>NZ_JAGFPE010000009.1 GCF_025962655.1 Candidatus Symbiopectobacterium sp. NZEC151 | reverse complement strand
GAAGTGAAACGCCGTAGCGCCGATGGTAGTGTGGGGCTTCCCCATGTGAGAGTAGGGAACTGCCAGGTTTTTATATCAGCTATCAGACGACGTCTGATGCTAAAGAGTAGCGAAGGGGCTGTCCGAAAGGACAGCCCTTTTTGCTATGTGTGAAACACGTGTTGCCATATCCAGTTTCATACCTCGTTATCCTCGGCCCCTCACTTCGTCATCCTCGGCGAAGGCCGGGGATCTCATACAGAAAGAACGCGTTCAGCCTGCAAAAGATCCCCGCCTACGCGCTGAGGAGTCCCCACAAATCCAGGCCAAGCCTTTTTGTTGTTGCAGTGAATGTTTCGTGCGCGTTAACCCACGCGGTTATCTGCGCCGTGCATCGCACGCGCCCGACTCGGGGCGCTCAGTCGCCCTCGCCCCGAGACCCCTGGCTTTTCGCGGGAAATAACGCCGCTTACGCGGTGCCTTCGGGGCCCGAGCCCACTGACGGGCCGCCAGCGACGCGTTCCAGACGCGGCGCTGACTTTCGCGGCGTCCTGCCGCTCACCCTGTGGTCTCGTTCCCCTCAGCGTTATTTTTTACGCGATATAACGTCAAATAATTCAAAACATTAAAACCATGCCGCTCCGACAGTGCGGTAAACACCCGCGAAAAAGATTGCCATATAGCAGATACAAAAACGCCCACGGTATTGATACCGTGGGCGTTAATGGAACGGTTGCGAGTCGTGCAGCGCGGACTAGCGCAGATCTTTCATCGCAATATGATCCATATCGTCAAACGTCAGGTTTTCGCCGATCATGCCCCAGATAAAGGCGTAATTTTTGGTGCCAACGCCGGTGTGAATCGACCAGCTCGGAGAGATCACCGCCTGCTCGTTATGCATCACCAGGTGACGTGTTTCATGCGGCTCGCCCATCATATGGAAAATAATGGTGTCATCTGCCATATCAAAATAGAAGTAAACTTCCATTCTGCGTTCATGGGTATGGGTCGGCATTGAGTTCCAGTTGCTACCTTCTGCCAAACGGGTTAATCCCATGCTCAACTGGCAGGTTTCCACCACTTCCGGCACCAGATATTTGCAAATGGTACGTTTATTACAGGTTGCGACATCGCCCAGCGGCGCTTTGACGGCATCATCTTGTGTGATAACCCGCGTCGGGAACGTGGCATGCGCTGGCGCACTGTTGTAATACAGTTTTGCCGGTTTAGCTTTATCTACGCTGCTGAACGTCAGGGCTTTGGCCCCTTTGCCCACGTAGAGCGCTTCTTCGTTGCCTACTGCGTAGCTTTTGCCATCAATCACGATGTTTGCCGGACCACCGATGTTGATCAGGCCCAACTCGCGGCGCTCGAGGAAATAGTTTACGCCAAATTGCTTACCGATATCGTCATCAAAGCTGATCTCGCCATCAATGGGCATAATCCCGCCAACGACAATACGGTCAATGTGGCTGTACACCATGGTGTATTGGTTTGGCGTAAAAATCTGCTCAATGAGAAATTTCTTTCTCAGCTCGGTGGTATCGAGCGTTTTGGCATGTTCGCTGTGTACACTTTGTCGTACGTCCATATTGTTACCTTTTATGCGTTTTTAGGTGAAAATCGTTTTGCCCACAAGGCCGTAATGATGGGCACGAGTACTGAAGTCACTATAACACTGGTGGCAACCAGCGCCGTGGCTTGTTGAGCTACCGGGGCGAATTCCGGCGCCATGTTGGCGATCAGCAGAGGCGTTGCGACGGCGGCACCGGCGCTACTGGACGCCGCTACACCTGCCGTACCGTTACCGCCACCGATAAATTTGTCGGCGAGAATCAATGGGATGCCCGTCACTACGATGACCAGAACGCCCAGGAAGATACCTGCAAAGCCGGTTTTGAGGATAACGGCCAGGTTGATGGTGTTACCCAAGGCGAAGGCGAAGAAAGGAATCAGTGTTTGGACCGAGTTACCAAACAGTTTTCTCAGGTCCGGATCCAGGTTACCCAGTGCAAAACCAATCAGGAACGGCAGCACAGCACCGACAAACAGTTGCGGTTCAAAGGTCGCGATACCGCTGGCGCCGAGGATAACCATGGTCATCAGCGGACCGGACTCCAACGACATCAATACGAAGGCACCGGCTTCTTCTTTAGAACCATATTGGTTCATTAGTGCGGCATACAAACCCCCGTTGGTCATGTCCATTGCTGCGACCAGTGCGAGAACTGAGATACCAGCAAGCATACCGTTTTGGATGCCATCGCCCGGCAAGAAGGTGCCCGCAATCATCGCTACTATCCACGCGGTAGCAATTTTGGTGACAACCAAAACGCCGGATTTTTTCAGCATGGTACCCGTTGCTTTGAGCTCAATGGATGCACCCATGCAGAAAAACCATACCGCCAGAATAGGAATGGTGCCGGTAATCAGTCCATTACTGAAGGAGCCGAGAAATTTCCCTGCGCCCGGCGTAAAGGTATTACAAAGTGCGCCCAAAAAGAGCGGAACCAGCATTAATCCCCCAGGGATTTTATCAATAGCTTGTTTGATTTTCATGAAAAGCCTCATCTATAAAAAATAAAAATGTGTCCCGCCGCTTTTAATAAAAGCAGATAGGTGATAGGTATAAAATTTAAAAATCAGGGGCGCATAAGGCCCTGGGTGTTATTACCCACATTCACGTTATGTTGAAGATGGTTATCCCCATTAAAGATTGATAATTAAATGTTTACTATTGCCTTATTCTTTTTGGTCTCTAGACGTTTTTTAAATTATAAGCTGCCTTTCCGTAATGTTTTTAACGACATTACAGATATTTTAACTATTGCGTATCGCTACCCATGATTGATGACATTCATTCCCATTTACCGGTGAATGTTCAACCTTTCAGCAGTAGGCGATAAAATGTAATTTACAGGTAAAAAATAAAAGCCGTTTTATTGATTCTCTAATTATTAACCTCTTAATCAACAATACATTATACGAGATTACTTATTGGCGTTATTCAGCGCGATGGCTGTTAATATGATCGGAGATCGCTTTACTGGTTTTGATCAGGCTTGCCAGATGTTTCTCTTTCTTACCATTGGCATACTGTGACTGCATGCCGTTGACGCCAATGGCGGCGATAACCTTGCCATCCTGATTGAAAATCGGTGCTGCCATACAGCAGATTTCCTCAATATCCTCACCGTCGTCTATCGCCCAGCCTTGTTTTTTGACGAGTTCCAGGTGTTCCAGAAAATCATCTTTATTGGTAATAGTTCGCGGCGTAAAACGCTTAAAGGTACAATCAGCAATCAAGGTTTCTATCCTTTCCTGCGGCAGCCAGGCCAGCAATACTTTTCCCAGAGACATGCGGTTAAATACAATCTTCTTACCTTCCCAGGAGGTTTTTACAATGGCCTTGGGCGATTCGACTTTACTCAGGAAAAAGCCGTTATCCCCCTCCAGAATACCAAGGTGGCAGGTTAACTCTGTCTCTTTGACCAATGTATGCATAAAACCAATGGCATCTTTACGCAGATCGATATTCTTTATTGCCAGACCGCCGAGTTCAAATAAACGCAAGCCTAAAACATAACGCCCATCAGCACGTTGACGTAATAGTTGTGATACCGTCAACACTTCAAGCAGATGATGCACGCTACTTTTCGGTATAGACAGATCGGTACAGATCTCGGTAAAGCTGGCTTCGTCACGATTGGCAATATAGTCAACAATCATTACGAGACGGACTGCCGCTGGTGCTTTGCTATGCTCAAGTTGTTGGAAGATATTCATAATGGTTTTATATGTGAAACAGTGGTTTTTTATATAGAACAATAATAACGGAAGGGTATTTTATTTACCTAGATGCAGATCACAAAACGAGCGCCGTAGTGTTGATTATTTCAAGATAAATGGAACGGAGTTTCATTAGGAAAACGGAAAAGGCAGTTTTGTGACAGTTTGACGCTGAGAAAGGCGTGGTAAGTAGGGATTACGTCTGCGCAGATAATAAAAAACCCCGCGAACGGGGCTTTACGGTGTGGAATCAGAGAATGCGGCTGATCAGCCTGTCGATCCTGATACGGCGCAGGCGGCGTATCAATTTACGCACTTTCACCGGATATTGTGCGATACCTTGCAAATCGGTATAGCTGTTAAGCGGCGTGGTGTAAGCGCGGATCTGATCTAATTCTTGCAACCGCTGTTCCAGCAGTGCTTTCTCGGGATCGTGGATCAGGATGGCGTTTTCCAGATCCAAACGCCACGCACGAGGATTCAGGTTATTGCCTGTCAGCAACTGCCAGGTATCGTCGGACCACAGCCCTTTGAGGTGAAAGCTGTTATCCCCGTCCTTCCATAACCGCACGGTTAACTGTTGATTGTCGATATAACGTTGCAAGCGGCTGACAAAACGACGCAGATTGATCTCATACAGGTAGGGCAGTGCACCGATGATCTTGAACGGCTGATCTTCTGGAATAAAGAAGTCGTTAGCCGTCTTGTCACCAATGATGATCTCCACCTGCTTGCCTTCTTTGAGCAGGCGCACCACGTTTTTGATCAGTAGCGCAGGCAGGTTGAAATAGGGGGTGCACATCACCAGTCGGTGCTCGGTGCAAAACATCAGGTGATGGATGGTGTTATTCAGCGGGCTTTGTTTACCCAACCCGACCAACGGCGTGACCGTCAATTCCCCATTAACCCCCTCACTGCCGGGCGTGTTGTAGGCCAGGGTGCGCAGCGTTTGGCGAAATTGACGAATATCCGCTTTGATTTCCAGATTTTTTGGCCGCGAACGGCTGTCCAGACGTTGTACTGCCGGATCTTTTAGCAGCGTGGTGATATAGCCTGACATGGTATCGGCCAGTGCCGCATTGCGGATAAGCTGATAGCGATCGTAGCGATACTTATCATGTTGGTGCAGATAGACATCGTTCAGGCTGGCACCGCTGTACAGCACGCAGTCATCCGCAATGAACCCTTTCAGGTGCAAGACGCCGAGCGCTTCGCGCGTATTGACGGGAATACCATAGATGGGAAACTTCACGTCAGCGTGTTTTTCTGCCATGTCGCAATACCAATCCGCATTGGTACTTGCTGACTTGTCACCAATGCGCCCGCGTTGTGCTCGGTGCCAATCCACCAACACGCGCACGTCGAGATCGGGGTTGTTGCGCTTGGCGTTGTAAAGCGCAGAGAGTATGCCCTGCCCGCCGTCATCCTGCTCCAGATAGAGTGCGACCAGATAGACACGCGTCTTGGCCTGTTGGATCAGGTTAATCAGCGCGGCGCGAAACTGTTCAGGGGTGTGTAACGTCTGAATGCCGTCCGCTGCTTGAGGGAGTTTGGGCAGTTGTGCAAGGTGTTGTTGGTATTTATTGCGTTTAAATGTAGACAACATCACAGTGCGTTTCTTCTCTTATTAGTCGGCGCAAGGCCGTCATAAATGATGTCAGGGGAATGCCGAATCGGGCGATGATACCACTACTTTTCGGGCGTAGTGAGTAAGTTTTACCGTTCATTACCAGATTGACCGCCAAAATAAACGCTCTGTCACGCAACATCTTGTGCGTTCAACGGTAGCACCAGCGTGACAATCCCTTCATCCAACTGCACGTCTACCGTGAAACCGAGTTTCTTCGCTAACGCTATCATGCCCTGGTTATGCGGCATGGTGATGCCGTTCAACTGCTTTAATCCGTGGCGACGGGTGTAATCAATCAGCTTGCTGAGCAGGCGCTTGCCAAGCCCCATCCCTTTACAGTCTGAGCGCACCAGCACCGCAAATTCAGCGGCAACGTTATCGGGATCGGAAATGGCGCGCGTCACGCCAATGATTTCATCACCGGCGGTTGTCGGGCGTACCGCCACAAAGGCCATTTCCCGATCGTAGTCGATCTGCGTCATGTACGCCAAATCTTCATGGTTGAATTCGTTGATTTCACTGAAATAACGGTAGTAGAGATCTTCTTTGGTGACGTTGCTGATAAAGCGCTCCAGTAGCGGCTCGTCCTCCGGCAAGATGGGGCGAAACAGGCAATGTTCCTGATTATTAAGCAGCACCTGCTCTTCCAACTCCTGGGGGTAAGGACGGATGGCCAACCGGGATTGTGGATCGCCCGAGAAAGGCGCGAGATGGAGCGTAACATCCAGCAGGGTGAATTCACTGCCAGAGGCCAGCAGCGGATGAATATCCAGGCGATGCACTTCCGGGCAGTCAAGGATCAGGTTGGATACCTGCACCAGCAACCGGCTGAGTCCGGCGATATCCAACGGATGCAGGGCGCTGCGCCCGCGTATTTTGCCGCTTTTCAGCGCTTGCATTATCAGGTAGCGCGCCAGCGTCATATTGAGTGGCGGCAATGCCACCGCCGCCTGCGAATCCTTGTTCCACTCCACGCTGCCATCGCCCAATAAAATCAGCGGACCGAAGATAGGATCCTGTTCCACCGCGATACGCAGCTCTTGTGCGCCAGCGCGATTCGCCATGCCTTGCACTAACAGCCCGTGAATGCGTGCCTGCGGATAGGCGCGTTTGACACGATCGATAATCGCATCGGCGGCTTGCTGTACCTCATGGGCGGTGCGCAGGTAGAGCATCACCCCTTGCACGTCGGATTTATGCGGGATATCCGGCGAACGCAGCTTGATGGCGACCGGGTAACCAATCTGCTCGGCGATATGCACCGCTTCTGCGCTGTCGCTGGCAATCCAGGTCGGCAACGTGTGCAGCCCGTAGGCGTGTAAAATCGGCTGAACCTCGTGGGTATCCAGCTGTGTGACCCCATCCGTCAACGCCTGGTGAATCAGTTGGTGCGCCTGAGCGGCGTTGATGCCGAGATCCTGCGGCAGGGCTGGCGTTTCCATCAGTTGCTTTTGGTTACGCCGGTATTCCACGATATGCATAAAGGCAGTGACCGCACCTTCGGGCGTGCGGTAGGTGGGAATGCCTGCCTCATTGAACAGACGGCGCGCCTCCTGAGAGGAATATTCGCCGCACCAGTTGGTGAGCAAGGTGATGCGTTTGCCGCGTGGATGCGCCTGACAGCAGGCAATTAACTGCTGTGCGCTTTCGGTGCCGGGCGCGGCCGCACTCGGTGCGTGGATGATCAGCAGGGCGTCGTAGTCATCGCTGTCCAGCAATACCGAAAGTGTGCTGAGATAGCGTGCCGCCGTGGCGTCGTCGCGCAGATCGAGCGGGTTTCCGATGTGGACTTCCTCGGGCAATACGTCACGCAACTTCTGTTGCGTCTGTTCCGTTAAGGTCGCCAGCTTACCCTGTCGGCTAAGCAGTTGATCGAGCGCCTGTGCGGCGGGTGAGGCACCGTTACTGACAATCAACAAACGCTCACCGCGCAGCGGGCGCAGGTGGCTCAGCGTTTCCACCGCGGAGAACAGCTCGTGGGTGTCACGGACACGCAGCAGACCGGCACGCTGGATGGCCGCATCGTAGGCGGCATCCAGCCCGAGTTGGTGCCCGTGCAATAACTGCTGAGCCAACTGCGTTCTGCCGCTCTTGATAACCAGGATGGGCTTGTTTCTGGCGGCGCTGCGCGCGGCGGACAGAAAACGCCGCGCATCCTTGAGCTGCTCCAGATGCAATAAAATGGCGCTGGTTTTACCATCACGCGCCAGAAAATCGAGGACATCGTCCACATCGATATCCAGGCTATCACCCAGCGCGATGAAGTAGGAAAACCCGATGCCCCGCTGCTGTGCCCAGTCGAGAATGGTGTTGGAAACCGCAGCGGACTGAGAAATAAACGCCAGCTTTCCTTTGACTATCGGCACGGGAGAGAAGCTGGCGTTAAAACCTTGCCACGGGGCCAGTATCCCCAGACTGTTCGGTCCCAGCAGGCGCATGGCATAGCGGCTGGCGCAGGCTTTGAGTGCCTCCGCCTGTGCCGGGGGAGACGAGAGAATAATCGCGGTTTTACAGCCGCGCTGACCCAACGCTTCCAGCAGCAGCAGATTGCGGCTGGCATGGGTGCAGAGCACCGCTAGATCGGGAGTGATGGGCAGACTTGCCACATCGGGATAAGCTAGTACGCCACAGACGGCACGGTATTTGGGCGTAACGGGCAGGATCGGGCCGGTGAAGTGACCGCCCAGCAGGTTTTGCATCATGAGAAAACCGGCACGTCCCGGTTTCTCCGATGCGCCCAGCACGGCGATCGATTTTGGCCTTAATAACGCTTCTAACCCGCGCTGACTCATAGCTCGCTCCCGACAGGACAGAGAGCTGAATCATAGCGGTTTTTATGCCGTTATGCTGTGACAGTCGATGAAATTTCCTGCACAGGGCGATGGGCCTTACCGGCCAGATAGCGTTGGCGAAAGCGGTCGAAGTGGTTGAGCAGGCCCTGACTGGCACCATTATCACCCGCTTGTTGCAACAGTGCGGCAGCAATTTCCGCCGTACAGTGTTGCCCCGCGCTGCTGGCTTCGCGCAGTTGGTAGCGTGAGAGTGATTCAACGGCAAGCGACAAAATGGGCAGCGCATCCAGATAAGGGCTTTTGCGGAACATTTTGCGCGCTTCCGGCCAGGTGCCGTCCAGCAGCACGAACAGCGGCGGCTTGGCGTTATCCGGTAAACGGTGCAATACCTGACGTGACGGCTCGGCTTCATCCGCAAGAAAAACCAGATAGGGCTGATAGTCCGAGGTTTGCAGTGCCGCCAGCAACGCCGGATCCGGCTCAGTGCGTGACCAGAGAAAAGCCTGAGTATCAGGCAGAATATCGGCAATCAGGCGGCCGGTATTGCTCGGTTTTAACGGCTCGGTATCGAACATAATCAAACAGAAGCGGCTGCGTGCCGAATGCGGGGTGATGGTATCGCACAGACAGTTGGTCACCGGCAGCAGGCAGTGTTGACAACGTACCACACGGCAACCTCGCGCTCGGAAGGGGCGGGTGGAGCGTTCCAGCCGGTGCTGGCGCAGACGAAGAACAGCGTTATCGCGCATAGGAGGTCGCTAAAAAGCGCTATTCTACTCGACGCACTGGAGGACAGAAAGCCCCAGTGCGGCTTTTATTACATGGCTTAGCGGCTCAAATGGTTTCATCTAACCAGTTTTCGAACGGCGTTTTCGGCAGCGCACCGCTCATGATATCTACCGGCTTACCCTGTTTAAACACCATCAGCGTCGGAATGCTGCGAATGCGAAAACGGGCACTTAATTCCGGCTCAGCTTCGGTATTCACCTTGATAAAGCGAACGTTACCCGCACGCTCTTGCGCCACCGCCGTGAAGATCGGGGCAAAGGCGACGCAGGGACCACACCAGGGCGCCCAAAAATCGACGACCACCGGCAAATCATCTTGCAACAGTTTGTCGAACGTGGCGCTGGTTGCATTGATCACCTCACCGGAAAACAGCTCGCTGCCGCAGCGGCCACAGGTTGGGCTGTCGTGAAGGCGTTCTTCAGGCAAACGGTTCGTGGTGTGGCAGGATTCGCATACCGTGTTCATAGGCGACCTCAAATCATAAAACGGCTAAAATAGATGTGCTGTGGTCAACGTTGTGCCATAACCAAAGGGCAGGGTTAAAAACCACCGCATGTTGCAAAAGCGTAAACGTATTATGGTGATGGCTTTCAGGGGAGACAATGTGGTTTCCTCAATGATTACAATAGCCATCACCGTTGTGGGTCTGGTTTCGGTGTCATCGTTCGCCGAGGTGTCACGGAAACTCCGCTTTTATACCCGAAGTCGGTAGCGTCGCGGGTGTACATCAGGTAATCTTCGCGCCAGCGCGTTGGTGGAGAAAATAATGAGCGATTCAGCGGGTAGTAAGAGCGGAAAGGTCCGCGTAATGTACGTCCGTAACGAGGACGAAAAGAAAAATTCGCGTACCGAAGACGGGTCGCGCGATCGCCGCAATGATAACGAAAAAACCGGGCGGCGCGACAACCGAGACAAAGACGGGCGCAGTAAAGGGCCGTATGAGTCTCGCGACAACCGGGACAAAGACGGGCGCAGCAAAGGGCCGTATGAGTCTCGCGACAACCGGGACAAAGACGGGCGCAGTAAAGGACCTTATGAGTCTCGCGATAACCGGGACAAAGACGGGCGCAATAAAGGGCCGTATGAGTCTCGCGACAATCGGGATAAAGACGGGCGCAGCAAAGGGCCGTATGAGTCTCGTGACAACCGAGACAAAGACGGGCGCGGCAAGCCGCGTGATAATCGTGACAACCGCGATAAAGATGGTCGCACCAAGCCGCGCGATCCGCGTGATATGAATCCGCGCTATGTGCGTGAGAACCCGCATCGCAACAATGATAATGCTGGGCGCGATGACCGTGCCGATTATGGTCGCGGCAGTGATTCACCGTGGAAAACCGTGTCGCGGGCACCGGATGCCGCAGAGACACCAGACCACGGCGGGATCGTAGGTAAGAGCCATCTCGATCCTGAGCAGATTCGTCGTCAGCGTCAGGAAGAGACGCGTGTTTATGGTGAAAACGCCTGTCAGGCGCTGTTTACCAACCGCCCGGACGCCATTGTGCGCGCCTGGTTCCTGCAAGAAGTGACGCCGCGTTTCCGTGAAGCCTTACGCTGGATGGCGGCAAACCGTAAAGCCTACCATGTGGTGGATGACGAAGAACTCACCAAAGCGTCTGGCACCGATCACCACGGCGGCGTGTGTTTCCTGATCAAGAAACGCCAGGGCTCAGATGTGAATGACTATCTGGCGCAGGCGCAGGAAACAGATTGCGTGCTGGCGTTGGAAGATGTGGGTAACCCGCATAATTTGGGCGGTATCGTACGTTCCTGCGCGCATTTTGGCGTTAAAGGTGTGCTGATTCACGATCCTTCGTTGCTCGAATCTGGCGCGGCAGTACGCACGGCAGAAGGCGGCGCAGAGCATGTGAATGCCATTCAAACCGATAATTTCCCTTCGGCACTGGATGCGTTCCGTGCAGCGGGTTATACCATCGCGACGACATCCAGCCACAAAGGGCAACCGCTGGCACAAACCGCATTACCGAAGAAAGTGGTATTGGTGGTGGGGCATGAAGGTGATGGCCTGACGGACAGCACCTGGCAGCAGGGCGATCTGCCGCTCTCTATTGGTGGTACGGGTAAAGTGGAAAGCCTGAATATCTCCGTTGCGACGGGTATTTTGCTGGCGGAATGGTGGCGGCAGCACAGCATCACTGAATAGTGATTCCGACGGGTGATTAAGTCACTTACTGCTTGTCATCTTCGGATTCCCTCTTGTCATCCTCGGATCCCTTCTTGTCATCCTCGGCGAAAGCCGGGGATCTCTGCCAGAGGAAACGCGGTTTACCGGCCAGAGATTCCCGCCTACGCGGGAATGACGACTGTTTGAGGTAAGGTTGTCAGCAACCTTACCTCATTCTCTCAATGAGCCCCGCCACCACCCCCGGTAGTAAACGGAGGCCGCGCAAACCACACCAAGATCATCAGCACCAGAAAGACCGCTGCCGCTGCCCAAAAGATTTCATTGGCCGAAATGATCAACCCCTGATTAGTGATCTGTTGGGCGATGTAGGCTGAAGCCTGCTTCTCACTCATCCCCATCTCCATCAACTGTTGATAGGATCCCTGCGCAATGGGGTTGTAAGGCGTCACGGATTCGGTGAGATGCGCGTGGTGCAGCGATTCACGCTGTGTCCACAACGTGGTGGTGATCGAGGTACCGATGGAGCCGGCCAGCGTACGCGCAAAGTTCGAAAGGCTCGATGCCGCCGCCAGTCGCTCTGGGGGCAACCCGGAAAGGGTAATGGTGGTGAGCGGCATAAAGAAGCAGGCCACGGCGAACCCTTGCACAAACTGCGGCCAGGCCGACGCGCCGAAATCCATTCCCGGTTCAAAGGTATACGCACGCCAATAGAAGCACACGGCATACATGATGAAGCTGAATGTCACCAGCTTACGCATATCCAAACGCGGTGCAAAGCGCCCAATGATCGGGGAGAGCAGCACGGGCATCAAACCGACTGGCGCTGAGGCAAACCCTGCCCAGGTTGCGGTATAGCCATAAACCGTTTGCAACAGCTGCGGTAACAGCACGATGGAGCCGAAATAGAACATATAGGCCAGACTGATACACAAGCAGCCAATGGTGAAGTTGCGCGATTTAAACAGCGACAAATCCACCACCGGGTGGTCATCGGTCAGCTCCCAGACAATCAGGAAGGCAATGGCGACCACCGCCACCACGGTCAAAATGATAATCTCGTTGGAACTGAACCAGTCCAGCTCTTTACCGCGGTCCAGCATCATTTGCAGGCTGCCGATCCCGACAATCAACAGCGCCAGACCAATGGTATCGATCGGCCGGATTTCAGTTTTGGTTTCGCGCCCTTTCAGGGTTTGCATGGCGATGACCACAACCAAAATGCCTAACGGCACGTTGATAAAGAAGATCCAGCCCCAGTGATAATTATCGCTGATCCAGCCGCCAAGAATCGGGCCGCAAATGGGGGCTACCACCACCGTCATCGACCAGAGCGCCAGGGCAATACTGCGTCGGGCTGGCGGATAGTTGCTCAGTAACAAACTTTGCGACAGCGGAATCAATGGACCCGCAACGATCCCCTGAAGCACACGGGCGAAAATCAGCATTTCCAGGCTGGTGGACACGCCGCACAGCCATGACGTGAAGGCGAACAGTCCTGTTGACCACAAGAACAGGCGCACCTCACCAATGCGTTTGGCGAGCCAACCGGTAATCGGAATGGAAATCGCATTGGCTACCCCGAATGACGTGATAACCCAGGTGCCCTGAGAGTTTGAGGCTCCCAGGTTACCGGCAATCGTGGGGATAGCCACGTTAGCGATGGTCGAATCCAGCACCTGCATAAAAGTCGCCAATGATAGCGCGACGGTCATCCAGGCCAGGGCCGAGCCTTCAAGCGGTTTTCTCTGCACGCTTATCTCCTGCGAGGTTATTCCGCATTAGCCCGAATGAGGGTGTCGATCAGGGTATTGACCGGGGTCAGATCCAGCGTCAACGCATCGCTTTGGTATGCAGGTGCGCTGCGCGGTGCATCGGAAAGTACTTTCCCCTCCACATTGGCGGTATCGACTTTCACCAGCGTGGAAAGACCAATACGCAACGGGTGTTCTGCCAATTGCTGCGCATCCAGCTCAATACGCACGGGTAAACGCTGCACCACCTTGATCCAGTTACCGGTGGCATTTTGTGCCGGTAACAGGGAGAACGCGCTGCCGGTACCCATATCGAGGCCGACGACCTTGCCCTGATACACTACGTCGTCGCCGTAGATATCACTGACCACCGTCACGGGCTGGCCGATACGCATATTGGCGAGCTGCGTTTCTTTAAAGTTGGCATCCACCCACAGATGGTGAGCGGGCACCACGGCCATCAACGCAGACGCGGGTGTGATCCGAGCGCCAACCTGTACGCTGCGGCGAGAAATATAGCCATCCACTGGGCTGACAACGCGGGTTCTTTGCAGTGCCAACCAGGCATCGCGTAGATTGGTCGCGGCTTGTTGCACTCCGGGTTGCTGTTGCAGCGGCGTATCGAGGATCATGGCGCGATTGGCCTGATATTGCTGTTTTGCCACTTCCAGTGAGGCGCGGGCGCTGGCGACGGCATCGCGGGCGTGCTGCACATCTTCACGGCCAATGGCATTGACATTACCCAGCGCTTCACGACGCGCAAGGTCGCCCGTGGCCTTGTTGAGTTCTGTTTGATACAGATCGATATTGGCCTGATATTGTTTGCTGTTGATCATCAACTGGTGCGTCTGACGCACGCTGTTGGCGAGTGCGGTCTGCGCACGTTCGAAAGCCAGTTGCGCATCGGTCGCGTCCAGTTCGACCAGAACCGCCCCCTGCTTGACGAAATCGGTATTGTCCACGTTAACGCGGGTGACGCTGCCGCTCACCTGGGACATCAATTGCACCTGATTGCCTGCCACATAAGCATCGTCAGTCTCCTGATGGTGCCTTAGCACCAGATACCAGTAGACAAACCAGACGCAGCCAACCAGCAAACACAGCACCGTTAACAGGGTAAGTACCCGTTTGCGCTGGTGTTTTTTATTCTTGATAGGAGCCTGCGGCGCTGGGTTTTCCACGCTTGAACTCATGGTGTTTTCCTCTGCTTCAAATGTCATTTTTTCGTTATTTTTTATCGGAATGCGGCGGATAACGATGGCCGATTCTTACATATGTGCTGCGAGGCAGAGAATCGGCCAACGCAGCCTTTACCCATGATGCAACTTATCGCTCCGGCTGCCGTGAGGCAGCGGAACGTGGTCCGTTTAATCAACGGTCATGATACGAACGGGTATTGATTCAAAAACACCAGGCATCCAGCAAACACGCCAGCGCGTGTGAAGATGTATTTAAGGTAAGACAGTATTGTTATTATCGGTCTGACGAGATTATGGATTATCGATCTTGTCCATTTCGTCCAGCCGCACCAGCAATTTACGCATCAGCACTTCCAACTGCTTCTGCTCATCTTTTTCCAGCGCTGACCAGAGGAAATGCAGACTCTGGTGCTGCGGTGGCAACAGACGATCGAGAAACGCTTTGCCTTCATCCGTCATATGCAGGTGCAGACAACGACGATCGCTATCGCTTTCACGGCGTTCAATCCAACCGCGTTTTTCTAACTCATCGGCAATGCGAGTGGCATTGGTGCGCGAAGAGCCCAGCGCGGCGCTCAGTTCTGACGGCTGAATGCTACGCGATTCCTGAGATTCCAGCGTAATCAGTGCCATAAACAACGTTTCGTTGATGCCCTGTTCCCGCAAAATCTTGTTGCGGTGCTCCAGAATTTTGTTTTGCATGTGCATGCACAGACGCACCAGCAAAATTTCCTGTTGGGGAAACTCTGGATTGCGCGATGCGCGCAGATTGATCATTTGTTCGATGGGCGAGAAGGAGCTGTTTTTATCGAACTCAGGCTTTTTGTCACGCGTGCCACTTTCCGTGATCCCGCGCTTATGTACAGATGGACTATCCATTTTTTATGTGAACCTCATTAATCACGATCAGTATAATAACGAAAGTTACTAATCGGGTAAACGATATTTAGTCGCATTGTGTCGTCGACTTTGTGACAGAACGTAAGAGCCCTCGTGTAATGTAACGTGAACCACTAATAACGTGCTGCTAACACAATGATATTAAATAATTCCCAATGAAAGGTATTTAAAAGCAATACCGTAACAAAACGCGCCCAACAATGTGGATATTACAATGCTGCGCGTCCGGTAGAAGCAGAGCGTGAGCGTCAGACAACCCACTAACGTGGGCAGCAGCTTGTTGGTGTGCTGTTGAATCTCCGGGACGCTGGAGACGATCAGCAGTGCGCAGATAGACGCTATACCAATGCTGTCGAGCACCGCGCCTACCTTGCCGCGCTTAAGCGAGCCGGAGGCGCGGCTGGTTCCCAGACGCAGCGGCAGGTAGCGGAACAAAAAATTCACCATGCCAACCAACACACCAATCAGCACTATTTGGGTATTCATAAGGATTTCTCCCGCTGTTGATCCATGGCGGGGGGCGCAAGAAACAGAGCGGCGGCGCAGCCGCTGCCGATACCGACTAAAATGGCGGCCGGAATGGAGAACAGCAGTAACCCAAGCAGTGCGCCACTCAGCGCGCACACCACCACCACACTTTGCCGTTTTTTAAAAGAAGCCAGCAGAAAGCTGAGGAACAATGCAGGCAACATAAAGGTGAGCGCCGCCTCGACGGCGGGGTACTCCTTCAGCGGCCCATTACCGAATAACGCGCCGATCACCGTGCCGCAGGCCCAGGAAATCCAGGAAGCAGCAGCGACGCCCAGCATCCAGTTTTCACTCCAGCGGCGATTGTTTTGTGCCAGCCGCGCTGTCGCGGCGGCGAAGACTTCGTCCGTCAGCCCAAACGCCCACAGCGGTGTCTTGCGCGTAGGCAGGCGCTGCAAGATACGGTGCCGCAGTGCCGGGCCATACAGCACATGGCGCACATCCATAGCCATAACGGTAAACGCCGCCACCCAAATGGACATCCCGGCACTGAGCAGGGCGGTAATCACAAATTGGCTGGCCCCGGCGTAGATAACGCACGACATAAACACCGCTTCCCACGGCGAATACCCAAGTTTGACTGCATTCAGGCCAAAGGCGAAGGCGACGGGCAGATAACCGATCACAATCGGCAGGCTACTGATCACCCCTTCGGCGAAGGTGGCGTGCGGAGAAGCGTGTTCAACGTGCTTCTCCTGCTGTTGGCTTATCATTGGCTAACGTGTCGCTTAATAGAATCGATGGTCAATACCCTACCGATAAAACGGAGGATGTGCCAGAGATGTGACACATCCTCACTGGCGTGCTGTTATCAGCCGTGTTTTCGGCCAGGTATCCAGATAAGCAGCGTCAGCAGGCTCACTGCCGCACCCGCAGAGCAGACGCCTGTCCAGCCCGCAACCTGATAGGTTGCCGCAGACAGCAAGGAGCCCGCCGCGCCGCCGATAAAGTAGCTGGTCATGTACCCGGCGGTAAGCCGGTTACGCGCTTCCGGCATCATCTGGTAGATCACGCTTTGATTGGTGACGTGCAAGCCCTGCACGGCAAGGTCGAGCACCACAATGCCGACAATCAACGGCAGCAGCGCCGTGGCACCCATGGCGATCATGCCCCAGGAAAGTAACAGCAGCACCAGACCCACCGTGGTGGTCAACGTGGCTTTTCCCTTATCGACCAGACGGCCAGCGCGGGTGGCGGCCAGTGCGCCTGCCGCCCCCACTAAACCAAACAGCCCGATAACCCCTTCTGAATAGTGATAAGGCGGTGCCGACAGCAGAAATGCCATCGAGGTCCAGAGAATGCTGAAATTGGCAAAAGAGAGACACCCGAGCAGTGCGCGCACGCGCAATACTGGCGTGGTGGCAAACAGCCGGAAAATGGAGACGATCAGTTGCTCGTATTGCAGGTTATTGTTGGGCGGTAAACGCGGCAGGGCGCGCCACAGTACCAACGCCATAATAACCATCAATACGCTGGCTACCCAGTATACGGTGCGCCATCCTCCCAGCGTGGCGAGTGCGCCGGCAATGGTGCGTGCAAGCAGAATGCCGAGCAGCAGACCGCTCATTATCGTACCCACTACCTTGCCACGGGTTTCGGGGGTTGCCAGCGTTGCCGCGAGCGGCACCAGCAGTTGGGCCACCACGGAGCACAACCCCGCGACCCCGATACCCGCAAGCATCACCGGCAATGTGGGGGCCAGCGCGGTAATCACCAGCCCCAGCGCGGTCAACAGCGTCATGGTGACAATCAGCGTGCGCCGTTCAAACATATCACCCATCGGCACCAGAAACAGTAACCCTACCGCATAGCCCACCTGCGCGGCGGTGACAATTAGCCCTGCCTGATTAACGGAAAGCTCAAAGGCTCTGGCGATGGTTTCTAACAGCGGCTGGGCGTAGTAATTACTGGCAACGGCCAATCCGGTTGCCGTCGACATGATGAGCGTTAAAGGAAGGCTGAGACCCGTCTGGGCCTGTTGAGAAGACATGAATACTCGCTAGCGTTCTGGAATATGTGGGGGCGATTGTAGCAAATCCGTTAAGACAGAGGGCGTTTACAGGGAGCGGAATCTAAAGAAACAGGCCCGTTAGGGCCTGTGAGTGAACAATCACAACGTGACGCTATCAGGTTACCTGGCCGCGTCAGCGGCGGTTTTAACCCACCCATCAAACTGTGCCTGATGTGCCTTGATCCAGCCATCCACATGACGTTCGATATCTTTCTGGCTGCTCTCCCCGCTGCGCATCCGCATGTTCTGCGCGTTGATGTCGGCCAACGGCAGTTTCATGATGGCAAACAGCTTGGCAGCAGCCGGATTTTTCTCGGCCCACGCTTTGTTGGCTGCGATACGAATATTATTCACGGGGAAACCGTAGTCGTTGCCGTTGGCAAGCTTGGTGCTGGAGCCTTTCATTTCTCCCGGTTGAGAAGAGAAAGGCACCTGTAACCAGACAACATCGCGACCCGGCACCAACACATCGCTGACCCAGTACGGTGTCCAGGTGTAATAGAAGATAGGCTTGCCTTCTTTATAACGGGTAATGGCATCCGCGATCATCGCGGCGTAATTACCCTGATTATGTTCGACCGTGTTGCTCAATCCGTAAGCCTGAAGGTGATGGTTGATGGAGGCTTCGCAACCCCAACCGGGCGCACAACCGATCAGATCCGCTTTGCCGTCACCGTTGGTATCAAACAGCTTGGCGATCTCCGGGTCTTTAAATTGCTCAACGTTGGTTATCTGGTACTTTTCCGCTGTCTTTTTATCGATCAGATAGCCTTGCGCTGCGCCACCGACGTAGACGCCATCGCGGTAAAATTTGGCATCACCACCAGCCGCTTTGTACATGTCTGCCTGAAGCGGATCCCAATTCACAGCGGTGAAGGTGGCATCGCCGGAAGCGATAGACATATAGGCTACGTTGTAATCGACTTCGCGAATCGGTTGCACGTCGTAGCCCAGTTTCTCCAGCGCACGGTTGACCAGCAGCGTCTGGAAGGTTTCTTCCGAAATCGTGCTCTGCACCGGCTGAACACTGACACCTTTGCCCGGCTGGTCGGCAGCATAGAGCGGCGAGCCTGCCAGCGCGGTAATCAGGGCCGCAGCCCCGAGTCCGGTTTTCTGCATCATGGTTTATCCCTCTTTATGTGTAATGTTATTAACGGGTGAACGGGCGCAGGATCAGCCCTAACGGACCGGTACGATACCAGCGTTGGTTACCACGGCTACGGCTGTCACGCCCCAGAGATTGCGTCAACCGATCCAGAATGATGGCGAGAATAACGATCCCGACGCCGCCCACGGCCGCCAGTCCCATATCCAGACGCCCGATACCGCGCAGCACCATTTGCCCCAATCCGCCCACTGCGATCATCGAAGCAATTACCACCATGGAGAGCGCAAGCATCAGCGTTTGGTTAACACCGGCCATGATGGTGGGCATTGCCAACGGCAACTGAACCTTGAACAGCATCTGGCGCGGGCTGGCTCCAAAGGACTCAGCGGCTTCTACCAGATCGGCGGGCACCTGACGGATACCGAGAATGGTCAAACGCACAATCGGCGGCAGCGCAAAGATAATGGTGACCACCACGCCGGGCACATTACCGATGCCAAACAGCATGACAATCGGCACCAGATACACAAACGCAGGCGTGGTTTGCATGGCATCGAGCAGCGGGCGTACCACTTTTGCCGCACGCTCACTGCGCGCCAGCCAGATGCCGAGCGGCAGACCAAGCAACATGCAAAAGAACAGCGCGGTTAATACCAGTGCCAGTGTCACCATAGCCTGTGACCAGGCACCGATAGCGCCGATGGCGACCAGCGATATCAGCGTTGCCGCTCCCATCCCCAGCGATGACATCTGCCAGGCGATAAGGGAGAACACCAAAATGGCAACTGGGGCTGGCATGCCCAACAGCGCCTGCTGGAAACCGTTGAGAATGATATCTACCGGTACGCGAATCCCTTGAAATAGCGGACGGAAATGCAGTACCAGCCAGTCGATCCCTTCTGTGACCCAGTGATCCAACGGAATCAGCGTGTCTTTGAACGGATCTAACAGCGAAAAGTGTTCTTGAGCCGGTGCGGGTACACTGTTCAGCCAATCAGCGCCCGACTGGGCGGCATCCTGAGCGGGTGTGCCCCAGGCATCTGCGCCGTTTGTTGCGGCGTCACTCGAAGCCGGTGCACTTTGCGCTGCCGATGACCAGGGATCGCCATTGCTGCTGGTGGCTGCCTGTTCGGCAGCATTGACCGGTGTTTGCGTGGTCTCCCACGAATTGGTTGCGTTAGTCATTGTTGCTGCCCTCCTTGTCGAGTGCCTGTAACAGCATGCCCTTGGAAATAATGCCGATGTATTCACTGTTCTCACCGATGACCGGCACGGCACAGGGGGCCTGAGCAACCAGTGAAATCAGCTCGTTCAGTGACATATCTGCGGGCACGGGGGCAGGATCGGGCAGCAAAGCCTGTTCCAGCGGTTGTTGCGCTTGCAGGGCTTTTTTCAGCGAGTCGATAGAAACCACGCCGATAAATTTTTTCCCTTTTTCCAGCACGTAGCCATATTCACGGTCATCGTCCTGTAGGATCTTGAGCGCAGAGCGCGGCCCAACGCCGGGCGTTTTACGGATCAAGGTAACGGGGCGACGACGGGCAATATCTTTCGCACTGAACACGTGGCTGATATCCACACCGCGGAAGAAGGTGCGCACATAGTCATTGGCCGGATTATTGAGAATTTCATCCGGCGTGCCGACCTGAATCACTTCACCGCCGTGCATGATGGCGATGCGATCGCCGATGCGCATGGCTTCGTCCAGATCGTGGGAAATAAACACGATGGTGCGCTGGTGGCGCGATTGCAGTTTCACCAACTCATCTTGCATTTCAGTACGGATCAGCGGATCGAGCGCTGAAAACGCTTCATCCATCAGCAGGATATCGGGATCGTTTGCCAGTGCGCGTGCCAGACCGACGCGTTGGCGCATCCCGCCGGAAAGCTCATCCGGGTAGGTATTGGCGTAGGCCTCAAGACCCACCTGTTGCAGCGCTTCGAGCGCTTTCTGCTCACGCTGTGCCTTATCAACGCCCGCCAACTCCATGCCAAACGCGGTGTTAGCCAACACGCTCAGGTGCGGCATCAAGGCGAATGACTGGAACACCATACTGATTTTTTTGCGGCGCAGGGCGCGCAGTTCACTGTCTGATACCTCGGCGATGTTTTCGCCATCGATCAGTACCTGACCGCGTGTCGGTTCAATCAGACGATTGAGAAGGCGTACCAGTGTGGATTTACCCGAGCCGGATAATCCCATGATGACGAATATCTCGCCTTCTTCAATGGCCAGATTGGCGTCATTCACGCCGACAGTGAGCCCGGTTTTTTCAAAGATCTGATCTTTGTTTAGCCCTTTGTCTATCAGTTTGAATGCCCTGTCAGGGTGCTCGCCAAATATTTTATAGAGATGCTTTACTTCGAGTTTTATTGCCATGAAATGATAAAATTCCTCTGTGAATTATCGTTCTATATTTCGGTCCTGATGAAGGTTAAAACACGCCATACCCTACCATACTGAGATTCTGAGGCAACCCTTGGTGCCGCAAAGGGTGCTATGGAGATATTCATATTCATGTCTCTGGTTAAGCCAGTTTTCTTTGTTTTTCATTGTCTGTTTTTTATATTATTTCTTGGTGTTTTGTATTAATTTTTGTTTTTAAATCAGTTAGTTCGTTGTTTTGAAAATGGGTGTTTTAAATGGTTTTTTCTCTGCGGTGTTTTGTGCTTAATAATGCATGCCAATAACGCTGTGATTTTTTTTGAAATTACTTATTCCATTGCAGTGATAAAGGTGAGGTGTATCGCCATTTGAGGATAATTATTTTCGGATTAGACTGAAAGTTATTGCTACATCGACAGCGGGAGAATGCCAGTGCCAATGCTTTATATTTCCTTGTTATTTGCACTGAAATAGAGGATGCCCTCAGGCATCCTGATACAATGCTATTTCACCCTTTCTGCTGGCTGGATATAGCGCTGACCACGCCTGATTGTTCCAGCGCCCAGGCGGCACGTAGACAAACATCTTCCCGCCAGGGTGCGGCAATCAGCTGCACGCCAATCGGCAACCCTTTTGTGGTCATCAACGGCACCGTGACGACGGGAAGCCCGACAAACGAAATAGGCTGAGTCAACATGCCCATGCTGGCGCGTACGGGCAGATCGGTGTCATTGATTCGCATCGTTTCCTGGCCGATAAGCGTCGCGCAGCACGGTGTTGCCGGGGCAATCAGCAGGTCCAGGTGTTCAAACAGCGGTAATACCTGACGGCGAAAGACATCACGAAAGCGCTGTGCCTGTAGATACCAGGCAGAAGGCAGCATGGCTCCCGCCGTCAGGCGTTCACGAGAGTGCGGCTCAAATTTTTCAGGTGTGTGGCGCAGGGCGGAGAGATAACGGTTACCCCCTTCGCTGGCAGAGAGAATAAAGGCGGCGGTGCGAGCCAGTTCGGCTTGTGCAATGGTCCTTTCTTCATTAGCGGCAAGCGCCTGTGCAACCCGTTGTACGGCATCGCGCGCATCATCATCGCAGGCTTCGCGAAAGTAACCGGAAAGCACGGCACTGCGCAGGCCGTGGGCGCCGTCCTGCAAGCGGGAAGTCGTAGCAAGGAGCGGCTGTGGGCGCTGAAAACGATCGTCGCTATCAATGCCCTGTAGGGCATCGAACACCTGGGACAAATCCTCTGTGCGGCGCGCCAGCGGGCCGATATGATCGAGGTTGGCAACAAACGGGTGGCTGCCTTCACGCGATAACCGGCCAAACGTCGGTTTCAGGCCAAAAATGCCGCACAGCGACGCGGGAACCCGTATCGAGCCATTGGTATCGCTGCCCAATGAAAAGTGCACCAGCCCCGCGCCGACGGCAGCAGCGGAGCCACCGGAAGATCCTCCTGCGATACGGGTAGGATCGAGCGGATGGCGAGTCGGGCCGTAATAGCTGTTTTCGGTGGTGAAGCCATAAGCGTAAGCATCCATATTCAGCATGCCGGAAAGCAGGGCACCGCTGGCGCTTAATTGGCGCAGCGCAAACGCATCGCGCTGGGCGGGGGGATGGTCGGCAAACAGCTGTGCGCCTGCCAGCGTGGTTTCTCCGGCAACGTCAAACAGGTTCTTTACCGCATAAGGCACACCCGCCAGCGCTGGCAAGACGTCACCGCGCAGGCGCCTCGCATCCAGCGCATCGGCCTCTCGTTGCATACGCTGGCCTGTGACCTGGGTATAGGCATTTAACGTTGGGTGCCGCTGTGCGATAGCATCCAGCGTAATGTCCGCGATCTCGCGGGCGGCAAGCTCGCCACGTTGCAGGTGTTGTTGCAGTTGGCTGATGGGTAAAGCGGCGAGTTCCGCCATCGACAACGGGGAATTCATAATTGATAAACCCCCGCGATCTCTTCCTGCATCTCCAGCGGGTAGTCCATCAGCGGTTGTGCCATCTCCGCGATGCGCTGTAACTGGAGCAACACCGCATCATGGCGTTCAGGCGTGAGGGGCAGATTCAGCAGGGTTTCCATCTGTTGCAGATAAGCGCTCAGGGTTTCAGGGGCATAAGAGGTCATCGGTTCTCCCGTTATTTCACGATGCAGAGGCGTTAGCGTGAAACCCGTGTTGCAAGAGTTGTTCCAGAATGGTGGCGAAACCAAGAGGGCAGACGTTTTTTCCTATTGTATGTCAGTGATGGGCTTGTGTTAGGGTGGTTGCAACGAAAGTTGCAATGACACAGAGATAACGGAATCGCCATGACACAAATTGATGAGCGGCTACGCAGCCGTTACAGCACACTCTCTGGACAGGAACAGCGCATTGCCGATTTTATCTTTACCCATTTCGACGATGTGATTGGCTATAACAGCGCCGAACTGGCGCAGCTTAGCGGCGTATCGAAAGCGACGGTCAGTCGCTTGTTCAAGCGGCTGGGTTATGCCAGTTACCGTGAGGTGCGTGAAGAATTAAGAACCCTGCGCCAAAGCGGGATGCCGCTGGCCGAGAGCCGTGATGCGGTTCAGGGCAATACGTTGCTGGCGCGCCACTATAAACAGGAAATGGCGAATCTGGCGCAGTGGATCAACCGTATCGATCCGGCGCAGTTTGGTGCCATTATTGATGCGTTGCTACGGGCCAGACAGGTCGCGGTTATCGGTCTGCGCAATAGCTATCCGGTGGCGCTACATCTGCGCCAACAATTGATGCAGGTGCGTGCGCAGGTGTCGCTGTTGGCCCAGCCGGGGCAGACGCTGTCGGAAGAGATTGCCGATCTGGACGCGCAGGATGTCGCCGTGATTGTGGCGTTTCGCCGCCGCCCGCGAGTCATCCAGCCGTTACTGGCACAGTTGCAGGCGCGTCAGGTGCCGATTGTGCTGATCAGTGAACCGCAGGCTAACGGGCTATTTCCGTTTGCCACCTGGTCACTGTGTCTGCCGTTGGACAGCGTTTCCGCCTTTGATAGCTACAGTGCCGCCATGAGTCTGGCAGGCTTGCTCAGCAATGCGTTACTGCATGAAATGTTGCAGCAAGGGCGTCAGCGTATCCATCAGATAGCCGATCTTTATACCCATCTGGACGAATTAGAGCAGCGCTAAGCGAGCGCTAAAATGGTGCTCTTGCACTTTTTTGGTGCCGTTGCTGCGCTGCATTTTTGCGCGTATCACTCTCGGTTAGCTCAATTCTCCCCTTGCTGTGCCTGATTGTCGCTCTCTATAAGACTGGCACGCCCTTTGCTTACTCAATGAAACGATAGTTTCACTTATCGCTTATCAAGAACTTTTGGTTTCATCTGATTTTCAACCAGGAGATACGCAATGGGCATCAAAAAACACCTTATCGCGCTGGCTGGCGCATTGCTGTTAGTGACACAAGTGGGCAACGCGGTTGCCGATCAGCTTCAGGACATTGAACAGCGTGGCGTGTTACGCGTGGCAGTACCGCAAGATTTCCCGCCGTTTGGCTCGGTTGGCACTGACCTGCAACCGCAAGGCTATGACATCGATGTCGCCCGCTATCTGGCGCAAGAGATGAAACTAAAGTTGCAACTGGTGCCGGTGACCAGCGCCAACCGTGTGCCCTATCTGCAAACCAATAAAGTGGATCTGGTGATCTCCAGTCTGGGTAAAAACGCCGAGCGCGAAAAGGTGATCGATTTCAGCCGAGCCTATGCGCCGTTCTTTCTCGGCGTGTTTGGCCCGCAGGCCGGTACGGCGAGCGATGCGCAGCAACTTGCAGACAAAAGCGTGGGCGTAACGCGTGGTGCCGTAGAAGACATGGTGCTGAGTGAAATCGCACCGAAAGCCGCGCAGATAAAGCGCTATGAGGATAACAACACCACGTTGTCGGCTTATCTGTCCGGGCAGGTGGAGTATATCGCTACCGGTAACCTGGTGGTGGCC
The DNA here is from genome assembly GCF_025962655.1 of Candidatus Symbiopectobacterium sp. NZEC151. Lineage (GTDB taxonomy): Bacteria > Pseudomonadota > Gammaproteobacteria > Enterobacterales > Enterobacteriaceae > Symbiopectobacterium. The sequence continues at coordinate 167,638 of NZ_JAGFPE010000009.1, read as the reverse complement.
GCCATTGCAGCGCAAAACCCCGCCAAGGCACCGGTTGCCAAATTTATGCTGAAAGACTCACCGTGCTACATCGGCATCAAGAAAGGGGAAGCGGCGCTGCAAGCCAAAGTGGATACGCTGATTGCCCAGGCGCTGGCGGATAACACCCTGAATTCGCTCTCTGAAAAATGGCTGAAAGCGCCGCTGCCCGCCAGCCTGTTGGCTGAATAACCGGGTGCCTAAGGGAGAGATGCCATGACCTATCAACTGAATTTTGCCGCGCTGTGGCCTTACTGGCCCGAATTGCTCGCGGGGCTGTGGGTGACGGTCCAGTTGACGGCCATGGCGACCCTTGGCGGCATTGCCATCGGCATCTGTGGCGCGGCATTACGCAGTGGCCGCCCCTCGCTGCCAAGCCGCCTGTGGGGGCTATATGTCGAGCTGATCCGCAATACACCGTTTGTTGTGCAGCTGTTTTTCATTGTTTTTGGCCTGCCAACGCTCGGCTGGAAACTGACGGCGGGTGAAGCTGCGCTGCTGGCGATGTTGATTAACCTGGGAGCCTACAGCACGGAAATTATCCGCGCGGGCATTCAGGTTACGCCGAAAGGACAATGGGAAGCCGCGCGCGTGCTGGGGCTGACACGCATGCAAACCTTCGTGCGCGTTATCCTGCCACCGGCCATGCAGCGTATTTACCCGGCGCTGGTCAGCCAGTGCATTATCGTGATGCTCGGCTCATCCGTGGTGTCACAGGTCTCTTATGAAGAGCTGACCTTTGCCGCCAACCTGATTCAGTCACGCACCTTTCTCAGCTTTGAGGTGTATCTGGTCACCACGCTGTTTTATCTGGCGCTGTCGTTGTTGATGCGACAACTGCTGATGATGGCGGGCCGCCGTTTACTCGGGAGAACCCACGGATGATCAACTTTACCGATTGGGATATCGTGCGCAACCTGCTGCTGGCGGCACGTTGGACACTGTTGCTCTCGCTGACGGCCTTTTTCGGCGGCGCATTGGTGACATTACCGTTGCTGTTGGTGCGGCTAAGCCAGCGCCGCTGGGCGGTGCGTTTTACGCATTTCTATGCCGGTGTGTTTCAGGGCACGCCGCTGCTGATGCAACTGTTTCTGGCCTTTTTCGGCCTTGGCCTGTTTGGTATCGATGTCAGTCCCTGGACCGCCGCCGCACTGGCGATGACGTTGTTTACCAGCGCATTTCTGGTGGATATCTGGCACGGCAGCATCGTGGCATTGCCAAAAGGGCAGTGGGAGGCGTCACGCTGTTTAGGGCTGAGTTTTGGTCAAACGTTGTGTCGGGTGGTCGCGCCGCAGGCCATGCGTATTGCCATCGCGCCCACGGTGGGTTTTTCGGTGCAGGTGATTAAAGGGACAGCGCTGGCATCGATCATCGGTTTTATCGAACTGACCAAGGCCGGCACCATGCTGAACAACGTCACTTATCAACCTTTCAAGGTCTTTGGCCTGGTCGCACTGGGCTACTTCCTGATGTGTTATCCGCTGTCCTACTACAGCCGCTATCTGGAGAAGAAATTCAATGCCGCTCATCACCATTAATCAGGTGCAGAAATACTACGGCCAGAATCACGTCCTGAAAGGCGTCGATCTGGATATCGACATGGGCGAGGTCGTTTCCATTATCGGGCGCAGCGGCTCGGGAAAAAGCACGTTGTTACGCTGTGTTAACGGGCTGGAAGGCTATCAGGAAGGAAGTATCAAGCTCGGTGGCGTAACCGTGACCAACCGCGATTCGCAGGCGCGTGAAATCAGTCGTTCAGTGGGCATGGTGTTTCAGAACTTTAACCTGTTCCCGCACATGAGCGCGCTGGAAAACGTGATGCTGGCACCCCGTTTGGTACTGAAAAAAAGCGAAGCAGAGTGCCGTGCCCTGGGTGAGCAGATGCTGGCGAAAGTCGGGTTGAGTGAACGCCTGCACTACTCACCGGCCAACCTGTCTGGCGGTCAGCAGCAACGGGTGGCGATTGCCCGTGCGCTGGCGATGAACCCGAAAGTGCTGCTGTGCGATGAAATCACCTCTGCGCTCGATCCTGAACTGGTGGGGGAGGTGCTGAAAGTGCTGGAGCAACTGGCGGCAGAAGGCATGACGCTGATTTTGGTCACACACGAAATGAATTTTGCCCGGGAAGTGGGCGATCGGGTGGTGTTTATGCACGAAGGCACCGTGTGGGAACAAGGCGAGAGCCGCGCGCTGTTCGCTAACCCACAGACTCCCGAGCTCAAACAGTTTATTGCGTCGGTGCGCGGTTTGACGGAGGCCTGAGCCCCGTCGCTGGCAGCGAACATTCCTGCTTTTTTTGGAGTTGTGCATGATGAATAACCAATTATACGCGCAGATCAATCCACCTCACCGTTTACTGATGGGACCCGGTCCGATCAATGCGGATCCCCGTGTCCTGCGCGCCATGGCATGTCAGTTGATTGGTCAATACGATCCGGCCATGACGGAATACATGAACCAAACCATGGCACTTTATCGTCAACTGTTCCGTACGGAAAATCGCTGGACCATGCTGGTGGATGGCACCTCGCGCGCGGGGATCGAGGCCATTCTGCTCTCGGCGATCCGCCCTGGCGATCGGGTTCTGGTGCCGGTGTTTGGGCGTTTCGGGCATCTGTTATGCGAAATTGCCCGCCGCTGCCGCGCAGACGTTCACACCATCGAAGTGCCTTGGGGGGAAGTCTTTACCGCGGATAAGATTGAATATGCCATCCAACGGTTACGCCCGCGTGCCCTATTGACGGTGCAAGGCGATACCTCCACCACCATGTTGCAGCCGCTGGCCGAACTCGGGGATATCTGCCGTCGCCATGATGTGCTGTTTTATACCGATGCGACCGCTTCGTTCGGTGGCAATGTGCTGGAGACGGACGCTTGGGGATTGGATGCCGTATCTGCCGGTTTGCAGAAGTGTCTGGGCGGCCCTTCAGGCAGCGCGCCGATTACCCTCAGCCCGAAGATGGAAGCGGCCATACGCCGTCGTCGCTGCGTGGAGCAGGGGATTCGCACCGCCGAACATCGTGACGGTGAAGAGGAGATGATCTACTCCAACTATTTCGATCTCGGCATGGTGATGGACTATTGGGGGCCCGAGCGCCTGAACCACCATACCGAAGCCACCAGCATGTTATTTGCCGCACGGGAGTGTGCCCGAGTGATGCTTGAAGAGGGGCTGGACAAGGGCATTGCGCGCCATGCACTGCACGGTGAGGCGCTGGTCGCCGGTCTGGAAGGGATGGGATTGCGCATTTACGGTGACAAGCAACACAAAATGAATAACGTGACCGGTGTGGTTATCCCTGAGGGCATACAGGGTGAGCAGATCCGCCAGTGCTTGCTGAACGATTTTGCCATTGAAATCGGCACCTCATTTGGTCCGCTACAGGGGAAAATCTGGCGCATCGGTACCATGGGGTACAACGCCCGCAAAGATTGTGTGATGCAAACCCTGAGTGCGCTGGAAGCGGTGCTCAACCGCCATGGTTTCCGCACGGTGCAGGGCGCGGCATTGCAGGCGGCATGGGACCGCTATGACGCCAGCGCTGGAGTTGCGCAATGAGTTCGCCGTGGTTTTCCCGCTTTACGGCACACTCTGCCGCTGAGCGGGTCATGTGGCGCTGCGATGCGCTGGCAGAGATCAGTGAAGATGCCGATCAGCTGACGCGGGTTTATCTGTCGCCGCAGCATTTGCGCGCCAATACCTGCGTGGGTGAATGGATGCGCGAAGCGGGAATGCAGGTGTGGCAGGATGCGGTCGGCAATATCTGCGGTCGCTATGAAGGCCAGATGCCGGACGCGCCTGCGGTCTTGTTAGGCTCGCACCTCGATACGGTACGTAATGCCGGGCGCTATGATGGCATGCTAGGCGTTTTGGCATCCATTGAAGTGGTGCGCTTTCTGCATCAGCAGCAGATTCGCCTACCGGTGGCGCTGGAAATTGTCGGATTTGGTGACGAAGAGGGTACGCGGTTTGGTATTACGCTGCTGGGTAGCCGAGGACTGACCGGCACCTGGCCTGAAAGCTGGTTATCCTGTCAGGATGCGCAAGGTGTGAGCGTGTCACAAGCGTTGTCGCAGGCGGGATTAAGCCCGGAAGCGATCGGGCGTGCGGCGCGTGCGCCACAAAGCATTGCCGCCTATCTGGAAATGCACATTGAGCAAGGCCCTTGCCTGGAACACGATGACGCCGCCTTGGGCGTGGTGACGGCGATCAACGGTGCGCGCCGGTTAAACTGTGTTTTTCAGGGAACGGCGGGCCACGCAGGGACTGTGCCGATGACGCAGCGTCAGGATGCACTGGCAGCAGCGGCACAGTGGATGGTTGTGGTGGAGCAACTGACGCGAGAGCAGGCATCCGGTTTGGTGGCAACCATCGGCACGTTGCAATGTGCGCCGGGGGCGGCGAATGTGATACCGGGCGAGGTGCGTTTAACGTTGGACGTGCGCGGGCCGGAGGAGACTGCACTGGCCGCGTTGCTGGCGAACTTATTGTCTCACGGTGAGCAGGTGGCGCAGGCGCGCGGCTGCCACTTTGGGGCTGAAGAATATTACCGCATTGCCCCGACGCGCTGTGATGACGGGTTACAGCGGTTGCTGTGTGAGGCGGTCACTCAGGTGCAAGGGCATGCGCTTGCTTTGCCGAGCGGTGCCGGACACGATGCGATTGCGATAGCAGAGCGCTGGCCGGTCGGTATGTTGTTTGTGCGCTGCAAAGGAGGAATCAGCCACCACCCGGATGAGTCGATCACTACGGCGGATGTGGTGCAGGCGCTGCGAGCGTGGTTGGCGGTGGTGCTCAGTTTTGGTGAAAAATAGCGGCTTTTTCCGTTATATCGGCAAGGCTCTTTTGTTCAGTTTTGTTTGGTGGTGATTTTTGGTGTTTGCCCGCGTCGAATGCTGCTGAGGAAAGGGGAGACGCCAGGATGAGCAGCATGGATGCTGCGAAAGCGCTCGCCGCGTCGGGAACGCGTCGAGCGCGGTCCGTCCGGCGGCTACCGTTTCCGAAGGGACCGCGTAGCGGCGGCATTCCGCAAAAAGCCCGGGGTCACGGGGTGGGGGCGACTGCACACCCCGTGTCGGGCGCGTGCCACGCGAGTGGCAGAGATATAATGACGCTTTCGCGCACGAAACCTAACGCGGACATGGCATAAATCTGATGCCATCACCTAAACAGCATGACGGCCTGCGCCGTCTCACACTACAGTGTGAACCTGTCCGCATCACGCCATGCCGGAAACGCTTCACGGTAGCTTTGCAGGGCTTCCAGCGACAGCTCTGTGCTGATGTGCGCGGGCTGGTTCTCCGGCGCTCGCGCGACGATTTCACCCAGCGGGTTGATTATCTGACTGTCACCCTGATAACTGTGATCGTTGCCATCAGCGCCGACACGGTTGCATCCTGCCACATAGGCCTGATTTTCAATCGCGCGCGCCGCGAGCAGCGTGCGCCAATGGTGCGCGCGCGGGGCGGGCCAGTTCGCCACGTACAGCGCCAAATCGTAATCCTGACGGTTGCGCGACCACACCGGGAAACGCAGATCGTAGCAAATCTGTGGCAATATCCGCCAGCCACGCCATTCGATAATCAGGCGTTGATGTCCGGCTTCAAAATGGTGGTGCTCATTAGCCATGCGAAACAGATGGCGTTTGTCATAGTGGTACACATCGCCCAGCGGTGAAACCAGCACAAAGCGGTTTACTGCGCCTTTTGGCGTGGCAACCGCAATGCTGCCGCCGATGAGCGCATTGGTCTCTTTGGCCCACTCTTGCAGCCAGGTTTCCACCACCGCTTGTGACAGCCCCTTGTTCGCCGCATTCATGGCGAACCCCGTGGTAAACATTTCTGGCAGCACGATAAGGTCGCTGCCGCGTACCGTTTCCAGTTCGGCATCGAAATGGCTCAGGTTGGCTGGCCCATCGAGCCATACCAGAGGCTGCTGTAGTAGCGTGATAGTTAAAGTCGACATAAGCGCTCCGCCGCCGCTTGCAAGGTAGATTCCTGTTTAGCAAAGCATAGCCGAATCAATTTGTGCGGGAAGGGATCGGCGCAGAAAACCGAGAGCGGGATCGCCGCCACGCCCGCGTGTTCCGTCAGCCAGCGGCAGAAGGTGACATCATCAAGATCGGAAATGGCACTGTAATCCGCCAGCAGGAAGTAGGTTCCTTCACAAGGCAGCACCTCAAAACGGCTGGTTGAGAGCGCATTAACCAGAAAATCACGGCGTGACCGATAGAACTCCGGCAGCTCCTGCCAGTGCTCTGGCGCATGGCGCAACATATCGGCAAGGGCTAATTGCGCCGGTGTATTGACTGAGAACGTGAGGTACTGGTGTACCTTGCGGATTTCTGCACTGATGGCCTCAGGCGCAATGCAATAACCCACTTTCCAACCGGTCATGTGGTAGGTCTTGCCGAAGGAAGAGACCGCGATAGCGCGTTGGCGCAGCTCGCTGTGGCGCAGAACGCTGGCGTGTCCTTCCGGTGCAAAGCAGATGTGTTCATAGACTTCATCGCTCAGCACGTAGATTTCGCGGCTGGCAATCGCCTGCCACAACTGCTCGAAATCGCTCTGACGCCACACGGTGGCAGACGGATTGTGCGGCGTGTTGAGGATCACCAGACGAGTACGGGCGCTTAACAGCGCGCGAAACGCCGCCCAGTCCACGTTAAACAGCGGCGGCTGTAACGCAACGCGTTTCACCACGCCGCCCGCCAGCTCGATGGCCGGTGCATAGCTGTCATAGCTGGGATCGAAACAGATAACTTCATCACCGGGGCGCACCAGCGCGGCGATAGCGGCAAACAGCGCTTCGGTGGCTCCCGCGGTGACCGTGATGTCCTTGTCGGCATCGGGCTGCCAGCCATACTGTGCCGCGGTTTTTTCGGCGATCGCGCTGCGCAGCGGTGCTGCTCCCGTCATCGGGGCATATTGGTTGGCCCCTTGGGCAACGTGATAGGCCAGACGCTGTTGCAGGTAATCTGGCCCGCTGAAATCCGGGAACCCCTGCGACAGGTTGATCGCCTGATGCTGCTGCGCCAGCGCGCTCATTTGGGTAAAAATGGTGGTGCCCAATGCGGGCAGTTTGCTTTCGGGAAAAAGTGCGGCACTCATGGTGGAAATGAACTCCTGCAAACCTGCTGTATTACGAGCCAATATAACACGATGCCGGAATTCGCCGTTAAGGTAATGAGGAATAAGAATATTACCAAAATGACATTATCTTCGTGTCAATCAAAGATTGCACAATGCGACAAATTGTCGCATATTATCGAAGCACGTTGATTCAGCGTTAGCGCTACATATTTCGACGTGGTGCACATTCCAAAGAGGTACGCACATATGGCAACAAGCATTCGTTTAGACGAAGACTTTGTGAGTGATGTAAAGGTTTATGCTGATGCGGCAAGTCGCAGCGTGCCGAAGCAGATAGAGCACTGGGCCAAAATTGGTCGCATCGCGGAAGATAATCCCGATCTGCCCTATAGTTTCATCAGTGAAACCTTACTGGCGCAAAGTGAAGTCAGAAACCATAAGGTTACGCGTTATGCCAGAAGGACGAAAAAATAAGGACGTTGAGGTTTATCAAAGTCGCCGGTTCGAAAAGGCGCTGAATAAACTGCCTGAAGCGCAGTTGAAAGTGGTTGAAGATGAGGTAGATAAAATCATCGAAGACCCTACGATTGGCGTGCAGAAAAAAGGCGATTTGCATTTTCTCTGGGTGCATAAATTTCCGCTTAATAGGCAGCAAGCACTTCTGGGGTACAGTTGGGTTGAAGATAAGCTCGAACTGTATCTCTTAAGCATCAGTTCTCATGAAAATTTCTATCAGGATCAGAAAAAACACCGAAAAATTGATCTGAAATTACTCGGTTGATCTGCATTTCTCGCCTCCATGTCACTCTTCATTTCGCTCCGACACGATGCTAGTATTTGGCAATCAAGACGCATGGACGTTTAAACGGCTAAATTCCATTGACGTCTAACCTATAACAAAACGTACTAACCACAGTGTGAAACGCTGTGGTGAAGAGCACACCTGCACAGGATGAACGATGAGTGAAAACCCAGAACTGGCTGCGTTAGTCGCGGCCTGTCATTGGATTGGGCAAAAAGGGTGGTGTCCGGCAACCGGCGGCAATATGTCGGTGCGTCTGGATGAAGACCGTTGCCTGATCTCTGAATCCGGCAAGGATAAAGGCAGTTTGCATCAGGATGATTTTTTACTGGTGAATATTGCCGATAACCATGTTCCCAGCGGGCGCACGCCGTCGGCTGAAACTGGCCTGCATACCTTGCTCTATCGCCGCTTTGCGTCAGTAGGGGCGGTGTTACATACCCATTCTGTGAACGCGACCGTACTCTCCCGCGTAGAGAAAAGCGATGCGCTGGTGCTGGAAGGGTATGAAATGCAGAAATCTCTGCAAGGGCAGCATACCCACCTTGACCGCGTTGTCATTCCCATTTTTGCCAACGATCAGGATATTGCCGCACTGGCAGCACGCGTGGCGGCGTACGCCGATACCCAGGCGCTGCGCTACGGTTTTTTAGTGCGTGGTCATGGGCTGTACTGTTGGGGAGAGGATGTCGCGCAGGCGCGCCGTCATCTGGAAGGGCTCGAGTTTCTGTTCCAGTGTGAACTGCAACGACGTCTGCTGGAGGCAAAATGATCAAGGCCATCGTGACGGATATTGAAGGCACCACCAGCGATATCCGTTTTGTGCATAACATCCTGTTCCCTTACGCGCGGGCGCGTTTAGCCGAGACGGTGGCGCAGGCTGATGCTCAGCCGGAGATAGCCGAAACGCTGGCGCTGTTACGCGAAGAACTCGGTCAGCCGCAGGCGCACGCCGCCGCCTTGCTGGAAGCATTGCATCAATTTATGGATCAAGACCGCAAATCGACAGCATTAAAACGTCTGCAAGGGATTATCTGGCGCAACGGCTATCTCAACGGTGATTTCCGTGGTCATGTGTATGACGACGTTGCGCCGCAGTTGCGCAGATGGCGCGAGCAGGGGATCGCGCTCTACGTCTACTCATCGGGGTCGGTGGAAGCACAGCAACTGCTGTTCGGTTACAGTGACGCGGGAGACTTACGCCCGTTGTTCAGCGATTACTTTGACACCCGCGTCGGGGCCAAGCGTGAAGCGCGCTCATACCACCATATTGCGCAGGCGATTGGGCTGCCGGGCGAGCAACTGCTGTTTTTGTCTGACATTCATCAGGAACTGGACGCAGCTGCCGAGGCGGGGTGGCAAACGTGTCAGTTGATGCGTGGTGAAGCGGACGAGGAGAGCGTCCACCGTCAGGTGGCGCGTTTCGACCAGATTGACCCATCCCAGGCCACGAGCGCCGTTTAAGGAGTCTTGCCATGAGTGCATTAACCATTTTTAACGACAATGACGCCAGCCAACCGGTATGGGACAGCCGCGATGCGGACGCTATCCAGACGGCGCTTGCCGCGATTGGCGTACGTTTTGAACGCTGGCAGGCCGATCGCACGCTGAGCGCCTCTCCATTGGCGGAAGAAGTGCTGGCGGCCTATCAGCATGAAATTGATAAACTGGTGGCAGAAAAAGGCTACCAAAGCTGGGACGTCATCAGTCTGCGTGCCGACAATCCGCAGAAAGACGCGTTGCGCACCAAGTTTCTGTCTGAGCATACGCACAGCGAAGATGAGGTGCGCTTTTTCGTTGAAGGTGCCGGGCTGTTCTGCCTGCACCTGAACGGCAAGATTTACCAGATATTGTGTGAGAAGAACGATCTGCTGTCGGTACCCGCCGGTACCGCACACTGGTTCGATATGGGCTCCGAGCCGCATTTTACCGCGATTCGCCTGTTCGATAATCCAGACGGTTGGGTGGCACACTTTACCGGTGATGCCATTGCCGATGCCTATCCGAAACTGGCATAGCCGTGTTGATTTTTCCTCCAGCCAACGGCTGGAGGAAAGGGACTAGCGCAATGCCTGAGTAAATATCCCTGCTTGCACCTGCTCGGGCGTGATTACGCCGCTATCCAGCACCCAACCGCTGATCAGTGACGCGGGTGTGACATCGAAAGCCGGGTTATAGACCTGTGCGTCTTGCGGTGCCCACTGGCAAGCGCCAAAGCTGCCCGACACGCCGGTCACTTCGCTGGCGGCGCGCTGCTCAATGGGGATCGCGCTGCCATCCGGGCAGGCCGCATCGTGCGTGGTGTGCGGCGCGGCGACATAGAACGGAATGCCATGATAATGGGCCAGTACCGCCAGGCTGTAGGTGCCAATTTTGTTGGCAATATCACCGTTTGCGGCGATGCGATCGGCCCCGACCCACACGGCATCGACCAGACCTTGCGCCATCAGGGTGGCAGCCATCGAATCACAGATCAAACGATAGGGAATGTTTAATTCCCCCAACTCCCAGGCGGTCAGCCGCCCCCCTTGTAACAAGGGCCGCGTTTCATCCACCCAGACCTGTTCCACATGACCTTGACGGTGTGCGCGGTGAATCACCCCGATGGCGGTGCCGACACCTGCGGTAGCTAACCCTCCGGTATTGCAGTGGGTCAGCAGGCGGCTGCCGGGTTTGACCAATGTGGCTCCGTGCTGAGCAATCTGTTGACACAGGGCGCGATCTTCCTCGATCAGACGCAACGCTTCCTGCACCAGTGCCGGGACATGCTGAGACTGTGCCAAAGCCCGTTTCATCCGATCCAGATTGTTCATCAGATTCACGGCGGTTGGGCGCGCGGCGCGCAGGGTTTCCAATGCCTGCTCAAGCGCGGTGACTGGCATGCCATTTTCCGCCAGCAGCGCTAACAGCACGCTGGCAGAGAGCCCGATCAGTGGTGCGCCGCGCACCCGCAGAGTACGGATATGCTCAACCAGCGCCGCCACATCCGGGCTGGGGTGCCACACCGTTTCCTGTGGCAAAGCCTGCTGGTCAAGGATCCAAAGTTGATTATTCGTCACCTTAAGGCTCAGGGTGTTAAAGCTCTGCATAGGTCGTTAAATTCCTGTTGCGTATTGCGTTGATTTTCTTATTCTGCCAATATGAAAAACAGAAGTATAGACGTCCAAACGCTTTTATGTCTAAAACCGGACGGCGGATAGCGAATTAATCGATGGTCGAGTCACAAGAAGAGGTGGTGATGTCCCTGTATCGTACCTTTAGCGCGGCAGATGCCGTTGAATATGCCCGTCAATTTGGTGCCGTGCCGGACCCGCAGGCGCTGGTGACTGCCGATGAGATTGGCGATGGCAACCTCAATCTGGTGTTTAAAATCCGCGATACGCAGGGCGTGAGCCGCGTCATTGTCAAACAGGCGTTGCCCTATGTGCGTTGCGTTGGGGAGTCCTGGCCGTTAACCCTCGACAGGGCGCGTATTGAAGCGGAAACCCTGTTGGTACATGCGCAATATTGCCCGCAGCACACGGTCAAGGTGCTGTATCATGATGCTGAGTTAGCGGTGATGGTGCAGGAGGATCTTTCCCATCTGCACATCTGGCGGCGCGAGCTGGTGGATGGACAGGCCTATCCGCATGCGGTGGCGCAGGTGGGGGAGTATCTGGCGCAGACGCTGTTCCACACCTCTGATTTTTATCAGCATCCGCATGAGAAAAAAGCGGCGGTGGCACGCTTTATCAACCCTGAACTGTGCCAGATTACCGAAGATCTGTTCTTTACCGATCCCTATCGTGACCATGAACGTAACCGCTTTGATGCCGAGTTGCGCCCAACGGTGGAAGCGCTGTGGCGTGATGCCGCACTGAAGCGCGCCGTGGCGGCGCTCAAGCACCGTTTTCTGGCCAACGCAGAGGCACTGTTACACGGGGATATTCACAGTGGTTCTATTTTTGTAGGGCCGACGACGCTGAAAGTGATTGATGCGGAATTCGGTTTCTATGGGCCCATCGGGTTTGATATCGGAACCGTGTTGGGTAATCTGTTACTGAATTTCTGTGGCCTGCCTGGGCTGCTGGCCCCTCGAGAAGCCGCCGCCGCGCGCGACAACCGTTTACAGGATATCACGGCGCTGTGGCACGCCTTCTCTGTGCGCTTTAGCGCATTGGTTGACGAACATGGTCGCGATCCGGCGCTGGCAGAATCAGGGTACGCAGAGCAGTTCCTTAAACACGTGTGGCAGGACACCCTCGGTTACGCCGGTACGGAGTTGATTCGGCGCGCGATAGGTTTCTCGCACGTTGCCGATTTGGCAAACATCGCGGAGCCGCAGGCGCGACATGCCTGCCAGCGTCACGCCGTTGAATTGGGTAAAACGTTGATTCTGACTGCGGGTGATATTCCTGATGTCGCTGCGCTATTGGCGCGGGTGCGGCAGAGCGGCGCGTAACGCAAATGCACAGGCGGTAATGATGCTTCTGCGGAGCATAAGAACGACCATCTTCTTTATTAGTGTGGTATAAGCAACGGCGGCTAGCACTTTTTCCTTGGTGTGAATGTACTTACTACCAGCCGCTGGCTTATAACCTATTATTACTAGATTCCCTGGTGTTACTGAACATCGTTGCCGTGAATGAGGCTAATATAGTTAACTAATCCATGAAGGATCAGTGTAAAATCTACCCTTGTCTTTTATGTTTTTATATAAGATAATTATAGGTTTTAATAAAGTAATAAAGTAATAAAGTAATAAAGTAATAAAGTAATAAAGTAATAAAGTAATAAAGTAATAAAGTAATAAAGCGAAATAATAACAGCATGTTAGCTCTGTATTACGTTTTTCGAAAAATCGTAGTCATTACCCTATGCACCCGTTTTCTCTTTTCTTCGGTACGTTCAGAACTTGATGGATTGTTTATTTTTCACAGATTCAACGCTTTACCCGCTATCCACACGGTAAATAAACATCTTCTCTCCTGACATCTGTTATTGGATCAATGATACCAACAGGTCTATACGCTCTTCCCAGAGAAAATAATTAATTGCAAAGCAAGTCAAAAACAAAGTCAATATTCTCTTAATGGCTACCTATTTATATTGAAAAACTATAGCATTATGCTTGACAAGATATTTAATAAACCTTAATGTTCCGAAATGTTATCAGGTGAATATTCTTAAAAGTCATCAGGGACGATACCTAACGAATAGATAAATCAATTGGATTAAAAAGGAACTTTACTATGAAGGACTTAAAGGAATCTCATGCTAATCCAAGGAAAAAAATAGCCTTAATCCCTCCTCAATTACTCTTTTTATGGGATTCATCAGCAGAGCCTTGGGGATTCAAGGATATTAACTCACGTTATATCTACGGCAACCTGGCTTATTACGATCTTCTAAACATCAATCCTGACACTTTTTCAATTATTGGGCTACTTGACAATGAATTGCCGTCGCCTATAGCTGATTTTGCTTCTCATTTTCAACAGCATGATCGTCAAACTATAGAAAAGAAAGATCGACTCTGTTCTATCGAAATTCATCCCTATGGGAAAGATCAAATAATGCTGCCCTATTATTTTGATAAATATCCTCTTTATGATAAGAAAAATACAGAATGTGTAGGGACTATATTTCATGCCCGGCCAGTAGAAAATTCATCATTGCCGGGGAAGCTCATATTTAACGCTGAGCCAGGTTATTTTCTATTTTACTCACCAGATCCGATTTTCACTACAGGAGAGCTTGATATTATTTTTTGCCTCTTACAGAGAATGAGTAGTAAACTTATTGCTCGCTTTCTATCGCTAACACCCAAAACAATAGAAAATAAGATACAAATAATATATGAAAAAGCGGGGGTTCATTCATCTTATGAATTTATTAATTATTGTCAGAAAAATAACCTTGATCGCTATCTTCCGCAAAAAATACTAAAGCAAGAAAGTACAGTGTTGGATATGCTGTCTTCTGTTTGCCTACCTTGTCGGGTATGAAATACATTACTTTAATGTTCCTACTGCCTTGGCTTTTATCCTTATTGTATTGCCTGACATATAGCCAAGTGGTAAGGATTCAAGCTCAACAATTCTAATTGAATCAGGCATGGCCCCATTTTTTATTGCCTCTTTGGTCGCCATATTCTCCGCTTTTTCTAAATAATCGTCTAATTTTTTATTTTCAGTAGAAACTATCATATCAACGCTACCGCTAACCTGAGCTGTTGCAACACCAATCGCATTAGCGACACCAGAATGTTGTGGTTTTATAACTTTTGACGCGCCCTTTAATTGCATTGGCAAAACCTCAGCACCTCCTCCCACAAGAATAACGGGTAACGCATTGGCAGTATTATTCATTTTCTCCAGGATTTTCTCTAACATAGAGACATAGCAGCCAGCAATTTTTGCCACTTGTTCAGGGCAAAGATGCGAAATTTTGTTGATATCTCCGATAGTTGCCCATCCCATAGCCACTGCTATATCGGTAACAGTCAGAATATTACCGCCAAAAACAAGTGCTTTATCAGGTAGTTCATAACCAACACTCTCGGGGCCAATTTTAATAACATTGCCAGATTCTATTTTTACAATTGAACCTCCACCAAGACCAATAGAAGTAATATCTGGCATACGAAAATTAGTTCTCACGCCACCAATCTCTGCCGATAAACATGATTGACGGGGGAAACCTCCCTTCAAGACGCCAACATCGGTTGTCGTTCCACCAACATCTACCACTATTGCCTCTTGTAAATCTGCCAGCTTGGCTGCACCGAATATACTGTTCGTTGGGCCTGAAGCAATCGTCAAAATGGGAAATAGCCTGGCCTGGCTAAGTGACATTAATGTACCATCATTTTGCCCAAAATAGAGTTCAGCCTTGATGTGATGCCGAGTTAGCGTTTTTTCAAATCCATCCGTGATACTACTTGCAACATTACATAATGCTGCATTAAGGATGGTTGCATTCTCTCGTTCCAGCAAACCAATAGTGCCAATTTGAGACGACAAAGAAACCGGAATTGAAGCCCCCAGAATTCCCTTTACCAAAGACTCGACCCTCCGCTCTTGTTTGTCTATTACTGGGGAGAATAAGCCACAGACCGATACTGCTTTTACTACCCCCTTGATTGAATAAAGCTGCTCTCGCAGGATTTTTTCGTCTAACTCAGCAAATTGCTGGCCATCATAATGATATCCACCCGGAACAGAAAACCAATAAACTTCAATGTTATTCCGAAATTCCAATGGCATATCGGTTAAAGGAGAAACAGCCAACGTTGCGGGTGATCCGAGCCGAAAATGGGCAACTGCCTCTAGCCCTTTGCGCTCAACAATAGCATTAGTACAATGCGTAGTGCCCAACATGGCACGGCTAATAAGTGATCGATTAATTGACTGATTAACCAGTAACGCTTCAACAGCCTTATCTACAGCGTACATGACATTAGATGTCGTTATCTGCTTAGTCTTGGCAAGAATTTCGCCTCTCGAATCTAATAAGACAGCGTCAACATGTGTCCCGCCAACATCAATTCCTATGCAATACGTCATTTGTATGCCTTTATACAATCTTCGACAGGGGAGTAATCCATCGGGTATTTAAAATAGCGTGGCCCGCAAACTTCAATACCACGTTGACTACGCCATTTATTATTGGCTGGCACACCAATAGCAACCACATTCATTCCATAGCTTAATTTTTCGGCAAGAATGGGAATGCCAGAATCTTCGTCAATAATAATAATTAAATCAGGCGTCATGCACAAGGGGTTGTCATTTTCTAGCGCTAGCAAATATTCATTTTGGAATAACACCTTAAAATTTTTTTTCTTATTGTCCAAACCACTAAAATCAGCATGCCCATAAGTAAAACCGCCTTCACTTCGCTGATTCACTAGGTTCAGTTTCCCACGAAACAAAACATGACCCTGAAGCAGATTAATTAGGGTATTTACCAGGTTGTCTTTATTGGAAATGGCTTGCTGCATCTTTTCACCAATGTTTTTCATCAAGCTAATCGTTCCTGCAATTCCCGATTTTTTTGCTTGAATGGGGGAGATGGGATAAGCAGCAAAAATCGCAGCGCCTCCCATTTTTACAGTGGCATCTCGGGCAAATATCTCAGATTGATAACCATCTACAGCATCAATAAGTACCGTGTTAAGCTTCTCATCGACAACGATAAAGGGTGATGCATTAATATTATCAAGGTAAAAAGTCGTCATGTGGAATTGAGGAAAAGCACGTCCCATGCCATCCACATCCAAGACTGGCAAACCTAAACGACATGCAGTTGCTAAGGGTAACAAAGAGTTAATTCCACCTGCTTCGATTGGGTAAATTGCCGTTATCGATTTTCTCAGGTGTTGCTCTACTCGACGGCATGCGAGGATGGATTCTTCCCCATTAGGAATTTTCTCCATCATGATGGTTGGTGCACCTATCATCCCTGTTGACAATAAAATATCGTCTGGCTGTAATTCTTCGATGCTGATTAACCTAATTGGCCCATGCTTTTCAATTGCCTGCTGGGCCATAATCTTTCCAAGATGAGGATCACCCCCACCACCACTCGCTAAAATAGAAGCACCATAGCAAATATGTTCTATTGCCTTGATATCAAGAAGAATCACTTTGTTTTCCCTAAGCGCGGGAGTAAATGAAATCCCCTGTATACCATGATGGAGATTAATAAAGAATTTAATGAAGGAATCCCAACAGTTATTATCAACCCTGCCAAAACACCCGATAGGCACGCAATGATAGCATACCAACCTATGGCGGGAAGCATGGCGGGATCAGGAAGACATTGATTGTCACGACTTAGATCGAGTTCTTTCTTATGATTCTTTAGTAAAAAATAATCACACAGGATTACGCCAGCAATGGGAGGAAAAACAATACCCAGTAATACTAAAAAATGGGTAAATTTCTCCAAAATACCCGCAATAGTCAACAAGGTGCCTGTGAAACCTAAAATAATCGTTAACTTAACATAAGACATCCTATGCTTGCTAACACGTTCTATGGCATTAGCAAGCGCAAGCGTAGATGAGTAAAGATTGGAATCATTAATTTTTACAGCCGACAAGATTACGGCCAAGAGACCCAGCCAACCCGCACTTTGTGTCATAATAGTGACTACATCAGAAGTATTCATGGCGTGGGCGATGAGTATTGCAATACCATTGATAAAGAACTCACCGACAATTATCGATACCGTAACCATCCAAAATACGTGATGACTTTTTTGGCAATAACGAGCGATATCCGCAGTAGTTGTAGCCGTAACTATATAGCCTCCGGCAACCGCAGTTGCGGCCATTCCCAAGGTCATGGGTTCACCTGTGGGAAAACTCGTCGCCAACTGCATCAAATCATATCCTGATAAAAGTTTGATCACGATCCAGCCGACCACGAGCATAAACAATGGCACGGTGATAACAGCAATCCATCCTAAGGCACGGAATCCAAAAATCATCAGTGCGGTTATCCCTAATCCAGATATCACAGCGCTCATCGTAAATCCGGGTTGATTATCCAGTGCATAATTCACACCATGAGAGAGAATCGCGTTTTGCACACCAAACCAACCAATCAAACTTAACGCGATTAACACACTGACTAACGCTGATCCATAACGGCCAAATCCTCCCCATAGTGCCAATAAACTTGTTGATAAGCCTTCACGAGCGGCAGCAATTCCAAGCCCTAAACTGACCACTTCCAGCAGCATACTGCCCAGAAAAGTGGCTAGCATTGCTTGATGAAACGGCATCGAGTGGCCTAACAGAGCACCTAGCATGAACTGTCCTAGTGCCGTCATAATTCCGATACGAACCATGATCAGAATGAAAAGATTATGCCTGGCTGAAAGGGGAACACGCGTAAAAGAGAAATCGTGATGTTGATGCAAAACCTTCTCCATGGACTCTGCTTGAGAAAAGGAAACTATTGTACTGATAAGAAGTTCTCCGGCAGGTCAACGCCGGTATAGTTGGTTTCTGTCTGCACTACGGTAAAAATAAAGTGAAGAGACTGCGGTTCTGTAAATGACGATATTGATTGTTTACTCAGGATTTTTTTGCATAGGAAATAGACTTATTCCCCGCCTCATGGTGCTTATTCTGAAGTGTCAGCGTACGGTTAAAAACAAAGCGGCAAGCCTCTGCGAAGCGACGCATAGGCTGCCGCCGGTTTACCGCTGCGTTATCCCTGATGTGGCAGCGTAAAATCAGTCAAGACGCTCAATGGCCAGTGCCACGCCCTGGCCGCCGCCGATGCACAGCGTTGCCAGCCCCAGCGTTTTATCACGCGCCCGCAGCGCATGCAGCAGCGTCACCAGAATGCGCGCGCCGCTGGCGCCAATCGGGTGGCCGAGCGCCATCGCTCCGCCGTTGACGTTAACTTTCTCCCGATCGAACTTCAACGTGTTGCCTACCGCCAGGAACTGGGCGGCAAAGGCTTCGTTGGCTTCGATCAGATCGAAATCATCAATCTGCAATCCTGTCTGTTGCAGGACTTTTTGCGTGGCGGGCACGGGGCCCATGCCCATCAGCGCCGGGGCTACGCCGCCGCTGGCATAACCGCGGATACGCGCCAGTGGTGTCAGCCCGGCAGCCCGCGCGGTGTCTTCTTCCATTATCACTAGCGCCGCTGCCCCGTCATTGATGCCCGAGGCATTCCCGGCGGTTACGGTGCCCGCTTTGTCAAAGGCCGGACGCAGTGCTGCCAGCCCTTCCAGCGTAGAGTCCGCTTTGGGAAACTCATCGGTGTGGAACACGACCTCTTTTTTGCGTTGTTTGACGGTGATGGGGATGATTTCGGCAGCGAACGCACCGGATTGAATTGCCGCAACCGCCCGTTGCTGGGAGATGAGCGCCGCTTCATCCTGCATGGCGCGGCTGATGTCATAGGCTTTGGCGACGTTTTCTGCGGTAATGCCCATATGATAGCCGTGGGTGGCGCAAATCAGGCCATCGCGCAGGATAACGTCTGACAGCTGCCCATCGCCGAGACGGTAGCCCCAGCGCGCTTTGGCATCAAGCAGGTAAGGGGCCTGGCTCATGTTTTCCATGCCACCCGCCACCAGCGTGGTGGCCTGACCGGATTGAATCGCCTGAGCGGCTAACGCCACGCTTTTCAGTCCCGATCCGCACACCATGTTGACGGTGTAGCCACACACCGTGTCTGCCAGCCCGCTTTTCAGCAACGCCTGACGCGCCGGGTTCTGCCCCAGGCCCGCTTGCAACACGTTGCCCATAATCACTTCATCGACACGTTCCGCATCAAGGCTGGCGCGCTCTAATGCCGCCTTGATAACGGTAGCCCCCAAATCGACCGCGCTCACACCGGCAAGCGATCCGTTGAAACTGCCGATGGCGGTACGTACTGCACTCACGATAACGACGTTTTTCATGTTTTTTTCCTCTGTTTCATCACCGCGACGTTAAAAGAACGTCAAACCCACGACAAAAATCACCCCGGAGAACAGCAGCGCAGTGATGCAATACCCCATGATGTCGCGCACGCCCAGCCCTGCGATGGCAAGCGCGGGCAGCGCCCAGAAGGGCTGGGCCATGTTCATCCACTGCTCGCCATAGGCGATAGCCATCACTGATTTGCCCAAATCGGCACCTAATGCTTGTGCCGCAGGCATCACGAAGGGCCCTTGAATCACCCAGTGGCCGCCGCCGGAAGGCACGGCGAAGTTGATCAGCGCAGAGCTGAAGAAGGTCATGACGGGGAAGGTGTCTTTATTGGCGACGTTGATGAAAAATTCGGTGATCAGACCGCCCAGTCCGGAATGTTCCATCATGAGCTGAATACCGGCGTAGAACGGGAACTGCACCAGAATACCGGCGGTACTGCGCGCCGCGGCGCTGATAGCCCGCATATAGGCCATGGGGGTTTTATGCAGCAGCAGACCGGCAATCATGAACATCATGTTGACGGTGTTGATGGTGATGTTGAACCCTTTCTCCGCGAAGTAGATGCCCAGATAAACGACACCCAATGCGCCGATAATCAGTGCCAGAATGCGGCTCTCTTCCAAACGTTCAGAAGGCGGCGCATCGGCAGGCAAGGTTTTCTGGAAGTCGGTATCGTCCTTTAACAACGCAGGATCGATGGTTATCACATCGCTGGGTCGCGGCGTCATCATGCGGGTCACAAACGGCATGACGACGATCAGGCCGAGCGTGATAAACAGATTAAAACCGGTAAACAGGGTGTGAGACACCGGCACCAGACCGGCGATATGCTCTACCGGATTGCCGGGTGTTGCCGCCAGCAGAGGCATTGAGCCGGAGAAACCGCCACCCCAGGTGAGAAAACCAATATAGGCGCAGGCGATCAGGAGCGGATAGTCCGATCCGGGTACACGGCGCGCCACTTCGCGCGCAAACATCGCACCGACGATCAAACCGAAGCCCCAGTTGATCACGCAGGCGACGGAGCCGAAAAACGTCACCAGCATCACGCCCTGTGCCGGCGTTTTGGCGGCGGAAGCCGCCAGACGCAGCAGGCGTTTGACCGGTGGTGAGCTCGCCAGCGCATGGCCGGTGACAATGATCAGCGCCATCTGCATGCCGAACGCCAGCAGATTCCAGAAACCATCCCCCCACAGTTTCACCATGCTGAGCGGCGTTTGTGGCGTGAGCCAGAGCGCCACGCCGAAGGTAATCAGCGTTAACAACATGGCGAAAATCAGCGGATCGGGCAGATAGCGGCTGACGACGCGCGTCATAAAACGCGAGATACGCCCTATCATGCATCACCCCCGACAGTGGCTTGCCACATCGGTTGCAGCGGTTCTGCCACGTCGAAGTGCGCTTCGGTTTTGGCGCGAATACTGTCCACGTCGTGGCCCAGTGCGATTTCGGTGAGCCACATGGCGCCGTTAATAAAACGGAATACCGCCAATTCAGTGACCAGCATATGGACGGCATGCTGTGCGGTGAGCGGCATGGTGCAGCGTTTGAGAATTTTTGCGCTACCGTCTTTAGCGCAGTGTTCCATGGCGATGATCACTTTCTTCGCACCGGTAACCAAATCCATCGCGCCGCCCATGCCGGGTACCATCTTGCCGGGAACAACCCAGTTAGCCAGGTTGGCCTCTTCATCCACTTGCAGGCCGCCCAGTACGCAGGCATCCACGTGGCCGCCACGGATCAGGGCAAAGGAGAACGCGCTGTCGAACATCGCTGCGCCGGGCAGAATGCCGCAGGGTTGCCCACCCGCGTTGACCAGATCGGGATGCGGTTCGGTTATCGGGCCGAGGCCAAGAAAACCATTTTCTGATTGCAGGGTGATATCAATGCCTTCCGGCAGATAGTTAGCCACCTGCGTCGGCAGGCCAATCCCCAGATTGACCACATCGCCATCTTGCAGTTCTTGCGCCACGCGGCGCGCGATACGTTGTTTGGCATCCATGATTAACGCTCCTCGGAGGTAATGATGTAATCAACCAGGGCACCGGGCGTGACCACCCGATCCGGTTCGATGTCGCCGATAGCGACCAACTCATCCGGTTCGACCAGCGTGATATCTGCGGCGAGAGCCAGCAGCGGGTTGAAGTTTCTGGCGCTGAGTTGGTAGGTTAGATTGCCGAGCGCATCGGCCTGATGGGCGCGAATCAGTGCTAAATCTGCGCGCAGTGGGCGTTCCAGCAGATAGGTGACGTTATCCAGCGTGATCCGCTGTTTGCCTTCTTCCACCACGGTGCCAACCCCAGTTGGCGTCAACACGCCGCCCAGCCCGGCACCGCCGCAACGGATCTGCTCGATAAGGGTTCCTTGCGGGACCAGTTGCACTTCCATTTCGCCGTTAATCATGCGGCGACCGGTTTCCGGGTTGGTGCCAATGTGTGAGGCGATCACTTTCTTCACCCGGCCGTTGACGATCAGCGGGCCAATGCCGGTATCGACGAACGCGGTGTCGTTGGCGATCAGCGTCAAGTCGCGCACGCCGGAATCGAGTAACGCATTAACCAGACGGGGGGGCGTGCCAATTCCCATAAAACCGCCCACCATGATGGTCATGCCATCACGGAACAAGCGGCTAGCCTGCGGTAAGGTAAGATGTTTATCTTTCATTATTTTTCCCTTTGTATACGCCGAAGTGGGTACGGGCAGGGAATAGCAAGGCGGGTGCCAGCTGTGTTTTTCAGGCAATAAATTTTTTATTTATGATTTTTTTCAATGAGTTGGTTTTGTATCTTTAACCGTAAACGGTGTCAGGTAGGCGGCGGGAAGTGAGAAGGAATTTGCACAGTGCGCAAATTCCTTCTCAGGCAAAGGCGGGTCAGGCGTCCGTTTTCGGAAGAAGGGTATCGATGCCGTATTCTTGCAGTTTATACATCAGCGCCCGGCGGCTGATACCCAACTGTAATGCGCTGTGGGTGCGGTTGCCCTGATGTTTTTCCAGCGTGGAAATAATCACCTGCTTCTCGTAGCGTTTAATCTCTTCTTTCAGGCTGGACTCACCCTGAGTGAATGACTGTAGCGGCTTTTCCCCATCGGCGCTGGTGGCTGCACTGTGCAGCTGTGCTGGCAAATCGTCGGCGAAAACCACCACGCCGGTGCTCATGATCACCGCACGCTCAATCACATTCGATAACTCGCGAATATTGCCCGGCCAGTGCCAGGCTTGCAGAGCCGCCAGCGCTGCCGGATCGATATCAATGATTTCGCGCTGATTTTCCGCACAGAACTTTTGCAGGAAGTGATTGGCTAGCAGCGCAATATCTGGCTGGCGTTCGCGTAACGGGGGAATTTCCAGATGGATCACATTCAGGCGATAAAACAAATCCTGCCGGAAATCGCCGCTATCGACCATCGCGGCGAGGTTGCGGTTAGTGGCTGCAATGATACGGATATCCACTTTTACCGTGTTGTGCCCTCCTACCCGTTCAAACTCGCGTTCTTGCAACACGCGCAGCAGTTTTACCTGTAAATTGAGCGGCATTTCGCCCACTTCATCCAGCAGCAGTGTTCCCTGATGGGCGCGCTCAAACAGTCCTTGTCGCTGCACCTGCGCGCCGGTAAAGGCCCCTTTCTCATGGCCGAACAGCTCGCTTTCCAGCAACGATTCCGGCAACGCGGCGCAGTTGATTTTGATAAAGGGGCCGTTGGCTCGCCGGCTGTTGTAGTGAATGGCGCGGGCGATCAGTTCTTTGCCGGTGCCGCTTTCACCGCTGATCAACACACTGGCCTGACTGAGCGCGATCTTGGCCGTGTCGCGGCAGATCTCCATCATCCGTGGGCTGTTGGTCAGTATGTGCCCCCATTGCCAACTGTCGCTCAGTGCCTGATGCAAATGGCGAATCTCCTGCTTCATCGCCTGAAGTTGCAGTGCTCGCTGAATGATCAGCGTCAGTTCATCGAGATCGAAGGGTTTGATCACGTAATCGAACGCGCCGTGGCGTAACGCCTCAACGGCGGTTTCCACGGCAGCGTAGGCGGTCATCAGGATGATGGGCGTTTTAGGGTGATGCTGGCGCATCTGTTGCAGCGCTTCGATGCCGTTGAGTCGCGGCATGCGGATATCCATCAATACCACGTCCGGCGTGTGATCGATAAAGGTCCGCACCGCTTCGCGGCCATCGCTGGCGCAAAATGTTTGCTGACCGGCTAGCGAAAATGCCGTGGTGAGCATACGGCGCACATTCTCTTCATCATCGGCGATCAGGATACTGTAAGTCTGTTTCATTGCGGCGTATTTCCCTGATGGTGAATCGGTAGCAAAAGGGTAAAGGCAGTGCCGTGCTCAGGATCGCTGCTAAGCTGAATGTCTCCCTGATGCGCATTGATAATGCGCTGGCTGAGCGCTAACCCGAGGCCGGTGCCCGACGCTTTGGTGGTGAAAAAGGGATCGAAAATCTTGTTTTTATGCTGCTCGGGAATACCGCAGCCGGTGTCGCGGATAGTGACCGCCTGACGCGCATCGTCCACCTGCCAGGTTCGAATAGTGATTTGCCCGCGCGCGCTGATGGCCTGTACCGCATTGATCAAAATGTTGAGGATCACTTGCCGCAGCAGTTCGCCATCGGCTTCGATCTCTTCGAGGTCAGGTGCCAGATCTTTGCTCACGTCGATACGGGCTTGCAGTCCAGTGGTTTGGATCAATACCAGACACTCTTCGATAAGCTGGTTCAGGCTGACCAACTGCCAATAGCCCTGACGCGGGCGGGCGAAATCGAGCAGTTGCTGAATCACCCGGTTGATGGAGTGGGTCTCTTTCAGGATGATGGCGATATATTCCTGATGGATAGGATCGGTGTCCTGTTGCTTGAGGATCTGGACGTAGCCTTTGATGGCGGTCAGTGGGTTACGCACCTCGTGGGCAACGCCCGCCATCAGTTCACCCAGTGTCGCCAGCCGCTCTGTTTGCGCCAGCCGCCGTTGCGCCTCTTTACGTGCCGTGAGATCGGAGAAGATTACCAACGCGCCAACCAGCTGATTATGGGCATTATGGATCTGACTGGTGGTCACACTCAGTTCTATCGTGCGATCCCGGGCGGGAAAGCTCACCTCCAGCGCGACGTGCTCGGTGCCTTTTTGCAGCGTATCCAGCACCGGGCTGTCAAAATGTGTGTTGGAGAATATTTTGGCATACGGCTGGCCCAGTAACTCATCCTGCCGATAGCCGGTTATCTCCTGAGCGGCAGGGTTGATCGTAGTGACATTGCCGTGTTTATCCACGGCGATCACGCCGTCGGCGGCACTTTCGATAATCAGATCGTTGAGGGTTTTGGTTTCGCGCAATGCCTGCGCCAACGCGTTGACGCTGTGTGAAATTTTCCCCAAGTCTCCCGATAGGGGCGGCAACCGGGTATTGAGATTCTGCGCCAGATCTTCCAGTCCGTGAGCAATCACGTCAATGCTGGTACTGAAACGGCGAGAGAGCAGAATAATCAGGCACAGGCTCACCAGCAAACCCAGTACCAGCACCGAGACAATATTGATATCCATGCGCCGAGCCTGCTGGCTGATATCTTCAGATAATTCATTGGCCCAGATATAACCAATCACGTTGCCATCGCGGGCGATCGGCTGCATGGAATTCATGATGTTGCCGCGCACCTGCTTGCCGGAATAGACCTTGGGCTGATTACTGGACATGACTTCTCTGCCGGGGTGGTCGGCGTTGATCGTGACACCGACGTTGGACTGAAACTGTGCCGAAGGGGCATAGGTGATGATGGCGTCCAGCGCACGGTGGTAATAGCCTGCGCCGACGCCGTTAAAAGCGCGCGTGATCCTCTCGGTGATCGGGGCTAACTCCTGATTGAGCGCTTGAATACGCTCAGCGTGGGGGAGGGTGGCAAAATGCGTGAACCTGTCCCCCAGCGCTTCATCCAGCAGATGGGTAATGGCAGAGAGTTTTTTCTCTTTCTCTTGCAGCAGTGCCGCCCGGCCTTCGGTCTCGACGACATAACCGATGGTGAGGGTGGGGATCGTGACCATGAACACCGCAATCATAATGAGCTGGTTGCGTAGACGGCGTGGGTACATCCAACTGAGGCCTTTACGTAACCCACTGAAACGGGTGCTCATCGATCCTTTCCTCTCAGCTAAAAGAGGAATTATCCGGGCAATGGCGTTGGGTTTCTCGGAGGCGCTTCAAACTCCGCGCAGATACTGAGCAGGATAATGATACGTGCAGTGCGGTAATTTAGCTTCGAGGGCGAAGAATGGAAAACGCCGGACTGCGAGAGCAGCCCGGCGGGTTATCAGGCGACGGCAACGGATTTTTTGGTTGCCGGTTTGGTTTGTGGTGCATGAGCAGCGAGCGCTTCAGGCGCGAAATCATCCACATTGATAGCGCGCAATCGGCTCGCTTCAGCTCGGATCAAGATCTGCGCTTCTTCCGCAGTGATATCGCCTTCTGCCAATGCCTGCTCCGCCAACTGATCGAGCCGCATAAATGGCAGGGATTTACCCAACGCTTTTGACAACCGCTGGTGGATCGGTTCGGCGGCCATCACATCCAGCAACGACTGTTCCAGCAGACCCACCGGGTTGTGTTCGCTGGCCGTCAGGTATTGACCGCGTCCTAACCGGCTGCGCGTGGCGCTTGGCGTTTGCAGCAGCTTGGCGACTTGATGATCCAGACGATCGCTCGGTGCCGGACTGACCTGGCCCAGCGGGAATAGCGCGATGCGCATCGTTGCTGCCACCGCACGGTTCGGGAAGTTACGCAGCAGATCGTGCAAGGCCACTTCGGCCTGATGCAGGCTATCTTGCACGCCCCAGTGTACCAGCGGCAGATCGGCCTGCTGGCGGCCTTCGTCGTCAAAGCGCTTCAGCGTCGCCGAGGCGAGATAAAGTTGGCTCAGCACATCGCCCAGTCGAGCGGAGATACGTTCCCGACGTTTTAAATCGCCGCCCAGCACCGCCATCGACACATCCGCCAGCAGAGCCAGGTTGGCGCTGAGGCGATTTATCCGTTGATAGTAGTGACGGGTGGCATCTTTGGTCGGTGCCTGACTCAAATGCCCATTGCTGAGCCCCAGCCACAGGCTACGCGCCAGATTGCTGCCGACATGCCCGATATGACCAAACAGTGCACGATCGAAGCGGGTCAGGTTGTCGTCCTGCGCCGCCGCCATCTCTTTGAGCACGTAGGGATGGCAGCGAATGGCACCCTGGCCGAAGATAATCATGCTGCGCGTCAGGATGTTAGCCCCTTCCACGGTAATCGCGATGGGGGAGCCCTGATAGCTGCGCGCCACGAAGTTGGAAGGACCAAGGCAGATGCCTTTACCGCCGGTGATATCCATGGCATCCAGCGCAGCGCGTTGTGCCCGATGGGTGCAGTGGTATTTCACAATGGCGGAGAGCACCGCTGGTTTGGCACCTTGCATGATGCCTACGGTCACCAGCGTCGCGGCGGCATCCATCACGTAGGTGTTACCGGCGATACGCGCCAGCGGCTCCTCAATCCCCTCCATTTTACCGATGGAGATTTTGAACTGGCGGCGCAGGTGGGCATAAGCTCCGGTTGCCAGTGCAATGGATTTCATGCCACCCGTCGAGTTGGACGGCAGCGTAATGCCGCGCCCCACCGACAGGCATTCCATCAGCATACGCCAGCCCTGACCGGCCATTTTCGAGCCGCCGATAATGTAATCGAGCGGCACGAAAATGTTTTCCCCTTGCGTCGGGCCGTTTTGGAACGGCACGTTAAGCGGGAAGTGGCGGCGGCCAATCTGTACACCGGGGGTGTTGGTTGGGATCAGCGCACAGGTAATACCGATATCGTCTTCATCACCCAGCAGGTGATCGGGATCGTGCAGCTTGAACGCCAGCCCAAGCACGGTGGCAATCGGTGCCAGCGTGATATAGCGTTTGTTCCAGGTCAGACGCATACCCAGCACTTGCTCGCCTTGCCATTCGCCGTAGCAAACGATGCCAACGTCAGGAATTGAGCCCGCATCGGAGCCGGCTTCCGGGCTGGTAAGTGCGAAGCAGGGAATTTCCTGACCACGCGCCAGACGTGGCAGGTAGTGATCTTTCTGATCCTCGGTGCCGTAATGTTGCAGCAGTTCGCCGGGGCCGAGCGAGTTAGGTACACCGACGGTAATCGCCAGAATGCTGGAAACGCCCGCCAGTTTTTGCAGTACCTGAGACTGCGCGTAGGCGGAGAATTCCAGCCCGCCGTACTGCTTTTTGATGATCATGGCGAAGAAGCGGTGCTGCTTGAGGAACGCCCACAGCTCCGGCGGCAGATCGGCCAGTTCATGGGTTATCTGGAAATCATTTGCCATCCGGCATGCTTCTTCCACCGGGCCATCGAGAAACGCCTGCTCTTCTTCTGTCAATGTCGGCTGCGGATAGTTATGCAGCATCTTCCAGTCCGGTGCACCGCGAAACAGTTCGCCTTCCCACCAGGTGGTGCCGGCGTTGATGGCCTCTTTCTCGGTGTTTGACATGGCAGGCATCACCTTTTTAAACACCCGCAGGGCAGGGGCCGACAGTGCCTTTTGGCGCAGCGCGGTCACCACCAGTGGTGCCAACACCACCAGCAGTGGCAACAACAACCAGTAGGACCACAGTCCACCGGCACCCATCAACGCGAAGTAGGCCACGAGCAACGCGGCGCTGAGCGGCAGATTCACCCGGTGATAAAACAGGGCTCCCACCATTATCAGCAAAACAAGAATACTGACTGCGACCATAGTTCGTCTCCAGAGTTGTCATCGGCCGTTAATCCGATCCGTTCACGTTGCGCCTGTGCGCATCCCACTCAATGCTGTTATCACTACGGCAAACATCTGCTAAGAGGTCTGACCTGTA
Source organism: Candidatus Symbiopectobacterium sp. NZEC151 (assembly GCF_025962655.1). Taxonomy (GTDB): domain Bacteria; phylum Pseudomonadota; class Gammaproteobacteria; order Enterobacterales; family Enterobacteriaceae; genus Symbiopectobacterium. The sequence goes on along the minus strand of NZ_JAGFPE010000009.1, from coordinate 139,430 downwards.
TGTGTATAGTGTGTAGTGCATCGCGTCTTTTTTATCAATTTATTTACAACGCAATTACAACTTAACTCACAAACTGGTGCGTTTTTACCCCAGCAGTGATAAACATCAGCAATTGTCTTGATTGCGGCATAGCATACTTCTCGCGGTTTCCACGATCCGTTACACTGCCAGCATTCCCTCTGCGCGCACCTCCCGTGCGATGCAGAGTTATCGCCTGTTACCGAACAAAACGAGAGGATCCTATGTATCAGGACTTAATCCGTAGTGAACTGAAAGAGGCTGCGGCTACGCTGGACGCTTTTCTGAGTGACGACGCGAATATTCAGTCTATCCAGAATGCGGCAGTGCTGCTGGCTGATGCGTTCAAGGCGGGTGGCAAAGTGATTTCCTGCGGCAATGGCGGTTCGCACTGCGATGCTATGCATTTTGCCGAAGAATTGACCGGTCGTTATCGTGAGAACCGCCCTGGCTATCCGGCGATTGCTATCTCCGATCCTAGCCATCTCTCCTGCGTGAGTAATGATTTTGGCTACGATTTCGTGTTTTCTCGCTACGTAGAATCGCTGGGACGTGAAGGGGATGTGCTGCTCGGGATTTCCACGTCAGGCAATTCCGGTAATATCATCAAAGCGATTGATGCCGCTCGTGCCAAAGGCATGAAGGTCATTACCCTGACCGGCAAAGACGGCGGCAAAATGGCGGGCACGGCGGATGTCGAAATTCGCGTACCGCACTTCGGTTACGCTGACCGTATTCAGGAAGTGCACATCAAAGCGATTCATATCCTGATCCAGTTAGTTGAAAAAGAAATGGCAAACGGGCAGTAAGCTCGTAGAACTGCCAGCAGTAAGGGGGGTAGGAGGGGACATGTGTGAACTGCTTGGGATGAGCGCAAACGTACCGACAGATATCTGTTTCAGCTTTACCGGGCTTATACAGCGCGGCGGCGGCACCGGGCCACACAAAGATGGCTGGGGCATTACCTTTTATGAAGGTAATGGCTGTCGTACGTTCAAAGATCCGTTACCAAGCTTCAACTCTCCTATCGCCCGTCTGGTGCAGGATTATCCGATTAAATCCTGCGCCGTGGTGTCGCACATTCGTCAGGCGAATCGCGGCGCGGTCACGCTGGAAAATACCCATCCCTTTACCCGCGAACTGTGGGGACGTAACTGGACGTTCGCCCATAACGGTCAGTTGAAAGGATATCGCGGGCTGAAAACCGGCCATTTCCGTCCCGTGGGACAAACCGACAGCGAGTACGCCTTCTGCTGGCTGCTCAATCAACTGGCGCAACGTTATCCGCGTTCGCCCACCCGTTGGCCCGCGGTGTTCCGCTTTATCGCATCGCAAGCCGAGGTGCTGAGAAGCAAAGGCGTGTTCAACATGCTGCTGTCTGACGGACGCTTTGTGATGGGGTACTGTTCCACCAAACTCTACTGGATCACGCGGCGCGCGCCTTTTGGCAAGGCGACGCTATTGGATCAGGATGTGGAAATCGATTTTCAGCAGCAAACCACGCCTAATGATGTGGTGACCGTGTTGGCGACGCAGCCGCTGACGGGGAATGAAACCTGGCATCAAATTATGCCAGGTGAGTTCGTACTATTTTGTTTGGGTGAACGCGTAGCGTGATGGTTTTTCACTGCTGATAACGGAGGGATTAACCACATACTGTCCGTTATTTACCGTGATTAACGGTGGCTGATAATTCTGGTTGAAATACGCATAACCCGGCTGAAGTTGACGCCAGAAACTGTTGTAGGTGGAATTACGGTGGCGCTGCATGTTGGTTTCGGTCATACGGAAAGGATATATCGCCAAATCAATTTTGGTTTGTCCATTACGTAACGCCGCTTCAGCATAACGGTAAATTTCGTCGATATAGTTGTTGGTCATGGCATAACAGCCAACAGAGACGCATTCACCGTGAATCATCAAATAGCGACCGGAATAGCCCTGCGCCCGATCGTATTCATTAGGAAAACCAATGTTGATCGCTTTGTAGTAGTGGCTGTCGGGTTTTAACTGACGCAGATCAACCTGATAGAAACCTTCCGGGCTTTTCAGATCGCCCTCGACACGCTTGGGCCCTAATCCGCCGGAATATTTGCAGATGGGGTAGTGATCAAGCAGGCGATATTCATTTCCTACCTTGGCGTACAGTTCCAGTATCCGCTCTTCTTTGAAGATCTGAATATAGATCGGTGAACCTAATAATTGTTGTTTTAATTCTTTTGCTATGGGAGCCGGTTCACTGGCGACACTGGTAACAACGACGGATGGCAAAAAAAACAACATCGCAATAGACAGCGCGATTTTTTGCATTATTAATCCTGATGGTAAAAGCTGTGTGACAAACGATAGCCGCTGCCCTGCTCATTTTTTGTGAGACAGGCGCAGTCACATTATCATTGCGTTTATTTTTATCAAGCGAGAAAAGCAGCAAAACGGCATTTTTACGTTAAGAAAACGGTGACACTGCTTTTTCTCTGCATTTCTTCAAGCGTATTGACAGGAAAAAACATTGTCACCTGATGTGTCAGCCCTATTTATGCGCGCTGCGCTTCAATGGTCATGATGTCCGTGCTGAATGAGCCATCGGCTTGAATCGCAAAATAGTCGATGACGTCTGCGGACAAGGTTTTTTGCAGCGCCAGGATCGCGGTGGAGAAATGCGGCGGTGTGCGCATGCGGGCAATCCAACTGCTGAACTCCAGCGGCAGCTTGTCTGCCTGAAGCTGACGTATGGCAAAACCTGACTCGGTCAGCAGCGTCATCCACTCACCCGGCGCGTAGTTACGCACATGTGAGGTGTCGCGCAGCATTTCCACCGTTTGCAGGTAGATATCCAGCACCGGATGGCCCGGCGAAACCACATCCATCAGAATCACGGTGCCTCCCGGCTTCAATACCCGATGGATTTCACGCAATGCCCGCCCTACATCGTGCCAGTGGTGTGCTGAATAGCGGCTAATGACCACATCGGCGCTGGCGCTGGCAAAGGGCAGGGACTCCGCAGGGCCATGTTGAGTCTGGATGTTGTTCAGCCCCTTTTGCTGTGCCGCCTGTGCCACGACGCTCAGCATCTCCGTTGAAAGATCGTAGGCCGTTACGCGGGCGACCTGCTGCGCGGCCACGAAGCTGGCATGGCCTGCGCCACACCCCACGTCAATAACGTGTGCAGCGGGAAATGCCGCGAGGCGCTCTGCCAGCCAGGTGAGATCGGTCCCTTGCGCGTGCACCGCGCTGTTTAAATAGTGCTGCGCCTGTGCGCCAAATTGTTCAACGACGTGCTGATGGTGATTCGGTGTAGTTTTCATCATGGCTCTCATGCTGTTGGCGAAGGTAAGACGCAGCGCTACGTCGACCTGAATGACCCAGGTTGTTGTTACTATAGGTAGCCCCTGATACGGGTACAATATGAACATTTATACTGGTATAGAATAGTGCTAGTTTGATTAACAACCTTCGCGTTAACCAACGTATCGCTAACCAACACGGTCAAGAGAACATGAGTAATGGCTCACTGAGTGGTCCAAAGGCATTAGGGGCTTTTTTGCGTGCGCAGCGTGAAATGCTCGCTCCCGAGAGGGTCGGGCTACCCGCTGCGGGGCGGCGACGCACCAGCGGTTTGCGCCGTGAGGAGTTGGCGCAGTTGAGCCGCATCAGCACCACCTGGTATACCTGGATAGAACAGGGGCGTGAGGTCTCCGTTTCTCCTGCTGCGCTAGTGCGGTTGGCTGTGGCGTTACAGCTTGCACCCGCAGCGCGTGACTATCTGTTTAACCTGGCGAATGTTAAAGATCCGGACAAACAGCCAGAGGCTTTGCCGCTTGGCGCACAGGTGACAGCGGCGTTGCAGTATATGGATTGCCCGGCTTATCTGCTGGATGGCGTGTGGAATGTGCTGGACTGGAATGCGCAGGCTCAGGGGCTATTTCGCGGCTGGTTAGGGGAGGAGCCTCAACCCAATCTGTTGCGGTTTATGTTTGTTAACCCGCTGGCAAAGCAACTGGTAGTGGATTGGCCCGAACGCGCTCGCCGCGTGGTGGCGGAATTTCGCGCCGAATCGAGCCATTATTCCCAGGAGATGATGCGTGAGCTGGTGATGCAATTGTGTCGGGATAGCCGTGAATTTGAGCGCTGGTGGACGCAACAAGCGGTGATGGCGCGCGAAGGCGGCGAGCGGCGCTTTCACCACGCCACCACAGGCCAGGAGATAACCTATCAGCAGCAGACTTTTCATCCGGCATTGCATCAGGAATTCAAACTGGTGATGTTGATTCCTGCTGACACAGGAGATGGACACACGCCTGGTTAATGTTGCTTGCATACCGTTTTTTATTACTGTATTTTTGTACAGTAATTGGAGGGTGTATGCGTAAAATTATTCATGTCGATATGGATTGCTTCTATGCCGCCATTGAAATGCGTGATAATCCGCGCCTGCGCGACATCCCTCTGGCGATTGGTGGCAGTGCGGATCGGCGGGGCGTGATCAGCACCGCCAACTATCCCGCGCGCCGCTACGGCGTGCACAGTGCCATGGCGACGGCGACCGCGTTGCGTTTGTGCCCTCAGCTTAAGCTTCTGCCGGGGCGTATGGAGGTGTACAAAGCCACCTCGCGCCTGATTCGCGATATCTTTTCCCGCTACACCACGCTGATAGAACCCCTTTCGCTGGATGAAGCCTATCTGGATGTGACAGACAGTCCACTGTGCAACGGCTCAGCGACGCTGATTGCTCAGGACATTCGCCAGACGATCGCCAATGAGTTACAGCTCACGGCATCCGCGGGCGTGGCTCCCATCAAGTTTCTTGCCAAGGTGGCATCGGAACAGAATAAACCTAACGGCCAGTTCGTGATTACCCCCAACAACATGGAAGCCTTTCTGCTGGCATTGCCGCTGGAAAAAATCCCCGGCGTGGGGAAGGTGACGGCAAAGCGGCTGGAAGAGAAGGGGTTGCACACGTGCGCGGATGTGCGGCAGTACGATTTGGCCGAATTGCTGCGCCAGTTTGGCAAATTTGGCCGTGTGTTATGGGAGCGCTGCCATGGCATTGATGAGCGCGCGGTTTCTCCCGATCGCTTACGTAAATCCGTGGGGGTGGAAAAGACGCTGGCCGCCGATATCCACCACTGGCATGAGTGTGAGGGGCTGGTAGAACAGCTCTATCAGGAGCTGGAATTGCGCCTGCGGCGGGTGAAGCCGGATCTGCATATCGCCCGCCAGGGCGTAAAGCTGAAGTTTGATGATTTTTGCCAGACCACGCAGGAACACGTGTGGCCCGAACTGAATAAGCAGGATTTGCTGCGTCTGGCACGGCAAACCTGGGAAGAACGGCGTCAGACGCGAGGCGTCAGGCTGGTCGGGTTGCACGTTACCTTGCTCGATCCGCAAATGGAACGCCAACTGCTGCTGAATTTGGAGTGACGGGGCGTGAAGTCAACAACGCGCCGGTAGCCGTAAATGCCCCGGCGCGCCGTGCTTAGGCTTTTTCTGGGATGGCTGCCAGCAGTGCTGTCAGCAGTTGCCAGTAGCGGCCTACGCTTGCAATATGTACCTGCTCATCGGGTGAATGCGGTCCGGTGATGGTGGGCCCAATAGAAACCATGTCCATATTCGGGTAGGGTTTTTTAAACAACCCGCACTCCAGCCCGGCGTGAATAACCATGACGTTCGGCGTGGTGTCGAACAGCTTCTGGTACGTTTCACGCACCAACTGCATCACCGGTGAATGGGCATCCGGCTTCCAGCCCGGGTAGCCGCCTTTCGGCGCGGTGTGAGCGCCCGCTAACTGACCTAACGCCGTTAACGTTCCGACCACGGCATCTTTCCCGCTGTCAATCAGCGAACGGATCAAGCAGACGATTTCTGCCTGTTCAGCGTTCATGGTGACTACGCCCAGATTGAGCGAAGTTTCCACCACGCCTTTGACTTCATCACTCATACGGATGACGCCATTCGGGGTGGAATTCAGCAATGCCAGCAGGCGATCGCGGGATTCTGCGGTGAGCGGCAGGGCATCGCTGGTGGTTTCTTCCAGCACCAGCGTCAGGTTTTTCTCCACGGCGGCCAGTTCGTGTTGCAGCGTCGCCAGATACTGTTCTGCCAGCGTTTTCAGCGCGGTGACGTTGCCCGCCGGAACGGCCAGCGTGGCGAACGCTTCACGCGGAATGGCGTTACGCAGGGTGCCGCCGTTTAAATCCAGCACGCGAATATCTGTTTTCGCGGCGTGCTGGAACAGAAAACGCGCCAGCAGCTTATTGGCGTTACCCAGCCCCAAATGAATATCGCAGCCGGAGTGGCCGCCTTTTAACCCTTTCAGCGTCAGTTTGAACGTAGAAAGGCCTGCGGGCAGCGTTTCACGCGTCAGCGGCAGACGGGTGATAAAATCGATCCCGCCGGCACAGCCCATGTACACTTCACCTTCTTCTTCTGAATCGGTGTTGATCAGAATGTCGCCCTGCAACCAGTTGGGCTGCAAGCCAAAAGCGCCATCCATACCGGATTCTTCCGTCATGGTCAGCAGCACTTCCAGCGGACCATGTTTCACGCGATCGTCAGCCAGCACCGCCAGTGCCGAGGCCATGCCAATACCGTTATCGGCGCCCAGCGTGGTGCCGCGCGCTTTGATCCAGTCACCATCCACATAAGGTTGGATAGGGTCAGTGGTAAAATCGTGTACGGTGTCGTTGTTTTTCTGCGGCACCATATCCAGGTGCGCCTGCAATACCACCGCTTTGCGGTTTTCCAGCCCCGGCGTCGCGGCTTTACGCAGCAGGATATTGCCCACGGCGTCGCGCTCGGCGTGAATATTACGCCCTTCGGCCCAGGCTAAAATGTGCTGTGCCAACGCCTCTTCATGGTACGAAGGATGGGGAATGGAACAGATGGTGGCAAAAATATCCCACAAAGGCTGGGGAGCAAGTTGAGACAGTTCAGACACGATTAGCGTCTCCTCGTTAGCAGACCCGTCTGCGCATCAGGTGCGTAAGGACTGCAAGTTAAACGTTTCGGGGTGTGCCGCCGCAATCGGCACGTCAGCGACAGAATATCACTTTCCTTCTCTATTGATGCATCTTCAATTTGTATTACCGATGGTCCCGGTATTTTGTGCTTTAAAAAATGAAAAAATCAGAATATATCATTGATGCTTTGCGCTAAGTAACCGGTATGGCCGTTATTTTCCGCTTTGTGCTAGGGTGTCTTTACCCGGCACTTCGAGGGCAAAAGCAAGAGGTATACAGCGATTACGTGGATAAATACTGGTTTTTATGCTGGCGGCTATCTATAATCTCGCGCAACCTTTTTCCCCCCTCAGACTCGAATTAAGCCAATTTAACGTTGGTCAGGATAGATTTTTATGAGCGAAAAGTACGTCGTCACCTGGGATATGTTGCAAATTCATGCCCGTAAACTGGCGCAGCGTTTGCTGCCAGCCGAACAATGGAAAGGCATTATTGCCGTTAGCCGTGGCGGGTTGGTTCCCGGTGCACTGCTGGCGCGTGAATTAGGCATCCGTCATGTGGATACCGTGTGTATCTCCAGCTATGACCACGACAACCAGCGTGCGCTGACTGTCCTGAAACGTGCCGAGGGAGACGGTGAAGGCTTTATCGTGATCGACGATCTGGTGGATACCGGGGGAACGGCGAAAGCGATTCGCGATATGTATCCGAAGGCGCATTTTATCACCATCTTTGCCAAGCCAGCCGGACGTCCGCTGGTTGATGACTACGTGGTTGATATCCCGCAGGACACCTGGATTGAGCAGCCGTGGGACATGGGCGTGGTGTTCATACCGCCCTTGGTCGGGCAGTAACAGGCGGGACGGCAATCGCCTTCCGGCATAGCGTTCAGACGCTAACTAATGTTATGTTAATTGCCCGGCTTCGCGCCGGGCAATTTTTTTTAAAGGCTCCAAGAAGCCTGTGCAGCACTTTCATTCCGATGCGCACCTGCCGTGCGTTTTCGTGTTATCACTCATGCCGTATCTAGGAGACTGCCGTGGTTCAAGCCAATCTCTCTGAGACACTGTTTAAACCCTCGTTCAAACATCAAGAGACATCAACGTTGGTCAGGCGCGCTCGCCACCATGAAGACGTTGAACGCCATTCCGCGCTGGAAGGGCACTATTCAAAACACTGGTATCGCACGCTGAACCGCCTGATGTGGATCTGGCGCGGTGTCGATCCGCGTGAAATCGAAGAAGTGCTGGCGCGAATTACGGTCAGCACGGCGAAACGCAGCAATGAACATTTTCTGGACACCGTGGTGGGCTACCGCAGCGGCAACTGGATTTATGAGTGGGCCAAGCAGGGGGCTGCCTGGCAAGCTAAAGCGATGGAAAGCGAAGAGACCCAGCACGATGGTCATTATTGGCTGAATGCGGCCAATCTCTACAGCATTGCGGCTTATCCCTATATCAAAGGGGACGAACTGGCCGAGCAGGCACAAACGCTGGCTAACCGCGCCTATGAAGAAGCGGCGAACTACCTGCCGTATCAGCTGAAAGCGCTGGATTTTCCCATTGAAGGCGGTGGCAACCTGCGCGGCTTTTTGCACTTGCCTGAGCAGGGCTCGGCACCATTCCCGACCGTGCTGATGTGTGGCACGCTGGATATGCTGCAAAGCGACTATTATCGCCTGTTCCGCGACTATCTGGCTCCGGCGGGCATGGCCATGCTGACCATTGATGTGCCGTCGGTAGGTTTTTCGTCGCGCTGGAAGCTCAGTGAAGACAGCAGTTTCCTGCACCGACAAGTACTGCGTGCGCTGCCAGATATTCCCTGGGTCGATCACTGCCGCGTGGGTGCCTTTGGTTTTCGTTTCGGTGCCAATATCGCGGTGCGGCTGGCCTATCTGGAGCCGGGCCGGTTGTGCGGTGTCGCAACCCTTGGCCCCATCGTGCACCATTTGCTGTGTGATACGCAGCGCCAACATCAGGTGCCGGATATGTATATGGACGTGTTGGCCAGCCGCCTTGGCATGGCGAATGCCAGCGATGCGGCGCTGAAAACGGAACTGGGACGCTACTCGCTCAAAACGCAAGGGCTGCTGGGCCACCGTTGCCCGACGCCGATGCTGGCGGGCTATTGGGATAACGACCTGCTGTGCCCGAAAGAAGAGGCGAGCCTGATCGTCAATTCGTCCACCAACGGTAAATTGTTGCCCATCAAGGCGGCACCGATATACCGCAATTTTCATCAGGCATTGGGTCATATCAGCGATTGGTTAAAGGGCGCGCTGAACGCCTAAGCATCGGACTCACAAAGAAAGAACAACCTGAAGCGTAGCGGTTTAATTTATTGTTGCCATCTGTTAAAAGATAAGCTTCAACCTGAGGAGTAAACCGATGACATTACCGAGTGGACACCCGAAAGCCCGGCTCATGAAAAGTTTTGCCTCATTGGGGCCCTATCTACGCGAGAATCAGTGCGGCAACGAGCGTTTTTTCTTTGATTGCCTGGCGGTATGCGTTAGTGTGAAACCTGTGCCGGAAAAACGGGAATTCTGGGGATGGTGGCTCCAGTTGGAAGCCCAGGAACAGACGCTCGTTTATTCCTACCATACTGGCTTGTACGATAAAACAGGCCGTTGGCAAGAAGAGAACATTAAGGATACCGAAGTGCTGACGAAAGTGCAGGAGACGCAACGGCAGTTTCATACGCGTCTGGAAAAGTTATTACACTCTTTGGAACCCGCCTTGACGCTCACCGAGCGACCGTGAAGCCTCTCTTTTGAGTCTGCGCCGCGTTACCGTTTGCGGGAGCGGGGCAGATTCGCGTAATCTCTGTTGCCATTATGAACGTGCTCTGTGGCAACGTTTTCACTACTTCGTGTTTTGACCAACATTAACGGCAGATTAATCATGAGTGGCAGCCAGACTTTGGTTGTGAAATTGGGTACCAGTGTGTTGACCGGCGGATCGCGCCGCTTGAACCGTGCCCATATTGTTGAATTGGTTCGCCAGTGTGCGCAGCAGCACGCGGCCGGACACCGTATTGTGATTGTCACGTCTGGGGCGATTGCCGCTGGGCGCGAGCATTTGGGCTATCCGGAATTGCCTGCCACCATCGCCACCAAGCAACTGTTGGCAGCGGTCGGGCAGAGCCGTTTGATTCAGTTGTGGGAACAACTGTTTTCTATTTACGGCATCCATATTGGTCAAATGTTGCTGACGCGCGCGGATCTGGAAGACAGAGAACGTTTCCTCAACGCCCGCGACACGCTGCGTGCATTGCTGGATAACCGTATTGTTCCGGTGATTAATGAGAACGATGCGGTAGCCACTGCCGAAATCAAGGTTGGTGATAACGACAACCTGTCGGCGCTCGCCGCGATATTGGCAGATGCGGACAAACTGCTGCTGCTGACCGATCAGGCTGGCCTGTTTACTGCCGATCCGCGTTCCAACCCGGAGGCCGAACTGATCCGGGAAGTGGAAGGCATTACCGACGAACTGCGCCTGATTGCTGGTGGCAGCGTATCCGGCCTTGGCACGGGCGGTATGTCGACCAAATTGCAGGCCGCCGACGTGGCCTGTCGTGCCGGGATTGATGTGATCATTGCCGCAGGCAACCGCGCCGATGTGATTGGCGACGTGATTGGCAATGTGTCGGTCGGCACCCGTTTCCACGCAGTGGAAGCACCGCTGGAAAGCCGAAAACACTGGATTTTTGGCGCACCGCCGGCGGGTGAAATCACCATTGATGACGGTGCGCTTTCCGCGATCGTTGAGCGTGGCAGCTCTCTGCTGCCAAAAGGCATTCGCGAGGTGAAGGGCAACTTTTCTCGCGGTGAGGTCATCCGCGTTTGTACGCTTTCCGGACGCGATGTGGCGCACGCGGTAACCCGTTATAACAGTGATGCGCTGCGCATGATCGCCGGGCATCACTCGCAGCAGATTGCCGATATCCTCGGGTATGAATATGGCCCGGTGGCCGTTCATCGCGACGACATGATTATCACTTAAGGAGCACGCTATGCTGGAAAAAATGGGCAAAGCGGCTAAACAAGCCTCCTATCACCTGTCGGTGCTAAGTACAGTGCAGAAGAACCAGGCGCTGAACGTGATTGCTGACCTGCTGGAAGCGGAAAGCGCAGAGATTCTGGCCGCTAACGCACTGGATCTGGCGGATGCACGGCAAAACGGCATGAGTGCCGCATTACAAGACCGCTTGCTGCTCACGCCGCAGCGTTTGAGCGCTATTGCTGACGATGTGCGCCAGGTCTGCCGCCTGAATGACCCGGTGGGTGAAGTGATCGATGGTCGCGTGCTGGATAATGGGTTGAAACTGGAACGCCGTCGTGTGCCGTTGGGCGTGGTGGGCGTTATCTATGAAGCGCGCCCGAATGTCACGGTGGATGTCGCCAGCCTGTGCCTGAAAACCGGTAACGCGGTGATTCTGCGCGGCGGTAAAGAGACTTATCGCACCAATGCGGCCACGGTGAGCGTGATTCAACGCGCACTGGCACAGAGCGGGCTGCCTGCTGCTGCGGTTCAGGCGATTGAAAGCCCGGACAGAGAGTTGGTCAATCAACTGCTTAAACTGGATCGCTACGTGGATATGCTAATCCCGCGCGGTGGTGCCGGGTTGCATAAACTGTGTCGCGAACAATCGACCATTCCGGTTATCACGGGTGGGATTGGCGTGTGCCATATTTTTGCTGATGAGAGCATTGATTTCGCCAAAGCGCTGACCGTGATTGAAAGCGCCAAGGTACAGCGCCCGAGCGCGTGCAACAGCCTGGAAACGCTACTGATTCACCGCGCCATTGCCGCGCAGTTCCTACCTGCACTGAGCGAGAAAATGGCACTGGCGGGGGTGACGCTGCACGCCAGCCCGGAAGCCTTGAGCACGCTGCAAAGCGGGCCTGCCAACGTGGTTGCGGTGGAAGCCAAGGATTACGATGATGAATGGCTCTCTAACGACCTCAACGTGGCGCTGGTGGACGATATGGATGCTGCCATTGCCCATATCCGCGAACACGGCACGCAGCACTCCGATGCCATTTTGACGCGCTCCATCAGCAATGCGGAACGCTTTGTACGCGAAGTAGATTCCTCGGCGGTGTACGTCAATGCCAGCACCCGCTTTACCGACGGTGGACAGTTTGGTTTGGGCGCTGAAGTAGCGGTGAGCACGCAGAAACTGCACGCGCGCGGCCCGATGGGGCTGGAAGCCTTGACCACCTACAAGTGGATTGGTTACGGCGAAGATTTAATCCGCGCCTGACCGTCCCCTTAAGCCTGAAAGTTATAGGATTCTCCGTTATTAGCAGTGAAGATAATGAGAGAATCCTGTTATTCATCCGGTCGTTTACAAAACCAGCAAACGGACGGCAAAACTATTGACTTGCTGCGGTGATTTCACTACTTTGTCACCCCGTAGTCCACCGTCAGTGCTCACTGACGTGTCTCAGGGCCGATATAGCTCAGTTGGTAGAGCAGCGCATTCGTAATGCGAAGGTCGTAGGTTCGACTCCTATTATCGGCACCATCCTACCTATTTTAACGTCTCCCTAAGTCTACTCAAACACCCTTTAAACCCTTATAATACGCGGTTTCACGGCCCTTATTGTCTCTGCTCGTCTACTCACGTTCACGGAAATCTACGCTGAGTTGGGGGCATCAGTGGGGGCATATCGTGTTCGGTCTAAAGGAGATGCCCCCAAATGAAGCTCAATGCCAGACAGGTCGAGACTGCCAAGCCCAAAGATAAACCCTACAAGTTAGCCGATGGTGGGGGCATGTATCTGGAGGTGTTCCCGAACGGCACCAAAAGCTGGCGCATGAAATACCGCATCGCAGGTAAAGAAAAACGTGTGGTGTTTGGTGTCTACCCGACCATTACCTTAGCCGATGCCAGAAGCAAAAGAGATGATGCTAAAAAGCTGCTGGTTAATGGCGTTGATCCGAGTGCGTTTAAGCAAGAAAGCAAACAAGCCCACATTGAAGAAGTCAAAAACACCTTTCAGCAAATTGCACTCGAATGGCACAGCATGAAAGTGAAGAAATGGTCTGCGGGATATGCCTCAGACATTCTTGAAGCGTTCAACAAAGACGTCTTCCCGTTCATTGGTCAACGTCCTGTTGCAGACATCAAGCCGTTGGAACTGCTAAACGTGCTGAAAAAGATGGAAGACCGAGGCGCGACCGAGAAAGCCAAAAAAGTACGTCAACGCTGCGGCGAAGTGTTTCGCTACGCCATCGTGACAGGCAGAGCCGAGTATAATCCCGCGCCTGATCTCACCAGTGCCATGCAGGGGCATGAGTCTACACATTACCCGTTCCTGACCACCGAAGAGCTTCCTGCTTTCTTTAAAGCCCTTGCTGGCTACTCTGGTAGTGAACTGATGGTGCTGGCAGCGAGATTGCTGATCATTACTGGCCTGAGAACAGGGGAATTGCGCGGTGCGTTATGGTCAGAAATCGATACCAAGAAAGCGCTATGGGAAATTTCTGCTGAACGCATGAAAATGCGCCGTCCTCATATCATCCCGCTATCTACCCAAGCGCTAGCCATTATCGAACAGATCAGAGCGATGACGGGACAATTTCCTTTACTGTTTCCGGGACGCAATGATCCCAGTAAGACCATGAGTGAAGCCAGTATCAATCAGGTATTTAAGCGAATTGGCTATACAGGCCGGGTTACGGGTCACGGCTTCCGTCATACCATGAGCACCGTTCTTCATGAACAGGGCTACAACACCGCATGGATTGAAACCCAACTGGCGCATGTTGATAAGAATGCTATCCGTGGCACCTACAACCATGCGCAATATCTTGATGGCAGACGTGAGATGCTGCAATGGTATGCCGACTACATGGTAAGCCTTGAGAACGGAAGCAATGTGGTGCAGGGAGCGTTTAATCGGCGTGGGTAAGGATAACGGCTGATAAAAGAAGGGCTATGTCTTAGCGGACATAGCCCTTTTTCTTGGCTAAAGCAGATAAGAATTAAGTCAGAATTTAAACTGATATTTATTAACTAATTGATTAATATGAAAATTATAAAATATCTTAAAACAGGAAAATAAATAGCACTTTTTGCCAAATCACTCTACACCCCGCCCAGTGACAGCTCTCCCACCATTTCATCCGTTTTTGTTTAAAAAACATTCAATTCAGGTTCAATTCTGATTTTTCGAGGGTTGAACGTCATAAGCGATCTGCAGATACTACATTCATCAAAACAACAACGGAGAAATATATGACAACAAGAAGACTTATTCGCCTGCCGGAAGTGATGAATAAAACAGGATATAGCAAAGCATGGATTTATCGACTTATTAGCAGGGGCGTATTCCCAGAACAGATAAAGATTGGCATAAGAGCCAGAGCTTTTGTTGAAAGTGAAATAGATGAATGGATTGAAAATATTATTCAGTTTTCACGTAAACACGCTGATTAATGAATAATACACTATTAATGCGATGAGGAGGTTTTATGTAAAACGTTAAACGCTGTGTTTTTTACAATACTATAAAATAAAAATCAAAATATTTATGCATTAATAATGCAGGGTATTTTACACTATAAACAAAGAAAAGGAAAAATATATGAAAAAGAAAAATAATGGTTTTGATAGGATCGCTACTGAGATGTTTCTACTATCAGCGATGAAAGAGTATTACCGTATTTATTGGGATATAGTCAAAAAAGGGCCAAAAGAGGCATTTAATTTACTTACTGATAATCATCATATGGAAACAGTCTATGACCAAGTAATCGAACGAGCTAAAAAGGGTGTAGCCAAAAATAAGCGCTATCTTATCGATTTTGAAGGGGTAAGAATGGAGGTAATGACGCTGCATACCAAAGCCTTAGTGTTAGCCTATATGTAAATCTATTTGGCCCCTTCTGGGGGCTGAAAATAAATCAAATATTAAATAATCATATAAAAGTGAGAGTTAGTTATGTCTAAAAATAATAAAGTTAAAAACAAATCTACAAAACTGTTCCTTGATCTTGCTAAAAGATCGTTTGAGGCAAGTTGGATCAGTTTACAAAATGATCACGATGGGGATATAAGAGAGTATATTAGTGATCATGATTTTATGAGTGCAACCATCATGTGCGTGATAATGCATATTAAAAATAACTTTGAGAGTTTAACACAGAAAGAAGGAAATAATGGAAATATTGACGAGGTTGATCTTAAGGTTATTGCTAATCTGTTGGTAAGGCATTCGTATTTATTTGTTCATAAATCTTTGTAGTTTCCTTTGATGATGTATTCGTGCCAAATATACAAATATTTGCCTCGTAAGGGGCAGATAAACAACATTTGTGATAACAGGAGAAATCTGATGATTGATGAGTTCCACGTTATGTTTATGTATAAAAAAATCCAAGCTGAAGCCGCTATTACTGATATGAAGACACTGAATCAGCTTTTGAAGAAATTTCGAAAAGTGGTAGAGGAGCGGCGTGAGAAGCATTATCAGGAGATTGGTGAAAATAAGGTGCGTAAGCTAAAGATGAAAAGACTCCTCAAGTTGATGGCGCGTGATGGTATTTCACCACAGGAACTATGTGACTGGCAGTAGCCAGTCTATAAAAAATATGCTCATTAAGTTCCATCGAAAATTAGTAAAATCGGTGTTTGCGAAAGTTTGATAGTTGTTAATATTTAAGTTTTACATTTGGTTATAAGTGGCTATCGCCACGATCATTAATGAAAAATCCATCATTAACAGGGGCAAGCCCTGTCCAGCGAGGTGATTGTTGGCGACAATCACCAAGTGCTGCTTCGATAAATTTTTAATCCAATATGAAAAATATTTGTATGTCAGCATTAGGGCGTAGCCTTGCGTCAGCACATGAGCGTTAGCTCATAGATGGTGGGGATTTTCAAAAAAAAAGATTTTAGTTAAATAGAAAGGAATAATTAGCAATAAATTATTAGAAACCCTGTGCGGCGATCATAAAAATCGCCCGGTTTCTTTTAATCCTCTTAAGTATTATCTCTTACTTCTTGCAAAATTAAGTTAACACAAAAATGGCCTGTAGCCCTTGGAGAATAAGACTTGTGTTAGAAAAACACGACTGACTATACGGTCAGTATTACTGACTCTATGGTCAGCATTACTGACTGCACGGTAAGCTTTCCTGACTCTGTAGTCAGTTCTTATATCATTTTTACGCTAAAAAATGACAGTGATTTAAATCTTCGTCACTGGAAAACTTGCGATTTATAAAATATTTTCGCAAAAAAACATGCAAAAAACTTGATATCTATTTCATGCATGGTATTTACTTTATTATAAATAAAATAATAAGAGGTGATAATATGATTAAAGAAATGGAAGTTGACTTGGATTTGGGCTTAAATCCATTTTGCTTTGAGACAGAACTAAAGATTGAGACAAGAAAGAAAAATCTGACTGTTTCAAGGGGAACTGAACTTATCGAAAGAAAAGATGCCAGTCGAAGCTACTTTGCTAATATTGTGCATACACAAGAGGTTGATAAAGAAGAGTTCATCAAACTCTATACATCACAAATAAAAGCCTACTTTGATCTTACGAAAACAGCATACAAAGTATTTTTTATCTTTTTACGTATTTATCAGGATGCGATAGGCAAAGATCATTTCTACCTGAGTTGTAAAAAAGCAATGTCTCTTGCGGAAAAGATAGATCATTTTGTCTTATCTGAATCTATCTTTTACCGGGGAATAAAGGAACTCATCGAGAAACGTATTATTGCTAAAACTAATGAAAAAAACTGGTATTTCATAAATCCTGCGATTGTTTTCAACGGTGATAGGGCTCGCTTTGTTTCTGAGATTAGAAAAAAGAAAGAAACTATAGAGATTGAACGAGATGAAAGCGTTACTGATAGCGGAGGAGACTATACTAAAAATGAAGATAAGCGTAGGTCTATTGAGTCAGTCATTCAAGATGTAAATAGTCAAGAAGACATCGATGTGTTAATCGCAAGATTACAGGCTAAAAAATCTCAAGGGGCGATCATGATTAAAAGTGTGAAAGAGGGTATCTCAGTGGATAATGTAAGTCTTGTAGCACCAGAAGAGCCGATAGATTGGGATACTATCTAGGATGATAATTTATAACAGCCATCATCCCAATAGATCTGTAAGTAAACTGGATGATTATTATTCCTGTGGTAGCGTGAAAGCTAACGCGTCAGATGAATACACATTGATGAACGCGCTTGACCTAAAGGATCTACGCGAGGCCTTAGCTGAAGATATCTTCTTATAAGAACTGGAAGCCTCCGGTAGAATCTTGCTTAATGCTGACATAATGGCGATGTGGTAATGTTCTGCGATGGTGAGTTTGAGCATGAGGTCGAAATTGATCTCTATGAGGTGTTGCATCAGGCAGTTGATAGGATGAAGATTACTGTTGTGTTAAATGAAGATGACAGGGAATTATGATTTTTATGCTGCCCTAATTATCTATTATTGATGATATGTTTAAGAATGTTTAATTGTAGTAATTAGAGATTCCTGAATATATGGCAATATTGTTAACAATATTGCCATGTGCAAACTTCTTACATGCTGTCAACTAATGCTTGATATTGTTCAGGATCTTTTCTTTGAATTGTATCCAATACAAATATTGCTAATTTTTTGAATGCAGGAACGTCAACGGGAAGCATACTTCTGTCAAAAATTTCCTCTAAATGAGATAGCTCATTATTTACCCTGTTCGCAATATCCACAGCAAGCTGATTATTGTCAAAAAATAAATAGAGTTTTTCATCATTTGGCTTATTGTTAGGGTATTTATAGTATAAGTATGCCTCAAGAAATTTCCTCAAGTTGTTCCCAAAATTATAGTATGAATCGTGGTTGTTATCTTCGATATTGCCATATGCACATTTATAAATTTGCCCAAAAAGATAATTAAATTCTGTGATGTATTTTTTTAGATATTTAGGCATTACTTTCAAAGTGCTGATAGTTTCTCCTCGATCCAATAAAAAATATCCACAACTTTCTTTATTTGCATCATCTTTGGGTTTTGATAGTCTTTTTATATATTTTAAAAAGTCCAAATTATGTGTCGATATAAATATCTGATGATATTTATAACTATTCCTTTGCCCTTGGTTTTTAATTGGACGGGTGAGAACATCTTCGATCAAGCTATATATGAAAAATATATGATTGTTATCTAAGCTAGAAATAGGGTCGTCGATCCATATGATTAGGTCTTTATTTGCTGAATCAACGTCACCTAGCTTAGCCATGAAGTAACAAAAAGATACAAGACTACATTCACCTTCACTTAAGTTATCTGCGAGGGTATCACCTCTATAGATTTTGAAATTAACACCATGAGTCTCGGTATTATTGAAGGGTCTTAGGTTTAAGCTATTATGCCCAAAATGGTTTTTTAGAAAAAGATTTATTTTTTCTGCACCATAGCTTTCATCTCTTTGTTGATCAAGAAGATTTTGAATATCAGTATTGAAACTATTGATTTGTTCTTGTATTTTATTTTTTTCCTGCTCAAGGGTTTTATACTCATTTACTAAAGAGGCTATTTTTTCCTTTTCTTTAATATAATTAATGTCAATAATGAACTTACTTACTTCTGTAAGGCGAAGGATATTTCTAGCTGCATCTTGATCACTCTTCAGATTTCTTATTTTAGTATTATGCGCTTGTCGAATACTTTCCAGAGAATTATATATGGCTTCTAAATCATAACTTTCTTCAATGATTATTGAAGGCATCGGTGTAAATATTTCTTTGAGTCTCTCTTGCAACGAATTTTTCATGCTCATTAAGAAATTATCATATAAAACAATCTCTTTGCTAAATCTAGATAATACGTCAAAATAGTCAGTATGTAATAATGAATAAATCTGTTCCTGATTAATAGGTAGGGATGTTGGTAATGTATTAATTACAGTATCTATATCAGAAATGAGATCATTTATTAATCCTCTTAGTTTTTCTGATTCTTTATTGAAATGTGAATCCAACTGCTCCCATAAATTATGAGGAATCACCCCACCACAAAAAGCACAAGTATCTCTTACCCCTTTATGTAAGTTTATCCCACTTCGAACCCACTCTTGTAGGAGTGAGTTGTTAATTAGATCCTGTATGGTTTCGTCAGGTTTCACTTCATAAGAGAGTAAATTATTAGCTTGGGTTTGTAGTAAAAGTGTTTTATCAGAAAACGTTACTTTATCTAGTAGAAAATCTTTACTTTTCTCTGATAGCAAATTAACTAGCTTTGCTTGTTCTTCTTGAGGAATATCTCTTATTGGATTGTTCAGTATTGTTTTGATGTCTTCTTCTATTGAGTTAATATTGTATGTGACTTTTTGATATAAATGATTTGTTTTAATTTGCCTATTAGCTTTTTCACGTAGTTTACTTTCTAAATTTTCAGATGTTGATTGGAATTCTCTTTTTTTATTGTTATATTCTAAGTTTTTTAGATTGTAGTTACAAACAAGTCCTTTTTGGTTATCACCGATAATATCTTTTAATTCAACTATTTTATTTTCTATATCAATATTTCTTTCACCCAATATTGCAAAGGATTTAATATCTCCATCTGAGTTAAACAACCACTTTAAGTTATCTTGTACAAAATCTCGATTATATACCCTTACATTTCGAGAATTATTTATCAGTGTATCATGGCTAATTAACTCACCAGTAGTGAATTCAAAAGAGTATTCCGAATTAGGATATTTATCATGAACCTTATAAAGCTCCAGACTTCTAATTATTCTTGATAGGGTTGTTTTCCCGGAATAGTTCCTACCATAAAAAATGTTCATTTTTTTTAACTCAGCAATATTGTTACCTTCATCTCGGACTGAGTTATTCCATGAGAAATTGTTGAATACAGCGAAGTTATTTATGTGTGATATTTTTCTTAACATATGAAAACCTTTTATGGCTCATGCTTATAGTTAAGGACAATTTTCAATTATTATTGATCTTATTAATTTTTCTTGCAAGAGTATTTAATTTGAGGAAGTAAATATTGTGATCGTGATAATTATAACTTGTGGAAACTAACTGTCTTTGCTTGTTTATGGAATGTTTGAGTAAATTGGGTCTGATGCATAAAACAGACCCATCAATGATGTTGCTTTTATCAACTAATCCAACAATCCCTTCGAAACCTTACTCGCCGTCTGGCTGAAATTATATCGGTCAACAACATTTCCCTTGAACCAGATCTCAAGGGAGTTCATGTGAGCGGTGTTGCTGTTCTTCAGCAGGGCCAGACCGGGAATGTAGTTCGAGATCTGGCTCTCGCCTGACATGCTGGAGTAGGACCACATTTCCTGTCCATCATTGGTGGCTCGTGTTTGTGGTTCCCCGAATGCGTTAATAACATCTTGCTGGGTAGTTTTCCCTTTAACGATCTTGGTTTTTACGGTTTGTTGCGATTCATCGTTAAGGGATTTGTTGCCATAGGTGGTGCAAGCGGTAAGGGGCAGGATCACCAACGCAGCGATAAACAGTTTTTTCATGTTAACTCCATATAAACAGTAAACGTAAAAATAGGCGTAAAGAGACCGGGACCAGCGTTGTGTTGCTGCTGTCCATTGAAATAGGTCATGTTAATTAGTGGTGAATAAAGCCGCTTATCATAAGCCTGTGAGTCTTTTTATCTAATCAGCTAGCGGTATCCTTCACTGTTGTTTTCCCTGATGTTGCATTAATAAAGGTCAAGAAAGGGCCATAGGGCAGTGCTGGCTGTTGGTCGTAGGGTTTGACGTTCTATCCCTACAAACCAGCGAATAAACGCTCCAGTGAGCCTTCTGTTCACTTTATCCAGTAACGATTCATCTAGCAAGAAAATGATCGGTATGGTAGATCGATAAATTGATATTGATAGATATTAACGATTAATAACGCTCTTTCGATCGGTGTGTTAATTGATTTAATCGATCGAATAATAAAATATGATAGTTAATATCTATCATTATTTTGATTTTGATCGTTACAAACGATATGACGGCCCACAAAAATAATTGAATCCTATCAATTGGTTAATCAGGTGGTTTTGCTGCGTTATGCCAGTAAGAACAAGCTTTAACGACTACAGGTGTGCAGCAGACTACCTCTACATAACAGCATTGGTGATTATCAGGATGGATAGGAAGATGAAGAAAATTTTATTCGTTACTTGCACAGCTCTTGTTCTGGCGGGATGTGGTGAGAAAGGCGATTTTGAGAAGGCGATTAACGCGAAAATTTCAAAATCAAAGGTTTGCTACTCACTGCAGAACAATGACTTTGCGTTCAACAAAGGTTTTCCAGTAAAGGTTAATCATGGCTACCGTTCTGCTGGATACAATGTTAGCGATGAAATTCTAAGAGGGCTTGTTGAGCTGGGGCTTCTCACTGTTTCACAACAGGCGAATGGCTTTAGCAGTGTTGATGTTCTGGAAGTAACAGACAAAGGCCAAGAGGTTGAGTTTTGGAACCGTGAGGAAGGTGCCTGCGTCGGTCATCGTGTTGTAGCTGAGATCACAAGCTGGACTGAACCGAGTGAAGGCGCTGGCGCTAAAATCACGCAAGTGACCTATACGTGGAAGCTCGATGGCGTTCCGGGTTGGGTTGATAAAAATGCGTTCTCTGGCGTTAAAGGAATGGCTGAACCGGAAGAAGCCAAAATTGTTCTGGTGAAGACCAATAACGGCTGGGCCGCTCGATAATTACAGGAAAATGCTATGAACTCTATCTATGGGGTGCTTTTCATCGGTCTGCTGATTAACATACCATCACTGGCACCTGTGCTGTTTCTCGGGAATACACAAAAACAGGTGAAGGTATCGATGGCTGTCAGGCTTTACCTGCTTAACACTTTCTTGGTGCTGTCGCTGGTGACGGTATCGCAGAATACAACACAAAAATACGGACTGTTTCCTGTATGGCTGGTTTTTGCCGCTATTGGGCTATTTGTGCTCATGCTGGTGCCAACGGTAAAATTCATACGTAAGCATTTAACCATCGGGACAAGTCGGGCTGTTATTCTGTCATCATTCCTGATTGTCTACGCTATTAGATTTCACGGCGTGTTTTCACATGTTAATGGAAGTGGATATACGATTAACGGATACAACGCCGCATGGACATTTTTCTTCTTGTTTGCCAGTCTGCTGGCTTATCTCGGTTGTGGTGGAAGTAAAACATATTCTGGTTATTCTGCATCGTCATCTGCACCGCAATCCGATTATTTTAAACCGATCAAAGAATATGAAACACAATCTCAAATTGACTACGATATTGCTGTGAAGGGCGCAAGTGTTCTGTCTGATCCAAATCTGAGTATCGTTGAACAGCAGCGTTATCGGGATGCCCTTAAAAAAAGAGAAGAAAATCATTAATTTCAATATTGGACGTTGTTCTTCCTAAACACTGTGAGTGACATTGTTGGGTGAGATCCTGACTGCTATCAGCTCTCGGCTGTTTATTCATACCGAGTTCTTCTTGTTTTTCAATTAGCTATAGTAAAGAATAAGACAGGTGCTTGGGACAAATTATTACAAGGAGTTTTCTTGAAAAATTTCGCATTTGTTAACGATGCCGCTGAAAGGGAATACAAAGCACTTCCTGCTGATGTGCAAGATGAGTTTGGAAAAGACCTACGCCGTATTCAATTTGGGCAAGATCCTGAATTGCCGATTGATTTTCTTGATAGCGTTGGTATAGGCGTTATCGAGCTGAAAATAAATGGTAGCCCGGCATATCGATGCACCTACGTCGCAAAGTATCTTGATACCGTGGTAGTTTTACATTCCTTTAAAAAAACTACCAACGGTGTTGATCGTAAAGCTAAAGACGTAGCTGAAAAACGACTCAAGGAACTTATGGCTGATGTCAGAGAGGCTGAACGCTGTAAAAAACGTTAAGCGGCTGCTTCGGTTTCTGTAATTGCGATTGATGCCTGATGCAGACTTGTCATTGACATTTTAGCTCTGAAACCGAGAGCATCTAACATGTCGAACATGGCATCAATAGTGAAAAGCTCAATTTTGGCATTTTTCAGTTCTGAAACACGGGATTGGTTGATGCCGAGTTTTTCAGCCGCTTCTTTTTGCGTCCAGCCTTTCTCTTTGATCAAATTGATGATCATGATCGATAAATCCATTTTCATTGCCATTTTGCTGGCAGTTTCAGCATCATGTGTCACATGGAACGGACTTTCGTAGAATTTTAAGGCCATATACACCTCCTGATAACGATGAGTGGATTATCTAATATTTTAGATAATCCGTCAAGTCTACTGGACAATAAGTGTTCTGTTTACTGATCACTCTCTATCGCGATAACCGGGTGGGCGCAGTGTGGGGAAAGGACCTTTTCTAATCTGCTTCGATGAGATAATTGAAGTGAGATCCATACTGTTATCTGTTTCTGGCTGCTTCTGTGTGGGACGACTCGGAAAACGTGCGATCTCTTCCTTGGTTGGCTTGTAATCATCACTGTTGAACCTTGTGCGTCTTTCATGTTCAGCGCGTGGAACATAGATCCCCTGCACCTCATCAAAGACATAGTTTTCGGCAATACGTTTATCGTGCTCAACATCAGGAATAGCAGGCTTCTTCTTGGCCCAGACAAATTTCTCCCTTATATATTCAACCACCAGTAGGGTGAAACGCTTGAACAAACCATCCTGACGAGGTTTAACCTGCTTCCTATTACTTTTAACGGGAGCGCGTTTAATCGTACTGGCAGTTGGGAAGGATGGGGTTTTCAATTTAGTGCGTGTATGAGGTGCAGGTGCAACCAGAACAGGCTGTTGCTCTTCGGATGATGACGACTGCGAACCTGTTTCAGGCAATACGATTTCAACAGGCTCAGGCATTTCTGATACGGTGAAGCTTCTAAGGTCAACAACGATCTGCAGATCTAAATCTTTGAAGGTGTTGTATGTGGCCTGAGCTTCTTGTTTCATCTCATCACGAACAGCCTGTTCAGCAGCACGATTCTCCTGAACGTGCTTACTGCTCCATTTGGCACGATGAACACGCTGCATTGGTGGACGGCTGGTCAATGTTGCCTTGGCAAGCCATAATGCTTTTTCTTCAACATCCAATGTAATAGTGGCATTTTCGAGTGCTTCACTGTGTTGAGCATCAATAGAACGATGATCAATACGCTCATTGCTACCAGCAGCAGCCAGATAGCGATTGGCAATCACTGACCATGATTCGCGCCAAAGGTTAACGTTTTTCTTATCATTCCAGCTTCTTTCTTTTTTACCGAAGCCATCAGCGGTGATCGGTTTTAATGTCAACATCACATGAGCATGAGGATTATTACTGTCAAGATCGTGAAAAGCGATATCAGCAATCATCCCCTTATCAACGAAAATTTTTTGGCAGTATTCAACAACCAGTTTTATCTTGTCTTGATTGCTCAGTTCACAGGGAATAGCTACATCAAAATAACGGGCTGTTTGACCATCTTTCTGACGCTCAACTCTCTCAACTTCATTCCATAGTGCTGTTGAGCTTTCAACAATATGAGCAGGTGCTGAAACAGGGGCTAATATCTGATGATGGAATAAATCTGTTCTGTGGCTGAAATCATATGTATTACCTGTACGATCATCTGTTATTCTGCAACGCGCATGGTAGGCAGCTTTCCTACAGGAAGACATACCTTCAGAACGTTTCACAATTTTAAACTCCAGATGAAAAATCGCCATATAATAAATAACCTCAAATATAACTATGCTGCTGTTAGTTTTTCGCAAGAAAAACTTTTGTGTTGACGTTGACCTTTCTTTTAGCCTGCGGCAGGCAACCGTCGGTAGACCCCACACGCTCACGAAGTGAGTGTATAAGTGGGCATTGTTTTTTTAAAAAAAGAAACAATGTAAAAGCCTCCCTACTTAATTAATACGAAATATATGAATCCCTGTAAAACAAAACGCCGAATTAAGCGGCGCAATCTGGATAAAAGGGCGAAGTATCCCGCGATACTACCGCAATGGGTTTTAAATGGCGTCCGAAGGACAAAAAGAGTGTTAATTTATCCCGCCGTAAGGCGGGAAATCTCTAAAACAAGAAAATAGGTAAGTTTATCGGTAGTTTTCCCTGTTGCACAATTCACAGGTCAACTATGGAAATCAGGGTTAAATTTTAACAGGTGAAATAAAAAGCACTAGTAAACAAAAATAAGTAACGCGGAGAGGTCGGGGTTTTATAGATAGAGTGATTTTTTATTCTTTGTTTGTGAATTTCATTTCCAACCTGTATTTATTTATAGATATCTGGTCTAATCTGTTTCAGGTGAGTGAGCGCTAGCTGAATATCTAACTAAAAACCATAATTGGATATATCTAAAATTAACAGGGCAAGCCCTGTTCAGCGTAGTGATTATCGTACACAATCACAAAGCGCTGCTTTTGACAAAAACGAATATATCGAAATAGTGAAATTTTCCCACCATACGAATTGAGCTACCACAGAGGTTCCCACGCATAAGAAAATAGTATTTTACTTTTTTTATTTTCCAAGTGTTCATTATTGCAATAGACATAATAAAAATTCTTTTCTTGATAAGTATTAATCATAGATACCTATGATATCCTTTTCTGGTTTTATTAAATCAGAGGTTCTGTTATGCAGATTATCCCAGTCAGTCCTGAACATATTCCTGATATTCAAAAAATCTATGCGTGGCACGTTGTGAATGGTATCGCTACGTTTGAAACGATCCCTCCTACCATTGAAGAGATGAAAGAGCGGATTACTAAAGTCCAAGATGCTGGAACGCCGTGGCTTGTTGCGTTAGTCGATGGTATTGTTGCTGGATATTGTTATCTTGCGCCATACCGACCACGCCCAGCCTATCGTTTCACACTCGAAGATTCTATCTACATCGATCCTGAACAACAGGGGAAGGGTATCGGGAAAACATTGCTTACTGTAGCTATCAACCAAGCAGAAGCGTCTGGATTTCGTCAGTTAGTTGCTGTTGTTGGTAATAGTGAAAACCGTGGTTCTATTTCTTTACATCGTTCTCTTGGTTTTGAAATGACGGGAACCTTAAAGTCTGTTGGTTTTAAACACGGACGTTGGGTTGATACTGTTATCATGCAAAAAACATTGGGTAATGGCGATACGAATTTACCAGACGCATGAGATATATTTATTTATTTTTTAATACGGTAAGCGCTTATATCTAAGCGCTTACCCCACGTAGCCTATCACATGTGAGCGGTTAAGTTAAATAAAGTAAAATGTGAAAAAGGCGAATGATATGAAACCGTATTTATATTAATTTGGTGATATGAGGATAATATCGGATTTATGATTTTTTATTTCATTAAATAAAATCATCTCATTGTATTGATAATTATTAAAAGTATGGTAAAGGATAATATATAACAAATACAAGGAGGTGTAATGTATAAAAATAATGATGAAGCCATCGATTGGGAAGCTAAAAGGCTTCTTGATGATGGTATCTATACCGATACAGAACAAGCCTATTTAGAAGCAGAAAAGATAGTAATCAATATTAGGGAACAAGCAAAACAGCGCCAGATAAAGCAACAATTTAAATTGAAGATTAAGTCAATCAAGAAACAAATTGGTAATGGTTATGATTATGCAGATGTCCCTTATGCCAACAAGAAAAAACATTGGGGGGAATATAAATGACCAGAAAAGATATCAAACAACAAATTGCTTCAGCACAGGAACGCTTATATTTCTTGGAAGCTAAAAAGAAACAGCAAACGAAGAAAGAAAACACCCGACAGAAAATTATTTTCGGTGCAGAGGTTGCCAAAGTCTTAGGATGTGATATTGGTTATGTAGATAAAGAATTAGTCTTTGGGCTTTTACTTAATATACCCAATCTTCGTGAGAGTGATATTGAAAGGTATAAAGCACAGGGTCAAGTCTATATCGAAAATGTTATAAATAAATCCAAATGTTAATTATGTTTTTCACGTCCGAACGGTGAACCGACCTAAAAGCAAGTTTTAGGTCGGTGAGCTGTTGAGCAAGCCCCAGAGGGCGCGGTAGTTAATTTATTCTCAACACTATCTCAGGAAGAGATTCGCTGCATATTCACCATTGATAAAAACATCACATTCATGATCTGGTGCAGATAATGTACGGGTTTCTCTTTTGCATCGTGCTATGACTTTTTTGCCCTTGTATGTACCTGTATAGACATTGGTGTAACTATTACTAAAGACCCCAGCTAAACTTTTATCTTGGTTCAAGAACGATTCATTTATAATCAGCGTTTCATTTATCCATAGTTTTAAAACACCGTTTGGCATATTTGCACTAATTAAAAGTTGCTCGCCATCTTGGGTTCGGTAAGGTTGTTTTGCGGAAAAATTGGTGCATCCCACCAGAAAAAGTGCTCCCAGAAGTAAGGCTCTGCCTGTCATTTCTTATCCTTAAGTTAAATAGTTAATTGTTTATCAGATTTCAAAATCTTCCAAGCTCTTACCGTGATCAAGTGCTTCTTTGATAGCTTTAGGAGTACGACCCTGACCTGTCCACGTTTGCTCATTACCATTTTCATCGGTGTATTTGTATTTAGCCGGGCGGGGAGCACGTTTGGCTTTCGCTGATTTGCTGGTAGATATTGAACCAAGCAGTTCAGCCGGATCAATGCCATCAGCCACTAACTGAGCACGGAAGGCTTCAAGTTTGGCCTGACGCTCTGCATTTTGCTGTTGTGCGCTGACTTCTTCCTGTCGGCGGTCTTCAACAATAGCGGTCAATTTTTCCAGCATTTCTTCCAATGTTTCCAGATCCAATTCACGCGCCTGAGCACGGAGGGTGCGAATATTGTTCAATACTTTGAGAGCTTCACTCATAGCCTGCCATCCTGATAAAGAGAAGTGGGTTAGTGAGTCAAAAATTTGACAATCAGCAACTCTTTATTATATATCAATAAAATATGGAGGGAAATAATGGGAAATAAAAAAACAAAATCCGAGGCTATATTGTTATAATTTTACAACTTTTGGCAATTCAGTGCTTTTCCTTAGCAGAAACAACGGACGATGGGATATTACATGGCGTCTTACTTACATTAGGTTTTCTTGGCTGCTTTGGATCTCTGGTATGGGGAATAAGATGAAACAAGGCATCATCTTTTCACGTCCAAACGGTGAACCGGCCTAAAACTCGCTTTTAGGTCGGTGAGCTGTTGAGCAAGCCCCAGAGGGCGCGGTAGTAAATTTTAAAATCATAATCTGAATAATAAATTTGAAATTGATAACCCATAAATTATAAAATACTACTGCAGTATCCTATCAGGTAATTATCATATAACTTTATTTAAAAGGATGTCATTTTATGAACGTATTGAGATTGGAAGAGATTGTAAATGGTTCTTCATGTTTTTCAGAAGAAGAGGTGAAGGAGATGGCTCGTTTTATTTTGGATTTACAAAATCAAAAACCATGTATGTCAGTTGAAGTTATCAGATCTAGCACCAACAAAGATTTTATAATGACATCAACAGAGCATTTGGTTGAGTTTGATGTAGGGATACATAAGTTATTCAAAATACCTACTTTACCAAGTGATCTTCAATAACAAGTTTTTTGATATTTAGTAATAACAAACCCTTTTATCAATTAATCTGTCATAAATACCTTGACCCTTGTTTTATTTTTGTTAATTAAATAGTACGTGAAAATAAAAAAGGACGATAAAATGAAAACAAAAAGCAATAAAGGTTTTTCCTTATTGGAAATAACATTGGTTTTAGGTATTGGAACAGCGATGGCTTTTATGAAGTTTCAGGACATGAAAAGCGATCAGGAAAACATCATGGCGAATACCGTCGGTGCTCAAATGAAACAAACGGGAGAAGCGGTTAATCGTTACATCAGTATTCGTTTTGATAAGCTTTCAACCCTGTCTTCCAGTAGCAGCCAGACCAGCGATCCGGGACCAAGAACCTGTTCGGCTAATGGCTGTGAAATTACCTATCAGACGTTGGTAAACGAGGGCCTATTGCCTGCCAGCTATACCGGAATAAATGCGCAAAAATCCGCTTATAAAATCCTGTTAAAACGCGCTGGAACCACACCTAACTTCGTTATCAATGGACTGATAGTAACAACGGTGCCTTGGTCAGAGGGAAATCGTGTTCGTTATGACTTGTTAGGCCGTGCTATGCAAGCGGCAGGTATAGATAGTGGTATGACGCAATCCGCAACGGTGGCATCGGGTATGAGTGGTCAATGGACCGAGAACGCAAGCAATTACACCGGGATTAATGCTGCGGGGTTGTTGGCCTACCGTGTAGGATATGATTCCTCCATGTATTCGGTTTACCTCCGTCGTGATGGGACACTGCCAATGACAGGAGATCTGAATATGGGAGGTAAGAACATCAACAATACGAATATGGTTTATGCGCAGAAAGTGAGTTCTACCGATCTCCATGTCAAAAACAGCGCTGTATTTGATGGTGTTATCAATTCCGTTAACGTGATTAACAGCGATACCATCAGATCTAAAGAGTTTGTCGCCAATACCAAGAACACCCGAATGTCCATTGGCGGCGGTAGCTCCTCAACTGACGCCAACGCGCTGTCAGTCAGGTTAGAAGGCGGTAATGCTGACGGGTATATGCTCTTGATGGATGTTAACCCTTTTATCAATGATTCCGTAAAGCTTGATGTTGTTGGCAGCCAAAAGATCCGTGGAGACCTAAAAATTACTGCATCAGGTAATGGCAAAGCGTCAGGAGGTATCTCCGCGTCAGGAAACATAGCAGGAAGGTATATACAACCCACATCAACAGCGATTACTGGTGAAACATGCGCACCTAACGGACTTATCAGCAAAACTGCTAATGGCTCACCTGTGTGGTGTATTGATGGGGTATGGAAGGGGAATGAAGGGAACACGATAGTGTCATCAGGCTCTATTGGTAATAATACAGCGTTTACTTGTAGAAGCGGTGCTTCCGGTAAAATATTGGTCCATGCATATGCTAATTGGCTTGTAGGTTGGGGGGTATATTGGATGAATGCATCCCTTTATGCCAATGGTCTACTTGTTGAATCTGATAAAACCGCTGCCTTTGAATATGATCATGGCAGGGCATCAGGTTCAAGTGTGACGCTGTTCCACACCTTAGAGACGCAATCGGGCAGTGATTATACCTTTTCAGTTGTGGCTACAAGCGATAACCTTGTTAAGGTGAGTTATTCTTGTGTGGGTGTGTAAATTGACATTTTTAATGTTTGAACATCGTTATATCTAAATGGCTTATTAAGGTAATCCATTCATCACGAAAATAACCAACAATATCCTTTGCGTGTTGATTAAATTTCTCGATGCCTTATCTCTGTATTTATCAATAACAAATATGGAGATAATCAATGAAAATAAATAACGTAAACCAGAAATTCCAGCAAGGGTTCTCTTTGTTAGAACTGCTTCTTGTGCTTGGCACCATTGCTGCTTTAATTGTTGGCGCATTTATCGTGTATCCGAAGGCTCAGGCGGCACAACGCGCAGAAGCTGAATCAAAAAACATTGCGACTGTTCAAGCAGGGATAAAATCACTCTATGCCGCTTCTGCTACCTATACGGGGTTAACCAATAGTGCCGCAAACAAAGCCGGGGCATTCCCAGCCAATATGATCAAAATTGCCGGGGCAGGGACTAATATAGTCAATACGTGGAAGGGATATGTTACGCTTGCTCCTGCTGCCTCTGGCCCATCGGGAATTTCGGGAAGTGCATTTACTATCACTTATACGGGTGTTCCTGCGGCAGAGTGCACAAAAATTATCTCAGCGATAGCGGATAATTTCTATCTTGCACAAGTTGGGACAATAATAGTTAAGGATGTGGAAAGTTATCTTGATATTGAGGCCACTACTGAAGCTTGTAGCATCGGTGGAAACAGCAATACGCTTGTTTTGACATCATTATAAATATCCATTAAGCAGCAAAGTGCTTTAATAGAATATATACATAGCGATTTTTCAGATGTGAAGATCGATGAGATACATTTTTTTACGATAGGTTTTTTATTGATATGTCTATTTTCCACTCATCGTCGAGTAAGGTCAATTAACTTTTTTTATTTGTAGCATGTTGGCTAACGTTGGACAAATTGGTATCATAAATATAGTAATGGCCCATGTAGTATCGTTGGGCTATATATTTCATTATTTGGTAGATAGTGGAGCTATCAGTAAATATGAAAGGTATCTTGTATATGATCAAAAAAGTCTATTTGCCGGTAGTGTGTAGTCAATACTTGCAAAGTGTAGGTTGTTATGAATCTATTTTATTATGTAAATAAATTGCATGATTTTTTATTAAAAATAAGAATTTCTAATTAGAAGGCAAAAGGTTAATGATAACCTTTTGCATCCATAAAACGTTGGCATCAACTGTCAATTTTAGCTAATGTCAGAAACTCTAACAAACTTATAGTCTCATTTCTTATTTTTTGCATACTACCATCACTTCCTATAAATTGATTTCCGTGAACAACACCGTTTAAAGTAGATATATGACTTTTAAGTTTTTTGGAGCAAAGAGCTAGCTTTTTTTTACTTTCTATAGGGAAAACATTATTATTATCTGTTAACCAAGCCACGCACATTGAGAGATCAATTCCTTGTTGCTTTTTATAATCATCACTATGGTTTTTTCTTAAACCCTCACCTTTTGAGTAGTAATGTTCTTTTACAGATATAAATAAATTATTGGATTTCACAAAGTGTTTAAAAGCAGCTTCGAACATTGACCGATATAACATGCAACTTGCATGAGGCGCATTGTTTATATTCAAACTCGTTGCTTCTATAATAAGATTGTTCAAAACGTGATCATTTTCCGTGACTGGAAATACATCTGGAATCAATGTATTCCAGTCTTTGCTGTGAGCGTTTTTATTGTTTTTTGCTGATAATTTGCTATCTTTTGCCGTTATAATTAATTTGCCAGTTTCTTTTTGCTTTGTTAAATTTTCCAGTTTTACTGGCAATGGAAGTGAGAGAGGGGTATTACCTTTCTTTGTACTAATGGCTGCAATATCAGCATCGCTTAATTTTTTTCCTATGGTTTTATTTAAAAAAATCCTTTTTCTCTCATCATCTGGAAGATCCTTTGTTTCCATCCAGATATTTATGAGTATCTTTGCTTGTCTGCGATATTCTTGAGCGAGAGGTTCTACCATTTTTCTCATTTGCAAAAACAGAGGGCTGTTTATTTTAACTTCTGTTTTTGCAGTATTCCATGGAAGATTCTTTGGGTCTTTCCCTACGACATGAACCAAACAAATGAAACCCCCATATTCAGAATGCCAGTGTGTTATAAAACCATGTTTGTCCTCTTTACTAGCCGAAATGATTACTCGATCATTGAATATATAATATATACCGTAGCTTTTTGTTAACTTTTTATTACTTTTTGCTTCATGATTTAACTCACCGGGAAATTTGTAATTGTCATGGATGCCAACACGAAAATCGCACATTGTATTATGAGAATGGAGGCCATCTTTTATAACTTTAATCAGCCCATCTGTTCTAATGTTAGGAACGGATGGGCGAATAATAAATGTATCAGATGATTTTTTTTGACTATTTGTTAAGGTCAACTTCAGACCTTTTCTGATAAATATAGAGTATCGTGTCGATAGTTCATTTATTGTATTGGCCATCCAATCTGAATCACCAATCTGTGCGATTACATTAGGGTATAAATCTGAAACAATAAATAAGGTCCGTTTTTTTCCTGAAGAAGTATATTTACGAGCTGTTAACTGATTATCATGTTCAGATGAGAAGCTATTAATGTCAAAGTTTGATTTATAAAGAGACTCGCCGTTATTGGTTATCATTGCGTAGGAGCGCCCTGCTTTTAATAGTGCTCTTTTCAACCCGAGTCCGTAATGACCTATCCCATATTCGTGATTTGACCTTTTCCCGGTATAAAATGCACTATTTTCTAGAACGTTAGACGTGATGCCTATACAATTATCTTCAACAATAATACACTTACTTCCAAATCTTACTCTTATCCTATATCCTTCATAACTATCAGGCAATCCGTATTCATCCTTTATATATGTGGATTTAATTATGTTATTACGAGCAGAATCGATTGAGTTGTCAATAAGATCAAATAAAGCATCTGTCAATTCAATGTCAGTCGTGAGAGTGTCTGCTAGAAATGAAGGGTCAATGCCAGTTCTCAGCTTCACGTTTTCATATAAGGTCGGATTCATTTATCTATTCTCCCTCTACCTTTTTAAGTGGAGTGAAATTTAATATTAAATTTTGTTTTATCACAGATAAAAGTTCTTTAGCCAACACTGGAGAAACACTATTTCCAATCATCCTAAAACTGTGCCATTTTGTGTGATGGAATACGAACCAATCAGGAAATCCTTGTAGTCGAGCGGCTTCTCGAACAGTGATTACTCGTCCCTCTTCAGGATGAAGAGGTCGCACAGCTTGATGGCTTCCTTTATCACTTCCAGTGCCTGCTCTCAATGTTGGACATAACCCATTCCAATCAAGACATTTCGATTTACTTACTGGATCTACTGACCCCGGTGATATAGAAGTGTATCTTGCTTTTACTGTTGGTGAGTGAAGAGTGTTGAAAAAACCACTCACCTTGCCCGCACGTAAATACTCTATAGATTCTTTATATCCCATTCCTTTGGGAGGGAATTTTCTCATTATTTTTGCATAGTTAGATATGTCATCCGCATCCATATCTTTATAAGTATTCCAGCCAAAATCTTTTGGATCATTATTTTTAGATTTTTCGAGTGGTGCTGGGAGGTCATTTATTGCATCTTTAACATTGTTTTTTTTATAATGCTTCTTTGTAAAGTCATCAATTTTAATTTCATATGCAAACTCTTCAGGTAGATAACCTATAACTACTACTCGTCTCCTTCTTGTAGCAGCACCAAAATCAGAAGCATCAATTACTGTTGGTTCTAGAATTTTGTATTCAGGATCCAATATTTTTAACGCAGATTTAAGCTCGTAAACGTTTTTTTCATCCATTAATCCTTCGACATTTTCCATTACAAAAAATTTAGGTTTTATTATATTAACAGTTCTGAAGTAATGTCTTAAAAGAGAGCGGCGAGGGTCATTCACATCGGAATGTCCCATACGACTATACCCTTGGCATGGTGGCCCACCAATTATCCCATCGATTTTTTGTGATAATATAATCGGGTTCCACTCAGTTTCGCCCATCAACGATAAATCACCATTAATAATCTTTGTATTGGGAAAGTTTCGAGCATAAGCGGATTGCAGAGTTGAATCAATATCAACAGCAGCAATTACATCAAAGCCAGCCAACTTGGCTCCAAGCCCAAACCCTCCGCATCCGCAAAAAAGGTCTATCACAATTGGTGCTTTATTCATATATTTCCTTCACACACTCAAACAAAGTGAGAGTAGAGCTCGTAATCATCTGATAATGCTATTGATTTTTTTGTGTATGGTAGCAAAAAATTTTACAAATTAGAATATGATAAATACATACACTTTATCTAACTAAATATTGCAAGAAAATCAAACAACAAGGACATTTTTTCGGCTAACTCGCAAGCCAGCCCTTTGCAAAGCACGCTGGAAATTAGATTAGACCTTAGAGGCCGAGAATGTATACCGCATGACTTGCAGAGCGCGAGCTATTACAGGACGAGTTCATCAATCATTGCCGTAACATTATGTATTAACAGGGTATTTTTTTATACGTCTCTAGAAAGCCAGCATAAAATCAAAGTCTGGTAGCAAATTACTATATTGTTCAATTAGTTTGTTAGCGTTACTAATGATTCTAATCAGAAAACTAGATGTACGCTTTGATGTGCATTATGCTGTATCTAATTAAACACGCTTTCAGGTGGGCTATGGAACGCATCCTTGCAGAAAAATCTATCAACATCACCGAGTTAAGAAAGAACCCGGCTAAATATTTCATTGATGAACCGGTTGCCGTTCTTTCCAACAATCGTCCCGCTGGCTACATGGTCAGTGCCAAGGTGTTTGAAGAACTGATCGATCTGTTGGAAGAGAAGCAGGGCCGGGTGCATACCGCTGCGCGTTTCAGGCCAACGGCTGAACGTTTAAATGATATTGCGGATAGTGGACAGAAACTGCTGCAAAACGCCTCTGACAAGGATCTGACCGAGTTCACGGAATGAGCATCAGGATTTTCAAGTCAGCACTGATTCGCCAGCAATTAAGCCAGCAAGAGCTTGATGATTTGGTTGCGGATTTTCTGTCCTATAAAAAAGATGGCGTGTTGCCAGATACCTTTGGTCGTGATGCACCCTATGATGATGACCGCACCTATCCCTTGGTAAAAGAGGAGCAGGTGGCACACATTCATCTTGCCGATGCGGATGCCCCTTTCCCTAAGTTCTTGCGTCAGTTCAAACGAACCAGCGATCAGGCGCATTTGGTATACTGCCAAGGTGCGATGGATCCTGATGCCTACCTGCTGATTATCATCCTGAAACCCGAAGCGCATAAAATGGCACGCAACAATAACCATATGCATAAGATCGGAATGATAGCCGAAGCGTTCAGGATGAAGTATTGATCTGGTCAAAAAACACCCAGCCATTCAGGGCAGAAAAACATATGGGGGCATCATTGGGGGCATGTGGGTAGTTGAAAAAGAATATTAGTTAATATTATCAATATGATATTGGTCAGGTGTTGTTCCTATTATCGGCACCATTTCTATATCTTATTGATTTTAATGAAATAATCTGTATCACTGTGGCAGTGGTATTCATCTTGTCTATCTTGTCGTTCCCGCACAAAGCCGTCTCAACATGAGACCGCGTCAGATTCACGCTTCAACAGAAACAAATCACACCGGTAAAGCGTGAGCGATTGCCACTGGTCTAGTGGGTGTTTGGCCGCGATGCCTGAGTGGGTATCAAGAGTGCCAAAACGTTGGATAGATCAATAAGGACAAACAATAAAATAAAACGCTGTATTGAAGCTTCTTTTGGTAATATATTTCTTCATATCATGTTGATACATTGGTCGATATATTTTTTATGAAAATGTCAGCCTCTCTCCAGAATAGGCATTCATCCAGCAACAAACTCCATCTCATCCCTTTCACCGAACAACATTTTTCAATATTGATGGGGTGGTTTTTTAGTGAAAAAGACATTGTTCAATGGGGAGGGCCGGATTTATCTTACCCTCTCGATGATGCACAAGTTAATTTGATGTTGATTAAAACCAATGCCACTCCGCCAGACTATTTTTGTTGGATGGTTGAAGATGATGCCGGCGAATTATGCGGTCATTGCCAACTGGTGTGTGACTGGCGGAATGGAATAGCAAAAATTTGTAGAGTTGTCATTTCGCCTCAACATCGGGGGCGTGGTTTTTCACTTCCAATGGTTAGCATGGTTTTAGAAAAAGCATTCTCATATGCTGAAATAGAGCGCGTAGAGCTCAATGTTTATGCCTGGAATGACATAGCCATCAAAACCTATTCCCGCATTGGATTTATTGGTGAGGGTGTTCGCCGATCCTCTATGAAAGTGGGCGATGAACGCTGGGATACCGCCATCATGAGTATGTTACGTGATGAGTGGGTAGCGCCTTCAGTTAGCGCTATTAAGTAGGGTAGATTGTATTATTTTTAATAAATGGTTAATGTGTGAAATAGTGCGATAACTAATATCTAATGTTGTAAATGTGGAGTATTGATGCGCCAACCTAAACAAGTGTTAGTCGTTCCTTATGCAATTTATGAGGGTGAATTGTATTTGTATCTTCTGAAAAGAAAAGATATGGATTATTGGCAATGGGTAGCAGGAGGGGTAGAGGAAAATGAAACCCTATTAAGTGCAGCGATACGAGAATCATCTGAAGAGTTGGGGATCATACTTAAAACATCAGATCTTATACCGCTTGAATCTCTGTGTTCTATCCCAAGATGTTATTTCAATAGTGATAAGGAATGGGGGGATGATTTCTATACCGTTACAGAATATTCCTTTGCTGTTCGGTTATCTATGAATTCTCAATTGAATTTGAGTGATGAACATAGCGAGGCGAGTATAATAAAGTATTCGCAGTTGAGTAAATATCACACATGGGATAGTAATAGAACGGCAGCATGGGAGCTAAATGAACGGTTTTTGAAGGGCACTCTTTGAATGATGGTGCGTTTTTCATACGCGGTAGAAATATCCTGATGCCATGTTTTGGTTCTGAATCAAGTTGGATTTTGTGGTAGGTTCAACTGAGCGTAGTGCTATTTCTCTTCGACAATGATGCATGGGGTTACACATGGAAAATAAAGGAAAAATTTTTCGTCAACTACATGAGCTTGATGATGTTTTCGTTATTCCTAACCCCTGGGATATCGGCACTGCCCGGATACTCGAAACCATGGGATTTAAAGCGCTTGCGACAACCAGCGCGGGGCTTGCTTTTTCGTTAGGGGTTCAGGAAGGGACGGTTCCGTGGGAGCAGACTCTTTTGCATTGTCAGTCTCTGGTTAATGCCACCGCGTTGCCGGTATCCGCAGATCTTGAAAAGGGGATGGGGGATGACCCGGAAAGTGCCGCACAGACTGTCGAAATTGCCGCGGGAATCGGTTTGGCGGGGTGTTCTCTGGAAGATCATACCGGCTTAGCCAGCAAGCCTATTTATGATTTTAGTCTGGCAGTGGAAAGAATTGAAGCAGCGGCTAAAGCACGAGATGCGCTGGCGACTGATTTTGTCATCACGGCCCGTGCCGAAAATTTCATGTGGGGAATTACCGATCTGGATGAAACGATCCTGAGGTTGCAGGCATTTGAAAAAGCCGGGGCTGATGTTCTTTATGCTCCGGGTCTCAGAGATATCACTATGATTAAAACGGTATGTCAGGCGCTGACAAAGCCGGTCAATATTGTGATGGGGCTGCCCGGAGAAGTATTTAGCATTGCTGAATTGGCCGATGCAGGTGTAAAGCGAATTAGTGTTGGTGCATCCATGGCGCGGTTTGCCTATGGCATGTTTGTACACGCGGCTCAAGAAATCATGTTAAAGGGCACGTTTACTTATTCACAAGATGCTATGGGATTTTCGGAGCTGGCATCGTATTTCGAAAGGAAATAATCCAGGCGAAGTGCCTGCCAAGGCACTATGACGATATAGTCTGCGCGTTATCGCAACATTGGCAGCCGGGCGTAGGCATCCGAGTTATTTCAAGGCGATGTCAGACGCACCATACGTCTTTTTTACATCTCGGCCTTCGCGCACTCGAGGATACGACCCCCACGGCTACTACCCCGATATCATCACCTCCGCTCTTCACTGTCCTGCTTCTATCCATGCACTGCGCAGATTACTGTGCCTTAGCGCCGCGAGGTGTGGGCTATGTTTGATACCACGTATCTTACCCTGGAAGAAAGGGTCGATCACTGCCGCACGCCATGTTTAGAACATATCGTACATAAAATGTAGATATTGTTTCCCTTTCGCTATAAACAGCAAGCAATAGTAATGAATTGCTCATGTTTTAACCCGCCAGCTGCGGCGGTGATAATTATAACCCTATGGTTTTATAGCGGTTTTAATTAAAAACAAGATGTCAGAGACATGTTGTTAATAACAGTGTTGACACTGCTTAAAAAGCATGTAAATTGTATTTTAACAGCAGAGAAAATTAAGTTGCTGTTTATTTGAGAAGTGTTTTTACGTTCTTTAATAATTATGCGATAAAGGCCATGAAGTGTATTTTTTATGGGTTTACCACATCGAGAATGGGTAATATTCTCGTTTGGTAATGCATCAAGGCCACGTAGTCAGTCTCTACAATCGCAGGGTGTGAACGAAAGCGCGATGATGTAAGGCCATGTTTTTGTTATTTTTAGTTGCGAGTGTGTCTGGTTGGTTAGGTGTTGGATATCGCAACCGCAGTAAGGCCACGCATCAAATACTTTATATCGCGATGGGAGATGTACTTATTTAGCCTGCCATGGCTTCGTAGGTTGATGGAGCAGGCAGAACGTTCAACCGGTAACTATATGGGAGGAATTTGCTATCTTTTCAGTACCCAATATTATCGTCGTAACGTGTACATCAAGGTTGTACAAATAGCAGTACTAAGCATCTAAGTGTATTAATGTTAAACCTTAAGTTAAGTGTAACCTAAAAGCCCTGGCGAATGTCGCTAGGGCTTTTTTATTTATGCTCAGCCCGGTCAGAGGAGTCATAAGCTGATCACCATCCGCTAGCGTCCTACACCATTAATCTGCTATCACGCCAGTCAAGGTGCTATAAATCTATCGTTTCCGCGTTGTTGCAAAACTGACAGCCGAGCGTAGGAACTCAGGTTACTTCAGGGGATACTTGACGCACCATGCCTATTTTCTATGCTGTGGTTTGTTATCCATTCCCTTCGGTATTATTTTTTTGGGCCAGGCTTTAATGATGTCTTCCAGTTGTTTGCTATGATTTTTTGCTTTATTGATAATTTCTGGTTCGGTATACCCCAGTACTGTTGATATACCGTATAAAATGACGGGAGCAAGGTAATGCATTTGCGTATATTCGACGGATTTTTTTATAGGCGTCAACAAATTTTCAATTAATGCAGTGTTTTCATCGTGTTTGAAGTTTTGCTCAGGTTGACCTACGGTAAGGCTTGGTAATAGACTCTTCCCTTTGAGTTTATCTCCTTTTGAGCCATAGGCGAATTGATAAGTAAAAACCTGATCGAACCAACTCTTTAAAATGGCCGGTGTGTTATACCAATACATAGGGTACTGTAAAATGATCAAGTCATGACGCAGCAAAGCGGCTTGTTCTTCTTGTATATTAATCTTGTGATCCGGGTTTAATTGGAAAATGTCCCGTACTTCCAAATCTGGAAGCTTATGCTGTAATTCTCTCGTGATGGTTTTGTTCGCTATCGAATGCTCTATGTCAGGATGAGCCAATATGACTAATGCCATGAGATTCCCTTAATGGTTATGAGTAACTATCAAAATGATAGCTTGCGTGGTAAGTTTACTGAGTACTCGCATATTGACAATAACTATCAGGAACGATAGTAGGGGGGCTCGGCAATGAGAATC
This sequence comes from Candidatus Symbiopectobacterium sp. NZEC151, assembly GCF_025962655.1. Taxonomy (GTDB): domain Bacteria; phylum Pseudomonadota; class Gammaproteobacteria; order Enterobacterales; family Enterobacteriaceae; genus Symbiopectobacterium. The sequence goes on along the minus strand of NZ_JAGFPE010000009.1, from coordinate 99,339 downwards.
ACGAAAAATGCAGCTTGTCAGGTCTTATTGAACGGTAAGGAATATCCTTGCCCGGTCAGTATGGTGATGGATTTGATAGGGGGAAAATGGAAAGGTGTTATTCTTTATTATTTGAAGGACAGAAGTAAAAGATTCAGCGAACTCCGCAAGAATATCCCTCATATCACTGAAATGACATTAAGCTTACAGTTAAAAAAGCTTGAAAAAGATGGGCTTGTGGTAAGACAGGTTTTTGGTGAGAAACCACCACTCAAAGTTGTTTATGAACTCTCTGAATTTGGGCAGTCATTTAAACCTGTGCTTGAGGCTATTTCTCAGTGGTCGGACAATGAAATCACAGTGGTTGATTGAGCTATCGCGCCAAAATTTGCGCTGTATGCTCTGCATTTTGGAATAGAGACCCAATTTCCGGCTAAATGTAGCGGAATCAGGGGGTAACGGTGGCACTTTCTCGCACGCTCTCATCTCACGCCTCACGAACAGGTAGTGTTCCGTACAATAGCATGGATGAGATCGGTGCTAAATTGCTCTCAATCTCGTCACCCGTTGTTGCAAAGCGACTCGCTTAGCGATTCTCTTCAATGTAACGCGCCAAATCCGCCGGGGTTTTCAGCACGGTCGCGACTTCGGTGGGGGGAATCATGCAGCCGTAAACGTCCTGCACTTCCAGCACCAGATCTACTGCCAGAATCGAGTCGAGAATATCGGACTCAATCAGCTCATCATTAAAGCCCACTTTGCGGGATAAGACCTTTTCAAACAGCGCGAGAATTTCTTGTTCCATCATTTTTTCCTGGTGTAATTAGTTGGTGCGGGCGTGAGAATCCAGCAATTTACGATCAATTTTGCCGTTAGGATTCAGCGGCAGTGCGTCTTTAATGATAATTTGTGAAGGCACCATGTAATGTGGGATCACCTTCGACAGCGAGGTTTTAATCGCCTCCGGGGCCAAGTGCGTTACGCAGAATGCGGCAATACGCAAAACGCCACCGCCTGATTTCATCAGCGGCAGAACCACTGCTTCGCTGATATCGGACATCGCCAGCAGTCGATTTTCGATTTCGTTGATTTCGATGCGATAGCCATTGAGTTTGATCTGGCTGTCATTGCGGCCCTGGCAGTAAAGCACCCCATCCACGTTTTCGTAGCCCAGGTCGCCGGTTCTGTAACCACGGAACATTTCACTTTCCCGGTGCAACAATTTCTCTGCATTCTCTTTCGCCAGCCCGAGGTAGCCACGCATCACGTTTTTGCCCCAAATAATCAGCTCACCGTCAGAGGTAATTTCCATTCTGGAATCCGGCATCATCACGCCAATCGGCAGCAGATCGTTTTCGCTGTGCAGGATGTCATCGGTGATGTCGATAACCGTGGTCGCGATGGTGGCTTCCGTTGGACCGTAAGAGTTGAGGATTTTGGCGTGCGGGAAGCGGCGGCGCAGTTGTTTTACCAGCGCTTTGTTTAACACTTCGCCGATGAACACAAAGACGCTCAATTCGGGCAAATAGTCACTGCTAAACTGGGGCGACAGCAGCCGTTGATAGGCGAAAGAAGGCGTGGAAACCCACACGGAAACGCCGTTGCTTTTCAGCCGATCCAGCCAGTTTTCTGCGGCAATATCCTCTTTCGCATTGAGAACGATATGCCCGCCGGTGGCCAGGTTTGCCAGCAGTGGAATCAGCGAGAGGTCGAAGCTGAACACCGCATGGTTCATCAGCACTGGCACTTGCGGCAGCGCAAAATCCTGACGCACCCACTTCATAAAATGCCACAGGCTTTCACGCCCAATTTGCACACCTTTTGGCTTGCCGGTACTGCCGGAGGTGAACATGATATAGGCGAGATCCTGCTCAACCAGTGCCTGTTCGGTGACGCCCGTGGCAATAAATTGCCGGGTTGCTACGTCATAATAGTAAGGGGCGCTTGCCAGTTGGCAAATCTCTTTGAGCCGTTCCTGCGGGTAGATGCAGTCCACCGGGATATACGGAATGTTGTGCAGCAGGCAACTGTAGATAGCAGCGGCGAACTCAGCCTGTTGATGTCCGTAGAGTACAATCGGCGGGCCAGCAGACTGCTGGCAGTGGTGATAACGTTTTGCCCAGTCGGTGACAGCAACAGAGAGTTGTTGCCAGGTCAGGGCTTCATCACTGCCGCTGATCGCCGGTTGCTGTGGGTTCGCGGGGTCGAGTAATGCCGCACGCAGAAAATCTTGCAGTTCTAGAAGCTCGCTGTGTTGGTTCATAGGGGTGACATTCCGCTAAAGATATAGAGGGAGGCCGCGGCGCTTGCTAGCGTCAAAATTCGACCCGTAAACTCACTAACCGGATGGTCTAACCAATTGCTCAGCACCGGGCTGCGTTTCGCCGACCATTGCAGCATATTGTGAGCAACAGAAATGGCGCCAAACAATGCGCCGCTGATGACATAGTGTCGTTCCAGCCCGTTCCACGCCCCCATACAAAACAGGGTGCAGAAAATACCGATATTCTGCGCCAGCGTTTTGTTCTGACGGAAAAAGTCGAGCTTCATCAGATTCATATAAATCGGCATAAAGACCACATCCCTCAGCCATTCAGACAGGCTGATGTGGAAACGTCGCCAAAAATCCTGCGGATTCTTTGCCAGAAAAGGCATATTGAAGTTTGCCGGGATATTCAGGCCAAATAAGCGTCCGGCCCCGATAGCCATATTGCTGTAGCCGGCAAAGTCAAAGTAGAGATAGGCACTGTAGGACAGAGACATGACCACGCCCACGCTTAGCGTAAACGGTTGATGGCTCCACGGCTGAACCACCAGATTATCAATTAGCGTGGCTAATAGGTATTTCTGGATAATGCCGGTAAAAATTTGCTCCATGGCCAGTAAAAGCTGTTCACGGGTCAATGAGAACACCGGTTTATTAATGTCATTAATCCATGTGCGCCAGCGGTACATCGGGCCCGCCAGGATAATAAACGGCATAAACAGGTAGCAGAAATAATGCAGAAAACGTTGACCATCTTTTTTGCTGCGATAAAGCAGCACGTCAACGGCGCGGAAAGTCATGAATGACAAACCAATCATGTTCCAGTGGTTGTTGAGATCTAATTTCACCAAAAACATGGGAAGTAGTGTCAGACTGACGGCCTGCCAGGTTTTTAACCAGCCTTTTTCTTTTAATGTGACAAGGAGATAAAACCCAAGAAAAACCGCCACGGGAACGAGGTAATCCCCCTGGAAAATATACGCCCAGCCAAATGCCGCCAGCACGGAAAAAGCGGACAAATAGGTCAGCCGATAATGCAATACGCGGTTAACCAGCGCAAACAGTAGAGCTGATGAAAACAGAAGGAAAAAGAACGTTCCGGAGCTGTACATCATTTACCCTTCAGAATTTTTGGTATTCGAAATGCACTTTCAAATCCATGCTGTCATCAACAGAGGTCCACGCAACAACGGTGACCGCCAGAAAGAAATAAAGGAAAAAAAGGCGAATGGCAGTTTTCATCGTTTAAAACTCTCAGCAATAAAGCGGTCTATGGCAACCCACGCCAGTTCAGTGGGATGCAGACGATCCCAGTTCCAGCCGTTCTGATAGGGCTGGGCATACATATCAAAATAGGGAACCCGATGTTGCTCCAGCATGGTTCGGATCTGTTGATCGACGACCTGGAATTTCTCGGAGTTTTTAATCGCCCACGGATTGATGGGGTCAACCACCACCACAAACTGGGCGTTGCGCGCTTTCAGCAGTTTGACGGTTGCCCGCAAAGCTTCCAGCTGCGAGGGGATTGCTGGCGCGTTGTCCCACTCATCCGGCGTGTTATCGTCGGCAAAAATCGACTTATCCATCCACATCGTGTCTGCGCTTTGCTGGCGTGATTTGTTAAGCTCGCGCGCGTGGGCCAGCGCCATGTCCCAATCTGGATTGACGAGGTTGACGGGTTGTTCCGGCCAGGGTTTTGCAGGTTGTGGAGTAATGTTCAGCATTGCCAGCCACTCGTTTTTTACCATCTCGCAGAAATTAGCAAAGAGATAACTCACTTCCTGCCAGATAATTTCCGGATACCAGCCGTAGATTTCCATCTGGCTGAAGGTTAAGTGGCTGATATCTTCTTTATCAATATTGCGTAAGTATTTGACCAGCAAAGGGCGCGCCAACATATCTTTCATCAGGGGATTAAACACCGCTGAGGGGAAGTTGTTGGCAAAAATGGCCGGAGGAATACCTTCAGAATAAAAAGTATCGGGTGCTAACATCAGAACAATCTTGCTGTTTACGTTAATGTCATTTTTAAAACGCGAGAGCAGTAAAAAATGCGTGATGCTATCAACGTAACTATCACCATAAGCCACTAAAGGACGATGCAACTGGTTGTTGAAGTAATTATAAACGGCGTAATGTTCATCTTCGGAAGTAGAAACTTCAGAGGCGCCGAGAAAGAAAATCGCATTTCCCTGTAAAGCATGGGAAATAGTCGCCATGTTTTGCTTGCGTTCCTTTGGCGTTCCTTCCATTGATTTAATCAGCGGTTGGAATGTCAGTTCCGGATCAAAGGTCCTCACCAGCGGGGGAACGCTAAGGAACAGGACAGCCAGGATCGCCATCAGGATATGTAGGCAGAGAGTATTTTTGATTTTCATTATAGAATTTATAATTACATGATATTCATTTGTTTAAAGTTTGTTGATTTATAGCTTTACAGGGCATCAGTTCCTGCGTTTTTTGCATTATATACCAGGCTTATCGGCGATGATGAGCGTTGCTGTGTAACGGTATGTACAGTGTTTGTCCTGCTCACATAATTGGATTAAATGGCACGAATAATGGGCCTTCATCACTGTTGTTTGTTGGACAACATGCCGTGCGCCGTTGTGATGTTTGAAAATCCTTCTCAGGTATTCCCCCCTCCGAAGAGGGAGGATTGTTTTATTTACGGATAACCCCCGTCATTTTAGTGAAGTTAAACCAGTGCCCCGCTTCGGCGGCCATCATGTCGCGATCGCGAATGGCGTAGGGGTGTGAGCAAGCCAGCCATGCTTGCCAGGCCTGCTCGCAACGGGCGCTCTCGGTGCACTCCGCTATCTGCAAATAGGCGCTTTGCTGCCAGAGTTGCCGCCACCAGTCGACGGTAAAGAAGTTCATGCCGGACTGCCAAAAGGGGGCCAGTTCAGGAGGAACTCCGCGATCGAAAGGCCTTTTTAAACCTGGAATAACGATAGCGACGCGGCCACCCGGTTTGATCCACGGTGCAAGATGGCTGTCGAAAAAGGCCGAGCTGGCACCAAAGTAGTGGTAGGCATCAATATTAAGTAGCGCGTCGAAGTGGTTTTCGGGAAATGGCTTTAAAGTGGGAAGGTCGGCAACATCCATATGTAATGGGGTTATCAGGTTGGACAATCCGTGTTCACTGAAACGGCGTGCGTTATCTTCGGCAGTAATCCATAAATCCATTGCGACCACCTCAACACCGTATTGGCTTGCCAGATAGAGGGATGTCAGGCCGGTGCCGCAGGCTAAATCGAGCACTCGCATTCCGGGTTTTAAGGCCAGAGCAGCGCTGACCTCATCTGCCAGCAGTAGCGCGCTGGGTCCCATCAAGTTGGCATTGATAAACTCAGGCGAAAACAGCGGGTTCATGATCTTCTCCTTAGCGGTTGTCTGATTGGGCGCGGACGTTTCTCAGCCCGCTGGTATTAATGCGATACGGCTGACCCTGCACAGACTTGATCAGCTTTTTGGTTTTGAGTTTTTTGAAGACGGCGAGCGTGCAGTCACTCAGCAGCAAGCCTTCGCGGCTGTAACATTCGACGGCGGTGATGCGACCGGACGTGTCGCGGACGTGCGCAATGCGTCCTCCTTTGGCGAGAACGTGCAGCGTCCGTTGTTCCTGACGGGATAAATTCATGCTGGAAACCTGTTAATCATCATAGGCAAAACGTGCAAACACCTTGTGGTGCCCGCATTCGATTTCAGCGCAGTGATAATCAGCCCGGCCTAGATAGGGTCGGCAAACTGATTATCGGATGATTACATTCTCCAGCATCAAAGCCTCGGTGAGAGTTGATAGGATATTACAGGGTAAAGGATAGCACGCACATTTTGTGAGGGAATAAGCAACCCTGAAAAGTGTGATTTGAAAAAGCATTATCGCTACTTTTCCCGGTTGTCAGCGAAAAGAGGCCCGGCGCATCGCCATCATATTTTTGACTGCTTACCGGGCATTTCTGCATCCCGATGCGCTTTTACGTAGTCCAGAAAAGCCCGTAGCGGGCTCGGCATATATTGTCGATTCGGGTAGTAAAGTTGCAGGCTGGGGAATTCGGGTAGCCATTCCTCCAGCACTGGCACCAACGTGCCGTTTGCCAGATGTGCTTTCACCTGATCGTAATAGAGATAACCCAATCCTGCGCCGCACAATACGGCTTCGAGCGTTGAGTCCATGTCATCCAGTATGATGCTACCGACAGGCGCAATCTCCAGCTTGCCCTCCGGGCCTTCAAATTCCCAGTTATAGATACGACCGCTTTGTAAACGAAAAATAATGCTGTGGTGATTTACCAGATCGTGTGGATGTGCCGGGGTAGGGTGGCGCTCAAAGTAGCCGGGCGTGGCGACCACAACCCGTTTGATTTTTGGGCCGATAGGGACGGTGATCATGTCCTTTTCAACGGTAGTATTCAGACGGATACCGGCATCAAACGATTGCTGAACGATATCGACGAGTTTGTCGTCAGTGGTAATCTCCACCATGATATCGGGATATTGTCGGCTAAACCCGGCGATCATCGGGATCAGCACCAGACGTGAGGCCAGTCGCGAGGTGTTGATTCTCAGCGTGCCCATCGGCGTGTCGCGAAAGCAATTGATCTCATCGAGCAGGGTATCGAACTCGTCAAAGACCGGACGCAGACGCTCAAAGAGATTAACCCCCGCCTCGGTTAACGCCACGCTGCGCGTGGTGCGGTTAAACAGCCGAACTTTTAACCGCTGCTCCAGTTGCTTAACGGCATGACTAATGGCTGAAGGGGAAAGCCCTAACTCGTTGCCCGCTCCCCGAAAACTTTTGTGACGCGCGACACTAATGAATGCCGTGAAGTCGGAAAAGTTAAGCTGCATTAGTGAAAATCCTTCATTAACCCATCTCAAATACTATGTTTTACAGAATTATCCCCTCTGCGTAAAGTAGTGGCCACTCCTTCATGAGATAGGGTTAATAGCATGAAAAAAAACAATATGTATATTATCTGGTCCCATCCGCGCCGTGATTCTTTAACCGCGCAGGTGGTACAAGAGATACAGGGTGAAGCGGTGAGTCAGGGATTTAACGTTTCCACGCTCGATCTCTACCGCAGCGGGTTTGATCCGGTGCTCAGGGAGGAAGATGAGCCGGATTGGAGCAATCCGCAGAAAGCCTATTCGCCAGAAGTACATCGCCTGTTTGGTGAACTGGAAGATAAAGACACGTTGGTATTGGTGTTTCCGGTGTGGTGGTACGGTTTTCCCGCCATGCTTAAAGGTTATCTGGAACGCGTATGGAATTACGGCTTGGCCTACGGAGAAGACAGTGCGCTGAAGCACAAAAAAATTCGTTGGCTGGCGCTGGTTGGCGGTTCTCAAGCCGGGTTTATCAAATTTGGCTGGGAAAAGAACATGACCGACTACATCAAGGGCGGTATGGGATATTTGGGCGTTGAGGACGCAAACATCGATTTTCTCTATAACACCATTGGCCTGGAAGAGGGGATTGACGATCGCGAAGGCCATTATCAGCAACTGTTCACTCAGGCGCGTGGCATTGTTGGTTCTGTGCTGGAGTAATCGTGTTCAGGCACGAAAGTGCCTGACGTGCTGACAAATGCACTGGCAATCACCTAAAATGACGAAGATTCTATTAAGGGAATAGTATGAATATTCGTCATTCTGCACGCGCGTTACTTATTGATAGCGATAATAATGTCTTACTTTTTAAGTTCAGATTCAAAAATATCAAAGACAATATTGATGCCAGTATCAACGAGTTTTGGATCACACCCGGTGGCGGATTGGAAGGGAATGAAACGTTTGAGCAGGCGCTTGGCAGAGAGTTGATGGAAGAAACGGGCTTGATCATAAAAGAGAAACCGGAGTGGGTGTGGTCAAGGGAAGTGGTTTTCGAGCGCAGCGGCAGTCAATTTATCAGTCATGAACGCTATTATCTGGTTTATGTCAGTAGTTGCGATATCGGAGAGCCGAACCTGAGTGATAATGAAAAAAGCAATCTGCTGCAAAAACGCTGGTGGAGCATAGACGAGATGCTGGCTTCTGAAGCAGCGTTTCGGCCGGTTTGTATAGCTCAGGAGCTAAACCACATTCTGTTGAACGGCATTCCGTCGTCACCCAAGGTTATCCCTTGAAGTCGGGTGGGCGCTTTATCCGCCCCTTCACGCCAACCATTGCCATTTTCGCGCCTGATTCACTGCCTGAATGCGGCCATTTACCTGAAGTTTTTCATAGAGCTGTTTCAGGTGCCATTTTACCGTTTCCGCCGAAATGCCAAGTGCGCGGGCGATCTCCTTGTTTGAAAAGCCATCTGCGATCAGTTGTAACGTCTGGTGCTCCCGTTCGGTTAATCGTGGGGCCACCGGCGAGGTGTTTCCCGGCTGAGAGGGGGCCAGCGTGGTCCATAATGCGGCTATTGCGTGGGTGAACGGCTCATCGGACGTCTGCTGTTGCTGCGCATGGCGCAATAGCGATAGCAGTTCCGGCCCTGCATCCAACAGGCTGCGATGCAGATGTTGTTTTACCGCGCGCAGAATCGCCGGTTTACACACCGCTATTGCTTGTTCTGTTTCTCCGGTACGCCACAGCACGACCGACAACCACAGCCTTGAACGCGTGGCGGCAAGCCATTCACCACAGTGCTCTTGCTCGAGCATGACAGCGTGAAGCACCTCTGCTGCCATCATCAGATCGCCCGTGGCAATCAGTAAGCGAGCCCGACTCTGTTCACGAAACCAACGCAGGGCATCATTTTGTTCTCCGGCCATTTCATCGGTCAGACGCTGTAACTGATCAAGCAACTGTACCGCTTCTCCGTTATCTCCAGACTGGAGCTGGAAAGTGATGCGCTGTGCTAACAGGGAAACCCGTGCGTGCCGCCATCCTCGCTGGAGCGTCAGGTTTTCAGCGTGCAACAACAGTGCGTTAGCCTCTTCCTCCCGACCGGTTAATTGGGCCTGTTGTGCCAGCACGAGGTAGCAGCGGCTGAAGCCATCGGGGGGGCAAACGTCGTCAATCATTTGCAGGCGCGGCGTCAGCAGCGCATTGATACGTGCTATATCCCCTTGTTCCCAGGCGATCTCTGCAAGCAGTGGGGCCAGTGTGGCACTGCTGCTGGAGTGGGGACCGGTTAACGGTTCTGCGAGTTGCAATGCTTGTGACGCGTGGCGCTCCGCTTCCCGCAGATTGCCCTGCCGCAGCAGCCCTTGCGCGATGACATACGCGCGATACACCTCAACGAAAAGATTGCGGCTCGCCGTTTTGGTGTTGGGTATTAGCGCTTGTACCTCCAGCGCCTGCTGCGGGCGGGCATTTGCCAAATGGCAATAGCTCAGAATATTGCACACCAGGCCATCCACCCAGATATCCCCGCAGGGAACCTCGCGCAGTAGCGGTTCAACCAGCGTCATGCTGTAGGCAATGTTTTCTGCGAAGGCTTCGCAGATGGCCCGCACCACGCGTAATCTTACCCAGGTGGTGTGGTCCAACGCGTCTGGATGGTTAGCCACAAACGTTTCGATGGCATCAAGCAGATGGCGGGCATCGTTAAACTGAAAATGGTGCGATAACGCCCATGCCAGATTGATTTGCAGCGCGATACGTGAAGGTTCGACATTGGCCGGTAAGTAGCGAATCCAGCGCACCAGCGTATCAATGTCCCCCTCCTCTGCCAGCGATTGCGCACCGGCTTCGGCATGGGGCGTTCCCGGTTTCCCCGCCGCCAGCGCGTGGCGTATCGCTTCCGCCCAGAGCTGTTGCGCTGCAAACCAGTTACCGGCCCGTTCATGTAACCGGTGGATAGCATTACCCATGCGATGTTGCAGGCGGCTTTGTAGCGCATCGCGCATCAGCGGATGGTAACGGAACCAGAATCCGGCTTCATCCAGAGTGGAAAGAAACAGGTTATGTTGCGCTATCCAGGTGAGCATCGCCTCGCCATTGCGGTATCCGGTGACGGCATCGCACAAATCGGGATGGAGACGGTTAAGCATCGAGGTTTGCAGTAGAAAATCCAACACATCAGGCGGGAGCGGGGCAAAAATCACTTCCTCCATATAGCGGCTCATCGACCGTGAATTGGCATTCAGATATCTCAACCCGTGGTGAGCGGGCGTAGTGTCACCCAGAGACAAGGCAGCCATCTTTATGCCAGCAATCCAGCCTTCGGTCAGGGCGATCGCCTGCTGTATCTCCTGCGGTTTCAACGGTGTAGTGGTTGACTGCGCAAAGTAGCTGCTGGCTTCGTCGAGGCTGAAACGCAGTTCATCGTGGTAAATCTCAACCAGTTGGTCTTGCACCTGAAGTCGGCCAAGCGCCACGGGCAGTTGGCTGCGGCTGCCAATAATTACGTGAAGGGACGCCGGTGCATGGTTAACAAGATAATTCAGCCCGGCGTGAATATCCGGGTGACTGATGCTCTGGTAATCGTCAAGGATGAGGTAGAGCGGATGTGGGCAACCGTGTAATTGATTGACTAACTCCGCCACCAACAGTGAAAAATCGACGGGGAAATCGCCCTGGAAATAGCGTTGAAACGCCGTACTCCAGCCGTGATACCGCGGCCGCAGCGCCTCCAGCAGATAGCGGGAAAACATCAGCGGGGTATTGTCATCGTCTTCAAGGCTGAGCCACGCCAGCGCATCACTCTGGCGCTGTCGATGCTGATACCACTGGGTTAACAGCGTTGTTTTGCCAAACCCCGCAGCGGCACAGACTAACGTCAGGCTGCTGGAGGCTGCACTATCAAGGCGTTGCAGCAAACGATCGCGCTGTAATAACGTTCCCGGCGATCGCGGTGGTGTGAACTTGGTGAGAATAAGCGGCAGCTTGCGTGTGAAGCGAAAAGGTTCTTGGTTAACCAATGTTGCAGAGGATGTCTGCATCGGGGGCAAAAACGCCATACTGCCGCTACCTCATTATATCGTCAGTGACCTGAGTGTACCGAAGGACAACCCGTAGAACCACGTTTACTGATTGATAATCGGGGCTCTCTTCTCTTTTTCTCCCTCATTGCCCCCCCAACAGGGGGGGTAGGCCATGCTTATGCGTGCCTATAAAGTAAATCATCTAGTGCATTGTTAATCACGACGAGGTGAATACAGAGTATGGCTATCGAAAATAAAGTCGCGTTAGTAACCGGTGCTGGACAGGGTATCGGACGAGGTATTGCCCTGCGTCTGGCTAAAGATGGCGCATCCGTAATGCTGGTGGATGTCAGTGCTACGGGGATTGAGGCCGTAGCCGCCGAGATAGCGGCATTAGGGCGTAAGGCGGCGACCTTTGTCGCTGATATTTCCGATCGCGCTCAGGTGTATGCGGCTATCGATCAGGCTGAACGCCAACTGGGTGGCTTCGATATTATCGTCAACAATGCAGGCATTGCTCAGGTGCAGCCATTGTCCGATGTGACGCCGGAAGAGGTCGATCGCATTATGCGCATCAACGTTCAGGGCACGCTGTGGGGGATTCAGGCTGCGGCGAAAAAATTCATTGAGCGCCAGCAGAAAGGTAAAATCATCAATGCATGTTCCATTGCGGGGCACGATGGTTTTGCGATGTTAGGTATCTATTCAGCGACAAAATTTGCCGTGCGTGCGCTGACTCAGGCCGCTGCAAAGGAATATGCCAGCCGCGGCATTACGGTAAACGCGTATTGCCCGGGGATTGTCGGCACGGGAATGTGGACAGAAATCGATAAGCGTTTCTCAGAAATCACCGGTGCCCCTATTGGTGAAACCTATAAAAAATATGTTGATGGTATTGCGCTGGGTCGCGCTGAGACACCGGATGATGTCGCCAGTCTGGTCTCCTATCTGGCAGGGCCAGATTCAGACTATGTCACCGGTCAGGCCATTCTGATTGATGGTGGCATTGTTTACCGTTAGGCCAGGTTTACCGCTACGTTATGTCACCCGAGTCGCCGTGTGTTCAATGCGGCTCGGGAAATTCCCTTCTTTGTTGGCATTTTCTAAATCCACAAACCTCGACTCCATAAACATTCGCTTTTTACTGATTGGCACTTATGATGATGCCTTTGCGGTTTAGGCAAACGGCCAGCGATACGCGTTGTCTTTGGCGTAGGGTCGTCAGTGAAAGGGAAGGTATATGGAGACAACGCATCAGTCTCTGGTGGAATGGTTGCCGGTTTTTTTTCAACAATGGTCAGAAAACGCATTAACGTTCAATGAGCCAACAACGACTGAAAAAATAGACATCGATGTGGGTCAACTCATGACCTTCTTTAGTCGCTTATCAACGCCGCTTCAGGCGGTGCAGCCTCGCGTATTGTCTTTTGATCCCTGGGATGTTGCGGGGTTAAAGCGCAAAGAAGTGCGCAATTCAGCGGTGCTGGCCTGGCTGCTGGATCCGCAAGGATCACACGGTTTTGGTACTGTTCCTTTATATGCCTTGCTGGCCTCAATACGCACAGCAGAGAATCAGACTTTTCCTGCTGCGTTTACACGCTTTTGCCGCGTGCGGGTTGAATCCAACCCGAACGGCGACAGTAAGAATCGGGTCGATATTGAGATCGATGCCGATAATTTCTTCGTTTTGATTGAAGTGAAGATCGATGCTTTCGAGCAGAAAGAACAAATCGAGCGTTACTGTCTGGAGGCTGAAAAGCGTGCGACGAAAAAACGTCGTTGGGGCGTGGTGTTTTTAACGCCGCAGGGCAGACAACCCAAGAGCATGCGTGCGGATAACCCACACTGTGTTTCTTGCCTGTCGTGGAGCGACCTTGCGACACGTTTTGAAGAACCCATGCGGGCGGATTTCCGCAAAACAGGTGCTGTGCACGATAGCGCATCCATGAGGCAAATGGCGGCGCATTCTGCTTTTTGTTTTCTTGAACGTATGCGTAATTTTTAATCAAAGGTAAGAACAATGACATCATCTACCAAGGAAGAACGGTTGGCTGGAACCCTTATTTTATCGCAGTTCAAGATGTTTAATGAGGCCGTTGTGGTTTTCGAAAAGCAAATAGAACCTGCCTTTTGGAAGGGATTTGACCGATGTATTCAGCGTTTCATCAAGGATAATGGCTGGGAAGGGGAAGTCGGTTTTGTGCCAAAGGGATATTGCTGGCTTGCACCTAAAGCGTGGAAATTAGAAGGCGGCGATTGGAAATACTGGTTCGAAACACATACCCGAGGCGACGATAGCGTTGATTATAGTTTGGCGACTCTCGCGGGGGTGGGGACAGAACGGGCCGAGCTCGGTTTTTGTTTCGAAATAAGACCGCGCCGTTTTGGTGGAGCCAAAAAGCTGGGTGCCTATTTAAATGCCCGTGATCCTCAATGCCGCGAGCAACTGGTCGCTATGGATTTTGAAGATTTGACCAAAGGAAATTACTTCTTGCCCTTCACCGTGGATATCAATCTGGTGGCCGAATGTTGGCAAGAATACGGTGAGTTTCCCGAGGATCATGAGGTGTTTAATAAGCTCAGTGCCGCTTTGGACACATTGAGAGAAGCCATTTTTATTTTTGATGAGATGTTTTCCGCTTTCACTGAACCCGATGAGTAATGCCTGTTTTCGGATAATGGCTCCCTGTTTTATCTTTCCACTCGTGAGGTACTCGCTGGCGCTTCCCTATACGCTCCCGCGCGCATATAACCGATACGATCGCTCATCATCACCGCTTCTTGCTCGCTGTGCGTGACCATCAGGGCCGTTTGTCCTGATGATTTGAGAATGTCGCGCACATCTTGCCCCAGTCGTTGGCGTGTCTCGGCATCCAGGCTGGAAAACGGCTCATCCAGCAGCAGAATGCTGGGCTCTGGCGCCAGCGCGCGTGCCAGTGCGATACGCTGCTGTTGGCCGCCGGACAACTCATGAGGATAACGTTCTGACAACGCGCTTAACCCGATGAGATCCAGCAGTTCACGCACACGGGACTGTATGACGGCGCTTGGCAGCTTGCGCAACCCAAAAGCGATATTCTTCGCCGCCGTCAGATGAGGAAACAGGGCATATTCCTGAAACACCATGCCGACGTGGCGTTTTTCCGGCGGCAGGTGAATACCCGGCCCGGCAACGCAGGTGCCAGAAACCTGAATACGGCCTGCGCTCAGCGGTTCAAATCCGGCAATCGCTCGCAATACGGTGGTTTTTCCGCTGCCGGACGCGCCCAACAAACACGTGAGTTCACCCGCCTGAACCGTTAGCGAAAAGCCGTTAAGGACATGATGTTGCTGGTGTCCATGTCCGTAGGCAACATGGATGGCTTCCAAAACCAGTGTGGCGTCAGACATGGCGCGACGATTCTCCTTGATAAGAGGCGTTGTTTTGTTGCGGTTGGTTGGGCTTGCGCGCAGTGCTGAACTGGCTGTGCGCCAGCAGAATCACCGGCAGCGTGCCTGCCAGCACAATCAGCAACGCGGCAATCGCCCCTTCTTCGTAAGTGCCGCGTGCCGCTTCGGCGTACAGTACGGTTGCCAACGTTTCGAAATTGACCGGTCGCAGCAGTAACGTTGCGGGTAACTCTTTCATCGCATCCGCAAACACCAGCAACGCGCTGGTGACCAACGCCGGACGTAATAACGGCAGATGCACTCGAAAAAATGTTCCGGTGGTGTTCTCACCTAACAGGCGTGACGCTTGTTCAAGCGCGGGAGACAGGCGCGTCAGGCCCGCATCTGTGGCACCGATGGCGATAGTCTGGAAACGAATCGCGCAGCAGATAACCAACAGAATGCCACTCGAGAGCAACGGTAACCCCTGATAATCCAGCAGGCTTGCCAGCCATTTATCTACCGCCAGCCCGGGTGTCAGTAACCCTATTGCCAGTACGGTGCCCGGCACCGCGTACCCGAGAGAGGCAACACGCAGCAATGCGCGGCGAAAGCCACCGTGTTGTGAGCGGATGGCGGAATGGCGAGCAAACCAGGCGACAATTATGCCAGTGATCAACACCGTGAGCGTGACGCCGAGCGCCAGCAGCAGTGAGTTTTGCAGGGACAGCCACAGCCCGTGGGAAAGGGGCGTCTCCTGATGCAGGCGCTTGGCACTCTCCCAGGCGAGAAACAGTGCCGGGGCGATAAAGCCGAGTACCACGGGTAAGGCCGTTAAGGTTAAGACCAGCATCCCCTTTACGCCCGATAAGCGGATTGGCGTTACCGTGCGCTGTGAGCGGCTGCTGCCGTAGCGCTGGCGACGTCGACCATAATATTCCAGCGTCAGCAGTAGCATCACGCCCATCAACATTAACACGGCAATTTGTGCCGCAGCCGGTAAATCAGAGCGCGTTACCCAGGTGGTATAAATGGCGACCGTTAGCGTGTTGACGCCAAGAAATTCGGATGCACCGATATCATTGAGCGTTTCCAACAGGGCCAAACTGACACCCACGGCGAGTGCCGGTCGCGCCATCGGCAGCGCGACGTGCAAGAAGGCGCCGGTCGCACTCCTGCCCAATGTGCGTGCCGCTTCCAGCAAATGGGCGGGCTGGCTGATAAACATGGCGCGCATGGTGAGGTAAACATAGGGGTAGAGCACGATGCCCAACAGAATAATGGCACCGGTCATGGAACGAATATCCGGCAAGCGAAACTGGCGCGGGCTGTCGTAGCCGAGCAGGGCACGCAGCGCCGTCTGAACCGGGCCGATAGGGTGCAGCAGATCCAGCCAGGCGAAGGCCACGATATAGGTTGGCATGGCCAGTGGCAAAAGCAGTGCCCAACTGAGGATGCGCCGCCCCGGGAACTCATACAGGGTCACCAGCCAGGCACAGCCTGCGCCGATGACGGTCACCAGCAACGCAACACCCACCAGCAGGATCGCCGTGTTGCGCGTCGCGACAGGCAGCACGTAGTGAAACAGGTGCGCCCAGTGACTGAAATCAGCATCGGCCGCCAGCCAGAGCAGAGAAATGATTGGCATCAGCACGCCGAGTGCAATGGCACAGGTGGTGATGCCGAGTGGAGAGAACGGTGCGCGCAGCGTATCGAACACGCTGCGCGTCACCCGTGTATCTCGATGCTTATTGATCAAAGCCAACTTTATCGACCAACTGGCTGGCTTGTTTACGGTATTTCACGATATCGGTTAACGGCAGGGGATCGACGTTCAGTTCACCAATGGTGTCACGAATAATCGGGTCCAGCTCAACGCCCTTGCGAACCGGGTACTCATAGTTGGCCTTGGCATACAGTTGCTGGGCCGGTGCCGACACCAAATATTCCAGCAATTTCACTGCCTGCGCCTTATTCGGCGCATAACGGCTGACCGCTGCGCCGCTGATATTGACATGAGTACCGCCCTGCTCGAAGGTCGGTTTCACCACTTTGATGGCATCGCCCCATTGGCGCGCATCCGTACCCTCTTTGGCGTTCTTCATGTGGCCGACATAATAGGTGTTGGCCAGACCGATATCACAGATGCCGCCAAGAATATCGCGAGCCACATCACGGTCACCGCCGGTGGCTTTGCGTGCCAGATTGGCTTTAACGCCGCGCAGCCATTGTTCCGTTTTGGCTTCACCGTGGTGCGCGATCATGGCCGCAATTAACGCCGTGTTGTACGGGTGCTGTCCGGCACGGATACACACTTTGCCTTTCCATTGCGGATCGGCCAGCGATTCATAGGTGAAGCTGTTGAGCGGTAGCGATTTTTCCGCATACAGCACGCGACCGCGCATGGATAAGCTGAACCATTGATCGTCGGCACCGCGCAGATTGGCAGGAATGGCGGCTTCCAGCGCTGCCGATTTCACCGGCTGCGTCACGCCGGCTTCGACCAGATCCACCAGATTACCAATATCGACGGTCATCAGCAGGTCCGCCGGGGAGTTTTGCCCCTCGGCTTTTACTCTCTCGAGCATGCCATCTTTGATGAAAACCGTATTCACCTTCACGCCACTGTCCTTGGTAAAGGTGTCCAGCAACGGCTGGATAAGGCCCGGCTCGCGCGTGGTATACAACGTTAATGACTCTTCAGCCAGGGCGGGGGCGGCGTAAGCGGCCAGCAGCGCTGAAGCCAGCACCAGACGACGTATACCGCGACGGGCAGAGGAAAGCAGGATAGCCATATCGTTATCTTCTCCAGAGTAAAAACCTTAGTATTGATAGGGAATTATCACGTGGTGAAACATTTTCTAATGGGAATCAAAATATAGATGATAATCAGTCTCGTTTTCAACTTATTAATGCGCAATGCGCGGCAGGATGCGTAGAGTCTTGATGCATGACAAGGCGCAACCGGTATCACTCTTTTTATAATCTCGCCCGTTTCTCTTCTCACTGGTGCGAATTATGTCTTTCCAACTCAATCTGAACTGGCCCGAATTTTTAGCCAATTACTGGCAAAAAAAGCCGGTTGTATTAAAACGCGCGTTCCCTGATTTCGTCGACCCGATCACCCCCGACGAGCTGGCTGGCCTGGCGATGGAACCTGAGGTGGATAGCCGACTGGTGAGCCATAAAAATGGCCAGTGGCAAGCCAGCAATGGGCCGTTTGAGCATTTTGATGACCTGGGGGAAACCGATTGGTCGTTGCTGGCTCAGGCGGTCAACCATTGGCATGCGCCGTCAGCGGAGCTTGTTCGCCCGTTTCGCGTTCTGCCGGACTGGCGTCTGGACGATCTGATGATCTCTTTCTCCGTGCCGGGTGGCGGCGTTGGGCCGCATATCGATCAGTACGACGTCTTTATCATTCAGGGAATGGGCCGTCGCCGTTGGCGCGTGGGCGATAAACTCCCGTTGAAACAGCATTGCCCGCATCCGGCGCTGCTGCACTGTGAGCCATTTACGCCGATCATTGATGTCGAAATGGAGATTGGCGACATCCTGTATATTCCGCCGGGCTTCCCTCATGACGGTTTTACCTTTGAGACCACACTCAATTATTCCGTTGGTTTCCGTGGACCGAATGGCCGGGATTTGATCAGCAGTTTTGCCGACTATGCGCTGGAAAACGATCTTGGCAGTGAGCACTACAGCGATCCGGATTTAACGCTGCGTGAACATCCTGAGCGCGTTGAAGTGCACGAGCTTGAACGTTTACGCACCATGATGATCGAGATGATCAACCAACCGGAAGATTTTAATAACTGGTTTGGCCGTTTTATCTCCACGCCGCGCCATGAGTTGGATGTTGCACCGGTGGAACCGCCTTTCGAACAAAGCGAAGTGGTCAACGCTCTGCTCGACGGTGAAGTGTTAACGCGTCTCAGCGGTTTGCGGGTATTGCGCGTGGGCGATAGCGTGTTTATCAACAGCGAAAAACTGGAAATGCCCGATACGCAGGCGGACGCGTTGTGTCATTACACTGAAATCACCCGTGAAACCTTGGGCGATGGGCTGCAGAATCCAGCGGTAGTCGCTGAACTGACGGCGCTGATTAATCAGGGATACTGGTACTTCGAAGAGTAGTCACCACGTTTTAACCCTTGCACTGCGCTGTCAGGCAAGGGTTCTATCAATCAATAACCGCTGCAAAAAGCGGACTCGGCGTGCCCTGGACAGGAAGAACAGGCCAGTATTTTGCATGACAGATAACGGCTGTTTTTCATTCGCGACAAAGGAGCTTTCGATGAAAACTGTGGTTGTTTTTCGACATGTGCCTTTTGAAGATTTGGGCACACTGGGCGATACCCTTCATGAATGTGGTTTTCAATTTCACTATATTGATACCCCTGTAACTTCTTTGGCGACGTTCGATCCTCTGCACGCCGATGTGCTGATTGTGCTGGGTGGCCCGATCAGCGCCAATGATGAAACGAGTTACCCCTTTTTGTGCCAGGAGTTGGCGATTATTCGACAACGGCTGGCGCAGCAGCGCCCCGTGCTGGGGATCTGCCTGGGGGCACAGTTGATGGCGCGCGCACTCGGCGCGCGTGTGGCACCGATGGGGGTGAAAGAGATTGGTTATGGGCCGATTCAATTGGCGTCAGTAGCGCAAGCCTCTGTGTTGGCTCCGCTATCGGGTGTTCCTGTTTTGCACTGGCACGGCGATCGCTTTGAGATTCCTGATTCAGCGATACGACTGGCGGGCAGCGCGGTATGCGATAATCAAGCCTTCAGTGTGGGTAAACATGCACTTGGCCTTCAGTTCCATCCAGAGGTGAGCCAAACCGGACTGGAAGGATGGTTGGTTGGGCATGCTTGTGAGTTGGAATTAGCCGGGCTCTCATTGGGCGAACTGCGCCAGCAGGCGGCGCACGCTTCCGCGTCGTTGGCGCTGGCGGCACAACAGGTGATGACGCGCTGGCTGGATCAGCTGTACACCTAAAATTTCCATTGCCGAACATCTCGCTGGTGAAAAGTTCATTAATGAACAGCCAGCGGGAATATCATCTTTTTCAGCCTCTCATTTTTATCGCATTATCCCTTCTGCCAATAAAAAAATAACTGTAATAAATTCAGCCGATAGACTTAGAACGGTCGCCACTTTTAGTGCTTTTTCTCCTTTATTTCTCTGAGTGGCCCCGGTTTTGCAATTTCTTCCTGGCATACCCAGTGACACTTACTCAATGCTTTTATTTATGGGAGAGAAATAATGACGCGTAAATTGGCTATTTATGGAAAAGGGGGGATCGGTAAATCGACCACCACACAAAATACGGCTGCCGCTTTGGCCTATTTCCATGGGAAAAAGGTCTTTATTCACGGTTGCGATCCTAAAGCGGATTCGACCCGCCTTATATTAGGGGGCAAACCGCAAGAAACATTAATGGATATGCTGCGCGATCAAGGTGCCGAGAAAATTACCAATGAGATGGTGGTGAAAACCGGCGTGTTTGATATTCGTTGCGTGGAATCAGGTGGTCCAGAGCCTGGCGTTGGCTGTGCAGGACGCGGTGTTATCACCGCTATCGATCTGATGGAAGATAACAAGGCGTATAGCGACGATCTGGATTTTATCTTCTTTGATGTTCTGGGGGATGTGGTGTGCGGTGGGTTTGCCATGCCGATTCGCGATGGCAAGGCACAAGAAGTGTATATCGTCGCTTCCGGTGAAATGATGGCCATTTATGCCGCCAATAATATTTGCAAAGGGTTGGTGAAGTACGCCAAACAGAGCGGTGTTCGGCTGGGTGGCATTATTTGTAATAGCCGGAATGTGGATGGTGAAAAGGAGTTTATCGAGGAGTTCACCGCGGCCATTGGTACCAAAATGATTCATTTTGTTCCGCGTGACAATATTGTTCAGAAGGCTGAGTTTAATAAGAAAACGGTTACGGAATTTGATTCAGCAGCGAATCAGGCACAGGAATACCGAGAGTTGGGGCGCAAAATTATCGAGAATGATGACTTTGTCATACCGACACCGTTGTCCATGGATCAATTGGAAAAAATGGTGGTGAAATACGGGATGATGGATTAATTCCGCGCTCTGCCCTATTTCCTTGTTCGCCGCCGTTATTCTGCCTTGCCCTTATGGGAGAGAAATTATGCCGTACCATGAGTTTGAATGCAGTAAATGCATTCCTGAACGTAAACAACATGCCGTGTTGAAAGGCGAGGGTGAAGATATCACTTCTGCATTGCCACAGGGATATCTCAATACCATTCCGGGCACCATTTCAGAACGCGGTTGTGCCTACTGTGGCGCCAAGCATGTGATTGGCACACCGATGAAGGATGTTATTCACATCAGTCACGGCCCGGTAGGGTGCACCTATGATACCTGGCAGACCAAGCGCTATATCAGTGATAACGATAACTTCCAACTGAAGTATACCTTCGCGACCGACATGAAAGAAAAACACATCGTGTTTGGCGCGGAGAAGGTGCTGAAAAAGAACATCATTGAAGCCTTTGATGCGCATCCCACGATCAAACGCATGACTATCTATCAAACCTGCGCCTCGGCGCTGATCGGCGATGATATTTCGGCAATCGCGCAGGAGGTGATGGATGAGCGCCCCGATGTCGATATTTTTGTCTGCAACTCCCCTGGGTTTGCCGGGCCAAGTCAGTCTGGCGGTCATCACAAGATTAATATCGCCTGGATCAACCAAAAAGTGGGCACGGTTGAACCCACCATTACCAGTGATTATGTCATCAACTATGTGGGTGAATATAACATTCAGGGCGATCAGGAAGTGATGGCGGATTATTTCAAACGCATGAGGATTCAGGTGCTCTCTACCTTTACCGGTAATGGTTCCTATGATGACCTGCGGGCGATGCACAAAGCGCACCTGAATGTGCTGGAGTGCGCCCGTTCAGCGGAATACATCTGTAATGAGTTACGGGTGCGTTACGGCATACCTCGTTTGGATATTGATGGTTTTGGTTTTGGCCCACTCTCTGATTCGCTGCGCAAGATTGGTTTGTTTTTTGGCATTGAAGACCGAGCACAAGCCATTATCGACGAAGAGGTGGCCCGCTGGAAACCCGAACTGGAGTGGTATAAGGCGCGCTTGCAAGGGAAGAAAGTCTGCCTGTGGCCTGGAGGTTCCAAGCTGTGGCACTGGGCGCACGTTATCCATGAAGAGATGGGCGTGGAAGTGGTGTCGGTGTATACCAAATTTGGTCATCAGGGCGATATGGAAAAAGGGATTGCCCGCTGTGAAGCCGGGGCGTTGGCGATTGATGATCCCAATGAACTGGAGTCACTGGAAGCCATGTATACCCTGAAGCCGGATGTGATCTTTACCGGAAAACGGCCCGGTGAAGTGGCGAAGAAAATCCGGGTGCCCTACCTCAATGCTCATGCTTATCACAACGGTCCTTACAAAGGGTTTGAAGGCTGGGTGCGCTTTGCGCGGGATATCTACAACGCCATTTATTCGCCAATTCATCAGCTCTCGATGCTGGATATCAGCGAACATACGATCCCTGCCGATCGCGGCTTTGCTACGGCACGCATTATCTCGGATAGCGCGTTGAGTGAAGACATCCGCCAGGATCCCAACTTGCGGGAGTATACCGGCGGCTTTGACAGCGTGACTAAATTACGTCAGCGCGAATATCCCGATTTTTCCCAAGACAGGCCGCAGCGACAGGAGGCGGTATGACCCAGGAACAACAGGTTGAAGCGCTGGTGGATTACATCATGAAGCACTGTCTGTGGCAGTTTCATTCCCGCAACTGGGATCGGGAAAAGCAGAACGCCGGTGTGTTAGGTAAAACCCGGCAATTGCTGTGCGGTGAAGCGGTGGATCTGTCAACGCCCGCCGATCGCTGCTACTGGGTGGATGCGGTGGTACTGGCCGATACCTGGCGCAAGCGCTTTGATTGGCTGGCGGAAATGCCCGCTGACGCTACTGCCACGCTGATGCACGCGTTACATCAGCGGCTTGATTATTTAACCATCACCGGTTCGTTGAATGCCGAACTGACCGACCAGCGCTATTAATGAGGTTAGCCATGTCCTGTGAACTGAAAGCGAAAGATCGCACCGGGGTCATCAACCCCATTTTTACCTGCCAACCGGCAGGGGCACAGTATGTGAGTATCGGCATCAAGGATTGTATCGGTATTGTGCATGGCGGCCAGGGATGCGTGATGTTTGTCCGTTTACTGATTTCTCAGCATCTGAAAGAGAGCTTCGAAATAGCGTCATCATCGGTACATGAAGACGGAGCGGTGTTTGGTGCACTGGATCGCGTAGAGCAAGCGGTCGACGTTTTACTGATGCGTTATCCCCATGTCAAGGTCATCCCGATTATCACCACCTGTTCCACTGAGGTGATTGGTGATGATGTAGATGGCGTGGTACGCAAGCTCAACGATGGGTTGCTCAAAGAGAAATTCGCCGGTCGCGAAGTGCATCTGATTCCTATCCATACGCCAAGTTTTGTCGGCAGCATGATCAGCGGGTACGACCTGGCGGTACGCGATATCGTTAAGTATTTTGCCCGAAAAGGGGAGCCTAACGGCAAGCTCAATCTGATTACCGGTTGGGCGAACCCCGGTGATGTGACGGCGTTGAAGCATCTGCTCTCGGAGATGGCGATTGATGCCACTGTACTGTTCGAGATTGAAGATTTCGACTCACCGTTGATGCCATCCGGTAATACCGTGTCACACGGCAATACGACCATCGCCGATTTGACGGACACGGCCAATGCCAGCGCGACGCTGGCACTCAATCGCTATGAAGGGGGCAAGGCGGCGAATTATCTGGCAGATAAGTTCCAGATCCCGACCCTTATTGGCCCGACGCCGATTGGTATTCGTAACACGGACACGTTGTTGCATAACCTGAAAACCCTGACGGGAAAACCCATTCCGCCTTCACTGGTGCGGGAGCGTGGGATCGCCCTGGATGCCCTGACAGACCTGGTGCATATGTTTCTTGCCGACAAACGGGTAGCGATTTACGGCAACCCCGATTTGGTGATCGGGTTGGCGGAATTCTGTCTCGATCTGGAAATGAAGCCAGTGCTGTTGCTGCTGGGCGATGACAATGCCGGGTATGTCAACGATCCCCGCATTCACGCGCTGCGCGATGGGGTGTCCCATGATATGGAGATCATTACCAATGCGGATCTCTGGGAGATGGAGCAGCGTATTACCCAAAACGATCTGCAATTGGATCTGATCCTCGGGCACTCTAAAGGCCGTTTCACCGCGATTGATAACCAGATACCCATGGTCAGAGTCGGTTTCCCTACCTATGACCGGGCGGGACATTACCGCCATCCGGTTGTCGGGTACGCCGGGGCTATCTGGTTGGCGGAGCAAATGGCAAACAGCCTGTTTACCGACATGGAATACAAAAAGAACAAGGAGTGGTTGCTTAACGTCTGGTAAGTCGGCGGTTTCCGTTCTTGCGACATGTCATCAGGCACCGGGAATCGGTGCCCTGTTCGGGAGGAAATGATGTCAGGATTGCTGTTTGAAAGCGATGAACAACGGTTCACGCGGTGTTATGAGCATGCGCGTGGCTATCACCGCCGCGCCCTGTTGTTGGCACCACAATCATCGTCTGTCAGTCTGGTGTTTAACGTGGCATCGCTGGCAGTGGAGTGCTACCTGATTGCCCTGTGTGCGCTGCATAACATCATGCCGATGAATCACAACTACCGTAGCCTGCTGACCAGTGCCTCGGAGAAAGTGACGTTTACCTCGGCGTTAAGCGAGGATATTGCCGCGCTGGATGCACTTTTCGGCATTTGCTCCATTGATGATTACTACCATGGCACGCCGGACGAGCAGGATAAAGCGCGCATTCTTTCCGTGTGTGAGGCATTGGATGCACTGATTGTGGCGGAACAAAAACGCTCACCGGCGCTTGACCACTTGCGGGAGAACAGAGGATGAATACGCCTGTTAACCCGGCGCTGGCCGATTTCCCCCATCACGACATGCGGCGGGATGAACGTGAGATCACCGATCCCACCGTACTGGATGCCATTTTGCGCGAAGAGCGCGTGATGTACATTGCGCTGGCTAATAATGATGTGCCCTTTCTGGTGCCGGTTTTCTATGTCTGGGATGGCACCGCGCTCTATTTTCATTCCGCGCGCAGTGGCAGCAAGATTGAATGGCTTAAACGTAACAATACCCTGTGTTTTGCCATTTCTCATTATGGAGGCGTGGTAGAGGATGCGCTGGCCTGTAACTTTGAGGCGCGGCATCGAACGGTGATTGGGTTGGGGAAAGCACAGTTCATCAACGATAATCAGGAGAAAATCCCCATTTTGCAGCGATTGATGGCGGGGTTTACCGATCGCCACTACGCGTTCCCTGACGCCAATCTGCAAGCCACGCTGGTGATACGCATCAACATCGACGCCATGAGGGGGAAACAGCATGGCTTTTGATAAGGGCCGGCTCCCCCCGCTTTACATCGCCGCGTATCTCGACCATCAGGGAATGATAACGGCGCTCGGGCAGCCCGGCGTGGCGACACTGTTTGTCCCGTTACGTTCTGGCTGGCAATGCTGTCGTGAAGTCCCTTGCCCATCAACCGCATCAATGTCATTGGCGGCTTTGCGTCAGCAAACCGTGACGATGCTGGAGGCGTTACCTGAGTGTCGTCACATTGTCGCGCGGGAGATTCAGGGCGTGTTGCTGGCCTGGCTTGATGGCAGAGGGATCACCATGTGGCGAGGCAGCGGCAAACCGGCTCCGCTTCTCGATGGTATCGCGGAGCGTATCCACGCCTCCTCGCCCGTGACGCCACTCCACCCTGAGACCTATTTTCAGCCGGGCAAACAGAGCGGGGATTTTCACTTCAATCTGATAGAGGCACTGGCAAACAGCCATGAGGGGCACACCTCACGGCGGTTATTACAACCCTTCCTGCAACAAAAGCAATTTCGACGTCTGGATGTGATTTGCGATCATTTACCGAAGTGGTTTGCCACGCTTGATGCGCGTGAATTCAGCATTGTGAGTGAGCCGCGCGCAGATGGAACATTTTGTGTCGTGGTGATGCCACGGCATGTCTGAAAACGTTCGTTAACGTCCCAAATAGAACAGGAATGTTCTTAACAGAACATATTGCCGGGGCGTTGGAGGGTGAGGTGGTTTTTATCTCATTAATTATCAATTGATTACAAAAAAGTTGGTTTTGCCTGCATTGGCGCTGATTTTGCAGGTTTTTACCGGGACTGTGCATAAGAGCCTGCGACTAGGATAACAATGCTTCTGACCTGATGTGATTCACTCTGCTACGTAAGAATGGGGATTTGTCGGGAGAGATATAATGCGCCTGGAAAGAAAACGTGGTGTGACGGATATGCTGTCCCCCTTGGAGACACCGCTGTCTTTCAGTTGTAAATTGGGTGAATGTCGTTCAGAACTGATGCCGCTGCTGTCTGAAGTCAGCAAAGTGGTGAGCACCGAGGGCGATCTTTCCAAAACCCTCAAACTGGTCCTGCAATTGATGCAAAAACACATGCAGGTGATCCGCGCGATGATCACGCTGTACGACACCAGCAGCGATCGCATTTATATCCATGAAAGTTACGGACTCTCTCCGCAAGAAGTGGAGAAGGGGGTCTACCTGCCGGGGGAAGGGATCACCGGACAGGTGATCGAAACGCGCCAACCGGTGATTGTGCCGCATGTGGCCGACGATCCTCTATTTCTCAATAAAACCGGCAGTCTCGACAAAACCCGCGACGGGGCGTTTTCCTTTATTTGTGTGCCGATCATTCGCAGTTCCAAAGTGATGGGAACCATCGGCATCGAACGGGTCTATCACAATCATCAACTGCGCTACCTGGATTTGGAAGTGCTGAAAGTGATTGCGGCAATTATCGCGCAGGCCGTTGAATTGCATCTGCTTGAACAAGCGCATCAGAAAGTGCTGTTAGCGGCATCTTTGCACCACCACACCACAGATACACTGCGGCCTGCCAATATTATTGGCAATTCGCGGGCCATGCAGTCGGTGTACCGATTGATTCGCAAGGTCAGCCCGGCGCGTACTACGGTACTGATTCTGGGTGAGAGCGGCGTTGGCAAAGAGCGGGTATCGGCTGCGATTCACCATAGTAGCCTGTGTGCAACCGGCCCTTTTATCACCTTCAATTGTGCATCATTGCCGGAAAGTGTGCTGGAAAGTGAACTGTTTGGGCATGAAAAAGGCGCATTCACCGGTGCGATATCGCGCCGTGCTGGGCGTTTTGAAGAAGCCAATGGTGGAACCATTTTTCTAGATGAAGTCGGGGAGTTGTCGTTATCGGCGCAGGCCAAACTGTTACGTGTGATTCAGGAGCGTAGTTTTGAGCGCGTGGGCAGCAATGACACGCTTCATGTCAATGTGCGTATTCTGGCTGCCACACACCGTGATTTGAGTGAAATGGTGAATAAAGGGTTGTTTCGTGAGGACCTTTACTACCGTCTTAACGTGTTTCCCATCACTATTCCGCCGTTGCGTGAACGCGGTAATGACATTCTGATTCTGGCGGATTACTTCAATGCCCGTTTTGCCCGAGATCAGGGCGTGGAAGTGCCTACCATCGCCACGCCTGCACTGAATATGCTGCTTAACTACGACTGGCCGGGAAACGTCCGGGAGTTGGAGAATGTGATGGAGCGGGCGGTATTGTTATCCGATGAAGGGGTTATTCATAGCTACCATCTTCCGTTGTCATTGCAGCCGATTCTGGAACACCTTGTGGCGGAAGAGGGGTTGGAGGCACGGGTCTCCCAGATTGAGTACGATTTAATTGTTGAAGCGCTCTCAATGTTTCAGGGAAACATCTCCCGAGCGGCGGAACACCTTAATATCACACGTCGTGCATTAGGGCTGCGGCTGGATAAATATCGCCTCAACTATAAGCATTATCGTAACAGGGCGTGAGTGCCGCGTGCCGCAGTAGTGGCAGAACAATCCCTGGTTGCGTCCTGCTAGGCTCTGCTGTTCCACTGCGGCACGATAGTGATTGCACCCAGTATTAAGGCGCATTGGGGTAACACATTCCGTACCTAAAACCAGTGCTTGCGCGCGGTTTTTACTTGCCATCAACTAATTGTTTTTTACTCTCTATTTTCTATAGAGGGCTTTTTTTTCTTCCAAGCTATGTCATTCAAAACTCTATCAAAATCTGATATGCCTTTCGCATTCATTTTCTGCTTTCCACTGACATCAGCATTGAAGTATTTTTCTTTTACGTTACTAATATCTATAGGAAAAAATGACTCTGATGCCGAGTCCCACAGAATATTTAGAGAATGAAGGTCTTGATGTATGATGCCGAGGCTGTTCAACCTCTCGATCATATCGACAAATTTCACATCGGCATCATGCGGTAATGTTCCTCGCGGTACAGAATGCAGTGTTTGGCCGGGAATTCTATACATTCTGACACAGGAGTTCCCTTTATCATTGACAAAGTGCATGGCAGCCTCTTCACCATAATATCGCTGAAACATCTCGGTCTCATGTTTGGATATTTTTTCTGCCACGAGATGACTCGGTGATTTATATAATTTGATAAGATATCTACTGTCATCCGCATCAACAAAAACCTCTCCAAACACACCCTCGCCTATTTTATCTCCTAAGTTAAAACCAGTTTTATTGTTGGGTAAATCTAACTTTTTCTCCCCCGCAAGCCGGGACGATGAAGAAGCATTATCCAATGGTGTGTTTTTCTTGAACATTCTTGACCACAAAGGCGGTTTCCCAGTGTTCTTAATCTCCAATGCAAATGAATAATCACTGAAGAGCCCACTTTTAGTAAAGTTATACTCAGAAAGCAATTTTTGTGCAGACGATTCGGTGTAACCATCAACGTCCTTGAGTACATTGAGTGCTGTTTTTCTTTCTTTACCGCTCAATCCAACTTTTAATATATTATCCAACCTCTCGTTAATATTTTCTTTGTAAAACTTATTTTTCTTAAATCGAAGTGTCATCGTCGGGATATCCACTGCATTAAGCAGAAGAAAACGGTTACTATCTACCTTTTTTACATGAATGAAATGGTTGTTGATATTCAAATAACTATTATTATTTTCGTCCCATCGCAACCCATTCTTATCCGGAGAAGAAAGATTCGTCACATCGATATTATGAATAAACATATCTGAAGTAATCTGCTTTTCCAGCGAACTTGACACATGAACAGACGTTGGACGCTCAAATACCCAGCGACCGCCGTCCCATGACACTAAATAGTGTTCTTTATCAGGGTGATTAATATTATGAACCTCATAATGAACGCCTTGTCCGGGAGAAACAACTTCTCTCACTGGCACAATTTCTCCATTCATTTCAATATACCGTCCCCAAGTATAATGTGAGGTGTCGTCAATTTTCTCTGCGCGATAAATCTTTCCCGAACCATAATACTGTGCGTTATTATTGGTGTAGGGAATGTAGTTGAAGTCCCTGTCTGGCTCAATGCGGAGCGTGTTAATGATATTTTCCTGTTCGCGGGTAAACACCGGGTGCTGATTATGCGTACTCATGTGCCAGGTTTTGGATAATGGTTCAAGGTATACCGGAACATACTCGTGAGAGCCTGAGGCTTTTCGCAGTACGATCTCAAACTTTCCCTCTCCATTTTTTTTCAGGTCGTAGTATTCTCCGTACAGCGGTATCTGCTTTTTCCCTTCCCTCACTTCAACATTAAGATGGGTGGCATCGAAGGTGTCCGCATATCGCCACGCGAGCGTGTCCTCATCGACAATCACCTTTCTCTGCAATAACTCAGGTTTTGCGGCATAAGGATGGTATGTCATAAATTCATTGGGTTTATCCGTCGGTTTCAGAAAAATCGTTTGGCCTTCGGTATGGATAGCGGTATTACCGGGTTGAAGCTCAAGTAAAATTTCTTTCTTAATCCCATTTTTCGGATTTCGGACATAATAAGCCGCCCTGTTCTGGCCCGGCGTAGTATGCCGCAATTCAGTCGGTCTCATTTTACGGGCAACACCACGGGATTTGAACGCGATACTATCAACATCGAGAGATGTTGCAATCTCAGCAATATTTAGTCGAAGAAAGCGTTCAGCACAAATCTCATCACCTTGATTTTTATAGTACTCACGGCGTTTTGCATTCGCAATGAGCTTACCAATTAACGGTTTTATCCCCAGAGTCAGCAGATCCGCCACAATATTTAATCCATCGGCTGTGCCCCGCGCATCGGGCGACGGGCCACCTTCTGTATCATCATAAATCATTCGAAAGGGGTTCTCTGCTCTCTGGGCTTGAAATAAAAGCAGTTTTCCTTCGTTCTCGCCTTTAGCGTTAAGTATTTCTTCCTCAAAGGCGCAGTGTTCTTTTATATGTTCTGCGGTTCGAGGATCGAACTCAGGCATCAATGCTCGCTTCATTCGCGCTGTGCTATCAACCAGTGGAGTAATAAAGAGAGGACCGGTTTTTGCCCACTGTTTCAATGACAGCTCAAAATCCTGACCTTCTTCGGTGGTTAATTGTCCATCAGACACCAGATAGTGCTTAATGGCCGCAATCAGCGCATTCTTCTTTTGATCATCAGAGAGAATGTGGCTGTTTTCAATAAAATAATTAGGTTTGTCAAGCGACGTGTCATTATCTATCATGGAAAATGGATTCTCTTTATAAACAACAGAGGCAGAATCAGAACGGTGTAAAAAATTAAATAACAGCATGAGTTGAAGGGTTGTTGCCATTTCGCCTCTTCGTCCGAAAAACGACGTTGAGGACGGGTTCAGTATTCTCGGCGAATTTTCAATATGGCTAATTTCGGAAATGAAACCATGAACATTTACAGAGGGATTTGAATTAATTGATTCTAAAGATTTCTCATGCTTATTCTGGCACGTTTGATCGTGATAGCATGCTGTGGATAAATGATGCTGTATGACTGAAATAGACATTCTTTGACTCCATTCAAAAAGAATGGACTATAGGCATCGTATTTACGCCATCGTTATTAAAAAATAATCTCAATTAAGGATTATCGCAATTTTCGCTCTTCCTTTGAGGGAGTGTTTATTATTCAAACACAGTGTAGATATGAACAATTCTATTATTTTCACCGATAAAAAAGCCAGCGCGTTCGCGCAGGCTTCTTCTTGGTTAGCGTAGATTAATCTTTACTTTGCGCGTGTATTTCCTGCACCGAAGTTACCTTCTTGGTCGTATCTGCATTGAGCGCCACACAACATACCGTCTGCGTTTTCAGTCAACAATAAACAGTTTTGCCCCTTTGGGGGATGTGGAGCGATGCGCTTCTGCCTGGTCCGCCACTTGATAGCTGACACCCGGCGTTAGGGTAAAGGTTCTGCCGTCATCCAGTTCGGTAATCAGCTCGCCTTCGAGGCAAAGAAGAACGTGTCCTTTTTTACACCAGTGATCCGCAATATATCCCGCAGAGTACTCCACCATTCTTACTCGAATATTGCCGAAATGCTGTGTCCGCCATAATGCATGGCCGACGTCGCCGCTGTGGGTTGTTGGTTCAATCTGTGACCAATCGGTGATACCAAACGGAATATTTGCCATGTGCATCTGGAGGTTACCTCGTTACGATTTGCGTGCAAGACCCTCATTGTTAGCAGATGTCATTACCCTGCTTCAAGTGAAGTCTCCATTACCTTTTCTTATCGCATGCGTATCACTGTGTAAGTGGGTGACCGGGGGCGTTCCGTTGATCGTCATCCAGGGCGGCCACCACCCGGTTTCGCCCTTGGTTTTTGGCGGCGTAAAGGGCGGTATCAGCATGGTGTATCAGTCCGCTGGCAATCATATGCAGCGGCCTGTCTTCCGGACTGGTCTGATCGTTGTTCAGCGTCGCCACGCCGATGCTGATCGTGAGATAGCCCGTGGCGCTGGCGCTGTGCGGTAACCGCAACGCATGAATGTTTTCTCGTAGGCGCTCGGCAACGGTTAACGCTCCCGCTTTGTCGGTATGCGGTAAAATCACCAGAAACTCTTCGCCACCGTAGCGGCTAACGTTATCGTCGCTGCGCAATCGGGAAGAGAGCAGCGTTTTTGCTACCGTGCGCAGGCAGTCATCTCCTGCCTGATGGCCAAACGTATCATTATAGTGTTTAAAAAAGTCGATATCGGCGAGACACACCGAGAGCGGAATACGTTTCTGGAGGGTGTGGGTAATTTCTTCAATCAGGTATTCATCCATCTTGCGGCGGTTGAACAGTCCGGTAAGGTGGTCGTGTTGCGCATATTGTTGCAGCACTTTATTGGCATCGGCGAGCTTTTGCTCTGCCTGACTGCGGCGGGTGATATCAACCCAGGTGACGGAAAGTCCCACCACGTTCTCGCTGGCATCCCGCACCGGTACCGGCTGGGTGTAATAGCAGCGATCGAGCCAGGTGACCTCACGGCTAGGGATGTCCCACCCTTTATCGGCCAGCGTGAAATCGGTTTCAAATTGGGACCAACAATCGGGCATCACTGTGGATACCTGGAGTTCCGATGCAGGTTCGTCGGCGTGATTCAGCAAACGCATCATGGCCTTGTTGGACATCACAAGACGACCCGCGCGATTGATCATGCAGAGGGCAACCGGCGTGGTGTCATAGATGGTTTCCAACTGCAAAACCCGTTCTCCAAGCGTTGAGATATTGCGGTCAACGCCGCGATAACCGCGTAGCTCACCGTCGGGACCAAACAGCGGAATGCCGCTGGTTTCCAACACCACAATACGGCCATCAGCCCGACGATTGCGATTGACCAACCCCGAGAACGGTCTTTTGGCCGCAACAATTTCACCGAACGTTTGCCCAACGCGTTCGGCTTCACCCGGCGGCATAAAATCAAACGGTGTTTTGCCTATAACCTGTTGCGGTGTAAATCCCAGTAGTTCGGTGACCACTTCAGAGACCCAGGTATAACGGCCCTGTGCGTCAACTTCCCATACCCAATCAGAGTTGTGATTGAGCAATTCAAAGAGATGGTTTACATCGACCTCATTGAAGCCCAATGGTTTTTCTTCATCATTTTTCATTATTATCGGTACGTCCAAAATGTATGCAGGCAATTGGCGCAATAGAATAAGAATACACGTTACGGAGAGCAGAAAGTATCTGGTATTGATGAAATGGATTTAGAAATATTACCGAGCCAACCGGCACTGAGACCCAGTGGACTGCATTGAGGCAAGGTCGGCTAGCTCCTCGACAATATTGATAATGACAATATTACTGCGTTACGGTAAACCTACTGCGATGCTCCTGCCGTCGGGGACAGAGCAGAAAATTGTTAACAGGACAGGAGAAGTATGGACAGTCTTTTTGTATACGGCACGCTGATGCCCGGGTGTGAAAATGCACATTTACTCGAGTCGATAGGTGGTTCCTGGGTGCAGGGTTCCGTGTGCGGTTCGCTGCTTGATGCAGGATGGGGGGCCGGTATGGGGTATCCTGGGATTGTTCTGGATGACACTGGAAACCGCGTTGAAGGATATTTGTTTTACTCGGCGCGCCTGGCGGAGCATTGGGATGCACTCGATGAATTTGAAGGTGAGGAGTATGCCAGAGTGCCGGTAGACGTCACGACAAAAGACGGAGAGATTGTCACCGCTTTCATCTACACGGTGGTACCCGAAGCACGCTAGTGCGGCGGCATTATGACTGTCTTTCCACCTATGGCGGTGGGCTTGCTATAAAAAAAGCGTTTTTTACGTACCTCCAGCCCACTGTCATTATCTTTAATTCTGTCAATATTGATTCGAACTATGTCCATTTATCTTTAATTATCTTTATGAAATAAAATATAAAAAAAGCTATTTCCCCCTATAATTTGATGGCGGTGCAGGAAGCGATAAGGCCAGTCATTATTATCTCATCAGGAATGCCATTGGCGAGACTTTATACTGCATCGAACGTTTGGATGCAAAAGAGTTTATCAATGGAAGATATGGGGCAATACCGTCAGCTCAATGCTGGCGAGGAATATCAGTTCTCTCAGTACACTTTATTACTGATACAGAACAATGGGCAAGAATGTCACCTTCGCTTTCGCGACAAAGCCAATACGGCGGTATGCGCGATCCCGGGTGACCAGCGACGTTTGCTTGCCATCGCACCGGCCTTGGTGACCGTGGAGCGCGGTGAATTACAGTGTTTATTTCTTGATTTTACGTTGCTGGCAAAACTGCAAGTGTTTATCGATAAATCAATGAATAAAGAAAGTATTCACTGTCCACGAACGCTGATGGCAAGCATGCCAACGACACTTGGCAACGAGCCTGAGCAGAAGGAGATCGAATATTGGCTACTTCATCAGACGTTGTTGGGGAATGAGGGCCTGACGTGTTTTTCCAATGTATTGAGACAATCTGAATGGTATGCCCTGGTTGAGTTTCTTTTTGATTCTTATCGAAGTAATTCCACCCAGCGTTTGCAGACGCTCTGTGCACGTTACGGGCTCTCCGTTTCTCATTTTCGACGTTTATCGCGGCGCGCATTGGGCAATACGGCAAAATCTGCACTACGTGATTGGCGTCTGGGGCAGGCACTGTTTGAATTGGTTAACGGCGATAATAATTTAACGACTATCGCCATGAATCATGGATATGCATCACTTTCTCATTTCTCCAATGAGGTGAAAGAAGTGATGGGTGTTTCGCCAAGGAATTTGAAGAAACTATTGCAAGCGAGTTAACGTAATATGAGTACAGCTTTTTCGACAAAAATACGGGCCTCAATAGCCATATTACTGGTTGTGTTAATGCCAATACAGGCATTCGCAGAAACAGTAAATGAGAATAATGACGCCTCTCGCCAGGGAAGCGGATATATGGCCCGGCAGGAGAGTGTGAATGGCATTTTTGATGCCATCTCTGCGGCGATGAGAAAACCCGTCATTTTAAGTAAGCTGGCGGCACGTAAGAAAGTCACCGGTGAGTTTGATCTGAGTCGTCCGCAGGATGTGCTGGTATCGGTATCCGAGCAGCTGGGGCTGATTTGGTACAGTGATGGCCAGGCTATTTATGTCTATGACGCAACGGAAATGCGTAATGCGGTTATCGTTTTACGTAATACTTCATTCAGCGTGGTTGAAAGCTTTTTGAAGAATTCAGGTTTGCACGATCCCCGTTTCCCTCTGCGCTCGGATAATCGCAATGCCACTTTTTATGTGTCTGGTCCGCCAATCTATGTCGACCTGATCACCAGTACGGCGAAATATCTCGATCAAAAAAGTGATACGTTTGACGGGCGGGAGAGTATTGCCGTCATTCAGTTACACAACACCTTTGTAGAGGACCGTTCATTTAAATACCGGGATGAAAAAATCGTCATTCCAGGTATTTCGACGGTAATTAATAAAATTATCAGCACCGGTCCGACAGCAGGGAGAAGCATGCAGGTGGTGCCGCGTAAACCGGTGAAAGCCGAGTTGGATACCTCCGATCTGCCGCAGGATTTGCTCGACAGCTATGCTCATGAAGATGCGATGGCCACGTCGAATATTTCACATAATGCCAGTGAAGTGAATGTTATTGCCGAGCCGGGAACCAATAGCCTTTTAGTGCGGGGAAGCCCTGAGCAGGTTGAATATATCCGTAACCTGGCGAAAACCCTGGATATCGCCAAGAGGCATATTGAACTTTCCGTTTGGATTGTGGATTTACAAAAAGAAGCATTCGACAACCTTGGCGTTCAGTGGAGCGGTAATCTGAATGTCGGAGGCAATCTGGGTATTTCGCTGAACGGCGGCACCAGTACCATTGACGGCGCCAGTTTTATGGTTACGGCATTGGCGTTGAGTGAGAAGAAAAAAGCCAACATTGTTTCCCGCCCTATGCTGCTGACCCAGGAAAATATTCCGGCCATTTTTGACAACAGCCGAACCTTCTATGCCAGCCTGGTGGGTGAACGCACAGCCCAGTTAGAAAACGTTACCTACGGTACTTTGGTCAGTGTGCTTCCTCGCTTTACCGCGAACGGGGAAATAGAAATGATGCTGAACGTTGAAGATGGTAGCCAGTTTGATACGACCAAAACCAACGATTCCACGTTACCTGAAGTGGGCAGAACCAATATCAGCACCATCGCTCGCGTGCCGAAAGGGAAAAGCTTGCTGATTGGCGGATATACCCATGAGGAAAGAAGCACCGTGGAAGGGAAAATACCGTTGTTAGGTGACATTCCTCTGCTTGGCAAAATGTTCCAATACTCTCGCGACCGAGAATCAAGCATGGTTCGGGTATTCCTGATTCAGCCACGAGAGATTGATGCACCGTTATCACCGGATGCACACACGATGATTAACGATATACGCAACGATCTTGGTAACGATCAGTTGCAAAACTGGATGACCAATTATTTGGACAGCCAAAAATGGCGATAAGCGTTGGGCACGGTGGCTCTACTCTCCAGCTTCAGATGGCTCGGCGAGAGAAGCAGCAGGCAGAAAAAAACAGTTCTGCTGAACAGAACAATGTTTCATCCGGCGATGAAATGCAGGATATGGAAGATCTTTCTCCCGCTGCCAGAGCGCAAAAGTTGCATAACGCAGCGGATGAAATGTCGGCTGTTGCGGGGCGTTTCCGCCAGCGCAGAGAATATGAAAAGAAATCCAGCGCGATGGAGGAAAGTAGCTTCGATCGCGTATTAGATGATGATGCTCAGCCGAAGGTGGGCAAGCTGATTCAAGCCCTGAATGGGAAAGAAGGGGCCGCTGTTATGCGTTTTTTACAACAGGCGCGCGCATTGTTTCCTGATGAGAGCGATCTGGTGATGGTATTACGCGAGCTTCTATACCGACGAAACCTGGATGAAATACGCCGGAAACGTCTCAAAGCGTTGCTGTCCCAGGTTGAAAAAGAAGCGGATCCCAAGCGTCTAAAAGCCGGAATTAATGTTGCGTTAAAGGCGCGGTTATTAGGCACGACGCTCAAGATGACTCCCGCATTACTGCGCGAGAGCTATCGACGCTTTTTAGCCAATGATGATACGGATCTGATGCAGTACCAAACGTGGATATCGACCTACGGCGTTGAAAAACGCGGGATCCTGACCACGTTTATGGAAGATGCGCTGTTGGCGGATATTGACGCAGCCGATCCCAGTTGTAGTCATTCGGAGTTTTTCTTTCTTCAGGAAAGAATAAAGCAAATCAAGCGTATCCGATCGAGTGATATTTTGTTTGTGCAGGGGCTACTCACCAATACCGTTATTCGCGATGTGGATGAGAAAGAGGAGACCTGGCTGCTATTGCTCTTTGGCATGATCGAACACCCCGATGATGTGGATATGCTGCTTTCGCAAACCGTTGGTCGTCATTTACGTTTTGCTGAGCATAAGAATCGAGCGATAGTTTTACAAATGATCTACTACTATTGCAAAAAATTACCTCATGAAGTTTTTTTTTCAGAGGAAGAAAGAATAAAATTACTGATGTGTTTCGAAGAAAGACTCAATACCGCGTTATATCACGAACGAATTGAACAGCGGAAAGCCGCACCGTGATTTCTATGAATAAGTTGATTAAAATAGGTTGATAGGATGATTGGTTTTTTAAATCGGGTAAGGAACCATCCGGAACTCTTTATTCTTATATTGATTGTTGTGATCATTTCTATGTTGGTGATTCCTCTGCCAACCTACTTGGTCGATTTCCTGATTGGGTTAAACATTGTTTTGTCCATTCTGGTTTTTTTAGCGTCGTTTTATATTGATAAAATACTGAGCTTTTCAACATTCCCCGCCGTATTGTTGATTACGACGCTGTTTCGATTAGCGTTATCCGTGAGTACCAGCCGCCTGATATTAAACGATGCGGATGCGGGTGACATTATTTCCACCTTTGGTGAATTCGTTATCGGGGAAAGCCTGGTCGTTGGATTTGTGATTTTTGCAATCGTCACCATCGTGCAGTTTATGGTGATTACCAAAGGTGCCGAGCGTGTCGCCGAAGTGGCGGCTCGTTTCTCTCTGGATGGCATGCCAGGCAAGCAAATGAGCATTGATGCGGATTTGCGTGCGGGCTCCATCGACGCGGAAGATGCCATGTCCCGGCGCAGTGTGGTCGAGCGTGAAAGCCAGCTCTACGGCTCTTTTGATGGCGCAATGAAGTTTATCAAGGGCGATGCGATTGCCGGAATCATTGTCATCTTCATCAACTTCATTGGTGGCATCAGCGTCGGGGTATCCATTAATGGCATGGATATGTCAACCGCGCTCTCTACCTACACGATGTTGACCATCGGTGATGGCCTGGTTGCTCAAATCCCAGCGCTGTTGATCGCCATCGGCGCCGGTTTCATTGTCACCCGTGTTAATGGCGATGGCGACAACATGGGGCGCACCATTGTTGATCAGCTGTTCACCAACCCTTCGGTACTGGTGATAGCCGCGATTATTGCCTTGGGCATCGGCAGCCTGCCGGGATTCCCTTTTTCTGTCTTTATGATTTTGGCATTGCTGCTCGCCGGACTTTACGGTTATCAACGTTGGAAAAACAACAAGGCACAGGTCGATCTGGAGGCAGCAGCGTCACATCAACGTTATGAAGGGGATGTGTTAGCCGAAGGGGAAAGTTCACTCGGCATCATTAACAATCTGAATAATGTTTCAGCAGAAACGGTCCCCCTGATTCTGGTCGTTAACAAAAGCGATGAACAGATACTGGTAAAGGCGAACATTACTGAACGCTTTCGCAGTCAATTCTTCATTGACTATGGGATAAACCTGCCAGAAATAACGGTGAGAGCGTCCGAACACATAGAGTCTGAAACTGTATCTGTGTTAATCAATGAAATCAGCGCAGAGCGTTTTCAAATAAAATTCAATCAATACCGCGTGGTTAACGGCTCTGAAGAGCTGCTGCAACTTGGGATACCGGTATCTACCATTGAAAACATGCAATGGATTGCCGAAGAACAGCGGGACTCTGTTGCGGCATTAGGGTATCAGCTGCGTAGCGGTATTGATGAAATGTATTACACCTTGGCCGCAGTGTTGATTCGTCACGTTAATGAGTATTTCGGTGTTCAGGAAACAAAGCATATTCTCGATAAAATGGAAGAGAAATACCCTGACCTGATGAAAGAAGTGATGCGTCATGCCACTATTCAGCGAATTTCTGAAGTATTACAGCGCCTTTTGAGTGAACGTATTTCGGTGCGTAATATGCGGTTAATTATGGAAGCACTTGCCCAATGGGCACCGCGTGAAAAAGAGGTTATTTCCCTAGTAGAGCATGTACGTGGTGCACTCTCACGTTATATTTGCCATAAATTCTCTGTGGGAAATTCGCTGCGCGTGATTATGTTATCTGCGGAGTTTGAAGACCAGATTCGTCAGAGTATTAGAAATACCTCAACGGGAGTGTTCCTGCATCTGGAGCCTGCTGTGGCAGATGAATTGATTGATCGGTTTGCACTGGCCATGGAGAGTGTCGCGATGTCTTGTAAAGATTTAGTTGTGCTCTCTTCGGTCGATATACGCCGTTTTCTAAAGCGTTTCCTGGAGTCACGCTTTAAAGATCTTGAAGTGATGTCGTTCGGTGAAATAACCGATACGGTGTCAATCAATGTTGTGAAAACCATTTAATAAAGGAATAACTGAAATGTATATTGATATTGTAACGTTGGTTCGCGATGCGCTACTGCACAGTGGAGTGGATGAATCCATTCTGAGTGATTTTGATGGTCATTCAACCATTGCGCTCGATTTTGAAAATTATCCCAGTTTGTTAATCAGTAATGTTGATGGGCAAATATGGATCTGGTCTCAGCTCAGCGAAAACACCCCCGGATTATTGCAGCAAAAATCAGCGCAAATTCAGGAAAAAATTATGGATGGGTGCCATTTTGCGATGACTGGGCAATTACAGATTTCCATTAACAATGACACCATTGAATTAAAAGGATTAGTACATCCTGACTATCTGGCTGACGGCGTGCGCTTTGCTGATGCAATGGACGAATTCTTCCAACTGCAAGACGCCTTTTTGGGGGTGATTCGCTAATGGCGAACCGGCAGCTCTTACGTCAACAAGCACATCCTTTGCGCCTGTCTGGCTCCATTATTGAAGCGCGGTTGCCCGGCGTGACTGTCGGGGAAGTCTGCGAGGTTCGCCAAGGCTGGAGCCAGCCAGAGATTTTGGCTCGTGCTCAGGTTTTGGGGTTTCATGGTGATACCACACTGCTGAGCTTGATAGGCAATGCGCAAGGTTTGTCGCGAGAGGCGGTAATTTGTCCTACTGGGACAGGGCTGTCGGTAGGACTTAGTCACGACCTGCTGGGTTGTGTGTTGAACCCCTTCGGTGAGGTTGTGGAGCGATTAGCGGGAGAGGAGCGAGGCTTTGCCTGGCAGCGTCGCACCATTGATGCGCCGCCCCCATTGTACCAGGACCGAGTAGGCATTCAGCAGCCGTTTTTAACCGGAATCCGGGCCATTGATGGGCTGATCACCTGTGGTGTGGGCCAGCGCATGGGCATTTTTGCATCGGCTGGGTGCGGGAAAACGACTTTGATGCACATGCTTATCGAGCAATCACAAGCCGATGTTTTTGTGATAGCGCTGGTGGGTGAACGTGGGCGTGAAGTGACTGAATTCATTGAAGCATTGCGCCAGTCCGATCGTCAGAGCCAGTGTGTTTTGGTGTACGCGACTTCAGATTATTCATCGTTGAATCGTTGCAATGCCGCGCAGGTTGCAACCACGGTTGCTGAATATTTTCGCGACGCAGGCATGAATGTCGTGCTGTTCCTGGATTCGATTACGCGTTATGCCAGGGCACTACGCGATGTGGCGCTGGCAACGGGCGAATCACCGGCGCGGCGCGGTTATCCGGCTTCGGTATTTGATGCCTTGCCCAAGCTATTGGAACGCCCGGGAGTCACCCAAACGGGAAGTATCACGGCCTATTACACCATTCTTTTGGAAAGTGATGATGAGCCCGATCCCATTGCGGAAGAGATTCGCTCAATCCTCGATGGGCATATCTACCTGAGTCGCAAATTGGCGGCCAAAAATCACTATCCGGCGATTGATGTGCTGAATAGCGTTAGTCGCGTCGCGAATCGGGTTTGTGACAGTGAACATCTTCACTATGCGGGCGAACTGCGTCGCGTTTTAGCAAAAATTGATGAGCTGCAACTCTTTGTCGATCTGGGCGAATACCAACCGGGTGAGAATGAAGAGAACGATCGCGCGATGAATAAACGCGATCGCTTGTTTGCCTGGCTAAAACAACGTGTCGATGAACACGCTGATTTCAATACGATAACTGATGAGATGATACGTCATGCTTCGTGAGATGAAAACGCTGGTTGGGCACGTTGCATTAAAAATTCAACGTAATGATGTTTTGC
Source organism: Candidatus Symbiopectobacterium sp. NZEC151 (assembly GCF_025962655.1). Taxonomy (GTDB): domain Bacteria; phylum Pseudomonadota; class Gammaproteobacteria; order Enterobacterales; family Enterobacteriaceae; genus Symbiopectobacterium. Next base: position 58,468 of record NZ_JAGFPE010000009.1, on the reverse strand, counting down.
TCAATAGAAAAAAAAGTGAGCACAACACATTAATCACCCAGATAGATAGCTACGAAAAAGAGATCTCTGCCATTGAGATGCTCAGCCGAAGTTTGTATCCCGGAGGCGAAACCAATAAAGCAAAAATCTTCGCGATACAACGGCGACAGGGTGCACTCAAGAGAAAATTGGCGGACATCAAAGTTCAAAAATCTCAAAAAATTCTTGAACAGGAACAATGTGAACAGGAGCGTCTGGCGATATTCGAAAAAAGAAAACAGCTGGACAGAAAGATAAAGAAATATGAATCGCTACAACATCAGGTTCGCAAAAATAAGCGCATCAGAGATGCCAAAATTGAAGATAACGAGATAGAGGAAAGAATATCATGGCGACGTTAACTGGAGTAAAAGCCATTTTTTCCGGGAGCAATCCCGGTATGGAAGAAAATGCGACGCAAAGTTTAGAACACATTGTTTTAAATGCCATAAAGCAAAAAGCAAAACAGGGGAAGAAAGGTCACGAGGAAAGTGCCTTACCCCCTGTGGCACTTTCTCACGCCTCGCTATGCGCAACACTGCCGGAACTGCATGCCAGTCTGGGCAAATGGAGCGAAACCGGACGAAGAAAAGTCAATCTGCCGATGCAGCCAGAAACGCGCACGGCGGTGAGCAGGGCAACCAATAGCAACGTTACTGAGGCGCAGCTCGCTAAGGGTATACCAACGAGTAAAACAGCAGTACACCATGATTTATCCGCCTTTTCTGCCGGTGCGGGAGAAAAAATGGCGCTAGTCGGTGGGTTGCAGGGGCAGTCTGGCGCCATGGCACTTCAGGAGCGTCGTGATATGCCACTTTCCCACGCGATAGTGAGTCAGGTTCAGGTAGCCGATGCGACTGTTTTGCCCTCTACCGGTGCGCCTTCAGACGCGCCTGGCCCCAGACCTGAAAGAGAGCATTCACCCTCTGGTATTCCGCTAACCAGCGATGCGCAACACCGCGCCTTCACGGGGGATACTGCGGCACGTGGTGCTGATAACGCGTTCGCAGGGACGGGCCGGCAGACGCTCCCCTCTGAGGCAATGCTCAGAAACCTCGGTAACGCAGCGTTAAATGAGACCACGTCAGAGAGCCAATTATTGTACCGCTTTTCGGATTGGGGTGATGGCCATCAGGTCAATGTGCTGTTAGGCGGGCACGCCAAAGCACCGCATGTTTTGCACGTGTCTGATCCGTTGGTTCACCAGCGATTAGCGGATTATGAGGGCCAGGGGCAAGGCGATCCGGAATGGGTGTTTTCTGAGGAAGATGAGCAGCCAAAGAAAGAGCAAAACACCTTTGCCGATGAGGAAAATGCGTGATTGGTCAACATCTACGCGGCTATTCACAGCGCGAGCTAGCCGAGCGTCTCAGCGTGAAAGCGTGGCAGGACCAAGGCTTTGACGTGTGTCAGCGCCTGGTGCCCGGCAATCACCTGCTGCATTTTATCGCAGATAGCGGGTGGGAAGGCATTATCGATCTGGAGAGATGGTTTTGCCACCGAGTGCCTCAAAGCGCGGCACTGTCGAGTGCATCGTGGTCGCCAGCGCAGTTGGAGACCCTGTTCATTAATTGCGTAAAGCCTATTGATGGGTTGCCGCAAGACCTCGCCTACCAACGTCTGGAAAGCAAAGGTCGGGTGGAGACATCATTTGTTCCACCGCAGGCTTACGCCTGCATGACATCGCAAGGGCGCGTATGGCTGCATCGCTTTCCTTCCCACCCACCGGTGGATAAGGGTATCCGCCATTTAAATGCGGACGCCTTGCCTTTATCCATCCAGTTTCAAATTGGCTACAGCCATATTTCAACGGCTCTGCTGAAACGGGTTCAGCGTGGTGATGTGATATTGGTGAATCATGAAGAATGCACAGTTGCCTCATCAAACCATGTTTTGGGGCGCTTTATCAAAATTGAGGAGGGATTTATGTTTGATGAAACGGACGGTACTGCAATGTCAGAAAGTGAAGGCGAATTGTCGTTGTCAGAGCAGATAAACGAGGTCGCGGTTACTCCGGTACGATCGCGTGACGAGATTAAAGTAAAGCTCAATGTGGTATTGCAACAAAGCACCCTCACCGTTGCGGAATTAGAATCCTTTTATCACGGTCAGGTTATTCCGTGTCACCCTGATGCAGAACAGAATATAGCCATTATTGCTAATGGTGTGCCTGTTGCCAAAGGTGAGTTGGTGTGGATTGAGGATCGTTTGGGTATTGAAATAAAAGATATTTATCAAGAGGCTGGTGATGTCTCACGGCAATGATATTTCTCTGATTGCGATACTGGCATTTTCAACGCTTCTTCCTTTTTTGATCGCATGCGGAACGTGTTATATAAAGTTTTCCATCGTTTTTGTTATGGTGCGCAATGCGTTGGGACTTCAGCAAGTCCCTTCAAACATGACATTGAATGGCGTAGCGTTGATTTTATCCTTTTTTGTCATGTTACCCGTGGTGAAAAATGGCTATGAACAACTTCAGCAAGCCAATGTCGATACCAGAGACAGCCAATCGGTTATACACTTTGTTGAAAACGGCCTGGATAGTTATCGGGATTATCTTGAAAAATATTCGGATGCTGAATTGGCTCAGTTTTTTGAGCGAGCTCACCTTCAACGCGGAGATAACCCCGATAGTGAAGCACATGAAGAAGAACGTACTTCTATCCTCGCATTATTGCCCGCTTATGCTTTAAGTGAAATAAAGAGTGCGTTTAAGATCGGTTTTTACCTCTATCTGCCATTCGTTGTTATCGATTTATTGGTATCCAGTATTTTGCTGGCGCTCGGCATGATGATGATGAGTCCTGTGACAATTTCAGTCCCCATTAAATTGGTACTCTTTGTTGTGTTAGATGGATGGACGCTATTGTCGAAAGGGTTGGTAACACAATACCTGGAATTGGCGTCATAGACGTGGAGAGTCATCATGGATGAAATAGCGTTCGCAGGCAATAAAGCGCTTTACCTGATTTTGACAATGTCTGTATTACCCATTGCCGTAGCCACAATAGTAGGGCTTCTGGTGGGTCTATTTCAGACGGTAACTCAGCTTCAGGAACAGACATTGCCTTTTGGCGTCAAGTTATTGAGCGTAGCATTGTGTCTGTTTCTTATTTCCGGGTGGTATGGCGATATTATGCTGAATTATGCTCGCGAAGTAATAAGAATTGCACTTGCGTGATAAGTACTATGTTTACTGGACTGTTTTTCGATCTTCACACCTGGCTTTATGAAATGGCTATGGTATCTGCTCGCCTGATGCCTGCGTTTATATTGCTGCCGTTTTTCAACAATAATACGTTGACTGGCGCTATCAGGTTACCCGTTGCCCTGCTCACTGGTAGTGTGTTGTGGCCGCACACGGGAGAAGCGATAGCCGGGTACGATAACATCTGGTTTTTGATTTTAATCGGTAAGGAGTTAGTTGTTGGCCTGATTATTGCTGGTTTTCTGTGCTTACCGTGTTGGGTTATGCACGCGACGGGCAGTTTTATCGACAATCAGCGTGGTGCAACCCTGAGTAGCAGTATTGATCCACTTTCAGGCGTGGATACTTCCGAGCTGGCTAACTTCTTCAACCTCTTTGCTGCCGTTATCGTGTTGCAAAGCGGCGGGCTGCTGTTAATGCTGGAGGTTTTCGAGAAAAGTTATCAATTATGGCAACCTTATCAATTGGATATGCCGGCATACCGTACCGTTATCGGCTTCCTTACTTTGGTGGTGAAGAATGGCGTTATTCTTGCGAGCCCTCTAATTATTATCTTTTTGTTGTCTGAGCTTTTCTTGGGGTTGCTGGCACGGTTTGCTCCCCAGTTGAATGCCTTTGCGCTGGCACTGACGGTTAAGAGCCTTATTGGATTCTTGCTGTTACTGCTCTATTTCACCCCCATATTGCCCGACCGCATTATTGATTTACGCCTTTATCCTGTTGATCTACTTGGCTGGTGATGTAGTGGTTATCAAGTAAGCGTGAACCTGACGTACAAAGGGAATTTATGTCTGGAAGTAAAACGGAAAAACCGACTGAAAAAAAGAAAAAAGACGCGGCGAAAAAAGGTCAGTCGTTTAAGAGTAAAGATTTGGTCATTGCTTGTCTGATATTGCTGGGCGTGCAATACCTGATTAATTTTTCTGGTGTCTTCGAGTTGATGTCCATGTGGCGACTCGTCATCGAAAATGGCTTCACTCATGATGCACTGGGCTATGCTGAAGCGATGTTTTGGACGGGGCTAAAGTTATTTTTACCTTTCTTATTGCTTTGTATTGCTGCCTCAGTGTTTCCAACGCTATTGCAGACCGGTTTTTTACTTGCCAGTAAAGCGCTAAAACTGAATTTTAATGCGCTGAACCCAGCTAACGGTTTCAAAAAGTTATTTAGTTTGCGTACGATAAAAGATGTCATAAAAACCTTACTTTTCCTGACGAGTTTTATCATCGCCGCTATGATATTTTGGAACAAACACAAACATATGGTTTTTTCTCAGCTCAATGCTGAACCTGTACAAATATTCCTGGTATGGGGGAAACTCTTTGGCGCATTAATCTATCTGTGTTTATCCTGTGCGCTTTTGGTGTTTGTATTGGATGCGCTTGCTGAGTACTTTCTTCATATAAAAGAGCTCAAGATGGACAAGCAAGAGGTTAAACGAGAGTTCAAAGAGCAGGACGGCGATCCGGAAATAAAATCTAAGCGTAAAGAACTGCATGCTGAATTATTGTCTGAACAAGTAAAAACTGACATTGAAAAATCAGCAGTGATTATTGCTAACCCAACGCATATTGCCGTGGGGATCTATCTCAATATGGAGGTGGTAGGTATTCCATTTATCTCTGTACTTGAGAGAAATCAGAGGGCGCTTGCCGTCAGAGCTTACGCCGAGAAGGTGGGGGTTCCTGTTGTTGAAGATATTAAGTTGGCACGACGAATATTTAAAACACACCAACGATACTCTTTTGTCAGTCTTGAGGAGTTGGACAATGTCATTGGTATCCTTGTGTGGTTGCAACAAGTTGAAAATGCTTGGAAAAATGAAGATGCATCACCACCGTAAACACACGGTGAATGAGCGTTCTTTATGTGAATATCAAATAAACGCATGGTTTAATAACGGTCATCAGCAGTAAGCGATGACCCTACTGAGGAGAGTAAAAATGGAACAAAATACCGGTGTTATCACGGAGCAGGAAGCAGCGCTATTAATGACGGCAACATTGGAACATGGGGCGACATTAAAAGAAATTCATGGCATTACTGATGACATGATGGAAAATGTTTATGCGTATGCTTATCAGGCGTATAAAAATGGCCAGTTAGATGAAGCGGAGAATTTGTTCCATTTCCTTTGCCTCTACGATCTTAAAAACCCAGACTACTTTATTGGTTTGGGGGCCGTTAACCAGGTAAAGAAAAATTACAGCAAAGCGTGTGATTTTTATTCACTGGCCTATGTCATGGCTGACAGTGATTTCAATCCTGTCTTTTATTCTGGGCAGTGTCAACTGCTCATGGGCAATGTCGTTAAAGCATTACAGTGCTTTGATATTATTTGCTCACGCTGTGAAGATTCATCTTTAGTTGCCAAAGCTAAAACGTATATGAGTACTATTCGGCAAAACATGGGAGAGGGTGAAGCGTTAAATAATGCTAAGCCCTCTGAGGAAACAGTTTAATTTCATAGGCCTTAAATAAATGGATGTCTCCAAAACAGGTAAAGCGATAAATCTTGCGAATTTGCCATCCACCACTGGAAAAGTAAGCGAAGCAATTTCAACGAAGACACATATTTCTCAGGTAAAGGGAAAGGCTCTTGATCAATTGGCCCAACAGCGTGCCAGAGAAATTATTGCTGACGATGTTTCGGCACAAACTGCATCGTTAACGTCGGAGAGTGTCGAGTTACCCACGATCCGCCAATCGACACCGTTAACCAGCAAAGCCCAAATGTTGTTTTTAATGGCGCAATATCAGGAGATCGCCAGCGGGATGGACGCCACCCAGCGTGCCAATGCCCTGGCAGTGTTTTTGACTCAGTCTGAAGCGCGTATGGATAAAGCTCGTGAGCTGTCAGCACATCTGGATGCGTTACATGAGACCTACGATGGCCTTGAGGCGGAGTTTTCCCAGGCGCAACAGGGGGTTGACGGTGCAAGTGATGACGTGGCTCAAGCGCAACGCAAGCTTGATGAGGCGCAGCGCTCACTGGCTGAGTTGCTAGAACAATTAGGGGTGACAGACCCTGATGATCCATCACTGGCAGACAATCCTGACGTAACGCAGGCCAAAAAGGAGGTGGCTGATGCGCAAAAAGCGCTAGGCCTTGCTCAAACAACGTTATCCGATGCGCGCCTGATTGCCGAGCAAAAGCGTGCTGCGATGCAGAGCGTCTTGAATGACATTAATGCCAGCACGGCAGAAATGAATAGCAAGTACGGCGATGTAGATATGACGTCTAAAGGTGGCGTCGTATCCAGCAATGCAGTGACGCAATCAGAGAAGGCGCTGACTAAAACGGCTGTCATGATCATGCTGATCACCGAGTTTATTATGCAAATGGAAGAGGCCTCAGCAGAAAAACTGAAAAATGACCTTGAACTGAACCGTATTCAAACCAAAGCACGTCAGGCAGAAATGCAGCGTAAATCTGATGAATACGAAGAGCAGGTCCGAAAAGCGGAAGAAGCGCAAAAAATGGCCAGCTGTATTGGAAAAGTTTTAGGTGGCCTGGCGATCGCATTGGGGGCAATTACAACTGTATTTGGTGGTGGTGGCATTGCGTTGATGGCTGTAGGTATCGGCTTGATGGTCGCTGACCCGATTGTTGCTGCTATAACCGGTAAATCATTAACAGAAATGGTGATGAATCCCCTCATGGAGCATGTTTTTATGCCTCTTATGAATATCCTGGGTGATATTGTCACACAAATTTTTGATAAAACACCACTCGGCTTGCTGCTAAATGCTATCGATAAAGCAACGGGTGCCAACATGATGGATACCATCCATATGGTGGTCACTGCCGCAGTAACTATTGCTGCCATTGTTGCTATTTCTTTGGTGGCTAAAACCGCGGCCAAATTTATGATTGAAAAAATGTCGCAAGCAATGACCTCTGCCATTATGCAGTCAATCAAGCAGGCGATAACGCAGGTCATTAATAAAATCATGCCGCAACTTGTTAATAACTCTATGCGACAGGGGAGTGCGGCATTGAGTCGAAGTATGCAATCTGTAACAAACCAGGTTGGAAGAGTGACACGGGAAATCAATAAAAAACTGGATCACATTTCAGATAAAGTAAATGCCAATGTTATGAAGGTATTGAAATTAAGCGATCCAGAAGATGCGAAACGCTTAGGTAACATTGCATTGAAACGATTGGAAATGTTGCAAAACGGCGTTCACACGGCGATGCCTGTGGTTCAAAGTGGAATGAGCATTAATATTTCAAATATCCGGCTTCAGGCCACCAAGGCCATTGCTGATTTTAATTTGGCCGCAATGGATGTCACCATTTTGCGCGATCTCATCAGTAAAATTCTTGCTAATCATGAAGAAGATAGCAAAGCATCTCAATCGATAAATATGACTTTGTCTGACATGTTAAGCAGTAAAGCCAACACTGGGAAGAGTGTTGTAAGAAATATCAGAGCCTAATAGGAGGCGTTATGGCAGTATCTATTTCAAACCCCAATAATACCAGTTTCCAGCCGCGGTCGAGTGCTCTTCCTGATGAGATGCATCGCAAAGGTATGGATAATACCAGTTTCATCGAGAAAGCGAGTTCCAGGCCTTTAGGTGCCACCGACATCAATCAAAATAGAGCGATGTTAGTGCAGCAAGCCTCCAGTCACCTTGTCGGTATTGATATTCGAATTCCTGACATCACCAAGCCGGTTTCTGATACGGATGCTAATTTGTTAAACAAACAAATTGCTTTGTATTCTCAAAATGGCGCTTTGATGCCTGCACAGAATGAAAAAATCGCTGTAATACCGGAGAAAGAAATAGCGAGTGGGCCAGAAAAAATCATGGCTGCGACAAAGTTTCTCGGTGGTTACATTAGTACGCGTTTTGAACCCATCATCGACTTGGCGAAAACGGCAGTATTGTTCAAGCATGCTGAACGTGACATGAAAACCAGTATGTTGGAGAAAAGCCAGAAAAGTCTCGAGCGCTCCGTTGAGCACAGCATGCAGGCTGCTCAAGAGCAGCTTAAAAAAGATCTTACCAGTAGCTTTGTGACCGGTGGTATGGCGTTGACTGGCGGAATCAAGTCTTATAAAGGACAAAGCCAGGCGATTAAAGGGTATGAGATCCAGGGCGCCAAAATTACTCAGCACAAGAACCTGGGTAATAAACTTGATGCTCAAGCAACGCTTTCACGCGGGAAGGATATGAATGATCCGATGTGGGCGCAAGATATGACCCGCTTGAAGCAATCTGCCACTCGTGAACACGTGTTGGCGCAGAAGCAGGAATTTCAACTCCAATCTACCCTAAGCGCCTCACAGCAACAAGTTGCTATTGGGCAAGGGCTACAGGGCGGAGCAATGGCGATGGGAACCATTGCCTCTTCCCAGATGATATTGAGCCAGGCTGAGCAGAATGGCCTACAGCAATTGCGGCAATTTGATAAAGATGTCTTTATGCAGCAGAGCCAAAGAAACGATGAGAGTGCTCAGGATGCTGAAAAGCTGAAATCTGCATTGTTGGCCACGCTTGAAAATATCGCGAGAGGCATCAGCGACACTGCCAGTGTTGTTGCCAATAATACCAAAATGTAATTGCTAAACATTAATAACGCTATAAAACCGCCTGTTGATACAGGCGGTTTATTCTGAGGTAAATATGGAAATATTATCTACAACACGGCCATCATTTCGGGTTGAAAATTATTCACGCGAACAATCTGCCAATAATAGTTTGGTGCAGGAACCCATTGCTGATGCTATGAGTATATCACCCCGCAGTGATGGTGCGCATCGCATTCTTCTCGGCCCTTTTTCCTTTATCATGGCTGATGGAGGAAAGCTCGAAGGTTTTTTAAAAACGTTAAATACTAGTGGCCTTCTTGATGAAATGAAAACTATCCAGGCTCGGAGAGAGCTTCTCGTTCATGATGTGCAAAAAAGAATGCATGTTCTTGATGATATGTTTTCGCAGAATCCTGAATTGAAGAGTAAGGCCCTATCGCCTGCTGCAAAAGAACTGGTCTACTCGGAGTTGGACAAAAAAAGAAATGCCTATGCAGCCCTGATTTCTAGCTTCTCGAATACTGGTTTGTTCAGCACCTTATCAAGCAAAGAGATTAATGATTTACTCTCTACTGCTATTGGGGAAATGTCTGAAAGTTATTTAGATGTTTTTCAACAAGCTGTTGAGAAAAATGCTCAGTTTTATAAAGATTTTTCTGATTTTATGTCCACGTTGCCACAATTCATTTCCGCGGATGGGGATAAAACTATCCTGGATGGAAAAAAATTCAGAGAAAGTCTTGAAGAATTGATGGGCAAATATCCTGTTCCAGGTATGTCAACGACATTGTTTCCTGTTCAAACGGGGTCTACGGTTCAAGGGGCTAGCTATAAGGAGTGTGAAGACTGGGCAAGAGAGTTTGGGCTCAGCGCTGATGACTGTATTTCTCAGTTACTCGATGGTACTTATATCGTTCATATTGATATTAGTCCATTGGAGAACATTTATAACTCAGTGGAAGATAAAAGTATGTCGTTCAACGCTGCACAATGGTCTGCATGGCAGACAGGCGTTGATATGCAAAAAGATCACATCCAAAATAGCATGCAAACATTAACGCAGAAGTTTGCGAACGCGCATTCAACCTTTGATAATTTGGTTAAAGTATTGAGTAGCACAATTTCAAGTCTTTTGGAGTGCGATAAACAATTCTTTGTTTAACGGGGGCGATATCATGAGTTTTTCAAATAACACGATGATCGGGGCTGGTATATCGAAACCAATTCGCCCAAATACATTTCCAGGCAGCGTTGGCAGTAAGGGCGGGAATAACCCTGTAGCATCATTAAAAACGATAACGCAAGCAAAGGTGCAATTTTTACCTCCACCAGGAAAAGCCTCTGTAGCATCGGGCTCACCAAGGCTGTCAACGCGAACCCAAAACGCTGAGCTTGGTGCAAAAGTCAGAAATGTGAGATCGGGTTCAAATAAAAATGAGGCTAAGAGCGAAAACATTGGTGCGTCACCGTCTAACACGCATGACGCTGTGGCGTTTAATAATGTTTTTGATTCATTGGACAGTAGCCTCACTTTTATTAATCAAAGTGAAAACGATGCAATGGCTTTTTTGCGTAAAGATGGCAGCATTGAAGGTCTTGATAAGTTTTTCACCGTTTTATCTAAAGCCGATAACGACGTTGTCGCAGTGGCTAAAGTTAAGCAAATCGTTGTCATGCTTAAAATGCTAAGCGACTCATCGACGCGTTCTGTTGCCCCTGACACCGCAGAAATTAAAAAAGATATTCAATTCTATGTTGATAACGTTAATAAACATGGGCTAACAGCAAATTCACCCTTTGCGGGTTCATTACTCAAAGGGACCCGTGTGCTTAAGGATGTTGATGCGCGTGTTAATAAAAATGCTGCTCAAGTTATCGCCAAAGGTTTAAATCACAATGCTGTTATTGATCGTTTGGTTGAGAGTAAGATCAATATGATGCAAGATAAAAACCAGAGAGCGACGCTTCTCAGCAAATGGAAAGATATCTCGTTTCGTCAATCGAAGCAGGTTTTTGATCGAATGGAAAGTGCTATCAATGATAGTAGCCACTTTCATCGCCTGGATGCACTGCTCAATCATCAACCCATAAAATTAGATCTGTTCAAGGACTTTCTACAACGCGAGAATGCAGATCAGATTAATGACACTAGAAACACTGGACCCTCAAAACCAGATAATGGGATGAGCAAAGAAACACCCGGCCCAACGTATATTTATAATGACTACAGCACTACGACTAATGATAACAGTGTCCATTTTACTGATAATAGTCGTTTTTCGATGAAGGAAGCTGTTAACCCACCTAACGGACAAGAGGAGAAATCTCCCGCCTCTGCCACTGCATCAGCCACTCAGCATCAGAATGTTACGAATGCGCCGGAGAAGCAATCTGACCGTGATATTGATACCAGGGGACACAGTGATGAACCGCACGGGCCTGAGGCAAAGGCTGGCACGTCAGATACTACGGCTAACATCAACAAGCCTTCCAATGAAACGCAGACTCCTCCAGTAACCGTGGGAGGGAATGCTGGGGTTGATGATATCGATGGACCGGCGTTACCAAGAGAGGCCTCTTTAACGCCAGACATCAATGTCGAACTGAATATGCGCACTTCTGTCCAACGGGCACAGCCTCCGGTAGTGGGTAACCATGGTTCTCCGGTGGCCGCACACCAGACTACTTATATGGGGCCCTTTAGCACGGGACGAACGGGAGCTGCGCAATTTCAGCAATACAAGCAGTCTGCATCGATAACCGCTGATAGCGGGCGGTTTAATAAGACGAATGCGTCTCCCGTTACGCCTTCTAACGATGCCGGCACGGGGGTAAAAAGCGATGGCGATCGTTCACCTGATGAGAATATCAGTAACCGTAATCCTCACGTTAAGGCAGGAGAAAATCCTGCTAGCGATAGAGGAGTGAATCAAGCGCTCAATGCCGCTTCATTCACTCGTCAACGGGCGCAGTTTGCTACGACGTTAACCAAAGCCAAAAGCAATGCAGCGATTGTGCAATCCTCTGAGCCTCAATCACAAGCGGGTGATAAACCTTCGTTTGATGGCTATATCGGGCCAAACAGGACCGGACGAACAGGGGCCGCAGAGTTTAAGCGTTATTGGCAATCAGCAAAAACAACGATGGTTGAAACCAATACACCGGTTGGACGCCGAGAGCCGCTTCCAGGAACAAACGTAACAGAAGCAGAAAAACCTGTCGCGCTTGACGGGAGTAAAGCCAACGAGAAAGCGCAAGACTTGTCTGAGACACCGTCTCAAAAAGCCACTACTGCTACTTTATCAACACAGGCAACGCGTCAACAACCGTCGTTGACGGGGGCGGCGGGTATCAACCAGCAAAAGTCTGATATCTATATCGGACCGCGCAGAACGGGTAGGACCGGCGCTGCTGATTTCAAGAAATATGCATCGGATTCAAACGCAGCCACCGTCAGCCGTGCTCCAACTGTGCAACGTAATACCGGGCGTGATGCTGAACCTTTGAGCAAAGAGGTCTTGAGCAACACCAGTGAAAGACGCGTTGTGAATAACACGGATGCAACCACTCCGGCTGCAAGTAGTGCTGAGCGCGTCGTAAGTGTCACTCAGCAAAAAGTACCTGTTGCACCTGAAACCACTAAGGTTGAAACAGAAGAGAATGTGTTGCTGGCAGATACCGTGCCCAACGCGAGCACGTCTAAAGAGCCCTCTTCGGCGAAGCGCCATGATGTCGCATCGTCTGGAGATAATAATAGGGCTACTGCTGCGGGCAACGCCCCCTACAAAGGTCCTTTTTGGACAGGAAGGCAAGGTGCTACGGCAAAGCAATCTTACCTCAACACTGACAGGGTTACTAAAAAGTAAGCCTTTAAATACTTTTATGATGAGCGGTTGTTGTTTAGCCTTGTAAAAGGGGCCTGACGTAATCTTGATGGCCTCGCTCTGTAGATTTAAAAGGAATTGTAATGAATAAAGACGTTGAGGACCGCATCAATAATGTGGTTTCCTCTATTATAAATTGTTCCTCTGTGGATGTACTGCCGGAGAAACACCTATACTATGATCTATTGGCTGATTCACTTATGATGATGGATCTGATGTTAGTGCTCGAACAGGAGTTTACTATTAACATCAAAGATGATGTGCTAGACGATGTTAACTATGTTAAAGATCTCTACCGTCTGATTCATGAACGGTGTCATTAATGTAAATATGGGTCGAGTTTTAACTCGGCCCATTGCCAAGATTATTGCTCATTCCTTTCTTTTCCCTTCTTTTATTCTCTTGCTCGCGTTCCTTTCTAATGAGGATTGATTATATTGACGGTGTGTTTTCTTTTCTATGTGAAGATATACATTTCCATTCTATTTCTTGACAGTCATTAGTTCACTGATTGCCAAATCTGATGTGAAATCAATTTTCCATTATTATTGAATCAAGATGTTCGTGGCCCACTGGCGTATCTTGTAAAAAGTGAATGTAATGGTATCGATCCCCTTGAGAATTTAGCAATGTTATTGGATGAAGATAGAAATATCGATAAAGAAAAAAGGATAGTCGTTAGGCTTCTTAACGGCGTTTTACGTGGGTGTGAGTTTGCTTTGCTTGAAGGGAACACACTTTTTCTTTCTACTGATGAAAATACGATTAGCAAGCAATATAATGGCACACAGATGCCTGACAATACTATTTATATTCCTGCTGAACAAACGGATGTAAGTTTCGAGATCATCGTTAAATCGGGTGACTCATGCGACGTTTATATGCGTGAGCTGTCAAACGACAGCTCACCAATGACAGCATTGTTAGAAAATGAAGTTATCACCGTTGGAACACAAAAATTTGTCTGGCGGAATCAACATTCTGAATTCTCGGACGCCATCTTATCTGGGGAGCTCCAGGACACAGCTACGGTTCCATCATCAACGATGCCAGCGACGGTAAAGAATGCTAAAAGTGTGTGGTATAAAACATTGGCAGCGGTTGCTTTATTCAGCGCTGTGTTTGTCGCGGGTTATAGTTATCTGACAGGAACACAGCGCCAGCTTGATAATGTTTCAACATTATTGAATTTTGCTTCTGATGATTATCAGATAGTGTATGCGCGTGATAATTGGATTTATGTTTTTGCGGGCAGTGAAAAAGCGACTGACTGGGCTATTCAAACCATGATCAGAAATCCGCTGCGTCAACAGGTTAATGTTATCAATATTGCCAGTGAAGAAGAGCGAATTTCCCGTTGGGTGGAAACTTACTGGCCTGCATTGAAATTTCATCAGATACGCCTGAGTGACCCTCAACATCCGATTCTTAGAATTAGCGCAGAAAGGAATGAATTGAGTGAAAAATCACGCGGTGATTTCACTGCTGCTCTGAAAGAGAAATTTCCCTATATTGATTCAGTAAGGCTAGACGATCTGGAGGATAAAACAATCAGGAGCATTGCCAATCAAGGATTGAAAAAAATGGCGCTCTCATTTCGTGAAATAGACAATGGCGATACCATCACCTTTGTCATATTGGGCGTCATTGAGGATGGCATGCTCGAAAGTATCAAGAACTTTGTCAATCAATACTATCAACAGTGGGGAGGACGATATGTTCACTTTTCTGTTGAGCTAGAGACTGATTGGTTCAAAGATAAATCTTTTAAATTTGGCGAACAAAGCTATATCAAGCTTGGCGCTGGACATTGGTATTTCCCTAAAACTTAAAGAAGGCTTTTATATGAGTAACGTAAATACAAGAAGTACAGATTTTACATGGAATGGTTATTTGTCGAATAAATCATCAACGTTTGATAAAGGTGTGACAGAACTTAACTCAGAATTGGAGCTGGCGCTAGGCGAACTGGCAAAGGATCCCTCCAATCCAGAGCTGTTGGCGATTTATCAATCGCGCTTATCAGAGTATACGCTGTACCGTAATGCGCAATCTAACGTTGTGAAGGTCTACAAAGATGTGGGTTCGGCGATTATCACCAACTTCCGTTAATGTTGTTACCAGGAATAGGCTATGAATCATAACACCAGTATGGTGACACAGCTGTCTGGCAATTGGCATGATATTACCATGCCAGAATCTGCCCATGTGTCATTGGAAGATCGTCTTCTTCGCGCTTATGCGCGGGAATCGGTAAATATGTCTGCGGAACAGCGTGACGTGCTCTCATTGTTGGAGAACACCAATGCTTCAACAGACCCTGAAATGTTGGCAGAACTTCAACAGCGAACTTCTGACTATAACTTACATGTATCACTCATTAGTACATTGACCCGTAAAGGGGTCAGTACTGTTGAAACATTATTACGTTCATAATCATGCATAAATACCTGTTATTTCCCATACTGGCAGTCTTTCTTGTAGGTTGTAAGCAAGATGTTTTGCTGAAAGGGTTAGATCAACAACAGGCTAATGAAGTTATTGCGCTTTTACAGCGCAATAACATCAAGGTTGACAAAAATGAGATCAAAAAAGAGGGATACAGTCTCTCTGTCAGTTCTCAAGATTTTTCGGCTTCTGTTGATTTAATGAATACCTATGGGCTGCCACGTCCACCGGCGATCGATATTGCGCAGATGTTTCCTGCCGATGCGCTGGTTTCTTCTCCGCGTGCTGAAAAGGCGCGTCTCTATTCCGGCATTGAGCAACGACTGGCACATTCATTGTTGTCAATTTCAGGGGTGGCTTCTGCTCGCGTACATGTCAGCTATGATATGAGCTCCAGCGATGGCGATAGGAAAAAGTCGCCCGTTCATCTTTCAACGTTGCTCAATCATGATAACAGCATTACTGATACCACCTTATTGATCAGTGATGTAAAACGCTTTCTCAAGAATAGCTTTGAAGATGTTAGTTACGATAATATTTCCGTCGTATTATCCAGGATCAATGATGTTCAGCGGCATGCACCGGTATCCATTCAGGCGACCAAGTCTAACACACCGACATGGTTAATAAGCCTTGGTGTGGTAACCGTTGCCTTGTTAGCTGCTGTACTGTTATTTATTAGTCAAAGCCATCATGCATTTTTTGGTAAGCTAAAGAAGCATATCCCGATTCAGAGTAATAATAAACGCACATCGGATGATCCCACTCCGAGTGTAGATGCTCCTGAAGATAGAAAATAACGGAGTGTTTGAATCTCATGGAAAGCGTCACGCATAAAGCGCAACGGGAACACGTTAATGTTCTGAATGTTATATATAATCCGGTATCCTGGATTCATCCCAAACGTTTTTCGCTGCCCCCAGGTTTTTCGACGCCAGGGTGTCATCGAATTATAAATGATATTTTAATCGAAAATTTTTCCCTTTCGGTTGAACCGCTCGATCTAGATAATGAAAGAGAGCGATATTTAGCTGCGCATTGGCATTTGCTGCCCAAAGCGGCTTTTATGGTCGCTTGTCAACGCCATAAGAGCACTCTTTTTCAGTGTGGAATCTGGTGGAAGCTTGAAAAATCTGTCAGGCAGTTTTCGCTGTTGAATTTTCTTGATAATAAGCAGGTGGATGCGTCTGCTTATTCTCTTGAGCAATATGCGTTGTGCGCTAAAAGAGAAATTGATTTATTCTCCTCTTCTGTCTCGACGGTAATAAGAGAACGACTGCCATTATTGTTTCCACCGGACGACGATAGCGGAAATGCGCCACCACTATTAACCGGTGATAATGAATTAGTCATGAGGATGGCCATTCAACATGTTCAAAGAAGTTGATACGTCATATGCTGATATGCTGCAAGAAAATGTGCTGTTAGCAAACAAGAACCGTGTAACGCATAATCTGAAAATCAGCGTAGTTGCTCAGGCCCGAGAACATGCCAAAAAGATTATCAGAGAGGCGAATCGTGATGCTGAGGCAATTCGTCAGCAGGCCTATCGCAATGGTTATGAACACGGAGTCATGACCTCAATTGAAACAGTAACCCGTTTTATTGAGGACAAACAAGGCATTGTGAACGAAATCTACGGGCAGGTTCGCCAACAAGCAAAGCGCTTGCTGAGTGACACGGTCAATAAGGAGAGCGTGATTTGTGCCTTGTTTGAAAGCTGGGCCGATGAGATTGATGGTCGAGATGACAAAACGCCTTTTTATATTCTTCTTCCTGACGACAGACGCCGCTATAAACGCAGATTAATGGCCTATATTGATAGTATGCATCGAGGGGGCGTCATTTTTGAGTATCATCAAGATTTACGATATGTATTTAAGTATCGTGAGCAACTGGTCGAATTTTTACCAGAAACGTTTGTTGATAATCAAATAGATACTTTTTTTGACACACAATCAATGTATGAAAGTTGTGAACAGCTTTCCCAGCAAACATTGGAAAAGCTTTATGCGCAACTTGAAATGTATTCACCACCGAGTGAGGTGTTGATATCGGAAAATGATGATAATCAAGGAAAAATAAGCAATGACAACGATTAATTCTCTATCAAACTCCACCGTTTATCTTTATGAAACTGATGGGGAAATTAAACAAATCACCGATATAATCAATGAGTTAGATGAGGAGAAAAAAAATGATTGGGGTATGCGGTTTATGTACAACGACTGGATGCAAAAAGTCTTGTTATCAGATGGGCTCGATCCTGATGAAAATCATGACTGGTAAACCTGTTTTTTTCGCCGCCAGCACGTTGTTTCTATCGTTGTTGTTGGTGGGATGTCAGTCTGCAACTCGTTCACTTCCAGATAGCGCTGCTGGCAATAGCGGAAACAGTGCTAGTGCTGGCCTAGAGTTTGCAGGACAAACATGCCGTACCGATCCGCTTTATGCTGCTTCCGGGGGACCCGATGCGCTTTATGCTGAAATGAACGCATGCGTTCGTGCTCAGAAGTTCGATCGAGCGGTATTCCTTTATGCCCTGGCGGGGAGCTACACGTGGTTTGATGCAAGCCGTATTGGTACACAATATGCCAAGATGGCACATGGAAAACGCTTAGGTGAAGCCTTGGCACAGTTGTCCGAAAAGCAGGTCAGCCAATTTTGGGAGCGTATTCGCGCGACAATGCAAGATCCCGGCAAAAAAACCATGATATGTGACAAGGTAAAGCTGGCTGGTATGCCTACACATAGCATAGATTACATGCGTGTTGAGAAATCTTCGGGTGTGGCTGCCAAACCGAGAGAGCAACACCAGTGGGAAATGTCTGTCAATAATTACTTATTATGTAAGTGATATTGCCAACTAACGATACTAAATTTTAATTTAAACTAATTTTTCAGTATTTTATATTGATGAAGGGGTTGTTTTTTTTACTCGGAATTTTTAGTGTTTTAGCCTGGACTTACCAATGAATTCGGTGATTAAAATTATCGATTCTCGTATATTATCTGTGACGTTGGTTCTGCCACTTTTGTTCTGCTGATATGCCTGAAAAACGTTTTAAGCAGCGTTTCATCTGTTTGCTCTAAAAAACCGAAGTAAAGTCATTACCGCTTGTTGGGAATAGCACTGTTAGATGAGTGTATGCGTTATTCCTTTATTGCGCAAAGTTATGCCTCTATTTCGTAAGGAATAGTAAAAATGGAATTTCATCAATTTATATTTGAAGGTTTTTCTTTTCATAATGGTCAATTACTGACAAAAGATAAAGGCGCTATCTATCTAGCGCCTAAAGAGAGTGCTGTATTACTCTTTATGTTACAAAACGCACACGCCGTTATTTCAAAAGATGCAATAATTGAACATGTGTGGAAAGGGGGATTGGTCTCAGATGAGTCATTGACGCGTTGTATTTATGTTCTGCGCCGCACACTGGGTCATTCAGGAAAACAAAGGTTTATCGATAATATCTACGGCAAGGGCTATCGTTTTGTCCCTGACGTTCAAGTCGTCAATCTCCCTGCTAAAACGACTTTGCCTGCCTTGACTGCGGGCCACAGCGACATGGCCGCATTTGATGCTTCAGTTGAAAAGAGAGCATGCAATATTGCATTGTTTATCTTTGAAATGCAGCATCGATACCAGGCCATTTCACTCCACGATCAATTGATTGATTGGTTGCATTGCCTGGATTTGCCCATTAATGTTGTTTCGTCTTGTCTGACGCGTAGCGTTCAAGATTACAGCAGCTACCTGTCTGCAATCGAAAAATCACAGGCAGACTATTATATCTCCGGAATGGAAATCCGGCATGGTGAAAAATCTATCATCCGGCTTGAACTGACGCGGGCAAAGGATCATTCGGTGTTATATCGTGAAGGCGTCCATTTCACGAGCGATCATCACATCAATTACCGGCTGTTATGCCGGGCTATTCTTACGCTTTTGTCTGTGATTGATCCATCGATGGGAATGGATCCGGCGACGGTCAACGTACATCCTTTGAGCTCAAAAGTGGCGCAGCATGATGCATTGCAATTCTCACTATCAGCGCTCGAGAAGTTTATGCCCCAAGCGGTAAACTTAAGACGACATGGCGATACCAGTATCAGTGAACTGTGTCGCATCGCTGGTTCTTACTATGCAGTAGCCAACCTGGGCTTGATGGACTACGAAAGCGTCCGACATGAAATGATGATCATTGTCGGTAAGATATTAGCGAGTGAGCCGAACAACGTTATTGCCCTCTCTTTACAAGGGTTGTTACTTTGCGCTGAAAATAATAAGGAAGCGGCAAGCAAGTTTCATTTGGCTATGTTATTAGCTCCCACTGTTGCAGAGGTTTATTATTACTATGCTTGCCATCTTGTGAGACAAGGTGATTTAGAAAAAGCAATGCAGATGAATAATATGTGCATGGATCTCAATGATGCGTTTTACTCTCCTAAAATATTGCATGTTATCATCAATTATCTCCTGGGTGATACCCAGGAGGCGGTAAGATATGGAGAGGATACGCTCAGCACTGATTCACCTGGGAATACCATCATGCGGGGATTACTGGCGTTACTCTATGCGCGTCTCGGAGAGTTATGTAAAGCTCTGGCTCTGGTAAAGGATATTGAAAAATATAAATCATCTTGTGATTTCATCGGGTATTGTTATAATGAGGTTGCTGGAGTTGTGCACCCAGGTACAACAAAGCATCCAGCAATAATAGCTGAAAAAATGAGATTCTCGAGAGTCCATGTCGGAAATTCCTTTTCCTTAGCATCCTGGATGATGTAATCGATACGCTGATGATTAATGACGGGTTTTTTATTATTGATTTTGGTATGTGAATTGAAATTAAATGCCATTTGAGTATATGGGTATCCTCATTCGGTAATGTATCCTTTGTTTGTTATTGTATTTCTGGGGTTGTTTTAGCCTTTTTGAGTAGATCGGGGATGTTGAGAGGGTATGACCTGAATTTGTTAACTTACCGTCGGGTTTTTTAGAAAGGGAATCTCATATTTCAACGCAAACTAAATGTGTATCACAATAAAATGATTAAGATGCACGGTTTAATGATATTTATGCTATATAGCAATATGAAATTATAAAAATATTGGTGGATATTATATGGATATACATTACATCTGCTCTGCGTTTAAAACAGCCTACCAGATAGAAGATCTTGATTTTCTCGAGTTTGAAAGTAGTTTGGTGTTGTTTTCAAAAGAAAAAAGAATGATCTTTGAATTTCACTGCCAACCTGATAAGGCTGATGTGAAAAAGTGCATAGATGCATGGCTCTATCAGCGAGTTTTTGTGCAAAGGATGCAGAAAAATTCGGAGCATGGGATGGAAGTAAAGGAAATAATTAGGAAGATGACTCATTAATTTTTTTTAAGAGTCAGGATCTGGAAGTGTTTTTTTTTACTTAAAATTCATGTTGTTATTTCAATTTTTGACGTTTGTTAATGTGAATGTTGATTTTTTATAACGTTTCCTCCCACCAAAAAGCGTTTAATATAAGATAATTGTCATGTTTATCATGGTGATGGGCGTCTCTTCATCATTTTTGATATCTGCCGCTGTGTTACGTAAATGTAATCAAGAAAAGCGGTTCATTGACGATATTGCCTCTAGGCATCTATTCCTAGACCAAAGAGGCAAACCATGTTCAAAAACGTTAAAGTCATCACAGGGATTTCGATTGCCTTTGCTGTCTTTATTTTATTGCAGATAATTACCAGCATACTGTTTTACTCCTCGGTAAATAACGATAAACAAAACTTTCAAAAATCTGAGATCCTAAGTTTTCAGCAAGAACAACTTACTGATAGTTTTCAATCGCTTGTAAAAACTCGTGTTGTCGTCACCCGCGTAGCCATCCGTTTTTTGAAAAACCAGAAAGACGAAAAATCCATAGCAGCAATCAATGCTCTCCTGGCAACAGCCACCACTACGCTTGATACGGCCGAAAAGCAGTTTACTCGCTATCAGTCTTCCCCCCGACTAGAAGGGCAGAGCGATGCCATTGCTAAAAAAGTGGAGAATGATTATCGCCAACTGCATGATATTTTTAAAATGTCTATCCAATATCTGCAACGTGGCGACTATGACGCTTATGGCAATCTTGATGCTCAACTGGCACAGGACAATTTAGAACAGAGCTATAACACCTGGCGGGAGCAGAATAACATTTTGGTCAGCGCCGGGCAGCGTGAAAACCTCTCCAGCTTTGTGTCGATGCAATGGACGATTGGGAGCATTGCGTTTGCATTGATTTTGGTGGTGGTGAGCGCGTGGGGTGTGCTCCAGCGTATTCTCTTCCAGCCGTTAAGCCGCGTTATCCATCATATTCGCGCGATATCCGGAGGCGATCTTACACAGTCCATACAGGCAGAAAGTAAGAATGAAATTGGTCAGCTCGCATCAAGTTTAAAAGAGATGCAAAGTTCATTAATCACCACGGTGAGCGACGTTCGCACCAGCTCTGACAGTATCTATACCGGGGCCAGCGAAATTTCAGTGGGCAGTAATGACCTTTCATCCAGAACCGAGCAGCAGGCTTCCGCATTGGAAGAAACGGCTGCAAGCATGGAACAGCTGACGGCAACAGTAAAACAGAACACCGATAATGCGCGACAAGCGGCAGCGCTGGCAAAAAATGCATCAGAAACCGCACAGAAAGGTGGGCACGTCGTTAATACCGTTATTACCACCATGAAAGATATCTCTGACAGTTCTACACAGATTGCGCATATTACCAATGTGATTGATGGCATCGCGTTTCAAACCAATATTTTGGCGCTTAATGCGGCGGTTGAGGCGGCTCGAGCCGGTGAGCAGGGGCGCGGGTTTGCGGTGGTGGCCGGAGAGGTGCGCAATTTAGCCCAGAGAAGTGCTCAGGCAGCAAAAGAGATAAAAAGCTTGATCGAGAATTCGGTTAGCCGCGTCAACACGGGCTCTGAGCAAGTCCAGGATGCGGGGGAAACCATGAAAGAGATCGTGACTGCCGTAACGCGCGTCACCGATATCATGGGCGAGATCGCCACCGCCTCAGATGAACAGAGCAGAGGCATTGAGCAGGTCAGTCAGGCTGTCGCGGAAATGGATGGCGTAACACAGCAGAATGCGGCCTTGGTAGAGCAATCTGCGGCAGCGGCGGCGGCGTTGGAAGATCAGGCTAACTACCTGCGCCAGGCCGTGGCGACCTTTAAAATTAGGGAGGCAACGCGCGCTCAGGGGGCGGCACAATCCTCGAAAAGTGCAGTCTTGCCCGCATCGTTACCGGCATCCGCGAAGGTGCAGACCAAATCAGACAATGCCAATTGGGAAACGTTTTAATCCTGATGGAAAACGGATCTGTTTCCCATCGTAGTATCCAATAACAGACTGCATGAACGAGGGGGATTATTCCCCCTTCTTCTCATTCATTTGACCTATTTGCAGCATTTCATCAGCCCACAGCGTGGCATCTAGCACGATGTGTATCATCTGTTGCTCGGTGATCTTCAGCTCCGAGATAAGCGTATTTACCTCTTGCCAATGCTGTTTTTCATATTCTGTTGCCAGCATGAGGTAACGTGCATAGGTGCCGGTGTTTTCAAGCAGCGCCTGTTTTACCTCATTAGGCAGCGCTATTTCCGACAGTAAAAGTGGCATCGGGCAGTCAAGAATAGCTTCAAGCGGGGAGAACAGACCGCATAAAAAAGCATTGATGGGGTCATCTTGCTTATTCTGATGCAGCGAAATAAGTTCACAGCACTTCGCTCTTAACAAACTCAGCCGATACAGTTCAAAGGATTTATCTTTATCACTTTGGCTGGTTATCGTCACCAGTGAGATAAATCGGCGTAACTCTTTTTGTCCCAGCAGCATGGCGATATAGCGAAAATTAGCCTGGAGCGGCATCAGGCTTAAATTGCTGCGCAGCCTGATATTATTGACATACCGCATTGCTTTGTAAGCGAGTGACAGGTCTTTACTGAGCAATTTTTCAATCTGCTCGTAATTTAATTCCTGTTTATTTACCTCGCTAAGTAGCTGTAATACATTGTAATTATTGACTGATAGTCGGCGCGATTGAATGATTTCTGGTTTGCTGAAAAAGTATCCCTGAAACAGAGAAATACCTAATTGCTTTGCCTGAGAAAATTGCTCACGCGTCTCGACTTTTTCCGCGAGAAGGGTGATGTGCCGGTAGGGGAGTTTGTTGATGTAGGAGCCGATGTCGGCAAAGGAAGAAAGCGTCAGATCGAATTTCAGCACATCAATATAAGGAAGAAAACGATCCCATTCGGGAGCCATCAGAAAATCATCCAGGGCGAGCTTAAAGCCTCTCTTTTTCAAACGCTTTACCGAGGCCAGTAAAGTGTCATCAGGCGGTGCGTTTTCCAGAATTTCCAGTACCACCTTTTCTGGCGGTAATGCCTCAACCAGGCCATTGGTGAGCATCTGATGTGGAACGTTGATATAGCTGATGTGATCGTCCACCAGTCGACTTAATGAATTCGTTAAAAACTGTTCCGTTATGATTTGTGCGGTGGCGTATTCTGGGGTGACGTCGGGGAACGCATTGCGAATACCATCTCGGAAGAGCAGCTCATAAGCGACGGGCTGGAGGTTTTTATTCAAAATAGGCTGACGTGCAACAAATGAATACATAGTAACCCTCTAGATAGGCTTAGTGACTATTTTATTATTTTTCAATTGACTAATCTTCTTTCTAGACGTTTAACCTGATTCCTATCTGGCAGTGCCCGACCCTGGACAATTTACCTGTCACTTACTGTATATCGGCCAGAAACCGCTTTAATATTAGTCTTTTCAGGTAAGAATTGCCGTGGCCCTACTTATATTTGACGTTTTTGAGGGGTAGAACGCATCGCGAATCGGCGTGCAGTGGCAAGGGGGGGACAGAAGAAAGGCTGGCGAGAAGGAGGTTGCCCGTCGCCGGTCATGACAGCGATGGCAACCTCGTGTGAAAATATCAGGCAATATTTCTCTTTTGCAGTGCTAAACCGAGTGGCGGTGTCGTGACTGTTGGGTTTCTCCCGGCTGAGGGGCGTGACGCATTTACCTGGAATACGCTCATCAAGGAGACCAGGTGTTGCGCCTGATCGCGTAAACCGTCGGCAACGCTGCTTGATTCTTCCACCAAAACCGTATTTTGTTGGGTGACGAGATCCAATTGGCTGACGGCATCATTGATTTGTCTGACGCCTTGCTCCTGTTCTTGTGTGGTCACGCCAATCTCATTCACGCTCACCGCGACGTGGCGCGATTGTTTTACCAGTTCGTCAATAGTCGCACCGGCTCGACTGACCAACTGTGAACCGTTATTCACGCAGCCGACGCTATCCTGAATGAGCGTTTTAATTTCTTTTGCCGCAGATGCAGAACGTTGCGCCAGAGAGCGAACTTCTCCAGCCACCACGGCAAAACCGCGCCCTTGTTCTCCGGCTCGCGCCGCTTCAACCGCAGCATTGAGCGCCAGGATATTGGTTTGAAAAGCAATACCATCAATGACGGCAATGATTTCATTGATCTTGTTTGAGCTTTGGCTAATCTCACTCATGGTTTGTACGATATCGGCGATGGCTTCACCGCTTTTGGCGGCAATGTTGCTGGCGGTGTCCGCTTGCTGCGTTGTGGTCCGCACGGTATCTGCATTTTGATGAATGGTTTGGCTGATTTGTTCAATCGATGCGGCGGTTTGTTGTAAATTGGCCGCTTGCTGTTCAGTGCGTTGACTCAAATTGGTGCTGCTGGCTGCAATGTCGTTAGCCCCCACGGAGATAGATTCGCTGCTGTCGCGGACTTCCAGCACAATGTTGCGTAAATTGTCGCGCATCTCTTGCATGGCGGATAACAGGCTGGTTTGCTGTCCAGCGGGAATCGTAATGTGTGTGGCTAGATTACCTTGCGCTATTTGTTGTACAACCTGCATGGCGTAAGCCGGTTCGCCGCCCAGTTGCCTTTTAATATGGCGCGTCGTCAACCCTGCGATGGTCATGCCCAATAGCGCTGCGATGGCAGCCAATAGCAACTGTATATTGCCAGACAGGCGTGCACCCTGCGTCGATTCGGCCGCCGCTTGAGTGGTGCTATCTTGTTGCTGTTGGATCATGGCTGAAATTTCTTGAAACAGCCTCATTTGTATTGGCTGTAACTTCTCTATCGCCAGAGATTGCGCATCCAGCAGTTGACCATTTTTTGCCAGATTCACGGTTTGCTGAGTGATGGCGATATAGTCAGCGTAGGTTTTGTTAAAATTATCGAGTGTCGCGAGCAAATTTGGCAGCAAGATTGTTTCTTTTAACCGTGTTAGCAGCAGCTTGTTGCCTCCCAGCATTTGTTCGACCACGGCTTCACTTTCTGCCTGACTGTTAATATCATCCTGGAAGGCCATGATTAATGCGGCTTTGGTGGCGCTGTTTAGGTTATCCTTTAAATCCTGCATTGAAATAAGATTGGTTAAATGGTGTTTCTCATAATATTCAATGTGATCGCTGGTTTTACTCAACGCGATCCGTCCAAAGGCGGCAACCAGCAGGCCGATGACAATAATGGTAGAGAAGCCAGCGCTTAGCAGAACACCGAGAGAGATATTTTTCATTGACCGCATATATTCCTCATGATGCTTTTTGATAATTATCGTTTTATGGTGGCGATTAGCGTGGTATTACCACTCTTTTCACCTTTTGTTATCATACGCAACGCGCCAGTGTTAGATAATATGAAATAGAAATGGCTCCACGTGCGCCAAATAGCGAACCCGTCATGGATGTTTATGTTGCGTGTCTTTTTCTGTAGTGAGGGTGATTTGTTTCGTTTGTGTAACTGGCTCTCATGCTGCATTTCGACAGCGGTGCTATCAATAATGTCCATGTTATACCCGTCATTCTTCAAGTTGCAGGCGCGTTGACTGCGCTCGCTCACCTGAATCACTTACCTGAGTAAGTTCATCGGGGTTCTTTCACTTATCGCCTTCCTGCAACGCAAATTATTGAGGGTATATATGCGGTGTTGGAATAAATACCGACGTGGTTAGTCCATAACGCTCATTAGTTATTGCCATTTATCGTACCTGTACCGGCCAAATTATGACAAAGTAGAATAATCACGCGTCATGGCGTAATAAACCTAAAGATGGATGAAAAATGAAAGTATTAACGTTTGGGGAAATGATGTTGCGGCTCAAGCCGCAGGGCAATAACCGTATTATGCAGTCCGATGCATTCGAAGCGGTTTACGGTGGCGCAGAGGCTAACGTGGCGGTTTCCCTTGCTCTGTTAGGCAATGATTCTGCTTATCTCACCAAGCTGCCGGAAAATTTGCTGGGCGAAACGGCACTCTCGACGTTGCGTAAATACGGCGTCGATACGCATAAAGTGTTACGCGGCGGCCCCCGTCTGGGGATCTACTTTTTTGAAAAAGGGGCCAGCGTCCGTTCTACCAACGTGGTTTACGATCGCGCAGGCAGCGCATTTGCTACCGCCAATCAAACCGAGTTTGATTGGGAAACACTGCTGCAAGACGTCGATTTCTTCTATTTCTCGGGCATCACGCCGGCAATTTCTGCTGAACTGGAACAGGCCGTGACCACCGCTTGCCTTTACTGCCAACAGCATAATATTCCGGTAGTGTGCGATATGAATTATCGCGGCAAAATGTGGTCTGCGGAAAAAGCGCAGCGTGTCATGTCAAAACTGATGAACTACGTGACGATTTGCATTGCCAACGATGAGGATTTTGAAGCCACGCTGGGTATAAAAGCCTTTGATGGCGACATGTCGCGTGGCATCGAACAGATTGATGCGTTTAAAGAGGGGATGCTGGAGGTCACGCGCCGTTATCCGGGATGTAAAATGGTTGCCAGCGTACTGCGTAATATTCGCTCGGTCGAAGACAGTCAATGGATGGGGTTGCTGTTGCGTGATGGCGAGTTTCACGAAACGACGCGCTATAACCTGCACGTGATGGAAGGCGTTGCGGCAGGTGATGCTTTCGGCGCCGGGTTGATGCACGGTATCCTGCATCAGTTTGACGCTCAGGAGTCCATCGATTTTGCGATTGCGGCCAGCGTTCTGAAATTGACGATTAGCGGTGACTTGAACCTGGTACAGGAATCGGAGATCCGTGGCGTGATGAAAAAAGGCGGGGGCGCAAGCCTCAGTCGTTAAGGGTTTTGCGGCGATTTGCAAACCGCGTAACTTTTTTGCATAAAGCTAATTATGCATCAAGCTAAGGTCGTGTGACAGCCACACAACCTTGGCTTTTTTACGTTGAGGTGATGATGAAAAATAACGTTTTGGTCGTGGTTGATATGCAAGTCGGGGTTTTTGCGGTGCCACGTTACGATAAACAGGGCAAGGCTGCATTGATCAATCAGCTGATTGATGCCGCCGACGCTGTTATTTTCATCCAGCATGCCGAAGGAGAAATGTGCGTTGACGGTGATTTATGGCAAATCATCCCAGAATTACACCAGCCAGCGCATGCGCACTATGTCACTAAAACCGCCTGTGATGCGTTTTGGCATACGACGCTGGATGATCTTTTACAGCGCCTGGGAACCCGCGCCTTTACCGTGTGCGGTTGTGCGACCGATTATTGCGTAGATACCACGATCAAGGTGGGGGCCAGCAAAGGTTATGCGATTACCGTGGTGGCGGATGCCCACACCACGGCGGATCGTACTTATGCCAGCGCCCAGCAGCTCATCGGTCAGCATAATGAAGTGTGGGCGGGGCTCAGCCTGCCGGGCAATCCCGTCACTGTCATGCCTACCCCGGCTATTCTGAGCGCATGGGGTGTGCCGCAGTGAATTAGCGCGCCTGGGCTGTCAGTAAATCAATCTGGGCGGCGGCGGCGACACGATGTAGGTATTCACTCACACGAGGTCCGTAGTGAATGCCTTTTACAATAGTCAGCGATCGCAGGATGGGGAACAGGATAAAGTCCGTGGTTGAGAAGGTCTCGTCCGCAGGGAGTAAGGTTTCCAACTCTGCCAATTTTTGCTCAACGTCGCGAATCAGGGCCGGTGTTTCCGCCAGCAGTGCCTGTAAGTCGCCAAACGCTTTTTCTTCACGCTGCCGGAAAGCCTGACGAGCCGGTTGTGTTGCCAGCTCGGCAAATTCACCTTCAGTGAAACGCGGAACCGCCAGTTTGAACACCACGCCAGAGGCTGATTTGCACCATGCTTCAATGGCACTGTCTACCGGCTGGTCTGCGACTCGCGGTGCTTTCAGACTATCTACGTAGTGAACAATATCCATGCTTTCAGGCATGAAGCTGCCATCCTCTTTTTGCAGAATAGGGACCACTTTGCGGCCAACCATCCGCGTCGGCGTTTCCACATCCCCCTCCATGATGATCGCCAATTCAAACGCTGTGTGCTTCAGTCCAAAAATCATTCTGGCTCTCACACAGAACGGGCAATGCTCATAGGTAAATAATTTCATTCGTGGTTCCTTGATGATGGTAAACCTGTCTGCCAGACGCCCTAACGCGTTATTGGTCAGACTAATTCCTGAAAGAGGCTCCCCTGATGATGCAAATCGTTATGTTTGAAAATCACGCTTTACATCCCTCCGGCTAACCTTACCTCGCACAGACACTTCTATACATTTCATCTGCTATTGTCTCTACATCCCTTGTCAATGTTGTGATTTCCATCCCTGTCAAGAGAGTCACTTTTCCCGCCCTCGAGGCGGGTTTTTTTTATCTGTTATTTGGCTGACAGGGTAGTCACGATCTCCAGCATGCCATTGATGACAAATTGAACCCCCATACATACCAGCAAGAATCCCATCAAACGCGCGATGGCCTCAATACCGCTTTTGCCCAGCAGACGCACAATGTAGCCAGAGCTGCGTAGGCATACCCAAAGGATCACGCTGGTCATCAGAAAGGTGAGGACGGGGGCAACCGTCACGATCCAGGGGGTAATCGCCACCCCGCTTTTAATTTGCGAGGCGGTACTGATGATGAGCGCGATGGTGCCGGGCCCCGCGGTACTGGGCATGGCCAGTGGCACAAAGGCAATATTAACCCGGTTTGCTGAAGGGCTTCGGTTGATTTCATCCGCCTTGCTGGCGGCTTCAGGCCCGTGTTCTCGTTGGTGGGGTGGGAAGAGCATGCGAAAACCGATGAAGGCCACGATCAGTCCACCAGCGATGCGCAAGCCGGGAATTGATATGCCCAGGGTATTCATGATCAGTTGCCCACCATAAAAGGCCACCATCATGATGATAAACACGTACAGTGAGGTTTGAAATATCTGCCGGTTACGCTCTCCCTCACTCATGTCACTCGCCAGGGCAAGAAATACCGCAATGGTGGTCAACGGGTTGGCCAAGGGCAAAATCAACACCAGGCCCAGCCCCACGGTCTTAATGAGTTCCAGCATAGGGTCTCCAATGCTTATTGGGCACTGCTCTTCTGGCGATAGAGCAAACAGTGGCAGCGTAGTCAGGTGCGTTAAGCTGACGGCAATTATTGCTCATCGGCCATTTTTTTAAAGCGCTCCAGCGTTTGTTTCAGCATATCGTTTGAAAATAACGTGAACAGCTGGCCTACTTTTCTGCCGATCAGTCCACCTGGCGGTGTAAATCGAATCCACAAGGTGACGTTAACCTCGCCATTGGGCGCCGGCGAGAACGTCAGCCTCCCTTCGTTCGGAACCAATGCGCCAGGGAGTGAACGCCAATGCATGGCTTCTCCCGGTTTCTCTTCCACGATGCGTGCTCGCCACTCCAGCAGCGAGCCGAGCGGCGTGTTGGCTCGCCACAGGGAATCCGTCTGGTTAAGGATAGTGATCGTCGCAAAGTGGCTCATCAGCACCGGCAGCGTTTCCGGCTTGCGCCACAAGGCATACAGTGCATCAGCAGAATGCGCGATAGTGATGCTCCCGCTTAAGGCATCAGGAGCGCGCTTACTGGCAAAACCCAATGATTTAAAGAAAGAAGATGGCACGCAGGATCCTCAGTGATGTGGACATACAGCTTACAACATTGCTGGTTATTTTTGCCGCTTCTTTCCGCTTAGGCAAGGTTTGCCCTGTTTCTGGCAGACGCGTAGCTAACGCAAAGGGAAGAACATCAGGCGTTCACTGTAGTAGATGTCGCCCAGCTTCATGGCATCCGGCTCCTGTCCATATTGGCAAAAACCGGCCTTTTGATACAAGCGATACGCTGCCAGATTGGAGGATGTCACGCTCAGCAATAGTATGTGCGCCCGCGAGCGAGCGTGTGAGATGGTGTGATTGAGCAATTGCAGGGAAATCCCCTTACCCCGGTAGTCTGGTGCCACATACATGCCCCACACAATGCCTTTGTGGGCGGATTTCAGCGTCTGGGGGCGCCTATAGCAGCACAGGCCAATCAGGCGCGCTTCGGGCGTAAAAGCGCCGAAAATGACATTTTGCCTGATACGCGCATTGAACCACGCGTCATTTTTCTGACTTTCTTCTTCCCAGGATGCCTGATAAGCGTCAGGGTGATTAAGCAGGCTTTCGAGTCGTAGCTGTTTGAAGGCAGGGCAGTCTGACGTTCGTAGGCGTCGGATGGAGGGAAACGTCATGAACATTCTCCGCGTCAGGGGAAAAAAGCCCCGAGGCGGGGCAGCATGTCGTTTACGAGCTATCGTCTGTTATTATTATCCGCACACGATAATCGCTCACTGTGACATTTTCATGACGGATATACAGAACGGATAAAAAGAGCCTTGAAAAAATACCCGTACTCTCTTGTTATTATTATCTGTTTTATTGCGATATATCAATGCTGTTATTTAAGTTTGCTTTATTGAATGGCGAAATATACATCTATTTCGCCGAGATAATTAACATTTCCCCTTACTCTTTACGGATTATTTACTTGCCGCCCGTCTCGTGTTAATTTCCCCTCCGCTTTTTTGGGAGAGGGGATTAATAACATGAATAATCCATTCACAGCTGCATGGAGCCGCAACGGTAACCTCCTGTGCCATGGGCACTGGATCATTACCTTTCAGTCCAATGCATTTAGTCTGCCAACGTCCTATCAGGAAAAACATCTGGGAACGCTGGGAATATATTCGATCATCGATCCTGAGGATGAATTATATCGTGACGGATTGGATGAAGATGATTGGATTGTAGAAAATGTAGACTGGTTGGCCGACTGTTTCGAAAATAACCAGGTTCCGATTGAAGAGTGCTATTTCCGCTTTTTTTATCAGGCGATCAATCCGCAGGATTGGCGTTGTACCAGCTGTGCGGGTTGCATGTAATCCCGCAAAACCCCTTTAGCCATTTTACATTCCCTCGCGTCTTAACCTCCCAATGGGTATGCCTCTCCCTCCGCCCCCTTTACTTTTCGCGCCGAATTCTGGAATAAGGCACGCAACAGCGTGGCGGGGGAGGGCGAACCCGTGTGAAAATGATACGCTGTGATGCTATATCCTCAATCAACGTGGAGTGAACATGGAAGCCGAGATTTTGCAGTTAAGCGCCCAGATTGGTGCGCGCCTGACCGCGTTGGGTGCCAAGATGACCTGTGCAGAATCCTGTACCGGAGGCTGGATAGCGAAATCGATTACTGATGTCGCGGGGAGTTCCGGCTGGTTTGACTATGGATTTGTCACTTACAGCAACCAGGCCAAACAGCGGCTCATCGGTGTCAGTGAGCAAACGCTTGCTCAGTACGGCGCGGTGAGTGAACAGACGGTACGGGAAATGGCGCAGGGGGCATTGCGCGTGGCGGGGGCCGATTATTCACTGTCCGTGAGCGGCATAGCAGGCCCTGACGGCGGTTCTGACGAAAAACCCGTTGGCACCGTCTGGTTTGGCTGGTGCGACAAGCACGGTAACCTGCTGGCGCGTGAAATGTTGTTTCTCGGCGACCGGCATGCTGTGCGGCTTCAGGCAGTGCGTTTCGCACTTCAGATACTTTTGGATGGATTTCTGCAAAAATAATCTTGATGCTGTATGCGTATACAGTATAATGCTGTTAATGATTCGGTGACACGCCTGTTTGATTACATACCAGTGTCAGTCACATAAAGCGCGCGGCCGTGTAGCGAGAGCGTTACGCCGCATGACAGGAGTAGAAATGGCTATTGACGAGAACAAACAAAAGGCATTGGCGGCTGCGCTGGGCCAGATCGAAAAGCAATTTGGTAAAGGTTCTATCATGCGTCTGGGCGAAGACCGCTCAATGGACGTTGAAACGATCTCTACCGGCTCCCTGTCTCTCGATATTGCCTTGGGGGCGGGTGGACTGCCAATGGGGCGTATCGTTGAAATTTACGGACCAGAATCGTCAGGTAAAACCACATTAACGCTGCAAGTTATCGCTGCTGCACAGCGTGAAGGTAAAACCTGCGCATTTATCGATGCTGAACATGCGCTCGATCCGATTTATGCCAAAAAGCTGGGTGTCGACATCGATAACCTGTTGTGTTCTCAGCCCGATACCGGCGAACAGGCGTTAGAGATTTGCGATGCGTTGACGCGTTCAGGCGCGGTGGATGTGATCATCGTTGACTCCGTGGCGGCACTGACGCCGAAAGCGGAAATCGAAGGTGAAATCGGTGATTCCCACATGGGGCTGGCAGCCCGCATGATGAGCCAGGCGATGCGTAAGCTGGCCGGTAACCTGAAGCAGGCAAATACGCTGCTGATTTTTATCAACCAGATCCGTATGAAAATTGGCGTTATGTTTGGTAACCCGGAAACCACCACCGGGGGTAACGCGCTGAAGTTTTATGCCTCTGTGCGTCTCGATATCCGCCGCATTGGCTCCATCAAAGATGGAGAAGAGGTGGTGGGTAGCGAAACCCGCGTGAAAGTGGTGAAAAACAAAGTGGCTGCGCCTTTTAAACAGGCTGAGTTCCAGATTATGTACGGAGAAGGGATCAACATCCACGGTGAGTTGGTCGATCTTGGCGTGAAACATAAGCTGATTGAGAAAGCGGGCGCCTGGTATAGCTACAACGGCGACAAGATCGGGCAGGGCAAAGCGAATGCGTGCAACTATCTGAAAGAAAACCCGGCTATCGCGGCCGAATTGGACAAAAAGCTGCGTGAAATGCTGCTGCACAACAAAGATCATGTGCCTGCGCCAGCAAGCGAAGCGGGTTTCTATGATGATGCAGAAACCGCGGGTAATGAAAGTAACGGCGAATTTTAAAACGCGTTAAGTCACTTGCAAGGAGCATGACAAGCAGTATCTACCGTTTGTCGTGCTCCCTCACCAACATGTACCTTCAATGACACCATCAACCCCCTCTGTCAACGCACTGACCATTGCCATGCGCCTGTTAGCGGTACGCGATCACAGCGAAGGAGAGTTGCGTCGTAAGTTGACGGCTCGCATTGATCCGGCCTTTGACGCCGCTGATATTGATGCCGCCTTGGCATATTGTCATGAGCACGGCTGGTTGGACGATGCGCGGTTTGCGCTGCGCTACATTCATGGAAGAAGCCGAAAAGGCTATGGCACTCAGCGTATTGTCGCGGAATTACGTCAGAAAGGCCTTTCGCGTTCTGTTATTTCATCCGCATTGTTGGAATGTGAAATTGACTGGTTCGCCTTAGCGCAGCAGGTAGCAACGCGTAAATTTGGTGATGTGCCGCCAATAGACTGGAAAGAAAAAGCAAAACAGCAACGATATTTGTTAACTCGCGGCTTTTCGCATGATGAAATTCAGGACATTTATACGAATTTTTCGCATTGAATGCATCCGGTGTTTTACTTCCCCCCGAAGAAAATTTATCTTATTCCCACTTTTTGTTCGTGAGTTGCACGGGTAGCGTCAGTATGCTGCACTAGCCTTGCCCACGATCTGTTCTTTTAGTTTCATTCCAGGACAATTATGAGCAAGAGCACCGCTGAGATCCGTCAAGCGTTTCTCGATTTTTTCCAGAGTAAAGGACACCAGATCGTTTCCAGTAGTTCACTGGTACCGAATAACGATCCGACATTACTGTTTACCAACGCGGGAATGAACCAGTTCAAGGATGTTTTCTTGGGGCTGGACAAGCGTAACTATCAGCGTGCCACCACGTCACAGCGCTGCGTGCGTGCGGGCGGTAAGCATAACGATTTAGACAATGTCGGGTACACCGCGCGTCACCACACCTTCTTTGAAATGCTGGGTAATTTCAGCTTCGGTGACTACTTCAAGCGTGATGCCATTCAATATGCATGGGAACTGCTGACCGGTGCGCAATGGTTTAACCTGCCCAAAGAAAAATTGTGGGTAACGGTATATGCCACCGACGATGAGGCCTATGACATCTGGGCAAACGAAGTCGGCGTACCCGCTGAGCGCATTATCCGTATTGGCGACAACAAAGGTGGTCAGTACGCGTCTGACAACTTTTGGCAGATGGGTGATACCGGCCCATGTGGTCCCTGTTCGGAAATTTTTTACGATCACGGCGACCACATTCAGGGCGGCCCTCCGGGAAGCCCGGATGAAGATGGCGATCGCTATATCGAGATCTGGAACCTGGTATTTATGCAGTTCAACCGTCAGGCTGATGGCACCATGGTGCCGTTGCCTAAACCGTCTGTTGATACTGGGATGGGACTGGAACGTGTTACTGCGGTATTGCAACACGTCAATTCCAACTACGAGATCGATGTATTTTCCACATTGATCCAAGAGGCGGCGCGCATTATTGGTACTCAGGATCTGAGCAACAAATCCTTGCGCGTTATCGCTGACCATATCCGTTCCTGCGCATTCCTGATCGCTGACGGGGTTATGCCATCCAACGAAAACCGTGGTTATGTTCTGCGCCGCATTATTCGTCGCGCAGTGCGTCACGGTAATTTCCTCGGGGCCAAAGACGCCTTCTTCTATAAATTGGTTGCGCCACTGATTCAGGTTATGGGATCTGCGGCTGACGAATTGAAACAGCAGCAAGCGGTGGTTGAACAGGCGCTGAAAGCGGAAGAAGAGCAGTTCGCTCGCACGCTGGAACGCGGCCTTAGCCTGCTAGACGAAGAGATCAAAAACCTGAAAGGGAACGTGCTGGACGGTGAGACGGCGTTCCGCCTGTATGACACTTACGGTTTCCCGTTCGATTTAACGGAAGACGTGTGTCGTGAGCACGATCTGACAGTGGATAAGCAAGGTTTTGAGCGTGCGATGGAAGCACAACGCCAGCGCGCGCGTGAAACCAGCGGGTTCGGCATCGATTATAACACCCTGATTCGTGTTGATGCGGCAACGCCGTTTACGGGATACGACAAGACGCAGCAACAGGCCACGGTTATCGCGCTCTATCAAAATGGCCAGGCAGTAGATGTCATCAATGCCGGTGAAGAGGGCGTGGTTATCCTCAATGAAACGCCGTTCTATGGTGAATCCGGTGGTCAGGTCGGCGACACCGGGACGCTGCATAATGCCAACGTGCGTTTTAGCGTAGGGAATACCCAAAAGTTTGGTCAGGCAATCGGCCATCTGGGTGCCCTGACGCAGGGTACGCTGCGCGTCAATGATACGGTCAACGCTGATGTCGATAGCGAACGTCGCGATCGAATTCGTCTTAACCACTCCGCCACTCACTTGCTGCATGCCGCGCTGCGTCAGGTACTGGGCGATCACGTTGCGCAGAAAGGCTCGTTGGTTAACGATGACTACCTGCGTTTTGACTTCTCACAACCGGAAGCGATGACAGCAGCGCAAATCCGCCAGGTGGAAGATATCGTCAACGCGCAGATTCGTCGCAACCACGACGTTGACACTAACGTGATGGCGCTGTCGGATGCGAAAGCCAAAGGCGCGATGGCGCTGTTCGGCGAGAAATATGAAGACCACGTGCGTGTATTAACCATGGGCGATTTCTCCATCGAGCTGTGCGGCGGTACGCACGCCAAACGTACCGGGGACATCGGTTTGTTCCAGATTATCTCTGAATCCGGGACGGCAGCAGGCATTCGACGCATTGAAGCCGTAACCGGCAGTGGGGCACTGGCGGCGCTGCATCGTCAAAGTGACGTATTGCAGGATGTGACCCAACTGGTCAAAGGTGATAGCCATAACGTGGCGGAAAAAGTGCGTTCCCTGCTGGATCGTACTCGTCAGTTGGAAAAAGAGCTGCAACAGTTGAAAGAACAGCAGGCAGCCCAGGAAAGTGCCTCGCTCTCCTCACAAGCGAAAGCGATCAAGGGTGCGAAACTGTTGGTAACACAGTTAGATAACACTGACCCGAAATTATTGCGTACTATGGTAGACGATCTGAAGAACCAGCTCGGTTCAGCCATCATTGTGCTGGCAACCGTCTCAGAGGATAAAGTCAGTTTGATTTCCGGCGTCACGAAGGATTTGACCGATCGTGTTAAAGCGGGTGAATTGATTGGCTTTATCGCTCAACAGGTCGGTGGCAAAGGGGGCGGGCGTCCCGATATGGCACAAGCCGGGGGCAACAACCCTGCCGCTTTACCTTCGGCACTATCTAGCGTTGAAACATGGGTAACGGATAGGCTATAACTATAAATAGTGTGTTATCTCAACGAAACGCCAAAAAATTCGTTTTGGCGTTTCCCCTTAAGCCAGGGAAGTGCACTAGGGGAAATAGCGGTCTGCCGCGCTTGAGTTTGTAAGCCGGGCAGGCCGTAGCTCTTTGTTGTGATAACAAATGTCGTGATAAAACAGCGCAAACGGCTGACATCGACTAAACTAAAAGTAACGATACACTGGAGTAAGATGGCGGAGTGCGTTTCCCCATTCAGGTTTATGTTTTCACGGCGCATGATGGAGAATGGCGGGGAGACAAAGAGACCCGACTCTTTATAATCTTTCAAGGAGCAAAGAATGCTTATTTTGACTCGTCGAGTTGGCGAAACCCTCATGATTGGCGATGAGGTGACGGTTACCGTGCTAGGGGTAAAGGGCAACCAGGTTCGTATTGGTGTTAATGCGCCGAAAGAAGTTTCTGTTCACCGCGAAGAGATTTACCAGCGGATCCAAGCGGAAAAATCGCAACCGACGTCCTACTGATTTACCAAGCGTCTCGCCATTTAGGCGGGACGCGTTCGTTTTAGCTTCCCTGTTTACTCCCCCGTGCCGTTTAAGTCGCTGATGCGCGTATTTTGTCAGAGGCATCAATAGCCGTTAACGCTGTTGATAAAATAGACTTTTCGCTGTGAATCTGCGCGTGTTGGGTGTGATTTGTTCAAACAACCACGAGTTGGGAAAAATTGTTTGACTTATAAGTCCGGGAAAGTAATATGTGCGCCACGCAGTACCGGTGAGCACGATGAAGGAAACATCATCATCGCAGTTCGAAGGTTAGCGTATTGGTGAGGTGGCCGAGAGGCTGAAGGCGCTCCCCTGCTAAGGGAGTATGCGGTCAAAAGCTGCATCGAGGGTTCGAATCCCTCCCTCACCGCCATTTACTGCGCATCCATAGCTCAGCTGGATAGAGTACTCGGCTACGAACCGAGCGGTCGGAGGTTCGAATCCTCCTGGATGCACCATAATATGCATCCATAGCTCAGCTGGATAGAGTACTCGGCTACGAACCGAGCGGTCGGAGGTTCGAATCCTCCTGGATGCACCATTCTTCGATGTCAATCCCGGAATAAGTATCTCAGGTTTACATAACTGACGAATTGTTGTTTTCAATGCATCCATAGCTCAGCTGGATAGAGTACTCGGCTACGAACCGAGCGGTCGGAGGTTCGAATCCTCCTGGATGCACCATTCCTCTTGTTGTAAACCTTGATATCTCACGCTTTCTCCCTGATTTCACCCTCAGCATGACTTACAGACGGCTAACCTATCCCTGCCAGCTGTTGATACACAGATAACCTTGCTTTTTGTGGTTTTATTGAACCAGCGACATCATTTTGACTTTGCGCTAAAGTAACGGCTCTTTTGCGCTATTCACGGAGTCACGATGTACGATCGTTATCAAGGCCTCATTTTTGATATGGATGGCACCATCCTCGATACCGAGCCCACTCACCGCGCTGCCTGGCACATCATTCTGGGTAAGTACGGCATGACCTATGATGCTCAGGAAATGGTGGCGTACAATGGTGCTCCCATTGAGAAAATTGCAGCGGTGATCCTGGCCCGGCATAACGTAGATATGGACCCAAAGGCGCTGGCGACTGAAAAGCTGGCGCTGGTGGAAGAGATGCTGTTTGATACGGTAAAACCGCTGCCCTTGATTGAGGTGGTGAAAGCGTATCAGGGGCGTCGGCCGATGACGGTTGGCACCGGTAGCCCACGCCATCTGGCTGACAGGCTGCTGCGCCATCTTGGCTTGCGCGACTGCTTTGTTGGTATTGTCGGCGCGGAGGATGTACTGCATCATAAACCGTTTCCTGACACCTTCCTGCGCTGCGCCCAGCTCATGCAGGTAGAGCCTGAAGCCTGTGTCGTATTCGAAGATGCGGATTTTGGCATTCAGGCAGCACAGCGTGCAAACATGGCCGTTGTCGATGTCCGCACGCTGTGAGTGCCTTTTGGGGACTGGTTTCTCTCTTCTGGAGTAGTTTTCTCAGTGCGACATTATTGCCCGGCAGCTCTGAAGTGCTGCTGGTCTCTTTACTGGTGGCTAAGGTTACCGGCGCGGTGCCGCTGATTGTCGTCGCGACGATAGGCAACACGCTGGGCGGCATGACCAATCTGGTGCTGGGGCGTATTCTGCCACAGCCAAAACTGCGTACCGGCACGTTAACGGCGCTACGCTGGTTGCAGCGTTATGGTCCTGCGGCGCTGTTGTTGAGTTGGGTGCCGGTTATTGGCGATGTGCTGTGCGTTGCTGCGGGATGGCTGCGCATGCCGTGGTTTTACTCCACGCTTTTTATCTGTATCGGTAAAGCGCTGCGTTATATCGTGGTGGCCATTGTGGCATTACAAGGAATGACTTTATGGTCATAACG
Organism: Candidatus Symbiopectobacterium sp. NZEC151; assembly: GCF_025962655.1. Taxonomy (GTDB): domain Bacteria; phylum Pseudomonadota; class Gammaproteobacteria; order Enterobacterales; family Enterobacteriaceae; genus Symbiopectobacterium. Next base: position 19,469 of record NZ_JAGFPE010000009.1, on the reverse strand, counting down.
TGTAGCACTGTATTTTTGTAGAGATGATACGATTTCATTATGCGAACAATCATTACATCTAACAGCGGGAGGTCGATTTGATCCCGGATATATCACAAGCGTTGACCTGGCTTGAACATCACCCTGATGCGGTGAAGGGGATTCAACGCGGTATTGAACGCGAAACGTTGCGCGTACAGCCTAATGGACATTTGGCACAGACAGGGCACCCGGAAAATTTAGGGGCGGCATTAACCCACCCCTGGATTACCACTGATTTTGCAGAAGCATTATTGGAGTTTATTACGCCAGTCGATCAGGATGTCGATCACCTGTTGGCATTCTTGCAGGATATTCACCGTTATGTCGCGCGTAACATGGGATCTGAACGGCTGTGGCCGTTTAGCATGCCGTGCTTTATTCCCGATGAGACGAATATCGAGCTGGCTCAGTACGGCACATCGAACATTGGTCGGTTTAAAACGCTCTATCGTGAAGGGTTGAAAAACCGCTACGGTGCGTTGATGCAGACCATTTCCGGCGTGCATTACAACTTTTCACTGCCGCTGGCATTCTGGCAAGCGCGTGCGGGCGTGACTGACGCGGAAAGTGGCAAACAAGAGATCTCTGCTGGCTATTTTCGTTTGATCCGTAACTACTACCGTTTCGGCTGGGTGATTCCTTATCTGTTTGGCGCATCGCCCGCCATCTGCTCTTCCTTTTTGCAGGGACGAGAAACGGCACTGCCGTTTGAACGTGGCGAAAACGGGCTCTATTATCTTCCTTACGCGACCTCGTTGCGCTTGAGCGATTTGGGCTACACCAATAAATCACAGAGCAACCTGGGCATCACGTTTAACACGCTGGATGGCTACGTGGCAGCGCTGAAGCGCGCGATCAAGACGCCGTCAGCGGAATATGCCGCGATGGGCGTTAAACAAGGCGATCGCTACTTGCAGCTCAATACCAACGTGTTGCAGATTGAAAACGAGCTGTATGCGCCGATCCGCCCTAAACGTGTCACACGCAGTGGCGAGACGCCCTCTGATGCGCTTATGCGCGGCGGCATTGAGTATATTGAAGTACGCTCACTGGATATCAACCCCTTTACGCCGTCGGGTGTCAGCGCCGAGCAGGTGCGTTTCCTCGATCTGTTCCTGATCTGGTGCGCACTAGCCGATGCGCCGGAAATGGACAGTGCCGAACTGCAATGTACCCGTAAAAACTGGAACCGTATTATTCTGGAAGGGCGTAAACCGGGCTTGACCGTCGGCATGGGATGCGAAACGCGACAACAGCCATTGGCCGATGTCGGGCATGCGTTGTTCCGCGATCTGCGTCGTGTGGCAGAAGTGCTGGATAGAGAGCATGAACAGCCCTATTATCAGCAGGTTTGTGATGAACTGAGCATCGGGTTCGATAAACCGGAAAACACGTTCTCTGGGCGCTTATTGCCGCTATTGAAAGCGCAAGGATGCGGTAACCTTGGCTTGACGCTGGCAGACCGTTATCGTGAGCAGCTCAGCCAGGAGCCTTTAGCCGTGTTGACGGAGGCACAGTTTGTTGCCGAGAGTGAACGCGCCTGGCAAAAACAGCGCGCGCTGGAAGCGCAAGATACGCTGTCGTTCGAGGCCTATCTGGCGGCTACTCAGGCTTGAGTGGACAGTAGATAAAGAAAAGGCCACGGTATGAGCCGTGGCCGAAAAACATCTCTGAGAAATAGGGATGATGATAATAAATGCGCGTCTTTCATAGAGTCAGACTCGTTGGGAACCAAAAAGTTTCTTGGAAAGATGAAAAAAGTCATTTTTTTCTGTGAGGAGGTGGCAACATGCCGTTATTAGATAGCTTTACCGTAGACCATACCCGTATGGACGCACCCGCGGTTCGGGTGGCTAAAACCATGACAACCCCTCATGGCGACACCATCACCGTGTTCGATCTGCGTTTCTGTCGCCCGAACAAAGAGGTGATGCCGGAGCGCGGTATCCATACGCTGGAGCACCTGTTTGCCGGTTTCATGCGCAACCATCTCAACGGTGATGGCGTCGAGATTATCGATATTTCTCCGATGGGTTGCCGCACGGGATTTTACATGAGCCTGATTGGCACACCGGCAGAGCAACGCGTGGCCAGTGCCTGGAGCGCGGCGATGGAGGATGTGCTCAAAGTGACCGATCAGCGCAAAATCCCTGAGCTGAACGAGTTCCAGTGCGGCACCTTTGAGATGCACTCTCTGGAAGAGGCGCAGGATATTGCGCGCCATATTCTGGCGCATCCGATTGGTGTCAACCAGAACGACGATCTGGCGTTACCGAAAGATAAACTGGCAGAATTGCATATCTAACAATAAAAAAGGCACCCTTCACCAGGTGCCTTTTTTTGTTCGTCTCTCGTCACGCTCGACGCGTATTACTGTGCAACAAAGTGCTGAATAACACGGCTGCCGAAGTAGGCCAGCGTCAGTAACAGTGCGCCCACCATGCTGAACCACACCACGCGGCGTCCGCGCCACCCTTCGTGGTAATGTCCCCACAGCAGCAGAATATAGTTGAACCAGGCAAACAGAGAGAACAGCGCCTTGTGAAGGTTCTCTTTGTTTTCGATGATGTTCTCCATGTAAAACAACCCGCTACACAACGTCATCGTCAGCAGGATCACGCCAATTTGCGTGACATGAAACATCTTTCGTTCGATGCTCAACAGCGGCGGCATTTCAGACACCATGCTCAGCTTTTTGTTTTTGAGCAGATAATCGATCAGTGCCAATTGCAGCGCATAGAGCGCGGCAATAATCAGGGTAGCGTAAGAGAACAACGCAAGCCCGATATGGAACAGCAGCCCCGGTGTCTTTTCCAGATGCGTGATAAATTCGCCGGGCAAAAAGCTGGCAAAGGCCAGATTGATAAGTGCAAACGCGTAAACGATAGGCAGCAGAAACCAGCCGCGATTGCGCGACGCAACCACCGTCATCACGGTACATATCATCAGGCTGATGGTCGAGCCGATATTCAGCAGGCTAAGGTTTTGCCCGGTTTGCACATCAAAAATACGGTGATAGAGCGTAATCGCGTGGCAGATCAGGGCCACTGTCGCGGAGATCATCGCCAACCGACGGTAGGCACTCTGTTTGCGCAATAGGCCAGGAATAATCAGTCCCAGACTGATTGAATAGGCGACTAACGCTGTAATGGCAAAGAGTGGCATAGTGATCAACGCATTGAGCGGCTGGTGAAGTGATAGGGAGTGCCAGTATAGCGGTTGTCTCGTCACGCACCAACCGGTTATCGTCGTGCTTCACAGCAATCGTTTCGTCTTTCATGGTATAATCAGCCATATTTGTCCAGGGTGTCGCGTATGCGGCCCGCCATTCGTTGAGCACAAGATAATGTTTGATAACTTAACTGACAGACTCTCGCGCACATTGCGCAACATCAGTGGCCGCGGACGGTTGACTGAAGACAACATCAAAGACACCCTGCGCGAAGTGCGCATGGCCTTACTGGAAGCCGATGTGGCGCTCCCTGTGGTGCGTGATTTTATCAATCGGGTCAAGGAAAGTGCCGTCGGGCATGAAGTAAACAAAAGCCTGTCGCCGGGCCAGGAATTCATCAAGATCGTCAAAAACGAACTTGTTGCCGCGATGGGAGAGACCAACGAAGCCCTGAATCTGGCCGCACAACCGCCGGCCGTGGTGCTGATGGCGGGTTTGCAAGGGGCGGGTAAAACCACCAGCGTGGCTAAGCTGGGCAAATTCCTGCGTGAAAAGCACAAGAAAAAAGTGCTGGTGGTTTCTGCGGACGTATACCGCCCTGCGGCGATCAAACAGTTGGAAACGCTGGCACAAACGGTGGAGGTGGATTTCTTCCCCTCCGACGTGCAGGAGAAGCCGCTTGATATCGTCAACCGCGCGCTGCAACACGCCAAGCTGAAGTTTTACGATGTGCTGCTGGTGGATACTGCCGGTCGTCTGCACGTAGACGAAGCGATGATGGACGAAATCAAGCAGGTGCATGCGGCTATCAAGCCAGTCGAAACCCTGTTTGTCGTTGATGCCATGACCGGTCAGGATGCGGCCAATACCGCAAAAGCCTTTAATGAGGCACTGCCGCTCACCGGTGTGATTTTGACTAAAATTGATGGTGATGCGCGCGGTGGTGCGGCGCTGTCAATTCGTCATATTACCGGCAAACCGATCAAGTTCCTCGGCGTCGGCGAAAAGACCGAAGCGTTGGAGCCGTTCCATCCCGAGCGTATTGCATCACGTATTCTCGGTATGGGGGATGTGCTTTCCCTGATCGAAGATATCGAAAGCAAAGTTGACCGCTCTCAGGCGGAAAAACTGGCGAAAAAGCTGAAAAAAGGTGACGGTTTTGATTTAACCGACTTCTTGGATCAGCTTAAGCAGATGCGCAACATGGGCGGCATGGCCAGTATGATGAGCAAGTTGCCGGGCGTAGGGCAGTTGCCGGACAACGTAAAATCCCAAATGGATGACAAAGTGCTGGTGCGTATGGAAGCCATCATCAACTCGATGACGCAACAGGAACGCGCCAAACCGGAAATCATCAAAGGGTCACGCAAACGTCGTATCGCCACCGGGTCAGGCATGCAGGTGCAAGACGTCAATCGCTTGTTAAAACAGTTTGACGACATGCAGCGCATGATGAAAAAGATGAAAAATGGCGGTATGGCAAAAATGATGCGTAGCATGAAAGGCATGATGCCACCGGGTTTTCCGGGGCGTTAACAGCGATTTTTTTGCTCTTGGCAGCGCAAGTTGACGCTTTAGATTGCTTTTTGCGCCAAAATGAGTAAAATTTTCGGGCTTTTTATATGACACTTGGGCCCCGTTCCTCGATGGGGCCCAGCTGTTTTATTAACTAAAGAGGATGTTATGGTAACAATTCGTTTGGCACGTGGCGGCGCGAAAAAACGCCCGTTCTATCAAGTCGTCGTGACTGACAGCCGCAATGCACGCGACGGTCGTTTCATCGAGCGCGTCGGTTTCTTCAACCCGATCGCAGCCGGTCAAGCCGAAGCTCTGCGTCTGGATCTGGACCGTATTGCACATTGGGTTGGCCAAGGTGCAACTATCTCTGATCGCGTTTCTGCGCTGATCAAAGATGCTAAAAAAGCTGCGTAATCTGCTGCGGTGGTGACAATGAGCAAGCAACTTAACCCGTCATCCCCTGTTAATCCCATCGTGATGGGAAAAATGGGGTCAACGTATGGTATTCGGGGTTGGCTCAGAGTGTTTTCCTCCACCGAAGAAACCGAAAGCATTTTTGATTATCAGCCTTGGTATATCCAGTCTCAGGGATCCTGGCAGATTGTCGAGATCGAAAGCTGGAAACACCACAATCAGGATCTGATCATCAAAGTAAAAGGTGTTGATGATCGCGATGCGGCAAATTTATTAACGAACGCTGAGATCGTTGTAGATTCTGCCCAGCTTCCTGATTTGGAGGAAGGTGATTATTACTGGAAGGATCTTTTTGGCTGCGAAGTCATCACATCCGCGGGATATCAGCTGGGAAAAGTCATTGATATGATGGAAACCGGTTCTAACGATGTGCTGGTGGTCAAAGCTAACCTGAAAGATGCCTTCGGCGCGAAGGAACGGTTGATTCCGTTTCTAACCGGACAGGTTATCAAGCACGTAGATCTTTCTACGAAAATGATTGAAGTAGATTGGGACCCGAGTTTTTGAGCTCTGAATCAAACGAACGAACTGAGTGGAACGAAAAAATGTGGATTGGGGTGATTAGCCTGTTTCCCGAGATGTTTCGCGCAGTGGTTGATTATGGAGTCACTGGTCGGGCAGTAAAAAATGGCCTGTTGAACGTAACGTGTTGGAATCCTCGTGATTTCACTTACGATCGGCATCGTACCGTGGACGATCGCCCTTATGGTGGCGGCCCCGGTATGCTGATGATGGTGCAACCCTTGCGGGATGCCATTCATGAAGCAAAGGCCGCGGCAGGCGACGGTGTCAGGGTGATTTATTTGTCACCGCAGGGCCGTAAGCTGGATCAACAGGGCGTACGACAGCTCGCAACGCATCAGAAGTTGATTCTGGTGTGTGGCCGGTATGAAGGGATTGACGAGCGCGTAATCAGAACCGAAATTGATGAAGAATGGTCAATCGGGGATTACGTTCTCAGTGGTGGTGAGTTACCCGCAATGGTGCTTATCGACTCGGTATCCCGTTTTATTCCTGGCGTGTTAGGGCATGAATCTTCTGCGGAAGAGGACTCCTTTGCGGATGGGCTGTTGGATTGTCCACACTTCACTCGTCCTGAAGTGCTGGAAGGCGTGGAGGTTCCCCCAGTGTTACTGTCGGGAAACCATGCTGAAATACGTCGCTGGCGATTAAAGCAGTCGCTTGGCCGAACCTGGCTTAGAAGACCTGAACTTCTGAAAAGCCTAGCTCTGACTGACGAGCAAACGGCGTTGCTGACTGAGTTCCAACGGGAACATCAGTCCGGGCAACGAGAGGATTAGGGCGTGGCACTTCGGTGCGCGTACCCATGTATCAGTTTACCTAGGGTAAGAGACATATTATGAGCAACATTATTAAGCAGCTTGAACAAGAGCAGATGAAACAGGACGTACCTGCATTTCGTCCGGGTGATTCCGTTGAAGTGAAGGTATGGGTCGTTGAAGGTAGCAAAAAACGTCTGCAGGCATTCGAGGGCGTGGTTATCGCTATTCGTAACCGCGGTCTGCACTCTGCATTCACTGTTCGCAAAATTTCTAACGGCGAAGGCGTAGAGCGTGTATTCCAGACTCACTCTCCGGTTGTTGACAGCATCACTGTGAAACGTCGTGGTGCAGTACGCCAGGCTAAACTGTATTACCTGCGTGAGCGCACTGGTAAGTCTGCTCGTATCAAAGAGCGTCTTAACTAAGAGTTCGCTAACGCGACATCCAAAAGCTTTTAGTTATCAAGGGTTTAGCCAATGGCTAAGCCCTTTTTTTATTTTTTTAATTATTGTACGTCCTTTCAATGTAATTATATTCGTGTATGTGATGGAAAGTATTGAGGTTAATGCCTCATGGTTAGTATTTTTACTTATGTGCTACTTTTGATTTTTCATCATCTATAGGAGCATATAAATGGCTAACCAAATATCTTCATTATCGACATATTGTGCATTTTTGAATGAGTACGAGAGTTCGATCTCTTCTGGAGAATGTAGTGTATTAAAGGGGGGGTTAGACTCACCAGAAAATAAAGTCGCACTGAGTGAGGATGCCAGGAAAATATTGAGGATCATAACGCTCGGTTTAAGCCATTATTTAATCCTGTATGTTGAGGGGAATAGAAGAGAATCAGCGTTATTAGATTATGTGAAAATGACAGAAATGCTGTTAGGGGCAATTGATGAAAATATGCAAAAAATTAATATCCCTTTGGGAAATGGGAAAAGAGTTGAGTTTACAGAAGAGGTGACCAGTAAAAATGGTTACTGTACTGTGATGCGTGAGACTCGTCCAGGGGTGGCGCATATTGGTACAAGAGAAGATAAAAAAGTCTATATAAACAAAACGCTATCTCAGATAGCGCGAACGTTGACTGTAGATGTACTCAACAATAAGCTAGAGCTTTCAGATAAATTTCCAAGTCTAATCGAACGAGCAACATGCATTAAGGCTAAAATGGATGCTGACGCTGAGATAGTGACAGTAGCTGAGAATGTGAAGTTAATTTACCCTCCGACACACCCAATGATCTATAAAGAAGAAACTATTGGTGCTGAGCTGAAAACTATATTTACGCAAGGAATGTATTCATTTGCCTTTATGACAAAGGTGAAGGATTTTCTTGGTATTATTGAACATGGTGAGCATAAAGTGTTAGGTGTCATTACGCCAAGCCAAAAGATGTATGTGTTTAGTGCGGCCAGCGGTAAAAATAAGCATGTAGGTAATAATAAAGAGGTTTGCTATATTAAATTAGATCTGGAACATGGTGCGGTGTTCAAAGATATATATGAAGTGTATAAATCCATTATCGAACATTTAAATGATGCTGATTATTCCAGTTCAACTGAATGCATCAATATGATAATTGATAAAATTAATCCTAATTCGGCACTTCCAGAAATTTATAGTGGAATAGGTAAGATTCCTGCATTAAAGGGTCGGTAACAATCGCGGATAATTTAGTGTATCTCAGCTAGTGACTTCCCCCACTAAACCAATTTGCTTTTAATTGCTCAGCATTCTCTACGCCATCACAACTGGCGGGAAAGTCTTTACCTGTTTTCCCCCATTCTTTCATTTGATCCGTATGACATAATATTGCCTGTCCATTCTGATAACCGCGTAAATAGGGAATTCGCTCAACGGCCGTATCGCCAGACCATTCCACCAGAGCATCGTTGTCTTTCACCACGTTTCCGGCCATGGCATCGTTGAGCCCCATGTTATACCAGAGGGAATGGGACTTTTCCGGTGACGGTGTCTGAGAGGTTTGACAACTGGCAAGCAACAATGTCAGGCATAACACGTATCCGAATCTCATCCCATTATCCTTATCAGAGGGCGGCTTCTGTTGGTATCAAGCAATACCCAGCTTCTCTTTCAAGCTTTTTAAATAGCGTCGGCTCACAGGAATATGTTTACCGGTGTGGGTAATGACTTCCGCACCACCGTTATCCATCAACTGTATCTCCTGAAGCAGTTCCGTGTTCACCATGTACTGGCGATGACAGCGTACAAAAGGCGTTTTCTCTTCCAGCGTTTTTAGCGATAGCTGGGTATAACCTGACTGATTGAGCCCTACTACATGGACGCCGCTCAGCTCTGAACAGAGGTATTCCACTTCTTCAATCTTAAGAAGAAAAATACGGTTGTGGCCGTGGCACGGGATATGCCTCAGCTGAGGCTCCGCAATAAGTTGTACATTTTTATTTACGGATGTGCCGCGACGAAGGCGATTGAGGGTTTTTGCCAGGCGCTGATTGTCTAGCGGCTTGAGCAAATAATCAAAGGCATGTTCCTCAAAAGCGCGTACCGCGTATTCGTCATAGGCGGTGACAAAAACAACATAAGGCATGCTGTCAGGATCGAGCATGGCAACCAGTTCCAACCCACTGATTTTCGGCATCTGGATATCAAGAAAGATCACATCCGGTTGCAGCCGGTTAATCACCGGTATCGCTTCCAGCGCGTTGCTGCACTGTGCTATCACCTCAATGTCATCTTCTTTATCCAGCAGTAGCAACAACTCTTCACGAGCCAGTTGCTCGTCGTCAATTAGGATGGCTCTCAGCATGCTTTCCCCCTGTTGCATTGATTCTATCACTATTTGCATTGAGATAAGCGAGGAAAGCCGGCGCTAGGCGAGGCAACCGAGAGATACGAGAGGTAGGGGGAATTAGTAATTTTAAATTTACACTGAATGGATTGAAATCTTTACATCTTGTGGTATCTTGGAATCAATGTGGCGGCGGAAAGCGCGCTACGCTACTCAAGAACTGTCCAGGAAAATGAACATGCAAAAAGATTCGCTCAACAACATCAATATCGCCGATGAACAAGTCCTGATCACGCCCGATGAGCTTAAAGCAAAATTCCCGCTCAATGTGCAAGAGGAGCAGGCCATTGCCACTGCGCGCCGTACCATTTCCGATATTATCCACGGTCGTGATAACCGTTTATTGGTGGTGTGCGGACCCTGCTCCATTCACGACACGGATGCGGCGTTGGAGTATGCCCGCCGCTTGCACACCCTATCAGATGAATTGAGCGATCGGTTGTATATCGTCATGCGTGTTTACTTTGAAAAACCGCGTACTACCGTCGGTTGGAAAGGCCTTATTAACGATCCTTACATGGATGGCTCCTTCGACGTGGAAGCGGGTTTACACATTGCACGTGAGCTGCTGCTGAACCTGGTGAACATGGGTCTGCCTCTGGCGACTGAAGCCTTGGATCCCAACAGCCCGCAATATCTGGGCGATCTGTTCAGTTGGTCAGCGATTGGTGCGCGTACTACTGAATCGCAGACGCACCGCGAAATGGCCTCAGGCCTTTCGATGCCTGTAGGGTTCAAGAACGGCACCGATGGGAGCCTGGGTACGGCGATTAATGCGATGAAGGCAGCGGCAATGCCACACCGTTTTGTGGGTATCAACCAAACCGGCCAGGTGTGCCTGCTGCAAACCCAGGGTAACAGTGACGGCCATGTTATTTTGCGTGGTGGCAAGCAGCCTAACTACAGCGCACAAGACGTAGCGGAGTGTGAAAAACAGATGCAGGCAGCGGGCTTAACGCCTTCACTCATGATAGATTGCAGCCATGGCAACTCGAACAAAGATTACCGGCGTCAACCGCAGGTGGTGTCATCGATTGTCGAACAAATTAAAGCCGGTAACCGTTCCATTATTGGCCTGATGCTGGAAAGTCATATTCATGAAGGCAATCAATCATCGGAGCAACCGCGTTCGGCAATGCAATATGGTGTGTCGGTGACGGATGCCTGTATCAATTGGGAAAGTACCGATGCGTTGCTGAGATCGGTGCATCAGGAGCTAGGGGCGGTACGCCGTTCATCGTTAGGAGAATAACAGAACATGGTTGCAGAACTGACCGCGTTGCGGGATCAGATTGACGAGGTAGATAAGGCGCTGCTTGGTTTGTTGGCGCGCAGGCTGGCATTAGTGGCAGAAGTCGGAGAAGTGAAAAGCCGCTATGGTCTCCCTATCTATGCTCCCGATCGCGAGGCTGCGATGCTGCGTTCTCGGCGTGAAGAAGCCGAGGCCCTCAACGTGCCCGCGGATCTTATTGAGGACGTTCTGCGCCGGGTGATGCGAGAATCCTACGCCAGTGAAAATGACAAAGGCTTTAAGACCCTGTGTCCGCAACTGCGGCCCGTTGTCATCGTGGGTGGGCGCGGGCAGATGGGACGTATGTTTGAAAAAATGCTGCGTCTGTCCGGCTACGAAGTCAGGCTGCTGGAAAAAGAGGATTGGCCGCAGGCCGAGAGCCTGTTGGCGGATGCCGGCATGGTGATCGTTAGTGTGCCGATTCACGTCACGGAACAGGTGATTGCGCAGTTACCGCGCCTGCCGGAGGATTGCATTCTGGTGGATCTGGCTTCGGTGAAAAATGGGCCGTTGCAGGCAATGTTGGCAGCACATTCCGGCCCAGTCGTGGGTTTACACCCGATGTTCGGACCGGACAGCGGCAGCCTTGCCAAGCAAGTGGTGGTGTATTGCGATGGCCGCCAGCCTGAAGCTTACCAATGGTTGCTGGAGCAAATTCAGGTATGGGGTGCCCGACTGCATCGCATCAGCGCGGTTGAACACGATCAAAATATGATGTTTATTCAGGCATTGCGTCACTTTGCCACTTTTGCCTATGGGTTGCATCTGGCGGAAGAGAATGTGCAACTTGAGCAATTGCTGGCGTTGTCTTCACCGATTTACCGGTTGGAGTTGGTGATGGTGGGGCGGCTGTTCGCGCAAGACCCACAGCTTTATGCCGATATCATCATGTCATCGGAAAATAATCTGGCCTTGATCAAACGCTATTACGCCCGTTTTGGCGAGGCGATTGCGCTGTTGGAAAGCAAGGACAAAGCGGCTTTTATCGCCAGCTTCAAGAAAGTGGAGCACTGGTTTGGCGATTACGCCCAGCGTTTTCAGGTGGAAAGTCGCGCCTTGCTGAAACAGGCTAACGACAGCCGCATCTAGAGATCAGTAGCGGTGCTCCCAGCCATGGGGCCGGGAGCACTACACTCAGTGCATCTCAACCGGGACGACGTTCTCGCTGGGGTAACAGCCGAGCACTTTCAGCGAGCGTGTAATGCCCGACAACTCTTTCAGCGCTTTTTGTAATCCATCTCCGCGCAGGTTAGCCTGCACATCAATATAAAACATCTCTTCCCAGGGGTTGCCGTAAATAGGGCGAGATTCCAGTTTTGTCATAATGATGTTGTGTTCGCGCAGTACCAGCAGGGCTTCCACCAATGCCCCCGATTGCTGACCCGTTGCCATAATCAAGGTGGTTTTGGCTGGCACTTGCTCTGAAACATCAATCGGCTTGCGCGCCAACACGATAAAGCGGGTGGTGTTTTGGGTCTGATTTGCCAGGTTATGTTCTAGCACGCGCAGTTGATAAAGTAATCCACCGGCCTCGCTGCCCAGCGCGGCGGCGTGTGGTGAATTCAATGATGCTACTTTTTCCATTGCCGCCGCGGTGCTTTCACAATACTCGATTTTCCACTGTGGATAGCGCTGGATAAAATGGCTGCACTGTTGGAAGGGCTGTGGATGACTGTAGACGGTGGTGATTTGGCTCAAATCCGTGTCGGTGGCGACCAGCATGCAGTGATCGATAGGGTGGGTGAGTTCGCCCACAATCGACAGACCGGTATGTTGCAGTAGATCGTACACGTCATTGATTGCACCTGACGTGGTGTTCTCAATGGGCAGTACGCCGTAGTCTGCCTGACCGGTTTCCACCATCGTAAAGATATCCTGAAACTTCAGGCAGCCACACTCAACCAACTGCTCAAAGTGGCGTGCGGTGTATTGCCGGGCTGCCAGATGGGAGTAGGAGCCTTTGGGGCCCAGAAAGGCGACGCGCGCCGAGTGAGAGCCGGTAGGGTTAAGATGGTGCTGCAACAGCGCCTGCTGCGTTAGCACCGAGTCTTCAATAATCAGTTGAAACAGGCGCGTAATATAGTGCCCATCAAGATGATAGGGTTTTGCCGCTTCGATAAGCTTATCCAGTAAATCTCTTTCTCGTTCTTTGTCGCGAATTGGGCGATGCGTATGTAACTTCGCGCGTGCCACTTCCAATGCCAACTCTCGCCGTTCGGCAAGCAGTTCAAGCAGTTTTAAATCCAACTCGGTGATGCGCTCGCGTAAGGCCAGTAAAGGGTTGTCTGTCATGGTTGTGTTACCTGTAAACTCATTTTATCCATACGGTGCGTATAAATAAGTGCATAAAAAAAGCCCCCTGTTCAGGAGGCTTTCTGGTTCGTCTTCGTATTCTTTCAATATGACGAATCGCCTCCCAATCAGGGGAAGGTAAAAAAGAATACGAAGAAAAACGGTGTGTGGCTCATTGGGTTCCTGTTAAGCGCTGGCGCTTTCATGGGTAAAAGTACCCCTGTAAAGTAACTGCTGGCTTTTCGTTCTGTCAACTAAAAAGCGAAGGGTCTTATCTTCAGAAACAAAAACGCGCCCTGACGGCGCGTTGTTGGCTACGGTAATCTGAAGGTTGCGGTTATGACAACTCAATATCTGCGTCTTTGACACCGGCCGTCGTTGCTCGACGAGCTTCTCCCTTATGCTGCATCTTGTTCAGTTGGCGCTCCAGTTTGGCGAGCAGCTCATTAATGGCAGCGTACATATCCTCATGCTTGGCGCTGGCGACCAAGGGACCATTGGGTGTGCTAATGGTCGCGTCGGCAACAAAACCCACCGGTTCTTTGGATAAAATAATATGTGGGTTAATCAGGTGAGTTTGCCATTTATCCAGCTTGGTTAGACGGTCTTCAACATGCTGACGTATTGCGGGGGTGATTTCCATTTGCTTACTGGTAATGTTGATCGTCATATAACATACCTCTCTGCTTTTGCCGTCTCACTTAGATAGCTTCAGCATAGCCGTAAATGGGATGAAAATCGTGATCTACATCACTTTTATTTGGCTGGTCGGATCACCGCGTTGCAATTTGTGAAGCACATTGAGGAAGCGTGACACAAGGCTTGAGACCTGATGCAACTGGTGGCATTATCAATGGGATCGGTAGCGTCCAGACAAGGGCAGTGGCGGGGTTATGCTTGGGTACTGTTCCCGCGTTGGAATAAAAAAACGGCAAATCAAGGTTGCCGTTTTTTTATGTTTGCGCGTGTGGGTGGGGGCCGTATTGCTTTCCCGTTAAGCGGGATTGGCCTCGACAATTTTCGCGACTTTATCCGCCTGACCCAGCAGTCGGAGTTCTCGATAAGCATTTTCCATCAACGGTAGCGCTCTTTTCGTCGCTTGCGTGTCCGGGAAATCACGCATCATTTGTTCTACACGATTAACAACGGCGACGTAGGCACCGCGTTTGGTGTAGTATTCCGCCACTGAAAGTTCGTATTTGGCTAAACGCTCTTTCAGGAATACCAGACGTTTGCCCGCATCCGTGGCAAACTGGCTGCGAGGATACGCTTGCAGCAACTGGCGGAAGTCACGAAAAGCCGCGCGTGCATATTGCGGATCGCGGTCAGAGCGGTCAACGCCGAAGAATCCCTGAAGTGCGCTATCATCCTGAGCCATGTTGGTTAAACCACGCATGTACAGCACATAGTCCACGCTCGGGTGAGTCGGGTTAAGGCGCAGGAAACGGTCAATGGAGGCTTGCGCCATCGCCAGTTCTGCGGATTTGTAGTAAGCATAAATCAGGTCAAGCTGCACTTGCTGAGAATAAGGCCCGAAAGGATATCGGTTATCCAATGCTTCCAACTGCGTGATTGCTGCTTTAAAGTTACCGTCCTGCAATTTTTGTTGAGCGGTAGCATAAATTTCAGAAGGCGGACTGTCTGGAACCGTATCCTTGGAGCTGCCGGAGCAACCCGCCAGCGCCAGGCTCAACGTGGCTGCAGCCACCAGATATTTCATACGCATCATAACGTTTTGATTATCCTCAGAGTGTTATGCCGGGAGACTGGCCGTTACGCTCCCGGGTAAGACTAGCTACAATAGTACATTATTTTAAACGGCATCGCCGCGAAAACCCAACGTTAACGAAGAAGCTGCAACTATGGCACAACAAGTACAACTCACCGCAACGGTGGCTGAGTCTCAACTCGGTCAACGGTTAGATCAGGCTTTGGCCGAATTGTTCCCTGATTATTCACGTTCTCGCATAAAAGAATGGATCCTGGACGATCGGGTACAGATTAACGGCAATGTGATAAATAAGCCAAAAGAGAAAGTGTTAGGCGGTGAAGCCATTACGATTGATGCCTTGATCGATGAAGAGGTTCGCTGGGAAGCACAAGATATCGCACTGGATATCGTTTATGAAGATCAAGACATTCTGGTGATCAATAAACCGCGCGATCTGGTGGTTCACCCGGGGGCGGGCAACCCGGACGGCACGGTGCTGAATGCGCTGCTGCACTATTTCCCGGCGATTGGTGACGTACCGCGTGCGGGCATCGTGCACCGCCTGGATAAAGACACCACGGGATTGATGGTGGTGGCGAAAACCGTGCCTGCGCAAACGCGGCTGGTAGAATCGCTTCAGGCGCGTGAAATCACGCGTGAGTATGAGGCCGTTGCGATTGGTCGCATGACGGCGGGAGGCACGGTCAATGAACCAATGAGCCGCCATCCCACCAAACGCACCCATATGTCGGTGCATCCCATGGGAAAACCGGCCGTCACTCATTACCGCATTATGGAGCATTTTCGCAACCATACGCGCCTACGCCTGCGTCTTGAAACGGGTCGCACGCACCAGATTCGTGTTCACATGGCACACATCAATCACCCGCTGGTGGGCGATCAACTTTATGGCGGCCGTCCTCGCCTGCCCAAAGGGGCATCAGAGGAATTGGTGACAGCACTGCGCACGTTCGATCGCCAGGCGTTACACGCGACCATGCTGCGCCTGTATCATCCCATCAGTGGGATAGAAATGGAGTGGCATGCACCCATCCCACAAGATATGGTTGATTTGATTGAGGTATTAAAAGCGGACGCCGAAGCGTTCAAAGATCAATATGACTGGTGATGAGAGGCTGATGACGAGCGAACTGATACTGCCTGACTGGCCTGCGCCGCAATCTGTGCGCGCCTGTAGTACCACGAGAAGGGGAGGCGTGAGCCAAACGCCCTATGATTCGTTGAATCTTGGTGCGCACGTAGGCGATCGGCCAGAGGCGGTGTTAGCTAATCGCCAGCGGCTGGTCACGCTGGCTGATTTGCCGGCCATGCCGCAGTGGCTAAATCAGGTGCATGGAACACAGGTGGTTTCATTGTCGTCTTCGACGTCAGGCGTGTTAACCGCTGATGCCGCCTACACCAACCAACCCGGTCTGGTGTGTGCGGTGATGACGGCAGACTGTTTGCCCGTGCTATTTTGCTCGGATAGCGGTGATGAAGTGGCCGCTGCGCACGCGGGCTGGCGTGGCTTGTGTTCAGGCGTGCTGGAGGCGACATTGCATCACTTTCGCGCCCCCACATCGTCCGTGATGGCATGGTTTGGGCCGGCGATCGGGCCGCAGGCGTTTGAGGTTGGCCCAGAGGTGCGTGATGCGTTCATTGAACAGCACCCCGCTGCAGCAAACGCTTTTATCGCTAAGGATAACAAGTTTATTGCCGATATCTACCAACTGGCTCGTTTACGCTTGCAGGCTCAGGGCGTGACGAAAATTTTTGGTGGCGATGCCTGTACTGTGACTCAGGCCGACAAATTTTTCTCGTATCGCCGCGATGGAACCACGGGTCGTATGGCAAGTTTAATCTGGCTGATATAACCTACTGAATTAAGACGATCCATGGCAAGTAACTGCAGTCTTCTCATTATTACTGGCAAAATAATCTTGAAATTTTGAGGGATGACCTCATTTAATCTCCAGTAGCAATTTTGACCAGTATGTATGGGAGGAGTTATGCGTCTGGATCGTCTTACCAATAAATTCCAGCTTGCCCTTGCGGATGCGCAATCTCTGGCGCTCGGCAAGGATCATCAATTTATCGACCCGTTACACGTCATGAGTGCGCTGTTGCAGCAGGAGGGCGGTACGGTCAGCCCGCTGTTAACCACGGCAGGTGTAAACGCTGTTCGTCTGAAAACTGACATTGAACAGGCCATCACGCGTTTACCTCAGGTGCAGGGCGTTGATGGCGATGTGCAACCCTCCAATGAGCTCGTCCGTACTCTCAATCTGTGCGACAAGATTGCACAGAAGCGCGGCGATGCATTTATCTCTTCTGAACTGTTTCTGCTGGCGGCGCTCGATACTCGCGGCACGTTGAGCGATCTTCTGGCGCGTGCAGGGGCAACCAAAGAAGCCGTCTCGAAAGCCATTGATCAGGTACGTGGTGGTGAACAGGTGAACGACCAAAACGCGGAAGATCAGCGACAAGCGCTTAAAAAATTCACCATCGATTTAACCGAACGCGCTGAACAGGGCAAATTGGACCCGGTTATTGGTCGTGATGAAGAGATCCGCAGAACCATTCAGGTGCTGCAACGCCGTACCAAAAATAACCCGGTGCTGATCGGTGAACCTGGCGTCGGGAAAACGGCAATCGTAGAAGGATTAGCGCAGCGTATCGTCAACGGCGAAGTGCCTGAAGGGCTTAAACACAAGCGCGTGCTGTCGTTAGATATGGGGGCACTGATTGCGGGTGCTAAATACCGTGGTGAATTCGAAGAGCGCCTGAAAGGTGTGCTGAACGATCTGGCAAAACAGGAAGGCAGCGTCATCCTGTTTATCGATGAGTTGCATACCATGGTTGGCGCGGGCAAAGCGGACGGTGCAATGGATGCGGGTAACATGCTGAAGCCCGCATTGGCGCGCGGCGAGTTGCATTGCGTTGGCGCGACCACGCTGGACGAATACCGGCAATACATTGAGAAAGACGCTGCGCTGGAACGCCGATTCCAAAAGGTGTTTGTGGCGGAACCCAATGTTGAAGACACGATTGCGATTCTGCGTGGGCTTAAAGAACGTTATGAATTGCACCACCACGTGCAGATCACTGACCCGGCGATTGTGGCGGCGGCCATGCTGTCGCACCGCTACATTGCTGACAGGCAACTGCCGGATAAAGCCATTGACCTGATTGATGAAGCGGCATCAAGCATTCGTATGCAGATGGATTCGAAACCGGAATCTCTGGATCGTCTGGACCGGCGTATCATTCAGTTAAAACTGGAACAGCAGGCGCTGAAAAAAGAGTCCGATGAGGCCAGTCAAAAGCGGTTGTCTCTGCTGAACGAAGAGCTTGAACAGAAAGAGCGCGACTACTCCAAACTTGAAGAAGAGTGGAAAGCAGAGAAAGCGTCTCTCAGCGGTACGCAAAATATCAAGGCCGCATTGGAACAAGCGAAAATCGAGCTGGAGCAGGCGCGCCGTCAGGGCGATCTCGCGCGTATGTCCGAGTTGCAGTATGGGCGCTTGCCCGAGCTTGAAAAACAGCTAGCGGCGGCGACGCAGGCGGAAGGCAAAACCATGCACCTGTTACGCAACAAAGTGACCGATGCCGAAATTGCCGAAGTGCTAGCAAGATGGACGGGAATCCCCGTCGCGCGCATGCTGGAAAGTGAACGAGACAAGCTGCTGCGTATGGAGCAACAGCTTCATCAGCGCGTTATAGGGCAAGATGAGGCTGTCACTGCCGTGGCGAACTCGATTCGTCGCAGTCGCGCAGGGCTCTCCGATCCTAACCGACCCATCGGATCGTTCCTGTTCCTGGGGCCGACCGGGGTGGGGAAAACCGAGCTGTGTAAAACGCTGGCGGCCTTCTTGTTCGATAGCGATGACGCCATGGTGCGCATCGATATGTCTGAATTTATGGAAAAGCACTCAGTGTCTCGTTTGGTCGGTGCACCTCCGGGATACGTGGGGTATGAAGAAGGGGGATACCTCACCGAAGCGGTTCGGCGGCGCCCTTATTCCGTGATCCTGCTCGATGAAGTTGAAAAAGCCCATCCTGATGTATTCAACATCCTGTTGCAGGTACTCGACGATGGGCGTTTGACGGACGGGCAAGGCAGAACGGTGGATTTCCGTAATACGGTTATCGTGATGACATCCAACCTTGGTTCCGATCTCATTCAGGAACATTTCGGTGAAATGGATTATGTTGGCATGCGTGACATGGTTCTTGATGTGGTGAGCCATCGTTTCCGGCCGGAATTTATCAACCGTATCGATGAGGTCGTGGTCTTCCACCCATTGGGCCAGGCGCACATCATGTCCATCGCACGTATTCAGTTGCAGCGGTTGTACAAACGACTGGAAGAGCGTGGTTATCAGGTCACGATGACCGAGGCTGCATTGGAGCAATTGGGGCTGAGTGGTTTTGACCCGGTTTACGGTGCCCGACCCCTTAAACGCGCTATCCAGCAGCAGATTGAAAATCCATTGGCCCAGGAAATCCTGTCGGGCAAATTGATTCCGGGGAAACCGGTCACCTTGGATATTGATGGCAACGAAAAGCACATTGTTGCCAGGCAGTAATTAACGCATTGTTATATATGGCAAAAATACCAGGCGGCACAGTTGTGCCGCTTTTTTTATACTGACTGGTTGTGTTAAAAATGAGCGCTTGGAATTTTTTTTGCATTTAGCGCTTGTCAGGGCGAAAGAAATCCCTATACTGCGCCTCCACTGACACGGCAACAGCGACACGCGGTTGTGGTAACGGTGAGAAGTAAAACGGAAAGCCAGACGCGAAATTGAAAAATTAACGTTGACTTTTCAGCGGTGCAGCGTAATATACGCCTCCCGCGCCACGGT
>NZ_JAGFPE010000008.1 GCF_025962655.1 Candidatus Symbiopectobacterium sp. NZEC151 | reverse complement strand
TATTTTCATTTGAAAGTGAATCGTTTTTCTCTTGCTAACCTCGACTTGAATCGCTTCGTGTCGTGTCAACGGAGGCGAATTATAGGGATCCCGGTAATTTACACAACCCCTTTTTTGGATCTTTTTTTCCGTTCGCGCGTTTTTTACCCCCTTCGTTGAGATCCTGCGCAACCCGAGCTATTTTCAACCAACCTTTGCTGCTTCTGGCAGCAGCAAGGCCATAATTAGGGTAAGTTACTCTTTTCGAATGTATTGAGAGGTAAACATGGGCTCCCACGCATTGCGTTCCTATAAGGATGCGTTCCCCACTGTCGGGAAAAACGTGATGATCGATCCTTCCAGCGTCGTGATCGGCAACACGACGCTTGGCGATGATGTCAGCATCTGGCCATTAGTCACGATCCGTGGCGACGTGCATGAGATCCATATTGGCGCACGCACCAATATTCAGGATGGCAGCGTGTTGCACGTTACTCACCGCTCAGCGAGCAACCCGCAGGGTAATCCGTTGATCATTGGTGAAGAGGTCACCGTAGGCCACAAAGCCATGTTACACGGCTGCACCATCGGCAACCGCGTCTTGGTCGGTATGGGCTCAATCTTGCTTGACGGGGTGATGGTAGAAGATGACGTGATGATTGGGGCGGGCAGTCTGGTACCACCCGGCAAGCGCTTGCAGAGTGGTTATCTCTATCTTGGCAGCCCAGTGAAACAAATCCGCCCACTGACAGCAGAAGAGATCGAGGGGTTACGCTACTCTGCCAATAACTACGCCACCTGGAAAAACGACTACCTGGCTCAGGACAGCGAGTAATAGCCCTCACTGTCATCCTGTTCATTCAGCACCCGCGCTTCGAAAAGATCTTCGATATCCCAGCGGTGCTCTCTGAACAGCGCCAGCCAGCTATCCGCATCGGTTCCGCCAAAACGCGTCTGGAGCTGTGCTGCACTGATACGGCATTCACGCTGAAAGCCGCCGATCAGCACCGGGAAGGAGATCATACGATCTTCTTCGTTCCAGGCTTCGCGATCGGGAAACTGAATCGCCTGGTTCATGAGTTTAACGCTTTCTTCATCTGTTCGATCACCGGCGTGGTATCCGGCATCACCCCGTGCCAGAGGAAAAACGCGTGTGCCGCCTGGTTGATCAACATACCAAAACCATCCGCCAACTGTGATGCCCCCTGCTGCTGGCACCACAGCAAAAACGGCGTCAGGCTGGCCTGATAGAACATGTCATAACAGCGCGTAGCAGCAGTAATCAACGAGGCGGGCAGCTCAGGAATATCGCCAGCGATCCCTGACGAGGTGGCGTTGATGATCAGATCGAAGTTTTCGCCTTCCAGTTCATCTAATGGCAACGCGTCAATCGGCCCCACCGGCTGAAACAGCGTGGCGAGCGCTTCTGCCTTGGCAAACGTGCGATTGGTGACCACCAGCGAACACCCATAGCTCAATAGCGGCTGAATAACGCCACGGCTGGCGCCGCCCGCACCGATCAACAGCACCCGATCCTGCGGTGTCACCAGCGCAAGACGCTGCAAATCACTCAGCAGCCCAATACCGTCGGTATTATCCCCCAACAGTCGGCCGTCTTCGAGCCGCTTCACGGTATTGACCGCGCCGGCTAACGAGGCGCGCTGGCTTAGCTCATCGACTTCCTGATAGGCGCGCTCCTTGAAAGGCATGGTGATATTTGCCCCCAACGCCCCAGCCTGAAAAAAATCGCGCAGCGTTTGTTCAAAGGTATCTAACGGTGCCAACAGGCGTTCATACGTCAAGGGGATCCCAGTTTGTTCGGAAAACAGCGCATGGATCTGCGGCGATTTGCTGTGCGCAATAGGATGACCAAAAACCGCGAAGGACGTTACTTCAGACACCGTTATCTCCACTTGTTAACCTTGTCGTATCAGGTTGCCCGTCAAGACATCCCGAATTTCAGACGGATTCTGCCGCCCAGAGGTTTCCCCGAGCAGAACAGGAAAAGCCTCACCAAACTGGGCCAGAACCTCTTGCACGGTGCGGCACGGCGGCAACCCGGTCAGATTAGCGCTGGTTGAAACGATGGGCTTACCAAACGCCAGACAGAGTTCACGCACGAGAGGATGCGCGCTGACGCGCACCGCCAACGACGAAAACTGCCCGGTCAACCAACGCGGCGTGCCTGGCTTCGCAGGCATGACCCACGTCACTGGCCCCGGCCAGGAGGCAAACATCGCCGATTTTTGCTCAGCGCTGAGCTGGCTGTCATCAATATAGGGAGTGAGCTGTTGATAATCTGCGGCGATCAGAATCAGCCCCTTTTCCACGGGCCGTTGTTTCAAGGCCAGCAGTTGCATCACGGCGGCTTCACTGTCAGGATCGCACCCCAAGCCAAAAACCGCTTCGGTGGGATAGGCGATGACGTTCTGCTTTATCAGTTCCTGAAGGACAGAAACCGGTTGTTCATTCACTACATTACTCATTGGTATCAACTTCTGCCGTTACCGGCTTTCCACAGGCTTTACTGGCGCAAAAACGTTTGACGCCCTGCGCCGTTTTCTTTTCAAACAATAGCGGATAGTGACAGGTTGGGCACGTCCCCGCCACCGGTTTATGGTTGAGCGCAAATTGACACTCAGGGTAACGCTCACAGGCGTGGAACACTTTGCCAAAGCGCGATTTACGTTGCAGCAGTTTGCCTTTACCGCATTGTGGACAGGTTAGTGCGGTTTCATCCGGGCGGTCGATGACCTCGGTATGGTCACACGCCGGGTAGTTGCTACAGCCAATAAACATGCCATAACGCCCCTGTCGCAACACCAGCGTCCCCTGACAGTGCGGGCAGAGTTGCCCAGACAGTTCCTTCACAATATGACCATCCGCATTGGCTTTCAGCGGACGCACAAATTCGCACTCCGGGTAACGTGAGCAGCCCAAAAAAGGGCCGCGACGGCTGGAGCGTATCACCAGCGGCGCGCCGCACTCAGGGCAGCACTCCGCCTTTTTATCCGCCATTAGCGCAGGCGTTACCATGGTTTATTCTGACTCGTCGGTTTAATGCAAATACTCCTCATCCGCTTCAAACAGCAGATCTTCCATTTGCTGGTAGGCGTTTTCACATCCAGGTAGATTGAACAACACCATGAGGATCACCCATTTAAGATCGTCCAGATCGAACGATAACGTATCCAACGCCATCACGCGATCGATCACCATCTCACGCGTTTCAAGATTCAACACGTTGATTTGCTCAAGGAACAACAAAAAGCCCCGGCACTCGGTGTCGAAGCGCTGTTCCTCTTCCTGCGTATAAATGCGCAGTGCATGGGGATCGCTTGCCAAGGCAAAAGGCACTTCTTTGCCTTCCTGCAAATCCGCCAGGCGCTCCAGCCAGTTCAAGGCGCTATAGATATCAGCACGATCGAACCCCGCCCGCGTGAGGTCATCAGTTAACGCATCCTGATCAACGCGTAGTTCCGTTTCGTTGTGGATGTAAGTTTCAAACAAGTACATGAGTACGTCGAACATGGCCAGCCCTCCTCAATCGGACATAGCCGCCGGGTACTGCTTCTATCCATCCTGCTAACTCCAGATCCAGCAACTTACCTACTACCTCTGGCACAGGTTGGCCCGCACGTTCAGCGACAACATCAACAGGTGTAACCTCATCTCCTACGTTAGCCAACACGTCGGCAAATGGCAATTCCACATCGGCGTCCTGAGCAGAAATAGTTTCATTTTCGCCAAGGGGCAGCCACGATAACCCACTGCCCAGTTGTTCAATGATGTCTTTGGGACAGGTAACCAGATAAGCCCCCTGCTGGATAAGCCAATGCGTGCCTTGTGTCATGGGGTTGTCCAGGGCACCCGGTAACGCGAACAGATCGCGGTTCTGCTCCAATGCATAGCGCGCCGTGACCAAAGAACCGCTACGCAGGGAAGCCTCGACAATCAGCACGCCGAGGCTCATCCCACTGATAATGCGATTACGCCGGGGAAAGTTGATTGCCCTCGGGGGCTCATTGAGGGGAAATTCGGAGACCAGCGCCCCGCCTTGTTCCACCAGCCGATCAGCAAGCGCACGATGACGACGGGGATACATCTGCTGTAATCCATTGCCCAGCACCGCCACGCTTTTCCCTCCTGCATCCAGCGCCGCCTGATGCGCTACGCCATCGACGCCCAACGCTAACCCACTGGTGATGGTAAAACCGTTCAGCGCCAACTCCTGCGCAAAATAGTGTCCCCACTGCGCGCCATACGCAGAAGGGTGACGGCTGCCGACCATAGCAAGCTGCGGGGCGGCGAGGAGCTGAGAGTTACCGCGCACAAACAGTACTCGAGGCGAAGCGGGGATCTGCCGCAATAATGGGGGGTAACGCGAGTCTGCATAGGTGAGTAGATGGTGAGTCGGTTCCTCCAGCCAGCGTAACGCCGTTTCACATACTCTCTCATCCTGGGTGAGAAATTGCGCGACCTGCTCTTCCGACAAGGCCAGCGCAGAGAGTACCTCGGCAGTTACCTCTGCCAGCGGACGCAATTGTTCCACCAATTGCACCGTTTTCACCGCGTTGAGGCGTCGCACGTTCATTAACCGTAGCCACAGCTCCACGTCCTGCATGCGTTCATCCTTGTCCCATTGCGCTTTACAGGGCAAATGCTGTCAATCAGAACCGGAAATGTCTAGAATAGATCCGGATACTCCTTCATCAACCGGATAAAGATCGAAATCAACTATGTCAGTTTTGCAGGTATTACATTTTCCAGACGAGCGGCTTCGCACTATCGCGAAACCTGTCGCAGAGGTTAATGCAGAAATTCAGCGCATCGTCGATGATATGTTCGACACCATGTACGAGGAAGAAGGCATCGGCCTTGCTGCGAGTCAGGTGGACGTGCATCAGCGCATTATCGTGATTGACGTATCCGAAGAACGCGATCAGCGTTTGGTGTTGATCAACCCAGAACTGCTGGAAAAAGACGGCGATACCGGTATTGAAGAGGGTTGTCTGTCCATTCCTGAAACCCGCGCACTGGTGCCGCGCGCTGAGCGTGTGAAGGTCAAAGCGCTGGACCGGGAAGGTAACCCCTTCGAGCTGGAAGCCGATGGCCTGTTGGCTATCTGTATCCAACACGAAATGGACCATCTGGTTGGCAAGCTGTTTATTGATTATCTCTCGCCGTTAAAACGCCAGAGAATCCGTCAGAAACTGGAAAAAATGGCCCGACTGAACGGTCGTCCATAATCTTATCACTACCGCAGGAAACGCCGTGTCCGAAAGCTCCCTACGCATTATTTTCGCGGGTACACCTGACTTTGCAGCGCGCCACCTTGATGCGCTGCTGGCTTCGCCGCATCAGGTGGTGGGTGTTTTTACCCAACCCGATCGTCCTGCAGGCCGAGGCAATAAACTGACGCCCAGCCCGGTCAAAGTGTTGGCTGAACAGCATGGCGTCCCGGTGTTGCAGCCCAAATCGCTGCGCCCGGCAGAAAATCAGCAACTGGTCGCTGATTTACAAGCGGATATCATGGTGGTCGTGGCCTACGGCTTGATCCTGCCGCAGGCGGTGTTAGATATGCCGCGCCTGGGCTGTATCAACGTGCATGGCTCACTGCTACCGCGCTGGCGCGGTGCGGCACCGATACAACGCGCGCTGTGGGCGGGAGACACCGAAACCGGTGTTACCATCATGCAAATGGATGCAGGGTTGGATACCGGTGCCATGCTGCATAAGCTGTCATGCCCGATAACGCCGCAGGACACCAGCGCCTCGCTGTACGATCGTCTGGCAGAACTGGGCCCGCAAGGATTGCTGACCACGCTGGCATCACTGGCGCAGGGAACGGCTGTCGCAGAAAAACAAGATGACAGTCTGGCGACTTACGCCGAAAAGTTGAGCAAAGAAGAGGCCAAGCTTGACTGGTCACTCAGTGCCGAGCAATTGGAACGCTGCATTCGTGCGTTCAACCCCTGGCCTGTCAGCTATATCACGATTGACGATCAACCTGTGAAAGTATGGAAAGCCAGCGTTTTGGACGTTACCCACAGCGCACAGCCCGGCACGATCGTCAGTGCAGATAAACAGGGTATACAGGTCGCCACCGCTCAAGGCGTACTGAACCTGCTGCAACTGCAACCTGCGGGCAAAAAACCGATGTCGGTGCAGGATCTGCTCAATTCGCGTCGTGAATGGTTCACACCAGGCAACGTACTGGCATAATACACTCATCCATTAAAAGGCAACGCGTCTGCTGTTATGGCAGGCGCGTTACCGTTTCAGAAAACCACTATCCATGAAAACTACATACAATCTGCGCGCCATCGCCGCGAACGTCATCGGACAGGTGCTTGATAAAGGCCAGTCGCTAAGTTCACTACTGCCACAGTATCAGCGTGATATCTCGGAAAAAGATCGTGCCCTGTTGCAAGAACTGTGCTTCGGCGTATTGCGCGTGCTGCCGCAGGTAGAGTGGATAATTCAGCAGTTAATGGCAAAAACGCTGACCGGGAAGCAGCGCACGTTGCACTACCTGATCATGGTGGGCATCTATCAACTCGCTCACACACGCATCCCGGCCCATGCCGCACTCTCTGAAACGGTCAACGGTGCTATCGCACTCAAACGCCCGCAGCTTAAAGGGTTGATCAACGGCGTACTGCGCCAATTCCAACGCCAGCAGGTTGAGTTGGATGAGCGCGCGGCTAACCATGTGTCTCGCTTTGCTCACCCCGAGTGGCTGCTAGCGCGCCTCAAGAAAGCCTATCCGCAGCAGTGGCAGCAGATTGTTGAAGCCAATAATCAGCGTCCCCCGATGTGGCTGCGCGTCAACCGCTTGCACCACACGCGGGAACACTATTTAGCGCTGCTGACTGAAGCCGGTATCGCCGCTCAGCCGCATCCTGAACAGCACGAAGCCATCATGCTGAACGAGCCTTGTGCCGTAGGCCTGCTGCCTGGCTTCGCGCAAGGTTGGGTTACGGTGCAGGACGTTTCTGCGCAAGGTTGCGTGCGCTGGTTAGCGCCGCAGGATAATGAACATATTCTCGATCTGTGTGCTGCACCGGGCGGGAAAACCACCCATATTCTGGAAGCAGCGCCTCACGCCAAGGTGTTAGCGGTGGATGTGGACCCACAGCGCCTCGCTCGGGTAAAAGAAAATCTGCAACGCCTTAATCTTCACGCCGACGTGAGACAAGGCGACGGGCGCGAGCCTGCGGCCTGGTGCGGTGAGCAGCAGTTCGATCGTATTCTGCTCGATGCTCCTTGTTCTGCCACTGGCGTGATTCGCCGTCATCCCGATATCAAATGGCTGCGGCGCGACAGTGACATCGCCGAATTGGCACTGTTGCAGCAGGAGATTCTGGAGGCCATCTGGCCACGGCTGAAAGCAGGCGGCACCCTGGTTTATGCCACCTGCTCGATCCTGCCGGAAGAGAATCAGCAGCAAATGCGCGCGTTCCTGACACGCCATGCGGACGCCGCACTGGTGGAAACGGGCGATGCGCAACACCCTGGTCTGCAAAAGTTACCTGCGGCAGAGGATGGCGATGGGTTCTTTTATGCTAAGTTGGTTAAGAGCATTGGCTGATAGCAACGGCAACGGGCACAGATCATGAAAATCATTATTCTTGGTGCAGGTCAGGTGGGCGGTACGCTGGCGGAAACGCTCTCCGGGGAAAACAACGATATTACTGTCGTTGATACTGACACCGCGCGGCTGCGGCAGTTGCAGGATAAATTCGATTTGCGCGTGGTTGCCGGCTACGCCTCCCATCCGCGCGTGCTGCGCGAAGCCGGGGCCGAAGATGCAGACATGCTGGTTGCCGTCACCAACTCGGATGAAACCAATATGGTGGCCTGTCAGGTCGCCTACTCGCTGTTTAATACACCAAACCGCATTGCACGCATTCGTTCCGCAGAATACGTGCGTGCCGGTGAGCAACTGTTTCAGGCAGAAGCGGTGCCAATTGATCATTTGATCTCGCCGGAACAGTTGGTCATCGACAATATCTACAAGTTAATCGAGTATCCCGGCGCGCTACAGGTGGTGAACTTCGCTGAAGGGAAAGTGAGTATCGCCGCAGTGAACGCTTACTACGGTGGCCCGTTGATTGGCAATGCGCTCTCCGCGTTGCGTGAGCATATGCCGCACATCGAAACCCGCGTAGCCGCTATCTTTCGCCACGACAGACCGATCCGTCCGCAAGGTTCAACGATTATCGAAGCGGGCGATGAAGTGTTCTTTGTTGCTGCTTCCCAACATATTCGCGCAGTAATGAGCGAACTCCAGCGCTTGGAAAAACCCTACAAGCGCATCATGATTGTCGGTGGCGGTAACGTCGGCGCGGGGTTGGCACATAAGCTGGAAAAAGACTACAGCGTCAAACTGATCGAAAAGAACGAAGAGCGTGCGATCGCTCTGGCTGAACTGCTGCAAGACACCATAGTATTCCACGGCGATGCTTCCGATCAGGAGTTGCTGGCCCAGGAGCATGTCGAACAAATCGATGTGTTTATTGCCATTACCAACGACGATGAAGCGAACATCATGTCCGCCATGCTGGCCAAACGCATGGGAGCGAAAAAAGCCATGGTATTGATCCAGCGGCGCGCCTATGTCGATTTGGTTCAGGGCAGCGTTATCGATGTAGCCATTTCGCCACAGCAAGCGACGATTTCCGCACTGCTGGGTCATGTGCGTAAAGCGGATATTGTCAGCGTTTCATCATTACGACGCGGCGTAGCGGAAGCGATTGAGGCGATTGCTCACGGCGATGAAGGCACATCGAAAGTGGTTGGCCGTATGATTGAAGATATCAAATTGCCGCCAGGCACCTTGATTGGCGCGATTGTGCGCGGTGATGATGTGATCATCGCCAACGACAATATAAAGATAGAGCAAGGGGATCATGTCATCATGTTCCTGACAGACAAAAAATTTGTGCCCGAAGTGGAGCGACTGTTCCAACCCAGCCCGTTCTTCTTGTAATAACGCCTATCGGTGCCGTTGCAAGCGGCACTTTCTTTCCCTACTCACTGATTATCACCGCTGGCAATTATGTAACGCTTTGTTAAAATTTAGAGGTTCATTTTATCAAGGAGTTGGATCATGAGTATGCTAAAAGAGTTTCGCGAATTCGCGATGCGCGGCAACGTGGTGGATTTGGCAGTGGGTGTCATTATCGGCGCAGCGTTTGGCAAGATCGTCTCCTCGCTCGTGGCCGATATCATTATGCCGCCACTGGGGTTACTGCTGGGCGGCATCGATTTCAAACATTTCGAACTGGTGCTGCGTGATCCACAAGGGGATATCCCTGCCGTGGTGCTGCGCTACGGCCTTTTTCTGCAAAATATTTTTGATTTTGTCCTGGTCGCATTCGCCATTTTTATGGCGATCAAGCTAATGAATAACCTGCGCCGTAAAGAAGAAAAAGCGCCAGCACCGGCAAAACCAAGCGCCGAGGCGACGTTGCTAACTGAAATTCGCGATTTGCTGAAAGATCAGCAGCCGAAAGCGTAGCGCTGTTCTACAAAACCCAGAACAGCCATAAAGTGAGAGGCCAGTGGTAAAGCATCCTTTGATGATTTACCACTGGCCTCCCAGTTTTGGCCCTTGCCCTGTTTGCCGTTGCGACAATAGCTGCCTTTGCCTTTCTTGTTCTTCTCAATGCGTTGTCGGAACAAGGGGTCATGCAACAATGCATCGAGCGCATTGTCTTGGATCTTGCCTTTCTTGTGCTGATAAGTGCTCATCACATCTCTCTTGGTTAGGTTATTAATCCCATTCATCGCCACACGTCAGCAATGGCGACGTTGGCCTGTTTTCGGGCGCTATTCTTTCACCAGAACACCTACTGTGCAAGCGGTCGGGATAATCACCGTGCAAAAATCGGAACTGATCCCTTTCTGTAGACGTAAAAAAACCGGGTTTCCCCGGTTTTTTTAACCCACCGCTGATGATTACTCAGCAGCAGCGGTTTCTTCTGCTTGTGCAACTGAACGATCAACCAGCTCGATGTAAGCCATCGGCGCGTTGTCGCCTGCACGGAAGCCACACTTCAGAATGCGAGTGTAACCACCGGCACGGCTCGCGAAACGCGGGCCCAGTTCATTAAACAGTTTTGCCACGATCTCGTTATCACGAGTACGGGCGAATGCCAGACGACGATTAGCTACGCTGTCGGTCTTGGCAAGAGTAATCAGCGGTTCAACAACACGGCGCAGCTCTTTTGCTTTTGGCAGGGTCGTCTTGATGATCTCATGACGAACCAAAGAACCAGCCATGTTACGGAACATAGCCTGACGATGGCTGCTGTTACGGTTCAGTTGACGACCACTCTTACGATGGCGCATGACCTTATCCTTCTCAGTAAAACCTTAACCTGTGACCGGGTTATTCATCAGCAATGCTTGCCGGCGGCCAGTTTTCCAGGCGCATGCCCAGAGAAAGACCACGTGAGGCGAGCACATCTTTAATCTCGGTAAGAGATTTTTTACCCAGGTTAGGCGTTTTCAGCAATTCAACCTCGGTACGCTGTACCAGATCACCGATGTAGTGGATAGCTTCTGCCTTGAGGCAGTTAGCAGAGCGGACAGTCAATTCCAGATCGTCAACAGGGCGCAGCAGGATCGGATCGAATTCTGGTTTCTCTTCTTTCACTTCAGGCTGACGTACATCACGTAAATCAACAAAAGCTTCCAGTTGTTCAGCCAGGATGGTTGCCGCACGGCGGATCGCCTCTTCAGGATCGATCGTGCCATTGGTTTCCATTTCGATGACCAGCTTGTCCAGGTCGGTACGTTGTTCAACACGAGCTGCTTCAACATTGTAGGCAATACGCTCTACCGGGCTGTAGCAAGCATCGACCAACAAACGGCCAATCGGGCGCTCATCTTCTTCCGTATGAATACGGGCAGAAGCCGGCACATAACCACGACCACGTTGAACTTTGATACGCATGCTGATAGCTGCGTTTTCATCGGTCAGATGGCAGATCACGTGCTGCGGCTTGACGATTTCGACATCACCATCATGGGTGATGTCTGCTGCAGTCACAGGGCCAATGCCAGATTTATTCAGGGAAAGGATAACTTCATCTTTACCTTGAACTTTCACCGCCAGCCCTTTCAGGTTGAGCAGGATTTCCAGGATATCTTCCTGTACGCCTTCTTTGGTGCTGTACTCGTGCAGTACACCATCAATCTCAACCTCGGTCACCGCGCAACCTGGCATGGATGAAAGCAGAATACGGCGCAGTGCGTTGCCAAGCGTATGGCCGAAACCACGCTCTAACGGCTCAAGGGTCACCTTGGCGTGCGTCGAACTTACTTGCTCGATATCGACCAGGCGCGGTTTTAGAAACTCTGTCACAGAACCCTGCATTGTGTCCTCTCTTTGGTACTAAGCTTTACTTGGAGTAAAGCTCGACGATCAGGTGTTCATTAATGTCCGCAGACAGATCGGTACGTTCAGGAATACGTTTGAACACACCTTCCATCTTGGCAGCATCAACTTCCAGCCAAGTCGGCTTTTCACGCTGTTCAGCCAGCTCCAATGCTGCTTTCACGCGAGATTGCTTTTTAGCTTTCTCACGGATGCTGACGACATCATTCGGTGATACCTGATAAGAAGCGATGCTGACAACGCGACCGTTTACCATAACAGCTTTGTGGCTTACCAACTGACGCGCTTCCGCACGAGTGGCGCCGAAGCCCATACGATAAACCACGTTATCCAGACGCCCTTCAAGCAGTTGCAGCAGGTTTGCACCTGTGTTGCCTTTCAGACGAGCAGCTTCTTTATAGTAGTTACGGAATTGACGCTCCAGAACACCGTAGATACGGCGAACTTTTTGTTTCTCACGCAACTGCACGCCATAATCAGACAGACGCGGTTTACGCGCACCGTGCTGACCAGGGCCTTGTTCGATCTTACACTTGGAATCGATCGCGCGAACACCGGACTTAAGGAACAGGTCGGTGCCTTCACGACGGCTCAGCTTGAGCTTAGGACCCAAATATCTAGCCATTTTCTTTCTCCAACTATCCTAAAAGCGGCGTTATACGCGACGCTTTTTCGGCGGACGACAACCGTTATGGGGGATCGGAGTCACATCAGTAATATTAGTGATGCGGAAACCAGCCGCGTTCAGAGCGCGGATAGTAGACTCACGGCCCGGACCAGGTCCTTTAACCATAACTTCCAAGTTCTTGATACCGTATTCTTTCACGGCTTCAGCGCAACGTTCAGCAGCTACCTGAGCAGCGAACGGCGTAGATTTACGAGAACCACGGAAACCGGAACCACCGGCTGTTGCCCAACCCAGCGCGTTACCCTGACGATCGGTAATGGTCACGATGGTGTTGTTAAAAGAAGCATGGATATGAGCCACACCGTCAGAAACTTGTTTTCTTACACGCTTACGTGCACGAATAGGTGCTTTTGCCATTATTCAATCACCCCGATTATTTCTTGATCGGTTTGCGCGGACCCTTACGGGTACGGGCGTTGGTCTTAGTACGCTGACCGCGCACTGGCAGACCACGACGATGACGCAAACCGCGATAGCAACCAAGGTCCATCAGGCGCTTGATGCTCATGCTGATTTCACGGCGCAGATCACCTTCGACGACGAATTTGGCAACTTCTACACGCAGCGTTTCGATTTGCTCTTCAGACAGCTCACTGATCTTAACATCTTCAGCAATACCCGCCGCAGCACAGATGGCCTTGGAACGTGTCTTGCCGACGCCATAGATCGAGGTTAACGCGATCACGGCATGTTTCTGATCAGGAATGTTAATGCCTGCTATACGGGCCACTATGCACTCCTATTATTCAATATGTACGCTCCATGCTGAAAAGCCCGTTTTCAGGATACTCAAATGGAAACGCACAGACATACAAAAGATTGGCTGGCTAATCTAGCCAGCTCAATCCAACTTTGCAAGAAAAATATGCGAGATAATCAGCCTTGGCGCTGTTTATGCTTCGGCTCGGCGCTGCAAATCACACGAACGACACCGTTACGCTTAACGATTTTGCAGTTACGACATAATTTCTTGACGGAAGCACGAACTTTCATTTTTACTCTCCGTAACTTCTCAAGCAATCCAATTAGCGGTTATAGCCTTTCAGATTTGCTTTCTTCAATGCAGACTCATACTGACTCGACATCATCAGAGTTTGCACTTGAGCCATAAAGTCCATGATGACCACGACGACGATCAACAGGGATGTACCCCCAAAATAGAAGGGGACCTTCATCGCATCACGCATGAACTCCGGGATCAGGCAGATAAAGGTAATGTACATTGCGCCGACCAGAGTCAGGCGGGTCATCACCTTATCGATGTATTTCGCCGTTTGCTCTCCCGGACGAATTCCTGGCACGAATGCACCGGACTTCTTCAGGTTATCTGCTGTTTCGCGCGGGTTGAAAACCAACGCCGTATAGAAGAAACAGAAGAAGATGATTGCAGTCGCATAGAGTAGCACATAAAGCGGTTGTCCGGGCTGCAAATACATCGAAATAGTTGTCAGCCAGTTCCAACCGGTACCGCCCCCAAACCACGATGCAATCGTTGCTGGGAACAGGATGATGCTGGAGGCGAAAATTGCCGGGATAACCCCTGCCATGTTCACTTTCAGCGGTAAGTGCGTACTCTGTGCTGCATAAACCCGACGACCTTGCTGACGCTTTGCATAGTTAACGACGATACGCCGCTGACCACGCTCGATGAAAACAACGAAGAAGGTTACTGCAAACACTAAAACTGCAACCAACAGCAGCACGAGGAAGTGCAGGTCGCCTTGCCGAGCTTGCTCGATAGTGTGGGCAATCGCCGGCGGTAAGCCCGCAACGATACCCGCAAAGATCAAGATAGAGATACCGTTACCGATACCGCGCTCAGTAATCTGTTCGCCCAGCCACATCAGGAACATGGTCCCGGTAACCAGACTTACAACAGCCGTAAAGTAAAACGCAAAGCCCGGATTAATCACCAGGCCCTGCATTCCTGGCATATTCGGTAAACCGGTAGCAATACCGATTGACTGGAATATGGCCAGTACTAACGTACCGTAACGGGTGTACTGGCTAATCTTGCGACGGCCAGCCTCCCCTTCTTTCTTGATTTCCGCCAAGGTGGGGTGAACCACCGTCAGCAGCTGGATAATGATAGAGGCCGAAATGTACGGCATAATACCCAGCGCAAAGATAGAAGCACGGCTGAGAGCACCACCAGAGAACATGTTGAACATTTCAATGATGGTGCCACGCTGTTGTTCGAGCAATTTGGCAAGCACAGTGGCATCAATACCAGGGATCGGAATAAAAGAGCCGATACGGAAAACGATAAGCGCGCCGATTACAAACAGCAGTCTGCGTTTCAGCTCGCCAACGCCACCCTTAGCACTTTGAAAATCTAATCCTGGTTGCTTAGCCATCTGCTACTTATTCCTCAATTTTACCGCCAGCAGCTTCGATAGCAGCACGCGCGCCTTTGGTCACACGCAGACCACGAATCGTTACCGGACGGGAAACTTCACCAGACAGGATCACTTTCGCGAACTCGATCTGAACGCCAATAACGTTAGCAGCCTTCAGCGTGTTCAGGTCAACGACGTCTCCGTCTACGCGAGCCAGATCGGACAGACGGATTTCCGCTGTGATCATCGCTTTGCGAGAGGTAAAGCCGAATTTCGGCAGACGACGATACAACGGCATCTGACCACCTTCGAACCCACGACGTACGCCACCGCCAGAACGAGACTTCTGACCTTTGTGACCACGACCGCCGGTTTTACCGAGGCCAGAACCGATACCACGACCTAAACGCTTCGGCGCGTGCTTCGCGCCTTCGGCCGGAGACAGAGTATTTAAACGCATCTGTTACTCCTCCACTTTAACCATGTAGTAAACCGCGTTGACCATACCGCGCACAGCAGGCGTGTCTTCACGCTCAACGGTATGACCAATACGACGCAGACCCAGGCCAAGCAGCGTTGCCTTATGTTTCGGCAGACGACCGATTGCACTACGGGTTTGAGTAATTTTAATAGTCTTAGCCATGGTCAATTATCCCAGAATGTCGTCAACGGACTTGCCACGCTTGGCAGCAACCATTTCCGGGGAATTCATATTAGCCAGGCCATCGATAGTTGCACGAACCACGTTAATCGGGTTAGTGGAACCATAGGCTTTAGCCAATACGTTATGAACCCCAGCAACTTCCAGAACGGCGCGCATTGCACCGCCGGCGATGATACCGGTACCTTCGGAAGCCGGCTGCATGAATACGCGAGACCCAGTGTGAGCACCTTTAACCGGGTGCTGCAGGGTGCCGCCATTCAGCGCGACATTCAACATGTTGCGACGGGCTTTTTCCATCGCTTTCTGGATTGCTGCCGGAACTTCACGCGCTTTCCCGTAACCAAAACCAACGCGGCCGTTGCCATCACCCACTACAGTCAGTGCGGTGAAGCTGAAAATACGACCACCTTTAACGGTTTTAGATACGCGATTTACCGCGATCAGCTTTTCCTGCAGTTCGCCAGCTTGTTTTTCGATGTGTGCCATCTTACACCTCTACCTTAGAACTGAAGGCCAGCTTCACGAGCAGCATCTGCCAGTGCCTGGACGCGACCATGATATTGGAACCCGGAACGGTCAAAGGACACATCTTTAATGCCTTTTTCCAATGCGCGCTCAGCGACTGCTTTACCTACAGCAGCAGCGGCATCTTTGTTGCCGGTGTACTTCAGTTGTTCTGCGATAGCTTTTTCTACAGTAGAAGCGGCTACCAGGATTTCAGAACCGTTCGGTGCGATAACCTGCGCATAAATATGGCGAGGGGTACGATGTACCACCAGGCGAGTCGCTCCCAATTCCTGGAGTTTGCGACGTGCGCGGGTTGCACGACGGATACGAGCTGATTTCTTATCCATAGTGTTACCTTACTTCTTCTTAGCCTCTTTGATACGCACGACTTCGTCGGCGTAACGGACACCCTTGCCTTTGTAAGGCTCAGGACGACGGTAAGCGCGCAGATCAGCTGCAACCTGACCGATAGCCTGCTTATCAGCACCTTTCAGTACGATTTCAGTTTGTGTCGGGCATTCAGCTGTGATGCCAGCAGGCAGCGCGTGGTCAATCGGGTGTGAGTACCCCAGAGACAAATTCACGACATTGCCTTTAACTGCGGCACGGTAACCTACGCCAACCAGTTGAAGCTTCTTGGTGAAGCCTTCGGTAACACCGATAACGACTGCGTTCAGCAGTGCACGCGCGGTGCCTGCCTGTGCCCAACCGTCTACAAAACCTTCGCGCGGAGCGAAAGTCAGAGCGTTGTCAGCCACAGTAACTTCAACAGCATCGTTGATGGTACGAGTCAGCTCGCCGTTTTTACCCTTGATCGAAATAACCTGACCGTTGAGTTTTACCTCTACGCCGGCAGGAATGACGACGGGTGCTTTTGCAACACGAGACATTCTTTCCTCCGATTAAGCTACGTAGCAGATAATCTCGCCACCAAGACCAGCTTGGCGCGCTGCACGATCAGTCATAACACCTTTAGAGGTAGAAACAACCGCGATTCCTAAACCAGCCATAACTTTAGGCAGCTCATCTTTTTTCTTATAGATGCGCAGACTTGGGCGGCTGATACGCTGAATGCTTTCTACCACTGCCTTGCCCTGGAAGTATTTCAGAGAAATTTCCAGTTCAGGCTTGGTATCGCCTTCGATTTTGTAATCTTGAATATAACCTTCTTCCTTAAGCACTTTGGCAATTGCCACTTTCAGCTTGGAGGAAGGCATGGTGATCGCAACTTTGTTCGCGGCCTGACCGTTGCGTATACGGGTCAGCATGTCCGCGATCGGATCTTGCATGCTCATCTGTCTTTACTCCCGTGATTCAATTGGTGACAATTACCAGCTAGCCTTTTTCAGACCCGGAATTTCACCGCGCATGGCGGCTTCACGGACCTTGATACGGCTCAACCCGAACTTCCGCAGGAAAGCGTGCGGACGACCTGTCTGGCGGCAGCGGTTACGCTGACGGGACGGGCTGGAATCACGCGGCAGAGTCTGCAGCTTGAGAACAGCATCCCAACGATCTTCGTCGGATGAGTTCACATTGGAGATGATAGCTTTCAATTCAGTGCGTTTAGCAAAGAATTTATCAGCCAATTTCACGCGTTTGACTTCGCGTGCTTTCATGGATTGCTTAGCCATTAGTAACCCTACCTTACTTGCGGAACGGGAAGTTAAAGGCGGCCAGCAGCGCGCGGCCTTCATCATCGGATTTCGCAGTGGTGGTAATGGTAATGTCCAAACCACGAACGCGATCGACTTTGTCATAGTCGATTTCCGGGAAGATGATCTGCTCACGCACGCCCATGCTGTAGTTGCCACGGCCATCGAAGGACTTGGCAGACAGACCGCGGAAGTCACGAATACGCGGTACAGCAATGGAAATCAGGCGCTCAAGGAACTCCCACATGCGTTCGCCACGCAGAGTTACTTTACAGCCGATCGGATAGCCCTGGCGGATTTTGAAGCCTGCAACAGATTTGCGTGCTTTGGTGATCAACGGCTTTTGACCGGAGATAGCTGCCAGATCGGCTGCGGCGTTATCCAGCAGCTTCTTGTCAGCGATCGCTTCACCAACACCCATATTCAGGGTGATCTTCTCGACCCGAGGGACTTGCATGACAGAATTGTAGCTAAACTGAGTCATCAGTTTGCTAACCACTTCGTCTTTGTAGTAATCATGCAGTTTCGCCATCGTACTACTCCAAATTACTTGATAGTTTCGCTAGTAGATTTAAAGAAACGGACTTTTTTGCCGTCTTCGAATCTAAAGCCTACACGGTCAGCCTTGCCAGTTGCCGCATTGAACAGTGCAACGTTGGAAAGCTGGATTGCAGCTTCTTTTTCAACGATGCCACCTGGTTGGTTCAGGGCCGGAACCGGCTTCTGATGTTTCTTAACCAGGTTGATACCTTCAACAACGATCTTGCTGGAAGACAGAACATTCTTAACTTTACCGCGCTTACCTTTATCTTTGCCGGTCAGCACGATAACTTCGTCATCACGACGGATTTTCGCTGCCATGGTTCGCTCCTTAGAGTACTTCTGGTGCCAGAGAGATAATTTTCATGAACTTTTCAGAACGCAGTTCACGAGTTACCGGCCCAAAAATACGCGTACCGATAGGCTGCTCGCTGTTATTGTTCAGAATAACGCATGCATTGCCATCGAAGCGAATGACAGAACCGTCCGGGCGACGAACACCCTTCTTGGTGCGCACCACTACCGCCTTCAGAACATCGCCTTTCTTCACCTTACCGCGAGGAATTGCTTCCTTGATGGTAATTTTGATGATATCGCCGACGCCTGCGTAGCGACGGTGCGAGCCACCTAGAACCTTGATACACATTACGCGACGTGCACCGGAGTTATCGGCCACGTTCAGCATAGTCTGTTCTTGGATCATTTTAGTGCTCCGCTAATGTCAACTACTACTTTTCAAACCCTTACGGGTCGTTTTTCGACCCCTTACGGGTCATTAATACCCCAGAATCGAGGGCGCAGTATTATAACACCGCTTTTCGACCAAGGGTAGAAAAAATAAACGGCCCTTTGCAGAGCCGTTTATCATTTTCAAGAAGAGCAATACTGTATTACAGAATCGCTTTCTCTACAACGCGAACCAACGTCCAAGACTTAGTTTTGGACAGCGGACGGCATTCGCGGATTTCAACCACGTCACCGATACCGCATTCGTTGTTCTCATCATGTACGTGCAGTTTGGTCGTACGTTTGATGAATTTCCCATACAGAGGGTGTTTCACAAAACGTTCGATTGCAACAACCATGGATTTCTCCATTTTGTCGCTCACAACACGACCTTGCAGAGTACGGATATTATCGCTCATTACGCACCCGCCTTCTGAGTCAGTAAAGTCTTAACACGTGCAATATTACGACGCACTTGTTTTACCAGGTGAGTCTGTTGCAACTGACCACTGGCCGCTTGCATACGCAAGTTAAATTGCTCGCGCAGCAGTTCAAGCAGCTCGGTGTTCAGCTCTTCAACGCTCTTTTCACGCAGCTCATTTGCTTTCATTACATCACCGTCTTAGTTACAAAGGTGGTTTTGATCGGCAGTTTCGCTGCTGCCAGTTGGAATGCCTCACGGGCTAACTCTTCCGGCACACCGTCCATTTCGTACAGGACTTTACCTGGCTGAATCAAGGCAACCCAATATTCCACGTTACCTTTACCTTTACCCATACGTACTTCAAGCGGTTTCTCGGTGATTGGTTTGTCCGGGAATACTCGGATCCAAATCTTACCTTGACGCTTAACAGCACGGGTCATGGCACGACGTGCAGCTTCGATTTGGCGAGCGGTCAGGCGACCACGGCCAACAGCTTTCAGACCGAAAGTACCGAAGCTGACATCCGTACCGGCAGCCAGACCGCGGTTACGGCCTTTGTGCATCTTACGGAATTTTGTACGCTTTGGTTGTAACATCAGCGACTCTCCTTACTTGCGGCCTTTACGCTGCTGCTTTTTAGGTTGAGCAGCCGGTTTTTCCGGTTGTTCAACGGCAGCCATACCACCCAGGATCTCACCTTTGAAGATCCACACTTTCACACCGATAACACCGTAAGTGGTGTGTGCTTCGGACGTGTTGTAGTCGATATCCGCACGCAGTGTGTGCAACGGAACGCGACCTTCGCGGTACCATTCGGTACGTGCGATTTCAGCACCGCCCAGACGGCCGCTGACTTCAACTTTAATGCCCTTGGCACCCAGACGCATGGCGTTCTGAACGGCACGCTTCATCGCACGACGGAACATCACACGACGCTCCAGCTGAGAAGTGATGCTGTCAGCAACCAGTTTCGCGTCCAGTTCCGGCTTGCGAACTTCTGCGATGTTGATTTGTGCAGGGACGCCAGCGATATTCGCTACGACTTTGCGCAGTTTTTCAACATCTTCACCTTTTTTACCGATAACGATGCCCGGACGAGCAGTGTGAATAGTCACACGAATGCTCTTGGCCGGACGTTCGATAACGATACGAGAGACGGAGGCTTTCTCCAGTTCTTTCGTCAGGTATTTACGAACTTTAAAATCGCTGTCCAGGTTGTCAGCGAATTCTTTGGTATTCGCATACCAGGTAGAGTTCCAAGGTTTGACAATACCCAGGCGAATACCATTAGGATGTACTTTCTGACCCATTGCTAGTCTCCAGAGTCTCAGCGATCGGACACAACCACAGAAATGTGGCTGGTACGCTTCAGGATGCGATCCGCACGACCTTTAGCACGCGGCATAATGCGCTTCATGCTCGGGCCTTCGTCTACGAAGATTTTCGCAACTTTCAGATCATCAATGTCAGCGCCATCGTTGTGCTCTGCGTTGGCAATGGCAGACTCCAGTACTTTTTTAACCAGACCAGCAGCTTTCTTGTTGGTGTAGGTCAGAATTTCCAGAGCTTGCGACACTTTCTTACCGCGGATCAGGTCAGCCACCAGGCGAACCTTTTGAGCAGAAGAACGAGCATGAAGATGTTTAGCTAAAGTTTCCATCTCTTCCTCCTACCTTATTTTTTCTTGGCTTTTTTATCAGCCGCGTGACCGCGATAAGTACGAGTCGGAGCAAATTCACCCAATTTGTGACCGACCATTTCATCGGAAACAAATACTGGAACGTGCTGACGACCATTATGGACAGCGATGGTCAAACCGATCATAGTTGGAAAGATCGTTGAACGACGGGACCAAGTGCGCAGAGGCTTCTTGTCACCGCTTTCCACCGCTTTCTCTACCTTCTTCAGCAAGTGCAGGTCAATAAAAGGACCTTTCTTGAGAGAACGTGGCATGGTTTATCCTCTAATATTATTTAGT
This sequence comes from Candidatus Symbiopectobacterium sp. NZEC151, assembly GCF_025962655.1. Taxonomy (GTDB): domain Bacteria; phylum Pseudomonadota; class Gammaproteobacteria; order Enterobacterales; family Enterobacteriaceae; genus Symbiopectobacterium. The sequence goes on along the minus strand of NZ_JAGFPE010000008.1, from coordinate 248,281 downwards.
ACGGCGACGTACGATGAATTTATCAGTACGCTTGTTGCTGCGGGTCTTCTTACCTTTGGTCTGAATGCCCCACGGGGATACCGGGTGCTTACCAAAGTTACGACCTTCACCACCACCGTGCGGGTGGTCGACTGGGTTCATTGCCGTACCGCGAACGGTCGGACGAATCCCGCGCCAGCGTGCAGCACCTGCTTTACCCAGAACGCGCAGCATATGCTCAGAGTTACCTACTTCGCCCAGCGTAGCGCGGCAGTCAGATTCGACTTTACGCATTTCGCCAGAACGCAGACGCAGGGTCACATACGCGCCGTCACGTGCAACGATCTGCACGTAAGTACCAGCAGAACGAGCCAATTGACCGCCTTTACCCGGTTTCATTTCCACGTTGTGTACGGTGGAACCGACCGGAATATTGCGCATCGGCAACGTGTTGCCAGCTTTGATAGCAGCATCAACGCCAGACTGGATCTGATCACCGGCTTTCAAGCCTTTCGGCGCCAGGATATAACGGCGTTCGCCGTCTTTGTACAGAACCAGAGCGATGTTGGCGGAACGGTTCGGATCATATTCCAAACGTTCTACAACAGCAGGGATACCATCTTTGTTGCGTTTGAAGTCAACAATACGGTACTGCTGTTTGTGGCCACCACCGATATGACGGGTAGTGATGCGGCCATTGTTGTTACGGCCACCGGATTTGCTGTTTTTTTCCAGCAACGGGGCATAAGGTTTGCCCTTGTGCAGCTCAGGGTTAACCACTTTAACAACGTGGCGACGACCCGGAGATGTCGGTTTACATTTAACAATTGCCATTGTTCTTTACTCCTCCGACTTACTCTGCGCCGCCGATGAAGTCCAGATTCTGGCCTTCTTTCAGGGTGACGTAAGCTTTTTTCCAGTCGCTACGACGACCGATACGCTGTCCATGACGTTTCGTTTTCCCTTTAACCAGCAGGGTACGAACTTCATTGACTTCGACTTCAAACAGTTTCTGCACAGCAGCTTTGATTTCTGCTTTGGTCGCGTCTTTAGCAACTTTGAGCACGATGGTGTTGTGTTTTTCCATCGCAGTAGACGCTTTTTCAGAAACGTGAGGTGCAGTCAGCACCTTAAGCAGACGTTCTTCACGGATCATGCCAGCATCTCCTCAACTTGCTTAACAGCGTCAGCCGTCATTACGACTTTGTCGAAGGCGATCAGGCTAACCGGATCGATACCCGCTACATCACGTACGTCAACCTTGTACAGGTTGCGTGCAGCCAGGAACAGATTTTCATCCAGTTCACCGGTGATGATCAGCACGTCGTCCAGCGCCAGGTCTTTCAGTTTCTGTGCCAGCAGCTTGGTTTTCGGCGCTTCAACAGAGAACTGCTCGACAACGATCAAACGATCCTGACGTACCAGCTCGGACAGGATGCTTTTCAGCGCGCCGCGGTACATCTTTTTGTTTACTTTTTGACTGTGGTCCTGAGGCTTGGCAGCAAAGGTCACACCACCGGAACGCCAGATCGGGCTCTTGATAGAACCTGAACGCGCACGGCCAGTACCTTTCTGACGCCACGGTTTTTTACCGGAACCAGTTACTTCAGCACGGGTCTTCTGAGCACGAGTCCCTTGACGGGCACCAGCTGCATAAGCAACAACAACCTGGTGTACCAGCGCTTCGTTGAAATCACGACCGAAGGTAGTTTCGGAAACAGTCAGCGCGCTTTGCGCGTCTTTCAATACTAATTCCATTGCTATCCCCTTACGCCTTCACAGCCGGTTTAACGATCAGGTCGCTACCGGTTGCACCCGGGACAGCACCTTTCACCAGCAGCAGGTTGCGCTCAGCGTCAACGCGTACTACGTCCAGACTCTGAACGGTGACACGCTCATTGCCCATCTGACCAGCCATCTTCTTGCCTTTGAACACTTTGCCCGGAGTCTGGTTCTGACCGATAGAACCCGGAACGCGGTGAGACAAGGAGTTACCGTGGGTAGCATCCTGAGTACGGAAATTCCAGCGCTTAACTGTGCCAGCAAAACCTTTACCCTTGGAGGTACCAGTAACGTCAACTTTTTTCACGTCAGCGAAAATTTCAACGCTGATGCTTTGGCCTACGGTGAACTCGTCGCCTTCTGACAGGCGGAATTCACGCACAATGCGACCAGCTTCAACACCGGCTTTTGCAAAATGGCCAGCTTCCGGCTTGGTAACGCGGTTTGCTTTTTTAGCACCGGTAGTCACCTGTACAGCCTGGTAGCCGTCATTCGCCAGGTCTTTAACCTGAGTAACGCGGTTTGCTTCAATTTCGATAACGGTTACAGGGATAGAAACGCCATCTTCAGTGAAGATGCGGGTCATGCCCACTTTTTTACCGACTAAACCAATCATTGTATCAACCTCTCAATCGCTTGATGACCTGATTAACCCAGGCTGATCTGCACGTCTACACCGGCAGCCAGGTCCAGACGCATCAGAGCATCAACGGTTTTCTCGGTTGGCTCAACGATGTCAACCAGACGCTTGTGAGTGCGAATCTCGTACTGATCGCGCGCGTCTTTGTTGACGTGCGGGGAGATCAGAACGGTAAAGCGCTCTTTGCGGGTCGGCAGCGGGATCGGACCACGTACTTGCGCACCAGTGCGCTTGGCCGTCTCAACGATTTCCGCGGTTGCTTGATCGATCAGACGATGATCAAACGCTTTCAGGCGGATACGGATTCTTTGGTTCTGCATGAGACCAGAGCTCCAATTATTTATAAACGTAAATGATTACTCCTCACACCCATTTCGATTGATGGGGGAGTGTAATCGTTCGGCCATAACTCCCAAATCGGGAGTATTGTTGACCCATGCCTATTGCATGGCGTCTCTGTTCGTCAGCGTACTGCATTTACATGCACCACATTTAACGTAACAGGCCCGACTTAATTCAGACGGGCCCGCGCATTATACGTAAATCTGTTCAGGAAGCAACCGTGTTTTACACAATCACGCCGGTTTTAGCTGAGCTTGCAAATAATTAGGCAAGCCGAGGCGTGCTATCAGGTCAAGCTCCGTCTCAATCCAGTCGATATGCCCTTCTTCATCGGCCAGGATTTCAATCAGCAGATCGCGGCTGACATAATCGCGCACCGAATCCATATAGGCTATCCCCTCGCGCAAATCCTTGGCGCCATCCAACTCCAATTTCAGGTCAGAACGCAGTATCTCTTCGACATCCTCACCAATATTGAGCTTTCCGAGATCTTGCAGGTTGGGAATCCCTTCAAGAAACAGGATACGCTCGATATACCGGTCGGCATGTTTCATTTCATCGATGGATTCATGGTATTCGTGCTGGTCAAGACGGGTCAGTCCCCAGTTTTTAAACATACGGGCATGTAAAAAGTACTGGTTAATCGCAACCAGTTCATTACCCAGCAACTTATTTAGATGTGCTATGACTTTTTTATCGCCTTTCATGACATTGCTCCTTCGCTCCAGGTCTTAAAAGTGTAGAACTGGAGGGGGGAGAGTCAACGAAATCGCCTACATTTTGTGCGGTTTCACTGAAAGCGGCCGATTACGCAACGTCCGACATGGGCGATAACAGTGCCTGCTCTTCTTCCATAATCAGGCGAGCCTGGCGAATACACTTGCCGCAATCACTGCCAATAGGCATTAACTGGCGCAGTTGATTGAGCGAGCGGGGTTGATGCTGGCGGACGGCGTGCCGAATAACTTTATCGGAAATGGCATTACACAGGCAGACATACATACAGGATAACTCATTCTCTCAGTCGCGGACCCACATCCTCTTTCGTTGCTGCCTTCCGCACGGCAGTCGCAAAAGTGACTATAAAACAGTCAATGAGAGTGTAAATAAGAATGGTTTTTATTTCAATTACAGTTTTGTCAACGCCCATAAAAAAAGGACACCGAAGTGTCCTTTTTCTTACGCTATCGCTAGCGCACAGGTGTTACTAACGTATCAGCAATTAAGCGATAACTTTAGCAACAACGCCCGCACCAACAGTACGGCCGCCTTCACGGATTGCGAAACGCAAACCGTCGTCCATCGCGATCGGGTGGATCAGGGTAACAACCATTTTGATGTTGTCGCCCGGCATTACCATTTCCACGCCTTCCGGCAGTTCGATAGTGCCCGTTACGTCAGTGGTACGGAAGTAGAACTGAGGACGGTAGCCTTTGAAGAACGGCGTATGACGGCCACCTTCATCTTTGCTCAGGATATACACTTCAGATTCGAACTGGGTGTGCGGCTTGATGGAACCCGGCTTAGCCAGTACCTGACCACGTTCGATTTCTTCACGTTTGATACCACGCAGCAGAACACCAACGTTCTCACCCGCACGGCCTTCGTCCAGCAGTTTGCGGAACATTTCAACGCCAGTACACGTCGATTTCGCAGTATCTTTGATACCAACGATTTCAACTTCTTCACCGACTTTAACGATACCGCGCTCTACACGACCAGTTACTACAGTACCACGGCCGGAGATGGAGAATACGTCTTCGATAGGCAGCAGGAACGGACGGTCAATCGCACGCTCTGGTTCTGGGATGTAGGAATCCAGGTAGCCAGCCAGTTCGATGATTTTTGCTTCCCACTCTGCTTCGCCTTCCAGGGCTTTCAGCGCTGAACCACGAACGATTGGGGTATCATCACCCGGGAAGTCGTACTGAGACAGCAGCTCACGCACTTCCATCTCAACCAGTTCCAGCAGCTCTTCGTCATCAACCATGTCACATTTGTTCAGGAACACGATGATGTACGGAACGCCTACCTGACGACCCAGCAGGATGTGCTCACGCGTCTGCGGCATCGGGCCGTCAGTCGCAGCAACGACCAGGATCGCGCCGTCCATCTGGGCAGCACCGGTGATCATGTTTTTCACGTAGTCGGCGTGTCCCGGGCAGTCAACGTGTGCGTAGTGACGGGTCGGGGTGTCGTATTCAACATGAGAAGTGTTGATGGTGATACCACGTGCTTTTTCTTCCGGTGCGTTATCGATCTGATCGAATGCACGCGCGCTACCGCCGTAGGTTTTAGCCAGTACGGTGGTGATTGCTGCGGTCAGCGTGGTTTTACCATGGTCAACGTGGCCGATAGTACCGACGTTGACGTGGGGTTTGGTACGTTCAAATTTTTCTTTAGACACGGCTATATTCCTTACTCAAATATCCTCCCCCGTGGAGAGGACATGGGATCAATGTGTTAAACCCGAGTATTACTTACTACGGGCTTCAATAACGGCCTGAGCAACGTTGTTCGGCGCATCATCGTACTTCAGGAACTCCATGGAGTAAGAAGCACGGCCTTTAGTCAGAGAACGCAGTTGAGTTGCGTATCCGAACATTTCAGACAGCGGAACTTCAGCATGAATCACAACGCCAGTTACGTTGGATTCCTGACCACGCAGCATACCACGACGACGGCTAAGGTCACCGATTACGTCACCGGTGTTCTCTTCCGGCGTTTCTACTTCAACCTTCATGATCGGCTCAAGCAGAACAGGTTTTGCTTTTTTGAAGCCATCTTTAAAGGCGATAGACGCAGCCAGTTTAAACGCCAGCTCAGAGGAGTCAACGTCATGGTAAGAACCGAAGTGCAGACGCACGCCGAGATCGACCACTGGGTAACCGGCCAGCGGGCCCGCTTTCAGCTGTTCCTGGATGCCTTTATCAACGGCAGGGATGTATTCGCCAGGAATTACACCACCCTTGATGTCGTTGACAAACTCGTAGCCTTTCGGATTCGTGCCCGGCTCCAGAGGATACATGTCGATAATCACGTGGCCATACTGACCGCGACCACCAGACTGCTTGGCGTGTTTACCTTCGATATCGGTAACTTTCGCGCGAATCGCTTCACGGTAAGCAACCTGTGGTTTACCCACGTTAGCTTCAACGTTGAACTCACGTTTCATACGGTCAACGATGATGTCGAGGTGCAACTCACCCATACCAGCGATGATGGTCTGGTTAGTTTCTTCGTCAGTCCATACGCGGAACGACGGGTCTTCTTTCGCCAGACGGCCCAGAGCCAGACCCATTTTTTCCTGGTCAGCTTTGGTTTTCGGTTCAACGGCGATAGAGATAACCGGCTCAGGGAATTCCATACGCTCCAGAATGATCGGAGAATCCGGATTACACAGGGTATCCCCGGTGGTCACGTCTTTCAGACCGATAGCTGCCGCGATGTCACCTGCGCGAACTTCTTTAATCTCTTCACGTTTGTTGGCGTGCATCTGAACGATACGGCCAAAACGCTCACGAGCCGCTTTCACGGAGTTCAGTACGGTATCACCGGAGTTAACCACGCCTGAATAGACACGGAAGAACGTCAGGTTACCCACGAACGGGTCGGTAGCAATTTTGAATGCCAGCGCAGCAAACGGCTCGTCATCACTTGCGTGACGTTCAGCCGGTGTATCTTTACCGTCATCCAGCATACCGTTGATCGCCGGTACATCAACCGGAGATGGCAGGTAATCAATGACCGCATCCAGCATCGCCTGTACGCCTTTGTTCTTAAAGGCAGAACCACAGGTAACCAGAATGATTTCGTTGTTCAGAACGCGCTGACGCAGAGCTTTTTTGATCTCTTCTTCAGTCAGTTCTTCACCGCCGAGGTATTTCTCCATCAGCTCTTCGGACGCTTCCGCAGCGGATTCGATCAGGTTCTGGTGCCATTCGTCAGCCAGTTCCTGCATATCAGCCGGGATATCTTCGTATTCGAAGGTGACGCCTTGGTCGGCTTCGTTCCAGTTGATCGCTTTCATTTTCACCAGGTCAACAACACCGGTGAAACCTTCTTCAGCACCAATCGCCAATTGCAGCGGAACCGGGTTCGCGCCCAAACGGGATTTGATCTGACCAACGACCTTCAGGAAGTTCGCGCCCATACGGTCCATTTTGTTAACGAACGCGATGCGCGGAACTTTGTATTTGTTAGCCTGACGCCATACGGTTTCAGACTGCGGCTGAACACCACCAACAGCACAGTAAACCATGACTGCACCATCAAGAACACGCATGGAACGTTCTACTTCGATAGTGAAGTCAACGTGTCCCGGGGTGTCGATGATGTTTACGCGGTGCGGCTCAAACTGCTTCGCCATACCAGACCAGAACGCAGTAGTCGCAGCGGAGGTAATGGTAATCCCACGCTCTTGCTCCTGCTCCATCCAGTCCATCGTGGCGGCGCCGTCGTGAACTTCACCGATTTTGTGGTTTACACCTGTGTAGAACAGAATACGTTCAGTCGTGGTGGTTTTACCGGCGTCGATGTGTGCACTGATACCGATATTACGGTAGCGTGCAATGGGTGTTGTACGAGCCATTTGTTTCCTCTATATCTTCGGACGTTCAATTCATCAGTTAACGCAAACGGGCGGGCCGCAAAGCACGCCCGCCTGGTTAGCCCGCGGGAATTACCAGCGGTAGTGAGCGAACGCCTTGTTGGCTTCGGCCATGCGGTGAACGTCTTCACGTTTCTTAACAGCAGTACCTTTGTTGTCTGCTGCATCAGAAAGTTCGTTCGCCAGGCGCAAAGCCATCGATTTATCACCGCGTTTACGAGCAGCTTCAACGATCCAACGCATTGCCAAGGCATTACGACGGACCGGACGGACTTCAACCGGAACCTGGTAAGTTGAACCACCTACACGGCGGGACTTAACTTCGACAGTCGGACGAACGTTGTCCAGAGCGACTTCGAATGCTTCCAGTTCGTTTTTACCAGAACGCTGAGCCAGGGTTTCCAGCGCGGTATAGACGATTGCTTCTGCGGTAGATTTTTTACCGTCTACCATCAGAATGTTTACAAATTTGGCCAGTAATTCAGATCCGAACTTAGGATCCGGCAGAATTTTACGTTGACCAATGACGCGACGACGTGGCATGGAAATACTCCGTTGTTAATTCAGGATTGTCCAAAACTCTACGAGTTTAGTTTGACATTTAAGTTAAAACGTTTGGCCTTACTTAACGGAGAACCATTAAGCCTTGGGACGCTTAACGCCGTACTTGGAACGGCTCTGCTTACGATCTTTAACACCAGAGCAGTCCAGTGCACCACGTACGGTGTGGTAACGCACACCCGGGAGGTCTTTAACACGACCGCCACGGATCAGGATCACGGAGTGTTCCTGCAAGTTGTGACCTTCACCACCGATGTAGGAAGTCACTTCAAAACCGTTAGTCAAACGCACACGGCATACTTTACGCAGTGCGGAGTTTGGTTTTTTCGGAGTGGTGGTATATACGCGAGTACATACACCACGTTTTTGCGGGCACGCTTCCAGCGCAGGAACGTTGCTTTTTGCAACCTTCAGAGAGCGCGGCTTGCGGACCAGCTGGTTAATTGTTGCCATTAAAAACTCCTGGTTTTTTTTGCTTCGTAAACACGTGATAAATCGCCCCATATACTACAGAGTAAAATATGGGGACGCAGAATTTTAGGGCTGACGGTGAAAGGAGTCAAGAAATAGTCAAAATTTCAGCATCACCACGCCAGTTGCACAGCGTGTTGGGCGGTCAGCCGGACAAATTCAGTATAGTCGACCAGCAGAATACCGGTTGATATTTGTTCTGCCAAGCCACGGGCGTTCACATCTTCCTGCAACGCGTAGACAGGAATGCCCAACGCCAGCAGGCGCGCCACCACATTCCCCTGCCTCAACGCGGCAATGACACCGTCTTGCAGCAGCAGCAGCGCATCCTGTGGTAGTACGCAGCGCAACATGGCGTCGATATCGGTGTGATAGGGAGAACGGGAAAGCGTGTGCAAGCGCGTTTTCGTAGGTTGAGTCACAGGCTGCATAAGCGTAACGCTCTCAAATTAAAACGTAAGGACAGTGTCATAGTCGGCAAGCGTTGCACGCAGGGCATCCGGCGCGAGACGTTCAACGTCAATCACCCATGCCGTATCCGCGGTCAGGCCGCGCTGCTCGGCAGACGCCGCACACAGATAGCAGCGCTCGATGTCGTACAACGGCAACACGCCAAACGTGGCAATGTAGTTACGCATCAGAATGATGTCAGGCTGCTGACCGGGCAACAGTTGCAGCACACCATCACCGATAAAAAACACGCCAATGTCATCGGTCAGCGCGGAGGTTGCCAATAAGGCATCCAGTCCTTCTCGCCCTGACGCGTCGCCGTGCGGAGCATGGGTAAACAAGAAAGCGATGCGTTTCATTATCGCGCCTTAAAATTGTACGACGCGATCGCACGTCAACACGGACTGGGCCAATTCACCTAAACCGCTCAGTGAAAATCCCGGTTGCAGATTGGAGGCCGGCAGGTTGAGCAGCGTCGCCTGTTTGCTGTCCGTGATGCCGCGACGCAGTGCAGCGGCCACGCAGACATTCAGCGCCACCTGATGCGTTGCCGCCAACTGCTGCCACGCACTCGTCACATCGAACTCGTCATTAGCGGGGGACGTCAGTTGACTGGCGTTCAGCACCCCTTCCCGATAAAAAAACACGCTTTCCAGACTGTGCCCCTGCGCAATCAATGCCCGGGCAAACAGCAGCGCACTACTCGCCTGCTGCGTACCGTATGCCGGACCCGTTACCAAGAGGCAATAGCGCAACATCAGCGATCGTGCCCGCTGAAATCACCGTTTTTAAACTGGCGGATATAGAGGTAAACGGTGTGCTTGGAAATGTTCAGGCGATCCGCCACCTGATTGATCGCATCCTTGATATCGAAAATACCCTTTTCATAGAGGTTCAGCACAATTTGCCGGTTCTTGGCATTGTTAGAAACGTTGCGATCCGCGTTCACTTCTTCAATAGAGAACTCGAGCGTCTGGGCAACGAGGTCGTCCACGGAGGAAGCAAAGTTAACCGAGGAGGCCACTTCATGGGTCTCCGGCGGAATAAATGTCTGCACAATCTGGGAAAAAGGCACATCAAGGTTCATGTTGATGCACAGCAGGCCAATCACACGTTGTTCGCGGTTACGAATGGCGATGGTCACTGATTTCATCAGTACGCCACTCTTGGCGCGGGTGAAGTACGCTTTGGATACGCTACTGTCTTCTCCCGCCATATCATGCAGCATGCGCAGCGCCAGATCGGTTATCGGCGAACCGATTTTACGCCCGGTGTGTTCGCCGTTAGCAATGCGCACCGCCGAAGATTTGAGATCCTCTAACGCATGCAAAACGATTTCACAGTGTTCACCGATCAGCATCGCCAGACCGTCTACCACCGCCTCGTAAGATTTCAGGATCTCATGGTCCGTCGGGTTAAACGGCCGTTCCTCCAGCAAATCAAGTTCATTTGATTCGCCAGACACAAGCGAATTTGACATGGCTGACACCATCCTCGACATCATCTATTTAATGGCCTTAAACGTTTAGGCACTCACCATCGACAGGACATCAAGTCTACCAAATGTCCCTTCTCCCGTCCCCGCATTTCACGGTGTTGCCCCCTTTTACACGACATATGAACGCCGTCTTAAGGTTGGCTTAATTTTAATATCTTACCGTCACGCGCTATCACTCATTTTGTCTTTATTCATTGAGATAGCCATGAAAATTCGTTTTACCCTTTCCCGCCCCCAGTGGACAAGCATCGGCTACGTGCTGTTTTTCTCTGCCTTTGTCACGCTGGTGCAAAACGTTGCCTACTATCGTCAAACGCTGCACCTGCTGGATTTCAGCCAGCACACAACGCTGCCTTTTTTCCTGAGCATGCCGTTGGTGATTTTCGCCGTACTGAATATCGTCTTTACCCTGTTCGCGATTCCCTACCTGCGCCAGTGGGCCATTGCGGCGCTGCTGATCGCAGGCGCTTCAGTGCAATATTTCATGCTGAACTACAGCATTATTATCGATCGCACCATGATACAGAACGTGATGGAAACCAACGTGTCGGAATCTGTCGATCTATTAACGCCACAACTGGCGCTCTGGGTATTGCTGTTCGGGATCGTGCCTGCCGGATTCGCATTGTGGGTAAAAATAAAACCGACGGCATTTACCGTGATAAATATTGGTCAGCGCTTTTTAATTATCGCACTGTCACTGCTGACAATATTGCTCGTCGCCGCGCTATTTTACAAAGATTACGCATCATTAATGCGAAATAACAAGGAGTTGGTGAAATCTATTACTCCCAGCAATGTGATAGCCGCCAATCTTTCCTACTTTAAGCATCGGGCGCTGGCTAACCAGCCGTTGGTGCAAATCGGCCTGGATGCACACCAAGGGCCGCGTCCTGCTAACGCTAATGGCAAGAAAAACCTGATCATTTTAGTGGTAGGAGAAACCGCCCGCGCGGAAAACTTCTCTCTGGGAGGATACCGTAAGGAGACCAACCCGCAGTTGAAAAAGGCCAACGCGATCTATTTTCCCAATACCCAGTCGTGTGGCACCTCAACCGGCGTTTCGGTTCCCTGCATGTTCTCTAACATGCCACGCACGCAATACGATGCCGCACTGGCCAGCCATCAGGAAGGGCTGTTGGATATTGTTCAACGCGCGGGCATCAATGTACTGTGGCAGGAAAATGACGGCGGATGCAAGGGCGTCTGCGATCGGGTTCCCAATAAAGACATTCCCAGCATCGCGGCCCCGGGCTTATGCAGTGGCGGAGAATGCTACGATGAGGCGCTGTTTACCGGCGTGGAAGATCATATCAATCAACTGAATAGCGATGCCATTATTGTGCTGCACACGATTGGCAGCCACGGGCCAGCCTATTACAAACGTTATCCGGATGCGTTCAAACACTTTACACCGACCTGCGACACCAACCAGATTCAGAACTGTTCCCGAGAAGCGTTAACCAACACCTATGACAACACGCTACTTTACCTGGATAACACGCTAAACCACGCTATCGATCTGCTGAAAAACCATCAGGATAAGTTCAACACCGCATTGGTTTATCTCTCCGATCATGGAGAATCATTAGGGGAAGACGGTGTTTACTTACACAGCATGCCCTATGCCGTCGCCCCCTCACAACAAACGCATATTCCGATGTTGATGTGGCTGTCGCATGACTACCAGCAGCAATTTGCCGTGAAAGAGACATGTTTGCGAGAACGCGCGCAAACGCAAAGTTATTCGCAAGACAATCTGTTTCACACCATACTGGGAATGCTTAATGTGACTACCAACGAATATCAGCCTGAATGGGATATCCTCAAGGGATGTCAGGATAAAACTGCGTGAGATTGTTGATTGTAGAAGATGATGCCCTACTGCAAGAGGGACTGTTACTGGCGCTCAGTCAGGAAGGGTACGCCTGCGACTGCGCAGGCGGAGCCAAACAGGCGGATGCGTTATTAAACAGCGCGCCATACAGTCTGGTGGTTCTGGATCTCGGGCTACCGGATGGCGATGGCTTGCAACTGCTGGCACGCTGGCGCAAACAGCACCAGCATCTGCCCGTATTGATCCTGACCGCCCGCGATACCATCGACGATCGCGTCAGCGGGCTGGATTCCGGTGCCGATGACTATCTGGTCAAGCCGTTTGCACTGACGGAGCTGTTGGCACGGGTCAGAGCCCTGATCCGCCGCCACCAAGGCGCAAGCGACAACCAGGTTGTGGTGGGCGATCTCTGTCTGGATCTCACCACTCAGCAGGTGAGCCTGAAGCAGGAATCGGTTATTCTGACGCCCAAAGAGTTTGCGATTCTCGCGAGGCTGGTATTAAAAGCCGGGCAGCCCGTTCACCGCGAGCTGCTGCATCAGGATATTTACAGTTGGAATGACGACCCCGCCTCAAACTCACTCGAAGTTCATGTCCACCATTTACGACAGAAAATCGGCAAAGCACGCATCCGTACCTTGCGTGGCTTCGGCTACCTGTTCACCACCGAGGATGACGCATGAAACGCATTTTCAGCTCGATGTCTCCCCCTGCGGCCAGCATGCGCTGGCGGCTTATCATCGCGCTGGGATGTATTTTGCTGACATGTCAGCTCATCAGTGTCGCCTGGCTATGGCATGAAAGTAAGGAACAGATCGAGTTTCTGGTGGATAAAACGCTGAGTGAACACGCGCGCAACGAGCATATCACCAAGGAAATACGCGAATCCATCGCCTCACTCAGCATACCCAGCCTGGTGATGGTGCTGGCTTCCCTGTTTCTTTCTATTCAGGCGGTGAACTGGATTACGCGGCCACTGTCACGCCTCGCTGAGGAACTGGGCAACCGCAGCGCGGAAAATCTGGAACCGATCGCCGATAATCAGCAGGTGGAAGAGATTGCCGCCGTGACACACTCCATGAACCAGCTCTTCGTGCGCCTGAATGAAACGCTGGAACGCGAGCGCCAGTTTACCGCTGACGTCGCGCACGAATTACGTACCCCGCTGGCGGGAATACGGCTGCACCTGGAGCTCCAGCAGCAGCGTCACGGGATCGATTGCCAACCGCTGATTGCACGCATCGATACCATGACACGCACCGTTGAACAGCTGCTTCAGTTGGCGCGCGCCGCCGTGGCGTTCTCCTCCGGCCACTACCAACAGGTTTCGCTGGCTCAAGATGTGATTATCCCCATACAGGATGCGCTGGAAGAGATGGTCTGTCAGCGCAACCAGCGTATTGACTGGCAGATCGGCGAGGGGGATGTGGCGATACAGGGCGATGCCACCTTACTGCAACTGCTGCTGCGTAATTTGATCGAAAACGCCCACCGTTACAGTCCACCTGAGAGCACCATTACCGTGCGGCTTACCGCCGATCCGGAAATCACCTTGCAAGTGCGTGACCAAGGACCTGGCATTGATGAGAGCAAAGTCGGTGAATTGAGCAAGGCGTTTGTCCGCATGGACACCCGCTACGGCGGCATCGGTCTGGGATTGAGCATTGTCACCCGCGTGGCGCAACTGCATCATGGCGCATTGACGCTCAGCAACCTGCGTGAGGGCAACGGCACGATGGCGGAGGTCACCTTCCCGCCGCTACTTTCATAAAAAAGCCGCGGGTTACCCCACGGCTCAATCTGCAACAACGCTAGCGCGAGTTATTTAGCGCTTTTCTCGGCAGCGGGTTTTTCTGCTTTGGCGGCCGGTTTGGCATCAGCGTCTGCCTTGATATCCAGCAGTTCCACTTCAAACACCAGCGTAGAGTTCGCCGGAATGCCCGGAACACCATTTTCGCCGTAGGCTAACTCTGGCGGAATAACCAGTTTGATTTTGCCGCCTTTTTTAACCTGCTTCAGCCCTTCAGTCCAGCCAGGGATAACACCGTCAAGACGGAAGGAGAGCGGTTCGCCACGTTTGTAAGAGTTATCAAACTCGCTACCGTCAACCAGCGTACCTTTGTAGTTAACCACAACGGTATCGCTCTCTTTCGGCGCTGCGCCCGTACCCTCTTTTTCTACCTGATACAGCAGGCCAGATTCCGTTTTCTTCACGCCTTTTTCTTTGGCAAATGCATCACGGAATTTGGTGCCTTTGTCAGCGCTTTCTTTGGCATCCTGCTTCATTTTCGCTTCTGCGGCGGTTTTCACGCGCGTTTCGAAACCTTGCAGCGTCTTCTCAATCTCTTCGTCGCTCAGTTTGCTCTTGTCAGCAAACGCGTCCTGAACCCCGGCAATCAGCTGGTCTTTATTCAGCGTAATGCCCAGTTTTTCCTGTTCTTTCAGGGAATTATCCATGTAACGGCCTAAGGAAGCACCCAGCGCATAAGCGGCGGCATCCTCATCGCTCTTGAATTTTGCCGCTGGGGCCGCATCGGACGCTTTGGCCGCGTCTGCTGCCATTACCAGGTTAGCATTCAGCGTCAGTGCCATCGTCGTCGCTAACAGCGTTACTTTAAATAGTGATCTCATCTATCATCTCCCGGTCTGGAACGACAGGCTCCAGAAACATTAATCGTAAATGCGCGACTACTATAACTGTGGGTATCGAGACAACACAACGACACACACAACAATCCTTTGATAAAATTCCCTGAATTATTCATAGGCCCATTTTCCGACCTCGTCGATGTCCGGAGGTTCCGAATATTCGGCTAGATACGACAAAATACAGAGGAATCGCAATGCCCCATACGCAACTCGAGCAACGTATTGAAATGCTTGAAAGCAAGCTGGCTTTTCAGGAACTCACCATTGATGAGTTAAATCAGACAGTCGTCCAGCATGAATTGGAAATGGCGAAGATCCGTGAACACCTGCGCCTGCTGGTAGAAAAATTGAAAGCGACGTCCCCTTCTCTTCTCGCCTCACAGTCCGAAGAGACACCTCCGCCACACTATTAACCGATAACGCTGGCGCAGCCGTGGCTCCACGGTTGCGCCAGATCACATTTATCGCATCATCCCAGGCCATGCGCACGGTTTCCCTCACACCAGAAATACAATCAACCGACTGATTTAAATCATATAAACCGCCAACACTCAGCCATTAGCCCAAAATCCTTATAGCAAATCTCTCTTGACAGTGCCTTCAGAAAAACCAAAAATGCAAACGTTCCCGAGAACGTTATTAGTCATTCTTTCATTCTTTCCGATGACACTAAAAAGAGAACATCATGACCAAAATTAATATCGATTTACGTGGCCTGAACCCTGCCCCTGTCACCCCTTTCAACCGCGATGGCTCCGTGGATTACGCCGCGTGTAAAAAACTGGGTGCCTGGCTTGCCAGCATCGATGGCGTAAAAAGTCTGACCGTATTGGGCCACGCCGGGGAAGGCACCTTTATGTCTCAGAGCGAGCAGATGAAAGTGATTGAAGCTTTTGCGGAATCGGTGAACGGTGCCATTCCTATTATCGCGGGTATCACGCTCGAAGGCACCGAAGTGGCTGCCGAAGAAGCCAAGCGCGCCATCAGCGCGGGGGCCTCTGCGGGCCTGCTGTATCCTTCTCACGGCTGGCTGCGTTTTGGCTATCAGAAAGGGGCACCGCAGGATAAATACCGTCAGGTGTATGAAGAAAGTGGCCTGCCGCTGATCCTGTTCCAGTATCCCGATGCCACCAAGTGCACCTATAACCTGGAAACGTTGCTGGAAATTTCTGCTCAACCCGGCGTGTTTGCCATGAAGAATGGCGTGCGCAATATGCGTCGCTGGGACACGGAGATCCCGGTAATCCGTCGTGAACGCCCGGACCTGCAAATCCTGAGCTGCCATGACGAATATTTGCTCTCAACCACCTTTGATGTAGACGGTTTCCTGGTAGGTTATGGCAACATCGCACCGGAACTGCTGGTAGAAATGATCAAAGCGGGTAAAGCGAAGGATTACAAAAAGGCCCGTGAGATCCATGACCGTCTGCTGCCCGTGACCAAGAGCGTGTATCACCGTGGCTCGCACATGGAAGGTACCGTGGCACTGAAACATGCGCTGGTGGCGCGCGGCATTCTGGATCACGCCACAGTGCGTTCTCCGCTGCTGCCGCTGGAACCCGGTGCGGAAGAGGAAATCAAAGCCGCTATTCGCGCTGCTGAACTGTCATTCGTTGGCTAATGCCAGCACATCGACGCTGACATAACCGATACGCCCGCCTTGATATCATGAAAGGCGGGCGTATTTGCGATCAAAACGGCATCCACCTTTCCACGCTTGTTAGCGCAATCAAACGTAGATGTTGCGCATTATTGTATGCTTTTGCATAGTAATCCCTGATTGTCCTGCCGCAGTACAGATTTAAAATTCCGAGGTGTAGCCAAAGCCCTGGAACCATTACATAATAAATTCGTAAACGCCGCGCGGATGTCATTAGCAACACACTGTGCCTTTTTTTAAAAATAAAAATCAAGGGATTACATGGACCCTAATACCTTTCCGCCCAACGGTCCAAGCCGTAAGTTGGGAAGCAAACCCGTCACCTTGCAGGATGTCGCCACGGCAGCCGGGGTTAGCGTTTCTACCGTCTCTCGCGTTCTGGATGAACGGTTACCGCCTTCGCGCAGTAAAGCCGCCGAACGTGTACGTCAGGTTGCACAGGAGTTGGGGTACCGGCGCGACATCATGGCCTCCAGCCTGCGCCGTGGCGGCACGGGCACCATCGGGGTGTTAGTGCCGCGTCTGAGCGATATGGTAATGGCGTTGTTGTATGAGGCCATCTGCCGTGCGGCTGAGCGCTACGGTTATTTTGCGATTGTTGCCACCTGCGGTGACGATCCGGTGCAAGAAAAACAGGCGGCGGCGTCGCTGCTCGATCGGCGCGTTGACGGGCTGATTCTGGCCACCAGCCGACTGGATGACCATTTACCGGCGGAACTGCGCCAGCAAAATGTTGCCCACGTTCTGGCACTGCGTACCGACGGTGTCAGCCGCTCTGCCATTGGTGACGATGAGCAGGGGGGCTATCTGGCAACCCGGCACCTGATTGACCTCGGCCACCGCGATATCGGTATGGTCGCGGGCCCCAGCTTTTCTTCCGGCGCGACCTATCGTCGGGAAGGGTTTCATCGTGCAATGCGCGAAGCCGGGCTCACCCCTAATCCCGCCTGGATTCGGGAATCCGGTTTTAGCATCGAATCCGGGGAAAGCGAAGGAATGGCGCTGCTCGGCGAAGCACGCAGGCCCACGGCCATTTTCGCCATCAATGACGATTTGGCCTTCGGCGTTATGGCGGCGGCCCATCGGTTGGGGCTGGCAATAGGTCAGGATTTATCACTGGTCGGCTATAACGATATTCCACTGTCCGCCCGTTTGCCGGTGCCGCTCTCTTCGGTACATATTCCGTTCGACCACGTTGCCTCTATTGCTGTTGAATTGCTGCTGGCCGGCACCGAGCCCGTCGATACCATTCGGCGCGTTATGCCAAGCCTTATTCCACGCAGCTCCAGCGCACCGCTCAGGTAATCGCTGATGCATTAGCGGGCCGACGCAGCCCGCTAATGTGTGTGCTACACCCAATCGCCCTGCGCCACCTTAACGGGTAAAGCAGCAAAACCGGTTGGCCGTTGTGCAGCCTCTGGCTCGCAAACCGCGTTTCCTGGCAAACGGAATACCGCAATCAGTGAGGCAAGCCGCGCGACCTGCGCTTCCAATGCTAATGCCGCCGAGGTGGAATCACTGACCATCGTTGCATTCTCCTGAATGGTACGATCCATATCCGTCACCGCATCACCAATTTGCGCAATGCCGCGACTCTGCTCGTCCGATGCCACTGAAATATCGTTCATGATGTTATCAACAGCGCCAATTGACATCACTATGTCATGCATAGCGGTACCCGCTTTTTCAACCAACACAGAACCTTCATCCACCCGCGTGACGGATTCTGCGATCAAGGCTTCAATTTCTCTGGCCGCTTGTGAACTGCGCTGTGCCAAATTACGCACTTCGCTGGCGACCACGGCAAACCCGCGCCCTTGTTCTCCGGCCCGCGCCGCTTCCACCGCCGCATTCAGCGCCAGTATGTTGGTTTGAAAAGCAATGCTGTTGATGACCGACGTGATATCCGCGATTTTTCGCGAGCTGCCGGTAATCTCCGACATGGTTGTCACCACCTGCTTAATGATCTCACCGCCGCGATTGGCGTTGCCTGATGCCTGACGCGCGAGTTGTCCGGCGTGCCGCGCGTTATCCGCATTGTTGGTCACGGTAGCGGTCAACTCCTCCATGCTGGCCGCCGTTTCCACCATCGCAGCCGCCTGTTGATCGGTACGTGAGGACAAATTACGGTTACCGTCGGCGATGGCGGAAGAGGCCGCAGCCACCTGATACGCACTGTCCCGAATATCCACCATCAGGCCGCACAGTTTTTGTGTCATCTCCATCATGGCGTGTGTCAACATGCCCAGTTCGTCACGTCGCACTTGCCCTACCACCACGGACAGATCGCCCTGTGCAATGCGTTGCGCCAGTTCCAGGTTGGCGCGTATCGACCTCGCTATCAGACGAGTTACCGATACGGCGATCAACACGCCCAGTAAAACGGCGCAAATCCCGATAACCACGATTTCCACAACTGAACGATTAATAACGAGCTGGTTTCTCTCATCAAGCTGGCTCGCGATACGGCTAAGGGTGTCGGTCACGGCAAACCCCGTTTTAATGGACTGCGCATCGGCCACCTTGAGGCGCTGCCACTGTGCGGTATTCTGCATGCTCTCCCCGGCGGGAACGACCTGCTTCTGCCCATGCAACGCAGACACGGCGAGCGCGATCTCCTCCAGTTCATGTTGATATTGCGTCAGTTGTTCATTCAGGCGTTGGAAATGCTGCACATCACTCTCTTGCCAACGCAATTGGCGCGCTTTTTCCTGCTGCGCCATTATCTGTGAAACGTACTTCATCATATTGTTGGCGTTCTCTTCCTCCAACGTATAAAAGAGCTTCACTCGGGCAATTTTTGACTGATCGAGATAATGGTTTATCTCAGACACCAGCGCTGTCTTGGTATATAAATCACGAATTTCAGAAAAACGTAATGCACTGAAGAACACGGCAACAATAATTAATGATAATACGATAAAGAAACCACCGTAGAGTTTCTTTGCGATACTGGCTTGAAGCATTTTTTCCCATAGCGCACGCATTCTTTCCTCCTGATTATAATTTTCCGTCACCGATTAAAAAATCTGAATACGAGCTAAAATAGACAAACCGGATAACCGGCATATCACCGCATTTATCCGGCTAAGCATCATAGTGATATTATTTTTTAATGAGCGCGGTTACGCTGCACTGCAAACCACTTTTCGAGTGGTAACACAGTTGTGCAAACAGCCAATGCGTTCAATTTCAACTTCCACGATATCGCCTTCATGCAAAAACAGCGGCGGTGTGCGTTTTTTCCCGACGCCGCCGGGAGAACCGGTGATGATGACATCACCAGGTGATAACTCACTGAAGGTGCTGATATACTCGATCAGTTCTTCGATGGGGTGAATCATGCTGGCGGTCGTGTCATTCTGCACAGTATTGCCATTAAGTCGGGTCTCAATATGCAAATTTTGCGGTTCTGGCACGTCATCACACGTCACCAACCACGGACCAAAAGCGCCGGTGTTTTGCCAGTTTTTGCCTGCCGTGAACCAGGAGTGCTGCCAGTCGCGCACGGAGCCATCCATATAACAGCTGTACCCGGCAATATAAGAGAAGGCGTTTGATGCTGAAATCTCCTTGCCTCGTTTACCAATAATGACGGCCAATTCTCCTTCATAGTCAAATTCGTTCGACTGGGCCGGTTTTTCCACACCGCAATTATGCCCAACCTGAGAATCAGCAAAGCGAATAAATAAGGTAGGCGCCGAATTTACTTCACCAAACTCGGCACGCTTCTCCGCATAGTTCATTCCGACACAGAAAATTTTCCTGGGATTATTAATCACCGGAAGAAATTCCACCTCATCTTCTTGATAATCAGGCTTGGCCTGCAAGAAACGTTTGGCATCTGCAATACCCTCGCCGTCAATCAATGCCCGAAGATCGGCATAGCGCGCGCCTAGCCTTTTGCCTAAATCGACAATCCCGTTTTCTACCTTTAAACCATAGGTCTCTTTCTGACCGACTCTAAAGCTTGCTAATTTCATTTTGTACCTCAACGGTGAAACACAGTGCGCATTGCCTGCCAGCAGAATAGGCGCAGCGTTGGCTACGCCTATGCCGAGCGGCAATTCAAGATTTGCCCGTCCTCATTCGGCTACGGTGACAACTCCTCCAACACTTGACCTTTGGTTTCAATGGCATAACGCATTGTTACTACCGCCCCTATCAGGGCAATCAGCGCGAAAGCGATAAATACATAGCGAATACCAAAGTTACCGACAATAAACCCAACCAGGATCGGCCCCACGGCAGAACCCGCTCGCAGCCAGGCGCTGCCCAAACCGGTGCCAATGGCACGCAACCGAGTTGGGTAAAGCTCTGAAGAATAGAGGTAAAGCGAGAAGGTAATGGTTTGCAATATGGCGTAAGCCGCAGTGGCACATACCACAATTTGCAACGGATTGGTTGCGCCCAGTACCGTCAAGGTAACCAGCGGCACAATCGCCAGCAGGAAGGCGGTGGCATACCATGCTTTACGCCCAACCTTATCAATTGACAACGCACAAACGATCGAGGCTAACACCCCAAACGCCGATGTCGTCCAACCGTAGGCCAGTGCCGTTTGAATCGGTAATCCGAATACATTTTTGTAGAGCGTAGGTAGCCAGGTCACCAGACCGTTGTTGATCATATAGCCACATACCCACAGCGCCCAAATGGTGAAGGTTCGCTTACGGTAGATACCCGTAAACAGCTCACGCCACCCTTCACTGGCGACCGGTTTTTTCTCTATGGTGCGAATCACGGGTTCAGGTAACGTTCCCCCGCGGCGTAGCACCTCATTTTCCAGCTTACTCACTATCTTATCCGCCTCGGCCAAACGCCCTTTTGAGGCTAGCCAACGCGGCGATTCAGGCATTAACCAACGCAGAGGGACGGTGATGATCGAAGGAATAAGACCAACAATGAACATGGCTTTCCAGCCATAGACAGGGACCAGAAAATACCCCGCAATGCCGGCAAACATCATACCGATAGGGAATATGACCTCATACAGCAGGAAGAAGCGCCCGCGCTTCTTTGCACCAACAAATTCATTGATATAGGAGCTCGCCACCGGCACTTCCGCGCCAATCCCTACCCCTTGCAGAAAGCGGAAGACCATCATCGACAGCCCACTCCAGGCAAACAGACACGCCGCATCCATGATCACAAACAGGATGATGGTGATCTTCAATACACCCAAACGCCCAATTTTCTCAGCCAGAGAACCGAAGAAAACGGCACCAAACAGTTGTCCAACATAGCTGGCAGCAATAATCAGACCGATATCCGCGGCGCTCAATCCCCACTCTGCGGCAAGCTGTGGCATGGCAAAGGCGATAGCCAGTACGGTGTAAGCATCAAAAAAGGTAGAAAGACCGACCACCACGCGAATGGTCAGCAGTTGACGTGTGATCGGCATCCGTTCAAGACGGGCAACCAACTCGGCATTGGATGTCCCGCTTGCGGCGGCTGTACTGGCGTTTGCATTGACCACACCGGCACTCATGTCATGCGTTGACATAGTTTGTTCTCCAAAAAGGATAGTGTGTGAGCCGCGATACGCGTGCGCAGCGGCTCTGCATGCCATTAGCCGACGCGCGGCAGTTCAGCATTACGATGAAAGGGCGTGAAGGGTGTAGGGTTCAGGCCACGTAACTCGATATTCATGTTGGTCATGGTAAAGGTTCTCTTTCCTGGATGTTCTATGATGTATTTTATTAATATAACGTTCTCGGGAACGTTTGCAGATTGTTCGCTAAAGCACCGATAAGTGTCAATAACACCCCTGGCGCTTTTAATCTGTTATGTGATGAACATCCCTAGTTGGGCAGAAAAGCAGGAATGCGTGATAAGAAAATCGCACGATGAAAGACAGTAAAATCAATGCGATCAGTGCTAATGGCACCGGTTGTGAAACGAAAAAAAACCCGGCAGCGCCTGGCGCTCCGGGTTTTTAACGGTGAGGATACGCCTCACGGGCATAAGCCGAAAATCAATGGCAACCGCAGCCGCCGTGACCGCCGCAGCCGCCCTTACCGTGTTCATGATCGTGGTCGTGGTCGTGACCATGACCGCCACAGCAACCTTCACCGTGCTCGTGGTGGTGATCGTGCTCGCCGTGTACGTGACCGTGCGCGATCTCTTCTTCCGTAGCTTCACGGATAGCAACCACTTCCACGTTGAACTTCAGGTTTTGGCCTGCCAGCATGTGGTTACCGTCAACCACCACGTGGTCATCTTCCACTTCGGTGATTTCAACCGGTACCTGACCCTGATCGGTGTCAGCCAGGAAACGCATGCCCACTTGCAGCTCATCAACGCCCATGAAGACGTCTTTCGGCACGCGTTGCACCAGGTTTTCGTCGTATTCGCCGTAGGCGTCGTTAGAGCCGACAGCAACGTCAAACTTCTCACCCACTTCGCGGCCTTCAAGCGCTTTTTCCAGACCAGAAATCAGGGAACCTTGACCGTGCAGGTAGTCCAACGGCGCGCTCACCGGAGACTCATCAACCAATACACCATCTTCTGTACGTACCTGGTAGGCCAGGCTGACCACCAGATCTTTTGCAACTTTCATGACATCTCCTACCGTTGGAAATCAAAACTGGCGCAAATTGTAGCTGAAAAAAATCCCCATGTACCGTCTGGGATAAAAAAATGACCCAACGATCAATCAGGATGGAAGATGCCGATGATGCCCTCACCCTGCCGCTCTGACGCAGCAGGCGGTGGATCGGACTGGCGCTGACGATAGCCGCACTTGACGCAGGTGACCACCTCCACCTGCTCTTCCTGCCCTACGGCCAGCGTATCCTGCGTCTGGCATTGAGGACACACAGCACCCGCGATAAATCGTTTACGTTGCATCTTGCCTTCCTCGCTGCACGCGATGCGTGCTATTCGTACTCATCCCAGTCATCCAGACGACGGCGCTCGTGCTGCATTTCACGTTGGAAAATGTCTTCCAGTTCACGTCGTGCCTCCTTGACGCGCGAAACCTGCGCCACGTCGCCATCCCCCTGACGAATCGGCATCAGTTCGCGCAGCATGCGCATATCCAGACGCCGAAAATGCTGCTGGGCACGATACGCCTGGTGAGGATGCATCCCCACCGACATCAACGTCTTGCGCCCCAGATCCAGCGCACTCGAGAAGGTTTCACGCGAGAAATGCTTCACGCCAGACTGCAATAATTCATGGGCTTCAACACGTCCGCGCGCCCGCGCCAGAATTTCCAGATTGGGAAAATGCTTTTGGCACAGGTGCACGATGGCCATGGTGTCTTCCGGCTCATTGCAGGTAACCACAATTGCACTCGCCTGTTCCGCTCCGGCGGCCCGCAGCAGTTCCAGTTCGGTGGCATCACCGTAGTATACTTTGTAACCATAGCTGCGCATCAGGCTGACGGCACTGATATCACGCTCCAGTACCGTGATGCGCATTTTGTTCGCCATCAACAAACGCCCAATCACCTGTCCAAAGCGACCAAACCCGACAATAATGACCTGCGGTTCGTCATCTTGCACATAGGGCTTTTCGTCATGCTCCTCCGTGGCGTTATATCGATGCGCCAGAATGCGGTCGATCCCCTGCATCAGCAGCGGTGTGGTCATCATGGAGAGGGTTACCGTGACCAGCAGCAACGGGAGCTGCTCGCCCTGTAACACCTTGTGCGCCGCCGCCGCAGAAAACAGCACAAACGCAAACTCCCCGCCCTGACTGAGCACCCCGGCAAACTGAAGCCGTTCAGAGCGCCGCATCCGGTTCACGCGCGCCAGTACGTACAGCACAACGCCCTTGACCATAACCAGGAGGAAGACCCCCAGCAACACTTCGTCGATATGGGTAAACAATACGCCCAGATCGAGCGCCATGCCGACGGAGATAAAAAACAACCCGAGCAGCAATCCTTTAAAAGGCTCGATGGAAATTTCCAGTTCGTGGCGGTACTCACTCTCCGCCAGCAACACACCTGCGATAAAGGTGCCCAGCGCCATGGAGAAGCCCAGCGCATCCATAAAGACCGCGGAGCCAAGCACCAGCAGCAGCGCCGCCGCGGTAAACACCTCACGCACGCCGGAAGCAGCGATAAAGCGGAACAGCGGGCGCACCAGATAGCGTCCGCCGATCAACATACCGATAAAGGCCGCGACCTTGATGGCAACGTCTTTCCAGTCGGTCACTTCGCCCTGCACACCGGCCAGCACCGGCACCAGCGCCAAAGCGGGGATAACCGCCAAGTCCTGAAACAGCAGCACCGCGAAACCCAACTGACCGGATTCGCTGCGATTCATCCCCTTCTCGCGCATCAGTTGCAGCGCCATCGCGGTGGAAGACATCGCCAAACCAACGCCACCAATCAGCGCCGATTGCCAGGAAAAGCCGGTCAGATAGAGCAAACCGCCAAGCACCGCCGCGCTAAACCCAACCTGCGCGGCACCGATACCGAAGATGGAGCGCCGTAATGTCCATAACTTTTGCGGATTCAACTCCAACCCGATGATAAACATCAGGAAAACCACGCCAAGCTCAGAGAAATGCAGGATAGCGTCAACATCGCGGATAAAGCCCAGCCCCCAAGGACCAATGGCGATACCCGCAATCAAATAACCCAATACCGCACCGATACCCAGCCGGCTGGCGATGGGCACCATCAGTACGGCGACAAACAAAAACAGAATGCCGGCACTCAACAGGGGGGAACTCTCCATCACTCACCCTCCGTTTTGGGTAACGGGGAAGCCAGCCATTCACCGTACGCGTCGGCATAGCTTGCCAGCACATCAGCAGGCAGTCGGCGCGCCCAATAGACCATCAGCGGCGCTAACCAGTGCATACGACACATGGCCGCCGTCATTTCGAACGGGCGCAGCACCTCTGCCATACTGAAGTGGTTATTGCCCTCCAGGTGATAGCTCTCTTCCGGCTCACCCGTGGTGATTACCGAACGCCAATATTTGCCCGCCAGCGCATTACCGCCAATACCGTTGGCAAATCCGCGCGACAGCACACGGTCAAACCACTCCTTTAGCAGCGCCGGGCAGCTGTAGGTATAGAGTGGATGCTGAAACACAATCACCTGATGTTCGCGCAGCAGCTGTTGCTCGTAGTGAATATCAAGAAAAAAGTCCGGATAGTGAGCGTACAGATCGTGTACGGTAACATGGGCTAACTGGTGCGCCGGTTGCAGCAAAACCCGGTTCGCGACCGAGTCTTGCGATTCCGGATGGGCATACAGCAGCAAAATCTTCGGTGGCTGCGACATCATTCCCCTCCAAAGCGTCGTCATGAGCGCGGTTTTCCGCTACCATGCTGCGCGATAACGATACGACAAACGGGACATTCACGGTCCCGAGATAACCGTGATAATTTAACATACTCTGAACATGTGACGCTTTATGATTGTTTTCTCCGCTTTGCAAATTCGGCGTGGCGTGCGTGTCTTGCTTGATAACGCCACCGCCACCATCAATCCAGGCCAGAAGGTTGGGTTAGTCGGTAAAAACGGCTGCGGCAAGTCCACGCTACTCTCGTTGTTAAAAGGCGAGATCGGTGCCGATGGCGGCAGCGCCACGTTTCCGAGTAACTGGGCGTTGGCCTGGGTCAATCAGGAAACACCTGCGCTGGATGTGCCTGCCATTGACTATGTTATTGACGGCGATCGTGAATTTCGCCAGTTAGAAGCTGAACTTCAGCACGCCAACGACATTAACGATGGTAATGCCATCGCCCGCGCGCACGGCAAGCTGGATGCGATTCAAGCCTGGAGCATTCCTGCGCGCGCCGCCAGCCTGCTCGATGGCCTTGGCTTTACCCAGACCCAATTGCAGCAGCCGGTACGTGATTTTTCCGGCGGATGGCGCATGCGCATTAATCTGGCCCAGGCGCTGATTTGCCGCTCCGATCTGCTGCTGCTCGACGAGCCAACCAACCACCTCGATCTGGACGCGGTGATCTGGCTGGAAAAATGGCTGAAAAGCTATCCGGGGACGCTGGTGCTGATCTCTCACGATCGCGACTTCCTCGATCCTATCGTCAACAAGATCCTGCACATCGAGCAAGAGACGCTGTTCGAATACACCGGCAACTACTCCTCGTTCGAACGCCAGCGCGCGACGCGTTTGGCACAGCAGCAGGCGTTGTATGAACACCAGCAAGAGCGCGTGGCGCACTTGCAGCACTATATCGATCGCTTCCGCGCACAGGCTACCAAAGCCAAGCAGGCGCAAAGCCGGATTAAAATGCTGGAGCGCATGGAGCTTATTGCCCCAGCGCACGTCGATAATCCGTTCCGCTTCAGTTTCCGCGCGCCAGAATCTTTGCCGAACCCGTTGCTGCGCATGGAGAAGGTGAGCGCAGGCTACGGTGACAAACTGATTCTGGAATCCATCAAGCTCAATCTGGTGCCGGGTTCGCGCATTGGCCTGCTGGGGCACAACGGTGCCGGTAAATCGACGCTGATTAAGCTGTTAGCGGGTGAACTGGCCCCGCTGCACGGCGAAATCGGGCTGGCGAAGGGCGTTAAGCTCGGCTATTTCGCCCAGCATCAGCTTGAGTTTCTGCGCGCGGATGAATCCCCGCTGCAACACCTGGTCCGTCTGGCAGAGCGGGAAACCGAGCAACAGCTGCGCGATTATCTCGGTGGCTTCGGTTTTCAGGGCGACAAAGTGACAGAAGTAACCGAGCGTTTCTCGGGCGGCGAAAAGGCCCGTTTGGTGCTGGCACTGGTCGTGTGGCAGCGCCCTAACCTGCTGCTGCTCGATGAACCGACCAACCATCTCGATCTGGATATGCGCCAGGCATTGACAGAAGCGTTGATCGATTTCGAAGGCGCGCTGGTGGTGGTTTCCCACGATCGACACCTGATCCGATCCACCACGGACGATCTCTATCTGGTGCACGATCGCAAGGTGGAGCCGTTTGATGGCGATCTGGAGGATTACCAGCAATGGCTGACGGACGTGCAGCGCCAAAACAGCGCCGCTGAATCCGTCGATAAGCCTGCATCCACCAACAACGCACAGGCACGCAAAGATCAAAAACGGCGCGAAGCTGAGCTGCGCACCCAAACCCAACCGTTGCGTAAAAAGATTGCTCAGTATGAGCAGCAGATGGAGAAACTCTCCGAGGCGTTGGCAAACGTCGAAGCGCGTTTATCGGACAGCGAACTGTACGACCAAAGCCGCAAAGCCGAACTGACGGACTGTCTGCAACAGCAGGCCAAACTCAAAGGCGAACAGGAAGAGGCAGAAATGGCCTGGCTGGACGCGCAAGAGCAGTTGGAACAGATGCTGAATGAGGGGTAGTTCAGGTTCCCTGAAAGGGGATATCTGTTAACACCGTGCATATTTCGTGCGCGTTAACAGGCTCTGATTTCTGCGCCCCTGTAGCCGCGCCCGACACGAGGCGCTCAATCGCCGCCGCCTCGTGGCTCCAGGCTTTTCGCGAGGAATCACGCCGCTACGCGGTCCCCTCGGCGTTCGTGTCCGCATCTCGGACCACCAGCGACGCGCTCCCGGCGCGGCGCTGCTTTTCGCGGCATCCATGCCGCTCATCCGGCGGACACGCCCACCTCAGCGAGATTCTGAACGCGATTAATGGCAAAAAACAACAGGCTAAAATCAGGCCATCATCAGTGCCAGATCAGCAGTACACAGGCCGCGGTAAGCACCCCCATCGAGACGTTAAAAATCACCCATGCTCTGCGGCTGCGCAACAAGCGGCCAATCGCCGTGCCGAAACCCAGCCAGATAACGCCTGAAACCAGATTAACCAGCACAATGCCCAAACTTATCAGCAGCACCGAATGGTTATAGCCGCTGCCCGCCAGACTGAAACTGGCGACCGAACCCAGCGCCATCAGCCAGGCTTTGGGATTGAGAAATTGAAGCAGCCAGCCTTGATACAGGCGCAGCGGTTGCGGCGGCGGTGCGCTGGCCTCCAGCCGTTCATAGGCTGCCGTCGCAATTTTCCACGCCAGCCACAGCAAGTAGAGACTGCCGAGCACTTTGAGTATCAGGTGCAATGAGGGGTAGAGCAGGATCATGCCGCCCACGCCAAATGCCACCAGCAGCAAAATGCTCTGCATACCGAGCATGATACCGACCATCAGCCACAGCGATCGCATAAAACCGAAGTTGGCACCGGAAGTCGTCAATAGCATGTTATTCGGGCCAGGCGTAATTGCCGCCACCCAGAGAAAAGCCAACATCGATAAAAATAAGCCCTGTTCCACGTTTTGACTGCCCCTTGTCCCCACCGTTACGGTATGATTTATTGACCTGACTGAACGTTAGCCTGTCTGTTACACCGCACTGCTCGCTGAGCGGCGCAAGCAGGTTAGCGCAGTGTGATGAATATCGCACAATTATTTCCCGAGGTCGTTTCGATTCCCATGTTGTCCTCAACATTTCGCCCGTTACGCGGGGCTGATAACCCGCATGTACAAACGCTGTTGCCGCGCCTGATTCGCCGCCGTGCCCGTTTACAGCCGGTATGGCAACAACTCGATCTGCCTGACGGCGATTTTGTCGATCTGGCCTGGAGCGAAGCGCCACAAGGCGCGCGCCATAAACCCCGCGTGGTGCTGTTTCACGGTCTGGAAGGCAGCTTTCACAGCCCCTATGCACACGGTTTGTTGCAAGCGTGCCGTGAGCAAGGCTGGCTGGCGGTGATTATGCATTTTCGCGGCTGTAGCGGCCGCCCCAACCGTCTGAACCGTATCTACCATTCCGGTGAAACGGATGATGGCAGCTATCTGCTGCGCTGGATGCGGGATACGCTAGGCGAGGTGCCGACCGCTGCCATCGGCATTTCTCTGGGCGGCAATATGCTGGCTTGCCTGCTGGCTAAACGGGAAGAAGCCCGGCTGTTATCCGCTGCGGCGATTGTCTCCGCGCCGTTTCACCTCGATGCCTGTAGCCGCAGGATCGAGCACGGGTTTTCCCGTATTTATCAGCGCTATCTGGTAGGACAGCTGAAACAGAATGCCCGGCGTAAGCTGGCGCGCTATCCGGGTTCGTTACCGATTGTCCCGGCGCAGTTGCAACGCATCACGGGGTTGCGCGAGTTCGATGATGCGATCACCGCCCGTATCCATGGTTTTCAGGATGCTGCCGACTACTATCATCAGTGCAGTGCATTGGCGTTACTGCCCACCATTCGCACCCCGACGCTGATTATCCATGCACAAGACGATCCGTTCATGACCCCCGAGGTGATCCCGGATATCACCCGTCTGCCGGCAACCATCGAATACCAACTGACGGCGCACGGCGGGCACGTCGGGTTTGTCGGCGGAACATTATTGAAACCGGAAATGTGGCTGGAACAACGCATTCCAGCCTGGTTCACGCGCTTTCTATCGGCGGACACCGCGGAGGCAACAGCATGATGATTCCCTGGCAGCAGCTTGATAGCGATACGCTGCAAAATATTATTGAATCCTTTGTGTTGCGCGAAGGCACGGATTACGGCGAGCAGGAGCGCTCACTGGAGGAAAAAGTCCGGGATATACGCCGCCAGCTTGCCTCGGGCGAGGTGGTGCTGGTGTGGTCAGAGCTGCATGAAACGCTGAATATCATGCCGCGCACCCAGCTAAACGAAAATACGCCGTAACGTGAAAAATCACCGTTTCCTGACGCGCGGGGGGTCGTCTTGCGTCACTGGGTCTGCTATACAGTGAGATCCGTGTTACTCAAACGCCTAATCCGACGGAGTGCAACCGCATGTCGCAACAACACCCGATCATTGCCGTTACCGGCTCCAGTGGTGCAGGCACCACCACGACCAGCCTCGCGTTCAGGAAGATCTTCCAGCAGTTGCAGATAAAAGCCGCTTCGCTGGAAGGCGATAGCTTTCACCGTTATACCCGGCCAGAGATGGACATGGCGATTCGCAAAGCGAAAGATTTGGGCCGCCATATCAGCTATTTTGGCCCAGAGGCCAACGATTTCAGCCTGCTTGAGCAAGCATTTATCGACTATGGCCGCAACGGCACCGGGAAAACGCGCAAATACCTGCACACCTACGATGAGGCGATTCCCTACAATCAGGTGCCCGGCACCTTTACCCCGTGGGAACCGATGCAACATCCTACCGATATGCTGTTTTATGAGGGGTTGCACGGTGCGGTGGTCACCGATCAATACGATGTTGCTCAGCACGTTGACCTGCTGGTCGGCGTGGTGCCTATCGTCAATCTGGAATGGATTCAAAAGCTGGTTCGCGATATCAACGAACGCGGTCACTCGCGTGAAGCCGTGATGGATTCGGTGGTGCGTTCTATGGAAGATTACATCACTTACATCACCCCGCAGTTTTCTCGTACCCATATCAACTTCCAGCGCGTACCGACTATTGATACCTCAAATCCCTTTGCGGCCAAGGCTATCCCTTCGTTGGATGAGAGCTTTGTGGTGATCCATTTCCAGGGCGTCGAAAACATTGACTATCCCTACCTGCTGGCGATGCTGCAAGGCTCGTTTATCTCACACATCAATACGTTGGTGGTGCCGGGAGGAAAAATGGGGCTGGCCATGGAACTGATCATGGCACCGTTGGTAAAACGGCTGGCAGAAGGGCGTCGCGCGGGCTGAAATAACGCATACAGCCCGCCGGAAAACTATGCGGCGGCGATGATTTCGTGGCTGTGAGTGACCTTCACCGCCTTTTCTAACATTAGCGCCACTGAACAATACTTCTCCGCCGACAGCGATACCGCCCGTTCAACCACCTTATCCGTCAGTCCCACGCCCGTAACGACAAAGTGCAGGTTGATATGGGTAAACAGACGCGGCGCTTCTTCACGACGCGTGGAGGATAATTTGACTTCACACCCAGTGACCGCGTTGCGACCTTTTTGCAAAATGGACACCACATCAATGGCGCTACAGCCTCCTGCCGCCATCAACACCATCTCCATCGGACTGGGGGCTTTATCGCCAGCATTACCATCCATCAGAATCTGATGCCCGGATGACGACTCACCGAGAAAGGTCAGATCTTCGACCCATTTTACGCGCGCTTGCATCCACAACTCCTCAAATTTATTTGAAAATTACTCACTGTTATATATAAAAACCGCCGATAACTAGAGCTTAATCATGCTGAAGCGAGACAACACAAGACAGGCTCGTCAAGCTGTGTTACAAACAGGAATAGAATCCGTTCCTTCAGTTTGATACTGACGGTCAGAACGGGTCGTGACGTCGCCATACAGAAGCCAGTATATTCCCTGACGTCAGTCCGCCAACACGGAATTTTTACTACTAGCACGTTAATACGCCGTACAGGGAACTCTGACCCCTGTAATTTGCGCAGTGAATTACAACAGAGGATAACAGCGAATGGTTCTCGGCAAACCGCAGACAGACCCGACTCTTGAATGGTTCCTTTCTCATTGTCATATTCACAAGTATCCATCGAAGAGCACGCTGATTCACCAAGGTGAAAAGGCAGAAACGCTTTACTACATCGTGAAAGGCTCAGTGGCTGTGCTGATCAAGGATGAAGAAGGCAAGGAAATGATCCTCTCCTACCTCAACCAGGGGGATTTTATTGGGGAACTGGGCCTGTTCGAAGAGGGTCAGGAACGCAGCGCATGGGTGCGGGCAAAAACAGCCTGCGAAGTCGCTGAAATCTCCTATAAAAAATTCCGTCAGCTGATCCAGGTCAACCCGGATATTCTGATGCGTCTCTCCTCACAGATGGCACGTCGCCTCCAGGTGACCTCCCAGAAGGTGGGCAACCTGGCCTTCCTGGATGTCACGGGCCGTATCGCGCAGACGCTGTTGAACCTGGCGAAGCAGCCCGATGCCATGACGCACCCGGATGGGATGCAAATCAAGATCACGCGTCAGGAAATTGGTCAGATTGTTGGCTGTTCCCGCGAAACGGTAGGCCGTATTTTGAAAATGCTGGAAGATCAGAGCCTGATCTCGGCGCACGGCAAAACTATCGTGGTGTACGGCACACGCTGATATCAGCAGCACCGTTTAGACAAAAGCACGTTGCGCGCTGCGCAGCGTGCTTTTGACGAGCCAGCACTATTCCGCGTTAACCACCGTTTCAACCGCCCGCGCAAACCGCGCCATGCCCTGATCGATATCTTCCAGATCAATCACCAGCGACGGCACAAAACGAATCACGTTAGGCCCAGCCACTAGCACCATCACGCCCTGCTCCGCCGCTGCGGCAAGGAACTTGCCTGCCTGACCGTGCCATTTCGGCTTCAGTTCTGCACCAATCAGCAGGCCCATACCGCGAATCTGCTCAAAAATACCGTGCTCTTCATTAATCGCCTGAAGAATCGAGACGAAACGCTCGTGGCGCGCTTGTACCCCGGAAAGCACCTGCGGGGTATTGATGGTGTCCAATGCTGCTTCAGCCACCGCACAGGCCAGCGGATTACCGCCGTAGGTGGTGCCGTGCACACCGACGGTCATCACAGAGGCGACCTCTTCGGTGGTCAGCATGGCGCTGATGGGGAAACCGCCGCCCAGCGCTTTCGCCGTGGTGAGAATATCCGGCGTCACGCCATA
Organism: Candidatus Symbiopectobacterium sp. NZEC151; assembly: GCF_025962655.1. GTDB lineage: Bacteria > Pseudomonadota > Gammaproteobacteria > Enterobacterales > Enterobacteriaceae > Symbiopectobacterium. The sequence continues at coordinate 215,277 of NZ_JAGFPE010000008.1, read as the reverse complement.
GTGCATATAGGTAAACAGCTTGCCGGAACGCCCCATGCCGCTTTGCACTTCATCAAACACCAGCAGTGCATGGTGCTGATCGCACAGCTCACGCACGCCTTTAAGGAATTCCGGCGTGGCCGGTGTAATGCCACCTTCGCCCTGAATCGGCTCCAGCACCACGGCGCAGGTGTGGTCATCCATCACCGCTTTCACTGCGGCCAGATCGTTGAACGGCACGTGCACGATATCGGCCGGTTTGGGCCCGAAACCATCGGCGTATTTCGCCTGCCCACCGACAGAAACGGTAAACAACGTACGGCCATGAAACGCATTGTAGAACGCAATGATTTTGGTTTTATACGGGCTGTGGCGTTTAATCGCATAGTGACGAGCCAGCTTGAAGGCCGCTTCGTTGGCTTCCGCACCAGAGTTAACAAAGAACACGCGCTCGGCAAAGGTGGCGTCAATCAGTTTGCTGGCCAGACGCAACGCGGGTTCGTTAGTGAAGATATTGCTGGTGTGCCACAGCGTTTCTCCCTGCTGCTTTAACGCCGCCACCAGCGCCGGGTGGCAATGACCCAATGCTGTTACCGCAATCCCACCGGCAAAGTCGATATACTCGCGCCCCTGCTGATCCCATACGCGGCTACCCTTGCCTTTAACAGGCACAAATTGCGCCGGTGCGTATACGGGTAGAATCACCTTGTCATGCGTCGCCCGCGTTACCGCCTTTGAATCTGTTGTCATTTGCTTTCGTCCACACCGCTTAAAGTGAAAATATAATCACCAAATATGCATAAAAAATCAATACGCAGGATTATAAAATAGCGCGTTATGACAGTCCGTTTTATCGCAGCGCATGCTGATAACCTCAGGTATTAAGGAAGTTCTGCAACAGTTGATGCCCTTGCTCGCTCAGAATGCTTTCAGGATGAAACTGCACCCCTTCTAACGGCAAGGTGCGATGGCGTATTCCCATGATTTCATCACGCTCACCTTCACGCTCCGTCCAGGCCGTGACGTCAAACTCGGCGGGCAGAGAGGCGGGGTCGATCACCAGAGAGTGGTAGCGCGTCACGGTTAATGGCATTGCCAGCCCGCTAAAAACGCCGTTCCCGGTGTGCTGTATCAAGGACGTTTTGCCATGCATCACCTGACGTGCCCGCACCACGCGCGCACCAAATGCCTGCCCCAGCGCCTGATGGCCGAGACACACGCCAAGAATGGGCAACTTGCCAGCAAAATGGCGAATCGCCGCCAGAGAAATGCCTGCGTCATCCGGCGTGCAGGGACCGGGGGAGATCACCAGATGTGTCGGTGCCAGCGTTTCGATATCCGCTAGCGTCAGGACGTCGTTGCGTTTAACCAGCACCTTGGCACCCAGCTCACAAAAGTACTGGTAGAGGTTGTAGGTGAAAGAGTCGTAGTTGTCGATGAGTAGTAGCATGCGGGACGCGTCTTAAGATAGAGAGATAGGCGGTAGGCTACTGTGATTGTGTGAGGTTAGGCAATGGATAACTGACTCACCTGAATCATCACCGAACAAAGTGACAGGTGCTTGCCGCACCACAAGTCAAAATACCGGGCAACAGGTTGCCCGGTATTAATGTGTTCTGATTAGAAACCTGCCGCTATATCAGCCTCCACAGAGTGCGAGCCTGCGCCGGATTCCATGCGGGTGAGTCTGCTCGGTGCCCTTGTATACATTGATAGTTCAGGCCTTGAAACGTCACTCGGTCTCCCACTTCATACCGTGTACCCAACTGCCATTGGGGATAACCTCCCGGCGGCGGCGGCGGCGGTGGCGGCGGATCAATAGGACCACCACCACCTCCTCCGCCACCGCCGCCACCGCCAAAATCAACATCCAGTGCGCCATAAAAACCGGCCCCAGAGTCCGCGACCAGCCATACCGCTAAAATAATATGATGGCCCGTTCTGGGCGCTGATGGGATCATAATAGCTTGATTACCCATTGGCCCCATTGATTGTAGCGATTCATTCCAAAAATATCGGTTTGTGTGGAAATTACTTTCAAACGGTGCCGGTTCAAAATCTGCACGCGTTGGCCGATGATTTCTATTCCAGGTAGGGCGGGTAATGAAATAGCGATAACCGCGTGTTCTGTGAAGCACCGTGTGGTTCCAATTGATCGGAATCAGTTGGCCTGGCCGTACAGGGAATTTTGGCCACACAGCGCCACGCGCGGTGAGTAATTCGCTATCAGAAAGGTTCACAATATCACGGGCATCGGTACGACCACCGCTCAGAATAACGCCATCCGGGAGAGTTAATGGTATTGGGGGAGCGACCCGTGTTTCGTCAGGAAAAGGCCCAGCCTCCCCAGGAAACCAAAGGAGATTACTGCTGTGAGTACCATTATTAAACGCCGGGAAATTTTTTTGCCCTTCCATTTCCGTTGCTTGGTGGTTACTAATCCATCCCCTGGAGCGCGCATAATGGGCTCGGGAACGAGGCGTTACGACATATCCATGAAACGGCGCAATACCATCGGGATCATGATGGCAACCACATTCCTCTGGTTCACCGTAAGTTTCAGGTTGTGGATACTCACTACAGGGGTTATCGGGGATACAGGGGTTGTAGGGTGGCGGGTACTGGCCGCAAGGATTGTAAGGTGGTGGCGGTGGATCCTCCACACAGGGATAGTAAGGTGGCAGTGATGGATGGTCACCACAGTGTTCGACAGGTGGTAAAGGAAACTCACCACAGTGATCAACCGGAGGCACGATATGTTTATCACCATGTTCGTCGGGTTGATCATGATAATGCTCGTCATCATGTTTAGCCATTATTCACCTCTCATTATTTATAAAATAACGATATATTGACAAATAAAATTCGCTCAACGCTATAGTTGACCATAGCGATGCATGTGTTTTATTCGTATCATTACTCAGTTAAATTCAAACCAAATAAATAAAATAGAAAACTCGAAAGCATACTGAGAGCAGGGCGAAAAGAACAAAAGCGCGCCTCTCAAATATAATTCGAGATCAAATCATTCAGTTAAGAATTAACCTTCATGGAAAATAGATAACACAATCAATAAGACCTCCTTTTTCCTACAGAAAAATGGTTACACAGAAAGTATAAAAAAGGTTAATAAATTCACTCTGGTGGGGTTAAAAACGCAAAGCGGGACAAGTGTTCAGACAAGTACCCATTACACAAACGCTAGGCGTTGATAATGATTGACTGCCTAACGATTAGTATCTTTAATAAAAATTAGAAGAAAAGCACAATAATGATATTAGCTCATTTTCTTTAAAAAAATCACTTTTCTTTTTGGCATTGTAAGTCTGAGAATGAATACAATAATCCAAACCATGAAATCACCCATAAGCAATTGTTTTATATGGATGGAAAAAGTAACTAATTCCCTGTCAGCAAAATCTTAAAGAGAAATAATTTATTTAAAAAAATAACATGCGATTTTTATCCCCAAAGAAAACAGTTGGTTAATAATTAAATTTAAAAATGGATTTTTTAACCAAAGATCACTTAACAATATAGTTAATGATCGCGCTAATTATTAATGTTCTATACCTCTATTCATAACATCCATTAACGTACATTAAAGTGTGACACACATTAAATTTTTAGAATTAAAATCGCAGAGATACTGATAAAAACCAGTCGAGCATCACACCAATCGTCGAATTAAAAAAACCATTGCCATTTTGCCAGAAAACCAACACGTCATAAGAAAAAACAACACCATGAATCATAATAACTTTTTATGTTTCATGGAAATAGAAACACCCCGTAAAAACAATTAAAATAATAATCAATCATTCCACCCTCAATAATTACCTTTTATTTGTTTTTTTCACATTTTTTGCTTAAATGACACCGCAACACAGTAAAAGCGCTTTTCATTTTTATTGAAACAAGAATAACCCCTACCATCGGCATAGCAAACCGTATGCCGGCGCAAAACCATAACTCCCTCAGGAGATGACAGGAATGAAACACGTTTTACTTTCACTGACCGCAGGGCTGCTGACGTTAACCGTACAAGGCGCGTTTGCCGCGAATACCGGCGGCTATGCGACTACCGACGGTGGCGATATCTCTGGTGCCGTCAAAAAAACCGCCCATTCCATGCAGGATATTATTGATATCATCGAAGCTGCCCGCGTGGACAGCAGCGGCAAAAAAGTGAAAACCGGCGCGTATCCGCTGGTCATTACCTATGACGGCAACGAAGATAAACTGATCAACGCCGCCGCTGCCGATGTTTGTAGCCAATGGAGCAAACCCGCGCGTGGGGTTGAAATCAAGGAGTTCACCAAAGGGATAACGATCCTCGGCACCAATGGCTCCTCGGCCAATTTTGGTATCTGGTTAGTGAAATCTTCCGATGTAGTGATTCGTAATATGCGTTTCGGCTACATGCCGGGCGGTGCAAGTGACGGCGATGCCATCCGCGTTGATAACACGCCGAACGTCTGGGTTGACCATAACGAGATCTACGCCAAGAACTATGAGTGCCCCGGCACACCGGATGGCGATACCACGTTTGAATCCGCAGTCGATATCAAGAAAGCATCGACCAACGTGACGGTTTCCTATAACTACATTCACGGTATCAAAAAAGTGGGATTAAGCGGCTCGAGCAGCAGCGATACGGGCCGTAACCTGACATACCACCACAACGTCTACAGCGATGTGAACGCCCGCTTGCCATTACAGCGTGGGGGGCAAGTGCACGCCTATAACAACCTTTATTCCGGTATTACCAGTTCAGGAATAAATGTGCGCCAGAAAGGGCTGGCACTGATCGAACGCAACTGGTTCGAAAATGCCGTTAACCCCGTGACATCGCGCTATGACGGCTCTAACTTTGGTACCTGGGTTCTGCGTGATAACAATGTCACCAGCGCTGCTCAAAACGCCACGTATAACATCACCTGGACCAGCGATTCCAAAGCTTACGTTAACGCTGAGGATTGGACCTCTACCGGCACTTTCCCGTCGCTGCCTTACAGCTATTCACCGGTCAGTGCCCAGTGCGTGAAAGCGAAGCTGGCCCAATTCGCGGGTCAGGGCAAAGGTCTGGCGGTGCTGACAACGGCGTCCTGTAACTAACGACCAAACAACATCAAGGCCACATGGCGTGGCCTTGATGTCTACTGTTATCGCTATTTTAAGAACCAAAATTCACATCCAATACCTGATAGCGTCTGCTTTATCAGAAACTATCCATACCCCCAATATGACCTTATAACCCGTGCGCTGTGGCACCACGCAGTCGGTACTCGTATTTTCTACCGGAATAGAGTTCACACTGAAGGGTTCTGGCGCGAGTGATATGCGTTTGCGTCAGCGTCCACGTAAACACCCTGGCCGGTATCGCTACTGCTTGAGCCGCTCACGATGAACGTGGTTCAAATTAGAACATATCAATGCAAGTCACTTTTAATATACATATCCAAAATGTAAGAAAAATCATGCACAGAATATAATAATTAATCCTCGATTATTTTTGTTGCTAAGTGTTTTATTTTTGTTCATCGCTTCGTTTTATACATACAATACACCATTGTTTTTATTGATGATATTTTTTGATCGGTTATCATATGAGCCTTTAGGATTTTGATGACAAAAAACGAAATTTAAATATTATTTTCTTCTAAAAACAACTTATTATGATGATGATTTATTAACACATAGACACCACTATTAAAATATTTACGTCGTTATCACAAAAAGATTATGACTCTTTTTTATAATTCGACTAACATCATCATTGTGTTTTGTCGTTGTGACTTTACGATAATATTAATCATCAGCCAGCTAATTATTAGCATTGCGTTACGATTATATGATGACGCATCTACTCCTTTCACTTCATTTTTATTTATTCACCAGAAAAAAATCTACAACATACTTTTTCTTTTGATTTTTTCAAAAGAAAAGAATGATTAGAGATTTTTTCTAATCTATTTTCAGATGTCATTATTTATTCATAATGAGGGTATTCGTCATGACTAAGCCTGCTAATTACGACCCGCAGTGTAATGAGCCCCAGCCCGATCCTTGTAATGAGTATCACCCTGAGCCTTGTCCACCTAAACCTTGTCCACCTAGACCGGAACACGATAATTGCTGCTGTGTACCTGAGGATAAATATTACTTTGGCGATCTTTATCATGGTCAGGTGACGAGTCCTATGTCGCGCAGTGCCTTTGCTGCTTCTCGCGGATGGATTGGTGCATGGGAAGCTAATGAAATGGAAGGGGGAAAAAATTTCCCAGACTTCATCGGTGGCCCATTTCAGCCCCTCGGATTTGGTGATGCTTTTTTGACCGACACCCCGAGTGCGGCACCTCCAGCAAATGGCTCTATCGTCAGCGGTGGTCGCACTGGGAATCGAGATATTGTGAATTTTACGGATGCAGAGTTGCAAGCGGCGCGCGGAACAACATGGCCTAGAACCACCGTCACAAGTGGGCAAACCTTCAATGTAAACTGGGTATATACCGCACAGCATAGAACTCGTGGTTATCGATGGTTTCTGACTTATCCGAACTGGAACCCGTCACAACGTCTGAATCGTGGCAGCTTTAATTTAAATGGGATAGTCAATGACTTTACACTATTGGCACCTTTTTGGAATTTCACATTGGCGCAAATGCCCCCACGGGTTAGCCATAGCTTACAATTGCCTCAAAGAACCGGTCACCACGTGCTTCTGCTGATATGGATCGTGGCTGATACGCCAATGGGCTTTTATCAAGCGTTCGACCTCAATTTTGTTTAATCACATATGTTATAACATCTTAAATATTCACGTTAGATAACATACAAAATGAGACAATTATATGATACCGCTGACTGTGATGTATTAGCAGTCGGCGATATCATTCTTGCGCACATCTTATTTTTAAATAAATCCTGACGTAGGACATCCTTAAAAAAACCTATTGATAATAGCATGGAATTGTTTTTTAATTTACCTGTCATTTATTTTTTAGCATCTGCATTTTTCAGTTAAAAACGTAGCCAACCCAATAATAACCAACCTTAGCACCACATTAATGACACACTGTTTATCTCGCCAAAAATCATCAATGCCACATAGCCAAAATCGCGCTGACCGTGATCAAGGAGTGCGTTATCCGCGACGTTAATAAAGAACTGATTGATGGCGCTGTCTTTTTCAGCGGTGCGCGCCATGGCGATGGTGCCACGCACGTTACGTAAACCATTGTCTGCTTCGTTTTTGATCGGCGGGTTAGTGGCTTTTTGCTTCATTTCATCCACAAAGCCGCCGCCCTGAACCATAAAGTCAGGGATCACGCGGTGAAAGGAGGTTCCATTATAGAAGCTGCTGTTAACGTGCTCGATGAAACTTTTCACTGACACCAGCACTTTCCCGTCGCTGCCCAGTGCGTGAAAGCGAAGCTGGCCCAATTCGCGGGTTAGGGTAAAGGTCTGGCGGTGCTGAAAACGACGTCCTGTAACTAACCACTAAACAACATCAAGGCCACATGGCGTGGCCTTGATGTCTACTGTTACCGCTATTTTAAGAACCAAAATTCACATCCAGTACCTGATAGAAAGCATCTGCTTTATCAGAAACTGTCCATACCCCCAATATGACCTGATAACCCGTGCGCTGTGGCACCACGCAGTCGGTACTCATATTCTCCAACGGGGTTGAATCTACCGGAACATAGTTGATACAGAAGGGTTCTAACTCGAAACTGGCACGCGTCAGCGGCGCATTAGGGTTCCAGTTCTGTTTGGTGATAAAGAATTGCCAACTATAGGTGTTATACGGTGCTTTCAGCGTCCAGGTAAACGTATTGTACCCCGCTGTCATCGGTGATTTATACCATCGATTAGCACTTTGAGCATCCAACTGAGAAAACACAGGATTTCCAGCGCTTGCAATTTTTCCGTCCGGAGGACCTTCTGTCGGAAATCCTCTCGGCCCTTCAATATATTGAGATTGAAACTTTGCCGGTCCACAGTTTGCGTTATTAATCCCACCAAGGTCGCCGGTACACAACACCACACGGCTCGGGGGTGATGAAATATATCCACTGTATGGGCTTTCTGGAAGCACAGGCTGTGAATCTAAGGCCAGCTCTTCAGCAACCCCATAGGAACTGGTAAACAGCGTTAATAGCAGCAAGACGATGTGTTTCATTTCTTACTCCAGATTATATAGTAAGCATTTTTAGCCTATAGCATCATGACTGATAACCATCAGAACTGAGCATCAATCACTTGATAGAAGGCATTTGGGGTATCTCCCACTGTCCATACCGCCAGCAGTACCTGATATCCGGTACGCGCCGGTATGGTACAATTCATAGAGAACGACATTGGCGGCCGAGGATAGGGCGGTGAGAATATTTGCTGGCAGATAGGCGACAGATTAAAACTGGCACGCGTTAAAGGTGCATTGGGGTTCCAGTTCTGCTGTGTGATAAAGACCTGCCAGGCGCGTGTAATATGCGTTTGCGTCAGTGTCCAGGTAAATGTCCTGTTTCCCGCTTGCATCGGAACGCGTACCCAGCGAGTAGCTGTTTGCTGATTCATCTCAGGAAATCTGGCGTTTCCTCCGCTGGCGATTTGACCATCAGGGGGACCGCCGCTAGGAAACCCTTGTGGTCCTTCAATCGATTGCGGCTCCCATTGAACAGCACCACAACCCGTATTGTGTTGTGGTGCTGGAATAGCCGTACGGCATAAGGTGGCTCGACTTGCTGGCGAACTGACAAAGCCATGTGCTGGGACAATTTCAACAGGAGGTTGCGGCGGATTATGATCAACAGTGATATTTTCTGCTTCAGCCATTACTTGAGCACAACCAAGTAGCATACTTAGCAGAAGTAGGAATTTTTTCATTTCTTACTCCATTGTCATCATGATAAATAGCGGAATGAGAATAAGTGTGTAGCCATAGGTAAAAAACAATACGTTATGGCCTGTTTTACTGCTCCATAAATGAATGACATCAATAATATTCCAAACACAAAACCTGTCGTTATTTAAAAAACCAATGAGCTATCGCCCATTAATTTAAAGAAATTAATAGAACCTCAACATACAGAAAAGCCATTTTATAATACAAAAATCACTCACCAAAAAAAGCATCAAAAACATATGAAGCAATAATATTAGCTGACGAATAATAAGATTTTTTTGGTAAAGAGAGACAATAGCCACATCGCAGACTAATTATAATTAGTCAACCAATAGTGGGGCATTGATTCAGGAGTCATTATCTTGATTAAGCATAACTGATATTTTTAAATTGTACACATTATATAAAATAAGTCATAACGTCATGATTATTATTTAATAACACCATTAATATGCATTCATCCTCCCTGTACTATTTTTCCTAATCCACACGAAAAAAAGCATGGGAATAATTAGCCAAACCAATAATAACCAACCATAGCATCATATTAATAACACACCGTATATATCACCAGAAACCATCAAGGCCACACAATGTGGCCTTGATATATAACCCAGAAATTCTCAGCAACGTTTACGGCAGCACTTTGGCCGATTTAATCACGATCGGTTTGCTTGGCACATTCTGGTAAGGGCCGACATTGCTGGTTTGTACCTGAGAGATTTTGTCGGCAACATCCATCCCTTTCACCACTTTACCAAATACCGCATAGCCAAAATCGCGCTGACCGTGATCGAGGAACGCGTTATCCGCGATGTTAATAAAGAACTGACTGGTAGCGCTGTCTTTTTCAGCGGTGCGCGCCATGGCAATGGTGCCACGCACGTTACGTAAACCGTTGTCCGCTTCGTTTTTGATCGGCGGGTTAGTGGCTTTTTGCTTCATTTCATCCACAAAGCCGCCGCCCTGAACCATAAAGCCTGGGATCACGCGGTGAAAGGTGGTGCCGTTGTAGAAGCCGCTGTTAACGTACTCGACGAAATTTTTCACTGACACCGGCGCTTTCTGGTTATCCAGCGCTAACTCAATGTTGCCTTCAGACGTGGTGAGTAAAACGCGCGTTGTGGCGGTAGGGGCGGCGATCGCCGATGACACCATGACCGAAGATGAAAACATTGTCAGTGAAACCAGGGCTGCTGCCGCAACCAGAGTACGTTTGAACATGAGAATTCCTTTTTGATCGGGGGCTACAAGAAAGCGTAACGATTGTAAATACCCGCACTCCTTAACGCTACCCTTTTACTTTTTTTTACTTACGGATATGCCACAACGTTACGGCCATTAGGTATAGCATACCAGTGTAGTATCGGCGACGATCGTAAAAAAAGACGGGTAAATTACCCGTCTTGTCAGCACATCATGCGGTTTTTACCCGAACTGTTAGCCCATTCGCTCCGAACGCACGGCCAAATCGCGGCTGTACTGTCGGCTGGCATCCACCAGCATGGTGGTATAGGCCGTTTTCTCCGTCGAACGCGTCAGCTCTGCCGTGTCCAGCGTTTCCAGAATACGGCCATACTGCATCACCGCCACGCGGTGGCATAAATGAGCAATCACCCCCAGATCGTGCGTTACCATCAGGTAGGTCAGGTTGTCCTGCTGTTGCAGTTCAGCCAGCAGATTGAGGATTTCTGCCTGCACCGACACGTCCAGCGCCGAAGTCGGTTCATCCAACAACAGGACTCGCGGCTCGAGAATCAGCGCGCGAGCGATAGCAACGCGTTGGCGCTGCCCGCCGGAGAGTTGGTGCGGGTAGCGGCGACGAAACTGCGGTCCCAGCCCCACTTTATCTAACAAAGCGTTAATGCGCCGATCGCGCTGTTCAAAGCGGTGGATCAGCAACGGCTCCTCCAAAATGGTCTCAACCGTGTGGCGTGGGTGCAGCGATCCGTAGGGATCCTGAAACACCATCTGCACCTGACGACAGCGAGCCCTATCGATACGGTGCGCCAGCGGTTGGCCATCAATGCACAGCTCGCCCTGCCAGTGGTTGAACAGCCCTGCCAGACATTTCAGCACCGTGGTTTTGCCCGAGCCGGATTCCCCCACCAAACCAAAGATCTCCCCACTGCGCACCGCCAAATTGACATCAAACAGCACCTGATTGTGCTGGCTACCCTGACCAAAGGAGAGGTTGAGGTTTTTCACCTCGATCATCGCCGCGCTATTTTGTGTGCTCATAGTCACTCCTTATTCACCCAGCCAGGCAGGATCGCGCTGCATGACCGGCAGACGCACGCGAGGATGATCGATGTCCGGCAACGCATTGAGCAGCCCACGCGTGTAGGGGTGCTGCGCGTTATCGAGATCGCACGCCGCGATGGATTCCACGACGCGTCCGGCGTACATCACCAGCACCCGGTCGCAGAAGCTGCGCACCAGATTGATATCGTGGCTGATAAAGATCAGCCCCAATCCGCGCTCCGACACCAAATCATCCAGCATCGAGAGCACCTGCAAACGCACCGACACATCAAGCGCCGAAGTCGGCTCGTCGGCGATAACGATCTCTGGCTCAGTGATCAACATCATGGCGATCATGATGCGCTGCCCCTGCCCGCCGGAGACTTCGTGCGGATAGAGCGCGTACACGCGCTCCGGCTGGCGAATGCGCACCACATCCAGCATCGCCATGACTTTCTCTTTCGCCACGCGCGCTGGCACCTTGTGGTGCGCCAGATAGGCTTCCGCGATCTGATCGCCGACACACACCACCGGATTCAGCGAATATTTCGGATCCTGCATGATCATGGAAATGCGCTTACCGCGGATCTGGCGCATCTGCGCTTCAGACACATTAAGCAAATCAGTCTGACCGAAGCGCAGCCTATCGGCCGTCACCCGTGCGCTGCGCGGGTGCAGATGCAGCAGCGCGCGTCCAACCGTTGATTTGCCCGAGCCGGATTCGCCGACAATCGCCAGCTTCTCGCAGCCGAGGTTAAACGAGACGCCGCGCACGGCATCCGTCACTGCGCCGTGGTTAACAAAGCTCACCTTGAGGTTTTCCACCTCCAGCAGCGGCGCGCCCTGAGTTGCACCTTTATTCGGTGCGGGGATCGAGGATGTCACGTAGGCCGTCTCCGAGAAAGTTGAACGCCAGGCTGTTCATCAGAATAGCCAACCCAGGAATGGTGACTAACCACCAGCACTCCATCATGTAGCGACGACCGGCAGAGATCATGGCTCCCCATTCTGGATCGGGCGGCTGTGCGCCCAACCCCAGGAAGCCAAGCCCGGCAGCCGTCAGGATGATGCCCGCCATGTTCATGGTGATACGGATAATCACCGAAGGCAGACACAGCGGCACAATGTGATGCACCAAAATACGCAGCGACGATGCGCCTTGCAGTTTCACCGCAGAAACGAAATCTGCCTGACGTAGCGACAGCGTTTCAGCACGCGCCAGACGCGCAATGGGCGGCCAGGCGGTGAGGGTAATGGCAATCACCACGTGCTCCAATCCCGGCCCCAAAGCGGCAACAAACGCCAGCGCCAGCACCAAACTGGGGAAGGAGATAAAGATATCGGTGATGCGCATCAGGATGGTATCGACAATGCCGCCGTAGTAGCCCGCCACCACGCCGAGCATCAAGCCGATCGGGCCGACAGTGACCGACACCAGCGCCACAATGTACAGCGTAATACGCGAGCCATACACCAGACGGCTGTACACATCGCGCCCGAACTCATCGGTACCAAACCAATGGGCGGCCCCCGGCGCTTGCAGGGCATTTTCCAGGTCTTGTACTAAGGGATCGTGCGTTGCCAGCCAGGGGGCAAAAATCGCAATCACAATCAGCGACAGCACAATCAGCGAGCCAATGGCCGTCAGTGGGTTTTTCGCCAGCAGGCGCAGGAAATTGAACAGCCGCGCGCCACGTACTCGAATTCGCCCATTTTTGGCGTCCGGCGAGGAGCCGATTACCGGTTCAGAAGACATACTCATACGCGGGTCCTCGGATCGAAGATTTGATACAACATGTCGGAGAGCAGGTTAAGGGTGACGAAAATCAGCCCGACCAGCAGCACGCAGCCCATCACCGCATTCATATCCCCCAGCAGCAGGCTGCCCGTCAGATAGGAACCAAAGCCCGGCCAGGAGAACACGGTTTCAATCAACACCGCTCCCTCCAGCAGTGAGCCATACGCCAGCGCCACTACTGTCAGCAGTTGCACCAGAATGTTGCGAAACGCATGCGCCCAAATCACCCGAAACTCAGACAACCCTTTGACCCGTGCGGTGATGATGTACTCTTGCGACAGTTGCGCCAGCATAAAGCTGCGCGTCATACGACTGATATAGGCCAGCGAGTGGAAGCCAAGAATGGTGGCGGGCAACACCAGGTGGTTCAGCGCACTGAAGAACACCGCCCACTCGCGCGCCAGCAGGGAATCCACCAGCAGTAAGCCGGTACGGTTCTCCACCATGCCATCCCACGCCATATCCACGCGTCCTGCGCCTCCGACCCAGTTGAGCCAGGCGTAAAACACCAACAGCCCCATCATGCCGACCCAGAAAATCGGCGTGGAGTAACCCGCCAGACTAATAAAACGCACGATATAGTCCGCCAGCTTGCCGCGCCGCGCCGCCGCCATCACACCGAGCGGTACGCCCAGACCGGCACCGACGATAATCGCCATTGTTGCCAGCTCTATCGTTGCAGGGAACACGCGGATGATGTCATCCACCACCGGGCGACCGGTGAGCATCGCGTTGCCCAAATCGCCGTGCAGCAGTGAATTGAAGTAGATACCGAATTGAACATACAGCGGCTTATCCAGGCCTAACTGCTGATAGACCTGCTGATAGGTACTTTGGTCAGCATCCTGACCGACAATTGCCAATACCGGATCGATCGGCATTACCCGACCGATAATGAAGGTCAGAATCAACAACCCAAACAGCGTGAAGGCAACCTGTAACAGCCGCTTGGCTACGCGATAGGGTAACGCCCCCGGTTTGAGCCAATCAGAGAAAACCATGTTCTTTCTCCCCGTCCGACACCCGCGCCGCGCTCTTCAGCGCCGCTGATGCCGTGACTTACCTCGTAGGATGACGGCGTGAGGGGAAATACCCCCCACGCTTTACTCAAACTTCAGCGTTGCTTGTGCACCAGATACAAGCGGGTGGTCGATGACGGATGTGACACAAAGTCTATAACATCTTTGCGTTGTACCACGGAGTCGACCATCTGCGAGACCGGAATGATGGCAGGATAAAGCGCCTCATAGCGGTCCTGTATCTCGGCATAGCGCTGCTTCTGCTTGGTAGGATCTTTTTCCAGCAGCGCCTGATCGATCATCTCGTTCAATTGCGCGTCGTAGAAAGACGTTCTCCACCCTTGGAAGTTGGTGAGTTTGGCTTCATCGCTGTTATCCGGGTTGTACACCACGGAGCGCAGGCTGGAGTGCGGATGGGGATCGACCCCGCCGCCGCCACGCCCGACCAGCATGTCGAATTTACGATCGCGCATCGCGCCGTAAACCTGATTGCCGGTGCCGGAAATGATCTTGGCGCGAATACCGGCCTGGGCCAGCGTTGATTGCACCGAGGTCGCCAGATTAAGGAAAGGCTGATCGGACAGCACCCGCAGCGTGGTTTCAAAGCCGTTCGGATAGCCCGCTTCCGCCAGCAGCGCCTTGGCCTTCGGCACGTCCAGCTTGTAACCGGGGTTAGGCAGCGTGGCATCCATTCCTGCCTGAATCGGGCGCTGATGATAGAAGCCGTAGCCTGGCATCACAGTCTTGTTGAGGCCGTCGTAATCGATGAGGTAGCGCACCGCTTCACGCACTTTTGGCTTGGCGAACTCGTCGTTCTTCAGGCTCATGGCAACGTAATAGAGCGTGCCTTTCTTCACCTCTTCGACTTTCACCTCCGGGTTGGCTTTCAGGGCATTGATGTCCGGCACCGACATACCGGTTGCTACATCGATATCGCCCTTTTCGATCATCAGACGCAGCGCCTGAGATTCGGTCATATGACGGAAGATCACCCGGCGCATTTTGGCATCACCGCGCCAGTAACCGTCGGCACGGTTAACGCGCAGCACGTCTTTTGCCTGCCACACGTCCAGCTTGAACGGACCGGAACCGGCTTCGTTGGTGGTCAACCAACCGTTACCCCAGTCACCGTTTTTCTCATGCTTCATCACGGTTTTACTGTCCAGTACCGATCCGCTGCCGAGCGTGGCAAGGGAATAGATCACCAGTTTGGGATCGTTCGGTTTAGGCAGTTCGATCTCTACCGTTTTGTCATCTTTGGCGCGGATCAGCTTTTCGACATTCTCCGCCGTAAAGCCGTAGGATTTCCAGGTGGTGGCCTGCGCCATGTTGAGGGTCAGCAACCGTTTCATCGACCAGGAAAAATCATGGGCAGTGACCGGATTGCCGGAGTGGAATTTGGCGTTATCCACCAAATGGAAGGTAATCAGGTTGTTGTCTGGACTGATCTCCCAGCTTTTCGCCAGCGAGGGCAGCACGCGGCTGAGGTTTTCAGGATCGAGCTCGACCAGCGAGTCGTAAAGGTTAACGATAATGCCGACCACCTCGTTGCCCGTCATGGCGGCCGGATCGAGAGACAGCATGTTATTCATGTTCATCCCGACGATCAGTTGATCGTCGGGCGTTTTTGCAGACAGTAAGGCCGGTGTTGCGGCCATACAGAAACAGCTCAGTAGCAGGGTACGGATTATTGCTCGTGCTTTCATTTAGCTTCTCCAGGTGTGAAGAATGGAAGACGAAACGTTTTTCCCCGTTATATTTCGAGCTGTATCTGCGTTGGCTGCGCTCATTCACCCGAATCACTTACTTATGTAAGCTCATCGGGATTCATTCACTTGCCACCTTGCTACAACTCGAACTATCTAGGGGCTATTTGTAAGGGCTCTTTCTTTCAGCACTGCTTTGTTATTACTGCTATTTATTATTATTACTGCGGTTATTCTTTACTCAGCGTATGCTCCTCGATCCAATCAAAGTTGATGTCCTCACCCAGGCCCGGACGCTGTGGCAGGTGAACAAAGCCGTCGTCATCCATCGGGTCGATGATGCTGTTGAGGTAAGCGGCGGGCTCTTCATAGTTCATGAAGGGATGCAGCAGGCCGCGTTCATACCAACGGCAGTTTTTGATTGCCCCCACCACGTTAAGATTCGGTGCACCGTTACCGTGGATTTCGCAATCCATACCAAAGGCTTCCGCCAATGCGGCGACCTTCATGGTTGGAGAAAGGCCACCCACGCCCTGCACGCCCGCGCGCAGAATGTCACAGGCACCCTCTTTCACCCAGTCGGCGCGGCTGAAGTATTTGCCTGACAGGCTTTCAGGCCCGATGACGTCGATATCCAGGCTCTTGGTCAGCCAGCTGTAGGAGGCCATGCTCTGCTCTTCCATCGGCTCTTCAAACCAGGTGAAGTTCAGCTTTTGCAATTCACGACCGATGTAGAGCGCGTCGCTGCGGCTGTACCAGTGGTAACCATCCAGCATCAGGCAGACATCCGGACCTACCGCTTCACGCACGGCGGCACAAGCTTTGACGTCCATCTGCGGGCTCGGTGCGAAGGATACCGGCGGCATCCAGGTGTGCAGCTTGATGGCTTTATAGCCGCGTGCCACCAGTTTCTCGGCAAACTGGCCGTACTCTTCCGGCGTCGAGAGGCCGCCTTCCAGCTCATCGCCGCACATGGTGCTGCCGTAAGCGGGTACTTTTTCACGGAAACCACCCAGCAGTTTGTGCACCGGCATATTCAGGAAGCGACCTTGCAGATCCCACAGCGCGGATTCCACGATAGAGATGGCACGGTCGGTCAGTTGGTTGGCGCTGCCGCGCTGCCAATGCACCAGATCCTGCCACAGACGTTCTCTGTCAAACGGGTTCTGACCGATCAGCACCTTGCGAAAGAACGCGTTGATAATATGCGGACGAACCACTTCGGGTGGTGCAAATGCATAGCCCTGATGCCCATCGTCGGTGGTCAGCGTCAAGAGGGCCATCTTGGCCTGATTCTCTTCTCCTGGATGCGAATGTCCCGCACTGTCGGACACGCGACGAGTGGGATACGTAAAAACGGTGACATCAATAGATTCTATTTTCACGCGAATACCTACCTTGAAATTCAATAACATAGAAAAAACAACGACCGGATCGACGGCGAGCGACAAACCCGATTTGTACTATCGCCGCCCAGCCAGTGCGACTGAGACCGCGATCACAAAAGAAATGATGTATTAATTAAATAAAAATATCGTTTTATTATTTGTAATTATTGGTGTTACAACCTGGTGAGTCATTAGGCAATTTCTTTCAAATGCAGAAAATCCGACGCAAATATTTGTGCAAATGCACATAAAGCTGTGAACAACATCACCAACGGTTGGGATTACCCGCACAATGAGCGAGGATAATGCCGCCACTTTTGGTGTGCTGCACAACCGCCAGCAATCCCAATTTGATGATCATGGGTGAGAGGGTAAGCCTGTGCGAGACGTTCAACGGGTTCCATTCAACCTGACAGTCAGACGGTGATACCGCACCAAAACCACACAACGCACCAACACAGTGCATTCAGGCGCACCATGTTGGTGCTGACATGCCTTTTATCACCGCTACCTGCCCCTAAATTGTGAGTCGCCACCAAAACAATAAAATGAAATACTGATTAATAAGCAATTTATATGCATAATTAATCGTTTCAACAATAATAAAAACGTGGCCTGAATATTGCTTTGTATCCTAAGTACTCTGCTCAATGCGAGGGATGCCCAGCCAAGGGCCACCCGCAGCGTTCAGGCCGCGCGCGGAGCTATGCCTGCAAAAAGAAAATCGGAGTAATACGTGGAACAAATGACATTTTGGCAGCTCATCAGTTTTGGTGAGAATGGCTGGGGAAGATTGCTGCTGATGGGGACAGGAATGACCCTGGCATTGGCAGTAGGCGGTTTTTTATTAGGCGCACTCATCGGCACCCTCGGTGCCTGGTCAAAAATAGCGGGCAATCGGCCACTTCGCTTTGTGGCGGAATGCTATACCACGGTAACGCGCGGTATTCCCGATCTGCTGATTATTTTCCTGCTCTACTTTGGCGGTAGCTCTGCACTGACGCTGCTGGCAAGCCTGTTTGGACACAACGGTTTTATCGGTTTTCCCGGTTATATCGCCGGGGTGATTGCCGTCGGCATCGCCTCAGGCGCACAGCAAACCGAAGTATTTCGCGGCGCCTTCTACGCCGTAGCCAAAGGTGAGATAGAGGCCGCCAAAGCCTGCGGCATGCCTACCCTGCTGCGTCTGCGCCGCATTATTGTTCCGCTGCTGCTGCGCCATGCCATTCCTGCGCTCGGCAACGTCTGGCAACTGGTATTGAAAGCTTCGGCGCTGGTGTCAGTTACCGGTGTGGCAGAACTCTTGACCCAGTCACAGACCGGTGCGGGTTCCACGGGCAAACCGTTTGATTTCTACATGGCTGCCGCCATGATTTATCTGGTGATTTCGATTTTTTCCGGCTGGCTGATGCGCCGCGCGGAGGCACACTATTCGCGAGGTGTAAGACGGTAATGGATGTTAATTTCTTCTACGAAACCTTCCTGGAAATTATTCCCGGCGTACCGCTTACACTCCAACTCGCGGTAGGTTCAGTGCTGATCGGCTTCTTTTTAGCCCTGGCGCTGGCCGCGATGCAGCTTTCTGGCAGCCGACTGTTGCAATCAGTCGCACGTCTGTATGTGCTGTTCTTCCGTGGCACACCGTTGCTGGTGCAACTGTTCCTTATCTACTACGGTTTAGGGCAATTCAGTTGGGTGCGTGAAAGCGTCCTGTGGCCGATACTGCGTGAGCCTTACTGGTGTGCGCTGCTGTCGTTAACGCTTTGTACCGGTGCTTACGCCAGCGAAATCATTCGCGGGGGTTTGCAATCGGTGCCCGCCGGGCAGATCGAAGCGGCACGCGCCTGTGGCATGCCATCCTGGAAAATATTTACCCGCATCGTGTTTCCGCTCGCCATTCGCCAGGCGCTGCCTGCCTACGGCAACGAGTTGATCTCCATGATCAAATCCACCTCGCTGGCGTCCATCATCACGCTGATGGAAATCACCGGCATTGCAGCACGCTTGATTGCGGAAACCTACCGCGCGCTCGAAGTGTTTCTGGTGGCCGGCGCCATCTACCTGCTGATCAATCTGGTGCTCACCCGCTTGCTGGCTTTTGTCGAACACCGTATGACGCCGTATCTGCGCGCACCGCAGTCGCTGGCTGAAGTTAAGAATATGAAAGGAAACCCATCATGAGTACCGCCGCTATCAGCCTGCGCAACATTCACAAGCGTTTCGGCTCACTGGAAGTCCTGAAAGGGATCTCGTTTGAAGCCAGTCAGGGCGAGGTTGTCTCGATTCTGGGTTCCTCCGGCTCGGGCAAATCCACCCTGCTGCGCTGCACCAACCTGCTTGAAATTCCCGATCAGGGCGAGATTATTGTCGGTGGCGAAACCATCGCGATGAAAGCGAATCGCCAAGGGCAAAACCGTCCGGCCAGCCCGAAACAGATCGACCGTATCCGTACCCAGCTCGGCATGGTGTTTCAAAACTTCAATCTGTGGTCGCACAAAACCGTGCTGGAAAACGTGATTGAAGCGCCGATCCACGTGCTCAAACACGCCCCACAGGACGCCAAAGCACATGCAGAGCAACTGCTTGAGAAGGTTGGGCTGGCCGATAAACGTCACTACTACCCTTCCCACCTTTCCGGCGGGCAGCAACAGCGTGCCGCGATTGCGCGTGCGCTGGCCATGTCACCCAAAGTGATGCTGTTTGATGAACCCACGTCGGCGCTGGATCCAGAGTTGGTCGGGGAAGTGCTGCGCGTGATGCGCCAACTGGCCGATGAAGGCATGACCATGCTGGTCGTCACCCATGAAATGGATTTTGCGCGTGAAGTCTCTAACCGCGTGGTGTTCCTGCATCAGGGCGAGATCGAAGAGCAAGGCACGCCGGAACAGATGTTTACCGCCAGCCAGTCCGCCCGTTTCCGTCAGTTTATTGCCAGTTGGTAACAGAACGCTACGCTTATCAACACAATGCTTTAGAACACAACAGACAACCACCAGGAGATACCTCGATGATAAAAACCAAACTCGCTGCCGCTGCCTATGCGCTTTGTCTGGCTGGCGCACTCTCTACGTCATTCAACGCTGCGGCAGAAGCCGGTAAAACCTGGAGCACCGTGCGCATCGCCACTGAAGGCGCTTACCACCCGTACAACTTCACCAAGCCGGACGGTACGTTGGATGGCATGGAAATTGAACTGTACAAGGTGCTGTGCGACAACATGAAAGTAAAATGCGAGATCATGGTGCAGCCGTTTGCCAGCAGCATCCCAGCGCTGAACGCCGGTAAGTTTGATGCCATCATCTCCGGCATGTCCGCCACGCCAAAGCGCCGTGAAGTGATCGATTTCAGCCAGCCTTACACCCAGGCGGGCCAAACCTTTGCCGTGCTGAAATCCAGCCCGCTGGCATCGCTGCCGGATCTGGGCACCCGTTTCTCCCTCAATGAGAAAGATGAAGCCACTGCCATCGCTGAAGTGGAAAAATTGCGCCCGCTGCTGAAAGGCAAAACCATTGGCGTTCAGTCTGCCTCGATCGCCAGCACGCTGCTGGATAAATACTTCAAAGGCATGATGACCGTACGCGAATACAAAACCATGCAAGAGCACGATCTGGATCTCAAAGCCGGTCGCGTCGATCTGGTTATCGGTTCAGCGCCTTACATGAAAAATACCGCTGACAAATCAAACGGCGAAATCCTGATGGCCGGCCCTCAGTTTATCGGCGGCATTTTAGGCAGCGGCTCGTCCATCGGCCTGCGTAAAAGCGATCCTGAGTTGAAAGCCTTGTTTGATAAAGCCATCGATCAGGCTAAAGCAGACGGCACCATCAAGAAGCTGAGTGAAAAATGGTTTGGCATGGACACCACCCCGCTCTGATCGCCCTCTCGCGACCCTAACCTGAACCACGAACGTGGCGTCTGATTGACGCCACGTCTTCTTCATTCCCCACCGCATTCACGGTTATAACCGCAGGAGCGCCTGATCCATGACATCGCCATCAGAACAACACACCTTACCCGCTATCGATACGCACACCGTCGCAGCCCTGCGCGAGCTTATTGCCGCCAAAAATCCACAGTTCACTGCGCTTAGCGACAGCATCTGGGATGTGCCGGAACTCAACTATGAAGAAATCCGCTCCGCCGCACTGCATGAAGCGGTGCTCAAGCAGGAAGGTTTTCGCCTGACAACAGGTATTGCCGGGATGCCAACCGCCTTGCTGGGCGAATGTGGTTCCGGTAAACCGGTGATTGCCTTGCTGGGCGAATACGATGCGCTGCCAGGGCTGAGCCAGCAAGCGGGCGTGGCTGAGCCTTGCCCTATCGATGCGGGTGGTAACGGTCACGGCTGCGGCCACAATTTGCTTGGCACCGCTGCATTGCAGGCCGCCACGGCGGTAAAAGATTACCTGCAACAGCATCAGTTGCCCGGCACCGTGCGCTTCTACGGTTGCCCGGCGGAAGAGGGCGGCTCTTCCAAAGGTTTTATGGTCAAAGAGGGCGTGTTTGACGATGTGGATATTGCTATCTGCTGGCACCCGGCCACCTTTACCGGCGTTAACAGTCCAGATTCTCTGGCCTGCAACGAACTGAATTTTTATTTCAAAGGCCGCGCTTCGCACGCCGCCAGCAGCCCACATCTGGGACGCAGCGCGCTCGATGCCGTAGAGCTGATGAACGTTGGCGTTAACTACATGCGCGAACACATGCCATCATCGGCGCGCGTACACTACGCCATCACCGACAGCGGCGGTCATGCGCCGAACGTAGTTCAGGCCAACGCAACGGTACGCTATCTGGTACGGGCACGTCAGTTACCCGAACTCCACCAGTTGGTTAAGCGCGTGAAGAAAATCGCACAAGGTGCAGCGCTGATGACCGAAACAGAAGTGAGTTGGGAAGTGATCAGCGGCGATGCCAACTTGCTGGGTAACGCAACGCTGGAACAGCGCATGCATGAACATCTGCTGGCGCTTGGCCCAATTCAGTTCGATGATGCGGATCGCGCTTTTGCCGCCACATTCCAAACCGCCATGAGCGCAGAAGATATTGCCAACTCCTACGCGCGCTTTGGGGTGAAAGCCAAAGCCGGTGAATCGCTGCATGAAGGCATCTACCCGCTTTACAGCCCGGATGACAGCTTTATCGGCTCCACCGACGTCGGCACGGTAAGTTGGGTAGTGCCTACCGTACAAATTCGTGCCGCCACCTACGCCATCGGCACTCCCGCCCACTCCTGGCAGTTGGTGGCGCAGGGCAAGGCACCTGCGGCGCACAAAGGCACCGCCTATGCGGCTGAAGCCATGGCGTCATTAACCGTGGATTTGCTCCAGAACCCGGCGCTGGTGGCACAGGCAAAAGCGGAATTGGCCGAGAAACTGAGCGTTACGCCGTTTGAGAACCCGATTCCCGACGGCGTGGTTCCGCCAATTCCTCAGGTGTGAAGTCATCAATATAACGCTATCGATATAGCATAATTGATATGCCATTATCTGGCGGCGCAAACCGCCAGATAATCAGCGAGACACAGATTACGGATGAGCGACGAAGCCCACCGCGTCGTACACTTTCTTCAGCGTTGCAGTGGCTTTGAGCCGCGCTTTTTCAGCGCCGTCACGCATTACCTGCTGCAAGAAAGCTTCATCGTTACGGAAATGGTGATAACGCGCCTGCAACTCGGTCAGCATGCCGGAAACGGCGTCAGCGACCGCGCCCTTCAAGTGGCCATACATCTGGCCTTCAAAGGCTTTTTCCAGTTCAGGAATCGGTTTTCCCGTCACCCCAGACAGAATATCCAGCAGGTTAGATACCCCCGCCTTGTTGGCGATGTCATAACGCACCACTGGCGGCTCATCGGAATCCGTCACCGCGCGTTTGATCTTTTTCACTACGGCTTTCGGATCTTCCAACAACCCAATCACATTATTGCGGTTGTCATCTGACTTGGACATTTTTTTGGTGGGATCGAGCAACGACATCACGCGCGCACCGGATTTGGGAATAAACGGCTCGGGCACTTTGAAAACATCACCGTAGAGCGCATTAAAGCGCTGAGCAATATCGCGGCTCAATTCCAGATGCTGTTTCTGATCTTCACCCACTGGCACCTGATGGGTTTGGTACAGCAGGATATCGGCCGCCATCAGCACCGGATAGTCAAACAAACCGGCAGTGATGTTGTCGGAATAGCGTGCCGATTTGTCTTTGAACTGCGTCATGCGGCTCAGTTCACCGAAGTAGGAATAGCAGTTTAGCACCCAACTCAGCTGCGTGTGCTCCGGCACATGAGACTGAACGAAGATGGTGCTTTTCTGCGGATCGATACCGCAGGCCAGATAGAGCGCCAGCGTATCCAGCGTCGCTTTGCGCAACTGCTGAGGATCCTGACGCACAGTGATGGCATGCAGGTCAACGATGCAGTATATGCAATCGTAATCATCCTGCATGTTCACCCACTGACGTAATGCACCCATGTAATTACCAATGGTGAGTTCACCGGACGGCTGTGCACCGCTAAACACAATGGGCTTATTCATGCTGACGCTTCCTGATTTTTTGACGTAAGTGGCCCCACCAGGGGCAAAAGTTGTGAGAAGCGCTCGAGCACCACATCGGGTTGACTCAGTGCAATGGCTTCTCCGTAGTTATAGCCATAGGTCATGCCCACGCTCGGACAACCCGCCGCCTGTGCCGCCTGAATATCGTTGCGCGAATCGCCGACAAACAGCAATTCGGATGCCAGCAGCCCCTGCTGCGCCAACACCAGATAGAGTGGTGCAGGATGGGGCTTTTTCATTTTGACATCATCACCGCCAACGATTTGGCTAAACAACCCGGCAATACCCAGCGTCTCCAGCAGCGGCGCGACAAAAGGCGTCGGCTTATTGGTGACCAGCGCCATCGGGTAGCCCCAGTCAGCCAGTTGGGTCAGCGTGGCGTGCACATCGGGAAACAGCGTACTGCCGCTGTCCACCGTTTGCGCATAGTAGCGATCAAACAGTTCACGCGCGGTGCGGATATCTTGCGCCGTGGGCGTCATTCCTGCCCAGCGCAACGCCCGCTCCACCAGCACATCAGCACCGTTGCCGATCCAGGTGGCAACGCGCGCGTTGCCCGCCGCAGGCAGATTCAGTGCCTGCAATGCCATATCAACGGCATCCGCCAACCCCGGCGCGCTGTCGACCAGCGTGCCATCCAGATCGAAAGCCAACCCGCGAACCGTACTGATGTTAGCCATGAGATACCTTACTCAATTCACTGCGCATGTTATCAATCACGGCGCGGTAATCGGGATGGCCGAAAATGGCAGAACCCGCCACGAACATATCCGCGCCGGCTTGCGCAATCTGGGCAATGTTGTCGACTTTCACGCCGCCATCCACTTCCAGTCGAATGTCATAACCGCTCTCATCGATGCGTTGGCGCACCTGACGCAGCTTATCTAACGTGCCGGGAATAAAAGATTGCCCGCCAAAGCCAGGGTTTACCGACATCAACAGAATGATATCCAGCTTATCCATCACGTAATCAAGGCAGCTGAGCGACGTCGCCGGGTTCAGTACCAGCCCGGCTTTACAGCCGTGGTCCTTGATCAGTTGCAGCGAACGATCGACATGCTCGGAAGCTTCCGGATGGAAGGTGATAAAGCTGGCACCGGCTTCGGCGAAATCAGGAATAAGGCGGTCTACCGGCTTCACCATCAGGTGAACATCGATAGGGGCGGTAATGCCATAATTGCGCAGTGCTTTAAGCACCAGCGGCCCGATGGTCAGGTTGGGAACATAGTGGTTATCCATGACATCGAAGTGAACCACATCGGCTCCGGCAGCCAGCACGCTGGCGGTGTCTTCCCCTAACCGGGCAAAGTCGGCCGATAAGATGGACGGAGCGATCAGGAAAGGCTTCATTCGTATCTCCAAACAGTTTATAGGATAACCCGAACTCTTCGCACGCATCGGGCATTAACGTAGTGGCGCACCGTAGAGCGCCAACAGCTCATTGACCTTGCTCCGCCCCATGATATTGCGACTGATGGTGCGTCTGGCCCTCACCACATACAACGCCGCATCCTGATACCACGCTCGAGTCAGCTCGGTATCATGGTTGGATATCAGCACGGGAATGGCACTCTCCACCGATAACCGATACGCCAGCGTCGCCAGGCTCTGTTGATCGATGTTGTTGAAATTATTCGTGTGATACGCCGTAAAATTCGCCGTTGCAGAAAGCGGCGCATAAGGGGGATCACAATAGACCACGGCACCTTGCGTTGCTTTGAGCAAAGTCTGCTGATAATGCTCACAAACAAAAATGGCATTGCGCGCTTTGAGGGCGAACCAGCGTAACTCTTCTTCGGGAAAATACGGTTTTTTGTAACGGCCAAATGGCACGTTGAATTCGCCCCGCATGTTATAGCGGCACAATCCGTTATAACAGTGACGATTCAAATACAAAAACAGCACCGCGCGACGATAGGGAAGTGTACAAAGATTAAACTCATCACGCAGCTGATAAAACACTTCCGCCACGTTGTATTCGTCAGTGAACAGTTCGCGCGCGTCACGAATGAAATCGTCGGTTTGCGTCTTAACGATATCGTAGAGATTGATGAGGTCGCTGTTAATGTCTGCCAGGATGTAACGGTCGTACTCCGTATTCAAAAATACCGAACCGGCCCCGACAAACGGCTCAATCAAACAGTCTCCTTCAGGTAGATAGCGGCGAATTTCTTCTACCAGCGGATATTTCCCACCAGCCCATTTTAAAAAAGCGCGGTTCTTCTTCATGCCGTCGTTAGTTACTCATTACATTTCAGAGCCGCGGATTGTACTCTGTGTCAGACAGCACATCAGGGCTAAAATTGGTGTTACTTATTCAAGTCCTGCTTCACCTGACGGATCGGCTTAACCCATGGTTTTTGTGCCTGCACGGCCGCAGGAAGCGATGACGCCGCCTGCTTCGCTTCAGCGGAAGAAGCGTAAACACCGTTCACCAATACATACCAGGGCTTACCGTCTCGCTTGGTTTCATAAACCCAAGCGTTGGGTAGGTTGTGCTGTGTGGCGTAAGCTTTCAGCGT
This sequence comes from Candidatus Symbiopectobacterium sp. NZEC151, assembly GCF_025962655.1. GTDB lineage: Bacteria > Pseudomonadota > Gammaproteobacteria > Enterobacterales > Enterobacteriaceae > Symbiopectobacterium. The sequence goes on along the minus strand of NZ_JAGFPE010000008.1, from coordinate 189,156 downwards.
ATCTGAACGTGATGCACTGCTCAATTGCAGTGTGAAATGGCTGGCGGGCGCATTTTGAATCGATCCCCCCTGCCCTGAAACCGTCGCCTTGTCCCCAGAGGATGTCGGCTTGCTTGATGTCATCGGCACTTTTTGCGCTGGCGTTAGGGCTGATTTGCTTTGCGCGGCCTTATCCTGAGCGTTTTTAGCATGTGCGGCCTTTTCCTGCGCCGTCTTCTCTGAGACGTGCGGCGGATTTTTCGCTGAAGGCGCCACCGTAGCAGGCGCAATCGGCAAAGTGGTTACCGGTGAGGAGCCTGACGTCGCCCCTTGAGAGAACGCGTTAACCTTCTCTTGCTGCGTCGAAAGCGCATCCGTCATGTTACCCGGCAGTTCAACACGCTGCTGCCCGGCAGGCGGAGGCGTGACTTGCGCTTGGGTCGGTGAGCCCGCGACCGGCGGCGCATTCAAGGTTTGCGGCTGCCCTGGCGCGGTAGCGTTTCCTGATACAAGCGCATTACCTGATGCAGCGTCCCCTTGCGCGGATGCCCCCGGCGTCATCGCAGAAGAAGAGGACAAATCGATACTCTTCTCACCGTTGCCCGATGCCGCCGTTTGCGCGCCCTCTGCCGGTTTAGACGGCGATTGCAAGGCGGAGCCCACGCCGATGATCAACAACACCAGCACCACGATCCCGATACCAATCATCAAATGTTGACGAGAGAGCGCTAACTGCGGCGCAGAAAGACGGGGACTGCGTTGCTGACGTTGTGGCCGTCGATCGCTGGTATCCGGTTTTAACGCATCTTCTGGTTTAAATTCGTCCATTTAAACCCCTCCAACTATAAAAAACACATACCCGCTGCGCGGTTGGCGAAGCGAATTGTTGAATTATAAGACATTATCTTCTATTAACCATAAACCATCAGCGTGAATATGTCTGCAAATACCCGAAAAACTGCATTCACGCCCGGCAATCAGCGATCGACGCCAACACAATATCGTGTGATACGCCGCCACGCACTTCCGAGCGCCCAATCGCAGTGGGTAAAACAAGGCGCAGCTCACCTGCCTGTACCTTTTTATCACGCATCATATGGGGAAGATAAGATTCTGGTGACATCGCCTCCGGGCCCTGAACCGGCAGCCCTGCACGCACCAGCAATGCATGAATACGATCGATGTCCGACGCGCTGAATTGACCCAGCCTTCTCGCCGCATGCGCGGCCATCATCATGCCCGCCGCCACCGCTTCACCGTGTAACCAGTTGCCATACCCCATTTCAGCTTCGATAGCATGACCATAAGTATGACCCAGGTTAAGCAGCGCACGCACCCCGCTTTCGCGTTCATCCGCAGCTACCACCTCGGCTTTCAGTTCACAGCAACGGCGAATGCAGTAAGAGAGCGCCGCTGGCTCCAGTTCACGTACCGCGTCAAGATTATTCTCTAACCAAACGAAGAACTCGCCATCAAGAATAATCCCATATTTGATCACCTCAGCCAGGCCGGAGGAAAACTCCCGGGCCGGTAAGGTGCGAAGACAGTCCAAATCGATAACCACAGAGGCGGGCTGATAGAACGCGCCAATCATGTTTTTACCGAGAGGATGATTGACCGCCGTCTTCCCGCCGACAGAAGAGTCAACTTGCGATAACAGCGTTGTGGGTACCTGAATAAAGCGCACGCCACGCTGATAGCTGGCGGCAGCATAGCCCGCCAGATCGCCAATCACACCACCCCCCAAGGCAACGATCGTGGTATCTCGACCATGGGGTTTTTGCAGCAATGCGGTAAAGACGTCGTCCAATACCGTTAGCGATTTGTACTGCTCGCCGTCTGGCAATATGACGTTGTCGACTTTCACGCCTGCCTGTTCCAGCACACGACTCACCGCTTCAAGATAGAGCGGTGCCAGCGTCTGGTTGGTCACCAACATCACCTGTTCGCCCGCGGCCAGCGGCATAAAAGAAGCCGGGTCAGCAAACAACCCGGCAGCTATCGTAATGGGATAGCTGCGTTCCCCTAATGTTACGGTAATTCTTTCCATGCGCGTGGTTCACCCGCTTGGCCCCGGAGCTCAGGGCGATGTTGTTACTCAGTTGCCATCCAACATACTGATAATCTGGTTGGCAACCACTTTGGCGCTCTGCTCATCCGTGCGAATGGTGACGTCAGCAATTTCTTCATACAGCGGGTTACGCTCTCTTGCTAACGCCTCCAGCACTTCGCGCGGCGGATCCTCTACCTGAAGCAAAGGACGCTTTTTGTCACGCTGCGTGCGCGCCAACTGTTTTTCAATGGTGGTTTCCAAATAGACCACAACGCCGCGCGCAGACAGGCGATTGCGCGTCTCGCGTGATTTTACCGAGCCACCTCCGGTAGCCAGTACGATACCCTGTTTTTCGGTCAATTCGTTGATGACTTTTTCTTCGCGTTCGCGAAAACCTTCTTCGCCTTCGAGATCAAAAACCCAGCCCACATCAGCCCCGGTGCGTCGCTCAATTTCTTGATCGGAGTCGAAAAACTCCATATTGAGTTGCTGAGCTAACTGACGGCCAATAGTGCTTTTGCCGGCACCCATAGGCCCAACCAGAAAGATATTGCGTTTCTCTGCCATGTTTTTTGGTGTTACTAAGACTATTCGTTAATGATAACCCGCCCCGCCAATCAACCCAGCGGCGGGACCTAAACTGAAACCTCATGAGCGATAGTTCGAGAATCAGACAGAAAATTATCTCAATACTCAGGGGCATTTGGCAACCGAATAAAATGTCTCGCCCCGCGTCAAACAGCAAAAAGCGTATTAATTAGGCATCTTCCGGTAAGATAATTCCGCTTCGACAGACCGCAGCGCTCAATGGGCTAACCTTGTATGCTAAATCCAGCGCAGCGTCAAACTGAGAAAGCGGAAACGGGTAAAACGTGGATCACAAAGCGCACCGTTATGCGCCTCTCACGGCGAGGTGGCGACCAAGGTTGGGGTGATAAAAATCACCAGTTCACGCCGCTTACGCTCAGTTCTTTGATGTTGAAACAGTGAACCCAGCAACGGAACATCCCCCAGCAGCGGCACTTTTCGTTCCCCTCGATTTTTTTGTTGTTGAAAAATCCCGCCTAACACAATCGTCTCACCATCAGACACCGTAACCTGGGTTTGAATTTCTTGTTTATCGATCGCGAGTGTTTCTCCATTGTCGCTTTGTTTAATCACCACCCCTGGCATGTTTTGGCTGATTTTCAGGTTAAGCGTAATCTTGCCCTCAGGCAGCACCGTGGGCGTCACTTCCATCCCCAGTACCGCTTCTTTAAACTGAATGGCGGTAGCACCGCTGGCACCGCTGGACACCTGATAGGGAATTTCCGTGCCCTGCTTGATGCTGGCCATCTGCTTATGGGCAGTAAAAAGACGCGGGCTGGCGATGATTTCAACCTGATTCTCATGCTCAAGCGCTGACAGTTCTAAATCGAGCAGGCGGCCATTCAAACGGGCCAGATTGAACCCCACGCTGCCCGCGGGCGATTCCACCGGCAGGTTAACGGTAAAGTCATTCAGACGCAGCGTTCGGCCCGCGTGCGCCGGTTCACCCATGCCCCAGCTCACGCCCAGCTCCCGTAAACTGTCGCTGCTGATGGTGACGATGTGTGCGGCTAATTGCACTTGAGCAACAGGCCTATCCAGCGTGTCAATCCACGTCTGTAACGACTGCACTATCGCGGGGGTATCGCGCACCAAAAGGGCATTAGTGCGCGTATCCGCACTCACGCTACCCTGATCCGATAACAGCGTACTGCGCTGTGCCAGCACGCTGGAAGCAACCTCTTGCGCATCGGCGTATTGCAGGGTGAAAAAACGGTTTTCCAATACCGTCTGACGTACATCGACCGCACGAGAAGACACCAGCAATACATTGCCCTTGCGTTCAATCGACAGCGCGCCCTGCAGCGCGACAATGTCTAGCGCCTGCTGCCAGGGAACATGGTTCAAGCGCAGGCTCATCACACCGTTAACGTCAGGCGCAACCACCACATTCAACCGCTGATGCTCGGCGAGCGCCTGCACGATTTTCTGCACAGGCGCATCGTCAAACGCCAATGAAATGATCGGCGTCTGCGCCTTGGCAAAGGCCGTATGCTCTCCCAGCAAGGCGCACAGTAACACCCCCACGCGCTTCAGCGTCCCTGTCCTTTTCATCTGGCTTTCCTCCGTGCTCAGCGCTGAAAAACACAACGTATCGCGTCGTTACGCGACGACCGCGCCACAGGCAGCGTCCGCACCCAGTGACGTGCTTGTCCTGCTGCATCCACCACCGACTTTTCCACCTGAACGCTGTGCTGGTCGATGGCGCTAACCGTCCACCCCGTGGATGCCAGCGTATCGCCCACGTTCACCATGAGCCAGCGCTCCCCTGGCACAGAAAGCCAGCCAGACCACCCTGCGCTATCCCCAATCACACCTTCCAGTCGCCATCGCGTAATTTCATCCCCACCGGCTGCGTGGCTGGCGGCTGGCTGAAAGGGATTACGCCCTGTGGGCGCGCTATCGCTGTGCGCCAGCGGTGAGCACAGCGCCAACACCAGCATCCATCCATAAGTCACTTTCACCATTGCGCCTCCTCACCGGAGTTGGGAACGGCAAACCGCAATTCCAGGTGTAACACCTCGTGTAGCGTCTCAATGGAGAGTGAGTGAATATGCAGCGGCTGCGCGGACGCGGTGATGTGTTGAATGAGCGTCAATCCACCAAAAAAGTCAGTGCTTACTATCATTTTCCACGGCTGTAGAGGGGCGGTAATCGGGGGTTGTAAGGTTATCAACGCGGCATTGGATGCAGAGAGCGGCGGCAACAGGCGCTCTGTCAGCGCCAGCGCGGCGTGATAAACCGGTTTATCCGGCAAGGCATCCCACTGTTGTTGTAACGTCGCCAGCGCCGGGAAATCATCAAAACGCCGTACCAGCGCCGCGTGCGCTTCGCTCGAGTGCAAAAGAGCGTGCCGCAAGCGCTCCACGGCGGCACGCTCCGGTTGCAGCACGGTGTAATAACCTAACGCGGCTAACATGCCCATCACCAGACCTTGCGCCAACCACCGTACCCATCGAGGGGTCGCCATAAACGCCAGCCACAGGGAGCGCACACTATTCATCATGGGACACGTCCGGCAACGAAAGCCGCTCAACGCGCCAATCGGCCTGAAGGTGAAACGTCAACACCGGCACGTCCCCCTCGGGTGACGCCATTATTTCCTGCCGTGTTTGCATCAGACGCACCGATGTCAGCGCTGTTTCGGTTTCGAGCCGGGAGCTGAAGTGCACGATGTCGGCATAATCATGGCTTCTGCCCGTCAGATGGGCCTTGCCATCCTGCACTGTCAGGGCAGTAAGCCACAGCCCATCAGGCACCCACTGCGCCAGCTGTTTTAACAGCTGTTCATAACCCTGGTTATGCGCCCGCGTTTGCTCTTCTGCCTGCAACTGCGCTTGCCGCTGTCGCAGCGCGGCCATTAACCGTTGAACCTCACGCAGTTGTGCGCTGTCCGCGAGTTGCTTTTGTTGCAGCGTGCGCAACGTTTCCTCCATCGCGCCACGCTGTTGGTCAAGCCGCTCACGGCACGCGGCCAGCGTGAGCAGCAATCCCCCCGAAAAAAACAGCAGCCACAGCCACCAGCGGCGAGTATCACGGACTCGTCGGCGTTGACGCCACGGCAACAGATTGACACGAAAAGGGGGCATTAATCGTCCGCCCGCAGCGCCAAACCGCCCGCCACCACAAACTGGGACGGATTGATCGGCAGCGGCGGATAGGCTTGATGCAAGATGTCAAACGGCGACCACGACGCCAGCGGGTGCACTGAAAGCGGAGTGTCCTCGCCCCACTCGCCACTGTAATACGTTATTTCACCGCGCTTTCCCGGATAGTGATTGCTCACACAGGTGACGATATCGCCAGAATCTGTCACCGCGTCTTGCGAGATAACACCAAACGACAGCGGCTGGGATAACGGCGAAACCCACAGCCAGTGCTCGGTATCCAGTCGATGCAACAGCAGGGAATCGGAAGCCACCCCCGCCAGTTGTGCCATGGTGCGCAACGCGCATGGCACAATATCCAGCACATCCGGCGTTAGCCCGGCGCGATGCAGACAGTGTTGCCACTGCGCTACCTCTTCACGTTTGGCGGCGGTGATCAGCAAGGAGCCCGGCGACTGGGGCTCACTGCGATAGTCGAGCACCAGCGAGTCGCGGCCAATGGGAAACTGGCGCGCCGCCTGATGGTCGATATACCAGCCGCGCTCCGGCTCCCGCAGACGGCTGTCAGGGGCCGCCATAAGCTGCTGCAGCACGCGCTGGGCCGGAAAGCCAACGCGCAGCGATAGTCGGCGCGGCAGCACCCGCCGCCATTGCGTCAGGACATCGCACAATGCGTCGGAATGCTGTAAACTCCCCTCCCTTAAGGTGTCCGCAGGCAGTGGGATTTGCCACCACTGACGCAGTTGCCAGCCATGACGGCGGCGCTGCACGGCCAGGGCACGCAGACATCCGTTTTGTATATCTAATCCGACCTGCCAATGGTGATAAGCCATGTTCAATGCGACCTCTCCCTCGTCGTTGAGAAGGGCACGCGTTGCTGAAAACGTGTGCTGAATAAAAGAACGTATCCACAGTGCAGGCTTACCTTTATACTAGCGGGCAATTGTTTAGAAACTGTCCACCCGCTACTGAATGGAAAATTCCCGGTGAAGTTCGTAAAGTATTTATTCATCCTTGCAGTGACTTGCATTCTGCTTGGAGCCGCATCGATATATGGGCTATATCGTTATATCGAGCCTCAGTTGCCCGATGTCGCAACGTTGAAAGATGTCCGTTTACAAACGCCGATGCAGGTGTTCAGCGCCGACGGTGAGCTGATTGCCCAGTTCGGTGAGAAGCGCCGCATTCCGCTGAAGTTGGGCCAGGTTCCCCCTGAGATGGTCCACGCGTTTATCGCCACCGAAGACAGCCGTTTTTACGATCACCACGGGGTCGATCCGGTGGGGATTATCCGCGCCGCCACCATTGCGTTGACCTCCGGGCACGCGTCGCAAGGGGCAAGTACCATTACCCAACAGTTGGCGCGTAACTTCTTTTTGAGCCCGGAACGCACGCTGATCCGTAAGATCAAAGAAGTGTTTCTGGCGATCCGCATTGAGCAGTTGCTGACCAAAGATGAGATCCTTGAGCTTTATCTCAACAAGATCTACCTCGGGTATCGTGCCTACGGGGTGGGCGCCGCCGCACACGTCTATTTTGGCCGCTCGGTTGAACAACTGACGTTGAGCCAAATGGCGACCATCGCCGGTTTGCCCAAAGCCCCGTCCACCTTTAACCCGCTCTACTCCTACGATCGCGCCGTGGCGCGTCGCAATGTGGTGCTGGCACGTATGCGCGATGAAAATTACATCACGCAGGCACAGTACGATCAGGCACGTAACGAGAAGCTGGTGGCCGATTATCATGCGCCGGAAATTGCTTTCTCCGCGTCCTATCTGGCAGAAATGGTGCGTCAGGAGATGGTGAAACGCTACGGTGAAGACGCCTATAACGATGGCTACAAGGTCTACACCACCATCACCAAGAAACGTCAGTTGGCCGCAGAAGAGGCGCTGCGCAATAACGTCATGGCCTATGATATGCGCCATGGCTATCGCGGCCCGGAAAAAGTGCTGTGGAAAGTGGGTGAAAGCGCCTGGGATCAAACGCGCATCATCAATGAACTGAAAAATACCCCCAACTACGGCCCGCTAAACCCCGCCGTTATCACCCAAAGCGATGCCGACAAAGCCACCGCGCTGATGGCCGATGGCAGCAACGTTATGCTGCCACTGGCTGGGATGAAATGGGCGCGTCCGTTTAAATCCGACGTACTGCAAGGGGCGATGCCGCGCCGCGTCACCGATGTGGTGCAAACCGGCCAGCAGGTGTGGGTACGCAAGGTGGGCAATGACTGGTGGCTGGGACAAGCGCCGGACGTCAACTCCGCGATTGTGTCCATGAACCCGACCAACGGTGCCATCGAAGCGCTGGTGGGCGGCTTTGATTTCAATCAGAGCAAGTTTAACCGTGCCACGCAGGCGCTGCGTCAGATTGGTTCCAATATCAAACCGTTCCTGTATACCGCCGCCATGGATAAGGGGCTGACGCTGGCTACCATCCTTAACGACGTGCCGATTACCCGTTGGGATGCAGGCGCAGGCTCAGACTGGAGTCCGAAGAACTCTCCGGCAACCTACGACGGTCCGATTCGTTTACGTCAGGGACTGGGGCAGTCCAAAAACGTAGTGATGGTGCGTGCGATGCGCGCCATGGGCGTCGATTACGCGGCTGATTACTTACAGCGTTTCGGTTTCCCACAACAAAACATTGTGCGTACCGAATCGCTGGCGCTGGGTGCCGCGTCCTTCACGCCGCTCCAGGTGGTCAGAGGCTATGCGGTGATGGCCAACGGGGGCTACCTGGTTGACCCTTACTTCATTTCCCGTATCGAGAATGACACGGGCAACGCGCTTTTCAACGCAACGCCGAAAACCGTGTGCGACACCTGCAATCTGCCGCTGGTTTATGGCGAAACGCCGCGCTCTGCCGTGCTATCAACGGACAGCATGGAAAACGTCGCCACCTCGCTAGAGCAGCAAGGCACCGTGCCTCAGCCACAGATTGACGCCGTCACGCCGACCGAAGCGCAGGTCAGCACGCTGCCGTATGCGCCGCATGTCATCAGCACGCCGTTGTCGTTTCTGATAAAGAGCGCGCTCAACAGCAACGTGTTTGGCGAACCCGGCTGGATGGGCACTGGCTGGCGTGCCGGTAAAGATTTACAGCGTCATGACATCGGCGGCAAAACCGGCACCACCAACAGCTCCAAAGATGCCTGGTTCTCCGGTTACGGGCCTAACCTTGTCACCTCGGTGTGGATTGGCTTTGATGACCATCGCCGCGATTTGGGCCGCAGCACGGTTTCGGGTGCGATTAAAGATCAGATTTCGGGCTATGAGGGCGGCGCAAAGAGCGCCCAACCTGCGTGGGATGACTATATGAAGATCGCCCTGCAAGGCGTTGCCGAGCAGCCACTGACGCCGCCGCCGGGCGTCGTCACCGTCACCATCGATCGCTATACCGGCAAACTCTCCAGCGGCGGTGGCAACAGCCGTGCGGAATATTTTGTCGATGGCACGCAGCCTACGGAGTTTGAAGTCCACGAGGCAGGCACCACCTTGATGGAAAACGGTCAGAGCGAAGAGCTGTTTTAACGCGTAACCTGTTTACCTCTTCGCCCAGGACGAGCACCTTCCCGTCATTCCCGCGCAAGCGGGAATCTCTTACAGATGAAACGCGTTATTTCTGCAAGAAATCCCCGGCCCAGGCCGGGGACGACTAAGGTGTCTGCCCCGCCAACCACTCACGCGTTAAAAACAACGCGCTGACATTACGCGCTTCGCGAAAATCAGGTTCCTGTAACAAGCCCAACAGATTATCCAACGGCCAGCGCACCGGAATCAGCGGCTCAGGCTCATCCCCTTCTCGCGTCTGGGGATAAAGGTCACGCGCGACCACGATATTCATGCGACTGGAGAAATAGGAAGGTGCCAGCGTCAGCGTCGCCAACAGCGACATCTGGTGTGCACCAAACCCCGCTTCTTCCATCAATTCACGGTTCGCCGCTTCAAAAACGGTTTCCCCCGGATCGATAAGCCCTTTGGGGAAGCCTAATTCATACTGTTCGATACCGACGGCGTATTCGCGCACCAACACCAGTTGATTGTCGATAATCGGTACGATCATCACCGCTTCTCGCCCCGAGGGGCGCATCCGTTCATACACGCGGCGCACGCCGTTGCTGAACTCCAGATCAACCGATTCCACATTAAACAGGCGCGAACGGGCCACCGTCTCCACGTTCAGAATTTTCGGTTTTTTCAGATTGTTATTCATCACTATATTCGCCCTACGAGGCATTCCTGTGGCAACAAAAAAAATCTGATACCCGTCAAAAAAAAAGAGATGAAAAACATGTAGAACGGGTACCTCTTTTTCGCAACGGAAACGCCGCAGAATGCAAAAAAAACGTTAATTTTCTTCTTTGATATTGCTCACATTGTGCGTTAACAGGCTATCTTACCGCAACTCTGATACGACTCAATTTACGCAATCGCAACAAATAACAAACATCACGGTTTTTCCTGGAAAAAAATAAAAGTCAACACGTGACAATAAATTCAGATTTTCCCCATGTTTTCTTCTGATTTTCTCTTGGTAAGATCGAGGAAATATAGGAAAAATTTATTGCGTTAATGAGTGATTCAAGCTGATTAACAATGACATACGGATTATCACTCTCGGGATAAGTTTGCTAGTATCCGAATTATCAGCGTTGGAATGAGGATGGCATGAGCACAATAGTTATTCTTTTATCCCTATTGTTTGCCTGTCTTATCGTCATCGGAAGTTACACTGGATACCGTATGCGTCGCCATTTGCCCTTTACAAAACCGTCATTCGCCGTCATGCACGCGCGAGAACGCACATTAACGCACGATGAGCGTGCCGCCATTGAACGCTATTTGACGATGGCCAATCTGCAACTGTCAGCGTCCAGCGCGTTGCCCGTGCTACCGCGTACCCGCCAGGATCCGCGCGTCTATGTGCTCACCCACAGCATTACGCGTTATGGGCTCAATACCAGCACCGCGAACAAATGGCGTTATTTCATTGATACGCAAGAAATACACCTGCCTGCTGACTGGGAACAGTACATCACCGAGAATAACCATATCGAGCTGATCAACACCCGCTCAATTCCGCTGGTCGTTGCGCTCAACGGACATTCCTTGAGTGAATGCGTTGAGCACAGCGATCAGGGCGTTTTACCGCCGCCGTTAATGCCTGAGCGTAATGCCTCGATTCGTGAAGAAGGGAATGAACGCGCCGAGTTGGTTGCCGTTCGCAAAGAGACGCGAGAAGAGTTCGCGATGCATCACGCCTCGGGCATTCGCGAAGCGCTATTGATTTCATCGGCTTTTCTGCTGCTGTTTATCAGCCTGATGACGCCGTTGGCGGTGATGCCCTGGCTCGCCATTGCCGCCGTGCTGCTGGCCGCCTGGAGCTGCTGGCAGCTGTTTCGCGCGCCCTCTGAGCGTGAACTGCAAGAAGTACATTGCCTGAATGGCACGCCACAGTGCCTCGGCCTGTTTGGCGAATCAAACCAGGAGCAGATTGGCAATATTTCGCTGGGCAATATCGATCTTATCTATCCGCCCCATTGGCAACCTTATATCGCCTACGATCTGGCGCAGAAAACCCAGGTCGATATCTATCTGAATCGTCAGGTGGTCCGTCAGGGCGAATTTCTCTCGCTCCACGAGGAGGTCAGCCGGTTCCCCCTCCAGCGCTTTGGAAAAAACCTGATTCTCTCTGCGGGTGCGCTACTGCCTCTTATCTTGCTGCTCAGTTTCTTGCCGTTGGAACTACCGCTCAACCTGAGCATGAGCTGGCTGCAAGGCGCACAGAATATCAAAGTGGTGCAGGTTGAAGAATTACAAAACGCCCACCTGAAAATCGGCGATAAGCTGGACATTCAAAGCACCGGTATGTGCGATGTGCCTGCGGGCAACCGCTATCCCGGCAACGTAAAGCCCTATGCCTTTACCCCGTTTGACTGCTCAGCCATCTACTGGAACAAGGCCGGTTCATTACCGCTGCCCGAGTCGGACGTGATCGAAAAAGCCTCGGCGCTGCTGTCCGTGGTCAATGCCCAGTTGCATCCCGTGACCAACGATGAAGGCAAGGTCAGCACCCAGCTCGCGTCCGCCATTCAGAAATCAGGCATGGTACTGCTCAACAACTTCTCTGATATCGTGTTGAAAACTCAGGAGCTGTGTACGCGTGAAGAGGACTGCACCCGGCTGAAAAACGCCCTGGTCAATCTGGGCAATGTGAAAACCTGGGATGCTTTGGTCAGACGCGCCAAGTCAGGTTCGCTCAAGGGGATGAACGTTCTGCTGCGCTCGGTTAATGCTGAATCTCTGGAATCGCTGGTGGTCAGCGCCACGGAGTCTTTTTTCTATCAAGAGATTAACGCGGCCACCGACTCGCTGAACAGCCCGCCCCCCAGCGGCTTTTTGATCCGCAGCGACGAAGGCCGCCAGCTCGTGAACTACCCGCTGCCGCCCAAACCGTTGAATGAATATCATGCAACAGAGCAATGGCAAGAGTTGCAACGGCTTTCCGCCATGCTGCTGCACACGCCCTTTAGCGCCAAAGGGGTGATCACTCAACTCTCCACCGATGCCAACGGAACGCAGCACATCAATTTACGCAGCGATCCTGACGCCATCACCCTGTGGCGCTATTTCGGCACCGGTTTATTGATGCTGGTGCTCTCGGTGGCACTGGTTGCCAATCTGGTGCTGATGCTGGTAAAAATGCGCAAAAGCCAGCAGCGCGAACGTGATATCAAACAGTACTACGATGCGTGCTTTTCAACCCGGCTCGCTACGCCTATCGTGATGGAAGGCCGCGCCTACCGGATGAACGATTAGGCGCGTCTAAACGGCCCGTTGCTGACGATCGCACTGACCATGCCGCCGACGCCTTGCGACGCGGCGTTTCCCTGCACGACCCCACCCCACCGCCGCTACCGGAGTACAGATGCAGCACGATCTCAATTGGAATGACATCGATACCGTTATCCTGGACATGGATGGCACCCTGCTGGACCTGGCCTTTGACAGCTACTTCTGGCTGCAACGGGTGCCAGAACAACTCAGCGTAGAGAGAAAGATTTCCCTGAGTGAAGCCAAAAAAGTGATAGAGAAAGAGTATCACGCCGTTCAACACACATTGAACTGGTACTGCTTTGATTATTGGAGCGAACGCCTCGGTCTTGATATCTATCAGATGACCAGTGAGATAGGCGCACGCGCCCGTTTGCGTGCCGATACCGAACCGTTTCTCACCGCATTAGCCGCCAGTGGCAAGCAGCGGGTATTGCTCACCAATGCTCACCCACACGGTCTGGCGGTCAAAATGGCGCATACCGGACTCGACAGACACCTTGATTTATTACTTTCCACCCATACGTATGGGTATCCGAAGGAGCATCAGCAACTGTGGCGACAGGTGCACGCGCAGGTGGGGTTTGATCCCGAACGCACGCTGTTTATCGATGACAGCGAACCGATTTTGGATGCCGCCAAAGCGTTTGGCCTGCGCTACTGCCTGGGAGTCACTAACCCGGACTCGGGACAGCAGGAGAAATCCTTTGCGCGCCATCCGGCCATGAATGATTATCTGGCGTTCCTGCCTGCCTTACGCACGGCGCAACTCGGGTCCTGATAGGGCGTTTTATGCTCCAGGCGTTTATAAGCAAGAGGTTGATATGAAAGAGAAGACCGAGTCAGATGACAGTATTCGCCTGGACAAATGGCTCTGGGCCGCTCGATTCTACAAAACCCGTGCTGTCGCGCGTGAGGCAATCGACGGCGGCAAGGTGCATTACAATGGGCAGCGCACCAAGCCCAGCAAGCTGGTAGAACTGGATGCTGAAATCAAACTGCGTCAGGGCAACGACGAGCGCACCGTGTTGGTCTGTGCCCTCAGTTCACAACGCCGCTCGGCACCCGAAGCGCAATTGCTGTATCGGGAGACCGAGCAAAGCGTCGAAAAACGCGAAAAGGTCGCTTTGGCACGCAAGATGAACGCGCTGACCATGCCGCACCCGGATCGTCGGCCCGATAAAAAAGAACGGCGCGATCTGATAAAATTTAAATACAATGATGCAGAGTAGCACTGACCATTAAGAGAGAAACCATGTCCAACCACGACCAACTACACCGTTATCTGTTTGAAAATCATGCCGTTCGCGGCGAGTTGGTGACGGTCAGTAATACCTACCAGCAAATTCTGGAAAACCACGACTACCCGGCTCCGGTGCGCCTGCTGCTGGGTGATATGCTGGCCGCCACCAGTCTGCTGACGGCGACGTTGAAATTCAATGGCGATATTACCGTACAGCTTCAGGGCGACGGCCCGCTGAAACTTGCCGTTATCAACGGCAATAATCAGCAGCAAATGCGCGGTGTTGCCCGCTTGCAAGACGAGATTGCGCCCGATGCGACGCTGCGTGACATGGTAGGTAACGGCTATCTGGTGATCACCATTACGCCCGAGGAAGGTGAGCGCTATCAAGGGGTGGTGGGTCTGGAAGGCGATTCGGTTGCCAGCTGTCTGGAAAACTATTTCCAACAATCCGAGCAGTTGCCTACCCGGTTGTTTATTCGCAGCGGAGAGCATGAAGGCCACCCGGTTGCCGCTGGCATGCTGCTGCAAATACTGCCCGCGCAGCACGTCGGCCACGACGATTTTGACCATCTGGTGCAATTGACAACAACCATCAAAAACGAAGAGCTGTTTACCCTGCCCGCGAACGAGGTGCTGTACCGCCTTTATCATCAGGAATCGGTGACGCTCTACGAGCCGCAGGCGGTATCGTTTCACTGCCACTGCTCGCGTGAACGCTGCGCAGATGCTTTAATGACGCTGTCGGATGCCGATCTGCATGAGATGTTGGAGCAGGAAGAAGAAATCGATATGCATTGCGATTACTGTGGTACGCACTACCTGTTCAGCGCCGGTGAAATCAGTGATATTCGTCACGCCAGCCTAGACGCCACAAGGCATTGATCGCTTAAGACATTGACATAATATTCCTGACTAAGCGGGCACTTCGGTGCCCGTTTTCATTTTTCGCCCCTACGGGAGAAGAATCGTTTCACTTAACGAAAATTAAACAAAACCATGTCTTAAATTATTTAATTTTATGATTGTTATCCCAGCTAAAATAGGCTTACTCCGTACAATGATTATCAGTATGACTATAACTATTGAGGAGTAGCGATATGCAGATCAAAGGTATTGCACCACAAGCCCTCGCCGCTTATGGAATCCGCGATGTCAGCGAGATTGTCTACAATCCGAGTTATGAAGTACTTTTCCAGGAAGAGGTTGCTCCCGGCCTGGAGGGATATGAACGCGGCAGAGAAACCAAACTGGGCGCTATCGCCGTCGACACCGGCGTTTTTACCGGTCGTTCGCCCAAAGATAAATATATCGTTCGTGATGATACCTCGCGTGAGCACGTGTGGTGGTCGGATCAAGGCAAAGGCAAGAACGATAACCACCCCATGACACAAGAAGTCTGGAGCCACCTGAAACAGCTGGTGACCGAGCAACTGTCCGGCAAACGTCTGTTTGTCATCGATGCCTTCTGCGGAGCCAACCCCGATACCCGTCTGAAAGTGCGTTTTATCACCGAGGTTGCCTGGCAGGCCCACTTCGTCAAAAATATGTTCATTCGCCCTGATGACGATGAGCTCAAGCAGTTTGAGCCCGATTTTATCGTGATGAACGGGGCGAAATGCACCAATCCACAGTGGCAGGAACAGGGGCTGAACTCGGAGAATTTTGTCGCGTTCAACCTGACGGAACGGATCCAACTGATCGGCGGCACCTGGTACGGCGGCGAAATGAAGAAAGGGATGTTCTCGATCATGAACTACCTGCTGCCGCTGAAAGGCATCGCCTCGATGCACTGTTCCGCCAACGTCGGTGAAAAAGGGGATGTTGCCGTCTTCTTCGGCCTGTCCGGCACCGGAAAAACCACGCTGTCCACCGATCCGAAACGCCAGTTGATTGGCGACGACGAGCACGGCTGGGATGATGACGGCGTGTTCAACTTTGAAGGCGGCTGCTACGCCAAAACCATCAAACTGTCGAAAGAGGCTGAACCGGATATTTACGGTGCCATCAAACGCGATGCGCTGCTGGAGAATGTCACGGTTCGGGAAGATGGCAGCGTGGATTTCAACGATGGCAGCAAAACGGAGAACACCCGCGTCTCCTACCCCATTTACCATATTCACAACATCGTCAAACCGGTTTCCAAAGCGGGACACGCGCGTAAGGTGATTTTCCTGACGGCCGATGCCTTCGGCGTTCTGCCGCCGGTATCGCGCCTTACGCCTGACCAGACGCAGTACCATTTCCTGTCCGGCTTCACCGCCAAACTGGCGGGCACAGAACGCGGGATCACCGAACCTACGCCGACGTTTTCTGCCTGCTTTGGTGCGGCGTTCCTGTCGCTCCATCCCACGCGCTATGCCGAAGTGCTGGTAAAACGTATGAAAGCCGCTGGCGCGCAAGCCTATCTGGTCAACACCGGCTGGAACGGTTCAGGAAAACGCATTTCGATTAAAGACACCCGTGCCATCATTGATGCCATTCTGAATGGCAGCATTGACGACGCCGAAATGCATACGTTGCCGATCTTCAATCTGGCGATACCGCGCTCACTGCCCGGCGTCGATGTTCAGATTCTGGATCCGCGCAACACCTATGCCAGCCGGGCGAAATGGCAAGAGAAAGCCGAAGATTTGGCGCAGCGTTTTTGCACCAACTTCGACAAATATACCGATACCCCTGCTGGTCAGGCGCTGGTGAGCGCCGGGCCAGAAATTGGGGCGGAAATCATCCCCTAAAACGCAAAAGCGCGGGCTTGCCCGCGCTTTTTTCTTCTGCGTTAACCACCGTGTTTTACCCTTCTGACGCCTCTTTCTCAGCGGCAGACGGCCCTTCTTTGGCTCGATCGTAGGGTAAAGGCAGATAAGCGCGCACGCACAGCCCACCGCGTTCGCTGGTGCCCACGTCTAACGCGCCGTCATGCGCATCAATGATGCGCTGCACAATCGCCAGCCCTAATCCGGTACCGCTGGTGGTACGCGCGCTGTCGCCGCGCACAAACGGTTGGAACAGATGCGCCAGCTGCGCAGGATCGATGCCTGGACCATCGTCTTCCACCTGGAACCAGACGCGTTGCAGTTCTCGTCCGCTGCTGACCTTGATCCAGCCGTTACCGTAGCGCGTCGCATTGACCACCAGATTCAACGCCGCCCGTTTGATCGAGAGCGGACTGATGCGCACCATCAGCTCGCCTTCGGAGAAATCGCTGTCAATCTGGCGCTCATAGCCACTCTCAGCCGCCACAACTTCGCCCAGAATAGTGTTCAGATCCGCCGCTTCCATCTGCATCTCCTGACCGGTACGCAGATAGTCGATAAACTGTTCGATAATGGCATTACACTCTTCAATATCCTTATTGATGGACTCCGCCAGATAGTCGTCATCCTTGCTCATCATCTCCGTTGCCAGCCTGATACGCGTTAACGGCGTGCGTAAATCGTGGCTGACGCCCGCCATCAATAGCGTACGATCGTCGGCCAGCAATTTGACTCCCGACGCCATCTGGTTGAAAGCGCGCGTTACTGAACGCACCTCGGAAGCACCATACTCACGCAACGCGGGCGGAATAATGCCTTTCCCCACTTGCAGCGCCGCATACTCTAACTCCACCAGCGGCCGGTTCTGCAAACGAATAAACAGCCACGCCCCGCCGATGACCAGCAGCATGATCGCCAGCGTGTACCGGAAGAGCGGAGAAAAGTCGCCCTGATGGATTTCCGTCAGGGGCACCCTCACCCAGATATCGGGTGAAAGCCAGGTTTTCAACCACACCACGGGGGTATTTTTGCTGACTTCAACGCGTACATCCGTCGGGCCGCCAAGCTGTTGCGCCATTTGCTGGCTCAAAAACTTGTAGTGCTGCGCCCAACGTAGCCCGCTCTCCTCCGCCGCGGCGTTGGTATACAGGGAAATCCCCAACTCGCGATAGATTTCACGCCGGAACGCCGGTGGCACTTCCAGCGAAGAGCCATCCTCCAGTTGCAGCCTGTCGGTCATCAGCATGCGCACTTCGTAGGCCAAGACTTTGTTGAACTGCTGCAAGCTTGGCAAAATGGCAAAATTGAGCACCACCAGATAGGTGGTGACCAGGCTGACAAACAACAGGGT
This sequence comes from Candidatus Symbiopectobacterium sp. NZEC151, assembly GCF_025962655.1. Lineage (GTDB taxonomy): Bacteria > Pseudomonadota > Gammaproteobacteria > Enterobacterales > Enterobacteriaceae > Symbiopectobacterium. The sequence goes on along the minus strand of NZ_JAGFPE010000008.1, from coordinate 171,240 downwards.
AACAATCAGCAACAGCGTCCGGGCAAACGAACTGCGCGGAGAAAAGCGCCATCGTCTCATGCTTTACTGCCGTCCGGCACAAAGACGTATCCCAGGCCCCAGACGGTTTGGATATAGCGCGGATGCGCCGGATCTTCCTCCACCATGCGACGCAGCCGCGAGATCTGCACATCGATGGAGCGCTCCATGGCGCTGTATTCACGACCACGTGCCAGGTTCATCAGTTTATCGCGCGATAACGGTTCGCGCGGATGGCTGACCAACGCTTTCAACACCGCAAATTCCCCACTGGTCAACGGCATCGGCTCGTCATCGCGAAACATTTCGCGCGTGCCGAGGTTCAGCTTGAACTTGCCAAACGCGATCACCGCCTCTTCCTGCGACGGTGCCCCCGGCAGCTCGTTCGCCTGGCGGCGCAGCACGGCACGAATGCGCGCCAGCAGTTCACGTGGGTTAAACGGCTTAGGAATGTAGTCGTCAGCGCCAATTTCCAGACCAACGATACGGTCAACCTCTTCCCCTTTCGCCGTCACCATAATAATCGGCATCGGGTTGCTTTGGCTGCGCAGGCGGCGGCAAATCGAGAGCCCATCTTCGCCCGGTAACATCAGGTCCAGCACCATCAGGTGAAAGGACTCACGCGTCAGTAAACGATCCATCTGTTCAGCATTGGCTACGCTACGTACTTGAAAACCTTGCTCCGTCAGGTAACGCTCCAGCAGTGCGCGCAGGCGCATATCATCATCTACTACCAGAATTTTATAATTCTCTTGCATTTTCATTCTCCAAAAGCGTAATCGCTGCCGATGCCCGTATTGTTCAAAAACCCGTGAATTACTGACAGTCGTTTCTGGTATATATTGCAGGCAAAATTGTTACAAAGCATAATAAAACAGGGATTAATCAATCATTTCCTTCATTTTACAGGCGCAATCGCCTTAGGATGCAGCAACGCCTATACTGCTCACAGTGTGTCAACGCCGTGCTATGCGTACCCGCAATAACCGATGATGAAAGCAAACGATGAAAACCGATCTTATCACCCGTGAAGGTTACGACATGCTCTACAAAGAGCTTAACTATCTTTGGAAAGAACGTCGTCCAGAAATTACAGAAAAAGTGGCTTGGGCGGCAAGTTTAGGCGATCGCAGTGAAAATGCCGACTACCAATACAACAAGCGGCTGTTGCGCGAAATAGACCGACGGGTGCGCTACTTGCGCAAACGTCTGGAAATCGTTCGCGTCGTCGATTACTCCCCTCAGCAAGAGGGCAAAGTGTTCTTTGGTGCCTGGGTTGAAGTCGAAAACGAGCAAGGCGACCAGATGCGCTTTCGCATCGTTGGTCCTGATGAGATCTATGGCCGTAAAGACTATATTTCAATCGACGCCCCAATGGCACGGGCATTGCTGAAAAAAGAACGCGACGAAGAGGTGAAAGTGAAAACACCGTCGGGCGAAAAAACCTGGTATGTAAACCTGATAACCTATACCGCGCCCGCGGAATGATCGCCTGGCCGCTTATTACCTACCTCGTCACCGTGGTGTTACGGGGCTGCAGGGCGCGACATTAACGGATATTGCAGGCCAATTTTGACCACGCCGTGCTGATAAGATAGACATCGCGGGTCAGCATTTCGAACTCCAGGATGTCATTTTCCCCAATCATCGTAACCGCGTCATCAGGTGCATTATCCTCCGGGTTTTTATCCAGAGTGACATTCTTGACTAACAGGCGATTTTCATTCCAAACGGAGTCAAAACTAAACGTGCGCTGTATAGTACGAGGAATATCGTCTTCACCAATAAACACACCATCAATAAAAATTAATGCGCGGTTTTTATCGCTTAAATAAACATTGACATCGTATTCTTTTCTTATTCTATATTTTTCATTCCCCTCTCTGACTCTCACCTCGCCACAACAAATCACCGGCTTGTGAAAAGACTGACGCTTAAAATAATAGGGCCCCACGAATAAAACCGTCACCAATAATAACAGGCTGAACCATACCATTTTATTGCCAAGGTTATTTTTCAACATAGGTTGTGCATCCTTTTCCACGTTTGCTGCATGCAATGATGATGCGATTTCTTTTCATTCCTGAACCATGTAACGGTGTCGTCTTTGATGAAATAAACAAGACGTTATCCCCACAGAGTTCCTGATAACCTGCTATCGACTCGCGGTTGACCGCATCCTGTAATGCAAAAACATCGCACTTATTTATCACATTGACTCTGACAAAAGGCCGATAAGGGAAACGACCAGAAAATGACACCATAATCAAAATAAATAACAGAATCATACCGATGATAAAAATAATCTTGGTCGTATAACCTATCTGGAACCGGTGCGTCGAATGGTCTGGCGCAGCCAATCGGGGATTGACACCACGGGTCTGCGCGTTCATCGATGTTTCCACCGCATTCCCCACCGTGCGAACGTCCGTTGGTTGCCTGGCATAAGCTTCAATACTGTCGACATGAAAAACAATACCTGATTTCGGGACAGTAACAATCGCCTCAGCCAAACCAAAATTGCGTAATACCTTTCTAAGCAGTGAGATATAATTATTGAGATTACTGATAGAAGGAGAAAGTGAATACTTTTCTAATGCCTCTCGTAGCAACAATTCACGGCTTAATGTGACCCCCGGATTATCAATCAGAGTAGCGAGTATGCGTGCAATAGGCGCGCTCAATGAAATGGCTTCACCTTCACGATCTCGCCAAGATAAAGTTCCCTCTCCATCATTGAAAATGATGGTTTGATTAATCAAGTAGGCCATAAAAACCTCTGGGATAAGCAAGTATTATTTTAAAAATAACCTAACCCTATTGATGATATGTTTATTTACACGAAACATAGGAAATGGAAATCCTGCGACATATATCTTAGATCGCTCATTAACGCCCATGAGAATATTGGTTTAAACAATACCTTTACGCCATACCTTTACGCCATACCTTTACACGACGACATAAAAAGAGTTGAGCCGTAGCATAAAAATTTGCTCGTTTATTGTCAAAGATTATTTAAAGCTGTTTTAGATTGTTATTTACCCTAAGAAATACAAGCGCGTTTTTTGAAAGAATATGCGATTAAATATATAACAACCAAAGATAAACAAAAAAATAAAAAAGAGCTAACACGTTGAACATAGTAGATATCAAAAATGAATAGGTGCATTCCCTTCACCGTAATGCGATACGCCAAACCTATTAAAATTAAATTAATTAACGTTTTAATCTATAAACCATAAAAACAAATTTTACGATTTGAAAAAAGAGGTTACGTGCAAATACCGCAATGAACAATAACGCAAGTAAATTATAATCAAAAAAACGTATTCAAAAAACAGCACTGATGCAGCTAAATACCCTTTGGATAAAATCACCTTTGGGGTTCATCTCCTTGTGTAGGGCTTATTCTGCTGTTCTGCTCACCTCGCCAGCATGATAACTGCGAATGAATTCGCAATTATCATGCCCTGGTTACCAATATGATGTGTTTATTACGCATAATCCGCGTCACCGTGGGATTCATCCTCCGCGAAAACCTTTCCTTGTGCGCTATCTGCTTAAATAATTCGCGTTATAGGAAGAAAGTGCCGGAGCGCAGCCCACGTCGATGAAAATGAAAAGGGGCGCGAAAAAGATTATTTTTGTGTTGACATAAATGTGTCACTTCGATCGCTTAATTTGGCCTCGAAGTGTCACGGGAGACTCGGATATGTTCAGCGTAGATGCCATCCTGCAAGACCTTGCACCACACCGTCAAACGCCATCCTGGCAACGTTCTCTTCTACGCGCACTGCTGTTTGAGCGCGAAATGCAACAATTCGCCGAGCGTTACCCCCATTTGAAAGGCCTGGATCTGGTCGAGCAAATTCTGGACTATTTCAATTTCAGTTGTGAAATGGTGGAGGGGGATCTAGAAAATATCCCTAGCCAAGGGCCAGTGGTGCTGGTCGCCAACCATCCTATCGGCTCACTGGATGGCCTGGCGTTGCTGCGTGCGGTGGCGAGCGTTCGCCCCGACGTGCGTATTCTAGCCAGCCAGGTGCTCTCCTACATTACCCCGCTAAAAGGGGTTCTGCTCTCCGTCGATAACGTTAACAACCGCACCAAGCGTTCACAAATCAACGCGATACAACAGCACCTCAGCCAGGAGGGTGCCATCATTCTGTTCCCGGCGGGTGAAGTATCACGCATTAGCCTACAAGGGATTCGCGATGGGCATTGGCACAGCGGTTTTATTCGCATGGCAAGCAAAGCGCGCGCCCCCGTCGTTCCCATTCATATCAGCGGACGCAACAGCAGCTTGTTCTACCTCTCTTCTTTGCTCTACCGGCCGCTCTCAACGCTGCTGTTGGTCAGAGAAATGTTTCAACAACGCAGTCAGAAACTCAAGATCCGCATTGGCGCTCGCATCCCCTATGCCACCTGGAGCCACGGAGAGTGGAATGCCAACGATGTTGCAGCCCGTTTCCGCCGCCATGTCTATCGGCTGGGCCTGGGTAAACCCGGCAGTTTCCTGGGAGAAAAACCCATTGCTCTGGCGGAAGATCGCGCCGCACTTAAGCACGCTTTAGCCGTGTGTGAAACATTAGGCACCACGCCTGACGGAAAGGTGGTTTACCTCTACCGGCGCGGCGAAGAGGGGTATGTGCCCATTCTGCGCGAACTGGGACGGTTGCGCGAAATCGCGTTCCGCGCCGTCGGAGAAGGCTCCGGTCAGCGGCGCGATCTCGACAGCTATGACGACGACTACCTGCATCTTATTTTGTGGGATGAAAAGGAGTTGGAAATTGTCGGCGCCTACCGCTTCACTCCGACCGCACAGCAAATTGCCCATAAAGGCGTTAACGGCCTGTATAGCCACAGCCTGTTTCAGTATGGGGCAGAAATGGACCCGATTCTGGCGCAGGGCATTGAATTGGGGCGCAGTTTTATCCAGCCTAAATACTGGGGAAAACGTGGGCTCGACTATCTGTGGCTGGGGATCGGCGCGTATCTTGCTCGTTACCCGCAATATCGCTATCTGTTTGGCCCGGTCTCGCTTTCCGGCACCCTGCCACCGAACGCGCGGGATCTGCTGGTCGCCTTTTATCGCCTGTACTTCTCACCGAGTCAGCCAATGGCTACCTCACGTCGGCCTTATCCGGCCTCGTTGCCCGATGTGTTAAAACAGTTTGAAGGCACCGACTATCAACAAGATCTGACGCGGCTAAAAAGCATGCTCAACAACATGGGATGTGCGATTCCCACGCTGTACAAGCAATATTCGGAAGTATGCGAAACCGGTGGCGTACAGTTTATCGATTTCGGTATCGATCCTGATTTTAACAACTGCATCGATGGTCTGGTGCTGGTGGATATGACGCAGCTCAAACCGTCGCGCTATCAGCGTTATGTCGCCCCTTTCTTACCGGAACCACAGCCGACAGCGCCAGAGCACGCGTAGCCATTTCCCTTCTTTAATACCGCCATCCTCCGTTTTCGCGGAGGATGGCGGATGCCTTATTTCACCTGTGACGCGTAGTCACGACGCGGTTGGCCGGTGTAAATCTGGCAAGGACGATAGATTTTGGGTTCCTGCGTGTGCAGTTCCTTCCAGTGGGCAATCCAACCGATAGTACGGCCTACTGCGGAGATCACCGGGAACATGGAGGGCGGCAGGCCCATGGCTTTCAGGATCACCGCCGTGTAGAAATCCACGCTCGGGTACAGCCGATGTTCGAGGAAATAGGGATCGGTCATGGCGATATGTTCCAGCTCCATCGCCACCTGCATCAGATTATCTTTCGGCCCCATCTCATTCAGCACTTCATGACAGGTCTTGCGCAGCACGGCCGCGCGCGGGTCGAAATGGTGATACACCGAGTTACCGAAGCCCAGCAAACGGAACGAGTCGCGGCGATCTTTGGCCCGGCGGACAAAATCGGGAATACGCTCAACGGTATTGATCTCTTCCAGCATGCGCATACAGGCTTCATTGGCACCGCCGTGGTTTGGCCCCCACATGGTTGCCAACCCGGCGGCAATACACGCAAAGGGGTTGGCACCGGAGGAGCCGGATGCTCTCACGGCAGTGGTAGAGGGACATTGGCCGTGATCGGCGTGCAAAATCAGCACCCGGTTCATCGCACGTTCCAGTACCGGATTGACCTCATATTTTTCCGCCGGAACGGAAAACAGCATATGCAGGAAACTGCCGGTATAAGAGAGGTTGTTGCGCGGATAAGCCGCCGGTTGCTCAATAGAGAATTTGTAGCTCATGGCGGCCAGCGTCGGCATCTTCGACAACAGACGCAGCGCCGCCAGCTCGCGGTGTTCTTCGTTATGAATATCCAGCACGTCGTGATAAAACGCCGCCAACGCCCCGACCACCGCGCACATCAGCGCCATCGGATGCGAGTCTCGACGGAACCCGCTGACCATCCGCGAGATCTGCTCATGAATCATGGTGTGTCGGGTGATGCTGTTGACGAACCGATCGTATTGCTCACGATTCGGCGCATCGCCGTGCAGCATGATGTAACACACTTCAGTGAAATCACACTTCTCGGCCAGTTGCTCCACCGGAAACCCGCGGTGCAGCAGCACGCTATTGGCAGCGTCAATATAAGTGATGGCGGATTCGCACCCGGCAGTGTTATTAAAACCCGGATCGTAGCTGCACAGCCCCTGCGCACCTAACGGACGAATGTCTACGGCCTCTTTGCCCAACACGCCCGCGCGCACATTGAGCGCAATATTCTTTTTTCCTTCCATCGTCAGGATGGATTTCTTGACTGTCATTATTCTTTCTCCCGTCCGAATGCGCCTTTCACCAACATGACACCCCATAACGCGAATCTGCGCCGCATTAACGTAACACACTCCGCACCGCACCTTTCCTTAATACGCGAAAAAAGGTTTCATATTCGAACAATTCGCTGAAAAATTGACATAGGTAAATTTTCTGAGACGCCACAATGCCGACTGGCATTTTTGCTACGCAATCCGTATAACTGTCCCGGATTAGTTAACTCACCCCTTGATGATGATGATTGAATTCCGATTATGAATGATGCATTGAGCCAGATTATCGCCAGCGAATTGCAGGCGCGAAAGGAGCAGGTCGACGCCGCAGTCCGCCTGCTGGACGAAGGGAACACCGTACCGTTCATTGCTCGTTACCGTAAGGAAGTCACCGGCGGGTTGGATGATACCCAACTGCGCCAGTTGGAAACCCGCCTCGGTTACTTGCGCGAGCTGGAAGAACGGCGTCAGACCATTCTGAAATCGATCGAAGAGCAAGGAAAATTAACGCCGCCGCTGGCCCTGGCGATTGACGGCACCCTGAGCAAGACCGAGCTGGAAGACCTCTACCTGCCGTACAAGCCGAAACGCCGTACGCGCGGACAAATCGCCATCGAAGCCGGGCTGGAGCCGTTGGCCGACAGCCTATGGCAAGACCCAAGCCAGGTGCCTGAAACAGCGGCGCTGGCCTATGTTGCCGAAGACAAAGGCGTTGCTGATGTTAAAGCCGCACTGGACGGTGCGCGCTACATTCTGATGGAGCGTTTCGCGGAAGATGCCGCCTTGCTAGCCAAGGTGCGCGACTATTTGTGGAAAAACGCCCATCTGGTCGCTCGCGTGGTAGAGGGTAAAGAGGATGAAGGCGCGAAGTTCCGCGACTACTTTGCTCATCAAGAACCGATCGCCAACGTGCCATCGCACCGTGCACTGGCGATGTTTCGCGGCCGCAATGAAGGGGTGCTGCAACTTGCCCTGAACGCCGACCCACAGTTTGACGAACCGCCGCGCGAAAGTCAGGGTGAACAGATCATCCTTTCACACCTGAATTTGCACCTCAACAACGCCCCTGCTGACCATTGGCGTCGTGCCGTGATCAACTGGACCTGGCGTATCAAGGTGCTGTTGCATCTGGAAACCGAGCTGATGGGCACCGTGCGTGAAAAGGCCGAAGAGGAAGCCATCAATGTGTTTGCGCGCAACCTCCACGATCTGCTGATGGCTGCGCCTGCCGGAATGCGCGCCACCATGGGGCTCGATCCGGGCCTGCGCACGGGCGTGAAAGTGGCGGTGGTGGATGCCACCGGCAAACTGGTTGCTACCGATACCATTTATCCGCATACCGGTCAGGCCGCCAAAGCGGCCCCTATCGTTGCGGCGCTGTGCGTCAAACATCAGGTAGAACTCGTGGCGATCGGCAACGGCACCGCATCACGTGAAACCGAACGTTTCTTCCTCGATACGCAAAAACAGTTCCCGGCGATTAATGCTCAGAAGGTGATCGTCAGTGAGGCGGGCGCTTCAGTGTATTCTGCATCGGAGCTGGCGGCGCTGGAATTCCCCAATCTGGATGTTTCCCTGCGCGGTGCAGTTTCTATCGCGCGTCGCCTGCAAGACCCACTGGCAGAGCTGGTGAAGATCGATCCCAAATCCATCGGTGTCGGCCAATACCAGCACGATGTGAGCCAGATGCAACTGGCGAAAAAGCTCGATGCGGTGGTGGAAGATTGTGTTAACGCCGTGGGCGTCGATCTGAATACCGCGTCGGTGGCGCTGCTGACGCGCGTTGCCGGGCTTAGCAAAATGATGGCGCAGAATATCGTCAACTGGCGTGATGAAAACGGGCGCTTTGACAATCGTCAGCAACTGCTCAAGGTCAGTCGCCTGGGGCCAAAAGCGTTTGAACAGTGCGCTGGCTTCCTGCGTATCAACCACGGCGATAACCCGTTGGATGCCTCGACCGTTCACCCGGAAGCCTACCCGGTGGTCGAACGCATTCTGGAAGCCACACGCCAGACGCTGCGCGATCTGATGGGCGACACTTCAGCGTTGCGCAAACTCAAGGCGGTAGATTTCACCGACACACGTTTCGGCCTACCCACGGTAACAGATATTGTGAAAGAGCTGGAAAAGCCCGGACGCGATCCGCGACCGGAGTTCAAAACAGCCTCTTTCGCCGAAGGGGTGGAAACGCTCAACGATCTGCTGCCGGGCATGGTGCTCGAAGGTGCAGTAACCAACGTCACCAACTTTGGCGCATTCGTGGATATTGGTGTACATCAGGATGGTTTGGTGCACATCTCGTCGTTGTCCGATCGCTATGTCGACGATCCGCACAAGGTGGTGAAAGCCGGGGATATCGTGAAGGTCAAGGTGCTGGAGGTCGATCTGCAACGTAAGCGTATCGCGCTCACTATGCGCCTCGATGAACAACCGGGTGACACCGCGTCACGCCGTAGCGCCAGCAGTGGTCAACGTAACACCGGGTCTCGTCCTGCTACTCCTACACCGCGAGCAAAACAGCAACAGAGCTCAGCAGGTAATAGCGCCATGAGCGATGCACTGGCCGCCGCTTTTAAAAAACGTTAGCTTTTTTGTATACCCTAAATAATTCGAGTTACAGGAAGGCGGCAAGCGAATGAATCCCGATGAGCTTACTCAAGTAAGTGATTCGGGTGAATGAGTGCAGCCAACGCACATGTAACTTGAAGTATGACGGGTATAAGCAAAGGGAGCCATTGGCTCCCCTTGTAACGTTTGCTCGACTTCACTTATTTATACAGAACCGCAGTGCCACGCAGTTGGTTGTCGCCAGTAGCAGAAACGATACGGTAAGAAGATGCGCCTGCGGCCTGCGCTTTAGCAGCAACTTGTGATTCAAAACCGCTCAGTGTTTTAGCGCCGCTCACGGAAACGGTACCGATTTGCTCTGCGGCGAAGGTGCCGAAAGAGAGAGACGTCAGGGCCAATACTGCTGCAAAAGTTTTGATGGTTTTCATGATGCTAATCCTTATCTCTGTGGTTAGGAAGAAAACGAAGTGCTTTCGATGGAGAGAAGAATAGCGCCACTACTCGCTAATGAATAGCTAAGTGATTTGCTGTGATAAGTCAATTTTTTTGAACAAAAATAGTTTACTGTTTTAGATGTTTTATCCTGACGCCATATGCTGAGGTGCAAGACAGTCCCGTTACGGTACAAACCGCGCTGAGATTATTAAAAACGATATGCCAGGCCTGCTATTACCGTGTAATACTCATTGGCAATACCCGCAGCATGGCCGCCAATATATTCTTGTTCTCCGGAAACCTGATCGATAATTTGCGTGCCTCCCCGGCTCTCACCATATTTATTCCAACTCAGCGCGGTAAATACCCTGGCACTGGATGTCAGATAATAGCCGATGTCCACCAACACGGAATAATAACGCCCATAATTGCCTTCATCGCGAAAGGTCAGTTGGCGAAAATAGTGCTCATCATTATCGCGCGCTTTAACCCAAGGGCTGAATTTCGCGAGCGCACTCAGCTCAAAATTCTGATAGTGAAATACCCCGGTGATACCCAGATACGGGGCATCAAATTGTTGCCGGTAGCCACCCAGATTACGGTCCCGTTCAAATGCCCCCACCGTTGCACCGTTATCGTAGTGATAATACCCCCCCAGCGCCGTCCAGCTAAAATGCGTCTGTTGATAACCGGCAAGCCCTCCCAGCCGGTAATAGGGCTGACTCACAACCCAACTCTGAACCTCCATATCAAACGCATTAGCATGATTCAGGCGACTGTTGGGATGATGGGACCATTCGCTCCAGTGCGTTTGATCGTCATAGAGCCAATCATAGTCATCCATTTTTGCGCTTCGCTCAGCGAGCGTCGTCCAACCCCGTGCATTCAATGTTAAATACGGGGATATATCCCAGTTAAACGCCATTGTCATAATCGGCGTTTGCTTTATTTTCCAATCCAATTGGCTGAGTTTATCTCCATTTTCCAGGTAAACATTTTCGTGTGATTCTCCCTCTAACCATCCCAACGCCCCGCTTATGGTGGCGGAGGTAACGGTGTTTTCGGCCTGAGCGGAAAATATCGTCATCAGCCCGGCAACACAGCAGAGAATTACGTATTGTTGCTGCATGAACAATTCCTTAATGATTGCGTGAATGATTTTTATCGAAATAGAACCCGCACAAAAACAGAAAAATATAGGGATAACACATTTTTCTGAGTCATTTTATAAACATGAAGGTGCCAAATATTAACGTCTGTAATCGAATCTGAATATAACGGTGAGATGAGAGGGAATGCATTCAGAAAATGATTTACTAAAACAAGGCATTATCACCTTATTCAATCATTGGTAATCGCAGAGAGAACATATTGTCAGGTGATAACAAGGGGCCAAGCGGCCCCATGTTATACCCGTCATACATCACGTTGCAGATGCTTGCGCTGTTCAAAACGTAAACGTTTTGTCCTGCAACTCGACGTATTTAGGGTATATATCCATTATTCCCCGCGCAATGCCGCCGCAGGAGACTGTCGATAGGAGAGCACCGCCGGAAGCGTCAGCACCACGGCAGCCACTGCCAGCAGCAGCAGCACGAACCACAGATCGTCTTCACCCAACGCAATCGGCAATACAAAGCCACTCTTTTCACTCATGATGATCGCCACAGCCTGGGCAGCGACATAGCCCAGCCCCACACCGATCGCCACACCGGCAAATACCAGTGACATCAATCCGCTCCAGATCAGCAGGAAAATACCGGTGCGCGGCGCGCCGAAAGCGCGCAAGGCACCGATTTGCTTCTGGCGTTGACGTAAATGCATCACCGCCACCAGCGCCACCGCCATCCCCACCAACCCTTGCGTGCCAATGGAGATATACATCAGTAACGCACGAATATCACCGAGGATAGAATAGAGCTTCACCAGCACCTCTCCCGGAAATACTGCCTGTGTTGCCGTGCTGCGATAGAGTGAGCGCAGTTGGTAAGCGCCCGCAATGCTGAGCGGTTTTACCACAATGGCGGGCACACCAGCCTCATGATGATGCTCTTGTTGCGCATCCTGTGAATGCGCTTCACCGTCGTCATGATGTTCATGCGCATCGCCCTCAGCGTGCTCATGTCCCTCTTCGCCATCATGATGCTCGTGCTCATCGTCATGGTCACCCGGTGCATGGATGCCGTGCACACGCCACACGGCGTTAACCGGCACCAGAATGGCTTTATCCCAGGCGCTGCCGTCAGCGGGCAGCACGCCAACCACGGTATAGCGCACTTCCGCATGAGCGTGGGCTCCCTCTTCCCCGACCTGGCCGTGCACCGGGCTAAAGGTGCTGCCAATCGACAGTCCGGTCCCCGCGCCCACCACGGCTTCAAAGCCATCGTTAAACACCCGACCGGCTTGCAATGGGCGTTTCCCGCCATCGGTCACCAATGCTTCGTTGGTCCCCACGATCGGCATGCCTTGATAGAAGTCGCCAAACGCCACCGGTGCCGCCCAGGCCACCAGCGGATTTTTCTGTACCTCATCCAGCACCTGCACCGGAATCAGCGTCAATGCAGAAGGCTGAAGAAACACTGACGAGAGCACCAGTTGCGTTTCGCTCCCCGGCGCACCAATCACCAGATCGAAACGATCCGCCGCCTTGGCGCTGCCCATACGCAACGCGCGCTCCTGTAAACTCACAGAAATACTCAGCGCCGTGGCCAATGCAATCAGTATCACCACCACCACCACGCCCGGCCAAAGCCGACGCCAGTCTGCGGTAATCAAACGCCATGGGATCATCCCTGTACCTCCTGATAGCTATCCGCCACACGTTGTCCTTTTTCCAACTGAATACAGCGCGACATCAACGCAGCCAGCCGTTTGTCGTGCGTAATGGCAATCAGCGTACTGCGCTGTTCCCGGGCCAACGTGACGAGCAGGTCGGCGATCTGCTCGCCGTTATGTGCATCCAGACTGGCCGTAGGCTCATCGGCCACGATGATTTCCGGTGTCGCCAACAGCGCGCGAGCCACCGCCACACGCTGTTTCTCACCGCGCGACAGCACTTCAATCGGGCGATTACCGGTGTTCACACCCACGCGCTCCAGCAACATGTTCCCCCGTTCCTTCAGCGACGCAGGCAAGCGCCAATGGTGAAAGCGTGCCGGCAGCAGCACGTTCTCCAGCGCATCAAGGCCGGGAAACAAATTAAAATCCTGCATAATCAGACCAACATGACGGGCGCGCCAACGATCGCGTTCGGCTTCTGACAGTTGGCGAATATCCTGCTCGCCCCAACGCACACTGCCAGTGCCCTCACAGTCCATGCCGGTGATGGCATTCACTAACGTGGTTTTACCCGAGCCTGATGGCCCCATTACCGCCACGCAACTGCCCGCCGCAATCTGCAAGTGGGCGATATCCAGCACGGCGCTGGGCATATCAGGAAAAGAGATCGTTAAGTTTTCAATATGCAAATCAGCCACAGCGGCTCCTAAGGCGTATCAAAGCGGGCATCGCGCAGGCGCAACAGGCTGACAAACCCGGTTTCCGGATCCGTCCAGGAGCCAAACTCCAGCACGCCTTCCACGTCGATAATGGTGTTGTTCTGTACGAAGGTTTGCCGTTTTGACAGGTAGACCACCACGATATCCTCCGGCCAGTCGGCGTCGGAAGAGCAGAACGGGCAGAGTGCCATCGGCATTTTGGTCAACACAAAGAATTGGGATTCAGCCTTGAGCGGAGGGGCCATGAAGCCGCGCATTTTGACGCGTTTTCCCGAGAGATTTTTTACCTCATTGGAAAATTCCAACCCCAGCACGCCATACGAGGCATAGAGTTTATCGAAAGAGAGTGTGGGCAATGCGGCACGCGCGGTACCGATCAGGCTGAGCATCAACACGCCGACGCCGACCATGCGCCACAACGCCGAGAAGAACAACGGCGGGGTCTCCCCCGCCGGACGTAAAGTAAGGCTCTTCATTACAGCGCGTTACTTGGTGGCTTGTGGTTTCAGCGCCAGCGCATCAACAATCACGCGGAACAGCTCGGTGTTTTCCATATAGCCGCGAATCCGCTCACCGCCAGGGCCGCTGGCCTGAATCACCATGTCATCCACGGCGTGAACGCCAGTGTCCGAAGAGCGCGGCAGAATGCCTTCACGGAACACGGCACCCGGGACGTTTTCATAGGCCTTGTTCGCCACATACTGGTCTTTTTCGTTCTTGATGGCAGGAACGAACTGATTATCCAGTTTCGGGCGGAAGGTTTCGTAGTAATCCGGGTAGTTGTTGAAGAACACCGCTAACCGTTTGGAAACGTTGATGTCATCCGGATAGCCGTCTTTGTTGGCATCCTGGTAGTTCGGGAAGCCCGCATCTTCATACACGCCCACTTTTTCACGCATCTCGGTACCAGGCTTGTTGTCATCAATAGTACCGATAATTGACAAGCCGTGCGTGTGGTCACCGGTCACGATGATCAGCGTATCCGGGTTTTTCTCAGCAAATTTTTTGGCGATAGCCACGGACTGATCCAGCATGATGGTGTTGGTAAAGGCGCGTTCCCAATCCAACGGGTGAGAGGCTTTGTCGATCAGCGCCGATTCCACCATCAGGAAGAAGCCGTCTTTGTTTTTCGACAGCACATCCAGCGCCGCCTGCGTCATGTCGGTCAGATCTGGCTGATTGGGGAATTTCTTGGTCACGTCATTTTTCAGGAAACGGCGATCCAGCACACCGTCCATATTGCCGGTGTGGAACAGCCCCAGCAGTTTGGTGGCCTGCTCAGCATTTTTCTTCAACCCATCAGCGTCAGTAACCAGCGTATAGCCCGCTTGCTGGAATTTCTCAACGTAGTTGGTGTCATCCTTACGTTTGGAGCCAGCTGTGCTTTTCGGCAGGAAGTAGGCAGAGCCGCCGCCCAGCATGACCGTCGGCTTCACGTTGTAGAACATCTCAACGATTTCCGCTTTATCGGCGCGACGACGAGTGTGAGACACCACCGCCGCTGGCGTGGCATCTTCCAGTTCGGCGTCACTGACCACGCCAACCGACATCTTGGAAGAACGGGTAATCAGTTCGCCCAGCGTTTCCTGTTTCGGGTGCTCCAGCGAATTCTTGCTGCGGCTCACGTAGACACCCAACGCATTCACGCCAGATTTGTGACCCGTCATGTAGGCGCTCATAGTGTTGGCGCTGTCTGCCGCGATAGAGTCAGTACTTGAAGTACCGGCAAACGCCATGTATTGCAGATCGTCAATCGCCAGACGACCATCGGCTTTCCCTTCGGTCACGCCTTTGGAAAGGATGCGTGCGCCGGTGCGGTGCGCCACAGAGAGGCCATCACCGATAAACAGAATGACGTTCTTCGCTTTACGTTTTTCCGCGCTGGGGTAGACATCCCAGGTCACTTTCGCCGTTTTGCCGTTAGCCTGTGCTTCCACGTGATACTGACCGGCCTGCGGCAGGAACACATCACGGATCCATACGGCAGAAACATCCTGCCCGTCTTCGCGCTCAACAAAGGTGGCGGATTTACCCAGCACCTGCTGGTAATCCTTGCCGTTAATCAGAATGCGAACATCAGCGGGTTTCACTACAGAATCAAACTCGACTTTAAAGTCAAACTTACCGCCAGCCAGCATGGTGGCGCGGTCGATAGGGTAAATCGCTTGAGCCTGCGCGAACCCCGGCAGGGTGGAAGCAAAAAGCAACGGCAGTAGCCAACGAGCGTTCATGGTCATGTCCTTGAGCGATAATATAATCACGACATAACCTAGTTACCTTTGTTTACAGTTTGATGAATGTTGACAGGTATGGAGGTGTTTATTCATTACGTGGTTGGCAGGAAAAAAATCCCCGTGACTCCCACGGGGATAAGGAAAGAGAGACCAATAAGCACTACTCCGTTTTCTCTCTCAATGGGAAGCGGCGTCGAACTACGACGAAAAACAGGGGAACAAAGAAAATCGCCAGCACGGTAGCTGCGACCATGCCGCCAATCACGCCGGTGCCCACCGCGTGCTGGCTGGCGGAGCCCGCACCGGTGCTGGTTGCCATCGGCAACACACCAAAAACAAAGGCCAGTGACGTCATCAGGATGGGGCGCAAGCGTTGGCGGGAAGCTTCCAGCGTGGCTTTGACGATATCCACGCCTTTGTGGTTGAGATCGTTGGCAAACTCTACAATCAATATGGCGTTTTTGGCTGAGAGCCCGATCACTGTCAGCAGGCCGACCTGAAAATAAACGTCATTTTCCAGCCCGCGCGCCCAGGTCGCGATCAATGCACCCAACACGCCGAGCGGCACCACCAGCATCACGGAGAACGGCACGGACCAGCTTTCATACAGCGCCGCCAGACACAGGAACACCACCAGCAGGGAGATGGCATAGAGTGCCGGAGCCTGTGCCCCGGTCATGCGCTCTTGCAGCGACATGCCAGTCCACTCCAGCCCAAAACCCTCCGGCAATTTAGCCACCAGTTGTTCCATCACATCCATGGCAGTACCGGTGCTGACGCCGGGCGCAGACTCACCGAGGATCTCCAGCGCGGAGAAGCCGTTATAGCGTTCCAGACGCGGCGAACCGGTCATCCACGAGGTTTGGGCAAAGGCGGAGAACGGCACCATGCCCCCGCTGTCATTACGCACATACCATTTGTTAAGATCGTCTGGCAGCATACGGTAGGGCGCAGCCGCCTGCACATACACCTTTTTCACCCGTCCGCGATCGATAAAATCGTTCACGTAAGTGGAGCCCCAGCCAATCTTCAGCGTACTGTTGATGTTGCTGATGGACACTCCCAGCGATTCTGCTTTGCGCTGATCGATGGTGATTTGCATCTGCGGACTGTCGTCCAGACCGTTGTGGCGAACCCGGGTCAAACGCGCATCTCCCGCTGCCTGCGCCAGCAGCGTGTCACGCGCCGCCATTAAGGCGTCGTGCCCCAGCCCAGCGCGATCCTGCAATTCCATATCAAACCCGGATGCGTTACCCAAACCGGAAATCGCCGGTGGTGTACTGGCGAAAACCCGCGCCTCATTGATACGGCGGAAGGCGCGCGTTGCCCGTTCAACGATGGCTCCTGCACTGTTTTGCGCGCCGGGGCGTTCATCCCAATCTTTCAGGCGAACAAACAGCTGTGCCACGTTCTGGCCGTTACCGCCGGGGCCGTTACCGACGGCGGTAAATACCGATACCACGTTCTCTTTTTCTTGCGTCATGTAATAAGCTTCCACCTTCTCGACCACTTTCAGCGTTTGCTGCTGTGTCGAGCCGGGCGGTAGCTGGATCTGCGTCATAAAGACGCCGCGATCTTCCTGCGGCAAAAACGAGGTGGGCAAAGTGCGGAACAGGAACGCCATCACGCCAATAATCGCGAGGTAGAGCACAAACCAGCGGCCACTTTTGACCACTATCTTGCCAACACCGTGTTCGTAGCGTTCAGAGAGCCGATTAAACTGACGATTAAACCAGCCAAAGAAGCCGCGTTTGCCGTGGTGTTCACCTTTCGCCAGCGGTTTCAGCAGCGTGGCGCACAGCGCTGGGGTTAAAATCAACGCCACCAACACTGACAGCACCATGGCGGAGACGATGGTGATGGAGAACTGGCGGTAAATAGCACCGGTGGTGCCGCCAAAAAACGCCATCGGTACAAACACCGCAGAGAGCACCAATGCAATTCCCACCAGCGCACTTTGCACCTGTTGCATCGATTTGCGCGTGGCGGCTTTGGGGCTCAACCCCTCCTCGCTCATCACGCGCTCCACGTTTTCCACCACCACAATGGCATCATCCACCAACAGTCCGATGGCAAGCACCATGGCGAACATGGTCAACGTATTGAGGCTAAAACCAAAGGCATAGAGCACGGCAAACGTACCCAGCAACACCACAGGGACCGCGATAGTGGGAATGAGCGTAGCGCGGAAATTTTGCAAGAACAGGTACATCACCAAAAACACCAGCAGCACCGCTTCCAGCAGCGTTTTCACCACATCCTCAATTGAGGCTTTTACAAAGGGAGAGGTTTCGAACGCGATTTTCGCTTCCAGCCCGTGCGGGAAAAACGGCGCCAGTTCGGCCAACCGTGCACGCACCAGCTTATCGGTTTCAATTTCATTGGCCCCGGACGCCAACTTGATACCGAGGCCAGAGGCAGACTGACCATTGAAGCGGCTCAGCGAGTCGTAGTTTTCTGCCCCCAGTTCAATCTTCGCCACGTCGCCCAGCGTCACCGCGGAGCCATCCTGATTCACACGCAGGGTAATGGCGCGGAACTGCTCGGGGGTTTGCAACAACGAGCGCGCGTTTACGGTGGCATTTAGTGACTGATAATCTACAGATGGCGTACCGCCTACCTGACCCACTGACACCTGACTGTTTTGCGATTGAATGGCGCTCACCACATCGCTGGCCGTCAGGGAAAAGGATTTGAGTTTAGACGGATCGAGCCAGATGCGCATGGCATACTGCGAACCGAAAATATCGACGCTGCCCACTCCGTTGATGCGGCTGAGCGGTTCCTGCACGTTACTGGCGACATAGTCGGAGATATCCTGCTTCTCCATGCTGCCGTCTGTCGAGACGAACGCGATCATCAGGATATTGGTGTCCCCCGTCTTGTTGACGGTGACCCCCTGTTGCTGCACATCCTGCGGCAGTTTTCGCATCGCCGATTGCAACTGGTTCTGCACCTGCTGACGCGCGTTATCCGGATCGGTGCCCGCATCAAAGCTTAAGGTAATGCGTGACTGGCCGGAGCTGCTTTGCGATGACATGTACATCAGATGATCGAGCCCAGTCATGCTTTGCTCGATAATCTGCGTCACGGTGTTTTCCATGGTCTGCGCGGAAGCACCCGGGTAAGAAGCGTTGATACGCACATTGGGCGGTGCCAAATCGGGATATTGCTCAACCGCCAACGAGGCAATCGCCATCATGCCACCCAGACTCAGCAGGATGGCCAGTACCCAGGCAAAGATCGGGCGATCAATAAAAAAATTCGCCATCGAAACAACGCTCCTTCAGACTATTTTTATACGTGGCGCATATAATTCCCTAATATACCCTAAATAATTCGCGTTGCAGGAAGGCGGCAAGTGAACGAGTCCCGATGAGCTTACTCAAGTAAGTGATTCGGGTGAGTGAGCGCAGCCAACGCATCTGCAACGTGAAGTATGACGGGTATGACGCGCTACTTTACCCTGTCACCGCACGCAACATCGTGGAGAAAATGAGGAGAATATGTAAATTAACGTTGGTGACACATTTTTTTGTGCCTTTACTCAACAACGCGTTAGACGCCAGCAAACGCACAAACCGTTTCGGCAAAGGCATCCGGGTGGGAAATAAACGGTGCATGTGCCGCCTGCGCCATCACCACCGAGTCAGTATCGGGCCATCGTTCATCAAGCAGGCTCGCCACTTTACGGGGCACCAGTCCGTCCAGCGCCCCGTAAACACGCAGCATCGGTAACGTCAACGACGCCATCGCCTCACGCAGGTCGGTTTGGCGCAAAATGTCCAAGCCCCCCTCAAGCACCTCAATGCTCGGCATCGGTTGTTCCAATACCACACTTTTTAGCAGACGCGCATCCTGACGCGCACTGCCGGTGCCCAGGGTTTGCAACGCCAGAAAACGCTCCACGGTGCGCTGAAAATCTTCGCTGAGCTGCTGCTGAAAACCTTGTAAAACCGTAGGCTTAATACCGGGCCACTCCGCTTGGGCGCTGAAGCGCGGGGAGGAAGCAACCGTGATCAACGCACTGACACGCGCAGGCGCACTGAGTGCCGCCTGACAGGCAACCAACCCGCCTAGCGACCATCCCAGCCAGACAGCCTGCTCGGGTGCCTGTGCCAGCACGATATCGGCCATGTCAGCAAGCGATAACGCCCCATATCCCACACTACGGCCATAACCGGGGAGATCGACACAGTGCAGTCGAAAATGCGGTGCCAGTCGCACTGCAATACCCTGCCATACCTGCGCGTTCAGCCCCCATCCGTGCAGCAACACAAGATCGCGTTTCCCTTCCCCTTCGGTGTGCCAATAGAGCGTGGTCATCAATTATCTTCCTGCTAGTCGTTCGAAATTTTGTTGCGAGGCCGCTATGTTAACCATCAGTGCCAATTGCTGGCTATGCCAACAACCGCTTTATCATTACCATCACGGTATTTGCTGCTATTGTCAGCGTCATCTTCCGGCTCCACCGGTGTGCTGCCCGCGCTGCGGGTTACCGTCCGGCAATGCCACGGTGCCGTGCGGTCGCTGCCTGTATCGCCCGCCACGCTGGCACCGCCTGACCTTTGTCTCCGATTACCGCCCTCCGTTCACCACGCTATTGAAACAGCTTAAATTCCACGGACGCATCGAACTTGGGCAAGTGCTCGCGCGACAGATGCTGCTGCGTTGGCTCAGCGAATATCGCCTTGCGCCACAACGCGTTGAGAAACCCGATGTGCTGCTCACCGTGCCACTGCACCGCCGTCAGCGCTGGCGGCGCGGCTTTAATCAAACCGAGTTGCTGGCGCAACCTCTGGCCCGCTGGCTGCGCTGCCGCTATCATCCTCATGCGCTCACGCGCGTGCGCCATACGCCTCTGCAACAGCACCTGTGCGCCTCTGAGCGGCGCTACAACCTGCGGCATGCGTTTGCCTGCAACCTGGACCTCTCTGGGCTTCGGGTGGCGCTGGTGGATGACGTGGTGACCACGGGCAATACCGTGGCAGAGATCTGCCGCGTATTACAGGCGCAGGGTGCCGCGCATATTCAGGTGTGGTGCCTGTGCCGCACGCTGCTCGATGCGTGAACGCCTTTGTTGCCATATACCCTAAATAATTCGAGTTGCAGGAAGGCGGCAAGTGAATGAATCCCGATGAGCTTACTTGAGTAAGTGATTCGGGTGAGTGAACGCAGCCAACGCACCTGCAGCTTGAAGTATGACGGGTATAAATGGCATTTACCGTGAATGAATTGGAGTTAACGCCTCGATGGGCGTATTATGACCGATAAGCGTAGTCAACTATTGAGTTAATCCACTATGATCCGTATTACCGACTCTGCACAAGACCATTTTGTCAAACTGCTGGTAAAACAAGAAGAAGGCACGCAAATTCGCGTCTTCGTTATCAATCCGGGCACGCCTAACGCTGAGTGTGGCGTTTCCTATTGTCCGCCGGATGCGGTGGAAGCCTCCGACACTGAATTGAAGTTCGAGAAGCTTTCCGCCTACGTGGATGAACTGAGCGCGCCTTATCTGGAAGATGCTGAAATCGACTTCGTTACCGATCAGTTGGGCTCTCAATTGACGCTCAAAGCCCCTAACGCAAAAATGCGCAAAGTGGGTGACAATGCGCCGTTGATGGAACGCGTGGAGTATGTGCTGCAATCCCAGATCAACCCCCAGTTGGCCGGGCACGGCGGCCGCGTAACGCTGATGGAAATCACCGATGATGGCTTGGCTATCCTGCAATTCGGCGGCGGTTGCAACGGCTGTTCAATGGTCGATTACACGCTGAAAGAAGGCATCGAGAAAGAGCTGTTAGAGAAGTTCCCTGAGCTGAAAGGCGTGCGCGATTTGACAGAACACCAGCGCGGCGAACATTCTTACTATTGATCGCACGATAATCCTATCGCCCGACTCCCCACGCCAGTGTGGGGAGTGCTCGTCAGCCAATCCATCAATTCTTACGGGTTTCACTCGCCGCTTCCGGTGGCAACGCTAGACCACGCCGCAGATCGAGATCGCGAATCAAGCGTTCCAGATGGCGATCGCTGAAAATAGACGTCACCGTTCTGCTCAGCTTGCGCCGCCAGTTGGGGTATTCACGCGTGGTGCCGGGAATATTGACCGGTGTCGCCATATCCAGCCAATCCTCGAGTTGCAACCCCAGCAGCGCACTGCGACTGTCCGCCAGATAACGCTGCACACCGCGACTCAGTTGCGTCCCCATCGCGGTTAACGCCGCATTGCGCCCGACGCGCTGCGGTAACAGCTGATACTGATGCAACGCATCGAGCAGCCCCTGCTTGGCGCTATCGCGCTGTTCAATCTGCTGCTGCAACGCGCGTTCATCAGGATAGAGACCCAGCTCTTTGCCCAATGACAGATCGACGTTTTGCCAAAAGCCGCGCAACGTGGGCAGATCGTGCGTGGTGATGGTCGCCATTGACTGGCGCGGGTAATCGAGCGGAGCGCGAAAGTGATGGTGCTCATCCTGTTCAAAAAACAGCACCTTGTAAGAGTAAACGCCGCTATCGCGCAGTTTATCCACAATCTCGGCCGGCACCGTCCCCAGATCTTCCCCCACGACCAGACAGCGCTGGCGTTGGCTCTCCAGCGCCAGCACCGCCAGTAAATCATCCAGCGGATAGTGCACATAGGCACCGCGCGTGGCGGGTTCGGCTTTGGGTATCCACCACAGGCGCAGCAGCCCCATCACATGGTCGATACGCAATGCGCCACAGTGCGCCATGTTGCTGCGCAGCACATCGATAAACGGCTGATACCCCTGCGCCTGCATCACGTGCGGGTTCATCGGTGGCAGCGACCAGTTTTGCCCCTGCGGCCCCAGCGGGTCGGGTGGTGCGCCGATGGCGGCGTCCAGACAGTAAAGTCGACGCTCATCCCAGGTTTCTGCCCCACCCTGCGCCACCCCCACGGCCATGTCCCGGTATAGGCCAATAGGCATGCCAAGCTGTTTACTGTGCGCGAAACACTCTGCCAGTTGCTCGTTAGCCATCCATTGCAGCCAGCAGTAAAACGCAATATCGTGCTCATTTTCCTGACAAAACGCTTTCACCGTGTCGCCATGCACGTCGTGATAACGCTTTGGCCACTGCTGCCAATCGCCATAATTTTCGCCCTGACGCTTAAGCCAGGTTTGCAACGCATCAAAGGTGGCTTGCCGTTGCAGGCTTTGCCCGCCGCTGACCACAAATTGACGAAACGCACTGACGCGCGGATCGAGCACGCTGCGCGTCTTGAAAAAGTCGTATGCCAGCCGCAGCGCGGCCAGTTTTTGCGCCATCACGCCGCTGTAGTCGACCCAACGTCCGGCGCGCAGTGTCGCTAACTGACGCTGCGTGTCATCCTGTCGCCACCAGGCTTGCGCCTCTTTGCTCTGCTGAAAATCATCAATACGGTTCACATTGATATAAATGATATTCAACCAGTGACGGGAAGAGGGGCTGTAAGGGCTGGCAGCCTCGGGGTCGGCAGGGTAAAGCGCATGCAGAGGATTTACGCCGATAAAGGCACCGCCGCGCCGCGCGACTTGCTCCACCAGTTGGCGCAGATCGCCGAAATCGCCAATCCCCCAGTTATCCTGCGAGCGTAGCGTATAAAGCTGCACGTTAACGCCCCACCAACGCTTGCCCTGGTTCAAGGGCTCCGGCTCATAGCCGCGCTGCGGCGCGACAATCACGCGGCAGGTCCAACGCTGTTCACCGCGCATCAAAATCAGTTCGTGATAGCCCAGCGGTAAGGCATCCGGCAGCAGCAGTTCGCTACCGCCCGTAATGTTGCCCTGAACCTGACCCCCGTTTTCATACATCAGCGTCCAACCAAACTCGCCGTCGCCTGACAGGGGAATCAGCGCCGCCTTGCCCTGACGAAAAACCCGGACCGAAGGCAGCGGTGCATTTTCGCAACCGCTCGTCGCCATCATGCTCAGCAGTTGCGTTTTCACTGCAACATCGACAAGATGCGTTTTACCGTATGCATCAGTATAGGTATCGGCAACGCCGACAGGAGCGAACTTCAGGTTATCTACCTTGAATGACATCTTCCTTCCCTCAACAGCGCGCGTGCCAAATGCGCGTCTGATAATCATGAATCGCCCGATCGGCACTGAAAAAACCCATTCGCGCGGTATTCAGCACACACCGTCGCGTCCATTCCTCCGTATCACGATACAGCGCATCCACACGCTGCTGCGTCTGACAATAGGGCGTGAAATCGGCCAGCAGCAGATAGGGATCGCCCTTGTCCAGCAGACTTTCCAGTAACGGCGCAAACGCCGTTTTGTCGCCGTGGCTAAACGCACCGCTGCCCAGTTCATCCAGCAAAAGGGCCAACTGCGGCACCTGCTTGAGCACCACACACGGATCGTAGCCCTGCGCCAGCAGGCTTTTAACCTCATCCACCGTATGCCCGAAAATAAACAGGTTTTCTTCCCCGACTTCCTGCGCCATTTCCACATTGGCACCGTCCAGCGTCCCCACTGTCAGCGCACCGTTTAACGCCAGCTTCATGTTCCCGGTGCCAGAGGCCTCTTTTCCGGCGGTGGAGATTTGCTCCGACACATCGGCAGCGGGAATGATCCGTTCCGCCAGCGACACACGATAATCTGGAATAAACAGTATACGCAAACGATCTCTGACATGCTTATCCCGATTAATCATCTCCGCTACGCTATTAATGGCGTAGATAATATTTTTTGCCAGCACATATCCCGGTGCGGCCTTAGCCCCAAAGACAAAGACGCGCGGAACTATATCCAGATGCGGGTTATCACGCAATTGGCGGTAAAGTGAAAGAATATGGAGCAAATTCAGGTGCTGGCGTTTGTATTCATGCAAGCGTTTGATCTGCACGTCAAACAGGGCGTGAGGGTCCAGTTTCACCCCCAGATTCTGACCTACCCAGTTGGTCAGATTTTCTTTATTTTGCTGCTTGATGGCGCGGTAACGCGCCCGAAACGCGCTGTCATCGGCGTAAGGCTCGAGCGCGCGCAAGGCGGGTAAATCTGTGGTCCAGGCGGTTCCAACCGTTTCATCCAACAGCGCCGACAGCGCCGGGTTGCACTGCTTTAGCCAGCGGCGTGGCGTAATGCCGTTGGTCACGTTATGAAATTTTTGCGGCCACAGTTGGTGATATTCAGGAAACAGATCGCTCACGACCAGACGTGAATGCAGTGCTGCCACCCCGTTAACGGCAAAGCAGACCACCACGCACAGGTTTGCCATGCGCACCTGATGCTGATAGCGGATGGCGACACGCGGCCAGATATGCCGCGCCTGAGCGCCCCACTGCTGCTCCACCTGCGCTTTGAAATGCGTATCAATGATGTTGATCAGATCAAAGTGGCGCGGCAGCAAGCGACGGAACAGGCCATCATGCCAGCGCTCGAGCGCTTCTGGCATCAACGTATGGTTGGTATAGGCAAACATGCGCCGGGTAATGTCCCACGCCTCGTCCCAACCCAGATGATGTTCGTCCAGCAACACGCGCAACAATTCAGGGATAGCCAGCGTCGGGTGCGTGTCGTTAAGTTGAATCACCTCCCACTCCGGCAGCGCTGACAACGCCCGCCCCGCCTGAAGGTGTCGCCGCACAATGTCCGCGACGGCGCAGGCGCACTGAAAATATTGCTGCATCAGGCGCAGACGCCGACCGGCGGCGTGGTTGTCATTCGGGTACAGTACTTTCGTCAGGCTCGCCGCCGACACACCGGCGCGCTCCGCGTCCAGATAGCGCCCGGCGTTGAATGCCGTGAGATCGAAAGGGGTTTCCGCCGTAGAGTGCCAGAGCCGCAACACCTGCACCACGCCGTTTTCATAGCCCAGCACCGGCACATCACGCGCCTCGCCGCGAAAATAAAAGGCGGGCAGCCATTTTTCTGCCTCTCCATCGCGCGATTCGATAACGCCACCGAAACCGACCTGCACGCCAAGCTCCGGCTGTGGGCGACCCCAGGGATACGCATCGCGCCGCCAGTCATCAGGATACTCATGCTGCTGGCACGCTTCGAAACGTTGGCGGAACAGGCCGTACTGATAGTCCAGCCCGTAACCTATAGCCGGTTGCCCCACCGTCGCCATCGCATCCAGAAAACAGGACGCCAGACGCCCTAATCCCCCGTTACCCAATGCCGGGTCAGTCTCACCTTCCAGCACATCGCTGAGGCTAAGCCCCTGCTCTGCCAGCACGTCTGCCACGGCAGTGTGCCATCCCAGATTAATCAGGTTGTTGCCCGTGAGGCGACCCGGTAAAAATTCCATGGAGAGGTAGTTAACATGACGGCCTGGCGGCGAATCGGGAGGGGTTATCGGGTGCGCGGCAAGCTGCTCCGCCAGCGCAGTACTGACGACATGCCACTGTTGCTGCGCGCTGAGGCTGGTCAGCGCCGCCACGCCATAGTGTTGTCGTTGGCGGTGCAATGCAGCAATAAACAGCGTGTGGTTGAATGACAGCGTTCCCATCGTGCCTCTCCCCTGTTATCAATCAGAAAAAGGCACGTCTGGCTCAGCACAACTCCAACTGCACCTTATGTTGTTCAATGATTTTCATTACGCTGGGTGGTGGTAGCTGATCGGTAAAAAGATAGTCGATCAGGTCCATATTGCCCAGATTCACCATCGCATTGCGACCGAATTTGGAGTGGTCGGTGACCAGCATGACGCAGCGGGAATTTTCGATAATTGCCCGTTTGGTGCGCACTTCATGGTAATCAAACTCCAGCAAGGAGCCATCCATGTCAATGCCGCTGATGCCGAGGATGCCAAAATCCAGACGAAACTGAGAAATGAAATCCAGCGTCGCTTCACCCATAATGCCGCCATCCCGGGTGCGCACTTCGCCACCAGCCAGAATCAGCCGGCAATCCTCTTTTCCCATCAACAGCGTCGCCACGTTCAGGTTGTTGGTGACGACCCGCAGATCCTTGTGTTGCAACAGCGCATAGGCAACCGCCTCTGGCGTTGTCCCGATATCTATAAACAGCGTAGCACCATCCGGGATTTGGCTGGCGACTTTACGTGCAATACGCGCTTTTTCATCTGACCACATCATCTTGCGATCGTGGTAAGCCGTATTCACCGAGCTGGAAGGCAGCGCCGCTCCGCCGTGGTGGCGATGGATCTTGTTCTGCTCCGCCAGATCGTTAAGATCCCGGCGAATGGTTTGCGGACTCACCGCAAAATGTTCTACCAACTCTTCGGTACTGACATATCCCTGCCGACGCACCAGTTCAATGATGGCGTCGTGCCGCTGTGTTTGCCTCACGTTGTTCCCCTAAAACAGGTTTCCACTCAACCCTCTGGTTGAGACTTCTCTGTGCTGCTGGCAACGCTTACCCCGCAATGCTACCGGGTTGCGATCATGCTTTTTTCTGCTGCGTATCCCAAAAGGCCAGCACCAACCCAATAACCAGACCCACGACGTGCGCGGCATTAGCAATACGTAGACCTAAAATATCGAAATATCCGGCGATCAACCACAACAATGCGAAAGCCATCAATCCGCGCTGCATGAACAGCGGGCCCGACGGCACGCGCTCACCGTATAGCCAGACGTAGCCCATCAGGGCGTACACCACGCCGGAAAGGCCACCGAAATAGATGCCGCTGAAGAACGATTGTATCCAGCCGCTGGCAACCGCTGAGAGCAGCGCCAAGATCAGTAGTTTGCGCGTCCCCAAAATTTTCTCTACCGGCCCGCCGAGATACCACCACCACATCAGGTTAAACAAGATATGTAGCAAGGAGAAATGCAGGAAGGCGTGGCTGAACCAACGCCATAGCTGAAATTTTTGCCCCACACCCGGGTAAGAGAGCCACATCATGGCACGATCGTTACCGAATATCGCCATCCACAGATAAACGACAATGCAGGTAATCATCACACCCAGCGTTAGCGGCCCGGCGCGCTGCTGTAACGTCTGCAAATAAGAGAACCGCGCATAGCGCAAGGGCGATGAGGTCGACCCCGCCTGCCAACTGGCCGCCTGATAACGCGGATGCATCGGGTCTTGAATGAACACCTCAAGCGCCTGCTGTACTTCAGGCAACCGCGCTTCATCATCCAGCCAGAGTTCCGCTTCCTGCCCGGAGAAGCGCAACTCCAGTTGAATATTCTGCGTTTGCATATAGTCGACAAACGCCTGTGCCAAGCGTGGCTGAGATAAGGCTGTTAGGCGAATTGCCATCGTGGTTTATCCGTTAGCAAATTGATTTGCCATAAAAATATCACATCGTTTTATTAAGAGGGTTGAAATATTGTTCTGATAAAGAGGCGGTTTACCCTGATACCCGCGCTACAAACGCCACTGATGCTGGCAATTCGTTGTACATCACCCACATACACACTTCCGTTTGCTTCCGTTTTGCCCATTATCCTATGACAATAGTCACTTTTTAACCATAGCCGCTCCTTTAGGCTCATATCCAGCAGCGAGGTGACCATGTTCCTGGAAGAAAGACGTAATCAAATTCTGGCCTATTTAACCAAACACGAACGTGCCAGTGTTGATTATCTGGCCACCGCATTTGCCGTGAGCAAAGAGACGATCCGCAGCGACCTGAACGAGTTGGCGCGTCTGAATCTGGTTCAGCGCTGCTACGGTGGTGCAATTATTGTGCGGCGCAGTCTGCAATCTGAACTGATTGCGCCCCGCAGTGAAAATTTTGAAGTACTGCTCAAGCGATTGGAAAAGCAGACCCGGCATCAAACCAGCAAACAGAAAGGAAACAAGATGAACGGCAAGGTGTGTATTTTAGGATCGTTCAACGTCGATATCGTCGCCAAGGTAGCGCGTTTTCCCAAAGGCGGTGAATCGATCATGGCGCAGGGCAGCGCCCTTGGCCCCGGCGGCAAAGGTGCCAATCAGGCGATGGCCGCCAGTCGGGCAGGTTCACAGGTCTATTTTGTCACCAAGGTAGGCACCGATCAGTTCAGCCAGTTTGCCTACGACCATCTGTCGTCATCGGATATTCACGCGTTCAAGCTGTATCAATCCGATACCGAACCCACCGGCAACGCCATCATCTATGTCTCGCAGCAAAACGGCGAGAACATGATCGCCATTTATCCCGGTGCCAACCAGACCATCACCGATGACGAAGTGGCGGCCATCGCGCCGGAATTGACCACGTCAGACGTACTGCTGGTCCAGTTGGAGAATAACTTTTCCGCCACCCTGAACGTCATCAAGCTGGCGCACGCATTGGGCAAAAAAGTGATCCTCAACCCGGCCCCCTATTCCAGCGAGATTCTGCCCTATCTGGATTATCTGGACGTGATCACGCCCAATGAAACGGAAGCCTCACTGCTGTCGGGTATCGACATTCAGGATTTTGACAGTACCAAAGAGGCCGCGCTGAAAATCGCAGGTATGGGTGCCAAGCGCGTCATTATTACCATGGGATCGCGCGGTGCGCTGCTGTATGACGGCCACCAGTTCCAACACATTCCGGCCTTTCCGGCGCTCGGTGTCGACACCACCGGCGCTGGGGATGCCTTCAACGGTGCGTTTGCCGCCGCACTGGCTAACGGACAAAGCATGGTGCAGGCCGCGACCTACGCCTCTGCCTTTGCATCCTTGGCTGTTGAGCGGGAAGGTGCCTCAAACATGCCAGAACATCAACAGGTTATCGCGCGTTTATCACAACGTTAATGCCTGCGGGCCCGCGCCCGCACAGTCTGTATTCGGAGAAATAAAAAATGAAAAAAATCGATGGTATCGTCCCTGTCATGCTTACACCGTTCACCGAACAGAACGACGTAGACTATCCCGGCCTGGCCAACCTGATTGACTGGTATCTGGAAAACAAGGTCGATGCGCTGTTTGCCGTGTGCCAGTCCAGTGAAATGCAATTCCTGACGCTGGAAGAACGCGTGGCGGTGGCCCGTTTCGTTGTCGATCACGTGAAAGGCCGCGTCCCGGTGATCGCCTCCGGCCACATCAGTGACGATCTCGGCGCACAAATCGAAGAGCTGTCAGCCATGGCACAAACCGGCATCGATGCGCTGGTGCTGGTAACTAACCACCTCGATCCGCAGAAAACCGGCAGTGACACCTTCTTCAGTACGCTGAACAGCCTGCTGGATGCGCTGCCGGAATCGCTGCCGCTGGGCCTGTATGAGTGCCCGGCACCGTATCGCCGCCTGCTGAGTGACGAAGAGCTGACCTATTGCGCCAACAGCGGCCGTTTCGTGGTGTTGAAAGACGTAAGCTGCGATTTGGACACCGTAACCCGTCGCGTCAAGCTGGTGCAGGACACCCCGCTTAATATCATCAACGCCAATGCCGCCATTGCGTTCCCGGCGATGAAAGCGGGCTCACGCGGTTTCAGCGGCGTGTTCACCAACTTCCACCCGGAACTGTACGTGTGGCTGTATCACCACCATCAGGAAAACCCTGCGCTGGCAGACGAACTGGCGGATTTCCTGTCGCTGGCTGCCGTCACTGAAACGCTGGGTTACCCGAAAAACGCCAAGATTTACCACCAACGCCGCGGCACCTTTGACAGCATTCACTGCCGGGTCAACAAGGATGACGTGCTGGAAAAATTCTGGGGATTGACCGTGATCCTCGACCAGATTAGCCACGGCACCGCGCATTACCAGAAAAAAATTGCGCAATAAAAAATAACTATAAATAGCGGGAACACTTTGTGATTCCCGCTACGAAAAATAAAAAAACCAGGGGAATTCTCAGCATGATCGTGTGTGACCAATGTGATTGGGCGCAAGAACAGCACGCCCTGACTCCTACAACAACGTCCTTACAGCCAGACTCACGGCGAATCGTTTATTCGCAGATTCCTCTCAGCCTGCTCACGGAAAATAAATAAAATGAAAGAGACAATATCGTTATCTCAACCTGCCGCTGTTGCTCCACCAATGCAAAAAATATCCCGTTTGCGTTGGAGCATTATTCTGGTGTTGCTGATCGCCGCCGTGGTGAACTACCTTGACCGCGCCAACCTCAGTATCGCCAACACCACCATTTCGAAAGAGTTCGGCTTTAGCTCCACCCAGATGGGCCTGCTGCTTTCAGCCTTTCTGTGGCCCTATGCGCTAGCCAACCTGCCTGCGGGCTGGCTGGTTGATAAATTCGGGCCGAAAAAAATGTTTTCCTGGGCGCTCGGGCTGTGGTCAGGCTTCACCATTCTCGCGGGCTTCGTTAACGGCTACTCCATGTTCTATGGTCTGCGCATGATGCTGGGCATCTCTGAATCACCGTTTTTTACCTCCGGTATCAAGATCACTCATCGCTGGTTCCCCAGTAATGAACGCGGACTTCCCACCGCCATCATCAACACCGGCTCTCAGATCGCCAACGCCGTTGCACCGCCGATCCTGACTATTCTGTTGTTAACAATGGGCTGGCGCGGCATGTTTATCGCTATCGGCTTGGCAGGTATCCCGATTCTGCTGTTGTGGCTGAAACTGTATCGCAATCCCACGCCAGCGGAAGAAGTCGAGATTCACGGTGTAGAAGAAGCGACGACGGAGCAACAGGCGAGCCAGCCCAAAGCAAGCTGGGGTTCGCTGTTCAAACACAAAACCACTTGGTTCATGATCCTGGGGAACTTCTCCATCATGTTCACCATTTGGGTGTACCTGACCTGGCTGCCAAGCTATCTGGAGAGATCGCTCGGCTTTAGTCTGATGAAAACCGGCTGGGTGGCGTCCATCCCGTTCTTTGCCGGGATCCTGGGCGTGCTGGTGGGTGGCGTGATTTCTGACCGATTGATTCGTCGCGGTACCAACACCATTACCGCGCGTAAAATCCCGATCGTGTGCGGTGCAGCACTGGCCGCCTGCTTCGTGGCACCGATCCCCTTCGTGCACGACACCACATTGTGCATCGCGCTGCTGTCACTGGGTTATTTCTGTTCTCAGATGCCATCAGGCGTTATCTGGACGTTGGCTACGGATATCGCACCGAAATCACAGGTGGCTTCACTGGGTGCCATTCAGAACTTCGGCGGATTCCTCGGCGCAGCCAGCGCACCGATCGTCACCGGCATCATCCTTGATACAACGGGCACCTTCACCAACGTCTTCCTGTTTGGTGCCTTCCTGCTAATGCTGGGAGCTATCAGCTACGGCTTCTTTGTGAAAAAGCCAATTCAGGCGGCTGAATAACCTTGCCCTATCCCGACGCTTAACCTTGCCCTATCCCGACGCTTAACCGCGTCGGGATATTTCCCCTCACACGTTATCCGATGCTGACGCCACATCCTGCGGAAAATCGCGCTGCCAGGCTTCATAACCGCCATCCACGCTGTATACCGCTTCAAAACCCAGGCTCAACAGATACTGTGCCGCATTGCGGCTGCTAATACCGTGATAACACATCACCATCACCGGCTGATCGAGTTCGGCTTCACGCACAAAATCAGACAGCGTTTCATTCGTCAGGTGCACCGCCTGCGGCACATGCCCGGTGGTATAACTTTGCGCATCACGGATATCCACCATCACACCGCTTTTCTGCCAGCGCTCGTGGGCTTGCTCAATGCTGAGACACTCAAACTGTTCCATTCGGATACCACCTCGGGACAAAGAAAAAAGGCATTACGGCACAGCGCACGCCACTGTGAGGGAGATGCTACTGTTTCAGTAAGGTAAGTCAATCGTCACATTTCTGTAATAAAACATTTTTCGCTATACAAAAAAAGAGTCATGATGAAAAGGATCGCATTTTCACGCATCCGTTACGCGTGTAATGCGCGACTGTGTTATTCACTCACCAGGAGCATCACCATGTCTTTACAACGAAAAGTCCTGTTTTGTCTCCCGCTGTTACTGCCCGCAGCGCTCTCTTTCCCGGCCGCCGCGCAGGACGGCTACACGCTCGAACAGGTCGTGGTGTTTAGTCGTCACGGCCTGCGCGCCCCGTTAGCCAGTCCGAGCAGCGCGCTCGGCAAGGTCACACCCGATGCCTGGCCACAGTGGGATACCCCGAGCAGCTACCTGACCACGCGCGGCGGCGTGCTGGAAGCCTATTTCGGCCACTATTTTAACGAATGGCTGGTGGATAACCGCCTGCTGGCCGCCGATACCTGCCCGACGGATAAAGACGTCTCGTTCTATGCCAACAGCCTGCAACGCACCATCTCCACCGCGCAATATTTCGCGGTAGGCGCGTTCCCCGGTTGTCTGGTGCCCGTGGTGCACAAAGAAAAATTGGGCACGATGGATGCCACCTTTAACCCGATCATCCGCAATGACAGCGCCAGCTTTAAGCAGCAGGCCATCGACTCCATCAACCAAAAAGCCGGTGAAGGTGGGGTGAAAGGGCTCAATGAGCGACTGAAACCGGTATACCAGCAGATGGCCGAGATCATCCGTTACAAGGATTCCGCCAACTGCAAGCAGGATAAACAGTGCGACCTGATGGCGCAGGAAACTGACGTGAAGATCGAGGCTGGCAAAGAGCCGGGAGTGGTTGGTCCGCTGAGAACCGGCACCTCAATTGCCGATGCCTTTATCCTGCAATACTACGAAGGCACACCGATTAACCAGATCGGCTGGGGACGCATCAAAGATGAGAAGCAACTGGCTGATTTAGTGTCGATCAAAGAGTACTACAACAGCGTGGTGTTTAGTGCACCGGTGGTTGCCAAAGCGGTCTCGGCCAATCTGGTCAAAGCGCTGGCCGGTTCGTTTGGCGAGCAGCAGCCCAAATTCACCTTCCTGGTCGGCCACGATTCAAACGTCGCGTCGCTGTTCTCCGCGCTGGGCGTGAAGCCGTACCATCTGCCGCACCAACTGGAAACCACGCCGATCGGCGGCAAGGTGGTGTTCCAACGCTGGCGCGATAACGCCAGTAACAAGGCGCTGTTGAAAGTGGAATACGTGTATCAATCGACTGAACAGCTCGCCACGCTGGCACCGCTCAACCGCGCCAATCCCCCGCAGCGTGTAACGCTAACGCTTAGCGAGTGTCCGACCAATGACAAAGGCTTCTGCCCATTTGAGGGCTTCGAGAAAATTACTAACGCGCTAACTCAGTAAAGATCCTGATAATGGCCGATGCAGAAGATGGGGTTTGGTCTTTTGCTCGCGTAAAGAATCACGCTGAGGTGGGCGTGGCCGCCGGGTGAGCCGCAGGGATGCGGCGAAAGTTCCCACCGCGTCGGGAACGCGTTGGGAACGGCCCGATCAGCGGACACGAACGCCGAAGGCACCGCGTAGCGGCGTGATTTATCGCGAAAAGCCTGGACTGGAGCCACGAGGCGGCGGCGATTGAGCGCCTCGTGTCGGGCGCGCAACAACGGTTGCAGAAACTGGCGTTGGTAAGCGCGCACGAAACACTCACGCTACTGACAGAGATACAAGGATAACTCAGTCTCCGGACATAATGTCTATTATACGAGTATCACCTCAACACCCTGCGCTCGCAGTTGCTCTACGATAGTGGCGTCAGCCTGCTTCCCAGTGATCACCACGTCAATCTGATCGGCACGGCTAAACAGCATGCCTGCGCGTTGGCCCACTTTGCTGCTGTCCACTACCACCGCCAGTTTGCCGACATAGCTCAGCATCTTTTGCTCTGCCATCGCCGTCAGCATATCGGTTTTGTACAGCCCTTCCGTGGTCAACCCTTTGCCGCTGGTGAACATCCAATGGCCGGCATACAAGCTCGCATCCCCTTCCTGAGGTGCCAGGGTGATCGACTGGCTCTTGTTGTACTGCCCGCCCATGATCACCACGCTTTCATGCTCTTGTTCAATCAGGAAATTCGCCAATGGCAGATAGTTGGTAATCACCTGAATATCACGCCCGACAATCTCACGCCCCAGCAGAAACGCCGTTGAACCGCAGTTAATCACCACGCTGTCACCGGGATGGCACAGTGCCGCCGCTGCCTGCGCGATACGCATTTTCTCATCCAGATTCTGCGCCTGATAGATATTGAGCGGCGTCCAGGACGGGCGCGGCAGGTTAACGGCTTCAGCGCCGTTGCGCACTTTGCGCAGTTTGCCCAATTCATTGAGTTTGTTGATGTCACGTCGCGCAGTGGCAGGAGAAACGTCAAAGTTGGCGATCAAGTCAGAGACGGTGAATTGCCCCTGGCGTTGCAGAAAATCAATGATGGCATGATGGCGCTGAGATTCAGTCATAAGTCGTCCGGTAACAAGAAGCGGCGCGTCATGGCGTCGACGTGAAAAGTTTACATCATAATTTATCATAAATGCGCAGCAATCATCATATGCCCTCAATAATTCGCGTCGAAGTATGGCAGGCATAGCGCGACGTGTTTGCCACGTCGCGCACTACATCGCAAATTACAGGAAAGATTTGAACGGCAAATCGGGTTCCGTGGTGAAGCAGTCATCAAAGCCGCGCGGGTAGTGGTATTCCAAATTGTCTTTGTCCAACGGCCAGGTGAATTTGCCACCGACTTGCCAGATAAAAGGTTTGAAACCGTATTGCAGACGGTCTTTTTTCATCTCCCACAGCACGCGAATCTCCTGCGGATCGGCCTGAAAATTCGACCAGATATCATGGTGGAAGGGGATAACCACCTTGGCATTCAACGCCTCAGCCATACGCAGCATATCCGCGCTGGTCATCTTGTCGGTAATACCGCGCGGGTTTTCTCCGTATGAGCCCAACGCCACGTCAATATCATACTCGTTGCCATGTTTCGCGTAGTAGTTGGAGTAGTGGGAATCACCGCTGTGATACAGGTTGCCACCGGGGGTTTTGAACAGGTAGTTCACCGCGCGCAGATCCATGCCATCCGGTAACACACCCGCCGCTTTTTGTTCCACCGGCAAGGTGATCAACGCGGTGCGATCGAACGCGTCTAACGCATGGATTTCAATATCTTTAATGCGGATCACCGAGCCCGGTTTCACCACGATGCAACGCTCGCGCGGCACGCCCCAGCCCACCCAAAGATCCACACAGCTTTGCGGACCAATAAAGGGAACCTCCGGGCTGCAATTTTTCAGCACGGCGGCGGCGACGTTGACGTCAATATGGTCGTTATGGTCGTGCGTCGCCAAAATGGCATCCACCTGGCGGATGGCGAACGGGTCCAGCACAAACGGCGTGGTGCGCAAGTTAGGTTGCAATTTTTTCACACCCGCCATGCGCTGCATCTGATGCCCGTTTTTCATCAAGGGGTTACCGTGGCTCTGCTTGCCAGTGCCGCACCAGAAGTCGACGCAAATATTGGCCCCACCTTCGGATTTCAACCAAATCCCGGTGCAGCCCAGCCACCACATGGCGAAGGTGCCGGCGGCAACCTGCTCTTGTTCGATCTCTTCATTCAACCAGGTTCCCCATTCCGGGAAGGTGCTCAGGATCCAGGATTCGCGGGTAATGGTTTCTATCTTGCTCATGGCGTGACCTCATCATTAATCGGCAATTAAATAAATCACAAGTAATCATAAAAAGATTAAACACGACAACTTAACGTCAATCTATCACCGTTAAATCGCACTTACAATCACTTAAGATGATAAAAAAATCATGAAAATTCACACCAAGATCAAATAACGCAAAAGAATAAAAACTCAATGCATTGAATTTAATAATAAAAATAAAAGATGATTATCGAATGATCTTAAGCGCCATGAGAATTGCGAGTTTAATCACAAACAATCAACAAAAATCTCAATACGATTACTCGTGATTACTGAAGTCCCTACGCCCGGTTATGCCAGCCACAACGCCGCTGCTCGTCAGCAGGCTGCGATGGCAGGCAATAGCAGTAAAACGGTAATAATAAAAATCGATTGGAGTGTTCCATGGAAACTCTCTACAACATCTTCACCATTTTCTTTAATCAGGTCATGACCAACGCTCCCTTACTGCTTGGCATTGTGACCTTTCTCGGCTACCTGCTGTTGCGCAAAAGCGCCACGGTGATCATCAAGGGCACCATCAAGACGATCATCGGCTTTATGCTGTTACAAGCA
Source organism: Candidatus Symbiopectobacterium sp. NZEC151 (assembly GCF_025962655.1). GTDB lineage: Bacteria > Pseudomonadota > Gammaproteobacteria > Enterobacterales > Enterobacteriaceae > Symbiopectobacterium. The sequence goes on along the minus strand of NZ_JAGFPE010000008.1, from coordinate 134,768 downwards.
GGTTCAGGCATCCTGACCGGCACCTTCAAACCCGTGGTCGCCAAGATGTCCGAGGTGTACCAAATCAACGGTGCCATCTCTGACACCTACGCCTCGATGATGGCCACCATCGAACGCATGGGCGATGCCTACAGTTGGGTCGGCTATGCGGTGTTGCTGGCGCTGGCGCTGAACATTGTGTATGTCCTGTTGCGCCGCATTACCGGCATTCGCACCATTATGCTCACCGGCCATATCATGTTTCAGCAGGCGGGTTTGCTGGCGGTGTTCTTCTATATTCTCGGTTACCCGATGTGGACCACCATCCTGTGCAGCGCCGTGCTGGTGTCGCTCTATTGGGGGATCACCTCCAACATGATGTACAAGCCGACGCAGGAAGTAACCGACGGCTGCGGTTTCTCCATTGGCCACCAGCAGCAGTTCGCCTCCTGGCTGGCCTACAAGCTCGCCCCCTATCTGGGGAAAAAGGAAGAGAGCGTCGAAGATCTGAAGCTGCCCGGCTGGTTAAATATCTTCCATGACAACATCGTCTCTACCGCCATCGTGATGACCGTGTTCTTTGGCGCAATCCTGCTGTCGTTCGGTATCGATACGGTGCAGAAGATGGCAGGCAAGACCCACTGGACCGTTTATATCCTGCAAACCGGTTTCCAATTCGCCGTAGCCATTTTCATCATCGTGCAGGGCGTGCGCATGTTCGTTGCCGAGCTGTCCGAAGCCTTTAACGGCATCTCTCAGCGCCTGATCCCCGGTGCCGTGCTGGCCATCGACTGCGCCGCCATCTACAGCTTCGCCCCCAATGCGGTGGTATGGGGCTTTATGTGGGGCACCATCGGCCAGCTGATCGCCGTTGGCATTCTGATTGGGATTGGTTCGCCCATCATGATCATCCCCGGCTTTATCCCGATGTTCTTCTCCAACGCCACCATCGGCGTGTTTGCCAACCACTTTGGCGGCTGGCGCGCGGCGCTGAAAATCTGTCTGGTGATGGGGATGATTGAGATTTTTGGCTGCGTATGGGCGATAAAACTCACCGGACTGTCGGCCTGGATGGGCATGGCGGACTGGTCAATTCTGGCACCGCCGCTGATGCAAGGCATGACGCTGGGCCTGTGGTTTATGGGCGTGGTGATCCTCATCGCGGTGGCCTACATGTACTTTGCCAGCCGCACGCTGCGCGCTGAAGAAGATGCAGAAAAACAACTCGCGCAAACCACCGCGCAATGACGCTGGAGAAAGCACCATGACAGTTCGGATTCTGGCCGTATGCGGCTGTGGGCAAGGCAGTTCCATGATCATGAAGATGAAGGTGGATCAGTTCCTGACCCAACAAGGGGTGGCACACACCGTCAATAGCTGTGCCGTCGGGGAATATAAAGCAGAGCTGAGCGGCGCGGACATCATTATCGCCTCAACCCACGTGGCGGATGAGATTACCGTGAGCGGCAACAAGTACGTCGTCGGGGTGCGCAATATGCTCTCTGCCGCCGAGTTTGGTCCCAAGCTGATGGAGGTGATCAATGCCCACTTCCCTCAGGACGCCAAAGCGTAAGGAGTTTCCATGAAGCTGCGCGATTCGCTGCTGGAAAACCGGTCAATCCGCCTGCAAGCGGAGGCCACCACCTGGCAGGAAGCGGTCAAAATCGGCGTCGATCTACTGGTCGCGGCTGACGTGGTTGAGCCGCGCTACTACCAGGCGATTCTCGATGGCGTCGAACGTTTTGGCCCCTATTTTGTTATCGCTCCCGGGCTCGCCATGCCCCATGGACGCCCGGAGGAAGGGGTGAAGAAAACCGGCTTCGCGCTGGTGACACTAAAAACCCCGCTGCCGTTCAACCATGAAGATAACGATCCGGTGGATCTGCTGATCACGCTGGCCGCCGAGGATGCTACCGCTCACCAAGAGGTGGGCATTATGCAGATCGTTAATCTGTTTGAGGATGAGGCGAATTTTGATCGCCTGCGCGCCTGCCGCACCGAGCAGGATGTTTTGGATCTGATCGATCGCGCCACGCTGGCCGCGACGGAATAAGGAGTCCCCGATGCCACAGTTACCGATGTTACAAGTTGCGCTGGATAACCAGACGCTGTCCGATGCCTACAACACCACCCGTCTGATCGCCGAAGAGGTGGACATTATCGAAGTCGGCACCATTTTATGCGTGGGCGAAGGGGTGCGCGCCGTGCGCGATCTGAAAGCGCTCTATCCGCACAAGATTGTGCTGGCTGATGCCAAAATTGCCGACGCGGGGAAAATTCTGTCACGTATGTGTTTTGAAGCCAATGCCGATTGGGTCACCGTGATCTGCTGCGCTGACATCAACACCGCCGCGGGCGCACTGGCGGTAGCGCGCGAATTCGACGGCGATGTGCAGATCGAACTGACCGGTTTCTGGACCTGGGAACAGGCGGAAGCCTGGCGCACGGCAGGGATTCAGCAAGTGGTGTATCACCGCAGCCGGGATGCACAGGCCGCTGGCGTCGCCTGGAGCGAAACCGACATCAGCGCCATCAAGCGCCTGGCCGAAATGGGCTTTAAAGTCACCGTCACCGGCGGTCTGGCGCTGGACGATCTGCCGCTGTTTCAGGGCATCCCGATTCACGTCTTTATCGCCGGACGCAGCATCCGCGATGCGGCAAGCCCGGTCGAGGCCGCCCGTGAGTTTAAACGCCGAATTGCCCAACTGTGGGGCTAAGGGAAGCAACATGCTGACAAAAGCGGTGCCGCTGGGCATCTACGAAAAAGCGCTGCCTCCCGGTGAAAGTTGGCTGGCACGCTTACAGTTGGCGCGCGAACTGGGCTTTGATTTCGTCGAAATGTCGCTGGATGAAACCGATGCGCGCTTGGCCCGGCTGGATTGGGATCGTGAACAGCGTCTGGCGCTGGTCAATGCCATCGCCACTACCGGCATTCGGGTGCCTTCCATGTGCCTGAGCGCGCACCGCCGCTTCCCGCTGGGCTCGCAGGATGACGCTATTCGCAATCAAGGGCTTGCCATCATGCATAAAGCGATCGCGCTGGCGCAGGATGTGGGGATTCGCGTGATTCAGTTGGCCGGCTACGATGTCTATTATCAGGAAGCCAATGAGATTACCCGTGAGCGTTTTCGTGACGGTCTGCAACAAGCGGTAGAAATGGCGAGCCGCGCACAGGTTACGCTGGCCATGGAGATCATGGATTATCCCCTGATGAACTCCATCAGCAAAGCGCTGGGCTATGCCAACTACCTGAACAACCCGTGGTTTCAGCTCTATCCCGATATCGGTAACCTTTCGGCCTGGGATAACGATGTGCAGATGGAACTGCGCGCGGGCCAGGGCCACATTGTCGCGGTGCACGTGAAAGATACCCGCCCCGGCGTCTTCAAAAACGTCCCCTTTGGCACTGGCGTCGTGGATTTCGAACGCTGTTTTACCACGCTGAAAGAGAGCGGCTACCGCGGCCCTTATCTGATTGAGATGTGGAGCGAAAATGCCCCGGACCCCATTAAGGAAGTGATCGCGGCGCGCGACTGGGTGAAACAGCGCATGGAACGCGCCGGTTTGCACGTGGAGGAAGCCGCATGACAGCGCAACTGAAGCAACGGGTCTTTGAAGCCAATATGGCCCTGCCTCGACACGGTCTGGTGACTTATACCTGGGGGAATGTGAGTGCGATCGACCGCGAACGCGGTCTGGTGGTTATCAAACCCAGCGGCGTTGCCTATGAGGTGATGCAGGCCGACGATATGGTGGTGATCGATTTACAGGGCAATCAGGTCGAAGGGCGTTATCGCCCTTCCTCGGATACCCCGACGCATCTGGAGTTGTATCGTCGTTATCCGCAAATGGGGGGGATTGTGCACACCCACTCCACTCACGCCACCGCCTGGGCACAGGCGGGGTTGGATATTCCTGCGCTCGGCACCACGCACGCCGACTATTTTTTTGGCGATATTCCCTGCACCCGTCCGCTGACGGCGCAAGAAGTGGAGCAGGAGTACGAAAAAAATACCGGTGTGGTCATTGCCCAGACGCTGGGAGAGCGTAATCCGCTGCACACGCCCGGCATTATTGCCTACCAGCATGGGCCGTTCTGCTGGGGCAAAGACGCTGAAGAAGCGGTGCACAATGCGGTGGTGCTGGAAGAGGTAGCACGCATGGCCTGGCTCGCCTGCACGCTGAACCCTCATCTGCGCCCACTCGACAGCGCGTTGCAGCATAAGCACTTTAATCGCAAACACGGTCCGAACGCCTACTACGGGCAAAAATAGCGCCTCGACGGTCATTCCTCGCCAACGCGAGAAATGACCGCATTCTCCGCCAATTACGCGCCCTTCCTCGCACCAATCCCCTATACTTTATGTGACAACCTTCAACAATATGTTATCTGCATCACGCCTAAATGTTTTTATTTGGTTAATCCTTGGCTGTGGTGTTTGTTTTCGATTATGATAATGCTCGAAAACGAACATTTTGACCTTTTTTTGGACACGGAGGAGAACGCGTGGAAACCAAAGACCTTATCGTAATCGGTGGGGGCATCAACGGCGCAGGCATAGCAGCCGATGCCGCGGGCCGTGGCTTGTCGGTGCTGCTGTTGGAAGCACAGGATCTCGCCAGCGCCACCTCCTCTGCCAGTTCAAAATTGATCCACGGCGGCCTGCGCTACCTGGAACATTACGAGTTTCGTTTGGTGAGCGAAGCGCTCTCCGAGCGTGAAAAATTGCTGAAGATGGCACCGCACATCATCTTCCCAATGCGCTTCCGTTTGCCCCATCAGCCACACCTGCGCCCGGCCTGGATGATCCGTATCGGGCTGTTTATGTATGACAATTTGGGCAAACGTGTCAGCCTGCCCGCCAGCCACGGCCTGAAATTCGGCAAAGACTCGGTGCTGAAACCCGAATTAACGCGCGGTTTCGAATATTCAGACTGCTGGGTAGACGATGCGCGTCTGGTGGTGTTGAACGCGCAGGAAGTGGTAAAACGTGGTGGCGAAGTGCGCACCCGCACCAAAGTGACGCGGGCGCGTCGCGAAGGCGATCTGTGGATCATCGATGCCGTCGACAGCGTGACGGGCGAAACCCACACCTGGCAGGCGAAAGGGCTGGTCAACGCCACGGGCCCTTGGGTGAAAGAGTTCTTCGATCACGGGCTGGAGCTGAAATCCCCTTATGGCATTCGCCTGATCAAAGGCAGCCACATTGTCGTGCCCCGCGTGCACGACGAACCGCAGTCCTACATTCTGCAAAATAAAGATAACCGCATCGTGTTTGTGATTCCGTGGCAGGATGAGTTCTCGATCATCGGCACCACTGACGTGGAATACCACGGCGATCCGCATGACGTGAAGATCGACGACAAAGAAACCGCCTATTTGCTGGATGTCTACAACGATCACTTCAAAAAGACGCTGACGCGTGATGATATCGTATGGACCTATTCCGGCGTACGCCCGCTGTGCGATGACGAGTCGGATTCTCCGCAGGCCATTACCCGCGATTACACGCTGTCAGTGGCGGATGAGCACGGTAAAGCGCCTCTGCTGTCGGTGTTTGGCGGCAAGCTGACCACCTACCGCAAGCTGGCAGAACATGCGATGGAGAAGCTGGCAAAATACTATCCTCACAGTGGTCAGGCCTGGACACAAAACGCGGTGCTGCCCGGTGGCGATTTGGCCGGTACGCGCGATGAGTACGCCGCTGCGTTGCGCCGTCGTTTCAACCTGCCGGAATCGCTGGCGCGTCGCTATGCCCGCACCTACGGTTCCCACAGCGAGCTAATCCTGACGAACGCCACCGGCATTCATGACCTCGGCGAAAACTTCGGACACGATCTCTACGAAGCTGAATTGCGCTATCTGGCCGATAAAGAGTGGGTTGTCAGCGTGGAAGATGCCATCTGGCGTCGTACCAAACTGGGCATGTGGCTCAATGATGAGCAGAAACAGCGCGTCACTGACTGGTTAAGCGCCTATCGTCAATCGAAGGTTGCCGCACAATAATTTTCCTGCCACACCGCTCCTCCAGCGAACAGGTTACCGAAAGGTAACCTGTTCGTTTTTTATACGCAGCATGTGGTAACATTTCGTCGTTTATGGCGTCTTTCTCCCTTCAAAATAATCGCCATGGTCATTTTTTGCTACTCCACTCAATAGTGCCTCTCGCGCTCAAATCAAAACTGAACGATCCATCAGGAATTAATTCTGGTCATAACAGTAAATAATAAACGAATGCTAATAAACATTGCGCACAATGTGATTTATTTTGTTAAGAGAATATAAAATCGGGGAATATATTTATCACAAGAAGAAAAGTGATGAATAAGAGTTATATCTGGCAGGATGTAAATAAGAATAATAATCAATAACCACAAAAAATAAAGGGCTATTTATTTTTCTACGATATAGCTCACAGAATAAAAACAATAAAATACCCATTCTTATTAATGATTAACGGAGTAATAAATTGCATATCAAGTACTATATTATTAGCCCTGATGGCAAGTCATGATCTCCGTCCTATTCAACATTGCATCGTAAGTCAGTTCGCAAAACAGACGCGGGTAATAAGCCGTTGTGATGAGATATCGTTATTAACTATTTTATACAACGGTTAGTGTTCACTGTCACGTTATTTCTTGCCGCCTTGTTGTGTGTTTTGTACTGCGTTGATTTCCGTGCTCATGTATTCGGGTATGCGGAGGATGAAAATTAAATGCCTAATCAGGTTGAGCGTCCTTTATTGGATCTGGGACTAACAAGACTCGAATTCCTGCGTATTTCAGGCAAAGGCCTGGCAGGGATCACCATTGCGCCAGCACTGCTTTCACTGTTGGGATGCCGACAGGAACAGATCGACAGCGGCGTTATCGGGCTGACGACCACCCCCAAAGGCGTGCTGGTGACAAACCGTGCCCGCTGCACCGGGTGTCATCGCTGCGAAACTGCCTGCACGTCGTTTAATGACGGTAGCGTTGGTTCCTATTTCTCACGCGTCAAAATCCATCGCCATTTCTACTACGGCGACGGTGGGCTGGGCTCCGGCGGCGGCCTGTACGGCGATCTCAATTTCACCACTGACACCTGTCGGCAGTGTAAAGACCCCGAATGCATGAAGGTCTGCCCGATCAAGGCCATCGCCTTCAATGAAGAGCATGGCAGCATCGCCGTGGACACTAAACGCTGCATCGGCTGCGCCGCTTGTACCACCGCCTGCCCCTGGATGATGGCAACCGTTAACCCGCAGACCAAAAAATCGGGCAAATGCATTCTGTGCGGTGAATGCGCGACGGCATGTCCGACCGGGGCATTATCCATTATCGAGTGGAAAGAGATTACCGTCTGATAACGGCAACGGGCGTTATCCCCTTATTCACGCGGCGTTTCATACGCAGGAAGAAAAATTATGATTAACGGTTGGACAGGTAATATATTACGTATCAACTTGAGCACCGGCACCATCAGCAAAGAAGATTCCAGCCAATATAAAAAGATGGTTGGCGGGATGGGCTTTGGCTATAAAATCATGTACGACGAGGTGCCAGCCGGAACAAAACCTTTCGATGAGGGCAATAAAGTTGTTTTCGCCGTCGGACCGCTGACCGGCTCCGGCGCACCGTGCAGTTCGCGCGTCAATATTACCTCACTGTCGACCTTTACCCGGGGCCATCTGGTTGTTGATGCGCATATGGGGGGGTTCTTTGCCGCCTACATGAAATATGCGGGCTACGACGCCATTATTATTGAAGGCAAAGCAGAAAAACCGGTCTGGATTAATATTCAGAACGATGAAGTTAACATTGAAAATGCCGCTTTCCTATGGGGAAAAGGCACGCGAGCCACCACCGAAGAAATTTGTCGCGCCACCAGTGAAGAAACCTGCGTCGCGGCTATCGGCCCGGCCGGGGAAAATCTGGTGCCGCTCTCCGGCATTCTAAATAGCCGCAACCACAGCGGTGGCGCAGGCGTAGGTGCGGTGCTCGGTTCCAAAAATCTCAAAGCCATCGCGGTGTGGGGTAGCCACGGCGTTAACGTCGCGAATCGCGAAGAACTCAAAGCGCTCAACGAATACATGATGACGCAGCTCATCGGTGCCAACAATAACCACGTTGTCCCGAGCACACCACAAGCATGGGCTGAATATTCTGACCCGAAATCACGCTGGACCGCGCGTAAAGGCCTGTACTGGCAGGCGGCGGAAGGCGGCCCGATTGAAACCGGCGAAATCCCGCCGGGCAACCAGAACACCGTCGGTTTCCGCACCATGAAATCCACCTTCGATCTGGGACCCGCAGCGGAAAAATACACGGTGAAAATGGGCGGATGCCACTCCTGCCCGATCCGCTGTATGTCGCAGCTTAACGTGCCGCAGGCCAAGCAGTTTGGCGGCCCGACCACCGGCGGAAACACCTGTGTAGCCAACTTTGTACACACCACCATCTTCCCCAACGGCCCCAAAGATATCGCGGAAAAAGGCGATGGCAACGTGGTCGGAAACCTGGTCGGTCTGAGCATCTTCGACGACATGGGATTGTGGTGTAACTACGGTCAATTGCACCGGGACTTCACCTACTGTCATACCCACGGCGTGTTCAAACGCGTATTGCCCGCCGAAGAGTATGCGTCCATTCCCTGGAAGCTGATGGAAGAAGGCGATCCGAACTTTATCAAGGATATCTACCATCGTCTGGCCCACCGCATTGGCGAGTTCAGCCATTTGTCCGACGGCTCCTATTTCATCGCAGAGCGCTGGAATCTCGGGCCCGAATATTGGAATTACGCCAAAAACAAGCTGTGGTCGCCCATGGGCTTCCCGGTGCACCATGCCAACGAAGCCTCGGCGCAGGTGGGGACAATCGTCAACTGCATGTTCAACCGCGATGCCATGACGCACACCCACATTAACTACATTGGCAGCGGCCTGCCGCTCAAGCTGCAAAAAGAGATCGCCGCTGAGCTGTTCGGCTCTGCTGACGCTTTTGACGAAACCAAAAGCTACACCCCCATCAACCGCTACAAGATTGATTACGCCAAGTGGACGCTGCTGAGAAGCTGCCTGCACGACGCCGTGACGCTGTGTAACTGGGTGTGGCCGATGACGGTATCACCGCACAAAAGCCGTAACTACCGCGGCGATCTGGCGATGGAGGCGAAATTCTTTGCTGCCGTCACCGGCGAAGATACCACCGAAGCCAGCCTCGATCTGGCGGCAGAACGCATCTTCACGTTACACCGCGCCTACACCGTCAAGTTGATGAACACCATGGATATGCGCCGTGAGCACGATCAGATCTGTGACTGGGTGTTCGATAAGGATCCGAAACTGCCCGCGTTCAGCGAGGGCACCGACAAGATGGATCGCGACGACGTGCAGAAATCGTTGACGATGTTCTACAGCGCCATGGGCTGGGACCCTGAACTGGGCTGCCCGACGCGTGCCGTTTTGGAGCGTCTTGACCTGAAAGAAATCGCAGACGATTTGGCGGCGCACAACCTGTTGCCGGCCTGAGTACAAGGCATCAATCATGAAAACTGTTGTGGATAGCCAAACAACGCCTGCTGATGAATTGCCGGATGCGGCGCTTGCCGCCACAGAGGACGTTGCAGACAGCGATGCACCGGACCTGCGCCGGCGCAGGTTGTTGCTGCCGTTAAGCAACGCACTGCGCGATGCACCGACAGCGCAGGAAACCACGCCGGTAGAGGAGGAGCCCAAAGCCCCCCACCTCGTTCTGGCGGATTACCTGCGTGGCTGCTCTGCCAACGGTGCGGTGGTGGATCGGTGCGAGCTGTTAGCGCCGCCCTGCGCGTTAAGCGAAGAGGAGCTGGATGTCCTGTTGATGCAGATTCGTGCCGAAGAACAAGGCAGAGATATCGTCGAAATAGCGCAGCAGGACACCTGTTTCTACTACTCCGACCGTTACATGAGCCATAACTACGCGCGGATTTTGGTCTTTACGCACGAGCAGGATGCCTGCGCTACGTTGGCGCAGACCGTCCGCTTTGAGTGCGAGACCTATCCGCGTCCGTTCAAGGCCGGCATGTTGGCGCTGCACCCGTATGGATTTGATGACGACAAGATCGCAAGCACCTTGCGCTTTCTCGCCGACACCGAGGCTTATCAGGATATTCACCCGGTAGAAGCCTCCAACGGTGCCATCTATCTGTACAGCGACCGCTACATGAGTGTTGGCAAAGCCCAAGGGCTCTGTGAATGGATTGAGGTGGAACAATATGAGAACCCCTAGCCCGCGCGCCCGGTATGCGTGGATCACAATGAATAACGTACTTTCTGGGAGGCATGGAAGATGACATGCTCACGCCGTAAATTTGTCCTCGGCATGGGGTCGGTGATTTTTTTCAGCGCACCGGTTTTCTCGGCATTGGGTAAAGCGGAAAAAGGCGCCCCCGTGCGCTATGCCATGATCCATGATGAAGTGAAGTGCAACGGCTGTAATATCTGTACCGTTGCCTGTCATAAGGTCAATAAGGTGCCTACCGGCGCGGCGCGCATGAGCATTGCGCACATTGCGATGACGCCGCCTGAATCCGGTAATACTTATCACTTTTTCCGTCACTCTTGCCAGCAGTGCGAAGATGCGCCGTGCATTACCGTCTGCCCGACGGGTGCGTCCTACCGCGACGACAGCAACGGGATCGTGCGGGTGGATAAGCCCAAGTGCATTGGTTGCAGCTACTGCATCTCCGCATGCCCGTATCAGGTGCGCTACCTGAACCCAGTGACCCATGTGGCGGATAAATGCGACTTCTGTCTGGAATCGCGCCTGATGAAAGGGTTCCCGCCGATTTGCGTCAGTGCCTGCCCGCAAAATGCCCTGATCTTCGGACGGGAGGACAGCGAGGTGGTGCAAAACTGGCTGAAAACACACGACTACTATGAGTATCAGTTGCCAAATGTGGGCAAACCGCACCTCTATCGTCGGCCGGGCCCCCACGAAGTGAAGAAGGTGAACGTATGAATATCATGGCTAACGCTGAGCAATTTCAGTCCCAGCTGTATCAGTATGTTTATCTCTACACCCCCGACTATTGGCCTATCTGGCTGATTCTGGCTGGCGTGGCGTTTGTCGGCATGCTGGGCGTGTTGGCGCTGCACGGTTTCCTGCGTTACCGCTTCGCTGCACCGCATGCCGCCGGACACGAGGAGAAGGTGTATCTCTACTCGCGTGCAGTACGCCTGTGGCACTGGAGCAACGCGCTGCTGTTTATCCTGTTGCTGGCGAGCGGTTTCATCAACCACTTTGCGCTGCTCGGCGTGCACGATACTGCGCTGTTGGTGTCGCTGCACAGCCTGTGCGGCTATCTGTTACTGGTGTGCTGGCTGGCGTTTGTGCTGATTAATGCGCTGGGCGGCAACGGACACCATTACGTTATCGAGCGGCAAGGATGGGGCCAGCGGGCTTTTCTGCAAGTGCGCTTTTATCTCTACGGCATTATCAAAGGCGAAGACCATCCGTTCCCGGCCACACCGCGCGCCAAATTCAACCCGCTACAGCAGGTGGCTTATCTGGGGGTGATGTACAGTCTGGTGCCGCTACTGCTGCTCTCAGGCGTTGTGTTGCATAACCCGCTGTGGCTGCCCGCCGGATGGGTCCTGGTGAAAGCCTGGCTGCTGCCGGTGCATTTTATGCTGGCGGTACTCAGCGTGTTCTTTATCTGTGGGCATCTCTATCTGTGCACCACCGGGCGCACGCCGACCCAGACCTTCCGCAGTATGGTCGATGGCTACCACAGGCACTAACGGAGCGCCCATGATGCCGACCCACGGAGAACCACACATTACGCGTGAACAGCTGCGCGCGCTGCACGTCAGCCGCGACGTGTATCGCTGGTTCCTGCGACGTTTTCCAACGGGCGGCAGCTATCAGGCAATTCATGAGGCGCTGATTGGCGAGGGTCACAGCGCCTGGCTGGAAAGTCTGGTGGATTATGCCTATGCGCACAGCTTTGGCGCACTGGCGTTTCTTGAACAGGAGATCGGCAGTGCCAGAGCGATGGCGGCGCAACTCACGCACAGTCAGGCAGAGCAGTTGCGCATCACCCCGCGCGGCCACGCCACTGGCCGCTTCACGCCGATGCTGTCGTGCACCTTGCAATTTGCCAGCGGCGATCATGCTTTGAATATCGGCTGCTCCGGCTTTCAGAGCAACCTGGCCGCCACCGGCAACGGCAACTTTATCGGCCAATCTGGCGATAACGGCAGTATCGCCAACGCAGGCTACGGCTGCCAGTTGGTAAGCAGCAGCTTTGCCGCCAAAATGAGCAATACCGGGCAGAACTGCCGCCTCAGCGCGTTGGGCGATCGTGCGCGCATTGCCAACTGCGGCAATGCGACCAAAATCAGCAGTGCCGGTCGCGGCACTCACATCACCAGCAGCGGCAGACGCAATTACCTCGCCAGCCAAGGCGCGTCAACGCGCGTGGCGAATGCCGGCGATGGCAGTCATATCCACACGCAGGGGGCAGGCAGTCGCATCACCAACAGCGGCGATAACGTCACGCTACAGGCCAGCGGTGCCGACAGCGTGTTTTGCTCTAGCGGCAGCGTGCAACAGTTCACGCTGGGCGTCGGTGGCTGTGCAGCACTCAGCTACCATGACGGTAAACGCCTGCGTTTTATCACCGTGTACGAAGGGGAAAACGGCATTGTTGCCGGTGTCACCTACCACCTGACAGAACAAGGCAAGATTGAAGCCTTAGACGATCCGCTCGCGGATAACAGCCTCGCTCCTGCCCACTGCGTCAACGGCTAATGCTCTCTGCCTAACGGCATCACACCGCTATTCCGACGCACCGCCTTTCGCTCCAGCCCCTTTTTTTTAAAAAATTTGCCTCCTGATGCAAATATTTCTCCGCCTGATTCGTCTACCTCTTTATCAGAACAACACGGAGTAGATGAGATGCACGATCGTAAATTTAAAATGCTGGGTATTGGGCTGCTGGCGGTTGTGGCGATTGCCACACTGGTGATGCTGCTGTGGAATGCCTTGCTGCCCGCCATTTTTGGCGTCCAAAGCATTGGCTTTTTCCAGGCGCTGGGGCTGCTGATCCTGTGTAAGATACTGTTTGGTGGCATCGGCTATCGCGGATTTTTTGGCCGCCACGGGCGCGAAATGCGTGAGCGTTGGTTAGCCATGAGTCAGGAACAGCGTGACGCCTTTTTCCACCAACGGGGATTTGGCCCACAGGGGGACCACTGCGGTCACCGTTTTCATCACGGCCCTTTCGCGCACCGTCGTGGTAGACATCAAGCGTGTCATGACAGTCAGGATGACGCCCCGGTGCCAAGCGAAAAACCCGCCGACCAAAGCGGAAAAACGGAGTAATGGCGAACGCCATGCAAAGGCAAAACGTTCTGCTCACCGCGCTGGAAGCCTGTCAACGACGACTGCGTGCGTTTATTGCCCGACGCACGCGCAACACGGCGGAAGCGGAAGATATCTTTCAGGAAATCAGCTATCGGCTGATCAAAGCCGACAGCTACCTCGACCCGATAGAGCACGTCTCTGCCTGGCTATTTCGTGCTGCGCGCAACGAGTTGGTCGATCGCTCGCGCAAGCAACACGACATAGCGCTTACAGAAATGGCAACGGAGAGCTGGCCGGAAGGCGATGAACTGGCCGATATTCTGTTCAGCCCACCTGACAGCGCGGAGGATGCCTATCTGTACCAACTGGTATGGGAAGAGTTGGCGGCAGCACTGGAAGAGATGCCGCCGCTGCAACGAGAAGCCTTTGAAAAAACCGAATTGCAGGGCTACAGCTTCAAACAGCTGGCGCAGGAAACCGGCATCCCCGTGGAAACCCTGCTGTCACGCAAACATCAGGCGGTGCAGTTTCTGCGCGTCCGGTTACAGTGGCTTTATCAGGCCGTGACGCAAGCGTGAGGTAATGGCTCACTCACCGCTTTCCGACCTGCCCCTGCTTATTGCTGGCTTTTCCAACGCTTTTCTTCACCGCAGGCCGCCGACCTTCCCCGGTGAAACGGGTGAGCGCGGGCTGCGCGGTTTTATCCTGCGCCGCATTTCGTTTGTGAGCGGGTTTGACATTGCGGCGCTCATCAACCGTTACCACTGGCACCAGACATTCACGGCGATTACCGATCAGGTGCTTCATGCCCATCGCGGTTAACGCTTCACGGATCAGCGCCCAGTTAGCCGGATCGTGATAGCGCAGCAGCGCTTTATGCAAACGGCGCTGGCGATCGCCACGCGGCACCACCACTTCTTCACTGTGATAATCCACCTTGCTGAGCGGATTCTTACCGCTGTAATACATAGTGGTAGAGCTGGCGAGCGGTGAAGGATAGAAGTTTTGCACCTGATCCAGCCGGAAGCGGTTCTTTTTCAGCCACAGCGCCAGATTGACCATATCCTCATCGCGCGTGCCGGGGTGAGCGGAAATAAAGTACGGGATCAGATACTGCTCTTTTCCCGCCTGACGCGAGTAGGTATCAAACAGCTCTTTAAAACGGTGGTAGCTGCCCATGCCGGGCTTCATCATCTTCGATAATGGCCCTTGTTCCGTGTGCTCTGGCGCAATCTTCAAGTAGCCGCCCACGTGGTGCTCGGCCAATTCCTTGATATAGCGTGGATCTTCTACCGCCAGATCGTAGCGTACCCCAGAGGCAATCAGCACCTTCTTGATGCCCTTAAGGGCGCGGGCACGGCGATAGAGCTGAATGGTCGGCTCATGGTTGGTATCCATGTGCGCGCAAATTTCAGGATAGACGCAAGACGCGCGGCGGCAGGTTTGCTCCGCTTTGGGCGACTGGCAGCGCAGCATGTACATATTGGCGGTGGGTCCGCCCAGATCGGAGATAATGCCGGTGAATCCCGGCACTTCATCACGGATCGCTTCAATTTCCTGCACAATCGACTCTTGCGAACGGCTTTGAATGATGCGCCCTTCGTGTTCGGTGATCGAGCAGAACGCACATCCGCCAAAACAGCCGCGCATGATATTGATGGAAAAGCGAATCATGTCATAAGCCGGGATGCGCGATGTGCCATAGGAGGGGTGCGGCACCCGTTGATACGGCAAGGCATAGACCGCGTCCATCTCATCCGTTTGCAACGGAATGGCCGGTGGATTAATCCACACATAGCGGTCGCCGTGTTTTTGCATCAGCGCACGCGCACTGCCCGGATTGGTTTCATGATGCAGGATGCGAGAGGCGTGCGCGTACATCACCTTGTCGTTTATCACTTTTTCAAACGAGGGCAGCAGCACATAGGTTTTTTCCCACGGCTTTGGCTTGTGTGCCCGCACGGTGATGGGCTTGCCGCTGGTGGAGCCTTTTACCGTGTGCGCCACGCAGGGCAAATCATCACCGTAGGGATTGAGGATAGGCTCAATGCGGCCAGGGCTGTCCAGACGCGTGGAATCCACCCCCGTCCAGCCAGGCAGCGCGGTTTTACGCAGCACGGCGGTATTGCGCACGTCCACAATCGAGCTGATAGGTTCTCCCGCCGCCAGGCGGTGTGCAATTTCCACCAGCGGCCGCTCGCCGTTGCCGTAGATCAACAGATCGGCCTTGGCATCCACCAGCACCGAACGTCGCACCTTATCCGACCAATAGTCGTAATGGGCGATGCGGCGCAGGCTGGCTTCAATGCCGCCCAGCACCACCGGCACATCGCTAAAAGCTTCCTTGCAGCGCTGAGTATAAACCAGCGTGGCGCGGTCCGGACGTTTACCGGCGATATTATCTGGCGTATACGCATCATCATGGCGCGCTTTGCGATCGGCGGTGTAATGGTTGATCATCGAGTCCATATTGCCCGCCGTCACGCCGTAAAACAGGTTCGGCTTGCCCAAACGCATAAAGTCGTTTTTCTGCGTCCAATCCGGCTGGGCAATAATCCCAACTCGGAACCCCTGCGACTCCAGCATCCTGCCGACGATCGCCATGCCGAAGCTGGGATGATCCACATAGGCATCTCCCGTCACCAGCACGATATCGCAACTGTCCCAGCCCAGTTCATCCATCTCAGCGCGGCTCATCGGCAAAAATGGCGCAGTGCCGTAGCACTCGGCCCAGTAGCGCGGGTAAGAAAACAGATGGCGTTCAGGAACAATCAGGCTTGTGGACACGGTCAACTCTTCAACACAGGGGGTTATCAGGGCCGGAAATTCTACCTATTTCCCCAGAAAAAGGGTGGGAATTTACACTGGAAATGAGACAGATCATGAAAATCGCCCTGCGCAAAAAACGCGCAGCCGACGTTGCAAGAAAACGCACCGGATGAAGCCGTTAGCCATCCTGCACGTATGCAATGCTACACTTCAGGCAAGTATAGCCAGCCAGATAAAAGAATATATGACCAGCACTGCATTGAAACGCCCGATACTGACGCTGCCAAACGGGGCAGACAAACTCCTGCTGCATTCCTGCTGCGCCCCGTGTTCAGGGGAAGTGATGGAAGCCATTCAGGCATCAGGAATTAACTACACCATTTTTTTCTACAACCCCAATATTCATCCGCAGAAGGAGTATCTCATCCGCAAGGAAGAGAATATTCGCTTCGCAGAGCAGCACGGGGTGCCGTTTGTCGATGCCGATTACGACATGGATAACTGGTTCGAACGGGCAAAAGGCATGGAGTGGGAACCGGAGCGCGGCGTGCGCTGCACCATGTGTTTTGATATGCGCTTCGAGCGCACCGCGCTGTATGCGGCGGAAAACGGCTTTAGCGTGATCAGCAGTTCACTCGGCATCTCACGCTGGAAAAACATGCAGCAAATTAATGACTGCGGCCAGCGTGCCGCCTCGCATTACTCGGGCATGGTGTACTGGGATTACAACTGGCGTAAAGGGGGCGGCTCTGCGCGCATGATAGAGATCAGCAAGCGGGAGCAGTTTTATCAGCAAGAATACTGCGGTTGCGTTTATTCTCTGCGCGACAGCAATCTGCACCGCAAATCGCAGGGCAGGCCGCTGATTAAAATCGGGAAACTGTATTACGGTACAGGAGAGTAATCACGCGGGTGATCCCGCCCCCCACCGTCATTCCCGCGCAGGCGGGAATCTCTTGCCGAAGAAACGCGTTTATCCTCACAGAGATCCCCGGCTTTCGCCGAGGATGACGTGAGAAAAGACGAGGATGACGTGGGGGGAAGTTACAGCCGTATCGGTTTGATATCCCAGATATCGTCGGCATACTCCTGAATGGTGCGGTCAGACGAGAAGTTACCCATATTGGCGATATTGAGGATGCTCCTGCGCGCCCATTCATCCGGGTTGCGATACAGCTCGTCCACCCGGTCATGGGTATCGACATAGCTGCGATAATCCGCCAACAGTTGCCAATGGTCGCCAAAATTCACCAACGAATCGAACAGATCGCCGTAGCGTCTGGGATCGCTTGGGCTGAAAACGCCGGTAGCGATCTGCGTAAGCACCCGACGCAGTTCCTCATCCTTCTCGTAAATTTCACGCGGGTTGTAGCCGTTCTTGCGCAGCGCCTCCACCTGTTCCGTGGTGTTGCCAAAAATAAACATGTTCTCTTCGCCAATGTGCTCCAACATTTCCACGTTGGCCCCATCAAGTGTACCGATGGTCAATGCCCCATTAAGCGCAAATTTCATGTTACTGGTGCCGGAGGCTTCGGTCCCCGCCAGCGAGATCTGCTCGGACAGATCGGCAGCAGGAATAATTACTTGCGCCAGACTGACGCTGTAGTTGGGAATAAACACCACCTTCAGCTTGTCGTGCATGTCGGGATCGTGGTTGATCACCGCCGCCACATCGTTGATCAAGTTGATGATGTGCTTCGCCATGTAGTAGGCCGACGCCGCTTTGCCCGCGAAAATCGCCACGCGCGGCACGCGCTTGGCCTTGGGTTCATCCTTGATGCGGTTATACAGCGTAATGATGTGCAACAGATTGAGCAGTTGCCGTTTGTACTCATGAATGCGCTTGATCTGCACGTCGAACAACGCCTCAGGATCGATAACCACATCCAGATGCTCGGCCACGTACTCCGCCAGACGTTGCTTGTTCGCCAGCTTCGCCTTACGCACCTTCTGCACAAACGCCGGGAAATCCGCCTGCGGCTTGATATCTTCCAACTGGCTGAGGTTGGTACGCCAGTTCTTACCAATCGCGTCATCCAGCACTTTCGACAACGACGGATTCGCCAGCGCCAGCCAGCGTCGCGGCGTAACGCCGTTGGTCTTGTTGCAGAAACGATCGGTGTAGATACGCGCAAAATCCGCAAACAGCGACTGCACCATCAAATCGGAGTGCAATTCCGACACACCATTCACCTTGTGGCTGGCGACCACCGCCAGCCACGCCATGCGCACCCGGCGACCGTTGGTTTCATCAATGATGGAAACGCGCGCCAGCAGGCCGTTGTCTTTCGGGAATTTCTTTTGCACTTCTTCAAGAAAGTGCTCGTTAATTTCAAAAATCAGTTGCAGATGGCGTGGCAAAATCTTGCCCAACATGTCCACCGGCCAGGTTTCCAGCGCTTCCTGCATCAGCGTATGGTTGGTGTAAGAGAAGACGCTCGTCACCACCTGCCAGGCATCCAGCCATTTGAATTTGTGTTCATCGATCAGCAGGCGCATCAGCTCGGGGATCGCCAACACCGGATGGGTATCGTTGAGGTGGATGGCAAATTTATCCGCCAGGTTGTCATAGGTGTTATGCATCATCCAGTGACGGCTGAGGATATCCTGCACCGTGGCAGACACCAGAAAATACTCCTGGCGCAGACGTAACTCGCGCCCGGAGTAGGTTGAATCATCGGGATAAAGCACCCGCGACACGTTCTCCGAGTGGTTCTTGTCCTCCACCGCGGCAAAGTAGTCACCCTGATTGAACTTGCCCAGATTGATTTCACTGCTGGCCTGCGCGCCCCACAGCCGCAGCGTGTTGGTCGCATCGGTGTCATAGCCGGGGATTATCTGATCGTAGGCGCTGGCAATGATCTCTTCGGTTTCCACCCAGCGCGCCTTGCTCCCTTCCTGCTGCACGCGCCCGCCAAAACGCACCGTATAGCGCGTGCTGTGACGCGGGAATTCCCAGGCGTTACCGTATTCCAGCCAATAGTCAGGCGATTCCGCCTGCTGACCGTTAACAATCTTTTGCGCAAACATGCCGTATTCATAGCGAATGCCATAACCACGGCCGGGCAGCGCCATCGTCGCCAGCGAATCCAGGAAGCAGGCCGCCAAACGCCCGAGGCCACCGTTACCCAGCCCGGGATCGTTCTCTTCCTCGATCAGCTCATCCAAATCCAGCCCCATGTCGTCCAGCGCCTGCTTCAGATCCTCGTACAATCCCATCGCCAGCAGCGCATTCGACAGCGTTCGGCCCAGCAGGAACTCCATCGACAGATAGTAAACCTGTCGCACATCCTGCGAGAGCTGCGCCCGATTGGAGCGCAGCCAGCGCTCCACCATGCGATCGCGCACCGCGAGCAGCGTGGCGTTCAGCCACTCGTGCTTGTTGGCGATAGAGGGATCTTTACCTATGCTGAACATCAACTTATAGGCAATGGAATGCTTTAGCGCGTCCACGCTGAGCGTGGGTGAGTTGTAGATAAACGGAGAGTTCATTACGTTTATTCCCAATCATGAGTATTACGACAAGCGTTGTTTGACCGAGATCGCGAACGCCCCTGCATGTTGTTCTCACCATGCAACGCACGGCCATACCCGTCATTCTTCAAGTTGCAGGTGCGTTGGCTGCGTTCTCTCACCCGAATCACTTACCGGTGTAAGTTCATCGGGATTCCTTCACTTGCCGCCTTCCCGCAACTCGAATTATTTAGGGTCATAAGCGCTGGTAAAGTGCACGATATGCCTGCGCAGCTACCTGCCAGCTAAAGTCCATCGTCATCGCCTGACGTTGCACATAACGCCACAGCGTGGGACGAGACCACAACACAAACACGCGGCGAATCGCTCGGGAAAGCGCGCCGACATTGCAATCGCTGAAGGAAAAACCGGTGGCAAGGCCATCAGCCAGATTCTCCAGCGAGCAATCCGCAACGGTATCCGCCAAACCGCCGGTATGACGCACCAGCGGCAGCGTACCGTACTTCAACCCATACAACTGCGTCAGCCCACAGGGCTCAAAACGACTGGGCACCATGATGACATCGGCACCGCCAATAATGCGATGCGAAAACGCTTCGTGATAGCCAATTTGTACCCCAACCTGTCCGGGATATTCCGCCGCCGCCGCCAGGAACCCTTCCTGCAAATCGGCATCACCCGCGCCCAACACCACCAATTGCGCCCCCTGGTCCAGCAGTTCCGGCACCGCCTCCAGCACCAAATCCAGTCCCTTTTGATGCGTCAGACGACTGACGATGGCAAACACCGGGATTTTCTCATCCACGGTCAATCCCATGGAGATTTGCAGTTGGCGCTTGTTATGCGCTTTATTGACCAGCGTGTCACGGGCGTAGGGGTGCGACAGCAGCGCATCGTGCGCCGGGTTCCAGATGGCATCATCAACACCATTAAGAATGCCCGACAACCGCCCTTCCTCTTCCCGCGTGCGCAGCAGCCCTTCCATCCCGTAGCCAAATTCAGGCAGCGTGATTTCGTGGGCATAGGTCGGGCTGACGGTGGTGACACGATCGGCGTAAAACAGCCCGGCTTTCAGGTAGGAGATCTGCCCATAAAACTCCAGGCCGTACACCTGGAAGAAATCACCCGGCAGTTGAATATCTGCCATATGACGGGCGTGGAACAACCCCTGAAACGCCAGATTGTGCACGGTAAACACCGATTTGGCGGGACGATGGCGCGCCGCCAGATAGGCGCAGGTTAACCCCGCGTGCCAGTCATGGGCGTGTACCACCTCGGGCCGCCAGTAGGGATCGAGCCCGCATGCCATTTCACAGCCCACCCAACCCAGCAGCGCGAAGCGCAGGTAATTGTCCGCATAGGCGTACAGCGCCGGATCGTGGTACGGGCTGCCCGCACGTTCATACAGCTCCGGTACATCGACCAGGTAAATGCCTACGCCGTTGAAGTGACCATAAAGCAGCGCCATGCGCCCAGCAAAGGTCTCCAGCTCACAGACCGTTTGCAGGTTGGCTACACCTTTTTTCAGATCGGGAAAGGCGGGCAGAATGACACGCACATCCAGCCCGGCTTCGATTTGCGCTGCTGGCAACGCCCCCGCAACGTCCGCTAATCCGCCAGTTTTCAGCAGCGGAAACAGCTCTGAACATACATGTAATACCCGCATTCTTGCTCCCACATTCCCCTCACCTGCGATGTCGTGACATGCATCGTCATCACTCACATCGCACATCGCATCATCGTGAACTACAGCTTCGCCAACATGGCACGTGTCACCAGCACAATCCCCTCTTCCGAGCGGTAGAAGCGGCGGCTGTCCTCGGCGGCATTTTCACCAATTACCGTGCCTTCCGGCAGGATACACGCACGGTCGATGACGCAGCGCCGCAAGCGGCACGAACGCCCGACGTTGACATCCGGCAGCAACACGGACGAATCGATGCTGCAAAACGAGTTCACCCGCACCCGGGGAAACAGCACCGAATGCGTCACCACCGATCCCGATACGATACAACCCCCGGACACCAGTGAATTCATGGTCATACCGTGGCTGCCCGAGCGGTCCTGCACGAACTTGGCCGGTGGCAGTTGATCCATGGCAGAACGTATTGGCCAGTTTCTGTCGTACATATCCAGATCGGGCGTAACGGAGGCCAAATCGAGGTTAGCCCGCCAATAGGCCTCGAGCGTTCCCACATCGCGCCAATAATGGCAGTCATCCTGACCCGACGTGACGCAGGAGAGCGAGAACGGATGCGCCCAGGCATCGCGTTGTGCAACAATTTTCGGGATCAGATCTTTGCCAAAGTCGTGTGAAGAGCCCGGCTGATTGACGTCCTCTTGCAATAAACGATAAAGATAGTCCGCATTAAAAACATAGATCCCCATGCTGGCGAGCGCCATTTCGGGATCGTCCGGCATCGGTGTGGGCTGTTCCGGCTTCTCATCAAAGCTCAAAATACGCCGCTGTTTATCCACGCTCATGATGCCAAACGCATTCGCTTCTTTGAGCGGCACCGGCAAGCACGCCACGGTGCACTGCGCCTGTTTGTCGACGTGATCGATAAGCAAACGCGAATAGTCCATTTTGTAGATGTGATCGCCCGCCAGAATCACCACATACTCCGCACGATAGCGCCGAATGATGTCGAGGTTTTGACAGACGGCATCCGCCGTGCCGCGATACCAGTGATCGGTCTCCTGCCGCTGTTGTGCAGGCAGCAGATCGACAAATTCATTCATCTCAGCATTGAGGAAAGACCAGCCACGCTGAATGTGCTGCACCAGCGTGTGAGATTGATATTGGGTGATCACGCCGATGCGGCGAATCCCCGAATTCAGACAGTTCGACAGGGCGAAATCAATGATGCGGAATTTGCCGCCAAAATGGACGGCGGGCTTGGCGCGCAGCGCGGTCAGGTCTTTCAGGCGCGAGCCGCGCCCGCCTGCCAGAATCAGCGCCACTGATTTCAGTGGAAGCTGCCGTGCGAGCATCAAGGGATCATGCTTCTCATTATTTACCATGGCCTACTCCTTACTGCGGCGTGTACAGACACACACCGATTGGGCATTCCCTTGCCAACACCCGCCGCGCAGCGCTTTCGAGGCCTCGAACGGCGGCGACACCAGCCAATCTCCTGCGGGCAGCGACATCTCGCACGGCGACGCACTCGCATTAATCAGCAGTAACCAATCAGATGACAGGACGATTTGTAAACGGCGCTCTCCTTGCTCCCAGGCCGACGGCGTGAGCGGCTGCGCCCGTTCATTCAGCCACTGCACACGGCCATCCCCATCTTGCCACCAGGCATCCTGCCGTAGCGCCGGAATGGCGCGTCGCAGCCGAATCAGCCCGGCGGTAAAAGCACTTAAGGCGGTATCCGCCGTTTCCCAGTTCAGCCAGGTCAGGCCGTTATCCTGGCAGTAGGCGTTGTTATTCCCCTGCTGGCTGTGACCCTGCTCATCCCCGGCCAGCAGCATGGGCGTGCCCTGCGACAGCAGCAATGTTGCCAGCAACGCACGCTGGCTGGCCGCGCGGCGCGCCAACGTGGCGTCATCCGCCTCCAGCCCTTCGGTGCCGTGATTGTTGCTGAAATTGCTGTCTGTGCCATCGCGGTTATCTTCCCCATTGGCGTGGTTGTGCTTATGGTTGAAGCTGACCAGATCGCGCAGCGTGAAGCCATCGTGTGCGGTGAGCTTGTTCACCGACGCATGGGGCAAACGGGGATGATGCTGAAAGATATCGCTCGAGGCGGCAAAGCGGCGGGCAAAACCGCCCAGAGAAATATCGCCGCACAGCCAGAAACGCCGCATATCGTCGCGGTAGCGATCGCTCCATTCGGCGAAGGGCGCAGGGAAACGCCCGAGCTGATAGCCGCCGTCGCCAATATCCCAAGGCTCGGCAATCAGTTTCACGCCGTGCAACCGCGGCGCCTCACGCAGCGCGGTGAGCAACGGTGCTGCGGGGTCAAACGCCGGTGTTCTGCCCAATACCGTGGCCAGATCGAAACGGAAGCCATCCACGTGGCACGCTTCACGCCAGAAAATCAGGGACTGCATCACCCAGTCGATCACCGCAGGATGGTTGAGGCGCAGCGCATTACCGCAGCCGGTCCAGTTGTGGTATTCGCCCTGTTCGGTCAGCCAGTAATAGCTCTGGTTATCGATACCGCGCAGTGACAGCGTCGGCCCTTCGACATCCAGCTCCGCCGAGTGGTTAAACACCACATCAAGGATCACTTCGATACCCGCGCGGTGCAGTGCCTTAACCATATCGCGAAATTCATTGAGTGCGTCATCACGCGCCGCCAGGCTGGTTTCAACGGCAAACGGCAACAGCACGTTGTAGCCCCAGTAGTTACGCAGCCCGAGTTTCTGCAAGCGCGGCTCATCGGCGTGCTGCTGCACCGGCAGCAGTTCGATGGCAGTGATACCCAGATTTTTCAGGTAGTTGATCATGACCGGGTGTGCCACACCGCTGTACGTCCCACGCAGTTCAGCGGGAATCTCGGGGTGTAGCTGGGTTAAGCCACGCACGTGCGCCTCATAGATCACGCTCTCGCCCCACGGGATGGCTGGCGGGGCGTCATCCTCCCAGTCATAGGCGTCATCGACTACCATGCCTTTCGGCATCACCTGAGCGCTGTCGCGCTCGTCTGGCACATCAATGCCACCCTGTAGACTATCGTCATCAACCACCCAGCCATCTAACTGGCGAGCACAGGGATCGAGCAGCAGTTTATTCGGATTAAAGCGATGGCCCTGTTGCGGCGCGAAGGGGCCATAGACGCGGTAGCCATAGCGCAGTCCGGGGCGCGCAATGGGCTCCTGCTCGGTAAGCGGCAAATAGCCGTGCCAGATATCTCCCGTGCGGGATGGCAAGGTAAAGCGGTGCTCCTGCTGGTGCGCATCAAACAGACACAGTTCTACCCGTTCTGCATGGGCAGAAAACAGCGCAAAATTAATGCCCTGTTGATCGACGCTGGCACCCAATGGCGCGGGCTTACCCGGCAGCAGTGCGGTCATGGCACCTCCTTCGCCAGATAGATCGTCGCCAGCGGCGGCAGCGTTAACACCAGCGAATGGGAGCGCCCGTGGCTGCTGATGGCCTCACTCTCCAGCGCGCCGCCGTTACCCAGATTGCCGCCGTGATAATGCCAGGAGTCGGTATTGAGAATTTCGCGCCAGCGTCCCGGCTGATTGATACCGATGCGGTAACCTTCACGCGGCACCGGGGTGAAATTGCTGACCACCAGCACCTCGTTGCCTTGCCTGTCGCGGCGCACAAAGGCGAATACCGAGTTTTCCCGGTCATCCACCACCCGCCATTCAAAGCCTTCCGGTTGAAAATCCAGCTGATACAGCGGCGGCTGGGCGCGGTAGCAGTGGTTCAAATCCTTCACCAACTGCTGTACGCCACGGTGCCATCCTTCCGGTTCATCCAGCAGATGCCAGTCCAGGCTGGCATCGTGATTCCACTCCCGTCCCTGAGCGAACTCGCCGCCCATAAACAGCAGTTTTTTACCGGGAAAGGCCCACATAAAGCCGTAATAAGCGCGCAGATTGGCAAATTTTTGCCACACATCGCCCGGCATACGATCGAGCAATGAACGCTTGCCGTGCACCACCTCATCGTGTGACAGCGGCAGAATAAAATTCTCGCTGTAGGCATAGAGCATGCCAAACGTCATCTTGTCGTGGTGATACTTGCGATGCACCGGATCCTGCTGCATATAGCTCAGCGTGTCGTGCATCCAGCCCATGTTCCACTTGTAATGGAAGCCCAATCCGTTGCAACCCGGCGGCAGCGTCACCCCCGGATAGTCAGTGGACTCTTCGGCCACGGTGATGGCATCAGGACGCGCATGTCCCAGCATATTGTTGGTGTAACGCAGGAAGGCGATGGCTTCCAGATTCTCTTTGCCACCGTAGTAATTGGGCACCCATTCGCCTTGTGCCCGGCTGTAGTCGCGGTAAACCATCGAAGCGACGGCATCCACCCGTAGGCCGTCGATGCCGTAATGCTCCATCCAGAACAACGCATTACCCGCCAGATAGTTGCGCACTTCATGGCGGCCATAGTTATAAATCAGGGTGTTCCAATCCTGATGAAAACCCTCTTTCGGATCGGCATATTCATACAGCGCCGTACCGTCAAACTGCGCCAAACCATAAGCATCGGTCGGAAAATGACCCGGCACCCAATCCAGCAGCACGTTAATGCCCGCCTGGTGTAGGGTATCGACAAAGCCGCGAAAATCCTGCGGCGTACCAAAACGTCGCGTCGGCGCGTACAGACCGAGCGGCTGATAGCCCCAGCTACCGTCAAACGGATGTTCGTTGATGGGAAGCAGCTCAATATGGGTGAACCCCATCTCGTTGGCATACTCCGCCAGCTGCGTTGCCAAATCCTGATAGCTCAGCCAAAAGTTATTGTCGGTATGGCGTCGCCAGGAGGCGAGGTGAACCTCATAAATCGAGATGGGTGCATCGAAGTTGTTCGCCTGTCGCCGCTGCGCATTCGGTTCAACTTTGGGCGGCAACCGGACCACGCAGGAGGCGGTTTCCGGGCGCATCTGCGCTTCAAACGCGTAAGGGTCGGCCTTGAGCTGCACATTGCCGTGCACATCAACCACTTCATATTTGTATAGCTGCCCGGCATGCACCGCAGGCAGGAAAATTTCCCAGATGCCGTTTTCACGCAGCAAACGCATCGGATGGCGGCGACCGTCCCAGAAATTGAACTCGCCCACCACGGAGACCCGTCGTGCGTTCGGTGCCCACACGGCAAATCGAGTGCCCTCAACCCCATCCAACGTCACCAGATGCGCACCAAGGCGTTCGAAGGGACGCAGGTGAGTTCCCTCTGCCAGCAGCCAGATATCCATGGCGTCCAACAGCGTGCCAAACCGGTAGGGATCGTCGATAACCAAAGCGGTATGCGCCCAGGTGACGGCCAGTTGGTAACTAAAGGGGCGTTTACGACGGGGAAGCACCGCACAGAAAAAACCGCGATCGTCGATGCGCGGTAGCTGCCCGACTTTGCGCCCGGTAGCACCATCCAGCACCCAGACGTCCAGCGCATCAGGCAGCAGCGCACGCACTTCAAGCCCATTTTCGGTTTCATGCATGCCCAACAGGGAGAAAGGATCGGCGTAATGACCAGCAATCAGCGAGTTGATCGCACCGGATAATTCCGACATGGTATCCATCCTCTAATTAACCGATTGAATTTATTATGCAAATACGTCATCAGTCCGATGTCGTATTTTTACCACCTCAAATAAATCAATAAAAAACAATACGTTAATAGAAATCTAACGAAGTACCCTAATGAGGTGTAATCACGCACAGGAAAAGGCAACAACTCATACGCCGTTATTTGTAAGTCTAGTCAATAAAACAGAAAGCACGGGGCGAAACTTAAAATTTTCCTTTAATTTTTATATGAATAAGTTATGACACAGTTGTTAATGATTCTATTCATCCCTCCTTACGTTTCCCTCAGCACTTTTGCACTACGGCGCGAAAATCTGGCAAAAACAGCCAGAGAAAAGTGCAAAAATTCTTCACAGTCCGTACTTATCCGCATTCGATCGCGTTACAATTGCCGATGCATGTCTCCCCTGCATGCGTAGTGAGGTATTTTTTTCATGGTCAGCCAAATCGATTTGATTCTCTCGTTGCTCCAGCAGATGTGCGTCTATCTGGTGATTGCGTATTTGCTGAGTAAAACGCCGCTGTTTATCCCGCTGATGCAAGTCACCATTCGTTTGCCGCACAAGCTGGTGTGCTATCTGGTGTTTTCCATGTTTTGCATCATGGGCACCTATTTCGGCCTGCACATTGACGATTCCATCGCCAATACGCGCGCCACCGGTGCGGTGCTGGGCGGGATGCTGGGCGGGCCATCGGTCGGTTTTCTGGTCGGCTTGACCGGCGGGTTGCACCGTTACTCCATGGGGGGGATGACGGCGCTGGCTTGCATGGTATCGACGATTACGGAAGGATTGATCGGCGGCCTGCTGCACCGTTATCTGCTGCGACGTAACCGTATCGATATGCTGTTCCAGCCGCTGGTGGTGGGGTTGACCGCTTTGGTGGCGGAACTGCTGCAAATGGTCATTATTCTGCTGCTGGCACGCCCGTTCGACAGCGCAGTTGAGCTGGTCAAAGACATTGCGCTGCCGATGATGATCACCAACACCGTAGGTTCCGCCATGTTTATGCGCATTCTGCTCGACAGACGCGCCATTTTCGAAAAATACACTTCGGCGTTCTCTGCCAAGGCGCTGCAAATCGCCGCGCGCGCGGAAGGGGCGTTACGCCAAGGGTTCGATCAGCAAAACAGCACGCGCGTAGCGCGCATTCTCTACGAAGAGTTGGGCGTCGGTGCCGTTGCCATTACCGATCGCGATAAGCTGCTGGCGTTTATCGGACTGGGTGACGATCACCACAAGGTGGGCTCACCGATTACCTCGCTGCATACTCACCGCGCCATCGACAATAATCAGGTGGTGTACGCCGACGGCAATGAAGTGCCCTATACCTGCTCCGTCTCGGCCCACTGCAAGCTCGGCTCGACGCTGGTGATCCCGCTGCGCGGCGAAGAACAGCGCGTGATCGGCACCATCAAGCTGTATGAGCCCAAGAACAAGCTGTTTTCCAGCATCAACCGCACGCTGGGAGAAGGTATTGCGCACTTGCTTTCCGCCCAGATTCTGGCCGGGCGTTTCGAGCAGCAAAAACAGCTCCTGGCGCAGTCGGAAATCAAGCTGTTGCACGCGCAGGTCAACCCGCATTTTCTGTTTAATGCGCTCAACACGCTTTCCGCCGTCATCCGGCGCAACCCGGACCACGCGCGGCAACTGGTGCTTTCGCTTTCCACTTTCTTTCGCAAAAACCTGAAGCGCAGCAACGATGAAGTGTCGCTGCGCGATGAGATGGAACACGTCAACGCCTATCTGGAAATTGAGAAGGCGCGTTTCGCCGACCACATGACGGTCGAGATTACGCTGCCGGAAGAACTGATGGATGCGCGTTTGCCTGCATTCTCGTTGCAACCTATCGTAGAAAACGCCATTAAACACGGCATTTCGCAGATGATAGAGAGCGGCCACATCCACATCAGCGGCCGCTACCGCGCCAATACGCTGGAACTGATGGTCGAGGATAATGCAGGCACCTATCAGCCGCCCACCGGGGGTGACGGTCTAGGCATGAATCTGGTCGACCGCCGCATCAAGGCGCGCTACGGCAACCGCTACGGCATTACCGTCGAGAGCGAAGCCGATACCTTTACCCGGGTGGAAGTGCGTGTTCCGCTGATTCAACCGAAAAAGGCGCTGGCAGATATCGAGCGTGCGGCGTAGAAGCGGTAATGGATTTCTGGGGTTGATTGACACCATCAGGCCCGCTTTATATCATTGTGTTAATAATTAACACAGGAGGCGCTATGGCCAGAACAACCAGTATCACTATTGGTGAACAACTTGACACCTTTGTCAGCCGGTTGATTGACAGCGGCCGTTACGGTTCGACCAGTGAAGTGGTGCGTTCCGCACTGCGCCTGCTTGAACAGCAAGAGTGTCACCTGGAAACACTGCGCAATGCTATTGATGCAGGAGAAAACAGCGGTGAAAGCGACCTGACGCTGCGTGAAATCGCCGCGCGAAAAAAACGGGAGCTAAATGTATAAGCTCTCTAATTTTGCAGTAGACGATTTTGCCAGAATCTATGGCTAGGAAAACGGAGACGCCGCGCGGCCTTCATCCCCGCCGGTAACATCCAGCGCATCACGTAAGCTATCCCCAAGGTAGTGACAGGCAGCAACCACCAGCACGATAGCGATCCCGGCGGGCAGCATCTGTTCCGGATGCACCATCATCACGTTTTTCGCCTCCCCCAGCATCGCCCCCCACTCCGGGGTGGGGGGCTGCACGCCCAGCCCGAGAAAAGAGAGCGCCGAGAGCAGCAGGATAACCGCGCCGCTGTCCGTTGTTGCCAGCACGATCAGTTCCGCCGCCGTCACGGGCAGCAGGTGCCGCCGTATCAAATAACCGGGAGAGGCACCCAGCAGGCGAGCATAGTGGATATAGTGTTTATCGCTGTACTGAAGCACAATGCCGCGCACCATACGGGCATACCATGCCCACTTCACCAGCACCACCGCCAGCAGGATATTTTGCAGCCCCGGCCCCAAAATGCCGACCAGCGCAAAGATCATCACCTCGCCGGGAAAAGAGAGTATCAGATCGCACAAACGCATCAGCGCAGCGTCAATCCGCCCGCGCAGGTAACCTGCCAGCATGCCGAGCACGGTGCCCGTCAGCATGGTAGCCGCCATCGCCAACAGAGCGACAAATAACGTATTGCGGATGCCAAACAGCAAGCGCGACAAGACACAGCGACCGAGATGATCGGCCCCCAGCGGATAATTCAGGCTGATGCCGTGGTATTTATCGCGCCAGGAAACCAGCAACGGATCGTGGGGTGCCAGCCAGGGAGCCAGCAGACCCGCCACCATCACAGCCAGCAGAAACACCAGACTGAGCAACGCCAGCGGATCGCGCGTAATGCTACACCACAGGCGGCGAATCATTGCGCTACCCCACGACGCAAACGGGGATCGAGCCACATCAGCAGGATATCGATGAGAAAATTGCCCACCACAAACAGCAACGCCATTAACAGCACATAGGCTTGAATTATCGGGTAATCACGCTGAAAAATTGCCGAAACGCACAAACGCCCCAACCCCGGCCAGGAAAAGATGTTCTCGATGATCAGCGTACCGGCAAACAGCTTCGGGATACTCATGCCAAGCGCCACCAACGGCGAATACAGTGCATTGACCAGGACATGACGCCACAGAATACGACTCGAACTCAGCCCGCGCGCGCGCGCATAATCGACATAGGGTTGATGCAGGTGTGCCAGCATATTGGCACGCAGCAGGCGCACATAGGTGCCCAGATAGCCCAACGCCAGCGTCAGTGCGGGCAGGATAACCGCCCCCGGCGCATCAATCCCGCCCACCGGCAGCCATTGCCATTTCACCGCCAGCAGCCAGAGCAGCAGCAGCCCCACCCAGTAATTAGGCATCGCCGTCAGAAAAAACAGGCCAGCGCGCAGCAGTTTGTCTGGCCAACGCCCGGCGCTCACCACGCACAGTGAGGCTATCGCCAGCGATAACATCACAATCATCGCCAGCGCCGTTGCTGCCAGCCACAGCGTTGCTGGCAGCGCCTGCGCCAATTCATGGCTGACCGCCGTGCGCGTCACAAACGACGTGCCCCAATCCAATTGCACGCAGCGCGCCAACCAGCGCAGATACTGCTGCCACAAGGGCGCATCCAACCCCAGTTCCAGACGCAGTGCGGCAATGGCCTCCGGCGTCGGAACGATCATATTGACGCGTAACGCCACCTCCGCCGGATCGGAAGGCGATAATTGGATAAGCAAAAACGTGACAACGGTAATCAGGAGCATCAGCGGCACCATTAACAGCAGCCGATGCAACACATAACGCCCCATTACACTCGCCCAGACCTATCGAAAATACATTTTTTCAAAGGGGATTTCATACTGTGAAGGATTGAAAGATACCCCCTGTAACGCCGGACTAAACACCGCTTTGGTGCGCGAGTAGGTCAGCGGGATGTACACCCCTTCCTGCGCCAGCGTCAAGAATATCTGGCGATAGAGTGCCTGGCGTTTCACGTCATCAGGCTCGATCAGCACGGCACCAATGGCAGCATCGATCTCCGCTTTATTCGGCAACCCCTTTTGCCCCTGATAATCGGCGTGCGCCGGAATACGGAACGACGACACATAGGATTGCGGATCGTAAGGCGTGCCCCAGGAAAGCGAGTACTGAATATCAAAATCGCCAGACTTCTGCCTGTCCAGATACGCCTGTTTTTCTTCGCCCAGCAGATCGACAGTGACGCCAATCTGCCGGAAATCGCTCTGCACCACCTCAGCAATCTGCCGTTCGCCCGCATTATTGCTGTTGTAGGAGAACACCAGACGTAATGCCACTCCCTGCTTTTCTCGTTGCGCGGCACCTTTTGGCAGCACCCAGCCAGCGGCGTCCAGCAACGCCGCTGCGCGTGCGCGGTCAAAGGGATAAATTGGCAAATCGGCAATATTGGCGTAGGGCACCGTGCGTGCCAGCAGCGTGTCGGCCACGCTTTCACTGCCAGACATCACCCCTTGCGCAATCGCCTGTTTGTCCACCGCATATTGCAACGCAACCCGCACCTGCCTGTCAGATAACGCAGGGCGACTGCTGTTCAACACCAAAGCACGCGAGGCAATAGGCGCACTGATCAGCGTGTTAAAGCGTCCTGCCGCTTGCAGCGCAGCAAAGTTATCACCGTCCAGCATGTCGCCATCAGCACCGAAAATCAGTTGAATATCGCCCTTTTCAAACGCCATCAACATGCTTTGCCTGTCGGGAATCACCCGCCAGACCACGCGCTGTAAGGCTGGCACGCTCCCCCAGTAATGTGGGTTTGCAGTAAAAACCGCATATTGATTCTTTACCTGTTCACTGAGCAGCCACGGCCCGGTGCCTGCGTAGCCGCTGACGCCCTCTTTGGTTTGGCCGTTGATAAAGTTTTTCGGTGAGATAAAACGAAACGGCCGCGTCAACCCCAATTCCACCAAGGTCGGGTAGTAGGGATGGCGTAAATGCAGCACCACGGTGGCATCGTCAATGACCTCAACGCGTTCAATCTGCCGCACCAGCTCCAGCCAGGCATGACGTTGATAATTGGCCAACACCGCATCGATATTCAGTTTTACCGCCGGCGCGTTGAACGGCTCGCCGTCGCTGAAGCTCACGCCCTGTCGCAGATGGAAGGTATAGGTTTTACCGTCTGGCGAAATCACCCAGCGCTCCGCCAGCCAGGGTTGCACGCCATTGTCGGTATTCACCACCAGCGACTCAAACACCATATTCTGCGCCGCCATCTCACCACTGTAGAGATGCGGGTTGATATCACGAATGTCCTTGGTGCTGGCATAATTGAGCGTCGTAGGCGTTTGCGCCGTTGCACTTGCCATGCCCAGCAACATCAGCGCCGCCAGAAAAAATCCGGTTATCGCTCGCATACCACCTCCCTATTTTTCCGCACACACCATAAACATCGGCGTCGAGGCGTAGTTAACCTTTTCGGTCTCATCCCACAGGGTGTCGCCCACGCGCGTATCCAGCATGATTTTATGGTAGCCACACTGGAGCAGCGCCTGGGTATCCCACTCCGGGCGGTGCTCGCGGCTGAGCGGCAGTTGGCGCGCTATCGCCTCCATGGCGCTGGTGTCGGTATTCACGTAGTGGTCGTCCAGCCCGAGATAGCGCGCATTAGCGCGATCGTCCAGATAGCCGAGGCGTGAGGATTCATCAAACAGTTGCAGATACCAGTTGGCATCAAAATTCAGCAGGCGACCGCCGGGGGCCAGCAGACGGTGCCACTCTCGGTAAGCGCGCAGCGGTTCGGCCAGATTCCAGGTCACGTTGCGCGTAACGATCAGATCGAACTGATTATCCACCAGCGGCATCGCATGCACATCGGCGGAGACAAAATCAACGTGAACGCCGTAATGCGCAGCATTGGCGCGAGCCTCAGAGAGCATCGCTTCCGTCATATCCACAGCGGTAACCCGATGCCCGGCCAGCGCCAGCGTTACGGCAAAAAAACCGGGACCGGTGCCAATATCCAACACGCGCAGCAAAGGAGCGTCAGGGGCATATTCCATGATTTTTTTCAGCCAGCGGGCACGCTTGGCATTCGCCAGTTCGGTGGCATTGATGTGGCTATATTCGGCGGCGCGGTGCGTCCAATAGCGCTGGACGTCCTGATTTAATACGGTGTTTTCATCAACGACAAGGTCATTATCTTCAGCAAGTATCGAGCTCACTCGGTCATTCCTGTTCAATGCCGTTCAGGCCGAATGCGGCAACACGATGTTGACTAGCGTGCTTGGTGCACCGAGCCCAAAGGGGAATATGGTATTATTGTGAGGCGATTTATAGCAGATTGGCGCAGGCAGTTTAACCGCGGAGTATGAAGTTTTTTAAAAAAATCATACTTCTTTGATCTTGCTTAATTCCTGCCCACTTTAGCGGGCGAATATCAGCACGGTATCAGGTTGAGTCGGCCGTGTCGCACGCCGGTTTGCGCCATCACCGATTCGGCAAACACTTCTACCTGAGCCGTGGTGCCGCGCAGAATCAAGGTTTCCACGCACTCATCGTGGCTGAGGTGGGCATGCATGGTTGACACGGTCAACCCATGGTGGTCGTGCTGCATCTCCGCCAGACGACTGGAAAGCTGACGTTCATGATGGTCGTAAATATAGCTCAATATCGCCACACACGGGCCTTCCTTATCCTGTTCCAGGGTCATTTCGCCGAGTTCACGCCGCAACATATCGCGAAACGCCTCAGAGCGGTTGGCATACCCTTTGCGGCGCATCAGTTCGTCAAAGTCCTGTGCCAGTTCGTCATCCATAGAGATGGTCAGTCGTTGCATGTTGCTCTCGTTTCGAAAACCCATTTTGGGACTAAGAATGAAGGTATTATAATAGGATGTTGACTTAAGTGATATCTTTCTTCTTCAGATGCAAAGAGAAAAGTGCGGGTTTCATATTCGTTGAACATAAACACCCATTGAATACCATTATCATGTCGAATATATTTAATGTAGAAAATCAACCAATTCGGCAAAATAGCATAATAACACCAGTAACAATAATAAGACTGAAACCCTATCCTGCCGTCATCAACGATTCTTTTATTTTCACCTGACGTTTATTTTTTATTGATGTACAGCCTTTATACTCCGTACCATCAAGTTTTACTTTTTTACTCACTGTCATTCACAGAGATAACAACCTGTGGCTTTCATAAATAAAAAGATAAAAATACAGCATCTGATAAACGAAATCATTCCGCAGGGTTATTTAATATATTTACCACATCCGGGGCCATAATTATTGACCGAACCTCACGACAGGAGATGAACATGCAATTTGATGAACTTTTTCTTAAGGCGATGTCCAACATGGGCATAACAACGTGTTTCGGCATTATTGGCGGTGAGGCGGAGGCAATACGTTTTGATAAATCGTTTGGTATTACCTTTTATTTAACCAGACATGAATGTGCGGCGGGAATTATGGCAGACGTCGCGGGGCGACTCACCGGAATGCCCCATATGTGTTGGGCCACGTTTGGCCCTGGGTTAACCAATATGGCTACGGGTGTGTGTTCCGCCATGTTGGACCACTCGCCCATGGTCGCCTGCTCCGCGCAGATTCCGCGCCCGCAGATCAGGTTTAACCTGACGCATCAATGTATTGATAACGTCGGGTTGATGGCAGGCATCACCAAATCCTGCCTGCAACTCGAAAAGGCACAAGAACTGGTTTCACACGTCCAAACCGCATTGCAGCGCACGCTGGAGGGCTTGCCCGGCCCCGCCTACCTCAGTATCCCGCTGGATCTGCTGAAAACCGAGGTGCCGGATCGGGCGGCATTGGACATGTTGCAAGCCGTGCAGCCACTCACCCGGTCGAAGAAAGCCAAGCCTGCGCGCGCCGACATTATTCGCGCCGCCCAGAGCATCACCGATGCCACGCATCCGATGATTGTCATTGGTAATCAGGTTATCCGCGACACTGCACAGGCAAGCGTGTGCCGCTTCGCACAACAGATCAATGCGCCAATTATCTGCGCCCTCGCAGCCAAGGGCGCCGTGCCCGACGATCACCCTCAGTTTCTGACTGCCGCCAATCAATATCTGGATAGCGTATACCGCACATCCGTGCTGCACCCGCTGTTTGAGGGCGTCGATTTGATGATTTTGATTGGCTACGATTTCGGTGAGGACCTGAAACCGGCATTGTGGGGTAACGATAAACCCACGCTGATGATAAACAGCGTAGATGTCCCCATGGGCGATATTTTCCAACCCGATATTCTCTGTCTGGGCAATATCACACGCAGCCTTGACCAACTTGCCCACTACGCGTTGCCTCAGCAGGAATGGCTGGCGTCTCATCAGCGATTGAAGCGTTTTTTTGACATGCGCCAGCCCGCAGCACAGCCTGACACCCTCACCGATATTCCACGCATTGTGGCTGCCTTGAGCACCGCGCTGGGGCATGATGGCATATTCTGTAGCGACGTCGGGTTGCACCAGCAGTATGCCGGGCTGCTGGCTACCACCTACCGTTCAAACCACTTTTTGTGTTCCAACGTCTGCGGCAGTTTCGGCTTTGGCCTCCCCGCTGCCATGGCGGCGCAGATATGCCATCCCGAAACGCGCGTTATTGCCTTCTGCGGCGACGGCGGATTTCACACCACCAGCCAGGAACTTGAAACCCTTGCCCGTTACTCGCTACCGGTGGTTATCGTGGTTCTGTCGGATTCAGCGTTTGGCCTTATCAAGTATTACCAGCATCTCGAGGGTTCTGAACCGCAACGTCATCTGACCGAATTCGGCCCGGTCGATTTCACCCTGCTGGCTAATGCCAATGGGGTATCAGCGACAAAAATTTTGGATATCGCCGATCTTTCTGATGCGCTCGAAAAAGCATTCCAGACACACCGGCCCCATTTAATAGAGATACCCGTTAACTATGATTAAAACCTTTTACAGCCTATCGCCTGACCCGCAATTGACTGTCATCACTCAAGCACACACCACTTATTTTATAAAAAACGACACTTAACGAATCAGGCTAATTACATGAAAACATTTTCTGCTGAAATACGCAGAAAACCATCAGAACGCTGAACACCAATTATTATCGAAACGCAAAATAGAAAACAGGGTTAAGCATGTATTTACCCAGATTGAAAAACATCGCCGCGTAAATACCGGGTTCACCTCGTTTAGTCAATGACATAAAACACATGGATCTATAGCCATCATGAATCAAAAAACAGATGCCCGTACGCAGCATTTTTGCACCACAGCCAAATATCTGTTTGGCGATAACCTGTCCGGTATTGCAGAGACAGATGCCTTTTTACGACAGCCTGATTATTCATCACGCGCTGTCGGCCATTATTATTTGATCGTGCACGAGGACGGTGGGGAAAAAATGGCATTTGCAGCACAGTATCTGCACGCGGAGTTTCCCGAGCTGTCATTGAATTATCTCACAGAAAGAGAATTAGCCGACTATCCTGCTCACGGTCGCTGGCAGTTCCACATCTGTCCCTGGCCCTACCGTAACGCCTCGACAGAACGCGCGCTCGCCGCGTGCGAGCCCGACTATCCGGATGCTCTGCGACAGGCGGTTTTCGCCACAACCCATATTGCTCGCCTCTACTATCTGCGTGATTTGCCCGCAAAGGTGCATGCCTGGGGCGTGCGTCAACTGGGCTGGGCAATGCGCTATGCCGAAAAGGGACTCAGCAAATTGCTGGGACAGTTGGAAACGCGTCATCACAGTCCGCTGTCAGTCGCGGGAATGCATAAAGAAGACCTACGCTGGTTAACCTATACCAACAGCCACTGGCAGCCCTTTGAACGCTCACTGTTGGAAAACGCGAATACCTTTCGCGCCGCCGCTGCACGACTGAGCGCCATCGTAGAGTGTTACGCCCAACACATTGCCGCAGGCTACCCGGATACACAGGGCGTGATCGCCCAACGCGCTGAAACAGCGCCTGCGGCGATTCATGCCATGACGACGCCTATCGTCGATGCGCTCAACGCCGCCTTCGGTGACCGTCTGCTATCGCTTTATCTGCATGGCAGCGCGGCACACGGCGATATGGGGACGGATTCGGATATCGACCTTATGGCGGTGTTCGACAGTGTCGACCATCCCACGTTGGAGCAGGTGCGACGCATCCAGCACCGCTTCGAGAAGCTCTCGCTCTGCGTCTATAGCCTCAACAATGTCCGACAATACCCCACATTTCGCCGCCATGGCTTGCTCAACGGCACGCGTCATCTCGCCGGGCCATTCTGTTTGGCACAGACCGGCGGCCCGCCAGATAACGTGAACGCCATTTTGAATAATCTCTCTATCATCCGCCAGGTCGCACGCGGATATCTGATGAGCGGATGCTATGGTCAGCGCGCACATTACCAGTTGAGCCTGATGGTGAAGCTGGCCGATCACGGCTGCCTTCGCCCCTTGCAGCAATGGCAAAGCCACCACTACCCCGCTAACCGCAACGAGGCGATCGCTTATTTTTCAGACTGTGACTTCGCCTCCGCCCTGCTTGAACATGCCTCTCGACTAACGACAGAGGAAGAGGCGCTGCGCATGCAGCTCATGGTGGGAAATCGTCAGGCACTCACGCGGCACTGGCTGAGATTGAATACCTTTGCCCACCGTATCGAAAACGTGGTCAGGCAAAACGTCACTGAAAAGGTCAACGGGATTGATGCCGCATGCCGCTAACAGCGGTGGAGAGCATGACAGGTGATATCAGCACAAAGAAAGTAACGGCAGGAAGTGAAAAATAACATGCCCCGCGCAGCGCGGGGCATGCAATCCAGCGGGGACTACAGCAGGATGCGCAGCATACGGCGCAGCGGTTCCGCCGCGCCCCACAGCAGTTGGTCACCCACCGTAAAGGCAGAGAGATACTGCGGCCCCATGTTCAGTTTACGCAGACGACCCACCGGCGTGGAGAGCGTGCCGGTTACCGCAGCAGGCGTCAACTCACGCATGGAGATCTCGCGATCGTTTGGCACCACTTTCACCCAATCGTTATGGGTTGCCAGCAGTTGTTCGATTTCAGACACCGGAACATCTTTCTTCAGTTTCAGTGTGAACGCCTGGCTATGGCAGCGCAGCGCCCCGACGCGGACGCACAATCCATCAACCGGGATCACCGACTGGGTGCCGAGGATCTTGTTGGTTTCCGCCTGACCTTTCCACTCTTCGCGGCTTTGGCCGTTGTCCAGTTGCTTATCGATCCATGGGATCAGGCTGCCCGCCAACGGCACGCCGAAATTGTCGGTCGGCAGCGTGCCACTGCGCGTCAGCGCAGTAACTTTACGTTCGATATCCAGAATGGCAGAGGCTGGATCCTGCAACTCTTTCGCCACATCATTGTGCAGCAGACCCATTTGCACCAGCAATTCGCGCATATGGCGCGCACCGCCGCCGGATGCCGCCTGATAGGTCGCCACAGAAGCCCATTCCACCAGATCGTGCGCAAACAGGCCACCCAGTGACATCAGCATCAGGCTGACGGTACAGTTGCCGCCAACGAAGGTGTTAATGCCTTTGTCCAAGCCCTGTTTGATCACATCATGGTTGACCGGATCGAGGATGATGATGGCGTCATCGCGCATACGCAGCGAGGAGGCGGCATCAATCCAGTAACCCTGCCAGCCGCTTTCGCGCAGCTTAGGGTAAACCTCGTTGGTGTAATCACCGCCCTGGCAGGTAATGATGATATCCAGCGCGCGCAGTGCATCCAGATTGTAGGCATCTTGCAACGTGCCCTGCTGTCCACCCAGCACCGGGGCAGCCTGGCCGTGTTGTGACGTGGAAAAGAACACCGGACGAATCAGGTCAAAATCACGCTCTTCCTGCATACGCTGCATCAGAACGGAACCCACCATACCGCGCCAGCCGATAAAACCAACATTTTTCATGGTAACAATCCTGCCTTGGGATGACACAAAGAATTTGGACTGCCACACAGGCAGTACTGACGGCCGACACACACTCTGTTACCCTGTTCTTGTCAGGTGAATGTCTTGCAGAACAATAGGTTTACCGCACGCAAACGCGCGAAAACCGTGGCGGCAGGACTATCATGACGGCAGAGCGAGGGGTAATAAAAATCGGTTTATCACCAAACTCAGCAA
Organism: Candidatus Symbiopectobacterium sp. NZEC151; assembly: GCF_025962655.1. Lineage (GTDB taxonomy): Bacteria > Pseudomonadota > Gammaproteobacteria > Enterobacterales > Enterobacteriaceae > Symbiopectobacterium. The sequence continues at coordinate 95,355 of NZ_JAGFPE010000008.1, read as the reverse complement.
ATATTACATAAAGTGATGACTATCAACCTTACAAAATGTATCAGAAGTCGCAAGTGAATTTATTCGATGACACCGGCTTTTTCAGCAATGAGGCTAATGCGGTGGCATCATTAAAGGGATAACAGGAGTCCACCACCACCATGAGCGAAATGATCTCAGCAACCATTTTGTTGCTGTTAATTATGGATCCGTTGGGTAATTTGCCCATTTTTATGTCGGTGCTGAAACATCTGGACCCGAAGCGCCGACGGGTGGTACTGATTCGTGAGATGGTAATCGCCCTTGGGTTGATGCTGATTTTTCTGTTTGCGGGCGAACGTATTCTGGCGTTTCTCAATCTGCGTACCGAAACCGTCTCGATTTCGGGCGGCATCGTGCTGTTTTTAATCGCTATCCGCATGATATTCCCGTCGCAGGAAAGCAACAGCAGCGGGTTGCCCGCCGGGGAAGAACCCTTTCTGGTGCCGATGGCGATCCCGCTGGTCGCCGGACCGTCGATTCTGGCGGCACTGATGCTGCTATCGCATCAATATCCGGATCAGTTGCCGCATTTAACGCTGGCACTCTGCATCGCCTGGGGGATTTCGTTTATCATCCTGCTGATGTCCGATCTGTTTTTGCGCTTGCTGGGTGAGAAAGGCGTCGCCGCGCTGGAGCGCTTGATGGGGCTGATTCTGGTGATGCTTTCGACCCAGATGTTCCTGGATGGCATCCGCACTTACCTGATGAAATGAGACGGTTACTGACCGGTTTTCGCCTTCCGTGGGCATGAAAGGGATAATCACCGCTATGTTTTTGCTTACCAACGCTCGGCGCATCCTCGCCGCGCTGCTGTTTTACAGCGGTATGACGATAGCTGCTAGTCCGAGTGCGGCGGGCTCGAGCCCCATCGGTCTGAGTCTGGTGCCGCTGCAACAGGGTGTGAATAATCTGGCGCTGGCACACCCGACCTCAGCGGATTTCGCGGTGCTAGCCACCTTCGAAAACAACACCTCGCACCCCAACCGCGGCTTGAGTTTTTACATCAAAACCCCGGACGGTTACTCGCTGGTGCCCCTTCCCAACAGCGACGCGTTTATCTGGTTTGATTATCGTATTGCGGCATCGCGGCAGAAAATTTTCGATTTTCAACTGGTGCGCTACCCGCAAGGGTTGCGGTTAATCACCGCCGAGAAAGTGGGAGAGGATTTAACCGACGCACAACCGATCAAACTGCAACGTTACGTGTTGCAGGAAAGTCACGACGACCCTGGCGTGCCGCTCTATACCTGGCACGAAGAGAAAAGCGTGGTCACCCCACAATCCTATGAAGATGTCGATACGGTATTGACCGACAGCGCGGCGCTCTGCACGCTGCTTCCCGCAGAGGCCCCCTGAGAAGGACAAAAAACGGTGCGTCACCGGTACGCACCGTTATCCGTTACACCGGCGGCAGATCGAACAGCAAGATTTCACTCTGTTGCGTGGCGTGAATCGAGAGGGTTGCTTCGTCCCATATCGCCAACGCATCGCTCTCGCCTGCCGCCTGACCGTTGATTTCCACCTCGCCCCGTACCACCTGAACCCACACGCGACGGCCTGCTGGCACCTGATACTCCGACTGCTCTTGCGCTTTCAGCGCCCAACGCGACAGCGTCATGTCCTGATACACCTTCAGCGAACCGTCACGCGCATCCGGTGACAACACCAGCTGACGTCCCTGCGGTGCGTCGAAGCGTCGTTGTTCGTAACGCGGCGTGATGCCCGCTTTTTCCGGAATGATCCAGATCTGATACAAATGCAGCAGTTCATTCTGACTGGCGTTGTATTCCGAATGGCGGATCCCGGTGCCTGCGCTCATGATCTGAAACTCACCCGCCGGAATCTGCTCCTTGTTTCCCATGCTGTCCTGATGCTCCACCTTGCCGGACAGCACATAGGTCAGAATTTCCATGTCTTTGTGCGGGTGGGTGCCAAACCCTTGTCCGCCTTCAATGCAGTCTTCGTTGATCACGCGTAACGCAGAGAACCCCATAAAGTTGGGATCGTAATAGTCTGCGAAGGAGAAACTGTGCCAGCTATCCAGCCAACCGTGGTTCGCATGACCACGCGCCTCAGCCTGTCGTAAATAAATCATATCGCCTCCACAAATGTTGTCGTTATGTTAAGTCTACCGGGAGGCGGCGAATAAGAAAGCGCAAAAAACTCATCGCTCAGTTCAAAAAATTTAAAAGAGGTGGGGGGAGCACACCAACCGATTAAGAATAGGCGAGGCGACGCGCAGACTTGCTATTCGGCCCTATCTCGGCTTGGTCTGGATAATGGAACAAGCTATACTGGTTAAAACATCAGCAGGATAAGGAGCCTATCGCTATGGTAACCAAATTGTCCCCTATTGTGTCCGAGTTTGAAACACAGGAACAGGCAGACAGCTACGACAGTTGGTTTCGTACAAAAGTGCAGGCAGCACTAGACGACCCGCGTCCCGGGATTCCACATGATGAAGCCATGGCAACGTTAGATAAGTTGCTGGAAGAAAAACGCGCATTGAGGGGAAAGCGTGCAATGGGTTAAATGGAAAGCGTCAGCACTCTACGATCTAGCAGAAATTATTGATTACATCGAACAACACAACACCGTTGCCAGCAGCAAGTTACATCAGCAAATCGTGCATGTCACTGAAAACCTCTCTCAACATCCCTACCTCTATCGCTCCGGCAGAGTTCCTGGTACACGGGAAATCGTCGTTCATCCCAATTACCTTGTTGTTTACACTATTGACGAGTTGCAGATAGAAATTCTGCGAGTGCTTCATGCCAGACAAGAATATCCTTAAAAATAATTTTTTGGGCAATCATGATTCTGATATGGCAAAAAAAAAGCCAGCACCCGAGCTGGCTAAATAAACACTGGAAGCAATGTGAGCAATGTCGTGCCTTCACAGCGAGACGGTCAGCGCATGAAAAGCGATGCGCGAGTCTCTCTGGAACGCATGACAATAATAATCATTATCATTCGCGTCTGTAAAGGATTATTTTTCCGTCACCAACGCACGTGCTAATAACGTGATCGGGTGCTCACAAGGTTTACTGGTCGACATCTCAACCTGCCATTTGCAGGTTTCGCAGTCAGTGACCACCATATCCACCCCACTCTCCTCTATCTGGCGGAACAGCGGCGCGCCAATCCCCTGCGAGGTGGTGTAGTTTTCCTTTTTAAAACCGTAGGTTCCGGCGATACCGCAGCACTGGGACTCCAGCACCACCAGCTCCAATCCAGGAATACGGCGCAGTAAATCCAGCGTGTAGGAAGTCCAGCCCATTTTCTCCATATGGCACGGCGTGTGATACGCCACGCGCAGCGGCAGCGGATTAAGCGGCAGCGTTTTGCCTTGCTCTAACAGGCGATACAGCTCACGCGTCACCAGCGTGATGCTATCGCGCACCGCATGGTTATCAACCCCCAGCAAATGCGGGTATTCGTCACGCAGCGTCGCCGTACAGCTTGATGACGTCGCCACCACGGTGAGATTTTTACCCTGTACCGCGCCTTCCAGATAGCCCACGTTTTGCTGCGCCTGCTTTCTGGCCTTGGCATGAAAACCGTTAGCAATCAGCGGCACGCCGCAGCACTTCTCTTTTTCCAGCAATTGCACGCCAATCCCCATCGCATTGAATACGCGGATCAGGTCTTTGCCCAACTGCGGATGGTTGTAGTTAACGTAGCAGCCGTGGAAATACGCGATTTGCTCGCTAAACTGTTTTTGCGCTTCAGCTTGTTGACGATACCAACGGCGGAAAGTGCCGAACGAGTATTTAGGCAGCTGACGTCGGTGGTCAATTTTCAGCGCTTTATCCAGCAACTGGCGCACCGGTTTCAGCCCGGTCGCCGCGTTCACCAATGGCGCAAAGGGCGTAGATACGGTGCCCATCAGGTCGGTATGACTGAGGATGGTGTCACGCAGTGAAGGACGATGCGGGTTATAGCGTGCTTTGGCGCGCTGAATGATATCGCCAATTTTTACATCCGACGGGCAGGCCACTTCGCAGCGTTTGCAGTTGGTGCAATATTTCAGCGCCTCGTCATACAGCGCCGGATCTTTCAGACGCAGACGTTCGCCGTCCGGCCCAGCCTGCTTCGGCCCCGGGTAAAGGGGATTCACCCGGGAAACCGGGCAGTACGTGGTGCACACCGTACACTTGATACAGTTATCAAAGCTGGTGTCATTGAGCAGGCTCATGCGACCTCCCCTTGCAGCAACGTATCGGCAACCGACAACGCGCTTAATAAAGATACCCCCGCGCCACAGCCCTGCGCCAGAGGGTCAAAACCGGCCAATACCGCGCCAATCGCATAGACGCCAGGCACCGTCACGCCGTTGATATGCGGGCGCAGCGTCTCGTCGGTTTTAACACCGAACAGGCGATACGGCTGAGGTGCCAGCACCTGCTCCCGACTCCAGTCGCTACGATCTGCGGCATAGTGCACATCAAGACCAAATACCGGCTCCACAACCCGATCAAACTCTGCCACCAGCCCGTTGTTAAAGAAGCTGCCGCTGGCAAGCACCACCTGCTGAGCCCGCAGCGGAATATCGACGTGATTACGGGTATAGAGCGCCTTTTCTGTTGCTCCCAGCACGGCACGCTCGACTTTATCGCCCGGCATCACCATACCGCCCAATTGGCGAAAACGGCGTACCATCGCCTGATGCAAGCGCACGCCCGGTAACGACGGCGGGAGCGTTGGCAGCAGACCTACGGGTTTGCCCAAGGCATTTTGCAGCATCGCCACGGCATCCGGCGTATCCAATCCCAGGCAAGCAGGCAAAATGACGGCATCGTGCTGTGCGCTCAGCCGCGTCAACTCCGCCAGCAATGCGCTGGCGTTTTCCGGCAAATCCAGCACGCGAGCGATATTTACCGCACGGAATTCGCTGGGGTTACCGCGCAGACGATCCAACGCGGGCAGGCGTAAATCGGCACTCTTTGCCGCAATGCCCTGCGCTTGCAGCGCATCTGCCACGATAGAGGCCTGGAAATCCAGAAAACCGTCTATGCCCACAATCAGCGGGGCGCGCCACGCCAGCGGTTTGCCCTGCTCACGCGTGACAATTTCCGGCGGACTCAGCCAGCACGGGCGATATTTGCCGAGCGGCGTCAAGCGCAGATGGTTCTGCTGATGGCTGCCCGTCATGGTCGCGCCACAGCGCGTCAGCAAGGCTTCTGCTTCTGGCACCCAACGGCGTACGGCGGCTTCGCCCATCAGGGAATAGGGATGCTCGGGAGCCTGACTTGCCAGCGCTGACAGCGCCTCAAGCGGATGATGAACCGGCTCGCCATCCGGCAAAAAGGACAACAGATCCAGCGATCCCGAAGAAAAATGCAGGGCGCTTTGCCCTGAACTGACAATGGCGCAATGTTTTCCTTGCTCCGCCAAACGAATACCGCAGGTGAGCCCGGCTAACCCGCCACCGATAATGACGACGTCATACCGCATGTTGTTCCTCCTGCTGATCCTCAATACTCAGCCCACACAAGCCCTGATACACCCAACTGGTGAATTCGCTTTCACGCAGTGCGTTACCCCATGCAATGGGGCGAACGCCTTTCCAGCGCTCGTTTAAAAACTGACTCAACTGCGCCAACGCCTGCGGCGGTGTCGATTGCCCCAGCCTGCACAGCAATCCGGCGGCACGGCACGCGCAGAGCTCGCCCTGACAAGTCCCCATCCCGATGCGGGTACGCCGCCGCAGATCGATCAGGTTGTTGACCTTGAGCGCTTCCACCGCATAGCGAACTTCACCCGCGGTCACCGCTTCGCATTCACACACCAGACTGCTGTCGGCATACTCGCCGGACAGCACGCGCGCGGCACGGTCGCCATGACGGTAAATCGCGGAGCCGCGCAGCGGCGCAGAAAACGCGCGCGTACCTGAGGTTGCGGCGGCCGGTTGCTCAGTAGACGCGTTGGCGGAGCCGGGCAGTGGCCGTTCCGCCGTGGTGCAGCGTGCGCTGTGCCCCAGCTTTTCACACACCTTGTCGGTGACCCACTCCGCCATCAGGCGGTACGTCATCAACTTGCCGCCGGTAATGGTGACAAATCCTTCCAGCCCGTCGCGGCTGGCATGGTCAAGCAGCACGATACCGCGACTCACGCTGCGCCCGCTCGGATCGTCATCGCTGGCGACAAGCGGGCGCACGCCCGCATAGGCGCGTAAAATACGCGTCTGCGCCATCGCCGGAGCCAGTTTCGCCCCTTCACGCATCAGGATCTCTACTTCTTGCGGCGTGACGGACATGTTGTCTATCTGGTCATAGTCCACGCGGGTTGAGGTGGTGCCGATCAGTGAAATGGTGTCACCCGGCACCAAAATGTCGGCATCGGCAGGCTTACGGCAGCGGTTAATCACCATATTGTTGATACGGTGGCCCAAAATCAGCAGTGCGCCTTTGGCAGGGAACATGCGCACGCGCAGATCCGCATATTCGGCAATGCGCTGTCCCCAGATGCCAGCGGCGTTGATCACCACTTGCGCATAGAGATCGAGAGTGCGTTGTTGTTTATGGTCGAAAACGCGCACACCGGTAACACGATCGCCCTGACGTATCAGTCCCAGCACTTCGTGATAGGTCAATACTTCCGCCCCGTGTTCGCAGGCATCGACCATATTGGCGGTGGTAAGGCGAAATGGATCAACGGTGCCGTCCGGCACGCGTACCGCGCCAATAAGCTGCGGGTTGGCAGCAGGTTCAAGGCGCAGCGCTTCTTGCGGATCAATCGCCTGCGCATTGATACCCGCCTGCTGACAGGCCGCGATAAACTGGGATTGATAGGCCAGATCGTCTTCGGGCAGCGTCAGGAACAGGCCGTCGGTTGGCTCCACGCAGTGGCGGGCGATACGGCGTAAAATCTGGTTTTCTTCAATGCATTCGCGCGCGGATTCACTGTCGGTTACCGCATAGCGCGAACCGCTGTGCAACAACCCGTGGTTACGACCGGTTGCGCCTGTCGCAATGTCAAAGCGCTCCAGCAACAGGCAACGCAGTCCCCTGAGTGCCAGGTCGCGCAAGGTTCCCGCGCCCGTCGCGCCGCCGCCAATCACGATAACGTCGGTTTCGCGGTAGGCCGTGCTGTTTTCCATGATGGTGTCACCTTTCCGGATCTTCATTAAGGGTATTCAGACACAGAAAAGGAAAAAAATGATTGATAAAGAGCAAATTCGAGCAAAAAACGAAAATAACGAACCGGATATGTAATCGTTTCGCGATAAAAGTCACACCAATATGAGGTCTATAGGGGAGCATTTTGTTAAGCAAAGCACAATAATTGCACGACCGTCATAAAAATGTAACATTTTAGCGGTGGCTCACATTGAAACCCTGCGCCATTTCGCTACCATACGCGCGATTTAGCACAAAATAATTATCGCTTTTAAGCGTATTGGAGAACGTTATGCTGAGTATTTTTAAGCCCGCCCAGCACCAGCCCAGAGTGAGCGACGATCGGGTCGATCCGTTATACCGTCGTCTGCGCTGGCAGATTTTTTTTGGGATCTTTTTCGGTTATGCCGCTTACTATCTGGTCAGAAAAAACTTCGCATTAGCCATGCCGTACCTGATTGAACAGGGGTTCTCTCGCGGCGACCTTGGCTTTGCGTTATCAGGGATTTCTATCGCCTATGGTTTTTCCAAATTTATCATGGGCTCCATCTCCGACCGTTCCAACCCGCGCGTATTCTTGCCCGCAGGGTTGATTCTGGCGGCGGCAGTGATGCTGTTTATGGGCTTTGTGCCTTGGGCAACGTCGAGCATCGCCGTCATGTTTGTACTGCTGTTCCTGTGCGGCTGGTTCCAGGGCATGGGGTGGCCGCCGTGCGGACGTACCATGGTGCACTGGTGGTCGCAGAAAGAGCGCGGCGGTATTGTTTCGGTCTGGAACTGTGCCCATAACGTGGGTGGCGGGATCCCGCCGCTGCTGTTCCTGCTGGGGATGGCCTGGTTCCATGACTGGAGAGCGGCACTCTACATGCCGGCGTTTGGTGCGATCCTGATTGCGGTGTTTGCCTTCGTGATGATGCGCGACACCCCGCAATCCTGCGGCCTGCCCCCGATTGAAGAGTATAAAAATGACTACCCGGTGGATTACACCGAAACCTCAGAGAAGGAACTGACGGCAAAAGAGATCTTCATGCAGTATGTGTTCCCGAACAAGCTGCTGTGGTATATCGCGATTGCCAACGTGTTCGTCTACCTGCTGCGTTACGGTATTCTCGACTGGTCGCCGACCTACCTGAGAGAAGTGAAGCACTTCGCGCTGGACAAGTCCTCCTGGGCGTACTTCCTGTACGAATATGCGGGGATCCCCGGCACGCTGCTGTGCGGTTGGATGTCTGACAAGGTGTTCAAAGGCAACCGTGGTGCCACCGGGGTATTCTTTATGACGCTGGTCACCATCGCGACCGTGGTTTACTGGCTGAACCCGGCGGGCAATCCAGGCGTCGATATGGCCTGCATGATTGTTATCGGCTTCCTGATCTACGGCCCTGTTATGCTGATCGGCCTGCACGCGCTGGAACTGGCACCGAAAAAAGCGGCGGGCACGGCGGCGGGCTTTACCGGTCTGTTCGGTTACCTCGGCGGCTCCGTTGCGGCCAGCGCCATCGTCGGTTATACCGTTGACTTCTTCGGTTGGGACGGCGGCTTTATGGTGATGATCGGCGGCAGCGTCATGGCGGTGGTACTGCTGTTTATCACCATGATCAATGAGAAGAAACATAAGGCAGAAATGGAGAAACGCGCCTAATCGCGAGCGCCTTCTGTCTGCTGGCGGCCTTGGCCGCCAGCAACACCGTTACACCACAGAGAGAAACAAACGGCGCAACTCGTGCGCCACCGCATCGTCTGCGTTGCTGCCAATGACCTCCAACTGCGGCAGTAAATCTTTCAGACGCTGATGCGCGTTGCGCATAATGCACCCTTTACCGGCCATCGACAGCATTTCAAAATCATTCATCCCATCGCCAAACGCAATGCACGATGTCAGGGTATGCCCCATCAGTTTCGCCACGTGTTCCAACGCATGACCTTTGGATACGCCGCCGGCCATCACTTCCAGACAGCTCAGCGTGGAAAAGCTCACGTTAACCCGATCGCCCCAGCGCGCATTGATCGCCTCTTCCAGCGGCAGCAGCTTCTCATGGCTGTCACAGGTAAAGAACACTTTGCTTACGCCGTCAGTGCCGAGCAGACCCGGTTCAAACAGCTTGTATTTGAACACCGACTCCTGAAAAAAGCGTTCCTCTTCCGGACGGGAGCGACTCATAAACCATTCATCATCGCGGTAGACGTGCGTCAGCATCTCCGGGTTGCGGTACACCATGCCGTAGAGATCGTGCGCAATATCCTGATCCAGATTGTGGCTGAAGATCAGCTCGCCCTGCGTGTTGTGCACGCGCGCGCCGTTAGAGGTAATCATAAAGGCACTGATGCCCAACCCGTCACGAATCTGTGCCACATCCAGATGATGCCGCCCGGTAGCAAACACAAAGTGGATGCCCTGTGCAGTCAGCAGTTTCAGGGTTTCTTTGGCGAACGGAGACAGCGTGTGGTCTGGCGACAGCAGCGTGCCATCTAAATCGGAAGCAACGACGTGATACATAACAGTGAACTCTCACCTCTAAGGGACATGGCGCGGCGTCGGCCGCAACATTTACGGATATTGTGCAAAATGATTGAGAATATGGGTAAACACCTGTGCCCGAATCCCATCTTCTTCGAATAACAGTTCATGGCGGGCACCCGCAATCACCACCGGAGCACCGCCAGCGCAGGGGTGTCCGGCCTCAGCCAACGCCTGACAAAAGGCATCCTGACTGTGATTATCCACCACGATATCTTCCTGCGCCTGAAGCAACAGCAAGGGCGTGGTAATGTGCGCCGCCAATGCAATCAGCTCGCGCCCGGCAGCCATCGATTCCCGCATCCAATGATAGGTCGGGCCGCCAACGCGCAGGGCGGGTTCGTCGGCATAGGCACGCACGCTGCGACGGTAACGCTCACGGCTGTGCGTTAACACGTTGATCAAATAGGGCAGCGGACGCCATTGCCCGGTGCCGATAGCGTAATAATCGCGAATGCGCGGATGCAGTTCTGCCCAGGCAACAATGCGTGAGGCCAGCCAGCCCGGCATCGGCAATTTAATGCCACACATGGGTGCACACAGCACCACGGCATCGAATGCGTCCGGCCGACGGGCCAAAAAATGCCCCAGGATCGCGCCGCCCATTGAGTGGGCGAGTGCAAAGCAGCGCTGATAGCGCAAGGGATCGGCGGTTTTCACCGCATCCACCTGGTGCAACCAGAATTGCTCGACGTCGTCTACATAGTCGCCAAAGCGTACCACATGGCCACGATTGCCGTCTTCCAGCATCCGCCCGGAGCGCCCCTGACCGCGATGATCCATGATCAGCACATCATAGCCTGCCTGGAACAAATCGTAGGCGACTTCACCATACTTTACATAGCTTTCAATGCGACCGGGGAACACCACCACCAAACGCGAGTGCTGTGCAGAGGTAAAGCGCACAAAACGGATCGGCACATTGTCAACGCCGGGAAATTCACCCTCCTCACGCTGACGCCAGAAATCCAACAGCGTGCCGGTGACAAAGGCAGAAAACTGGTTTTCTCTGAATAAAAGGCCGGAAATTTCGGGTGACATCGCGTTTCTCCTTGATGCACGGCACCGCGCTAAACACCTGCAACGCAGGGTCCACAAGAGAGTTTTGTGATCGCTGGCACAACAATCAGCAATGGCGTATTGTGGCACATTCGACCGCAATGTTTAACCACGTAACGCATCGGCAAACAATACCGCATCCGTTGCATGCGATCGCAAACAATGCCAACGCAACAACCTGCAATCAGGAAGCAGCTATGACCCTCGACTGGTGGTTAACCTATCTACTCACAACGCTTATTCTCAGCCTTTCTCCGGGGTCGGGGGCTATCAACACCATGAGCACCGCCATCAGCCACGGCTATCGCGGGGCGGCGGCGTCTATCGCCGGGCTGCAAGTCGGGCTGGCTATCCATATCGTATTAGTGGGTATCGGTCTTGGCGCGCTGCTGTCGCAATCGCTGCTGGCTTTTGACATTCTGAAGTGGCTTGGTGCTGCTTATCTGATCTGGCTCGGCATCCAGCAGTGGCGCGCGGCAGGTTCACTCGATCTGCATGCGCTGGCGGGCACCCTGCCACGCCGCCAGCTGTTTCGTCGCGCCGTTCTGGTCAACCTCACCAACCCGAAAAGCATCGTTTTTCTGGCAGCGCTGTTCCCGCAGTTTATCGTGCCACACCAGCCGCAAGTCGCTCAGTATCTGATTTTGGGGGTGACCACCGTGGCGGTCGATATTGTGGTGATGATAGGCTACGCCACGCTCGCCACTCGCATTGCGGTATGGCTGAAAGGACCGCGCCAAATTCGCCTGCTTAACCGGCTGTTTGGCTCGTTGTTTATGCTGGTTGGCGCGCTACTGGCAACGGCGCGTAAGGTGTGATCAGTGACTCGCCGCCAACGGCGGCGAGGATAAAACAGCGAGAGGGCTACGCCACTCGCTTAGCGCGAAATAATCAGATGTAGCCCAAAGCCGGTAAACAGCACCCCAGCCAGACCATCGATCCATTTTGCCAAACGCTGATAGCCGCGACGCATCGCAGGCAGAGCGAATACCAGTGCTACCAGGCTAAACCACAGCAGCGTTTCCAGTGAGATCAACGCAAACAGCCCCCAGCGCGCACCGGTACCAACGCTGTCTCCCACAAACAGAGAGAACACGCTGCCGAAATAGATCAGCGCTTTCGGGTTGGCAAGATTGGTCAGCAGACCACGCATAAAGGTTTTCCCTTTTGAAGGCAGTTCTACCGTTTCAACCGTTTGCTGTTCCCCTTTGCGGCGCGCCGCGCGCAACATGTTCCACCCCATCCAGCACAGATACAATCCGCCGCCAATGGTGATGACATCGTGCAACCACGCCATTTTTTGCAGTAACAGGTGCAAACCCATCAACGCAATCGCAGCCCACACCATCACGCCGAGAGAGATCCCCAGCACGCCCATCATGGCTTCTTTGCGCGAGCGGCTTGCCGCCGTCTGGGAAACAAAAAAGAAATCCGGTCCCGGGCTCATCAACGCCACGAAATGCACCATCGCCACGGTCAAAAACAACATCATAATATTTTCCTTTGTTACTACAGAGTCACGAAATTCAAACCCGATCAGCGTACGTCGTCATCATCGTCTAGATGCTCACGGATCAGCGACATAAATGGCGTACCGAATCGCTCCAGTTTACGCTGCCCGACGCCGTTAATCGTCAGCAATTCGCTTGCGGTCACCGGCAAGCGATCGGCCATTTCCAGCAGCGTGGCATCACTGAATACCACGTAAGGCGGGATATCGCCCTCATCAGCAATGGCTTTGCGTAATTTGCGCAGTTTGGCAAACAATTTGCGATCGTAAAGCCCGGTATACGATTTTTGGTTCGCCTTGGGTTTCAAGTTGATCACGCGCGGCACCGCCAACTGCAAAGGAATCTCACCGCGCAACACTGGACGAGCCGATTCGGTAAGCTGCACCGCCGAGTGCAATGCAATATTTTGCGTGAGGAACCCCAGGTGAATCAGTTGGCGCAGCACGCTGACCCAATGCTCATGGGATTGCTCACGACCAATGCCATACACCGGCAGCTTGTCGTGTCCCCATTCGCGAATACGCTGGTTATTGGCCCCGCGCAGCACCTCTACCACATAGCCCAGGCCAAAGCGTTGCCCCACGCGATACACGCAGGAGAGCGCCTTTTGCGCATCCACCAGCCCATCATAACGCTTAGGTGGATCGAGGCAGATGTCACAGTTGCCGCAGGGGACATGCCGCCCTTCGCCAAAATAATTGAGCAGCACCAGACGGCGGCAGGTTTGCGCCTCTGCGAACGCACCCATCGCGTTCAACTTGTGTCGCTCAATCTCTTGCTGCGCGCCCGGCGGTTTTTCCTCAAGGCAGCGGCGCAACCACGCCATATCCGCCGGATCGTAAAACAGCGCGGCTTCCGCAGGTAGGCCATCACGCCCGGCGCGTCCGGTCTCCTGATAATAGGATTCGATAGTGCGCGGAATATCAAAGTGCACCACAAAGCGCACGTTGGGTTTGTTGATACCCATTCCGAAAGCGACGGTAGCCACCACCACTTGCAAATCGTCACGCAGGAACGCTTCCTGCACCTGAGCGCGCCGTTCGTTGTCCAGCCCGGCATGATAGGCCGCCACGCTGAGACCACGGTTTTGCAAACGGGCGCTGATGTCTTCCACCTTCGCCCGGCTGTTGCAATAAATAATGCCGCTTTTACCGCGCTGACCCTGCACAAACATCCACAGTTGATCGAGCGGTTTGAATTTTTCCACCAGCGTGTAGCGGATATTGGGCCTGTCGAAGCTGCTCAGATGAATATGCGGTTCGCGCAGATCGAGCAGGCGCACGATATCACTGCGCGTAGCGTCGTCGGCGGTGGCCGTCAAGGCAACCACTGGCAGCGTGGGGAAACGCTGCTTGATTTGCCCAAGGGCGCGGTATTCCGGGCGGAAATCATGTCCCCACTGGGAGATACAGTGCGCTTCATCGATGGCAATCAGTGCCGGATTCCACTGGACAAGTTGGTCAAAGAAGCTGTCCGTGGTTAAACGCTCCGGCGCAATATACAGCAACTTGATCTCGCCGCTGCGACAGCGGGTCATCACGTCCCACTGCTGTTCACGGGTTTGGGTCGAGTTCAGACAGGCGGCACTCACGCCGTAGGCAAGAAGCTGATCCACCTGGTCTTTCATCAAAGAGATCAGCGGAGACACCACCAGCGTCAGGCCATCCAGCACCAATGCAGGGATCTGGTAGCACAGCGATTTCCCGCCCCCGGTCGGCATAATCACCAGACAATCCTGACCGTTGACGGCAGCCTGAATGACCGCATCCTGACCGGGACGGAATTGCTGATAACCGAACGTATCGCGTAGAACCTGAGCCGCTAACGCTTCCTTATTTAACACTTCCGCCGTAGACACGCGTTCCCCGATCCCCTTTGCGCCACATCGACCCGTGGTCGATAAAATCAAACAGGCGCTATTTTCAGCGCCTGTGATAAAAACTGCAATCTTTTGACCACGAGAATTATTTTTTCTGAAAACGCGCCTCAAAAGATATCGTTCAACATCACCCCCACGCCGTAGCGTGTCTGCCTGTGGTTGTAGTCGATCATCGATTCGCCGTAGCCGCTAAACACCTTGGTATAGAAGCGTACATGCTTGGTTATCGGATAGCTCCACCCCAGCTCAGCATTGCCGTAACCGCTGTTCCAGTTGTAATGCCCTGCGACGCTGAAAATGCTGTCGCCCCAGACGTAGCCGACACGCACCCGATAATACCCCAGATACTTGGTGATATCCGGGTTGTCATCCTTGCGGTCGGGGATCAGGAACCAGGGTTTGAGATCCACCTTCCAGTTGCCGTTTTGCGCCATCAGGCGCATATAGGCGCGATCCCAACTGCGCGAGGTTGGATCCGCTTTACCGTTGGATTGGTGATTCAGCCCCACTTCCACATCGCGCAATGTCCATCCGCCCAGACTGTAGTCGGTCGCCCAGCCAAGAAATATCTGTGGTTCATAGTTGGTTTCACGAAACGGAGAGGATTCATCGGCATTCGACATCTGCCACCAGGATTGCTGGGTATAAGAGACCCCCAACAGCGAATTGTCGCCCATGATGCCACGCCAGATGGGAAAGGCCAGACTAAGCTGGAAATTCACTTCATCTTTGCGCGCCTCGTTAGCCCAGTCGTAACTGCTGATCGCCTGCTTGTTGATGTTGGTGGTGTAGGTATAAAGCAGGTAGTTGCTTTCGTAAGGATAAAGGATAAAAGGGTTATCATGGTCTTGCAGCAAATTGGCAATAATGCTGCCACGCACTGCGGGCCTGTCGTGTACAACCTGAACCTTTGCTTCTTCTGCCTGAACTTGTGCCGCCAACAAGAGCGCCACTACGCCCGCAATTTTGCGCATACGGTATCTCCGACCAACATGAAAGTAAGGAAAAATGATAGACACGCTCGTTATTATTCTAGCTTCATAATCTGTACTTGAATCATCCACTTCCTAGTTATTCATGCTTTTCTGAAAAGAAACAAAAACACCTCACAAAATAAACAAAAAATTAACGTTACACTATCCTTATTCTCTGTTCCGATCTTTATTGAGGGCCGCTCGCTATGTCACTACCGCTTGTACAGCAGGATGACACGCTTCCCCCTGATGCGATGTTGCCGCAGGAGAGCGTGCGCCAACGCGTCAGCGATATCTTCATCTACCAGATGCCGTTCAATCGGGAACTGGGGCTCGAGCTGCGTGAGTTTGAGGCCGACCATGCCATTCTGGTGTTCGATCGTCAGGAGCGATTGGTCGGCAATGCGCTGCAAAAAATTCTCCACGGCGGTGTGATCGCCGCCGGTCTGGATGTGGCGGCCGGACTGGTCTGTGTCGGCAGCGCTCTGTTACGCCACCCCAGCATCAGCGCTCAGGAATTTCATCAGCGGCTGGCACGCATGGGCACTATCGATCTGCGCGTGGACTATTTGCGTCCGGGCCGCGGCGAGCACTTTACCCTGACCAGCACGCTGCTGCGTGGCGGCAATAAAATCGCTGTGGCACGCGCCGAGTTGCACAACGAATCACAGGTACATATCGCCACCGCTACCGCCACTTATATCGTCGGATAACGGCGAACTATTCGCACGGTAACGATATAAAAAAACGGATAATCCGAATTTACCCAAACGAAGCACCAAAACGGGACGAGAAGATGAAAGTCACTGCGGTTTCGCGTACAGTACTCCCTCTTCAGTCCGTTGAGTAAGCCTTCCACATGAATGAACAGCAATCACGCCAGGGTGTATTATTCGCTCTTGGCGCCTATTTCATTTGGGGCATCGCACCCGTCTACTTCAAGCTGATTGGCGCGGTGCCTGCCACAGAAATCCTTACGCACCGGATTATCTGGTCGTTTCTCTTCATGCTGGTTTTGGTGAGCGTCAGCCGCAAATGGCGTCAGGTACAGCACGTTATGGGGTCACCCAAAACGCTGATGCTGCTGGCGCTGACCGCCGTGCTGGTGGGCGGCAACTGGCTGCTCTACATTTGGGCGGTAAACCACAATCATATTCTGGAAGCCAGCCTGGGCTATTTTATCAACCCACTGGTTAACGTGATGCTGGGAATGATTTTTCTCGGTGAGCGTTTTCGCCGCCTGCAATGGTGTGCGGTATTGTTGGCGTTCAGCGGCGTGCTGATTCAGCTTTGGCAGTTTGGCTCGGTACCGGTGATTGCTCTGGCGCTGGCCTTTAGCTTCGCTATCTATGGCCTATTGCGCAAGAAACTCGGCGTAGACGGCCAGACCGGCATGCTGATTGAAACCCTGTGGCTGCTGCCTGCGGCAATTATCTATCTGTTTTTTATCGCCGACACACCGAGCAGCCACCTTGGTAATAACAGTACGACGCTCAACCTGCTGTTGGTGAGCGCAGGCATCGTGACCACCGTACCGCTGCTGTTTTTCACCGCCGCTGCAATGAGAATGCGCCTGTCCACGCTCGGGTTCTTTCAGTACCTCGGCCCGACGCTGATGTTTATTATCGCCGTGACGTTATATGGCGAACCGCTCGGCAGCGACAAAATGGTCGCATTCGGTTTTATCTGGGCGGCGCTGGCGCTGTTTATCATTGATGCCCTCATCGCCCAGCATAAATTACGTCGCGTTCAGCGCCGTGTGGCGTGAGATGTAGCGTGACAGTACCGGGCTGAACAGCAGCGTCGAAAACAGCCGCAGGGTTTGCATCGCAATCACGAAGGCCATATCGACGTTGCTGCCCGCCGCAATGACGGCAATGGAGTCCAGCCCGCCGGGGCTGGTCGCCAGATAGGCGGTAAGAATATCCACCGGCAGCAACAGCGTTACCCCGTAAGCCATCCCTCCGCACAGCACCATCAGACCGACGATCGAGGCCATCATATGCGGCAAGGTGCGGATTGCCAGCAGGAAGATCGGGCGGGTAAAGCTTAAGCCGACACTCCAACCGATAAACGCATAGGCCAAGGCCAGTATCCACTCCGGCGTTTGCAGCATCAGCGTGCCGGTAGAGTGCAGCGCGGCCCCGAGGATCATCGGCCCCAGCAGCGCGCCGGACGGCAGGCGCAGCCAGCGCCCCAACAGCACGCCGCAACATGCCACGCCGAGCGTGGCAAAAAAACGCCAGTCGAGCGCCGGAAACCAGATCAGTGCGGCGGTGTTATGTGCTGCCGTTTCACCCAGGCTCAAGCGCGCCACAAACGCGGCGGCAGCCGTCACCATCAGCACGCGCAGGTATTGCATAAACGCCACCAGACGTACATCGGCACCAAATTCGCTCGACATGGCGACCATGGCCGAGGCTCCGCCGGGTGACGCGCCCCAGGCCCCGGTGGTGCCGGGTAAGGCGCTGAATTTGACCAGTAACCAGCCAGAAAAACCGCTGGCGGCAAGGGTCGCTACCAGAATGCCCAACACTAACGGCCATTCCTGCAACAGCGGACTCAAAATAGAGAGGGAGAGGCTTTGCGCCACCAGACAGCCAAGGATGGCATTGGCGGCCCAAAAATAAGCGGGAGGCATGCGGATCGTCGCCCCTTTCAACCCCATGACGACGCCAACCATCATCGGCCCTAACAGAAACGCAGCCGGAACATGGAACCACTGCAATACCAACCCCAGCAGCAGAGAAGCAACCAGCAGCACTCCCCACTGCGCCAAGGGCGAAACCCTTCCCATAGCGACAACCTGATATGACAAAACCTGTAGAGGTTTCATTCTAAACAGAAGGGGGACTCATGAATATGGAAATGATCGTATACCCGTCATACTTCAAGCTGCCTGTGCGTTGGCTGCACTCGTTCATGCAACTCGAATTATTTGGGGTATAGAAGCCGAAAATGAGCGCGTTCCCGGCTTGCGCCGGGAAGCATAGGGATATTGTTACAGCCAGTTTTTGCGCTTGAAGTAGAGGTACGGTGCCAATCCAGCCAGGATCATCAGCACGATGGCCCCCGGATAACCAAACGACCAGTGCAGTTCCGGCATAAACTCAAAGTTCATGCCGTAGCTGGACGCCACCAGCGTCGGTGGCAGGAACACCACGGATACCACCGAGAAGATCTTGATAATGCGGCTCTGCTCGATATTGATAAAGCCCATCGCCGCCTGCATCAGGAAGTTGACCTTCTGAAACAGGGATTCATTGTGCGGCAACAGGGATTCGATATCGCGCAGGATCTCACGCGCCTGCTCCAATTGCCCACTCGGCAAGCGCGCGCGGCGCACCAGGAAATTCAACGCACGCTGGGTATCCATCAAACACAGGCGCACCTTCCAACCCACGTCTTCTAATTCCGCCAGCGTCGACAGCGCCTCGTCGTACTCTTCACCCTGACGCCCTTCCATGATCACGCGGCTCAACGATTCCAGATCGCTGTAGATGTTTTCAATTTCATCAGCCAGCTGTTCAATCTTGGTTTCAAACAGATCGAGCAGCAGTTCGTAGGCGTTACCGTCCACCAGCGTCTGGTTGCGCGCGCGCATCCGGTACAGACGAAAGGCCGGTAACTCGCGCTCACGCAGCGTATACAAACGCCCGTCGCGAATGGTGAATGCCACGGTGGAGTTTCCAGCGTGATCGTCCGCGTCTTCGAAGAAGAAAAAGGAGTGGATATGCAGGCCGTCTTCGTCTTCGAAGAAACGAGCCGATGCTTCGATATCTTCCAGTTCAGGGCGCGTTGCCAGGCTCTGCCCCAACCGGTTTTGCACCAGCTCACGCTCTTCATCTTCAGGCTCGACCAAATCCACCCACACGGAGGCGGCGATATCATCGGTGTCGTCCAGTTCCAGACGGGATAAACGGCAGTTATCCAGTTTAAATGCGCTCAGCATAGGCCATGTGCTCCTAGTGCGGTAACAGAGAAAGACGGACGCGATGAAGCACAGAAACGGTGATGACAGGGCACCAACAGGTTTCGAACCGACGGTGCTGACTCAATTTGATGACGGAGGGATACAACATCACCGATAACCACCAGGGCTACCGATATAACAGCGGGAAGCCTTAGGAATGGTTAGTAATCAATTGATTAATGAGCCAGTATCGACTGGGTGTGTCCAAGGCGGGGTCCTCCGGGAATAATGATGGGCGCATGTTACGCCGAGATGAAAAAGGCTGTCAACTTTTAAACTGTGACAGTTAAAAGATGCACGAATTGTTCAATTCTGCGTCGAACGATAAGCACGAGCGGCGGAGGTGATTTTCCCGCGCCGCCTTAATGCCGTTTAGCGCTCATCGTCAGGCAGATAGGCAATCGCCCGTACCGGAAAGCCCGGCGCACCGGCAAAATTGGGAAAGCTGACCTGAAGATATGCACCCACCGCAGGCACCTGATCCAGATTGTTCATCACCTCGACCTGCCAGGCATCGCGATCGAGCACATAGAATTCGCCAATCAGCCCATTGTTGCGACGAAAATCCACAGCGGCGTCGGTGTCCAGCGTTTCATGGCCGACGGCAGCTATCTGGCGCTGCTCAAACAGAAAACGCAATGCCTCAATGGACCAGCCCGGCGTGTGGCTATTGCCATCGGCATCGTTGTTGGCAAAGGCCTGCGTATCCGGCCAGCGCGTGCTCCAACCGCTGGCGAATGCCACAAAACATCCCGCCGGGATCTGACCGTATTGTTGCTCAAAATCCACAATGTCCTGCACGCTGAGACGGTAGTCTGCATCCAGTGCCACCGCTTCCTGCTTGTGGATCACGCGCAGCGGCAGCAGCAACGCTTTGTTGTCAAGCCCCTCCAGACAGCGTTTACCCAGAGAAAAATGCGCAGGCGCATCGATGTGCGTACCGGTCTGGGTCACAAAGGTGAGCTGTTGGGCAAAAAAGCCATCCTGCTCAACCGTATACAGCGTGTTACGCTGCACGCCGGGAAACGCGCTAAAGATAGGAATAGATTCTGTTACGCTGTGCGTCAGGTCTATCCATTTCTTGCCACGCAGCGCAGTGATTATCTCGTCTAACGTCATCCCGGTGCTCTCCTTTTCCGTGCAATGCGACAGTATTGATGCCTGTGTTATACCGTCTCCAACCGCGCATAGGCGGCGACCAGCCACTTGATACCTTGCCCCTGAAATGCCACCTGCAAGCGAGCATGCTCACCGCTGCCTTCCAGATTGATGATGGTCCCTTCGCCAAATTTGTCGTGGCGCACCCGCTGGCCTAACGCATAGCCGCTGTCACTTTGGCTAATCGGCGTACCCAAGCGCTGGTGATTGACCGGACGAGACACGCTGGCACGCAGGCGCACTTCCTCCACGCACTCGACAGGCAGTTCACCGACAAAACGCGATGGGCGATGATAGGTTTCTTTGCCGTATAAGCGCCGGCTTTCGGCGTAGGTCAGGGTGAGCTTCTGCATGGCACGCGTCACGCCGACATAGGCCAAACGGCGCTCTTCTTCGAGACGCCCGCCCTCATCCAGCGACATCTGGCTCGGGAACATGCCTTCTTCCATGCCAACGATAAACACCTGCGGAAACTCCAGCCCTTTAGCGGAGTGCAGCGTCATCAGTTGCACCGCATCCTGATAAGCATCAGCCTGCCCTTCACCCGCTTCCAATGCGGCGTGAGAGAGAAAGGCCTGCAACGGCATCAGGTCCATATCCTCTTCCTGATAGCTGAACTGGCGCGTTGCCGTCACCAGTTCCTCCAGGTTTTCTACCCGCGCTTGCCCTTTCTCACCGTTTTCCTGCTCGTACATCTGCCACAGGCCGGAATCTTTGATAGCACGATCGGTTTGCACGTGCAGCGGCAAATCGGCCGTTTCATAGGCCAGTGCCTCCACCAGTTCCAGGAAGCGCTGCAATGCAGAGGCGGCACGCCCTGCCAGCGCTTTCTCTTGCAACAGTGCCCGGCAGGATTGCCACAGCGTCACCTGCCGATCGCGCGCAGTCTGGCGCACCACGTCCAAGGTGCGATCGCCGATGCCGCGCGTTGGGGTATTCACCACGCGCTCAAACGCCGCATCATCATTGCGGTTGGCAATCAGGCGCAAATAGGCGAGCGCGTCTTTGATTTCCTGACGTTCGAAGAAGCGCATACCACCATAAATCCGGTACGGCATGCTCTGTTGCAACAAGGCCTCTTCCAGCACGCGCGATTGGGCGTTGCTGCGATACAGGATGGCGTTTTCCTTGAGTGCACCGCCATTTTCTTGCCACACCTTGATGCGATTAACCACAAAACGCGCTTCATCCAGCTCGTTAAACGCGCAGTACAGGGAGATGGGATCCCCCTGCGCATCGTCCGTCCACAGGTTTTTACCCAAGCGCCCGCCGTTGTGCGCAATCAACGCATTGGCCGCGGTAAGAATATTGCCGGTAGAGCGATAGTTCTGTTCCAGACGAATGGTTTCGGCTTTGGGGAAGTCATTTAAAAACAGCTGGATGTTTTCCACCTGCGCCCCGCGCCAGCCATAAATTGACTGATCGTCATCACCGACGATCATCACGCTGGCGCTGTCGCCAGCCAGCATGCGGATCCAGGCGTACTGAATACGGTTGGTATCCTGAAATTCGTCCACCAGAATATTGGTGAAGCGTTCGCGGTAGTGGCTGAGGATATGGGGTTTGTTCAGCCACAGTTCGTGGGCGCGCAGCAGCAGTTCGGCAAAATCGACCAGCCCGGCGCGATCGCACGCTTCCTGATAGGCCTGATACACTTTGAGCCAGGTCTGCTCGACGGGATTGCCATAGCTTTCGATATGCTGCGGGCGTAGTCCTTCGTCTTTCTTGCCGT
Source organism: Candidatus Symbiopectobacterium sp. NZEC151 (assembly GCF_025962655.1). Classification (GTDB taxonomy): domain Bacteria; phylum Pseudomonadota; class Gammaproteobacteria; order Enterobacterales; family Enterobacteriaceae; genus Symbiopectobacterium. The sequence continues at coordinate 73,409 of NZ_JAGFPE010000008.1, read as the reverse complement.
TGATGTACCACATCGCCTGGCGTGCAGGCCACTGTTTCTCATCCAGATTCAGCGCCCGAATCAGGCGCTTGAGCAGACGCAGCTGATCTTCGCTGTCCAGAATCTGAAAATCCTGCGGCAGACCGGCATCAAGATGGTGCGCGCGCAGCAGACGGTGCGCCAGACCGTGGAAGGTGCCGATCCACATGCCGCCCTGACTGGTGCCGATCAAATGCTCGATGCGGTGACGCATCTCCGCCGCCGCCTTATTGGTGAACGTCACCGCCATAATGGAATAGGGCGAACACTGCTCAACGGACGTCAACCAGGCGATACGGTGCACCAGCACCCGCGTTTTTCCGCTTCCGGCACCCGCCAGTACCAGAAGATTCCCACGCGGCGCGGCAACCACATCGCGCTGTTTATTGTTCAGGCCATCAAGAAGTTCAGAAACGTCCATCGGTACAGTCATCCGTTAACAGACAAGCAGTAACCCCAGGGGCACTTACTTCACTGGTGATTTATACAGCTAAATTAGCAGAATTATAGCAGCGTTGTGAGCAATGCCAACCGGGAAATTTCCACATGCGGCAACAACCGTGCATCTTCAATCTGCATCAGGTTGCCTTCATGCAGGTTAATCCAGCACGCTTGCAAGCCATTACGCACTGCGCCTGCCACGTCGGTGGTCAAGTCGTCACCCACGTGCAAAATCTGCACCGGTTCCACGCCCAGCGCCTGCGCCGCTCGATGATACATATCACCAAAGGGCTTGGCGCGACCATCCGGCCCCGCGCGCAGGATAAACTGAAAGTAGCGATCCAGCCCGAAGCGGCTGGGATCGGCATTGCCATTAGTGATAGCCACCAGCGGCCAGCGCTGGGACAAGGCGTGCAACGTATCATGGGTTTCTTGCGAAGGCGTAATCTGGCTGCGCCAGTGGGCAAAGTTCGCCATCGCCTGCGCTGCACCGCTACTGGCCGTCGCTGCATCCAGCCCCGCCTCACGCAGCAATTGCTCTACTGCCCGGCGACGCCACTCTGTGACATCATGGTATATCTCTGGCTCCTGCTCGCGCAGCGCTTCGCGGATGCGCTGCAAATCGCTGGACTGCACCGCACTCAGAGCAGGGTGAAACGCTTGCAGGAAACGCACCGACTCCTGTTGCGTGCGCCGAATCACGTCACGGTTATCGTACAGCGTATCGTCTAAATCAAACGTCATGGCGGCTATCGGTGCCAGTGGACGGTAAAAGTGCATCATGTCTTCCCTCGTTTGGCACGCGGGTGTGCGGCATCGTACACCGTCGCCAAATGCTGAAAATCCAAATGGGTATAGATTTGCGTGGTCGAAAGATTGGCATGCCCCAGCAGTTCCTGCACCGCGCGCAGGTCACCGCTCGATTCCAGCATATGGGTGGCAAAAGAGTGACGTAGCTTATGTGGATGAACGTGGCTGTTCAGCCCCTGCTTGATACCCCATTCGGCAAAGCGCTTTTGCACGTTGCGCATCGAAATGCGCTTCCCCTGCCGCGTAATGAAGATGGCGTCATCTTCCGGGCCAAACAGCTCACGCCGTTCCAGCCACTCGCGCAGCCAGTGCACAGCGGTACGACCCAGCGGCAGCTTACGCTCTTTGCTGCCCTTACCGACTACCCACACTTCGCCGCCGTCCAAATCAACGTGACGACATTCCATGCCGACCAGTTCGGCTAAACGCAAGCCAGCGCCGTACATCACTTCCAGCATGGCGCGATCGCGCACCGCCAGCGGATCGTTGAGATCGATCTCCAACAGGCGATTCACTTCATCCACATCCATGTTTTTCGGCAGATGCCGACCCGCTTTGGGCGCAGAAATACCGCGCGCCGGGTTGGCGGTTAACGCCCCTTGCGCCACCTGCCAATCAAGAAAACTGCGCAGTGCCGAAAGACGCAGCGCCAGACTTGCCGCTTGCAACCCGCCGCGTTTGCTGCGCGCGGCCACTGAGCGTACCCCCGCCGCATCCAGCGTGCGCCAGTCGGTAATGCCCATTTCATCGAGCATGGCGGCAATGGCACCCAGTTGGCGGCAGTAATTTTCCTGCGTCAGTGGGCTAAGCTGGCGTTCCGCTTTCAAATAACGTAAAAACGCGGCGACCGAGGTCAGCAGTGGCGAGGGCAGCGCGGGGTCGCTCATACCCGTTCAACCCAGCGCGCCAGCATATCCGGCAGCAAGTTGGCCAGATGTTGCAGCAGCACGGTGCCCATGCCGTCTTGATAGTGATGGCTGTCGCGACTGCTGAAAATCACCACGCCCAGTGAGTCGTGTTTTCCCAGCAGCGACAGCGCCACGGAACCCACCTGCCGCGCCTGCGGTAGCAGTAACAGCAACTCCGGCCCGTTCAGGCTGCCCAGATAGTGGTTATTGTCACGCAGGCGCTGTATGCGCAGCGGTTCGAACAATGAACGCGACAGCGCCAGGTGGGTAAAACGCGAAGGCGCGCTGATGCGCCATTTGTCACTGAACAGGCGGATATCCGCGCCAACCAACCCTTGTTGGCGCGCCCAGCGCTGTAGGCGTTCAAGCAAGTCATGCAGGCCAGTAGCCGCTGACAAATCGGTCTGTAACTCCAGCAGATGACGGAACAACACTTCGTTGCCGCGCGCCTGCTCCATCAACAAGGTGATCTCTTCTTCCAACTGCGCGATGTGGTTCCGCTGACGCGCCAACTGCCATTCCACCAGGGAGACGGTCCCCCGCACCGGGTGCGGGATGTGCATTTGCTCGACCTGCCGCGCATTGCGGATAAAGAAATCAGGGTTCTGTTGCAGGAACTGCAAAATCAGTTCGTCACTCAGTGCGTTCTGGCGTTCTGCCTGTTCCTCGACCTGCTTCATAAATGAATAAATCCATCATAAACATGGGTGGCAGGACCGGTCATATAAAGCGGATGCCCGACCCCTTTCCAATGGATATCCAGATCGCCCCCCAGCAACGAGACGCGAACTTCATCCGCCAATAACCCTTGCTGAATGCCCACCACCACGGCGGCACAGGCGCCGCTGCCGCAGGCCTGCGTTTCACCGGCACCGCGCTCATACACCCGCAGGCGAATGTGGCTGCGATCGACAATCTGCATAAACCCGACGTTGACGCGCTCAGGGAAACGCTCGTGGCTTTCCAGCACCGGACCTAAGGTTTCCACATTGGCCGTATCAACATCGTCAACCTGAATCACGCAGTGCGGGTTGCCCATGGAGACCACGCCGCACAGCACCGTATGATCGTTGGCGCGCAGAATGTAGGTTTTCTCCGCCTTGGCGGCCCGAAACGGCACGCGCTGCGGTTCAAAATCCGGCTCGCCCATGTTCACCCGCACCAGCTCATCATCCGTGACGCTGAGCACCATGCGCCCGGTATGGGTACTCACCGCAATATCGCGCTTGTTGGTCAGCCCTTTGATACGCACGAAACGGGCGAAACAGCGCGCGCCGTTACCGCACTGGGCCACTTCACTGCCATCCGCATTGAAAATGCGGTAGTGAAAATCCAGCTCAGGATCGTAGGGCGGTTCGACCACCAGCAGTTGATCAAACCCCACCCCGCGATGGCGATCCGACAGACGCCGAATCAGCTCAGGCGAAAAATAGACATTTTGCGTAACGGCATCGACAACCATAAAATCATTGCCCAAACCATGCATTTTAGCGAACTGCATTATTCTGACTCCGCTGATGTAACCGGGCGCGGTAATTGCTATCGTGACCTGTTATTCGTGGTAATAAAACATAACCGTGCCGGTTACGGACGCATCGACGGCTTTTGATGCGTATTCTTCTGTGAGTCTGAGGTGTTGGTCGGCTCACCGTTTGGCATATACAGCGGCCCTTTCAGCCCGCAACCCACCAATCCCAGCAGCGTCAGCGCCAGAGAAAATGAACGAAATACCTGCTTCATGTCATTAAGACCTGTCAATCATCTATGCATGCTCTCTATAATCGCAGGTGGATCATGAAAAGCAATAGGAATCGAAAATGAACGACAGTGAGTTTCATCAATTAGCGGATGCGTTAATGTTGACGATCGAAGAAGCGTTGGACGACTTCGACGGTGATGCCGATATCGATTACGAAACCAACGGCGGCGTGATGACACTGAGTTTCGAAAACGGCAGCAAGATTGTCATCAACCGCCAGGAGCCGCTGCATCAGGTATGGTTGGCGACCAAAGCCGGTGGCTACCACTTTACGTATCAGCCAGAAAATGGTCAGAACGAGCAGTGGATCTGCGATCGCAGCGGCGAATCCTTTTTTGCGCTGCTGGCGCAGGCATGCAGTGCTCAGGCCGGTGAGGCCGTCTCATTCGGTTAACGCGGGAATAACGCTCTGTTGTCAGCAAGGACAACCAGAGCGTTACAGCATGTGCAGTCGCTGTTTGATCGCGGGAGAGGCACCTTCTTTGCCCGACGAGAGGTTCAAATGAGACAGCGTGGTGCTGCGAAAAGGAATCACCTGCGCCCGACCCTCTAACTGCACAATCTGGTAGAACTGCGGCAGGTTGAAATTGATAAAGCTGGAGCCGTAGGTAAAGCGGTCGTGGGACGAAGAATAAAAACGGCTCACGTCACGTACCAGCTCTTCCTTACTGCCTTCACAGTGGTGATACACCTCAACGCGGTTCGATTCATCCAGAATAAAGATATTGAATCCTTGCTCTTCCGGCAGATCTTCAAAGAAGAACTGGATGATCCCTTCACTCGCCACGCCGTCTATTACCGCTGGCAGGTGGATATGGTTGGTCTCCACCTGCGTGGGTAACCCTTGCAGTTTGTTGTTGGAAATCGCGCCGTAAAACTCCACCGCATTTTCCAGCTTCTGCACCGATACGCTCAGGCGTTCGAAGAACAGACCCCAGGTCTGCCCTGCCACTTTAACCGCTTTGAAGCGGCCCGGCTCTTGTCGGGTGCTGGTCAGGCGCAGTTCAATACACTCGGACACCAGTTGCTGCACGCGCGTGCGAATCAAACCGCGCAGGTGCTGGCTGTAGCAGAACACTTCCAGCGACTCCGGCAGCGCCGCATCCTGATGCATTTTACCCAAAATGGTTTTCAGCGCTTCCAGCACGGATTGCTCGCCGTTGAAATGCAGGGTTCGCACTTCATTCCACGAATTACGGTACAGCAGGTCAATGCTGCCTACTAGGCACTGCTGCTGCTCGCCGAAACTGAACACGTCCAGATGGCGGAAATCAAAGTGCACCACTTGATTGCGGAATGCCGCCGTTGGGTCGTGCTCCAGGTTAACGATGATCGCCAGATGCCGAATTTCACACGGGCTGTACAGCGCCTTAGGCGTTGGAGCCGGTAAACGCAGCGGGAAGTGACAGGAAACGTCATCCACCAATTCACGCAGACGGGCAATATCGATCTGTTCGCTGCCTTTGATGTGCAGGCGCGTATTCGGGGTCAGCAGTCCGTTAAAATAGGCCCACGCCACCAGCTTGTTCAGGTAGCGGTTATATTCCAGCGGCTGATGGCTGATGATGGCATCCATAGACGGTGCCTGATTGTACAGATACCAGCCGGAGCGGTTGGCGCGGCCCGCCGGGACATAGATAAAGGTCAGATCCGCTTCGGACAGGTCCGGCGAAATTTGCGGATTGAGCAGCGTCACTTTACCCGGCAGCGCTTCAAAGGCGGCATACAGCTTACGCGTCAGCACGCCGATATCCTGCGGACTAGCGCTCACGCTCAGGTTGTTGCGCCGCGCGAAGCGGATCAGGTTGCGATAAGTTTGCATCATCGCATCGAGCAATTCGTTGTGCGCTTCACGCACGCGCTCGATTTTCCAGTTGGCGCGGTTATCCAGCATGGCAAGGTGTTCGCTGCTCCAGCCCCACTCTTGCACCAACTGGCTTAGGATTTGCCGCCGCCAGCCTACGCAGGCTTTTTCACGCGACAGTTTTTCGCACACTTTGAGATAAAAACAACGCCGCGCCAGATCGAGGCGCGTCGGGTCTTCAATTTGCGTGAGGTATTCGGTCACCCGATCCAACATCATACAATAGGGATCGAGCCCAAATGCCACGATCTCCCCTTTGTGCAGCCGGGCTTTGATATCCATCGACAGCAAGCGCGCGTCAGGGTATTGCCAGGAATAGGCCTCGAGCAGCAGGGTCTTCAATACCGCTTTATACGGGGAATCGATGCTTTTATACAGTTGCCACAGGCTGGCACCGAAATACTCTTCCGCCGAGAGCGAACTCAATCCGCCCAGATCCAGCCACTCGTTGGGCGCAAGCGCACCCTGTGCATAGAGCGACAGGACGTATTCGTCGTAATGCTCTTCTTCTTCAACCGGCACCATATGCCACAGCAGGCGTTTACCGGCCATGCGCACGGCGGTGCGGTAAAACTCGTCCAGCAACAGGATATGCTGCGTCGAGCCGCAATCTTCGCCGCCCAGACTACCGCTTTCATTGTGACGGAAACGGTTCTCGTCAATCAGGAAGAAGCTGACATCCACCCCTTGCGCCGCCGCCCATTGCTCCAGCAGGGTACATTTCTGCTGTAAACGCTGGTGCTCTTCGTGGTCTAGCCAGGATTGGTGGCACACCCAGATATCCAGATCGGAGGAGCAACTCTGGCCGATGGACGAGGTGCTGCCCATGGAGTAAACGCCGGTAATCGGCAATTCACCCTGCGAATTGATGGCGGGGATCTCTCCCCAGCGCAGCTCAATGCTGTCGACGTAGCGCTGTTGGTTTTCATCAGGCGTGAAAGTGCACACACCGTGCGGAACCTTACCTTCAAGGTAACCCGGCATGAGCGGATGATGGTGGTGCAATAATACGGGCAGAAGGCGATAAACCTGCTGAAAAGCGGGTTTCATTGCTTCCAGAGCGCGGTCAACTCGCAGTTGGTTGATCGCGTCCAGTCTCTGCTTCAAAGTCTCGATGTAGAAGTACAAGACGGTCCGCCTGATTATCCCAGTGCCTAGAAAAAACCCCGTGTTCCAAACTTATCAGCAATAGAATTAGAGGAGTGACTGATAAGATAGTGCTGGAAACGTGATCAATCTAACACCTTGCTCATTGAGCGTAAAGAAACTAAAGAAAGTTAGCCACTATTAGCTTACTTTCTCTTATTGCCCCTCGCTCTCTGGCATGATTACGCCGCGATCCTCCCACCTCATGGTGAAAACACGCACCTTCCCGTCGCTATCCAGCACCTTCAGCGCCGGAACGCTGACACCTGGGCGTCTCAGTGATACGATGGCGCTAAATGATAAAAACGGTATTAAGCATGGTAGACAACACCCTTAGAATTGCCACCCGACAAAGCCCGCTTGCGCTGTGGCAAGCACACTATGTGCAACAACGGTTGCAGCACTATTACCCTACGTTGCAGGTTGAACTGGTTCCCATGGTGACGCGCGGCGACATCATCCTGGATACGCCGCTGGCTAAAGTGGGCGGCAAGGGGCTGTTTGTTAAAGAGCTGGAACGCGCCTTGCTGGAAGACCGCGCGGATATCGCCGTGCACTCGATGAAAGATGTGCCGGTATCGTTCCCCGACGGCCTTGGTTTGTATACCATTTGTGAGCGTGACGATCCGCGCGATGCCTTTGTTTCGAACCACTATGCCAGCCTGGCCGATCTCCCGCTCGGAAGCTGCGTCGGTACCTCCAGCCTGCGCCGCCAGTGCCAGTTGCGCGCTCGCCGCCCTGACCTGATCATCCGCGATTTGCGCGGTAACGTCGGAACTCGCCTGGGCAAGCTGGACAACGGCGACTATGACGCCATTATTTTGGCCGTCGCCGGGCTGTCACGCCTGAATCTGTCTGAACGCATTCGCACGCCGCTCACCCCGGAAGAGTCGCTGCCCGCCGTCGGTCAGGGTGCGATTGGTATCGAATGCCGGGAAAACGACGCCCGCGTGCGCGAACTGCTGGCACCGCTCAACCATGAACCGACCGCCTGCCGCGTGCTTGCTGAACGCGCCATGAATCTTCGCCTCGACGGTGGCTGCCAGGTTCCCATCGGCAGCTATGCTGAACTCAATGCGGGGCAACTCTGGCTGAGAGCCTTGGTTGGCGCCCCCGATGGCAGCAAGATGATTCGCGGCGAGCGCATCGGCCCCGCCAGCGAGGCGGAACGCATGGGTATCGATCTGGCGGAAGAGCTGTTAGCTAACGGCGCACACGCCATTCTGCACGCCGTTTATCAGGGCGCCGGCTCATCATGACCATTCTGGTGACGCGCCCGTCACCGGCGGGGGAGGCTCTGGTGGAACGGCTGCGCAAGCTCGGCCGCGCCGCCTGCCACAGCCCGCTTATCGATTTCTCCCCTGGCAGTGAATTACCTTCCCTGTCAGCACGGCTGGCGGCGCTGCGCGAGGGCGATATGCTGTTCGCGCTGTCGCAGCACGCCGTGCGCTATGCCGCCGCCGCACTCACGCAAGCGGGTTTATCCTGGCCCGCCATCCCGGTCTATTACGCCATCGGACGCACCACCGCGCTGGCGTTGCACCAGGCCGCCTCTCGCGCCGTGGCCTATCCTCCCGAGCGGGAAACCAGCGAAATGCTGCTGCAACTGCCAGAATTACAAAATATTAGTGGCAAAAACGCGCTATTATTACGAGGGAATGGCGGCAGAGAGCTGCTGGCAACCACGCTCGCAGAACGCGGCGCACAGGTCAGTTATTGTGAATGTTATCAGCGCAGCCCGGTCTATTATGATGGGCCGGAACAGAGCCGACATTGGCAGCAACTCGGTATCGATCGTCTGGTGATCACCAGCGGCGATATGCTGCATCAGCTGTATGCGCTGGTGCCGAATTATTATCGCGAATCCTGGCTGCTCCACTGCCAGGTTATCGTTGTTAGCGAACGGTTGGCGCTAGAGGCGCGCCAGCTTGGCTGGCGTGACGTGCTTATCGCGGACAATGCCGATAACGACGCGCTTGTGCGTCTGCTATCGTGACTGCACGGCCAACCGTACAACAAACCAGACCATGGGATGACCCATTATGACGGAACACCATACCCCTTCAACCCCACCGGAAACGGTGACAGAGCGCCCTGATGCCACGTTTTCGTCCTCCGACGCCGCGTCGCAGGATGAACCGCGCCGGGACCGTGCAGGACATGGCCGCGTGCTGGGTGGCGTAGCCATTGCTATCGCTCTGCTGTTAAGCGGGGGCGTGTACTACCTCGGACAGCAGCAGGAGAAACAAAACGCCGCGTCCCTGGCGCAAACGAAGGGCGAGTTGGCGGCGCTACAGCAACAGTATCAGCAGGATAAAACGGCGTGGCAGGCCGCGCTGGCACAACAAAAACAGTGGCAGGACAGCGCCGCGCACCAGTTGGACGTGGTTACGCGTCAATCCAGCGAACTCAGTCAGAAACTGGCCGCCCTTTCCAATCACGATACCAGTACCTGGCTGCTGGCACAGGCGGATTTTCTGGTCAAACTGGCCGGACGCAAGCTGTGGAGTGATAAAGATGTGCTGACCGCGGGCGCGCTGCTGAAAAGTGCCGATGGCAGTCTGGCTGACATGAACGATCCGAGCCTGCTTGAACTGCGCCGCGCCATTGCTAATGATATCAGCGCGCTGGCCTCAGTCGGTCAGGTGGATTTCGACGGCATTATTTTGCGGGTGAATCAGTTAACCGATCAGGTCGACAATCTGCGTCTGGCCGATAACACCCAGGACGATGACGCGCCAATGGATGAAACCGACGGCGAGCTTTCAGCCACCCTCAGCGAATGGCGGCAGAATCTGAGTAAAAGCTGGCACAACTTCATGGCCGATTTTATTACCATTCGCCGCCGTGACAGCAATGCCGAGCCGCTGCTGGCCCCGAATCAAGATTTCTACCTGCGTGAAAACATCCGTGCACGCCTGCTGACCGCCGCACAAGCCGTGCCGCGTCATCAGAACGAGACGTATAAACAGTCACTGGAAGCGGTATCCACCTGGGTTCGGGCTTATTTTGATACCAGCGATCCCGGCACCAAAGCCTTTCTGGAACAGGTTGACAGCTTAAGCCAGCAGCCGGTCTCTCTGGATGTTCCTACTACGCTGCAAAGCCAGCCGCTGCTGGAAAAACTGATGCAAACGCGAGTGCGTAATTTGCTGGCGCAATCGCCTGCGCAGCAACAGGAGGGCTGATCATGCTGAAAGTGCTGTTCTTGTTCCTGATCCTTGTTGCTGGCGTAGTGATTGGCCCGATGCTCGCCGGGCGTCAGGGCTATGTGCTGGTGCAAACCGATACCTACAATATCGAAACCAGCATCACAGCGCTGGCGATCATGCTGGTGCTGCTGTTGGTGGTCCTGTTTACACTGGAGTGGCTGTTGCGTCGCGTGTTTCGTACCGGCGAGCGCACCCGCGGCTGGTTCCTGGGCCGTAAACGCACGCGCGCCAGAAAACAGACCAAAGCAGCCCTGCTTAAACTGGCCGAAGGCGATTATCTTCAGGTAGAAAAACTGCTGACGCGTAACGCGGATCATGCAGAGCAACCGGTGGTGAACTATTTGCTGGCCGCCGAAGCCGCACAACAGCGTGGTGACGAATTTCGCACCCGACAGTATCTGGAGCGAGCGGCTGAAATGGCCGACACCGATCAGCTGCCGGTAGACATCACCCGCGTGCGCATCCAACTGGCTCGCAACGAGGATCACGCCGCACGCCATGGCGTCGATCGTTTACTGGCATACGCGCCGCGCCATCCTGAAGTATTACGCCTGGCTGAGCTGGCATTCCAACGTACCCACGCTTACGGTGCGCTGTTGGATATTCTGCCTGCCATGCGCAAAACCCAGATCCGTACCGAGGAGGAGGTGGAGGCGTTGCGCCAATCCGCTTTGCTCGGCCTGATGGAACAAGCGATGGCGGAAGGCGGCAGTGAAGGCCTGAAGCAGTGGTGGAAAGAACAAAGCCGCAAGGTACGACAAGATTTGCCATTGCAAGTGGCTATGGCCGAGCACCTTATCGCCTGTGACGATCACCACACCGCCCAGCAGATCGTGATCGACGGTTTGAAGCGCCACTACGATGAGCGTCTGGTACTGCTGATGCCTCGTCTGGCCGCAGGCGAACCGGCCGCGTTGGAAAAACTCCTGCGCCAGTTGCTAAAACAGCATGATAACAGCGCGTTGCTGCACAGTACGCTGGGACAGTTAATGCTGAAACAGGGGGAATGGCAGCAGGCCAGCGATGCGTTTGCCGCCGCGTTGGCGCTGCGCCCGGATGCCTTTGATTACGCCTGGCGTGCCGATGCCTTTGACCATCTGCGCCTGCCGGAAGAAGCGGCTCAAATGCGTCGTGAAGGCCTGTTACTCACACTACAAGCCCCGTCTTAATCGCACTCCCCGCTGCCCCTCCTTCTGGGGCAGCGCTACCCCCCCCGTAAAATCAGCAAAACAGACACGCTTTTGTACTGTTGCGCAGTAAAATGAAACCGGTTTCATTTTTGGATCACCAGATAATCAAAGGAGCAGCCCATGAGTACACGATTTCCTCCCGAATTCCTGTGGGGCGGCGCCACCGCCGCCAATCAGGTGGAAGGCGCATACGATGAAGCGGGCAAGGGACTGTCGATTGTGGACACCCTCCCTGGCGGCAAAGCACGCTTAGCCATCGTCGCGTCTGAATCCTTCGATTTTTCGCTGGATACCGAGCGCTATACTTACCCTAACCACAAGGGCATCGATCATTACCACCGTTTCAAAGAAGATATCGCGCTGTTCGCTGAAATGGGCTTCAAGTGTTACCGTTTTTCCATTGCCTGGACCCGTATCTATCCTAACGGCGTGGAACAAACACCTAATGAAGCGGGTCTGGCGCACTACGATGCGGTGATTGATACCTGTCTCGCCCACGGCATCGAACCGGTTATCACGATTTCTCACTACGAACTGCCGCTGCATCTGGCTACCGTCTATGGCGGCTGGAAAAACCGCGCGCTGGTCGGTTTTTTCGAGCGTTTTTCTCGCACGGTGCTTGAGCGTTACGGGCAGAAGGTCAAGTATTGGATGACCTTCAATGAGATCAACAGCGCGGCGCATTTTCCGATCATGAGCCAAGGGCTGGTGGTCAAAACCGGGGCTCGGGACGCACAGGCAAAATTTCAGGCATGGCATCACCAGTTTGTCGCCAGCAGTCTGGCAACCAAAATTGCCCGCGAGGTCAATCCCACTATCCAGATGGGCTGCATGATTATTTATGCCACCACCTACGCCTACGACAGCAACCCGGTGAATCAGTTGGCGGCCATGCAACGCACGCAATCCTTCAACTTCTATTGCGCCGATGTGCAAGCCAACGGCAAATATCCCTACTATGCACCACGGTTGTGGGATTCACTCGGCGTCACACTGAAGATCGAGCCCGGCGATCTTGAACTGCTGGCGAATAATACCGTTGATTACATCGGTTTCAGCTACTACATGTCGACCACCGTGGATGAAACCCACGCGGAGGGAGACGATGCTGAAGGCAATTTACTGGGCGGAACGCGCAATCCGTTCCTTGAGGCCAGCGAATGGGGATGGGAGATCGACCCGATCGGCCTGCGCATCGCGCTGAATCAGCTTTATGACCGGTACGGTAAACCCCTGTTTGTCGTCGAAAACGGATTGGGTGCGATCGATAAACCCGACAGCAACCTCTACGTGGCGGACGATTACCGCATCAATTATCTGCGCCAGCATATTGAGGCGATGGCTGATGCCATTGCTGACGGTGTGACCCTGATGGGCTACACCCCCTGGGGCTGTATCGATTTGGTCAGCATGTCGACCGGCGAAATGTCCAAGCGCTACGGCTTTATTTATGTTGATCTCGATGACACCCTCTCAGGCAGCGGCGATCGTCACAAGAAAAAATCCTTCTCCTGGTATCAAAAGGTCATTGCCAGCCACGGTGAAGATCTCACGCACTAAAAACGGCGCAAAAAAAACGCTTGCCAATAAACGGCAAGCGTTGAATAAGATCAGGTCATAAAAGACTACAGTTAAGTGCCTCACTCAACGTAATGTCCGAAAAGTCCGATGGTGTTGTGAAACGCAGCAAAACTGCTAACCACAACGTCATCTGGCGGTGGACGATAGGCACCTGTAAACGGCTCTGCATCATTCCCAGGATTATGAAGCCGAAGCAAACATAGAAGGTGGAATGAGCATCTACAGTATTATACTAGCATGAAACGTGCCAGATCGTTGCCATAGTAAAAACAAAAAAAGAATAAAAATTAACTCATTGAAAAATATATAATTTAAAAGTCATCTGGTTGGCACAACGTCCTCATCAGTGACAGCGTGCGCCACGCACGAATGCACCAACTGTCTCCATATAGAGACACAATGCTAATGTTTATTTATTTTTGTTTAATTTCAATTAATTATATGTCTCCTAATGGAGACATATAAACATGGCTTCTGTCGCCATTTTCCAACAGTCAGCTGGACTACCCCACAATAAAGCCATGCAAATCCTGGTGTAACTGTTGCAGCGATTTGTCGTCAAGATAAGGCAAGTGCCCCGACTCATACCGATGAAATTGCAGATTAGCGCGCAGTTTTTCCGGCAAAGAGAGGTGATTAAGGTGATATTGCGCGACAAAGTAAGGTGTCGCCAGATCGTAAATCCCCCCGAGCACCATCACTTTCATACGCGGATTCATTTTCATGGTTTCGGACAATGCAGGCAGCAGATTGAAAGAACGGTTTTCTGGCGTCATATTCCAATGGTAAATGGCATTCGAGTCAGAAACATAGTCTTGCAGCGTGTTCACGTTCAATCCCTTTGCCAGATAGTCGCGATACGCCGAAATAAACCCCGAGCCGATAGTCATAACGGGATCGTAATCGCTTCGTGCAGCCATTCTGTCCAGCGAAGCGCCACGGTAGCGACCATCCGTGCGGCTGACGGTGTCGCCCTGATCTGCCAGCAGTTTTTTGACAAACAGCGGGCCTGAAATGCGCAAATCGGCCTTAACCCACTCGCGCGCGGGTATACCGGTGTAGCGGGCAAGCTGCTCAGCGAGTTCTGCTTTCTGCGATTCTGGCAACAGATTGCCCTGAGTTAACGCCTGAGCATAAGGGCCGAGGGAGAACTGCTCAACTTCAGTCAGCAAATGATCCAGGTTTTCAGCGACGTGTGGTGGCTGCTGATAATAATGGGCGATAGCCGCATAGGTCGGCAGCGCCAGATAATAGGGCTGATCGATGCCGGGGTTGGATTCGGGACGATCGATATCAATATCCTGGCTCAGATACTGCGACAGCAAAATAATACCGTTAACATCCACGTTGTGCTGCACCTTTAGCCGGTTAGCCAGCGCCACCGTGCGTGTGGTGCCGTAGCTCTCACCGAGCAGGTAACGCGGCGCATTCCAGCGCTGATAGCGGCTCAGAAACTGCGTGATAAATTGCGCAAACGCCTGTGCGTCTCCATCAATACTGTAGGCGTCATTCGCCTTTTGGTGCTTCTGCACCTGCCGCTCCTGAGCATTGGCAGCATGGCTGATAAACTGACCAAACCCGGTGCCCGGCGCATCGATAAAGACCAGATCGCTGACATCCAACAGAGAATAGGCATTGTCGATAACGGGATAAGGCGGCAATACCGGTTTGTCCGGCGTGCTGGTGACCACCCGTTTTGGCCCTAAACCGCCCATATGCAGCCAGATGGAAGAAGAACCCGGACCGCCGTTATAAATAAACGTGACCGGCCGATTCTCCGGCTTCGCCATCTTATCTACCGTCTTGAAGTAAGCCACATAGGACAAGGTCGCGATCGGTTCCTCGGGATCGTCGGCGTTGAGTGCTAATGCGCCCGCTTCGGCATGATAGTCAAGGCGACCCTGACTAAGTTTCACTTTCCCTTCGCTCACCACCACATCATTCAACGCCTGAGCCTGTTCGGGTAGCGGCGGCGGCGACGCCATGGCAAACGCGGAACTAAAACATAAAGACAAAAATATAAAAACATAACGTTGCAGGTTATTCATGGTATTCCTTTTAGATTACTGTCCTTATGGGAACCATTTGGTTTCCGATGTCCATCCTCTCAATTTCATGCACTGATTGAAAAGGGCCTGACGGCTACCACTATTAACATCCATCACATAACTTTGTGTTTCTGGCCGTTGCCCACTGATATATTTTTCATTTTTACAGTCGTCCTTTTTTCCACACGGCAAATAGTAGGACGTATATTGCGTTCGCTGCGCCACCTCATTTTTCACGGGGAATTTTTCCTCGCTCAGCGCTTCACAGGCACCTTTCGAGATGGTGAAATCATCAGCATTTGCGCTGCTTTTTACCCATTGTGTCGTACAACCAGAAAGCAGAAGCGTGGCAAAAAATAATGTAAATTTAAACGTCATTTCGATTCCTTTTAATACAGATTTCCTACCTTCGGCATAAAATCGTATTATTGGTTCATTCTCTGCATAGCAATTGATACGATCAATGACACATCGTTTAACTTGCGTTTACTATTAAAAAGGGAAGTATCGAGCAACAAATGAAAGGTATTTAGCTGTTTTGTCTAAATAAAAACAGGGATATTCTCTTAATAACGCAAGCGAACGCAACGAGAAGTATGACGGGTATATAAATAGATGCTCCGCGCCGTGAGAACGGCGCGGAGCGAAGCATCAACGAGAAGCCAGTTGTTCCAGGCTCTGTTTCGCCAACTGATGGAGGTAGTGCGCGGTAGGGAACAGCGCACTGTCATCAACGCGGAATTTCGGGTGATGCAGCGCAAAAGGCCCGCCCGAACCGACCATCATGAAGGTACCCGGCAGTTTTTGCTGATAGAAGGCAAAATCCTCGCCAATCGGGCTGGCATCCACGCGACGCGCTTCAAAGCCTTCTTCATCGGCGACGCGCAGGGCAAAGTCCACCCATTCCGGCGTATTGACCACGGACGGTGGCCCGGCGTGCCAGATAAACTCCAGCTCAGCGCCAAAGGTGCTGGCAATGCCTGCCACAATCTGGCGGAAGCGCTGTTCGATCACATCGCGCGCTGCCTGGCTAAAGGTGCGTACCGTGCCTTCCACGTAGGCGGTATCCGGGATCACGTTCCAGGTGCTGCCGCTGTGTACCTGAGTGATTGACACCACGGCGGTATCATCCGCAGGCACCGTGCGACTGATAATGGTCTGCACCGCGCTAATCAACTGGCCGAGAATGATAATCGGATCGTTTCCTTCATGGGGTTTGGCCGCATGGCAGCCTTTGGCGGCAATCTTGATTTCAAAACGGTCCACGCCCGCCGTCAACGCACCGTCTTTGCCTCCCACCACGCCAACGGGCAGCGTTGGGTCGTTGTGAATGCCAAAGATGGCTGTGGCATTATCCAGCGCACCGGTCGCGATCACTTCTGGCGCGCCCAGCCCGGTTTCTTCTGCCGCCTGGAACAGAATGCGCACCGTGCCTTTTAACTCGGACTCGATGCCTTTAAGCAAAATGGCGGCACCCAGCGCAGCGGAGGAGTGAAAATCGTGCCCGCAAGCGTGCATCACGCCCTGACGCTGGGAGGTGAATGCCACGCCGGACTCTTCTTCAATTGGCAGCGCGTCGATATCTGAACGTACGATAACCAACGGGCCATCCTGCACGCCGCCGACTTCGGCGACCAGACCGGTTTTCAACGGCAGGTCCAGAATGCGGATGCCTTCCTTCTCCAGCGCGGCGCGGATTTTTTTGGTGGTTTCAAATTCCTGGTTGGATAATTCAGGGTTCTGGTGCAGATCGTGCCGGAACGCCTGAATAAATTGCGCTAATGGCGCATGCTGAGGTGCTGTTTTCACGATGTATATTCTCCACACTGTCCGTGCTTAACGCCGCGGGATGAGCCAGCGTTAAGCAGGGTGTTGTCATTTTAAATAGCGTATATCACCACATCGTCAGATGTCGTATTCCGTATGCTCCGGCATCTTGGTCATCTGGCGTAAGAAACGCTGCGTCTGCGGGTTATCGGAGAAACTGATCACCTGCTCGGCGGGGCCCTGCTCGACGATATGCCCGTCGGCCATGAAAATCACCCGGTCAGCAACTTCTTTGGCAAACTGCATCTCATGGGTCACGATCACCATCGTGGTGCTGTTTTTCGCCAGATTTTGAATCACTTGCAGCACTTCGTGCACGCGTTCCGGATCCAGCGCCGAGGTGGGTTCATCAAACAGAATGGCTTTCGGATCCACGGCCAGCGCCCGCGCGATACCGACGCGCTGCTGCTGCCCGCCGGACAGCGTCACCGGATACTGGTGGGCTTCCGGCAGCAGGCCGACCTGCTCGATAAGCCTAAGCCCGATCTCCTGCGCCTGTTTCTTCGGCATTTTTTTCACAACAATCAGCGCTTCGGTGATGTTTTCCAGCGCGGTTTTGTTTTTGAACAGGTTGTAGTTCTGGAACACCATCGCGGTTTGCTGACGCAGCGCGTAGGCTTCCTTGGTGCTGTAACGACGGGTATCCAGCACGCGCTCGCCAATTTCAATCGTGCCGGACTCCGGCTTTTCCAACAGGTTGAGGCAGCGCAGCAGGGTAGATTTACCCGATCCGGATGGCCCGATAATCGCCACCACTTCGCCCTGTGCGATATCAAGACTGATATTGTCCAGCACCACTTTGTCGCCAAAGCGTTTTGAGAGGTTTTTTACACTGATCATGGCGGCGTCTCCTTAGCGCTGTAATGAGTGGTTCAGTTTCTTTTCCAGCCAGTTTTGCAGTCTGGAATAAACGATGATGACCAGCCAATAAATCAGCCCTACCACCAGGAAGGTTTCAAAGAAACGCAGCGATTCTGCGGCGATCATCTTACCTTCAGCAAACAGCTCAGATACGCCCAGCGCAAAGGCAACCGAGGTGTCTTTGATCAGTGAAATAAAGGTGTTACCTGTTGCAGGCAGCGCATTGAGCATCGCCTGCGGCAGCACGATACGGCGATAAATCTGCGAACGATTCATGCCGATCGACAGCCCAGCTTCCGTTTGTCCCCAATCGACCGAGGCCAGCGCGGCGCGGAAAATCTCCGCCATGTACGCCGAGGTTTTCAGGCTGAAACCGATAATCGCCGCCGACATCGCGGTCAAATCGCTCAGCGCCGGGAACAGCTGCGGCAAACCGAAGTAGATAATAAACAGCTGAACCAGCGACGGAATGCCTCGAAACAGCGAGATATAAAACTCAATGACCTTCACCAATACCGTGATCTTGCTTTCCCGCAGCAGCGCTAGCACCAGACCCAGTATCATGGCGAAAATCATGGATACCACGGCTAACAGCAGCGTGGTCGGTAAATAGAGCAAAACCTGAGGAAACACCTTCAACAGGTAAGCAAAATCGATATTCATGAGCAGTACCATTAATGCTTCCACCGGCGCAAGCACCGGTGGAAAAGAGATGACAAAAAGCGCGTCTGTTAGTGAGCTTGCGGTGCGGCGGTAATATCCTCACCGAAATATTTCACGGAAATCTCTTTCAGACGGCCATCAGCGCGCATTTTCGCCAGCTCGGCATTGAACTGCTCACGCAGCTTGTCGCCTTTTTCATCTTTGTGGAACGGGAAACTGACTTCCTCAATCACCAGCGGATCGCCAACCAGTTTGAACGGCAGGTTACGCTTGTTGATTTCGGCCAACAGGATCGGGCGGGAGTTCACGTAGCCTTCCACGCGCTTGGACAACGCATCATTCATTGCGCCATCGCGGGTTTCATAGGTGCGGATGGTCACGCTGCCGTCAGAAAAGGCTTTCTTCAGGTTATTGACGTGGTTAGAGCCCAATACGCCCGCTACGGTTTTGCCTTTCAGGTCATCCAGCGTGTTGATATCGGCGTTGTCTTTGTGCGTAACAATCTGGCTGCCGTAGTAGCTGTAAACATCGGCAAAGTTATACTTTTCTTTGCGCGCCGGGGTAATCGCCACAACGTTGGCCACGGTATCGAGTTTTTTCGCTTCCAACTGCCCCATCAGGCCGCTGAAATCGGCGGTGACCCACTCGATTTTGTAATTCAGATCTTTGGCGATGGTTTCAGTGACTTCAACGTCAAAACCCACCAGCTTGTTATCTTGCTTAAAGCCGCTCGGGTAGCTTTGTCCGGTAGAACCTACGCGCAGCACCGTGCTGGCTTCTCCGCCTGCCGCTGCTTTTTTGTCCTGAGAATCACAGCCAGCCATCAGAAAGGCAGTGGTAAGCGCTAACGCAGACAAAGTCAGTTTTTTCATTATCATGTTCATGCCTCTCATTGGGAATTTTTCTTCTTCCACTGGTGATAACCATCCTGGTCCAACACTTTTTCCATATAAATCGTCAGGTGGCCTTTACCCAGATTCGCCTGCCCGACTTCGTTAAAACCGTAATGCTTATACATGTCGATAAGCCAAGGATGGCTCTGTGCCGTGCCTAAAGAAACCGCAGGTGCTTTCAGTTGCCCAATCAGCACCGTTTCTTCCAGCCACTGCATCATCTGGCGGCCAAACCCCTGCCCTTTGTAGTCCGGGTGGGTGGCGAACCACCCCAAGTGCGGCAAACCATACGGGCCCGGCTCCGGTCCCCAAGGGTAACGGATGCTAAAAGACGACACCATCACGCCGTCTTTTTCCAGCGCATAGACACCGTGACGCGTGATATGGCGACGTACCATAGCGATATCCGCCTCAGCCGCAGCAAAGTGAATGCCCAGTTGGCGAATCGGTTCATAGGCCGCCAACGCCAACGCCAGAAACGCTTCGTCATCTTCCAGCGTGAGCTGGCGAAAAACCATACTCATGTTTGACGCTCACTTACGCTGGCAGCAGGCCAGAGTTGTCGGCATAACGAATCACTTCATCCACTTTTTGCGGTGCGCTGCCCAAATAGTTGACCGGGTTCAGCCACGCGTCAAGTTCCTGTGCGGTAACCTGCGCCGACAGCACCGGATCTTCCAGCAGTACGTCTTTAAAGTGACGATCCTGTTCAAACGCCTTCATGGAGCACTCGTACACCAGATGGTGCGCGGTTTGTTTGCCCATGCGTTTGCCGATTTCAAACATTACTTTCTCAGAGAGCAACAGGCCGTTTTGCAGTTCCAGGTTCGCCAGCATCTGCTTTTCATTGACCGACATACCGCGCAGGATACCCAGCGCATTCTGCAACTGTGCAGAGAGGTAAATGTTCACTTCCGGCAGTGCGATCCATTCGGCGCGCCAGCTCATGGCGTCACGCTCGTGCTCCACTTTCATGGATTCATGAATCAGCGATGCGCTTTTGAAAATGGGTGCGGTCAGGCTGGCTAGCCCTTCCAATGCCGCCGGGTTACGTTTGTGCGGCATGGTGGTGGAGCCAATTTTGCCTGCCGAGAACGGCTCTTCAACTTCGTTGATTTCCGTGCGCATCAGGTTATACAGTTCGTTGCCGATCTTGCCAAGCGTGCCGCTGATCAGCACCACCACGGAAGCATATTCGGAGAAGCGATCGCGCGCAGACTGCCAGCCAATATTCGGCGTGCCCAGCCCCAATTTATCCAGCGTCAGGCGCTCAATCTGCGGTCCCAGTTCGCCAAACGAGGCATAGGTGCCAATCGCGCCGTTCACGTTACCCACCAATACGCGGGCTTTGATCTCTTTCAGACGCTCCAGATGGCGAACAAACTCATCCAGCCACACCGCCAGTTTAAAGCCAAACGTGGTCGGTAACGCCTGCATGCCGTGGGTGCGCCCCGTCATCGGCGTATGCTGATACTTCTTCGCCAGCCGCTTCAACTCAACTGCCATCAATTGCGTGTCGCGCTCAACAATGGCAAAGGCCTGTTGTAATTGCAGCACCGTGGCGGTATCCACGATATCTTGCGTGGTCACGCCATAGTGAATGTATTCGCCCGCGTCGCCACACTGCTTTTGAATCGCGGTGATGGTGGGCATCAGGGAGTGCTTCATACGGACCGCGTCCTGCGCGATCTCTTCCACATTCAGTGCGCTTGCATCCGCTTTCGCGGCAATGGTTTGTGCCGCGTCGGCCGGGATAACACCCAGTTCGCCTTCGGCCAGCGCCAACGCAATTTCAACGTCAACCTGCTTCGTCAGGCGGTTATGTTCTGACCAGACAGCACGCATTTCGGGCGTGCCAAAGTTGTTCCCGATGAGGAGAAAATCAATGAGATGTGATGCCATAGCTTACTCGTTCGTTGGATGTGTCAGGCGGGATTTTTGTCGTCGTTCTAATCTTGGGAATATAGCATGCGACAAATCGGCCCCTATATATCTTCTGGATCTATCTTATATTCAGAAGATAGGAAGAGAGATCCTTTACCACACATCCAGACATAACGCTATATTGATATCCATCACACTCTGCAAAACCGCATTACTTGCTGTATTGCGTGGTTAATACGGCCCGTTGAATCACCTCTGGCGCTAGCGAAAACGGCAGCAGCGCGGCGCTGGCAGCAGGAAATTTAAAGCTGCGGGACAGCGTGTCAGCCAGTTCGGCATAGCGCGCTTCCGCCACCGGCAAGCGTGCAGGGGCATCATAGCGCTGCAACTGTGCCAGCAAATCGGGATCGACCGAACCGTCGCCGCGCGCCACTAGCGACTGCACCCGCAGGCCGTAGCCCACTTTTTCACCGTGCAACCAGTCATGCAGTTCAGGAACGTGCGTCATACGATTATGAATTGCATGAGCCACGCCCGGCGAGGGTGAATCATCGCGCATGCTGTTTGCCAGTCCGGCCAGCGCGATATTGGCATCGATCACCTTTTGCAGCGCCACAGTCACCCGCTGTTCGGCATTGTCTCTCAGTGCCTGCTCGCCCCATTGTACAAAGGCATCGCGGGCGAGCGTCGCCACCTGAACCTTGAGGCTCAGCGCCAAATTATCTCCGTTCTTCGCCAGATAGGGCTGAAATTCATACCATTTAGCCAGCGCATCGACGATCCCGGCTTTCAGATAGCGCACATCGCTGCGGGCAATCACGTCGCTATCCACCAGCACCATCACCGGCATGTGTTGCAATACCTGCGTTCCCTGATGCCCACCCTGTTCATCATACAGGATGCTGATCGGGGACCAGGCCGCACAGGTAGCGGCAATGGTCGGCAGGGTGATCGCCTGTCCGTTCTCCAGCCCGTCAGCGACCGCTTTGGCGCAATCCATCACGCGTCCACCGCCAACACCGAGGACGACATGCATACCGCGCTGAGCTATCTCATGCTGATGATGTGCAATCGCCTCACGCGTGCATTCCCCTTCCAGCAGGTACACCTCAAACTGGACGTCGGACTGCGTCAAACTGGTGGAGAGTGCACGTTCCACCGCGGCCCAGGCGCGTGGACTGGTTAATACGGCAATGTGGCGCGAAAACGGCGCGATCAGTTCACCGACACGTGAAAGCAGGCCAGACTGGTGGTGATAAACACCGGGAGATTTGATGGCAAACACGGTAATCCCTTGATTTTCTACGCTGTGCCAACTCTTGCGCACAGGCTATAACTTGTAATAGTAAAAGCCTGCCAGCAGGTTGTAACCGAGCAAATGGTGATAAGATATAACGTGATGATATAAATTCCTGTTTGTTTTGAATGATATAGTTTTTCAAATAAACAACGCTCCCTCACTTCCCCTCAATGTGCATCCCACTGTTGTTAGCCTGCCATTACCCTCAGGGCTGATGAGCGCGTTGCAAATTTTTAACCCGATTTCGTTTTAAACCAGGAACGTTGAAACAGGAACCCCATGATGAAAATCCAATTGACCCGCCACGTCAGTGCCGCGCTGCTGACCCTGATTGCCGCCGTGACGCTGGCTGGCTGCGATAATAACAAGAGCGCGGAAACGCAGAGTAAGGTGCTGCGGGTGGGCACTACGGGCCAAAGCTTCCCGGGTTCTTACAAAGAGAACGGTACGCTGGTAGGTTATGACGTGGAAGTGGCAGAAACCATCGCCCACGAACTGGGCTACCAGATTACCTGGACTACTGCCGATTTCAGCGGCCTGATGGGCCAGTTGGAAGCGGGGAAACTGGATACCGTCGCCAATAATTTCGTGAAAACCACCGAGCGCCAGAAAAAGTACAACTTCACTGACGCTTACCTCACCTATGCGTCGCAAATCGTCACCAGCGTTGAGAACAAAGATATTCAATCGCTGGACGATCTCAAGGGCAAAACCGTATCCGGCGTTTTAGGCTCGACCCACGTAACCAACCTGCGCAATGCCTTTCCCAACAATGACGTCACCATCCGCACCTATGAAACCCGCGACGGTGCGATGAATGATGTGATCAACAACCGCGTTCAAGGCTACGTCAATTCCCGCCCCATCCTGTTAGCAGAGATTAATAAACGCCACCTGCCGCTGAAACTGGTGGGTGAACCCATCTCCAATGAGCAGGTCACGTTCCCGTTTGCCAAAACGGCGGAAGGCGACAAGTTATTGGCGGAATTCAATCAGAAGCTGCAACAACTGCGCCAGAGCGGCCAGTTAAAAGCGTTGGCGGAGAAGTATTTCGGCAGTGATAAGGTGCTGGAAGGCGGTAAAGCGGAATAAGCGGTTTTCGCCCTCGCACAACGGGGGCGTTGTTCCAACGAACAGGCTATACGGATGCCAGAAAGACAGATGCCAGAAAGCAAAAAGCGGCTGTTCCTGAGGAACAGCCGCTTTTCACAGAAAGTGGTCGGCGAGAGAGGATTCGAACCTCCGACCCACTGGTCCCAAACCAGTTGCGCTACCAAGCTGCGCTACTCGCCGAAATACTTTTTTCAACGTTATCAGTGTAAACACACTGAATGTTGATGACGTTCGTTGGTGCGAAGAGAGGGACTTGAACCCTCACGTCCGAAGGACACTAACACCTGAAGCTAGCGCGTCTACCAATTCCGCCACCTTCGCATACATTCACGAACATCTGAATCTGGGGTGGCTAATGGGACTCGAACCCACGACAACTGGAATCACAATCCAGGGCTCTACCAACTGAGCTATAGCCACCAATGTACTGCTTACAACTAACGATAAAACCGGTACTTCCCTTACGGTGAATTGTACCACCGCAGCTCTTGCACACAATGAATGGTGCGCCCGACAGGATTCGAACCTGAGACCTCTGCCTCCGGAGGGCAGCGCTCTATCCAGCTGAGCTACGGGCGCATAGCGCCGTTGCGGGTGGGGATAGTACGGATTTAATCTCTGCCTGTCTAGTGCTTTTTTTATCGAAATGATGCGTTTGCTTATGCTTTGCGCATTTCGTATCGAAAACACACAGCCAGTGACTCTCCCCACCCATTAATCAGGCTTCAGGTGCCGTTAATGCCTGTTTTTTACGCCCTTCCAGCACGGCATAAATCACGCTAACGGCGGCGAGAAACGCGACGCCGACCAATAATGACATCCGCGTGTCTTCATTGATATACATTCCCACCAGTACACACAGCAAAAAGGCCATGGTCAGGTAGTTCACCCACGGAAACAGCACGGATTTGAACGGATGACCCGCCAATTGCGCCTGATGCTGCTGACGAAAGCGTATTTGGCTTATCAGCACCACAAACCATGGCACCATGCCCGGCAGCACGCTGGCGCTGTAGACATAGACGAACACTTTTTCCGGGTTGGGGATAATGTAGTTTAGCGCCGAGCCTAGCAGCAGACAAACAATAGAGACAGCAACACCTGCCGCAGGCACGCCGCTGACCGTGACTTTACCTATCCAGGCCGGTAGCTGACGGTTGTTTGCCAGTGAATAAAGCATACGCCCACAGCTGTACATCCCGCTGTTACAGCCTGAAAGCGCAGCGGTCAGCACCACAAAGTTGATGATACCGGCTGCGGCGGTAATCCCGATTTTGGCAAAGGTCAGCACAAACGGGCTGCCGGCGGTGCCAATTTCATTCCACGGGAAAATGGTGACGATGATAAAAATGGCACCCACGTAGAAAATCAGAATACGCCACAGGATGTTGTTAATCGCGCGACGCAGGGTAATTTTAGGGTTCTTGGCTTCACCGGCGGTGATCCCGACCAGCTCAACGCCCTGATAAGAGGCCACCACCAGACACAGCGCAAACAACAGCCCTTTCCAACCACCGGCCAGGAAGCCGCCGTGCTCAGTCAAATTGGCAAAGCCGGTCGCCTGACCATGGTTACCAATACCAAAAAAGATAATGCCAACGCCGACGACAATCATCACGATAATGGTGGTGATTTTAATCATGGCAAACCAGAACTCGATTTCTCCGTACAGACGCACTGCGGCCAGGTTGGCCAGCGCTACCAGCGCCACGCACACGATAGCGGGGATCCACTGCGGCAGCTCCGGGAACCAGTACTGCACGTAAACGCCGATAGCGGTGATTTCGGAAATCCCGACCGCCATCCACATAAACCAGTAGCCCCACGCGGTGAGATAACCAAAGAACGGGCTCATGTATTTATGCGCATACACGGCAAAGGAGCCGGTGACCGGTTCCATATAGAGCATTTCGCCCATTGAGCGCATGATAAAGAAAACGAATATCCCGGCGACGATATACGCCAGCAGCACAGACGGCCCGGCCCACTTCAATGCGCTCGCCGCGCCCATAAACAACCCAACGCCAATCGTTCCGCCAAGCGCGATCAGCTCAATATGTCGCGCCTCAAGCCCGCGGTGAAGCTTGCCTTGTGATTCTTCCTCGTTAGCCATAGATCCTCAGTCTTAAATGTTGTGTTTTCCTCCCGGTTTCATACCGGGTTGTAGTGTGCCCATCCCGCTTTCGAGCGGGTTAGTGCATTTTCGGCAGCATATCCTTCTGCATTTTTTCCTGATTAGCAAATAGTCATTTAAAATCAAATGGGAATAACAATTTTGTTTTAAGAGCCGATTGTCATAACAAATAGCGATGGCTAGGCAGAGCGTAACGCCGTTACAGGCGTCCGCTAAAGTAGTAGGCGAGGAATTTTAATAGCTTAATCTGACGCGTAATGCGGCTGGGTTGGCTCAACAGCCGGTAAAGCCATTCAAGCCCTAAGCGCTGCCACGCCAGAGGCGCGCGTTTCACGTGTCCAGTGAAAACGTCGTAAGTGCCTCCCACGCCCATATACAGCGCCTGCGGATGGTAACGACGGCAGTCACGCATCAGTATCTCCTGGCGAGGGGATCCCATGGCAACCGTAACGATACGCGCCCCGCTGGCGCGCACCCGCTCAAACACCGCATCGCGCTGTTCCGACGGGAAATAACCATCCTGGCTGCCAACGATATTCACCTGCCACTGCGCCCGCAGTTTCTCTTCGGTCTGGCGCAGTATCGCCGGTTTTCCGCCCAGCAAAAAAACCGGGGTGCCTTCAGCACCGGCTTTTTGCATCAGCGCCTCCCACAGATCGGCCCCGGCGACACGCGTTACCTCCGCCTGCGGATATTTACGCCTGATGGCGCGCACAATACTGATGCCGTCGGCATACTTGTATTCGGCCTCGGCAATCAGATCCCACAGCGGTTTATCCTGCTCGGCCGCCAACACTTTCTCGGCATTGATTGCCACTAACGTACCGGTTTTTACCTCTCCCTCGGCAAAAAGGTAGGCCAGACAGGCGGCTTGATCCGCAAACCCGTGCAGTGGGATATTGCGAATGCGATAAAGCGGGACAGAAGCGGGGTTTTCCATGAGGGTTCCTTATGGCGTATCCGGAGTGTGTGGGGCCAAGGTGGCCGCTACGGATGGCGAACGCGCCCAACGCTGGCGAATCAGGCCCGCACGTTCAAACAGCCAGTACAGCAACTTCGCCACCAGCACGCACAACCCAAACACCAGGATAAAAAACACCACGCGTGACACGAAAGCATCGCCGCCTTCTCGTACCAGCACCATCAGGTTAAAGATGGCACCAAAGCAGAAACTTTGCAGCACCGCCGCGCTGTAGCGATTCTGGCTGCGACGGCCCGATTCATACAGGGCATCAAACCACTTGACGATCAGGCCCACTACAATGGCGCCGAGCGGAATAAACAGCACGCCACCCATCACCACCAGCGATCCCAGCAGCGTCGGCGAAATCGCCAACCCGGAGTGGTTATTGAGCACTTCCCAGGTGAAATAGTTAGCGCTGTTGAGCACCAGATTAGGGCGCGCGGGCCACAGCCAGGACGGAATAAACACGTAAAAATCACGCACGATGGGGGCTAGCCCTTGAAATTCGATGTCATCGTAGTGTTGCCACAGCAGTGCCAGATTTTCCCACGGAGAGAAGGTGTCGCGCGTCAGATACAGGAAGGTGTAAAACGCCTCCGCACCGCTCACGTCCAGACTGTAGCGCTTTAACGCCAGCCAGAACATGGCGGTAACGCTCACCGCACCCGCCGCCGCCAGCATCCACAGCGTGATCCAACCGCGCTGGATGCCAATAAACAAGAACAGGGCAAAAGCGATAATGATATTGGCTCGCGTACCGCCGACAATCAGGTAGGTCAGTATTCCGAACCCGACGGTGCCCACCAGAAACAGCAGCCAGGCACGGCGCGTCTGGTGCAGGAAATAGACCACCAGCATCGCGGGGATGAAGAAATAGAAGAAGCGCTTTAAGGCGACACCGGATACTTCGCTGGAAAAAATCTGGCTGTAGGAGCGCAGTTTAAACAGCAAAAAACCGTTGTTGATAAAGAAGATAGCCACTGTTACCACGGCCACCAGCGCCAGCAATAGCCACGTCAGGTGCGTTTCAACGCGATTCATCACGAGCCATGACTCACCGGGCGGCCTGCGCTGCTCCCTCAGTCGGGTTTTATAGGTCACGTAATAGATGGCGTAAAACGCGGTGGCCGACAGCAGCGCCTGAAGCAGATAGGTCGCAGGCACCACCGCCACATTGAATTTGAACGCCAGCAGGCAGGTAAAAGGAAAACCGAAATAAAACGTCAGCAGAAACAGGATGGAGAACAGTACGTTAAAGTTAAAGCGTACGCGACGAAACTCCTTCCAGGTCAAAAAAAGAATAAAGCAGACGGCAAACAGATACACCACGACCAAGCCGCCGAATTCACCCTGTGTCATCGTTTCGTCTCCGCCGCCAACGTCAAGGCATCGTGCCAGCCTTGCTGATAGTTAGGCTGGAAGAACGCGATGCGACGTTGATCCACGCTCGCGAGCTGGCGTTGCGCTTCACGCACCACCGCTTCCGTCAAGGTATCGCCGTAAAACAGCACCGGTAAATGCTGTTCGGCCAGATCCTGCCAGAAGGGGTTCTGTCGACTGATCACAAAGGGCACCCCGCACTGAATCAGCAGGCAAAGCGTACCAATGCCTTGCTGACGCGGGAAGATAAATACGCCAAGATCGCAACTGCGCAATAGGTTCAGGTAATCGTCGAACGCCAACTGTTCACGCAGCAACTGAAACTGTTTCGGGCCAAACAGCGTTTCACCTTCCTGCGCCACCTGATTGATGTAGTCTTGGTTGTTCGCCGGATATCCCATGGGGACAATCACCCGCACCTGCGACCCCAGTTGCTGATGAATGGCCCGCAGCGCTTCGATGTGCCGATTGCTGCTATCGCCGGAATTGCCCACCAGCACCGTCATCGGCCCGGCCAGCGGTTTGGTCACGGTTTCTTCCGTCAGCGCCGGATTCATTTTGGTGGGGAAGTAAAGCAGCGAGGCAGGCACGTCAGCATGCCGCTGCCGATAGAAATCCAGATCGCCACGCGTGGCAAAGACATGCCCTATCCGTCCCTGCGCCATGCGACGCAGCAGGTAAAACACGCGATGCTTCCACTGTGTGGCCTCTTCATACAGATCCGCACCCCACACATGCCAATAGGCCTGGGCCGGTTTGATACGTCGCCCCAACAGCGCCAGCCAAATCCACGGATTGAACTGTCCGTGGAAAAAGAACCGCGTCTGCCGATCGGCCCGCGCCCGCGTCACCACCGCCTGCGCCAGCGCGCGTTTATCGGCATAGCAGGTTAAGGTCAGCCCCGGAAAAGCCTGCTGCAAGCGTTCATCACCGGATACCACCATAAAATGCGTGACCACGGGCGCAGGCAGCTGCGTTGCCAGCACGTCGTGGAAGAAGCGCAGCAGCGTCTGGTTATGATGCGGGATATCCGATCCCAGCACGTGAATCAGTGTCGTCATGGTCGCCTACGATAAATAAGAAAAACACAACAGCACAGGAAAAAGTAAACCACATAGGTCCACATATAGGCTTGCGTGGCCCCCAATGCGCCGTGGCGCGTAATCAACCACTGGGAGAAACCACTCAGCAACAGAAACTGGCTCAGTTCCGCCAGCAGATAAAAGCGCAGCGCCGCTTTGGCAATCACCAGATAACCAAAGACATAGGCCCCCACTTTCATCACATCACCCACCAGTTGCCAGGCAAAGAGATCGCGCATCGGCACAAACTGCGGGGAAAACAGCAGCCAGATTGCCACATCGCGCAGTAACCAAATCGCGAGACTGGCGGCAGCCACCGCCGGGAAAACAAACCGCAACGCGCGGCCTACTTCTCGCGCAATCGCCGGTTTTTCCTGCAATCGCGCCAGCGTCGGTAGCAAATAGACCGAAAACGCCGCCGTGATAAATTGCAGGTAGGCATCGGATATCGTGCTCACCCCCTGCCACAAGCCGACCGCCTCCCACCCGGCATGCGCCGCAAGCAGGTTACGCATCATGATATAGGCGACGGGCACCGTCACCGCCGTCATCACCGCCATCAGGGTAAATTTGCCTAACTGCGTGGCAAACGCACGGTCCCATAGCGGACGCAGATGCTGCCAACGCAAGGGGGTGCGCCGCCACAGCAACACACCGGCGGGCAGCGTAATCAACGCCGGGACCAGCGCCAACCCGACCAACGCACCGGCGTACCCTCCCAGCAAAAAGCAGGCAACAAACGCCACCAGCCCAATCAGGCTGCCGCTGACAATCGCCAGCGCATTGCCCTGTGCGTCCCGATACCCTTTCAGGATAGCCAAAAAGAAGTTGGCGCAGGCAATGCCCATTTGCAACAGCGCCAGCAGGCGGATCACGTCACGATAGCGATCGTCGCCAAACAGCGCCGTGGCTATCGGCCCGGCCGCCAACACAAAGAGGAGCGCTAACGCCGATGAAAAGAGCGCAATCAGCGTCGCTGACGTCCCCAACACCTGTCGCAACGGCTCAGGCTCAGGCTGATGGCGCGCCACCAGCATGATCACGCCATTAAATATTCCCGCGCCTGACAGCACGCCCAACACGGTGATCAGTTGGCGGTAATTCCCCGCCAGCCCCACGCCGCTCGGACCGAAGTACACCGCCAGCAATTTGATCACCACCAGGCCAATGGCGATTTTGACCAGCGTCGAACCCGCCGTCCATAAGGACGCTCTTGCCAATGACATATCAGGAAAAGAAACTCAGGATGGTGTTGATCACCGTGCGCTGATTGATATCAGACAGATTGTAAAACAGCGGCAACCGGACCAGCCGCTCGCTTTCCCGCGTGGTATAACGGTCTTCCCCGGAAAACCGCCCGAAGCGCAGTCCCGCAGGAGACGTATGCAGCGGAATATAGTGAAACACCGTCAGAATTTCCGCCTCCTTCATGTCGTGAATAAACGCAGCGCGATCGTCAATATCGCGCAGCTTGAGGTAAAACAGATGCGCATTGTGCTGGCAGTGTACCGGCAACGTGGGCCGCGTAACGCGCCCGGCCTCCGCCAGCGGGCGGAAGGCGTCATAATAGTTGTGCCACAGGCGTAAACGGCGTTCGTTGATGCGACCGGCTGCTTCCAGTTGCCCCCACAGGTAGGCAGCCTGAATATCCGCCATCAGGTAGCTGGAGCCGATATCGCGCCAGGTATATTTATCGGCCTGACCGCGAAAGAACTGGCTACGGTTGGTGCCTTTTTCACGGATGATCTCTGCCCGCTCGACCAACGCCGGATCGTTAATCAGTGTGGCACCGCCTTCACCGCCGGACGTATAGTTTTTGGTTTCGTGAAAACTAAAGCAGCCAATGTGACCAATCGCCCCCAACGGACGCCCTTTGTAGCGCGCCATCACCCCTTGCGCAGCATCCTCCACCACCCACAGATCGTATTTTTCCGCCAGCGCCATAATGGCGTCCATCTCGCACGCCACACCGGCATAGTGCACCGGCACGATGGCACGGGTCTTGTCAGTAATCGCCGCTTCAATCTTGCTTTCATCGATGTTCAGCGTATCCGGGCGCACATCGACATACACGATGGTTGCCCCACGCAGCACAAAGGCATTGGCGGTAGAAACGAAGGTGTAGCTGGGCATGATGACTTCATCCCCCGGCTGAATATCCAGCAGGATGGCCGCCATCTCCAGCGATGCGGTACAGGAGGGGGTTAACAATACCTTTTTGCTGCCAGAATAGTGTTCCAACCATTGCTGGCAGCGGCGCGTAAAACCGCCGTCACCACACAGCTTACCGCTGCTCATGGCGGCCTGCATATAGTCCAGTTCAGTACCCACAATCGGGGGAGCGTTAAAGGGAATCATGCGGTCTCCTGTAAAACCAATGCGCCGTATCATGAATCTGCGCGCCGCAGCGTTGATAAAGGCGCAGCGCGCGCGTATTACCCAACTGCGTGGCCACCCACAGATGTGCCACGTGCCGCTGTTGGCACCAGTGCCTTGCCAGCGCCATAAGCGGCATGCCCACACCGCCGGATGCACCCGGCCACGCGGCCAGAAGGCCGATGCGCGCCCGATCCTCCTGCGTCTGGCGCAGCGTCACCCAACCGAGTGGCGCACCCTGCGCGTTAAGTGCGATCAGGCAAACATCGTCAAAGGTGCCACGCACCGCGTTTTCCACCCATTGCGCATAAAAACGACCGCTGTCCGTCATGCGATACCAGGGTGCGCGAAACCGGCTGTGCGAAAAAACGCGCGCAGCAGCCTCACGCAACGGCGCAATATCCGCAGTATCCGCCACGCGCCAGGCCGGAAGCGCCACCTCGCCAGAATCGATGGGCAGGCAAAAATCCACTTCGCTCTCTGCCAGTTGGAAACCTGCGGCAGAGAGCGCATCGACAGTCGCCAGATCGCTGGCAGAAACGTTGGCCTGCACCACCGCATAGGCGTTCAACGCCGCGGGCGTTAGCGCTGGCGCATCATCACTGAACGACAGGCGCGCGCTGGGGAGGGCGAAAAAATCGCTTTCCCACGCTAACGGCAACACATGGGCACAGATCGTGGCTGTCATCGCCTCTCCTGTCATGGCTTGCACGCTACTGTTACTGACACAGGAGCGCGGCAAACACGTCGATTACGCGTCCAGCCCCAACCGTTCTCCGGTATAGGAGCCATCCTGCACGCTGCGCCACCAGGCTTCGTTATTCAGATACCACAATACCGTTTTACGCATACCGCTTTCGAACGTCTCCTGCGGTTTCCAATCCAGCTCCTGCGCCATTTTGCTGGCATCGATGGCGTAGCGCATGTCATGGCCGGGTCGGTCAGTCACATAGGTAATCAGATCGCGATAATGGGTGACACCCGCCGGTTTTTGCGGCGCCAGTTCTTCCAGCAGATCGCACAGGGTATGCACCACATCGAGGTTTTTACGCTCGTTATGGCCACCGATATTGTAAGTATCCCCGACCTCACCCGCCGTCACCACGCGGTAAAGCGCACGCGCATGATCTTCAACAAACAGCCAGTCGCGGATCTGCGCACCGTTGCCATACACCGGCAGCGGCTTAGCGGATAACGCGTTGAGGATCATCAGCGGAATCAATTTTTCCGGGAAGTGGTAAGGACCGTAGTTATTGGAGCAATTGGTGATGATGGTCGGCAGCCCATAGGTGCGCATCCAGGCGCGTACCAGATGGTCGCTGGAGGCTTTGGATGCGGAATACGGGCTGCTGGGTGCATACGGCGTGGTTTCGGTAAACAGACCGTCCGTGCCGTGCAGATCGCCAAACACTTCATCGGTAGAAATATGGTGGAAACGGAAGGCGGCTTTTTTCTCGTCATCCAGTGCGTTCCAATAGTGACGCGCCGCTTCCAGCATCTGATAGGTGCCGACGATATTGGTTTCAATAAACGCCGCCGGACCATCAATCGAGCGGTCAACGTGACTTTCTGCCGCCAGATGCATCACCAAATCCGGCTGATAAGCGGCAAAAACCCGATCCAACGCGGGACGATCGCAGATATCAACCTGCTCGAACGCGAAACGATCGCTGGTCGCCACCGGGGCCAATGACGCCAGATTACCGGCATAGGTCAACTTATCGACCACCACCACGCTGTCCTGCGTTTCCGTTACCAGATAGCGCACCAGCGCTGAGCCAATAAACCCTGCACCGCCTGTCACCAAAATACGTTTCAACGCCATACTCCTTTCGTGTCTACAATCCACTGTTGTTTTATCTTTTCAGGTTCTATCGCGCG
Organism: Candidatus Symbiopectobacterium sp. NZEC151; assembly: GCF_025962655.1. Classification (GTDB taxonomy): domain Bacteria; phylum Pseudomonadota; class Gammaproteobacteria; order Enterobacterales; family Enterobacteriaceae; genus Symbiopectobacterium. The sequence goes on along the minus strand of NZ_JAGFPE010000008.1, from coordinate 40,074 downwards.
GAATGCGCGGTGATCGACCAGCATCACGACCACATCCGCCTCACGCAGCGCCGTCGGCAATTCCGCCAACGTGACCAACCCGGTCAAACGGGGCGGCAACGCCGCCACATTGGGCTCCACGGCCAGCGTCGTGCCACTGTGCCACTGCGCAATCATCTCGGTAATCCCGACCGCCGGGCTTTCGCGCAAATCGTCAATATCTGGCTTAAAGGCCAGCCCAAAACAGGCGATGGTCACGTCGCTGGCGCGTTTGCCGCTCTGTACCAGACAATCCGCTACCGCCATTTTGACGCGATCGACCACCCACAGCGGCTTGCCGTCGTTCACCAATCGCGCCGTGTGTATCAAACGTGCCTGCTGCGGGTTTTGCGCCACGATAAACCACGGGTCTACCGCGATGCAATGACCGCCAACGCCGGGGCCAGGCTGAAGGATATTCACACGCGGGTGACGATTCGCCAGACGAATCAGCTCCCATACGTTGATACCCTGTTCGGCACAAATCAGCGACAGTTCGTTGGCAAAGGCGATATTCACGTCACGGAAGCTGTTTTCCGTCAGTTTACACATCTCGGCCGTGCGCGCATCGGTCTCCACGCACTCGCCTTCGAGAAAGATCTTGTACAACGCGCTGGCGTGCGCGGCACAGGCTGGCGTCATGCCGCCAATCACCCGGTCATTTTTCACCAACTCCACCACCACCTGACCGGGCAACACGCGCTCCGGACAGTAAGCGATATGGATATCGGCATCGTCCCCCGCGTGCTGCGGGAAGGTCAGATCGGGCCGCGCTTCGGCCAACCACGCCGCCATCTGCTCCGTTGCGCCAACCGGACAGGTGGACTCAAGCACCACCAGCGAGCCAGGTTGCAGCACCGGTGCAATCGACGCAGCCGCTGCCTGTACATAGCTCAAATCCGGTTCATGACCCTCTTTAAACGGCGTCGGCACGGCGATCAGGAAGGCGTCCGCCGCCTCGGGTTTGTGGGTTGCCGTCAAATAGCCGTTGTCCACGGCGGCCTTCACCATGGCTCCCAGATCGGGTTCGACAATATGAATCTCACCGCGATTAATGGTTTCCACCGCATGCCGGTTGACGTCCACACCAATCACCCGCTTTTTCCGTGAGGCAAACGCGGCCGCGGTCGGCAGACCGATATAGCCCAACCCAACCACCACTATTTTATTAATTGTCATTGCGTTAGTTGTCATGGTGTTCATTGTCATGGCGTTGCTCATTGTCGTGTGATCAAAGTGTTCTTCAGTGCGGCAATAATACGCTGACAGGCAGTGCCGTCACCGAACGGGTTATGCGCCCTGCTCATGGCCTGATATGCCGCATTGTCGGTCAACAGTTGCGACACTGCGTCCAGAATCGTCGCCACTTCGGTGCCAACCAGCCGCACCGTTCCCGCATCCACGGCTTCGGGCCGCTCTGTCGTTTCACGCATCACCAACACAGGCACGCCCAGCGAGGGCGCTTCTTCCTGAATGCCGCCAGAATCGGTCAAAATTAAGTACGACCGGTTCATCAGGTAAACAAACGGCAAGTACTCCTGCGGCGCGATCAGAAACACGTTATCAATACCGCTCAAAATACGGTTTACCGGCTCACGCACATTGGGGTTCAGGTGCACCGGATAGAGAATCTGCGCTTCCGGGTGGCGACGGGCAATGCTCGCCAGCGCCGTACAAATACGCTCGAAACCGTCGCCAAAGTTTTCACGACGATGCCCGGTGACCAGAATCAGTTTTTTATTCGCATCCAGAAAACCGTAGTGGGTATCCAAGGCGTGGCGCAATGTTTCATCGCCAAGAATTCGATCGCGCACCCAGAACAGCGCATCGATAACCGTATTTCCTGTCACCAGGATCTGCCGGTCGCCAAGATTTTCACGCAGCAGGTTATCACGCGCCCGCTCGGTTGGCGCAAAGTGGTAGGTTGCCAAATGGCCGGTCAGCTTACGGTTGGCCTCTTCAGGCCAGGGCGAGTAGAGATTGCCGGTGCGCAACCCGGCCTCCACATGCGCGACGGGAATACGCTGATACAGCGCCGCCAGGCTGGCGGCCATCGTGGTGGTGGTATCACCATGCACCAACACCAGGTCAGGTTTGAAGGCCGTTAATACGGGCTCCAATCCTTCCAGAATGCGACACGTGACCTCACTCAACCCTTGGCCCGGCTGCATAATGTTCAAATCATAATCCGGCGTAATAGCAAATAAACGCAGCACCTGATCCAGCATCTCCCGGTGCTGGGCTGTTACGCATATTTTCGATTCAAAGGCTTCATCTTGAGCCAGGGCATAAACCAGAGGGGCCATTTTAATGGCTTCTGGGCGGGTGCCGAAAATAGTCAACACTTTCACAATGAATCTCTTTCATCAGGTTAGGGGCTGCCCTTTCAGGCGGCGTAAACGGTCAATCCACCCGTCGCTGAGGTTTACAGCGAACCAGTGCAATACCCGCCCCGGTCAGTGCACCGATAGCGCCCCACATCACCATCAAGAACAGGCGACGCGGACTGTCTCGCTTCACCGGCTCCTCCGGCGTGCGCAGATAACGGTAGGTCTGCAATGCCGCGTCGAGCAGTGGCTCAACGCTCAATGTCGCCAACATGGCGCGGTTTTGGTCATAATCGATGTCGTAGCGCGGACCACTGGCCTGCAAGGACTCCAATTGCGCCTGCAACATCGGCCGCCCCAACAGGAAAAGCTCTGAGGGCGGCAATTCTTGTGCGGGGGTATCGGTCTGGCTGCGGCTGATCCCCTGCTGTTGCGCAATCTTCAACGCCATCTTCACGCTATTCAGGTCGCGATCGAAAATGGCCTGCGCGACCGCTTCCTGACGTTGGATCTGCGACTGCAAAAAGACCTTACGTGCCGCCCAGGCGCCGGTTAGCTCACCGTTAAGGTGTTGCGCTGCGCGCTGACTGGCAAACTCGATATATTGACGCAACAGCCGATTGGCGGCGGCCGCGTTGTCCACCGTCAGGCGCACGCTGTCAAAGGTCTTTTTGCCGTCGTCACGCGGGGTAAACTGGATATCGGCAATCAGCTCGTCCAGCAAGGCCGCGTCCGCTTTGGCATCACCTTCCTGATGCGATTTATAGTAGTCGCTCTGTAGCCAGAAATCGCGCCGGGTATCATACGCGGCAACCTGCATGACAAACTCGTCGTAAACCTTGGCTGACACCGACAGCGGCTCGGGCGGCAGCGACGCGAAGGCTTTGGCATCCAGATTGCGCAAAAACTGCTGTTGCGGATAATAACCGCCCAACCGCGTGACGCCGGGCCGATCGGTTATTGCCGTGGCGCTCCACTCCTGGCGTGCAAGATAGGAATACCCTAACGCCATCAGTGCGAAAGCCAGCGCCACGCCAGCAATCCAGAATTTGCCTCGCCACAACGCACCGCACAGGCCGCGAATATCCAGTTCATTCTCGATACCGGCACCCGCAGTATCAACGCGGTGATGGGCTTCGCCAGAGGCTCCGTTAGCAGGGTTTTCGTGTTTCATTACTTCCCCAAAGTGATGTGGTTTCAAGTTGAGTGTCGACGATCGTCGCTACGGCGCGTTCGACGCTTGATGCGTTTCAGAAAGCGCGCCACGCGCCATGCCCGTTTCAGGCAGTAGTCATAAAGCCCAAAGGCCAGTAAAAACAGCACCAACATGGCCCATTCGGGAATGAAAGAGAAATACTCTCCGGCCATGCCGATGCCCGCCAACAGCACCGCTGCTGCGGTGATCAGCACAAAAGCCTGATGCGGGGTAAATCCGGCGCGCATCAGTAAGTGATGGATATGCTGGCGATCCGGCGCGAAAGGGCTCATCCCTCGGCGCAAGCGACGGTACATGATGGCCACCATGTCCATCAGCGGAATGGCGATCAGCCACAGTGCGGTTACCGGGTTAATCGGATGGTATTTGCCTTGGGTGGATTGCATCAGGATCCAGATGGCGGTGAACCCTATCATGGTGCTGCCTGCATCGCCCATAAACACTTTATAGCGGCGGCCAAAGAAACCGAGATTGAGCAAGATGTACGGCAGCGTGGCGGCAATCATGGCAAAGCACCACAGCGCCAGATTGTGGTGACCGTAACCGTAGAGCAGGATACCCATCGCGCCGAACGACACCACGGAAAGCCCACCGAGCAGCCCGTCGATGCCATCGACCATGTTAAACGCGTTAATCGCCGCCCAGACGGCAAACAGCGTCACCAGATAGCTCAACGGCCCCAGCACCATATCCCACGGGCCAAACAGCTCCCCCAGGTTGCGCAATGAGAGATGCGCGAACACCATCATGGCAATGGCAACCAGCGCCTGAACCAGCGCACGAATTTTGACACTGATATCAAAGCGATCGTCCAACGCCCCGACAAACACCAGAATTCCGGCACACAGCAGGTAAAAGCGGAAATGGGGAATGTAGTAGTCGGTTATCAGGAAGGTAAAGCACAGGCCAGCATAGACGGAAATGCCCCCCACCAACGGGATCAGCCCCTGGTGACGTTTACGCTGATTGGGACGATCGACAAGACCGAGCGGCCTCGCCACGCGACGGGCCAGGAATAGAAAAGCCAAAGAAAACAAGAAAATAAATAATAACTCTAGACGCATAGCGAGTAAGTTTACCGTTTATGGCTACAAGCCGCCGCAGGCTGCCACGGCGAAGCAGGGTTCGCCATAACAGGGCCGTTCACCACAACATCATTATGCGGCCGACGGTATCGCGCGGGCATGCACAGGGCAAGCGCGAGCGAAGAGGTTATGATGACGCCTTCAAATCAGTGCGTACCATAACGGAAAGCATGACGCCGGGACATCCTAGAATACTCTGGAAAAACACCCTGTAGTGTAAAGGTCGGTAAGTTCCTAAAAAAAAAACGCCACGACCCGCGTGGCGTTTTCCCCGAGAACACTGCCGGCTTATGAACGCTTCATCATGTCGAAGAATTCATCGTTGGTTTTGGTCATTGCCAACTTGTTGATCAGGAACTCCATCGCATCGATCTCGCCCATTGGGTGAATGATTTTGCGCAGGATCCACATTTTTTGCAGTTCTTCGGAGGTGGTGAGCAGCTCTTCTTTACGGGTACCGGAACGGTTGTAGTCGATAGCCGGGAACACACGCTTCTCAGCGATTTTACGCGCCAGATGCAGTTCCATGTTACCTGTACCTTTAAACTCTTCGTAAATCACTTCGTCCATCTTCGAGCCGGTATCTACCAGCGCAGTGGCGATAATGGTCAGGCTACCGCCCTCTTCCACGTTACGCGCAGCACCAAAGAAGCGTTTCGGGCGGTGCAGGGCGTTGGCGTCCACACCACCGGTCAGCACTTTGCCAGACGCCGGTACCACGGTGTTGTAGGCGCGCGCCAGACGGGTGATGGAGTCTAGCAGGATGATAACGTCTTTTTTGTGCTCGACCAGGCGCTTGGCCTTTTCAATCACCATTTCGGCAACCTGAACGTGACGAGAAGCAGGCTCATCAAAGGTAGACGCCACCACTTCCCCTTTCACCAAACGTTGCATCTCGGTCACTTCTTCCGGACGTTCGTCGATAAGCAGCACCATCAGCACGCAGTCAGGGTGGTTATACGCAATGCTCTGCGCAATATTTTGCAGCAGCATGGTTTTACCGGCTTTCGGCGGTGCCACGATCAAACCACGTTGACCACGGCCAATCGGCGATGCCAAATCCAATACGCGTGCTGTCAGATCTTCTGTTGAACCATTACCGCGTTCCATGCGCAAACGTGAGTTGGCGTGCAGCGGGGTGAGGTTTTCGAACAGGATCTTGTTGCGGGCGTTTTCAGGTTTGTCGTAGTTAACTTCGTTGACTTTCAGCAAGGCAAAATAGCGTTCCCCTTCTTTGGGAGGACGAATCTTGCCTGAAATGGTGTCACCAGTACGAAGATTAAAACGGCGGATTTGGCTGGGAGAAACGTAGATATCATCAGGGCCGGCGAGGTAGGAGCTGTCTGCGGAGCGGAGGAAACCGAAACCATCCTGCAAGATTTCCAGCACGCCATCGCCGAAAATATCTTCGCCACTTTTTGCATGCTGCTTCAAAATGGCGAAAATAATATCCTGCTTGCGCATACGAGCCTGGTTTTCCAGCCCCATGTTTTCGCCAAGAGTAATTAACTCAGAAACTGGCGTATTCTTTAATTCGGTAAGATTCATAGTGGTGGGTTCTTAAACTCGGGGTAAATCTCGAACAATTAACGTGAATGGGATGGCAAGGGTCACCGTGCCACTATCATATACCGCCCTCAATCACACCATTCCGTTTGGCTTGATACGTGAACGTGTTACACGTTGACCACGCAAGCCCGATACAAAACGACGGCAAGAGATCGAAGACACCTGAAACCAATTAATGTAATGCTTTAGATTGCCTGACCACGCTACGGATTCTTATGCCGTGTTTGTGCGATTTGTTGTCACGAACGGGCAGCGTTAAGGTATAGACAGCGAGTAATGCTATAGATTCAAACTTTCAGGCTTAAGCCTGCGAGGCTTAAACATAGGCAAGTACGATATGCAGTAATGATGAATCTAGCACGCTTCATGACGTGCGGCAAGCGGTCAATACGAGAAATCCTCACTGACCGCTTTGTGCGATGAAATAGCGTTGATAAACCTATCAGGCATTACAGATTGGTGTTCAAAAACTCTTTCAACTGGCCTTTGGACAACGCGCCGACTTTGGTTGCCGCCACTTCGCCGTTCTTGAACAGCAGCAGGGTCGGGATGCCGCGAATGCCGTATTTCGGCGCAGTCGCCGGATTTTCATCAATATTCAGCTTGGCAACGGTGATGCGACCTTCGAATTCATCAGCGATTTCATCGAGAATGGGAGCGATCATTTTGCAGGGACCACACCATTCGGCCCAAAAATCAACCAGTGTTGCCCCTTCGGCCTGCAACACGTCCGTTTCGAAGCTGTCGTCTGTCAGGTGAATAATTTTATCGCTCATTTTTTACTCCGCAGGATTATCTTTAGCGAGTTGGTGTAGCATTAACCAACAAAGCTTGACTTTATTTCACTGTATACGCTTTCGTAAAGCAATAGTTAGCTGATATTCTACCACACTATGAGCAAAACACACTTGACCGAACAGAAGTTTTCCGACTTCGCGCTGCACCCGCAGGTAATCAAAGCCCTTGAAAGCAAAGGGTTTTATAACTGCACGCCCATCCAGGCACTCGCACTACCTCTCGCCCTTGATGGCCGGGACGTCGCGGGTCAGGCGCAAACCGGAACGGGCAAGACGCTGGCATTTCTGGCGTCTACTTTCCACTATCTTTTGTCGCACCCTGCTTCGGCAGAGCGTCAAACCAACCAGCCGCGCGCGCTGATCATGGCTCCCACTCGCGAGTTGGCGGTGCAAATCCACGCGGATGCACAGGCGCTGGCCGAATCGACGGGCATGAAACTGGGTCTGGCTTACGGCGGAGACGGCTACGATAAGCAGCTTAAAGTGCTGGAGCAGGGTGTTGATATCCTGATCGGTACCACGGGCCGTTTGATCGACTACGCCAAGCAGAATCATATTAACCTTGGTGCCATTCAGGTTGTGGTGCTGGATGAAGCCGACAGAATGTACGATCTGGGCTTTATCAAAGATATTCGCTGGCTGTTCCGCCGCATGCCGCCTGTGACGCAGCGTCTGAACATGCTGTTCTCCGCCACACTGTCATACCGGGTGCGCGAGTTGGCGTTCGAACAGATGAACAACGCCGAGTACGTTGAAGTGGAGCCGGAGCAGAAAACCGGGCACCGCATCAAGGAAGAGCTGTTCTATCCGTCAAACGAAGAGAAGATGCGCCTGCTGCAAACGCTGCTGGAAGAAGAGTGGCCGGATCGCTGCATCATTTTCGCCAACACCAAGCACCGCTGCGAAGATATCTGGGGCCATCTGGCTGCGGACGGACATCGCGTGGGTCTGCTGACCGGCGACGTGGCGCAGAAAAAACGCCTGCGCATTCTGGATGACTTCACGCAGGGCAACCTGGACATTCTGGTCGCCACCGACGTTGCGGCGCGCGGTCTGCACATTCCTGCCGTCACCCACGTATTCAACTATGACTTGCCGGACGATTGCGAAGACTACGTGCACCGCATTGGTCGTACCGGACGTGCGGGCGCCAGCGGTTTTTCCATCAGCCTGGCCTGTGAAGAGTATGCGCTGAACCTGCCGGCCATTGAGCAATACACGGGCCATTCAATCCCGGTTAGCAAATACGATAGCGATGCGCTGATGACCGATCTGCCTGCGCCGAAGCGCTTGCCCCGCACGCGTACCAGCAGTGGCCCGCGTCGCAGTGGCCCGCCACGTCGTAGCGGCGCACCGCGCAGCAACCGTAAAAGACCGAGTTAAGCATCCATGCTAAATGCTTCCTCGCTGTATGCGGCGATCGATCTGGGCTCGAACAGCTTCCATATGTTGGTGGTGCGTGAGAGCGCTGGCAGCATTCAGACGCTGGCGCGCATTAAACGTAAAGTGCGTTTGGCGGCAGGACTGGATCGCGATAACCGCTTGTCACAGGAAGCCATGCAGCGCGGCTGGCAGTGCTTACGCCTGTTCTCCGAACGCTTGCAGGATATCCCTCAGACACAAACCCGCGTTGTCGCCACGGCGACCCTGCGGCTTGCCACCAACGCCGATGAGTTTCTGGCACAGGCGCAGCAGATTCTGGGCTTGCCGATTCAAGTCATTAGCGGTGAAGAGGAGGCGCGCCTGATTTATCAGGGCGTGGCCCATACCACCGGTGGCCCGGAAAAACGTCTGGTGGTGGATATCGGCGGCGGCAGTACCGAGCTGGCGACCGGAACCGCGGCGCAGGCCACGCAGTTACTCAGTTTGCCAATGGGATGCGTGACCTGGCTGGAACGTTATTTCAGCGATCGCACCCTGACGGCAGAAAATTTTGCCCGCGCGGAGCAGGCGGCGGGTGACATGATACGCCCCGTGGCAGCCCAACTGCGTGCACAGGGTTGGCAAGTGTGCGTGGGCGCATCCGGCACCGTACAAGCGTTGCAGGAGATTATGGTGGCGGCTGGCATGGACGAGCACATCACGCTCGACAAGCTGCGTGCCCTAAAACAACATGCCATTGCCTGCCATAAGCTGGAAGAGCTGGAAATTGACGGCCTGACGCTGGAGCGGGCGCTGGTGTTCCCCAGCGGGCTGTCCATTCTGTTAGCCATTTTCCAGGAACTTGACATTCAGAGTATGACGCTGGCCGGTGGCGCACTGCGTGAAGGCCTGGTATACGGGATGCTGCACCTGCCCGTAGAGCAAGATATTCGCCAGCGCACGCTGCTCAATCTGCAACGTCGCTATTTGTTGGACGGCGAACAGGGCCAGCGCGTCAGCGCGTTGACCGACAATTTTTTGCACCAGTTGGCGCAGGATTGGCCGTTGGATCATCGATGTCGCGAGTTGCTGCACAGCGCCGGTTTTCTGCATGAAATCGGTCTGGCCATTGATTTTCGCAATGCTCCGCAACACGCCGCCTATCTTATTCGCAACAGCGATCTTCCCGGTTTTACTCCGGCACAGAAAAAACTGCTGGCTATTCTGGTGTTAAATCAGAGTGGTGCGCTCGATCTTCAGTCATTGAATCAGCAAAACGCCGTGCCCGCGCTGCCTGCGCAGCGCTTATGCCGTTTGTTGCGACTGGCGATTATTTTCGCCAGCCGCCGCCGTGATGACACCTTGCCTGACAGCATCTTGCGCGCAAGCGGCGATACCCTGCATATCCAGCTACCCGCTGGCTGGCTGGCCGCACATCCCCTGCGTGCAGAAGCGTTGGAGCAAGAGAGCCGTTGGCAAGGCTATGCCCACTGGCCGCTGGTGATTGAGGAAGCCGCGCAGTAACCGCGGCGCTACTCCTTGTCGCGCGCCTGCGCCAACTGTGCGCGCAGGTTCGCCAAATGGTTTTGCCCCTTTTGCATCCGCTCTTGTGCGCTGACCACTTTGCGTGCCGTTTCCCATTGCAGATCGTCCTGCGGCAGTTCCAGCAAGAAACGGCTGGGCTCTGGCCGCATCAGTTCGCCGTACTGGCGACGCTCTTTGCACAGGGTAAAAACCAGCTCACGTTGCGCCCGCGTGATGCCGACATAGGCCAGACGACGCTCTTCATCGACATTATCTTCATCAATGCTGCTCTGGTGCGGCAGTAACCCCTCTTCCATCCCCACCAGATACACATAGGGGAACTCCAGCCCTTTGGAGGCGTGCAACGTCATCAGTTGCACCTGATCCACATCTTCTTCACTTTCACCGCGCTCCATCATGTCGCGTAGGGTGAAACGCGTGACCACCTGCGTCAGCGTCATCGGTTCATCGAGATCCGAGCCTGCCAGCATTTCCGTCATCCAGCTAAACAGCTGATTGACATTTTTCATCCGCATTTCCGCCGCTTTCGGGCTGGTTGAGGTTTCATACAGCCAGCTTTCATAATCCAGCCCGTGAATCAAATCGCGCACCGCCGCCACCGTTTCCCGCTCAGCCTGCTGGGCAATTTCCCGCATCCAGTGAGTGAAGCGTTGCAGCGAGGAGAGCCCACGGCCAGACAGGTGCGCCTCCAACCCTAAATCAAAACTGGCGGTGAACAGGCTTTTGTTGCGCACATTGGCCCACTCTCCCAGTTTCTGTAGCGTAGCAGGGCCGATTTCTCGCTTAGGGGTGTTGACGATGCGCAGAAAGGCGCTGTCGTCATCCGCGTTGGTCAACACCCGCAGATAGGCCAACAGGTCCTTGATTTCCGGACGAGAAAAGAAGGAAGTCCCGCCGGAGATGCGATAGGGGATGCGGTTTTGCATCAGCATCTTTTCAAACAGCCGCGACTGATGGTTGCCACGATAGAGGATGGCATAGTCGCTGTACTGCGTCTTGTTGATAAAGTGATGAGCAATCAGTTCGCCCACCACCCGTTCCGCCTCGTGGTCTTCGTTGTTGGCGGTGATCACCTTCAGTTCACTGCCGTAACCCAATTCTGAAAAGAGCTTTTTTTCAAATACGTGTGGGTTATTGGCGATCAGGATATTGGCCGCTTTGAGAATACGGCCCGAGGAGCGGTAATTTTGCTCCAGCTTGATCACTTCAAGCTGGGGGAAATCCTGTGAGAGCAGCACCAGGTTTTGCGGGCGGGCACCGCGCCAGGAGTAGATAGATTGATCGTCATCGCCGACCACGGTAAAGCGCGCACGCGCACCGACCAGCAGTTTAATCAGCTCATACTGGCTGGTGTTGGTGTCCTGATACTCATCCACCAGCAGGTAGCGCAAGCGGTTTTGCCAGCGCTCACGGACCTCTTCGTTGCGCTTGAACAGCAACGTCGGCAACAGGATCAGATCGTCGAAATCCAGCACGTTACAGGCACGCAAATGGTCGTGATACAGGCCATAGCAGTGCGCAAACAGCTTATCGCGCTCCGACTGCGCCGATGCCGCCGCCTGAAGCGGGTCCATCAGATCGTTTTTCCAGTTGGAAATGGTGGAGGTCAATTGCTGTAGCTGGGTTTTATCCCCTTCCAGCCAGGTTTCCGTCAGTTCATTGAGCAGTGCAGCCTGATCCTGATCGTCAAACAGCGAGAAGTTCGCCTTCATGCCCAACGCCGCGTATTCCCGTTTGATCACCTCCAGCCCCAAGGTGTGGAAGGTGGCGATAAGCAGCCCGCGCGTCTCCTTGCGCCCCAAGGTTTGCGCCACGCGCGCTTTCATTTCGCGCGCCGCCTTGTTGGTAAAGGTCACTGCCGCGATATGGCGCGCCTGATAGCCGCACTGGCGGATCAGGTGAGCAATCTTGTTGGTGATAACGCGCGTTTTACCTGATCCTGCGCCAGCCAGCACCAGACAAGGACCAGTGACAGATTCGACAGCATGTTGTTGACTGGGATTCAGGCGCATGACGTTCAGCTCGCAATAAAAACGGAAGCCGATTGTAGCAGAAAGCCACGCGGATCTTGATGGCCGGATTCGCCTTTACCGATCCACATCAGGCAGGCATCGTGCTACATTGCCAGCCATCGGCGTCGGCGTGAGGCCAGTTCAATTCACGCTTCTCAATCACATGATAGGTATTCCCATGGCGAAAACGGCATCTGCACTGCATATTCTGGTCGATACGGAACAACAGGCGAATGATCTACTGGACCAATTGGCCCAAGGGGCAGACTTTCAGCAGTTAGCTAAAAAGCACTCCACCTGCCCGTCCAAACGGGATGGCGGCAATCTGGGCGAGTTTCGTCAAGGCGATATGGTCCCTCCTTTCGACAAGGCGGTATTTTCCTGCGATCTGCTGAAACCCTTTGGACCGGTAAAAACCCAGTTCGGCTACCACATCATCAAGGTGCTGTACCGTAACTAAGCGTTTTGGCAACAGAGCGTGCTGTATTGTTGCGCCGCGCACACTGCGCGGCGCGTACCCTGTTATGACTCCGCCATCATCAGCAGGCTGGCATTTCCTCCCGCTGCCGCCGTATTCACGCTGAGCACACGTTCATGCCATAAACGCTCCAGCGGCAGGGTGTCACTGCCGGGCTCACACCCGAGCAAAGGAACAATCGCTCCCTCCCATTGCGCGAGCTGCTGGCCAACCTGACGCAGCATGTCGCTATCGCCGTGGCAGATAACCGCGCCAATCTGCTCACCGTCCTGTTGCCATTCCGGCGTAAAGCGAATGCGGCGCTGTACTTCCTGCGGCAAGCTGCGGGCAAGTTCACGTAACGCTGCGCTGTCAGGCCATAACGCGTTACTGCCCACGGCCAGCAGCGCCGCCAACTGGCGCAGAATATCGTCACTCTCCTGCGCCAAACACAGCACGTTCTCGCGCGGCGTCAGCATATAGGTATTGCGTTCGCCGGTGGGGCCCGGCAGCGGGCGTATCACTCCGCTGACGGCCCCCCAGGCGCGGTAGCACTGCGCCGCCGCGAACAGAGTCTGCCGCCCTTGTTGTTGCGCCCAATCAACCAGTAGCGCAAACCCCGCGCGTTCGGGCGTCGTCGCCAATGTGGCATTCACGCCCAACGCGCTGCTCGCCGCACTGGAGAGGCCGGGCGGCGTTCTCTGCAAGCGCGGCAGATAGAGCGGCCCACCCGCTTTCGGTCCAGTACCGGATAGCCCTTCGCCCCCGAACGGCTGAACCCCCACCACGGCCCCCACCATATTGCGGTTGACGTATTGGTTACCCACATGCGTCCGCTGCGTGATACGCGAAATGGTTTCATCAATCCGCGAATGGATGCCCAGCGTGAGTCCATAACCCAGGGCGTTGATCTCCTCAATCAAGGTATCCAGCCCTTCGCGGGCATAACGCACCACGTGCAGCACCGGACCAAAGATCTCTTGTTGCAAGCGGGTCACGTGGTCCAACTCAATCAGCGTTGGCAACACAAAGGTACCCTGTCGCCATGAGGCCACGCACGCCTGCGCACCGAAAGCCGCCTGAAACACCGAATGCCCTTCCGCTTGCATCAGGTGAATATGTTGCTCGATCCGTTCGCGCGCCTCATCATCAATCACCGGGCCGCAGTCCGTTGCCAGCCTGTCGGGATTGCCTACGCGGAACTGCGCCATGGCGCCACGCAGCATGATCAGGGTCGCCTCCGCGATGTCATCCTGAAGACAGAGCAGGCGCAGTGCTGAGCAACGCTGCCCTGCGCTGTCAAAGGCGGAGGCCATGACATCGCTGACCACCTGCTCGGTCAGCGCGGACGAGTCGACAATCATGGCATTCATCCCACCGGTTTCAGCGATCAGCACCGCAGGTCGCCCGTGCGCATCCAGCCGGTCTGCCAGCGTGCGCTGCAAGCTTTTGGCAACCACCGTGGAGCCGGTAAACAGCACACCATTGATGCGCACATCGCGCACCAGCGCCGCGCCGACACGTTCTCCAGCGCCGGGCAGCAGTTGCAGCACATCAGGCGCAATGCCAGCCTGATGCAGCAGTTGCACCGCCAACGCGGCAACCAGCGGCGTTTGCTCCGCCGGTTTTGCCAGTACCGCATTCCCCGCCGCCAGCGCGGCAGCAACCTGCCCGGTAAAAATCGCCAGCGGGAAGTTCCACGGACTAATGCAAACCACTACGCCCAATGGGCAAGCCTGTTCCGACGACACCGCAGCAGACTGCTGCGCGTAATAGCGCAAAAAATCCACCGCTTCGCGTATTTCGGCAATAGCATTTGGCACGGTTTTTCCCGCTTCCCGCACCAGCAGCCCGATGAACTGTGGATAGGCCGCTTCCAGCAGGCTGGCGGCGCGTTGCAGGCTGGCAACCCGCTGCGGGAGCGATGCCGTCGAGAACCGTTCTGCCGCTTGCACCGCACGGCCCAGCGCAATGCGTACATCTTCGTCGCTGGCATCACGTACGTACCCCACGATATCGTGCTGTTGGGCCGGATTGAGCACTGGCCGAGCTGCCAGCGGCGATGTCGCATCGACCATCATCGGTGCCGCATGCCGTACCTGCGCGGCGTCGGCGCTTAAGGCCGCCGCGAGCATTTCCAGGCGGCGTTCATCGGTCAGGTCTACGCCTTGCGCATTGCAACGCTCTGCGCCGTAGAGCTTAGCGGGCAAAGGAATTCGCGGATGCGGGCAGCCGGGAGCCCCCTCTTTGTAAGCCAGCGCCTGTACTTCAGCTATTGGGCTGGCAACCAGTTGCTCCAGCGGGACCTCGGCATCCGCAATGCGGTTGACAAACGAGGTGTTGGCACCGTTTTCCAATAAACGTCGCACCAGATAAGCCAGCAAGGTTTCATGGGTGCCGACCGGGGCATAAATCCGGCAGGGGCGCGCCAGCTTGCCTTGTTCTTCGGGACCGACGACCTGCGAATAAAGCGCCTCGCCCATACCGTGCAGGCATTGAAATTCATATTGCCCCGGGTAATAACCGTCACCCGCCAGCGTATACACGGCGCTCAGGGTTTGGGCATTGTGGGTGGCGAACTGCGGGTAAATGGCATCCGGTGCCGCCAGCAGTTGGCGGGCACAGGCCAGATAAGCGACATCGGTATAGACTTTGCGGGTATAGACGGGATAATCCTCCAAACCGTCCATTTGCGTGCGTTTGATTTCACTGTCCCAGTAGGCCCCTTTCACCAACCGCACCATCAGGCGTCGTTGGGTACGCTGTGCCAGATCAATAAGGAAATCAATCACAAACGGGCAGCGTTTCTGGTAGGCCTGCACCACAAAACCGATCCCTTTCCACCCCGCCAGCGCCGGCTCATGGCACAACCGCTCCAGCAGATCGAGGGAGATCTCCAACCGCTCCGCTTCTTCAGCATCAATATTAATGCCGATATCGTACTGCATCGCCTGCAACGTCAGCGCCAGCAAACGGGGATAGAGCACTTCCATAACGCGGTCATACTGCGCGCGGCTGTAACGCGGGTGCAGCGCCGACAGCTTGATAGAGATGCCCGGCCCCTGATACACCCCGCGTCCCTGCGACGCCCTGCCGATCGCATGAATCGCCTGCTGATAGGCGTTGAGGTAGGCCTCAGCGTCCTGCGCGGTAAGGGCTGCTTCGCCCAACATGTCATAGGAATAGCGAAATCCCTGCTGCTCCAGGTGCTCCGCGTTGGACAGTGCCTCATCGATGGTTTCGCCGGTAACGAACTGCTCCCCCATCAGGCGCATCACGCGGTCCATTCCCAGGCGAATGACCGGCTCGCCCCCTTTGTTGATCAGTTGCTTCAGGGTGTGCGCCAAACGCGTTTCACTGTGCGTCGCCACCAGCTTTCCGGTCAGCAACAGCCCCCAGGTCGCCGCATTGACGAACAGTGATTGCCCTTTCCCCACGTGGGAATGCCAGTCTCCGCTGCTGATCTTGTCACGGATCAGCGCATTGCGCGTTGAGGCATCGGGAATGCGCAGCAACGCTTCCGCCAGACACATCAACGCAATCCCCTCTGAGGATGACAGGGAGAAGGCTTGTAGCAAACTTTGCACCCGCCCCGCTCGCCCGTGGGTTTGCTGTTCACGCCGCAGCGTCTGCGCCAGTCGATAGGCCAGCGCCTGCACCGCCGGGGCCATCGGAGCCATCGGCTCCACCCGTTCGAGCAGTAACGGCACCATCTCGCCCTCGGAACGGCGGTATGCTGCGGTGATGGCATCACGCAGCGGTGAACGGGGTAACAGCGTTTGCGTGAAATCTAAAAACGGTTGATAGCTTCCTTCCTGACGAGATTGCGGCATAATCTCCGGCGCGCGCTGGAATGCCTTACTCTGCTCAGACGTGATGTCAGGTGCCTTGCCATCGCGTTCAACGGTGTCGAGGTAACAAAAAATGGCGTGCTCAATCAACCAATGCGATGTGCGATCAAGGCGCTGCGCTGTACGTTCGATACGATTGCGGGTCGCATCGTCAAGCTTTACCGCTATAGTGGAGAATCCCATCGTTTCACTCCAGTGAAGCCAAGATAATCATCGATAGTGAGGGATCGGATAACGTTGATTTGTTGAAGGTATGCCTTCGAAGCTTGGCCGCCGTTATCGGATTATGCAACCTGGTTTTTGCGAGTTGCCATAAGATGCAATGCAGTTAACAAGTGTATAACATCGGCGTGGCTGGGAAATATAACAAATCGTTAACGCTTTGCATTATAAGAAAAAACAGGCTGCACGAGGGATGCGCAATCGTGCAGACTGCGCTTTACCTGACGTCGTTCCCGTCAGGCTAGACCAACAATATGATTTGCCTTTATGCCCTAGCATGATGGGGACAGACAGGGCGCTTTAACTTGGAGATTCTAATGACAATGAGTACACCCATGCTGGTGACCTTTCTGGTGTATATCTTCGGAATGGTCTTGATCGGCTTGGCCGCTTATCGCTCAACCACCACCCTTGGCGACTATATCCTGGGTGGACGACGGATGGGCAGCGTGGTCACGGCACTTTCAGCGGGGGCTTCTGACATGAGCGGCTGGCTGCTGATGGGATTGCCGGGCGCAATATTTATTTCCGGCATTTCTGAAAGCTGGATCGCTATCGGGCTGACTATCGGCGCTTACCTCAACTGGCGCTGGGTTGCAGGTCGTCTGCGCGTTCACACTGAAGTGAACCACAACGCACTGACCTTGCCGGATTATTTCACCCACCGTTTCGAAGACACCAGAAAAATCCTGAGGGTCATTGCGGCCTTGATTATTCTGGTGTTTTTTACCATCTACTGCGCTTCTGGCATCGTTGCCGGTGCCCGTTTGTTCGAAAGCACCTTTGGCATGAGTTACACCACCTCATTGTGGGCCGGCGCGGCAGCCACCATCGCCTATACCTTTATCGGTGGCTATCTGGCGGTCAGTTGGACGGATACGGTACAGGCCACGCTGATGATTTTCGCCCTGATCCTGACGCCGGTGATGGTGATTCTGGCGCTGGATGGCATCGATACCTCTCTGCTGGTTATCGCGGCGAAAAACCCGGCCAATCTGAATATGTTTAAAGGGCTGGATATTATTGCCATTATCTCGCTGCTGGGCTGGGGTCTGGGCTATTTTGGACAGCCGCACATTCTGGCGCGCTTTATGGCAGCGGATTCCCACCACACTATTCGCAGCGCACGCCGTATCAGCATGACCTGGATGATCCTGTGCCTCGCAGGTGCCGTGAGCGTGGGCTTCTTCGGTATCGCCTACTTTAGCAATCATCCGGAACAGGCGGGCAACGTGACGCACAACGCCGAGCGGGTGTTTATCGAGCTTTCCATGCTGCTGTTCAATCCGTGGATCGCCGGTATCTTGCTTTCCGCTATCCTCGCCGCCGTGATGAGCACCCTGAGCTGCCAGTTGCTGGTCTGTTCCAGTGCCATTACCGAAGACTTGTACCGCCCGTTCTTCCGCCCAGGAGCCACACAGCGTGAACTGGTTTGGGTAGGCCGTATGATGGTGTTGCTGATTGCCATTATTTCGATTGTGTTGGCCGCCAACCCGGAAAACCGCGTGTTAGGACTGGTCAGCTACGCCTGGGCCGGTTTTGGTGCGGCGTTTGGTCCGGTGATCCTGATTTCCCTGCTGTGGCCGCGCATGACGCGTAACGGCGCGCTGGTCGGTATGCTGATAGGGGCTGCCACGGTGATTATCTGGAAACAGTATGCCTGGTTTAATCTGTATGAAATTATCCCCGGCTTCCTCTTTGCCAGCCTGGCGATCTTTATCGTGAGTCTGATGGGACGTGCGCCATCCAAAGCCGTCACCGATCGCTTCCAACTGGCAGAAGCCCAGTTCCAGAGCCGCTAAGGAACGACGTAGCTTCACGCATAAAAAAGGCGCAACCCTGGGTTGCGCCTTTTTTCATTGACTGAGTAATACGTTGGTTTTAGCCTGCAACCGCAATGCGTTTCATGTCTTTCATGTAGCCACGCAGTTTCTGACCAACCGCTTCGATCGGGTGGTTGCGGATCGCGTCATTAACGTCACGCAGCTGCGCATTGTCAACGCTGCTGGCCGCCACCGGTTTGCCGATGTCACCCGCTTGCAGTGAAGCCATGAATGTCTCTTTCAGCAACGGTACGGCGGCATTAGCGAACAGGTAGTTACCGTATTCTGCGGTATCAGAGATAACCACGTTCATTTCATACAGACGCTTACGTGCAATGGTGTTCGCGATCAGCGGCAGTTCGTGCAGCGATTCGTAGTAAGCGGATTCTTCGATGATGCCCGCGCTTACCATGGTTTCAAACGCCAGTTCTACACCGGCTTTAACCATAGCGATCATCAGTACGCCGTTGTCGAAGTACTCTTGCTCTGCGATTTTACCGTCGAACTGCGGAGCATTTTCAAACGCGGAATTACCGGTTTCTTCACGCCAGGTCAGCAGTTTAATGTCGTCGTTGGCCCAATCTTCCATCATGCCGCCGGAGAACGCGCCGGAGATGATGTCATCCATGTGTTTCTGGAACAGCGGTGCCATGATGGTTTTCAACTGCTCAGACAGCGCGTAAGCACGCAGTTTCGCCGGGTTAGACAGGCGATCCATCATCAGCGTGATGCCGCCCTGCTTCAGCGCTTCGGTGATGGTTTCCCAGCCGAACTGAATCAGTTTTTCCGCGTAGGCGGGATCGGTGCCTTCAGCAACCAGTTTGTCAAAGCTCAGCAAGGAACCAGCCTGCAACATACCGCACAGGATGGTCTGCTCGCCCATCAGGTCAGATTTTACTTCAGCAACGAAAGACGATTGCAGAACCCCCGCGCGGTGACCGCCGGTAGCTGCTGCCCAGGCCTTGGCAATCGCCATGCCTTCACCTTTCGGATCGTTTTCCGGGTGAACCGCGATCAGCGTCGGAACGCCAAAGCCGCGTTTGTACTCTTCACGCACTTCGGTGCCCGGACATTTCGGCGCCACCATCACCACGGTGATGTCTTTACGGATCTGCTCCCCCACTTCAACGATGTTGAAGCCGTGAGAGTAACCCAGCGATGCACCCTGCTTCATCAGCGGTTGAACGGCCTGAACCACAGCGGAGTGCTGCTTGTCCGGCGTCAGGTTCACCACCAGATCTGCCTGCGGGATCAGGTCTTCATAGGTGCCGACTTTGAAGCCGTTTTCTGTCGCTTTACGCCATGACGCACGTTTTTCCGCGATCGCTTCTGCACGCAGCGCATAGGCGATATCCAGCCCGGAATCACGCATATTCAAACCCTGGTTCAGCCCTTGCGCGCCGCAACCGACGATCACCACTTTTTTGCCTTTCAGGTAGTTCGCTTCGTCTGCGAATTCTTCACGTCCCATGAAACGACATACACCCAATTGCGCCAACTGCTGACGCAGGTTCAAAGTGTTGAAATAGTTAGCCATGCACAACTCCGTTTAATCTGTTAATTGCGAGTGTTCAGAAGAGGTTTCCTGTCAGGGAAGCCTTAATGCCCTCATGATATGACAGGAAAAGTATTGCTTAAATTGATATATTAACAACATGACATTGCAATAACTGCAAGATGAAAATGAGGCCGCGCGCACATGGATTTACGAGATTTAAAACTGTTTCTGCACCTGTGTGACAGCCGCCATTTCGGGCGCACCGCCAAAGCCATGCACCTGAGTCCGTCAACCTTGTCACGCCAAATCCAACGACTGGAGGAGGATGTCGGGCAAACCCTGTTTTTGCGCGACAACCGCACGGTGCAACTGACCGATGCCGGTGAGCAATTGAAGCAGTTTGCTCAGCAGACGCTGCTGCACTACGAGCAGCTGCGCCACGCCATTGGGCAACGTGGGCCCTCATTGAGCGGCGAGCTACGCATTTTCTGTTCCGTGACCGCCGCCTACAGTCATTTGCCGCCAATCCTCGACCGTTTCCGCGCCCAGCATCCGCTGGTCGAAATCAAGCTGACGACCGGCGATGCCGCAGATGCGGTGGAAAAAGTGCAGTCCAATGAAGCCGATCTCGGCATCGCGGGCCACCCGGAAACGTTGCCCACCACCATTGATTTTATGCCTATCGGCAAGATCCCGCTGGTACTGATTGCCCCGGCGCTGGCATCACCGGTGCAAGCGATGGTACGGCAACCCAATCCAGACTGGGCACAGATTCCGTTTATTTTGCCCGAGCACGGCCCGGTGCGAAAACGCATTGATGTCTGGTTCCGCCGTCACCACATCGTCAATCCGCTGATTTACGCCACGGTGTCCGGGCACGAGGCAATGGTGTCGATGGTGGCACTCGGCTGCGGCATCGCGCTGATCCCGGACGTGGTGCTGGAAAACAGCCCGGAGCCAGTGCGCAACCGCGTTTCGGTATTGCTGGAGCAAGCGATGGAACCGTTTGAACTCGGCGTATGCGTGCAGAAAAAGCGACTCAATGAGCCCTTGATTGCCGCGTTTTGGCATACCTTGCAGGACAACGTTTGAGGGTTTACCAGCGGTAGCTGACGGTGGCGATAATCGAGCGTCCAACGCCGTAGAAGCAGGCTTCGTTATTACTGCAAGACGCCACATAATGCTTATCGGTCAGGTTGTTGACATTGATCTGCAACACCGCCCCTTTCCACTGTGACGAGGCTACGCCCAAATCATAGCTCACCATCGCGTCATACAGGATGTAGTGCGGCACGCTGAAACTCTCCTTGTTATCGCCATAGCTGCTGCCGATGTAGCGCACGCCGGTTCCCAGCGCCAGCCCGGCCAACGGGCCGTTGTGAACCAAGTAGGTACCCCAGGCGGAGGCCATATGGCGTGGCGTCGCCGCTGGCCTGTTCCCTGCTGGCGTACTCGCATTGGTGCTCTCCTTGGTTTCCGCCTCCGTGTAACTGTACGCCGACATCAGGCTCAGCGCTGGCGTTATTTGGGTACCTAGCTCCGCTTCAGCGCCACGTGACTCGACTTTGCCAATTTGCTCGTTGAACTTGAGTTTGCTGTTCCACGACGTGATATTTTTCTGCGTAATATCGAACAGCGATAGCGTTAACAAGGTGTCGCTGCCCACCGGCTGAAACTTCATCCCCACTTCAGTCTGCTCGCCGGTTGTCGGCTTAAAGGGTGGTGAACCCGGAATGCCGCTGTCCAGGTTGGGCTCAAACGAGGTGCTGTAACTGATATAAGGCGAGAAACCATTCTCAAACGCATACAGCAGCGCCGCACGGCCGGTGAAATCGTCATCATTCGACTGCCTTTTGGCATTATTGAGTGTGCGCTCGTAGGTGCGTATTTCCGTCCAGTCATGTCGCCCGGAGAGCAGCAGGTTCCACTGCTGCCACACCGCCTGATCCTGCACATAGAGTCCAACCTGATCGAGCTTTTTAAACGCGCTGCGCGCGAGGGGCAAGTCGCTGTCATTTTCCAGATAAGCCCCACCATAGCGCGGATGAGCCCAGTCAAAATTGTACTTATCGCCGGTCTTGCGCCAGAAGTTGGCATTGCGCTTCTGCCATTTGTAATCCAAACCGGCCAGCAGAGTATGGTTCACCGTGTGAGTCGCGAAGCTCGCTTTTAATTGGTTGTCGATCCCTAATTCGTCAGCATCAATGTTTTCGCGTTGCTGGTTACGCATTAGCGTAGTATCCGTGGCGCTGCCACCGGTGCTATACACCAAATATTTATAGTTATCATGCAACTGTGAATAACGCAGATTCTGTTGCACTGAGATCGCCTTGTTAAAGGAGTGCTCGAAAATATAACCGAGCGCCACCTGCTCACGCGTTGAGTGATAGTAATTGGGATCGCTGACATTCAGCGTGTAAGGAATATAGCCAGCGTTGGTAGCAAACACCGTGCCGTAGGCGGGCAAGAAGTTACGAAAACCCGCTTCAGGGTCGTATTGGTAACTGGTCAGTACGGTCAGGCTGGTGTCTGCATTGGGCAGCCACGTCAGCGCGGGGGCAATCGCCATGCGCTGTTGCCGGGCATCGTTGACAAATTGCTGCCGGGTGCTGGCGATGACGTTCAAGCGATACAACAGCGCGCTGTCCTCGTTCAGCACACCGCCGAAATCAAACGCCGCTTCACCCAAGCGTTTATTGCCTGCGCTAACTTGTAGGTGGCGGATGTTTTCTGCCGTGGGGCGTTTGCTGGTCATAATGACCGTGCCGCCAGGATCGACCTGACCATACATGACAGAGGCCGGGCCACGAATCAGCTCAACGCGTTCTAACAACCAGGGGTCAATCTTTCCAATGCCGGCACCTTGCCCGATCAAACCAAAACTCAGCCCATCCAGAAATTTAGGCGCATAGCGAAAACCGCGCACAATGGTTTCATCACTCCGGTTGGAGGAACCCCGGTAATTTGGCAGCACACTGGCAGAGTAATTAAACGCATCGGAGACGGACATCACCCGTTGCTTATCCATTTGCGCACGCGTAACCACGGTGATCGACTGTGGCGTCGTTACCAACGGCGTTTGTGTTTTCGTACCGGCGGCACTCTGTTTCGCAATCATTCCACCCGTGGGGAGCGTGGTATTTTGCTCGCCCTGTGCAATGACCACCATCACATCAGCGTTGCCAGTCACCGTTTCAGCGGCCAGCGTTTGCGCTGCCATCACGAGTGATGATGCAACACCCAGTACCGTGACATAACCGAAAAAGAATTGCCCAACGAGGTAAAATTTCCTTTTATTTTCAGACACGTTTCCATCCTTTACTGCAATAGTATCTTTGTGCGACATAAAGAAGCCAACATATTCCTGGCTAATAATGCACCAAAAAAGAGTATTTCAAATGCAAACTCGTCTCAATCGCATTTATGCAATTGCATTAATTTTTCTTAGTTTGCATTTAACGTTACGCTGTAAAAATGAAAGGGATTCACCCTTAGGACGATCTATGGCTCCAGCCTTGCCGTCACGAACCGGTTCCTGATTTCCGGTGAAGGTGAACCGCGAGATGTATCACTATCGCAGGAAATGCCACCAGACATACCTGATGAGACAGAATCACTCGGGCCAACACCCGATACGATTAGTGAATAGCTTAACGTCAGTCCACCGTCACGAATATCAGTTTTCGATTCTGGATGGGACGCTATTTGGCAACACCTTAGGCAACAGGAGGAGATAGCGTTAAACGGTCACGGCCATCTGCGTTGGCGTACTGCACTGGCGAAGGAACGCAGATGGCTGTATAACAAACACTAATTGCTCAAGGAATGAAACAGGATCCCCTATGAAGCTCTCTGTGTTCTCTGCCGTGGCGGCATTGGCGGCTTGCGCGTTTGTGCCTCATGCACAGGCTGTCTCGTTCGACTGCGCCAATGCCACCAGCGCGCAGGAAAAGCAGATTTGCCAGAGCCCACTGCTCGGCCAGTTGGATGATGAACTGGCGCAGGAGTGGAAGACCGCACGATCGGCGCTGACCACCTATACGCAGAGTCAGCCCTTTGAACAGGCACTGAACCTGTTTCAACGTAGCTGGCTCACCACCCGTAACCAATGCCAGGATGAGGATTGTCTGCGCCAGCGCTATCAGCAGCAGCTCAACCGACTGCGCTACCTCAATCAGGTGGCCCAGCACGCGTTACCGACGCCCATTA
Source organism: Candidatus Symbiopectobacterium sp. NZEC151 (assembly GCF_025962655.1). GTDB lineage: Bacteria > Pseudomonadota > Gammaproteobacteria > Enterobacterales > Enterobacteriaceae > Symbiopectobacterium. The sequence continues at coordinate 16,083 of NZ_JAGFPE010000008.1, read as the reverse complement.
CCCCGATCAAAACCACCGGGTGTTTCCACGGGGCGTTCAGCTACGAGGATTATTTGCAGGATCTCACCAAGGAAGAGTACGACAACCTCGGCAGTTATTTTCAGGAAATGTACGACCAGAAAGCGCCCTATAATGCGGTCGGTTTGGATATGACGCAGGAGAAAGGGAAAATCAGCGGCAACATTTCCGTCGCGTTCCGCTACGCCAACCGGCTGGATGACGGTGAGTTCACCGCCCGCCAGATGAGCGATACGCAGGCGATTGGCCGCCGGGAAAGCAGCTTTGGCGGCACCACCAAGATCCTGTTTACCTGCGTGAGCGACGACGAAATTCGCATCTCAACGTTCGATACGCAGGGCGAAAGCTATCTGTTCAACATGGTGATGACGCGGCAAAAGCTTTAACGTTCAAAACGCGCTGACGGCGGGAAGCTCGACCAGCTTCCTTCCTGTTGTTCAGGCGTCAGCCGCTTCATACTCTCAATGCCCATCAGATAGCGATACAGCGGCTCCAGTTGGCGAAAACCCTGTGTCAGCGTAGTGACCAAATCCGCTGAAAACAATGCATCCATATCTTGCCGCGTGGTCATGGCAGCGAAGGATTTGCGGTTGTACCAGGTCGCCAATTCCGCAGGCTGATCTTTGACCAGCGGGCGCTTGTAACTTTCACCTTCCAGGGTAAACGTGGGTTCCAGACACGCAGCCATCGCCAAAAACGCCTGCGGGCTGTCGCGCAGCGTCTGGCGAAACAGTTCCATGGTATCGCGCGTGGCGCTGTAGTACCCCAACCCGTAACGCCAGAAATCGGGGCCAATTTCGAAAAAGTACACCGGCGCATCCGTCCAGTCTTTGCGCGGACGTTTGAACGTCAGCCACATCTGACTGCGGTAGCGGGATTTATCGTGAGAAAAACGGGTATCGCGATGGATACGCGACAGGGTTTTACCAATAGCAGGACGAATTTCAAACTGATCGTCGATCGGTAGCATCGTCAGGCCCACATCCTCGACCAACGCGCGGAACGGGGCAACCAGCGTCTCATCGTATATTGCGCGGTTGTCGTCAAACCACTCTTTGCTGTTTTCCTGCCGAACTTGCTGAAGAAAGGTGAGGCTCTGCTGCGAGAAACCGGTGAACGTCGTCATGATGGTCTGCCATTGCTAATCCCTTGAATGGCAACCACGATAGCGCGCCCGGCGGTGAAATTCCACCGTCGGGCACACTGACATCACGCCGTGTTACCGGCCAGGAAGAAACGAAACGCCGGATTTTGGGTTTCGTCGTGGCACTCGTAACCCAGCGCCTGCAAACGTTGCTCAAACTCCGGATCGCGCTCGGTCACTTCGAACGCCGCCAGTACGCGACCGAAATCGGTCCCGTGGCTGCGATAGTGAAACAGCGAGATGTTCCAGTGCGTGCCGAGCGTGTGCAGGAACTTCAGCAGCGCACCGGGAGATTCCGGAAACTCGAAGCTGTAAAGCTGTTCCTGCAACGGCTTGGAAGGACGTCCGCCAACCATGTAACGCACATGGAGCTTCGCCATTTCATCATCGGAGAGATCGACCACCTGATAACCACCTGCGGAGAGTTCTGCGATAATCTCATCCCGCTCCGCATGTCCACGCGTCAGACGCACCCCCACGAAAATGCAGGCGTCTTTGTCATCGGCGTAACGGTAGTTAAACTCGGTCACCGAGCGACCACCCAGCAGTTGGCAAAAGGTCAAGAAGCTGCCCTTGCGCTCAGGGATGGTTACCGCCAGCAATGCCTCACGCTGTTCACCCAGTTCACAGCGTTCAGAGACATAGCGCAGACCGTGGAAGTTCACGTTGGCACCCGACAGAATATGCGCTAGCCGTTCACCCTGAATGCCGTGCTGCTGGATATACTTCTTCATCCCCGCCAGCGCCAGTGCGCCAGACGGTTCGGCAATCGCCCGCACATCTTCAAAGATATCCTTCAGCGCGGCACAAATCGCATCGCTGTCCACGGTGATGACATCATCCAGATATTCCCGGCACAGGCGGAAGGTTTCATTGCCAATACGCTTGACCGCCACGCCTTCAGCGAACAGTCCAACGCGCGGCAAATCCACCGGATGCCCGGCATCCAATGCCGCACGCAGGCAGGCTGAATCTTCCGCCTCAACGCCGATCACTTTGATCTGCGGCATCAATTGTTTGATCAACACCGCCACGCCCGCCGCCAGACCACCGCCACCAACCGGTACAAACACGCGATCGAGATGCGCATCCTGCTGCAACAGCTCCATCGCCAGCGTGCCCTGCCCGGCAATCACGGCCGGATGATCGAACGGCGGAATGAAGGTCATATGCTGCTCTTGCGACAGCACAATCGCTCGGGCCTTGGCCTCATCAAAATTGGCACCGTGTAGCAACACTTCACCGCCAAAACCGCGCACCGCATCAACTTTGATATCCGCGGTGGCGACCGGCATGACGATCAGCGCCTTGATGCCAAGCTTGCAGGCTGACAGCGCTACGCCCTGTGCGTGGTTACCGGCGGAAGCCGTTACCACACCGTGCGCTTTTTGCGCCTCGGTCAGGGTCGCCAACATGGCATAGGCACCGCGCAGTTTAAAACTGTGCACTGGCTGACGGTCTTCTCGCTTCACCACAATGGTGTTGCCGAGACGCGCCGAGAGTTTTTCCATCGGCTGAAGCGGCGTCACCTGTGCCACTTCATACACCGGCGCGCGCAACACCGCACGCAAATACTCCGCGCCGCACGGGGCGTCGGGGAGAGGGAGTGATACCGCCATTGAACTTAGCCTCCCAGCTTGCTCTTGTCGCGTACCGCGCCTTGGTCCGCGCTGGTTGCCAGACTGGCGTAAGCACGCAGTGCGAACGACACCTGACGCTGACGGTTTTTCGGCGTAAAGGCCGCATCGCCGCGCGCCAGTTGCGCATCGTGGCGGCGTGCCAGTTCATCTTCCGCCACCACCAGCGCAATGGTACGGCTAGGAATATCAATGGCAATGGTATCGCCGTCTTCCACCAGCCCGATGGTGCCGCCACTGGCCGCTTCAGGCGAAGCATGGCCGATGGAAAGCCCGGAGGTGCCGCCGGAGAAACGACCGTCGGTGATCAACGCACAGGCTTTACCCAATCCCATCGATTTCAGGAAGCTGGTCGGGTAGAGCATCTCTTGCATGCCCGGCCCGCCTTTCGGCCCTTCGTAACGGATAACCACCACATCTCCCGCTACCACCTTACCGCCCAGAATGGCTTCTACTGCATCATCCTGAGATTCATACACTTTCGCCGGGCCACGGAACACCAGACTGCCATCATCCACACCGGCGGTTTTGACGATACAGCCTTTTTCCGCGATGTTGCCGTACAGTACTGCCAGACCACCTTCCTGACTGTAGGCATGCTCCCGCGCACGGATACAACCTTGTTCACGATCGGTATCCAGCGACTCCCAGCGACAATCCTGTGAGAACGCCTGCGTGGTGCGAATGCCCGCTGGCCCTGCGGAGAACATACTTTTCACCGCTTCATCATCGGTCAGCATCACGTCATAGGCATTCAGCGTTTCCGTCAGGCTTTTACCCAACACGTTACACACATCGCGGTTCAGCAATCCGGCGCGATCCAGTTCGCCCAGAATACCGATCACCCCACCCGCACGGTGTACGTCTTCCATATGGTATTTCTGCGTGCTCGGTGCCACTTTGCACAGCTGCGGCACCCGGCGCGACAGACGATCGATGTCGTCCATGGTGAAATCCACTTCCGCTTCCTGCGCGGAGGCCAGCAAGTGCAGCACGGTGTTGGTGGAGCCGCCCATGGCGATATCCAGCGTCATGGCGTTTTCAAACGCGGCCTTGGTCGCGATATTACGCGGCAGCGCACTGGCATCATCCTGCTCGTAGTAGCGTTTGGTCAGTTCAACGATGCGCGTACCCGCATTCAAAAACAGTTGCTTACGATCGGCGTGGGTCGCCAGCAGCGAGCCATTGCCCGGCTGTGACAGGCCCAGCGCTTCCGTCAGGCAGTTCATCGAGTTAGCGGTAAACATGCCGGAACAAGAGCCGCAGGTCGGGCAAGCGGAACGTTCGATCTGGTCGCTGTCCGCATCGCTGACGTTCGGGTTAGCGCCCTGGATCATGGCATCCACCAGGTCCAGTTTGATCAGTTGGTTAGAGAGTTTGGTTTTCCCGGCTTCCATCGGGCCGCCGGAAACAAAGATCACCGGGATATTCAGGCGCAGCGAGGCCATCAGCATTCCGGGGGTGATCTTGTCGCAGTTGGAGATACACACCATCGCATCGGCGCAGTGGGCATTGACCATGTATTCGACCGAATCGGCAATCAGCTCACGTGACGGCAGGGAGTAGAGCATGCCACCGTGCCCCATCGCGATGCCATCATCCACCGCAATGGTGTTGAACTCTTTGGCCACGCCGCCAGCGGCTTCGATTTGCTCCGCCACCAGCTTGCCCAGGTCGCGCAGATGCACGTGGCCCGGAACGAATTGTGTGAACGAGTTGACCACGGCAATGATCGGCTTGCCGAAATCGGCATCGGTCATTCCGGTGGCACGCCACAGGGCGCGCGCACCTGCCATGTTACGGCCATGCGTGGTTGTGGCTGAACGGTACTTAGGCATACTCTGTTACTCCAGTGTGTGTTTCCTCCCCTTTCCTGCTCCCGTTCGGCGGCGACTGGCGTCTTGGGTTCGTGAAGCAAGGGAAAGGGGTGTATTAATCTTTCTTGTGACGATTACGGGTTAACCTGATCTAACCAGCCCCATTTGTCTTCGGTTTCGCCGGTAAACAGGCCGAAGAACGCTTTTTGTAGTTGTTTGGTGACCGGGCCACAACGGCCAATGCCGACCTGAATACCGTCCACGCTGCGCACCGGAGTGATTTCCGCGGCAGTGCCGGACATAAAGACTTCATCCGCCAGATAGAGCGATTCACGTGACAGCACCTGCTCACGCACTTCCAGTCCCAGGCTCTGCGCCAGTTTGATGATGGCGTCGCGAGTGATACCCGGCAGCGCTGATGAGGTGAACGGCGGGGTAAACAACACGCCATCTTTCACTTCAAACAGGTTTTCACCTGCACCTTCAGACACATAGCCGTTGACGTCCAGCGCGATCCCTTCCTGATAGCCGTGGCGGCGCGCTTCGCTGCCCACCAGCAGAGAGGAGAGGTAGTTACCGCCCGCTTTTGCGGCCGTTGGAATGGTGTTGGCTGCCACACGGTTCCAGGAGGACACCATGGCATCAATCCCCTGATCCAGTGCGTCTTCGCCGAGATATGCGCCCCAGGGAAATGCCGCAATGATGACATCCGTGACGTAACCTTCCGGCGGATTCACGCCCATGCCAACGTCGCCAACGAACACCAGCGGACGGATATAGGCGCTTTTCAGATCATTTTTACGTAGCGTTGCACGGCAGGCTTCCATCAGGTCATCCACGCTGTACTGCACCGGCATACGATAGATTTTAGCGGAGTCGTGCAGGCGGCGCATATGCTCACGGTGACGGAATACCACCGGGCCTTTATGGGAATCGTAACAGCGCACCCCTTCAAACACCGACGTACCGTAGTGCAGCGCATGGGACATCACGTGTACTTTGGCTTCCGCCCACGGCACCATCTCACCATTGAACCAAATGTAATCAGCTTTGCTCGTCATTCTGTTTATCCTTTCTGATGCCTTCAGGCACGTATTTGTTGTGATGTGTGGGGTTGTATTTCAACACAAGCGATATCCAGCAGCTTGCTTAACTGTGTTGACAATAAATCCACCGGCCGTTGGCTGGCAACGGTCAATTCGATATTGATATGGTCGGGGTTGGCGGCCGTCATCATGTTCATGGCACACACCCGGAAGCCGCGGTGGCGAACCACGCGCAGCACACGCTCCAGCATTTCGGGACGAAAGCGAGCCTGTATGGAAAGTTGATGATGCGTCATTCTCTGTTCTCCTGCCATTATTCGGTACGTTCCAGCATGGTTTCATTCCCGGCACCCGGTGGAACCAGCGGCCAGACGTTTTCCAGTTCATCGATAGAGACATGCAGCAAATACGGCCCATCACTGCTCAACAGGGCATCCAGCGCGGCATCGATCTGATCTTTTCGGGTTATGCGTTGCCCTGGGATACCAAAAGCGCTTGCCAGGGTCAGAAAATCGGGGTTATCGGAGAGGTTGGTTTCGCTGTAACGCTCATTGAAGAACAGCTGCTGCCACTGTCGAACCATGCCTAACCGTTGGTTATCCAGCAGCACGATTTTTACCGGCAACTGTTTTCGTTTGATGGTGCCCAGCTCTTGCACGTTCATCATGAAAGAGCCGTCACCGGAAATACACACCACGGTATCTTCAGGACGGGCGACCTGTGCGCCTACCGCTGCGGGCAAACCAAAGCCCATGGTGCCTAACCCGCTGGAGGTGATGAAATTTTCCGGACGGGAAAAACGCATGTGCTGCGCAGCCCACATCTGGTGCTGGCCGACATCGGTAGTAATCACCGTTTCCGCCGGTTTGCGTTCAGACAGGATTTTTAACAGCGCCGGCGCATAGATGGCCTCGCCCGGATGATCGTAACGCCACGGGTATTCGGCTTTCAGCGCCGCCACCTCTTGACGCCAGGCATCAATTGCCAGCGGCTGGGCCAATGCGGGCAACAGCGTGTTTAAATCCCCCGGCAGTGCCACGTTGGCCAGGCGCAATTTACTCAATTCAGCCGGATCGATATCCAGATGAATCACCGCTGCATGCGGCGCAAACGCATTCAGCTTGCCCGTCACGCGATCGTCAAACCGCGCACCGACGGCAATCAACAGGTCACACTCTTGCACCGACAGGTTGGCTGCTTTGGTACCGTGCATGCCCAGCATGCCGAGGTAGTGCGGATGCTCGGCATCAACGGCACCCAATCCTTTCAGCGTAACGACGGAGGGAATACCCGTCTCGGCAATAAACGCGCGCAGTGCCGGCACCGCCTGCGCCATGCCCACGCCACCGCCGACGTACAACATCGGCTTTTTCGCCGCGGCCAGCATGGCGCGCGCTTGTTCGATGGCCTGCGCAGGGAAATCCGGCTGGCTGTCATCGACTGGCGTAAACTGCGGGACGATCTCACTGATGGCTAACTGAATGTCTTTGGGGATATCCACCAGCACCGGGCCAGGACGGCCACTGCTGGCGATGGCGAAGGCTTCCGCCATGATCCCCGGCAGCGACTCCAGCGAATCCACCAGGAAGCTGTGTTTGGTACAGGCCAGCGACAAGCCCAGCACATCGATTTCCTGAAAGGCATCGGTACCGATCAACGGTGAAGCCACCTGACCGGTAATCGCCACCACCGGCACCGAATCCAGCAGCGCATCCGCCAGTCCGGTGATCAGGTTAGTGGCACCGGGGCCAGAGGTGGCGATACACACGCCGACCTTGCCGGTCGCGCGGGCATAACCGAGCGCCGCCATGGCTGCGCCTTGTTCATGACGGCACAACAGGTGCTCAACGCCGCCGTCGTAGAGTGCATCGTAAACCGGCATGATCGCGCCGCCCGGATAACCAAATACGGTATCGACACCTTGCGCCCGCAACGCTTGCACCACCCATTGAGCCCCATTCATAGTTTATTTCCCCGACGCTGCCGGGGAGAAACAGGATTTTATGCTGTAAGACATACTCCACTCCCTTCTGTAGTTTTTACCGCCCAACAAAAAACCCCCGACCTTACGGTGCGGGGGTTTTTTGAATTACGGCTTGATTTTTAAGCCATTCTTCGTCTCAGCGACGCCCCGCACGGTGGGTTTATAATCACCACCACGCTAATAATGACTAGGCTAATCACGAGAGAGAACGCTTTCATAAATGGTTTGTTCTGTAATCATTGTCGAACGAATACCTACAGAGTTACCACAGACTTAGCGCCACTGACAATATTTTTTTTCAAACGCGCCATGAAGGCCAATGAAGAAACCGGCGTTAAATGCAATTTAATCATATAGATATAAACAATTATTCACATTGTGCTTTTTCTATAGACTTTCACCGACCACGCCATTGAGTCATGCAAGACTTGCAAGCCAGCGCCCAACCCAGATGGAATGCCCTGTATGGCAATCGCCTCTGTGCGAGCCGTCGCCGATAACGTTATTTTTATACTGCCCCTTGGACTCAGGATGGCGCACGCTGCCGCAATTGACAGGAGGGAGCGTTATGTCGCTGGCTGTTACCTATACGCGTGCAATGATTGGCATTCAGGCCCCTTGCGTGACGATTGAAGCCCATATCAGCAATGGCTTGCCCGCACTGACGCTGGTTGGCCTGCCGGAAACCACGGTTAAGGAAGCACGGGATCGGGTGCGCAGCGCACTGCTCAATGCCGGGTTCACCTTTCCCGCCAAGCGGATCACCGTCAATCTCGCCCCGGCGGATTTGCCCAAGGAGGGCGGGCGCTACGATCTGCCCATCGCACTATCGATTCTGGCAGCCTCAGAGCAGATTTGCGGCAAGGCGTTAGCGCAGTATGAGTTTCTGGGTGAATTGGGATTATCCGGGGCGCTACGCGCGATTACCGGCGCAATCCCGGCGGCCATCGCCGCGGGCAAGGCGGGTCGCCAGCTTATTTTGCCACTGGCTCATCAGCAGGAAATGGCGCTTATCGGGCACGGTGAGGTGCTGCTGGCAGAACACCTGAATGCGGTATGCGCCTTTTTGCACAGCGGTGAACCGTTGACCGGCAGTCAGGCGGTTGAGGTTCACGCGCCCGACCTCACCAACGCCCCGGATCTGGCAGATATCATTGGGCAAGAGCAGGGAAAACGGGCGCTCGAGGTCACCGCCGCCGGAGGCCACAACCTGCTGCTGATAGGGCCGCCCGGCACCGGAAAAACCATGCTGGCCAGCCGTCTTGCCGGGTTATTGCCCCCATTGAGCAACGAAGAGGCGCTGGAGGTGGCGGCCATTAATAGCCTGGTCAGCGCTGCGGATACCACACTGGGCTTGTGGCACACCCGCCCCTTTCGGGCACCTCACCACAGTGCATCAATGACAGCCCTGGTGGGCGGGGGCGGACTGCCAAAACCGGGAGAGATCTCGTTGGCGCACAACGGTATACTGTTTCTCGATGAGTTGCCCGAGTTCGAGCGGCGTGTCCTGGACGCTCTGCGAGAACCGTTGGAAGCCGGTGAAATCGTGATTTCCCGCACGCGGGCCAAAGTCAATTACCCCGCCCGCGTGCAGTTGGTCGCCGCTATGAACCCCAGCCCATCGGGGCACTATCAAGGTATCCATAACCGCCTGCCGGTGCAGCAGATCCTGCGCTATTTGGGTAAACTCTCCGGGCCGTTTCTCGACCGGTTCGATCTGTCGATTGAAGTCCCGTTACTGCCACCTGGAACGCTGCACAAACAAGGGCGTCAGGGAGAACGCAGCACCGACGTTCGAGCGCGCGTGTTGATGGCACGAGAGAGGCAACTGGCACGAGCGGGAAAAATCAATGCGCGCCTGACACCGCCGGAAATGGATATTCACTGCCGCTTGCACGAAGAGGATGCCGTCTGGCTGGAGGCGTTAATGACCAAGCTGGAGCTGTCTGTGCGTGCCTGGCACCGCATTTTAAAGGTGGCGAGGACCATCGCCGATCTGGCACAGCAGCCCGATATCCAGCGCGACCATTTGGCGGAGGCGATCAGCTATCGCTGCATGGACAGGTTGCTGCGCCGCTTACACCGCGATTTAGGGTAAAGCATTTAAGGTAAAGCGCAGAGATAAAAAACGGGGCCATTGGCCCCGCAAGTGAATAACTTAATCGTCGCTATCGGTGTATTCTTCCACCGCATCCATCTGCGGCTTACCGCCGGACAGCGTGTGAAAACGCTTCGGGCGACGAATACGAGCGACATATTTGGCCCAGGTTTTTTCCATGTCGGTGGACGCATCACGCTCACCGCGGCACATGGCGACGAATTGGGTCTCTTCCTCGGTCACCGGCTGGCGTTTACCCAGGTCAAGCTCATTCAACGCATAGCCATAGCGTTCCAGCATCTGGGCCTCTTTGATGGTGAAGTCACCGTGACGAGAGAAGCCGCGTGGGTAGGATTTATTATCAAAAAAACGATTCGTTGTAGAGAAGCTTTCCGCCATCTTACACGCTCCTAATTCTTTTATGGTCGTGCTGTTTATGGCGCGGAGTATTAGATAGGCTTGACATTCTGTAAAACAAAACATTTAAATCATCACGACAAATTTTTTTTGGAGATGAGCGTGGATACCGAATTACTGAAAACCTTCCTGGAAGTCAGCAGAACGCGGCATTTTGGACGCGCCGCAGAATCGCTCTATCTGACCCAGTCAGCGGTCAGCTTTCGTATTCGCCAATTAGAAAATCAACTTGGTGCAAATTTGTTCACTCGCCACCGCAATAATATTCGCCTGACACCGGCGGGCGAGCGCTTGTTGCCCTACGCAGAGAGCCTGATGGGCACCTGGCAACTGGCCAAAAAAGAGGTCGCACGCTCGCAGCAGCACCAGTTGCTGTCGATTGGTGCCACTGCATCGCTGTGGGAAGCCTACCTGACGCCCTGGCTGCAAACGCTGTACCAGCAGCGCCCGCTGCTTCAACTTGAAGCGCGCATTGCACAACGTCAATCTCTGGTGCAGCAGTTACACGAACGGCGGTTGGACCTGCTGATCACTACCGAGCAGCCCAAAATGGAAGAGTTGACCAGCCATCTGTTAGGAAACTTCTCTCTGGCGCTGTTCGCCACACAAGACGAGGAGCAGGCCGAAAGGCCTTTTATCAAACTGGAATGGGGCGCGGATTTTCATCAGCACGAAGGGCGGTTATTGAGCAATGAGCAGCTTCCCATCTTGACCACTACCTCAGCGCACCTGACGCGCCAGCTATTGTTGACCACCGGCGGCTGTGCCTTTCTGCCGCGCCATTGGGAAAAAACTTACCCACTGTTGTACGTTCAGCAACATACGCCACCGGTGATCCGCCCGCTGTATGCCGTTTGGCTGCAAAACAGCGACCAGCAGGCGTTAATCCGTCAACTGCTTAAAACCCCTATTGCTGATATGTTGTGAGCCGCGTAGCGCCGTCAGGCGCGTTTGGCGACCCAAAATGCGCTAAGTCCTTTCTGCAAGACGATAAAGGTAAACAGCAGGATGCCAATAACGATCTTGGTCCACCAGGAACTGAGGGTGCCATCAAAGGTGATGTAGGTTTGAATCAGCCCTTGGATCAGCACCCCAAAGAAGGTGCCCAGCACCGTGCCCACACCGCCGGTCAGGAGCGTGCCGCCAATCACCACTGCCGCAATCGCATCCAGCTCTACGCCGCTCGCTGCCAGCGCGTAACCCGCTGAGGTATAGAGTGAGAACACAATCCCGGACAACACTGCCAGCGTGCTGGAAAGCATGTAGATCTGGATGGTGGTTTTTCTCACCCGCACCCCCATCAGCTCCGCTGAAGTGATATTGCCGCCAATGGCGTAAACGCGATTACCAAAACAGGTGCGGTGCGCCAAGACCATCCCGACAATTACCGTCATCAGCATGATCAACGCCAAAAAGGTCAGGCGCCCACCGCCGGGCATGCGCCACGCTAATCCGGCAAGCTGTTGGTATACAGGGTGTTCAATCGGGATCGACTCCTGAGAGACAATAAAGCTCATGCCGCGCACAAAGAACATACCGGCCAGCGTGATGATAAACGCAGGCAGTTTCAGGGTATCGATGATCCACCCCATCAGCGCACCGAATGCTGCCCCCATCACCAACGCCAGCGCAATGGCATAGCCGGGATGCATGCCATAGGTACCAATCAGCTTGGCTAACAGTACGCCAGTAAACGCGATCACCGAGCCGACGGAGAGATCGATCCCGCCGGAGAGGATCACAAAGGTCATGCCGACCGCGACAATCCCGATAAACGCATTATCCGTCAACAGGTTGAAAAATACGCGCGTAGAAGCAAACCCCGGAAACTGGCTCAGGCAAAACAGATAGCCGACGATAAAAACGCCGAGCGTAATCAACAGCGGAATATTTCGTTTCAGCATTATTCGTGCCTCCGCAACAGGCGGCGCAGCGAGAAACGCGGAGACTGCATAATCAGCACCGCCAACACCACCAACGCCTTAAGCACCAGATTGAGTTCAGGACGGTATCCTGCTAACAGAATACCGGTATTCATACTTTGAATAATCAATGCCCCCACCACCGCAAGCAGCAGATTAAACCGCCCGCCCAGCAAAGACCCACCGCCGATCACCACCGCCAAAATGGCATCCAGTTCAAGCCACAAACCGGCATTGTTCGCGTCCGCACCGCGGATATCCGCTGTAATAATCACCCCCGCGACCGCCGCGCAGATGCCGCAGATGACATAGACGGAAATCAAGATCAGACGCGTGCTGATGCCAGCGTTTCTGGCCGAACGAATGTTGATACCCACCGCTTCGATAAATAAGCCCAATGCGGTTTTGCGTGTCAGTATCCAAAGTAGAAGCAGCATGGCGCAGGCGATAATCACCGGCATCGGCAGGTAGAACAGCGAGCCGCTGCCCAGATGTGCCAACGCAGGATGTGCAAAGGTAATAATCTGCCCTTCGGTAATCAGTTGTGCGACACCACGGCCTGCCACCATCAGCATCAAGGTCGCCACAATCGGCTGGATCTGTAGCACCGCAACCAAAAAGCCATTCCACAGCCCGCACACAGCGCCGGTGAGCACTGCCGTCAGTAGAATCACTGGCAATGCATGCCCTTGCGCCGCAAGGCTCGCCGCCGTAGCACCAGCGATCGCCATCACCGCCCCCACCGAGAGGTCAATACCGCCGGTGGCAATCACCAGCGTCATGCCCAATGCCAGCAATGCGACCGGTGCGCCGCGATTAAGGATATCGATCAGGCTGCCGAACAAACGGCCATCTTGCACATGAAGTGAAAAGAAGTTGGGCGCAACCAGGCTATCGATTAACAAGATGACCACCAACGCCGCAATCTGTGGTAGCCCTTTACTGACGCCGAAGCGCACCCGGCGCACGGGTTTAACATGGCTGTCCGTCATGCGCACCTCCTGGTTGTAATGCAATGGCTTGCATCACGGCAGCAACGGAAATCTCCTGATGCGCCAGATGTGCCACCTGCTTTCTGTCGCGCAACACAATGATGCGGTCGGCATAACCGGTCAGCTCTTCCAGCTCAGAGGAGATAACCAGCAGCGCCATACCGCGCTCACACAGTTTTTCTATCAAACGAATGATTTCCGCATGGGCACCAACATCAATGCCGCGCGTCGGTTCATCAAGAATGAGAAAGCGAGGTTCTGTCGCCAACCAGCGCGAGAGCAACACCTTTTGCTGATTGCCGCCGGAAAGATACTGAATTTCCTGTTCAGGGCTCGGCGTTCGTATCCCCAATCGCTCAATGAACATTTCTGCAATGCGGGTTTGCTCTTTCAACCCCAGCGGACGTAACCACCCGCGCTGGGCCTGCAACGCCAGAATAATGTTCTCACGAACCGTCGCCGAACCAACAATGCCTTCGGTTTTGCGGTCTTCAGGGCAATAACCAAACCCCAGCTTGCCCGCCTTGCGTGGGCTACGAATGGAGACTGGCTGACCATCAACCTTGGCCTCACCGCTGTCTGGCGTTTTAATGCCAAAGACCAGCTGTGCGGTCTCCGTACGGCCCGAACCCAGCAATCCAGCCAGCCCGACGATTTCGCCCGGCGCAACGGACAACTCAAAGGGATCGACCATATTACGACGGCCATACCCACGGAATTCGACCAAAGGCTCGCCGGTTTCAGTCGCATGGGCTGAGCGCTTCAAGAGTGACTCATCAAAACTGTGGCCCAGCATCATCTGCACCAGATCGAGACGCGGCAACGCCGCCGTCATTTCACTGCCCACCAGTTTTCCGTTGCGCAACACGGTGATGCGATCGCTAAGGCGATAAACCTGATCGAGAAAATGGGTGACAAAAATCATGCCCACGCCGTGCTCACGCAAATGGGACAAAATGCCGAACAGCATGTCGACCTCATTTGCATCCAGGCTGGCAGTGGGTTCATCGAGGATCAACACTTTGGCGGAAAGATCGACTGCGCGAGCGATAGCAATGATCTGCTGAATAGCGATCGAGTAGTTGCCCAAAGGATCGGTAACATCTATCCGTAATCCGTAGTAGGCGACGATTTCTCTGGCAAGCCGCGCCATTTCCTTCTGATCAACCATGCCGAAGCGCAAGGGTTCCCGGCCCAAAAACAAATTCGCCGCCACCGACAGATTGGGTAATAGATTGACCTCCTGGTAAACGGTACCGATACCTAAGGATTGCGCGTGCGCTGTGCTCAACGGATCGATGGCGTTACCTTCGAGAAAAATTTCTCCTGCTGAACGCCGATAAACCCCGGTCAACGCTTTTATCAGCGTCGATTTTCCGGCACCGTTTTCACCCAGCAGGGCAACAATTTCCCCTTTGCGCAGCGTGAAATCGACGCTATCCAACGCTTTAATACCAGGAAATTCGACACTCATTCCCTGGATGTCCAACAGCAATTCAGTGTCCATCAGACTCACCTATGCCACTTAAAACATCAGGTAACGATGGCGCATTGCACGCCATCGTTATCAGGCTTAATAACCAAGGTCTTTTTTGGACTGGTATTCTGCTTGTGCCGTATCCGGCAATAATAATCTTGATTCAGTCTGAATAAATTTCTGCGGCTGTTTTCCTTCTTTTTTCAAGGCAATTAATGCATCAAATGCCGGGCCAGCCATATTTGGCGTCAGCTCTACTGTGGCATTTGCTTCACCGTCGATCATTGCTTTAAAAATATCGGGAACCGCGTCGATAGAAACCACTTTGATTTGTGAGCCCGGCTTTAATCCGGCCTCTTTAATGGCCTGAATGGCACCGATCGCCATATCATCGTTATGGGCATAAACCGCGCAGATATTCTTGCCGTTCTGCTCCGCTTTGATGAAGCTTTCCATCACCTCTTTACCCTTACTGCGGGTAAAATCGCCTGACTGCGAGCGGATGATCTTCACATTTGAAGACGCAGCGATGCCGTCAACAAACCCTTTTTTACGGTTTATTGCGACGCTCGACCCCACCGTGCCTTGCAGCTCAACAACGTTACAGGGTTTTCCCGCGACGTCCTTCAGCAGCCATTCGGCAGCCACCTTACCTTCGTAGACGCTGTCAGAAGCAACTGCGGCGGTATACAGGGAGGGATCGTTAACATCGATCATACGGTCCAGCAGGAATACCGGTATTTTTGCCTCCTTGGCCTCCTGGAGTACCGGCGTCCAGCCCGTTGCGACCACGGGTGCGATAAATATCGCATCAACGCCTTGTGCAATAAACGATCTTACCGCTTTGATCTGGTTCTCTTGTTTCTGTTGCGCATCCGCTATTTTTAAGGTGATACCCCGTTTTTCTGCTTCCTGTTTAGACACTTTGGTTTCGGCAGAGCGCCATCCCGACTCGGAACCGATTTGAGAAAATCCCACGGTTAGCGCCGATGCCTGTGTTGCGCCACATAATGCTGTAGCGACAGCCATTGCGACCAGTAAACGCCTGTACATAATCCACTCCTTTATGAGCAGCCGACAGCTTTTTGGCTTGTTTGCAGGTTTTAACCCCACGTCAATGCGTGCAGGTTGTACAGAGACACGACATGCACCTGACATTTTTTATCAGGGCTTATCTGTTTTAGTCGAAATAGTGACGGGGCGGGATGAGCAAGCTCACAACCTGGTATTACGATAGGTTTGTACATAATTACAGCTAATTCATTCAGCCATTTTCAGGCCTTTAGCTACAGGAAGAGAGGCAAATTAATGCATATAAACGGTGTGGGATTATTGGCGCGTTACGATAAAAAACCTATACAACAAAAATTACGCACAGCAAAAAGGGCTGTCCTTTCGGACAGCCCCTTCGCTATTTTTCATCATCAGACGTCGTCTGATAACTGATATAAAAGCCTGGCAGTTCCCTACTCTCACATGGGGAAGCCCCACACTACCATCGGCGCTACGGCGTTTCACTTCTGAGTTCGGC
>NZ_JAGFPE010000007.1 GCF_025962655.1 Candidatus Symbiopectobacterium sp. NZEC151 | reverse complement strand
CTGGGTGTGTAAGTGCAGCGATGCATTGAGCTAACCAGTACTAATGACCTGTGAGGCTTAACCTTACAACGCCGAAGGTGTTTTGGTGTTGATTGAGAGAAAAATCGAATCAGAACTCGTAAAGAGATTCAGCTTGTTGACAGATTGGTCTTGCTGGCTCAAAAGAGCGGGTGAGATGAAACAGAATATGCCTGGCGGCGATAGCGCGGTGGTCCCACCTGACCCCATGCCGAACTCAGAAGTGAAACGCCGTAGCGCCGATGGTAGTGTGGGGCTTCCCCATGTGAGAGTAGGGAACTGCCAGGTTTTTATATAAGCTAAGGGGCTGTCCGAAAGGACAGCCCTTTTTGCTGTGCGTGATGTGTAGTGTCAGTCATTTACCATCAGACATGGGTGAATTTACCCGCGGATCCAACCGTCAATAAAGTCAGCCACCTGTTTAGGATCGTTTATATCCAGCCAGGGCAAGGAAAGTTGTCGATCTGCATCATCATCGCTGGCAATCGCAACGGCATAGCTATCTAACAAATCATGCGCGTTCTTGCTCAACCCTCTGCGTGAAAGAACGATCTTAGGCACCTTTTCGTGTCGAAATCCTTCAACCAGCACCAAATCCAGCGTATCAACATCCATTTTGCTCACCATTTCATAGAGATCCACCTCTTCGGCCTTCGGTGTTTCCGTCATCAGCGCCCAGCGCTGGTTACTGGCGACAAGCGTCTGCGCAGCCCCTGCTTTACGCAGCTCATAGCTGTCTTTGCCGGGTTTATCGATATCCATATCATGATGAGTATGCTTGATCACACCAATGCGTAGTCCTTTCTCCTTGAGGAGCGGAATCACGTGGGTGAGCAAGGTGGTTTTCCCGGTACCGCTATAAGCACTAACAGCAAGCAGGCGTGGGTGATGCAACTCAGTCATGTTTGGCCTCTTGCCAATTGGAGAGATCGTCTGGGGTGTTCAGGTTTTGAAATGCCAAAGGGCAATCAGTGAACAGTACGGGAATCGCCTCGATCTCTGCCAGAAATAGCATTAGCTTACGATCGCCACGTTCCAGGTAGGTTTCAAGTTTCGAGATCATGGAGCGATGGATAAGCAACAAGGTTGGATGCTCCCGCTGACCATCGTTTACGTAGGCGGCATAGGCTTGCTGTTTGCCGTGCCACAGTCTCGCCACCATATCGGTGGGTAAATTAGGGACATCACAAGGCGCGAAAACGGCCCATTCAGTCTCGATGGTCTTCAGGCTGGACAAGATGCCTGCCAAAGGACCTGAGAAGCCGTTCGGTAAGTCGCTAAACACGGTGCAGCCACTGTCCTGATAAACAGACTGGTTACGATTGGCATTGATATACACGCGATCCACCTGGGGTTTCAGGCGGGTTAACACGTGTTGATAGAGCGGTATGCCGCGCAACGTTAATAGTCCTTTATCCTGCCCACCCATCCGGCTGGCCTGGCCACCTGCCAGAATGATGCCTGTGATCATGTGATCCCTCTTTGTCGCGCCGCAGAGGCTCTATTCTGGGCAAAATATTTCCTGACGCCAAGCGCTTTCCACCCGTGATTAAGGCTGCTAAGGTGATATCAGTATCTGTATAAGAGGATTAAACCATGAAATGTCATCGCGTTAACGAGTTGGTCGAATTACTGCATCCTGCCTGGCAAAAAGATCCGGACCTGAATCTGGTCCAATTTTTACAAAAACTTGCACAGGAGGCGGGGTTCCAGGGGCAGCTAAGTGAGCTGACAGATGATATCCTGATTTACCATTTGAAAATGCGTGACGCGGATAAAGAGCAGGTCATCCCTGGCTTGAAAAAGGATTATGAAGAAGATTTCAAAACAGCACTGCTGCGTGCCCGGGGTGTTATCAAGGACTGAGGCTTTTATCGATAGGCGCCGCTTTTTCACGCTTATTTTAATTCCTATTGCGAGTAATGATGACGGCTATGCAAAGTTCAGTGTTTAATTTTCAGACGCTGTTTCCCTCGCTGATTATCGATGCGCTTTTTGCGGTAGGTATTCGGGTTGATTCCGGTTTGACGGCGCTCAACAGCTATGAAAACCGGGTTTATCAATTTATGGATGAAGACCGGCGCCGTTTTGTCGTTAAATTCTATCGTCCTGAACGGTGGACGCAGGCGCAGATTCAGGAAGAACACGATTTCGCCCTGGCATTGGTTGAAGATGAGGTGCCCGTTGTGGCACCCGTGAAGCTCAATGGTCAAACGCTGCATTGTTATGATGGATTTTATTTTGCCGTTTTCCCGAGCGTAGGAGGGCGGCAATATGAAATGGACAATGACGATCAGTTGGAAGGCGTTGGCCGTTTTCTCGGGCGTTGGCATCAAACGGGGCAAAAAGGGCTTTTTGTTGCTCGCCCCACCATTGGGGTTGAGGAATATCTCGACAAGCCTTATCAGCTATTGACGCAAACGCAACTTATTCCTGCTGCGCGCCGAGATTCCTTTTTGCAGTCCACCCAGCAACTTATCGAAATGGTAAAACGCTATTGGACACAGGATGCTGCTTTTCTCAGATTGCACGGCGATTGCCATCCTGGAAATATTCTCTGGCGTGACGGCCCGCTATTTGTCGATTTAGATGATGCCCGTAACGGACCTGCGGTGCAGGATTTATGGATGTTGCTTCATGGTGAGCGTCAGGAACAGAGAATTCAACTCGATATTCTGCTTGAAGCTTATAGTGAGTTTATGGCGTTTCAGGAAAAAGAGCTGGCGTTAATTGAGCCGCTTCGAGCGATGCGAATGGTGCATTATTTAGCGTGGATTATTCGCCGTTGGGAAGATCCGGCATTTCCCCCGAGCTTTCCCTGGATAAAAGATGATGATTTCTGGTTCAGGCAAACAGCAATATTTACTGAACAGGTTAAGCTGTTACAGGAGCCTCCTTTACAGCTATTGTCCATGTACTGATGTTTAACGGAGAGACGTGTTATATGAAGAGTGTATTTGCGGCATTAATGGGCATCATGTTGGCCTTCGGTGCATCAGCGGCAGATTTTTCTGATGGAAAACAGTACGTTGAAGTTAATAAACCGGTACCTCAATTACCTCAGGTGCTTGAGTTTTTCTCGTTCTACTGCCCACATTGCTATCAGTTCGCTGAGGTTTACCATATTCCTGAAGCTGTCAGTAAGGTGCTGCCTGCGGATACCAAAATTACCCGTTACCACGTTGATTTTCTCGGGCAGTTTGGCAAAGAACTGACCCAGGCCTGGGCAGTAGCCATCGCCTTGGGTGTAGAAGATAAAATCACCCCGTTAATGTTTGATGCGGTGCAAAAAAGCCAAACGCTGAAAACCACGGATGATATTCGCAAGGTGTTTGTGGCGGCGGGTGTTAAAGCTGAAGATTATGACGGTGCATTGAATAGCTTCGTGGTTAAATCTCTGGTTGCCCAGCAAGAAAAAGCCGCCGCTGATTTGCAACTGCGCGGTGTGCCGGCCATGTTTGTTAATGGCAAATATATGGTGAAAAGCGACGGTTTGGATACCAGCTCAATGGATGCATATGTGAAGCAATATGCTGATGTTGTGAAATTCCTCATCGAGAAAAAATAATACTTTTTGCGTGACTGCGCCTGGTGACAGGCGCAGTTATACCCATCATTTGTGATGTTGTCGGTGCGCTGGCTGTGCTGATTCACCACCAACAGTTACGCCTTGATACGCGCCGTGGGATTACTCACTTTCCGCCTCGCGGCAACTCAAATTATTTAGGGTATATCGCCATAATATATCCCTTTTCCTTTACGCGGGTTTCACGTCGGTGGCGTTTAATAAGCGTTTAAGTAATATCTATCCACAAAAAAAATGTTTTTTGTATTACGGATATTTACCGGGACCATTTTTTTATCTTGCTGAAAAAAATCCATAATATGGGAATCGCTTTTTGATGTAACATCAGCATCATTCTGATTTTCTCTTTCTATGCACAAAGTTATCCACAAGGCCTTTGCTTTGCGTGTGGCAGATTTGCGGTTTTCTATGCGTTAACGTTCGTCTCTTGCTTTGAGCTATGGCATGCTTAGCGCCATGATGGACGACATAGGTCATGACAGAACATGGTTCAGATTCCGCAAAACCCGTTAATTTTGGTCGATGGCTCGTCGTATTTATACCGTGCCTACCACGCATTTCCTCCTTTGACGAACAACGCAGGCGAGCCGACAGGTGCCATGTATGGCGTGCTGAATATGCTGCGCAGCCTGTTGCTTCAGTTCTCCCCCAGCCACGTCGCTGTGGTGTTTGATGCCAAAGGAAAAACGTTCCGCGACGAACTGTTCGAAAACTACAAGGCGCATCGCCCTCCGATGCCGGACGATCTGCGTGCGCAGATTGAGCCGCTGCATGCAATGGTGCGTGCTATGGGGCTGCCGTTGTTGGCCGTCAGCGGTGTGGAAGCGGATGACGTGATCGGTACGCTGGCGCGCCAGGCGGAAAGCGCAGGCACGCCGGTACTGATCAGCACCGGTGATAAAGACATGGCGCAACTGGTTTCACCGACGATCACGCTTATCAACACCATGAACAATACGGTGCTTGGGCCGCAAGAAGTCTGCGACAAATACGGTATTCCGCCGGAGCTGATTATCGATTTTCTGGCCCTGATGGGGGATGCATCGGACAATATTCCCGGTGTGCCGGGCGTGGGTGAAAAGACGGCGCAAGCGTTGCTCCAGGGGCTTGGTGGGCTGGATACCCTGTACGGTAATCTGGATAAGATCGCCACGCTCTCCTTTCGCGGCGCAAAGACCATGGCGCAAAAGCTGGAACAGCATAAAGAAGCGGCATACCTCTCTTATCAACTGGCGACCATCAAAACTGACGTCGAGCTGGAGCTGACCTGCACTGAGCTGACGGTGAATGAACCGGATGTGGATGCACTGCACGGGCTGTTTAAGCGCTATGATTTCAAACGCTGGATGGCTGATGTTGAAGGCGGCACCTGGATGCAGGGGCGCAAAGGGCAATCTCAGGTTTCGCAGCCAACAACACCCACGGTACAAGCGCAACCGCAAGCGGAAGCAACGGTTGCCTTGAGCCGCGAAGGTTATGTCACTATTCAGGATGAAGAGACCTTACAGTCGTGGATTGCTCGTATCCAAAAGGCAGGAGAGTTTGCGTTTGATACGGAAACGGATGGTCTGGATACGCTGAGCGCCAATCTGATTGGTATGTCATTTGCGGTGACGGCGGGGGAAGCGGCGTATCTGCCGCTGGCGCACGATTATCTGGATGCACCGGATCAAATCGACAGAGCACGCGCGTTGGAATTGCTTAAACCCCTGCTGGAAGACAGCGCGCTGCGCAAAATTGGGCAGAACCTGAAGTTCGATCAGGGCGTGATGAAACGCTATGACATTGAGCTGCGTGGCATTGCGTATGACACCATGGTGGAGTCTTACGTGCTAAACAGCGTGGCGGGCCGTCATGATATGGACAGCCTTGCCGAACGTTACCTGCAACATAAAACCATTTCGTTTGAAGAGATTGCGGGTAAGGGCAAGAACCAGCTTACCTTTAATCAGATTCCCGTTGAGCAAGCCAGCACCTATGCCGCAGAAGATGCGGATGTCACTTTGCATTTGCATCAAACCCTGTGGGAAAAGCTGCAACAGCATGGGGAACTGGTGACGGTGTTCCGTGATATCGATATGCCGTTGGTGCCGGTGCTGTCTCGCATTGAACGCCAGGGCGTGTTGATTGATGCCGGCATTTTGGCGCAACATTCTCAGGAATTGACGGCGCGCCTGGCCGAGCTTGAAACTGAAGTGCATGAAATGGCCGGTGAAGCGTTTAATCTTGCTTCCACCAAGCAGTTGCAGGGGATCTTATACGATAAGCTGAAGCTGCCGGTGTTAAAGAAAACGCCGAAAGGAGCGCCTTCCACCAATGAAGAAGTGTTAGAAGAGTTGGCGCATGACTATCCGCTGCCCAAACGTATTCTGGAATATCGTGGGCTGGCGAAACTGAAATCGACTTACACCGACAAGCTGCCGCTGATGATCAATCCGCTGACCCAGCGGGTGCACACCTCATACCATCAAGCGGTCACGGCGACCGGGCGTCTTTCCTCCAGCGATCCCAACCTGCAAAACATCCCGGTACGCAACGACGAAGGGCGGCGCATCCGTCAGGCGTTTATTGCCCCTGAAGGGTATCGCATCGTGGCGGCGGACTACTCACAGATTGAGTTGCGCATTATGGCGCACCTTTCCGGTGATGCTGGGCTGCTCAACGCGTTTGCCGAGGGGTTGGACATTCACCGCGCTACCGCCGCAGAAGTTTTTGGTTTGCCGCTGGAGAACGTCACGGGAGAGCAGCGCCGTAGCGCCAAGGCCATCAACTTTGGTTTGATTTATGGCATGAGCGCCTTCGGCCTGTCACGCCAGTTGGGTATTCCCCGCGCCGAGTCGCAGCGCTATATGAACCTCTATTTTGAGCGCTATCCTGGCGTGCAGGAGTACATGGAAAGAACCCGTCAGGAAGCCGCCGAGAAAGGGTTCGTGCAGACGCTGGATGGACGCCGTCTCTATTTGCCGGATATTCACGCACGCAATGCGATGAGTCGCAAGGCGGCGGAACGTGCCGCGATTAACGCCCCAATGCAGGGTACTGCTGCCGATATCATCAAGAAGGCGATGATTGCGATCGATAGTTGGCTACAGCAAGAGCAGCCGCAGGTGAATATGATCATGCAGGTACACGATGAATTGGTGTTTGAAGTACATGAGTCGGTGCTGGATGCGGCAAAACAAAAGATCGTTACCCTGATGGAAGGTTGTATGTCACTAAACGTTCCGCTGCGCGTGGATGTGGGTGAAGGTAAAAACTGGGATGAGGCGCATTAATGTACAGAAAAACAGGATGTTGCAACTGAACATTAAATGCGCATTACGTTATTCATTTCTGTAATTAAACTACAGGATTGGGTGACTTGCTTTGACTTTGTGTGAGCCATAGCCATTTTTTATGAAACTAAACAACAAAAAAACCTTTGTTCTGACGAAAAAATAGGGTAGAGTTAACGACGTAGGGTACAGAGGTAAGATGTTCTATCTTTCAGACCTTTTACTTCACGTAATCGGATTTGGCTGAATATTAGCCGCCCCGGTCACTTCGGTGACTGGGGCGTTTTTTATTGGGCGCGAGTCAAAAAACGCCGCAAGATCGCTAACGATCGCGGCGGTTAATCTTAATTATCAGCATCGTCTTGCATTGAGGGACGGGTGTTGAACCACAGATCGAGTTTTTGACGCAGTTTATCCACCCCTTCTTTTTTCAAGGAGGAGAAGGCTTCAACCTGAATATCCCCGCCAAACGCTAGCACGGCTTCACGCACGGCATTCAGTTGAGCTTTACGCGCACCGGAAGCCAGTTTATCGGATTTGGTGAGCAGAATGAGCACCGGCAGTTCCACAGCCACGGCCCATTCAATCATTTGCTGATCGAGATCTTTCAGCGGATGACGGATATCCATCAACACCACCAGTCCTTGCAGACAGGCGCGTTTTTGCAGATATTCCCCCAGCGCTTTCTGCCATTTGCGCTTCATCTCCTCCGGAACTTCGGCATAGCCATAGCCGGGGAGGTCAACCAGGCGCACGCCGTCTGTGACTTCAAACAGGTTGATAAGCTGGGTTCGTCCCGGTGTTTTACTGGTGCGCGCCAGGCTTTTTTGGTTGGTCAGCGTGTTCAGGGCGCTGGATTTTCCTGCGTTGGAACGTCCGGCGAACGCCACTTCGATACCGCTATCGGCAGGCAGGTGACGAATATCGGGCGCGCTGATGACAAAATGCGTCATATTGTAGTTATGCGTCACGTTCGTGTTCTGTTGTTCGGTCACAATGGTTATCTCTGTCTGGATAGGGGGCTTTGGGTCTATTATACCTATAACTGACCCGAAACGCGGGGTTATCGGTGCCAGCTTTTGTTGCACAAGGCGAATTCGCCTAATGGCCGCACCGGCCCTTTTTTATTGCTGGCCTTTCTGCTAGATTCCGCCGCAATTATCTTCTGTTTACCTGAGAGTGTTGTTATGAAACAGCCGGTGAAAAATCCGGGCTCCAAAGCCCCAGGCGCGAAGGCGTCAACGTCTAAAGTGAAGAGGAAAACCCGCGACGAGCTTAATAGCGAAGGCCGGGAACGTAAACGTCAGAAAAAACACAGTGGTCGTACCGCGGGCAGCCGTGCAAACCCAGCGGTGGATGCCGCAAAGCAATCCGGTCAGGGGAAAAAAAGCGACCCGCGCATCGGCAGCAAAAAACCTGTCGCGCTGACGGTCAGTGATGAACAGTCACAAGCCACTAAACCGCAAAATGCTCATACACAACGTACTCAACCTAAAGCAGAAACCGTAGTCGAAACGCGCTTGACCCCAGAGCAGGAACTGGCTCTGCTGGAGAATGACGATCGCCTCGATGCGTTGCTGGAGCGTCTGGATAACGGTGAGACGCTGAGCAAAGACGAGCAGAAATGGGTTGATAGCACGCTCGATCGTATCAATGCCTTGATGGATGAGCTGGGCATTGAAATGGATGACGAGGAAGAGGAAGCGCAGCAGGAAGACATGATGCAGATCCTCAAACGTAATAACCCGAAAGACGTATTCTGATAGATGAAAGGGCTACTGTCTCTCATCTTGGTGTTGGTTGTCTGTTATCTGCTGTGTCTGTTGGTTAAACTGTGGCTGCTTTCCCGGCGTAAAACGCGAATACAGCGCGCCGTGTTCGGGACAGGGCAGCGCAAGCTGCCGCTGAAAAGCGCTGTCGGGAAATACAAGCGGAAGGAGTAACAGCATGCAAGATCAACACGTCGATTGGGATTTAGCCCTGATTCAAAAATACAACTATTCCGGGCCGCGTTACACCTCGTATCCCACGGCGCTTGAGTTTAACGAACAGTATGATGATGCGGCATTCCGTCAGGCGATAGCGCGTTATCCAGAGCGGCCGCTGTCGCTGTATGTTCATATCCCGTTTTGTCATCGCCTGTGCTATTTCTGCGGTTGCAACAAGCTGGTGACGCGCCAGCAGCACAAAGCCGAAGAGTATCTTGATGTGCTGGCCGTGGAGATTCGCCAGCGCGCGCCGCTGTTCGCCGGGCGTATCGTCACGCAACTGCACTGGGGCGGCGGCACGCCTACCTATCTCAATAAAGATCAAATCAGCCGACTGATGGCGCTGTTGCGCGAAAATTTCCAGTTTGCGGATGAGGTGGAAACCTCGCTGGAGGTCGATCCGCGTGAAATCGAGCTGGATATTCTCGATCACCTGCGTGCGGAAGGGTTTAATCGCCTAAGCATGGGCGTGCAGGATTTCAACAAGGAAGTGCAACGCCTGGTGAATCGAGAGCAAGATGAGGCTTTTATCTTTGCGCTGATTGAACGCGCCAAGGCGCTTGGCTTTACCTCCACCAATATCGACCTTATTTACGGCTTGCCGAAACAGACGCCGGAAAGTTTCGCTTTCACCCTGCAACGCGTGGCTGAGTTAAGCCCGCACCGCCTCAGCGTGTTCAACTACGCCCATTTGCCGACACTGTTTGCTGCCCAGCGTAAAATCAAAGATGCGGATTTGCCGAGCCCAGCGCAAAAGCTGGAGATTCTGCGCCAAACCATCACCACGCTTACCCAATCGGGCTATCAGTTTATCGGTATGGATCACTTTGCTCGCCCGGACGATGAGCTGGCGCTGGCACAACGTGCCGGTAAATTGCACCGTAACTTTCAGGGTTACACCACGCAGGGTGACACCGACCTGCTGGGCATGGGGGTGTCGGCGATCAGCATGATTGGTGACAGTTACGCGCAAAATGAAAAAGTGCTGAAAACCTACTACGAAAAGGTGGGTGAACAGGGTAATGCGCTATGGCGCGGCTTGCGCTTGACGCACGATGACTGCATTCGCCGCGATGTGATCAAAAGTATTATCTGTAATTTCCGTCTGGACTACGCGGCGATTGAAGCGGATTACGGCATCGATTGCCGTCTCTATTTCGCAGAAGATTTACGCCTGCTGGCACCGCTGGTGCAGGATGGCCTGGCTGAATTGCACCCTACGGGGATCGTGGTGACACCGAAAGGCCGCTTGTTGATTCGCAATATCTGCATGTGCTTTGACAGCTATCTGCGTGCTAAAGCACGGACGCAACAGTTCTCGCGTGTAATTTGACGGTGTTTGTGACGGTAATTGCCTACATTAGCGACAATTACCGATTATGTCATGTACAGCATTGTAGAATATCAAAAAAATTGTACGTTTTTAAATTTTGCACTTATCTTACCATTCACACATCTGAGGTTATTAGATTTTTTCCCTCATTTAACTGATTGGGTGGTGGGCAAATCAGCGCTTTGTTCTCCCGTTGCAGAAGGGGGGGCTAGCGATGTATTTTTACTGGTAAAAAATAACAGTAACATGCTTATAATTCTGAAGTCTGAGCACCCTCAATTTAATATTTATACTGAGGGTGTGCATTCCCTGGTGCTTAGCTATCGGTTTTTCTAACCCTCTGTGGTCGGGGTTTTTAGTAACTGTCAGTGATAAGTACCTCATTATTCCAAATAGAGTAATACAAATAACTGGAAAAATAATCAGGCCATAAGTACAGTTCACTGGCTGTATCTTATACCTGTACCCAAACTGATACAAAAGCGGTCATAATTTTCCATATGCGATATATTATTGAAGGTATACTATTTACACTTACAAGGATGTTGCTATGTTAATGAAAAGTGAATGTGATGTTGAGGGGATTATAAAAAACCAGCTTGAAGCAACGTTAAATACCCTTGAGACATTTACGTGGGCGTATGTGGTCCTATCCAAAAAAGATATGTCATGTATCTTTGGTGTAACAAACTATCCAGATGAATGGGTCAAACATTACCGAGAAAATGGGCTTCAGTACACGGATCCTGTGGTAATTACTGCGCTGAAAAGGTTAACCCCTTTTCCTTGGAATGAAAAACTGATGGTTCATTCAGGGTATGACTTTGCAGAACTTTTCAACCAAGCCAGTGAATATGAGGTAGTCGATGGCTATACGTTTGTCTTGCATGACTATAACAATAATCTTGTGACCTTATCTTTTATTATCCCCTCTGAACGCAAGACAAGAATAATGCAAACGCTTTTGCAGAATAGAGGAGATATCTCCATATTGTTGGCATCAGTACACGAAACGTACCTGACGTTAACATCATTCTCTGAAAAAAAAACTGAGGATTCCAATAAAGCTAACCGACTCACTAACAGGGAAAATGAAATTCTCTACTGGACAAGTGTCGGTAAAACATATCAAGAAACGGGAATTATTCTTGGCATAAAAGTGCGCACCGTTAAGTTCCATATGTTAAATATTGTAAAAAAAATGGGCGTTGCCAATGCCCGGCATGCTGTGCGTCTTGGCGTAGAGCTTCGGCTGATTCAACCGGTTAAGTAATTATAACTCAGCTATAAACGACAATGGCCATTCGTTCAATACGTTTTCAAACTGACTGTTGTCCTTACGTAATATTCTGTCTTTTAGCTCTTTCTGACTCGTTAGATCGATATGACCCAGTAGCAGATAGACAGGTTCATCTTTCTCAGAAACCCCGGTTTCCAGTACTGTAACATTCCAGCCTGATTTTCGGATGATGCTCATCATTGGGTGACTTGCAACAGCCAGAATACCGTCATAATGGTGACGCTGGGCATAGTTAATCAATGAGAGAAATAAGGCCAGAGTAATAGAGGACCTGTTACCAAGAAGTGAACTAACCCTATCTTTATCAACAAAAAAACGGGTTGACTCAATGAACTTTCCTTCTGGTAAGTTTACTCTTTTAAAGAAAGATGAAAACGTATCATTCAGCATATTATGGTGCTTGATATCTATAATTCTTGTGCCACAGATGATAACTCCATTTTTTATGCCAAATATGTAATCTGTTTTTTCATTGTCAAATGAATCAAACTCTTTCCCATCAAAACAACCCACATCCCATTGAAGACGATCTTTAAATATATTTTTACGTAAAGAAAATAAATCTTCAGAATTTTCCTTGCTCAAGGATAAATAATTAACAATGTAAATATTAAACATAATGTCACCTGTATCAATGTGTAAAATGATTAAGTTCGGTAACATCAGTGAAGCTTTTCCAGTTGCATGCCGGGACTGAGTAATAATAGTTTTTTTAATTTTTCATTCCTACTAAAATAATTGATGGGAATAAATTGAGAAGGGATGGTTACTTACGCTATTTTTTCATTTTTATCTTTTTGTTTCGAGTTTTACTCTAAAAAATAATATTATTTGGTTTTTTATAATGGTTATAATCAAGTTGTTAGATAATTAATGATAATTAAGGTGTGGTTGAGTCGCGTAATATCTGTATTCGTAATATATATAAGAAATAAGATAGTATTAAGAAAGTGTAAAATACTCCAAAACTGTCATAAAGTTAATGTATTGTTATTGGGTTTTTATTTCTACGCCTCTCTCGCCCCTTCATGCTTCCTCCGTTTTCAACTGATTCAACCGCTCCCACAAGATAAAGTTCAGCAGCTCTTTGGACAAATACACGCGCACCCTTTCGGATATTCCCCTCACCTGTAAGAAAAATATCAAAATCATGTCATATTGAAAGAATCACACCAAAAAACCATCCGTAATGAAAAAATAATCACATAAGTGTAAACAAATTTAAATATGCGCTCTCTATAGTGGCCGCTTTGCTTTGGCTGCTAACCATTCCGTGGTGGCTGCCATCTTTGGGGACCCAATCATCCTTGCGCGTCATCGCCGCACGCCAACGATGGGAAGAGAGAACATGCGAAACTGGAATGAACCAAAAAGAAACAAAGCCCATATCGAGTTGATCCCAATGATCGACGTTATGATGTTTTTACTGGTGTTTTTCGTCCTGATCAGTATCAACGTCCTTCCTGCTACGGGGTTGAAAACCCAGCTTCCCTCTGCCAGCAGCGCCCAACAGCTAAAACCTCAGAAAAAAGCCATCGTCACCTTGGGTGAACAAGACCAACTGCAACTGGATGGTTCACCTATCCAGATTACCGATTTGGTCAGCACCTTAAAACAGCAGCAACAGGCCGGAGAGACCACCACCATTATCGTTAACAGCGATAAGCAGGTGGCGGTTGAGCGCCTGGTCGCGGTGATGGATACCCTGCGTCAAGGTGGGTTTACCTCGGTTTCAATCGCAACGCGGAAGCAGTGACATGTATTGGTTTTATCGTTCACGTCATGCCATCAGCTGGTTGCCGCTGCCCGTGGTGGCTGCCTGTCTGATGGTGATGACACAGCAAAGCTCGCTCAAGGTACAGCCCCAGTATGACGACAGCGTCATGGAACTGTCGCTCGCCGATCTCACACCGCCTGCGCCGCCAGAAGAGGTCGTTCCTCCAGAGCCGGAAATGCCCCCCGAGGAAACGTTGCCAGAACCGGAGCCAGAGCCGGTCGAGACGCCGGAACCGATCGTTGAGGCACCGCCGCCGAAGCCCGAACCGAAGCCGGAGCCCAAACCCGAGCCTAAACCGGTGCCCAAGCCAAAGCCTGCTCCAGCGCCGCGCCCGGTGCCCGTTGCCTCGCCCGTGAAAGCTGCCGTGGTAAAAGCTCCCGCGCCAGCCCCCGCTGTGCCCGCGCTTGCGCCGCCGAAAGTGAACGTACAGGCGTTGGAAAACAGCTACATCCAGGCGCTGCGTGGCCAGATTGAGCAGCTAAAACGTTACCCAACGGGGCGTCAGGCGTCATTGGAGCGTCCGGAAGGAAACGTCGAAATCTGGCTGGAGGTCGATCGCAACGGCCGCGTGCTCAACAGCGGCATTAACCAGAAAGCCGCCAGCATGCTGCTCAACCGGGCGGCAACCAGCACGTTACAGAGCATCACGCAGGTCAGGCCATTTCCGGCAGACGCGTTTGCCGGGCAAAACACCAAACGTTTTTTAGCCACATTCCACTATCAAGCGCAGTGAGCGCCTATACACAACATTGAATCAGGGTGATTAACACAATGAAATTATTCACAGTTTCAAGGATATCTCTCTCTGTCGCGGCCGCGTTATGGTCGGGAACCGTGCTGGCAAACGATGCAACAGACATCGGCGCCATTCAGGTTAAAGGTGCGCCGTTGGGCGAGGGGATGATGATTCAGGAAGAGAGTGCGAAATCCCGCTCGACGGTAACCAAAGAAGCGATGGATAAGATGCCCGCCACCGGTAACGCCATCGATAAGCTGAAATACACCGCTGGCCTGAATGTCAGCAGTAATGACTCTACCGGCCTGAGCGGTATCGATTACACCATGCGCGGCATGAGCAACGACCAGATCGGCCTTTCGATTGATGGCATCCCGATGAACGATTCGGGCAGCTATAGCGTGTATGCCAACCAGTTGGGCGATGCGGCAAACCTTGAGCAGATTTTCGTGACCCAGGGTTCTTCAGAAATGAACGGTCCGCACATCGGCTCCAGCGGCGGCAATATCGGTCTGGTCACGAAACGCCCCGCGAAAGAGTTTGGCGGATTTATCGAACAGACCTTTGGCAGCAACAACCTGAGCAAATCACTGATTCGTTTGGAAACCGGGCTGCACGACGGCTTCAGCAGTTGGTTATCCTACTCGTATACCGATGCCGATAAGTGGCGTGGCAAAGGGGCCACCCGCTCTAACAAGCTGGAATGGAACGGCCTGTATGAAGATGACAACGGTAACAGCAGCAACCTGCTGGTTAAGTACAACAAGCAGGATATGAATAACTACAACACGCTGAGCAAAAGCACTTTCCTGAACCAAGGGCGCTACGTCGATTACCCGACAACGCCGGAATATAACAGCCGCGGCCAGCTCTCACGTTACTACAAGATTAACCGTAACCCGTTCGAAAGCCTGAACCTTACCTTCACGCAGAAACTGCAACTGCGCGATAACCTGTCGCTGACGCTGCAACCCTATTACTACTGGGGCAACGGCGGCAGTTTCAGCGGCCAGTCGGCCTCTACGCTTTCTTCCACCACCAGCGATAAATCGGGCAGTTACGATCTCAGTAACCTGAGCAGCAATACCTACTATCGACCTTCCTGGACGGAAACCTGGCGTCCGGGCATCACCAACACCCTGAAATGGGATCTCAATGACCAGCACAGTCTGGATATCGGTTACTGGTTTGAACGTGCCCGCCAACGTCAGACGCAGCCTTATATCGGCATTAACGCTGACGGTAACCCGGCCGATCTTTCCGGCAAACCCAACGGCTCGCATTTGGTGAAAGATGCCAATGGCAAAGTGATCCAGGGGCGTAATCAGTTCACTGTGACGCCGGTGCATAAGTTCTGGTTACAAGATACCTGGTTTGTTTCCCCTGACTGGACGCTAGCTGGCGGCCTGGCCTGGCAGCACGTGAAACGCGACGGGCACGATCTGGGTAGCTTGAGTTCGGTGGAAGAGAAAAAGGCGCGCACCTATAAAGAGTTCCTGCCGAGCTTCAGTGCTGCGTACAAAATTAACCCCGAGAATCAGGTGTTTTACAGCCTGACGCGCAATATGCGCACGCCGCCTAACTACGTGCTCTACAACCTGGGTGATTCGATCAACACCAAACCTGAATTGAGCTGGAACCACGAACTGGGTTGGCGCTTCCAGGGGCAAGACGTGATGTTGAGCACCTCTTTGTTCTACATCGCGTTTACCGATCGTCAGATCTCCAGCCGCAACGTTGATGGCGAATACGAGATGATCAACGCCGGTAAAGTGGAGAACAAAGGTATCGAGACGGAACTGAGTGGAAAACTGCCGCATAACTTCAATTATTTTGCCTCTTACACCTATACCGATTCCAAGCAGCGGGACGATATCTCGACCAACGGTTCCACGCTGCCAACCACCGGCAAACGTTCCGCCAATACGCCGAAGAACATGCTCAATCTGGGCGTGGGTTATGACGACAGTCGCTACTACGCAGGCATCAATGGCCGTTATACCGGTGCATTTTACGGTGATATGACCAACGATGAGAAAATTGGCGGGCGTACCGTGGTCGATCTCAATGCCGGCATTCACTTGCCGGTAGACAAAAAGATCATCAAAAGCGCCACGCTGCGTTTCAACGTTAACAACGTGTTTGATAAGGAATATCTGGATTCCGCACGCACCGTGGTCTTCAACGCCGCGGGGCACAACGGCGTTCGTGCCAGCACGCCTTATTACAATGTGGGTGAAGAGCGCACCTTTAGCGTGTCGCTGGACGCCACCTTCTAATTGCTCGCAAACCTGATATCCCCTGACGGAATTTATCCGCAGGGGAATGGCTTATCACCGTCACGCGCTTGCCAGGGCGTGACACGCACCGAAGGAAAACAACACCCGTTATGAACGCAAACGATCTGCACGATATTATTTTCTACGCGATGTATGCCTCGCTGGTGGCGGCACTGATCATCATCATTGAACGTGGGCTGTTCTTTGCCTATACGCGCCGTCAGACCACGCGCTTGCTCCGCGCGCTGACCGCCGATATTCGCCATCTTCACGATCTTCCCGCTGAGCTCAGCCAGCGCAGCAGTCTGCCAGCCACGCTGATTGCACCGCTGCTGCCGCAGGCGGCAAATCGCGACCGTGATGAGCTCAACGATCTGATCGATACCCAATATCTGCAAAGCAAACCACACATGACGCGCGGGCTGTGGTTGCTGGAAACCATTGTGACGGCAGCGCCGCTGCTGGGTCTGCTGGGCACCATTATGGGGATTATTGAAACCTTTAAGGCGCTCTCGGCTGCCGGGATTTCTGATCCAAGCCAGGTCTCCGCCGGGATGGGGACGGCGCTGTATGCCACGGGGTTGGGGATTGCTATCGCGCTGGTGTGCTTGTTGGGAAACAACTTCCTGCAAAGCCGCATGGAGCACATTAATGATGCGCTGAAAGTGCTGTTGCTGCGGGCCGGATTGCCACATACCCGCCAGACCGTCAAGCCTGCGGCGGTGCAGGAAAATGGGGTAAAGCGCTATGCGTAGCGCGTGGGCTATCAAACGCGCAGGGCGGCGTTGGGCTGCGTGCGTTGGGCTCGGGCTGTGTTTTTTTACCCCCTCGGCGCTGGCGGATTTTAGCATTCCCGGTTATGAGTTGGTGTATACCGCGCCGGTAGAGACCGCGCTACAGGCCCCGGATCTGCGTGCACCGGATGCCGTTTGGCGTGCGCTGTTTGATGACGCGCAGCATAGCCTGTCGTTGGGGGAGTTCTACGTTGCCAATCAGCGCGGCTCGCGGCTGGATTCGGTGTTGCAGCATCTGCGCAGTGCAGGGGAGCGCGGTGTGCGTATTCGCTTTCTGCTGGAAGAGAAGGGCATCGCTCTTTCAACGCCAGAAACCCTGGCGCAGTTGAAAGCCATTCCCAATCTGGAACTGCGGGTTATTCCTTACGGTAAGCTGACCGGCGGGATCCTGCATGCGAAATACCTGCTGGTGGATGGCAAACGCGCCTACGTTGGCAGCCAAAATTTTGACTGGCGTTCGCTTGAGCATATTCACGAAACCGGGCTGCTTATCGACGATCCCAATGTGGTTAAACAGCTCAATGCGGTATTTGAGCAGGATTGGCAGGCGCAGGAAGCACTGGCGCAAGGCATCGCCGTCAAACCCGTGATGCAAGCGGCCGAGCAGGATGATTCGCGCCCGGATAACTATCTGGTTGCCAGCCCCAAAGCGTTCAACCCACCGGGCGTGCTGGATTCTGAAGCGGAATTACCACGCTTACTGGCGCAAGCGAAAACCCGCGTGCGCATCCAGGTGATGGACTACGCGCCACTGTCATACGGCCCGAACCGTACTCGTCCTTACTATGCGGTGATGGATAATGCGTTACGCAGCGCGGCGGCACGTGGGGTGAAGGTGGAGTTAATGGTGGCGAACTGGAGCACCAAAAAGCCGAACATTGCTTATCTTAAAAGTTTGGCTGTGCTGCCAAACGTTGAGGTGAAAATCGTGACGTTGCCTGAGGCAAACAGCGGCTTCATCCCCTTTGCCCGCGTGATTCACAGCAAGGTCATGACCATTGATCAGCAAAAAGCCTGGGTCGGCACCAGCAACTGGAGCGGTGGTTATCTTGATAACTCGCGCAATCTGGAGATTGTGATGCAAAGTCCGGCGATGGCCGCGCGTATTGATGGGTTGTACGCCCAGTTGTGGAACAGTGAGTACGCGCAACCGGTTCAACTGGATAAGGATTATCCAGCCCCACGTCCCGGTGGGGCACATTGAGTCAAGGCAAAAAAAACGCCCCGAGGTTAGCGGGGCGTTTTCAGGTTAACACTTTTTATATTCAAACAACGTCATCATCGAGATGATGGGGGATGTTATTGTGATATAGGACATCAGCCCGATGGCGTGTCGGTCAGGCCTAAATAAAGAAATTGATCAATGCAGCGCACAGAATCGCAGCAATGGCAGTTTGCGGTGAGTGACTCGCCGCTGCGCCAAGCTCTGCGCCGTGCGTCGCCGCAGAAATAAGTGAATCTAGCATGGTACTTTCTCCTGAATCAGCGACACGATCATACTGCCGGCTTGTTTTATGTAAAGAGCAAAATATCGACAATTTTGTGCGCTGGCTTGTAATTCCTGGCGATACTGGTGAGGGCACGGTAAACGGAGCGTGAGCGTCACGCTTGTCATTGTTATCGGTGTTAGCTGGGGGAAACCATTCTGGTGAAATGCGCGTCATCTGTCGGCGATTCCCACCTTGGCGGGATGGGCTAGCGTGGGGAAGGTTCACGGCCATCATGCTGCTGATGGCCGTCGGTAATACGTGTTGCGGTTATTCCATTCCCAGCTCTTTGAGCTTGCGCGTCAGGGTGTTACGTCCCCATCCCAACAGGCGAGCGGCCTCTTGCTTATGACCTTGCGTATGGCGTAACGCGGTGGTGAGCAGCGTTCTTTCCATCTCTGGCTGCGCTTCGGAGAGCAGGTTTTGATGACCGGAACGCAGTGCCCGATCGGCCCATTGCGCCAGCAGGGTTGCCCAACTGTCCGGCAGCATGTGCACCGTGGCATCGGGGGCCGTGGTTTCAAACAGCTCTGGCGGCAGATCCTGAATCAGCACCTCTTGCCCGGCGGCCATGACGGTCAGCCAGCGGCAGGTGTTCTCCAACTGACGCACGTTACCCGGCCAGGGCAGGCGCGTCAGTGCGGTTTCCGTTTCAGGATGCAGATTTTTCGGCTCCACGCCCAGCTCTTTGGCCGTTGCCTGCAAGAAGTAGCGTGCCAGCCGCGGAATATCTTCGCGACGTTCACGCAGTGGAGGCAGATGGACGCGAATCACATTGAGGCGGTGAAACAGGTCTTCGCGAAATTTACCTTCCTGAACGCGCAGTTCCAGGTTCTGGTGGGTAGCAGCGATGATACGCACATCTACCTTCACTGCCGCATAGCCACCGACGCGGTAGAACTGCCCGTCAGCCAATACGCGCAACAGCCGCGTTTGCACATCCAGCGGCATATCGCCGATTTCATCCAGAAACAGGGTGCCGCCATCAGCCTGCTCAAAGCGTCCCTGGCGAATCTGATTCGCGCCGGTAAACGCCCCTTTTTCGTGACCAAACAGCTCTGATTCGATCAGATCCTTGGGGATGGCCGCCATATTCAAGGCGATAAACGGTGCTTTGGCGCGCGGACTGTGGCGATGCAGCGCATGTGCCACCAGTTCTTTACCGGTTCCTGATTCCCCGTTGATCAGCACGCTAATGGATGAGCGGGAGAGTCTGCCAATAATGCGGAACACATCCTGCATGGCAGGCGCTTCACCAATGATATCGGTGGTGGGGCCATTGAGCGGTTGCGCGCGGACCGGCTGCTGCTGTTCAAGATAGTGGCTGATCGCACGTTCAACCAAGGCGACGGCCTCGTCGATATCGAACGGCTTGGGCAGATAATCAAATGCGCCCTGTTGGTAAGCGCTTACCGCCGCATCCAGATCGGAGTGCGCGGTCATAATAATCACCGGCAGCATCGGATGACGCTGTTTGATCTGTTGCAGCAGCGCCAGACCGTCCATACCCGGCATGCGGATATCGGACAGCAGCACATCCGGCGTTTGGGTTGCCAGCGCGTGCAGCGCCTGATTTCCGTTATCAAAGGTGGCACAGGTTAACCCCGCCCCAGTGAGCGCGCGCTCCAGCACCCAACGGATGGAGCTATCGTCATCGACAATCCAGACTATCCCTCGTTGCATCGTGAACCTCACTGGCGAATGGGCAGGTAAACCGAGAATTCGGTATGGCCTGGCCAACTGTTAAATTCAATTTTTCCCGAATGCTGATCGATCAGGCTGCGCGCGATAGATAATCCCAGCCCGGTGCCCCCTTCGCGACCGCTTACCATCGGGTAAAACAGCGTGTCTTGCAGCTGAGCGGGTACGCCTGGGCCATCGTCTTCGATATCAATACGCGCCGCCAGGCGATAACGCACGCCGTGCAGCGTGAGTTGAAAAGCGGTGCGCGTGCGCAGCGTAATGGTGCCGCCTTCTTTACCCAGCGCCTGTAGCGCATTGCGGGTAATGTTCAACAGCACTTGCTCAATCTGGTCTGGGTCGTGGGTCAGCTCTGGCAGGCTGGGATCGTAATCTTTCACCAGCGTCACGTTGTCGGGTTTTTCCAACGAGACCAACTTGCAGACGCGCTCAACCACCTGATGAATGCTTTGCGTGACGTGTAAACCCGGCTGCTGCGGCCCTAATAACCGGTCCACCAGATTGCGCAGGCGATCGGCCTGCTCAATGATCACTTTGGTGTATTCTGTCAGCGCCGGGTCGGGCAGCGCTTTGGCCAACAGCTGTGCTGCGCCGCGCAATCCGCCGAGCGGATTCTTGATTTCATGCGCCAGGCCGCGCACCAAATCACGCGCTGCCTGCTGCTGAGAGTGTTGTAATTGTTCCTGGCTGAGGCGGCGCTGGTTGTCCATCGGCGCCATCTCCAACAGGATAAAACTGTGTTGAATGCGTTGTGCGGTGAGCGACATGATGTGTGCTCTGCCATCGACAACGATAGTCACTTCGTTATCCGTAAATCCTTGACCCGCGTTGAGGCTTTCGCGCATCAGCTCAATATTTAGCGAAAAATAGCTGAGCAGATCCGGCAACGGTGTTCCCGCCAATTTACGTGAACTTTGCGCCAGCAACTGCTGGGCAGCCGGATTGGAATAGTGGATTGCCAGGTCGTTATCCAGCAATAAAATACTATTGATCAAAGAATTGAGGATCTGCCCAGCATCGGGCAGCGTGCCTGTTGCCATAACGCAGACTCCTGCACCCTCGCGGTGCATTGTAGTGTAGATGATGGATGTTACGTCGCAACGGCCAATATTGATGATAAAGAAATAAGGCCGATGGTGAAAAAAGCCCATCCGAAGATGGGCTGAAAAGTTTCCACGGCAACAAAAACAAACTTCTTATAATTCTGTTGATGCTCGGTCATGGCAGGGTTCAGCACGCCCACCACGCCGAGGTAAATCATAGGTACGCAGTCGTTGATTAAACGCTGTAGTACAGTTCGAACTCAACCGGGTGCGGCGTCATGCGAACGCGATCGTTCTCTTCACGGCGCAGACCGATGTAAGCATCGATAGCGTCGTCAGTGAACACGCCGCCTGCCGTCAGGAATGCACGGTCAGCGTCCAGCGCGTTCAGTGCTTCTTCCAGAGAGCCTGCAACCTGTGGGATTTCATTCGCTTCTTCCGGCGGCAGATCGTACAGGTTTTTGTCCATGGCATCGCCAGGGTGGATCTTGTTCTTGATACCATCCAGACCGGCCATCAGCAGTGCGGCAAAGCACAGGTACGGGTTAGCCGCCGGGTCCGGGAAGCGCACTTCGATACGTGCTGCTTTCGGGCTGGAGACGAACGGGATACGGATAGAAGCAGAACGGTTACGTGCGGAGTACGCCAGCATTACCGGAGCTTCATAACCCGGGACCAGACGCTTGTAAGAGTTGGTGGTCGGGTTGGACAGGGCGTTGATCGCTTTAGCATGTTTGATGACACCGCCGATGTAGAACAGTGCTTCTTCAGACAGGCCAGCGTATTTGTCGCCGGAGAATTTGTTGGTGCCGCCTTTGGACAGGGACATGTGGCAGTGCATGCCAGAGCCGTTGTCACCGAACATCGGTTTCGGCATAAAGGTGGCGGTTTTGCCGTAAGCGTGCGCTACGTTGTGAACAACGTATTTGTAGATCTGAATTTCGTCCGCTTTTTTGGTCATGGTGTTGAAGCGGGTTGCCACTTCGTTCTGACCAGCAGTCGCCACTTCGTGGTGGTGAGCTTCAACCACCAGGCCCATTTGCTCCATTACCTGACACATCTGGGAGCGGATATCCTGAGCGGAGTCAACCGGCGGAACCGGGAAGTAACCGCCTTTCACTGCCGGACGGTGGCCTTTGTTGCCGCCTTCGTATTTGGTGCCGGAGTTCCATGCGCCTTCGATATCATCGATAGCAACGTGAGAGCCGGAGATGCTGCTGCCGAAACGGATGTCGTCAAACAGGAAGAATTCAGGTTCTGGCCCAAACAGAACGGTATCCGCGATACCGGTGGAACGCAGGTACTCTTCAGCGCGTTTTGCGATGGAGCGCGGGTCGCGATCGTAACCTTGCATGGTGTTCGGTTCCAGAATGTCACAACGAATGATCAGCGTCGTGTCTTCATAGAACGGGTCCAGTACTGCGGTGCTCGCGTCAGGCATCAGTACCATGTCGGATTCGTTGATACCTTTCCAGCCACCAATAGAGGAGCCGTCGAACATTTTGCCTTCTTCGAAGAAGTCAGCGCTAACCTGGTGAGCTGGAATGGTGACGTGCTGCTCTTTACCCTTGGTGTCGGTAAAGCGTAAGTCGACGAATTTAACGTCGTGTTCGTTCAGCATCGTCAAAACATGTTCTGCGGACATACTTGGATCTCCCGATTTGTCATTTATCGTCGTGGAACGAATATCGTTATGGAATGATGTTTGTTACCGTAATAGGGTTTAAGCTAAAATCATGCCAACTCTACGCATGTGGTTGGGAGGCGTTGTTTTCAGGCTTTCGTTGAAGGCAGTGCCTGCACCATTAGCGTTCGTTGCACTATTATGGTTCATAATCACCAAAATAGTGCACTGTTTGTGTGCGTTTGTTTACTTTCTCTGCGCCGTTGCACCGTGAAAGGGATCACAAAGCAAGCACCCCTGGGTTGTTTATCGCTTAGGAGTGTGATCTTGTTTGGTCCCTCGCTTAATCCGTGTACAATAGCGCGCTATTTCTAAATGCCTGAGGCAAAGCTGTGATCGAGAATTTGCGTAACATTGCTATTATTGCGCACGTTGACCATGGGAAAACAACCCTGGTTGACAAGCTGCTACAACAATCTGGAACATTGGGTGAACGAAATGACGCCACCGAGCGCGTTATGGATTCCAACGATCTGGAAAAAGAACGCGGTATCACCATTCTGGCGAAGAACACTGCCATTAACTGGAGAGATTACCGTATCAATATCGTTGACACCCCAGGACACGCCGATTTCGGTGGTGAAGTGGAGCGTGTAATGTCCATGGTCGATTCAGTGCTGCTGCTGGTAGACGCAATGGACGGCCCGATGCCCCAGACCCGTTTCGTTACCCAAAAAGCTTTTGCCTATGGCCTGAAACCGATTGTGGTCATCAACAAAGTTGACCGTCCGGGCGCGCGCCCTGACTGGGTCGTCGATCAGGTGTTCGATCTGTTCGTCAACCTGGGTGCAACTGATGAACAACTGGACTTCCCTATCGTTTACGCGTCTGCGTTGATGGGTACCTCCGGTTTGGATCACGAAGACATGGCGGAAGACATGACGCCGCTGTTCGAAGCGATCGTCAAACACGTTGAAGCGCCGAGCGTCGATCTGGACGGTCCGCTGCAAATGCAAATCTCCCAGCTGGACTACAACAGCTATGTGGGTGTTATCGGTATCGGCCGTATCAAACGCGGTCGTATCAAACCGAACCAGCAAGTGACGATTATCGATGCGGAAGGTAAACGCCGTAACGGTAAAGTGGGTCAGGTGTTGGGCCATTTGGGTTTGCAACGTATCGAATCTGAAGTGGCGGAAGCGGGCGATATCATCGCTATCACTGGTCTGGGTGAACTGAACATCTCTGACACCATCTGTGATACCGCTAGCGTCGAAGCTCTGCCGCCGTTGTCCGTGGATGAGCCGACCGTAACCATGTCTTTCGGGGTAAACACCTCGCCGTTCTGCGGAAAGGAAGGCAAGTTCGTGACCTCTCGTCAGATTCTGGATCGTCTGAAGAAAGAGCTGGTACACAACGTTGCGCTGCGTGTAGAAGAAACCGAAGACCCGGATACCTTCCGTGTGTCTGGCCGTGGCGAACTGCACCTGTCTGTGCTGATCGAAAACATGCGTCGTGAAGGTTTTGAACTGGCTGTGTCTCGTCCGAAAGTTATCTTCCGTGACATCGACGGCCGTCGTCAGGAACCGTTCGAAACGGTGACGCTGGATATCGAAGATCAGCATCAGGGTTCCGTGATGGAAGCGCTGGGTCTGCGTAAAGGTGAACTGCGCGATATGAACCCGGACGGTAAAGGCCGTGTGCGTCTGGATTATATTATCCCGAGCCGTGGCTTGATTGGCTTCCGTACGGATTTCTTGACCATGACGTCCGGTACCGGTCTGCTGTACTCCACCTTTAGCCACTACGACGATGTGCGTCCGGGCGATATCGGCCAGCGTCAGAACGGCGTGCTGATCTCTAACGGTCAGGGTAAAGCGGTAGCCTATGCGCTGTTCAGCTTGCAGGAGCGCGGTAAGTTGTTCCTGGGTCACGGTGCAGAAGTGTATGAAGGCCAGGTTATCGGTATTCACACTCGCTCCAATGACCTGACGGTCAACTGCCTGACCGGTAAGAAACTGACCAACATGCGTGCTTCCGGTACTGATGAAGCCACCGTGCTGGTGCCAGCGGTGAAAATGTCGCTGGAGCAAGCGTTGGAATTTATCGATGACGATGAATTGGTTGAAGTGACTCCGCAGTCTATCCGTCTGCGTAAACGTCACCTGACCGAAAACGATCGCCGTCGCGCCAACCGCGGGCCGAAA
The DNA here is from genome assembly GCF_025962655.1 of Candidatus Symbiopectobacterium sp. NZEC151. Lineage (GTDB taxonomy): Bacteria > Pseudomonadota > Gammaproteobacteria > Enterobacterales > Enterobacteriaceae > Symbiopectobacterium. The sequence continues at coordinate 250,072 of NZ_JAGFPE010000007.1, read as the reverse complement.
GAGGGCTAATTCGCCGCTCTTTACCAAACCGTTCCAGGGCGCTTACAGGCGCCCTGCCTTTTTTCCTGTCGCGTTGATTCCCTTCCTGCCTTCGCCTGTGTTGACCCTGATGATGTGCTTATTGAAGCTCAATACGTCACCTCTGGCTCACGTAACGTCGCGAGGCATACCACAGCCGTGAGTGCCGAGAGCACCGCTAATACCACAAAGATGCTGTGAAAAGCTGACGTGTAGGCATTATTTGCCAGCTCGATAATGATTCCGTCCCTAATGCTATCCGTAGTGGAAAAACTACCGTGTCCGGCGCTAGCCCCCATTTGATTTGCCATCGCGGTGGCGTTTTTCGGTAATATCAGTGACTCAACCTCGGCCACTGCGTGCAGATTCGCTGCCGTCAAACTCACCAACATGGCTCCGATGGCGGTAATGGCGATGGCTTCTCCGGCTACGCGCATGGTGGTAAAGATACCGGCAGCCATCCCTGCGCGTGCTTTGGGAACGACACTGACCGACAAGGCATCCATCAAGCCCCAGGGCAGCCCGTTGCCGATGCCAACCAGCAGCATGGGGAGCGCCATTGACCATAAGCCCCCGTCCGGAGACAAGCGAGTCAACAGCCAGGTACCGAGCGCGGAGATGAGAAAACCAATGCCCGACAGCAAACCGGGTGATACGTACTGGGCCGCCCGCCCTGCCAGCAGCGGTACTACCAGCATCGGCGCTGTCAGCGGCACGATAGCCAGGCCTGCCGTAAATGCATCGCGCCCTTGGACGGTAATGAACCAAATAGGCACGTAGACGATCAGCGCGATGAAACTGAAACCGGTCGCCACGGGCAACAACTGGACGCCGATGAAGCGCGGGTAGCGGAATAAGAAGAGGTCCAGCATGGGATGTTGACGCCGACGCTCCACGACAACAAACGCGCCTAGCAGGAAAAGGGTGCTGCCCAATAGCGACAGTACGCGCAGGCTCGCCCAGCCGTCTTGCGGCCCGCGGGCGATGCTGAACGTCAGCGACACCAATGCCGCAGTGAACAGCACCGTGCCTGGCCAATCAATGCCTTTTGCCTCTGGGTCACGAGACTCCCTGATCCGCCGCGTCCCCAGCATCAGAACCAAGGCTGCGATCAGTGCGATGGCAAAATAGAGTGAGCGCCAACCCAACCGTTCTATCATAAACCCTGAGGCCATTGGTCCGAATGCAAGACCAACACCGAACGCTGTCCCGAGGAAGCTGAAAGCCCGTGTGCGTTCTTTTCCCTCAAACTCCTGCGCCAGTAGCGAGGTGGCTGAGGTGAGTACCAAGGCCCCGCCAACGCCTTCGGCGGCGCGCATCAGATTGAGCAGTAGCAGATTTGGGGTCAAGCCGATCAACAGTGACATCGTGATGAATATCCAAATCCCTGCCATGAAGCAACGTTTGCGGCCGATTTGGTCGCCGATGGCACCCGCTGCCATCACGCAACTGCCAAATGCGATGGCGTAGGCATTCACGATCCAACTCAAGCTAGATTGATCCCCGCCCAAGTCGCGGCCAACCGCGGGAATTGAAATTGCCGGACCCGTGAATACCAGCGGGATGATAGTGGCACAGACGCAGATCGCCGCCAGTACCTTGTAGCGGTCGCCGGTTGCTGCCGGTATTGGTGTTTTGCTCATTCCTGCTCCAATGTGTCCTCCCGTCGGTGTATCTGGCTGAGGACGTAATGATTTCCTCACAGCTTAATTGATTCGTTTTTATCTGATAATATGATGTGATTGAACATTACCTCTGCAAAAAATGCATATATGAACGGCACGGAGTTTGAGCAGATTACGGCCTTTCTTGCTGCCGTCGAGCATGGCGGTTTCACTGCGGCTAGTCAGGCATTGGGGCGAGATGGCTCCATCCTCTCGCGGCGCGTTACTGCATTGGAAAAGCGCCTGGGAGTGCGTCTTATGGAACGCACTACGCGGCGACTGGCATTAACGGAAGCCGGTGAGCGTTTTTACCAACGCATGCGCGGCGCTCTGCACGTTATGCTGGATATCGAGCAGGACACGGCAGCGGCGGCGGTGGGTGTGCGCGGCACGCTGCGCATCGCCTTGCCCGCCTCCTTTGGTCGGATGTGGATTGCGCCCATTCTTCCGGCGTTCCTCGCCACCTATCCCGATCTTTTCGTAGAAACCGCGTTGGAAGACCGCTATGTCGACCTGGTGGCGGAGTCCTTTGATGCGGCTGTTCGCATCGGAACCTTGGCTGATAGCCGATTGGTGGCTCGCAGGTTGGCACCTTCGCGGCGTATGCTCTGTGCATCACCGGCCTATTTGCACAAGCACGGTGTGCCTGCTCGGCCGGTTGATCTTGCTCAACACGCCTGCCTGGGGTTCTCTCGTCTGGCCTCGCATCCCCTTTGGACGCTGCGTGATGGCGATAAAATGACGACGGTGCGGATAGCCGGGCCGCTGGTCACGGATGACGCAAGTAGTCTTGTGCAGGCTGCCGTCTCTGGTTTAGGCATCGCGATGGTATCCGACTGGTTAGCGGGACCGGAACTGTGCAGCGGTCGGCTGGTGCCTGTGCTACCCGACTGTCCAGTGGAAAACGACGAGGCTATCTATCTGGTGCATCCCTCTGCGCGACTGGTTCCAGCCAAAACGCGGGCGTTCGGCAGTTGGATTGCCCAGGCGCTGGCTACAAGGCCATGGCTACATCAGGACGTTACTGACTAACGGGCCTCCTCAGGCCTGTTCAATACCGCCATGCAGGCGGCCTTTTTGTTCGATGGGGTTGTCGTTTTTGGTTGGTCATCGCTATCCTCTTACTGCTAACCGTGAGTATTTCGTATACGTTTTAGTTATGTTCCTCCCTATTCAGCCGTCATGTTTCCCGCTACAGTGAAAAAACAACCATGACGTCTGGAGGGCGAAATGCTTTATATCTTTGATTTGGGTAACGTTGTCATTGATATCGATTTCAACCGCGTGTTGGGCGTGTGGAGTAAGCTGAGCGGTGTGCCACTCGCCACGCTGAAAGAGCGCTTTACCATGGATGAAGCCTTTGAATTGCACGAACGGGGTGAGATCAGTGATGAAGACTTTGGTGCCCGACTGAGTCAAGAAATGGGCATGCTGCTGAGCTACGAGCAGTTTACTGCGGGCTGGCAGGCCATTTTTGTCGCGCTGCGCCCTGAAGTGCTGGATGTAATGAAGCAACTGCGCCAGCAAGGGCATCGTGCCGTTATTTTGTCCAACACCAATCGCCTGCACTGTGCACATTGGCCCGCCCTGTTCCCCGAAGTGGCCGAGGCCGCCGATAGCCTGTATCTGTCGCAGGATATCGGGATGCGTAAGCCAGAGGCGAGAATTTATCAGTATGTGCTGACGCAGGAGCAGGCAACCCCGGCGCAAACGGTATTCTTCGATGATAACGAGCAGAATATTGCTGCCGCGCAGGCGTTGGGGATCCACAGTATTTTGGTGACCGATCGCGACACGGTGCCGCAGTTTTTTGCCGAACACCCCGTTCCCCCTGCACACAATACCGTCGCTAACGCGGATAAGCTGTGATAAAAACGGTTGGCATTTTTGATAATAAATCGATTAAAAGAACAGCGGTCCAGGAGTAGTTGTCGTTTATGATTGCGTTAATTCAGCGTGTTACCCGCGCCAGTGTGACGGTGGACAATGCCATTGTTGGGGAGATTGCAGGCGGATTGCTGGTGCTGTTAGGCGTCGAGCAAGGGGATGATGAACGTAAGGCGGCACGGCTGTGTGAGCGCGTGCTTGGCTATCGCATTTTCAGCGATGAGCAGGGCAAGATGAACCTCAACGTGCAGCAAACCGGGGGCAGCGTGTTGGTGGTATCGCAGTTCACGCTGGCGGCGGATACGCAAAAAGGTATGCGCCCCAGTTTTTCCCGCGGTGCGGAACCTGCCGAGGCGGACCGGCTGTATCAGTTTTTTGCCGCCCAGTGCCGTGAACGTGGCACCCATACGGAGACCGGCCGCTTTGCGGCCGATATGCAGGTTGCCTTGGTTAACGACGGGCCAGTCACTTTCTGGCTTCAGGTGTGACGATGCCGTGCGCGTCCGCGCACCCATTGTCACCGATGCGCAGTACAGCCAATCGGAAGGAGGGGGAGGGAATGTATCACCTGAGAGTGCCTGAAACCGCTGAAGAGATGGATGCCTACTACCAGTTCCGTTGGGAGATGCTGCGTAAGCCATTGCATCAGCCGTTAGGTTCAGAGCGCGATGCCTATGACGCGCTGGCGCACCATCAGACCGTGGTGGACGAGCATGGGCGGTTGGTGGCGATCGGTCGTCTCTCCATTAATGCCGATAATGAAGCCGCTATTCGCTTTATGGCGGTGCATCCCAGTGTGCGATGCAAAGGGCTGGGCACGCTGGTGGCGATGACGCTGGAATCCGTCGCGCGTCAGGAAGGCGTCAAGCGCGTGGTATGCAGTGCGCGTGAGGATGCGGTTGAGTTCTTCACCACGCTGGGTTTTTCCCTGCAAGGGGAGATCAGCGCACCGCAAACGACCCCGGTTCGTCATTATCTGATGACCAAACCCATTGCTTCTCTGGATGATATCCTGCATCGCCCTGACTGGTGCGCGCAGTTGCAGCAAGCCTGGTACGACCATATCCCCCTCAGTGAGAAAATGGGCGTGCGAATCAACCAATATACCGGGCAGAAATTTATCACCACCATGCCGGAAACGGGTAACCAGAATCCGCACCATACGCTGTTTGCCGGTAGCCTGTTTTCATTGGCGACCCTGACCGGATGGGGGCTGATTTGGCTATTGCTGCGTGAACGGCATCTGGGGGGCACCATTATTCTGGCCGATGCGCATATTCGTTACAGTTCGCCGATTACCGGCCGCCCCAGCGCGGTGGCCTGCCTTGGCTCGCTGAGCGGCAACCTCACGCGTCTGGCGCGCGGGCTCAAAGCGCGCGTGCAACTGAACGTCGAGCTGTTTGGCGATGATAAATCCGGCGCGGTGTTTGAAGGGGTGTATATCGTGCTACCCGCGCAGCCTGCCGATCCCTTGGAAAAAGGCGGCTCGGAAGCGGGGTAGCCGCCACGGTCATTAGTGCGCGGTGCTCACTTCACCGTGTTGAATCTGCTGCCTTACGCCAGTGCCATCGCTGGTGGTCCCTTGTAACAGGCCGTTCAGCGTCGGTTTCAGCGGCGTGTTGGCGGCCAGATTTCCCGTTAAGCGCAGTTGCAAATTGCTGTCGGCACTGGGCAGTGTCTCAGAGGGGGGCCAGCCCCAGTGTGTCAGGGTATCCATCGGCACCGAACGCCCGTTTAATGACAGCGTGAACGCACGACCAGGCTGCTGCTCAATAGTGGCTTGTGCCTCGAGCAGGCCACGTTGCGTAAACGCACTCAGCTCGGTAATGGCAATTTGCGCATCGCCCGCGTTTAGCGCGAGTGAAGGACGGCGCACATCGAGCTTGTTAAAGGTAGCATCGCTGGCATTCAGGTTCAGCGTGCCCTGCCAGACGCCCCACTGGTGCTGACGCGCCAGCAACAGGTTATTGCCATAACCATCCAGCGCGGTGAGCTGGAACGGGAAATCCGGGTTGATATCGATGAGCAGGTTACGGTTGGCGCGGAACTTCTTCACCTCAACGTCGCTCAGCCACTCCGGCAATGTCTTCTGCCAGCGTTCACGCCAGTCCGTGGGCAGGGTGTATTCCATCCCCGCGACCACGACCTCATTCAACGTCAAACGGTGGTTATTGCGCGTCCACATGCCGTCGGTGCGCATCAAGCCGCCTTCCCAGCGGGTGGTAAACTGTTTGATGGCTACCCCTTGCGGCGAAACGGCAAGGTTAACAATAGGATCAATCAGGTGCATGCCACCGTTGACGATATCGCTGGCATTAAACGACAGCGTACCGTCGTCGCTTTCCCAGCTATGCTGGCGGAAGGTGATATTTTGCAGCGTGACGTCGAGATCGCTAAACGCCCAGCCGGGCCCTTCAATACGGGCATCTACCATATCGAAGCGGGAAACCGCCACCGAAGGCAGTTCAGCCACCGGCTGCCAGAAATCTTCCAGCGATTTGGCGGTTTGTAAACGCACATTGCTCAGGCGCAGGCTATCCACCTGCCAACTGCCATCTTCTGCGCGTCGGGCGTTACCGGTTAACTGACCGCCCGCAACGTCTGCGCCAAAATTGGTTAACCTGAGCTGGTTGTTGCTGATTTCACCCTGAATCAGCACCTGGCTGGCGGGGACATCATTGAGGCGCAGCGAGCGGGCGCTGAGTTGAAAATTGCCCTGCGTGCCGAGCAGATGCCCCGGCTCTGGCTGCCAGGGAGTGATGCCACCGTTAATTTGCTGCCCGTTCAGCGACCAATCGCCGTCTTGCGATTGCAGCGCCATGGTGCGCAATTGCAGCACATCGGCCATAAACGGAACGGCAATGCTGCTGCCAGGCAGCAGATTCAAGGTACCGCCTTCCAGTTCCAGGCTGGCAAAGTGGCTCGGTTCTGTCAGCTGACGTGCGCTTAAACCAAAGGACATTTTACGTGCCGCCAGGGACAACGGCTGCCCTTTGACGCCAAAGGTGACATCGCTGAACACGATATGGTCGGCTTCTGACCAGCTATGCTCGATTTTACCCAGAGTGAGCTGGTAGTCGGTATTGTCATTTACCCATGAGGTGACGCGGTTTGCGGCCCAGTGGGTTTGCAACACAACGTAAACGATGACCAGTGCCAACAGGACTAGCAGCAGCAAGGTGAGCAGTAGTTTCCCGAGAAATTTCATCGTATCAGTCCATGCCTTGTCATCGTGAGTACTTGTGTTATGCCGCAATTCTTCCTGCGTCTCAATACTTAACCGTGGTTACAGACAATAAAAAACGGCCAGTGTTTCCACACTGGCCGTTTTATCATACCCAAGTTGGACGCTATTGCCTCTGCCTGGTTTTATTTTTCTTCGTGCGGGAAGACAAGATTCAGAACAATCGCGGTGATACCCCCTGCGGCAATGCCGGAGGAAAGCAGGGTTTTCAGCCAATCCGGTGCGAATTGCAGAATCAGCGGCTGCTGCGATACGCCCAGGCCGACAGCCAGCGACAGTGCAATGATCATGATGGCGCGGCGGTTTAGCGGCTCGCGCGAAACAATGCGCACGCCAGAGGCCGCAATGGTGCCGAACATCACAATAGTTGCGCCGCCCAGTACCGGTTCAGGGATGTGCTGCACAAAGCCGCTGACCGCAGGGAACAGTCCCAGCACAATCAGCATCAGTGAGACGACAAAACCCACGTAGCGGCTGGCAACGCCGGTAAGCTGGATCACGCCGTTGTTTTGGCCGAAGCAGGAGTTCGGGAAGGTGTTAAAGATGGCGGACAGGCAGGAGTTCATACCGTTCGCCAACACGCCGCCTTTCAGGCGTTTCATGTAAAGCGGGCCGCTAACCGGTTGCTCGGAAACGTCGGAGGTGGCGGTGATATCACCAATGGTTTCCAGTGAGGTCACCATAAACACCAGCATTAGCGGAATCAGCAGGTTCCAGTCGAAGCCGAGGCCGTAATAGAGCGGGGTCGGGATCATGATCGCCGCGGTGTGCGTACTGGAGGTGTCTTGCGGCAACATACCCATTGCCCAGGCGGCAAAATACCCGACCGCCATGGCAATCACCAGTGAGGCCACGCGCAGGTAGGGGTTGCGCTGGCGGTTCAGCAGGATAATGACCAGCAGGACGATAGCGGCCAGCGCCAGATTCTTGGGCGCGCCGAAGGTGTGATCGTTCATGGCAGCAAAGCCGCCGCCGATCGATGTTAATCCCACCTGAATCAGCGACAGGCCGATAATCATCACCACCACGCCGGAGACCAGCGGCGTAATGATGCGGCGCGCCAGATGCAGGAAGCGGGAAAGGATGATTTCAGTGAAAGACGCCACCATCAGTGTACCGAACAGTGCGGCCATCATAGTGGGCACATCGGCACCGCCATTTTTCAGTGCCAGACCGCCCATGATTAACGGGGTAACAAAGTTAAAGCTGGTGCCTTGAATAGAAAGCAAACCCGATCCCACCGGACCCCAGGTTTTGATTTGCAGAATGGACGCCAGGCCAGAAGCGAACAGCGACATGCTGATGATGTGTTGGGTATCCTGCGCGGGCAAACCGAGTGCCTGGCAGATCAACAACGCTGGCGTAATCACCGCCACAAACATGGCCAGAAGATGCTGACTGGCGGCAAACAACGTTTGCGCTAACGGCGGTCTGTCTTCCAGACGATAAATCAATTCACTGTTACGGGGCGCAGCAGTTGGCGTCTCCGTTTGGGGCAGTTCCGTGGTGGTGGTAGTCATAATCAAGGGCGTCCTGAAACGGCAAAGAGGGCATTTTAATGATCTGCTTTGCAAAAGCAATCGTTTGCGGAACGATTATAAAACAATCTTTTGTCATGCCTGCTGACGGCGGGGATTTTTTGAATACCGCGTTATCAATGTGTGAAAAAACGTCGATTTTTTTATCGTATTGACGCGCAATTTAACGCTTCGAGGAGAGGGGCTTTACATACGCGTGCAGCACTACAAGGGCTATCGGCTCCTTGGCGCTAGGCATTGGTATAGCGCACCCGCTCCGGTAACCAGCGTTCAATCAGCGCTTTGGCATGTTCGGGATAATGGGCATGAAGATGGCGTGCCACGCGCTGTACTTCGGGGATCAGTGCCTGATCGCGCAGTAAATCCGCCACTTTAAATTCGGCGCTGCCGGTTTGTCGCGTACCCAGCAGTTCGCCGGGACCGCGAATCTCTAAGTCCCGTTGCGCAATAACGAAACCGTCGTTGCTGTCACGCATCACCTGCAAGCGCTGCTGTGCGGTTTTACTCAGCGGCGTTTTATAGAGCAACACGCAGTGAGAGGCGATGGCACCGCGTCCGACGCGACCGCGCAACTGGTGCAATTGTGCCAGGCCCAGCCGCTCTGGGTTCTCGACGATCATCAGGCTGGCGTTAGGTACATCTACCCCCACTTCAATCACCGTAGTCGCCACCAGCAGTTGCAGTTCGCCCTGTTTGAACGCCTGCATCACCGCCTGCTTCTCTTGCGCTTTCATCCGGCCGTGCACCATCCCAATCCGCAGGTCTGGCAGCGCAGCCTTCAGCCCTTCGCAGGTGGCTTCAGCGGCTTGTGCTTCCAGCAGGTCGGACTCTTCAATCAGCGTACAGACCCAATAGGCCTGACGCCCTTCTTCCCGGCAGGCACGATCGACGCGGGTGATAATATCCTCACGGCGAGAATCGGGAATGGCGACGGTTGTCACCGGCGTTCTGCCGGGCGGCAGCTCATCGATGACCGATGTATCGAGATCGGCATAGGCGGTCATTGCCAGCGTGCGCGGGATAGGTGTTGCCGTCATGATCAACTGGTGAGGATGAAAGCCCTGTTCCACCCCTTTTTCCCACAGCGCTAACCGTTGATGCACGCCGAAACGGTGCTGTTCATCGATAATCACCAGCGCTAACCCACTAAATTGCACCTGCTGCTGAAAAATGGCGTGCGTGCCCACGATCATACTGACCTGACCATTGGCGATGGCCTCTTGCTGCGCCACGCGGGCTTTGCCCTTTTGCTTGCCAGCCAACCAGCCGACCTCAATGCCAAGGGGTTCAAACCACTGGCGAAAGTTGATGGCGTGTTGTTCCGCCAGCAGCTCGGTGGGTGCCATTAGCGCCACCTGTTTACCGTTAGCGATGGCGCGCAGTGCCGCCATGGCTGCCACCAGGGTTTTTCCCGAGCCGACATCCCCTTGTACCAGACGCATCATGGGGAACGGTTTCTCCATGTCGGCTTCAATGTCGTTGATGACGCGGGTTTGCGCCTGAGTCAGCGCAAACGGGAGGGCGGCTAACAACCGCGTTTTTAATTCGTCCTGTGCTTGCAGTGCAAGGGCGCGATGGCGCTGCGCACCAGCGCGTACCGCCAGCATGCTTAAGTGATGCGCCAGCAGCTCTTCCATGATTAAACGCACTTGTGCCGGGTGTTTGCCGTGTTCAAGCTCACTCAGTTGCGTGCCCGCCGGGGGACGATGCAGAGTATGTAACGCTTCAGGCAGCCCGATCATGCCGCGGCTTAGCTCCTGCGGCAGCAGCTCTTCTATCGGCTGTGCATCCAGACGCTCCAGCGCCTGATCGGTCAATTTGCGCAGTGTGGCCTGACGCACCCCTTCTGTGGTTGGGTAAACCGGCGTCAGGGAGGCCTGTAAGTCCACCGGTTGCTGTGCGTCGCCCTGCACGCGGTATTCCGGGTGGATGATTTCCGCGCCGTTCTTGCCTCGCTTGATTTCACCGTAAGCGATAACGTGCTGGCCTGGCGCCAGGCTGTTCTTCATGGCAGCATTGAAGTTGAAGAAGCGCATCGTCAGTACGCCGCTACCGTCGCTGATCTGGCAGGTCAGCATGCGTTTGCGGCCAAAGACGATATCGTTGCGCAACACCTCACCTTCCACCGTGGCATAGATACCGGGCAGCAGGTCGCCAATCGCATAAAGGTGGGTGCGATCTTCATAACGCAGCGGCAGGTGCAGCAGCACATCCTGCACGGTTTCCAACCCGAGGCGCGCGAGTTTAGCCGCCTGACTGGCACCGACCCCCGCGAGGGTGTTCAACGGTTGGTTATTCAGCAGGTGGCTTTTCATGGATTGTCTCGCTATTCGGCGGCGGATTGCATGGCAGCCCACCACGCCGTGTCGGCAATGACCTGGCCCTGATTGTCGATCTGCGGGCGGGGGAGTTTTTTGCGCGTCGCTACGCGCGCTAGCACCGGGTAGCCCCCTTCGAACAGCAAGCGCTGTTGCTCATCGTCATCAAGCATGGCCACGTCACGTTGGTACATACCCGCATTTTGACGTTGGCGTTGGGCTTCGTAAAGGATCAGCGCGGAGGCGACCGACACGTTCAGCGATTGCACCATACCGATCATCGGAATGATGATGTCCTGATCCGCCAGCGCGAGCGCTTCCTGCGTGATGCCGGTTTTTTCCTGACCGAGCAGGATGCAGGTCGGTCGCGTGTAATCGACCTCGCGAAAATCCACTGCCCTGGCGGAAAGATTGGTTGCCAGAATCTGCATGCCTTGGGCTTTTAAATGCGAGACGGCATCGGCGATAGTGCGGTGCGTTTTGACCTGTACCCAACTGTTGCTGCCTGCCGCCGATGACACCAGTGTACGCATACGGCTGGTGGGCCAAACGGCATGGACTTGGTGTACGCCGACCGCATCGGCGGTGCGAATCACGGCGGAAATGTTGTGGGGTTTGTGCACCTGCTCCATACACACCGTCAAATCGGGTTGGCGGCTGGTCAGCATCTCTTTGATGCGGGCGTAGCGTTCTGGTGTCATACGATGTCTCTTGCGTTATCCCGGTGCCGCGTGTGCGACCGGGATCGTCAGGGCTATCACTGATACGGTGGCGATCAGTTGCGATTACGGGTCACTTTGATGACATCAGGCATCACGCGGATTTTACGCATGACATTAGCCAGATGTACTCGATCGCGCGTGGTCAAACGGATAAACGCGCTGTAGACGCGACCATCCCGCTCTTCCGTATTGATGCTCTGGATATTGGAGTTGGCGGCATTGATCGCTGCGGTCAGGTTGGCTAATGCCCCCTGATGGTTGAACATATCGACTTTAATCTCAGCGATAAACTCTTGTTCCGTAACCTTATCCCACTCAACCGCCATGAATTTTTCCGGCTCTTTCTGGTAGCCGCGAATATTTCGACAAGATTCATGGTGGATAACCAAACCCTTGCCGGGGCTGACGTGCGCCACAATCGGGTCACCGGGGATCGGGCGGCAGCATTTGGCGAACGTAATCAATACGCCATCTGCACCTTTGATCGGCAGCTTACGCAAACCGGTATGCTCTTGCTGTAACGGCTGCTCATCCAACAGGTTTTTCGCCACCACGATGCTCATGGCGTTACCGAGGCCAATCTCTGCCAGCAGATCGTCCAGCGAAGTGAGTTTCATGCGATCCAGCTCAAGCTGGATATTGGTTTGCGGAATATCGCTGAGTTTTCTGCCATTACCCAAGGCGTGGTTCAATAAACGACGTCCCAGGCTCACCGAATCGTCACGCTTCAGGTTCTTCAACATTTGGCGAATCTTGGCGCGAGCGCGCGAGCTGACGACAAAGTTCAACCAGGCTGCGTTGGGGCGAGCGCCGGGCGCGGTAATGATCTCTACCGTCTGCCCACTGCTGAGCGATTGGGAGAGCGGGTAGGGCTGTCTGTCGACGCGCGCGCCGACGCAGGCGTGACCGATATCCGTATGTACCGCGTAGGCAAAATCGACCGGCGTCGCGCCAGCCGGTAGCTCGATGATGCGCCCTTCCGGGGTGAACACGTACATTTCGTCAGGGAAGAGATCGGATTTGACGCTCTCGATAAATTCGAACGAACTGCCCGCACTTTGTTGCAGTTCCAGCAGGCTCTGCATCCAGCGCTGAGCGCGTACCTGTGCCGTGGTGCTGCTTTCACCTTCTTTGTAAGCCCAGTGAGCGGCCACACCCATTTCGGCCATCTGGTCCATGTCTTCGGTGCGAATCTGCACTTCCACCGGCACGCCGTGCGGTCCAATCAACGAGGTATGCAGCGATTGGTAGCCGTTAGCCTTTGGAATGGCGATGTAATCTTTGACGCGACCGGGGCGCGGTTTGTACAGGCTGTGCACCTGTCCGAGCACGCGATAGCAGGTATCCAGCTCTTTAACGATCACCCGAAACGCGTAGATATCCATGATGGAGTGGAAACGCTGTTCTTTCAGGTGCATTTTGCAGTAGATGGAATAGAGGTGTTTTTCGCGTCCACTGACGCGACAGGGAATGCCTGCTTCGTTCAACCGCCCATCGATTTCGGAAAGGATTTTTTGGATCATTTCCTTACGGTTGCCGCGCGCGGCTTTCACCACTTCTTTGATCACCCGATAACGGTTTGGATACAGCGCCTCAAAACCCAGCTCTTCCAACTCGGTTTTCAGATGATGAATACCCAAACGGTGCGCCAGCGGGCTGTAGATTTCCAGCGTTTCACGCGCAATGCGGCGACGCTTATCAGGACGCAGCGAGCCCAGCGTACGCATGTTATGCGTGCGGTCAGCCAGTTTGATGAGAATGACGCGGATATCCTGCACCATCGCCATAATCATCTTGCGGAAGTTCTCGGCCTGCGCTTCTTTCTTATCGCGGAATTTCAGCTTGTCCAGCTTCGAGACGCCATCTACCAGTTCGGCGACGCTCTTGCCGAATTGTTGTTCAATATCCTGGTAGGTGGTGGGTGTATCTTCGATAGTGTCATGCAACAGCGCGGCCATCAGCGTCTCATAATCAAGACGCATCTCCGCCAGAATACCGGCAACGGCGACGGGATGGGTGATGTAGGGTTCACCGCTGGAGCGAGTCTGCCCCTCGTGAGCATCACGTGCAACAATATAAGCCTGCTGAAGGCGCTTGATCTGGTCTTCCGGCAGATAGCGCTGAATCAGCAGATTGAGGCTTTCGAAGATATACAAGGGCGGCCCGTAGCGAGATTAACGACGACCTTCAGCAATCGCGGTGACCGCTTGGATCTCTGCGGCTTCTTGCTCTTGCTGTTCCTGACGCTCACGCACATCCAGAATCTGGTTGTTGATCAGGCCTTCTTCGATTTCGCGCAGCGCAATCACGGTGTATTTGTCGTTCTCTTCAGGGACCAGCGGATCTTTTCCGCCTGCTTGCATCTGGCGGGCGCGGCGAGCAGCGACCAACACCAGGTCAAAACGGTTACCAATTTTCTCAACAGCGTCTTGAACAGTTACGCGTGCCATAATGTGCTACTCCACAGGAAATAAAATGACTGCGCATCATACTGAAAGTGATGTCAGTCTGCCAATAGTTTGGTGATTAATGCATCATGCCGCAATGCCTGGCGGCTCAGCAACAGGCGTTCAGCACGGATGATGGTTTTCAGATCGGACAACGCCAGATCGAAATCATCGTTAACGATCAGATAATCGTATTCCGCGTAGTGTGTCATTTCTGCCACGGCTTGCGCCATACGCCGCGCAATCACCTCATCGCTGTCCTGACCGCGTCCGCGCAGACGACGGCCCAACTCTTCTTTGGACGGCGGCAGAATAAAGATGCTGCGCGCCTGCGGCATCCTGCGGCGGATTTGCTCCGCGCCCTGCCAATCGATATCCAGAAAAATGTCTACGCCGGTTGCCAGCACCTGTTCGATGGCGGCTTTGGACGTACCGTAGTAGTTGCCAAAGACTTCCGCGTACTCAAGGAAAGCATCTTCCTGAATCATACGCTTAAATTCATCCACAGAAACGAAGAAATAGTGTTCTGCGTGGTTTTCGCCCGGGCGTTTGGCGCGGGTGGTATGGGAAATCGACACCTGGGTGTCATACAACGGCTGCGTTTTCAGTAACGCATTTATTAAACTGGATTTTCCCGCGCCGCTGGGGGCGGAAACAATGTATAACGTGCCTTGAGCCATAGTGATGAACGTAATATATCGTGAATGTGATGGAACCGGTTGACTGTCGCGGTTGTGCGAATTTTGCATTATACACGCACTAATCTTTACCGTCGCGTTGCCTGATATCACATCGCGTGATGACCTGATTCGTGATCGCATTCGATAGTTTGCTTAAATTTTCATGTGCTATGCATTTTTCGCGCGTTTTTTGGTTTCTGAGGCGTTTTGGTGTGTGCCAGCATAACGGCAGAAACGTAAAGGATGCGCTTATGAGACAATTCGTTCTCCAATACGGCACCGTGTTGTTTTTCCTGGTGCTGCTGCAATCATTGACGATGCTGGTGCGAACATCAATATCCGACCCCCACGTGCGGGCCGTGACGCATGTGGCTCAGGAAAAGCGTTTTTCAGTGTGCTGGGATCGTTATTCCTGGTGGCAACGGCTGGAAAAAAGGCTTGATTCCGTGCCTGATACGACAAAAAAACCCTTACCTCACCGGCCTTCTTTGCAAGTGGTGAAAATAATAACGCGCTGGATTAAGCAGGGAACGAAAACTATCCGCTGTATCCATAAAATTTCATTGCAACGGTAAAGGACTATCCCGGTCTGAATTTATCACTGGCGCAGGGTGTTGTGCGCTACTCTACGCGTCTGATAAAAACATTAGCGGTGTTTACGTTTAATAACGGGGCGTTTGTAAAAACCAAGATGAGCGTTAAAAAAGTATATTATTCATGAACTCATCAATTATTTCTGTGTCCTAATTCTTTTAAAGAAGTCTTGGTTTATGCTGGAGCCAGAGTAAGATGTCGGTGATTACCTCTTTTTCGCAGTCTGCTTTGTCGTTGTTTCTCGCCGTTTATATTGGATTGTTTCTCAATGTCTCCGTCTATTACCGCCGCTTCGATGATATCGTTTCCCCTTCTGGATCTGCTATTGCCAAATTCCTGCCTGCGCTGATTGAATTATCGCTCAGTGTGTTGTTCACATTTTTCCTGATGCGCTTGCTCTCACTAGGTGGGCGTTATTTCTACCGGTTGATAGCCTCACTGTTAGTGTTGTTTTCTGTTGCTGCCAGTTACTACATGACGTTTTTTAATGTGGTTATTGGCTACGGGATAATTGCTGCCGTGATGACCACGGATATTGATTTGTCAAAGGAGGTGATCGGCTGGCAATTTATGGTCTGGACGCTGTGCGTCAGCGCGATGCCTTTAGCGATCATCTGGAAAGCTGATTTGCGCAATACCCTGATTGAACAATTAAAAACGCCGGGTAAACGCATAAAACCCGTGGCGATCCTGTTTGCCGTTGTCGCGCTGGTATGGGGCACCATGGAATATATGGGGACCGAGCAAAAGCGCACGGAAAAACGAACCAACATCGATTTGCCCAGCTATGGTGGTGTCATTGCTCACTCGTATTTGCCATCCAACTGGATCTCGGCGTTGGGGCTGTTCGCTTACACCCAATATGATGAAAGCCAGGATGCGGCAGAGTTGTTCGACCCCGCCCAAAATTTTACCTACGTAGCCCCTGCTGGCATTGAGGATACCTATGTGGTTTTTATCCTGGGGGAGACCACCCGCTGGGATCACATGGGGCTGCTCGGTTATCAGCGCGATACCACACCGCAGCTGTCAAAAGAGCGCAATCTGGTGGCGTTTCGTGGTCAGTCATGTGATACCTCAACCAAACTCTCCATGCGCTGCATGTTCGTGCGTGAAGGCGGGGCGGAGAACAATCCGCAACGCAGCTTGAAAGAACAAAATATTTTCAATGTGCTGCGTTCACTGGGGTTCACCTCAGAACTGTTCGCGATGCAAAGTGAGGTCTGGTTCTATAACAGCATTAACGCTAACAATTACTCATTCCGCGAAATGATTGCTTCCGAAGAGCGTAATGAAGGCAAATCTGTCGACGACATGTTATTGGTCGACGAGGTGAAGGGGTCGTTAGCGCGCTATCCCAAGGGGAAGCATGTGATCGTACTGCATACCAAAGGCTCTCATTATCTCTATTCCATGCGCTACCCGCGCAGTTATGCGCGCTATCAGCCTGAATGTATGGGAGTTGATGCCTCTTGCTCACGCGAACAACTGATCAACGCATTTGATAACAGTGTGTTGTATACCGACACCTTCATTAAAAACGTACTGGATCAGGTGCGTGACAAGAAGGCACTGGTGTTTTATGCCTCAGATCACGGTGAGTCGATTGATGAAAACTACCATTTGCACGGCACGCCGCGTGATGTTGCGCCGCCGGAACAGTTCCGTTCGCCGATGCTGGTGTGGGCGTCAGACAAGTTCCTGGCACAACCGCAAAATACGCAACTGTTTGAACAGTTGAAAGCGCAGCAGCGAGTAGGAACGACGCACCGCCATGAGGAGTTGTTTGATTCCATATTGGGCTGTCTGGGCTATCGTTCGACTGACGGCGGCATCAACGCCAGCAACAACTGGTGCGCATTACCGTCGCGTTGATGGGAGCGAAGGGCTGTGTGTTTTCGCGTCAACCGCGCGCCGAGTATGCTCTTTTATCAAAAAGGGATTGACGCTTTTTGGAGGGCGCAGTAAGATGCGCCCCGCATTCGGCGAGTAGCGCAGCCTGGTAGCGCAACACGTTCGGGACGTGTGGGTCGGAGGTTCAAATCCTCTCTCGCCGACCAAATTCCCTCAGTTTTGTCTGATGCTTTTCAGACGAAGCGATAAGAAAACGGTAGATGACATCATCTGCCGTTTTTTTTTGCATAATATCTTATCCTATTGTTGATTTATTTAAAGAAAACAACAGTGTATCTCAAGAGATAATAAAAAATATATTTTATAACTCGCTGATAATAATTGAGTTGGATCTTTAGTAAGGTATTTCACTGATTTACACGCCTGACATCAACTGACATTTTACGCTCTGTCTTTGGGATGTTAGATATCATAAAAGGAGCGTGTGAAAGTGAATATCACTAAAAAGCTATTGGCATTATCTGTGGTGTTGGCTGCAATGGGGGGCTGTGCTATAGCTCAGGCGGATACACAGACAATCAGTCTGGGTTATGCTAATGCTAAAGCAAAGGGCGTTAACAATATTCGTGGTGCCACAGCAAAATATCACTATCAGTCCAATGACTCGCTTGGTTTTATTGGATCGCTAACCTATATGGGGAGCGGGAATAAAGATAATAGCTTCTATTATGATGGTCATGTCTATGAAGGGAAATCGAAGGTGAACTATTATTCCCTACTGGCTGGTCCATCCTATCGTGTTAACGAATATATTAGTTTTTATGGTTTAGTCGGCATTGGTATGGGTAAAAACCAATGGGTTGCCAGTAATAAAAGTAAGGCTATTGAGGTGTCTGACACTCAGCGCGCCTCGGCCTTTGCATATGGTGCTGGTGTCCAGATAGCGCCAGCGGCAAACTGGACGGTCGATGTTGGTTATGAAGGCGCAACGTTTAAAGATACGAAGCTCAACGGATTCAATATCGGCCTTGGCTATCGCTTCTGATCCTGAATAGCGTGACTACGCCGAAGTGGACTTCGGCGTTTCTTTTCCCTCCAGAGAATCTGTCAGGGCATGCTCTTCGCCAGACGTTAACTTACGCTTGGCGTGGTAATGCTGCCACACGGTAAAATTTTCATTATCCATGGGTTTGGCATACAAGAATCCCTGAATGTAGCCAACCCCGTGCTGTGTCAGGTAGTGCAACTGGCGCGCGGTTTCCACCCCTTCTGCTACGATCTTCAAATTGAGGCGGTGAGCGAGGCTGATAATGGTATCCAAAATCGGCGTCTCTTCTTCCTGTGATGAAATGGTGCGGACAAACCCTTGATCGATTTTCAAATAGTCGAGCGGGAAGCTTTGCAGGTATGAAAGGGAACAATGGCCGGTGCCAAAATCATCAATCGCGACATGTATGCCCTCCTGACGTAATTGCTGCAACCGCTGCACCACTTCCGGCCCTTCACTGATGAGGCTGCGCTCGGTCAGTTCTAGCGTTATCAAGAAGCGGTGGGCCGCCACATTAGCCGCAAACTGGCGTATATCGGCGATAAATTCGCTGTCTTGCAGATGCTCTGCTGCCACATTCAAACCCAGATGAAAATTCGGCTCGATGTGCCAACGGGTAACGTCTTCCTCCACCAGTTTCAACAAATGTCGCGTCAGCGGGATAATCATATTTTCCGCTTCAGCGGCGGCGATAAACACATCCGGGCGAATCCACTGCCCATCGGCGCGCCGCCAGCGCAATAACGCCTCTGCACCGGTGCAGCGTTGCGCCTCAGTGCCGTAAACCGGCTGATAGTAGACAGAAAACTCATTGTTGGTGATGCCGCGGCGTAATTCGTCCTGAAAGGAGAGCTTGCGTTTTTGCCAATACAGCGCGGCCAGAATAAACAGCGCGGAAAGTACCAGTGCAAGCGGCAGCAGCGTGAGAAAGGCAAACTGCCAGGCTTTGCCCATTTCTGCGGCGGGGGCAGTAATGGAGACCGCAATCGGGAAACGTTCAGAGGTGATGTGATATTCGGCACCAGAAAGCCATTCAGGCTGATTCGGTGCTGCGGTGATACTGGGATGAATCAAATCACCATCCCCTACCCGGATGTTCAGTTGAAAGCCGCGCAGCTTGTTGACGGCATTCATTAACGTCACCAGATATTGCGCATCAACCAGACCAAAAGCGCCCCATCCGTCGTCTGGCGTACGAATAAAAATGAGCGTCGGGCTGATGTCGGCATCTTTGATCTGATCAACGGAGAGGCTCCAGGCAGGAGGCAGTTTCTCCGGTAGCGGCATCATGATCACATCGCTGATTTCCAGGGCGTTGTGGGCAAACAGCGAGGAGCAGTAAATGCTCTTGTCATAGGTCAGGCCGATGGCGCGAAAGTAAGCGAACTGCGCGCTGAGCCGTTGGAGATCGTCTCTGATATCTTCACACAGTTTTCCTTGCAGCGGTTGCAGGGCCTCCAGCAGTGACCAGGCGCGGGTGGTGATGCTTTCCGCCTGATCGAGCGCCAAATTTGCCGTGGATTGCAGATCGCGTTTCACGATTTGTCGTGATTCTACAAAGGTAAAAAGCAGTACCAATAGCAATTGGAATACCCCGGCGCAGAGAATCAGCCAGCGGCCCCGTTGTTGCGCGCGTTGATGCTGTGGACTCACGTCACTACTCCTTGGTACCACGTAGATATGTTTCTGCCTGTCGTGGCAGCCAGCGCACCCTGAAACGCATCGTGTAATAAATACGTCTACGCGCTTTTTAAGTATATCAATCCCCTGTAAATCGATCGGAAATTGTTTTGAAAGCAAAGGATGAAAAAAAGGGAGCCCCGAATGGGCTCCCTGAAGGGGGAGGCAAGTGTTAGCCTTGGTTGAGAATAAACATGCCGTAAGGGTGAATCTGCAAGTAGAGATCGTCACCCACATTGGGTTGTAGCTGGGTGGCATTCACTTGTAACAGCAGCGATTGCCCGTGCCAGAGTACACTTACTTCATACTGTGAACCCATGTAAGCCACATGGTGCACCGAGCAGCGCTGGCTCTCATCGCCCTGCGTATCAAGCGTAATGGCTTCGGGGCGTATGCCCACGGTGCATTCCCCGTTTTCCGCACCAAAATGTACCGGTTTGGGAATGCGATAGCCGAAAATCTCTACGCTGTCGGCCTGTCGTTGTGCCGGGAAAATATTCGCCTCGCCCATAAAACTTGCCATAAAACGTGACGCGGGCTGACGGTACAGCGCTTGTGGCGATCCCATCTGCATGATGTGACCTTTATTCATCACCAGTACGCTGTCAGACACGGCAAAGGCTTCGCTTTGGTCGTGGGTGACATAGAGTGAAGTGATGTTGAACTGCTGCTGCAATTCGCGGATTTTTTCCCGCATGCTGCGCCGCAGGTTAGCATCCAGGTTACTCAGCGGCTCATCGAACAGCAGCACTTTAGGTTTAAGAATCAATGCGCGCGCCAACGCCACGCGCTGCTGCTGGCCACCGGAAATCTGATCGACATAGCGATCGGCGAAGCCTTCCAAATCCACCAGCGCCAGCGCTTCGTTGACCCGATCGCGAATTTCGCTTTTGGGTCTGCCGAGCATCTTCAGGCCGTAACCAATATTTTCCCCCAGCGACATGTGGGGGAACAATGCATAGGACTGAAACACCATGCAGATGTCACGCTGCTGGATGGAGCGATCGGTCACGTCTTCGCCGTCGATATAGATGCGGCCCTCACTGGGTTTTTCCAGCCCGGCCACTAGTCGCAGCACGGTGGTCTTGCCGCAGCCGGACGGGCCGAGCAGTGTCACCATGTGACCCTGTGGAATCGCCAGATCGAGATTTTCCAGCACGGTGTTGGTGCCAAAGCGTTTTGTCACGCCTTTGAGTTCAACGAAGTTTTTACGCGGTGCCTGCCCCGCTTCAGCGGTGGCGTGTTGGCTTAATACAGTATTCACGATAGTCACCTTCTGATTATTGTGCGTTTTTGGCTTTGGAGCGGGCGGTGCGAGATTCGCCAACCAAATAGTCAAACAGGAAAATGATCGCCAGCATCACCACGATCAGGATAGAGCCGTAGGCGATAGCCACCCCGTATTCACCGTCCTCGACGCGATTCAGGATATAGGCGGTGGCGACGCGCGTGTCTGGTGTCACCAGGAACACGATGGCACTGACGGTGGTGATGGCGCGTACAAAGCTGTAGATCAACGCGGAGAGAATGGCCGGACGCAGCAGCGGCAGTAAAATGTAGACGATAGTACGCATTGCCCCGGCGCGCAGGCTGAGTGACGCTTCGTCCAGCGATTTATCCAGTTGGCCCAACCCGGCAATACCTGCACGAATCCCCACCGGCACGTTGCGCATTACCATCGAGATGATGACGATGGCGGCAGTGCCTGTCAGGTAGATGGGCGCGCTGTTGAACGCCAGAATATAAGAGATACCCGCCACGGTGCCCGGTACGGCAAAGCAGAGCATGGTGGTGAACTCGATGGTTTTTTTGCCGCGGAACTGCTGGCGCACCACGATATAGGCGATCAACAGACCAAACAGCGCAGTGATGGGTGCCGCGATCCCTGCGTAGAGCAGCGTATCGAGCAGTGAAGGCCATGCGCCGTCGCTAAAACCTTGTCCGAACAGGGTAATGAAGTTTTGCAGCGTCAGCGTGTAATCCACGCCCCAGTTAACGGTGAAGCTGCCGTAGAAAATGCTGCCGTACAGCAGGCCGTTAAACGCCACCCAGGCAATGAGGATAAAAGTGACACCCCACACCATCAGGCGCGGCAGCGGCTGTACGTCGCCCCGACTGAATTTGCCGGAAATGGTGACGTAGGAGCGTTTCCCTATCCACAGATATTGGATACAAAATACCACCAGCGAGAACACCAGCAGAATCACGCCCAGCGTACTGGCGGCTTGATAATCCAACTGCGCACCGGTGATATAGAAGTAAATCTGCGTCGCCAGCACGTCGAAGTTGCCCCCCAGCACCAACGGGTTACTGAAATCCGCCAGTGACTGCACAATAACGATCAGGAAGGCGTTCGCCAGCGCCGGTTTCAACAGTGGCAGGAAGATGCGGTTAAAGGTCTGATAGCGGTTGGCGCGCAGCGTATAGGACGCCTCTTCCAGCGACGGGTGAATACTCTTTATCGCACCGTCGAGGATCATAAAGGCCATCGGGGTAAAGGCCAGCACCTGTGCAATCCAGATGCCGGTGAAACCGTACAGCCAGTTGGTGTTGGTCAGCCCGAACCAGGAAACCATCAGCTCGGTCACATAGCCGGAACGGCCCATCATCAGCGTTACGCCCAGCCCGACGATAAACGGCGGCGTGACAATCGGCAGAATGGAGAACACGCGCCCGACAATGGCGGTACGCTTGGCGATGCGCGAGGTGTAAATCGCCAGCACCAGCCCAAAGAAGGTACAACCAAAGCCAACGGCCATGGCGAGCAGGAAGGAGTTCCAGATCACCCGAAGAATGTGCGATTGGCCTAATACCGTCATAAAACCCAACGGCACGAATTCGCCCGCGCTGTTGGTGAACATCGGAATGAAAATCGCAATGCTGGGGTAGAGAATAAAGATACCGATCAGCACAATGATGGCTATCAGTGAGCCGATGACGAAGCGATCGCCGCCCAGCCATTCAAGGCGCGCCATCGCCAGCGTCATGATCGCGCCTAACGCGATAAAGATACCGATGGTGGCATAGCCCATACCCTGCTGTACCACGGTGGCGCTAAGCAGCATAAACAGCATGCAAAACAGGGCATAGCCGGCATCAAACAGGTGGCGACCCCGCTGTTTACGCGAGGCTGGCGTGCGTGGTCGCAGTAACAGCGCGCAGGGTAACAGCAGCCACAGCAGGCTGATATTGATGCCAGACCAGCCGTAAGCGTGCAGCACTTCTTCCCGGGTGGCACCGAACAGGCCGTAGTCCAAACTCCAGGCCGGCATCAGCGCGAACGAGAGCGGGATAACGGCGAGCCAGAGAAAAATGGCGTCCAGTGCCTGCGGGCGTTGAGCCGAGGCGAGTGAGTGAGACATGGGTTTCCCTCTGAGTTGACTAAAAGTCACAATGGTGACGAATGACCGAGACTGAAGACAGTGTCACTCCGCCGACGAGTCATGCTCCGCGTAGACGGAGGATCTCCCACAGAAAGAAAGCGTTTCGTCTGTACGAGATTCCCGCCTGCGCGAGAATGACGGAAGGTATACGGGAATAACCGTATTCGCGTCAGTCTGTCAGCAATCTGTGCCCCGGCTTATGCCGGGGCGGTGGGCTTATTTGCCCATCTTGACTTCATTCACCCATTTGGTGATAAGCGCTTTACGCACATCTTCTGCGCCGTATTTATCCATGTCGTAATTGATCAATTTCAGCTCTTCGAGCTTGAGCGACAGCGGTGATGCTTCGGCCTTGGTGTTGGTCAGGATCTGGTAGGACTGGCCCTTTTGCCAGGAGAGTTCTTGTGCTTCTTTGGACAGCGCCCAATCGACAAACAACTTGGCGTTTTCCAGGTTACGCGCATTTTTCAGGATGCTGACGCCGCCCACTTCATAGCCGGTGCCTTCGCACGGTGATACCAGTTGCAGCGGTGCGCCATTCTCTTTTTCCTGTGAATAATCGTGCAGGAAGCCGATGCCGATAGCGCTTTCGCCACGGGCGGCGTTACGTGCCGGGGCAATACCCGACTTGGTGTACTGCGACACGTTGGCATTGAGTTTTTTCAGGTAATCAAAGGCCTGATCTTCACCCCACAGCTGCGAGAAAGTCGCCAGTGCGGTGTAGGCGGTGCCGGAACTTTGCGGATCGGCAATCTGGATTTCCCCTTTGTACCTGGGGTCGATGAGGTCTTTCCAGCATTGCGGTACCGGCAGGTTTTTCTCTTTCAAACGCTCAGTGTTGACGCCAAAGCCGAGAATCCCGATGTAGACCGCGGAGGAGTAATTGCCTTTGCGTTTCGCCGGATCGCGGAACTGCGGCATGATATTGGCCAATTCAGGGGAGACATAAGGTTGCAGCAGATCCATCTCACCGGCCTGCGATTGCGGATCGAGCGTGCCGCCGTACCAGACATCGGCCTGCGGGTTACGTTTTTCCGCTTCTACCTTCGCCAGCGTACTGCCAGAACCGTTGCGGATAAAGGAGGTTTGCACGTCATACTTTTCACCAAACGCTTTGGTTTCTGCTTCACAGAAAGCGTTGGTGGCACTGCAATACACCACGAGGCGGCCTTTGGCTTGTGCCGCACTGGACAGCGTGGCCGCTGCGATCCCGGTAACGATAAGGGCAGAGAGAAGAGAAAGTTTCATAATGCTTCCTTATTATCAGTGGTAAAAGCGTCAGGACGGGCCTGAAGCGTTTGGCCCCCGAGACGGATGCATTTGCGATCGACTGGTGCCCGCCATCATCAACGGCATCAGCAACAGCCCGACACAGGCTGCCGCCAGTGTCAGTAAGGCAAAGAAACCGGACCAGCCGTAGAATTGCATCCACTGTGCCAGCGGCCACCCTGCCAATGCGGCCCCAAGATAAGCGAACAGGCCAAGAAATCCGGTAACGGTTCCTGCGGCTTCCTTATGGGCGTACTCCGTGGCCGCCAGACCGATAAGCATCTGAGGGCCAAAAACAAAAAAGCCGATACTGAAAAAATTCACCGCCAGCAGAGCATAATGGTGAATTGGCACCAGCCAGATGGCGGTTACGCTGAGAAATAAGCCCAGCGAAAACAGCAATATCATCGGCGCACGCTGGCCGCGAAACAGCAGGTCTGAGCCCCATCCGGCAAACAGCGCCCCGAACAATCCCCCTAATTCGAACAGCATCACCGTGACATTGGCGCTGAGAAGCTGAACGCCGTGACTCTCCGTCAGCCACAAATTGCCCCAGTCATTCAGTGCGATGCGAATCAGGTACACCAGCACGTAAGAGAGCGCGAGGATCCAGATAATGCCGTTACGCAAAATGGTGCGGTTCAGCATTTGCCCCAGACGCATGGGCGGACTCTGTTGCTCCTGTCGCAACTCCAGCGGATCGCGCCGCCACTGGCCCACGGTGGGCAGCCCTTCTTCTTGCGGCGTGCCGCACAGTTGGCGGCAAAGTATGGCGCCCAGCACAATCGCTATCGCACCCGGTATCAGCAGTGCGGCTTGCCATCCCTGACTGGCGGCCAGTGCGCCGGAAAGCAGAGGAACCGCAGCACCGCCGATATTGATCGAGGTGTTCCAACATCCCCACCACAGCCCGCGCTCATTACGCGAATACCAGTGGGTCAGTAGCCTGGCACAGGGGGGCCATCCCCACCCTTGAAAGAACCCGTTCAACGTCCAGACCAACAGCAGCGCGGGCAGGGAGGCGCTGAACGCGAATGCGATATTCAGCACACCGGTCATCAGCAGGCCGACGCCCATAAACCAGCGTGCGCCTATGCGGTCATGCACCATGCCGGACACAAATTTTGAACCGCCATACGCCAGATAAAACAGCGTACCAAGCAAACCGATATCCGCTTTATCCAGCCCCAGCTCCACCTGCATGACGGGCATGGCGAAGGTGACACTGCGCCGGGTGAGATAAAACGCGGCGTAACCCACCACCATGGAAATCAGCAAACGTCCGCGCCAGTAGCGGTAGTGCGCGCTGATACTGATAGGGTCTGCGCTCATGAGGTTCTCCAGCGGTTGAAGGGAGTGTAGGAAAGCCGTGCCGTCAGTGGATGAGATAAGGTAGTAACCCGATAGGAATTATTCTTAGTTCAAGCCCCCTTTAAGGCAAATTTGTGGGCAACTTAACAATTATGCGTGTTCCTTTACGTCGTTGTAACATCCATTCGCCGCCCAGCGCATGCACGCGTTCTTCAATGCCGCGTAAGCCGAAGCCTTCCTGTACCTGTTCCGGTATGCCAATGCCGTTGTCTTTGACTTCCAACATCAGCATGCCGGGCAGCGGCGTCAGGCGAACGCGCACCCGGCGAGCATTGGCATGTTTGCTGATGTTATTGAGCAGTTCCTGCACCAATCGATAAAGGGTAAACACCACGGTATCGTCGGTTGGCGGCTGCGGTAGGCGATAATCGAGCCGGAAATCGATGCCGCGTTGCGCGAAAGCGAACTCATCCGCCAGATGATGTAGCGCCTTTTCCAATGACATCTCGTTTAGCACCGGTGGGCGCAACTGACGTAGCAGCTGGCGTGTGGTGTGGTGCACGCGTTGTGCCAATTGGGTAATTTGCGCAGCCGCCTGCGTGGTCAGCAACGGCTCTGGTCGACGGGTAATCATCGCCGCTTGTATCTGAATCGCCGTGATGTTTTGCCCGATGTCATCATGCAACTCGCGCGCGATGTCCTTACGGATCTCTTCTTCGGTGGAGACCAGGCGCTGCATCAACTGGCGTCGCCGATTCAGCTCTTGCTCCAGGCGCTGGCGATAGCGGTTCAGGCGCTGGGCGAGCTGTTGTTGACGGCTGATGGCGATACCTAGGCCAATGCCGAGCAGCGCCTGCGTGGAGAGAAACAGCTCCAGTTCGATAATGTCATGAAATGCGCCGCTCATCTGACGGGTGATGGTAATCAGCAAGCTGCCCAGTATTGCCGCCAGCACCCCGCCTTGCCAGCCAAAGGCATAGGCCATCACCACGTTAGGCAGAAACACCACAATCAGCAGTAAGCGCTCGACATCCGGCGACAACGAGATTTGCACACCTACCGCCAGTGAGAAAAACAGCGAACACCACACCAGCAGCGAGGTACGTAACGGCGGATTGGAGAGGTTTTGTGCCAGCAGATTTTGTAAATGCTGTTGCTTGAGATACTCGTAGATCAGGTAGATAAACGGGATCAGCAGCACGCCACCGGTCAGGCTTGCCAGCAGCGTATGGGTGAGCGGCGAAGGCAAACCGGCACCGGGCAGTGCCATTTGCAACAGGCTGTTGAGAGACACCGCGATCAGCAACAGCAACAGCCGCTGCCAGTATAACGTGTAGCGATGCCATTGGCTGTGGGTCAGCCAGGCGGGCAGCAGGCTGACCCACACCGATACCAGAATAACCCACTGGGTTTGCAACTGCTGGGTGTGCAGCCAGAACAGCAGGGCGGTTTCCACCCCAATGATCACGGGCCAGTAACGGCGGGTTAGCAGAATCAGCAACGCCAGACGTAGCCCCTGGGGCAATAACAATGCCGCCTGCTGGCCGTTATCATTGAGGTAGAAGCTGATGGTCCACAGCGCCAGCCAGCTCAAGCCATAAAACAGCGCCAGAAACAGCATCAATCCGCAGCGCCGTAGTGCAGACATGGCGGTATTACGCTTTATTGATCAGGTGGTGTTGCAAGGCGAAGTGCACCAGCTCAATGGTGGATTCGCATTGCAGCTTGCCAAGCACGTTGGCACGGTGCACGTGCACGGTTTTATGGCTCAGCGCCAGCCGCTCGGCAATGGCTTTAACGCTGACACCCGCCACCAGCAGATCGAACACCTCGCGCTCGCGCGGGGTTAATTCATGCAAGGCATCTGACTTTTGCGGCGGATGGCGCAGGGCGCGCATTGCATCGGCGCACAGGTAGGTGCCGCCCGCGTGCACCGCGCGTAGCGCCTGCACCAGCTCTTCCGGACCACAGCGTTTGGTGAGATAACCGCGTGCGCCCGCATCCAACGCGCTTTGCACAAACGCCGAGGTGTCATAAATGCTGAGGATAATGGCGCGAAAATCCGGGCGTTTTTGCCGCAAACGTGCCAGCAGGTTCAGCCCGCTCTCGTCGGGCATATCAATATCCATCACCGCCACATCGATATTCATGCGCAACAGTGATGACCAGGCGCTGGCGGCCGAGGCATATTGCCCGACCACCTGCATATCAGGCTCGAGTGAAAGCAATTGGGCAAAACCGGAACGCACCACTACGTGGTCGTCAATCAAGGCTACATTAATCATGTTGCTGTAACACTCATGAAAACTTTCTGCATCATGCGCAGGAAAAAATGGTTACAGCAACCAGCAATCGATATTTTGTTGGGGGGTTAACACTATTTTCCGGACGATGGGTCAGCAGCCACACTGCAAAGGGCGCTTTGCCTGCCCCTGACTGCCTTCAGTGGGGTAGCCATCCCGTTTCCACCAGTCCAGCCCGCCAACCAATTCTTTGACTTCGAACCCCAGCATTAGCAGCTTGAGCGCGGTTTGCGTCGAACCATTGCAACCCATACCGTCGCAGTAGCAAATGTAGAGCGCCGATTTGTCCAATGCCGTGGTGGTATCGAACGAGAGCGCCCGATGGGGCAGATTGACGGCTCCGGGAATATGTTCGATCTGATAATAGCTGTGCTGCCGACCATCGACCACCACCAGGTTCTTGCCTTGCTGGCGCGCCGTGTGCAGATCGGCGGCGTCCATTTCAAACGTCAATTTTTGCTGGTAGTAGTTGATTTGCTCAGTGATGGACATGATTTTCCCTTGGTTTAACCTGACGTAGCCCAACGGGTGCGCAGAGACGCCCTTGCCGTAAACGAGAAAATAGCAGGTCTGTTAATGCGGTAAATTCAATTGTTTTTCAGGCATATGAAGTTTTTTTTGAGGACGTTTGCCAACGTCTTCACCGCGATCTCCAGTTCATAGGGCGTGTGGGCGGCGAACCCCATCAGAAAGCCGGTGCGGTGTTGATGCAAGGCGGAGAGTGTCGAGAGTCCGAGCAGGTCAACACCCGCCTGACGGGCACACTCAACCGCCTCACGTTCGGGGATATCGCGGATAAACACGCAGGGCATTTGCATGCCGCCGCTGGGCACCAACGGCTCCACGACATCGGCCAGATGTTGTCGCACCAGCCGGGCCAACACATCGCGACGTTCGGCATACAGCAGGCGCATGGTGCGCACGTGGGCACCAAAGTGACCATCTTCGATAAAGCGCGCCAGTGTGAGCTGGGGGATGGGGGCGCTGTGGCCGTCCAGCAGGGTGCGGGCCACGGTCATGGGGGCCACCAGCGATGGCGGCAGCACCATATAGCCGATACGCAGGCCGGGAAACAGGGATTTGGTGAAGGTGCCGATGTAGATCGTGCGTTCGTGCAGGTCCAGTCCCTGTACGCAGGCAGTGGGTTTACCCGCATAGTGGAACTCGCTGTCATAGTCGTCCTCGATGATCCAGCTGTGGTGTTGTCTGGCCCACTCAATGACGGCCAGTCGTCTATCCAGAGACAGCGTGGCGCCGGAAGGAAACTGGTGCGACGGTGTCAGAAACACCGCTCTGGGCGGAACTTCCGATGCGGCCGCGGCGGTAAACAGCTGGTCCACTCTTACCCCATCGGCATCCAGCGGTACCGGCACGCTGATGAGGCCTGCCGCATCGAACGCTTTGCGCGCGCCGTGATAGGCCGGGTCTTCGAGGAGGATTTTGTCGCCCACATCAAGCAAGACCTGGGCACACAGCGTCAATGCCTGTTGGGAACTGGTGAGCACCAGCACCCGCTCGGGCGTTGCGCGTGCGCCGCGCTCCAGATTAACATGGTTGGCAATGGCCCGGCGCAGAGGCTCCATACCCTGCGGTGGGCTGTGCAGCAACGCCCGCGTGCCATATTCTTTCAGTACCTGCCGTTCCAGACGTTCCCAGACGGCGAGTGGGAAACTGCGCGTTTCCGGCACGCCCGGTGCAAAAGGGCGAGAGATAAGAAAGTCGCGCACGCCACCGCCCTGAAACATGGCGCTACCACGCTGGCTGAGGCGCGGGGTCTCGCTATCCGCCTGCGCACGACGAGGTTTGCCGCGCCCCGGTAAACGCCGTGTGCGTTCAGAGACAAAGCTGCCACTGCCCACTCGCCGCTCAATGAAACCCTCCGCGTGCAACTGCCCATAAGCCGATTCGATGGTGTCGCGGGAAACGCCCAGCGACGTCGCTAACGCGCGCGATGCGGGCAATGGCTTGCCCACATCCAAAACGCCATCAAGGATCAACTGGCGCACCGCCCGCTGTATGCGCACGTGCAGCGGCAGGGCGCGCTGTGCCGGATCGCCGATCCAGGCTTTAACCGACTCAAGCTGAGCATGTTTAAACAATTGGTCTGTCTCTGTTCGGGTAATTGGCAGGGTTAATCAGGCCATTTTAGCGCTATAAATAATGGGTACAACCGCTACGTGCTACAACCCGTTTGTTTCCTTTTTCAGGAGTTAACGTCAGGCCATGTCATCTTCTACTTCACGCGCATCGCTTCCTGAGAGCACACAGACCCATCACGATCGCCACGGCCTTTATCCTGAGGCCACGACCGTTGAGGATTTCCGACACAATCTGGCGGCGGTGCAGGCGCGTATCGCGGCGGCCTGTCAGCGCGTGGGGCGCGATCCGGCCACGGTGCGCCTGCTGCCGGTCAGCAAGACCAAACCCGAAAGCAACCTGCGACTGGCGTATGCGGCGGGTTGCCGCATGCTGGGCGAAAACAAGGTACAGGAAGCGATGGGGAAATGGGAGGCCATGCAGGATCTGAGCGATTTGCAATGGTCGGTTATCGGCCATTTGCAAACCAATAAGGCTCGGCTGGTGGCGCGTTTCGCCAGCGAGTTTCAGGCGCTGGACAGCCTGAAACTCGCCGAAGCGCTGGATCGCCGTCTGCAACATGAAGGACGTTCGCTGGATGTGTTTGTGCAGGTCAACACCTCCGGTGAAGTCAGCAAATATGGCCTCGCGCCCGAGAGCGTAGCGGAATTTATTCAGGCATTGCCTGCTTTCACGGCATTGCGGGTGCGTGGGTTGATGACGCTGGCGCGCTTTTCCAGTGAGGCGGAACGCGTACGCGAGTGCTTTGTGCTATTGCGCACCCTGCGCGATCAATTGCGGCAGAGTGCTCCCGCAATGATTGAGCTGGATGCGCTATCGATGGGGATGTCGGGTGATTTTGAGATAGCCATCGAAGAGGGGGCCACCGTGGTGCGCGTCGGGCAGGCCATCTTCGGCGCGCGTGCGCTGCCTGACAGCCATTACTGGCCTGGCGAGCCATCGCAATAATACCCATTTGCCATCGATGCATTGAATACCACTATTTTAATTGAGAGGACCTTGCCATGTATGACGCTTCCCTTACCCTGACCGATGTCGATCCTGAACTGGCGGATGCCATCCTGAATGAAGAACGCCGCCAAGAGGAGCACGTCGAGCTGATTGCTTCTGAGAACTATGCCAGCCCGTTGGTGATGGCTATCCAGAATTCCGTGTTCACCAACAAATACGCCGAAGGTTACCCTGGCAAGCGCTATTACAGCGGCTGTGAGTTTGTTGATGTGGCGGAGCGTTTAGCCATTGAGCGCGCGAAAGCACTGTTCGACTGCGATTATGCCAATGTGCAGCCTCACGCGGGGGCTCAGGCCAATGCGGCGGTGTTTCTGGCGCTCACCAATCCCGGTGATACCGTAATGGGCATGAACCTGGCGCAGGGGGGACACCTGACGCACGGCAATCCGTCCAACTTCTCGGGCCGTCACTACAAGATTGTGCCTTACGGGCTCGATCCTGAGACCGGGCTTATCGACTATGACGAGATGGAGCGTATTGCGCTGGAAACCCGTCCGAAAATGTTGATCGGGGGCTTTTCTGCCTATTCGCGCTACAAAGACTGGGCGCGGATGCGTGCCATCGCCGATAAAGTCGGGGCGGTGTTTTGGGTGGATATGGCCCATGTTGCCGGTCTGGTCGCGGCAGGGGAATACCCCAATCCGTTGCCCTATGCTCACGTGGTAACCAGTACCACCCATAAAACCCTGCGCGGCCCGCGTGGCGGCATCATCCTCGCCAAAGGGCAAAGTGAGGATTTCTACAAAAAGCTCAATGCTGCCGTATTCCCCGGTATTCAGGGCGGGCCGTTGATGCACGTGATTGCTGCCAAGGCCGTGGCTTTCAAGGAGGCGCTGCGTCCTGAGTTTACTACCTACCAGCGTCAGGTGGTGACCAATGCCCGCGCTATGGCGGTGGTGCTGCAACAGCGTGGTTACAAGATTGTCTCGGGCGGTACGGATAACCACCTGATGCTGATTGACCTTTCCGATCGCGCTTACACGGGCAAAGACGCCGATGCGGCGCTGGGTGATGCCTATATCACCGTGAATAAAAATACCGTGCCTAACGATCCCCGTTCGCCGTTTGTCACCTCCGGGCTGCGCATTGGCACACCGGCAGTCACCACGCGCGGTTTTGGCGTCACCGAGTGCGAGCGACTGGCCGGCTGGCTGTGTGATGTACTGGATGCGTTGCAACACGATGAAAGCGCGCAGAGGACGGTGCGCGATCGGGTTCGTAAGCAGGTGGTAGATCTGTGCTGTTGCCATCCGGTGTACCGGTAGTCGATGCACACCCTACGCTGCGTTGAAAAGGATAACGACGACTGCTATAACGAGAGAATCAAGGCGGTCGGGTGGCGTATGGACAGCAAGGTACTGAAGCACTTTTTAAAAATCGTCCAGTTAGGTTCGCTGACGGCGGCGGCCGATGACGCCTGTCTGACGGTTCAGGCGCTGGCGGCGCAAATCAAAAAACTGGAACAACACATGGGTCTGCGGTTGCTTAACCGCACCAACAAGGGCGTGTCGCTGACCCCGGAGGGTCAGCAGATGCTGCCAGAAATCACCGCGATGGTCAGAACGGCGGAGCAACTGCAACGCAAGGTCGATCAGTTGCGCCAGCATGCGCCAACGACGTTACACATCGCGCTGAACAGCACGTTTTCGCTGGATATTAATCACTGCATCATGAACTTTATGATGGATACGCTGCGCGGTTACCGCATCGTATTCAGCAGTTCTGAATCACCGGAAAACCTGACCAAACTGGCCAATGGCGATGCCGATATGGCAGTGGTAATTGGTTGTCCGGCGCACTGTGATGACCCTATGTGCTTGATTGATGCACTGAAGGTGTCGATCGTGGCCGCGATGGCGCCGGGCACCCTGCTGGCACAGGCACCGTTGATCAAACCGGTGGCGGAGTGCGCTTATGCCCGTGTCTTCGATCGCTTTGTTGCCCTGCATCAGCCGTGGGTGCAGGGGAAAGCGGTTTACGATTCCGGCAGTGAACAAGTCAGTATGTCATTAATGAAAAGCCGGGGCGGTGTGGGTATGGTGTCGCAAGCGATCGCTGATGCGCACCAACTGACGGTGGTACCGGATTTCAGGGATGCGCTGGATGTGTATCTGGTAATGAAAAATCCCTTACTCTCTGAGCAAGATATCGCGGCGCTCAATGTGTTGCTCTCATTGCCGACGGCAAACGTGCCGCCGGCATCGGCATGGGTTTAGAACGTCACGTTAATTTTGCCCCAGAAGGTTCTTCCCGGCTCATTCATCGTGGTATTGGCGGAGTAGCCAAAGCTGCTGTTACCGGCCAGATTCAGGTGCTCGCTGTAGGCGGTGTTAAACAGGTTATCGACGCCTGCGCTGACCTTCACCTGCTCCGTCACCCTATACGCCAGATTGGCAGAGAAAATGGCGAAACCGCTGCTGCTGCCAAAATCTTTACCGACCACGTTGCCTTCATTAGCCGCTAACCGGTTCTGGCTGCTGACCAGCCGCAGCAAGCCGCCGCTGCTCCAGTTGCCGGATTCCCAGGAGAGCCCCAAGCGTGTTTCCAGCGGCGGGATTTGCGGCAGCGGACGACCGTTTGAACGGTTTTCGGCCCAGGAATACGCCAGACTGGCATCGGTTTTCCAATGGTCGGTCAACTGATAGCTCAAGCCGGTTTCGCCGCCCAGGGTGAGTGCGTTGACGTTATCCGCCTGGCTTATACGGGCATTGTTGGCATCGTAACGAAACAGAATAAAATCATTCACCCGACCCGCATAGGCAGAGACCCAACTGGTCAGGCGCTCTCCTTTGTATTGCGCGCCGATATCCAACTGGGTGGTTTTCTCCGTTTTCAGGTTATCGAAGGCGCTGGCGCTGCCTCCGGGGCCGCGTTTAGGCGAGAAAAGCTCCCAGTAATCAGGGAAACGCGTGGTGTAGCCTACGCCGGCATAGACCATCAACGGCAGCGAGGCGACGGAATGCTCCACGCGCAGGAAGCCAGCGGGCAGCGTGGCACTGCGGCTGGGTTGTTCTGCTGTGGTGAAGTTATCGACTTGCGCTCGATCCAGTCGGGTACCGACAATAACCTTGTTTTGTGCGCTGGCCTCCCAGGTCAGTTCACCGAACAGGCCATAATTGTGGAAACGGGCATCTTTATCCCAACGGCCGTTGTCCAAACTGCGGTGGGTATTCAACTGGGTATCAACACCGGTTTGCAACTGGTAATCCTGCCACAGCCAGGTGGTCATCATCCTGCCGCCGACGGTGCGGCGATCCAGACGCATCGCCATCGCCGCCATCGGCATAGACATACCGCCCATCGACATGCTGCCCGGCGTACGCAAACTGAAGTTATCCATCACATGGTCGGCATAGTTGTAATAGGCGCTGGCTTCGAACTTATCGAGCAGGGTGCCAATGTTGCTCTTTTCAAAACGCAGGCCAAGGCTTTCGCGCTTGAACTGCGAGCCATCCATGCCGCGTCCCGCGTAGCGTGCTTCGCCATCGCCTTTGCCAGCGGAGAGTTCCAGCAGCGTATCTTTATCCGGTGTCCATCCCAGCGCGATATCGCTGTTCCACTTATCCCACTTTGAGGGCACGCGGCGGTTGTCTCCGTCCTTGTAGTCGTTGGCGCGGGATTTGTTTCCCGTCAACCGGAGATAGCCTTGCTCGTTGCCAACGCTGATATCCGCATTTTGATCCCAGCGGCGGTTGGAGGCGGCCAGCAGGCTGACATTTCCTTTGGCGCCCGCCTGCGTGAACCGAGGGGGGAGCCGCTCGAAGCGCAGCGTGCCCGCAGAGTTACCCGGTCCCCACAGCACGCTCTGTGGCCCCTTGATCAGCGTGAGCAAATCGTAACTTTCCGGCGAGATATAAGAGCTGGGGGCGTCCATACGCGCCGGGCAGGCACCGAGCATTTCACCATCGTTGGTAAGCAGCCGCAAACGCGATCCGAACATGCCGCGAAACACCGGGTCACCGTTGGTGCCACCATTGCGAATTTGGCTAAAGCCGGGGATGGTTTTCAGGTAATCCGACCCATCGCTGGCCGGGACGGGCTGGCGCGGGGTTTTGGGGGAGGTCACAATGGTTAACGGCGAATAGACCGGGGCCGTCACCGTCATCACATCACCTTCATCATGCTGGTGTGTGCTTTTTTCGCTGGCCGTTGCCTGAAGCGGTAAGGTGCAAAACACCGCCAGTGATGTGGTTAACATTTTAGTTTTTTTCATTACTTTCACCTGTCTTCGATCGTGCGTATGAAAAACGCCACGATCGGGAGCCACCTGATCCCGGTGGATAAAAAGGGTATGTCGTTGCGAAAGGCGGATGTGCATTTCGAACGGGATGACATCTCCCCGGCCCATCAGCGCGAGCGTTACGGGCACGACGTGTCCACGGTGTTAATCCGATAACCGGTTACTGTGGAAAGGGAAATTTACGCTGTGAGTGACAGATGAAGGCGTGGCGGTGCGCGCGGAAGATGCGTGGTATCAAGCGGGGGACAACGCGGAGGCAGAACGCGGGGTAGCGGCGGTGCCCGTGCTAACAGCACCGTCAGCCACACCATAGGGATGAATAGGCCGACGACAAAGGGCACATGCACCAGCAGTTCACAGTAGCCGCAGGCAAACCCTTGTTGCTGCATCATGGCGGCGTGATCGTGTGCCGCAGGCGCTGTGCTGTGATGATTCATCGCCATTTCGTGGGTTTGCGGTAACGGCATCCGCTCGGCGCGCCCCTTGGATATCACCGGAGCGACAAACAGCAGTAACACCGCCAGTAATGCCAGGCAGGCTGCGCTTTTTTGTGTCGTTGCGTGTGAAACGATCATCGGGCCAGAGAAACCAGAGTGGAAACAGAGGCGTAGTTTATCGCAGGAATATTGATGAGAATGAGAAATATTATCTTATATTATCGATTTCTTGCTTTATGTCATACTTGGTTAAACCTTGCCGTATCAGACAGAGTCCCGCTGCGCCCTGCCATAGTGAAATGATGGTCATGGGTGTATGATTTTAGCCGTTGGATCTCAGGAGGCTGATGTGAGTACGGATATTGCGCCACGCGGCAGAGGTCGGCCGCCAAAAACCGATGCGAGCTATAAAGACACGCGCGAAGTGCTGATTCGCAGCGGGTTGGCATTGCTGACGCAAAACGGCTTTCTCTCCACCGGCATTGATGCCATCGTGAAAAACGGCGGTGTTCCCAAAGGTTCTTTTTATTACTATTTTGAAAATAAAGAGGATTATGGGCGCACGGTGCTCGCGTCCTATGACAGCTTCTTTCAACATAAGCTGAATAAATTCCTGTCGGATGCCTCCGTAATGCCGATGAAACGCCTCAGCCATTTTGTGGCGGATGCAGGCCAAGGCATGCAGAAATACGCCTTCACCCGGGGTTGTCTGGTGGGGAATCTGATGCAGGAAACGCCCGGATTGCCCGATGCGTTCAGAGGGCAGTTGCAGCAGATTCTCAATGCATGGCAAGGGCTGGTGGAAACCTGTTTGCGGGCGGCACTGATCGCGGGCGAAATCCGCACGACGACGCCACCCGAGCAGGTGGCGGAGATGTTCTGGAGCGGTTGGGAAGGGGCGGTGATGAGAGCCAAGCTGTACCAATCCACGCAACCGCTGAATGAATTCTGGTACTTCTTTTCCCATGCCCTCGGTTATCGCTCGGATGATGAAATATCGCGCTGACAGCCGCGTGCTTTTCACCGCCGTGAAATTGATAAATAACAAACTTTTCTCACTCTTCAATGCCGGTTGTGGCGCTTCGCTTGAAACGCAATGTGATGACAGTTACCGTGGTATTAATTTATAGACGATCGGTCAATAATTAATGTGGTGAATTTTACGGCTGCGTTCCCCCGGCGGGCGAACGATACGGAGACGAGGTTTATATGTTCAATGCAATCGTGATCGACAAGGTTGAAGGCAATTATCATGCGGCACTGGTGACACAAGAGGAAAGTGCATTGCCGGAAGGTGATGTAACGGTCGCCATCGACTACTCCTCCATCAATTACAAGGATGCGCTGGCCATCACGGGGCGCGGTCCTATCGTGCGTAAATTCCCGATGGTGCCCGGCATTGATTTTGCTGGCACAGTGATAGAAAGCGTTAACCCAGCGTACAAAGCCGGTGACAAGGTGCTGTTGACCGGATGGGGCGTTGGGGAAAAACACTGGGGCGGCCTGGCGGGTAAGGCGCGGGTGAGCGCTGAGTGGTTGGCACCGTTGCCACAGGGTTCAGACGCCAGGCATGTGATGGCGATTGGTACGGCTGGGTTTACCGCGATGCTCTGCGTCGAGGCGGTGTTACACCACGGAGTGAAACCGGAGGACGGTCCGGTGCTGGTGACCGGTGCCAGCGGCGGCGTAGGCAGCTGTGCGGCATTGATTCTGGCGCAGTTGGGTTATCAGGTGGTGGCTTCCACGGGCCGCCCGGCAGAGGCTGACTGGCTGCGCAACGAGGTGGGCGTGAGTGAGGTTATCGATCGTGCCGAGTTGAGTGCACCGGGTAAACCGCTGCAAAAAGAGCGCTGGGTGGCGGCGGTGGATACCGTGGGCAGCCATACGCTGGCGAACGTGTGTGCCAGCATTCAGTACGGCGGTATCGTTGCCGCCTGTGGCATGGCGCAAGGGCTGGATCTCCCGGCAAGCGTTGCGCCGTTTATCCTGCGCAACGTCGCCTTGCAAGGTATCGACAGCGTGATGGTCAGTACGGAGAAACGCCCGGCGCTGTGGGAAAAAGCCTGCAAATACCTGCCGATGGCAAAACTGGCTGCGTTAACCACGGAGTATCCGCTGACGCAGGCCATTGATGTTGCCGAAGCGCTGTTAGCGGGCAAAGTGCGGGGCCGTGCCGTGATCAAGTGCTGATAGCCAGTGATTTTCGACCCGCCTGATCCTGGGCGGGTTATCTCTTTTTCCCTTTCTCTCGCTTTCGTCGTGAATCGTCCTGTTTTGCATCTCGTTGTATCCTCCCGCTGAAAATAAATAGCGCCTAGCCAACCCGTCAGGTTTTTTTGAATGTGCAGCACGCGAAAAATACTGTGATGCAGCAATGATATTATGTTTAAAAATGAAATTCATGATTTTCAATTTGAAATATTGACGTGTTTTATACCCGATGAAAATGTGAATAACATCACTTTGTCGTGGACGCTGTAAAAACAGATAAAAATATAAAGTTATATTTTTCAATGAATTGAATTTTGATTTTTATGATGTTCTGTTTCTGGCATGGCATGTGCTCTTAAAGGGGAAACCCACACAGGAGATTGTTACATGTCGTATAAGATTTTACTTCCGCAAGAAATCATGCGGGAAGGAAGAGAATATCTCGAAAGCCGCGGCTATCAACTTATTGATGGTTCAGGGATGGAAGAAGCGGATATCATCCGCGATATTGCTGATTGCGATGGCATTATTGTTCGCTTGTCTAAAATGTCGGATCGCGTATTTGACGCTGCCAAAAAACTGAAAGTTGTCGCACGACATGGCGCTGGCTATGACACTGTCGATTTAGAATCCGCAAAACGCCACGGTGTCACCGTACTGAATGCGCCAGTGGCGAATAGCATGTCGGTCGCTGAATTAGCGATATTTTATATGCTGCACTGCTCGCGTAATTTTAAACTGGTTGAAGAAAAAATGCTCAGTGAATATTACTGGGCAAAATTGCGTACGCCGAAAGTCGAACTTGATGGTAAAACGCTGGGCCTGGTCGGTGTCGGTAATATTGGTTCTCGCGTTGCCCTGAAGGCATTACATGGCTTCAACATGAACGTTATTGCCTACGATCCGTATAAAACACAGGAACAAATGCCGGAAGGCGTTGAATTGACCAATGACTTCGATCGTATTTTCCAAGAGAGCGATTTTGTTTCACTGCATTGTCCGGCAACCGCAGAAACGTTCGATTTTGTTGGTGAAAAACAGTTCTCAATGATGAAACCTACCGCGTATTTCATTAATACCGCACGCGGAAAATTGGTTGATGAAAAAGCGCTATACCACGCGTTATCCACTCAGCGTATTGCAGGTGCGGGGGTTGATGTATTAAAGAAAGAGCCGTTCGATCCCGAAGACCCGATTTTTACATTAAGCAATATCGTTATTGCTCCACATATTGGTGCTGCAACAAAAGAAGCAACCGATCGCGCATCGCTGCATTCCGCCATCGGTGTGGATGAAGTGCTGTCTGGCAAAAAACCATCCTGGCCGGTACCGGGATTTTAAGGAGAATAACGTGTCTATTGGTAATCGTATTTTTACCCAACGCCCTGCTTTCGATATTGAACTGCTGCAACATTACGAACAACTGCCTGCGGCAAATATCGCTGATACCATGAATAGAATTGCGGTGCTGGGTAATGGCATCAAACGTATTTCTTCGCCGAAAAAGCCGATTATGGCGGGTTATGCCATCACCGTGAAGGTGCGCGCTGGCGATAACTTAATGCTGCATGCCGCGCTGGATATGGCCTCAGAGCATGATGTGATTGTTGTCTCCAATGAAGGCGACCGCTCGCGCGCGCTGATGGGAGAGATCATGGTGGCCTATGCGCACTGCACCAAGAAAATCGCCGGTATCGTGCTCGATGGGCCGATCCGTGATGTTGACGCGCTTTCCGTGCTCGACTTTCCTCTGTTTGCTACCGGTTCTAACCCCGCCGGGCCTTTCAAAGAAGGACCGGGCGAAGTGAATACCCCGATTGCGGTGGGTGGCGTGGCGGTGTGTCCTGGCGATCTTATCGTGGGTGATGCCGATGGCGTCATTGTTATTCCGCTGAAAGATGCTGCCACCCTGTTGGATAAAGCCAAAGAGTACTCAAAATTCGATGCGAGCAAAGTGGATGCCGCCAAAAATGGCACGGCGAATCGCGCATGGGTGAAAAAATCGTTGGAAGCCAAAGGCGTTGAGTTTATCAACGACATCTTTCGTTAATTCCTTCTAATAAATAAAAGCCACACGGACGGGGTATCTGGCCGCGTGGCTTTATAAGTAAAGGTATTGTTACTATGCTTTATCTTAAACTCTTGCCCATTATATTTTTCCCCGTCTTGTTTTGGGTAATACCGCACCCAACCGGCGTCTCAGCAGACACCTGGCATATGGTGGGTATTTATTTGGCCATGCTGTGTGGATTGGTACTACGCCCATTTACCGATTCCGTCATTATGCTGATTATTCTTGGCTTTGCATCATTGGTTATTTCCCCTGGCCCGCTGTTTGCCGGATTCGGCAGCCCAATGGTGTGGTTTATTATCAGCGCCTTTATTATCTGTAAGGCATTCGTTATTACCGGGCTAGGTAAACGTATTGCCTATATGTTATTAAAGCGATATGGCAAAAATACCCTGACGCTCGGCTATTTGATGATGGTAACGGATACCATTCTTGCGCCAGCTACCGGCTCGAATATGTCCCGCTCAGGGGGGATCACCTACCCTATTTTCAGAAACATTGCCGAAGCGCTGGGTTCAACACCTGAAGCCGGAAGTCGTAAAATTGGTGCCTACCTGACCATTCTGATGTACGTGGTTTCCATGGGAACCTCGAGCCTGTTTTTAACCGGTATGGCGACTAACTCCATTACCGTGTCTCTTGCCAATGAGATAATGAAGGTCAATCTCGAATGGATGGTGTGGTTCAAAGCGGCGGTAGTTCCTGCCGGTCTGGTGCTGGTATTGGCACCCTGGATTCTCTATAAGATTTATGCACCAGAATTAAAGATCATTGCCAACGTTAATGAGATTGCTGAAAAAGGATTGGCGGAGTTAGGCCCGGTAAAACGTGAAGAAAAGCTGCTGATTGTCTTCTTTATTCTGGGGGTACTGGGATGGATGACGGGATCGGTGACCGGTATTGATTTTATCCCGGTCGGCCTGGCCTTTTTGGCGTGTTTGCTGCTGTTTCGTGTGCTGACGTGGAATGACGTTGTCAGCGAGAAGTCTGCCTGGCAAACCTTTGTCTGGTACGGTGCCTTCTATGGCTGTGCGGTGGCGCTGTCAAAAGGCGGTTTCTATGTGTATCTGGTTGATGTCATAAAGAATTACCTCGATCTCTCTCAGTTGAGTGAAATCGGCGCGCTGGCGACACTGGTGTTTATCAGCCTCGCGGTACGCTACTTTTTCGTCTCCAACAGTGCCTTTGTGGTGTCCTTCTATCCGGTGCTGTTTACGCTTGGCATGACGACGCAAGCGCATCCGATGTATGTGGCGCTTTCGCTGGCGTTCTCTGCCGGTTATGGCGCATTGCTGACGCATTATGGTAACGGTGCAGGCGTATTCACCTTTTCAAGCGGCTATGTTCCACAAAAAACCTTCTGGCTACTAGGCACCATCATGGTTCTGGTCAACGTGCTGGTGTTTTTCCTGATTGGTATTCCTTACTGGAAATTTATCGGTATCTAATGCGTGAGGCGAAAATGAAACTCGATGTTTTAATTAAAAACGGTTTAGTCGTTGACCTCGACAACAATAACTATGTTAACCGTAATATTGGCATTGTTGGCAACCGTATCGTCGATATAGAGGATGCTGATGCAGCGCATACGGAGACGGTGATTGATGCCGCAGGCTGTATGGTTTTGCCCGGGCTGATTGATTTTCACGCTCATGTCTATCAGGGGGGCACGGCAATCAGCGTTAACCCGGATGTTATTTGCTTACCTAATGGTGTCACCAGCGTGGTTGATGCCGGAAGCAGTGGTTGGGTTAATTACGCCAATTTCCGCCAAACGGTTATCAATCCGTCGATGGTAAAAATCAAAAGTTACCTCAACGTGGTTAACGTTGGTCTGGCGACGTTGGGCGGGGGGCCGACCGGTTACCTTGAGAATACCAACCCGGCGAATTACAACATCGAGCGAATCGCACAGACGCTGGCGGAGTATAAAGATAATATTCTTGGTCTGAAGCTACGCTACAGTCAGGATATCGCTCGCGGAAAAAATTACAGCGCCGATCCCTTTCTGACCACGGTAGATCTGGTCAGAAAGTTAGAGACTACGCTGTGTGTGCATGTTACCGACTCACTGCTGGCAGCCGATGAGCTTATTGGGCACTTTAGAAAAGACGATATCTACGCCCACTGTTTCCACGGAACCGGTAACTCTATTCTCGACGCACATGGTGAGGTGTATGCCTCGATAAAAGAAGCGCAAACCAGAGGCGTCATTTTTGACTGTTCAAATGGCGTCGCCCATTTCGATTTTGCCGTTGCCAGTAATGCCATGGAGCAAGGTTTCTATCCTGATATCATCAGTACCGATTTGACACAGAGAAATAGTCTGCGCACGGATAAAGTGTTTAGCTTGTTATTTATTATGTCGAAATACCTGAATATGGGCATGTCTTTCTTCGATGTACTCCGCGCGGTGACACAAACGCCTGCCCGGCTGATGAAAATGTCGGGAGACATTGGGACATTACAACCAGGCGCATTTGCGGATATTGCTATTGTTAAATTACGTAAGCAGGCAATCACATTTGAAGATACGCGTGGAATTAAAGTAGAAGGCGACCGCTATATCGATAATTGTGCAACGATATGTAAAGGGCAGATTGTTTATCGCCGTCACACTTTCTGAGTGAGATGCCATCAATGCTGATAAGCCCCGGTACAGAACAAGAATGTACTGGGGCTTTGGCTGTCCGCAGTCGCTCTTTAATAGATTGATTTGCAAGTGCGTAACGATATAATTATCGGTAATATTCTACAACCCGCAGGCCGAACATGCCAAATAACGATATCGTCATATTTTCAGTGTCGAATACCATTACACAGCGAATTTCAAATGTATTAATTGAGCGAAATATCGAGATTCCGGTGTATGAGTTTCATTACTCAGATGTCGTTGATAAAGCACAGGGGTTGATCAACGGCGGCACTAAAATCATTATTAGTCGTGGTGGTACTGCAGCACTGTTAAGAAGCAGCGTGACTATTCCTGTTATTGAAATTGCTCATGATTTTCACGGTATTTATCGCAGCTTACAGGAAGCAAAAGACAGAACGGAAAAAATTGCGGTAGTCGGGTTCCCTCAATTCTGTAACGTTTTACGTCATTATCAGACAATGACCGGTGAAGAGTTTAAAATCTGCCAGGTTTATAATCATA
Source organism: Candidatus Symbiopectobacterium sp. NZEC151 (assembly GCF_025962655.1). GTDB lineage: Bacteria > Pseudomonadota > Gammaproteobacteria > Enterobacterales > Enterobacteriaceae > Symbiopectobacterium. The sequence goes on along the minus strand of NZ_JAGFPE010000007.1, from coordinate 206,888 downwards.
ATGATATTGAGCATGTGATTAAAAATCTGGCTGCAAATGAGTATAAACTGGTAATTGGTGGCCTGACCGTGGCCGAAATGGCAAAAAAATACGGTCTCAAGGTCATCATGGGAGACACCGATAATATCTCCATTGAACAAGCCCTTAACGAAGCATTCAGTTTGCTTAAGTATATTAATAAGGAGAGCATGAAGCTCTCTATGTCCTATGCTGCGCTGAATCAATCCCGTGAAGGTATCATGTGTATCGACCAGTCCGGGGAAGTCATTAATATCAACGCAAAAGGCATGGGGTTATTTCGTTGTAGCATCGGTGATAAAATTTTCCAAAAAGAGGCCTATAAAGGCATTTTTGGTAGCATTATTAATGAAATTAACGTCAAGGAACAGCTGTTAGACATTGATGGTGACGTGATTCACGCCAGCATCAAGCACGTGACGCACAAGCAATATGTTTACACCATTATCAGCGGATTCAAACAAGATAGTGCTCTGGCCGCGTCTGCCCGGGGTGGGAAAAAATCAGAGGTGAAGGGGTTTTGTGCGGCTTACTCGTTCTCCGATATTGTGGGCGAGTCAGCAGCGATACGTGAGGCGATTAACCGCGCGAAAGTGTATGCCAGCCACGATCTCCCTGTGTTTATTTTTGGCGCAACGGGTACGGGGAAAGAGCTGTTTGCTCAAAGTATTCATAATGCCAGTGAACGCAAAAATGCCCCGTTCATTGCCATAAACTGTGCCGCCATTCCTGAAGGGATCCTGGAAAGCGAACTGTTTGGCTATGTCGAAGGGGCATTCACCAATGCACGTCGTGGGGGAAAGGCGGGTATATTTGAAATGGCGATGAACGGCACGGTTTTTATTGATGAAATCAGCGAAGCGCCTTTATCGGTTCAGATTAAATTGCTCAGAATATTGCAAGAGAAACAATTTTCGCGACTGGGTGGCGACACGCTACTCGCGGTGGATTTCCGACTGATCACTGCCAGCAATAAACCCTTAGCTGATTTGGTGACATCAGGCGATTTTCGGCAAGATCTCTATTATCGCATCAATGTGTTGGATCTGGCGCTTCCTGCGTTACGGGAACGAACTGGCGATGTCATGCTAATTATCAAGGATCTGTTATTTCGTTATGGACGAGAAATGGCGTTTACCGATCGCGCCGTAGCCTTTTTAAACCACTATTCCTGGCCGGGTAACGTGCGGGAACTTCATGCGGCGATTCACCGATTGATTGTGCTGTTTGATAAGGATGTTGTCGATAAGGAAGACATCCACAGCGTCTGTAAAATTACAGCGCCCTGGCAGGGGGATGGAAACCCTGTGCAACCCTCTAGCGTGAAGAGCGATGATATTGATTTGCTGAAAAAACAAGAAAAAAGGCTGATTTCCGACGTTATTACCCTGACTGAGGGCGACAGAGTGAAGGCCTCTGTCATGCTAGGCATTAGTCAAACGACGCTCTGGCGTAAAATTAAAGCGTATCAGCTTGTTTAACGTTGTGTTAATTCCCCCCGAAAACCTGCTGGGGATAGGCATGTAAATTGCCATATCCCTTGGGTGGTGCAGCCTTTCTCTGCCCGAGTCTTATCGCTCCCCCTATTTACTCCCGTGGTCGTGAGGAGAACGCATTGCGGTGCCCTGTTCGCTACGATCTCCTCGGCCTTGCTCATCAGCATAGCTGTCAAGGTTAAACTGTCGGATAACACTGAGCCGTTGTTCTAATTTCTCCATGTTTAATGCTGCCCTGAAGGCTTTTATTTTTTTCAACCTGTACTCTATTTCCCTGTTTTTATCTTGCTCAGTAACCGGTGACGCCCCAGGCGGTTTTATTGCTTCCTCTATTTTCATTTTCTTACTTGTTGTTGCTTCATGACTGATATTATCCAGCGTGTGTTTAACTGCGTTTTTAGCGCGTATCGATGCCTCTTTATCTATTTGGTGCAGCATCATCATAGCTTGGTCAGGCGTTTTTACTGTTGCCAGATATTCTTCAATGTTTCGGTGGTTTATTCCAGGGGAGGTTAATGTCATGTCGCTCATTTTTTTTGTAAAATCACCGGCGAACACGGCTTGTTTTATCAATGTGTTTAGCTGATCGAAAAAAACGTTTTTGCTGATAGGTAATTGGCTCATCGTCACGTTGAGTGTGCTATCCTCTTCGTTAAATTCTTTTTCTGTAATGATGAATTTTATATCAGGGAGGAATAAAAATTCATTTTCTCTATCATCCATGATGTCTGATAAGTGTGCGCCAGAATAAGGTGTAATTTTCTCTATAGTATAAAGCACATTTATTTCTCCCTGCTCTAGCGCATCCTTATCACCGAGGAAAGAGTCAGCAACATCTTGATCGTCGGAAGTACTGAAGAAGATGGGTGAGGAAAAAATGTCACCCTCTTCAATATCCTCGAAATCCTCACTTTTCCTTACTTCCCCTCTGAACAAGGGAACGGCGTTGCTGAAATACTCATCATCATTGGCTTGCTTCATGGCCAAGTGATGTAGGGTTAATGCCAGTTGAGCAATGTGTGGCGGTCTGAGGGCTCCTGGCGCAAGGGCTAATAAGGTTTTATTGATATCTACATAGCCATCCTTACCGTAGTCATAAATTGAGAACAGATCAATGAAATGAAATTTCACATACAGTTTTTGCTTGTTAAATGAATCGATTAATTCATCCATATCCTCATCAGGGCCAGCAATTGATTTATTGAGATACTCTTCTGAGTAGATGTTTTTCAGTTGCAGAATAACCTGTTCCTTATCATCAATAGCGCCTGAAATCTTGTAAGAAGAATCTACAAAATTTCTCAGGTGTCTTAAGTGTTGTCCTTCAGCAATAGAAATATAACTCATTGAGCCTGCTGGCTTATAAGTTGGGGCCGCTGTTTCTTGTTCTTGGCTTCGAGTTAACGTTGCCGCATTGTTTGCAATAAGATTGAGATTTTCCGTGACGTTTCTGCAAGAGGAGCCCGGTTTGTTGTCTGTATATCGGCCATCTCGGGGATTATGTTGCTCTGTTTTCAGGGGGGAAGAGGGCGGCAGCGATGGGCTGTGACTCGGGATATGACTAAACATGGCGCATCCTTATGCAAAGTGCAGAACGAGCCTGTACTGAATGACATAATCCCTTTGATTTCTTTCAAAATTCAATTTTATGATTTTGACATCGTGAGCGTGTTTATTAACGATTAGTCTTAGGCAACAATCGGGATAGCAAACACGCTATCCCATAATGACTGAACCCACGATGGGCATAGACGGCAGGGTAATTATCTGCCACAGACCAATGCTTTTTGCTTATCCAGCAGAAAAGGGCGCAAATAACCAACGGTATTGGACATTGGCAGAACATCGGCATGCAATGGGATGTGTAATACCGCTTCCAGATACGTTCTGCGCGTGACAATACGCTGCCACAGCGCCGGGTACGCACAGGCCAATTCGGCCCGCAGCTCTGCGTCGGCCAGTGCCACCGTATCTTCAATGCTGGCACCCGCATAGCCCGCTACCGAAGGGATAATATCGATCTGCAACAGCATACCGCTGGCGAGCGTGATGGGGGAATTCTGGCTGATGGGTGAACAAAGCCACTCTTCATCGGCCACCAAATGACCAGGGTTCAAGTGCCAGTGAAACCGCTCTTTGGGCAGAACATCCTCAATTAACGCGTAGATCTCCCCGCCCGTAACCCCGACGCGAAGCGCGGTCAGCCAGCTTACCACGGCGTGGTAATAAGGAATGGCGACACGTTCCAGATAGTCATTGGTTTTGGTGGGCAGCATCTCGCGATGTTTTACCACATAGGCCGCTCTGCTGGTGAGCCCACCTTTAAAACCGGTGGTGAGGGAAAATTTATCACCCAGCGCTATCTTTTTATCACTGGGGTAAAGCCGGGCTTGCTCAAAGCGATCGCCGGTGGCTGCGATGGTCACCACGCTATGGGGCTGCCCTTCGGCAGCCAGCAAGGCGGCAATCTCTTTTTCTGTCTTCCCAATCTCTATTGCATTGAGCGCATTCAGTATGGCGGTGGAGGCCAGATTCGCCCCGTATTCATAGTGCGCCAGTTCGTTGGCGTTGTTGATGGTGCGCACGCCCCGGTCGGGAGAAATAAAAATACCGGTGGCGTTCACCAACGCGGTGGCGGAGGGCAGTGCATCCCGAATGCTTTGATAAATAAAATGTGGAATATCAAACATGGCCTGACCTGAAGGCCCGTTTAACCTCAGGTGTTTCCAGCCAGCAATGCCGACACGTTGGCAAAGCTGAATGCCTGATTGCGCAAGCAATGCGGTGAGATCGAAATCGGGTGGCATTGGCTGGTCGGGCAGCGAGAAGCAGGGCGCGTGCAACACGGTGCCGGGCAGTCGGGCGTGAGGCACCAGCTTGAGGTTTTCATTCCCCATGATATAGGTCGCGGCACCATTATTTGCGACGATCAGCAGCGCCTCTTCGAAGCGGGGAATAAACCCACTCAGATATTCGAAATTGCCCCCATGCTCTTTATCGGCATAGATAATCAATGCATCAAGACCCTGCTGACGCATGGCGCGTAAGACGCGCTGTAGGCGTTCTCGCTGAGTTTCATCACTAAGCGGAGTGCTCTGCACACTGGCATAGGTTTCCGGCTGAGGAATGGCTTGCAGTGTGTATGATTCCGGTTCATTCACTGTCATGATCGCCTCTGAATAACGGGGGAAAGGTTGCTGCCTCTGATCGTATGAACGAATTATAACCTAACCTGACCTCATCACGCGGTGTCGAGCCTGACGATAATAAAGATTTTTCGGCGGATCACATTTTGGTTATCGCTATCGAGGATTTAAATTATTTTTATATAATCAAATTATTTTAATGTTATGAATTTTATGGTTTTAATTTGTTTTTACAGAGGGCGGGATATTTATTTATTAACCAGATTCATTTTTTCTGAACTTAGATTCAGCAATGCACCGTTGCGGCTTGTGCGGCTATTTTGGATATTTATGGCGAAATGTTTTTTTATTTAGAGGTTCGCAATGAATGATGTTGAATATTTAGCAAAGGCCAAAACGCTGACGACTCCGGAACTTGCTGATGCGCTTGATTTCTTTTCTTTGCCTGGGACATTGCTGGGTTTGAAGGCGATTACGGGAAATCAAAAAATAGCAGGATGGGCCTGGACAGTCCGTTATGTTCCCGTCGATCCTGATAATCCAGGCTCGGTTGGAGATTATATCGATCAGGTTGAGAAGGGCGATGTCATTGTTATTGATAATGCAGGCCGACAGGATTGTACCGTATGGGGCGGCATTTTAAGTCAGGTGGCGGCAGCTAAAGGTATTGCCGGAACCATTATTAATGGTGTAAGCCGCGATACCGATGAGGCGATAAATGCACATTACCCGATCTATGCCTGCGGTCATTATATGCGTACAGGCAAAGACAGGGTTCAGGTTGCCGCAGTAACCGGTGCCGTTAATATCTGTGGTGTATTAGTGAATCACGGAGACCTGATGGTGGCCGATATTGATGGTGCGGTAGTGATTGGTAAAAAACATATTGCTCGGGTAATTGATCGCGCTTTGGAAATGAAAGCCATCGAAGAGCGCATTGTTCAGGATGCTCTGGCAGGAATGTCTATTTCCGCCGCCAGAAAGAAGCATAATTACCACCTGTTACAACGCAATCCCTCTTTATAAATAAGGCCATATCGTGAAAAATGAAAATACGCTGACTGACGCCGTTGTCGAACATTTAATTCGACTGGGAAGCGCAACCGTTTATGAAGCACAAGGGGCTGTTGGGGCATTGTCTGAAGCCATAAAACCCCTGGCTCGCGGCATGAAAATGGCGGGGCCTGCCTTAACGTTACACATGCGTCCCGGTGATAACCTGATGGTGCATTACGCCTTAATGCATGCAAAGAAAGGTGATGTACTGGTTATTAATTGTGATGGTTTTACGGCTGCTGGTATTTGGGGGGATGTGCTGACAACACAAGCACAGCATATTGGTCTGGCGGGACTGGTAGTTAATGGCGCGGTAAGGGACAGTGATGCGATTATCGAATCTGGTTTTCCTGTCTTTGCCCGAGGGATCTCTATTCGAGGAACGGAGAAAAAACAACCAGGCACGTTCAATGGAACATTGATTATTGGTGACTGTATTATCCGTTCCGGTGATATCGTGGTCGGCGATTCGGATGGTCTGGTCGTCATCGAACGCGAACAGGTTGATAACGTTATTAAACTCTCCGACGCGAGAGAGGAAAAAGAAAATAACTATAAAAATAAAATTATCAAGGGTGCGACAACAGCGGAATTGATGCAGCTGAACCGCGTCTTTGATTCTCTCGACTTAAAATGAGGTTTTGAAAATGAGTCTGAATATAGAACAGGCGGCATCAGGGGTTAAACCGACCCATCATCGGTGGTGGGTCGCCTTCTTATTTTTCCTGATTTATACCATTGCAGCAGCAGACAGGGCCAATCTGGGGGTAGCACTACCGTTTATCAGAAAAGAATTTACCATGACGAATGCGGAAGCCGGTGCGCTTGTCAGCCTGTTTCTGTTGGCCTATGCCTTTATCCAGATCCCTTCGGCCTGGTTGATTACGCGTTTTGGTGTGAGGAAAGTCTTCACGTCATCCATGGTTCTGACCTCCATCGCGACGGCCCTGACGGGATTTGCCGGGTCTATTGTGCAACTTAAATTGTGCCGGGTGTTGTTAGGTATTGCTGAAGGCCCACTGCCTATTGGCGTAACCTCCACCATTAACAACTGGTTTCCGTCGAAAGAAAAAGGCATCGCCTCCGGCATTTTTCTTTCTTCTATCAAGCTTGGCCCCGTGATAACGCCGATCATCGGTTCGTTTATTATCCTGCATTGGGGATGGAAAGAGGTTTTTTTGTTCTTTGCCCTTCCGGGACTGCTCCTGCCGGTTATGTGGTTCCTGTTTGTGAAGGACAAGCCCTCTGAGTCCAGCTTCGTCAACCAACAGGAAGTCGACATCATCAATGAAAAGCGGACGGCGGCGCAGGTTCAGGAGAAGAAAGTCTACAAACGGATACCTTACCTGGACAGGTTTATTCGGGTGCGCAATACCCCTAAAGTAACCACAACCCAGCAAGTGTATCGCTCATGGAATGTGTTTGGTTGCGGCCTGGGCTATTGCTGTCAGTTAGGGATTTCCAGCCTATTGCTGGCCTGGATCCCTACCTATCTGTTGTCGGAAAAAAACCTTTCTGTGGTTGGTATGGGGTTTGTCTCTGCGGCACCTTGGGTCGGTGCGGTGCTGGGTAATCTGCTGGGCGGTATCCTCTCTGATACGCTGCTGGATAAACGCAGAAAGCCGGGCATGTTGCTCTCGGCCGTTTCGACATCGGTAATGATGCTGTGCCTGCTGTATATGCCGGCTAATCCAGTATTGTGTGCATTACTGTTGTTTATGACCGGTTTGTTGCTGAGCATTGGCTTCTCTGCCTACATGGTTTATCCCATGTCTTTCGTAGCCAAAGATAAATTCCCGGTTGCCAATGCCATTGTTAACATGGGGGGGCAATTAGGCGGTGCGGCGACGCCCTTTATTGCCGGATTGATTCTTGACCATTATGGTTGGAATACTGTGTTTCTGTTTATGGCGGGCATTTCACTACTCACCTTTTTAGTCGTGGTAACCATTGATGAACCGATGGAAAACTGTGACGCCTAACCCTTGCGGTTGAGATAATAAACGTCAGTACCGGGGAAGCGGAATGTATGCTTCCCTTTTTTCACCCTATTATTCAGCGATCTTTTTCATGGTATCAATAAAGGCATGGATATTCGGGTTGGTGTTTTTTGGGTTATAAACTGCGTAGATATAGCTGAGGCAGCGAAAATCCTCAATTGGCAGGAAGATGATATCTTGCCGGTTATTGGGAATGGTGGTTTTTCCCACCAGTGTTACGCCTAATCCGGCTCCCACCAATGCCAATGCTGTGTGAATTTCAACAACGCGATGTGAAACGGCTGGGCGAATACCGTATTCATCAAATTTTTCAAATACGCGCAATGAGTAACCGCTTTTGGGATCGCTGGGGAAAATGATAAAGGGGGAGTTGCAAAAATCACGCAGCGTAATATATTTTTTCTTGCTTAAATAATGATTTTTAGGAATCGCAGCGATAAGCGGATCAATCAGTATCAGTTCATGATTGAGTTCATGACCAATAAAATTATCGTTATCCATTTCTCGTGTGAAGCCGATATCAAGCTCATGGTTCAATAGCAACTCAGGCTGATACTCGGAAAGCACTTCTTTCAAATTTATTTCGATATGCCCGTGTGTGTCAGCGAAGTATTTTATCGTTTCTGGAATCAGGTTAAACATCACGGAGCGAACGAACCCAAGTGTTAACGTAATCGATTTGCTGTTAACGTATTGCCATGCATCTTTTTCAAGCTTCTCGATATTAAAGATGATCTCGGGTGCTCGTTGATAGATAAATTCCCCGAGACGGGTTAAGGTCATTGGACGAGAACTACGATTGAATAACTCACCGTTAAGCTCTTTTTCAAGTGACGAAATTTGCATGCTGATTGCAGCAGGTGCCAGATCGAGCATTTTTGCTGCTTGACTGGCGCTTCCCGTTTCAACCACTTTACAAAAATAGCGCAGTTGTTTGATATTCAAAGGCAGACTCTTATCCTGGTGGACATGTTATTTAATGATATCTTGCGTGCTCATTTTTTTCAAATTTATCGAGAATGATAAAAGAAGAGACAGTGTGAGGCTGTCGTTGTTATAAATAATTAAATCGGGTGTTTTTATTTCAGTGTAATAAATAATGGTGCGTAACAACAAATAACGCTTTCCTTTTACTCACAGCATTATCAAGCAGCGCCCTGCGTTAGGGCGCTGGCCGTGCAGAATTACGGTTTGATCCCCAGGCGTTTCGCCAACCGATGAAGATTGGCAACATCCATGTCAAGCGCTCTGGCGCTGGCTGCCCAGTTGTGTCCGTTCTGGGCTAACGCCTGGCTAATCACGTTGCGCTGAAAATCCTCCGTGGCATGGCGTAAGTTGGGCGTTGGTGCAACGTTTTGGCTCTCCTGCACCGGGCGCTCGGGCGCACCCTGCTGCGCAATGTGGTGCGCTTCCAGCACGACGTGATCACCGGCCCGCTCAGCGCGAGCAAGGATGATGGCACGGTGGATGGCATGCTCCAGTTCCCGTACATTCCCAGGCCAGGCATAAGTAAGCAGCAGGGCGTGTGCACGTTGGCTGAGTGCCACACGGGTCAGCCCCAGCCTTACCCGGCACTGCTCGCAAAAATACCCTGCCAGAAGAATCACATCATCGCCGCGTTCGCGCAGGGGAGGCACCAGAAGTGGGAATACGCTCAGACGGTGGTACAAGTCGGCACGAAAACGTCCCGCCAGCACCTCTTCGCGTAAGTCGCGATTGGTTGCCGCCAGCACGCGCACATCAACGCGCAGACTGCGGTCATCACCCACGCGCTGTATGTCACCGTATTGCAGAACGCGCAGCAATTTGGCCTGCAAGGCGAGAGAGAGTTCGCCGATTTCATCGAGGAACAGCGTGCCCTTATCAGCCATTTCAAACTTGCCGCTGCGATGACTGATAGCACCGGTAAACGCCCCTTTGACATGCCCGAACAGTTCGCTTTCGGCCACGCTTTCCGGCAGGGCTGCACAGTTGAGATAGATAAGCGGGTTTGCGCAACGGGCTGAACCCTGATGAATAGATTGAGCGACCAACTCCTTTCCGGTGCCGGTTTCTCCGCCAATCAACACGTTGAGATCGGACGCGGCGACTATCTCAATCTCTTTTTTAAGCTGAGTCATACCCGCAGAGAGGCCGATCATCTCGGTGTGCGCGGCCTTTTCAAAGGCGGGAGCGGCAGCGGGCAGGATGTTTTGGCTTTCCAACTGCTCGATCAGCAGTGCGTTATTCAATGCCCCAGCCGTTAGCGCGGCGATCAGACGCAGCTCTTCATCACTGAAGGTATCGAATTGATCCGGAGCCAGCCCGTCCAGGGTGAGCGCGCCAATCAGATTCTGCCCGGCAAACAGCGGCAGGCCGATACAGGCATGCACTTTCAACGTCTCCTGACCGGGGATCAATCCATCGTAGGGGTCGGGTAAATCGCTGTCGGCGGGGAAACGCACCACATCGCCCGCGCGCGCAATCGCCTCCAGCCGTGGGTGCGCTTCCAACGCGAAGCGTCGGCCCAACACGTCCGATGCCAGACCGTCAATGGCCAGGGGGATAAATTGCCGCGTTTCATAGCGCAACAGGGCTGAGGCATCGCAATCCAATACCTGGCGCAGGGTGGTAATAAGGCGCTGAAACCGATCCTTATGGCCGATGCCGCTTTGCAGTTCAATGGCAATCTTCGCCAAGACGTTAACGGAAAAACTCATGGCTACCCCTGACAGTCAAATTGACAATGAAGAATGTCATAATGACTGTGATAAGTATAGTCATTATGACATTTTATTTATTCGATAAAAACAACAAGTAGATTAAAAACAGCATGTTAAAAACATGGCACGGCAATTGATATAGCCTGACTATCTTATTCGCATCACTGCATAAATTTGAGGTTGATATGGCTATTCATGTAAAGAACAACATCCACTGGGTAGGACAACGTGACTGGGAAGTTCGTGATTTTCACGGCACCGAATACAAAACGTTGCGCGGCAGCAGCTATAACAGTTACCTGATTCGTGAAGGGAAAAACGTGCTCATCGATACGGTGGACCACAAGTTCAGCCGCGATTTCGTCCAGAACCTGCGCGCAGAAATCGATCTGGCGCAGATCGATTACATCATTATCAACCATGCAGAAGAGGACCATGCGGGCGCGTTAACCGAGCTGATGTCGCAGATTCCCAATACGCCTATCTACTGCACCGCCAATGCCATTGACTCCATCAACGGTCATCACCATCACCCGGAATGGCGCTTTCACGTGGTGAAAACCGGCGACACCCTGGATATTGGCAATGGCAAACAGCTGGTGTTTGTGGAAACGCCGATGCTGCATTGGCCGGATAGCATGATGACCTACATGACGGGCGATGCGGTGCTGTTCAGTAACGACGCATTTGGTCAGCACTACTGCGATGAGCGCTTGTTTAACGACGAAGTTGACCAAACTGAACTGTTTGAGCAGTGCCAGCGCTACTACGCCAACATCCTGACGCCGTTCAGCCGACTGGTGACGCCTAAAATCACGGAGATCCTCGGCTTTAATCTGCCGGTCGATATGATCGCCACTTCACACGGCGTGGTGTGGCGAGATAACCCGACGCAAATCGTTGAGCTGTATCTGAAATGGGCGGCGGATTATCAGGAAGATCGCATCACTATTTTCTACGACACCATGTCCAACAACACGCGCATGATGGCGGATGCTATCGCGCAGGGCATCAACGACGTCGACCCGCGCGTCGCGGTGAAAATTTTCAATATCTCACGCAGCGATAAGAACGAGATTCTGACAAATGTGTTCCGCTCCAAGGGGGTTCTGGTGGGGTCTTCCACCATGAACAACGTCATGATGCCCAAAGTGGCGGGCATGCTGGAGGAGTTGACGGGGCTGCGTTTTCGCAACAAGAAAGCCTCTGCTTTCGGCAGCTATGGCTGGAATGGCGGTGCGGTCGATCGCGTGCAAACCCGTTTGATGGATGCCGGTTTCGAAACCACCATTGCCCTGAAGGCCAAATGGCGTCCTGATATCGATGCGCTGGAAATATGCCGTGAGCACGGGCGTGAAATTGGCCGTCAGTGGGCGCTCTCCCCGTTGCCGGAGGCAGTGCGCGCAACGCCGCAACAAGAAGCCTGCGCCTGTGCAGCGAAAGCCGCTGCCGATCTGGGGCCGCAGATGCAGTGCAGCGTCTGCCAGTGGGTGTATGACCCGGCACGCGGTGAGCCGATGCAGGACGTGGCACCCGGAACGCCGTGGAGCCAGGTGCCAGACAGTTTCCTGTGCCCGGAATGTTCTTTGGGTAAGGCGGTATTTGATGAATTGGCGGTGGAGGCAGTATGAGTCAGGGTATCGTTATTATCGGCTCAGGCTTCGCGGCGCGCCAATTGGTGAAGAATATCCGCAAGCAGGATGCGGCGATCCCGCTGTCGCTGATTGCGGCTGACAGCATGGATGAATATAACAAACCCGATCTCAGCCATGTGATAAGCCAAGGGCAACGCGCCGACGATCTCACGCGTCAGTCGATGGGGGCGTTTGCGGAGCAATATCAGCTACGGCTATACCCTAACACGCGGGTTACCGATATTGATGTCGCACAGCGCCGGATAAAAAGTCACGACAGCGAGTGGGGTTACGACAAGCTGGTGCTGGCAACGGGGGCTTCCGCGTCGGTTCCACCGGTGCCGGGGCATGAACTGATGCTGACGTTGAACAGCCAGCAAGAATACCGCGCGTGTGAAGCGCAGTTGCAGGATGCGCGGCGGGTGTTGGTGGTAGGCGCCGGGCTGATTGGCACTGAACTGGCAATGGATTTTTGCCGTGCCGGTAAGACGGTTACGCTGGCAGATTGCGCTGCCAGCGTGTTGCCAACGTTGCTGCCGCCGGAAGTGAGTGGTCGCTTGCAACACTGCCTGGTCGATATGGGGGCGCACCTGTTACTGAAAGCAAAACTGCAATCGCTGGAGCAGACCGAGAAAGGCATTCGCGCCCGATTCGATTGCGATCGTATCTGTGACGTGGATGTGGTGGTGGCCGCGACTGGCTTGTGCCCGGAAACGGCGCTGGCACAGCATGCCGGGATTATCACCCGACGCGGCGTGGTGGTAGACAATATGCTGCAAACCAGCCAGGCGGATATCTATGCGTTAGGCGACTGCGCCGAAATTGCGGGGCAGGTGCGGCCATTTCTGCAACCGATCCAGCTAAGCGCTATCGCACTGGCGAAAACGTTGCTTGGCGTTAACACCGCGCTCGCGCTGCCCGCCATGCTGGTGAAGGTGAAAACACCGGCGCTGCCGTTACATCTGGCCGGAGAATCAGGCCGCAGTGACTTACGCTGGCAGATTACCACTGCACCGCAGGGCATGGTGGCGCAGGGAATGGATGCGGAGGGCACGTTGCGCGCCTTTGTGGTGAGTGAAGATCGGATGAAAGAGGCGTTCGCGCTGCTAAAAGCGCTATAACCTGGTGTATGGCTGTGATTTTTTCGGCTTTTCCATCGAAAAGGCTGTCTATCTTCAGTATGGTGTAGGGCATAGGGCGATAGCGTATTGGTCGCGTGCAGCGAGCGTGATTGATAAGTGTCGCCTTACTCCGTTTTATTCCACCATGAGGTTGTGATGAGTCTTGCCAAAAAAGGCATGTTGTACGTGCTAATCGCCTCCATCCTGTGGGGCAGTTCCGGCGTCTGCGCCCAATACTTGATGGAACATCTGCACATTTCGGCCGGTTGGTTGACAATGTCGCGTCTGCTGTTTTCCGGCATCATTCTGTTAATGCTCGGTTTCTTGCAAGGCCAGCCGGTTTTCAGCGTGTTCAGCGAGAAGAAAGAGGCCATCAAGTTATTTATTTTCAGCCTGTGCGGTACGTTGACGGTGCAGTTTACCTTTTTGGTCACGATTGAAAAATCAAACGCGGCAACCGGGACTATCCTCCAGTTTCTCTCCCCGACGGTGATTGTCACCTGGTTTGCGCTGACGCGGAAAAAGTTGCCGGGTGTGTTCGTGTGCGCTGCGATACTGACCTCGCTGGCGGGCACTTTTTTACTGGTGACGCACGGTAATCCGACATCGCTGTCGATCTCGCCTGCGGCGCTGATTTGGGGTATTGCTTCCGCCTTTGCTGCCGCCTTCTATTCCACTTACTCCTCGGGCCTGATATCCCGGCACGGCACGTTGCTGGTGGTGGGGTGGAGCATGTTTATTGCCGGGGTATCGATGATGCCGTTCTTCCTGCTGCCGGAAGAGAATATTGCGGTTAACGGCCTGGGCCTGTTTGCCTTCTTCTACCTGATTATCGTGGGTACCGCCGTGACGTTTAGCCTGTATCTCAAGGGCGCATCGCTGATTGGCGGCCAGAAGGCCAGTATTCTCAGCTGTGCGGAGCCGCTGACCAGTGCGGTGTTGTCCTTGCTGCTGCTGGGCATTACCTTCACGCTGCCGGACTGGCTTGGCACGCTGCTTATTCTCTCATCCGTGCTGTTGATTGCCATGGATGCCAGGGGGAAGCTGCATCAGTAACATGGAAAAAATTGTCTAGGCGTACTGGCATCTCTGGACGCTCATTCTCGATGACCCAATGCTTGTTACCTTGATCGATGGCCTCGACCGCAGGATTGGGGGGAGTGTTTGCGTTCCACTCTGCCGATCGTCTGCGTTGAGTCTACAGCGGTGTGGCTTGATTTCTTGGTCATAATTGAAAAAGGTTGAATGCTGTTAACTAGGTGTTGAACTTAGATGGATAAAATAAGTTCATATTATGGTGTGGATTGTCTTGTATGAAATATAAATTTCCAAAAACTTTGATCTCACACATGGACGAATAATATATGCAATATTATCAGTTCTTACCTGTAGGTGATATTCCACGTTTTTTGAAAGATAGCTTTAATGATTTACCACCCGACCTTTGGTTGAAACCCAAGGACAGTCATTTTCGGTTTCGCTGTTATCAGCAAGCTGTTTTGAAATCTCAACAATTTAGTTATCTTAACTCAAACATGCCATTTTATCAGCCTTCGCATCTAAATTGTTATTCTGGTGGAGTTAAACGTGAATATGCAGGCTTGGTGCCTGATGTTGCTGATATTGTTTTTGATTCAATTATTTCCCGTCTTGTCCCAATTTTGCCAGATAAGGAATATCAAATAGGCATTCATCAGATTCGTATCACTACAGATAGTTTAAATATCGGTCACCCAGCCCCTGAAGGCATCCATCAGGACGGTTTTACCTATATATCGGTGTGTTGTATCGAATTAAATAATGTTTCTGGAGGAGATACTACACTTATCCCTTGTGATAAAGACACCGCTAAAGTGGTGACGTTCAAACTAAATGAAGGGGAAGCGGTGGTTTTTAATGATGTTAATTATCTACATTATACTTCAGCGATAGTTCCACTATTACCGGGAAAGGGATATCGCGATGTTTTTGTCATCACCTTTGATGATCGAGTGTCGTGATGAATATTTTATTATGCCCTGCTAAAATTATTCTTCAACATCAACGGTCCGAGTGGGCGTTTTTGCAGAGGAATACTCCGCTCGTATTTGCCACTTGCAGCGAACATCGCATTGACGTGATGAACCATCTTGGTGATCTGTTCGTTGTTCGTTTCTACGATGACTTCAACGATAACCCAATGGTGGAACTGGATCTCTATGATTATGCCAAGTGCCATCCAGTGAAAGAAGTCCATTTTTTGGCAGAAGTCGATGTACTGAGAGCCGCGCGTATTAACGACCGTTTGGGCCTTACTCATCAGTCTGCCAAAGAGGCACTCTATTTTCGCGACAAATTTTTAATGAAATCTCTGGTGCAGCAGTACCAGGTAGCGATACCGGAGATGGCTCTCGTCAAAAATGCTACAGATATCGCCTTATTTATAGAAACCCACGGTTATCCCAGTGTTATAAAACCGACTGATGGTAGGGGCTCACAGAATGTTGTTGTTATACGTAACGACAATCAATTGAAAGCCTGTCTACAAATGATAACGCCCTTGCATTTTCACAATTTGCTAATAGAGCGGTTTATTGAAGGCCACGCTTACCAAATTAACGGCTTATATCTGTGTGGGCGGCCGATTTTTATTTCTGCTTCTCGAGCCAATGTCTCCTGTCTGGATTTTTTGTCTGGTGAATCGCTGGGACTGGTGATGGAATGCAATAGTTACCTGCTTCAGCAACTGACTGGCTATACGCGATACCTCTTGGAAGAAATATTCCCTACGCCCAATGACACTTTGTTCCATTTAGAGGTATTTGTTGATAAGTCTCAGCATATTATTTTTGGTGAGCTTGCGTGTCGTCTCGGGGGATGCTTTGTTAATGAGGAACTCGGGGCTGCGTTCGGGTTAGATCCTAGAATGACTTGGCTTGATGCTCGTCTGAACCAGCATTATCCTGAAAATCTGACACAACGTTCACCTCTCAGGCTGGTGGGCCAGCTCAATGTGCCACCGCAAAATGGAACATTGGTGGCTATCCCACAGGAATGCCCATTCCCTTTCGTGCTTAAATATCGTGTCACTGGCGTGGTGGGGCAGCATTACGATGCCATGAAATTCACTAATGGGGAGGTGGTTAGCGCTATTGTAGAAGGCCGGGACAGCCATGAGGTAAATGCAAATCTGTGCTATCTGGCAAACTGGGTGGAAGAAAATACCCGGTGGACAAGCGACATATGAAAAACTATGCCATCGTCGGAAGCGGATATGCCGGTCTTTCCGTTCTGTTTCGCTTATTGGAACTGCCTGATCAGGAGATCTCAGCCATTACATTGTTCGATACACCGGAAACGCTTGCTGTTGGTCACGCGTTTGGTGATGACGTTTGCACTAATTTACTCAATCGTCCGGTGAAAACGATGTATTTTCGCGAGGCTGGTGATTTTGGCTCTTGGCTAAAGCAATATCAAACTCACCTTCAGCACTCAGACGACCAGTTTGTTCCTCGTACCTACTTTGGGCAGTTCCTACGTTATCAACTCATACTGTGCAAGCAACGTTCTCGTCAGCGCGGCATAATATTGCGTTTTGTGCCAAAAATGGTTGTCGATCTGACACTCCAGGCTGGAGGGGTAAGGATATACACTCAAAGTGGAGAAAATGCGCTGTTTTCACGTTGCTTTTTATGTACTGGCACCACTCAGCAAAGAGATCCCTACGGTGTGGCACTGCACGCTGGGTATTTCGAATCTGCATGGCCGATCCGGAACCTGCGTATTCTACCCGGGGAGAGTGTCGGTATTATCGGAAGTCGTTTATCAGCCCACGATGTTGCCATTGCATTGGCACCACATTGCAGGAAGCTCTATTTCATCTCCCGTCAAGGACTTCTGCCGAGGCGAATTGCCGGGTACCACAACGTGTTACCACAGCGGTTTACTCCCAGAAATATCGATCGTTTATATTTCGTCTCGGGCAATATTGCTTTTCACCAACTCTTTCGACTATTACGCCTGGAGTTTGCGGCCCAGCGTTGTTCTTTGAGTGATTTTCTGCGCAATGCTCAGCCGAGCATTACTGCTATGAGTATTCTTCTCGCACTCAATATTTCAGTTAGCCATGCTTGGCGTCGACTGAGCTTGACCCAGAGAGCTCGTTTTATTGCTCGTTGGCAGTCGCGCTGGCAGCAATTGCGCGTTCCTATTGCTATCCCTAATGCTCTGCGTGTGGAACAACTGTTTTCCACTGGTAAACTAGATCATCTGCACGGTGATATTTCCATCACACCGAATCCTGATGGATTTACCCTCTCTGTTTCAGGCGTCCAGGGCCCGCGAGTGAATAAACTTATCAATGCCAGCGGGATTAGTGCTTGTCCTTACCATTACCCATTGATAGGTCGGCTGATAAGCAGAGGAATAGGCGTTCCTCATCCGTTCGGGGGGATTCGTATCTGCCCTGAAACCCTTAGTGTCATCAGCGTAAATAACACCATAGTGCCGAATGTCAAATGTATCGGACAGATGACAGTGGGCGAATTTTTCACCGTTGGAAATATAGATATTCTTCATGAGCAAGCTAAGTTGGCGGTAGTCAGTCGCTGGAATGACACCCCGCATGCAGCGGATCTTGGATATTAATATTTATCAGGAGTAGGGCATGGGGCTGGTGGGCGGTTTTTTATTATGTGCCTTGGCTGGATGGTTACTGGCGCTTATCAATATTCCATTAGGAATGATGTTTGGCCCCATAGCGCTTATTATTCTTCTCAGCCGTTTTTCATTGCGTATAAGCACTATTCCTAATTCTATGGTGTTTATACAAATTTCTCTGGGTTCTTCCATCGGTCTAATGTTTAGGGAAATGACTTTCGGTGAAACTACCGGTGTTATCGGCCTGCTGTGCGCCCTATGCATCTGCTTATCATTGCAATTTGCCCTTTGTTATCGGTGGTGTATTCAACGCCTGCATTGGAGCAAAGAAGAGGCTCTGTTGGGCGCAGTACCTGGGGCTATGGCTGCAGTGTTGGCACTGGCCGATTTTTCGAAGACGCCACCGCAGAAGATTGTGATTTCCCATTCGTTGCGTCTAATCACACTTACCGTGCTCGCTGGGATTATCGTCGGATTTGATAATGTAGAGTCAATGACTTCACCACCGACGCAGTTGACAGTACATGGGGTATGGCTAGCCAGTATAGTTCTCACCGGGTTCATCTTGGGTAAGGTGCTTGAACACTGGCATATTCCAGCACCGTATATGCTGACCACCTTATTTTGCGCCGCATTGCTCCACGCTTTTTCGCCTGAGTTGCTTGTTTTACCGGATATTATTAACCAACTGGGTATGGTGCTTATGGGGATGCTTATTGGTCACTATTTTACTGCCTTTCCGCTGGACGAGTTTCTACGTCATCTGTGGGCGTCATTGCAGCTTGTAACTATTAGCCTTGGGGTTACACTCTTGATGGCTTGGGCTACATCCGAGTTGATAGGGTATTCCTTCGATATCCTCGTGCTTTCCTGGGCTCCCGGCAGTGTGGAGTCGATGTCTTATGCTGCATTGGCGATGAAAGTGGATGCAGGCTTTGTCATGACCAACCATATTGTTCGTATGTTGATCATTCATACGCTCCCGTCATTGTTGCTTAGTGTGAAACACCCGCGGCGTGGAAAAAAAACCTGATTTCTTGTGGGCTCAGCTCACTGAGGTGAACGCGGTTCGACGGTATCCTTCTAAAAAAGCGTAGATGTAGGTTGGGTAAATATGGGGTGAAGGTGCTTATGACGGTTGAGGGGACGATGCTGTGATGATTTTGGCGCGTTTGGCACCCAAAAGAAACGGGGACGTTAATTAGCGTATCGACTGATCGGTGTCGTTTGCCGATGATTTGATTTTTTCGATGGCGATAATATTTTCAGACATCGCTTCATTAAGGACTTCTACAGCCGTACGCGCGTCCCTGTTTTTAATGGACATGTATACTTTGATATGTGCCTCGACACTCTCAAGAGTAATACCCAATGCGCGGTTAAGCTCCTCAAGATAGTAGTAATAAATGTCTTTAATCGAGTTCATTACGTTGTAGAACACACTATTATGCGATGCCCTGACGATGGCAAGATGAAACTCGTAATCTGCTTCCGAGTATTTTTTATAATCGCTTTTGTTGATGAGCATGTTGTTGAGGGCTTGTTCGAGATGGCGCATATCCTCATCGGTGGCATGTGTTACCGCTAACTCAACGCATTTAAATTCCACTGTTTGGCGAAAAATCATCATATCGTGGAATTCTTCGCGGCTCAGATGCATGATTGGTCTGGGATCGTTGCTGAGCATCTGCGGCGTAAAGTTTTCACTCACGAAGCTGCCGCTACCATGGCGTGTGACTACGATACCCAAGTCTCGAAAACGCTGTACTGCGCTGCGCACGCTAACGCGACTGACGTTAAAGGCGGCCGTGAGTTCTGCTTCCGAGGGAAGACGGCTCCCCGGGGACCAACTGCCGTCTAGCAGTTTTCCGCTGATCTGATCATAAATTTCATTTACAACATTGTGTTTTTGAATGGATTTTATGCTCAAGATGGGGCCCGCTATAGATGTCTTGAAGAAAGCGATTGTATAACATTTCACTTTTAAGAACAAAGCGCCCATCAGGGCGCTTTGCATTAGTACGCCTGTGCTTTGCTCAGAGAAGAGGTTGTGCTGGTAAACGCTGTGACCGAGGTCAAGAAAACAGCAAGCACCAGTGCTCCGCCCATAAAGATGTAAGACGCACCGGGACCCCCGGTTAGGCCATTCAGATAGCCGACAATCCACGAACCCACAAACGAGCCAAGCGCACCGAAACTGACGATAAAGGCCATTGCGCCTGCCATCACGTTACGAGGGATCATTTCAGGAATAGCGGCAAAGAAGGGACCGTAAGGGGTATACATTGCCCCACCTGCAACCATCAGAAGCACATAAGACAGCCAGAAATTGGATGCACCAACAGTAAAGGAACCAATAAAGCAGATGGCGCCAAGACCTAAGAAGAGCAGAACAATAATCTTTCGGTTCAGAAACTTATCGGAATACCATGACGCACCCAGCATCATGGGAACGGCGAGGAGATAAGGTGCCGCTGATAACCAACCGGTGGCGACAATACCCAGTCCAGACGCAGATTTCAGAATTGAAGGCAGCCACATAATGAAGCCATACATTCCGATATTCCAGAAGAAGTGGATAAAGGAGAGTGACAACACTTTTCTGGAACGAAATGCTTCACTGTAGTTTTTAATTTCCTGGATATTGGTTTGTTCTGCTGCCAATGCAGCTTCAATATCTTTTTTCTCTTTTTCAGTCAACCATTTAGCATCAGCTGGTCTATCTACAAAAACAAACCACCAGATGGCTGCCCAAATAATTGCGGGTATGCCCTCAATGATAAACATCCCACGCCAACCAAATGCTTCAACAAGGTAGCCGGAAAGTACCGACATCCAAAGCACCGTAATCGGGTTGCCGAGAAACAGAAACGTATTCGCTTTCGATCGTTCTTTCTTTGTAAACCAGTGGCTTAAAAATACCAACATGGCTGGCATCACAACGCTTTCCGCCACGCCTAAAAGAAAGCGAATGACCGCCAACACTTTGACGTCATGCACCATTCCTGTCGCAGTGGCGAGTATGCCCCAAAGTATCAGGCTCCAGAAAATGAGGTTTTTAGCGCTGCGCTTTTCAGCGTAAATTCCACCTGGAACCTGGAAAAAGAAGTACCCCAAGAAAAATAAGGCACCTAATAAGGATGAAATTCCCGGTGTTATATTAAGATCTTCTGCCAAACCGGATGCTGCGCCAAAACCGTAATTCGCACGATCCAGATACGCAAGGCTATAAGTAATGAAGGCGAGCGGAATTAATTTACGCCAGCGTATCGGCGCTAATTTTGCTTGTATGCTTTGAATCATTATTCATATTCCATGTTATTGTTTTGTAATCTGTATTTTTGGAAATAAAGCAACAATTACAGAACGGATAGCCAACCACCATCGACATAAATGATTTGACCATTAATGTAGTCAGAGGCTTTTGACGATAAGAATACCGCCGTGCCAATCAGTTCTTCCGGGCGGCCCCAGCGCTGGGAGGGATTACTGCTTTTCACCCAGTTATCGAATTTTTCATCTTCAATCAACGCGGTGTTCATATCGGTCAGAATATATCCTGGTCCAATCGCGTTGGACTGGATATTAAATTGCGCCCATTCAGCAGCCATTGAACAGGTAAGCATTTTTATTCCGCCTTTCGCTGCGGTGTAAGGTGCAACGGTCGGTCTTGCTGCCTGGCTGGTCAATGAACCGATATTGATAATTTTTCCCCCGGTGTTGCGCGCAATCATTCGCTTGGCAGCGGCTCGTGAGACCAAGAAGGCGCTCGTCAGGTTGGTGTCGATAACCTTTTGCCAGTTCTCAAGTTCCAGTTCCACCATCGGTTTGCGATATTGAATACCTGCGTTGTTGATCAAAATATCAACATGAATATTCTGTTCATCCAGTTGGTTGAACGCGTTTTCAATCGCGTCTTCTTTAGTAACATCAAAGGCTACGCCATAGGCGGTGTAGCCTTTGGCTCTCAGTTTATCAACGGACTCAGTCAGGAGCGTGTCACGTATATCATTGAGGATAACGTGTGCGCCTTCGGCGGCCAGCCCCTCTGCATAGGCGTACCCCAAACCCCGTGCAGAACCGGTGACCAGTGCTGTTTTCCCCGTTAAATCAAATAAAGCAGTCATGTAATTTTCCTCACGCTTGATATTTGTATGACGACTGTCTTATTTAAGAGTGGATTTTCACTTTTGTAAAATCAACAATACAAAAATGATTTTGCAATACGGATCACAAATAACGCTTATCACTCTTTATCTGAAGTTGTATAACTCATTGTATTTAATGAATAACTATATCTTTGATTTGACGTTTTTTGACCTTTGTCACAAAATGAACGTTCAAGGAACTGTGGGATTGTAAAGCGTGATATAACACCTGAAGTTGTAGGACGACCTACAAATATTTCGCCGTGTTGTCCTCCTCGGTATGACATGGCGTTGATTTGCTGAATTGAGGAGTTAAAGTGAGTAACCTTAAGATTACCAATGTAAAAACCATTCTTACGGCACCCGGTGGCATTGATTTGGCCGTCGTCAAGGTCGAGACCAACGAGCCGGGGCTCTATGGTCTTGGGTGCGCGACGTTCACACAGCGAATTTTTGCCGTGAAAAATGCGATTGATGAATACATGGCACCGTTTCTGATCGGTAAAGATCCCACCCGTATTGAAGATATCTGGCAATCCGGTGCAGTCAGCGGTTACTGGCGTAACGGCCCCATCATGAACAATGCGCTGTCCGGCGTGGACATGGCGCTATGGGATATCAAAGGCAAACTTGCCGGAATGCCGGTTTATGACTTGCTGGGCGGAAAATGTCGCGATGGTATCCCACTGTATTGCCACACTGACGGGGGTGATGAAGTGGCGGTGGAAGATAATATCCGCGCCCGTATGGAAGAAGGTTATCAATATGTTCGCTGCCAGATGGGGATGTATGGTGGTGCTGGAACAGACGATTTGAAGTTAATTGCCACACAACTGGCACGCGCAAAAAACATTCAACCGAAGCGTTCACCAAGAAGCAAATCCCCCGGTATTTATTTTGATCCTGATGCCTATGCGAAGAGCGTTCCGCGTTTGTTCGACCATCTGCGCAACAAACTGGGTTTTGGCATTGAATTTATTCATGATGTGCATGAACGCGTCACGCCGGTAACGGCCATCAATCTGGCAAAAACGCTCGAACAGTATCAGCTGTTTTATCTTGAAGATCCGGTTGCACCAGAAAATATTGACTGGCTGAAAATGTTACGTCAGCAGTCATCTACACCGATCTCGATGGGCGAGCTATTCGTTAACGTGAACGAATGGAAACCATTAATTGATAACAAGTTAATCGATTATATTCGATGCCATGTCAGTACGATTGGCGGCATCACGCCAGCAAAGAAGCTGGCGGTCTACAGTGAGCTGAACGGCGTGCGTACCGCCTGGCATGGACCGGGTGACATCTCGCCAGTCGGGGTTTGTGCCAATATGCACCTTGATCTGAGCTCACCGAATTTCGGTATTCAAGAATATACGCCAATGAATGATGCGTTGCGTGAGGTCTTCTCTGGGTGTCCAGAGATCGATCAGGGTTACGCCTACCTGAACGACAAGCCTGGTTTGGGCATCGATATTGATGAAGATAAAGCCGCTAAATATCCCTGTGAGGGGGGCATTCCATCCTGGACGATGGCGCGTACGCCAGACGGCACAGCTTCTCGTCCATGAGGTGACACACTCGGTGCGATACCGTTAATGCGCATCTCCGGCATCAACGGGGTTAACAATACGTCCGGCCTTAGGCCGGGCTTTTGGGAAATGGGATAGGGCGATTCATTGTGTTTGCAAAACTTGTGTCCACTTTACTATCCCAAATCAGCGTGTTAACGCCTGCGCGCACGCCCAGGCGGAACTCCATGCCCACTGGAAGTTATAGCCTCCCAGCCAGCCGGTAACGTCCACCACTTCGCCGATAAAATAGAGGCCCGGTACTTTACTGGCTTCCAGGGTTTTGGACGATAACTCACGCGTATCCACTCCGCCCATCGTGACTTCTGCGGTGCGATAGCCTTCCGTACCGTTGGGCTGCACCTGCCAGGCGTGCAGATTTTCCGTGAGCGCGGCTGTTTGGGGGGATTGTAGTTGCTTAAGTGACACCTCGGGCACCAATCCCAACGTTTGCAGACACTCGACCAGGCGTTTCGGCAGCCACAGCGCCAGCGTATTTTTCAGGCTCTGATTGGGGTGCGCCGCACGTTGCTCGGCAAGCAGCGCGTTAAGATCGTGCTGTGGCAACAGATTGATCGTCACCCTTTCGCCCGGTAGCCAATAGCTCGACAGTTGCAGGATGGCCGGGCCAGAAAGGCCGCGATGGGTAAACAGCAGGCTCTCTTTAAAGCTGACACCGTTTTTCGCCGTCACCACCACGGGCACGGAAACGCCAGACAGGGTCTGTATCTGCTCCAACAGCGGTTTATGCAGCGTAAACGGTACCAGCGCTGCGCGTGTGGGCAGTACCTTAAGGCCAAACTGCTGTGCGACCTGATAACCGAAGGGGGATGCGCCTAGCCCCGGCATGGAAAGTCCGCCGCTGGCAATCACCACCTGTGGAACGATCACTGTGCCATTGGCAAAGGTGAGGGTGAACGCTGAGCCCGTCCGTTCAATGCTCTGGAGTTCAGTGCGTAGACGAAACTGTACGTTG
Source organism: Candidatus Symbiopectobacterium sp. NZEC151 (assembly GCF_025962655.1). Classification (GTDB taxonomy): domain Bacteria; phylum Pseudomonadota; class Gammaproteobacteria; order Enterobacterales; family Enterobacteriaceae; genus Symbiopectobacterium. Next base: position 182,382 of record NZ_JAGFPE010000007.1, on the reverse strand, counting down.
CCGAGTTCACATTCGCGCATCAGCATATCCACAATCTGCTGCGCGCTGTCATCACAGAACAGCTGCCCAAGGGTTTTCTCGTGGTAAGCAATACTGTGTCGATTGACCAGATCGATAAAATCCCACTGGGTGTAACGCGCCAGTGCGGATTTGCAAAAATGCGGATTTTCAGACAAATAAGCAGCTGGCTCGGCGTACATATTGGTGAAGTTGCAGCGGCCGCCGCCCGACATCAATATCTTGCGACCCGGTTTTTTGCCGTTATCCACCAGCAGAACGCGCAGTCCGCGTTGTCCGGCCTGCGCGGCACAAAACAGACCGGCAGCACCTGCACCCACAATGACAACATCAAACGATTCCACAGTGCGCTCTCCTGGCAAGGGCAACCTAAAAAGTAAGCATTTTCCCGATAATAACCGGGCGGCTGATTGTAGTGTCAGGTGCGAATGGATGCCAGCGTAACAAAATGTATATTTATACAAGAATATGTATTTTTTTGATTTTATTAAGATAAATCTGACCAACAGCCGAATTGGTCATCTTTTCGTCAAAAAAAAGTCATATTTTCCTTTTCCCGTTTAGGCTTGTCGCAGATAATGCGCCGCGTTCATGACCACAAATGGCCTAACGCTTATGCTACATTTATTTACCGGGGTTGATTTTCATACCGGTCTGATGCTGATTTTGGCACTGGTATTTGTTCTGTTCTATGAAGCCATTAACGGCTTTCACGATACGGCGAATGCTGTTGCCACCGTTATATATACGCGCGCAATGCGGGCGGAATATGCGGTTGTCATGGCCGGACTGTTTAACTTTTTCGGCGTGATGCTAGGCGGGTTGAGCGTGGCGTATGCCATCGTGCATTTGCTGCCTACTGATTTGCTGCTTAACGTCAGTTCTGCGCACGGCCTGGCCATGGTGTTCTCCATGCTGCTGGCGGCGATTATCTGGAACCTGGGCACCTGGTACTTTGGTTTACCGGCCTCCAGCTCTCACACCTTGATTGGTTCTATCATCGGGATTGGTTTAACCAACGCCCTGCTCACCGACACATCCGTCGTGGATGCGCTCAACGTTCCCAAAATGATCAGCATCTTCCTGTCACTGATTCTGTCTCCGATTGTGGGGATGGTGGTCGCAGGCTTGGTGTTGTTTGTGCTGTTGCGCTTTTGGAATAGCAACAAGAAACGCAAACGTGTTCACCTCACGCCTGCCGATCGTGAAAAGCTGGATGGCAAACGTAAGCCGCCGTTCTGGACGCGTACAGCGCTGATTATCTCCGCTATCGGCGTTAGCTTCTCCCACGGCGCTAACGACGGTCAGAAAGGTATCGGCCTGATCATGCTGGTGCTGATTGGCGTTGCGCCTGCCGGCTTTGTCGTCAACATGAGCGCTTCCGGCTATGAGATCAGTCGCACGCGTGATGCGGTCGTCAACTTGCAGGAGTTCTATCAACAGCACGGCGATGCGCTCACACACGTCATCGACCTCTCTACGCCGGTACCGGCGACAGAAACGGTGTTGCCTGCGAATGGCGTGAAAGAGTTCCACTGCGACAGTTCTCGCGTAATGATCGCCATTGAGCGTTCACTGGGTCTGCTGAATAACCTGAAGAGTTATGACCAGTTGAATGCTGAGGATCGCGGTCGCGTGCGCCGTTTGCTGATGTGCATTGCGGATACCATGGACAAGGTAGCGAAGCTGCCGGAAACCACGTCGGAAGACCGACGCTATCTGAACAATCTGCGTCAGGATATGCTGAAAACCGTTGAGTACGCGCCGTTATGGATTATCGTTGCTGTCGCATTGGCGCTCTCTCTGGGCACCATGGTGGGCTGGCGTCGCGTCGCGGTGACTATCGGTGAGAAGATCGGTAAACGTGGCATGACCTACGCGCAAGGGGTGTCTGCGCAGGTAACGGCGGCGTTGTCGATTGGTGTGGCGAGCTATACCGGTATGCCGGTGTCCACCACCCACGTTCTCTCCTCGGCGGTCGCGGGCACCATGATCGTTGATGGCGGTGGCGTACAGGGCAAAACGGTTAAGAACATCCTGCTGGCCTGGGTGTTTACGCTGCCGGTTTCTCTGGTGATGTCAGGCGTGCTCTATTGGTTGGCGCTGAAACTGATTTAATCCATCAGGGTTGAAACCGCACGTAATAAAAAGGCGATTCGAGAGAATCGCCTTTTATCTTTGTTGGTTACACATTGTTAAATACCCAATCGATCAATACCACATCAACATGGACACCAGACTCACCAGAATGAGTCCGCACAGTGCGGAGGTCAGCATAAACTGGCCTCGTACTCGCTCACAGCGGCGCATAAACGCCTCATCGTGGTGTTCCAGATAGCGTTGTGCGTAAATGTAGCGAACCAGACGAATCTGCTTACTGGGTTGTCCGTGGGAAGTGAAAAACCCCCCGCCATCCACATACTGGTACAACAGCGGGTCGCAATCGCGAAGGATCATCAGCAGTACGCGCAAAGAGGAATAATAGCGCGCCATGTTGATGACACAGACGATGCATAAGGCCCAGAAAAGCGCAAATGTACTGATCATGCTCCCCTCCCGGATAATGTTATTCGTCAGAACGAGGATGTGGTGAACATCCTACGGCGTTTCTGCGAATCGTTTTGCCACACGTTCATTACGCGATTTTATAGAGGCTCAGCAACCGAATGGCACGTTGATATCCCCCTCATTGTTATTGTAGAAGAGGAAAACAGATTTTTGCCACAGAGTGACCAATATCAAATAATTTTGACAATTTTCTCTACTCTTTTTCTCGGTTTTGCAGTGGATCGTTGGTAATCCGGGCGAGATAAGGAGCCGTTTCTACTACACTTATCAATGAGTACGAGAATTTTACGGTCAGATCGCCGTTGATGTGAGCTGCTATTCCGCCAACGCGCCAGCGCTGTGCGGGGCATCTCGCAGAATGAGGTAAATATGTGGCGGTGTGATCTGCTGAACATAACGAAAATCGGCAGGGGTGGTATTCTATAGCCAAGCCGTTAAGTATCAGATTAGCAGGCGGAAAAATCTGCTGAACCATTAATGTGCCTTTACGGAAGGAGCTTATTATGGCTTATAAACATATCCTGATTGCTGTTGACCTTTCTCCAGAAAGTAAAGTGTTAGTGGAAAAGGCGGTCTCGATGGCAAGGCCGTACAATGCCAAAGTCTCGTTGATTCATGTCGACGTCAATTACTCCGATCTCTACACCGGCCTGATCGACGTAAATCTGGGCGACATGCAGCAGCGTATTTCTGAAGAAACGCAAAACGCGTTGACCGATCTCTCTAAAAACGCCGGTTATCCGATTACGGAAACCCTGAGCGGCAGCGGCGATTTGGGGCAGGTATTGGTGGATGCCATCAAGAAATATGATGCGGACCTAGTGTTATGCGGGCACCATCAGGACTTCTGGAGCAAGCTGATGTCCTCTGCGCGTCAACTGATCAACACTGTGCATGTGGACATGTTGATCGTTCCGCTGCGTGATGACGAAGAGTAACCTCTTCGTTCTCTTCCTATCCCCGGCCTTAAGCCGGGGATAGTTTTGGCAGGTGCATTTTTTTGCACATTGACCGATTTTTTAGTCGATCGCATTTTTTTACCTTCCCTCTGTTAATCGCCTTTTTGTGCACTGAATTGCACTTTCTTTTGTTATATAACAGAAACTTATGACAAACTTTTATCATTTTTTATGCGAAGTTAAGTGCCTATCTCATTGGTTTTTAAGCATATAAGACGTTAAAAAACGCTTGCTTGAATATCCACCAGCAGTGCTATAGTCGAAGCGGCACAACATCATTCAACCGCGATCCCACAGGCTTTTAACGTGCATAACTCTCACCGTTTTCACGCGGCCAAGCATTTTGCTGCGCGTGAAAGGGTGCGGGATAAAAAAAGCACAGTCCACCGGACGCTTTCTCTTTTTTGCAGGAGTTGGTAATGGCTCAATTAGTCTCTCTGGAAAGTTTTCTCAATCAGGTTCAACAGCGCGACCCGCATCAGCCGGAGTTTGCTCAGGCGGTCAGGGAAGTTTTCTCTACCCTGTGGCCGTTTCTGGAACAGAATCCGCGTTATGCAGAGCAAAGTCTGCTGGAACGTCTGGTGGAGCCAGAGCGTGTTATTCAGTTTCGCGTTGCCTGGACCGATGACAAAGGTCAGGTGCAGGTAAACCGCGCCTGGCGCGTGCAGTTCAGTTCCGCCATTGGTCCGTATAAAGGCGGGATGCGTTTCCACCCTTCGGTGAACCTCTCCATCCTTAAATTCCTCGGTTTCGAGCAAACCTTTAAAAACTCGCTGACCACGTTGCCGATGGGCGGCGGTAAAGGCGGCTCCGATTTCGATCCCAAGGGCAAAAGCCAGGGTGAAGTAATGCGTTTCTGTCAGGCGCTGATCGCGGAACTGTATCGCCATCTGGGGCCGGACACCGACGTGCCTGCCGGAGATATCGGCGTGGGCGGTCGTGAAGTGGGCTTTATGACCGGGATGATGAAAAAGCTGACCAACAACACCGCGTGCGTGTTTACCGGCAAAGGGCTCTCTTTTGGCGGCAGTCTGATTCGCCCGGAAGCGACAGGGTATGGGCTGGTGTATTTCACCCAGGCGATGCTGGAGCGTCACGGCCTTGGTTTTGAGGGCATGCGTGTTGCGGTATCGGGTTCAGGCAATGTGGCGCAGTATGCCATTGAAAAAGCGTTGTCCCTGGGCGCGCGCGTAATTACCGCTTCGGATTCAAACGGCACGGTGGTGGATGAAGCGGGCTTTACGCCGGAGAAATTGGCGCTGCTGGAGGATATCAAAAACCAACGCTATGGCCGTGTGGAAGATTATGCGCGTGAAGCGGGTCTCACGTATCTGCCGGGCCAAACGCCGTGGAACGTTCCGGTGGACATCGCGCTGCCGTGCGCCACGCAGAATGAGCTGGACCTGACCAGTGCCAAGACGCTGATTGCTAACGGTGTGAAAGCCGTGGCCGAAGGGGCTAACATGCCGACCACCATTGAGGCGACGGACGCCTTCCTGGAGGCCAACGTGCTGTTTGCGCCGGGCAAAGCGGCAAACGCCGGTGGTGTGGCGACCTCTGGGTTGGAAATGGCGCAGAATGCGGCGCGTATGGGCTGGAAAGCGGAGACAGTAGATGCGCGTCTGCACCACATCATGCTGGATATCCACCATGCGTGCGTGGATTTCGGCGGCGAAGGCCAGCACACCAACTACGTGCGCGGCGCGAACATCGCGGGCTTTGTGAAAGTGGCGGATGCGATGCTGGCGCAAGGCGTGGTGTAACGATATCGCCTCGTGAGGCTATCCCCGTTTAGATTTGGGCGGGGATTTCTGTGAGTGCCGTGAAGGTTTCGTGCGCGTGCGATGCAAATAACCGCGCGGGTTAACGCACACGAAACATCAACGGTCTTGCAGAGAGACGCTTCTTTTCCCCGGCGTTCTCCGTCATAACGGAGAAAATAGCCTCAGCCCAAATACTCAATAATCGAGAGCCCACCGTTGTAATCCGTGCTGTAGATAATGCCCTGTGCATCCACAAACACATCACAGGACTGAATCACTCGCGGGCGGCCCGGACGGGTATCCATCATTTTCTCTGGCGCAGCAGGCACCAGTGCGCCGGTTTCCACCGGGCGATACGGGTTGCTGATATCGTAAGCACGAACGCCTGCGTTCTGGTAGGTGGCGAAAATCAGCGTCGAGCTGATGAAGCTGCCCGGTCGGTTCTCATGCAGGTTATGTGGCCCGAAGTGCGCGCCTTTGGCAACGTAGTCCACTTCATCCGGCTGCGGAAAGGTGGAAATGCTGACCGGATTGCTCGGTTCGCGAATGTCGAACAGCCAGATTAGCTTCTCGCCATCTTCCTGATGGTCCAGCACCGCCTCATCCAGTACCACCAGCAGATCGCGATCCGGCAACGGCAGCGCGGTGTGGGTACCGCCGCCGAACGGTGGGCTCCAGTTGCGGTGGCTGATCAACTGCGGCTGATGGCGATCGCTCACGTCCAGCAGCGTCAGACCACCGTCACGCCAACTGGCGTACGCGGTATCGCCGCTGATAATCGCGTGGTGCAACGCATAGCGTTTCCCTTCCGGCCAGTTGGGCGTTTCGCCTGCGGCGCTGTGCATGCCCGGCAACCACCAGCGCCCGGCCACTTCCGGTTTACGCGGATCGGCAAGATCGATGGTCAGGAAGATATAATCACTAAAACCGTCCAACAGCGCAGAGACGTAGGCCCAACGTCCGCCGACGTACCAGATACGGTGAATACCAATGCCGTTCAGCGACAGAAAGCCGATTTCTCGCGGCTTATCCGGCGTTGAGATATCGAACACGCGCAGTCCTGCGCTCCAGCCTCTGTCTTGCACGTCACTCACCGTATCGGCAACGGAGCGCGTGTAATAGACCTTTTCATCGGCAAAGCGGGTGTCGGCAAACAGATCGCGTGCGTTAATCACCAGCAGCAGATCGTCATGTGCCTGCAAATGCACATTCCAGGTGCCGGGTGGGGCGGGCACGTAAACCGCCGCCTTGGGGTTTTTCGCATCGCGCACATCGACGATGGAGAACCCCTGTGACACCATGTGCCCGATATAAGCGTAGCCGCGATGGACCATCACCTGTACGCCGTCCGGCCGACCGCCCTGATCGCTATGCCCGATCAACCGCATATTGCGGCTGTAATCGGGATGCGACAGTTCCTGCTTTGCCATGCTGTGGTTCCTTATTTTTTCTGTTTGGCTTCCAGCGTCGCGAACCACGGTGCAATGAAATCATCGCTCTGGCCCCAGCCGGGAATGATGTTGCCGAGTGAAGAGACGTTCACCTGCCCCGGTTGGCTTACCAGCAGCGCCTGTGGAATGGTGGCGGCTTTGAAATCATAGGTTGCCGGGGTGGTCTCGCCAGCAATCTTGTTGGCAATCAGGCGCACGTTGGTGGCACCGATCAGTTTCGGGTCAACTGCCACGCTGACTTTCCACGGGCTGTTGGCTTCGCGCATCAGTTGCACATCCTGATTGGAGATATCGATGCTGTAGAGTTTGATCTCGGTGCGGCCATTCTCTTTCAGCGCCTTGTAAGCCCCCTGACTGAAGGCATCCCAGGTGCCCCAGATGGCGTCGATCTTGCCTTTCGGGTATTTCGCCAGCACTGCGCCCACTTTGTTGGCGGTGTCACCTTGTACGTCAGAAGAGACCGCACCAATGGATTCCAGCTCTTTGATGCCAGGGTGATCTTTCAGGATATTTTGGTAGGCCGCCTGACGGCGCTCCATCGGCGGGAACCCGGCTACCCACAGCTTGATGATGTTGGCCTGACCGTTGAAATCCTTCACCAGTTGGCCGAAGGAGAGCTCAGTCAGCGACGCGTCATCCTGCTGAGTCACGGTCACGCCGGGAATAGTGCCATTAACGGCGGTATCGAAAGTAGACACCGCAATGCCGCTGTCAACGATGCGCTGAACCAGCGCAGTAGAGTACGGGTCGCGGCCCTGAGACAGGATAATCCCGTCGTACTTCTGGCTGATGGCCTGATTAACGAAATCCTGAAAACGTGCATCGTCGCCGTTGCTCAGGAAGGTATTAACGGTGAACCCCAGTTTTTTCCCTTGCTGGATGGCTCCCGCAATAAACTGGGTGGTGTTATCGTCGGAGCCCAGATTGCGGATGACGGCGATGCGAATCGGTCCGTCATGTTTGGCGATAGCGTCCGGCACCGGCGTAGGCGTGGCTGCATAGGTGGGGGCGATGGTCAGCAGGCTCAGCGCCAGCAGTGAAAACGTCAATTTTTTCATTATAGTTTCCTGTCTTTCGGGATTAACGGCGTTGAACGTAAGTGATTGCCAGAGCGGCGGCCAGCACCAGCCCTTTAATAATGTCCATGGCGTAGTAGGGAACGGAAAGCATCACCAGCCCGTTTTGTAATACGCCAAGGATAACGGCGCCGACCAGCGTACCCAATGCATTGGGTTTACCCGAGCCAGCGAGTGAAAAACCGATCCAGGCTGCTGCTACGGCATCCATCAGGTAACCGCCACCGGCGTTGACCTGCGATGAACCGATGCGCGATGCCAGCAAGATACCGCCCAATCCTGCCAACAGTGAGGCGAGGATATAGGCCGCCACGCGGTAACGGGTGGTACGAATGCCGGAAAGCCGTGCGGCTTCGGCGTTGCCGCCGATGGCATACATGCGGCGGCCGTGTTTAGTCAGTGACAGGCCTAACTGCGCCACCAGCGTGACAGCCAGCATGATAATCACGATGGTCGGCACCTGACCGAGCAGTGAGAAGGCGTCAGGTATTACGCCCTCTGCCATCTCTCCGCTGGGCAGCACCATGTTCTGGGTAATGGAGCCACCGTAGCTGTAGGTCATCGCTACGCCCTGAATCACGAACAGGCTGGCAAGTGTTGCCAACATGTCGGGAATTTTCAGCACTACGATAAGAAAAGCATTAAACAGGCCGACCAGCGTACACAGCAGCAGCGTCACCAGAATCGCTTCCGTGGTGCCAAAGCCGTGCCAGACAAACAGTGAAATCACCAGTGCGTTTGCCAGCGAGGCGGTGGAGCCCACCGACAGATCGAACCCACCCACTGTGAGTGAGATAGAGACGCCAATGGCGATTACTGTGACGATGGCAATCGAGCGCAAAATGTTGATGATGTTGTACGGATCGAGAAAATTGTCGGATGCAATACCGAACAGTGCAATCAGCGCGACAACCGTCAGCAGCATTCCCCACTTGTAGAGAAAATCAAACAGCTGTTGGCGGCCCGAAACTGTCGCCTTAAGGGAAAGTGCTTTGCTCACGCAGGGGTTCCTCCGGTGGAGTAAAGTAAAAGGGTCTCTTCGCTGGCTTTGCGGCCATCCAACTCCGCCACAATGCGGCCATCCCACAGCACGCAAATGCGATCGCACAGCCCGACCAACTCGGCGAATTCGCCGGAAGCGTAAATCACGCCTTTGCCTTCGCGAGCCAGTTGATCGATCAAGAGAAAGAGATCGGTTTTGGCTTTCACATCAACGCCTTTGGTTGGCTCATCGAAGATCAGCACGTCGGCATCGTTGCGCAGCCATTTGCCAATCGCGACCTTTTGCTGATTGCCGCCTGACAGGCGACGCAGCGTCTGTGCTGGCCCGGTGGTTCGCACCCCGAGACGAGAAATAATCTCCTGTGCCCAGCGCCATGCGCGCCGATGATTGAAAAGGCTCCAGCGGGAAAAGCTGTCGTCGGCGCTGATGCTCAGGTTCATCGCCACCGACTCGTCAATAAAAATGCCTTCTTTGCGACGCTCTTCCGGCACCAGAGCAATGCCTGCGGCGACGGCATCCGCCGGCGTGGTCGGCTGCCAGGGCTTGCCGCGCAGTTCACCGGCTCGCACGCGGCTGGTGCTGGCACCAAACAGCGCTTTGCACAATTCAGTTTTTCCTGCGCCTGCCAGCCCGGCAATGCCAAGAATTTCGCCTCCGCGCAGCTGCAACGAGATATCGTGCAGTAAGGTATTGTCATGCAGGCCCTCAATCGCCAACAGTGCCTTGCCGGTTACCGCCGGGCGGCGTGGCGGATAGATATCGTTCAACGCATGGCCGAGCATCTTTTCGACGATCGCTTCGCCGCTGAGCCCGGCCATTGGGCTGCTTTCAATCAGGCGGCCATCGCGCAATACCGTCATGCGATCGCAAATCGCTTTTAGTTCATGAATACGGTGCGAGATAAACACCACGCCGATACCGCTGTGCTGTAAGCGGCGCACCACGCTGAACAGACGCTCACTTTCATGCTGATCGAGCGGTGCCGTGGGTTCATCAAGGATCAGGAAGCGGCAATGGTGGGAGAGGGCGCGCGCCAAGAGAATCTGCTGCTTTTCGGCCAGTGAGCATTGCTCGATACGGCGACGCACGTCCAGATCGACACCCAACAGCGCCAGCGCGTTGCGCGCACTGTGGCGGATGTGTCGCCAGCGATAGCTGTGCCCCGGCTCTGCCAACTGATCGAGCATAATGTTTTCCGCCACGCTCAGGCCTGGCACTAACGCGACGTCGACTTCCTGCTGTACCAAATGGATGCCGAGCTGCTTGGCCTGACGCGGTGTGCGAATCTCAACCGGTTCTCCGTCAATAACAACGGTGCCCTGATAGTGCTCATGCGCACCGGACAGAACCGCCATCAGCGTTGATTTGCCTGCGCCATTGGCACCGGTCAGCGCGTGGATAGAACCGCCTTCCAGCGTGAAATCGACCTGCGTCAGCGCAGCGAAGCCGGAAAAGGCGATGGAAATCCCCTGCATTTCCAGTTTGTGTGGCGTTGGCCGATGTGTGTGCGTCATGACGGTCATCCCAGGAAAAAAATCATCTGATCGGCCAGATCTTTCACGGGGTGATAACGCCTGGCAATGAACGAAAACGCATAAGATAAAGCAAAATGTTATTAGCCGTCCAGATGTCCAGACGTAACATGAGGATAATTCATAAAACAGGCGGTTACAGCGCAACATGAAAAAAATGCATTATGATGCGCTCGATGTTTATAGCCATCCAGAAGTCTGTTTGTGATATGGTAGTGATTATTCACCCGATGACAGTCAACACACAATAGGATTTAGCACCATGACCAGCACGGCAATTCGCGTGGTAACCGGCCCCGCCAACTACTATTCCTACCCCGGCGCGTTGCAGGAGCTGGAGAACCTTTATACCCCGGCACAGCTGGAAAACGCGGTCTGGATTTATGGTGAACGGGCGATTGCGGCGGCTACCTCATTTTTGCCCGCAGCGTTCACCCTAGCCGGTGCGAAGCACATTGCTTTTGGCGGCCATTGCAGCGAAAGTGCGGTGGGGCAGCTTTGTGCACAAGCGGGTGACGATCGTCAGGTGGTGATCGGTGTCGGCGGCGGCGCGCTGTTGGACACGGCTAAAGTGGTGGCGCGCCGTCTTGGCGTACCGCTGGTGGCTATTCCCACCATCGCCGCCACCTGTGCCGCCTGGACGCCGCTTTCCGTCTGGTATAACGATGAAGGTCAGGCGCTGCGTTTTGAAATTTTCAACGATGCCAACCATCTGGTGCTGGTGGAGCCCACTATCATTTTGCGCGCGCCGCAGGAATACCTGCTGGCTGGGATCGGCGATACCTTGGCGAAATGGTATGAGGCGGTGGTGTTGAGCCCGCAGCCGGAAAATCTGCCGCTGACGGTGCGTTTGGGCATCGAAGCGGCGCTCTCTATTCGTAATGTGCTGCTTAACAGCAGCGAACAGGCGTTGGCCGATCAACGGCGTGGCGAACTGACGCAGGCTTTCCTTGATGTGGTCGATGCGATTATCGCTGGCGGTGGTATGGTCGGCGGATTGGGCGAACGCTACACCCGCGTGGCTGCGGCACATGCGGTGCATAACGGGTTGACCACCTTACCGCAAACCGAGCGTTTCCTGCACGGCACCAAAGTGGCTTATGGCATTCTGGTGCAAAGCGAACTGCTCGGGCAGCGCGACGTGACCGAGCAGTTGATTGCGGCGTTTGCGCGTTTCAACTTGCCCACCAGCCTTAAAGCGCTGGATGTGGATATCCAGAATCACGCTGATGTGGATAAAGTCATTGCGCGCACGCTGGCTCCGTTCGAATCGATCCATGCGCTGCCTGTGCCACTGAGCGCTGAAAACCTGCGTGATGCCATTGAGCGGGTTGAGGCGTTGTCGGTGTAGCAACGCTTGGCGTCGTAAATTCTGATTTTGCGGATAAACAATGGAAATCACTACTCTTCATCTGGTTGATTGATACACAATGATGAAAATGTTCGCATTATCAGAGAACCATAATGACGCTTTATCAGGTAAAACCCGCCTTTCAGGCATGTTTACGCCCATTAATGTTTTGGTTGCACAAACACCACGTTACTGCCAACCACGTCACGATCTCAGCCGTTGCACTGTCTATTATCACCGGTGCAGCGCTCTTTATATTTCCTGATCCTGCCCTGTTCGCCCTTCTGCCCGTGGTGTTATTTGTGCGGATGGCACTCAACGCACTGGATGGCATGTTGGCACGCGAGTGTCATCAACAATCGAAGCTTGGCGCCATCCTTAATGAAACCGGTGATGTTATCTCTGATATCGCGCTGTATTTGCCGTTTATGCTGCTTCCCAACAGCCATGCGCTGCTGGTTGTGGTGATGCTGCTTTGTGCGCTGATGACGGAGTTTTGTGGCGTGCTAGCGCAAACCATCAATGGGGTACGCAGCTATGCTGGCCCGTTGGGCAAGAGCGACAGGGCGCTGGTCTTTGGTGCCTGGGGGCTGGGGCTGGCTATCTGGCCGCAGCTTACCGTGTGGAATAATGCCGTGTGGGGCATTGCAACCCTACTGCTGCTGTGGACCGTGGTGAATCGCTGTCGGAGTGTGTTAGGCGAAGAGCGGGTAAATTGATACTGTTGGACAACCCACCGGCAAATATAAGGACATTATTCTCATGAGCAATTTACGGACGGCGGACGAGCGGTTTTTTTTGACCAGTGATAACACCGAACTGTTTTATCGCCACTGGCCTGCAATGTCAGTGGGCGCAACGCCCAAGGTGATGGTCTTGTTTCATCGAGGGCATGAGCATTCCGGGCGACTGCAACACATTGTTGATGAACTGGCGATGCCGGATACCGCATTTTATGCCTGGGATGCCCGTGGTCATGGACGTTCTCCCGGTCAGCGTGGCTATAGTCCCTCATTGTCTCGTTCAGTGCAGGATGTTGACGAGTTCGTCCGTTTTGCCGCTGATGATAGCCGGGTTTCAATGGAGGATGTGGTGGTGGTGGCGCAAAGTGTCGGTGCGGTGCTGGTTGCCACCTGGGCGCATGATTACGCACCGCCCATTCGCGGCCTGGTGCTCGCATCGCCTGCATTCAAGGTTAAATTGTATGTACCGTTTGCGCGCCCGGGTCTGGCGTTGATGCATCGCCTGCGGGGCCTGTTTTTCGTTAACTCCTATGTGAAAGGCAAATATCTGACACACGATGCGCAACGTGTGGAGAGTTTTAACCAAGACCCACTGATTACCCGCCCCATTGCGGTGAATATTCTGCTGGATCTCTACAACGCGGCGGAACGCATCGTCAGCGATGCCAGTGCCATTACCTTGCCTGTGCAACTGCTGGTTTCCGGCACCGATTACGTGGTGCATCGACAGCCGCAGATTGATTTTTATCAGCGTCTGCGTAATCCCATTAAAGAACTGCATGTATTGCCGGATTTTTATCACGACACGCTGGGCGAAAAAGAGCGGCACCTGGCTTTCGACAAGATGCGCGGCTTTATCGATACGCTGTACGCCATGCCGCCACAGCGTTTTGACTACAGTAATGAAGATCGCTGGAGCCATGGTGCTGATAGCTGGCAGATGCTACGCGGCGGGCCGGAGCCTTACTCGCTGGACGATATCGCGTATCGTGGTTTGCGTTATGGCATGAAGATGCTGGGCACGCAGTCCACGGGCGTCCGTTTGGGGTTTGAAACCGGGTTTGATTCCGGAAGTACGCTGGATTATGTCTATCGAAACCAGCCTCAGGGAAGCAGCGCGTTGGGGCGTCTGATCGACAAGCAATATCTCAACAGCGTGGGGTGGCGAGGGATCCGTCAGCGCAAAATCCACCTCCAGATGCTGATTCAGCAGGCGGTTACGGCACTGGTTGAAGAGGGAAAAACGGTCCGAGTGGTCGATGTTGCCGCTGGGCACGGGCGCTATGTTCTTGATGCGCTGGAAGGTGATGCTGCGGTGAGCGAGATTTTGCTGCGTGACTACAGCGAACTGAACGTAAAGCAGGGACAAGAGATGATCGCCTCTCGTGGTATGGGGGGGCATGCGAGATTTGAACGTGGCGACGCCTTTAACCGCGAAGAACTGGCATCGTTGGAACCTCGCCCTACGCTGGGTATTGTCTCTGGTTTGTACGAGCTGTTCCCTGAAAATGCGCTGGTACGCAACTCCCTCGCCGGACTGGCAGAGGCGATTGAGCCTGGAGGTATTCTGATCTATACCGGGCAGCCTTGGCATCCACAGCTTAAGACTATCGCGTGGTCACTGACCAGTCATAAGGATGGTAAAGCGTGGGTGATGCGTGTCCGTACCCAGGGGGAAATGGACGCGCTGGTGCGGGAAGCGGGTTTCGATAAATGCGCCCAGTTGATTGATGAATGGGGTATTTTCACTGTTTCCATGGCGGTGCGCCGCGCATCATGACGAGTCAGCGTTCACTCTACTGGCAGGGGTTAGGGTGGCTGACTCTGCTCGCGCCATTCTTCTTCTTAACCTATGGGCAGGTCAATCAGTTTACGGCCGGACGAGAAAATATCGGTAGTCTGGTGTTTGACTGGGAGCGGCACATTCCTTTTATACCGCTGACCATTGTTCCGTACTGGAGCCTGGATCTGCTCTATGGTCTGTCACTGTTTGCCTGCACATCGCTAAAAATGCAGCGACGGCTGGTCTGTCGACTCGTGTTGGCATCGCTCACGGCCTGCATTGGTTTTTTGTTGTTCCCCTTACAGTTTACCTTTACCCGGCCGGAGATCACCGGTCTGGCAGGGTGGCTGTTCGGCCAGCTTGAGCAGTTCGACTTACCGTACAACCAATCGCCATCGTTACACATTATTCTGTGCTGGCTGCTGTGGCGGCATTTCCATCGTCACCTGACAGGCATCTGGCAGAAATTGAATACCTTGTGGTTTTTGCTGATTGCCATTTCAGTGCTCACCACCTGGCAGCATCATTTTATTGATGTGCTGACAGGTCTGGCGCTTGGCATGGTGATCGACTGGCTTATTCCTGATGAAGGCGGATGGCGCTGGCAACGTGCCAGCGGTAAGCGTCAGCAACTTGCCGGGCGCTATTTTTACGGTGCGTTAGTTTGCCTGGCGGGAACGTTTCTGACGCTCTGGCTATGGTGGCCAACGCTGGCGCTGCTGATTGTGGCGCTGGCCTATGGCTTTCTTGGCGTTGATGCATTGCAAAAAGACCACCAAGGGCGGCTATCTCCTGCGGCCTGGTGGTTGCTGTTGCCCTGGCGGACGGGAATGCTGTTCTCTATGCGCCTTTATACTCGACGTTTGCCAGCGATGAATGCAGTTATCGATGGCATATTTTTGGGGACATATCCGCGTCGCCCGCCCGCACAGCGCGCCGTACTGGATCTGACCAGTGAGTTCCCCGGTTCCCGTGCACTTCAGGGCGGGGTTTATCAGTGTGTGCCGATGTTGGATTTGGTCAATCCCGATGAGGCATCACTGCGCGTGGCCGTGGACGCACTAGAGCAATTGCGCTTAACGCAAGGCAGCGTGTTGGTCCACTGTGCGTTGGGGCTCTCTCGGAGCGCGCTGGTGGTTACGGCGTGGCTATTACAGCGTTATCCGGAGTTGTCTGTCACTGGCGCGGTGATGCGGGTACGTGAGGCGCGTCCGCAGGTGGTGTTTACCCCCGAACATATGGAGATGCTGGAGAGATGGAAGAAACAAGTAACAGCATAACAAACAGGAGCGATCTGCAATCACGCTTCGTAGAAAAAACGCTGAACAGCTGGCGTTTCTTCTTGCTTTTGTCCGTTCCGCCGCTGGTGTGGGCCATTTTTACCACACCACCCGGTGCAGTCTGTTTCGTCATCGTACTACTGACGGGGATGGTGTGGTTGGGGTGTTGGCGACTCTGGCTAGACGTGCAGTATTTTACGTTAATCAACCAAGAGAATAACGCGCAGGTTGGTGCGATACTTTGCTTCATCTGGCGACGTGAAAGGCTACAGGCGCTTTCGTTGGTGGAGCGTCAGCAGGGGGCGTTGACACAATGTCGACGCACCCTATGGCTCATTGGTGTTTTATGGATAGTCTGGCTCGTGGCGCTGCTACTACCGTAAGTTGCCTATGTACGCACTACAGCGGCAGATAAAAATCAAAGCGGTGACTTTTGGTGGTCAGCATCGATTGGGCGGCAATGCCCGCCAGCGGCGGGGCGTAATCAGGGCGTTTTACTACCACGCGCTTTTTCGCTAACGCCCGCGCGGGAGCCAGCAGAGCATCGGCATCGTCGTCCGCCCCCACCAGCGATTGAAACACCCGCATCTCTTTCTTTACCAGCGCACTTTTTTGCCGATGGGGAAACATGGGGTCGAGGTAGACCACATCCGGTGGCGGTGTGATATCGCTCAGGGCCGTGTGGCTGGAAGCGTGAATCAGCGTCAATCTTTCGCGCAGCCACGCGCCTATCTCGGCATCTTCATAGCCACGGCGTAAACCATCGTCGAGCAGCGCGGCAACCACCGGGTTACGTTCCAGCATGCGGACATGACAGCCTAACGAGGCCAGCACAAAGGCGTCACGCCCCAGCCCGGCGGTGGCATCCACAACGTCCGGCAGATAATCCTTTTTGATACCGACCGCTTTGGCAACCGCTTCGCCGCGCCCGCCGCCAAAGCGACGGCGGTGAGCCATTGCGCCGGAGACGAAATCGACATAGATAGCGCCAAGCTTTTCTTCATCCTGTTTGCGCAACTCCAGGCGTTCTGGCGTTAGCACCAGCGCCAGCGTCGCGGCGGGATCGTCCTGTAATCCCCAGCGTGCCGCTAATGCATCAAGGGCGCCTCTATCGGCGCCCCCTTCTGTCAGCAGGCTGATGTTCACCCTTTAATACCATAGTGTTGCAGCATGGCATCAAGCTGTGGCTCACGGCCACGGAAGCGCTTGAACAGATCCATCGGCGCTTCGGAACCGCCACGCGACAGGATGTTATCCATGAAAGACTGGCCGGTGGTGCGGTTGAAAATGCCTTCCTCTTCAAAGCGCGAGTAGGCGTCTGCCGCCAGAACATCGGCCCACAGGTAGCTGTAGTAACCTGCGGCGTAACCGCCTGCGAAGATGTGGCTGAAGGCGTGCGGGAAACGATTCCAGCTTGGGCTTGGCACCACCGCAACCTTGGCTTTGACATCGACCAGCGTTGGCAGAATTTGTGCCCCTTTTGCCGGATCGTATTCCGCGTGCAGGCGGAAATCGAACAATCCAAACTCGAGCTGACGCAGGATAAACAGCGCGGCCTGATAATTTTTGGCCGCCAGCATCTTGTCCAGCATGGCTTGCGGCAGCGGTTCGCCGGTTTCGTAGTGACCGGAGATGAACGCCAGCGCTTCCGGTTCCCAGCACCAGTTTTCCATAAACTGGCTCGGCAGTTCGACGGCATCCCACGGTACACCGTTAGTACCCGCGACGCCGGCGGTATCGATCTGCGTCAGCATATGGTGCAAACCGTGGCCAAATTCGTGGAACAGCGTTATCACTTCATCATGGGTGAACAGTGCGGGTTTGCCATTGACCGGACGGTTGAAGTTACACACCAGATAGGCGACCGGTTTTTGCAGTTCACCGTTGCTGTTGCGCAGACGCCCGACACAGTCGCCCATCCAGGCACCACCGCGCTTGTGCTCGCGTGCATACAGATCGAGATAGAAGCTGCCGCGCTGCTCGCCGCTTTCATCAAACAGGTCAAAGAAACGCACTTCCGGGTGCCACACATCCACGTCGTGACGCTCTTTGGCTGTGATGCCGTATATGCGTTTCACCACTTCAAACAGCCCTTCAACCGCGCGTTGCTCAGGGAAATAAGGGCGCAGTTGCTCGTCACTGATGGTGTAGAGGTGTTGCTTTTGCAATTCGCTGTAGTAAGTGATGTCCCACGGTTGCAGTTCGCCAGCGTTATGATGCGCTTTGGCGAAGGCGCGCAGTTGCTCCAGCTCTGCTTCCCCTTGTGGGCGGGCACGCGTCGCCAGATCGTTCAGGAAATCCAGCACCTGCTGCGGATTTTCTGCCATTTTGGTGGCAAGGGATTTATCGGCAAAGCTGTCAAAGCCCAACAGTTGTGCCAGTTCATGGCGCAGCGCCAGCGCCTCGGCCATCACTTCGCTGTTATCCCACTTGCCCGCATTCGGCCCCTGATCGGAGGCGCGGGTCGCATAGGCGCGATACATCTCTTCACGCAGCGCCTGATTGGCACAGTAGGTCATAACCGGCAGATAACTGGGGATATCCAGCGTCAGCAGCCAACCTTCCAGCCCTTTGGCCTCGGCTTGTGCGGCGGCGGCGGCCAGTGCGCTTTCCGGCATCCCTTCAAGCTGCGCAACGTCAGTGATGTGTTTATTCCAACCCATGGTGGCGTCGAGCACGTTATTGCTGTACTGCGCCCCCAGTTCAGACAGACGCGCGGCAATTTCGCCATAGCGTTTCTGTTTTTCCGGCGGCAAACCGATGCCGGAAAGTTCGAAGTCGCGCAGCGCGTTATCCACCTCTTTTTTCTGCGCCACGTTCAATGTGGCGTAGTGGGGGCCTTCTTTCAGGTCGCGATAGGCCTGATACAACCCGGTGTGTTGCCCGACCCACGTGCTGTAATCCGAGAGCAGCGGTAAGCACTGCTCGTAGGCAGCACGCAGCTCAGGGCTATTTTTTACAGCATTGAGATGGCTAATAGGGGAAAACACACGGCCCAAACGATTGTCGCTTTCTGCCAACGGTTGACACAGATTTTCCCAGGTGAACGGCGTGCCCTGCGCGACCACACGCTCAATCTCATTGCGACAGTCCGCCAGAACGGACTGAATGGCGGGGACGATGTCATCGACGTTGATGGCGGAAAACGGGGGCAGCACGAACGGGGTCAATAATGGATTCGTCATATCACGGTCCTATCGTTATGTGTCAGCCAGCGGCAAGGGCCATCGCGCGAACGGCGGCGCTGGCAAAAAAGGGCGAATTATTAATTAACATGAGGCCAGAAAGGGCAAAAATCAATGAACCGGGGAAAATTCCCTGAGCATGTGAAAACCGCGCGTATTGCACACGTCAGCATGGGGTACTGCGCAGATGTTTCACTGCGATGTAGCGGGCAGCGTGAAGAGAGCGGTATTGTGTTTAACGTGCCATACGTACTGCCTCATTCCCTCCCGGCGTATCATAACCGGCATAAAAGTAGACCACGGTTTGTGGGTTGCCGTATTCACTAAAAAACTCAGCGATACGGTCACGCTCCAGCCCATAGCGCCGCGACAGCAGGCCCGCCTCAAACGCGGCTTTTTGCCGATCGCCCACCGCTTCCGCCAGGTTATACGCGTATCCACAGATATAACCGCGTCGATATTCGATACCATGATGCTGAATTTCGCATAATGGCTGGGGCGTTTGGGCTTTAAGCCCGTCCATAACGCCATCGCCAAAGGGGTTTGCCACGATGTTCTCCACTCATTACCGTTATATACTTAATAATATAACGGTCGATCGACCCTTTCGGCAAGGGGGATTGCGAGAGGATTGCGTTATGGTTTTCCGGTGATATTTTCTGCGGCAGAACGTTTATACTGTGCGAGACATGATCTTGCCTTCGGGCACCCCAGCTTATTTCACCGGAACAAAAACCGTTATGTTGAGTTATCGCCACAGTTTCCATGCCGGCAACCATGCCGACGTACTGAAGCACACCGTTCAGAGCCTGATCATTACTGCGCTCAAAGAGAAAGAGAAACCGTTTCTGTATCTGGATACCCATGCAGGGGCCGGGCGTTATCAGCTCAGTGGTGAACATGCGGAGCGCACCGGGGAGTATCTGGAAGGTATTGCCAAACTGTGGCAGCGGGATGATATTCCCGAAGCGCTGACCCCTTACCTGAATGCGGTTAAAGCTTATAACAGCAACGGTACGCTACGTTTCTACCCCGGTTCGCCGCTGATTGCTCGCCAACTGCTGCGCGAGCAGGACAATATCCACCTGACGGAATTGCATCCTAGCGACTTCCCGTTGCTGCGCGGCGAGTTTCAACGTGACGCACGAGCGAAAGTGGTGCGTGAAGATGGCTATCGGCAGTTGAAATCCCAGTTGCCGCCCGCCTCTCGCCGGGGATTTATCCTGATAGACCCCCCCTACGAATTGAAAACCGACTATCAGGCAGTGGTGCAAGGGATTCAGGAAGGTTACAAACGTTTTGCCACCGGCGTGTACGCGCTGTGGTATCCGGTGGTATTACGCCAGCAAATCAAACGCATGCTCAAAGACCTGGAAGCCACCGGTATCCGTAATATTCTGCAAATTGAACTGGCGATGCTGCCGGACAGCGATCGCTATGGCATGACGGCTTCGGGCATGATTGTTATCAATCCGCCGTGGAAACTGCACGCGCAAATGCAAGCGCTACTGCCGTGGTTGCACGGTGTGCTTGCGCCTAACGGCACTGGGCATACGCTGATTGAACAAGTGGTGCCGGAATAAGCTGACAGGTTTTGCCTGTTGCACCCATCGGCAAAACCGACGTTAACGGTTTTGCCGCAGACCGAGTTCAGGGGTTACACTGCGTTTTATTCTCTTCACTTAACCATGGATCTTCTCATGACAAAGCATTATGACTATCTCGCCATCGGTGGCGGCAGTGGCGGTATCGCGTCCATTAACCGTGCGGCAATGTATGGGCAAAAATGTGCGTTGATTGAAGCAAAGTACCTGGGCGGCACCTGCGTGAATGTCGGCTGCGTACCGAAAAAGGTCATGTGGCACGCGGCGCAGATTGCCGAAGCGATCCACCAGTATGGGCCGGACTATGGTTTTGATACCACGGTTAACGCTTTTAACTGGGATGTTCTGGTGAAGAACCGCAGTGCCTATATCGATCGCATTCATCAGTCCTACAACACTGTGCTGGGCAAAAACCAGGTGGACGTCATCCACGGCTTTGCGCGTTTTGTCGATGCGCACACCGTTGAAGTGAATGGCGAAACCATCACTGCCGACCATATCGTGATTGCAACGGGCGGGCGACCGACACGTCCTTCGATTCCCGGTGCAGAGTACGGCATCGATTCCGACGGTTTTTTTGCGCTTAACGGATTGCCAAAGCGCACGGCAATTGTCGGTGCAGGTTATATCGCGGTTGAGATCGCCGGCGTCGTGAACGCGCTCGGTTCCGAAACCCATCTGTTTGTGCGTAAGCACACGCCGTTGCGCAGCTTCGATCCGATGATCTTCAGTACGCTGGTGGAAGTGATGAAGGCAGAAGGTCCGTTGCTACATACCGAATCCACGCCACAGGCGGTGGAAAAGAACGCGGATGGCAGCCTGACCCTGCATCTGACCAACGGTGAATCCTATACCGTGGATTGCCTGATTTGGGCAATTGGTCGCGAACCGGCAACCGATAACCTGAATATTGAAGCGGCGGGCGTCATCAAAGATGAGCGCGGTTTTATCAAGGTGGATAAATACCAGAACACCAACGTGCCCGGTGTTTATGCGGTGGGCGACAACACGGGTGCCGTTGAACTGACGCCAGTGGCTGTTGCGGCGGGGCGTCGTCTCTCAGAACGGCTGTTTAACAACAAGCCGGAAGAGCATCTGGATTACACCAATATTCCCACCGTGGTGTTTAGCCATCCGCCGATTGGCACCGTCGGGCTGACCGAACCGCAAGCGCGGGAAAAATTCGGTGATGATCAGGTTAAAGTCTACACCTCTTCCTTCACCGCGATGTATACCGCGGTAACCCAGCATCGCCAGCCGTGCCGCATGAAGCTGGTGTGTGTCGGGCCGGAAGAGAAGATCGTTGGCATCCATGGCATCGGCTTTGGCATGGATGAAATGCTGCAAGGCTTTGCCGTAGCGGTGAAAATGGGCGCGACCAAACGCGACTTCGACAATACCGTGGCGATTCACCCAACTGCATCGGAAGAGTTTGTGACGATGCGCTAAGGGTGCTAACTACGATCTGTTCAGTGCCTCGAAAGAAGCTCAATCGCGAGCTTCTTTTTTTGTGGCACCTTACGCTTTACGGCCTCGACGCCTCAGCCCGATAAGCGAGCAGAAATACTGTGATGGCGCGCGAGACCGCTTCTTCGATGCGCTGCGCGTCTGGTGTGGTGTCGACGCCCAGTGCTGCGACAAGAAACAGCTCCGCTTCAATCAGCCCTTTCAAATGCATCGCGCATACCCAACTGTCTGCGTGGCGCAGAATGCCTTCGTCGCTTTTTTTACTGAGGTAATGGCTTAGCCTTTTCCAGCCTTTCTGTGGTCCTTCGGCATAAAACAAGCGGCCAATGTCACTACGTTCTGATTCACTGATCGCCATGCGCCAAATCGCCATCAGGCCGCTGCTCAGCACGGAGGAGAGGTAATTGCGGCCAAATTGGTTGAGCGTCGTTTCGATATCTTTCTTTGGGTCTACTGATTCGAACGCTTCCGCGATGTCTGTTTTGGCTGACGATGCCATGACGGCTGAGAAGATCTCTTCTTTAGAACTGAAATAGTTATAGAGCGTTGACTTGGAGCCCCCTACGCGGCTGGCGATCTCCGACATCGACGTGTTGTTGAATCCCTGCTCTATAAACGCGCGCGTCGCGATGTCCAGAATGGTTTGACGCTTGGTTTCACTTTTAACTCGCATACGCTTCTCTTCTCTTTCAGTCCAATGGGCAAGCTTCTCTTGACTATCGGTTTATGTCAAGTTATAACAAAACCGTACAGTACGGTATTAAAAAGGGTGTATCTTGAAAATCAATAAGTTAATAAATAGCAGCCTGTTACCTCCTGATTTGCGGTTTCCAATGCTTGCCGCAGTGCTCATTTTGGCAGGCTGTTCAACCGCGCCAGACAACACACTGAGCCAAATAAAACGCGCCGATGAGTTTGCCTCTTCACAGTCGCTGACCACGGAAAAAGAGGGCCGCTGGCCAGACTCGCAGTGGTGGCTGCGTTACCACGACAGGCAGTTGGATCGCCTGATGGAAACGGCGCTGGCTTCTGCGCCAACCTTGAAAATAGCCGAGTCTCGCTTAAAGAATGCGGCCGGGATTGCCGAACAGATTGGCTCGATTCGTTCTGTGCAAGTCGGTGCATCGGCATCGGCTTCCAAGAGCAAAGTGAGCTATGCCTATCAGGCCTATATGCCGCCACACGGCTGGAATGACTACGGTTCGGTGACCACCAATCTGAGTTTTAATCTGGATTTTTGGGGCAAAAATCGCGCTGAAGTCGCTGCCGCAACGTCAGATTATGCGGCGGCCGGTGCGGAAATGCAGTCGGCAAAATTACTGCTGCAAGCCTCTTTGGTTCAGGCCTATGCGGAACTGGCGCGTTTGTATCTCAACCATGATACGACGCAGAATGCGCTGGAAATCCGTGGCAAAACCGTTGAATTGATGACAGAGCGCAATCTCAACGGGCTAGAAACCGACGGCGTAGTCAAACAGGTGCAGGCGCTGAAAGCGAGCGCTGAGGCTGAATTGATTGCTTCCGATGAGGCCATCCAGCTACAGAAAAATGCCATTGCCGCCCTGTTGGGAGAAGGGCCAGACCGTGGGCTATCCCTTCAGCGCCCGGCGATTCATTTGGATGAGTCATTCAACTTGCCAGCTAAAACCGGCATCAACATTCTGGGCCATCGTCCAGACATTAGCGCCGCGCGTTGGCGGGTTGAAGCTGCGGCAAAACGCATTCATGTCGCCAAAACCGCGTACTACCCCGATGTCAGCATTACCGGCTTTATTGGCTATCAGTCGTTCGGCCTGAATAATCTGACGCGCTCGGGCAACGATGCCGGAAGCATTGGGCCTGCGCTGTATCTGCCTATTTTCACCGGTGGGCGCTTATCCGGGCAATTAACCTCTGCTGAGGCCAATTACCAAGAGTCCGTAGCGACCTACAACAACACGCTGACGCTGGCGTTGCACGATATCGCCAACGTGGTTACCCGCGCCAATGCCCTGAAAGCCCGCCTGTCGAAAAGCGAAAACGCCTTTGAAAACGCCAAAGCGGCGTATCTCATTGCGGATAAACGCTATCGCGGTGGGCTGGCAACCTATCTCGATGTCCTGACAACAGAGGACGCCATGCTGGATACCCAGCGTGCATTAGTGAATTTGCAATCACAGGCGTTCTCACTCGACGTTTCATTAATCCACGCGTTAGGCGGCGGATTTGATGCTTCTTAATCCTCTCTCGACTTGCAGGAAGTTTTTCTATGTCACAGCGAAATAATGACTCTGCCACGCCTGCGGCGGACACACATTTTCATGCATCGCGCGCGGCGTCATCGCGTAAAAAAGGGTTTATAGGATTGGCTGCCGCGGTGGTTATCGCCGCGGGCGGTTACGGCGTGTGGTATGCGGTGGTGGGCTCGCGCTATGTCACCACTGATAATGCCTACAGTGCGGCGGAAGTGGCGGAAGTGACGCCTTCGGTAACCGGCATTGTGCAGGCGGTGAATGTGGTGGATACGCAGTGGGTGAAGCAGGGGGAGGTGCTGGTACAGCTGGATGACACCGATGCCCGCCTGGCATTGGCGCAAGCCGAGGCGATGCTGGGGCAGTCGCGACGGCGCGTGAGCAGCTATATGGCAACCGATGAGGGATTAGCGGCGCAAGTCAAGGCGCGGGAAGCGGATGAAACGCAGGCGCAAGCGCGGCTGGTCGCGTCACAGGCTGACTTCACTAAAGCGCAGGTGGATTTAACGCGCCGCGAGGCGCTGGCAAAGTCCGGCGCGGTATCCGGTGAGGAATTGACTAACGCGCGTAATGCGATGGCGCAGGCTGAATCTAACCTCAATGTCGCCAAAGCGGCGGCGGTGCAGTCGGTGGCTAATCGTTTATCGACCATCGGTGCGAAAAAAGCCAATGCGGCGTTGACCATTGATGCCACGGTGGAAACCAACCCAGAGGTGATGCTGGCGAAAGCCAAGGTGGAACAGGCGCAAGTGGATTTGGCCCGTACCATTATCAAAGCGCCGGTCGATGGCGTCATCGCCAGACGACAGGTGCAGATTGGTAAACGGGTACAGAACGGCGAGCGTTTGATGACGGTGGTGCCGCTGCACGACGTGCATATCGACGCCAACTTCAAAGAGGTTGAACTGCGCCACGTGAAAATCGGCCAACCGGTTGAAGTTACGGCTGATATCTATGGCGACAAGGTGGTGTATCACGGTGTGGTGAGCGGTGTCTCTGGCGGCACGGGCTCGGCGTTCTCCATGATCCCCGCGCAAAATGCAACGGGCAACTGGATTAAGGTGGTTCAACGTCTGCCGCTGCGTATTACGCTGGACAAGCAGGAACTGGCGAAACATCCGCTTCAGGTTGGCTTGTCGATGAT
Source organism: Candidatus Symbiopectobacterium sp. NZEC151 (assembly GCF_025962655.1). Classification (GTDB taxonomy): domain Bacteria; phylum Pseudomonadota; class Gammaproteobacteria; order Enterobacterales; family Enterobacteriaceae; genus Symbiopectobacterium. The sequence continues at coordinate 157,224 of NZ_JAGFPE010000007.1, read as the reverse complement.
TGCTACCATCGATACCCATAAAACCTTGGATCTGGCGGCATCGGGTCATGAAGGTCTGACAACGGCTCGTCAGGATTAAGGCGCAAAAGCATGAGCCACAACACTACGCAGAATACCTTTCCGCAGCCGTTGACCGGCGCGGCGCTTGTCATCGGAACCCTGTGTCTGGCGATGGCCAATTTTTTGGCCATTCTTGATACCACCATCGCCAACGTCTCTGTGTCGAATATTGCCGGGAGTCTGGGGACGTCAACCAGCCAGGGCACCTACGTCATCACATCCTACGCGGTAGCGGAGGCTATTTCGGTTCCCCTGACCGGTTGGCTGGCTTCACGTTTTGGTGCCCTGCGGGTTTTCGTGATTTGTCTGCTGATGTTCGGCGTCTTTTCAACGCTGTGCGGGATGGCGACCAGCATGAACATGTTGGTGCTGTTTCGCGTCTTTCTGGGGTTTTCTGGTGGGCCGCTGATGCCGCTGTCTCAGACGTTGATGATGCGTATTTTCCCGAAAGACAAGGGCCACGTTGCCATCGGCATCTGGAGTATGACCACCCTGGTTGCCCCGATTATGGGGCCGATTCTCGGTGGCGTTATCTGCGATCAGTTTAGCTGGCACTACATCTTTATCTGTAAGACTCCCTTCGCCATTGCGGCGGGTTTCATGTGCTGGAAGATGCTGCAACGTTATGAAACGCAGACGGCAAAATCGCGCATTGACATCGTGGGACTGGTGTTGCTGGTGGTCTGGGTGTCTGCCTTGCAGATTATGCTCGATGAAGGCAAGGATCATGACTGGTTTGCTTCAACGCGCATTGTCATTCTGGCGATTATTGCACTGATTGGCTTTATCTCCTTCCTGATTTGGGAACTGACCGAGCGCAATCCCGTGGTGGACCTTAAAGTCTTCCGCCATCGCGGTTTTACCACCAGCATGGTGACGCTTTCCCTGGCGTTTGGCGCATTCTTTGGCATTACGGTGCTGACGCCCTTGTGGCTGCAAATCTACATGGGCTATACCGCGACGATTGCCGGTTACTCAACGGCAACGATGGGCGTATTGGCGGTATTTCTGGCTCCGGTGATTGCTACGCTGGCGACGAAAATCGATCCGCGTCCGCTGGTGTTCACGGGGGTGCTGTGGCTCGGCCTGTGGACGCTGTTTCGCAGCCAGGCGGACATGAGCATGACATTTTCCCAGATAAGTCTGCCCATGTTATTCCAAGGCATTGGTATGCCGCTGTTTTTTGTTCCACTGACTGGCATTGCGCTCGGGTGCGTGCTTGAGCGAGAGATGGATTCTGCCGCAGGGTTGATGAACTTTATTCGTACCTTGTCAGGAGCGTTCGCTACCTCCATGGTTAACACGTCATGGGAGAACCAAACCCGCTATGTGCATGCGGAGCTGGCCGGTTTGACGGACAGGGAAGCGGTAGCCACCCATAACATGCTGAATGATGGCATGAATATGGACGCCGTTCGCGGCTCGATAGAGTGGATGTTACAAGGGCAGAGCGTGATGGTTGCCACTAACCATATCTTTATGGTGATTGCCGCTATTTTTGCTGTTGCTGCACTGGTGATTTGGTTTGCGCCGAAACCGAAGAGAGTGAGTATCTCGTCCGTACATTAATAATAATGTTGATGTCTTACCCGTTGCGCTGACAATTCCCTTCCCAGGTTGTCAGCGCTTTTTTATGAATAGATGTATAAAACAATATTTGTCGATAATACGCGCGTTTTCCTGAAAGCACCGCCCTCTCTTCTTGTTCACCATATCGACTTGCCTGATTCTTTAATAAAGGGAAGTTGCCTTGCTGATGAAATGCCAGAATTCCACGCCGAAGATATATCAACCTGTATTCACCGATGAGACGCCGCTAACGGATCGTCTCGGCGATGATACTTTCCCACGGCGTATCAAAGTCATTTCTTGTACGCAAGAAAGTACCCCCGACGGTGTGGTAAACAACCAAGAAATACAGCGTGAAAGCGGTGTGTTAGCCTATATCAAGCAGGTTTTTTTCGCGCGTTTGGTGGAGCCCAAAGAGAGTCATCCCCGAATGCTCCGCCAACTGGAAAAGGGGAGAATGCTGAATGACAAGAGCCAATGCTTGCAACAGGTTCGGTCCGGAAAAGGAAAAAGTTCGATACCTTTGACGCCAAAACAAGCCGCTTGGCTCGGGGGAGTATTACTCGCGGGGGCAGCCGGTGGGGCGTTTTACCGACTGTGGGCAGCCGAAAGATTTAATGCTTCAGAAAACGTGGGAATGCAGCAATCAGAAGCACGCATTATTGCGAATGAAAGCGATATTTCTTTGGATGAATATAATCACGAGCGGGATATTATTAATCAACTCGTGGTTCCAGATATTGAGGGTTCTTATTTCAGTAATAAAAATACAAGGCCCTTGAGTTATCGGGCCGTCACCATTAAGAACAGACAGATCCCTAATGAGATATTAAGGATATTGCAGGATAGATCAATAAATTGGCGCGTAAGAAATGAGTTTGATCTGATCTTTAGGCGGGCTGAAAATTCGCCTGATGTAAAAAACACGCCAAAAAAACGAGAAAGAAATGTCAAACTGCTTATCAAATGTCTTCAATTGACTGCCGCCTTTGTTAAAGAGAATGAGAGACAAGCTATTGATAATAAATCGTATCATTTTGGAAAGATATACCTGGAAAATCTGTTTAAGATAGTCGACCGTCTCTCTCGTAATGACAAACGTACGGTTAATCTTTTTTATCATCAACGAAATGATTTAGCGGAACAAAATGATACCTTTCAGATCCCGACTTTGCTCAATGTCAGAAAAAGGGTCTTTTTACCTAAGCGTAACGATACAGAGCTTTCAAATATTGAGGATGTAAAAGTAACAAGCCTTGTAGACTGTCGTGATGAACGGGACGTTCTTACACCTGCTAAGATAATGAGAGTGATAAGCCGTACATTGAGAAGCCCAGTCTCTACCTTGATTGATGAAGGAAAGATCGTGCTTGATTATAATGTTTACGGCATAGGCTGCGTGGGTAATCATCAATTTGACGATCTTGCCAAAAAAATCGAATCGGTAATAGACAGTATACTTTCATGGATTCCGGTGTATGGCCGGGGGCGTCTTGTTTCTTTGATTCTGTCATCGTTTCTGGACATGATCTCTGATGCTATGGAGAAGAAAGATCTTTCATTAGACAATGCTGGAGAGTTGGAGTCATACATCAGAAATTTGGCCAAAGACCTCATCTCCTCGGTGTTAACCAGGCAATTAGCTGATAACACTAGCAATGGCGCTATTAGCACTATGATGAATGATATAGAGATTAAAAAAAACAAACTTTATATCAATATAAAAGATCAAGATAAGAAAGTTGAAGTTATAGAATCGTTTAATCATTTCTCTGATGTAGAAACTAAAGGTTATATTTTTTATAATGCTAAAAAACAATGGGTTTTGAAAGGTGATATAAATCTTAATCATGTGATTAAATCAACCATGAAAAAATCGACTAAAATTTTAAATGATAAAGAGAACACCTATTTCTTACAAAATAATTCTCCAGAAATATATGGTGATAGTGTTTTTATAAAAAATAAATCAAATATCTATGCGATGATTGGAAATGAAATATTTCCTGTACTCGAATCTGAGGTGACCAAAAAAGTGTATAGGTATGTGGTACAACATGATAACCATCTCACCCCTATCGTCACTCGAGGAGGTGAGTGGGTATTTGAAAATGAAAACTCGCCGGGTATCAGTAAAAATATTCTCACTTTGTTGACGGGTCGACCTTTCTTAACAGAAAAACTTGTCAGTGATGACATCAATCATCAGGATGTGGGACCCATGACGTTGTCTAGAGGAACACAATATGATAAGCATCTTAATCAATATATAAAGATTAATAATAAATATTATCTATTGAAATCAGATTTAAGTAACTATCAATACCTATCAGGGGAATATGATGTTCTCCCCGTGAAACAATCTGGTGATGAATACGATCTGCAATCTCAGTATGCTGACGGTATTTATACGAATTACAAAGAACAATTAGATGAATTGCCCACCAGAGAAACGGAACCTGCTTACTATCTTGATAAAACCATCGTTGATGTTATTAAAAATAACCCGCAGTGGTATAAAAATTCGATTTCTCTAAGTGATGCTGATTTTCTTTATGAACATCTTGGTGTGAGAGATGTTGATGGTGCATTACATATTAATAATGAAAATTTTTTACCCTACAAAAATCGCCTGCTTAAAATCACGTCTCGTGGAGATGATACCTACATATTAGGTGAGACGAACAGTAACGCTGGTAATGTGATTATTTATAAAAACGAAAAAAGCAATACGTATTTTTTATTCCCTGAACGGAGGGGGAATAGCGGGAACAATAAAAATTACAGGCTGCGTGCATATCATTGTATTGCTAAAAGACAAATTCTTTCTTTATGCAATATGGATTTCTATGAAACGAAGGATATCAGTACCCTACTAAGAAGAAACCAAGATCATGGCATAATCATTGACCATCCCGATAAATCAATGACGCCTTATGTCGGTGTCAATGGTTTTTATAAAAACAGTGGGGGTGAAATTTTTTATCGCTCTAAAGAGGGCCTTTTTTTTCATGCGAAGGAAAAGAAGAACAATAACAGAGCTATCGTTCCAGAGTATTTTACTCTGCATGGGAAAAATATGGATGGTAGCATAGATGATAAAATGAAAATAACCGCAGTAAGTATTATCAAGGACTTTGATACTAAGAAAATTATTGTTAGTACTCCCGTTGAAGCGCAGGAAACCATCCTGGGAATTGATAAAAAATCATCGATAAAACTGTTGGAATGGCTGGAAATAGGCGGGGAGAAGTATGATGTCGATGTTGACAAACTGGCGGAGATTCCGAAGCGTCTCAGCCAGGATAATAATATGGATGATGTCTATGAAATTTTTGCACGCAGTAGTAAGAAAATCTTGACGTCAATAAAAGAAATGGATGCTGTATTGCCAAAAATGAAAGATCGCTATTTTGGTGAGGAGGGTGAATTCGATTTTAAAAGCTTACCTCAGCTTGCAGCGGAAAGGTCATCTTCGATAATTTATGATATATACAGTGAATCGTTCAATAATGCGGTAAAACACCTCAATGAAGCTGTTTTCGTGATAAAAAACGAACGACATTTTTTTGAGTCTTATGTTTATGATAGAATACAGATAAAAGATAAAAAAGCCTCAAAATTCTTTATTGATTCCCTGCTGAAAAAACTAAAACGAATGACATTTATATTGGATGAAAAAAATAATGAAAATATTATTCTTTTAATAAAAAACAAATCAAAGGAAGCGAGTGTTATACAGCCTGAAACCATAAAAAAGGGTACCGTTCTCGGCCTGTCAGACACCGGCGACCCATTAGACAGGATATTTATCAATACCGCCATATTGCCGGAGGGGTTTAACCCATCGGTGAATGAATTTCAGGGGTTTCAGGAGAAAGAAAAATATATCAATCTGGCGACAAGTACGATGTTACATGAGGCTGTGCATGCTATCGGTCTTCCAGAAGACTATATCTATCTTAGTGTTAAAGAAACGGGAGAGTTTGTTAGTATTGAACGATCTCTTGCTCAAATAAAATATGCCATTGCGAATGATATCATGGACAATGAAAAATTTAGTTATCTTTGTAATCTATATTTTATGAGCAACCCGGTTTATAAGGATTTCTCACTGGAAAGCTTAATGAAGCCAGGCAATCTGCAACGTCTATTTCAGATTGATGATTACTTTAAAGGCATCTTGTTGATCAATAACCCCGATACCGTGAGTCAGATAATCAGCGATGTTGCTAAAAAAAATAACGTACTGCTTCGCAGAGTTAGCGCGCCTTAACAGGGGCGCTAACCAAAACAGAAGATTGGATTACGTTAAGCACAATAGCCAGAGGGGTTGTTGGCTATTGTGTCTTTCTTTAACCTGCGTGGCTTTCGCTCAACGCCAGTTCCACTTCCTGAGCCAGAATCGCAATACCCTGTTCGATTTTTTCGGGTTCAGGCACGTAGTTCATGCGCAAACACTGGTGGGCATGGGGCCAGTCTTCTGCCAATCCGGGGAAGAAATAGTGGCCGGGCACCATCAATACGCCGCGTTTTTTCAGCCGTTGATAGAGCGTTTCCGTTGAGATGGGCAGATCCTTGAACCACAGCCACAGGAAAATTGCCCCTTCAGGCTTATGAATCAGGCAACGCTCTGGTGACAGGTAACGGCGGATCGTGGCGATGGTTTCCGTAACGCGCTGTTGATAAAACGGACGCACAACGTCGTTGGATAATCGTAGCAAATCGCCGCGCACAATCATTTCGTTCGCCATTGCGGGGCCGATGGAGCCGGGTGACAGGCTGACAATGCCGTTCATATTGCTGATGGCGGAGATCACCTGTTCATTGCCAACGATGATGCCGCAGCGCGATCCCGGCAGGCCGAGTTTGGACAGGCTCATGCAGAGAATGGTGTTGGCGTTCCACAGCGGCGTGGCGTCGCTGAAGATGATACCGGGGAAAGGTACGCCGTAGGCGTTATCGATCACCAATGGAATGCCGTGCTGTTGAGCCAGCTTGTCGAGACGTACCAGCTCTTCGTCGGTTAACACATTGCCAGTAGGGTTGGTCGGGCGCGATACACAAATCATCCCGATGTCGTCACCGAGGGTTAAATTATCGAAATCGACATGGTATTTGAATTGGCCTTCGGGCAGTAATTCTATCTGTGGGCGCACGGAGACAAACATGTCCTCATCCAACCCGGAATCGGCATAACCGATATATTCTGGCGCGAGAGGAAACAGCACTTTGCGCGATGATCCCCCCTCATAACGGCCTGCAAACAGGTTAAACAAGTAAAAGAAGGCGCTTTGGCTGCCGTTGGTCAGGGCAATGTTTTGCGGCCCAATATCCCAACCAAACGTCTGCTTGAGTAAGGCAGACAGGTTGGTGAGAAGCGTGTCTTTTCCTTGCGGGCCATCGTAATTGCACAGAGCTTCGGTCAATGTACCGGCACTCAACATCTCCTGACAAAGTTGCTGAAAGTAGGCATCCATTGCCGGGATATGTGCGGGGTTACCGCCGCCCAGCATGATGGCACCTGGCGTGCGTAGCCCATCGTTCAGGTCATCCATCAATTGGGTGATGCCAGCGTGGCGGGTGAATTTGTTGCCGAAAAGAGAAAAGTTCATCATGTATCGCTTAAAAGTAATGCCAACGTTAACAAAGAACATAGCGCTTGCCGCCGGTGGCTGCAATGGTAACCCGTTTTCTGGCGGCTAACGGGAAAAGATAACGGGTGATGCTACCGCGTTGCCGAAAAGTTTCAAATAGCGAGACAAAAAATAACAGGTGTTAGATCTATATACAAAGGTGAAGTAGACTGCTGGAAATTGAAAATACGCATTCTACTTACACGTTCATTTAATTTCGTACGGATACACTATCAAGCCTCAGTTCATTAATCAGGACAATAAATGAAGATTGATAACCTCACTTTTATTTTTTTCTTATTATTTATGGGTTTTTTATCTCAAGCCAATGCATTGGAAATGGGATGCCATGATGATAAGGACACTGATTTAACGCAGGTAATATCGTGTTATCGTGAAGATTTGGCGGCTATGCCGATGAATTATCACTACGATGGCGATGACATTCAGTCTGGTGTCAGCGTGAAGAAATACCGCATGATCTCCCAATCCTGGTCACCCGGCGGATTGGTGCAACCCGCGCAGTGGCAACACAATGTTGATATCTATCTCCCTGCCCACCCTGTTAAATCACAGCATGCGCTGATGGTTGTCAACAACGGCACCAACTACCCTAATGGTATTATCAAAACCAACGTGCAAAACGAATTCAGCTCGGACATGTTGGCTTCCATTGCGCGTGCGACTAAAACGGTTGTTATCTCGGTAAGCAATATACCGAACCAATATCTTACTTACGATGCGGATAATAAACCGTTGAAAGAGGATGACAATGTCGCACGCAGTTGGTCATTATTCATGGATAATCCGTTGCTAAGAACGCGAGCTTCCGTACATATTCCTATGGCGACAGCCGTATCTCAGGCGATCCGGGTGGCAAAGCAGGAATTAAAAGCACAGGGCATCACTCGGTTTATTGTGACGGGGGCATCCAAACGTGGCTGGACGTCCTGGCTGACCTTTATTTCTGATCCCGATGTCGATGCTGTAGTGCCCTTTGTTATCGATTTGCTGGATACACGCGTTGCGCTGACGCATATGTATCGCTCTTATGGTGGAAACTGGCCCATCGCCTTTTACCCTTACTATCAACAGGGTGTAGACAAAACCATCAATACCCCGGAATTCCAGGCGTTGATGAAAATCGAAGACCCCATGCAATATTTAGCCGCGGGCCAGTCTGCACAGCTCAATAAAGCAAAATACATCGTCAATGCCAGCGGTGATGATTTCTATGCACCCGATAACGCACGTTTTTATTATGACGCGCTGCCGGGAGCGAAATCTCTGCGCGTGGTCCCCAACACCAGCCATAACGGTATTTTAAAACACGTTGAACGCACGTTGATTACTTTTGTAAATCGTTTTCTGAAAAATAAGCCACTGCCGCAACTCAGTGTCACACTCAAGGACGATGCGCTTAGTGTCACATTCTCTGAAAAACCCGTTACGGTAAAACGCTGGACGGCAAACAACCCTGAAGCACGCGATTTCCGCTATGCCTGTGATATTCACTATCAGGGAACCAAGGTGGCACTTCCCAACCATGGGCCGGTAAACCTTGCGCTGAATTCACAGCACGCAGGCTGGCAAGCGACATTCGTGGAAGCCACGTTCAAGGACGGGTTTGTTGCGACCAGTCGGGTTTACGTGACCCCAGATGATGTTTTCCCGACGGCAGCGCCGCCGGTCAACGGTAAATTTTGCCAGACATTGCCGGGTCGCGGACTAGGGGGAACAGCACCTTAACGCGTAATGAGCGCGCCAGCGAGAGAGCGTTGGCGCGCAATAAGCTATTTAAGCACCTGTGGGTTGACGCAGTTTTCTTTAACGTCGCCCGTTAATGCGGCGATCAGATTGTCAACGGCACAGGCGGCCATGCCGTAACGCGTTTCGTGAGTGGCAGAACCGATATGCGGCAGCGCAACGACATTGGGCAGCTTCAGCAACGGGGAGTCAACCGGCAACGGTTCCTGAACGAACACATCCAGACCGGCAGCATGAATAGTGCCGTTGCTGAGGGCTTCGACTAATGCGGTTTCATCCACCACCGCGCCGCGACCGATGTTGATCAAAATGGCGCTGGATTTCATTTTCGCCAGTTGTTCATGGCTGATCAGATGTCGTGTTTCTTCGGTCAACGGCAGGGTAACGCAGAGAAAGTCGGACTCGGCCAGTAAGGTATCCAAATCGCAGTAGCGTGCGTTAAAGCGCGTTTCGGCTTCGGCATGATGGCGTCGCGCGTTGTACAACACTTCCATGCTGAAACCGAAATGTGCACGTTGCGCTACGGCCAGACCAATACGGCCCATACCGAGAATCCCGATCTTTTTATGGTGTACGTCAATACCGAACCAGTCGCTGCCGATACCGCTTTTCCACTCGCCGGCTTTGACGCGTTCAGCCACTTCTACCACGCGGCGGGCGCTTGATAGGATCAATGCGAAAACGGTATCCGCCACGGTTTCGGTCAGTACCGTTGGCGTGTGCATGAGCGGAATGGCCTTTTCTGTTAATGCTTCAACGTCAAAGGTGTCGTAGCCGACGGAAATGGTTGATACCGCACGCAAACGCGGCGTCTGTGCCAGAAAGGCGCGATCGACTTTACCGCCGGAACCGATGATACCTTCAGCCTGCGCCAGTGCAGGGTGTCCCGCTGGGGGCAGCCCATCAAATTCGGTGACGGTAAAATGTTGTTCCAGGCGTTTGCACAAATCGGCGGGGATACTTTTGTACAAAATCACACTCGGTTTCATCACAACCTCCGGAAGTTAAAGGAAAAAAAGGTCTCACCGCATCATCGCGTAGGCGGCTGTAGACTGCAAGTGCTCATCGAAAGTTAAATGAAATTGAGAAAAAAAAGATGCCTGAGCTGAAAAAAGTTATGATTTCCGCTCCCTCGATACGACATGGACGGAGCGTAATGGGCGTAAATACCTGGCTGGTCGAGCGGTTGCGCACACGCATGGCGGAGCCGGATAAGCTTCCGCTGTACGTAAAGTTCGCGGATGTGGTGCAACTGGCGGTGCGGAGCGGGGAGATTCAGCGCGGAGATTTTCTCCCCAGTGAGCGTGATTTTGTTCTGGCGCTGGGGATTTCCCGCATCACGGTGCGAAAGGCGCTGGAACTGCTGGCCGAGCAGGAGATTGTGGTGCGCGGTCGCGGTTACGGCACTTACGTTAACCACCAACTTGAATATCACCTCAAACCGGCAATGGGTTTTTCCCAGCAGGTGGTGGCAACAGGAAAAACGCCGGGCACGCTGTGGATCAGTAAAACGCGAGTCCCTTGCCGGGCGGAAATTGCGGAGCATTTGCAGCTCTCAGCGGGCTGCGACGTCTATCTTCTTAAACGCGTGCGTGATATTGACGGCGAGCCTGTCTCCATTGAAGAGAACTATGTGCCACAGCACTTGATTACCGACGTTGAACAGATCGATATTTCACTCTATGCGTATTTCCGCAGCCAGGGCATTGCGCCGGTTCGAACGCGCAACTGGGTATCGGCGCAATCGGCGTCGCACGAGTTTATCCAGTGTGTGAATACGCCAGCAACGCTCCCCGTGTTGGTGGTGAAATCGCTGGCGTTTGATATCAATCAGCGTCCGCTCGATTACAGCATCAACTATTGCCGTGCCGATATGTATGTCTTCTATTCAGAGGACTAGCGCCTGCCTTAAGGGGACAGACGCCATGATCACATTCGCTTTTGTTCAAACGGCCATGCGGCGCTGACGTAACCGCGCTAACGCAGAACTGTATGCATCGATATCCAGCGCGTTAACCTCATCCAACTGCCGTTTAAAATCCGAATCAATGCTTTCAACACCGTGGATTGCACCACAGATAGCGGTTGCCATGGCGCCGATGGTGTCGGTATCGCCACCCAGATTGGCGCACAGAATGGCACAGCGGTTCGGCTCGGTGTGCGCCAACTCTACCATTGCAATGGCGGCGGGCACGGACTGTATGATCTCCGTCCCGGTGCCAATCAGTTGATAAATCTGCTCCAGCGCGGTGTCGTCATCGGGCGCATTCTGCACGGTATCCAATGCCAATTGCAGACGGGCGGACAAGGCCGGGCTGTAGGTTGTTACGCGTTTTTCCTGCGCGGCTTGTGCCACGGCGGGTAATGCAGTCCGAATCTCCGACCAGCTTTTTTCCGCAATTCCCTGAGATACCGCCCAGGCAATAACGGTCGCGCCAGCTACGGCGATGTCTGATTTGTGCGTTGGACTAGACGCGAGCGCCACTGCATCAATGAAATCGGATAATGGCATGGGCGGAAGCAGACAGCCCAGCGGAGAAATGCGCATCGCCGAGCCATTGGTGATACCGTTGTTTTCCAGTGAATCGATATCCGCACCCTGTTTCAGGGCAAAAAGCGCCGTTTTGGAACTGGGGCCCAGAATATTCTTCTCAAAGGCACCAAACTGTAGCGCCCAGTTGAGGATGTGGTTACCAATAACGTCAGGCACGACGTCGCCCTCACATTCGATCAGCGCATCGGCAAGTGCCAGCGCCATGGAGGTGTCATCGGTATATTGAGCAGCAGTGAAATAGCAGGCGGCGATGTTATCCGCAGGACCCGGCAGAAAGCGGTCTATCCATCCAAAATGCGCTTTGATGCGTGCTCGCGGCCACAGCTCCGATGGCATTCCCATCGCATCCCCTAGCATTTGCCCATATAACGCCCCGGCGATATGACTCTCTAATTTTGATGGCATAAGCTGTACTCTGATTGTTGTTATAGGTAACGCGGGTGGTGCTTAAGCGACACTAATCTAATACCAATATAATACCATTAGCTTTTTGTTTGAACAAAAATCCTGCGTAACAGGATACCATTCGTGCGGTCGAGTCGCGTGGTGTTGTTAACACAATACGCTAGGATAGGTGCAGAATTGTTGCAGCATGAAATCTGACGAACAGATAATGTCATATTAAATATCAATCAGTTATAATATTGGTGTCGGGGTTAAACAGGGTGTAAACCAGGAGCAAACATGAATAATGCAAAAACAAAAGTGCCGGCTATCGATAAAATGATTTTGCTGCTTGATTATCTTTCAACACGGAATGTGGCAACCTTTACCGAAATACACAATGCATTATCCTTGCCGAAAAGCAGCCTCTCCCTGATGTTGTCGTCACTGGTTACGCACCGTCTGGTGAAATTTGAAAAAAACAAATATCACCTGGGCCTGAAAATGTATGAATATGGCAGTGCGGCCATTCAGAATTTTAATGTTAAATCTGTGGCTCATACCCTATTGTCCGAACTGGTGAACCAACTTAATTTGACGTGTCATTTGGGCGTACTCGATGGCGACAGCCCGATTTACCTGGATAAAATAGAAAGTAATCAACTGATTAGCATTAAGAGCGTGGTGGGTAAAAAGTTATCGCTGCACAGTTCTGGGTTGGGTAAAGCGCTGATTTCTCAGTTAAGTGATGAAGAGTTGGATCGCTTGTTGCCGGAAGAGAATCTGGAAATTTTCACCCCGATGACCATTCCAACAAAAACCGCCCTGAAAAAAGAGCTGCAAGAGATCAGAAAAACAGGCTATGCCTTCGATCGCGAAGAAGGGGATTTGGGCATATTTTGTATTGCCATGCCAATATTCGATGGGCATCACGATATTATTGCCGGTGTGAGCGTCACGGGCGTCACTTTTCAAATACCCGAAACACGGCATGAGGAAATCATTCATCAATTACGTGAAGCCTGCCAAAAAATCAGCCGCAAGCTCTATGAGTAAAAAATAAAAAAGAGCGCTGCCAGCAACGCTCTTTTTCCTATTCAGACTGATTATTTATTGGCTGTCACTTTTGGCAGCGATAACGTCAGCAATGCGGCAATAATCAGCGAGACGACCAGCATTAATACGCCCATCTTGCTGCCTAAATACAGTGAAATCAGACCGACTAAATAGGGTCCACAGAATCCACCCAGGCTGCCGATGGCATTGATGGTGCCGCGCGCGCCACCCAACGCTTCCGCCGGGAACAGCAGGGTAGGCATTGACCAGTACGGACCTGCCCAGGCGTTCAGGAAAAACCCGCCGCACACCAGCATGCCGTAGGAAAGCCAGACGTTTTCTTTCAGTACCACAGAAAGGGCCAGTGAGATGGCAATGCCAAAGAATGACAGTGCGGTAAAGAGCCGACGGTTCATGGTGGCGTCGCACAGTCTGGCGAAAATATACTGGCCGATAATGGTAAAGATAAAGGGCACGGCGGTCAGTAAACCGACGACCGTCATGGTGGATTTGGTGAGCTCACTGATAAGCGTGGGCATCCACAGTGAGAAACCGTAAAAGCCAGCGGACATAAAGAAGTAAATTGCCACCATGCGCCACAGGTTCAGGCTACGGTAAAGGGCTTTGTAACCCCCTTGAGAGAGTGCGCCCTGATTGCGTTTATTTTCTTCCACATCGTTGCGCAATTCGGTTTCGATCCATTCCCGCTCTTGCGCAGAAAGCCATTTGGCATCTTTGGGATGATCGGCGACCAGCGGCAGCCAGATAAACAGCAGCGCCAGGGAAACCAGCCCCTCAACGATAAACATCACGCGCCAGTCATAGTTTTGAATCAGCCAGCCGGAAATCGGGCTGGTAATGATCACCGCAATTGCCATGTTCATCTGGAAAAATGCAATGGCGCGGGCTCGCTCTTTATTGGGGAACCAGTGGCCGATCAACGCAAGAATGGCAGGATAAACCCCACCTTCCGCTACGCCGAGGAAGAAGCGCACCGTCATCAGTTGCCAGGTATTTTGTACAAAGCCCGATACCATGGCCAGACCGCCCCAAAACACGATGGTCCAGGCGATAAATTTCTTGGCGCTGGCCTTTTCTGCAAAATGGCCGCCAGGAATTTGCAAAAAGAGATAGCCGAAAAAGAAGATACCCGCAGCGGCTCCGGCGACCGAGGAGGTAATACCGAGATCCTTATCCATACCGCCGGCAATGGCGATCCCGATATTGGTGCGATCCATAAATGCGACGATATAAACTAATATGGTGGCGGGAATAATATGCCACCATCTGGCGTTGGGTATTGTTGCATCAACCTGATTGTAAGTTACTGCTGGATTAGTATTTTCCATACTATAGCCCTGCTATTATTATTAATTGGTAGGTACAGCGTATATTCCCGGCATAATTAAAACGGCGTAGGTTATTCATTCCATTCCTTGGCCTCATGGTAAGTGAGGCCATCGTCCTGTCACGCGAATTATTACGGGTGCAATGTCATCAATAATGACAATCTGGTTATTTCAAAACGGCACCCTCATGTGCCGAGCTGGCTAATTGTGAGTAGATGCCCAAAATACCCTTGGTGAATTTACGTTTGGGTGCCTGCCATTGTTGTAACCGCTGAGCGATTTCTTCATCGGTTAAATGGGCGTGAATCGTTTTGTTAGGAATATCAATAGTGATCATGTCGCCATCGCGCAGTGCGGCAATCGGGCCGCCTTCCGCCGCCTCTGGCGAAATATGACCAACAAAGCAGCCATTATTGGTGCCGGAGAAACGGCCATCGGTAATGATGGCGGTGTTACTGGCCAGCCCCATGCCATACAGGTATTTCATCGCCTTGAACATTTCGCGCATGCCGGGGCCGCCTTTGGGGCCTTCATAGCGAATGACCAGCACGTCTCCGGGTTTGATATGTCCGGCCAGAATGGCTTCCTCGGCGGCATCTTCACTGTCAAAACAGACGGCTTTCCCGGTGAAATGGCGCATTTCTGGCAAAATGGCGGCCGGTTTGGTCACCCCGCTTTTTGGTGCGATATTGCCTTTGAGAATGGCAATCCCACCCTGAGGGGCAAAGGGTGTTTCTATGGGTTTGATGATGTCACGGTTAGGCTGATACAACAGGTTCATTGCCGCCAGGTTTTCTCCGACGGTTTGCCCGGTGACGGTGAGCGCGCCTTTCTCCAGCAATCCGCTGATTTCATGCATCACTTGTGGAATGCCGCCCGCACGGTGGAAATCCTCCATATCGAACTTCGCCGCCGGGTTCACCTTGACGATTTGTGGCGTGCTGTCGCTCAGTTCTTCATACAGAGCCATCATGGTTTCAGCTGAGATATCAAGCTCATGTGCCAATGCGGAGAGGTGCAGAACCGCATTGGTGGAGCCACCGATTGCCATCAACACCCTGATGGCGTTTTTAATCGCATCGATGGTAATAATGTCGCGGGCGGTAACGTTGTTTTTCACCATGTTCATGATGGCAAAACCGGTGCTTTCACCCAGCCGCAGGCGCTCGGAATACACTGCGGGCGTCAGTGCGCCATTGGGTAATGTCATGCCGATGGCTTCCGACAGGCTGCACATGGTGTTGGCGGTGCCGAGGAATGAGCAGGAACCGCAGGTCGGGCCGCACGTGTTTTCCAACCGATGGCAAACGTCTTCGGTGATTTTGCCTGCTTTTAGCATGCCCAACGATTCGGACATGGTGGTCAGGTCCGATTTGCGTCCGTCGAACACTTCGCCGCCCAGCATTGGGCCGCCGGGCAGAATGATGGCGGGGATGTCCAGACGTGCTGCGGCCATCAGCATTGCGGGAACAATCTTGTCGCAAGAGCCGAGCATCACGATGGCATCCAACTGATGGGCTTCTACCATGATCTCGATATCGTTGGCGATCATATCCCGTGAAGGCAGGATATAGTGCATGCCTTTATGGCCCTGTGCCGTGCCGTCACAGGCGGCAATCAGGCCAAATTCCACGGCGGTGCCGCCCGCCATGTGGATACCTTTTTTCACCGATTCACCGACCTGACGCAAATTGAAATGGCCGGGTACCAGTTCATTCCAGGAGTTGGCGATACCAATGACAGGTCTTTTCAGATCTTCATCAGAATAACCGATGCTTTTAAATACGCTACGGTTAAAACCCCACTCAAGGCTTCCTAATATTTTTTGGCTTCGCATTATTAAAACCTCATATAATCATTAGTATTATTGTGCTTGCCTGGTGTTGGCGTTTTTTAAATCCAATGCAACATCGACAATCATGTCTTCCTGACCGCCGACCATTTTTCTTTTCCCGAGCTCCATTAATATATCCATGGTGCTGATGCCGTATTTTTGCGATGCACGTTCGGCGTGCAGCAAAAAGCTGGAATACACCCCGGCGAGTCCGAGCGATAGGGTTTCGCGATCGACGCGTACCGGACGGTGTTGCAACGGGCGCACCACATCGTCAGCACCGTTGATCAACGTGTCCAATTGACAACCGTGTTGCCAGCCTTGCTTTTCCAGACAGCCGATAAACACTTCGGTGGGGGTATTTCCCGCGCCAGCCCCCATGCCCGCCAGGCTGGTATCTACCCGATCGCAGCCCTCTTCGATGGCGGTCAGTGAGTTGGCGATACTGACGGAAAGGTTGTTGTGTGCGTGCATGCCCGTTTGGGTATCGCTGTTCAGGATGGCTTTCAGTGCACGGAAGCGATCGCGAATGTCCTGCATCAGCATGGCACCGCTGGAATCCACCACGTAGATGCAATTTGCACCATAGCTCTCCATTTTTTTCGCCTGCTCAGCCAGTTCCTGCGGAGTAATCATGTGGCTCATCATCAGAAAACCGACGGTGTCCATGCCGAGGTTGCGCGCGAATTCAATATGCTGCCGTGATATATCCGCCTCGGTGCAGTGGGTGGCGACACGCACTACGCGTGCGCCAGCATCATAGGCGGCGTGTAAGTCATGAATGGTGCCGACGCCGGGGATCAGCAGGGTGGCAATTTTACTGTGGGTGACAACCTCAGCGGCGGCAGCGATCATTTCGGTGTCAGCACAGCGGCTGAAACCATAGTTAAAACTCGATCCTGCCAGCCCGTCACCGTGGGCGATCTCAATGGAGTCCACATGCGCCTTGTCCAGCACGCTGGCGATCTGTTGAACCTGTTGTTGCGTGTACTGGTGTTTAACGGCATGGGAGCCGTCGCGTAATGTTACGTCCGAGATGTAGATTTTTTTATTATTCATCATCATTCTCTTTTATCGCTGAGGATTAATTTTTCAGGTTCTTGGCAAAATGATCGCCGCAGGCTAACGCGGCGGAGGTCATAATATCCAGGTTGCCGGCATAGGCGGGTAAATAGTGGGCGGCCCCTTCTACTTCGATAAATACCGAAGTTTTTAACCCTGTCGTGTATTTTTCCCCGTCGATAAACAGCGGATTCTCTTCATTGATAATATCGAATTGCACGGCCTGTTTTAGGCGATAGCCCGGCACATAGCGGCTGACTTTTTGCACCATGCTGTGAATGCTGGCTTCAATTTTTTCGGGCTCGACCGTGGCGGAATAGGTAAAGACGGTGTCGCGCATCATGATAGGCGGTGACGCCGGGTTGAGAATAATAATGGCTTTCCCGGCGCGCGCTTTGCCCACGTTAACGATGGCGGCAGACGTGGTTTCGGTAAACTCGTCAATATTAGCGCGGGTGCCGGGTCCTGCGGATTTGCTGGCGATACTGGCAACAATTTCGGCATAGTAAACGTCAGTGACCTGTGCCACCGCATTGACGATAGGAATGGTTGCCTGCCCGCCGCAGGTGACCATGTTGATGTTGGCCGCATCACTTTCTTGTTCCAGATTAATGGACGGGACCACATACGGGCCGATGGCTGCCGGGGTCAGGTCGATGACCTTAATGCCGAACGGTTGCAGCTTCTCGTTGTGTACCAGATGTGATTTGGCTGAAGTGGCGTCGAAAACGATTTTAATGTCTTGGAAATTAGGCAATGCCAGCAGTCCGTCGATACCCTCGGCAGAAACCGGCACGCCCAGCCGTGCAGCGCGGGCTAAACCGTCTGAGGCAGGATCGATACCGATCATCGCGCCCATACTCAGGTATTGGCTGTTTTTCATTATTTTGAACATCAAGTCAGTGCCAATATTTCCTGAACCAATAATGGCGGCCTGGATCTTTTCACTTCCCATGGTTTATTCCTTTTCTTCACGTAATGGCAGAAGGTCTTTTAATTCCGCAATATGTTCCGGTGAAAGCCTATTTGTTTTATTGGTGTTGCCGTCAGGCGTATACATTCCCGTCATGGCTAACAGATGTTTGAGTAAGTCAGGCAAGGGAGCGTTAATGGAAAAAAGTTGCGCCAGCCGCGATAATTCACGTCGCTGTTGAAATACGGCTGAATAGTTTTCTGCGCAAAAATGCTCGTAGAGTTTAACGGTAACGTCAGGGGCGAAATTAGCACTCGCCGGAAAGCCGCCATCCCCTCCTAATATCAGCGTGTCTAACAGGTATTCGTCGTAACCGGCGAAAATAAGGAAGTCCGGGCGGTGAGGTTTAACCTGATTCATCAATTCCCGAATGTGGCTGATATTATTAATGGTGTCTTTAATGCCGATGATCGACGGGAATTGCTGTGCTAAACGACGCACCATATCGGCAGAAATCGTATGCCCTGTCAGCTGCGGAAAGTTATAAATCATGATCGGCAGCGCGAGATTTTCCGCCACGGTTTGGTAAAAGCGAAAAAGGCTCTCTGCGCTGAGCGGTGCGTAATAAGGATTGATGACCAATACGGCATCTGCGCCGCAGCGCGCGGCATGTTGCCCGAAATACAGAACATCATCGATGCAGGTGCCGCCGATACCGAGAATCACTGGCACGCGACCATTAACATAGTCGACCACAAATTCGGCGGTTTCCTGACGAGTTTCCCGGCGCAGGGCATAAAATTCGCCGCAGGTGCCCAGCGCCAGCACGCCGTGTACGCCAGCGTTAATCACCCGATCGAGCAACCTGCCCATTGCTTGCTTGTCGAGGTTCCCCTCGGCATCTGTCAACGTGGGAAGGGGGGGGATAACGCCCTTAATCCGATTTGCTTTCATTTTATTCACTATATTGAACAAGAGTTCCATATAATAAACCACTCAAAGGGTGAGTGATTCAACTACAGGGTTGATGAAACGCGATCGTTATCACTAATTACGCGTTGAACAGAGCGTGGGCACGACAACCTATTGGCGGGTAGGGCAGGTTATTGAGGGGGAGGGGGACACAGGCTAGCCTGACAGCGTCAGGCCATTTTTTCCCATTGCATAATCTGCGCAGGAGCATTGGTTTCTGCGGGGAACGTGCGTTTTACCGGGGAGAAACCCTGCTTCTGGTAAAAGGCACAGGCGCGCAGGTTTTGTTCATACACTTCCAGGCTCAGAATAGGGAAGCGCTGCTGCACATGGGTCATTAGTGCGACGCCAACGCCTTTGCCATGCCAGCGATGATGGACAAACAGTGCACCGACAAAACGTTGTTCCATCACGCTGATGAAACCGACGATTACGCCTTCAACCTCGTAAACCCAGGTCTCCGCGTTCGGGATATATTGTTCGCGCACCAGCGGTTCGCTTTCCTGCCAATAGGTTGGGTTGATGAACGGGTGCGCGCGGGTAGTGCTTTCCAGCCACAAGCGGAGTAACAGAGCAAGATCTTCTGGCCGGTAGTCCCTAATCACGCTTGGCCTCTTGATAGCAGAAGCAGTCGGTAGTGTGGTCGTTGACCAAGCCGGCGGCTTGCATAAAGGCGTAGCAGATGGTGGAACCGATAAACTTGAAGCCGCGCTTCTTCAGCGCTTTAGACATGGCATCGGAAACGGCGGTTTTAGCGGGCACATCGGACAGCGCGGTGGGGCTGTTGACCAACGGCGTGTGATTAACAAAAGACCAGATAAAATCGGAAAACGATTCGCCCTGCGCTTCCATGTCACACCAGATGCGCGCGTTGGTGATGATGGCTTCAATCTTGCCGCGATGACGGATAATGCCACTGTCTTGTAACAAGCGTTCGACGTCTTCCTGCGTCATGCTTGCCACCCGTTTCGGGTCAAACTGGTGAAAGCTCGCCCGGTAGTTTTCCCGCTTCTTCAATACCGTTATCCATGACAAACCGGCCTGCTGTCCTTCAAGACACAGCAGTTCGAACAGTTTGACGCTCTCTTTGCACGGTTTGCCCCATTCCGTATCGTGATAATCGAGGTAAAGCGGGTCTTGGGTGACCCATGCGCATCGGTTCATGGTCGCGTTCCTGTGGCGTGTGGCGCTTCTGTAATAAGCGGAGGCTATTGCAGTTTCATCAAGTTGTCATTTCATCATGATGTTGCTAAAGATATACCCGTCATAATTCAAGTTGCAGATGCGTTGGCTACGCTCGCTCACCCGAATCACTTACCTGAGTAAGCTCATCGGAACTCCCTCACTTGCCGCCTTACTGCAACGCGAATTATTTAGGGTATAAGCATGATTCAATCACGATCATGGCAAAATTTAGCTGTATATGCAACCAGCTGTTTGTGTGCGTGCTCACAAGAAATCAATAAGATCGGCGCGTGAGAGGTACGGCGCAGGTTATACACTATTACACATTGCAAGCGGGGAAGGGGAAGCACATGGCTATTGAGTGGATCGTTGCCTATCTGGCGTTGGGCGGCGTTGTCGGGTTCGTGGCGGGGCTGTTGGGGATTGGCGGCGGCGGCATCATGGTGCCGATTTTGACGGCACTGTTTGCTGCTCAAGGCGTGCAAGGCGAGCATCTGGTGCATTTGGCGCTGGGCACCTCGATGGCGGCGATTGTTATTACCGCGATCTCCAGCTTGCGCACCCATCACCAGCATCAAGCGGTGCTATGGCCCGTGGTACTGCGCATTACACCCGCTATCCTTATCGGCACCTTCGCCGCCACCTGGTTGGCTACACTGCTGCCTACTCGGGCGCTGGCCATCTTCTTCTCCTGCTTTATGGCCTATGTTTCATTGCAGATGGTGCTCAATATCAAACCCAAGGCGCAGCGCCAACTGCCGGGCGTGGCTGGGGTATCGCTGGCGGGGTTGATCATCGGCGGCATTTCCGCACTGGTGGCGATTGGCGGGGGGTCGCTCACCGTACCGTTTCTGACCTGGTGTAATGTGCGCATCCAGCAGGCGATCGGCACGTCGGCGGCGGTGGGGCTGCCTATCGCGCTGGCGGGGGCGCTGGGCTATATGATTAACGGTTGGTCCACGGCGGGGATGCCTGCTTACACGTTGGGCTATGTCTCGGTGCCTGCGGTGCTGCTGATCTCGGCGGTGAGCTTCTTTACCGCGCCTTATGGTGCGCGTTTGGCGCATCGTTTGCCGGTGGCTACCCTGAAGAAAATCTTTGCCGCCCTGTTGCTGGTGCTGAGCCTGAAAATGCTGCAAACGGTGTTCACCGCGTGATCCGCTGAGCGCGGCCAGTGCGGGGCTGCGCCGTGTGAAACTGACCTCAACAGCAATAAAGTGCCGCTGAAGTGAAGTTGTTGCAGCATTCTGGCTGTATATCTTGCACTCAGAGGGTATACTGGCGCATTCCATATAAATCCACATGTATCGCGTGAATCTGACATGCAAAAGTTTGATACCAAGACCTTTCAGGGCCTGATCCTGACGTTGCAGGATTACTGGGCTCGCCAAGGCTGCACCATTATCCAACCTTTGGATATGGAAGTCGGCGCTGGCACTTCTCATCCGATGACCTGTCTGCGCGCGCTGGGGCCAGAGCCGATTGCCGCGGCCTATGTGCAGCCGTCGCGTCGTCCTACCGACGGTCGTTACGGGGAAAACCCGAACCGCCTGCAACACTATTATCAGTTTCAGGTCATCATCAAGCCGTCACCGGACAACATTCAGGAACTGTATCTCGGTTCGCTGAAAGAGCTGGGGCTGGACCCGACCATTCACGATATCCGTTTCGTGGAAGATAACTGGGAGAACCCGACGCTGGGTGCCTGGGGGTTGGGCTGGGAAGTGTGGTTGAACGGTATGGAAGTCACGCAGTTTACCTACTTCCAGCAGGTGGGCGGCCTTGAGTGCAAGCCGGTCACTGGCGAGATCACCTACGGTCTGGAACGTCTGGCGATGTACATTCAGGGCGTGGACAGCGTCTATGACCTGGTGTGGAGCGATGGCCCGTTGGGGAAAACCACCTACGGTGACGTGTTCCACCAGAACGAAGTGGAACAGTCCACTTATAACTTCGAATACGCCGACGTCGATTTCCTGTTTACCTGCTTCGAGCAGTACGAGAAAGAAGCGCAACAGCTGCTGGCGCTGGAAAAACCGCTGCCTCTGCCTGCTTACGAGCGCATTCTGAAAGCCGCGCACAGCTTTAACCTGCTGGACGCGCGCAAAGCGATTTCCGTTACCGAACGTCAGCGCTACATTCTGCGCATTCGCACGCTGACCAAAGCGGTGGCCGAAGCCTACTACGCTTCCCGTGAAGCGCTGGGCTTCCCGATGTGTAACAAGAAAGAGAGCTAACAGCGATGACTGACAAGACTTTTCTGGTGGAAATCGGCACGGAAGAGCTGCCGCCGAAGGCGCTGCGTTCTCTGGCGGAGTCCTTTGCCGCCAACTTCACCACTGAACTGGATAATGCCGGGCTGACACACGGCGACGTGAGCTGGTTTGCCGCGCCGCGTCGCTTGGCGCTGAAAGTGGCGCAGTTGAGCGCCGCACAACCGGATCGTGAAGTCGAAAAACGTGGTCCGGCGATTGCTCAGGCGTATGACGCTGAGGGCAAACCGACCAAAGCGGCCGAAGGCTGGGCGCGCGGCTGCGGTATCACGGTCGATCAGGCGGAACGTTTGACGACGGATAAAGGCGAGTGGTTGCTGTATCGCGCGCTGGTAAAGGGCGGCAGCGCACAGGGTCTGTTGGAGGATATGGTCGCTAACGCGCTGGCGAAACTGCCAATCCCGAAACTGATGCACTGGGGCGATAAAGAGACCCAATTTGTGCGTCCGGTGCATACGGTAACGATGCTGCTGGGTGATGAACTGATCCCCGGTCAGGTGTTGGGCATTGAATCCGCTCGCACCGTGCGCGGCCATCGCTTTATGGGCGAACCCAAATTCACCATCGATAACGCTGACCAATACCCAAGCATTCTGCTGGAGCGCGGCAAAGTTATCGCCGATTATGAAGCGCGTAAGGCGTTGATCAAAGCCGATGCGCAAGCGGCTGCACGTCAGATTGGGGGTAATGCCGATCTGAGCGAAAGTCTGCTGGAAGAAGTGACCTCACTGGTGGAATGGCCGGTGGTGCTGACCGCGCGCTTTGAAGAAAAATTCCTGGCCGTGCCCGCCGAAGCGCTGGTTTACACCATGAAGGGCGACCAGAAGTATTTCCCGGTGTATGACAACGCCGGAAAGCTGCTGCCGAATTTCATCTTTGTTGCCAACATTGAATCCAAAGATCCGCAGCAAATTATCTCGGGTAACGAGAAAGTGGTGCGCCCGCGTCTGGCGGATGCCGAATTCTTCTTCAACACCGACCGTAAAAAACGTCTGGAAGATCATCTGCCGCGTCTGCAAACCGTGCTGTTCCAACAGCAGTTGGGTACGCTGCGCGACAAGACCGATCGCATTCAGGCATTGGCGGGCTGGGTGGCAGAGAAGATCGGTGCCGATGTTGCGCACGCGAAACGTGCCGGTTTGCTCTCCAAGTGCGACCTGATGACCAACATGGTGTTCGAATTTACCGACACCCAGGGCGTCATGGGGATGCACTACGCACGTCATGACGGTGAAGCCGAAGACGTTGCCGTTGCCCTGAACGAACAATATCAGCCGCGTTTTGCCGGGGATGCACTGCCTGCATCTGGCGTTGCCTGCGCATTGGCGATTGCCGATAAGATGGACACGCTGGCGGGTATTTTCGGCATCGGTCAACACCCGAAAGGGGATAAAGACCCGTTCGCGCTGCGCCGTGCTGCGCTGGGTGTGCTGCGTATTATCGTTGAGAAACAGCTGCCGCTCGATCTGCAAACCCTGACGGAAGAAGCGGTGCGTCTGTATGGCGACAAGCTGACCAACGCTAACGTGGTCGATGACGTGATCGAATTCATGCTGGGCCGTTTCCGCGCCTGGTATCAGGAAGAAGGTCATAGCGTAGACACCATTCAGGCGGTATTGGCCCGTCGCCCGACGCGTCCGGCCGATTTCGACGCCCGAGTGAAAGCGGTGAGTCACTTCCGTTCGCTGGATGCCGCCACCGCGCTGGCTGCGGCCAACAAGCGTGTGTCTAACATTCTGGCGAAATCTACCGATACGCTGAACGCCAACATTGATGCTGCTCTGCTCAAAGAGAAAGAGGAAATTCAACTGGCTACCTACGTTACCGCGTTGGAAAGCAAGCTGGCACCCTGGTTCGCTGAAGGGCGCTATCAGGAAGCGTTGGCGGAACTGGCCGAACTGCGTGAACCGGTTGATAACTTCTTCGATAAGGTGATGGTTAACGCGGAAGATGAAAGCGTGCGCCTGAACCGTCTGACGCTGCTTAACCAACTGCGTAACCTGTTCCTGAAAGTGGCGGATATTTCCGTATTGCAGTAAGCGCTTTTAGGTCAGTGGTTTTTGTTCCCCTCCGCCTTCGCGGAGGGGAACAGAGACTGTATCGGCAACACACACTCTCTGCTATTTATCTCGATACTCTCCATTCCATTCTCCGTTCTGCCTCCATCACTAGCTGTGCCAGCGTCATGCAGTAATCGCAGAGTGATTCCATCTCCGGCTCAAAACAAAGTTGTGTGACAGGAAAGACATCGACAGTGAAACATTTTGATTAAGGGCGGTGGAACAGGCGTATTGAGTAACGAGTAAGCCTGGGTTGTAGTAATGTAGCTTTTAAGCTACTATTGTGGCTATGAAAACGATAAAGACTTACATAACTGCTGATGGGCGGGACTTGTACTTTGAGTTTTTTAAAAAGTTGCGTGATCCGATCGCCAAAGCAAAGATCGCTTCTCGAATTAACCGGATGGCTTCTGACAACTTCGGCGACCACAAACCCTGTAGAGAAGGTGTGTGGGAACTCAGAATAGACCAAGGGCCTGGATATCGGGTGTATTACAGTGTGGTTGGTGGGGAAGTCGTCCTGTTACTTATGGGTGGTGACAAACGCACACAGGACGCAGATATCGATGAGGCTATTTACTGCCTCAAAGATTATTTAACGAGGTGATTTATGGCTAAAGAACGTTTATATGACGATGTCATGGTGGATGCTCTCCGAGACGATCCGGCCTTTGCTCAGGCCTATTTGCATCAGGCATTTCTTGATATGGACGAAGATGGCGGTCAGGAAGCCTTCTTACTTGCGCTGCGCCATGTGGTTGAAGCCAGAGGAGGAATGGCTATGGTTGCTCAGAAAGCCGGTGTTTCACGTGAATCGTTATACCGCACTCTCTCTGCAACAGGCAATCCAACCTTGAAGACACTTCGCCGTGTGGTTCATGCAACGGGTTTTCAGTTCTCAGTGCTTGCCAGTGCCTAAGCAAAGCGCCTGACATCATCAGGCGCTATCTATTCGACGTAACGCGCTACCTGTCTTCCTTCTCAAACGCCGTTTGCAGTGCCATCACCAGCGTATCGCAGCCCGCTTTATCGATGGTTAACGGTGGAGCCAACACCAGTTTCGGTCCGACCGGACGTACCACCGCGCCGGCATCGCGTGCTGCTTCGGCAATGCGGAATGCCAGGCCGTTATCCGGCGCTAATGAGCGCTTGCTCGCTTTGTCCTCCACCAGATCCAGCGCCAGCATCAACCCTTTACCGCGCACGTTGCCAACGGAGCGGAAGCGTGACTCAAACGGCAGCAACTGACCCAGCAAATATTCCCCCTGATGTGCGGCATTGGCTGGCAAATTCTCCTGCTCCACAATATCCAGCACTGCCAGCCCGGCGGCGCAGGCTAACGGATGGCCGCCGTAGGTAAAGCCGGTCATCAGCAACCCACGCGCATCGCGGTTGTCCAGATAGGCGGCTTCGATACGCTGATTCAGCACGGTCGCAGACAGCGGCACGTATCCGGCGGTGAGCGCCTTGGCAAACACCATGATGTCGGGTTTTACGCCCCAACCGCGTGAGCCAAACATCGCCCCGCTGCGGCCAAATCCGGTGACCACTTCATCGGCGATCAGCAGCACGCCGTATTTATCACAGATCTCGCGCACCATCGGCCAGAAGTTAGCGGGTGGCACAATCACACCGCCTGCGCCCTGCACCGGTTCTGCAATAAACGCGGCGACGGTGTCCGGTCCGTAATAAAGAATTTCACGCTCTAACTGCTCGGCCACCAATTTGCCTAACGTGTCGGGATCGTCGCAGTTCCACGGGTTGCGATACAGCCAGGGCGATTCGATCTGCGTACAGCCTTCCAGCATTGGGCCGTAGTTGAGGCGATAAATCGGCAGGCCTGACACCGAGGTGCCGCCCATGTGTACGCCGTGATAGGCATTCTTTAGCGAGATAAAGCGCGTGCGTTGCGGCTTGCCTTGCAAAATCCAGTACTGGCGCGCCACCTTGAGGGCGGTTTCCACACCATCCGAGCCGCCCATGCCGTACAGCACCCGCCGCATATCTTCTTGCTGTGTCATCTGAATGAGGCGATTAGACAGCGCTTCTGCCATCGGGTGGCTGACGCCGTCAAACAGTTGGTAGTAAGCCAGTTCATCCATCTGTTTGGCGATGGCGACTTTTACTTCCGGGCGATTGTGACCGACGTTTACGCACCACAGCCCGGCGAAGCCATCGAGCATTTTGCGCCCTTTATCATCCCAGATGTAAAGGCCGTCGCCTTTTACAATGCGCAGCGGTTCGCGTTCAGCCCACTCATTCGGGTGTGCCATCGGGTGCCAAAAACGGTAATCGGTGTGGTTATAGGGTGTTGTCATTGTGAACTCCATGAAATCAGATGACAGTGAGCCGTTGCCGCCGCAGCCGCAACGGACGAATCCGCGTGGCGTTATAGGGTTTCAACCATCTGGCCGATGCGTGAATAGCGCTCGGGGCTTAATCGACGCAGGAAGTGCGCACTCATAAACCCGGCAAACGCCACCATCAGCACCAGATAGGGCAGCGATGACACCACCGGCGAGGAGGAACCGCTCAGTACGTCGAGGTTATTGACCACCAGCGCCAGCGTCGCCAACATGCCGAGTGCGGAGAGGGCTGGCGCGATAAGGCGGCTCCAGCGTGATACCGGCAGCAAAGGATTGCGCTGGAAGTAGGCAAGAACGGCGAGTGAGACGCTGAATTGCAGCACCAGAATCGACATGCTGCCCAAGGCAGAAGCCCAGGAGAAAACGTTCGCCATCGGGTCTAACTGCGCCAGGGCGAACAGCGTGGTGGCGCACAGCATAAACGCGCCTTGCACCAGACTGGCGATATAGGGTGTCTGGTGCGTGCGGTGGGTTTTTGCCATTTTCGACCACAGCAAACCGTCGCGGCTAATGGCGAACAGATAGCGCGACAGCGTGTTATGGAACGCCTGTGTTGCGGCAAACAGGCTGGTGATCAGTAAAACCGACATCACCTGAATGGCCCACGGGCCAAGCACCTGTTCGGTGACGGTAAACACAAACATCCCGGGATCCTTGGCAGCGAGTTCGGCAACGTGAGCGGCACCTGCATATTGCACAAATGCCCAGCCGGAGAGGGCGAAAAAGCTGGTGATCAGCACCACGGCGAGCAGCGTGGCGCGTGGGATTATCTTGGCCGGTTGCCGACACTCTTCCGAGTAGATTGCGGTCGCCTCAAAGCCGACGAAAGAGCAAATGGCGAAGATCATCGCAATGCCCACATCGCCATGAAACACGGTAGACGGGGTAAAGACGCTGATATCAAAGGCAATGGGTTGGCTAATAATGGCAACATCAACCAGCAGCACAATGCCCACTTCCAGCAGCATCAAGACCCCGAGCACTTTGCCGCCGAGCTCCACTTTGGCAATACCGAGCGCGACTACGGCCGCTTGCATCAGCAGCGAGAACAGCCACCAGGGCGCTGCGATCCCAGTGTGCATCTGCACGAACTGCGCAAAGAAGAAGCCAAACATAGCGGTAACGGCAAGCTGAATGGCGATGTAGGCCAACAGTGCGATGCCGAGCCCGGCAATGCCGCTGTGGGTGCCCAGGCCTTGTGCAATATAGGCGTAGAAAGCGCCAGCGTTCACCACATAACGGCTCATGGCGATAAAGCCAAAGCTGAAAATAAGCAGCAGTGCGCCCGCCAGGACATAAACACCGGGTACGCCCGCGCCGTTGCCTGCCATAAAGGCGACGGGCAAGCCTCCGACGACGCCAGTTAAGGGCGATGCGGCGGCAATAACAAAAAAGATGATCGACCAAAGGCCAAGGCTGCCTTTCTGGAGCTGGTTCCCCTGCGGCAATGCCGTCTGGGGTAGCGCGTGCGCTGATGAAGAGTGCTGTGCCATGTTCCGTTCCCCTGCGTGATGGTTCATGGTCAGTCTATGAAGGGCTCTGGCGTGTGCGTTATCGAAATCTGGCAAACCTGAATGTGACGAATAGTCATCACATTCAGATCAAATGATGGACCGCTCGCCGCGTGTACGAGGGCAGTTCACCAAACAGGCGTTTGTAGTCGGCGGTAAACTGCGACAGGTGCCAGAAGCCCCACTTGGAAGCGATTTCGCTGATCTGTGCGTACTCTCCCTCCATCACCAGCATGCGTTTCACCCCGTTGAGCCGCATGTTTTTCAGGAATACTGCCGGGCTTTGGCCGGTGACGGTTTCGAAACAATTTTGCAGGGTGCGCCGTGAGGTGTGGGTCAGTTGGCACAGCTCATCCATGGTCAGAGGCCGATCGCGATGGGCGATCAGGGCGTCTTGTGCTTTGCTGACCACGCGCTGCGCCTTTTGCAGGGAAGGGCGCACGCTGATGGTCTGCGTGCCGACGGCGGTGAAAAAGGCAAAGGCCAGTTCGCGGATATCGCTGAGAAATTGCAGCCGCGCCTGTCGTTGCGCAAATTGCAGCGGGTGTTCCATCACGCTGTGCAGCATGGCCAGAATATGCTCGCGCAGTCGGTTGGCAAGGAGATCGTGATGGATGGCGTAGACCCGGTGCGGCAGTTCATCGGTGATGTCCGATAACAGCGCCAAAGGAATGCTCAGTACCAATAGCGAAGAGGTTTCCGGCGTTTGCAGCATCAACTCGCCGCCGTCATAGGACCAGGTAATATCCTGCTGCGTCAGGCTGTTTCCCATCCAGCGCGCTTCTCCCGATAGCGCATTAAACACCCCGAGGCAGAGCGTGCCCGTTCGGCCCTGTCCACGTTGAAACACCGACTGTGACAGCTGTTCCTGATAGAACTGTACGCCGTCCAGCCAGGCCTCTTTCAGACTGCCTTCAAACCGCCCGTGAGAGATTTGGTCATAGCGCAATGCCCAATCGGTCAGCAGTTGACTGTGTTGCGCCAGCTCCTGAATGCGCGAGGCGCAACGAAAACCGTTTTGATCGCCAAGATGGTTTTGATCGCGAAGATGGAATGCGGGTGTCATCGTCTGTCTTTCCTGCGTCGTGATGGGATATACCCACTGAGCAAGAATCACGCCAGTGCAATAGCAAAAAACGGCAGATTTTATCTCTGTATTTTCGAGCTGTGAGTGATGTTTTTGCTGCATATCGTCGTAAAACAGAGGGAAATAGAGTGATTCCTACCATAGTCGCGTTTTGCGCTGTGGCGTTGCACCGTTATGGGGGAGATGCTCAATGTTGCAGCAGTGCGCTGTTATCTGGCTATCGTATCCTGAGTATCCCGGTAGCTTGGCAGAAAAACGAGGGTATCGCGCTGATTCGACTATGCTTAGGGATAAGGCGGAGCAATGGCGCCCGCCGCTATACCGGATAAGACGTGCGATAAGGAGTATGGCATGACGATAACAATGGGGTGGCGCTCGCGCTGGCTATTGCCGGTGCTGGCGTTGGGGGTGGTGTTGCAACTGGCGGCCTGCGGTGATAGCGAAGCGGATCAGCGCAAGGCGTTTATGACGGTATTGCAAAGTGTGCCATCGCAACCGGGCAGCGTGCCGCCAGCACTCAGTGACGATCAGAAAAAACGGTTGGGCCCTTTTGCCAACGATTACGCCATTTTAACCACTTTTTCCCAGCAGTTGCGGCAAAGCATGGCGGTGAGTTTGAAGCCGTTACTGGAGCACGTTTCTCAGATTCGTGTGCCGCAGGATTATTTGACGCAACGTGACGGCGTACGCAGTGCTGTCGGCGCGATAAACCTGCTGGGGCAACAGGTACAGGCGGCAAAAACCCAGGCAGATTCAGCCGGGCGTAACCTGAGCCAGCCGCAAGAGATTCAAGTGCTGTATGAGCGCGTTTACTCGCAGGTGGTAAGCCAACCGGCGTCGGCATTGGCAAACGTGGTGCCGACCGCTGCCACGCTGGCCCAGCAGTTGGCGCAGGTGGGCGACTTCCTTCAGGCCCAGGGCAAGCAGGTCACTTTTGTGGGAAATCAGGTGCAGTTTGAAACGGCACAGCAGGCGGCGCGTTACAACGCATTGATTACGCCTCTGGCGACGCAGCAGCGCGATTTAATGAACGGATTACAACCGCTATTGCCGTTGTTGAAACCATCGCTATAAGGCAATAACGCACGGCGGTGATGATATTTAGTGATTTGAGTCACACAATTAAAACAAAATCACGGCATTGTAATGTGATTAAGATCACATTGTGCTGCCGTTAATGCGGATGATGATGCGCCGAATTGACCGCATTCGGTGATTTTATGTGAACTCAGTCACTAAAATGTAGCAATGATGTGGGGATTATGTGTGACAGCTGTCACATATGGCCGTGAGGTTGCGGTATCAAACCGACGTGCTAGAGTCCGCACGATCTCTACCGACGGAAGGCAGTCACACCGTCTCACGATAATGACCACACGCGCTTGCGATCGCGCGTTTGAATAGGGGTGTGTTTTTATGCTCACAGCAGATACCAAGGTCAAAGTTCAGAATTTTGGCCGCTTCCTGAGCAACATGGTAATGCCCAATATCGGGGCGTTTATCGCTTGGGGCCTGATTACCATGTTGTTCATCCCAACCGGTTGGTTGCCGAATGCGACGCTTGCCAAGCTGGTGGGGCCGATGATCACCTATCTGCTGCCGCTGCTTATCGGTTATACCGGTGGCCGTTTGGTTGCGGGCGATCGCGGCGGTGTGGTCGGTGCCATCACCACGATGGGGGTGATCGTTGGTGTTGATATGCCGATGTTCCTCGGCGCGATGATTGTTGGCCCGTTGGGCGGATGGACCATTAAACGCTTTGACCGCATCGTTGATGGCAAGATCAAAAGCGGTTTTGAAATGCTGGTGAACAACTTCTCTGCCGGTATCATTGGTATGTTGTTGGCTATTCTGGCGTTTTTGGCGATTGGTCCGTTGGTGGAGTTTTTATCCAAAGGTCTGGCTGCGGGCGTAGATTTGATGGTGCAGAATAACCTGCTGCCGCTCACCTCTATCTTCGTTGAACCCGCAAAAATCCTGTTCCTGAACAACGCCATCAACCACGGTATCTTCTCGCCGCTGGGTATCCAACAGGCGACGGAAGCAGGCAAATCGATTTTCTTCCTGATTGAAGCCAATCCCGGTCCGGGGATGGGTGTGCTGATGGCGTACATGTTCTTTGGTCGCGGTAATGCCAAAGTGTCCGCACCGGGCGCGGCCATCATCCACTTCCTGGGTGGTATCCACGAAATCTATTTCCCGTACGTGCTGATGAACCCGCGCCTGCTGATTGCGGTGATTCTGGGCGGCATGACCGGGGTGTTCACACTGACCGTGCTGGGCGGTGGTCTGGCTGCTCCGGCTTCTCCGGGCTCTATTCTGGCCGTGTTGGCAATGACGCCGAAAGGGGCCTATTTTGCCAATATCGTGGCGATTGCTGCCGCGTTTGCCGTCTCCTTTGTGCTGTCAGCGATCCTGCTGAAAAGCACCAAGGTAAAAGAGGGAGACGATCTGGACGAAGCCACACGCCGTGTGCAAGAGATGAAAGCGGCCTCCAAAGGCGGTTCAGTGCCCACCGGCATCAGTGGCGATCTGAGCACCGTGCGCAAAATCATTGTGGCCTGTGATGCAGGCATGGGCTCCAGCGCCATGGGCGCAGGGGTATTGCGCAAGAAAGTGCAGGACGCCGGGCTGACGCAAATATCCGTTACCAATAGCGCCATCAACAGCTTGCCTGAGGATGTCGATCTGGTGATTACGCACCGGGATTTGACCGAGCGCGCTCTGCGCCATGCGCCGCAAGCGCAGCATATCTCGCTGACCAACTTCCTCGACAGCCACTTGTACAGCGATCTGGTGGCGCGTCTGGCAGCCGCTCAGCCTGCGGGTGGCAGCGTTGCCGCTGCACCGGTGGCAAAGCCGCAAGCCGCAAGCTTATTCCAACTGGGCGCTACCAACGTGTTCCTGAACCTGCAAGCGAGCGATAAAGAGCAGGCGATTCGTTTTGCCGGTGAACAACTGGTGAAAGGTGGCTATGTCGAGCCGGAATATGTGGATGCGATGCTGGCGCGTGAAAAGCTGACCTCAACCTATCTGGGCGAATCCATCGCCGTGCCGCATGGCACCATTGAAGCCAAAGATCGCGTGCTGAAAACCGGCATCGTCTTCTGCCAATATCCGCAGGGGGTGCGCTTCGGTGACGATGAGGATGACGTCGCAAAACTGGTGATCGGTATCGCGGCGCGTAATAACGAACATATCGCGGTGATCACCCGCCTGACCAATGCGCTGGACGACGACACGGTGATTGCCCGTTTGGCGCAGACCCAGGATGTGCAGGACGTGCTAGACCTGCTCTCCGAGAAAAAGAGTGCCTGATGCATCGGCAGCGCCGCCTTCGGGCGGCCTCTTTTTTTGTCATTGTTTTTAAAGGTTAACGCATGATGAAAGCTTTACATTTTGGTGCCGGAAATATCGGACGCGGGTTTATCGGAAAACTGCTGGCAGACGCCAACATTGAACTCACCTTTGCCGATGTGAACCAGCCGCTGCTGGATGCCATCAACAGCCGTAAGCAGTATCAGGTGAAAGTGGTCGGTGAGCAGACGCAGTTGGAAACGGTCAGCAACGTCAGCGCGGTGCACAGCGCAAGCCCGGAGGCCGTGGCGCTGATTGCCGAGGCCGATGTGGTGACGACGGCCGTCGGGCCGCAAATTCTGGAAAAAATCGCGGGTGCCATTGCTCAAGGTTTGGTGAAGCGCCATGCGCAGGGCAATACGTGTCCACTGAATATCATCGCTTGCGAAAATATGGTGCGCGGCACCACGCAGTTAAAGCAACACGTGTGGAAGCATCTGCCGGAGAACGAGCAGGCGTGGGTCAACGAGCATGTCGGTTTTGTTGATTCGGCGGTAGACCGCATTGTCCCGCCGGTGGAAGCGAGCCAGGACGATCCTTTGGCCGTGACGGTAGAAACCTTCAGTGAATGGATTGTCGATCAAACCCAATTCGTCGGGCCTTTACCGCAGATCGCGGGCATGGAATTAACTGACAATCTGATGGCATTCGTTGAACGTAAGCTGTTTACACTCAATACCGGTCATGCGATTACTGCGTATCTGGGGCAGCAGGCCCGTCATCAGACGATCCGCGATGCCATTCTGGATACCGAGGTGCGCGCTGTGGTGCGCGGGGCGATGGAAGAGAGCGGGGCCGTGCTGATCAAACGTTACGGTTTTGATGCCGAGAAGCATGCCGCGTACATCAACAAGATTTTAAGCCGCTTCGAAAACCCCTATTTGCATGACGATGTGGAGCGCGTTGGGCGTCAGCCGCTGCGTAAACTCAGCGCAGGCGATCGCCTGATCAAACCGCTGCTGGGCACGCTGGAATACCAACTGCCCAATGACAACCTGATTATCGGTATCGCGGCGGCCATGCATTACCGTAGCGCGCAGGACCCGCAGGCGCAGGAACTGGCGACGTTGCTGGAGAAGGTGGGGCCTCAGGCTGCGTTGGCGCAAATTTCTGGTCTGGATGCGCAGAGTAAGGTTGTGGAGCAAGCAGTGAGTGTGTATAACGCCATGCAATAATTCGCGCCGTTCGGCAGGGACGTTATGATGGAAGAAACTCAAGCCTTTGAGAATCGCGTGCTGGAATCCCTCAATGCGGCGAAGACGGTGCGCAGCTTTATGCTGAAAGCAGTTGAGCTGTTGGCGGAAGCCGTGAGTATTCTCATGCAGCAGATCTTCCGTAAAGACGATTATGCGGTGAAATACGCGGTAGAACCGCTGATGACCGGCAGCGGTCCGTTAGGGGATCTCTCGGTGCGTTTGAAACTGATTTACGGTCTGGGCATGATCAGCCGTAAAGAGTATGAAGATGCAGAGTTGGTGATGGCGTTAGGGGAAGAGTTATTCCACGACGAAAACGACTATCGCTTTACCGATGATGAGATTCTCGGGCCGATCACCGAGTTGCACTGTGTTACCGCGTTGCCGCAACCTCCTGAACGGCCAACGGGCGGTGAGCCTGCCGATCCTTTGCTGATTCCGATGCAGCAGCAACGTTATCAGCAGGTGGTGCGTTCCACGCTGGTGCTTTCTCTGACGGCGTTAATTTCGCAGGTTAGTCTTAAGAAAGCCTTTTAGGGTTGCGGTTCAGAATGTCAACGGGCGGTGCGTTAGTGATAGCGCACCGCCCGTTTTGTTTTTACGACGCGGTAAGCATCAACCGACCTGAAATCAGGTTGATGCTTACCGTTGGTATTTACCGTTGATAATCGAGCTGTGCCGGGCGTTCGCCATAGCCGAGGGCGGGAGTGGCACTGTCTGCGGCTTGCGTAAGGCGAAATACCGATACTGCTTCCGTCAACACCTGCGTTTGTTCTTCCAGTGAGTTAGCGGCGGCGGCGGATTGCTCTACCAGCGCGGCGTTCTGCTGCGTGGTGCCATCCATTTCCGCAATCGCCTGGCTGACCTGCGCAATACCACGGCTCTGCTCTTCCGAGGCGGTGGCGATTTCGCCCATGATATCGTGCACCTGCGTTACTGATTTCACGATGTTATCCATGGTTTTGCCCGCGTTGGTGACCAGATTGGCCCCCTGACTGATTTGCGTGACGGACTCACTGATCAGCCCTTCTATCTCTTTAGCGGCTTGCGAGCTGCGCTGTGCCAGATTGCGCACTTCGCCAGCGACCACGGCAAAACCACGCCCTTGCTCCCCGGCGCGCGCCGCTTCGACGGCTGCGTTCAGCGCCAGAATGTTGGTCTGGAAGGCAATGCTGTTGATAACCGAGGTAATTTCGGCAATGCGCTTGGAGCTTTGTTCGATATCCACCATGGTTTGCACCACGTGGCCTACCTGTTCTCCGCCCTGTTTGGCCGTTTGCGAGGCATTTACCACCAACTTGTTGGCATGGCTGGCATTATCCGCATTTTGCTTCACGGTGGCGGTCAGTTGCTCCATGCTGGCCGCCGTTTGTTCCACGGCTGCCGCCTGCTGTTCGGTGCGAGAAGAGAGATCGGTGTTACCGGCGACGATCTCGCTGGCGGCTGTTGAGATTTGACCGACACCAACGCGGATATCGTCAATCATTTGGTGCAGATTGCCGTTCATTTTTGCCATGGCGTTCAACAACTGGCCCAGTTCGTCACGGCGCGAGGTCGACATGTTCATGGTCAGATCCCCCGTGGCAATGCGTTCGGCGATGGTGAGCGTATGGGTGAGCGGCGCGGTGATTTGTCGCGAAATAAACCAGGCGATCAGCAGGCCAGCCAGCAGGGTGATCAAGGCCGTGACGGTCAACTGGATTTCTGAGGCACGTACATTGTGGTCGGTTTGCTGCAACTGTGCGTTAAGCAGTTCGGTGATGCGATCGCTTAGCGCTACGGCGATGTCGTTCATCTGCGTGACGCTCTCCATCTCCTTCTGGTAAGCCGGCATGTAAGAGAGCACCTGCTCCTCATAATGGTTCATGGTGCTCAGAACCGGATCCAGTGTTTCCCGTTGCTCGACGGAAAGGCTCTGACTCAGGAAGGTCAATGCCGTTTGTGCGTCATTGATGGCGTCGGTCAGCGTTTCTTCTGCTGCCTTGGTGCGTTCCAGCAGTAAATTGTTCAGATGGAAACGCACTGTCATTAGCTTGGTTTTAAAATCGGCCAGCAGCAGTTGCTGTGATTGGCTATCGCCCGTCGCGCGCAGTTGATCGTCAAGCTTGCTCATCGCCTGATCGGTGCCGTCCAGGCTCCAGCTTTTTCTGACCTTATCTTTGGTGGTAACGGCATCCAGATAGTTTTGGCGCTGCTGCTTGTAGCTGTTTATCGTGGTCGTGATGTTATCGAGCGTTTTGATGTCCTGAGTGGACCAGCTTAGCGTCTTGGCCTGGGCGACCAGCGTATTAATGTTGTCGATATGAATACTGTTTTGTTTGATGTCGTTCAGGTCGTAGTTGGCGCCAAAGCGGGCACGATAATATTTGGCCTGATTAACCTCGGTATTAATCTGATTGCTCAAATTAACTTTCTGAATACTCTCTTGTAACGACTCAATGTAGTTAATGCCTGCACCGGCAATCAGCGCGGTTAGCAGCAACACCAAAAAGAACCCCAGCCCTAATTTCTTACCGACGGTGATGTTTTCAAACTTGATAGCCATTCTATTTTTCCACTGTGTGTGAAGCCAAACAATGGCGTCTATCCGGGGAGCGCACTGGCTCGCGCCGTGCGGTGGGGTGTCAGACACCGGGGTGTCAGGCTGAAGGCACGTCAGGAAAGAAAGACAAGCTCCGTGTCAGCGTGTGGCTATGTACCGTATTGCACCGTACAAACCGTTTCACCTTCCCATGGTAAAATTCCGGATGGGATAGACTGCCTACTTCAGACAGCAGGGACTGCCGTCTGATGCGGTGTTAATCGCCATCATCGGGGTACAAGGCAGCGTGTGCAGCAAAGGAGGCAGCACAAAATACAGCATGATTTCGACGAGTTAACCCCGGCAGCATAAATGAAAAACGCGCCTTTAAAAAATTTTTTAATTGTTTAAATGTAAGAAAGATGAATCGAGTCAGCGGGTAAAAAGCAAAAAAAACCGAAATAACAAAATCTTATTTCGGTTTTATGCACTTTTTATGTCGTCAGGACAAATTATTTAGCCGCAGCAAAACGCGCAGCCGCTTCATCCCAGTTCACCACGTTCCAGAACGCTTTGATGTAATCCGGGCGACGGTTTTGATATTTCAGGTAGTAAGCGTGTTCCCACACGTCAAGCGCGACGATCGGGTGACCGGAAGCGCCGGAAATGGCTTCACCCATCAGCGGGCTATCCTGGTTAGCGGTAGAAACCACGGCCAGTTTGCCGTCTTCTTTCAATACCAGCCAGGCCCAGCCTGAACCGAAACGGGTTGCAGCCGCTTGCTCAAATTTTTCTTTGAAAGTATCAACGCTGCCGAAATCGCGTTCGATAGCCGCTTTCAGGGAGCCACCCAGCGTGGTGCCGAGTTTCAGGCCTTTCCAGAACAGGCTGTGGTTAGCGTGGCCGCCGGCGTTGTTGCGCAGTACCGCTTTTTTCTCGGCGGGTACTTTATCCAGTTTGGCGATCAGCTCTTCTGCGGAGAGGCTAGCGAATTCCGGCAGACTTTCCAGCGCTGCGTTAGCGTTATTGACGTAAGCCTGGTGGTGTTTGGAGTGATGGATTTCCATCGTTTGTTTGTCGAAATGCGGTTCCAGCGCGTCATAAGCGTAAGGCAGGGATGGCAGTGAATAACTCATATTTATCATCTCCATAGTTGTACTACTAAATAATCGCGAGCGTGCTTGGTCTGGGTTGTGGCGCGCGCGTGATAGTCAGGTACGGCACGCCTCAAGCGGTAGTGGTTAACAAACAACCGTTTGTTAGCGTCGCGTAATCATGAGGTTCATTATAGTTAATTAAATGATCTTGAAAACGATTATTCGCGTCGCCATCACACGGAGTTCGCACGTTTACCCCCGGAAAACAAACGGTTATATCATTGTTGCCTAAGCTAAAAACAGATTAATCTATCCGTACAGGCCTCATGTGCTGTCGTGCAGGCGCTGCGGATGGGTATAAATGGTTGCCCGACCTGGGCGGCAAAATCCCGCCAGCGTCAGGTTGCAACGCTCAGCGACATCAATGGCGAGCGACGTGGCCGCCGAGACGGCAAACAGAATCTCGACGCCGCACATCGCGGCTTTTTGCACCATCTCATAGCTGGCACGGCTGGAAACCAACACCGCACCCGATTGCCAGGGGCTTGTCGCGCGCACGCCTAACAGTTTATCGAGCGCCACGTGGCGGCCAACATCTTCGCAACCACCCAAAATAGTCCCTTCGCTGGAAAGCCAGGCTGCCGCATGGGTAGAGCCGGTCAACTGGCCGATGTGCTGCACCTCTGTCAGTTGTTTTAGAGCATCACCCAGGTGATTGAGCGAGAAGGTTTGCGTGAAGGGCAGCGGTGTGACCGGTTTGCCGATCTCTTCCAACTGTTCGACACCGCACACGCCGCAGCCGGTGCGGCCGTTCATGGCGCGGCGGCGCTCTTTTAGCCCGGCAAAACGGCGGCTGGAGAGTTCTATCTGGACTTCAATACCGTTGCAGACCGACTGCACGTCCATGCCGTAAATCTCTTGCGGCGACGTGATAATGCCTTCCGACAGGGAAAAACCTAACGCAAAGGCTTCCAGATCGTTGGGCGTGGCCATCATCACCACATGGGAAATGCCGTTGTACACCAACGCGACGGGCACTTCTTCCGCCAGCCAGTCAGTTTTGGCCTGAGACAGGCTGCCTTGATGGCGTACCGTTCGCTGGCATGCGCCTTTGAGCGCCGGGATCGCTTGTTCCACGTGTTATCCCCATAAGGTATTCATTCTGGAGTAGAAAGCCATTATTTCACCGCGCCGGGTGTGATGCGAGTTTTATCGTGGCACGCGCTGTTTTGCCTGTGGTGCAGGACACAAAAAGGGGGGGGAGGCACCGCAAAGTGTGCGTTTCCTCGAAGAGTCGCTAAACAGCGCAGCAGGAAAGCCGATTTGTGTATACGCTTGGTAGACCGTCCTGGATGTTAGCAATTTTTTGCATATTGGCTCTGTTTTCATCGCGGCCTGGCCGCGTAACCCTACGGCTAAGAACAGGAGACCGCAATGGCACATCACACCGCTGAAGACCGGGTCGCGCCCGGCACCTATGCTCACCCCCTCAATCTGAAAAAACGCTATGACAACTTTATTGGCGGCACCTGGGTGCCTCCGGTCAGTGGCGACTATTTCGTTAACCTGACGCCTGTCACTGGACAACCCCTGTGTGAAGTCGCCAGTTCCGGCATGCGTGATGTCGATCATGCGCTGGATGCCGCCCACAACGCCAAGGCAGAGTGGGGCGCGATGTCGGTGCAGGATCGCGCCTTGCTGCTCAACCGCATTGCGGATCGCATGGAGGAGAACCTGGAACTGCTGGCGTATGCGGAAACCTGGGATAATGGGAAACCGATTCGTGAAACCCTAGGCGCTGACGTGCCGTTGGCGATCGACCATTTCCGCTACTTTGCCGCCTGTGCCCGTGCGCAGGAAGGGGCGATCAGTGAAATCGACAAGGATACGGTCGCTTACCACTTTCACGAACCGCTGGGTGTGGTGGGGCAGATTATTCCATGGAATTTCCCCCTGCTGATGGCCTGCTGGAAAATGGCCCCGGCGCTGGCGGCAGGTAACTGCATCGTGCTTAAACCGGCTAAACTGACGCCGCTCTCGGTGCTGATGCTGATGGAACTGATTCAGGATTTATTGCCGCCGGGCGTGGTTAACGTGGTGAACGGCTCTGGCAGTGAGATTGGTGAATATCTGGCGACATCGCCGCGCATCGCGAAAGTGGCGTTTACTGGCTCCACCGAAGTCGGGCAGCAAATCATGAGCTATGCGGCGCGCAATGTGGTGCCCGTGACGCTGGAATTGGGTGGGAAATCCCCCAATATCTTTTTTGCTGATGTGATGGAAAAAGAAGACAGCTATTTCGACAAAGTGTTGGAAGGCTTCACGCTGTTTGCCTTTAACCAGGGGGAAGTCTGTACCTGCCCAAGCCGGGCACTGATTCAGGAATCCATCTACGACCGTTTTATGGAGCGGGCAATAAAACGGGTTGAAGCCATCCGCATTGGTAACCCATTGGACAGCCAGACCATGATGGGTGCGCAGGTATCGGAAGGCCAGTTGAAAACCATCCTTGATTACATTGAGGTGGGTAAGCAGGAAGGCGCACGGATCCTGACCGGTGGGCGGCGCAAAGCGTTGCCGGACGCATTGACGCAGGGCTACTATCTGGAGCCGACCGTGTTGTTTGGTAAGAACAGCATGCGCGTGTTCCAGGAGGAAATTTTTGGTCCGGTGCTCGCTGTCACCACCTTCAAAACCATGGATGATGCGCTGGAGATCGCCAACGATACAAACTATGGATTGGGGGCAGGCGTGTGGAGCCGTAACAGCAACATCGCCTATCGTATGGGCCGCGGTATTCAGGCGGGACGCGTATGGACTAACTGCTACCATGCTTATCCGGCACATGCGGCCTTTGGCGGTTATAAACAGTCAGGTATTGGCCGTGAAAATCATAAGATGATGCTGGAGCACTACCAGCAAACCAAGTGCTTGTTGGTGAGTTACTCCGACAAACCGCTTGGGTTGTTCTGATAGTCTGTTGTTATCAACCTGGCGGTTGCGTGTAAGCGGATCGCCGCTATTACCTCGGATAAACGCCCGTCTACGACGGGCGTTGTATTTTGTTCTATTACGAAGGAACGTTGTGTGAAGATAATTTCTGTGCGTGAAACACCGCGCTGGGCGGCAGACGTTACGGCCTATTTTCAGAAACAGTGGGCATCCGAAGAGACGATGATGTTGTATCAGGATGCGATTGAACGCTCGCTGACGGCGCAGAATCCGCTGCCGCAATGGTATCTGCTGGTTGAAGAGGAACGGATCATTGGCTGTGCCGGGTTGGTTACCAATGATTTTATCAGCCGGATGGAGCTTTACCCGTGGCTGTGTGCGCTTTATGTAGAACCTGACTGTCGTTCTCGTGGTCTCGCTCGCCAATTGATTCGTCATGTCGCCGATGAAGCGAAAAGACACGGTTTCGCCCACCTGCATCTGTCTACCGATCTGGAGGGATTCTATGAGCAAGCGGGATTCGTCTATGCCGGAGAGGGCTATCACCCGTGGGGTGAATCATCGCGCGTCTACTCATTAGCGTTGTGATGTGAGTGCGGCATCTGGCATAACCGCATTTCCAGAAACCCTGCCATTGAGGCATACCCGGATGGGGGCTACCCTTAGGTTGTTCAAAACAAAAGGGGAGCCTCATGTCGGACAAGTTAGGCTGGGTGGATAACCTACGCGCCGTCGCCTGCCTGATGGTGGTGTTGATCCACAGCACCACCTATTACATTACGGCGGCAGGCATGCCGGGCGAGCACCATTGGGATGTGGCAAACTTGCTAAACTCCGCGTGCCGGGTGGGTGTTCCGCTGTTCTTTATGATTTCCGGCTATCTGTTTTTTGGCGAACGCCGGGCAGAAAAAAAGCACCTGCTGCGTATTGGCTTCTGTCTGCTGTTTTACAGCGCGGTGGCCTTGGCGTATATGGCGCTGCTGACACCGATTCATGCCGGCAACGCGCTGCGGTTGTTCTGGCAAAAGCCGGTTTTTTATCACCTGTGGTTTTTCTATGCCATTCTGGTTATCTATCTGCTATCGCCGCTGATACGGGTTCCCCCGGTATCTGGGCGTTATCTTGCCGTAGTGGTGCTGATGCTGGCCGTTGTTGCCAACCCCAATACGCCTGAACTGACCATAGGGCATACCCCGTTGTTACCGGTCAATCTGTATATTGTGGGCGACACGTTTTACTACCTGCTGTATGCGGTGGTGGGGCGTGCGCTGGGGACGTTGACGCCCGCGCGTTGGGTCACGCTGGCAGCGGCACCGTTGTTTGTCGTCTCCGTGCTGCTGATTGCGATGGGCACCTCGCAGCAGACGTTAGCCAACGACAACTTTACCCAAACTTTTTACCTCTACGCCAACCCGTTGGTGTTTATGGCGGCGGTGTGTCTGATGATCTTGTTCAAAACATCAGTACTGAGCGTGCCGTTGCCCGGATTTTCGTTTATCTCCCGCCATTCTCTGGCTATTTATGGCTTCCATGCCCTGATTATTCATTTTATTCGCACCCGCGATCTGGCCCTGAACGGTTGGCCGATACTGGATATCTTTTACGTTTTTCTCTGCGCGGTGGTGTGCAGCATGTTGCTCTCCCTGCTGGTGCAGCGTTGCGACATCCGGCGTTGGGTCAGTTAATTCGTATCGCTCATCAACGGGCGCAACTGCTGGTAGAGCATACGAAACGTTTCTCGTTGCTGCGCATAGCGGGCGTGCTGCGTGGCATCAGGCTGGTGAACCTGTTCCAGGGGCAGCGGTGGCAACAGGTCGGCCAGCGAGATAGCGGGATTCACCGCGCTTTGTGCCAGCCGTGCCGCCCCCAATGCGGGTCCGACATCGCCGCCGGTGCGGTATTCCAGCGTTTGTCCGCTGATATCTGCCAGCATTTGACGCCAGTACGCGCTGCGTGCGCCACCGCCAATCAAAGTGATGCTGGTGGGGCGCAGTCCGGTCATATGCAGCACGTCCATGCCATCGGCAAGCGCGAACCCAACGCCTTCCAGCACGGCGCGCGCCAGCTCTGCCCGGCCATGCTGGTGGGTTAACCCCCAAAATGCGCCTTTTGCCTGCGGGTTATTGTGCGGGGTGCGCTCGCCTGAAAGGTAGGGGAGGAACCAGACGGGCGGTACGTTGACGGCGGCCTGCGCCGCTTCTTCCAGTAATTGCGGCACGCTTTCGGCATGGGTCAGCCGGGCGGCCCAATCCAGACACGATGCCGCGCTCAACATCACCGACATCAAATGCCAGGTGCCCGGCAAGGCATGACAGAAACTGTGCACCGCGTGCTGCGGGTTGCTGAGAAAACCATCGCTGACGGCAAAATAGACGCCGGATGTTCCCAGTGACAGCATGGCTTGCCCTGCTTGCCACAGGCCTACCCCGACGGCGCCTGCTGCATTATCGCCGCCACCGGCAACCACCGGGACGCTATTCATGTTCCAACGCTGTGCCAGTGCGTCAGAAAGGTAGCCGGTTATCTGATTGCCTTCAAACAAGCCAGGCATTGCCGTGCGATCGAGCGAACAGGCGGCGAGCAACGCATCACTCCAGTCCCGTTTACCGACATCCAGCCACAGGGTACCGGCGGCATCCGACATGTCGCTGGCA
The DNA here is from genome assembly GCF_025962655.1 of Candidatus Symbiopectobacterium sp. NZEC151. Classification (GTDB taxonomy): domain Bacteria; phylum Pseudomonadota; class Gammaproteobacteria; order Enterobacterales; family Enterobacteriaceae; genus Symbiopectobacterium. The sequence continues at coordinate 113,809 of NZ_JAGFPE010000007.1, read as the reverse complement.
AATTCACCCGTCATACGCCAGCGCAGGTAGTCTTTGGGTAACAGAACCTTGTCAATTTGTCGAAAACACGCGGGCTCGTGTTCCTGAACCCATTTCAGTTTGGGGGCAGTAAAGCCCGGCATCATCAGATTGCCGGTAATCTGACGCGAGTCCGGCACCTGTTGTTCCAACGTGTTGCACTGGGCGGCACTGCGTCCATCGTTCCACAGCATCGCGGGGCGCAACACCCGATGCTGTTTATCCAGCAGGGTAGCGCCATGCATTTGCCCTGTCAGGCCGATAGCCTTAACGGCATGTAAATCGTGCTGTGTTGCCAGTGCCTGCACCGTGGCATCGGTTGCCTCCCACCACGCTTCGGGAGATTGCTCAGACCACAGCAGATGTGGGCGGGATACCGTTAACGGTGCGCTTTGCGCGGCAATGACGCTGCCCTCCTCATTCAGCAGGAGGGTCTTTACGCCCGATGTGCCGAGATCGATACCCATATACATAATGTGAGTTCCTTGTTGAGATATCTGCCTATACTGCTGTAATTCCCACCGCACTGTTCCCACGAACCCGCGCAATACCCGTGGGAACAGGCGCCTTGTGGCCGTTACTGATAGAGGTAGTCGTTGATCAAATTCTCCAACATCTCCTGATGCCCGCTTTGGTGTTTCGGGGCGAGCTGTTTTGCGTGAACGTGTTTCGCCAGTTGTTCAAGGGACAGTTTACCTTGCAGGATTTGCTGTCCGAGTTCGCCGTTCCAGCCCGCATAGCGTTTGGCAACCCATTGGTTCAGTTTGTCATCTTCCAGCATCCGGGCGGCGACTTTTAGCGACAAGGCCAGCGTATCCATGGCACCGATATGGGCGTGGAACAGATCGTAGCGGTCCGTGCTTTGGCGACGCACTTTGGCGTCAAAATTCAGTCCACCGGTGGTAAAACCACCCGCTTTGAGGATCTCATACATGATCAAGGCATTCTCTTCCACGCTGTTCGGGAACTGATCGGTATCCCAACCCAGCTGCGGGTCGCCACGGTTGGCATCGACCGAACCAAAAATCCCCAGCGCGATGGCGGTGGCGATTTCATGGTGGAACGTGTGCCCTGCCAGCGTCGCGTGATTTGCTTCAATATTAACCTTGATCTCTTTCTCTAAACCGAACTGTTTCAGGAAACCATACACGGTTGCCACATCGTAATCGTACTGATGCTTGGTGGGTTCCTGCGGTTTCGGTTCGATAAGCAGCGTGCCCTGAAAACCGATTTTATGCTTATGCTCGACCACCATCTGCATAAAGCGGCCGATCTGTTCCCGTTCCTGACGCAAATCTGTATTGAGCAAGGTTTCATACCCTTCGCGCCCGCCCCATAGCACGTAGTTTTCTCCCCCGAGCTTCTGAGTGGCATTCATGGCAGAAAAGACCTGGGTAGCGGCCCAGGCAAAAATTTCAGGGTCCGGGTTGGTGGCGGCACCGGCAGCATAGCGAGGGTGTGTAAAGCAGTTGGCGGTTCCCCAGAGCAGTTTTACTCCCGTTTGCTGCTGCTTTTCGGCAAATTTGTCGACAATAGTTTGGAAATTATACAGATAGTCATTCAATGAGCTGCCTTCTGGTGCGATATCCACATCGTGGAAGCAGTAGTAAGGCACGTTGAGTTTTTGGAAGAACTCAAACGCAATATCCGCTTTTTGCTTTGCCAATCCCAGGGGATCCCCTGACGCTTGCCAGGGGCGCTCAAACGAGCCGACGCCAAACATATCGGCACCGTTCCAGCAGAAGGTGTGCCAGTAGGCGACGGCGAAACGCAGATGCTCTGACATCCGTTTCCCCAAAATTTCCTGATCGGGGTTGTAATGGCGGAAAGCGAAGGGATTTGTCGTGCCGCGGCCTTCATAACGAACACGTTCAATTTGTTCAAAATAGGTTGGCATGGAGAACTCCTCAAGAAAGTCATTCAGCGGATAAGCGGTCATTTTTATTCATCTTCGGAGGGGATAGCCGTTTGCTCAATTATGTTATTTCACTCTTGCGTTCAGATAATTATTAAGTGTGCAGTCGATCGCAAAAATAACGGAGAAAAATATTCTGAATGCGCATTCATGAATAATGAGGAAAGGTTGAGGACGATAACAATAAAATATGACCGGCTTCATAAAATTACGATTAAACCAAAAAACATAATTGCTTGGTGAAAATCTGTAATTGAAGCTGCGCCAGTTACCAGCAACACTTTTTCTGCTTGGTAGCGTTTCTTTCCTGCACGTTAAACGTTAAAAAAGAAAGGTACTCATGATGAAAGTTAAACACTTTTTACTGTCAGCCTGTGCCGCACTTGCGTTAATAAGCCATGCCGGATTTGCCAAAGAGGTAAAAATTGGTATGGCAATCGATGACTTGCGTTTGGAACGCTGGCAGAAAGATCGCGATCTCTTTGTTGCCAAGGCGCAAGCGCAAGGGGCAACGGTGTTCGTTCAGTCCTCGAACGGCAATGAGGAAACCCAGATTTCTCAAATAGAAAACATGATAAATCGTGGTGTTGATGTCCTGGTTATTATTCCATATAACGGTCAGGTACTTAGCAATGTGATTGCAGAAGCAAAACGCGAAGGTATCAAGGTGTTAGCCTATGACCGCATGATCAACAACGCGGATGTGGATTTTTATATCTCGTTTGATAATGAAAAAGTAGGGGAGTTACAGGCAAAATACCTGATTGACAAAGTGCCACAAGGAAATTATTTCCTGATGGGCGGTTCGCCGGTGGACAATAATGCAAAATTGTTCCGTAAAGGGCAAATGAACATATTAAAACCCTTGATTGACGCCGGAAAAATAAAAGTCGTTGGCGATCAATGGGTCGATGCCTGGTTGCCAGAAAATGCCTTGAAAATTATGGAAAATGCGCTAACGGCGAACAATAACAATATTCAGGCTGTCGTCGCCTCCAATGATGCCACGGCGGGCGGTGCGATTCAGGCACTGGCCGCACAAGGTTTGGCGGGCAAGGTGGCGATTTCCGGACAGGATGCGGATTTGGCAGCGATAAAACGCATTATTGCTGGCACGCAAACCATGACAGTGTACAAGCCGATCACCAAACTGGCGACGGAAGCCGCTGATATTGCCGTCGCATTAGGGGCAGGTAAAGCCCCCAAATCCAACGCTTCTCTGGAGAATGGACTGAAAGCGGTGCCGTCGTATTTGTTAGAGCCGGTGCCGGTCGATAAATCCAACATTGAAACCACCGTGATTGCCGATGGGTTCCATAAAGCCGCAGATCTGAAGTGAGTCACTGGCCCCGGCGTCTTCTGACGCCGGGGCTTGGGTTGGCTGCGTTATCGGGTGTGCGGCGAGTGAACGATGGAGGCGAGAATGCCGTTCTTGTTGGAAATGAAAAACATCACCAAGGTGTTTGGCAGCGTAAAGGCGGTGGATAACGTCAGCCTGGCGCTCGAAGCCGGACAAGTATTATCGCTGTGCGGCGAGAATGGTTCGGGCAAATCGACGCTGATGAAAGTGCTGTGTGCCATTTATCCCTTCGGCAGCTATGACGGAGATATCGTCTTCGCTGGCGATCCGCTGCATGCCAACCATATTCGTGAGACCGAGCAGAAGGGTATCGCCATCATTCATCAGGAACTGGCGCTGGTCAAAGAGATGAGCGTGTTGGAGAACGTCTTCCTGGGCAATGAGTGGACGACACGCGGCGTATTGGACAGTGACGCGATGTATTTACGCTGCCAGACCATGCTGGCGCGCGTCAAACTTGAAGTCGATCCTCATACCCGAGTCGGTGAACTTGGCCTGGGCCAGCAACAACTGGTGGAGATTGCCAAGGCGCTCAACAAACAGGTGCGGTTGCTGGTGTTGGATGAACCCACCGCCTCACTGACTGAGCGCGAAACCGCGATTTTGCTGGATATCATTCGTGATTTGCGCAATCACGGTATCGCCTGTATCTACATTTCCCACAAGCTGAATGAAGTCAAAGCCATTTCGGACATCATCTGCGTGATTCGCGATGGCAAGCACATTGGCACCCACCCTGCCAGCTCGCTTAGCGAAGATCAGATCATCGCCATGATGGTGGGGCGTGAGCTAACCGAACTTTACCCTTCTGAGGCCCATGACATTGGTGAGGAGATCCTGCGCGTCGAGCACCTGACGGCCTGGCATCCGGTTAATCGCCATATTCGTCGCGTCAATGATGTTTCCTTCGCGCTGCGTCGGGGTGAAATTCTGGGCGTGGCGGGACTGGTTGGCTCCGGCCGGAGCGAAACGGTGCAATGCCTGTTTGGCGCTTACCGTGGACCCTGGCAGGGCGAGATTGTGCTGAAGGGGCAGCCGGTGGTGATCAATGACTGTCAGCAGGCGATGGCGCTGGGTATCGCGATGGTGCCGGAGGATCGCAAAAAGGATGGCATTGTTCCGGTGATGAGCGTGGCGCAAAACATCACGCTGGCAGCGCTCGATCGTTTTTCCGGACTGTTTTCTTCACTGGATGACGCGCGCGAGCAGGATGTGATTCGCCATTCGATTGCCCATCTGAAAGTAAAAACGGCCAGCCAGGATTTAGCCATTGCCCGCCTGAGCGGCGGGAATCAGCAAAAAGCGGTGTTGGCAAAATGCCTGTTGTTAAACCCCGATATTTTGATCCTCGATGAGCCTACGCGCGGTATCGATATCGGTGCCAAATATGAAATATATAAACTTATTAATCAGTTAGCCAAAGAGGGGATGGCGATTATCGTCATTTCATCCGAGCTGCCCGAGGTGCTGGGGCTGAGCGATCGTATCCTGGTGATGCATGAAGGTCGCATAAAAGCGGATTTGGTTAATCGCGATTTGACACAAGAGCAGGTTATGGAAGCCGCGCTGAGGAGTGAACAACATGTTGAAAACGCCACCGTCTAATGCCTCTGCCGATACTCTGGCACCCAAACAACCGGCACAAGCGGGTGAGGCCGTGCGCTGGTTCAAGCAGGTGAATCTTCAGGTGTTTGTGATGATTGCCGCCATCATCGCGATTATGCTGTTTTTCACGTTGATGACCGATGGCTCTTATCTCAGCGCGCGTAATGTCTCTAACCTGCTGCGCCAGACGGCCATCACCGGCATTCTGGCGGTCGGTATGGTGTTTGTCATCGTCTCGGCCGAGATTGATCTCTCGGTGGGCTCCATGATGGGGTTGCTGGGAGGGTTGGCCGCCATCTTTGACGTGTGGTTCGGATGGCCTCTGCCGCTGACGATTGTGGTGACACTGTTTCTGGGGCTGCTGTTGGGTGCCTGGAACGGCTGGTGGGTGGCGTACCGTAAAGTGCCCTCTTTTATTGTCACCTTGGCGGGAATGCTGGCGTTTCGCGGTATTCTCATCGGCATTACCAACGGTACCACCGTCTCTCCAACCAGTAGCGCCATGGCGCAGATTGGCCAAAGCTATCTGCCAGCGGGCGTGGGGTTTACGCTTGGGGTGGCAGGGCTACTGACATTTGTTGCCTGGCAATGGCGTCGGCGGCAAAAGCGGGCCAATCTGGGGCTCGGCGTAACGCGTCCGGCCAGTGATATCGGGCGTATGGCAGTGATGGCCGTGCTGGTGCTGGGTGCCATTTATCTGCTGAATGACTATCGTGGTGTGCCAACGCCGGTGCTGATTTTGACGCTGCTGATGCTGGGCGGGATCTTTATGGCAACGCGCACGGCGTTTGGGCGTCGCATTTATGCCATTGGCGGCAATATCGAGGCGGCCCGCTTGTCGGGCATCAATGTCGCACGCAGCAAGCTGGCGGTCTTTGCCATCAACGGACTGATGGTGGCGGTAGCCGGGTTGATTTTAAGCTCGCGTCTGGGGGCTGGTTCACCGTCTGCCGGCAATATTGCCGAGCTGGATGCCATCGCCGCGTGCGTGATTGGCGGCACCAGTTTGGCCGGTGGCGTGGGCAGCGTGGCCGGGGCGGTCATGGGGGCGTTTATCATGGCCTCGTTAGATAACGGAATGAGCATGCTGGATGTTCCGACCTTTTGGCAGTACATCGTCAAAGGCGGCATTTTGCTGTTGGCGGTATGGATGGATACGGCCACCAAGCGCAAGGGCTGATCGTCGCTGATGACATGATGTCAGCGGGTTTCAGGAAACCGGCTGCGGCTCGCATTAATCAGCAAAATATTTTTGCTCACTGTGGGGGTGTGCTATTGAGAAGGGCATCTCCACGGCTGGAGCAGTGAATATGTTTGAAAAGCGCTACCGTATTACGCTGTTGTTCAATGCCAATAAAGTCTACGACCGGCAAGTGGTGGAGGGCGTAGGCGAGTACTTGCAGGCCTCTCAATGCGGTTGGGATATTTTTATTGAAGAGGATTTCCGCTGCCGTATTGATAATGTGAAAGACTGGTTGGGCGATGGTGTGATTGCCGATTTTGACGATCGGGAAATTGTTCAGTCGTTGCAGAATGTCGGCGTGCCACTGGTGGGGGTTGGCGGCTCTTATCACGATCCTGATGACTATCCGCCTGTGCATTACATCGCGACCGATAATCATGCCTTGGTGCAATGTGCGTTTATGCATCTGAAAGAGAAAGGGCTTAATCGCTTTGCCTTTTATGGATTGCCGCCTTCGGGTGGCAAAGGGTGGGCGCAGGAGCGTGAGTATGCCTTTCGTCAACTGGTCGCATCAGAGCAGTATCAGGGCGTGGTGTATCAGGGGATGGAAACCGCGCCGGATAACTGGCAATACGCGCAAAATCGCCTGGCCGACTGGGTGCAAGCCTTACCGCCACAAACCGGCATTATCGCCGTTACAGATGCTCGAGCCCGCCATTTGTTGCAGGTGTGCGAATATTTGAACATCGCAGTGCCGGAAAAACTGTGTGTTATCGGTATCGATAATGAAGAGCTGACGCGTTATCTGTCTCGGGTGGCGCTCTCTTCTGTCGCGCAAGGTACACGGCAGATGGGCTACCGCGCCGCCAAATTGCTGCATCAGTTGTTACACAATCCGGTGGCGATTCCCCTTCAGCGCATTTTGGTTCCTCCCGTGCGGGTGGTAGGACGCAGTTCCACCGATTACCGTTCGGTGCACGATCCGGCAGTGATTCAGGCCATGCACTATATTCGTTGCTATGCCTGTAAGGGTATCAAAGTCGAACAGGTGCTGGATGCTGTTGGCATGTCGCGCTCCAATCTGGAAAAGCGCTTTAAAGATGAAATGGGGCAGACCATTCACGGTGTTATTCATGCGGAAAAACTCGAGCGTGCGCGCAACCTGTTGGTGTCGACCTCATTGTCGATCAACGAGATTTCGGTGATGTGCGGTTACCCGTCGCTACCCTATTTTTATGCGGTATTCAGGAAAGAGTATGATTTGACGCCGAAAGAGTATCGCGATCGCTTCGGTGAAGATGTGAATCGGTGAAGTGCCCGGCCTCATCCATTATGCCGGGCTAGCAGTTTTTATGCCGGTACGCGCCAGTGATCGTAATAGATATGCTCGATCTGGAAGTTGGTGTCTTCAACATCACCGGTCAAACGGCAGGCAATGGTGCCCGCGAAATCAAAGGCAACGCCCAACCCTTTGCCGCTGATCAGGTTGCCATCTTCCACCACATTTTGATCGACATAGACGCCGTCCGTGACATCTTTCCAGAGATCGCCGGAGCAGACATAGCGTCGGCCTTTTAGCAGCTTGTTGCCGCCCAGCACGCGCGCTGCCGCAGAACAAATCGGGCAGATCAGCTTTCCGGCGTCGTCATGACGGCGAATAAATTCGGTGACCAGCGGGTTCGCTGCCAGACTCAGCGTGCCTTGCAAGCCGCCAGGGATCACTACAGCATCGAACAGTTCGTCCATGCTTCTTTCCAACAGTGCATCAGCAAACATGCGGATATTGTGGTAGCTGCGCAGTTCCAGCATGTCTTGGCAGGACAGCATTTTCACGCCGATCTTCATACGGTGCAGGATATCTATCACCATAACCGCCTCTGCTTCTTCAAAGCCTGGCGCCAGCAGGACGGCGACTTTCTTAGACATAACATCTCCAGCAAATAGGCAAGGGAAACCATAGTTCGCCGAGAATAACAAAGATTTATCCTTCAAATGAAACATTGTTTTATTATTTGGTTTCCCGTCGCGTAAATCGATTTTAGCCGCTGGATTGGTAGTGAAATGGCGGTATAATTGCCTGCTGGGTTTGTTTCCTCTCCGAGCTGTTCTTCATTGCATATTCTTTGTGGTAGAAATCCATAGATACCGTTACATTCGAGGGCAGCGTAGCGAGATTGACGGTTTTTTGCAGAAATCCTCACTCGGCTCTTCCTGTCGCGGCAAAAAGATGTTTAAATTATAACTCACTTATTTTGCATAAATATGCATTTGTTGGATGGCGAACAGTATCGGTACATGAGCGTGCCGCCACGCGCATAACGATCTGATTTTTTCTCATCAATGCATGGCGTAACATATCGTGGTGTGGCTGTTAAGCTTCTCTCCATAAGTCTATCGAGCAGGGATTTATTTTATGACGACGATTCTCAAGCACCTTCCGGCAGGTCAACGTATTGGCATTGCGTTCTCCGGAGGCCTGGATACCAGTGCAGCACTGCTGTGGATGCGTAAAAAAGGGGCGGTTCCTTATGCTTACACCGCAAACCTGGGACAACCGGATGAGGATGACTATGAAGAGATCCCTCGTCGCGCAATGGAGTACGGAGCAGAAAATGCCCGTCTTATCGACTGCCGCAAGCAGCTGGTTGCCGAAGGCATTGCCGCTATTCAGTGTGGCGCTTTCCATAACACCACGGGCGGCCTGACCTACTTTAACACCACCCCGCTGGGCCGTGCGGTAACTGGCACCATGCTGGTCGCGGCCATGAAAGAAGATGGCGTGAATATCTGGGGTGACGGCAGCACTTATAAAGGTAACGATATCGAGCGTTTCTATCGCTATGGCCTGCTGACCAATGCTGAACTGAAAATCTATAAGCCGTGGTTGGATACGGATTTTATCGATGAACTGGGCGGCCGTCAGGAGATGTCCGAGTTTATGGTGCAGTCCGGCTTCAACTACAAGATGTCCGCCGAAAAAGCCTACTCAACCGACTCCAACATGCTGGGCGCAACGCACGAAGCGAAAGATTTGGAATTCCTGAACTCCAGCGTGAAGATCGTTAACCCGATCATGGGCGTCAAGTTCTGGGATGAGAACGTCAAGATTGCGGCAGAAGAAATCACGGTACGTTTTGAACGCGGCTATCCGGTGGCGCTGAACGGCAAAACCTTTGCTGATGATGTGGAACTGATGCTGGAAGCCAACCGCATTGGCGGTCGTCACGGTTTGGGCATGAGCGACCAGATCGAAAACCGTATTATCGAAGCGAAGAGCCGTGGCATTTATGAAGCCCCTGGCATGGCGCTGCTGCACATTGCCTACGAACGTTTGGTTACCGGCATTCATAACGAAGACACCATTGAGCAATACCATGCGCACGGTCGCCAGTTGGGCCGTCTGCTGTATCAGGGGCGTTGGTTCGATCCGCAAGCGCTGATGCTGCGTGATGGGTTGCAACGCTGGGTGGCCAGTGCCGTCACGGGTGAAGTGACGCTGGAACTGCGTCGCGGCAATGACTATTCCATCCTGAATACGGTGTCGAATAACCTGACCTACAAGCCGGAACGTCTGACGATGGAAAAAGGCGACTCCGTGTTCTCGCCGGATGACCGTATTGGTCAGTTGACGATGCGTAATCTGGATATCATTGATACGCGTGAAAAACTGTTCAACTACGTTGAGACCGGGCTGCTCTCCTCCTCGGCGGCGACCGGTTTGCCGCAAATGGAAGGCCTTGAACAGTTGCAGGACAAGAACAGCAAGTAATGCACTGATTGTTGCATTCCTCTTCAAAAGGGCACCCACGGGTGCCCTTTTTCGTTTGCTCTTTTTTGTTACTACATGCTGGTCAACAAATGACCGCTGTCACATTTCCACTCTACCCACCTGTGACTGTCATCACACACAAAACGTTGATTATGTGAGTGATTGCACACTTTATCCCAATAAGTCACGCTCCTGATGCTGAGCGTCGGGTTCCTGTGTGTTTTACCGGTAGGGAATTGCTTATGCTCATTTCACGGTCAAGGCGCGGTGATGTCGCAGTCCAGACTGGCTGCTAAATGAAGCAGGCGCTGTGGGTCGAGCAGTAGGTGAAAGGTGTAAGGGTGCTGTGTGCCTGCCGAAGAAAACCAGGTTTCCAGCTCGGTGATGAAGTGACGCAGCGTGTGTAACGCTTGCCGCAGTTGTTCGTGTTTTTCGGGATTATTGCCGTATTTGTGGATCCACAAGCGGAGCGCAAAAGCATGGGTAATGTGGCTGTAAGCGCGGGTATACCAGAAGGCGCGTTCCCAGCTAGCGGTGAGCGTGTGTTTAAAGGCGTCAGTGAGCGGCATGGCGGGTAATTTTTTGTCCACCTGAGCGCGCAGGTATTCCGCCAGAAAACGAGATTTCTGTTTTTCCAGGATGATGAGCTGCATTTGCTGCTCACCGACGGCCTCATCATCCGCTGGCATCAGTGGCTGAAAAGCCTGAGACCAATTGGCGCTGCGGGTGTCCATATGCAGCAGTTGTAGCGCCTGCTCAAAGTCATGCGGGGGGCGGCTATGACGTTGCAGCAGTCGCCCCAGCAAGCTGGGCGTTTTACACATCCAGTCGTGGCTGGAGGTATAGATGGCAAACAGATCGTCAATCTCTTGCTGTGACAGAGGACGCAGAGAGTAGGTTTCCAGCCACTCGGTAAACAGCGCTTGCGGTGCAACCGACGGCGCTCGGATCAGACGCGAGAGGCCGTACAGATTCAGCTCGTTGACTGAGCCCAGTAGCGCATTGTTTGGGAGCCATTCCCAACTGAGGCGTGCAGTGATCGCCTCAAGTTCGTCGCCGAGCGTTTGGGAGGCCCAGTGAAGACGCTTTTGCAGTTCGTCTAACAGGCAACAGGGGAGCAGCGTCCAGCCGTATTCGATGCCCCACAGATCGAATTCCACCCACTTACGGGAGCCACTCAGGCGAGTAAGGGTGGGATTGTTGGCAAATCCGGGACGATAGTCCAGCTCCGTCGCTTTTACGGAAGCGCGTACATCATCAGGCAACACATCCAACGCCATCTTTAACTGCTGGCGGGGCCACGCTTTGTCCTGATAGTCGCGCAGTACCAACTGACAGCCGCGTAAACGCAGGCCCTGGTAGAGGCGTTGCAGCGCTGATTCCCACTCCGTCTGGTGCACGGTAGGTGTGGTGAGCGAAAGGCGCAGGCCGCGCACGGTGGGTAAATGGCTCAGGATTTCCGGCAGGGTTTCGCCGAAAAACAGGTTAAGAAACGCCGCGTCGTTTTGTGGGTCTTGGGAAAGAAAGAACTCGGGAAATTTACGGTGCAGGTCGTGGCAGTCTGGCGTCGCCTCGCCCTGAAGCCACAGCTGAATATGGTTCTGTTCGCAATACCGCGCCACGTTTTGCAGATAGTGCAGGGCATTACTGCGAGCGAGCAGCAAATGTTCCACCGTGGCGGGTGGGCACCGCGGTGAGGGTTTGGCCAACAGCGCGAACAGCGTTTGCTGATGCAGGATCAGCCCATTGAACTGGAACGTTTTGAGATGGCGCATGACGTCGGTAAACGTCTCCCACTGCCAGATGGCAGGGGTGTTTACCTCGAGAAATAACAGCGGTACCGGGTTACCCATGGCGAATCTCCTGCACGCGTCCTGCTCGCTGATACCAGCATGCGGATAGTAGAACGGGGGGGAGGGGGAGTCAATCGCAGGTGGGTTCATCTCGGTGTAGTCAATGAGGGTAGGAAAAGGGAGATGAAGATGAAGACTTATGCACTGGTTGGCACCGGTGGCCGTTCGGGGATGTATCTGGAGGCGATTGCGACCACCTATAGGCAGTCAGCGCGTCTGGTGGCGCTCTGTGATACGAACCAGACGCGTATGGATTATGCCAATCGCAATCTGGAGAAGTGGGGTCATGCGAAGGTGGCGACCTGGAAAGCGGCGGATTTCGAGACGATGATCGCGCAGCACCGTCCTGACATCGTGATCGTCACCAGCGTGGATCGCACGCACGATCGCTACATCATCCGCGCCATGGAGTTGGGCTGTGATGTCATCACGGAAAAGCCAATGACCATCGATGAAGAACGCTGTCTGGCGATCGTTGACGCGGTAGAACGTACCGGTCGCGATCTGCGGGTAACGTTCAACTATCGCTATGCGCCGCATCACAGCAAGCTGCGTGAACTCATTCTCAACGGTACGGTCGGTGACGTCTTCTCGGTGCATTTCGAGTGGCTGCTTAATACCCAACACGGCGCTGATTATTTCCGCCGTTGGCACCGCGACAAGCGCAACAGCGGCGGGCTGCTGGTCCATAAATCCACCCACCATTTCGATTTAGTCAATTTCTGGCTCGACTCGGTGCCGGAGTTCGTCTTCGCCCAGGGCGATCTGCGGTTCTACGGTAAGGAAAATGCCGAGCGGCGCGGCGTGAGCGAGTTCTATTCCCGCTGCCATAACCAACCGGCTGCGCGCAACGATCCGTTCGCTTTGCACATGGAGGAGCGGGCGATGCTTAAGGATCTCTACCTGAATGCGGAGCATGAAGATGGCTACCTGCGCGATCAGAGCGTGTTCGGCGACGGCATCAGCATCGAAGATACCCTGGCGGTGATGGTTAAGTACCGCAACAAAACGCTGCTGACCTACTCCCTCAACGCCTATCAGCCGTGGGAAGGGTTGAACATCGCCTTTAATGGCAGCAAAGGGCGGCTGGAAATGAAGCTGGTCGAGAACTCTTACGTCAATGGCGGGGGAGAACGTAAGAACGAAGGCAGCCTGATGGACTGCGATATCACTTGGTATCCGATGTTTGGCGCGCCGGAGCGTATCGAGGTGGCTTACGGACAAGGGGGGCACGGTGGCGGTGATGCGCTGATCCTGGAAGAGCTGTTTGGCAACCCAGGTCCCGATCCGCTTAAACGTCGGGCTGACAGCCATGCCGGGGCCATGTCCATTTTGACCGGCGTGTGCGGAAACCTCTCGATGCAACGTAATCAACCGGTATTTATCAACGAATTGCCTGTGGGCAGAAAGCTGCTGTCACGGCGAAACAGGGAGCAATAGCAATGGCGAAAGGCGATGTTTATCAGCTCGAGTACCATGAATCTATCGATGAGGATACCGGCGCGCGGGTGACCCGATTGACACCCCCGAACGTTATCTGCCACCGCAATTATTTTTATCAGAAATGTTTTCTCGATGAAGGTCGGTCACTGATTTTTGCCGCGGAATTCGATGGGTTTCGCAACTATTACCTGTTGGAGCTGGCTAGCGGCAAAGCGACGCAGCTAACGCAAGGGGCAGGCGATAACACCTTTGGCGGATTCCTTTCTCCTGACGAGCAATACCTCTATTACGTGAAGGGCGAACGCGCGCTGATGCGGGTTACGTTGCAGGATTTGTCCGAGGAAACCGTCTATCAGGTGGCGGATGAGTGGGTGGGTTATGGTACCTGGGTGGCTAACTCCGCCTGCACCAAGTTGGTGGGGGTGGAAATCCACCGTGATAGCTGGCGGCCCGTCAGTGACTGGACGGTATTCCAGCAATTTTATGAAGAAAATCCGCTCTGCCGTGTGATTCGCATCGATTTGCAAACGGGTGAGCGCACCACGCTATTACAAGAGAACCAGTGGTTAGGGCACCCGATTTACCGCCCTGATGATGATAATACCGTCGCATTTTGCCATGAAGGGCCACTGGATCGGGTAGAAACCCGCATGTGGCTGATGAACGAAGATGGCAGCCATATTCGCCGAGTCAAATTGCCGGCACCAGGGGAAAGTTATACCCATGAATTTTGGGTACCAGATGGCTCTGCCATGATGTATGTCACCTATGTAAAGGACAGCCCGGTACGCTATCTGTGCCGGGTTGATCCCGACACCGGTGTTGATGAAAAGATTGTTGCGATGCCGCCGTGTTCGCATGTGATGAGCAATGACAACGGGCAGTTGGCGGTTGGCGATGGTTCCGGCAAGCCCATTGATATTGTTGACAATGACAAGTACGGCGATGCCACCGATCCCTACTTATACCTCTTTGATTTGAAGCACCAACAAACCCACAAAATTGCCAAACACAGCAGTTCGTGGGCGGTGCTGGATGGCGATCGTCAGGTTACCCATCCTCACCCGTCTTTCACGCCCGATGAGAAACAGGTGTTGTTCTCCTCGGATAAGGATGGCAAGCCTGCGTTGTATCTGGCCTGTATTCCCGACGCTATTCTCCGCGCTATTCAATGATAAATAAGAGGATTTAGCTATGTTGATGAAACCAGTCACGCTTGCCGCAGCCCTGCTGCTTGCCACATCCGGTATGGCGTACGCGGAAAATGTCGAGTTGAGATTTTCCTGGTGGGGAGGAAACAACCGCCACCAGGCGACGCTCCAGGCGATAAAAGCGTTTGAACAACAGCACCCGAATATCAAGGTTCAGGCGGAATACTCGGGATGGGAAGGCTATTTATCCCGTTTTACCACCCAGATCGCCGGCGGTCAGGAGCCGGATGTCGTCCAGACCAACTGGAACTGGCTGCCGATTTTTTCTAAAGATGGCAGCGGGTTTTACGATTTGCGCAAAGTGGCTAAAACGCTGGATTTAACGCAGTACGATCCTCAGTCGCTGGAGAGTGTGTCGGTCGCCGGTAAGTTGAACGGTATTCCCGTGGCGGCTACCGCGCGTAGCTTCTACTACAACCAGAAACTGTGGCAAGAGACGGGTGTCGCCTACCCCAACAGTTGGGATGAGCTAAAAGCGGCGGGTAAGGCTTTCAAAGCCAAGGATGAAAACAGCTATCCGCTGGTGCTGGATTACATGGAGTCGTTAACGCTGCTTCACTCCTATATGGTGCAGAAATACAACATTGCCGCGATCGACGATAAAGCGGGGAAATTCACCTATACGCCAGCCCAGTGGGAAGAGTTCTTCCAATTGTATAAAGATTTGGTCGACAGCCACGTTTTCCCATCAATGCGAGTGCTGGCCTCCTACGGAAAAGCCAATACCTGGGAGATGAAGCCGTGGATTAGCGGGCAATGGGGAGGGATCTACATGTGGAACACCAATGCCACCATGTATGAAACCAACCTACAGCCTCCTTATAACAAACTGGAACTGGGCCCTTTCTTTATGCTGCCGGGAGCGAAAGACGCGGGATTGTTCTTCAAACCGACCATGATGCTCAGTATCGGACGCTCCACCAAACATCCTGAAGAGGCCGCTCTGCTGGTCAATTTCCTGATGAATGAGGCGGCGGGTGTCAAGGAGATGGGGCTGGAGCGCGGCGTGCCGCTCAGCAACACGGCATACCAGCAATTGGTACAGGATGGCACCATCAAGGAAAACAATATCGTGGTGGCCGGACTGAAATCGTTTATGGCCTTGCCGCATGCCATCCCGACGTCCCCCCATTTTGATAACCCGCAGTTTGTGGCGCTGTACCATGAAACTATCCAGAAAATTGATCAGGGGAACCTGTCCGTCAAAGACGCGGCATCTTCCTTTGCGAAAAGCGCCGATCGCATCCTGAAACGTGCCACGAAATAACGCCCTTCGATCACGTCATGAACGCCCCGGTCATGCGCCGGGGAACACGGTTTCACCGGGATAGCCAAGGTACGGAACACGATAATGATTACCTTTAGTGCAACACTGACCTGCCAGTACGACGCGCCCTTTTCCCCGTTCAGCGCGGCCGATCTCAACAAAGGCTTGGCGTGGCTGAAAGCGAGTGGATTTGATGCGGCGGAGCTGTGCATATCGGATTATCAGGGGATCGATATTGCACGGATAGCCGATGCGTTAGCCTCGCACGGATTGGGCTGCACCACCATTGCCAGCGGGCAGGCGCGTAAGCGAGAAGGGCTATCGCTGCTGTCACAAGACTCGGAAATCTTGCGCCGCACGCGTCAGCGCCTTTTTGAGCATATCGATGCGGCAGCGGTGCTGGGATCTTATGTCACGATTGGCTCGTTGCGTGTGGCGGATACGCCATTGAACGCAACACGTTATTGCCAGCTTTTGGCGCAGGGGCTCGCTCCTTGCCTGGACTATGCGCACGCACGCGGCGTGACCCTGATCGTTGAAGCACTGAATCGCTATGAGGCTGAGCATCTGAACAGTGCAGAAGATATGGTGCAGTTTCTCGATCTTATTGGCTCACCGCCGCAGGTTGGCATTTTGTGGGATGTGTTTCATGGCAATATCGAAGACCGTGACTTTGCGCAGGCCATTGCATTGATGGGGCCGCGCTTGCGACATGTGCATTTTGCTGATTCTAATCGCGCTTTTCCTGGCTATGGGCACTTGCCGTTTGATGCTATCTACCGTCAGTTGCGGCAGTTTGATTATCAAGGTGCCATCTCGCTCGAGTGTCTGTGCCGACCGTCAGCTCAGGCGGTGATTGAGGAGTCCGGGCCATTTATCCAGCGTTTGCGTCAGTTGTAACGCACATAAGCGTACAGATAGTCTGGTCTTTAAGCAGGGGTATGGTTTAGCATCGGTATTAATAATGTCAACTGACGGAGTCTTACGATGAATACGCGTACCATGGCGATATTGCTGACGTTGTCCTTGAGCGGTGCCGTGCAGGCCGATGCTACATCATTTTTGGCACAGCAGGGGCTAGCGGGCAAAACGGTTGAACAGATGGTCAACACCATTGACCAATCAGCACAAGTGCGACCGCTGCCCTATTCTGCATCGATCAATGCGACCCAATTGATGCTGACCCAAGGGGAGCAGAAGTATGTTTATCCGCTGGGCGACAAGTTTTATTTGTCGTTTGCGCCCTATGTCCAGCAAACGCACCCCTGCTTTAATCACAGCTTGTCGGGCTGCCAGGGGGAACTGGCCAACACGGCATTCAACGTCAAAATTACTGACAAGCAGGGCGCTGTCATTGTGCATAAGAACGTGACGAGCTACCAGAATGGTTTTGTGGGTGTCTGGTTGCCGCGCAATACCGAAGGAACCATTGAGG
The DNA here is from genome assembly GCF_025962655.1 of Candidatus Symbiopectobacterium sp. NZEC151. Lineage (GTDB taxonomy): Bacteria > Pseudomonadota > Gammaproteobacteria > Enterobacterales > Enterobacteriaceae > Symbiopectobacterium. The sequence continues at coordinate 96,750 of NZ_JAGFPE010000007.1, read as the reverse complement.
TAACCTATCAGGGACGTGTCGCTCAGGCACCTTTTGCCACTTATGATGACAGCCAAACCTGCATGACTACGCTACGACTGAAGAGCGTCTAAATACACCGACGATTATTCCACCTCGGCGTGTAGGCTGGGGTGGTTATCACCATGCCGTATCGGCCTTGGCGACACAGCGGTTGCTCCTGTATTTTTCCTTCCTTTTCTGTTACACCTGATTGTCTTGTCACCGCACGGTAAATCTGCAATGTCTCTGTTAATCAAAGCCATTCTTGGCGCTGTCATTGTTGTGCTGATTGGTATTTTGGCTAAGACCAGACACTACTATATTGCGGGGCTGATCCCGCTGTTTCCGACCTTTGCCTTAATTGCCCATTACATTGTGGGAACAGAGCGCGGTACTGAAGCGCTACGAGCCACCATCCTGTTTGGCATCTGGTCAGTCATTCCCTATCTGATTTACCTGATATCGCTCTACTATTTTACCGCATCCATGAAGCTGCCGCTGGCATTGCTATCCGCAGTAGCCTGTTGGAGCGCCTCTGCGTTTGTATTGATCAAAGTCTGGGCGCACTTCTATCACCAGTAGCGCATCCCCGGCAGCGATTGGGTTCCTTAAAGATGAGCGCGAATATCACAGAAAGATGGCTTCATTACTGTTACTGCGCCTTCTGCGAGATTTTTTTCTGCTACAGCAAAGCGTCGCGTCCTCTGAAGGCGAGGGTGAAGCTGTCAGGGCCAGGCTGCGATAATCATTACTCAGAATCATGGTGCATATCTTTTCCCATGACACGATATCGTGTTCCTCGGTAGCACACGCCTCTTCATCCGGTATACACGTCAGAAAACCGCGCGAACGATGCCAACTGAGGTACTGATCTATGTTGGCGCGGAATTGATCTGCCATTTTCTGCGGCATTGAGTTCAAGAGAAATGTGGCATGGTTTTGCCATGTCCCCTCGCTGGGTTTGCGGGCATTATCACACGGGCCCGTGCGATTAAACGCGGCCTGTTGCGCGGGAATTGTCTTACACTGAGAAATTTCTGTGGTTTGTTGTTCGAAAGGTTCTTGTATTTTCATACCGCTGCGCGGTGCGCCTGAGCGATACATCAGGTCATACAAGGGGTTGTAAGGCGCTTTTGATAGGCTGTTAAATAACCATACGTCTTGCGATTGCCAATCAAAAAGAGGATATAGCGTATGAATCTGGCTGCTTGTCTCTGATTTAGTACGAAGTTCATTGCGTTCTACATCATAGCTTTTTTGTATCAGTTGACTATCGTTATTGGCGGCGTCACTGGACAACGTTCCCATGACGAAGGCGAGCGTTTTCCCTGAGGAGAGCCAATTCAGAAACGCAGAGGTAAAATTGCCCTCTGTCATCGCATAATGGTAAAACGGAAAGATATGCTGATCCGTAATGGTGCCTGCTGGAGGAATTCTCCACCATTCAACGTTGTCTTCCCAAGATATCCAGGTGTGTGAATGATCGGATTGGTTATTTTCTGTTGTGAGCGGCAACGCAATCCAATAAAAATTTTCAATTACCTCGCGGTATAGCTGTTTCAAACGTTGTATATGAGAAATAGTTTGCGTATGTTGTGCTTCCTGATCAATAAACAACACGGTGAGTTTTTTACCGTGAGCTTTAGCAACAGTAGCGGCGAGGTGTAATAATACGGTTGAACTTTTTCCTCCAGATAAGGAGATACACACTTTTTCATAATCACTGAAAACGATATCAAGGCGTAATAACGCCGCATCAAAAACGTTGGATATGGAATGTGTCTCTTTCATCTCATTGCCCTGGCGGTAAAGTTTTTTCTGTATTGCCGACTAATAGCGTTCTGTGACGGGTTTATATTTTTTATGGCTGATGCGAGAAATGAATCTCGTTATCATGTTTGTTAATAATGACATGTTGGCAAAGAGAGACATCCTATCTCTTTGATTCTAACTGTTTGATGTGTATCATTTTGTTAAAGTGTAATAAATGGGTTATCCCTCTGTTTGTATTTTTTATGGTCGTTAATATAAACTTTTTTTCGTCATTTTTTGTCATTTTTCGCTCAATTTATTGCAAATATTTTTAAGGAAATAGTCATGGGTTTAGCTGCCATTAATAGTTTATTTATTTACTGTTTAATAATCGTTGTAATTGTCAGTCTGGGCGTTAAGTGCGTGCGTGGTCGATTTTTGTGTTTTCAATGATCGTTTTTATCGTCAAGTATGAGATATCTTATTTGTTTTTGTGTCTTAAATGAGACAGTGACCCAGTAGAATCAGACGGGTAAAATCCATTTGGTTTTGATTTTATTGAATGTAGAAGATCTGTATTCTTTGGCATTGGCTGGTATTTATCAGGCTATAAGCGAAAACTTCGAATGTCTGGACTGATATGAGCAGGCATTAAAATCAAGAATTATCTGAACTCATATTTCATTCTACTGTGGTATGGGGGTAATACTTTGGTGGTATTTGGCATGCTGCCAACGATCTTGTTTGCTTCTTGAGTGTCAGGGAAGGGTCGCATTAACGTTGCTCTCATTTCGAAACGCCGTTGTGTTGCAGGTTGCAAGGTGAAAGCTTTCCTGTAAGGGCTCAGGCTGGAGCTCCGAGAGGTTAGGAAGAATGATGGCGTTTTTGCGAAAGCTCGTGCTGTAAATTAGTTTATAACAGAGTGATAAGCATCATAATTATATGTAATTCAATGTTCGTTTAAGGGAGATAGGTCACGTAAACGCGGTGCACTATAGGATCATGTTTATAATAACCCTTAGTGAAAGTGTCCGGCTTCACTATCTTGATACTTGAGCTACACTTGTTTTAGGTCACTCCGTAGATTGGTGTTCTTGTGCAGAGAAGAAGAATATTCGAATCCTTTCCGCTATGGCTGGATGCGAACTGAAGCTGCGCGTGTTCATTCGCATCTTTTTATGATATCGGCTTGGTTGACCTTTTTTCGATTAGGCAACTTTAGAATGATCAACGTTACGCCTGTGCGGCTACCGAGAAAGTTAATTCTCGCGATTGATACGTAGCGGAGGATTTATGGTAATCAATAACGTTTTACTCTTTGGTCAAGATTCTTTTTTCTGTAATACAGTATCTGAAATACTGCTGAAAAAAAACATTCAATGCGTACATGTAAAAAATTATCGCCAATTTTTCACCCAGCTTGTTAGTGATGCTCCATCTCTTGTCATCGTGACGGATGATATATTGGATTGTGAAAGGAAAAGAGAACTCTTCAAAATCAAATGTTATTCGTTGGGTGTGAGAGTCCTGCTTTTCACCGAAGGGTGTGTAGATCTTAGTATTAGTAAAGACCTTTCTGTTGTCGATAGGAAAAGCCCTTTGCATCTCTATGAAACCATTATCGATCTGTTTTGTGCGGGCTATCGGCTCATTGATTCGAAAGTCGTACCTGACAAAAAGTTGAATGTGAAGAAAGTCCTTAGCCCAAGAGAAAATACCATATTGTCTATGATGACTGGCGGTGTAAGCGTAAGAGATATATCAAAGCAATTGAAAATTAAAGAAAAAACAATCATGACATATAAACGCCGATTCTTCGCAAAATTGGGTGTGAGAAAACTTCGAGACTGTATTATACCTTAATCAGAGTTTCACTATGCCGAGTAATATTGTTTTCTATGATTTGGATTCTTTCTTTGTTCTTGGTGCCAAGACGCTGCTTGATACCTTTGAACCTATTTATATTGCTGCAACACAACGAGATGTTATCGATCTTCTTAAGCGGCAGAGTATCGATATCCTCATCATTGATCCTTCACAGAGAGTTTGGATTATTTCGGAGGATTTTTTAGCTTCAGTTCGTTCTGTTTCAGAAAATACGAAGATTGTTTTCTTAATTGAAAGTAAAAATAAAAGTAATTTTTACATCAATAGGCTATGTCCACATTTGGTAATTGAAAAAAACATTGACACCGCCATTTTTGTAAAAATATTGGAGTTGCTCAATATTGGTATCTATGCCAATAAAATATGATGTTGCCATTTTTATGTTGTTCAATTCTTCAAATTGAAGACCGGTTTTTCTGATAAGGTAAGAATCAAGAATGTTATATAATTATGAAGACAAACGCTGCCCATTGTTTGAAGAAAAATTAAGCAGCAAGACTAATATATTGAAAAAATACTTGTTGCCTCATATGGTGAGGGTAAAAAATGCCAAGGGTAAGCAGGATTTAATGTCGTTTTTCTATGTGTCATCTGGATTTCTCTCTGTGTATAGAAAAAATGAAGATATTCTTCTTGGTCATCTACACGCCCCTGTTTTCTTTGGTGTTAATTATTTATATGATGCCTATTTTCCCGTTTATTTTACCGGTGGCCCTGAAACGGTTATTTATCACGGCGATGTTGATACGCTACTGAAAATAATAAAAGAGAACCACCTGGAAGAATGTCTTATCTACGTTATGATCGCTAACCTGAATGAATTATATCGCAGAGACTTGATATCCGGGAAGTCTGATAGTTATCAGGTGATAAGAAGTATATTATTGCATTATATTGATAAACCACTGGGTTTTAGAATGCAATTTGGCATAGCCTCAATTATTATCAAGCTCACAGGTTTGTCCCGTAGTCATGTCATGAGAATTTTGTCCGAGTTGAAAAAAGGGGGGTATATTGAAACCAAAGAGGGGAAGCTTATCTCTGTTTCCGATTTGCCAGAAAAGTTTTGAATAAAAGGCTAAACCTATTTTTGTCTATAACCGCTATCTCACGTGGTTAGATATATTAAATAATCTGTTTTTAATCAATGCCTTGATGTTTTTTATCTTTTCATTTTTTGCTTTTATCCCATCGGTGTTTTGGGTCATTTTTTGAAAGAATAGTCGCTGAATTTGTTCTATTCTTGGTGTGCGTAATCATTAAAGGATTACGGGCGTAAAACACGATGGTAACAATAGTTTCCTGATGTGAAGATGCTGTGTCTCTTTTTATGCGTCCGTCGTTTCCTGTATTCGTTATGTTCAGAATTACAGGTGAAGTACATGTTTATGCGTGATTTCTTTTCTTATTTATTGCGGATTTCGCGAGTAAATCCCATTTTCTCACAGTATTTTTTCTTGTGCATGCTGGCTCTGAGCGGCTCACTCTTCTCTTCATCTGTACTATCTACTCATCAAATTCTCACTGATTCCGAGCACCTTGCTTCGCTACCTACTACGCTATATTCGTTGAAAATGGGTGAATCACCGCAGTCCGTAGCAAAAAGCCTGCATGTCAGCATGGATATACTGCGAAAATTAAATGAATCACGGACTTTCTTACATAAATTCGATGATCTTCAACCCGGTGAGGAACTGATTGTCCCAGTGATGCCTTTGGTATCGAGCAGCACAAATTTTCAACGTGCTGAGCCTTCCCTGCTAATTCCAGATAATGAACGTTCGCATAAGATTGCTCAATTAGCCCTTCGGGTCGGCCCCTTTCTTGCTGACGATCCAAGGCGCGATACCGCTATTGCCGAGCTGCATCGCTTTGCTATTGATCAGGCAGGCAGTGGGTTTCAGCATTGGCTGAGTCGTTTTGGTACTGCTCGTGTACAACTCGATGCAAATAATGCCTCTTTGCTTAAAAAATCTCAGGTTGATTTACTGCTTCCTTTACGGGACAGGCAGGACAATCTTCTTTTCACGCAGGGCAGTATTCATCATATCGATAAACGCGTGCAGGCAAATCTGGGTGTAGGTATGCGTCACGTCACTCAGGATGTTGTGGTGGGGGGCAACGGTTTTCTCGACTACGATTTTTCTCATCATCATGTGCGTGCGGGGATTGGCATAGAATATTGGCGTGATTTCCTGAAACTGGGAGTGAATAGTTATCTACGCCTTAGCAACTGGAAAGCGCCCTATGACAATGAGCGAGAGCGTCCAGCGAATGGGTGGGATATTCGCACGGAAGCCTATTTACCTGATTGGCCCCAACTTGGTGTGAAACTATTGTATGAGCAGTTTTATGGCGAGCAGGTGGTACTGTTTGGTAAGGACGATCGCCAGCATAATCCTCATGCCATTGGTGCAGGTGTAAACTATACCCCCTTCCCACTGATGACGTTGAGCGCAGAGCGGCGCAGTGGGAAAGCAGGAAGCGGTGATACACGCTTTAGCCTGCAATTTCACTATCAGCTTAGTCAGCCTTGGGAGCGGCAGCTTGATCCTGAAGCGGTTGGTTCGACTCGCCGTTTGCAGGGACAGCGTTACGATCTTGTTACGCGCAAAAATCATCTGGTGCTTGAGTATCGCAAGGTGCAGCGTCTCTTTTTGAGTATGATCCGGGCTATAGATGGGTATTCCGGAGAGCAGAAGCCGCTTAATGTAGAAGTGAGCGCTACCCATAAGCTCGCTCGCCTGGAGTGGTCTGCACCGGCGTTGATCGCTGCGGGAGGAAAAATCTTGCCGCGTGGATACCAAAATTATGCGGTGGTGTTACCTAACTATAAGGACGGCGGTCAACCCCAAAACTGCTACCGCGTTTGCGCCGTTGCCGTAGATACGCAGGGTCATCGTTCTAATCAGGGCAAATCCTGGGTACGCGTTCATGCACCCGCAATGGCCATGATGCGTACGGCCTCGGATACCGCCCGCAGCACGTTTTCGGTTATGCCTGCTTCAGCCGTGGCAAACAATGCGGCCAGCATCAACATTGTCCTGACGATAAAAGACAGTAACGATAGGCCCCTAAGCAGCATGGCAGGCCATCTTTCATTCCGGCTGCGAAACCAGCAGGGGGAGGAACCCGCTGCCAGTGAAGTGACGCTCAGTGCAATCCATGAAAGCGGAGCGACTGGTCGTTATGTTGCAACGGTAAGGGGGAAAAAAGCGGGCGTGTATTCAGTCACACCACAGCTTGATGGTGTGGCGATGGCATCACTATCGGCAACGTTTGCGCTTAACGCCGATATGGCGACTGCCAAGGTAGAGTCTCTGTCTGCGGATAAATCCTTACTGACTGGTGATGGCATTGATTATGTTCAGTTTACCGCCTTGATTACCGATGCGCACGGCAACGCTGTTCCCAATGCCATGGTGCAGTGGCGTCATTCATTTGGTCACTTGTCAGCGAGCAAGACACCCACATCTGCCCAGGGAATCGCCAGCGTCAGCTTAAAAAGTGTCGATAAAGGTAAGGTGTCGGTTACCGCCGCCATTAACCACTCCAGCGTGAGTGATGCCAGCGTCAAAACGATGGGATTTATTGAAGATTCATGGGATATCGCCAGCGAAGGTGTCAGGTATCGCTCGGTACCGGTCAAAGGCTATTCATCCTTAGGGTTTGTCGCAAAAGCACCGACCCTTGGTCCGCAGCAATTGGTCTGGTCATCACGCAGCGATCAGGCCTTAGTGGCGACACTGACCAATCAAGCGGATGAAAATCGCTATACGGTGAAATTTAGAGGGTATCGGCACTCTGGCTGTAAGCTCAGGCCGCTAAATGATGCCATTGGTTGCGCCAAGGCCGGGAACGGTATGGATGCCGAGCTGGTGTTCTCGGCAGACGATAATGCTACCTTGCCGCCAGGGCGCTACGTCGGTGATGTCCATTTCTCTGCGAGAAGCGGCCCGGGAGATTTTGAGGTGGAATATCTGCTGCATGTGACGTTGCAAGTGGTTAGGTAGTTGCCTGTCCAGGGCTGTCAGCTTGCCATTACAAATGAAGATTCTTAACGAGCTGGGATAACATTCTCCACTAAGTCCCGCAAATGCTGTGCTAATTGATCTACGGCCTTCTCGCCAGTGGCGGCCTCTACCGTTAAGTTTTCCAGCGTATTGTCGGTATCCCGAATCCTGATGCCGTTGCGGTAGAGGAAGGTCATGGTGACAAAAAACGCAGTGCGCTTATTACCATCATTAAAAATGTGCCCACGAGCGATAGCGACCCAGTAGGTGGCGGCGAGCTCAAAAACATCGGTAACGCCTTCATAATGCGTTCTGTTTTGCACCCGATAGATGAGTGCTTCAGCCCTGCCGGGATCGGACATGCCAGCAACGCCGGGAAGCCGTTGCAATATGCGGTTATGGAAGGCGATAACGTCCTGAGCGCTGACCCACATCATCGGTTTGTCAGCGCTTCTACCGTGTGACCATGACGTTGCATCATCACATCAAACTCCGCATCCAGCTTGGCGTTTTGATATGCCTCAAATTCAGCCTTGCTGATGACCACTGCTGCGCTACCGTCTCGGCGGGTGATTTCAACCGGTTCGCCATGCATGGCCGCATCCAATACCTCTGAAATCTTGGCCCGCGCCTGCGTTGAGGTGTAAGTACGCATGATGTGTCTCCTGAAATGTACATTTGGATTGTACGCTCAGTGCTGTTTTGATTCAATTATAGAAAATACACTATTAATTATATAGTTAGACTTGGGCGTCGATGTTGATCCCTTCCCGTTGTCCGGGCACGGATATTTGGAAGCAATTAGAGGGATGAAAAAAAGCCATTATTTACAATGGCTTTTTTTAGCGATGGCGAGACGATATGAGATCGCGTGAAACGTTACTCGATATTCTGGATTTGCTCCCGCATCTGCTCAATCAGCACCTTCAATTCAATGGCGCTGGCAGTGACGTCGGCGTTGATGGATTTGGAGGCCAAGGTATTTGATTCGCGGTTGAATTCTTGCATCATGAAGTCCAGACGGCGGCCAACGGCTTCCGGTTTTTTCAGGATGTTGTAGGTCTCTTTAACGTGCGCCTCGAGCCGGTCCAGTTCTTCGGCAACGTCAACGCGTTGTGCCAACAGCACCAACTCTTGCTCCAGCCGGTTGTTCTCCAACTGGACCTGCGCTTCTTCCAGCTTATTGAGCAGGCGTTCGCGCTGCCATTGCAGAATGGTCGGCATGTGCGCACGCACTTTCACCACTTCAGTGCTCACGCCAGCAAGGCGTTGTTCGATAAGCTGTTTGAGTGCAGCACCTTCGGTTTCCCGCGCGGTGATAAAGTCATCCAGTGCCTCTTCCAGGGCGGCTATCAACTCTTTGCTGATCGCATCCAGATCTTGATCTTGTGCGGACATCACGCCCGGCCAACGCAAAATATCAACGGGATTGATTTCCCCTTCATCGCTTTGCATTTTGACCCAGTTGGCGGCTTCAACCAGCTGTTTTGCCAGTTTTTCATTCAGGATCAAGCTGCCTTGCGCACTCGGGTCGAGTTCAAAACGCAGGTTGCATTCGATTTTCCCGCGCGTCAGACGGGCGCGAATACGCTCACGAATCACCGGCTCCAGACTGCGGAACTGTTCCGGTAAACGGATGTATGTTTCAAGATAACGCTGGTTAACGGAGCGAAGCTCCCACGCGGCGTTACCCCAGCCGCCCTTGATGTCACGGCGGGCGTAGGCGGTCATACTGCGGATCATCGGGATTTACCTGTTTAGCAAGTGATAGGGCGAGTATAACGCGCCCGTGGTTTTGCAGGGTAGGATAAAATCAGTTGAGCGGTCGGCGCAGAGCAGGATTTCAGAGCGCTACCGCATTATGCCGCGTGAAACAGACCTTCGTTTTGTCGGGCAATCTCCCAGCATTTGTTTTTCATCAGTTGCTTCAGCTGCAATGCGGCGCGTGATTGCGGATTGTCGCGGCGACTGATCAGCGTCACTTCGAACGGCAGCGGCTGTGCGATCGGCACGATTTTCAACATATCGGCGTAGCGATGCGCGGTAAACAGATCGACGATACCCGCGCCGCCGCCCGCCAGCACCATGTCGGCAATCACCGAGTAGGTCTTGATATACACCGATGACATCGGCGTCAGCCCTTTGGCGCGCAACGCCCGGTGCAGCACCTGGCCTAACGGATCTTGCTGCTGCATCATCATCAGGTTATTGGAACAGAGCCACTCCAGCGATACTGGCCCGTTCTGCGGGCTGTCTTTGGGCAACACTGCCACCATATAGGCCTGAAACAGCGGCTCAGCCAGCAGTGCGGCAGGCACTTGCTGACCAAAGACCAGCGCAAAATCGAGTTGGTCTTGCAAGATGTTTTGGCACAGGGTGGAAAAGTGCTCGGTCACCAGCTCGACGTTGACACGCGCTTCCTGCTTGTGAAACTCCACCATAGTGGGTGCAACCACCATTTGGCTAAACGCATGGGCCGCTCCCAGCCGCACCGTTTGCACCCGATTTCTTCTCATCTGTTCCGTCAGTGAACCAATGGCTTGCAGATGGATGTAAAGCTCCTGTACTTCAGGGATCAGACGCCGCCCTTCTCGGGTCGCCATCATGCCTTGCGCACCGCGTTCAAACAGGGCAAATCCCAGTTGCTGCTCAGCGTGGTTGAGCACCCGGCTGACGTTCGGCTGCGAAACGTTCAGCAAGCGGGCAGCACCGCTGATGGTGCCAGCCTGAAGAATCGCCTGAAAGATTTCGATGTGGCGTAAGCGCATGGACAGGTGCTCCGTGTTGGTTAGGTCATGATTTCACCTTGAGCAAATTCCATGCAATATCCACGCCACCCGGTACGTTACCCGGCGGTTATTTGCCCCAGGTGGCTTCCAGTACACGCAACCAGTTGCCGTAGCAGATTTTTTCCAACAATGGGCGATCGTATCCGCGCCGCGTCAGCGCCTCGACCAATAGCGGCAGCCCTGCGACATCATGCAGGTCCGGCGGCACGGTGGTGCCATCGAAATCGGAACCAAAACCGACGCTGTCTTCTCCCAGCTTGTTCAGCAGGTAATCGACATGGCGCACAATCTCTTCCACCGTGGCGTTCGGGTCTTTTTTACCATCGGCGCGCAGGAAAGCAGTACCGAAATTCACGCCGACAAAACCGTTGCTTTCACCAATGGCGTCCAGCTGTTTGTCCGTGAGATTGCGGGATTGCGCGCAGAGTGCGTGGGCGTTGGAGTGGCTGGCAACCAGCGGGGCATCGCTGATGCGCGCCGTCTGCCAGAACCCTTTTTCGTCCATGTGCGACAAATCCACCATGATGCGTTTGGCGTTACAGGCTTTCACCAGACGCAGGCCGGTTTCCGTCAGTCCGGAACCGATATCGGGTGAAGAAGGAAAACGAAACGGTACGCCGTCGCCGAAGATATTCGGTCGGCTCCAGAGTGGGCCCAGAGTGCGTAAACCCGCAGCGTGAAGGATATCAAGCAGTTCCAGATCGGGGTCGAGTGCCTCTGCACCTTCAATGTGCAACACCATCGCCAGGGTTCCCGTCGCCATGCAGTGACGAATATCGGCAACGCTGTGGCAAATTTTGGCTTGCCCTGCGGAGGCCGCTTCTATGCGCAACAGCGTGGAAATCATTGAAAAGGTTATCTCTCGGGCGGATTCCATCGACGGCGTTGCATGGTTCACAAACAAACTGTCGTTTTCTGGTACAGATTTTGCTGGGTCTTTAGGGGATGGAACATAAACGGCGAATAATCCGCCAGCCAGTCCCCCTTGTCGGATACGCGGCAGATCGATTTGACCCGCGGCCGGGCCTTGTAAAAAGGCACTGACCGCATCCTCCCGGTGGGAGGCGTAGAGGCGTAATAAAACATCGTTATGCCCGTCAAAAACAGGGAAAGGACGTTGCGTACCCGTTAGGAAATTGTTAGACATATTCAAAGTTATCGGCTCAGGATGCGATGAAACGGTATTTGCCCCATTAAGGTGCACGCTGCCCCAAAATGGACAAATGATTGCGCAGGGAATGGATGTCCTGGTGCATTCATTTAAGCCAATCCCGTTTGGCTATGTCAAGGCTGGATATGAAATAAAATCCAATTAATTGTTAAATATATCAATAAGTTGAGGGATTCATGCTTACCAGGAGACGTTTTCTCGCCGGTTGCGGCGCCGTACCTTTTTTATCCTATCTGAACCTGCACTCCGCTTTCGCTGCCACGCCTCCCACCATGCTGGTGATGGCGATGCAACTGGATAACATGACCAGCCTTGATCCCCATGAAAGTTTTGAAGCGGTAGGCTCTGAAATTGTGGGCAACCTCTACCAGCGTCTGGTGATGCCGAACCCGTTGAAACCCAGCGAAGTGAAAGGCGAGCTTGCCACGCACTGGGAAGTGAGCAACGAAGGGAAGACTTTCACCTTTCATATTGATCCAAAAGCAAAATTCTCTGATGGCACGCCGGTTACCGCAGAAGATGCGGCGTTCTCGTTACAGCGCGCCGTTAAAATGGATAAAAGCCCGGCCTTTATTATCAACCAGTTCGGTTTCACCAAAGATAACGTGGAGCAGCACATCACCGCGCCGGATGCCAGTACGCTGGTGCTGAATCTGGACAAACCGGCGGCAGAATCTTTCCTGCTCTACTGCCTCTCTGCGCCGGTGGGCAGCATCGTGCAGAAGAAAGCCGCGCTGGCGAACCAACAGAACGGTGATTTCGGCTACGCCTGGATTAAACAGCACAGTGCCGGGTCTGGCCCGTTCACGCTGCGCAGTTGGAAAGCGAGCGAAAGCATCATTCTGGAGAAAAATCCCCACTTCCAGACCGACAGCAAGATTCAGCGCGTGATCATGAAGCACATCACCGATCCTGCGGCGCAGTTACTGATGCTGCAAAAAGGGGATGTGGATATCGCCCGCGACCTGACCAGCGAGCAGTTGCGTCCAATCATTAATGATCCTGAGTACAACGTGATCCGCAGTAGTGTCTCCACCATCATGTTGATGTCGTGCAACACCACCAATGAATTACTGAAAAAACCACAGGTGTGGCAGGCACTGAAATGGGCGATTGATTATGATGCCATCCAGAAAAACATCATTCCGCTGACGCACCGCGTGCATCAGAGCTTCCTGCCGGGTGGCTTCCCTGCGGCACTGGACGATACGCCGTTCCATCAGGATGTGGCCAAGGCGAAAGCGTTGTTGGCAGAAGCGGGTTACCCTGACGGGTTCGAAATCACCATCGATCACTATTCTGCTCAGCCGTATCCGGATATCGCTCAGGCCATCCAGACTCAACTGGGTGCGATTGGTATCAAGGCGAAGCTGGTCTCTTCTGAAAACCGTGCTGTATTAACCAAAATGCGTGCTCGCCAGCACCAACTGGCGATTACGGCCTGGGGCGCTGACTACTTCGATCCTAACTCGAACACCGAAGCGTTCTGCGTCAATCTCGATAACACGGAAAATGCGCGTAGCCGTACTCTGGCATGGCGCTGCGGCTGGTCTGACGAAAAATTCAATACGTTAACCGAGCAGGCGTTGCATGAAAGCGATTCCGCCAAGCGTATCGCGCTGTATGAAACCATCCAGCGTGAGCACCGTGAGCACAGCCCGTTTATTTTCCTGATGCAAAACACCTTGCCGATTGCCTGCCGCAAAAATATCAGCGGCGTGAACATGACGGTACTGCGTGACAACCCGTACGATCAGGTGAAAAAAGCCTGATGCCGATAGCAAAACGTATTCTCAGTACGCTGGGCAGCTTGCTGCTCACGCTGTTGGGGTTGTCGGTGCTGACCTTCTTTATCGGTCGCATCATGCCCACCGATCCGGTGCTGGCGATGGTGGGAGACAATGCGCCGGAATACGTGGTGCAACGTGCGCGTGAAGAGATGGGGCTGAATCAGCCCCTGTGGGTGCAGTTTGGCCACTATCTTTCGCAACTGTTGCACGGCGATCTCGGCACGTCGATCCTTACGTCCAATCCCGTGATGACGGATATCGCGCGTTTCTTCCCGGCAACGCTGGAGTTGGCTACCGCAGCCATCATTATCGCTGCGCTGGTCGGTATTCCACTCGGTGTGTGGGCCGCGGTGAGGCAGAGTACCTGGGTCGATCAAACCATTCGTGTGGTTTGTCTGGCGGGGCACTCGTTGCCGGTGTTTGTGCTGGCACTGCTTAGCCTGCTTATTTTCTATGCCGTACTCGGTATTGCGCCGGGGCCGGGACGTCAGGACATCATTTTTCAGGATATGGTGCCGCAGGTGACCGGCTTGCTGACCGTGGATTCGTTGTTGGCGGGTGACTATGCCGCCTTCCACGATGCGCTGGCGCACATGGCGCAGCCGGTCCTGATCCTCGCCTATTTCAGCATGGCGTATATCACCCGCATGACGCGCACTTTTATGCTCAATGCGTTGAGCGGTGAATTCGTCATCACCGCACGCGCCAAAGGGTTGTCGTCACGTCGGGTGATCTGGCGTCACGCCTTTCCGACCGTTGCGGTGCAGTTGGTGACCGTGCTGGCACTGACCTATGCCGGGCTGTTGGAAGGGGCGGTGGTCACGGAAAACGTGTTCGCCTGGCCGGGGCTGGGTCAATACCTCACCACGGCATTGATGAACGCCGACATGAATCCGGTGATCGGTGCCACGTTGCTGGTGGGCACCGTGTACGTGCTGCTCAATTTGCTGGCTGACATTCTCTATCGACTTTGGGACCCGCGCGTAAAATGATTTTTCCTGTCTCACGAGCATGGTTGCTCGACGAAACGCCCGCGACGCGCCGTCAGGCCATCTGGGGGCGACGTTATCGCTTATGGCTGGGGCTACAGGCTAATCCGATGGCGATGATCGGGTTGGTGGTGATTCTGGCCGTACTGGTGTTGTCATCTCTCGCGCCTTGGTTGACGTCTTATCAGCCGGGATTCCAGGATCTGGCCAACCGATTGGCACCGCCTTCTGCTGCCCATTGGTTCGGCACGGATGAATTGGGGCGTGATATCTACACCCGCATTCTGTATGGCGGCCGTACCACGCTCGGCATGGTGATCGCCGTGGTGGTGCTGACTGCGCCGTTAGGGCTGCTGATTGGCTGTGTCGCCGGGTATGCCGGTGGCTGGTTAGATAAAACCCTGATGCGCGTAACCGATATTTTCCTCTCCTTCCCCCGCTTGATTCTGGCGCTGGCGTTTGTTGCTGCGTTGAAACCTGGCGTCGAGAGCGCCATCCTGGCGATTGCACTGACGGCCTGGCCGCCCTATGCGCGCCTGGCGCGGGCAGAAACCATGCAGTTTCGTCACAGTGATTTTATCGCCGCCTGCAAGCTCACCGGGGCGACGCCGTTGCGCATTATCGTGCGCCACATTATGCCGCTCTGCGTGCCGAGTCTGGTGGTGCGTATCACACTGGATATGAGTTCTATCATCATCACGGCGGCCAGTCTGGGCTTTCTCGGCATGGGGGCGCAGCCGCCTTCGCCGGAATGGGGCACCATGATTGCCACCGCGCGACGTTTCTTATTCTCCGAATGGTGGGTGCCGTTGGTGCCGTGTATCGCCATTTTCATGACCTCGCTGGCGTTTAACTTTTTGGGTGACGGTTTGCGTGACGTACTGGACCCTAAGGAGCGCTAAATGTTGGTGGAAATTGAAAATTTGCGAATTACATTTGCGAGTCGCACGCAGACGTTTGAAGCGGTGCGTGGTATTTCGCTCAGTATTGGCAAAGAGAAATTCGCGATTGTCGGGGAGAGCGGTTCAGGCAAATCCCTGACGGCGCGCAGCCTGATGCAACTGCTGCCCGGCAGCGCACGCGTGGAGGCGGATAAGCTCAGCTTTGACGGCATCGATTTGCGCGGCGCGGATGAAAAAACCTTACGTCGTATTCGTGGCAAGCGGGTGGGCTTTATTCTGCAAGACCCGAAATACTCCCTCAATCCGGTGATGACTATCGGTCAACAGATCGCCGAAGCATGGCGTGAGCATAAGGGCGGCTCGCACCGTGCAGCGCTGGCGGCCGCCACCGATTTGTTGGAGCAGGTGCGCATTCGCGAACCGCAGCAGGTGGCCGCACGCTATCCGCATGAGGTGTCCGGCGGGATGGGGCAACGGGCGATGATCGCCATGATGCTGGCTCCTGACCCGGAGCTGCTGATCGCGGACGAGCCGACCAGCGCATTGGATGCCACGGTGCAGGCCGATATCCTCAAGTTGATCGACGATTTGGTCTCACAGCGCGGCATGGGGCTGATTTTGATCAGCCATGACCTGCCGCTGGTGTCGCATTTCTGCGATCGCGTGGCGGTGATGTATGCCGGGCGGGTGGTGGAGATGCTGGCAGCCAAAGATCTCCAGCTTGCGCAGCACCCGTACACCCAGGGGCTGTTGGCCTGTTTGCCGTCACTGAAACATCCACGTGAACGGCTACCGGTAATGAAACGTGATGAGGCGTGGAAAAACGGATGATTACCTTAAATAACTTGCGTATCGCCTTTGGCGCTACCGAGGTGGTCAAGGGCGTCTCTTTTCAGGTAGAGAGCGGCGGCAGTTTTGGTATTGTCGGCGAGAGTGGTTCCGGTAAATCGACCATTCTGCGCGCGCTGGCCGGTTTGAACGATCACTGGCAGGGTGAGATGTTGTTCGGGGGCATGGCTCTGGGTGCCAAACGCGGGCGGGATTTCTTCCGTCAGGTGCAGATGGTGTTTCAAGACCCATACGGTTCCCTGCATCCGCGCCAAACCATCGATCGCATTTTGCAAGAGCCACTGTTGGTGCACCGCGTCGACAATGCCGAGCAACGCATTGCCAAAATGCTGGATGATGTGGGGCTGCCTGCGGCGGTGCGTTTTCGTTTCCCGCATCAATTGTCCGGCGGACAGCGCCAACGCGTTGCCATTGCGCGGGCGCTGATTGTTGAGCCGCAAGTGCTGCTGCTGGATGAACCGACCTCTGCGCTGGATGTGTCGGTACAGGCTGAAATCTTGAATCTGCTGGCAGATATCCGGCAGGAGCGTAAGCTGACCTACCTGATGGTGAGCCATAATCTGGCCGTGGTGACCCACTTGTGCGAGCAGGTGGGGGTGATGCAGCAAGGAGAGATGGTGGAGAGTCTGAGCGCGCAGCAGTTACGTGCCGGGCAGATTCAACATCCTCACACCGCTGAGTTATATGCATTGAGTATCGCATTGGAGGAACCCGCATGACGCTTGATTGGCAGCGGGCGACGGAGGTGGCACAGTCCATCACGGCGCAATGGCAGGGAGAGGGGCAGCCCGGTGGCGCAATTGCGCTGTTTGATGGCAATCAGTTACGGGCATTAAGCTGCGGTGGTCTGGCCGATCTGGCGCAAGGCACGCCGTTTAGCGCTGATAGCGTGGTGCGTTTTGCCTCGGTCACCAAACATTTATTTGCTTCGTTGGTCACCGGCCCGTTAGCAGAGATTATCGCACTCGACGACCGGTTGGCGCAGCATCTGCCCCAACTGCGCGGCCCGAGCGGGCAGGTTACCGTCGGTCAGGCGTTGGATATGACGGCCGGGCTGCACGATTTGCGTGAAACGCTATCGTTGCTTGGGCTATCGGTCTACAACGCCACGCAATCTGATGATTTGCTGGCGTTTGTTGCTGCGCTGGATAAGTTGAACTATCCGGCAGGCAGTGAAATTTCCTATTCCAATACCGGTTATCGGTTGGTGGAGGAGGCGCTGAAAGCCAAGGACATTTTGTTTGCTGAACGCTTGCAGCAGCATATTTGCCAGCCATTAGATATTCACCTGTACGCACCGGAAACCTGGTTCGATATTGTGCCTGGGTTAGTGCCGGGGTATTGGCGCAGCGACAGCGGTTGGCAACTGGCAAGCGCCGGGCTGCATCTTTCTGCGTCCGGCAGCGTGGCGGGCAGCGTGCGTGATCTGAGCACCTGGCTGCAAACGCTGTTGCGCGATGAGGGGCCGGGGCGCGGGGTATTGGCGCGCCTGACCGCACCGCGCCAGCTAACGGATGGTCGCGTGACCGGCTATGGTTTAGGGGTTGCTCATTCACGTTTTGGTGATGCGCACTGGGTCGGCCACGGTGGTTCTCATGCGGGCTATAAGAGCTATTTTCTGCTCGATCCGCAGCGTGGCGTTGGGTTGGCGCTGGTAGCGAACCGTGAGGACGTATCCACCTATGACTGCGCACTGCGCATCATGGCGGCGCTGACCGGGCAAGCGTTACCGCAACCGGGCCATTCACTGATGCCGGGGCTGTATGTGGAGGAAAACGGCAACGAGTGGCTGGAAATCAGTGGCAATAACGCCTGTTGGTTGGGCGCAACCGAGACGCTCTATCCGTCAGAGGACGGAGCGATATCGCTCTCCAGCCATTTGCCGATGCAGTTGCGTCAGAAGGGGGCGGTGATTGAGGGTGAAATAGGCCACGCTGCCAAACGCTTTGTGCTGCCACATCGTGATGATTCTCTCGCGCAAGCGCAAGGCCGTTGGTTCTGCCCGGAATGGCGCAGTGAATGGGTGATTGAGGGCGATCGTCTGGTGATGGGGGTTGGCCCCTCGGCGCCGGTTGCGTCGTTGGAGTGTCTGGGTCAAGGTCGGCTATTGGCGACCGCGCAGGACGGCCCGTGGGAGAAACGCTTTGCGTTGCATATTGAAGGCAACAACATGACGTTTTTGCTTAACCGCAGTCGGGTGGTTACGGCGCGGCGTGGGGACGTTCACTGGGTGTAAGTACGCTAAGCGGAATGCCAGCACAGGGCATTCCGCTACCTGCATGTTAGCGGTAAATGCCAACCCACGGCGCTTGGCCCACATAGCCATAACCGCGATACATCCCTTCACTGTTGAACGGCAAAGCGATGTTTCCTTCTTTATCGACGGCGATCAGGCCGCCACTGCCGTCCAGCGGCAACAGTTTTTCCATCACCACGCGCTCGCCTGCTTGCTTCAGCGTCAGCCCGGCATATTCCATTAACGCAGAGACATCATAGGCTGCCACGCAGCGGATAAACACTTCGCCCGTGCCGGTACAAGAAACCGCGACGGTATTATTGTTGGCGTAACAGCCTGCACCAACGATGGGACTATCGCCTACGCGTCCGGCCTGCTTGTTGGTCATGCCGCCGGTTGAGGTGGCGGCGGCCAGATTGCCTGCGCTGTCCAAGGCCACAGCACCGACCGTGCCATATTTGCGTTCCGGATCGATTGGCTCGCCCTGTGCCACATCGCGCTGACCATCGTGATCCAGCACGACACGCCCTTCTCCTGCTTGAGCATGATGTAGTTGTTCACGCCGGGCATCGGTCGAGAAGAAGTCGGGTTCGACCATCTCCAGCCCCTGCTTACGTGCGAACGCTTCTGCACCCGCCGCAGTAAACATCACGTGCTGGCTCTGCTCCATGACGGCCCTTGCTGCCAGCACCGGATTGCGGATATGGCTGACGCAACTAATGGCACCGGCGTCCCGAGTGCGGCCATCCATGATGCTGGCATCGAGTTCGTGGGTTTCATCGTGCGTAAAGACTGAACCGTGCCCGGCATTAAACAACGGGCACTCTTCCAGCAAACGCACCGCTTCGGTGACCGCATCCAGCGCACTGCCGCCCTGGCTGAGAATCTGCTGGCCGCTGGCGACAATGGCGTTTAACGTTTCGCGGTAGGCTTGCTCTTTTTCTGCGCTCATGGCGGAGCGGGTCAATGCCCCCGCCCCTCCGTGGATCACTATGACTGGCTTGACCATGTCATCTCCCTGTTATTAGTTCTGTGTGGTAGCCAGATACGAGAATGTACTTAGCAAGCGAACGATATCTGTCATGGTGGGTGCGGTGTAGTGTACCGTCACTGCATCACCGCGTTCCACTCCGGGGATCAGGCTAAACAGATCGGCCAGTACCGGTTTGGCAGTCATCAGTTCAAGATGATAGGGGGCAGCGATACGCGAGGTGTTTTCACGGTGCGCGCGCTGCACGGCCTGTTGTGCCTGTGTGCGAATCAGTTGCTGCGCTGCCGCTGGGCTGAGCGATTCTGCCGAGGTTTGCGAAATGGCGCGTTTGACGCAGGCGTAGCCCGTTTGGGGATAATAGCGGGCGATCCACTGTTGCAGGATATTATCGCCGCTGACCAGCCACAGCGGTGTGCCTTTTTCGGCACCGGCAGCGGCATAGATATCGCTCTCACCCATCACTTCATCGTTGATTTTCACCCGATAGAAGGCGCGGCCATTGATGGTGTGCGCCAGTACGCCGTGCTCTCCGGCAGCGCTGTGGTAGCCGATGAACATCAGTCCATCAAACGCCTGCTGCTCCAGCCCATCGACCATCGACAGTATGCGCGGTTTGCCCTGAACCAGACGGGCGCGGGCATCAATATTCTCTGCCCGTAGATTGGTCATGGCGGCGTGGCTGTCAGCCACCACCACTTCCGTTGCGCCACCGGAGAAAGCACCGTCAATGGCGGCGTTCACTTCCTGCTCCATCAGCCCGCGAGCCAGTTGGTACTCGGCTTGTCCGGGGCTGCACTGTTCCGGTCGCATCACGCCGGCGATCCCTTCGATGTCGGCAGAAATAAACACTTTCATGGTTAGGTCCTTACGCTAAAACGTGTTGTGCAAGACTATCTAATACCTGTCGCAAGTCTGGGCGGTGGTGGCCGCGAAAACCGGTCACCGCCTCGGCGCACAGCAAGGCATCCAGTACGGCATGTTCCGTGGCATCGGCGGCGGCGCACAGCATCGATTCCAGCTTTGCGTCTTCTGGCGGCTGCGGCGTGGGCTGGGTGGAAAAAGCGACGGCGATGTCGCCTGAGCCGTGGCCCCAATAGCTGCCCAGACGACCCAGTCCGGCACCGGCGCGTTTGGCGATGCGTCCGAGCTGGCGTGCATCCAACGGTGCATCGGTTGCCATAATGATGATTATTGACCCTGCATCGCGTTGTGGCGCCAGCTCGGGAAGCAGCGGTTCAATAAAGGGGCCAATGTGTAATCCATCCAGCGTGAGCGATGCCAGCGTGCCAAAATTGGCTAGCACCAGCACACCCAGCGTGGCATTCAGTTTGGGAATCAGACGAGATGCGGTGCCGATACCGCCTTTCAGACCGAAGCAGCTCATACCGCGCCCGGCACCGACGCTGCCGCGTGCAAAGTGGGTATCTGCCTTGCGCAGTGCGGCCTGCGCTATGGCTTCCGTCACCGACAATGCCTGAATGTCGTTCAGCCAGCCGTCATTACATTCCAGCGCCAGCGGGTTCACCGTAGGCAGCGAGCGCCCGAGTTCAGGGTTTTTGGCAATGGCGTCGCGCACCAGCGTGGTAAACAGTGTGCCGACCGCAAGCGTATTACTCAGCAGGATCGGGGTTTGCAGTTGCCCCAGTTCTTCCACTTGCACCAGCCCCACCGGTTTGGCAAAACCGTTCAGGACCGCGGCACCGCACGGCAGCGGCTGCGTAAACAGGTTGTCACCGGGCGGCACAATGGCAGTAACGCCGGTTTGCGCCTCGCCCTGCGCCAGCGTTTCATGCCCGACGCGCACGCCAGCCACATCGCACAGGCTGTTGCCAGGACCGCTGGGCATGCGCGGCATGCCGACTTGCTGGTGGTCACGCCAGCGCTGCAATAGGGCGTGCAGCTGCGCCTGTTGAAAAGCCATCATAGGATTCTCATGCATTCTTCAGTTTCGGGTCCAGCGTATCGCGCAAGGCGTCGCCTAACAAATTGAATGACAGCACGGTGAAGAAAATCGCCAGACCCGGGAAGACACTGACGTGCCATTGACCGGCCATCATCATGCTGCGGCTCATCGCGAGGATATTACCCCACTCCGGCACGTCCGGCTCAGGGCCAAGACCGATAAAGCTCAGGCTGGCCGCCGTGAGAATACTGGTGCCAATACGCATGGTGAAATAGACGATCACGTTCGGCAAGGTGGCGGGCAGAATATGGCGGATCAGCAAGACGCGATCCGGTGCGCCCGCGCTGCGCACCGCTTCCACGTAAGCGGCTTGTTTCAAGGTTAAGGCAGAAGCGCGCACGATACGCGCGAACACCGGCACGCTGAATACCGCGACGGCGATAATCACGTTATTCAAGCCAGGACCAAGAATGGCGACCACCGCGATAGCCAACAGCATACCGGGGAAGGCGAACAGCACATCGGCGCTTCGCATGATCAGCATGTCGATCCAGCGTCCGTAAAATCCGGCCAGCAGACCCAGCACAATGCCGACCACCATGCCGAGCGTGACGGAAAACAGGCCAATATATAAGGAGATGCGCGAACCGTAGATAATACGGCTCATCACATCGCGTCCCAGATCGTCGGTCCCCATCCAGTGGCTGGCGGAAGGGGGGGCGGACAGTGCCATCCAATCCGGGTCCATCGGGTTAAAAGGGGCTAGCCAAGGGGCGAAGGCCGCGACCAGCACCAAGAGCAGAATAAATCCGCCGGACACCAGCGCCAGCGGGTTTTGGATAAAAGCCTGCCAGAAGTCACGCATCGGTGAGCGGATGGTGGCGTTATCCTGCGCGGCGGCGGTCATCGTAGGCTCAGTAGAGTGGCTCATGATCGCTCCTAGCGTAAACGAATGGCTGGGTTAACCACGGCGTAGAGCAGGTCGACCAGCAGGTTGATAACAATAAATTCGAACACGAACAGCATCACCAGCGCCTGAATCACCGGCTGGTCCTGCGTTTTGATCGACTCAATCAGCAGCCAGCCCAGGCCGGGCCAACTGAAGACGCTTTCCACCACAATCGAGCCGCCCAGCAGAAAACCAAATTGCAGGCCGAGCATGGTGATAATGGGGATCAGCGCGTTGCGCATGATGTGTTTCCAGGTGATCAGCCGTTGGCGTAATCCTTTGGAGCGCGCGGTACGTACATAATCTTCCTGTGCCACTTCAAGAAATGCGGAGCGGGTGAAGCGCGCCATCACGGCGGCCACGGAAGCACCCAGCGTCAGAGCGGGTAACACAATATCGCTCGGCTGGTTAAAACCGCTGACGGAAAACACCCCGAACGGCATCGCCACAAACTGGATCAGCAGCAATCCGAGCCAGAAAGGCGGCATGGAGATACCGCCGACAGCGGCGCTCATCAACGTCCAATCCTGCCACTTTCCGCGTTTTAATCCCGATACCACGCCAATCAACAGGCCGAGCACCACTGACCAGGCGAAGCCTGCCAACGCCAGCCACATAGTGGGCATAAAGCTTTTGGCGATCACCTCCATCACCGGTTGCTGCGTGCGATAGGTGATGCCCAGATCGCCGCGCAACAAGCCACCCAGCCAACGAACATACTGCTGTGGCAACGGATCGTTGAGCCCTAACAGTTGGCGAGCAGCCTCCACGGCGGCAATCGGGGCATCCGGCCCGGCATAAATCCGCGCCGGATCGCCGGGTAACAGCTTGATAAAACCGAACACTAACAGGGAGACCACCAGTAGCACCGGGATCATTTCCAGCAAACGTCGGACGATATAAGCAAACATGGCGTTCTCCCCGTGCGATTACTTAAATTCAGCCTGATCGAAGATCAACGAGCCATCTGCCAGCATGTAAACGCCAGAGAGATTTTTCGCTTTACCGACCAGATTGTCCGGCGTACCCAGGAACACCACTGGCGCATCACCCCAAATCACTTTCTGTGCTTCGGCGTAGGCCGCGGCGCGCTTGCCCAAATCGGCGGTAGCCAAGCCAGCCATAATGGCTTTATCGGCGGCAGCACTGCTGTAGTAGGCCACGTTATAGGCCGCAGGCACCCAGGATTCGGTGGCATACAGTGGACGCAGCGCCCAGTCGGCATCACCGGTAGACGGTGACCAGCCGTTGTAGAACAGATCGAATTCCGCCTCTTTCGGGTCTTTCACGCCGAACAGTTTGGCGTTACGCATCCCGGAATCCATCGGTGTCACGGTGATCTTGATGCCCACCTGTTCCAACTGCTGCTTGAAGAACTGTGCGCTGCGGATGTAATCGGTACGGTTGGTGGTCCACAGCTTGAGGCTGATGCCATCCGGATAACCCGCTTCTTTCAACAGCGCCTTGGCTTTGGCCGGATCGTAGCTGTAGCTCGGGGTGGTTTGCGCCTGGAAGAATTGAACACCCGGTGCCATCGCTGACGTTGCCGGTGTACCCATGCCCGCGAAGCCGACTTTCAGCCACACATCGCGATTGATGGCGTAGTTGAGTGCCTGACGCACGCGGATGTCATTCATGGGCGGGCGCAGGTTATTCATGGCTAACCAAAATTGATAGATACCGGGGTCACGTTGGACGGCCAGTTTGCTGTCGCTCTGTACGGTAGCCAGCAGATCGGACGGCAGCGGATAAATGGCATCCACCTGACTGGATTTCAGGGCCGCCACGCGCGTGGAGTCTTCCGGCGTCGGGTAGAAGGTCACGCTATCCACTTTCGGCCAGCCTTTCTGCCAGTAGCTGTCATTCTTGACCAGCTTGACGTCTTTGCCCTGCTGCCATTCGGTGAATTTGAACGGACCGGTGCCGACCGGGTGGACGCGCAGTTGCGCTTCATCCGGGTATTTCTTCAGCGCTTCCGGGCTGTGCATCACGGCAGACGGGTGCGCCAGCGTGTTGACGAAGGCACCGAACGATTTGTTCAGTTCAATCTTCACCTGGGTCGGAGACAACACGGTGACGGTTTTCACCATATTGAACAGGCTATTACGTTTTAAGCCTTTGCTCTGATCGGCCAGGCGATCCAGGTTGGCTTTGACCGCTTCGGCGTTAAACGGCGCGCCGTCCTGGAAAGTGATGCCTTCGCGCAGCGTGACCACAAACTCGGTCGCATCGTCATTGCTGGTGTATTCGGTTGCCAGACGCGGGACCAGTTTCATTTGGTTATCAAACTGGAACAGGCGCTCAAAGATACCGCTCTGGATGGAGTAGCTCAGGGTATCTGAAGTGTCGTGCGGATCGAGTCCGGTAATATCGGCATAGATAGAGATGCGCAGATCTTGTGCCTGAGCCGCTGCGGCCAGACAGAGTGAAAGCCCGAGGGCCAGAGCGGAACGATGTCGTAGTGGCTTCATGTTGTGTCTCCCGGTTGTGAATGGGTTGTAGTTGTTGTTGTTTAAAAACGGCATGTTTAAAACTGCTTGTTCATCAATGCGTTTCATTAATGACTGTCGTTGGCGACCCAGTGGTGCGGGTCGACTTCCCGATAGGTCATTTTGTTGACCTCTTCGCCCGCTTTGCGCAGCGGGGAGGGGATTTCGCTGTCATCAAACTGGCGCACGCAGCGCTGTTGAGGGTCGGCAATCGGCACCGAGGCCAGCAAGCGCTGCGTATAGGGATGCTGAGGGTTATTGAACACCGCCTGACGTGGGCCGATTTCCACGATCTGACCGAGATACATCACGGCAACGCGGTTGGCGATGCGTTCGACGACGGCCATGTCGTGAGAAATGAAAATCCATGACACGCCGGTTTTTTGTTGCAGATCCATCATCAGGTTCACCACCTGAGCCTGAATCGAGACATCCAGCGCGGAGACAGCTTCATCAGCAATAATGACCTGCGGTTGCAGCGCCATGGCGCGGGCGATGGCGATACGTTGGCGCTGGCCGCCGGAAAACTCGTGGGGGTAGCGGCGGGCGTGTTCGGGAGGCAGTCCGACGCTTTTCAGCAGTTCCTGCACGCGGGGCGTCGCGTCCTCCAGCGAGCGCGCCAGCCCGTGCAGCAGCAGCGGTTCGGCAATAGTAAAACCGACGGTTAAGCGCGGGTTCAATGACGCATACGGGTCTTGGAAAACCATTTGGATTTCGCGGCGCAACGGCAAAAAAGCGCGATCGTCCATCTGGGAGATTTCATTGCCCTGAAACAGAATACTTTCTGATTCGCTCTGAATCAGACGCAGCAGCGCACGCCCGGTGGTGGATTTTCCACAGCCGCTCTCCCCGACAATCGCCAGGGTTTCGCCAGGCCACACGCAAAAATCAATCTGTTCGACGGCATGTACGCGGTGGGTGACGGCGGAGAAAATGCCGCTGCGGATCGGGTAGTAGACGCGCAAGCCTCGGATATCCAGCAGCGGATCGGCGTCATAGCGAGCGGTTTTCTGTTCGCTATCGCTGGATTGTTGTCCCAGCAGCGGAAAACGACGCGGCCAGGCGCTGTCACGCATATCCCCCAGCTTTGGCACTGCGGCTAACAAGGCTTGAGTGTAAGGGTGCTCCGGATGCGCGAAAATTTGCTCAACCGACCCTTGCTCCACCACTTCGCCACGGTACATCACTACCACGCGATCGGCGATTTCAGCCACCACCCCCATATCGTGGGTAATAAACAGCACGGCGGTATCACTTTGCTGCTGGAGATCGCGCAGGATGTGCAGAATGCGCGCTTGTACGGTGACATCCAGCGCGGTGGTAGGTTCGTCGGCAATCAGCAACTGCGGTTCACACACCAGCGCCTGCGCAATCATTACGCGTTGGCGCATGCCACCGGAGAGCGAAGCTGGGTAGCTTTTCATCACGCGATCGACATCGGCGATGCGCACTTTGCGCAGTAACTCGCGCGCTTTTTTATCTGCCGTGGCGGCATCGCAAAGCTGGTGGTCGCGCAGCGCTTCCGTCAACTGATCGCCGACTTTCAACACCGGGTTGAGCGAGGTCATCGGCTCCTGAAAGATCATCGCCATATCGCGTCCGCGCAGTTGACGGCGATCGTCCTCTTTCATATTCAGCAAGTCGTGGCGCTGCCCGTGGCGGGAATGGAAATGAATGCTTCCGCGCTCAATCGCCGCCGAGTTGGCGAGCAGGCCCATCGCGGTTAACGACGTAACGGATTTTCCCGAGCCGCTTTCACCGACAATGGCGACGATTTCCCCCTTATTGACGGAAAACGAGACGCTTTTCAGGGCGACATGCTTGCCCGATCTGCCGCTGAAGCTGACGCTCAGGTCATCGATTTCCAGCACCGGCATGGCGGTTTGTGGGGGGGCCGACGCCGGGAGCGGGGCGGCCTGTGCGAGTTGCGTCATGTGGACTCCGGTTAACAGTGTGGACTCTTGCTGCGTCATAGCCAGATACGTCCGTGGTGATAAGTCAGATAGGGGGAGCTGTCGGCGGCCAGCCAGAGTGGGCCATCCAGATCGACATAGTCGGCGGCGGCGGCGACCGGTAGTGCGGCTTCCATCGCCAGTGAAGAGCCAACCAGGCAACCGACCATCAGCTTTAGCCCGTGCAACCGCGCTTCACGCACCATTGCCAGTGCTTCTGTTAATCCGCCACACTTATCCAGCTTGATGTTGATCATCTCGTAACGACGGCGGATACCGGGAATATCGCCGGCGTGGCGACAACTTTCATCAGCACAAAGGGGAATCGGGTGCGAAAATCGCAGTAACTCCTGATCTTTGCCTGCCGGTAACGGTTGCTCAATCAGCGCGATGTTATAGGGCAGCAGTGCGTGACACAGGCTGAGTAAATCAATCCCTGCCCAGCTCTCTGTGGCATCGACCATCAGGGTGGCCCGTGGCGCGGCGTCACGCACTGCGGCGATTTTCTCAACGATGTCGCTACGATCCAGCTTGAGCTTTATCACCTGCGCCCCGCGTGATATCGCATCGCGGGTCGCTGCCACCGTGTTTTCCAACGACGCAATGCTCAGCGTTTCCGTGGTGATCAAAGAGGCAGGCGGTTGTATTCCCACCTGCTGCCATACGGTTTGTTTATGCAGGGCCGCATTTAAGCGCCAGAGTGCGCAATCGAGTGCGTTACGTGCCGCACCAGGAGGGAGCAGCGTTTGGATTTCATCCCTCGACGCACCGCGCGTTACAGCGCCACGCACGGCGTCAAGCTGACGGCAGACACTGGCCGCAGACTCTTGATATTCAAACGCGGGGGTACATTCGCCTAAACCGATAAATCCCTGTTCTTCAACGGTAATCCTGACTACGCTTACGGCATTGCGCCGTTCCTGCGCACGCTTGCACGGGCGTGCCAGAGAGAGTTTGACGGTCTCAACCTGCATCTGGCGCATCTCGTGTATCCCTCTGGTGAATGAATAATCAAAACTATTTCATGCAGGGGAATGACTGACGAATACTTGTTTGTCGGGAGGGTATAACCTCAGGCTATACCCTGATGCAGACGCCAACACTCCCCTGCCGATATCGCGAAACGCGCGGCAGCTAAAGTAGGAATTGTTGTTCGAAGGCCGTATAATGCGCGCCAATCAACAGAGCATAACCCGGAGAATCTCATGCGTCCGTCAGGCCGAAGTGCACAACAGGTGCGTCCCATCACGCTAACGCGTGGCTATACCAAGCATGCGGAAGGTTCCGTGTTAGTGGCGTTCGGCGACACGAAAGTGCTGTGTAACGCGACGGTAGAAGAAGGCGTGCCGCGCTTTCTGAAAGGGCAGGGAAAAGGCTGGGTAACCGCTGAATACGGCATGCTGCCGCGTGCGACCCATAGTCGCAATGCGCGCGAAGCCGCCAAGGGGAAACAGGGCGGAAGAACGCTGGAAATCCAGCGCCTTATCGCGCGGTCTCTGCGCGCTGCCGTTGATCTGGAAAAGCTCGGTGAATACACCATCACGCTGGATTGCGACGTATTGCAGGCCGATGGCGGCACGCGCACCGCTTCTATTACTGGCGCGTGTGTTGCACTGGCGGATGCGTTCAACCGCATGGTGGCAAAAGGCCAACTCAAATCCAGCCCGCTCAAAGGCATGGTAGCAGCGGTTTCCGTGGGGATCGTTGCCGGTGAAGCTGTGTGCGATCTCGAATACGTGGAAGATTCTGCCGCGGAAACGGACATGAACGTGGTCATGACCGAAGATGGCCGCATGATTGAGGTGCAGGGCACCGCCGAAGGCGAGCCGTTCAGCCACGAAGAGCTGCTGGCGCTGCTCGCTCTGGCGCGCGGTGGCATTGACACTATCGTCGAGGCGCAGAAAGCAGCGCTGACGCAAGCGCCGGTCGCGGACCTCAAGTAAACATGACTGGCATACACCGCCTGTCGTTTCATCAGCCGTTGCCTGGCAGCGGCGTTATCCATTTTTGCAAAGCGACCTCGGCGTCGCTTTTTTTATGGCTGGTGTTCCAGCCATAACCATACTCACCGTGATACGAGGAGATGCAGTAATGAAAGCCTATCAGCGCCAATTTATTGAATTCGCGCTTAGCAAGCAGGTATTAAAATTCGGCGAATTCACATTGAAATCCGGGCGTGTCAGCCCCTATTTCTTCAATGCCGGGCTATTCAATACCGGGCGCGACCTGGCACTTTTGGGCCGTTTTTATGCTGAAGCGTTGGTGGATGCCAGTATTACCTTTGATGTGCTGTTCGGGCCGGCTTACAAAGGGATTCCGATCGCCACGACCACCGCGGTCGCGTTGGCTGAACACCACGACACCGATGTGCCTTACTGCTTCAACCGCAAAGAAGCCAAAGATCACGGGGAAGGGGGCAATCTGGTCGGCAGCGCGCTGCAAGGCCGTATCATGCTGGTCGATGACGTGATTACCGCAGGTACCGCCATACGTGAATCCATGGGCATTATTGCCGCTAATGGTGCGACGCTTGCCGGGGTGTTGATTGCACTGGATCGCCAGGAACGTGGTACGGGTGCCATTTCTGCCATTCAGGAAGTGGAACGTGATTATCAGTGTCAGGTCATTTCCATTATTACGTTGCAAGACTTGATCAGCTTTTTGGCAGAAAAACCGGAGATGGCCGTGCATCTGGATGCGGTGAAGGCCTATCGCGATCGGTACGGTATTTCTGCGTAGTCGTTATATCCACACCTTGAGGGTTTCAGCCAACGCCGTTGAAACCGGAGATCCTGTGGGGATAAAGTGACAGTATGAAAATAACGCACGTGCTTATTACGTGCGTTATTCTTTGTTTTCTAAATTTTTTGAAAGAAAAAGCAGGCGAAAAATACCAGCAGATGCAGGACTAGCGCAGGTTAGAATATTTGTGCCGCCAACAACGGCCAGCGCGTATCAAATTCCTGTGTCGGTCGGAAACGGAACTCAGAACGAACATAGCGTGACAGCATACCTTCGCAAAAAGCGAGTAGTTGACTGGCAAGCAGTGACTCGTCATGGGTAAGGGCTTTACCCTCTCGTAGCTTGTGCTCGCGCAACACCTGCTTAAGCTGCGATTCAATGCGTTCAAACAGCTGGTTAATGCGTTCTTGCAGGCGGTCCTGTTCGAACATCAGCGCATGGCCGGTCAGGATACGCGTCAGGCCGGGGTTGCGTTCAGCAAAACCCAACATGAGCAACAAAATCAGCCGCAAGCGCTGGAACGTATCTTTCTCATCTTGCAGAATCAGATTGATACGTGTTGTCAGCGAATCTTCAATAAACTCGATAAGGCTGTCAAACATCCGCGTTTTGCTGGGAAAGTGCCGATAGAGTGCGGCTTCGGAAACCCCGACCATTGCGGCAAGCTTTGCAGTTGTGATGCGTTGGCTGCCATCGCTGGACTCCAGCATTTGCGCCAACGCTTGCAAGATTTCCTCGCGACGATTCCTTTTCGTATTCTCTTTCTCTGCCATGTCAGAAAAGACCCTTGATCAAAAAGAAGCTGACAACCATTTAGAATTATTTAGGGTAACGACCTGAATAAACACTACAAAGACACGCGATTGACCGCGTGTCCAGGGGGTAATGCAGGGTATACCGATTTTCGGATCAACGGCGACCAGAATGGCCGAAGCCGCCTTCTCCTCGCTCTGTTCCCACAAAATCATCGACGATGTTAAATTCAGCCTGAACGACGGGAACAAACACCATCTGTGCCAGGCGTTCACCGGGCTCGATAGTGAAGGCTTGCTGGCTACGGTTCCAAACGGAAACCATCAGTTGTCCCTGATAATCAGAGTCAATAAGCCCAACCAGATTACCTAATACCACACCGTGCTTATGCCCCAACCCTGAGCGAGGGAGGATTACGGCAGCCAGGCTGGGATCGGCGATATGGATAGCGATACCGGTCGGCACCAGTATCGTCTCCCCAGCGGCCAATGCGATCCCTTCATCAATACAAGCCCGAAGATCAAGGCCGGCCGAGCCTGCGGTGGCATAGGTCGGTAACGGAAACTGTTGACCAATGCGTGCATCAAGAATTTTTACGTCGATTTTTTTCATCATAACGGCGGACAATCTCATCGATTAAATGTTGGCCAAGGAGGCGCTTTTCGCACAGAGGTAAACGGGTGTCACCCTCCGGCCAAAACAGCTGCAACGCGTTGGTATCACTGTTGAATCCCTGCCCTGAGAGGGAAACGTCATTCGCGCAAATCAGATCCAGATTTTTTCGCGTCAGTTTTTGTCGCGCGTATTCTTCCACATTCTGGGTTTCGGCAGCAAATCCAACGACGAAAGGACGAGCCGCTGACATGGCTGCAACCCCTGCAATAATATCTGGGTTTTTAACCAGTGTGATACTGATTTCATCACCCTGTTTTTTAATCTTGTCGTTGGCTATCTGTTTAGCCCGGTAATCGGCCACTGCGGCACAGCCGATGACAATCTGCTGTTGTGCCGCATGAGACATCACCGCCTGTTGCATGTCCAGCGCGCTGGTCACGTCAATGCGCCGAACGCCCTCGGGGGTTGGCAAGGACACGGGGCCGGCGATAAGTGTTACGTGAGCGCCACGCTCCGCCGCCGCTTGAGCAATGGCAAATCCCATCTTGCCTGAACTGTGATTGGTAATGAAACGTACCGGATCAAGCGCTTCACGCGTTGGTCCCGCCGTGATCATAATATTGAGATGTTGCAGATCGTTGACGCGCGTAAAATATCCGTCGGCGAGCGCAACGATCGCTGATGGATCAATCATTCTACCGGGACCAACATCACCGCAGGCCTGGCTACCGCTATCGGGTCCCCAAACAAGTCCACCGCGCCGTGCCAACGTGGCAAGATTATCCTGTGTGGGTGTCGCGCGATACATCTGCTGATTCATGGCAGGTGCAATGGCGATGGGTGCCGCCGTCGCCAGACAAAGCGTGGTGAGCAGGTCGTTAGCCATGCCAGCGGCTAAACGTGCAATCACATCTGCCGTTGCGGGGGCAAGAATAACCAGATCCGCCCATTTTCCCAGCTCAATATGCCCCATCGATGCTTCGGCGGCAGGATCGAGCAGATCGTCTGATACTGGGTATCCTGAAACCGCCTGAAGCGTGAGCGGCGTAATAAATGCCTTGGCGGCAGGTGTCATTACCACGCGGACTTCTGCGCCGCGATCGCGTAGACGCCTGACAATTTCTGGGCACTTGTAAGCGGCAATACCGCCGCTGATGCCGAGCACGATTTTTTTACCGGAGAGCCCAGGCAGATTGGAAAATCCCGTCATCATCTTTGTCCGATTAACGCCTAAGAGGAAACATTTTATCATAACCTTGCCGGATGAGCGGAATCTTGCTCGCGTTTGTGTGTGTTCATGATGCTTTGTTGCAGGGCGTCTTGCGTGCGGTTGTGCAGGCGCTTGCCTGAGCTCTCGCCGCGCTACCGTGAGCCTGCCATGATAGGGCAACGATGGAAAGGAGGCACAACGGTGTGGATTGACGATCAGGCTCCGCGTGAAAAGCTTATTGCCTCGGGGGCTGAAGCACTTACGGATGTGGAACTGTTGGCGATTTTTCTGCGCACTGGGCTTCCGGGTGTCCACGTGATGGCGCTGTCGGAGCAACTGCTGCATCATTTTGGCTCCCTCTACCATGTCATGATGGCAGAGCAACAAACATTTTGCGCCGTGAAAGGGATGGGGGTGGTTAAATTTGTTCAATTTCAGGCGGTAGCGGAGCTAGCGCGGCGGCTCTATGCAACGCGTTTGGTGAAGGAAAAAGCGATGCTGAATCCCGATCTGACCATACAGTACCTGCAATCCGCGTTGGCGCATCAGGCGCGGGAGATTTTTACCGTGCTGTTTCTAGATAATCAGCACCGTGTGATTCGACATCAAGAGATGTTTGCAGGTACTATCGCCAGCGTCGAGGTGCACCCGAGAGAAATTGTGCGTGAAGCGTTAAAAGCCAATGCGGCGGCGCTCATTCTGGCGCATAATCACCCTTCAGGGGATGCAGAGCCGAGTAGCGCCGATCGTATGATAACGACGCATATTATTCAGGCATGCGCATTGATGGACATTCGCGTCCTCGATCACCTGGTTATTGGGCGTGGTGAGTACGTGTCATTTGCCGAGCGAGGCTGGATTTAGCATATTTTCCGCGATCCTTAGAGATCTTTCGCTGCTCGGGACTTGAGCACATCCGCGCTAGAGCGTATACTACGCCACCTTTGAGAATCTTGGGTGTGGCGTTAAGAGCCTATCTCAGCAGGTTTACCCTGATGACAGTATCTTTACTTGTAAAGTTGCTGAGATGGGCTCTAAAGCCTGACGAGGCGGCCAACATCCTCTACGAAGCTCGAGCTGATTTGATTTTTGGAGAATAGACATGTCCCGAGTCTGCCAAGTTACTGGCAAGCGTCCGGTGACCGGTAATAACCGTTCCCACGCACTGAATGCGACCAAACGCCGTTTTCTGCCTAACCTGCATTCCCATCGTTTCTGGGTTGAAGGCGAAAAACGTTTTGTCACGCTGCGCGTATCTGCTAAAGGTATGCGTGTTATCGATAAAAAGGGTATCGAAGCGGTCTTGGCCGATCTGCGTACCCGTGGTGAAAAGTACTAAGGAACTGAATCATGGCTAAAGGTGTTCGCGAGAAGATCAAGCTGGTTTCTTCTGCCGGTACTGGTCATTACTACACGACGACGAAGAACAAGCGCACTAAGCCGGAAAAACTGGAACTGAAGAAATTCGATCCGGTTGTCCGTCAGCATGTGATCTATAAAGAAGCTAAAATCAAGTAATTTTAGTGGACTTATTAAAAACCCGGCCAAGGCCGGGTTTTTTTATGCTACGTTAGCCGCGGGAGTGTTCAGGAGGAGAAAATGCCGGAATTACCAGAGGTTGAAACGAGCCGCCGCGGGATATCACCCTATCTTGTCGGACACACTATCCTTCACGTTGAAGTGCGTAATGCCCGCTTGCGTTGGCCCGTATCCAGCGAGATCCTTTCGTTGAGTGACCAACCTGTTTTGAGCATCGACCGTCGGGCGAAATACCTGCTGTTTGAACTGCCTGGTGGTTGGATCATTGTGCATCTCGGCATGTCTGGTAGCTTGCGCATTCTGCCGGAATATCTCCCCCCCGCAAAGCACGATCATGTGGATATGGTCATGGACAATGGCCATGTGCTGCGTTATACCGATCCCCGACGTTTTGGTGCCTGGCTATGGACGACGGATCTTGCAGCAAGCAATGTACTTGCTCATCTTGGACCGGAACCCTTGAGTGAGGAATTCTCTGCCGACTATCTCCATCAACGTTCTCGTGGTAAGCACACGGCCATTAAGCAGTGGGTGATGGATAACAAGGTGGTGGTCGGCGTAGGAAATATTTATGCCAGCGAATCCCTCTTTATGGCGGGTATTCACCCCGATCGTGCGGCAGGCTCGCTAAACGAATCAGAATCTGCTCATTTCGTTCAGTCGATAAAGCGGGTGTTACAGCGCTCGATTGAGCAAGGCGGAACGACGTTAAGGGATTTCTTACAGTCAGATGGTAAACCGGGGTATTTTGCGCAGGAATTGCAGGTTTATGGTCGGGCCGGAGAGCTTTGCCGCGTATGCGGAACACCGTTGTTAACGAAAAAACATGGGCAGCGTAGTACATTTTATTGTCGCTGCTGCCAGAAGTGATGCTGGGATAAGTAACGCCAGGTTGCCGTTCGAATGGCGAGTCTGGAAGGGCATCAACAAGAACAAGGCTGAGGATTTTATCGGTGAACCACGAGTACTCTACTGCCGCACGGCATCCGCTTGATAAGCAGCATATAAAATTGAGCTATGTTACGCATTTTTACTGCAATCAGAACAACATGGATTCCGTATTTTCGTTGCTGCGACTGTATGAGCAGTTGCCGGAAGATATCAGGACTGCGGTTGAGTTCGTTATTGTTGATGACGGTTCGCCCATTGAGTACGACGTTGGCGTTTTCGACCTGAATATCACCTGGCTACGGATTAATGAAGATATTCCATGGAATCAGGCCGGTGCGCGTAATTTAGGGGTGACCTACGCTAAATCTGACAAAATTTTCATCACCGATCTTGACCATGAGTTACCGGAATCCACATTCCGTTATTTGATCAATTGCCGTAACCCGGGCCGCAATTTTTACAAAATCTATCGGGAAAGCCGTGAAGACGGCATCAAAAAACGTGGCCAAGTGTGTAACGTGGGCGACAGGTATTATGGTCACCCGAACACGTTCTTCATGTCGCGCGCACGTTTTATGCGTTTCTTTGGCTATGACGAGGAGTTTGCCGGAAATTATGGCTCAGAGGATTTCCGCTTCGTTAAATATCAGAAATACCAAGGTTCGCGCCAACATTACCTGC
The DNA here is from genome assembly GCF_025962655.1 of Candidatus Symbiopectobacterium sp. NZEC151. Lineage (GTDB taxonomy): Bacteria > Pseudomonadota > Gammaproteobacteria > Enterobacterales > Enterobacteriaceae > Symbiopectobacterium. The sequence continues at coordinate 61,657 of NZ_JAGFPE010000007.1, read as the reverse complement.
CGAAGAACATTCGTTGTTTTGAACGGGATGTGGACCGGGAAGAGAGTTACCATACGTTACAGCGCGACCTTTCCGCCAATACGCCGATTGATAAGCGTAAGAAGCAAGAGTGTAGCCTGTTCGGTTATGAGTATGGGCAAAGTCGTATTTTCCTCAACTTTACCTGGGAAATTAAATACCGTAACAACGTAATGCCCGCGACACTGCCTCCGCGAAATACATGGTGGCGTCCGCTGTGGTGGTTCCGCTATCTATGCGGTGCATTGGCGCGTTAATCACATCGCCATTTCCGGCGGAGGAACCCACCCGCCGGATGGTGCTTTACTTACCCTGTGCCAGCTTTTGCTTAAGCGCCGAGCCAATCGCCTCGGGAAGAAAATGTGAGACATCTCCACCGTGTCGGGCAACCTCTTTGACCAGAGAGGAAGAGATAAAGGACCATTCTTCCGATGGCATCAGGAATACGCTCTCCAGCGTTGGCATTAAGTGAGTATTCATTTTTGCCAACTGAAGCTCATATTCAAAGTCCGATACAGCGCGCAGCCCGCGTATTAACACATTTGCTTGCTGCTGTTGGGCAAAATGCACCATAAGATCGGAAAATCCCACTACCTCAACATTCGTCAAATGTTGCGTTGCCTGCCGGGCTAATGCGACGCGTTCGTCCAAACTGAACATCGTGTTTTTACCGGGGCTGGCAGCAATGGCTAACACGAGATGATCAAACAGACGTGAAGCGCGGGCGAGCAGATCCAGGTGCCCATTGGTTAAGGGATCGAAGGTACCTGGGTAGATTGCTTTGGTCGCCATGGGATTCCTTAGCACCAGAGGGTTAGATAGACGAGTTTGCACGCGGAGGAAGATAGGGCTCCAGCAGAGTGAGCAAGCGCTGAAGCGCTCCCTGATTCTGGTGCAGCACTTCTACAGCGTGTCGCCCATAATAGAGCCGATAATCTTCATCCGTCAGCAAGCTGTTCACTTCTTTGACAATACTGTCAGCATCTTTCACGGTGATCAAACCGCCTGCTTCTGACAATTTAAGACAAATATCTTTGAAGTTAAAGGTATGCGGGCCCATCAATACCGGGATAGCGTGTGCCGCAGGCTCCAACGGGTTATGTCCTCCCCGTTCCACCAGACTTCCCCCGACAAAAGCGATGTCAGCAATGCCATACAGCATCATCAGCTCGCCCATGGTATCGCCAATCACCACTTGTGTGTCAGCCGCCGGGACTTCACCGCTGCTGCGCAAGGTGTAGCTAAATCCCAGACTCTGGGTAAGCGCCTGAGTCGTCGGAAAACGCTCAGGATGGCGAGGTACCAGAATCAACAGCAAATCGGGAAATCGGATCAGCAGTTCACGGTGCGCGGCCAAAATAATCGCTTCTTCACCCTCGTGAGTGCTGGTTGCAATCCAAACCGGACGCCGGGAAGCCCATTGACGCCGCAGTGCTACGGCTCTTGCTGCTAATTCTGGCGTGACAGAAATATCAAATTTCAGACTGCCAGTGACCGCTAAGTGTGAGCGCTGTAAACCGAGATCGATAAAGCGCTCGCCATCCTCTTGGTTTTGAGCGGCAATCAAGGTTGTGCGGCGCAAAATTCGGCGTGTCAGAGAACTGATTTTCTTATAGCCTGCCGCTGAGCGTTCAGACAGCCGTGCGTTGGCAATAACCAGCGGGATATCACGGCGATGAAGTTCCGTAATAAGGTTTGGCCACAGTTCGGTCTCCATGATGATCACCAGTTTTGGGTTCACCTGATCGAAGAAGCGTTTAAGGGCGCAGGGGAGATCGTAAGGCAGGTACACATGAAAGACATCATTGCCGAAGGCGGAGCGTACCCGCTCTGAGCCGGTCGGCGTCATGGTGGTGACTGTAATCGGCAAAGAAGGGTAACGGTGACGAAGCGCTCTGACCAAGGGAATGGCCGCTAATGTTTCGCCAACCGAGACCGAATGCAACATGATACCGTTGGGTTTGACCTTCTCTGCACAAAATCCATAGCGTTCACTCCAGCGGCGACGGTAGGCAGGCGCTTTGCGCCCTCTCAGCCACAGACGGAGCCAGATTAATGGTTGAATGAGGTAAAGCAAGATGGTGTAAAGGGTTTGTAACATTGGCATTGGCTATTTTAGAGTTATCGCTGAAAATATTTTAGCTTTTTTGTTAAGGAATGACTATGGCACTGGCTATTAATTTTTTTATTTAAGTTCCTGAATCGCTAAAAAAATTTTTCGAGTATAAGGGGCTCTTTTCCTCTATCTCTCATTTTTTTGCTGAACAACCAAAGTACATTGCCCATTCATTTAAATCTTTGGTTACGAGAGACTGTGTCCCGACGGATACGCCCTCTTCAAGCGTTATATTAGGAAGAACAACAGCACCTGAGCCGATGATAACATGTTTCGCGAGGGCCACTGTACCTTTTATCACACCAGTGTACTCCTCACTTATTGTTGGAGTAGTCAGCTTCTTTCCTGAGTAGTCATCAGACTTGCTGTGAATTTTGACACCTTGTGAAAGGCCACAAAAATCTTTGATGATTATTCCTGCACCCGCAGAAAGAAACGTGTATCCGCCAATCTGCGCATAGGAACCTATATTTAAGAATCCGCTTCCTGATGCAACAAGGGTTGTGAATCCATCAATTCTAACATTGTTGCCTAAGGAAATATTTTCTAACCCTATAATGTTTCAGCTATGAACTACTTGAAAGTTTTTACCCATATTTTTAAAAGCAAATGAATGTAATCAATCATCTGTATAGTAATTAATGCAGAGGGGACTATAGACTAGGTCTTTTTATGCAAATAAGTATTTAATCTACGGAGAAATATTCTTTCGATTCAACTATGAATTTTTTGACGTTAAGAATTGCTTCGTTTTCTTTTTCAAACACTAAATCTAATGCAATTTTACGGTTCTTGGTCGCCTCTTCAATTTGCTCAAACCCGTATGCAATACCTAACCGCATCTTGGGGTCAGATTGCCATTCCGTTAGTGATAAGTTCTCATCAGGAACAACAATCGGAATGCAGCCACACATTATGGCAAACACCGAATATCCAGTGTATAGGTCATAAGAGATAAAGTACTTTACACGCTTGAATATTTCAGCGACTTCTTCATGCTTTTTTTCATCGATAAGAATTGAATCGGATAGGTCATGGATTATCTTTCTTCCTTGACCTTTTCTGATGCAATATGCGGTACCTGTCCGTTCTTTAGATGCGCCAATCTCATTATAAATATCATTCATCTGATGAAATACATGAAGTACTGTGTCAGAGGTGTGGGAACCATATAGCTTAAAATCTCGGCCAAATGCACCGTATGAGAAATACAGTTCGCGAGAGAAATAATTTACGTTTCCTGTTTGATAACCCGGATGGTGTAAGAACCATCTGACTACATTTTTAGCTTTTAATGGGTTTCCTGATACTATTTCTGGATATACAATAATGGAATTTTCTAAATCGTCGTTTGTTAATTTATTAATTACAGGGGTTTGGAATGCTTTGTTTGTTTTATATCTTCCACTCTTATATTTTAGTCTGATTTTCTCTTTTATCTCAGTAAAATGATTTTTCCATGATAAAGGATATTCTTTGACCATAGGATGTAAGTAAGCATTTTCTCCAAGTTGGTTGAGAAGATGACATAATTTATGTAGAACGATAACTCCACCACTCCATTCAGTATATGCTGGAGCCATTATTATAAATCGCATTGTAGCTATGCCCTAGATAAGAGTCGAATGTTGCTCTCTATTATAATAAGAGATGTGGAAAAGTATGCGGTTAATTTAATATATTGCTTTGCGTAGGGCTGTTATGATGGTAAATGTCTGAGACCAATCGATTTAACATTCCATCTGCTGTGTATTCTTTTATCAATTCAATATCTACAGGTGCTAATGGCCTTTCTAAAAAACTGTGTAAAGAGTCAATGTCATTATAGCCTAATATGAAAAAACGGTCGTCAGTATAAAAATCATATTGCATTACTTTTATATTGTTGGTTATTATTTTTTTGTTAAAAGCAAGAGCCTCGATCGTTCGTAACGTTAAACCATCTTGTCCTGGATGGTTTATTTCTATAACAACGTCAGACGCAATAACTCTCTGTATATTTTCTTTATAATCAAGAGATTGGTTTTTGCAAAAAAATGGGTAATTTGTTGATTTGTTATGTTTATCAAAAAGATAAAAATCAGGTGTGTAATTTAAATGTTTAAAATAAGGGAAAAGGTCTTGGAGAGATTTTTCTCGATCAGGTCTGTATTCACCAATAAAAAAACATGACTTTTCTGATAATTTGCTTTTTATTGATGTTTTAAGTATGGTGTCAATATCTTGGGATGTAAATGGAAGGAATTGTTTCAAGTATATGAAATCGTATTTTTTACAGTCAGATGGGTCGAAACTATATACTTTATCAAAATGTGAATCTATTTCTTGGGTAATATCTCCATCAGATGGAAGCCATTTTTTGTTTTCTTTCATTCCTCTTTCTAAATGAATTATAGTATCTCGAATGACTAAAGCTTTTTTACATGGGAGTGCTTTTATTATATCAAGAAAACCTAAAAAACTATATCCATTGCAAATTATTAAATCATCTTTTTTGACTTTTCTCAGTTTTAAAAAAATATGTATCTTAACGAATAACCAATTATTAACGTTGGCCTTTTTAAGTCTAATATTGTTTCTTGTAAAATGCTTCATGATATTTTTTATTTCTGTGACGCCATGCGACTCTAAATTTTTTATCATGAGCTTTTCATAATTGGCATTCCATTCTAAAAAATACACATTCATGAAACGATTCTCTTATTTTGTTGTGATATATTTTAATCTTGCCAAAATTCCGCTAAATAAGTGATATTTTCGGAACTCATGTTTTGACTTTTTCTTCCATTGCAAAGGTGTTCGCGGTTTAAGTAACGGCACATCATGCCATTCTGAGGCTAGATATGCTTTTTGGAAGAAAATTGTTGATGGGTATTGTCCCCACTCATTCCATGGTTTAGTTGTGCCAACATAATGAATTAAAGCCGCGTCGTCGTTAATGATGTTGTTATATTTCTGATGACTCCGATCGCTTAACTCGCTTTTTATACTAAAAATGCAGTTGTATTTTCTTGGTAAAATATGCGTTTTTTTCAATAACAGAATATTAAGTGCATCTTGATCAGGATATTTTAGTTCCACATTACCGAGAATAAAAGCGATGACTTTGGCGGTGAACGACTGCTGATGCCATTTACTTAAGTCCATCAACATCATACCCGAGTTGAAATAGTGACCATCCAGTTCAGGGCAGTGTAATCTATCTACTGCTTTCTTGTGCATTTCCTTAATATCAGGAACCACTGCGCAAACATTGTCATCAAAAGATAAGTTTGCTAACTGATCAAGCGGGCCTTTGCAAACAATATCAGCGTCAAGATATAACAAACGATCTATCGACAACGCGAGATAATCGAATGCTATCAGTCGATAATATGCTGAGTATGGCCAGTTTTTTGTTGGTAGGTTTTTTAAAGGGGTATTGTCGATATGATATATATAGATGTTTGTATTAAATTTAGCAGCCATTTTCTTGAAACGATGGCTATCATCATCATCTATCGTGTCGGTGAAAAAGTGCAGGGTAATGGGGATTTTATTATTTATAATAGCTGATGTTGCGGAAACGGCAGCGCCAAACAAAAAGTTCTTATCAATACCATACGCAATATGTAATGCTTTTTCAGTGTTGCCTTCTTTAGCACCCAAAAATGCTAGCTTATTTTTTACTATGCTGTTGTCAAAGTACATGATTTATTATTTCTAGAATAAAATCAGCTGATCTTTCTTAAAAAGTACAAGAAATAACTTTTTAAGCCTGAAAGGATTTTTTTATTGTGGAATTGATGCTTAGCACAATAGCGTAACTGATTGGCCGAATGAGCTTTGAGTAGTTTAGTCTCTTTCCATGGTGAATGCTGTTTTGCTGTCATGAAGTAGCGGGAAGAATCGTAGTCGCTAGCCCATGCATGCCACGGTTTGGTTGGTCCAATGTAATGAATAAACACGGTGTTTTTTGTAATTGGTGTCAGTGTTTTTTTGTTTTCACTCAATTCATAATTAATGCTGAATTGGGTGTTGTATCTTTTATCTAGAAACAAAACTTTGTTTACAAATAAAATATTTAATATGTCTTGGTCTAAAAACGATATTTTTTGTTTTACATCATCGTCAGCAAGAAGTGACATCGCCTGTCGACTGATATCCTGCTCTCCCCAACGTGGTATATTTATTAAAAGAAAGCCAGCATTGAAATAGCCATTGCTTATTTCTGCGTCTCCCAATGCAAGGGCGCGTTTAGTCCACCAGGGCTTTTCACCCTCGCAGACAACCGCAGCTGTATGATCTATCAAATCAAGGTTAATCAATTCATCCAGATCTGCATTGCAGACAATGTCAGCATCAAGATAAAGAACGGTGGTTAACACATTATTGAAAAAATCAGCAATGATAAAACGAAAGTATGTTGCATAAGACCAATTTTTAGTGCTTGGTAATTGTTTTAATTCATCACAATTTATGATGTAAACGACAATCTGCGTATTGTATTGATGACAAAGGTCTGTAAATTCAGCAATGTTCGTTTCGTCGAAAAAATCAGTAAAGATGTGAAATGCAATTTTTTTATTTTTATTATGCAATAAAATAGACGCTATGGATATTCCACAGCCAAATATGAAGTTTTTGTCTATACCGTAGGCTATATTAAAAGCCTCGTTAGATGAGTCATTAATATTATGGTTTAATATTATTTTTTCTTTTATTACATGCTCAGTGTTAAAATACACAAGGTCACCACTTTATTAGTTTTTCATCTGTTCTTTTCAATCGCGATCGCGTTTATAAATTTAGCATAATAATTTTTATCATAAAACTCACTGATAGAGTTTTTGATCTCTTCGATGCTTGAATTTATTTCATTCGTTTGCAATTGAGATAATGTTTTCACGAAATGGTGCGTATCACCCGGTGGATAAAGTTGCCCATTCACACCATTCTTGATGATATCACCTGGGCCCGATGGGCAATCGCTGCTAACGCAATAAATCCCATAAGACATGGCTTCAAGCAGTGTCATCGGAAGCCCCTCAAAAGCAGAACTCATGACAAAAGCCGAGACTTGCTTGATCTCTGTCTGAACATATTCCCACGGTTTTTCTTGCCATCCGTGCCAATGCAAACGATCTGCAATACCCCGTTGTTGCGCGTAGGCCTGGCAGACTTCGGTATCTGAACCATCACCAATAAAATGGCATTCCCATTCGCCCTTCAAACCAGAAAAGGCATCCAGCATATCTTTGATACGCTTTTGCCCCTCAAACTTGAGACGCCCGACATAGATAAATACGGCTTTATCCGTTGGTCGCGGAATCACGATGCTTTGTGGCGTGACCGGATTAAAAATCACAGAGATGCGTTCGGGAGGCACGCCACGTTTTATTAATTGCTGCTTGATGCCGGAACTGATAGCCAAGTGATGATCTGCGACCAGTGCCTGTTCGGCATGCTTTTTGTGATCGAGTGAGTAGTGCAGCCATGAAATCAGCGGCAGTGTTTTCTTACTGTAACGGATCGCTTGTGCCGCAACTCGACAGGATGGTGCATCAAAAGCAATCACCGTATCGGGTTGATTCTGTTTAATGAAGCGCGCCAGTGCACACGCGTGGCTCATTCTACGCAGAAAGGAGATCTTGATACCGGAACGATGGCAAATATAGTGCTTTCCTTCCAGCCAGGCTTTATCCATGCGGTTATCGCGGCAGAGAAAATATAAGGTATAGGTGTTTTCAGCGTCTTGGTCATTTTCCAGGAAGCTGGTGACTTTTTTTATTACCGTTTCAATCCCGCCGAAACCGGATGTAGCCTCACCGACGAAAAGTATATTCATAATGATAATCAGGGCTCGGGTTAAAGCGCCTTGCGCTCCGTTCTTTCTCGAATTTTTTCTGCTTTGGTAAATGCTTCGTGAAACAGCGCTTGTTCCTGACGCAGCGTAGTACGCAATGGCTGCTGATCAAAATAGATCTTCAGGAAAAACAACAGATCCTGTTTGCTCAGCCCAATATCGAGTGAGGAGAAATAGAGGCCGATAAGATCTTTATTACGCCATCTCAGCGGAACACGCTCGCGAAGTTGCGCCCTATGCAGGTCGATGACCGAAAGTGTAAATTGTTTATCGGTCGGCTGGTAAGGCTGGCGCAGCAAGAAATGGCAAATATAGCAATCGCGGTGATTAACGCCGCCGGCATGCATCTTTCTCACCATTTCTGCCACGCGGCGAATCAGTCGCCGCTTTTCGGCATGCATTGGCGGATTCTGCGGCCAGTTGGCGCAGTAATCTTCCAGACTGATTGCCGGGCTTAAATCTTCAGTAATGATAAAAGATTCGCGTTGTAGCGGGTTTAACCCGCGTTGACCAAATGCTGCTCCGGTCATGGTGTCTACGCCGAGATCGCGTAAGCGGTGAATCGCGTTCCATTCGCGATCGGCACCCAATACGGGCAGGCGCAATGAAAGCAGGTTTTTTAGAGCCTCTTTCAATGCCGTGCCGCGATGTATTTTGATAAACCACGAGCGTCCGGCCAAGGTGAAACGTAATGTTTTACGGCTCTCTAATGCGCGAAAGACATCGCCATCCAGTTTTTTGACTTCTTCAAACGGGTCATGTTCTTGCCAGAGTGAGGCGAACGGCTCTTTTAACGTAATGACACTTTTCATTTAGTGACGATCCTGGCCCGAAATCAGCAGTGCGGCTTTTTCCGGTAAGCTGTAAAGATCTTCCGTATCGGCATAATGCCGGGCATTCTCCGACCAACGATGCAAGGTTTCCGTTTGTTCTAATGCGATGTGCAGCGCAGCGTTCAGCGCTTCCTGACTAAAGGGGGAGGCGATAACCTGGCCTGCTTGCGCCTTATCGATATGGAACGCATAGCCACACACTTGCGTCACGATAACCGGTAGCCCGGCAGTGATCGCTTCAAGTAACACGATGCCTGCGGCTTCCTGATGTGCAGGATGGAGGAGCAGGTCTGCGGCGGCCATAAAATCAGGAACATCGCTACGTCCAGCAAAAAAATGCACCTGCTTATCAATGCCTAACTGACCTGCCAGCGTCTGATAACGATCGGGTTTGTCTTGGCCGACAACCAGAAAAACGACCTGTTTCCGTAGGTTTTCCGGCAGGCTGGCAACGGCGCGCAGGCTGCGCTCGACGCCCTTACGCTTGAAATCAGAGCCGACTTGCAGTAAAACCCGAGCGCTTTCTGGGATATTATGCGTATGACGAAAGGTCTGGCGAACGTCGGGTGCCTGCTGGTCATATTTTCTGTCCAGTGCAATGCCCGGCGGAAGAATCAGAAAACGCTCATCCTGCGTGCCATAATGTTTTTTAAAATCTGCAATCTGGCGCTGAGTCAGCATCAGCATTTTGGTTTTCACGCCTGGGCTGAACACTGCTTTTTCAAACGCGGCATAGTGCTTGTAGCGCGGCGTTAAGCGATAGAAAAATCCCTTCTCCTGCTCAACTTTTTCTGCGTAGCACACGTCAGCGGCGTAATAAAAATCTAGCCCAGGCATTTTGTTGAACCCCACCACGCGATCGGCTGGGTGCAATTGCAAATGATGTTGAACCCACTCACTGTAGCGTTGATGCCGCGTGTTATTGCTGATACCGACAGTGGGTACCAAAATAATCTCAAGATTTTCTGGCTCTTCTCCCTGCCAGGACAAGACATACACACGCACGCGGTGACCCTGCCTGACGCAGGCCTGAGCAATACTGAGAAAATCGCGTTGCAGGCCGCCAAACGGGAAATATTTATACAAGCAGAAGGCAATTTTCATGCGGAATTCCTTATCTTTCTGCCGTATTTAGTGGAGCACCCGTGGGGCAGGCCAGCAGTTTTTCTGCGGCTTGAATAACGTCCTGAGCAGGGATACATGACAGGTATTTTTTATTTCTATCGAGATACTTTCTCTCGGGCATGGCGGTGTAGTCTCCCGCCCAGAGAACAATATGGTTATCTGACCAAGGGCTCCATTTACGGTGATCCGTCGGTCCAAACAGGCAAATTGTTGGCGTCGCGAGCGCTGCCGCCATGTGCATTGGTGCTGAGTCGACGCCGATATAAAGCACGGCTTTGTCGATTAACGCTGCCAGTTCGAGAAAATGCGTTTTACCGGCAAGCGACAGAGTAGGTTTGTGTTCGCACAGGGTGTGGATCTCATTCACCACCGCCACATCCTCGGCACCTGGGCCACAGGTAAGGACGACCTCTAATCCTTGCTGTTTCAGATGATCAATGACCTGTGCAAATTTATCGTTATCCCAGCATTTAAAAGACTGTCTGGCAGTCGGCTGAATGACCACATAAGGCGTTGCCGTTAACTCAGGCGCAAGGGCAAAAACGCGTTCCGCGTCTTCCGGGCCGTAGTACAGCGACAGCGGCCGAGTTCTGTCTTGTTCTGGCACATCCAGAGGGGCGAGCAAAGAGAAGTTCTGCTCAACGATATGTTGCCCCGTTGGTTCCAGACAGTGGGTGAAACAGGCGCGCCACAGTGACTGCCGGGCTCCTCCGCGTTGAATGGAGAGACTGTAAGGGCAGTTCAACGATTTAATCAGCAGCGCTATTGGCCATTGGTCGGCCAAATTCACAATCAGGTCATAGCGGTTGCGTTTAAGTGTGTTGCGCATGGTGACAAAATCACTGATTTTCTCCATTGCGCCAGCGGTTTTTCTTTTCAAACCGTATAACCGGTGGATATCCGGGTGCTTGGAAAGGATAGGGATGGTGTCCTGGTAGAGCAACACATCAATCGCGGCCTTTGGGTAGCGCGCTTTTAGCGTGCTGATAAGCGGCGTAGTCAGCAGCATATCCCCATGAAAACGCAGCTTTACAATCAAGATCCGGCTATAGGTAAGGGTTTTGAGGCTCACTCGCTTTCCTTCAGTCAACGCACTTAAACCAGAAAATGACCACGCTACCGCCCCTGGCTTTTCAGCTACCAGTGAACTACGCGCTATTATCCGGATTGTTCTCAGGCGTCACATAAATAAATACACACGCTCTACTATTTTATACCGCTATGGTACTAAAAGCTGTATGCCTCTCACAGCGATAATTACGCTAGGCTGAGGGGGCTTGCGCGCAGGCAGGGCGGGTCCATTTTCCCGTCAGTGTCATGCCAAGACACAACGTGACCAGCCACGCCATTAACATATCTCGAGCAAAGAGAATGACATCACTCAAGCCAAACATAAGTAAGGCAAATAACAGCGCAATGGAGAAGTGGCTGCGCAGCACAAAAATCGAAAAATAAGAGAGCGCGAGATAAAACAAAACAATCAGTAGCGCACCGGGCCAGCCTTTCAATGAAAAAGCTTCAATCGCATCGTTATGCAGATGCACGTTCAGGTAGCTCACCGCGCCCCTCATGGCTGGCGTCTGCTGTGCGAGGGCGGTGATATCTTCCGCGCGCCGCTCGGCGGATTGCCCGAACGGTGCAGCAAGCCCTGCGTCCATGCCGGATTGCACCATGGCAAACCGTGCGCCTACCGAGGTTTGACTGTTGTTCTGGCTGTAACTGCGCATGTCATTGATCAAATCACTGGTGCGTTTATGGATCGTGTCGTGGAACAGTGCAATGCAGAGCGTTAGCGTCACGATGGAGCCCAGCACGCCCTTAAGCAAGGTACGTCTATTATGACGCACCTCCGATAACAGGATCATCGCCCCAATCAGGGGATAAACAAAAATGGCCGCCCGTGTCTGGGTCAGGATGATGGCACTGGTCACCAGTAAGAAATGGAATAAATAGAGATAATATTTGTAGCGTACATTGAGCGTGAGTAATGCCTGCGCACTCAGGGCGCCGATAAACGTCATAAAATAGGCCGCGCTGGTTGCCGGACCAAAGATCAGGCCCACACGGTGCATATCGTGAAAAACGGACTGAAATAGCGCATAAGCCAGCGTCATCACACAAACTGCGAAGGAGCCGATTCTCACGACGGGCTGGTTTTCATGTGGCAGGTGGCATGCGGCTAACAGAATAAACGCACCGAGCATCGCTGCATGCCCGGCGGTGCGATAAGCGGAGTAGACATCGGTAAAAAGCGTGTCGGGTTGATAGTAAAGCGTAAACCAAACAAGGTTGAGGCAGCCCATCAGTAGCAACAATATGGGCAATATCAACAGCCGTTTTGCGGCTAGAATCTGTTTTACATGCGTAACCACATACAGTGCGGCAGACACCCCAGTCAAATAAAACAGCCATCCGGCGATGATGGTGCTAAATGGCATCACGGCCAGAGTCAGCATGCACCCTGGAAACAGCGTATTCGTGGTTAACGAGGCGCTTACTGCGGGGTATTTTGCCCAACTGTATCTTAAAGCATTCAACATATCATTGGGTCACGTAGCAAGGGCTATCCCCGTTATCTCGACCATCAGGGATGGCATGAGTGTAGCCCCAGCGCAAGCCTTTACGGAAGCGCGCTTGGCACCGATGTGTGCAGGGGAATCGTGTCGAGAGGCTGTAAGTCTACCAGCTCTGACAGCTTTTGCCGGACCGCGTCGGCAGAGATGGCGCTCATGTGGCGATTTTCAGATTGTTCTACCACCTGATTGAGACCATATCCGCCAATGAGCCCAGGATCGGTAGGGCCATAGAGCGTGATATTGGGACGATCCAATGCCGCCGTCAGGTGACTCAGGCCGGTATCGACGGATACCACCGCTTGTGCGCCCGCCAGCACGGCGGCCACCTGCTGCAAACTCAGGCGCGGTAACACCTCGACGTGAGGGAAATCGGCAGCGAGGCGCTGCGCACGCTGATGTTCATGCTCTGCGCCCCAGGGGAGCTTAATGCGCAATCCTGACGGTTGCAGGCTGGCGATCAGTTCGAGCCAGTGAGATTCGGGCCAATGCTTTTCATCGCGTGTGGTGGCGTGCAGGAATACCAGATAGCGTCCGGCATCTTCCGGCGGTGCTGCCAGAAAATGCTGGGCGATACCGTAGTCCCCCCGCTCACTGGGCTTACGGTAGCTCAGGCTGGCCGCGAAAAGCGCACGAATGCGTTCGACGGCGTGCTGCTGCCGTGCAATGCGGTGCCGGTAGTTATAGAAAATGCTGGCCAGCGGCTCACGCGCGCTGCTGCTGTCTAAACCATGCTTTTTCCCGCGTGCGAGACGCGTGACCAACAGCGCACTTTTCAGCAAACCCTGTGCATCGATCACGGCATCATACTGGCGTTCTCGCAGTTGTTGCTTAAATTGCGTGCGTTCACGCCGCGTTTCTGCGCTGAACCAGCTTTTACGCCAGCGGCGGATAGCAACCGGGATCACGCGGTCAACGGCGACGTGCCAGGTAGGGATCTGGGCAAACCCTTCTTCCACCACCCAGTCAAATCGCAAGTTGGGGATGACGCGCATGGCGTCCGTCAAGGCAGGCAGCGTGTGCAAAACATCGCCCATGGAAGAGGTTTTAACGATCAGCACCCGCATTAGCGATAATCCTGTTTCTGGAGGTAAGGCGTCAAGGCTTCCAGCACGCGCTCAGGCTGAATATCAATCAGGCTTTGGTGATATCCCTGCTCGCCATCGCCTTTACGCACGCGATGATAGCCGGTAATCAAACGGATAACGTTGGCCTGATGTGACAGCGGCGGCGTGAAATCCGGACTGCTGGGGCCATAGAGTGCCACCAGAGGGCGGTTTAACGCGGCTGCCACGTGCATTAATCCGGAGTCATTGCTGACCACAGCGTGACAGGCGGCGATCAGCACCACGGCTTGATCCAGTGACGTTTTGCCGGCCAGATTGGTGCAAAAGGCACGCAGGGATTCGGGCAAGGTGTCGCGTATCGCTTCTCCCGCCTCGTTGTCCTTGGCTGAGCCGAACAGGACAACGTGATGGCCGCGTTCGATCAGCGTTTGCGCCAGGCTGGCATAGTGATAGTGCGGCCAGCGCTTGGCCGGGCCAAATTCAGCGCCGGGGCAGAAACCAATAAGTGAGCGCTCGCTTACTAAATCAAAAGTGGGGAGCACGGCGTCGATTTCTGCCTGTGTAACCTGTAGCTGCGGCCATAACAGCGGCTGCGGAAGATCTTCAGCCCGGTGAATCTGGTCGCGCGGATAGGCCAGTGCGACATAGCGCTGTACCATCAGAGGGAACGCTGCTTTGTCCAATACCCGCACATCGTTAAGCAAGCCATAACGCATTTCGCCGCGCCAGCCAGTACGCTCTGGCACCTTGGCAAAGAAGGGCACCAGCGCGGATTTAAACGAGTTCGGCAACACATAGGCCCGATCGTAACCCTGTTCGCGCAGCGAGACACCTAAACGTCGACGTTCACCTAATGCCAGCGCGCCGTGCCCGAGCGGCATCGCCAACGCCTGACGCACTTCCGGCATACGGGCCAGCAGCGGACGGCACCAGGCCGGCGCCATGACATCAATCTGTGCATCCGGGTACTGCGCTTTGAGCGAACGATACAGGCTGTGGGACATCATCATGTCGCCCACCCATGACGGGCCGATCACCAGGATTTTCATAGCGTTTATCTTTTATGTTCTGTTTCTTGGTGGACAGAAGAATGCCATCGAAGGATGCAATCCGGTGCCTGCTGCGTACCGGGAACGTGCGGCCATCCCTGCGTGCGGCCGCACATTATTGTGGCGTTTACGCGGAGCGGTTCAGCCAGGTCAGGTAGTCGCTGACACCTTCAGCAACCGTTTTGAATGGCTTGTCATAACCCGCCGCGCGCAGTTTGGTCAAGTCTGCCTGCGTGAATGCCTGGTAACGGCCTTTCAGTTTTTCAGGGAAGGGGATGTATTCCACCTGGCCTTTCTTGTGGAAATCCAGCACGGCATCGGCCACGGCCTGGAATGACTCGGCACGGCCCGTTCCGCAGTTGAAAATACCGGAAACGCCGTGCTGCCAGAACCACAGGTTAACCGCAGCCACATCACCGACATAAATAAAGTCGCGCTGGAAATTTTCGCTGCCGGAGAACAGTTTCGGATTTTCGCCCTGATTGATCTGATTATTCAGATGAAATGCGACGCTCGCCATGCTGCCTTTGTGCCCTTCGCGCGGGCCGTAGACGTTGAAATAGCGGAAGCCGCAAATCTGCGAGTCTGCCTGCGGCAGGATATCGCGCACGTACTGGTCGAACAGGAATTTGGAATAGCCGTAAACGTTCAGCGGCTGTTCGTATTGACGTTCTTCGATAAAGTCGCTGGTACGTCCGCCGTAAGTGGCTGCGGAAGAGGCGTACAGGAACGGGATGCTACGCTCCAGACAGTAGTGCAGCACCTCTTTCGAGTACTGATAGTTGTTATCCATCATGTACTTGCCGTCCCACTCGGTGGTGGAGGAGCATGCGCCTTCATGGAAGATGGCATCGATATCGCCCAGATCGTCGCCTGCAACGATACTGGCGATGAAGTCTTCCTTGTCCATGTAATCGGTAATGTCCAGATCGACCAGATTGACAAACTTGGTGCCGTCTTTCAGGTTATCCACCACCAAAATGTCTCGATAACCGATGTCATTCAATGATTTAACAATATTGCTGCCGATAAAACCGGCTCCGCCTGTGACGATGATCATGGGAGTAACCCTTGTAAATCTCGTGGGTGAAGCACCACGCTCCACACTATTTATGACTGCCATCATAACATTTCGTTGCACGACAGACAGTACACCATTTTGCGCTGCCGCAAGGTTTTACCGAGACGGTGTTGTGGCATGTCGTGACCGCACTGGCATTTTTCAGATTATGTGGCGTTATCTGTCACCGTAATAAACAGGATTGATTAAGCTGAGTACGGGCTTACACAAAGGAGTGACATCATGCCTGCATCGTTTTATCAGCGTCTGTCCGCACAGCTTATGGCGGCACGAACCGACGGTCTGTTCAAAGAAGAAAGGATTATCACTACGGCACAGCGTGCGGATATCGAGGTGGCCGACGGCGGCCCTTTGCTGAATTTCTGCGCCAACAACTATCTGGGGCTGGCGGATAACCCCACCCTGATTGCGGCAGCGAAAGCGGGGTTAGACAGCCACGGCTTCGGCATGGCGTCCGTGCGTTTTATTTGTGGTACGCAAGATATCCATAAAACGCTGGAGAATAAGCTGGCCGATTTCCTCGGCATGGAAGACGCCATCCTCTACTCCTCCTGTTTTGACGCCAACGGTGGCCTGTTCGAAACCCTGCTGGGCGATGACGATGCCATTATCTCCGATGCGCTGAATCACGCCTCGATCATTGATGGCGTCCGGTTGTGCAAAGCGTGTCGCTATCGCTATGACAATAACGACATGCAGCAACTGGAAGCGCAGTTGCAAAAGGCAAAAGCGGACGGGGCTCGTACGCTGATGGTGGCGACCGACGGCGTTTTTTCGATGGATGGCGTGATTGCCAACCTGAAAGGCATTTGCGATGTGGCAGAGCGTTATGGTGCGCTGGTGATGGTGGATGACTCGCACGCGGTGGGGTTTGTCGGCAAGCAGGGCCGAGGTTCCCATGAATACTGCGATGTGATGGGGCGCGTCGATATTCTGACCGGTACGTTGGGCAAAGCGCTGGGCGGTGCGTCTGGCGGCTATGTCGCGGCGCGCAAACCGGTGATTGACTGGCTGCGCCAACGCTCTCGCCCTTACCTGTTTTCCAACTCGCTGGCCCCGGCTATTGTCACGGCGTCCATTGCCGTGTTGGATTTGCTGGCACAGGGTGATGCATTGCGTGCCCGGCTGTGGGAAAACGCTGCGCTGTTTCGCAAGCTGATGACGGCCGCTGGGTTTACGCTGGCAGGTGCCGATCACGCCATTATCCCGGTGATGCTGGGGGATGCGCGGCTGGCGCAAGATTTTGCGCTGGCCATGCAGCGTGAAGGGGTGTACGTCACCGGCTTCTTCTACCCCGTGGTGCCGCAAGGGCAAGCGCGCATTCGCACGCAGATGTCGGCCGCGCACACCACGGAGCAGATTGAGCATGCGGTGGCTGCCTTTATTCGGGTTGGGAAACGCCTTGGTGTTGTCAGCTAACGGAGGGAAACGCATGAAAGCACTCGCCAAACTGAAGTCGGAGCCCGGTATCTGGATGATGGATGCGCCGTTGCCGGAGGTGGGCCACAACGACATCATGATCAAGATCCGCAAAACGGCGATTTGCGGTACTGATGTGCATATTTACAACTGGGATAGCTGGTCGCAAAGGACCATTCCCGTTCCAATGATCGTCGGGCACGAATATGTGGGTGAAATCGTTGCCATTGGTCAGGAAGTCAGTGGCTTTCTGATCGGCGATCGCGTGGCGGGAGAGGGGCATATCACCTGCGGTTTTTGCCGTAATTGCCGCGCCGGACGGCGTCATCTTTGCCGTAACACCATCGGCGTTGGCGTTAATCGTCCCGGTGCCTTTGCCGAATATCTGGTGATCCCGGCATTGAATGCGTTTCCTATTCCTGATGGGATCTCTGATGAGCTGGCCGCGATTTTCGATCCCTTTGGCAATGCGGTACATACCGCGCTGTCGTTCGATATGGTTGGCGAAGATGTGCTGATCTCTGGTGCCGGACCCATCGGCATTATGGCCGCCGCGATATGCCGCCACGTCGGGGCACGCCATGTGGTGATCACCGACGTCAATGAATATCGGCTGGAGTTGGCGCGCAAAATGGGCGTTACGCGTGCGGTGAATGTGGCGCAAGAGACGCTGGCGGATGTCATGTTGTCGCTCGGGATGCGCGAAGGGTTTGACGTGGGTCTGGAAATGTCCGGCGCGCCAGCCGCGATGCACGCGTTGTTGCATGCCATGAACCACGGCGGGCGGGTGGCGCTGCTTGGTATCCCGCCGGAACCGATGATGGTTGATTGGAACGAGGTGATTTTCAAAGGGCTGACGATCAAAGGCATCTATGGCCGGGAGATGTTCGAAACCTGGTACAAAATGGCGTCGTTAATCCAATCTGGCCTCGATTTAACGCCGATTATTACTCACCACTTCCCGATCGATGACTTTCAGCAAGGCTTTGACGTGATGCGCTCTGGCCAATCCGGCAAAGTTATTTTGCACTGGGATTGACGGCATCGCAGCGCGCCCCGAGGTCAGGGCGCGCTGCGCGTTTATTTTTCCCCGGACGTCACCCAGGTGCGCCAGCGCTGCTCAATAAAATGAACGGGCGCACTGTCACGCAGGCTTTCCCCAATCAGTTTCAAGAAGATCTCGTTACCCACCGGCGGCAAGGGCTGCTTGATGGTGCACAGTTGCGGTTTGCGGAACGGTTTACGCGCCGGTTGCGCAGGGCGAGGTTCATAAGGCAGCGTCTGGTAGTGAACCGGCTCATTCAACAACTGACTGGGACGCACCAGAACGATATCGGCCTCCAGAGCGGGCAACATCTGTTGCAGCACTTTGATGGTGGCAGGATGAGGATGACCAATGGCGATGGCGGAACCGGTACGGCGCGCCAGTTGCACCGCCCGATTGAACTGGGTGCGGATATCCGCTTCATTTTGGGTATCGTCTAAAAAGACTTTACGCTTGATAACCTTAACCTGTGTGCCCGCCGCGGCTGGAATGGATTGGCTGCTGCCGATGGTCATGCTGTCGAGAAAGTAGAGCTGATAAGCGTTGAGCGCCCGCATCACCTTCTGCATGCCCGGCAGGCTGGAGGTCATGGCGCTGCCCATATGGTTATTTAACCCGACCGCGTAAGGAACGTTATTTACCGCCTGACGGATAATACGTTCGATCTCTTCACTGCTCATCTCCGGGCGCAGCGTGTCTTTCTCGAGAGGCTGTTTCCCCATCGGCGCCATCGGTAGGTGGATCAATATCTCGCGCCCTTGCTGGTGGGCCTTTAACGCCATGTCACGGGCATAGGGCGCGTTCGGTAACACCGCAATCGAGATGGCGGTTGGCATCGCCAGTATCTGATTTTCGTTGTGCGGCCGATAGCCGAAATCATCAATCACGATCGACAGCTTTCCTGCTGTTGCCCATGAACAGAATGCCAATAACAAGGTGAAGAGAAGCGGACGGCGTACTTTTCGTAACATCGGTATCAGCAAAATGGTTTCCCTGTTATTTCCCTAACCAAGGTTGTGGGTTGACTGCCTGACCTTGACGGCGAATTTCAAAGTAGAGCGCAGGCTGGCTTTGACCGCCGCTGGTGCCCACCAGTGCGATCGGCTGTCCGGCTTTGACCTGTGCGCCGACCGACACCAGTGCGCTCTGGTTATAGCCATACAGGCTCATGTCTCCCTTGCCGTGTTGCAACACCACAACAAGTCCATACCCTTGCAGCCAATCCGCCATCAGCACCGTGCCATCGGCAATGGCTTTGACATCGGTGCCCTCAGGGGCCGCAATCACCAATCCTTTCCAGCGCAATTCGCCCTGCAATGGCTCGCCAAAACGGTGTTCAACCCGCCCTCTCACTGGCCAGAGAGCCTGGCCGGCGGGTTGGCCCAACCCGCCAGTGCGCGCCATAAGTGAACGCTCACTTTCTGATGGTTGGTAACGGCTGCCGCTGCGTTTAGCCTGTTCTTCACGTTCACGCACCTTGGCCGCCTCGCGCGCTTCGCGTTCGGCTCGTGCTTTGGCTTCGCGTTCAGCGCGGGCAATCTGGTCGCGCAGGCGTGCTTCATTCTGTCGTAATTCTGTCAGTTGCTGCTGATCTTTTTCCAGCGAACTTTCCAGTGTGGATAGGGTTTGTTTACGTTCGCCCCGCGCTTGTTCCAACGCCTTTTGCTGCGTTTGCTGCTCGGCGAGCAGCGTTTTTTGCGTTGCTTGCTTCTGCTCTATCTGCCGTCTCTGCGCGGCGAGTTCGGTGCGGGTGTGTTGCAGCTCGATGATGTTTTGCTGGCGAGCTTCATTCAGGTAGCCAAAGTAGGCCAAAATGCGCTCGCTGCGCTGGCTCTCTTCGCCGCTGAGAATCAACTGCAAGCCATTGTGTTGGCCCTGGCGAAAGGCGGCGTCCAGTTGACGCGCCAGCAACGCTTCCTGCTGCTTTCTTTGGCTTTCGAGTTTGGTGATGGAGGCCGCCAGCGCCTTCAGCTCTTCGCTGAGTGTGGCAAGCGTTCCCGAGGTGTCACGCAGTTGGCGACTGGCCCGGGCGATAGATTGTTCTTGCTGTTGCAACTGGCTGAGCAGCGTAGTGCGCTGCTGTTTCTGCTCTTGAACGCGTTTTTCCTTCTCCGCGATATCCTGTTGCAGCGTCTTGAGCTGTTGCTGATTATCGGCACCGAGCCCGAGCGTCGGCCACGCAAAAGCCCCAACGCAAACCGCGCTGATACATATCGCGAGCAGCGCATGCAGCGGCGATTTGCCTAAGCCTGAGTCCGACCTTGAACCCTGAGCAGGCACACTGCATGGTACTCGGGGCGAGACCACTGACGCTTTCTTATTCATAACGTGGGATTATTTCACGATGGGCAGCCCCTGACCAGTCATCCTACCGCGCTTTTCTCTTTCCGGTAATGAAAGAACCTATTGCAGAGGTGCGCATCTCGGGTAAGGTTTACACAGGATGAACTGCATCAAGCATAGATAAAAAGAGTGTATTACGCATAAAATGGCACAACCGTTAGCGGCGGTCGCTACGATTTTTCTGATTCATGCCACAGATAGAGTTACAGTTTAGCGGCTTACTGGTTGTTACAGGCTGTAATTGCTGTACCGCATAGGTATACTCAGAAACCTTGATTTTTGTTGATTAACTGATTCGGGAGCTGTTACCCCCCATGCAAGAGATTATGTCGTTCGTAAGCAGGCATCCGATTATGAGTATCGGCTGGGTTGCACTGTTGGTTGCCGTTATTGTCATGACCGTGAAAACTAAGCTTTCCAAGGTGAAAGAGATCGCGCGTGGCGAAGCCATTCAACTTATCAATAAAGAAGAAGCGGTTATCGTTGATTTGCGCAACCGTGATGATTTCCGCCGTGGCCACATTGCCAACGCCATTAACCTGCTGCCTAACGACATTAAGAGCGGCAGTCTGGGCGAATTGGAGAAACACAAGGCACGCCCTGTGATTGTCGTTTGCGTGAACGGTATCAGCTCACGTGAATCAGCCGACCATTTGCTGAAAGCCGGTTTTGAACGCGTGTCTGTGCTGAAAGATGGCCTGTCCGGCTGGAGCGGTGAAAACCTTCCGCTGGTGCAAGGCAAATAAGCGCGATGGCGCAAGCCGAATGTCTTTAAAGCATGCCGTAAAGGTGTGCTAGGTTGTAGCCAGGCGCAGGATCCCTGCGCGCATTGTTCGATTTTAAATGCACACATTGGCGTCCGCAGCCACACGGTGAATGCGGCGCATTAAAAACGTTAACATTAAAGGTATTAGCCAACATGTCCGAACAAAACTCCGCCGAAATGACTTTTCAGATTCAACGTATTTACACCAAGGATGTCTCTTTTGAAGCACCTAACGCCCCTCAGGTGTTTCAACAGGATTGGCAACCGGAAGTTAAACTTGATCTGGATACGGCGTCCAGCCAACTGGCGGAAGACGTGTATGAAGTTGTGCTGCGCGTAACGGTAACCTCGACGCTGGGCGAAAATACCGCGTTCCTGTGTGAAGTTCAGCAAGCGGGTATTTTCACCGTTGGCGGTCTGGAAGGCACGCAACTGGCGCATTGCCTGGGCGCTTACTGCCCGAACATTCTGTTCCCCTATGCGCGTGAATGTGTGACCAGCATGGTGACACGCGGCACATTCCCGCAGTTGAATCTGGCGCCGGTGAACTTCGATGCGCTGTTCATGAACTATCTGCAACAGCAAACGGAAGGGCAGCCCGCAGAAGGTGAAGACGGCGCGCCGCGCCTGGATGCCTGATGAGCACAGCTAATGCTTCCATGACAGTGGTGGGTGCCGGTTCATACGGCACCGCCCTGGCGATTACCCTGGCCCGCAATGGTCACTCCGTGGTGTTGTGGGGACATGATCCTGCGCACATACAGACGTTGCAGGCCGCCCGGTGTAATCAGGCGTTCCTGCCGGATGTGCCTTTCCCCGATACGCTGCACCTCGAGTCTGATTTAGCGCAGGCGCTGGCGGCAAGCCGTGATATTTTGGTGGTGGTACCGAGCCATGTGTTTGGTGACGTGCTGCGTCAGCTAAAACCGCTGCTGCGTGCCGATGCGCGCTTGGTGTGGGCGACAAAAGGGCTGGAGGCAGAAACCGGACGATTGTTGCAGGATGTGGCGCGGGAAGCATTAGGTGAAGCTATTCCTCTGGCGGTGATTTCTGGCCCGACGTTCGCGAAAGAACTCGCGGCGGGATTACCCACCGCTATCGCGCTGGCCGCGACAGACAAAACGTTTTCTGACGATCTGCAAACGTTGCTGCACTGTGGTAAGAGTTTTCGCGTCTACAGTAACCCCGATCTTATCGGCGTTCAGCTTGGCGGCGCGGTAAAAAATGTGATTGCTATTGGCGCTGGCATGTCCGATGGCATTGGCTTTGGTGCCAATGCGCGCACGGCGCTTATCACGCGCGGGCTGGCGGAAATGACGCGGCTTGGCGTGGCGCTCGGGGCCGATCCCGCTACCTTTATGGGGATGGCTGGGCTGGGCGATCTGGTGTTGACCTGCACCGATAACCAATCCCGTAACCGCCGCTTTGGCATGATGCTGGGTCAAGGGCTGGATGTGCAAAGCGCTCAGGATAAGATTGGTCAGGTGGTGGAAGGGTATCGCAACACCAAAGAGGTGCTGGCGTTGGCGCAGCGTCACGGGGTAGAAATGCCCATCAGTGAACAACTGTGGCAGGTTTTATACTGTGGCAAAGCGGCGCGCGAGGCGGCGCTTACCCTGCTTGGCAGAACGCGCAAAGACGAAAGCGAGCGCGAATAATACACCGTTATCCTTGAGGCCAACGGCGACGCTGGTCTTCTGGCGTTACCCGTCATACTTCAAGTTGCAGATGCGTTGGCTGCGTTCGCTCACCCGAATCACTTACCAGCGTAAGCTCATCGGGATTCGTTCACTTGCCGCCTTCCTGCAACTCGAATTATTTAGGGTATATATCGTATGCTGGCGGCTACGCGAGTCTTTGGCAAGCGTGACGGGCGATAACAATAAATGCAACGTGTAAGCGCATCGCAATGAACGGTGCGGCAGGGGAGTGAAGGCAATGTCGACTGATGAATTGGAATTGGTATGGGCAAATATCAAAGCAGAAGGCCGGTCGCTGGCTGATTGCGAACCGATGTTGGCCAGCTTTTTTCATGCCACATTGCTGAAACATGAAAACCTGGGCAGCGCGTTGAGTTATATGCTGGCGAACAAGCTGGCAAATTCCATCATGCCCGCGATTGCCATTCGCGAAGTGGTGGAAGAGGCCTATCGTGCCGATCCGCAGATGATTCTCTCTGCTGCGTGCGACATTCGCGCGGTGTGTCAGCGTGACCCCGCGGTGGATAAATACTCCACGCCGCTGCTTTACCTGAAAGGATTTCATGCGCTTCAGGCCTACCGTATTGGTCATTGGCTCTGGTATCAAGGGCGTAAAGCGCTTGCCATTTATTTTCAGAACCAGATTTCGGTGTCGTTTGGCGTCGATATCCACCCGGCAGCCACCATTGGCTGCGGGATCATGCTCGATCATGCCACCGGGATTGTGATCGGCGAAACCGCAGTGGTGGAAAATGACGTGTCTATCCTGCAATCCGTCACCTTGGGTGGGACCGGGAAAACCAGCGGCGATCGTCATCCCAAGATCCGTGAAGGGGTCATGATCGGCGCAGGTGCCAAGATCCTCGGTAATATTGAAGTCGGGCGCGGCGCAAAAATTGGCGCAGGTTCCGTGGTGTTGCAACCGGTTCCGGCGCATACCACGGCGGCGGGTGTGCCAGCGCGCATTGTGGGACGTCCGGAAAGCGACAAACCAGCGATGGACATGGATCAATACTTCAACGGAATCAATCGGGGATTTGAATACGGCGATGGGATTTGAGCGTTTCCATTCGCAAGCCGTTTTTCAGATGCTTTTCCTGATTTTTGTAGCGAATATTCTCCGAATAATCAGCTGTAATAGGATATTTTCTTATAAGAAATATCTCAAATATTGCTGCTGCACCGACAATTACACGCAATAGAGCGTGTGAATCCGTCATAATACCGCTTTGGACAGGCTTTTTTCCGTGGCCTGTTTCCCTAAACCAGACTTTCCCTGTCATGTGACGGTTCAGGTCTCGCAACAATATTGATGGTTTACGAGAAGCAAAGATGTATCTGAGACGTGTGATATTTATCCTTTTCCCTTTTCTGTTCTCGCTTCCTTCCCTCGCTGCCCCAACGGTTTCCCCCGTGGAAATGTCGAAGGAGGCTGTGCAGGACAGTAAGCAGGGCAGTTGGTGGCAAAAAGCCAAATTTAATTTGTCAGAAACCTGGTCGAACTCGTCAAGTCAGGAGCTCTATATCCCAGCTATCACCTGGCATAACCGCTGGACTTACGACAAAGAGAAAACAGACAAGTACAATGAACGTCCCTGGGGCGCGGGCTACGGTGTGTCGCGTCTGGATGCCGACGGTGATTGGCACGGCCTGTATCTGATGGCGTTTAAAGACTCCTTCAACAAATGGGAGCCGATTGGCGGCTATGGTTTCGAAAAACGCTGGACGCCGACCACCAACCCGGATTTTCAATTGGGGGCTGGCTTCACTGCTGGCGTTACCATGCGGGACAACTGGCACTATATCCCGATTCCGGTGCTGTTGCCGCTGGTCTCGGTGAACTATCAGCGTCTCTCCTTTCAGGCGACCTACATTCCCGGCACCTACAACAACGGCAACGTCTTTTTTGCCTGGCTGCGCTGGCAAATCTGACTGTTCGTATATAAACCAAATGTAAACCGCATTGGTCGGGGATTATGCAGCCAATGCGGTACAATGGCCCCTTATCGTTTTTACTAGGGTGTCAGCGTGTTATTACTGGTCATTACCACCATTCTGTGGGCATTTTCATTCAGCCTGATTGGCGAATATCTGGCGGGACAGGTCGATAGCTGGTTCTCTGCTATGTTTCGTTTAGTGCTGGCCGCCGTGGTTTTTCTGCCGTTCCTGCGTTGGCGAGGTTATTCAGCCAAAGTATTGGGGCTGTATCTGCTGATCGGCGTGATTCAACTGGGCGTGATGTACCTGCTGCTGTTCCGTAGTTATCTCTATCTTGATGTTCCGACCCTGCTGCTGTTTTCGGTGATGACACCGTTGTACGTCACGTTGATTTACGATGTGATCAGCGGGCGGCGCTTGCGCTGGGGCTATGCCTTTAGCGCATTGCTGGCGGTATTGGGAGCGGTAGTCATCCATTATCATGGCGTCAGCGCGCATTTTTGGCATGGCTTTCTGTTGATTCAGGCTGCCAATGTTTGCTTCGCCGCGGGGCAAGTGGGCTATAAGCGCCTGATGGAACTGCACCCGATGCCGCAGCACAGTGCGTTTTCCTGGTTTTATCTCGGGGCTGCTGGGGTGACGCTGGTGGCGTGGGGACTGTTTGGCAACTTCGCCAAGTTACCCACTGCGCCGATACAGTGGGGCGTATTGGTCTTTTTGGGCGCGATTGTCTCCGGCCTGGGCTATTTCATGTGGAACTACGGTGCTACCAAGGTGGATGCCGGTACGCTGAGTATCATGAACAACTTTCACGTCCCTGCCGGACTACTGGTTAACTTCCTCTTCTGGCAGAAGACGCCCGACTGGGGGCGTTTTGCCCTGGGTTCGCTGATTATCCTTGCGGCTTTGTGGGTACACCAGCGCTGGGTCGTGCAGCATCCCGCACGAACGGCAGATGCGAACACGCGTGCTGGCGGGCAGAACGAATAAAGGCTTCAAGCACCGGCTGGCGCTGTTCCCCATCGCGCACCGCAGCGTACAGCCGACTCCACAATCCCTCACCCAGCGTTTTGGTCACCACCAATCCCTGACGCTCAAAACTTTCCACCACCCAGTGAGGCAGCGCGGCAATACCCATGCGCGCCGCCACCATCTGAATCAGCAACAGGGTGTTATCCACACTTTTTAGCGTCGGGCTGATGCCTGCCGGTTGCAGGAAATGACGCCAGATGTCCAGACGCTGGCGCTGAACCGGATAGATCATCAGGATCTCATTGGCGAGATCGTCCGGCGAAATGGTCTCTTTGCTCGCTAAGGCATGGTCGGGGGCCAGCACCAATCTCACTTCAAAATCAAACATTGGTGAGTAGTGCAATCCACTGCGCGGCAAAATGTCCGATGTCATCACCAGATCCAGTTCCCCTTGTTGCAGGGCCGGTTGAGGATCAAAGGTGACACCGGATTTAAAATCCATGTTTACCTGCGGCCACTGGCTGTGGAAATGCTCCAGAGCAGGCGTCAGCCACTGAATACAGCTGTGGCACTCAATCGCCAGACGCAGCGTGGTCTGATGCGGCTCATTGCAGGCCTGCAACGCCTGTTGAATCTGGGGCAACACCTGATCGGCCAATTGCAGCAGAATTTCTCCCTGAGGAGTAAAGCGCAGCGGCTGGCTCTTACGCACAAACAGCCGAAAACCCAGACGCTGCTCCAGCTCACTGAACTGGTGGGAAAGCGCCGATTGCGTCTGGTGAAGCTGCGCGGCTGCGGCTGCCAGCGAGCCTGTGCCGCGCAGAGCTTGCAGTGTCCGTAAGTGTTTCAGTTCGATCATGAGAGTCCTTCACAATGACAGTGAATAATTTGCGCTTGTGCATTATACAGTACCTGTTGATTATGGATGTGTAAACATCTGGACGGCTAAATGAGGATCAATGATGGCAATTTTAAATCACACACTGGGTTTTCCGCGCGTCGGACTGCGCCGTGAACTGAAAAAAGCGCAAGAAGGCTATTGGGCAGGCAACCTTACTCAGGCTGAACTGCTGGAAGTGGGTAAATCGCTGCGGGCACGTCACTGGCAACAGCAGACAGAGGCTGGCGTTGACCTGCTGCCAGTGGGTGATTTTGCCTGGTACGATCACGTGCTGACCACCAGCCTGCTGCTGGGTAACGTGCCTGCGCGTCACCAAAATGCAGATGGCAAGGTTGATATCGACACGCTGTTCCGCATTGGCCGTGGCCGTGCACCGACCGGCGAACCGGCGGCCGCCGCAGAGATGACCAAATGGTTTAACACCAACTACCACTACATGGTGCCCGAATTCACTCAGGGACAGCGTTTTGCCCTGACCTGGACGCAACTGCTGGATGAAGTGGACGAAGCGCTGGCGCTGGGCCACAAGGTCAAACCCGTGCTGTTGGGCCCGGTGACCTACCTGTGGCTGGGCAAAGTGAAGGGTGATGCGTTTGATCGCCTCTCCCTGCTGAAAGACATTCTGCCGGTATATCAGCAGGTGCTGGCAGAGCTGGCAAAACGCGGTATCGAGTGGGTACAGATTGATGAGCCTGCACTGGTGCTGGAACTGCCGCAAGAGTGGCTGGATGCCTTTAAACCGGCTTACGATGCGTTGCAGGGCTCGGCCAAACTGCTGCTGACCACCTATTTTGACAGCATCGGTCATAACCTGGACACCATTCGCGCGCTGCCGGTACAAGGGCTGCATGTGGATCTGGTACACGGCAAGGATGATGCCGCTGCGCTGCTGGCGCAACTGCCGGCTGATTGGCTGGTATCGTTAGGTGTGATCAACGGTCGTAACGTGTGGCGTGCCGATCTCAGCACCTGGTTTGAACGCCTGCAACCGCTGGTGGGGCAACGTCAACTGTGGATTGGCTCTTCCTGTTCTCTGCTGCACAGCCCGATCGATCTGAGCGTGGAAACGCGTCTGGATGACGAAGTGAAAAGCTGGTTCGCCTTCGCGTTGCAAAAGTGTGCTGAACTGTCGCTGTTGACGGCGGCACTGAACAGCGGCGATGGTGCTGCACTGGTGGAATACAGCGCTCCGATCCGTGCGCGCAGCACCTCAACGCGCGTTAACAATGCGGCGGTGACTCAGCGTCTGGCGGCGATTACCGCGCAGGACAGCCAGCGCCAACACGCCTATCCGGTACGCGCCGAGGCACAGCGTGCCCGTTTCAATCTGCCCGATTGGCCGACCACGACCATTGGTTCATTCCCGCAAACCACGGAAATTCGTGGCCTGCGTCTGGATTTTAAGCAAGGCCGTCTTGATGGCAACAACTACCGCACGGGCATCGCTGAGCACATCAAACAGGCGATTGTCGAGCAGGAACGTCTGGGTCTGGACGTGCTGGTGCACGGTGAAGCCGAACGTAACGACATGGTCGAGTATTTTGGTGAGCACCTGGATGGCTTTATCTTCACCCAAAACGGATGGGTGCAGAGCTACGGTTCACGCTGCGTGAAGCCGCCAGTGATCATCGGCGATATCAGCCGTCCGGAACCGATCACGGTCGAGTGGGCCAAATATGCCCAATCCCTGACCGACAAGCCGGTAAAAGGCATGTTAACCGGGCCGGTAACCATCCTGTGCTGGTCGTTCCCGCGCGAAGATGTCAGCCGTGAAACCATTGCCAAGCAGATCGCGCTGGCACTGCGTGATGAAGTGGCGGATTTGGAAAGTGCAGGTATCGGTATTATTCAGATTGATGAACCGGCACTGCGCGAAGGGCTGCCGCTGCACCGCTCTGACTGGCAGGCTTATCTGGCATGGGGCGTGGAAGCCTTCCGTCTGAATGCCGCAGTGGTGCGGGATGACACCCAGATCCACACGCACATGTGTTACTGCGAGTTTAACGACATCATGGACTCCATTGCCGCACTGGATGCTGACGTGATCACCATCGAAACCTCGCGTTCAGACATGGAACTGCTGGAGTCGTTCGAAGAGTTCGAGTACCCGAATGAAATCGGGCCGGGCGTGTACGATATCCACTCACCGAACGTACCGAGCGTGGAATGGATTGAAGCGCTGTTGCGTAAAGCGGCACAGCGTATTCCCGCCGAGCGCCTGTGGGTGAATCCGGACTGCGGCCTGAAAACGCGCGGCTGGCCGGAAACCCGTCAGTCACTGGCTAACATGGTGGAAGCCGCGCAGCGCTTGCGCGCAACCGAAGCCTAACCTCATTGGTTTGACATCAAACGCAGGGTGTTTCTCCCTGCGTTTTTTTTTGCCTATTTCACACCGTACTGCGCAAACCACGCCAGCATACGCTGCCAGCCATCCTGAGCGGACGCTTGATGATAGCTGGGGCGATAATCCGCATGGAAAGCATGTCCCGCCTCGGGATACACCACAATCTCGGCCGTGGCGTTGGCGGCGCGTAGCGCCTGTCGCATCAGTTCTACCTGATCGAAGGGGATACTGCCGTCTTCTGCGCCGTATAACCCGAGCACCGGCGCACTGAGATCGGCGGCGACATCAACCGGGTGTTTCGGCGTGGTCAGGGTTTTGTTACCGGAGAATTTACCGTACCAGGCAACCGCGGCTTTCAACTGTGGATTGTGCGCCGCATACAGCCAACTGATTCGTCCGCCCCAACAGAAACCGGTAATGCCAATTTTGTTGGCATCGCCGCCCTGTCGCACGGCCCAATTGGTTGCGCGATCGAGATCCAACAGCACCTGTGCATCCGGCACCTTGCTGACCAATCCGCTCAACAAGGTCGGGATATCGTCATACTGATGCGGATCGCCCTGACGGAAATACAGTTCTGGCGCGATGGCGAGATAACCCTGTTTAGCCAGCCGACGGCAGACATCCTGAATATGCTGATGCACGCCAAAAATTTCCTGCACCACCAGAATGATAGGGTAAGGCCCGTCGCCCGATGCCGGTTTAGCGAGGTAGGCGGGAAGCTGTTCACCTTGGGACGGAATGGTGGTCTCACCTGCGATAATCCCTTGGCTGTCGGTGAGGATCGTTGACTCGGCATGGGGCGCAACGGCACGGGTCATTGCCCGATCGGATTGTCGGAGTTCCAGCGGTTCGGCCTCTTTCATGGTGTTTTTTCTCCTCTTGAGCATAAAAGGGATTATTGGTGTGACAACGCGCAATTAATAAGTGTATACCACTGTATTGGTTTCTTTTGGTAGTGAGATATATCACTGCTGTTGTGGCACTGATGCGCTAGGATAGTAACGCTACTATCTTGCCCACGATGAGGAGACGAGTATGTCTGAATCTGATGTGTTCCACCTGGGGTTAACCAAACAGGGGCTGCAAGGGGCGACGTTAGCCATTGTGCCCGGCGATCCGGCACGGGTCGAAAAAATCGCGCGGGAGATGGATAACCCTGTGTTTCTGGCCGCGCACCGCGAATTTACCACCTGGCGTGCGACGCTTGCGGGACAACCGGTGGTGATCTGCTCCACGGGTATTGGCGGCCCTTCGACCTCCATTGCGGTAGAAGAGTTGGCGCAATTGGGTGTGAGAACCTTCCTGCGCGTGGGTACCACCGGGGCGATCCAGCCTGATATGAATGTGGGTGATGTGCTGGTGACGACGGCCGCCGTGCGTCTGGACGGTGCCAGCCTGCACTTTGCGCCGCTGGAGTACCCGGCAGTGGCCGATTTTGCCTGCACCGCCGCGCTGGTGGATGCCGCGAAGGCCTCCGGTTTCCCGCTGCATATTGGCGTGACCGCCTCGTCGGATACGTTTTATCCGGGGCAAGAGCGCTACGATACCTACTCTGGGCGCGTCGTGCGGCGTTTTCAAGGCTCAATGCAAGAGTGGCAAAGCATGGGCGTGTTGAATTATGAAATGGAATCGGCCACGTTGCTCACCATGTGTTCCAGCCAGGGCCTGCGGGCGGGCATGGTCGCAGGTGTGATCGTCAACCGCACCCAGCAGGAAACGCCGGATGTCGCGACGATGAAGCTGGCGGAAACCGCTGCCGTTAAGGTGGTGCTGGATGCAGCACGCCGGTTATTGAGTGCCTGAGTTTTCGCCACGTATTGCAAGGAGTTGTATGACAACATCAGCACCACGCCATCCCTCTCTGCTGGCATTAGAGGGCGGCATCAATTTTCGTGATTTGGGTGGATTGCGTACCGCAGACGGGCAACGTATTCGCCCGCGCAAACTGTTCCGTGCAGGTTCGTTGGATCAACTCAGTGCCGCTGACTGTGAGCACCTGGCCGGTGTTCCCGTATCGCATGTGGTTGACTATCGCGATCCGGATGAAGCGGCGGCCAAGCCCGATATCCTGTGGGAAGGCGCACAGTATCACACGTGCCCCGCCAACCCGATTCGCCACGAGGTCACCGCCAGTCTGGAGTCGTTGGGTTCAGAGCAGCTCTCTGCGTTTGACTCGCAGGCCTTTATGCTGGAGCTTTATCGGCGTTTGCCCTTCAATAATCCCGCTTATCGTCAACTGGTTGCCCTGTTGCAGAGGCCAGAAGAGGGGGCGTTGGTGCAGCACTGTGCCGTTGGCAAAGATCGCACCGGCATCGGCTCCGCGCTGGTGTTGTTTGCGCTCGGCGTGGATGAAAAGACGGTGATGGAAGACTACCTGGTCACGGATATCACCCTTGCGCCTTTCCGCACGCAACTGCTGACATCGCTGGCCGATACGCTGAATGAGAAAGCGCTGTCGCAATTCTCCTTTGTGCTCTCGGTTCAGGAAGCGTTTCTGGCGACCGCACTGCGAACCATCAAAGAACGCTATGGATCGATAAACCGCTGGCTGGCGACGGACTACGGGCTGGACGATGACGCGCGCTACCAGTTGCAGCGTAAGTATCTGGTTGACTAGATAGGTAAAACGAAGACGGTATCCCGCCTCAGTGTGAGGCGGGAAGAGAGGGGCGTTGCGGTTAGCCTGTGTTACGCATACC
The DNA here is from genome assembly GCF_025962655.1 of Candidatus Symbiopectobacterium sp. NZEC151. GTDB lineage: Bacteria > Pseudomonadota > Gammaproteobacteria > Enterobacterales > Enterobacteriaceae > Symbiopectobacterium. Next base: position 29,820 of record NZ_JAGFPE010000007.1, on the reverse strand, counting down.
TGCCGCCACGCCTGCAATGGTCACCATCAGCGCCAGTTCTACTTCCGGGCTGGGGTTCTCATGCTCACGCGAACGGTGTAACAACTCGGCTTGCAGCACGTTTAACGGGTCGGTATAGACGTTACGCAGCGCGATAGACTCCGCAATCCACGGCAAATCTGCCATCAGATGGTCATCGTTGGAAATCCGTAGCACCACGTTGATATCTGCCGCCAACTGGTCGCGCAGCTCCTTGCCCAACGGCCACAGCTTTTCGTCAACCAGACGCTGATCGTAGTATTCCGCCAGCCACAGGTCCGCTTTGGCGAACACCATTTCCAGCATCCCGATACGCGTGGAGAAGAACGGCCAGTCGCGGCACATGGTTTCCAGCGATTTCTGCTGCCCATTTTCCACGATTTTTTGCAACGCAGCGCCCGCGCCCAGCCAGGCTGGCAGCATCAGGCGGTTTTGCGTCCAGGCAAAAATCCACGGAATGGCGCGCAGGCTTTCTACCCCACCGTTAGGACGGCGTTTCGCCGGGCGTGAACCGAGCGGCAGTTTGCCCAGTTCCAGCTCCGGCGTTGCGGCGCGGAAGTAGGGAACAAAGTCTGGATTCTCACGCACATAGCCGCGATACATATCGCAAGACACGCGAGAAAGTTCATCCATGATGTCGTGCCATTCCGGTTTCGGTTCTGGCGGCGGCAGCAGGTTGGCCTCAAGGATAGCGCCGGTATAGAGCGACAAACTGCTGATGGTCACTTCAGGTAAGCCGAACTTGAAGCGGATCATTTCGCCCTGTTCGGTCACGCGCAGGCCACCTTTCAGGCTGCCCGGCGGTTGTGACAGCAGGGCGGCGTGAGCCGGTGCACCACCGCGACCGATGGAGCCACCGCGACCGTGGAACAGCGTAAGCGCAATGCCTGCTTTCTCGCAGGTTTTGATCAGCGCGTCCTGCGCGCGATACTGCGCCCAGGAAGCCGCCATCACGCCCGCATCTTTAGCGGAGTCGGAATAGCCAATCATCACCATCTGCTTGCCCTGGATAAAGCCGCGATACCAGTCGATACCCAGCAGTTGCTTCATCACATCGTCGGCGTTGTTCAGGTCATCCAGCGTTTCAAACAGCGGAGCGACCGGCAAGGCGAAGGGGCAGCCCGCTTCTTTTAACAGCAGGTGCACGGCCAGCACGTCGGACGGCGTGCGCGCCATGGAGATAACGTACGCGGCGATAGAGCCCTGCGGCGCTTCCGCGATCACCTGGCAGGTATCCAGCACTTCCTTGGTTTCTGCGCTTGGTTCCCACTGACGGGGCAGCAGAGGACGTTTGGAACTCAATTCTCGGATCAGGAACGCCTGTTTGTCGGATTCAGACCAGCTTTCGTAGTCGCCCAGCCCAAGGTAACGGGTGATTTCCGCCAGCGCTTCGGTGTGGCGCGTGCTTTCCTGACGCGCATCGATACGTACCAATGGCACCCCGAAGCAGCGCACGCGGCGCAGGGTATCGAGCAGTTGGCCATCGGCGATGATGCCCATGCCACAGGCATGCAGCGATTGGTAGCACGCGTGCAGCGGTTCCCACAGCTGTTCGTTGTGTTCCAGCAGATCGTGCGGACGCAGCGTACGCTCGCCTTTCAGGCTGCCCTCAAGGTAAGTCAGGGTCGCGTTAAGCTGCGCACGCAGGGATTTCATAATAACGCGGTAAGGTTCCTGAACCTCTTCCCCTTCTGCGATACCGGCACGCTCACGCAGTTCCGGTGTACATTCCGACATGGAAAGCTCGGACACCAGCACCTGAATATCACGTAAAAACAGGTCTGCGGCTTTCCAACGGCTCAGCAGCAGGACGTGACGGGTGATTTTTGCGGTTACGTTCGGGTTGCCGTCGCGGTCGCCGCCCATCCAGGAGGTAAAGCGCACGGGGACAGAATCCACCGGCAGGCGGAAACCAAAAGATTTTTCCAACTGCTCATCCAGCTCGCGCAAGAAGGCGGGCACCCCTTCCCACAGGCTGTTTTCCACCACGGCGAAGCCCCATTTGGCTTCGTCTACGGGCGTTGGGCGGATCTTACGGATCTCATCCGTGTGCCAAGACTGGGCGATCAACTGGCGCAGACGGCGCATGATCTGGTTGCGTTCATAGTCTGCCAGATCGTTGTGATCGAGCTGTTTCAGGCAGGTGTTAACTTCAACCAGCTTATGAATCAACGTGCGACGGGTGATTTCTGTCGGGTGTGCGGTCAGCACCAGCTCAATGGAGAGCGTCTCCACCGCGTCACGAATATCGCGTTCGCTTAAGTGTGCCTGCGCTTTCAGGCGATCGAACGCCTGAGATAAAATTTCCGGGTTGCTGGCCGCTTCGCCGTGTGGCGAAATAGAGTGATATTGCTCTGCGGTGTTGGTCAGATTAAGAAACTGGCTGAAGGCGCGCGCGACCGGGAGCAACTCCTCATTGGAGAGATTTTGCAGCGTGTTCAACAGCTCCTGACGATGCTTTTCATTGCCTGCGCGGGACGATTTTGACAGCTTACGGATCGTCTCGACCTTATCAAGAATACTCTCTCCTAATGCATCCTTGATGGTGTCACCAAGAAGTTTACCCAGCATGCTCACATTACTTCGCATCGCGGAATATTGTTCGTTCATATTTACCCTGACCCATCTCTATTTTTTGTAAGTTTGTTTCATAGAAAGACGCAAAACGCTGCCTTCATCTAGCCACGCCCGGCGGGATTCGTCAATTGACGATTGGTTGTTTTATCACCCTGCCGGTTTTACCTCTCTGTTGTTGTACCTGCTTTCGTGTGGGATTGGCAATCGGTGAAATTTAATTACATCCATGCGCAGATTAGGGGCGCTTATTACGCCCCTGCTTTCGCGTTTACCGGCAGAAATGTTGCACCATCTGGGTGATCAATTTATGCGTTGGGGCGATGAATGCGGTGTCGAGATATTCATCCGGCTGGTGGGCCTGTTCAATCGAACCGGGACCGAGTACCAGCGTCGGGCACAGCGTCTGGATAAACGGTGCTTCGGTGCAGTAGTTCACCACGTCCGTGGGCACGCCCAGCAATTTCTCAATCACACCCACCAAGGCATGATCCACCGGGCACTCATAGCCGGGGATCGGTGGGTGCAGTTCGCTGACGCTGACGCGTCCCGGCCAACGCTCACTCACCGGTGCCAGCGCTTCCGTCACCAGACCGTTCAAATCGTTCAGCGTCAATCCCGGAAGCGGGCGGATATCCATATGCAACTCGCAGCAGGCACAAATGCGGTTGGCTGCATCGCCACCGTGGATGTGGCCGAAATTCATGGTCGGATAGGGGATATGGAACGCCGCGTTGTGATAACGGGTTTGCAGCGTATTGCGCAACACCATCAGGTGGGAGATGGCATCGTGCATCAGTTCGATGGCGTTTACGCCGCGCGAAGGATCGCTCGAATGGCCGGATTGTCCCTGAATCCGCACCGCGTTTGACATATGGCCTTTATGGGCGCGAATCGGTTGCAACGAGGTTGGCTCACCGATGATGGCGCAATCGGGGCGTATCTGCGTAGATTCAGAGAAATATTTAGCACCCGCCATGGTGGTCTCTTCATCGGCGGTCGCCAGCACGTAAATCGGTTTGGTCAGTGTTGCCGGGTCGATATCGCGCAGCGCATCCAGAATAAAGGCGAAGAAGCCTTTCATATCCGCCGTGCCCAGCCCATAAAGCTTGTTGTCGTGTTCTGTCAGGGTAAAGGGATCGCGCGTCCAGCGGCCATCATCAAACGGCACCGTATCGGTGTGCCCAGCCAACAATAAGCCGCCCTGACCTTGGCCGATGCGCGCCAGCAGATTGAATTTATGCCGTGTACCGGGCACCGGCTGCACCTCAACGTGAAAGCCCAAATCAGCAAACCACCCGGCGAGCAGATTGATTAATGCTTCATTGCTCTGATCGAGCGCCTGATCGGTGGCGCTGATGGAAGGCGTCGCGATCAACGCCCGATACAGCTCAATAAATGGGGGTAAATTCATCTTCACTGTTGACAGCCTTATGTTAGGATAGTATCAATATTCATGCATTTATTATGAATAAAAATACAATAACGCGTAGCGAAAGGAAACTGTTTCGATCCCTTCAATGAGACATTGCCTGATAGTCTACACCTGCACCGGTCGAATACCGTTAGCGGGTTTGGCGTTTTGTAGATACCCTGTTTTAACGACATTGTTTTAACAACATTGTTTTTAACGATACTGTTTTTAACGATGCATTGTTTACATCATTTTAGTGGAAGGTATGCAGATCCCATGCTGAATACGTTGATTGTTGGTGCAAGCGGTTATACTGGCGCTGAACTTGCACTTTATCTGAATCGTCATCCTCAGATGAACCTCACCGCACTTGCGGTATCCGCGCAGAGCGTTGATGCGGGCAAACGCATTTCTGACCTGCACCCTCAACTGAAAGGCATCATCGATTTGCCGGTGCAGGCGTTGACGGATGCCGCCGAAGCCGCCAAAGGCATCGATGTGGTGTTTCTGGCGACTGACCACAAAGTGAGCCACGATCTTGCGCCGGTGTTTCTGGCCGCAGGCTGCGTGGTGTTCGATCTCTCCGGCGCGTTTCGCGTGCAGGATGCTGAATTTTATCGCCGCTATTACGGTTTCGAGCATCAACACGCTGACTGGCTGGCGCAGGCGGTGTACGGCCTGGCCGAGTTTCAGGCGGAGCGCGTCAAGCAAGCGCAACTGATTGCCGTCCCCGGTTGTTATCCGACGGCGTCACAGTTGGCACTGAAACCGCTGGTGGATGCGCAACTGCTTAACACCGACCAGTGGCCGGTTATCAATGCGGTTAGCGGCGTGAGCGGCGCCGGGCGTAAAGCCTCACTCACCAGCAGCTTCTGCGAGGTGAGCCTGCAACCCTATGGCGTGTTCAATCACCGCCATCAACCCGAAATTGCGACCCACCTGGGTATCCCGGTTATCTTCACGCCGCATCTGGGGAATTTCGCACGTGGGATTCTGGCGACCATTACTTGCCGCCTGAAACCGGGCGTCAGTGCGCAGGATGTAGCGGAAGCCTACCACAATGCTTATCACGACAAACCGCTGGTGCGTCTCTACGATAACGGGGTTCCGGCGCTAAAATCGGTTGTTGGCTTGCCGTTTTGCGATATCGGTTTCTCCGTACAGGACGAGCACCTGATTGTGGTCGCCACGGAAGACAACCTGCTTAAAGGTGCGGCGGCGCAAGCTGTACAGTGCCTGAATATTCGTTTCGGTTTCCCTGAAACCCAATCTTTGCTCTGACAAATCCTGAGGCACGAAAGCGATGAATCCGTTAATTATCAAACTGGGCGGTGTGTTACTGGACAGCGAAGAAGCGCTGGAGCGTCTGTTTACGGCGCTGGTTGCCTATCGTGAGCAATACCAGCGCCCGCTGGTCATTGTGCACGGCGGCGGCTGCCTGGTGGATGACCTGATGAAAAAACTGGCGTTACCCGTGGTGAAGAAAAACGGGCTGCGCGTTACACCGGCGGATCAGATCGACATCATCACCGGTGCGCTGGCCGGTTCGGCCAATAAAACGCTGCTGGCCTGGGCGAAGAAACACGCCATCAACGCGGTGGGTCTGTGTCTGGCGGATGGCGGCATGACTACGGTAACGCAGTTGGATGAATCCCTGGGTTACGTGGGCAAAGCACAGGCGGGTTCCGCCGATCTGCCCAATGCGCTGCTGAGCGCCGGGTATCTGCCAATCGTCAGTTCCATCGGCATCACCGAACAAGGTGATTTGATGAACGTCAACGCCGATCAGGCCGCAACCGCGCTCGCAGAGACGCTGGGTGCCGATTTGATTCTGCTGTCGGACGTGAGCGGTATCCTTGATGGCAAAGGCCAACGCATCGCTGAAATGACCGCGCAGAAAGCGGAACAGCTGATTGCGCAAGGGATTATTACCGACGGCATGATCGTTAAAGTCAACGCGGCGCTGGATGCCGCTCGCGCGTTGGGTCGCCCGGTAGATATCGCCAGCTGGCGTCATGCCGATCAACTGCCCGCGCTGTTTAACGGCACGCCGATTGGCACGCGGATTCAGGCGTAAATCTGTTAATCTGTAAGGCATTTCCGTTGGCCGAACGGTAACGGAAGCGAGCATGCGGGTCCGCCCGCATGGTTACAAGACATTGAAGCACATTTTGGGAGTATCGGTTATGGCGTTGTGGGGCGGTCGTTTCAGTCAGGCGGCAGATCAGCGGTTCAAACAATTTAATGACTCGCTGCGGTTTGATTACCGTCTGGCGGAGCAAGATATCGTCGGCTCTATCGGCTGGTCAAAAGCGCTGGTGACGGTCAACGTACTCAGCGCGCAGGAACAACAGCAGCTAGAGCAGGCGCTGAACGCGCTGCTGGCCGAAGTGCAAGCTGACCCGGAACAGATTCTGCAAAGCGACGCCGAAGATATTCATAGCTGGGTAGAGCAGAAGCTGATCGACAAAGTGGGCGATCTGGGTAAAAAGCTCCACACCGGTCGCAGCCGTAACGATCAGGTTGCCACCGATCTTAAACTCTGGTGCAAGGCACAAATCGGCGAACTGCAACTGGCCGTGCGCCAACTGCGCGCCGCGTTGGTGGCGACCGCAGAGGTGAATCAGGATGCGGTGATGCCGGGTTACACCCATTTGCAGCGCGCCCAACCGGTGACCTTTGCCCACTGGTGTCTGGCCTACCATGAAATGCTGGCACGCGACGAAAGCCGCCTGGAAGATACGCTAAAACGCCTCGACGTCAGTCCACTGGGCTGCGGCGCGTTAGCTGGGACGGCCTATCCTATCGATCGTGAGCAACTGGCGGGCTGGCTGGGTTTTGCGTCTGCCACGCGTAACAGTCTGGATACGGTGTCAGATCGCGATCATGTACTGGAACTGCTCTCTAATGCCTCGATCGGCATGGTGCACCTGTCGCGCTTTGCCGAAGATCTGATCTTCTTCAACAGCGGTGAATCCGGGTTCGTTGAGCTGTCCGATCGTGTAACCTCCGGCTCCTCTCTGATGCCGCAAAAGAAAAATCCGGATGCGCTGGAACTGATCCGCGGTAAATCGGGTCGGGTGCAAGGCGCGCTGACCGGCATGATGATGACGCTCAAAGGTTTGCCACTGGCGTACAACAAAGACATGCAGGAAGACAAAGAAGGGCTGTTCGATGCGCTCGACACCTGGCATGACTGCCTGATGATGGCGGCACTGGTGCTGGAAGGCATTCAGGTTCGCCGTCCGCGCTGCCAGGAAGCGGCGCAGCAGGGCTACGCGAACGCGACCGAGTTGGCCGATTATCTGGTGGCGAAAGGCGTTCCGTTCCGCGAAGCGCATCACATCGTTGGTGAGGCAGTGGTGGAAGCCATTCGGCAGGGTAAACCGCTGGAAGCATTGCCGCTGGTGGATTTGCAGAAATTCAGCGCCACCATTGGTGATGACGTGTATCCCATCCTGTCGCTGCAATCCTGTCTGGAAAAGCGCGCTGCCAAAGGTGGTGTGTCACCACAACAGGTCGCGCAGGCGATTACCGATGCCAAAGGGCGTCTGTAATACCAATAACGCGATGTTATCTGTATCAGGGCCGGATTTCCGGCCCTTTTTTATTTAGCCAATGGCGATAAGCCATAACGCAAACCGCCTCGCATTTTAACCATTTCGCTGCCGACAACGATGCCGCTTCGCGCTGGCCTGCGCTATTCTTTCTGGACATACATACAGTATCACTTTATTTTGACGGACAGTGGCGACAACGAAAGGAATGCGACGTGGATATCACCCTCTTTTACGGCGTAGGCGGCGGGGCGGTCGGGGTGCTGGCGGGATGGCTTGTTGCCAGCCTGCGTTATCAGCAGCGCCGCGCCCGGCAAGAAACGGAACAACGTATACAAGAACAAGCGTTACAGCAGGCGCAAAGCGTGGTACGTGAACTTCAGCTCGCGCGTGATAAGGACGAACAACGTCGGCGTCAGGATGATATGGAGCTGCGTCTGATGCACGGTAAACTCACCGCCCATCAGGAAAAGCTGCTGGTCATGGCCCGGTTGCAAGAGGAGTGCAACCAACTCAACCAGGAGCTGCGCGCGCTGCGTGAAGCAAACGGTGCGCAGGAAGCAGAGCTGCGTGAAGTGACCATCCGTTTGGAAGAAACCCGCCTCGCCGCGGAGGAAAAACAGCGCCTGTTAATCAACAGCGAACAACGCCTGACGACGCAGTTTGAAAATCTGGCTAACCGGATTTTTGAGCACAGCGGTCGCCGAGTGGGTGAGCAAAATCAACAGAGCCTCGATAAACTGCTGGCGCCGCTGCGCGAACAACTGGACGGTTTCCGTCGTCAGGTTCAGGAAGGGTTTGGTAGTGAAGCGCGTGAGCGCCATACTCTGGCGCATGAAATTCGTCAGTTGCAGCAACTCAACGTGCAAATGGCGCGAGAGGCGGTCAACCTGACCAAAGCCCTGAAAGGTGATAACAAAACCCAGGGGAACTGGGGGGAAGTGGTGCTGGGACGCGTGCTTGAGGCTTCCGGCTTGCGTGAAGGCCATGAATACCAAACGCAGGTCAGTATTCAGACGGGCGCAAACGGGCGCATGCAGCCGGATGTGATCGTCCGCCTCCCACAGGGCAAAGATGTGGTGATTGATGCCAAGATGTCGCTGGTGGCCTATGAGCGCTACTTTAACAGTGAAGATGATGGGGAACGCGCCAGCGCGCTCAACGAGCATATCGCCTCCGTGCGCGGGCATATCCGACTGCTGAGTAATAAAGATTACCAGCAATTGCCGGGGCTGCGCTCGTTGGACTATGTGCTGATGTTTATCCCCGTGGAGCCTGCGTTTCTGGTTGCTATCGACCGCCATCCAGAATTGATCAGCGAAGCCCTGCAACACAACATCATGTTGGTTAGTCCCACCACGCTGCTCGTCGCGTTACGTACCATCACCAATCTGTGGCGTTATGAACAGCAAAGCCGCAATGCACAACAGATCGCCGATCGAGCCTCTCGGCTGTACGATAAACTGCGTCTCTTCGTTGAAGATATGTCGACGTTGGGACAAAGCCTGGATAAGTCACAGGCCAGCTATCGGCAGGCCATGAATAAACTGGCCTCCGGGCGCGGTAATCTGATAGCCCAGGTAGAAGGTTTCCGTTCCCTTGGTGTTGAGGTTAAGCGTACCATAAACCCCAACGTGGCGGAGCAAGCGGTGCTTTCTGCCGAGGCTGACGAGGAACAAGGGCGGCTGTCTCAGCAGCCTGAAACAATGCAAACCGAGGTCCCTCCCGGCGGAGAACAACCTGCAAGCACATCGAATCAACGATGATGCGTCACGAATGTTCGCGTTTTACAACTTTATTCAGTGCATCAGAGCGGTGGGTTTTTAAGCCTGGTCTGTTACACTCTCCCCATTAAGGGGTAGTTTCAAAATTCGATGTTCCTCTTCGATTGTTGATGCGAAACGCGCACAGACACGCCAAGCTCGTGTTGCGCATAACGCTCGACAGCGCAATGTGAGCGGCGAGTGCAGCCGATAGTGCGCAAAGGGGATTGACCACAATTCTGATTTGGAAAAGTAGGGCGAAGAACATGACGAACGAACCGGAGAAAACCACGCATTTTGGTTTTCGCACTGTCGACAAGAACGATAAAGAGGCCATGGTAGCGGGCGTATTTCACTCAGTAGCGGGAAAATATGACCTGATGAACGATTTGATGTCCTTCGGGATTCATCGTGCCTGGAAACGATTTACCATTGAGTGCAGCGGTGTCCGACGCGACCAGCGGGTGCTGGATCTGGCGGGCGGAACGGGGGATTTAACGGCTAAATTCTCACGCCTGGTCGGCGAAGCGGGGGAAGTGGTGCTGGCCGATATCAATGCTTCCATGCTGAAAGTGGGACGCGAAAAGCTCCGCAATCTGGGGATTATTGATAACGTCAGCTATGTGCAGGCCAATGCGGAGGCGCTGCCCTTCCCGGATAACTATTTTGACTGCATCACCATTTCTTTCGGTTTACGCAACGTGACGGATAAAGACAAAGCGCTGCGCTCCATGTTCCGCGTCCTGAAGCCCGGCGGCCGCTTGCTGGTGCTGGAATTTTCCAAACCGATGTTGAAACCGCTCAGCAAAGTCTACGATTTCTATTCATTCCATGTCTTGCCGCGCATTGGTGATATGGTGACCAAAGATGCGGGCAGCTACCGCTATTTGGCGGAATCGATACGTATGCATCCTGATCAGGAAACGCTCAAGGGCATGATGGTGGAGGCGGGCTTTGACAGTGTAAACTACTTCAACCTCACGGGAGGCATTGTCGCGTTACACCGTGGGTTCAAATTTTAAGTTGTTTTATAGTGGGAAACGCTGATGCTGATAACGTCTGTGCTGACGGCCACGCTGGAAACGGCGTTAAATAGCCTGCTTTTTCGCGAACGTAGCTTGAAAGCGGCGCGCCAGCGACTACAGGGAAAAACGCTCAAAATCGTGTTAGCAGAACTGCCGGTGCCGCTGGTATTGGTCTTTGGCGAGCACCGCGTTGACGTGGTGAGCCAGTGGGCTGATACGGCGGATTGTCAGTTAGACACCCGGATACCCGCACTGCTCACGTTGCGCGATCGCCAGCAGCTTTCATCGCTGATGCGTAGCGGTGAACTGGTGATTGAAGGGGATATGCAAGTTGTCCAACACGTTGTCAATCTGTTGGATTTGGCAGAGTGCGATCCCGCAGAGTGGCTTGCGCCCTACACGGGCGATGTTGTTGCTCAAGGCATTGGTCAGACGGTGCAAGGGGCGTTTCGCGGTGCGAGCCGTTTATTTGATCGCCAGCGGCGCTATTTGGCGGAAACTGTCACGGAAGAGTGGCGGCTTGCACCGGGGCGTTTAGAAGCGGCCTGGTGGTATGATGAAGTGGCCGCGTTGAGTAATGACGTCGATACGCTGGCGGCACGCCTGGCGAAACTGGAGTCCGCCTCATGACGCCAAGTGAACTGCTGCGCCTTTACCACATTATTCGCGTCATGTTGAGCTATGGGCTCGATGAGCTTATCCCGCATTTACGCATTACCTTACCGCTGCGTATCTGGCGAAAATTCCTGTTCTGGATGCCAAACCGCCATAAGGACAAACTGCTTGGTGAGCGCCTGCGTCTGGCGTTGCAGGAATTGGGCCCGGTGTGGATCAAGTTCGGCCAGATGATGTCTACGCGGCGCGATCTTTTTCCACCAGAGATTGCCGATCAACTCGCTATCCTTCAGGATCGCGTCGATCCTTTTGACGGCAAACTGGCCCGTGAACAGATCGAACTCTCCATGGGTGGCATTCCACTCGAAAGCTGGTTTGATGATTTTGAGATAGTGCCGCTGGCTTCTGCGTCCATCGCACAGGTGCATACCGCGCGGCTCAAAACCAACGGCCAGGAAGTGGTTATCAAGGTGATTCGTCCTGATATCCTCCCCGTCATCAAGGCGGATATGCGGCTGATGAACCGTTTGGCGGGCTGGCTGCCGATGCTGTTGCCGGATGGGCGGCGTCTGCGCCCGCGTGAGGTAGTGCGCGAGTACGAGAAAACCCTGCTTGATGAATTAAACCTGCTGCGTGAAGCCGCGAATGCCATTCAATTGCGCCGTAACTTTGACGGCAGTCCGATGCTGTATATTCCTGAAATTTATTCAGATTATTGCAGGGAAAACATGTTGGTCATGGAGCGTATCTACGGTATTCCGGTCTCAGACGTTGAGGCGCTGAAAGCCAACGGTACCAATATGCCGCTGCTGGCGGAGCGTGGCGTGCAGGTGTTCTTTACTCAGGTGTTCCGCGACAGCTTCTTCCATGCCGATATGCATCCGGGCAATATCTTTATCAGCGAAGAACACCCGGAAGATCCGCAATATATCGGTATCGATTGTGGCATCGTCGGGTCGCTGAACAAGGAAGATAAGCGCTATTTGGCCGAAAACTTCATTGCCTTTTTCAACCGCGACTATCGCCGCGTTGCTGAACTGCATGTGGATTCCGGCTGGGTGCCTGCCGACACCAATGTTGAAGAGTTTGAATTTGCGATTCGTACCGTGTGCGAACCCATTTTTGAAAAGCCATTGGCAGAGATTTCCTTTGGACATGTGTTATTAAACTTGTTCAACACGGCGCGCCGCTTCAACATGGAAGTGCAGCCGCAGTTGGTCTTGCTGCAAAAGACGCTGCTATACGTTGAGGGAGTAGGCCGCCAGCTTTATCCTCAGTTGGATTTATGGAAAACGGCCAAGCCTTTTCTAGAGTCGTGGCTGAAAGATCAGATGGGGGTTGCCGCTCTGATTCGCGGATTGAAAGAAAAAGCGCCGTTTTGGGCGGAAAAATTGCCGGAAATTCCCGAGTTGATTTACGATGGTTTGCGGCAGCATCGACAGTTGCGGCAAAGCGTCTTGCACTTGACCGACGAGTTGCGTTTGCAGCGAGTACGACAAAGCCAGTCCCACTATTTATTGGGTATAGGTGCGACGCTACTACTGGCTGGGTTACTGATGTTGGTGGGGCGTCAGGATCTCCCGGAAGTGATGTCGGCGGGGTTAATGGCCGCTGGTGTTGTGAGCTGGGTCATTGGTTGGCGTCGTACACGTTGAAGCAGATCATGACAGGCGCTATTAATAGCCGTATATAATAGTCACGGCTTTGACCTTATATGCCTTTCCGCCGCAGGAAAAAGGCGTTGCAGGAAACGTAAACCGGGCGCATCCTCTGGGCATGCATTCGCTGGGCAAGAATAACGCGCGGTGACTCGTTTTTGGACAAAATGCACGCACGACTGTTTGCGGTGTGAAAGATGATGGATAACTCCCCTTTGTAGAAAAGAGGTAATTGGTATGGGTGGTATTAGTATTTGGAACTTGTTGATCATCGCGGTGATCGTGGTACTGCTGTTCGGTACTAACAAGCTGAGAACGCTAGGCTCTGATTTGGGCGCATCGATTAAAGGCTTTAAAAAAGCCATCAGCGATGACCAACCCTCGTCCGCTGACAGCGCATCTGCCAACCAGAATGAAAAAACACAGCAGGATGCCGATTTCGCGACGAAGTCCATCACGGAACAACAGGCTGACGCAAAATCAGAAGAAACGAAGAGCCAGCATAAAGAGCAGGTATAATCGGTGTTTGATATCGGATTTGGTGAGCTGATGCTCGTAATGGTGATCGGCCTGGTGGTTCTCGGGCCTGAACGCCTGCCCGTTGCGGTTAAAACGATTGCTGGTTGGGTCAGAACGCTGCGCTCGCTGGCGTCTACGGTGCAAAATGAGCTGACCCAAGAGTTGAAGTTGCAAGAGTTGCAGGACAGTTTGAAGAAGGTGGAGCAGGCTAGCCTGAAAAACCTTTCCCCAGAGCTGAAAGCCTCTATGGACGAACTCAAAGAAGCGGCGGATGCCATGCGACGCGGTTATGCGAAACCCGGTGACAGCGCCACTGCGCAGTTGGGTGAGGTGCCACATAAACCGCTGGCGGATGCTGAAGCGGCTCATGATGGGGTTCTCAGCGCCGAACAGGCGTCTTCGCCAGCCGCGTTACCGTCTGTCGATCAAGCCGCCGTTGCGTCACCCTCATCCCTTATCGATGTGGCACCGCCTGCGGCAGTGGATAGCTCACCAGAAGCGCCTTCTGCAACGGTTGTGCCTGAAAAAACGCCGACTGTCGCTGCCGTGGCACCGAACGATGATGTACCCAATAAGCGCGCAGCGCCTGCCTCGGCTGTCGCGCCTTCCCAACCCTCTGCTGATGAACGCTAGTCTATGGCCGTTGAAGATACACAACCGTTAATCAGTCACCTGATTGAGCTTCGCAAACGCCTGTTAAACAGCATTCTTTGTGTGCTGGGCGTATTTGTCGTGCTGGTTTTTTTTGCTAACGATATCTATCAGATTGTCTCGGCACCGCTTATTGAGCAACTGCCCGCCGGGGCCAGTATGATTGCCACCGACGTGGCCTCTCCGTTCTTTACGCCGATTAAACTGACGATGATCGTGTCGGTGTTTGTCGCTGCACCACTGGTGTTGTATCAAGTCTGGGCGTTTATCGCCCCGGCGCTGTACAAACATGAACGTCGCCTGATGATGCCGTTGCTGTTCTCCAGCAGCTTGCTGTTCTACGCGGGGATGGCATTTGCCTACTTTGTGGTGTTCCCACTGGCGTTTAGCTTTTTTGCCAAGACAGCGCCGCAGGGTGTACAAATCGCCACCGATATCAACAACTACCTCGATTTCGTGATGGCGCTGTTTATGGCGTTTGGTGTCTCTTTCCAGGTACCGATTGCGATTGTACTGCTGTGCTGGAGCGGCGTGACCAACACGGAAGATTTGAAGAAGAAGCGGCCTTATGTGCTGGTCGGAGCCTTCGTTGTCGGTATGTTGTTGACGCCACCGGACGTGTTCTCGCAGACCTTGTTGGCGATTCCGATGTACCTGTTGTTTGAAGTTGGCCTGTTCTGCTCGCGTTTTTACGTGGGGAAAGGTCGCCGTCAGGTTGATGCAGAAGAACGCGAGGCAGAGGCAGAAGAGAGCAAAGAAGGCCCGTCGTCCTGAATCCTGTTGTGATCCCCGCCTAGGCGGGGATTTCCTCCCGATTACATCCGCCTCCCTTCAGGACACGCTCGCCAGTGCGGGAATGTCATTACCCATTCAGGAATGTCCATGTTTGATATCGGCGTCAATCTGACCAATAGCCAATTTGCTCACGACCGTGCTCTGGTCATTGAGCGTGCTCAGGCGCTTGCGGTGAGCGGGATGATCATCACCGGAACCAACCTGCATGAAAGTGAACAGGCGCTGGCACTGGCACAGGAATACCCAGATTATTGCTGGTCGACGGCGGGCGTGCATCCCCATGATGCCAGCAGTTGGTCGACGGCGGTGGCGGAGCAGATTTCGCAGTTGGCACAACAGCCAGCCGTTGTGGCGCTGGGCGAGTGTGGGCTGGATTTTAATCGCAATTTCTCAACGCCCGATCAGCAGGAACACGCCTTTACCGCGCAGTTAGCGTTGGCCGCAGAGCTGGCGTTACCCGTCTTTCTGCATTGCCGTGACGCCCATGCGCGTTTTATCGCGCTACTCTCTCCCTGGCTGGATAAGCTGCCGGGAGCGGTGCTGCACTGTTTCACGGGGACCGAACAGGAACTGGATGAGTGCTTGCGCCTTGGACTGTCGATAGGCATCACCGGTTGGGTATGCGATGAACGGCGCGGAATTGCACTTCGCCATCTGCTAAAACAGATTCCCATCGATCGCCTGTTGTTGGAAACAGACGCTCCCTATTTGTTACCCCGGGATTTATCACCAAAACCTGCATCCCGGCGTAATGAACCCTGCTTTTTGCCGCATATCGTTCAGCAAGTTGCTGTCTGGCGCGATGAAGACGCCAGTATGTTGGGGCAAAAAGTAGATGAAAACGCACGCCGGATTTTCCGGCTGCCATGATTCTGGAGAATAATTATGAGCAATGTTTTTCCCGGCGCTTTTCCTGGCCGTCGCCTGCGCCGTTTACGCCGTCATGATTTCAGCCGTCGCCTTGTCGCTGAAAATCAGTTGACGGTCAATGACCTGATTTATCCCGTGTTTGTGATGGAAGGCAAAAATCAGCGTCAGGAAGTGCCTTCGATGCCGGGCGTGTATCGTGTGACGCTGGATCTTCTGGTGAAAGAAGCGGAAGAGGTCGCCAAGCTGGGTATCCCGGTACTCTCACTGTTCCCGGTGATCGATACCGATAAAAAGTCGCTGAATGCCGAGGAAGCCTACAACCCCGAAGGGCTGATGCCCCGTGTGATTCGCACGCTCAAAGACGCGGTGCCGGAACTGGGGCTGCTGACGGACGTTGCCCTGGATCCCTATACCACACACGGGCAAGACGGCATCATTGATGAAGACGGCTATGTGATTAATGACATCACCAAAGCCGTTCTGGTGCGTCAGGCGCTGTGTCATGCTCAAGCGGGCGCAGAAATCGTTGCACCAAGCGACATGATGGATGGGCGCATTGGTGCCATTCGCGCTGAGCTGGAAGCGCAGCATCTGGTGAACACCCAGATCATGGCGTACTCGGCAAAATACGCCTCTTGCTACTATGGGCCTTTCCGCGATGCGGTCGGCTCGGCAAGCAATCTGAAAGGCGGTAACAAAAAAACCTATCAGATGGACCCGGCTAACGGGGATGAAGCCTTGCAGGAAGTGGCTCAGGATTTGCAGGAAGGCGCGGACATGGTGATGGTGAAACCCGGTATGCCTTATCTGGATGTGCTGCATCGGGTTAAAGAAACGTTTGGCGTGCCGACCTTTGCCTATCAGGTTTCCGGCGAGTATGCCATGCACATGGCGGCCATTCGCAACGGCTGGCTTCAGGAGCAGCCGTTGGTGATGGAATCACTGCTGTGCTTCAAGCGCGCAGGGGCAGACGGCGTGCTGACCTATTTTGCCAAGCAGGTTGCACAATGGCTGCGTGACGAACAGCTTTCCCGCTAATCGTCTCCTCCGTTCAGCCCTATCCGTTTGCCGCCCGTGAGTGTTCTCACCGGCGGCGTTTCTTTTATCAGGTACGGCGGACTATAGCTTCTTGAATTGGCGATTATCGAGGCTTTGCGGCACCTGCTTGTTGAGAAAATTGAGCAGCAGCATGGAGCGGGCTTCACCATCAGGTTCACTGTAAATCGCCTGTAGTCCGGTAAACACCCCTTCGGTAATCAGCACGGTGTCCCCAGGATACGGCGTTTGTGGATCGTGAATTATCTGCACCGGGTGTTGCGCCAGTTCGGTAATCACGCTCACGGGGATGACGGCAGGCAGAGCGCCGAAACGGATAAAATGGCTGACGCCCCGTGTCGCAGCAATCGTGGTGGTATGGATGCGTTCGGGATCGAACTCAATAAACAGGTAGTTGGGAAACAGTGGCTCGCTGACTTCCGCGCGTTTTCCCCGCACGACTTTTTCCATTTTGATCATCGGGCTCAGGCAGTTAACGGCCTGGCGTTCAAGGTGTTCCTTGGCACGCAGCAGCTGCCCACGTTTGCAATACAATAAATACCAGGCTTCCATAATGTGTTGTGTCGATGATCTGTCAGTCGATGAACATTGCCGGGAAGCATAACAAAACCCTGTGCGGATAAATAGCGGCACGAAGAAGCGACAGAATTGGCAAGAAACCTTATAATGTCGTTTTCCCAGACTGCATTGACAATCAGCATGAAATATCGTGATTTACGTGAATTTCTCGCGCTTCTGGAACAGAAGGGAGAACTGAAACGCATTCGCCACCCTGTCAGCCCCCATTTGGAAATGACGGAGATTGCCGACAGAACGCTGCGTGCGGGTGGTCCGGCGTTGCTGTTTGAAAATCCCACCGGTTATACCATGCCTGTGCTGTGCAACCTGTTCGGCACCCCGGAGCGGGTGGCAATGGGCATGGGACAGGATAGCGTGGCGGCGCTGCGTGATGTCGGCAAGCTGCTGGCCTTTTTGAAAGAGCCTGAGCCGCCCAAAGGATTCCGCGACCTGATGGAAAACATGCCCAAATTCCGTCAGGTGCTCAATATGCCCACCAAACGGCTGTCATCGGCGCCTTGCCAGGAGCAGGTTTGGTCAGGGGAAGACGTCGATCTGACCCGTATTCCTGTGATGCAGTGCTGGCCGGAAGACGCCGCACCCTTGATCACCTGGGGCTTAACGGTTACGCGCGGGCCGCACAAGGCGCGTCAGAATATCGGTATTTATCGCCAGCAGGTGCTCGGTAAAAACAAGCTGATCATGCGGTGGTTATCTCATCGCGGCGGCGCGTTGGATTTCCAGGAGTGGTGTCAGGAAAACCCCGGTCAACGCTTCCCGGTGTCTGTCGCGCTCGGTGCCGATCCGGCGACTATCCTTGGTGCGGTAACGCCGGTGCCAGATACGCTTTCCGAATACGCCTTTGCCGGGCTGCTGCGCGGTTATAAAACCGAAGTGGTGAAATGCCTCTCCAACGATTTGGAAGTGCCCGCCAGCGCGGAAATTGTGCTGGAAGGGTACATTGAACCGGGCGAAATGGCGGCGGAAGGGCCGTATGGCGATCACACCGGCTATTACAATGAAGTTGACAACTTCCCGGTGTTTACCGTCACGCATGTCACGCAGCGTCAGGATGCCATTTACCACTCAACCTATACCGGACGTCCGCCCGATGAGCCTGCTGTGTTGGGGGTGGCGTTGAATGAAGTGTTCGTGCCGATTTTGCAAAAGCAGTTCCCGGAAATTGTCGATTTTTACCTGCCGCCCGAAGGGTGCTCCTATCGTCTGGCGGTAGTCACTATGAAAAAACAGTACGCGGGTCATGCCAAACGGGTGATGATGGGCGTATGGTCTTTCCTGCGCCAGTTTATGTATACCAAGTTTGTCATTGTCTGCGATGACGACATCAATGCCCGTGACTGGAAAGATGTGATCTGGGCCATTACCACCCGTATGGACCCGGCACGGGATACGGTACTGATGGAAAATACGCCGATAGACTATCTGGATTTCGCGTCGCCGGTGTCGGGGCTGGGTTCCAAAATGGGACTGGATGCCACCAATAAGTGGCCCGGCGAAACTCAGCGCGAGTGGGGGCACCCCATCAAGAAAGATCCTGAGGTGTGTGCCCGTATCGATGCTATCTGGGATGAGCTTGCCATTTTTAACGACAGCCCGCCGCGTGCTTGATGTAGGGTGTGCCGCTGTTATTCGTTTTGCTTTTATCACCCTTAGAGGGAATGCATGACAACATTGAGCTGTAAAGTGACATCCGTAGAGGCGATAACGGATACGGTTTATCGGGTACGTTTGTTGCCGGAAGCCCCTTTCTCTTTCCGTGCCGGTCAGTATTTGATGGTGGTAATGGATGAGCGTGATAAGCGCCCGTTCTCGATGGCATCAACGCCGATGGAACAGCAGTTTATCGAACTGCACGTGGGGGCCTCAGAGCTGAACTTGTATGCGATGGCGGTGATGGATCGTATTCTGAAAGAGCGCGCGCTGACGGTGGATATCCCCCACGGTGAGGCCTGGCTGCGCGAAGAGAGCGATCGTCCGCTGATCCTGATTGCGGGCGGTACGGGGTTCTCTTATGCGCGCTCTATCCTGCTGACGGTGCTGGCGCATCAACCCGAGCGCGAAGTCGCGATTTACTGGGGTGGCCGGGAGATTAAGCACCTGTATGATTTGAACGAGCTACAGACGCTGGCGAGCCAATATGCTCATTTGCAGGTTATTCCTGTGGTTGAGCAACCGGAACAGGAGTGGCACGGCAGAACGGGTACGGTGCTCAGTGCGGTATTACAGGATTACGGCACACTGTCAGGCCACGATATCTATATCGCCGGTCGCTTTGAAATGGCTAAAATTGCTCGCGAGCGCTTCTGTAACGAGCGCGGTGCGCTGATTGACCACCTGTATAGCGACGCCTTCTCCTTCATTTAAGTGTCTTAAAAAACGTGCTGTTTCCGACGGAGTTCATCAACGGGTGGAAACAGCACGTGTGCCAAAGGTGCACCAAAGCATCTTGCGTTGTGACCAGGCAGACCCGCACCAGCCGCAACGTGATGCGCTACCGATTACTTGAATTCACAGGTTTGTACCGTCCAGCGCCGCGCCTGTTCGCTGATGGTGAAGCCCAACCCCGCACGGTCAGAGACCCACATCCGGCCATCGCGCAGTTCAAGCTGTTCGTTAAATAGCGGATTCAGCCATTCAAAGTGTTCCAGCCAGGGCTCGATAGGGTAGGCAGCGGCGAGGTGCAGGTGCACTTCCATCGCGAAGTGCGGTGCCAGTTTCTTACCGTGTTTGGCCGCCAGATCCATGATTTTCAAAAACGGCGTCACGCCGCCAACGCGTGGTGCGTCTGGCTGGACGAAGTCGCAGGCGTTGCCGAGGATCAGTTGCTCGTGTTCTCGGAAGCTGGTCAGCATTTCGCCGGTGGCGATCGGGGTGTCCAGCGCGGTTGCCAGCGCCGCATGGCCCTCTACGTCATAAGCATCCAGCGGTTCCTCAATCCACACCAGATTGAACGCCTCCATTTTCCTGCCCATACGGATGGCCGTTTCACGATCCCATTGCTGGTTGGCATCGACCATTAACGGGAAGTCATCGCCCAACGCCTGACGCACGGCGGTGAGGCGACGAATATCCTCGGCGGTATTCGGCTGGCCGACTTTGATTTTAATGCCGCCAATGCCATTTTCGCGGGAAATCACCACGTTTTTTAGCACCTGATCGAGCGGCGTATGCAGGAAACCGCCCGAGGTGTTATAGCACTGCACCGAATCGCGATGTGCGCCCAGTAGCTTGGCCAGCGGTAATTTGGCGCGTTTGGCCTTCATGTCCCACAGCGCAATATCAATCGGGGAGATCGCCTGTACCGCCATCCCGCTGCGCCCTACGGAAGCACCGGCCCACAGCAGTTTGGTGTAGATTTTGTCGATATCGTTAGGGTCTTCGCCGAGCAGATTATCGGCAATTTCCTTGGCATGCGCGTAAATACCCTGACCCCCCGCGCGTTTGGAGTAGCTGAAGCCTACGCCCTCAAAGCCATCCCGGGTGCGGATTTCAGCAAATATGATTGCGACTTCCGTTAATGGCTTTTGGCGTCCCGTCAGCACTTTGGCATCACTCACCGGGGTTGCCAGCGGTAAAAAGGCTAAGGAGATCTTCACCTGTTCAATACGATCCCCTGTCTCGGCTGCTGTCGGGGTGTGTGCAGTTTTGGCGTAGCTTACGGCATCTGAATTGGCGTGTAGGGTCATGATGGCATCCTGAAATAAAATGATTGCGCTAACATTTTTAGATCGAACCTGTTGTCGGCGCTATTATTACGCGCTGTTTTTGTATAATGGATCACAAATTAAGCAATGTCGCTGTGTAATAGCCTGTGGGTTGTGAGGGGGGCGTTGGTATTGATATTACGGGCATCGTTTAAATGATAGCGCAATCATTTTATGGAAAAGATCCTGCCTACCGGGCAGGTGAGTGGAAAACCGTTCCACTATTCAGGATAATGCCAACGCCGGAAGTCTGACCGTTGATAAGGAAACACGTCATTGAAAAGCGATAAACGCGCCAAGGGTAGCCAACCGCGTACGCCCACACTCGAGGATGTCGCCAGAGCATCTGGGCTGTCGCCAATGACGGTAAGCCGGGCGTTGAACACGCCCAAGCTGGTGAAGGCGGCAACCATCGACAAGGTGATGGAGGCGGTGCGCATTACCGGCTATATCCCCAATCTGCTGGCCGGAGGGTTGGCCTCTCGCCGCAGCAAGCTTATTGCCGTGGTGGTGCCGCAGATCAACAACGCCATGTTTGTCGATACCATTCAGGCTATCAGCGATGAGCTGGACGCGCGCGGCTATCATATGCTGCTGTGTGTGGCGGGATATTCCGATGAAACAGAAGCGGAAATTGTGGCCACATTATTGTCACGTCGCCCTGATGGGGTGGTGTTGACCGGTATTCATCACACGCCGGAATTGCGCAAAATCATCCTCAATGCGCAGATTCCGGTGGTCGAGATTTGGGATTTGACGCCAACCCCGCTGGATATGCTGATTGGCTTTTCCCATGAGAAGATTGGCTTTGCCGCAGGAGACTATCTGCTGGGTAAAGGCCATCGGCGTTTCGGTTTGATTTGGGCCGCGGATCGGCGTGCGGCGCAGCGAAAAAACGGTTTATATGATGCCTTAGCGCGCCAAGCCGACTGCGCGCTGAGTGAAATCATTGTGCCGTTACCCGCCTCGATGGCGGCGGGGCGCAGTGGGCTACGCCAGCTATTGGCGCAAGGCGAGCCGTTGGAGGCAATAGTCTGTAGCTCTGATACCCTGGCGCAGGGCGCGATCATGGAAGCGACAGCGCAAGGCGTAGCGGTGCCGCAGCAACTGGCCGTCATGGGATTCGGCGATTTGGCGTTTGCGGCGCATAACGTGCCGTCGATCTCAACGCTGGGCGTCGACAGTTGGAAGATGGGCAAAGAGGCTGCCACGCTGCTTGCTGACAAGATTGAAGGAAAAAGCACGGAAAGCCCGATTATCGATATCGGTTTTACCCTGATTGAGCGCGATTCCGCCTAGTGAATGTGCTCCGCGCCACGCCGGAGAGATAACCGCTCCGACGTGCGCGTTGGCAAATCATACCCGTTCAAATACCGTGGCAATGCCCTGACCAAGACCGATGCACATGGTCGCTACCCCAAACTGCACGTCGCGCTGTTCCATCAGATTGATCAGCGTGCCGGAAATGCGCGCGCCGGAGCAGCCGAGGGGATGACCGAGCGCGATAGCCCCACCGTTCAGGTTCACCTTGTCATCAATCGTTTCCAACAGCCCTAAATCTTTCAGGCAGGGTAACGTTTGTGCGGCAAAGGCTTCGTTGAGTTCAAACACCCCGATATCCGTCAGCGCCAACCCTGCGCGCTTTAACGCCAACTGTACGGCAGGTACGGGACCGTAGCCCATAATGGACGCATCGCAGCCGACCACTGCCATCGCCTTAATACGCGCGCGCGCGGTCAGGCCCCGCTCCCGTGCGCGTGATTCACTCATGACGAGCATGGCGGCTGCGCCGTCAGAGAGGGCGGAGGCATTGCCTGCGGTCACTGTGCCCTGCGCCGGATCGAAGGCGGGCTTCAGGCTGCTCAGGCTTTCTACCGTGGTATCGGCGCGAATCACTTCGTCATCGTGAAACGCGTGCAGTATGCCATCGGCGTCGTGGCCGACCGTGGGGACGATTTCATGGCGGAAGGCACCGCGTTGGGTTGCCTGCCAGGCGCGTTGATGAGAGCGTGCGGCGAACTGATCCTGCATGTCACGGCTGATGTGATGAATGCGTGCCAGCATCTCTGCCGTCAGCCCCATCATGGCAGCCGCTTTCGCCACGGTGCGGCTCAGGCCCGGATGAAAATCGACACCGTGGTTCATCGGCACATGCCCCATGTGCTCCACACCGCCGATCAGGCACGTGCTGGCATCCCCCACCATAATGGCGCGGGCGGCATCGTGCAGTGCCTGCATGGAGGAACCGCACAGGCGGTTGACCGTGACGGCGGGCACGGTCGGCGGAATCTCCGCCAACAGCGCCGCGTTGCGGCCGATATTAAAACCTTGCTCCAGCGTTTGTTGTACGCAGCCCCAATAGATATCGTCTATTTCATGGGCGTCCAACGCCGGGTTACGGCTCAGCAGGCTGCGCATCATGTGGGCGGACAGATCTTCGGCGCGCACCTGACGGAATGCACCCCCTTTTGAGCGTCCCATCGGGGTGCGGATGGTGTCGACAATAACAACGTTTTCCATATTCTGTGACCTCATGCCGATTAACCGAGAGTGATACCCGCGTGCGGTGCCGCTGGGGGATAGTAGCTGTCGTTACGCTCTGCCAACTGGCGCAGGCCGTCGGGGATCTGATATATCGCCCCGAGGGATGCCAATGCCTCAGCCTGTAGCGCGTATTCGCGGCTGCCCAGCGTATCGAGATAGCGGCAGGCACCGCCGTGGAACGGCGGGAACCCCAGCCCATACACCAGCGCCATGTCAGCTTCTGCGGGGCTGGCGACAATGCCTTCTTCCAGACAGCGGGCGACCTCGTTGACCATCGGGATCATCATGCGGGCGATAATCTCTTGTGCGGTAAAGGTGCGACTGCCGTTGGCGACCTCCGACAGCAGCGCATCAACGCTTTTATCCTGCTCTTTTACCGGCTTGCCCTTCTTATCGGGCGTATAGAGGTAGAACCCTTGCCCGTTTTTCTGGCCATAGCGTTGCTGTTCGAACAGCACATCAATAGCGTCGCGTGCGGTTTTCTGCATGCGCTGCGGGAAACCCTGCGCCATAACCGCCTGTGCATGGTGAGCAGTATCGATACCGACCACGTCCAGTAAGTAGGCCGGTCCCATTGGCCAGCCGAACTGCTTCTCCATTACGCTGTCTATCTGGCGGAAGTCAGCGCCATCGCGCAGCAACAAGCTGAAAGCGGCAAAGTAGGGGAACAGCACGCGGTTGACGAAGAAACCGGGGCAATCGTTCACCACGACGGGGGTTTTGCCCATCTTGCTGGCGTAGGCCACCACGCGTGCGATGGTGTCATCGCTGGTTTGCGGGCCACGGATGATTTCCACCAGTGGCATCCGGTGCACCGGATTAAAGAAGTGCATGCCGCAGAACCGCTCAGGACGTTGCAGGGATTTTGCCAGTAACGCGATAGGGATGGTGGAGGTATTGGAGGCCAGGATGGCATTTTCGGCGAGGTGCGTTTCCGTTTGCGCCAGCACTTCCCCCTTCACCCTGGGGTTTTCCACCACCGCCTCCACCACGATATCGATATCCGCAAAGCGGCCATAATCGAGCGTTGGCTGAATCTGGCTCAGGATAGTCGCCATTTTCAAACCGTCCAGCTTGCCGCGCGTCAACTGGCCGTTGAGCAGTTTCGCGGCCTCTGCCATGCCCAGTGCCAGCGCTTTGTCGTTGATGTCTTTCATCACAATCGGCACGCCCTTGTAGGCGGACTGGTAGGCGATGCCGCCCCCCATAATGCCAGCGCCCAGCACGGCGGCCTGCCGCGGTACGGATACCGTACCTGACAGTTTCTTAGCCTTACCCTTAACATACTGATCGTTTAGGAAAATACCGACTAAAGCACGTGCGGCTGAGGTTGCTGTGAGCGTCACAAAATTCTGTGTCTCGAGGCGTAACGCATCATCGCGCGTCATCCCCGCCGCAGCCTCAACGGTTTTTACTGCGGTCAACGGGGCGGGATAATGTTTACCGGCGGTTTGCGCCACCACCGCTTTGGCCATGGTAAAGCTCATTGCTGCTTCTATTGCATTGAGCTTGAGCGGTTCCCGCTTTGGTTTGCGGTAGGACAACCAGTCAATCTGACCGGAAATGGCCTGGCGGAGAACGTCTGCTCCCGCCGCCGCCAGTTTTTCATCAGGCACCACCGCCTGAACCAGGCCGATTTTCAACGCTTCTGACGCATCGATATCTTTTCCTGCGGCAATGATTTCCAGCGCGCTGTCGGCGCCTAACAGACGCGGCAGGCGAACGGAGCCGCCAAAGCCGGGCATGATGCCGAGTTTGACTTCTGGCAGACCGATGCGCGTAGCGGGGGTAACGATACGGATATCCACCGCCAGAGCACATTCGCAGCCGCCGCCGAGGGCATAGCCGTTGATGGCGGCTACCGTAGGCACCGGCAGATCTTCAAGACGGTTGAAAATGCGGTTGGCTTGTTCCAACCAGGTCTGAAGATGCTCGCGCGGCGCCGCGAACAGCGACAAGAATTCGGTAATATCGGCACCGACGATAAACGCCGGTTTATCCGAGCGCAGCAGCAGGCCTTGCAAGCCTTCCAACTGCTCAAGCACGGTCAACGCATTGCCCAGACTGGCAACGGTTTTGGTATCCAGGGTATTCACCGAACCGGGGGAGGCAAACACCAACTCCGCGATCCCTTCCTCCAACCAGCGCACATAGAGCGTTTCACTTTGATAAAGCATAGCGATCTCCAGAAACCGTATAATGATCTGGTACGACCAGATGAGTGGATTGTGGTCGAATGTTAAATAAATGCAAATAAAAGATTAATTATTTGCCATTTCGATCACAAAGCGCTCGCCGCTACCCTCCTGCGATCACTGTGATACACTGAGCGTATCTTGCTGTGGTTAATGAGGATCTTCATGGAAAAGCTGGCATCTTTGTTCCACCAGCATCTGGCGACGATGCAACAGCACGCGCAAAACGTACTGACGCAGCATCAGCTTGATGCGGTGTTAATTCATTCCGGGGAGCCCCTGACGCGTTTTCTGGACGATCAGGAATACCCCTTCAAGGTTAACCCTCAGTTTAAAGCCTGGGTTCCGGTGACCCACGTGCCCCATTGCTGGCTATGGGTAGACGGCGTTAACAAACCCCGGTTGTGGTTCTATTCTCCGGTCGATTACTGGCATAACGTTGCGCCATTGCCGGAGAGCTTCTGGACCAAAGACATTGACGTGAATGTGTTGCGCAAGGTGGACGATATTGGTTCGCTGCTGCCTGCGGCGCGCGAGCGTGTGGCCTATCTTGGCTACGTGCCTGAACGTGCGCTGTCTCTGGGCATTGCTCCGCAACATATCAACCCGAAATCCGTACTGGATTATCTGCACTACCATCGGGCCTATAAAACCGACTACGAACTGTTCTGTATGCGTGAAGCGCAGAAAACGGCGGTGGTCGGGCACCGTGCCGCGCATGAAGCTTTTTTGTCCGGCATGAGCGAGTTCGATATCAATCAGGCCTATCTGACGGCGACAGGTCATCGGGATACCGATGTGCCGTATGACAATATCGTCGCGCTCAATCAGCACTCCGCGGTGCTGCACTATACCCAGCTTGAGCAGCGGGTACCGTCAGAGGTTCGCAGTTTCCTGATTGACGCCGGGGCGGAATATCATGGCTATGCCGCCGACCTGACCCGCACCTATTCCGCGCAAAGCGATCACCTGTTTGCGCAGCTCATCAAGGATTTGAATCAGGAACAGCAGGCGCTGATTGAGTCTATGCGGGTCGGCGTGCGCTATACCGACTACCATATTCAGATGCATCAGCGCGTGGCAAAACTGCTGCATCGTCATCACCTGGTGCAAGGGATGAGCGAAGAGGCGATGGTGGAGAGCGGGCTGACCGGGGTATTCTTGCCGCACGGGTTGGGCCATCCGCTGGGTTTGCAGGTGCACGATGTGGGCGGTTTCATGCAGGACGAACACGGCACGCACCTGGCCGCGCCAGATGCTCATCCCTACCTGCGCTGCACGCGTATTATGCAACCCCGTATGGTGTTGACCATAGAGCCGGGTATCTATTTTATCGAATCATTGCTGGCGCCGTGGCGCAGTGGACAATACAGCCAGCATATTGATTGGAAAAAGATCGACATGCTGAAACCGTTTGGTGGGATTCGCATCGAAGACAATATCGTGTTCCATGAGAAACGCGTTGAAAACATGACGCGGGATCTGAATCTGGCCTGATGCAACGTTATAAGATTCCGGCTTGTGAAGTCAGCGTCAGCGAAGAGATAAAAAAGAGCCGCTTTATCACGCTGCTGGCGCCGACCAACGGTGTGGCGGCGGCCAAGGCCTACGTGCAGCAGGTGCGCGAGCGTTATTCTGATGCTGGACACCACTGCTGGGCCTTTGTTGCCGGGGCTCCGGATGATTCGCAACAGCTCGGCTTTTCGGATGATGGTGAGCCCTCGGGAACGGCGGGAAAACCCATGCTGGCGCAGCTGATAGGGAGCGGAATCGGTGAGATAACTGCTGTCTCGGTACGTTACTATGGCGGTATCCCGCTGGGTACCGGGGGATTGGTCAAAGCGTATGGTGGCGGTGTCCAGCAAGCACTGAAGCAGGTGGAGACGCTGGAAAAAGTGCTGCGCACGGCGTATCGGTTACAATGTGACTATGCCTTACATGAGCCCGTCAGCGCGTTGATTCGGCAAATGGGCGGCGAAGTGAATCGCTGTGATTACGGTGCAGAAGTGACGTTGCAGGTGGCGATCCCTGACAGTGCTTATGAAGAGACGGTGCGCCGTTTGCGCGATATAAGCAGGGGAACGTTGCAAATATCCATTATATGATAATAATTCAGCGCTGTTTGATGACTCGTTAAGGATGTTTCTCCATGCACCTGCGCGCCATTACCCGCATTGTTGGGTTACTGGTTATTCTGTTTTCCGGGACCATGTTTATCCCTGGCCTGGTTGCTCTGATTTATCGTGACGGCGCAGGACGGGCATTCACGCAAACCTTTCTGGTTGCCCTGTTTATTGGCAGCGCGCTCTGGTTTCCCAATCGTAAACACAAGCATGAACTGGCCTCGCGCGAAGGTTTCTTGATTGTGGTGCTG
The DNA here is from genome assembly GCF_025962655.1 of Candidatus Symbiopectobacterium sp. NZEC151. Classification (GTDB taxonomy): domain Bacteria; phylum Pseudomonadota; class Gammaproteobacteria; order Enterobacterales; family Enterobacteriaceae; genus Symbiopectobacterium. The sequence continues at coordinate 1,909 of NZ_JAGFPE010000007.1, read as the reverse complement.
TTTTGGACCGTGCTGGGTAGCGTAGGGGCACTGCCGTTTATCTTCTCTGAACATCCGAACCTCAGCGTGACCGATGCCTTTTTCGAATCGTTCTCCGGCTTAACCACCACCGGCGCGACCACGCTGGTCGGGTTGGATTCTCTGCCAAAAGCCATTCTGTTTTACCGGCAGATGTTGCAGTGGTTCGGCGGGATGGGGATCATCGTTTTGGCGGTGGCAATTCTGCCTATCCTCGGCGTTGGGGGCATGCAGCTCTACCGCGCTGAGATGCCGGGGCCGTTGAAAGACAACAAAATGCGGCCGCGCATCGCGGAAACCGCGAAAACGTTATGGATGATCTATGTGCTGCTCACCGTGGCCTGTGCGGTAGCACTGTGGTCGGCGGGGATGTCACTGTTTGATGCTATCGGGCACAGCTTTTCCACCATTGCCATCGGTGGCTTTTCAACCCATGACGCCAGCATCGGCTATTTCAACAGCCCCACCATCAATACCATCATCGCGGTGTTTCTGCTGATTTCCGGCTGTAATTACGGTTTGCACTTCGCCATGCTGAGCGGCAGAAGCCTCAAGGTATACGGGCGCGATCCGGAATTCCGCATGTTCATCTTTGTTCAACTGTCGCTGGTGGCGGTGTGCACACTGGTGCTGTGGTTCCATAATGTCTACGACAGCGGTATCCAAACGTTAAATCAGGCGTTTTTCCAGGTGGTGTCCATGGCGACCACCGCGGGGTTTACCACCAGCAGCTTTGCCGCCTGGCCGCTATTCCTGCCCGTTTTGCTGCTGTGCTCTGCCTTTATCGGTGGGTGCGCAGGGTCGACGGGCGGTGGCTTAAAAGTGATTCGCATCCTGCTGTTGTTCTTGCAAGGGCACCGCGAGCTCAAGCGGTTGGTGCACCCTAACGCGGTCTATACTATAAAGCTTGGACGTCGTGCGCTGCCGGAACGTATTCTCGAAGCGGTGTGGGGCTTTTTCTCCGCCTATGCGTTGGTGTTTATTGTCAGTATGCTGGCGGTTATAGCCACCGGCGTGGACGATTTTTCTGCTTTTGCCGCTGTCACGGCGACGTTAAACAATCTGGGGCCAGGATTGGGTGTAGTGGCCGATAACTTCACTACCATGAATGACGCTGCGAAATGGATTCTGATTTCAACCATGCTGTTCGGGCGCCTTGAAGTCTTTACCTTGCTGGTGTTGTTTACGCCTACGTTCTGGCGCGCATAACCTAAAACAAAAAGCCAAAGAGCAATGTCCTATGAAAGCGTTGATACTTTTTTCCAGTAAGGATGGTCAAACCAAGGCTATCGCCTCTTATATCGCCACGGTGCTAAAGGGGAAGATAGAGTGCGATGTGGTGAACCTCACGGCCGCTGACCATATCGAACCCGCGCATTACGATCGCATTCTGATCGGTGCTTCGGTGCGTTACGGCCATTTCCAGCCGGAGGTCTACACCTTTATAAAACAACACTTGGCGGAATTGCAGCGTCTGCCAAATGCTTTCTTCTCTGTGAATCTGACCGCTCGTAAGCCAGAAAAGCGCACTGCACAAACCAATCCCTACACCAGGAAGTTTTTGCTGCGCTCACCGTGGCAACCCGCACTGTGCGGTGTGTTTGCTGGTGCATTGCGCTACCCGCGCTATGGTTGGCTCGATCGGGTGATGATTCAGCTTATTATGCGAATGACCGGCGGTGAGACGGACAGCAGTAAAGAGATTGAATACACCGATTGGCAACAGGTTGAGCATTTCGCACATGAATTTGCTCAGCTTGGCGCAAAAAAACGCGTTTAATGCTGATGTTTAGTACGCAATGCCGAAAAAATACGCACTCAGAAATAAAATTGAAATTAGCCCTTGTCAGGGCACGAGAAGTGTCTATACTGCGCCTCCACTGACACGGCA
>NZ_JAGFPE010000006.1 GCF_025962655.1 Candidatus Symbiopectobacterium sp. NZEC151 | reverse complement strand
TTTACTTCTTACCGTTACCACAACCGCGTGTCGCTGTTGCCGTGTCAGTGGAGGCGCAGTATAGACACTTCTCGTGCTCTGACAAGGGCTAATTTCAATTTTATTTCTGAGTGCGTATTTTTTCGGCGAATCGCATAGCAAACCAGCATAGCTGACGCTATTTCATCGCAACTGCCCCATTTTACCGCGCAGTACATCCTTTTTACCGATGAGCAACCGACTCGCGCATCATCAACTCTGGCGTTAATACCAGCACCGAGGGCTCAGTATCCGGATGTTCCAAACGGTATAACAGCGTATCGACCGCCAGTTCCCCCAATTCATCTTTAGGTTGATGAATGGTCGTTAGCGGCGGAGACATATAGCGCGCCAGTTCGATATCGTCATAGCCCACCACAGCCATATCCGTTGGAATAGACAATCCCGCCTGATAGAGCGCGTGATAAACCCCGACAGCCATCGCATCATTACTACAGAACACGGCATCCGGCCTTTTCGCCAGCGACAGCAGTTTACGCATCGCCTGATATCCGGTTTCAAACTCAAAATCACCTAACACCACGTAATCATCAGGAACGGGCAAACCCGCACGCTGCATCGCCTGCCGATAGCCTAACAGTCGGTTATAGGCCGTTGTTTTATCTTGTGGGCCAGCGATACAGGCGATATTACGGTAACCGCTGTCGATCAGATGGCGGGTTGCAATATCTCCGCCAAGCAGGGAATTGTCCTTGATAACATCACTCACGCCTTCAAACGGCGACCAGTCCATCATCACCAGAGGAATTGACGGGTAACGACTAATGGTTTCCGAGGAAGGGCGGTGGTTCTCGGTACACATCAGTAGCAAGCCATCAACCCGCTTTTGCATCAAGGTTTCCAGGCTACGGTCCAGCCGATTATGGTCGCCTTCGGTATTGCACAGGATCAGGCTATACCCGCGCTCGTAGCAACTGCGCTCAACGCCTCGCACCACTTCAGCATAAAACGGGTTACTACTGGCCGTTAGCAACATACCGATAGTTTGCGTCTGATTGATCTTCAAACTGCGCGCCAGCGCAGACGGTGCGTAGTTGAGAGACTCCACCGCCGCCAATACCCGATCACGCACCGTATCGCTAACGAAGCGATTGTTATTGATTACATGTGAAACCGTTGACGTCGACACGCCCGCCAGGCGAGCAACATCCTTCATTGTGGCCACGTATCACCCCTGGGAGTGTAAAAATGCGTCGATCTCATTGCGCCACGGCACGGAAGGTTGAGCGCCAGAGCGAGTTACCGCAATGGCAGCGGCAGCATGAGCAAATTTCACTGCTGTTTGCATCGGTTGATTTTCCAGAAGTGCTGTTACCAGCGCACCATTAAAGGTATCACCCGCTGCAATCGTATCTACGGCCTGAACCCGGAAACCGGGAATACGCTGACCTTGTCCATCTTCACTCAGCCACACGCCCCGGCTACCCAGCGTAATCAGCACGGTAGTAATGCCTTTATTATGCAATATTTGTGCTGCCTGTGCGGCATCTTGCTCATTCTGCACGGTAACACCGGTAAGACGCTGCGCTTCCGTTTCATTCGGCGTGATCATATCCACCAGCGCCAACAGCTCATCCGGCAAGTCACAGGCAGGAGCCGGGTTTAAAATGACACGCGTTTGATGCTGATGCGCCAACTGTGCAGCGGCAATAACGGTCTCCAACGGAGACTCGAGCTGCATTAGCAAGGCAGAAGCATCAACAATCTTTTGACGGTGGCGCGCCAGAACATTGGGAGTGATCGCGGCATTGGCACCCGCGTTAATACCAATCATATTCTCAGCGTCGCCATTGACAAAAATCAGCGCAACGCCCGTGGTTTCATCGGCAACGGTTTCAACGGCAGAAACGTCTATCTGGTCACGAGACAACTGCTCGCGAATACGGGCACCAATGTCATCCTCACCCACGCCAGCGATAAAGGCGATATCGGCACCGCTGCGCCCGGCTGCAACCGCCTGATTAGCACCTTTCCCCCCAAAAGCGACCTGATATTGCTTACCGATCACCGTTTCGCCCGGTTGAGGGAAGTGTGCCAGATTGAGGATATGGTCGGCATTAATACTGCCCAATACCACGAGTTTGCCCGTTTTCATAAAAATCGCCCCAAAAGTGATTAAAAAGCGCCGCCTTGTTCCGGCGGCGCTGCTTATCGTTGTTATGCGTTATTCTTTGGCAACCAGTTTTAGATCAACCGGGATAATCGCCTGTACTTTTTCACCCTTGATGACCTTGTCAGCGGTTTGCACGCCAATTTCACCAATTTTTTCAGGACGTTGTGCAACCGTGGCGGCCAGTTTTCCGCCCTCTACGGCTTTTACACCATCCTGTGTGCCATCAAATCCGACCACAATCACGTCAGTTTTACCCGCAGTTTGCAGAGCACGCAGCGCACCCAGTGCCATTTCATCGTTTTGTGCGAACACCGCTTTTACATCAGGGTGTGCGGTGAGCAGGTTCTGCATTACGTTCAGCCCTTTGGTACGATCGAAATCGGCGGGCTGGCTGGCCAGCATGACAAATTTGTTTTTCTCAGCGGATTTCATGAAGCCGGCTCCGCGCTCACGGGCAGCAGAGGTTCCGGCGATACCTTCCAACTGAATCACCTTGGCACCTTCACCCAATTTTTTCGCGATGAAATCACCGGCGACTTTACCGCCGAAGGCGTTGTCAGACGCCACATGGCTCACAACCGTGCCGCTGCCCGCCACGCGGTCCAGGGTAATCACCGGAATGTTGGCCTGATTTGCCAGTTTCACCGCGTTACCTACGGCATCTGAGTCTGTCGGGTTGATCAGCAGCAGCTTGGCACCGCGCACGGTCAGATCCTGAACGTTGGAGAGCTCTTTCGCCGGGTTGTTTTGCGAATCCAGCACCACCAGGTTGTAGCCTAACTTATCAGCTTCTTTTTGCGCGCCGTCTTTCAATGACACGAAGAACGGGTTATTCAGGGTAGAAACCACCAATGCTATTGACTCTTTCGCCAACGCATTGGCGCTCACCGTGGCACTTAATGCAACAGCAGAAACCAGCGTAGCCAGTTTTTTCATATTCATAATCCAATTCCTATGCGTGAGAATGAAGGTTATTTACTGCTTTTGTTATCTACCAAAACCGCCAGCAAAATAACGGCTGCCTTAACGATCATTTGGTAGTAAGAAGAAACACCTAACAGGTTCAGTCCATTGTTGAGGAACCCAAGAATCAGCGCGCCGATGAGCGTGCCGACAATGCGCCCTTTACCGCCCGCCAAACTGGTTCCGCCCAGCACTACTGCTGCAATCGCATCCAGTTCATACCCCGTGCCCGCCGTCGGTTGAGCCGATGACAAACGCGCGACTTCGATAATCCCAGCCAGTGCGGACAACAACCCACATAAGGCGTAGACGATAATTTTGACTTTATCGACGCTGATGCCCGACAAGCGCGTCGCCGCTTCATTGCCGCCCAGCGCATAGATATAACGCCCGAGCCGCGTGTGGTGCAGCATGTACCAGGCAGCGATAAAAACGATAACCATCAGCCAGATCGGTGTAGGAATCCCCAGAGGGCGGCCAATACCAAACCAGCCAAAGGCATCCGCAACGTCAGAAAAACCGGTGTTGATCGGGCTGCCGTTGGTGTAGACCATGGTGACGCCGCGCAGCAGCAGCATCATCACCAGCGTGGCGATAAACGCCTGAACTTTCCCTTTGGCGACAATAATGCCGGTGCCCGCACCAATTGCCGCACCGAGCGCCAACGCGCCAAACACCGCCAGCAGCGCATTCACTTCCAGGCCAACAATCGATGCCGCCACCGCGCCGGTCAGCGCCAGCAGCGATCCAACCGATAAATCGATACCCGATGTCAGAATAACCAGCGTCATTCCTACCGCCATAATGGCGTTCACGGAGGTCTGTTGCAGGATATTGAACAGGTTGTTGACCGTGAAAAAGTTAGGGCTCATGGACGAGACCACTGCGATCAGGATCAGCAGGGCAATCAGCGACTTTTGCTCCAACAGCCACTCTTTACTGAACCAGCGCTTTGCCGTGATAGATTCGGAACTCATGTCTGACTTACTCCTGCTTTACGCTATATTGCTTGCCAACCGCCGCCGCCATCAGCACTTCCTGAGTGGCTTGCTCAATGGAGAATTCACCGCTCAAGCGGCCTTCATGCATCACCAAAATGCGATCGCTCATACCGAGTACTTCTGGCATTTCGGATGACACCAAAATGATGCTGAGGCCTTCCTGCTTGAACTGGTTGATTAACTGGTAGATCTCTTTCTTGGCTCCCACATCGACGCCGCGAGTAGGTTCATCAAGAATCAGCACTTTCGGCCGCGTCATTAGCCCGCGAGCAATCGCGACCTTCTGCTGATTACCGCCGGACAATAGGCCAATCGGCTGCGCCATTGAGGGGGTTTTGATATTGAACAAACGGATAAAATCACTGACGGCGGTACGTTCGTCTTCATGTTTGAGCGCACCAAAACCACGGCTGAAATAACGCAATGCCGTCAGTGACATGTTCTCTTTGACGGACATCCCCAACACCAGGCCATCGCGTTTGCGATCTTCGGAGATGTAAACGATGCCGTTTGCCAGCCCATCCTGCGGACTGCGCGTCACCACCTCACGGCCATCTAACGCCACGTCACCGCGCGTGCGAGGAAGTGCGCCATACAGGATCTTCATCAGTTCGGTACGCCCTGCACCCATCAGGCCGGATACACCGAGAATTTCCCCCTGCCGTAAGGTAAAGCTGACGCCTTCAACACCCGGCCCTGTCAGGTCTTTAACGCTCAAGCGAATATCGCCTGGCACGGTATTCAAGCGCGGATACTGCTCTTCCAGCTTGCGCCCCACCATCATTTCAATGAGCTGTTCTTCATGCAGCTGGTTGACCGGACGCTCACCGATAAACTGACCGTCGCGCAGCACGGTCACGTCATCGCAAATCTCGAAGATCTCTTTCAGGCGGTGGGAGATATAGACGATGCCGCAGCCCTGCGCGGTCAGTTCCTTAATCACGGTGAATAAGGAGGCGGTTTCGGTATCCGTCAGTGCATCCGTGGGTTCATCCATGATGATCACTTTGGATTGAAAGCTCAGCACCTTGGCAATCTCGACCATTTGCTGGTCACCAATCGACAACTCGCCCACCAGTCGGCGGCTGTTGTAGCGCAGGTTAAGCTTTTTCAGCAGCTTATCTGCCTCGGCGTACATCTTTTGCCAATCAATACGCCCCAATACTCCGGTAAACTCTCGGCCAAGAAAAATATTTTCGGCAATCGTCAGTTGAGGAATCAGGTTAAGTTCCTGGTGAATAATACCGATACCCGCGTGCTGGGACGATTTTGGCCCATTAAAGGCAACCTCCTGTCCAACGAAGCGAACATTGCCGGCATCTTTGCGGTAAATACCGGTGAGCACCTTCATCAGGGTAGATTTCCCGGCGCCATTCTCGCCCACCAGCGCCATCACCTTGCCGGGATAGACATTCAGGGCAGCACCGGACAGCGCTTTTACACCGGGAAAGGTTTTTACTATTCCCTGCAACTGTAATAAAGGTTCCATCTCGGCCTCAGAAGGTTACGCCAGCACACAAAATAATATTGGCATAGGGCGAACATTCACCGCTGCGAAAAACGGCCCTGCTCTGCCCGCTTTGCGTCTTGAATGCCTCATGACTGACATAGTGCAACGCAATAGAATTTCCCTGGTGTTGTTCAAGCTGTTGCAAATGCTCACGAATAGCTTCATGGAGCACCGGGTTCTTCTCGATAATCTCTTGCGCAACAATCGCCGCTTCCACCTGCATCTCCTGCGTAATCACGCTCAGCACCTGTATAAAGGTAGGCACATTGTGTGTTAACGCCAGATCTACACGGGCGGTGGTGTCAGGAATAGGTAACCCTGCATCACACACCACGACTTGGTCAGTGTGCCCAAGGCGGGCAATCACGCTCGAGACTTCGGAATTGAGTAATACGCCTTTTTTCATTATGTCACTCGTTTTGATAACGACAGCGAAACGTTTCGCTTGTAGTAAAGTTTAAGAAAAAGTCCTGATAAAGCAAAAAAGAGTTTGCGGAATTGTGATCGTCATCGAAACGTTTCGCTATCACAAAAAAGAGGCATAAGAAAAACATTAGGTTAGAAAATAGCCGTTGACCACAGGTGTCAGGAGGTTGATCGCAATCACAAATGAAAAACAAACAATGAAACCAGATAGTTCATTTATTAAAACAGCGTTTCTTTTTTCGTATGATTCACCTCACTTCCTTATGCTCACATCACCTTACTCACAATTTAAACAATAACGGCACTCTGACGCCTGCCGAAAATCTCTGGTTTGTTAACAAGGACTCTAACGATGAAAAACCTATCCCTCTCTGTGGCAGCCCTCTGCTGTATGGCCGCGCTCGCCACTCAGGCGCACAGCGCCGATCGTTTGACTATCGTAAAACAGTATGCCGATACCGTACTGGATAAAGCGGGCGACCATTATCATGGCACCCAACCTTCACCGTTATTGGCAAGCGGTGTCGATCCGCGCACCGGGAAACAGCTTGAGTGGGTTTTCCCCGATGGACGCACTGCGGTACTCTCCAATTTTTCCGCGCAGCAAAACTTTATGCGCGTACTGGTTGGCCTCTCTAACCTGACGGGCGATGAACGTTATCAACAGCGCGCCAAAACCAGCGTGCGTTACTATTTCGAGCGCTATCAGGATAAAAGCGGCCTGCTGATTTGGGGGGGACACCGTTTTGTCGATTTGAAAACGCTTCAGCCCGAAGGGCCGAGTGAGAAAGAGTTGGTGCATGAGCTGAAAAATGCCTATCCCTTCTACGAATTGATGTTTGCCGTGGATAAACCGGCTACGGTTCGCTTCATTCGTGCGTTCTGGAATGCCCACGTTTATGACTGGCAAATCCTGGAAACCAGCCGCCACGGTCAGTACGGTAAGGAGATAGGTAAACTGTGGGATAACAGCTTTACCCAGCAACCGCCGTTCTTCGCCACCAAAGGGCTGAGTTTTCTTAACGCCGGTAATGATCTGATCTATTCCGCTTCCCTGCTCTATAAAAATAACCATGAAGCCGGCGCACTGCTGTGGGCAAAACGGCTGGCGGAGCAGTATGTGTTGCCGCGCGATAAAAAAACCGGACTGGGCGTTTACCAGTTCACGCAGGCATTAAAACGCGCTGAAACCAGCGATGACAGCGACACCAACTCCAAATACGGTGACCGCGCTCAACGTCAGTTCGGACCAGAATTTGGGCCTGCTGCGCTGGAAGGCAATATGATGCTGAAGGGTCGCACCAGCACGCTCTATTCCGAGAATGCGCTGATGCAGCTACAACTGGCGAAAGAGTTGGGTAAAGACGGCGATGATATCAAGAAATGGACGCTGGACGGCCTGAAAGCGTTTGCCAAATACGCCTATGACGAAAGCAACAACACCTTCCGTCCGATGCTGGCCAACGGCACCGATCTCTCCAACTACACGCTACCGCGCGATGGTTACTACGGTAAGAAAGGCACGGTACTGAAAGCCTACCCGGCCAGCAGTGATTTCTTGCTGTCCTACGCCCGCGCCTATACGCTGGAGAAGGATGCTGAACTGTGGAAAGTGGCGCGCGGTATCGCCAAGGGATTGGATCTGGGGGATATCGGCGCAGCACCGGGTAAAGGCGTCAGCGTCAATGTCAGCACCAAGAACAGCGACCCGTATGCTATTTTTGCGCTGATCGATCTGTGGCAGGCAACGCAGGATAAAACCTATCTGACGGTAGCCGAAAAAGTGGCCGACAACATCGTCAGCAATAATCTGCACAACGGCTTCTTTATGAACTCCGCCAAATATCAATATGCGTCGATTGATAGCATCGATCCCTACGCGCTGTTGGCACTGGAAGCTACGCTGAAGAATAAACCACAGGCCGTTGCCCCGTTCCTGAACGGTTCCGGCTTTACCGAGGGAGCTTATCGCATGCCGGACGGCAGCGCTCGCGTCTCCACCCGTGATGATGAGCTGTTTGCCCTCAAGGAAGGGGAAACCTTAAAATCGAACGGTAAATAGTCACCCAAAATGACGCCCTCGGTTTCGAGGGCGTCGAGGTTGCTAACAAACTGCCCTATACCCACCATCATTCCCTGCCTACAGCCCGTCATTCCCGCGCAGGCGGGAATCTCCTACAGAGTAAACGCGTTCCTTCTGACTGAGATCCCCGGCTTTCGCCGAGGATGACGAGGGGGAAAGTGACTTTGTCATCAGCCTGGTCATACACTAAATCTCCACCTGAATCCCCAGCTCTATCAGCCGGTTCGGCGGTATCTCAAACTGATCGGCCGCACGCAACGCATTACGACTCAACATCATAAACACCTTGCCGCGCACCCGCAGATACCAGGGCCGTTTGCCCATGGTCAGCGATTCATTGGACATGAAAAACGATGTTTCCATCATCTGGCAAGCTAATCCCTCCTGCCAGCAGCGGTGAAATACCTCTTCCACGTTGGGCGTTTCTCGCCAGCCATAGTTGGCAATCACGCGCCAGAAGGTGGGAGAGAGCTGTTCAACCGTAACGCGCTGCACGTTATGCACATAGGGAACCGCTTCTGTGCGCATGGTCAGCAGCACCACCCTTTCATGCAACACTTTGTTGTGCTTGAGGTTGTGCAGTAATGCAAACGGGATGACGTGCGTGGCGCGCGAGAGATAGACCGCGGTACCAGGCACCCGCGTCGGCTGATTTTTCTCTAGCGAAACAATCATCGCATCCAGTGAATTACCATGTTCATGCAGACGGCGCAGTAAACGGAAACGCTCGCTCTTCCAGGTCGTCATAATGGTGAACATGATTAATCCCAGCGCCAGCGGCAACCAGCCACCGGAGAGGATCTTGACCACGTTGGCAAGAAACAGCGGAATATCAATCAACAGCATGGCTACCAGCAATATTGACACCAGATAGCGGTGCCAGTGCCAGTTTTTTACCGCCACGGTCGCGGAGAGAATGCTGGTCAGCACCATGGTCCCGGTCACCGCAATACCGTAAGCCGCCGCCAGATTGCCAGAATGCTCAAAGCTGACGATGACAATCACTACCGCCGTATACAGCAGCCAGTTTATCGCCGGAATATAAATCTGCCCGGATTCCATGTCTGACGTATGCACAATGCGCATCGGCGGCAGATACCCCAGACGCACCGCCTGACGCGTCAGCGAAAATACGCCGGAGATAACCGCCTGAGAGGCGATGATGGTCGCCAGCGTTGCCAGGATCAGCAGCGGAATCAACGCCCAGTCGGGAGCCAGTAAAAAGAAGGGGTTTTTGATGGCTTCTGGGTTACGCAGCAGCAACGCGCCCTGACCAAAATAGTTGAGCACCAACGACGGCAACACCACGGTGAACCACGCTAAGCGAATAGGGAATTTTCCAAAGTGCCCCATATCTGCGTAAAGCGCTTCCACCCCGGTGATCGCCAACACCACGGCACCCAGCGCGAAGAAAGAGATAAACTTGTATTCGATAAAGAAACGCACGGCGTAAACCGGGTTCAATGCCTGAAGCACCTGCGGCGTTTCCATCACGCTGCGCACGCCCAGCACCGCCAGCGTCAAAAACCAAATCAGCATCACCGGCGCAAACAGCTTGCCCACACTGCTGGTGCCGTGCTTCTGAATGGCGAACAGCAAGGTCAGCACAATCACCGACATTGGCACAATGTAGCTATCCAGCTCAGGCGCAGCAATCTCAATCCCTTCCATCGCGGAAAGCACCGACATCGCCGGGGTGATCACCACCTCACCATAAAAGAATCCGCCGCCAATCAGCCCCATGATCACCACGATGGAGGTCATGCGATCGCTGGTGTGGCGTCCGGCCAGTGACATCAGGGTCAAAATCCCCCCTTCCCCGGCGTTATCGGCCCGCATCACATAGGAGAGATACTTGAGCGACACCACCAGCACCAGCAGCCAGAAGATCAGCGAGAGAAAACCAAATACCGAATGCTGCTCGACGCCAAATCCAAACTGTCCGGAAAGGCATTCCCTTAATGTATAAAGCGGGCTGGTGCCGATATCCCCGTACACCACGCCAATAGCTGCCAAGGTAATGGCAGGAAGCGATTGCTTATGCTCTGAGCTCATAGCGCCTATCTTCTGTTGTTTTCACTTTGCGACTTCCGCTGTTTTCACTGCGTGGAGAGCAACGCGTTTTTCGTAGACTTCGCCCGAAAGCGCACAGTATGCATATATTCATGCAAAAACCCATCCCTTCACGCCGTATCGAAACATCCAGAAATAAACTGGTTTATTGATTAACATAGCCAAAGATGGCAATAATCGACGCAGATACGATTAAAAAAAATCTGTGATCTGCCGTATATTATTGCATCGTCGTTGATGACTTCATCTCTTGTCACCTTGTTTTGCGTCATCAGAGTAAAAACGGATCTCTTATGCTTCAATCAGCCTCTTTGGCCGATCGTATTACGCGCCTCAGCCAAGCTCTTGAACACGGCCTGTATGAACGTCAGCACGCGATTCGCCTGTGCCTGCTCGCCGCGCTCAGCGGCGAAAGCGTGTTTTTGCTGGGGCCGCCGGGCATCGCCAAGAGCATGATCGCGCGTCGCCTGAAGTTCGCTTTTCGTGACGCCCGCGCGTTCGAATACCTGATGACACGCTTCTCTACCCCGGAAGAAGTGTTTGGCCCGCTGTCGATTCAGGCGCTAAAAGATGAAGGGCGCTATCAGCGTCTTACCGGCGGCTACCTGCCGGAGGCGGAAATCGTCTTTCTGGATGAAATCTGGAAAGCCGGTCCGGCCATTCTCAATACCCTGCTGACAGCCATCAATGAACGGCGCTTTCGCAACGGCAGCCATGAAGAAACCATCCCCATGCGGCTGTTGGTTACCGCCTCCAATGAGCTGCCCGAATCAGACAGCAGCTTAGAAGCACTCTATGACCGCATGCTGATTCGCCTGTGGTTGGATAAAGTGCAGGAAAAACAAAACTTCCGCGCATTGCTAACCCACAACGGTAGCGATCGTGACAACCCGGTGCCACCGTCACTGAGCGTCAGCGACGAAGAGTATCAGGCATGGCAAAGCGCCATCGATCGCATCGCCTTGCCGGATGCCTGCTTTGAACTGATTTATGCGCTGCGCCAACAGTTGAATACCACAGACAACGCGCCGTACGTCTCCGATCGACGCTGGAAGAAAGCGCTGCGACTGCTGCAAGCCTGTGCGTTCTTCTCTGGCCGTGAAAGCATTGTTCCGCTCGATGTCATCTTGCTGAAAGATTGCCTGTGGCATGATAGGGATTCACAGACGCTGGTGGAGCAGCACACCGAGCAGCTCGTCACTGCGCACGCCTATCAGCAACAGGCACTGCTGTTCCGCTTGCAGCAATTAAACGTGAAACGGCAGCAATATCAGCAGCAACAAAGCGAGTTGCAGGCGATCACGGTCGAAAAGCAGGGGGCATTCCTCAGCCGTAAAGCCCACTACCTGCTGCCAGCAACGCTGAATAAAGAGACGCTGACCGTGGTGTTGCAGCGTCCGTTGGTACTGAATAATATTGATGTGACACATATCGTGTTAGAAAAAAACGCCTTGCAGTCATGGCTGCAAAAAGGCGGAGAAGGCGAAATCAGGGGAAAACTCAACGGCATCGGGTTTACCCAGCACCTCGATATGTACGTGGATGACCACCTTCATCTTGCGGTGCGCGATATCAGCCTACAGACCACCATTCTTTCTTTACCTGAAAAACGAGACTGTACCTTACCGACAGAACTTACTGATGAATATGAGAAATTGCGTCAACAACTGCGCGAGCAGCGACGTCTGTTTCACCACCATCAACCGTGTTTGTTCATCCCTGCCGACTGGCTGGCAAAAATAGAAGACAGCCTGCAACAGGTCGACGAACAGATACAGCTCTCGTTACAGGATTGATCGAATGTTGACGTTGGAATCGCTGGAAATGCTGTTGTCCATTGACGAAAACGAGCTCTTGGACGACCTGGTTATCGCGCTGTTGGCGACGCCACAGCTCACGACCTTTCTTGAACAGCACCCAAGAATGAAAGCGGCGCTGCTGCACGATCTGCCCGAGTGGAAAGCGTCGCTCAAGCAGCGTCTGCGTGCCACCGTGGCACCGGCCGATCTGGAGCGGGAATTTACCTGCTATCAAAATACTCAGGCCATCGACAATCTGACCTTTCAGTCACGCATTCCGCGTATCGTTGATACGCTGCAAACGGTGGACTCGCCTTTTCTTCCTCAGGCTAACAAGCTGATCGCACATGCAGAACCGACGCTTGGGCAGCGATTTAGCAACGCCTTCCACGCGCTGTTCTTGCAGCGCTGGAAAATGAGCCTCTCTTTGCAAACGGTCTCCTTGCACCACCAATTGATGGAAGCAGAAAAAGAGATCCTGCTCGATGAATTACAACAGCGGCTAACGCTGACCGGCAAACTGGAAGCCGTACTGGCGGAGAACGAAACAGCCGCCGGACGCTTATGGGATCTCAGCGCGGGAAAATTGATAAAAACCGAGCTGCAAACCCTGATTAACTTCGGTGATTTTCTGCAAAAACAGCCGTCACTACAGCGCCTGGCCGAGCGTTTAGGTCGCAGTAGGGAAACCAAATCCATTCTCTCTACCGAAGCACCGCGCGAAGCGTTTCGCGTCATGGTGCGCGAAACGGATACGGTGCCAGAGCAAGTGGATGGCATCCATCAAAGCGATGATATTCTGCGCCTGCTCCCCGCAGAGCTCGCCGCTATGGGCATTAAAGAGCTGGAATACGAATTCTACCGTCGCTTGTTGGAACGGCGGTTGCTGACCTATCGGTTGCAGGGGGAAAGCTGGCACGAAAAGGTGATTGAGCGCCCGGTTTCGCATCAGCAAAACGAACAGCAGCCCAGAGGGCCTTTTATTGTCTGCGTCGATACCTCAGGGTCGATGGGCGGTTTCAATGAACGCTGCGCCAAAGCCTTCTGCCTGGCACTGATGCGCGTCGCCCTCGCCGATAATCGCCGTTGCTACATCATGCTGTTTGCCACCGACATCGTGCGCTATGAGTTAACTGCCGTCACCGGTATCGAACAGGCCACGCGCTTTCTCGGCCAATCATTTCGTGGCGGCACCGATATGGCAGCCTGTATGTCAGCGTTGCTGGACAAGCTGGAAGATGATGTGTGGCACGATGCCGATGCGGTGATGATTTCTGATTTCATCGCTCAGCGCTTGCCTGAAGAGACCGTACAACGCGTTCGGCAACGACAGCAGCAACATCACCATCGTTTTCATGCCGTCGCGATGTCACAACATGGAAAACCCGGCATCCTGCACATCTTTGACCATATCTGGCACGTGGATACCGGGTTAAAAGGACGTTTACTGCGGCGGTTGCGCCACGCCTGAGCGTAGCGCCATCGAAATCCCCATAGCGTTACAGCAACGCAGGCACGGACTCTCTGACCGGCTGTGGCCACACACCGCACTGAACCTGACCAATATGCGCCAGTTGCAGCAATAACATCACCAAACGAGACTGACCGATACCGCCGCCGATGGTTTGCGGCATGTCACCACGCAGCAGCGCCTGATGCCACTCCAGAGCCAGACGATCGATATCACCCGTCAGCGTCAATTGACGTTGAAGCGCATCAGCATCCACACGAATCCCCATGGAAGAGAGCTCAAAGGCATCGCCTAACGCCGGGTTCCACACCAGGATATCGCCGTTCAGTCCTTTCAGACCCTGTTCACCCGCTGACGACCAGTCATCATAATCTGGCGCACGCACATCGTGACGCTCACCGTGGGACAACGCCCCGCCAATGCCGATCAGGAATACCGCGCCCAGCTCTTTGGCAATGGCGCGTTCGCGCCCTTTGGCATCCAGTTCAGGATAACGCTTGAGCAGCGTATCGCTGTGGACAAAATGAATGGTTTCCGGCAGGAAAGGCGTCAGGCCAAACTGGCTACTGACCTCTGCTTCGGTGCTTTTGATTGCCTGATAAATGTGGTTAACGGTGGATTTCAAATAGTCGATGGAACGTTCGCCATCTCCCATCACGCGTTCCCAATCCCACTGATCGACATAAACAGAGTGGATCGGGCTTAAACGATCTTCATCCGGGCGCAGCGCCTTCATGTGGGTGTAGATCCCTTCCCCGGCGCTAAAGTCATATTCCCCCAAGGTTTTACGCTTCCATTTCGCCAGGGAGTGCACCACTTCAAACGTGGCATCAGGCAACGCCTTCACGTGTACCTGCACCGCTTTCTCGCTGCCAGAGAGGTTATCCTGAGTGCCATCGCCCACGCGGCTGAGAATCGGGGCCTGAACTTCAATCAGACCCAACTTCTGCGCCAGCTGTGCGGAGAAAAAGGATTTCACAAACGCGATTTGTTGTTGTTTTTCGATATAGCTCTTTTTCATTTACCCATGTCCGTCGTCACTGTCTATTGTGCAATTAAGCAATAGAATGGCGGTGAAACTCAATAATCCAGCAAAGAAACAGGCATCATGGTTTTGATTCCTCATTTAACGCATGCTAAAAATGAGAAAGAGCTAAATATAAGGAAAAATTATGACTGAAATTTATCAGATCGATAATCTCGATCGCGGCATCCTTAACGCCTTGATGGAAAATGCCCGCACCCCTTATGCCGAATTGGCCAAGCAGTTTTCGGTGAGCCCCGGCACCATCCACGTTCGCGTTGAGAAAATGAAGCAGGCAGGCATTATTGTCGGCACCCGGGTCGATGTCAGCCCGAAGCAACTCGGCTATGACGTGTGCTGCTTTATCGGCATCATTTTAAAAAGCGCCAAGGATTACCCCTCAGCCCTTGAGAAACTGAATAACCTGGAAGAAGTGGTAGAAGCCTACTACACCACCGGGCACTACAGCATTTTCATCAAAGTGATGTGCCGTTCCATTGACGCACTGCAACACGTACTTATCAACAAGATCCAGACCATCGATGAAATTCAGTCCACGGAAACCCTGATCTCGCTCCAGAACCCGATCATGCGGACGATCACTCCGTAAATGCCAACAGGTATATCCCTATTATCCACAGGTAGATAACAGCTCGATCACAGCGTACAATACCGCATCTTTTATTCTGACGGGATCGAGCATGGCAGACATTACGCTTATCAGCGGCAGTACGTTAGGCAGTGCGGAGTATGTGGCAGAACATCTGGCCGAGTTACTGGAACAGCAAGGCTTTTCCACTGATGTTCAGCATGGCCCGCAACTGGACGACCTCCCGCAGAGCGGAATATGGCTACTGGTGAGCTCAACCCACGGTGCTGGTGATTTACCGGACAACCTGCAACCGTTGTTTAAACAGATTAGCGATCGGCAAGCGGATCTTTCGGAGGTTCGTTATGGCGCGATCGGGATCGGCAGCAAAGAGTATGACACCTTCTGCGGTGCGATCGTTACGGTGGATCGTATTCTTGCGGATCGTGGCGCAAAAAGGATCGGCGAGATGTTACAGATCGACATCACCCAACACGATATTCCCGAGGATCCGGCAGAAATCTGGTTGGCTCCGTGGGTAGAATTACTCAATTAAGCGGTTTATTTAGCCACTTAATTGTGTATAACTTTATGTATATCCGGGTGAAAACCGGTAGTTATCCCAATAACAACCGCTGTTCGTTTTTTGTCATGTGAATAACTGTCTATTTTGATCCCAGGCTATACGGTATAGGATCACCGATCATTCACAGCAAACGATCATCAACAATTCGTTGATCTTCATCTGGAAAAATAACTTATCCACAAGCAGTGCGGATCCTAATAATAGATCCAATAAGAAGATCTCTATATAAAAAGATCTTTCTTTAACTACCGACGATCCAACGGGCTTGTCGTTTGCGTAAACTTGAGTAGAATCCCCTTCCCCAAGGCAAGCAATGATCTTAGGCACACATCGTTAACCCGACTATTCTCGTTAACACCACGCGAGGTGCAGTACCATGTTTTATCCAGATCCTTTTGACGTCATCGTGATCGGCGGTGGTCATGCGGGCACAGAAGCCGCCATGGCAGCGGCACGCATGGGGCGTCAAACCCTGTTATTGACACACAATATCGATACGCTGGGACAAATGTCCTGCAATCCGGCTATTGGTGGGATCGGAAAGGGACATCTGGTTAAAGAGATCGACGCCATGGGCGGCCTGATGGCTCGCGCCGTCGATCGGGGTGGTATTCAGTTTAGAATACTAAACAACAGCAAAGGCCCTGCGGTGCGTGCTACGCGTGCACAGGCGGATCGCGTGCTGTATCGTCAGGCGGTACGCACCGCGCTGGAGAACCAGCCGAACCTGACGATCTTCCAGCAGGCGGTTGACGATCTTATCGTTGAGAACGATCGTGTGGTCGGCGCTGTCACCCAAATGGGACTGAAATTCCGCGCCAAAACGGTGGTGCTGACCGTTGGGACATTCCTTGACGGCAAAATTCATATCGGCCTGGATAACTACAGCGGTGGACGCGCTGGCGATCCGCCCTCGATACCGCTATCGCGCAGACTGCGTGAGCTACCGTTGCGTGTCAGCCGTCTTAAAACCGGTACGCCACCGCGTATCGATGCGCGCACCATTGATTTCAGCGTACTGGCGCAACAGCACGGTGATAACCCAATGCCGGTGTTCTCGTTCCTGGGGAACGCCAGCGAGCACCCGGCGCAGATGCCGTGCTACATCACCCATACCAATGAAAAAACCCATGAGGTGATCCGCAATAACCTGGATCGCAGCCCGATGTATGCCGGTGTGATCGAGGGGATTGGGCCGCGCTACTGTCCGTCGATCGAAGACAAGGTGATGCGCTTTGCCGATCGCAATGCGCACCAGATTTTCCTTGAGCCTGAAGGGCTGACCAGTAACGAGATTTACCCCAACGGCATTTCAACCAGCCTGCCCTTCGACGTACAGTGGCAAATCGTCCGTTCGATGCAAGGCATGGAAAACGCCAAGATCGTGCGCCCAGGCTATGCTATCGAATACGATTTCTTCGATCCGCGCGATCTCAAACCCACGCTGGAAAGTAAATTTATCCACGGTTTGTTCTTTGCCGGACAGATAAACGGCACAACCGGTTACGAAGAAGCCGCTGCCCAGGGCATGTTGGCCGGTTTGAACGCGGCACGTCTGGCGTTCGATCAGGACGGTTGGTTCCCACGTCGCGATCAGGCGTATCTGGGCGTGCTGGTGGACGATCTGTGTACGCTCGGCACCAAAGAACCCTATCGCATGTTTACCTCGCGTGCTGAATACCGCCTGATGCTGCGCGAAGATAACGCCGATCTGCGTCTCACTGAAATGGGTCGTGAACTCGGTATGGTGGACGATTACCGCTGGGCGCGCTTCAACGAGAAGCTGGAACAGATTGAGCAGGAACGCCAGCGTCTACGTGAAATTCGCGTTCACCCTCACAGTGAACAGCGAGAGGCTGTCAATGCGTTGCTGAAAACGCCGCTGTCGCGTGAAGCGACCGGCGAGGAACTGCTGCGTCGCCCTGAGATGGATTACGCCACCCTGACCACGTTACCGATGTTCTCGCCCGCGCTGACGGATGTTCAGGCGGCGGAGCAGGTTGAGATTCAAGTGAAGTATGAAGGGTACATCGCGCGCCAGCAGGACGAGATTGAAAAACAGCTGCGCAATGAGAGTACCGTGCTGCCAGCGGATCTGGATTATCGTCAGGTGAGTGGGCTTTCCAACGAAGTGAAAGCCAAACTCAACGACCACAAACCGGGATCCATTGGCCAGGCTTCGCGTATTTCAGGAATTACCCCAGCAGCAATCTCTATACTGCTGGTTTGGCTGAAAAAACAAGGGCTGCTGCGCCGCAGCGCCTGATAACCGGCGCAGATAGTGCACGACGGTGTGTCATTTTGTGGCTGTTCCTGGCAGCCACGTTTCATCAGATATGGCAGGATAAGCGCGTGAAACAAAAATTAGACGCTCTGTTGCAGCGGGCTGGCATCTTGGTCAGTGAACAACAAAAAAATTCGCTAATCCAGTATGTCGACATGCTGCACAAGTGGAACAAGGCCTATAATCTCACGTCAGTGCGCGACCCGCAGGAGATGCTGGTACGTCATATCATGGATAGCATCGTGGTTGAGCCGCATTTGCAGGGCGATAGGTTTATCGATGTGGGAACCGGACCGGGATTACCGGGCATTCCACTGGCTATTGTTCGTCCGTCTGCGTCATTCACCCTGCTCGATAGCCTGGGAAAACGCGTGCGTTTTCTGCGCCAGGTTCAGCATGAACTCAAGCTGGATAATGTCTTTCCAGTGCAGTCTCGGGTCGAAGAATTCACCGCTGAGCCGCCTTTCGATGGCGTTATCAGTCGCGCTTTTGCCTCTTTGCTTGATATGCTGGCGTGGTGCAAACATCTGCCTGCGCCTGTAACCGGGCGTTTTTATGCCTTGAAAGGGGTAGTGCCAGAAGAGGAATTAACCGCATTGCCTACGTCGATAGAGGTAGTGCGTATTGTGCGTTTATCGGTACCCGAACTGGACGGTGAACGCCATTTGGTGATTCTTAAACCAAACTAATTTTGCGTTTTATCAAATAAATTATAACTAATTGTATCAGAGAGACCTTTTGAGTCTGAAGGGTATTATTTGCGGAAAAATGGACACCGATCACCATTTTTTTACAAAACCTGGCAGCCTTGCATGCTATTTGTTTCTCTTCGAATAGTAACCCGAGAAATTAATTGCTGTTGTAAATAGCGAATGAAAAATCCAGATGTTAAAGACATAAAGAAATAATGTTAATGATGTCAATACGCAGTGCATTGGATGTTTTCGGGGAGTTTTAAAACGAGTCATTATTTAACTATTTGAATTTAATTAAGATAAATAGCTATTTTTGCTAAAGACTTAAAAAAAACAGATCTGATATAAAGTGTATATGTCATTTTTATGTGATTGATATCACATATTATCGGGTTATAGAAAGGCTTGCGAGCCGCGGCCGTTGTCAGGATTGTTAGTAAAAATAGGGCTTGAATAAGAGATTTAAATTATTGTTCACCTTTTTGCTACTTATCGATTGAATTCGCAGGCGTGAACCGTATAATTTGCTCGTTTTTTGCCGCTTGACTCGATGGAATAAAGGCAGTTTTATACGTCAGTCAGCCTCTGGAACAGGAATGAAGAGCAAAACGCATGTCTGTCTCCCTTTACAGTGGAAAACCGGCCTTTTTGGGGTTGATGCTACAGGCGGCTACGTTCGTTTTGGTCAGCGCCGTTTTTTGCCTGCGCAGTGTTGAGGCGGGCGCGTCCGCTTTAGCCGGAGGACTGGCGGTGTGGCTGCCGAACGTGTGCTTTGTACTGTTCGCCTTGCGTCATCAGGCGGGTAAGCCCATAGAGGGGCGCGTTGCCTGGTCGTTTGCCATTGGTGAGGCGTTGAAAGTATTTATCACCATCGCGTTGCTGGTGGTGGCGTTAGGGTTGTTCAAGGCGGCGTTTGTTCCCCTTGGTCTGACCTACCTGGCGGTGCTGATAATGCAGATAGTGGCGCCAGCCATCGTTAACCGTAAGATTCGTTAACCGTTACCGTATTAACAACAACAGGGTAAGGAACATCATGTCTGCATCTACTCCCCAAGAGTATATCGGTCATCACCTGAAACATTTACAGGTAGGTTCGGGGTTCTGGTCGATTAACGTCGATTCGATGTTTTTCTCAGTCGCACTTGGGATCCTGTTTCTGGTCATTTTCCGCAAGGTTGCAAAGAACGCGACCAGCGGCGTGCCCGGTAAACTGCAAACCTTTGTGGAGATGATCATCGGTTTTGTTGATGGCAATGTGCGTGACATGTTCCATGGCAAAAGCAAACTTATCGCCCCTTTGGCGCTGACCATTTTCGTTTGGGTGTTCCTGATGAACGCCATGGACCTGTTGCCGATCGATCTTCTGCCCTTTATCGGTGAGCATTGGATTGGATTGCCTTACCTGCGCGTAGTACCGACGGCGGATGTCAACATCACACTGTCCATGGCGCTGGGCGTGTTTATCCTGGTGCTGTTCTACAGCATCAAAATGAAAGGCGTTGGCGGTTTTGTTAAAGAACTGACCATGCAGCCTTTCAACCATCCGGTCTTTATTCCCATCAACCTGATTCTTGAAGGTGTCAGCCTGCTGTCCAAACCGGTTTCACTCGGCTTGCGACTGTTTGGCAACATGTATGCGGGTGAGTTGATCTTCATCCTGATTGCCGGTTTGCTGCCGTGGTGGTCGCAATGGTTGTTGAATGTGCCTTGGGCAATATTCCACATCCTGATCATTACGCTTCAGGCCTTTATTTTCATGGTTCTGACGGTTGTTTATCTCTCGATGGCATCTGAAGAGCATTGATTTTTCTTTCAACACAATAACGTTCTAACTGAAACAAACTGGAGACTGTCATGGAAAACCTGAGTGTGGATCTGCTGTACATGGCTGCCGCGTTGATGATGGGTCTGGCGGCGATCGGTGCTGCGATCGGTATCGGCATTCTGGGTGGTAAATTCTTGGAAGGTGCGGCTCGCCAGCCTGACCTGATTCCTCTGCTGCGTACACAGTTCTTTATCGTTATGGGTCTGGTTGACGCCATCCCGATGATTGCTGTTGGTCTGGGCCTGTATGTGATGTTTGCGGTCGCCTAACTCGGTAATGCCGGTTAGGTATTTAACATCAATCATTTAACTTAAAAGAGGCATTGTGCTGTGAATATTAATGCAACAATCCTCGGCCAAGCCATTGCGTTCGTCCTGTTTGTCTGGTTTTGCATGAAGTTTGTATGGCCGCCGTTAATGGCTGCCATCGAAAAGCGTCAGAAAGAGATTGCTGACGGTTTGGCTTCTGCGGAACGCGCCAAAAAAGATTTGAACTTAGCGCAGGCCAATGCCACCGATCAGCTGAAAAAAGCCAAGGCCGAAGCTCAGGTGATCGTAGAGCAAGCCAATAAACGCCGTGCTCAGATCCTGGATGAGGCCAAAGCGGAAGCAGAAGCTGAACGTAGCAAAATCGTGGCGCAGGCGCAGGCTGAAATTGAAGCCGAACGTAAACGTGCTCGTGAAGAGCTGCGTAAACAGGTTGCCATGCTGGCGATTGCCGGTGCCGAGAAGATTATTGAACGTTCCGTGGATGAAGCTGCTAACAGCGACATCGTTGATAAACTGGTCGCTGAACTGTAAGGAGGGAGGGGCCGATGTCTGAATTTGTCACGGTAGCTCGCCCCTACGCCAAAGCAGCTTTTGACTTTGCGGTTGAACATCAGGCCGTTGAACGCTGGCAGAACATGCTGGCGTTTGCCGCTGAAGTCACACGCAATGAACAGGTTGCCGCTCTGCTGTCTGGTGCTATGGCACCGAATATGCTGGCGAGCACCTTCATTGACGTGTGTGGCGATCAGCTGGATGAGCCCGGCCAGAACCTGATCAAGGTAATGGCGGAAAATGGGCGTTTACTGGTGCTTCCTGAAGTTCTGGAACAGTTTGCGCAACTCCGCGCCGCGCAGGAGTCGACGGTTGACGTCGAAGTCACCTCCGCGAGCGCACTGAGTGAATCGCAGCTGGACAAGATTACTTCCGCCATGGAAAAACGCCTGTCACGCAAAGTGAAGCTGAATTGCAAAATTGATAAGTCTGTTGTCGCAGGCGTGGTGATCCGCGCGGGCGACATGGTGATAGATGGCAGCATCCGCGGTCGTCTGGAACGCCTCGCAGACGTCTTGCAGTCTTAAGGGGACTGGAGCATGCAACTGAATTCCACCGAAATCAGCGAACTGATCAAGCAGCGCATTGCTCAGTTCAATGTGGTGAGCGAAGCTCACAATGAAGGTACTATTGTTTCCGTCAGTGACGGGATCATCCGCGTACACGGCCTGGCCGATGTTATGCAGGGGGAGATGATCTCCCTGCCCGGCAACCGTTACGCTATCGCCCTGAACCTGGAGCGCGACTCCGTAGGTGCGGTGGTGATGGGTCCGTACGCTGACCTTGCCGAAGGCATGAAGGTCAAGTGTACCGGCCGTATTCTGGAAGTGCCGGTTGGCCGTGGTCTGTTGGGCCGCGTGGTGAACACCCTGGGTGCACCAATCGACGGCAAAGGCCCGGTTGAGAACGACGGGTTCTCTCCGGTAGAAGCGATCGCACCAGGCGTTATCGAACGTCAATCCGTTGATCAGCCGGTACAGACGGGCTACAAGTCCGTTGACGCCATGATCCCGATTGGTCGTGGTCAGCGTGAATTGATTATCGGCGACCGTCAGACGGGTAAAACCGCACTGGCTATCGACGCCATCATCAACCAGCGCGATTCCGGCATCAAGTGCGTGTACGTGGCTATCGGCCAGAAAGCCTCCACTATTTCTAACGTGGTGCGTAAACTGGAAGAGCACGGCGCATTAGCCAACACCATCGTGGTGGTCGCTACCGCGTCTGAATCTGCTGCACTGCAATATCTGGCACCGTATGCCGGTTGTGCGATGGGTGAATACTTCCGTGACCGCGGTGAAGATGCACTGATTATTTACGATGACTTGTCCAAACAGGCCGTCGCTTATCGTCAAATTTCCCTGCTGCTCCGTCGTCCGCCAGGTCGTGAAGCTTACCCAGGCGACGTATTCTACCTCCACTCCCGTTTGCTGGAGCGCGCGGCGCGTGTTAACGCCGATTACGTAGAAGCGTTTACCAAGGGTGAAGTGAAAGGGCAAACCGGTTCATTGACGGCGCTGCCGATCATCGAAACGCAGGCAGGTGACGTTTCCGCGTTCGTTCCGACCAACGTAATCTCGATTACCGATGGTCAGATCTTCCTGGAATCTAACCTGTTCAACGCCGGTATCCGTCCTGCGGTTAACCCAGGGATTTCCGTATCCCGCGTGGGTGGTGCAGCGCAGACCAAGATCATGAAGAAACTGTCCGGTGGTATCCGTACCGCGCTGGCGCAGTATCGTGAACTGGCGGCGTTCTCCCAGTTCGCTTCGGATCTGGATGATGCAACGCGTAAGCAGCTGAATCATGGTCAGAAAGTAACTGAACTGCTGAAACAGAAACAGTATGCGCCGATGTCGGTTGCGCAGCAGTCTCTGGTGCTGTTCGCCGCTGAACGTGGCTATCTGGCTGATGTAGAACTGGCGAAAGTAGGCAGCTTCGAAGCGGCGCTGTTGGCGTATGCCGACCGCGAGCACGGCGATCTTCTGCAACAAATCGACCAGACTGGCGCTTATAACGATGAGATCGAGGGTAAGTTCAAAACTATCCTTGATACCTTCAAGGCAACCCAGTCCTGGTAACGCCCGTAGGCCTGCCTGATGGCAGGCCTTCAGGCATTGAGGAGATGCAAAGATGGCCGGCGCAAAAGAGATACGTAGTAAGATCGCAAGCGTCCAGAACACGCAGAAGATCACTAAAGCGATGGAAATGGTCGCCGCTTCCAAAATGCGTAAATCGCAGGATCGTATGGCGGCCAGCCGTCCTTATGCAGAGACCATCCGCACGGTGATTGGTCACCTGGCGTTAGGGAATCTGGAATATAAACATCCGTACCTGGATGAGCGTGACGTTAAACGCGTCGGGTATTTGGTGGTGTCTACGGACCGTGGCCTGTGCGGTGGCTTGAACATTAACCTGTTCAAAAAACTGTTGGCAGACATGAAAGCCTGGAGCGATAAAGGCGTACAGAGCGATCTGGCGCTGATTGGTTCCAAAGGGGTTTCATTCTTCGGTTCTGTGGGCAGTAACGTTGTTGCTCAGGTTACCGGCATGGGGGATAACCCTAGCCTGTCCGAACTGATCGGGCCGGTAAAAGTGATGCTGCAAGCTTATGATGAAGGTCGTCTGGATAAGCTGTTCATCGTGAGCAACAAGTTCATCAATACCATGTCTCAGGAACCCCAAGTGGTTCAACTGCTGCCTCTGCCGCCTGCGGAAGATGGCGAGTTGAAGAAGAAATCCTGGGATTACCTGTATGAACCCGATCCTAAGTCGCTGCTGGATACCCTGTTGCGCCGCTATGTGGAATCTCAGGTTTATCAGGGCGTCGTAGAAAACCTGGCCAGTGAACAGGCCGCTCGTATGGTTGCGATGAAAGCCGCAACCGATAACGGCGGTGACCTGATCAAAGAGCTTCAGTTGGTTTACAACAAGGCACGTCAGGCCAGCATCACGCAGGAACTCACCGAGATCGTATCGGGAGCCTCCGCGGTTTAAACCAGGTTTACGAATTACGTATTGTCGAATTACGTAGAGGATTCAAGATGGCAACTGGAAAGATCATCCAGGTAATCGGCGCCGTGGTCGACGTCGAGTTCCCGCAAGATGCCGTACCTAACGTGTACGATGCGCTTGAGGTTGAAAACGGTGCTGAAAAACTGGTGCTGGAAACGCAGCAACAGTTGGGCGGCGGCGTTGTTCGTTGTATTGCAATGGGTTCTTCTGACGGTCTGCGTCGTGGGCTGAAAGTAAACAGCCTGGGCCACCCGATCGAAGTACCTGTAGGTAAAGCCACGCTGGGCCGTATCATGAACGTACTGGGCGAACCGGTCGACATGAAAGGCGAGATCGGCGAAGAAGAGCGCTGGGCGATTCACCGTGAAGCGCCGAGCTACGAAGAGCTCTCCAACTCCCAGGAACTGCTGGAAACGGGTATCAAGGTTATCGACCTGATGTGTCCGTTCGCCAAGGGCGGTAAAGTGGGCCTGTTCGGTGGTGCTGGTGTAGGTAAAACGGTAAACATGATGGAGCTGATCCGTAACATCGCGATCGAGCACTCTGGTTACTCCGTATTTGCCGGTGTAGGGGAACGTACCCGTGAAGGTAACGACTTCTACCACGAAATGACCGACTCCAACGTTATCGACAAAGTATCACTGGTCTACGGCCAGATGAACGAGCCGCCAGGCAACCGTCTGCGCGTAGCACTGACTGGCCTGACCATGGCGGAAAAATTCCGTGATGAAGGCCGTGACGTACTGCTGTTCGTCGATAACATCTACCGTTATACCCTGGCCGGTACGGAAGTATCCGCACTGCTGGGTCGTATGCCTTCTGCGGTAGGTTATCAGCCGACGCTGGCGGAAGAGATGGGTGTGCTGCAAGAACGTATCACCTCCACCAAAACCGGTTCTATCACGTCCGTACAGGCCGTATACGTCCCTGCGGATGACTTGACTGACCCGTCGCCAGCCACCACCTTCGCCCACTTGGATGCGACCGTGGTACTGAGCCGTCAAATCGCGTCTCTGGGTATCTATCCGGCCGTTGACCCGCTGGATTCCACCAGCCGTCAATTGGATCCGCTGGTGGTTGGTCAGGAACACTACGACGTAGCGCGTGGCGTGCAGTCCATTCTGCAACGCTATCAGGAACTGAAGGATATCATCGCGATCCTGGGTATGGACGAGCTGTCTGAAGAAGACAAACTGGTCGTTGCCCGTGCGCGTAAAATCCAGCGCTTCCTGTCGCAGCCGTTCTTCGTGGCAGAAGTGTTTACCGGTTCTCCGGGCAAATACGTGTCACTGAAAGACACCATCCGCGGCTTTAAAGGCATCATGGACGGTGAATACGACCATCTGCCGGAGCAGGCGTTCTACATGGTTGGCTCCATTGACGAAGCAGTGGAAAAAGCCAAGAAACTGTAACGTCTGTTAGGAGGTTGATATGGCTATGACTTACCATCTGGATGTCGTTAGCGCAGAACAGGAAATGTTCTCCGGCCTGGTGCAAAAGATCCAGGTGACGGGGAGTGAGGGCGAACTGGGGATTTACCCTGGCCACGCCCCGCTGCTCACTGCCATTAAACCTGGTATGGTGCGTATTGTTAAGCAACACGGCGAAGAAGAGTATATCTATCTGTCCGGCGGCGTCCTTGAGGTGCAACCGAACTCTGTGACCGTGCTGTCCGATACCGCCATCCGTGGGCAGGACCTTGATGAGGCGCGTGCGCTGGAATCCAAGCGTAAAGCGGAAGATCACATTCGCAATTCCCATGGCGATGTGGATTTTGCACAGGCTTCCGCAGAATTGTCGAAAGCGATTGCGAAGCTGCGTGTTATTGAGCTGACTAAAAAAGCGATGTGACGTGCGCCTTCAGTAAAAAAGGCCGATCGAGAGATCGGCCTTTTTTTATCGATAAAAAACGGCGGGGTTATCCCCGCCGCTTATCCAGACTTTTTTCAGTCAATCATTTTTTCTTCAGGAAATCACCCAGTACCAGATTGCCTTTCGCATCGCGTGCGAAGGTTTCCGGCACGTTGACGGAGACAAAGTTCTTCACGGTGATCTCTTTGCCCTGAGCGTTAACAGAGCGACCGTCTTTGATAAAGAAGTTGCTGTTGTCCACGTTACCCACCACGGCGTCGTCGTACTTGCCTTCTTGGGTTTTCAGGGACACGTTGTTTTTAAACACGCCTTGTTTTTCCGGGCCAGAGTAAGGGCTTGGACGGAAAATAAAGTTGAAGCGTTGGTTATCCAGCGCCGTGTTGTTTTCTACCACCAGCGCGCCGGGGTTGAAGTTATCAGTAAAACCATCCAGTTGGTTGCCAACCGCGATGCTGTTTTTCACCTTGTGCGCCACCGGCTGACCTTCGCCACCCATTTTGAAACCGTTGCTGGTGTTGTTCATGGCAATTGAATTCTCGATCACCACAACGCCGTTCGCACCGTCTTCAATCTTGTTAAACAGGTCGAAACCATCGTCGATGTTGTTGTGAGAGAACGCGCCGCGAATCACGTTGCCTTCACCCACGCGCATTTTCACTGCAAAACCGTCGGCGTTGATTTTGCCTGGGTCCTGGTTGCTGTGTGATTCTGAGTTCAGAATCAGGTTATGGCTGGCCCACAGCGGACGGCCCACATCACCGGAAGAAGAAACCTGAATCCCGGTGTCGTCACAATGGTGCGCCAGTACTTGTTCGATGGTGTTGTAGCTGCCTTCGATACGGAACGGCTTCTCAGTGATTTCGATGCCTTTCACATGCCAATGGCTGGCGTTCAGTTGCAGCCCGTGAATCACTGCTTTTTTGCCCTGAGCGAACAGTTTTTTCGGTGCTTTCTGGCTGCCGCTGGCGCTGACGGGAATAGAAGAAGCACTGTAATCGCCGTCTGCTAGCCATAAGGTTGCTCCTGCTGGCAATACGTTAATGGCGGTTGCGAAATCTAACGGGGCCGTTTTGCTGCCATCGCTGCTTGCCTGACCTTGCGCAGAAACATAGACATTCTTGGCGTCGGCCAGTTTGACCTTCTCTACGCTGAACGTGGCTTCTTTCGCGGCTTTATCATCGCCTTCTGTTGGCAGATAAACGATTTTGAAGTCAGTGCCTGCACTCAGCTTGGCCGGAACGCTCAGCAACTCACCGGCTTTAACGGTATGTGCTGCGCCCAGCGCCTTGTCGCCCTGAGTGATGGTGACGGTACCGGCATAGTTGGCACGCAGTTGCACGTCATAGTTATCGCTCGCGCTCTTGGTCGAGGACATCACCTGCAATACCGGGGCAAATGCGGCAAATTTGAATTCCGGCGACGCTTTGGTTTGTGCCGGAGAGGTCGTCAACTGCGCATCACTGACGGTGATTTTGGCGTTACGCGATGCGAAGAAGCCCACATAGTAATGGTCTTTATCCAGTTTGGTGACCAGATCCGCCCCTTTCACGTCTTTGGTTACCCAGTTGTCGCTGTCTTTCGGCGCATAGGACGTGACAAAACCATCATTGGTGCGTTCCACCTTCATACGGAAAGAAGGGGTCTGTTCCAGGTTGATTTTTTCCTGAATGTTGGTCTTGGTGATCTTGGCACCCGCATTGCCCCACGGCTGCATCACGCCGTTACGCACAATGGCTTGCAAGCGGACTTCCGTGTGGGATTTCTTATCCTGCGTCATGATGGCATTCATCACCATGTTGGAGGCGGCAGGGAACTCCTCATAGCCTTCCTTCAACGGGTTTTGACGCGGTGCACCGATAATGTCGCGCACCAGAATCCCCGCCCCTTCCTGTGCGGCCGGTTTAGCGCCATTTTCCGGGCCAAACTGATCGACAGTCACGGTGGCTTGCAAGGTGAAGTTCACATTGGCCGGCAGCGTGGTGTAGAAGAAGGTTAAGCCATCGTGCGTGTTGGCGATTTTTCCGCCGCGGCTTTCGATGGTGATCGGCGCTGAGAGGTCGGCTTTATCGTCAACCGCCAGTTTTTTGCCGTTGATGGTGACATCGTTAACGCCAATTTTTTCCGGTAGTACGTTGGAAGAGAAGTTAACGTCGGTCGATTGGCCGAAGGCGATGCTATGCCATACCGGAGCGGGTTGTTCAGTGGCGTGTGCAGTCATGCTAAGGAACAGAAAGGACGGCGCCAGGGCTACCGTGGCAAGCCGTAAAGCACTGAGTTTCATTGTATCCCCTTGGGTATTGTTTATGAGTTGTGGGGCTATGATGACAAAAATGAAACGCTGTTTCTTTTGCGTTTGTCACAAATGGAAACATATAAAACAAAAGTCTGTTTTTCCTGAAACTTGAATTCACTATCGATTAGCCATTTTTCGGAAAAAATGAATAAAAGAAACCGCCTGCACGGGGTAGACTTGGGAACATGCTTTTTTTCCTTATCAGGCGCTGCGTGACGGTATTTTTCGTTGAAAAATATGTAGTATTCCGCGGCGAGAACGGGTTTACTTTCACTCAATTGAATCCGTGGGTTATCAATTCGTTTCATCAGGGTGGTGCATGTCTAACAGTGTCATGAGCGTGGTTATCCTTGCCGCTGGCAAAGGAACGCGTATGTATTCCGATCTTCCAAAAGTACTTCATCCGCTCGCTGGCAAGCCGATGGTTCAGCATGTGATTGATGCAGCTATGGAAACCGGTGCCAAACAGGTGCATTTGGTCTATGGACACGGTGGCGATTTACTGAAAGACAGGTTAACCAACCCGGATTTGAATTGGGTACTGCAAGCGGAGCAGCTCGGCACCGGGCATGCCATGCAGCAAGCAGCGCCGTTTTTTGCTGATGATGAAGATATTCTGATGCTGTACGGTGATGTTCCTTTGATATCACCTGCCACGCTGGCGCGCTTGCTGGCGCATAAGCCACAGGGCGGCATTGCGCTTCTGACGGTGAAACTGGACGATCCTACCGGTTATGGCCGCATAGTGCGCGATGAGAAGGGATCTGTGGTCGGAATTGTCGAGCACAAAGACGCGACGGAACAGCAGCGTCAAATTAACGAAATCAACACCGGTATTCTGGCGGCAAACGGTCAGGATCTGAAGCGTTGGCTGAGTCAGTTAAACAATAACAACGCGCAAGGCGAGTATTACATCACCGACATTATCGCCATGGCGGCATCCGAAGGTCGTCGTGTTGAGGCTGTGCATCCTGATAACCTGAGCGAAGTGGAGGGGGTTAACAACCGCCTGCAACTGGCGACGCTGGAGCGCGTCTATCAGCGGGAACAGGCCAATAAGCTGCTATTGGCGGGCGTGATGTTATTTGATCCCGCGCGTTTTGATCTGCGTGGCACCTTAACCCACGGACGTGATGTTAGTATTGACGCTAATGTGATCATTGAAGGCCAGGTCTCTTTAGGGAACCGGGTTGAGATTGGTGCGGGCTGTGTTATCAAAGACAGCGTGATTGGCGACGGCTGTATCCTCAGTCCGTACACCGTGTTAGAAAATGCGGTTCTGGACGCTGACTGTACGGTAGGGCCGTTCGCGCGCTTGCGACCGGGGGCCGAGCTGGCACAGGGCGCACATGTCGGCAATTTTGTTGAGCTGAAAAAGGCGCGCTTGGGCAAAGGTTCAAAAGCGGGCCATTTAACCTATCTTGGCGATGCAGAAATCGGCGATGATGTGAACATTGGCGCAGGCACCATCACCTGTAACTATGACGGTGCCAACAAGCACAAAACCGTGATTGGCGATCGGGTGTTTGTCGGTTCTGACAGTCAACTGGTGGCCCCTGTGACCGTAGCCAGTGGCGTTACCATTGGCGCTGGCACCACGGTAACCCGTGATGTGGAAGAGAATGCGCTGGTGATAAGCCGGGTAAAACAGCGCCACATTTCCGGGTGGGCGCGGCCCGTTAAGAAAAAATAGTCCGTTAAGAAAAAATAAGTGATATCGCCTCCCGGTTCGTGGAGGCGGTTTTGCGCAGTGTTTTAGGCTAAAGCACTGCGCAAAACATAATAATCCCCCACTCTCTACAAGGCTCGGGGACGCCGGAAAAACCGGCACGATCAGGTCAAAGACGTCGAAAGTGACACAATATGTCACGCGTATAGGAATACACATCCATGTGTGGAATTGTAGGCGCAGTTGCGCAACGCGATATTTCTGAAATTCTGTTAGAAGGGCTTCGCCGCCTTGAGTACCGTGGTTATGACTCTGCGGGGCTGGCGGTGGTTGACGCTGAGGGGCACGTTGCCCGCGTGCGTCGTCTGGGTAAGGTACAGATGCTGGCGCAAGCGGTGGAAGAACATCCGCTGGCGGGCGGTACCGGCATTGCCCATACCCGTTGGGCAACGCACGGTGAGCCGTCAGAAGAGAATGCGCACCCGCACGTCTCTGGCCCCATTATCATCGTTCACAACGGCATTATCGAAAACCACGAACCGCTGCGTGAAACGCTGATCGGACGCGGCTATCGCTTTGTTTCTGAAACCGATACTGAAGTGGTTGCGCACCTGGTGCACTGGGAACAGCAACAGACCGGCGGCGCGCTGGTGGACGTGGTAAAACGCGTGATCCCTCAACTGCGTGGTGCTTACGGTATGGTGGTGATGGACAGCCGCGATCCGAGCGTGCTGGTGGCGGCCCGTTCCGGGAGTCCGCTGGTGATTGGCCGTGGTGTCGGTGAAAACTTCCTTGCCTCTGACCAACTGGCTCTGCTGCCGGTGACTCGCCGCTTTATGTTCCTGGAAGAAGGGGACGTGGCTGAAGTGACGCGCCGTACCGTGCGTGTATTTAGTCGCGCGGGCGAACTGGTTGAGCGCGAAGAGATTGAATCCAAAGTCAATTACGACGCGGGTGACAAAGGCGCTTACCGCCATTACATGCAGAAAGAGATTTACGAACAGCCGCTGGCGATCAAAAACACCCTGGAAGGGCGTTTTAGCCACGGTGAAGTGAATCTGTCTGAACTGGGTCCGAAGGCGGATGAACTGCTGGCTAAGGTGCAGCATATTCAGATTATTGCCTGCGGCACGTCCTACAACTCAGGCATGGTATCGCGTTACTGGTTTGAAGCATTGGCAGGTGTACCTTGTGATGTGGAAATCGCCTCTGAATTCCGCTATCGCAAACCGGCGGTGCGTGCCAATAGCCTGATGATCACCCTCTCCCAGTCCGGTGAAACGGCGGATACGCTGGCAGCGCTGCGCTTGTCCAAAGAGCTGGGCTATCTGGGATCGCTGGCGATTTGTAACGTGGCGGGATCTTCGCTGGTCCGTGAATCCGATTTGGCGCTGATGACCAAAGCCGGTACGGAAATCGGCGTGGCATCTACCAAGGCGTTTACCACCCAGTTAACGGTGCTGCTGATGCTGGTGGCGCGTATTGGCCGCCTGCGCGGTATGGATGCCCAGATTGAGCACGATATCGTTCACGGCCTGCAAGCGCTGCCTGCGCGTATTGAGCAGATGCTGTCGCAGGACAAGCTGATTGAGTCTCTGGCGGAAGGTTTCTCTGATAAGCACCATGCGTTGTTCCTGGGGCGCGGCGATCAGTACCCTATCGCAATGGAAGGGGCGCTGAAGCTTAAAGAGATCTCCTACATCCATGCAGAAGCCTACGCGGCGGGTGAGTTGAAGCACGGCCCGTTGGCGCTGATTGATGCAGATATGCCTGTGGTAGTGGTTGCGCCCAACAATGAGCTGTTGGAAAAACTGAAATCCAACATCGAAGAAGTGCGCGCGCGCGGCGGTGAACTGTATGTGTTTGCCGACGAAGAAGCGGGCTTTACCAGCAGCGAAAACATGCGCATTATTCCGCTGCCGCATGTGGAAGAAGTGATTGCCCCAATCTTCTACACCGTGCCGTTGCAGTTGCTTTCCTACCACGTGGCGCTGATCAAAGGCACCGACGTTGACCAACCGCGTAACCTGGCGAAATCGGTGACGGTAGAGTAACTGCTAATCTGATTGACTCGTGAATACAAATACCGGGCAGCAAGTGCCCGGTATTTATTTTAGCTAATCAGAAATGTGCTCCTATATCCTTCTCCAAAGCGTGGGAGCCCGCGGTGGTGTCCAGGCCGGTGAGTCTGCTCGATGCCGTTGTATGCATTGATAATTAAGTCCTTGATAGGACACCCGTTGCCCCACTTCATACTGCGCACCCAATTGCCATGCAGGATACCCCGGCGGCGGCGGAGGTGGTGGCGGAGGTGGTGTTGTTCCCCCTAACAAAATATCAACTTCTCTGAGCGCTTCATTCACATTGGGTCTAACACCAATACCCTGCCCTTGTGCCTGTCGTGAACCACTGCGTTCGATAACTTGCAGCATGTCTCGAGAATTTAATACCACACGATAAGTCGCTCTAGTGTAGGACTGGATAAGCGCCATGGCTCCAGCCAACAGCGGTGTTGCGCTCGAGGTGCCAGCATATGAGCCAGTATAGGTGCGTAAGGGGAATGGCGCTTCATTAAATAAGAAACCATAACCCGTTGTCGTTACGTTCTCACCCCAGGAGTTAGCACTGAGATACAAATTGAAGTTAGAGAAAGACATTCTCTGTCCATTTTGAGAGCTGCATGCTCCAGCCATGATGCCACCACTGTCACCCAAGTCATTGAATATACTCAATTGACGAAGATTGTGTCCACCGTTACCCCCGGCAAATACCACTACTCCACCAGAGCGTACCAGAGAGTTAATCCGGCTCCACCATGCAACATCATGCACCATGGGAACTCGTTGCCCAGTCGAAAATACAAGCTCAATATTTATAGCAATAATATCGCCAGGAAGAAAATTCCCGATAATACGATCTAAATCATGTATGCTAATATCATAAAAATAGGTAAAACTATTAAATGCAATTCCAGTGACACCGAAAGTATTGTTATTAGCTCTAACCGCTCCTGTTGTTGCAGTACCGTGTTCACGTGATTGATTATTAGGACGACTCGTTATCACTCTGACACCACCAATCAGGTCTTCATGTTGGTTTTCTACACCAAAATCGGATATGTGTACCCTGGTACCTATTCCAGAAACATTGCGCGCCCATGCAGCACGTATGTTCATTCCTTGTCCAGGGTCCAAATAACCCTGCCGAGAGGTAAAGTTTGGCGTAGTAGAAAAAGGTTGCGGTTGGTCACCCTCATGTTGAGTATGTGTTATATCATCAATCGTTTCTGTATTTAACGGTTGGGAAGATGATGCACAATCCGGTTCTTCATAATTATCCAATGGAGGCGGATATACGAGTTTACTTAACAATGCACAATACTCCACATAGTCGAGTCTCTCAATTTCCTGAGCTAATGCCAGTAATTGTGCTTCGGGAATGTTGGGATCAACTTTATAGAGGTAAGCACACTGTGCTAATACTGGCGATATTTTTGATATTTTATTTATTGTTTTTTGTGTAAATCTCGGTTCAAAAACCAGTTGGCTTCTTAAACTATAATAAAGTGGAACGCGATCTTCTTTTTCATTTTTTAGTTTATCAAGCCCATTTTCATAAAATTTGACTTCCAGGTAATTATCTACCCCTTGAACCAGTGCCAGGTAGCCCTTCAAACTTTTAAAGTGCTGCGGCGGTGGCGGCGGCAATAGTGGAACGGGGGGGACAACAATATCACCAGAATGTAACTCCTGAACAGATCTATCTGCTGAATACACTTTGGCCGATAGCGTGAATGTAGCAGGTTCTGGGATATCAAAGCTAAGTAGTTCATCACCGCGTCCTTTTTTTTCCTGAATTAAAATTCCTTCTTGATACAGTGAATATACTATTTTTTTATTTTCTACATGACCTTCGCAGAAAGCGTATATCTTTCCGCTTGGTCTGTAGTCACGATAGTGGTTAAGTGTAATTGTCATGTTTGACTCTCTTAGGTTTATACAGGGGTTTTTATTTAAAATAATGAACCAAGAAAACAAATATCTATGGGTGATGGTTGTTTTACCGGTTGGTTTGGGGAGGTCCACATTATAAATCTAATGCGGTTTCATGTTAATTCAAATTAATTTAATCATACTTTGATAACTATTAGTTTGTTATTGGTTTTTTGATGTTGTTCTTATAGATAAAACAAATTAATGACTGCTTTGATTTTATAGTGGTATTTTTAAATTGCTCTCTGTTTTTATGGCTAATGATTTGTGTGCTACGAAGTTTTTTTAAGATTTAACGTACAGCTATAAAGATATTTAACACCATGCTATTTATTTGTGATTTATTGATATTTCACTGTTGTTTCTTTAATTTAGTGATATTTAACGCCGTTCTATTGTTTTTTGGCCTGGACTTCAATAAAAAAGACCAGACCGTTGTCTGAATTGAGCAGATAACTCTCGCTATCTTACCTGCGCGCCAAAGCCAACAACACCCCCAACCCCACCAACACACCCCCAAAGGTTCTGTCAATCCAATGACGCACGTCGAGCAGTCGTTGGCGTATTGCGCCCGAAGAGAAGAACAGGGCGACCAGACAAAACCATGAGATGTGCGCTACCGAGATAAAAATGCCGTAACCGATTTGTACCGCCAACGGTGTCTGCGGGCTGACCACCTGCATAAACAGGCTGACGATGAATATCGTTGTTTTCGGGTTTAGTACATTGGTGAGAAAGCCGGTGCGTAGCGCTACCCCATCGGAAACGGAGGCGATGCCGGTATCGGACTGGGTGCGGGTGGGTTTGGTGCGCAACATTTTCACCCCGAGCCAGATAAGGTATGCCGCGCCAATCAGTTTGATAATATTGAACAACCACAGTGATTGCTGAATGATCAACCCGATGCCTATCAGGGTATAGCTCATATGCACCAGAATACCGCCACCGATCCCGACAGCCGTTAAGATTCCCGCCCGGCGCGACAGCATCAGACTATTGCGTGTCACCATGGCAAAATCAGGCCCTGGGCTGATAACGGCAAACAGTGTTATTGTGAATACTGCGAGATACTCGATCATAGATAACCTTTTGAACATCAAATTAGATATCAATATGCTATGCAAACCCCATAGGGATAACTAACGATGATTTCTGACAGCAATGGTGAGTTAGACTCACGATTAGAGGTAAATCAAACCCGCCTCCCTTCACTGATAGCGTTGCGCTGTTTTGAAGCCGCAGCACGGTTTGAGAACTTCACGCGCGCAGCCGAGGCGTTACACCTTACGCACGGTGCGATCAGTCGTGCGGTGCGTATGCTGGAGGATGATTTAGGGGTTGCGCTGTTTGAAAGACGCAGTCGCCGGGTTTTTCTGACGCAAGCAGGCCGCACGCTAGCGCAGGCGGTTCATGAAGGGCTGACGGTCATGCAGCGTGCCACCAGTGAATTGCGTGCCAGCGCGCGCCAGCAAAGGCGCTGGGTGGTGTCATGTGAACCCACATTGCTGATGCGTTGGCTTATCCCCCGTTGGCCCGCGTTTCAGGCAAAACATCCGGATCGGGATATTCATTTGGTTGCTGGCGGAGGCGCATTTTCATTTAATGCTGGCATTGATTTGGCGATTCGGCGCGATGATTTCCCGTTACCTGACGGCTACCATGCAGAACACCTGTTCAGTGAGAAAGTTGGGCCGGTTTGCCGGCCTGATAACGTGGTTGACTGGTTTTCTCCCGGTGAAAACGGGTTGTCATTGCGAACCACCGCGCCACGGTTACACAGCCGCACGCGCTTAAGCGCCTGGCAAACGTGGAGTGCGGTAACCCAACACCCACTTAATGACAGTAATGGGCAAACGTTTGAACACTTTTATTTCAGTTTACAGGCTGCCGTTGCCGGATTAGGGGTTGCCATTGGGCCCTGGCAATTGGTCAGAGATGATATTGCCAGTGGCGTTCTGGCGGCACCGCTGGGATTTGTCGAAGAGGGTTCCTGTTACTGTTTGTTGTCGCCCTCCCCTTTATTCCCTGATACTTTTCAGGCAGATTTGTTGGCCTGGTTGCGTGCAATGGCCTGACTTGGCGCCGCGCCGATTCAGATAACATGCCGCGTGCAGTGCAATTCACCTTGAACATTTTTTATATGTCATAAAACTGTCATATTCAATACATTTTACTGTCATGTAATTGTCCTATTTTTCCTCCTGCGAACTACACTCTGATCAATAAAGAATCTGGGTCGACACCTTTAAAAAATCCCACAGGAGGGATTATGAAACTGATGCGTACCACGATTGCCGGTCTCGTTATGGCAACCTTCTCTCTGACGGCGGTCAACGCCTCAGCTGCCGTAAACCTTACCGGTGCAGGTGCTACGTTCCCAGCGCCGGTCTACGCCAAATGGGCAGACTCTTACCAGAAAGAAACGGGTAATAAAGTTAACTACCAAGGTATTGGTTCTTCTGGCGGCGTTAAGCAGATTCAAGCAAAAACCGTTGATTTTGGTGCATCTGATGCGCCGCTGGCTGATGATAAGCTGGCTGAAGATGGCCTGTTCCAGTTCCCTACCGTGATCGGTGGGATCGTTCTGGCCGTTAACGTCCCGGGCATTAAATCTGGCGATCTGACGCTGGATGGCAAGACCCTGGGCGATATCTACCTGGGTAAAATCAAGAAATGGAATGACCCGGCTATTACTAAACTGAACCCGAATGCCAAGCTGCCGGATCAGGATATTGCCGTTGTTCGTCGTGCTGACGGTTCTGGTACGTCTTTCGTGTTCACCGGCTACCTGGCGAAAGTAAACCCGGAATGGAAAGAAAAAGTGGGTTCCGGTTCTACGGTTAACTGGCCGACCGGTCTGGGCGGTAAAGGTAACGACGGTATTGCCGCGTTCGTTCAGCGTCTGCCGGGTTCTATCGGTTACGTTGAATACGCTTACGCCAAGCAAAATAACCTGGCTTACACCAAGCTGATTTCTGCCGACGGTAAAGTGGTTCAGCCTACCGGGCAAACGTTCAGTAACGCTGCCAAGGGCATCGACTGGAGCAAGTCTTTCGCTCAGGACCTGACCAACCAGCACGGTGCTGACGCATGGCCGATCACCTCCACCACCTTTATTCTGGTTCACCAGAAACAAGAAAAACCAGAGCAAGGCGCTGAAGTGCTGAAGTTCTTTGACTGGGCGTTCAAGAAAGGCGGTGAGCAAGCCGTCGCGCTGGATTACGCAACCCTGCCAAACGAAGTGGTTGAGCAGATCCGCGCATCGTGGAAAACCAGCGTAAAAGACAGCAGCGGTAACGCGCTGTTCAAATAAGCATTGACGCTATGCAAGCCCTTGTGCGGTTAACAAGGCACTGACATAAGTTATGGCGGATGGGCGGGAAGCCCCTCCGCCTTTGCCTGTCAAATGAAACATACCCGAATTGATTGGGTATAACACTGAAGAAGAGAGCCCTATGGCTGAGTATAAGCCAACCATGAAAGCCCCCGGAAAGCTGGGCGACGTCATCTTTAGCGCGATGGTAAGAGCCTCCGCGCTGCTGACGCTGCTGCTGCTGGGCGGCATCATCGTATCCCTGATCGTGGCATCCTGGCCGAGCATTGAGAAGTTTGGTCTGGCATTCTTGTGGACCAAAGAGTGGGACGCGCCTGCCGGGCAGTTCGGTGCGTTGGTACCGATTTACGGCACCGTCGTGACCTCGCTGATTGCCCTGATTATTGCTATCCCTATCAGCTTCGGTATCGCCCTGTTCCTGACCGAACTGGCACCGAACTGGTTAAAACGTCCGCTGGGCGTTGCCATCGAATTATTGGCCGCCATTCCGAGTATCGTTTACGGCATGTGGGGTCTGTTTATCTTCGCACCGTTGTTTGCCAAATACTTCCAGCAACCGGTAGGGAATATCCTGTCCGGCATTCCTTTTTTGGGAACGTTGTTCTCTGGCCCGGCGTTTGGTATCGGTATTCTGGCCGCGGGTGTGATTCTGGCCATTATGATCATCCCTTACATTGCCGCCGTAATGCGTGACGTGTTTGAGCAAACACCAGTAATGATGAAAGAGTCTGCTTACGGTATTGGTTGCACGACGTGGGAAGTGATTTGGCGCATCGTACTGCCCTTCACTAAAAATGGGGTGATTGGCGGCGTCATGCTCGGGTTAGGACGTGCTCTGGGCGAAACCATGGCCGTGACCTTTATTATCGGTAATACCTACCAGTTGGACAGTATCTCTCTCTTTATGCCCGGCAACAGTATTACCTCCGCGTTAGCGAACGAATTTGCCGAAGCGGAATCTGGCCTGCACACGGCGGCATTGATGCAGCTCGGCCTGATCCTGTTTGTGATTACCTTTATCGTGCTGGCGCTGTCTAAGTTGATGATTATGCGTTTGGCAAAAAATGAGGGGGCACGCTAATGGCGGCGTTAGGAATGGAACAAGAAGCCACGCTGGCGCGTACCCGACAGAAGATGCAGGCCTGGCGTCGCCAGAAGAACCGCATTGCGCTATGCCTTTCTATGACCACCATGGCGTTTGGCCTGTTCTGGCTGGTATGGATCCTGTTCTCCACCGTGGTGAGAGGGATCGACGGCATGTCGCTGGCGCTGTTTACCGAAATGACGCCACCGCCCAATACGGCGGGCGGTGGGCTTGCCAACGCCATTGTCGGCAGCGGATTGCTGATTTTCTGGGCCACCGTATTGGGTACACCGCTCGGCATTATGGCGGGCATCTACCTGGCGGAATATGGCCGTAAATCTTTTATCTCTGAAGTGATTCGTTTTATTAACGATATCTTATTGTCAGCACCTTCCATTGTGGTTGGCCTGTTTGTCTACTCGATTGTCGTGACAAAAATGCAGCACTT
Source organism: Candidatus Symbiopectobacterium sp. NZEC151 (assembly GCF_025962655.1). Lineage (GTDB taxonomy): Bacteria > Pseudomonadota > Gammaproteobacteria > Enterobacterales > Enterobacteriaceae > Symbiopectobacterium. The sequence continues at coordinate 245,755 of NZ_JAGFPE010000006.1, read as the reverse complement.
CTCGGGGTGGGCGGGGGTGATTGCGTTGGCGCTGTTGCAGGTGCCAATCGTGATTCGTACCACGGAGAACATGCTGAAACTGGTTCCCGACAGCCTGCGTGAAGCGGCCTATGCGCTGGGAACGCCGAAGTGGAAAATGATTTCGGCCATCACGCTGAAAGCCTCTGTTTCCGGCATTATCACCGGCGTGCTGCTGGCCATTGCCCGCATCGCCGGGGAGACCGCACCGCTGCTGTTTACGTCGCTGTCCAACCAGTTCTGGAACACCGACATGATGCACCCGATCGCCAACTTGCCGGTCACCATCTTCAAATTCGCGATGAGTCCGTTTGTGGAGTGGCAACAGCTGGCCTGGGCGGGGGTACTGCTGATTACGCTGTGCGTGCTGTTGCTGAACATTGTGGCGCGTATCCTGTTCGCGAAGAAGAAACATTAATGGATTCAACGGCGTGTCGGACGATGCGCCAGTTAAAAGAGAGAAGTCTTAATGAGTATGGCTACCGAGACATCCAACTATAAAATCCAGGTGCGCAATCTGAATTTCTATTACGGAAAATTCCATGCGCTGAAAGATATTACGCTGGATATTGCCACCAATCAGGTGACCGCGTTTATCGGCCCGTCTGGCTGCGGCAAATCCACACTGTTGCGTACGCTGAACAAAATGTATCAGTTGTATCCGGAGCAGCGTGCGGAAGGGGATATTTTGCTGGATGGCAACAATATTCTCACCGACAGGCAGGATGTGGCGCTGCTGCGCGCCAAAGTGGGCATGGTGTTCCAGAAGCCAACCCCGTTCCCGATGTCTATTTATGACAATATTGCCTTTGGTGTACGCTTGTTCGAAAAGCTTTCCCGTGCCGATATGGATGAGCGCGTGCAGTGGGCATTGACCAAAGCCGCACTGTGGCAGGAAACCAAAGATAAGCTGCACCAGAGCGGTTACAGTCTCTCGGGTGGTCAGCAACAGCGCTTGTGCATTGCGCGCGGTATCGCTATCCGCCCCGATGTGTTGCTGCTTGATGAACCCTGTTCGGCGCTGGACCCTATCTCTACGGGCCGCATTGAAGAGCTGATTTCTGAACTGAAGAAAGATTATACCGTGGTGATCGTCACCCACAACATGCAACAGGCGGCACGCTGTTCGGATCATACGGCATTTATGTACCTGGGCGAACTGATCGAATTTAGCGATACAGATACCCTGTTTACCGCGCCCAAACAGAAACAGACCGAAGACTACATTACCGGTCGCTATGGTTGATTACAGGAAGCATCATGGACAATCTGAATCTGAACAAACACATTTCCGGGCAGTTCAACGCTGAGCTTGAGCACATTCGCACCCAGGTGATGACCATGGGCGGTTTGGTCGAGCAGCAACTGACGGATGCCATTACGGCAATGCACAACCGTGACGCGGAATTGGCCCAGCGCGTGATTGAAGGTGATGCCAAGGTGAACTTGATGGAGGTGACCATCGATGAAGCCTGCGTGCGTATCATCGCCAAGCGTCAGCCAACGGCGAGTGATTTGCGTCTGGTGATGGCAATCATCAAGACCATTTCTGAGCTGGAGCGCATTGGTGACGTCGCGGATAAAATCTGTCGCACTGCGTTGGAGAAATATTCACACCAGCATCAGCCTTTGCTGGTTAGCCTGGAATCGTTGGGTCGCCACACGGTAGAAATGCTGCATGATGTACTGGACGCCTTTGCGCGCATGGATCTGGATGAAGCTATCCGTATCTACCGTGAAGATAAAAAGGTCGATAAAGAGTATGAAGGCATTGTACGCCAGCTGATGACGCACATGATGGAAGACTCACGCACCATTCCGAGCGTATTGACCGCGCTGTTTTGCGCCCGTTCCATCGAACGCATCGGCGACCGTTGCCAGAATATCTGCGAGTTTATTTTCTACTTCGTTAAAGGGCAGGATTTCCGTCATATTGGCGGTGACGCGCTGGAAAAACTGTTGGAAAAAGAGAAAAACGGACCTGCGCCTCAGTGATTTTTGCTGGCTACTACGCCCCGTTAGGGGCGTAGTGTTAAACACGTTGTTTAGAGCATAATATCCATCACCTGATTTTCTCGCTGAATGGTCAGTGCCAATGTCCCTTTTGGCTCCTGAGTTAACAATTTTCTCACCGTTTTTATCTTTTCTGGTGAGTATCGGGTGTTGTTGATGGTTAATATCCTATCGCCATTCTTTAATCCATATTTTTGTATTTCTTCGTTATTGTTGTAAAACACTTCGATGTTTCCATCCATGTAACGTATCGCAATGGAGCGTTCATGGGGAATGCTGTTTTTTTCAATAGAGTCAGCGTCATAGCAAAACATCATGCGTGAAGGGATAAACGTATAGCGTTTAAACCGAGACAAGAAATCCATCCCGACATGAAATTTCCCTTCCTGATTATCGGAAAACTCCATCTTATTTAATGGCAACCCATTAAAGATAAAGTCCTGTAAGATATATTGGGTGCTTTTTACTAAGCCACCCGCTTCGGCCATCGGTTCATTGCTAGACAATAATTCAAGTGATAGCTTGTTCTCTTTGACATAATTGATGAATTCATTGGAAACGAAGCTATGATCGGCACCGGTATCCATGCGAAAGGCCACATCATTATTTTTATATTTAAACCAGAGTTGTGGCATCCGGTTGTAACTGTCATCATAACCTGTGCACGCCTGATAATCCGATGCGGAGGGGAGCGTGTCGGAAATAATAACCTTTTTTTTGTCATTATCGACTTTCCAATTAAACCGCCTAAACGTATCAATACCGATGATACCGTCTATCTTTGTTCCCATCGATTGCGTCACCAGCGACAAATCGAGTGAAACCCATATGTCGCTGTCATTGATCTCTTGTGTGCCTACAGTAAAGGTGGTCGGTTTCAACAGGGTAAATTGATGGCCCTCCAACCGTCCAGAAACCGTCGTGACGTTTGAAAATTCCTGGCGATAATTCTGTGGGATTTCTGATGAAAGTAAGGGGCGTGTTATCGAATTCGCTATTTTTTCATCAATAACGGTTACGCTGGAGCCAGTATCAACGAGAAAATTTAATTTCTTGTTGTTTATCATGACTGGGATGACAATGTCATCTTCTATATTCGTTTCAAGAACGGTCCCGGTTTTTTTAGTATTTTGTGTTTCAAGCTGGTCTTTTTCCAAATAATCGCATCCTGTCACGCTTGATATACAAAGTAATATTGATGCTATTTTGGTTGTTTTTTCGTGACTTAGAGGCATTTTCATTCCTTTATAGTTGCTGTGTTTTCTGGAAATTCTATTGTTGTTAATTTAAACGAAATATAAACAATGTTTTGGTTTGCGAGAATTGGACATATTTTTAAGTATAATGCGCAGCCTTGGTTGGGAGGCGTGCGATATGGCAAGGGAATGCTTTTTAATGTTGAAATCATTACCGCTTATCAGAAATTTTTAAGCAAGCACTCCTCTTAAAAAAAGTAATATTTACTCTACGTCGATCGCCTTGAATCGCTTGTTCAAAAGAAAGAGAATCGTGTAATGCAATTGAAGTATTTGGTTTTTGTCCTTTTCTTATCCTCTGCAATAGCAGGCACCGGGCCGGGAAATTTTCATGAAGAGAAAGACAGTGCAAACGTTAATGACTACGGTGACGACGCTATCGACAGAGGCGAGAACCTCAGCGGTATCAAGAACGACTATTTTATTACCACCGTCGGTGTGCAATACAGGTTCTAAACCCGCTGGCCGGACGAATCGTCCGGCTTCTCCCTCCGCCACCCAAGTTTTATCTTTCCTAAAACGCCTTCCCTGAGTCTGAAACTCGGCTATGTGACATAAGATTATAATATTATCCATTTTTATTATTTCCTGATTGCCGCGCGGACTGTTAGCTTGCTGACTAACAAAACGTATAAGGGTGATAAGGGAAATGGTGAAAAAACAAGTTGTTGCATTAACGTTACTGGCGGGTTTGATTTCTGTTTCCGGTGTCGCTCAGGCGGACAAGCTGGATGATATCCAGAAAGCGGGCGTAGTAAAAATTGCGGTGTTTGACAGCAACCCGCCGTTTGGTTTTGTCGATCCGCAAACCAAAAAGCTGGTGGGCTATGATGTGGATATCGCGGAAGCCATCGGCAAAGCGCTGGGTGTGAAAGTCGAACTGCGCGCCACCAACCCGGCTAACCGTATTCCGTTACTGACCTCGCAGAAAGTCGATTTGATCGCCGCCAATTTCACCATTACCGATGAGCGCGCCAAGCAGGTGAATTTCAGTATTCCCTACTTCGCCACTGGGCAGAAATTTATCGCGCGTAAAGGCGTACTGAAAACGCCGGAAGACATTAAAGCGCTGCGGATTGGTGCTGATAAAGGCACTGTGCAAGAGATCACGCTGCGTGAACATTACCCAACGGCAAAAGTCATCTCTTATGACGACACACCGCTTGCTTTCGCTGCCTTGCGTAATGGTAACGTCCAGGCCATCACTCAGGATGATGCCAAGCTGGTTGGCTTACTGGCTAACGTGCCAGATGCACAAAAAGCGGAGTTTGAAATCTCTCCGTTTAGCATCACCAAGGAATACCAAGGGGTGGGCGTTCCTAAAGGCGAAGATCGCCTGACACAGAAGGTGGATGAAACGCTGCTGCAACTGGAAAAAACCGGTGAAGCGAAACAGACCTACGATCGTTGGTTTGGGCCGACCACAAAATCTGCTCAACCGCGTGGTGATTTCACCTTTGCGCCGTTGGATAAACAACCGAAAGCCTGATGCTCTTATCCGCCCACACGTGCTAACGTGATCAGGTGACACCTCATTCTGCCCTCTGTTGAACAGAGGGCATTGTCGTTTCTGCAACAGTGCGTTTTTACTACCGCGAACAGGGTATGACATTGACTGAAAACGTTGCTTCTTTTTTGGAAAACTGGCTGCTGGCATCTCGTTATCTGTCATGGCTGTGGCACGGTTTTTTGCTGACACTGTGGCTTTCTCTGTGTGTGGTGGTGCTATCAACGCTGCTGGGTATGGTGCTTGCTGCCGCAAGAGACAGCCAACGTAACCTCTTGCGCTGGCCGGCAATCGCTTACAGCGCCCTGTTTCGCAATACGCCGTTGCTGGTGCAGTTGTTCTTCTGGTATTTCGGCGCGGCGCAGTTGCTGCCGGGTGCACTGTTGCAATGGCTGAATTCACCCCATGATGTGGCGATTGCGGGAATCGTTGTGAGTTGGCCCTCTTTCGAGTTTCTCGCCGGATTGATTGGCCTGACGCTCTATTCCAGCGCGTTTATTGCCGAAGAGATCCGTGCAGGAATAGGCGGCGTCGCGCGTGGACAAAAATACGCCTCGCTGGCATTGGGGCTGACGCCCTGGCAAGCCATGCGTTATGTGGTGCTGCCTCAGGCGCTGAAAATTGCCCTGCCACCGCTGCTGGGGCAATACATGAATATTATCAAGAATTCCTCTCTGACCATGGCGATCGGCGTAGCCGAACTCTCTTATGCCTCTCGTCAGGTGGAGACGGAAACCTTGCGGACCTTTCAGGCGTTCGGCGTGGCGACGGTGTTGTATATCGCGATCATTGCGCTGATCGAAGGCTGGGGTATGTGGCGGCAGCAACGTCAATTGGCGCGAGGGCACTAACATGGATTTTACGATTATCAGCGATAACCTCAGCTATCTGCTGTGGGGCACTTTTCCTGATGGCCCACTCGGAGGGGCCGCATTGACGCTCGTCATCAGCGCATTGGCCGGTATCGTTTCTGCGGTTTTGGGGACGGTGCTGGGGGTGGCGCTGGCGATGTCGCGTGGCTGGCTGGGCGCGCTGTTGGCGCTGGTGCTGGGTTTTTTCCGCGCCATCCCGGTGATCATGCTGATTTTTTGGACTTACTTCCTGCTGCCTATTGTGTTTGGTGTCGATATTCCTGAAATCACCACCGTGGTGTGCGCTCTGGCGTTTATTGGCGCGGCCTATCTGGCGCATGGCGTCAAGGCGGGGATTGTTGCCATCAGTCAGGGGCAGTGGCAGGCTGGGCTGTCGTTGGGTTTTAGCCGCTGGCGCGTACTCTGGTTTATCGTGTTGCCCCAGGCGCTACGCATGATGGTGCCATCGTTTATCAACCAGTGGATTTCCTTAATCAAGGATACCTCGCTGGCGTATATCGTGGGCGTGGGGGAATTGACGTTTCTGGCCACCCAGGTTAACAACCGCAGTATGGTCTACCCCACCGAAGTGTTCCTGTTTGTGGCGCTGGTTTACTTTATTATCTGTCTGGCGTTGGAGCTGTTGGCACATCGCGTCAGCCAGCGCTATGCGGTGCATGCACGGGTTGACGCGCCAAAACGTCGGTTTTGGTGGCGCTGGCGGCCGCGCCCAGCCTAGCGCGGCCTAACGCCGTCAGGCGGTGATGTTCCAGCCTTTTTCGCGCCACAGCTGCGGTAAGTCACGCATGTTGTGGAAGGTGGTCACCAGCGGGTGATCGATGGGCGGATTGTGCGGGTCGGCGCAGTAGTAGTACACCGGAATGCCTGCGGCGATACCCGCTTCCACGCCTGAAAACGAATCTTCCACGAGCAGACAGTTTGCCAGATTGACCTGCATCTGCTGAGCGGCGTGATAAATAACGGCGGGATCGGGCTTCCATTTTTTCAAATCGTAACCGCTATACAGACGATCGGCGAAGTGCTCTCGCAGACCGGTTAACCCGAGCGAGTGGTGCATTTTGCTGACCGGGCCGTTCGACACCACGCCCATTGGCACCGTAATCGCGGCAAGCAGTTCTGGAATACCGTCAATAGGTTGCAGCGATTCTTCAAACAGCCGGGCGATCTCTGCACGGAAGTGTTTTTCCAGCGTTTCAGGCACCACTGTCAGGCCATGTTGTGTACTCACTCTGTCGATAATGTCGTAGAGTTTGACGCCTTTATAGGTCTTGATGACCTCTTCCAGCGACAACTGTAAGCCATACGGAATAAAAATGTTCACATAGGCCTGGCAACAAATCACTTCGCTGTCGACCAGCGTGCCATCACAATCGAAAAAAACACAGTCAATCGAAGACATGGGGTTCCTTATTGGTAACGCGTGTGGTTCGCCCACTACTTTACCCCACTGCGCCAGTATTTTGGCCTTACCGGGCATAAACACGATAAAACCCTGTTTTTCACTTGGTATTCATTTTTTGTTCTGAAGGCGGATCGTTATGGCTGGTTCGCTGTTTTTCTCGCGTATTTGCGGAAAAAAGAGGACCCGATACCGTGGCGAGGATCGGTCGCGATAACGTTTGCTTATAGCGAGAAAAAAAACCGGCTAACGGCGTTAATCTCTGCACATTTTGTTATAGGATACCCACCGACCATAATTCCTTATCTGGAACGTTGATAATGAAAACATCACAACCTGAGCTTGCGGGAGAGCAAGGCTTATTGGAGCGCGTATTCAAACTGCGCCAACATGGCACTACGGCGCGTACGGAAACGATTGCTGGGTTCACGACCTTTCTTACCATGGTATACATCGTTTTCGTAAACCCGCAGATTCTGGGTGTTGCGGGCATGGATACCCAAGCGGTGTTTGTGACCACCTGTCTGATTGCTGCGTTTGGCAGTATTTTGATGGGGCTGGTGGCTAACCTGCCGGTTGCATTGGCGCCCGCCATGGGGCTGAATGCCTTTTTCGCGTTCGTCGTCGTCGGTGCTATGGGGATTTCCTGGCAGATCGCGATGGGCGCCATCTTCTGGGGCGCGGTCGGCTTTCTGATACTGACCATTTTCCAGATTCGCTACTGGATGATTGCTAACATCCCGATCAGTTTGCGTTTAGGTATTGCCAGCGGTATCGGTTTGTTTATCGGTATGATGGGCCTGAAAAACGCCGGCATCATTGTTGCCAACCCGGAAACGCTGGTGACCATCGGCAACCTGACGTCTCACAGCGTTCTGCTGGGCGCGCTGGGGTTCTTTATCATTGCGGTGCTGGCCTCACGTAACATTCACGCCGCTGTGCTGATTTCTATCGTGGTGACCACGGTCATTGGCCTGTTGCTGGGTGACGTGAAATTTTCCGGCGTGTTTTCCATGCCGCCGAGCGTCACGTCCGTTGTCGGTCAGGTGGATCTGTCGGGGTCACTGAATTTGGCGCTTTCCGGCGTGATCTTCTCCTTTATGCTGGTAAACCTGTTCGATTCCTCCGGCACCCTGATTGGTGTGACGGATAAAGCCGGGTTAGTCGACGCGCGCGGTAAATTCCCACGGATGAAGCAGGCGCTTTACGTTGATAGCATCAGCTCGGTGGCCGGTTCGTTGATTGGCACCTCCTCCGTCACCGCGTATATCGAAAGCTCTTCCGGTGTCTCGGTTGGCGGGCGCACCGGACTGACTGCGGTTGTGGTCGGTATTCTGTTCCTGCTGGTGATTTTCCTCTCACCGTTGGCCAGCATGGTGCCCGCTTATGCGGCGGCAGGTGCGCTGATTTATGTTGGGGTATTGATGACCTCGAGCCTGGCACGCGTGAAATGGGACGATCTTACCGAAGCGGTGCCTGCGTTCATTACTGCGGTGATGATGCCGTTCAGCTTCTCCATCACCGAAGGGATTGCCCTGGGCTTTATCTCCTATGTGGTGATGAAGGCGGCAACCGGGCGCTGGCGTGAAATCAGCCCTTGTGTGGTGGTGGTTGCGGCGCTGTTCCTGCTGAAGTTTATCTTTATCGACGCGCATTAATCACCCGCGCCGTCAGTAAAAAAAAAGCCCCGCTAGCGGGGCTTTTTTTATGTCAAACCGAAGGGACCTTCTCTGCAACGTGGCTGATAAGCTTGATGTAACTGCGCGATTGCCGTTGCTGCTGGATTATCTCACCGGTTTTATCCATCACGCCGTTACCCTGATAACGCCAGGTCATTAAATGGTTTATGGTCGGAATTCGCGCGCAGGCCCAAGCCAGATAGCCATCGATATCACTGATGGCTTCCAGTGAGGGGAAGTAGGTTGAGCGTAATCGACCGGAGGCGGGGTGCAGCCGCAGGTTATCGCCATGGCTGAACTCAGGATCCGATAACTTGGTGATGGCTTGTCGAAGAGTGCAGAGCTGCGTGGCGGCTTCTAGCGGATCGCTTTGGGCATTGATCCAGGCGGTTTCTGCTGGCGTCTGCGTAGGGATCGACGTGACATGGGCGGGGCGCAAATGAACAATCTCGATATCAATCCCCACTTTCCCCTCTTCGCTCAGCAATATCGCCAGCGTATTGCCCGCATAGGCCACACTGAAATCGGGAAGATGGGGATCGATAAAATGAGGACGCTCATCAGGCGAAAGCGTTATTGCGGGTAATACCGGGTAGCCGAAAAAATAGAACATCATCTCGGCCAGCAGTGCTCGACTTTTTAAGTAACGTTCGCGCCGCCTGGCAGGGAGCTCCTGCGCCGCGGCGATCAGTGCATCGGGCAAGCGTTGTAGATCGGGTAATGCCTCCGTGCCGGTCCACCTGACAAAATGGCAGGTCATGCTTCACTCCGTGATAGTCACCAAGGGATGAATGTTCTCCGATTCACCCCGATAAAATACAAATTATATGCATATTAACAGACTATTATATGAACAAAAGTAAAAATACCCATAAGTTTGGGCTATTGACCCTCAACGGTATCATCGTTTCTGTCTTACAACAGGCGAATATCCGCGTTATCACGCGCCGCCTGTTGCTGCTTTTTGAAACTCCGCTGTTGCAGCTCACTGTTGTTCACCAGGGTCAGTGCGGATGTCGGACACACCCGCACGCACGAGGGGGAAGCGGCAACATCGACGCAGAGATCGCACTTGTGCACCTCGCTTTTTGCCGCCGCGCCTTGTGAGGTCAGCACCACGTCAATCGCGCCAAAAGGACAAGCAATAACGCAACTTTTACAGCCAATGCAACGGGATTGAATGACCTGAATGCTGTCGTGGTGGCGCACCAGCGCATCATGAGGGCACACGCTGGCACAGGGGGCGTTTTCGCACTGGCGGCACAATACCGGCACGCTCACCTGTGCGCCTTTGATCACCTTCAGGCGCGGGAAGAAACGCGCTTTGTCGATGGTGGCATCGGCGCCGCCCGCATGGGCGACGGCACAGGCGATTTCACAGGTGCGGCAGCCAATACATTTACTGGCATCGGCAATCACAAAAGCGTTCATTGAAGCGTTTCCTCGCGCGACGAGTTGAACTGAGAAGCCAGCGAGACCGCCGGTAAGGAAGCGATGGTGCTTTGTAACCCCATCTGGTCGAGCATGCTGATGGCGGCTTTGCGCCCATCGGCAATTGCGGTGACCACTAAATCCGCGCCGCGTACGGCATCGCCACCGGCAAAAATGCGTGGATGGTTGGTCTGGCACGGACGTCGGCCATTGCCGCGCGCCGGCGCGTTGATGTGACCCCAATCATCCAGCCTCACCTTGGCCTCTTCGAGCCACGGCATGCTGTGCGGCTGGAAGCCAAACGCCGTGATGACGGCCTCGGCGGGTTGGACAAATTCGGAACCGGGGATCACGCGGGGCCGACGGCGGCCGCTGGCATCGGCCTCGCCCATCTCCGTTCTGACCAAGCTGATGCCGCAGACGTTGCCTTGCTCATCCAGACAAATCTTTTGCGGCTGAACGTTAAACATAAATTCCGCGCCCTCTTCGCGTGAGTTCTTCACCTCTTTTTTCGAGCCCGGCATGTTGGATTCATCGCGGCGATAGGCGCACGTTACGGATGCCGCGCCCTGACGCAGTGAGGTTCGCAGGCAGTCCATGGCCGTGTCCCCCCCGCCGAGCACCACCACGCGCTTTCCTTCCATCGAAATATAGGGTTCTTCTTCCAGATCGGGCAGACCCATAACCCGTTTAGTGTTGGCAATCAGGAACGGCAGGGCATCGTAAACGCCGGGCGCATCTTCATTTTCCAGGCCCGCTTTCATCGAACGGTAGGTGCCGACGCCGAGGAACAGGGTTTCGTATTCCTCCATGATGTGCGACAGCGCGATATCTTTCCCGACTTCGGTATTGAGTTGGAAGTGAATGCCCATTTCGCTAAACAGGTGGCGGCGATGGGTCAGCACTTTTTTGTCCAACTTGAAGGGAGGAATACCAAAGGTGAGCAGGCCGCCAATCTCTGGATGGCGATCGAACACGGTAACCTCAACGCCATTGCGTGCCAGCACGTCCGCACAGGCTAAACCGGCGGGCCCGGCACCGATGATCGCTGCGCGCTTGCCGGTCGGCGTAACGCCGCTCATGTCCGGCTTCCATCCCATCGCCATGGCGCTGTCCGTGATGTAACGCTCGATATTGCCGACGGTAACCGCGCCGAATTCTTTACCCAGCGTACAGGCACCTTCGCACAAGCGATCCTGCGGGCATACGCGACCGCAGATCTCCGGCAGGCTGCTGGTTTGGTGTGAAAGCTCTACCGCTTCCAGAATGCGGCCCTGCTTCGCCAGGCTGATCCAGTGCGGAATGCTGTTGTGCAGTGGGCAGGTCCATTCACAAATGGAATGATTGCCGCAGGAGAGGCAGCGGCTCGCCTGATCTTGCGTCTGCTCGGCGGAGAAACCGTGATAAATTTCGTCAAACGTGGTTTTGCGCAGCTCAATGGGCTTTTTCTTCGCCTCTACGCGCGGCCAGTTTTGGCGCTGTTTGAGTGGATTGACGCTTTTGGTCGACATGATCGGCGTGGTGCGCTGCCAGGTGGTGGCAGAACGCTGCGCCATCGCCTGTTGCTTGGCTTTTCGCTTCGCCTCCAGCGTCTGTTCGCTCACCAGCGTGAGCGCTTGCGTCGGGCAGGCCGCCACGCACGCCTGACCTTCTGGGCGGCCGATACACAGGTCGCATTTATGCGCGAGCGAGGCCGGGCTGGTGGGTTCTGCAACCATCGACATCGCGCCAAACGGGCAGGCAAGCACACAGGTTTTACAACCGATGCATTTATCTTTTAACAGTTGGATGCTGTTGTCTTTGCGCACCAGCGCCTGCGTAGGGCATACGCTGGCACAGGGGGCATCTTCACAGTGGCGGCAGGTTACCGCAGAGCGCAGCTCCGGCGTGTTGAAGGCCTTGATGCGGGGTAAAAACGCGTCCGCACTTGCAGGATACTGGTTGTCGTTGTGTGAAATGACACAGGCGATTTCACAGGCTTTACAGCCCATGCAATCTTGAGCGTTAGCAATAACAAAGCGATTCATAACCTCTCCCTGACACATCTAGCCGATAAAAAAGAACCCAGAGTGGTGACGACAAACGTCCCGCAGCCTGTTTGCCGCGTACATTTCCCGCGCCGGATGAGGAAAGATCATCGGCGAGGCGTTACTCTCTGATTGTTAACGTTCGATTTTTTGTCTGGTCACCCAGAAAGCGGTTTGGAAGGGGTTGGCACGGGTCTCGTACTTGCAGGAGAAAACACAAGAAAAAATACAACTTCCCCCCATTTACTGTCTTTCATCCTACTGGCTCCCTCTGTCTGTAATCTTGATGTAGGACATGTAAATAGAGGGTTAATGAGGGAGAAGCGTTGTAGGGAATAAAAACAAAATACTGTGTTGTCTCAGTGAGTTACGTTGCTGTGTTTTACGTAGAGCAACATCGATTTTTCAGCATAATGTGCCAGTAAATGACGGAATTATAAACGATAACCTTGGTGTTGTTGTGGTTTTGGCGTTTTTTGTTATTAAAATTAAGAAAAACAGCTAGTGACAGGTCTTTACATTCATCATATTGTAATAGGGCGAATTAATTACATTTAACATAATGAATTTACTCGTGATTTATGTAATTCCCACGGAAATAGTCGGTAAAGATCACAAAAGAATATTGATAAGGGATTGGTCTATGAACAAAAAAATCATTCTGGGTTCTCTATTGGTATCCGCGGCATTATTAAGTGGATGTGCAACAGAGTCTTCACGCAGCGTTGAGACCCCTAAAGTTACCTCCTACCAAACGGCATATCAGGGCGTTCGTAGTCCGATATCTGTCGGAAAATTTGAAAACCGCTCGAACTACATGAACGGCATTTTCTCTGATGGCGTTGACCGTCTGGGAAATCAATCAAAAACCATTCTGGTGAGCCACCTTCAGCAGACCGGTCGCTTCAATGTGTTGGATCGTACCAACATGGAAGAGATCAAGGCAGAAGCGGGTATCAAAGGCCAGCAACAAAAACTCAAAGGCGCGAGCTATGTCATCACGGGTGATGTAACCGAATTCGGGCGCAAGGAAGTGGGCGATCACCAACTGTGGGGCATTCTCGGTCGCGGAAAAACGCAGGTTGCCTACGCCAAAACCACGTTGAACGTGGTTAATGTGCAAACGTCGGAAGTGGTTTACTCGGTACAAGGCGCGGGTGAATACACGCTCTCTAACCGTGAAATTATCGGCTTTGGCGGCACGGCAAGCTACGACTCCACCCTGAATGGCAAAGTGTTAGATCTTGCTATTCGTGAAGCGGTGAACAACCTGGTATCCGGTATTGAGAGCGGCGCATGGCGCCCGAGCAACTAACAGCATAGGGATTGCTACGTATGTCTTATGGAAAAAAAGTCGTACTGCTGCTGGCGGCAGCGGTACTGGCAGGTTGTGCCACAGAACCCAAAACGATTTATAGCTGGGATAATTATCAACCGACGCTGTATCAATATTATCAACAGGATAAAACCAGCTCTGAAGAACAGATCACCGCGCTGAATCTGGCGCTTGAAAAAGCCAAAGCGAAAAATAAACCGGTTCCGCCCGGCTTACACGCTCAGCTTGGCTTACTCTACGCCAATACCGGGCGGGGCACGGAAGCCCGTCAACAGTTTGAAACGGAAAAAGCGCAATTTCCAGAGTCTGCGCCGTACATGGATTTTCTGTTGAGCAAAAATAAAGGAGCGGCCAAATGAACCGTTTGTTGGGATTTCTCGGGCTGGCATGCGCTTTGGTCCTGACCGGCTGTGCCAAGCCGACACCGTATGATTACACCGCGTTTAAGCAAAGTCGGCCGAAATCCATTCTGGTACTGCCACCGCTCAACCATTCCCCGGATATCAAAGCGGGTCCCAGCATGTTGACGCAGGTGACCTACCCGTTGGCGGAAGCAGGATATTATGTGTTGCCGGTAGCGGTAGTGGATGAAACCTTCAAGCAAAACGGCATGACCACGGCGCAGGATATTCACGCGCTGAGCATCGATAAGCTGCGCCAGATTTTCGGGGCTGATGCTGCGCTCTATTTGGATGTCAAAGATTACGGCTCCAAGTACATGGTGCTCAGCAGCGAAACGCGTGTCACGGCGGAAGCCAAGCTGGTGGATTTGAAAACCGGCAAACAGATTTGGAACGGTGTTGCCACGGCGTCCAGCAGCGAGCAGCAGTCCAACTCTAATGGCATCCTTGGCGCCTTAGTGCAGGCGGCAATAGAACAGATTGCCAGTACGGTGTCTGACAAAGGGCATGACATTGCCGGTATCACCAGCGTGCGCCTGCTCTCTGCGGGTACGCCGCGCGGTGTGCTGTATGGCCCGCGTTCGTTGCAATACGGCAAAGATGGCCTGTAAGTGATATTCCGTACGATTGATAATGCCTGAAGACATTATCACGAAAAGTGGAGCGCAGCAGGTTGCGCTCCACTTTACTTATCCATTCGTTATCAAAATATCCCCTTTCACATAAAGCCGATTGTTAGTAGTTTTTTCGATAAAAAAACACAAAATAGAAAAAACTTCAGAATCTTATTTAAAGGTGTGAAATGGCTGTTAATCTGCTGGGCGAACAACGATTAAGTACTAAAAATTATGCTAATTTAATCAAGCATAATGAAAAGGATAAAGCGACCCATTTAAACGTGTGGGACAAATTTTGTGATTTGTTCAGAAAGTGCAAAAAAAGCGATGTTGTTAATACCTTTTATAATCTTATTCATGGTGATGGCCGCAATCATGATAATAGCGGGAAAAATGCGTTTTATCATTTTGAACAGTTAAGGCATATGGCGGATCCTGATGACAGACATTTGTTTACCACGCGTGTTGCTGAAATCAATGGCGATGAGAATAAATATATATTTTTAATCGATAATGTGGAAATAGCCACTGTGTCGGTTAAGAGTTGGGATGCGCTTTATAGGCTGGAGCATAATTCACAGCCTTTGATCGATAATTATGAAAAAATTGTCTATGATTATGTTAAAGAAAATAAAAGCAGATTTTTAGATGAATATAAACAGACTAAAATTGCTGATAATTACGGCTCTGACGAGTTAATGGATTACAGTTGCTTTTTTTTGAATAACCACAGTGAAGTGAAAAAAACGCTGTTAGAACGAGGCATTATCAATATCTATGTCATGGATGAAATTAACTATGATATGGATAAAACGATTCCTGTTGAAGATAATCGACGGGGATATGCCCTTACAACCATCGCTGGATCATTGAGAACGGAATATCATTTGGATGGAGATGCGATGTAACCGAGGCATGCACAATGCCCTTTTCCCGATGCTGAGGAAAATAGCATCACACTGCAACCAGGCTGTGAATGAAATACCTTCACAGCCTGACGATAACACGAATCGCCGTGTTGAATTATCGAACAGAACTTGCCAGCGCGCGATCGCTTTCCTGTCGCTCTAACGCTAACTCGATTAATGCCGTAATGAGGTCGGTATAGCTTAGGCCGCTGGCCTGCCACAGTTTTGGATACATGCTGATGTTGGTGAAGCCGGGCAGCGTATTCACTTCATTGATAATCACGTCATCGTCCGGCGTGAGGAAAACATCGACACGCGCCATGCCCTGACATTCCAGCGCCTGGAAAGCTTGCAAGGCAATATGTTGGATTTTTTCGTTAATGTCAGGCGTAAGATCCGCAGGCGCTCGCACCAGCGCACCTTGTTCGTTGATGTATTTGGTATCGTAAGAGTAAAACTCGTCGCTCAGCACAATTTCGCCACAGACGCTGGCCTTCGGGTGATCGTTACCCAGCACCGCACACTCAATTTCTCTGCCAACAATTGCCGCTTCCACTAGCACCTTGTGATCGAACTGGAAAGCCAGCTCCACGGCCTGCTGAAATTCTGCTTCGTTACGAACTTTGCTCACGCCGACAGACGAGCCCTGATTGGCTGGCTTGATAAACAGTGGTAGCCCGAGCGCGCGACTGACGCTGGTGAAGCTGTGATGTTGGCGATTGGCGCGATTCAGGGT
This sequence comes from Candidatus Symbiopectobacterium sp. NZEC151, assembly GCF_025962655.1. Lineage (GTDB taxonomy): Bacteria > Pseudomonadota > Gammaproteobacteria > Enterobacterales > Enterobacteriaceae > Symbiopectobacterium. The sequence goes on along the minus strand of NZ_JAGFPE010000006.1, from coordinate 229,555 downwards.
AACAAACGGTGCTACCAGCAAGCCTGCATCACGCAGTAGACGTTTGGTGACGTCTTTATCCATGCTGACCGCGGAGCCCAGTACGCTGCTGCCAACAAACGGAATATTGGCCATTCTCAGCAAGCCTTGCAGTGAACCGTCTTCCCCCAGCGTGCCGTGCACGATAGGAAAAATAACATCCAACTGGGTAAGGGCGTGGGCACTCTGGCTTTCGATCACTTGCTGCTGTGTTTGGCCGGGGATCAGCGCTACGCTTTTGTTGGAGCGGTTCAACGCGATCAGAGCGGGGTTCTCGGCATTCAGCAGGTAGTTAGACGCATCGTTGATATGCCACGCCCCCTGCTTGTCGATACCAAGCAGTGTCACATCAAACTTGGCTTTATCAATGGCATCAATAATATTCTTGGCCGATTGTAACGAGACCTCGTGCTCAGCGGATTTACCGCCAAAAATGATGCCCACGCGTAGCTTTTTCATGCGTTGATTCCTGTGTTGTAGTGCCAACCCCGTAGCGCTTAGGGTATTGATTAGATAATCAAGTGCCTCTGCGATCAAGCGCTTCACGGTATTACGGGTAAAAAAAATCCCCGCTCAGGGAATGATGCGTGTATGACGGGTTGAAACGGCATTGTGCTGTTGTTTCGAATACGTGGCCTACGCTAGGCGATGTCATTAATAAACACAGAGGGAGGAATCGCAAGATGGAAATAGAACTTGCAGGGGGAAGGAAATTACACCATTGCAATATGACGAATTTAGTACAGTATGACGATAAAAAAAAAGCAACGGCGTTGAATTTATGGCAACGATTTCTCGATCTATTCAGAATATCGCCAAAAAAGGACGTTATTGACTCTCTTTATGAAAACATTAATGAGTATCCCGCCGCCAAGCTCGGTGGTGCAGTCTATTATCGTTTTTATAATTTCGAGAAACTCAAAGCGTTGGCCTTACCGGCATATAAAAACCTGTTTAAAATAAATGTACAACCGTTGGGAATGCTGGGGATGAGATACACTTTTTCAATCGATAAAGTCGATATTTACAGTTTCGATACACCCAATAATTGGGATTCACTGTCTGAGCTTTCGTTTAATCAATTGCCTTTGATCGAAAACTACAGCCCTATCGTTAAAAAATACGCCTCCGATAATGAGGTTGAGTTTGCCAGACAATTCCCGGATACCAAGATAAAAGATGACTACGGTGGTGATGAAGTCATGGATTATAGCTGCTTTTTTTTAGAGAAAAATCCAGACATTAAACTCACCTTGCTTGAGCATGGTCTCTTCGATCTGGATATCACCAACGCCTTTGTAAAGGAGATGGAAGCTCAACTCAAAGGTGATGATGATAGAATCGGAAGGATCAATTACCGATTGATCACCTTGCAAATATCACTCAAATATCTTGAGAGCAGAGATTGCATGGCATGATATATTCACCGGCAGTGGGGTGTTGAGTGCGTTGGTACAACCCCACTGCCGATGATATCTCGCCTTACCCGCCGCGCTGTTTACTGATGAAATGCCGCCTGCGGCGTTGAAAGTGCGGCTTAAGGAGAGTCAGGTGGAGATTATTCTTTCGGGGGAGGAGGGTATATCGCAGTAGGCTGGAACACCCTTGTCTGTGATGCCAGTGTCGCGTTTGACCTTGTTTTTGCACCGATAAAGGTCTTGTTGACTCTGGCCTAACGATCATTCTTGATTGCTATTGGTTAAAATTATTATTCATCAAAAGCGCCCATCAATATATAGGTCGCATCCTTTCGTTTGTGCTGATCGATCATTGGCACCAGACGTTTGAAGTGTTCGCTGGCGCAATGTTCATCCAGCGCCGCATGGTCTGGCCACTCTTCGATGAAGATGAAGTGCCCGACGTCTTTCTCGTCGACATACAGATCGTAGGCAATGCACAGCGGCTCTTTCTTGGTGGCCTCAACCAACTCTCGATACAGCGGGAGTACGGTTTCAATCGCCTCTGGCTTGATAAAATCTTCGGCAATCACTTTTAGCATGTTGGGTCCTCGGTTTTTGTCGGGTGGCTTTACTTGTCTACACTTAAAATCATTATAAAAAAATTTGTTATGAGTTTTTTTCATGGTCATGGAGCAAAATCATGATTCCATTCTTCGGATCTTATCAGCCTTACGAGCGAGTCCGCTGAAAATGGCGGAACTGATATGCTCAGGAAAATCGGGTGGCAACTGTGCTGACACCTGGGCGATAACATCCCCTGCCTGATTCGCCATATCCTGCATCAGATTGGCGGCAACTTCCTTAGAGAACCCGACATGCCCTGCGGTACTGATGAAATGGCGGGGCTGAATCATCGCGAAATGATACTGACGATTCTTTCCTTGCAATGCCATCGCCATCTTCGCTTTCTTTTCTTGGATGCTGCCACGCTCAAAGAGTGGGTAAGCCGACATCACATCGTAAAATGGGGTCATTCGATAGGATGAGCCGGCCTCGATAAAGAGGCTGAAATTCTTGCCGTGGCCGTCTATTGCTGCCAACATCCAGAACAGGATTTGCGACTTGAAGAACATCTCTCGGTCATGGGTTGCCAAACGTGAGCCCAACAGTAATCTCATTGCATCAGCAATACCGGGACCGCCATCTGATTCATATTTCAATGCAGGTGGAATACCAAGAGCTTGACAGAAATCCTCCTGAGGCAGCCGCATCAACCAGCCGCCGTTACTCGCCCACCGCCGGTCAAAACGTTCAACGATGAGCACTTTCTTTTGACCGAAGACGGCAAGTTCTGCTGCGGGGGTCTTAAACCCAAACGCGTTTGCGATACGCAGGCACAACCACTCATTTTCGCAGCTCTCACTCAGATCGATGTTGTTCTGCACTATCCTGCCGATGGGGAGTTTGAAGATGTGGCTTGTTGGTGTACTACCCTGTGGTCGTTGCCACAGTCCTTGATGCCAAAGCAATGCAGTCTTTTCTTGTGCTCCAGCCAAGGAGATACGGAAGTCGACATCATCAACCATCCCCAAGGGGGCCATCTGATAGCCTTCCAACAGTGCCTCTATTTGCCCTTCATCCAAAGGCGTTGCAATTATTTCAGTCACGGGAGGTATCTGGCTGGCAGGTGGGTAAAGCTGAATAGCTCCAACACAGTCACGCCCTACGCTTGCCAGTAAATCAAAGGGATGAGCTGTTTCTACCTGAAATCTGGCCTGCATTCTGGCGATAATTGCTTCTGAATCCGGCAAAAGGTTGTGAAAGAAATTAAACACCTCAGGTCCCCGGAGTCTGTCACTTCTCAATGGGAGTGACAGTGATATGGGCCGTGCATCATCTTCGGCAAGCCACTCCGGTAGATACTGAAATGACATCGCTCCGCTGCCATCCCGGAACAACGTACCAACGACATCACCGTTCATTGCAACCGTCAGCGTTTGTGTTCTCATTCCTCACCACTCCCTTTTCTGACTCTTTCCCTCGTTCAAAATAGCATCTCTTTTTACGACATGGAGTTCCAGATCCAGCGCAGCGAGGATCTTAAACAACGTATCAAGTTTGGTGGATTCCGGTTTGTTCTCGAAATCAGATACGGTTGTTTGCTTTATTCCGACCCTATCGCCGGTTTCTCGCTGAGTCTTCTTATGGCTTTTGCGTTGGTCACGGACCACATTTGCTAACGCCGACGGAGATGTCACTCTCATACTTTTTCCTTTAGCAAGCGCACAGTATTAACCCCTATAGAGGGTAAGACCCATATAACCTCTATAGGGGTTAAAATAAATATAACCCCTGTAGGGGATATTATCAATATAACCCCTGTAAAGGTTAAACCGTATATATCCCATGAGGGCGGTGCCACTTCTTTTCGCAAGTGGACAGATCTGTGAGCACTAAAGAACGATGTTCCCGTAAGCAGTATTCCCCCGAACAGGGGCTTGGATTGGTCAAAATGGCCTTAGATACCACGATGAAGGCACCCGAGGTTTTTTACATCACTTCCCAATACAAAAACTCGAGAAAATCCGTCCCAACAAATCATCGGAAGTAAATTCCCCGGTAATCTCATTCAGCGCCTGCTGTGCCAGTCGTAGCTCTTCTGCCAGCAGTTCGCCTGCGTAAGCGCTCACTAACTGTTCTTTGCCTTGTTCCAGATGCTGTGCGGCGGTTTCCAGTGCTTGCAGGTGGCGGCGGCGTGCCAGGAAGCCCCCTTCGGTGTTGCTGGTAAAGCCCATGCTCTGTTTTAGATGATTACGCAGGATATCGATGCCATCACCGGTTTTAGCGGACAGGCGAATCAGCGAGTAAGTGTTTATCTCTTCAATGCCTTGTGGCTCGCCGGTAATGTCGGCTTTATTGCGCACCACGGTAATCGGCAGTGTGGCAGGCAGGCGCGCCATAAACTCCGGCCAAATCTCGGCAGGCGATGTGGCATCGGTGGTGGTGCTATCAACCATAAACAGCACGCGATCGGCCTGCTCAATCTCTTGCCAGGCGCGCTCAATGCCGATACGTTCCACTTCGTCGCTGGCATCGCGCAGTCCGGCGGTGTCGATGATATGCAGCGGCATGCCGTCGATATGGATATGCTCGCGCAGTACGTCGCGCGTGGTGCCCGCAATAGCGGTTACGATCGCCGCCTCGCGTCCAGCCAGTGCGTTAAGCAGGCTGGACTTGCCCGCATTCGGGCGTCCAGCAATCACTACCTTCATACCTTCACGCAGCAGGCTGCCCTGATGCGCTTCGGCCTGAACATCGGCCAGATCGGCCATCACGCCGTTGAGTTCTGCCTCAATCTTGCCGTCAGAGAGGAAATCGATCTCCTCATCAGGAAAATCAATGGCAGCCTCGACATAGATGCGCAGATGAATCAGCGCTTCCACCAGACGGTGAATGCGGGTCGAGAAGGCGCCCTGTAAGGAGTTCAGCGCAGAGCGCGCTGCTTGCTCGGAGCTGGCATCGATCAGGTCAGCGATAGCTTCGGCCTGCGCCAGATCGAGCTTGTCATTGAGAAACGCGCGTTCGGAGAACTCGCCGGGGCGCGCAATACGCAGGCTGGGCAGTGCCAGAATGCGCTGCATCAGTAAATCAAGAATAACCGGGCCGCCGTGCCCTTGCAGTTCCAGCACGTCCTCACCGGTAAAGGAGTTGGGGCCAGGAAACCAGATGGCTATACCCTGATCCAGCGCGCTGCCGTCGGCATCGCGAAACGGCAGGTAATCCGCATGGCGCGGTTTGGGTAATTTACCCAGCACGGCACGCGCCACGTCGGCCGCCTGCTGGCCGGACACGCGCAAAATACCTACGCCGCCGCGTCCGGGGGGCGTGGCTTGGGCTACGATGGTATCGGTATGGCTCATGATGGTTTCTCTGTGGCGATTAAACAAAAAAAATAAGGCGGCCCATAGCCGCCTTATTCTCAGACTTGTGCAGTCCGCTTATTTCTTCTCTTTCTTGTCGCGGCTGTGCAGGCCTTTCTTCTCCAGCCCGCGGTAAATCAACTGCTGCTGGATAATGGTGACCAGGTTGCTGACGATATAGTACAGCACCAGACCTGACGGGAACCACAGGAAGAACACGGTAAAGATAACCGGCATGTAGGTCATGATCTTCTGCTGCATCGGGTCGGTCACTGTGGTCGGCGACATCTTCTGAATGAAGAACATCGTGATACCCATCAGGATCGGCAGGATGTAGAACGGGTCTTGCGCAGACAGGTCAGTGATCCACAGGATGAACGGCGCATGGCGCAGCTCAACCGAGCTCATCAGCATGTAGTACAACGCCAGGAAGATAGGCATCTGGATCAGCAGCGGGAAGCAGCCACCCAGCGGGTTCACTTTCTCCGCCTTGTACAGCGCCATCATCTCTTGGCTCATGCGCTGCTTGTCATCACCGATACGCTCGCGCATGGCTTGCATTTTCGGTTGCAGCATACGCATTTTTGCCATCGAGGTGTACTGCGCTTTGGTCAGCGGGTACATGATGCCGCGCACGATAAAGGTGATAGCGATAATGGAGAAGCCCCAGTTACCGATGAAGCCGTGCAGGAATTTCAGCAGTTTGAACAGCGGCTGGGAGATAAACCACAGCCAACCGTAATCCACTGACAGGTCCAGATGCGGTGCAACGGCCGCCATCTTGTCCTGAATTTCCGGGCCAACCCACAGCACCGCGCTGATGTCTTTCTGCGCGCCCGCGTCAACGGTTACCGGCGTGGCTTTAAAGCCAATGGCGGCCAAACCGTTACCCAACTGCGAGGTATAGAAGGTGTTGGCACCTGCGGTGGTCGGGATCCACGCGGTAGCAAAATACTGCTGCAACATGGCAACCCAGCCACCCTCGGTGGTGACGTTCAGGTTTTCTTTCATGTCGCTGAAGCTGTATTTCTTGTACTTATCGTCGCTGGAGGAGAACGCTGCGCCACGATAGGTATGAAGTGCAAAGTTATTGCTGCCGGTGTCGCGGTGTTTCGGCAGATCAATAGACTGTTTCAACTGACCAAACAGCGTCAACTCCAACGGCTGTGCGCTGGTGTTATTCACGTTGTAGCTCACGTTCAGCGCGTAGTCGCCGCGTTTAAGCACGAACGTTTTGGTGAAGGTCACGCCGTCAGCGTTGGTGTAGGTCAACGGAATGGTCAGCGCGTCCTGCCCGTCAGCCAGTTCAAAATGATCCTGTGCGGCAGTAAACAGCGGACGTGCGCCGTTCGCCGGATTATCCGGACCGTGTTTACCCGTCAATCCACTCTGCGCCTGATACACGAATTCCGGCGTGGTTTCCAGCAGCAGGAATGGCGTAGCAGAATGCAGTTTGTCAGGGAACGCCAGCAGATTGGCTTGTTCGATATCGCCGCCGCGCGTATTGATAGTCAGCGACAGCACGTCGGTTTTCACCGTGATCAGTTTACCCTGACCGCTGTTAGGCACGCCCTGGCTGGCGGTATCACCGTTGACTGCGTTCGTCGCTTGCTGGATGGCCTGCGTTGAAGCGGCAGGCGGATTTTTATCCGTCTCCCACGTCTGCCAGATCAGAAAGCTTACGAATAGCAGAGCGATGAGAAGAAGATTGCGTTGCGAATCCATCGTTAATGTTCTCTGTTATTGTCGGGTTTTGGCGGTACGGGATCATCACCACCAGGGTTCAAAGGGTGGCATTTTAATACGCGTTTCAGCGTCAACCAACTGCCTTTTATCATGCCGAACCTGCGTATGGCTTCAATGCCGTATTGTGAACAGGTTGGGCGAAAACGGCAATGAGGCCCTAACAACGGACTTATAACGAGCTGATAACCGCGTATCAGCCCGATCAGGAGGCGCGAGCCAAGCGACAGTGCCGTTGCCATAATTTTTCCAATGCTTCCGTCAACGCGCGATTATCCAGGTCGGCTACCCCTTTTTTCGCGATCACCACAAAATCCATCGCAGGCAGGGTATGTTGATGTAAACGAAAGCTTTCCCGCGTCAGACGTTTAATCCGATTGCGTTCATGCGCACGTTTGACATGCTTTTTGGCGACTGTTAGACCGATGCGAGGATGCCCCAGCGAATTCAGGCGGCCGAGGATGGTGATTTGCGGCGTGCCAGCCCGATGCGGCTGCTGGAAGACAAAAGTGAAATGGCTGGGAGTTAACAAACGTAACTCCCTGGGAAAAGCGAGCTTAACCACTAGGAGGGTTAGCTTTTATTACTTAGAAACAGTCAGACGAGTACGGCCTTTTGCACGACGGCGGGCCAGAACCTGACGACCATTTTTAGTGGCCATACGAGCACGGAAACCGTGGCTACGGTTACGCTTCAATACGGACGGTTGGAAAGTGCGTTTCATGGCGATTTCTACCTAAACTTGGATAATTGACTTCACAGTAAACGCGTTTGGCGCTCCGGCGTGAACACTGACCGACGCCTCAATCGCATACATCAAAGATAAAGAGGCGGGATTGTAATAATTGTACAGTCCCGAGTCAATTGGCATCACACACCTATGGAGCCCTTTCCGCAATAAATTTGGGGAATTTTCTGTCTGAAATAGCACAGAAGAGCATCAACGCGTCGGGCTGAGGATTATACGTACTCTGCATTAAATCGCAAGGATCCTGACACGATCCTTGATGCGGGATCATGATCGCTGTCACTCCAGCGTGAACGTCGATTCAGTTATGCTAGGCGTCTGTAGGTGCAAGCCTGCGTCATTGCTGTGCGGTGCGTGGCGGCCAAGAGTGATAAGAATAGCCTGTGGATAAAAAGGATCGAAACTGTGCAGAAAGGGAAGATCTCTGCCGAGGATTAGGTTATGATCCGCCGTCCCGTGAACGATCCTTCTTCGGGATCGTCTCGGCAACCGCATGGACATCATCAGATGCGCGGTGCACCCAGGAGGCTGCCATTGCAGCTTCCGGGTCATAATCATGAATTACACTAAATAACGTATCTGATTCTTTTCTATTTTAATCTTGTTCGAGTGGAGTCCGCCGTGTCACTTTCGCTTTGGCAGCAGTGTCTTGCCCGTTTGCAGGATGAGTTACCTGCCACAGAATTCAGCATGTGGATACGTCCGTTACAGGCGGAACTGAACGACAACACGTTGGCGCTCTATGCGCCGAACCGTTTTGTGCTGGATTGGGTAAGAGACAAGTACCTCAATAACATCAATGGGCTGCTGAACGATTTCTGCGGTATGGATGCGCCTTTGCTGCGTTTTGAAGTGGGCAGCAAACCGCTGGCCGCGGTGGCCGTGAGCCAGCCTGCCAGCCCGCAGGCGGCGGTGCAGCCAGTCAGGCAGGCACCCGTGCGTCCCAGTTGGGACACGCCGACGACGCAAACGGAGCACACCTACCGTTCCAACGTCAATCCAAAGCATTCGTTCGACAACTTCGTTGAAGGTAAGTCCAACCAACTGGCGCGCGCGGCGGCGCGTCAGGTCGCTGACAACCCCGGCGGAGCCTATAACCCCTTGTTTCTCTATGGCGGCACCGGGTTGGGTAAAACTCACCTGTTGCACGCGGTGGGCAATGGCATTATTGCGCGCAAGCCAAATGCCAAAGTGGTCTATATGCATTCTGAACGCTTTGTACAGGATATGGTCAAAGCCTTACAGAACAATGCGATTGAAGAATTTAAGCGCTATTACCGTTCAGTCGATGCCTTGTTGATCGATGATATTCAGTTTTTTGCCAACAAAGAGCGTTCTCAGGAGGAGTTTTTCCACACCTTCAATGCGCTGCTGGAAGGCAATCAGCAAATCATCCTGACTTCCGATCGTTATCCGAAAGAGATCAATGGGGTAGAGGATCGTCTCAAATCGCGCTTTGGCTGGGGATTGACGGTCGCGATCGAACCGCCGGAGCTGGAAACGCGCGTGGCGATCCTGATGAAAAAAGCGGATGAAAACGATATCCGTTTGCCGGGTGAAGTGGCCTTTTTTATTGCCAAGCGGCTGCGCTCTAACGTGCGTGAGCTGGAAGGCGCACTGAACCGCGTGATCGCTAACGCCAATTTTACCGGCCGCGCCATTACCATTGATTTCGTGCGCGAAGCGTTGCGCGATCTGTTGGCGTTGCAGGAAAAGTTGGTGACCATCGACAATATTCAAAAGACGGTCGCGGAGTACTACAAGATCAAAGTCGCCGATTTGCTGTCCAAACGGCGATCCCGATCGGTGGCCCGTCCACGCCAGATGGCGATGGCGCTGGCGAAAGAGCTGACAAACCACAGCTTACCGGAAATTGGTGATGCGTTTGGCGGTCGTGACCATACTACCGTGCTGCATGCGTGCCGCAAGATTGAGCAGCTGCGTGAGGAAAGCCACGACATCAAGGAAGATTTCTCTAATTTAATCAGAACATTATCTTCATAATATTATGAAATTCATTATTGAACGCGAGCATCTGCTAAAACCGTTACAACAGGTGAGCGGCCCGTTAGGTGGCCGTCCAACGTTGCCTATTCTGGGCAACCTGCTGTTACAAGTGACGGACGGCGCGCTGTCGCTGACCGGCACCGATCTGGAAATGGAGATGGTGGCGAAGATTCCCCTGTCTCAGGCCCATGAACCCGGTGCGACCACGGTACCGGCGCGTAAACTGTTTGATATTTGCCGTGGCTTGCCCGACGGCGCGGAAATTACCATTACGCTGGAAGGCGATCGGATGCTGGTGCGTTCTGGCCGTAGCCGTTTCTCTCTTTCCACGCTCCCGGCGTCTGATTTTCCGAATCTGGATGACTGGCAGAGCGAAGTGGCATTCTCGTTGCCGCAGGCGACGCTGAAACGTCTGATTGAAGCCACGCAGTTTTCCATGGCGCATCAGGATGTGCGCTATTACCTCAACGGCATGTTGTTTGAAACCGAAGGGGAAGAGCTGCGCACCGTGGCAACCGACGGTCACCGTCTGGCGGTATGCGCCATGCCGATCGGTCAGTCGCTGCCGTCCCACTCGGTGATTGTGCCGCGAAAAGGGGTGATTGAGCTGCTACGGCTGCTGGATGGTGGCGATACGCCATTGCAGCTACAGATTGGCACCAACAACATCCGCGCCCACGTCGGGGATTTCATCTTTACATCCAAGCTGGTCGACGGGCGTTTTCCTGACTACCGCCGCGTCTTGCCGAAAAATCCGGACAAGGCGCTGGAAGCGAGCTGTGATTTGCTGAAACAGGCATTTGCGCGTGCGGCGATCCTGTCTAACGAGAAGTTTCGCGGTGTGCGTCTGCACCTGATTCAGAATCAGTTGAAAATTACCGCGAATAACCCAGAACAGGAAGAAGCGGAAGAGATTCTGGACGTGCAGTACAACGGCACGGAAATGGAAATCGGCTTTAACGTCAGCTACGTGCTGGATGTGTTGAATGCGCTGAAGTGTGAAGATGTTCGTTTGCTGCTGACCGATTCTGTCTCTAGCGTGCAGATCGAAGACGGTGCCAGCAGGGCAGCGGCATACGTTGTCATGCCAATGCGTCTGTAGTCGGACGCGCGTGGTCTGCCCTCTTTTTTGCGTGAATGCCGACGCTTGCCGTCGGCATTTGTGCTGGTTGTCGCGTACAGGATCTGGTTGTCCATGGCTCTGACCCGCCTTCTGATTAAAGATTTCCGTAATATCGTCTCTGCCGATTTGGCGCTTATCCCCGGATTCAATTTTCTGGTGGGGGAGAACGGCAGCGGGAAGACCAGCGTGTTGGAGGCTATCTACACGTTGGGGCACGGTCGTGCGTTTCGCTCCATCCAGGCGGCGCGCGTGATTCGGCATGAACAGCCGGAGTTTATTCTGCACGGTCGGTTGGAGGGTATCGAGCGAGAACGCGCGATAGGTCTGAGTAAAAACCGGCTGGGTGACAGCACCGTGCGTATTGATGGCAGCGATGGTCACAAGGTGGCGGATCTGGCGCAGTTGCTGCCGATTCAGCTGATTACACCGGAGGGCTTCACGCTACTCAACGGTGGGCCAAAATACCGTCGTGCCTTTCTCGATTGGGGCTGTTTTCACCATGAGCCCGGCTTTTTCGCTGCCTGGAGCAACCTGAAACGGTTATTGCGCCAGCGTAATGCCGCGCTGCGTCAGGTGGGGCAGTATCGTCAACTGCGCGCTTGGGATCAGGAACTTATTCCGCTGGCAGAGCGCATCAGCGCCTGGCGCGCCAATTACACCGCCGAGATTACGGCAGACATTACCTCGACCTGCGAGCAGTTTTTGCCGGAGTTTTCACTGAGCTTCTCTTTCCAGCGCGGCTGGGACAAAGAGAGCGATTATGCCGAACTGCTGGAACGGCAGTTTGAGCGCGACCGGCAGTTGGGCTACACCGCGCTGGGGCCGCACAAGGCGGATTTTCGTATCCGTGCGGGCGGCGTTGCGGTGGAAGACATGCTGTCGCGTGGACAGTTGAAGTTATTGATGTGTGCGTTGCGATTGGCGCAGGGGGAGTTCCTCACTCGCCATAGCGGTGCCAAGTGTATTTATCTGATAGATGATTTTGCTTCCGAACTGGACAGTACCCGCCGCCGTTTGTTAGCTGAACGGTTAAAAGCGACCGAGGCTCAGGTATTTGTCAGCGCTATCAGCGCTGAACAGATAGATGACATGATCGGTGAAAAGGGCAAGATGTTCCGCGTGGAACAGGGTAAAATAACAGTTCAATTACAGGACTAAAATGAGCGAGAAACGTTGATGTCGAATTCTTATGACTCCTCAAGTATCAAAGTATTGAAAGGGCTGGATGCGGTACGTAAACGCCCGGGTATGTACATCGGTGATACAGATGACGGCACAGGCCTGCATCACATGGTATTCGAGGTTGTGGACAACGCTATCGACGAGGCACTCGCAGGCTATTGCAAAGACATTGTTATTAAAATTCACAAGGATAACTCGGTTTCGGTGCAGGATGATGGCCGTGGCATTCCGACCGGTATTCATGAGGAAGAGGGTGTCTCCGCCGCCGAAGTGATCATGACTGTGCTGCACGCGGGCGGTAAGTTTGACGATAACTCCTATAAAGTATCCGGCGGTCTGCACGGCGTAGGGGTTTCTGTGGTCAACGCCCTGTCTGAAAAGCTGGAGCTGAACATTTATCGTGATGGCAAGGTTCACCACCAAATCTACCGGCACGGCGTACCTCAGGCTCCGCTGGCTGCGGTCGGTGACACCGATCGCACCGGCACCACCGTGCGTTTCTGGCCGAGCATGGAAACCTTCAGCAACGTGACCGATTTCGAATACGACATTCTGGCTAAGCGTCTGCGTGAACTGTCGTTCCTGAACTCTGGCGTTTCTATCCGTCTCAGCGACGAGCGTGAGCAGGGTAAGGCCGATCACTTCCACTATGAAGGCGGCATCAAAGCGTTTGTTGACTACCTGAACCGCAACAAAACGCCGATTCATCCGCAGGTGTTCTATTTCAGCGCAGAAAAAGACAATATCGGCGTCGAAATTGCCATGCAGTGGAACGACGGGTTCCAGGAAAATATCTACTGCTTTACCAACAACATTCCGCAGCGCGATGGCGGTACGCACCTGGCCGGTTTCCGTGGCGCGATGACGCGTACGCTGAACAGCTACATGGAAAAAGAAGGCTACAGCAAAAAGGCCAAAGTCAGCGCCACCGGTGATGATGCGCGTGAGGGCCTGATTGCCGTGGTCTCCGTGAAAGTGCCTGACCCGAAATTCTCCTCGCAGACCAAAGACAAGCTGGTCTCTTCCGAGGTGAAAACCGCGGTTGAATCGCTGATGAACGAACGTCTGGTCGATTACCTGATGGAAAACCCATCTGACGCTAAAATCGTGGTCGGTAAAATTATCGATGCGGCGCGCGCGCGCGAAGCGGCTCGTAAAGCGCGTGAAATGACGCGTCGTAAAGGTGCGCTCGATCTGGCTGGCCTGCCGGGCAAGCTGGCGGATTGTCAGGAGCGCGATCCGGCGCTGTCTGAACTCTACCTGGTGGAAGGGGACTCGGCGGGCGGCTCTGCCAAGCAGGGGCGTAACCGTAAGAATCAGGCCATTCTGCCGCTTAAAGGTAAAATCCTTAACGTGGAGAAAGCCCGCTTCGACAAGATGCTCTCTTCTCAGGAAGTGGGCACGCTGATCACCGCGCTGGGCTGTGGCATTGGCCGCGACGAATACAACCCGGACAAGCTGCGTTACCACAACATCATCATCATGACCGATGCCGACGTCGATGGTGCGCACATTCGTACGCTGCTGTTGACCTTCTTCTACCGTCAGATGCCGGAAATCATCGAACGTGGTCACGTCTTTATTGCCCAGCCACCGCTGTACAAAGTGAAGAAAGGCAAGCAGGAACAGTACATTAAAGATGATGAAGCGATGGACCAGTACCAGATTGCACTGGCTCTGGATGGATCGGCGCTGCACATCAATGCTCAGGCACCTGCGTTGCAGAGCGAGCAGGTGGAACTGCTGGTGAAAGATCACCACAGCGTACAACGGTTGATCGATCGTATGGAACGCCGTTATCCGCGTGCGTTGCTGAATGCCTTGATTTATCAGCCAACGCTGACGGAGGCGACATTAGACGATCGCGCTGCGGTGGAAAGCTGGTTGGCGACGTTGGTGAAAACCCTCAATGAAGGCGATGTACACGGTAGCAGCTACAGCGGAACGTTGAGCGAGAACCCAGAGCTTGCCGAGCCAGTATTGCGTGTGCGTACACACGGGGTCGATACCGATTACGTGCTGGACGCCAACTTTGTGCGTGGCAGCGAATATCGCAAAATCGTGCTGCTGGGTGAAAAACTGCGTGGCCTGTTTGAAGAGGGTGCGTACATCGAGCGCGGTGAGCGCAAACAGCCGATTACCAGTTTTGAACAAGCGCTGGAGTGGCTGGTGAAAGAGTCTCGCCGTGGCTTGAACATCCAGCGTTACAAAGGGTTGGGAGAAATGAACCCGGATCAGCTGTGGGAAACCACCATGGATCCGGAAAGTCGTCGCATGCTGCGCGTGACGGTTAAAGATGCCATGGCGGCGGATGAGCTGTTCACCACGCTGATGGGCGATGCGGTTGAGCCGCGCCGTGCCTTTATCGAAGAGAACGCCTTGAAAGCCGCCAACATCGATATCTGATGGATTGATATCTGATCGGGTGTTGTGACACAAAAAAACCGCCGCGCAGCTGAGCTACGCGGCGGTTTTTTTTAGTGGTCAGACAGCGGCGGCGGCGCGACGCTTGCTGGCACGCATTTCCTGCGCCAGCGTGATAGCGGCGGTGATCAGCATGAAAATGACCGCAGACCAGAAAATGGCATGGGGATGACCATTATCCAGCAACCAGCCGAACAGCACCGGACCGGCCGCTCCGCCGATATTGAACCCGGTGGACACAATACCAAACACCCGTCCTTCCGCGCCTTTCGGCGATGCCGCGCGCACCAGCATATCCCGCGAAGGGGCGATCATGCCGGAGAGAAATCCTGCTGCCGCCAGCAGTGGCACCAGCACCATCGCTGGCAACGGATAGATAGCAACGATCGCCACCAGCACGGCGGTGGCGGCGAGTGCGCCAGTGGCAACCAGGCCGTGACGTTCGGTTTTGTCCGCCAGTGCGCCGCCCGCCAGCACGCCAAAGGCGCTGGCAAACAGAAACGCGGTCAGCACCGCATTGGCATCGGATAAAGGCAGATCGTAGCCGGTGACCAGTGCGGTGACCGAGAAGTTCTGGATCGAGTTGGTGCTCAGGCTCAGCATCAAAAAGAGCCCCAGCAGCGCCATGATGGGCAGCGAAAACAGCGCCCGGGCACTGGCTTGTACCGGGGCAGCGCCGCTTTTCGGGGCCGCCGATTTAAGCCGTGCCGGCTCGTCTTTATGCATCAGCAGCATCACGACAACCAGTAATCCCACCACGCCAGACACAATAAAGGCGGCATTGATGCCGAGCCATGCCGCCACCGCGAGCAAAATACCCGGCGTGATCGCGTTGCCCAAAAAGCCGGAGAAGGTGTGAATCGAGAACGCGCGCCCCATGCGTTTGTCATCAATGCCGCGCGAGAGCAAGGCGTAATCAGAAGGGTGATAGACCGCGTTAGCCACACCGGCGAACCCCATCGCGATCAGCAACCAGAGGTAATGCGGCGTCAGCCCAAGCGACATAAAGCTCAGACTGCCGAGCGTCAGCCCGGCAACCAACGTGCGTCGCGCGCCGATACGGTCAACGGCAAAGCCGATGGGCGTTTGTACGCAGGCGGAGACGATGTTAAAGACGCTGATCGCCAGCCCAAGTTCAACGAAGCTGATACCGCGTTGGGCAGACAGCAACGGAATCAGCACCGGCAGCACCATGATGTGAAAATGGCTGACCAAATGCGCACAGGAGATCTGAGCGAGCAGAGGAAGTTTCATCGTTTTCATGTTTGCGTTACGACATCAATGAGGGCGTTGAGTGGCGCTGCTGAGTGGAAAGCGGCGAGATCACGTCCAGAAGGCGAAGATGCGACAAGCGTAACATATTGTTTGCGTTTGTCGCACTTTCTCTTGTCTGGTTTTTGACCTCAGGCAGGCCGAGTGCGCTCGGCCTGCCTGTGTCAGATCAGGACAAACGAAACACTTTTACCGTGAGCGCCAATTGGCGCGCTTGCTCATCCAGCGAGGCGGCGGCGGCGGTGGCTTCCTGCACCAGCGCGGCGTTCTGTTGCGTAACGCCATCCATTTCATGCACGGCTTGCGTTACCTGGCTGATACCGCGTGATTGTTCATCGGATGCGGCAACGATGTCATCCATGATGGTTTTGACCGACGCGATCGCATGCAGCATCTTTTCCATGGTGTGACCGGCGCTTTGCACCAGTTCGACGCCATTTTTAACGCGCGAGGAAGATTCTCCGATCAGTGCCGTAATGTCTTTCACCGCTGCGGCGCTGCGCTGTGCCAGATTGCGCACTTCACTGGCAACCACAGCAAAGCCGCGCCCCTGTTCGCCCGCGCGCGCGGCTTCTACCGCCGCGTTCAGTGCCAGAATGTTGGTCTGGAAGGCAATGCCATTAATAATGCTGGTAATGTCGGCGATTTTACGTGAACTGTCGTCAATATCGCCCATAATATTGACCACTTGCCCGACAATGGTATTCCCCTGCTGGGCGATGTTAGTCGCGTTTTGCGTCAGCTCGGTGGCGCTGTGCGCATTATCGGCATTCAGTTTTACCGTCGCGGTAATCTGCTCCATGCTGGCGGCCGTCTGCTGCAATGCGGCCGCCTGTTGTTCGGTGCGTGAGGCCAGATCGATATTGCCTGCGGCGATTTCTGTAGCGGCGAGGCTCACCGATTCGCTGGTGGTCAGCAGTTGCTGAGCGATATCGCGCAACTGGTTTTGCATGGTGTGAATCGCATAGAACAGGCTGCTGGTGTCCCTGGGCTGCACCTGGATGGTGTTGGTGAGCTGCCCATTGGCTACGGATAAGGCGATGCGTGCCGCTTCTGCCGGTTCGCCGCCGATGGGGCGCAACACTTTCCGTGTAAAGATGAGGCCCAGCGCGGTAGAGACCACGATGATGCTGATGACCATCAGCAGTAACGCGATATTGCGCTGGCGCTCCGTTTCGGCAAGCACAACATCAATGGGCGCCGACAGTCCCAATATCCACGGCGTGCCGGTATTACCAATGGTCACCGGAATGGTGAGGTCGTAGGATGCCGTTTTCAGTACCGGGTTTTCAGCGCTGGTACGTATCAATACCCCTTGAGATAGCGCTTTTAGCAGGCTATCAGCATGGGCGGCGGGTTTGGTCACCTGCGTCTGGTCGGGGTAGGCGATATAGGCACCGGATTGCGATAACAGCTCGGCGTAGCCCGCGCCTTTATAGGGCTTGATGGCATTGATGAGCTGTTGCAGCGTATCCAGTGAAAAATCTGCCGTTACCGATCCAAGAAAGGTGCCGTCAACCACGATGGGCACTGCAATGGAGGTGAGCAGCACCTCTACGCCGTTATAGGGGTAGCGATAAGGCTCAAGAATCACATCCTGTTTCATCTTGCGCGGCAGCAGATAATAGTCGCCGCTGCCGGGGGTTTCATAGTCGGTCAGATTGTGCAGCACCACGTTACCCGCCGTATCGCGATCGACATAGCGGACATAGCGGCCGTTCGGATCGTGCTCGGGTTGTCCGGTAAACTGCGCATCGTTGCCATCAAAGGCGTTCGGCTCCCATGCCAGCGACATCGACAGGAAATCCGGGTGATGTTGCAGTGCATTTTTTAGCAGAGTATCCGCCATGTCGCGATCGGCGTGGCCGCTGTTGCGCAGGCTGAGTACGCTTTGCCCCAGATTGCGCGCCACCGTTAATGCCAGATCCAGCTTGCGCTGCACCAGATAGCTATTGGTGTAGGCGGTTTGCGTCAGATACTGCTGGGCATCGCTTTTCTGCTGCTGTGTGGACTGCCAAATCAATAAACCGATGGTGATGGCAAAACCAAGGCCGATAGTCACCATGCCGGCCAACAGCATGAGCATGCGCGTCGAGAGCGCCTTTTTTTTATTATCAAAAGGGGTGTGCGGTGATGCTTCAGTATGAAACGCGGTGCGTGATGGCGATGTGGCGGGCGCGGGTGGGGCATAAGGCTGTAGGGATTTAGACATGGTGGTTATCCTCCCTGGGATAGACATTTTGTCAGAAATCTAATTTAGTGTTCAAAAATCAATAAGTTAATTTTCATTTTTGCGCTGTATCCCTTCATGAAAGAACCTGTTTTATGTGATAAGGATCACAGCATGATCATCGGCAGAATTCCGTAAATCTTTATCCTTCACTGGCTCACGGCGATAACTCGCGTTAGCATGCAAAAAAACCATTACGGCAGGATGAAGCATGACGATAAAGCTGATTGCAATTGATATGGACGGCACGTTGCTTAACCCGCAACATCAGATTTCGCCGGCAGTGAGTGCGGCGATTGCGGCGGCACGGAATCAGGGAGTGCACGTGGTGCTGGCGACCGGGCGGCCTTTTATTGGGGTAAAAGGCTATCTGGAGATACTCGGTCTGGATAAAACCGGTGGCTACTGCATTACCAACAACGGCGCGTTGGTTCAGCGCACCGATTCCGGAGAATGTGTGGCGCAAACGCCGCTGAGCTTTGACGACTACCTTTACTGTGAAGCGCTTTCTCGCGCATTGAACGTGCACCTGCATGCGTTGGACTTCAACACCGTCTATACCGCCAATAAAGACATCAGTCGCTATACCGTTTATGAATCGCACCTGACGGGCATGCCGTTGAAATACCGGGCCGTTGAGGAGATGGACCGCACCCTGACCTTCCCGAAGGTGATGATGATTGATGAGCCAGCGCTTCTGGATAACGCGATTCGCCACATTCCTGACGAAGCCCGAGCGCGCTACACCATTATCAAGAGCGCGCCCTACTATTTAGAGATTATGGATAAGCGGGTTAACAAAGGCGAAGGCGTGCGTTTGCTGGCGGAGTATCTTGGACTGACAGCGGAAAACGTGATGGCGATTGGCGATCATGAAAACGATCTGGCCATGATTAGCTATGCAGGCACTGGGGTTGCCATGGGGAACGCCATTGATGAGGTCAAGGCGATCAGCCAATTTGTCACCCGTCCTAATACGGAAGACGGTGTGGCCTACGCGATTGAAAAATTTGTCCTGAAAACAGCGCATTGAGTTGTGCTGACCATAAAAAAACGGCGCTTCTCCGTGAGGGAAAGCGCCGTTTTTTTGGGCTACAGCGGGTGATTATTTGTAGATAATCGCTGTGCCGCGCAGCAGGTCGCTACCGGTGGTGTTGGTGATAGAGAAGGCTTTCGCGCCTGCTTTATCGGCTTTCTCAGCCAGTTGTTCTTGAAGCGAGCTCAGATCGTGCGCACCGCTTACGGAAATGACGCCGAACTCCTGGTATTTAGTCGCTTGTTGAGCGCTAACGCTTTCAGCAGCAAAAGCACCAAAAGAAAGGGTAGCGAGTACGGCAGCGGCAGCGATGGTTTTTACGTTTTTCATGATGTCTTATCCTGTTTTTGAATGTGTTAGAGAAAGAGGATGTCTTTCGATGAAGGGAATGTTACGCCTATGCTAAAAAATTAAAAAACGGATGTTATTGAGAAACTCTTTCAATAAATTTGAAATTGTTTTTAGTGGGTGAATTTTATTTTTATATTAATAATCATGTAATTACATGATTTTAATGTATCTTCATTACATTATCTTGCTTTTCTTTTCAGTATTCGTGGTAATCATTATCCCTGTTTATTTTATTAACATTTGATGCTGTTTACAGGTGGTCAAGTGATATTTATCACTGTGAGCGCGCAGATGCCTGAGTGACTTGTCATGGTTTTTCTTTTCTATCTTGTTCCATCTCGCTGACAGTATTAGCTACGGGATTTTTGGCTCATGCGTGCTACCACGCTGATGCGCGTGCCGCACCTTATCAACAGACAGGGTTTTGTTATCCAATTGTTAGCAGCAGTCAAAATTAACCCCATTACTTTCAATCGGTTATTTTTTGTACCCCGATCAATCTCACAAATCAGGGCGAAACCCGTTGAGTCTACGTTTACCTTGAAATAGATTGCTAACTCGAGTTA
Source organism: Candidatus Symbiopectobacterium sp. NZEC151 (assembly GCF_025962655.1). Classification (GTDB taxonomy): domain Bacteria; phylum Pseudomonadota; class Gammaproteobacteria; order Enterobacterales; family Enterobacteriaceae; genus Symbiopectobacterium. The sequence continues at coordinate 209,535 of NZ_JAGFPE010000006.1, read as the reverse complement.
GCAATGAGGTTAACGCAATGACTAACGCAGATTTCAGCGGAAAAACCGTTATCGAAAAAGGAGTTAACCCCTCTTCAGTGCGCTCAGCGTGCTTTATTGGTGTGGATGTCGGATCTGCCAGCGTCAGAGCCGGTGTCTTCGACAGCCACGGCCAGCGGTTGGCGTTTGCCGTGCGCCCTATCAGCCAGTTCCATCCTCGCGCCAATGTGGTTGAACAATCTTCTGCTGAGATCTGGCAGAACGTCTGCGCGTCCATCAAAGAAGCGGTAGCGCTGTCCGGTGTTGCGCCGCAAAGCGTGCGTTCCATTGGCTTTGATGCCACCTGCTCGCTGGTGGTGGTGGGCGCGCAGGGAGAGAGTATTTCCGTTGCCGAAGACGGTGAGGCCGCGCGCGACATCATCATGTGGATGGATCACCGCGCTGCGCAGGAAACCGCGGACATCAATGCGACCGGCGATGACGCGCTGCGCTATGTCGGCGGTGAAGTCAGTATCGAGATGGAATTGCCTAAAGTGCTGTGGCTGAAGCGCCACTTCCCCGATCGTTATCGCCAGGCCTGGCGGCTGTTCGATCTGGCTGACTATCTGGTATGGCGCGCCACCGGAGCTGATGTTGCCAGCGTGTGTACCCTGACCTGCAAATGGAACTACCTGGCGCACGAACAGCGTTTCAGTCAGCCGCTGTTACAGGCCGTGGGTCTTGATGATTTGCCGGAGAAAATTCCCACCACCATTTTGGATCTGGGCGTCAAAGCCGGGCAGTTGCAGCCTGATGTGGCTGTGGCGTGCGGCTTGAGCACCGATGTCGCTGTTGCCAGCGGCATGATTGACGCCCATGCGGGCGGACTGGCGCTGGTGGGCAGTCAGCCCGAGGGTAGCCTGGCGCTGATCAGCGGCACGTCCAACTGCCACATGCTGGTAAATCGTGAACCGGTGATGGTGCCCGGCGTCTGGGGCCCTTACTGGGGCGCGATGTTGCCCAACGGCTGGCTGAGCGAAGGAGGGCAAAGTGCCGCCGGAGCGCTGGTGGAGTGGACGCTGCGTCAACATGCGAGTTGGGCCGACGCGCAGCAGCAGGCGGAACAGCAGGGTATAAGCGTTTATACCCTGTTGAATCATTGGGTTGACGATCTGGAGCGGCGTGAGCCCTTCCCGACCCGCCATCTGCATGTGCTGGCCGACCATCATGGTAATCGTTCACCGCGCGCCAACCCGCACGCACGCGGTGCCGTTTATGGCCTGACGCTGGAACAGGGGCCGGATGCGCTGGCGCGGCTCTATCTCGCCACCTTACAAGGCATTGCCTACGGCACGCGCCATATCATCGACAGCATGAATCAGGCCGGACATCAAATTATCCGGGTGGTGATGTGCGGCGGGGCGACCAAAAATCCGCTCTGGCTGCGGGAATACGCCAATATCACCGGTTGCGATATTCATCTGGCGAGCGAAGAAGATGCGGTCACGCTCGGTGCGGCGTTGCTGGGGGCGGTAGCGGCGGAATGTTACCCCACGTTGCCAGCGGCGGCGGCGGCGCTGGTACGCGCTGGCGCGACCATTACCACAGACCCGCAGTACGCTGCGTTCCATGCGGCTAAATATGGCGTCTATCTCCAGATGTATGACGATGTGCAGCGTGCACAACGGCTGATGCAGGATTAACCGGGCGTTGCCGCGCGGCGGCAGCCTCGAGAGCGTTTATTTGAATCAGGAGCAGAACATGTTGAAATTACATCTCCCCCCTTCCCCGGCCACCCTTAGCGCACAGGCAAATGAGGTGCTGTTGGTGACCAACGCCGACCTGCGCGAGCCCGCTAATGTGACCTGCTGGCCGACACAGCGTGACTATGAAGCGCGTCTGGGCGTGGCGCTGGAAAAACGGGGCTATCAGATGAAGCGTGCGCACGCGGTAAATAATGAGCGCGGCCACGGCTTTATCAGCAGCCAGAAAGAGGGGAGCGATCTGTTCGCCGCCATCGATCCAGACGCACCGGTGATTGTGTTACTGACTGCATGGCAGTACTCCCACCACATCGCGCCGTCCTTGGTGCACCACCGTGGCCCGATTCTGCTGTTGGCAAACTTTGATGGCACCTGGCCGGGGCTGGTGGGGATGCTGTGTATGGCGGGATGCCTCACCAGCCTGGAGCGCCCGTTCTCACGCCTGTGGTCAGAAACCTTTGATGATGCGTTTTTCCATCAAGGTCTGGAAACCTGGCTGCGCGATGGCGCGGTCAGCCACAAAACCGGTTATCTGCGCCCGGTTGCGCCGACCCATCCGGTGGTTGCCAGCGAAGCGGGACAAATCGGTCGTCAGGTAGGTGAGCATATTTTACGTCACAAGGCGATTGTCGGGCTGTTTGATACCTTCTGCATGGGGATGATCAATGGGGTATTCCCGCTTAAAGCGATGGTGGATATCGGCATTCCGGTGGAATCGCTGTCGCAGTCGGCGCTGCTGGTGGAGATGGCAAAAGTCCCGCCCGCGCTGCGTGAAGAATGTCTGGCATGGTATGAAGCGCGCGGCATGCAGTTCCAGTTTGGCGAAGACGGCCGCCGCGAGCTGACGCGCGAACAGGTGCTTGAGCAATGCGCCATGATGATCGCGATGGCGCGTTTTGTGAAACGCTTTGGGCTTTCAGCCGTTGGCGTGCAGTATCAGCAGGGCCTGAAAGACAGCTGTGCGGCCTCTGATTTCGCGGAAGGCGCCATCGGCAATCAGGAGCGTTTCCCCATCCCGGATGAGAACGGTGACACTATATGGCCCGATCGCGCTATTCCTTGCGTGAACGAAGTGGATATGGGCAGTGCCATTCCGCAGGTGATGTTGGGGCAACTGCTCGAAGGTTTGGGGCTACCGGCAGAAACCACGCTGCATGATATTCGCTGGGGAAGCGATTATCAGGGCACCTTCTACTGGGATTTGGAAATCTCCGGTGCCGTGCCGTTTGCTCACCTCAAGGGCGGTATCGCGGGAGCCACCGGGTATCGCCAGCCTGCGATGTTCTTCCCCTACGGCGGTTCGACCATCGCCGGACAGGGTAAAGCCGGGCGCTTTATCTGGGCGCGTGCACACTATGAGGGCACCCAGGTGGTGATGCATATTGGCACCGGCACCGGTGTTGAACTGCCCGAAGGGGAGTTCGAGCGACGCCGCCGCGCCACCAACTACGAGTGGCCGCTGCTCAATGCCGTGCTGGATGGCGTGAGCCGCAATGACCTGATGGCCGGACACCAGAGTAACCACCTGACCATCGCCTATGTTGATGAGGCGTTGCTGCCGGAAGTGCTGCAAGCCTTCGTGGCTCAGGCGCTGACGCAGAATATCAAGGTTTACACCGCCGGGGATGCCTGGCCGTTGCTGTCAAAATAACAGGTTGTCAGGCGAGAGTATGCTCGGCGTTTGTGGCTCTCGCCTGTGGGGTTTATCCCGGCGCTACCTCTGCGTATGCGCCGGGCAATACCGGGGAAAACGCTAAAAATTATAATTCGTTAAGGTAGAATCGCCATGGCCCAGAAACAGGATGCACAGCAAAAGTATGTCGGCATTTGGCCCGTAATGCTGACGCCGTTTGATGAGAAGCGGGAAATTGATTATGACTCACTGGCTCGTCTGATCGAATGGTATCTCGCGGCGGGGGTTCACGGTCTGTTCGCCGCTTGCCAATCCAGTGAGATGTTCTTCCTGAGCGATCGTGAAACACAGCAACTGGTGCGCTTTATTGTGCAACAGGTGGATGGGCGTGTGCCGGTGGTGGCCTCTGGCCATACGGCCAACAGCGTGGCACAGCAGGTTGATCAACTGAACGGCGTAGCCCAAAGCGGCGTGGATGGCCTGATTCTCATCAGTAACCGTCTGGCGTTGCAGGGGGAATCCGATGAGCAGGCATTGCAGGCGCTGCAAACCCTGACCGCACAGTTACCCACGTCAGTGGATCTGGGGATTTACGAATGCCCGTATCCTTATAAACGCTTGTTGTCAGACGAGACGGTTGCCTGGTGTGCGCAAAGTCAGCGTTACACCTTTATCAAGGATACCTGCTGTGATTTACCCACTATCCGTCGCCGTCTGGCGCTGGCTCAGGGTAGCCGCTTGCACTTGGCGAACGCCAATAGCCAGACGCTGTTGGCTTCGTTCCAGGCAGGCTGTCAGGCTTACAGCGGCGTGATGGCGAACTTCCATCCGCAACTTTATGTCTGGCTGTATGAAAACTGGCGCACCCACCCGGAACAGGCGCAGGCGCTGGCAGATTATCTGGCGACGGCGGCGCTGGCGGAACACCTTGATTACCCGGCCTGTGCCAAATACTTCCAGCAGCAGGTGGGGAATTTTGCTACCCATGCTTGCCGAGTGCGTAACAGTGCGGGTTATGCCTCCACCTTCTTCCCGGCCGCCATTGATAGCATGATGCGTCTGGGAGAATCGTTGGGCCAGCGCGTGACGAAGCCTTAAAGGAGATACTGATGCTAACCACACTGACGAGAGAAGCGCTGTTGCCTGCGGATCAACGCGATTTCGCCAATTGCCATGCGTCTACCCTGGCCTTGCTGCCGCAGGGTACGGTGGTGGTGGCCTATTTTGCGGGCACCAAAGAGGGCGCTGGCGACACCGCCATCTGGCTGTCACGCCGTGAGCAGGGCATGTGGTTACCACCACAGCGGGCGATTGCTGAACCGGGACTGGCCCACTGGAATCCGGTGCTGCACTGGCAAGCCGGGCGGCTCTGGCTGTTTTATAAGGTGGGCCCGGACGTGCACCATTGGGTGACGCGGTTCGCGGTGTCCGACGATGGCGGCGCGAGTTGGTCCACGCCGGCGGCGTTAGTGGAAAACGATGCGTTACCGCGCGGTCCGGTGAAAAACAAGCTACTGGTGATGTCGAACGGTGAGTGGCTGGCACCGGGCTCGGTGGAAGATGAGCGTTATTGGGATGCTTTTGTCGATATCAGCGCCGATCGTGGTCTATCGTGGCATAAAGCAGCAATTCCTTTACAACATCAGGCTCCGGCCGCGAGCGAAGAGCAGCAACTGTGGCAGGGATTGCAGCAGAACGCGCTGTGGGAGAATGACCTGAACCGCGTGTTCCAGTGGGATGGCGTGATTCAACCGACAGCGTGGGAGTCGTCACCGGGACACGTGCATGTGCTGATGCGCAGCACCCGGGGACAGGTTTACCGCAGTGATTCAGACGACTACGGCAGGCACTGGTGTTCCGCCTACGCGACAACCTTACCCAACAATAACAGCGGGATAGATGTGGTGCGCAGCGCGGATGGCAGTCTGGTGCTGGTGTTTAACCCGATCACCGGAAACTGGAACCGGCGTTATCCGCTGTCGGTGGCGGTTTCCCGCGATAACGGTGAACAGTGGGAAATGGCGGGCGCACTGGAAACGGAGAACGGAGAATTTTCCTATCCGGCGATGGTTTGCGAAGAAAATGCGCTTCACATCACATATACCTGGAATCGAACCAACATCATTTATCAGAAAATCAACATTATGCAGTAAGTTATCCCTTTTTATCCGACCCTACCAATAAGAACGGAGAATACAATGAAGAAGACCTTGCTCCTGCTTTTGGCGTCAGTGATGCCGTTCTGCGCGAACCAGGCGTTCGCGGAACCCTCGACGATCGGCTATGCCAAGAAAAACATCGAAGTGGTTATTCCCAAAAACCCCGGCGGTGGTACTGACACCTCTGCCCGAACCCTGATCGAATATTCCAAGGATCATTTGCCGAAAGGGGTGATTTTTGTCCCGGTAAACAAACCGGCAGGCAACGGTATCACTGGGTTGATTGAGGTCGCCCGAGCAAAACCGGACGGTTATAAACTGGTGATGACCACGGTGGAACTGGCGATGTTCCCGCACCAGAACAAATCACCGGTCACCTATAAAGATTTCACCCCGCTGGCCACCACCATCGCCGACCCGGTAGCTATCGTGGTGCGTGCCGATGCGGGCTTTGACACGCTGCAAGCCTTTATCGATTCTGCTAAGCAGCAGCCGGGCAAGCTCAAGGTGGGTAACTCTGGCATGGGGGCGATTTACCATCTCGCCGCCGTGAACATCGAGAAAACTACCGGCACCAAATTCAATCACATCCCTTATAACGAAGGCACCGGACCGTCGATTGCCGCACTGATTGGTGGGCATATTGATGCGGTGCTGACCACGCCGGGCGCGGTGAAATCGCAGGTAGACGCAGGCATTCTCAAAGTGCTGGCGGTGATGGATGAGAAACGCTTTGAACTGGTGCCTGACGTACCGACCATCAAAGAAGCGCTAGGACTGGATGTGAACGTCAAGATGCGCGCCTGGGCGGTGCTGGCGACCACGGCAAAAGTGCCGCCGGAAGTGGCCGAACAGCTGGTTAAAGCCTTTACCGAAGTGGTAAATACCCCCGCTTATCAGGATGCGGTGAGAAAGCAGGGCATCATGCCAGTGACCATTGTCGGACAGGACGCTTACAACATGATGCGTGAAGATGATGAGCTCTACAAACAGCTTATTGCCGATACGCTGAAGAAATAACGCTGTCGATACGCTTGTCGGCCCGGTGCCGACAAGCGGGAGAATTGCTATGCGCAAATATGATGTGTTAGTCGGCCTGTTCTCCTTTGGGTTTGGCCTGCTGATATTGTTCCTGTCCCGTGATATGTCGATGTTTGATGAATATGGCGTTCCGGGCGAGCGTTATTGGCCCTTTGGGCTGGCGTGCCTGTTTATTCTGTTAGGCGTGCTGCAATGGGGCGTGGTGCTGAAAAACCGTTTGATGGCGGACCGAAGCATCGATTTCTCGTCGGTGAATGTGCGCAAGGCCTACCTGATCGGCGCGCTGGCTGTGGGTTATGGCATCCTGATGGCCTGGGCGGGATTCATTATTTCGGCGGTGATTTTTATTCCCTGCACCATGGTGCTGATGAAAGAAAAGCGTGTCTGGTTTGTTGCGCTCTCCACGCTGCTTATCGTCACGGCGGTTTACCTGTTTTTCACCTATCTGTTCAACTCGCCGTTGCCAACGGCAGAGTTCAGTGATTTGGGCTTCTAGCGATCGGGTGCTTTCAGCCAGGTGCTCTACCTAGGCGCTGGCGTGTAGCAAACCTGTAGCGAACATAGCGAACATAAAGAAGGGCAGTATCATGAACGAAGTCCTTGCCGCGTTTTCAGTGGTATTCAGCTTTGACACGATTGCCGTGATTTTTCTCGGGGCGCTTGCGGGCATCCTGATCGGAATTATCCCCGGCCTGACGGTCAATATGGGTATCGCATTGTTATTACCGCTGACCTATTCCTTCCAGGGAGTGAGCGGGATTCTTCTTCTGCTAGGGGTGTATTGCGGTGCCGTTTATGGCGGCTCTATCACCGCGATACTGATCAGTACGCCGGGCACACCCGCCTCTGCCGCCACCGTGCTGGATGGTTATCCGATGGCCAAACGCGGCGAAGCCGGGCGTGCGCTGGGGCTGTCCACCATGGGATCGCTGTTCGGCGGCATCTTCAGCACCATCGCGCTGATTGTGATCGCGCCAATGCTGGCGACCGTTGCGACCGGATTCTCTGCACCGGAATACTTTGCGCTGGCGATTTTCGGTATCAGTATCATTACCAGCGTCTCATCGCAGTCCATGATCAAAGGGTTAATCGGCGGCGGTATCGGGCTGGCGATCGCCACGATTGGGCTGGACCCGATGACCAGCGGCATGCGCTTTACCTTTGATTCCATCTACCTGATGGGCGGTATCTCATTTATTCCGGTACTGGTTGGCTTGTTCGCCTTTTCCCAGGGGTTGCTCAGCACCGAGGAGCACTTCCGTGAAGGCGGCATCATGCAGAAACCTGTAGCGAAAATCACCCGCATCTTACCAAGCTGGGTTGATTTCAAACGCTGCCTGCCAACCTGGGTGCGTTCGTCGGTGATCGGTACCGGCATCGGCACCATTCCCGGCGTGGGCGGCGATATCTCGTCCTGGATTGCTTATAACGAAGCGAAACGCTGGTCCAAACATCCGGAAGAGTTTGGTAAAGGTTCGCCGGAAGGGGTATCCGCGCCCGAAGCCGGGGCCAATGCGGTCTCGGGTGGCTGTATGGTGCCGTTGATGACGCTAGGGATTCCGGGCGACGGCGCGACGGCCATCATCATGGGGGCGTTTCTGGTGCAAGGGCTGGCGCTGGGGCCACAACTGTTCACTGAGCATCCTGTTGAAGTGAATACCATTTTTATTGGCCTGATGATGGCGAATATCTTTATGGGATTGCTGGGCTTCATGGGCATGAAGCTGTTCGTGAAGGTGATGGATGTGCCGCGTACGCTGCTGGTGCCAGTGATTTTGCTGCTGTGCGCCGTGGGCGCTTACACCGTTAACCACAGCATGATTGACGTTTTCGTCATGATGGGGGCCGGGCTGGTGGCCTACATCCTGATCAAGCTTGATTTCTCCATGTCGCCCATTGTGATTGGTATCATCCTTGGCCCGTTGGCAGAAACCAACCTGCGGCGTTCATTAATGATGTCGCAGGGGGATGTGTCGATATTCTTTACGCGCCCGGTGTGTGCCACGTTCATTGTGATTGCGGTATTAACCCTGTTCCTGCCCATCGTTTCACCGATGTGGAAAAACTGGCGTCAAAAAGCGCTGAAAAAAAAGCAGGACGCACAAAGTAATCAGCCTGGGGTGTAAAGCTTCGCGCATTATTGGTCGCGTAGTGGTGCGATGTTATACTGCGAGCGGCGTTTCCCATCGGAGAAACGCCCTTCGGGGTGGCGTTATTTAGGGCATAACTATGGCAAAAACGGTCGAGCAGATCGCCAATGATTTACATCTCTCCATCACCACCGTTCGGCTGGTGCTGAACGGTAAAGCCGAGCAATACCGTATCAGCGCCAAGACGCAGCAGCGGATAACCCACTATGTGACGGAGCATGGTTATACGGTTAACTACACGGCGCGCAGCCTGAAATTAAATAAAACCGACACATTGGGCCTGATTATTCCTCGCCTTTCCAACCCGTTTTTCTCCACGCTGGCGGAGAAGCTGGAGATCCGCTGCCGGGCCGCAGGTTATCAGCTGATGATCAGCTGTACCTATAGCGATGCAAAGTACGAAAACAAGCTGGTGGACGCGCTGCTGCAACGCAACGTGGACGGCCTGTTTGTGGTGCCCTCCTCGCGCCAGACACAACAGCACCATGTGAAAATGGTCAACCGCCCGCTGGTAGTGCTGGACCGTGATTTCGGTGCCGAAGAGGTTTCTCTGGTGGTGAGTGACAACTTGCAGGGCGGTGTTCAACTGGCGCAGGCGATGTTGGCACGCAGCCTCGACAAGGGGATAACGCTCAGCGATGAGCCGCTCTATTTTATGGCAGGAGACACCCGACAACCTGCAATCAAAGAGCGTCTAAAAGGGTATCAACAGGCGTTGCTGCGCCACGGCATCAAGGCACCGGCTGAGTGGATTTTGCAGGCGGAGCACAACCGCCGTGAAGACGGTATCGCCATGATGCAAACCTTTCTTACGCGTCATGCCCACGCGCCTAAAGCCTTTATCGCGTCATCTTTGCCGGTGTTGGAAGGGGTTTTGAGTGCGCTACGTGAACGTTATGGCGCGATTCCTGCTGACATGAATATTGGCACCTTCGATGAGCACGCCATGTTGGGCTTTCTCGCCAATAATCTCTGGTCAATGCGACAGGATGAAGACGCCTGGGCGGAGCAGGCATTTACGCTGATGCAGCGTGCCTTGCACGGAGAAAATCAACTGGCGCGGGCGATTATTCCCATGACGTTGATTCATCGGCGTCAGGCAGTAGGTGACCTTTCCTGGTAAAAATCAGCCCCATATCGCGGTAATCTCCGCGAAAACGCAAGAAAATCGTCATGTAAAATGTGTATACTCCTGATACGAGTATACTTTTTTTCATGGCAGCTGATTGGGCAGCATTGTCAGTCGGCATCTTCATTTTTATGAGTATTGAGCACACAGTGTAATGCGTGATTAAAAAAAATAAGAGGCACGTTGCGTGAAGCGATCCTATTTTTTATATTTTGGCAGCAATAGAAATAAGGAAGATGTTAACGCGTTGTTGAGTCAATATTGGGATATCGTTTGTGCGGCACACGATAATTATTACTGTGGTCGCTATTATTTATATTCCGGTTTTTATGCCGACCGACTCACCGTGAAGGATAATAAAATTGCAGGGACGGAGGAGTGGCTCGATGAAGATAATCGTCACTACCGCACCCTTATCGAAGTGTCGTTTATTCACGGGCGTAATACGGATAAATTGAACCGGTGCGAATTTATTAAAGAAGCGTTCGCACAATTGAAAATTGCCGAAGTCATCGGCGATAAATGTATTGAAGAGATTTAACGCCTATTCCCTTTTTATCTTAGGGCCGCGCACGCACTGCGTACAGGTTCCGGTTTCTGCGCGCTGCCCGAGCCCAAACGGACTGCGCCAATAACGCCTACGGGAATAGGCTATCAGCGCGATTAAGTTTATACCTCGCTATCGTCACTGCTGAGTGCCAATTGCGCCAGCGTGACCGGCTTCAGCGGAAAACGGGCGCGTGCATATCCGGTTTCTGATACCTGACGCTGCTGCGTGTCGGCCAGAATAACCGCCGCGTTGTGCCCGCACATCCGTCCCTGACAGGGGCCCATGCCGCAACGGGTAAACGCCTTCAACTGGTTCATGCCGGTGCAGCCAGCGCGCGCCGCTTGGCGAATTTCCCCGGCACTCACCTGTTCACAGCGGCAGATGGTCACATCGTCACGGGGCTTTTGTGCTTGTTTGGGAATGGGGTAAAGCGCTGCCAGAAAGGGGCGCAGCGAACGCAGCGCGGCGCGCTGTTGCCGCAGGCCAGCACATTGTTGCTGATAGTCATCTTCTGCGAGCTTGCCCGCCGCATGCACAATGCTTAATGCGGCAAGCTGACCGCTGAGAATAGCTGCTTCTCCGCCCTCAATGCCGCTAGCGTCCCCCGCCAGATAGATACCAGGTTGGCTGCTTTCCTGCCGTTCGTCCACTTCCGGCTGCCAGTAGTGTTGCTCATCATCCCAAACCAGTTTGCAACCGAGCGCGTTGGCGCACTGCGTGGCCGGAATCACCCCGATATGGCTCAATACCGTTGAGGTCACGCACTGTATCGGATGGCCTCGATGGGAAAAGCGCACGGTGGTGACCTGCGTGTCTCCTTCTACGGCAATATCGGTCACGCCGGAATAATAAGGCACCTTGGCACGTTGCAGTTCGCGCAGCAGCTTGATGCCTTTGAACAGATCGCGTGAGGTATGCCGTAATGCCTTCGGCAACCGTGGCAGCGCCCGCAGATAATCCTGCGTGCGCGTAGTGTCCAGCACCGCTTGAATTCGGCCTCCCGCGCGGATCACCTGCGCGGCGAACAGCAACAGCAGTGGGCCGTTGCCCACCAGAATGCTGTCCGCAGGGGGCAGCAATCCCGCTGATTTCATCAACAGTTGTGCGGCACCCACGGTCATCGCACCGGGTAATGTCCAGCCCGGCAGCGGGAAACTGCGTTCTTGTGCGCCAGTTGCCAGCAGAATAAAACGGGCCTGCACCACATGCTGGCGTGGGGACTCGCCCTGCTCTAACAGATAGACCTGTTTCTCCGGCGTCACCTGCCAGACGGCGGTACGCGCCAGATAGCGCACGCGGGGAGAGAAGGCGGCTTCTGCCAGGCTACGGCGTGCGCTGTACTCTTCGCCGAACAGGGTTTGTGGATTAGCAAACGGTGACTGGGTGACCTGTCGCAGCAGTTGACCGCCCGGCAGCGAGTTTTCATCGGCCAGCCAGACGGATAAGCCTGCTGCGCTGGCAACCTGTGCCGCTTTCAGCCCGGCCGGGCCCGCGCCAATGATCAGCAGGTCACAGGTATTCGCTGTGGTGGAATGGGTCATGATAGCACCCTCGCGCCCTGAGGCAGGGTGACCCGCATACCGTCACGCACCGGCGTCATGCAAGATTGCACGTTGGGAATATCATCGACCGTGACGCGGCACTCGAAGCAGACGCCCATCATGCAAAACGGGCCGCGCGGCTGTTGGTCAATGGCCGTATGGCGCGTGGTGGTGATGCCGTTTGCCAGCAGTGCGGCGGCCAGCGTCCAGCCAGCGCGTGCGGTAATCGGCTCATCGTTCACCCACAGGGTAATTTGCGGTGCATCAACCGTGGGTAGCGGCTGGAACCGGGAAACGCTGGACATGAAATACCTCAAAAAGCGAAGGAAGTGCACCGCCTAAAATCCACGCCGGAAGCAGCTCGCTATGCAGCGCTGCCAGCGTAACACCGCTGTGGCAGGTGACGGCAAAGGCTCCGGGGTAGCGACGGGATTCATCATAAACCGGCAAACCATCGGGCGTCATGATCCGCAACGCACCCCAAGTGCGTACAATCTGCGCGTGGGCCAGACAGGGGAATGCGCGTATTGCCCGTTGGGCAATCTGCTGTTGAACCTCGGGTTGCGTCTGGGTGTTAAACCCGACATGCTCTTGCGAATCCCCGATCATCACCGTGCCCTCCTGCGTTTGCCGTAGCAGGTTGGAGGGATAGCGCAGAAAGGGCGCCAGCCGCTCGGTCACCAATACTTGTCCACGCACCGGTTCAATCGGGATCGGGAGATCGACCTGTGCCCCAAGGCGCGCATTTTCCAGCCCGGCGGCCAGCACGATACGTTTGGCGTGCCATTCGCCCTGCGGCGTGTGCAAGGTGAAACCGTCCTGATGGCTTTCAATATCACTGACCGGATGGGACGGAAAATAGCGCCCGCCCGCCTGCTGAAAGGCGTAGGACAGCGCGCGCAGCGTCAGCAGCGGATTGACATGGCCGTCATGGGGAGAATAGATGGCACCGGCTATGTGGCGTGATGCTTCAGGCACATGTTGGCGCAGCGTGGCGTTATCCCACACCTGATAGGTAAAGTCCGGGTTGCCCTGTTGCAGTTTGCTGACGTTGCGTATGGCGCTGTCCAGCGCCTCTGGCGTTAAGCAGAAATTGATACCGCCGGGCTGAGACAACCCGCAATCAATATCGGTTTCAGCGCGTAGGCGTTGCGCAAATTCGGGCCAGCGCGTGGATGCCAGACAGGAGAGCTGGCTGTAAGGCGGACAATTGACGCCTTTGCCCTGTACCCAAATCAGGCCGAAGTTACCGCGTGAGGCGCGAAAGTCGGTGTCGCCGCCATCGAGAATCGCCGTGCTGGCCCGTTGGCGCTGCAAACCATAAGCGATGGCGTGGCCGACGATGCCGCCGCCAATCACGATAACGTCATAGCGTTGTGTCATGAAGGGGTTACCTGATGAAAACCTGTTACCGGCACCAATTTTCTCCCCCATCATAAGCACGCGGTTGCAGCGCGCCATAAAACCAGCGAACCAGCGTTACGGTGTCGAATACCGGCAAACCAAAGCGGGCATGCAGCGCGGCGCTGAAGGGGGCCAGATTGGTGCATTCGAGTACCAACGCCCCGGTTTGCGGGTAGCGCGCCAGCGCCTGCTGCGCGGTAGCCAGCACTTCTTGCTGTAAAATAGCATACGGGACGCTGTCGTCACCGTCACGAATTGAACGCACAAACTCGGAGTCCGGTGGCATACCCACCACGTGGGCATCGCCGGGGATGCCGACTTTTTCCAGATAATCACCGCGCAGCGCGCGATCGTCGAAGGTCAAAATCAGCGGTGTTTTTCCGGCGGGAAGCAGGCGCTGCAACAACGGGTATTGCAGCAGGCTGCTGGTGACAATCGGCACCGGTGACCAGGCCGCCAACTCTTGCTGATAGTAGGAGAGGAAGCCACAACTGGTGGTCAGCCCATCAACGCCCTCGTCGATGAGTGCCTGCGCCGCACGTTTGAACGGCTCCAGCAAATCGTGTTGATCGAGGTGCCCCATCCGTTGTGGGATGGCCTCTTCCACCACCCGATAGCGTACCGGAAACGGCCAGGTGCCGGGGTTGCCAATATCGCCCAGATAGCGGCGAAAATGGGTTTTCACCATCAAAATACCGAGTGTGGCCTGCGGTGTTACTGGGCCTGAGTGTGTGTCTGACATGGGTAGGGTTCCGTTAAGCGCGCCGTGAGGCGGCAATCACCGCGTCCAGAATCTGTTGCAGCAGCGCCTTTGATGTGGCGAAGTTAAGGCGTGCGAAGGCTTCTGCGCCGGGGTTAAAGGTTTCACCTGCGCTGAGCGCCACTTTGGCGTGCTCCAGGTAATACGCGCCAGCGGCAGTTGGTAATTGCAGCGCGCTAAAATCCAGCCAGGCGAAGTAGGTTGCCTCGGGGGTGTGGACGCGAACCTCCGGCAGCGCGGTGCGCACCGTGCTGATCACTTGCTCGCGCCGCTCCAGCAGGTAGTGGCGTGCGCCTTCCAGCCAACTGTGGCCGCGATCCCAGGCGGCCACGGTGGCATCAATACCAATACCGGAGGGGTAGCCTAAAATCCGGGCGGGCAGACGTTGGGTAAAGCGCTGTTTTAACGCGCCGTCACCGAAATACATCAGCGCACAGCGCAGTCCGGCGATATTGAAACTCTTACTGGCCGAGTTCAGGGTGATGGTACGTGCCGCAAGGCCCGGTGCCACCGTAGCAAATGGAATATGTTCCTGCCCGGGATACACCAGATCGGCATGAATCTCATTGGCAATTACGATCAAATCATGGGCTTCGGCCAGTGCTGCCAGCTTTTCCAGCTCATCGCGCCGCAATGCGCGTCCGGTGGGGTTGTGTGGGTTACACAGCAGCAGGATACGTGTCCTGGCATCAATCTGGCGGGCAAGATGATCGAAATCGATTTCATAGCCCTGACCGTTGTCCACCAGCGGGCTGGCCTGTAACCGGCGGCCGGTGTCGTTAATCGCATCATAAAAGGGCGGATAGCTGGGGGTTTGCAGCACAATGCCGTCACCCGGCTCACTGAATGCCAAAATCAGCAAATAGACTGCCTGCACCAATTCGTTGAGCGCCAACACGTTGGCAGGATCGGTTTCCCAGTTAAATTCACGTGCGGTATAGCGACTGAAGGCGCGCGCCAGCAGATGTTCCGCTCGGTCGCGTTGCCGATAAGGGTAGCCGGTATCCTGAGCCAGATACCAGTGACGTAATACGTCAGCAACGGCAGGGGCTGGGGCGAAATCCATCTCCGCCACCCAGGCGGGGAGAATCTCCAGCGCGTGATACTGCCATTTCATGCTTTGGCGGCGACGCAGCGTTTCCAACGGCAGCGTGTATTGCTCTGCGAACTGCTGCGCGATACCGGCATCGTAATGCGTGCTCATGTTATACCACCTGCGGGATGGGTTTCAGCAAGGACATTTTCAGCCAGGAAACCGCCGTATCGATACGCAGATGCATGAGAATTCCTTCTGTTTTATTTGCCGTTGACAAGCCAATCGTGGTTGGCTAAGTTGCGGTCAAATTAACAAATATATATTTTATATTGTATAAACTTTATCAGCTATGCATTGCCAATTAACGCATATGGCAGTGTGGTTATCCTGGCCGATAAATCAGCAATGAGGGCGCTATGGATCAGACTGACGCAGCAAACCGGGCCAGCCCGGCTCCCCTTCCCGCCGTGGTGGTTGACCGGCGGCCGCTGACCGACCGCGTGGCGGACTATGTGCGCGATCTTATCGTGCAGGACATCCTGCAACCCGGCGATCCCATCAATGTGCAAAGCATTTGCAGCACCCTGCAAATCTCGCAAACTCCGCTGCGTGAAGCGCTGAAAATGCTGGCGGCCCAGGGGCTGGTGGATTTGCGCCCGAATAAGCGCGTGGTGGTGGCATCTCTGGCAGCGAATGAAATTGAAGACATGCTGGTGGTGTATACCGAAATGGAAAAACTGGCGGGTCGACTGGCAGCGCTGCAAGCGACACCCGACGATCTGTACGCGCTACAGCAGCAGGAACAGGCGTTGATGACGGCGTTTCATGCCGGAGAATCGTTGCGTTATTTTCATGCCAATCAAGCCTTTCATCAGGCGTTGGTGCACGCTTCGCACAATGCCACACTGATTGAGCTGCACAATAATCTCAATGCCCGTCTGTATCGCACGCGTTTCAAAGGCAATCAGTGGAACGCACGCAGCGGCGACTGGCAGCGCGTGGCCGAAGAGCACAGTAAAATTCTGCGCGCCATCGAGACGCGCAACGGCGATCTGTGCGCGGAACTGCTGGCCCGCCACCTGAACGGTGCGCGTGCATCCCTGCACGCGGACTGATGCGGTTAGCTTCCCCGCTGATACAGCGGGGATCATCTTACGGTTTAGGCTCTACCCATACTCCCGCCAGATTCCCTTCAACGCCATCTGCCGTTGGCGAATGGTCGTGCACGCGCGGGTTGTAAATGGTGATGAACTGCGGCGACAGCAGGTTAATGTCCGGCGCGTCATGCATCACGATGTGCTGGAACTGGCGGAACTGCGCAATGCGTTTGGTATTGTCGTTTTCCGTTTGCGCCGCTTCCAGCAGGCGATCCACTTCGGGGTTAACGTAGTGCGAAGTGTTGGAGAACGGCAGCCCAACGCGATAGTTCTTCGACCAGTAGAGACGCTGTACGCCTGCGGTAGGATCGTACAAGTTGGCAAACATGTTCAACGCCAGCGCAAAGTCGCGATCGGTGTAGACACGTTTGGTGTGCGACGAAATGTCCGATGAACGCAGCGTTACCGCGACCCCAATTTTGGCCAGCGCTGCTCGTGTGAAATCGGCGATACGACGGAAAGCATCGTCATAGGTGTTGTAGTCCAGCGTGATGCTAAAGCGTATGCCGTCTGCACCACGCGGGTATCCGGCTTCATCCAGCAGGCGGTTGGCGGCAGCCAGATCGAAGGGATACGGGGTCGGCGACGGGTCGTGGAAGGTTTTCAAGCCGGGGGCAACGGGAGATGCAGTCGGCGTCGCCAGGCCAAAGTAGGCAATGCGCACCAGCGCATCCCTGTCAATGGCGTGGGAAAACGCCTGACGCACACGTAGGTCTTTGAAAATCTTGTCATCCAGATTGAATTGCAGTGATGCAACGCTGTAAGAGTAATTATTCCCTTTGGTTTCAAAGCCCAGCTTGCCCTCTTTCTTCAATCGGGCGATTTCACTCAGCGCAACCGGCGTACGGTACGCGATGTCGGCATCACCGGTTTCCAGCGCCAGCGTGCGCACCACGGCATCCGGCGAGAACTTGACGATCAGCTGGTCCAGATAGGGTTTTGGGTTATCCCAGTAGTTGGGATTGCGTTTGTAGACAATGTGACTGCCGCGCACCCATTCGCTGAAAATATACGGGCCGGTGCCGATCGGCCCGTTGTTATTGGCATTTTTCAGCGGATCGCCGCCCGGCACGTCATAGATGTGTTTTGGCAGAATCGGTGTTTCACCGGCGGCAAACGCACGCAATAAATAAGGGGCCGGATGTGATAACTCAAAGACGGCGGTCAGCGCATCGGGGGTTTTAATGTCGCTAACGTTGGCAAAGGTGCTTCTGGCACGCGGGTGTATTTGTTTCAGTAACTGAATGGAGTAGGCCACGTCAGCGGAGGTAAAAGGCTGACCGTCGTGCCATTTCACGCCCTGACGCAGGTGGAAAGTATAGGTCTTGCCATCGGGGCTGATGTCCCAGGACGTTGCCAACTGTGGCTGCGGATTTAGATCGTAATCGTAGGTCAGCAGCCCTTCCGTGACTTTGCCACTGACTGCAATCGCCGGTTGAGCGACGGTCGCGAGTGAAACCAATGTGGACGGCTCACTGGACAGTATCAACGTCAGTGTACCGCCGCGCTGCGGCGTGGTGGCGGCGTGCGCGCTGGCGGCCAGCCATCCTGAGAGCAGGAGCGCGTTGCCTCCCCAGCGAGACAAACGGGTAAACCATGACATAAAACCCCCTGGTTGAAGATCGAAAAAAAAGCAAAAAATGGGCGAACGAAATTCAACCTAACAAATATATATTTTATATTGTATAAACTTTATGGGATAACCAATTGCGTAAACTGGAAATGCACGCCACATGGCCTGTTCATGCCAGCCGTTCAACCTGTTACAGGGCTTTCTCTTCCTCCCCGAGCACAATCATTTCCTGTGAGGCGTGCAGCCACACGCTTTTCACACGATGCGGTTGACGAAAGGCAATCGTGCCTGCGGGGGGCATCGGCATGCGCCTGCAACGGGTCAATTCAATACCCTCGTTATCTATCTGAGCGAGCCGGCTAAGGCTGTTGGGTTTTTTAAGCGAGTGGGGCATAAATTCCCCTTTACTGATGTGGAACACGCGGGAAAGGCTGTTTAGCTTCATTAACTTCACATCCATAGACGCTCAGGTGGCAATGTGCCCCCGAAATAACGGCGCTATTATGCTGATAAATAAAGATATGTCTGTCAAAAACCGGTCTGTTTGAGAGCCTGCATGGCAAACAGGCTACGGATGCGCAGTGCTGGATTGCGCGGCGCTTGCGGGGATGATGGGGAGTGCTTCATCGTGATGGATGCGTGCGCGTAACGAATCGTCCGGCTTTTCTTTGCCCGAGCGCGAATAGTCATAAGGCAACAGCAAGGTGTCCATGACGGCAGAAAACGGCATATCGAGAATCACCAGTGGCGTCATGGCCCAACTGGCATCTTCACCGTTCAGTACGTCCATATTGGCACGCGTGCCGGAGTAGTAACCCTGATGGGGACCGGTGTGGGTCATCACGCTGGAACAGCCGCCGGTAAGTGCCAGCCCGCTTCCTGCTATCAACAAAGAGAGTGCAGTACGTCTCAGTACTTTCATATCGCTGTCCATTGAGAAATGGTCGGCTTACGCCAGACCTTGCCTTTGTGCCACGGGCTCTACGTAAGATGTCATGTTTTGTGTTGTGGTGGTAGTACTTCATTTTCCGATAAATTTTTCGGAAAAGGAAAAATTGCTTCGATCGCAGCCTTGAAAGTTTGAGCCCGGTCCCCATCTTTATTGTAGCCCCAGATTATGACGCTATGCCGACAGGGTAGCCGATGGGGTGTAGGGCCTGTCTATCAAAGAAGGCTCATAGTAATCCTCGCTGAATATTTAGGAGGCTGTAATGCGCAATTTCGATTTTTCTCCCCTGTATCGTTCCGCCATCGGTTTCGATCGTCTGTTTAATCTGCTGGAAGCCGGGCAAGGTCAGGGCAACGGTGGCTATCCTCCCTACAATGTTGAACGGGTGGATGACAACCATTACCGCATTGCCATCGCTGTCGCGGGTTTTGCCGAGCATGAGTTGGAGATTACCGCTCATGACAATCTGCTGATTGTGAAAGGCGCACACGGCGGTGAGCCGGTAACACGTAACTATCTCTATCAGGGCATTGCCGAGCGCAACTTTGAGCGCAAATTCCAGTTGGCTGAGCATATTCAAATTACCGGTGCCAACCTGGAACATGGCTTGTTGTATATCGACCTGGCGCGCGTGGTGCCGGAAACGATGAAGCCGCGCCGTATTGATATCAAATAAGACGACGTTAACGTTTAACACCCAGTTTTAACGCCCGCCCGCCGTTAGGGGGCGAATTCGGTGGAGCCTGTCTGCTCCTCTGAAGGCACATTCTCGCTTCAAAGAAGGAGTCACATTATGCGTAACTATGATTTATCACCGCTGCTGCGTCAGTGGATCGGTTTTGACAAATTGGCCAGCTCAATGCAGGGCACTCAGGAGGCCGTTGAGTTTCCTCCCTACAACATTGAGAAAAAAGACGACAACCACTATCGCATCACGCTGGCCCTGGCCGGGTTTCAGCAAAGCGAACTTGCGATCGAAGTGGAAGGACCGCGTCTGACGGTAAGCGGTACGCCGACGCTGCCGGAGAAGAAAGTGGAATATCTGCATCAGGGTCTGGCGTTTAAACCGTTCACCTTGAGCTTTACGCTGGCGGAGCACTTGTCTGTCTCCGAGGCGAAATTTGAACTCGGTTTGCTGCATATCGATCTGGTGCGTGAAGTGCCAGCAGAACTGCAACCGCAGCGTATCGCCATTGGCGGCAGCCGCCCTGAGTTGACGCACGCGCCTGAATCGGCCAGCGATGCTTGATCCGTAAATTATGCGCTGAGTCGTTATCCATCCCCGGTTTTTGCCGGGGATTTTTATTTCCCCATCACCCATAAGGATTTGTGCTGGAAGGCACGGATTCTCGCTTCCCCTTCTGCCAGACTGCCTGTCAGTGGCGCTTTTGTAGCGTAGGTCTAGACTGATTTTCAAGCGAAAGACGGCTGCACAAGGATACGGGTATGAGTGATATCGCACTGACCGTGAGTATGCTGGCGTTGGTAGCAGTATTGGGGCTGTGGATAGGCAACTGGCGTATCTACGGCGTTGGCCTGGGCATCGGCGGCGTGCTGTTCGGTGGTATTGTGGTGGGGCATTTTGCCCAATACTTCCAGTTCACCCTCAACAATGACATGCTGCACTTCATTCAGGAATTTGGGCTCATCCTGTTTGTCTACACCATCGGTATCCAGGTGGGCCCCGGTTTCTTCTCTTCATTACGCGTTTCCGGCCTGCGGCTAAATGGCTTCGCGCTACTGACCGTGCTGTTGGGCTGTATCGTCACCATCATCATTCACAAGCTGTTTGCCGTTCCATTGCCGATTATTCTGGGGATTTTCTCCGGCGCGGTGACCAATACGCCGTCTCTCGGTGCCGGGCAACAGATCCTGACCGATTTAGGCTCTAACCCGGCGCAGGTCACCCTGATGGGCACGGGTTATGCGATGGCTTACCCGCTAGGCATCTGCGGCATTTTGCTGGTGATGTGGCTGCTGCGCGTGGGGTTTCGCGTCATGGTTGAGGCGGAAGCCAGGCAGTTTGATAACAGTAACGGCCATCACCATGAGCAGTTGCAAACCATGAACATCAAGGTGAACAACCCGAACTTGCAGGGGTTGGCGATTCAAGATGTGCCGATGCTCAATAGCGATGCCATCGTTTGTTCCCGACTGAAACGCGGCGATACGCTGATGGTGCCCGCGCCCGCCACCTTGATTCAACTGGGCGATTATCTGCATCTGGTGGGGGCCCGCCATGATTTGGATCAGGCTCGCTTGGTGATAGGCGATGAGGTCGATACCTCGCTCTCCACGCGCGGTACGGATCTGCACGTAGAGCGTGTGGTTGTTACCCATGACAAGGTGCTTGGGCGAAAAATTCGTGAGTTGAATCTGAAGCAGAACTACGACGTGGTGATCTCACGGCTCAATCGTGCTGGTGTTGAATTGGTCGCCAGCAATAATGCCACGTTACAGTTTGGCGATATTCTTAACCTGGTGGGGCGCAAGACGGCCATCGATGCGGTGGCAGATATTGTTGGCAACGCCCAGCAGAAGCTACAGCAGGTGCAAATGCTGCCGGTGTTCATCGGCATTGGTCTTGGTGTGCTGGTGGGCTCGGTGCCCCTGTTTATTCCCGGTTTCCCCGTTGCTTTGCGGCTTGGATTAGCCGGAGGGCCCTTGGTGGTGGCGCTGATCCTCGGGCGAATCGGCGGTATCGGGAAGCTCTACTGGTTTATGCCGCCCAGTGCGAACCTGGCGCTGCGCGAATTGGGTATTGTGCTGTTTCTTTCCGTGGTTGGGCTAAAATCGGGCGGCGACTTTTTTGATACCCTGCTGTACGGCGAAGGCATTTGGTGGGTGGCCTACGGTGCCTGTATCACCATCATTCCACTGTTAATCGTCGGTGTGTTGGCGCGAGCGGTCGGGAAAATGAACTACCTGACGTTGTGTGGGATGTTGGCAGGTTCAATGACGGATCCGCCTGCACTGGCCTTTGCCAACGGACTGCATGCCACCAGCGGGGCCGCCGCGCTCTCGTATGCGACGGTCTATCCGATGGCGATGTTTTTGCGCATTATGTCCCCTCAACTGTTGGCGGTATTATTTTGGAGCCTGTAAGTGATAATGATGGGAATAACGCGGTATTGTTTACCGCGTTATTATTTTATTTTTCACATCACTTTTTCTAATAACTTAATTTCCATTTATTACCCCGTGACTGACCGCACTTTTTTTTCAGCGTAGATGATGCTAAATGACCAATATATTTAAACTATTAAATCGGTTTAGTAAGTAAAATAACGATCATTCAACTGCCGTTTACTCTATTATGTCCTACGTTAATCATACGATTTGATGGGGCGAGAAAAATACCCTGACCAATTGTTTTCTCGCCTTTTTTTCTACTGCTGATGTATCCGCTTTACAAAATATCCTTATTACCGAATTAGAACGACAATCAACGAATAAGATATTGGTAATCGGGGTGATGAAGGAAGAATAACGAAACACTGCTCCTCCGCACTGCATTGGGTGGAAAAAACGAATTCCGTTTTAATCTTCTAGCGTGGTGTTTTTATGTCTGCAAACAGTAGCAGGTTAGTTAAGCTCCTCATCATTATCGGTATCGCAATTGCGTTATGGTTATTACCCGTGCCAGAGGGCGTCAAGCCCGATGCCTGGCACCTGATGGCCATCTTCATCGCCACCGTTATTGGTCTTATCCTCTCCCCGTATCCCCTCGGTGCCATGGCGATGTTCAGTTTGACGTCCGTGGCGATCCTTGGCTTGCTCTCGATTAAAGACGTGTTGGCAGGGTTTAGCGACCCTACCATCTGGATGATCGCCTGCGCCTTCTTTATCTCGCGCGGCTTTATCAAAACCGGTTTTGGTCGCCGTATCGGTTTGCTGTTCATCAGTAAACTGGGTAACAGCTCGCTCGGTCTGGCCTATGGTCTGGTGTTCACTGACCTGCTGTTTGCCCCGGCGATGCCTTCCACCTCGGCGCGCTGCGGTGGGATCATCACGCCACTGTTCCGTTCTATCTCCGAGGCCTATGATTCTACGCCGGAGAAAGGCACCCAGCGGCGTATCGGGGCGTTTCTGGTGCAGTCTATTTTCCAGTGTAACGCCATCACCTCCGCCATGTTCATGACCTCCATGGCCGGTAACCCGATGGTGGCGAAACTGGCAGCACAGCTCGGTATTCACATCAGCTGGACCGATTGGGCGCTGGCAACGTTGGTGCCGGGTATCCTGTCTCTGGCGTTGATTCCCTATCTCATCTATCGCTTCTATCCGCCTGAATTGAAACAGACCACGGAAATGCGTGCCATCGCTGTCGAGCGCTTGCGTGAAATGGGGCGCATGACGCGCGACGAATGGGTGGTGTTAGGCGTATTCCTGGGTCTGGTCACCTTCTGGGTGCTGGGTTCCACGCTGAATATCGATGCGACCCTGACCGCGCTGGCGGGGCTGAGTGTGCTGCTGTTAAGCCGTGCGCTGAGCTGGGATGACGTGGTGGGCGAGAAGGAAGCCTGGCACACCGTGGTATGGTTCGCCGTGCTGATGACCCTGGCAGGGCAACTGAACAAGATGGGGCTGATTGCCTGGTTAGGCCAACTGGCGGGCAACGCTGTCAGCGGATTCCACTGGCTGCCGATGCTCGGTATCTTGTTGCTGGTGTACTATTACAGCCACTACCTAATGGCGAGTGCGATTGCCCATATCAGCGCCATGTATGCCATCTTCGTTTCCATTGCGTTAGCGGCAGGCGCACCGCCGATGTTGACCGTTCTGGCGTTTGGTATCTTCAGTAACCTGTTCATGTCCACCACGCACTACTCAAGCGGTCCGGCACCGATCCTGTTCGGATGTGGTTATATGCCGCTGGCAACCTGGTGGAAAATTGGCTTCTTTATTAGCCTGGTGGTGATTCCTATCTGGTTGGGTATTGGCGGTATGTGGTGGAAGGTGTTGGGATTCTGGTAATCCCTGTCAGCCTGCGGTGTTGGTTGCCCCGTAACGCGGGGCAATAACGCAGGACGATAAATACGGCAAAACAGGTTAAGATAAGGATATCCAAGGTGATTCCGGAGCAAGACATGAGCAGGACAAAAGCACCGATGAAGCTGGGAACATCCGTTTTTCTGATGGTCTCTGTCGTGCTAGGCGCAGTGTTGCTGGTGGTCTACGCTCTGCTGTTTTTCCGCATCAACCAACTCTCCGAAGACAGCCTGCGCGACAAGGCGTTTGCCATTGCGCGCACCTTTGCGGCTTCCCCGGTGGTGATTGATGAGCTACAAGGATTAGGTAATCCCGAAGCGGTGCAGCGCGCCGCCGAGACCATCACGCACCGTAATCAGCTGCTGTTTGTCACCGTGACTGACATGGACACGGTGCGTCACACCCACCCGGAACGGGAGCGCATCGGCGAACATTTTGCCGGGCGCGACATCTACCCTGCGTTGTTTGGGCTGGAAAACACCTCGATCAACCGTGGCACGCTGGACCCAGCGCTGCGGGTGTTTACCCCGGTCTTTAACAATGACGGTAAGCAGGTCGGCGTTGTGGCGTTAGGGATTGCCCTGACCAGTGTGCAGAAAGTGATCAGTGAAAACCGCTGGATGATCCCCTGGGCGCTGCTGGCCGGGGCGTTGGTGGGCGGGCTCGGCACGCTGGTGCTGGTAAAAATCCACAAGCGCATCATGCTGGGGTTTGAACCCTATGAGATTTCCAATCTGTTTGAGCAGCGCAACGCGATGCTGAAACAGATCAAGGAAGGGGTGATTGCCGTGGATGACAGCGGCCGCATTACGGTGATTAACGATGAAGCGCGCAGGCTGTTCCGACAGGGCAATATGGCGGCCAATGCTTCGGCAGAAACCATCAGCGAGCAGTGGATGGAGCACCTTCGCCTGAGGCAAGTGCTGGAAAGTGGTATCGCCCAGCGTGATGAAGAGATCAATATCAACGGCAACTTGCTGCTGACCAACACCGTGCCAGTGACGGTGAAAGGTAACGTGATTGGCGCTATTGCCACCTTCCGCGACAAGACTGAAATTGGCCAATTGTTGCAGCGTTTGACGGGGATGTCCTATTACGCCGATGCGCTACGGGCACAATCTCACGAGTTTATGAACAAGCTGCATGTGATTTTGGGCATGCTGCATTTGAAATACTACTCGCAGTTGGAAGACTATATTTTAAAAACGGCGAACAACTATCAGGCGGAAATCGGCTCGATTATTCGCAAGGTGAAATCGCCAGTGATTGCCGGGTTCTTGCTGGGTAAAATCAATCGGGCGCGCGATCTCGGCATACAGCTATCGATAACCGAAGAGAGTCTGTTGCCCGAGACCGACGATATGGATGCCACCAACGAGTTGATCACCGTTTTGGGGAACCTGATTGAGAATGCCATGGATGCAATGAGTAACATGGAGAATGGAGAAATCAGCGTGAGTTTCCATCATCAGGATGGGCGCTTGCACTGCATCGTGGGCGATGATGGCCCCGGTATTACGCTGGAAAATCAGCACCGTATTTATGAACAAGGATTCTCCACCAAGGGATCCGGGCGCGGAATCGGGCTTTACCTGACCAAGCAGAGCCTGGAAAAAGTGGGCGGCAGTATCGATTTTGAGTCGGAACCTGAGGTGTATACCCAGTTTTTCGTGAATATCCCTTATCAAGCCAAGGCTGTTTAACCATGATAAATGTACTGATTGTTGATGACGATGCCATGGTTGCAGAACTTAACCGTTCCTATCTGAGCCAGGTGCCCGGGTTCAACTGTTATGCAACGGTGCCAACCTTACAGCAGGCGCGAAATTTACTGATGCAGCCCGATTCCGAGATCGATCTGGTGCTGCTCGATATCTACATGCAGCAGGATAACGGATTGGATCTGCTGCCGACCATTCGTGAGTTCAGCGAACAAACGGATGTGATTATCATCTCCTCCGCCAGTGATGTGTATACCATTAAGAAAGCACTGCATTACGGCGTGGTTGATTACCTGATAAAACCGTTCCAGTTCTCGCGCTTTGAACAGGCGCTGACCGCCTACCGGGAAGAAGCAAACCTACTGAAACACCGTGAGTTTGTTGCTCAGTCGGATATTGATAGCCTGATTCGTCGCACCAGTGGCGGCGTGGCCGGCGAGCGTAAAAAGCTGCCAAAAGGGCTGACCAGCCTGACGCTACGCACCGTCTGCGAATGGATCGAAGGCAACCAAGGGGCTGAATTTTCCACGGAAATGCTGGCGAACGCGATTGGTATCTCTCGCGTATCTTGCCGTAAGTATCTGATATATCTCGCTGATACCAATATTCTCGCCACCAATATCCTCTACGGATCGACCGGCCGCCCTGTCTATCTCTACCGCTTGCTGCCCGAGAAACAAGACGCGCTGCGTCAGTATTGCGAGTAGTACGCGGTTTCTCTCCTCGCGCTATCGTTATAGACGATAGCGCGATATTTTTATCATAAAGACGTATTTGCAATAAATAATCACCGATGATGCTACGTTTAATTAATGATTGCTAAAGTTGATTGGGTTCCATAATTCTGACTTATCGTGGCGACTGCACGTCAGGTATAGCCTAAGAAATACAATAAGGAAGAATCAATGCGAATTTTACACTTGACGGACACACACCTTTTTTCAGATAAAAGTGGTGATGTGCAAGCAAAAACGCATCACGAACGTTTTATAAATTTTATCAATCATTTTAATAAGAATAGAAAATTATTGAATGTTGATAGTGTTATTGTCACGGGAGATATTTCTCATGATGGTAGTGTAATAAGCTATGACGTGTTTTTTGAAAATATGGATAGCCTGAGTATTCCTTATGCTGTTCTGCCCGGAAACCACGATGATCTAGGCAATCTAGATACTGCAATAAAAATTGCAAAGCATACAGTGGCGGTAGAGCAGCTATCTAACGCGTCATGGGCGTTGTTTGGCTTAAACAGTGTGGTACCCAGAGAAGACTACGGGTTCATAAATAAAGATACATTGTATAACCTGCGTGAGGGTTTAACAGACACGACATGTGAGAATATTGCGATTTTCTTACATCATCATCTGGTACCTGTTGGTACACCGCTGGTTGACATTTGTAAGCTAATGAACAGCGATGATTTGCTTACTCTCTGTCATGATAGCCCGGTAAAATTTATCGGTACGGGACATGCTCATACCTTGTTTCAGCGTAAGATAGACAACATTCTGGTGTCGGTATCGCCTGCGCTCTGCTCACAATGGGAAAATGGCACATCAGCTGTCAGTATTGTGAATAACTCTGGTTTCAGCATCATCGCTTTAGATAAAAGCATATTTATAGAAACGCATTTTATTTAATGATGGTTAACGTGGGTTTACCTGTCGCAGAAAGTCACCGTGCCTGACTTCAGGTGATAGCACGCTATAAAGAGGCCGCTACAGCTTGAGGCATCCCCCATCATGTCGCGGCCTTGTTTTATGTCACTTCGAATTCAACGATTACGCCTCTTCCTCCAGAAAACAGACTCTGAGGCGATGTCCATCAGGATCGAGAACGGCAAAGGAATACCCAAAGTCGAGCTGGGCAGGTTTTTGGATCACGGTAACCTGATGCTGCGTTCCCCAGGTTTGATAAAGCGCATCCACCTCTGACTTATCCTGCACCGTAAACACAATCTCACCCGAAGGTATGCTGGCAATCTGGTTGACGCCGGGCTCTACGGTGTAGCACGACCAAAGGCCGAGTTTGAAGCCATTTCCAAACACAAACAGTGCGAAGGTGGGGCCTTTTTCCACGGGGGTGATGTCAAACAGCCCGGCGTAGAAGTCGGCGCTTTTCATTACGTTACTGGCATAAAGAATTGTAATATCGGCAGATAGCATGGCGGTCTCCTTGGTGGTAGACCGCCATGTTAGTCTGGCACAGTGACAGTTTTTGTCAGCAGCTTGAGCTTACAGCAGCCAGCCCATCAGCAGCGTTGCGCCGATCACGGTAGAGGCACCGCCGATACGCGTTGCGATTTGTGCAAAGGGCATCAGTGACATACGGTTGGATGCTGAAAGAATCGCGACGTCTCCGGTGCCGCCCAGGCCGCTGTGGCAGGTGGTGACGATGGAGGCTTCAATCGGATACATATTCAGACGTGGCGCAATCAGGAAGCTGACCAGCGCCATAGAGAGCACGACGGAGCCACAGACGATAACGTAGCCAACGGAGAACACCGCGACCACGCTTTCCAGCGGAATATAGAGCATCCCCAAGCCAATCATCAACGGCCAGACCAGAGAGCTGGAGACGAATTTATACACGCTGTGCGCGCCGGTTTCCATGCTAGCGGGAATAACGCGGCTGTATTTACAGAACACGGCAATCAGGATCATCAGCACCGGGCCTGGAATGTGTACCAGCTTCTCAAACAGGCCGCCGACGATAAAGAAGGCGCAAATCATCAGCAGGCCGCCACCCATCAGATGGAAATCCACCGGTTTAGGCGTGTCGTTGACCGTAAACAGGTTTTGCTCTTCGTCGCTGCGCACCAAACGCCCCTCGCCGTTAAGATCCTTACGGCGCATACCGAGGCGAGACAGGATACCCGCGCAGAAAATGGCGAAGATATTGCCTACCACCGCCGCAGGGGCCAATTGTGCCACATAGACATCCGGTGCCTGACCCAGCAGTGCGGAATAAGCCAATGACAACGGTAAAATGCCTTCACCGATACCGCCGCCAATAATTGGCACAATGATAAAAAAGAAGGTGTGATACAGGCTGTAGCCGCACAGTTTACCCACCAGCAGACCCGTTACCACCGCGGTGGCCGTGCCGATGACCAACGGCACAAACATACGCACCATTCCCTGAATCAGGATCTTGCGGTTCATGCCTAAAATACTGCCGACCACCAGACACGCGATGACGAAGTAGAGAAAGTTCGCTTCCTTCATCAGCAGGTGCACGGTCTTCATGGTGTTGTCGTTAAACAGGTGAAAATAGACCAGGATTGAAGGTACCATCAAACACAGGATTGCCGGGCCGCCGACATCTTTAAATACCGGAATAGTATGGCCAATATGCGCCAGCAAAAAGCCCAGCGTCATAATAACGGCAAAGCCACCGATCATATTTCTCGGCAGATAGCCTTCATACGCGGCAGCAAAAACAACGGCCGCGATAGCAATAAATAATGCAACGGGTACTGCACCAATTTTGGTTTTTAAAAATTGGGTGAAAAACGACAGTTGCGACGTTGAGTCGGCAGTGAGCGTGCTCTCGTAGAGGACATCGGTTTCAGTTCTTTTCATTATGTTTACTCCGCGTAAACGGGTTATATATTTACGGGTTGTTTTTATTGTTAGAAAGCTAAGTGTTTTACTATCAAAGAGTAAGGTGATGCTTAAAGTAGGTTGGTTGAGTCAGTGAATATATTATCTCTGAGTAACCTGGCATGATTAAATGTTAAATATAATAAAACATCCATGATTAAATGAAGTAATTGTGAGGTTGACGGCAACTCTTTTTTAAATAAGTTATCTCAAATTAATGTAATTAAATTTATTTTTTTATTCTCAATGCTATTTCGCGTTAACTACAAAAGGTATTATTTAATTAATCTATTATTAATATAATTAAACAAGGTGATTTTAAATTTAAAAAACCACTATTTGTAAGGTTATTGGTTCATCTTGTGACGCACTTTTGCTCACTATTGCCCAGGATCTATCGTGAGAAGTTTTTTCATGTAGCGTAACTAGTTAGCGCCAGGCTAATGATGTCTGTGATGGTTATCACTAATCCTTATGTTATTTAGGAATTTTTACCTGACATTAACGTTTTTAACAAGCGTTGTTGCTCATTGATTCATCATTCGACATAAGATATTTCATGTTTTTTTTATGGTGATAATTTCTGCTTTAACAAAAATTTAAAGATTTTTATCTGGTGTTGTGATTGTATTTTGTAATTTTGTTTGAGTTTTTTTATAATCTTGCAGATTGTATGCTATTTTTGAAGATGTGGCGATTTTGTAAATCCACACCCATTATATTGACGTTAGGGTGATCTGTTGCCACATTGACGGGGTTGGAAGGGGGGACAACGGATTGTCAGGCTAATGCCGGGTTCGCAAACCTATCCGCAGGCCACTCTCATATACTGCCTCGTCTCCCTCCTTATTAAGTGAATTTTGTATCCAAAAAAGTACAGACCACAGCCACCACATGACGCGCTGCGTCGATGCTGATGAGAACGGCCTCTTGTCGGCGGCGAGTAAAAATATCCTGGTCTGACTTTCATCAACACACAACATCCACAATGGAGTACACGTAATGGAAAAATCCTTGGCAAAATCAAGGGTGCTCAAAATCGGGCTCGGCTTGCTGGCCATGTCTGTGGCAGCCGGTCTCCAGGCAAAAACCCTGGTCTATTGCTCCGAAGGTTCTCCTGAAGGTTTTAACCCGCAACTGTTTACGTCTGGCACCACCTTTGATGCCAGTTCGATTCCTATCTATAACCGTCTGGTTGAATTCAAAAGCGGCACGACCGAAATTGAAGCGGGCCTGGCGGAAAAATGGGACATCAGCGAAGATGGCAAAACCTATACCTTCCATCTGCGCAAAGGCGTGAAGTGGCAAGACGGTAAAGACTTCAAGCCGACGCGTGAATTCAATGCGGATGACGTGCTGTTCTCCTTCCTGCGTCAGCAAGATGCTAACCACCCGTATCATAAAGTGTCTGGTGGCAGCTACGAATACTATCAAGGCATGGGCATGCCGGAGCTGATCAGCAAAATCGAAAAAGTGGACGATTACACCGTTCGTTTCGTGCTGACCCGTCCGGAAGCGCCGTTCCTGGCCGACCTGGCGATGGACTTTGCGTCGATTATGTCCGCAGAGTACGGTGCCAACATGCTTAAAGCAGGCACCCCAGAGAAGATCGACCTGAACCCGATCGGTACCGGTCCGTTCCAGTTGCAGCAGTACCAGAAAGACTCCCGTATTCTCTACAAAGCGTTTGATGGCTTCTGGGGCAAGAAACCGGGCATCGATCGCCTGGTGTTCTCCATCACGCCGGATGCGTCCGTGCGTTATGCCAAGCTGCAAAAAGATGAGTGCCAGATCATGCCGTATCCGAACCCAGCCGATCTGTCCCGCATGAAAGAAGATAAAAATATCACGCTGCTGGAAAAACCCGGCTTGAACGTGGGTTACCTCTCTTTCAACGTGCAGAAAAAACCGCTGGATAACGTCAAAGTGCGTCAGGCACTGACCTACGCGGTAAACAAAGATGCCATCATTGATGCGGTGTATCAGGGCGCGGGCCAGGCGGCCAAGAACCTGATTCCGCCGACCATGTGGGGCTTTAATGACGACGTGAAGGATTACTCCTACGATCCGGAAAAAGCCAAGGCGTTGCTGAAAGAAGCGGGCATGGCTGAAGGTTTCACCGTGGATCTGTGGGCGATGCCGGTTCAACGTCCTTACAACCCCAACGCACGCCGTATGGCGGAAATGATCCAGTCTGACTGGGCCAAAGTCGGCGTGAAAGCCAAGATTGTCACCTACGAATGGGGCGAGTACCTGAAACGCGCCAAAGCGGGTGAACATCAGACAGTGCTGATGGGATGGACCGGCGATAATGGGGATCCGGATAACTTCTTCGCAACCCTGTTCAGCTGTGACGCGGCAGAAAAAGGCTCTAACTACTCCAAATGGTGCTACAAGCCGTTTGAAGACTTGATTCAGCCTGCGCGCGAAACGTCCGATCACCAGAAACGTATTGATCTGTACAAACAGTCACAGGTTGTGATGCACGATCAGGCACCTGCGCTGATTGTTGCTCACTCCACGGTCTATGAGCCTATCCGTAAGAACGTGAAGGGTTATGTGATCGAGCCGCGTGGCGTACACAGCTTCAATAACGTGACCCTGGATTAATTCAGCCTGCCATTTCATGGGCACCCTGGCCCTGCCCTGAACGTACCGTTGGTGCGTTTGGGGCGGGGCTTTGGTGCCCGTAAAAATCGAGCTGTGAGCATTGATAAGCCTGTCAGCCTATGAGCCGTCAGGCACTTATATACAGAGAGTTCGGGATATGTTTCAGTTCATACTCCGGCGTTTGGGGCTGGTTATCCCAACGTTTATTGGTATTACCCTACTGACGTTTGCCTTTGTGCACATGATCCCCGGAGACCCGGTGATGATTATGGCAGGCGAACGCGGCCTTTCTCCCGAGCGCCATGCGCAGCTGCTGGCTGAGCTGGGGCTTGATAAGCCGCTATGGCAGCAATATGTCACCTATATCCAAGGTGTGCTGCACGGCGATCTGGGTATTTCCCTCAAGAGCCGCATCCCGGTGTGGGATGAGTTTGTGCCGCGCTTCAAGGCCACCCTGGAGTTGGGTGTCTGTGCGATGATTTTTGCCGTGGCTGTTGGTATTCCGGTTGGCGTGCTGGCGGCGGTGAAACGCGGTTCCATTTTCGATCACACCTCAGTCAGCGTGGCCCTGGCGGGTTACTCCATGCCGATTTTCTGGTGGGGCATGATGTTGATCATGCTGGTGTCGGTCAACCTCAATCTGACGCCCGTCTCGGGCCGTATCAGCGATACGGTGTTTCTCGACGACAGCCTACCGCTGACCGGCTTTATGCTGATCGATACCCTGGTATTTGGTGAATCAGGCGAGTTTGTCGATGCCGTGATGCACATGATTCTGCCTGCGATTGTGCTCGGCACCATCCCGCTGGCGGTGATCGTGCGGATGACTCGCTCCGCCATGCTGGAAGTGCTGGGTGAGGATTATATCCGTACCGCGCGCGCCAAAGGGCTAAGTCGCCTGCGTGTCATCGTGGTGCATGCGCTGCGCAACGCCATGTTGCCGGTGGTCACCGTGATTGGCCTTCAGGTGGGAACGATGCTGGCAGGGGCCATTCTGACCGAAACCATCTTCTCCTGGCCGGGGCTGGGGCGCTGGCTGATTGATGCCCTGCAACGCCGCGACTATCCGGTGGTGCAAGGGGGCGTGCTGCTGGTGGCGACCATGATCATTCTGGTCAACCTGCTGGTCGATCTGTTGTATGGCGTGGTGAATCCGCGCATTCGACACAAGAAATAAGGGGAGAGGCGAAGATGACTCAAGTCACTGAACCGGCTGTTAACAATGCGCCCGTGCCGATGACCCCGTTACAGGAATTCTGGCATTACTTTAAACGTAACAAAGGTGCCGTCGTGGGCCTGGTGTACGTCACGCTGATGTTTATTATCGCCATCGGTGCCAACGTGCTGGCACCGCATGCGCCCGCCGAGCAGTTCCGCGATGCGCTGCTGCGTCCGCCAGTGTGGCAGGAAGGCGGTAGCTGGCAGTTTATTCTGGGTACCGACGATGTGGGCCGCGATATTCTTTCGCGCCTGATGTACGGTGCACGCCTGTCGCTGCTGGTCGGCTGTCTGGTGGTGGTGCTGTCGCTGATTATGGGCGTGGTGCTCGGGCTGATGGCGGGCTACTTTGGCGGCATGGTCGACACCCTCATCATGCGCGTGGTGGATATCATGCTGGCACTGCCCAGCCTGTTGCTGGCGTTGGTGCTGGTGGCGGTATTCGGGCCGTCCATCGTCAATGCCTCGCTGGCGCTGACCTTCGTGGCGCTGCCGCACTATGTGCGCCTGACGCGCGCGGCGGTGCTGGTCGAGGTCAACCGCGATTATGTTACTGCTTCCCGCGTGGCGGGGGCTGGCGCGATGCGTCAAATGTTCATCAATATCTTCCCCAACTGTCTGGCACCGCTCATTGTGCAGGCGTCGTTGGGCTTCTCCAACGCCATCCTCGACATGGCCGCATTGGGTTTCCTCGGTATGGGCGCACAGCCGCCAACGCCGGAGTGGGGCACCATGCTGGCCGACGTGTTGCAGTTTGCGCAAAGTGCCTGGTGGGTTGTGACCTTCCCCGGCCTTTCGATCCTGCTCGCGGTGTTGGCGTTTAACTTGATGGGGGACGGCTTGCGTGACGCTCTCGACCCCAAACTCAAGCAGTGATCCGGGGGAAGAGATGGCATTACTCAATGTAGAAAAGCTGTCGGTGCATTTTGGCGAAGGGAATAACCCGTTCCGCGCCGTTGACCGCATCAGTTACCAAGTAGAACAAGGGCAGGTGGTCGGCATTGTCGGCGAATCCGGCTCCGGTAAATCGGTCAGTTCGCTGGCTATCATGGGGTTGATTGATTTCCCCGGCAAGGTGATGGCCGACAGGCTGGAATTCAACCAGCGCGATCTGAAAAGCATTTCGGAA
The DNA here is from genome assembly GCF_025962655.1 of Candidatus Symbiopectobacterium sp. NZEC151. Lineage (GTDB taxonomy): Bacteria > Pseudomonadota > Gammaproteobacteria > Enterobacterales > Enterobacteriaceae > Symbiopectobacterium. The sequence goes on along the minus strand of NZ_JAGFPE010000006.1, from coordinate 175,454 downwards.
AAAGAGCGGCGTCAGTTGGTCGGCTCCGAAGTGGCGATGATTTTTCAGGACCCGATGACCAGCCTTAACCCCTGCTACACCGTGGGCTACCAGATTATGGAAGCCATCAAGGTGCATCAGGGCGGTAATCGCAAAACGCGCTATCAGCGTGCTATCGATCTGCTGACGCAGGTGGGCATTCCCGATCCGGCTTCGCGGCTGGATGTCTATCCGCACCAACTGTCAGGTGGGATGAGCCAACGCGTGATGATCGCGATGGCGATTGCCTGTCGGCCCAAACTGCTGATTGCCGATGAGCCGACCACGGCACTGGACGTGACCATTCAGGCGCAGATCATCGAACTGCTGCTGGAATTGCAGCAGCGGGAAAACATGGCGCTGATCCTGATTACCCACGATCTGGCGCTGGTGGCGGAAGCGGCACACCACATTATCGTGATGTATGCCGGTCAGGTGGTGGAATCCGGCAAAGCGGCGGATATTTTCCATGCGCCGCGCCACCCGTATACCCAGGCGTTGCTGCGTGCGTTGCCTGAATTTGCGGTCGATAAAGCACGCCTTGCCTCGCTGCCGGGCGTAGTGCCGGGCAAATATGACCGACCGTTGGGCTGCTTGCTTAACCCGCGCTGCCCTTACGCCAGTGCGCGTTGCCGTGAAGCAGAGCCCGAATTGCGTGACATTCCGGGCCGTCAGGTGAAATGTCATACACCGCTCGATGATGAGGGGAGGCCCGTCGCATGAGCCAGAGCATGAATGCCGCCGGGCAGCATTACCTGTTGCAGGCGATTGATTTAAAGAAACACTACCCGGTTAAAAAGGGGTTCTTTGCCCCCGAGCGAGCGGTGAAAGCGCTGGATGGCGTCTCCTTCACGTTGGAGCGTGGCAAAACGCTGGCGGTAGTGGGGGAATCGGGTTGCGGAAAATCGACCCTTGGCCGATTGCTGACCATGATCGAAACCCCGTCCGAGGGCGAGCTTTACTATCAGGGGCAAGATCTGCTGAAGCCGGATCCGGCCGCGCAAAAGTTGCGTCGTCAGAAGATCCAGATCGTGTTCCAGAATCCTTACGGATCGCTCAACCCGCGCAAGAAGGTAGGGCAGATCCTGGAAGAGCCGCTGCTGATCAACACTGAGCTGTCAAAGGCAGAACGTCGCGAAAAAGCACTGTCGATGATGGCGAAAGTCGGCCTGAAAACCGAGCATTACGACCGCTATCCGCACATGTTCTCCGGCGGCCAGCGTCAGCGTATCGCCATTGCGCGTGGCCTGATGTTAGACCCGGATGTGGTGATTGCCGATGAACCGGTATCGGCGCTGGACGTGTCGGTGCGCGCACAGGTGCTGAACCTGATGATGGACCTGCAACAAGAGCTGGGTTTGTCTTACGTGTTCATTTCCCATGATCTGTCAGTGGTTGAGCATATTGCCGACGAAGTGATGGTGATGTATCTGGGCCGCTGCGTCGAGAAGGGCAGCAAGGAGGCGATTTTCAACAACCCGCGCCACCCTTATACCCAGGCGCTGTTGTCAGCGACGCCGCGCCTGAACCCGGCGTTGCGCCGCGAACGTATCAAGCTGATTGGGGAACTGCCCAGCCCGCTCAATCCGCCGCCGGGCTGTGCGTTTAACGCGCGCTGCCAGCATCGTTTTGATACCTGCGTCCAGTTCCAGCCCACGTTAAAAGCCTACGGCGACCAACTGATTGCCTGTTTTGCCGTCGACAGAGATGAAGCCGGTTCTGTTTAAGTAAAAAAACGGGTGCACCGACGGGAAGAGACTCCCCATGTCGGTGCACCTGAAACCACGTTGCACCGCTACGGCGCGCCATCACCTTCCTCCTTTTCTTCCATATCCTTTTATTTCAATGAGTTAATTTTGGCATGGCGATTGCTTTTGTGACTGCGTAGGGCAGCACAGAACTGACAGGCTGTGTGCGCTAAATGGCTGGCTAGGGTTCCGGTCCACTGCGGTGGATGCTGGTCCGAGAGCTGGCGACCTCCAGGTCGGGGTTACACGGCGGGATAAAAGCCCGGGAGACAGCAAGCCAATAGGCATTCTGCTGCTCCTGCACCCCGAAACCAGACTGGAGACCTTCCCCATGAAAATGACCCGTCCGCTTGGACTCGTTGTCGCGTGCGTGCTCGCACTCTCGAGTTTTTTCACACACGCGGAATCCCGCAAAAGTTTCAATGTGTGCTGGACCCTCTATGCGGGCTGGATGCCGTGGGGCTATACCAGCACCAGCGGCATCATCGATAAATGGGCCAAAAAGTACGGCATCGAGATCAAGGTGACGCAGCTTAACGACTATGTCGAATCCATCAATCAATATACCGCCGGCCAGTTTGATGGCTGCACCATGACCAACATGGATGCGCTCACCATCCCGGCGGCCGGTGGCGTGGATACCACGGTACTACTGCCGGGCAGTTTCTCCGAAGGCAATGACGGCGTGGTGGTGAAAGGCAAAGGGAAAACCCTGGCCGACCTGAAAGGCATGAGCATTAACCTGCCGGAACTGTCGGTTTCTCACTATCTGTTGATTCGCGGTCTGGAACATGCCGGGCTGGCAGAAAAGGACGTGCGCATCGTCAATACCTCTGATGCGGATATCGTTGCCGCGTTTTCCACCTCCGGCGTGAAGGCGGCTGTCGCCTGGAACCCGCAACTCTCGGCCATCAACGCCGTTCCCGATACCACCGAAGTATTCAGCTCCCGCGAAATCCCCGGTGAAATTATCGATCTGATGGTGGTTAACACCCAGACGCTGAAAGATAACCCGGCGCTGGGCAACGCCTTGACCGGTGCCTGGTTTGAAATCATGGGGCTGATGAAAGCGGGTGACACCGCCGCGCTCACGGCCATGGCGCAGGCGTCAGGCACCGACCTGCCGGGCTATCAAAAGCAACTGGCAACCACGCACCTGTTTCACACCCCGCAGCAGATGCTGACCTTCTTCACCAGCAGTGACTTGCCGAAAACCATGCAGCGCGTCGCGCAGTTCTCCTTTGATAAAGGCTTGCTGGGCGAAGGCGCACGCAGCGCGGATGCGGTCGGTATCGCGTTTCCCGGTGGCGTGGTGGTCGGCAACCCGAGCAACATCAAACTGCGTTTTGACGATGCTTATGTTCAACAGGCTTTGCTGCCATAACGCGATGTACGCCAGGGGAGAAACCGGATGCGTTTGATTAATCGTCACCCGCAGCGCGGCGGTCGGATTGTCTTGATGTTGCTGCCGTTTATTCTGCTGCTGGCCGCCTATTTCATGGGGTCGGCGCTGCGTTTAGCGGAAAACCCCGGCGACAAGCTGTTGCCCAGTGGCTACCAAATGGTCGAGGCGATAGAACGCGTTGCCTTTACGGCGGACAAACGCAGCGGTGACTATCTGCTGTGGAGCGATACCGCAGCCAGCATGACGCGGCTCGCTCTTGGGCTGGGCATTGCCGCGTTGCTGGGGCTCTGTGTCGGGATGGCAACCGGTATTTTTCCGCTGTTCAACGCCACGTTCTCACCGCTGATGACCGTGCTGTCGATGGTGCCGCCGCTGGCTATCCTGCCCATCCTGTTCATTGTGTTTGGTTTGGATGAGCTGTCGAAGGTGATGCTGATCGTGATTGGCATTACGCCGATTCTGGCGCGCGATCTGGAGCAGCGTGCGCGCGAGATCCCGGTCGAATTACTGATCAAGGCACAAACGCTGGGGGCAAACAGCTGGACGCTGCTGTTGCGCGTGGTGCTGCCGCAATTGCTGTCGCGTCTGTTGGTGTCGCTGCGGTTGATGATCGGCTCTGCCTGGCTGTTCCTGATTTCGGCTGAGGCTATCTCTGCTACGGCAGGTCTGGGCTACCGTATTTTTCTGGTGCGGCGCTATCTGGCGATGGATGTGATTCTGCCCTATGTGGTGTGGATTACGCTGCTGGCATGGCTGATGGACTATGCCCTGCGCTACCTGAATCGACGCTGCTTCCCGTGGTCGGTGGAAGGGGGGCGCGCATGAGCTATATCCAAATCGTTAACCTGTGGCAAACCTACGGCGACCACGTGGTGTTGGAACGGCTCAACCTGACCATTACGCAGGGTGAGTTTTGTACGCTGGTGGGCGCTTCCGGCTGCGGCAAATCCACCTTTTTACGCTTACTGCTGGGGCAGGAGGCACCGAGTCGCGGCAGTCTGTTGTTGGAAGGAAAGCCGTTGGCGCAAGAACCGGACATTACGCGCGGCGTGGTGTTCCAGCGCTACTCGGTGTTTCCGCACCTGTGTGTGCTGGATAACGTTGCCATCGGTCTTGAGCTGCGCGATGCGCGCTTCCTTGGCCGTTTCTTTGGTCGCCGCAAACGTGAGGCGCGTGAGGCCGCCGCGCAGATGCTGCACCGCGTCGGGCTGGGCCATGCGCTGGATCGCTATCCGGGGCAGCTCTCCGGCGGCATGCAACAGCGGCTGGCGATTGCGCAGGCGTTTATCATGCAGCCGCGTATCCTGCTGCTGGATGAACCCTTTGGCGCGCTGGATCCCGGTATCCGCAAGGATATGCACGCGCTGCTGCTGGAGTTGTGGCGTGAAACCGGGCTGACGGTGTTTATGGTGACGCACGATCTCTCTGAGGGTTTCAGCCTCGGCACTCGCCTGTTGGTATTTGACAAGGTGCGGAACGACCCGCAAGCCCCTAACGCCTACGGCGCACGCATTACCTACGACATTCCCCTGAATTCTGAGCGACTGACGCCCGTCTCTGCGACGGTGGCGTCCGCGCTTTTCCCTGATAAGGACATAGCATGACGTCGATAACCACTGCCGCGTTATACCAGGAAACGGTGCCTGGCGGCGGGCATACCTCTTTTGTTCTGCCGCGCGGTCAGCAACTGCGCATCACCGATTTGCAAGGCGACGCGAATGTCAGCTTGCTGCTGTTCAACGCCACCGCGCATAGCGAACGGCTGAACTTGCCCGATACCTTTAAGGGGCAGCACACCGCCAAGCTGACGGCGGGTCACTGTCTCTATTCCGATATGGGACGGGTGCTGGCGGCGATCACCGAAGACACCTGTGGCTGGCACGATGGCCTGGGCGGCGTGCTGAACGCCGCTGAGGTCAACGAAAAATACGGTCAGGGTCGCTATCAGGAGCAGCGTAATGGGTTTTACCGCAATGGCGCAGATAACCTGCTGGTGGAAATGGGCAAATGGAATCTCGGGCTGGAAGACCTGCTGATGGTGCTCAACCTGTTCAGCAAAGTGACGGTGGATGCCAACGGCGCGTTTGCTTTCCAGCCGCACAATAGCCGAGCGGGGGATTACCTCGAACTCTATGCCCCGATGGATACGCTGGTGGTGCTTACCGCGCTGCAACATCCACTCGATCCCCATCCACACTACGCACCCAAGCCGGTTGAACTGAGTTGGTATCACATCGGTGACGATGCCATCGCGCAGGTGTGCCGTCAGGCGTGCGCGGAGAATACGCGCGCGTTTCATAACACCGATCGTTTATTTCTTCAGGGAGCCGCACGATGAACATGACCGCCAGCCAGAAACACCCGGAGCAGGCGCTGTGGCGTCATACTATCCCTGCGGGCGAACCCTATGTGTGTGATGTTAAACAGGGGCAAACCTTGCGCCTGTTGGATCTGCAAGGCAATCAGGCGGTCGATACGCTGTTCTATGCCGCCGCCAATCTGCGTGAACGCTACGACGCGCAGCGCACGCTGCGTCGCCAGAATAACCTTTATCTCACCACCGGCAGCGTACTTTACTCCAATCTGGGCAACCCACTGCTGACGATTGTTGCCGATACCTGTGGACGTCATGACACGCTGGGCGGGGCCTGCGCGCAGGAGAGCAATACGGTGCGCTATGGCGTGGAGACGCGCTATATGCACAGTTGCCGCGACAACTTTTTGTGCGCCTGCGGGCACGATGGCCGCCTCTCCAAACGTGATATCGCTGCCAACATCAACTTTTTTATGAATGTACCCGCGACACCGGCGGGGGGATTGACGTTTGAGGACGGCATTTCCGCACCGGGTAAATATGTGGAACTGCGCGCGGAAACCGATGTGGTGGTGCTGATATCCAACTGCCCTCAGTTAAACAACCCCTGTAACGGCTGGGATCCTACGCCGGTCGAGGTGCTGGTATGGGCGTGATACGGCGCAGTGTCATGGTGATGGTAGACGGTGTGGCCCGATTGGTGACGGCACGGGCATGCCACTACGCGGCACGCTTGCCGGTAGATACATCGACAAGTGAACAGCAATACAAACGTTTTTTTATCGCATAAATCAGCGCATTGCATACCTTCAACAAGGCGTAACTGATTTATGCCCGCCATGGACGACCATGGTGCCACGTTTCATGGCGGGACGGCCCGCCATTGCCGAGAGTATCTCACATGTTTAACAAGGTCTTAATCGCCAACCGTGGAGCGATCGCCTGTCGTATTCAACGCACGCTGCGCGAACTTGCGGTGGGCAATGTGGCGGTGTACGCCGACGCGGACAGTGCCAGCCTGCATGTGCAGCATGCCGATATTGCCGTGTTATTGGGTGAGGGTCCGGCGACGCACACCTATCTGGCAGTCGATAAAATACTGCGTGCCGCGCGTCAAAGCGGTGCCGAGGCTATTCATCCCGGCTACGGTTTTCTGTCGGAAAATGCCGCGTTTGCCCAAGCCTGTGAGCGGGAAGGGTTCGCGTTTATCGGGCCGACGCCCGAACAACTGCGTCTGTTCGGCCTGAAGCATACGGCACGGGCATTGGCGAAGGAGCGCGGGCTGCCACTGCTGGAAGGTTCTGCGCTGCTGGCGGATATCGATGAGGCGCTGTCTGCCGCACAGGCGGTGGGCTATCCGGTGATGCTGAAAAGCACCGCGGGCGGTGGCGGTATCGGCATGCGCGTGTGTCACGGCGAGGCGGAATTACGCGATGCCTACGACAGCGTGCGGCGTCTTGGGCAGAACAACTTCGGCGATGCCGGGGTGTTTGTCGAAAAATACATTGCGCGCGCGCGTCATCTGGAAGTGCAGTTGTTCGGCGATGGATGCGGCGACGTGCTGGCGTTGGGCGTGCGCGATTGCTCGGTTCAACGGCGTAATCAAAAAGTGCTGGAGGAAACGCCCGCACCCCATCTCCCCGAAGGCATGGAGGCCGAACTGTGCGCGGCTGCCATTCGTCTGGCGCAGGCGGTCAATTATCGCAGTGCCGGAACGGTGGAGTTTGTGTATGACAACGACGCACAGCGTTTCTATTTCCTCGAGGTAAACACCCGCTTACAAGTGGAACACGGCGTGACAGAGCAGGTCTGGGGCGTCGATCTGGTGCGCTGGATGGTACAACTGGCGGCGGGCGATTTACCGCCGCTGGCAACCTTGGCGCGCACGCTGCAACCGCGTGGGCACGCGATTCAGGCACGCCTCTATGCCGAAGATCCCGGTCGTGATTTTCAGCCCTGTCCGGGGTTGCTGACGGCGGTGGCCTTTCCGTCCACGCCGGATAACGCGTTGCGTATCGATACCTGGATTGAGAGCGGCTGTGAAATACCGCCCTATTTTGACCCGATGCTGGCGAAAGTGATTGGCTGGGGCGAAACGCGCGACGCGGCGCGGGCAACGCTTGATGGCGCACTGGCGCAAACGACGCTGTACGGCGTGGAAACCAACCGGGGCTACCTGCGCCAGATTCTGGCCGATGCGCCCTTTGCGTCGGGCAACCCGTGGACGCGCTGTCTGGAAGGGTTGGCCTATCAGGCTACCACGGTGGAGGTGCTGAGTGCCGGGACGCAAACCAGCGTGCAGGACTATCCAGGCCGTTTGGGCTACTGGGCGGTAGGCATCCCGCCTTCCGGCCCGATGGACGATCGCGCGCTGCGCCTTGGCAATCAGTTGCTGGGCAATGCGACAGACGCGGCAGCGCTGGAGGTGACCATGACCGGTCCGGCGCTGCGTTTCAATTGCGATGCGGTCGCCGTGGTGACGGGGGCTGCGTTGCCGGTTACTCTCGATGGCGTTGAGCAACCGATGCACGCGCTGTTGTTTATTCCGGCCGGAGCAACCTTGACGCTGGGCTCCATCGCGGGCGCCGGCGCGCGCAGTTATCTCTGTCTGCGCGGCGGCATTCAGGTGCCGGATTATCTGGGCAGCAAAAGCACCTTCACGCTTGGGCAGTTCGGTGGGCACGGGGGACGTGCGCTGCGTGGCGGCGATGTGCTGCACCTTGAGGCGCTTCAAGACCGCAGCGCGGATGCCCGTTTGTCGCCGGATGTGTTGCCTGACTTAGCGCCGGTGCGTACCTTGCGGGTGATCTATGGGCCGCACGGCGCGCCGGAGTATTTTACGCCGCAAGATATCGACACCTTCTTCGCCACCGACTGGGAAGTGCATTTCAACTCCAGCCGCACCGGCGTGCGGCTGATTGGTCCGAAACCGTGCTGGGCGCGCGACAGCGGCGGTGAAGCGGGGCTGCATCCTTCCAATATTCACGATAACCCCTACGCCATCGGCGCCGTGGATTTTACCGGAGATATGCCGGTGATACTGGGACCGGATGGCCCGAGTCTGGGGGGCTTTGTCTGCCCGGTAACGGTGATCGAGGCGGATTTGTGGCAGATAGGCCAACTTAAAGCGGGCGACAAGGTGCGCTTTGTTCCGGTCTCTGTGAGCACCGCGCGTGCGCTGGTACAGGCGCGAACCACAGCGCTGATGCAGTTACAGCCTGAGGCGATTGAGTGGCAGCCCGAACCGTTGGCTTCTCCTATCGTACTGAATCAGGGAGAAGGCGCGCAGCGTTTGGTGGCGCGACTGAGCGGCGATACCAACCTGCTGCTGGAGTTTGGCGAGCCGGAGCTGGATCTGCGGTTACGCTTTCGCGGCCATGTGTTGATGCAGCGTTTGCAGGCCGCGCAGATCGCCGGGGTTATCGACCTGACGCCGGGCATTCGTTCGCTTCAGATTCACTACCAGCCCGAGCGCGTTTCACTGAGCACGCTGCTCACGCAGGTGCAACAAGACTGGCAGCAGGTCCTGGCGACGCAGGATTTACGGGTGCCTTCGCGTATCGTGTATCTGCCGATCTCCTGGGACGATCCCGCCTGCCAGACCGCCATCCAGAAATACATGACTACGGTGCGTAAAGACGCGCCCTGGTGCCCGAGCAATCTGGAATTTATCCGACGCATCAACGATCTGCCTGATATCGATGCGGTGTATGACACCGTGTTTAAGGCCAGTTATCTGGTAATGGGGCTGGGAGATGTGTATCTGGGCGCGCCGGTGGCGACGCCGCTCGATCCTCGTCATCGGCTGGTCACCACCAAATATAACCCGGCGCGCACCTGGACGGCGGAGAACTCGGTGGGGATTGGCGGGGCCTATCTGTGTGTTTACGGCATGGAAGGGCCGGGCGGTTACCAACTGATTGGGCGCACCTTGCAGATGTGGAACCGCTATCGTCAGATTGAGGCCTTCCACGGTAAACCCTGGCTGCTACGTTTCTTCGATCAGATTCGTTTTTATCCCGTCTCATCTGAAGAGCTGGCGCAAATTCGTCGGGATTTTCCGCTGGGGCGCTACCCGCTGCGGATAGAGCAGCATGAACTGGTGCTGGCGGATTATCAGGCCTTTCTGGAGCGGGAACACGACAGCATTGAGGCTTTTCGTCTACAGCAGCGCGCGGCCTTTAACGCTGAACGCGAACGTTGGATAGCGGCCGGGCTGGATCACTCGGAAACGGACGATGCCGTGGCGCACGCGCCGGAAAGGCAAGCGTTGCTGCCGGGGCAAACCGCGGTGGAAAGCCCGATAGCGGGGAATCTGTGGCAGGTACTGGTTGAGGCCGGGCAGCGCATCGCAGCAGGTGAGGTGCTGGTGGTGCTGGAATCGATGAAGATGGAGATTCCGGTAAAAGCGCCCTGTGACGGCGTAGTGCGGGTGCTGGATGTCCAGCCGGGCTCACCGGTGCGGGCAGGGCAGTGTTTGATGGTGATGGAGAAGGAGTAACCGTGATGCAAACTTCGTTCGATTTACGTCTGTCGACGCTGCGCGCCGCCTATCAGGCGGGAAAGTTAACGCCGCGCCAGCTGTGCCACCGGCTGCGCACACGTGCGCTGACGCTGAATGCTGATTATGCGCTTTATATTCATCTGTTTAGCGAAGCGGAGCTGGAGCCCTATCTCGCTGCATTGGACGGGAAATCGCCGGATGCGCTGCCGCTGTACGGCATTCCGTTCGCCATCAAAGACAACATTGATATTGCTGGCATCGCCACCACGGCGGCCTGCCCGGCCTTTGCCTATGTGCCAGAACGTAGCGCCACGCTGGTTGAACAACTGATTGCGCTGGGTGCGGTGCCGGTCGGCAAAACCAATCTCGATCAGTTCGCCACCGGGCTGAATGGCACCCGTTCACCCTACGGCGCGTGCCGCAACAGCGTCCATCCTGATTATCCGGCGGGAGGCTCCAGCGCAGGATCGGCGCTGGCGGTGGCACTCGGCGTTGCCAGCTTTGCGCTGGGCACCGATACCGCAGGCAGTGGCCGCGTGCCCGCCGCGCTCAATAATCTGGTGGGGCTGAAGGCCAGCAAAGGGCTGCTCTCGGCGGCAGGCGTGGTGCCTGCCTGTCGCACGCTGGACTGCGTGACGTTCTTCACCACCAGTGCGGAAGAGGCCAGTCAGCTGCTGTCGTTAACGGCCCGCTACGATGTGTTAGATGACTATTCCCGCCGTAATCCCCAGTGGAACAACGGTGCGGCCTTTGGTAAACCGCGCACGGGTTTTCGCTTTGGCGTGCCGCAACAGCTGGAATTTTTCGGCTGCGCGGAGAGCCCTGTGCTGTTCGCCGCCGCCAAAGCGCGCTTGATGGCTCTGGGTGGCGTTGCGGTTGAGATTGATTTCACGCCGTTTTTGGCCGCAGCGCGCTTGCTGTATGAAGGGCCGTGGGTGGCGGAACGCTATATCACGGCGCAAACGCTGTTGGAAACCGAGCCCGACGCCGTGTTGCCGGTGATTCGTAATGTGCTGGCCAGCGCGCCACACTACAGCGCGGCGGATACCTTCCGCGCGCAATACCGCGTGCAGCAGCTCAAAGCGCAATGTGACGCGATCGTGGACGGTCTGGACTGCGTATTGACGCCTGCCTACCCGAGAGCCGTGACGCTGGCGGAACTGGCCGAGGAGCCGGTGAAACGTAACAGCGATTTGGGCTATTACACTAACTTCATGAATATGCTGGATTATGCGGCAGTGGCGGTGCCCGCCGGGCAGATGCAAAACGGGCTGCCATGGGGCGTCACGCTGTTCGGTCGCGCCTTTACCGATCAGTACCTTCTGAGTCTGGCCGATGCTCTGCAACGCCAGCAGGGGGCCGCGTTGGTGGGCGGTGCCGGTTTAACCACCGCAGCCCCGGTGCGTGTAGCCACTCACGATTGCCAGCGGCTGGTAGTCTGTGGGGCGCACCTTTCCGGGCAGCCGCTCAATCACCAGCTTACTAACCGGGGAGGACGCTGTGTGCAATGCACGCAGAGCGCGCCGGATTATCGGCTGTATGCGTTGGCGGGCTGTCCGCCGCTGCGCCCCGGCATGGTCAGAGCCCGTGACGGCGGTGCGGCCATCGAGGTTGAAGTATGGGAATTGCCCAGTGCGGAAGTGGGGTCGTTTCTGGCGGGCATCCCGGCCCCATTGGGGTTAGGGCAGGTACAATTGGCCGATGGGCAGTGGTGCACCGGCTTTATCTGTACGGCAGAAGGTCTGGAAGGCGCTCGCGATATCACCGCGTTCGGCGGCTGGCGCGCCTTTCTGGCATCGTTGCATCAGGGATGATGAAAGGGCCAGGGACACCCCTGGCCCTTTCATCACAGAATATCGTCGACTACGCCGCCATCAACGCGCAGCGCCGCGCCCGAAGTGGCAGACGCCTGCTGCGAACAGATATAGACCACCATGTTGGCGACCTCTTCCACGCTGGCAGCGCGCTGGATAACCGAACTGGGGCGATGCGCCATCACGAATTCCCGCGCCAGTACCTCAAGGGATTTACCGGTGCGCGCCACGTCGTCTTGCATCATGGTGGCGAAGCCGTCGGAAATCGTAGGACCCGGCAGCACGCTGTTCACCGTCACGCCAGAGCCCGCGACCCGTTTTGCCAACCCGCGCGCCAGCGCCAACTGCGCCGTTTTCGATACGCCGTAGTGGATCATGTCGGCAGGGATGTTGCGCGCGGATTCGGAGGAGATAAACACCACCCGTCCCCACTGTTTCGCCACCATGCCCGGCAGGAAAGCGCGTGACAAGCGAACGCCCGACATCACGTTGGTTTGCCAGTAGTCTTCCCACACCGCATCATCGGTGTCATAGAAATCACGCGGACCATAAATACCGGCGTTATTCACCAGAATATCCACGAACGGCACCTGATCCAGCAGCGCCGTTACCCCTTCGGCACTGCCGAGATCGGCCACCGCACCGCGAAGACGAGCCTGCGGGAACTGCTGTTGCAAACGGGACAGCGCTGCGTCTACCGATGAACTGCTGCGGCCATTCACGATCACCTCGGCATGGCTTTCCGCCAACCCTGCTGCAATCGCATACCCAATGCCGCCGCTGGACGCGGTGACCAACGCCGTTTTTCCTGACAGATCAATATTCATACAGAAACCTTCCTCCGAGGAATGGACGCCGTGCCTTGCGCGGCGTTAGCGACGACCAAAACCTGGCCGCCAACCGGAAACCGTTCCCCATTGTAGGCCACTCTGTTTTCTTTTTTTATCCCCACGCAGGCGAAAGACCTTTGCTAAAACGTTGATAATCCCCCCCTCAGCCAGGGGGAAGGCGCTATAGTCATAAGATTCGCTTACTTGTGTTTTTGTGAGCGATGTTTCATTTTAGGACGATGAAAGCGCGCGAACGGGGCTGTCGCTCACTCGCTGGGGAATAAAATGTCAGTAAAAGATTGGCTGTTGGCGCTGTGTGTGGTGGTTGCCTGGGGCGTTAATTTTGTGGTTATCAAGGTCGGGTTGCAGGGGATGCCGCCGTTTTTACTGGCGGGGCTTCGTTTTACACTGGTGGCGCTGCCTGCCGTCTTTTTTGTGCCGCGCCCCCGCTTGCCGCTGCGCTGGTTGGTCGCCTATGGCATGACCATCAGTTTCGGCCAGTTTGCCTTTCTGTTTCTGGCGATAAAACTGGGTATGCCAGCGGGCATTGCCTCGCTGGTGCTGCAAGCACAAGGGTTTTTCACCCTGCTGCTGGGGGCGCTGCTGCTGGGTGAGGCGCTGCGTTGGAACCATTTCCTCGGCATTGCCATTGCTACGCTAGGCATGTTTGTGCTGGCGGAAGGCGGCATGCTGAACCAGACCACCACCGGGTTGACGCTGCTCACGATGCTGCTGACGTTGGGCGGCGCGCTCTCCTGGGCGTTCGGCAATATCAGCAATAAAGTCATCATGAGCCGCCACGGTGCGGGTTTGAATGTGATGTCGCTGGTGGTATGGAGTGCGCTGGTGCCGATTGGGCCATTCTTCCTGTGCTCCTGGCTGTTCGACGGTCAGGCGGCGATCGTTGCCAGCCTGACCAACGTGCGTATGAGCACGGTGCTGGCGCTCGGTTATCTGGCGTTTGTTGCCACCATCATGGGATTTGGTATCTGGAGCAGCCTGTTGGGGCGCTATGAAACCTGGCGCGTTGCTCCTTTGACGCTGTTGGTGCCGGTGTTTGGTATGCTGAGCGCTGCGCTGTTTCTTGATGAACACCTGACGCTGCTTCAGGTGGCTGGTGCGCTGCTGATCATGGTGGGACTGCTGGTCAATGTGTTTGGTGGGCGCCTTGCCGTGCTGGCGCGGACGCGTAGCGCATCTTAACCAAACCTCATCACACCCTGTTGTTATGCCGCTTTTCTGCAATCTGATACCGGTGGGAAGACCGTAAAATTGCAGCAAAACGGCAATGTCTCTCGCTCCGTCTCATAGCAATGTATGAATAGTTTAAAAAGGATTTAATCTATGCATGCGGCTTCATGTTCTGCTCGCTCTTGTGCCAATGCGCCCTTGCCAGCGCCTGCCGATGCAGGTCATCACGAGTTATGGTTTGATGCATGGGAGCAACGGTGCGTTGAGGACATCTGGTTCGATGCGCGCGATGGATCGCTGCCGGATACACGCCCACCGGCACAAAAAGCGGAGCATCTGGTGCCCTTTACCGAAGACTGTCGGCGCGCTATCAAAAAGATGATCCAGTATCTTGGTGATATGAAGCAGAATGCGCTTATTGCTACGGGATTGGCGCGACTATTGCCCGGCTTGCCGCTCGGGGTTATCGCAGTAGCCCACAGCCTGTATATTTCGGTCACCGAGAAAAGGGATATCGATCTGGCATTGCTCAATACGCTGGGGATGGTCGCGGTTGATATGCTCAGTGAAGGGAATGTGATTGCCCATTTGGCTGATTTCATTAAGCAAACGCTGCTCGACTACACCGGAATATCTTATTTTTCCCAGTTTCTGTCTCACGATCATAATCCTGCTTCTCATGCCATTTACCTGGCGCTTGGGCTTTTGGCAATTTCCACCCGATTTTGGATGATACAAGAACCGTCGCCTCAGCGCAGTCTGCTGCGCGTCCCGGTCTTTTTTGCCAATCTGTTAATCCGGATTGATGCTTACTGGCATCAGCTTTCGTGCATGGCGCAAAATGCGGATAAAATCGCCCATCTTCGACTGGAAAGCCTTCCCCTGCGCTCATCTGCGGTGAAAATTGCCAACAGTGAGGCTGTTCTTCCTGTGGTGGCGGGGGCGGTTGTCACAACGGCGCTGTCTACTCGGCGTGCAGCGGTGCGCAACAACGTGATTATCGGTGCGGTTGGCAGCGCAGTAAGTACGGTATTACTGGGAGGCGCTAAGCTTATCTATCATGCCTGCCTTACGCGTGGAGGTGCTTCCACGCAACAACCCGAAGCGACCCGAGAGGTGCACCGGCGTGAACGGGCTATCCCTTTAGCCCCTCACGCTGCGATAAAATCCTGCCATGAAATCAACCTGAAAACGCTTTCCCCTGCCGGGCTGCGCGGATTCAAACTGGTCAGCGATATGCACGGCGGCGGCATGCAGCCCGCTACCTACCGTCAGTTGCATGCCTGCCTGCTGGCCTATTTTGAGTCGGTTAACGGTATCAATAGCCTGATATTGGATATTCCCAAGGTGAGTGATAGCTGCAATGCGCTAAACCTGTTTCTGAAACGTAAAATGCCTGCCCACAACGCCAGGGTGCATTTCTCTATACGCGTAAATGCCTATTACCCGGAAATCCACTTTTTTACCTTAACCGATGGGGAAGGTCATACTTCGCTGGCACTCGGCAGAGTGAATAACGTGTACTTTGTGGATACCCATGAGGGGGGCGAAAAGGTTCGATTAACCGATACCACATTGCCGCTGGATGTGATGCGCTTCATCAACATGGATGTGGTGGTCCGCCAGCATGAAAGCGGTTGGCGGGTCGATATCAAAAGGTATGGCAGGTTAATTTTCTCCCGGGTGCTCCAGCAAAAACCGAGATTTGCCTCGCTGGGCATTGGCAGTCATATGCCGCTCGAGGAATACCGCAGAACGATTGAAATTCGTGCCTTGCAGGTAAAAGCGCTGCCGCCGGTACACTGAATGTGACGCTGCGTGCCTGACGCTGTTTTTCTCCCCAACCGCTTAGCGTGTAATTCTAACCGCTTAATACGCTATGCCACCGTCGATACAAATTGGTTCTGCGCGCTCGCTCGCATTACCGTATCGTCGCGCCATCACCACACCCCACACAGTCAACAATTCCTGCCTTGTCCAACACGGACGCCAACGGCGTGGTGGATGCTCGATATTGTTCGATAAAGATTAAAAAACAGACCATTAAGACTTAATTTGCCTGAAGGATGTCTTATGAAAAGCAGTACCATACTCAAACACATTCCCTGGGTGATGCTTGCCGTCATCGGGGCATCTTGCCTTGGCGTGGTTGCATTGCGCCGTGGCGAACACGTGAGCGCACTGTGGATTATCGTCGCTTCCGTGTCCGTCTATCTGGTGGCTTACCGCTACTACAGTCTCTATATCGCACAGAAAGTCATGCAGTTGGACCCGAGCCGCGCTACGCCAGCGGTGGTTAACAACGATGGCCTGAACTATGTGCCTACCAACCGCAACGTGCTGTTCGGTCACCACTTTGCGGCTATCGCAGGCGCAGGTCCGCTGGTAGGGCCGGTGCTGGCAGCGCAGGTCGGCTACCTGCCGGGCACGCTGTGGCTGCTGGCGGGTGTGGTGCTGGCCGGTGCCGTGCAGGATTTCATGGTGCTGTTCCTCTCCGTTCGTCGTAACGGTGCATCGCTGGGTGAAATCGTCAAGAAAGAGCTGGGCCCGGTTCCGGGCACCATCGCGCTGTTCGGTTGCTTCCTGATCATGATCATCATCCTGGCGGTGTTGGCGCTGATCGTGGTGAAAGCGCTGGCAGAAAGCCCGTGGGGCGTGTTCACCGTATGTTCTACGGTGCCGATCGCGCTGTTTATGGGTATCTATATGCGCTACCTGCGCCCAGGCCGCGTAGCGGAAGTGTCCGTTATCGGTATCGTGCTGCTGGTGATGGCTATCTGGTTTGGCGGCGTGGTAGCTCACGACCCGTACTGGGGCCCGGCGCTGACCTTTAAAGACACCACCATTACCTTTACCCTGGTGGGTTATGCCTTTGTTTCCGCTCTGCTGCCAGTATGGTTGATTCTGGCACCGCGCGACTACCTGGCAACGTTCCTGAAAATCGGCGTTATCGTTGGTCTGGCTATCGGTATCGTGATCCTGAACCCGGATCTGAAAATGCCTGCGGTGACGCAGTTCGTTGACGGCACCGGTCCGGTATGGAAAGGCACCCTGTTCCCGTTCCTGTTCATCACCATCGCCTGTGGTGCGGTGTCTGGTTTCCATGCCCTGATTGCTTCCGGTACTACACCGAAACTGCTGGCGAATGAAAACGACGCGCGCTTTATCGGTTACGGCGCAATGCTGATGGAATCCTTTGTGGCGGTGATGGCACTGGTGGCAGCGTCCATCATTGAGCCGGGCCTCTACTTTGCCATGAACACCCCGCCGGCGGCGTTGGGCATCACCATGCCGAACCTGCACCAGTTGGGTACGGCAGATGCGCCGATGATCATGGCGCAGTTGCAAGACGTCTCTGCGCACGCGGCAGCGACCGTTAGCTCCTGGGGCTTCGTTATCTCTCCTGAGCAGATCATGCAAACGGCGAAAGACATCGGCGAACCGTCGATTCTGAACCGCGCAGGCGGTGCGCCGACGCTGGCCGTGGGTATTGCGCACGTGTTCCACCAGATTATTCCTGGTGCCAACATGGGCTTCTGGTATCACTTCGGTATCCTGTTCGAAGCGCTGTTTATCCTGACCGCGTTGGACGCAGGCACCCGTTCTGGCCGCTTCATGCTGCAAGACCTGTTGGGTAACTTCGTACCGTTCCTGAAGAAAACCGATTCACTGGTGGCGGGTATCATCGGTACCGCAGGTTGCGTGGGTCTGTGGGGCTACCTGCTGTATCAAGGCGTGGTCGATCCGCTGGGCGGCGTGAAGAGCCTGTGGCCGCTGTTCGGTATCTCTAACCAGATGCTGGCCGCTGTGGCGCTGGTGCTGGGTACGGTAGTGCTGATCAAGATGAAACGCACCCAGTACATTTGGGTCACCGTGGTGCCTGCTGTGTGGCTGCTGATCTGCACCACTTGGGCGCTGGGCCTGAAACTGTTCAGCGACAACCCGCAGTTGGAAGGCTTCTTCTACATGGCTAACATGTTTAAACAGAAGATTGCCGAGGGCGGTGCTGACCTGAGTGCACAGCAGATTGCCAACATGAACCACATCGTTATCAACAACTACACCAACGCGGGCCTGAGCATCCTGTTCCTGTTCGTGGTGTACAGCATCATTGCCTACGGTGTGAAAGTGGCGATTGAAGCGCGTCAGGAAGATAAGCGTACCGATGGCGAAACCGATTATATCCCGGTTCCGGCAGGCGGCGTGAAGATCTCTAACGGTCACTGATAGGCTGATTCCCGCCGCAGATTGCGGCGGGAAAGATGACGAGTCGCCATACCCCGTATAAGATATATACGGGGTAGTTTTTTTAGGAGACCAGCTATGTTTGGCAACCTTGGCAAAGCGGGAAAGTATTTGGGACAGGCAGCGCGCATGCTGATTGGGATTCCGGACTATGAAACCTATGTTCAGCACATGCAGACCAACCATCCCGATCAACCACCGATGACCTACGAAGAGTTCTTCCGTGAGCGGCAGCAAGCTCGCTACGGCGGCGACGGCAAAGGCGGCATGCGCTGCTGTTAACCTCGTCCAGCACAGGAAGAAAACGCATTATTATCAGGAGCCGCGATGACGCAGCCGATTCATGTCACCATTCTGTCCGGGTTTCTTGGGGCAGGCAAAACCACGCTACTCCGGCATATTCTCAATGCCGACCATGGTTATAAAATTGCCGTTATTGAGAATGAGTTCGGCGAGGTGCCGATTGATGATGCGCTGATTGGCGAACGTGCCAGCACCATTACCACGCTCAGCAACGGTTGTATCTGCTGCACCCGCGCCAATGAGTTGGCGGATGCGCTGCTCGATCTGGTGGACGGTATCGATAAAGGCGCACTGGATTTCGATCACGTGGTGATTGAGTGCACTGGCATGGCCGACCCCGGCCCGATTGCCCAAACCTTCTTCTCCAATGAGCTGATTTGCGAACGCTTTATGCTGGACGGCATCATCACGCTGGTGGATGCGGTGCACGCGCAGCAACAGCTCGATCAGTTCACTATCGCCCAATCGCAAATTGGTTACGCCGATCGCATCTTGCTGACCAAAACCGACGTGGCAGGTCAGGATGACGCCCTGCTACAGCGCTTGCAGCGTATCAATGCGCGCGCGCCGATTTATACCGTGGTCAACGGCGAGATCGATCTCAGCCTGTTGTTCAACGTCGATGGCTTTATGCTTAACGACACACTGACGGTGAAAGCGCCGCTGTTCCGTTTCGTGGCACCACAGCAGAACAACGTGGAGTCTATCGTGGTGGAACTGGATCACGCGGTGGATTTTGCGGCGTTATCGGATGCGATGGAAGGCTTTTTGCTCAAATATGCCGATAACCTGCTGCGTTACAAAGGCGTTCTCGCCATCAACGGTGACGATCGCCGTCTGCTGTTTCAGGGCGTGCAGCGCCTGTACAGCGCGGATTGGGACCGAGAGTGGCTGCCGGAAGAAACGCGCGGTTGCATCATGGTCTTTATCGGGCTGGAATTGCCCGAGCAGGAAATTCGTGACGGCTTTGCCCGTCTGATGTGACTTATCACCAACACACCGCCTCCCCACTGATTGCGAGAGGCGGGTGTTCAATACGCTAGGCCGCACTGGCCTCCTGCGCAGGTTCGTTATGCAAGCGCTGACGCTGGCGCAGTGACGGGAACCATTTCATCCACAGTGCCACCACCAACAGCGTGCCAATGCCGCCAAGCGCCGCTGCGGGCACCGCACCCAACCACGCCGCCAGCAGACCGGATTCAAACTCGCCCAGTTGATTCGACGTATTGATAAAAATGGAATTGACCGCACTCACGCGACCACGCATGTCGTCTGGGGTATCAAGCTGCACCAGTGAGGCGCGAATCACCATGCTCACCATATCAAATGCCCCGAGGGCAAACAGCGCCAGTAACGACAGCCACAGTTGAGTGGACAGGGCAAAAACCAGCGTTGCGACACCAAAACCAGCCACGGAGGCGAACATAATCTTGCCTACGTTACGTTCCATCGCATGGCGGGTGAGCCAAAAGCCCATCAGCAGCGCCCCAACGGCGGGTGCGCCGCGCAGCAGCCCCAATCCCCACGGACCGGTGTGCAGGATATCCTTGGCAAAGATGGGCAACAGCGCCGTCGCCCCGCCCAGCAATACGGCAAACAGATCGAGAGAAATCACGCCCAACACATCAGGTCGGGCACGGATAAAGCGCACGCCAGCAAACAGTGTGGCGAAACTGGCCGGTACGCGCCGCACAGGTTCTTGCACATAGCGCAGTCGGCTGACCATCAACATGGAGATCAGATACAGCAGCGCGGCGGCGAGATATACGGTGCCTGCGCCCGCCACGTACAGCAGTCCGCCCAGCGCCGGGCCGACCATCATCGCGGCTTGTCCGGCAGCCGAGTTTGCCGCCATGGCGCGCGCCAGCATGTTGGGGGGCACCAATGCAGGCAGCATGGAAAGCATTGCCGGGGCTTCCAGGGTTTTGGCGATGGCAATGAGCAGCACCAGCCCAAGAATGGTTAACTCATCGGGCGGCTGGGTAAAAGCCAGTATCGCCAACAGCGCGATGGCGAACCACTCCACGAACTGGCCGATTAACACGATACGTCGACGGTCAAACTGATCGGCAATATGCCCGGCGGGCAGCGCCAGCAGCACGGAGGGTAAAAACTGCGCCAGACCAATCAGGCCCAGATCGAACGCGCGGCCAGTGACAGAGTAGATTTGCCAGCTCACTACGATGTTGAGCATCTGAAAACCAAACATAGACGCGGTGCGGGCCAGCCAAAATGCAACGAAAGAACGTTGACGCAGCAAAGAGTCTGCGCCCGGTGAGGCAAACAAAGCCATGGTGAATCCTGGTGTTAATCCAATACGACTATTCCCCGTTGGCGGGGTTTAGGGGGGAGTGACGTTATTTTTCTTACCATCCATGGCTTGGCGCAGGCAAGGTATTTTCGTGCTGGTCGAGCACATTGCGCACGGTATGCGTGCAGTATGTTAACTGCGGCCTGTTTCAGACAATTTATCCTACAATCCGCCTTGCTTTTTATACCCACTATACCCACCAAAAACTTGACGCCTTCCTGTTCTGGTGGGTATGATACCCACGATTCGATAACAAAGGGGAATGGATGAAAAGTGAAGAACTCATAAAGAAGTTGAAAAAGGCCGGTTGGGTACACGTCCGCACACGAGGCTCACATCACCTCTTTGAAAAAGAAGGTGAACAAGAGCCGATAGTGGTGCCTCATCCGACTAAGGATTTAGCGACGGGTACGTTGCACAAAATCCTAAAGCAGTTGGGCGAAAAATAAGTTGTACAGTAGCGTGCGACGCACGCTGCTTTTTAAGAGAGGAAATCGCGTATGAAATATCCAGTTTACTTACACCAGGCCGATAGCGGCACATACTCCGGGTTTGTACCGGACGTGGTGGGATGTTATTTCGCTGGTGACACTATCGACGAGGCGATCGCCGAAGCTCATGTTGCCATTGATGCGTATCTGGAATATCAAAGTGAGAAAGGTCGGGAAGTGCCGAGCGCCAAAAATATCAACGATTACAAAGATGATGAAGATTGCCAGGGTGGCATATGGGGTTTCGTTGATATCGATACCACTAAATATGAAGGTAAAGCAATAAAGTTGAACATTACTTTGCCGCAAAATCTTTTAAAACGCATTGATGATTATGTTAGCAGTAACGGTGAGTTTTCCAGCCGCAGCGGATTTATCGCTGAGTTGGCCCGACGTGAATTATTGAAGCATTCTTAAAATAACATTCCCTTACTCGAATCATTAAAGCCCACAATGTGGGCTTTTTTTTATCATTCATAATGCAGCCCCTCCAGCTTTTAGTACCACTGTCAGTGGCGACTTTACGTGTCTGTCAGGGAGGGGATTACGAGAGTAGTTACCTGCGCAACAAGTGGTCGTTGGGCTGCGCGAGGCGTTCGTGCATACAGCCCAACGTAGAGCGAACCACCTAACCAGACCCTGGCAGCCTGACGTTTAGCGTGAATTCGCCAGCGCGGTGGTACGTTTCACGGCCGCCAGTACGCTGCGTTGCAGCCCGGCAGCAAAATCGCTGTTATTCAGTTCATACAAGCCGTGCATGCCGACGCCTGCGGGCGAATTGTTGATATCCAGCAGTTGGCGTGGGTGTTTTCCGCTTAAACGTAGCATTTCTACTGCGCCCAGCAGATTTTCCTGCACCACCTTGGTTGCCAGCGGGCGCGGCAACCCTGCCAGCACACCGGCATCGGTCAGCGATTCGATAAAGTAGTAAATATAGTTCGGTCCCGCCACGCCAAAGCCGGTGAAGACATCGATCAGACGCTCCTCCAGATACAGCACTTTGCCGAATGCGGTGAAGAACCCATCAAGCTTTTCAGCCTGCGCATGTTGATTGAGCGTCACGCCGCTATAGCCATAGCCGGTGTCGGTCAGAGTATTCGGAATCACGCGGGCGATGGCGCGCGTTTCACCCAACAGTGCCGTCAACTGCGCCAGCGTAACCCCGGCCACAATGGAGATAACCGTGCTGTGCGCTGAGGCAAGCTGGTTAATACGCTGCGCCACGGCCGGAATATCATCCTGCGGGCGAACGGCAATCACCACCAAATCTGCGTTCGCCAACGCGCTATCCGACGTTTGGGTCGGCAACGCGTAGGTGTGCGTCAGGGTGGCGACACGCTCGGCATCAATATCTTCAATGCTGAATTGCGCGTCAGTCAGCGCCGGGTTGACCTGTGCGGCGCGGATAATGGCTTCTGCCATTTGTCCCGCACCAATAAAATGAATGTGTGCCATAGCATTTCTCTCGATCGAATGAAAATCAGGCCGGTTTGGTGTCTTGCGACAGGCGCACGGACTTCAAGGTGCTGGCGCGTACCGCCTGATAAATGGCCGCGCGGAAACCTTTGTCTTCCAACACCGCGACACCTTCAATGGTGGTGCCGCCGGGGGAGCAGACGTTGTCTTTCAGCACACCGGGATGCTGCCCGCTTTCCAGCACCAGCTTGGCGGAGCCCAACACGGTTTGTGCGGCAAACTGATACGCCTGTTTGCGCGTCAAGCCGCCGGCAACTGCGGCGTCGGCCATCGCCTCAATCAGGATAAACACAAAGGCGGGTGCTGAACCGCCGACGCCCGTGACGGCGTGGATCAGGTATTCCGGCACCTGTTCGTAGCGGCCAATGCTGCCGATCAGCGTATTGACCTGTGCCAGTTCTTCGGCGGTCACCTGGGCGTTGGGTGTCACGGAACAGATAGCTTCACGCACCAGTGCGGGGGTGTTCGGCATGACGCGCACTACTTTGCGCTCCGCGCCTACCACGGCACCGATCGCATCAAGCGAGATACCGGCGGCAATCGAGACCAGAATCTGGTTAGGGTTGAGCAATGCGGCAATGTCGTGCAGCGCGGCATCAATCACATCCGGTTTCACGGCCAGGAAGATAATATCCGCCTGAAGGGCCAGGTCGGCATTGCTGGTTGCCGCGATAATGCCGTGTTGGCTGACAAGCCCGGCGGTAATATCAGGAATGATGTCGTACGCAATAATCTGCTGCGGCGAGACAACCTGGCTGGAAATTAACCCTAACAGAATGGCGCGGCCCATATTACCGCAGCCAATAAAACCAATTTTTTTATTCATGGTGCTGTCTTTTTATCTGATAATTATTTAATCGAGTGAGTGAATATTAAACAAATTGATATTCGCCGCCGCCCAGCGTTACCGATTGACCTTTAACGGCGTCATTATCGGTGGCGATTTGCAATGCCGTGAGGCGGTTCTCTTCACCCGCTTGGAAAATAAATTGCTGTTCATCGATATACAGGGTAGTCGGCGTGTGTTCACTGGCTGGGAATTGGAACAGCTTTTGCCAGTGCTGTGCCACTTGCTCTGGATGCTGCACCGTGAAGATGGCCGCCTGAAGACGAGCCTGACCCACCGGGTGCGGTCTGTCGATATTGTTGGTGCGCAGGAAATCGAGACGGGCGGCGTCATTGGTTTTCCATTGCAGGACAAAGGGATAAGGCACGCCCTGGAAATCACCGCTGATGGTGAAGATGCGCCACTCGATCAGATTGCCCTGTTTGTCGTGGCGCTTGCCATCCACAATCGGCGACAGGGTTAACCCCTGCTCCTGCAATGCCTGATGGGTGGTATCAATGTCATCGCTGCGCAATGCCACGCGGTAGAGCACCTGCTGTTCCGGCAGCAAGCGCTTTGCGTCCTGAGACAGCAGAAAGTCTTGCGCTTGTTCCAGCTCCTGCGCATCACGAATGCTCAGGAATTCGAGGTAAGTCAGGCCAAAATAACTGAGCGCATTGTGAGTGCCCCAACCGGGGTGTGCACCACCGGGAAACGCAACCAGCTGGTTATCGGTAAAAGTAGCAATCGCGTCATCCAGGTGGTTGACATAATGTACGGCGTGATCCCAGCGTAATGTAGCCATGGTTTCCCTCGCGGAATTAAAAATAGGATTCGAACATTAGAAAGAGATTAACCCTAGTTAGATAGTAATTTTTTTATCTTTGCTTATCTGAAAAATGAATATAGCGATGCGAAAATTGATATATGCCAAATTCCTCTTTCGATATGACGAAACATCATTTACATAATAATTATTACTGACTTTATGCTCTGCGTTATTCTCCTCTTAATTCGAGTAACGATTCATGAATATTACCCGCAGACGCTTATTGCTTTCGACCGCCGCCGTGACGGCGACGTTGCCCTTTACCTCTTATTTATCTGCCGCACAGGGAACCGGTGCAACGGCAGCGGGCACCCCGGTGAAAGGGGGCACGCTGAGCGTACATCTGGCTTCTGAGCAGCGTATTCTCAACTCAGCGCTGCGCGCCTCCACCGGGGTATACATCGTCACCAGCAAGATTATCGAATCTCTGGTGGACTTGGATGCGCTGGGCAACGTGGTGCCGCAACTGGCAACAGGATGGCAAACCTCGCCGGACGGCAAACGCATTACCTTTACGCTGCGTCAGGGCGTTAAATGGCACGATGGCAAGCCGTTTACCGCCAGCGACGTGCAATACAATGCGTTGGAATTGTGGAAAAAACACCTGAACTACGGCACTGCGGTGCAACAGTATCTGGAAACGGTAGAGACGCCGGATGACCACACCGTGGTGTTCAACTATTCACGCCCAATGCCGATTGGCTTGCTGCTGCGTGCGCTGGCGGATCTCGGCTATGTAGTGCCACGCCACGTGTACGAAAACACCAACGTGCTGGAGAATCCGGCCAACACCGCGCCCATCGGCACCGGGCCATTCAAGTTTGTGCAGTACGAACGCGGACAATACATCGTCGCCACGCGCAACCCGGACTACTGGCGCGAAGGGCAGCCTTACATTGAGCGTATCGTATGGCGCATTATCACTGACAAATCCGCCGCTACCGCCGCGCTGGAAACCGGGCAGGTACAGCTAAGTGCCTACTCGCAGCTCTCACTGGCCGATCTGGATCGCCTGCAACGCCACCCGGATTTCGAGGTCACGCCGCGCGGTTCTGAAGGCAACATCTTCAACAACACCGTGGAATTTAACTTCCGGCGTAAAGAGATTGCCGATATTCGCGTGCGCCGCGCGATTGCTCACGCCATCGATGTGCCGTTCTTTATCGAAAACTTCCTGTATGGGCAAGGTAAGCCCGCCACCGGCATTATTCCGTCTACCGCCACCAACTTCTATCCGGCGAACAGCAAGCAACCCTATCCGTTCGATCGTAAAAAGGCAGAGGCGTTGCTGGATGAAGCAGGCTACCGCCGCCAGGCTAACGGCACGCGCTTCACACTGAAGCTGGTGCAGATTGTTAACGGTGAAGACGTGCCGCTGTTTGCCACCTTTATTCAGCAATCGCTGGCGGAAGTGGGCATCAAAGTGGAGATTGCCAACTACGACTACGCGGGTGCATTGACGGCGGTCTACAAAGAACACAATTTTGATATCGCCACCGGCTGGCACCAGTATCGCGGCGATCCGGCGGTTTCCACCACGGTGTGGCTGCGTTCCGGCAGCCCGGCGGGGGCGCCCTGGACCAACCAATATGGCTGGCAGTCTGATGCTATCGACAAGCTGATTGATGATGCCGCGTCAGAAGTCGATCCGCAGAAGCGCCGTGAGCTGTATGCCACGCTGGTCGCGCAGGTGAACGAGCAATTCCCGGTGTGGTTTGCCACCGAGCGCCAGTTCCTCACCGTCATCAATAAGAAGGTGAAGAACGCATTGAACACCGCGCGCTGGCCTTCCAGCAGTTGGCATGACACCTGGTTAGAGGGTTAATCACCGATGAGGCTGTTACTGCTGAGCGGTCGCCGCTTGGCAGCAGCGCTACCCGCGCTGCTGTTGATTCTGGTCGGGTTGTTTCTGCTACTGCAACTGGCACCGGGCGATACCGTTGATGCGCTGGTGGCACAGGTCGGCGGTGCCGACCCCACCATGATTGAGGAACTGCGCCGCTACTATGCGCTCGATCAATCTACCTCGGTACGGCTGTGGGACTATCTGTGGCGGCTGGCGCACCTCGATCTCGGGCAGTCGGCCATTTACGGCAAACCGGTCGCCAGTGTGATTGCTGAGCGTTTGCCTGTCACGCTGCTGCTGATGGGGACCTCACTCGCTTTTGCCATCCCGGTCGGGATGGTGCTGGGCATTGTGTCTGCCCGGCGGGTTAACCGCTGGCAGGACACGGTGATCTCCCTGTTGGGCCTGATCTGCTACGCCACGCCCTCATTCTGGTTCGGGCTGATGGGCATCTTCCTGTTTTCCATCTACCTCGATTGGCTCCCTTCCGGCGGTTTTGAAACCATCGCCAGCGGGCTGACGGGCTGGGCCAGAGTGCTGGATATCGCCCACCATCTGGTGCTGCCGACGTTAACACTGGCACTGATTTTTCTGGCGATTTATCTGCGCATTATGCGCGCATCGATGCTGGAAGTGTCGACGCTGGATTTTGTGCGTACCGCCCGTGCCAAAGGCGTGCCGGAGACGCGCATCGTGGTACGCCACGTGCTGCGTAATGCGCTGTTGCCGCTGGTGACGCTGATTGGGTTGCAAACCGGCACCATGCTGGGCGGGTCGGTCGTGGTAGAGAGCGTGTTCGCTCTGCCAGGGCTGGGACGCTTGGCCTATGAGTCGGTGATGCAGCGTGACTTGAACACCCTGCTCGGCATTGTGTTTGTCTCTGCGCTGTTAGTGATAGCAATCAATTTTCTGGTGGACCTGCTGTATGCCCGGTTGGACCCCCGTATTGCAGGTGAAGGCTGATGGTGAACTTTTTTAAACGCTATGCGCGCAGCCCGAGCGCGCTGTTTGGTTTGATCCTGTTGGTGCTGGTGATCGGCATGGCGCTCTCCGCGGGCTGGTTTTTCCCGGCCGATCCGCTGCGCTTGGCTGGGCGTCCGTTGCAGTGGCCACTGCATAACGCCCGCTTCCTGTTCGGCACCGACCATACCGGGCGCGATATTGCTGCGCAGATCTTCCACGGCGCGCGCGTCTCTCTCACCATTGGCGTGGTGGCGACAGCGATCGCCATCGTCATTGGCATCGTGGTAGGCGCGTTGGCCGGTTTTTACGGCGGCGTGGTAGACGACATGCTGATGCGCTTGACCGAAGCGTTTCAGATCCTGCCTAACTTCTTGTTGCTGCTGGTGTTGGTGGCGGTATTTGGTTCTACGCTGTCAACGGTGATTCTGGCGATTGGCGTGGTCTCCTGGCCGCCTGCGGCGCGGTTGACGCGGGCCGAGTTTCTGTCACTGCGCCACCGCGAGTTTGTGCAAGCGGTGCGCTCATTGGGGATGCGTGACATGCCCATCGTGTTCAGAGAGATTTTGCCTAACGCACTGCCGCCCATCGTGGTGTACGCCAGTGTGATCATGGCGGTGGCGATTCTCTTGGAGAGCGCGCTGGCGTTCCTGAACTTGTCCGATCCCAACGTGCCGTCGTGGGGCAACCTGATTGGTGGTGGACGCAGCGTATTGCGACAGGAATGGTACGTTTCTGCCATTCCCGGCGTGGCTATCTTATTGACCGTGCTCGCTGTCTCTCTGGTGGGACAGGGGCTGAATGATGCATTGAACCCAAGGCTGAGAAACCGATGAGCGTACTGTTATCCATTAATCATCTCAGCGTGGCGTTGCCGCCGGATGCCGATCGCCCCTGGGCGTTGCGCGACCTGTCGCTGGACTTACGCTATAACGAAATTTTGTGCGTGGTAGGCGAGAGCGGATCGGGCAAATCCATGACCGCCAGCGCCATTATGGGTTTGCTGCCGGAGCGGGTACAACCGACACAGGGCAGCATTACCTTTGAAGGGCGTGACCTGCTGCAACTTACGCAAGAAGAGCTCCGTCAGTGGCGCGGTGCGCGTATCGGCATGATTTTTCAGGACCCGATGACGGCGCTTAATCCGCTGCACCGGGTAGGTGACCAAATTGCCGAAATGTTTCTTATCCATCGCCCCAAACTGACCAAGCAGGACGTGGACGCGCGCGTGCTGCGCTTGCTGGAAGATGTGCATATTCCCGAACCGACCGCCACGGTGCGTGCCTATCCGCACCAGCTTTCTGGCGGCCAACGCCAGCGCGTGATGATCGCGATGGCGCTGGCGCTCGAACCGCTGGTGCTGATCGCGGATGAACCGACGACCGCGCTGGATGTGACCACACAGGCACAGATTCTGCGCTTGATTCGTGAGTTACAGCAGCGGCGCGGTACCTCAGTACTGTTCATTACCCATGATTTCGGGGTAGTGGCTGATATTGCCGATCGCGTGGCGGTAATGCGCCACGGTGAACTGGTGGAGCAAGGCCCGGCGGCGCAAGTGTTGTATGCACCACGCCATGAATATACCCGTTCGCTGATTGCCGCTGTGCCGTCGCTGCATCCGGCGCTGCCGCGTCCGACGCAGGAACAGTCCGCGCTGCTCACCTTGAAAAACATCAATAAAACCTTCCGCGAGCCGGGGCTGTTTCGTCGTCGCCAGCGGCAGGTGGCTGCGGTGCAGGATGTCAGCCTGACGCTGCCACAGGGCAGTACGCTGGGTATTGTCGGTGAAAGCGGCTCCGGCAAATCGACGCTGGCGCGCTGCATCGTGCGGTTATATCAGCCGGATTCCGGCGAAATTCACTTTGACGGGCACGATCTGGCCCAACTGAAATCTCGCGCGCTGCGTGAACAGAGCCGGGATATTCAGATGGTGTTTCAGGATCCGTTTGCCTCGTTGAACCCGCGTCAAACGGTGGGCGAAATCGCTGCCAAAGGGCTGTTGATTCGCGGTGTGCCGCGCGCGCAGGCGCTGGAGAAGGTCAAAGCGTTGTTTGCGCTGGTGGGATTGGACGCTGGCGCGATACACCGTTATCCCCATGAATTCTCCGGCGGCCAGCGTCAGCGCATTGGTTTGGCGCGTGCACTGGCGGTGGAACCGAAGATTCTGGTGGCTGATGAACCGGTATCGGCGTTAGACGTCTCTGTGCAAGCGCAGGTGCTGGCGCTGCTAGCGGATTTACGGCAACGTCTGGGCTTGTCGCTGATTTTTATCACCCACGATCTGCGCGTGGCAGCACAAGTGTGCGATCGCATTATCGTGATGAAATCCGGCAAGATTGTGGAGCAAGGGCCAACCTATCAGGTGTATCAGCAGCCGCAGCATGCCTATACCCGGCAACTGCTGGAGGCGATTCCGGGGCGTGAGTGGCAGGTGTCGGCGGCGTGATAGCCATAATATCCCTGTGCTGAGATGAATAACCGGATCTGATCATGCGGGTGACTTGGTGATAGAGTAAACACGGACAGTCACTTAGCAGGATAGATTTGCATGCACTCACATCCGTTACGCCACATCATTGAATCCTGTGATGTGGCGATCTCCAAGAGAGACTTTGACTCACTGATGGATCACTATTCTGAAGACGCCGCGCTGGTGGTTAAGCCAGGCATGATCGTGAAAGGAAAAGAGAACATCAGGAAAGCCTTTATTGCCATCTCTGATTACTTTCAGGATCAACTTGTCGTGAAACAGGGCGAAATGCAGGTCATTGAAGGTGGCGGAAATGCGCTGGTTATTATGGAAACATTGCTCCGTTTCCCCGACGGACAAGGTGGGACGGTAGAGACAACGCGTCGTGCTACCTATGTCTTTCGCCAGGAAAGCGATAACCGTTGGCTGTGCACCATCGACAACTCTTACGGTACCGATCTATTGAATGCGGAAATCGTCTAAAGCGGTTGCTTGAATTACCGCGCCTGCTATCTCGAAACGCTCGACGAACGGAAGGATGATGTTCGACGCTATGAAGCTTTTGGGTTTCGTCATCTCCCTGAACGGCTGGGCAATTCAGAATGCGTCAGAAAAACATCCGGGCGGCACAGTAAACCAGCAACAAAGCCAGCACCAGATTGACCACCTGACCATGCCTGCGGAAAAGCGACTGGAACAGATGCCCCGCCAGCGCCCAGACCAGATTTCCCACACAGCCAATCACCGCCAAAAGGATGCTGACTGCCGTTACCCAAAAAATATCCTGTGTATAGGGTAAAACGAATGCAGACAAGGCGGTGATACCGTAAAGAATGATCTTAACGTTAGCAAATTGCAGCCAAAAACTTACCCAAAAACTGAGAGGGTGCCCGCTGCCGTTTGCTGTGGTTGGCGCATGGGTCGCAATGCGCCATGCCAGCCAGAGGATATATCCCGCACCGATCCAGACCAGCCATCGGGTTAATGAAGGAAGAAGGCTAATCAGCGTAAAGGTAAACGCGCCGCAGGCAAGCATAAGCACTAGAAACCCCGCGCTCATGCCCATCAACACGCGAATACTGCGGCGCAGGCCATACTGATTTACCGAGCTAAGCGCCAGGATGTTGTTGGGGCCGGGGGTCAATGCAGTAATCAATGTGTAGGTTAAAAACCCACTGATAATGGTTGATGTCACTTGTGATCTCCTTAGTCCTGCCGCATATTATCCGCCCAGAAACATTCAAAAAAGCGAATGTTTTCAATGTCAGATTTTCAATATTTCGATATGTTTGGGAGCTGTATGGATCTGCGTCGCTTCATTACCTTCAAAACGGTGGTTGAGGAGGGCTCTTTTGCACAAGCCGCCCGGAAACTGTGCTGTACCCAATCGACCATTACTTTTCAGATCCAGCAGTTAGAACAGGAACTGGCGTACCCGGTTTTTGAGAAAGTGGGTCGCCGTATGGTATTAACACCTGCCGGGAAATTACTGCTGCCAAGGGTGAGGGAACTGACGCGTGTACTGGACGGGATCCGTCAGATTTCTTCCCGTGAGGAAGATATCGCCGGGGATTTGCGGATCATGGTAGGGGAAACGCTGCTGGCCTATAAAATGCCGGACGTTCTCCGGTTATTCAGGGAAAAAGCGCCAAAAGTTCGTCTGTCGCTTCAGTCGGTTAACTGCTATGTCATTCGTGATTCTCTGCTGGCTGACCATACGGATCTGGGCGTTTTTTATCGCGTCGGAAATGATGATGCGCTGCACATGGAATATTTCGGGCAACAGGAGCTGGTGCTTGTTGCATCCCCGCAGCTTCAGCACGTCGATTTTACGCAAAGGGAGCAGCACATTCCGGTCAGCTTCATTATCAATGAGCCTCAGTGTGTGTTCAGACAAATTTTTGAGTCTGCGCTTCGCGAGAGAAAGATAACGCTTGAGAACACCATTGAACTCTGGAGCATTGAGAGCATAAAGCAATGTGTGGCCAGTAATCTGGGGATTTCGTTTTTGCCACGTTTCAGTGTGTTGCGGGAACTGGCATCGGGCGAGTTGCAGGAGCTGCCATTTTCCGAGACTCCGCCATCGATTACTGCGCTTTGTGCCTATCATGCAGGCAGAACGGTGAGCCCTGCGATGAACATGTTCATTGACTGCATGCACCAGTGTCTGGATTAAAATATCGGCCTCAACCGTCAATAAGTAATGAGTAAATAATGATAATTCCGCATTCACCTGTTGTGATTAGGCGGGAGCGATAAGCTGCAACAGGGGATAACGCTCCATCCACCGTTTTGCAACGACGCGTTGCCTGAAAACAGCTAACTTGTCATGCTCAAAAGGCGGCGTCGGTCGTAGACGCAGTTCAAACAGATCGTCGAGCCCATAGGGCGCTAGAATCTCAATAATATTGTTATCTCCCACTCTGGCGGCGACAGCCGTTGCGGTCTCAGGCCAATACAGCAGCGCATTTTCTGTTGAGCGATAAGGAGCATTACCGTTACGTTGATGCATTCTGGCTTGATTCTTCACCGACCAGTTGAACTCAGGTGTTTGTTGACCCAGTTTCTCTTGCAGGTCGCGATCGTAAGCCGGATCATCGCGTTCGGCATCGAACCAGACAACATCCACATCACCCGATACCGGCCTTTGCCCATACCCGTGCCGGTGATCCCACACGGCATCCCGCACAAACCCAGCGCCGATCCAGCCATCACGCAGTGTTAACCCCCGCGCAGCGCGCAGAGCCTTCATTCTTATCGGGTCGTTTAATAATAACTGCTGCAATGTCTCCTGATAGTTCATCATTCTCTCTCTTAGGAAAATGGTCGTAGCGGTTTGTATCGGCCTGAGGGGAGAAAGAGTACCAGCGTTCTTGATGCCAGTGCCTTATTGTTAGATGAACGAACGTTACGTTTGTTGCTCATGCATAGCAGACCTGATGCCCAGCAGTCCGACCGTTTGGTGCTGCAATGGTCATTACCACTGTGTGTCAATCAACGGGGAGCAGGTTAACCGTCGGTTCAAAGTCTGTTTTTAGTAAGATTAATGCATTTGCATTGTGCAATGCATCTGCATTACAATTGTCGTGCTCATCCGAGTAAGCGCAACTTATGCAGGGTTCAATCAATGACTATTCAAATTAATACGGCGGACGTGTCACTGCGCGCTGAGTCTCGACTCACCGAACGCAGCCAGACAACGATTCCGGCAGCAATACGCGATGCTTTGCATCTCAAGCCCGGTGAGTACATTAAGTACACCTTGCTTGCAGGCGGCAAAGTCATCATGTCCCGACAGGAAGAAGAACAGGATGACCCTGTTGTATCGCAGTTTCTGACTTTTCTCGAAAACGACATGAAGAAAAACCCACAGAACATTCACCCTGTACCGGTGGCTTTCTGGGAAAGCATCAAAGCATTAACTGCTGGAGTTGAGGTCGATTTAGACGCGCCGCTTACTGATGACTAACTAAAAAAGCAAGGCGGTGAGACATGGAGTATTTAGCAGTAAATGGTTGGAAAATCTGCTTTCATTCATGCTTTTTGCAGCAGATTGCAGAACTTGCCCAAAAGGTTACTGAGTTAAAGGCCGCAAAGCCCAGCGAATACCTTGGCAAGAAGGAAACAAAGCTCCTACATGCGATTGAGCGTGTGATTGAGGAATGGATAGCAGCCGACCCCCTCAACGCGCAATACCGTCAGGGAGACACTTTAGGCGATGAATTCAAACATTGGTTCCGCGCAAAGTTCTTGTCGCAGTTCCGTTTGTTCTATCGTTGCAGCGCGGAGCATAAGATTATCATTATCGGTTGGGTAAACGATTTCGATACGCTTCGCGCTTACGGTTCAAAGACAGACGCCTATAAGGTGTTTGCAGGGATGTTAAAAGCAGGCGAACCGCCAGATGACTGGGAGAAACTTCTCAGCGAGGCAAAAGCAGCCACTGCCACATCGTCTATTCCAGGTTTCCTGGGAAAATAAACCTAACGCAGGGCCAGTGATGGTGTGACCTGTCCCTGTGATGAATCATCAGAGAGTAGAGCACCCACCTTACTCGTGATTGCGAAGCATCCCTGCGATCGCCGAAACCAGAATAGAATAGAAGCGGCTTGCTGCCGCTCAAATGTGTAGGGTATAGTCTGTTGGTTGCCGCAAGATCGGTAACCGAGTATCTCACCCCGTGTAACTGACTGGCGGCACCCGGCGCGCTACGCGTCTTTTTTATGTCATAGCCTTAGCGCACCTATTTTTACCGTATCTATCCGTACTGAATCAATGGTTGCTCAAGCGGAGGTAGCCTTTGGACTGGCTCCACGACACTAGATAAAAAATATCCTTACGGCGAGGGCTGTTCAAAGACCCCGGGATTGACGCCTCCGAGAGTTCCCCTTCTTATCGAAACTGCTCATATCTGAGGGGATTTATATTCATTTGGACTAACGTATGTTCAAAGGCTATCAATATATTCAATTTTATATCAGGAACTCATTAGGTTAGAAATGGCGTCCAAGCTTATTATCTCTATAAAAACAATATGGAGTCTGATTGGTTTCAAAAATTTTAAAGATTAAATATATTGAATGAATGATGTTATTCATATATTTTGAATTGATAGCGATTTGATTTTAACAATATAAATATTTATGGATAAAATATGAAAGAAAAAGAATATATACCAACATCTTTCTTCTTTGATTCAAAAAAATGGTCAGAGGTTTTCGATCTTAAAGAAAGAAATACATCTAGCCTTTTTAATGATGGTTTAATTATTGGGGAGTTACTGAGAGAAATTGACCAAAAATGCGCGAGATTAGTTAAGGTTATTAATGGGGTCTCAGAGCACGAGATCATGGTTTATCAACAAAATTTGATTCTTAATTTATTCCTAGATAGTGAAAATGGCCGTTTCACGGAAAACCTTGATTCTTTATTGGAAACTATTCATGAATCGAGTCAATTATGTATAAAAATATCAGATCAAAAGGTTGTAAGATATAAACAAAAAGATATATATCATGAATTATACAGCTTAGCTTCCAAAAGGATTTATTTGCAAAATCAATGGGAGAAGATAACAAAATCAAATTGGACATTTAAAAATAACGAGGATGGGATCATACTATCCCCTAGTGATTGTGATGTTGACTTTGGCGAGAAAATTGCCGTTCAACGATTCAAAGATCATTTGTTACAATTATTGCATGGAGCATATCGTGATGGAGGATTTGTTGATCCAAAAATAAAATTTATGCCAAGTGATATTCTCATTACAAATGATAGGTTTAATATCATTTATGATGAACCTGATGAGGATACTTCCATTCAGCATCAATTGATACTAAATCAACACCCATTTTACTATAGAGGTTATGAAAATATTCCTTTAAATGATTTTCAACATTTGACATTGTTTGATGTGCGGTATTTTTGGATTGTTTTTATTAGATTGTCAACTTGTATAATCAAGTGTTTTTTAAAAAAAGGAAGATTTAATCAGCCCGTAATTTTTTCTAAAGATGAATTAGTTAATATTTTAACGTATTGTATAAATATTAGCAAATTAAAAGCCGAGCAATTAGTTGAACTTCATACTAACAGTAAGCGTAAATTATCTGATTTTTATCTCAAGCCAATTTATGAGATAGATGGGAGTTATTATATTAGTTTGGGTGTTTTCATGGGAGGGCAAATTACTAGAGTTATTGATGAAGTAGTAAAAACTCAACTAAATATAAAAGAGCTGAAAAAGGGGAAGTTCTTTGAAAAGTTTTTCGCAAAGCTAATAGCTGATCAGATTTATAATAACAAAATACTACAGACAGGGTTTTGCCGTGTGTTGGCTCTCGGGTTTAAGCAGTCAAAGGGGAAAGAAAATGAAGAAATAGATATTATTATAAGGATCGGTGAAACTTATCTTTTGATAGAGGCAAAGTCGTTTATCTACAGAACAGGTGTTATGGGGTATCATAATAATTTAAATGAGATGAAAGGTTCAAATGCCAAACAAAAGATAAATTTCTTCCTTTCTGAGTATGATCGATTTAGAGAAATTCATGATAAAAATGCTATATTTGACCTGAAGCCAGAAAATGTCATTTTTTGCTACTTGTCCAGTGTACCTCATGCGGCAGGAATAAAAATCAACAATATGCCCGTAGTTGATTCATCTATACTGGAGCGCTACTTTTGCCAAGGTAATTTTGAAATGAGGAATAAGGATGGTGAATTAAAAACCTTTGATTTTTACACCTCATTTGACGAAGCGGAAAGAAACTTAAAAAGATACTTAAATAACCCTCCTCAATTAGAACGGCTAAGAAGCAGTTTTAGTTATGTGAAATCCAACCAAATGATGAATTTAAATGGTATGAATGTTTCTTTTCAAGAAGCCTTGTTCAATCTTAACGAAGAAAATGAGCTTCAAACTGTTTCCAGTTTATGGCTTCTCGCTGACTCTTGGCACAATGTTCTTGCTGAGTGATATGACAGATTTTACGACACTTCTCACCGGAATAACGCAAAGTGCCAGAAACGGGGTTGGCAATCACCAGATCACCTGTGATTGCGAAGCATCCCCGAGATCGTAGAAAATTGGTCTGTAGCTACCTGCGATTAAGGCAAGGGATTGTTGACGTTGCAAAGACAAACCAGCACTTAAGGTAGCCAGCGAAGGTGAATGATGTTGGCGTTCGCCTTCGCTGTGTAAGTGGCTTAACGACGGAGTACGTTGAGAGCATAGTACCCAAAATTATAGCGAGTTGTTTTAATTGTTTGGAATTGTGCGGTAAAAAAGAGATTATTCTGAAATATATTGTTTGTTGTGATAAGACGTGCAGGAAAATCATCGGCATCGTAAGAAGTTTAACGATAAAAAACACCATCCAACAACAGTAATTAAACGGGAATCTGTTATTGATATAATTTGTTCTTCAGATGTGATAATTACGATTTATTTTATCTCAAAGGGAGAACAGATTATGCCAGATTCTCAGAAAAATACACGTCAAGATATCATTATTCCGAAAATGTTGACACGTTCATTGGACCTTTTGCCTGACCCTTATTGTATTCGTACGCCAGACGGTCCGGTTTTGTATTCCAACCTCGCGTTCGCTAAATTAGCGGGGTTAAGATCGACAAGTGAAATTATAGACCGCTATGATTATGAAATTCCGTCTTGTCTGTTTGAAAACGGAGATACCTTGGAGGAATGGCGTGTGCAGGACAGGAACCTGGTTGCCACCCGCAAGCCTCAGGTCATGCTGGAGTTGCACCCTCAAGCTGTCGATATGCCTTATATTTGTCGTAAAGTTCCCTTT
The DNA here is from genome assembly GCF_025962655.1 of Candidatus Symbiopectobacterium sp. NZEC151. Taxonomy (GTDB): domain Bacteria; phylum Pseudomonadota; class Gammaproteobacteria; order Enterobacterales; family Enterobacteriaceae; genus Symbiopectobacterium. Next base: position 138,551 of record NZ_JAGFPE010000006.1, on the reverse strand, counting down.
TATGATGAAGAGAATCGGTGTATCGGTGCATTCCATTCCTTGAAATACTTAGAGGTGTTTACACCCAACGATTTTGTTAAGGGTAAACTGCCCGGTTCATTACTGCTTAATAAACCAGACGATGTGTTTACCGAAAAAGAGTGTGAAATTATTTTCTTCCGGTTGCAAGGGATGAGCTGTAAAGATATTGCCTCTGCGCTTTTCATTTCAGCACGTACGGTTGAGAACCGATTGGCAGCGATGTACGCTAAAGCGGGTGTTAGCCATCAGGATGATTTTAAGCTCTTCTGTGAAAAGATAAATTTGCACCGTTATGTACCGAAACGCATCATGACTTATAAGAAAATAGGTTTCAAAAAAGATTATGAGCAGGATTTAGAGGCGTGATGTGTACAGAACCGTCGTAGTCGATGACAAACCAAAAATTGTCATCGGCTATCTTCACATTAAGTGATTTTTACTCCCTCAATGAAGTAATTTCTCCACTCTACTTATCCGCCTCCCTCAGTTATATTTCTCTTCGAAACACCGATAAAAATATAATTCTTTTTTTTGAAAGCCGATAACATCAGGGGTGACCAGCCAAGATATCAGGCTGGTCTTTTTCTAAGGCAGGTTTATTCAAGACTAATAGACCCGCTGAGGTGGGATTGGACGCCTCAGCGGGTGTGTTGCGAAGAACCAGCGAGCCTGCAAGCACGACACATTGCACGGTACTCGCCAATGCGCGTTACGCGGACCGAATCAAATAATCAAACGCACTCAGCGACGCTTTCGCACCTTCACCGGTGGCGATGATGATTTGTTTGTAAGGCACGGTGGTGCAGTCACCGGCGGCAAATACGCCTTTAACGGTGGTTTCGCATTTGGCATCGATGATGATTTCGCCCATGCGGTTGCGCTCCACGCTGCCTTCCAGCCATTGGGTGTTCGGCAGCAAACCGATCTGCACGAAGATCCCTTCCAGCGCTAACGAATGTTGCGTATCGTCGACACGATTAAGGTAGCTCAGGCCTGTCACTTTCTGTCCGTCGCCTTTCACTTCCGTGGTCTGTGCGCTAAGAATGATATCAACGTTCGGCAGGCTGCGTACTTTTGCCTGCAACACCGAGTCCGCTTTCAGCTCGGGCGCAAATTCCAGCAGGGTAACGTGCTTCACCACGCCCGCCAGATCGATAGCCGCTTCCACGCCGGAGTTGCCCCCGCCAATGACGGCAACATGCTTGCCTTTGAACAGCGGGCCATCGCAGTGTGGGCAATAGGTCACCCCACGCGTACGGTACTGATCTTCGCCAGGCACGTTCATGTTGCGCCAGCGTGCGCCCGTGGCAAGGATGATGCTGCGGGCTTTCAGCGTTGCGCCGGAGGCGGTTTCAATCTGGTGCAGTTCGCCGGGCGCTTTGGCCGGGATCAGCTTGCTGGCCGTTTGCAGGTCAATCACATCTACATCGTAGTCATCAACGTGGCTTTTCAGTGCGGTAGCCAGTTTGGCACCTTCGGTTTTTGGTACGGAGATGTAGTTTTCGATATCCACGGTATCCAGCACCTGGCCGCCAAAACGCTCGCCCATCAGGCCGGTGCGGATGCCTTTACGTGCGGAATACACCGCTGCCGCTGCGCCTGCCGGGCCGCTGCCAATAATCAGCACATCGTAAGCGGCGCGCGCGTTGAGCTTGGCCGCTTGTTTGTCACTGGCACCGGTATCGAGTTTCGCGATGATTTCACCCAGGCTCATGCGGCCCTGGCTGAAGTGTTCACCATTCAGGAAAATGGTGGGCACCCCCATCACGTTGCGATCCTGCACTTCCTGTTGGAAGACGCCGCCGTCAATCGCGGTGTGGGTAATGTTGGGATTCAGGATCGCCATCAGGTTCAGTGCCTGAACCACGTCCGGGCAGTTGTGGCATGACAGCGAATAGAAGGTTTCAAAATGATAGCTGCCGTCGATGTCACGCACCTGCTCCAGCAGTTCCTGCGTCTCTTTCGCCGGATGACCGCCGGTTTGCAGCAGTGCCAGCACCAGCGAAGTAAATTCGTGGCCCATCGGTGAACCGGCGAAACGCGGACCGCTGTGGGAGCCGGGATTGGTTATCTGAAATGAGGGCTTACGCTCTGCGCTGGCGTAATCTTCTTTGAAGGTCACCTGCGGTGATAAGCTCGCGATATCTGTCAGTAACGCGCGAATTTCAGCGGATTTAGCCGAGTCGTCCAGCGCGGCGATTAACTCGACAGGTTTGGTTAATTTTTCCAGATAGGCGGCTAACTGGTTTTTCAGATTGTTGTCGAGCATGGGTCATCCTTACGTGGTGCGACAAAGCGGAGGGAATCAGACGACTGTCAGTGCCTGCTGTTAGGCAAAGTGCGGCGATGGGGTCGTAGCGGCGTAAGCCGCCGGAGTGCCCCACGGCGTGATTTGCCGGGAAACTCGGATGTACCGAAAAGGCCAGTCGTCAGTCTTAATCGGGTGCGGGGCACCCGATAACGCGCGGCAAAAATCAGATCTTGCCAACCAGATCCAGAGACGGTGCCAGCGTGGCTTCGCCTTCCTGCCATTTGGCCGGGCACACTTCGCCGGGGTGGGAAGCAACGTACTGTGCCGCTTTTACTTTGCGCAGCAGGTCAGAGGCGTCACGGCCAATGCCTTCGGCGGTGATTTCTACGGCCTGGATGATGCCTTGCGGGTCAACGATAAAGGTGCCGCGGTCGGCCAGACCTTGATCTTCACGCATGTTTTCAAAGTTACGCGTCAGTTGGCCTGTCGGGTCACCGATCATGGTGTATTGGATTTTAGCGATGGTATCAGAGCTGCTGTGCCAGGCTTTGTGCGTGAAATGGGTGTCGGTGGACACGGAGTAGATTTCTACGCCCAGTTTCTTGAATTCTGCATAGTGGTCAGCCACGTCGCCCAGTTCGGTCGGGCAAACGAAGGTGAAGTCAGCCGGATAGAAGAAGAACACGCTCCATTTGCCTTCGATGTCCCTTTCGGTGACTTCGACAAATTTTCCGTCTTTGAATGCTTGGTTTTTGAAAGGTTTGACTTGCGTGTTAATGACAGACATCACGTTATCCTCATGTGTTGGTATGAGACATAAGGTACAAAAGTGTGATCGTTATCGCTAATGCGTTGTCTGTATCGAATCAATAAGTCATACCTTACAACGCGCTGGCAACATCGCGTCGATTGGCGATAAATGCGTTGGCTGCGGCCAGCACCCGTTCATCCTCACTGTGCTGTGCAAGGTGAGCGATATAGCGCAGATCGTTCTCATCGATGTGCATCAACCCTAATGCGCCGATGGCGTGAATCTGGATATCCGTGTTCGGCGTGCGTATCAGATGATACAGCGCTTTTTTGATGGCGTTGTCGTTGCCGTGGCCTTTGAACAGGCCGATGACATTCATCGCTTCTTTGCGCAGCGGCGTCTCTTGTGCCTTGTCGAGGGCGATGCACAGAAAGAAATCGCATAGCTCTGCGTCAAGATTCTGATTAAAACTGCGCAGATAGGCGATCTGCTCTTTCGGGGAGAGGGCAAGGTAGTCACTGATGATCTTTTCACTTCTACGCATTATTACACCCGTTGCCATAGGTTTTTCTTATTGGTTTTGACGCACGCATCCCTGGGTGGTTTGCGTAACGCGTCATCCTATCCGTTTTTACGTCGAAGAGGTAAGGAAACTGTGGCTTGTTTACTTTACGAGAGAGGTGTAGTGCCTTCCTCCGCCCGTGCGATTTTTTACGGCACGGCGCGGAGGTTGCGCGCTATTTGAAATCTGAATACGGTGTTGGCGGTTGCGGCGGGCTATCCAAATCCCCTTGCCAACCCGCGAATGAGTAACGCAGATAGAGCATGCCGTGGCTCGGCGTGTAATCTTTTGCTTCCTGAATATCGATGGCGGCGCCCAGCGTCCAGTGCGACGTGAGGCGACGTTCGATCAAGGCGCGCAGCGTGTAGCCGACGCCGGAACTGCTGCTGCCGGTTTCGATGCGATCCCGTTCATCGGCGGTTAATCCGGCGCTGCTGACCAGACTGCCTAACGGATAACGACGCTGATTTTTGGTCTTGGCATAAGACCAGGAGACGGTGCCGCCCAATTCCCACGACCAGTTTTCGGTACGCTGGCGGTAATTGATGGGAAGCCCAAACGAGACATACTGCTGCGGGCTGTAATAGCCCCCTTGCCCGAGGGAATAGCCGCTGAGATCTTTCTGGTAGCTCCACCACATGGTGCTCGCCCCGACGGTGAGGCGGCGATTATCTTCATTGATAAGTTTATAGTAGTAACCGGCCATGGCGCGGGCGCGATGGTTATCTGCCACATTTTTCCCGGTAATCTGGTGGAAGCTTAAATCGCTCCATACGCCGTGTGCTTCACCGCGATCGTAGCTGAGCCCCAGGCTGGCACCGGTGGCGCGCACGCCACCCCAGGTGGTGCCGGTAATGGGATCGTTAGCGCCGCCGAAGGCCAGCAGTGAGCTGGAGATGGGGCGGCGCGACGCCGTAGCCGTCCAGCCCAACTGTTGCCAGTCACCGCTGTAGCTGACGCCACCGACCACGTCTACCACCTCGAACCCGATGGGCGTGGTGCCAATATCCGCCGTCCAGCGATCGTTTTTCCAGCCTGCGGCGACGCCGGTGCCAGAGGTTTTCTGCGTTCTGCCGCTGTAGCAATCCAGCGTGGCGCAGGTGCCAAACACCTCGCGGAATGCCCCGTTGCTGTTGGTGTTAAAGCGTCCCGCATTCATCGTGATGGTATCGGTGCGCACGAAGCCACGGCCCTGATAGAGCGGAAAATCGACGTTCAATATCGTATTGTGCGCTTTCAGATTGGAGATACCGTTAGTGCCACTGGAGCGCCAGTAATCGTGGCCGAGGGTCACGTTGATGTCCTGCTGCCGATACTGTTCGGCCGCATCGGCACGAATGCTGCGTTGCAGCCAGTCGTCATTCTGCTGTGAGCGCGTCAAACGGGTGTAGCCGTCGTTATCCTGTGGCGACACGCTGCTGATACCGCTGGCAACCATCGCCTGGCGGTAATCGGCCTGCGCCTCGGCGGATTGGCCCTGCTGTGTTTCCAGACGCGCCGCATCGCGGTGGATCCACGCTTTAATCTGGCTCGGGGGCGCTTTCTGCGCGCTGGTTTTGGCTGCTTGCAGCGTCTGATTGGCTAACGGCACGTTACCAACGGCATACCAGGCATTGGCGACGCGACGCTGGGTATTGAGCGAACTGTCATCGGCAATGTTTAGCGCGTGCAAACGCTGGCGTGCCTCATCGCGCTGTCCGGCGGCGATTAACGCTTCCACTTCCCCTAACTGGGCATCTGCGTTTTGTGCGTCCTGTGCCAGCACTTTACGGTAGCGCGTCAACGCATCGGCGGCATTGCCCCGTTGCAGCGCCCAGTCTGCCAACATCAACGAAATACGGGTATCGGCGGGCTGCTGTTGCAGGTAGCTGACGGCACCGGCCTCATTGCCTGCATCATACAGTGCCTGGGCATGCGCCAGCGTGCGCTCCATGGTGAGCCGTTGCGCCAGTTCTCGCATGTTGTCGCTCCACTGCGCCTCGGGCAGCGTGTGCAAATGCGCCAGCGCCTGTGCCTCACGTTCGGTTGCTGAAAGATAGAGTGCGTAAGCATAAGCACGCTCAGGGCTGGCGGGGGGCGTATGAGCCATCCGCTGCATGATGTCATCTGCCTGCGCGTTTTGGTTGAGCTGGCGCAGCACCTGTGCGTAGTGATAGGGCAACCAGATATCATCGGCACTGGGCTGATAGACCTGTTGATAGGTTTCTGCCGCCTCGCGCCATTTCCCTTGTTCCGCCAGACTATCGGCTTGCTGGGTGGTGATATCGCGCTTGAGTGCGGTCAACGTCTCTTGCAGCGGTTGACGTTGGGCCGCAGGGAGATTGTTGATATAAGCGAGCGCCGCCTGTGGCGATTGGCGGCCATAGAGGGCGGCCATGCCGCGAATCGCACCGCTGTTAGTGGGTTCCCGCTGTAATGCCTGCTGATAAAAACGCTTGGCGGCGGCGTCATCCTGTCGTGCGCCAGCTACGTCACCGAGCCCGACAAGGGCGTAGGCATCATTGCTGTCCACCTGTTGGGCCTGCTGATAGTGCTGTTGCGCCTGCGCCAGATTATTGGCTTTCAGTGCGCGATCGCCAGCATCAATTTCCAGCCAGTAGCGGGTGCTTTTAATGAGCGCATCCCATTTGTCGCTGTTTTCATTATTGATGTCGGCCGTTTTCGCTTGCTGGAACAGTGCCAAGGCTTTGGGGCGATCGCCGCTGCGCATATACGCCATGCCCAGTGCACCAATCAGGTTGGGATCGTCGGGGGTTTCGGTCAGCGCCTTATTCAAATCTGTGATAGCCGCACTGCCGCTGGCCCCTTGCTCGACGCTTGCCAATCCGCGCAGCCGCGCTTGATAGGCAGGATCGGCCAGCATCTTTTGCTGCCGATCGCGCTCTTGCTGCGCGCCAGCAACGCTGGGGTCGTCGACAAACACGGTGAGAAAACGGTCAAGTTGCGCGACGCTTTGCGCAGAGACCGTCATGCGTTTGACCATTTCCATCCACATGCCTGCTGCCTGACTGCGTCCGATGGGGTCATCCGCCAGTTTTTCCAGCAGCGCATAGCCTTCGGCATCGCGATCCTGACTGAACAGGCGGCGTGCCAGTGTCAGTCGTAAATTGACGTTGCCGGGATAGCGTTTATCCAATGCCTCCAGTTGCTGAATGGCTGTGGGCTCTTGCCCCGGCAACCGCGCGACCAGACGCCAATATTCAACGGCCAGATCGAGCGTTGGCGGTTCGCCGTGGAACAGTTCGTCGTAGGCTTTCTTCGCCTCGTCGTAACGCCCGGCGGTGGCTTGCAGCCGCGCCTGTTCCAGCTTCTGGCGCGTATCCTGTTGTGTGAGGGCCAGCATCATCGCTGACTGTCGGTACTGCTCGGAATTCGGCGCGACGCTGTGCAGCCTCTCCAGATGCTGCCGTGCCTGCGCCTGATCGCCCTGACGCAACGCCAGCCGCAACTGTGCGGCGATCACGTCCGGACTGTCTGGATCAATCAACGACAGACGTGCCAGGGTTTGTCGTACCAGATCGTCGCGGTTGCTTGCTTCACCCAGCCTGACCTGCTCCATAAGAAAGGCGCTGGGCGTCACGGTATCGGCCCCGGCAGTGAGCGAAATCATCGTCAGGCTCATTGAAAACAGCCCGGCGCTTATTATGGTGAAGTTGCGCATTGCTTATCCCAGGAAGGTAAAAGTTCACCCTGTTGATTGAATCGGTAACGTTGTTCATCCCATCCCTGACCGAACAGCGTCAGAGAAGCAGAAAAATAGGCGTTGTTGTCCGGCGGTGCGTCGCGCAAGCGCTGGCGCTGAACATCACGCGCTCGCGGGGTGGCTGCCAGCAGCGGCAGCAGCGCGGCGGAGAAACCGACAGAGCCCGTTCCTTGCGCTTTCCCTGTCGCCGTGTCTACCCGCTCGGGCGGCGTGCCCGACTGTGCCGTCAGGGCCGCCATCGGCTGGAAATGGGCGACGAGCGCAGCACGCTCTTGGCTTTCTTCTGGCAGCATGGCAGCCCACAGATAGACGCGAATCGCATCGTAACTGCCAATATTGGGTTTGGTTTCATCCGATTGCCAACCCTGTTGCTTGTTCCAAACCACCCAATCGGGTGAGAAACCGTGGGGGGCACTCTCTTTCAGCAGCCTGAGATTCACCGCATGCATCGCTTTCCACGGGCCGTTTAGCGTGGAGAAACGCGCGAGCAACTGCGGCGGCTGGTAGCTGGGATTAAGCCGCCAACGGTCACCGTGCACGAACCCGACTTTACCCGGCAGCAGCATTACGCCCAGACCGGGAATATCGGCCACTTCTTCATGGGCGATGCGCTGCAACAGCAGCGTGCCGAGCGTCAGAAAGCGACGGCTTTGCCACAGTCGCCCGGCTTCCAGCAGGTTGTAGGCAATCCACAAATCGGCATCGGAGGCGGAATTGGGATCTAAGATGCCCCACGGCGAATCATCGACCTGCGGTATCTTTTTGCCCCATTGCCAGGCGGGCAGGTGAGCGCTGAGATCGCCGGAGGCCAGATTGTCCTCGGTCCATTGCAGCAGCTTTTCAAACATCGCCCGGTCATTGGCCACCAGCGCGAAAAACAGGCCGTAGCTCTGCCCTTCGGACGTGGTTATCTGGCTGGGCGTGGAGGGGTCGATAACGCGCCCCTCCGTACTGATGTAATCACGTTGGTACTGCTCCCACGCGGGCCAGTGGCAGACGCCTGTGGCAGCCACAGCGTGACCGCTAAGCAGCAGCGTCAACAACAGCGCGCGCCACAGGATACCCATCGGTTAATCCTTCTCGTCAGCGGAGAGGCGACGACGACTGAGCACTTTCAGGCCACGCCACAGCAGCCAGGCGAAAATGATCGTGACCAGGGTGGACATGCCAGCCAGCCAGAGCGGATGCAGCGCCAGTGCGTGCCAGACGCGTTCCCACCACGGAAGGTGGCCCACGTAGTACATATCCCCTACGCGCAAGCTGCTGACGCCCGAATCGCGGATGACGGCCGCCGAGCCGAAAACCGTGGCGCGTTTGGTACTGTCGATCAGGGCATTGTTGAGCAGCGTGTAGCCCTGCGGGCTGTCTGCCAGTAACGCGACGAGGCTGCGCTGGGCAAAATAGGGGGACTGCGTGCCGATAATCGTGGCCATGGCGGTTTCGGCGCGAATGTCGGTTCTGCTGTCCGGTCTGCCGTCGGTTTTGGGTGAGCCTTCATCCGGCAGCGTGGTTTGGCGTACCGGCATCTTGACCCAACTCTTGGTGGTTTCAGTCAGCAACCCGACCTTGGCTTCGTCGCGCAGCGATTCTGGCAGTGAGCCGATCAACAGAATATCTTTGTCCACCTGGCTGAGCTGCGCCGGGTCGTCGGTCAGTTGCAGCGCCAACGCCGGATAGCCGGTTTGCGCACCGATATTACCGATGGCATTCAGCAGCGCGCTGACCTGTTCCGCAGGGGGCGCTTTATCAATCAGCGTCACGGTTTGCGACAAGTCGGCCAACCGGCTGAACGGGAAACCGGCATTGGCGAAGGCGCGCAGATCCGGCATCGCCATAAAATGGCGATAGCCAGAGAAGTTGATGGTGGAGTTGCCATCGATAACCGCATGATTTTCGATAGGCGCGATAGTTTCGCAGCGATCCGCCGAGATATTGCTGGTGGTGACCGTGGCGTAATCGAAGTCAAAGCGAAGCTCGTTGACGGTGCCCAGTTTTAACGCCGGAATGGACAGGTTTTTATCCGAATCCAATAACCCTTGGGTAATCGGCAAGCGCAGCAGCAGGGCGTTTTTCTCGCGTTCGGGGACCAGATTAAAGGCCTGAACAAACTGGTTGTTCAGGTTGACGGCCAGACGCGATCCATCCAGCGTGCGCGGTGCGGTATAGCGATATTTCAGGTGCATATCGATACCTTTGCTGCGGATCAGAAACAGGTCCGGCGGCAAATTCAGCGTCATCATCAGAGGATCGGGATCGATGCCGCTGCTCTGTAATTGCTCCGGATATTGCTGCAATTCGGCAAACGTCATCGGGCGATCGGTACGGATCCAGTTCGGGGCATCGTAGGGTTGGCGCGGTGCCAGTTGCTCAACGCGATCGACGCTGACATTCTGCCCTCGGAACAAGATGTTACCCTGTGCGATCCCTTTGACGGCGGTAATCAGGTCATTGTCATCGCGGCCCTGAACCAGCAGCAGCTTAACGTAAGGGTTCTGCGGATGACTGATGACTTCAACCGTCGGGCCATTGACCGGCGGGTAATCGCGCAGGAAATCCGGGCGCTGCGCATTGGTGGCGAACACCACCGCGTGGCTGTCGGGCAGTTGATTGAACAGTGCCGGGAAGGATTGACCACGCCACTGAGCGCGGGCACCGAACCAGGAGGCGAGGATCGCGGCAGCCTGCTGCTGTCCCAGGTCGGGCTGCTGATTAAACACCATGGGCAGCGTAAGCGGCCGGTTGTCGCGGGCATCAAAGAACGGAATGGGGAATGCCGCCAGATCGTTTTTTAGCGGCAGCTTTTGCATCTGCAAGTTGAGCGAGCTGGCCTGGCTGATATTCAGCCACAGGCTACTGCTCGATGGGTCTTGGCATAAACTCTTGTAATGCCCTACAAATTCCAGCCGCACGCGGTTAAAGTCGGTGATATAACGCGGATCCAACGGCAGGGTTGCCCGCGTTGGCTGGCCCACTTGCTCTTTGGTGATGGCAACGACGCCCATCAACACCTCATTGAGATAGACCTTGAGATGCGATTCGACCGGCGTCAATGTCGGTGAGGGGGTAAATTCCAGCTGGAGCGACGCTTGCGTCACCACTTCATCATGACGCACGCCAAACTGGATATAGCCGACAGGGGAGGTTCCCTTCAGCGCGAAACTGCCCGGCGCAGGTGCCAGTTGCTTAAACCCCAACTGCTGACTGGCAACGGGGGTGGCCGCAGCACTGTCGGCCTGCATGAGCGGTGGGGCTGCGGTTTCAGCCTGAGACAACGGCACCATGCCCAGAGCCAGAGCGGTAAACCAGGTTATTTTTTTTGTCATCATGTCATCATCACGGTTAGGGCCGTGCTGGCCGTTGTGTTTAGCTGCATCGCGTTACGCCTGTTCCGTTGGCACAAATGCCGGGGGCGGCCCGACATAGCGCGGGATAAAGGAGACACACCAGGCGATGGCAGAGGTGAAGGCGACAAACACGCCGCGAATCATCGGCGGCGCATAATCCGCCATGCGCAAATAGCCCCTGAACCCTAATGCCAACACGTCCCCCAGGCTTTCCATCGGCTTGTCTTCCGGAAAACTGTCCTGCCACAGCGCCCAGGTGTCGGCGCGCGCGAAGGTGCACTGAATAAAATCGATATGCTGCTGTATCGAGAGATTGACCATCTTCAGCCCAATCTTGGTGCCGAAAGCGCGGGTGACTTCGAACGGGAATGCGTATTCCTGCGGGCCGCGATTCAGCAGCAGTGACCCCTTATCACCCTCTTTTAACAGGCCGTCGGCATGCATCTCGATGCCGACGCCACCGTCGGAATAATCGCGTAGCGTACAGGAGTAATGGAATCCGTCTGCGCGCAGGATGGCGGCCGGGAGAGCGATTTCAACGCGATGCGATTGGCGTACCTGCTTAGCCTCCACGGAAACCGCGACGGCACCGCCGAGTATCGTCATGTTATAGGCCACCCACACCAGACTGATGATCACCGTCATCACTTCTTCCGGCGGACCATACACTATGCGCCAGGCACCGAAGGCCAGACCGAACAGATTGAGCACCACCAGAAACAGGTAAGGGCGGGTGATGATCCAGTCAACGTGCACATCCTCGACCAGCCCGCCTTTGGCGGTAACGTTGAACTTGCCTTTGTGCGGGTTGAACAGCGCGACGGTGGTAGGCCGCGCGATATACCACGCCAGCACGGTTTCATACACTTCACTCCAGAACGAGTGGCGATAGCGGCCTTGAATGCGTGAGTTGGTCAGGCTGGAGTGGATCATGTGCGGCAGCACGTACAGTGCGATGGCGAGTGCCGGTGCATAGATGATGTAAGCGTGCAGCAGCAGAAAGGCCAGCGGTGCCGTCAGAAAAATCAAACGCGGAATGCCGGACAGGAAGTGCAGCATGGCGTTGGCGTAGCAGAGACGTTGCCCAAGCTTCAGCCCTTTGCCGAACAGCGGATTGTCCAGCCGGAAGATCTGCACCATGCCGCGCGCCCAGCGGATACGCTGGCCGATGTGCGCCGACAGGCTTTCGGTGGCAAGCCCGGCGGCCTGCGGGATACGGATATAGGCGGAGGTGTAACCGCGTCGGTGTAAACGCAGCGAGGTGTGCGCATCTTCAGTCACGGTTTCCACGGCAATGCCGCCCACCTCATCCAGCGCGGTGCGGCGCAGAATGGCGCAGGAGCCGCAGAAGAAGGTGGCATCCCACATGTCGTTGCCGTCCTGCACCAGCCCGTAGAACAATGTCCCTTCATTCGGCGTGCGGCGGAAGCGGCCCAGGTTGCGTTCAAACGGGTCCGGCGAGAAGAAATGGTGCGGCGTTTGCAGCATGCCCAGCTTGCGGTCTCGGAGGAACCAGCCCATGGTCAGTTGCAGGAATGAGCGTGTCGGCACGTGGTCACAGTCAAAGATCGCGACAAATTCGCCGTGCGCCTGTTTCAGCGCATGGTTGATGTTGCCCGCTTTGGCGTGTTCATGCGTCGGGCGCGCGATGTAGTGTATGCCGACGCTGTTGGCAAACGCCTTAAATTCTTTGCGATTGCCATCGTCGAGCAGGTAGATATTGATTTTATCTTTCGGCCAGTCGATGCCCAATGCCGCGTAAAGCGTGGGTTTGACCACGCTCAGCGGTTCATTGTAGGTCGGCACCATGATGTCGATGGTGGGCCATTCCCGGCTGTCTTCGGGCAGGGCCGTTGGCTGGCGATTGAGCGGCCAAATGGTTTGGAAGAAGCCGAGCACCAGTACTATCCAGGCGTAGGTCTCTGCCAGCAGTAACAGCAAGCCACAGATCAGACTGAGCGGGTCGTCCCAGTTAAGGGTGGACGTAAAACGCCACCACAGGTAGCGGCTGGAAACGGTCAGCGACAGCACGATCATCATCAGCGTCGGCAACCGTCCCGGCACCCGACGCACCAACATGGCAATGCCCCACAGCAGCAGCATAAACATAAACTGCGCCAGCAGATCGAGCGGCTGGGTGATACACAATATCGCCAGCGCGGTGGTGGCAAGGGCGAGAAGAATCAACAGCAGCGTTTCCAACGCCGATACCGGCGGTTTCTGGGTATCAGCGGACGCCTCTTGGATACCCATGCGCTGCGGCAGTTGCTGCATCATATTGAGATAGCGCTGACGCCAGCGCGGCAGCGCCGAAAACAGATTACGCCGGGCGGCGGGGATCTGCCCGTTACGTACCACCAGCAGCCACAGCCCCTGCGCCAGATAACGCAACGGATCGGCGGGGCGAGGTCGATGTGGGGAAATATGGGGAAACCAGAAGGCACTTTGGCTACGAATCCGCTGCCAACTGGGCGACTCAAGGCGCAAAAACGTCCAGGCCAACACCGACAACAGCGTGCCCATGCCTGCCGTGAACAGGGTGGCCCCCTGTTTGAGAAAGTCACGGTAGCGCTGGCGTACCGCCGAATAGGCCGGGGGCACCAGCAGCAGATTGAGCACCGTGCTCATGGCGCCTCCGTCGTCAGATTGATCAGGCACCAGTTGGCTAACGTCAGCATCTCTTCTGCGGCGAGGCTTTGCGGGCTGTGCTCCCCAGTGGCCAGTTTGCTGGCGAGGGATTCGGCGACCGCTTCATCGCGGTGGATGACCAGCGGCAGCAGGTTAGGCAAGGTATGCAGCCACAGGTGATGCAGATCTTGCTGCAATGTGCTGATGGTGACGAATTGGTTCACTAAAAAATGGCCGTCGGCGGGCAGCGTTTGCTGGTGCAAACGGATATGACAATTGGCGTCAGGCACAATAACGGTAAACACGGTGTCTGCCTGCACCAATGCTTGCTGAACCGCCAGTGTGGCAGGCCCGGCGGGCAGATCGAGCAAAACCCAACGGTAGCGGCCAAGCCCGGCGAGATGGCGCAGATTGTCACGCCAAAAAGAGGGCACGTGTTGCAGGCGCAGGGCCAGCGTTTCATGCTCTTCTGGCGCCAGAGTGCCAAAAGGGATAAACGCCAGTTTGGGCAGATATTGCATGGCACCACGATGCCAGGCGTCGCCGTCCAGCTCGGCGCGCGCCCAGCCGCGCGTATTGTGCGCGGGCATATTGAAATGAAAGCGCAGCAGGTTGTCCGCCGAGAAATCAATAGCCAGCACCGGCTCGCCAAGTTGCTCAAGTGCCCAGGCCAAACCTGCCGTCAGCGACGTTGTCCCAACGCCGCCACGAATCCCCTGCATCGCAATCACCGGCATGCCTGTTATCCTTGTGGTTCAGTGTGCTGTGATTCAGTGGCGGGGAAATGTGCCAATTCAGCCAGCAATGGCCAACGAGCCATCATCTGTGTCAGACGCGCCTGATGCGAAATATCGATATAAGCAATGGGTGGCAAGGAAAAAGCGCGGCGCAACACATTCAAATCGTCATGATGGTCGGCGAGAGTAATAGCATTTTGGTGAGTAGCGTTATTTTCCACGGTTCCCTATGCCTCTCAAGGATGCTTATTCAAATAACATACCCGTCATACTTCACGTTGCAGTGCGTTCGCTCACCCGAATCACTTACCTAAGTAAGCTCATCGGGACTCCCTCACTTGCCGCCTTCCTGCAACGCGAATTATTTAGGCTATTAATAGTTAGCTGACAAATACATTCCCGCGCCCTCTCGTCTCTGGTATTCCAGAGTGAGAACTCAGCGCTATACCCTTGTCATTAGTCGGAATATTACCTATTAAGTAATAGAACACTTTTTCAGAATTGGTAAAAATTTCGCGAGTAATCGTGAAAAAATGTTTTCCTATTATGGCGGCGCAATTTTTGTTATTTGTGAATAGCGTAACTATACTCGGTACTTGCAAAGAACGGTTCAACAAGGGACTGTGCGTAGTGCTGTTCTACGTGGTTCGGCCTGCGTGCAACGTGTTATTCCATCTCTTTAACGATAAAGACAACACCCATGGTGCCACGCTTTTTATTAGGGCTTCGGGAACTCCAGGATGAATTAACCACCATGCAGGTTCCTGGACTGTACTGGATTAATTGTGACAGATCTGTGGATGCCGAATTACTTTGTCGGCAATGCATTGGTGCGCAATCAGAACAGGCGCGCGTGACCCTTATTCGCAGCGGCGCCGCAGATGACGCTCCTTTTACTCCCTTATTACCCACTGCGCTGGCCCAGTTCTCACGCTACCGTTTGGCGGAGAGCAAAGCGGCATTGATGGCCTTGACCAATGACGTCACCCGAGCCATCGCGCCGCGTCAGCGCCTGTTTGTTTTGCTGCTGCCCGCGACGCAGTGGAAGGATTTTTCTACCGAACAGCTTCAGCGTTGGATTACCCATACGGCGGCCTGGTTGGCGCAGCGGCAGTGTGCGTTGGTGGTGGTGGCCCACGGCAGCGGCGTAGGGCGATTGCGCGGAATATTGACCACGCAGCACCGTACCCTGTATGGCCTGGCGCACCTGCAATGGCAGCAGGATCGCGCCCAATATCTGATCGCCTGGTGGAGTGAAGGTGGTGGCATTAACGCCAATCTGGCGGTGTTGATGACGCCGCAAACCCAGGGATGGCAACTGTTGCGCGATGAGGACGACGATCCTGCGTCCATCACGCCGCTCCTGAACGATGAAAACCTGTTTTATGCGGAGCGCAGCGTGCTGGAAGGCGCGCCTGCATTATCCGACCACTGGCAACTGCTGGACAGTAACGCCGAACTGGCGCAGCAAGCCCAGCTCACGCACTCCGCGACGCTGATTTTCGCGCTGCAACAAACGCAGGATGTGGACATGCTGGCGCGTTGGGTGCACAGCTTGCGCCGTCAGCGTGGCAACGCCTTGAAAATCATGATTCGCGAGATGCGGCCTTGCTTGCGATCCAGCGATGAACGGCTGCTGCTCGCCTGCGGTGCCAATATTGTTGTGGCTCATTCCGAACCGTTATCCCGCTTTCTGGCGCGGTTGGAGAGCGTACAGGGGCAACGCTTTGGACGTCACGTGCCTGCCGATGTCGAGACGTTACTGACCACGATGCGGCCTTTGCAATTCAAGGGCTACCTGCCACAGGTGGCGTTCAGCAACGCCGTGCGCATGTTGATCGAACACTCCCTGATGCCGGAAGGGGGAAAGGGCATTCTGGTGGCGCTGCGCCCGGTGCCGGGATTAACCGCAGAACAGGCGCTGCCGCTGTGCCAACTGCGCCGTTTTGGCGATGTGGTGACGGTGGCACAGCAACGTCTGTTTATTTACCTCTCGACCTGTCGTCCCAATGAACTGGAGACGGCGCTGAAATCCATTTTTCGCCTGCCGGTCAACGAGATTTTCAGCAATCGGCTGGTGTGGTCGCAGGATGTGCAGATGCTTATCGAAGTAAAATCCTTGTCGCAAACCCGTGAAGAGAGCGTGATCTCCAGCACCGTGCAGTCCGTGGTGCTGCCGCGTGAGGAGCGCCCGGCGTCAGTGCCGATTCGTCGCGAGCCCATCGGGTTGGCGCTGTTTGAGGCATCTTCGGAGGGAAAAACACCATGATGCTCAGCGATATCCTCCAGATTATTGCATTGAGTGCGCTGGTTTTTTTCCCACTGGGCTATCTGGTGCAGCGTTACCTTTCACCGCGTTATCAGTACTGGAAAAACCGGCTGTTACGCCCACGCTACCTGAAATCTGACGGGGTGTGGATGCGTGACGACGCTGAGTCACAGGCGGATAAATAACATGGATGCAAAAAACACGATGTCGCCGAAACAACATGTGTCGCCGAAACAACAGCTCTGGCGCTATTGGCGCGGACTGGGTGGGTGGAATTTCTACTTTCTGTTGAAATTCGCCCTGCTGTGGTTTGGTTACCTGAATTTTCACCCGTTTTTAAACCTGGTATTTCTGGCGTTTCTGCTGTTTCCATTACGTGCTGAGGGGTTGCACCGGGCGCGCAATATTATTGCCATCCCTCTTGGGATTGCCCTGTTTTACCACGATACCTGGCTGCCAGGGGTCAACAGCATTCTCAGTCAGGGCAGTCAGGTTGCGGGCTTTAGCGCTGCCTATCTACTTGAGCTGGTGAGCCGCTTTATTAACTGGCAGATGGTTGGGGCGGGTTTTGTGCTGCTGGTGGCGTACCTTTTTCTGTCGCAGTGGATCCGCATTACGGTGTTCACCGTTGCGGCGGTAGCCTGGCTGAATATTCTAACGCTGGGTGGGCCCGCGATTGCACTGCTGCCATCATCCTCGGTGGCTTCCGGAACCTCTGCGTCCCCCAGCGCGGGGAATGCACCGGCGGCGGCGACCTTGCCGCCTACCAATGAGAACCTGACGGCCTACATCAACCAGTTCTATACGCGGGAAAAATCGCGCGTCAGCGCGTTTCCGGCTGCACTGCCTGCGGATGCACAGCCCTTTGACGTGCTGATTATCAATATCTGTTCGCTCTCCTGGTCGGATTTGCAAGCCATCCATCTCGATACCCACCCGCTGTGGCAACGTTTTGATGTGATGTTCTCCCAGTTTAACTCAGCAACCGCTTATAGCGGCCCGGCATCAATTCGTCTGCTGCGTGCCAGTTGTGGGCAAACGTCGCATCAGGGGCTGTATCAACCGGCCAACCGCGAGTGCTACCTGTTTGATAATCTGGCTAACCTCGGCTTTAAATCACAGCTGATGCTGGATCACTCCGGCGTGTTCGGCAACTACCTTAAAGAGGTGCGGGAAGAGGGCGACATGCAGTCGCAACTGTTATCGCAACAAGGTATTAGCCATCAGATCACCTCGTTCGACGGCGAACCGATTTATAACGATCTGGAACTGCTCAACCGCTGGCTCTCGGGCACCACTCAGCAAGGCGCAGCGCGCAGTGCCACCTTCTTCAACGTGATCCCCTTGCATGATGGCAACCGTCTGGTGGGCACTAACACCTCGGCGGATTTTGCGCCGCGCGCCAAGACGTTGTTCGATCAGTTGAATGCGTTTTTCGACGTGCTGGAAAAATCGGGGCGCAAGGTGCTGGTGGTGGTGGTGCCGGAGCACGGTGCCGCACTGGAAGGGGATAAGATGCAGATGTCCGGATTGCGTGATATCCCAAGCCCCAGCATTACCCATATTCCGGTCGGCATGAAACTGTTTGGCGCTGCTGCTCCGCATCAGGGCGCACCCATTGAGATCAAAACGCCCAGTAGTTACCTGGCGATCTCAACGCTGGTGTCTCGTCTGGTGGACGGTAAAAACTTTGTGGCACCGACCATCGACTGGGCGGCATTGACGCAGGAGCTTCCACAAACCGAGGCCATTTCTGAAAACGAAAATGCCATCGTGATGCCCTATCAGGACAAGGTCTATATCCGTCTCAACGGCGGCGATTGGGTGCCTTATCCGCAGTAACATCAGGTCAATCAGGCAGACCCACAGTGGGTCTGCCTTCCACTCTTCTTGCGCGCTTCCCCTCCTCGACGCTGGTGCGACACAGTTCGGATTAAGATGAAATCCCATTGGGTTCATAAAAGGGCATTGAGACGCGCTTAAGCTGGCCTATACTAGCGCGATCGTGCCCGGTGAACCGTGCAACACAACTGAACAAGCGCCATCGACGGAGAACAGGTTTGCGGCTGAGACGCTCTTTGACAATCAAACAGATGACAGCGGTTTCCGCCGTGGCGGTGGTGACGCTCAGTCTGTTTATTGTGATACAACTTTTTCACTTCGTGCAGCAGCGGCGTGAAGATTATGCCAGGCAACTGGAGAGCATCGCTTTTTCCGTGCGTGAACCGTTGGCGGAGGCGGTGCTGCGCGGTGATGTGGTTCGCGTTGAAGCGATCCTCGATAACCTGCTGCCCGTGGCATTTCTGAGCCGCGCCGACGTGATGTTGCCCGGCTACCTGCAAACGTTGCACGCACGCTTCCCGAGCGAACGCCCGGTGCCTGCGTGGCTTGCGCGCGTATTCAAATTACCCATTCGTATCGCGGTGCCGCTTTATGCGCTACCGCAGGCACCGACATCGGCGCCGCTGGCGACGCTGGTGCTGCAAGCGGATTCCCACCGTATGTTTCAGTTTATCGTCAGCACCTTTTCCATGCTGTTGGCGACTTACTTCTTGCTGGCGTTGATCCTCTCTGTCGCGGTGACCTGGTGCATCAACCGTTTGATGATTCACCCGCTGCGGGCGGTGATTACCGAGTTGCAGGAAGTGCCGACGGAACAGCTGTTGCAACATCGCCTGACGCCACTAAAGCATCATCACGATGATGAGCTGGGCGCGCTGGTGCGCAGCTATAACCTCAATCAGCAGCGTTTAGCACAGCAGATAACGGATAAAGCCGCGCAGCCCAACGACAAGGATGTGACCTAGTCCGCCATAAACTGCTGAAACAATATCGCCCATTCCCGTTACCGTCTGATAACACTAAAAATTACCCTTACAAAATAAAGGTATTTTATTATTTCAATTGTATTTTATTGGTTTTTCTATTTTTAACATCAAATGGACTGGTTTTGTTATCGTTATATGTTGCAAGAAAATTACTTGTATGTTTGTTTTTTGCATTCTCGCTGATGTGATTCAGCTCTTATTTTTAACCTGACGTTCACAAACTAAAGTTATAAAACATTTCCACTCTGTTACCGCAATGTTACTTTTCGCCGCAGTCACAGAGGCGTCGTTTGCGACCCTATGTGTTTCCCTACCATAGGATAAGTATATGAAAGCGTCGATTTTTAAAAGTCTTTATTTTCAAGTTCTTACAGCGATAACGATAGGGATACTACTAGGTCATTTCTACCCGGAATTGGGTGCGCAAATGAAACCGCTGGGCGATGGATTTGTTAAACTGATCAAGATGGTGATTGCCCCCGTCATCTTCTGTACCGTGGTGACCGGTATTGCCGGTATGGAAAGCATGAAATCGGTGGGCCGTACCGGCGCTGTCGCTCTGCTCTACTTTGAAGTTGTCAGCACCGTGGCACTGATTATCGGCCTGCTGGTGGTGAATATCATGCAGCCGGGTGCGGGCATGAACGTCGATGCGTCCACACTGGATGCCTCTGCGGTAGCGGTCTACACCCAGCAGGCGCAGCAGCAGGGCGTGGTGGCGTTCCTGATGGATGTGATTCCCGCGAGCGTGGTGGGTGCGTTCGCCAGTGGTAACATTTTGCAGGTGTTGCTGTTTGCGGTGATGTTTGGCTTCGCATTGCACCGTCTGGGTGAAAAAGGGCGTGTCATTTTCAACGTGATTGACAGCTTCTCACACACCATTTTCGGCGTGATCAACATGATCATGCGTCTGGCACCGATCGGCGCGTTCGGCGCGATGGCGTTCACCATTGGTAAATACGGTGTCGGTTCGCTGGTGCAACTGGGCCAGTTGATCATCTGCTTCTATATCACATGTCTGCTGTTTGTTTTCCTGGTGTTGGGCAGCATCGCCCGCGCTACCGGATTCAGCATTTTCAAATTTATCCGCTATATCCGCGAAGAGCTGCTGATTGTGTTGGGGACCTCCTCGTCAGAATCGGTGCTGCCGCGCATGCTGAACAAGATGGAAAAAGTCGGTTGTAAAAAATCGGTGGTGGGCCTGGTGATTCCTACCGGTTACTCCTTCAATCTGGATGGCACCTCTATCTACCTGACCATGGCGGCGGTGTTTATTGCTCAGGCCACCAACAGTCATATGGATATCTGGCATCAGATTACGTTGCTGGTGGTGCTGCTGCTCTCCTCGAAAGGTGCCGCAGGCGTTACGGGCAGCGGGTTTATCGTGCTGGCAGCGACCATCTCTGCCGTTGGGCATCTGCCGCTGGCCGGTCTGGCGCTGATTCTGGGCATTGACCGCTTTATGTCAGAAGCGCGTGCCTTGACCAACCTGGTCGGTAACGGCGTAGCGACTATCGTGGTTGCCAAGTGGGTGGGTGAGCTGGATGAAAAGCAGCTGGAAAGAGAACTCTCCGGGCATAAAAAAGACGATACGTCCGTACCGACCGTACTGTCATAAATCTGTTTTACCCTGCGCCAACGCCCCGTTGGCGCAGTGATAACGGGGTATCCCCGTTCACGCTTCTCATCATTCCCCGTGATTGCGGCTTGCCATCACGGGGAATTTTTCATAAGGTTGCGGCCAGGCAATCGCGTTGTGCACGGTCTGTATCGGGGGCATAACGATCAAAAACCGCTTATTGGTCATCATTTCGTCTCTATTTCCAAAATTATTTCATCGTATTGAGTGACATAGGCAAAAGTGTGCGGTCTAACGTAAGGGTAAACTGATCGCTCTGATTTCCCCGTAATATTTCCGCTGGCACATCCTGATAGGGGTATGCGTATTGGGCGGTGAGAGAGTGCACAGGCCTTATTGTAACAATCATCTTTTACTGTGTTGGATAGTCAGTTAAGTAGGGGTTCACATGCAGGGCACCAAAACAGGGTTCTTAGTTGGTGGAGTGTTGCTGGCGTTGGCTGGTGGCAGCGTGCAAGCTGAAACACTACAACCCGATCCTGCCTGGCAGCAGGGAAAGCTGGATAATGGTTTTACGTGGCAGTTACTGACCACGCCGCAGCGTCCCGGGGATCGGATTGAATTACGTTTAGTGGTTAACGCCGGTTCGCTGGCTGAGAGCGCTCAGCAGTCGGGCTTTGCGCACCTTATTTCTCGTTTGGCACTGACGCCGGGCGATAACTTACCTGTCGCACAGCTTCCTTCATTGCTGATACCGGAGGCTAACGGCGCGAAGCCGCTGCCGCCCGTGTTTGTCTCTTATGATTACACCTCCTACAATCTCAGCTTGCCCAATAATCGGCCTGAATTGCTCAAAGATGCGTTGAATTGGCTGGCAGAAACGGCAGGGGGCATCAAGATTGATGACGGCAGTATCGCTAACGCGTTACGCATCGCCGATCAGGTGGTGAGTGTTCCCGCCGATCCGCAGGATCCTACCTGGCGTTATCGCTTGAAAGGATCGTCTCTGCTGGCGCACGATCCGGCACAGAACGTTAAAGCACGCCCAACGGCTGAAATGATGTCGCAGTTTTACAAAGCCTGGTATACCCCGGATGCGATGACGCTGTACGTGGTGGGGCATGTAGAAAGCCGTCAGATCAACGAGCTTATCAGTAAAGCCTTTGTCTCGCTGGAAGGGAAACGCGCCGCACCGGCCCCAATGCCGACGCTCTCACCGCTGCCTGCGGAACCGATTGGTTTTATGCTCGATAAAGCGAAGCGCGATACGCTCTCGCTGGTGTGGGATATGCCGTGGCATCCCATCCGCGAATCGCAGGCGCTCATCCGCTACTGGCACAGCGATGTGGCGCGCGAAGCGCTGTTCTGGCATGTGCAGCAGGCATTGGAAAAGAGCGGGCTTAAAGAAACCAGCGTGCGCGTTAACTGCGATGTGTACTACACCCGTGCGCAGTGTGGCATCCATCTGGACAGCCCCAACAGCGAGAACGCCGAGGCCGCGTTGACCTTCCTGGCGAAAGAGCTGGTGACCTTGCGTGACAAGGGGCTTACGCAGCAAGCGTTTGATGCGCTGATCGCGCGCAAGAGTGACGAGCTCAGCAAACTGTTTGCAACCTATGCGCGTACCAGTACCGATGTGTTGATGCAGCAGCGCTTGCGCTCACAGCGCAACGGCGTGGTGGATATTGCACCGGAACAGTATCAGAAGCTGCGCCAGGCTTATCTCTCTGAATTGACGCTACCTTTGCTGAATCAGGAACTGCATCAGCAGCTTTCTCAGGACACTACGCTGATGCTTAAACAGCAAAAAGGTGAAGCGGAAGTGAACACCAAGGCATTGTATGAGGCGTACAGCAAAATCATGACGCCGCCGGTCGCGGTGGAGGCTGCCTCAGCCGCGCCATCGGAGGATGCAACGCAGACAAAGCCGGCACAGTAATGTGCTCTGGTGGTTGCGTCGCCCAATAAAAAGGGAAGCCGTCTGGCTTCCCTTTTTCGCTGTTTTTAGCGGTGTTATCAGGCAGGCATGGCGTCTTGCGGGATAATGGCACCACGGTATTGAATCACCGTGCTGGCAGTCAGGTGGCCGCGCTTGGCCGCCGCTTCCGTCGAGCCGCCGCACAGGCGCACTGACAGATAGCCTGCGCTGAAGGAGTCACCTGCCGCAGTGGTATCCACTACGCGCTCTTTCGGCAATTTCACCGCCGGAACATCCACTAACGGCTGGCCGTTTTCAGAAATCAGGCAGGAATCTGCGCCGCGTTTAATCACCACTTCAGACACACCGAAACCGTGCGTGCGTGCCAGCACGGCATCTACCGGCTGTTCGCCCCACAGCATATCTTCGTCATCCAGCGTCAGGAAGGCGATATCGGTGCAAGCGAGGATGTCACTGTAGGCTTGCTGTGTCTCTTCTTTGCTTTGCCACAGGCGCGGACGGTAGTTGTTGTCGAAAATAACCTTGCCACCGTTGGCACGGCAGGCGCGTAGCAACGTCAGCAAACGCTGGCGGCTGGCGGGGTTAAGAATCGCCACGCTGATACCGCTCAGGTAGAGATAGTCAAAAGTAGCCAAACGCGTGCAGATGGCATCGGCATCTTTGCCATCCAGCCAGAAACGCGCGGCGGCGTCATTACGCCAGTAGTAGAAGGTGCGCTCACCGGTATCGTCGGTTTCAATGAAGTACAGGCCTGGCAGCTTGTTGTCCAGACGCTGAATCAACGATGTACCAACCTTTTCTTTTTCCCAGGCCGTCATCATTTCCGTGCTGAAGCTGTCCGTGCCCAGTGCGGTCACGTAGTGGACGCCCAGAGCGTCGGTATTCACCTGGCGAGCGACATACACGGCGGTGTTCAGGGTGTCGCCACCGAAGCCGCGGTTGAGATCCGCGCCCTTTTGCGACAGTTCAATCATGCATTCGCCAATCACGGCAATGTTTTTAGTGGTCATCAGAAGCTGGCCCGTTCGAAAAAGTGAAGAAAAAGGTCATGAAAAAAACAGAGCAATGGGCTTCAGTCTCAACGTTCGCGCGCATTGAGTCAATAGTCTTAAAACGATGTTTTATTTTTTCATGACCTGGATCGGGAAAATTGACCACTCCCGATCCTTCTGGTGCTCAACGCGCGAAATATCAGGACTTCGGCTTGCGTAATTCGGTGACGCTTTCGCCGCCCAGTCCCCAGTTGTCGGTATCCACTTCATCAATGATAACGGTGGTGGTGGCTGGATTTTTACCCATGACGTCGACCAGTAGTTGGGTGACGCCCGCAATCAACTGGCGCTTTTGCTCTGTGGTTGCGCCATCGCGCGTGATTTTGATGTTAACAAATGGCATGGGATCTCCCGTTAATGGTTATCGTGGTGTGTCATCTGCTGATTTATCGCCTTTATAGTTCGCCGTTGCAATCCATGCCGCACAAAACAGCGTGAGGCGAGCAAAGAAGTAGAAGAAGGCCATCAGGCCAATCACCGAGCCGAAAGCGGCACCGGACGGGGTGCTGGCGAGTTTTGGCAACGCGACCGTCATGGCGAATTTGATGGCTTCAAACCCCACGGCGGCAAGCAGCGTGCCGCGCAGCAGCGCTTTATGCTTGGGCTTATGGCGCGGTAATATCATGAAAATCCAAAGAAATACCAAATAGTTAGCGGAAATGGAGATGGTGAGTGTTATCACGCGTAGCAGGGGCCGCAGCCATTCGATGCCCTCCAGTCCCAGCGCAGAAACGATGGCGCTTTGTGCCGTGCCCGCCGCCGAAGTGAGAAACAGCGTGATGGTTAACGCGATCAGTAGCCCTATCAGGGAGAGGAAATCCCGCACGTACTGAAAATAGATTTTTTCCTCTTCGTGCGGGTTACGTTCCCATACATCACGGGATTGGGCGCGGATCGCTTCACGCAAATTGCCCATCCAACTGATACCGGAATAGAGCGCGATCAGCAGCCCGGTAATACCGACGGTGGTGCGCTGTTCAACGGCGGTCTTTACCGTATTTTTTAACGTCAGCGCCAGGTTGGGGTCGCTGATGCTGTTGACGATGCGGTCGATCAACTGCGTCAGCATATCGGGGTTAGAGGCGAGCACAAAACCGACGGTAGCGAAGGAGACCATCAAAATCGGGATCAGCGACAGAAAGGAAAAGTAGGTGATGGCGGCGCCAAACTGGTTTCCCATCCGATCGTTGAAGCGCTCCCCGGCGCGAATCAGGTGCGCGATACTGGGGATAGCCTGAACGCGTTGTGCAATACGCTTACCGCGTGAAAGCCATGAAGAAGCCGCCTGCTGTGCTGATGAGGCGGTGGATGTTGAACGATGCGGATCGACCGGTGCGGGCATCCATTTCCTCCTGTTCAATGAAAAAACCGACGTGCTGATAGTGCTTATCATCAACGGGTTATATCAAAATGCTAACCGCAAACGTCGTACAGCGATGGATTGATTATAACCAACAATCGGCAGAGGAAGGCGTTCTTTGTGTCTTTGATATGCATGATGTTCAAGCCGGAGGATAAAAACGTGCAGAGAAAAAAATCAGGACGACCTGCGCCTTAATTCGGTATGTATAAAATTTTGAACTAAATAATCACGCAAGTGATGATATGGCGCACATTTACGATGAAAGCGTGTTGACGCTTGTTTATACTCGTTAAAGACCGCTTGAGGTCTGTTTGGTTGGCGCTATTGCGCTGATGCTGCCACGCCGTTAATCGAGTAAAACCTTTCATGCCTGCTTCAGAGTCTGCGCCAAGCGCGCTGCGCCTTAATTTGCGTATTTTTTCCGTGGTGATGTTCAACTTTGCCAATTACCTGACCATTGGGCTGCCGCTTGCGGTATTGCCGGGCTATGTGCATGAACATCTGGGGTTTAGCGCCTTTTGGGCGGGGTTGGTGATCAGTTTGCAGTACTTCACCACGCTGTTGAGCCGACCGCAATCCGGGCGTATCGCGGATGAGAAAGGGCCGAAGAAAGTGGTGGTGCTGGGGCTATGCGGTGCCGTGGTCAGCGGGGTGTTTTATGCGCTGGCGGCCTGGAACGACAGTTCACCCATCGTGGCGTTGACGCTGCTGTGCATCGGCCGCCTGATTCTGGGCGCGGGGCAAAGTTTTGCTGGCACCGGCGCGACGCTGTGGGGCGTGGGCGTGGTGGGGTCACGGCATATCGGGCGGGTGATCTCCTGGAATGGCGTGGCGACGTATGGCGCGATGGCGATCGGCGCACCGCTCGGGGTATGGATCAATCACATCGGTGGGTTAAAACTGGTGTCGTATACCGTCATCGCCATTGCCGTATTGTTCGTGCTGCTTGCGCTGCCGCGTGAGGCGGCGAAAGTGACGCCGGGCAAGAAACTGCCGTTTCGCGAAGTGCTGGGCAAAGTGTGGGTTTACGGCATTGTGCTGGCGTTGGCATCCGTCGGGTTTGGCGTGATCGCCACGTTTATCACCCTGTTCTATGCCGATCGCCACTGGGAAGGGGCTGCGCTTACCCTGACCATTTTCAGTTGCGCCTTTGTTGGCGTGCGTCTGTTATTCCCTAACAGCATTAACCGTTTTGGCGGGCTGCGCGTGGCTATCGTCTGTTTTACGGTGGAGATTACCGGGCTGCTGTTAATCTGGAGCGCCGCGCTGCCGCTGATGGCGGAACTGGGTGCTTTTCTGGCCGGTGCTGGTTTCTCGCTGGTGTTCCCCTCGCTGGGCGTACTGGCGGTCAAAGTGGTCGCGCCGCAAAATCAGGGCAGTGCACTGGCAACCTACACGCTGTTTCTCGATTTGTCCCTCGGATTGGTCGGTCCGCTGGCAGGGGTAATGATGGGTTACACCGGCGTAGGGGCGATTTATCTGGCGGCGGCGGTATTGGTGAGCGTCGGTTTGCTGATGACGCTGCGTCTGAGTCGCCGTGGCATTACGTTGGCGCAGGAAGACACCCTCTCGTCGCGGCAATAAGTGTTTATCCACCGCGCCGGTATGCTCCAACCGTCACACCGATTCAACCATGAACCGGTGTGACGCCGAGATGGCTAGTTAGCGGCTTTATCAATCAAAACCGCATCTACCAATACGCCCTTCTCATCGAATCGCAGTGATAGCGTTTTGTCCTGGCCCGCGAGTGGGCCCACTTTCGGCAGAAAGAGCGGTTTTTTTTCGTGCCGGTAATGGTACAACCATAGCGGCGTCGCGATATCGCCCTGATTGTTGATGGGGGGACCGAGCTTTGTTAACACGTCGCGCTTGGTGGTTTTCCCGTTGATAAACAAGGTGTGCAGATTGTCGTTATCAACATCTTCTAACGCGGTTGAATGCGACCGTACGCTGTCCAGAACACACCCCGATACTGACAACACCATAGAAAGGAGATAGGTGGCTTTGCGCACACTAGTCATCGAAGCCCTGACCATATTTCTTTTTGACCTGATAAGGTGCGGGTTTTAACACGGTCACGCTTGTCGTAGGGTCGCGGACAATTTCGTTAAAGTGCAAAACGCATATTTTACTGTTTTCTTTCTGGTCGTAATTCAGATCGTAATCTTTCCCTGCTTCTGGAGTGATAAGAAAGGATGTCACGCAGTAACCGTGGGGACCGGCATCAGTGGAAATATTAACGATGGTCGGTTCAGATCTGATCTTTATTTCGAAGTAGTAGCCTTTATAGTCCTGTGGACGATAAGTCAACTTTGGTATGCCTATATCCCGCGTCTCGTTATAGAAACCCAACATGGTATGTGGCACAAGGTAGTGATTTTTCAGCCCTGGGTTACTTTTTTGCAGGATGGAGGTGCCGGTGACATTACCGACAAACCGAATTCTCGCTATGTGTTCACTGGCGTCAGTCGGATTGCTGTAGACAACGGGGTCTTGCGCGCGTGCACCTAATTCCCCAAAAGATCGGCATCCCGTTAGACAAAGACAGAGCGTAACCATAAGAACAGAATAGATTTTTATCATTTTTCTTCCTTGAAGTTGAGTTTTAGGCGTTATCGGATGAATTGCTTTTTTCTTTATGACACCGATTCCCTACATTGGGCGAAGCCTCACGTTTAATCCCTTACTTTTCATGGTGAAATAGGCCATCGTCGCCGATTCAAGGTGCGAGCGCGCATTGCGTTTTGTCCGCGCGCTGCACCACGCCAATTTTCGTTATTTTTTGATTGCACTGGATTTTTTCTCAGCTCGATTCGATGTTTCTGAACATGGAGATAATCTTATGAGTAAAAACACCAAGCAAGACCCAAATCCCCAGGGGCGCCGTCATTTCCTTAAATCTACCGGTATCATGATGGGCGCATTGGGCGGCATGGCGCTGTCTCGCCCTGCGGCGGCGGTAGCGCCCCCCGCGCCGGTGCCGCAGAACTGGGATACCACGGTGGATGTGCTGATTATTGGCACTGGCTTCGCCGGATTAGCCGCCGCCATTGAAGCGCGTAACGCTAAGGCGAATGTGCTGATTATCGAGAAAATGCCGCTGTTTGGCGGAAACTCGATACTCAACGGCGGCGATCTGTCAGCGGCAGGCTCCAGCATGCAGCAGACGCTGGGCATCAAGGATTCCCCGGAGCTGATGTATCAGGACATGATGAAAGCGGGTAACTGGCTGAACTATCCCGAATTGGCGCGCACCGTCGCCGATCACTCAGTGGAGGCGCTGGAGTGGGCAAAAAGCCTCGGGGCTGAGTTTGACCGGGTCAATTATCACGGTGGGCATTCAGTGAAACGCGCTCACCAACTGAAGCAGCGTTCCGGTTCCGGGCTGGTGGTGAAACAGTACCAGAAAGCTAAAGAACTGGGTGTGGTGATCGAGCAGCGTACCAAGCTGGAACGGTTGATTATTGATAGCGAAGGCCGCATGCTCGGAGCAGAAGTGCGGCGTGGTTATAAGTTCCCCGATGATGCTTCCGGCTCTGTGGCGTTTATCCGTGCAACCAAAGGGGTGGTGCTGGCATCCGGCGGCTTCTCGCAAGGGGTCGCGTTACGGCAAATGTACGATCCGCGCCTGACGGATGCGTTCACCTCCACCAACCAACCGGGCGCGACAGGAGAAGCGCTGATGGCGGCCAGCATGATTGGTGCTCTGGCGACGCAGATGGATTGGATCCAACTCGGTCCCTGGACCAGCCCGGATGAGCAGGGTTTCGGCTATATTCCGCAGTTTGTTGAACGGGTGGTGGGGTATGGACTGATGGTCGATCCTGCCAACGGCAAGCGCTTCTTTAAAGAAACTGGCAACCGTAAAGAGCGCGCTGATGCCATTATTCAACTGGGGCATCCGGCGGTGATTATCGCGGACAAAACCAACACGCTGAAAATGGTCGATGAAGGGCAGATGAACGGCGCGCTGAAAAATGGCTCGCTCAAAACCTATAATACGCTGGAAGAGGTGGCACAGGCTTACGGTATGCCAGTGGCGGCTTTTGTTGAACAGGTGAAGCGCTGGAACGGCTATGTGGATCAGCACCTGGAAAACGATCCTGACCTGGGTTGTATGATTTTCAAAGATGCCGCGCCCAATATCACGCCGCCTTACTATGTGGCGCGCCTCTGGCCGCGGGTTCACCACACCATGGGTGGCTTGGCGATCAATAAAGACGCGCAGGTGATTGGTTTTGATTTGAAGCCGATCGCCGGGTTGTATGCCGCCGGGGAGGCCGCTGGCGGGGTGCATGGCGCGGTGCGTCTGGGCAGCGTAGCCATGACGGATTGCATCGTGTTTGGGCGTATTGCGGGCAAAAACGTGGTTAAGGCGAGCTGAACATAATAAGGAGAGAGGCCGCGTCAGCGGCCTCAGAATAATTACTTCAACGTCAGCGTGCGAATGATGCTTTCGGCTTCGGTTTGCGCCGCTTGCTGGTTATCGGCAGGCAGCGTGATTTGCAGCGTCAACAGTTGGTTCGCCACATTCCCCAGCAGCACGGAAGAGTAAACCTGCTTGCCGCTGCCACTGTTGGAGATGCTATCGAGCTGTTGCAGCGCATGGCCGTTAATCTCAATGGATTTGTTGGTCACAACCTGCAAGTTGGCATCGCGGGCGCGTTGCTGATCTTCAAGGCGCTGTGTCAAAACCGGCAGGGTTTCGTTGCTGCTGTCGCCGAGAATGACAATCACCGCACGCTGGCCGTTATCGTTGGCGTAGACATGCATGTTGTTGGCTTGCGAACCCACTTTTCCACTTTGATCATGCATATCCGCAGGCAGCGTGAACGTGATGTTGCCAGACAGCAGCGAGATGGTTTGACTGGCGGTTTGCGCGGCCGGAGCATCGTGTCCGGCGTGGCCCGCATTGTCGTCTTTCTTACCGTCGCAGGCGGCTAATAGTGCGGCAAGCAACGTAATTCCAAGATATTTCACTAGCTTCGGCATAAGCGTCCTTCTCTTTTATCAGGCATGCACGGGTAAACCGCTATATCGCACCCTATTCACTGGGGAAACTCAAGCGTTTTGTTGTCACAAAACCTATTTAGGACGGTTCCTGAGACAACCCATCCACACGCGGGGGATGGGTTGTCAGGCATCAGCGCCATTGTTCAGCCGAGGGCGGCTCGCGCAATGCGGGATGACTGTGGGATTCACTCAAACGCTTGAGCAGCATATTGAGCATCACACCGTACATTGGCAGGAAGAACAACAGGCTAATCAGCAATTTGAAGGTGTAATCGACCAAGGCGATCTCCACCCAGTTGGCCGCCATAAAAGCATCGGTGCTGCGATAGAAGGCAATGAAGAAGAAGGCCAGCGTATCGCTTAAATTACCAAACAGCGTGGAGACCGTGGGTGCGACCCACCAGGCCTTGCGCTGGCGCAGGCGGTTAAACACATGCACATCCAGAATTTGCCCTAGCACGTAGGCCATAAAGCTGGCGCACGCGATACGCGCAACCACGACATTGACGCTGGAGAGCGCACTGAACCCCTGCCATTCTCCCTGATAAAACAGCGCGGATCCCACATAGGAAATCACCAGCGCGGGCACCATCACCGTCAAAATAATGCGACGCGCCAGCGGTGCGCCAAAGATACGCACGGTCAGATCGGTAGCCAGAAAGATAAACGGGAAGGTGAATGCGCCCCAGGTGGTATGGAACCCGAAGATGGAGATCGGCAACTGCACCAGATAATTACTGGATGTAATGATCAGGATGTGAAACAACGACAGCCAGACAAGCGCACGTAGCCGCTGCTGGGCGGTAAAATGAAACATGGCAATGTGACCTTTTTAGTGATTGGGGTGAGGGAACCCAAGTTGTGCCGTTAACAATGACATTATGGCACGTAATTCACGCTGCTTATTCAATGCGACCGATACAGGGATCAATGCGACTGACACGGGAGCAGCGCGCGGCATGATACGCTGTTAGGCAGGGATTGCAATGGCGAATTTATGCGCAATCGATATCGTAGGTTGCGCAGGAAAATCTGCGGCGTAAACTAGGGCGGTTTTGATGGCTGCCACACCGGGCGGTCGTTATCTATGCCCTTATGCCACTGCCGAGAATAATGATGACCGACACCTTCACCAACCCGGATAAAACCCTCGATGCACAGGGGCTGCGCTGCCCGGAACCGGTGATGATGGTGCGTAAAACCGTGCGTCAGATGGAGACCGGGCAGACGTTACTCATTCTGGCAGATGACCCGGCAACCACGCGCGATATACCGGGTTTTTGCGTCTATATGGAACACGAGCTTCTGGCACAGGAGACGGCATCACTGCCGTACCGCTACCTCCTGCGCAAGAAGTAGCCTTTTGACGTTATCCGGCGTCTGGTGTTTTTTCTCGTCGCAATAACCGCAGCGCGTTGGCGGTCACCAGCGCCGTGGCACCGGAGTCAGCCAGCACGGCGAGCCACAACCCGGTGATCCCCAGCAGACTGGTCACCAGAAAAATGGCTTTCAGCCCTAGCGCCAGCGTGATGTTTTGCCGGATATTGTTGCGCGTGGCGCGCGAGAGCCGAATCATGCCCGCCAGTTCGCTTAGCCGATTATGCGTGAGCGCCGCATCGGCAGTTTCCAGCGCCACGTCGCTGCCACCGCCCATGGCAATGCCGATAGCCGCCGATTTCATCGCCGGTGCATCGTTAATGCCATCGCCCACCATCGCCGTCGGGTGGATCTGGTTCATCTCGCGCACGGCATCCACTTTGTCAGCGGGCAGCAGCCCTGCTTTATAGTCAATGCCCAGCGTCGCCGCGATGGCTGCCGCCGAACGCGGGTTATCACCAGTGAGCATGGTGCAGCGAATTCCCAGTGTGCGCAGTGCCTCAATCGCTTGCGGCGTATCCGCGCGCAAGGTGTCACGCAGCGCCAGCAAGCCAATGATGTGCGCTTCTTCCTGTACCACCACCACGGTTTTTCCCTCGCTCTCCAGGGCATGAATGCGATCGCGCCAGTCAGCATCGAGTGCATCGGGTGAGATTTTGGCGGGGGCTTTGACGCTGATAGTCTTGCCTGCGATGACGCCTTCAACCCCCACGCCGGCCAGTGCACGCTGTGCCGTTGCCACTGGCAGCATCGGCGCAACCGTGCGGGCGTGCTGGACAATCGCTTTCGCCAGCGGATGGTGTGAACCCGCTTCGATCGCCGCAGCGCGTGCCAGCAGCGCTGCCGTGCTTACGCCCTGCGCGGGTATCGCATCCGTCACCTGAGGTTTTCCCTGTGTCAGGGTGCCGGTTTTGTCGAAGGCGATAGTATTGATGGTGCCCAGAATTTCCAGCGCCGCGCCGCCTTTGATCAGCGCACCGCGCCGGGCAGCGGCGGCAAGGCCGGAGGTGATGGCCGCCGGGGTAGAGATCACCAGCGCACAGGGGCAGCCGATCAGCAACAGCGTCAGGCCACGATAAATCCACTCTTGCCACGGCGCGCCGAACAACAGTGGCGGCACCACAATGGTCGCTGCCGCGAGCAGCATGATGGCCGGGGTGTAATAGCGGCTAAAGCGATCGAGAAAACGCTCTATCGGCGCACGATGGCTCTCGGCCTCTTCAATCAAATGCAAAATACGGTCGATGGCGCTGTTGCCCGGTTCGGACATTACGCGCAGCTGTATCAGGCGATCGACACTCAGGCTGCCTGCCGACACCTTGTCGCCCTGCTCGCGCTCTACCGGAAGGGATTCCCCGGTCAGCGCGCTTTCATCGAAGCTGGCATGGGGAACCAGCAGTTCGCCATCAGCGGGTAATCGGCTGCCCGGAGCCACTTCGATCACATCGCCGGGGCGCAGTGCCGCAATGCTGACCTGAGTACGCTGGCCTGCACGGATTACCGTTGCGGTTTCTGGCATCAACGCCATCAACGCGCTGACGCCGCGGCGGGCGCGCTGTGCGGCGTAGGCTTCCAGGCGCTCGCCCAACATAAACAGCAAAATGACCATGGTGGCTTCGCTGGTGGCACCAATCAACAAGGCGCCCAGCGCGGCGACGCTCATCAGCGTTTCGATGGCAAAGGGCGTGCCGCTGCGAATCAGTTTAATCGCCTGTGAGAGCAGCGGTATCAGCCCCAGCAGCGTGGTGGCGATAAAGGCAATTTCTGAAGCGCGTGGCGAAAACAGCGAAAGTACCCCGCTGACGGCGGTTAGCACAGCAAACAGGATGAGAAAACCGTGTTCACGCAGGATACGGCGTAAAGGGGGGTCGGCAGGGGCGGATGATATTGGGGCTGTTATGCCAGGAGACGTATCTTGCCAGGTAAACCCAGCATGCTCTACGGCGCGTTGAATCTGTGTGCGAATATCGGATTGCGCATCAACAATCAGTTTTTCGGTGGCGAAGCGAACGCTTGCCTGAATAACGCCGGGAAGTGGGGTGATGGCGTTTTCGATTTTTTTGGCGCAACTGGGACAATCCATCCCACGAATAATCCAGCTGAAGCGCACGCCAGAAGCGGGTGGGGCATCACTGTCGCTGCCGTCGGGGTCGCCGGAATCGCCGCTCTCTCCGCCGTCAGACGCGCTGTGTTCCGCGTTGGGTGAAGTGCCGCATGCAGAGAGGGTTGTGGCGCTGTGTTTAACCGCGCAGCAGCTGCGATCGGCGTGGCTGCTGTGTTGCGTATGGCGCTGGCAGCACGCGTTGGCACCATGGTCGTGGTGACTATGTCCATGGTGAGTCTGGTGATGAGAATGCATCATGCTCTCCTGTTTGATGATAGTGGTTCTCATCCACGACTTTATCACTGCTGCCAGTGGCTGCACAGCGCTTTTGACGCTCCGCGCTGATTAAAAATAGAGCGCCCGCACGATCAGAAAATGGCCCGCGAAATAGCCGGCAGCCACAATCGCCTGATGGGCGCGAAACGGAAAACGGTAATGGTGAATCAGCCAGACGCCGTGGGCGATAAATAACAGCAGGCTGCCCGCAAACCAGGAGAGGTTATTACTGCTGCCGAGCGCAAAGTACTGTTCCCCGGCAACCCACACCATGACCGCATTCATTGCGACAAATGCCACGACCGGCCAGCGCAGGGTGTCGAGCCGTGACCACAGGATGGCGAGCAGTAGCGCGATAATCACCAGCAGCAACAGCGGCAACGGCCAGAAAAACGTGAGTGAGGTTTGTGCCACCAGAAACCCGATGGTGTAGAGCAGGTGGCAGGCGGAATAGGCACCGATGGCGAACAGCATGCGCTGTATGGGCAGCAACAGCAGGATATCTGCGGCTAACGTTGCCAACAGGCCGAGCACGATAAAGTAACCGGTGACGCTCATCAGCGGCGTTTGCCAGGCCAGTGCGAGCAGCAGCGCGATGGTAATGGGCTTGAACAGCCAGCGTTGCCAGCCAGGCCCCCGGTAGCTGGCATCGACGTAGAGCCAGCCTGAAAACAGAACGGCAATAAACGACCAGAGCATAGCGTATCCTCATCACCTTATTGGGTTTTTCATCATTGAGTGTAGGAGATTGCACGCGGGATGAACAACACGCCGTGTGACAAGTGCGAAGTGACGCGCTTCATGCTATGTTGGCGGCAATAATGATCGTTTTTTTGTATATATATCTTCGCGATACCACTGAAGGGGGACGGTTTTTGCATGAGCAATGAGTCAGCGCTCTACCGGATTCAATTTATGAATAACGGCAAAAATTATCAGCTTTACGTGCGGGAGCTGGTGCAAAGCAGTCTGTTTGGTTTTATCGAGATTGCGGATTTCGTTTTTGACAGCCCCTCCACCCTGCTGGTGGACCCTTCTACCGAGAAGCTGAAAACCGAGTTTTCCGGCGTGAATCGCAGCTTTATTCCGCTGCAAGCGGTGATCCGCATTGATGCCGTGACGGAGAAAGGGGCGGCCCGTATTTCCGAGCTGGGTGATAATGTCACCGCTTTCCCTTTCCTTCCTGGGAAAAAGCCCTGATGTCGTGGGAAATATCCCACTGGTGGTCTTTGGTTGTCAGCCTGATCCTGTTTCTCGGGTGGCGGCAGTTCCTGCGGCAACGACGCCAGCGCGCAGCGGACGATGCCGCGCCACTGCGCACGGTAGAGGCCGAGCTCGTCGCGCTGCGCGCCATAGCGCTGGCTCGCCCCACGCGCGCGCAACCGATGAATCCCGATCTTCCGGTGCGCTATCAGGCGACGTTTAGGCTATTGCCCGCAGGAGAAAACATCACCTGCTACCTGAGCGAGGCCCAGTATCAGGCGCTGGCGTTGGGTATGACGGGCAGGTTGCAGGTACAGGGCTCACGCTTTGTGTCCTTCGTACCCGCATAGGACTATTTTTTTGTCCCGCTAGTGGGCTGGACACCCTTCATCTTTTTTTGCCACGCCAGCAGTTCAAATACGCCGAACAGAAAAATACGTGCTTCCAGCGCGCGGCTCAGTGGCCCCTGTTCTTTACCGTGGCTGGCGCGTAACAACAGCACCTGAAAACCGTGCATCAACAGCGTAAACCCCATTGCAACCATCATGAAGATGTTCAGCGGGCGGGGAAAGGGCGCAATCAGGTTGGTGATTAAAAAGCCCCACACACCGATCATCAATATCCGACCCAGGTTAATCCAAATCATCTTCTGCCTCTTCATGCTGTGTGGGCGTAGCCTGGCGGACATACAGCCGGTAAGCCACTTGCCCTGCCACTTTTTCGCGGTGTAGCGTCCAGGTAACGGGGATCTCGAGCTCGCCATTTTCGGCCTCGGTTTCCACATAAATCCACGCCTCGGGTGCCAGCCAGCCCTGCTGTTCCAGCAAACTGAGCGTCTGGTTCAATAAATCCCGGCGAAAGGGGGGATCGAGAAACACCACGTCATAGGGTTCACCGCTCTGCGCCAGCCAGTTCAAGGTATTGGTATTGATGATGCGAGCGTTGTTCGCTTTCAACAGCACCGCATTCTGTTCCAGTTGCCGGGCGATGCCGCGTTCGTTTTCCAGCAGGGTGACATGTGCCGCGTAGCGCGACAGCGCTTCAAACCCCAGTGCGCCACTGCCTGCGAAGCCATCCAGGCAACGGGCCTGCTGAATGACCGGCGCAAGCCAGTTAAACAGCGTTTCACGAACGCGATCGGTGGTGGGACGCAGCCCAGGGCTGTCTGGCACGGGCAGCTTTCGTCCGCGCCACTGGCCGCCAATGATGCGGATTTGGCCTGCCTGTGCAGGTGCATTTTTTTTTGCCATCGTCTGTTTACTGTAGAACACCGGTTTGCCGGGTGCTGAGATTCGCTATCGGTAATAGGTAACCGCTATTCTAACGAGGGTTAGCAGGGGAAGAAATGTTAATATCAGGTTTCTCTGCGGTGGCGCGCGGTTTTGACCTACCCGGTTATCGGGATGACATACTTGGTTACCGAGATTGTCGCCACCTGCCCTGCCATGGTGCGTGTTGCTGCCGGGCGGAAAGTGGTAGACTCTGGGCTCGCCCCTGACCGGGCTATTGACTTCAATTATTTAAGCGCTGCTGTGAGCAGCTGCATGGGGCGCGATTGCGATATGACAAAAGAGAAAAAACGCGGTTTCTTTTCCTGGCTGGGATTAGGACGTCAGGAAGAGGAACGTACTGAGCAACCGCAAGCGGCAGAACAGCAGCAGGATGTGGCGCAGCCTCAGGACAGTGATGTGCCTGTGGTCTCGGAGGTTCACACCGAGACGCCAAACGACGAACCTGATGTGCAGCCTGAGGTTCACGCCGCGCAGGCGCATGAGCAAGCGGTCGCACAGCAGCCAGAATCGCCGCGCATCGCTGATATCGTTGAAACTGCTGAGACGACACAGGGTGCAGAATCGTCAGTGCGTGCAGAAGTGCCGGAGATTCCTGAATCGCAGCACAGCCTGCCACCACAAGATGTTCTGCAACCGCAAGACCGTGGCAATGAACAAGAGATAGATGAGCAAGAGATAACGCAAGCAGCGGAGAACGTTGCTGAGCCAGTGCCCGTCGCACAGGAGCAGGAAAGACCGACCAAAGAGGGCTTTTTCGCTCGACTGAAGCGCAGTCTGGTAAAAACCCGAGAAAATCTCGGTTCCGGATTTATCGGATTGTTTCGCGGTAAGAAAATCGACGACGATCTGTTTGAAGAACTGGAAGAGCAATTATTGATTGCTGATGTCGGCGTGGAAACCACGCGCAAGATTATTACCGACCTGACAGAGCACGCCAGCCGTAAGCAACTGAAAGATGCCGATGCGCTGTTGGTGAAACTGAAAGAAGAGATGGGCGCTATCCTTAACAAGGTGGACGAACCGCTCAACGTTGATGGGCATACCCCTTACGTGATCCTGATGGTGGGCGTTAACGGCGTCGGTAAAACCACCACCATCGGTAAGCTGGCGCGTCAGTTCCAGGCACAGGGTAAATCGGTGATGCTGGCTGCCGGGGATACCTTCCGTGCCGCTGCCGTGGAGCAGTTGCAGGTCTGGGGTCAGCGCAACAACGTGGCCGTGGTCGCGCAGCATACGGGGGCGGATTCCGCTTCGGTGATTTTTGATGCCATTCAGGCGGCGAAAGCGCGCGGTGCTGACGTGCTGATCGCCGATACCGCAGGGCGCTTGCAGAACAAAGCGCACCTGATGGAAGAATTGAAAAAAATTGTCCGCGTGATGAAAAAACTGGATGAGTCTGCGCCGCATGAAATCATGTTGACGCTGGACGCCAGCACCGGGCAAAACGCCGTCAGCCAGGCGAAACTGTTTAACGATGCTGTCGGCTTGACCGGCATCACCCTGACCAAGCTGGACGGCACCGCGAAAGGCGGGGTGATCTTCGCCATCGCCGATCAGTTTGGCATCCCTATCCGCTATATTGGGGTAGGGGAAGGTATTGATGATTTGCGTCCCTTTAAGGCTGACGATTTTATTGAGGCGCTTTTTGCCCGCGAAGACTGATGTCTCGTGAGGATGAACAGCTTGCCCGAGAGGATGAAAACGGATGATTCGCTTTGAACAAGTCAGTAAGGCTTATCTCGGTGGACGTCAGGCGTTG
Organism: Candidatus Symbiopectobacterium sp. NZEC151; assembly: GCF_025962655.1. Classification (GTDB taxonomy): domain Bacteria; phylum Pseudomonadota; class Gammaproteobacteria; order Enterobacterales; family Enterobacteriaceae; genus Symbiopectobacterium. The sequence goes on along the minus strand of NZ_JAGFPE010000006.1, from coordinate 100,500 downwards.
CAGGGGGTGGATTTCCATCTGCTCCCTGGGGAGATGGCGTTTCTGACGGGCCATTCCGGTGCCGGGAAAAGTACCCTGCTGAAATTGATTTGTGGCATAGAGCGCCCAAGCGCGGGCCAGATTTTGTTTAGCGGGCACAATATCAGCCGCTTGAAAAAGCAGGAGGTGCCCTTCTTGCGCCGCCAGATCGGCATGATCTTTCAGGATCACCATCTGCTGATGGATCGTACCGTCTACGATAACGTGGCGATGCCGCTGATTATTGCCGGGGCGAGCAGTGAAGATATCCGCCGCCGCGTGTCTGCCGCACTCGATAAGGTGGGCTTGCTGGATAAAGCCAAGAGCTACCCGATTCAATTGTCAGGCGGTGAACAGCAGCGCGTAGGCATTGCCCGCGCGGTGGTGAACAAACCGACGGTGCTGCTGGCGGATGAACCGACCGGTAACCTGGACAATGCGCTGTCTCAGGATATTTTGCGCCTGTTTGAAGAATTTAACCGCGTTGGCGTCACGGTGCTGATGGCAACGCATGACACGACGCTGATTGCCAGCCGTCAGTATCGCGTACTGACGCTGTCGCAAGGACGTATGCTGGGAGGCGTTTATGGCGACTAATTCCCGTAACGCGAAGCCCCGCGTGAGTAAGGAAAAAGCACTGCGCGGTGGCTGGCAAGAGCAGTGGCGCTATGCCTGGGATAATACGCTGGCGGATATGCTGCGCCAGCCGCTGGCGACGTTGTTGACTGTGATGGTGATTGCCATCTCCCTGACCTTGCCGAGTATCTGTTATCTGGTGTGGAAAAACGTCAGTCAAGCGGCGGAGCAGTGGTATCCCACGCCGCAGTTGACGGTCTATCTGGATAAAGCGTTGGATAATGATGCGGCGCAGGGCGTGATTAACACCCTTCAGGCTGAGGACGGGGTGGAGAAGGTCAACTACCTGTCCCGTGATGAAGCGATGGGCGAGTTCCGCAACTGGTCCGGCTTCGGCGGTGCGCTGGACATGCTGGAAGAGAATCCGTTGCCTGCCGTTGCCATCATTACGCCGAAGCTAAACTTCCAAAGCTCACAGACGCTGACTTCGCTGCGCGATCGCGTGGCGGCGGTGCACGGCGTCAGTGAAGTGCGTATGGATGATAGCTGGTTTGCCCGCCTGGTGGCGCTGACCTCACTGGTGGGTCAGGTGGCGGCTACCATCGGTATCCTGATGATTGTTGCCGTGTTCCTGGTCATCGGTAATAGCGTGCGTCTGAGTATTTTCAGCCGCCGTGAAACCATCAATGTCATGAAGCTGATAGGGGCGACGGACGGGTTTATTTTACGTCCGTTCCTCAACGGCGGTGCCTTGTTGGGCGGCGGTGGTGCGTTGCTGTCGCTGATTTTGTCGCAGGCGCTGGTCTGGAAACTCTCTGCCGTGGTCGATCAGGTCGCGACGGTATTTGGGACACGCTTTGCCGTGACCGGGCTCAGTTGGGACGAATCACTACTGCTGCTGTTGATTGCCGGAATGATTGGCTGGTTGGCGGCATGGCTGGCAACCGTACAACATTTACGTCGCTTTACACCAGAATGACTTTTTTCTGGTAGGATTTTCTGGTGCCCTGGCGTGCCGAGCGTTGGGCAACATCATCGACAGGTTCGCCTTGATCTGTCGCCGTCAGGCGATAAAATAGGATCAGTCGATGAAGAGAAGGAACTCGTGGCATCCGCCATGGTCAAAGTTCTTGTGCCGAAGCGGCAGTCAGGTTTATCGGTTTTGTTGTACTTAATGTGATGTGTAAAGCGGTATTTTATTCAGTCACGCGTAATTGAAGAGGGGTCGAATGACCAAAGATATGCAAACTTTCACCTTAGTTCCCCAGGGCAGTCTGGAAGGGTATATTCGTGCCGCCAACGCCTATCCGATGCTGACGGCGGAGGAAGAGCGGGCACTGGCTGAACGGCTGCATTACGAGGGCGATTTGGAATCGGCGAAAGCGCTGATCCTGTCGCATCTGCGCTTTGTGATTCACGTAGCCCGCACCTACGCCGGTTACGGATTGCCCCAGGCAGACCTGATTCAAGAAGGCAATATCGGCCTGATGAAAGCGGTGCGCCGCTTCAACCCGGAAATGGGTGTGCGTCTGGTGTCCTTTGCCGTGCACTGGATCAAGGCCGAAATTCACGAATATGTGTTGCGTAACTGGCGTATCGTCAAGGTCGCGACCACTAAAGCGCAGCGCAAGCTGTTCTTCAACCTGCGTAAGACCAAACAGCGTCTGGGCTGGTTTAATCAGGACGAAGTCGAACTGGTGGCCCGTGAATTGGGTGTCACCAGCAAAGATGTGCGTGAGATGGAATCGCGTATGGCCGCGCAGGACATGACGTTCGATCCGGCTCCGGATGATGAACCGCATGATGGTCAGGCGATGGCACCCATGCTGTATCTTCAGGATAAATCGTCTGATTTCGCCGATGGTATCGAAGAAGATAACTGGGATAACCACGCTGCGGATAAGCTCGCCTACGCGTTGGAAGGGCTGGATGAACGCAGCCAGCATATTATCCGGGCGCGCTGGTTGGATGATGACAACAAATCCACCTTGCAGGAACTGGCCGATCAATACGGCGTTTCCGCAGAACGTGTGCGTCAGTTAGAGAAAAACGCCATGAAGAAACTGCGGGCAGCGATTGAGGCCTGACGATAAGTTCAGCGCTGCATAACATCCGCGCTTCACAAGAAAAACGATCGGCAGATGCCGGTCGTTTTTTTATGCCTGCGCTGTGCGATGTTACAGATATTCAGTGACCTGTTCATAGTAGCTAACGGCGATATCATGTTTGGTATCAGCAGGGATCAAGGTTTTTTCACGTTTGAAATAGGCATTTTGCATCAGAAAGCTCACTTCTTCTCCCGACTGCCGGGCTTGCAGATAGTCATCATAAAATTCGACAACCTCCTTTACGTCACAATACAGTGCATCCTGCTGTGCGCATTCCTCACCGAACGAGAGCCGACATAACGTCAGCGCCGCCTGTGCGTTGGCGATAACACAGGCCAGACTACCGGGCACGCCGGTTGTTCTTAAACGGGTGAATACGCCATAGAAGAGTTTATTTTCTCTGTTCTGTGGCGCGTCTATGTTTTGGTAGACGAGTTCTCGGGAGAAATTATAAAGGCAACTTAGCCAGACGGTATTTCTGAGCGTTGAATCAATCCGCTGCGTGGTTTGCTCATCCAGCGTTAACGTGCAATGGGAGGATTTTATAAAATCATCGATATTACGATGTAAAAACTCCGATATTTGAAACGCTTCCCAATCAGTGTCCCCACACTTTATTGCCGTAAGCGAATATTTAATGCGTAACAACTGTAGGTTTTTCATTGCCACGGCAGCCGGATTTATCCCATTTTCTATTTTTTTACCATAAAATTCAGTGATTTCTTTTATGGCGGTTCGTAATTTTTTATTAATTTCTCGCCGTGTTTCCTCAGCCATTTCCGGCTGGTTTTCAATGTCTTTCTGAAACTTTAATAAGTTCTTATTGTAGGTACTAATAAAGGACATATTATGTTTTGGAATAGGGTTACGCGTGTCCATACTCACAGATCTAATCTGCATCAGATAATTTTCCAGTGGGGTAGGTAAGGGGAAATATACCCGATCCGCTATTCAGGGAATGGGTTTTCTTGATGGAAGAAGCGATTTTTAGAGAGGGTGAAATGAGCCTCTGGTGTTGATGGACAATGCCAATACGCGTGCGTTGTGCCATCGCGGCCCGCGTATTGGTTCGGCATGGCTCCGTTGCCGTATTGGGGAGAGGTTCCCCGTTGTTAGCGGTTAACTTCGCGTGTAGAGCCACCCTCCTGACACCGGAAAGAATCCACAGCTTTCCATAAAGCGATCCAGCACGGCTTCGTTGACGCCAGCGTGATCTGCGGCGGTCAGCCAAAATTCTTTCACGCCCGGTAACTGGCGCACTACCTCCTGAATCAGGTGCAAGCCGACACCACGGCGGCGCGTGGCTTCTCTGACCATCAGGTCATCGAGTTCCGCGTATTCGCCATCAATCTCCACCATCACCGCTGCCAGTAAGCGGTCATTGAAGCGGGATGCGAACAGGCGCTGGTGCAGGTTAAGACTCTGTTCCAGCAGGTCGAGATTCTGGTGAGGCCAAATCTTGGCGAGATCAATTCTATCCTGGTCGCTGAATAACGAGAGACATTCGACGGCGAGCTTCATTTCGATAACCCTCTCAATGCGTTTGCATAAAGCATAGCTGTAGCCTAAAGCATAATGTAGTAGTGATGTAGATAAACAGTTGTGTAAGTTTTTCTGTACGGTTAATAGGGAAAATGTTTTCCTCGCCGATGATTTTTCGAGTATTGAGTTGCCCATCGCTGCATAAAGCAGCATAACTAACTATGTATAAAATAAATAGTGGCTTATAAGGCTGGTATTTTATGCTGTTTACACCGCTTGTTTCTGATTGCGGGAGTTGATTTGCAGCATAAAATTCCTGTTTAATGACATGAAAAATAACGCCTTATTAGCGAAGTATAGCTAATAAAAAGCCTAACCTGTTCTTACTTATAAGAAAAAGATTGAGTATGGCGGGTTGATACAGGTTTGCAGGCGTACTCCATAACGACAGATAGGGTGAATCGAATGAAAGTAGCTAAAGGTAAAGTCGTACTGTTAGGGTGTATGGCAGCAGCGTTCGCACAGATGGCCCATGCAGAAGATATCAAGGTTGCCGTGGTCGGTGCCATGTCTGGCCCGGTTGCACAGTACGGTGACATGGAGTTTATCGGTGCGCGTCAGGCAATTGCTGACATCAACGCCAAAGGCGGCGTGAAGGGCAACAAGCTGGTTGCCGTCGAATATGACGATGCGTGTGACCCGAAACAGGCCGTTGCCGTTGCCAACAAAGTGATTAACGACGGCATCCGTTACGTGATTGGCCACCTGTGCTCCTCGTCTACCCAGCCTGCCTCCGATATCTATGAAGACGAAGGCGTGCTGATGATTACGCCGGCGGCGACGGCACCGGATCTGACCACCCGTGGTTACAAGCTGGTGCTGCGCACCACCGGTCTGGATTCCGATCAGGGTCCGACTGCCGCTAACTACATCGTCAATACCATCAAACCGCAGCGTATCGCCGTGGTGCACGACAAACAGCAGTACGGTGAAGGTCTGGCGCGTTCTGTTCAGGACAGCCTGAAAAAAGCGGGTGCCAACGTGGTGCTGTTTGAAGGCGTCACCGCCGGGGACAAAGATTTCTCCACGCTGGTCGCACGTTTGAAGAAAGAGAACGTGGATTTCGTTTACTTCGGCGGCTACTACCCGGAAATGGGCCAGATTCTGCGTCAGGCGCGTCAGGCGGGGTTGACCACCAAATTCATGGGACCGGAAGGGGTAGGTAACTCCTCGCTGTCCAACATCGCGGGCGCGGCGTCTGAAGGCATGCTGGTAACCCTGCCGAAACGTTATGACCAGGTTCCTGCCAACCAGCCGATCGTCGATGCGCTGAAAGCGAAAAAACTGGATCCGACCGGGCCGTTCGTCTGGACCACCTACGCCGCGTTGCAGTCTCTGACCACCGCGATGGAACGTAGCGGTGCGGAACCGGAAGCTATCGCAAAAGACCTGAAAGCCAACACCGTAGAGACGGTAATGGGCCCGTTGAGCTGGGATACAAAGGGTGACCTGAAAGGGTTTGAATTTGGCATCTTCGAGTGGCATGCAGACGGCACTTCTAGCGCAAAATAATCGCTGCCGCCCACTCAGTTCCTGAACACCGATGCCCCCACCGCCTTCAGGCCGTGGGGGCAAAATCTTAAGGTGTAAGGGTTAATTCTAAGGTAAAGGTATGTCCGAGCAGTTCCTCTATTTCCTTCAGCAAATGTTCAACGGCGTGACGTTGGGCAGCACCTATGCGCTGATTGCCATTGGCTACACCATGGTTTACGGCATTATCGGCATGATCAACTTCGCCCACGGCGAGGTCTACATGATCGGTAGCTATGTCTCTTTTATCGTTATTGCTGCACTGATGATGATGGGTATCGACGTCAGCTGGGTGCTGATCGGTGCCGGATTTATCGCGGCCATTGTGATCGCCAGTGCTTACGGCTGGAGCATCGAACGGGTAGCCTATAAACCGGTGCGCAACTCCAAACGCCTGATTGCGCTGATTTCCGCCATCGGGATGTCGATCTTTTTACAAAACTACGTCAGCCTGACGCAAGGTTCGCGCGATGTGGCGCTGCCGACGCTGGTGCATGGTCAACTGGTTGTCGGAGAAAGCAACGGCTTTGCCGCCACCATTACCACCATGCAGGTGACCATCTGGGTAGTCACCTTCATCACCATGCTGGCGTTAACCACCTTTATTCGCTATTCCCGCATGGGGCGCGCCTGCCGTGCCTGCGCGGAAGATCTGAAAATGGCCAGCCTGCTGGGCATCAGCACTGACCGCGTGATCTCGCTGACCTTTGTGATCGGCGCGGCGATGGCGGCGGTCGCTGGCGTATTGCTGGGCCAGTTCTACGGCGTGATCAACCCCTATATCGGTTTTATGGCGGGCATGAAAGCCTTTACCGCCGCAGTGTTAGGCGGGATCGGCAGCATTCCGGGTGCCATGATTGGCGGCCTGGTGCTGGGGGTGGCGGAAGCGCTGACCAGTGCCTACCTGAGTACGGAGTACAAAGACGTGGTCTCTTTCGCGTTGCTGATTGTGGTACTGCTGGTGATGCCAACCGGTATTCTGGGCCGCCCGGAGGTTGAGAAAGTATGAAACAGCTCAACCTGTTAAATGCGGTGATATCGGCGTTCACGCTGCTGGTGCTGGCGGCGTTCCTGATGGGAATGCAACTGGGCTTGGATGGCACCAGGTTGGTGGTGCGCGGGGCGGATGCTGTGCGCTGGAACCTGATCGGCGTTGGCTGCGTGGTGGTGTTCTTCTTCCAACTGCTGCGTCCTTTCTTCCAAAGTGGAATGCGCAAACTGTCTGGCGGTGGCTCCTCACTGGTGCTCCCGAGCTTTGACGGCAGTACGCCGCGTCAGAAAGTGCTGGCGGCGGTGCTGATTATCATTGCGGTGGTCTGGCCGTTTTTGGTGTCGCGCGGTTCGGTGGATATTGCCACGCTGACGCTGATCTACGTCATGCTGGGCTTGGGCCTGAACGTCGTGGTCGGTCTCTCAGGCCTTTTGGTGCTGGGCTACGGCGGTTTCTACGCCATTGGCGCTTATACTTACGCCTTGCTGAACCACTACTACGGGCTGGGTTTCTGGCAGAGCCTGCCGCTGGCGGGGATTGTGGCCGGATTGTCCGGTTTCCTGCTCGGTTTCCCGGTATTGCGCCTGCGCGGAGACTATCTGGCGATTGTGACGCTCGGTTTCGGTGAAATTGTGCGTATCCTGCTGCTCAACAACACTGAGTTCACCGGTGGCCCGAACGGCATCAGCCAGATTCCCAAACCCACTTTCTTTGGGCTGGAGTTCAGCCGCCGCGTCAGCGAAGGCGGTTGGGGCACCTTCCACGAAACGTTTGGCCTGAAGTATGACCCCAGCGATCGCATCATTTTCCTCTATCTGGTGGCGCTGCTGCTGGTTATCGCCACCCTGTTTGTCATCAACCGCTTACTGCGTATGCCGCTGGGACGCGCCTGGGAAGCGCTGCGTGACGATGAGATTGCCTGTCGTTCGTTAGGATTGAGCCCAACCCGTATCAAACTGACGGCGTTTACCATCAGTGCGGCGTTTGCCGGTTTTGCCGGCACGCTGTTTGCCGCGCGTCAGGGGTTTGTCAGTCCGGAATCCTTTACCTTTGCTGAATCCGCGTTCGTGCTCGCCATTGTGGTGCTGGGCGGTATGGGCTCTCAGTTCGCAGTGATCCTCGCGGCTATCCTGCTGGTGGTATCGCGTGAGTTGATGCGCGATCTGAACGAGTACAGCATGCTGCTGCTGGGTGCTTTGATGGTGCTGATGATGATTTGGCGTCCGCAAGGGCTGTTGCCGATGAAGCGCCCGGAGATGAAGCTGAAGGTTGAGAAGAAGGAAGAACAGGCATGAGTACCCAACCCTTATTGTCGGTTCGTGGCCTGACCATGCGCTTTGGCGGCCTGCTGGCGGTCAACAATGTAGAACTGGACCTGAATCAGGGCGAAATCGTTTCTCTGATTGGGCCGAACGGCGCAGGTAAAACCACGGTATTTAACTGTCTGACCGGTTTTTATCGTCCGACTGGCGGCACCATTATGCTGCGCGATCGCCATCTGGAAGGGCTGCCGGGACAGCAGATTGCCCGCATGGGCGTGGTGCGTACCTTCCAGCATGTGCGTCTGTTCCGCGAAATGACGGTGATTGAAAACCTGCTGGTGGCACAACATCAACACCTGAAAAGCGGCGTGTTTGCCGGTCTGCTGAAAACGCCGGGTTTCCGTCGCGCGGAAGCCGAAGCGCAGGAACTGGGTGCCATGTGGCTGGAGCGCGTTGGTCTGCTTGATTTGGCAAACCGTCAGGCGGGTAATCTGGCTTACGGTCAGCAGCGCCGTCTTGAGATTGTACGCTGCATGATGACGCGCCCGGACGTGTTGATGCTGGATGAACCCGCCGCCGGGCTGAACCCGAAAGAGACCGAAGAGCTGGATCACCTGATTGCTGAACTGCGCGATCGTCACCAGGTGTCGGTGCTGCTGATCGAGCACGATATGAAGCTGGTGATGGGCATTTCCGACCGCATCTACGTGGTGAATCAGGGAACGCCGCTGGCGCAGGGAACACCGGTTGAAATTCGCAATAACCCGGACGTGATCCGCGCGTATCTCGGGGAAGGATAAGCACTATGTTGTCATTTAATCAGGTTTCGGCGCACTACGGAAAAATCCAGGCGCTGCATGACGTCAGTCTGCACATCGAACAGGGTGAAATCGTGACGCTGATTGGGGCCAACGGCGCGGGAAAAACCACGCTGCTCGGCACCCTGTGCGGCGATCCGCGCGCGACGGCGGGCTCCATCATTTATGATGGAAAAGACATCACCCAGTGGCAGACGGCGCAGATTATGCGTGAAGCCATCGCCATTGTGCCAGAAGGCCGCCGCGTGTTTTCGCGCATGACAGTGGAAGAGAATCTGGCAATGGGCGGCTTCTTTGCCGACAAGGAGCAGTATCAGTCGCGCATTGCGCGGGTATACGATCTGTTCCCGCGTTTGTATGAGCGCCGTGCGCAGCGCTCCGGCACCATGTCCGGCGGTGAGCAGCAGATGCTGGCTATCGGACGCGCCTTGATGAGCCAACCGCGTTTGCTACTGCTGGATGAGCCCTCTCTGGGGCTGGCACCGATTATTATTTTGCAGATTTTTGATACTATCGCTCAACTGCGCGAAGAAGGGATGACCATCTTCCTGGTCGAGCAGAATGCGAATCAGGCGCTGAAATTGGCGGATCGTGGTTATGTGCTGGAGAATGGTCGGGTAGTATTGGAAGATACCGGTGCCGCCTTGCTGGCAAATGAGGCTGTGCGTTCTGCCTATCTCGGTGGATAACCCTGTCTGAACGGCCATTATTGCGCGACAATCGTAGTGTCTGGGTGGGCCAGCGTTGTCTGGCCCATCGTGTTATCTGATGAATCAAGAGAATGAAAATGGCAACGGAAGGATTACTGTCTCAGCGTATGGCGAGGCTGAAAAGCTCGGCGATTCGGGAATTGTTGAAACACAGCAAGATGGATCATGTGATTTCTCTGGCTGGGGGAATTCCTTCAGATGCCTTGTTCGATTTTGAAGGATTAAACCAGGCGACCCAGCGTGCGATTACCGAGCAGCCGAAAAACGCGTTTCAATACGGTTTGACGGAAGGCAGTGATACGCTGCGTGTGCGTATCGCCGAACTGTGCGCCCTGCGCGGTGTGAAAACTCACGCCGACGACATGGTGGTCACGGCAGGCTCACAGCAGGCGCTGGATCTGGTAATGCGTTCGCTGATTGACCCGAATGATGTGGTGGTGGTGGAACGCCCGACCTATCTGGCGGCACTGCAAACGCTGGAGCTGGCGGAAGCGCGCGTGATGTCGGTTGCATCCGACAAAGACGGCATGGTGGTGGACGAACTGGAAACCCTGCTGCACACCCAGCGCATCAAAGCGGTGTATCTGGTACCAAACTTTGGTAACCCGAGCGGCGTGGTGCTGAACGAAGCGCGTCGTCGCCAGTTGATTACGCTGGCCGATCGCTATGGCTTTGTGATCATTGAAGATGACCCCTACGGTGAGCTGCGTTTCACCGACGAGCGTAACCCGACGCTGTTCCAACTGGGACAAGAGATGCTGGGTCACAACGATGCGGTGATCTACACCTCCACCTTCTCGAAGATTTTGGCACCGGGCCTGCGCCTCGGCTGGGCGATCCTGCCGCAGTGGCTGCTGCATAAAGTGGCGACCATCAAGCAGGCAGCGGATTTGCACGCCAGTTCGTTGTCGCAAACCATCGCCGAGTACTATCTGGCGTCGGGGCGTTTGCCGACCCAAATCGACAAGATCCGCGAAGCCTACAAGCACAAGGGTGAACTGCTGGGATCGCTGATTGAACAAGAGCTGGGTGATGTGATCACCTTCAACCAGCCCAAAGGTGGCATGTTCCTGTGGGCGCGCTTCCGCGAGCCGTTCAACACCACGCAGTGGCTGGAGAAAACGCTGGAACAGGGCGTGGTGTTCGTACCGGGTGAGTTCTTCTTCCCGGAACGTCCTGATTACGCCACGCTGCGTTTCTCGTTTGCCACCGCAACGGATGAGCAGATGCACGAGGCGGTTGCTCGCCTGAAACGCGCGCTCTAAGTTGAGTGGTTGAGATTGCTGATAAAGCCACTTTACTTCTCGTCATCCTCGGCGCAAGCCGGGGATCTCTGCCAGGATAAATGCGTTTCTTCGGCAAGAGATTCCCGCCTGCGCGGGAATGATGGCGGTGGGAGTCCACTGTTCTAGGCTGGTTTTTCAGCGGTTGCTTGCTACGCTACACCGCGCCTCAGCACAGTTGTCGAACCAGATACGGCAGTTCCTGACTGACCATCTCCAGTAGGGTGTCGCGCACCGCCGTTGTTTATGAAAGCCGGTGATGTGGTGGACACGCTAAAAGTGTGTCCAGTTCTCCCGGCTACCCTGCGGTAGCGGGAGTGCACGCCCTGAAGGGGGACTCTGCGGCATGGTGTGGGGCGCTAATGCCTTATCGCTTGAGGCAATGCGGAACATTTGCATCAGTGATACCAATTGGGCTGCCTGATCGTTCAGGCTTCCGGCCGCGCTGGCCGACTGTTCGACCAGCGCAGCGTTCTGCTGTGTCACGCGATCGAGCTGATTGATCGCGCTGTGAACTTGCTCAATGCCCGATTCCTGCTCCCGCGTGGTTCCCCCGATGGTGGCGATCAAATGGGCGACCTCACTTGCCTGCGCCACTAACGCTGCAATGGTGCTGCCCGTCTCTTCAACCAGCGTAGAGCCGGCATTGACAGTTTCTACGCTGTTATGGATCAGCGTTTTGATTTCTTTGGCGGCGGAAGCGGAGCGCTGCGCCAGCGAGCGAACCTCACCGGCAACCACGGCAAAGCCGCGACCTTGTTCGCCCGCACGGGCGGCCTCGACGGCGGCGTTCAACGCCAGAATGTTGGTTTGAAATGCAATGCCATCAATCACGCCGATAATATCGCTGATTTGGCCTGAACTGGTGGTAATGGCTTTCATGGTTGCCACGATCTGGTTAACGGCTTCTCCGCCTTTTTCCGCCGTGGCGCTGGCCTGGTTGGCGAGCTGTGCGGCACTGTGCACTGCATCGGCGTTTTGACGCACCGCCTGGCTTATCTCTTCCATCGCGGCGGCGGTTTGCTGCAAATTAGCCGCCTGTTCTTCCGTGCGCTGACTCAGATCGGTACTGCCGATGGCAATTTCGTTGGAGCCGGTGGCGATGGATTCGCTGCTTTGCCGTACCTGCTCCACCATGGCGCTCAGACTGTTGCGCATGGTGTTCATGGCGGCCAGCATGCTGCTGCTGTCGTTAGGGCGCAGGGCAATCGCTGCGGCTAAATCCCCTTGAGCGACTTGCTGGGTAATGAGGGTTGCATAGGCCGGCTCGCCACCCAGCTGTTTTCTCAAGGTATAAGCGATCAGAAACGCAATCAGCGCACCCAATCCCGTTGCCAGCAGCGCCAGAATCAACATCAGGTTTCCGCCATTATTAGCCTGCGCGATGGCTTGCTGGGCCAGCTTGATCGCCTGATTTTTTTGCAGATCAATCATATCATCCAGCGTTTTGAACACCGGTAACTGTGCGCGCCGCATCTCGTCCAGCTTCATTTTTTCTTCCGGGTTATCGCTGAGCTCCCGGGCTACCGCTTCTTTCACCGCATTCATATACGCGGGACGAATTTTGGCCAACTGCGCCAATAACGCCTTTCCAGCAGGGAGCGTGGAGTTGTCATTCAGCGTCTCCAGAAGCTCGGTATTGCGGGCAATCGTGGTATCAATCACCTGCTTCTCTTCCTGTTTACGTGCACGATCCTGATACAGCGCCATATTGCGCACTGAGCGGGCGACAGCATCGAATCCGGTTTTTAATTCCTGAGTGAGTAACAGATTATTGAGTGAACGGTTGGCGAGCAGTTCCATATCATTGCCCAGTGATATCAACTGAGAGCGACCAAGAATGGCCACGCACAGGCTGATGATAATCACTGACGCAAAGCCCGAGCCCAACATGGTGCTGACTTTCATCGTTTTAATAAATCGCATAAGTGTCCCTATTCCTTATATACCCGTCATACTTCAAGTTGCAGGTGCGTTGGCTGCGTCCGTTATTCGGCCCATCCCTGGGCCTCACCTCTTACGAGGCCGCCGCAAGCGGCGTTCAAATCTGCTCCCGGCAGATTTGTCACCCGAATCACTTACCTGAGTAAGCTCATCGGGATTCCTTCACTTGCCGCCTTCCTGCAACTCGAATTATTTAGGGTAAAGCGTCCTGATGTGTGGCTGCGTCCTTAACGCGCGTCTTGTGCATGATTATTAATGGATATGTGCTGAAAAGATAAGCGTGAGAAAAATCGGTAAATAATAGAATGGGGCATCAGCTTGGGTTAATGCTGAAAGATATTGTGCTGTATTAAGGAAAATATTTTCCCGTGTACGGGCTCACGGCCCATTTAATTTTGCTTAGTAAGCGACAATATAAATTATCAAAAAAACGTACTTTTCATTGGTGCGAAGCTCCCGCCATGACATACCGTGTCGGGAGCCACTGTGATTAGGTTAGAAACGTTCCCACTGTGCGCCCTGCGTTAGCCTGGGCGTCGGTGTTACGCGGGTTTTTATTGGTGCCTGCGGCGGTAACGATTGGCGTGGTACCTGATTGTCTGCGCGCAAGCGAAATACGCGCATCAAATCAACCAGGTTGGCCGACTGCTCGTTAAGGCTGTCGGCGGCGCTGGCTGATTCTTCCACCAACGCGGCGTTTTGCTGTGTCACCTGATCGAGCTGTGAAATCGCATCATGAATTTGTGCGATGCCCGATTCCTGTTCCTGCGTGGTAACGCCTATTTCGGCAATCAGATTGGCGACGTTGTGCGCCTGACGCACGGATGCCTCAATGGTTGCGCCCGCATGCTCAACCTGCTGCGAGCCGCTATCCACCTTCTCAACGCTGTCGTTAATCAGCGTTTTGATCTCTTTGGCCGCAGACGCTGAACGTTGCGCCAGTGAGCGAACTTCCCCGGCAACCACGGCGAAGCCGCGCCCTTGCTCACCGGCGCGCGCCGCTTCTACCGCAGCGTTCAGCGCCAGAATATTGGTCTGAAAGGCAATGCCATCAATGACACCGATAATATCGCCGATCTTGCTGGAACTGGCGGCGATATCCTTCATGGTAGACACAATATGGTTGACGGCTTCACCGCCCTGAGCGGCCGTAGTGCTGGCCTGATTGGCTAATTGCGTGGCGTTGCGAACGGTCTCGCCGTTTTGGCGTACCGTTTGACTAATCTGTTCCATGGCGGCGGCGGTTTGTTGCAAGCTGGCGGCCTGCTCTTCCGTGCGTTGGCTGAGATCGGCACTGCCTGCGGCAATCTGGCTGGAGCCTGTTGCGATGGCCTCACTGCTTTGACGCACCTGATCCACCATGTCGCTCAGGCTATTGCGCATCTCGTTCATCGAGGCCAGCATACTGCGGTCATCGTTGGCACGCAGCGTAATCTCCACTGCCAGATTGCCTTGGGCAACCTGCTGTGCAATGTGGGTCGCATAGGCAAGCTCACCGCCCAGTTGTTGGCGTAGCGTGCGGGTGACCAGAAAGGAGACCAATGCTCCCACCAGCGCCGCCACGATAGCCAGCGTCAGGATCAGATTTCCGCCGCGGTCGGCCTGCGCGATAGCGCTCTGGGTCGTTGCCAACGCCTGCGTTTTCTGCACCTCCACCATGCTGTCCAGCGCGGTAAATACCGGCTTTTGCGTAGGCACCATGCGATTGAGAATGGTGTCCCCGGCGCGTGCATGTTCAGCGGGATCGTCGGAGAGACCCAAGGCCAGTGCCTCGTTAACCGCCTGTATGTAGGCCGGGCGCGCTTGGTTAAGCTGTTCCATCGATTGTCGAGCCGCAGGCGTCGACAGGTTTTTATCCAACGTAGCTAAAACGGCGGTGTTGTGGGCGATCCGCTCATCAACAAGCTGTTTTTCCTCCAACCTTTTTTGCCGGTCCGGCTGTAGGGCGATGTTGCGCACAGTACGAGCGACACTGTCAAAGCTGCTTTTCACATCCTGAATCAGCAGCAGATTGGCCAGTGAGTCGCTGGAGAGCGTCTCCATATTATTTCCCAGGGATACCAGTTGTGACCGGCCTAAAATGGCGACCAACAGACCGATAATAATGACGCCGCTAAAGCCCGCGACTAATAGGGTGCCGATCTTCATGGTTTTTATAATGCGCATAACGCTCCTTAATTAAACAATTTCCTGTGGGATGCGAATTTCTGTAATGCCGTATTTACGCCATAGGGGGAGGGATGCTTTATGCAAATAGCGGCCGTGGGGCACGCTATTTTTTTGTTGGGCGAAATAACGCGCCATTATTAGGAATATTTAAGGAAAAATAAACGGCTAAAAAGAGGTAAGTGTGCAGATAAGGGGAATAATACTGACTGATAGGTTACCGATTTATTTTCTTTTTGTTTTGTGATTTTGTTATTGATGTAATCAAATACTCCTTTAATTTGACTTAAGAAAAAAGAATGACGCTTTCGCGCAAGGGGGATTCAGTATCACGTTGGCGGTATTTTTTCTCTGGTATGTCGCGGTGAGCGATGCCGCCGATGAGGGCGACATCGCAGCGTGGTGCGGTTATTTATATCCCAGCGCTATGGGGGTTGCTGAGGTACGTGGTGACGCGCGGTACTGGAATGCGCCACCCTCTACCTGAAAGGCGCTCATCAGTTCGACCAGATGGCGCGCCTGATCGTTCAGGCTCTCCGCCGCCCCGCTGGATTCCTCCACCAACGCCGCGTTTTGTTGCGTGACCTGATCCAGTTGGGTGATAGCATCATTGATCTGGTGGATGCCAGAACCCTGCTCCCGGGTGGTGACACCAATCTCATCAATCATATCGGCCACATGGCGCGACTGACGTACTAATTCATCGATGGTTGCTCCGGCATCGGTGACCAGCTTCGAGCCGGTTTCTACGCGGCTAACGCTGTCTTGAATCAGGGTTTTGATCTCTTTGGCCGCTGATGCCGAGCGCTGTGCCAGCGAGCGAACCTCGCCTGCCACCACGGCGAAGCCGCGGCCTTGCTCCCCGGCGCGCGCCGCTTCCACCGCGGCGTTCAGGGCCAGAATGTTGGTCTGGAAGGCAATCCCGTCGATCACGGTGATAATGTCGCTGATTTTGTGGGAACTGTCGCGAATGTCGGTCATGGTGCGCACGATATTGCCCACCGCCTCTCCACCTTTGGCGGCGGTGCTGCTGGCGGTGTTGGCAAGCTCGGTGGCGGAGCGTACCGTATCGGTGTTTTGCCGCAGCGTCTGGTTGATTTGCTCCATCGAGGCCGCCGTTTGTTGCAGGCTGGCAGCCTGCTCTTCGGTACGCTGGCTGAGATCGGTGCTGCCTGCGGCGATTTCACTGGCACCGGTCGAGATAGACTCGCTGCTTTCACGCACCTGAATCACCAGTTTGCTCAGGCTGTCGCGCATATGGTTCATGGCGGCCAGCAGGCTGCTGTTATCCGCGTCGGCGAGCGTTACCGGAACGGCCAGATTACCCTGCGCAATCTCTTGCACCACCTGCATGGCGTAGATCGGCTCGCCGCCCAGCAGCTTTTTAATATGGCGAGTGATAAACCAGGCGATAACGGCGGCTAACAGGGCGGAGAGTGCCGCGAGGATCAGCAGACTGTTACCATCCTCTTCCGCTTCAGCCACGGCGTTGGTCGCTATCTGGGCGGTGAGATCTTTTTGCAGTTGGATCATGGTGTTGAGGTTGCCAAACATGGCGGTTTGCACCGGTTCCAATTGGCCTTTAACCAGTATGGCCGCTTCCGCCTGACGGTCGGTCAGGGTCATACCAACGGCTTCACGCCCGAGTTTGGCAAAGGCAACACGGTTTTGTTGCAGTTCGCTCAGAATGGCGCGCACTTCTTTCGCGTGCAGATTGGCTTCCAGTTTTTCCACTAACTTGCCGTTTTGCGCGCTGGTTTTTTCGATCAATGCCTGGCTGTCGCTCAGCTCTTTTTTGTCTGTCATCAGCAGCATGCGCAGTGTGGCTTTAATGGTGACGTTCAGGTTGTCTTTCAGCTCCTGTAACACAAACAGGTTATTCAGATGCTGTTTGGCGAGGCCGTCGGTAGTTTGGCCCAAACCGGCGAGGTGCATGCGGCCAAAGCCCGCCACCAACACGCCGATAATGATCACGGCAGCAAATCCACTACCGAGTAATGTTCCCAACTTAATGTTGCGTATGCGCTGCATAGGTTCCCCATTTTTTTTCGAGTTTGTCGGTAAAGCAGGTTCGCTGTGTGTTTTCACGCGGTAATGAGTAAAAAAACAGATGATTACTTTGGTATCGGCACCCTGCCGGTAAACATTTATCCCGATTCGCGATATGAGCCACAAATCTTGTCGGTAATTCTGCTACGTGAGCGTGACGGTCAGGGTGTCATGCGGGTGTCATCGTTTGGTTATCTTGCTGTCATCCGTCCGTGCCATGTTACCCCTCGACCAAGATACGCACCCCTTTGCACAGGTGCTCACCTTTATGGCAGGAGACAGGCATGTTTAACGCGCTTAAGACACGGACGCTGCGTAATGCGGCGGTTCTGGTGGCGCTGACGTTGGCGTATCACGCTAACGCTCACGCGGTTACCGAGATCCCTTTCTGGCATTCGATGGAAGGCGAACTGGGAAAAACGGTGGATTCACTGGCGACGCGTTTTAACCAATCGCACCCCGATGTCAAAATTGTGCCGGTATACAAAGGCAACTATGAGCAGAGCCTGGCGGCGGGCATCGCGGCTTACCGCACCGGTAACGCGCCCGCCATCCTTCAGGTGTATGAAGTGGGCACCGCCACCATGATGGCGAGCAAGGCGATCAAACCGGTGTATCAGGTATTTAAAGATGCCGGAATCGACTTTGATGAGAGCGTGTTTGTGCCGACCGTCTCCGGTTACTACGCCGACGCGAAAACGGGACACCTGCTGTCACAGCCGTTCAACAGCTCAACGCCGGTGCTTTACTACAATAAAGACGCCTTCAAAAAAGCCGGGCTGGACCCGGAACAACCGCCGAAAACCTGGCAGCAAATGGCGGAGTACACGGCCAAGCTGCGCGCAGCGGGCATGAAGTGCGGCTACGCCAGCGGCTGGCAGGGCTGGATTCAGATTGAAAACTTCAGCGCCTGGCACGCGTTGCCGATCGCCAGCAAGAATAACGGCTTCGACGGCACGGATGCGGTGCTGGAATTCAACAAGCCGACGCAAATCAAGCATATCCAGCTGTTGCAGGACATGAACAAGAAAGGGGACTTCACCTACTACGGCCGTAAGGACGAGTCGACCGAGAAGTTCTATAACGGTGATTGCGCCATTACTACCGCATCGTCCGGTTCGTTGGCGAATATCCGCGCGCATGCCAAATTCAACTATGGCGTAGGAATGATGCCGTATGACGCTGAGGTGCCGAACGCGCCGCAGAACGCCATTATCGGCGGTGCCAGCCTGTGGGTGATGGGCGGCAAAGACGATGCCACTTACAAAGGCGTAGCGCAGTTTATGCAGTTCCTGGCGCAGCCGGAAATGGCCGCCGAATGGCACCAGAAGACCGGCTATCTGCCGATCACCACCGCCGCGTATGAGCTGACCAAACAGCAGGGTTTCTATGAGAAGAACCCCGGTGCGGACATTGCGACGCGTCAAATGCTGAACAAGCCGCCGTTGGCGTTCACCAAAGGGCTGCGCTTAGGCAATATGCCGCAGATCCGTACCATCGTGGATGAAGAGCTGGAAAGCGTCTGGACCGGTAAGAAAACGCCGCAGCAAGCCTTGGATACGGCGGTTGAGCGCGGCAACGTACTGTTGCGTCGCTTCGAGCAGTCCACCAAGTAAGGTTGCAGACACTTTCTCGTCGTCTCCAGACGGATGACAAAGTCCGTTGTTAGGTGAAGTACGGCGATGGGGTCGTAGCGGCGTAAGCCGCCGACAAATTTGCCTGGAGCAAATTTGAACAGCGTGTGCGCTGGCCCGTAGGGTGGGGTACATGGATGTACCCCATAATGGCCCCTCGTCGTGATTCGCCGGGAAACACGGACATGCAGAAAAGGGTTTGTCAGCAACCAAGGGCGACATCTGTCGCCCTGTTTTCCCCTTCTTTGATTGAGTATGTGGCATGACCTCATCCCGCCCTGTCTTTGGCCGTAGCTGGTTACCTTATGCGTTAGTGTTTCCCCAACTGGCTATCACGGTGATTTTCTTTATCTGGCCTGCCGGTCAGGCGCTGTTGTATTCCACGCAACGCCTTGATCCCTTTGGGCTCTCCAGCGAGTTTGTCGGCCTCGAAAACTTCCGCCACCTGATGAGCGACAGCTACTATCTGGACGCCTTCTATACCACCATGGTGTTCAGTTCTCTGGTAACGGTGTGCGGCATGAGCGTGTCGTTACTGCTGGCGGCGTTGGTGGACTATGTGCTGCGCTGTCGCCGCCTTTACCAAACCCTGTTTATTCTGCCTTACGCGGTGGCTCCGGTGGTGGCGGCCGCGCTGTGGATGTTTTTGTTCAGCCCCGGCGGATTAATCACCTATGGCTTAAGCCAGTGGGGTTATGACTGGAATCACGCCACTCACAGCGGCCAGGCGTTGTTTCTGGTGGTGCTGGCGTCCATCTGGAAGCAGATAAGCTATAACTTTCTGTTTTTCCTGGCGGCGTTGCAGTCCATCCCGCGCTCTCTGGTGGAAGCGGCGGCCATTGATGGCGCAGGCCCGGTGCGCCGTTTCTTCAATCTGGTGCTACCGCTGATCTCGCCCGTCAGCTTCTTTCTGCTGGTGGTCAATCTGGTTTATGCCTTTTTCGACACCTTTCCGATTATCGATGCCGCCACGGCGGGTGGGCCGATGCAGGCTACAACCACCCTGATTTTCAAAATCTACCGTGAAGGGTTTGCCGGTCTGGATCTCTCCAGCTCTGCGGCGCAGTCGGTGGTGTTGATGCTGCTGGTGGTCGGATTGACAGTCCTTCAGTTCCGCTTTGTGGAACGCAAGGTCAATTACTAAGGGGTGCACCGATGATTGAAAATCGTCGCGGGCTGGATATTTTCAGCCACTTGATGCTGGTAATCGGCGTACTTGCCATTCTGTTTCCGCTCTATGTCGCCGTGGTGGCGGCAACGCTGGACAATCAGGCGGTGTTTCAAACGCCGATGACGCTGATCCCCGGCACGCAGCTGTGGGACAATCTGGTGTATGTCTGGCACCACGGTGCCGGTTCGAACAATGCGCCGTTCGGCAAGATGCTGTTCAACAGCGCCGTGATGGCATTAGCCATCACCTTCGGCAAAATTACCGTCTCGATTCTCTCAGCTTACGCGATTGTCTACTTTCGTTTTCCGTGCCGCTCTCTGTTCTTCTGGATGATTTTTTTAACGCTGATGCTACCGGTGGAAGTGCGTATTTTCCCGACGGTGGAAGTGATCGCCCATTTGAACATGACGGACAGCATGACCGGTTTGACGCTGCCGCTGATGGCGTCGGCTACCGCCACCTTTCTGTTTCGGCAGTTTTTTATGACGCTGCCGGATGAGTTGATGGAGGCGGCGCGCATTGATGGTGCCAGCCCGATGCGTTTCTTTTTCGATATGGTGTTGCCGCTCTCGCGTACCAATCTGGCGGCGCTGTTTGTGATTACCTTTATTTACGGCTGGAACCAGTATCTCTGGCCGCTGCTGATCGTCAACGACGTTAACCTTGGCACCGCAGTGGCCGGGTTGAAAAGCATGATCGCCTCTGGCGATGTCGCCACCCAATGGAACCACGTGATGGCGGCGATGTTGATGACGTTGTTGCCGCCGCTGTTGGTGGTGCTGTTGATGCAGCGCTGGTTTGTGCGTGGTCTGGTGGATAGTGAGAAATAAGACGATATGGCAGGTTTAAAACTTCAGGCCGTCACCAAATCCTATGACGGTAAAACACAGGTGATTCAGCCCATCGATCTGGATGTGGCGGATGGTGAGTTTGTGGTGATGGTCGGGCCTTCTGGCTGCGGGAAATCAACCCTGCTGCGCATGGTGGCTGGATTGGAACGCACCACCAGCGGTGATATTTATATCGATGGCGAACGGGTGACCGAGCGGGAGCCGAAAGATCGCGGTATCGCCATGGTGTTCCAGAACTATGCGCTGTACCCGCACATGAGCGTCTATGACAACATGGCCTATGGGCTGAAAATCCGTGGCTTTGGTAAGTCGCAGATCCGCCAGCGTGTTGAAGATGCTGCGCGTATTCTCGAGCTTCTTCCGCTGTTGCAGCGTAAACCGCGCGAGCTCTCCGGCGGGCAGCGTCAGCGGGTCGCCATGGGCCGCGCTATCGTGCGTGAACCCGCGGTATTTTTGTTCGATGAACCGCTCTCCAACCTGGATGCTAAACTGCGTGTGCAGATGCGCCTTGAACTTCAGCAACTGCATCAGCGCCTGCGCACCACCAGCCTGTATGTCACGCACGATCAGGTGGAAGCCATGACGCTGGCAGAGCGCGTGATTGTGATGAACAAAGGGATTGCCGAGCAGATTGGGCCGCCGACGGAAATTTATCGCCGTCCGGCCTCGCTGTTCGTCGCCAGTTTCATCGGCTCTCCGGCCATGAACCTGTGGGCCGGGCGCATCAGCGATGACGGCACGCAGTTTATGTTCAGCGCGGAGTTTGTCCTACCGTTACCGGTGGCAAAACCCGAGTGGGGCGGGCGGGCATTGACGCTGGGCGTCAGACCGGAGCATATTCAGTTGACCACGCGTGAGGCGGGTGGCATACCGCTATTGCTGACCACCCTCGAGCTGCTGGGCGCGGATAACCTGGCGCACGGTGCATGGGGGGAACAGCGGGTGGTAGTGCGCCTTTCTCATGAACAGTGCCCGGCGCGCGGCGACACCTTGTGGCTGGCCCTGCCGCCGCAGGCGTGGCATTTCTTTGATACTGAAAGCGGATTGCGGGTGGAATAATGGAAAAACAGTGGCCTTATCCGGCGATTGTCGCCCATCGTGGCGGCGGTGCCTTGGCACCGGAGAACACGCTGGCCGCCATCGACGTGGGAGCGCATCACGGGCATAAAATGATCGAGTTTGATGCCAAGCTCTCTCAGGATGGCGAAATCTTTTTGCTGCATGATGATACGCTGGAAAGAACCACCAACGGCTGGGGCGTGGCGGGCGATTTGCCGTGGGATAAACTGGTCGGGCTGGATGCGGGTGGGTGGTACAACAAACAATTTGTTGGTGAGCGCTTACCTCTTTTGTCCGAAGTGGCGGCGCGTTGCAAGCAGTACGGTTTAGCGGCCAATATCGAGATCAAACCCACGACCGGGCAGGAAACCCTGACGGGGCGTATCGTCGCGCAGGCGGCGGCACAGTTGTGGCGCGACCATCCGATTGAGCCGCTGCTCTCCTCTTTCTCCGTTGAAGCACTGGCCGCCGCACAGCAGGCGGTGCCAGCGTTGCCGCGCGGGCTGTTGCTGGATGAGTGGGACGAAGATTGGCTGCGTCTGACGCGCGATCTCGGCTGTGTTTCCATTCATCTCAACCATGAACTGCTGGATGCACAACGGGTGGCGCTGCTGAAAGCGGCTGGGCTGCGCATTTTGGTCTATACCGTGAACGCACCGGCGCGCGCGCGCGATTTGCTGGCCTGGGGCGTTGACTGCATCTGTACAGACCGGATAGATTTAATCGGCGCGGAATTTGTCGCCGGCTAAATCCGCCCACATCCCCTGAGTGATGCTCAGGGGAGATAATAATTCGTCTAATAAGCCGGTTATAGCGCGCCTTTCCGTATGTGCGAGGTTGCCTGATGTGGCCGAACTTGTTAGTGGGCGCTTACATTAATCAGGCTATCTGGCGCTGCTGAGTGAGGCATTGAAGGATTACCCTATGCCCCCCTTTGTACTCTCCTTTTGGCACCAGGTGGTGATTTCACTACCGCTGTTTGTATTGATTATTCTTGGCTACAGCCTGATCCGGTTTGCCAAATGGCCCACTGCGTTCACCGATGGCGTCAGCCGCTTTGTCTTCTCGGTTGCCCTGCCTGCCATGCTGTTTCGCATGATGAGTGATTTCTCCAAACGTCCTCCGGTGGATGCCCGGTTGCTGATCGCGTTTTTCGGCAGTTGCCTGATCGTGTTCGTGATTGGCCGTATCGTTGCCCGCAAGGTGTTTGATCTGGACGGCGTCTCCGGCTCGGTCTTTGCGCTAAGCGGTATCTTTTCCAACAACGTCATGCTGGGGTTGCCGCTGGCCACCACCATTCTTGGCGAAGAAGCGGTGCCTTCCGTGGCGCTGGTGTTGGTGTTTAACGGCCTGATTTTGTGGACGCTGGTCACCGTGTCGGTGGAGTGGGCGCGCAACGGAGCGCTATCGCTGCAAGGATTTGGCAAAACGGCGGTCGGGGTGCTGAAAAATCCGCTGATTATCGGCATCTTATCCGGCACGCTGTTCAGCCTGACCGGATTCTCTCTGCCGGACTTTGTTGATCAGCCGGTAGGGATGCTGTCACAGGCGGCGGTGCCGCTCTCGTTGATTTCACTCGGCATGGGGTTGGCAGAATATCGGGTGCGCGATGGCTGGCAAATCAGCGCCGTGGTGTGTGTGCTCAAACTGCTGGTGCAGCCTTTGGTTATCTGGGGGCTGGCGGTGATGCTCGGACTGCCAGAGATGGAAACCCGCGTGGTGGTTCTGCTGGGTTCGATGGCGGTAGGCGTTAACCTCTACCTGATGTCGCGCCAGTTTAACGTGCTGGGCGGCCCGATTGCCGCCAGCCTGCTGTTATCAACGGCGCTGGCGGCGCTAACCACGCCGCTGATTCTGGCGCTGATGGGGGTGAGTCTGTAGCAGGTCAGTAGCGGGGCGGGTTTTGTTGCTGAGTCCGCTGCTGATTTTGCTGGAGCTGACGCCGCAACTCCTGCTGTTGCTGCTCGCTACGGCGCTGAATGTCCTGATTCAGCTGTTGTTGCTGCAACTGCTGGTTTTGCTGCATTTGCTGTTGCATGCGCTGCTGGCTGGGAATGCCATTTTCTTGCTGTTGTTGCTGGGTGGTGAGCCTTTGGGTATTGGCCTGCGTGCCAAGCGACACCAGGGCCAGACAAAATATCGGGATCAGATAACGGGTCATGATGCGTACCTCCTGTATACAGTGTACGCGTCTGGTAGAAAAACGTCGCGGCATGTTGTCTGAATTCCTGCCTAGGGCGCAGGGGTGGCTTGTTATATACTGGCGGCCTGAACCGCTTTTGTTGACCTATTCTCATGTTTCATATTGCGCTCTATGAGCCACAAATTGCCCCAAACACCGGTAATATCATCCGTCTGGTTGCCAATAATGGCTGCAAATTGCATCTGATTGAACCGATGGGCTTCGATCTGGATGAGAAAAAGGTGCGCCGCGCCGGGCTGGATTATCACGATCTGGCGAATGTCAGCCGCCATAAAAATTACCAGGATTTTCTGGCTGCGGTAGCCGGTCAGCGTATTTTTGCCTGCACCACCAAAGGCAGCCGTCCTTACGATCAACCCGCCTATCAGCCGGGCGATGTGCTGCTGTTCGGTTCGGAGACCGCGGGATTACCGGATGCGATTCGTGACGGTTTTACGCCGGAACAGCGTATTCGCATTCCCATGCAGTCGAACAATCGTAGCCTTAACCTCTCGAATGCGGTTGCCATCATCAGCTACGAAGCATGGCGGCAGAACGGGTTTGGCGGCGGCAGCTAACGGGTGTCTATTTACTGAACACGACCCTTTCTGGCGGCGGGTTGACGAGAAACACCACATTGCCACGGTAATACGGCGACGCGGCCAAACGGTGCTGCCAGCGTTCGTCCCATTGCCCGTGCTGTACCAGGCCGAGACGGAAGGGAATTTGCAGTTTCAGCAGCGCGGGTAGGTACTCCGCATAGCGTGTCACCGTCGATCGGCCCTGATAAGTCTGCACCACCAACTCATCAATAACGCCGCCTAGCCGGTTAAGCGTGCCGACGTCCCCGGTTTTGGCCCAGTCCAGCAGCCCGGTAACGCTGAGCTGTGTATCGGCGGGTAAGCGCTGGCGTAGGGTTTGCAGAAATTTCACGTAGCGAGCCAACTGATAGCTGCGGGCATCAAAATCGATCTGGATACCGTTCACCTGGTTACCCAATGCGCGCCAGCGCGCCTGCGCTTTCAGCATCCGGTTGAGGTGTTTATCCGAGAGATCCAACATGGTAATGCGGTAGGAGAGCCACAGGTTGTCCACCCGCAGCGCGCTGGCAGGCAGTCCCTGGCGCAAAAACACGGTTTTCCCGTGACGGCGGGCGATTTCCCCCTGATGCAGGTAGAGCGTGTGTGCCTGATGCAGCACTGGCTGCGGTTTGACGGCCGCCCATAACCAAAAATCCTGATAATGGGCGGCATTGACGCGTTCAGCATGGGCGACGTTCGTGAACAGAACGCAGGCGACTACCAATAGTATTTGAGCTGCGTGGCCCATTGGCTGCCTTTGAATTCGGTTTTCAACTGGGTAAACCAGGCTTTGCGCGTTGTTTTGCTGATCTCTTGCGTGCCGCAATCGTTCATGCCGCTGGGCGCATAGCAGTAGATAGCACGATAAAGCGCGTAGCTTTTGTCTTCCGGCGGTGCCTGCGGATCGGCAATCACTTTCAGGTAGGCATCCAGCCGGGAATAGGCTTTCCCGTTGAATTGACTGGGCGCGTTGGTCAAGGCTTCCAACTGATTGCTTTCACCCCAATCGAACCCGACTTCATTGCCGGTACGGAAAAAGAATTCCGCCAGACAGTTGGTGGCGTGGGCGTCATTAGGCCGTTTATTTAACGTAGACACCACCGTAGTCAGCGCCGGGCACTGATACCCCTCTTCGGTATCGCTGCCATCCCAGGTGAAGGCGGTGAGGTCTTCCATATTCCAACTGGCGTTTTCTGCGCTTTTCAACGGTGCAATGGTGCGCAACAGCTCGCTGTCTTTGAGGTAGGCGGCATAGTCACGGTGCACCAGCGATTGGGTCAGCAGCGTATGCAGTGCCACGGCGCGTTCTTCATGGGTTTGCTGCTCGCCGGTTTGCTGGCGCAGCAGGTCGGCATTGGCAGAGGTTTTCAGCACCGCAGAGCGGAAACGCAGATTGTTAACCGGGCTGTCAGACGCAAAAATAGCCTCAGGGTGACCTG
Source organism: Candidatus Symbiopectobacterium sp. NZEC151 (assembly GCF_025962655.1). Classification (GTDB taxonomy): domain Bacteria; phylum Pseudomonadota; class Gammaproteobacteria; order Enterobacterales; family Enterobacteriaceae; genus Symbiopectobacterium. The sequence continues at coordinate 74,586 of NZ_JAGFPE010000006.1, read as the reverse complement.
CTTTGACCAGCGTTTCCGCCAGAGACAGTTGCAGATACTGCTGCTGCGTTTCGTTGGTTTTCAACGTTAACAGATGCCGCCAGTGCGTTTCCGCCGCTTGCCAGCCGTGTTCGGCCTCCAGCGCCAAACCGCGCAGTACCTGGAGGCTGAAATCGGTAGTGTCCGTCAGGTCGTTGCCCGTCTCTTCCGGAATCAACGCCAGCGTGGACACCGCATCTCGCTGTTGGTAATAGTGGAAAGCGGCGTGCAGATAGCGATACTGCTGCTGCATACCGGCATCGTCAAACATCGCCTGCTGGGCGATCAGCTCGGCTTCTGACAATGCGGGCCACTGCATCCAGCCTTTGTCGCTGCGCAGCCGTTTCAGATCTTGCACCAGCATCAGCAACGGCGCGTCTGGCGTCTGAATAAAGCTGCCGCTTTCCAGTAGCTTATTGTCGATTTCGTTATTGATCGTCTGCAACGCATCCAGATCTTTCTGCGCGGCAATCACGCGCTGATAACGGGCCGACAGGGCATTTTCATCGCCGATCACCCAGTAGGCGCGCCGATAAAGTCCACGGGCAGAATCGGCATAACGGCCCTTCGGATAGGCGTGCAGATAGGCATCAATACGTTCGACCGCGCGTCGTCCTTGTTCCTTGTCAGCCTTATCGACATTGAACATGTTGTATTCATCCAGCGCATTTTCCATCGCTTGATTCAGCGACACGCGAATCAACATGTAGCGCGCGGTTTCGGCCACCCACGGCTGGTTGGCCGTGGTTAGCGACTGAAAGCCGCTGTTGGCTTGTTCAAACAGGCCCTGATAGAAAGCCACCGCGTTGATCAAATACTGCTTGAGCTCTCCGACATGGCCGTCCGCAGGCAGCGTCGCGAGATCGCGGGTCATGGTGTCTAACGTGGTTGCGGAGGCGAGCATGTTGATGCGGGCCTGCGCCAACGGGATGCGCTGCGGTGCGGTGAGTTGGGTATCTGCCAGCAGCACATCGAAAAAGGCCTCTACCGCGCTGACATCGTTGGAAATATGGCGGCCCTCGTTTTCCTCCGGCGCCAGCGTATCCATCTGCGCTTGCACCTCGGGAGGAAGGCCTAACTGCTTGGCTTTGACCGTCAGCGGTGAGGGTTGATTCAGACTGTCCGCCGTGGTGTCGTCCTCGCTGGTCTCACTGGCGGTCAGCCCCATGACGCGATAGGCGGTAAAAGGGTTCACGCGGGTTCGTGTCTGATCGGGCAATGGCTGTGGCAGCGGAAGGGCCAAATGGTGGCGGCTGCTTTGCAGCAGGATCAGATTGACGCGGGTGTCGTTATTGGGCTCCAGATAAGGCAGCGCCGCAATGCCGCATTCGGCATCGGAGAATCCGCATACGTCATCACCTGAACTTAACGCCTGGCCGCTGAAAAGCAGTGCAAGTGCGCCAGCCAATAAGGAAACACCTTTCATTATCACTTCCTGTTTGACGGACAAGGAGCAAAGCGGTTGCACCACGCTTTGCTCAAACTGACTGCCCTGATGAATAGCCGGAAATACCGCTCACTCTACTGGAGGGGCAGCAAAACACAACAGGCAGATGACTGAAATCGAGTCTCGGCAGGCTTCTGTTTATGCTCAGTTAGGCATATTGAGGGGTTAGCGTGCCGTCACAATCGCCACCTTGCTAATGCCCGCGCGCTCAATACTGACCAGTGATTTTGCCACCAGGCCATAATTTACCGTTTCACTGGCGCGCAGTTGTACTTGAAGGCGTTCATTTTCGCTACGCGCCGCGAGCAGTCGCGATTCCAACTGTTCAAGGGGCAGCGGCGTCTGTGCAACGAATAACTGGCCGTTATCATCGATACTGACCACCAGCGGCTGCTGCGTATCGGGCGGTGCGGTGGCCGCTGTTTTCGGCAAATTGACCGGCACGGCGTTGGTGAGCAACGGCGCGGTGACAATAAACACCACCAGCAGTACCAGCATCACATCCACCAGAGGCGTGACATTGATTTCGCTTTGCAATTCCGATGTAGAGTGGGGAGAAAATGCCATGGTAGTGCTCCTGTCAGGACTGTGATGCGAGCTGAGTCGCGGGTGTCAGGCTGAAGCCGTTCTTTTGCACCACATTGTAAAAATCGTGGGCGAAGTTATCCAAACGGGCGACGGCGTTTTTTACCCGACGCAAAAAGTAGTTGTATCCCAGTACCGCAGGAACCGCGACGGCGATACCAATCCCGGTAGCCAGTAAGGCAGAACCGACCGGACCGGCGACGGTTTCCAGACTGGCACTGCCTGCCTGGCTGATACTCTGCAACGCTTCCATGATGCCCCACACGGTGCCAAACAGGCCGATAAACGGCGAAATGGATCCAATGGATGCCATCAAGGCCAGACCGGCTTCCAGCCGTTGGCTCTCGCGTTGAATTTGATGCCGCAGGGCGCGCTCGAAGCGGTCTTGAAAATCGATGGACTGCGCCAGTCCACTGTTGGCGGGGCTATCAACCGCCAGTGAGGCGAGCCCGGCGTGGGCGACATTGGCGGCAGCGCCCATATGCTGGGGGTATTCCCCATGGACATCTGCCAGCGCTTTTGCTTGCCAGAACGCGTGCAGGAAGTGCCGGTCGCGCCGCTTCAGACGTGAAAACTGTACGCTTTTGATGATCACCAGTGACCAGGTGAGGGTGGAGAAGACGATCAGTAACCAGATCGTCAACGTTTCTATGGAATACCCGCTGTTGTTGAGCAGAGTCATTTGTCACCTCGATAGTGTTATTGTCAGGGCGCAGCCAGGTTGCCATGCAGCCCCGGTTAACAAGAGTGCCGGTTGGCACTATTGCAGTTTGAAACTGAGCGGAAAGCTGGCCCAGCTCTCCATCGGTGTTCCTCCCCGGCGCGCCGCAACGAATGACCATTGCCGGACTGCCGCCACCGCCGCCTGATCGAGAATGTCGCGCCCGCTGCTGCGTGCTATCTGGATTTCACCCGGCCGCCCGGATTCCAGCACCTGTACCCGTAGCTGTACCGTGCCCTGCCATTTGCGCTTCAACGCCAGAGCAGGGTATTGCGGCGGTGGGTTATTCAGGTGATCCGCAGTGGCAGACGCTGGCGTAATGGCACCTTCGGATGCCGTTGACGCGCTGGCGGACGCCGGGGCTTCCGTGTTGGCGCTGGCATGACTGCCCGGTGTTGCATTGCTCCGCTCGGCCGTTTGCTGTGGTTCAGCGCTTGGCGCTTTGCGGGCCTGTGCCTTGGCTACCGGTTTTTTCGCCGGTGGCTGCTTCACGGCTTCCGGTGCGGGTGCCTCCTGTGGCACAGCGGCGGGCGTTTGCGGCTCGGGTGGCGGCGTACTCTCTTGCGGTGTCGCTTCTGCCGGTTGCGCGGGTGGAGCCGCTGCGGTTATGCCTGTTTCGGCACTGAGTGCCAGTTCCACGCTGATCGCAGGCGCGGCCGAAGGCGGCATGACCACCGCCGATGTCGCCGATAGGTAATAAATCACCCCCGCGTGTAGCAGGGCCGCCAGCAGGACGGTGACAACCTGCTCGATACGTAGGCGCGTCCCCTCGGATAACGTCACAGTCAGCGTGTTCATATCATTGCTCCCCGATGGTGTGCGTCGTGGCCGTCAGGCAGGCCTGGGCAGACGGCAACGGCGTTGGGTTTTCGACGGTTGAGGGCGATGTCGGCCCCGCGCTGTTTCTGGGCTGGGCAATCACCTGTAATTGATGGTGATGCCAGTGCGCCAGATGGGCATGGTGCGTCACGCTGATCACCGTGGTCGCCGGAAGCGTATCGTGCAGCAACTGATACAGATGGGTTTCGTTGTCGCGATCGAGGGCGGATGTCGCTTCATCCAGAAAAACGTAATCCGGACGCTGTAACAGGATGCTTGCGAAGGCCAGACGCTGCTGTTCCCCACCGGACAGGTATTTGTCCCACGGGTGCACCTGATCCAACGCATCAAGGAGGTGCTCAAGCCTTACTTGCCTGAGCACTTCCCGGCAGTGGGCGTCATCGAATACCCCTGTGGGGTAGCACAGCGCTTCACGTAGCGTACCCACCGGAAGATAGCTTCTTTGTGGGAGAAACAGGCGGGTTCCGCCGGGCAGCGCGATGCTGCCGCTGCCGTATGGCCAGAGTCCAGCCAGTGCACGGAGCAGCGTGCTCTTGCCGTTGCCAGAACCTCCAACAATCATCCAGCGTTCCCCTGGCAGAACGTCGGTATCGGGCAATGTGCAGAGCGTCGAGCCATCGGGCAGATGCAGGTGCAAATCGCGAATACGCAGAATGCCATCGTCGGCAGGGGTAGTCTGAATATCACTGTGTGGTGAATGGCACAGCGCCGCGTCGAAATCACACAGCCGTTGCAGCGCTGCGCGCAGCAATGCCAGATCCTGATAGTTAAACAGGAACCACGAGAGCGCGGTGCGCAGCCGGGAAAAGCCAACGCTCATCTGCATCACGCCGCCAATGGTAATTTCTTTGGCAAAGTAACGCGGGATAACGAACAGATAAGGCACAAAGCTGCTGGCGTCGATGTAGAGCGTCTCGGTAAACGCGACGCGTTTGCTGTAGGTCATCAGGCTGCGCCAGTTGCGACGAATGGCGGCGAAGGCGGCATGCAAGCGCCGCGCTTCCTCGTTTTCACCGCGATAAAAGGCGATTTGCTCCGCGTGTTCACGCACGCGGACCAACTGATAGCGAAAGTCTGCCTCGTAACGCTGCCGCTGGTAGCTGAGTGCGACCAGCGGCCCACCAACCTTCTCCATAATCCACGAGCCGAGCAGTGCATAGGCAATCGCGACCCACAGCATATAGCCGGGAACACGGATATCGTGTCCCCACAGTGACAGCGATAGCGCCCCTGACAGCCCCCACAGGATCACCGCAAAAGAGACGGCGTTCGCCAGATTGCTGAGCAGTCCCAGCCCTAGCGACAGGCTTTTTTCCGCCAACAGGGATAAATCCTCTGCGATACGCTGATCCGGGTTATCCGTCAGCGCCTGACTTTCCAGCCGTTGATAGGCGCGATGCTGTAGCCAACGTTGCAAAAAGATCTCCACCAGCCAGGTGCGCCAGTGCAGGGTAAGCAACTGGGTAAACCATACGCTGAAGGCCTTGCTCAGCACGGAAAGTGCCATCAGTAGCGCCAGGGTGAACATCAGCGTGCTGATGGCGGCATAGTGGAAATCCGCCAGCGCATCGAAAAAGTGACGCTGCCAGTTGCTGATCTCCACGGAGGCGTACACCGTGCCCATTTCCAGCGTGATAATCAGCGCCAGCAATCCGGCGGCGCGCCATTTTTCCGCGCTGCGCCAGTAGCGCAGCAGCAGCGTGGCGGGTGACATGGGTTTGCTCATCATCAGTCAGCGTTAAAATTTGGCGCGCAGCGAAAGCGTGAAGTTACGCGGTGCGCCATAGATGTTATAGGTATTCAGGCCGCCGACGCTCGCGTAGTACTTGCGGTCAGTCAGGTTTTCGCCATTGAGCGATACCGTGAGGTTCTTGTTGATCGGGTAACTGATGGCGGCGTTGAACAAGGCATATCCTCCTTGAGAGCGCTCGTCTGAATTGCCGCGCACGCCGCTGTAGGCGCTGGTTGCGATCAATCCACCGCCGATGCCGAGTCCATCAAGCTGGCCGCCCGCTAAGCGGTAGTGGCTCCATAGCTTGAAGCTGTGTTTGGGCTCACCCAGACTGAAGGTGCCGGATTCGGTGTCATCCTCGAGATAGCGGGTCAGCAGGAAGGTGTAACCTGCGGTAATGTCCCACCCCGGTAACGGACTGCCGCTCACTTCGGTCTCCCACCCTCGGCTGCGCACTTCCCCTGCGGCAATGTAGGAATCCGGGTTGTTCAAATCGACCATAGGGCGATTGATATCATTGATTTGGAACAGTGCGACGGAGGCGTTTAATGCGCCGTCGAAGAAGCTGCCTTTCACCCCGGTTTCATATTGCTTGCCTTTACGCGGGTCAAGTGCGGAGCCATCGGCACGTTGCGCATCTTGCGGGATAAAAATCTCAGAGTAGCTGCCGTAAAGGGAAACCTGCGGTGTCACGGCGTAGATCAAACCGGTGTAGGGGGTGATCTCTCCGTTGGCCGATGACTCTTTGGACCAGGCTGTCGGTGCGGAGGGGCTGATGCTACGGTTGCGAATGGTGAAGTTACTGACGCGACCGCCAACGACCCAGGTGAGCGGATCGAGCAGTTGCAGGCGCGTTTGACCATAGACGCCGCTTTGAATGGTTCGCGTCAGGTTACCGTTGGTGGGGGTAACATCGTATTCACGCACTGCGGACGGATCGAACAGGCTGATGCCGGTTTGCCGCGCGCCAGCCCGGTTATACCCCGCGTACTGATACTCATAGTCATCATAGTTGTAGCCGATCAGTGCCTGATGCTCACGGCCCAGCAGTCGGAAAGGGCCACCCGCGTAGAGATCCAAACCGTAGCGTCGGTATTCACTGTCGAACTGGCGGTTGTACCAATAGCTGACGGTGTGGGTCTCCGGATCCACGCCGGAGGAGACGAAGCTGTCTTTGTAGCCGCTGTCTTTGTCGAGATAGCGGAATTTGCTGGTGGCGGTCCAGCCGTTGTCAAAGCGCTGTTCGATACCCGCAACATACTCCTGCGTGTGGCTGTCGCTCCAGGCCCAGTCAGGCGTTGGATTGAGCGAGCGCGAGACATCCAGCAGCGCACCCGTGGTGTAAGCGGGCAGACCGTAGTAGGGGGCCTTAATGTGGTTAAGCTGATTGGCAAAAGTGACAGAGAGCGTGGTGTCTGGCGTCAGATCGTACTCCAGCACGCCGTAGAACACCTTTTTTTCCTGATGGGTTCGGTCATAGAAGAAATCGCGATCTTGCCAAATACCCACTGCGCGACCGCGTAGCGTACCGCTTTCGTTCAGCGGTCCGGTGACGTCCAGTTCGCTACGATAGTTGTCCCAACTGCCTGCGCTCAGCGTGCCGTTGAGGGCAAAACGGTCACGCGGTTTTTTGGTGACGACGTTGACGGTACCGCCGGGGTCGCCGCTGCCGTTGAGCAGTGCTGTTGGGCCACGCAGGACTTCGACACGGTCGTAGATGGCGAGATCGAACTGCTCCGAACCGCTAAGGCCGCTATAAACCGGCACACCATCGATCGAACTGTTCAAGGCGTAGCCACGCGAGCGATATTGGCTGGTGTCCGTGCCGTTGGGGGTGACCGTTACCCCGGTAACCTGTTGCAGAGCATCTTCGAGCGTAGTGAGGTTTTGATCTTCAATACGCTGCCGGGTAACGACAGAGACGGACTGTGGAATATCCTTTAGCGCTACCGGCAACTTGCTGGCGACGGTAGTTTCCTGCGCGGTATAGGAGGTTGTATCTTCCGTGCGCGCCTGTCCCCAGACGGTAATTCCCCTCAGATTCGCCCCCTCGCTGTCAGCGTCTGCGGGTTGCGTGGTGGGGGTATCGGTGGTGATGGGATCCGCAGCAAAGGCGTTTTCTATACCGCAAGTCAGGCTGGCGACAAAAACTGCCGCCGCGCTTAGTCTAAAATGATGATACCGAAGAGAGTAAGGCTGCCGCCAAGAGCGTGATGCTGAGCGTGTCATGTGTTTTCCCTTATCCAAATTTGTTGTGTGTGAATTCATGGGGTTACAGTGCAAGCCGTCAGCACGATGTCCCTCATTTTTATTTGATAAACCCATAGGGGGTATATTGAAAATCGATCTGATGCTAGAAAGGATAACGGCGTATTAAAAATGATTTTTTTGGATATGGTTTTGTGAAAACTGGAATGATGTTACCTATCATATTGAAATTAATGCATATCTAAATTTTTGCTATGTTTTGCTAATAAAAATACCCTTGTGGGGTATAAAATTCACTGACTCAGGGGTATGTTATCCCCTCACCGACAAGGCAGATATCGAAGCCTTTTAACGGAAAGTCTAAGGATAACAACGAAATGACTAATGGTAGCGATCCTCTCTCATTGCACCTTCCTATCAGCGGCATGTCCTGCGCGGCCTGTGCTGTGCGCCTTGAACGCGTGTTAAACCGCTTGCCGGGGGTGGAGGCTAACGTCAATTTCGCCAGCGAGCGTGCGCGTGTCCGGCTGCAAGGGGAAAGCAGCTCGGTGCAGGATGTGGTCGCGGCGATTCATAAAGTCGGTTTTGACGTGGTTGAACAGACTCTGACGTTGGAACTCTCCGGCATGAGCAGTGAACGCTGCGCTGAACGTATTCAGGCGGCACTTGAAGCCCTGCCCGATGTGCATGCGACAGTGCTGTTTGCCAGCAGCCGAGCCAGTGTGCGCTATCGCCCCGGCGTGGTCAGCCCGGAACAGATGGTGCGTGCGATTGAGCTGGGAGGCTTTCAGGCTCATGTGGTCGAAGGCGGTCAGCGCGGCGAAGAACGTGCACGGCGCGAACGCGCGTGGCAGCGTGAACGCCGAGAATTTCTGATTGCGGCCGTGCTCACTGTGCCGCTGATGGCGGAAATGGGCGGAATGTTTTTCGGCAGCGGGCATCTGCTGCCCGGCTGGCTGCAAGCACTGCTGGCAACGCCGGTGCAGTTCTGGAGTGGACGCCATTTCTACCGTCGCGCCTGGAGCGCGTTACGTAGCGGCACCTCCAATATGGACGTGCTGGTCACGCTGGGAACCAGCGTAGCCTATCTGTTCAGCCTGTTCACGCTGCTGACCACGCCGCACGGTCATCTCTATTTTGAAGCCAGCGCCGCGATCATTACGCTGGTGCTGTTGGGTAAGCTGCTGGAAAGCAGAGCGAAAACCAAAACCGGTGCTGCCATTGAAGGCCTGCTCAACCTGCAACCGCCCATCGCCCATGTGGAAGTGGACGGTGAGATTGAGGATCGCGATGTGGCCAGCCTGCACAGCGGCGATATCTTTGTGGTGCGTCCCGGTGAGAGTGTTCCTGTTGACGGCATCATTCTCGATGGCCTCTCGGAGGTCAATGAATCGATGCTGACCGGCGAGAGTGTCCCGGTAGTGAAAGCGGTGGGTGCCGAAGTATTTGGCGCGACGCTTAACCAAAGCGGCATGCTGCGTGTCAAAGCCACCGGTGTGGGGAGCAATACGGCGCTGGCGCGTATCATTCGTATGGTCGAAGACGCACAGGGCTCAAAAGCCGCAGTGCAGCGGTTGGCCGATAAAATCTCGTCGGTGTTTGTGCCGGTGGTGGTAGCCATCGCGCTGCTTACCTGGTTGACACACTGGTTTATCAGCGGTGATTTGGCCTCCAGCCTGGTGAGCGCGGTGGCGGTGCTGGTGATTGCCTGCCCTTGTGCGCTCGGGTTGGCGACGCCGACGGCGATCATGGTGGGTACCGGGCAAGGGGCGCGGGCCGGTATCTTGTTCCGCAATGCCAATGCGTTAGAGCAAGTACAGCGTTTGCAGGTGCTGGTGTTGGATAAGACCGGCACCATCACGGAAGGTAAGCCTTCGGTCAGTGACGTACTGCCAGAGGCTGCGGTGGCCGACGCTGAACTGCTGCGCGTCGCGCTTTCTCTGGAGCAGCATTCCGAGCATCCCCTCGGGCAGGCGCTGGTGCAGCATGCGCGGGAATCCGGTGTGGAAGCCGTCGAGGTGAGTGGGTTTCAGGCGGTGATTGGCCGGGGGGTAACAGGTGAGGTGGCCGGTGAAAACTGGCTGTTGGGGTCACCGCGTTTCCTGGCTGAAAATGACATCGTGCTCGATCAGGCGCAGATTGCCAAACTGGAAGCGCAGGGAAAAACGGTGATTGCCGTGGCTCGCGCCGGGCTGCTGCTCGGGTACATTGCGCTGGCCGATAAGGTGCGCGACGATGCACGCACCGCGATTGCCGATCTGCAAGGCCAGGGCATCGAGGTCATGATGTTGACCGGGGATAACCCACGTGCGGCGGCGGTGATTGCCAAACAGGTGGGGATCACTAACGTGGTGGCTCAGGTGTTGCCTGAGCACAAGGCGGCGGAGATACAGCGCCTTCAGGCCAGTGGACGCTGTGTCGGTATGGTGGGCGACGGCATCAATGATGCCCCCGCGCTGGCGGCGGCAGATGTGGGCTTCGCCATTGGCGCGGGCTCGGACATCGCGCTGGATACCGCGGACGTGGTGCTGATGCGTAACCGCCTCGATAGCTTGCTGGATGCCATTAGCCTGTCGCGTGCGACGCTCGGCAAGGTAAAACAGAATCTGTTTTTTGCGTTTTTCTACAACGTGCTGGGCATTCCGCTGGCGGCGTTGTCGTTACTGAATCCGGTTATTGCCGGGAGTGCCATGGCGCTCAGTTCGATTTCGGTGCTGAGCAATTCACTGCTGTTACGTCATTGGAAACCGACCCGGCGCGACTGATATCCTGAGCCTTCCGGCTCCGCCCGGTGTCACACAATGTGAAATGGAGAGTATTTTATGTCCTATGCTACAATCAACGTCCAAGGTATGTCCTGCGGCGGCTGCGCCAGTAAGGTCAAGAACGCGCTGGAAGCGCTTAATGGGGTTCAGGGTGTGCAGGTCACGCTGGACACCGGTCTGGTAAACGTGGAGTACAATGAGACAGAAAAAGCCAACCCAGACGTCTTCCGCGACACTGTCGAAGGACTCGGCTTTGACGTCGTCGCGTAAATGCGAGTTTTGTGCCGCTGCCACTGAAGCGGCCAATTCTGCCGATGAACCGGACGTGCGCCGTGTGGTTCAGCCGCGTAAAAAAGCGCTGCTGAACCGGCTCAACCGGATTAACGGTCAGGTTAACGGTATCGGTCAGATGATCGAACAAGACCGTTATTGCGTTGATATCCTTAATCAGATCTCTGCGGCGCGCTCCGCCCTTAATGCGGTCGCCAATCAATTGCTGGCCGATCACACCAACGGGTGCGTGCGTAAGGCGGTATTGGAAGATGGTGGGGAAGAAGCGATAGCGGAACTGTTGCAAGTGATTCAGCGCATGCGCTAGCGGGGCGGCGCAACGCGCCGTACCCCAGGTCGTTATTCTGCGCTTAGCGTTCGTTCAGCGGCAGCCAGATGGTCAGACGCAGCCCTCCTAACGGGCTATCTCCTGCTTTAACCCAGCCTTTATGTTGCGTAATCGCATTCTCCACAATTGCCAACCCTAACCCGGTTCCACCCGATGCCCGATCGCGCGCCTCATCGGTGCGATAGAACGGACGAAAGATTTGTTCGCGATCTTCAGGGTTAACGCCAGGGCCGTCATCGTCAACGTTAATGGTGAGCCCTTGATTATCAACGGCAAAGGCGACGCTGATATGGGTGTTTGAGTAACGCAGGGCGTTGCGCACCACGTTTTCGAAGGCGCTTTCCAGTGCGGAACGGTTACCGAACAGCGGCCAGGGGCCGGGTGGATAAGGCACTTCCAGCGTTTTACCCATTTGCTCGGCTTCAAAGCGGGCATCGTCCAGCACGTCTCCCCACAGCTCGTCGGCTCGGATGTATTCACGCCCCAGCTCGTTCTTGTGCTGGTTGCGCGATAACACCAACAGATCGTTGATCATGCTGTCCAGCCGCTGCGTTTCGGTTTCAATGCGGTTCAGCTCGTTGTTCTCACCCTGGCGACGTCGCAGCAGCGCGGTAGCCAATTGCAAGCGTGTCAACGGCGTGCGCAGTTCATGGGAAATATCAGAAAGCAGGCGTTGTTGCGCAGTAACCATGCGTTCCAGCGCGCTGACCATTTGGTTAAAGCTGACGCCAGTGGCGAGGAATTCTTGCGGCCCGGCTTCCAGTTCGGGGTGCTGGCGCAGGTTGCCTTGCGCCACTTCATCGGCAGCAATTTTCAGCTTCCGCGCGGGTTTTGCCAGGCTCCAGGCCAGCCAAAGCAACAGCGGTGTGCTGATCAGCATGGTGACGATCAGTAACAGCAGCGGGCGGTCCAGCAGCAAATTGATAAAATCGGACTGCGGGCTGTTCGCCATGCGGAGCAGGTAAACCTGGTAATTATCCTCACCGTCGCGCACGGAAAACGGTCCGAGCAGCTCGAGCCGGCCGTAATTTTTCTTCTGCGGATGGTCGGCATTATCGGACTGGCCGATAAAGTTACGCACAATTTGCATTTCGGTTTTTTGCAGCGTACCGAAAATGCGCCCTTCACTCGTGACGAAAACCAGACGTTGCCCCGGCGGTGACCATTTTTCGATCACGCGAAACAGGCGTCGCCACCAAAACAGATCGTTGGGGGGATCGGCGGCAAGATCGGCTTCGATATGCTGCTCCAGCATCACGCCCTGACGATACTCATTTTCCAGCAGCGCCGTCATCTGGCGTGAGTCCAGCTTGGGTAACATCAGCACCAGCATCAGTACCAACGCCAGAGTCAGCCAGAAAATGGCGAAGATGCGCGAAGTCAAACTGTCGATCATGCCGCAGCTACCTATTTTAACTTGTTGAAACCATTAAATAACCGCGCCCGCGCAGCGTCTTGAACCAGGGTTGCCCGTCTTTACGTTCCGGCAGTTTACGTCGCAGGTTGGAAATGTGCATGTCTATCGCACGATCGAACGGCGTCAGACGTTTACCCAGCACTTCCTGGCTGAGATGCTCGCGCGATACCACTTGTCCCAGCCGCTGCGCCAGCAGGTAGAGTAGCGTGAACTCGGTGCCGGTAAGATCCAGCACTTCGGTGTCGAAGCTCGCTTCCTGACGCCCCGGATTGAGACGCAGGCCGTCCACTTCAACGGTCGGCGAACCGTTATCGGTGGTCTGCTGCTGCTCGGTCCACGATGAGCGGCGTAAAATGGCGCGAATGCGGGCCACCAGTTCACGATCGTTAAACGGTTTAGGCAGATAGTCATCTGCCCCCAGTTCCAGCCCCAGAACGCGATCCAGTTCGCTACCGCGTGCCGTTAGCATGATGACGGGCGTCTGATGTTGCTGCCGCACTTCTTTCAAGGTGTCGATGCCGTTTTTCTTCGGCATCATGACGTCCAACAGCAGCAAATCTACCGTACTGTCCAATACGTTTAATGCCTGTTCGCCATCGTGGGCAACGACAACGTTAAAGCCTTCCATTTCGAGCAACTCTTTCAACAAAGCGGTGAGTTCTTTGTCGTCATCCACTAACAGAATCTTGTTCATGATTAGGCTACCTCCAGGGGCAAAATACGTCATAGATCGACGGTATTCCATGACTTTACGTAGTTTTACATCCTCTGACGCATGTTTGCAGCAAGGTGTTTAGACTTGTGTTCATTGATTCACAGATTGGCGCATTATACCGGAGGGTGATGATGCTACGGCGCATAAAAATCTCTCTCATTTCATTGCTGATGTTCGGTGTTGTCAACGCATCAGTAGCCGATAGCGATAGTGCGTCACTGCCCGGTTGGCACCATGGCGATGCAGCCTTGCGAAACGCCATCAGTCAGCGCGGTCTGTTTGACGGTGTGAAACTCACGGAACAACAGCGTCAACACATGCGTGACCTGATGCAACAAGCAAGGCAAGACGCGCCCGTGCTGCACTTAAATGATATAGAAAAAATGCACACTTTGGTGACCGCAGAAGAATTTGATGAAGCGGCCGTCAGAAAACTGATTTCACAGTTGATGCAGGCGCAGGTTGAGCGCCAGATAGAAATGACACGTGTGCGCAATCAGATGTATAAATTGCTGAATTCAGAACAAAAATTAGTTCTCGAACAGCGGTATCAACAACGAATGAACGAGATGCGGCAGCAGTTATCCCAGGCTGAAGCATCCATGTCCCCCCTGTGGGGGGCAGAACAGTGAACCGAATCCCTGAGTAACCCTGTAGTGAGTAGTGTGTAGTGAGAGTAGTAAGAAGTTGATTTCCTTGCCATAGACACCATCCCTGTCTTTTGCCCGTCATGATGACGGGCTTTTTTTTTGCGGTGTTTTAGGAAAAGGCTTTCAAAAACAGTGGGGTGTTAGGGAGCGAAACGCCGGATAAAACCGGTGAATTCATCCTGTTGATCGGTGATTGCACATAAAGTGACACCTAAAATCCACGCTGTTCTTCGCTTAACTGCCTAAAAAAAGTACCACAACCCGCCTCGATTCAGCGTAAAATGTGATCTGCTTTGCAGATTTTGGTTGGCGCGACGCGCTGCCGATTTTCTTTCTACGTTGTTGATACCTGGTAGTGTGCAGCCCATGACCCTTTCATCCCGTTCGATAGCATGGTTTCGTGTTATCAGCCTCGCTATGGCGGCCTTTATTTTTAATACCGCTGAATTTACGCCCGTTGCCCTGTTGTCCGATATTGCCGTCAGTTTTTCGATGAGCGCCGCACAGGTCGGGTTGATTATCACGATTTATGCCTGGGTAGTGGGCACCATGTCGTTGCCCTTTATGCTGGTGTGCAGCGATATGGAACGGCGGGGATTGCTGATCAAGGTATTTATCCTGTTTGCCGTGTGTAACATTATTTCCGGTCTGGCCTGGAATTTCTCGGTGCTGGTGGCGGCGCGTATCGGCGTGGCGCTGGCGCATGCCATCTTCTGGTCGATCACGGCCTCGTTGGCGGTGCGTCTGGCACCTCCGGGCAAGAAAGCGCAGGCGCTGAGCCTGCTGGCAACCGGCACTGCGCTGGCAATGGTGCTGGGCCTGCCGCTCGGTCGTCTGATCGGGCAATACATGGGGTGGCGTGTCACCTTTAGCGGCATTGGCGTGGTGGCCTTCGCGATTCTGCTGGTGTTGATGAAACTGTTGCCGCCATTGCCCAGCAGCCACTCTGGCTCGCTGAAAAGTCTGCCATTGTTGCTCAAACGTCCGGCGCTGCTGTGCATTTATGCGCTGACGGTACTGGTGGTGACGGCCCATTTTACCGCTTACAGCTATATCGAACCTTTCGTGCAGCGGGTTGCCGGATTAAGCGAAAACTTCACCACCGTACTGCTGCTGATTTTTGGCGGTGCCGGTATCATCGGCAGCATGCTTTTCAGTCGCTACAGCAACCGCTATCCAGCGGGATTTCTGGTGGCCAGCATCGCGGCGTTGCCGTTGTGCATGGCGCTGTTGCTGCCGATGGCAAAAAACCCATTGGGATTGTCCATCGTCTGCGTGCTGTGGGGCATCGTCATCATGGCGCTGAGCCTCGGCATGCAGGT
This sequence comes from Candidatus Symbiopectobacterium sp. NZEC151, assembly GCF_025962655.1. Taxonomy (GTDB): domain Bacteria; phylum Pseudomonadota; class Gammaproteobacteria; order Enterobacterales; family Enterobacteriaceae; genus Symbiopectobacterium. The sequence goes on along the minus strand of NZ_JAGFPE010000006.1, from coordinate 59,547 downwards.
AAAAGTCCTGGCGCTGGCCTCGGATGCCACGGATGTTGCCATGGCACTGTTCTCTGGCATCTATAATGTGGGTATCGGCGGCGGTGCGCTGTTGGGTAATCAGATCATTACGCATGTCGGCATGAACGAGATTGGTGTCGTCGGGGCTGCGCTGGGCGGCGTTGCGCTGCTGTGGTGCCTGTTCATTTTTCGGCGCTATGCGCTGGTGTTTAGCCATGCTGTAATGAAGTAATGTCATGATCGGATAAGATGCTTTGTTGAGGCGAGGTGCGTGATGGATTCGCAGTATGCGCGTTTGGTAACGCGCGCCGCAGTGGTTGCGACAACCGTGGCGCTGTTGTTATTTATCATTAAAGTCTTCGCCTGGTGGTACACCGGCTCGGTCAGTTTACTGGCCTCGTTGGTGGATTCACTGGTGGATATCAGCGCGTCGCTGGTGAACCTGCTGGCCGTACGTTATGCCCTTCAACCCGCGGACGATGAGCATGCTTTCGGTCATGGCAAAGCAGAGTCTCTGGCCGCGATTGCGCAGAGCATGTTCATTGCCGGTTCCGCGTTGTTCCTGATTCTAACCGGGTTCCAACGGCTGAGTGCGCCGCAACCGCTGTACGCCCCAGAGGTGGGGATTGTCATCACGGTGATTGCTCTGGTGTCAACGCTGCTGCTGGTGGCTTTTCAACGTTGGGTAGTACGCAAGACGCAGAGTCAGGCGATACGCGCCGATTCGTTGCACTACCAGTCCGATGTATTTATGAACGGTGCCATTCTGGTGGCGCTGGTCTTAAGCTGGCGCGGCATCACCTACGCCGATGCCCTGTTTGCGTTGGGGATCGGGGTTTATATTCTCTACAGCGCGCTGCGCATCGGCTATGACGCGGTGCAATCGTTGCTGGATCGCGCGTTGCCAGAAGAGGAGCAGCAGGCCATTGTTGCGCTGATTCGCGGCTGGCCGGGCATTCATGGCGCACATCAACTGCGCACCCGCCGATCAGGGCCGACCCGTTTTATTCAACTGCATCTGGAGATGGATGACACGCTGCCGCTGGTTCGCGCACATGAGGTTGCGGACGCTCTGGAACGGGCGCTGCGTGAGCGCTTTCCCGGTGCCGATATTTTGATTCATCAAGACCCTTCCTCGGCCGTGCCTGAAGAACAGCGCGGACGGATTGAGGTGTGATCCAGCCTGTATTTGTTTGAGAAATGTGATAGAAAATGGATTGTGCGGCATTATTTTGCCTGACCTGAATCAATTCAGCTCGGGACATTTGTTATAATATGCTTAAAAAGGTGAGCGACGATTCGCCACGGCGATCCGTCAGATAGAAACATCCTGCAAAACTACATCTACAAGTCCAGAGGTTGTCATGATCAAGAAAATCGGAGTATTGACGAGCGGTGGCGATGCGCCAGGCATGAATGCGGCGATTCGCGGCGTAGTACGCGCGGCGCTGACGGAAGGTTTGGAAGTCTACGGTATCTATGATGGCTATCAGGGCTTGTACCAGGATCGCATGGAGCAGTTGGACCGCTACAGCGTGTCTGATGTTATCAATCGCGGCGGCACCTTTTTAGGGTCGGCGCGCTTCCCCGAGTTTCGCGACGATCATGTGCGTGAAGTCGCGGTTCAGAACATGAAAAACCGTGGTCTTGATGCGCTGGTGGTGATCGGCGGTGACGGTTCCTATATGGGTGCCAAACGCCTGACTGAAATGGGTTTCCCGTGTATCGGTCTGCCGGGCACCATCGATAACGATGTGGCGGGCACCGACTACACCATTGGGTATTTCACCGCGCTGGAAACCGTTCTGGAAGCCATCGACCGCTTGCGCGATACCTCTTCTTCTCACCAACGTATTTCCATCGTGGAAGTGATGGGACGCCACTGCGGCGACCTGACGCTGGCTGCGGCAATTGCCGGGGGCTGTGAGTTTATCGTATTGCCGGAAGAAGAGTTTAAACCTGACGATCTGGTGTGTGAAATCAAAGCGGGCATCGCCAAAGGGAAAAAACACGCCATCGTCGCCATCACTGAACACATCTGCGATATCGACGAACTGGCGCGCTATATTGAAAGAGAAACCGGGCGTGAAACGCGCTCAACGGTGCTGGGCCACATTCAGCGCGGCGGTTCTCCGGTCGCCTATGACCGTATTCTGGCGTCGCGTATGGGCGCGTACGCCATTGAACTGCTGCTGCAAGGTTACGGCGGTCGCTGTGTTGGCATCCAGAATGAAAAAATGGTGCATCACGATATCATCGATGCCATTGAGAACATGAAACGGCCCTTCAAGCTTGATTGGCTGGAAACGGCGAGAAAGCTGTTCTAACGTTAGCATCATGTGGTGTTTAGTCATCAAAGCCATCCCGCCGTATGACGGCAGGGTGGTTTTTTTCTTGATGCGGCAGTCTGTCGGGAGCGTGTCAGGTTGCTGTCAGGTCGCTGTCGTGTTCGCGGCAGCCGGGTGGGCGTAGGTTGAGGCTGTGTTTCATTCTGTGAAAAAACAGCCATGAGGAAAACAACCATGAATACCAATCCGATCAAAACATTACGCCTTGCCCGCGCCTGGTCTCAGGAACAACTGGCAGAACTCTCTTCTTTAAGTGTCAGAACGGTTCAGCGCATCGAGAATGGTGAGCGTGCCAGCCTGGATACGCTCGGTGCCATTGCCGCGGCGTTTGGCGTGAATGTTACCGAGTTGATGACGGAAGAGAGCGAGCAAACCCTGAGCGGAGAATCGCTTGAGCTGCGCGTTCAGGCAGCAAAACGTCAGGTGCGGCAGGAGAGTCGTTTCTGGCGCTCGCTTGTGGTTTATGTTGTGGTCAATCTGGTGCTTTTTGTGGTGAACCGAATGACATCGCCGGGTTCCCACTGGTTCCTGTGGCCGCTGCTGATCTGGGGCGGTTTTCTGGCGCTGAATGCCGTGAAGGTGTTCTGGCTGCGCGATCGTTGGCAGCGCTGGGAGCAGGCGCGTGTACAGCGGGTGCTGCGTAAGCCATAATAGGTCGTACACATTAACGGGTTGGGCTGGCGCACAGCCAGCGTTTATAGAGAGATAATAGAGGTCTTCGCATGACAAAAGTGACCGTTGCCGCAACGCAGATGGCGTGTTCCTGGGATCTGCCCAAGAATATTGAGAATGCCGAAAAACTGGTGCGACAGGCGCACGCCAAGGGTGCTCAAATAATCCTGATTCAGGAGCTGTTCGCCGCACCTTACTTCTGTATCGATCAGAGTCCTGAGCACTATGCACTGGCGCAAACGCTGGAAATCAGCCCGCTTATCAAACACTTCTCCGCACTGGCGGCAGAGCTTGAGGTGGTATTGCCGCTCAGCTTCTTTGAGCGCGCCAATAATGCCTACTACAACTCGCTGGTGATGATCGACGCCGACGGCAGCGTGCTGGATGTGTACCGTAAAACCCACATCCCCAATGGCCCGGCGTATCAGGAAAAGCAGTTCTTTATCCCTGGCGACACTGGCTTCAAGGTGTGGCAAACCCGTTACGCCAAGGTCGGCGTGGGCATCTGCTGGGACCAGTGGTTCCCGGAAACCGCGCGCAGCCTGGCGTTGCAGGGCGCAGAGCTGATTTTCTACCCTACCGCGATCGGTTCTGAACCGGCTTACCCGGATATCGACAGCCAGCCGCACTGGACGCGGGTGCAGCAGGGCCACGCGGCCGCCAATCTGGTGCCGGTGATTGCCTCTAACCGTATTGGGACTGAAGCGAGCAAATATATCGATGGGCTGGAAATGACCTTCTACGGTTCCTCTTTCATTGCCGATCAAACCGGTGCGCTGTTGGCGCAGGCGAACAAAACGGATGAAGCCGTGCTGCTGCACACCTTCGATCTGGAAGCGATCGCCGCGCAACGCGCCAGTTGGGGGCTGTTCCGCGACCGTCGTCCGGAGATGTACACGGCGCTCGGCACCTCTGACGGCAAGACCCGGAGATAATCGATGTCACCTTCGACTCTCACTTCAACGCCGCGCCAGGATGGCTTTTTTATGCCCGCCGAGTGGGCACCGCATGATGCGGTGTGGATGATTTGGCCCTATCGCTTGGATAACTGGCGCAATAACGCCTTGCCTGCGCAGCAGACGTTTGCCGCAGTAGCACAGGCGATTGGTCAAAAGACGCCGGTGATCATGGCTGTGCCAGCGCAGCAGATGGCGCAGGCGCGTAGCCTGATGCCTGCAACGGTGACGCTGGTTGCGATGGAAAGCGATGACGCCTGGATGCGTGATACCGGCCCGACCGTGGTGCTAAACGGTAACGGTGAGCGCCGGGGTATCGACTGGAAATTTAACGCCTGGGGCGGTGAACTGGGCGGGTTGTACGACGACTGGCGACAGGATGAACAGGTGGCGCAGCAGGTGCTGGCGCACCACGGCGATGCTCGCTATGCGGCACCGCTGATTCTGGAAGGCGGCTCTATTCACGTTGACGGTGAAGGCACGCTGTTGACCACGGCAGAATGCCTGTTGAACCCGAACCGCAATCCTCATCTGAGCAAGGCTGAGATTGAGCAGTTGATGCGCGACTACCTCAATATTTCCACCGTTATCTGGTTGGAAGAGGGGGTGTACAACGACGAAACTGACGGTCACATCGATAACATGTGCTGCTTTGTACGTCCCGGTGAAGTGGCGCTGCACTGGACGGATGACGAAAACGATCCGCAGTATGCGCGCTCCATCGCGGCGTATCAGGTCTTATCCCAAGCCCGGGATGCGCAAGGGCGTGCTCTGAAGATCTGGAAGCTGCCTGCGCCGGGTCCGCTTTATGCCACGGAAGAGGAAGCGGTGGGCGTTGCTTCGGGTGATGCGATTGAACGTTTAGCCGGTTCGCGTCTGGCGGGTTCTTACGTGAATTTTCTGATCAGCAATCAGCAAATTATCTTCCCGTTGTTGGATGCGCGTACCGATAATACGGCGCGTGATCTGCTGCAACAGATGTTCCCGGATTACGCCATTGTGGGCGTGCCAGCGCGTGAAATTCTGTTAGGCGGTGGCAACATTCACTGCATTACTCAGCAGATCCCGTCAGTTCGTTAAGCCGGTTTTTCTATCAGCAAAAAGGCTCCGGTAACAACCGGAGCCTTTTTCTTATCTGACAGTGACCTATTTGGTCGGTTCTTTATCCAGATTATCCGCAGGCAGTTCACCAGGCAGATAGCCGGGCAGTCGGCCTGCCGGGATAATCGCCATCATGGACAGGAAGGCCATGATCAGCAGACCAAACTTCAGTGCCTTCAGGCGTGATTCCTCATTAACGCGCACCGCTTCGGCCACTTGCTCCGGCGTTGCCGTGGTTTGCGACAGCACGGTGAGCAGACGGTCATTGCTGATAAAGTTAATATTATCCAGATTCACCTGCGCCTGAATTTCAGGGGTCAGCACCGGGGTTTGCACAATGTTGCGCATCACGCTGGAACTGAGCAATCCGACCAACAGCGCACCGGCCACGGCGGTACCAATCGCATTCGCCAGATTGTTGGTGGTGCCGCGCAGTGAGCCGACGTCACCTGCCAGCTCTTTCGGTGAAGCACTCACCAATACGTTAAACAGCAGGGTGACCAGCGAGCCCTGACCAATGCCGAACGCCACCAGCCCAAACAGCACCGCAAATTCGCTCCAGTTGTTACGCACCACGAAGGCGAGCCACAGCAGCGAAAGGGTACAAATAATAAAGCCATAACGACCAATCTTTTGCGGCGTCAGCTTGTGGTAAAAGCGCACGATAAGCGTTGCGGAGAAGAATACGGATAGGTTGAATGGCATCATGGCGATGGCGGTTGCCAACGGCGTGCTGCCCTGCACAATCTGAATGTAGAGGGGCACGGAAAAATTCAGCATCGCTTCCAGTGCGACCACCGCAAACATGGCGACCACAGCAGCTCGCTCCGTGGGCGAGGTAATCACTTCCAGCGCCAGCAACGGGGTTTTGCCCTTTTCTTTCACGCGTCGAGTCCAGACCACAAAGAGCTGACCGAGTACGATACCCACTACGATCATAAAGGGGGCCGGAGAGAAGCCAAGCAGGTCAAAAGGTGCAGCGTCCCGTACCAGACCCATTCCCCAGCGGTTGAGGTTGTTGAAGCCGAAAGAGAGCAGAATGATGGAGGTTGCCGCCAGTACCACGCCGATAATATCAATGCTGACTTCCGGTCGGCCCTTATCCGCTTTCATGCGAAAGCTGAGAATGAAAATGACGGCGGACAAGACGATCAGCAGACCGAACGCCGGACGCCAACCGATATAGGTACCCAGCACGCCGCCAATTAAAAATGCCGCCACACCCGCACCGGCGCGTGCAGAACCCAGCGTACCGAGCGCGGTGGCTTGTTGTGCTCCGCGATAATTCTCCGCAATCAGTGCCACCAGTGCGGGTACCAACGCTGCTGCCGTCAGGCCGCTGAGGGCCTGTGCACTGATCATGATGGTGGCGTTCGGGCTGAACGTCATCATCACCTGAGCGACACCGAACAGCAGCACGGTGGAGCGAAATATGATCAGTGGGCCAAACCGCTGGTTGAGTTTTGCGCCCAACATAACGAAACCGGCGACGGACAGCGAATAGACAACGATACCCGTTGCAATGGTGGTGGGCGGCACATTGAAGCTGTTCACCATGCCGCCCAGCGCGACGGGGAGCGAGGCGACGTTGAATGACATCAGAATCTGGGCGAGTGCGATGGTGATCATCGGTACCCATGACGCCTTCTCATCTGTCACTGTGTGCGGTGTTGATTGATTCACCATAATGGTTATCCCCTTATTATCCTTGTCTTTTTGTGAGTTTTACGTCGTTAGTGTGGTAGCGATGATCAGCTTTTTTCGGTGTAAGGTTCGGAGACGAACATATCCATACCCAGACTGCGGGAGAGAAAGCGTGCGGCCAATTGGCCTTTGACGCTGTTGCCCGCGCCGTCAAGCAAGGGCGCAAAGGTGCCTAAACCGCCCTTACCGGGCGAGACCGTGACGATACCGCCGCCAATGCCGCTCTTGCCGGGGAGGCCAATATCGTAGAGCCAGTCGCCGGATGTCTCATACAGCCCGGCGGTGACCATCACGGCCAGGGCGTAATGGCACACGTCATTGTTGACCACGCGATCGCGGGTGACGGGGTTGACACCACCATCGGCCAGGGTCGCCCCCATCACCGCCAGATCGCGCGCGCTGATGTTCAGTGAGCATTGGCGGGTATACAAATCGACGGCAATGGCCGGATCGCAGCCGAGCCGCCCGTAGCTGTAAAGCAGATTGGCGATACCGCGATTGCGGAAATTGGTCTCACAGGCGGATTGATACACTTCCTCGTTAAGGGTGAGTTCTCTGCCCGCGAAACCGCATAACCCGCTGTAAATGAAATTCCATTTTTCGTCGCTGGTATTGCCGGGGATCAGGCTGGTGGTGGCGATTGCCCCTGGGTTCACCATCGGGTTGGTGCGGGCGTCTGCGGTAAATTCAACGGCCGTGACAGAGTTGAACGGCATACCGGTACTGTTTACGCCCAGCTTTTCGCGCGCGACGCGGGCACCCAGTGCCTGACACACCAGCGCGAAGACGAAGGGTTTCGATACGCTCATGATGGTGAATTCATAATCCACATCACCCACGGCGTGTACAGCACCGTTGGTACCGACCATACAAATGCCGTACAGCGCGGGAGGCACGCGTTCGAGTGCAGGATAAACTTTAGAAACGACGCCCTCGTGGTTCTGCCCAAAACGCTGGTGGGCTTCTTGTATCAATCGCGTAACGGTGTCCTGGTCCGGCAGATGCCCGGTCGAAACATAGGGGCTAAAGGTATTGCTGGGATCGTCAAAGGGCATGGTGATATCTCCGTAATAAACCGCTATTTTCCTTACTTATCAATTTAATAGGGGCATCATTGAGATGCTTCTTCCCTCTATAGAGCGTAGTACAGCGCGGCATGATGATTACGGTTTGATTTGAGACGCATGCGCCTTAGGGTAAAAGACAGGGTTTATATAAAATAATAATTATCAGGTAATTTAAGATATTTAATCCTGTAAATTTGGATTTTTTTTTTAAAAAATAAAAGTTTTAATTTAGCAACGTGAAAAATTCACTGCGAAGTATTTAATTACTGGCGTGAGGCGGGGTAAAGGTTTCAGAAAAAGAGTACAGCGAGGGACGGGGATAAGAGAATAAAACAGCGTATCCGTAACACGGATACGCTGTGGCAGTATTACTGCATTATGCGCGTTTGGCTTCTGCGGCGGCTTTTACGATCACGGCAAAGGCATCGGCTTTCAGTGAAGCGCCACCTACCAGTGCACCGTCGATATCCGGCTGCGTGAAGAGTTCAGCGGCGTTGGCAGCGTTGACCGAACCACCGTACTGAATGATGACCTGATCGGCGACCGCCTTGTCCTGTTTGGCGATATGGTCACGGATAAACTTGTGCACCGCTTGTGCCTGAGCAGGGGTCGCTGATTTGCCGGTACCAATAGCCCATACGGGTTCGTAGGCGATGACAGTGTCGTTGAATGCCGCTGCACCCAAGGTGTTCAATACGGCATCCAACTGACGGGCCACCACGGCTTCGGTTTCGCCAGCTTCGTTTTCGGCTTCGGTTTCACCGATGCACAGCACGGGGATCAGCCCGGCTTCTTTCAACACGCCAAATTTTTTCGCAATGAAGGCATCGCTTTCTTTGTGGTAGGTGCGGCGTTCGGAGTGGCCGATGATGATGTATTTTGCACCGATGTCTTTCAGCATGGTGGCAGAGGTTTCGCCCGTGTAGGCGCCGGACAGGTTAACATCGACGTTCTGTGCGCCGAGGGCAATGCGGCCACCGGCCAATTGATGATTTGCCTGATCCAGATACAGCTCGGGCGGCGCGATGGCGACGTTGCAGCCAGTCACGGTGCTGAGTTCTTTACGCAAACCGGCGATCAGCTCAATAACCATGTGCGTGCTGCCGTTCAGCTTCCAGTTACCCATTACTAATGGATGACGCATCTTTTTTCCTCCGAATAGGGATAGCAAGTAATTTTATTTTTCAGACAGTATAGAGACCAAACCCGCGAGAAGCTCGGATTTTCATCACTCAATGCCAGCGCGATCACGGTTCAGATAGCGTTAGCTTAATCGGTTCAACAGCGAATGTTATCCCTTTTTCCCCATTATCTGCCACTACATATCGCAATGCGCCTTCCGTTTGTTGGTAAAAGCCCTGACGTTTGCCGATATCCAGCAATTCCGTGACTTTCTTGCTGCTTTGTTCCTCTGAGAGCGAGGGGATGAAATGGCGCAGCAGTGCGGCCATATACTGGATAGCCTGCGCGCGGCGTGCGCCGGTTTCAGGATCGCCCGCCAGAGGGTGGTAGGTAAGCTGCATGGTTTTTATTTTGCCGGTGCCTCGCTCCAGGGCGGTTGAGGCATAGAGTTGGGCATTGATTCTGCTCGCAGCCCGCGTCAGCGGTCCGGCGGGCTCGCCGGTATCCACCGCGCGGAATTCACCTATCGGTAATGAGGGGTTGCTGAGGTTATAGCGCGTGCGAAATTGTGGAATAGTCTGGTCGAACGTTGGCGCGTCGGGCAGCAGGTAAGGTGCCACCGTGGCGTCTTTTGACGGCATAAGGGGTTGCGCGTGAACCTCCGGTCCAGACGTCAGTAGAAGCAGGAGTAACGCTGGGGCAACGAGTCGTATAGTCATAGTTCCGCTATTGAAGTGTTACGTTTTCAAGAGAGAGCGTTGCCAGAGCGGGATCGGCGGCACTGACAACGGGCGCTTGTCTGATTAAAGCGGGATTTGGGCGCGATTGTCAAAAGGCACGTGCTGGCACACCCTTGTCGATCCCTTCTGTCAGCAAGAGGTACTCACCTTTCGAATAAAGGCGTCGATGAGAGAATATACAATACCTTTTCTTTGTTAGCGTTATATTACGCATTGTTGTTTATTTGTGGTTGTAGGGTGAATAAATATTATCAACCAAAATGAGAGGTTATTAACAGTATTTAAAATATTCGCAATAATGTATCACGGTATACGTAAGTGGCAATTTCTCTTGATATATAACCCGTTAGCCAGTGTGTAAATTATATCGGTTTCAACATAATAATATAACGTATTGAGGGGAGAGAAATGAGAGTAAAATCAATTCTAACTGCCGCTATTCTTTCGTGCTTTGGGATGACCGCGAATGCGGAGCAAGTCATGGACACGGATGTGGTGGTGGTCGGTGCCGGGGCATCAGGGTCTGCGGCAGCCTATGCATTAACCGAACAGGGCCTGAAGGTTATCAATTTGGAGAAACTTCCGCAGACCGGGGGAACCGGACAATTTTCGGAAGGGATATTTGCCGTCGAAAGTAAAATACAGCGGGAAAATAATCATGTATTTACCCGCGATCAGGCATTTAAGCTCATCATGGATTACAGCCACTGGCGACCAAATGCCAAGCTGGTACGCAATTATATTAATAAATCAGCGGATACCATTGATTGGCTACAAGATCTCGGCGTTCATTTTGAGAAACTGACTTCGAATTATCCCGGCGGTTATTATACCTGGCATATTTATCAGGGCCGTGGGCGCGCGGTGATTGATGTTCTGCAACAGCATTTTGCCGAAAAGGGCGGGAAACTGCTGGTAAAAACGGCAGGCAAACAGCTCATCACCGATGAAAAAGGAAAAGTGGTAGGACTCATGGCCGAAAGTTCTGCCGGTGAAGCCATTCGTATCAATGCCAAAACCGTGGTTATTGCCACGGGTGGTTTCGGCAGCAATAAAGAGATGCTGACCGAGTATACGCGCTTCCCCGATGTGGAAGTGATCGGTATCCCGGGAAAAGTGGGTGACGGCATTAACATGGCCTGGGCGGCAGGCGCGGCAAAAGATGGCCGTGAATTTATCAATATGTCCTATCGTCCGGGGCCGTCAAAAGAGTCCACCACCAACCATTACGCGGCTTCTGCCAAACAGCCCCATTTGTGGCTAAACACCAAAGGCGAACGATTCACCAACGAGGCCAATATTGAGCAGTGGCCTTTTGCTGGCAATGCCCTGGAAAATCAGGGTGGAACCATGTTTGTGCTGTATGACGAGGACACCAAAAACTACATGGTCGATCACGGCATTGATGTTGGCGTAGGCGTGATGGTTCCCGTTGCTACCAAGCTCACCAAACTGGAAGAGCACTTTGCCAAAGGCGAGGCTGCCGGAAAAGCGTTCCGTGCGAATTCCATCAAAGAGCTGGCGCAAAAAACCGGCATGGATTACCAAACGCTGAAAGACAACATTGAGCGTTACAACCAGTTTTGCAACGTCCGCCACGATGAAGATTTCGTGAAAGATGCGCGCTATCTGCGCCCTGTTGCGAAAGCGCCGTTCTATGCGGTGAAGAGCGTAGCAACCTCACTCGGCACCTTGGGCGGCGTGAAGGTGAACGAAAAATTGCAGGCGGTTGATGATAAAAACGTCCCGGTTGCTGGCCTGTACGTAATCGGCAACGATGCCGGGGGCATGTACGGTGACAGTTACGATCTGGTGATGGCGGGCAGCACCGTTGGCTTTGCCATCAACTCGGCGCGCATTGCGGCGGAGAATATTGCGCAAGATCTGGGGGCAAAAAAGCCACAGATCATGAAAGCCAGCGATAAAAAGAGCTAATTGCCTTCCTCCTGTAATGTATTTACAGATTCACTCGGGTTGATTCAGCCTGAGTGAATCAACTGACGGTTGTCATCACGATTAATCCTTTCATAACATTGCTTTCAACAAATGCCTTTAATTTCCCTTTCATCGATTATGTTATGCAACATGTCAACGACGCTATTTACTCTCCTTTATTCCTGCTGTCTTTGGACCTAAAAACGCGCGGGTAAATTAACACTGTGAAATTAACAAAGTGTGGTTTGGTGCGGTAGTAATTCTACACCGGAAGCGGCAAACTGGTGTGCACAACGTTACTCGATATTGACCAATTGAATTTTCACGGTTAATTACCATTTGATGTGCTTATATCGTTCGACAAAACAGGGAAATAATAATGAGACACATTTTCCACCAAATGCCCTGGATATACCCGAAAGATATTGTCGAACTTCGCGAATTATATCAACGGCATGGCACTCTGGTGCATTATAAGAAAGGCACCATCATCAAGAGTCGTGGCGAATCACAGCGGTTATTCTATTTGGTTAACGGGCTCTGTATGTATTATGCCAACTATGTCGAGAATAACCCGATGTCATTCTCACTGGTGTTGCCAGAACGTACTATGGGGGATATCACTTGCATTACCCAACAGCATGTTAATGTCACCACTATCGTGATCCGGGATGCAGATATTCTGGTGGTGCCGCCCGATATTTTACTGGATGCCATGCGGCAGGATGCCGAATTGGCGATAAAAATATGCCGTCACGTTGTAGCCAAGCAGGAGAGCAGCCTGGAGGCGGTCATCACCAACACCAGTTGCGAACCCTCGCAACGCCTCAAAATTTTACTGAAAAGCATGTTATTAGAAAGCGGGATTGAGATTAAAGCCGGTTGGTATGCGGTGCCGCTGACGTTGACCCATGAGGAATATGGTCAGATTATCAACGTGACTCGCGTCACCATTTCCAGAATACTGGCACATTGGCAAAACGAAGGGCTGATATGTCGGGAAAATAAAACGATTGTTGTCCATCATCGGCTGTTTGAGGATGTGTATGACTGGCTCAGTTATTTTCCTGGGAAATGATTTTCCTTATCAAGAATACTCTGCGGTCACACTATTAATGCTGTTGAGTAGGGCCTCGGTGGTAGGATAGCCTATAAGCTATTGCACAATAATGATTGCCCTCTGAATTTTAAACCAGAGTTTGTCTATTGATATTCAGAATATTAAGTTTATAAGGGAAGGGATAACGTTAACTGTAGTAAAATTTGAGTTCCTTAGGTATCAAATCGTTTTTATATAAATAACTTTATTGCAAATTAATGCAATCGAAATGATCTCAACGCTTCTATCTATGCGTTGATAGGTTTTCGTTATAGTCCTAATTCAACTCTATTCTGTAGCAGTAATCATATTATTTCTCCTGATTTTTAGGTTTATACTCTTTTTTCTGTTTATCTCTCTATTTTTATGGGCATTTTTAATGCATGCAGGGTGAATTGAGCAATTCAATTTACCGTTCTACACTCAATTTTGAAATTGACACTTTTGCAAACACATCAAGATATTTATTAGTCAACTAATATATTAATAGGCACGAGGTATTACTATGGCACTTCAGGATGCATACACCCGAATTGGATATATAAATCCTAATGCAACCACTACAAGTCTATACCTTAGACACAGGATTGGTAACGATCCTAACAGAGAGTCGTGGATTTATTACTATGAGCCGAATAATAATGATGTGGTTTCTTTACCAAGACTTCCCATTAGGATTGAACGAAGCGGGGTTGGTAATAGAGACTACTGGTATATGAATGTAGAGACAAATAGGGGGGTATTCAGAATAGCGGATAACTTCTACTGTTCATTTTCAAGCTCTGATCAGAATACAAACAGATGTACAGTTGATATGCCTGCGATGAAATTTAGAATGTATTTTTATAAACCAGATGGTAGTCCTGGTTCATCGGGGTGTACAAAATCTATAACATTTTAAACAGGAGGATGGTATGAGCATCTGGGACCAATTTTATCAACTGAATGTGCTAGAAATTGATTTTAAAGACTCACTCAGCACGAGTGCCGTTATTTATGGTAATGGCCGTAATCAGGTTGCTATTTCTATTCATGTAAGAGTTATGTCATCGGTCACGACTGTTTTGCCGTTGACGGACCAAGAAATATTCGATGCCATTTATCTCTGTAACTACCGTGATGGTTCCAGGTTATCAAGTGATTGGCAACTGTCTAAAACTCCTGGAGATTATGTTGGCGCTGTAAATTATCTGAGTGCCAATAGTGCAGATTCACTGACACCAGGAGATAACTTCCTGACCTGTTATCTGAGCTGTGGAAAAGCAATACCTAGTACTCTGATTTCATTGGGGATAGACATACCGGGGGTCGGTAAGTTTGATACCTCCGAACATGGCACTACTACCCTAAATGGGCCTGGTGGGGGAAGTGGTAGCGTTTTCAAAAACCCTCAAAATATCACCATCTCGTCACTTGAACCTATAGATTATGGTGTTTCATCCAACATAGTAATATCTGATGGTTGGAGCCGTCTCGAGCAAATGAATTTGCTCTCGGATAAGCTGCCTGTCAACCTAAGTTCAGATCATTCCCCTGCTGATGGTAGTGAAGCCGTGTTTAATAAGGGGAAAGCCTATTACCGGTCGCTACGAATATCTTCAAAAGAGGGCTGGCCTTTTGTTCTTAAAATAATTAATGGTAATAGAACGCCGGTACCTGGATATAATGTAGTAACCCGGAGCGGGCAATCAGGTGTTGATATTTTATGTGGTTTCAATACGCGTGATGATAAATTACCCGCGCCTGTACAGGTGTACGATACGAGTATGGTATTTATCGATATGAGCGAGTTTGGTGTAAGGAGCTCAACGTCTGGTGGATTGGCTATATTTGGTAAGAACTCGCAATACAGGCCGACAGAATGGACGTTAAAACTTCCACTTAGTAATGCTGTTTTTAACACCACAATAGATCGTTCAAGTATCGCTATTGCAATGCTTCATGTCAGACATTGTGCTTATTTCTATACCGGCGAAACATGGGGTAGTAAAGGATGGAATAACTCTCCTATACCTGCTCATATTTCTGTCTTCGATCAATTTGGAAATTCTGGTATTATTAGCATTTCAGTAAGTGAAAATAAAGATGAAATAGGGAGATTGATAATCAACGGTGTTTCTGTAGCCAGTTGATGATCGGTTTTGCATGTTTAGGTGCGCTTGAAATATAAATCTCATGTGAAATGATTATTATCAATAAGTGATTTAAACGATGAACAATACATTCTCGTCCCAATCTGGTAACTTTGTCGGTGCGCTGGAAACTCAGGTCGATCCACGTACGGGGCAGTTTATGGTTAATTTCCCATTAGCCAACGTAGTGGGAAATAATCAACTGGGGCCTGAGCTCTCTTTGTCGCTACGTTATTCTCCGTTAAATATGACGGACGCTGGGTTTGGCAGAGGGTTTGGCATTGGTCTGACACAGTTTAATAATCGCAATAACCTCTTGGAACTGAGTGACGGTGAACAATACCGGGTTATGCCTGGCTCAGATATTGTGCGCAACAAGAAGTTAGATAACTTTCGCTTTTCGTATACCAACGGATTTGATGCTGCTGATGGATATACTGTCTTGTGGAAGGAGGGGAAAAAGGAGTTATTAACCATTACTGATGATGGTCAAACGTTCGTGACAACCAGAGTGATTTCGCCCTTGGGACGCACACTGACTTTATTCTGGAATTGGAGTGGACAATATGCCAGGTTGTCCCGTATTGATGATGAGTTCGGAACATTATTACGGGTTGAGTATGGCTATGCTGTCAATATGGTTGTTTGGCCGGGTTCATCCGATGAGTATCAGGTTTTATTTGAGCGGATTAATGATACCTGGCTGAATACACTGCATCGCCAGGTCTCTGGTACGGAAAGCCTGCGCTGGTATTTTGAATACGACTCTGTTGACGGCACGCCAAACCTTTTGCTGACAGGGGTGCGCTATCCTACCGGAATGACGGAAAAAGTGGATTACAGCCTGTTACAGGGTTTGCAATTCCCGGCGAATTCCGGTCTGGGGCGTTTACCTGCGGTACTTTCTCATAGCCGAAGCCCGGGAAGTGGTCAGCCTGATACCCTGACGTACTACAGTTATACGGCCCATAATTTTTTGGGTTACAACGGCAACTTTGGCATCTGGTCGGCAAACAGTGATTATATCTATACCACGCTAACGGATTATACCTATGGTTCAACCCAAACGGTGTCTTACGGCAATGAGAGCATTACTGTCATCCGCACCTACAACAACTATCACCTTCAGGTGAGTGAAGAGACGATGCGGCAAGGCGACCTCTACCGCACGGATTTTGCCTATTATGCAGAGCAAGGCGTTTTTATTGATGGTCAGCCGCCGCAATTCCAGCTTCCCCGTGAAAAAAAGGAAACCTGGACGGATATCAATGGTACGCGCCGGGTACAAACGACGGTGACCACGTTTGATCCAAGCGGTAATCCCACGCGGGAAGTGGCACCCGACGGAACGGAAACTGTAATGACCTGGTTTGCCATGGAGCCCAATGGGTTTGTCCGCTTTATGCAGGACCAGACCGTTATTCCACGCAATACCGCGTATGTGGCTCCCGTCAGGCGCACCCATTACACCTATAAAACCCTGGGGGCGGCCGGACACGTGGTGCAGGATCAGGAGTCAGACTATGCCGACGATGTTCTCCTGAGTCGCCGTGTATACACCTACAATCAGACTCTCGGTAATGCAGAATATGGCCGGATAACGCGGATCACCGATACCCAATATGAAAATGGTGAGGCCTCCTCGGCATTTACCAACAGTCAGTCCTTTACGACCGTGATTACGCAGGGGGTGATGCACCAAACCATCACGTTTACCGGGTATGACGGTTTGCAATTGCTATCAAGCCGTGAACAATCCGTATATTCCGGCCTGCTGTTACGTGATACCAGCCCACAGAATGTGACGGTGCAATACGCCTACGATCGGCTGGGGCGTTCGCTGCGGAGAACGCTGGCACCGGGCACGCCGTATGAAAATATCACCACCTGGTCATATACCCTGGGTGCGAATGGCCCGGAAACGATGGAAACCGATGCCTCGGGTAATCAGGTAAAAACCCAGTTTGACGGCATGGGGCGGGAAATTGCTACGCGGCGTCTGGACAGAGACTCGACGCTGCAGTGGTTTACTGTCTCATCGCACAATTATAACGTTTTTGGCGAAACGGACGGTGGCACAGGGAGTGACTGGCTGACCGGAACGTCTGAACGTTTTTCCGTCAATGTTACGGCAACCCACGATGGCTGGGGGGCGGTAAGTGCGCTGGCCTTTACTGATGGCACCAATGAGCTGCAAAACCTCGATATGGTGGGGGTGACCCAGGCCGTATACAGCAGCGGAAACCGCGCTGGCAGCACGTTGCGCACCGGCCTGCTGACTACTGTATTTGACAAACAGAGCTATCTGCCCGTTACGGAGAGCAGGACATCGGTGTCCGGCAGCCCGCAGGGCAGTCGCCACTACGCCTGGGATGGGCTGGGGCGTTTGCGGCTGGAGACGGACGAACTGGGTAACGCAACCGGTCGCACTTATGACGCCTACGATCGGGTGCTGACCCAGACCCTGCCGGACGGCAGCGTGGTGACGCGGACTTATGCGCCCCAGTCTGCAGAAGAGCAGGTGATCGCCATCAGCGTGACCGGTCCGGATGCGGCAGGCAATACGCGAACCTGGCTGCTCGGAAGCCAGGAGTTTGACAGTCTCGGCCGGGTAACCCAACGCCTCAGCGGCGGGCGACTGACCCTGTTTACTTATCAGGGCGCTTCCCCGGTTCCCACTACCGTTACCCAACCCTCCGGCGACCTCATCACGAGCACCACCATTCCTGAACTGGGCAATGCGATCAGCAGTGTTACGGCGGGCGGAGTGAGCCAGACCTTTAGCTATGATAACCGCACGGCCGATTTGCTGAAGGCAAAGGAGGGCGGAACCGAAAACACCAACACCTGGAATCCGTCCGGTAGCCTGAAAAACGAAGCCTTTGCGCGAAATGGGGCCACCCGCACGGCGGCACACACCTACACGCTGGCGGGGCAGCCGGTCACCTATAGCGATATCACCGGCAAGCTGACGCGCTATGAGATGGACGGGTTTGGGCATATCATCACCATTATCGACCCGGCGCTGCAAACCACCATGCAGTACGATGCACTGGGGCGACTGGTGTCTCAGGCGGTGACGGATACCGCGACATCATCGGCGCTGACCACCTCGCTGGGGTACGATGATTTTGGCCGGGAAGTGACGCGCACACTCAGTGACAATAACGGCACAACGATCACTCTGACGCAGACCTGGCTGGAGAACGACCTGCTGGCAACGCGCACGACGGTGCGTAATGGCAGTCAGATACGGGCAGAAGTCTACGATTACGATACGCGCAATCGTCTGGTGAGCTACAGCGCCACGGGCAGCAGCTTGCCGCCGGATGCCTATGGTCATGCCATGTCAGGGCAGACCTACCGTTATGATGCGTTGACCAACCTGACGTCGGTGACGACTACATTGGCAGACGGCACCTCGGATACCGCGACCTATCATTATGCCAATCCGCAAGACCCGACCCAACTGACCTCTGTAACCCATACCCACAGTGGTTTTCCGCCGAGCATTGCGTTGCAATATGATGCGAATGGCCGGATGACGCAAGACGATGCCGGGCGCACGCTGGGATACGATACATTGGGACGTCTGATAGCGGTCAGTGGCACGGGTATCAGCGGCGGTGGCTACGGCTATGACGCGCTGAACCAACTGGTGAGCCAACAGGTGAGCAGCAGCGACAGGCGCCAGTTGTATTACCGTGCGGATGAGCGGGTGAATGAAACGCTGATGCAACAGAGCCGGGAATTGCGGCTGATCAAAGCGGCACATACCTGTCTGGGCGTCAGTGACGGCGCTCGGCTGACGCTGACCGGAAGCGACAGCAAGGATAGCCTGCTGTGGTCGCGGGAGGGCGGGCAGGCGACAGGCAGCCTGCATGTGTGGTCACCGTACGGCAGCGGAGACGTGACTGACCTGCTGCCCGGTTTTAACGGTGAGCGGGTCGATCCGGTGAGTGGCACCTACCACCTCGGTAACGGTTATCGCGCCTACAACCCGGTGCTAATGCGTTTTAACTGCCCGGATAGTCTGAGTCCGTTTGGTGCCGGTGGGATAAACCCCTATGCTTACTGCGCGGGCGATCCGGTGAATTACATGGACCCGTCTGGTCACCTGAGTTGGCAGGCGATCACCGGCATTATTGCCGGGGCGATCGGCATTGGACTGGCGGCGTTTACCGCCGGGGCATCCATTGCGGCAGCGGGTGGGGTAGTTGCGGCCATTAATGCGGCATCAGCGACCTCATTGATTGTGGGTGGGCTGGCCGTGGCGGCAGATGTTACTGCTATTGCCAGCGGTGCGACTGAGGCGGTGAACCCAGAGGCTTCGAGCGTGTTGGGATGGGTGTCGTTGGGGTTGGGTCTTGGTTCACTGGGAGTATTGGGTAGAGGTGCGTACAATTCATTAAGTAAAATAGCTTCAGGGAAATCAAACACTACCGTTCAATTGGGTGGTAAAGTGACTGATTTCCGATTAGTTGATGCTCATGTAGGTATGTTTACCGATGTATATAAAAATGAGCAAAGATTAAATATTTTTTCTCATGGGCAGCATGTCAACACAATGAGGCCAGGACAAAAAACACCTATGGGTTCGTATTTGATAAATAATGGTAAATTACTAAATTCGACAGATTTTGTAGAGCAAACAGTCAAAAGTGGTATTGATTTCTCACAGTATAAATATTTGAGGGTTGTTGCGTGTCATTCAGGTGATGGCGATTCATTATCATTTGCTTCTCAATTAAATATCTTAACGCAAAAACCCGTTAAAGGATATAAAGGCGTTGTGAATGTTGATTTAAGTATCGAGCCAGATTATTATTATTCTATATTTAAAAATAGATACGGAAATCGACCTGATGCATTTATTGAAGAGGTTCTATCTCCGGAGAAGAAGCCATTTAGAGTGCTCAAATTAGGTAAGGGTGTTAATTATAAACCAATCTACTTCGGCTATTAACTGATGAGTTTTATGGTGTGTTATATCTTTAAAGTGAGAGGTTTGACTCTCAAGAAAAATTTTCTCGAGAGCTTTAGGTGACGTTCGCAATAATATATATAATGCATATTATATATGGACAAAATAACGTCTGCTTTCTCACCAATAATGCTCACTGGTAATATGCCCCGGACGACGGCGCAGATGCTTGGTCATTTCCCGTTGTTCTTTCAGGCATTGCTGAGTATCGCGCACCATTTGCGGGTTACCGCACAGCATCACATGGCTGGTTTGCGCATTGAGGGGCAACCCGACCGCATTCTCCAGCGCACCGCTGCTGATAAGCGCCGGAACGCGTCCTGTCAGGGAACCAGCCTGCGTTTCCCGGCTGATGACCGTTTGTATCCGCAGTTTGTCGCCGTAGCGCTGCTGTAGCTGCTGCATTTTGGGCAAGTAGCTAAGGTCAGAGGCAAAGCGTGCCGCATGCACTAACACGATGTGCTGGAAACGCTCCAGGTCCTTCCCTTCTTCTAAAATCGACAGATAAGGGCCGATGGCAGTGCCGGTTGCGAGCATCCACAGCGTGTCGCAGTCAGGGACTTCTTCCAGCACAAAGAAACCTGCCGCGTCTTTGGTGATTTCCAATGGCATTCCGGGTTGCAGAGCGTGCAAATGCGGGCTGAGCTTGCCGTCCGGCACCGTGACCAGATAAAACTCAAGAGTGGGATTACTGGGGGCATTCACGTAGGAATAGGCGCGCTGAATGCGCTCGCCGCCAATTTCCAATCCCAGTTTGGCGTACTGGCCCGCAGTGA
The DNA here is from genome assembly GCF_025962655.1 of Candidatus Symbiopectobacterium sp. NZEC151. Classification (GTDB taxonomy): domain Bacteria; phylum Pseudomonadota; class Gammaproteobacteria; order Enterobacterales; family Enterobacteriaceae; genus Symbiopectobacterium. The sequence continues at coordinate 38,911 of NZ_JAGFPE010000006.1, read as the reverse complement.
ACGCGGCAATCGGTGCCTGAACCTGAATGCTGAAAAGGCTGTCTGTCCAATTTGTTACCTGAATAACGTTACCGGTTACCCACTCTGCCATAGTGTTGTGCTCCTGATGTTTTTCGGCCACTCAGGCCATCCCCTGACAAAACGGTGCGTCAGGGGAGAGGGCCTTTACGATACGCGATTTTTTAACAGCAGTGAAACAATCAATGCAATAGACGTTGTGAATTCATGCGATTACAGCAGGAAGTCATGCAACGCCGGATCTTTGCGATCGAGATAATGTGTAGAGCGAATACGCCGGATAGTGCGTGATTTGCCGCGAATCAGCAGGGTTTCGGTGGTGGCGATGTTACCCCGGCGGGCAATCCCTTCCAACAGATCCCCTTTGGTGATGCCAGTAGCTGAGAAGATCACGTTGTCATTACGCGCCATATCGCTCAGCGTCAGTACGCGTCCGGCTTCAATCCCCATTTCTGCACAACGTTCCAGCTCACGCTCACCCAAACGACGGTTTTCCTCGCTGTCCCCTTTAACCTGATGACGTGCAAGCAGGCGGCCTTGCATATCGCCATCCAGCGCACGGATCACTGCGGCGGAAATCACCCCTTCCGGTGCGCCACCGATGCCATACAGCACATCGACTTCGCTGTCAGGCATACAGGTCAGAATTGAGGCGGCAACATCACCGTCAGGAATGGCAAAGACTTTCACGCCCAGTTGCTGCATTTCGGCAATCACCCCGTCATGGCGCGGTTTCGCCAGTGTGATTACCGTAAGCTGCTGTAATGGTTTGCCAATTTTGATGGCGATGTTGCGCAGGTTATCCGCTAACGGCAGTGCCAGGTTGATAGCGCCTTTGGCCTGTGGACCGACGATCAGCTTTTCCATGTACATGTCGGGCGCGTGCAGAAAGGTATCTTTTTCGCCGACCGCCAATACGGCGAGCGCATTGGCTTGCCCCATCGCCGTCATTCGCGTGCCTTCAATCGGGTCGACGGCGATATCCACCGCATCACCCACGCCGGTGCCGACCTGCTCACCGATGTAAAGCATGGGGGCTTCGTCGATTTCGCCTTCACCGATGACGATTTGCCCGTTGATATCAACCTGATTGAGCATGATGCGCATGGCCTGCACCGCCGCGCCATCGGCGGCATTTTTATCGCCACGGCCAAGCCATTTGTAGCCTGCCAGCGCGGCAGCTTCTGTCACGCGGGAAAACTCAATCGCCAATTCACGTTTCATGGATACCTGTCTGTTGAGTAAATAGGATAAGAGGGAATGGAGCGCGATTTTACCACACTCGCTGCGGGCGCGAGCAGGATGATATCAAGGGAGTGGAGAATACGCCGCTCTGCTGAGCGGCGTCATGAGTATTAACGGTGTGAAGTGGCGAGTTGTGCTTTTTTCTCACTGCCCGGCGCTTTAACCGTAATGGTCAATACCACCGAGAGCAGCAAGGCAACGGCCATAAAGCTATAGGACATGCTCGGGTTGCCGGTAATGCCGTTGAGGTAGCCAACCAGCCAGGCGCCGAGGAATGCGCCCAGTGCGCCAAAGCTGTTGATCAAACCAATCGATACCCCAGAAACGTTTTTAGGCAACAGCTCAGGAATCAGGGCGAAGAACGGGCCATAGGGTGCATACATGCAGGCAGCTGCAACCACCAACAGCGCATAAGACACCCAGAAGTGCTGGGTACCAATGGCGTAAGAGGTGAAGAAGGCTAACGATGCGATCAACAGCAGAGGCCAGATAAAGAGCTTGCGGTTCTGCATTTTGTCCGACAGCCAGGAGACCGTCAGCATCAGCACGATGGCAGCAAAGTAAGGCAGTGCCGAGAGCCAGCCGACGGAAACGATATCCAGAGAGGCGGCAGATTTGAGGATCGACGGCATCCACATCATAAAGCCGTAAACCCCGATGCTCCAGAAGGCATGCACGGCACACAGAATAATCACGTTGCGTGAACGCAAGGCTTCACCGTAGTTGCGTACCGGCTTGATATTCTTTTGTTCGGCATCCATCACCGCCTGGAAATCCGCCTTTTCCTGAGCACTCATCCAGGTGACTTCAGACGGCTTATCGCGTACCAGGAACCACCAGATAAACGCCCAAATAATCGCCGGCGCACCTTCGATAATGAACATTTCGCGCCAGCCGAACGCATTGATCAGGTAGCCGGAGACGATGGACATCCACAGCACGGTGACCGGATTGCCCAATACCAGGAAGGTGTTGGCGCGCGAGCGTTCCTCTTTGGTAAACCAGGTGCTGATGTAAATCAGCATGGAGGGCATCACCGCCGCTTCTACCACGCCGAGGATGAAACGGATCACCATCAGCATCGGAATATTATTGACCAACCCGGTGGCGGCAGCACACAACCCCCACAAGATCAGGCTGACAAAAATCAGTTTGCGCACGCTGCGTTTGACGGCGTAAATGGAACCCGGTACTTGAAAGAAGAAATAGCCGAGAAAGAACAACGCGCCAATCAGTGAAGATGTTCCCTTGCTGATGCCCAAATCCACCTCAATACCTGATGCGGCCGCGAAACCATAGTTGGCGCGATCGAGATAGGCGAGGCTGTAGGTAATAAAAATGATGGGCATTAAATACCACCAACGCTGAACAGCTAATTTTTTAGTCGTCATCATGGTTACCTGTTTATTTTGCATTGTTATCATCTGCATCTTAGCGTGCAGCAGGATAATGTTGAAAAACATTCCTGGATGCCAAATCAAATGATAAGGCACATAATGTTATGTAAAAGGATTTATGTGATGCGTATTATTAACCCGCATCATCTTGCATTGAGATCTATTTTAGAAATAGGTGCTCCGAATGAATATTAATTAATCAATGGCAATATAACTGTTGCCGATACTTATTTTGTACTTCTCTGTCATCAGGCATTGTTGACGTTATAAATATGAGAACCTTTTTCCGATTTTATTTTTGTGACAGATATCACTGTAAATCATGTTAAAAAAAGATGTTACCGGCAACGTGATCGGCCTGACATTTGGCGGCGAGTCACGCCGCATTTGGGTGGCAATGGCGCGTTTGGCAGGCGATTACAGCGTACCGCCCAGCGACAGGCGATAATGCAAATCAACGTATTCAATCGTTGGCAGTTTATTGATTTTTTTGATCAATATTTCTGTTGCCACTTTACCCATTTCAAAACGGGGTGTGACAACGCTGGCAATGGCAGGTGTGGTGGCTTGCCCAATATCTAAACCGTGGAAACCGGAAATCGCGATGTGACCCGGAATGTTAAGCGACAGGCGCAGGCACTCTTGCAGCACCCCGACAGCGATATCGTCATTGGTGCAGAAAATCGCATCCACCAGTGGGTACATCTGGCGTATCAGTGCCAGCATATCAGCACCAATCGAGACAGAAGAGACCTTGTTGGGCGATATTTGCATCGGTTCTAATCCCGCTTCCTGCATGGCGCGGCTATAGCCCTGATAGCGCTTGCGGTCGCGCACATCGGACATGGATCCAAAATAGAGCACGTGGCGTTTGCCGCTGGCCAGAATCGCCACCGTCATGTCATAGGCGGCCTGCGTATTGTTGAACCCAACCACAATGCGGCCCGGTAACGGCTCCAGATCCATCACCTGCGCGACGGGAATATTGGCCGAGTCGAGGTATTTGTTGGCGCGCAGCGTGTGTTCGGAGTCGGTAAGAATCAAGCCGGCGATGTTACAAGACAGCAGGTTAACGATCTGCTCTTCTTCCCGGGTTTTATCGTAGTTGTAATTGACCACCAGCGTTTGGTAGCCGTTCAGTGCGGTAACCGATTCAATCCCGGCCAGCAGATCGGAGAAAATCTGGTTATTAAACGAAGGCACCAGAATGCCGATGCGCGGTGCGGGCGCTTGTGCCGCCTCTTTACGTTCATCGGCAGTGTAATTCACTTCCGCCATCACCTGGGCGATGCGCTGCGCGGTTTCAGGCGACACTTTATCCGGCGTGCGCAGATAACGACTGACGGTCATCTTGGTGACGCCTGATAATTGTGCAATGTCCTGTAACGTAACGCGCTGGTTCTTCATGCAGGAAAGCCCGAGTGTCGCCTGATTCAAAACGAGGATTATGCACTGCCGCTTCGGGAAAAGGAAAGCGTGTTACCGGAATACCTCTTGTAACATGGCAATAAGCGCGAAAATAATAAGTGTTTTTCGTGTGTTAGAGAAAGGGGCATAAACGGTAGCCTCTATTCCAGCGGAAATACGCGCAACGGATCACGTAAAAAGTAACCTCTTTTCGTAACATGATATTGAGTGATCTTCCTCACAGTTTTGCGGGTAATAAACCGGTTTGATAATAGGGCGTCTGGCATTGGCGATGTTATTTACGCCGCTGTTATTATCACGACAGCGGCGCTCCACACGATCACTTATTGAGCCTTCTTCTCAGCGGGCTTTGAGTTCCTTATCGTTATCAATAGGACATGCCGTTCTATTATTTATCGGGAAAGCATAATGAAAGATCTTTTTTCGTTAACGAATAAAAAAGTCCTTATTACCGGTTCCGCGCAAGGTATTGGTTTTCTGTTGGCGCAAGGTTTAGCCGAGCAAGGTGCCGATATTATTATCAATGATATTACCGACGATCGCGCTCAACATGCTGCCAGCCAATTACGTGATGCCGGGTTTGTCGCTTATGCCTGTGCTTTTGATGTGACCAATGGTCAGGCGGTGAATAACGCCATTGCCGAGATTGAAGAAAATATTGGTGCAATCGACGTGCTGATTAATAACGCCGGTATTCAACGCCGCCATCCTTTCACTGAGTTTCCTGAAAAAGAATGGGATGCAGTGATCGACGTTAATCAGAAATCCGTGTTTCTGGTTTCTCAGGCGGTATCCCGTTTTATGGTGAAACGGCAGCGCGGCAAAATCATTAATATCTGCTCAATGCAGAGTGAGCTTGGGCGGGACACCATTACCCCCTATGCTGCCTCAAAAGGGGCGGTAAAAATGCTGACGCGTGGCATGTGCGTTGAGCTTGCGCGCTATAACATTCAGGTCAACGGCATTGCTCCAGGGTATTTCAAAACCGCCATGACCAAAGCGCTGGTCGACGATGAAGCCTTTACCCAATGGCTGTGTAAACGCACGCCTGCTGCGCGCTGGGGCAACCCGGAAGAGCTGATCGGCGCGGCGGTTTATCTCTCCTCACGCGCCTCTGATTTTGTTAACGGACATTTGTTGTTTGTTGATGGCGGCATGCTGGTTGCCGTTTAACAAGGAGCCGTTATGGCAGGACAATGCGCGGTGATCATGGGCGTATCCAGCACGGGAAAATCGAGTGTGGGTGCGCGGTTGGCGCAGCGGTTAGGGGCCAAGTTCATTGATGGTGACGATCTGCATCCGCGTCACAATATTCTCAAGATGTCACAGGGGCAGGCGCTGAATGATGATGACCGTGAGCCCTGGCTCGAGCGGTTGAACGATGTGATCTTCAGCCTGCAACAAAAGAATGAGACAGGCATTCTGGTCTGTTCCTCGCTGAAAAAACGCTATCGCGATCGGCTGAGGAAGGATAATCACGGCATCACCTTTCTCTGGCTGACGGGGGATTACGCGCTGGTATTGGCTCGTATGCAGCAGCGCAAAGGCCATTTCATGCCGGAAAGTTTGCTCAAAAGTCAGTTTATGGCGCTGGAAACGCCACAGGCGGACGAACCGGATGTGGTGGCGGTAGATATCGCCTCACCCGTCGACGGTGTGGTACAGCGTTGCATCAATGCGCTGACGCCTGAGCGATTACCCGTTGCCGGTTAATAAAAAAGGGCGCAGCTATTGCTGCGCCCTTTTTGTTTTCCCTGCGGGAATTATTCGTGATCTTCCCACGCTTGAGCACGTGCCACGGCTTTCTTCCAGCCGCTGTAACGGTAGTTACGCTCTACGGTTTCAATGCTGGGACGGAACTCACGTTCAATCGTTGCCTTGCTCTTCACTTCATCCAAATCGTTCCAGAAGCCGGTAGCCAGACCTGCCAGGAACGCTGCACCCAGTGCGGTGGATTCGCGCACTTCAGGGCGTTCTACGCGGGTGCCGAGGATATCGGACTGGAACTGCATCAGGAAGTTGTTGGCAACCGCACCGCCGTCAACGCGCAGTGATTGCAGACGTGTGCCTGAATCTGCCTGCATGGCATCCAACACGTCACGTGTTTGATAAGCAATGGATTCCAGCGTAGCGCGGATGATGTGGTTGGAGTTCACGCCGCGCGTCAGGCCGAAGATGGCACCACGGGCATACGGGTCCCAATAGGGTGCGCCCAGTCCGGTAAAGGCAGGGACAACGTAGACGCCGTTGGAATCTTTCACCTTGGTGGCGAAATATTCGGAGTCCATGGATTCACCGATCAGTTTCAGTTCATCACGCAGCCATTGAATAGAGGCACCGCCCACGAACACGGAACCTTCCAGCGCGTAGTTTACTTCGCCACGCGGGCCGCAGGCGATAGTGGTCAGCAAGCCATGCTGGGATTGCACCGGCTCTTTGCCGGTGTTCATCAGCAGGAAGCAGCCTGTACCGTAGGTGTTTTTCGCCATGCCCGGCTGAACGCAAAGCTGGCCGTAAAGGGCTGCTTGCTGGTCACCGGCGATACCGGCGATCGGAATACGCGTGCCGCCTTTGCCGCCAATGTTGGTTTGGCCATAGACTTCGGAAGAAGGACGCACTTGCGGCAGCATATTGCGTGGAATATCCAGCGCTTCCAGCATGCGATCGTCCCAATCCAAGGTCTTGATGTTGAACAGCATGGTACGTGAGGCGTTGGTGTAATCGGTCACGTGTACGCGACCCTGGGTCATTTTCCAAATCAGCCAGGTATCAATGGTACCGAACAGCAGTTCGCCACGTTTGGCGCGCTCGCGCGCACCTTCTACGTTGTCCAGAATCCACTTCACCTTGGTGCCGGAGAAGTAAGGGTCAACCACCAGGCCGGTGTTGGTGCGGATGTAATCTTCCAGACCTTGTTTTTTCAGAGTTTCGCAAATATCAGCGGTGCGACGGCACTGCCATACGATAGCGTTGTAAACCGGTTTGCCTGTCTCTTTTTCCCACACCACCGTGGTTTCACGTTGGTTGGTGATACCGATACCGGCTACTTCATCAGAGCTGATATCTGCTTTAGCCAGCACTTCAACCAGCGTGGCGCTTTGCGTTGCCCAGATTTCCATCGGGTCGTGTTCAACCCAGCCCGCTTTGGGGTAAATCTGGGTGAATTCGCGCTGGGAGATGGCGATGATGTTGGCATCATGATCGAGTATGACGGCGCGGGAGCTGGTAGTACCCTGATCCAGCGCGACAATGTATTTTTTTTCCGGTGTCATAGGTTCTAATCCTGTTGTGTAGCGGGTAAAAAAGCGTATGCCGTGGCGTCGCTTAGCGTGCTTCAGTACGCTGCGTTTCTTTGTCTTCTACTTCGCAGACATCGCAAGGCAAATTACGGCCAATCAAGGCGCGGTAGCCGAAGGCACCCAAACATGCCCCAACGATCGGCCCGAAAATCGGCACGAGGAAATACGGAATATCACGCGCGCCGGTGAAGGCCACTTGTCCCCAGCCAGCCAGATAGGCAAACAGCTTCGGACCGAAGTCACGTGCAGGGTTTAGTGCAAACCCGGTCAACGGACCCATGGAGGCACCGATGACTGCGATCAGGATACCGATCAGCAGCGGTGCTAACGGACCGCGCGGTACGCCGTTGCCATCGTCGGTCAGCGCCAGAATCAAACACATCAGTACGGCGGTGATAACCATTTCAACGATAAAGGCCTGGAAGACTGAAATCTGCGGGTGTGGATACGTCGAGAACGTGCCCGCCAGATTTAAACTTTCCACACTACCGCGCACGATGTTGTGAGTCTGTTCAAAATCTGCGAACAAATTGTGATAAAGACCGTAAACCAGGGCCGCGGCGCAGAAGGCTCCCGCCACTTGCGCAATGATGTACGGAACTACCTTGCGTGCGTCGAAGCAGGCAAACAGCCACAGGGCGATGGTGACTGCCGGGTTAAGGTGGGCCCCGGAAATGGCAGCAGTCAGGTAGACCGCCATGGCGACGCCCAAACCCCAGACGGCGCTGATTTCCCACTGACCAAAGCTGGCACCGGCAAGTTTTAATGCTGCCACGCAACCCACTCCAAAGAAAATTAGCAGACCGGTGCCGAGAAACTCGGCGATACATTGGCCTTTTAAGGTTGGCACTCTTGATTGACTCATAATGGTTTCCTGTTTACGGGGCTACAGAGTAATGTTCAGGCCGCTGACATAGAGCGACCCTGTATAAATGTGTGGACGATGTGAATTTATCGTTAATGTTCGAAAACGAGAAATATCGAAATCAAAATGTGTGTTGTTCGTCATAAAAATGAGCGTATTCGCCTATCAAAGCACTGCTGTACGGTTACTTACGCCCGTTTCATGTTAATGGCAGCGTTAACGTTGTTAACATGAGGGCGGGTGGGGCAGAAGAGTAGCGCGCGAATTATTATGCAAGCAAGCAAGGAATTTCAGTTTGCGCTGATTGTTGCGGTTAAAAAATCGATCAAGACTCCCACCAGAGTGGATGTCTGCTAGACAGCGCCCTGACGGCCCCATACAATTTACTGATACACTGAACGAAAGAGACGTGCTGGTGGAGTGCCATCCTTAACGCAAGCGTGATAGCGAGCGTCCGTTAAGCAGGATTGGCATGGGAAGGGGAGATAGTACGCCTCATTGGTGCCTTGCGATTAAAAGGGGTTGAAGAATGTCATTTGAAGTGTTTGAAAAACTGGAAGCCAAAGTTCAGCAGGCGATTGATACCATTACATTATTGCAGATGGAAATCGAAGAGCTGAAAGAAAAGAACGGTCAGCTGAGCCAGGAAGTACAACAGGCCGCTGCATCCCGTGAAACGCTGGTGCGTGAAAACGAACACTTGAAAGAAGAACAGGTCGTCTGGCAGGAACGCCTGCGCGCGCTGCTGGGCAAGATGGAAGAAGTCTAAGCGAGTATAACAGTCTGTTATTAGGCGGAGTGCGGCGATGGGGTCGTAGCGGCGTGAGCCGCCGGAGTGCCCCTCGTCGTGATTCGCCGGGAAACACGGACATGCATAAGCACGTTTGTCTGCAATCTCAAGGGCGCATTGCGCCCTTTTTTATCAATACGTTATTGCCGAACTATTCGATATCCAGCGGATCTTCCGACAGGATAATGCCGGTGTTGTCGGCATACAGATGATCGCCGGAGAAGAAGGTCACACCGCCGAAATTGACGCGAATATCGCTTTCGCCAACCCCTTCGCTGGCGGCACCCACTGGAATGGCAGCCATGGCCTGAATGCCGATATCCAACTCTTCCAGGTCGTCCACCTGGCGCACCGCACCGTAGACGACGATGCCTTCCCAGGCGCTCTGTGTCGCCAGACGGGCCAGTTCGGCATCAATTAACGCACGACGCACAGAACCGCCACCATCCACCAGAAGTACACGGCCTACGCCGCTTTCTTCCAGCACGTCGTAGAGGATGCCGTTATCCTCAAAGCATTTCACCGTGGTGATTTTGCCACCAAAGGAAGTGCGTCCTCCAAAGTTGGAAAACAGAGGTTCAACAACGTTCACCTCTTCGTGATAGATATCGCACAGCTCGGAAGTATCGTATTTCATCGGATTTACGTCAGTTTGCCGCCGGGATCCTGAGTATATCCCTTAAAGGCAAGTGTTGGCAAAATCATCAAATGTTAACTTGATGCGTATCAGTAAATACTCGCCGCTTAGCTGAGCATCACACCCACAGCAAACAGCAAATTGGTCAGCAGCGCGCCCTTGACGGTTTTTTCCAGCATGGGACGCATACTGAACGGACTGATTTCCCGGCGGACATAGGCAGCCTGCTTGAGCAGCAGCGGCAGGGTCAGGATAAACAGCCAGCCAGCCAGCGTGTGCAGATAAAACATCGCGAACAGGGCCAGGCACAGCGGCGCGGTCAGCAACAGCAGGGAATGGTAGCAACGGGCACGCTGCGCGCCGAGGCGAACGGCCAGCGTGTTTTTACCGCTGAGCCGATCGTTGTCGATATCGCGCAAATTGTTGATGTTGAGCACCGCGGTGGCGAGCAGGCCACAGGCAGTGGCGGGCAGCATAACAATGCTGTCAAAATGGCCGGTTTGCAGGTAATAGGAGCCTGCGACGCTGAGCCAGCCAAAGAAAATCATGACGGATATGTCCCCCAACCCCATATAACCGTAGGGTTTGTTACCCACGGTATAGGTAATGGCGGCGATCATCGCCAGCACCCCGAGTATCAGAAAACCGACGATATCCGACGGCTTCTCGCACGCCATGATGACCAGCGAAAGCCCGGACACGATGGTCAGCACCACGGTGACGATCAGCGCCATGCGCAACTGCGACAGCGAGATCACGCCGGTTTGGATGCCGCGCAACGGCCCAATACGGGTTTCGGTATCGCTGCCTTTTACCGCATCACCGTAATCGTTCGCCAGATTGGAGAGGATTTGCAGCAATCCGGCAGTCACTAGCGCCAGCAGAGCGATACCCGGTTTAAAATTGTTGTGCCAACTGGCGATGGCGGAGCCTGTGACAATGGACGCAAACGCTAAGGGAAGCGTTTTCGGACGCAAGCTGTCCAGCCAGGCTTTGGTTTTGCTGCTTTTGGTTGATAAGGTCATGATACGTATCGTTTTTTCAATGCAATGTCTGTCGCATGCATGTGTTGATGAAAAGTCCAGTCCATGAGCGCTGGCCAGAAACGCAAATGGGAGGCGTCAGCCTCCCATCATTTGCCAAACAGAACGTTTGCGCAACAGGACAATCCGAGTTACAGGGATTATAAGATAAAACGACTCAGATCTTCATCTGCTACGAGCTCGTCAAGATGACTACGCACGTATTCTGCGTCCACGGTAACAGTTTGGCCGCCCATTTCGCTGGCATCGTAAGAGATCTCTTCGATCAAACGTTCCAAAACGGTATGCAGACGACGTGCGCCGATGTTCTCGGTACGCTCGTTGACCTGCCAGGCCGCTTCGGCAATGCGACGAATGCCATCCGTGGTGAAGATGATATCCACGCCTTCCGTCGCCAGCAATGCTTTGTACTGTTCCGTCAGTGATGCGCTGGGCTCCGTCAGGATGCGTTCGAAGTCTTCCGTGGTCAGCGCTTGCAGCTCAACGCGGATAGGTAAACGCCCTTGCAGCTCGGGAATCAGATCCGACGGGCTGGAGACCTGGAACGCGCCTGAGGCGATAAACAGGATGTGATCGGTTTTCACCATGCCGTGTTTGGTGGAGACTGTACAGCCTTCCACCAGCGGCAGCAGATCGCGCTGTACCCCTTCACGCGAGACGTCCGGGCCGGAGGTTTCCCCGCGTTTACAGATTTTATCGATCTCATCGATAAACACGATACCGTGTTGCTCTACGGACTCGATAGCCTGCTGTTTCAGCTCTTCCGGGTTCACCAGCTTGGCGGCTTCTTCTTCAATCAGCAGCTTGAAGGCGTCTTTGATTTTCATCTTGTGCGCTTTCTGCTTCTGACCCGCCAGATTCTGGAACATGGACTGCAACTGATTGGTCATCTCTTCCATGCCGGGAGGGGCCATGATTTCAACGCCCATCGGGGTGGCTGCCAGATTGATTTCAATTTCTTTATCGTCTAGCTGTCCTTCACGCAGTTTTTTGCGGAAAGCCTGACGCGCAGCGGAAGGTTCTTGCGGCTCTTCCGGCTGGCCCCAGTTATTTTTTGCCGGGGGAATCAAGGCATCCAGAATACGATCTTCGGCCATCTCTTCAGCGCGGAAGCGGTTTTTTTCCAGCGATTGCTGGCGCATCATCTTGATAGCTGCATCCGTCAGATCGCGGATGATGGAGTCTACTTCTTTACCGACATAGCCGACTTCGGTGAATTTAGTCGCTTCCACTTTAATAAACGGGGCGTTAGCCAGTTTGGCCAGACGACGGGCAATCTCGGTTTTACCGACGCCGGTCGGCCCGATCATCAGGATATTCTTGGGTGTCACTTCATGGCGTAACGCGTCGGAAAGCTGCATACGGCGCCAGCGGTTACGCAATGCGATTGCCACCGCACGTTTGGCCTTGTGCTGACCGATGATGTAGCTGTCGAGTTCGCTAACGATTTCGCGCGGGGTCATTTCAGACATAATGTTATTCCTTACGCCTTTGAGGCTAATTCTTCAATCGTGTGGAACTGGTTGGTGTAGATGCAGATATCGCCTGCGATACCCAGCGACTTTTCAACGATCTCGCGTGCGCTAAGCTCGGTGTTCTCCAACAGTGCTCTGGCTGCGGCTTGCGCATAGGGGCCACCAGAACCGATAGCAATCAAATCGTTTTCCGGTTGAATTACATCGCCATTACCGGTGATGATGAGTGATGATTTTTCATCGGCAACGGCCAGCAGTGCTTCCAAACGGCGCAGCATACGATCGGTGCGCCAGTCTTTTGCCAATTCTACGGCGGCCTTGACCAGATGGCCCTGATGCAGTTCCAGCTTGCGTTCAAACAGCTCGAACAGCGTAAACGCATCGGCGGTGCCGCCCGCAAAGCCAGCGATGACGTTGTCGTTATACAGGCGGCGCACTTTACGCACGTTGCCCTTCATAACCGTGTTGCCCAATGTGGCTTGGCCGTCGCCGCCAATCACCACGTGGCCGTTGCGACGTGCACTTACTATAGTTGTCACGTGTCGATCCCCGCTAGATAAGGAAGAAGAACCCCACAGCGATGCGGGGCATATTGATGTTGTAGATGGGGGAAAAGGTGGGGGTTTTCAACCCCCGGCAGCGAGAGGAATACAGTTTGCTGCGCCTGCATCTTTCAAGCGCGATAACATTTTGTCGGCGGTGGCACGATCTTTATACGGCCCTAATGTGATGCGATTCCAGCCGCCACTGCTGGCGATGCGGCTTTCGATACCGGCAAACGCCAACTGCGCGCGCACTGATTCCGCCGGTTCCAGCGTTTTAAACGAACCACACTGCACCATCCAGCGCTGCGCTTTTTCTGGTTTGGGCGCTTCCGGCTGCTTCGCGGTTTCCACCGGTTTTTGCGCTTCCTGCTTAGGCGTGGCGGGCTGTGTCACGGGGGCGGCGACGGGCGCACGCGCACTCACAGGCGGCTGGGTCACCGTCGGCGTAGTCGCCACCGGCGGTACCACCACGGTTTTGGGCGTGGTAACCGTGACCTGAGAGCGGGGCACCGGCGTTTGATCGTTATAAGGCACTTCTGACAACTGTGTCGGCGCACGGCGCATATCCGCCTGCATCTGCTCTAACAGTTGGCGCTGTTCTTGCGTAAGCTGGACCGGTGATTTGATTTCTCCACCGGAATTGGGCGCCGTCGGCTCAGGAACACCCAACTGACGATTCTCCAGTTCTTTAATATAACGCCAGCGCTCTTCCGGCTTCGGCGGCAGGCCATTGCCGTTGTTAGTGGCGCTGCGCGGTAACACCGGCGACTCGGCAGGCTTGTTGTTGGCGATAAAATAGAGCCCGCCAGCAAAGGTTACCAGCACGGCAACAGCCAGCATTATCATGAACTTAGAGACGCCCGACGAAGAGCCTCCTCTTCGACTGGTTGTCTTTTTTCGTCGTGCGCCTGAGCGCCCACGGCTGACGTAATCTCGTTGTGCCACTGTCGTTTCGCTACAAATGAAATGAAAGATTTAGGGAGCATGTTACTGAACCCTAAAAACTTTGACCAGCACCGGAATTCTTAAACCCGATAACGAGCGTAATTTGGCGTGGCCGTGCTGTCACGAATAACCAGTTTGCTGTTGAGTAACCGTGAACCGCTGGGCACCGAATGGCCCTGCAATTGTTCCAATAACAGATGCATGGATTCACACCCCAGTTCATAGCGGGGTTGCGCGACGGTGGTGAGCGCTGGGAAACAGTATTGTGCCTGCTCGATATCATCAAAACCCACCAGCGACAGGTCTTTCGGAACATCCAGCTTCATTTTTTTCGCTTGAGAGAGCACGCCCATCGCCATCATGTCGCTGTGGCAAAATATGGCGCTGGGCGGTGCCGGGTGCTTCATCAGCATCATTAGCCCATTGATGCCGGTTTCATAACTGAAGCTGCCGCGATAGATATACTGATTATCCACTTGAATGCCGCTGCGGCGCAGCGCCTGAATATACCCTTGCAAACGGTATTCGCTCAGATGCATGTTTTCAGGACCCGCGATACAGGCAATACGGCGATGCCCGAGCCGGTGCAGATAGTAAACGGCATCAAAGGCGGCGGTGAGATTATCGATGTGCACCGTCGGCAATTCCAGGTCGGGTGAGAACTCGTTGACCATCACCATCGGCGGCAGGTTGCGCCGTTCCTCTTTGCTGGCGCTAAACGGCAGATTGGCTCCGAGCAGCAACATGCCATCAATCTGCTTGGTGATAATCAAATCCACGAAGGATTTTTCTTTGTGATGCTGGTGGGCGCAATCGCCAATCAGTACCAGATAGCCTTGTTTTGCGGCGGTTTCTTCGATACCGCGCAGCACATCGGTGAAAAAAGGATCGCAAATATCCGGCACGATAGCGAGCAGCGTGCGTGACTCGCTGCGTTTTACATGACGGGCAAGCGCATGCGGCGCGTAACCGACAGTGAGCACGGCTTGTTCAACCCGCTTACGCGTTTGGCTGGAAACCTTCTCCGGGTTCATCAACGTTCGGGAGACCGTGGCCGTCGACACACCAGCGACCTCTGCCACGTCTTTCATCGTCGCCGGCGTGGTGTCATTTTTATAGTCCAACGCGGTTCTCCTTGCATCGTATGCGATTGGCGAACAAGACGGCGGCACGCACACCGCCCAATTTTTTGCCCGACAGGCTTATACCACCTTTTGTGCTAAGGATACTGTTTCTCTGCATACGCTTAACAGATGGCGCGCAAGTTTTGCTGCTCCGATTGCATAAAAGATGTGACGGATGTCGTTTTTTCGGCACCGTTCGCATTTTTTCGCGGTGTGTTAACGTCGGCGATCAGTTATCGGTGGGGTCGACATCCAACACCCATTTCACTTTTCGCGCCTCGGGCAGGAGCGGGATCAGCGGCAGTGAAGCTTTGACGACACGCTGAAGCGTGGCGCGGGAAGGATGCTGCAACAGCAATTGCCAGCGAAAGCGCCCGGCGCGTTTGGGTTGCAATGCGGGAACCGGGCCGAGCAGCCAGAGCGCATCATCCTTGAGCGGGCTACTTTCCAGCAGGTTGCGCAGCTGCTGGAGGAAAAGCGACGCATGCTGATTATCGTGATCGTCGGCGCGGAACAGAATGTGGCTGGTGTAGGGGGGCAGAAACACGCTCTGGCGCTCTTTCAGCGTCTGGCTGGCGAAGGCGTCGTAACCCTTTTGTAGCAGCAATTGCAGTAACGGATGGTCAGGATGGTGGGTTTGCAGCACCACTTCGCCGCTTTTCCCGGCGCGTCCGGCGCGTCCGGAAACCTGGGTATACAACTGGGCAAAACGTTCTGTGGCGCGAAAATCGGCAGAAAACAGCGAGCTGTCAACATCCAGCAGCGCCACCAGCGTGACATCAGGGAAATGATGCCCTTTTGCCAGCATCTGCGTGCCGATAAGAATGCGTGCGTCACCCTGACGTACCTGCGCCAGTTGCTGTTCGAGCATGCCTTTGCGGCTGGTGGTATCGCGATCGATACGGGTAATCGGTACGTCGGTGAACAGCGACGTCAGCGACTCCTCTAACTGCTCGGTGCCCAAGCCAACTGGCACCAAGTGCGTTGAACCGCAGTGCGGACACTGCTGCGGCACCGGACGCTGGCTGTCACAATGGTGGCAACGGAGCTGACGCTGCTGCTGGTGATAGGTGTAATAGTGCTCGCAGCGCTGGCATTCGGCGATCCAACCGCATTCGTGACACATCACCACCGGCGAAAAACCCCGGCGGTTAAGAAACAGGATGACCTGATTATTGTGTTCAAGATGGTGGCGAATGCGGGTAATCAGCGGCTGTGACAGGCCGCTGGTAAGCGGTAATCCTTTGACATCGAGGATATGTTGGCGCGCAGGTTGTGCATTGCCCGCGCGTTTGCGCAGCGTAAGCTGACGGTATTTACCGTTCTGCACGTTGTAGAGCGTTTCCAACGCCGGCGTGGCGGAGCCCAGCACGATGGGAATATTTTCCTCTCTGGCGCGGAACACCGCCAAATCACGCGCGTGATAACGCCATCCTTCGTGTTGTTTGTACGAGCCGTCGTGCTCTTCATCGATGATGATCATTCCCAGACGGGCAAACGGGGTAAACAGTGCGGAGCGGGTGCCGATGACAATCGCGGATTCTCCACTGCGTGCGCGTAGCCAAACCGCCAGGCGCTCGCTGTCGTTCAGTCCAGAGTGCAGCACATCCACCGGCGCGATGAAGCGTGCGCGGAAACGGGCAATGGTTTGTGGCGTCAGGCCGATCTCGGGCACCAGCACCAGCGCCTGCTTGCCTTGTGATAGCACGTTTTCCAGCGCGCTCAGGTACACCTCGGTTTTGCCAGAGCCGGTAATCCCCGCCAGCAGCCAGGTGGTAAAATGGCTGTCTTCGCTGCGAATGGCACCCACGGCGGTCGCCTGCTCGGTATTGAGGCGCAGCCGCTCATCATGGGTGATGGGCTGGTCACGCCAGTCCCGCACCTCTGCCTCGATGGCTTTGAGATCGCACAACCCTTTGGCGCGCAGCGCCTGCAATGCGGTTTCCGTCAGGCCGGATTCAGTCACCTGATGGCGGTACAACGCACCCTGTATCAGGGCCGCCAGTGCCTGCTGCTGTTTGCGGGCCCGCGCCAGCGTGGCGAGCGGCGTGGCCTTGCCTTGTTCGGTGGCGAACCACTGCCAGAGCGGGGCGCGATGGGCCGGTTTGCCCTGTCGCAGCAAAATCGGTAAGGCGTGGAACAGCACTTCACCTATCGGATAGTGATAGTAGCCCACGGCCCAGAGCAGAATGCGCCACAGGCTGTCAGGGAAAAGCGGCTGCGCATCGAGTACGTCGTGAATGGATTTGAGCTGTTCTACCGGAAGTTCGCTGCGATCGCTGCATGCCACGACAATACCAATTGCCTTGCGGTTGCCAAAAGGCACGCTGACGCGCACGCCCGGCGACGGCGACATGCCTGCGGGCAGCAGGTAATCGAATGTGCGTGCCAGTGGCACGGGCAATGCGACCTGAACGATGGACATGCTTTCTCCGGCTGATAACTCTGGCGCTATGCTGTTTTCCCTGCACAGCGCAGTCCGGCGGCACGATGGGTTACCGCGCTGCGGACGTCATGGGGGCTTGCGCCGCCAGTGTACAGGTTGCAGACTAAAATGTGTTACCTGATTGCATCGGCTGGCTAATTTCTGTATGATTCGCCGCCTTTATACGACTTTGCTATGCGTGGTGTAATGACCGGCGCGATGGCGAAGCGTATACTGATCGTAAGTAGTCAATGTACAGTACTGTGCTTACAGTACTTAACTTCGTGTGGTGTCTGGCGAAACAGGGCTGGATAGCGACACGGCCTTAACAGAGGTTTGCCATGAAAAAAGGTATTCACCCGAATTATGTCGCAATTACTGCAACGTGTTCTTGCGGTAACGTTATCAAAACCCATTCTACCGTGGGTCACGATCTGAACCTGGACGTTTGTGGCGAATGCCACCCGTTCTATACCGGTAAACAACGTGTTGTTGACACCGGTGGTCGTGTTGAGCGCTTCAACAAGCGTTTCAGCGTGCCGGGCAGCAAAAAATAAGCGTCCCCGCATAAACAATAAAGGCACCCAAGGGTGCCTTTATTGTTTCTACCGTCCGATCAACCGATCAATATTCCCACGTATCCGGGTCAATTCCCATCTCGCGCATGATCGCCTTGGCCACTTCAGGGATTTCATCGCTGCGCTCTTTACGCAAATCGTGGTCATCCGGTAGCGGCTGACCGGTAAATGCGTGCAGAAACGCTTCGCACAACAATTCACTGTTGGTTGCATGGCGCAGGTTATTGACCTGACGTCGGGTGCGCTCATCAGTCAGGATTTTCAGCACTTTAAGCGGAATCGAGACCGTGATCTTTTTAACTTGCTCGCTCTTTTTACCGTGTTCAGCGTAAGGGCTGACATACTCGCCGTTCCACTCAGCCATGGGATACCTTAAAAATATAGTCGTCGGGAAGATAAAACCGTCATGATATGAGGGTAATTCTAACGGGATTTCCGTCAATGCTCAATCTATACGCAAAGAAGTTTAGAAGTCTAGATGTATTGACGTCCGTTGAGCTTGGGATTACTCTTGAGAGCCTATACCCTGCCGCCAGTTAGGAAAATGACCATGACGCGTAAACAAGCAACGATCGCCGTTCGTAGCGGACTTAATGATGATGAACAATACGGCTGTGTGGTTCCGCCGATTCATCTCTCCAGCACCTACAACTTCACCGGTTTCAACCAGCCCAGAGCCCATGACTACTCGCGTCGCGGTAACCCGACGCGTGATGTGGTGCAGCGTGCGTTGGCGGAACTGGAAGGCGGGGCTGGATCGGTAATGACCAGCAGCGGCATGTCAGCCATTTTGCTGGTGTGCACCGTTTTTCTGCGTCCGGGTGATGTGTTGGTTGCGCCTCATGATTGCTATGGCGGCAGCTACCGTTTGTTTGACAGCCTGAGCAAGCGCGGCGCATTCCGCGTAAAATTTGTCGATCAGGGCGACGCGGCTGCGCTGGCAGCGGCGCTGGAAGAAAAACCCAAACTGGTGCTGGTGGAAAGCCCCAGCAACCCGCTGCTGCGCGTGGTGGATATCGCCGCCATTTGTCAGGCAGCGCGTGAAGCCGGTGCGGTCAGCGTGGTGGATAACACCTTCCTGAGTCCGGCGTTGCAGCGTCCGCTGGCACTGGGAGCGGATTTGGTGGTGCACTCCTGCACCAAGTATCTCAATGGTCACTCCGATGTGGTGGCAGGCACGGTGATTGCCAAAGACCCGGCGCTCGTGACCGAACTGGCCTGGTGGGCGAACAATATCGGTGTGACGGGAGCGGCGTTTGACAGCTATCTGCTGCTGCGCGGGCTGCGCACCCTCGGCCCGCGTATGGCCGCCGCGCAGAAAAATGCGCTGCAACTGATTGATTACCTGAAAACGCAGCCGCTGGTGAAAAAGCTTTATCACCCTTCGCTGCCGAACAACCCCGGCCATGAGATTGCGCGTCGTCAGCAGTCCGGTTTCGGTGCCATGTTGAGTTTTGAACTGGACGGGGATGAAGACACCCTGCGCCGTTTCCTGGGTGAGCTGGAACTGTTTACGCTGGCGGAATCGCTGGGCGGCGTGGAAAGCCTGATTTCTCATGCGGCCACCATGACCCATGCGGGCATGGCGCCGGAAGCGCGTGCAGCAGCGGGTATCTCTGAAACCCTGCTGCGTATTTCGGTCGGCATTGAAGACGGTGACGATCTGGTTGCCGATCTGGATCGGGCATTCCGGGTGGCAACTGAGGGAGCAGCATGAGTGCGTTAGGCGTATCAGCGGCGGTTTCTGGCCGCCAACTGCATAAATTTGGCGGCAGCAGTCTGGCAGATGTGAAGTGTTATCAACGCGTTGCGGGGATCATGGCGGAGTACAGCCGCCCTGGCGATTTGATGGTGGTGTCAGCCGCAGGCGGCACAACGAACCAACTGATTAGCTGGCTCAAACTGAGCCAGAGCGATCGCCTTTCTGCCCATCAGGTGCAGCAGGCGTTGCGTCGTTACCAAAGCGATTTGATTGCCGGTTTGCTGCCTGCGGATGCCGCAGAGCGGCTGACCTCGCTTTTTATCCGCGATCTGGAGCGTCTGGCGGCGCTGCTGGATGGCGGCGTGACCGATGCGGTTTATGCCGAAGTGGTGGGGCACGGTGAAATTTGGTCTGCGCGCCTGATGTCGGCGGTATTGAACTTGAGCAATATCGACGCCAACTGGCTGGACGCTCGCGACTTCTTACGCGCTGAACGCTCCGCACAGCCACAGGTGGACGAAGGGCGCTCCTGGCCGCTGCTGCAACAACTGTTGACGCAGCATCTGGGGCAACGGCTGGTGGTGACCGGTTTTATCAGCCGCAACGAGGCCGGTGAGACGGTATTGCTGGGGCGCAACGGCAGTGACTATTCGGCAACGCAAATCGGTGCGCTGGCGGGTGTAGAGCGCGTGACCATTTGGAGCGATGTTGCCGGTGTTTACAGCGCCGACCCGCGTAAGGTGAAAGATGCCTGTCTGCTGCCTTTGCTGCGCCTTGATGAGGCCAGCGAACTGGCGCGTCTGGCGGCACCGGTGCTGCATGCGCGCACCTTGCAGCCGGTGTCTGCGAGCGATATCGATCTGCAACTGCGTTGCAGTTACAACCCGGAACAAGGCTCTACGCGCATTGAGCGCGTGTTAGCGTCGGGCACGGGGGCGAAGATTGTCACCAGCCACGATGACGTTTGCCTGATCGACGTGCAGATTCCCACACAGCATGATTTTGCGCGCGTGCACAAAGAGATTGAACAATTCGTCAGCCGTGCGCAAGTGCGTCCGCTGGCGATTGGTGTCCATGCCGATCGCAATCTGGTGCAACTGTGTTACACCTCGGAAGTGGTGGACAGCGCCTGGCAGGCATTGGAAAAGGCGGGGTTGCCAGTGACGTTCACTCTGCGTGAAGGGTTGGCGTTGGTAGCCATGGTCGGGGCCGGTGTGTGTCGTAACCCGTTGCACAGCCACCGTTTTTATCAGCAGTTGAAAGATCAGCCTATCGAGTTTGTCTGGCAGTCCGAAGATGGTATCAGCCTGGTGGCGGTGCTGCGCGTGGGGCCGACCGAGCATTT
This sequence comes from Candidatus Symbiopectobacterium sp. NZEC151, assembly GCF_025962655.1. Classification (GTDB taxonomy): domain Bacteria; phylum Pseudomonadota; class Gammaproteobacteria; order Enterobacterales; family Enterobacteriaceae; genus Symbiopectobacterium. The sequence continues at coordinate 18,050 of NZ_JAGFPE010000006.1, read as the reverse complement.
GATTCGCGGTTTGCACCACTCATTGTTCCGCGCAGAAAAACGGATCGGACTGGTGCTGTTCGGCAAAGGCAATATTGGTTCCCGCTGGCTGGAGCTGTTTGCGCGCGAGCAGGCGCTGATCTCGGCGCGTACCGGCTTTGAGTTTGTGCTGGCGGGCGTGGTAGACAGTACGCGTAGCCTGCTGAACTACGACGGGCTGGAAGCCAGTCGCGTGCTGGCCTTCTTTGATGATGAAGCGCAGGAACGTGATGGTGAAGACCTGTTCCTATGGATGCGTGCTCATCCTTATGACGACCTGGTGGTGTTGGATGTAACCGCCAGCGAAGCGGTATCGGATCTCTATCTTGATTTCGCCAGCTACGGTTTTCATGTGATCAGCGCCAACAAGATTGCGGGCGCCTCCAGCGGCGATCGTTATCGCCAGATTCGCGATGCCTTTGCCAAAACCGGGCGTCACTGGCTGTATAACGCCACCGTGGGTGCAGGGCTGCCGGTGAACTATGCGGTGCACGATCTGCGCGACAGCGGTGACAGTATTCTGGCTATCAGCGGTATCTTCTCCGGCACTTTGTCGTGGCTGTTCCTGCAATTTGATGGCAGCGTCCCGTTCACCGAGCTGGTGGATCAGGCCTGGCAACAGGGGCTGACGGAGCCGGACCCGCGCGTCGATCTTTCCGGGCAGGACGTGATGCGCAAACTGGTTATTTTGGCGCGCGAAGCGGGCTATGACATCGAACCTAATCAGGTACGGGTGGAATCGCTGGTGCCTGCGGGCAGTGAAGCGGGGTCAATCGATCAGTTTTTCGAAAATGGCGATTCGCTGAACGAGCAGATGGTACAGCGTCTGGAAGCGGCACAGGAGATGGGATTGGTGCTGCGTCACGTGGCGCGTTTCGATGTCAGCGGCAAGGCGCGCGTGGGCGTGGAAGCGGTACGACCCGATCATCCACTGGCTTCTCTGCTGCCCTGTGACAACGTGTTCGCTATCGAAAGCCGGTGGTATCGCGACAATCCGCTGGTGATCCGCGGGCCGGGTGCCGGACGCGATGTAACGGCCGGGGCAATTCAGTCGGATCTCAACCGATTGGCGCAACTGCTGTAAGGCCTCTTCTCTTGCTAGCGGTGGTTGTTGACCACCGCTATTCCTCTTCATCCTGTCACTGAAATGTCATGGCGTTAACACGTCGTTGACATCATTACCCCGGACAATCAGCGCCATCGAAAGGTTTGTTTGGGTGCACAGGTGTGCAAAACACAACGTCTTCTTCCGCCGCGCTAACGCCGCACATTACGCTCGCGCATCTGCATGCCGGGTACGGTGCTACGCCTGTTTTAAATGATATTCACCTGGAGATTGCTCAAGGTGAATTTGTCGCGCTGCTCGGTGCCTCTGGCTGTGGCAAGACCACCTTGCTGCGCACTATTGCTGGATTTTCCTCGCCGGATGCCGGTGCGGTTCTGGTCAACGGCCAGGATATTACCCACTTTCCGCCGGAAAAACGCGGCATGGCGCTGGTGTTTCAAAGCTACGCGCTGTGGCCGCATATGACGGTGGCACAGCACATTGCCTACGGCCTCAAATTACGGCGCCTGCCGAGAGCGGAGATCGCGCGCCGCGTGACCCAGCTTGAAAGCATGCTGGGACTGACCGGGTTGGGGGAGCGCAAACCGGCACAGCTCTCCGGCGGCCAGCGCCAGCGCGTAGCCTTGGGGCGAGCATTGGCGATACAGCCAGACATCTTGCTGCTTGATGAGCCGCTCTCCAATCTGGATACCCGCATTCGCTTGCAACTGCGCGACGAGATTCGCGCCTTGCAGCAGCGTCTGGGCCTCACGGCGATTCACGTGACGCACGATCGCGAAGAAGCCATGGTGATGGCGGATCGCATCGTTATTCTGCACCAAGGACGTGTGATGCAGGCGGGCAGTCCACAACAGGTGTATCACCACCCAACCAGTGCCTTTGTCGCGGCGTTTATGGGGGCTGAAAACCAGCTGATGCTGGAGGCCTATTATGACGGCGACAGGTTGACGCTGCGCGGCGATGAGCAGGGCGCGGCGCTGGTGCCACGGCATTCGACGTTGCAACCCGGCATGGTAGAAGCGCGCTTTCGCGCCGAAGCTGCACAGCTCTACGATGCAACACAAGCGCCGCCAGCGGCTCCCGGCATGCTGGTGCGTCAGGGCACGGTGTTGGCACAAAGCTATCCGGGCGGCCATTGGCAGCACACGGTTGTCAGCGGTGTATGGCGGATGCAGGTGCATGCCTCTGCGCCTTATGCCGTTGGTCAGCGCGTTGAGGTACAGATCCCGGCTGAGGCGCTGTTTCTGTTTTCGGCATCTGATGCATCAGCCCCGTTCACTGCAACATCACTGGCTTCTGCTTCCCCTTCTCACGATTCGCTTCCCGGCCTGACTACCCAATCTTGTACTGGAGACCACTGACATGAAACGCATTTTTGCTGTAACGCTCATGATGGGCGCTTCACTTTCTGCCGCGCAGGCGCAAGAGCTGACCGTGCTGACGGCTGGCGATCAAAACATGGTCGATTATGTGAACGACTATCTGGGGCCGCTGTTTGAGCAACAGCATCCGGGCGTCAAGGTCAGAGCCGTTGGTACTGGGCCGGGCGATGCAGGTTCACAGAAGATCCTCGAGCGCTTTAACGCGCAGCAAGCCGCAGGCAGCAAAGTCTGGGATACCGACGTTGCCGTGGTGCATGAAAAATTTGTCGGCCCGATGGTGAAGGGCGGCCAACTGCTGCAATACCGTGATGCGATTGCCAGCGGCAAGCTGGTGACCATGGCGGCGGCAGACAAAGCGTTAGGCAGTGATGTCAAAGGCTATGTGATGCCGATGTTCAGCAGCCAAACCGCACTGGCCTATAACCCGGCGCTGGTGCCGAATCCGCCGAAAAGCTATGACGAACTGCAACAGTGGGCAGCGGCACACCCAAAACAGTTTGGCTATAACGGCATTAAAGGGGGCGCGTCGGGTGTCAGCTTCGTGATGGGATGGGTTTATGCTTACGGCGGCGATGCCAATAAGCTGATGAACGGCCCGTTTGAAGAAACGGAAGCGCAGAAATGGCAACCGGCCTTTGACCGCCTGAAAGCGTTCAATAAAAACGTTACCCTGACGCCGGGCAATGCGGGCACGCTGGATATGCTGAGCCGGGGTGAGATTGCCATCGGTCCGGTGTGGGTAGACATGTTCTACTCGTGGAAAGCCAACGGCCAGTTGCCGGATAACTTCAAACTGCTGCTGCCTGCTCCGGGTATGCCCGGTCAGCCGATGCACTACGTGATCCCGGCGCAAGCGCCCAATCGCGAGTTGGCCCAGCAGTTTGTCGAACTCGCCACCAGCCCGAAAGTGCAGGCGCAAGGCATTGTTGAGCGTTTCAACTGGTATCCGGGCATTGATGCCAAATACGTACAATCGGCGCTGAAGCCGGAAGTCTGGCAGCGTCTGTTTACCGATATTTCGCCGCAGGATCTGGCGACGAAAGGGAAAACCTTCCCCATCGCGCCGTATAACGCGGCGATCCTCAATGCTTATGAGCACGCGATGGCGCAGTAATCGCCCGCTTTATTGACCCGATCTATTGATAGCATCCTTCCCGGCCCGTCTGGCCGGGAAGGGGAGAGCCGCATGTTACCACTCCCTTCTTTTTCTTCTCGTCTGGCTGGCATTGCGCTGGTGCTGCCTGCGCTGCTGGTGGTGGCGCTGTGCTTTATCGCACCGCTTGGGCTGTCCGTTGGCGGCGCCTTTGTCAGCGAGCAGGGCATCGGCGGTGCCAATTTTGTTACCGCACTGACGCTCTATACCCCGGATATTCTGTTTACCCTGCTGATTGTTGGCGTGTCTACGTTACTGATCGGTCTGTTTTCCGTGTTGATCGGCGGCTACCTGACGCTGGGTGAAAATCCGCGTTGGGTCGCACTGCTGCGCTGGGTTTATCGCTGGCCGCTGTTTATTCCGTTTATCGTCACCGGACAGATTTTACGTACCTTTCTGGCTAAGAACGGCTGGCTAAACGGCGCCCTGGATATGGTGGGCATCGTCGATATCGCCAGCGCCAGTAACTGGCTCGATTGGCGCGGTATCGTGTTTGCTTTTGTCTGGAAACAGACGCCGTTTGTGGCGCTGTTGGTCTCCGGCGCGATGGCATCGCTGGACCGTGCGACGATGGAGTCGGCGCGCAATCTCGGCGCGGGGCGGCTGCGTATTTTGTTCGAAATTGTGGTGCCGCAGGTGTGGCACACGTTGCTGACCGGATTGATTCTCTCTTTCGTGACCATGATGTCGGTGCTGTCGGTGCCGCTGATGATCAATGCGCAATCCCCGACGCTGCTGAGCGCTAATATTGCCTTTCGTATCAATGCCTATGGAGACTACGGCGTAGCGAATGCGCTGGGTGCCATCTCACTGCTGATGACGGCGGTATTTGCGGTTATCTATCTGCGTATCAGCATGAGGGAGAAAGCATGAAGCGCGTATTCGGATGGATTGCCCCGGCGCTTATTCTGGGCGTGCTGATTTTTCTTATCTTTGGTCCGTTGGCTAACCTGCTGCTGTGGGCGGTGGCGGAAAAATGGTTTTATCCGCACCTGCTGCCCAATGAATGGGGTTTTGCCTTCTGGCGTCGCGTGTTCTCGGCGCGCAGCGTTGCCTGGGAAGCGCTGGGCAACAGCGTGCTGGTGGCAATATTCACGGTGCTGGCCTCGCTGGCGCTGGCTATTCCCGCCGGGTATGCGCTGGCGCGGCTGGCGTTGCCTGCGCGCGGCGTTATTCTGCTGGTTTTTCTGATTCCACAAGCGTTTCCCAATCTGACGGTGTATGTGAATATCGCCCGCCTGTTTTATCAGTGGGGGCTGAACGGCACGCTGTTTGGCGTGGTGCTGGTACATACGGTGCACGGGCTGGTGTTTGCGGTGTGGATTGCCTCAGCGGCGTTTGCTGCCATCAGCCGCGAGATGGAACAGGCCGCGCGCTCCATTGGGGCCGGACCGTGGCGCACGTTTATCGATATTTCCCTGCCGCAAGCACTTCCGGGGCTGATGGCGGCGGCCATTTTTGTCTTTCTGGAATCGCTGGATGAATTCACCGGCAGCTACTTTGTCGGCGCGCCGGATGTGCAGATGATGCCGCTGATGCTTTACAGCGCCGGGGCGGGCGGCAATTACCAGATTGCGTCGATAACCGCGCTGGTATTGCTGGTGCCTTCCATCGTTTTCATGCTGGTGGTGGAACGTTTCCTAAAAGCGGACGTGTTGGCGAGGATCGGTAAATGAGTATCAACAAACAGCGCTATGTCAGCGCGCAGGATGTGGCGCGCCGGGCAGGCGTATCGCGCTCGGCGGTGTCGCGCAGCTTCACACCGGGCGCAAGCGTCTCGGCAGAGACCTACGCTAAAGTGATGACGGCGGCGCAGGAACTGGGCTATCAGGTCAACGATTTGGCGCGTGGTCTGCTGGCGAACGGCAGCCGTTTGGTGGGTTTGGTGGTCACACAGCCGGAAGTGGGGTTCCGCGCCAATCTGGTGGCGGCACTTTCTCAGGCGCTCATTCAGCGTGGTTCGATTCCGGTGCTGATCAACACCGGACACACGCGCGGTGCGATGGCGGCGGCACGTTCGATTCTGTTCGGCCATCGTGCTGAAGCGACTATCGTTTTATCTGGCTCACCGCCGCAGGAATTTGTTGAACTGGCGCAGTTGAACGGCCAGCCGTTGATCGTCATTGGGCGCAATGAAGACGCCTGCGACAGCGTGCATATCGACAATGACACGGCGGCACGCACGGCGGCGCGCTTGTTCGCCGCTGATGGTAAAAAACAGGTGGCGCTGATTGGCTGTGCCTCGGCGACACCGAACATTGTTGAACGTGAACAGGCGTTTTGCGATGAAGCGCGCACGCTGGGATTGGACGTGAGTACGGTACGTGGCGCTGAATCAGACTACGCGGGGGGGCTTGGTGCCTGTCAGTCTCTGTTCGCGCAGCCGCCAGTGGATTGGCCGGATGCCGTGTTCTGCATCAACGATTTGATGGCGTTTGGTGTTATTGATTGCGCGCGTCAGCGAGGATTGTCAGTGCCAGACGATCTGGCGGTTATTGGTTTCGATGATATTCCTGCCGCAGGTTGGGATGCCTATTCGCTGACCACCTTCCGTCAGGATCCGGTGGTGATGGCGGCGCAGGCGCTACGGTTGCTGGAACGTCGACAAGCACAGCCGCAGGCACCGACCAGCAAAGCCGAAGTCAGCGCGCCGCTGGTGCGCCGTCAATCGGCCTGACTCACTTGAACATGCCACTCTTGATGATGCACAGAGGGAAACCATGAAAATCATTCAGCTCTCCGACCTTCATTTAACGACGCCTGGCCGTGTGTTGCACGGGCGCGATCCGCTACAACACTTTCAGACTGCCGTCGCGGATATTAATACGCACCAGCGTGACGCTGCGCTGGTGGTTATTTCCGGCGATCTTTCTGATGATGGCAGCGCGGCATCTTATGCTGCCCTCGCTGACACGCTGGCTGAGTTGCAGGTTCCCTGGCGCGTGACGCTGGGCAACCATGATGATCGAGCGGCTTTTTTGCGTGCGTTTCCCGCGTTGGCAGATGAATACGGTTTTATCCAAAATGTCACGAACCTCGGCGATCACTGCGTGATTATGCTGGATTCATTGCAAAGTGGTGATGTTGCGGGAAACCTGTGCAGTACGCGCTTACAGTGGCTGGAAGACCAACTGCGCCGAGCTCAGGACAAAGCCGTATTGTTGTTTTTACATCACCCGCCGATGCCCATCGGCTTGCCGTCGCTGGATGAGGTGCGGTTAGCGCCGGACGCTGCGGATGCGTTGCATCAATGCTGTTTGCGTTATGGCAATGTGCGGCATATAGCCGCAGGCCATGTGCATCGCCCTGCCAGCGGTAACTGGCGCGGTATCACCTTTAGTACAGTGCGCGGTACTAACCATCAGTCGGCACTGCGTTTTGTACCCGGTTTTGAGGTCAGTCAGGAAACGCCGCAGTACGCTGTTTTCTGGGTAACGGCGCAAGGGCATACGGTGCATTTCAATGACTTTCCCGCCCTTTGACGCGAGGCTGGACAACATGATGAAAAAAATTCATTTACCTTGAGCAATCATCAACAGCTTTTAAACGAAATTCGTTGACTCTTGGTTGAGATTCCGTCATTTTCTATATAGACGTCTAAACGTATAGACGTTCGATAAATCATGACGGTAACGTGACGACAAGGGTGGCAAGGGTATGAGTTTTTTTCACGCAAACCAGCGGGAAGCGCTGAATCAAAGCCTGGCGGAGCTCCAGGGGCAAATCAATGTTTCTTTTGAATTTTTCCCGCCGAAAACCAGTGAAATGGAAGAAACGCTGTGGAACTCAATTGATCGCCTGAGCAACCTGAAACCCAAGTTTGTTTCTGTTACCTACGGCGCAAACTCTGGCGAACGCGACCGCACTCACAGCATTATCAAGACGATCAAAGAGCGTACCGGGCTGGAAGCTGCGCCGCACCTGACGTGTATTGATGCCTCCCGCGAGCAACTGCGTGAAATCGCACAGGATTACTGGCAGAGCGGTATTCGCCACATTGTGGCGCTGCGTGGGGATTTGCCGCAGGAAGGGGGCAAACCGGACATGTACGCCGCCGATTTAGTGAGCCTGCTTAAAAGCGTCGGTGATTTTGATATCTCGGTCGCGGCTTATCCGGAAGTTCACCCGGAAGCCAAAAGCGCGCAGGCCGATCTGATCAACCTGAAGAAAAAGATTGATGCAGGTGCTAATCGCGCCATCACGCAGTTCTTTTTCGACGTAGAAAGCTATTTACGTTTTCGCGATCGCTGTGTATCAACCGGCATTGATGTGGAGATTGTGCCGGGTATTCTGCCGGTCTCCAACTTCAAACAGCTGCAACGCTTCGCCACCATGACGAACGTGCGTGTGCCGAACTGGATGACGGCAATGTTCGATGGGCTGGATAACGATGCGGACACCCGTAAGATGGTGGGCGCGGCCATTGCCATGGACATGGTGAAAATTCTGAGTCGTGAGGGGGTAAAGGATTTCCACTTCTACACGCTCAACCGTGCAGAGTTGAGTTATGCGATCTGCCACACTCTGGGTGTAAGACCTGCTGCTAACTGATCGTAAACCTCTATGACAGTGCGTGATCGTCACGCACTGTCATAACGTGCGTTTTTCTTTTCCTCTTTCCCTCGTCGCTTTGCTGGTTGTCGGGCGATCCTTGCTCTCCGGTTCTGACTCTGATTCACAGAGTGACATCTCAGAATCTGATTCCGTGTCGTAGTCTTTGGCACGCTCATCGAGAATATAGCCATAGGTTTTTACCTCCAGCTTATCCAGCCGGGGAATTTTACTAAAGTTATGCTTTTCAGGATTATTGATAATAATCTCTAAACATCTTCGCGTATTTTTTAATATGGATTCGAGCTCTTGTTTTCTCTTAGTACGCAATGGCGGGGGATTATCGGGCATTGATTTAACTCGCCATAACCTCAAAATTAAGTCATTGATATCACTGTTTCTGACATGCTTGTCCGCCGGTAAGCGTGAGTGATGACATCTCCCTTGCTGGTATATTTTCATTAATATTCTTTCTCAGTTTACAGTCTTTCTTGGACCTTAACGCGATTGACGCTGATGGAGTACTAAATTTCGCTACTACATCGCACGATGTGACAGGTAAACGCTCGGCTTGATTCCACTTTTTATTCAAGCTTCATTGATATGTTGCAGGGTAAAATAATTATGTCATTATTGATGCGCTATGTTATTACCACGACCTCGGTAAAGTGTGTCGGCTTTGTGTGTTTTTAATATTTGGCATCTTGTGATTATCCAGCAGTGAAGGTTTTATAAAATTTCAATAGTGAAACAAACTTCATTTTCTTAACGCCGTCGCTGGTTATATTTTTTAACCGATAAGATACCGTTGTTGTCGGGAACCAAACGTTTTCTTTGTTGATAGGGCTTACCATTGATTGGTATCCTACCTATCGTTTTTGGCTATCGTGTTAAGGATAATGATAAATGAACATTCGGGATCTAGAGTATCTGGTGGCGTTAGCTGAACACCGTCATTTCAGGCGTGCAGCGGACTCCTGTCATGTCAGCCAACCGACGCTCAGCGGTCAAATTCGTAAACTGGAAGATGAACTGGGCGTGATGTTATTGGAGCGCACCAGCAGAAAAGTGTTGTTTACTCAGGCTGGCTTGCTACTGGTCGAACAGGCAAGAACCGTGCTGCGCGAAGTCAAAGTACTTAAAGAGATGGCGAGCCAGCAGGGAGAGACCATGTCTGGCCCGCTGCATATTGGGCTGATCCCCACCGTTGGGCCTTACCTGTTGCCGCATATCATTCCCATGCTGCACCGCACGTTCCCCAAGCTGGAAATGTACCTGCATGAAGCGCAGACCCATCAACTGCTGACACATCTGGATAGCGGCAAGCTGGACTGCGCCATTCTCGCGATGGTCAAGGAATCGGAAGCGTTTATCGAAGTGCCACTGTTTGATGAACCCATGAAACTGGCGATTTATCAGGATCACCCGTGGGCAAACCGTGAGCGCGTTGCCATGTCGGATCTGGCCGGTGAAAAACTGCTGATGCTGGAAGATGGGCACTGCCTGCGCGATCAGGCGCTGGGGTTCTGCTTCCAGGCAGGGGCCGATGAAGATACGCATTTTCGCGCCACCAGCCTGGAAACGCTGCGCAACATGGTTGCCGCCGGCAGTGGTATTACCTTGCTGCCTTCACTGGCGGTGCCTCATGAGCGCCAGCGCGATGGCGTCTGTTATTTACCGTGCTACAAGCCGGAGCCGAAGCGAACTGTCGCGCTGGTGTACCGCCCTGGATCGCCACTGCGCGGTCGCTATGAACAGTTGGCGGACGCCGTGCGGGAACACATGCAGCACTATTTGGACAGTGCATTAAAACAGGCGGTTTAACCCGTTGAGTGCCGCCACCCGGTAAGCTTCGGCCATCGTTGGGTAATTAAAGGTTGTATTAACGAAATATTCGATAGTATTACCTTCGCCTTTTTGCTCCATGATGGCCTGGCCGATGTGAATAATCTCCGCCGCGCGCTCACCGAAGCAGTGAATGCCGAGGATTTGCCTGGTTTCTCGGTGGAAAAGTATCTTCAGGCTCCCCACGTTCATACCGACGATTTGCGCCCGCGCCAGATGTTTGAACTGCGCTCGCCCAACCTCATAGGGCACTTTCATCGCAGTAAGCTCCTGTTCGGTTTTCCCCACTGAACTGATTTCCGGAATGGTGTAGATCCCGGTCGGGATATCCTCGATAAGGTGGGCACTGGCATCGCCTTTGACGATGGCCTGCGCCGCCAACCGTCCCTGATCGTAGGCTGCCGAAGCCAGGCTGGGATAGCCGATGACGTCACCCACCGCGTAGATGTGTGCCAGCGCGGTTTGGTACATACTGTTGACCTTCAACTGGCCGCGTCCGTCGGGCACCAAACCGATTTTTTCCAGCCCTAACGTCTCGGTATTGCCGGTGCGGCCATTGGCGTACAGCAAGCAGTCGGCCTTCATCTTTTTACCGGATTTAAGGTGAACAATGACGCCGTCAGCGGTGCCTTCGATCGATTCGAACTCTTCGTTATGGCGAATGACAACGCCGTTGTTCCAGAAATGGTAGGAAAGGGCGTCTGACATTTCCTGATCGAGAAACGCCAGCAGGCGATCGCGGGTGTTGATCAGATCCACTTTTACGCTCAGGCCGCGAAAGATCGAGGCATATTCACAGCCAATCACGCCTGCGCCATAAATAATCACGTGTTGGGGCTCGTGATCCAGCTCCAGAATGGAATCGCTGTCGTAAATACGGGGATGCGCAAAGTCTACATTTGCCGGGTGGTAGGGGCGTGAGCCTGTGGCAATGATTATGTGGGCGGCGGTAAGCGTATCTTGCATATTATCGGGATACTGTACGGAAACCGTGTGTTCATCGATGAAATGCGCTTCACCCGAAAATATTTCGCAATGGTTACGTTCGTAAAAACCCTGCCGCATGCGGGTTTGCTGGCCGATAACGCTGTCTGCGTGGCGCAGGATATCGGAGAACGAGGAGCGAATAGGGCGTGCATTATCGCTGTACAGCGGGTTCTGGTTGAATTCGATAATACGGCTGACGGCATGGCGCAACGCTTTGGAGGGAATGGTTCCCCAGTGCGTACACCCGCCGCCGACGTTGTTATATCGCTCGATGACGGCCACTCTGGCACCCTGCTTTACCAGCCCCATCGCGGCCCCTTCGCCGCCTGGGCCGGAACCAATGATGATGGCGTCATAATCAAACGGTTGCTGAGTCTGTGCTTGCTGTGTCATGGTAGGGTAATCCTGTTTTTATACAAGCCGATAACGCTATTGTAACACTGCCGCGTTCATAACCCAATTTATCCCTGTTGCTGGTATGACAATCCTCTGTCTCATTTTCAATATGGCAAACTTTGTCTCAGTATGTCGTAAGTAAAGTTTGCTATAGTGCTTTCCTGGAAAGGAAAGCGAATGGTGTCAGCTGAATATGGGTGTCGGAACACAAAATATGGGTGTCAGAGCACAACAAAAAGAACGCACTCGCCGTTCCTTAATCGAAGCTGCTTTCAGTCAACTCAGCGCCGAACGGAGTTTCGCCAGCCTGAGCTTGCGCGAAGTCGCGCGTGAGGCGGGCATCGCTCCTACCTCTTTTTATCGCCACTTCCGCGATGTCGATGAATTGGGTTTGACGATGGTCGATGAAAGCGGCCTGATGTTGCGTCAACTGATGCGACAGGCACGCCAGCGCATTGCCAAAAGCGGTAGCGTTATTCGCACGTCGGTCGCCACCTTTATGGAGTTCATTGGCAATAACCCCAATGCGTTTCGCCTGTTGCTGCGTGAACGTTCGGGCACCTCTGCCGCGTTTCGTGCTGCTGTCGCCCGTGAAATCCAGCATTTTATTGCGGAGCTGGCGGATTACCTTGAAGTGGAAAATCATATTCCGCGTGAATTTGCGGAGGCCCAGTCTGAGGCTATGGTTACGATTGTGTTTAGCGCTGGCGCAGAAGCGTTGGACGTAGGGCTTGAACAGCGGCGGCAATTGGAAGAGCGCCTGGTGCTGCAATTACGCCTGATCGCCAAAGGGGCTTACTACTGGTACAGAAAGGAACATGAGAAGGAAGTGAATACTTCTGACGTGTAGCAGCGAGCCGGAGGTGACATTTCCCTCTGTTAGGCGGTACGCGATAGGCGTCTCATCGTGTTCCTGAGTGTTTAAAACGCTTGAGTGTTTAAAACTACGGGAGACATCATGACAAAATACCCTCATCAAGAAAAAGGCACCCTGGTTTTGGCATTGATCGCCGGTTTGTCGGTCAATGGTTCCTTTGCCGCCTTGTTCAGTTCAATCGTGCCCTTTTCCGTCTTTCCGCTGATTGCCCTGGTGCTCTCGGTTTACTGCCTGCACCAGCGTTACCTCAATATTGAGATGCCTGAAGGCATACCGCTGCTGGCCGCCGCCTGCTTTTTGTTGGGGTTGCTGCTGTATAGCGCATTGGTTCGCGTTGAATATCCGCAGATTGGCTCCAACTTCCTGCCTTCGTTACTGTGCGTTGTGTTGGTGTTCTGGATTGGTTTGCGGCTTAAAAAGCGCCGCCCGGTAGACGACGCGCCTGCATCCTGATGACTACGGACAAAGTCACTTTACTCCTCGTCATCCTCGACTCTCCTCTCCGTCATCCTCGGCGAAAGCCGGGGATCTCTGCCAGAATAAACGCGTCTCTACTGTAAGAGATTCCCGCCTTCGCGGGAATGACGGAGGTGGGCGGTTACGCCTTCTTCTCTAACAGCACGCCGCATTCCATGTGATGGGTGTAGGGAAACTGATCGAACAAGGCCAGACGAGTGATACGGTGGGTCGTCGTGAGTTGGGCCAGGTTGTTGCACAAGGTTTCCGGGTTGCAGGAAATGTAGAGAATACGCGAGTAACCCTGCACCATGCACAGCGTTTGGTCGTCCAGGCCACTGCGTGGCGGATCGACAAAAATGGTGTTGCATTGATACTCGGACAAATCGATACCCTGCAAACGGGTAAATTCACGCTTACCCTGTAGCGCTTGAGTGAATTCTTCCGCCGCCATACGAATAATCTGCACGTTATCAATCTGGTTCGCGGCGATATTGAATTGTGCTGCGGCGACAGACGGTTTGGCGATCTCGGTAGCCAATACACGGTTGAAATTACGCGCCAGTGCCAATGAGAAGTTGCCGTTGCCGCAATAAAGCTCAAGCAGATCGCCTGTTGATCCCGCGGTAGCCTTCAGCGCCCACTCCAGCATTTGGATATTGATGGCGGCATTGGGCTGGGTGAAGCTGTTTTCAACCTGGCGGTAGGTCATCTCACGCCCGGCGACTGGCAGGCGTTCATCAACATAATCTCTGTCGAGACATATTTTAGTTTTTGTTGCCCGGCCAATCAGTTGCAGAGCGAATCCCTGAGCGCGCAGTGTATCGCGCAGCGCGCGTGCCTGTTGTTGCCACGCGTCATCTAACGCTTTGTGGTAGATAAACGTCACCACGATTTCACCGCTCATCGTCGACAGATAGTCAATCTGAAACAGCTTGTGGCGCAGTATCACATCGTTGCGTAGTGCATCGACCAGAATGGGCATGAGCTGATTAATCAACGCGCTGGCCACAGGGAATTGATCGACTCTGATCCGCTGTTTGGTCTGCTGATCGAACATGATGTGGTAGAGATCGTCCCCTTCGTGCCAAATGCGAAACTCGGCCCGCATACGGTAATGACTCACCGGGGAACGGAACACCTCTGGCTCTGGCGCAGCAAAGGGCACCATCATCTGCCGTAGACGTTCCGTCTTTTCCGCAAGCTGGTCGTCATACTGTTCGATGGGCAGGTTCTCTGGCGTCATGGTGTTCTCGGCTACAAAACGATGAAAAGATGAAAAGAAGTTACTGGCCGGGATTGTAGGGCATCTCGAAGGGATGTCCAGCGTTGTTGCTGCGAGAGTAATTTCACATCGTGGAAGTCTAGACATCCGTAAGCGGCCATCGTAGCATAGCGTGCCGGTATTGCACTGTGTGCTAATGCAGTGTGAGTTAAAAGGGAATCCAGTGAAAATCTGGAGCTGACGCGCAGCGGTAAGGGGAAGAGTAACGACAGCATTGAATGCAGACACTGCCTGCGGGTGGGAAGTCGTCGTTTCTGATTGCAACAGCAATGTCACCCGAGCCCGAAGACCTGCCGGTTTACGTCGCAATGTTCACGATCGTCGCGAGCTATCGATTGTGGTAATGCGGCATCCGCAATGTGATTTGGATGCTAACTACATGTCTTATAAAAAATTATCGCTGCTAGCGGCGCTCTCTGCTACGGCTTTTTCCGGCTGGGCTCAGCAAACTGACAACAACACCATGGTGGTTACCGCTAACCGTTTTCAACAGCCTGTGAATACGGTGCTGGCACCAACAACAGTGGTTACTCGCGAAGATATTGACCGCTGGCAGGCGAAGAGCCTGACCGATGTGATGCGCCGTTTGCCGGGAGTGGATATTGGGCAGAATGGCGGGTTGGGGCAAAAAAGCTCTCTGTTTATTCGCGGAACCAATTCTAGTCATGCTCTGGTTTTAATCGACGGCATACGTTTGAATCAGTCAGGTATTAGCAGTTCTACCGATCTTAGCCAGATCCCTCTTTCACTTGTGCAGAGAATTGAATATATCCGTGGTGCGCGTTCGGCTGTGTATGGATCAGACGCGATCGGTGGAGTAGTCAACATTATTACCACCAGAGAAAAGGAAGGTACAACGCTCGGCGCTGGGGTCGGTTCTAAGGGATATCAGTCTTACGATGGTTCCACGCAACAAATGATTGGTAATGCGACACGTATTACTTTGGCGGGTAATTATACCTATACCAAAGGATATGATGTTGTTGCTGGTTTCCCTGATGCCAGTGGCAATAAGGCCCAGCCTGATCGTGATGGTTTCATGAGTAAATCGATTTACGGCAATGTTGAACATCAGTTTAACGATGAATTTAGCGGGTTTGTTCGTGGTTATGGATTTGATAACCGAGCTAATTATGATGGGTATAACACCACTGAAAATGATCCACCGTATTCATTCTTAGGGATACCAGACACTCGTCAGCTATATAGCCAAACTTGGGATACAGGCTTACGTTTCCAGCGTGATATTTTATCAACGCAGGTGATTGCTAGCTATAGTCGCACGAAGGATCTGAATTTTGATCCTAAGAATGGTCGCTACGGCGCTGCGTCTACGTTAGATGATGTAGATCAATATAATTTACAATGGGGTAATAGCGTTCAGATAGGAAAAGGAACTGTTAGCGCTGGCGTAGATTGGCAAAAACAGGTTTCTGAGCCAGGAACAAATTATGTTGCCAAAGGCCACGAACAACGCAATACGGGTATCTATATTACAACTCAGCAAACACTTGAGCGCGTGACCGTCGAGGGTTCTGTTCGCAGTGACGATAACAATAGTTTCGGCCAACACACTACGTGGCAGACGGGCACATCTTGGGAGTTTGTTGATGGATATCGTGCTTTCGCATCTTATGGTACGGCATTTAAGGCCCCTGACCTTAACCAAGTGTATAGCGAGCTTTACGGTAATCGAAACCTACGCCCAGAAGAGAGTAAGCAATGGGAAGGCGGTTTTGAGGGGCTAACTGGACCAGTGAATTGGCGTGTGTCTGGATACCGTAACGATATTGATAATTTGATCAATTATGACAAAGTGTATCCGTTCAGTTTCGTAAATATTGAAAAAGCACGAATCAAAGGAGTTGAAGCAACGGCCTCGTTTGATACTGGCCCGCTGGCTCACTCCGTTTCTTACGATTACGTTGATCCTCGTGACGCTCAAAAAAATCAGGTTCTCCTGCGCCGTGCAAAACAACAGGTAAAATATCAGCTTGATTGGGATTGGAACGATTTTGACTGGTCTATGACCTATCAATATTTGGGCCAACGCTATGATACCGATTTTAGCCAATCACCTTCGCGCCGAGTCAAGGTCGGTGGCGTAAGTCTCTGGGACCTCGCTGTATCATATCCTGTCACCTCTCATCTTACAGTTCGTGGTAGAATCGCCAACCTGTTTGATAAAGAGTACGAGACAGCATATGGCTATCAAACGGCAGGAAGAGAGTACTATCTCAACGGAAGCTACACCTTCTAACCTGCCCGCCCGCCCCACGGTTTTGGTGTTTGACTCCGGCGTGGGGGGGTTATCTGTGTATAACGAGATTCGGCAGTTGCTGCCGGATCTTCATTATATCTACGCCTTCGATAATGAAGCGTTCCCCTACGGTGAGAAACCGCAAGACTTTATTGTTGAGCGTGTGGTTCAAATCGTTTCTGCGGTACAACAGCGCCATCAACTGGCCGCCGTGGTTATTGCCTGCAACACCGCAAGCACCATTTCACTTCCTGCATTGCGCGAGCGTTTTACCTTCCCGGTAGTCGGCGTTGTGCCTGCAGTGAAGCCTGCCGCAAAATTGACACGTAATGGCATCGTCGGCGTTCTGGCAACGCGTGCTACGGTGCAGCGCTCCTACACGCACGAGCTGATTGCTCGTTTTGCCACGGACTGCCAGATATTGCTGCTCGGGTCGGCGGAGTTAGTGGAGCTGGCGGAGGCTAAGTTGCAAGGAGATAACGTATCGTTATTGGCATTGCAGCAAATTCTCCACCCTTGGCTGAAATTGCCTGAGCCTCCGGATACTGTGGTGCTTGGCTGTACGCACTTTCCCTTATTAGCGGAAGAGTTACAGTTGGTGTTGCCCAACGGCACGCGACTGGTGGATTCCGGGGCGGCAATCGCCAGAAGAACGGCATGGCATCTCGCTAACCTGGAACAGCCACCCGCTCTGAGCACGGAAAAAAATCTGGCTTATTGCATGACGATTACGCCTAAAGTGGCGACCCTGTGGCCCGTTTTGCAGCGCTTCGGCTTTGAATCGTTGGAAAAACTACCGCTTTAGTGGCTTTTTGGCTGAATAGTAGGCACTCAGAAATAAAATTGAAATTAGCCCTTGTCAGGGCACGAGAAGTGTCTATACTGCGCCTCCACTGACACGGCAACAGCGACACGCGGTTGTGGTAACGGTAAGAAGTAAAACGAAAAGCCAGACGCGAAATTGAAAAATTAACGTTGACTTTTCAGCGGTGCAGCGTAATATACGCCTCCCGCGCCACGGTAGATGTGGCAACGCTCTTTAACAATTAATCAGACAATCTGTGTGGACACTCACAGGACTTTATCGTAAAGCCTACGGGCTTAAAAAATAAAAGTCTTGAAGAGTGAACAACAGTTAATTCATTACGAACTAACAGTAATAATTCTTTGAGCATCGCTTACCCTTGTTTGTAAAAACAAGGCAAAAGCAAATCAAACTTTAAATTGAAGAGTTTGATCATGGCTCAGATTGAACGCTGGCGGCAGGCCTAACACATGCAAGTCGAGCGGTAGCACAGGAGAGCTTGCTCTCTGGGTGACGAGCGGCGGACGGGTGAGTAATGTCTGGGAAACTGCCTGATGGAGGGGGATAACTACTGGAAACGGTAGCTAATACCGCATAACGTCGCAAGACCAAAGTGGGGGACCTTCGGGCCTCACGCCATCGGATGTGCCCAGATGGGATTAGCTAGTAGGTGGGGTAATGGCTCACCTAGGCGACGATCCCTAGCTGGTCTGAGAGGATGACCAGCCACACTGGAACTGAGACACGGTCCAGACTCCTACGGGAGGCAGCAGTGGGGAATATTGCACAATGGGCGCAAGCCTGATGCAGCCATGCCGCGTGTGTGAAGAAGGCCTTCGGGTTGTAAAGCACTTTCAGCGAGGAGGAAGGCAGTAAGGTTAATAACCTTGCTGATTGACGTTACTCGCAGAAGAAGCACCGGCTAACTCCGTGCCAGCAGCCGCGGTAATACGGAGGGTGCAAGCGTTA
>NZ_JAGFPE010000005.1 GCF_025962655.1 Candidatus Symbiopectobacterium sp. NZEC151 | reverse complement strand
TTTAAGCCCGTAGGCTTTACGATAAAGTCCTGTGAGTGCCCACACAGATTGTCTGATTAATTGTTAAAGAGCGTTGCGACGCGGCTTGCAGCCTGCTGTCGCGAGGTGGCGTATACTACGCTTTCCTCTTTCAGAGTCAACGATTATTTTCATTTGAAAGTGAATCGTTTTTCTCTTGCTAACCTCGACTTGAATCGCTTCGTGTCGTGTCAACGGAGGCGCATTATAGGGATCCCAGTAATTTACACAACCCCTTTTTTCATCTTTTTTTCTGTTTGTTCAAATTCCACTCACGAAGCCCGATTTTACTCACTTGCGCTGTTCTATAACGCGCGGCAAATCGGCCAGGCTATCAATCACAACATCAGCCAGCGCTTCGCCTTGCTCGGTGATCGGCTTGCCGCTGCGCACCAGTACTTTTGTTCCAACGCCCGCCGCAATGGCTGCCTGCATATCTTCTGTCTTATCGCCTACCATATAAGAAGCAGCCATATCGATATTAAGGAAACTCTGCGCTGAGAGAAACATGCCCGGCTTGGGTTTACGGCAGTCACACTCCTGGCGGTATTCCCCTTGCCCCTCTTCTGCGTGATGCGGACAGAAATAGATGCCGTCCAAATCGACTCCGCGATCGGCCAGCGACCAATCCATCCACTCGGTCAGGTGCATGAACTCATCTTCACTGAACATGCCGCGCGCAATACCGGATTGGTTAGTCACCAGCACCAGCGCAAATCCTTTCTTCTTTAGTTCACTCATCGCGTCGATAACGCCATCAATAAACTCAAACTGATCGATCTCATGAACGTAACCGTGATCGACATTAATCGTGCCGTCGCGATCGAGAAAAACGGCTGGAATGGGTTGTGCCACTGCTATGTGCTCCTGATGGCGTTATTTGCGCGCTAGTATCGCATGTTTTTGTCCTTTGCGAGAATGCGTCATAACGACAAAGTAAATTGACTTAGACGTCTAGACGCCCTAACATCCGTACAATATTCTGCATACAGCAGACGTTGATCTATCCCACGATAGGCACTTACGATAAATAAAGATGATTAAACTTTCTAACATTACAAAAATTTTCCAGCAGAAAGGCCGGACCATCACAGCACTGGACAATGTCAGTCTGTATGTCCCTGCAGGGCAAATCTATGGAGTTATCGGCGCATCCGGTGCCGGTAAAAGTACGCTGATCCGCTGCGTCAATCTGCTGGAGCGCCCGACCCACGGCGAGGTGTTGGTCGGTGACCAGGATTTGATGGCACTGTCCGAAGCGCAGTTGACCAAGGCACGCCGCCAGATTGGCATGATCTTCCAGCACTTTAATCTTTTGGCGTCACGTACCGTGTTTGGGAACGTAGCTCTGCCTCTTGAGCTGGACACCACGCCAAAAAACGAAATTACCCGCCGCGTCAATGAACTGCTCGAACTGGTGGGTTTATCGGATAAGCACGATGCTTACCCGGCAAATCTGTCCGGCGGGCAAAAGCAGCGCGTTGCGATTGCTCGCGCGTTGGCCAGCAATCCCAAGGTGCTACTGTGTGACGAGGCCACCAGCGCGCTCGATCCGGCCACTACGCGTTCCATTCTCGAATTGCTCAAAGACATTAATCGCCGTTTAGGGATAACCATCCTGTTGATCACCCATGAAATGGATGTGGTAAAACGCATCTGCGATCAGGTTGCTGTTATCAGCGGCGGTCAATTGATTGAGCAGGACACGGTCAGCGAAGTGTTCTCTCACCCTAAAACGCCTCTGGCACAAACCTTCATTCAGTCTACGTTGCATCTGGATATCCCCGAGGATTATCAGGCCCGGCTCATCGCCGCACCGCACAACGACCAGAACACCCCGCTGCTACGGCTGGAGTTTACCGGTCAATCCGTTGATGCGCCGTTACTTTCAACCATCGCGCGCCGCTTTAGCGTGAATAACAATATCATCAGTGCGCAGATGGATTACGCCGGTGGCGTTAAATTCGGCATCATGTTGGCCGAAATGCACGGCGAAGAGCAGGACACGGTGGCCGCCATCGCGTTTTTACAGGAACACCATGTGAAAGTTGAGGTGCTGGGCTATGTCTGAAGCAATGATGTGGTTGATGGCGAAAGGCGTTTGGGAAACCGTCGTGATGACATTTGTTTCCGGCTTCTTTGGCTTTGTGTTGGGATTGCCGGTTGGCGTGATGCTTTATATTACCCGTCCGGGTCAGATCGTTGCCAATCCGCCGCTGTATCGCACACTGTCCGCGTTGGTGAACATTTTCCGTTCTATTCCGTTCATTATTTTGCTGGTGTGGATGATTCCGTTCACACGCGCCATCGTCGGCACCTCCATCGGGCTGAAGGCGGCCATTGTGCCATTGACCGTAGGCGCAGCGCCGTTTATCGCGCGTATGGTTGAAAACGCCCTGCTGGAAATTTCCAGCGGATTGATCGAGGCGGCGCGCGCCATGGGCGCCACACCGTTACAGATCATTCGTAAGATTCTGCTGCCAGAAGCACTTCCCGGTCTTATCAATGCCGCCACCATCACACTTATCACCCTGGTAGGCTATTCTGCAATGGGGGGCGCAGTCGGTGCCGGTGGGTTAGGTCAAATTGGTTATCAGTATGGATACATTGGTTATAACGCGACAGTCATGAATACGGTATTAATATTACTGGTTGTTCTGGTCTACCTGATCCAATTCGTAGGCGATCGCACGGTACGGGCAGTGACTCATAAATAAGTTTTACTACACGTCGGACTATGCCGCAGATGGCAAGCCGCAAAACGTTAAATATGCAGAGGTTAAGGAAATGACAATCAAATTTAAAACCGTCGCCGCACTGGGTACGTTACTGGGTGCACTGGCGCTGGCAGGCTGCGGACAAGAGGAAAAAGACCCGAACCACATCAAAGTCGGTGTTATTGTGGGTGCTGAGCAGCAAGTTGCTGAAGTTGCGCAGAAAGTGGCTAAAGATAAATATGGCCTGACCGTGGAACTGGTGAGCTTCAACGATTATGTACTGCCGAACGAAGCGCTGAGCAAAGGGGATATTGACCTGAATGCCTTCCAGCACAAGCCTTATCTGGACCAACAGATCAAAGACCGTGGCTACAAACTGGTTGCTGTTGGCAATAGTTTTGTCTATCCGATCGCTGGCTATTCTAAAAAAATCAAATCATTAGACGAGCTGCAAAACGGGGCGCAAATCGCACTGCCTAACGATCCGACCAACCTGGGTCGTTCCCTGCTGCTGCTGCAAAAACAGGGTCTGATCAAACTGAAAGATAACGTTGGCCTGCTGCCGACCGTGCTGGACGTGGTTGAAAACCCGAAAAACCTGAAACTGGTCGAGTTGGAAGCACCGCAACTGCCGCGCTCTCTGGATGACGATCAAATCGCTCTGGCTATCATCAACACCACCTATGCCAGCCAGATTAATCTGACGCCGACCAAAGACGGTCTGTTCGTGGAAGAAAAAGACTCTCCGTACGTCAACCTGATTGTGTCGCGTGAAGACAACAAAGACGCGGCTAACGTGAAGAAATTCGTTCAGGCTTACCAGTCAGACGAAGTTTATGAAGCGGCCAACAAGATTTTCAACGGCGGCGCGGTGAAAGGCTGGTAATATCACCCGATACGCGAGTGACAATTTTTTCAAGACGGGCCTCGGTGCCCGTCTTGTTATTTGTGTCGTAGCTTGCTTCAATAAGCGCACATCAAAAGAAGAATAGTAGAGAGGAAATGCTATGCGTGCTATACCGCTCGTGTTTTTAGCGCTGTCATTAACAGGATGTTCCCTGCTGCAACCCAAAACGGCACCCGCACCGCAGCCGGTTGTCGAACCGGCTGTCGAAGCCCCGGCCAAAGCAAAACCGGTACAGCGCCCGGCGACCGCCGTGCTGTATAACAATGCGGAAGAGTTGGTGGGTAAACCGTTCCGCGATATGGGTGAAGTGTCCGGCTCCGTGTGCCAGGCCAGCGTGCAAGATACGCCAGCTACCGTCGCCAATGCCCGCCGCCGTATGCAAACGCGTGCAACAGCGATGCGCGCCAATGCGGTTCTGGTGCATAACTGTCAGGTTGTCAGCGGCGTTGCTGGCTGCTACCGGCAGGCCATTTGTGAAGGCACTGCACTGAAAATTTCTTCTCAATAAAGCCGGGCAATGACCACCTATCACTTCGATCAGATTGGCGTTATCCGTTCGCCTTATAAAGAAAAATTCGCCGTGCCGCGGCAACCCGGCCTGATTGAAGATGGCGACGGAGAACTGCATCTTCTGCCGCCCTACCACCAGCCAGAAGCGGTTCGTGGGCTGGAAGCGTTCAGCCATATCTGGGTATTGTTTGTCTTTCACCACACCATGGAACAAGGCTGGCGGCCTACAGTACGCCCTCCCCGCTTGGGCGGGAATGCGCGTATGGGGGTTTTCGCCACACGTTCCACGTTTCGCCCGAATCCCATCGGCATGTCGCTGGTCAAACTCAAAGGGATAAAGGCCACAGGCGACAGCGTGATCTTGCAATTAGGCAGTCTCGATCTGGTCGATGGCACGCCGGTGGTTGATATCAAACCCTATTTGCCCTTTGCCGAGAGCGTGCCTGATGCCATCGGCGGCTTTGCGCAACAGGCACCCGACACCGCGATGCCCGTGTATTTCTCACCGCTGGCAGAGCAACAGTTGGTGCAACATCAATCCACTTATCCGCACCTGCGCCGTTTTATTACTCAGGTACTGAATCAGGATCCACGCCCGGCGTATCGCAAGGGTGAAGCCTCGCGTGATTACGCCGCCCTGCTGCTGGAATTCAACGTGCGCTGGCGCGTAACGGCCATGCAGACCGAAGTGCTCAGCCTTGAGCCAGCGCCGCGCTAAGCGAACATTGAATCGTTATTCATGACCTGCGCGCCATAAAATTCACGCCGCACACTGTTGACGAAGGAAAGTCACTGTTACACTAAGCCACTTTACCGTGTTTAAGGGCCTACACGGCCCTTTGCATCTCGTTTTAGGGCACATCGGTGCCCATTACTTTGCGTTCTGACGGAACTAAAACACCATGCGTACTAGCCAATATCTGCTCTCCACCCTGAAGGAGACGCCTGCCGACGCGGAAGTCATCAGCCATCAGTTGATGCTGCGCGCTGGGATGATCCGCAAGCTGGCCTCCGGGTTATACACCTGGTTGCCGACCGGCTACCGGGTTCTGAAGAAAGTCGAAAACATCGTGCGTGAGGAGATGAACAACGCCGGTGCTATCGAGATCTCCATGCCCGTGGTACAACCCGCCGATCTGTGGCAGGAGAGCGGCCGCTGGGAACAGTATGGCCCGGAATTGCTGCGCTTTGTCGATCGCGGTGAACGCCCGTTTGTTCTCGGCCCGACGCATGAAGAAGTGATTACCGATCTGGTGCGCAACGAACTGAGCTCTTATAAGCAGTTGCCGCTGAATCTGTTCCAGATCCAGACCAAATTCCGCGATGAAGTACGCCCGCGTTTCGGTGTAATGCGTTCACGCGAATTCATCATGAAAGACGCCTACTCGTTCCACACGTCGCAGGAATCGTTGCAGGTCACCTATGACGCAATGTACGACGCCTACAGCCGTGCATTTAGCCGCATGGGATTGAACTTCCGCGCGGTTCAGGCGGACACCGGCTCCATCGGTGGCAGCGCATCACACGAATTCCAGGTGCTGGCACAGAGCGGCGAAGACGACATCGTTTTCTCTACCGATTCCGAGTACGCTGCCAATATCGAATTTGCCGAAGCCGTTGCGCCCACGCTGGGCCGTGCCGAAGCCAAAGAAGAGATGCGTTTGGTTGATACGCCTAACGCCAAAACCATCGCCGAGCTGGTTGAGCAGTTTAACCTGCCGATCGAAAAAACCGTCAAAACGCTGCTGGTAAAAGCGACGGAAGAGAGCGGTCACAAACTGATTGCCCTGCTGGTGCGCGGCGATCATGAGCTGAATGAAGTGAAAGCGGAGAAACTGGAGCAGGTTGCCAGCCCGCTGACCTTTGCAACCGAGGCAGAGATCCGCGACATCGTTAGCGCGGGCCCGGGCTCACTCGGTCCGGTCAATATGCCGATACCGGTGATTATCGATCGCACCGTCGCGGCAATGAGCGATTTCGGCGCTGGGGCAAACCAGGACGGCAAACACTTCTTTGGCATTAACTGGGAACGTGACGTTGCACTGCCGCAAGTGGCAGATATCCGTAACGTGGTCGAAGGCGATGCCAGCCCGGACGGGAAAGGCACCCTGTTAATCAAACGCGGCATTGAAGTGGGTCACATCTTCCAACTGGGCACCAAGTACTCTCAGGCGCTGCAAGCCAGTGTACAGGGTGAAGATGGCCGTAACCAGATCCTGACCATGGGCTGCTACGGTATCGGGGTGACGCGCGTGGTGGCTGCTGCCATCGAACAGAATCACGACGATCGCGGCATTATCTGGCATGACGCCATCGCGCCCTTCCAGGTGGCGATCCTGCCGATGAACATGCACAAATCGTTCCGCGTGAAAGAGCTGGCAGAAGACATTTATCAGCAGCTGCGCGCCAAAGGCATCGACGTTCTGCTCGACGATCGTAAAGAGCGCCCGGGTGTGATGTTTGCGGACATGGAATTGATCGGCGTGCCGCACACTATCGTCATTGGCGATCGCAATCTGGATAACGACGAGATCGAATATAAATATCGTCGCGACGGCGAGAAAAAGATGATCAAGGTTGGCGAGATCGTGGATTTTTTGTCGGCCAATACCGTTCGTTAATACGCAGAACTACAGCATAAAAAAGAGGTGGGGTTTTGCCCCACCTCTTTTATTTGACTGATTGTCGACTCAACGTGCAAATACGGCGATCGCAGCTTCGTTATTCACGGAACAGCTCTTCAATATCCAGCCCCTGTACTTGCAAAATTTCACGCAAACGACGCAGCCCTTCCACCTGGATTTGGCGCACGCGTTCACGGGTTAAGCCAATTTCACGACCAACATCTTCAAGCGTTGCCGCTTCATATCCCAGCAGCCCAAAACGACGAGCCAGCACTTCACGCTGTTTAGCGTTCAGTTCGAACAACCATTTAACGATATTTTGTTTCATATCGTTGTCTTGCGTGGTGTCTTCTGGTCCGTTGTTTTTTTCATCCGCCAGAATATCCAGCAGCGCTTTATCAGAGTCCCCGCCCAATGGCGTATCGACCGATGTAATACGCTCGTTCAAGCGCAACATACGATTGACGTCATCAACGGGTTTGTCGAGCTGCTCGGCAATCTCCTCCGCACTGGGCTCGTGATCCAGCTTATGCGAAAGCTCACGCGCGGTACGCAGATAAACGTTCAATTCTTTAACGATGTGGATAGGCAGACGAATGGTACGGGTTTGGTTCATGATAGCCCGTTCAATCGTTTGGCGAATCCACCATGTGGCATAGGTTGAAAAGCGGAAACCCCTTTCAGGATCGAACTTCTCAACCGCACGGATCAAACCAAGATTACCTTCTTCGATGAGATCCAACAGCGCCAAACCGCGATTGTTGTAGCGACGGGCGATTTTCACCACCAGACGCAGGTTACTTTCAATCATGCGGCGTCGCGATGAAACATCACCGCGCAGCGCTCTTCGGGCAAAAAATACTTCTTCTTCTGCGGTCAGAAGCGGAGAGTAACCGATCTCGCCCAAATAAAGTTGGGTGGCATCCAGCACACGCTGGGCTGCACTTTGGGATAACAACTCATCGTCAGATGCCTCATTATCCCCCGCCTCTTCCTCCGCTAGCGCCTTTTCGTCAAAAACATCAAGTCCATTTTCCTCGAACTCGGCATCATCATGTAACTCGTTAACTTTCAGCGTGCTTTGGCTCATAAGTGGCTCCTACCCGTGATCCCTTGGCAGAATACCGAAATACTCTGCCCGATTTATCGCTGCGGAAGGTAACGCAGCGGGTTTACGGATTTCCCCTTGTAACGAATTTCAAAATGCAAGCGTACTGAACTGGTTCCGGTGCTACCCATGGTAGCGATCTGTTGACCCGCCTTGACCTCTTGTTGTTCCCGGACCAGCATAGTGTCATTATGGGCATAGGCGCTCAGGTAATCATCGTCGTGTTTGATGATGATTAGATTACCGTACCCGCGTAAAGCGTTGCCCGCATAAACGACGCGCCCTGAAGCGGTCGCCATGATCGGTTGCCCACGAGTGCCAGCGATATCAATCCCTTTGTTTCCCCCCTCCGACGCGGAGAAACTATCTATGACTTTCCCCTCAGTGGGCCAACGCCAGCTGCCGACAGCAGGAGCACTGCTTTCAACAGCCGCGGGGGCAGTCACAGGAGCCGTCACGGCAGCTCCGGTGGAAGGCAACATCTTACCTACATTCTGTTTACCCGAATTTCCAGAATACGCATTAGTTGACTGAGAATCAACCTGCGTTGTTTGAATTTGCGTCATTGATGGCGGCTGAGGCACGCCACCACGCGTGGCATCGGAAGGTGTCAGCATACCACCACCGCTGCTGCTGGTACCGCCTGCCAACATGCGTCCGCCTCCGGTCGATCCGTTGCTCACGGGTGCGGAGGAACCGTCACTCACTTGCAGCACCTGCCCAACGTTCAGGCTATAAGGCTCAGCGACACTGTTGCGCTGGGCCAGCTCGCGATAATCACTGCCGGTTATCCAGGCGATGTAGAACAACGTATCACCGCGTTTTACCGTATAGGTGCTGCCGCCATAGCTGCCTTTAGGAATGGCGTTATAGCTACGGTTGTAGACCATACGCCCATCGCGCGTGGTGATCGGCGCATCGCCGGAAGATGATATGTTCGAAGGCGCAGTCGCAAGCATTCCACCGCGGCTGCTGCTGTTGCCCTGACCGCCTACGCTGCTGATTGGGGCGGGTTTGCTGTCGTTATTGGAACATCCCGCCAACCCCAGAATAATTGCCGTGCACGCCGCCATCTGACGCAGTGTTCTCGTTTGGCTTCCCATGCGCCTTGCTCCCCTATAACCGTAACACTCACTCAATACTTTAATCAGACCACTCGCGGCCTGCCCTGTCATCAACGCATTGGCATCCGCTCAATGCTAGCAATATCAACATGTTCTCACTATGACAGGGTTGTATTGAAATAAGTTCTATTGAAATAAATCGTAAATGACTGATACCCGTAAACATGCTTGCAAAGGTATCAGGCCAGTTCGCCTTTGACCAGTGGAACAAATTTGACCGTTTCAATGGTATTAACCACAAATTCTCCACCGCGGCGTTGTATGCGCTGCAACGTCTGCGACTGCTCTCCCACCGGGAGCACCATAATGCCCCCTTCATCCAATTGCGCTATCAGCGCATTCGGAATTTCAGGTGCCGCCGCCGTTACAATAATGGCATCAAACGGGCCGCGTGATGGCCAGCCTTGCCAGCCATCGCCGTGCCGGGTGGCGACATTGTGCAGATCCAACTGCTTTAGGCGCCGTTTAGCCTGCCATTGCAGCCCTTTGATACGCTCAACGGAAAAAACCTGCTTTACCAAATGCGCCAAAATTGCCGTTTGGTAACCGGAACCGGTGCCAATTTCGAGCACGCGGGAGGCGGGCGTCAATTGCAACAGGTCCGTCATACGAGCAACCATATAAGGCTGAGAGATGGTTTGACCGGAGCCTATTGGCAGCGCGGTATTTTCATAAGCCTTATGCTCAAAGGCTTCGTCGACAAAACGCTCACGCGGCACAGCCTCGATAGCCTTAAGCAATCGCTCGTCATGAATGCCTTGCTGACGCAACAGTGTCAGCATCGTTTGCATGTGCTTGTTCACCCTATCCCGTCAGCCTCAGTCGTGATTAACGTCTTCATGCCTTTACTCTATAACGGCAATACCTTGCCGTGAGTTCGCATCCTTACTGCATCGGTGCTGCATCGCTACTACCTCAGACACGCATCAGACACAGCATCTCAATCAGCGATATCCATCTGCTCAAGCGGCGTGATGAGCTCACGCACTACGCTGGTGGCAAAACTGCCTGCCGGCAGCCAGAAATCCAGCGTAACCGAGCCATCATCCAGCCAGGACCAGCACATCTGCTGCGGATACAGCAGCGCGGCACGGCGCGCAACGTCCACGCGTTCACGACGCAGCAGTCCAAGCAGCGTCTCTTGCCCTGCCAGACAACCCTGTTCAAACGCCAACGCGGCACCCTGAGTACCAGGGTCACCGTCGCCGGGCAGCGGGGCCGTCACGCACAGCTCACGCTGATCAACGCGCGTTTGCAGTGCCGTCACTTCGTCTTCATTGGCGACAAACCAACTGCCGCGCCCGGCCAGTTGCAGCGCGTCGCCCGCCAAGACCTGCGTTGCCAAGCCCTGGCTCAACCGTTGGCTCACGATAAGATTGAACAGCGCGCTGCGACTGGCCGACAGATAGAAGCTGCGTTTGCTGCGCTCGCTGACGCGAATCTCGTCTCTGGCCCAACGTGCCGCCTGAATCAGATTGTTACCGCCGCGACCAAAGCGCTGGCTGCCAAAATAGTTCGGCACACCCTGTTCGGCGATCGCCGCTAGCCGCGCTTCGACGGCGGCGCGATCGCTGATATTACGCAGCGTCAGCGTAAACTGATTGCCGCGCAACGCACCAATACGCAGTTTGCGCCGATGGCGGGCACTGCTAAGAATTTCACACCCTTCAAGCATAAAGGCTGAAAAATCGGGCAGCGCTTTGCCCGGCAGATGCAGGCAAAACCACTGCTCGGTTACCGCATGCCGGTCTTTCAAGCCCGCATAACTCACGGCACGCGCGGGAATGCGGGCGAATTTCGCCAACGCCTCCGCCACAAACGCGGTGTTGCAGCCACGTTTACGTACCTGTACCAGCAGATGTTCACCATCGCCATCCGGTGCAAAACCCAGATCTTCCACCACGCGAAAATCATCGGCAGTTGCTTTGAGCGTCCCTGTCGCCTGCGGCTCACCATGCAGCCAGAACAGGCTTTCCATGTTGAGCGTAGCGGGTTCTTGCTGCATTACCATGCGACCACTTCACTCCGTTCATCTTTCACCAACAGCGCCACCGCCTCACAGGCGATCCCTTCTCCACGTCCGGTAAATCCGAGCTGTTCGGTGGTGGTAGCTTTTACGTTGACGTCATCCATATGGCAGTGAAGATCTTCTGCCAGATTCACCCGCATTTGCGGAATGTGCGGGGCCATTTTTGGCGCTTGTGCGATGATGGTGACATCCAGATTGCCCAGCCGATAGCCCTTTTCTTGTATCCGCTGCCACGCCTGACGCAACAGTTCGCGGCTATCCGCGCCTTTGTAGGCGGGATCGGTGTCGGGAAACAGTTTACCAATATCGCCCAACGCTGCGGCTCCCAGCAGTGCATCGGTTACCGCATGCAGCAACACATCCCCATCAGAATGCGCCAACAATCCCTGAGGGTAAGGAATACGAACCCCGCCGATCACCAATGGGCCTTCGCCGCCCAGTTTGTGGACATCAAAACCGTGACCAATACGCATGGGGTTATTCTCCTTAATTTCGAATGGTTGTGAAACGCTAGACTGGCGAAGGGCACATCACACGTTTGGCGGTGCCAATCGAGCCAGATAGAACTCGGCCAGCGCCAAATCCTCAGGACGCGTCACTTTAATATTATCAGCGCGCCCGGCAACAATCTGTGGATGATAGCCGCAATACTCCAGTGCCGATGCTTCATCGGTCACGACAGCGCCTTGTTGTAACGCGCGCTCCAGGCAATCTTGCAATAATAACCGTGGAAACAGTTGCGGCGTCAAGGCGTGCCATAAATCGCGGCGATCAACCGTGTGATCAATCGTCTCACCCCGGCTGCGCTTCATGGTATCCCGCACCGGTGCAGCAAGAATGCCGCCCACGTCGCAGTGCCGGATAAGCTGAAGCAGGCTGTCGAGATCCTGAAGATGCAAGCAGGGACGCGCGGCGTCATGCACCAGCACCCAGGGCGCCTCACTGACCGCACGCAAACCGGCCAGCACCGAATCAGCCCGCTGTTTGCCGCCGAAGACCACGCTGATGCGCGGGTCCTGTGCCAGCGGCAAGGCGGCAAAGCGCCAGTCGTCAGGGCTGATAACCACCACGGCACGCTGAATGTGCGGATGCTGAAACAGCGCAGCCAGCGTGTGTTCCAGCAGCGTTTTACCATGGAGGGTGAGATATTGTTTCGGGCAGTCGCACTCCATTCTGCTGCCGTTTCCGGCCGCGGGCAGAACGGCGACAACCTCAGGTAAGGAGACCAACGGTTCAGACATGGGTTAACGTGACGTCATAGGGTTAGAAGGCGACAGGGAGCTGGACGCGCCAGAATTCGCCGATGAAGACGCTGTTGCCGCACGGCGACCGGATTGATCCGGCACCAGACGATAGAAGTTCTCACCCGGCTTGATCATGCCCAGTTCATTGCGCGCGCGCTCTTCAATGGCTTCTTGTCCACCGTTGAGATCGTCGATTTCCGCAAACAGCTGTTCGTTTCGGGCTTTGAGCTTACCGTTGTTGCCCTGTTGGACAGCCACGTCGTCTTTAACCCGAACATAGTCATGAATGCCATTTTTGCCCAGCCACAGCGAATATTGCAGCCAACCGAGCAAAATCAATAATAACAGCGTTAGCTTTCCCATCCCGCCCCCTGAAAAACCGCCTAATCATCCCATAACTTTGCCTTCGACTCCATATTATCAGGGCGGATTAGCACACAGAGGCGCTTTCAACGCCACAAAGATCCCAATAATCAGGATAGCTATTCATTTGCATTTTACCGGCAATACGCGGTGATCAATCCATAATGGCAGAGAGCCAGCGGGATTTTTACCCGCGAATAAGTTGAACCTTTATGTCGACCTGTGTATTTTTATGAAAATAAAATGCATAAAACAGATGATTCATCTGCCACACTTTGATCCAGGAGATAACATGTTCAAACCCTTTTTGTTCGCTGGCACGCTGTTCGCGGCGGCGTTTTCCACTTCTATTGCTGCGGCAGAACAAACCTATGTGGTGGGTGCTGGCGGTACCTATCGTCCTTTTGAATTTGAAAACGCGCAGAAAGAGCTGGAAGGATTTGATATCGACATCATTAAAGCGATCGCCAACGCGGAAAATTTCTCCATCAAACTGGTCAATACGCCGTGGGAAGGGATCTTCGCTACGCTGAATTCTGGCGATCGCGATATCATTATTTCCGGGATCACCATTACCGACAAACGTAAACAAATGGTCGATTTCTCTTCTCCTTACTTCCCAGCGGAGCAGTCTATCGTGACGCCTAAAGACTCCAGCATTGGCGCAATTGCCGATTTGAAAGACCATAAGGTCGGTGTAGTGAACTCCAGCACCGGCGACGTGGTGGTTTCTGACGTACTGGGCAAGAACAACTCGGCGATCAAGCGTTTTGACAACACGCCGCTGATGTTGCAAGAGCTTTATGAAGACGGTATCGGTGCCGCCGTCGGTGATGTCGGTGTAATCAAGTTCTATATCAAAACCCACCCGGAGAAGCAGTTTAAACTGGTGTCCGATGCGAAATTTCAGCGTCAATACTTTGGCATCGCCGTTGCTAAAGGCAACGAGGCACTGTTGGGTAAGATCAACGCTGGCCTGAAAAAGATTGTTGCCAATGGCACCTATGCGCAGATCTATCAGAAATGGTTTGATAACGACGTTCCTGCCCTGCCTGCTCAGTAAACCGCGGTTTGCACGCTGACTCGGCGTGCCTTGCTTTCAAGGCCTCTGTCACGACGCGATTCGATCACGCGTAAGTGACAGAGGCGCTCTATCACCTCGCCTATGACACCAAAAAGGACCGCACGCGATGGGATTTCGTTGGGAAATCATTCAGGAATATGCCCCGCTGTTTATGGAAGGGGCCTGGATGACAATAAAATGTACGCTTATCTGCGTTATTTTGGGGACCTGCTGGGGACTGACGCTCGGGTTAGGCCGCCTGGCGCAAGCACCGCACGGCCCCTGGAAATGGATATTGCACTATGGCGTACAGTGGCCTGTGCGTATTTATGTCAGTGCGTTGCGCGGTACGCCGCTTTTCGTTCAGATTATGGTGGTGCATTTTGCACTGATCCCATTACTCATTAACCCGCGCGATGGTTTATTCGTCAGTGGCGGCCTGATGTCGTCGGATTTCGCACGCATGCTACGTGCCGACTACGGTGCTTTCCTATCGTGCATCGTGGCAATCACCCTGAATGCCGGTGCCTATGTGTCCGAAATTTTCCGTGCCGGCATCCAATCTATTGACCGTGGGCAGATGGAAGCGTCGCGTTCACTGGGCATGAGCTACGGCCGTACCATGCGCAAAGTCATTCTTCCTCAGGCATTTCGTCGTATGCTGCCGCCGCTCGGCAACAATGCGATTGCCATCGTCAAAGACTCATCACTCGCTTCTGCGATTGGACTGGCCGATCTGGCCTACGCGGCGCGTACGGTGTCGGGTGCCTATGCCACCTATTGGGAACCCTATTTGACCATTTCCCTGGTTTATTGGGTCATCACCTTCCTGCTCTCGGTTCTGGTGCGGCAGATGGAAATAAGGTTAAGCAAAAGTGATTCACGTTAATAATTTGCAAAAACATTTTGGTGATACGCAGGTACTGCGCGGTATCAGTTGCGCTATCGCACCGCAGGAAGTGATCTGCATGATAGGCCCCTCCGGTTCGGGAAAAAGCACGTTCCTGCGCTGTTTGAATGCGCTGGAAACGCCAACCGGTGGCGAAATCACCGTCAACGGATTTGCGTTGCATAACCCCAAGACCGATCTCAACCGGTTACGTGAAAGCGTTGGTATGGTATTTCAGCGTTTTAATCTGTTTCCGCACATGACGGTGCTGGAAAACATGATTATGGCCCCCATGGACGTGAAAAAGCTTTCACGCGCTCAGGCGGTTGAACGCGCCCACCGCTTGTTGGACAAAGTGGGTCTGCTGGATAAAGTGGATGCCTGGCCCAATAGCCTTTCTGGCGGGCAACAACAGCGAGTAGCCATTGCCCGCGCATTGGCGATGGAACCGGCCATTATGCTGTTTGATGAACCCACATCGGCGCTTGATCCAGAGCTGGTAGGCGAAGTGCTGTCAGTCATGAAAACGCTGGCAACGGAGGGAATGACCATGGTTATCGTGACTCACGAAATGGCATTTGCCCGTGAAGTCGCAGACCGAATCATCTTTATCGATCAGGGAATCATTCAAGAAGAGGGAGAGCCGGAAGCGCTGTTTACTGCACCGACCAATCCGCGAACCCAAGCATTTCTCAGTAAAGTGCTCTAACACCGCAGTGGCGTGCGCGATGCGCCCGCCGCTCCTCACCACCCGGTGATCAGTGAAAACACCAGCCAAAACAGACAGACAATCACTGCGCCGCTGGACAACACCATCAGCGTCATATTGCCTTTGAAAATCACACTGAAAAACACGCCGATTAGCACCGAGGCAGGCATCAGCGCCAGAAAGAATGGCCAGGTGTAGAGCATAAAAAACAGCGTGGTGTTCGAGCCATAGACCCAAATCGGCACCACAAACGCCAACCAGTAGAAAGAAAAACCGGCGATGGCGCCCATAAACGGGTAGGTGCGTTCGTCTTCACGCACCCGTAGCCGCTTACTTACCGATAACTGCGTTACATTCTGCATAGTCTACCCTGTAACACTCCGCCCCACCGCGAAAGGCGGTGACACCTGACAGAGCCAATCAGACTTTGATAATAGCTCGACTGTGCAGTAGATCTAATAACTGATCGGTCAAATTTGTTACCAATTGTTCGCCTTCCAAGCGCAGATCGGGCGCGTGTGGCGGCTCATACACGGCATCGATACCGGTAAAATTGGTCAGCGTGCCGGCACGTGCTTTCTTATACAATCCTTTAGGATCGCGCGCTTCACATACGGCCAACGGTGTATCGACAAACACTTCGATAAACTTTCCTTCCGGCAGCGATTCGCGCACCATCTGGCGTTCCGCACGGTGGGGCGAAATAAACGCCGTCAACACGACCAGCCCGGCATCCACCATCAGGCTGGCTACTTCGCCCACGCGGCGAATATTCTCACGCCGATCGGCATCGGAAAAGCCCAGATCGCGGCACAGCCCGTGGCGAACATTGTCGCCATCAAGCAGATAGGTGCTAACGCCGAGTTGGTGCAAGCGCTGTTCCAGTTGCCCGGCCAGAGTGGACTTTCCCGACCCTGACAGGCCGGTGAACCAGATAACGGCCCCTTGATGGCGGTGCAATCGCTCCCGATCGCGACGTGCCACCGGGTGATCGTGCCAGACAATGTTGTCATCACGACTGTTGTCATCACGAATATTGTCATCACGAATGTTATCGCCACGATTGCCATCAATAGCCTGATGCTTCTCTTGTGGGGGCAGCGTCATGCTACTTTCCTCCCAGCAGATCGCGTGCACCCCAATGCGGGAAGTGACGGCGCACCAGCGCATTCAACTCCAGCTCAAACGCACTGAAGGCAGACGGTTCCTGCGTCACCTGCACCATCGGCTCGCGTACCAGCCCGGCACCGACAGTCACGTTACTCAGCCGGTCGATAAAGATCATACCGCCCGTGGTGGCATTCTGCTGATAGGACTCGAGCAGCAGCGGTTCATCAAAGGTCAAATCCACCAGGCCGATGCCGTTTAACGGTAAATTTTCGCTGACGCGCTGCGTCAGCGAATTGATCTCGACCTGATACTGAATATTGTCTACCCGCGCACGGGTTTTCTTGCCCGCAATCTTGATGTCATAACTGTGCCCCGGCACCAACGGCTGCTCCGCCATCCACACCACATCGACCTGCGCATGCTGTACTGCGCGCAGTTCATCCGCCTCCGGCACCAACAGATCGCCACGGCTGATATCCACTTCATCGGCCAGCACCAGCGTGATGGCTTCTCCCGCGTGTGCCTGTTGCAAATCACCATCAAAGGTCACGATGCGGGCCACGGAGGAGGTCACACCGGACGGCAACACCCTCACGCGCTGTCCGACCTGCACCACGCCGGACGCCAGGGTTCCGGCATAACCGCGAAAATCCAGGTTGGGCCGGTTCACATACTGCACCGGAAAACGCATTGGCTGCGTATCGCTCTGGCGCGTAACGTCGACCGTTTCCAGCACGTCGAGCAGCGTCGGGCCGCTGTACCACGGCATGGTGGTGCTCGGCGTCGCCACGTTATCCCCATCCAGCGCGGAAATAGGCACGAAGGTTACCTGCAACGATGCCGGTAGCTGCTGAGCAAAATCGAGGTAATCCTGCTTGAACTGCTCAAATACCGATTGCTGATACTCCACCAGATCCATTTTATTCACCGCCACCACCAGATGGCGAATGCCGAGCAGCGTGGCAATAAAGCTATGGCGGCGGGTTTGATCCAGTACGCCTTTGCGCGCATCGATCAACAGGATCGCCAAATCGCAGGTCGAGGCGCCAGTCGCCATGTTACGGGTGTACTGCTCATGACCGGGGGTATCGGCAATAATAAATTTACGTCTTTCCGTGGAGAAATAGCGGTAGGCGACATCGATGGTAATGCCCTGCTCACGCTCGGCCTGCAAGCCATCCACCAGCAGCGCCAGATCCAGCTTCTCACCCTGCGTGCCTAGCCGTTTGCTGTCGTTATGTAACGTGGAAAGCTGGTCTTCATAAATCTGACGGGTGTCATGCAACAAACGGCCAATCAAGGTACTTTTGCCGTCATCCACGCTGCCGCAGGTCAGAAAGCGCAGTAAACTTTTGTGCTGCTGCGCGTGCAAATAGGCTTCTACTCCGCCCTGATCGGCAATCTGTTGTGCAATGCTTTGGTTCATTTGACGATTCCTTAAAAATACCCTTGACGCTTTTTCAGTTCCATCGAGCCGGCCTGATCCCGGTCAATGACGCGCCCTTGCCGTTCGCTGGTGGTCGAGATCAGCATCTCTTCAATGATTTCCGGCAGCGTCTGTGCGTGCGATTCCACCGCGCCGGTCAACGGCCAACAGCCGAGGGTACGGAAGCGCACCATACGCTGTTCGACAACCTCACCCGGTTGCAGATCGATACGATCATCATCCACCATCAGCAACATGCCATCACGCTCCAGCACCGGACGCGGGGCGGCCAGATAGAGCGGCACAATGTCGATATTTTCCAGGTAGATGTATTGCCAGATATCCAGTTCCGTCCAGTTGGAGAGCGGGAACACGCGAATGCTTTCCCCCTTGTTAATCTGGCCGTTGTAGTTATGCCACAGCTCTGGACGCTGGTTTTTCGGGTCCCAGCGGTGAAAACGATCGCGGAAGGAGTAAATACGCTCTTTGGCGCGAGATTTCTCTTCATCGCGCCGCGCGCCGCCAAACGCGGCATCAAAGCCGTATTTATCCAGCGCTTGCTTCAACCCTTCGGTTTTCATGATATCGGTATGCTTGGCGCTGCCGTGCACAAACGGGTTGATCCCCAACGCTTCGCCCTGGGGGTTACGGTGCACCAGCAGTTCGCAGCCATAGGCTTTGGCAGTGCGATCGCGGAAGGTGTACATCTCGCGAAACTTCCACCCGGTATCCACATGCAGCAGCGGAAACGGCAAGGTGCCCGGATAGAACGCCTTGCGCGCCAGATGCAGCATGACGGAAGAATCTTTGCCGATGGAGTACATCATCACCGGATTACTGAATTCTGCCGCCACTTCGCGAATAATATGTATGCTTTCCGCTTCAAGCTGTCGCAGGTGCGTCAGTCGTTTCTCGTCCATAACCCTTCCTCAAGCCAAATTCACGAGCGCAGAACGTCCGGTTTGCCCGGCCTCCTGCGTCTGTAGACCAAACCAGGCGAGCTGATGGTGCAGTGCAACCACCTCGCCAATCACCAATAGCGCTGGCGTCGGAGCTTGATGCGCCAAAGTCTCCAACTGCGCCAACGAGCCAATGTTCACGGACTGATCCGCTCGCGTGCCGCGGCTAATCACCGCCACCGGCGTATCCGGTGCACGCCCATGGGCGATCAGCTGCTGGCTGATTTCCGCCGCTTTCACCGTGCCCATATAGATGGCGAGCGTCTGACGCCCGCGCGCCAGCGTGGACCAATCGAGCGCTTCACCGTCCGGGCGACAGTGCCCGGTAATAAACAGCACGCTTTGTGCGTAATCACGGTGGGTCAGCGGGATACCGGCATAGGCGGTAACGCCCGCAGCCGCCGTGATCCCCGGTACGATTTGGAAAGGAATGCCCGCTTTTGCCAGGTATTGCACTTCCTCACCGCCGCGTCCAAAGATGAACGGATCGCCCCCTTTCAGGCGCACCACACGTTTACCGCTCGATGCCAGCGTAAACAGCAGGCGGTTAATCTCCCCCTGCGGCAATGAGTGCGCGGAGGCGCGCTTGCCGACGCAGATTTTCTCGGCATCGCGGCGCACCAGTTCCAGCACTTCCGGGCTCACCAGATGGTCATACAGCACCACGTCCGCCAGTTGAATCAGTTGTAAACCACGCAGGGTCAACAAACCGGCATCCCC
Organism: Candidatus Symbiopectobacterium sp. NZEC151; assembly: GCF_025962655.1. Lineage (GTDB taxonomy): Bacteria > Pseudomonadota > Gammaproteobacteria > Enterobacterales > Enterobacteriaceae > Symbiopectobacterium. The sequence continues at coordinate 383,847 of NZ_JAGFPE010000005.1, read as the reverse complement.
CGGCCCGGCCCCCACCAGCGCCACATCCCCCTGCACCCGTTGCGGTTGATCCAACTGCTGGCGCAGGGTTTCTTCTGCCACCGTTTGTTGCCCGGCGGCAATCTGGTCGGCAAAAGGGCTATTAAACAACCGCTCCCAAAACTGACGACGCGCACGCATCGAATGAAACCGCTGTTTGACGCGATCGCGCCATTCTCCGGCCACCCGGGCCATATCGCCCAAACTGGCAGGCAGCAACGCCTCCAGCTTCTCGCGCAGTAAACGCGCCAAAACCGGCGCTTGTCCGCCAGACGAAATCGCCACCACTAACGGCGAGCGATCGACAATGGACGGGAAAATAAACGAGCATTTGGGCTGATCGTCCACCACGTTAACCAGGCGATAGCGCTGTTGCGCCGCTTCAGATACCGCTGCGTTCAACGCCACATCATCGGTGGCGGCGATCACCAGAAAAACTTTATCCACCTGCTCTGGGGAGAATTCCTGCGCCAGCCAGTGCAACTGACCGGCGTTATGTTTTGCCACTAGCGGCTCTGCCAGGGATTTGGCCACCACATGCACGTCGGCGCCCGCACGCAATAACAATTCAATCTTGCGCGTTGCTACCTCACCACCGCCGACCACCAACACTACACGCTGCTTCACGTCAGCGAACAAAGGGAGATAGTTCACAATCGCCTTAACAAAGTTAAAAATTTGATAAGTAGACTATACGGTGCTGTAGGAAGGGTTATGAAATGCCGAATTGGAATGATAAGTTCCGTAATGGAATAACAGCGGAGCAAGAATCGCAACGTAACGCTTATCGATTGATTTTACTGTAATTAACAAAATATCTTCAGGCTCACGGAACGTGAATATCACCGCTGTGAGAAAAAATTTCAGGTTGAGGGATTATGCGTTCACCCCAGTCAGGCCGGTCATCGCTGACCGGCCCGGGGGATTACTTATGCTTGTGCTGAAGCTTCCAAAACAACGTCGTTTTCAGCCTCATTGGGCACCGTTTCAACCACCTCCTCCTGCACCTCAACGTCTGGCATTTGTACCCGTACCGAGATAAAGGTGTCGTGCGGAATATCGATCGGATCGCCGTTGGCGTAGCCTTCAATTTCGTTGCGCGCAAAAGCAGGGGCGTCTGGGTGTGGCCGATGATAGGTGCGGATAACTATCGAGCCATCCGGGTTTATCTTCTCACTGCCCTCATCGCCGCCATAGTCCACCCACAGGCGCGGCAGCTTGTTGCGACACATCGGCACATCGATACCGCCGTCATCACCACCCCAGGCGCGATCGGCATTCAGGCCCAGACAGCCGGAAATGCGGTACACCCCTTCACTCAGGCGCTCGGTGGTGATGCCCTCGGCTTCGCTGGTGAGTTCGCTGGTGCCATCTGCAAACAGCTTCACAACCGGGCTTGCTGTTTTATAGAACCCGTTTGAATCAGCTACTGTGTTTAACCCGCTAGCCAGAATGGCGTAGTTGGTATTGCTTCTGCGGATATAAGCCAATCTTGCTGAGTTAACGGTTAATCGTGTACTCCCATCCTCAGCCAAAATAATATTGTTTTGAGCGGTTGAATACTGATTAGCTAAAACAACATCGAATGTTGTATCACCTTTTCCTACAAACCAATGATTTCCGTTATCATGGGTAAGACCACGAATATACCCCGGCTGCGATGCGGATGCGGGCTTTATGAATAATCCAGAACCGTTATATGAAAATGTCTTTTGCCCGGCTATTGTTTGCGAGGTGTTGGTGGTTACATGTGGAGCCCAATCGGTCCACGCGTTATTGGTTCGGTGCCTAGCCGCTAGCTCACCACCTGGCCCTACCTGTACCTGCATGAGTTGCCCGGATCCATCAGCACCACCAGCACGGAAAGCAACAACGGCAGGACTAAATTGATAATACCAATTTGTAGCGGAAGCTGGCTCAACAAACCCTGCCGTAACTGCGTTATTCCCGTCCAAGATAGTAGACATGGCAATACCGGCAGATTGCGATCTGCCTAACCCGTGTGCCCCGTTTAGCATTATGGAGCCGGGGGCTGTATCGTTAACCCCTGTTTGCTTTATGAGATTTTTGTCAGTCCAGAATACATGATTCGTATATCCGTTCGAATCACCAGCCTGTAGCCTGACCACGCTCGTTCCTGCAGTTGGGCCAACAGTAAATATGGAATAAGTCCCCTGTACCTTTGAGAACCAACCAGAACCAAATCTACTTGTTGCGGTTATTATTCCATCATTTCTTATTGTTCCAGAGCTGTTAGCTGAATTTTGCGCCCACGCATGTAACGCATCCTCTGATGTAATATTGATATATGTTGGCGCGTTCCTTGCTGGATTTAGATTCTGGTCTGTCCATAATTCATGAGTTGAATTTGTTGAACCGGAATTATTTCCAGAGGTAATTCTTATTCCTCCAGAAATACCAGATGGAGCATACCCTATAGAAATGGTAGCCCATGTGTCGCCGGACCTTAGCAACACACCAACGCCATATTGTTTTGTGTATTGCGGTACGGCAGATGAGTTTCTGAAAATTCTACTCCCGTTGCTTGATAATCTAGCCCAGGCCAAAAACGCCGCATCCGTGTTTAGGTCTACAATTTCACCAGAGCCACCCCAACCCCATGCACCGTTAAGCATTACCGAGCCAGCGGTTGCATCGAATTGCCCGGTCTGCTTAACAAGGCTCGCGCTGTTCCATACTTCAGACCACACTCCCCACGTCCCACCCGCGAGGAAATATCTGATATAAACCCGCGTGGTGTTGTAGGGGAAATACAGTTGATGCGCAGCCGTATTCCCGTTGGCCGTGTCCTGAACAACCAAAAGCGAGCCTGCTATGGGTGTGGGATAATTTTTGGCAAGAGTAGCGTTGGCGTTTGAGTTTTGAGTCCACACCCCATCTTGCTCGCCAGTGATAGTATTTAGGTCAACGGTACCCAGCCCACCACGCTTTCTAAAAGCCTGTGCTAAGTCAGCTTTCCCATCTAGCGCAGCATCCCAAGCCTGCTGCGAGCGAACGGTAACAGTCTGACCGTCTGGCGAAGTGAGCGTAACGTTTCCTGTTCCGGTTAATATCTGCTGCCAGCCAGATAACTGCTGCTGATAATAGGCAAGCGTTGAGGCAAATTCATGAGCAAACTGCTCGATGGAAACAGCCGGTGATGTGGGAATAGCATAAGCTTTACCCGTTCCCGTTGTACCAGTGAACACTGATGCCAGCGTTAATTGTGTATCGGATTGCACAGACTCAATTTCATAAATCTGAACAGTGCCAGCAGAGGGCAACAATAACACCAGCCCTACTGATACACCATTTAATGAATTAGTGAATTGAGTTTCTGTGCCGTAATGATTTTACTGCCGTTAGTGGCAGAAATAGTTTCAGCTTTGTACCAAGACATATATTATCCAATATATTTACACTGTTGTTAATAACGGTGGTGGTAGCACACTACCTTTATATGAAGTAATAACCGCCGGACTACATGACCAGAACTGACGATTTTGTGAATCTGATCCATTCCTTCCAGCCCAAACGCTTTCTAGATTTATTGGTTGAATAGATATGCTATTCACCCTTCCTTCTAATAAGATTTTTATTTTTTGTTTCAAGTTAGATGTATTTGCAGGTACAATTAACGTACTAAAAACACAAAACAATTGACTTCCACCTTCTCTATACTGATCCATAAATGTACGTTCACTCCCATCGGGGTTTACAAGATTTACGCGAACTCTTTTAGGGCCTTGAGACCATACTGATACTAAAGCTAGATTAGTAAATTTAAAAATACGATCATATGGCTTTGGCGATATTTCCAACCAAGTTTTCCATCCGTCATTTAAACCTATAACAAATGGTAAAGTTGGCGAATTATCAGGATTATCTACAGGGTTATACATCAATACTGATTGTTCTATTACATCACCTTCAATCTTATCAGCATAAACTGTCCCCTCAAATCGACCATCCTTTGCATAGACTGTCCCTCTGACGATAACATTATTGAATTCTGAACTCCCAGAAGCCCGACTAATCTTCCAACCTGATGAACCAGCAACATAATTATCAGATGATATGTTATCCGAGAATTTTGCCCCAGTAATTGCCGCATCTTTGATTTTAGCTGATGCAATTGTTGCATCCCCAATGACAACACTATTCAAAACGGCTTGCGTTCCCTGAGTCGTAAATACAGGAGTGGGTGTTCCTCCCGCATTGGTCATAATAGACGTTCTATCTGCCAACAGAATAATATTCGACTGCATCCCGGTAGTTGAATTTGAAACATCCAGACCAATACCAGCCAGATATTGTTTTCCGTTTGCATCAACCCCCACTTTAATGGTTCGAGAGGCTGACAATTTTCCGTCAATGCCATTAACCGCTTGGCTAATGTCACTGATCTTCGTTGTGGCACCGTTCACTGTCGCGGTTAGCTGGCTAATCTGCGTTCCCTGCGCCGTAATCGTGTTGCCTTGCTGCGTCACCGTTGCCGATACCGCATTGACACTCTGCACTGCGCCGTTAGCCGTAGACTGTGCCGCAGCCGCTGCACTGGCGGCGGATTTTGCTGCCGCAGCCGCGTCTGTGGCGGCCTTATCGGTAACGGCCTGCCATGCCGAGCCCGTCCATCGTTTTGGGGTATTGATGCTATTTGTCGTATCGATCCACACGTTTTGTGTCAGGCGATCCGCCACCGCAGGTTCTGCGGTGCCATAGATCACTTTACCTTTATTACCCGCCGCCGCAGCCGCATTCGTTGCCGCCTGTTGGGCGGCAGCAGCGGAAGATTTGGCGCTATCAGCCGCTGTCTGAGCCGTTCCAACCGAGGCAGTGATTTGCGTGATCGATTGCCCCTGCGACGTTAGCGTATTTCCCTGCTGCGTCACTGTAGTCTGTAAGCCACCAACAGCGGTAGAAAGCCCGTCGATTTCCCCTTCCGCTGCACGCATTTTGCTACTGAGGCTATCCACATTCTGCGCAGTGGTCTTTTCCAACGTGGTAACCGTCTGCTGCAATGAGTTCAGGTTACTTTGTGTTGAGCCAATCTGCGCTTGCATCTCCAATAACGCGATAGTACGCGCTTCAACTTCATTGGCGACCGCCGCGCGTGTATCGGCGATTTCTGCCACACGAGCACCATTTTCGCTACGCCATCTGCGAGACTCCTCGTCAATGGTCAAGCTATTACGCAAAATGGCTTTTGCCTGCTCAATACTGGAGAGCATGCCATCAGCGATCTGCTGGGTGTTTGTAGCAATATTGGTCACCAGAGACTGCCAGGCATCGGAGCCCTCAACCTCCTCCAAAATGGCATCCGCGATATCTCCGACGTCGGTACTCGATTCCCCAACAACCCACCCCGTCCACGGCCCCTGGTTACCCGACTTATCAACAATACGGGCGCGATAAAAGAACGCCTGACCGACGCTAAGCCCCATTTGCTGGTAGGCACGCGTGGGATACGCCACATCGGTCAGCAGCAACACATTCTGGCCGTCGCTGGTCAGGGAATACTGAATCTCAGTTTTTAAGGTATCGTCGGTGTCGGCGGGGAATTGCCAGTCGAGCTGGACGCCAAACACCAGCGCGGTGGTGGTAAAACTGGACAGTGCCGGCGGATTACCCGCTTTACCTGTTAGCATAGTTTCCTGCGCGTTGGCCCACAGACTGGAGATCTCCGTGGCATTGATGGCGCGCACGCGCGCTTGATAACGCCCGGCGTAAATGCCCGACACCTCAACGCCTTGTGCCGAGGTGCGTGCCGCGCTGATCCAGTTGCCGTTATCACGCCGCCATTGCACTTCGTAGGCAATGGCACTGTCCGCCTTGTCCCAGGTAATGCGCAAGGTGGTGACATTGATACCTTGCTCGATGCGGTTATCGCTACCGATCACCACGTTGTTCGGCGCAGGCTGTACCGATGGCGGAACCAGACTGATAGGACGAGATTCAATGCGTGCGCCGGTATCAATCTTGGCGAATTTATCCGCATCGAATTCGATGGCCGTAATATCAAAGGAAGCGCTATCCTCGCCTTCTTTCACACCAATGATGCGATACAGTTGCAGCGCCAGGTCGTTAGCATCGACCGCCCACACCGACTCTGGCACCGGCGTTTCGCTGTACGCCGTGGTGACGGTGACCACCATATCGTTCACCGCCTCAATGGTGCGCCCCTCTGCTTTACCACTCGGCAGGTTGAGAATCAGGCGTTCACCGATTGCCGCAGAAGAGACGCGGTCAAGCGTGATGTTACGTCCGTCAACCGCGCTGATGCGCCCGCCTAATGGACGCCCGGCCAGCAAGGCATCAGCGATACCGACAATGGCGCCGGGGACCGGAATATCCCCGTCCAGCCCCATGGTGTAAGAAACGGTGCGATCGGCATCGTTGGTGTGCAAAATCCATTTGCCGCGCCGGATAGCCTCGGTCTGGCGCGTACAGCCAATCGCGGTCACATCAGCTTGTTTAATGCCGTAGCGCCGCACCAGTTTGTTATCCGCCACAGCCTCCACCGCGTCCTGATAGGCGTTATCGGGATCGGACCACGCCACCATCGCCGTGCTGTAGTGCGTCTTGCTGCTGGCATTGCTGTAGGTAAAGCGCCCGTCGCGCACGTTGGCACGGGTGACCACGTAATCCATCTCGCGCGGCATATCGGACAGCACGTTCATCTGGTTGTTGGCCCAGAACGAGGAGCCACGAAAGATCGCCGCCAGATCGTTGAGCACCGTCCACGCCTCTTCTTGCGATTGGATGTACACATCGCACAAAAAACGGGGTTCCGTACCGCTGCCGCCATGACCATCCGGCACAAGCTGATCGCAGTACTGGGCAATCTGGTACAGCGCCCATTTTGACAGCACCAGGTTGGTCGCTTTGATGCGCTCGCCAAGGCCAAAACGTTCTGAAAGCTGGATGTCGTAATACACCCAGGCTGGGTTGTTGGAGAATGCCCACTTGAAGGTGCCATCCCAACTGCCCGTGTAGCGCCGCGTTTGTGCATCATAGTTGGTGGGCACACGGATAATACGCCCGTCCGGCTCGCAAGAAATGACCGGAATATTTTGAAACTGCTGCGCGTCGAACTGCATCAGCAGCAGCGCCGTTTCCGGGTAGCGCAGCTTGGCGTCGATCACTTCGGTGATGGCTTCGATCGCCATCTTATCGGCAATACGATTACTGGTGGAATTGGGCGTGATACGGCGCACGCGAATCTGCCAACCGATGGTTGCACTTGGCAAATCGATACGGTGGCTGCGTTCATAGGACGTGGTGGTTTTGCCATCAATCGCCGTTTTCAGCACTTCACGGTAGCTGCCGCCGTCCGTGGCGATATCAATGGCATATTCAATGCGGTAGCCGCCCACATCGCCATTATCATGCTGCTGTTGCAGCGCCGCCCAGGAGAAGCGTATGCGCACCGCTGAGAGGTTGATATTGGGCAACGAACGTATCCACGGCGTTTTACTGGTCAGTTCGGTGCTTACCGCGATCTCATTTTCAACGCCGGGAAAACCGGGAATATAGCTTTGGTCGGGCGTACCGGGACGAAACGCCCACGACACGCCGGAAAAATTGGCGTTGCCGTTGCTGTCGTTAAGCGGCGTACCGTCAAGAAAAATACGCGAGCCATCCAGATTCCCAGCAAATTCCCCTTCCCCCAGCGCCAGCAGTATTTTGGCGTAAGAGGTGGATTGAATGGAATCCGGCGACTCAACGGGAACGCGCGCGTTCGCGCTGCCGCCTTTGCTGCCTTTTATCGCTGTCATGGGTACTCCATTAAAAAGAAAACCCGCTCAAGGCGGGTTTATCGGCATCAGGATTTATGTCGTTTCTTCCAGGTATCTATCATCTCTTGCGTCACTTCATTCTTATAACAGATCGGCGAATAGCCCCCGGCCCGACTCCACGCGCTGCGTTTTCCACAGCTGCTGCCGTTACGCGCCGAATGGTAGGGGCACGGGCAATTGCCCGGATACGCAGAAATAGACTCATCGATGATGGCTTGTTTTATTTGATCGTTATTGACGGGCTGCGATTTGGCGATAGCACCTTCCGGCAATAACCCTACGGAGAAAAACAATACGTAGAAAAACAGAGTTGGCTGAAACCATAATTGCAGTGGCAATAATAAGAGTGCTTTCATTTTTTTACCTTGGCTGTGTGCAGATACTTGCTGTGTACAGATAACGGTAAATAAAGCACGACAGCCCTGGTAAAACGTTGATGAAGGCAATAATTATTGCTGGTCTTCGGCGTAAATTCCGGCAGAAATAATCGCGCCGCCAACGCGACGGCGACCATAAAGAATCGGCACCGGGTTACCCTGCGCAATGGAGTTAACCGGACCGCCAAACGCATAGGAGGGCTTATTATCGGGCGACTGGCGCATCGAAATACCGCCTTGAACGGGGGTGAGCATTTGCACCACGCCGCCTAGCATCAGTACGCCGCCCATTTTCATTAACGCGGAACCCCATGCCGCCCCTCCTAACGCTTGTCCCCAAGGGGTGAATGATCCAAACGCGCCAACAACAACCAAAACAGCCCCTAATATCGTTTGTAATATCCCTGCATTTTTACTTCCGATAATAATGGGAGCGATGCGAATCTCATGGCTAACGTTAAAATCTAGCTCATCTTTAGACAAATTATGCTGACCATCAAAAACCGCATAGGTCAGTCCGCGAGATTTACTCGTCAGCAAAAACTTTTCAAAACCGGGAATAATCACGCTTAACGCCTTTATGGCTTCCTGCCGGGTTTCCACCGCCAGGCGATGCACGCGGCCAAAGGTTGCGCCCAATACGCCGTAAAGCCGAATGGTTTTTAACGGCTGATACTCAATGGCTAGCGTCATGATTCCCTCCGGTATAACGCAGTCGGATAATGGTTCTGTCCAACCAGTAGCCGCCGTACAGCACTTTCTGGCTGAGCTGACCGTACATGTGGTGCAGCATTTCACCGTTGCCCACGTAGACGCCAGCATGATTCGGCTCGCTGGCACGCACTTGCATAATGATCACATCCCCCGGCGCAATATCATCGGTCACCGGCGTAAAGCCCGCGTCGCGGTAGTGCGTCATATACAGGTTTTCGCCACGGTTCCACCAGTCGTCCGTGCGTGCAAAATTCGGCAGTTGAATATTGCGCTCCAGTTGATACCAGTCGCGCACAATGGCGTAACAATCCCAAATGCCGTGCACAAAAGGACGCGCCAGCAGGGGCTTAATCCCCTGCTGCGGCATCAGGGTGCGAACATCGCCTTCGGGCCAACTGACGATCACCCAGGGCAGTTGCGATTGATCGCACTGGGCAAGATCGACGGCGCTGGGCGTGGTGGTGGCATCGGGATGGCTGTGCACGATCGCCACCAGCGTGCCGCTGTCTTCGGCCTGCGCATAGTCCTCGGGGCTCATGATAAAATGATCCTGTGGTGCCTGTGCCAGATTGCGGCAAGGCACGTAGCGTTGCCGCTGTTGATTGTGCACGACCACGCCGCACGCTTCGCGCGGATATTCTTGCTCAGCATGGGCGAGGATCGCGCTGACGATCAAATTTCCCAGTTTCACGTTATTACCTCTTAATCAGTGCCGACCCCGGAAAGCCGCCAAACGGCAATTCGGCCGCTTCACCAAAACGCGGTTTGCAGCCGGTGGAAAGCAGCCCGGAGCACTCATCCTTTGCCGGATCATCGACCGGATTGCCGTCAATGTCGAAATAACGCGATCCGGTGTAACACAGGATGCGCCGCGATACTGTCCGCGTGCGCACCAGGTACACAGGCTGTGAATCTGCCGGGTGGGGATCATGATCCCCTGCAAATCAGCCGGTGAGGAGAGATTGAACGTAACCGATTCGTTGTCCTCATTGGCTTTACTGTCGATGTACCAGACTTCCAGCCGCTCTTGCGTCGGGTCAGCGCTGTGGTTGCCATTAGGGAAATTGCGCGCATCCAGATAATGAGCAAAGGTGGTATGAATCCGCACGGTGGCCTGCGCCAGATTTTGATAGACCAGACACAACGCGGTGATGGTGCCGTCGATATTGCCGACCGCCAGCGTGGGCGTGGGAGCACTGCCATCGCTGGTCATTTCCAGCCCCTCAATATGCGTCGGCCACGCTTTGTACTCTTTTCCCTGCCACCAGAGGGATTTTGCCGGGAGTTTATTCTCATCCCCCGCCGCGGCGGCAAGCTCCTCGGCGCTGTGCGGGATAGGATGGTTGTGAAAATAGAGCTCCGGGCCATCGAATGCGGTGCAATCCACTTCAAACAAGCGCACGCGATCGCCCGGCGCCAACTGTTGGGCGTCGAGATTGATAGACATCGGTTCTCCAGAGACAAAAAAACCAGCGCGCAGGCTGGGGAAGGGTGATGAAAGCGGCGCTAATTACACGCCATACCACTGAACGAAGGTTGCCGTGATCACCCCCTGAACGTTACCGGCCGGAGCAAACTTTATCGAGTCTTCCACCACCCGATACAGCCCCGCTTTTTCATGCGGTGGGGTCCATTGGAATGATTTTTTGCGGTGACGCCGCAAGAAATCACGAATCTCGACAGCGGTGTCGAGCGTGCCACGAAACGCGTAGGAAAAAGTGATGGTTTCCCCGTTCAGCCCCGCGCCGGACAGTTGCGTGTAGCCATCGCCAAACTGCACTTTGCGTACCGTTTCGCTGTATTGCACCTCGGGCTGATTGCCGATTTGCAGCGGCCAGTGAAATGTTTCAATTGCCATTAGCTTCTCCGCCCTTTCATTGCCGTGCTTAACATGCGTCCCTGCCCCATTTCCCGGGTCAGCAGTGATTTAAAGCGTTGATCGACAAAGCTGCCGATCTCACTGCCAAACTGCGCCAGTCCGGCCGATGAGGTCTGGGAGATGCGGCCATCGCTGGCGATATTGATACTGACCTGCGGTGCCGTATTGCCACTCACGCCGCCCACCGCTCGTACGCCCAGTACACCGTTGGCGTTACGGGTCAGCGGCATAATCGCTTCCGGCCCGGCCTCGCCCATCAATCCTGCCCCTTTGGCGAAGGCAAACAGCGTGGGGCGATCGACCACCTGCCCGGAATAGGCCGACAGGCTGGATGAGGTATAAACGCCGCCTTTGGCATTAGCCGTTACACCAAAAGCCCCCATTAACGCATTCACCCCCTGCACCAGCGCCGACTTCACCGCGATTTCCGCCAGCATGCCCAACACCGATTCGGCGAAAGAGGAGAAATTGAGTTTTCCGGTACGCACAAAGTTCATCACGCTATTATCTAACTGTTGGAATGCCGCATCTCCCCCAGCCTGAATAATGGAATAGGAATCCAGCGCGCTCTCGGAATATTTCCCCCAGGACTCGCTCAGGCCGTCTACCCAGGTTTTGCCGATATGGTTATTCGACTCCCCGCCTTCCTGATTGTTATTGCTTTTCTGGGTATCGTTGCGCTGCGCCACCGTGGTTGCCGGATTTGAAGATGTGCTCTGCTTATTTTTACCCTGGTCTTTATCCTTATCTTTATCCTTGGTGGTTGTCGAAATATCGAAAAAACCCAGAATGGCGTTAACCCCTTCGACCATTGATGCCCTGAGCGCTACGTTCGCTAACATGCTCAGCATGGATTCGGCAAAATTCGAGAGATTCAGTTTGCCGGTTTTCACAAAACGCGTTAATCCCGCGTCCAGCGTTTTGAACACCGCTTCACCGCCGGTTTTCACCTGGGTGTAGGTATCCGAAGCGACTTTCGCGTATTCGCTCCATGACTCAATCAGGCCGTCCCGCCAGGTTTTCACCTCCGTTTTATCTTTCGATTGATCGGTGCCAATGCCATTGAGCCCTGCCAGCATATAACCGCTGGTATCGTTAAAATCAGCGTTCCCTTGCGCCATCACGCGCTGCGCCGACCAGTTGCCCGGCTGAGCTCGCACCTCACTCGCTTTCAACGCCGCACTCTGCTGGGCGACCAGTTGAGAAAAACTCTGCGTCGCCTGGGTAACGACACTTCCCAGCGACAGCAAATCCTGCTGCACGCGCAGCACGCTGCTGTTTAACAACACAGCGTTAACATTTAATACCTGTTCATTGGTTGTCTGGGCCATAACGAACCCCTCCAAATAATCCTTCGCCTATTGCCATCAGTTCATCATCGCTCATCGTTTCAGGCTCAACCGTTGGCTGTAACAAGCTGAGTTGCTGTAACGGGATGTCTTGATGGCCCGTCAACGCCAGCATCGTGGCACGCAGGGCGCAACACTCCGCATCCAGCAGCACGTCGGAAAAGTAGTGCTCCTGATAGAATGCAAACCATTCCGATAACTCACTGGAAGAGAGTTCAGACAGCATCGTGCGCCAGTCATGACGCCGGAACTCCCGAGCCAGACGCATCGCAAAACGCACCTGTGCGGCTAAGACTTTCCCGGCGTACTGGACGCACTCTCGCCAGCGGGTTCCTCACTGGCACTTTCAGGCGCGATGCCGCTGAGGTGCTGAACCAGCAGCGCGGCCTCATTGATCAAGCGCGGCGGCCAGTCGTTGAGCACCTGATTGAAGATGTCATCCAGGGTGCGCTCCCGATCCTGTTGCCACAGCGAACGGGATACCAGCCAGGCGTGCAGTTTGATGGTCAGGCTGCCAAAAATGGCCATTTTCTTGGCCTCCGGGATGGTGTCCGGAATGTTCTCCAATGCGCTCATGTGTTCCACGATGGCTTCGAGATACTCGATGCGCTGCAACCCTGACAGCTCAGACAGCACCACCTGATTGGGGCCAAAAGGCTCGGTTTTCAGGTACATGTGTTCTCCTTGATAGGATGTTTACCGAATAAGCCCCGCGTACGCGGGGCATAAAAAAAGCAGCGACGCGCGCTGCTTTAAGGCGTTACCGCCGCCGGCGCATCTTCCGCCAGCACCGGCTTGCCGGTATTGGTGACCTTCACGGTGCGGGTGATCACCTCCTTCACGGGAATCGATTTCCCTAACGCACTGACCCAGCCCTTAAACACATCAACCACGCCGTTGGCATACTTGATTTTGTAGCCGCGCACGGCGCCGGAGGTAAACCAATCAACCAGTTCCTGTTGCCCCAGATCGCCGGCTTTCCATGCCAGAGTGAAACTGGTGTCGCCCGCTGATTTGATGCCCTGCGCGGTATCGCTCCATCCGGCGTTTTCGCCGTCGAGATAGGTGTTATCGAAGGATTCCGCCGTCATCTCGCCCGGCGTCAGCTCCTTGACCTGCGCCAGACGGGTCCAACCGCTGTCGCCCGTTGGGTTGGCATAAGGGTCACCGGTGCCGGTAAAAACCCAAAGTGTGGTTCCTGCACCTTTAATCGCTTCTGTTGTAGACATAATGGCCTCACTGATAATACGTTATTGAAAATTCGAGGTCCGCAGACCTCCAAATACTCCCTTCTTCGTCGCGTCGATAGTCATACCGCTGCGTTGAGAAGGTTTGCGTACTCTCCTGTAGTGCTGACTCGGACATCAGCACCGGGGAAATTTTTTGCGCCATCTTTTCATCCAGCGTCGAATCCAGCCCCTCTGCCTTTTCGAAAAGCTCAACGTGCAGACTGGCTTGCCACAGCGCCTCATCCAGTGCGTTGTCCACCGGTTGTGCATCGCTGATGTACACCGCGATAGCGGGCAGGCTGTCTGACGTTAAGGCGACGGGGCGTCCGTCAAGAAAAGTGGTGTGTTCGGTGATGGCAGCGCGCAGCGCAGCCAAAATGGCAGCACGTAGCTGCATATGCTTCATCATGATTGGCATGTCATCCGTAGTTGATTGTCGGTAGGGTTAACGCGCTGACGGCTGGGGACAGCGGCTTACTTTCTGTCGGCCTGTGCAGTACGTATTGCATCAAGCTGGCTGTTGGCCTGCTCCAGCGCTGCCAGCAGTGGCTCAATCCAGTAAACGGCCTGGGCGTAAGTCAATCGGCAACCGGCGGTAACGGCACCATGACCGGCTGCGTCAGCGTCTGGGGCAACGCGGTGCACGACGCGGGCACGTAGACGGTGCGCGTCGTCGAGCAACCGCCCAGACACAGCATCAGGCACGCACTGACGCCCCACCGGATCGCGCTTGACTGCCGTGCGGTAGATAATCTGTTTTTCATCCGAGTCGGCCTTGATAGAGAGACTGTGCTGATAGGCATCGGCAGCTATCTGGTTCACGCGCTGAAAAGTAAACGCCTGCTGCGCGATAATCGATTGTTGCTGCGTCTGGCGCAGTTCGCTGGCTTGCTTGTCACGAACGGCAACATCAGCATCCCAGCGAATCCCTTGCAGAGACCAACCGGCACCGAAAGCAGCCGCGAGTGCACAGCCCGTCAGCAATAGGTGGATTTTCATCATTGGGCTATTTCTGCGCAGCCAGGCACAGCGCCTGCTCTTTGGCGCGGCGCGCCACCAGCCCCGGAAGCACCTCCTGCCCGGCATAGACCCAACGGCTAAGTTGATGACAGGCGGCAAGGTAAGATCCCGCTGTCAGGTAGCGGTACAGCGTGGACGTCAGGAAATTCGAGCAGCCGACGTTGAACACAAAGCTGCCGACACCGTCAAAAACGTTCTGCGGCAAGCGCACGCCCAATTTGCGTTCGACGTTCTGCTCAAGGCAGTTTTGTGCATCCAGTTGATCTTCCGCGAACCAGCGGGCAACCTGCTGGTCATCCGCCAGCGTGGCAGTTCCTGTAACACGCCGCGTATGACCAATGCCCTGAGTGCTGATACGGGCCGGGCACTGGTAAACATCGCGTCGACATCCCTCCGCATTCCCCATCACCTCCATCGCGGCCTGGCTGAAACGCAAGGCATTGCCCTGTTGGGAGCGATAGCTATCGCTATTACTCAGCACCATGGCAATAATCACGCTGACAGAGCACAACGCAGCAGTGGCAATCTTGCGTCTACTCATTATGCATTCCCTCTTCTCTGCGCCGGTCTTCCCTGATTTTGAAAAACACATTCACCAGAAAAGTCAGCAGGCCAAACAGCAAACTCCCCATCACGCCAATGGCTGTCCACTGGTTTGGAGAAACCGCATCCAGTAACTGAAGCATCCAGTAGCTGCCAGTAGCACCCGAAGCGCCATAGGAGATGCCCGTCGTCAATTTATACATACGCATAACCTCACCGCCGTCGTGCGGGGTGCCTACAGTGATAAGAACAAAAAGCGGAAAGTCGTTATTAATAACGTTCCGGCATCTCGATGCCGCGATGTCGAAGAACGCGAGAGGAATAATGTTTAAAAAAACGTGAATATGCCAAATCACTATTAATATTAATATTAATATTCTGAAAAAAAAAGCCTCGCATAAGCGAAGCCTTTTTTATGATTGCTGTAAATTAACGATTTTTAACAGACTACTTTGCCATTTGGAATTCCACAACATTTTTAATGTCTGTTTTAATCGGCAGATAGCTTTTTCTGACACCGAGCCAAATAAGCATTTTTTGTAGAATAAATACCTTTTTGGAATTCCACAACCGCTTTTCAGGATAATATGATAAAAAAACATCACCATTCTGTTTACACCCGGCAATGCTTTCACGCCAGGTGATTATTTCGCTGGCCCCGTATATTGCAGCGTAATGGGTGTTCTATCCCATTCCCAATTTGATTTGGTCTGTTGCTGCCAGCCATTATCCCACATGCAATCGTGGTAGGAACTGTTACGGCTACCGTTGTTAACGTCCGTGACATAGCTTTGTAATTCCTCAACCTCATAGGTCCTGTACTTTTTCCCACCGCACCACCGTTTGTAATCGCAAGGCTCAGTGACAGTACGGTAGTTGGTGCGATTTATCACTTCATTGCGAACTGGGAATCGCTGTTCAGCGTTAACCCGACAGAGGGATCTTGAAGTAACATGGTCAGTCGGGTTATCACGAATTTTCACCCACCGCGTTGAACACCCGGAAAGCAACACAGGAACCAACATGAATAACAGCAGCGTCTTCATCATAGGCCTCTTTAACGGACGAAGTGGCAATATTACTTTCACTTTTTTCGATAAGACTAATCTGGAATATTCCTGATTTACTGTTTCGGTAGGTTATTACGAAGGTAATGCACTCCTGTGCCGTGCGTTCGATAGTGAACGATATTACACATACCAATACGCCTTTCTTTGCGAAAAATCAAAATATGCATGCACATGCTTCAGCACATCCGTTAATTAGGACAGTTAGCCATTCGCAAAAATCAGCTTGTCATAGGAAATGAATTTCGCATTAGGAATAGGATGAAATAATCATTTTTATCAGACTATATTGCTTTTTGGAATTCCACCACTTTTTTTATTTTCGGCGTATAAACCAGTTCTTTTTGGCATTCAAGATCGATATCCAGCTTGATATCCATCATGCTCAGGCAGCCATCGATAAATCCTTCCGCCATTTGCAGCTGTTTTAGCACCAGCGTATGTGAAATACCCAGTTTGGTGCCAATCGCCCTCACCGGCAGGCCAAGCACATAGTGCCACTCCAATAGCACATGCAGATACGGGTCGCGTTTTTTCAAACACGCCATCGCCCCATTGACAATCAACCCATCGTCATCGCAGCACGACGGGCGTGAGCGCTGGCTGGAGGGCAGCAGCCCACGGAAGCCCGCAGCAACCGATGAGTAATACAGCCCGTGTTCAGTATGGGAAGCCCATGCGCCATAACGCTCAAGCACCTTTTGGATATCACGAATCATCTCGCCACCTTTGTTGTTTCTATACCGTTATCTGGCAAGACCATTGGGGTCTTGCCGCACCGTCCCCTGGAGTAACAAAAGAGAGGCAGTCACACTCTGCCACCGGAAAGCTATTGATTTAGTTGATAACTAGCGTCCGTTACTCACGCATAGCTTGTCTTGTTGGTGTGATAATACCTTTAGCTATCGATAATAGCAAAAGGTATTGCCATTTCACTTGAAAAGCAATAGCGAATGCTATAAAGTTGTTCGCATGAAAACGATGAACACTTTGGCAGAACGGCTTAACCATGCTATGTCGCTGACGGGAATGACTCAGGGACAATTGGCACGCGCCGTTAACATGGCTCAGCCGACAATCTGGCGCTTGACCTCCGGTCAGGCGAAAGGAACGTCGCGTATCATTGATATTGCCGATGCGCTGGGGGTACGCCCGGAATGGCTGGCGAATGGCGATGAACCGATGCGTACGCCAGCGGTCGCGCCTTACGATTCGCGCTCCAACATTCCGCCGGAATCTCAGTGGGGAACGGTTGACGTATGGGACAGCCACACCCCGTTGCGGGATGATGAAGTGGAAGTGCCGTTTCTGAAAGATATCGAATTCGCCTGTGGGACCGGGCGTATCATGAATGAAGATCATAACGGGTTTAAACTGCGGTTTTCCAAATCGACCTTACGCCGCGTCGGTGCCAATTCTGATGGCTCTGGCGTGCTCTGTTTCCCGGCCAAGGGCGACAGCATGGAACCGTTTATTCCCGATGGTACCACCGTCGCCGTCAACACCAACGATAAGCGCATTATCGATGGCAAGATCTACGCCATCAGCCAAAATGGCTGGAACCGCATCAAGCTGCTGTATCAGGTTGGGCCGAACACGGTAAGCATCCGCAGCTACAACAGCGCCGAGCACCCTATCGAAGAGAAATCCCTCAGCGAGGTCGATATTATTGGGCGCGTGTTCTGGTGGGCGGTGCTGGACTACTGATTCCCATACCAGCGCTGTGTACAAAAAAGGCCGTTAACCAACGGCCTTTTCCCTTTCTGCACGCTGTCACTTACCCCTCGTGCAACCCACATTCCCGTTTCAATCCGAAGAAGCGCGTTTCTTCTTCGCTCATTCCCGGCTCCCATTTACGCGTGGTATGCGTATCCCCCACTGACAGGTAGCCCTGATCCCACAGCGGGTGGTAAGACAAACCGTGCTGCTTGAGGTATTGATACACCTGCTTATTATCCCAATCGATAATCGGCAGCACCTTGAAGACGCCGCGTTGGATAGCCAGTACCGGCAGATGTCCACGGCTGCCCGACTGCTCGCGCCGCAATCCGGCAAACCAGGTCTGGGCCTGTAGCTCACTCAGCCCACGGTTCATCGGTTCCACTTTGTTTAGCTGGTTGTACTGCTCAATGCCTTCAACGCCCTGTTCCCACAGTTTGCCATAGCGTGCTTCCTGCCAGGCCGGGGAGTGCTCGGCACGATACACCTTCAAATTCAGTTTCAACTGCTCGGCCAGCGTGTCGATAAACTGATAGGTTTCCGGAAACAGGTAGCCAGTATCGGTGAGGATCACCGGAATATCAGGGCGCAGTTGCGTGACCAGATGCAGGCTTACCGCCGCCTGAATGCCGAAGCTGGAAGAGAGCACATACTCCCCCGGCAGGTGCTCCAGCGCCCAGGCAACGCGCCCCTCGGCGGAGAGCGTTTCCAACTGTTCGTTGGTTTCAGCCAGCGCTTGCGCCTGCTCCGGTTTGGGTAGCGCGTTAAGCGCTTCAAGAGAGAATGCCGACATCATGCCTCCCGGTTAATCGTAAAAATCGCGCGCCGGATCGAGTACCGGCTTGATAATGCCACTACGGATGGCAAAGTCACCGAACCCTTCATCAGGCTGGCGTTCCCGCGCCCAGCGGCCAATCAGACCATCCAGCTCGCTCAGGATCTCCGCCTGCGTGATATTTTCGCGGTACATACGCGGAATGCGAGTGCCTTCGCGGTTACCGCCCAGATGCAGGTTATAGCGCCCTACGGCTTTCCCGACCAGCCCCACCTCCGCCAACATGGCACGGCCACAGCCGTTCGGACAACCGGTTACGCGCAGTACGATATGCTCGTCGCCCACGCCGTGGCGCTGCATAATGCCTTCCACGTCGGTGACAAATTCCGGCAGGAAACGCTCGGCTTCCGCCATCGCCAGCGGACAGGTTGGGAAGGATACGCAGGCCATCGAGTTTTTACGCTGCTCGCTGACGCTATCGTCAATCAAACCGTGCTCGCGTGCCAGCGCATCAATCTTCGCTTTATTGCGTGCACTCACGCCCGCCACAATCAGGTTCTGGTTCGCCGTCAGGCGGAAATCCCCTTTGTGGATTTTGGCGATTTCGGCCAACCCGGTTTTCAGCGGACGGCCTGGATAATCGAGAATACGGCCATTTTCGATAAACAGCGTCAGGTGCCATTTACTATCAATACCTTTCACCCAGCCAATGCGATCGCCACGGCCGGTGAATTCATACGGACGCAGCGATTCAAAGGTCACACCCGCGCGCTTTTCCACTTCGCGTTTGAAAGTATCAACGCCAACGCGCTCCAGCGTATATTTGGTTTTGGCATTTTTACGGTTGGTGCGGTTGCCCCAATCGCGTTGCGTAGTCACCACCGCTTCGGCCACGGCCAGCGTATGCTCAATCGGAATATAGCCCAGCTCACTGGCAGTGCGCGGGTAGGTTGCCTTATCGCCGTGGGCGATAGAAAGCCCACCGCCGACCAGCACGTTAAAGCCGACCAGGCGACCATTGTCGGCAATGGCAATAAAATTGAGATCGTTGGCGTGCAGATCCACATCGTTTTGCGGCGGGATCACCACCGTAGTTTTGAACTTACGCGGCAGATAGGTCGCCCCGAGGATCGGCTCTTCATCGGTGGTAGCGACCTTCTCCTGATCCAGCCAGATCTCGGCGTAGGCACGGGTACGCGGCAGCAGATGCTCAGAGATCTTCTTCGCCCAGTCATAGGCTTGCTGATGCAGCTCGGATTCCACCGGATTAGAAGTACAGAGTACGTTACGGTTCACATCGTTGGCGGTCGCCAGCGCATCCAGCCCCAGATGATTGAGCATTTGGTGCGCCGGTTTCACGTTCGGCTTCAGGATACCGTGAAACTGGAAGGTCTGGCGGTTAGTAATACGAATGCTGCCATAGAGCGTGCTCTCGGCGGCAAATTTATCGATCCCTAACCACTGCTCCGGCGTCATCACGCCGCCGGGCAAACGGCAGCGCAGCATCATGGCATGACGCGGCTCCAGCTTTTGCTCGGCACGCTCCGCGCGAATATCGCGGTCATCCTGTTGATACATGCCGTGAAAACGGATCAGCAAAAAGTTGTCGCCGTTAAAACCGCCCGTCAGCCCTTCCTGCAAATCTTCAGCAATGGTGCCGCGCAGGTAGTTGCTTTCCTGCTTCAGGCGCTCCGCATCAGCGAGTTTCCCTTCCACCACTAACGGGCCGGGATAACGTTGATCGATTGATAATTTTTCGCTCATGGATAGTGATCTCGCTAGTACACATCGCGCTGATAACGGCGCTCAAGGCGCAGTTCGCTTAAAAATTCATCGGCCTGTTCTGCATCCAGACCGCCGTGGGCACCGATAATGTCCAGCAGCGCCTGTTCCACATCTTTCGCCATGCGGTTGGCATCGCCGCACACGTAAAGATGTGCACCGTCCTGGATCCAGCGCCACAGCTGTTCGCCCTTCTCGCGCAGTTTGTCCTGCACATAGATCTTGTGTGCCTGATCGCGCGACCAGGCCAGATCGATGTGGGTCAGCAGTCCGTCTTTCACGTAGCGTTGCCATTCCACCTGATAGAGAAAATCTTCGGTAAAGTGCGGGTTGCCGAAAAACAGCCAGTTTTTCCCTTCTGCACCGTCCGCTTCACGCTGTTGCATAAAGGCGCGGAACGGAGCAATGCCGGTGCCAGGCCCGATCATGATGACGGGGGTAGCGGGATCGGCAGGCAGGCGGAAGTGGTCGTTATGTTCAATAAAGACCTGAATCTCATCGTCTTCATTCAGACGATCCGCCAGATAACCAGATGCACCGCCGGTTCGCGCCCGCCCCTCATAGTCATAGCGCACCACGCCCACGGTAATATGCACCTCGCTTTCGGCCTCGGCCTGAGACGAAGCGATAGAATAGAGGCGCGGCGTCAACGGGCGCAGCCAGCCAATCAGTTGCTCCGGCGTCAGTTCCGTCGGCGCCTGACGCACCATGTCCACCAGCGGCGTGCGCTGGGCGAACTGTTGCAGCGCAGGTTTTTCTGCCACCAACGCCAGCAATGCCTCGTTACGGGACAACGCGGCATACTTCTCCACCAACGGCGCGGTGTTTTGCGTCAGTTCGAAATGGCGTTGCAGCGCCTGCGACAAAGGCAGTGTGTCTCCTGCCACGGTCACCGATTCATCCCCTTTCAACCACAGCAGTTCCAGCAGCTCTTGCACCAGCGCCGGATCGTTTTGATACCACACGCCAAGCGCATCACCCGGTTGATAGCGCAGCCCGGAATCACCCAGGTCGATCTCGATATGACGCACATCCTTATCGGACGCACGCCCCGTGATTTTCTGATTCACGGCGAAACTTGCCGCGTAAGGGGCGGCTTTACTGTAAGGACTGCTGGAAATTTCATCCCGCGTTCCGCTGGCGCTCGCCTGAATAACCGCCGCGCCTTGTGCCGGAACGCGCGCCTGAAGGATATCGACAATCTGGCGACGCCACTGTTCGGCGGCCGCCTGATAGTCAACATCGGCATCCACACGATCGAGCAGGCGCTCTGCCCCCAGCTCAGCCAAGCGACCATCGACATCTTTACCGGCTTTGCAGAAGAATTCGTAAGAGGTATCGCCCAAGCCGAACACCGCAAATGACGTGGTTTTTAGCGCGGGGGCTTTTTTGGATAACAGGAATTTATGCAGCGCTACGGCCTCTTCCGGCGGCTCCCCTTCCCCTTGCGTAGAGGTCACCACCAGCAACAGCGTTTCCTGCGCAATTTGCTTAAATTTATAGTCGCCAGCATTCACCAACGTGACCGCAAGCTTGGCAGCCAGCAAATCGTCACGCAGCTGTTCGGCCACACGGCGAGCATTGCCCGTTTGCGATGCGGAAATAAGGGTAATACTTTGTGCAGGCGCAGCGGCGCTGGCCGGGAGCGAGACGGCCGACACGGCACCGCTTTGAGCCCCATGGCCCTGCGCGACGCCCCAAAAATAGCCTGACAGCCAGGCCAGCTGCGCTGGAGAAAAATCCCCCGTGGCGCTTTGCAAACGCGCGAGCTGCTCGGCACTAAGCGGCAGCAACGAAACCGGAGTGGTCATCGTGATTTCAGTGTCCTTTTAAGTCGTCCCGCGATAAAGCGATATTTATGCAATCTAAAGTTGTATGGAATATAAGGTTACCTATCCCGCGCGCAACAATTAAAGACGCGATGGCAATATTTAATAACCAAAATGCCTAAATGGTTTTTCTGATAATCCTTAACGCTTAAAGCGTTATAGGTTGCCCGCTCAGATGAACGCCCCATCAATCAGATTATTCTTCAACCAAACGTGCTTCAAGGACGACTTTCCGGTAGTATGCGACGGCTTTTGTTTACGCTTGGTTATCCCTTCAGGAACGTTGTTATGGTCACTACGCTATTTAAAGATTTTCA
Source organism: Candidatus Symbiopectobacterium sp. NZEC151 (assembly GCF_025962655.1). Classification (GTDB taxonomy): domain Bacteria; phylum Pseudomonadota; class Gammaproteobacteria; order Enterobacterales; family Enterobacteriaceae; genus Symbiopectobacterium. The sequence continues at coordinate 361,430 of NZ_JAGFPE010000005.1, read as the reverse complement.
GTTTGAAGCCGCCCACCACCTGCCGCACGTGCCGGAAGGGCATAAATGTGGCCGCTTGCACGGGCATTCCTTTATGGTGAGACTGGAAATCACCGGTGAAGTCGACCCGCATACCGGCTGGGTGATGGATTTCGCCGACTTGAAAGCGGTATTCAACCCGGTTTGGCAGCAGTTGGATCACCACTACCTCAATGAAATTGCCGGATTGGAAAACCCCACCAGCGAGGTGCTGGCGCACTGGATTTGGCAGCAGTTAAAACCCACACTGCCTCTGCTGAGCGCCGTGATGGTGAAAGAAACCTGCACGGCGGGCTGCGTTTATCGCGGGGAATAAAAGGATCGACCTGCCATCAAGCGATATTCAGATACTTGTGCGTCTGCATCGACAGACGCCAGTTACGCGCGATACAGGTTTCGATACAGAGTTTGGTCGCCGCGTCTTTCTGACTGATGGGCTGCAAGGCGATGATACGTGCTTTATCATCGTGTAAGCGCGCCAGCAGGGCATCCAGCGCGTCAATGTCTTTCTCTCGCGCCACCGGATGCTTGATTTCATCAGCGCGCACTAATGCCTGATCGAGCACCACCATACCACCACGCATATTCACTTTGGGTGAGACCGTGACCCAGGTCTGCGGAGAACAGCGCACATCATGCGTACCGCTGGTTTCTATCTGGCAGCGGTAGCCGTTTTGCTCGAGATAGTCGGTCAGCGGCGTCAAATCGTGGATGCAAGGCTCACCGCCGGTGATAACGATATGCCGTGCGCTATACCCCTCTTGCTGGATGCGCGCCAGAATCGCTTCCGGGCTGGCCGGTGCCCAGGCGTCGCTCTCCTGCGTCTTTACCAGAATATGATCCAGCGTGGTTTCACGTTCAGCAAACTTATCCCAGGTGTGTTTGGTATCGCACCAACTGCAACCCACCGGACACCCTTGCAGACGGACAAAAATCGCCGGAACGCCGGTAAAAAAGCCTTCACCTTGCAGGGTTTGAAACATCTCATTTATCGGGTACAGCATAACAACCTATCATTTAGCCATCGGGTACCAGCCAGGGCTGGCAAACGGCTATTATCGCAGATTGCCTGCGGTGCGCCAAATGCCGCATTGCGAGATAGCACCAGATAGCAGGTGCAATATAACGCTAGGATAGGGGGTGATAACATTTGAGGAATGTTGCAGTTCGGTTAATAATCAAAGGGATTGCCCATTTCTTTTTCACGGTGTTTACGACAAGGAACGATACGATGAAACCTTTGAAAGCGGCGTGTCTGATGGCTATGACAGCATTTGGCCTCCCTGATGTCGCAGTGGCAGAACCCACGGCGCAAGTCAAAACCCAACCCGGCTACTATCGGCAATTGCTGGGTCAATATGAAATCACCGCGCTTTCAGATGGCACCAACGCCATGCCGATGGACAAAATGCTCACGCGCACCGATCCCAACACCATTCGCCAACTGCTGGCAGAGAAATCGTTATCCCCTACCGTCGAAACCTCCATCAATGCGTTTCTGGTCAACACCGGCAAAAATCTGGTGCTGATTGATACCGGCAACGGCACGCAAGCGAACAGCAACGTCGGAAAAGTGCAGAAAAATCTGTTGGCGGCTGGCTATCGCCCAGAGCAGGTCGATACCATCCTGATGACCCACCTGCACGGCGACCATTTTAGCGGTCTGGTGCAAAACGGTAAGCTCGCCTACCCCAATGCGACCGTTTACGTTTCGCAAAAAGAGTATGATTTCTGGCTGGATCCGCAGCACCTGGCGCAAGCCGCCCCCGAACGCAAGCCCGCCTTCCAACGGGTGCAGGACGTCTTCAAGATCCTTGCTGCTGCAAATAAAGTGAAAACCTTTACCGGGGATGCCGCGCTGCTGCCGGGCATTGCGCCGGTGTTTGCACCAGGCCACACGCCGGGACACACCGCGTATAGCATCGTCAGTGACAGCCAGAAATTGCTGGCATGGGGCGATATCGTGCACGCAGAAGCGGTGCAAATGCCGCTACCGGAAACCACCATCAGCTTCGATTCTGATATGGGTCAGGCCACCAAAACCCGCGAAGCCCTGTTTGCTCAGGCTGCCAGTGAAGGCTATCTGGTGGCGGGCGCACACCTGCCGTTCCCAGGCATCGGCCATGTGAATACCCGCGTGGAACGCAACGGCACTACCAATGGCTATCGCTGGATCCCGGTCACTTACAGCCTGAACGGATTGAAATAATGCCAAACCCCGCGAAGCAGATACGGCCTTCGCGGGGCAATTTCTCGGTTACCGATTACAAATAGACGCGCAGATACTCAGACAGGCACAGAATTGCCATCGCCTGACCGTAAGGCATGGAAGTCAGCGGAATCTGGCGGTAGTAATCCAGATCGCGGCCCATGGCGGTACCAAACGACACATTGACCAGTTCGCCTTGCGGATTGATGTTGGCAATCACGCCACGAATCGCTTTTTCCGCCATGTCGGCATAGCGCTTATCCACATAGCGTTTGCGCACCGCCTTCAGGATGCCATAGGCAAATCCGGCGGTTGCAGAGCTTTCCACGTAAGAGTTGGCATCATCCAGCAGCGTGTGCCACAGGCCGCTGTCATCCTGATACTGCGCCAGCGCTTCAATCTGGCTTTCCAGCACCTGCAACAGGAAGCGGCGCGTTGCGTTTCCTTCTGGCAGTTCCAGAAGTTCGATAAACTCAGGAATCGCCACCGTCAGCCAGCTATTGCCGCGCGCCCAACGCGCTTCGGCGAAATTGTGCTTACCATCAAACGTCCAACCGTGGAACCACAGGCCGCTGCGTCTGTCCATCAGATACTGCACGTGCAGTAAGAACTGGTAGGTCGCCTCTTCGATAAATTCAGGGCGGTTGAGCAGCTTGCCGATTTTTGCCAGCGGCAGCACGCTCATCATCAGGGTGTCATCCCACAGCTGATCGGTGTTTTCGCTGTTGTAGACGATATGCTGCAAACCGTTTTTCTGGGTGCGCGGCATGTCGTACATCACCCACTCCGCCCAGCGTTCCAGATAGGGTACCCAACGGGCATCGCGCGTCTCTTCATAGCGATAGGCCAGCGTCAGGAACGGGCAGACCGTATTGACGTTCTTGGTGGGCGTACCTTCCGCCAGACGCGCCTCGAACCAATCATCAATGATGGCACGCATCTGGTCATCGCCGGTCTGTTGGTAATACTGGTAAATGCCGTACAGGCCAATACCGTGCGTCCACTCCCACCCGGCCCAACCCTTGGTATCGATGACACGACCATCATCCAACCGCAGCAGAAACTCACCGGTTTCATCCTTGATATTGACCAGATTATCGGTAATGCGACAGATCAGCGCCTTCAGATCGTCGCGAGAGATAAAGTGCTCAGGCTGACGCAGCAGCGGGCTATGTTTAACACTGAATACGGTCATAGTTTATCATCCACTCTTATCGTTAATGCGTTAATGCGGTTAATGCTGAGTCACCTGGGTTGCTGAATGCGCCGGCTGTTTGTGGCGATTCAGGTAACCGATATTGTTGTTGCCCCACAGCGATTCGTAAGACATGCCAGAGAGCATTTCCACCACCTGACGCGCCTGCGGCGTGATGAGTTCCGGCACCGGACGTCCGGCTTCGCGCATTTTTAGCGTCTCTTCACGCAGGGTCTGGTGTGTTTGCAGGTTCAGTTTAAACCGTAATGAGACCAGAAAACCCAACGCCAGCACGCAGACTGTGCCTACACTAAGCACCATCAGGATGGTGTGGCTCACGCCCGGTGCCTGTACGCTCTGCCCTGAAACAAACCCCGACAATTGCAGTACCACGCCAACCAGCATCACCGCGCCTGCCTGAGAGGCCTTACGGGTCAGCGTCATGATCCCGGCGAAGATCCCTTCACGACGTTGTGCGGTGATCACTTCGTCCACATCGGCAATATAGGTGTAGGTATTCCACGGCACGTAGTTGATGCCACCGCGCCCCAGCCCCGCCAACGCAGAGACCAGCAACAACAGAGAGAACACATCGTGCAGGCCGCTGTAATAGAGCGCACCGTAAGACATCGCGGCCAGACCGAACAGGCAAACCACCAGACGGTAGGAAGGTGCCGGTCCGAAGCGAATACACAGCGGGATCATACCAATCACCGCCAGGAATTGCAGGATAGCCATGGTGCCCATCAGGTTGGACGCCACCGTGGGGCTTTGCATCAACACAAACACCACGTAGTAAGTGAACACGGCATTAAACACGTCCTGCGCAATGTAGCCGCCGAGGTACATCCCGAGATGTTGACGGAAAATACGAATGCGCAGCGTGGAAGAGAGTTCGACATTCAGGCGTTTCAGGCTTTGCTTCAGCGTCAGCGACTGGCGTTCCTTTTCTGCCTGCAAGGACGCCGCCGACATCTCTTCGCGCGGCCGTTCCCAGGTAAAGAAATACACCAGCGTCAGCACGGCGGCACAAATCACCGAGAACACCAGACTTGAGTAGAAGAAGGAAATCGCGTTGTCCTTGCCAAAGTGGCTGAGCAGGATACCGGGCAGGAAGGCCGCCAGAATGGCAGAAAGTTGCGCCAGCGCGATACGCGCACCGGAGAATTTGGTTTTCTGTTTAAAATCATCGGTCATTTCCGGTACCAGCGTTTCATACGGCACCAGAATCATGGTGTAGACCACGTCAAACACCAGATAGGTCAGCAGATAGTACCAGTACCCCATGTCGCCCACCCACATAAAGCTGTAGCTGAACACACAGGGGATACCGAGCAAAATGAAGAATTTACGGCGACCAAAGCGTTTACCCAAGCGGGTTGATCCAAAGTTGTCCGTCAGGAAACCCATCAGCGGGCTGACGACGGCATCCAGCACTCTGGCCATCGCGAAAATAAACGTGGCTTCAATGGGCGTCAAACCACAAAAGGTGGTGTAAAAATAGAGCAACCACGCCGCCGTTAGCGCCGTGGTTCCCGCACCGAGAAAATCACCTGAGCCGTAAGCCAAGTAGTTGGCCAGCCCAATTTTACGCGTTTTCATTTGCCATCCTTCCTGTGTCATTGTCTTTATGAAGGTAATGCGGCAGGGTACAACCCCGTTACTGCCGTGATAGCTAAACTACTGCCGGGACGTTGCGAAAACCTTTGCACCGTTGCCACGCCCCGAGCGGGATTGGCATCCCAGGGAAGAACGCGACGATCGACCTCAAGGTTTTTATAAAAAGCCATTTTAAACCAATGAAACCGACGGTTCGTTTATGGCGATCACTGGGTGGAAAGGGGATGCAGGAAGGACATGAGACGCGGAACGCCCCGTGCTGGCGGCGTTCCAGACGATTAACGCGGGTGTAAAATATCCTCGACCTGCTGCGCGTTCAGATCAAAACCGTAGAACCGTTGGTAGAAGTCGTGAGTTTCTTTTGCCATATCGATATGCTGCATCTGCTGCGGATAGAGCGTTTTTGCCAGCCAGAGAAACTGCAACGCCTGCTCGGAGGTTTCGCGGCACCACCAGAACATCCCCTGCGGATTGGCATAGACGCGCCCTTGTTGCACCGCCCTGAGCGTTTGCCAGTGCGGATCCTGACGGATTGCCGCCGCGTCGCTGGCGCGCATGGTGATTATCACATCAGGGTCGGCTTGCACCACCTGCTCAAGTGAAACCGGTGCGGTGCTGACGCCCGCCTTACGAAACCAAGGCTCCGCCACGTTTATTGCGCCGCCGAGATCCATCCAGTCTTGATTAAGAGAAGGACGGCCCGAGGTGGTCAGCGGATCGCCCACGGCGTGGTATACCTTTACGCGCTGCTCACGGGGAATGCGCTCAATCACCGCCTGTACCCGGCGCACGTTATCCTGATAATAGACGGCAAAATCGCGGGCACGCTGTAACGCATCCGGCCCGAGAATGTCGCCGGTAATCAGCGTGCGCTCCACCATCGCCTCCAGCGAGTTGTAACGCAGCGCCACCACCTGAACCCCCGCTTTGCTCAGCGTCTCCGCTTCTGCTAACGGTATGCTCTGCGGCACAAACAGCACCTGAGCGCGTTTGGCAACCAGCACTTCGCTGTTAATCCCCATGTCACCGCTGCGCGAGGCTAAAGCCGCCTGCGCAATCGACGGCACAAACTGGCGAAACAGCGGCGTATCGCGCACGATTTTGGTGGTTGCGACAATACGATCGCCATAACCCAACATGGCGATAATCGAATTCTGCGCATTCCAGGAGGTGGCTACTCGCTCTATTTGAGCGGGTACGGTAACGGAACGATCGCCGTAATACTGCACGGTTCGGGTCGGCATCGTTTCGGCCAGCACCGGCCCCCCCAGCACGCTGACGACCAGTGCCAATGAAAGACGCCATATCATCGATTGAGTCATGGCATCACCAGTCAACGGAGAGAGAAGCGCGGATTTCACGCGGTTCGCCCAGGAAGGCATTGGCGGAACCGTTGGAACCGTCATTTTTACCTGGGAACAGGGAAGCCCAGTAGCGCTCATTAGTGACGTTATTCACCATCACACGCACTGCGGCATTTTTGTCGTGCAGTTTAAAGGCATAACGTGCACCGAGATCCAGCGTGGTAAAGCCCGCCGCCCAGGTGGTGTTGGTGTCGTTAGCCGCACGTTTTCCGGTGTAATGCAGATTGGCCTGATACACCATATTCGGGGCGCTCGGGTGGCTATATTCCGCCAACAGGTTGGCCTGGAATTTGGGTACGCCGACCACGCGTTTATCGCGCGTTGCTGCCGAACTGGTGTCCTTCATTTTAGGATCGAGCAACGTCATGCTGCCAAACAGATGCAACCCATCCCAGGCTTCACCATCGGCCATCAGTTCAAGACCGTGGTTAACCTGTTTGCCCTGCTCCCTGTAAATATTGTCGTTACCGGTGTAGGCAAACGGACGTTCCAGACGGAACAGCGCCGCATTCATATTCATGTCGCCCCATTGGGATTTCACACCCGCCTCATACTGAGTGCTACGGTAGGGATCCAGCACTTGCCCATAGTTGCTGGTACCCTTCGGTGCGACGCCCCCCTGCTCCAGCGAATCAGCATAGGCGATATAGGTCATCACATTCGGCACAACCTTATACATCAGCGACACGGTCGGGCTAATACCGTCATTGTGTTGTGCAGCGGCTTTCGCACCGTAACTGCGCGAGGTGAGCCAACTTTGGCTTATCACGCCCATGGCCGACCAACGCTCGTTGAAGGTAATGGTATCGCCTGCGGTCACCGATTGTTGACTGCTGCGGCTGGACTTATAGCGCCCGGATCCCGCATAGAACCGCCCATTGCTCGGATCATCATAGCGCCGAGGGGCGTTAAGCGGGGTGGTTCCCAGCGTAAAGTCGTTATCGTTACCCAGCGCGGCATAGTTAGTCCACTGGAACCCGGTGGTGCTCAATACCACGTCATGAGAAGGTCCGGCAGTATCGATATGACCGTTAAGCTGTAGCGTATTGCTGAGCACCCGGAAGCGCCCTGCGGTATAAGGCTGGGTAAACCCTGAAGTGATAGCGTCTGAATTCGGCGACAGCTTGTTCGAAATCGTGCGCATACCGCGATCGGCCGTCTGATAACCCACGCCGCCAGTGACAGACCAGTTGTTATTAAAGAAGTGTTTTACCCGGGAACTGACGGTTTTCGTCACCAAGTCCAACCCGGCAAAAGATTGCCCGTACCCTTTGCGGGTGACGTCCGGTGCGCTGGGCAGTTGCACCGTGGGGCCGTAAGAAAAGCCGCCCGCATAGCCCATTTTCTTAAAGCGGTATTCGCTGGCGTTAAATTCCAACACCGTATCTGGAGAGAGATTCCAGTCCAGCGCGACGCTGGCCAAACGCCGCCGCAGCGTGCTGTCGCTGACGCTGCCTTCCCCTTCATCGTGCAGCAGGTTGATGCGGTAGCCAAACTGATCGTTGTCGCCGACATGACCGCCCAGATCCGCATGACCGGAAGCCGCGCCTTTGCTGGAGTAACCGGCAGTAAAGCGGTTCAGGGTTTGCGCGGTGGGTCTTTTTTGCACGAAATTAAACTGCCCGGCCGGACTGGCAGGGCCATACAGCGCACCGGTCAGGCTGTTGATCACGTCGAGCCGCTCCAGCATCTCAACCGGGAACGCAGTGGTAGAAATGATATTAAGCCCATCGAGGCGGCTGTTCGCCAGCACATCCCCTTGCATACCGCGGCTTTGCGGGCGTCCCACATCAATGCCGCCGCGCGCCTGCATCTGCGCTGACGCGCTGTATTTCAGCAGATCGTTGACGTTTTTCGCCTGTTGGTTGGCGATCATGGCGGAGGTCACCGTGGTGGTGGAGTACGGCGTATCGATACGATCGCGCTTGCCCAGAGGCCCCATCTCGACGGCATCGACACTCATCCCCGCCCCTGCCGGGTTTGGCGAATCTTCTGCCGGTTTGGCGGTTACCACCAGCACATCTTCTTTTTTATCCCCTTCAGGCTTAACGTTAGCCGCAGCGGACCAGGAGGAAGGCGACGCGGCCAATAGCGCAGGCAATAGCCAATGAATGCGGGTTTTCCGTTTCTGCATTGTCATTTTCTTTATCTCAGTTTTGTATTTTGGTTATCGATATGTATTTTTTTATATATCGGCGCGCAATATACAAAGATACGAGACGCTTTTTAAGAAGAAAACTCGTTCTCATTGCCCGAGATCAATAGATAATTGATTGAAAATTAGAATGTTACTCTTGATGAGGGGATGAATTACTCCCAAAGAGGCAAACGCATGCCGGAAAAATCCGCACCCGGATGGAGAATAGCGGCAGAATAAGGACATAAAAAAACCCGGAAGCGCCGAAGCCCTTCCGGGTGAGTATTATCGGGCGCGAACGCCCAATAGAGGACAGGCGATTACGCCTGGCCTTTCACTTCTTTCAGACCGTTGAATGCAGCACGGCCAGCCAGTGCTTCTTCGATACGGATCAGTTGGTTGTACTTGGCAACGCGATCAGAACGGCTCATGGAACCGGTTTTGATCTGACCAGCAGCAGTACCTACCGCCAGATCGGCGATGGTAGCGTCTTCGGTTTCGCCAGAACGGTGAGAGATAACGGCAGTGTAGCCGGCATCTTTCGCCATCTTGATAGCAGCCAGAGTTTCGGACAGAGAACCGATCTGGTTAAATTTGATCAGGATGGAGTTAGCGATGCCTTTCTCGATGCCTTCTTTCAGGATCTTGGTGTTGGTTACGAACAGATCGTCACCTACCAGCTGGATTTTGTCGCCCAGCACTTTGGTCTGGTATGCAAAACCGTCCCAATCAGATTCGTCCAGACCGTCTTCGATAGAAACGATCGGATATTCTTTGGTCAGGCCTTCCAGATAGTGGGTGAACTCTTGAGAAGTGAAGGTTTTTCCTTCGCCTTTCAGTTCGTAGTTGCCCGTTTCTTTGTTGTAGAACTCAGAAGCCGCACAGTCCATTGCCAGCGTAACGTCTTTGCCCAGCACATAACCGGCATTTTTTACCGCTTCAGCGATAACAGCCAGTGCTTCAGCGTTGGAACCCAGGTTCGGCGCGTAGCCGCCTTCGTCACCAACAGCCGTGTTCAGGCCTTTGCCTTTCAGCACTTTCGCCAGGTGATGGAACACTTCAGAACCGATACGGATCGCTTCTTTCACGGTTTTCGCGCCAACCGGCTGAATCATGAACTCTTGGATATCAACGTTGTTGTCAGCGTGTTCGCCACCGTTGATGATGTTCATCATCGGCAGAGGCATAGAGAATTTGCCCGGGGTGCCGTTCAGTTCAGCGATGTGTTCGTACAGCGGTTGACCTTTGGATGCTGCTGCTGCTTTAGCGTTAGCCAGAGACACCGCCAGAATGGCGTTAGCACCAAAGTTGGATTTGTTCTCAGTACCGTCCAGGTCGATCATGATTTGGTCGATGGCGGCCTGATCTTTGGCATCTTTGCCCAGAATAGCCTGTGCCAGCGGGCCGTTCACCGCGCCAACAGCCTTGGTCACGCCTTTACCCAGGAAACGGGATTTGTCGCCATCACGCAGTTCCAGCGCTTCGCGAGAACCGGTAGATGCGCCTGACGGTGCAGCGGCCAGACCTACAAAGCCCCCTTCCAGGTGAACTTCGGCTTCAACGGTCGGGTTTCCGCGTGAGTCGATGATTTCACGGCCGATGACTTTAACGATTTTGGACATTAGATTTTCCTCAGTACAAGTTAAACTAAAACCTTAGACGAACAACGCGCGGTTCTGGACCGCGCGTTGCTGAAAAACCCTTACTTCACCTGACGCTTTTGATACGCGCCAGCGGCTTTAACGAAACCGGCAAACAGGGGATGCCCATCCCGCGGTGTCGATGTAAATTCCGGATGGAACTGACAGGCCACGAACCACGGATGATCAGGGAGTTCAACAATCTCCACCAGCTTGCGGTCGGCGGAAAGACCAGCAACACGCAATCCCGCCGCTTCAATTTGTTTCAACAGCATGTTGTTCACTTCATAGCGGTGACGGTGACGTTCAATAATGGTCGCTTCACCGTACATGCCGCGCACCAGGCTGCCTTCCGCCAGGTGGCACGGTTGACCGCCCACGCGCATGGTGCCACCCAGATCGCTCTCTTCGCTACGCACTTCGAGGTTACCCTCTTCATCACGCCATTCGGTGATCAGCGCAACGACCGGGTACTTACAGTCTGGCACAAATTCCGTTGAGTTTGCCGCTTCCATGCCCACTACGTTACGGGCAAATTCCATCAAAGCGACCTGCATTCCCAGGCAAATGCCCAGATAAGGGATGTTATTCTCACGGGCGTAACGCGCCGCCATGATTTTACCCTCAACGCCGCGGTAGCCGAACCCCCCTGGGATCAAGATAGCATCAAGATCTTTGAGAACTTCAACACCGCGAGTTTCTACATCCTGCGAATCAATCAGCTTGATGTTGACGGTCAGGCGATTTTTCAACCCGCCGTGCTTCAGGGCTTCGATCACCGATTTGTAGGCATCCGGCAGTGCGACATATTTGCCCACCATGCCAATGGTAACTTCGCCACCCGGATTGGCTTCCTGATAGACAACCTGTTCCCATTCGGAGAGGTCTGCCTCGGCGCAATTCAAGCTGAATCGTTTACAAATATAATCGTCCAATCCCTGCGATTTCAAGAGCGCCGGGATTTTATAAATCGAATCAATATCTTTTAAGGAGATTACTGCTTTTTCCGGCACATTACAGAATAAAGCAATCTTCGCACGCTCGTTGGCAGGCACGGTGCGGTCAGAACGGCAAATCAGCACGTCCGGCTGAATACCGATAGACAGCAGCTCTTTTACCGAGTGCTGGGTCGGCTTGGTTTTCACTTCGCCCGCTGCCGCCAGGTAGGGCACCAGCGTCAGGTGCATAAACAGGGTATGCTCACGGCCGACTTGCACCGCCATCTGCCGAATCGCTTCAAGGAACGGCAGGGATTCGATATCACCGACGGTGCCGCCGATTTCCACCAGTACCACGTCATGGCCTTCGCCGCCTTCAATGATACGTTCTTTGATGGCATTGGTGATGTGCGGAATCACCTGAATGGTTGCACCCAGGTAGTCGCCGCGACGCTCTTTGCGCAGCACATCGGAATAGATACGGCCGGTGGTGAAGTTGTTGCGGCGCGTCATTTTGGTACGGATAAAGCGTTCGTAGTGGCCCAAGTCAAGATCGGTTTCGGCGCCGTCTTCGGTGACAAACACTTCACCGTGCTGCGTCGGGCTCATCGTGCCCGGATCCACGTTGATGTACGGGTCCAGTTTCATGATGGTAACGTTGAGGCCACGGGCTTCGAGAATAGCCGCCAGAGAGGCTGCGGCAATGCCTTTACCCAGAGAGGATACGACCCCGCCGGTCACAAAAATATAATTAGTTGTCATGCTGAACCTGAGAGTTTAGGTTTATAACGATGTGAAGTACCAGGACGGGAAAGTAGTATACCTGAACCTGATGAAGGCTACAAATGTTGCTTTTCATCATTGTAGCGATCGTAACGTGGTGGCTAAACCGATGTATCACGCACAAATGACATTCAACATCGGCATTTAAATCATGAAGATAAATAACAAAACAGCAAAAAAAATGCGGCAAGCAGACTAAAAACCCTTAACCGGCCCTTTCCTGACGTTTTACTTGCTCCCAGGCCGCATCCATTTCCTCAAGCGTCGCCTGTTCAACGGTTTTTCCCGAGGCGATAACAATTTGTTCTACCTGACGGAAACGGCGGCTGAATTTGCGGTTTGCCGCCTGAAGCGCGTTTTCAGCTTTCTGACCAAGATGGCGCGAGAGATTGACCGTCGCGAACAATAAATCGCCCACTTCTTCGGCCAATTTTTCTTCATCCACGACCGCCTGCCGGGCTTCGTGCATCACTTCATCAATTTCTTCATACACTTTATCGACCACGGGCCCCAGGCTGTTCCAGTCGAAACCGACAGACGCGCAACGCTGCTGGATTTTGTGCGCTTTCATCAAGGCGGGCAACGCGTCGGGGATATCGTCCAGCGCCGAATAGCGGGCTTTTTCTGCGCGCTCCTGGGCTTTGGTTTGCTCCCAGTTGGCAAGCACCGCGTCGCTGTCGGTGAGCGTTGCATCGCCAAAAATATGCGGGTGTCGCCGCTCCAGCTTGTCGCTTATCGCATCGCACACCGCAGAAAAATCAAACAACCCCTGCTCTTGCGCCATCTGGGCGTAGAACACCACCTGAAACAACAGATCGCCCAATTCGCTGCGCAGATCGTCAAAATCCTTGCGCGCAATAGCATCCAGCACTTCGTAGGTCTCTTCCAACGTGTAGGGCGCAATGGTGTCGAAAGTTTGCTGGCGATCCCATGGACAACCGTTTTCCGGGTCGCGCAATGTGTTCATAATGGAAAGAAGACGTTCAATAGCCGCTGCTGTCATGCCTGATTCCTGAATAAATAAAAAATCACCTGTCGTCCTCGGCGCAGGCCGGGGACCTCTTGCAGGAGGAACGCGTTCAGCCTGTAGGAGATCCCCGCCTGCGCGGGGATGACAAAGTTTGTGCGGTTTGATGACCTACGTAAAAATTACGCCCCTTGCTGGCGACGCGCGTCGATAACATCCGGCAGTTGGTTGAGCTTCGCCAGCACCCGTCCCAATACCTGAAGGTTGTAGATCTCGATCTCCATGTCGATCACCGCGATCTGCTGTTTGGTATCACTGCGGCTGGACACGCCCAGCACATTCACCTTTTCATTCGCCAGAATGGTGGTGATATCGCGCAGCAACCCACTGCGATCGTTGGCGGTTACCCGCACCGTCAGCGAGTAGCCGCTGGAGTAGCTTTCGCCCCACACAGCATCGACAATCCGCTCTGGCGCATGGCTGCGCAGATCGTCCAACTGCTCACAGTCAGCGCGGTGGATAGAGATACCGCGCCCGCGAGTGATGAAACCGATGATCTCATCGCCCGGGATCGGCTGGCAGCACCGCGCAATATGATGCATCAGATTGCCCACCCCTTCTACCACAATGCGGCCGCTGTCCTTGCGGCTGTTCTGCGGTGGCGCTTTCTGCTGGGTGAGCTGGCGCAGCGCCTCGCGATCCTGTTCCTCAGCGCTGGGCTGGTTGAGCTGCGCCTGAAGGAAGTTCACCATCTGATTGAGGCGAATATCCCCGCCGCCAATGCCCGCCAGCAGCTCATCAAGCGAGTTGATGTTATAGCGCGGCAGCAGCAGTTTCTCAGCCGCTTTCAGGCTGATACCCAAATGCTCCAGCTCGTTATCCAGAATCTGGCGGCCAGCCAGAATATTCTTGTCGCGATCTTGCTTACGGAACCAGTTGTGGATTTTGGATCGGCCACGGCTGGTGGTGATGTAGCCCAGGTTCGGGTTCAGCCAATCGCGGCTTGGATTCGGCTGCTTCTGGGTGATGATTTCAATCTGATCGCCCATCTGCAACTGGTAGGTAAAGGGCACAATGCGCCCGCCAATTTTGGCGCCGATGCAGCGATGTCCGATATCGCTATGAATGTGGTAGGCAAAATCCAGCGGCGTGGAGCCGGTCGGCAGATCGACCACGTCGCCTTTCGGCGTAAACACGTAGACACGATCGTCGAACACCTGGCTGCGCACTTCGTCCAGCATTTCGTCCGAATCGGCCATCTCTTCTTGCCAGGTGAGCAGCTTGCGCAGCCAGGCAATGCGCCCTTCGTAACCGGAGCGTCCGCCCGCAACCGCGCCCTCCTTGTATTTCCAGTGTGCGGCCACGCCCAATTCGGCATCTTCATGCATCTGCTTGGTGCGAATCTGGATTTCAAGGGTTTTGCCACTCGGCCCCAACACCACCGTGTGGATGGACTGATAGCCGTTAGGTTTCGGGTTTGCCACGTAGTCGTCGAATTCGTCGGGCAGGTGACGATAGTGGGTGTGAACGATACCGAGCGCCGCATAGCAATCCTGCAAACGTTCAACCACAATACGCACGGCGCGCACATCAAACAGTTCATCGAACGACAGGGATTTCTTCTGCATCTTGCGCCAGATGCTGTAGATATGCTTGGGTCGGCCATAGATATCGGCCTTGACCCCCTCGCCCGCCATCGCGGTGCGCAGGGTTTTGACAAAATCGTCAATGTACTGCTCACGATCAATACGACGCTCGTGCAACAGTTTGGCGATTTTTTTGTATTCATCCGGGTGCAGATAGCGGAAGCAGAAATCTTCCAGCTCCCATTTGAGCTGGCCGATACCGAGGCGGTTCGCCAAAGGTGCGTAGATGTTGGTACACTCTTTGGCCGCCAGCACGCGCTCTTCTTCCGGCGCGTCTTTCACTTCACGCAGGTGCGCGATGCGCTCCGCCAGCTTGATCACCACGCAACGGAAATCTTCCACCATCGCCAACAGCATACGGCGAATGTTGTCCACCTGTTCAGAGGCGACAGAGTCATTTTGCGTCGCCTTCAGTTGGCGAATCGCATCCATATCGCGCACGCCGTGCACCAAATCGACGATATTCTTGCCAAACGCTTCACGCAGCGTGTCTTCATCCACCACGCCAGAGTCTGCCAGCGGGAACAGCATCGCCGCGCGCATGCTGTCGTTATCCATGCTGAGGGTGGAGAGGATCTCTACCATTTCAATGCCGCGCCACAGCAGCACCAGCCCATCGGGGTGTCCCTGCGTGTGCTGTTCACAATAGCGCCAGGTCTCGGCTAAGCGTTCACACGACTGCTGATTATTGATGCCTAACGATGCAATCCAGGCATCTGGCACAAACTCGCCGTTCGTATTCAAATGCGCACTTCTTACCGCAACCATAAACTCTCCCTACATTGCTGCTTTGCCAGAGCATGCCGCTTTGCCAGAGCGTGCCGCCTTACCAGAACGCTGCAAAAACAGTGCCATCGATTCAAGGTGGCCGGTGTGAGGAAACATATCCAACATGGCGACCTGCGCCAACGTGTAACCTGCGGCCAACAGCACTTTACTGTCCCGCGCCAACGTAGTGGGGTTACAGGAAACATAGACCACACGCTGGGGTGCAAGTTTAACAATTTGCGGCATCACTTCCGCCGCCCCGGCGCGTGCCGGGTCTAGCAGTATCTTATCAAATCCCTGGGCACTCCAGGACTGTTGCGCAACATCCTCGTCGAGATTTTGGTGAGAAAATGTGACGTTAGACAAGCCGTTACGACGCGCATTCTCTCGCCCCTTCTCCACCAGCGCGGGCACACCCTCAACGCCGACCACTTCTGCCGCGCGCGTTGCCAGCGGCAGCGTGAAATTGCCCATGCCGCAAAACAGATCCAGAATGCGGTCTTGCGGCTGCACATCCAGCCATGCCAGCGCCTGTGCCACCATCTGCTGATTCACCGCGTCATTAACCTGAATAAAGTCGCGCGGGCTGAAGGCCAGCGTCATACCGTTCACGCTATAAACCGGCGTATCCCCCGTCAGGGAGGTGACGACATCGGCCTCCGGTGCCAGATAGACCGCCACCTGCTGCGCCACGGAAAACGCACGCAACGCATCGGTATCCGCCACGCTCAGGGCATCAAGATGGCGCAACACCAGCAGCGGACCGTTATCCGCCAGCACCAGTTCCACATGCCCGAGCCGCTTCACCCCTTGCAACTGGCTGAGGCAGTGACGCAGCGGGGCTAACAGGGCATCCAGTTCCAGTGCCAGCACCGGGCAGGTTGTAATATCCACCACATCGTGCGATTGCCCTTGGCGATATCCCATGCGCAAACCCGGCGCGGCTTGAGTTACTGTCTTGGCGCGGGCTGAGGCTTTCCCGCCCGCTGGCGCAGACTTTTCCCCCGACAAAAAGTATAACGCAAGACGCGCACGCCGACGGTAACCATAGCTCGGCCCCGCAATCAGCCCGATATCCGTCAGCGTTTGTCCGGTTTCTCGCGTCATTAGCTTTTGCAGCGCGGCTGATTTGCTGCGCTGTTGCAACGCAACATCGGCGTGCTGCTGCTGACAGCCGCCGCACACGCCAAAATGCGGGCAGCGCGGTTCCACACGCTGCGCACTGCGCGTCAGCAGCCGTTTAAGTTCAGCGCGCGCATACTGGCGTTTATCCTCGGTCAGCCGGACTTCCGCCTGCTCCTCCGGCAGCACGCCAGGCACGAAAACGGTTTTGCCTTGATGACGCGCCACCCCCTGTCCAAATGGATCGAGATCGGTCACGGTCACGTTAATGGTTTGCCGGGTCGTCACACGCCGGTTTGGAGAGTAGAATTGCGCCATAGTTTGCTACTGTGTCTTTAAGCTGAACGTCTGGGCCTAATTCTCCCACATTGGAACCTCATGACCAAATACAGTCTGCGTGCCCGCATGATGATACTGATTCTGGCTCCGACATTGATTATCGGATTGCTGCTCAGCACCTTCTTCGTTATTCACCGCAGCAACCAGTTGCAGGACCAGCTTGCCAGCGCGGGTGCCAGTATTATTGAGCCGCTCGCCGCCGTTGCCGCCTATTCAATGGTAGCCAACCAGCAGGAGATGATTCAGCCGCTGATCAATATGCTGCATCGGCGCCATTCCGACATTGTACGCGCCATTATCATCACTAACGCACAACATCAGGTGTTATTCAGCACCGATTCGCGCCATATCACCCAACTGATTGATGCAGTAAAGCAGCAGCCGATGCCGTCAGGGCTGCATTCTCACCAGGTTGATGACAAGCTGTTGCTGCACATACCTATCACCATCGGCCCGGAATTCACCCGCCATGCGGGCAAGGTTGAGCGTCCCGGTGCGACCGTCGGGTATGTGTTGCTGGAGCTGGATACCGACTCCATCATGCTGCAACAGTATCAGGAGACCTTTATCGCCACGCTGTTGATGCTGCTGTGTATGGGGATTGCCGGTCTGTTCGCCTATCGCCTGGTGCGCGATGTCACCATGCCAATACGCAATATGGTGGATACCGTCGATCGCATCCGCCGCGGTCAATTGGACAGCCGAGCTGAAGGGTGCATGCTGGGCGAGTTGGATATGCTGAAAAATGGCATCAATGCCATGGCGATGTCCCTGACGGCCTACCACGAGGAGATGCAGCAAAACATCGATCAGGCCACTTACGATCTCAGAGAGACGCTGGAACAGATGGAGATCCAGAACGTCGAGCTGGATTTGGCGAAAAAGCGGGCGCAAGAGGCCGCGCGCATCAAGTCCGAGTTTTTAGCCAATATGTCGCACGAGCTGCGCACTCCGCTTAACGGCGTGATCGGTTTCACCCGTCAAACGCTAAAAACCACGTTAACTGCCACCCAGACCGACTATTTGCGCACCATCGAGCGCTCCGCCAACAATCTGTTGGCTATCATCAATGACGTGCTGGATTTCTCCAAGCTGGAAGCTGGCAAGCTGGTGTTGGAAAACATCCCGTTCTCACTGCATAACACGCTGGACGATGTCATCACGCTGTTGGCGCACACCGCCCACGAGAAAGGGCTGGAGCTGACGCTCAACATTCAACCCGGCGTGCCCGAACGTTTTGTCGGCGATCCGATGCGTCTGCAACAGGTGATCACCAACCTGCTGGGCAATGCCATCAAATTCACCGAAAAGGGCAATATCGATATCCGCGTTGAGCGCCACCGCCAAAGCCATAAACGGCTGGAGTTGGAAATTCAGATCCGGGATACCGGTATCGGCATCGCTGAAGGGCAACAGGCGCAGCTATTCCAGGCGTTTCGACAGGCCGATACCAGCATTTCCCGCCGCCACGGCGGTACCGGACTGGGGCTGGTGATCACCCAGCGGCTGGTGAAAGAGATGGGGGGCGATATTCGCTTCCAAAGCACGGTAAACCAGGGTTCCACCTTTTGGTTCCACATCACGCTAACCTGCGATCCGCACAGCGCCGTGGCGGAGAATAATCTCTCGGTACTGCAAGGACACAGCATTGCCTATGTGGAAGCCAACGCCTCCGCCGCGCAAGCCGGGTTAGATATTCTGGGACAAACGCCGTTGCAGGTGCACTTTAGCCCTACCCTTGAACAGTTACCGCCGCAACATTTCGATATTTTGCTGCTCGGCGTTCCCGTCCGGCATCGTAATACCTTGCTGGATTACACCTCGCAGCTACGCGACATGAGCCGTAAGGCAGCCTGTGTTATTTTGGCCTTGCCCAGTCTGGCACAGATGGATGCCGAACAGTTGAAATCCTTCGGTATCCACGCCTGTCTAAGCAAACCCCTTTCCTCGGTACGCCTGTTGCCGTTAATACAAGAAGGTCTGTTGATCCAGCAGTTATCCTTACTGCCCGTGACGCACGCGGCGACGCTGCCCACGCCGCGCCTGCCGCTGTGTGTGATGGCGGTGGATGACAATCCGGCCAACCTGAAACTGATCGGCACCTTGCTGGAAGAGCAGGTAGAAAACACCCTGCTGTGCGACAGCGGTGAAGAGGCTATCGCGCAGGCGGCAATGCAGGATATCGACGTCATCTTGATGGATATCCAAATGCCCGGCATGGACGGCATTCGCGCCAGCGAGCACATTCGCCAGCTTTCCCGCCACGCCACCACGCCGATTATTGCGGTCAGCGCCCATTCGCTGAGTGACGAGCGCAAATCATTGCTGCAAGCGGGGATGGATGGTTATCTGGCAAAGCCGATTGATGAACAGATGCTGGCATCGGTATTAGCGCGTTATACCCAACAACCGGTTATACCGGTTGAGAGCGAGAACGGCAGCATGACGCAATTACTGGCGGAACATGATGACAGTCAGCTCTCGCTCGACTGGTCGCTGGCAACGCGCCAGGCAGCCAACAAACCCGACCTGGCGCGCGATCTGCTGCAAATGCTGCTGGACTCCCTGCCCGACGTACAGCGACACATCGAAACGCTGTTAGCGGGCCACCCGGTGGAAGACACGCTGCCACTGATTCACAAACTGCACGGCAGTTGCGGCTACAGCGGCGTGCCACGCTTGAAGCAACTGTGTTACACGCTGGAAACCGCACTGCGTAAGGGAACGGACCTGCTGGAACTGGAACCGGAATGGCTGGAGCTGCTCGACGAAATCGCCAACGTACGGCGGGCGGCACAGGCGCATTTGCAGTGATCCGTGAGCGGTGTGGCGACCAGATCTCTGCTTGCGCCAACCACTCACCGCCCTGATGCGGCTATGGCCTTTTTCAGCTCGGCCAGCACCAGAGGGAATTCGGTGAATCCATCACTTGCCAGAAAATGGTTACCCTGCTCAACCGTAATAAACCTGGCGTCGAGGGATTTCGCCAACGCCTGACTGAACCGGTAAGGCACCACGGTATCATCAGCCGCAGCAATGACGACCCGAGTGTTTGCCCTCTGCGCCAGCGCGCCATAATTAATGGCCGGTTTTATAAAGCGGTCAAGCTGCGGAAGCGTCGGCAGACTGCCATTGAAGCCGGATACCAGAATATAGCCACCGATGGGCGCGTTGGTCGGGTGTTTTTCAAGGAATCTCAACAGCGTAATGCTGCCAAGACTGTGCGCGACAAAATAGGTGTTTTTATCTAGCGATGTCACCTGTGTTTCAAGAGCCCGTTGCCATGCCTGCGGTTGTGGATCGTCAGTAGTGGGTAAATTAACGATCGACACCGTAGCTCCCGTTTTCTCCATCTCGCTTTTCAGCCACGCGAACCAATGCTCTGACGGTGAAGCGCCGTATCCGTGAACAATGTAGATGCGCGCAGTTGATTGTTGTGTGTTTGCGGGAGAGGTACAGCCCGACAATACGGCGGCCATCGAAAGGAGTAGAGCGATAAGTTTATTCATTTTCCCTCACTGAATGGGATGAAAAGTCAGATGTTGTCGATAGACCTGAATCTTAGTGCTTCGAGCCCAATGGCACAGAGGGTGTTAGCGTCAGTGATAACAAAATGAATGGATTTTGGATCTTTGATGACGCGTCGCCCCCGGCACCAGCGCGGGGACGACGAAGAAAGGAGCCGCCAGAAAAAATCGGCAAAAAGAGCGTTATTGGAGCGTTTGCGCCAGCTTGATGGTTGCCGCGACGTTACGTGCTGTCATGCGCACGTTGGCTGCCGCGTTGTCCAACGCCTCCTCCAGAGAACAGATGTTGTAAAGCACGCTGAATACTGCATCCAGGCCGTGTTCGTGCACCACGCCCACATCCGCTGTCAGGCTGCCCGCAATCCCGACCACCGGTTTGTTGTAACGCTTCGCCACGCGCGCCACGCCAATCGGCACTTTACCGTGCACCGTCTGACTATCGATGCGCCCTTCGCCAGTGATCACCAGCGACGCGTCCCGCACCAGTTCATCCAGCCCCAGCGCTTCGGTAACAATCTCAATGCCCTGACGCAGTTCCGCACCGCAGAAGGCCAATAGCGCGGCCCCCATACCACCGGCCGCCCCGGAACCCGGCACCTGATCCACATCGATATCCAGGCTGTGACGGATCACCTCGGCGTAATGCTTGAGGGCATTGTCTAACTGCACGATCATTGCCGACGTCGCCCCTTTTTGCGGCCCGAACACCGCAGAGGCACCCAGCTTGCCGGTCAGCGGATTCGTCACATCGCACGCCACCTCAAAACGGCAGCTTTTAATGCGTTGATCCAGTTCGCTGACGTCAACGCGTGTGAGCGCATCCAGCGCACCGCCGCCAAAACCGATCGGTTCGCCCTGCGCATCCAGCAGTTTTGCCCCTAACGCCTGCGCCATGCCCGCGCCGCCGTCATTGGTAGCGCTGCCACCGATACCGATAATGCAGTGTTTTACCCCATGGTCCAGCGCGCTGCGAATCAGCTCGCCCGTGCCATAGCTGGTGGTCAGCAGCGGATTACGCTGCGCGGCTGGCACCCGCTCCAACCCGCTGGCCGCCGCCATTTCGATAAAGGCGGTTTTTTCATCACCCGACAGGCCGAAAAAAGCGTCGATCTTGTCGCCCAGCGGGCCGGTAACCTGAACCTCGACAATACGCCCTTGCGTTGCCGCCACCATGGCTTCAACCGTACCTTCGCCGCCATCCGCCACGGGCAGCTTGACGTAGCTGGCGTCAGGAAAAATCTCCCGAAAACCGGCTTCAATCTGTGTAGCAACTTCCTGTGCTGACAGGCTTTCTTTATAAGAATCCGGTGCGATAACTATTTTCATAAACGATCCGATTTCATAAACGATCCACCAGTATCAACGGGCCGCGGAGTCGTTACGGGTCAGTATGTCAGGTCGGTATCGAATAGTCGTCGTACCGACCTGTTGCCTTAGCGAGTCACTTCAACTTTGGCCAGCTTTTCGTAGTACCGTGCTAATGCACAGTGATCTGCCGTTCCCAGTTCGTCCGCTTTCAGCGCCTGCATCATTTCCATCACCGCCGCCGTTAACGGCAACTGCGCGCCAACGCCGTGCGAAGTATCCAGCGCGTTCGCCAGATCCTTGATGTGCAGATCGATACGGAAGCCCGGTTTGAAGTTGCGATCCATCACCATCGGCGCTTTGGCATCCAGCACCGTGCTGCCCGCCAACCCACCGCGGATTGCCTGATACACCAGATCCGGGTTTACGCCCGCTTTGGTCGCCAGCACCAGCGCTTCAGACATGGCGGCGATATTCAACGCCACGATCACCTGATTCGCCAGTTTGGTCACGTTGCCTGCGCCGATGTCGCCGGTGTGCACTACGGAACCCGCCATCGCTTTCATCACGTCGTAGCAGCGATCGAATATCGCTTTGTCACCGCCCACCATCACGGACAGGGTGCCGTCGATGGCTTTCGGCTCACCGCCGCTCACCGGTGCATCCAGCATCTCGATGCCTTTTTCTGCCAGTGCAGCCGCAATTTCACGGCTGGCCAGCGGCGCAATGGAGCTCATGTCAATTACGATGCTGCCTTCGCGCGCACCGTCGATAACGCCGTTTTCACCCAGCACCACTTCTTTCACGTGCGGTGAATTGGGCAGCATGGTGATGATGATATCGCTCTGCTCGGCAACCGCTTTGGCGGTGTCGGCGGCGGTAGCACCGGCGGCAACCACTTCCGCGACCACAGCGCTGTTTCTGTCGGAGACCACCAATGAGTAACCTGCTTTGATCAGGTTTTTACTCATCGGTTTACCCATAATACCCAGTCCAATAAAACCAATTTTCATTACGTTAACCCCGTAGTCCGATCGTTAAATGCGGTAATGGCCTGACTGGCCCGGATTTATTCAAATGATTTTTTGAATTTGTCACACAGCGCCGCAGTGGCACCACGGAACACGCCCAGATCGCTGCCAACGGCAACAAAGCTGGCACCCCACTCCAGGTAACGGCGCGCATCCGCTTCAACCGGTGCCAAAATGCCGCTCGGTTTGCCGTGCGCTGCCGCACGCTCAAAAATATGACGGATGACTTTCTGCACTTCCGGGTGATTTGGTTGCCCCAGATAGCCCAGTGCCGCAGAGAGATCGCCCGGTCCAACGAAAATACCGTCCACACCGTCAACCGCCGCGATGGCATCCAGGTTGTCGACACCTTCCTGGGTTTCGATCTGCACCAACACCGTGATGTTGTCGTTGATGGTGGCGAAATAGTTGGGTTCGGTGCCGAACGCATTGCTGCGATGGCCCACAGAGACACCGCGAATACCGGCAGGGGGATAACGCGTAGACGCCACCGCGCGCACCGCTTCTTCTTCGGTTTCCACAAACGGGATCAGGAAGTTATAGAAACCGATATCCAGCAGACGCTTGATGATGACTGGCTCATTGCAGGGCGGGCGCACCACCGGCGCACTGTGGCTGCCTTTCAGCGCCATCAGCTGAGGAATAAAGGTGCTGATGTCGTTCGGTGCATGCTCTCCGTCCAGCACCAGCCAGTCAAACCCGGCCAGACCCAGCACTTCGGTAGAAATGGGGTTAGCCAACGCACACCAGCAACCGATCAGGGTTTTTCCCTCGGTTAACTCCTGGCGAAACCGATTTGGCAACAATGGCGTCTTCATGTTTTATCCTTACTCTTTATCGCGCCGCCCCGGATGAGGCGGCGTACAGCGTGAATTAACGAACCAGGCAGGGGCGTTTGTTATCGAACGTCCAACCAGGAATGAGATACTGCATGCCAACCGCATCGTCACGTGCGCCCAGCCCCATGTTTTTGTACAGCTCGTGCGCTTTCATCACCTGATCCATATCGAGCTCAATGCCCAGACCCGGTTTCTTCGGCACTTCAATCATACCGCCGACAATTTTCAGTGGCTCTTTGGTGATGCGCTGGTTGCCTTCCTGCCAAATCCAGTGCGTATCAAGCGCGGCAATTTTGCCCGGTGCGGCAGCACCGACGTGGGTGAACATGGCGAGCGAGATGTCGAAATGGTTGTTGGAGTGCGAGCCCCAGGTCAAGCCCCACTCATGGCACATCTGCGCCACGCGTACCGAACCTTGCATGGTCCAGAAGTGCGGGTCCGCCAGCGGGATATCGACCGATTGCAGAGAGATAGTGTGTCCCATCTGACGCCAGTCAGTGGCGATCATGTTGGTGGCTGTCGGCAAGCCGGTCGCGCGGCGGAACTCCGCCATCACTTCACGGCCAGAGAAGCCCTGCTCTGCACCGCACGGATCTTCCGCGTACGCCAGCACGCCGCGCAGCTGCTTACCAAGGCGAATGGCCTCTTCCAGTGACCAGGCACCGTTGGGATCGAGGGTGATACGCGCCTGCGGAAAACGTTTGGACAGCGCGGTAACCGCTTCCGCCTCTTCGCTACCGGCCAGCACGCCGCCTTTCAGTTTGAAATCATTGAAACCGTATTTTTCATAGGCGGCTTCCGCCAAACGCACTATCGACTCAGGGGTCAGCGCTTCTTCATGACGCAGGCGATACCAATCGCATTTCTCATCCGGCTGGCTCTGATACGGCAGGTCCGTTTTGGTACGATCGCCGACATAGAACAGATAACCAAGCATTTCCACGGCGTCACGCTGTTGACCATCACCCAGCAGGGCGGCAACCGGCACGTTGAGGAACTGGCCCAGCAGGTCGAGCATGGCGGCTTCGATCCCGGTGACCACGTGAATGGTGGTACGCAGATCGAAGGTTTGCAGCCCGCGACCGGAAGCATCGCGATCGGCAAACTGGTTACGCACGGCATTCATGACGTTCTTATATTCGCCCAGCGTTTTACCGATCACCAACACCGACGCATCTTCCAGCGTTTGGCGAATCTTTTCGCCACCGGGAATTTCACCCACACCGGTATGACCTGAGTTATCTTTCAGAATCACGATATTACGCGTGAAGTAAGGCGCATGCGCCCCGCTCAGGTTCAGCAACATGCTGTCGTGTCCCGCGACGGGGATGACTTGCATGTGGGTAATCACCGGTGTGGATTGTTGTAGGGTCATGTTGTTATCCTTTTAGTCTGTCTTTCGGTAGCTGTCTTGATAAGCTTGCTTTACTAAAGCGTTTGCCTGCCCGTTGCGCAGGCCCGTTTATTAACGACCGAAAACGGGACGCTTGCGATCGAATGTCCAGCCGGGAATCAGGTACTGCATGGCCGCCGCATCATTGCGCGCGCCGCTGGGCAGTTTTTTGTGTAACTCATGGGCTTTCATCACTTGCACCATATCCAGCTCAACCCCCAGCCCTGGACGCTCGGGTACGGCAATCTTGCCGTTGACGATCTGTAGCGGCTCTTTGGTCAGATGCTGCCCTTCCTGCCAAATCCAGTGGGTATCAATCGCGGTAGGATTGCCCGGAGCGGCCGCGCCAACGTGGGTAAACATGGCGAGTGACACGTCAAAATGGTTATTGGAGTGGCAGCCCCAGGTCAGGCCCCAATCGTTGCACAGTTGCGCGACGCGCACCGCACCGTGCATGGTCCAGAAATGCGGGTCCGCCAGCGGGATGTCCACGGCTTGCAGCATCACGGCATGGTTCATTTCACGCCAGTTGGTGGCGATCATGTTGGTTGCCACTGGCAGGCCGGTGGCGCGACGGAACTCCGCCATCACCTCACGGCCAGAGAAGCCTTGTTCAGCCCCACAGGGATCTTCGGCATAGGTCAGAATGCCGTTCATGCCTTTGCACAAACGGATGGCCTCATCCAGCAGCCAGGCACCGTTGGGATCGACGGTGATGCGGGCATCCGGGAAGCGTTTTTTCAGCGCCTTCACCGACTCAATCTCTTGTTCGCCCGGCAGTACCCCACCTTTCAGTTTGAAATCTTTGAAACCGTAACGATCGGCAGACGCTTCAGCCAACCGCACAATGGCGTCGCTGTCCATTGCCGCCTGATGGCGCAGGTGATACCACTCGTGCTTGCCGGTTTCCCCCGGCAGATAAGGCAAATCCGTTTTGGTGCGATCGCCGATGTAGAACAGGTAGCCCAGCACCGTGACTTCATCACGCTGTTTGCCCGGCCCAAGCAGCTCGGCAACCGGCACGCCCAGAAACTGTCCTTGTAAATCCAGCAGCGCGGCTTCCAGCGCCGCCACGGCGTTGACCCGCAGTTCAAACGTCCAGGCCCCTTTGCCGAAGGCATCAAAATCAGAGGATTGGTTACCCGTATGCACGTCATGCACCAGACGGTTCATCCGCGCAATCTGTTCACCTTTCACACGGGGGATCGCATCGACCAGCGTGCGATAAATTACCTCGCCGCCTGGTGCTTCGCCCACACCGGTGTGGCCCGCGCTGTCGGTCAACACCACCAGGTTGCGCGTGAAATAGGCACCGTGTGCGCCGCCAATGTTCAACAGCATGCTGTCATAGCCGGCAACCGGGATAACCTTCATGTCGGTAATGACCGGGGTACTCTGGGTGTTATTTATCATCGTGTGTTCCAGCCGAGGTCAGTGTCAGCGCGGAAGAGACAAATTCTCACTACAGGGCAACGTATCTCCGCGCACCGTCGTTGCTCTACTGCATCAAATTATAATGACTGACATGCGCCGGCTCATTGGGCGAGTGCACAACATTTTGTCTCAGGATAATGATTAAATGGTAACTCGGCACAACGCATTGCGAAGTCATTCACGAAATTAGCGTTTATGTGAAGTGGAAATGAAAAATGGCACACCGCCAATGATTAACGCACGTGAAAAATAGCACAGGCGAATAGGTTAATCGCCGCAGTCGTTATTATTTCATTTTTTCTAAAACAAAAAACAGTGAAACCAGAGGAAGCAAAAGATACGCGTAAAAATAAGGTGGGTTATAAGAGAAAAATGGGAGGTAACGTGACGAGGTTAAGCACGCAGGGCGTGCTCATAACGCACAGAGCGGGCATTACGCCCGAAGCGGTACAGGTCAGGCGTTATCCGCCTGACCTGCTGAATATATTACCCTTTGAAAGGTTTCAATTCGATACGCTTGATATCCTGCACAATAAACAGGTAGCTGATAATAGCCACTGCCGCGTGGATACCCACATAAATCAGGCCACCGTTAAAGGAACCGGTCATGCCAATAATATAACCAATCGCAATGGGGGTGACGATACCGGAAATATTACCAAACATATTAAACAGACCGCCGCTCAAACCGCTGATCTCTTTCGGTGCCGTATCCGCCATCACCGCCCAACCGAGCGCGCCGATGCCTTTACCGAAGAACGCCAGCGCCATCACCGCGATAACCACCCACTCCGTCGATACATAGTTACAGATAACCATCGACATGGAGAGCAGCATACCCAGCACGATAGGCGTTTTACGCGCCAGCGTCAGGTTTTGGGTACGACGCATCAGGTAGTCGGAGATCACCCCGCCCAACACCCCGCCGACGAAACCGCAAATGGCCGGCACCGAGGCAACAAAACCGGCTTTGAGAATGGACATGCCTCTGGCCTGTACCAGATACACCGGAAACCAGGTGATAAAGAAGTAGGTCAATGCGTTAATGCAGTACTGGCCGAGATAGACCCCCATCATCATGCGAGAGCCCAACAATTGCTTGATCTGGAACCACTTCTCTTTACCAGGCACTTTGGCTTTGTTGGCCGCCGCATCCATATTGATCAGTGCACCACCGGCTTCGATGTAATCCAGCTCCGCCTGATTCATACCAGGGTGATCTTTTGGATCGTGGATCATTTTCAGCCACAGGAAGCTTATCAGAATACCGAAACCGCCCATGAACCAGAACACGTGCGCCCAACCCACCGCATGCACCAGCCAGCCCATAATGGGGGCGAAGATCACGGTCGCAAAGTACTGTGCAGAGTTGAAGATCGCCACGGCAGTGCCACGCTCTTGCGCCGGGAACCAGGCAGCAACGATACGACTGTTACCGGGGAAAGAGGGCGATTCGCACAGGCCAACCATAAAGCGCAGTGCAAACAAGGAGACTACGATGGCCGACCCCTGGAACAAGTCAACAAAGCCTTGCAGCAAGGTGAACAGTGACCAGGTGAAAATACTCCAGAAGTAAACGCGTTTGGAACCAAAACGGTCAAGCAGCCAGCCGCCGGGGATCTGGCCGATCACATAGGCCCAAGAGAATGCAGAGAAAATATACCCCATCCCCACGGCATCCAGGCCAATTTCCTTGGACATGGCGGAGCCAGCAATCGAGATGGTGGCGCGGTCGCCATAGTTAAATGACGTGACTATAAATAACATCACGACAATCCAGTAGCGGGCGTTTGTTCTCTTTTGTATAGCGCCAGCTGCTGAGCTTACTGTATTCATGATGAACTCCTGCTGTCGATCACGGTTAGTTCATTCATTCTCAATAACGCATTCCTGGAAACAAAATGCCGTAGGGTTATCAGAATGAAAGTGTGGTAAATCACTACTTGTTTAGCCTTTAGGCTTTATATTGCGAACGCTTCAGTGTTGTCACTTTGGAATAGTTAACCGAATCATTCACTCGCCAGAAGATTATAAATTCCGTCAATTGCAGGCTCACTAGCGAAAGGCACAACATTGAAAATCGTTTTTTAAATATGTTGGTGCAGTTGCCCTATCGACTGGGAGGTGTTTCACGAAAATCGGCGATTCGCGCGGTGCGTCACATCGCTGACAACCCCCTCACGCGCCCCCGATAACCCTCACGGGACGATATGTGATAGCACTCACCTCTTCTTGTCCTAACGCCACAGAAAAAACGGGATTGACGGCAAAAAATAGGTCACTTGCATAATGCAACCCCAGAGTGGGGGCTTTATACTCGTTCACGAGCAATGAAGAATTAGCCGACAACGATAGTAACGAACGTTATTTTACAGATCGAGAATAAAGGCTTACATCATGTCAGATAAAAAAGTGACAGATTCCACACTGGAAAAACCGCTTTATATTAAAGTCCACGAATCCGATAATGTTGCTATTGTCGTCAATAATAATGGATTACGTGCTGGCACCCGCTTTTCGGACGGGCTTGAATTAATTGAACATGTTCCTCAAGGGCATAAAGTTGCCCTGAGTGACATTAATAGTGCAGAGGCCATTATTCGTTACGGCGAAATTATTGGTTATGCAATAAGACCGATTGCCCGTGGCAGTTGGATTGATGAATCTCTGGTTGAATTACCGGATGCACCACCGCTGGACACCCTGCCGCTGGCGACCAAAGTGCCCGCGCCGTTACCGCCGCTGGAAGGCTATACCTTCGAGGGTTATCGCAATCCCGATGGCAGCGTGGGCAGTAAAAACCTGCTCGGCATCACCACCAGCGTGCACTGCGTCGCAGGCGTGGTTGACTACGTGGTGAAACTGATCGAACGCGATCTGCTGCCCCGTTATCCGAATGTCGACGGTGTGGTGGCGTTGAACCATCTCTACGGCTGCGGCGTTGCCATTAACGCGCCTGCCGCTGTGGTTCCCATTCGCACCATCCACAATCTGGCGTTGAACCCCAATTTTGGCGGCGAAGTGCTGATCGTCGGACTGGGCTGCGAAAAATTGCAACCTGAACGTCTGCTGGAAGGCACCCCCGATGTGCACGCCATCTCGCTGGATGACACCAGCATTGTGCGTTTGCAAGATGAGCACCATGTGGGGTTCCAGTCGATGGTCGATGACATTCTCACCATGGCGGATCGCCACCTGCAACGCCTTAACCTGCGCCGTCGGGAAACCTGCCCGGCTTCTGAGCTGGTGGTGGGAATGCAGTGCGGGGGCAGCGATGCCTTCTCCGGCGTAACAGCCAACCCGGCGGTGGGTTATGCCTCAGACTTGCTGGTGCGCTGTGGCGCTACCGTGATGTTCTCGGAGGTCACCGAAGTGCGCGATGCCATCCACCTTCTCACCCCGCGCGCCGCGACCGAAGAAGTGGGTCGTCGTCTGCTTGAAGAGATGGCCTGGTATGACAATTATCTGGATACCGGTAAAACCGATCGCAGCGCCAATCCCTCCCCCGGTAATAAAAAGGGCGGGCTGGCGAACGTGGTCGAAAAAGCCCTCGGCTCCATCGCCAAATCGGGCCAAAGCGCCATTTCCGAAGTGCTCTCTCCGGGGCAGCGCCCGACCAAACGCGGGTTGATCTACGCGGCAACGCCAGCCAGCGATTTTGTGTGTGGCACCCAGCAGTTAGCCTCAGGCATTACCGTGCAGGTCTTCACCACTGGTCGCGGCACACCGTATGGCCTGTTAGCCGTGCCCGTGATCAAAATGGCGACCCGCACCGCATTAGCGGAAAGATGGCATGATTTGATGGACATCAATGCAGGCACGATCGCTACTGGCGATGCCACCATCGAACAGGTTGGCTGGGAGCTGTTCCATTTTATCCTTGATATTGCCAGCGGAAGAAAGAAAACCTGGTCAGATCAATGGGGCCTGCACAACGCACTGGCGGTATTCAATCCCGCGCCTGTAACTTGATAAATAACCTTTTTTTAAATTCCGCCGGGCAATTTATCATTGCCCGGCGTTTATTTTTTTATTCTATGGTTCACTCATTCTTTCTGTTTATCCGGTAACCCTTTCGAGGGATTATAAGATTTTTCCCACGAATAGCGCCCCTCATTTTATTTACAAATTTGAACAAATTTGCAAACCACGGTAACAACTCAGCCTTTCATTCCATCCTATACTTTCACATGAAATTATTATAACCGGATGTTTTAACTCATTATATTCACTGGGTTTTATATTTAAAAAAGTGCTATTTAAAAACGAATGAATTGACAGCATCCTCAGCAACATCATAAATTTACACGCTCTGATGTCTTCGTGTTCAAATTCGAACGCGGGATTGTTGCACCCCGCGCCCACAGTGACGTGGCAAACGTCATCAGTGTGAAGTTATTACATTTTTATGATCATTAGAGCAGTGACATAAATTAATAACCTTTAATTTTGCATGCCTTTAACCGGGCGTGAATTTATTAACACAGCACCATAATTGCACCAGGGGTTCCAAATGAGGGTCAATACGCCTGTTACGCAACAGGAGTATCTGTTGGACGTGGACACAACCTTGATGTCCACCACTGATACTCAAAGTTACATTACCTACGCCAACTCCGCGTTTATCCGCGTCAGCGGTTACGCCGAAGATGAACTTATCACCCAGCCCCACAACGTGGTGCGTCACCCTGATATGCCCGTCGAAGCGTTTGCCGATATGTGGTACACCCTGCAACAAGGCGATAGCTGGACCGGGCTGGTAAAAAACCGACGTAAAAACGGCGACCATTACTGGGTTCGCGCCAACGTCACGCCGGTTTATCATAACAATCAGTTGAGCGGCTATATTTCCGTGCGCAACACGCCCAGCGCGGAAGAGATCAAATTTGTCGAACCCCTGTACGAAGCCGTACAGCAAAAGCAGGCAGGCAGCCGCGCCTTTTATAAGGGATTGGTGGTTCGCACCGGGTTATTTTCCCCGCTCTCCGTGCTGCAAAAAATCTCCGTGCGCTGGCGCATCCGTTGCCCGCTGTTTATCGCGGCGCTGGCACCCGTTCTGCTCGCCTATCTCGGCCTCGATCCGGTCTGGTCAGCGCTGGCGGCGGTCATCCTGTTTCTGTTGATGGATGCCTTTTTACAAAGCCAAATCAGTCGCCCGCTGAAAACCATGCAGAGACAAGCGCAGAATGTGGTTTCCGGGCGCAAGACATCACACGTTCATTTTAACCGCGTGGATGAGATAGGCCTGTTGATGCGTTCCATTAACCAGTTTGGCCTCAATCTTCACTCGCTGGTGGATGACGTTGGTACGCAGGTGCAAGGCATGACCGACGTGAGTCAGCGCCTGACGGAGAACAATGCGTCACTCAATGCCCGTACCGAAGAGACCTCAGCCAACCTGCAACAAACTGCTGCTGCGATTGAAGAAATCACCGTTGCGGTACAGCAAAGCGCCGAAACCGCGATTCAGGCCACCGGCATGGCGGAAGCTGCCAGCCAAACGGCGCAAAAAGGCGGTGATATCATGGGCGAAACCATTGGTATGATGGAATCCATCTCCAAGGCGAGCGATAAGATCGTCGATATTATCGGCGTGATCGACAGCATTGCGTTTCAAACCAATATCCTCGCACTCAACGCGGCGGTAGAAGCCGCCAGAGCGGGTGTGCAAGGGCGCGGTTTTGCCGTGGTCGCTGCCGAAGTACGCAACCTGGCCCAACACTCCGCATCCGCCGCCAAAGAGATCAAAACGCTGATCGATGCCAACGTCGCAAGCGTGGAGTCAGGCGGTAAAATGGTGGAAAACGCGGGCAAACACATTGCGGATATCGTCAGCGAAGTGCTGCAAGTCTCTACCATGATCAAAGAGATCAGCAACGCCACGCAAGAGCAAACGCAGGCGTTGGGATTGATTAACCAATCCATCGCCCAAATCGAAATCATGACCCAAAGCAATACCGAAATGGTGGTGCAATCGACTGATACGGCAGAAAGTTTAAACCGTCAGGCTCAGCGACTCACCAACGCCATCAATGTGTATGGCAGTTGATTAACCGCGTTTTATCGTCAGCATACGGCCGGGAATAAGGATAATTCCCTCGCCGTGCGCCCACCTCCCCCTTCTTTATTTTTCGCCCAAATCCCCTCATTTTGTCGTCCAAACCGGCAAAAACATATTTGGTTACATTTACTGTAACAAACCTGATCCTATCGTTCTGTATCCAAACAAAAAGCCTGTGAAGCAAGGGGAGATAGACGTCGATACTCTATGGGCACACTCAGTGCCGCAATGACAAGGAGAAAAAATGACCAGTATCAGCGCAGTGTCGTCTGCTACGAGCAGCAGCGCGAGTTCAGGTTCAAGCAACGAGCAGCAAATTTCCCGTCTCAATCAGCAGATTCAAAAGCTGACGCAGCAGTCCAAAGAGCTCTCTTCCTCCGCAGAGAAAGCCTCTACGGATGAAGAAAAAGCCAGCCTGCAAAAGCAGCAGCAATTGATTCAGTCACAGATTCAGGCACTTCAAGCGCAAATTGCCCAGTTGCAGAACGAGTCATCGGAGAGTAAACAGCAGCAGGCGGTATCCACGTCTACTGCCAAAGAGGAAGGCGTTAACAAGCCAACCGCAGAGAATAAAATCAACATCTACGTGTAGCCGTTTAGTCACACGCGCAGCACCGCAAGCGCGGTGCTGCTTCTAACGCTGCTTGAGCGGCGTTACCAGCCCTTGCAGCCCTTCAATCTTGATAGTCAGCGTCAGTTGCATCAAATCGCCCAGCCGCCCTTTGGGAAACGAATCCTTGCGGGCAAACCACAGCAAATACTCCTCGGGCAAATCGATCAGTACACGGCCCTGATACTTGCCAAACGGCATCTGTTGGGTGGCAATAGCGATCAAATCCTCTTTTTCCATCGGTCAGACTCCGAGCAGGCGGATCATCTCAGCTTCATCAATCACCGGGATATTCAGTTCTTGTGCTTTGGCCAGCTTGGAGCCCGCCGCTTCCCCGGCAATCACCATATCGGTTTTCTTGGACACGCTGCCGCTCACTTTCGCCCCCAACGCCGTCAGGCGATCCTTGGCTTCATCACGGGATAGCTGGCTCAGCGACCCCGTCAGCACAATGGTCTTGCCGGCAAACGGGTTATCGAGCGTGGCGACATCCACCTTTTCGATTGCCGGCCAGTGAATATTGATGCCCTCAGGATCGATAAGCTCGCGAATCACTTGCTGATTGTGCGCTTCCTGCAAGAAATGGCGCACATGCTTCGCCACCACCGGTCCCACATCCGCCACCTCCAGCAGCGCGTCTTCATCCGCCGCAAACAGGTTCTCCAGCGTGGCAAAATGCTGCGCCAGGTTGGCCGCCGTCGCTTCGCCCACGTCACGAATACCCAACGCAAACAGGAAACGGGCAAAGGTGGTAAATTTGGCTTTTTGCAGCGCATTGACCAGATTCTGCGCCGATTTCGGCCCCATACGATCCAGCCCGGTCAGGATGCCAGCCGTGAGGGTGAACAGGTCGGCAGGCGTTTTGACGTACTCTTTTTCCACCAGTTGATCGATAACTTTGTCGCCCATGCCTTCCACGTCCAGCGCACGGCGGGAAACAAAGTGCTTTAACGCTTCCTTACGCTGAGCACCACAAATCAAGCCGCCGGTACAGCGCGTCACGACTTCCCCTTCAACGCGCTCCACGTCGGAACCGCACACCGGGCATTGCTCAGGAAAATCGATAGGACGCGCATCGGCAGGTCGCTCTGCTTCCACCACGCCAACAATCTGCGGAATCACATCGCCTGCGCGGCGCACGATAACGCGATCGCCAATCTGGATGCCAAGACGTTCAATTTCATCGCGGTTGTGCAAGGTGGCATTACTTACCATCACCCCGGCAACGGCAACCGGCTCAAGGCGCGCCACCGGCGTAATGGCACCGGTGCGCCCTACCTGGAAATCAACGCCGTGCAGCCAGGTCAGTTGTTCCTGCGCCGGGAATTTAAAGGCTACCGCCCAGCGCGGCGCGCGCGCCACAAACCCGAGTCGCTCTTGCAATGCCAGATCGTCAACTTTGACCACCACGCCGTCAATATCGAAGCCGAGCGTAGCGCGTTCCTGTTCTACCTGACGATAAAATGCCAGCACGTCCGCACTGCCAGTGCATAAACGGATACGATCGCTGACCGGCAATCCCCAGGCTTTAAATTGCTTCAGGCGTGCCAAATGGCTGTCTGGCAGAGTTCCGCCTTCCAATAGGCCAACGCCGTAGCAGAAAAAGGTCAGGGGACGTTTGGCCGTAATACGCGGATCGAGCTGACGCAACGATCCCGCTGCCGCATTGCGCGGATTGGCAAAAATCTTGCCGCCGGTACGTCGCGCTTCATCATTCATCTTTTCAAAGCCGCGGTGTTTCATAAACACTTCGCCGCGCACTTCTACGCGTGCAGGAATGTTGTCACCGTGCAACCGCAGCGGAATGGCAGCGATGGTACGGATATTGGCGGTAATGTTTTCCCCGGTACTGCCATCGCCGCGCGTGGCCGCCTGCACCAACAGGCCGTTTTCATACAGCAGGCTTACCGCCAACCCATCGAGCTTCAGCTCACAGCAGAAGGTCAGTTCCTCACCGCTTTTCAGGCGATCCTGAACGCGTTTGTAGAACGCCAGATAGCTTTCATCATCGAACACATTATCCAACGACAGCATTGGCACCTCATGGCGCACGGTGTCGAACGCCGATAACGGTGCCGCACCAACGCGCTGCGTCGGTGAATCCGACGTAATCAGCTCAGGATGCTCTGCTTCGATCGCCTTAAGCTCATTCATCAGGCGGTCGTATTCCACATCGGGAATTTCCGGCGCATCTTCAACGTGATAGAGGTATTCGTGGTGGCGCAATTGCGCGTGCAGCTCAGCCACACGCGATGTCAGATGTTCAACTGTCACTGGATGGTTACCCGTACTCTTTTGGTTTATCGCGGCGTATTCGCTTTGATGGCATTAATAATGTTAGTGGTAGAACAGCCATCTTCAAAGTTCAGCACCTGTACGTCACCACCGTTGGCCCACACTTCTTTACTGCCAGCGATATCTTCCGGCTTGTAGTCACCGCCTTTGACCAGAATATCCGGCAGAATGCCAGCGATCAGGCGCTGCGGCGTATCTTCTTCAAACGGCACCACCCAGTCCACTGCGCCGAGCGCGCTTAACACCGCCATACGTTGCGCCAGGGCATTGACCGGACGCGTAGGGCCTTTTAAGCGGCTGGTGGAGTCATCGCTGTTTACCGCCACAATCAAGCGATCGCCCAGTTTGCGCGCGTTCGCCAGATAAGAGACGTGACCGGCATGCAGAATATCGAACACGCCGTTGGTCATGACAATTTTTTCACCGCGCAGACGCGCCTGCGCGACGGCTGCTTTCAGTTGCGCTTCATCCATCGCACCAAAACCGCTGTCAGCGCGGCCACGAATGGCATTTTCCAGCTCGATGGGCGTAACGGTAGAGGTTCCCAACTTGCCCACTACCACACCGGCCGCGGCGTTTGCCAGGAAACAGGCATCTTCCAGTGAATTGCCCGCCGCCAGCGCCGCCGCCAATACGCCAATCACGGTATCGCCTGCACCGGTCACATCGTAGACTTCCTGCGCCTGCGTCGGCAGATTCAGCGGCGCTTTGCCCGGCTGAAGCAGCGTCATACCCTGTTCGGAACGGGTGATCAGCAGGGCGGAAAGGGCAAAATCGGCAATCATTTTCTCGCCGCGCGCCACCAGCTCTTCTTCGGTTTTACTGCGTCCGGCAACCGCTTCGAACTCGGACAGGTTCGGGGTCAGCAAGGTGGCACCGCGATAGCGCGCAAAATCGGTCCCTTTCGGGTCAATCAGTACCGGCACGCCCGCCGCGTTGGCGGTTTGGATCATCGCCTGCACATGGGCCAGTGCGCCTTTTGCGTAGTCAGACAGCACCAGCGCGCCGATTTTCGGCAACGCCTGGGCAATGCGCTCCAACATCGGCTGCGGATCAACCCCGTCAAAGCCTTCTTCGAAATCAAGGCGAATCAACTGCTGGTTGCGCGACAGCACGCGCAGCTTGGTGATGGTCGGGTGCGTCGGCACCGAAACAAAATCACATTTGACGTTCACGTCGCTCAGCTTGGCGCTCAGCGCGCGCGCGGCATCATCAATGCCCGTCAGCCCGACCAGACGGGAGTTGGCACCCAGCGCCGCAATATTCATGGCAACGTTGGCAGCACCGCCGGGACGTTCTTCAATGGTATCGACTTTGACTACCGGTACAGGCGCTTCTGGCGAAATACGGCTGGTAGGGCCGTACCAGTAGCGATCCAGCATCACATCCCCAACCACCAGCACGCCAGCCTGACGAAAATCAGGTAATGAAACTTTCATGCACCTACTCCAAGATGTTTTTTGTCATACAGTTGGCCGCGATAATAGCACAGCCCCCGCAGCCCTTCGAAACAACATTCGTTGCCTACTGCGCCCCGGCACCGAGCCATTTTTCCCAGCTGGTTTTCACCTGTTGACGCTCAGACAAAAAGCTTTCAACGCTGACACGTGCCGACTGTTCCTGCAACGCCAGATGGTGCAACTCGTCGCGCAGGGTGATATATGCCAGTGTCAAAGCCCGCGCTTCTTCCTCGTCCATCACGCCGCTCTGGGCCATCAGTTCCAGAATGCGCACGTTATCAGACCAGCGTGTCAGACGCGGCTCCTGTACCGCATAACGTAGCACCAGATACTGCACGATAAATTCGATATCGGTGATACCGCCCTCGTCGGTTTTGAGATCAAACAGCGCAGGGTCTTTATTGGCCAGATGCTGGCGCATCTTCTCGCGCATTTCGCGCACTTCGGCACGCAGCGTCTCGGGCTCCCGTTCCTGACATAAAATCTGACGCCGTATCGCCTCAAACTGCGCCTGTACGCCATGCTCGCCATACACCATGCGCGCACGCACCAGCGCCTGATGTTCCCAGGTCCAGGCTTCATGTTGTTGATAATCGCCGAAAGCGCCGACGGTGCTGACCAGCATTCCCGCCGCTCCAGACGGGCGCAGGCGGGCATCAACCTCGTACAGGATGCCCGATGAGGTACGCGTGCTAAACAGGTGCATCACACGCTGCGCCAGACGGAGGTAGAACTGGCGGCCATCGATGCTGCGTTCACCGTCAGTCATTACCTCATCCGGACAGTCCAGCAGAAACACCAGATCGAGATCGGAGCTGTAGCCCAGCTCCCAGCCGCCCAGTTTGCCGTAACCAATCACCGCAAAGCCGCGTCCTTCGCGCTGGTGCAGATGCGTCGGTTGCCCATAGCGCGCCACCATTTGCGTCCAGGCTTGTTGCACCACGGCGGCGATGATGGCTTCCGCCAGATAGGTTAAGTGATCGCTCACTTTCATCACCGGCAGCACGCCCGCGATGTCGCCTGCGGCAATGCGCAACTGCTGCGCCTGTTTGAACTGCCGCACCGCTTCCAGTTGCTGCTCTTCGTCTTCCTCTGGCACGCGCATCAGGTATTGGCGCAGTTCATCGTGATAGGCTTCCGGCGCCAGCGGGTGATAGAGCGTCGCCGGGTCGAGCAGTTCATCCAGCAGCAGCGGATAACGCGCCAACTGGCTCGCCACCATCGGCGACGCGGCGCACAGGCGCACCAATTGAATCAACGCGGGGCGCGATTCCAGCAACAGCTCCAGATAGGTGGTGCGCGTCACGATGCCGAGCAACAACGGCGTCAGGCGCGGCAAAATATGTTCCGCCTGCTTGTGAGCACACACTTCAGCCAGCAGCAGCGGCATAAGGTGATCGAGCACATCACGCCCGCGTGGGCCAATGGTGCGTTTGACCAAATCATGACGAAAATCGGTGATGGCGCGCAGCAACGCATTACGCGCACCGTCGCTGAGCGTCGGCATCAACGCGCCCATATCTACCTCATCGGGCGCGTCCAACCATACGCTGTTGTAACCGCTGCACTCCGGTGCATCCTGCCCGTCCTGCGCATCATCGCCAATCAGGTCGTTAAACACCCGGCGCACCGCCAGCATATGGTTTTGTAAGGCATCATACAGTGTATCCCAACCATCAAACCCCATGCCCCACGCCAGACGCTGCTGATTCAACGCCTCTTGCGGCAAGGTTTGCGTCTGCTCATCGGCAATCGCCTGCAACAGGTTTTCCAGCCGCCGCAAAAACAGATAGGCATTGCTCAGTTCGTCCACCTGCTGCGGCGAGAGCAGGCCCAGGCTACCGGTGTGCTGCAACGTCGGCAGCAGTTCCCGGCCTTGCAGCCCCGGTTCACGTCCACCGCGGATCAGTTGGAAAACCTGGGTGATAAACTCAATTTCGCGAATACCGCCCGCGCCCAGCTTGATGTTGTTACGCAGGTCGCGTCGCCGCACTTCGCGGGCAATCATGCCCTTCATGTTACGCAGCGATTGGATCACGCTGAAATCGATATAGCGGCGGAACACAAACGGGCGCAGCAGCGCGCGCAGCTCCTGGCTGTAGACATCCTCCATGCCGCCCATCAGACGCGCTTTCACCATCGCATAGCGTTCCCAATCGCGCCCCTGCTCCTGATAATACTCTTCCATCGCGGCGAAACTGAGCACCAGCGGACCGCTGTCGCCAAACGGCCGTAAACGCATATCAACACGGTAGACAAAGCCGTCCACGGTCATCTGATCCAGCGCTTTAATCAGACGCTGCCCGAGCCGGGTAAAGAATTGCCCGTTATCCAGCTCGCGCCGTCCCCCGCGCGTTTGGCCGTTTTCCGGATAGACAAAAATCAGGTCGATATCAGAGGAGAAGTTCAGCTCACCGCCCCCCAGCTTGCCCATGCCCAATATCAGCAGTGGCTGCGGCTCTCCTTGCGCGTTACTGGGCGTGCCCCACTCGCGGCAGCAAGCGTCATACAGCCAGCCGCGTGCCGCCACAATCAATGTCTCGGCCAATTCGCTCAGTTGACGCAGCGTTTGCGGCGTGGTGCTGGTGGCGAGCGCCTGCGACCAGGCAATACGCACCAGCATCCGGCGACGAAACTCACGCAACACGCGCATCAGCGTCGCCTCATCGCCTACCTCCTCCAGCGCCTGTGCCAGCCATTGCCCGTAGTGTTGCCACTCCTCCGGCTGCGGCGACTGCTGGTGCAATGCCTCCCACCAGTCGGGGTAGCGCGCCAGCGCCTCGCTGACAAAGTCACTGGAGGCCAATACGGCCAGATCCTCTGACGCGATGGACGCGGGGAGCGTCATGGTCTCTTGCAGGCGGGATAACACACGCTGCGCCTGCTCCGCCAGCAGCGGCGGCAACGCAGAGGAGAAGGGCGAATTCGACATGGCAACTCCCTGATAATCCCGGCGTGCCGGGAAGCAATAACACGTTACGCGCTGGCGCTGCTTAGCCAGTACGCCGTTTGTTCCACCGCCTGGCGGCGCGTAGTTTCCAGCACGCTGTCCACGCCCGAAGCAGGGAGGTGCCTGATACCGTGCTCTACCGCGCGCCACGACGCGATAAAGGATTCGACGGTGGCTTCCGGATAGGCACAGGAGAGCAGCAGGAACGCATTGATGTTGCGTTGCAAACGCGCCAACTGTTGCTGGTAGTGATCCGCATCCAGCGGGTGACTGAATACGGAGCGCAATTCCGCCATGGCGCGATCCAGCATCACGTCACAAAAGCGTTTATAAGAGCCCATTAAGCGCATGCGGCTTTTGTTATCCATATGCTCACGCCAACTGCTGTTAATCAGCCATGAGGTAAGCACTAACTTACTATTCAGGTAGTTGGCGTCATAACACACCTTCTCGGCGTCAGTTTCACGTTCAACCTGCTCTTCCAGATGGGTGAGTGCAGCGCGGAACAGCGTGGTCACTTTGCGCGGCACCACGCCGCCCACCAGCACCAGCATTTCACGCATCAGAGCACCGGCTTCCAGCAGTTGTAAACGCGCCTTACGTTCACCGCGAGCCCACAACTCTTCATGGTATTGCCAGTGGGCCAGCGCATGCTCCAGCGCAGCGCCAATAGCCTGATCGATGGTGCTCTTGGCAGGCAGAGCCAGCATGCGCAGCGCACGGCACTCGCGCGGCACCGCGCCTTGGGCCAAATGATAACCTCGGGCCGCTTTGCTCAGGCTTCCCTGGCGCATTCCGCCCCACTCGGCCAGTTCTTGCGACAGCGCCAGCAGATCGTCGGTTTGCCCGGATTTCAGCTCCATCTCCAGTTCCAGAATGGGCTCGCTCAGCTCACCGGCAACCACATCGCCCTGGTCAAAGGCAATTTCAATCAGGCTTTGGTGATAAGCGATAACCCATTTCTCACGCTGGAAATGGGTGCTGAACAACGGATGCAGCGCCTGCGCCAGCGCGTCGACATCGCACTCAGGCGGCCAAACGTCTGCGGGCAGCAAGCGGATATCCAGATTGGCATCCGCCATCGGCACATTATATTCCGGATGCTGGTGCAACCCGCCAATCACCGTACCTGCGGTTTTCAGCGTCATTTCGTGCTGGCCGTTTTCACCGCGCACACGCAGCCCCATACCGAGCTGACGCAAGGTGTTATCCGCCGTTTCATAGTAGGTGTTGCTGAGCAACCGCCCTTCCAGATGCTCGCTGTGGCTGTAGTCGGTTTGCCAGGCCGTCAGCTTGCGCGGCAGCGTGGCGGCCATGTCCGGGTGCACAATAAACTTCAGTTCGATCTCTTCACTCATCATCATTTCAATCTAAAAAGCATGACCCTGCGGGTCGGATGCTGACAACCCTTCATCAGCGACGGAAAATACGGATACTTGCTATATTACACCACCTTACCCGTAACATCTGCGGCAGAAAAAACGCACCGGGCAGTAATGTCAGGTAAAGCAGCATGGGTAATAGGAGTGTTCTCATTTCGGTTTACCCATTGCCTCGTCAGACTTATGCCTCTACTATCACCCAACCATTCGCGCAACATGATGAAATTATGAAGAAATTAGGCCTCGTTTGTTTCACCTTTGCCAGCCTCACATTCAGTTGGGCGAGTCATGCAGAAGATAAACGCTACATCTCCGATGAGCTATCAACCTATGTTCATACCGGACCTGGCACCCAGTATCGCATCATTGGCACGCTCAATGCCGGTGAGGAAGTCACCGTGCTCAGCGTGAATGAAAACGCCGGTTATGCCCAAATTCGCGATGCCAAAGATCGCACCAGTTGGTTGCCGCTGAATCAACTGAGCCAAACCCCCAGCCTGCGCCTGCGCGTGCCGGAACTGGAAAAAAAGGTTTCCGATCTTACTGCGCGGTTAGGCAATATCGATCAGGAATGGAACCAACGCACCGCCGATATGCAGCAGAAAGTGTCTGCCAGCGACAATATCATCACCGCGCTGCGTAACGAAAATCAGGATTTAAAAAATCAGCTGATTGTCGCGCAAAAGAAGGTCGATGCTGCCAATGTGCAACTGGATGACAAGCAACGGGAAATCATTTTGCAATGGTTCCTGTACGGCGGCGGCGTGGCGGGCATTGGCTTGCTGATCGGTTTGCTGCTGCCACACTTGATCCCCAGCAGAAAGAAAAACGATCGCTGGATGCGCTAAGGCGTCAGCCACGTCATGAATCACATTGGACTGCGGCACTGATTGCGGCAGGCTGACGGGTATGTAACTATTAACCTTATGTTAACGTAGTGCTCCCGTTTACGCGGGAATGACCGGGTGGGTAAAGCCAGGAGTGTGTATTGAAGAGTTATCTGGTTGGCGGCGCAGTGCGGGACACCCTGCTTGACCTCCCGGTTTCAGAACGAGATTGGGTGGTGGTGGGTGCCACGCCGGGACAGATGTTAGCGCTTGGCTACCAACAGGTTGGGCGGGATTTTCCCGTGTTTTTGCACCCGGAAAGCAAGGAAGAGTATGCGCTGGCGCGTACTGAACGCAAATCCGGTAACGGCTATACCGGCTTTATTTGCCATGCTGCGCCCGATGTTACGCTGGAAGCGGATTTGCTGCGGCGCGATTTGACCATCAACGCCATCGCCCAAACCGAAGACGGTGAACTGATCGACCCCTATCACGGTCGGTACGATCTGCAACAGCGTCTGTTACGCCACGTTTCTCCGGCCTTTCAAGAAGATCCGCTGCGCGTACTGCGCGTGGCGCGCTTTGCCGCGCGTTTTGCCCATCTCGGTTTTCAAATTGCTGAGGAAACGCTGGCGCTGATGCAATTTATGACGCGCGCTGGCGAACTGGCTTTTCTGACGCCGGAACGGGTGTGGAAAGAGACGGAAAAGGCGCTGGCAACCCGCTCGCCGCACGTCTATTTTCAGGTGCTGCGCGACTGCGGTGCGCTGGCTGTGCTGTTTCCTGAAATCGACAATCTTTACGGCGTGCCTGCTCCGGCGCAATGGCACCCGGAAATCGACAGCGGCGTTCATACCCTGATGACCCTGATGATTGCCGCTCGCCTCACCCCCGAGATAGATGTACGTTTTGCCACGCTGTGCCACGATGTGGGAAAAGCGCTGACGCCGCCCGCACTGTGGCCACGCCACCACGGACACGGCCCGGCGGGCGTGAAGCTGGTGGAACAACTGTGCCAGCGCCTGCGCGTACCTAATGCGCTGCGCGATCTGGCTAAGCTGGTGGCGGAATATCATGACCTGGCGCATACCGTAACGGTGTTGCAGCCCAAAACGCTGATGAAGCTGTTTGATGCGCTGGACGTGTGGCGCAAGCCGGAACGGCTGGAAAAACTGGTGCTCACCAGTGAAGCGGATGCCCGTGGTCGCACCGGGTTTGAGGAATCGCTCTATCCGCAAGGCGACTACCTGCGCGAGGCCTTCACCGTTGCCAGCGCGGTCACCAGTAGCGCCGTCGTGGCCGACGGTTTTCAGGGTATTGGCGTGCGCGATGAGCTGCACCGGCGACGTATCGCTGCGCTTACCGCGTGGAAAGCGCAGAAAATTCCCGCTTCAACCCCGTAAGCGGCTTATTTAGTGCTACAAACCGCAATATAGTTAAGCTGGTGCCGGTAGCGGCGGAAGGTGCGAAACAGCCGAAGGAAGGTTGCGCGGTTTTCCACCTTCAGCGCATTGCGCACAATTTTTGCCGCGCCGCCCCAGCCTTCATCGTAAATCATGCCAGACGGCGTCATCAGCGTCATCGCACCCTGCGCGTTTTCCACCTGGCTGAATCCCCCTTCAAGAAACAGGTTACGCCACCCTGCCAGCGTTAACGGCTGAACGTTAACATTGATTGCCGCGCGCATCTGCGCCGTAACGTCACCTGATGCCTGCGGCAGCAGCATGATGTCATGGGTCAGCAATCGCCCTCCGGGTTTTAGCACGCGTAAATATTCCTGAATCAGCGGACGCTTGGCTTTGTCGGCGTACATGGTGAGCATTGCTTCGTTAATCACCACGTCAAAGTGGTTATCGGGAAACGGTAACGCCAACGCATTCGCTTCCATCACCGTCACGCGCCCTTCGACGCCAGCGGCCAGAATGTTGTGCCGTGCTTGCTGTAACGCCGCTTTATCCATATCCACCCCGACGATAGTGCAGCCATAACGCTGCGCCATCTCGATGGCGGTGGTGCCCATATTGCACGCCACTTCCAGTACGCGGGTCGATGGCGTCAGCGCGCCCTGCTGCATCAACCACTCGGTGGCTGCACGCCCGCCGGGGCGCAGGCGTTTTTTACCCAACCGCGCCAGAAATTTATGTCCCGCCAGTTTCTCTGACATGCTTACGTCCTCTTCGCGATTACCGTGCTCAGGTGCTTGCTGAAAACAAGCAAATGATTATTATTTCTGTTTGATTACCCGACACTGTAGAACCCCGTGAGTGAGACGCCAATGACGTTTGTCAAAATACCCATACCGACAGAGGAACATTGCGAGGTGCTGTTTTCCCATCAGTGGCTGCGTAACGAACCTGAAGAGGTGGTGCTCGCCTTGCAACGCGCGTGCTGTCGTATCCACTTTCAGGCTGGGGAAATACTGTTTCGCGAAGGGGATAAGATGCGCTACTGTCCGCTGGTGGAACAGGGTGAGCTACAGGCGTTTCGCCATACTTATCAGGGAGATGACAAGGTATTCGGGCAGTTTGCTCGCGGCGAATGGGTGGCGCTCGCTGCCGTGTTTATGGAGCACGGCCGCTTCCCGATGAACATTCGTGCACTCAGCGCCGGACAGGCAATGTTGATTCCACGAGAGACGCTGCATCAGTTTTGCCTGCAACGCCCCACGCTGGCACTGCAACTGTTGGGCAACCTCAGCCAGAAGCTTTACGCCACCATCAACCAGATTGACTGGCTCACCTCCAGTTCGGCAGGTGAACGGCTGGCGGATTACCTGCTGCGGCTGCATCGTACCCAGCAAGACAGCCAGCCAAACGCGCAGGTTCGGTTACCGCTCAATCGCGG
Source organism: Candidatus Symbiopectobacterium sp. NZEC151 (assembly GCF_025962655.1). Taxonomy (GTDB): domain Bacteria; phylum Pseudomonadota; class Gammaproteobacteria; order Enterobacterales; family Enterobacteriaceae; genus Symbiopectobacterium. The sequence continues at coordinate 316,726 of NZ_JAGFPE010000005.1, read as the reverse complement.
ACAGTTGGCAACACAGTTGGGTATTCGCCCGGAGACCTTGAGCCGCCTGATGGCGGAGTGGCAACGGCAGGGTTACATCACCTGCCGTGCCAGTTACATCACGTTATGCAATCTGGACTACCTGCGCGCGTTGGCCGCGCAGGCTCAGCGTCCCTTCTGAGTTAGAAGAACACCAGATAGACGACGCCCGCCACGAAGAAGCGGTAAATCGCGAACGGGACAAACGAGATGCGTTTGATCAGTTTCAGGAAGGTTTTGATAGCGACCAGCGCAACCAGAAACGCGGTGATAAAGCCCACGGCGAACATCGGCACATCGGCCAGCGACAGGAAATGCCAGCTTTTATACAGATCCAGCACCGTCGCCCCCATCATCATCGGCACCGCCAAAATAAAGGAGAACTCGGAGGCGGCGTAGCGACTAACACCCACCAGCATCCCACCGGAGATGGTCGCGCCCGAACGGGAGAACCCTGGCCACAGCGCCAGACATTGAAAACAGCCAATCATAAATGCCTGACGATAGGTGATATCATCCAGCCCGGAAGCACGCGGCGTTTTCGGTTTCAGCCATTCCGCCGCCAGCAGCAGGAAACCGCCGACAATCAGGGCGTACATCACATTCTGCGGAGTAAACAATGACTTGATAGTGCTGTGAAACACCAGCCCCAGCACCACCGCCGGGATCATCGCCAGCAGAATATGCCCCAGCTTCAGACGATCTTTACCGCGTCCTTCATGAGGAACGGCACCAAAATGGATGCCGATCAGCCCAAACAGGCGACGCCAAAACATCACGACGACCGCCAGGATAGAACCCAGTTGGATAATGACTTCAAAGGTTTTCGCCTTCTCATCATCAAACCCCAACCAACTGCCAACGATAATCATGTGCCCCGTCGACGACACGGGCAAAAACTCCGTTAACCCTTCAACAACCCCAAGAATAAATGCCACCACCAGCGTGTGGAGATCTGCCATGCTCGCGCCCTGCCTTTCCGAACCGAAATAAAAGAAGCACCCATAAAAAAAGTGGCTACGCTGCTCGCGAATGCCACTTTAAACACCACCACAATAGACTAAAAAACGCAGAGTTAGTTTCACTGACAAAAAAGATTCATAAAAAAATGGACTAGCGAGTACCACGCTCGATGACAACGCCCACTTGGCGTGCCTGCGCAACCGCACCCGGCTTGCTCACTTTGATACGCAGCCAGGGAATGGCAAAGCGCTGCATCAGCAGTTGCGCCACTTCTTCTGCCACGCGCTCAACCAGCGCGAACGGCTGACTGGATACATGGGCAATCACCGCGTCACTGACATCGGCATAGCTGAGGCAGTCGTTAACATCGTCGCTTGCGGCCGCCTTGCGGTTATCCCAGCCCATTTCGATATCGAGCACCAGCTTTTGCGAAATGGTTTGTTCCCAGTCGTAAACGCCGATAGTGGCAATCACGGTAAGTTCTTCTATAAATACAATATCCATCACGTCATTCTCTGTTTTTGGCGCTGTTTGGTATCACTTCCGCCGGAATATGCGTATTATCCACGGATGGCAACTGTAAAACGACCTTTATTCAACGGAACCGCGTTATGAGTGCTACCGCGCTTGGCATGATAATTTTCGCGTATCTGTGCGGCTCCATCTCCAGTGCGATTCTGGTGTGCCGCATCGCGGGTCTGCCCGATCCACGCCAGCATGGTTCAGGAAATCCCGGCGCGACCAACGTATTGCGTATCGGTGGCAAAGCCGCCGCCGCCACCGTATTGGTGTTTGACGTGCTGAAAGGCATGTTACCGGTCTGGGGCGCCTATGCGCTTGGCGTCCCGCCCCTCTATCTCGGTCTCACCGCCATTGCCGCCTGTCTGGGCCATATCTATCCGGTATTTTTCCGTTTTCGCGGTGGAAAAGGCGTGGCGACGGCGTTTGGTGCCATCGCGCCCGTCGGCTGGGATCTGACCGGTGTGATGACCGTCACCTGGCTGCTTACCGTACTGCTTAGCGGCTATTCCTCCCTCGGTGCCATTGTGAGTGCCCTGATCGCGCCCTTTTACGTGTGGTGGTTCAAACCTCAGTTTACCTTTCCGGTAGCCATGCTCTCTTGCCTGATCCTGATGCGGCATCACGACAATATTCAACGTCTGTGGCGCGGGCAGGAAGGCAAAATTTGGAAGCGCCGTGGCAAACAAGAAACCCCGCCGAACGATGACGCTGACTAAACGCCGCTGAGATTGAAAAACCGCAGCACTTTATAAATGGGTTGGCTATAATGGCCGCCACTCCATTTCTGACGTTAGAAAAAAGGAAACAGACATGAGTTTGATCAACGTCCCGGCGGGCAAATCACTGCCGGATGATATCTATGTAGTGATTGAGATCCCAGCCAACGCTGACCCCATCAAGTACGAAGTCGATAAAGAAACCGGCGCCCTGTTTGTAGACCGTTTCATGGCGACCGCCATGTTCTACCCGTGCAACTACGGCTACATCAACAACACCCTGTCTCTGGACGGTGACCCGGTTGACGTGCTGGTGCCGACCCCTTACCCGCTGCAACCCGGTTCAGTGATCCGCTGCCGTCCGGTTGGCGTGTTGAAAATGACCGACGAATCCGGTGAAGATGCCAAAGTGGTTGCGGTGCCGCACACCAAGCTGAGCAAAGAATACGATCACATCAAGGATGTGAACGATCTGCCGGAACTGCTGCGTGGCCAAATTGCCCACTTCTTCGAGCAATACAAAGCGCTGGAAAAAGGCAAATGGGTGAAAGTTGAAGGTTGGGAAGACGTAGAAGCGGCCAAAGCCGAGATCGTTGCCTCCTTCGAACGCGCAAAAAAATAAGCGTGTAGCGCACTGCGCAACCTATGTTACGGCGAGGGCTCTCCTCGCCGTTTTGTTTTCAGCAATCTGTCAAACATCGCGCTGCCGTTCGCGGCTCCAGTAAGCCATAAACGTGATGATGTCGCGTGGCACCTGACGTTCACCGGATAAGTAACGCCGCAGGTTTTTCACCACCGAAGACTCCGCCGCCACCCAGCCAAAAAATTGGCCGTGCGTCTGACTGGCCGACTCCCACAGCAACTCGCCTTCTGCCACTTCATGCAATTCGGTAGTTTCTGCTTCCGGGCGCCTCTCCGGTAAACGCACATGCGCTCGCACACTGTGCAGCAGTCGCTCGCCGTAACAGGCCCCCTGCGGCTTACGCGGCAGCCAGTGCACCTCGGCAAAGGCAAACGCGCTCATATCTACGCAGTCGGCTTCCAGCGGCACTTCGATAAACGCCTGCACCTGCACGGGGGTAGCGTACTGCGCCAACTGTTCCAGAATGCCCTTGATAGCAGGTAACGCGGTTTCATCGCCAATCAGCAAGGCGTGGGTCATCTCCGCTGGCGGCAGCCACTCATAGCCACCGCTGTCGCCTTCATAATCCCCCACGCACGGCGCAACGATGCGCAATGCATCCCCCGCTTGCGCCTGTATTGCCCAGGCAGACGCCGGGCCCTCGGTGCCATGAACCACAAACTCTACCGCCATTTCACCGTTAGCCGCATCCACCTCGCGCAGGGTGTAAGTACGCATCACCGGCCGCTGTGCTTTGGGCAGCGCCAACCACTGACGATACCAGTCATCACTATCTGGCAAATCGGGGTAAACGCCCTCGGCGGGAGGAAGCAGCAGCTTGATGCGTTGATCCGGTGCATCCATTTTCATCTGACGCACCGATTCGCCGGAAAATACGCAGCGCATCAGCGAAGGCGTCAGGTACACCTTGCGCGCCAGCACGACGTTAAAAATGCGGTATCTTTGTTTTTCTGCCATGACCTTTCTCATCTTATTCCTCTGGGGCAGCCAGAATGGCCCCGCGCCGGCCCAAAAGGGGGCGTTTACCTTAGCATTCGGGATTGATAATGAGAAGCATTATTGTTAATAGAAGGATAACGAAATGGCGTGAACCGTAACCGACACCGCGCCGGTTACGATGGTATTTACACACTACGTGGTATCATTACTGCTCGCGCGTCAACCAATCACCATTGTCGATACGCGGCAACCCTGTTACCGAGTGTTGATACAGATAGATCCACGCGCTCCCGAGCGGGGTGTTGATCAACTCGCGCTTATAATCGTGACCATCACGCTTTAGCGCATCGAGTTCCGTCAGGATGGATGAGCTTATGCGATATACTTCGCAAAAAATTTCCCCCTCCCCGACTACCACCGCAGGATAATGGCCAAGGTCATACATCTCGTAACCACCGAGCTGACAATCCCCTAGCCACTGTGCGTTCGTCATCCAGTGACTGTTTCCCTGTTTGCGTCGTAAACTGCCATAAACAATAATTCGCATCGCTAAAACTCGAACTGATAGAGCACATTCAGTGCCTGATCAAGACCTGACACCGCTTCCAAATAGAGTCTTGGCATTAACCGATAACGCAACGTCAACGTTGCTAAAGAGTCAAATATGCCAATGCCGTATCTGACCTGAAGGCCTGGGAGGACGTAACCGCTGACCACAACCTGAGAGTCGTCGCCAGCGCCCTGTGTATCCAGAGCTAAATCACTTACGCCAAAGGCCTCGCCGATTTTACCCACAACTTGACCACTTTGTGCAACCCCTAACCCTACTAAGGCAGAGGTCATCATATTACTGTCTGAACCGGTGCTGTCCAGCCCTTGACCTCGTAACAAGTAAGATAATGCTTCTTGTTGCGATAATGTCGGGGTGGAAAACACCTCGATGTGCGGCGCGCTGGCCGCGCCGGTGATGCGCACACCCGCCGTCACACCATCCGCCGTATTATCAGGATTGCGCACCGCTTCGATGTTCAAATTCGGTTCGGCTGGCGGCCCGGAGAACACCAGAATCCCTTTTTGCACAATCAAATCCTGCCCGTAGGCCTTGAAACGTCCGGTAGGGATGTTGATCTGGCCGTTCAGCCCCAAACCGCGCTCGTCCTGCACCATTTTCAGATCGCCTTGCAAACTGGCACGCAGGCCAAAGGCATCAAGGCGTACATCGTCCCCCACGCGAATGGTCAGGTTACTGTTGATGGGGATCGCTGCGGTGTTGCGCGTTAAAGGCTGGCGCTGTTCATCCAACAGCACTTCATCGGAGGAGACATCCACCGCATTTTCCGGCATCTGTTGTACGGTAATACGCGCCCACGGCACCCTGACCGAACCATTGAGCGTGAAGAGCTGCGGCGTGGCGACAAACTCGATATCCGGCGAAACATCCAGCCGCACCGTCGGCGGCAGCGTGACACGAACGCGGTCGCCCTTCGCTGCAATACGTGCCCGCCACGCCTCCGGCTGATGCCAATCCGCATCACCGTTGAGATTAAGCTGCCCTTGCGTGGTTTTCAGAAAGCCCTGTAGCGTAGAACTCATGCCGTTAAAGCTCACCGCCAAACGGCCATCGGTCAGATCCACCGGCATCCAGTGACCGTCGATGTCCAGCCCTTCCAGCGCCAGCTGTCCGTTTAACTGCGGCTGACGCACATTACCGCCAACGCGCAACGCGCCGTTCAGCATACCCGCCGCTTTTTCTCCCCGACTCAGCGCTGGATTCAGCAGCGCAAGGGAGATTTTGTCGATGGCGATATCGCCCCCCAGTTGGCGTCGCCCCTGCGGGTCCGTCACCTGAATATCACCGCGGAACTGACCGTTATCGTGAATGGCGATACGCCACCCCAGCGCCGCACGGCCGCGATCGAGGTCCGCATTCAGCGTGAAAGTGTCAAAATCGACAGGCAGCGTGTTGCCGTTCATCTGCTGGCGCAGCGCAACCTTGTTTCCGGTGAGCGCGACTTTTGCCTGCGGCAGCCCGCCGCCCGGTTGCCAGGCGACGTCGGCTCGGCCGGTAAATACCCCGCTCAGCGCAGTGTCTGCGCCCAAAAACGGTTCAAGCATCTTCAAATCGAAACGGTTCAACACCACGCTGGCCTGGCCGCTGGGACCAATATCGACGGCTCGCGGCACGCACAGCTCCGCATTCGGGTTTTGCCAACAGTGTGCACCGAGCGTGATGCGCGCCAGCGCTTGCTGGTAATCCAGCGACATTGAGGGCGACAAACGCCATTCTCCCACCGGCGTAGTGAACTGGGTTTGATCCAGTGTGCCGCGCCAGCGCTGCTGCGCCCGGTCGAAATGCCCGGTCAATGTCAGTTGTCCGGCGACAGGTTCCCCTTCCACGTTCAAGCGCAACTGATGCTGCTGCTCGTTGCCCTGTGCGTTCAGCGTCAGCAGAGAAACCTTCAGCCCTTCCTGCTGCAATTGCTCAACGCGCAACGCCATGCGGCCATTCACTTGCGCCTTCGAGCGCACATCGCTTTCCAGCGTCAGGCGGTTGATCGATAAGCCCTGCCAGCGCAGCCCTGTGGCATTGAGATCTGCCAACAGCTGCGGTGCGGTGTGGTTGCCACGCAGCCGTACCGTACCGGCAACGCGCCCCGCCAGCCCCGGCAACGCACCGTTTAACGCAGGCGCATCAATGACGCCGTCCAGTTGCCATTGCTGACCTAAATCGCCTTTGACGTTCAGCTGGTTTCGCCCCAACGCCAGGTTGATGCCGGGAATGTGCCACTGTCCCGCCGCATTGCCGTTCAGCGAGCCCTGCGCTGTCAGTTTGTTTTGCTTGATATTGCCGTTCAGGCGCAGTTCGGTAACCGCCACCTGCCAGTTACCGCCGTAGAAACTGCCGCGCGTGCTTACCTTGCCATCAATGCGCGCCGGCCATTCCGGCCATTGTTTCGCCGTATTAATGCCATCCAGCACCAGCTCGCTGCGCCAACTGATGGCCTTGCTCCAGTCCACCAGCGCGCGCAATTCGGTGGTGCCTTGCAACGCAGAGAGTCGCAGCGGGCTGATATCAAACTGCTGTAAATTGCCTTTGCCTTCCAATGCCAGCGTGGCGGGCGGCACGGCGCTACCGCGAATATCACCGTTGATCTTTAAGGCATAATCGGTGGCTTTCCCGGTCAGACTTAACGCCAGATTATTGGCCTGATACTCCGCTTCTCCGGTTAACGGCCAGGCGAGACGTTCAGACTGCACGGTCAACGCCAACGGCAATTCAGGCTGGGCCAACTGCGCTTTCAGGGTGAGCAGCGCACGCTGCGGCCCGGACAGGTTAAGCGTGGTGTTCAGCCAGTCATGCAGGCTGCCCTCTACCGTCAGTTTGATCTTCTCGCCTTTCAACGGCGCGGTATTCACCACCCCGTTCAGAACAAACGACAGCGGCCAGTTATCACTCAGCGTGGCCTCGCCCGCCGCGTGCAGGGCACCTTGCGGCGACTGGATTGCCAGTTTTTCCAGTTTAATGTGTTGCTGTTGGGTGGCGGCTTTCAATTGCAACGTGGTGAGGGTGATGTCTTGATCGCCCGTCAGCCGCAGTTGTTCCCCACGTAACTCGCTGATGTCTATATCAAGCGGCAGCGTGAACTCGGGCAACGCCGGCAGCAGCGGCTTGGCAAACAGCGCCTGTAGCTGCTCGCCCAATGCGGGTGGCATTGCCACTTTTTCCGGTGTGGACGGCGTTGCTTCCACCGGCGGTGAGGCAGCGGCCTGTGCCGTGGCGGAGGCGATATCGCCCACTTCCGATGCGGTGACTTTGCCATCCTCGGTGGCAGCCAGCGTACTTTCTACGACATCCGCTGCTGGTTTGGTTTTCGGCAATGCCACCAGCAGCGCATTGATTTGCGTTGGCAGCAAGGTCAACGCGCGTCCTTCCCAGTGCATGCCGGTGCGCAGTTCGCCCAGCGAGACCGCCGTATCATCCAGCGTGACGCGGATATTGTTCAGCGTCAGTTGGCTAAGGCGTATCGGGAACGGTGCCTTGAGCTCGCCCACCGGCGCACTCGGGGCCGGAGCCTCTGCGGGCGGCGGCATGGCGCTGCTGTCGATCACAACATCGAGCTCGCGTAGCGCAATATCATTGATACAAATCTGGCTGCGCGCCAGGCAGCCCAGCTCAAGCGCGAGGTGCAGTTCACCGGCGTTGAGCGTGATACCCGGCGTTTGATACCCGACACCGCGCAGTGTCAGATCGCGCCAACCGCCTTGCACCTCGGCGATCTCCAAGCCCGGCACCCAGCGCGCCGCGCCATTGAGCAACAGATGTAGCCCCGGCGTGGTAAACAGTAATCCTGCCAGCGTGATCAGCAACAGCAACAACAATGCGATGGCCCCAATGGCTATTTTCTTTATCAGGCTCATAGCTCAGGCCCCAAACCAATATAAAACTGGAGATCGTTACGTTTCTCGGAATCGTTCACCGGAACGGCAAAATCGAATTTGACCGGTCCCACCGGCGAGGCCCAGCGGATCCCGACACCGGCACCGGTTTTCAGGTCATTGATCTTGAGATCGTTTACCGCATCGCCGGTATCGACAAACACCGCTCCCCACCAGCGCCCGGTAAAGTTGTACTGGTATTCCAGAGAACCAGTCAGCAATTTTGACGCACCGGTCAATTTGCCTTCATCATCGCGCGGTGAGATGGAGCGGAATTTATAGCCGCGAATGCTGCGATCGCCCCCGGCGAAGAAGCGCAATGACGGCGGCACGCGGGAGAAGCTGTTGGTTTCAATCCAACCGACGTTGCCACGCGCGACAAAACGGTGCTTATCCTCCAGCGTGCGGATCCAGACGTTCTGCGCCTGTATCACCGCAAAATCGATATCCGAGCCCCAGGTGGTGTCCGAGATATCCAGCGAATAGCGCTGTGAATCGCCCCAGGTGGGCATGGTCCCGCCGCGCTGCCGCGTGCGGTTCAGCGTCAGGCCGGGATAGAGCAGCATGGTGGTATCGGTGACACTGCCTTGGGTAAAGTGATCGAGACTCCAGCGCAGGTTGATGGAGCGCTGCCAACCGCGATTAAGCGTCCAGAAGCGCGCCACGTTCAGCATGGTGCCGTCTGATTTGGTGTCATTCAGGTCTTCGCGTTTAAAACCGGCTTGCAGCAAATAGAACTGCTCCAACGGGCTTCTCAGCAAGGGGATTTTGTAACTGAAATCCAGCGACTGTTCCGGTGCCGAAACGCTCAGGCTGCTTTCCAGACTGTGTCCACGGTCGTTGATCCATGGTCTGCGCCACGTGGTCTGAAAGCGCGGCCCCACGTCGGTGGAGAAGCCTACCCCGGTTTCCAGTAAATTGCGCGCACGCGGCGTGACGACCGCATCCAGTGGCAACATTTTATCGGTTTTTCCCGCCGTGAAATTGGGGGAGACCACCGCCGAGGTAAACCACCCGGTGGCGGACAAACGTCGGTTAAATTCGCCCAGATCTTCGCTGGTGTACTCATCGCCCTGCTTAAACGGGATCAGATTGCGCAGATAGGCTTCATCGATTTGGCTGCCCTGAAAGTGCACGTCGCCAAAACGGTAGCGAGTGCCGCCGTCATAATCAATATCCCAGAATGCTTCCCGCGTTTCGCGGATCACACCCAACTGGCTTTTGTCGTAGTGCGCATCAAAATACCCTTTACGCAACGCCAGGTTATTCAATGACCGTTTGAAATCATCATAGTCGCCGTGGTTCAGCACGCTGCCTATCGCAGGCAGGCTGCGGCGGCGCAGTTGGAGGAAATCGCTGTCGCTGCTGGCATCGCCGCGCAGCAGAACATGGGTGCCCGCGATTTTGACTGGCTCGCCCGGCGTCACCGTCACCAGCAGCAGTGGGCGTCCACCGTTTTCTGCCGGGCGGTATTCGAAATTGATTTGCGGATCGTAATACCCCAGCGCCCGCAACCCACGCCGGATCGCATCATCAACCCGGGCACGAAAGCGCCCGTCGGCGCTGACCTCATCAGGGCCGATGGTCGATAACCGCGCACGCACGTTGCGCTGTAATTCCCCTTCCAATCCCACCACTTGCAAGCGCACATTCGCTGCATAGGACGATGCAGTTACCAGCAGGCACACAAAAAGCAAAGTACGGTATCGTGACACGCCAACTCCCCACGTTCGTTTATATTGTTCTACACAGGCGTGTGTTGAAAATCATGTCAAAAACAATCCCACTCAACATCCTCATCTACACCCACTCTAAAGTGTAATGAGTAATTTCAAAAATGCAGGTTGCGCAACACCTTAACCTTAAACGGGCTTTAACCATAAAGACAGCGTGAACTTTCTTAGTTATTCTGCTACCTATGAATAACATGGATTATCGCGGGAGTAACAACGTGGCACAGCACAGTGATAAAAACCAACGTATCCGTCAATCAGACGCGCTGCCCGGGCGAGGCACCCCGATGCCGCTGGCACGCCTGCACGTTGTCAGCCAACACTCCATGACGCACGTTCCTGATAATATGGACGTTGCGCTGTTCGCCATGGGCTGTTTTTGGGGCGTGGAACGCTTGTTCTGGCAGCAGGAAGGCGTCTACAGCACCGCAGCAGGCTACACCGGTGGTTTTACGCCGAACCCAACCTACCGTGAAGTCTGTAGTGGCCTGACCGATCATGCTGAAGCGGTGCGCATCGTCTACGATCCAGCCGTCATCAGCTACGATCGCCTGCTACAACTGTTTTGGGAAAACCACGATCCGGCGCAAGGCATGCGGCAGGGTAACGATCTTGGTACCCAGTATCGCTCAGCCATCTACACGCTCACCGCAGAACAGATGACGTTGGCGCAGGCCAGTCTGGCGCGTTTCCAGCAAGCCATGCGCGCCAGCGGTGATGCGCGCACCATCAGCACCGAAATCGTTCAGGCGGGCCCCTTTTATTACGCGGAAGATGAACACCAGCAATACCTGCACAAGAATCCCGGCGGCTATTGCGGATTGGCGGGCATCGGCCTGTGTTTACCGCCCAACGCCTGATAAATTGCTCATATTTTACGCCATGCTTGCCAAATGGCCTATCAACACCGTTATAATGCTTGCGCCGCCTGACATCCGTTACGGCGGCGTTATTCATTCTGTCATCTAATGCGATTATTACTATTCATGCATTCATGACCTTCCTGAGGATCTGGCCACGATGGCCGGAAAACATATGTTAAACAGTTTATTACTGATAGTTCTTCTGATCGCGCTCAGTGCGTTTTTCTCGTTGTCCGAGATATCGCTGGCCGCTTCACGCAAAATAAAACTTAAACAGATGGCCGATGAGGGCAACCTTAACGCCGCTATGGTGCTCAAACTCCAGGAAACGCCCGGTATCTTTTTTACCGTTATTCAAATCGGCATTAACGCCGTGGCCATTCTGGCCGGTATTATTGGCGATCAAGCATTCTCCCCCTATTTCACCCTGTTCTTCCAACGCTTTATGACGCCAGAAATGGCCGATACCGTCAGCTTTGCCTGTTCCTTTGTGCTGGTGACCAGCCTGTTTATTCTGTTGGGCGATTTAACGCCGAAACGCATTGGCATGACGACACCGGAAGCGGTCGCTATCCGGATTATCAATCCCATGCGCTTCTGCCTGTTCTTTTTCCGTCCGTTGGTATGGTTTTTTAACGGCCTGTCGAATGTGATCTTTCGTTTGCTCAAACTGCCGATGGTACGCAACGACGACATCACCTCCGACGATATTTATGCGGTGGTAGAAGCCGGGGCGCTGGCGGGCGTGCTGCGTAAGCAGGAACATGAATTGATTGAAAACGTCTTTGAGCTGGAATCACGCACTGTGCCGTCGTCGATGACATCGCGGGAAAGCGTGGTGTTTTTCGATCTGCACGAAGATGAAGCGCAAATCAAAGAGAAAATTGCCCAGCAACCGCACTCCAAGTTTCTGGTGTGTAACGGCAACATCGATCAGATCGTAGGCTATGTCGACTCCAAGGATCTGCTTAACCGGGTATTGGCTAACCAGAGCCTGGCGCTCAATGGCGGCATTCAAATCCGCACCGCACTGATCGTGCCCGATACGCTGACACTCTCGGAAGCGCTGGAGAGTTTTAAAGCGGCGGGCGAAGATTTCGCGGTGATCCTCAATGAATATGCGCTGGTGGTCGGCATCATCACCCTGAACGATGTGATGACCACGCTGATGGGCGATCTGGTCGGTCAGGGTCAGGAAGAGCAGATTGTGGCGCGTGATGAAAACTCGTGGCTGATCGATGGTGGCACGCCGATTGAAGATGTGATGCGTGCGCTGGATATCGACGATTTTCCCCATTCGGACAATTACGAAACCATCGGCGGCTTTATGATGTATACGCTGCGCAAGATTCCGAAACGCACCGATTATGTCCGCTTTGCTGGCTATAAATTTGAAGTGGTGGATATCGACAGCTACAAGATTGACCAGTTGCTGGTCACCCGTCTTGAAGAGAAGAACACAGCGTCAACGTCCATTGCCGATACAGAATCCACGGCAGAACCCAAAAGCTAATCCTCGATCTGCGCCAGCCCGAACCGCTGGCCCATTGCTGCTGCCCATCACTGGCGGCAGCAGCGTTCCTCTTGAACCGTTAGCCCATGTCGGCTTGCAGTCGTATCACCTGACGGTTCACCTCAGACATCACCAGCAAATGCTGTTTGTCTTGGGTTTTCGGCAGTAATATTTTGCCGTAATCAAACTCGAAAGCACCGATGCCTCTGATATACAACCGGCCACGAAACAGCGTTTTCACGTACTTCGCGACTTTTAACGGGTTGTAACGTTCGAAGATCCGCATTGTATCTCTCCTCCCGTTTTCATTTTTCTCTTGTCCCCAAACCGGGGTATAAAATAACGCGTTAATAGAACGCCTAACTATTAGTGTCGCCAGATGGCATTTAGTTCCACACAAAAAAACAGCATAATTCACGGGGTTTTCAGACTGTTATAAGATAGTTCCGTTATCGATCAGCATAGTTTTATTTTTACCTTTACGTAACAAAAATTGTGAAGCTCGATCACATTTTAGACAGGACAGACCAGATATCCTCCTCTACGCTTAAGCAACGGTTTCGCGTAACCTTCGCCGCTCCCTACCAGAGGACACTTTATGACTGCCTGCCACACCTCGACGCTGCGTCTGCGAATAGCCCTGTTTAGCCTGTGTACCCTGTTGGCGCTGCCCGGCATGGCGCACAACCTTACGCTCAACAACACTCTGCCCCCGACCGGCGTTGCCGATAAAGGGGAGCTGATGTATCAAAACCAGCAGTTTAGCTACCAGAACTGGAACAGCGCACAGCTCGCGGGAAAGGTGCGCGTCATCCAGCACATTGCCGGTAGAACATCGGCCAAAGAGATGAACGATCCGCTGATAAGTGCCATCAAGGCCGCTAATCTAGCGCGTGAATATTACCAAACGACGACAATCGTCAATACCGACGACGCCATTATCGGTACCAGCCCGTTTGTGCGCAGCAGCCTTGAAGAGAGTAAAAAAACCTTTCCCTGGTCGCAGTTTATCGTCGACAGCAACGGCAATGTTCGCAAAGCCTGGCAGTTGGAACCGAAAAGTTCAGCAATAGTGGTGCTGGATAAGCGCGGGCAGGTGCGCTATGTCAAAGACGGGGCGCTCAGTGCGCAAGACGTGCAGCAGGTGATGGGCCTGCTGCCACAGTTATTGAAAGAGTAATCATCGACAGATAACCGGCGTGGGCGCTCATCACACCACGCCGGTCTCGCTCACACTGCGGCACACATCAAAATAACGACACGCGAAATCCGGGATTAAGAAAGGATTCACGCGGCACGTAATTGAGGGTTTTACCCTGCCAGTCATGCACCTGTGCGCCCGCAGCCGCAGCGACGGCGTGCCCGGCGGCGGTGTCCCATACGTTGGTCGGTCCGAAACGGGGATACAGTTGGGCCTTGCCTTCAGCCACCAGACAAAACTTGAGCGAGGACCCAATCGCGACCGTCTGGTGTTCACCAAGCTGAAGCAAATAATCTTTTAACTCAGCGTCCAGATGAGAACGGCTCACCACCACCAGCGGCGGATGCGCATGATTCACACGGATCAAACGGCGCACGCCGTCCACCTCTTTCCAGGCTTTCCCCCCCGCCGCCGCGTACATCACACCGGTAACCGGCACATAAACCACGCCTAACACCGGCGCGCCGTTTTCAATCAGCGCGATATTCACGGTGAACTCGCCGTTGCGGTTAAGAAACTCTTTGGTGCCATCCAACGGGTCCACCAGCCAGTAGCGCTGCCAGTGCTGGCGCACGTCCCAGGCGGGCGGATCTTCTTCCGACAGCAAGGGAATATCAGCAAACAGCTGCGCCAACCCCTGCTTGATAATATCATGCGCCGCCAAATCCGCTGCGGTCACAGGAGACGCATCTTTTTTATGTGCGACATCGACCGGGCGTTCGCCCTGATACACCTGCATGATGGCGGCACCGGCGTCGCGCGCCAACTGGCAAATTTGTTCCAACATAATGAACCTCGTCTTTCTGGTGCCCGTGGTGTATACCCTACAACGCAGTAGCGGACCTATTGTTTGTCAAAAGAGTGAGGTGCGCCACTGACCTGTCATGATTCTATGCCAATTTACTTCCTTTGGTAGGATACTTTACGAGTATCAAATCCAAGTGCAACGCCAACATGAAGGAGTCAGGCAATATGAAGCACGCGCTCGCGCCAGGTTTAGTGGCCTTGTTCGTTACCACCTCACTGCACGCTGCCACCGTCGATCTGCGTATTTTGGAAACCACCGATCTGCACAGCAATATGATGGATTTCGATTATTACAAAGATACTCCCACCGATAAATTCGGTCTGGTACGCACCGCCAGTTTGATTCACGGTGCGCGTCAGGAGGCCACCAACAGCGTTCTGGTGGATAACGGCGACCTGATCCAGGGCAGCCCGCTGGGCGATTACATGGCGGCCAAGGGGCTGCAACAGGGCGAGGTGCATCCGGTTTATCTCGCCATGAACCGTCTCGACTATGCGGTCGGTAACATCGGCAACCATGAATTCAACTACGGTCTGGATTATCTGCATAAAGCGCTGTCCGGTGCGGCTTTCCCGTATGTAAACGCCAACGTGCTCGACGCGAAAACCGGCAAGCCGCTGTTCACGCCTTATCTGATCAAGGACACGCCGGTAAAAGATCGCGATGGCAAGACCCATACGTTACGCATCGGCTATATCGGTTTTGTACCGCCACAGATCATGGTGTGGGATAAGGCCAACCTGAGCGGCAAAGTCACCGTAGCCGACATTACCGAAACTGCGAAGAAGTGGGTGCCCGAAATGCGGCAGAAAGGGGCGGATATTGTGGTCGTCATTCCCCACTCCGGCCTTTCTGGTGAGCCATACAAGGCCATGGCGGAAAACTCGGTGTACTACCTGAGCCAGATACCGGGCATCAATGCCATTCTGTTCGGCCATGCTCACGCCGTGTTCCCCAGCAAAGATTTTGCCGCCATTCCCGGCAGTGATATCGCGCAGGGCACCTTGAACGGTGTTCCCGCCGTGATGCCCGGCCAATGGGGCGATCATCTGGGCATTGTCGATTTGGTGGTTAACAATGACAGCGGCCAATGGCAGGTGACGCAGGGGAAAGCGCAAGCGCGCCCCATTTTCGACAAGGCACAAAAACAATCGCGTGCCGACGCGGATAAAGAATTGGTCAACGTGCTGTCCGATGCGCATCAGCAAACGCGCACCTTTGTCGGCAAACCCATCGGTAAAGCCGCTGACAACATGTACAGCTATCTGTCACTGGTGCAGGATGACCCCACCGTGCAGATCGTCAATAACGCGCAGCGCGCCTATGTGCAGCACTTTATTCAAGGCGACCCCGATCTGGCGGATATCCCGGTGCTTTCCGCCGCTGCACCGTTTAAAGCGGGCGGCAGAAAGAACGATCCTAACAGCTATGTGGAAGTGGAAAAGGGTGAGCTGACGTTCCGTAACGCCGCCGATCTCTATCTCTACCCCAACACGCTGGTGGTGGTGAAAGTGAACGGACAGCAGGTGAAAGAGTGGCTGGAGTGCTCGGCGGGCCAATTCAATCAAATCGATGTACACAGCAAGGCACCGCAATCCCTGATCAACTGGGACGGTTTCCGCACCTATAACTTTGATGTGATTGACGGTGTCAGCTACCAGATCGATGTGACGCAGCCTGCCCGTTACGACGGAGAGTGTGCGCCGCGGAACCCCAACGCCGAGCGGATCGTTAATCTGACCTATCAGGGCAAACCTATCGATCCCAAGATGACGTTCCTGATTGCCACCAATAACTACCGCGCCTACGGCGAGAAATTTGCCGGAACCGGAGAAAAGTACGTGGCCTTCGCGTCGCCGGATGAAAACCGTTCCGTATTGGCTGCCTATATCAGCGCGGAAACGCAAAAACAGGGCGAGGTGAAACCTCAAGCGGACAACAACTGGCGTTTGGCGCCGATCAACAGTGACACGCCGCTGGATATCCGCGTGGAAACCGCGCCATCAGCGAAGGCAGCCGCCTTTATCAAAGAGAAAGCGCAATACCCGATGACATCCCTCGGTCATGATGACGTGGGCTTTGCGTTATACCGCCTCGACCTGCAAAAACAGTAATCGGCTACAGAACGCCGCTCAATGCGGCGTTCTCAACCTGCTGACAACGTCACTCTACCCACAGCATCCTCCGCACAGGCGGAGGAGCTCCCACAGAAAGAAAGCATTACCTCTCATCCTTGCTTAATTGGAGCAGCCTTCTCTCCTATCATGTTGATGCGATCGACGGCGTCAACGATCGGATTGATGTAGCAGAGTTCGCCCATTACCACGTGGAGTACGGCGCAGTAGCCCAGCAATCTGTTTATGGATGATTAACTAACTACCCTCCTGTCAAAATGTACACATGTTTACATCAGGTGATTACCATTGATTTACGATGCCGATTACGCCATTCCCCCCCCTCCAGCTAATGAACGTGCCATCTGGAACGCGATCATCGCTTCCCAAAGAACCACTTACGCCGTCTTTTTTGCAAAACTTAGCCTCCATTGTGCATGATTCGGACGTTAATCTGCTTAGCACTGATAAGTCGGACGATCGCTATGTCCGCTGGGGCCATGATTTTCGTGACTTAAAAACCAACCCAAACGAACGCCATATTTATTGGTTCGACGATACGTATAAAGGTACCAAACGGTTAAACATCCTCGGCCATGGGCGCATTAACGACAACGGCAAGGGAGAAATGAGTCTGTTACTAGAGGGAAAACCGGATAGGGTTGATGGTGCAGACCTAAAGTACATGTATGACTATCATTACCGAGCAGAAACGCTGGCGTTTTATCAGCACATCAGAGTCATTTCTTGTTACTCAGCAGATGGTTCGAACCCTTTGGGCCAACAAATTGCCAATGCTTTCAAACGGGAGACAAAAGCGTTTTCTGGTTATGTCGACTCGTTAAGTCCAGAATCGATTAAAGAAAAAAAGTTTGACCGCGCGTTCAAAAGCGAAGGCAATACCCCTATTGATCTGAACCGCTTGCTCACCAATACGGGCAGGAGTTTTGTGCGGAAAACGCTACCCAAGGAACCGGAAAAGCGACAGCTCTGGTCTGGGTATCACCCGGTTAAATTTAAACCTCAGTAACCCCCCTCACCGTACCTCTTTTTAGTTATATCCATCGCCATAAGATGCATTTAAAATACATCTTAATGTTTTCACCGCTGAGGGCCTTATCATGCATTACCGCGATCGTACGCTGGGGGAATTGGCTATTGCCATTCCTCGCGCTACTGTACTTTTCCGTGAATTTAATCTCGATTTTTGCTGCGGCGGCAAGCAAACGCTGCTGCGTGCCGCCAACAAGCTGGAGCTGGACATTGAGGCACTGGAAGCGCGCCTGAGCGCTCTGGCGGAGCAACCTTCAACAGAAACCCACTGGCCTTCAGCACCGCTGGGCGACATCATTCCCCACATCATCCAGCGTTATCACGATCGTCACCGCGAGCAGTTACCGGAATTGATCCTGATGGCTGAAAAAGTGGAGCGCGTTCACCATGAAAAATCGGCGTGCCCGCGCGGACTGTCCGCGCAGTTAACCTTGATCCTTGACGATCTGTCGCAGCACATGATGAAAGAAGAGCGCATTCTGTTCCCGATGATTCAGGCGGGTATGGGCGCACAAGCCTCTGGCCCAATCTCGGTGATGGAACATGAGCATGATGACGCGGGACAACAGTTGGAAGTGGTGAAAAACCTGACCAACAACGTGACTCCGCCGGAAAACGCCTGCAACACCTGGCGCGCGCTGTACGCCGGTATCAACGTGTTTATCAGCGACCTGATGGAACATATCCATCTGGAGAACAACATCCTGTTCCCCCGGGCGCTGCGCGGCGAATAACGCAGAATCGCGGTATTACACTGTGCGGTCGGGTAATAGGCTGCACAGCGTTCCCTGCGTCATTGTCTTTGTTGCCAGCGTTACACTCTCCGGCGTTGATCAACGCCGGGTGAAGCCGTCGGCGATATCATGTCGCACCTGGCAGTGAATCCGCCCGTTTGAACTGTCTTGATCAGCATTTGCAGGGAGCATCATTCAATGCCCCCTGCGCCTGCATTAGAGGATTTCCAGCAGCTCGACTTCGAAAATCAGCGCGCTGAACGGCGGAATGGATGCACCAGCACCACGTTCGCCATAGGCCAGATCGTGCGGAATATAGAGTTCCCATTTGGAACCGACCGGCATCAGCGTCAGCGCTTCAATCCAGCCAGGAATAACACCGCTTACTGGAAACTCTGCCGGCTGCCCGCGCTGCACGGAGCTGTCGAACACGCTGCCATCGATCAGGCGGCCGGTGTAGTGCACACGCACGCGATCTTGTCGTGCAGGGATCGCCCCTTCACCCTGAGTCAGCACGCGGAATTGCAAACCAGACTCCGTCTGGTTGACGCCGTCTTTACCGGCATTGTCAGCCAGGAAATGTTGTCCTTCAACGGCCAACGCTTGCTGGCGCTCACGGCGCACCGCATCAGCACGTTCATGAATTTCACGCAGCGCACGATGTACAACATCCACAGGCACGGCGGGCGCATTGCCTGCCAGTGCATCACGCAGACCGGCCACCAACGCTTCAGGGATTAGCCCTTCCAGGCCAGATTCTTGCAACTGTTGGCCAACCTGCAAACCAATACCGTAACTGGCCTGCGCCTCAACGCTCTCGTAAGAAGGGGTGCTCATGGATGTTCCTCATTGTGTAAAAAAATGAAAACGCAGCATAACAGCGCTGGACGGCAGGGTAAAATCTTCTGTGCGATCGTTATCTTGTCCGCGGCGCGCGGCTAGCGCGAAAGTCGGCGCACAGCGAAGAAAACCGGCTCTGCCAGTATGAAAGGCGAGCGAATACCACGCCCTATTCTATACTAAGGGTTCCACTTTCTCTCAAATTTGTTACCTTAAGCATCAACACGTTAGCGATTATGACTCTTGTATTACTTTCGTTGGCGCGTTACCTATATACTGGGCAGCTTTACAGGTTGCTATCGTTGCAAGAGAGGTCACCATGGGCAGAATCGCGCCCAGGAAACGAGTAGCCCCCGCAAGGGATTATCAAGCGCTGATTCGCAGCGTTCTACGCGTTCTGCCGCGTTTGCCTTTGGCTCGGGCCGAAAAACAGCGTTATGCGCCCTCTCTCATCCTGTCAGCACAGCGTGAGCGCGTGCGGGATAAATTGAGAAGCCTGTGGCATCACCCAGACAGCTACCACTGGATGGATCCGCTGCCAGCCTTCCACCGCCGTGCGATTCTGATTGCCTTTGCACTGCTGCTGATTGCGCTGCTGTGGCCCTATTCGCCGCCAACATCACGCACTCCGCCATCAGCCACGCCCATCGCACTGAATGAATCGGCGCCGATGCACGCCAACCTCGCTGATAGCACGCCAGCGCCGGTGGAAACAGCCGCACCGGCCTGGCAGACCTATCCGATTGCCGCAGGGCAAACGCTGGCGCAACTGTTCAGGGACAACAACCTGCCCGTCAATGATGTCTTTGCGATGGCTCAGGTGGAAGGAAGGGACAAGCCGCTGAGCAACCTGCGTGCCGGGCAACAGGTCAAGCTGCGGCTCAATGCGCAGGGAATGGTGTCTGAACTGGAGATTGAAACGGCAGATGGCCAACGGGTGCACTTCACGCGCCAATCCGACGGCGTATTTCTCCGCACGCGTTAAGATCCTTCAGGCATTGCATTGCGCGAGCAGAAAATCCCGCAGTACCTGCGCATGATTGCGCTGCGGGTCTTTGCTGGCATAGAGCAATGTGACTTCACCCGAGCAGGCTAACGCCGACGTAATCATCTGCCAACTGCTTTGCTGCGCCAGTTCGGCACGATAGTGCGCAACAAACGCGTCCCACCCGTCTGGCGCTGCGTGGAATGCCTGACGCAGTGCAGTGCTGGGCGCAACCTCTTTAAGCCACTGCGCGCCTTCCAGGCGCTCTTTTCGAACGCCGCGCGGCCAGAGTCTATCCACCAGAAACGCGGGGTGTGCAAAGGGCAATTGCGCATCATAAACTCGCTGTAAATGAATACGCGGCACATCAACGGCTGCGGACATAGCGATAACCTCCCGTCATAAACCGGGTTAGCATACGCCCAAATGCCTTTATTGTGCTTACCCATAATCCATAAAATGCAAAACGCCGACCCGAAGGTCGGCGTTTCACGCATAACGCTCAGCGCCCGAAGGCACAGTGGCATTGCTTATTCAGCAACTACCAGCACGTTCAGCGTAGCGAACACATCGCTGTGAACCTGGAAGCTCACTTCGTGGTCGCCCAGCGTACGCAGTACACCGTTTGGCAGGCGAACTTCGCTTTTTGCGATAGCAACGCCAGCAGCGGTAACAGCATCAGCGATGTCACGCGTACCGATAGAACCGAACAGTTTGCCTTCGTCGCCCGCTTTGGACGCGAGGGTAACGGTACCCAGTTCAGTCAGTTGCGTAGCACGCGCTTGAGCAGCAGCCAGAACGTCAGCCAGTTTGGCTTCCAGTTCTGCGCGACGCGCTTCGAAGAACTCAACGTTTTTCTTGGTTGCCGGCACAGCTTTGCCCTGCGGAACCAGGAAGTTACGAGCATAGCCCGCTTTAACGTTTACCTGATCACCCAGGCTGCCCAGATTTGCTACTTTATCAAGCAGAATAACTTGCATTACCTTATCCTCTCAAAGTCTCGTTAGTGGACTGTGGCCGATTACTGATGACGATCAGTGTACGGCAACAAAGACAGGTAGCGCGCGCGCTTGATAGCACGGGCCAGTTGACGCTGATACTTGGCACGAGTACCGGTGATACGGCTCGGGACAATTTTACCACTTTCAGTGATGTAGTTTTTCAGCGTTGCGATATCTTTATAGTCGATCTCTTGAACGCCTTCCGCGGTGAAACGGCAGAACTTGCGACGACGGAAATAACGTGCCATTTGGCTAGTCTCCAGAATCTATCAATTCAATCTGCTCGGCATGTAACACCAGTTTGTTCAGCCCATTGCGACCTTGATGGCTGCAAATAAAGCCTCGAACCCTGATGTGCATACCGACCGTTATACTGTGGGTAATTGCTTGCGACTCACGTCCGCTGACAATCACGGGCATACGACACCACGCTTGCCGACGGAGTCCGGCTTCCTCCTGTACCGAGCGGTGCTCAAGCACAAACTGGCAGTGAGGAATGCCCGACGGGCTGACCTTTCGTACCGGTGCCTTGCATATCATGCCAGACAGTTCCAGACGATTAGCGGTCGCCACGGCAATTACTCTTCAGAATCCCCAGCTTCAGCATCATCACCGGCTTCAGCGTATTCATCACGACGCTCACGGCGTTCGTCTTTCGCTTTCACCATTGGAGACGCTTCAGTTACAGCGTGTTTGGTACGCATAACCATGCTGCGGATAACGGCATCGTTGAAGCGGAAGTTAGTTTCCAGCTCATCGATCACTTCCTGCGGTGCTTCAACGTTCAGCAGAACGTAGTGAGCCTTGTGCAGTTTGTTGATCGGGTAAGCCAGCTGACGGCGGCCCCAGTCTTCCAGACGGTGGATCTTGCCTTCTGCACCAGTGATAGCACCAGTGTAGCGCTCGATCATGCCCGGAACCTGTTCGCTTTGGTCAGGATGGACCATAAATACGATTTCGTAATGACGCATCGAATAGCTCCTTACGGATTTTTCAGCCTCCTGTCAGGGTCAGCCGCGGCCCATGGAAGCAAGGAACGTGTGTGTATGCGGCTGAAAAAATGACGCGTCAGTATACTTATCCCTGTTAATAAGCGCAAGACGTTCTCTCGCCGTTTCGTCATGGCTTCTGCGCCGCTTTTAGGAAACCAAACTTACAAAAATCAATACAAATCACGTATTATTAACGAGTTAGCGCCAGTAATCGTGATATATCTCCCAGTTACCCGATACGACCGTTTGCCAGCCTCAGTGTTAACGTCAACAATTTTTATCATCCAATCCGGGCGGCTCTCTCCAGTGGAACCGTTGTTCAGCAACGATGACAGGTGCATGCCATGATAAAAAACCAAATGCTTCACGATGACAGCAAGGCTCAGCGCCTGCTGGAAAAGCAGCGAAAAGCGCGTTTTTACCCGGCTTTCCATCTCGCCCCACCCACGGGCTGGATGAACGATCCGAACGGGCTGGCGTACTGTGATGGTCTCTATCATGTGTTTTATCAACACCATCCTTATGATGAACACGGGGGCCCAATGCATTGGGGGCACATGACCAGCCACGATTTGGTGTACTGGCAGCATCAACCCATTGCGCTGGCACCTGGCGATGCGTTCGATAGGGACGGGTGTTTTTCAGGCTGCGCCGTGAATGACAATGGCCTTCTTACGCTCATCTATACCGGCCACGTATGGTTACAGGGTGTCGGCAATGACGGCGCGATCCGCCAGGTACAATGCATTGCCACCAGCGAAGATGGCCTCCATTTCACCAAACACGGCGTGATTGCCACCCCGCCCGACGGAATCATGCATTTCCGCGATCCCAAGGTCTGGAAGCAGCATGGCCGCTGGTTTATGGTGGTCGGCGCACGTGATGCCAATGATGTTGGTCAGGTCTTGCTCTACAGCGGCACCTCGCTATTCCAATGGCGTCTGGAAGGGGTGTTGGCTAAAGCCGATCGCTGGTTGGGCTATATGTGGGAATGCCCGGATTTCTTCCCGCTGGGCGACAAATACCTGCTGATGTTTTCACCACAGGGCATGACGCCTGAAGGCTATCGCTACCGTAATCGCTTTCAGAGCGGCTATCTTCTAGGGCGCTGGCAACCGGACCATCCCTTTACGCTTGAGCAGCATTTTCAGGAATTGGATGCCGGGCACGATTTCTATGCGCCACAATCTTTCGTGGCTGCCGATGGACGCCGCTTGCTGTTCGGCTGGATGGATATGTGGGAGTCCGATAGGCCAACCCAGGCCGACGGTTGGGCCGGATGCCTCACGTTACCACGTGAACTGACGCTGGATGCGCAAGGGCGCGTCAGAATGGTGCCGGTGCGGGAACTGGAAGCACTGCGCCGAGAAGCACACTCACTGCCCGCCTTCTCCCTGAATAACCAGCGGCGCAGGCTGGGGATCAGCGCACTTCAGGCAGAAATTCACCTGACGTGGGACATTAAAAAAAGCCAGGCGGAGCGCTTCGGCATCGAGATTGCCATTAGCGACGATCGGCGCTACATCACCCGGTTTTATGTCGATACCCAGTCTCGTCGTTTGGTGTTGGATCGCAGTCAATCGGGGCTGGGCGTCGGCGGCTATCGCAGTGTGGCACTGCCCGACGGTGACACGCTTGATCTGCGGATTTTTATCGACCGCTCCTCGGTGGAAGTCTTTGTCAATCAAGGGGAAACCTGTCTCACCAGCCGCATTTATCCGCCAACAGAAGGGCGCGGTATCGCGCTTTATGCCGAAAATGGAGAGGCGTACTGCCTGGCCTTCAACCACTGGCAGATGGCATCCATCTACCCTGAATAATAACCAAACTGCATCAATGGGATACGTCAGGCAGCGGCACGGAGGCAAAATGCCGGGTAAAGAAGCGGCTGCCCGCCGTCAGCGCCACCGGAGTGATACGGTGCCCCACGTCACGTTCAGTCAGGTAGGTGACGTTATGATGCTGATTATCCGCTTTCAGTGCCTCATACAAGCGCGCGCTATCGGCGGCGGGCACCACATCATCCGCATCGCCATGCCACAGCAATAACGGGCGATTTGCCAACGCAGACAGCCGATCGGTGACATCATAATTGACCAGCGTTTGCGCCAACTGGCGCAACAGATCGTCAGACCCCGGACTCCCAACGGGAACCGGAGGGAAAAGCGAGCGCGACAGCGCAGAAAAATACCCGGACCCCATAAACGCCGCGACGGCTGAAATCCACGGATAGCGTGCCATGCTGGCCAACGCGGTCATGCCACCGAGCGATGCGCCCGCGACGCCGATTTTCTCATCCGCAATCCATCCGCGTTGGCGCGCGGCATCCACCAACCCCGGCAATTCCTGCACGTTAAACTGCAGAATATCCCAGAAATGGCGTAAACGGCGGGCCTCATCGCCATCATAACGCGCACCGTGCATCGCCGCGTCAGGCAAAATAACACGAAACCCCACTTGTGCTAACGCATAGCCAAAATAGGCGTATACTTCCTTGGACGAGGTATAGCCATGAAAAAAGAATATCGTCGGTAACGGATACTCCTGCTTACCGCTAGGGGTTGCATGCAAGACATTAATCCCGTTCAGCGTATCTGGCGAAATTTCTACCATGTGGGTTCTCTCTCTTTTTTCTTTCCGCACATCGTTAAGCATAAACTCGGGTTGCCTAACACCCTATCACCAAAAATAAATTTTTTTTAAATACAAATTCGCAATGATTTATAACCAAGACTGCAATGTAAAGTTACACAAATCAGATGAATTATTTACTTACTCTGCCGTTACTGGCGTTAACTGCTGGCGCTTGGCGGTCCGGCGGTTGACAACATCATGGGTCATTTTCCAGCACGGATTGCACTAATAAAAGAGACATAGCATGCTGCAATTTTCTTCTTTTCGACACTGGGGTTTAGGCATCAAGCTCTCAGCGATCGCCTCGCTGAGTGTGGCCGTGCTGTTTTTGGTTTTCACACTGTCACTGACGCGTTCTGCGGGCGATCAGTTAAAAGCGCTGACGCTGCACGATATGCAAAGCCAGGTGACCGGTGTAACAGACATGATCACTATGTACGATGCCGGGTTACAAGCGGAAGTGGGCAACTACAGTACGCTGTTCGCCAGCTTCCTCCCTACCCAATACAGCATTGATACCACACAACGGGTGCCGTTCGGCGAGGGTTCACAGCCCACGCTGAAAGCGGGTGACACACAGTTGAACGCGAATACTGCCATCGTGGATGATTTTCTCAGCCGCACCGGCGCCATTTCAACGCTGTTTGTGCGTGATGGTGATGACTTTGTGCGCACCACAACCTCATTGAAAAAAGAGGATGGCACCCGCGCCATCGGCACCCGACTCGACAGAGAAAGTGCCGCCTACGCCAGCATTATGAAGGGTGGAACCTATAGCGGACTGGCTCCGCTGTTCGGCAAGCAGTACATCACCCAATACACCCCTATCAAGGATACGTCAGGCCAGATTATCGGTATCCAGTTTGTCGGCATCGATATCACCCGTGAATTCACGCTGATGCAGCAACGCATTTTGGAAAAGCGCATCGGTGAAGATGGCCATTTCTTCGTGATTAATGCGAAAAAAGGCAACGAACTTGGTAATTACCTCTACCACGCAACGCGCGCTAACCAGCGTCCTGATTGGTCTGAAGGCACACTGAACCGCATTCTGGGCGCCCATGACGGTACGCTGGAGTACCGAGATAACAGCGTGTCGCCGAACGAACAGGAACAAGTGATGGTGTTTCAGGCAGTGCCGCAGTGGGGATGGGTGATCGTCGGTACGCTGAGCAAAAGCAGCCTGCTGGCTAACATCACTCACACGCGCAATCTGTTTCTGGCAGGCGGTGCCTTATTGACGCTGATATTCGCCGTGTTCTTTATGTTACTGACGCGCCAATGGCTCAGCCGACCGCTGGAAGACGTGGTGAAAGTGGCGGAACAGTTCTCTGCCGGGAACCTGCAAGCCACGCTGACCACGCAACGCAATGATGAAGTGGGCCGCTTGATCGGTGCCATTAACGGCATCGGACAAGGACTGACGCGCATCGTCGCACAGGTGCGTGCCTCCGCAGAAGAGATCAGCGCCAGTACCGATGCGCTGGCGCAGGATAGTGAAAACATCAGCGAGCAGATCAGCCGCCAGGCCAGCAGCGTGGAGGAAACCTCTGCCAGCATGGAGCAAATTTCAGCGACGGTGAGGCAGAATGCGGACAACGTTTCCAGCGTGCGCCAGTTGGCGGAAGAGAGCGCAAACGCCGCACAGCACGGCAGCGAGCGCGTGAGCGACAGCGTCTCGACCATGAGCGACATCAAGGATTCATCGCAACGCATTTCCGACATCACCTCGGTGATCGAGTCCATCGCGTTTCAGACCAATATTCTGGCACTGAACGCGGCGGTAGAAGCGGCTCGCGCCGGGGAACACGGTAAAGGTTTCGCCGTGGTTGCCGCCGAAGTGCGCGCACTGGCACAGCGCAGCGCAACCGCGGTCAAGGAAATTGAAACGCTGATTAACGAATCGCTGGAAAAAATTGAAGCGGGCTACCGTATCTCCGCCAAAACCCAGTCGGCGATGGACGATTTGCTGCAACGTATTCATCAGCTCAGCACCATCATCAATGAAATTGACACCGCCTCACGCGAGCAATCAACCGGCATCGAACAGGTCAATATCGCCGTGGTGCAGATTGGTCAGGCGACGCAGAAAAGCACTGAGTTGGTGAGTAATTCGGAATACACCGCACAAGGATTGCGCCAGAAAGGCCATCATCTTACCGAACTGGTTAGCGTGTTTCAGATTAACGAGGCCACCCATTCGCTGACGCAGTTACGCTAACCGCAGGCATCATCCTGGCCTCCGCTGCGTTCAGGCAGCGTGAGGCCGGTGGTGTTTACACGACAGGTAATGTGCTAAACGATAACGCGGCGTCGCCCAGATCGGTATCATTACGCGTGAAGGGCAGACCCGCGTGTTCGCGCGTCAAGGTTGTGCGTGTTACCCTGACCAGGCTCTGCCCCTCAGTCAGGCTCGGCGGTCGCGGATACGTCAACCGGTACGTCGATATCTGTTCCTCAGGCAGTGCAAAATTACAGCGGCAATGGGAGAACACCAGCGTGTTATAGCGCTCTCCTTTCATATTGCGCAGTTGCCCTTCCCGGTCGAGATCAATTACGCGCTGAACGCTTGCCAACAGCGGATCGGTATCAACTTCAAGTTTGATCCCGGTGTTCACGATCAGCACATCGCTTAACGTGGCCTTGTGTTCCGCTGCCAGTCGCCGATTTTTCACCAACGCCTGACCGATCTTCCATTTTGTGTCACCTTCATAATGGAAATGGCGATAATTTTGCAACCCCTCCGAGCGTCCCATGCTGTTCTTTGCCCTGTGAGGCTGATAATCGTCGGCATAGCGCCACTCATCGTGGTGCTGGGGGATAAAATGCGTCTCCTGCTTTTTCCCTCTGACCGTTAAAAATGCCCGGAAACCGGCCTCGTCATTCATAACGGCATCCAGACCGGGATCCTCAAGAAAGGTGCCATGCGGAGAGAGCATCTTCAACGTGATATCCGAGGGAAGCATAATGCTGGGCTGAGTCATATCGCTATCGACGTATCCGCCATGGGCGGAAATCACCAGGGTTTTGCTCCCTTGTTGCCTGGCCCCTTTGGGGTTTCTGGTAAAAAACTGCACATAATGGTTATCCGCCAGAGTGCGATACCCGACGGTGCCAATGTCGCGCGCGTTGCGTATATTGATGGAGGTAAAATCGGGGCTGTTTTTATACAGCCGCTTGCCGCCGTGGCGCCGCTCCCCCCTGATTTTGTTGCCTTTTATTCGGGCAGATGTACGCACCAGCGGTTTACGCTTGCCCGCAAAGGCCATCGCCTGGCGCGCCTGTATTTGTTTGACACTCAAACGACCGACACCGATGACATCGCTCAGGGTGCCGAAAGCCAGAAACCACGCGCCGATCTGGGCTTCGCAGAGCGCATTTTTATACACTACGCCGTTATCAGTACTGGCTGCCTGATGCAGATTGACGGCAATTTCACCGATACCAGAGGAAAGCCCAACGGTCGCCCAAACCGCAGCGCCCGCAGGCCCGGTCACGGCCATCAGCAGTATGCCTGCAATAGTGCCCGTGGTCGCCAACACCCGCTTGTAAAACATCAGCTGCTTATCGCGGCTAAACTCATCAGGGGTATACACCACCGCATCAATGTTCTTGGCTAACTGATCCACCAGCGCCTGATAAAGCTGATGCTGATAATGCGGTCGATATTCCAACTGCAACGCGGGTCGCAGGCAATAGTCAGGCAATGCCATACCCCGGTAAATATCCGGATTACACATCAGCGTGGGTTTTAATTCCCCCGCGGTCAGACGTTGTTCATCAAAGACCGAAAGATGCTTACGGATGAACGCTTCACATTCAGCATCAAACGCATAACGATCGGCGATTTTCACCTCTGAATGGGCTAGAGAAATATACACCACGCGCGAATCAAGCACCGTAGACAGGGCGAGAAGATGCGGGACAACGTTATTCTTCATGGTCACCAGTTGTGGGTTGAGTTTCCCGTCAAGGAAATAGCGAATGGCAGGGGGAATATCCGATGAAGGAAGCGTTTCAAGCGCATGGATCACAATACCAATAGCGCGAAAATCGAGCGTTGCCTCAAACAAGCGCTGAAATTTTACATTGACCTTCAGTTCACTGAGCAACGCGCCAAGTTCAGTGGAAATACGATCTGCAATATTGGGTTTCTCCACACTGACCAGATGTACAAAGTGGTCGATGTTGGGCGGGAAGTAAAATGAGGGATCGCCCATGGCAAGGGCTTCGCGCGCGTGAACGCCCAGATAGATTTCTTTGGTGGTAAACTGCACGGGCAGGTAGAGCCTCTGCCCGTTGAGCATCCGGCGGCCAAGCATCACGTCATGAGATTGATTTAACGCCGGAGGTGGGAAATGCTCCGCCAGTTGCGCATAGTATTTATCATAGATGCCCGTTATCACCGGGTTCAGACCGGCCGCATTTGCCTGCCAGTAAGCGGAGTGCTGAATAGCATGCTGGCGCGACACTGACGCATATTTTTTCATCAATTGTTGCGCTAAGGCAGTCTTGCGGCGCGGTGCAAAATGCGGGGGCGTTTCATCCAGATACTGTTTGACGTAGCGGATATGACTGAATTTCGTCAGCCGCCGCCGGGAGGCGCGTCCCAGCTTTTGATAGCTGAGGCGAAACGGCGTCTCTTTCTCTCCCAACCCCAGCAATAACATATCGAGAACCATCCAGGCGTACGCAGGCTCTCGTGCTTTTATCTCTTGCGGCGGAAAACGCAAAAATTCATCGCTCAATGTCGCAATGATATGGGGCTTATCGGCTGCCGGTAATTTAGCGCGGTCGTACATCTGGCTAAAACGTGAAGCCGGTGAAGGTAGGTTCTCCGTACCGCGCTGGAATCGTGCCCCCTTATCCGGGTGCCATCCTCCCAGGGTCATAAACTGCCGCAAATACGCTGCCAGCGCAGCATGCTCTGTGTCTGATAGCACCTCGAGATGCCGATGCGCATCCGTCCCGTTCTCCACCTTAGCAGGTGCGCTGGCGCGTTCCCTTGCCTCTGGCGCTAGCGGTAAACGGTCCGGCACGCTAACGGCATGTCCAGAGGGCGGCAAATAGGGATAAAACGCAGCCACGCTCTCATTGCCAGGATAAAAACCGTGAGGGATCATCCCCGGTTCATCCTGGTATCGTGAACGGAGCATGCCGATCCCCGCCGTTCCCCCACGCCACGCCATGCCGCCCAGCAGCAATAATCCGCCCAATAGCAGCGTCTTTTTAACGCGCGACGTCGCTTTGTTCCCCCTCTTATTGTCGGGTTTGGGTGCGGTGCAACAGGTTTCAGCGCTGGACATCAGCGTCAGTGGGGAAGCCGAAACCGCACGTAGCTTGTGCCGTAACGGTTTGAGATCGCCATGGACCGTTTTATGTGGGGTTTTACACGCTGACGGTGACATTACAGAACACATCGGGCTGCAAGACGAGCCCGAAACAGGAAGTAACAACGTCATGACAAGATACCTTTCTCAAGTAAACGCCAAAAGAGAGAGTGAAAAAAAGGCGGGATGATAAATCAAATAATAAACAGCATGTTACAGAAAACACCCTTGCTATAAGACACAACAAAACCGGCAACAGACAGGATAAAGCGTTTCATTTCTTGAGAATAAGAGCATAACCGTCCACAATTTACCTCAGGCCATAACCCTTAAGGACATCATGATGAAGAGAACGTTTATCGCCCTGTTATTGGGTGCGGTTTCTGTTGGTGCGATGGCGCAACAAGGGGGATTTGTCGCGCCGAACAGCGCAGGCGCTACCTCGGGAGGATTTAAGGGCCCGGTGCCCGGTTTGACCACCGTAGAACAGGCTAAAACACTCAGGGACGATGCCTGGGTGGTATTGGAAGGTCATCTGGTACGGCAGTTAGGTCATGAACTGTACGAGTTCCGCGACAGCTCTGGCACCGTCCATGTTGATATCGATGACAAGCGCTGGGCAGGGCAAACGGTCACACCCAACGACAAAATCCGCATTGAAGGCGAAGTGGATAAAGACTGGAATAGCGTTGAAATCGACGTTAAATCCGTTCATCTGGTAAAATAACGCGTCACCATAAAGGGGCTTAACGCCCCTGTTCACTCAGGGCACGCCGCGCTACACTGCGCAACATCATGCGCCCTTTTTTATTGTTGCAAGGAACTTATGACTGCGCTCAAGCGGTTAACCGCCCTTTCCCTCACGACGCTACTGTACGCCTGTAGCGCTTTTCAAGGCAAACCCATGCCGCTGCCACCGCCAACACCGCATGCGCAGCTTATCGTCTATGCCCAAACCGGCACCTTAGAGAAAATGGGTTCGATATCGGTTACCGTGCGAGGCAGTACCGACGACGCCGATCGCGCCATTCAACAAAAAGCGGACGCTTACGGCGCACGCTATTACACCATCACGTTGAAGCAAGAGCACGCATTGACCAACATGTGGACATCACGCGCCGTGCTGTACCGCTAAACAAGCGCGCTGATGTACAAAAGCGGCGTGGTTACGCCAGACGCTGCCTGACCGCCTCAAACAGACAAACGCCGGTCGCGACGGAAACGTTAAGCGACGAGACGCTACCGGCCATCGGGATACTGATCAACTCATCGCAGTGTTCACGCGTCAAGCGGCGCATCCCTTCCCCTTCCGCGCCCATTACCAGCGCCAGCGGGCCAGTCAGCTTGCTTTGGTAGAGCGTATGATCGGCTTCACCCGCCGTCCCAACGATCCACACCTGATTTTCCTGCAACACGCGCAGCGTGCGCGCCAGATTGGTCACGCGGATCAACGGAACATTTTCCGCGGCCCCGCAGGCCACTTTTTTTGCGGTGGCATTGAGTTGCGCAGAACGATCGCGCGGCACAATGATCGCATGCACCCCGGCGGCATCCGCGTTACGCAAGCACGCACCGAGGTTGTGAGGATCGGTAACACCATCCAGTACCAATAAAAACGGCTGTGCTACGCTTGCCAGCAGAGCCGGCAGATCGTTTTCCTGATACTGGCGCCCCTCTTTAACCCGCGCCACGATCCCCTGATGCACCGCCCCTTCAACCTTGCTATCCAGCCATTGACGATTCGCCACCTGAATCACGATGCCATTGGCTTCCAGGGCGGCGATCACCGGTTGCAAGCGGCGATCTTCACGCCCTTTCAGGATGAACACTTCCAGAAAACGCTGCGGATCGCGTTCTAACAGGGCGTTGACTGCGTGGATACCGTAAATAATTTCGCTCATTGATACTCTTCAAACGTGGTGTGTTAACGAACGGCGGAAACTCCGCCGTTCGCTGCGGGCATTTACTGTGCCGCGTTCTTTTTACTGGCGCGTTTCGCCTTGGTGGCGGCGGCGATCTTACGCGTTTTTTCGACGTTTTTCTGCGTCTTGTCGGTCTTTTTCTTCGCTTTGGCCTTGGCTTTCACCTTATCGGGCGCCGCCTTTTTCCCTGCGCTTTCGTCCTTGCGGAACGCGCTATCAGGTTCAAAATTGGCCGGCTTCTTACCACCGCGACGTGGGGGCCGAGCCTCACGGCGGACAGGTTTTTTCGCCTTGTCGCGTGCGGTCTTGCCTTCACCGCGCACTTTACGGGTGCTGGAGAGCAGAGAGAAATCGATATTGCGTTCGTCCATATTGACCGCTTCCACGCGAATTTCGACTTCGTCACCGAGACGATAGACTTGCCCGCTCGATTCACCGATCAAGCGTTGACCTATATTGTCATAACGGTAGTAGTCGTTATCCAACGTGGAGACATGCACCAGACCGTCGATAAACAGATCGTTGAGGCGGACGAAGAAGCCAAAGCCGGTGACGCTGGCGATGATCCCGGTAAAGGATTCTCCCACGTGGTCCTGCATAAAGTCACACTTCAGCCAGTCGGCGACATCGCGTGTCGCTTCATCCGCACGTCGCTCGGTCAAAGAACAGTGCATGCCCAGTTGCAGCATCTCATTCAGATCGCTGTGCCAGCCGCCGGTCGGCGTCCAGCGTTCACGGCGATCGCTCAACAAATACTTGATGCCGCGGTGCAGTGACAGATCGGGATAGCGGCGAATCGGAGACGTAAAGTGACCGTATGACGTCAGCGCCAGACCAAAGTGGCCGCGGTTTTCCGGATCGTAAATCGCCTGCTTCATCGAGCGCAGCATCATGGTTTGCAGCATTTCATGATCGGGGCGTTCCGCCACCAGCGTCATCAGTTCGGCGTAGTCTTTGGGCTCCGGTTTCATACCGCCTTTCAGCGTCAACCCAAGCTCACCCAGCACGCTACGCAACGCCAGCACATGGTCTTCACTCGGGCGATCGTGCACCCGGAACAGCGCAGGCTCCTGATTTTTCTCAACGAACCGGGCCGCCGAGATGTTAGCCAGGATCATGCACTCTTCAATCAGTTTGTGCGCATCGTTGCGCACCATCGATTCCACGCGTTCGATACGGCGTTCCGCGTTAAAAATAAACTTCGCTTCTTCGGTTTCAAAGGCAATGCCGCCGCGCTCTTCGCGCGCTTTTTCCAGCACCTGATACATCTTGTGCAACTCTTCCAATCCGCCTACCAGCGGCTGGTAATGCGCTCGCAGCTCCGCATCGCCTTGCAACATATGCCACACCTTGGTGTAGGTCAGGCGCGCATGGGAACGCATCACGGCTTCGTAGAATTTGTAGGTCGTCAGCTTGCCGGTGGCAGAAATGGTCATCTCGCACACCATACACAGCCGATCCACGTCCGGGTTCAACGAACACAGGCCGTTAGACAGCACTTCCGGCAGCATCGGCACCACTTGCGAAGGGAAATAAACCGAGGTACCGCGCGCCCGCGCTTCATGATCCAGCGGCGTATTGGGGCGCACGTAATAGCTGACATCGGCAATCGCAACCCACAGACGCCAGCCACCACCGCGTTTTTTCTCGCAGTAGACCGCATCGTCAAAATCGCGCGCGTCTTCACCGTCAATCGTTACCAGCGGCAGCGAGCGCAGATCAACGCGCCCTTTTTTCGCACTTTCCGGCACCTGTTCGTTGAAATCTTTGATCTGTTCTTCGACCTGTTTCGACCAGGTGTGCGGGATATCGTGGGTGCGCAGCGCGATATCCACCGCCATGCCGGTGCCCATTTTATCGCCCAGGATCTCGACAATCTTCCCGATGGCTTTGGTGCGACGCGTTGGGCGCTGGGTTAACTCCACCACCACCATGTAGCCCATGCGAGCGCCGTTGATGTTCTCTTGCGGGATAAGGATGTCGAAGCTCAGGCGGCTGTCATCCGGCACCACAAACCCCATACCGGCATCGAGGAAGTAGCGACCGACAATCTGCCCGGTACGCGGTTCCAGTACCCGCACGATACGGCCTTCGCGCCGCCCTTTGCGATCGGCACCCAGCGGTTGCGCCAGCACCACGTCGCCATGCATGGTGCGTTTCATCTCTTCAGCCGACAGGTACAGGTCGTCCTTGCGCCCTTCTACGCGCAGGAAACCAAAGCCGTCGCGGTGGCCAAGGACCGTGCCGCGCAGCAAATCCAGTTTTTCCGGCAGCGCATAGCATTGGCGGCGGGTAAACACCAGTTGACCATCACGCTCCATCGCGCGCAAACGGCGGCGCAGCGCTTCTTGCTGCTCTTCCGTCGTCAATGCCAAATCGGTTGCCAGTTCGTCACGGCTGATGGGCGTATTGCGTTTTTCGATGTGGGCCAGAATGTATTCGCGACTGGGGATGGGTGATTCGTATTTTTCTGCTTCACGTTCCAGGAATGGATCTTGGGACATTGCGGTTCCTCCGTTGTCTTCAGCAGAAGGCTGAACGGACTTCATTCAACCAACAATAATTTATAAAGCGGCGGGTTCTCTTTCACCATATCGGCCAACGTATGTTGGTCCAGTTCGGAGAGAAAGCGCTGAACGCCCTGTTGCAGCACCAGTTTTAACCGGCATGCCGGCGTGATGTGGCAAAACTCATGGTTGCAGTTCACCAGAGACAGCGGCTCCAGCGCGCGCACCACATCGCCTATGCGGATGGTTTCCGCGGGCTTGCCCAAACGGATGCCGCCATTTTTTCCGCGCACCGCCATCACAAAGCCAGCCCGACTAAGTTGATTGATAATTTTGACCATATGATTACGAGAGACGCCATACACTTGCGTCACTTCAGTAATATTCGTCATCTTGCCTTCAGGCAGTGATGCCATGTAGATAAGCGCGCGTAATCCGTAATCCGTAAAACTGGTTAACTGCACAGAAACCTCGGATACCCTCGGGTATCGGTAAGAACGTCGCAACCATGCTCATCGCATCAACGTTCGTCAAATCATCAAAACCCATGCTGGCAGCACTCCCTCGCTTGTTTTGCACTACCAAGGCATCACAGCCAAAGGAAGCAAAAGTGAGGCTAACACGGACGATAAATCACATAAGAGCTAGATTTACTAGCAATAATAAACCAGTCGCGAATGATCCGGCGAATTATTTAGCATATTCGCTGGGTTTACGCATTGATTGCTTCCTTACATCGGTGAATTGCCATAGGTTGGGACTTCATACCTGACGGGAGGAGAGATTCAGAGCCTCGTGACACACTCACTTGACATCCCTGCTCAGCAGTCGGGTGATACGAGCAAGCAAACGGTTACCATAGATAAACGCTCTACTTGCAAAGCAAACCGCCAACAAAGAGGTAAACATGAATTTACATTTTAAATGACAATCTATCGTACACTTGACAAGCGATCAATTATCTCCCTTTGTCAATTTCCTATGCTATCAATTGGTTACTTAGCTATCGTTAAGTGCAAATTTTTACTGAATGTCTGAAAACAAAATGAAGCGCAATGTAGCCTGGAAAAAATATTGTCAAGGCATCTAATCATTACATCACACTTCTTAATTATTACTTTGTTGATAAACAATGAATATTGTCAAAAACCACTTTAAAAATAAATTGAAGGCTACCTATAAATAAAAAAATAATTCAATACCTAACAACTTATATTCATCAATAACAAAACAATCATAGATAAAACCCCCTACAAAAACTAACAACAAGATTATACTGAATATAACTCTGGGCCTTAAAAAAACCAGAGAGAGAAATAAGAAAAAGACCACAAAATAAAACAATAATTTAGAATCAAAAAACCTTAACCTGTTAATTATCAAGGTGAAATCAACGTGTTATTCTATCTGTTACCAACATAAATAATGAGCAGTCTCATTTTATTTATAGAGAGGTATGTATGCAAGCCTATAAAGCCATAGTGATATTAATCATATCATTATTTTCATTCAGCTCAAATAGTTACGCTGTATATCTGTATAATATTGATGATGAGGGTAGTTCTGTAGAAAGTCTAAAAATATTACTGGGAGAGCCGACCACTCAAGAGTTAGTCGTCGCGAAATTAAATATTTATCAGCTAAACAATGAAATAAAAAAACTAGAAATACCCATAAACACTAACTTGGTGGTTAGCTCAGAACTTATCAGTTTTGAAACAACAGATGCACAGGCCGCCGTTTGGCAAGGCAGAATTGTAAAAGTCAACAAAGGAGGTTACATTGATAATGTATTTCAAAATTCAGTAGACAGCTTTGTGACTCTGATTAGGGCAGACAACAGACTCACCGGAATGATCTCTATCAGAGGGAAAATATATACAATCAAGCCATTAGATGAATATAGAGTTGCAATTATCACTCTGGACAGCAGCAAGTTCCCTGATGAGGGTGAGCCTATAAATGTCCCTGACACAGAGACCAGTCCAGTAGCGCCACCCACAGACTTAGCACAAACACCTTTTAACCCCAATGCAACAAGCGAAATTAATATCTTAATGATCACAACCCCTGAAGCTTTTAATCAAATAGGTGAAGCTAATTATAGGGGATTTATCAGCATGGCAGCCAAGACATTGCAACAAAATGCCCTTAACACCAATCTCAGAATACGATATACCGTCAGTGATATCGTCACCAATATCGCAGAGAGAGGTCGAAACCAGCACCAATTACTCGCGGCTATGCAGACCCCCAATAACGAGTTGGGTCAATTTGCAGCATACCAACGTAACCGTGCACGGGCAGACCTGGTTCAATTAGTCGTCGCCTATAATGGCGTTTGTGGGTTAGGAAACCACTTGGACGGCTCCTTACACCACTTTAGGTATTGGGGGTTTAGCACCGTCTGGCACAGATGCGTCGATAATTTTACCCATGTACATGAATTCGGTCATAATTATGGTGCCATGCATGACCGAAACACCGAACAAAACCGCTTTTTCCCGTGGGGATTTGGTTTTCGGGATACGGCAGTGGTTCCTGGGTTTAGCACAGTGATGACAAGTTGCAACGGTTGCAGCAGAATCAATATGTTTTCCAGCCCGTTATTAGCACCTAATGGTCGCCCCATGGGAACCACAATGGAAGATAACCGGCGAGTGGTCGATCAAACACGCCACAATGCCGCGCTGGTTTTTCCAAAAGATCCTGGTGGTCCTGTCGATCCCGAATATCCTGTAGATCCTGGTTATCCCACAGGCAACTACGACCATGTGTTTCCAAGCGGTCTATCCACCTACCGAGCAGGAACACGTGTTTTACAGCCCAGAAATAACCTTATCTACGAGTGCCGTCCATTCCCCAATGAGGGCTTTTGTAGGCAATGGTCGCCAGCTTCCCCACAATTTGAGCCAGGTTTCGGTGCAAGTTGGCCACAGGCGTGGATACTACGGTGATAACTGCTGGAGCTATTTGTTATAGCCCCTTGTTATCTACCTGCGAGTTCCATCCGGCATAACCCCCTCCCGCCAACGCGGTATTCAGGACGCCGCGTTGGCGGGCATTTGCCGCTCCATCGAGTCAATCATCGACTGCTTCGCGGTGTCCAAATGGCGGCGCAGCTCACGCATCGCGAGCAGATCGTTGCGACACAGCATCGCGCTCAGCAGCGCCAAATGCTCCTCCACCGCCAGCGTATTGCGCTGTTTGAGCGAACGCTCGTCCCACTGATAGTGAAAGTGGAACACTACCGAGATTATCTCGCTCATCTGATCGAAAAACGGATTATCCGCAGCAGAAATAATCAGTTGGTGCAGTTGCTGATCCAGCGGCGAAAACAGGCGATAGTATTCCTGAATATGGTTACGCAGTTCACGATGGCTCTCCAGCAACTCTTTCACCGTGATCCAACGCGGATCGCGGTCAGGCAAGTTCATAAAGGCGTTCAGCGCATGCGTTTCCAGCATCTCCCGCAGTTCGAACAGTTTTTCGGCATAGGCCTGATCGAACTGTTTCATGCGCCAATAACCCCGGCGCAGGCTCTCGATCAGATCGTAACGTGAGAAGCGCAGCAGAAACTCGCGCACCACCATCGGCCGGACGTGGCACCGGCGTGCCAGTTGCAGTTCGGTAAAGGCATCGCCCGGCACAATCTGGCGCTGGTTGATCATGTGATAAAAGCGCTTTTCGAACAGTGCGGTCTGTTCCTCCAGCGTTTCGGCGATCACATCAAAACCGTCATTGTTCTCCGGCACGCGCGCAATGTGATATTTGCCGCCTTCGCGCACCACGATGCCGCGCTCGGCCAGGTAATCCAGCGTATGCATCACCGTCGTGCGACTGATATTGAACATCTCCGCCAGCACCGCCTGCGAAGGCAGAGGAGAGACCAGCGAAGCCTGATTTATCGCATCGATAAACTGGTTAATCACATGCTGGCGTAAGGTGGGTGTACGACTCATACAGGACCTTATTTGGTTTTTTATTCATTAAAAACCGATTAAGAGCCAAAGTCAGTGTGATTTATCACATTACTGAAAACTCTCTGCAACATGGGGCCCTGTTTTAGGAAAAGATAACGGCACCAGGTGAAATTGATGTAGAGAATAAAAAATGAAAAGTCTTATATGCCGACAACCAACACAATTTGAATATAAAGAACGACCCGTGCCAACACCAGCGGAAAACGAAGTATTATTAAAAGTCAAAACGGTCGGCATATGCGGCACCGACATTCATGCCTGGGCGGGGAAGCAGCCTTTTTTTAATTATCCTCGCGTACTCGGTCATGAAATTTGCGGTGATATTGTTTCCATAGGAAATAATGTCACTCGTTTTCATATTGGCCAGCAGGCTGCGGTTATTCCTTATCTCTCTTGTAACACGTGCAGTGCCTGTTTAAATCATCGTCCGAATTGCTGCGAAAATATCTCGGTTATCGGCGTACATCAGGACGGCGGCATGGTGGAATATATCGCTGTGCCGGAAAGCAACGTGCTGCTGGCAGAAGGTATCGATCCGGCCGCTGCTGCGCTGATTGAACCCTTTGCCATCAGCGCTCACGCCGTCCGTCGCGCTGAATGTGTACCGGGCGACAGCGTACTGGTGGTGGGCGGCGGCCCGATTGGGCTGGGCGTCGCGGCCATCGGCCTGGCGGACGGCCTGAATATCGCGCTGGCCGATACCCAGGCAGAGCGGCGAGCGCATACCCATAATCTGCTAGGCATACCGGTGCTGGACCCGGCATCCCCTCAGTTTGAACAACAACTCCGTGCCACCTTCCAGGGAGAACTGCCTAACAAAGTGATCGATGCCACCGGAAATGAAATCGCGATGAATAACAGCGTCAATCTTATTCGTCACGGTGGACAAATTATTTTCGTTGGTTTATTTAAAGGAAATCTCTCATTTTCCGATCCTGATTTTCATAAAAAGGAGACGACCATGAAAGGAAGCCGAAATGCCACCCATGAGGATTTTGCCAAAGTGGCGACATTGATGAGTGAAGGGAAAATCAGTGCGGAAATGATGTTAAGCCATCGGTTTGACTTTTCGTCTCTCGCTGCGATTTATGAAACTGAAATAGTCAATAATAAAAATCTGTTGAAGGCGGTCGTGGAGTTTTAATCTCACTCTGCGGAATCATCGGACGAATGCCTTACCCTACAAAAATAATGAGGTTGCTATGAAAATAAAATTACTGCCCTTATGTTTTGCTGTGAGTTTTGCCGTAACAGGAATCGCTGGCGCACAGGCGCAAACCAAAGAACTGCGCTTTTCCTGGTGGGGGG
The DNA here is from genome assembly GCF_025962655.1 of Candidatus Symbiopectobacterium sp. NZEC151. GTDB lineage: Bacteria > Pseudomonadota > Gammaproteobacteria > Enterobacterales > Enterobacteriaceae > Symbiopectobacterium. The sequence continues at coordinate 276,967 of NZ_JAGFPE010000005.1, read as the reverse complement.
GCAACCAGCGCCACCAGGCCACGCTCGCTGCCATTGCCGCGTTTGAAAAAGCGCACCCGGACGTCAAGGTGAAAGCAGAGCCCGCCGGGTGGGATGGCTACCTCTCCAAATTAACCACGCAGTTGGCAGGCAACACCGAACCGGACGTGATGCAAACCAACTGGAACTGGCTGGTGCTGTTCTCCAAGGACGGCAACGGTTTCTATAACCTCAACAATGCCAAAGGGATAGACTTGACGCAGTTCTCCCCGCAGGCGCTCAAAATGACCAGCGTGGACAACAAGCTTAACGCTATTCCTGTCGCCATGACGGGGCGCTCCATGTATTACAACCCGGTGCTGTGGCAAAAAGCGGGGTTGAGCTACCCACAAACCTGGGATGACATGCTGGCTGCCGGTCCGGTTTTTAAACAGAAACTGGGCGACGATCACTACCCGTTCGTGCTGGCTAACCACGACACTACCATCATGACGTTTCTGAACTCGTACATGATTCAGAAATACAATAAAACCATGATCGATGATAAAACCCAATCCTTCACCTTTACCCCGCAGGAGTGGCTGGACTACTTCGGGATGTATAAAAAGCTGGTGGACGGGCACGTCATCCCCAACATGAAATTTTTCGCCGCCTACGGCAAAACCAACGCCTGGGAAATTCCCAACTGGCTGGAAGGCAAGATTGGCGGAGTCCACACCTGGAGCACCGACAACACCTTCTCCGGTAGCCTGAAAGCACCGGCTACGCTGGAAGTGGGGCCTTATCCAACATTGCCGGGCGCCAAAGACAGCGGCATGTTCTACAAACCGGCCATGATGCTCTCCATCGGCAAAAATACCCGCTATCCGCAGGAGTCTGCCCAGTTGATCAATTTCCTGCTGAATGCGCCGGAAGGGGTCAGCGCCATGGGGCTGCAACGCGGCGTGCCGCTGAGTCAGGTTGCCAGCAAACAGTTGATGGATGCGGGTACGCTCAATGCCACGCAGTTGCCCGTGCAGGGGCTGAAGCAGGTGGAATCGCTGTACGGCAATATTGCGCCGTCACCCTATATGGAGAACCCACAGTTGCTGGCCTCGTTCCTGGAACACCTGCAAAAATACGATTACGGCCAGATGACGCTGGAAGAGATGGCACAGTCGTTCCCCAAATCGGGGCAGCGTATCCTGAAAAAAATCATGTAATACCAACACCTACGCTACGCATCCGTGTGGCGTAGGCGCTATCAGTAATGGGTAAACCGTTTTATTCTGTCACTACGATATTTGTAAACATGCGAGAAAACTATGAACGCCTTTGACACTGCGCACACGGACACCGCGGCAGCCGCAAGCCGCTACGACGCGATTTATCAAAAACTTGAGCTGCTGTTCAATGAGATCATTACCGTTCGCACGGACGATGCCGCATTGAAGAAGCTGAAGGTGATCGCTTCAGATCTCTCGATCGAAAACTGGGACTGGTCGCAAGGCGTGGGGATCTACGGTATCTGGCGTCTTTATCAGGTCACGGGCGAACAGCGTTATCTGGACTATGTGCTGGCATGGTATCAACGCCGCCTGGCAGAAGGGTTGCCGGAGAAAAATATCAACCGTATGGCACCGATGCTGACGCTCACCACCATGGGGATCGCCCAGGAGAGCCGCGAGCATCAAGCGCTGATCGAGGAATACGCACACTGGATTGAACATGAACTGCTGCGCACCCAGGAGAATGGGTTCACCCACTGCACCAGCGATCACCTCAATGAAGAGCAGCTCTGGGTCGATACGCTGTTTATGAGCGGTCTGTTCTACGCCCGTGCCAGCGCCTATCTCAATCGTCCTTCCTATCTGGACGAGGTCAGCTATCAGTTCCTGTTGCACATCAAATACCTGATCGACAGAGATACTGGGCTGTGGATGCACGGCTGGAACTTCAGCGGCAACGGCAACTACGGCAAAGCATTGTGGGGACGCGGCAACGGTTGGGCCGCCATCAGCACCGTCGATTTCCTCGAGATGCTGGACCATCAAGATGCCAGCCACCAGATGATCCTCAACACCTTCCGCCGTCAGGCCGATGCGGCCGTGCGCTATCAGGATGCCAGCGGTATGTGGCGCACCCTGCTTAACCAGCCTGACAGCTACCTGGAGGCCTCCGGCACCGCCGGTTTCACCTACGCGCTGTTGAAAGGCATTCGTCTCGGTCTGCTCGATGAACGCTATCACGATGCCGCCTGGAAAGGCGTCAATGCCCTGCTGAGCCGCATCAGTCCACAGGGCGAAGTGGCGGATGTCTCCGCAGGAACCTCGGTCGGGCACGATCTCGACCACTATCGCAAGATTGCCATCAAACAGCGCGCGTATGGTCAGTCGCTTACCATGCTGGCGTTGACAGAGGCATTGGCCGGGCTGAAGTAGCTTCGAAATTCTGGCAGCTCCGTGGCGTATCGGGCCGTCGCGGGGCTTTTTTCAGCGTTGTTTACTGCGCCGTGTGTGGCGTAAAGGCCTGCTCCGCATCCGGTGGCAACAATCCCGCGTTCCAGCGCTGCTGCCAGCTGTGCGCAAAGGTTTGCATCCCGCTTTGGCCGCCCATTTGCAACAGGCCAGGCAGTTGATGGCTTTTCCCCTCACGAATCAGGTTGGCTACCGCCGTATTTGCCAGCAACACTTCATACAGGGCAACGCGCCCGCCACCGCGTCGTAGCACCAGTTGCTGCGCCACCACACCTTGCAGACACAGCGCCAGTTGGCTGCGCACAAAATCCTTCTCCTGTGCGGAAAACACATCCAGCAGACGTTCTACCGCCTGTGCGGCACCGCGCGTATGCAGCGTCGCCAACACCAAGTGCCCGGTTTCTGCCGCCGTTAACGCCAAGCGAATGGTTTCGCCGTCGCGTAATTCCCCCAGCAGGATCACATCAGGATCTTCACGCAGCGCGCCGCGCAAGCCGTGGGCAAACGACGGGCAGTGCACGCCGATTTCACGCTGTTGAATCAGGCCGCGATTTGCGGAAAGCGCGGAGGAGTAGACAAATTCAATAGGGTCTTCCAAGGTAATAATATGACAAGCCCGCTGCTGCCTGAGCGCATTCACCATCGCTACCAATGTGGTGGATTTTCCACTGCCGGTTGCGCCTGTCACCAGAACCAACCCGGCGGGTCGCGTTATTAACGATGAAAGAATTGGCGGCGCATGCAGTGTTTCCAACGCGTGCGCCGTTGTTGCAATGGTGCGCAACGCAACGGAAAGCCCGGCATGCTGGCGAAACAGATGCGCGCGCAGCCGAATGCCGTCGGGTGTGGTCAACGCGCCATCCGCCTGCCCCTCGGTGTGTAATTGCTGGCGCTGAAGGGCCGTCATCCAACTTTCGCCCCAACGTTCCAGTTGCGCAGCGCTGCAACAGGCGCTGGCCTGTACCGGTTGTAGCTCGCCATCAATACGCCACATCGGCGGATATCCGCTACACAGGTGCAGATCGGAGGCATTCTGTTTTACACTACAGGTTATCCACTCATTGATATCCATAGATCCCATCCTTAGCATGACCATGAACCCGATTGAGCAGAATCTACAGAACGTCAGAGAGAAGATCGCCACCGCCGCCACCGCATGTGGACGCGACCCGCACGCGGTGACCTTGCTTGCCGTCAGTAAAACCAAACCTGTGGCGGCGATCGAAGAAGCGATTGCCTGCGGGCAGCGAGGTTTTGGGGAAAATTATGTACAGGAAGGCGTGGACAAGGTGCTTTATTTCCGTGAGGCCCTGCCTCAGGTGGAATTACAATGGCACTTTATCGGACCACTGCAATCCAATAAGAGCCGCCTGGTTGCCGAACATTTTGACTGGTGCCACACCGTCGATCGCCCTAAAATCGCCCAACGCCTGAGCGAACAGCGTCCGGCGGCGTTAGCGCCGTTGAACGTATTATTACAAGTGAATATCAGCGGTGAGGCCAGCAAATCGGGGATTGCACCGGCAGATCTTCCTGCCTTGGCCGCCAGCGTCGCGGCACTGCCGCATCTGACACTGCGGGGTCTGATGGCGATTCCGGCACCGGAAAGCGACTACGCACAGCAGTTAGCGGTATTTCAATCGATGAATGACCTGTTTGCGCAGTTAAAATTGCATTATCCTCAGGTGGATACCCTCTCCATGGGGATGACGGATGATATGAGCGCCGCGATTGCGGCAGGCAGCACACTGGTACGTATCGGCACCGCCATTTTCGGCGCGCGTGATTATCATCAGCATGGGTAAGCCTTAGCATGTATAAGCCTCAGCGTGGATAATCCCCGTCGGGGCTGAACCCTGCTACTGGCCGGTTGACGAAAACGAGAGAACATAAAGATGCAACACCGCAAGCTTACCTTTATTGGTGCCGGAAACATGGCGCAGGCCATTATCGCAGGGCTGGTTAACGGCGGTTATCCCGCCGATCGTATCCTCGTCTGTGCTCCGAGCGCCGCACGCCGGGATGCGCTGGCCCAGCGCTATGGCGTTATCAGCAGCGACGACAATCTGGCGGGCGCGCAGGACGCCGATGTCGTGGTGCTGGCGGTGAAACCGCAACTGATGGCAAGCGTGTGCGAGCCGCTGCGCGGCATACTGAACGTGCCGGGCAAGTTGGTGCTGTCCATTGCGGCTGGCGTCAGCGTGGCGCGTTTTCAAGCGCTGTTAGGAGAGCCGTTAACGCTGGTACGCATTATGCCGAACACACCGTCGCTGGTGGGTAAAGGCATGAGCGGCCTTTATGCACCCGCCAACGTATCGGCGGAGGATCGTGCCTTTAGCGCTGCGCTGATGCAAAGCGTGGGTAAAGTATGCTGGGTTGAGCAAGAGAGCGGCATTAACGGCGTTATCGCCGCCGCAGGCAGCGCACCGGCCTACTTTTTCCTGTTTATGGAAGCGATGCAGCAAGAGGCGATTCGCCAGGGATTTACACCGGAAAGCGCGCGCCAGTTGGTGCAGCAGGCCGCACTGGGTGCAGCCGCACTGGTCGAAGCCAGCCCGGACACGCCGCTTGCGACGCTGCGTGAGAATGTGACGTCCAAAGGCGGCACCACCGCAGAGGCTCTGCGGGTGTTTAACGAACGCCAACTGACACAAACTGTCGCCGATGCCATGCAGGCTGCCGTGCATCGCGCACAGGAAATGGAAAAACTGTTTTAACGCACCGTTATTCTCTATATAGCTGATAAGGAATCGATGTTTCTATGCTAACCCTGACGTTTCTGGTCAAGACACTGGTCGACCTGTATGTAATGGTGCTGCTGTTACGCATTTGGATGCAATGGTCACGCAGTGATTTTTATAACCCGCTGTCGCAATTCGTAGTAAAAATCACGCAGCCTATCGTCAGGCCGCTGCGCCGTATTCTGCCTGCACTCGGCCCTATTGATAGCGCATCGCTGCTGTTGGCGTTTCTGCTGACCACGCTGAAATACCCGCTGCTGATGCTTATTCAGGTAGGCGCTTTCGCGATAAGCCCGGTGAACCTGCTGGTGGGTTTGTTGGCCCTGCTAAAATCCGCGGGCTATCTGGTGTTCTGGGTGGTGATCATCCGTGCGCTGATGAGTTGGGTAAGTCAGGGACGCAGCCCGGTAGATTACCTGCTGTTCCAGCTCACCGAGCCCTTTATGGCACCGATTCGCCGTATTATTCCGGCCATGGGCGGTATCGATTTCTCGGCGATGGCAGTGATTTTGATCCTGTATCTCCTGAACTACCTCGGCATGGATCTGTTCCCGGAATTCTGGTTCCTGCTGTGAGTGCTATCGCTCTGCTGCCCGACGGGTTGGTCATTCGGCTCTATATTCAGCCGAAGGCCAGCCGTGACCAGATAGTTGGCCTGCACGGTGATGAGCTGAAAGTCGCCATCACGGCACCGCCGGTCGATGGTCAGGCCAACGCGCATTTGGTCAAATACCTTGCCAAGCAGTTCCGGGTGGCTAAAGGCGCGGTGAGCATTGAAAAAGGCGAGCTGGGCCGCCATAAACAGATTAGAATTGCTAACCCGCAGCACATTCCTACGGAAATCGCCGCATTGATCTCGCAGTAACCCACCGCAGGGTGCTGCGCATCGCAACAGATAACCCCCCGCCATTCCCTACGATGGCATTAACAGAATGCAGGACACACGCATGGATACCACGAGGCAAAACGTCGTTTTAGCCACCGGCAACCCCGGGAAAGTTCGCGAACTCGCCGATCTGCTGGCGGATTTTGGTATGAATATCGTCGCACAAACCGAGCTGGGCGTTGATTCTGCCGAAGAGACCGGGCTGACCTTTATCGAAAATGCACTGCTCAAAGCGCGCCACGCGGCACAGATCACCGGGTTGCCTGCGGTTGCTGATGACTCAGGTCTTGCGGTTGATGCGTTGGGCGGCGCGCCGGGCATTTATTCCGCGCGCTACGCCGGGGTTGACGCCAGCGATCAAGCCAATCTGGACAAACTGCTCGATGCCATCAAGGATGTGCCTGACGAACAACGCGGTGCCAGCTTCCACTGCGTGCTGGTCTACCTGCGCCACGCCGATGATCCGACGCCGCTGGTCTGCCACGGCCGTTGGCAGGGCGTGCTGACGCGTGCAGCAGTGGGTGAAGGCGGCTTCGGCTATGATCCTATCTTCTACGTGCCGGGCGCCGGCAAAACCGCCGCAGAAATGACGCGCGATGAGAAAAATGCGCTGTCGCACCGTGGTCAGGCGCTGCGTTTGCTGCTGGATGCGCTGCGTCATGCATAAACTACCGCCGCTCAGCCTTTACATTCACATTCCCTGGTGTGTGCAAAAATGCCCGTACTGCGATTTTAACTCCCACGCTCTCAAGGGCGAGGTGCCGCATCAGGAATATGTGGATCACTTATTGGCCGATCTGGATGCGGATCTGCCACTGAGCGGCAACCGGGCTCTCAGTTCAATCTTTATTGGCGGCGGCACGCCCAGCCTGCTGAGCGCTGAAGGCATGCAGGCGCTGCTCGATGGCGTGCGCGCCCGTCTGCCGCTTAGCGCTGATGCCGAGATCACCATGGAAGCCAACCCCGGCACGGTAGAAGCCGATCGCTTCAGCGGCTACCAGCGCGCGGGAATTAATCGTATTTCGATTGGCGTGCAAAGCTTCAGTCCGGAAAAACTGACGCGTCTCGGGCGCATCCACGGCCCGGAAGAGGCCAAGCGGGCCGCGCATCTGGCGGCCGGTCTTGGACTGCGCAGTTTCAATCTGGACCTGATGCACGGCCTGCCAGATCAGACGCTGGAAGAAGCGCTGGACGATTTGCGTCAGGCGATAGCACTCAATCCACCGCATCTGTCGTGGTATCAATTGACGATTGAGCCGAATACCCTGTTCGGTTCGCGCCCGCCGGTGCTGCCCGATGATGACGCGCTGTGGGATATTTTCGCGCAGGGACATGCGCTGCTCACGGCCGCAGGCTATCAGCAGTATGAAACCTCTGCCTACGCCAAACCCGGCTATCAATGTCAGCACAACCTCAACTATTGGCGTTTTGGCGATTATCTGGGGATAGGGTGTGGCGCGCATGGCAAGATCACCCGTGATGACGGAAGTATTCTGAGAACCGTCAAAACCCGCCATCCGCGCGGCTATATGCGCGGCACTTACCTGGACCAGCGCAATGCGGTGCAAGCGGAAGATCTGCCGTTCGAATTCTTTATGAACCGCTTCCGACTGCTGGAACCCGCGCCGCGCAGTGAGTTCAGTGGCTACACCGGCCTGGCAGAAAGCGTGGTGCGCCCACAAATAGACTGGGCGGTGGCGCAAGGTTACCTGACGGAAACCGCTACTCACTGGCAGGTTACCGAACACGGCAAGCTGTTTTTAAATTCTTTGCTGGAAGGTTTTTTGGCGGAATAACCTCTACCGTATTAAGAACACAGGTGACCGGTGAGATAACATTTATCGACACCTGTCATCGCCAGAAAGGAATAATGCCTGTTTTTTTATTGTGAGCGCCCTCTTGAGATGATAATTTCACGCCCCTGCACGGCACTGAAGGACATTATCAATGATCTTAAAAATTTACTCACCACCAATCATCAACGTAAATACCACAGATCAAGCAACCAGGAAATCCGCACCTGAAAATAGCCTCTATAGATCTATCAGCTTTACCGAAAACTCGAGCAATGACATCAAAACAAAAGCAAAAGAAATATCAATAAAGTATGACCTCCTTGTCGACGATGTTTTATGTAATACACCGGGCGTCCAGAAAAATCAGAGGGAGCGCCTTCGTAATATCGGATTTGCCGTCACAGCATTAGAGCAGGTTACCAAAAAAATTTCGCCCGTTACCGAGAAAAACCCAACGTTGGGTTTCGCTTTTACAGAGAAAATAAAAAACATCTGCGAAGCGCTCCCCGTCGATAGAAAAAGAAACTTCACGCATGATGATGCTTATCTTTTGCGTGGAAGTAACTTTATTTCTGAGTTTCTTGCATCACAGGAAACATCAGTCGACAAGATAAGTTATGCGCAATTGTTGCATCTCGGGGAAAAAATGAGAAAAAACAGCACTAACCCCACCGCTATTAACGACACATCAATGAATAAATTCTTAACCGTTTGGGAACTTCGTAATGAATTAGCGCAATACTAGAGTTGATTATCTTATCTACGTCAGCTTACCTGCATCACAACAACACAGGTAAGCATATCAAAAAAAACGTTTATTTAGTATTGACCACGAGGACTGCCCACGGAGCACCGATTTCAGTTCAGTAAACATGGCACTATGCCCAAACTTTACCCCGTAGATTAATCAATATTAAATAAAACGCTAACACCCATGGCCGTTCATATTTTATACGTTTAATATCGTACAACGTTCAATATCTCACACTATTTCCCTCAATGGTACTTGAATAAATATAAGGATCATATTTATGTTCGGAACAATTCAACCAACCACATCATCAAATGGATGTCATGGCCTGGATACAGATAAAACCGCCAAAAAAGGTCATTTGCTTTTGGATTCGTGCCATGCCATAACCAATGTCCCCTTGGAACTTAACATCAGGGAAATGGAAACGCGGTTGTTCCAGATGGCAATAAAGAATAATTATATAAAAGACATACCCTCTTTAAAAGAAAGCATCCTACAAAATGATCGGTTACACTCACTCGGCATGGCGGTGACCACCGTTGCCAACATTGATATGATTAACAATGCCTATCCTCACCAAAAAATAACAGTGGATATGCAGACAGCAAAAATCGTCAACGAAATATGTGACAACACGCCAAGGGATAAAGCCATTGATATTGGTAAAGACAGTGCCATCAATAATCGAGGAAAAGCATTTATTTCTGGTTTCATTGCTGAATCATCGCCTATTGATGTGACACATTACGCACAGGCTCTGGATATTGGTTATCGCAGTCAGTTTAACGATATTGATCCTGTAATGATTGATCAATTTACGGGCTTATGGAAAATTCGTTTAGAAACATCAAAGCCCGTAGATATTCATTGATATTGTGCTCGCAGAAAAGAAGTTTAATGCGGCGATTGCATATCAATGTGGGGGATCCCATCCTCATCGTACACTTCACTGCAAGGCGTAAAGCCAAAGCTGCCGTAAAAGTGCTGTAAGTGGGCCTGCGCCGAGAGGAATTGCGGCTTGTCAGCCCAGTGACGCGCGCAAACCGCCAGTACATGCTCCATCAGCAGGTGTCCCACATGCTGCCCGCGCGCGCTGGGTGCAACGATAACGCGCCCAATCTTCACGCTGTCTTTTGCCGTCTTGGGGGCCAGCAACCGAGCGTAGGCCACCATTTTTCCTTGATGATACGCGGCCACATGGCGATGGCTGTCCACCAGATCTTGTCCGTCAATATCCTGATACGGGCAGTTCTGCTCAACCACAAACACCTGATTGCGTAACGCCAGAATGTCATACAGCGCATACAGATTCAGATCCTTGGCACACCAATCGTGCCAAATCAGGTTCATTTTCATTTCCTGTGCCATTACCGCCATGTTATCTATTCCTTCGCCCCACCGATTAAACGTCGCGCACGCGCCGTCGTCACCCACAGCACCACAATACTTAAGGCAAATAATACGCCAAACCCAACGCCAATGCCGAGCACCGGAACCCCCAGTTTCACCACCAGCGAGTAGAGGCCGAGCATCAGCAGCATCGCGGTGTTTTCACCCAAATTTTGTACCGCAATAGCGTTACCGGCCCCGACGCTGATACGTCCACGTTCCTGCAACAGCGCATTAAGCGGCACGATAAAAAAGCCCCCCAGCGCGCCGATAATCACCAACAGGCCATAGGCGCCAATCAAATTGGTCTGCAAGGTAAAAAAGACCACCGCGACGCCGATCAGCACCCCGGCAGGCAGGCAACGGCGCACGGTTTTCAGCGTAATCAATTTGGCCGCCAGCGCCGCACCTAACACAATCCCCACCGCCACCATGGCATTGAGTAGCGTCGGCGTAGCGTTATCGGTAATACCGAGCGCCAGTGGCACCCACAGCACCAGCAGGAAGCGCAGCGTCACGCCTGCGCCCCAAAACAGGCTGGTGCCAATCAAAGAAAGTCTGGCATCACCGTCACGCCACAGCGTGATCGCCGCGGAGAAGAAGCCTTGCGCCATGCGCTTCGGGTGCCAGGAGGTGCCCGGTCGCGCCGCGTTCAGGCGTGGGATCATCAGGTTCGCCGCCAGCGCAATGCCATAGGCCAACGCACAGGCACCCAACGCCAGATACAGATTCCAGTCAGCCAACACACCGCCAGCGACCGAACCAATGAGAATGGCCGCAATGGTCGAGGCTTCCATCAGTCCGTTGGCTTTCACCAACTGATCGCCGTGGGTGATCTCGCCGAGAATGCCGTATTTGGCCGGTGAGTAAGCCGCCGCCCCGACGCCAACCAACGCGTAGCCCAGAAAGGGATTGCCTCCCACGCAGATTGCCAGGGCTCCTAACAACTTCAAGGCGTTGGCGAACATCATCACCCGCCCTTTGGCAAAGCTGTCGGCCACTTGCCCGACAAAAGGGGCCAGTACGATATAGGCCGCCACAAATCCCATTTGCAGCACCGGCTGGCTCCATTCGGGATAGAGCAACGATTTGATCAGCGCCAGCGTGGCAAACAGCAGCGCATTATCACCAAACGCAGAGAAAAACTGCGCAACGATGACCGCATTCATGCTGCGCGACAGCAGCGGCGGCATGGCACCTTCCGGCGTACTCATTCTGCGCCCTCCGGTTGCTCTGCCATCTGGCGCAGCGTGACGAAATCCGGCTTGCCGCTGCCCAGCAGAGGCAGCGCTTTCAGCACGCGAATATCACGCGGTACCGCCAGTTCCGGCACGCCGCTGCTGCGCGCCTGCGCCAGCAAACGCTCACGCGTCAGCGTACTGTCAGTGGTAAACAGCACCAGCGCTTCCCCTTTGCTGCTGTCGCTTTTCGCGCTGGCAGCGTGTTGTTTATCCGCAGAGACTTGCTGCGCCAACTGCTCCACGCTCTCCAGCGACACCATTTCTCCGGCCAGCTTGGCAAAGCGCTTCACCCGGCCCACGATGGTACAAAAGCCCTGCGCATCCAAATCGACAATATCACCGGTGTCATACCATCCCTCTTGCCGCTCGCCGTCGGCGTTTTCCGCCACCGTGCGCTCCAGCACGCCGGGATTTTCTACCCGCAGATATCCCTTCATCACATTGGGGCCACGCAATTGCAACCGACCACCGCGTTCGATGCCCGGCACCGGAATCAACCGGGATTCAATCTCTGGCAGCAAGCGCCCTACGGTATGCACCTTTGCGGCCATCGGAACGTTAATCGCCACCACCGGCGCACATTCGGTAACGCCATAGCCTTCAAGGATGCGGATACCGAATTTATCCTGCCAGACGTTACGCACGTTCTCAGACAGCTTCTCAGCGCCGGCAACCACGTAGCGTAAGCGAGCAAAATCATAAGGATGCGCCACGCGCGCGTAGTGTCCAAGGAAGGTGGAGGTGCCAAACAGCACGGTACAATTCTGATCGTAAACCAGCTCAGGAACGATGCGGTAATGCAGCGGACTGGGGTAAAGGAAAACGCGCGCGCCGGTCAGCAGCGGCGTAAACAATCCCACGGTCAAGCCAAAGGCATGGAACAGCGGCAGCGCCGACATAAAGCGATCGCGCGGGGTAAAATCCGCCACGGTGCGAATCTGCTCGACGTTCGCCAACAGGCTGGTGTGAGAGTGCACCACGCCTTTCGGGTTGCCTTCGGAGCCGGAGGTGAACAGGATCATCGCGGCATCGTCTGGCTGATGCGGCACCATGGCGCGCACCGGAAACAGCAGGTGGAATAAAATCCACGCTTTGTCGGCCAGGGTCACCGTACCCTTCAAATCTTCCAGATACACCCAGTTGGCCTCTTTCACCTGCTCCGGCAGGTGGGTCAGTTTCCCTTTTTCCAGAAACTGACGCGAGGTGACGATGGTTTTGATTTCCGCCGCCAGCATGGCGCTCTTAATCCCTTTTGCCCCCGCCGTGTAGTTCAGCATGGCAGGCACGCGAGCGCGCAGCGAGGCACCAAGAATGGCCGCCGCCGTCACCGTAGCATTGGGCAGCAGCAGGCCGACGTGCTCTTTCTCCCGGGTAAAACGTTGCAGGATGCGGCCAACGCCGAGGGATTTTTTCAGCAGCCCTTGATAACTGTCTTCACTGAAGGCGATATCCGCGATGGACGGCGAGCTGTAGCCATAGCGCTGACAGGCACAGAGAAATGCCTGATACAGCGTCTGGCGCGGGCGCGTTTCCATACGCGCAGCCATCATGATGCGGTGCAGGTGCTCACCCGCCAGCTCGCGCCGTTCGCGCGCGCTGCCCGCTACCGGCATCGGTAATGTGGTCGGCGGCAAATAAGAGAGGGTAACCTGAGGGAAAAGGCGCTGCTTAAACGTACCTTTAAGGCGACCAAACGGGCTGAACGCAATGCCTTCAATGCGCACCGGCACCAGCGTAGCGCCCGATTTTGCCGCGACAAAGGCAGCACCGCTGTAGATTTTCATCAGGGAGCCGGTCACGGTGATACGCCCTTCGGGAAACACCACCACCGGGCGGCCCTGCTCAATCACTTTGATAAGCCCTTTGATCGCCAACGGTTTGGTGGGATCGAGTGGCACAAAATCGATATAGGGTTTCAGGAAACGCATAAACCAGCGATCGCTGATGCTGGAATAGACAGCAAACACCGGCTTAATCGGCAAAAACAGCGCCAACAGCACACCGTCTAAAAATGACTGGTGATTTGGCGTAATCAGCAGTTTTGATTGTTTAAATACCGCACTATCGCCTTCAATCCGTACGCGATACAGGCGCTGGAACAGCCAACGCAGCAGGGTGTATATCATTCCTTCTCCCATAGTCAGGCCATCAGCGTGCCGGAAGCAGGCTGGCCCTTCACAGTTAAACGACCACATAAAAACGGCGGGACATTCAAACTACTATAGCTAGCAGACGAGTGTCAGGGCAACAGTGCCACACGCATGATGCAGAAATAACGAGAGAAAATGGGAAAGGCGGGGAGCAAACGACAGGCAAAAAAAAACCTACGCATCCGCGTAGGTTGGTGCAATTTCATGGTTCAATGTACTTCTGCGATTCACTCGACAGAGTCCATCGATTTACCACCAATCAATACCTCTGGGATGGACTACTCTAGAGACTCACCCTTGATGAGGCCAGTGGACAATCGCAAGAGTTCTGCTCTAAGTGCAACCAACTGTAAATTTCTGCCGAGTCATGTAAAGTCAGCCTCCCATATTGTGATAAAAATCCCCTTCCGGCCTGAAACGTGATCTACATCTCACGCTGAGCGGCCCTGCTTGCCGATAGCTATTTAGCGTTGCTCGGTGGATTTCTGGATGCAGTTGTCCTCGTCAGGGAAAACAGCACTGCATTTTACAGGAACAAATAACCACACAAATAACGTGTATTTAGGCGCTTTTTTCAACGGAATTGTTTCCCACTCACGCGCTACTATCAATCACGCTTGCATCGGGCAAGTTTACGAAATCGTATAAAGGTTATGGAAAATAATGAAGAATTATAAGATTGGCACCAGGCTTGCTGGGGGATTCGGCTTGCTGATCCTTTTTTCTCTGGTCATGTTGGTCTCCGGGGTATACCAACTGAAACAAATCTCAAGCAGTACCGCATGGATGATGCAGGCACCGTTGCAGAAAGAGCGTCTGGCCGCAGACTGGCACGGCGCGCTGGTGGCAGGCGTACAGCGTAGTATGGCCGTTGCGATGAGTGACGATCCGGCGCTGGCAAAACTGTTCGAGGCGGAGAATGTCGCCGCGAGCAAAGAGAGCACCAAACGTCAGGATGCCTTTGCCAGCCTGATTTCAACGCCCGAAGAGAAAGCCCTGTTCGATAAGCTCGGGGAATTCCGTCAGCGCTATCTGGATAAACGTAACGCCATCACCGCCGCCAAAAAGGCCGGTAATATGGAACAGGCCAAGCAACTGTTCGAAAATGAATTTATGTCCGCATCGCGCGGCTATCTGGCTAGCGTAGAGGCGTTGAGCGAGCACCAACGCAGCGCCATCGATGAGATGGGGAAAGCCATCGACAGCAGCGCACGCAATGGCTATCTGTTTCTCGGGGTTATCGGTCTGCTGATTGCCGTGATCGGCGTGCTGATTGCCTGGGTATTAACGCGCAGTATTGTGCATCCGTTAGAGCGTGCCGTGCAGGCGACACAAGCGGTAGCCGATGGCGACTTAACCCATGACGTCCGACCGGAAGGGCGCGATGAAGCCGCGCAACTGCTGCACGCCCTGCACAACATGACCCAGCGTCTGCGTAACATCGTGGGTGAAGTGCGTGAAGGGTCTGAATCGATCGCCGGGGCGTCGGGGCAACTGGCGGCGGGCAATATCGATCTCTCCAGCCGTACCGAAGAGCAAGCCAGTGCGTTGCAAGAGACGGCAGCGTCCATTGAACAACTGGCTTCCACCGTGCGTCAAAACGCCGACAACGCCAAACAGGCTAACCACCTGGCGCAATCCACCGCCGGTCAGGCACAAGCGGGTGGGCAGTTAGTGACGGACGTGGTGAAAACCATGGGCGCTATCGATGCATCATCGAAAAAAATCGTTGATATCATTGGCGTGATTGACAGCATCGCCTTCCAAACCAACATTCTGGCACTGAACGCGGCGGTAGAAGCGGCTCGCGCCGGTGAACAGGGTCGCGGTTTTGCCGTGGTTGCCAGCGAAGTGCGTAATCTGGCGCAGCGCAGTGCCGGTGCCGCCAAAGAGATCAAGGAACTGATCGACCATTCCGTACAAACGGTGGAAGCCGGTAATCGTCTGGTGGAACAGGCGGGCGAATCTATTGTCGGGATCGTTAACGGTGTGCGGCAGGTGAGCGATCTGGTTGGTGAAATCAGCTCCGCCAGTCAGGAACAAACCCTGGGGATTGAGCAGGTGAACGTGGCCGTTAACCAGATGGAAACCACCACCCATCAGAACGCCGCGCTGGTGAATGAGGCTTCGGCGGCAACGCAGTCGCTGCAACAGCAGGCGGCACAGTTGGCGCGTACTGTCAGCATTTTCCGCCTGAGCAACCGGGAAACCAACGCTGCGTTAGCGGCTAAACCGCTGCCTGCGGCGGCACCGAGTGCGCTTCTGCTCAAGCCAGCGCTCGGCGTCAGCAAACCTGGTGCAGACAAAGAAGGCGATTGGACATCGTTCTGATGTGATGCATGACTCAGCTCGCCTCTCGGGGCGAGCTCCGACTGATAACAAAGTCCGTTGTTAGGTGAAGTGCAGCGATGGGGTCGTAGCGGCGTAAGCCGCCGGAGTGCCCCTCGTTGCGATTCGCCGGGAAACACGGACTGAGTTTACACCAACGCCTGATGATAGAGCCGTACCGGTTTGGCCGGGTATTCCAAACCATCACCGATATAGTGCCAGCCCATTTTCTCGTAGTAGCCGCTAAAGGTGGCATACAGATAGAGGGATGAAAAACCGGCGTGACGACTATAGGTCAACACGTGCTGTTGCAACGCTTTACCCAGTCCCCTATCCCGATAGTTTTCATCAATATAGAGCGCTGCCAGCCACGGAGAGAGATCCTGGCGACTTTGCAGATCGCACAGCCACAGCCCTACGGTGCCCACCAGTTTCCCGTCATCCAGTGCGATAAAGGTCAGGGGCAATCCTTCTTGCCGCATACTGCTTTGTACAATACTGGCGAAAAATTCACGGCCATTGTGGTGATCAAACGCCTGCCACAGCCAGTCCGTCACCTGCGCCTGATGGTGCGGATGGGAGGCTAAAGGAACAATTTCAACCATAACCCTGCAATCCTGATACGGGCACAACGCGAGCACCCACTATAAATAGTCAGACCAGTTTTCCCTGAAAAATCGGTACTGAATCAAAAAGATAACCATCAAATTCTGGCGCATCCGCATCGGAGATCGCCATCAGCGTGCTTTTGACGTTTTCCAGATGCTCCCACATCGCCTGATAAGCACCCGGTACGTCGCGTCGGCGCAGCGCCGCCAGAATGGTCTGGTGATCCGCCAGCCATTTCAGACGATAACCGTGTTTACCAACGTGAACATAAAGCTGTTGCCACAGGGGATTGTCGTCACGGCAGGTCCAGATATGACTGACCGATTCCAGCAGCATCTGGTTTTGCGTCGCACCGGCAATTTGCAGGTGAAACAGTTTGTCGTAATCGCTGCGGTAGTCGTTTGCCGCAATCGCCGCCTGCTCTTTTTCCAGCGTCACACGCAGGTTTTCAATATCGGCACGGGTTGCCATGCGCGCGGCAAACGCCGCAATGTTACTCTCCAGCAGTTGGCGCGCCTGCAACATTTCAAAGGCACCAATGCGGTGATGCGCCTGGCTCTCTTCGGTTTCCTCATCAGGGATGCAGAGCACGTAGACGCCCGATCCCTGACGAATATCGACGGTGCCTTCCAGCTCCAGCATCAGCAGCGCTTCACGCACAATGGTGCGGCTAACGCCGTAGGTTTCAGCAATGTTTCTTTCCGGCGGCAGGCGCGACCCGACCGGGAATTTTCCCTGCTGGATTTTCACGCGCAGATCGCTGCCGATCTCCTGATACTGTTTCTTTTCTTGCAGAACCACATCTTTCGCCACACTTTCACCCTAGCTACCGCAGCCCAACAGATAACGCGCACGTTGACCGGATGCCACCGTGCCAAACCACGACAACACGCCGGTTAACAACAACGCGCGGCAAGCCGCGCGTCAGGATATTGCGGCTAGTTTACCAAACTCAGCGCCTGATCGAGCACTTTGGCACCATTTAATGTGCCATAGGCGACGGAGTCGATCACGGCAATTGGCACCTGATAGCTGTCAGTCAACTTTTGATTTTCTACCAGTTTGAAGCGAACCTGCGGCCCCAGCAATACCGCGATGATATCCTGACCGTAATCTTGCAGTTCCTCACGCAGATTTTGTTCAGGAATGGCGTAAATTTTCAGCTCCAAGCCGCGCGCCGTCGCTTCTTTCTCCATTTTTGTCACCACCAGCGAGGTGGACATGCCCGCCGAGCAGGCCAATACGATACGTTTCATGGCAAATCTCCTTGGGTGTTATTTGTCTTCATCATCCAACATCAGGTTGAGCGTGCGCGTGTCGCGCAGTTGCCGGAACCACCCTGCCGAGGCTTTGGGTCGGCGCGCCCGCTCCTGCTCAAGATCGATTTCGATCAGGCCATAGCGATTTTTAAACGCATTCATCGGGGAGACGTTATCGGTAAAGGCCCACAGCATATAGCCCTGACAGTTTGCCCCCTCTTCACGCGCTTTCAGCGTCCAGTAGAGGTGTTCGGCAATAAAATCGATACGGTAGTGATCCTGAATCACGCCGTCGCTGTTTTTAAAGCGCGCCTCGTTCTCCACCCCCATGCCGTTTTCCGCCACAAACCAGGGAATATTGCCGTATTCCTTGGTCATGCGCTGCGCCATGTCATAAATGATTTTGGGCTGAATTTCCCACCCTCGGGAGGGGTTCATGCGGCGTCCCGGCAAGGCAAAATGCTCATAGTAGTAGGCGGGATGAAACGGGGTATCGGGATGCCATGCCCGCTCTGGCGCTTTCACCCGGTGTGGGAAATAAAGGTTGATGCCCAGTTCATCCACCCGATTATCACGGATGACCGCCAGCTCATCATCGGTATAGGCCCATTGCACCTGATGTTTTTCCAGCAGCGCCAGCAGCTCCGCCGGATATTCGCCCTTCACCGCCGGATCGAGAAACACGCGGTTGAAGAACAGATCGTACAGGCGCGCCGCCTCAACGTCGTGCGCGGCGTGGGAGCGCGGGTAGGTCACTTCCGGGTTGAGAATGGTGCCGATACGACCACCGTCCCGATGGTGGCCGTTGGCTCGAAAGCAGGCGATGACTTTCGCTGTCGCCAGATTTTTGTGATGATTCCACTGCATCCAGGTGCCGGTGTTCTGCTCATACGGATAACGCTCAGCGTCCAGATAGACACGGGTTTGCACCACAATCGGCTCATTAAACACAAACCAGCGCTTCACCTTGTGTGCATAACGGGCAAACACCGCTTGCGCATAGGTGACAAACCACTCCACCACCTGCTTCGATGCCCAGCCCTGATACTTCTCCATCAGAATAGCGGGCAGCTCGTAGTGTTCCAGACACAGCATCGGGGTAATCCCCTGCCGCAGCAGTTCATCGATCACGCTATCGACATAGGCGGCATAGGTTTCATCGACGATGCCCTGCTCATAATCGAGCATAAAGCGCGACCAGTTGATCGAGGTGCGGTAGTGCGTCAATCCGCACTGTTTCATCAGCGCAATGTCTTCGCGATAGCGGTGATAAAACTCGGTGGCACGCGCCGGACCATAACCGTTATGCCACACCTGACGATCCTGCTTGTACCACAGGTCCAGATAGGAATCCTGCCCGGCGCGCTTTCCGCTCCACCCTTCGGTTTGCCAGGCGGATGCCGCGGCCCCCAGAATAAAATCCTTGGGAATGGTGACAGTGACGTTACTCATTGTTCAGCTCCTCACTCTGGTTATTTGCCCGCCGCGTTAGCCTGCGGTGCCGCCTGCTCCGCTTCCCGCTGCGCCAGATCGGCACGGCGCGACGCCACCTGCACAAAGGGCAGATAGATCAGGGTGGCAGTCAGAATGCACACCAACTGAGTAACTACCGCGCCCATGGAACCGGCGGTAGAGAGCCAGGCGTTGATGATGGGCGGCGTGGTCCAGGGCACCATCACCACCGCTTTGCCGGCAAAGCCCATACTGGTGGCAAAGTAACCGATGGTACCGGTGACTAACGGCGTGATGATAAAGGGAATCGCCAGGATCGGATTCAGCATGATCGGCATACCAAAAATCACCGGCTCATTGATATTAAACACGCAGGGACCAAAGGAGATCTTGGCGATCTCTTTCATTTCCCGCCGTTTAGAGGCAATCATCACCGCCAGCAAAAGTCCGATGGTCAGCCCGGAACCCCCTATACTCATATAGACGTCCCAAAACGGCATGGTGATGATATTGGGGATCTCCTGCCCTTGCTCAAACGCAGTCATGTTAACCGCGATCGCCCCCAGCAGCAGCGGTTCGCGGATCGGTTTGATCATCTGGTTACCGTGGATACCGATAACCCAGAACAGTTGCGCGACGAACATCAGCACCAGCAATCCCGGCAGACTCTGCACCACCGATTCCAGCGGCTGCTGCACCACTTTGTAAATGGCGTCATACAGGTGCATACCGGTAATGGCGTGGAAGGTGAAACCGAGGGTGGCAATAAACGTCACGGTGATGATGCCGGGGAGCAACGCCGAAAACGATGCCGCGACGTTAGGCGGCACGCTGTCCGGCATCTTGATGCGCAACCGGTCTATTTTTTCCAGCTTGCTGTAGATCTCCACCGAGAGGATGGCGATAAACATGCCGAGAAACAGACTTTTGGTATCTGAGAACTGCCGCGCCAGCACGTCTTTTACCGGTACCGTTTGCCCATTAACCACGATATCGATGGTGGTGGGCGTGATCGAAATCAGGCAGATCACCGCCAGCAGACCGGGGAAAAGGCTGCGTGAGCCGTTAATGCGCCCCAGTTCGATCCCGATCAGAAACACCGCACCAATGGTCAGAAAATTGAGCGTCGCGTAGTTGATCCCGCTCATGATGGGTTTGAGCGGTGCCAAAAAAGAAAACATCGCGAAACTGGCCAGACCGTTTTTCGGATCAAGCACCATGTTGGAGATCAGCACGGAAAAGGCACCGACGATAATCACGGGCATCAGGGTAATAAACGAGGCCTTGATGGCCATAATATAACGCAGGCTATTGAACTTATTGGCAAAAGAACCCAATGCGTCAATCACTTGGTCCTTGAATGACATAACAGCACCTCATCACAATGGTTGTGTAGTGCGGGACAGTGCCCCAGATAGCCGTTACGCGCAGAATGCATACCGCTCATCGCGCATGTGCGTTTGGCATACCAAAATTCGACCAATATGCGTTATTTTTCTGTGACAATACTCCCATAAACCAATATTGGAATTCCAATATGATGATCCATGCAACATTTGGCATACCATAAGGGGATAGAAATGACGATCGAGATGGAAACCACCGTGATGGAGTTGATCATCAATGCCGGAGAAGCGCGCTCACAGGCCATGATGGCTATTCAGGCAGCGCGCCAGAAGAAGTGGGAACTCGCCACTGCGTCATTAGCCGCGTCGCAGGAGGCCGTGCGAGCCGCGCATCTGATCCAGACGCAGTTGATTGGGGAAGATGAGGGGCAAGGAAAGATTCCGGTCAACCTGATCCTGGTACACGCCCAGGATCATTTGATGACGGCGATGCTGTGTCGCGATCTGGCTGAAGAGATTGTGCTGCTGCGTCAAGAAGTCGCCGGTGCCGCCTGAGCGGCATAGCGTTACGCGGCGCTAGTCTTGATCCAGCTGTGCGGCCACGTAGAGCAGAAAACGATCCTCAAAATTCGCCAGATTCAGCCCGGTCAGTTCAGCAATGCGCCGCAGGCGGTATTCGAGGGTATTTTTGTGAATAAACAGCGCTTTGGCTGTTTCACCGGCCTGCTGGTTATGGCGAAACCAGGTATGCAGTGTTTTTCGAAACACCCCGTTGCCGTCGTTGGCTTTTAGCCGCTGCAACGGGCTTACCAGTTCTGCCGCTTGCCAGCCATCGCGCAGGCTATCGAGCAGTACTGGCAGCTTGATGTCCTGATAGCAGAAGCAGTGCACGTCCGGCATCCGCTGTTTGCCTACGCTGATGGTGGTTTTCGCCGTGTGGTAAGAGCGCACCACGCCCCCTTCCTGCGGGAAAAAGTTACCCAGCGCCAGGCGTACTTTAAGCGGGCTGCCCTGTTGCAAGCGCTGATAAAGCTGTACCATGCGACGCTTGTGCTCTTCGGGCTCCCAACGTTCGGCGTGCAGATAAGCGGGTTTCAGCACCACCATTTCGGTGAGTGAAACTATCGCCATCAGGTCATCTTTACCGGTTTCCATCAGCAGCGATTGCAACTGCTGCAATTCACTCATCGCGGTACTGACACCGAGCTGCCCGCTGTCCAACTCCACCACCATGGCGACGCGCGGCAATGTCAGATCGACCCCCAAACGCTGCGCCCACTCTTGCATGGTGGAAGAGTAGTTGTCATTGCGCACCATGCTCAACACCAGCTCTTCACGCAAACGGCTGTTTTGCGCCAGCAGTTGCAGCAAATGCGCTTGTTCCAGCATCATTTCCGCTGTCATGCACACCAGTTCGCCAAATTGCAGCAGCCCATCGGGATCGCCGGTCAGGCCAATCACGCCGACGATGTGGTTATTTAACCGCAGCGGCAGGTTCAGGCCGGGCCTGACACCGTGCAGCGTATGCATAGAGGCATCATCAATCGATACCACTCGCTGTTGACTGAGCGCCAATAGCGCCCCTTCGTGAATTTCACCAATACGTTCGCGATCGCCGCTGCCAATAATACGGCCTCTGGCATCCATGACGTTGATATTACAGTCAATAATTTTCATGGTGCGTTCAACGATCGAATAAGCTAATTTCGCGTCGAAATCATAATCTGTCATTTACTATTCCCCTGGTGCAGCGCAAAAATATTTCGCCAGCAGGAAATACCCCACGGGAAAATACGCCACATCAATAACCACTGCTTTTTGTAATTTAATAAAGTTATTTAGACTAACCCGATTATTATAAAGGGAAAGGCGAATACCTTTATTTCATAACGTGCCTTGTCTTTTATTCCTGTTTAAAAATAAAGACTTCAACAGCGATAAAAAAATAAATCATGAATTTCGGTACGGGAAATTAGTGCGATACATCGCCGCCATAGCCCACAGACGGCGATGATCGTCACGTACTTATTCCACGACGCAAATACGACAGGTATTGGTGCTGCCAATTTGCCCGACGCTGTCGCCCTGCGTCAGAATGACGCTGTCACCGGTCGCAATCGCACCGCGTGCTTTCAGCAGTGCGATGGCATCCTGCGCCGCGCCCAGCCCTTCGGCACGGCCGTTAAACGGCAGAGGCGTAACGCCGCGATACAGTGCGACCTGATTCAACGTTTCGGCATGACGCGATAGCGCATAAATCGGTAAACGGGAGCTAATGCGAGACATCATGCGGGCAGTGCGGCCCGACTCCGTCATCGCAATCACGGCTTTGACGCCCTGCAAGTGGTTAGCCGCATACATTGCTGACATCGACGCCATCTCTTCAACGTTGGTAAACTGCACGTCGAGGCGGTGTTTCGAGGTGGTAATGCTCGGGCTGCGTTCCGCCCCGAGACACACGTTCGCCATCGCCGCTACCGCTTGCGCCGGATAGCTGCCTGCGGCGGTTTCAGCCGATAGCATCACGGCATCGGTGCCGTCCAGCACCGCATTGGCGACGTCCATCACCTCAGCACGCGTCGGCATCGGGCTGGAAATCATCGATTCCATCATTTGCGTCGCGGTGATCACCACGCGGTTCAACTGGCGCGAGCGCTGAATCAGACGTTTTTGGACGCCTACCAGCGCGGCGTCACCAATTTCTACGCCCAAGTCGCCGCGCGCCACCATGATGACATCGGCAGCCAGGATCATGTCATCCATGTTTTCTGGTGTGGCAACGGTTTCCGCACGCTCTACCTTGGCAACAATGGCGGCCTGACAGCCCGCTTCGCGCGCCAAGCGACGCGCATAGCGTAAATCGTCTCCGGTGCGTGGAAACGACACCGCCAGAAAATCTACCTTCATTCTGGCTGCCAGCAGAATATCTGCCTTGTCTTTTTCCGTCAGCGCTTCGGCTGAAAGCCCGCCGCCGAGCTTGTTGACGCCTTTGTTATTGGAGAGGGTTCCGCCCACGGTGACAGCCGTGATGATTTTTTCGCCGTCAATGCGCACCACGCGTAGTTGAATACGGCCATCGTCCAGCAGCAGAATATCGCCCGGCACCACATCGCGCGGTAGCGCCTTATAATCGATACCCACCTGGGTATTATCGCCCAGTCCTTTTTCCAATAAGGCATCCAGAATAAAGCTATCTCCGACGTGCAGAAATACTTTACCTTCTTTAAAGGTTGATACCCGAATTTTCGGCCCTTGCAGATCGCCCAAAATAGCCACTGATTTACCCAAACGTTGGGCAATAGCGCGAACCTGTTCCGCACGAGCAATATGATCATCTGCCGCACCGTGCGAGAAATTAAAACGGACTACGTTGGCACCCGCACTTATTATTTTTTCCAGGTTATTATCGCGATCGGTTGCCGGACCGAGAGTCGCAACAATCTTGGTGCGCCGAAGTGTTTCAGTCATATTCTTTCCCTTTTTATTACTGGCGCTTAATTATGCTGCCGCTTTTTTCAACAGGCGGCCAATATTCTCGCACGCACGTTCCATATTAATCGGGCCATCTTTCAGCAGCGCTTCAATATTGTCTGCACGCGGAATAATGCCGAAAATGGTGTCGATGCCTTCGCCGTACAGCGCTTCAACGCCTTCGCCAACGCAGCCGGATACCGCGATAACCGGTACGCCCTGCGCTTTGGCAGTTCTGGCAACGCCGTAAGGGGTTTTACCGAACTTGGTTTGGTAATCGATACGCCCTTCACCGGTAAAGCAGAAATCCGCACCGACCAGTTTGTCACTCAACCCGCTGAATTCGACGACAATATCAATGCCTCGACGCAGTGTGCATTGGGTGAAAGCCATCAGCCCTGCGCCCAGACCGCCCGCCGCACCGGCACCCGGCACAGTGGCAATCTCTTTGCCCAACTGATTGCGGATTACCGCCGCGTAGTGCGCCAGATTGTTATCCAGCTGTGCGACCATCTCCGGCGTTGCTCCTTTCTGCGGACCAAAAATCGCTGATGCACCCTGCTCGCCGCACAGTGGGTTGGTAACATCACAGGCCACCTGAATATCCACCTGTGCCAGACGGCTATCCAACCCGGAAAGATCGATATGGTGCAAACGATCCAGCGCGCCGCCACCGCGCGGCAGCGTGTTGCCCGCTTCATCATAAAAACGCACACCCAGCGCTTCTGCCATACCTGCGCCGCCATCATTGGTTGCACTGCCACCGATGCCCAGAATGATTTTCTTGATGCCTTTGTCCAGGCAGGCACGAATCAGTTCACCGGTGCCGTAGGTGGTGGTCACCAGCGGATTTTTGGTGTCGCGATTAACGAATTGAATACCGCTGGCAGAGGCCATTTCAATCACGGCAATCTCGCCGTTACCCATGATGCCGTAGCTGGCTTCAACCGTTTCTCCCAACGGTCCGGTCGCGTTTAACGCATACAGCGAGCCTTCGGTGGCATCAATCAGCGACTGGGTGGTGCCTTCACCGCCATCCGCCATGGGAACGTGCACGAAATTCGCTTCGGGGAATACCTTACGCAACCCTTTTTCCATCGCGTTACACACTTCTTTCGCCGTCATGCTCTCTTTAAATGAATCGGGCGCTAATACAAACGTTTCGTTTTTCATTGTGGGTTGCCTCAAACTAAAGAATAAAGCCGTACAGCACGGTAGCGACAAGGGTCATGGTGCCGCCGACAATCGCTTCGTAAGGCAGCAAGCCCATACGCTGTCTGATGGTCATGTTCATGCTCTGTGCTGTGACGTGGAAATAGTTGCCCTGCGGCAAGGAGTCGATCACGGTGGCCCCGGTGTGTACCATCACCGCAGAGGCAATCGGCGCGATGCCGATAGTGGCGATGGCGTTACCGAAGGTGCCGGTCGCCAGAATGGTCCCGGTGGAGGTGGAAGCCGTGGCCGCCGCCATCAAAATGCCGGAGATAGGTGCCAGGAAGGTGCCGGAAATGCCCATGACATTAATCAGTTGCACCACCTGGGCCGACAGGTTGGATGCGGCAATCAGGCCCGCAATCGCACCGGCACCAATCAGGATCAGCACGGTAGCGGTCATTTTTTCCAGACCTGATGCGGTGTAGGCAATCACCTTGTGCTTTTGCCCCATGGCAATCAGCCCGACGATACCGGCGATCGGCAGTACATACATGGCATCCAGCTTGAACGCGGTCAGCGCGCTAATGTGGAAAATGGAACCAATCGGGTTAATCATCAGTAAGATAACGGCAACCGCTGGCGCGACGATGGCCTTGCCCAGCGTTGGGTAGGTTTTGTCATTTTTTGCGCTCTGGGTGCCGTAGGCAGCGGCAGCTTCCTCACCACTTACCATGATCCCTTTATTTTTCAACATCGAGGCGACAACCACGGTAATAATCAAACCGAATACGGCAGGAATAAAACCGGCGATCATCACGTCGCTTAAATTGAGGTGAAAGCCGTTTGCTGCGGCAATGGTATTGGGGTTTGGCGATATAATATTCCCCGCTTTACCGCCGCCGGAAAGCGCCAGTAATAATGCCAGTTTGGAAATCCCCATTTTATTACCTACTGATAACGCAATGGGTGCGACAATTAATACTGCGACGGGAATAAATACCCCCACTGCGGTAATGATCATGGTAGCCAGCGCCAGCGCTAAAATCGCTTTGCTCTCCCCCATCTTCCTCACAATGGCCTGGGCGATGGTTTCCGCCGCGCCCGATTCCATCATCACGCCAGCCAGTACACCGGCGGCCAGTACGCGGATTACCGTACCCATCACGCTCTGCGTGCCAGACGTCAGCAGCCCGATAGTCTGCTCAAGATTGCCACCGCCGATCATGGCACCGAGAATGGCGCCGAGGAACAAGGAGTACACCGGATTAATTTTTTTCAGGATGAGCGCAATGGCAATAAAAAGACCAATCAACGCCCCGTACCATGCCAAGGGTTCTATGGTATGCATAATGAGACCTCTTATATTTTATATGTCTTCGACAATAGGGTGCTAATGCAAATACATTCCTGGTGGAATCTGCATTATTTGATGCGGTAATAAATTACGCCGTTCTAAATAGCTTTCTTTCGAAAAAAATCAGAATCGATAAATAATTCCTTATCACATGCTCTTATGGATTGAGAATTATTCTATGACTTGGCAATAAAATAACCTATGTGTCGTAACACGAAAAAATTGGGCATTTGTATAAATATTTTTGTGTTGCAGAACAAGAAAGCGAGAGGTTTATCACATTGCGGGGGGAGAAGAGCCGCATTCCTGCGGCTGAAATTCCTTTTCGGTATGTCCGGGTTTCCCGGCGAATCACGACGAGGGGCGCTCCGGCGGCTTACGCCGCTACGACCCCATCGCCGCACTTCACCTAACAACGAACTTCGTCAGCGGTCTGGGCCGCATTCCTGCGGCTTAGCGTGGCGTCATCGAGACCTCAATACCACGTGGTTACAGCGCCTCGAGCGCCAACAATTCCTCGATGGTTTGGCGGCGGCGAATCAGGCGTGCTTCACCGTTTTCGAACAGCACTTCCGGCAGCAGCGGGCGGCTATTGTAGTTGGAGGACATGGAGGCACCGTAAGCGCCGGTGTCGTGGAACACCAGATAGTCACCGACCTGTACCGCAGGTAACGCCACCGTTTCCACACCGCCGCCAGCCTGTTGCGTAAACACATCACCGGATTCACACAAGGGCCCAGCCACTACGGTATCGCGCAACGGTGCGCCAGCAAGAGAACGCTCATCTGCTGGCAGCAGCGAGATATGGTGATAGCTGCCGTACATGGCGGGGCGCATTAGGTCGTTAAACCCGGCGTCCACCAACACGAAGTGGCGGCTACCCATGTTTTTGACGGCACGCACCTGTGCAACCAACACGCCAGACTCCGCCACCAGAAAACGTCCCGGTTCGATTTCCAGCGTCACCGGGTGACCAAGGTGCGTCTCAATACGCTGACGCGCTCCGTGCCACAGGCCAAAGTAGTGCTCGGTATCGATAACCGGTTCACCCGCGCGATAGGGAATGGAAAGCCCGCCGCCTGCGGAAATGGCTTCAACATCCTGACCAAACTCAACCACCTGACGCACCATGGCATCACACACTTGCTCCAGATGGCCGTAGTCCACGCCGGAACCGATATGCATATGAATGCCAACCAGCTTCAGGGAGTAGCGTTGGATGTGTGCCAGCGCCAGCGGTAAATCGGCATACCAGATGCCGTGTTTGCTGTTCTCACCGCCGGTGTTGGTTTTCTGGCTGTGGCCATGACCAAATCCCGGATTGACGCGCAACCACACCGGGTGACCGGGCTGGGCTGCCCCCAACTGCGCCAGCATATCCACTGAACCGGCATTAACCGGAATATTCAGCTCCACCACACGCGCCAGCGTCGGCGCATCCAGCATGTCAGCGGTGAACACAATCTCGTGATCTGCCGTACCCGGCACAAACCCCGCCACCAAAGCGCGCTCAATTTCTCCCAGCGATACCGAATCCACCTTTACACCTTGTGCGCGCATCAGACGCAGAATATGGGTGTTGGAACAGGCTTTCTGCGCGAAACGGATGGTGTCAAACTGACGCAGTTGTGCGATACGCGCCACGATGGTGTGCGCATCATAGGCCCACACCGGGCATCCAAAACGAGCGGGTAATTCGCGCAGGCTATGTGCGTTAAGCGCGTGGGTGAGGTCATTCAGATCGTGCGGCATAGGGTTTCCGTGCAACAAAAGGGGAGCAATGACCACACGGTAACGGGCAGCAACGATTTAAACAAATATCGGTTTTCGCATATCCTATTCATCCATGATATGGATTAGCTAGGCCACCTCACGCAGCGCATCGGCGGTAATATGCACCCCCACCACACTGCCCGTGCGGTACAGATCGCTCGGTGCACGGTTGAGTACATCCACAGCCAGCTCTACGCCGTTAACCACTACCCGGTATCGCACCACGTTACCTAGCAGGCTGTGGTTAAGGATCTCCCCGGTGATGCCCTGTTCAGGCGCACCCAGCGTGATGGATTCAGGGCGAAGTGCCACCTGACCGGTGAAGTGTTCTCCCGTCAACTGTTGCGCCTGCGCGGCACTCAGCAGGTTATAGCTACCGATAAAGCTGGCGGCAAACAGGTTGGCAGGCTGGGTATACAGCGATACCGCATCGCCATCCTGCACGATCTCCCCGTTGTTCATCAGCACGATACGATCGGAGAGCGTCAGCGCCTCTTCCTGATCGTGGGTAACAAAAATCGCCGTCAGGTTCAACTCACGCTGAATGCGACGGATTTGTTCGCGCAGGTGGCGGCGAATACGCGCATCCAACGCGGAGAGCGGCTCATCCAGTAACAGCAAACGCGGTCGCGTGACCAACGAGCGCGCCAGCGCCACGCGCTGACACTGGCCGCCGGAAAGCTGGTGCGGATAACGGTGGGCAAACTCATTCAGCTCGACCAGCGCCAGCACCTCGGCCACCCGCTGGCGAATTTCCCCCGCACCAAGTTTTTGCATCTTTAACCCGAAAGCCACGTTCCCTTCTGCCGTCATGTTGGGGAACAGCGCATAGTTCTGGAACACCATGCCAATGCCGCGCTTTTGTGGAGACACCGGTACGATATCCTGTCCCTGTAGCAGGATCTGCCCGCTGTCCACGGGCGTCAGGCCTGCCAGACAACGCAACAGCGTCGATTTGCCGCAGCCACTCGGCCCCAATAGGGTAACGAACTCCCCTTCCGACGCCGAGAAATCGATATTGTGGAACACCTTGGTCGGCCCGTAGTGTTTATTGAGCTGTTTGACATCAAGATAGGACATATCAGGATTTCTCCCGGTTAAGAAAATTAGCCAGCCAGGTCACCAGCAGCACGACGAGGAAATAGGAGATCACCAGCGCACTGGTAAAGTGCCCGCTGTCATTACGCTTGTTGTAGAGATACACCTGCAACGTTTCAAAGCGGGTGCCAACCAGCAGGTTGGCAAACACGAACTCGCCAATCAGGAAAGAAAACGAGAGCAACACCGCGATCATCACGCCTTTACGCAGATTAGGCAGCACCACCCACAGCGCCGCCTGCCAGGTGCTGGCACCCAGCAAATGCGCCGCATCAAGCAGCTCTTTGAGGTTAATCGCCTGAATATTGTTGGAGATGGCGCGATAGATAAAGGGTAGCGCGATAGCAAAGTAACAGCCGATCAGAATCCAGGGCGTGCCGGTAATGGCGAGCGGTCCAGAGGAATAGAGCTGCAACAATCCCACGGAAGAGACCACCGGCGGCACCGAGAACGGCAGCAAAATCAGCACGTTCATTACTCCATCCAAACGCGGAAACCGCCAGGCGATGACAAACATCGCGGGTAACACCAGCAGCAGCGAAAACAGCAGTGCGCCAAAGCAAATCAGCAGCGAATGGCCCAGCGCCACCAAAAACCGGCTATCGCCCCACAGGGCAATAAACCACTTCAGCGTCACGCCGTTGGGCAGAATGGTGGCGCCCCACTCTGTCGCCAGCGCATAGCCCAACGTCGCGAGCAGCGGCAGCAGCAGAATCAGCAGCACCAGTAAGACTACCGTCTGATGGTAGCGCCGTTCAATGGATGACATGGCAGCCTCCGGTCAGGGGATTAGGGCGCGGCATGGAGATAGCTCCGACGCAACAACCACTGATGCACAACGGTGATCAGCGCCATCAGCAGCACCAGCAGCACGGAAAGCGCGCTGCCAAGATTGGGATCGAGGGTGATGTCCCCGGCAACCAGCGCGGCAATACGTATCGGCACCACGTTGAAGTTACCCGTGGTGAGCGCGTAAATGGTGGCGTAAGCCCCGAGCGCATTGGCAAGCAGGATAACAAAGGTACCGAGCAACGCGGGCATCAGCACCGGAATGCCGATGTGCAGCCAGAAGCGCCAGCGCGGTGCGCCCAGCAGCGCCGCCGACTCTTGCCACTCCGTGCGCAGCCCGTCAAAAGCGGGATAGAGCAGCAATATCCCCAGCGGGATTTGAAAATAGGTATATATCAGGATCAAGCCGTCGCGGGAGTAGATGTTGAACCCGTCGATCACGCCATATTTTTTCAGTAATAAGGTAAAAAAGCCGTTCAGCCCCACCATAATCACGAAGGCAAAGGCCAGCGGAACGCCCGCGAAGTTGCTGGTCATATTGGCAAATGACAACACGAAGCGCTGCAAACGCCCCGTCCCCAACTGGCGCAGCGAGTAGCCGCCAATCAGAGCGATGATCACGCCGTAGAAGCTGGACCAAAACGAGATATCCAGTGAAAAACGGATTGCCTGAAGGTAAAATGGCGAGGAAAGGATATCGCTGTAGTTCGCCAGCCCCCACGCCTCTTCGGTTTGGCTGTAAAAGCTGTTCACCAGGATCCAGATAAGCGGCGCTATCTGGAACGCAAAAAAGACGGCAAAAAACGGCAACAGGATCCCTGCGACCAGCCAGTTTTTTTTCACGCGTTATCCTCCCTCTGCGGCGTGGACCAATACGTCCTGCACGCCTCCTATCCGGACACGGACAGGGTGCGCACAGGAGCAGGCCTTACTGTTTCATATTGATAATCACGTGCTCTTGCCACTGACGCGGCAGCGTTTTCACGGTTTTATCCCAGGCTTCGCCGTCAGCGATTGGACGCACGCTTTTGTACTGTTCTTCCGGCAACAGTTTAGCCTTCACATCGTCCGGCAGCGTGATGTACTGCGCGCGGATCGGGCGCGCATAGCCGCGCGCCAGATTGATCTGCCCGGCATCAGAGAAGATGTACTCACGTGCCAGCTTGGCAGCATTGGGGTTTTTGGCATATTTATTGATGATAGTGGTGTAACCGGAGATCACCGAACCATCGGAAGGGATCAGCACTTCAAAGCGATCTTTGTTGATTTTATCGCGGTAGTTCAGGCCGTTGAAATCCCACACCACGCCAACCTGCACCTCCCCTTTTTCGATATTCGAGATCACCGGATCGGTCACGCCAAGACGCCCCGCCTTCGCCAGCTTGCCGAAGAACTCCAACGCCGGTTTCAGGTTTTTCTCGTCACCGCCCAGCGCAAAGTTGGCGGCCAGCACCCCGCTTACCGCCTGCGACGCCGAGTTAACGTCACCGATGGTCACCACGTAGTTGCCTTTGAGCAGGTCGGCCCAGCTGTGTGGGATCTCTTTCACCTGCTGTTTATCGATAATAAAGGCGATAGATCCGGTATAGGCCAGCGCCCAATGCCCGTCTTTATCTTTAGCCCAGTCAGGCACCTGTTCCCAGGTGGTTGGTTTATAGGGCTGGGTTACGCCTTTTTGCACCGCAATCGGGCCGAACGCGGCACCCACGTCGCCGATATCGGCGCTGGCATTCTGTTTTTCAGCCGCAAACTTGGCGATTTCCTGCGCGGAAGACATATCGGTATCACTGTGCTTTAAACCATAGTGGGCAGAGAGAGCTTGCCAGGTATCTTTCCAGTTGGCCCAGCTGTCCGGCATCCCTACGCTGTTTACCGCGCCTTCAGCCCGCGCGGCTTTTTCCAGCACTGCCAGATCCTGCGCCAACACCGGGGCGGAAACAAAAGCGATTGAGGAGAACAGTGCGCTACTGATTAACACGGAAGACAACAATTTCTTCATCATGATGCTCCTGATTTCATAGGTTCGCGACGCTGGTCCTAGCCAGCAATGACTACGCCAATTCAGCACAGCGGGATGAAAGTTATATGTCGGGTGTATGACAACCGTATGTCAGCGCAAGCTGGGAACAGAGCGTACCCAACGGGTGACGCACGACATTCCCGGTCATGGTGCACATTGCGCGATATCGATGTTTGACTCTGGTGAAATGCCCCTGCATGAAGTGCAGTAACCCGATGATAGTTCAGCCTCATGGCTTCATCCATTCAGAGGCCGTGAACACAGTGATAACATTACCGTCATGTGACATTAACCGCAGAAAATATGCTTAGCCATTGATTGAGCAGCCATCAAGCGCGATTTCCTCCGCATTTGGTGAAAAAATAAATAAATCCCGGCCAAGCTATTCATTTATGATATCGGTCAGCGAGGCAACCACGACTGAGGCCACGATGCCGACCATTTCACTGCGCCACATTGAAATTTTTCATGCCGTCATGACCACCGGTAACCTCACCGAGGCCGCCGCGTTGCTCAATACCTCGCAACCCACCGTCAGCCGCGAGCTGGCGCGCTTCGAGCATCTGGTACACATGGCGTTGTTCGAGCGGGTACGCGGACGCCTGCACCCTACGGCACAGGGACTACAACTGTTCGAAGAGGTGCAACGTTCCTACTACGGGTTGGATCGCATCATCAATGCCGCGCGCGACATTCGGCGCTTTGAACAGGCACAGCTTTCTATCGCCTGCCTGCCGGTGTTTTCTCAGTCCTTGCTCCCTAACGTGTGCAAACCGCTGCTGGACAGCTATCCCTCGCTCAGCCTGAACGTCATTCCTCAGGAGTCGCCACTGTTGGAAGAGTGGCTGTCAGCACAGCGCCACGATCTCGGGCTGACAGAGAACAGCGTGACGCCCGCAGGCACCGAGCGACATACCCTACTCACGTTGAACGAAGTGTGCGTGTTGCCCGCACAGCACCGTTTAGCCGCGCGCCAGATACTGACGCCAGAAGATTTTCGCCATGAGCGATTTATCAGCCTTTCAAGCAGCGACAGCTATCGCCAACTGCTGGACAAACTGTTTGATAACGCAGGAATAGCGCGTGATATGGTGCTGGAAACCCACAGTGCGGCATCGGTGTGCGCCATGGTGCGCGCCGGCGTCGGCATTTCTATCGTCAACCCGCTCACCGCGTTGGACTACGCCGCCTCCGGCGTAGTGGTGCGCCCATTTAGCGTCGCGGTGCCTTTTACCGTCAGTCTGATTCGCCCGCTGCACCGCCCGGCCTCCGCGCTGGTCGACACCGTGATCACCCATCTAACGCACTATACGGCAGGTATTGCCGAGCAACTGGACGCGGTGCTGGTGCGCTGAGTCGCTCATTATTCCGCTTGCAGCGCCAGCCAGCGCGGCTCATGCGCGAACCAGTGCACTAAAAAATCCAGCAGCGCACGCAGCGCAGGCGGCATATGCTGACGAGAGGCGTAAATACCGTAAATGCCCATATCCTGCGCTCGATACTCTGTCAGCAGCGGCACCAGCGCACCGCTGGCAAGATGGCGCTGAACCGAATAGCGCGGTTGCAGCGAAATGCCTGCACCTTCCAGCGCGCTGGATAACAACACCAGCGATTCATTGCCGCTCAGATTGCCGCTGACGGGTACGGTAACCGGCTCATTATCATGGGTAAAATTCCACAGACTTTTGCCAAAGTAGGTGTAAGTCAGGCAGTTGTGCAACGAAAGATCGCTCAGTTGACGCGGCATCCCCTGTTTTGCCAGATAAGCAGGCGCGGCGCACAGCACGGACGCACATTGGCCGAGCGGGCGCGCGATCAGGTTGGGGTCGAGCGCATTGGTGATGCGCAGTGCCAGATCGATACGATCCTCAACCAAATTGATCGCACGGTTATTCATCTGCATATCCACCGCCACGCCCGGGTGGCGTTGCAAAAATGCCGTAACCGCCACGCCCAGCGCCGTTTGCCCCAGCGATTGCGAGCAGCTAACGCGCAACAGCCCACCGATAGAATCCACATCCGAGGCGTTTTCCACCCGCATATCTCCCGCCAGCGCCAGCATCTCACGACAGCGTTGTAAGGTTTTTTCACCCGCATCGGTTAAACTCAATTTACGCGTGGTGCGATGCAGCAGGCGTGCCTGCGCCCAGGTTTCCATTTCATTCAGGTAGCGGCTCACCATGGCGCGCGACATGTCCAATACCTCGGCGGCAGCGCTCATGCTCCCCCGTTCAACAATAGCGACAAACACTTCAGCAGCAGTAATGCGATCCATGATTAGCTCGATTTATGCAACAGAGAAGCCACCATTTAGCCATTTTTATTCCGATAATTGCAACTTAAGATAGACCCCGTTGCGTACTTTTAAACAAATCGAATTTTTAACGAATAACGAATGGAGTTCCTGCTATGAAAAAATCGACCTTAACGCTGGTTGCCGCCGCCGTCCTGAGTATGACTACCGTGGCCCACGCCGCCTCCCCGTTGAAGCTTGAAGTCTTTAACCCTGGCGAAGCCAGTATCTTCCCGGTCTCTTCTGCACTGGTTGTCGGTGAACATGAAGTCGCGCTGATTGACGCCCAGTTCCAGCGTAACGATGCGCAAACCCTGTTGGGTCGCATTAAAGCCACCGGCAAGCCGCTGAAAACCATTTATATCAGCCATTCCGATCCGGATTATTACTTTGGTCTGGATGTGATCAAGGCCGCCTTCCCGGACGCGAAAGTGATTGCCACTCCGGCAACCATCGCGGCGATCGAAGCCAGTCAGGCAGGTAAAGTGGCCTACTGGGGCCCGATCATGAAAGAAAATGCGCCGCAAAAGATCATTGTGCCAACCCCGTTGAAGGGCGACAGCTTCACTGTTGACGGTCAGAAACTGGAAGTGAAAGGCCTGACAGGACCTACGCCGGATCGCACTTTCGTCTGGATCCCGTCGCTGAGCACCGTGGTAGGGGGGATTCCGGTTTCCGCCAATATCCACCTGTGGATTGCCGATACCCAAACGCCGCAATCTCGCGCAGACTGGCGTCAGACGTTACAACAGATTGAGCAGTTGAAACCGAAACAAGTGGTGCCGGGTCACTTCCTGCCGCCGATGGATTACAGCCTGAGCAGCGTCACGTTCAGCCTGCAATACCTGAACACGTTGGAAAAAGCGCTGGCTACCAGTAAAGATTCAGCCGCGTTGATCGACACCATGAAAAAGCAGTACCCCGACCTGCACGAAGAGTCCAGTCTGGAACTGAGTGCCAAAGTGCTTAAAGGTGAAATGAAATGGCCGCAGTAACCCTGCACTATATTTATGACCCGCTGTGTGGCTGGTGCTACGGTGCCGCGCCACTGGCGCAGGCCGCACATGCAATGTCAGGCGTCAATGTGGTGCTGCACGGCGGCGGCATGATGACGGGCAGCAACCGCCGTCAGGTCACGCCGCAGTGGCATGACTACGTACTGCCTCACGATCAGCGAATCGCAGAGCTGACCGGCCAGCCTTTTGGCCGACCTTACTTCGATAAGCTGCTGCGCGACACCAGCGTAATACTGGATTCCGCGCCGCCGACGGCAGCCGTTATCGCAGCAGAGCGCATGGCCCACAAGGGCTATGAGATGCTGCACCATGTGCAACGAGCGCATTACGAACAGGGCAGAAAAATCGCTGATGCCGCCGTATTGGCACAGTGCGCCAGTGAGATCGGATTGGACCCCGTTGCTTTTGCCAATGAGTATGCCTTCGTTACCGCTGATGGCCTGGAGCAACATTTCAAGGAAAGCCGTGCATTGCTGGCGAACGTGGGTGGACATGGTTTTCCCACCTTCGTGCTGGAAACCGCCGACGGCAGTAGAGAGATTGTCCAGACGGTCGAATTTCTGGGCAATATGGATGCGTGGCGCGCCTTTTTGCAGGTTAAGATCGGTGGATTTGCTGCGTAAGCGGTATTCACTACCCGTAAGCCGGTGTCGATGATGCCGGCTTTCAATGATACACTGTGCTCAGGTTTCCCTGTATTGGGATCACGATTGACCAGACACAGTAAGACGTATGCACCCATCTTCTGATACTCAGCACCACTTTCCCGCACAACGCTTCTCCATCGCGCCGATGCTCGATTGGACCGATCGTCATTGCCGCTATTTCCATCGTCAGTTGACGCGTCAAACGCTGCTGTACACCGAGATGGTCACGACCGGTGCCATTATTCACGGCAAGGGCGATTATCTGGCTTACAGTGATACCGAGCATCCGGTGTCGTTGCAGTTGGGCGGCAGCGATCCTGCCGCACTGGCGCAGTGTGCGCAGTTGGCAGAGCAACGCGGCTACGATGAGATCAATCTCAACGTCGGTTGCCCTTCGGATCGCGTGCAAAATGGACGCTTTGGTGCCTGCCTGATGGCAGAAGCTGAACTGGTGGCGGATTGCATCAAAGCGATGCGCGATCGGGTGTCGATCCCGGTTACGGTGAAAACCCGTATCGGCATCGACGATCAGGATAGCTACGCTTTCCTGTGCGATTTTGTTCAGACCGTAGCAGAGCGCGGCCAGTGCGATACCTTTATTATCCATGCGCGCAAAGCCTGGCTTTCTGGCCTGAGTCCGAAAGAGAATCGCGAGATCCCGCCGCTGGATTATCCGCGCGTCTATCAGCTCAAGCGCGATTTTCCGGCATTGACCATCGCCATTAACGGCGGGGTAAAAACGCTGGAAGAGGCAAAAACCCATTTGGCGCAGCTCGATGGGGTGATGATGGGGCGCGAAGCCTATCAAAATCCCGGCTTGCTGCTGGATGTCGATTCGCAACTGTTCGGTATTGATGCGCCCGCCGTCAGCCCGTTTAGCGTGGTGGAAGCGATGTACCCTTACATTGAGCGTGAACTGACGAACGGAACCTATTTGGGCCATATCACCCGCCATATGCTGGGCTTGTTCCAAAGTATTCCCGGCGCGCGCCAATGGCGTAGACACTTAAGTGAAAATGCCCACAAACCCGGCGCAGGCATCCCGGTGGTGGAAGCGGCGCTGGCGCTGGTGCGCGATCGCGTAGCATAAAAAACACTAACAGTTAGTCAAAATAACCACAACCTGCCGTCCGCATCAACATTCCCTTCTGATAAATCAATACGTTATCAGAGGGGAAAGGTTGGCATGCTTCTTGTAATACCCCCGTAGCGATTGCCGTTAGCACGGCACACCTGACTGAGGAGAGGAATCATGCTGGAATTTTTGTTCGTTGTGGGCTTTTTTGTGATGTTAATGGTCACCGGAATTTCACTGATTGGCGTACTAGGCGCGCTGGTCATTGCCGCGGTGGTGATGCTGGTGGGTGGATTGATTGTCACCGCCATCAAAGTGCTGCCCTGGCTGCTGCTGGCGGTGGCGATCGTCTGGCTGTGGCGTTACTGGCAGCAAAAACCGCTGCGTGATTACCGCTGACACCGCGCGTTGTGACGGCAGCAACAAATACCGCTTCTGAGCACCACGGCCCCGGTAATTTACGCCAATTTTGTGCGCCAGCAGATATTTTTTCCCCTAAGCCGCTGTTAGGATGGCGGCTCTTGGTCACTATGACTGCCTCCATGTAGCAAGGCGGTTTGCGTAACCGGCAACACGCACAGGACACGCGGCCTGCGCGAGTCAATAAAAAATGATTTCATCCGCGTCAGAGCATCATCATCCAAAAAAATTACGCCTCGATGCGCTGACGTTCGCCACGCTGTACCCTACATACAGCATGATGAAATATCGAAAATAATGCAGCAACAAGGGCCCCGTTTGGGGCCCTTACTTTTTATACTTACCACCTAACGACCTACTACCGCGGTTCGCTTATCGTCCCGGGATCAGCAGGCAGGAACCGTGCGTCTGGCGACTCTCCAGTGCGCGATGCGCCTTTTGCGCTTCCGACAGTCCGAAGATCTGGTTGGCAGAAACATCCACGTTGATAGCACCGCTGGCAATCAGCGAAAACAGCTCGCGGCTTGCTTTATCCAGCTCTGCGCGGTTGGTCACGTAGCCAAACAGCGATGGGCGCGTCACGTAAAGCGACCCTTTCTGGTTCAGAATGCCGAGATTCACGCCGGTCACCGGGCCGGAAGCGTTACCGAAGCTGACCATCAAACCGCGACGTTGCAGGCTGTCGAGCGAGGCTTCCCAGGTGTCTTTGCCCACCGAGTCGTACACCACGGGCACCTTCTGCCCCTCAGTTAATTCCAGCACCCGCTGCGCGATGTTCTCGCTGCGATAGTTGATGGTCGCCCAGGCTCCCGCCTGACGAGCCAGCGCCGCCTTGTCATCTGACCCGACCGTGCCGATCAGGTTTGCTCCCAGCGCCTTGGCCCACTGGCAGGCGATCAGGCCAACACCACCGGCGGCCGCGTGGAACAGGAATGTCTCGCCGGGCTTAATCTCATAGGTTTCACGCAACAGGTAGTACACCGTCAGCCCTTTCAGGAACGACGCCGCGCCCTGCTCAAAGCTGATAGCCTCCGGCAGGTGCGCTACGCGATCCGCCACCACATTGTGCACCGCACTGTAAGCGCCCAGCCCCGCTTGCGCATACACCACGCGATCGCCGACCTGAAAGCCGTTAACGCCCGCGCCGATTTTCGCCACCACACCCGCCGCCTCCGTGCCCAGCCCAGACGGGAAGGTTTGCACCGGGTACAGTCCACTGCGCACATAGGTATCGATAAAGTTGATCCCAACAGCACGATTTTCAATTTGTACTTCACCCGCAGCCGGTTCACGCGGGGTAAAATCAACGTACTCCAGTACCTCAGGGCCGCCGTGGGCGCTGAATTGAATGCGTTTTGCCATGTTTTCTCCTGATGCCATCCGGTGCGATAAACACGCGGGCGCAAGTGTAGAACGGTTTTTATCACGTCAGTTTCGTATACAATGCCTCCTTATGGAATGACAAATCAACCAATAAAGAACGTAATCCCATGGCAGAAAAGCGCACCGCACCCCCATCGAAACAGCCCCGCGACCGACAGGTGGAAGGGTTAAAGCTTCCACCGCACTCGCTGGAAGCGGAACAGTCGGTTCTGGGCGGTTTGATGCTCGACAACGAACGCTGGGATAACGTCGCAGAACGCGTCGTCGCTAACGATTTCTACAACCGCGCCCACCGTCTGATGTTCAGCGAAATGCAGCGCCTGTTGGAATTGAACAAGCCCATCGATCTCATCACCCTGTCCGAGTCGCTGGAGCAAAAAGGCGAGCTGGATACGGTCGGCGGTTTTGCTTATCTGGCAGAGTTGGCGAAGAACACCCCCAGCGCCGCCAACATCAGTGCCTACGCCGATATCGTGCGCGAACGGGCAGTGGTGCGTGAGATGATCGCCGTTGCCCATGAAATCGCCGATGCGGGCTACGATCCGCAGGGCCGCAGCAGTGAAGATCTGCTGGATCTGGCGGAGTCGCGCGTGTTTCAGATCGCCGAAAACCGCGCCAGCAAGGATGAAGGCCCGAAAAGCATCGACCGTATTCTGGAAAATACCGTCTCACGCATCGAGCAGTTGTACCAACGCCCGCACGACGGGGTGACCGGGGTTTCCAGCGGGTATCAGGATCTGGATAAAAAAACCGCCGGACTGCAAAAATCCGATTTGATTATCGTCGCGGCGCGCCCCTCCATGGGAAAAACCACCTTTGCCATGAACCTGTGCGAAAACGCCGCCATGATGCAAGAGAAGCCGGTGCTGATCTTCAGTCTGGAAATGCCCGGCGAACAGATCATGATGCGTATGTTGGCCTCGCTGTCGCGCGTCGATCAAACCCGTATCCGTACCGGGCAGTTAGATGATGAGGACTGGGCGCGTATCTCCAGCACCATGGGCATTCTGCTTGAGAAGAAGAACATGTATATCGATGACTCTTCCGGCCTGACGCCCACGGAAGTGCGCTCCCGTGCGCGCCGCGTTTTCCGCGAACACGATGGTCTGAGCCTGATCATGATCGATTACCTGCAACTGA
The DNA here is from genome assembly GCF_025962655.1 of Candidatus Symbiopectobacterium sp. NZEC151. GTDB lineage: Bacteria > Pseudomonadota > Gammaproteobacteria > Enterobacterales > Enterobacteriaceae > Symbiopectobacterium. Next base: position 236,947 of record NZ_JAGFPE010000005.1, on the reverse strand, counting down.
TGCGGGTGCCCTCCTTGTCTGATAACCGAACGTTGGAAATTGCAGAAATCTCTCGTTCACTCAAAGCATTGGCAAAAGAATTGCAGGTGCCTGTGGTCGCGCTCTCTCAGCTTAACCGAGGTTTGGAACAGCGAGCGGATAAACGGCCAATCAACTCCGATTTGCGTGAATCTGGCTCCATCGAGCAGGATGCCGACCTGATTATGTTTATCTATCGTGATGAGGTTTATCATGAAAACAGCGATTTGAAAGGCATCGCTGAGATTATCTTGGGGAAACAGCGTAACGGCCCTATCGGTACCGTTCGGTTGACCTTCAACGGGCAGTGGTCGCGTTTTGATAATTACGCCGGTCCACAATACGATGATGAATAAATAGCGCACCTGAGCGGGCTGCGTTAAGGACAGTAGAAATGAAAACGGCAACCGCCGTCATCAGTCGCCGCGCATTGCGTCACAATATGCAACGCGTGCGTCAGTTAGCGCCTAACAGTCGGCTGGTCGCCGTCGTCAAGGCCAATGCATACGGTCACGGCGCAGTGGAATGCGCCACGACGCTTGGGGAGGCAGACTGCTTCGGCGTCGCCCGACTCTCGGAGGCGCTGGCACTGCGCCAAGCTGGCATCACCAAACCCATCCTGTTGCTGGAAGGGTTTTTCTCTGCCGATGACCTTCCTCTCCTGGCGCAGCATCAATTGGAAACCGCGGTGCACAGCGTCGAACAATTGACGGCACTGGAGCAAGCCGATTTGCCGCATCCTCTGACCGTGTGGATGAAACTGGATACGGGTATGCACCGTCTGGGTGTGCGCCCTGACCATGCTGAGGCGTTCTATCAGCGACTGACGCAGTGCCGCAATGTGGTGCAACCGGTGAATATCATGAGCCATTTTTGCCGCGCCGATGAGCCTGAGTTCAATACCACCCTGAAACAGATCGCCTGCTTTGATGCCTTTACCGAGGGGAAACCCGGCGCGCAATCTATCGCGGCTTCCGGCGGCATTCTGCTGTGGCCACAGGCGCACCGCAATCAGGTACGACCGGGGATTATTCTCTACGGCGTATCACCGCTAGCCACGGAAACCGCCACGCATTTTGGGCTGCAACCGGCGATGACGCTGACCTCACACCTGATCGCGGTGCGCGAGCACAAAGCGGGTGAAGCCGAAGGGTACGGCTGTACCTGGACCAGCGAGCGCGATACCCTGCTCGGCGTGGTCGCGATGGGTTATGGCGATGGCTACCCGCGCTCAGCACCGTTTGGTACGCCAGTGCTGGTCAATGGCCGTGAAGTGCCGTTGGTTGGACGCGTATCGATGGATATGTTGACGGTCGATCTGGGGCCGGATGCGCAGGAGCAGGTGGGCGATGAGGTGATATTGTGGGGAGATGCGCTGCCGGTAGAGCGGATCGCCGCACATACCAAGATCAGCGCTTACGAACTGATTACCCGCGTGACACAGCGCCTGGTGCTGGAGTACCTCGACGATTAACGTTTACGCATAAAGGCGTACCGCAGGGTACGCCCTTTTCACCAATTACACGTCACTGACCGCGATATCTACTGGCGTGCGATTACGGTTCTTCACTCGGTAAGCCACCGCCATTGCTACCAGCCACACCGGAATCAGCCATACCGAGATCTGGATACCGGGAGTAATCGCCATGATCACCAGAATCCCCGCCAGAAACAGCAGGCAAATCACGTTGGTTACCGGGTAGCCCCAGCTTTTGAAACGCGTTTCTTTTGCAGCTGCTTGCATCGCATGGCGGAACTTGAGGTGTGTAATGCAAATCATCGCCCAGTTGATCACCAACGCGGACACCACCAGCGCCATCAGCAGCTCAAACGCTTTGCCCGGCATCACGTAGTTCAACACCACGCACAGCCCGGTTGCCAGCGCCGATACGCCCAGCGCATTCAGCGGAATGCCGCGTTTGTTGATGCTTAACAGTGCCCGTGGTGCGTTGCCCTGTTTCGCCAGGCCAAACAGCATGCGGCTGTTGCAGTAGACGCAGCTGTTGTACACCGAGAGCGCCGCAGAGAGCACCACCAGATTGAGCACGGTCGCCACCACGTTGCTATCCAGCGCGTGGAAAATCAGCACAAACGGACTGCCGCCTTCCACCACTTTCTGCCACGGGTACAGCGACAGCAGCACCGCCAACGCGCCCACATAAAACAGCAGGATGCGATAAATAACCTGATTAGTGGCGCGCGGAATACTTTTTTCCGGCTGGTCAGCCTCGGCGGCCGTGATCCCTACCAGTTCAAGACCGCCAAAAGAGAACATGATGACCGCCATTGCCATCACCATACCGCCAAAACCATTGGGGAAAAAACCACCGTATTGCCACAGGTTGGCTACGCTGGCTTCCGGCCCACCGCGACCGCTCATCAATAGATAACACCCGAACGCGATCATGCCGATGATCGCCGCCACTTTAATGATGGCAAACCAGAATTCCATTTCGCCGTACACCTTCACGTTAGTGAGATTGATGGCGTTAATCAGCAGGAAGAAAACGGCCGCAGAAACCCAGGTCGGCACATCAGGAAACCAGTATTGAATGTAAATACCGACGGCGGAGAGCTCTGCCATGCTGACCAGCACATAGAGCACCCAGTAGTTCCAGCCGGACATAAAACCGGCAAAGTTGCCCCAGTATTTATTGGCGAAATGGCTAAAGGAACCGGCTACAGGCTCCTCCACCACCATTTCCCCTAACTGACGCATAATGAAAAAGGCGATAATCCCGGCAATCGCATAGCCCAACAGTACCGATGGCCCGGCCATTTTGATGGTTTGCGCAATCCCCAAAAACAGCCCGGTTCCCACCGCGCCCCCTAATGCGATCAACTGGATATGGCGGTTTTTTAACCCTCTTTTCAGTTGATCCGTTGTCTGCGGTGTATCCATGACATTCCCCGAACAAGATGTTGTGTTGGCAATCTCATAGCAACAATCAGGCCAGCCTCAGCAATGCCACGACGGACGCCTGCCATAAATGAAACTAATACCATGAATATATTCATTATTTTTATTATCACTGTGCATGATAGTGCATGGCAGTAAAAAACAGATTGATGCATAAACAGGCAACTTAATGCACGAAATGCCCTTAATTGCATCACTCCACGCACGATATTGCGCCAACACGGTGCATGCCCATTTATTGTGCAATCGCCCCGAGAACCGGGATGTGAAAAGAAGCGGCACGCGCTGACAAAAAGCTGTTAGTCTGTTTTATCTCCCGATACATCATGCGGATAAAGCACCATGTACCAGATAGACGATTATGATTTGAAAATGCTGACCTTACTGCAAACCAACGGTCGCTTGACCAATCAGGAGCTAAGCGAACTGATCGGGTTATCCGCATCGCAGTGTTCTCGCCGTCGCATTGCGCTTGAGCAGGCTCGGCAAATCCTGGGCTATCACGCCCGCCTGGCACCCAATGCCATCGGCCTGGAGTGTCTCGGTTTGATCGAAGTGCGCCTGATCAACCATACCGCCGTCTACGTGGAGCGCTTTCACCAGATGCTGGGAGAGGTGGATGCGATCATTGATGCCTATAAGACCACCGGCGATGCCGACTATTTACTGAAAGTTGCAGTAGCCGATCTGCAAGGACTGAGCGATCTGATCAGTCGCATTTTATCGCAGAATAAAAGCGTCTCTCACCTGAAGACCTCGGTGGTACTGAATCGCCTGAAAGAGAATGGGCTCATGTTGCCTAACTGAAGGTTTGCACCCTATTAGGGCAAGGCGCTTCCTTTTAGTGCATGAAAAGAACAAGAACACGCGCATAACCTTCAAATCATGCGTGAATCACGCAAAAAATTAAGTTTTATGCATTTTTTGTGCAAGGCGTAATTGCAGTATTTCAATAACTTATAGTTATTATCGGTGTTACTGCGCCAGCTACTCCGCTGTCAGCGCCATTTTTGGTGCACTTTTTGCTTTGGTTGCGTCACATTTTGATTTTTTCTGCCATTGAGCACACCATGGATAACGTTGTTGCAACTGAAAATCTAAAACACACGCTGCTGGAGGATGTTCTGGCGCTGTTGATTGGCTCACTGATGGTGTCTTTTGGCATTATCTTGTTACGCCAATCTGGCGCGCTCACCGGCGGCACGGCAGGGATGGCGTTCCTGCTACACTACATTACGCATATCTCGTTCGGCACCATTTTCTTTCTGATCAACCTGCCGTTTTATTATCTGGCCGTGCGCCGCATGGGCTGGCATTTCACCATCAAGACCTTCTGTGCCGTCGGGCTGGTTTCTCTGCTGTCAGACGTGCATCCGCTGTTTGTTCACTTCGATAAACTTCAGCCTTTCTATGCCACGCTGTTTGGCAACATTATCATTGGGTTGGGATTTATCGTGCTGTTTCGTCACAAGGCAAGTCTGGGTGGCGTGAATATTTTGGCGCTCTACCTTCAGGATCACTACGGCATACGCGCTGGCAAATTTCAAATGGCGCTTGATGTGGTGATTGTGCTGGCTTCACTGTTTGTGGTAAGCATACCTATGCTGGTGGTTTCCGTATTAGGAGCCGTGATTCTTAACTTAATCATTGCGATGAATCACCGCCCGGGGCGTTATACGGTCTAAACGGCGTCCGGGATAAGCGCGCCAGCGATAATAATGATTTACCCGATACCCCGCCGCGCGTTAAGCGCAGCAAATGATTATTTCAGGAGAATAACCGTGTTCCAACATGTCGACGCCTATGCCGGCGATCCCATCCTGTCTCTGATGGAAAAATACAAGCAGGATCCGCGCACAGATAAGATCAATCTCAGTATCGGGCTCTACTACAACGAACAGAACATCATCCCGCAACTGCGCGCCGTGAGCGATGCCGTTGATGTGCTTGAAGCGCAGCCTAAAGCGGCTTCCTCCTATTTGCCCATGGAAGGCTTCCAACCCTATCGTTCCGCAATCCAGACGCTGCTGTTTGGCGCAGAGCACCCGGCGCTGGCCGCTAACCGCATCGCCACTATCCAGACGCTGGGCGGTTCCGGCGCGCTGAAAGTGGGTGCCGATTTCCTTAAACACTATTTCCCGGAATCCGAGGTGTGGGTCAGCGATCCGACCTGGGAAAACCACATTGCTATTTTTGCCGGTGCCGGATTCAAGGTACACACTTACCCCTATTTCGATGCGCAAACGCTGGGGGTAAATGTCGATGCCATGGTTGCCACGCTCGAAAGCCTGCCAGCGCGCAGCATCGTACTGCTGCACCCGTGCTGCCATAACCCGACCGGCTCCGATCTGACCAATGCGCAATGGGATCGCATTATTGAAACGGTGATCAAACACGAACTGATTCCGTTTATGGATATCGCCTATCAGGGCTTTGGCGGCGGCATTGACGCCGATGCTTACGCACTGCGCGCCGTTGCCAGCGCGGGCGTTCCGGCCTTGATTGCCAACTCCTTCTCCAAGATTTTTTCTCTGTATAGTGAACGCGTTGGCGGGCTTTCCGTGGTGTGTGAAGACGCCGACAGCGCGCAGCGCGTGTTGGGGCAGTTGAAAGCCACGGTGCGCCGTAACTACTCGACACCGCCGAATTACGGTGCTCAGGTGGTTTCTAACGTGTTGAATGATGCAGCGCGCAATGCGGAGTGGAAAGCAGAAGTCGAAGAAATGCGTTCACGTATTCTCGCCATGCGTAAAGCGCTGGTGGATGCCCTGAAAGCAGAACTGCCAACGCGCAATTTTGACTACCTGCTGACACAGCGCGGCATGTTCAGTTACACCGGTTTTAGCCCGCTACAGGTAGATCGCCTGCGCGACGAATTTGGTGTTTACCTGATCGCCAGCGGCAGAATGTGTGTTGCGGGCCTGAATTCGGGCAACGTCGCACGCGTCGCCAAAGCGTTCGCTGCGGTTCAATAACGCATATCAAAGGCTTAACGCCCGCGTTAAGCCTTTCCTTTTTGCCATCCCACTCCTCCAACCACTCCCCTTTCACTGTGATTCATAAGAAATTTTTATATAGCGCGACATTGACACCCCGCTTGCGCTGAACTACTACTTAAGACATATCCCATATTTTATTACCCAACAGATTTCGATGGATAGGGCGCAGTCCTCAGCTGAGTCTGAGGTGTACGGGAGCCAGTCTCCCCCTACAGTGAAAGAGAAAGGGTATTTTTCACATTCACTTTCTTAATCATTAACTTACATCATGATGTTGAACAGCCGATCGCTCACTGATTTGCGACAACAATAATAAGCAGAAAAATAATAGATGAAATCATTTCAGAAGCATTTTATTCTTCAAGTCAATTTACGACGTCTCATTCTATTCATCGCACTTTCCGGTATGTCAGTTATTTTTGTAAATAGCTATTTCGCCTTCTACGACACGCAAAAAAAATTATTGACCGATCAGTTTTTTAAAATAAACCTTAACTATTCATTAAAACTCGCAAATACCGTCGAAACTTTTTTTTCCTCTTCCCAGTCACAGCTCAGTTTTAGCGCCCAACTGCTCGCCGATAACATGAAAAATGCCGACACGCTGCAAAATGAGATCGAGCGAATTCGGCAGATTGGCCATCGCTTCAACTCCGTGTCGGTCATTGATAAACAGGGCTATGTTCGCGCGTTCTCGCCATTACAACCAGGGGTCATTGATGCGCGGCTGACATCCCCTTCCCATGCGGCCGCCATTCAGGCCAACACCTTTTTTATCAGCCAGCCCTATGTTTCTCTGATTGGCAACCTGATTGTCTATATTTCTGTTCCTATCCACAATGCCGATGGTGAACAGTTAGGGTACGTCGGCGGTTCTATTTATCTCAACAACCGCAATGCTACAAATGAATTTATGAATTCGCAGTTTGATGACGATAATTACGATACCTTTGTCCTCAATAAAGATGGCACAATTATTTATCATCATGATAAAAATCGAATTGGGCAAAAAATAGACGACAACTCTTTAAAACAGATGGCGCTATTAGGGAATAAAGGCAATTTTCGTCTGACAGATTCACAAGGCGCAACATTTTTAGCCGGGTTTGCCAAAGTTAAACGCGCGGATTGGATTATTCTTACGCTACAAACCGAGGATATTGTCACTCAGGCATTAAATAACGTAATGATTGATGTGACCAAGAAAAGCGCTCCGGTGCTGCTCATCACTTTATTTATGATTACCTTGCTGACCATCTATATCGCCAAACCGCTGCGCATGCTGGGATTGGCAGCCAGCCGTATGGACGATCCCGATGTCATCAGCAAGATTCGCGCAGTATCCTCCTGGTATTTCGAAGTTGAGCACCTAAAGCGCGTTATCCTGTGGGGCACTATTCTGCTGCATAAACGTATTGGAAAACTCAGCTCGCAGGCTCACACCGACCCGCTCACCGGCCTGCTCAATCGGCGTGGATTGCATGAAAACATTGAAATGTCGCTGCTCAACAACAGCGTCGTTTCAGTGATTGTTATCGACATTGATCACTTTAAAAATGTCAATGACACCTACGGGCACGATGTGGGTGATGAAGTGATTAAAATGCTGGGACGGCATCTTAAAACCAACTCGCGCAAAACGGATCTGGTGTGCCGAACCGGCGGTGAAGAGTTTTTGATGCTGCTGCCCGGCATTGATATCCATCTGGCCGTGGTCATCGCCGAGCGGCTTCGCAAAAATGTCGCAGAAATGAGTTTTCCCATCTGCCAACACATCACCATTTCGATTGGCGTAACCTCCTTCCTGCCGAAAGAAGTGCCTATCGATGCCGCACTAAAAACCGCTGATAACGCGCTGTATCGCGCTAAAAAGGCTGGGCGCAATAAAGTGATCGTGCAGGATATCCCTGAGGATTTGGCGCTAATGCTGCATAAGCAGCAAAATGATTAGTGCTGGAGGGGAAAGAAAAACCCCGTAACCTTTTACTTGGCTACGGGTGATATCTATTCCCAACACACTGATATATTACGTAAAGAATAATACTGCCTGTACGGCAGTGAACAGCGGGTTTAGGGCCTGACGGCTTCAGGTTGATTTTCTAAGCTGCCTATGCGGCAGTGCACCGATATCCGGCACGCAGTTGCGCCCATTTCCATTTATAAGCTGCCTATTCGGCAGTGCACTGTGCATGCAAGCAAGTGGGGGCTCCCTCAGCTTTCTAAGCTGCCTATACGGCAGTGCACGATTAAGGCGGCATAGTTATAAATCAACGGGATTTCTAAGCTGCCGTATAGGCAGTTTAGAAAATCACAGATTATCCGGCGGAAAGAAACGCTAGTGCACTGCCGCACAGGCAGCTTGGCAAGTATCAGTTTCATGGACGCAGCGGGTTCGTCGGTTCTCTGCTGTCGAGCAACGTAAATGAATGGGCGCTGCCAATGCTGCGCCCAGAAGAGAGATCAAAACGAGGTCCAGTCCTGATTATTCTGTGCGGAGGTGCCTGTAGCTAACGCCAGCGTAGGCTTGGCAGGCCGGGTAACCGTTGATTCCCGCGCGGTCAACGGCGTGGCAACCGTCTCCCCGGCGTTAAGTTTGAATGCGCTCACCGTATGGGTTAATGCCGAAGCCTGAGATTGCAGCGACATCGCCGCCGCGGCTGACTCTTCCACCAACGCAGCATTCTGCTGAGTCGTGGTATCAATCTGTCCAACGGCGACGTTAATCTGGCTGACGCCATCGCTCTGCTCTTGGCTGGCTTGGGAAATCTCCGCAATGATCGCGTTAACATCCTGCACATGGTTGGTCAAACGACCCAGGGTTTCATCGGCACTGTCTACCAGACTCATCCCGTCCTGAATGTTGCTGACGGAATCATCGATCAACGTCTTAATCTCCTTGGCCGCCGTCGCGCTGCGCTGCGCCAGTGAACGCACTTCGCTGGCAACCACGGCAAAACCGCGTCCTTGCTCACCCGCGCGCGCCGCTTCAACCGCCGCATTGAGTGCCAGAATATTAGTTTGAAACGCAATGCTGTCGATAACGCCGATAATCTCAGCCATACGCTGCGATGACGATTGAATACCGCGCATTTTTTGCGTCACCGAGAGCATCACTTCACTGCTGTTTTTGGCCGCATCCGATGCCTGATGCGAAACCGACGTTGCCTGACGGGTGTTATCGGCGGTGTTCTTGATGGTTGAGGTCAGCTCTTCCATGGAGGAGGCGGTTTGTTCCAGCGAGCTGGCCTGTTCTTCGGTACGCGCCGAGAGATCCTGATTACCGGCGGCAATCTGCGAAGCCGCAGTAGAAATCGCCTCGGCGCCGTCGCGCACTTGACCCACAATATGACGCAAGCTGCTGTTCATGTTATCCAATGCCTTGAGCAGCAAACCGGTTTCATCCTGATGGACAGCCTGTACGTGGTAAGTAAGATCGCCCTGCGCTACGCGATCGGCCAACTCCAGCGCCTGATGAATCGGGCGGGTCACGCTGCGCGTAATCAGCCAGGCGATCATACCGCCCGCCGCTGCCGCCGCCAGGCAGATCAGCACCAGCAGCAAACGCGTTTGATTGTATGTGGCCGTCATGGTGTCGAGGGTTTTGGACATGGTGCCGTTTTGAAAGGCGACCAGTTTGCGCACTTGCTCGCGGTAGTTGCGCTGTATGTCATTCATGGCAGTAGTGAATTCACGCACACCCGCCTCACGATCCCCGGCGTTCAATGACGCGATAATCTTATCGCCAGATGCCAGAAACTGTGGGCGAATCTGTTGGATATCCCGAATAATCTGTTGCGACGCCTCGGGGCTATTGCTGGCGACCAATTTATCCAGCAACTGACCGCCGCGTTTGCGCAGATCGCCCAGCATCTCCAGCGTGCTTTTCACTTGAGCCGGATCGGTAACCAGCAGCAGTCGCTGGTAGGCAACCAGCGTGCTGTTCACCACATCGATAAGATCGGTGGTTGTCACCGTATCAGGATAAACCCGCGTGACAATCAGCTTCGCATCTTCATGAAACAACGATAGTTTCGAGATTGAGAACGCATTGACCACAAACAGCATCAGTACCAGAAAAGCAAATCCACTGCCGAGACGATAACCGATGCGCCAGTTAGCGATATTCATTCTTCACTCCTTCCCATATTGCGTATCACAGCCAGGTTATTCTTCCATTGTTAAATCCCATCAGAATGAGTGATGATCTGTTGCTGGCGAAGCCTGTCTCGCGTTAACACTAAGCAATATAAATGGCTGTTTTGTCGATGTTAGGGAAATAGCATCCCCTCACCCATTATTCAGTGCTATCATCGAAAAAATAAAATCTGACGCTAAGAATTGCGGCTTAATGTTACCCAGCAATCGCCGTCATAATACGTTGCTGATGTTGTTGTCTGCTTCGTTTCGCCCCAGATTACCCCTGATGTCTCTAGGTTTATCGGCAGTAAGCATATCATCTTTACACCATTGATCGTTTTAATCACTTAAAAATTAACAAATAAAAGTCAAAACCTATCAATATGAGTGGATCGATCGACAGAATCATGCAATAAGTAAAAGATACCTCTGCGGCTATTTTTTAATAGGATAAGTGGCGCGTCATACACAGAGAAAATAGAAAATAATTCTCGTGTGATTCTGTTCGAAAGGATATTTATTGCTGAGAGGAATAGCGTGAAATAAGCGCATGACAGCGAAGGCGGTGCTTATCGAAATAAAAAGTAAACGTGGCCCCCTTTATAATCACGACGCCCGGCGCAACACCGGGCGTCGTGAACAGCACTACTTGCGTGCCAATATCGGCTTGAGGAAACGGGCAGTGTGCGACGCTTCGCAATTGGCTACCGTCTCCGGGGTGCCGGACACCAGTATTTGACCGCCACCGCTGCCCCCTTCCGGCCCCAGGTCCACAATCCAGTCTGCGGTTTTAATCACATCCAGATTGTGCTCAATCACCACAATGGTGTTGCCCTGATCGCGCAGCTGGTGCAACACGTCCAGCAGTTGCTGAATATCGGCAAAATGCAGGCCGGTGGTCGGCTCGTCAAGAATATACAGGGTCTGACCCGTTCCCCGCTTGGACAACTCGCGGGAGAGTTTCACACGTTGTGCTTCACCGCCGGAGAGCGTGGTAGCCGACTGGCCAAGACGGATATAGGAAAGCCCCACGTCGATAAGGGTTTGCAGCTTGCGCGCCAACGCAGGAATGGCATCAAAGAAATCACGCGCCTCTTCAATGGTCATTTCCAGCACTTCGTGAATGCTTTTACCTTTGTATTTGATTTCCAGCGTTTCACGGTTGTAGCGTTTGCCTTTGCACTGATCGCAAGGCACATAGATATCCGGCAGGAAGTGCATCTCCACTTTGATGACGCCATCGCCCTGACAGGCCTCACAGCGCCCACCGCGCACGTTAAAACTGAAACGCCCGGGGTTGTATCCGCGGCTTCTCGCCTCTGGCACACCGGCAAACAGTTCACGGATAGGAGTAAATACGCCGGTGTAGGTCGCCGGGTTGGAACGCGGTGTGCGCCCAATCGGGCTTTGATCGATATCGATCACCTTATCAAAATGCTCAAGGCCATGAATCTCACGGTACGCTGCCGGTTCCGCCAGCGTTGCGCCATTGAGCTGACGTTGCGCCAGCGGAAACAGCGTGTCGTTAATCAGCGTCGATTTACCCGAACCGGAGACACCGGTGATACAGGTGAACAACCCGACTGGCAGCGTCAGCGTGACATCTTTCAGGTTGTTGCCCTTTGCACCCACCAGCTTCAACACTTTGGTCGGATCGGCAGGCACCCGTTGCGACGGCACTGAGATTTTCCGCTCACCGCTCAGGTACTGGCCGGTCAGCGATTCAGGCACCGCCATAATCTGTTCTACCGAGCCTTCTGCCACCACCTGACCGCCGTGCACCCCCGCGCCCGGTCCGATATCAATCACATGATCCGCCGCGCGAATGGCGTCTTCATCATGCTCCACCACAATCACCGTGTTGCCCAGATTGCGCAGATGGATCAATGTCTCCAGCAGGCGTTCGTTGTCCCGCTGGTGCAAGCCAATGGAAGGTTCATCCAGTACGTACATCACCCCGACCAGCCCGGCACCAATTTGGCTCGCCAGTCGGATACGTTGCGCTTCACCGCCGGAAAGCGTTTCGGCAGAACGCGACAGCGACAGGTAGTTCAACCCGACGTTCACCAGGAACTTCAAACGATCGCCGATCTCCTTCAGCACTTTCTCGGCAATCTGCGCGCGTTGCCCACTCAGCTTCATGTTTTGGAAGAATGTCATCGCATGGCCGATGCTCATGTCGGAAATCTGCGGCAGCGTGGTCTGTTCGACAAACACATGGCGCGCTTCCTTACGCAGACGCGTGCCGCTGCAACTGGCACAAGGGCGGTTGCTGATGAACTTGGCCAGCTCTTCGCGCACTGCGCTTGATTCGGTTTCCTTGTAGCGCCGCTCCATGTTATTCAACACGCCCTCGAAGGGATGGCGTCGCACGGACGTATCGCCACGATCGTTGATGTATTTGAATTCGATGGTGTCTTTACCAGAGCCGTAAAGAATGACGTGACGAATTTTTTCACTCAGGCTGTCGTAAGGTGCCTCGACGTCAAAGCGGTAATGCTCCGCCAGGGAGCGCAGCATCTGAAAATAGTAAAAGTTACGTCGATCCCAGCCACGAATCGCACCGCCCGCCAGTGACAGCTCACCGTTTTGCACCACGCGCGCCGGATCGAAGAACTGCTGCACGCCCAACCCATCACAGCTCGGGCACGCGCCTGCCGGATTGTTAAAGGAGAACATACGCGGCTCGAGCTCATGCATGCTGTAGCCACACTGCGGGCAAGCAAAGTTGGCGGAGAACAGCAGTTCAGGCAGCTTGCTGTCATCCATATCCGCCACGATAGCGCTACCGCCGGAAAGCTCCAGCGCGGTTTCAAACGATTCCGCCAGACGCTGTGCCAAATCTTCACGCACTTTGAAACGATCGACCACCACTTCGATGGTGTGTTTCTTCTGTAATTCCAGCTTGGGCGGATCGGAAAGATCGCACACCTCGCCGTCGATACGGGCGCGGATATAGCCTTGTGTCGCCAGGTTTTCCAGCGTTTTGGTGTGCTCCCCTTTGCGATCTTTAACAATGGGCGCAAGCAGCATCAGGCGAGTACCTTCCGGCTGCGCCAGCACGTTATCCACCATCTGGCTAACCGTCTGCGCCGCCAGCGGCACATCGTGATCCGGACAGCGCGGCTCACCCACGCGGGCAAAGAGCAGACGCAAATAGTCGTGAATCTCGGTGATGGTGCCCACGGTTGAGCGCGGGTTGTGAGACGTGGATTTTTGCTCGATGGAAATCGCCGGTGACAACCCTTCGATATGGTCGACGTCCGGTTTCTCCATTAACGAGAGAAACTGGCGCGCATAGGCAGACAACGATTCAACGTAGCGCCGCTGCCCTTCCGCGTACAGGGTATCGAACGCCAGCGACGACTTACCGGACCCCGACAGCCCGGTGACCACAATCAGTTTATCGCGCGGAATTATCAGATTGATATTTTTGAGGTTATGAGTACGGGCACCACGAACTTCGATCTTATCCATTCACATACATCCCGGAGTTAACGCTATTTTCATCATCCCGCAGGCGGAGATAACCGGTACGAAACGTGCAATTATGACACAAAAAATCACCCGCTGCGTTTTTTAGCACCGCAGACGGCGGCTCAGTGGGGGGACAAGCAGAAAAAATACGCTAACAAAAAACTGAATAAATATCCAGTACTCTGATGCAACAATGTAACCAATAAAAAAAGTGTGGATGCAACATCGCGGGTACTCAGCACTGTGCTGGCATGTTATGATTTCTGGCTTAGACTTTACGTATTGACTCATCAGGAGACACAAGCATGGCCAGCAGAGGCGTTAATAAAGTGATTCTTGTCGGGAATCTGGGGCAAGACCCGGAAGTCCGTTATCTGCCGAACGGTGGTGCCGTTGCTAACCTGACTCTGGCCACGTCAGATACCTGGCGCGACAAGCAGACCGGCGAGCAGAAAGAGCGCACAGAATGGCACCGGGTCACGCTGTACGGAAAGCTGGCTGAAGTGGCTGGAGAATACCTGCGCAAAGGCTCACAGGTGTATGTCGAAGGTCAACTGCGCACGCGTAAATGGCAGGATCAGGGCGGACAGGATCGTTACACTACAGAAGTGGTGGTCGATATCTCCGGCTCTATGCAGATGCTGGGCGGCCGTCAAGGCGGTGGCGCACCGGCAGGCGGCAACGCAGGCAACAGCGCACCGCAGGGTGGCTGGGGACAACCGCAGCAGCCTCAGGGCGGTCAGGCCTTCAGCGGTGGCGCACAGCAAGCACCGCGCCAACAGAACAACGCCCCGATGCCTGGCGGCAATGAACCCCCGATGGACTTTGACGACGATATTCCGTTCTAAGCCTTGGGTAGGTAAAACAAGGTCCCATCAAAACGTAACGCCCTACTTTAGCAGGGCGTTACGTTCAGGATATTCTCAAGGGTACAACTGCGCTAATAGCCCGTTACTTCACCATACCGCCGTTATACAGCTCATCGCCTCTTCCTGCTTTAATCATCTGATTGGCGTGTTGCTTACGCTCAAAGTTAGCTTTTGCGCGTTCCGCTTGATTTGCTCTGTACCTGTCTTCATTTTCTCGATTAAATTGCGCTTGTTGCTGTGAACCCTTGAATTTAGAACAGACCTTATTAAGCAAAAGATCAACGTCGACATTTATTTTTTCCAGGTTGGTCCGTTTCGACGCATGATGCTGATATGAGGAGCCGTCGAGTTTACTCAACAAGGTAGTTGCGCCCTCGTTCACGCGTTCCAAAGCGGCCCTTAGACGATTAAAACTCTCTTCACCCGGTTTAAAGATCCCTGGTTTATCAAGACCCTTACAAAAATCCTCTATGCTGTTCTTCACATCTTTCAACGTTGCCTTTAGTGTGGAAACATCTTTAATGTGGACAGTTTTAGCACTGGTTACCGTCTCTCTATTCACCGCACTGATTTGATTACTGTTTACTGCCGAAATACTCATCATTACCGCTGATACCTTTCCGTTATTAAATCCAGCGATAATGCTATAGGGTGATAAACGTATAATCTTTCATTTATTGTTCACAATCTGAGCAAGGCACCGCATCTTCACCGATTAGCGCAACGCGGGCTGTGTTTCCCGCTCTGCCACCTGTGTTTTTGCCGTTTTTTGCATCATTCGACGCAAGCGAGAGAGCCCCACATCATGCTGGTAGAGGTATTCGTAAGCGCTCGCGTCCGGCGCCAGGTTCTCCAGCAAGATGCGATCCTGTTCCAGCACGGCCCAATGCAATTTCTCCAAACGGTTTCGGTACATAAAACGCCACATATCACGCTGCCAGCCGACCACACGGCGAATGCGCCAGAAAAAAACGCGGCAGTTATCGTTATCCTCCGGCACCACCATGCTGACAATCCAGAAAGGGCCGCCGGGGCCGAAACGTTTTTGATAGGGGATCGAGAGCCGCATCCAGTAAGCGCCGCTGATACCTAACTCAACCCAATCAAAATTAACCCCAGATTGGTTTTTTTTTCTGAAGATAAAACCGCTTGATGTCGGATCGAGCACCATCTCCGCTTTACGCGCCCCCTGCGCCATGGAATGAGACGCGGAATGCAGGTAAGTTCCGTGCATCGGGTCCATCACATTTTCCAGCGCATACTGGTAGTTACAGCGCCAGGCGGCAGTACAGAGAAAATGACTGAAAGTTTCTCCGTCGGTCAGCTCTTCAGGAAACACCAACGGCTCCGCTTCCTGGTTGGCGGTAATACCGAACCAAAGAAAAATGGCACCATGAGCTTCTTTAACCTGATAGCTCACCACCACCCGTTGCCCGACTAACGGGCAGCGTTCAACGGCGGGTACATCCTTGACCACACCATCTCCCGCAACCTCAACGCCGTGATACCAGCAGGCGATGCGATCGCCAAGGTTCCAGCCAAGCGACAGGCGAGCGCCCCGGTGCGGGCAGCGGTCTTCCAGTGCCTGAACCTGGCCGTCGCTGTCGCGCCACACCACAATCTGCTCCCCCAACCGCGTGATGCCGACAGGATTGGCCTGTACTTCCCAACTGGCCAGTACCGGATACCATAAGCCCCGTAACCCGCGATCGAGGTATTGCTGCACCGTTGAATCCATTGCGTCCTCCTTTACTTGCCGTTTTCTTGCAAAAAGGCCCGCAGCGTTGCTTCCTGCCAGGGCTGACCTTGCTGATCGTACAGTGCTGCTGAATTCAACCCTTCCACCAACGCGGGCAGGGTATCGATACCTTGATCAAACAGGATTTCCAGCCCGGCGATAAAGGCCAGCGTCCAGGGCATTGGCGCGCTGCTTCGACTCTGCCAGACCAGATTGCGGTATCCACCGGGAGCATGGATGCAGCCGTTACCGCCGCCAACGGACGAGATAGTCGGCTGCTGCGCTGCGAGTGCCGGATTAAATTCCTGATCGGCCTTCATGCGATGGTCTCCTCCGTTAGCCTGATTTGAATGTGATTTTCAACGCGCCGCACCCGGTAGCAATGCAGGTCACGCTCACCCGGCCCGCCGAGACATTGCCCGGTTTTAATATCAAACACTGCGCCGTGTAAGGGGCACTCAACGCTACCGTCTTCAATAAATCCCTGACTCAACAAGGCATAAGCGTGCGGGCAAATATCCTCGAGGGCGTAGTACTTGCCATCAAGCAGGTAAATACCGACGGCGTTATTTTCCACGCTGCCACTAAACGGCCTGTTTTCCTGTATCTGATCTGCCTCGCAGACACGAATCCAGCACATCGTTCTCTCCGACATCGGTTTCATTAGTGAAATAGACGCTATCGTCTTCGAACAACTATAAAATTGATGCTTAAATCGTCAAGGAAGGCGGCAAATCAAGAGTGGAATTTGTTAAAAGGCGAGAAAAGCAGATACTGCAAGGGCAACGCCAAAAAATTGACGTTGCCTCATGCTAACGCAACGTATATCCCCCGTCGCAATAGAGCGTGTTGCCCGTCATGTGCGTGTTGTCGAGCAGGAACAGCGCCGCATCGGCCTGCTCTTCCACCGTTGCAGGACGTTGCAATACGTTGAGTTTGCCCCACTGTTGGTAAGCGGCCTCGCGCACCTGCGCCGGACGACCCTGCCACAGCGTGCTGTCGGTGGTGCCCGGAGACAAACAGTTTACCCTGCGTGGCGCCAATTCAACCGCCAGCCCGCGCGCCAATCCTTCCAGGGCGGCATTGCACGCCGCATAAGCGGGCGCACCAAGGGGACGCGCAGAAGCGGCTCCCGACATCAATACCACCGCCGCATCCGGCAACAGCGAGGGCAACGCGGCATACACCGCCCAATATTGCCCCCAAAATTTTGCCTGAAACAGCGCTTCGCTGGTCTCAATGCTCCCCTCCTGAAACGCGCCCGTGGTGTAAGATGCGGCGGGCGTAAACAGCCCGGCAAGCGCGGAGGTTTGCGCAAAGAAGGCGGCCAGAGAAGCGCGATCGGTAGTGTCGACAGCATAGGCGGATGCCCGCTCGCCCAGTAACCTGAGCGCAATGGCCCGTTTTTCCGCCGAACGCCCGCCGATCGCCACGCGATCGCCGCGCGCGACCAGTCGCTGAGCCAGAGCGAACCCAATGCCTGAAGTGCCACCAAGAATGGCGTAAGTCTGTGTCTTTTTCATAAAACAGAGCTTATTGGCGAATATCATTCCGGTAAAATGAAATACACTACCAACATTTATTCCTCACGTTCAGCAATAGGCACTATGCGACATTACCCCGGAGATGACATCGGCGTATTTCTGGCCGTATGTGACAGCGGCAACTTTACCGCAGCGGCCGCCCTGCTTGGGCTCACCCCGTCAGCGGTTACCAAAGCCATTCGACGATTGGAAAACCGCCTGAAAACCCCCTTATTCACCCGCACCACCCGCCAGCAGACCATAACGGCAGAGGGTGTGACCTATCGGGATGCCTGCCGGACGGCAAGGAACGAGGTTGAGCGCGTCGAAACGCTGCTTGCCAGCATCACAGCAGAACCCGCAGGCCAGCTAGCGGTAAGTGTACCGCCGCTGCTCGGCGCGCACGTCGTCACGCCCGCCCTGTTGACGCTGTGCCAGCAGTGGCCCCAGTTGAGTATCAGTGTCTCGGCCTCTGTCGAGATGGCCGATCTGTTCGATGGATCTGTCGATCTTGCTGTGCGTGTAGGAGAACTGCCGGATGCGGCGGGAATTGTCGCCAAAAAGTTAGGCACACAACGCATCGTACTGTGCGGCACACCGGGTTACTTTGCCCACTCACCGCCGCTGCACGGCATAGACGATCTTCATCACCACACCCTGATCGGCACGCTGAAAGAGGGCTACGCCGCCCCGTGGCACTTTCAGTTGGCTGACAAAACACACCGGGTGCTGACTCCGGATAGCCGTTTATTGCTGGATGGTGCACTGTTGACCGTCAATGCCATCAAGGCGGGATACGGTCTCGGCAGGGTGCCCTATTGGTTAGTCAAGGAAGAACTCGAGAACGGCTTGCTGGTTAGCGTGCTGGACGAGGTCATTGCCGGACATTTGGCGATTCATGCCTTATGGCGGGCAACACCGGTGATGTTGCCCCGCCTGCGTTTGGCAATAGATGCGCTGGTCGCGGCCACCGCAGCACGATTTTAGGCAGGCATCAGGCGAGTGCGTTGAGACGTTTTACCGATTCTCGCACCACCAAATGCCCGGCCAATTCAACATGCTGTGTCACCCCAAGCGACTGTGCAGGCACCAGTTGCTGCGTTAATAGTTGCAGTGCGGCTCTGGCAACCGCATCAAGCGGCAAGTGCACCGTGGTCAGTGACACCGGCAGCATATCCAGCGGCAAAATATTATCCATTCCCACCAGCGATATATCATCCGGAACGCGAATGCCACGCTGTGCCAGCGCATCCACCACGCCCACCGCCTGATTGTCCGCCGCGCAAAAAATCGCGGTCACGCCAAGGCGGTCAGGATGTGCGGAAAGCCAGCGCAGCATGGCATCGCGCGCGGTGAGCGGGTGGAAATCAGGCAAAGAAAGAATCAGTGACTCATCGACAACAATCCCTGCCTCCAGCAAAGCATCACGGTAGCCGCGCTCCCGCTGTTTGATGGTGGTGCAAGACGACCAGGTCAAATGCAGAATTCGCCGGTGCCCGTGTTCTATCAGATGACGAACGGCACAGGCCGCAGCGGGATAGTTAGCGGGTGTGACGCGATTTAAACACATGGCAGGATCTTCACCGTTGATCAACACGGCAGGTATGCCACTTTTCACCACCGCCTGCAACAAGGGGGCTCGCTCGTCATTGACGATCACAATGCCTGTTTGCCGTACACCTTGCAGCGATGCGACCAGTTGATCTTCCGTCATGGCATCATGCTCCGAGGGAAAGGGGCGCAGTCGAATATTACGCTGCACGCACAAGGTTTTGAGCGCATGGATCAATGACAGAGAAACCAGGTGGTAATCACTTTCCAGCATCAGGTTGCGCGGTGCTGCCAGCAAAACATGGCGCAAGGGCTCCAAGGCTTCGGTCACCGGTTTCGCCAGTTTATGCAGGGGATAGCCCTGTTCAGCGGCAATCGCCAGGATCTGCTGTTTGACTTTAGCACTGATAGGCGCAGTGCCATTTAATACACGAGAAACCGTACTGATAGAAACGCCTGCACACTCCGCGATATCCTTTAATGTCGCCATTGCTCTTTTATCCCTGTGTTTGCGAGGCTCACGATAGACGGTGTTAGCCAGAAATCACTCAACGCATCAGCCCACTCTCCTACCGTTTATCTCTACACTGTTGAGGGTTAACGCAATAACAACCACGAGAACATTTGCACACAGACCAGGGCCAAAGCTGCGATGTCACATTCTCTTACGCCTTTCTGCTAGCGCTTTGTTTGTTATATTATAACATAACGTTAAATATCCCTCTGCATGGCACTCTCGAGTGAGCTTCTATTCTCTTTCAGCCTGGGCGCGTATCAGCATTGCGCTGGCGCTGTTGGCGTTGCTATGGGCGCTGGTCGCCTGGGCGGTATCGCTGCCATGATCGCGCTGCACAATCTGACATTTGGCTACACGCCGTCTTCACCGCTTGGCACGCTGAGCGGCAGCTTCAGCGCAGGTTCACTGACGGCCATCGTCGGTGAAAACGGCAGTGGCAAATCCACTCTGTTAAAAACCCTTGCCGGGCTGATTCCGCCCTTGGCAGGCACGCTGGTTCCCGATGGCAACGCACTGCCGCGCATTGGCTATTTGCCGCAGCTGTCGGAGTTCGATCGCCAATTTCCGTTGAGCGTTATGGATTTGGTGTTGATGGGCAGCCTGCCGCAGCGCGGGCTGTTCGGCGGCCTCACCCGCGTCTGGCGACGCAAAGCAGAGGCAGCATTGGAGGCGGTCGCGATGACCGCGTTCGCCACCCGCCCTATCGGCCATTTGTCGGGAGGCCAGCTACAGCGCGTTCTGTTTGCCCGCTTGCTGCTGACGGACGCACCGGTGCTGCTGTTGGACGAACCGTTTACCGGCGTAGATGCCGACACTACCCAGGCACTGCTGGCCTTGATCCATCAACGTCATCAGCAAGGATGCACCGTGCTGGCGGTGCTGCACGATCGTGCCATTGTCGACCGCCATTTTCCGCTGGTACTACAGCTCAGCGCCGCAGGCCATCGCTGGGGCGCAACTCATGACATATTCACCTCGACGCTCCCCGCGTCCCACGGCGCGCAGGCGCGAGTCAGGGCGGTGGTATGATGACGATAAGTCTCCTTTCACCGCTGGTGGAGTTCGGGTTTATGCGGCGCGCGCTGGTGGGATGTATCGCGCTCACGCTCAGCGCCACACCGTTGGGTTGCTTTTTGTTGCTACGCCGCATGAGCCTGATTGGCGATGCGCTGTCGCACGCGGTGTTGCCCGGCGTCGCCATCGGGTATCTGCTCTCCGGCATGTCGCTGTTGGCAATGGGTACCGGCGGGTTTATCGCCGGGCTGGCCGTGGCGCTGCTGTCCGGTTTTGTCAGTCGCAACACGGCGTTAAAAGAGGATGCCAGCTTCGCCGGACTCTATCTTGGCTCGCTGGCGCTTGGCGTGACGTTAGTGTCACTGCGCGGCTCCAGCGTCGATCTGCTACACGTGCTGTTTGGATCGATTTTGGCAGTCGATCGCGGCGCACTGATCGATATCGGCCTGATCTGTTCGGTCTCGATACTGCTGCTGGCATGGCTCTACCGTGCGCTGGTGATCGAATCGTTTGATACCACCTTTATGCAGCTCGCCTCACCGCGCGGACGCACGCTGATTCACGCGTTATTTCTCGCACTGGTGGTACTCAATCTGGTGGCGGGGTTTCAACTGCTGGGCACGCTGATGACGGTGGGCATGATGATGCTGCCCGCCACCTGCGCCCGCTTCTGGACAGCGCGCTTGCCCGTGATGCTGGCGGTCTCGGTGCTGGTGGGCATCGCATCCAGCTTTATCGGTCTGCTGTGGTCCTACTATGCCTCACTGCCC
The DNA here is from genome assembly GCF_025962655.1 of Candidatus Symbiopectobacterium sp. NZEC151. Taxonomy (GTDB): domain Bacteria; phylum Pseudomonadota; class Gammaproteobacteria; order Enterobacterales; family Enterobacteriaceae; genus Symbiopectobacterium. The sequence goes on along the minus strand of NZ_JAGFPE010000005.1, from coordinate 215,414 downwards.
GCCGGGCCTGCCATCATCCTGACCGCTACGCTGTTTTTCGCGTTCTCGGCCGCTTTCGGCGCCGAGGGCGGCATGCTGCGCCTGCGTCGCTAATATCATCCCCCTGTCATCAATGAGGACATCATGAAACATCCTGTTATCGCACTGGCATTTTCCAGCCTGTTATTCAGCACGTTTGCGATGGCGAAGCCGTTGCAGGTTGTCGCGAGCTTTTCCGTTTTAGGCGATATGGTCAGTCACATTGGCGGCGATCGCATCACCGTCACCGATTTGGTCAAACCGAACGGCGATCCGCATGAATTCGAACCCTCACCGCAAGACAGCAAAACGCTGGCAAAAGCAGATCTGGTTTTCGTCAACGGACTCGGTCTGGAAGGCTGGTTAACGCGTCTGGTATCCGCTTCCGGCTATCAGGGGAAAGTGGTGACCGCCTCGCAGGGCATCCACACGCTGGAAATGGAAGAAGAGGGGAAAACCCAGACCGATCCGCACGCCTGGAACAGCGCGGCGAATGGGGTGATCTACGCGCAGAATATCATTGATGCGTTAGTCAGCGCGGCACCGCAGGATGCTGACTATTTCCGCCAGCAGGGCAAAGCCTATATTCAGCAGCTTCAGGCGCTGGATGCTTATGCCAAGAAGACCTTCGCCGACATTGCGCCAGAAAAACGTAAAGTGCTCACCAGCCACGATGCGTTTGGCTATTTCAGCCAGGCCTATGGCGTAACCTTCCTGGCACCGCTGGGTTATTCAACGGAAGCGGAAGCCAGCAGCAAACAAGTCGCAGAACTCATCCGTCAGATCAAGCAAGAGAAGATCGCCAGCTACTTTATCGAGAACCAGACCGATCCCCGTTTGGTGAAACAGATAGCCAACGCCAGCGGCGCACAGCCGGGCGGTGAGCTCTACCCGGAAGCGTTAACCGACAGCACTGGCCCGGCCGCCAGCTACACCGCGGCGTTTAAACACAATGTGGACACCCTTGCCGCCAGCATGAAGTAAATAGGACCTCTGGCGCGCGGGCTATTTCGCCCCTTGCGCCAGGTACTTCTGCATCTCCGCGTCTGGCACCATGCCACCGCCCGTCGCCCACACCAGATGCGTTGCCTGTTGCATCGCCGACGCGGATAACGACAAACGCGACAGATAATCCGCATTGCCCGCCACGCGCCACGGCCCGGCCATCCCGGCCAACGCCGAGGGCTCCAGACGGAGCGCTTCGGTTTGAGCCAACATCGCCAGCAAGTGATACATTTCGTCGTCACTCAGGGTGTAATAACCGTCAATCAGTCGCGCCATGGCGCGCCCGACAAAACCGGATGGACGCCCCACCGCCAGTCCATCGGCAGCGGTCAGATTGTCGATGCCCAAATCCTGCACCGCAATGCCATCGTGCAAGCCGGTGTACACGCCCAGCAGCATACAGGGCGAGTGCGTCGGCTCAGCAAAGATACAGTGCACGTGATCGCCAAACGCCAGCTTCAGCCCGAACGCCACCCCGCCCGGCCCACCGCCCACGCCGCACGGCAAGTAGACGAACAGGGGATGATCCGCATCGACCACCATACCGCGTTCAGCAAACTGGGCTTTGAGTCGATCACCGGCAACCGCATAGCCGAGAAACAGCGAGCGAGAATTTTCGTCATCAATAAAAAAGCAGTAGGGGTCATCCTGTGCGGCTTTGCGCCCTTGTGCGACGGCGACGCCGTAATCCTGCTGATATTCCACGACGTCAACGCCGTGTGCGCGTAATGTGTCCTTTTTCCATTGGCGCGCATCCGCCGACATGTGTACCGAGACCTTAAAGCCAAGGGTCGCCCCCATAATCCCGATCGACATACCGAGATTGCCGGTCGACCCCACGGCAATGCGGTATTGGCTAAACACGTGCCGCGCGGCTTCGCTGTCCAGTTGACGATAGTCATCGGTGGAAGTCATCAACCCCGCCTGTAACGCCAATTGTTCCGCGTGCACCAGCACTTCATAGATACCGCCGCGCGCTTTGATCGAGCCGGAAATCGGCAGGTGGCTGTCTTTTTTCAGCCACAGTTTGCCGGGCAATGTCTTGCCATACCGTGCGTCCAGCGCGGTTTGCATCGCGGCGATGTCAACCATATCGGACTCAATGATGCCTTCACTTGCCTCCAGCGCGGGAAAAACCTGACGGAGATAGGGAGCAAAACGGCGTAAGCGCGCCTCCGCTGCCTGAACATCCGCGTGCCCAAGCCCGACGTAGGGCAATCCCTCGGCAAGCGTGGTGCTTTCCGGGTTAAACCAGGTCACGTCACGCAGCGCAACCAGACAGGCCATGAGCGGATCGCGCTCAATCAGCGTTTTGATGTGAATATCAACCATTGTTTCCCAGCCTCCCTTTCACCAATGCTTCGCCAACCATACGCCGAATCCTGACGGGGATCACCTGCGGCGGTATCACCCGCGTTGCCAACGAACAACGTACCGCTGCGCGATCTCGATACGGATATCTGTATAAAAAACCTAACACTTCAAGTAAGTTATATTAATTAAAAAATTACCCTGATTGATAATCGGCATTTATAATTATCATTCTCAGCAACGTCGATAGCATGCAGGGTACAGAGACGGTTTTCAGTGGCTTGTAGCACATATACCCGCACCTACACTGCAATGAGTTCAACAAACACAGGTTAAACATTGCGTCATGCGGCAAACTGAAACGCCTTTTCTCAAGCCACGGTAGACATGGCCGATAACTTCACCAGATTGGCAAGGATGCGATATCTGAATCCACATGCCGAGTTATGTTCATCACCACTGATTGGATAATAACGATGCTATCCTCCAACAATGCCGGATTATGGTTCAGATTAATCCTCTTCATGCTGCTCAGCGCGGTATTGGCGCTGTTCATTGGTCAATCCTTTATTGCGCAGTCAGAACAAAAGCGTTTGGTGAGTTACGCACAAGACGTGCTGGCGCAAGGGGTCGCCGTCGCGCAAGAGAGTCGGGACACGGTGCACCGCATACTGCTACTGGGCAATATCCCTTGCTCCGATGCCGATCTGCGCGAGCTACGCTTGCTCTCCTTTTATGCGCTTAATCTGCGCGACGTGGGACGCATCCAAAACGATCGCCTGATTTGCTCTGCGGGATGGGGAAGGCTGAATCCCCCTATCGCGCTGTTGCCACCCGACCTGACTACCTCGACGGGCACACAGCTGTGGACCGCCATGGAAAGGCTGGTTGATCCCAGGATCACCGCCGATATCGCCAGCAGCGGAGGCGTAGCGACGATCACCGCTTCGGCTGCTTTTCGCCGCTATTCACAACCGCCACAGGGCTACAGCGCCACCTTAATCAACAAGAATCTCGACCATCCCTACCAAACCTTCGGTTCCCTGACACTCCCCCATAAAGAAGACTTAAGCAGATTAAAAAATGGCTGGCTCACCTTGGGTACACGCCATTTTTTCACCTGCTCAAACAGCTTTGATATCTGTGTGCTGGCACAGTTTGAAGATGCGGGTGTGATATATCGCCCGTGGTATGTGATAGCGGGCATCATTCTGATGGGGGCGGCGTTGGGCGGCAGCTTCACACTATGCTACTCACTTTACCGTGAAAAGCGGCGCTCCCTGCCGTGCCAGCTGGAACGTGCGCTGAAGAACGATCAACTGCGCGCCCACTACCAGCCACTGGTCAGCCTTGCCACGCGCTCTCTGATTGGCGTTGAAGCCCTGGCGCGCTGGCGCAACGGCGCCGGTGAGGAAATTTCGCCAGAGGTGTTTGTGCGCATCGCTGAAGAAAACGGCATGATCGATGAGTTAACCCGAGCCATCACCCGCTGTGCCATTCGGGATATGCGGCCTTATCTTACGCAGCCATCATCCTTTACGCTCAGCATCAACCTTGCGGTTAGCGACATCATCTCTCCCGACTACCACCATTTTTTACAGCAGGAGTGCGAGCGCAACGGAGTGAAGCGCGAGCGGGTGATTTTAGAACTGACAGAACGTTCTACCGCGTCGCCGCACATACTGGAGGTTGCGCTGCAATCGTTGCAGCAGCAAGGGCATAAAATCGCGCTGGACGATTTCGGCACCGGCTATTCAAACCTGGATTACCTGAGCCGCTTCTCGTTTAATCTGGTGAAAATAGACAAAATATTCGTCGGTGCCATCGGCACAGACTCCGTCAACGCCGCCTTTACCGATGTGCTGTTCTCACTGGTGCAAAAGCTGGACGCCAGCATCGTGGTGGAAGGGGTGGAAACGCAGGAACAGGCCGCTTATGTGGCGCGACACTGCCCGCATGCGATTGTACAAGGGTGGTATTTTGGTCGGCCGGTGAGTATCGATCAGTTTGTCGAACCGGAACGTTACCGCTGCCCACCCATCGAATCATAACGTGAGCCGCGTGATGCAACGCGGCAAAGGGCGTTACACCAGATGCAGTTGCACTGGCTGCGCATGCAGCAGTTGCTGCGTTTCCGGTGCCAGCGCGCTGTCAGTGACGATGTCGGTCAGTGCCGTAAGCGGCGTAACGCAAAACAGCGAATAGGCACCGTACTTGCTGCTGTCGGCCAGCAATACACGTCGGCTGGCATTCATGCCCAGATCCTGTTTTACTCCGGCTTTCTCTTCGGTTGGCGTGGTGATGCCTTTTTCCATACTCCACGAGTTGCAACTGATAAAGGCAATATCCGGGTAAATGCTGCGCAACAGGCGGCGGCCATGCTCGCCAATGCAAGACTGGCTGCTGTCATCAATGCGGCCACCGATAATGGTCACTTCAATCTGTTTGAATTCCGACAAGAACAGCGCAATCTGCAAATCTGCCGTGATCACACGCAGCGGCAGGTGCGTCAGGTTACGCGCCAGTTCGAGCATGGTGGTGCCCGCATCCAGCACCACGGCATCACCCGGTTGCACCAGGGACGCCGCGTAGCGGGCAATCGCCTGCTTCTCTGCCAGATTACGATGCAACTTCTCATTGGTGGTCGGCTGCGAGGGAATAAAACGGTTGAGCGTGACGCCGCCATGGCTGCGGCTAATCACGCCCTGTTCATCAAGCTTGATGAGATCGCGGCGGATCGTCGCCGGCGAGGCGTCGATCACGGCAACCAGTTCGTCTACCGTCACCAGATTATGGCTTTTCAGATAATCCATAATCTGGTCAAGACGGCTCTGCCCTTTTACTCTATCTCCGCTAACGCGGAAAGCATCACTCACTGTTTGCCCCACAACGATGTCCATGAGTTGAATCCCCTCCCCTGTCAGGCAAGCTGCATGGCGAGTTGAATCGAGATAGCCATGCTCTCAGACTTCGCTTTACCTGTCCAGGCGATATCAAATGCCGTACCGTGATCGGCCGAAGTACGAATAAACGGCAAGCCTGCGGTTAAATTTACCCCATCATAAAAGCCCAACAGCTTAAGCGGAATATGGCCCTGATCGTGATACATCGCCACCACCATGTCATATTGCCCTTCATAGGCTTGCAGATAGACAGTATCCGGCGCACAGGGACCGTAGACGTCCAACCCTTTCGCCTTCATCGCCTCAACGGAAGGGCCGACAATGGTGATTTCTTCATCGCCGAACAAGCCGTTCTCACCCGCATGCGGGTTAACCCCAGCGACAGCGATACGCGGTTTGGTGTAACCCACGCGTTTCAGGAAGGTATCCGCCATGCCGATGACGGTTTCTACACGGTCGCGGTTTAGGGTATCCAGGAATTTGCGCAATGCAATGTGCGTTGTCACATGAATGACTTTTAGTTTGTCGGTATACAGCACCATGGCATAATCCCGGCTGTTGGTCAGCTTCGCCAGCAGTTCGGTATGCCCAGGGTAAATGTGCCCCGCAGAGTGCATCGCTTCCTTGTTCAGCGGAGCAGTCGCAATCGCCTGAACCTCTCCGGCCAACGCCAGCGCCGTCGCTTTTTTAATGCAGCGGTAGGCCAGATCCCCTGCCTGCGCCTGCACCACGCCTGGGACGAGCGCTTGTGGATCGGCCAGCGGCTCATCAATGATATTAATAATGCCGGGGGCAAAACGCGCCTGAGCCGGTTCGTCGATCACATTCAGCTCAACCTGCGGCACAATGTTCAGCGCAAGGATACGACGCAGGGTTTGCACACAGCCCACCACCACGGCGGATGCGCCAGACAATTCCCCTTCTGCCAGGGATTTAATAATAATCTCAGGACCGATACCCGCCGGGTCACCCATGGTTATTGCAATAATTTTACTCACTCACTCTCTCCTCAATAAAGCGTAAAACGTGATGCAAGGTGGCTTCATCACCGAAGCCGCCTGCTTTAGTCATGACAGGGATATCGCCGACGATGCTGTCGACGAAGCGTCCCCAAGGTACACAGGACGCAAGCTGTCCTTTGATATGAAACCCGGTAGCACCGAGCGCTGCGGCCACGGCAATCGCCACGTCGCCACCGGAGAGATAGAGCCCTGCCGGACGGCATAACGCCACCGTGCAACGGGCCATTTCTCCCAGAAAATCACTGATACGTTCACCCAATTGCTGACGGCTGAGGCCGTGCTGCTGGCATAGCTGCGCAATCTCGTGGCGCTGTTGCTCGTCACGGCAGGTACGAATCAGGCAATGTCTGCCTGCCAGCAGCGCGTCGGCCGCGGCGCGCGCGGTGTCTTGCGCCAATGTGGCTCCCGCAGACGTAAGCAAAGGGCGGACATCCACATCAAACAGCGTCACCTGCGACAGCGCGCTCACCGCCGCGATCTGTTTTTGCGTCATTTCGCTCATCGAGCCCACCACCGCCAGCAATGCGGGGCGCGGTGGCGGCGTGAAGCTTAGGGCCTGAGCCAGCGCATCGCTCAGGCCGGCGGCGCCAACCAACAGCGGTTTCACTGGCAGCGTCTGCGCGGCCGCCACGATCAGAGCCAATGCCTGCGGTGTCTCAGCGTCTATAATCACCCCCTTGATACCCGCATCGCGCAAGCGCCGCAGCTGCGCGGCGAGAGCAGAATGATTATTTTCACTCACACTTAAGGTCGCCGTGGTCAAGGCACTTTGTTCCGCGATACGTTCGGCAATATCGGCGCTGCGTACCGGCGTTTTTGGATCGCTGGCAAATTCGGTTTCGGTCAGCAGTGTCCCGTTGACCCACACTTTCCCGTCACGGGTGATGCGCCCAAGCGCCGGAACAGCAGGTGCAATCAGCGCCATGTCAGCACCGCTGGCCGTCAACGCTGCCGCGATTTCCGCGCCGAGGTTGCCGCGCAGCGTGGAGTCAATCTTCTTGAATACCCATCCGTTGCCGCCCGCTTCACGCCAGCGGGTCACGGCGTGCACCACGCGCAGCGCGGCATCTTGCGCTGCCTGCGCCCGGCTGTCGGTATTGATAACCGTCACCTCATGCAAGGCTCCCGTCGTCAATGCGTCCAACTCCAGAATCACATTGACCTGCGCCTGCTGAAGTGCCAGCCCAACCCCGGCATCGTTAGCCCCGGTGAAATCATCCGCGACGACCAACACCTGGTTAGCTGTAAGTTCCAGGCTGACATCTTGCCGCTGTGGCATACCCACCCCTTATTTATCGATAACGGCATAACGACGATGGTGTGTCGATTACCTGATAATGATTATATTGAATCATATTTGATTATATGTGAGCAACGTCAAATTATTTAAAACCAATCTAGCCTATAAATTACGCTACAAAATGACGTCATTACGTCAATACACGATCGCCAAGCACGTATTGATTGAGAAAAATCACTTTCACTGCGTGAACACTGTAAAGGAACGCCATGAACATCAATAGCACTATCATCAGCGGCAGCCAGGCCATTAACGATATCCGCTACCTGTTAACCTCACGCCAGCACGTGCTGTTCGTGACGGACCGCAACATCGTGCAGCAGCCCGGCGTACAGGCACTGCTCAATCAGGTTAAAGCATGCGTTCCGGCCATCACCCTGATTGATAATGTGCCGCCGGAGCCGAGCCAGCACGATGTCGCTCATATTCTGGAAGCGCTGCCCAATGCGCGCACCGAACTGGTGATTGGCGTAGGCGGCGGCAGCGTGCTGGACGTGGCCAAACTGCTGTCGCTGCTGTGCGTCGGTGATGACGCGGTCTCTCTCGACAGCTTGCTGGCCGGTGAAAAACCGACGCGCCGCACCGCCTCCTTATTGATCCCGACGACGGCGGGCACCGGCTCCGAAGCCACGCCGAACGCCATTCTGGCGATCCCTGAGAAAGCCACCAAGGTGGGCATCATCACACCGGTCATGCTGCCGGACTACGTGGCACTGGTGCCGGAACTGACCACCAGCATGCCGTCTCACATTGCGGCGTCCACCGGTATCGATGCGCTGTGCCACCTGATCGAATGCTTCACCGCGACCATCGCCAACCCGGTGGGTGATAACTACGCGCTAATCGGTTTGAAAAAGCTGTTTGCCAATATCGAGCTGTCCATCCGTGAACCCGGGAATCTGGAAGCACGACTGAACATGCTGTGGGCGTCCTATTACGGCGGTGCCGCCATTGCCCACGCGGGCACGCATCTGGTGCACGCCATGTCTTATCCGCTCGGCGGCAAGTACCACATTCCCCACGGCGTGGCGAATGCCATTTTACTGGCCCCTTGCATGCGCTTTGTGCGCCCGGCGGCGGAAGAAAAATTCGCGCAGGCCTACGACCTGCTGCCCGACGCCAACCTGTCGCTCTCCGTCACGGAGAAATCGCACGCGCTGGTCACCTATTTCACCGATCTGGTTCAGCGCCTGGCGCTGCCCAGCTCACTGCAACAATTAGGTATCGAAAAAACGCATTTGCCCGATCTGGTCGAAGGGGCTTTGCAGGTTCAGCGTCTTATGAAAAACGTGCCCGCCACGGTGAAGGCGGACGACGTGCGCGATATTTATCTGACGCTGTTCTGATTCACAGACTTGGTGTTCTTTTTTGATTACGCAGTAACGAGGAAAAACAATGAGCAAACGTATTACTGGCGTGTTGACCGCAATCGTCACGCCCTTTGACGGTCAGGGTGAATTCAATCCAACAGCATTGCGCGCGCAGATTCAGCGCCAGATGCAGTATGGCAACGGTATCTTCTGCAACGGTACCAACGGCGAATTCTTCGTATTACACACCGATGAAAAAGTCGCGGTCACCGAAACCTGCGTGGATGAAGTTGCAGGCAAGGTGCCGGTGGTAGGCCATATCGGTGAAATCTCTACGCGTGAAACCATCAAGCTCGGCAAGCGTATCGCCGCACTGGGTGTCGATGCGGTTTCCGTTATCACCCCCTATTTCATTCCGCTGAAACAAGAAGAACTGATCGCCCACTACCGCGCGGTGGCGGATGCGTTAACGGTTCCGGTGTTCCTCTACAACATTCCTGCACGTACCGGCAATACGCTTACGCCGGAAACCGTGCGCATTCTCGCCGATCATCCCAACATCATCGGCATCAAGGACAGCGCAGGCAGCTATGAAAGCCTGAACGGCTTCCTGCAAGCCGCCAAAGGTATTCCGAACTTTGACGTGCTCAACGGGCCGGATTCATTGATTCATCAGGGCTTCGTCGAAGGCTGTTCTGCCTGTATTTCCGGGCTGGCTAACGTGGCACCAGAGCCTATCAGTCAAATCTGGCACCGTTTCCACGCCGGTGACATCGACGGTTCACGTCAGGCACAGGAACAGGTCAGCGAGCTGAGAAAAACGCTGTACGCCATTGCGTTCTCGCCTGCTGCGGTGAAAAAGGCACTGACATTAATGGGCCATGAGGTTGGCGTCAGTCGCTATCCCATCCAGTTCTCTGAACAGGATGAAGCGGCTATCCGTCGAATCGTCAGCGCCTTTGCCTAACAACGTTTATTGCCCTGTTTGATAACAACCACCCTGCGACAACAACGACAACGATAGGTCGAAAGATATGAACCATTTTGATCTGACAGATACCCTCATCATCATTGGGATGATAGTGTTTTATATCGCGTTCACTTCCTGGCTGACGCTGAAATTACGCAGTAAATCCAGCTCCGAATTTATGGAAGGGTCGCGTGCGCTGCCCGCGTTTATCGTCGGTATTTTGCTGATGACCGAGTTTATCGGCGCAAAATCCACGGTAGGGACGGCGCAAGCCGCGTTTGAAAGTGGCATCGCCGCCTCCTGGTCCGTGATCGGTGCTGCCATCGGCTTCCTGCTGTTCGGCATGATCCTGGTGAAGAAGATCTACAACACCGGTAAAGTGACCATTTCTGGCGCCATCGCCGAGAAGTACGGCACTTCCACCAAGAACATTATTTCGATCATCATGATCTACGCTCTGCTGCTGGTGAACGTGGGTAACTACGTCAGCGGCGCGGCGGCCATCTCCACCGTACTGAAAATCTCTCTGCCAGTAGCCGCCTTGATCACGGCGATCGTTAGTACTTTCTACTTCTACTTCGGTGGGTTGAAAGGCGTAGCGTATGTCACCCTGATCCACAGTGGCGTGAAGTACATTGGCGTGATGATCATCCTGTACGTGGCCCTGAAGATGACTGGCGGTATTACCCCGATGGTTCAGCAGATGCCAGAGTTCTACTGGACCTGGGATGGCAACATCGGCGCGAGCACCATCTTTGCCTGGCTGATCGGTACTATCGGTTCGATTTTCTGTACCCAGTTCGTGATTCAGGCGATTTCAGCGACCAAAGATGCAAAATCCGCCAAACGCGCCACCTGGATTGCCTTCCTGTTCTGTATGCCGATTGCTCTGGCCATCGCCGTGATTGGTGTGGCTGCGAAGTTCGTCCACCCGGAAATCAAGAGCCTGTACGCACTGCCGGTGTTCCTGCAAGACATGAACCCGTGGGTCGCGGGTCTGGTTACTACCTCGCTGGTGGCGTCCATCTTTATCAGCGTGAGTACCGTGGCGCTGGCGATTGCTTCACTGATCGTGAAAGATTTCTACGTACCGTACTACAACCCGACGCCAGAAAAAGAGATGAAGATGACGCGCGTGTTCTCGCTCATCATCGGTTTTCTGCCGCTGGTCTTTGTGCTGCTGGTGCCTGAAGTGCTGAAGCTGTCGTTCTTTACCCGTGCCATCCGTCTGTCCATCTCGGTGGTCGCGATGATTGCCTTCTACCTGCCGTTCTTTAACAGCACTCGCGGTGCCAACGCCAGCCTGATTGCTGCCTGCGTAGTCACCTCGGTATGGTATGTGATGGGCAACCCGTTCGGCATCGATAACATGTATGTGGCCCTGGTCACCCCTGCGGTTGTGATGCTGCTGGATCGCCTGATTCCGAACAAGAACGCACCGCAGTCAGAAAAGAAAACATCCGTCTCTCAAACAGGAGCCTAATCGTCATGACGACTGAAACCATCACCGTAGAACGTACCGGCGTGATTCACCAGGCCGAAGGGGATGCGCAGCGCATTGATGCCTACCTGCCTTCCGTCTGCCCACAAAACCACGCGGCCAACCTGCTGCATTTACCAAATGGCGATGTGCTGTGCGTCTGGTTTGGCGGTACGCAGGAAGGGATCGCGGATATCTCAATTTACCAGTCGCGTCTGGCTAACGGCAGCGCACAATGGTCGGATGCGGTTAAGCTATCGGAAGATGCGACCCGCTCCGAGCAGAACCCGGTGCTGTTTCTGGCACCAGACGGCGTGCTGTGGCTGCTCTATACCGCGCAGAAATCCGGTAATCAGGACACCGCCATTGTGCGTTATCGCCAGTCCACCGATCAGGGCTACACCTGGGGGGAAATCGGTACGCTGCTGGACCAGCCGGGCACCTTTATCCGCCAGCCGATCACTGTGCTGCCAAACGGCGACTGGCTGCTGCCGGTGTTCTATTGCCGCGTCGAGCCGGGTGAAAAGTGGGTGGGTAACAACGATGACAGCGCAGTCAAAATCTCCAGCGATCAGGGTAAAACCTGGCAGGAATACCCGGTGCCAAACAGCACGGGCTGCGTCCACATGAACATCACGCCGCTGGCGGACGGTTCACTGCTGGCGCTGTTCCGCAGCCGTTGGGCTGACTTTATCTATCGTAGCCATTCCACGGATGGCGGCAAAACCTGGTCGGTACCGGTGCCCACCACGTTACCGAACAACAACTCGTCGATTCAGGTGACGACGCTGCAAAACGGCCATCTGGCGCTGGTGTTCAACCACATGAGCGCCGCCGATGCCACCGAGCGTCGCGTGTCGTTGTATGACGAAATCGAAGATGAAGAAGGCGGCAATGACGCCAAAATGCCGGAAATCACCGAAGGGCGCAGCGCCTTCTGGGGCGCACCGCGCGCCCCCATGACGCTGGCCATTTCGGAAGATGGCGGCAAGACCTGGCCGTGGCAGCGCAATATCGAAGTGGGCGACGGTTATTGCATGACCAACAACTCGCAGCAGAAACTGAACCGCGAGTTCTCCTATCCCAGCATCAAGCAGGGACCGGAGGGGAAATTGCATGTGGCTTTCACCTATTTCCGTCAGGCCATCAAGTATGTATGTGTCGATGAGGCGTGGGTAAAAGGCTGATACACCGAGAGACACCGCCTTTGCGGTGTCTCTTTTTTTCAGGAGCTACACCATGATTGCAGGCAATTTGCAGCATCTGCCGTTGGCGACGCTGCCCGCACCGCTGTTAGCGATTCTCTCCTCACCCGGCATGACGCTGGATGAACTGAACGCCAAGCCGGAAGGGAAATACCAACCGGAAGGGGCAGACTGGTTTTACAGTATTGGCACCGTATCTACCGCACCGCAGGCAGAACGTCATACCGAGTTCCACCACAACTTTCTGGATATTCAGTTGATTCTGGCTGGGGAAGAGATCATCGGTTATGGGCTGAACAGTGTGATTGGGCAACCCGCGACCGAGCGTAAGCCGGATCTCTATATTCTGGACAATCCGCAAGTGCCGCATCAGATCCATTTGCGCGCCGGCGATTTTGTCACGTTCTACCCTGGAGAACCGCATCAGGCGCTGTGCGCGGTAGGCAATATTCCCGCACCGGTGAAAAAAGCGGTGTTTAAAGTGCCCGTCAGCGATGTTACCCAACGGTAGTACTGACGGGTCTTGATACAGGAGAGCACCTTATGGCTGTCAGCGAACGCAAACATGCGCTGATTACCGGCACCAGCTCCGGCATTGGTGCCGCCATTGCCCAAACGTTATTGGATCAGGGATGGAAAGTGACGGGGCTGTCGCGCCAACCCGGCGCGCTCACGCATCCGCAGTTTACCCATCAGGCGTTGGACGTTACCGATCTCGACGCGCTGCAAGGTTATCTTGCGCACATCGCACAGGTCGATGCCGTGATTCACGCCGCAGGCATGATGAAAGCAGCCCCGCTGGGTCAACTCAACCTGGCTGACAGCGCAACGCTGTGGCGCTTGCATGTGCAGGTTGCCGAAGTGCTGGCCGACAGGCTGGTCGATAAATTACCGAGCGGTGGTCGTATCATTCTGCTGGGCAGCCGCACTTCGAGCGGCGCGGCAGGGCGCAGCCAGTATGTCACCACCAAATCTGCCATGATCGGTATGGTAAGAAGCTGGGCGGCAGAGTTGGCACCGCGCGGTATCACAGTCAATATCGTGGCACCGGGAGCCACTGAAACGCCGATGCTAAACCAACCCGGCAGACAGCGTTCACCGCCGAAGCTGCCCCCCATCGGGCGTTTTATCCAGCCGCAGGAAGTGGCCGATCTGGTGTGCTATCTGCTCTCGCCGTCTGCCGCCGCCATTACCGGCCAGCAGTTGGTGATATGCGGTGGAGCATCATTGTAGTTTCTCAATAGAGACCCACCTGATTGCCGCCCTCCGTGATGAGTATGCAGAGGGCGGCAAACCACATAGCACCCTATTGCTTATTCTGCATATGGTTAGCAAATATACTTTATTGTTTTGTCCGTTATATCACCCGATAGTGCTTCCATCTCCTCATCTCCCCTGAGCATTGCCGCTTGTTGCGTGTGTTGACGCGCGGCGCGGTGATGGTTTGGCAACAGTATTGGAACACGTTCGCGTTATGTCTGAATTACCGCTTTCCTCGCAAGATAAACCAGAGCCCGCAATACGCCTGGCCGTTGATGTTGGCGGCACCTTTACCGATGTGGTATTGCTCGATGGTGAACAACGTTACACGTCAAAAACCCTGACCACCCCCACTGAACCGGAACAGGGCGTGCTGCAAGGTATCGAAGAGAACCTGAAGCTCGCAGGCCGGACGCTGCACGATGTGGACCTGTTGATCCTCGGCACCACGCTTGCCACCAATGCGCTGATTGAACGCAAAGGGGCGCGCACGGCACTGATCACCACCCAGGGCTTCCGCGATCTGGTCGAAATTGGTCTGGAAGATCGCTTCGCACAGTACGATGTGTTCCTGCAAAAACCCGCTCCGCTGGTGCCACGCTATTGGCGCTTTGGCGTCACCGAGCGCATCAATGCGCAGGGGGAGGTGCTGCTGCCGCTCAATGAGGACGACGTAAGGCGCATTGCACAGTCACTGCGCGAGGAAGATATCGACAGCGTCGCCGTAGTGCTGCTGCACAGCTATCGCAACCCGCAGCATGAACAGCGCGTTGCTGAGATCCTGCAACAAGAACTGCCTCATCTCGCGGTGTCGCTTTCCAGCGTGGTGTGCCCGGAAATCCGTGAATACGAACGGCTCTCTACCACCTGCGCGAACGCTTACGTGCAACCGCAAGTGGCCGGCTATCTGTCACGTCTGGAGCAGTTGTTGACCGCACGCGGATTACACATCCCACTGTTTTTGATGACCTCCGGCGGCGGGATCACCACGCTGCAAACCGGCATCGAACAGCCGGTGCGTCTGGTGGAATCCGGCCCGGCGGGTGGTGCTATCCTGGCCCAGCGCGTGGCCGCTGAACTGGGTGAAACCCGAGCGCTGTCGTTTGATATGGGCGGTACCACGGCAAAAATCTGCTTTATCGATGATTATCATCCGCAAATTTCCCGCAACTTCGAATTTGGTCGCGTGCACCGTTACCAGAAAGGTTCCGGGCTGCCGATCCGCATTCCGGTGATCGAAATGGTGGAGATCGGCGCAGGCGGCGGCTCGATCGCCCGCGTGGATACCCTGCAACGCATTCAGGTTGGCCCGGACAGTGCCGGTTCCGAACCGGGACCGGTCAGCTACGGATTAGGCGGCACGCAGGCCACGGTAACCGATGCCAATGCGGTACTGGGTCGGCTGGACCCCGCGCGCTTCGCCCGCGGTAAAGTGGCCTTAAATATTGAAGCCGCACAGCAGGCGCTCGCCGCGCAGATCGGTGCACCGCTGGGCTATTCCTCCGAGCTGGCGGCGCTCTCTGTCGCTGAGATCGTGGCAGAGAATATGGCTAACGCCGCACGTGTGCATGCCAGCGAACAGGGCAAACACGTGGAGCACTATACCCTTATCGCCTTTGGCGGTGCCGCGCCGCTTCAGGCGGCACGGCTGGCACGCAAGCTGGGCATTACCCGCGTGGTGATCCCCCGCTCTGCCGGTGTCGGCTCGGCGCTGGGTTTTCTTTGGGCACCGATAGCCTATCAGGCCGTACGCAGCTTCTATCAACGGTTAGATCGCTTGAACTACGATGAGGTCAACGCGCTGCTGGCCGGATTGACCGAGCAAGCGACCGCTATCGTACGTCAGGCCGCGCCGCAGGGGGATATTCAAGTACAGCGCATCGTCTATCTGCGCTATGCCGGCCAAGGGCATGAGGTGCCCATCGAACTGCCGGACGGTGCCGTGCAGGTACAAACCGTCCACCTACTGCAAGCGCGTTTTGCACAGCGCTATCGCGAGCTGTATGGCCGCAGTCTCGACCATGTACCGGTTGAGGCCATCAGTTGGTCGGTTGCCGCCTCGACCCATGACGATCTTGCCCCGGCGACCGCTCGCTGGGTGCCGAGCCACACGCTTACCGCCGCCTCATCGCTACATCAGCGTTCGGTGTATCAGATTGAGGACAACGCCTTTATCGCCACGCCGCTTTATGAGCGTACGGCGCTCGCGCAGGGACACTTCGTATCCGGTCCGGCACTGGTGGTAGAAGAGGAAACCACTACCGTGGTGGACAGCGGTTTTTCTGCCCATCTCAGCCCGCAGGGGCATCTGATTCTTGAGCTTGGCACTGAGGATTTTCATCATGAGTAACCTAACGTCCGCCTCCGCGCCAGTGGCAGCATTGCAGTATCAGGTGATGTGGAACCGGCTGATTTCCGTGGTGGAGGAGCAGGCACAAGCGCTGATCCGCACCGCGTTTGGCACCTCAACCCGGGAAGCCGGTGACTTGTCCGCCGGGGTCTTTCTGCCGGATGGACGCATGATCGCACAGGCGGTTACCGGCACACCCGGCCATGTCAATTCGATGGCGGAGTCGGTCAAACACTTCCTGCGCGCGTTCCCCTTGGAGCAGATGCGTCCGGGCGATGTGTTTTTAACCAACGATCCCTGGAAAGGCACCGGCCATCTGTACGATATGACGATGGTAACGCCGGTATTTCGTCAGGAACAGGCGGTTGCCCTGTTCGCCTCTACGCTGCACGTCGCGGATATCGGCGGCTTGGGCCCAGGCCCAGACGGTCAGTTGATCTATCACGAAGGGCTGTTTCTGCCGCTGCTGCGCTTTATCGATGGCGGCCAGATCAATCAGGTGGTGCTGGATATTATTCGCGCCAACGTGCGTGAACCGGAGCAGGTCGAAGGCGATTTGCTGGCGCTGGTGGCCTGTAACGACGTCGGCGCTCGCTTCCTCAACCGCATGATGGATGAATTCACCCTCGATTCGCTGGTGCCGGTGGGTGAGCATATTTTACAGCACTCCGAGCAGGCGATGCGCGATGCGGTGCGTCAGTGGCCGCAAGGGAGTTGGAGCAACGAACTGCTGGTGGACGGCTATGATGCGCCGATCCGCATTCGCGCCACGTTGCACATCCGCGACGGCGAGATTGAAGTCGATTTTACCGGCACCGATCCTTATGTTCCGCAAGGCATTAACGTGGTTAAAGCCTACACCGATGCCTACACCTCGTTTGGTATTCGCTGCCTGATTGGTGCCGATATTCCCAACAATGCCGGATCGTTAGGCGTGATTCGCGTTAGCGCGCCGGAAGGTTCCATCGTCAATGCGCCTTACCCTGCGGCAGTGGCCGCGCGCCACATTATCGGTCAGTTGTTGCCGGATGTGGTGTTTGGCTGCCTGCGTCAGGCGCGCCCCGGCGCGGTGCCTGCCGAAGGCTCCTCGTCGCTATGGAATATCCGCCTGTCGGGCGGCCACCCGATTGCGGGCTATTCCAATGAACGTTTGGTCAACGAACAGCGCTTTACCATCACCAGCTTTTCCACCGGTGGCACCGGTGGTCGCCCGGTGCTGGATGGGCTTTCTACCACCTCGTTCCCCAGCGGCGTGCGCAATATCTCCATCGAAATACTGGAAACCATGAGTCCGCTGGTGTTCTGGCGTAAAGAATATCGACCGGATTCCGGCGGTGCAGGAAGGCAACGCGGAGGGTTGGGGCAAGTTATCGAAATCTCCCATGGGCAGCAGGCACCGATGTTACTGGGCGCAGCCTGGGATCGCATCGTTTATCCCGCCCGTGGCGCAGAAGGCGGTGCGGACGGCGCGCCGGGCAGAGTCAGTCTGGCCTCCGGCGCACTGCTGAAAGGTAAAGGCCGACAGGCGATCCCACCGGGAGAACATCTGGTGGTGGAAACGCCGGGCGGCGGCGGTTTGGGCGATGCGCGTGAGCGTTCAGCACAGGCTATCGCGCAGGATGTCCGTAGCGGACTGGTCAGCGCACAAGCTGCCAGCCGCGATTATCACCACGGTGATTAAAACAAATAACGATATTGAGGTGCTTATGAATTGGTTTGACTTTCGTTTAGGGAAAAAGCATCAACCGCGTCCGGTGAAGCTAGCGGCAACGCTGGCGCTGTACGCTCTGTTAGCCACCAGCGGTGCCACCGTATACGCGCAAACGCCGGAGCCACAGCGCGGCGGCACGCTGAACATCGTCTTGAACGCCGAGCCGCCGACGCTGGTGGCGCTGTCCACCGTTGCGACGCCAAGCCTGAGTGTGAGCGGCAAGGTGACGGAGGGGCTGCTGAAATACGATTTCGATCTCAATCCACAGCCGCAGTTGGCTACCGCCTGGGAGGTCAGTCCCGATGGCAAAACCTATACTTTTCACCTGCGCAAAGGGGTGAAATGGCATGATGGGCAGGATTTCACCTCAGCGGACGTGGCCTACTCGATCGAACTGCTTAAAAAGTATCACCCGCGCGGTGCCAGCACCTTCGCCAGCGTCACTGAGGTGAAAACGCCGGATGCCAACACGGCGGTGATTGAGCTGTCACAACCTGCACCTTATCTGTTACGTGCATTGACCGCAGCAGAATCGCCGATGTTGCCCAAGCACATCTACGAGAATACCGATCCGCTTAAAAACCCGAACGGAAGCGCACCGATCGGCACCGGCCCCTACCTGTTTAGCCAGTGGGAGCGCGGTAGCCATCTGATCCTCAAGCGTAATCCTAATTATTGGGATAAAGAAAAGCCGTATGTCGATCAGATTGTGATCCGCTTTATTCCTGACGCCTCATCGCGTTCGGTTGCCTTTGAAACCGGCACCGTGGATCTTGGCTATCGCTCACCGGTGGCGCTCAGCGATCTGGATCGTTTGAAGGCGATACCAAAACTGGCGTTTGAAACCAAGGGCACCAGCTATTCCTATAACGTCTCCTCGCTCCAGTTCAATCTGGATGATGAGCATTTTAAAAACCTGAAAGTGCGTCAGGCGATTGCACACACGTTAGACCGAGAACTGATTCGCAAAGTGGCTTATTACGGCTATGCCACGGTGACCACCTCGCCCATCGCACCGGGGTTAAAGGATTTCCACGATCCGTCACCCTCGCCCTACGCTCTGGACATCAAACGCGCCAATCAACTGCTGGATGAAGCGGGCTATCCGCGCGATGCCAAGGGCATCCGTTTTAAAACCACGTTGGATTACAACCCGATCTCCGACGGCTTGAAACCCACCGGTGAGATTGTGCGCTCATCGCTGGCAAAGATCGGCATTGACGTCACGCTGCGTTCGCAGGATTTATCCGCCTTTGTGAAACGCGTTTATACCGATCGCGATTTCTCATTCACGTTAAACGGACATAGCAATCTGTTCGATCCGACGGTTGGGGTGCAACGCGTTTACTGGTCGAAGAATTTCCGCAAAGGCGTCCCGTTCTCCAATGCGTCTCACTACCAGAATGCTGAGGTTGATCGCCTGTTGGAAGAGGCGCAAACCGAAAACGATCCGGCAGTGCGTAAGCAAAAGTTTATCGAATTTCAGAAAATTGTCGGACGTGAACTGCCGGATATCAGCCTGATCTCACCGCAGTACATCACGATTTACAACCGGCGCGTACACGATCACTCACTCACGGCGGATGGCATTGAAAACACCCTGTCTGACGTCTGGGTGGAAGCGCAAAAGTAACAGAACAACGGTAATGCGCTCCAAGGGGCCTAGAGCACAGCATCTGAAGGAAACAGCGCCTGCGTTTAGCAACGCAGGCGTTTGATTATCGGGGGTGTTGCACAAATTCCCGGTACTTGGCTGCCAGCGCTAAAAAGTCATCCAACCCACACAGCGCCAGACTCTCTTCATCGTAATAGCTCATGCCCTCTTCCATCTCATCCATGGCGAAGGAGAGTTGATTAGCGCGAATCAGTACCTCTTCGCTATCCAGCAACAGGGTATATTCGTGCCCGACTTTTTGCCATTGGCGCTCACTGCCAGCCACATCGCGCGCCGCCTCTTCTACCTCGTCAAGCAGAGCAAGCTGTTCTTTGACTTCTTCGTTAAACCAGTGGCCAACGGCTTCGTGCCCCATTGACATACGCACAATGACCTGGCCTGAGACATCCCGCAAAAATTCATAATCCATGACGCCATCCTCCCACGGTAGTGCTTACTATCAAGTGTAGCGGGCCACAGTGCATCTCACAGTGATAGCCTGCAAATATTGCAAGGTCGCGCAGCGCGGCGGGGATGATACCCGCTATTGCGACAAAACGCGCACGTTTCTCTGGAAGAAACCAACAATAAATACTGTGACAATAAGCCAGCCGCTTGCCCCGGCTGAAAAAAAAGATGCTTTACACTCGCCAGACACGGAATACTGCATGGAGCACTAAATGGATATACCTGGCGTAGCAGCGGGCGGCGTATCCCCAAGGGACGACCGTATTTATGAGGATTCAAAAGGAAGGCCGGTTGGCATAGCCGCGATGTTCAACCGCATCACCAACACGCTTGAGCGCCCTAAGATAACACCGTCAATGACTCCGGAGGATAAACGCATTCTGGACACGCTGTTTAAGCGCTGCATCGGCCATGCAGAAGCCTACCTGCGTGCTCAACGGCGATCGGACAAAAAAAAGAGCCCCTATCATCAGGGGCTCTTGTCGTATTTATCACACACAGAAATTAGACAGCGCTTTGGAAAATCACCCCGTCCGCTTTCGCCGTATACTGATCCAGCCGATCGAAATTCAGGTAGCGATAAGTATCCTGCGCGGTTTTATCCACCTGAGCCATCGCGGCGAGATATTCGTCGGGGGTCGGCAGTTTGCCCAGCAGTGACGCCACCGCCGCCAGCTCCGCAGACGCCAGATAGACATTAGCGCCGGTGCCTAAACGGTTCGGGAAGTTACGGGTGGAGGTAGACACCACCGTTGCGCCATCGGCCACCCGCGCCTGATTGCCCATACACAAGGAGCAGCCTGGGATCTCAACGCGCGCACCGCTCTTGCCAAACACGCTGTAATAGCCCTCTTCTGTCAGTTGCGCGGCGTCCATCTTGGTCGGCGGCGCAACCCACAGGCGCGTCGGCAGTTGGCCTTTGTGCTGATCCAGCAGCTTACCCGCCGCACGGAAGTGGCCGATGTTGGTCATGCAGGAGCCGATAAACACTTCGTCAATCTTCTCGCCCTGCACATCCGACAGCCAGCGCGCATCGTCCGGATCGTTCGGCGCACACAGGATCGGCTCTTTGATGTCCGCCAGATCGATATCGATCACCGCGGCGTATTCCGCATCGGGATCGGCTTCCAGCAGTTGCGGATCGGCCAGCCATTTTTCCATGCCCTGCACGCGACGCTCCAGCGTACGACGATCGCCGTAGCCTTCGGCGATCATCCACTTGAGCAGCACGATGTTAGAGTTCAGGTACTCGATGATCGGGGCTTTATCCAGCTTGATGGTACACCCGGCGGCAGAACGCTCTGCTGACGCATCGGTGAGTTCAAATGCCTGCTCCACTTTCAGATCGGGCAACCCTTCGATTTCCAGAATACGGCCAGAGAAGATGTTCTTCTTGCCTTTCTTCTCAACGGTCAACAAGCCCTGTTTGATGGCGTACAGCGGGATGGCATGCACCAGATCGCGCAGGGTAATCCCCGGCTGCATCTTGCCTTTAAAGCGCACCAGCACCGATTCCGGCATATCCAACGGCATCACACCGGTGGCGGCAGCAAACGCCACCAGCCCGGACCCTGCCGGGAAGGAAATACCAATCGGGAAACGGGTATGGGAGTCACCGCCGGTGCCTACCGTATCCGGCAGCAGCATGCGGTTGAGCCAGGAGTGGATCACACCATCGCCCGGACGCAGGGAAACACCGCCGCGGTTCATGATAAAGTCCGGCAGCGTGTGATGCGTGGTGACGTCAACCGGCTTCGGATAGGCGGCCGTGTGACAGAATGACTGCATCACCAGATCGGCAGAGAAGCCAAGGCAGGCCAGATCTTTCAGTTCATCACGGGTCATCGGACCGGTGGTGTCCTGAGAGCCGACGGAGGTCATCTTGGGTTCGCAATACTGATCCGGACGAATCCCGGCAACGCCACAGGCGCGGCCCACCATCTTCTGCGCCAGTGAGAAGCCGCGCGTACTTTGCGCCACATCCTTCGCCTGACGGAAGACATCGCTCACCGGCAGGCCCAGCGCTTCGCGCGCTTTGGTGGTCAGACCGCGACCAATGATCAGCGGAATACGCCCGCCCGCACGCACTTCATCCAGCAGTACGTCGGTTTTCAGTGCAAAGGTTGCCAGCACGGTGTCACTGTCGTGCAGGCGAACTTCGCCTTGGTAGGGGTAGATGTCGATCACATCGCCCATGTTTAATTCATTCACATCCACTTCGATCGGCAACGCGCCCGCATCTTCCATGGTGTTGAAGAAGATGGGGGCGATTTTGCCGCCCAGCACCACACCGCCACCGCGCTTGTTCGGCACGTGAGGGATATCTTCACCCATAAACCACAGCACCGAGTTGGTGGCGGATTTACGCGAAGAACCGGTTCCCACCACATCGCCCACATAGGCCAGCGGGTATCCTTTCTGGTTGAGCGCTTCAATCTGTTTGATTGGGCCAACGGCACCGGGTTGATCCGGCGTAATGCCATCGCGGGCGTTTTTCAGCATCGCCAGCGCATGCAGTGGGATATCAGGGCGAGACCAGGCATCGGGTGCCGGAGAGAGGTCATCGGTATTGGTTTCACCGGTGACTTTAAAAACGGTGACGGTAATTTTCTCCGCCAGTTTAGGGCGAGACAGGAACCATTCGGCATCGGCCCAGGATTGCACCACGCGTTTGGCGTGCACATTACCTGCTTTAGCCTTCTCTTCCACATCGTAGAAGTTATCGAACATCAGCAGCGTGTGCGACAGCGCATCGGCGGCAATGGGAGCCAGCGCCTCATTGTCCAGCGCGTCAATCAGCGGATGGATGTTATAACCGCCTTGCATGGTGCCAAGCAGTTCGACGGCTTTTTCCGGGCTGACCAACGGAGAGTGGGCCTCCCCTTTTGCAACAGCCGCCAGAAAACCGGCTTTTACATAGGCGGCTTCATCAACGCCCGGCGGTACGCGGTTCACCAGCAGATCCAGCAACACCTCTTCTTCGCCAACAGGCGGTTTCTTCAGCGCGTCTACCAGCGCTGCCATCTGTGAAGCGTCTAACGGCTTGGGTACGATGCCCTGTGCAGCCCGGTCGGCCACGTGCTTGCGATATTCTTCTAGCACGATTCTCTCCTCGCTCTCATTGTCTTCGTTATGTCCGGCGCTCTCGCTCCCGGTTGTGATGTCCATACCCGGTTACGCGTCAGGCGATGTGTCCTCCGCCTGTGAAAATGTAGGGTGGCGTATCCGGCAGTAAGATCGTCATGCACTCCAGCATATCAATTTTTGAACGTTTTGTTAATTCCGTTTACATAAAAGCAACATAAATAACGCAGCGTTGGCTGCTCACGCAAAGGCACACGCCCTGTAAAGCATGATGGGAATAAACGTTTTTTACTTGAGCATACCACGAGCATCCCTTATCGACATATCCTCCGAACGCGATTGGGGTTTACATTAGGTAACTTTCAACAATTTCAGCTTGTTATACTGCCCTCGACCTATAAAAAAGACGTATGTAAGAATTCCCGTATCTTGCCGTAGCTTAACATCACCAGGGGTTGGAAAGTGGATAGGTATCACCATGTCTTTTTTACGCAATATGACCATCAGAAAGGTGCTGCTGATGGTGTTGACGCTGTTTCTTTTGCTGTGGGGCGGCGTGGCGTGGTTTACGCTCTCCGCCCTTAATCAGGCAACGCACTATTTGATCGTGGGTAACACCCAGGTGGAAGGGCTGAATATGCTGACCAAGGGTGCCAATCAATCCATGAACACCGCAATCCGCCTTAATCAGGTGGTGACGCTGATGCAAAGCGGCAAACTGACCGACGTCGATGCCACGCTGGCGCAGGCGGTCGACGAATACAAAAACAGCGCCGCCAGTCTGGACGCCTTCAAAGTCATGCCCCACCCGCAGGTTGCGCAGCAAACGGTCGATGAAACCGTGCAAAACTGGCAGAACGTCCTGCAACAGGGTTTGCAACCGATGATGAGCGCGCTGCAAGAGAAAAAATTTGCCGAATATCGGCGCGTATTCCGCGATGATTTTCATCCGTTGAATGAAAAGTTTATTGCGGCCGTCAATGGCTATCAGGCAGTCGCCGCCGATAACCAAACCGTGCAAACCATCGATCGTCTGGTGTCATGGTGCAAAAACATCCTGATGGCGGCACTGCTGGCCGGTGCGGTGATTCTGTTGCTCACCGATCGCTATCTGGTCGGCTGCGTCATCAAGCCGCTCACCGCGATCCGCTATCATTTCCGCACCCTGACCGAAGGCAAGCTGGAGAAAAATCTGGATGGCTTTGGCCGCAACGACGCCGGGCAGTTAGTGCCCTATTTACGGGAAATGCAGGACAGCCTGAAGGCAACCGTCATTGCTATTCGCGGCAGCGCCGACGCCATCTACGTGGGTACGTCGGAGATCTATGCGGGCAATAACGATCTCTCCAGCCGTACCGAGCAGCAGGCGGCAGCACTGCAACAAACGGCGGCCAGCATGGAGCAGTTGGGGACCACGCTCAAGCACAACACCGACAATGTCCATCAGGCCACGCGTCTGGCAGAAAAGGCCACCGGCGTGGCGAAACAGGGCTGGGAAATGGGCAAAGAGCTGGGTGGCATTATGGACAGCATCGCCGCCAGCTCGCATAAAATCACTGACATCACCAGCATGATCAACAGCATCGCGTTCCAGACCAATATTCTCGCGCTGAACGCGGCGGTCGAAGCGGCGCGCGCCGGTGAGCAAGGACGCGGCTTTGCCGTGGTTGCCAGTGAAGTGCGCAATCTGGCGCAAAAAAGTGCGCAGGCCGCCAAAGACATTGAAACCCTGATTGCCGAATCCGTCGAGCGCGTCGATGCCGGTGCGCGTCATGTAACCCGCACCGGCGATGTGATGGATAGCATTATTGAGGCCATCGGTCAGGTGAATGCGTTGATCGAAGAGATTGCTACCGCGTCCGATGAACAAAGTCAGGGCATCCATCAGGTAAGCCAGGCAATTAATGATATCGATGGCGTCACGCAACAAAACGCCGCGCTGGTGCAACAATCCGCTGCCGCAGCGGCATCGCTGGAAGAACAAGCACGCCAGCTCACGCAGGCGGTGGCGATTTTCCAGGTCAACGATGTACCGCGCTATCAGGAGCAGACAACCGCGTTTATTCCGCGTCTGGCGGCCTCTTCCTGAGCGGTTAAAATCAACGACAGCGGGCGTTGCACACGACCGGTATGCGTTACGCAGGCCAACGGTATCCATAAGAGAAAGTATTGTATGCTATCCTTGCGCGAGGGCGAGGATAATACAAAAGGATACTTAACGTGAATCTGCCGGATACCACGAGTGCAACACCGCTGTATAAACAGCTTGAAGAAGCGCTGAAAGAGGCGATTCTCAGCGGTGAATTTCCGCCCGGCCAGCAAATCCCGACCGAGAACGATCTGAGCGCCAGCTGGAATGTCAGCCGCGTCACGGTACGCAAAGCGCTGGATGCATTGACGCGTGAGAAGCTGCTGACCCGCGTATCGGGTAAAGGCACCTTTGTATCAGAAGAGAAATTTCAGCGCAGCATGACGGGTATCATGAGCTTTAGTGAACTGTGTCGTTCACAGGGGCGGCGACCCGGCGCTCGCACCATCAAATCCGTGTTCGAACCCGCCAACAAAGAGATTCGTGAACGCTTTGGCATGGGCAAAGAGGAAAAAGCGGTGGTGCTGGAGCGCATTCGCTATGCCGACGAGGTGCCCGTTTCGCTGGAAACCGTATGGTTTCCGCCGCGTTTTGCCTTCCTGATCAACGAAGATCTGAATAATAACTCGCTGTATGACGTCCTGCGCCAACGCTACGATCTGTGGTTTACCCACTCCAGCAAAGTAATCGAACTGGTGTACGCCAATTTCGACGTCGCACACTACCTTGGCGTCGCCGAGCGCCATCCGCTCATCTCGATCATGAGTGAAATGGTAGACAACCACCGCGATATCTCATGCATTTCCCACCAACTGGTGGTCGGTGACAAGCTGCGTTTCACCGTGTAATCACTTTTTCTTTCTGTTCATCGCGTCCTGTTACGGCTTAAATCGGGATCCGCATCGCGGGTCCCGATTTTTTATGGTCGCGTGTATTGCCATAAATGTATCTCAATGTTATACACATATAACAATACATTTAGATACATTGAAGATTCAATGTGCAAGGCATGACGTGATAGCGCCAATGTCGGCAGCGACCGAAGAGGAAAAGTGATGAGTATTAAACAGATTATCAGCGACATCGTAGCCAGCAAAACGGAGAAAGGGGGCGTTAAGCACGTTTACTACGTCGCCTGCGGGGGCTCCTATGCGGCGTTTTATCCGGCGAAAGCCTTTATTGAGAAAGAGGCAACAACGGTGTCTGTCGGGCTGTATAACAGCGGAGAGTTTATCCATAACCCGCCGGTAGCACTGGGTGAAAATGCCATCGTCGTCGTAGCGTCTCACAAGGGAAACACGCCGGAAACCATTCAGGCGGCAGCGCTGGCGCAAAGCCGTGGCGTGCCGGTTATCGGGTTAACCTGGGTAACGGATTCACCGCTGGTAGCTCACTGCGATTTTGTTGAAAGCTACAGCTTTGGCGATGGCAAAGATATCGCGCAGGAGAAAACGCTGAAAGGGCTTATCAGCGCCGTAGAGATCCTGCACCAGACCGAAGGCTATGCCCATTATGATGATTTCCAGGATGGTCTGAGCAAAATCAACCGCATTGTTTATCGTGCCTGTGAACACCTGAGCAAACGGGCTGCGGCCTTCGCTCAGGAATATAAAGATGACAAGGTGATTTATACCATGGCCAGCGGAGCCGGTTACGGTGCGGCCTATTTGCAAAGCATCTGCATTTTTATGGAAATGCAATGGATCCATTCTGCCTGTATTCACAGCGGCGAATTTTTCCACGGTCCTTTTGAAATTACCGATGCCAACACCCCCTTCTTTTTCCAGTTTTCTGAAGGCAGCGCGCGCGCCGTCGATGAGCGCGCCCTTAATTTTTTGAAAAAATATGGCCGTCGGATAGAAGTGGTAGATGCGAAAGAATTGGGCCTATCCACCATCAAACCCAGTGTGATTGATTATTTTAACCACTCACTGTTTAACAACGTGTACCCGGTATATAACCGCGCGCTGGCAGAGATTCGCCAACACCCATTAACCACCCGCCGTTATATGTGGAAAGTGGAATACTGATAACACCTGGGGAAATAGACTGGCAGGGACGCCCCCAATAACGTTCGCGCATAAGGAATCACGATGAGCATTAAGGTGATAGGCATTGGTGACAATGTCGTCGATAAATATCTGCACACCGGCATCATGTATCCCGGCGGCAATGCGCTGAATTTTGCCGCCTATGCGCGACTCGCCGGTAATGAGAGTGCGTTTTTAGGGGCGTTCGGTAGTGACGATGCCGCTCGCCACGTGCAGGCAACGCTGCGTGAATTGGCCGTTGATACACAGCGCTGTCGTCACTACGACGGCGAGAACGGCTATGCCTGCATTCGGTTGAATCAGGGAGACAGGGAGTTTGTTACCAGCAATAAGAATGGCGTATTGCGCGAACATCCCCTGCATTTGACACCCGAGGATATGGATTATATCGCACAGTTTGACCTGGTCCATTCCAGTTTAAACGGACACCTCGAAACGGAACTGGAAAAAATAAAACTGCGCAATATCACTCTGTCATTTGATTTCTCCGCGCGAGGAACAGATGACTATTTTAAACAGGTTTGCCCGTGGGTGGATTATGGTTTTGTCTCCTGCGGTACGTTAACACCCGACGAAACACAAATAAAAATAAGGCAACTTTATGATTACGGTTGTCGCCATATTATCGCCACCCGGGGACATGAACATGTTTATTACCATTCTGAAAAAATACGTATCACCTGGCAGCCGGAATATATCGAACCGGTCGATACGCTGGGTGCCGGAGATGCATTTTTAACCGGTTTTATGCTCTCGCTGTTAACCGCCAAGCCGTCTGAACCGAGCGAAGACGACGTCCTTCGAGCCATGACGGCGGGCGGAACAGCGGCACGCCATGTACTTAATCATTATGGTGCCTTCGGGTTCGGAAAATCGTATTCCGAATAATAAAAGGCCCTTCATACAATTTACCCTTAATAGTTCGGGTTGCAGCCAACGCGCCTGCAACGTGAAGTATGACGGGTACTGATGTCTGGCATTCAGCCCGTAATAATCTGGGGGTAGGTATGTTTTGGACGGAATTAGCCTTTATTCTCGTTGCTTTGGTTTTTGGTGCCAGGGTCGGAGGGGTATTTTTAGGGATGGTGGGCGGTCTCGGCGTCGCCGTACTGGTGTTTGTTTTTGGCCTGACACCCTCTTCCCCACCGATTGACGTGATTTTAATTATTCTGGCCGTGGTGCTGGCAGCCTCCTCGTTGCAGGCATCCGGCGGGCTGGATCTTCTGGTACGGTTAGCGGAGAAAATGCTACGCCGCCACCCGCGCCACATTACCCTGCTGGCCCCCTTTATCTGCTACCTCTTCACCTTTATGT
This sequence comes from Candidatus Symbiopectobacterium sp. NZEC151, assembly GCF_025962655.1. Lineage (GTDB taxonomy): Bacteria > Pseudomonadota > Gammaproteobacteria > Enterobacterales > Enterobacteriaceae > Symbiopectobacterium. Next base: position 186,909 of record NZ_JAGFPE010000005.1, on the reverse strand, counting down.
CGGGCACCGGGCACGTGGTGTATAGCCTGCTCCCGGTCATCGCTGAAGTTGCCCGTGGCTCAGGGATCCGCCCGGAACGTCCGCTGTCGATTTCCGTGATCGCCTCGCAACAGGCGATTACCGCCAGCCCGATCTCGGCCGCGATGGCTGCCATGATCGGTTTGATGGCACCGCTGGGGGTTTCTATCGCCACCATTATGATGATTTGCGTGCCTGCCACCTTGATCGGCGTCGCGGCTGGCGCTGTGGCTACGTTTAACAAGGGCAAAGAGCTGGCAGATGACCCGGAATATCAGCGCCGGTTGGCGGCAGGATTGCTTAAACCTGTCGAACACACGCAGAAAAGCGTTGAAATCGCACCGCATGCCAAGCTGTCGGTGCTGCTGTTTCTGACCGGTGCGGTGGTGATTGTGCTGCTTGGTCTGATCCCCGGCTTGCGCCCGCTGGTGGAAACCGCCAAGGGCCTTCAGCCGCTGTCGATGTCCGCCACCATTCAAATGGTGATGCTGAGTTTTTCCTGCATCATCGTACTGCTGTGTCGCCCACCGATTGATAACATCCTGAGCGGCACCGTATTTCGTGCCGGTGCGCTGGCTATCGTGTGCGCGTTTGGCCTTGCCTGGATGAGCGAAACCTTTGTCAGCAGCCATATTGGGCTGATCAAAGCGGAAGTGCAGACCCTGCTTCAGTCCCACACCTGGCTTATCGCCATCATGATGTTCTTTGTTTCAGCCATGGTCAGCAGTCAGGCGGCGACCACGCTGATCCTGCTGCCGCTCGGGCTGGCACTGGGGTTACCGGCTTATGCGCTGATTGGCTCCTGGCCTGCGGTAAACGGTTACTTCTTTATTCCGGTTGCCGGACAGTGCCTCGCCGCGCTGGCCTTTGACGACACCGGCACCACTCGCATTGGCAAGTACGTGCTAAACCACAGCTTTATGCGACCTGGATTGGTCAATGTGGTGGTTTCCGTGGTGGTGGGGCTGACGCTGGGCAAGCTGATTATCGGCTAATCCACGGTTCTACACCGCATAAAAAAACCCCCGGCGAGTTTCGCGCTCGCCGGGGGTTTGGTTTTTATATCGCTTAGAACGAAGTGTTGACGCTTACATAGAACGTACGACCCGGTTCGTTAAAGGTGGCTGCGCCTGCACCGTAGCTAGTGATTGAAGTCACTCCAGTGTTATCATCGGTACTGGTCAATGATTGAGCATTGCCTTTACGGAACTGACGTTTATCGAGCAGGTTATCCACCCCTCCGGTAATGCTCAGGTTTTTGTTCACTTTATAGGTTGAACTTAAACCAAACACCGCATACGGACTCACCTCGTTAGTATCATAGGCAGCCGTCAGTGGAATTGATGCCACTGGCGTACCCTGATAGTTGTATTTCTTCGGTTTCTGACGACCATACCAGGTCATTTTACCCAGGAAGGAAAGATCGTCGGTTGCCTGCCAACTAACAGAGGAGTTCAGCGTAAATTCTGGCGTAATCGACAGGTATTCTCCCGTCGTTTTGTTTTCAGAACGCAGCATCCAGGTGATGTTGTTATTCCAACTGATGGTTTCCGTAACAGGTACCGTCAAAGAACCTTCCAGCCCTTCCACTAACGCTTTAGGTACGTTTTCCCATTGGAAAATGTTGGCATTGGCATACCTCGCGGTGCTTCCTGTCGTGCTTCCGCCAACAGCGTTACCAATCTTGGTAACACCAGATTCAATCTTATTGCGATAATCGTTACGGAAATACGTCACACCCGCTTGATAGCCATTACGTTTAAATTCAAGGCCAATCTCTTTATTGACGCTAGTCTCTGCGCTGAGATCGTCACGCCCCATCAAGTAGCACGAGCCCGCACCATTACAACCATTACCACGGCTATACAGCAGGTAATTCGGGTTCAGTTGATAGAGGTTTGGTGCTTTATAAGCACGCGCGATACCCATTTTCAGGGTAAAGTCCTCGCCCAATTGCTGTGACAGATTCAGCGACGGGCTCCAGTTGGTACCCACAATGCTATGATGATCGAGACGTAGTGCTGGTGTCAGCATGGTGCTGTCGGTGACTTCGATATTGTCTTCGACAAATACGGAAGCAATACGGGCAGAGATATCATGGCTGCGGTTAGTATCCGCAATAGTACCGATGCTTCCGCCTTCATCTGTCGCTTGGTTATTGGAGGAAGGGTCCTGCATCTTCTGTTCAACCCATTCCAAGCCCACTGTCGCCGTTTGATTAAACAGCGCCTCAAACGGAATATTCATTTCGCTATGGGCAGTGTATGCATCTAACTTGATGGTGCTGTATGGCTTATTCGGCAACGGACGTCCCGCAGGACCACCCGAGGTAGGCTCATCAATACGCGTGTTCTGGGTTCTTTCATATTGCAGGTAAGACAGCGTGCTTATACCACTATCCCAATAACCACGATGGGTAACCGCATATTTCTGACGGTACATACGGTTAGTTTCCTGACCGTACAGCGACTGGGTATCTACTTTGCCGTTGTTGTTCTCGGTATCACCCGCATAGATATTACCCTGGCGGCTGGCACCCATTTCAAATTCCAGCGTCTGCTGTGGCATAAACTCCCAACGCAGCAAGCCGTTAATATCTTTGTTACGCACCCCTTCACGCCCGGCAGGAATAGCCGCTTTCGGTGATAGCTGATGGCCATTGTTGATATCCCAGGCATCGGCCTGCGTTTTGCTGTAGTTACCGTACAGACGCATGCTCAGGGTATCGGTCAGGCCGCCCATCAGGTTAAAATCGGTACGTTTGGTGGCCGCTTCTGATTTGTGCTCAGGGAAGCTCATATAGCTGTTCCACGCACCGTGCCACTCATCGGTAGGCTGTTTGGTGATAATATTCACCACGCCACCCGCAGCACCGTTGCCGTAGCGTGCCGCCGCCGGGCCACGCAGCACTTCGATGCGTTCCACCATATTGCTCGGCACCCAGTTGGTGTCACCGCGGGTATCGCGCTCACCGCGCCAGCCGTAACGCACTGACGAACGACTGGAAACCGGTTTGCCATCGATCAGAATCAAGGTGTTTTCCGGCCCCATGCCGCGAATGTCGATTTGGCGGTTGTTGCCGCGCGATCCGCTGGTGGAGTTACCGGTCAGGTTGACGCCCGGCATGGTACGGATGATCTCAGAGAGATCGTTCGCCGGCGGGCGGCGCTGGATATCTTCCTGGGTAATGACCGACACGCCCGGTGCCTGACGCGTTTGTTCCGCTGCCGTCACCACCATGGTATCGCCGCTGTTTTGTTCAACCTCAGTGGGGGTTGCCGCTTGCGCTGAGACCAGCAAAGACGCAGCGCCACAGCTGGCACCGATCAAGGTCGCCAGAGTGTGGCGGGAAAATCGTTTTTTCATCAGAGTCGCCCTGTAATGCTGTCATAAGTAAGAAAAATGCCCTCAGCCATGGCGAATGTGCACATGGGCGGCATCGGAAAATAGTTGTCGAAGTCGGAGAGAAAACCGGCGGGAGCGGCGGTTTATCGGGAAGGTGCGCAGTGCGTCATGGTCTTCTGTATGGCGTTACCCTCTCCGCTTGTCAGGCATGCGCCACTCTCATTGCAGTCATTCGACATCATAAAGACGAAAAATGCTACTGAGAAGTATTTGCATTACCAATTTGACGCCGACATTGTTACATTTGTGCTTCTGGAAAGGGTTTGCGCCAGACGCAAAGTCTTTTGCATAAGCGCCAATATGGATGGTAAAAAACCACGTTAACCATAGGTGATAGAGACTCGTGCATAGCAGCGTTCCATCCTCCAAGGCGATTTACAAAGATCATATCGTTCAGCAGTCCAGCCTGGTCTCTAACCAGTACCGCTTTGTCGGACCGCGCTTGATTGATGAAACACCGGTGTTGTACGGCAGCTTTAGCGTGATGCCGCTCAATCGCCACCTGATTTTGCACACCGCTGATGTGATCAATTTGCACAACATGAAAACGCAGGGTCAGTTGGAAGATGCGATCAAACTGGCTATCGTGGTCAATGGACAGGCACAGGTCAGCTATGACCACCAGCAATTGCATCTCAACAAGGCGCAGCCCGCCTCGCTGGTATCGCTGATGTCTCCGGTGCTGTTCACCCGCATCGGCAAGCGCGATGAGTACGAACGCACCCTGTCGCTCACCTTTAGCCGCGAGTGGCTGTACGGCAATCTTTTGGACTCCGTTGACGAGTGGCGCACGCTCTATGACTTCACCCAGACACATTTAGCGGTGCACCACTGGATGCCGTCACGTCAGGCGATGGCGATCGCCATGCAGATCCTCAATTCCGATCCCTGCTCCACGCCGTTGCAGCGTTTGCAATTGGAATCCCAATGCCTGAGCCTGATCGTTGAAGCCTTCAGCTCATTGCTGAGCACCGCGCAGGAAAAAAATGCGCGTGTACCCCTGCGTATCTACCATCGGGTGCAGGAAGTACGCGATATGCTGGAAAGCGGCGCGGCGGATCAACTGTCGATGGAAGAGATAGCGAAGCAGGTCAACATGAGTGAAAGCACCTTACAGCGCCATTTTCGTCAGGCGTTTAATATGAGCGTGTTTGAGTACCTGCGCCGCAATCGACTGCAACGCGCCATGGTCGCCATGCAAAAAGAGGGACTCGGTATCGCGCAGGCCGCCCATGTGGCGGGCTATAACAGCCCGGCCAATTTCTCCACGGCTTTTCGCCGCGCATTTGGCATCACTCCGGGGCAGCTTAAAGACCGTTTCTAAGTGTGATGCAATGCTAATGCAAAATTTGCGCTATACAGCGTACGGTGGTTTCAATTATACCTATAGGCATTCATGTATTTACTTGATTGCCTTTTCAAATGACCACATCGCACGATATCACCGCCACACTCGCTCATCACATCGTTAATACCCTACCGGATACTGCCGCGCTCGACGCCGCGCGCGACGGCGTGATGGATTTTGTTGCCACTGCCCTGCCCATTGCCCAAGGTGCCATTCACGACAGCAATCTGACGCCACTGCGTCAGGTGTTTTCCGCGCCGGACAGCCTGACGCGCAGTGTGATATTGGGCTATGTGGGGCACGCGCTCGACTTTGATGACTACCATCCCGCCTTTCGCGGCCATCCGAGCACGGTGATTCTACCTGCGTTATTTGCACTGAGCGCCGAAGATACCCGCTTACGCGAAGCGGATTTTCTTGCCGCCTATGTGATTGGCGTGGAAGTTGCCGGGCGCATCGGGCTCGCGGCTGGCGCACGTCACTACGGCCTCGGCTATCACAATACCGCGACACTCGGTGCGGTTGCCGCCGCGGCTGCCACTGCGCGCTTGCTCGGCGCTTCGGTGGCACAAACACAGAACATTCTCGGGCTGGCGGCAACGCAGGCTGCAGGGCTGCGTGCGCAGTTTGGATCGGCGGTAAAACCGCTGCACGCCGGGCTGGCGGCGCGCGCCGGGTTAACCGCCACTAAGCTGGCATTGGCGGGGTTTAGCGGAAACGCCACGCAGGTACTGGATGATTTTCTGTCATCACACGGTGACGGTCAGCAACACCCAGAGAAATTGCACGAAAACTGGGGTGCGCCCTGGCGTATTGTCACGCCCGGTCTGGAATTCAAAAGCTATCCCACCTGTGGCGGCACACACAGCGCGGGAGAAGCCGCGTTTGCACTACGCCAGCAATGGCTGGCGCAGCACGATGATATCCACTCGCTGATCGCCCGCGTTGAGAGCATTACCGTTGCGTTTCCCCCCGGTGGAGACGTTGCGCCGTTTATTCATACAGCCACCACCGGCATGGAGGGACGCTTCAGCCTGGAGTATGTGATTGCGGCGGGCCTGCTGGAAGGAGAACTGACGCTGGCGCGCTTTGCCGAAGGCCCGGTTGATAAGGTTATCGCGGCGCTGGCGGATAAAGTGCAACGTCAACCGGATGCCAGCGCACCGCCGGATGAGCTTAACCCTGACGCGCGCTTTCACCGTGTGACGCTGCACCTGACAGATGGCTCAAGCCTGACTGAGTGCGTCACACGTCAGCAAACCGTAGCGCGCAAAACAGACCTGAACGCCAAACTGCGACAAAACATCCACTCACTGCCGCAGCTCGACATTGCGCGGATTCAGGCAAGCTGCGCGCTGAATAAACCGGGCGATATCGCCTACCTGAATCAGCTGTTGCTCAGTTAACGGAGAAAGCGCTACCCATAGGCGCGGCGATGTACCCCGCGCCTATGACATTACGGTTTTGGCATTAAGTAACGATCCAGCCAGCTAAACACTTCCGCCTGCTGTTCCTGATAGAACACGTGCCCTAACTCAGGCCACATTTTGGTTTCCAGCTTGCTGTCGGCATTTTGTGATTTCCACACGCGGTGCATCTTATCGTAGGCCCCTTGCACCGCACTTTCTGGGAACAGCTTATCTTTGCCACCGTTAAAGAACAGCATAGGATTGGGTGCCGCTACGCTTGCCACATCGGGGAAATCAAACTGCGCAGGCAAACCGGGATGCAACATATAGAACGCAGACTGACCACGCAGCACGTTATTGCCCGGCGTCATTAGCCCGTCATAGGTGCCAATCCACGAAACGGCGGCCGTTGCCGCCACCTTGTCGGAAAGCGCCGCCAGTTGCCAGGCGCGGTAAGCCCCCATCGAGAACCCGACGACACCTACACGTTTGGCATCCACCTGCTTGAGCGAAGCGAGAAAATCGGTAGCGCGCATATCTTCATATGCCATCTCGCCCGCCAGCGATCGGCCCAGATTGAAGAAGTTGCTCGCCAGCGCCTGTTGCTGCTCATACTTCAGCGGGCCGCGATCTCCCCAGCCAATAGCGTCTACCGCCAACACCACATAGCCGCGTTTCGCCAACTCGTCACCGACAAAACGCCCAGTGAAAAATTTATCGGCCCACGCCTGCGCCGATGCCAGTTTCTCAGCGTTGCCCCATGGCTTGATCATCTTCTCTTTGCCGATATCAAACTTCGAGCCGTGATCGTGCAACAAGATGATCGCCGGATGCGGCCCCGGAGTTTTGGGCGTTAGCAGCAGCCCCGCCACCCGGCTTTGGTCGGTGATATTGAATGCCACCTTCTCAGCAATATAGCCATCCCGCTCTTCGCGTTCTAGGGTCGCAGGGGCAAAATCGCGGTGCGAATCCGGCGTCAGCAACATTGCCCGCAGTTTCTGGCGCGCCTCGATTTTCCAAGCAGCAAAATCCTTCTCATTGCCTGACAGCCAGGATCCCGGATAGGTAAGCTGCTGTTTGAGTTCGGGATAGAACACCGGCAACCCCTCTTCGGTTACCGCAGACGTTTGGTAAGTCATGTCGTTCGCCATCGCTGAAGCACTACAGAAACACGCCGCCATAAGCGCAGCGCAGAAGCGTACCGGAATGCGCATGATAAGAGCCCTTAAAATAAAACACCGTTTCTTTTTGAGAATTTATTGTAAGGCGCTGGGAAAAAAATAAATGTGCGCTCGCCACACTATGAGCAATCACCGCAAGCATCCCTTAGCAGGCGAATATGTTGTATTACGCGCACTGTTACGTGACATACAGCACATTCCAACACTAACAATAATAAATTTCATAATGATCATTATTTGCAATATTTTAAACCATAAATATACGATTCAATCCTATTTAAACCTGAAAATTTCGCCGCGCGTAGACTGAGAAAAATGTAATTCCATGTAAAGGGGAGATGCATTATGAGGTCTATATCACTGTTATTACTGTTTTTATCCACGCATGCTTATGGAACAACGCCTTCAGCCAGTGAAACATTCCCCACAGACCGAACAGAAGTGGAACAGCAGCAAAAAGCGCTGTTAGAACAGGCGGAACAGCAGCGTGAATCACTGCGGCAACAGCAGTCTCCCTCCGCCCCGCCAGAAGTACAGCCTGAACAAGACGAAGGTGTGTGCCGCAATGTCCGCCACATCGCTATAGAGGGAAGTACCGTTCTTTCCCTGCCTACCCAAAAAACCATCGTTGCGCCCTGGCAGCATCGCTGCCTGACGGTCTCTCACATGCGCCAACTGGTGCGCGCGATTTCTCAACGCTATCTGGAGCGCGGCTATGTCACCTCACAGGCGTGGTTACCGGAACAGGATGTCTCCACGGGCGTCTTGCGCATTGCCATAACAGAAGGCCGAATCGAGTCCATCACTCAGCAGGGAAAAACACCGCACTCACTTGCCATGGTCTTTCCCGGCAATCAGGGACGCCTTTTAAACCTGCGCGATCTCGAGCAAGGGTTAGAGCAGCTCAACCGACTGACATCCCAACCGGTGACGATCGATATCCAACCCGGTCATCAATCAGGCTACTCGCGGATACTGATTGTGAGTAAGCGCAAAGCGTTTCCCGCCAGCGTGAGTTTCAGTGCAGATAACAGCGGACAAAAAAATACCGGCGTTGCCCAGATGAGCAGCTCCGCCACGCTGGATAACCCGTTCCAGCTTGCCGAACGCTGGAATCTCTCAGCTACCCGCAATGCGACATTTCAGAGAGACAGGCGTAATCGTAGTCTTTCAGGCGGCGTCACATTACCTTATGGCTATTGGCTATTTAGCTATCAACACCACTGGAATGATTTTCATCAGCCCATTCCCGGTAGCCGCTGGCGCTATCAGGGGATGTCACAGTCACAGCGCTTTGGCATTAACCGCACGTTGTTTCGTGATGGTAACCAGAAACTATCATTCGATGTGGCGCTCACACGCCGACGCACAGAGAACCGCCTCGCCGACCGTGTGTTGACCAATAGCAGCACGACGGTAAACAGTATAGCTCTCAGTCCGCATTACAGCCGCCGGATAGGCAAGGGATTTTCCACCCTTAATCCCACCGTGAGCTGGGGGCTGCGCGGCTTGGGCGCCACAAAAGATCGACCGCATGCACCAGATGCCCCGCGCAGCCAGTTCCTTAAATACAGCATCAGCGCCAGCTATCTCTTTCCCCTCGCCCCTTCGCTCTATTACCTCACCAGCGCCTATGCCCAAACCTCGCAACACAATCTTCACACCAACGAGCAGATTGCAGTTGGCGGCCATTACTCGGTGCGCGGGTTTAAAGAGCAATCACTCAGCGGCGTGCAGGGGGCTTACTGGCGCAACGAGATCAACTGGCAACCGGGCATCTTCTCCGCACTGGGCGATATAACGCTGATTGCCGCGCTTGACGGTGGCTGGGTAAAAAAACAGCGTGGCCGCACCGAGGGTGGCAGCATCGTCGGTGCCGCATTAGGTCTGACGCTCAATGCACGACATTTCGCTCACAGCATCACGCTCGGAAAACCTCTCATCCACCCCGATACGCTGGCCCCCGATCGCTGGGCACTTTACTGGCAAACCACACTCGCTTTCTAGTTTCAACAGGTTACGTCAACCCGACACAACATGGACAACACTGAAAGGAGATAACACGATGAAGACACCTTCCCCCCCAATCAGCCGCGGTATCAGCTATCTGCTGATTTATATGACGGCGGTGTATCCGCTACACCCTGCCTTCGCGGCGGGTATCAAGTCCGCTAATGGCAACACCCACGTGCAGGCAGGCAACGTGCCAGTGGTGAATATTGCAACGCCCAACGCCGCCGGCATTTCCCACAATGTGTATCAGGATTTCAACGTCAATGCGTCCGGTGCCGTGCTCAATAACGCCACCGCTGCGGGAGCATCGCAACTGGCAGGCAAACTGAATGCAAACGCCAACCTCAAGGGCAACGCGGCTGAACTGATTATCAATGAAGTCACGGGCGGCAGCCGCTCTGAGCTGATGGGCAAACTGGAAGTATTTGGCAATAAAGCCCAACTGATGATTGCCAACCCCAACGGCATCACCTGCGACGGCTGCGGGTTTATCAATACCCCTAACGTCACGCTGACCACCGGCAAACCGCAGTTTGACAAGCAGGGCGCACTGGATGCGCTGGAGGTGCAAAAAGGCAGCGTCATCATCGGCGGCAAAGGGATGGACGTAAAGGCACAGGAGTACGTTGACATCATCAGCCGTGCCACGGAACTGAACGGCAAGATAACCGCACAGAATCTGGCGCTGACACAGGGGGCTAACCGCATCAGCTACCGTGATGGCTCAGTCAAAAACCTTGCCGGGCAAGGCACCCGTCCGACACTGGCAGTAGACACCAAAGCGCTGGGCGGCATGTATGCCAATAAAATCCGGCTGGTCGCCAGTGAAAGTGGCGTGGGCGTTAATCTGGCCAACGTCGTTACTGCACAAAACGACCTCACCATGACGGTGGATGGCAAAGTCTCTCTTGGCAACATCAATGCCAAAACCGACCTCAATATCAGCAGCAAAGCGATTGAGGTTAACAACAGCAGCATCAACGCGGGTCGCGATATTACGCTTGCCACCCACACACTGAAAAACACCGGGAAAATCGTGGCTGGCAAGGATATGCGCCTGTTTGCGGATACCGTGACCAACCGGGGAGGTAACGCGCTCATTCAGGCCAATGATAATTTGTGGATACAAAAAGACGCCGCCGGCGCGCTGAGTACGTTAGTGGATAATATTTCAGGCACCATTAAGACCAATAAGGGTGATGTGATTATTCGCTCTGCCGCTTTATATAACAGGCCTGAGAATATGGATTTTCATACCGAAGAGGTTTCTGGCGAGAATAAAAAGGCGTTACTTGCCAGGGTTAGTGAGGAAAATCTTCCCATCCGAAAAGAAATAGGAATCATTGCTTTTTTCCCACCTCAGCTTGGGATCACTCCAGCGGTCATAAAAGGTGAAATCAAAACCCCGATAAAAATAGAACCGAACAAAACCACAATAACAAAATCCACGATAAAATCGCACACACCTCATGCCGTAATAAGTAGTGGGAAAAATTCCTACCTCAGAGCTAAGCGGTTCGAAAATTATCAAAGTAACATTGAGGCTAAACAGAATCTTATTTTAACCGGGGATGTTTTTTATAACCAAAGATGGTCTAATAACAGAAAAATATCAACAGCCTTATCATCCCCCCCCGACAAAGAAGAGATTGAAAGAATATGGATATATGATGAAACCTATTCAGGAAAAATCATTGCAGGAAAAAACCTGGCACTCGACTTTAAGGATTCAATAGCATTTGGTTGGAATTACAAAAGTGAAGATCCTAAATTCCTCAATATGGTATCAAAAGAACCCATTGATGTTGCCACGGCAGAAAACATTATAATAAAAAGCAAGAAAACCACTCTCCAAGAGCGTATCAAAGCAAATAAAAATCTCTCAATCATCACCGACGATAGCATCAAATTATACCAGGGAACTCTTCATGCAGGTAACAACCTGGCAATAACATCTGGAAATGCAATTACAATAAGGGACGGTCATCTAAAAGGTAAAAACATTAGCTTACTGGCCCGCACCGGCGATATGTTAATTTATAATGACATATATCGTTTTTATGGTTCAGATAAAAAACTGCAATTCTCAGAAATTTCAGCACAAGAAAAACTGGATATTTTTGCAGGAAAAATGATTTATTTGAATGGTGCTGTCTTAGAAAAAAACGGACAAATTTCACTCACTGCCGGTACCGATATTAAAATGGTCAAGCATGAGACGCCACTGACATTCCCCTTGCTGGGCGTAAAACTACCGATTGATGATACACAGATAAAAAAGATCGGCCTGTGGGAAAGCGCTGGCGATATCACCCTTTCAGCGGGCCGATACGTACTTCTGTTTGGGATGTCGTTAACCAGCGATAAAGCCATCACCATCGGTGCAGGTCAAAACATCCGAATCATCCCTCGCCCTTTCGAGCATCGCGATGATGACACATTTAAATTCCAACGCCGCCCGGAAATGCGTCCGGAGTTAACGGCAAAAGAGAATATTACACTTACGGCAGGGAAGGAAATCACTCTGCGAGGTGCCACCGTGAATGCAGCCAACCAGACAACGGTAGTTGCAGGGCGTAATATCGAGATAGATGCCGTTCCCTACTCGGCCATTCCCAATCCTACACAGAACCCTAGAGACGAACGTCACTGGGGGGCAGATATTCAAGGGGTAAAAGGATTAACATTGGCGGCAAACGGTACACTGAGGGTGCAAGGGAGTAAACTGCACTCTGCCGGTGATGTTACATTGTCCAGCAATGGCAATATGCGTTTCGAGTCCGTTCGCAACACCTATATTAATGACAGCACGGAAAATCATACTCAGCAAAGCACTGAATTAAGCAGCGGTGAAAACCTCAAAGTAATATCCAATGGCAGCATCTTATTTCAGGCGACCAAATTAGTGGCCAAGGGCACGATGGATATCGCCGCAAAAGGCGGGATTCTCTATGCTCAGGCCATGGAAGAGTTTAATAAATGGGAAGAGGAGGAGAAAAAGTGTAAAGGGAGAGTTAGTGTTTTTGGGGGGTGTCTTTTCGGAAAAAAAACCATCACCCATCACAGAGCCAGTTCAAGTAATAAAGTCACCGAATTCACTGCCGGGGGCGATATCACCCTGATGGCGCGTGATGATATCACGCTGGAAGCCGCCAAAATCAATACCGCCAAGAATGCCAGACTCACCAGCCAGAAAGGGAAAATCAATTACAAAGCGGTGAAAGATACCCGTTTTGAGCAAACCATCACCAATACCCGAAGCGTCTATATCACCCATGAAGACGAAGGCTTTATTGAAGGAAAATGGGTACTGCCCAGCATCTACACCGGGGGTAAGCTCACGGTTACTGCGGCAAAAGGCATCAATGCCGATGTCAAAGCCAAAGCGGGTCAATCCCTTGAGCAGGCCATCGATATTCTGGGCAACTCGCCGGGCTACGAATGGCTAAAACCGCTTAAAAGCAAAGAGAACGTAAACTGGAATCGGGTCAAAGACACCTACACCAGTTGGTACGATGAAGTGTCAAATCTCAACCCGGTCTTTGGTGCCATCATTGCCGTTGCCGCTGCGGTGGTAACGTATGGTTCCTCGTTAGCCACGACAGTAGGGGGTATGGCGGCCAGCAGCGCAGGCAGTGCAGCAGCCAGTGCTGGTGCCTCTGCCTCCGCCGCCGCCATGGCATCCGCTACCGCCGGTGCCGCCGCACAAGCGGGCCTGGCGACCATCGCCTCACAGGCCGCCGTTGCGTTGGCCCAGAACAAAGGAGACCTTCCCGCCACCTTTAAAACGCTGGCTAACAGCGACTCGGTAAAATCACTCGCCACCAGCATGATTATTGGCGGTGCCCTGGGTGGACTCGACAAAGCCATGGGGTGGACCGCAGCCGTGAAAGGGGGCACCACGCCCGTCACCAGTAAGCTGCTTATCACGGATAATGCCACCTGGAACAGCGTTGCCCAACGCGTTGCGGCACACTCCGTCGTCAGCTCTGCGCTGGGCACCGCCATTCAGGGCGGCAGTTTTGCTGACAACCTCAAACTCGCTCTGTTAAGCAGTGTTGGCAGTCAGCTCCACGCGGAAGGCGCATTCCTGATTGGCAATAACGGCCAGATCCTTGGCATACCGGGAAGTAAAGCGGTGAGCCATGCGGTAATGGCCGCCGTCGCTGCCGAGATCGGAGGAGGAGATGCTAAGGGAGCGGCGGCGGGCGCGCTGGCAGCGGAACTGGCGGGGGTGATCATCAATGACAACCTTGCCAAAACAGAAAACTGGCAAGAGCAACAGGCACAAATCAGCCGACTTTCTGGTGCATTAGCCGGTGCCATTGCCACAGGCAAGGCTTCGGGTGTGTATAGCGGAGCCAATACCGGTGAAATTGTCGAACGCTTCAACCGGCAGCTGCATCAGGATGAGCTAGAAGCCATTGCTGCGCTGGCAAAAGGGAATAAAGAGAAAGAAGCCCGGTTGATGGCCGCGTCCTGCCGGAAATTGCATTGCAGCAGTCAGGAGTCTTTGAACTCGGAGGAACGCAAACACTATGAAGCACTGATGGCAGAATATCCCTCGACCCGGGAAGAAGACGCGCAGCTGGCTAATTACTGGATACAAAAAGAGCGCACCCGGGTAGGAAATTACCCCGCTTTCGCCGGATATGAGTCGCTACAACTCTTCACCTATACTGCGGGGGATAGGTTATCCGACAGCGAGACGTTTGCCCATAATCAGTGGGTAGAAAATTTCGCCACGATGACAAAGCTTCCCAAGAATGTTATAGAAGGCTTTGGGATTGCCATGGCTGCGGTCGGTGGCAGAGGTAAGGTTAAGACCCGCATTGGGAGCCCAAATCCTTCTACTAAAAAGGTGACGCAGCCAGCCGTTGATGGTAATACGCCGGGTAAGAAAGTTCCCTATATACCTAATGCAGGCGCTGTTGGTAATATCGGGGAGTTCTTTAAGCAGCCGGGTTTTGGTAGTCAAGTAAAAGAGTTAGCCAGTAAGACCAGTAAGCAATTTCAAGGACAGAGTGTTTACAAAGCAGAAAATTCAATTGGTGATTTCATTAAAAAAGGCGACCAATTTTATTTAGATGCCAGACATAGAAACCACATTGAAGTTTTTGATATGACAGGAAAAGAAGTAAGAGCGGTGCTTAACCTAGATGGGTCATATAATGATGCAAAAACCAAGGCTGCCAGAGCTGAAGGACGGAGATTACCAAAATGATTGATATCATTCTGCTAGATCAATTTAAAGATATTTATTTAGAAGTGTTAAAACAAAACATTGGAAAAGAGTTTGATAAAGATAGCCTTTATTTATCAGAAAATGACTCAATCGTTAAAAGCATTGAAGATGATGTAGCAAAGCTTAACTTAACTATCAAATTATTTTTTAAAGCAAAAGAAAATAATGATGAATTAGCAATGCAAGCAGCATTGTTACGTATATCAACATTTTTATCTGGAATCTATGGGGTTCTTTATCAAACAAGAGAAGATATTGATCTTTTTTCAAGAATTCCCAATATAGAAAATTTCCCTGAAGATTATAAAATACCAGACCATTACAATTACCCGATTAAGTAATAATGATGAAGATCCCGACCATCGAGTCGGGATTTTTTTCTCCATAACTATTACACTCATGTAAAATCAAACCATCTGGAATGGTGAGTAAATTTCAGACACGCAACAAATTAACAAATATTTCTAAACGTGAGGTGGTCATCGCGATCCCGAAAACGACATAACCCAAGCAGTGGGAACAAACCAACAAGGCCATAGTCTATGGTTCTGAGAAAAATGTGAAAGTTAAAATCACGGTGGTGAAAGAATGAATCAGGCACAAGAGCAGGGGCTTAATGCTGGCGCGCTATTTAATAACGATTTCTATTGCATTGAAACATATTCAGGTTATGGATTATTACGAGATGACCCTGAAACCAAAAGTCATCTCCTTATGCCAGAATGCAGTAATGAAGTGCTCGGAATTACCCTACTGACTGCATTATCAGCCAGCAGGGTTGTCGACCCTGATGATCATCATTTCTTCGATCGTGATAACGCAAGTATTTCATTCGACCAATGGGTGGGGGAGATGATGAATACTTATAGTTACAAAACAAAGAGGGCCCTGTTTAAAAACATGCTTCGGTGTGGCATTTGCCAACTCAATGGCATGCTCACCATAAGACCTTCCGTACATGACAGGCTCGATGGCTGGTCTGGAAATGGCATTGCGGAATCCGATTACGTTATCATTCCTGATAATAGCACTCATGAAGAAATCGGAGCCGCATTGCGCCTGGCCTTTTCACGCTGTAAAAACAAGATGTAATAACGGGTTATTCTGAGTATCAAGGGTATATGTGGCTTTCTTTAGCCACATATACCCATCATGCTTCACGTTGCAGGCAGCCAACTGCACGCAGAAGACACAACGACGGGCATACTGGCAATAGAATTGATGAGGTAACCATCCCAGCCCCTCCTTTCACCCTATGGCATTAAAAAAGGAATTCGTCATTATAAATCCTTTCACTGTATTTAGGGATCGAAAGATGAGCATCGCAAGCATGTCAGAAATAGTATCCTGTGTTACCGGTGTAGGCACTGATTCGGCCAAAGACAAAGCCATCGCTCCCCGCACACTATTAGAATACATTATGAATTTCTTTAGTTTTGGCGGTCTACGTGACACCAATGAAAGAAAGCACGATGCATTTATTCAGGCATTAACAAGCACCCTTGTCGCCGAGAGAGAAATACCCGAAATAATGACGGTCAACCATTCGGGATACACCATCACCTTCACCTCTCCTGGAAAAAACAACGAAGGCGCGCAGATAAATGTTCAGGTTGAGAAGAACGGTAAAAAGGCGCAGGGGAAAATTCAATCGTCCATCTATAAAAACGTATGTAAGTCTCTGGTATTTCGCGCCCAACATCACCTACCTCTTCCCTCATCCCCGTTGACCAATGAAGGAAAAATTGATTTACGCAATGTTAATTTAGCCACAACCTCATTAGCTAACAACAATCTCACTAACATGGATTTGAGCGGTGCGCAACTGGCAAAAACTGACTTATCCGGCGCAAATCTGACGGGATCATTGTTAGTAGGCACAAATCTGTACAAGGCTAACTTATCGGGTGCCAACTTGGCTGGAGCCTCTTTTTCCCGGGCGAACTTGTCCAAAACGGATATGGATAAGGCAACGCTCGGTGCAACCGACTTCACAGAAGCAAACCTTCAAGATGCAAAATTAGTGGCGGTGACCGGCTTTGATACCAATTTCTCACATGCCAAAGCACACAATATCATCCTGAATAGGGCTGATTTAGAGCGCGCCAATTTTTCTAACGCCAATCTGAGCAGAGCAAGTGTGGTCGACGCGAAACTCCCCAATGCCAATTTCCGATACGCAAATCTAACGAGAGCAAGATTAGACAAATCAGACCTGAAGAATGCCAGCCTGACAAACACCAAAATGTCACATACGAGTTTAAAAGATGCGATATTGACGGGCACTTTGCTTGAGCAAAACAAACAAGCGCCCATATTTACTCGTACTCCGACTTAAGCTGTCAAATAAAACGTATTTGCTAATAGAGAGACCAAGGTCGTGATTGCCCAACGCACACACGACCTTGTTTAAATCACTGTTTATCCTCCCCCGGAAACACAACCCCCCACTGCCGCCGCAATTCATCCATCTGCGCCATAATCGCCTGGCTCTCATCGAGCGGCATCAGCTCACATTCGGTTTTTCCTGCGCGCAAACATGCCATCACAGCGGCGGCCTGGTAGTTATAGCCATTGCCTTCAAGCGGGGAGGTTACCGTTATAGGTGCTTCGCCGATCACCGCCAGCGTGGCGGAGGTCGCTTTGGAGAATTCGGGAATAACGATGGTCCCTTTATTGCCGATAATCCGCGCTTCTTTTTGCGTTGGGGTGTTGATCGAGCAGGACAACACCGCCACTTGTCCATCCGGGTAGAGCAGCGTCATGGCCGAAAGGTCATCCACACCGGTTTCGTACAGGCTGGCAACGCCGGTGATCGTGGACGGAACCTGCTGGAAGACCCAGGATGCAAACGAAATAGGGTAAACCCCGACATCCATTAATGCGCCGCCGCCGCGATGCAAGCCCACTTTGCGATCCTCGGCGGGCCCTTCACGGCGAAAACCGAAATCGGCGCTGACCATACGCACCGGGCCGATAGTATCGGCATCAAGCCATTCACGGACTTGTCTATAAACCGGGAAGAAGCGCGTCCACATGCCTTCCATCAGAAAAAGATTTTTTTCACGCGCGACGCGGATAACCTCTGCGGTTTCATGACGATTCAGGGTAAACGGCTTTTCGCACAGCACTGATTTACCGTGATTCAGACATAACAAGATATTGTCTTTATGGGCGCTGTTGGGGGTGGCAATGTAGACCACGTCGACATCGGGATCGCTCACCAACGCCTCATAGCTGCCGTAGTATTTCTGCGCGGGAAAATGCTCGCCAAACTGTTCGGCATGTTGCAAAGAACGAGAACCTACGGCATAAAGCTCCGCATCGCTTAACTGGCCCAGCCCTTGTGCGAAGCTTTTCGCAATAGTGCCGGTGCCCATGATTGCCCATTTGATGGTTGCCATCTCTTTTCCTCTATCAACCTGCTCTATTTTTAAAATGCCGGTTTTTAAAATGCCAGTTTTTAAAATACCGTTTTGATTTTCGATGTATAGCAGGAAAAGTAAAAAGTGTTAGCGTGCTAGCTTTTGTCGGGGATAAAACAGAGATAAAAAAAATCCGGCGTCTGAGCGCCGGATTTTCATGCCTGCAAACCTGAAAACTTATTTTTTCTTCGCTTTCGGGTTCGGCAGGTCGGTGATGCTGCCTTCGAACACTTCAGCCGCCAGGCCAACAGATTCGTGCAGCGTCGGGTGGGCGTGAATGGTCAGCGCGATGTCTTCCGCATCACAGCCCATTTCGATCGCCAGACCGATTTCACCCAGCAGCTCGCCGCCGTTGGTACCGACAATCGCGCCACCAATAACACGGTGCGTTTCTTTGTCGAAAATCAGTTTGGTCATGCCGTCTGCGCAGTCAGACGCGATAGCACGGCCAGACGCCGCCCACGGGAAAGTAGCCGTTTCGAAACTGATACCTTTCTCTTTCGCTTCTTTCTCTGTCAGGCCAACCCATGCCACTTCCGGCTCGGTGTAGGCAATGGACGGGATCACTTTCGGATCGAAGTAGTGTTTTTTGCCCGCGATAACTTCAGCGGCTACGTGACCTTCATGCACGCCTTTGTGCGCCAGCATCGGCTGACCGACGATGTCGCCGATAGCGTAGATGTGCGGCACGTTGGTGCGCAATTGTTTGTCAACGTGGATAAAGCCGCGCTCGTCAACTTCCACGCCCGCTTTGCCGGCATCGAGGTTTTTACCGTTCGGTACACGGCCGATAGCCACCAGCACCGCGTCATAACGTTGCGGTTCAGCAGGGGCTTTCTTGCCTTCCATCGAGACGTAGATACCGTCTTCTTTGGCTTCTACCGCCGTCACCTTGGTTTCTAGCATCAGGTTGAATTTCTTGCTGATGCGCTTGGTGAAGACTTTAACGATGTCTTTATCCGCAGCCGGGATCACCTGATCGAACATTTCAACCACGTCGATCTGAGAACCCAGCGAATGGTACACGGTGCCCATTTCCAGGCCGATAATACCGCCGCCCATCACCAGCAGACGTCCCGGAACGCTTTTCAGTTCCAGCGCATCAGTGGAATCCCACACGCGCGGGTCATCATGAGGAATAAACGGCAGTTGAATCGGACGAGAACCGGCGGCGATGATCGCGTTATCAAAGTTGATCACGGTTTTGCCTTCGGCACCGTCAACTTCCAGCGTATTGGCACCGGTAAAATTACCCAGACCGTTGACCACTTTCACTTTACGGCCTTTCGCCATACCGGCCAGACCGCCCGTCAACTGGGTGATAACCTTCTCTTTCCACAGACGGATTTTGTCGATGTCGGTTTGCGGTTCGCCAAACACGATACCGTGCTCCGCCAGCGCTTTGGCTTCTTCGATAACTTTTGCTACGTGCAGCAACGCTTTAGAAGGGATACAGCCCACGTTCAGACACACACCACCCAGCGTGGAGTAGCGCTCTACCAGTACGGTTTCCAGCCCCAGGTCCGCGCAGCGGAACGCCGCAGAGTAACCCGCAGGGCCAGCACCCAGTACCACTACCTGAGCTTTAATTTCTGTACTCATCATGACCTCTTAATTGATTTCCGGCGGGTCTGTGACGTCATTATTATTGAGTCTTAACGCCCTCTTCCACCGGGACGTGTCTTTTGCCACTGTAGTTTACAAAATGGTTAACAATTTTGAAACAACAAGCGACTCACGATTTGTCCTTAATCACTGACAGCTGTAGCAAATAACAGCTTATCAGAAAAAAGCCGACCGTAAGGCCGGCTTTTTCGATTACATCACCAGGCGGCGGATGTCAGACAAGGTGTTGTTGATGATGGTGATAAAGCGAGCACCATCAGCACCGTCAATGACACGGTGGTCGAAGGACAGAGAGATCGGCATCATCAGACGCGGCGTAAACTCTTTACCATTCCAGACCGGTTCCATCGCAGACTTGGACACACCCAGGATAGCCACTTCCGGCGCGTTGACGATCGGCGCGAAGTGCGTGGTGCCGAGGCCACCGATGCTGGAGATAGTGAAGCAGCCACCCTGCATTTCGCCCGCAGTCAGCTTACCGTCACGTGCTTTCTTGGAGATAGCCATCAGTTCGCGAGACAGCTCGATGATGCCTTTCTTGTTCACGTCTTTAAACACCGGAACCACCAGACCATTCGGCGTATCAACGGCAACACCGATGTTGATGTATTTCTTCAGCGTCAGACGTTGAGCATCTTCAGACAGCGAGCTGTTGAAACGCGGCATCTGCTCAAGCGCAGTGGCAACGGCTTTCATGATGAACACCACAGGGGTGATCTTCACGTCCAGTTTACGTTTTTCTGCTTCCACGTTCTGCTGTTTACGGAACGCTTCCAGATCGGTGATATCGGTTTTGTCGAAGTGCGTAACGTGCGGGATAACCACCCAGTTACGGCTCAGGTTGGCACCCGAGATCTTCTGGATGCGGCCCAGTTCAACTTCTTCCACTTCACCGAACTTGCTGAAGTCCACTTTCGGCCACGGCAGCAGACCCGGCAGAGAACCGCCGGTTGCAGCGCCCGCAGCAGGTGCAGATTCAGCGCGTTTAACCGCGTCTTTCACGTAAGCCTGGATATCTTCGCGCAGGATACGGCCTTTACGACCGCTGCCTTTCACTTTCGCCAGGTTTACACCGAACTCACGCGCCAAGCGGCGGATAACCGGCGTTGCGTGAACGTAAGCATCGTTTTCAGTAAATTCGCCTTTGGCATCTGCCTTGGCAGCAGCCGGTGCCGGTGCTGCGGCTTTCGCCGGTTGCGCTGCCGGTGCGGCTTCTTGTTTGGCGGCCGGAGCAGCAGGCGCAGCGCCTTCTACTTCAAACACCATGATCAGCGAACCGGTTTTCACTTTATCGCCGGTGCTGACTTTGATCTCTTTCACGGTGCCCGCGAACGGTGCCGGAACTTCCATAGAGGCTTTGTCGCCTTCTACGGTGATCAGCGATTGCTCAGCGGCAATTTTGTCGCCGACTTTCACCATCACTTCAGTGACTTCAACTTCGTCGCCGCCGATATCCGGTACGTTCACTTCTTTCGGACCAGACGCCGCAGCGGCAGGCGCAGCCGCCGGAGCCGCTTGCTGGGCCGGAGCCGCCGCGCCAGCAGCGCCTGCGACTTCAAACACCATGATCAGCGAGCCGGTTTTCACTTTGTCGCCGGTGTTGATTTTGATCTCTTTCACCACACCAGCGAACGGTGCCGGGACTTCCATGGAAGCCTTGTCACCTTCTACCGTGATCAGTGACTGCTCAGCGCTTACGCTGTAGCCCACTTTCACCATGATTTCGGTAACTTCAACTTCATCGCCGCCGATATCCGGCACGGCCACTTCTTTCGCCGCGCTGGCTGCTGCCGCAGGGGCAGGCGCAGCGGCTTTGGTTTCCGCCGGAGCCGGTGCCGCTGCCGCCGCACCCTCTGCTTCGAAGACCATGATCAGTTTGCCCGTCGCCACTTTGTCGCCGACAGCCACTTTAATCTCTTTCACCACGCCAGCCTGAGGAGAAGGCACTTCCATGGAGGCTTTGTCGCCTTCCACGGTGATCAGCGACTGTTCAGCTTCTACTTTGTCGCCCACCTTCACCATCACCTCGGTGACTTCAACTTCATCTGCACCGATATCCGGTACGTTGATTTCGATAGCCATTACTCTTTCCCTCTTATGCCAAGCGCGGGTTAACTTTTTCAGGATCGATGTTGAATTTCTTGATGGCTTCAGCCACCACAGAAGCGTCAACTTCACCGCGTTTAGCCAATTCGCCCAGTGCGGCAACTACTACGTAGGACGCGTCCACTTCGAAGTGGTGACGCAGGTTTTCACGGCTGTCAGAACGACCGAAGCCATCAGTACCCAGTACGCGGTAATCGCTGGCCGGAACGTAAGTACGTACCTGCTCGGCGAACAGTTTCATGTAGTCAGTGGACGCAACAGCCGGTGCATCGTTCATCACCTGAGCGATGTACGGTACGCGCGGCGCGTCGGTCGGGTGCAGCATGTTCCAACGTTCGCAGTCTTGACCATCGCGCGCCAGCTCCGTGAAGGAGGTTACGCTGTAAACATCGGAACCGATGCCGTAGTCGTTGGCCAGAATCTGTGCCGCTTCACGAACGTGACGCAGAATAGAACCCGAGCCCAGCAGTTGAACCTTGCCTTTCGCGCCCGCTACCGTTTCCAGTTTGTAGATACCCTTACGGATACCTTCTTCCGCGCCTTGCGGCATGGCTGGCATGTGGTAGTTTTCGTTCAGCGTGGTGATGTAATAGTAGACGTTTTCCTGCGCTTCACCGTACATGCGCTCCAGACCGTCATGCATGATCACAGCCACTTCGTAAGCGAAGGACGGGTCGTAGGAAATACAGTTCGGGATAGTCAGCGACTGAATGTGGCTGTGACCATCTTCGTGCTGCAAACCTTCGCCGTTCAGCGTGGTGCGGCCAGAAGTCCCGCCGACCAGGAAGCCGCGCGCCTGTTGGTCACCCGCTGCCCAGCACAGGTCGCCAATACGTTGGAACCCGAACATGGAGTAGTAGATGTAGAACGGGATCATCGGCAGGTTGTTGGTGCTGTAAGACGTTGCCGCCGCCAGCCAGGATGAACCTGCACCCAGTTCGTTGATGCCTTCCTGCAAGATCTGACCTTTCAGGTCTTCTTTGTAGTAAGCCACCTGCTCACGGTCCTGCGGGGTGTACTGCTGGCCGTTCGGGCTGTAGATACCGATCTGGCGGAACAGACCTTCCATACCGAAGGTACGCGCTTCGTCAGCGATGATCGGAACCAGACGATCTTTGATCGACTTGTTCTTCAGCATCACGTTCAGGGCACGCACAAAGGCGATGGTAGTAGAGATTTCTTTGGTTTGTTCTTCCAGCAGAGAGCTGAAGTCTTCCAGCGTCGGCAGTTCCAGTTTTTCGTCGAAATTCGGCTGACGAGACGGCAGGTAACCACCCAGAGCCTGACGGCGCTCATGCAGGTATTTGTATTCATCAGAATCTTTGTCGAAAGTGATGAGCGGCAGTTTTTCGATGTCAGCATCAGCCACCGGCACATTGAAGCGGTCGCGGAAGTAACGCACGCCGTCCATGTTAACTTTCTTGACCTGGTGAGCGATGTTTTTGCCTTCTGCCGCGTCACCCATCCCGTAACCTTTGATGGTGTGCGCCAGAATAACGGTCGGTTTACCCTTGGTGTCTTGCGCTTTTTTCAGTGCAGCAAAGACTTTCTTCGGATCGTGACCACCGCGGTTGAGGGCCCAAATCTGATCGTCGCTCCAGTCAGCAACCAGCGCAGCCGTTTCCGGGTATTTGCCGAAGAAGTGCTCACGCACGTAGGCACCGTTTTTGGATTTGAACGTCTGATAATCGCCGTCAACGGTTTCGTTCATCAGTTGGACCAGTTTACCGCTGGTGTCTTTACGCAGCAGTTCGTCCCAACGCTCGCCCCACATGACCTTGATCACTTGCCAGCCAGCACCACCGAAGATGCCTTCCAGCTCGTTGATGATCTTGCCATTACCCGTAACCGGTCCGTCCAGACGTTGCAGGTTACAGTTGATGACAAACACCAGGTTGTCCAGTTTCTCGCGGGTCGCGATGGTGATAGCACCCTTGGATTCCGGCTCATCCATTTCACCGTCGCCCAGGAAAGCATAAACGGTTTGTTTGGAGGTGTCTTTCAGACCACGGTTTCCGAGATACTTCAGGAATTTAGCTTGATAAATGGCACCGATCGGGCCCAGACCCATAGATACGGTCGGGAACTGCCAGAAGGTCGGCATCAATTTCGGGTGCGGGTAAGAGGAGAGCCCCTGACCGTGTACTTCCTGACGGAAGTTGTTCATCTGATCTTCGGTCAGACGCCCTTCCAGGAAGGCACGCGCGTAGATACCCGGAGAGATATGGCCCTGGAAATACACCAGATCGCCGCCATCCTGTGCACTGCGTGCACGGAAGAAATGGTTAAAGCACACTTCGTAGAAAGTCGCGGAAGACTGGTAGGACGCCATGTGGCCGCCCAGATCCAGATCCTTCTTGGACGCGCGCAGCACGGTCATGATGGCGTTCCAACGAATAGCGGAACGAATGCGGCGCTCAAGGTCCAGGTTACCCGGATAGGCGGGTTCGTCTTCCACAGCAATGGTGTTTACGTAGTTGCTAACGGCACTGCCTGCCCCTACGTTTACGCCACCCTTGCGCGCTTCTGACAATACCTGATCGATCAGGTACTGCGCACGTTCAACACCCTCTTCACGGATAACCGATTCGATCGCCTGTAGCCAGTCGCGAGTTTCGATCGGATCCACGTCATTATTCAAACGTTCTGACATGGTGTATTCCTTATCTGTTTCTAATCAGTTAATTTTCTGGAGCCTGTCTTGCTGTACTCTGCCATTGTCGTCATAGCATCGACGGCTGTCATGTCATCGACGGTTGTCAAAGCACAGTAAGACAGGTCCAATCTCGTCATTTACGCGTTCAACGCCCCAATCAGAGCGCTCAATCCTTGCGTTGCTGGAGCCGACGTAGCGAACGCTCTCTTCGGCTATGTTCCCGGTTAAGATCCAGCAGTACTTCCTCAATAAACGCCAGATGACGATGCGACGCTTCGCGTGCCTTTTCAGGTTCGCGAGCGACAATCGCCTCAAAAATCCCGGCGCGATGACTGCTTACCTGGGCCAGAACTTCTCGGCTCAGATACAACAATTCAAAATTCTGTCGCACGTTCTGTTCCAGTAACGGTCCCATACAACGTAGCAAGTGTAGCAAAACCACATTGTGCGTTGCTTCTGTGACAGCCACTTGATAATGCATAACGGCTTCTGACTCTGCGACCAGATCGCCCGAGGCACGTGCCTGCTCAATCTGGGTATGGCACTCGCGGATGCGCTGGAAATCTTCTTCAGTACCACGCAACGCCGCGTAGTAGGCAGCGATGCCTTCCAGCGCATGGCGGGTTTCCAGCAGATCAAATTGAGATTCAGGATGGGTGCTCAGCAGTTCCGACAACGGGTCACTCACGCTTTGCCACAGGTTGTTCTGGACAAAGGTCCCCCCTCCCTGACGACGCAGTAGCAGGCCTTTTGCCTCCAGACGCTGGATGGCTTCTCGCAAAGAAGGACGGGAGACATCAAACTGTTTCGCCAGTTCGCGCTCCGGGGGGAGTTTCTCGCCGGGGCGCAAGGTTCCTTCGAGGATCAAAAACTCCAGCTGTTGTTCAATCACATCTGACAGTTTGGGCTGACGGATCTTGCTATAGGCCATGGTAAGTGTTTCTCTGCGAAGTGCGCGGAGTCAATTGGTAATACCAATTTCAAAAACGTGACGCTAAAGTAACAAAGTATTCACCTTCTGTCCATACGGACGTTGCGCTAAATCATGTTCTCCACCAGATTTTAACAATTGCACGATCCGATTAGGTCAAAACCCTATACTCATTAGGAAGTAGCGGCTTCAACCCTATAAATGTTTTAACTTTTATGAAACGAAAACCTGTCAATGCTGAACCGTTCAACCCACAATTAAATGAATAAAAATCCATAATTAATGAATTTAAAATCAAAGGTAAGTCATGGGACTGGAACGGGCGATACTTACTGTTAACATTCTCTCTTTTTCGAACGGTGATATTTTCAGCAACAAAAACCTATACACAACATCATCACCCTTCTCACTTTTTCCGATAAAAATCAGCTGTCACCCATCGATTTTACTCTCTCGATCTGACGATTGACATCGTTAATCGCAGTGTCACAGATCATGGATTTCATCCTGAGATTGCTCAGGTGTTCTGCGGTCTTTTCTGCCCGCCGGGTGTAAGTGCTGTGCTTTGCATCATACCCATCAATAGTCTGGACGATGTCTTTCATCAACGCCGTTCGGCAGCGTTCGGCCAGAGACACCCCATCACGGGTCCCTTTTTTCAAGGCATTTTGATACTCTTTCAACACAGCATATGCATGACAATAATCGATGAGGGTGCTCTGCCATTTCTTCCCTTGTATACTGGGTATTTCCCTTTCAATGTGTTTTCTTCGGCCACAAACGCGTTGCGTGCCAAAATATTTTTTGGCGTAAGCATCCGCCGAAAGGTGACTTTTCCATGTGGTAGGCCCACATCCAAGATCTTTAGCGCTGTAAATTTTGTTATCCACCGCCAATCGCAGAACATAATCCAGGTCAGACATTTTTTTCTGCGCATGGTGCGTAATTTCACGAAGCTGGTTATAAAGGTAAGCGACATTTTTCTTGGTTTCTGACAAATTATCGTTTGCTTTCTTTATTACCGTCTCAGCATCATCATCGCGCAATACGTTTAACTGCAAATGACACGCCTCACGTTTATGTTTGAATAAATCAGCGTTATCCACATTAAGGGCTCTGATCCCTGAGTGTTTCAAAATCTCTTTTTCAATTAATGATTTTTCAATTTTTATCTGATTTTGATTATTCCTATAACGACTGATGTAGTGCTCTCTCACATTGGGGTCCTTGGTGACCCGTTTTTTTAACGCCTCGGCTATTTCCACCAATTTTTCTTTTTTCTTGTCATAATGTTTAGATTGCTGTTTCATCAGTTTTTCGTGCAAAGGCGCAAGCCTTTTATCCACATCATGCTGGTCTCTGATGTTCATTCGTTTAAATAAATCAATGCCATTAGTGGCGAATTCTATTTTTTTCGCCACTTTCCCCATGTTGTCTAACGCCTCATGGCTTATTCTATCCTGACGGACAAGGGATAGGTAGGTAGACATAAATATATTGACATCCACAGGCTCAAATTTAATAGGCATAGCGTCGATATAATCCTGCTAAAAAGAATATTAGAAAAGCCATGATGTAATGTTATCGGCACATTGTATTCCATAAAGCGTTCATTAAATTTGGCATTTTTTATTAATCTTAAAACCAATAAAGCAGTCAGATAAATTACACCGACTTTAGCACCGCGAAGGCATCCTCCCTTTGACGTCTCGCTGGTCGCAGAGAGTGTGTCATATCGACCTGACGTCAGAACAGACGTAAACCGTTTCCATGCTGGTCTAAAAATGTACACAGGCAATATTTTCGTGGGGCCGATCGACAAATCGCGACAAGAAATCAGTGCAATCTCTTCCGCTTACCACTATTCTCTGACAAACGGTAGTCACCTGCGTATTTTCATCTGGTGAATGCCGTAAAAATAACATTACACAAACGTAAAATGACGCGAGCATCTGCATCGTGTCTGTTGCGCTCTGACAGAGGGTCACATTAATGGATGGTCAACAACACGACGGGACGCTGAAACGCGGCTTAAAAAACCGTCATATTCAGTTGATTGCCCTGGGTGGTGCCGTTGGCACCGGGCTGTTTTTAGGGATTGCTGCCACCATCAAAATGGCAGGTCCTTCCGTACTGCTGGGCTATGCCATCGGCGGTATTATCGCGTTTTTTATCATGCGCCAATTGGGAGAGATGGTCGTCGAAGAACCTGTTGCAGGCTCTTTTAGCCATTTTGCCTATAAATATTGGGGCGATTTCGCCGGGTTTGCTTCCGGCTGGAACTATTGGGTGCTCTACGTGCTGGTCGCGATGGCTGAACTGACGGCCGTGGGTATCTATGTGCAGTACTGGTGGCCCGATATTCCCACCTGGGTTTCTGCCGCCGTCTTTTTCCTGGTGATTAATGCCATTAACCTCGCCAATGTCAAAGTGTATGGTGAGATGGAGTTCTGGTTTGCCATCATCAAGGTCGTGGCAATTATCGGCATGATCGTGTTTGGCGGCTGGCTGCTGTTAAGCGGTCAGGGCGGACCGGAAGCCACGGTGACCAACCTGTGGGCGCAGGGCGGGTTCTTCCCCAATGGCGTCAACGGCCTGGTGATGGCAATGGCGGTAATCATGTTCTCGTTTGGTGGCCTGGAACTGGTGGGTATCACCGCAGCAGAAGCGGATAACCCGGAAACCAGCATTCCGCGCGCCACCAATCAGGTCATCTACCGTATTCTGATCTTTTATATCGGCTCGTTGGCCATTCTGCTGTCGCTCTACCCTTGGGGAAAAGTCGTGGAAGGGGGTAGCCCTTTTGTCATGATTTTCCACAACCTGGACAGTAATGTCGTGGCAACCATACTCAACGTTGTGGTGTTGACAGCAGCGTTATCGGTATACAACAGCTGCGTGTACTGTAACAGCCGTATGCTTTACGGCCTTGCCAAACAAGGTAATGGCCCGAAAGCGCTGTTGACCGTCGATAAACGCGGTGTACCCGTTATTGCCATCGGCATTTCTGCCGCCGCAACGGCGCTGTGCGTCCTGATCAATTACCTGATTCCGGGTAAAGCGTTCGAACTTCTGATGGCATTGGTGGTGTCTGCACTGGTGATAAACTGGGCAATGATCAGCCTGGCGCACCTGAAATTCCGCAAAGCCAAAGAGCAAGAAGGCGTGCAGACCAAATTCAAAGCGCTGCTCTATCCGCTGGGCAATTATATTTGCCTGCTGTTCCTTGCGGGCATTTTAGTGATCATGTTCTTAACCCCGGGAATTCAGATTTCCGTACTGCTGATACCCGTATGGCTGGTCGTGCTTGGCATCGGTTATGCCGTGAAACAGAAAAAACAACGGGTCGCAACCACCCGCTAAACGATATGACAACGGCACCTTCGGGTGCCGTTGCGATTCATCAGCTTAGCCAGCGCAGAATGAGTTATCGAAAGAAAGAACGCGTGCTGAGGGGGATGTTTATCGGAGTAACAGTGCCAGAACAGGTGTAACTGTATACGAAAGCTCAGGCCGAGACTGTACTTTAGTACATCTGGTATTCAGAAGTGAAAAGATTTATCGTTGCTGAATAAGAAAATCGGATAAAAAAAGTGATCCTCCGAAGAGGATCATACGCCAAATTGGCCAACACCAGGGAAAATTTTCGGCTAGTATTGCGAACAACACATATGCTGTCAATGGTTGGCTACTCGCAGTGAAATCAATTAGGAATTTTGATACACTTCATTTATCTTAAAAAAGGTAGCAAGAAATTTTCATTGTCAACAGTTTCTTATTTTAATGATACCTGCCTAAATCCTCACATATCATAAAAATCTCTTCTTTTGATAGACATACCTCACGGTAAGATAACCCGACTTGTTCAGCCTAAAGCATTACGTTTAACATCCGTAACACACCATCACGGATCATAAGAACGACATCCGAATGTTGTTATTGACAACACATGATAAATTAATGAATTTTTACCACAAAGAAAATAACGCGGATAGCATCAACATACCGCAATCAAAAACGGTCTTCTCAAATAGAGAAAATGAAATCTTATATTGGGCAAGCATTGGGAAATCATATCAAGAAATCGCTATTATTCTTGCGATCAAACCCATTAGACCTATTACGCCCTCTCACAATAGCTATCCCCTGAATAATTCGAGTGATAAGAGGGCATCAAGTGAGTGACGAACTGTCTGGAACAGCGCTGAACAAGACTTAGGCTGAACCGGAGCATGCACCTCGCAGATGAACGTCATCAATGGCTATGCACCTTGTGATATACCCCACCAGATTCAACTCAAAGCAACGTACCGTAAATCGTTAGCGCAGCCACCACCACCACCATCACCACAGACACTTTCTTCGCCAATATTACGGCAGCGCGCGGTGCATCAATCGGATCGGTGTGAGATTCGCGCACCAGAGAAAATTGTGCCAGCTGTGTAACAACCCAATAGGGAGAATGGTGCACATCTCCTAGCGATGCCAGCCAGGCAGGAAGCGCTTTTTCACCATGGCCTAGCAGCGCGTAGGTGATACCCGCCAAACGTGCCGGGATCCAATCCAACCAGCGCAACAAGGCATCTACGCCCGATTGTGCACGGACCAAAGGGGTATGATGCCGCGCCAGACAGGTTTGGCGAGCGCGTAAAATCGCATAGCCAACCAGCGCTATCGGCCCGTATGGCCCAGCGACCACAAACCAGAACAGCGGTGCCAGATAAAAGCGAAAGTTGAGCCACAGTAGTGCATTTTGCAATTCGCTCAGTTTTTCCCGCTCGGTGGCATCCAGCGGTAAGCCATGAATCAAGGCCAGCTCTTCTGCTAGCGCCTGCATCGCATCCTGTTCACCGCGTTGTGCTGCGCCAAGGTAATTCTGATAATGCTGCCGCACCTCGCCTGCACCAATACACAACAGTACGATAGCGATCCAGAGCAACAGCCCCACCAGCCCGAACAGCACCCCCTTCGCCAGCCACAACAGTGCAGCGGTTGCGGCCATCCCCAGCAACACTAACAGCAACGTCTGCAATAAAGAGGGCGCAGAGAGGCGGCGAAAAATCGTTTCCAGATGCGAGTCTATCTGCCAGCGATCGTTTTTTTTAAACAAACGCTCCCACGTCAGGGCCAGCAGCAAGGTAAACAGGGTCATGAGCGCTCACTCCTCTTATCGTCAATTTCCGGCACCTGGATCAATTGGTGATAATGCTGCCAGTCAAAGGCCGGACCGGGATCAGTTTTACGCTGAGGGGCGATATCACTGTGCCCGGTTATGCACTGTGGCGTAATGGGGTACTGGTTCAACAACAACCGAGTAATACAGGCCAACTGTTGGTATTGCTTCTGAGTAAAAGGTAGCGTATCAGTGCCTTCCAGTTCGATGCCAATGGAGAAATCGTTACACCGCTCACGGCCGGCAAACTGAGACACCCCAGCATGCCAGGCGCGTTTATCAAAAGGGACGTACTGCACAATACCGCCATCACGGCGAATCAGGCAGTGTGCTGACACCCGCAAATGGCTGATGTCACGAAAATAGGGGTGTGCCTGGGGATCGAGCGTTGCGGTGAACAGTTGGTCAATGTAGGGGCCGCCAAATTCTCCCGGCGGTAAGCTGATATTGTGTATCACCAGCAATGAAGGAGGCTCTTCGTCAGGGCGCGCATCGCAATGGGGGGAAGGCACCCGTTTTACGCCTGTTAACCAACCCGCTTCCAACTGCATACCACACGCTCCCCAATAAATGGTGTCATGCCATTATTACTCAGCTTTGGTTATTTTCCTAGCAAGGCATCTATAGAATAACCATTAACTCATTAAAATATAATAAATTTATTAAAAACCACTTATTTCTGCGATATCGATTCCAGATTTAACAAGAATCATGCAACCCGGGCCATTCTCTACGATCCGGCCTTCCAGTTATCCACATCTGCGCTCGTCCTCCCCTCGAGCCTCTTCTACCTTTATGCCAAACCTGCTGACTGAAAAGGACGATGATGAACACAGAACGCGGATTCACCCTGGTTGAGTTGATGATCGTTATCGCGATTGTCGCCATTCTCGCCTCGATTGGCATTCCGGCTTATCAGGGATACCTGCAAAAGGCTGCCATGACCGACATGCTGCAATCGCTGGCACCGTATCAAACTGCGGTCAATTTGTGCGCGTTGGAAAACAGCAGCGTTGCGCCTTGTAACGCAGGGAGCCAAGGCATTCCCGTCGCAAGAGGTTCACGCTATGTCAGCGATCTCAGCGTAACACAAGGCGTCATCAGCTTGACGGGGCAGTCTGCCTTGCAAGGGTTAAACCTGACCTTGATACCACGTTGGGATAGCGGCACCAGTTCCGTCATTTGGCGCCGACACTGTCAGGCGGCCACGCAGGCTGAGAGCTTGATAGTCGCTTGCGAACGGGTATTTCGTTTCGATGATGCCGCGGAGTAAACATGAGCACATATGCCCCGTTGGATCAAGAGCTCAAGCGCCTGTGCCAACGCTATCAGGCACGGCTGCTGGCATTGGATGAACAAACGGTCACCATCGCCATTAACGGGGATGTGGCACCTGCATTGCTGACAGCACTAAAATTTGCCAGTAATCGCCGTATCGTAGTGGAACGCTGGTCACAAGCGAGACTGGAGCAGGCTTTCCACCCCGCGCCACAGGCGGCAGAAAGCGACGCCGTGTTCAGCGTGACACCTACCACCGAGCCGACAGACGAAGAGACGTCCGTTATCCACTTTATCAATCAAACGCTGGCGCAGGCCTTTCAGCGGCGGGCTTCAGATATCCATTTTGAACCTATGGCGGATAACTATCGTGTTCGAATGCGTATTGATGGCGTGTTGCATATTTGCACATCCCCCCCGTTAGACTGGGCCGCACGCCTTACCGCACGACTGAAAATCATGGGGCAACTCGATATTGCAGAGCGCCGTCTGCCGCAAGACGGTCAGTTCTCGTTTGCGCACAATGCACAGTCGCTCTCTTTGCGTATTGCCACACTGCCCGTACTGGAAGGCGAGAAAGTGGTACTGCGCGTATTACAAACCTACCAACAGATGCTTACTCTCGACAGTCTGGGTTTATCGCCGACGGCATACGCCTGCCTGACACAGGCGTTACAGCAGCCGCAGGGCATGATCCTGGTGACCGGCCCCACCGGAAGCGGCAAAACCGTGACGCTGTACAGCGCAATATGCTGGCTTAATGAAAACCAGCGCAACATTTGCAGTGTGGAAGATCCGGTGGAAATCCCGTTGCCGGGCATCAATCAAACCGCATTAAACCTTAAGGCAGAGCTAGATTTCAGCCGCATTTTGCGTGCCTTGCTGCGTCAAGATCCTGATGTTGTCATGATCGGCGAAATACGCGATAGCGAAACAGCAGAAATTGCCGTGAAGGCGGCACAAACCGGGCACCTGGTATTATCGACGCTACATACCAATTCCGCGATTGAAACCCTGACCCGGCTCGGGCATTTGGGCATTCCCGGCTATTTGCTCGCGGGGGCGCTGACGCTGCTCATTGCCCAACGTCTGGTACGGCGTCTCTGTCCGCACTGTAAAACACCCGCATCCCAGCCATTAATGTTCCCCGATACGCTATGGGCAGCCCCCGTTCCGCATTGGGAGGCGCAAGGCTGTGAACACTGCATGAACGGTTATTATGGACGAACCGCCCTCTACGAGCTGCTGCCACTCACCCCAGCGCTACGACACGCATTGAGTCGTGGGGCCAGCACGCAAGACCTCGCGGTACTGGCCAATGACACGGGCTATGACACGCTCTGGCTATCTGCCTTGCAAAGGGTTTCCCAAGGGGAGACATCCGCCGCCGAAATGTATCGCGTCATTGGCGCATCACCACACTCTCATTGAGCCTGAGGCCATGTCACAAAAACTCTATTCCTGGCTTGCCCTCACGTCACACGGCGAATTACAGCGCGGGGAAAGCATCGGCAATGCGCGTCAGCACGTTTATCTCCGTCTGGCTCAGAAGGGATTCCAGCCGTTACGTTTACGCTACCGGCAGACCCTCACGCAACGGTACTGGAAAGCGGCGGCACGCATCGTCTTGTTTAAACAGGTTGCCGCATTGCTACAGGCTGGCCTGCCGCTGCTGAATGCACTGCGACTGCTCGCCGAACAGCATGAACTGCCGGGATGGCGATGCCTGATTAACACATTGGCCGATGACATTGCCGAGGGCGAATCCTTTTCTGACGCCCTGCGCCACCACCCACAGGTGTTTCCCACGCTTTATCCCACGCTGGTTGCCGTCGGGGAGATGACCGGTAAACTGGATGTGTGTTGCCAACAGCTAGCGATGCAGCAAGAGCAGCAGCTTCAACTGCAAAAGAAAGTGAAACAAGCGCTGCGCTATCCCGGTTTTGTTCTGGGTGTTAGCGTTACGGTGAGTATCATCATGCTGGTATGGGTATTACCCGAATTTGCCAGCTTGTACGAGACATTTGAGGCACCGCTACCGCCGCTGACGCAGCACGTTCTGGCACTGGCGGATGTGGTTGCACATCACGCCCTGCTGTTACTGATACTGCCGGTGAGCATCGTACTGGGGTATCCGGTGTGCCGCGCGCGCTCCATGGCACTACGCCGGCTGGAAGAACGTTTTTTGCTGAAAATCCCGCTACTCGGCGCACTGATGCGAGGAGAGGCATTGAGCTACCTTTTCACGCTGCTCGCGTTGACGCAACGCGCTGGGCTTACGCTGCCTGCCGGTCTGACCGCTGCCGCCACCCTTCCCTATTTTGCCTACCAGGAAGCACTACAGCCGATTCTGCGCAATATAGAACAGGGAGACTCACTGCAACAGGCGATGACACCGTATAGCGGGTTATTCCCGCCCCCTTGCACGCAACTGATTCGCGTAGGAGAAGAAACCGGCGCGCTGGACAACATGTTTAGCCAATTAGCGCACTGGCACCAACAGCAAACGGCACAGCGCGCTGAAACGCTAACCCACACGCTGGAACCGCTGCTGATCGTAGTGGTGGGGGGCATTATTGGTACGCTGGTCATCGCCATGTATCTGCCCATCTTCCAATTCGGCAATCTGATGGCGAATGCATAACGCCTTCGCCATCTTCGTGCCGTCTGCTGCCGGGCGTGCTCGCGCTAGGCGTTGCCGTTGTAAATGCGGTTTTCCTGTTCCGCCACACGAATAAACGTGGTGCGTTTGGTGAGTTCTTTCAGGCGAGAAGCCCCAACGTAAGTGCATGCCGAGCGCAAACCGCCCAGAATATCACGAACGGTATTATCGACCGGGCCGCGCAGCGGCAGCTTGACCGTTTTCCCTTCTGCGGCACGATACTCTGCGACACCGCCGGAATGGCGCTCCATCGCAGAGGCAGAACTCATACCGTAAAACAGCATCATTTTCTCGCCATTCTCTTCTACCACCCGGCCTTCACACTCATCGTGGCCCGCCAGCATGCCGCCGAGCATCACAAAATCTGCGCCGCCGCCGAAGGCTTTTGCCACATCACCCGGCATCGAGCAACCACCGTCGCTGACGATCTGCCCGCCCAAACCGTGCGCAGCATCGGCACACTCGATCACGGCAGAAAGTTGCGGATAGCCCACACCGGTTTTCACCCGCGTGGTACACACGGAACCAGGGCCAATGCCTACCTTGACGATATCCGCGCCAGAGAGAATCAGCTCTTCCACCATTTCACCGGTAACCACATTACCGGCGCAAATGACCTTATCCGGCCAGGCTTCACGCGCTTTTTGCAGGAAATTAACGAAGTGCTCAGAATAACCATTGGCAACGTCGATGCAGATAAATTTGAGCTCTGCCGACAGCGCCAGAATCTGTTTCACCTTGACGAAATCCGCCTCCGACGTACCGGTGGATACCATCACATGGCGCAATACCGTTTCAGGCGCTTCTTTAACGAACTGCGCCCACTGCTCCACGCTGTAGTGCTTATGCACCGCAGTCAGTACGTCAAACTCCGCCAGCGCACGCGCCATACGAAAGGTGCCAACAGTATCCATATTGGCCGCAATCACCGGTACACCAGACCAGGTGCTCTGAGCATGAAGGAAAGTGAATTGGCGCTCCAATTCCACGTCAGAACGACTTTTCAAGGTAGAACGCTTGGGGCGAATAAGGACATCTTTGAAACCGAGCTTCAGATCTTCTTCAATACGCATGACGGTTATCTTCCTGGTTATAGCGGCGAGTATGCCAGCAATGCGGCCACGTAAAGTACAAAGGGAGAAGGCCATTCCCAGTTACCTCATCATACGCAGTAATAATGCAACAACAAGACTGCGAATTTCCCTTTATTTGGGCTAGAATCCCATAAATTTACCTGCTCATTTTCACACAAGGCATTATGACCTATATCGTAGCCTTAACAGGTGGCATCGGCAGCGGCAAAAGTGCGGTCGCCGATGCCTTCGCCACCTTCGGGATCCCGATTGTCGATGCCGATATCATCGCTCGCCAGGTGGTAGAACCCGGTGCGCCAGCGTTATCTGCTATTCAGGCGCATTTTGGTAACGATATGCTCAATAGCGATGGCACCTTGAATCGAGCCATGCTTCGCCAGCGCATCTTTTCCTCAACAGAGGATAAAACGTGGCTAAATGCCTTACTGCACCCCTTGATTCATGCAGAAACGCGGCGACAATGGCAACAGGCGAAAGGCCCCTATGTGCTGTGGGTGGTGCCGCTGTTGGTCGAGAATGGGCTGCAATCTCTGGCGCAGCGTGTTGCGGTTGTTGATGTGGAAAGAAACACGCAGATGGAACGCCTGCTCGCGCGCGACAAGGTAAATCGCCAGCAGGCTGAGAACATACTCGCGGCACAGGCAACGCGTGAACAGCGGTTGGCCTGTGCTGATGACATTATTGATAACAACGGTCGCCCCGGGGCGTGGATGGAACAGGTTACCGCGTTGCATCAACGCTACCTCGCCCTTGCCGCCGACAACGACCGACAGGACAAGTAACAATGAGCGATGCCCTTTCCACCGTGTTGTTTGAATATCCGCTAAATGAAAAGACGCGTACCTGGCTACGTTTGGAAACGCTGCTGCAACAGTTGCATGAAAATCACAGTTGGGCAGATATGGGCAGTGCGCTCGCCTTCTTCCGCGCCGTGGTCGATTTGCTCGACGTGCTGGAACGCGGAGACATTCGTACTGAACTGCTTAAAGAGCTGGAGCGCCAGCAACAAAAGCTGCTGCAATGGAGCGATGTGCCCGGCGTCGATCATGACCGCATCCATGTACTGCGCCAGCGTTTGAAGCAATTCGCGGCCGTGCTGATGTCCGCACCGCGCATGGGGCAATTTTTGCGTGAAGACAAGCTGATTGGTATGGTGCGGCAGCGGTTGAGCATTCCAGGCGGTTGTTGCAGTTTTGATGTGCCGACGCTGCATCTGTGGCTGCATCAGTCGCAGGCGCAGAAGCAACAGGTGATCGATACCTGGCTACACTCACTGTCACCGCTAAAGAACTCGCTCGATCAAGTGCTGGAGCTGATACGCCACTCTGGTACGTTTCGGGCACAAACCAGCTTGAACGGATTCTTTCAAGATAACGCGGTGGATGCCGATCTGATTCGTTTGCAATTGGCTATCGAGCATCAGCTCTACCCTCAGGTATCAGGCCATAAATCGCGTTATGCGATTCGCTTTTTGCCATTAGACAGCGAAAATGGTCACGTGCCCGCGCGCCTGTCATTTGAATTAGCCTGTTGTTAACCAATATTGCTGTAGGAATAAACCATGGATAACGAAACCTTCACTGTTAGCTGCCCCACCTGCAAAAAGTCGGTGGAGTGGGGAGAACATAGCCCTTACCGCCCATTTTGCAGCAAACGCTGCCAGCTTATCGATCTCGGCGAATGGGCAGATGAAGAAAAACGCATCCCGAGCAATGAAGATATTTCGGACAGTGACGAATGGAGTGAAGAACCTCGCCATTAACTAACGCCTGACGATTAATCAGCGGGGTTGTTGCACCGGTTTAACAATGCGTTTCCTTCAGCCAGCGGATCATCTCTGCGTTGGCAGGAGGAAATTCATCTTCCAGCAGCGACGCGGCTTTCAGCCAGCGAGAAGGCTGCCCCTCACGCCCATAGGGTTCGCCCTGCCAGCGTTCAACCATAAAAAAGTGCAGCGTGATGATGCGCTCCTCGGTTTCCACGGTTTTGCTGTTCAGCGCAGTCGGTGCCAGCGCTTCTATCCCCGCTTCTTCACGCAGTTCGCGAATCAACGCCTGTTCAGCGGTTTCTCCCTGCTCCACTTTCCCACCGGGAAACTCCCACATCCCCCCCATGTGCACGCCCTGAGGGCGACGGGCAATAAAAAACTCGCGTTGCGCATTACGAATAATGCCTACCGCAACGTTCAGATGTTTACGCACGGCTTACTCCTTCAAATTCCAGCCAGATAAAAGGCGGTCATTGACCGCCTCTTCGTTATATCACAGTTATACGCGCCACAACTCAAACCGCAGATGCGTTCACCACGCTCATTTTGCAATTCGCATTATTTAGCGTTTAGATGACATCAGTGTTGCAAGCTGCCATGGCACTGCTTGTATTTTTTACCGGAACCGCACGGGCACGGATCGTTACGACCAATCTTGCGATCGCCCTGTCCGGCTGCCGCTGCCGCCGCGCTGATTTGATCGTCGCTTTGGTGGCTCAGCTGTTGCTGACGCGCCAGGCGTTCCGCCTCTTCGCGACGCTGTTGCTCTAATGCTTCAACTTCTTCCGGCATTCTAACCTGCACCTTGCTCAGCGTGCCGATCACTTCGTATTTCAAGGACTCCAGCATGTTGGCAAACATGGAGAAGGATTCGCGTTTGTACTCCTGCTTCGGATCTTTCTGCGCGTAGCCACGCAGGTGAATACCCTGACGCAGATAATCCATGGCCGCCAGATGCTCTTTCCACAGGGAATCCAGCGTTTGCAGCATCACGCCCTTCTCGAAGTTGCGCATCACATCGACACCGACTACTTCTTCTTTGCGCTGGTAGACATCGACGGCCTGTTGCAGGATGCGCTCACGCAGGGTTTCTTCATGCAGCGTGTGCTCTTCATCCAACCAGGCTGAAATCGGCAACTCGAGATCGAAGTCGTTTTTCAGACGCTGCTCCAGCCCTTCGATATCCCACTGCTCTTCCAGCGACTGCGGCGGAATGTGGTTATCAATCGCCAGCTTGAACACGTCTTCACGGATGCTGTTGATGGTTTCGCTGATATCCGCCACGTCCAGCAATTCATTACGCTGGGTGTAAATGGCACGGCGCTGATCGTTAGCCACGTCATCATATTCCAGCAACTGCTTACGAATATCAAAGTTGCGGCTTTCTACCTTACGCTGGGCGTTGGCGATCGCTTTGGTTACCCACGGGTGCTCAATGGCCTCACCCGGTTTCATCCCCAGTTTACGCATCATGTTGGAGACGCGATCGGAGGCAAAAATACGCATCAGCGCATCTTCCATCGACAGGTAAAAACGGGAAGAACCGGCATCCCCCTGACGACCGGAACGGCCACGCAGCTGGTTATCGATACGGCGTGACTCATGACGTTCCGTACCGATAATGTGCAAACCACCGGCGGCCAGTACTGCATCGTGACGCACCTGCCATGCGGCTTTGGCATCGGCAATCGTGGCTTCATCCGGCTCTTCCAGCAGCGCCAGCTCAGCCTGCAAGCTCCCGCCCAGCACGATATCGGTACCACGGCCCGCCATGTTGGT
The DNA here is from genome assembly GCF_025962655.1 of Candidatus Symbiopectobacterium sp. NZEC151. Taxonomy (GTDB): domain Bacteria; phylum Pseudomonadota; class Gammaproteobacteria; order Enterobacterales; family Enterobacteriaceae; genus Symbiopectobacterium. The sequence continues at coordinate 147,792 of NZ_JAGFPE010000005.1, read as the reverse complement.
GGCAATGGTCACCGCGCTTGCCTGACCGGCCTGCGCAACGATATCCGCTTCCTTGGCGTGGAATTTGGCGTTCAGGACGTTGTGTTTGATGCCTGCTTTGGTCAGCGCTTCTGACACCACTTCCGATTTCTCGATGGAGATAGTCCCCACCAGCACCGGCTGGCCCTTCACGCTGCGCTCTTTAATGTCTTCGATGATCGCGTCGATCTTTTCCTGCTCGGTCATGTAGACCAGATCGGGTAAATCTTTACGGATCATCGGGCGGTTGGTCGGCACCACAATGGTATCGAGCTTATAGATAGAGCTGAATTCAAACGCTTCGGTATCGGCCGTACCGGTCATCCCGGCCAGCTTTTCATACAGGCGGAAATAGTTCTGGAAGGTGATCGACGCCAGCGTCTGGTTTTCATTCTGGATCTTCACGTTCTCTTTGGCTTCCACCGCCTGGTGCAAACCATCTGACCAGCGACGCCCCTGCATGGTACGACCGGTGTGCTCATCCACGATGATCACTTCGCCGTCTTTCACGATGTAGTCAACATCGCGAGTGAACAGCACATGGGCGCGCAGCGCGGCGGTAACGTGGTGCATCAGCATGATATTGGTTGGCGAGTAAAGCGACTCCCCATCATCCATGATGCCTTGTTTTACCAGCAGCTCTTCCACCAGCACCAGGCCGCGCTCGGTCAGGTTAACCTGACGCGCTTTTTCATCCACCGAGAAGTGTCCTTCACCTTGGAAGGTATCTGAATCTTCTTTTTCCTGACGAATCAGGTGCGGGATGATTTTGTTGACGCGAATATAGAGATCGGAGCTGTCTTCCGCCGGACCGGAAATGATCAGCGGGGTACGCGCTTCATCGATCAGGATGGAGTCCACTTCATCCACCAGCGCATAGTAAAGCTTACGCTGCACGCGCTCTTCCGGGCTGAATGCCATGTTGTCGCGCAGATAGTCAAAGCCGTACTCGTTGTTGGTACCGTAAGTGATATCGGCCGCATAGGCTTCACGCTTGGCCGGTGCAGGCATGCCCGGCAGGTTGATACCAACCGTCAAGCCCAGGTATTCAAACAGCGGGCGGTTATTCTCGGCGTCACGCTGTGCCAGGTAGTCGTTCACCGTCACCACATGCACACCACGGCCCGTCAGGGCATTGAGGTAGGCAGGCAACGTTGCGGTCAGGGTCTTACCTTCACCGGTACGCATTTCTGCGATGCAACGCTCGTTCAGCACCATGCCGCCCATCAACTGTACGTCGAAATGGCGCATACCAAACACACGTTTACTGGCTTCACGCACCACCGCAAACGCCTCAGGCAGCAACGCTTCGAGGGTTTCCCCTTTCTCAAGACGCCCACGGAATTCAGCGGTTTTCGCCTTCAGTTCATCATCCGACAGCGCTTCGATGGCCGGTTCCATACGGCTAATCACTTCAACCACTTTACGCATACGGCGCAGCGTACGATCGTTACGGCTGCCAAAAACTTTAGTCAGGATACTGGTTAACATAATGATTTTATTCTCACGTAAGCCGCTGTATCAGCGACGATACGATAGCTACTCATAATTCCTTTCATCGCGATCCGGAGATCGGCGAGAGAAGCGGTGTTCGCGTTTGCATTCAGAACAGTGACCATTGTCCCTGTTCGTCGTTATACGCCAAGAAAACGCGAGTGAAACGGCGTGTCAGGCGGAGCGTGCAGGCCCGGCGCGGATGCCACGGACTTGAGACAACCACAGCCCGGCATGATAAGGAGAAGCGGCAAAAACCAGGGTGCCGCGCGGTAAGGGATGCAACGCCGAGGGGGTTTCCGGCAGCGTCAACAGCGCATTGAGCGTATCCAGGATTACCAGCGGGTGCGCACTCAACGCCGCCTCAGCCTCCGGCAACGCGTGTGCCTGAGGCACCGTCAGCGCAAAGGAGAGATGGCGAATAACCGTGCGGATGGCATGCTGATGCCAATAATCGATACCAAACGAGGTGCGGCGATGCACCTCTTTCAAACTGGCCAGCTCGGTCAGGCTAAAAGCGACGGGATTCTGGCGGCTGATGCTGGCCGTCGCGTTTGACGCAGAGGCATGCTCGTTGGTTTCGTTAAGGCTGGTCGGCAGACCAAGGCTGGCCGCGACCATCCCCAACAGGAGATGTGGCCAAAAATAACGTCTGCCAAATTGTCGCCAACGATTTAGAATACCCATGACGAGTTTATTTGCCCACCGGAGCCTGATACCTATGCGTGATAGCCGCCCCCAATCACTGGAGTCCCTGTTCGATAGCGTGTCAGGGGGAAATAAAGGCCCCTTGCACGAGGTTCAACAGCGCGCTATCGCCTTGTTAAAACTTAATCGGGCCGTGAAAGGCTTACTGCCTTCTCAACTGCACCCATGGTGTCGCGTCGCGAATTACCGACAAGGCCACCTGATTCTGGAAACTGCCAATGCAAGCTGGTTAATGCGGTTACGTTATGAGCAACCCTCGTTACTCTCAGCATTGCGCGCTCAGATATTACCATCATTGGCATCGATCGACATCAGGATTAATCCCGCGCTGGCCGCAAAAGGGGATGAAACGGTATCGGGAAAGGATAATTTGCGCGCAGAAAGCAAAAACTCAGATACGCCGCCCCGTCAACTGAGTGAACAAAGCGCCGAGACGATCCGGCATTTAGCCAGTCACAGTCCGGAAAAATTGAGGAAGATATTAGAAAGGCTGGCTTCACTCGCCGGAGAGGGTACGAGTAAAACCAGCCAACAGAAAAAATAACCTATTACATTCGCCTGAGCGACGGCCCTAACGCCCGATGTCGGTTACGCCAGCACCGTAGAAGGCGCTTTGAACGCCAGCGGCACTTCGCGCTCGTTTTCAAAGGTGACGTATTCCCACGCTTCCTGTTTAGCCAACACCGCCTGCAACAATTTGTTGTTTAGCGCATGACCAGACTTGAACGCAGAGAACGCACCGATGATGTTATAACCGCACATGAACAGGTCGCCGATGGCATCCAGCATTTTGTGACGCACAAATTCGTCTTCAAAACGCAGACCATCTTCGTTCAGCACACGATAATCGTCTACCACGATAGCGCAATCCATACTGCCGCCCAGGCACAGGCCGCGGGATTGCAGGTATTCGATATCGCGCATGAAGCCGAAAGTACGCGCACGGCTGATCTGGCGAATAAACGCATCCGCTGAGAAATCCAGGGAATAGCGCTGTGAACCGGCATCAATCGCAGGGTGGTTAAAATCGATGGTGAAATCCAGGCTGAAACCGTTATACGGCGTCAGTTCTGCCCATTTGTCACCGTCTTCAACCCGCACAGGCTGTTTGATGCGTACAAACTTTTTGGCGCAGTTCAGCTCTTCGATACCGGCATCAAGCAACAGGTAAACGAACGGGCTGGCACTGCCATCCATAATTGGAATTTCCGGGGCATCAACATCAATGACGATGTTATCGATACCCAACCCCGCCAAGGCGGCGTTCAGGTGTTCCACCGTTGAAATACGTACGTCATGCTCGTTTACCAGGCAAGTACAGAGCATGGTATCACGCACGGATTTGGCATCAGCCGGAAAATCAACCGGTGGATTCAAGTCAGTGCGGCGATAGATGACCCCGGTATTCGCCGGTGCAGGTCGCATCGTCAGCGTGACTTTCTTGCCGGTATGCAAACCGACGCCCGTCGCCTGTACGATACGCTTTAATGTACGTTGTTTGATCATCGTATTATCTCGCAATGTTACTGAACCAACCGTCCTAGCTTACACCAGGATCGGCGGGACAGTTTAGCACAAAGAGCGGAGATTCCAATCACAAGGCGGAGGTTAGTCCGCTTGTTTGCGCAAAAATGCGGGAATATCCAAATAGTCAGGCTCTTTGTTGGTTTGTACCGTTTGGTCATTAACCACCTTGGCCGCCGGTTTTTCCTGCGTCAGCGGGGTCATACCGTGCTGCTGGTAACGGTGATCCATAACCGGTTGGCTGGCTTGCTTATTGGTCACCAGCGTAATTTCCGGGCGCTTGTCCATGCCGATACCGGTCGCCACCACGGTGACGCGCAGTTCGTCGTTCATGTCCGGATCCAACGAGGTACCAATCACCACGGTGGCATTGTCGGACGCGAACGCACGGATAGTGTTACCCACGGTTTCGAACTCATCCAGACGCAGGTCAAAGCCCGCCGTGATGTTAACCAGCACGCCGCGTGCGCCAGACAGGTCGATATCTTCCAGCAGCGGGCTGGAAATCGCCATTTCTGCCGCTTCTTCGGCACGGTCTTCACCGCGCGCCACGCCGGAGCCCATCATGGCATAACCCATTTCTGACATCACAGTGCGCACGTCAGCAAAGTCCACGTTCATCAGGCCAGGACGAGTAATCAGCTCTGCGATACCTTGGACAGCGCCTTTCAGTACATCGTTCGCTGCACCGAACGCGTCCAGCAAAGAAATACCGCGACCCAGCACTTTCAGTAGCTTGTCGTTAGGGATGGTGATCAGCGAATCCACGTGCTTGGACAGCTCGGCAATCCCCTGCTCGGCAAACGCCATGCGTTTTTTACCTTCGAAGTTGAAGGGCTTGGTCACTACTGCAACCGTCAGGATACCAAGATCCTTTGCCACTTCAGCCACGACAGGCGCAGCACCGGTACCGGTACCGCCACCCATACCGGCGGCGATAAACACCATGTCCGCGCCATCAAGCGCAGCGCGCAGCGCTTCACGGTCTTCTTCCGCCGAGTTGCGACCCACTTCCGGGTTGGCGCCTGCGCCCAGCCCTTTGGTGATGCCGCTACCAATCTGAATAGTCTGACCCACCGCGGTCTTGCGCAGTGCCTGCGCATCGGTGTTCACCGCGAAGAATTCGACGCCTTCGATGCGCTCGCGCACCATATGTTCGACGGCGTTACCGCCGCCACCGCCGACGCCGATGACTTTAATCACCGCGTCGTTGGTTAACTCCATTGGTTCAAACATAGTTTCTCTCCGTTTTGTGCCTGTACCGCGAGACCGTCAAGTGTGCCACACGATCTCTGATAAACATTAAAATTCCTTTCTCAGCCAGCTACTGATGCGTTTAAACCAATTGCCCACTGAGCCACGTTTTTCTACTTCGTGCTCACCGCCCAGGTGAGACTCTTTTCCGTAATGCAGCAGCCCAACCGCCGTTGAGTAGAAGGGCTCCTGCGCATAATCCGTTAAGCCTGTTATATTCAGTGGCTGACCGATGCGCACCTGCGTGTGGAATACGCGCTTGGCGCAGTCAACCAACCCGTCGATCTGAGCGGCACCGCCCGTCAGCACAATGCCGGCGGCTAAATGGTGCTTCACGCCCTGCTGACGTAATTGCTCCTGCAATTGCAAAATTTCATCGTTCACCAAATTGAGCAATTCGGTGTAACGCGGTTCAATCACTTCAGCCAGCGTCTGCCGTTGCAGACTGCGTGGCGGCCGACCGCCTACGCTCGGCACTTCCAGATTTTCGTCTTTGCTGACAATCGCGCCCAGTGCGCAACCGTGGCGTACCTTGATGGCTTCCGCATCCGTGGGCGGCGTGCCAAACGCATAAGCGATATCGCTGGTCACCACGTTGCCCGCGTAAGGGATCACTTTGGTGTGGCGCAGTGCACCGCCGGTATACACCGCGATATCCATGGTGCCGCCGCCGATATCCACCACGCAAACGCCCAATTCACGCTCATCTTCCGTCAGCACGGCGTAGCTGGAAGCCAGGCCGGCAAAAATCAGTTGGTCCACTTTTAAACCGCAGCGCTCTACGGCTTTGACAATATTTTTCGCCATATCGTTATGGCAGGTGATCAAATGCACCTTTGCCTGCATGCGCACGCCGGAAAGACCAATCGGGTTCTTGATCCCTTCCTGATAATCAATCGCGTACTCTTGCGGAATGACATGCAAAATACGGTGTTCATCGCGCACGCGCACGGATTTCGCCGTGTGCACCACGCTCTCGACGTCATCCTGCGTCACTTCTTCTTCCGAAATCGGCACGATACCGATTTCATTCTGGCAACTGATGTGCTTGCCCGACAGCGCCAGATAGACGGAAGAAATTTGACAATCCGCCATCAGCTCGGCCTGGTCGATGGTCCGCTGTACGCATTTTACAACGGACTCCAAATCGTTAACGCCGCCTTTATCCATCCCGCGTGACGGACAACTGCCCACGCCGATGATATTGACCATGCCATCGGGCAGAACTTCCCCTACCAGCGCAGCCACTTTTGCTGTACCGATTTCCAGCCCAACTACCAGTTTTCTGTCCGTCGACTTGATCATTGTTGTTTAGCCTGTGCCTGATTCTGTTGCTGATTACCGTTCTGTTTTTGATCAACGTCTTTTCGCTGAGCATTTCCCTGCTGCTGATCCAGCAGAGGCGGTGCCCACCCTACCGCGGCACCGGTGTCGTAACGTAAGTCCACGTAGCTGACACGTTTGTTGTCGTTCTGCGCCTGCCGCTGCAACAGCGGGTAAAGCTCAAGAAAACGTTCCAAACGCCGGGCCCGCTCATCACGCCCCAATTCCAGACGGATGTCATCTTCCAGCCCCAACTGCCACGAATGCCGTGCACTCATCGCCACCATTTTTAATGTCAGCTTACTGCTCGCCAACACCTGATTCATGGTGCGGTAGCCTTCCAGCACATCGTTTTCACTGCCTTCTGGCCCGTACAGTAGCGGCATTTTGCGATTACCGACCCGCTCGGCGGGCACGCTGAAGGAATTTCCTTCTGCATCCACCATCAGCAGGTCATTCCACCGCGCTACGGGCACATATTCAACCAGATGAATCTTTAATTCGTCAGGCCACTGCTTACGCACGCTGGCCTGTTTGATCCACGGCAGACGTTCAATCTGCTGTTGGATAACATCGACATCCTGCGTCATAAAGGTGCCCGGCGCACCCAGCGACAATATCGCCTGGCGAATATCATCATGGGTGGTGTAGTGCCGCTCACCGGTCACCACCAAGCGGGACAGCGGTAACCGACTGGCATCCTTCATCCACTGCAACACCATCCAGCCGCCCCACAGGATAGTGCCCAGTACCATCAGCAGGAACAGCAATCCGGCCAACTGCCCACCGTTACTGCGACGCCCGCCTGTTGGCTCTTCGTCGCGTCCGCGCAAATTCCGCGCCGCCTGCGACATATCAAACAGCCGAGGCCAGGATCTGCGCGACGAGCTGCGAGAAGCTCATCCCGTGCTGCCTGGCAGCCATCGGCACCAGACTGTGATCCGTCATACCGGGCGACGTATTCACCTCCAACAGGTAAAACGCACCGTCGGCGTCCAGCATCAGATCAACACGACCCCAGCCGCGACATCCCAACGCCGCGAAGGCCGCTTGCGCCAGCGCACCGATGGCCTGCTCCTGCTCAAGCGCTAACCCGCTGGGACAAAAATACTGCGTCTGGTCCGAGAGATACTTGGCCTCATAATCGTAAAACGTGCCTGCGGCCTGAATTCGAATTGAGGGCAGAACCGTGTCGCCTAACAATGCCATCGTGTACTCAGGCCCGCTCAGCCACTTCTCAACCAGCACATCGTCATCATGCACAAACGCGGTGTCCAGCGCCGTCACCAGTTCCTCTTGCTGCGTCACTTTGCTCATGCCGACGCTGGAACCTTCACGACTCGGCTTCACCATCAGCGGCAACCCGAGGTGCGCACAGGCGGTCTGCAATTGCTCGGGCGTTAACGCGTTATACTGTGCCCGCGTCAACGCAACATAAGGGGCTATCGGCAATCCCAGCGACTGCCACACCAGCTTGGTGCGCCACTTATCCATGGTCAGCGCCGATGCCATCACACCGCTGCCGGTGTAAGGCAACTGCAAAAACTCCAATACCCCTTGCAGCGTGCCGTCTTCACCGCCGCGACCGTGCAGGGCGATAAACACCTTGTCAAACCCTGCCTCTTTCAGGCGAGTGACCGGAAAATCACGCGGGTCAACGGCTTCGGCATTAATTCCCGCCGCTTTGAGCCCGGCAACCACCGCCTGCCCGGAACGCAGTGACACGTCACGCTCCGCCGATGTTCCTCCCAGCAGCACTGCGACTTTTTCCGCCATACTCACTCCGTAACCAGAGGTTGTAAGCGGGTATCCGCCAGTTTACGCGCCAGCTTGCCTACATTGCCCGCGCCTTGAATCAACACCAGATCGCCATCCTGTAGCGTCGGCGCCAACAGCGTTGCCAGCATATCCGGATCGGTAACCAGAATCGGATCGACCTTGCCGCGTCCACGAATAGTACGGCACAGCGAGCGACTATCGGCCCCGGGAATAGGACTTTCTCCCGCCGAGTACACATCCAGCATCAGCAACACATCCACTTGCGACAGCACGTGGGCAAAATCATCATACAGATCGCGTGTGCGAGTATAACGGTGCGGCTGAAACACCATCACCACGCGTTTTTCCGGCCAACCGGCACGGGCGGCTTTGATCGTCGCATCCACTTCTGTTGGGTGGTGGCCGTAATCATCCACCAGCATCACGCTGCCTGCGTTGCCATTTACCGCATCCAGCGGGAACTCTCCGAGGAAATCGAAACGGCGTCCGGTTCCCTGGAAGCTGGACAGCGCGCGCAGAATTGCTGCGTCATCAATGCCCTCTTCCGTCGCCACGGCGACCGCTGCCGCCGCGTTCAACGCGTTATGGCGACCCGGTGCATTCAGCGTAACCTGCAACAGCGGCTTACCCTGACGCGCCAGCGTAAAGTGTCCCTGCGCACCGGACTGGCGGTATTCCGCCACGCGCACATCGGCATCATCGCTAAACCCGTAGGTAGTGATATGCCGCCCCACGCGCGGCAGCAATTCGCGAATCACCGCATCGTCCACGCACATCACCGCACGGCCATAAAACGGCAGATTGTGCAAAAAGTTGATGAACGTCTGCTTTAAATTTTCAAAATCGCCCTGATAGGTATCCATATGATCTGCTTCGATGTTGGTGACAATCGCCACCATCGGTTGCAGATGCAGGAAGGACGCATCACTCTCGTCCGCTTCCGCAATCAGATAACGACTGGAGCCCAGGCGCGCATGCACACCTGCGGCTTTCACCAACCCGCCGTTGACAAAGGTCGGGTCCAAACCCGCCTCGGCATAAATACTGGCGACCATCGCGGTGGTCGTGGTTTTACCGTGCGTTCCGGCAATCGCGATGCCATGGCGAAAACGCATTAATTCGGCCAGCATTTCAGCGCGACGAATCACCGGAATACGCGCCTCGTGAGCCGCAACGATTTCCGGGTTGTCCGCGCTAATCGCGCTGGATACCACTACCACGCTGGCATCTTTCACGTTCTCAGGGCGGTGATGAAAATAGATCTGCGCCCCCAACGCGGCCAACTGCTGTGTCACCGCGTTCGGTGCCAGGTCAGAACCGCTGATGTGGTAACCTTCGTTCGCTAACACTTCGGCAATACCGCCCATGCCAGCACCGCCGATGCCGACAAAATGGATGTGCCGCACGCAATGCATTTCGGGCACGATGGAACGCAGTTTTGCCAATTGCTGTGTATTCACTTTTTCTACCGCTACCTTTTCACTTGTACTTCATTCACTTGTCATGAGGAGACAACCTTTCCCTCACGCATTTTATTCTGTCAGACGCACCTTAGTGCGCTGCGGCGGCCACTTCGGCGGCCACGCGTTCGGTGGCATCCGGCCTCGCCATGGAACGAGCACGCTGTGCCATGTCGCGCAACGTGGCGCGATCCCAACCGGACAGCACATCGCTCACTGCATCGACACTCAGTGCCGACTGCTCAATAATTTTGGCCGCACCTGCCTGTTCCAGCGGCAGCGCATTCCAATATTGCTGCCGGTCTTTGTGCTGAAAGGGCACAAACAGCGCGGGCAATCCGGCAGCGGCAATCTCACTGACGGTCAGCGCACCGGAGCGACACACCACCACATCGGCCCAGCTATAGGCTTGCGCCATGTCATCAATAAATTCGGTCACTTTATGCTGCGGTACGCCTGCCGTTTCATACGCCTGCTGCACCTCGGCCAACGCGCCTTTGCCGGTCTGGTGCCAGACAGTGACGTTAGCCCCCAACCGAGCGGCGACGTCCGGCAACGTGCGGTTTAACACCCGTGCCCCTTGGCTTCCGCCCACCACCAGCACACGGATCGGGCCTTCACGCCCGGCCAAACGCGCATCGGGTGCAGGCAACGCCAACACATCGGTACGAACCGGGTTACCCACCACGTCAGCGTTGGGAAACGCGCCGGGAAAAGCCTGTAATACCTTGCGCGCAATGCGCGACAGCCAGCGGTTGGTTAACCCCGCAATGCCGTTTTGCTCATGCAGCACCACCGGGATACCGCACAGCCACGCTGCCAGACCGCCCGGTCCGGACACATATCCGCCCATGCCCAGCACCACGTCCGGCTGGTAGCGTTTCATGATCGCTTGCGCCTGACGTACCGCGCGATAAATCCGTAAGGGTGCACACAGCTGCGCCGCAATACCTTTGCCACGCAAGCCAGAAATACTAATAAAATCAATCTCAATGCCGTTTTTTGGCACCAAATCGGCTTCCATGCGATCGGCGGTTCCCAGCCAACGAACCTGCCAACCCTGCGCCATCAAATGATGGGCGACCGCCAGACCGGGGAACACATGTCCTCCGGTGCCGCCTGCCATCACCATCAAGCGCTTACCTTCGCCACTCATTTGGCACTCCTCGTGAACGCCTGCGCCTTGGTCAGGCGCGTCTCAAAATCGATCCGCAGCAATAATACAATGGCGGTCGACATGATGATCAAACTCGAACCACCGTAACTGATTAACGGCAGCGTCAGCCCTTTGGTGGGTAACATTCCCGCAGCAGCGCCGACGTTTACCAGCGTTTGGAAACTAAACCAGATGCCGATAGAACACGCCAAAAAGCCGGAAAATCGCTGATCGATCTCCAACGCGCGCTTGCCGATGGACATGGCCCGAAAAGCGACGAAGAATATCATTAACAACGCCAAAACCACACCGATATAGCCGAGCTCTTCGCCTAAAATAGAAAAAATAAAGTCGGTATGCGCTTCCGGTAAATACTCCAGTTTCTGCACCGAGTTTCCTAATCCTTGTCCCCACAGTTCACCACGGCCAAATGCCATCAGCGACTGGGTTAGCTGGTAGCCGCTGCCAAACGGATCTTCCCACGGGTTCCAGAATGACGTCACGCGGCGCATACGGTAAGGTTCCGCCACAATCAGCAAACCGACGGCAAACATGCCGCAGCCGATGATGGCGAGAAACTGCCACAGTTTGGCGCCGGCCAGAAACAGCATCGCCAGCGTGGTGATAAACAGCACCACCACCGTTCCCAGATCGGGCTGCGCCAGCAGCAGAACAGCCAGCACCACCATCACGCCCATCGGTTTGCAAAAGCCCCAGAAATTGTTACGGACTTCCTCTACCTTGCGCACCATGTAGCTGGAGAGGTAGCAAAACAGCGCCAGCTTTGACAACTCCGCAGGCTGCACGCGCAGCGGCCCCAGCGCAATCCAGCGCGAAGCACCGTTTACCGAACTGCCTACCACCAGCACCACCAGCAGCATCACCAGTGTGAGCAACAACAATATCGGGCTGTAACGCTGCCAGACTTCCATCGGCACGCGCATGGTGATCAACGCCAACGCAAATGCCAGACCGATGTAGAACGCGTCGCGCTTGGCAAAAAAGAACGGGTCGCTGGTCAGGCGCTGCCCCACCGGCATGGATGCCGAGGTCACCATTACGAATCCAAGGACCGCCAGACCGAACGTCAGCCAGAGCAGGGTGCGGTCATACATCACGATGCTCTGCACATCGCTTTCCCGCGTTCCCATGACCCAGCCTTTCAGTCGTTCAATCACTGGCAGCCCAATAAAACGCATCAGCCAAGCTCCTCCGCCAATCGGGCGAACTCATCGCCGCGCTGTTCGAAGCTCTTGAACTGATCGAGGCTGGCACAGGCCGGAGACAGCAGCACCAGATCGCCCGGCACCACGCGCGCGGCAATCACGCGCAGGGTTTGCTCCATGGTCTCGGTTTGTTCTGCTATCTCAGGGCGCAGCGCCGCCAGTTGAGCACCATCACGCCCGAAGCAATACAGGCGAATATTGTCACCCTGAACATAACGCAGCAGCGGCGAAAAATCGGCCGACTTGCCGTCGCCGCCCAACAACAAATGCAGCGTGCCTTTGACCTGCAACCCGCTGAGCGCCGCTTCGGTGCTGCCCACGTTGGTCGCTTTGGAATCGTTAATCCAGCGCACGCCGTTACGCTGCCATACACATTGGAAACGGTGCGGCAGACCAGTAAAGGTGGTGAGCGCCGTCAGCGCCGGTGCGCGAGGAATCCCTACCGCATCCGCCAATGCCAACGCTGCCAGCGCGTTGGTGTGGTTATGTTGCCCGACCAAAGAGATCTCTTTGGTATTCAATACGCGCTCGCCTTTCACGCGCAGCCAGGTTTCGCCCTGCTGGGTGTTGAGGTGATAGTCGCCCACATCAACGCCAAAACTGATGCAGCGCGTATCCGCCCCTTTAATCGGCATGGTCAGCGCGTCATCGGCATTCACCACGCACACCTGCGCATGGTCATAGATACGTAGCTTGGCGGCACGATACTGTTGGATACCAAACGGGTAGCGGTTGGTATGATCTTCCGTGACGTTAAGAATGGTGGCGGCCGCCGCACGCAGGCTGGAGGTGGTTTCCAACTGGAAACTCGACAGCTCCAGCACGTACAGTTGGCACGGCTGTTTGAGCAGCGTCAGCGCAGGCAAGCCAATATTCCCACCAACACCGACCGACCACCCCGCCGCTTTAGCCATTTCACCGACCAGCGTGGTGACCGTGCTTTTACCGTTGGAGCCGGTAATCGCCACAATCGGTGCCTGCGCTTCGCGGCAAAACAGCTCGATATCGCCCACAATTTCTACGCCTGCGGCGGCGGCATCGGCCAGCGCGGGCGTAGCCAGTGCGATACCGGGGCTGGCGACGATCAGATCTGCCGCTAACAGCCAGTCTTCATTTAACGAACCAAGGTGGCGATCAACCTCGGCAGGCAGTTTATCCAGACCGGGCGGACTAACACGGGTATCCACCACGCGCGGCGTCACACCGCGCGTCAGGAAGAAATCAACGCAGGAAAGCCCGGTGATCCCCAGGCCAATAATGACAACGTTTTTACCCTGATAGTCCATCATACCGTTACCGTACCTTCAGCGTTGCCAGGCCAATCAGCACCAGCATCAGCGAAATAATCCAAAAACGCACAATCACGCGCGGCTCTGGCCACCCTTTAAGTTCATAGTGATGGTGAATCGGTGCCATGCGGAAGATACGCTGTCCGCGTAGCTTGAATGAACCGACCTGAAGGATCACCGACAGGGTTTCAACCACGAACACCCCGCCCATAATCACCAATAAGAATTCCTGACGCAGCAGGACAGCAATGGTGCCTAACGCGCCGCCGAGCGCCAGTGAGCCAACATCGCCCATAAATACCTGTGCCGGGTAGGTGTTAAACCACAGGAAGCCCAGACCCGCCCCCACAATTGCCGTACAGACAATCACCAGTTCACTGGCATGGCGGATATAAGGGATATGCAGATAACCGGCAAAATTCATGTTACCCGTTGCCCACGCCACCAGCGCGAAACCGGCGGCGACAAACACGGTCGGCATGATAGCCAGACCATCCAGCCCGTCGGTAAGGTTGACCGCATTGCTGGTGCCGACGATGACAAAGTAGGTCAGCAAAATGTAGAGCAGGCCCAGTTGCGGCATCACATCTTTAAAGAACGGCACCACCAGCTGCGTGGCCGGAGTGCCTTTGCCGATGGCATACATGGTAAAAGCCACCGCCAGTGCAATCACCGATTGCCAGAAATATTTCCAGCGCGCGATCAGCCCTTTGGTGTCTTTACGCACCACTTTGCGGTAATCATCGACAAAGCCGACGATACCGTAGCCCAGCAACACCAGCAGCACACACCACACATACGGGTTAGACAAGTTGGACCACAGCAGCACCGACACAATGATCGCCGCCAGGATCATGACGCCGCCCATGGTCGGCGTGCCGCGTTTGCTGAAATGAGATTCAGGCCCTTCATTGCGCACTACCTGCCCGATCTGCAATTTTTGCAGCCAGGCGATCAGGTGCGGTCCCATCCACAAGGAGATCACTAACGCGGTCAGCAGGCTGACAATGGCGCGAAACGTCAAATATGAGAAGACGTTAAAGCCGGAATAAAATTTGACCAAATGTTCGGCCAGCCACACTAACATGCTGCATTCTCCTGTAATGCGTGTACCACATGCTCCATCGCAGAACTCCGGGAGCCTTTAACCAAAACAGTGATCGTGTCATGCGCAGACAGCAACGTTTGCAAACGCGCTACCAACCCCGCCCGATCGGAAAAATGTTCACCACGCTCACTGGTGAGACTGATAGCCTGGCTCAAGGTGCCAATGCTCAACACCGCGTCAATGCCAGCATCACGCGCTACTTCGCCCACCTGCTGATGGCACGCCTCGGCATCCTCACCGAGTTCACCCATGTCGCCCACCACCAGCACACGGTAGCCCGGCATCTCTGCCAGCGTGTGCACCGCCGCAGTCATCGATCCCACATTGGCGTTGTAGCTGTCATCCAGCAGCAGTTTGTTTGCCGCCAGCATGATGGGGAACAAGCGGCCCGGCACGGATTGGAGCTGCGCCAGCCCGTCTTTCACCTGCTGCAACCCAGCGCCGACCGACATCGCCAATGCGGCAGAGGCCAGCGCGTTCGCCACGTTATGGCGACCCGGCAACGGCACATTAACCTCCAGCGAGCCAAACGGCGTATGGAGTTCAAACAGAGTGCCCGCGCCTTGATGGCGAATATCAGTGGCGTAGTAGTCGGTGTTCTCACCCTGCTGCGGCGAAAATTGCCATACCGTTTTGTCACGCAGCACGTCGTGCCAGCGCGTCAGGTCATTGCTGTCGGCGTTAATCACCGCAATACCCTTGGTGGGCAAACCGTTGAAGATCTCCCCTTTGGCGCGCGCCACGCCTTCCAACGATCCAAACCCTTCCAGATGCGCGGCCGCCAGGTTATTCACCAGCGCGCTATCCGGACGCACCAGATTGGTGGCATAGGCAATCTCACCGATATGGTTGGCCCCCAGCTCAATCACCGCAAAGCGATGCTCAAGGGTGAGGCGCAGCAGTGTTAACGGCACGCCAATGTCGTTATTGAAATTGCCGTCGGTATAGAGCACGTCGCCACACTGGCGCAAAATCGCTGCCGTCATCTCTTTGACGGAGGTTTTGCCGGAAGAGCCGGTCAAAGCCACCACGCGCGCAGAGGATTGACGGCGCATCCAGGCACCCAGTTCGCCCAGCGCCAGACGGGTATCCCCCACCAGCAACTGCGGCACGTCTATAGGTAAGTGCTTACTGACCAACAGAGCCGCCGCGCCGCCGCGTACTGCCTGATGGGCATAATCATGCGCATCAAACTTTTCACCTCGCAGGGCGATAAACAGGCAGCCCGGCGTCAATTTTCGGGTATCGGTGCACACTGTTTCCACTGCCACATCGTCACCGAGGAGCGTGGCATTTAACGCCGTGGCCAGTTGCTGCAACGTAACGCGAATCATGCGATAACCCCCAGCAAACGCGCGGCAGTCACGCGATCGGAATAATCGAGACGCTGTTTGCCCACCAGTTGGTAATCTTCATGGCCTTTACCGGCAATCAACACAATATCGTCCACTTTCGCCTGCATAATGGCGCTGGTCACCGCTTCGGCACGACCGTGCACCGCCAGTACCCGTCCGGCATCCACCAGACCGGCAAGAATATCTTTCACGATAGCCTGCGGCTCTTCGCTCCTGGGGTTATCGTCGGTCACCACAACGCGATCGGCCAGTTGTTCCGCGATGGCCCCCATAAGTGGGCGCTTACCTTTGTCACGATCGCCGCCGCAACCGAATACGCACCACAGTTGACCGGAGCAATGCGGACGCGCCGCCGCCAGCGCTTTTTCCAGCGCATCCGGCGTGTGGGCGTAGTCGACAATCACGGTTGGTTTACCCGGCGCTTTAAACACTTCCATGCGGCCGCAAACCGGCTGCAATTGTGCGCCGGTTTCCATTAATCTATCCAGCGGATAGCCCAGGGAAAGTAATGTTGCCAGCGCCATTAGCAGGTTACTGACGTTAAATTCACCCATAAGGCGACTTTCCAGGCGACCGTTGCCCCAGTTGGAATCAAAGGCGATCGATGCGCCTTCGTCGTGATAATCGACGGCGGTTGCTTTCAGCCAGCGGCCACGGCAGCCGGGCACCAGGTTATTGTGCAGCGTCACCGCCACGGCATCCGGCAACTGAGTCAGCCAGCGCTGTCCTACCTCATCGTCGGCGTTAATGATCGCCTGACCCACTTTATGCTCTGAAAACAGCGACCACTTGGCGGCCTCATAGCTTTCCATATCGCCGTGGTAATCCAGATGATCGCGGCTCAGGTTGGTGAAAACCGCCGCCGCGAACGGCAATGCCGCAACGCGATGCTGTACCAAGCCGTGCGAGGAAACTTCCATCGCGGCGAAGGTCGCGCCTTGTTCAACCAACTGATGCAGGACGTGCTGTACGTCGACTGCCGAGCCGGTGGTGTTTGCCGTGGGATTAACGCGCCCTAGCAGACCATTACCTACCGTGCCCATCACGGCGCTGGTCTCGCCCAGCAGTTGACTCCATTGGGCCAACAGCTGTGTGGTGGTGGTTTTGCCGTTGGTGCCGGTCACGCCGACCAGCCGTAATGTGTCCGCGGGCTGCTGATAAAAACGCCCCGCCAACGCCGACAGACGTTGGTTCAAGTTACTCAGATACACAACCGGAACGCCGTGCATTTCACGCACGGAGCCATCAGCAGCTTCACCGTCTGCCTCTGCAATCACGGCCGCAACCCCTTGCGCAATGGCCTGGGGAATATAACGACGCCCATCCGCGCTGTGGCCAACCACGGCCACAAACAGATCGCCCGCCGCAGCAACACGGCTGTCCAGCGTCATTTCCCGCAGTTGGCGCGGTGGGACATCTTGCACCCACGGTGCCAGTAAATCGCACAGATTACGATCTGCCACCTGAAACCTCTTTATGGTTAATCACAAAATCATTTTTATCGCTGACGGGCAGCGCATCCGGCTCAATGTTCATGGTGCGCAATACGCCGCCCATGATGGCGCCAAATACCGGCGCGGAAACGGAGCCACCGTAGTAATTGCCTGCTTTGGGATCGTTAATCACCACCACCAGCGCAAAGCGCGGGTTGCTGGCAGGCGCTACACCTGCGGTGTAGGCAATGTATTTGTTGATGTATTTGCCATCCGGTCCGACTTTTTTCGCCGTACCGGTTTTAATGGCAACACGGTATCCCTTGATCGCCGCTTTGGTTCCGCCGCCGCCGGGCAGCGCAACGCTTTCCATCATGTGCACCACCGTTCGCACGATGGGCTCGGCAAAAATGCGTTCCCCCGGCACCGGCGGATCGACTTTGGTGATAGAAAGTGGACGATAGACACCATAGCTACCGATAGTGGCGTAAACGCGTGCCAGTTGCAGCGGCGTCACCATCAATCCATAGCCGAAAGAAAAGGTGGCCCTCTCTATGTCAGACCACCGTTGTTTTTGAGGATATAAGCCACTGCTTTCTCCGACCAACCCCAAATTGGTCGCTTTTCCCAAGCCAAAACGCGAGTAGGTGTCTACCAGCGCTGAGGAGGGCATCGCTAACGCCAGTCGTGAAACACCGACGTTACTCGACTTCTGTAGTATCCCGGTCAGGGTCAGTTCCGCGTAGCGGGCAACGTCTTTGATCTCATGACCGTTGATGTAATAGGGCAAGGTATTGAGCAGGCTGTTTTCTTTGACCACGTTGCGCTGCAATGCCGTCATCACCACCATCGGTTTTACCGTCGAACCCGGTTCGAAAATATCGGTAATGGCGCGGTTACGCATGACATCCATCGGCGTTCCCGACAGGTTGTTCGGGTTGTAGGAAGGGCTGTTAGCCATCGCCAACACTTCACCGGTGTTGACATCCACCAGTACGGCGGTGCCAGCTTCCGCATTATTGAAGGCCACGGCGTTGTTCAGTTCGCGATAAACCAACGCTTGCAGGCGCTCATCGATGCTCAACATCAGGTTGTGTGCGGCCTGACTGTCAACGGAAGAAATATCCTCAATCACGCGGCCAAAACGGTCTTTACGCACCGTGCGCTCACCCGGTTGCCCGGTCAGCCAACGATCGAAGCTTTTCTCAACGCCCTCGATCCCCTGCCCATCGATATTGGTGAAACCGATCAGGTGAGACGTTACCTGACCCGCTGGATAGTAACGGCGTGATTCCTGACGCAGATAAATGCCCGGCAGCTTGAGTTTGTGAACGTATTCACCAATAGCGGGGTTCACCTGACGCGCCAGATAGACAAAGCGCCCTTTGGGATTGGCGTTGATTTTCGCCGCCATCTGATCGAGCGGCAAATCCAGCGCATCAGAAAGCGCTTTCCAGCGGGTATCGAGCGACACGCCGCCGTGTTCATTCAGCTCTTTCGGATCGGCCCAGATGGCGTTAACCGGCACGCTGACCGCCAACGGACGCCCGGCGCGATCGCTGATCATACCGCGCGCGGTGGGCACTTCCTGCACGCGCAGGGAACGCATATCCCCTTCACGCACCAGTTTATCCGGGTTGATCACCTGCAAATAGGCGGCGCGCAACATCAGCCCCACCATCGCCAACAGTATGCCTGAACAGAGCAACGCAAAACGCCAGCTTACAAAGCTGGCCTTATCTTCCTGTCGTTTCAACTTTCCTGTGCGCGCTGCTTTCATGCCAAATGAGTACCTATGCTCTCATGTTCAACCAGACTCACTGTTTGACTACGATATTTTCCTGCGCCGGGTCCACGTGACCCATGTGCAGTTTTTCCGTTGCGATACGTTCCACCCGACTGTGATCGCCCAAGGCGTTCTCTTCCAGAATCAGGTTGCGCCATTCGATATCCAACGCATCGCGCTCCAACAACAACTGCTCACGCTGCGCGGTCAGCAGGCGCGTTTTGTGCGCCGTCGTCACCACCAGCACCGCAGAGACCAATGCACCAATCAGCAGCAGCAGCGGCAATTTGCCGTGACGAAGGATGTCCTGGCCGATAATCCCCGCCAGGCTGTGCCGCTCATTGCTTATCATTCCGCTAGCCGTTCCGCGATACGTAACACGGAGCTACGCGCTCTCGGGTTTTCTGCCACTTCGGCTTCCGGCGGCATCATCTTGCCCACCGTTTTCAGCGTTTGACCGCCTTGCGCACGCAGTTGCGCTTCGGTTAACGGTATCCCGGCAGGCACCTGTGGCCCACGGCTGTGATGGCGCATAAAACGCTTCACAATACGATCTTCCAGCGAATGAAAACTGATGATCGACAAGCGGCCTTGCGGAGCCAGCGCCGTTAGCGCGCCGTTCAGCGCCTGCTCGATCTCATCCAGCTCACTGTTGATATAGATGCGGATCGCCTGAAAACTGCGGGTTGCCGGGTGCTTGTGCCGCTCTTTCATCGGGCTGGCCGCCGCAATCAGCGCCGCCAACTCGCGCGTGCGCGTCATCGGTTCTGTGCTGTTGCGTTCAACAATGGCGCGCGCAATGCGCTTGGCAAACCGCTCTTCGCCAAAGGTTTTCAACACCCAGGCAATGTCGTCGACTTCTGCCGTTTGCAACCATTGTGCCGCTGACTGGCCGCGTGTCGGGTCCATGCGCATGTCCAACGGGCCATCACGCATAAAGGAAAAACCGCGTTCAGGATCGTCCAACTGCGGCGAAGAAACACCTAAATCGAGCAGCACGCCGTCGATACGCCCGGTTAATCCCAGGGTCTCCACGTAGCTTGCCAGTGCGGAAAAAGGTCCGTGAACAATAGAAAAGCGTGAATCTTGAATCGCCTCGGCGGCGGCAATAGCCTGAGGATCGCGATCGATAGCCACAAGGCGCCCTTCCGGTCCGAGACGGGAAAGGATCAGTCGCGAATGGCCACCACGGCCAAACGTACCGTCGATGTATGTGCCGTCAGCGCGGATATTGAGGCCATTAACCGCTTCGTCCAACAGCACAGTGGTGTGTTTATAATTTTCTGGCATGTATTTTTTTCAGCATGACTACAGTGATAAATCTTGCAATCTCTCCGACAACGGAGCCTCAGAGGATTGCTCAGCGTCTATATCGTCCTTGACCTGTTGATACCAGGCTTGCTCATCCCACAGTTCAAACTTGTTGAACTGGCCGACCAGCATCACTTCTTTCGTCAGGCTCGCATGTTGCCGCAGCGTGCTGGCAATCAGCAGACGCCCGGCATTGTCCATCTGGCACTCACTGGCATGACCCAACAGCAACCGCTGCACGCGGCGCTCCGCAGGATTCATGCTCGACAGACGCGACAACTTTTGTTCAATGATTTCCCACTCAGGCAGGGGGTAAAGCAGCAGACAGGGCTGATGGAGGTCAATGGTGCAAACCATCTGACCTTGCGTTGTCTCTGACAGCGTTTCCCGATAACGGGTAGGAACGGCAAGCCGACCTTTACTGTCGAGATTAATCAGCGTAGCCCCACGAAACATGCTCGAGTTACCCCTTCATGACCCTTTTCACCACTTTATCCCACAAATTCCCACATTGATGAGTTTACGGAGGGTATGAAAACCTTGTCAAGCCAGAGCGGGCGCGCTTTGGAATTATTTCTGCCTCAAGACGGACATGAATGGCATAAAATGGAATAACAGACGGAAATAAAGGGAGATTAACGCCATGAAAATTTGAGGAAAAATTATTTCTGGATAAACAATCAGAAAGAAAGAGTAATAATTTCTCATTTTTACTTAAATTTACCATTAATCATAAAACGCTTGTGAAACCGTCGCCGTATTCCTCCTTCTTCACCCACGCCCGGCGCTTGCCCGCAGCGCACTCCAGACCGATACCGGTCACATTTTTACCCAATGCTATCGCGCATCCCATTCCACTGTTACAACAATGTCAGCACGCTATTCTATTTTCTTTTTAGCAATGATGCTGCCAATTTTTCTTTATTTAAGGTTACGAAAAACAATTGAGGCTTTTTACCGTTAACCACTAAGTTCGTCGGTTAATTATTATATTATAAGAGTATTCCTAAAACCCTCGCGTTTCGCGCTGTTATTTGGGTTAACAGGGGACAATTTGTCCATCGAAAAATAGTCGCCAAACCAGAAAACACAACCAATTGTTTATAAACATAATTCCTCCGACTGCCGCGCTTAATAAACCGCCATGCCACCTTTTTTCTATAAAGTAGCGCCCATAAGAAAAAAGCATGAAAAAATAAAAATTTATCGCTACTTACAACTTCAACATCCAGTGAAGTACACTACTCACATAAAATACACCGACATAATTCACTGCATTTAATCCAATTAACTGCATAACGGAGTCTCTCTGCATGTTCTCTCCTGAATCCCGATTGCGTAGTGCGGTAGCGGATACATTCGCTATGGTAATCTACTGTTTTATAACGGGTATGCTAATTGAGACCTTGCTGTCTGGCATGAGCTTCCAGCAGTCGCTTTCCTCACGGCTGGTGTCGATCCCCGTTAACATCGTGATTGCCTGGCCCTACGGCCTATACCGCGATCGTATCCTGCGTCTGTCTCAGCGCTACGTCACGCACGGTACCTGGGTGAAAAATCTGGCAGACCTGTTTGCCTACGTCAGCTTTCAATCGCCGGTGTATGTTGCCATTCTGTGGTTTATTGGTGCCAACCCGCAGCAGATCGTTGCGGCGGTAACCAGCAATGTGTTGATATCCATGGTGATGGGTGTCGCCTACGGGTACTTTCTCGATTACTGTCGCCGTCTGTTTCGCGTTGCGGTGCCGGGCTGAAATTCAGGCCGCCACTAAAACGCAGGCAACAAAAAAGCCATCCTGATAACGGATGGCTTTTTTATTAGGAATAATCCCAAACTAACGACGACTGAGTGAACCACGCCGGTAGAGACTGCGCCGAATGCGGGTCAAACCGGGCTTGGGCTTCTTCGGTTCATCCAAACTTGCCAGCACCAACTCCAGCACCCGTTCAGCCACTTCACGATGGCGCTGCGCCACCGAAAGCACCGGGCATTCGAGGAAATCGAGCAGTTCGTTGTCACCAAAGGTGGCAATCGCCAAATTGTTCGGCAGCCGTCCGCTCTGCTTGAGGGTAACATCCATCACCCCTTGCAACAGCGGAAACGAGGTGGTGAACAGCGCCTGCGGCATCGGGTGATGCAGCAAATACTCTTCAAAAGCCGCTGCTGCCGCTGAGCGTTCGTAGCTGTTGGCATAGAGAAAATTCACCTGCCGCGGATCCTCTGCCCACGCCATCCGAAACCCCTGCTCGCGCAGGAAACTGACAGAAAGCTCCGGCAGCGCGCCGAGATAGAGCACCGACTCCGCCGGGATCTTGCGCAGTTCCTGCGCCAGCATTTCCGCATCCTCGCAATCCGCCCCGACGACGCTGGTGAAGTGCTCGCGATCCAACGCGCGATCCAGCGCAATAATCGGCAAGCTGTCCCCGGCCCAACGCTGATAGAACGGATGCTCCGGAGGCAGCGCCGTCGACACGATAATGGCATCAACCTGGCGTTGCAGCAGATGCTCAATGCAGCGCATTTCGTTATCCGGCTGATCTTCAGAGCAGGCAATCAGCAGTTGATAACCGCGCTGACGCGCCTGACGCTCCAGATAATTGGCAATTTTGGTATAGCTGGTGTTTTCCAGATCCGGAATCACCAGCCCGATAGAACGGGTACGCCCAGCGCGTAATCCAGCAGCCACCGCATTGGGATGATAATTGTGCTCACGCACCACCGACATCACTTTTTCTACGGTTTTATCACTGACGCGGTATTGTTTGGCCTTGCCATTGATAACGTAGCTGGCGGTAGTGCGTGAAACGCCCGCAAGGCGCGCGATTTCATCCAGTTTCACGTTAGCCCCTTTAAATAAGCTGGAAAATAAAAAATAAGGATGTCCATATTTTAAGCATGGATATCGTATAGATCTAACCGCAGAAGCTGGAAATCAGCAACCGCTTTATTGTTGTTCAGGGTTATATACCCTAAATAATTCGAGTTGCAGGGAGGCGGCAAGTAAATGAATCCCGATGAGCTTACTCAGGTAAGTGATTCGGGTGAGTGAACGCAGCCAACGCACCTGCAACTTGAAGTATGACGGGTATAGAGAGAAAAATAAAAGGCCCGCCACTACGACGAGCCTCTTTATCATAGATCAGCGCAGGAGAATTTAGCGCATAATCTTATCGCCGCGTGACACGCCGACAATACCGGAGCGCGCCACCTCGACAATTTCTGCCACGTCACGCACTGCGCTCAGGAACGCATCCAGTTTGTCACTGGTGCCCGCCAATTGCACGGTGTAGAGCGTGGCTGTGACATCGACAATCTGCCCACGAAAAATGTCGGTGCTGCGCTTCACTTCTTCCCGGCCATAGCCAGTCGCCTGCAATTTCACCAGCATGATTTCACGCTCAACGTGCGACCCCTGCCCCAGTTCGCTCACGCGCAGCACGTCAACCAGCTTGTGCAGTTGCTTCTCGATCTGCTCGATAACCTTAGCATCGCCCACCGTCTGAATGGTCATACGCGATAGCGTTGGATCGTCGGTCGGTGCCACGGTCAGGCTTTCGATATTGTACCCACGCTGGGAGAACAGGCCGACAACGCGCGACAATGCCCCAGATTCGTTTTCCAATAACACAGATAAAATCCGGCGCATAATCAGGTCCTCTCCGTTTTGCTCAACCACATTTCATCCATGCCGCCACCGCGCACCTGCATAGGATAAACGTGCTCACTGCTGTCGATGGTGATGTCCACGAACACCAGGCGATTTTTCACCGCCAGCGCTTCGCTCAGCTTGCTTTCCAATTCCTGCGGCGACGTAATGGCAATACCAACGTGCCCATAGGCTTCCGCCAGTTTGACAAAATCCGGCAGCGATTCCATGTAGGAGTTGGAATGCCTGCCTGAGTAGATCATGTCCTGCCACTGCTTCACCATGCCGAGGAAGCGGTTATTGAGGTTAATCACCACCACCGGCAAATCATATTGCAATGCCGTGGACAGCTCCTGAATGTTCATCTGGATACTGCCGTCACCGGTCACGCAAATCACCGTCTCTTCCGGCAATGCCAGCTTGATACCGAGTGCCGCCGGCAGGCCGAAGCCCATGGTGCCAAGGCCACCGGAGTTGACCCAGCGGCGCGGCAGATCGAACGGATAATACAGCGCGGCAAACATCTGGTGCTGCCCGACGTCCGACGCCACATAGGCTTTGCCGTCGGTCAAACGGTGCAGGGTTTCAATCACCGCCTGCGGCTTGATCTTGTCGCTGTCTAACGGGTATTTCAGGCATTGGCGCGCACGCCACTGCTCAATGCGCTGCCACCAGTCGCGCAACGCGTCAAAATTCTGCTGCGTCTCACCCTGATCCAGCAGTTCCAGCATCAGCGCCAGCACCTGGCGTGCATCGCCGACAATGGGAATATCCGCATTGACCGTTTTCGAAATGGAGGCCGGATCGATATCGATATGCAACACCGTGGCATTCGGGCAGTACTTCGCCAGATTGTTGGTGGTGCGATCGTCAAAACGCACGCCGACAGCAAAGATCACGTCGGCATTGTGCATCGCCATGTTGGCTTCGTACGTGCCGTGCATGCCGAGCATGCCCAGACACTGACGGTGGGTACCGGGAAAACCGCCCAATCCCATCAGAGAGTTGGTCACCGGCAGGTTCAAACGCTCTGCCAGTTGGCGCAGTTCTTCATGGCACTCCGCATTGATAACCCCACCACCCGCATAAATGATCGGTGACTGGGCGCTTAACAAGGTTTGCAGCGCACGACGAATCTGCCCCTTATGCCCTTGAATCGTCGGGTTGTAGGAGCGCATGGTAACCGCGTCGGGATAGAGGTACGGCAGTTTGTTGGCCGGGCTCATCACGTCTTTCGGCAAATCCACCACCACCGGACCAGGACGCCCGCTTGCTGCCAGATAGAACGCCTTCTTCAGCACCGTGGGCACATCTTCGGCCTGTTTGACCAGAAAGCTGTGCTTCACCACCGGACGAGAAATACCGACCATGTCGCATTCCTGAAACGCGTCATAACCGATAAGCGAGGTGGCTACCTGACCAGACAGCACCACCATCGGGATGGAGTCCATGTAGGCCGTGGCAATACCGGTAATGGCATTGGTGGCACCGGGACCCGAGGTGACCAGCACCACGCCGACATCGCCGGTGGCGCGCGCGTAACCATCCGCCATGTGCACCGCACCCTGCTCGTGGCGCACCAGGATATGGTCAATGCCGCCCACGGTGTGTAGCGCATCGTAAATATCCAATACCGCCCCGCCCGGATACCCGAACACATATTTCACGCCCTGATCGATCAACGATCGAACCACCATCTCGGCGCCTGACAACATCTCCATGGGATTGCCTCTTTTCGTTCTGAGAGCGGCATCGCGGCACTGCTATCGCAGCGCGACACGCGTCATTTTCTTATCCAGAATTTGAATATAGCCGATAACCATAACGTTAGACGATGGCACAGGCAAACAAGGGCGAAGCGCGGCACAAACAAGTGGAAACGGGTTTACACCGCCAGAAGGGATTCAGCTAAGATAAAACGCTGAACGGCGTCATCGCGGATAGTGATTATTCCGCGATGACGGTCAATGGCAGCGGGAAATTTTCAGCAAAAAAGTTAAAAATGAGGTTGCAGACAAACCGCCGTACTCCCACCGTCATTCCCGCGCAAGCGGGAATCTCTTGCCGAAGAAACGCGTTTATCCTTACAGAGATCCCCGGCTTACGCCGAGGATGACGAGGGGGTAAGTGACTTTGTCATCAGTCTGAATTCGTGTCTCTCACACGCGGTAAGTCATTCGGGGTTATTCGCCATACATGGCATCGATTTCCAGCTGATAGCGCTGGGCGATGATCTTACGTCGCAGTTTCAATGTCGGCGTCAACTCCCCGCTCTCCATGGAGAAAGGGGTCGCCAGCAAGGTAAAGCGTTTGACCTGCTCGACGCGCGACAGCTCTTTTTGCATCTCGCGCAGGCGCTGTTCAAACAGCGCAATAATGTGACTGTGACGTAACAGTTCGAGCCTGTCGTGATACTTAAGGTTGGCCGATGCCGCGTACTCTTCCAGCGCTTCAAAGCAAGGCACAATCAACGCAGACACGTATTTGCGCGCATCGGCAATCACCGCCACCTGCTCGATAAAGCGGTCTTGCCCCAAGGTGCCTTCCAGATGCTGCGGCGCGATATATTTTCCACCGGAGGTTTTCATCAGGTCTTTCAGACGCTCGGTGATATACAGGTTACCCTCGGCATCCAGCTTCCCGGCATCGCCGGTTTTCAACCAGCCATCGGCGGTGAAGGCTTCAGCGGTTTCCTGCGGGCGGCGGAAATAACCGCGCATCAGCGTAGCACCGCGCACCTGAATTTCGTTTTCGTCGCCAATGCGCACGTCAATGCCCGGCAGTGGCGTGCCGATCGAGCCCAGCCGTACCTTATTCGCTTCCCAGCACGATACCGTGGCACAGGTTTCCGTCATGCCATAACCGTAAATGATGCGCACGCCCATCGACTGGAAAAACAGAATGATATTGTCATCCAGATGCGCGCCAGCCGCAGGCATAAAGCGAATTTTACCGCCCAGCAGGGCGCGCAGCTTGGTCAGCACCAGACGATCGGCGACGCGATGCAGCAGCGCCTGCAACGGCGAGCGTGATTTTCCCGCGACGCGCGTCAGAAACGTCTTACGCCCCTGTGCGATGGCCCAGTTAAACAGCGTGCGACGGTGCCAGGGTGCCTGTGCCACTTTTTCGTGGATGGCGCTGTACACTTTCTCGTAGAAACGCGGCACCGCACACATCACGGTTGGCGAGACGGCCTGCATCGCATTGCGTACCAGATTGGTGTCGGTCAGATAGACGTTTTGCGCACCGGTGTGCATGATGTAAAACGCCCAGGCGCGCTCAAACACATGGGACAGCGGCAGGAAACTCAGAGAGATATCGTCCTGCGACACGCACAGGCGCTCATCGTGCAGCTTCAGCACCATCGCCATGTTGGCGTAGTCCAGCATCACCCCTTTCGGCTCACCGGTGGTGCCGGAGGTGTAGATCAACGTAAAAAGATCGTCCAGCGTACGCGCATCAATGCGCTGTTGCAGCGCAGGCTGCCAGTAGGCATCATCCACATCAGTTTCAAACGCCGCCAGCGTCAACGCCAACGGGCAGTGATGCAGGTTCACATTATCATCAATAACAATGATGCGCTTAAGCTGCGGGCACTCCGGCAACAGCGCCAATACCGCGTCATACTGTGGCTGAGAACCGACAAAAATGGTGCGGATATCCGCGTCATTGATGATAAACGCAGCCTGTGTCGCCGTGTTGGTGGCATAAATCGGCACGGTAACGCCACGCACGTACAGCGTCGCGAGATCCGCCAGCGACCAGTTGAGCGAATTATGAGAGAACAACGCGACGCGCTCTTGAGCCTCAATCCCCAGCGAGAGCAGTGCACAGGCAATGCGACGGATACGCACACCGGCCTGAAACCAGGTGAGCTGCGTTTCGCCAGAGGCAGACCATTCACGCAGTGCGGTACGGCCGGAACAATGGGCAATCTGGTGTTGGATGCGTTCAACCAAATGGTATTGCGACAAATGGGTAGACATAATAAAAATGAGCCTGGGAAATTTCAGCGTACAACTGTTTATTATTTTGGCGCAGTCTACTGATCTTGCCAGAAACCGCAACGATCTTTCACGTTGGCATCACGGAAGGTTGACGCCACGCACATCTGCCCCCATTGCGCCTCCTGCATGACTGCGGCAACGCAAACGGTTTCGTAGCGACCGGGCAAGGGCACAACACCGTTGCCACAAATGCTTGACATACCCACAAGAATCAAGTACCAATAATGGCACGAGCGATGTCATCCCCGCAGATAAGCGGTGCATGGCGAATTTTACAGCTAATCGGATCAGACGAGATATCATGTTCAAACATACTTTTCTACTAGGCCTACTACTACACGCATCAACATTGCGCGGTATGCCTGTGGGTGAAAGTCAGAACTGATTTCACGTTACACAGAACGAAAAACCCGCGCCGATGCGCGGGTTTTTTTTTACCCGTTCGGCGCTCGAATAAACACGATAAGGAATCTTTCCAATGAGCCAGCAGGTCATTATTTTCGATACCACATTGCGTGATGGTGAGCAGGCATTACAAGCCAGTCTGAGTGTAAAAGAGAAACTGCAAGTGGCCTACGCGCTGGAAAGATTGGGCGTGGACGTGATGGAAGTCGGTTTCCCGGTCTCTTCACCGGGCGATTTCGAATCGGTACAGACCATTGCACGTCAGATTAAAAACAGCCGCGTGTGTGGTTTGGCCCGCTGCGTCGATAAAGATATCGATGTCGCCGCCGAGGCGCTGCGCGTTGCCGAAGCCTTCCGTATTCACGTATTCCTGGCTACCTCCACCCTGCACATTGAATCCAAACTGCGTTTGTCGTTCGAGCAGGTGATTGAGAAAGCGGTTCACTCCGTCAAACGGGCGCGTAACTACACCGACGACGTAGAGTTCTCCTGCGAAGATGCAGGCCGCACCCCTATCGATAACCTGTGCCGTATCGTTGAAGCCGCGATTAACGCCGGTGCCACCACCATCAACATCCCTGACACCGTGGGTTACACCACGCCGTATCAGTTCGGCGGCATTATCACCACGCTGTACGATCGCGTGCCGAACATCGACAAAGCGATTATTTCCGTGCACTGCCATGACGATCTGGGCATGTCGGTCGCCAACTCCATCACCGCGGTGCAGGCTGGCGCACGTCAGGTAGAAGGCACGTTGAACGGTCTGGGCGAGCGCGCAGGCAACACCGCGCTGGAAGAAGTGATCATGGCGATCAAAACCCGTCAGGATATGCTGAACGTCCACACCACTATCAATCATCAGGAAATCTATCGCACCAGCCAGTTGGTGAGCCAGATTTGCAACATGCCGATCCCCGGCAACAAAGCGATTATCGGCTCTAACGCCTTCGCCCACTCTTCCGGTATCCATCAGGACGGCGTGCTGAAAAACCGTTCCAACTACGAAATCATGACGCCGGAATCCATCGGTCTGAAAGAAGTGCAGTTGAACCTGACCTCCCGTTCTGGCCGCGCGGCGGTGAAACACCGCATGGAAGAGATGGGCTATCAAGAAAGCGATTTTAATCTGGACCAGTTGTACACCGATTTCCTGAAGCTGGCCGACAAAAAAGGTCAGGTTTTCGACTACGATCTGGAGGCATTGGCCTTTATTAACAGCCAGCAGGAAGACGAAGAGTTCTATCGTCTGGATGCTTTCAACGTGCAGTCTGGCTCCAACACGATTGCCACCGCATCAGTGCAATTGGCCTGTGGTGGCGAGGTGCAAGCCGAAGCCGCTACCGGCAACGGGCCGGTCGATGCCGTTTATCAGGCGATTAACCGCATCACGGGCTACGGCATTGAACTGGTGAAATATCAGTTGTCCGCCAAGGGCCAGGGACGCGATGCATTGGGGCAAGTGGATATCGTCGCCGCTTATCAAGGCCGCCGCTTCCACGGCGTGGGCCTGGCGACTGACATCGTCGAATCCTCCGCCAAGGCGATGGTCAACGTATTGAACAACATCAAACGCGCACAGTTGGTAGAACAAGAAATTCAGCGTTTGCAGCACCACAACAAACAACAAAATAGCCAGGAAACAGTGTGATGACAAAGAGTTACCATATCGCCGTCTTACCCGGTGACGGCATCGGCCCGGAAGTCATGGCGCAAGCCCATAAAGTGTTAGACGCGGTTCGTCAGCGTTTCGGTTTGCGTATCACCACCAGCGAATATGACGTCGGCGGCATCGCCATCGACCGTCAGGGCACACCGTTGCCCCCCGCCACCGTCGCTGGCTGCGAGCAGGCTGACGCCATTCTGTTCGGCTCGGTTGGCGGCCCGAAATGGGAGCATCTGCCTCCGGCTGAGCAACCGGAGCGCGGCGCGCTGCTGCCGCTGCGTAAGCATTTCCGTCTGTTCTGCAACCTGCGCCCGGCACGTCTGTATCAAGGGCTGGAAGCGTTCTGCCCGCTGCGCAGCGACATCGCCGCCAACGGTTTCGACATTCTGTGCGTACGTGAACTGACCGGCGGTATCTACTTCGGCCAACCGAAAGGCCGTGAAGGCAGCGGCCAGCACGAACGCGCCTTCGACACCGAGGTGTATCACCGTTTCGAGATCGAACGCATCGCCCGCATTGCCTTTGAGTCGGCGCGCAAACGTCGCAGCAAAGTTACCTCCATCGATAAAGCCAACGTGCTGCAAAGCTCCATCCTGTGGCGTGAAATCGTCACCGAAGTCAGCAAAGACTACCCGGACGTGGCGCTGGCGCACCTGTACATCGACAACGCCACCATGCAGTTGATCAAAGACCCGTCCCAGTTCGACGTGATGCTGTGCTCCAACCTGTTTGGCGATATCCTGTCTGACGAATGTGCGATGATCACCGGCTCGATGGGGATGCTGCCCTCCGCCAGCCTGAACGAACAAGGTTTCGGTCTGTACGAACCGGCGGGCGGCTCTGCGCCGGATATCGCGGGCAAAAATATCGCCAACCCTATCGCACAGATCCTGTCGCTGGCACTGCTGCTGCGCTACAGCCTGGAAGCCGATGACGCAGCCGATGCCATCGAAAACGCCGTCAACACCGCGCTGGCCGAAGGCTATCGTACTGGCGATCTGGCGGGCAATGACACCAAAGCCATCAGCACCGATGAAATGGGCGATGCCATTGCTCGTTTTGTGGCGCAAGGGGTGTAACCATGAGCAAGACCTTATACCAGAAGCTGTTTGATGCCCACGTGGTGTACGAAGCGCAGAACGAAACGCCGCTGCTGTATATCGACCGCCATCTGGTGCATGAAGTCACCTCGCCGCAGGCCTTTGATGGCTTGCGCGCCATGGGACGCAAACTGCGCCAGCCGGGCAAAACCTTTGCCACCATGGATCACAACGTATCCACCCAGACCAAAGACATCAATGCCTGCGGTGAAATGGCCCGCATCCAGATGCAGGAACTGATCAAGAACTGCGCCGAGTTTGGCGTTCAGTTGTACGATCTGAACCACCCGTATCAAGGCATCGTCCACGTTATCGGGCCGGAACAGGGCATGACCCTGCCGGGCATGACCATTGTGTGCGGCGATTCCCATACCGCTACCCACGGTGCCTTTGGTTCACTGGCATTTGGTATCGGCACCTCCGAAGTAGAACATGTGATGGCGACGCAAACCCTGAAACAGGGCCGCGCCAAAGCCATGAAAATTGAAGTAACAGGCCAGGCCGCGCATGGCATCACCGCGAAAGACATCGTGCTGGCGATTATCGGTAAAACCGGTAGCGCAGGCGGTACCGGTCACGTGGTGGAGTTCTGTGGCGACGCCATCCGCGCGTTGAGCATGGAAGGCCGCATGACGCTGTGTAACATGGCGATTGAAATGGGCGCAAAGGCCGGTTTAGTCGCACCGGATGAAACCACGTTTGCCTACCTGAAAGGCCGCCAGTTCGCGCCGAAAGGGGCCGATTGGGACGCTGGCGTGGCGTACTGGAGCACGTTGAAATCCGATGCGGATGCGGTGTTTGACACCGTCGTCACGCTGGATGCTGCCGATATCGCACCACAGGTAACCTGGGGCACCAACCCCGGTCAGGTTATCGCCGTGAACCAGAATATCCCCGATCCTGAATCCTTTAGCGATCCGGTTGAGCGCGCTTCTGCCGCCAAAGCGCTGGCGTATATGGATCTGCAACCGGGCATCAAGCTGACCGATGTCGCCATCGACAAAGTGTTTATCGGTTCCTGTACCAACTCGCGTATCGAAGATTTGCGCGCTGCCGCCGCCATCGCCAAAGGGCGTAAAGTGGCCGCAGGGGTGCAGGCTATCGTGGTGCCCGGCTCTGGCCCGGTGAAAACTATGGCGGAACTGGAAGGTCTGGATAAAGTGTTTATCGAAGCGGGCTTCGAATGGCGTCTGCCAGGCTGCTCCATGTGTCTGGCAATGAACAATGACCGCCTGAACCCCGGTGAGCGCTGTGCATCCACCAGCAACCGTAACTTTGAAGGCCGTCAGGGGCGTGCGGGCCGTACTCACCTGGTCAGCCCGGCGATGGCTGCTGCCGCCGCCGTGACAGGGCATTTCGCTGATATCCGCGAATTACCTTCGTCCGCGAATTAATAAGGAGACGCCTGATGGCTAAATTTACCCAACATACCGGGCTGGTCGTGCCGCTGGACGCCGCCAACGTGGACACGGACGCGATCATCCCCAAGCAATTTTTGCAGAAGGTCACGCGCACCGGTTTCGGCCAACATCTGTTTCACGACTGGCGTTTTCTGGATGACGCAGGCCAACAGCCCAACCCTGAGTTTGTGCTGAATAAACCGCGTTACAAAGGGGCTACCGTCCTGCTGGCGCGAGAAAACTTCGGCTGCGGTTCCTCCCGTGAGCACGCACCCTGGGCGCTGACCGACTACGGTTTTCATGTGGTGATCGCCCCAAGCTTTGCGGATATTTTCTACGGTAACGCGTTTAACAACCAACTGCTGCCGGTAAAACTGAGTGACGCTGATATCGACGACCTGTTCAAACTGGTCGACGGCACACAGGGCATTACCTTTACCGTCGATCTGGAAGCGCAGACGGTCGATGCCGGTGGGAAAAAATACCCGTTCGAGATCGACAGCTTCCGCCGTCACTGCATGATCAACGGGCTGGACAGCATCGGCTTGACGTTGCAACACGAAGACGCCATTGCGCGCTACGAACAGCAGCAACCGGCATTTTTGCGTTAAATCACAAGGCACCGCGCTGCGGTGCCTTCTTTTTCACAAGCCTAAACCTTCGCCAAAAGCCTCCCTCAACGCCTCCACAAAACAGCGAATCTTGACCGTTTGCCGCCGTGCCGCAGGCACCAGCACATGCATCGGGCGGGCGGGGCCTTGATACTCCGGCAGCACCTGCACCAAACGTCCGGCCTCAATCTCTTTGTCTAACACATCGGCAGGACCCAGGGTGACGCCATAGCCCTCGATTGCCGCATGCAGCAGCGCTTTCCAGTCATTGGCGCGAAATCGCCCGGTTGGCCGGACTTCTTCGCTCTGCCCTTCACGCTGGAACAGCCAGCGACACGGCACGGTGGGCGTCCATTCGCCATACACCAGACAAGCGTGATGCGCCAAATCACTGGGTTTTTCAGGGAAACCTTCGCGCGCCACATAGGTAGGTGAGGCGCAGGCAATCAGCCGATAGGGCCTTAGCGGCCAGGCGATCAACGAGCTGTCGGCCAGTTCACCGATGCGTACGATCACTTCAAAACCCTCCTCAATCGGATCGACCATCCGATCGTTAAGCGTCAGCTCGATCTGCGTATCTGGATAACGATCGAGATAGCGGGTAATAAAGGGCGCAAGCGCATAAGCGCCAAAGGTAACGGGCGCATTAACCCGAATGGTCCCCGATGGCGTTGCTTTCATCTCCAGCGCAATCGCCTCTGCCGCTTCAACTTCCGCTAACACAATCTTGCAGCGTTCATAATAGCTGCGACCGATATCGGTCAAACTTTGACGTCGCGTGGTGCGGTTGAGCAAGCGTGCGCCGAGACGCGCCTCCAGCCAAGCCACATGCTTAGCCACTCCTTGCGGGGAGAGGCGCAACACCTCGGCCACTGCGGCAAAAGAGCCCAACTCAGCGGCTTTAACAAAGATGTGCATGCTGGTCAGCCTGTCCATCATTCACTCCAATTGGTTGTTTATTTATGTCTCATTTGTCATTTTATCTTATTTTAGTGGTGAATTACGCTCTCTGTTGATGAATGACGCAACAGGAGATCAGCATGAAAATAGGCATTATTGGCGCAGGCTTTGTTGGGCGAACGATTGCCACGCTCGCGGTTAACAGCGGGCATCAGGTGATGCTCAGTAACTCACGCGGCCCGCAAACGCTGTTCAGCTTCCGCTCGATGGTGGGCTGTCAGGCAGGAACGGTGGAACAGGCTATTCAGTTTGGTGATGTAGTGGTGATAGCCGTTCCGCTGACGGCCATCGATCAATTGCCTGCCGCGCTGCTGGCAGGCAAGCAGGTGCTTGATGCTGTCAATTATTACCCGGAGCGCGATGGTCAGGTTGATGTGCTCGACAGTGCGCAAACCACCACCAGCGAACTGCTGGCGCGCCATCTACCCGGAGCCATCATCACCAAGGCGTTCAATGCCATTCAGATGACTCAGTTGGAAAGCGATGGTTTACCGGTGGGCAGCCCCAACCGTCGGGCATTGCCACTGGCGGGGGACAATGTGCAAGGCAAGCAGATTGCCAGCGAACTGTACGAAACCTTCGGTTTTGATGCGGTCGATGTGGGTGCGCTCGCCGAAGGATGGCGCTTTGAGCGAGGTACGCCTGCTTACTGTGTGCGTATGACTAAAGAGATGTTGCTGGCAGCGCTGGCAAAAACCCCGGCAAGGTGATTGTTTCGCACCTATATCGGGTTTAGGCGGCCAGAATGAGGATCACCAATTAGCATTAATGATCTTTATAAAAAGCAAGTCTGGATGGTTTCAGGCTTGCACATTGCAGTGTTGAAATAAACAACCACGCATGTGAAAAAAATCACATCAATATCAAATGATAACCCTGCCAATTAAAATGCGATTAATAAAAACAGACAATTATAAATTACACATCAATGAACCAAGCTCAAACAATTACCTAACGATTTTATAACCAAGGATTTGTAATGCAAATCCCAACACCCTCTATATAATAGGAAAATAAACCATTGCATTCATTTTCTAATTTATCTACATGGTTAAAGGTTATCATCTGCCTATAGTCCAAATGGGTTAGTTCCAGCCATGTTAGTTCCTTCCACATTAATCTTGAGCAGGTTAGCTCTTGTTAATATTGCGTCGCGCAGGTTAGCTCTTTTCAGGTTAGCGCTGCTCAGATTGGCATCGGTCAAGTCAGCGTTGCTCAGGTCAGCTCTGATCAAGTTCGCGTTGCTCAGGTTCGCGTTGGTTAAGTCAGCCTCAATCAGGACAGACATTGTCGCGTCTGCGTGGGTTAGGTCTGCTCCGTTTAGTTTGGCATTTAGCAGCTCAGCTTGGGTCAAGTCAGCGTTGCTCAGGTTAGCATTGGTCAGAACAGCATCGTTTAGCTCAGCCCTTTTCAAGCTAGCATAGTTCAGGTTAGCATTGGTCAGGTCAGCGTCACTCAGAACAGACATTGACACGTTAGCGTGGGTTAGGTCAGCTCCGTCTAGTTTGGCATTGCTCAGGTCAGCACCGCTAAGATCAGCGCGTTTCAGGTCAACATCGCTTAGAATTGCGTTTCTTAGATAAGCGCCTTTCAGGTCAGCACCACTCAGGTTAACGCCTTTCAGGTTGATAACCCCATCATCAGTTAAGATATCTTTAATACAGGTGATATTGAGCAATGCTTTCAATTTGAGTGTTTGGAATATATTAAAAAAATTTTCAGCATCAATTTCTTGATTTTCTGACTTATTGCCTTTTGTTACTTCTACAGTAACTTTGTTTGTATGGTCTGTGTAATAAAATGACACCTCACACCCATGAATGCAATCTACGTGTATTTTCCTGCCATCTTCCATTTCTTTGGCTGTGAGTCCGCTAAAAGCACTTTCCATTTTCGTCATTATTTGATTATATAAATCCTCCTTATCTTTTCGTATTTTACCAAATGTAATAAAATTGATAATGTGTTCGAGTAATCCTTTTGGTGAAGTCATCTCTTTTATGGAACTGTCTGTTCCTATCATGGACATGGATAAATCATTTAATAAACGCCCTGCTGATGTATTAAGTAACATTGAAATAACCACAGTCAAAAAAAATATAATTTAATGTAAGTTTTTTGTTATGTTGATTTAATCGGGTTTATAACCGATATTGGTTGCAGTTTATAATGCGGGATTAACGGTCGACCAACCATTTTTTCAAGGTGCTCAATCCACACATCCAGCCACTGATACTAATCAGTGAGATAATCGTGAAGGTTGTAACGGGCCATAATGTCCCCATCGGGTGGCCGAGACGCTTCTCGATGACATGAAGCGGCGCACCAGGTTCTGAACAGTCCTTCACTAGTCATGAAGCGACTAAGGCCCATCTCTGTTTTATCTACTTTGTCTCGGCGTTTTCAGCGTGACTGTCTGCATATAGTCTCTGTAAGCAATGTGTACACGCCTCTTACCTAATACGCAAAATGCACACAAAAATGCCAGCGGCGCAAGCCGCTGGCTGGTGAAAAGCACCATTACTCAGAAGTTTCTCTACTACCTGAACAGCACTAGAGCCAGTGCCGGTACTCTTCTTCCGACATCGCATCGGTATGCCACTGTGTCACTTGCTGTAACAACGCCAGCTTTTGCTGGGCGCTGATCCTCCTCAGCCAGCAGCCAGGGCAGTGCAAGAAGTAGTGCCGGTAAAATTGATTGAGCCGTGAAATCGCCATCAGCCACCTCCGTGCTTTCCATGTTGTGCAGTATCGCCGTAATATAGGGAAAGATAAATTGATGACTTTAGTTCGCGGAGTTCCTCTTTTATGTCTTCGACACGTTTGCAACAGCAGTTTGTGCGCCTCTGGCAGCGCTTTCAGGGGCAAGATACCGACACCACGCTCGAAGAGCTGGCCGGGGTATTACTCTGCTCGCGCCGTCATATCCGTTCACTGCTGGGAGCCATGCAAAAAGAGGGATGGCTGCTGTGGCAGGCGGAAGCGGGACGCGGCAAACGCTCCCGTCTCAGTTTTATCTATACCGGCTTAACGCTGCAACAACAGCGCGCAGAAGACCTGCTGGAGCAGGATCGCGTCGAACAGTTGATCCAGTTGATCGGTGATAAAGAGACGGTACGCCAGATGTTGCTTTCCCACCTGGGCCGCCGTTTTCGTCAGGGGAAACACCTGCTGCGCGTGCTCTATTACCGTCCGCTGCGTAACCTGCTGCCCGGTTCTGCACTACGACGCTCAGAGATGCATATCGTCAGGCAGATCTTCAGCGGGTTAACCAAGATAAATGAGGAAAATGGGGAAATCGCACCGGACCTCGCGCACCACTGGCAGCAAATTACGCCTCAACATTGGCGTTTTTATTTGCGCCCGGCGATCCGGTTCCACGATGGACGCGAGCTGATGATGAAGGATGTCATCGCCTCGGTGATGCGCTTGACGTCGCAGGCCTTGTTCTCACATATCACACGCGTGACCTCCCCCATTCCCTTCGTTATCGATGTAGAACTGAGCGAACCCGATGGCTGGCTCCCCTGGCTGCTCGGCAGCGCACATGCCATGATCCTGCCCCACGACTGGCAGGCACAGGCCGATTTTGCGCGCCACCCTGTCGGCACCGGCCCCTACGCGGTGGAGAAAAACAGCGATAGTCAGTTGAAAATAAAAGCCTTTGATGACTATTTCGGCTACCGGGCGCTGATCGATGAGGTCAATATCTGGGTGCTGCCAGACGCCTCCGAAGAGCTGCCGGTATCCATTCAAGTACACAGCGACACCACCACGCGCGACGAGTTGGAAAGCCGCATGGAGGAAGGGTGCTATTTCCTGCTGTTTGATACCCGCTCTGCGCAGGGCGCGAACAGCGAGGTACGCCGCTGGATCAGTCAGATTTTCCACCCCATTGCCCTACTCGGCCAGACCGACAATACGCGCCGCTATGACTGGTCACCGGCGTACAGTCTGTTGCCACGCTGGCACCACCAGCGTCTCGTCAACCTGCAACCCAAACCCGCCGGACTCACGGACGTGACGCTGACGTTTTATCAGGAGCACCCCGAGTACCGCATCATTGGCGAGATCATGCATGATCTGCTGGCGCAGCAGGGCGTTACGTTGCATATACAGAAAGTCGACTACGAGCAATGGTATCTGGGAGAAGCGCAAAGCGACATCTGGCTGAGCAGCGTCAACTGCTACCCGCCGCTGGAGTTCTCGCTGTTCGCCCTGCTGTATGAGTTACCGCTGCTGCGTCACTGCCTGAGTGATTCGTTACAACAAGATGTACAGCGCTGGCGCGCTCAAACGCTCTCTATCGCTGATTTCAGCCAGCGCCTGATTGAAAGCGGTGAGATCCATCCGCTGTTTCACCACTGGTTACAGTTGCAGGGGCAGCGCAGCATGCGCGGCGTGCGCATGAATATGTTGGGCTGGTTCGACTTCAAATCCGCCTGGTTTGTGCCGCCGGAGCACGACGCCGACTTTCCCTGATGCTACAAACCCTTTACAATAATGACGTTCTCAACGGGGTGCAGGCCGTTTGTTGATAATATCGCCTTGTCAACGCACGGTATTTATGCTGAGAAAATACCCGTCGAACCTGATCCGGTTAATACCGGCGAAGGGATTTGAGAGTGCATTCGCCTGCCTCAAAGTCCTTTGCCACCCTAATCTACCCAGGAGTGCAAAGTGTTACAGTCGCTATTATCCCGTTTATTGCTTCCCGTTTTCGGCCTCACCGCCCTGATGCTCGGCTCCGCTGCCGCGAATGCCAAGCCTGCGTTGACCGTTTACACCTACGATTCCTTTGCGTCTGAATGGGGCCCCGGCCCGGCAATTAAAAAAGCCTTCGAACAAGAGTGCGAGTGTGAATTGAATTTCGTCGCGCTGGAAGATGGCGTTGCTCTGTTGAACCGCTTGCGCATGGAAGGCAAAAACAGCAAAGCGGATATTGTGCTGGGGCTGGATAACAACCTGCTCAAAGCGGCATCAGATACCGGGCTGTTTAGCGCACACAACGTAAAAACCGACGCGTTAACGCTGCCGGGCGGTTGGAACAATGCCACGTTCCTGCCTTATGATTACGGCTACTTCGCGTTCGTCTACAACAAAGACACACTAAAAAATCCACCGACCAGTCTTGATGCCCTGATCAACAGCGATCAGCCGCTGAAGGTGATTTATCAAGACCCGCGCACCAGTACGCCGGGGCTGGGCCTGCTGCTGTGGATGCAAAAGGTGTATGGCGATAAGGCCCCCGACGCCTGGCAAAAGCTGGCACGTAAAACCGTTACCGTCACCAAAGGGTGGAGTGAGGCTTATGGCCTGTTCCTCAAGGGCGAGGCGGATCTGGTGCTGAGCTACACCACCTCTCCGGCCTATCACATTATCGAAGAGAAAAAGACGAACTACGCGGCGGCGCTGTTCAGCGAAGGCCACTATATGCAGGTTGAGGTTGCCGGGCAGTTGAGCGCCAGCAAGCAACCGGAACTCGCAAACCGCTTTATGCAGTTTATCCTCAGCCCGACGTTCCAAAGCCTGATCCCAACCACCAACTGGATGTATCCGGTCACCGGCGTGGCACTGCCGGAAGGATTCCAGTCGCTGGCGCGCCCGGAAAAAGCGCTGTCCTTTAGCGCACCAGAGGTGGCGGACCTGCGCGGGCAGTGGATTCAGGCATGGCAACGCGCCGTCAGCCGCTGATCCCACACTGGCTCTGGCCGGGGCTGTTCACCGCCGCATTGCTGGCAGGCGTAGCCCTGCTGGCGTTTGGCGCACTCTGGCATCAGGCACCGGATACCCCATGGCAAACGCTGTGGGGTGACAGCTATGTGTGGTACGTGGTGCGCTTTACCTTTTGGCAGGCATTGCTTTCGGCGTTACTCTCCACGCTGCCCGCCATTGTGCTGGCTCGCGCCCTTTACCGCCGCCATTTTCCTGGCAGAACCTGGCTGTTGCGCCTGTGTGCCATGACGCTGGTGTTACCGGTGTTGGTGGCGGTATTTGGCATACTGCGCGTTTACGGGCGACAGGGCTGGCTGGCTCAGGGCTTAAGCGCACTCGGTTTTGACTACACCTTTTCCCCCTATGGACTGCAAGGGATCCTGCTGGCCCACGTGTTCTTTAATCTGCCGCTGGCGACACGCCTGCTGTTGCAAGCCCTGGAATCCATCTCCACGGAACAACGTCAGTTAGCGGCACAGTTGGGCATGAATACCTGGCAAACCTTTCGTCTTATTGAGTGGCCCTGGTTGCGGCGTCAGATCCTGCCCAGTGCGGCACTGATTTTCATGCTCTGCTTCGCCAGTTTTGCTACCGTGCTGTCACTCGGCGGCGGCCCGCGTGCCACCACCATCGAACTGGCTATCTATCAGGCATTGAGTTTTGATTACGATCCCGCGCGCGCCGCAGGGCTGGCGCTGATCCAGATGGTCTGCTGTCTGGGCTTGGTGTTACTGAGTCAACGACTCGGATCGTGGTTTGCCGTGGGCAATACCCAACAATTGCGCTGGCGCAACCCGCAGGATTCGCTGGCCGGACGTCTGGGCGATACCGTGATTATCCTGGCAGCGCTGTTATTGCTGGTGCCGCCCTTGCTGGCCGTGGTGCTGGACGGCCTCAATCCGGCGATGCTGACGGTGCTGAAACAGCCCGCACTGTGGCAAACGCTGTGGACATCCCTGCGTATCGCACTCGGTGCGGGTGCGCTGTGCGTTATCCTGACGCTGATGCTGCTGTGGAGCAGTCGTGAGCTGAAACTGCGTCAGCAGCGACTGGCCGGACAGTTGATGGACATCAGCGGCCTGCTGATTCTGGCGATGCCGGGCATTGTATTGGCGACCGGTTTTTTCCTCATTCTCAACAACACCGTCGGGTTACCGACCTCACCGTATGGGCTGGTGGTCACCACCAACGCGCTGATGGCGATCCCCTATGCGCTCAAGGTGCTGGAGAACCCGATGCTCGACGTGGCACAGCGCTATAACCTGTTGTGCCACTCTCTGGATATTCGCGGCTGGCATCGTCTGCGGCTGATTGAGCTGCGCGCGTTGCAACAACCCATTGCGCAGGCGATGGCGTTTGCCTGCGTGCTGTCGGTCGGGGATTTCGGCATTATTGCCTTGTTTGGCAATGAGCAGTTCCG
Organism: Candidatus Symbiopectobacterium sp. NZEC151; assembly: GCF_025962655.1. Taxonomy (GTDB): domain Bacteria; phylum Pseudomonadota; class Gammaproteobacteria; order Enterobacterales; family Enterobacteriaceae; genus Symbiopectobacterium. The sequence goes on along the minus strand of NZ_JAGFPE010000005.1, from coordinate 106,637 downwards.
CACGCTACCCTTCTATCTTTACCAACAAATTGGCGCTTATCGCAGCGCAGACGGTGCAGTGACCGCACTGTTACTGATGCTGCTCTGTTTCGCGTTGTTTACCGTGATGGAGACATTGACCCTGTGGCAAAAACGGGCGGGCCGACATGCTGTCGCTGAATAAACTCACTTATCTCTATCAACAGGCTCCCATGCAGTTCGATGTCAACATCGCGGCGGGAGAGCGCGTTGCCCTGCTGGGGCCAAGCGGTGCCGGCAAAAGCACGCTGCTCAGCTTGATTGCCGGGTTTTTATTACCGAACAGCGGCGAACTGTGGCTCAATGGCGACGATCACCGTCATACGCCGCCCGCAGAGCGTCCGGTGTCGATACTGTTTCAGGAAAACAACCTGTTCCCGCACCTGACGCTGGAACAAAATATTTCGCTTGGCCTGCACCCCGGCTTGCGTCTCACGGCAGCACAGCGTCAGGCATTACACGCGATTGCGGAACACGTGGGCTTAAGCAGCCTGTTGCAACGCCTGCCCGCGCAGGTTTCCGGCGGTCAACGCCAGCGCGCCGCATTGGCCCGTTGCCTGCTGCGTCAACGCCCTATCCTGCTGCTGGATGAGCCGTTCTCCGCGCTGGACCCGGCGCTGCGTCAGGATATGCTCACGCTGGTCGATACGGTATGCACAGAACAGCAGCTTACGCTGCTGATGGTCACTCATAATCTGGATGATGCGCTACGTATTGCCCCACGCAGCCTGCTGTTGGTGGAAGGTAACATCGCCTATGACGGCCCCACCATGTCGCTGTGTGACGGCAGCAGCGAGGCGGCGCGAATACTGGGGATTAGCGCAGCGCGTGACTGATCGTCTACACCGGGTGGCTACTCAACACAGGGTATTTTGTGAGCTGAATAAAATTTTCACTTTTTATTCCTTGTGGGTATTGCGCCTATTGCAACGGCCGTGCTTATATAAAACGGCTAATTAACTGACTGATTGACAGGAACACCGTGAGACACTCCGCTGCTATGACTTCTGCACTACTACACACCGCGCATGTTGACGCGGTCGTCGTCGTGCGCGTGGTCGTGGTGGTCGTCGTCGGCGACGCGCCGTAACGGGTTCCGAATCACAGCACGATTCCCAAACCCCGCCGGCGCCAGCCGAGCGGGGTTTCTTGTTTTTACCTCCCCCGCTCCGAAAACGCACCGGCCCAGATGAAGGATATTACTATGCGTTATACCGGAGCACAGTTGATCGTCCGGCTGTTGGAACAGCAGGGCATCACCACGGTAGCGGGCATTCCCGGCGGGGCGGCACTGCCGCTGTACGATGCGCTGGGGCAGAGCAAAACCATTCGCCATATTCTCGCTCGTCATGAGCAAGGGGCAGGGTTTATCGCGCAGGGCATGGCGCGCGCCAGTGGCAAAGCCGCCGTTTGTCTGGCTTCCAGCGGCCCGGGAGCCACTAACCTGCTGACCGCGATTGCCGATGCGAAACTCGATTCCATCCCTCTGGTGTGCATTACCGGTCAGGTCTCCTCGTCGATGATCGGTACCGATGCCTTTCAGGAAGTGGATACCTATGGCATTTCCATCCCCGTCACCAAACACAACTATCTGGTACGGGACATCAACGAACTGCCGCGCGTGATTTCAGACGCGTTTCGCATCGCGCAATCAGGACGTCCCGGCCCGGTGTGGATCGATATTCCGAAAGATATTCAAACCGCTACCATCGAATTGGCAGAGCTGCCCGCGATTGCTGAACGCGATCTCACGCCCGGCATCGATACACACGCCATCGCGCAGGCCGCCGCGATGATCAATGCGGCCGAGCGCCCAATCCTCTATCTGGGCGGCGGCATCATCAGCGCCGAAGCCCACAAACAGGCGATTGAACTTGCCGAGCGCGCCAACCTGCCCACCACCATGACGCTGATGGCGCTCGGTGCCATGCCGACGGATCACCCGCTGTCACTCGGCATGTTAGGCATGCACGCTGCCCGTGCCACTAACCTGATTTTGCAGCAGTCAGATTTGCTTATCGTGCTGGGGGCGCGCTTTGACGATCGCGCTATCGGTAAAGCGGAGCAGTTCTGCCCGGATGCCAGCATCATCCATATTGATATCGATGCGGCGGAGCTGGGAAAAATTCGTCAGGCGCACGTTGGGCTGCATGCCGATGTGGGTGAAGCGCTGACACAACTGTTGCCGTTGATTGAGCCGCAAAAACGCGAGAAATGGCATCAGACGGTATCCGAGCTACAGCAAACCTATCCGTTCCGCATGCCGGGCGCTGACGATCCGCTGAGCCACTACGGGCTGGTGCAGGCGACCGCACGGGCGTTGACGGACGATGCTATCATCGCCACCGACGTGGGCCAGCATCAGATGTGGGTGGCGCAGAGCTATCCGCTGCGTCGGCCGCGCCAGTGGCTGACCTCCGGCGGTCTCGGCACCATGGGGTTTGGTTTGCCCGCTGCAATGGGTGCTGCGCTGGCAGAGCCCGACAAAATTGTGGTGTGCTTTTCCGGCGACGGCAGCATCATGATGAACATTCAAGAGATGGCGACGGCGGCCGAAGAAGGGCTTAACGTTAAGATCATCCTGATGAACAATCAGGCATTAGGGCTGGTGCACCAGCAGCAAGACCTGTTCTATGGGCAGCGCATCTTCGCTGCGGATTACCGCTACCAAACGGATTTCGTCAGCATCGCTCGCGGCTTTGGCTTCGCGGCGTACGATCTGAATAACGCAGACGATCCGACTGCCATGCTGGCAGATGCCCTGCACACGCCGGGTCCGGCGCTGATTCATGCGGCTATCGATGCTAACGAAAAAGTATACCCGATGGTGCCGCCGGGCGGGGCCAACACCGACATGATTGGAGACTGACACCATGCAAAATCAATCAACTTCGTCTCACGTAACGCTAGAACTGGCGGTACGCAACCACCCAGGCGTAATGTCTCATGTGTGTGGACTGTTCGCCCGTCGCGCTTATAACGTGGAAGGCATTCTGTGTATGCCGCTGGCCGGGGGCAAAGAGAGCCGTATCTGGCTTCTGGTGCAGGAAGACAGCCGACTACCGCAGATGATAAGTCAGGTGGAAAAGCTGGAGGATGTGCTACAGGTGCGCCGCCACGGTGCCGACATGCGCATTTTTGATCAGGTGGCTGAGTTTTATCGTTAACGCTCGGCCCATTACCGCGATTAGCAGGATGCGCTGAGTCATCCTGCTAGCGGGCACATGGCGATTAATTACAGAGTTCGCGGCCTTCCATCATGATATCGACGGTAGACATTTGATAACCCGCCACTTGCGGATCCGGCTTGGTAACGGCTTTATTATTCAAAATGGTTGCCTTGCCCAGTTTACGGCCTGAATCAGCCAGCGCATTTGCCATACCATTAAGCGCATACACCTTGCCATCTTTACTGTTTTTCAGCACCACGATGCCCGTCGAACAAATGAGTTCCCCTTTCTCAAAGGTGAACGGCCATTTATCCCCGTAGCTTTTTGCCGTAATCGTTTTGCTTTTATCCCCAGCGGCATAAGCCCCTGCGCTCATCAACAGCACCAGCGCCGTAATCACGATCTTTTTCATTGTTTTTCCATCCATTGGTTATGATAGTAACGTGAACAACGGCAACCCACTGGGTTGCCGCTGCCTTCACGCGGGGATGATAGTAAAACAACGTTTCAAACAGATCTACTTTCGTGACGTATCAACAGGTTAATTAACCACGCAAAATCACTTTCCCGAGCAGATGGCTGTATACCGGCATCATCGGGTGTTGAAGTAACATCACCACCCCGGCGACGGCGGCCGTCATGGTCAACGGTGCCAACCAGCGCAAACGCACTATGGTTAACCACTTCAAACGTTTATGGCTTTTGGTTTGCTTGCGGCTGTTCCACCAGCGCCAGCCTAGCCATCCGGCAAGCCACACCACGATTGCCACCCCCAGCAGCAGCCAGCGAAATGACGCGCTGTTGCCACCGGAAGGAATGTCATACGCGACGCCCGCCAGAATGCCCGGCATAAAATAGACCGGCGGCCAGACAACGCAACCGATGATATTCGGCAGCGCAAAGCGCGCAGGGGGAAGTGCCAGCATTCCTGCCACCATCGGGATCAACGGGCGGGTTGGACCCACGAAGCGCCCGATAATCACCGTGGGCATCGGGTGTTGGTGCAAGGCGTGCTCTGTGCGACGCAGCAAGGTCTGGTATTTCTTTAAAAACGACCAGTTGTGCAGCGGCGTTTTGAATTTCCAGCCGATGAAATAGGATATCCAATCGCCGAGCAGGCAGCCCACCAACCCGGCCCCCCACGCCGCGTACAGGCTCAGTTGCCCGCTACCGATGAGCGCGCCCAGCGTCGCCATCATCACCGTACCGGGCAGCAATAGCCCCACCAGCGCCAGCGATTCTAAAAAAGCCACTAACATCACCGCAATCAGCGAATAAGTGACAGATTGGGTCACAAAATGATCCAGCCACGCTTCCATAAAGTCCTACCGGGTTATTAACGGCACCTTTGGTTTACTAAACAGTATGTTCGATAAACAGTACGTTGGATAAAGGGGAGAGCATTGTCAGGATCATAGCAGACGGCGTCAATGGCGGGTTTTTCTATACCAACAATTACGGGCAATCTCATGATTTCCGCGTGCGCGGAAATCATGAGTAGACAGGCACTCGCGCAGGGTCATCCCCCGAGATACATCCGTTTCACCTCAGGATTGGCGAGAATATCCGCCGCTACACCGTGCAGCACGATGTTGCCATTCTCCAGCACATAGGCACGATCGGCGATTTTCAATGCCGCCGTCGCGTTCTGTTCCACCAGCAGAATGGTGATATTTTCCTTCTGCAACTGTTTGATAATGTTGAACACCTCACCCACAATCTTCGGTGCCAGCCCGAGACTGGGTTCATCCAGCATCAGCAATACCGGTTCACTCATCAAGGCGCGGGCAATCGCCAGCATCTGTTGTTCACCGCCGCTCATGGTGCCCGCCATCTGATGGCGACGCTCCTTTAAGCGTGGAAACAGGGCGTACATCTTTTCGCACAGATAATGGAAATTGACCGGGTTGTTGTAGGCTCCCATTTTCAGGTTTTCTTCAATGGTCAGGTTGGTGAACACCTTGCGCCCTTCCGGCACCAGCGCCAGCCCTTTGCGCACAATCTGGTGCGTTTGGCTGTGTGTGACCTCTTCATTGAGGAAGGTGACCGTGCCCGACGATTTCACCATGTTCAGAATGCCGCTCAGCGCTGAGGTTTTGCCTGCGCCGTTACTGCCGATCAGCGTAACGATTTCGCTGTTGTTAACCTCGATATCGACGCCTTTCAATCCCTGAATCAACCCGTAAAACACCTGTAGATTTTCGGCCTTAAGCATAGTCGATGTCCCCCAGATAGGCGGCGATCACAGCTTTGTCGTTGATCGCCTCCTGCGTCTTGCCGCTAAACAGCGGTTTGCCGTAGTCCAGCACCATCACGCGTTCACACAGCGTGTTGACAAACGACATGTCATGTTCGATTAACAGCACCGTCAGTTTGAAGTCATCGCGCATTTTGAAAATCAACTGCGCCAGTTCGCTGGTCTCTTTCGGGTTCATGCCTGCGGCGGGTTCATCCAGCAGCAGCAATGACGGCGAGGTCGCCAGTGCGCGGGCGATCTCCACCTTGCGCTGATTGCCGTAGCTGAGGTTAGTGGCCAACGCATTGGCATGCTGGGCGATACCGATATACTCCAGAATCTTCATCGCTTCTTCTTTGGCTTTGCGTTCTGCCGAAAAGAAACGCCCCACGTGCAGTGCCGCTTCGATAAACGAGTAGTGAATCGCGCGGTCGAAACCGATCAGCACGTTCTCCAGCACCGTCATGGAGCCAAACAGGCGGATATTTTGAAAGGTGCGCGCAATCCCCTTGTTAACCACCACGTTGGGTTTAAGCCCGGTGATGGTGGTATCCCCTAAACTGACGCAGCCCGAGGTCGGCTTGTAGTTCGAGGTGATCACGTTGAACATAGTGGTTTTGCCCGCGCCGTTTGGGCCGATAAGCCCAAAGATCTCGGCTTCATTGATGCTGAAACTGACGCCATCAATCGCGCGCAGCCCGCCAAACTGCATCACGACGTTGTCGACGTTAAGAACCGTTTTATTTTCCATGGCGGCGCTTCCTGTTGATTTCCCAAATCTCCTGTTTCCCCAGCAGCCCTTCGCGGGCAAACAGCATAATGATCAGCAACACCAGAGAGAACACCACCATGCGCAAGCCCGGATGCGAGCCCAGATCCTGACCGAACAGGTTGAGCGGCTGATCGAGGAAACGCAGCCATTCACCGCTACCAATCACAATGATGGTGCCGAGGATCGCCCCGGTGGTGCTGCCCAAACCGCCCAGCACGATGATGATCAGCAGTTGGAAGGTCAGCATAAAGTCAAACAGATCGGGAGAAATGATGGTCAGTAACGATGCCAGCAGGCCACCGCCGATACCCTCGAAAAAGGCGCTGGTGGCAAAGGCATAGGTCTTCATGCGGAAGGTGTTGATGCCCATGGCAATCGCCGCATCTTCATCATCACGCACTGCCTTCATGGCACGGCCGTATTTGGAATACACCACCTGCAACACCAGCACGATGGCCGCCAGCGCCACCAACCCACACCAGAACAGCATATTGCTGGCCTGCGGGATCTCATTGATGCCGATGGCACCGTTGGTGATTTGCGGGTTATTGATCGCCAGAATTTTGATAATAAAGCCAAAACCCAGGGTCACAATCGCCAGGTAGTCGCCGCGCACCCGGAACACCGGAAACGAGAGACACACCGCCAGCACCGCAGCACACAGGCCGCTGATCAACAGCGCTGGTAAAAACGAGGTGTGGATAGCCAAAATGAACGGACTGGGCGCGGCCATTTCGTACATGTTGGTTTTGGCATCGGCGGTTAACAGCAAAATCGCGGTCACGTAGGCCCCTACCGCAACAAAGCCGTTTGGCTCCAGCGAGAGCTGGCCGGTGACGCCGTTAATCAGGTTGTAGCTCACCGCCAAGATCATAAAGATGAAGATGTTGCAGATAATGCGAAGGATGTAGTCGTTAAACAGGTTCTGAAAAACGCTCAGCATCAACACACTGACAATCAGCAGCGCGGCGTAACAAAAAAGCTGAGAGAGAGACGTGGCTGGCATTTTCATCAGAAGCGACTCCTTTCCAACCGTTCGTCGCCCATAATGCCGACCGGTCTGAATAACAAAACCAAAATCAAAAACATAAATGCAAAGGCATCTTTATAGCCACCCAGTTCCGGCACGGCAGCAACCGCCACCACTTCGGTGAATCCCAGAATAAAGCCGCCGATCACCGCGCCGGTGACGCTGCCGATCCCGCCGAGTACTGCGGCGGCAAAGGCTTTCAGACCGATCAATACCCCCATCAACGGATCGATGGTGGGATAGCTGGTGGCATAAAAGATCCCGCCGAGTGCCGCCAGCGAGCTGCCGAGTGCAAACACAAACGCGATGATATGGTTGGCATCGATCCCCATCAGGCGCACGGTGTTGACATCAAAGGCCACAGCGCGGATCGCCATACCTTGACGGGTGCGGTAGAGAATGAACAAGATCCCGGCCAGCAATACCAGCGTCACCAGCGGCACAATCCAGGCCACGTTGGTGATGATGATGCTGCCGAAGGTGATAGTGCGGTTGAAAAACGGCGGCGTTTCAAAGAAACGCGGGCTGCCGCCAAACAGCACGTTGAACAGGTTTTCCAAAAAGAAGCTGACACCGATGGCGGTGATCAGCATGGAGATTTTTGACGCGCCGCGCAGTGGCCGATAGGCAATCTGGTCAATACAGACCCCAAGCAGCGCAGAAAACAGCACGGCAAACAGAATTGCTGCCCCGAAGGGCAGCGCAAAATAGGTGGTACCAAACAGGGCAAGAAATGCCCCCACCATCATGATATCGGCATGAGCAAAGTTGATCAGACGCAACACGCCATACACCATGGTATAACCGATGGCGATCAACGCGTACATACTGCCCAAACTCATGCCGTTAACCACCTGTTGGAAGAAAATGGCTGCATCCATTTTTTAATCCTTATTTTCCCGCGATTACGGGTTTACCACCGTTTTGAACGCCAGTTCGCCGTTTTTCACTTCGTTGATCACCGCACTGCGGATGGCGTCGCCATCTTTCAGCGTCAGCGTGCCGGTGATGCCGGTGAAGCCGCTGGTAGCACGGATTTTGTCATTGACACAGACACGATCTTTCGGGTTATCACACTGGTTCATGGCATTGACGATCATCTTGTAGGCATCCGCCGTCATCGCGCCCCAGGTGTGAGTCGGTTCGCTGTATTTTTCCGTCCAGGCCTTGATGAATTTCTCCCCTTCAGGCGTTTGCTCTTTGGCGTTCGGCGAGTAGTAATCGGTGGTCATGTAACCTTCTACCGCATCCTGACCCAGCTTGAAGAACACCGGATCTGCCGCCAGACCGTCACCGCCGACTACCGGTACTTTTAAGCCCAGCTGTTTGGCCTGCACCGCAATCAGCGCGCCTTCGGTGTAGTAGATCGGCATATAAATCATGTCGACATTCTTGGCTTTGACCGAGGAGAGTTGTGCTTTGAAATCTTTGCTGCCCCCCGGAGCCTGCACTTCGATAGGAATGGTGCCGCCGTTTTTCAGGAACTGAGTACGGAACGCTTTGGCGAGGCCAACGGAGTAGTCGTTGCTGCTGTCATACATGATAGCCGCGGTTTTGGCCCCCAGATCGCGCGATGCCAGGTTAGCGCCGACGATGCCCTGGAAGCTGTCTGAGAAGCACACGCGGCTCACATATTGACGGCCACGGGTGACGCGGTCGTTGGTAGCGGTGGGAGAAACCAGCGGGGTTTTGGTGTCTTCCGCCATTTTGGTCATCGCCAGCGTGTTGGTAGAGGTCACTTCACCGATCACTGCGTCGACTTTATCGCTTGAGACCAGACGCTGCATAGCGTTAGCCGCTTCTACCTTGTCGCTCTTATCATCAATAACGATCAGTTTGATGGTATCGCCATTTTTCAGTTTCGGCTCCATGCTGTTTACCAGCTCAACGCCTTTCTGAGAGGGCTGACCATATCCGCTGAGCGGGCCGCTTAACGGTAACACTACGCCGATTTTAATTTCTTCCGCCATCACGTTGGCGGCACCCATGACAGAGGAAACCAATGCTGCTGCTACCGTCAGTTTGACCAGTTTGTGATTCATATCATCGCCTCATCAGTAATAAGAGATTACGTCCCTTTAGTAGAATGGAGCCACAGAGTTGGCCCAGTGCGTCGATCAGTGAGCGTGCCACAGGGATATATTCTGTTAGCGAGAAAAGAATCAGCAACAACTGTGCCAGAAGTAAAAAACGGCAATCAATCAATTGATAAATATGAATAAAACTCAGGAGAGAAGGTGGAAAAGCCGGTCATTGAAAAAGCGCCGTCAAGGACATTGCACCAATTCGATTCGTGCGTGCCAGCTAAAAGTGCAGTGGATGGAAATATAACTTTCTATTAAAAAACAATTAACCTTTTTAGCGCTTATAGACATTTCTCTTATTTGCAAAACCGATAATCACTGAGCCAGTGCTAATTCGTTATCACGTTTATATTTCAACACTGGCAGTATTAATTTGGTTTTTAATTTTTTAATGCTGCAAAAACACCATTAATCCCTATTTTTATTTTCTGCTTCATGTCGCCACTGTAAGGTGGCGGGCAAATAACGTTGCAACGCGGTGGGCTCTTCATCATTAACCAACTGGGTAATCATTTCGAAGCAGTGATAGGCCAGTTGGCGGCAATCCTGTTGCACGGTATCAATACGAATAGACAGCGAATCATACAGATAGTGATCGTCGAAACTCGCCAAATGGATATCGCTATTGAGCAGGTTGTGTTGACTCATATAGCGCAATACCCCCTCTAGCAAACCGCAGGCGGCGGTAAACAAAGCTTTAGGTGGGCGCCCGAGCCGTGCGCACAATGATGCAAACATTTCATAACCGCTGCTGGGGTGGTAATTGCCATGAATAATCCACTCCGGTTTCAGCTCAACACCGGCACGTGCCAACCCCTGGCGAAACCCTTCCAACCGATCTCGCGTTGGCGACAAGCGAGATTGCCCGCCAAGAAAATAAAACTCATCAGGGTGCTGGCGCGCAATACGCTCCACCAGTTGCGCCGTGGGAGTGATGGAATCGGTGATCACCAGCGGTAGCGTGGTGTCATTCATGTGCCTGTCGAACAGCACCACCGGCAGTTGTTCATTAAGCTTAATGTAATCACTGTCGCTCAACATGCTGGAAGCCACAATCAACCCATCTACCTGCCGTGAAACCAGGTTGTTCACCACCACCGTTTCCTGACCGGGATTCTCATCGGTGCAGGAGATCAATAATTGCAGCCCCGCTTCCCGACACAAATTTTCCAGTTCGTGAGAAAAAACCGCAAAACCATAGTTGGTGATTTCCGGCACCACCAGCCCCAGCGTATGGCTACGGTTATCGCGCAGCAGCCGCGCATGAATACTCGGCTGGTAGTGTTGCTGTTGAGCAATGGTAAGCACACGTTCGCGCGTTTCCTGTGCGACACGCAGCTCTTTACCGCGCCCGTTAAGCACCAGACTGGCGGTTGCCTTGGATACTCCCGCCAGCGCGGCGATATCACTAATGGTGATGCGTTTGGTTTTTCTCACAACAGTGCGTCATTTAGTAAAATAATCCCTTATTCTACCATGCATGATCGCAACGACCAGTAGCGCGCTCGCAGATTCGTACCACCGCTCAATGCCAACGTGGCGGGATGCACGGGGAAATAGCGGCTGCTCATCACCCCTTCGCCGCCGTTAATGAAGATTTCTACGCTGGAACGATCGCACAAGATGTGCAGTTCGCGCACATCTCCCGGCCAATAGCGGTATTGCCACTCACCGGTTATCCGGCTAAGCCTTGCCAGACGCAGGCCATCGGATTGCCAGGTGAGTATCAGCGTATCGGCAAAATTGAGCATTATCGGCCCTTGGCTGGCAAGTTCCAGTTCCAGGCTCTGCGCTTCCAGCACTGGGGCGTCATCCGCCAGGCCCTGCCAGTGTTGCTCATCCTCACGTAATCCTTGCAATTCACGTATCGGACGTTGGTAAAGCTTGCCATTGTGTTGCGACAGCTCACGCACGCAGGTCATCTGGTGGATCCAACCCTGCGCGGTGGTGGGTTGAGACATCTCCTCGCCATCCGGTACGCCCATCCATCCCACCAGCAAGCGTCGCCCGTCCGCGCTCAGCGTCGTTTGCGGGGCATAAAACTCGAATCCGGCATCCATTTCCACCAAAGGGCCGTGGCGATAACGGGCCCGATGGTAATCGAGCTCACCAGAGACATAGGCGCTCGGGTAACTGTTGAGAAAACGCGTTTCTTCCCGCGCCACACCCTGCGGGCAGACAATCAGAAAATCGTTATCATCCAGGGTGAATAAGTCCGGGCATTCCCACATGAATCCGGCATCGCCAAGCCCGCCGATGCCGCTGCCGGCGATCTCGCCCAACGGTTGCCACTGCATAAGATCGTCAGAGCGCAGGAGCAACACTTTTCCCTGTTTTTGCTGGTCTTGTGCCCCCAGCACCATGTACCAATGCTGCTGGTGATGCCACACTTTCGGGTCGCGCACGTGGCCGGTGTACCCTTCCGGCAATGGGATAACCGGCCCCAGCTTGTCGAAACCGCCGTGGGCATTTTGTACCGCCAGACACTGCCAGGCCGTGCGCTCACCGTTATCAAACTTGACGTTGCCGGTATAGCACAGTGTCAGCATGCCGTGATTATCCACCGCGCAGCCAGAGTAACAGCCGCTGCGGTCGTACTCGCTGTCCGGCATCAGCGCGATAGGCTCATGCTGCCAGTGCAACAGATCCGGCGAACTCCAATGCCCCCAGCATTTATTGGCATGCTGGCAACCCAGAGGATTCCACTGATAAAACAAGTGATAACGCCCCTGGAAGTGAATAAAGCCATTGGGATCGTTCAGTAATCCGGTCACCGGAGCCAAATGCCAGCCGGGATAGTGACTGTCTTGTTGAGCCCGTGATTGACCTTTCATCACTGCCTGCAAAATGTCAGGCAGCAGAGGCTGTAGCGTCATTACTCTGAATCCGTTTTATAGTTAAGTAGGCAAGAAACCACAAAGGCCGTGCCGAAAGCGATGACCATCCCGATGATATAATTCATCAACGAACTGGCCTGCACGATAGCCATACCCGGTATGCCGGTTAATCCCACCGCCGTCATGTACACATGCACCGAGACCACCCAGGCACCGCCTGCCGCTCCGCCGATCAATGCAGCAATAAACGGCTTCACAAAGCGCAGATTGATACCGAAAATGGCCGCTTCCGTGATGCCTAACAGCGCCGAAAATGCAGAAGGCAGCGCAATCGCTTTGATTTTCGCATCCCGAGTTTTAAACCATACCGCCAGACAAGCGCCGCCCTGCGCCACATTGGCCATTGCCCAAATGGGCAACAAAAAGTTGACGCCAATCGACGGGTTGCCGAGCAGTCCCGCTTCGATGGCATGGAAACTGTGGTGCACCCCGGTAATAACAATAGCGGAATAGAGCCCACCGAACAGCAATCCCGCCAACCAACCGGCGTGCGCGATTAGCGTGCTGAGCACAAACGAGATGCCATCGCCCAGTACACGGCCCGCCGGCCCGATGATCAGCAAGGCAACAAACCCGGAGATAATCACCGTGAGGAAAGGCGTCAGAATCAGATCGAGCGCATCAGGAATCACCCTACGCAATTGCCGCTCCACGACACTCATAAACCACACCGCCAGCAGGACGGGAAAGACCGTGCCCTGATAGCCAATCATCGCTATTTCAATGCCGAAAAAATCCATGGTATGGAAACCGGCAGCAACCCCCCAGGCATTAGTGAGCGCGGGGTGCGTCAAAATGCCCCCAAGCGTAGCCCCGAGATAGGGGTTACCACCCAACTCACGCGCTGCGGTAAAGCCGATCAAAATCGGCAGAATGATAAACGCGGCGGAACTGCACATGTCCAGCATGATATAGAGCGCATTATCCGCGCTCACCCAACCGTAGGTTTTCACCATGCCGAGCAGGCCCATCAGTAAACCGGAGGCGACGATGGCAGGGATAATCGGCACAAAGATGTTAGACAGCAAGCGAGCCACACGCTGGAGCGGGTTCAGTTTACGCGCAGCGATTTTCGCTACGTCGGCTTTGCTGGTTTCACCAATCCCTGCCACCTGAATCAGCGCAGCGTAGACCTTATTGACGATCCCAGTACCGAAGATGACCTGCAACTGTCCGGCGTTACGAAAACACCCTTTAACCCCGTCCACTTTACCGATCGCAGTAGTATCCGCCTTGGCATCTTCCACCAGGACAAGGCGCAGGCGCGTCGCGCAATGCGCGGCGCTGGCAATGTTCTCTTTTCCGCCCAGCAACGGCAACAATGACCGGGCAATCTGTTCAACGTCCATAGCAACCTCTGTGTTTTCATTATTTTCGTTGTCAGTGCCCCTGGCGAAGCCGCCTCCGCCAGGGTGATATCAATCAGAACCAGGTTTCCATCTGTACGCCAAAGTTCCACTCGCCACCGGCGACAAAACCATTGCTGCCAAAGCTATCGCTTTTGGCATAGTTATCCAGCCGGTGGTCCCAATCCATCCAGGTAGCAAACAGACGAATCTCTGGGCGTTTGAGGAATTCGCCAATGTCTCCGGCTTTTAGCGTCGGTGCGACGGTAAGCTTGTAGAAATTACCGCTTACCGCATTGCGACTGTTGTAGCCCTGCGGCCGCAGATCCATATATTGATAGCTGCCTTCATATTGCATTTCAAAGTTACGGGTAATTTCTTGAATAAACCGCAGGTTGAGGGTTGCCCACTCGTAGCTATCCCCTTTTACGTAGCGATCCTTGCTGGTTTGCGCCAACAGCGCGGGCGCGATGTGCCAGCCGCCGCCGAGTGGCGTGATGCCGTAGCTCGCCAGCCGCCAGGTATTCGCCTCTGGCAACAGCGCACCGTCAGAGCCTATCGACTTCACCTCAGCCCCCAACCCGTGCCCATACAGCAACGCAGTCTTGGATGAGCCTTCGCGCACGCCATAGAAACTCTCATTGTGTAACCCCAACAGCGCGTGGACCCCGTTGTTAGCAGCATCGCCTTTCACCAGATGGTTATCCACATCGCGCCGCGCATCGTTATCTTTAGCACGCATACCGCTGACCATCAGTTGAACCGGCCCCTGAAAATGATTGAGGCTGAGAATGTAATTCTGCGCTGTATTCTCACTGTTCTCGATGTCCCCGAAAGTGCGGCCATAAACCGAGAAATTGCTATGCGCGTTCTCATCCAAGCGCATATCGTAGATACCCGCGCCGGTCCCTGCGAGGAATACCACATCGGAATCAATCCAGTGGATATCGAAGTTATCGCGATCGAAGCGTTTCCCCGCCCATACCGTGCTGTCTTTAAACGCCCCGGTGAACGTCGGCAAATGGCCCAGTTCGGTAAACGCCTGACGCAGATTGAGATCGCTGCTGGATGCCGTCCAGTCGTTATAGCTGCGCTGTCCATCGGCCAGCATCACCTTGAATCGGGTAGTGGCACCGCTCGCCAATGTCTGTTTATGTTCAAGGTTTAATTCAACGTAGGTATCCGGCTCGTTGCCCAGACGTCCGACATGACCGCCAGTTTCTCCCGCAGGCGTCACCGAGGGGCCACCTTGCGTTTTTGCCGCTGAATTATTCATCAACAGGCCGGAGCGCGCATAGCCATGAAATTCGAAACCGCCGTTGTCACTGGCCTTTTGCTCCAGCTTGGCCGTGCGCTGTTCAACCTGCGCCGTGGTGGTTTGCGTTTTCTGCTGTACGGTAGCCAGCTCACGCGCCTGCTTTTCCGCCGCATCAGCCCGGTTTTCCGCCATGCTCGCACGCTGCTCCGCAGCCTGAAGTCGCTGCTCCAGCGCCATCAGGCGCGCTTCAATACTGCTCTTGCCTGCATCAGCAATCGCCGTACCTGAGCCCATTAACAAGCCGAGGGTGAGGGTAAGAGTACTTTTTTTCATTATTGTGTCTCCCTAAGGAAGCATATGTATCGGTACATTAATTAGCTAAACCGGTTTAGGTTGAAATCATAGACAGGGTTATTTTTCCCGCGCAATGAAATTTGCTAAACCGGTTTAGTCATTGTGAAGCAAGTCGCAAAATGCCGATCAGATGCAAGGTTCCTCAGGGGAGCTGTTGCTGAAGTTGTTCAAGATAAGGCAGCGCAGTCATTGCGCCTTTTGCTGTGGTTGCCAGTGCACCGCAGAGTTGTGCATAGCTTAGGTGGCGGCTGAGCGCAGTAACGTCATGTGGCAAACCGTGTTCAGCCAATCCCCACAGCAGCCCGGCGACAAAAGCATCTCCAGCGCCCGTAGTGTCCACACTCACCACGGGTCGCGCTGCATAATGGTGAATATCACCGTTAAACCACGCGAGTACGCCAGACTTACCCTGAGTAACCAACAGCAGTCTGATGCCATTTTCCTGCGCAAGCCTGGCCATACTATGCGGTACGTCCTCACTGCCGGATATAAACAACCGTTCCTCTTCCGACAGCTTCACCACATCAGCCAGAGGCAGCGCCTGCCGCAGACACTCTCGCAGTAACGTTTTGTTCGGCCAGAGATCTTCACGGATATTCGGATCGAAACTGACGAAACCGCCCTGGGCGCGCATACGCGTCATCGCGGTATAGGTTGCGGTACGCGATGGCTCGGCAGACAAGGCTATCGAGCAGGTATGCAGCCATTCGCCGCGGTGAAATACCGGCAAATCCGCGGTTTCAAGGAACAGATCGGCACTCGGGCGCACCATAAAGGTAAATGAACGCTCCCCCTGTTCGTCCAAAGCAACAACCACGGTTGAAGTACGGTGCGCGGGATCGCAACGCAGGTAGCGGATATCCACGTGCTCATCGTGTAATGTTTGCTTCATAAAATGGCCAAAGGGATCGTCCCCCACGCGACCAATAAAACAGCTACATCCCTTAAGCCGTGCGATGCCCACGGCCACATTGGCAGGCGCACCGCCGGGGCACTGCAACAAACGTCCCTGACCTTCAGGGAGTAAATCCACCACTGCATCGCCCAGCACCCATACTCTTGCCGTCATGATAGTCTCCTAATAAACCGCAAGCTAAACATTAATTAAAACGGTTTAGCTATGCAATAGACAGACAGAACAACGCGACAAAGGATGAGCTGAAAATTGTGATTTAGATCACAATATACAGAAGGGAGCATTCATGAATTATTATAATAATGAGAGGTAGAACATAATAACGTTTTAATACAACGCCGTGATTATCTAAATTATTTTCACTTCTGCCGTGTTCAAAAAGTGTTACGTTTGTTACCGATAAATGACGCTTTTGCACCATTTTCTCGCTTCGCGATAATAGCAGGATTGATGCAATTCAAATTATTTCCTATCTGACAGATTTTAAATAAAAAATGGCATCCACACCTGGGTTATCGAAACACATTGGCGGCAAAGTAAAACAGCAATAATGCCCCCGTCCCAGCAAAAGAGAAGGTATACATAATAGGCAACAACCCTTATCATGAATAACCTTTTCGCCAGGCTTTTTGTCCCTATTTATGTCTTCTAGCGTATTTCACCATGTCGGATTACGCCGTTTAATCCTTCTATTGGCGGTAATGAGTGCCCTGATCACGCTCGCGAATAGCTTTTACGCCACCTACCGCGTGCAGCGCGATCTGTTGATTACCAATACGCTGGAATCAAACCGGGTTTACGCCAGCAAGCTGGCCGCCGAAACGCAGATCTTTTTTGAGAATGCGCAACAGCAGTTGGCCTACAGCGCCACGATCCTGGCAGAAGACTTTAGCGACACGGTCAATCTGGTGCAAGAATCCGATCGGCTACGTTTGCAAACCCACAGTTTTAATTCGGTGCTGGTGGCGGATGCCAAAGGCGTGGTGCGCGCCACCTCGCCGGATACCTTCCAGCTTATCGGACAAAAGCTGACGACCGAAGGCGCACTGGCGGCGCTGAAAGAGCGCGTGCCGCTGATCAGCCAACCCTATATCTCTGCGGCGGAAAATCTGATTGTCTTGATATCCAGCCCAATTTTCGATCGGTCCGGGCGCTATCTGGGGTTTGTTGGTGGTTCTATCTATCTGAAAAAAACCAGCATCCTGAATACCCTGCTCGGGCAACACTACTACCGTGACGGCTCCTATATTTACGTCACCGACAGCCAGCGGCGCATGCTCTATCACAGAGACAACGTGCGTATAGGGCAAACGGAAACCAACAATTTGGTGGTCCCCCATCAAGGCCCGACCAACGGCAGCCAGCAGATGGTGAACTACGTCGGTGAAAAGATGCTGGCAGGTTTTGCTATCGTTCCGGCCACCGGCTGGGAAGTTGTCGCGCTGCGGCCAACGTTAGAGACGCTGAAGCCACTCGATGGCCTGATGCTTAACGTGCTGCGTCATACGCTACCGATGGCGTTGCTGACCATTTTGTGCGTTTGGCTGCTGGCCCGTTTGATTGCCCAGCCGCTGTGGTTGCTGGCGCGCAGCGCCAATAAGATGGATGCCAACGACATCTCTGAAGACATCAACAAGATCTCATCCTGGTATTTTGAGGCGACACAGCTCAAACAGGCCATGCTGATTGGCATCAATCTGTTACAGCAAAAGATTGGCAAGCTGCGTTTCGAAGCGCAAACCGATCCCATGACCGGCCTGTACAACCGCCGCGGACTGGATACCATTCTGAAGTATTGGCAGACCCTGCACCGGGATTTCGCCATTATCGCGCTGGACATCGACCATTTTAAACGGGTTAACGACACCTTCGGTCATGACACGGGGGATGCGGTCATCACGTTTATCGCAGAACAGTTAAGAACCGGTTCTCGCGACAGCGATATTTTGTGCCGCAGCGGCGGCGAGGAATTTTTAGTGCTGCTCCCGGAAACGTCGCAGGATATTGCCGAGCAGATCGCCGAACGGTTGCGCACCAGCACGGAGGCAATGGCATCGCCTGCGGGTAACATCACCATTTCACTGGGTGTTTCCCTGTGGCGCGCGGACAAGAACGGCGATTTTACCATCGACCAGGCGCTCAAGCTGGCCGATAAGGCGCTCTATCGCGCCAAGCAGGAAGGCCGTAATCGTGTGGTGCTGGCTCCGGGTGCTTGAAGATAGCGGGTGTGAAGATAACACTAGACTATAACTGTATATATAACCATACTTAATACTTCTCTCTTGGCTGAGGTATTCAAGCGTGGCGCAGGCGTCTCAGGGGTTTATTCTTACCCGCCACTGGCGTGACACCCCCGCTGGCATTCAGATTGATCTCTGGCTCGCCACCGACGGTGGTCCGGTGCTGGTTGCTTTGCCACCTCAACACGCGGTGGCCTTCATTCCCGCGCAGCAGCAGGCGCGCGCTGAAGTGCTGCTGAATGCCGATACCTCCGCGCCGCGTAAGCAGCGTCCCCCCTCGTTGCGCCCCCTGACCCTGCATGATTTTCACCATCAGCCGCTGCTGGGCCTCTATTGCTCCCATTATCGCCAACTGCTGGCGCTGGAAAAGCGATTACAGGAAGCGGGCATTACCGTTTATGAAGCCGACATCCGCCCGCCCGATCGTTATCTGATGGAGCGCTTTATCACCGCACCGGTGTGGTTCAGCGGTCAACCCGCCGGGCCGAACGCGGTGGTTCAAGCCCAGATGAAGCCCTGCCCTGACTATCGACCCCGGTTAAAACTGGTGTCGCTGGATATCGAAACCAGCCGCCATGGCGAGCTTTACTGCATCGGGCTGGAAGGGTGCGGACAGCGTCAGGTGTATATGCTGGGGCCAGAACCCGACGATGCGCCGCCTGCGCCTGAATTTGCGCTGGAATATGTCAACAGTCGCCCGCAATTGCTGGAGAAACTT
The DNA here is from genome assembly GCF_025962655.1 of Candidatus Symbiopectobacterium sp. NZEC151. Lineage (GTDB taxonomy): Bacteria > Pseudomonadota > Gammaproteobacteria > Enterobacterales > Enterobacteriaceae > Symbiopectobacterium. The sequence continues at coordinate 87,598 of NZ_JAGFPE010000005.1, read as the reverse complement.
AACGCCTGGTTTGCAGAGCACGATCCCGATGTGATCATCGGTTGGAATCTGGTGCAGTTTGACCTGCGCGTGCTGCAAAAACACGCCGAGCGTTATCGCATCCCGCTGCGCTTGGGGCGCGGCAATCAGGAACTGGAGTGGCGCGAGCACGGATTCAAACAGGGGCATTTCTTTGCCAGTACGCCAGGGCGGCTGATCGTAGACGGCATTGATGCCTTGAAATCTGCTACCTGGAATTTTCCCTCGTTCAGTCTGGAGTACGTGTCCCAGACGCTGCTGGGCGAAGGTAAACTGTCGGATAATCCTTACCAGCGCATGGATGAAATCGAGCAGCGTTTTGCGCACGACAAACCCGCTCTCGCCCGCTATAACCTTCAGGACTGCGAGCTGGTCACGCGCATTTTTGAAAAAACCGATCTGATGTCGTTCCTGCTGGAGCGCGCCACCGTCACCGGATTGGCGGCGGATCGCAGCGGCGGGTCGGTCGCCGCATTCAGCCACCTGTATCTGCCGCGCATGCATCGTCTTGGTTACGTAGCTCCCAATCTGGGTGAGGTTGCCGTGGAGGCAAGCCCTGGCGGCTTTGTGATGGATTCAGCGCCTGGGCTGTATGACTCGGTGTTGGTGCTTGATTATAAAAGCCTGTATCCCTCGATCATCCGTACCTTTCTGATCGACCCGGTGGGGCTGGTTTGCGGCATGCAGCAGCCGGATGACGATGCTTCGGTGCCCGGCTTTCGCGGCGCTCGCTTCTCGCGCCAGCAGCACTGTCTGCCCGCCATTGTCGAGCAGATTTGGCAGGGGCGTGATGCCGCCAAGCGCGCCGGAAATAAACCGCTGTCGCAGGCGCTGAAAATCATCATGAACGCCTTCTATGGCGTGCTGGGGGCTAGCGGCTGCCGTTTCTTCGATCCGCGTCTGGCCTCCTCTATCACCCTGCGCGGCCACGAGATCATGCAGCAAACCCGCGCCTTGATTGAGGCGCAGGGCTATCAGGTGATCTACGGTGATACCGACTCCACCTTTGTCTGGCTGAAACGCGCGCACGATAATGATGAGGCCATCGAGATAGGCCGTAAGCTGGCCCAGTTGGTCAATCACTGGTGGCAAAACCACCTGCAACAAACAGTAGGGCTGACCAGCGCGCTTGAGCTGCAATTTGAAACCCACTATTGCCGCTTTCTGATGCCGACCATTCGCGGTGCGGAACAGGGCAGCAAGAAGCGCTATGCGGGTATGGCGCAGACGCCTGACGGGGAAAAAATCGTCTACAAAGGGCTGGAAACGGTACGCACCGATTGGACCCCGCTGGCGCAGCAGTTTCAGCAACAGCTGTATGCGCGTATTTTCCGCCAGCAGCCTTATCAAACCTGGCTGCGTGAATATGTCGAAAAAACCCTGAACGGCGAGTTTGACGATCTGCTTGTCTACCGTAAACGACTGCGTCGCCCGCTCAGTGATTACCAGAAAAACGTACCGCCGCACGTGCGTGCCGCCCGACTCGCTGACGACTACAACCGCCAGATAGGTCGCCCACTTCAATACCAGAACGGCGGTTGGATCAGCTATGTGATGACGCAGAGCGGCCCGGAGCCGATGGAAACCCGCCACTCGACGCTGGACTATACTCACTATGTTGAGCGCCAACTGCAACCGGTGGCCGATGCCATCCTGCCGTTTTTACAGGATGATTTTTCCAGCCTGATTACCGGCCAGATGGGATTATTTTAAGCGTTGAATGGATGACGAATGCCGCGCCTTCCATTACCATACACCCCTTTCAATACTCTAAATAATTCGCGTTGCAGAAAGGCGGGGATCTGCCTGACTGAAAACGGGTATGCATTACCACCACTAACCATTCATCTCCAAAGGGATTAACGACAGGCTTTTCCCTGTCCGACATGCCCGACAATGACAAATATCGAGCTACGAATTTATGCTTTTTACACTTGGTCAACGCTGGATCAGCGATACGGAAAGCGAGCTGGGACTGGGCACGGTTGTTGCTCTGGATGTACGCATGGTCACACTGCTTTTTCCCGCAAGCGGAGAAAACCGCCTCTATTCAAGAAGCGATGCCCCGATTACTCGTGTCATGTTTAATTCTGGCGATACCGTCACCAGCCACGAAGGCTGGCAGCTCAGCGTCACTGAAACCCGCGACGAAAACGGGTTGATCGTGTATATCGGTGAACGCCTTGATGACGGCACCCCGGCAGAACTGCGCGAAGTGATGCTGGACAGCAAGTTGACCTTTAATAAGCCGCAGGATCGCCTGTTTGCCGGGCAGATCGATCGTATGGATCGTTTTGCCCTGCGCTATCGCACGCGTTTACACCAACAGGCTCAGGCGTTGCAGCCTTGGGGCGGCCTGCGCGGCATGCGCGCCAGCCTGATCCCTCACCAGTTGCACATTGCGCGCGAAGTGGGTCAGCGCCACGCGCCACGCGTGCTGCTGGCCGATGAAGTGGGTCTGGGCAAGACCATTGAAGCCGGGATGGTTATCCACCAGCAACTGTTGGCCGGGCGCGCTGAACGCGTGCTGATCGTGGTGCCGGAAACCCTGCAACATCAGTGGCTGGTGGAGATGCTGCGCCGCTTTAACTTGCTGTTTTCCCTGTTTGATGATGAGCGTTATGCCGAGGCCAGACTCGACAGCAGCAACCCGTTTGAAACCGAGCAGTTGATCATCTGCTCCCTACGTTTTGTTCAGAAAAATGCGGCGCGCTTTGAACAATTGCTGGCGGCACATTGGGATTTGCTGGTAGTCGATGAAGCACATCACCTCTCCTGGAGCGAAGCCGCTCCTAGCCCTGAATATCAGGCGATTGAACAGCTGGCACAGCGCATTCCTGCCGTGCTGCTGCTGACGGCAACCCCTGAGCAGCTCGGTCAGGAGAGCCACTTTGCTCGTTTGCGGCTGTTAGATCCAAACCGTTTCCACGACTACCGTGAATTCGTAAAAGAGCAGCAGCAGTATCGTCCGGTGGCAGATGCGGTTGCGCTACTGCTTGCCGGTGAAAACCTCAGCAAAGATGAGATGAACCTGCTCACCGAACTGCTGAGCGAGCAAGACTGCGAACCGCTGCTCAAAGCGGTCAATAGCGACACCGACGATCGCCAAACGGCGCGTCAGGAACTGATCGCCATGCTGATGGACAGGCACGGCACCAGCCGCGTGCTGTTCCGCAATACGCGCCAAGGCGTAAAAGGCTTCCCGCAGCGGGTGCTGCATCAGATCAAGTTACCGCTGCCCGCGCAATACCAGACCGCCATTAAAGTTTCCGGCATCATGAGCGGCGGTAAAACGCCGGAAGCACGCGCGCGCGACATGCTGTACCCGGAGCAGATTTACCAAATGCTGGAAGGGGACGATGCCACCTGGTGGAACTTCGATCCGCGCGTTGAGTGGCTGCTCGGCTACCTGACCGCCAATCGTGACAAAAAAATATTGGTGATTTGCGCCAAAGCGGCCACCGCCTTGCAGCTTGAGCAGGTGCTGCGCACGCGTGAAGCGATTCGCGCCGCCGTCTTCCACGAAGGGTTGTCTATCCTTGAGCGCGATCGCGCAGCGGCCTATTTTGCCTCGGAAGAGGATGGCGCACAGGTGCTGATCTGCTCGGAGATCGGCTCTGAAGGACGCAACTTCCAGTTCGCCAGCCATCTGATCATGTTCGATCTGCCGTTTAATCCGGATCTGCTGGAGCAGCGTATCGGACGTCTGGATCGTATCGGACAAACGCAAGAAATTCAGGTGCTGGTGCCCTATCTGGAAAACACCGCGCAGGCGCTGCTGGTGCGTTGGTATCACGAAGGGCTCGATGCCTTCGAACATACCTGCCCAACGGGCCGCACCATTTATGATGCCCATTACAGCACGCTGATTGAGCGCCTGAGCGCTCCCGGTGAAAGCGACGGGCTGGATGAGTTTATTCATGCCTGCCGTCAACAGCATGATGCGCTGAAAGCACAGCTCGAACTCGGCCGCGACCGCCTGTTGGAAATGCACTCTAACGGCGGTGAAGCCGCGCAGGGGCTCGCCCAATCCATCGCGGAACAGGACAACGACGTTAACCTGGTCACTTTCGCCCTGAATCTGTTCGATATCGTCGGCGTGAATCAGGAAGATCGCAGCGATAATCTGATTATTCTGACGCCTTCCGATCATATGCTGGTGCCGGATTTTCCCGGCTTGCCGCAGGATGGCTGCACCATCACCTTCGAACGTGAGCAGGCGCTGTCGCGGGAAGATGCACAGTTTGTCAGTTGGGAACATCCGCTGATCCGCAACGGCATGGATCTGATTTTGTCCGGCGATACCGGTAGCTGTGCCGTTTCATTGCTGAAAAATAAAGCGCTGCCCGTGGGGACGCTGCTGGCTGAACTGGTCTACGTGGTGGAAGCACAGGCACCGAAACAGTTGCAGTTGACGCGCTTCCTGCCGCCCACACCGCTGCGTTTACTGATGGATCGCACCGGTAAAAATCTGGCACCGCAGGTCGAGTTTGAAAGCTTTAACCGCCAGCTCAACGCGGTGAACCGTCATACTTCCAGCAAGTTGGTGAACGCCGTGCAGGCTGACGTCCACAGTATGTTGCAACAGGCCGAACCGCTGGTTGCCGCTCAGGCGCAGCAGTTGATTATCGAGGCGCAACAGCAGGCCGATCTGCAACTGCGCCGCGAACGCGAACGTCTGGAAGCCCTGAAAGCGGTCAACCCGAACATCCGTGACGATGAGTTGCTGGCGCTGGAAACACAGCGGGAGCAGGTATTGCTCAATCTGCATCAGGCCAACTGGCGACTGGATGCCATTCGTTTGGTGGTGGTCTCTCACCAGTAGTCAATAATGCCAGCGGCAACGGCCCTCCGTTGCCGCCGCAGGAGCCATCATGGAACCCTATAACCCGCCCCTCGATCCCTGGCTGCACGTGCTGTATCAGGATCAACACATTATTGTGGTCAACAAGCCCAGCGGCTTGCTCTCCGTGCCCGGCAGAGCGCCTGAGCACCACGACAGCACGATGAGCCGCATTCAGCGGGATTTTCCCCACGCGGAATCCGTGCATCGTCTCGATATGGCCACCAGCGGTGTGATTGCCGTGGCGTTGACCAAAGCGGCCGAGCGGGAGCTGAAACGCCAGTTTCGCGAACGTGAACCCAAAAAATCCTATATCGCACGCGTATGGGGATGGCTGGAGCACGATGAAGGATTGATCGATCTGCCACTGATTTGCGACTGGCCCAATCGCCCAAAACAGAAGGTCTGTTTTGAAGAAGGGAAACCGGCGCAAACCCAGTATCAGGTTCTGGCACGCGAGGCCGATGGCACCACGCGCGTGAAGCTGATGCCGATTACCGGGCGTTCACACCAATTGCGTGTGCACCTGCTGGCACTCGGACACCCGATCCTCGGTGATGGTTTTTACGCTCACCCTGAAGCCAAAGCGCTGGCACCGCGTCTGCTGCTGCACGCGCAGGAACTGGCTATCACGCACCCTGCTTTTGGTACACCGATACATTTTCGCTGTGAGCCTGATTTCTGATTTTTAGGGTAATCGTCGAGAAAAACGTGGGAAAAACCGGAGAGGGGTTACTTGGCGACGTGGCTGCTCTTCAAAAATTCATAGGCCGCCTGAATGTCTTGCGCCTTGCGTTTTGCCATGTCCATCATGCGCGGAGAGAGCCCCTTGCCCGCCAGTTTATCGGGATGGTGCTCGTTCATCAGTTTACGATAAGCGCGTTTTACCGTAGCGGCATCATCACTGGTGCGCACGCCCAGCGTGCGGCAGGCACTCTCAAGCGTAGGCCCGCGCGTATAAGGTGGCTGCTGACGCTGCCCGCCCTGCGATTGCCCGCCATACGACTGTCCGCCGTAGGATTGATTGCGGCGCTGGTAGGATTTGCCATTCTGCCTCGATTGATGTTGCTTCGATTGGCCCTGTTGCTGCTGAGACTGGCGCTGCTGCCCTTCCATATGGCGCATGAAAAACTCGAACTGTTCACGCGTCACGCCCAGTTCATCCGCAAACACGTACAGTAACCGGCGTTCGTTCGGGTGCAGTGCACCGTCGTTAAACGCGACCTGAAGTTGGATATCAAGAAACATTCTGATCATATCGAAGCGACCCAGGCAGGCATCGCGCAGCTTACGCAGCTTGGTGCGTACCGGGAACGCATTGGATTTCCCTTCACGAAAGGCCTTCTGCGCCGCCAGACGTGCCTCACCAAACAGCTCCAGCCGGTCCATCATCAAGGTGGCAGCATGAATATCCGCTTCGGTGACGCGTCCTTTGGATTTGGTCAGGTGCCCCATGGCCTGAAAGGTGGTGAGAAAAAACAGCGACTGTCGGGTAGACTGTGCGGAGAAAAAATCACGGCGACGCGCAGCCCTGGCTCGATCAACCATATGGCCCATCAGCACGCCCGTAATCACTCCCCACACGCCGCCGCCGGACATAATACCCAGTATCAAGCCCAGCAACTTGCCCCAATAGCGCATATACTTCCTCAAATCCTCATGCCGTCGGCCAAAAATTGCTTTATCATACCCGTCATTTAGCGTTGCACCTAACGGCAGAGCAGAGAAACAGTGGGGAATTTACACTGGCGCAACGTAAGCCAGTGATATAGTCTCTGACCGTTTGCCGGCATGATGCCCTTGATGACGGAACACCGATACCGCGTATGAAAAAATGTTTTCCAACTCTGCTGGCCACCTTGATTGGGTCGGCGCTCTACAGCCAACACGCGTTGGCCGATCTTGCCGCCCAGTGCCGGCTTGGCGTTCCTACGTTCACACGGCCGCTGGTCACTGGCGAGCCCAATACGCTCCCGGTGCATATTCAGGCGGACAAAAGCGAAGCCAACTATCCGGATAACGCCCGTTTCCTGGGTAACGTCAATATCGAGCAAGGCAACAGCCGTTTGCAGGCCGATCAGGTTGAACTGCGCCAGACCGGCACTGACACCGCGGGTGCCCCGGTTCGCACCATCACCGCCACCGGCAATGTCAATTATGATGACAACCTGGTCATCCTGAAAGGCCCCAAAGCCTGGTCTAACCTGAATACGCGAGATACCGACGTGTTTCAGGGCGATTACCAGATGGTTGACCGTCAGGGCCGTGGCGATGCCGATAAAATGCAAATGCGCGGTGACAGTCGCTACACCATTCTGGAAAACGGCTCTTTCACTACCTGTCTGCCGGGTGATGATAGCTGGAGTGTCGTCGGTTCGGAAGTGATCCATGACAGGGATGAGCAAGTTGCTGAAATTTGGAATGCGCGCGTCAAAATTGGCAACGTTCCGGTCTTCTACAGCCCTTACCTGCAACTGCCCGTGGGTGACAAACGCCGTTCCGGCTTTTTGATTCCCAACGCCCGCTACAGCGGCAGCAGCGGCTTTGAACTGATCACGCCCTATTACTGGAATATCGCACCCAATATGGATGCGACCATTACACCGCACGTCCTGACCAAGCGCGGCGTACAGTTGCAAAACGAGTTCCGTTACCTTGCCACCCCGGGCTCCGGTACAGTGCAGTTGGACTGGTTGCCGAATGACAGAGCCTATCGTCGCGACAATATGGACGACAAAGATACGCGCTGGCTGTTCCACTGGCAGCACGAAGGTATCATGGATCAGGTGTGGCGCTTTAACAGCGATTACACCAAGGTCAGCGATATTAACTATTTCAAAGACCTCGATTCTTCTTACGGCTCCACGACCAGCGGCTACGTGAACCAAAAATTCAGCGTCGGCTATGCCAACCAGAATTGGGACGCCACGTTATCCAATAAACAGTTCCAATTGCTGGCAGCCAACACCAACAATGATGTTTACCGCGCCGAACCCCAACTCGACCTCAACTACTACCGAGAGGATATCGGCCCATTCGACATGCATCTTTATGGGCAGGCGGTAAAATTTACCAACATGAACAACAGCCTCCCCGAAGCGACGCGTTTCCATGCCGAGCCAACGGTCAGTCTGCCATTGACCAACCGCTGGGGTAGCCTGAACACCGAAGCGAAGCTGATGGCCACCCATTACCAGCAAACCAATCTGGAACGTTTTCGTACCTACCCCAACAAGCGAAATGACATTGACAGTGATGCGCTGAAAGACTCGGTCAATCGCGTTTTGCCGCAGTACAAAGTTGACGGCAAACTGGTGTTTGAACGCGAAATGGATTGGTCCAACGCCTTTACCCAAACGCTGGAGCCGCGCGTCCAGTACCTGTACGTGCCTTACCGCGATCAGCGCAGCATTTACACCTATGACTCCACGCTGCTGCAAAATGACTACACCGGCCTGTTCCGCGACCGCAGTTACAGCGGGTTGGATCGCATCGCGTCGGCCAATCAGATTGCGACCGGTTTGACCACCCGCGTTTATGATCAAAATCTGGTGGAACGTTTTAATGCTTCCGTCGGTCAAATCTATTACTTCGATCGCCCCAGAACCGGGGATAGCACCACGGTCATGGACCAAAACGACGATAACGGCAGCCTGGTGTGGGCCGGTGACAGCTACTGGAAGATTAACGATGTGTGGGGCATGCGCGGCGGTTTGCAATATGACACCCGCCTTGAGAGCATTTCTCAGGGCAACGCGGTGCTGGAATACCGTCAGGATAGCGAGAAACTGGTGCAGTTAAACTACCGCTATGCCAGCCGGGAATATATTCAAAACTCGGTACAGAATCTGTTGCCGAGCCAAGCCTATCAACAGGGCATTTCGCAGGTGGGGATCACCGCAGCGTGGCCAATTGCCGAGCGGTGGTCAGTGGTCGGTGCGTATTACTACGACACCAAAGCGAATCAAACCGCCAACCAGCGTATCGGCTTTCAATACAATACCTGTTGCTGGGCCGTCAATATGGGCTACGAGCGGAAAATTACCGACTGGAACACCAATCGGCAATCCAGTGAGTACGATAACAAGTTCTCGATCAACATCGAGCTACGGGGTTTAAGCAGCAATGAAACGCTGGGTGCGCAAAAAATGCTGCGCTCCGGTATTCTGCCTTATCAGCGCGCATTCTGATGCGGTCGTGCGCGCGTGGAATAAACGGTAACACATCAACTTTTAATCCGCCTTGCGGGTGAAACTAACGGGAAAGGTATGAAGAACTGGAAAACGCTTATCCTCGGGCTGGCCCTCAGCGCCAATGCAGCGGTTGCTGCGCCACAGGTTGTTGATAAAGTCGCCGCCGTCGTGGACAACAGCGTCGTGCTTGAAAGTGATGTCAGCACGCTTTTACAGTCCGTGAAGATGAATGCGCAGCAAGCGGGACAACAGTTACCGGATGAGAGTACGTTGCGCCACCAGATCCTCGATCGTCTGATTATGGATAACATCATTTTGCAAATGGCAAAAAAAATGAATATCCAGATTGGTGATGCGCAGTTGGATCAGGCCATCAATAATATTGCGGCTCAAAACCGCATGACGCTCGACCAGCTAAAAAGCCAGTTGGCCTATGAGAATTTGACCTACAGCAGCTATCGCAATCAGATTCGTAAAGAGATGACGATTGCCGAAGTCCGTAATAACGAAGTGCGTCGCCGCATTACGGTCCTGCCTCAGGAAGTTGACGCGCTGGCAAAACAGATCGCTAACCAGACCGGTGAAGACGCTGAACTGAACCTGAGCCACATTCTGATCCCGCTGGGAGAAAATCCGTCACAGCAACAAGTGGATGACGCTGAAAACCTGGCTAAATCGCTGGTACAACAGCTGCAAGGCGGGGCCGATTTTGCCAAACTGGCTATCGCACATTCAGCGGATTCACAGGCGCTGAAAGGCGGCCAAATGGGCTGGGGTAAACTTCAGGAGATCCCGTCCCTGTTCGCCGAACGTCTGACACAGACCCAAAAAGGCCAGGTGGTCGGTCCGATCCGTTCCGGCGTGGGTTTCCACATTTTGCGCGTTAACGATATTCGCGGCGGCGACAAATCCGTTTCCGTTACCGAAGTGCATGCACGCCACATCCTGTTGAAACCGTCTGTCGTGATGAACGACAGCCAGGCACAGGCTAAACTGGATGAGGTTGCGCAGCAGATCAAACGGGGAACCACCGACTTTGCCGCTCAGGCAAAACAGCTTTCACAAGATCCCGGCTCGGCCAATCAGGGCGGCGATCTGGGCTGGGCAACGCCGGATATGTACGATCCGTCATTCCGCGATGCGCTGATGAAACTGCGCAAAGGGGAAATCAGCGCACCGGTCCACTCCTCCTTCGGCTGGCACTTGATTCAACTGTTAGACACACGTCAGGTAGACAAAACCGACGCGGCGCAGAAAGATCGTGCTTACCGCATGCTGTTTAACCGTAAATTTTCGGAAGAGGCGCAAACCTGGATGCAGGAACAACGTGCAGCCGCTTACGTGAAGATCGTTAACGGCAGCGACAGCAGCTCAGCACAATGACCACAACCACGTCTCGTATCGTGATCACCCCCGGCGAACCCGCCGGGATTGGTCCCGACCTCATCATTCAATTGGCCCAGCGCGACTGGCCGGTAGAACTGGTGGTGTGCGCCGACCCCACGTTGCTGGGTAGCCGAGCGAAGCAGTTGGGTCTGCCGTTAACGCTGCGAGACTACCAACCCGGAACCCCTGCCAGCGCGCAACGTCCGGGCTCGCTGACGATATTGCCGGTGTCATTATCCGCAGAGTCTTCTCCCGGCGAGCTTAACGTCGACAACGGCCTGTACGTGGTAAACACGCTGGCTCGCGCCTGTGATGGCTGCCTGAGCGGCGAGTTTGCCGCACTGGTAACCGGGCCGGTGCATAAAGGTATCATCAACGATGCCGGTGTGCCTTTCAGCGGACACACCGAGTTTTTCGCCGATCGCAGCGGCTGCGAAAAAGTGGTGATGATGCTGGCAACCGAGGGACTGCGCGTGGCGCTGGCGACCACGCACCTGCCGCTGGCTGACGTTTCCCGTGCCATTACCCGCGACAGCCTGCATGAGGTGATTGCGATTTTGCAGCGCGATCTCCAGCAGAAGTTTGGTCTGGCCCGTCCGTGCATTTACGTGTGTGGACTTAATCCACACGCCGGCGAAGGCGGCCATATGGGACGTGAGGAGTTGGATATCATCATTCCTGCGCTGGATGAGCTGCGCGCACAGGGGATGAATCTGGTGGGCCCGTTGCCCGCAGATACGCTATTCCAGCCCAAATACCTGAAAGAAGCAGACGCCGTACTGGCGATGTATCACGATCAAGGGCTGCCGGTATTGAAATACCAGGGGTTTGGCCGAGCGGTTAACATTACGCTAGGCTTACCCTTTATCCGAACCTCTGTCGATCACGGCACCGCGCTCTCGCTGGCGGGAACCGGTGACGCAGAACCGGGCAGCTTTATCACGGCATTGCAGCTTGCCATCAACATGACTCAACACCATAACGAAACACCGTAATGAATAATCGCGTCCATCAAGGCCACTTTGCCCGTAAGCGTTTCGGGCAGAATTTTTTAAACGATCAGTTCGTGATCGAGAGTATTGTCTCCGCCATTCATCCCCAGGCCGATCACGCCATGGTGGAGATTGGTCCCGGCCTCGGCGCGTTAACGCTGCCCGTTGCCGAACACCTGACCCGGTTTACGGTTGTCGAACTGGACCGCGATCTGGCGGCTCGATTAACGGTACATCCGCAGCTCAAAGATAAGCTAACCGTTATCCAGCAAGATGCCATGACGGTGAATTTCTCCGAGCTATCACAACAGATTGGTCAGCCGTTACGCGTTTTTGGCAACTTACCTTACAACATATCAACGCCGTTGATGTTCCATCTGTTTAGCTATACTCACGCTATTCGCGATATGCACTTCATGTTGCAAAAAGAAGTGGTGAACCGCCTTGTCGCTGGTCCGAACAGCAAAGCCTATGGTCGGTTAAGCGTGATGGCACAATACTATTGCCAGGTGATTCCGGTACTCGAAGTGCCGCCTACCGCCTTTACGCCGCCGCCCAAAGTGGATTCTGCTGTCGTGCGTCTTGTTCCGCATGCCGTACAGCCTTATCCTGTTGCTGATGTCCGCGTGCTGAGTCGCATTACCACAGCCGCATTTAACCAGCGCCGCAAAACATTGCGCAACAGTCTGGGCAATGTGTTCAGCGTCGAGCAGCTTATCGCGTTAGAGGTTGATCCCACCACCCGTGCGGAAAATATCTCTGTAGAGCAATACTGCCGGCTGGCCAACTGGCTGTCTGAGCATCCGCCAACGCAGGAATAACTGGAAGTGTCGCGATGATTAATACGCCCCGTGTTTGTGTTCAGGTTCAGAGTTTTTATGTTGAAGCGCAGTCCGAGCCCGATGAGAGCCGCTTTGTCTTTGCTTACACCATCACAATCCGCAATCTGGGGCGTAATCCTGTCCAACTGCTTGGGCGTTACTGGATGATCACCAACGCCAACGGACGTCAAACTGAAGTTCAGGGCGAAGGCGTGGTCGGGGAACAACCGGTGATCGAACCTGGCAGTGAATTTCAGTACACCAGCGGTACGGTGCTGGAAACGCCGCTGGGCACGATGGAAGGTCATTACCACATGATCGATCATCAGGGCGATGCCTTTCAGGTTCCTATTTCTGTTTTTCGTTTAGCGATCCCCTCACTGATTCATTGATTATGTCTACCTATTTAATTGGCGATGTGCACGGCTGCTTTGACGAGCTAATGGCGCTGTTGGCGCAGGTTTCTTTCAATCCGGCGCACGACAGGCTGTGGTTTACTGGCGATCTGGTGGCACGCGGTCCGGCTTCCTTGGAGGTGCTGCGCTATGTGCGTTCGTTAGGCTCGGCCGCACAGACGGTGCTGGGCAACCACGATCTTCATTTGCTGGCGGTTTATGCGGGTATCAGCAGGAACAAGCCGAAAGACAGGCTTAACGATCTGCTGAACGCACGGGATGTTGATACCCTGATTAACTGGCTGCGCCGCCAACCGGTGATGCTGGTCGACGACGATCTCAAACTGGTGATGGCCCATGCTGGCGTAACGCCGCAGTGGGATCTGGCCACCGCGCAAATGTGCGCACGGGAAGTGGAAGCCATACTCAGCAGCGACAGCTATCCACTGTTTTTGGACGCCATGTACGGCGATATGCCCAATCACTGGAGCCCGGAACTGAGTGGTTTGCCGCGTCTGCGCTTTAGCACCAACGTATTCACCCGCATGCGCTACTGCTTCTCAGGCGGGCAGTTGGACATGATATGCAAAGAGGCACCGTCACAGGCACCTTCATTGCTCAAGCCGTGGTTTTACTTGCCCAGCCCGGTCGTAGAAGGGAATGCAGAAACGCCGGGCTACGCCATCGCATTCGGCCACTGGGCCTCTCTGGAAGGAAAGTGGACGCCGGATAACATTTATGCGTTGGATACGGGCTGCTGCTGGGGAGGCGAATTGACGATGTTGCGCTGGGAGGATAAGCGGATCTTTACTCAGCCGTCATTGGCACAAGGCATGGCAGCAGTCGGCGCAGAATAAGTAAAACACGCGCGGCCAGATTGCCCCGCGCGTGCGCCTATTCAGTTAACGCCGTTCGAGAATCTCAAAGCAATAGCTGTGCGAGTTCTTCTCATCAGCATCATGAAACTCGCTGAACACCGATGACCAGGCATCCGGTTCGTACTCCGGGAAATGGGTATCACCTTCCACTTCGGCGTCAATGTGCGTCAGATACAGACGTGAAGCCTGGGGCAGCATTTGCTGATAAATACTGCCGCCACCAATCACCATCACCTCTTCCGCCCCTTCGGCCGCTTCCAACGCCGCCTCCAGGGTCGACACCCAGGTCACACGCTCATCGTCGCCGGCATGGCTGCTGACGACAATATTTTTCCTTCCCGGCAATGGCTGGCCGATAGAGCGAAACGTGTTACGCCCCATAATAATGGGCTTATTTAACGTCTGGCGCTTAAACCACGCCAGATCCGCCGGCAAATGCCACGGCATGGCGTTTTCCATGCCGATAACACGATCTACCGCCAGTGCTGCAATCAAACTAATCACCATGGTAAAGCCCTATAGCTCAAAAATTGCAGACACTATACGTAAAGGTGATGGGTACGTCGATACGGCGATTTTCTGATGGGCAAAATAAGCAAAATCTTAATGCCGCTACACGCCAGGACGTTTGCGATACAACCAAATCCCCGGAAGAGACAACCCAATCGACAACGCACCGACAATAAATGAGGCCTTAAGGAAATGCGTGATCAGTACGCGCATCAACGCTTCGCTGTATCCCTGATGGGAAAGCTCCACCAGCGAGATCATCGCGGTATACGCTGAAATACCGGGGAACATCGGAATCACCGCCGCAACGGTAAACACTTTCGGGTGCGCCAGCAGCCAGCGCGACCAGCGGATCCCGATCACCCCGATCAATATGGCCGCCAAAAACGATCCCCATTCGACAGGCATGCCCATCTGCACGCACAGGAAACGCGCACCGTGCCCCACGCCACCCAGCAGTGCGCAATAAGGCAGCGCCTTGACCGGCACATTGAACACCATAGCAAAACCCAGCGCAGGCACTGCCGCCAGCAAGACATCCTGCAATAGCCCCCACAGCAGCGTTAAGCCCATGTGCGTAACCCCCATATTGCCATTGCAGCCACGACGCCAATACAGGTTGCCAGCGTCAGCAGGCTGGCAACCGCCCAGCGCGCCAGCCCGGTATTCACATGCCCTTTAAACATATCCGCTACCGCGTTAATCAGCGGAAAACCGGGCACCAGCAGCAGCACACTGGCCGCCATCGCCACCGTCGAGGTTTGATGAAACGTCGGAACACGCAGCAACAGCCCGGATACCGACGTGGCGACAAAGGCGGTAATACAGAAGTTGATCAAGGGATTGAGATGGCGCGACGTCAATACCTGACGCACATACATTGCTACACCGCTGGCAAGCATGGTGACCACAAAGGCATCCCAACCGCCGCCGTTGAGCTTACTGAAACAGCCGCACGACAGCGCAACGATAGTCACCACCAGCCAGCGCGGATAGCGCAGCGGCTTGATGCCCGTCAGGCGTTTTTCAACGCCAGCGACATCCAGCAGCTTGTGCTCAGCCATGATCACCACGTGCTGCACCTCTGTCACCACATGCATGTTGATGCCACGATCGACGTTCTTGCGCGTCGACGTCAGGCAGTGTCCATTCATGATGGTGGTAAGGACAATGGCGTTGGCCGAAATGGAGCTTTCTACGCTATCCACCCCGAGCGCCATCCCGAGGCGCGAAGAGAGTTGCTCAACGACCGTGCTCTCCGCGCCGTGCTGCAACAGCATCAGCGCGCATTGGATACACAGCCGGGTGATTTCCCGTTGCTGTGGTGTTTCACTGACCATACGAAGACCCTGACTGATAAAATGAAGACACACTGAATAATTCGAAATAATAACGGGTATAACCATAAATAAAGCAAGGAGACTTGTTAACACAACGCGGTCCGATTGCCAATATTGCGGGTAAGAATAAAATCTTATGAGTGCATCACGCGCGTTACCGCGTTAAGATCGACCGCACACCCTTTTTCCGCTTCGTCACCCATTTGGACGCTGTTGATGCTTGAAACCTCACTGTTTGTCGCCACCATCGCGACGCTGGGTATGCTTTCACCCGGCCCCGATTTCTTTCTGGTGATTAAAAACGCCGCACGCTATGCGCGTTTGCCAGCCATGATGACCGCCTTTGGCGTTATCGCGGGCGTCGCAACCCACATGGCCTATTGCGTCGCAGGATTAGCGGTGGTAATCACTACCACGCCGTGGCTGTTCAACATTTTAAAGTATGCAGGTGCGCTTTACTTGATCGTGATCGGTATTCAGGCATTACTCTCGCAGGGTGGCAGCAAGCTGAATGTTGCTTCACTACCGCGCCAGGAAGTCAGCTTGAAAAAAGCCTTCCTGCAAGGCTATCTGTGCAATCTGCTTAACCCGAAAGCCACCCTGTTCTTTCTTGCCATGTTCACTCAGGTACTCAGCACCCACTCCAGCGTCGGGGAAAAACTGTGGTATGCCTTTATTATCTGGGCACTTGCCGTCGTCTGGTGGCCGTTGCTGGTACTGCTGTTCCAAAGCGGCCCGGTCCGTCGTGCATTGGAAAAAGCGCAAAAGCTGGTAGATAAACTGCTGGGCACCGTGTTGATTGCACTGGGCATCAAGGTGGCATTGGGGTAACACATCCCCTCACCGCCCTGACAGTAAAAACCAGCGCTTACACGCTGGTTTTTTAATCACGTACCAATTCCCTGCTTTTATTCCCCCCCATCCGCAGACGTTGGCACGCTTTTCTTCTGCGCTATACATTGCAATACAGAAGCCCAATTTCTTTGGTCATAGGTATTTATGGCTATTTTTTCATTGATATCTGAACTGAAATATTTTTCTTTAATATTATTGATATCTATCGGGAAAAAGGATTGCGAGCTCGAATCCCACAGCACATTTTCAGTATGAAGGTCATCATGCATGATGCCCAGCTTGTTGAGTCTCTCGATCATATCAACAAATTTTTCCTCGGCATTATTCGGCAACGAACCGGGTGGTAAGGAACTCAGCGTTTCACCAGGAATTTTATACATTCTGACATATGAAACGCCCTCATCATCCACCAGGTGCATGGCAGCGTCTTCTCCGTAATAGCGCCTAAACACCTCGGCCTCATGTTTGGCAATCTCTGCGATCGACTCCCCCTCATCGGCCAGGTAAACCTTTATGAGATATGCATTATCATCTGCATCAATAAAAACTTCCCCATTGGTCCCCTCACCGATGAGCTTACCTACATGAAAATCAACTTTGTGCACGGGGAAATCGGGCTTCATTAAGGTAATGGTATCCATAATTTTTGACGTTCCTGGCTCTAGAGGCGCGTCTTTTTTTAATCTTTTAGCCCATGGGGGAATTGTACCCGTTTGTTCAATTTCCAACGCAAAGGCATAGTCATTAAAGAGTCCCTTTTCCTGAAAACGATACTCAGAGAGTAATTTTTCCGCCGACGCCTCGGTAAAACCGTCAACCTCTTTCAGTACGCTGAGCGCCGTTTTTCTTTTTCTACCGCCCAGACCTACTGTCATAATATTCTCCAACCTTTCGGCGAGATTCTCCTGGTAAAACTTATTCTTCTTCAGTCGAAGAACTATCTTAGGGCCATGCACCGGTTTCATCAGCAGAAAACGGTTATTACCCATTTTTTTCACATGAATAAATTGGTTGTTAACATTCAAATAGCTCTTGTTATTTTCATCCCATCGCAATCCATTCTTATCCGGAGAGGACAACTGCGTTACATCGATATTATTGGTAAACATATCCGAGGTAATCTGCTTTTCAAGCGCACTCGACACATGAATAGAGGTTGGACGCTCAAATACCCAGCGCCCACCGTCCCAGGATACCAGATAATGTTCTTTATCAGGATAATGACTATTATACACCTCATAATGAACGCCTCGCCCGGGAGAAACCACTTCTCTCACTGGCACAACTTCCCCGTTCATTTCAATATATCGCCCCCAGGGATAATGTGAAGTGTCGTCAATTTTCTCTGCACGATATATCTTTCCCGAGCCATAATACCGTGGGTTATTATTGGTGCAGGGAATATAGTTGAAACCCCTGTCTGGTTCGATGCGGAGCGTGTTAATGATATTTTCCTGTTCGTGGGTAAACACTGGATGCTGGTTATGCGTTCGCATGTGCCAGGTGTTGGATAATGGTTCAAGGTATACCGGTACAAACTCGTGGGAGCCTGAGGCTTTTCGTACCACGATCTCAAACTTTCCCTCTCCATTTTTGTTCAGATCGTAATATTCGCCGTACAACGGTATCTGCTTTTTCCCTTCCCTCACCTCAACATTAAGATTGGCGGCATCGAAGGTGTCAGCATATCGCCACGCAAGCGTCTCCTCATCGACAATCACCTTTCTCTGCAATAACTCAGGTCTGGTAGCATAAGGGTGATATGTCATAAATTCATTGGGATTATCCGTTGGTTTCAGAAAGATCTCCCCACCTTCGGTATGGATAGCGGTATTCCCCGGTTTAAGTTCTAGTAATATTTCTTTCTTAATCCCGCTGCGCGGATTCTGAACATAATAAGCCGCCCTTTTCTGACCCGGAGTGGTATGCAGCAATTCAGTCGGTTTCACTTTACGGGCCACACCGCGGAATTTGAACGCGATACCATCAACATCAAGAGAGGTCGCAATCTCAGCAATGGTTAGTCGACGAAAGCGTTCAGCACAAATTTCATCACCTTGATTTTTATAGTACTCACGGCGTTTTGCATTCGCAATGAGCTTACCAATTAACGGTTTTATCCCCAGCGTCAGTATGTCCGTCACAATATTTAATCCCTCGGCGGCGCCCCGGGCTTCAGGCCGTGGGCCCCCCTCCGTGTCATCATAAATCATCCTGAAGGGGTTCTCTGCTCTCTGGGCTTGAAATAAAAGCAGCTTGCCTTCGTTCTCGCCTTTAGCATTGAGTATTTCTTCCTCAAAGGCACAGTGTTCTTTTATATGCTCTGCGGTTCGAGGATCGTACTCAGGCATCAATGCTCGCTTCACTCGATCAGTGCTCTCAGCCAGTGGAGTAATAAAGAGAGGACCGGCTTTTGCCCACTGCTTCAATGACAGCTCAAAATCCTGACCCTGTTCGGCAGTTAATTGCCCATCAGACACCAGATAGTGCTTAATGGCCGAAATCAGCGCATCCTTTTTTTCATCATCAGAAAGAATGTGGCTGTTTTCATTGATAAAAAGCGTGCCATTACTATTATCATAATATGTCACTTCCCGCTTTACTTCTGGCAACAATAAGGGCGGTTGGGAAACATACCCATCGTCAGCAAGAGACATGGAAATCGGATAATTGTCAAAGGAGTAACTACGATTAGCAAGGGTGAGATCACTATCCAGGTTTGATAATGGATTCTCTTTATAAGCAAACGAAGCAGCATCCGATCTGTGCAAAAAATTCAACAACAGCATAAGTTGAATCGTTGTTGCTATTGCACTTTTCCGAGCAGGAAGAAAGGTTGATGATGTGTTGAATATTCTCGGAGAGTTTTCGACATGGTTAATTTGAGAACTGAAACCCTGAACATTAACAGATGAATTTGAATTAATTGATTTTAAAGCTTTCTCACTTTTTTTATTGCACGATTTATCGTGGTAATATTCCGTAGACAAACGATATTGCAGAGCTGAAACAGGCATTCTTTGACTCCATTCAAAAAAAGAATGGACTATAGGCATCGTATTTACGCCATCGTTATTAAAAAAAAATCTCAATTAAGGATTAACGCTATTTTCGTCCTTTCTTTGAGGGAGTGTTTATTATTAAAACACGTTTAAGATGTGAATAATTGTATTATCTTCGCCCATAAAAAAGCCAGCGCACTCGCGCTGGCTTCTTGGTTAGCGCTGATTAACCTTTAATCTGCGCGTGCATTTCCTGCACCGAGGTCACTTTCTCGGTCGGATCCGCGTTCAGCGCCATCGCCGTAGCGAAGCCGCCGTTCATGGTGGTATCGTAATGCACCTTATACTGCAATGCGCTGCGGCGAATCAGTTTGGAATCTTCAATCGCCTGACGCCCTGCGGTGGTGTTGACGATATAGGTGTACTCGCCGTTCTTGATACGGTCCTGAATGTGCGGACGCCCTTCATGCACCTTGTTCACCAGACGCGGATTGATGCCCGCTTCACCCAACTCAATGGCGGTGCCGTGAGTTGCATCCAGTTCAAAGCCGTGTTTCAGCAGCTTGGCTGCCAGATCCACAACGCGTGCTTTATCCCCTTCACGAACCGAGAGCAAGGCGCGTCCTGATTTCTTCATCGGCGAGTTGCTGCCCAGCATCGCCTTGGCGAACGCTTCGACAAAGGTGCGGCCCACGCCCATCACTTCACCGGTAGAGCGCATCTCTGGCCCTAAAATCGGGTCAACGCCGGGGAACTTGTTGAACGGCAGCACCACTTCCTTCACGGAGTAATACGGTGGGATAACCTCTTTGGTGACACCCTGTTCCGTCAGCGTCTTGCCCGCCATCACGCGCGCGGCCACTTTCGCCAGCGGCACACCGGTCGCCTTGGAGACAAACGGCACGGTACGCGCGGCGCGCGGGTTCACTTCAATCAGGTAGACTTCGTTGTTCTTCACGGCGAACTGCACGTTCATCAACCCGCGCACGCTCAGTTCGAACGCCAGTTTTTCTACCTGCTGGCGCATCACATCCTGAATTTCTTTGCTCAGCGTATAAGCCGGCAATGAACAGGCAGAGTCACCGGAGTGCACGCCCGCTTGTTCGATGTGTTCCATAATGCCGCCAATCAGCACGCGTTCGCCGTCACAGATAGCGTCCACGTCCACTTCGATGGCATCATCGAGGAAACGGTCCAGCAGTACCGGCGCATCGTTGGACACGCTGACCGCATTCTGGAAGTAACGGCGCAAATCGATTTCGTCGTAGACGATTTCCATCGCACGACCGCCCAGCACGTAAGAAGGACGAACCACCAGCGGATAACCGATACCACGCGCTTTTTCCACCGCTTGTTCGATGGAGGTGACGGTGGCGTTTTCCGGCTGTTTCAGACCCAGACGATTCACTGCCTGTTGGAAACGCTCACGGTCTTCGGCACGGTCAATGGCATCCGGGCTGGTGCCAATCACCGGCACACCCGCGGCTTCCAACGCACGCGACAGTTTCAGCGGCGTTTGACCACCATACTGCACGATAACGCCTTTCGGTTTCTCGATGCGGACGATTTCCAGCACATCTTCCAGCGTTACCGGCTCGAAGTAGAGGCGGTCAGAGGTGTCGTAATCGGTTGAGACCGTTTCCGGGTTACAGTTAACCATGATGGTTTCATAACCGTCTTCGCGCAACGCCAGCGCCGCATGCACACAGCAGTAGTCAAACTCGATGCCCTGTCCGATACGGTTCGGCCCGCCACCCAGCACCATGATCTTGTCGCGATCCTGATTCGGGTTAGCTTCGCACTCTTCATCGTAGGTGGAGTACATATACGCGGTATCGGTGGCGAACTCTGCCGCACAGGTATCGACACGTTTGTAGACCGGGTGCAGGTCATATTTGTCGCGCAGTTTGCGGATTTCGTTTTCAGAAACACCGGCCAGCTTCGCCAGACGCGCATCGGCAAAGCCTTTGCGTTTCAGGGTACGCAGGAAATCGGCTGTCAGCGCCGTCGCGCCCTTCTCGGCAACCTGCTCTTCCAGACGCACCAGCTCTTCAATCTGCACCAGGAACCAGCGATCGATGTTGGTCAGGTTAAACACGCCGTCCACAGACATGCCAGCGCGGAAAGCATCCGCGACGTACCAGATACGCTCAGCGCCTGCGTCTTTCAGCTCGCGGCGGATTTTAGTCAACGCTTCCGGATCGTCCAGATCCACTTTCGGATCGAAGCCCGTTGCGCCGACTTCAAGACCACGCAGCGCTTTTTGCAGCGACTCTTGCTGGGTGCGGCCAATCGCCATCACTTCGCCGACTGATTTCATCTGAGTGGTCAGGCGATCGTTGGCACCGGCAAATTTTTCGAAGTTAAAGCGCGGGATCTTGGTGACAACATAGTCAATGGAAGGCTCGAACGACGCCGGGGTACGACCGCCGGTGATGTCGTTCATCAGCTCATCCAGCGTGTAGCCTACGGCCAGTTTGGCGGCAATCTTGGCAATCGGGAAGCCCGTCGCCTTGGAGGCCAGCGCCGAGGAGCGCGATACACGCGGGTTCATTTCGATAATGATCAGGCGACCGGTTTTCGGGTTGACCGCAAACTGCACGTTGGAGCCGCCGGTTTCTACCCCGATTTCACGCAGTACCGCCATGGAGGCGTTACGCATGATTTGGTATTCCTTGTCCGTCAGGGTTTGCGCTGGCGCAACGGTAATGGAGTCACCGGTGTGGATACCCATGGCATCCAGGTTTTCGATGGAACAGACAATGATGCAGTTGTCTTTCTTATCGCGCACTACTTCCATTTCGTACTCTTTCCAACCGATGAGGGATTCATCGATCAGCAGCTCTTTGGTCGGTGACAGATCCAGACCGCGTGCACAAATTTCTTCAAACTCTTCACGGTTATACGCGATGCCGCCACCGCTGCCGCCCATGGTAAAGGAGGGACGGATAATGCAGGGATAGCCCACATCAGCGGCCACGGCCAGCGCTTCTTCCATGGTATGCGCGATACCGGAACGCGCGGTTTCCAGGCCAATCTTCTTCATGGCGATATCGAAGCGGCGGCGATCTTCCGCTTTATCGATAGCATCGGCGGTCGCACCGATCATGGTAACGCCAAATTCCGCCAGCACGCCCTGACGCTCAAGCTCGAGCGCACAGTTCAGCGCCGTCTGACCGCCCATGGTCGGCAGCACCGCATCTGGACGCTCTTTTTCGATGATTTTGCGCACTACTTCCCAGTGGATCGGCTCGATATACGTCGCATCGGCCATTTCCGGGTCGGTCATGATGGTCGCCGGGTTGGAGTTCACCAGAACGACGCGATAACCCTCTTCACGTAGCGCTTTACACGCCTGCGCGCCAGAGTAGTCGAATTCACAGGCCTGACCGATAACGATCGGGCCAGCACCAAGGATCAGGATGCTTTTAATATCAGTACGTTTTGCCATTTTTCTGCTCCCGATTATTTACCATTGGCACGATAAGATTGAATCAGTTCGATAAAGTGATCGAACAAAGGGGCCGCGTCGTGCGGACCAGGGCTGGCTTCCGGGTGCCCCTGGAAACTGAATGCCGCTTTATCCGTGCGATGAATCCCTTGCAGGGAGCCGTCAAACAGCGATTTGTGCGTTGGGCGCAGCGTCGCAGGCAGTGAGTTTTCATCCACGGCGAAACCGTGGTTCTGCGCGGTAATCATCACGCAGTCTGCATCCAGATCTTTCACCGGGTGGTTACCACCATGGTGACCAAATTTCATTTTGACCGTTTTAGCACCGCTTGCCAGCGCCAGCAGTTGATGACCGAGGCAGATACCAAATACCGGAATGTCGGTCTCCAGGAAGGCTTTGATTGCCGTGATGGCGTAGTCACACGGCTCCGGGTCACCGGGACCGTTGGAGAGGAAAATGCCATCCGGATTCAGTTTGAGCACCTCTTCTGCGGAGGTCTGGGCAGGCACAACCGTCAGACGGCAGCCACGATCGACCAGCATACGCAGAATGTTGCGCTTCACACCGTAGTCATAAGCCACCACGTGGTACGGCAATTCACTTTCCGCTTTGGCGGCAGGCAGTTCACCGGCTAACGTCCAACTGCCTTGCGTCCAGCCATAAGGTTCTTGCGTCGTCACTTCTTTTGCCAGATCCATGCCCTTCAGGCCAGGGAATGCCTTGGCTTTTTCCAGTGCCAGCGCGGCATCCGGCGCATCTCCGGCAATAATGCAGCCATTCTGCGCCCCTTTCTCACGCAGCAAGCGAGTCAGCTTACGCGTATCGATATCGGCGATGGCAACGATGTTATTGCGTTTCAGGTAATCCGAGAGGCTCTCTTCATTACGGTAGTTGCTGGCAATCAGCGGCAGATCGCGAATAACCAGGCCTTGAGCATGAACAGAGGGGGATTCTTCGTCGCTGGCGTTAGTGCCGACATTACCAATATGGGGATAAGTGAGAGTAACAATTTGGCGGGAATAGGAAGGATCAGTGAGGATTTCTTGATAACCGGTCATCGACGTATTGAAGACCACTTCCCCCACTGCCGTTCCCTCTGCCCCGATGGCACGACCGTGGAATTGGGTTCCGTCTTCCAGAACCAATAGCGCTGACTTAATCAAAACACCCTCCAAGGAATAAACAATCATGTTATCTGCATATTAATTCAGATTAGTCACTCCAAATCAATGCAAAAATTACCTTTTAGGTAAACTTTTGGCAAATTGCGCGCATTTTAATGATGGCCGTTCAACTTGTCCACTCTAACCGACATTTTTCTCCATTTTTTATGGCTTACAGCGTCACTGACTGGCTACAGCCACAAAAACAGCCCTCAAAAAGGCAAAGTAAACGGTTGCCTGGCAACATTATTAGCCAGAAGGGAATATTTGACCAGCAGGCGCCTGATCAGGCAATGACGGGTTAAAAAAACGCCACCAAAAACAGTAAAAACCGGAGGAAATAGCAATTTTCACCAATTACGACATATAATAATCAAAAAAACTCTAAATAATAAAAAAGGATGACAAATAAGCCATCCAATTCATTGAGTTAACAATAAAATAAAATCAAAGATCGTTCAGTGAAAGCACATCTCTCATATCGAAAATACCTGATTTTTTAGCCTTTAACCAAATTGCAGCACGAACCGCACCATTAGCGAAGGTCATGCGGCTGGAAGCCTTATGGCTAATCTCAATGCGCTCGCCTACATCCGCAAACATCGCAGTGTGCTCACCGACGATATCCCCGGCACGCAAGCTGGCAAAACCGATACTGTTTGGCACACGTTCGCCGGTGTGACCTTCACGCGCATAGACCGCGCAGGTTTTCAGATCGCGCCCTAACGCTCCCGCAATGGCTTCACCCATCGCCAACGCCGTCCCTGACGGGGCATCGACTTTATGGCGGTGATGCGCTTCCAGAATCTCGATATCCGTGTAGTCGCCCATCACCGTGGCCGCTTTCTCCAGCAATTTCAGCATCACGTTGACACCCACGCTAAAGTTGGCGGCAAATACAATACCAATCTCCTGAGCAGCCGCGCTGATAGCCGCTTTGCCCGCATCATCAAAGCCTGTGGTACCGATAATCATGCCCTTGCCATGCTGGCGGCAGAATGCCAGATGTACCAATGTGCCTTCAGGGCGCGTGAAATCGATGAAGATATCAAAATCATCACCTACCGCAGCCAGCGAATCCTGCACGGTAACGCCCAGCGTGCCCAGCCCCGCCAGCTCACCGGCATCAACCCCAACCAGCGATGAACCTTCGCGCTCTAGCGCCGCACCGAGCACCGCGCCTTCCATCTGCGAAACCGCCTGGATCAGTTGACGCCCCATTCGACCACCGGCACCGGCAATCGCTACACGTATTGCATCCTTCATCGTTATCTCTCTTTTTTCACTTGCGCCGTAAAAACGTTCTCAGGTTAGCGGGCCAACGCGACGGCTGCCAGCGGATTTCACACAGGATTAGAAATTTCTGACAAAAAGGGCGAGTAATCAGTAAAAGCTATCCCCCAGAAGGCGTTCGAAGCACAGGGACAGGCAAATTCGACCGAATAGGCAAGAGAGGTAATTACGCATAATCATGCAGTTTTTATGCATTGGAAAGAGGTGAAAACTCAGGCAAAAAAATAGCAGGGATATCACCCTGCTATTTTTTACCCTGCCTCACGCCAGTATCAATCGATCTGCTTCACTTCTACGCGCAGCTCTTTCGGTACTTCAAAGACAATATTCTCTTCACGACCTTCCAGCTCGAGTGCGACTTTTCCACCCAGGGATTTAAGGCGCTCAATCACCTGCTGAACCAGAATGTCCGGCGCAGAAGCCCCCGCCGTCACACCCACGCACGCCGCGTCTGTCAGCCAGCGTTCCTGAATATCATTCGCGGAGTCGATAAGGTAAGCGGGTATGCCAGCACGCTGGGACAGCTCAGCCAACCGGTTGGAGTTGGACGAGTTTTTCGATCCAACCACCAGCACCACGTTGGCGCGTTCCGCCAGATAGCGCACCGCTTCCTGACGGTTGGTGGTGGCGTAGCAGATATCGTCTTTACGCGGGCCGATAATTTGCGGGAAGCGCTCACGCAGCGCATCGATCACCGCCGAGGTGTCATCCACCGACAGCGTGGTTTGCGTCATAAAGCAGAGGTTCCCCTCATCTTTAACCTGCAAATTCCACACATCTTCCGGCGACTCCACCAGATACATGCCGCCGTCATCGTTGCTGTACTGCCCCATGGTGCCTTCGACTTCAGGGTGTCCCGCATGACCGATCAGGATAGCTTCTACCCCTTTGCGGCTGGCGCGCGCCACCTCCATATGCACCTTGGTCACCAACGGGCAGGTGGCATCAAAGACGGTCAGATCGCGATTCTTCGCTTCCGCCCGCACGGCCTGAGACACGCCGTGCGCAGAAAAAATCAGGATCGCCCCATCAGGCACTTCACCAATCTCTTCAATAAAGATCGCGCCACGGTCACGCAAGCCATCCACCACATAGCGGTTATGCACCACTTCGTGGCGCACATAAATCGGCGTGCCGTAAATTTCCAGCGCACGCTCGACAATGCTGATAGCGCGATCGACGCCCGCGCAGAAACCGCGCGGATTAGCCAGTAAGATTTGCACGCTCAACCTCCTGCGCCACAGGATCGATATCGATCACCTCAACGTCAAAACTTACGTGATGACCGGCAAGCGGGTGATTGAAATCGACCGTGATCGATTCTTCCGCCACTTCACGGATCACGCCGGGCATATCATTGCCCGCCACACCGCTGAACAGCATGATGGTGCCTACGTCCGGTACGCCGGTCTGGGCAAAATCGCGGCGCAGAAAGAACTGAATCAAATCCGGGTTGGACGGCCCGAAGGCCGATTCCGGCGGCAACGTGAAACGGTGCTTATCTCCCCGGCACAAGCCGAGGAGTTGCTGTTCCAGTGCCGGAGACAAGCTCTCATCGCCCAGGCGAAACAGCGCGGGTTTGCCCCGTTCGCGGGTCGATTCCGCGACGCTGCCATCTTCCAGCGTCAGCACAAAATGCAGCAGTACGGCGCTGGTATTCTGTACGCTCTGCGTCATGCCTGCCCCTTCGGCTTCGCCGAGGCGTCGTGAGGTGCCAGAAAGCCTTCCAGCACCACCAGACCTGCCCCGATACAAATGGCCGTATCTGCCAGATTGAACGTCGCGAAGTGCCAGTCACCGACATAGAAGTCAATGTAATCGACCACAAAGCCGTGCCAGGTTCTGTCGAACAGGTTCCCCAGCGCGCCGCCGATAATCAGCGCATAGGCAATATTGCTCAGCTTCTGGTCGGCGCGATTGCGGTACATCATTACCAGCAGCGCCACCACGATCATGATGGCGACACCGGCAAAGAACCACCGCTGCCAGCCGCCTTTATCTGCCAGGAAGCTAAACGCTGCGCCGTAGTTACGGGCATAGTGCAGGTTTAACGAGGGAAACAGCGCCCAGGTTTCACCCAACTCAAAATTTGCCAGCACCCAGTATTTGACGCCAAGATCCACCGCCAACACTACCAGCACCAGCCACAGCCAGCGCAACCCGCTTGAACAGATCGATTTATTCATCAGACAAATTTACGCTCTTCGCCATTACCGCCCACATTCGTGGCACAGCGTCCGCATACCTCTGGGTGTGCAGCATCCACACCGATATCGGACTCATAGTGCCAGCAACGCGGGCACTTGTGCCCATCCGCTTTGCTTAAGGCAATTTTCAGGCCAGAGAGTTCACTTGCCTGCGCATCCGCCGGGGCATCTTCATAGCGTTCAACCCGCGCCTTGGAGGTCAGCAACGCAAAATGCAACTCCTGTTGCAGACGCCCCAGCTTCTCGGACAGTTCGGCATCGGCATACAGCGTAACCGCCGCTTCCAGCGAACCACCAATACGCTTGTCGTTACGCGCTTGCTCAATCACCTTGTTCACTTCGGCACGCACTTTAAGCATGTCGGCCCAGAACGCATCGTTCAGGGTTTCCTCTTGCGCCAGCCCGAACAGGCCGTCATACCACTCTTCGGTAAACACGTACTGCGCGCGTTCACCCGGCAGGTAGCCCCAGACTTCATCGGCGGTGAAGGACATGATCGGCGCCATCCAGCGTACCAGCGCTTCCACAATGTGGAACAGTGCGGTCTGGCAACTGCGGCGCGCCACGCTGTCGTGCTTGGCGGTGTATTGGCGATCCTTGATGATGTCCAGATAGAACGAGCCCATTTCAATGGAGCAGAACTGCATCAGGCGTTGCACCACGCGGTGGAAATCGTAACTTTCATAGGCCTCAACGATCTCTTGCTGTGCGGCTTGCGCGCAGCCTACCGCCCAACGATCCAGCACCACCATGTCTTCCGGCTTCACGCTGTGCAATGCCGGATCGAACCCGTTCAGGTTCGCCAGCAGGAAACGCGCGGTGTTACGGATGCGGCGATAAGCATCGGCAGAGCGTTTGAGGATCTCATCGGACACGGCGATCTCACCGGAATAGTCGGTGGAGCCGATCCACAGACGCAGAATATCCGCGCCCAGCTTGTCCATCACGTCCTGCGGCGCGATGGTGTTGCCGATGGATTTGGACATCTTGCGGCCCTGACCATCGACAGTGAAGCCGTGGGTCAGCACCTGGCGGTACGGGGCTTTACCTTTGATCGCCGTAGAGATCATCAGCGAGGACATAAACCAGCCGCGATGCTGGTCAGAGCCTTCCAGATACATATCGGCCGCATGCCCTGCGAATTCCGGGCGCACATCCACCACAGAGGCGTGGGTCGATCCGGAATCGAACCACACATCCAGCGTGTCCGGCACTTTGACATAATTGGCAGCATCAGCGCCCAGCAGATCGGCCGGATCGAGATCCCACCATGCCTGAATACCGTCCTGCTCAACGCGTTTCGCCACCGCTTCAATCAGCTCCGGCGTGCGCGGGTGCAGTTCTTCGGTCTCTTTGTGGACAAACAGCGACATCGGCACGCCCCAGGTACGCTGGCGCGAGATACACCAGTCTGGGCGGTTGGCAACCATGGATTCGATGCGCGCCTGACCCCAATCCGGGATCCACTGCACGCCTTTGATTTCAGACAGCGACTGCTGACGCAGCCCTTTTTGATCCATGCTGACGAACCACTGCGGCGTGGCACGGAAGATGATCGGCGACTTGTGACGCCAGCAGCACGGATAGCTGTGTTGCAGTTTTTCCACATGCAGCAGCGCGCCGCTTTCACGCAGCATGTCAACGATGATGTCGTTGGCTTTGAAGACGAACTTACCGTCCAGATTCGGGTGCGTACCCGGCAGATAGCAGCCGTTCGGCCCCACCGGGTTGGCAATTTCGAGCTGGTATTTCTGGCTGATGACATAGTCATCCGGGCCGTGACCACCCGCGGTGTGCACCGCACCGGTACCGGCATCCAGCGTGACGTGGTCGCCCAGAATCGCAGGCACATCGAAATTCAGGAACGGGTGATTGAAACGCAGCAGTTCAAGATCGCTACCCTTGCATTCACCCAGCACGGTCCAGCTTGTCACGCCCAGGCGCGCCATCACGCTTTCCACCAGTTCGGCGGCCAGGATCAGCGCTTTGCCGTCAATCTGCACCAGTTGGTAAACGAAATCAGCATTCAGCGAAATCGCACGGTTCGCTGGCAGCGTCCACGGGGTGGTGGTCCAGATAACCAGTGCAATCGGGCCAGCAACGGAAGCGACACCAAATTTCTCCGCAACCACTGCTGCATCGACGGCAGTAAAAGCGACATCAATAGACGGAGAGGTTTTGTCGTAGTACTCCACCTCGGCTTCCGCCAGCGCAGAGCCGCAATCGGCACACCAGTGCACCGGTTTAGCCCCTTTGTGCAGATGCCCGTTGTCGATGATCTTGCCGAGCGCACGAATGATATTCGCCTCGGTGTTGAAATCCATGGTCAGATACGGGCGATCCCAATCGCCCAGCACGCCGAGACGGATAAAGTCTCTCTTCTGCCCTTCAACCTGCTCCGCCGCATACTTGCGGCAGGCCTGACGAAATTCCGCCGCGCTCACCTTCTCGCCCGGTTTGCCAATCAGTTGCTCAACTTTCAGTTCGATAGGCAGACCGTGGCAGTCCCATCCCGGCACATACGGCGAATCGTAGCCAGCCAGCCCTTTGGATTTGACAATAATATCTTTCAGAATCTTGTTAACTGAGTGACCAATGTGAATGTTGCCATTCGCATACGGAGGGCCATCATGCAGAATGAAGGTTTTCTTGCCCTTTTTCGCCTGACGAATAATTCCGTACAAATCCTGTTCATACCAACGTTTCAGCATGTCAGGTTCACGCTTGGCCAGATCGCCACGCATCGGGAACCCTGTTTCCGGCAAATTCAGGGTAGTTTTGTAGTCACTCATTAGATTCTCGATTTAGTTTCGGCCATACCTTGGGGTATGAATATTACACCGGTGCTGCTAACCCGAAAAACGTCCGGGCCGTCACCACATCCTCGGCGATTTGCTGCGTCAATGCTTCTAGCGACGCAAACCGCTGCTCATTTCGTATTTTCTTACACAGCGCCACTTCTATGTGACGCCCGTACAGATCCATGGCGACATCCAGCAGATGCACTTCCAACTGCTGGCGTTTATCGCCGTCTACCGTTGGCCGGGTGCCAATATTGGCGACACCGGGAAACGGCGTCGGGCCCAGGCCGTAGACTTCAACGGCATACACCCCACTGACCGGCGATACCTGGCGTTTCATCGGCAGGTTCGCGGTCGGAAATCCCAACGTTCTGCCCAGTGCTTTACCATGCACCACGCGCCCGGAAATACTGTAAGGGTGGCCCAACAATTCCTGCGCCAGTGGCAGATCGTCATGCAGCAGCGCATCACGTACTGCGGTACTGCTGACGCGCCTACCGCCATTGCAGAACGTCGTGGTGCTGATGACCTCAAAACCATGGGCCTGCCCCGCCTTCTGTAATAACAGGAAATCGCCGCTGCGACCAGCCCCGAAGCGGAAGTCATCCCCCACAACGAGAAATTTCACACCCAGTTTTTCCACCAGAAGGTGGCGCACAAAATCTTGCGCATCGTGTGCGGCGAACGCCGCGTCAAACTTAACGCACAATAGCGCGTCAACGCCTGCGCGCGCCAGATAGTTCACCTTGTCCCGCAGCCGGGTAAGCCGTGCAGGTGCCTGATCGGCAGCAAACAGTTCGAGCGGCTGTGGCTCGAAAGTCATCACCATCACCGGCAAATGACGCGCCAGCCCCTCCTGCTTTAATCGCTCAAGCAGCATTTGATGCCCACGGTGTACGCCGTCAAAATTGCCGATGGTGAGCACACAACCATAATGGCGTGCCCGGAGATTGTGTATACCGCGGATTAGCTGCATGGCGACTCAGGAACAGTTTGGTTAACGATATGGAAATCGGCGGATTATACCTTGTACAGCGGTTAAGGTTAAGGCGCGATTCACGCCTTTTGTCACGCAATTGCTCGGCAGTGCCTACCGATCGCGCCGTGCACCGCCTGCACGGCGCTACCCCGCGTGAGCGGAAATTCCTCTTTCTTATCAAAAGTTCGTCAGGTAAACGTGAATTTCTGTTGGGAAACGCTGTATTCCCGAGCGCGAAGCTGTTAAAATCCTGCGCCATCACAACGTAACAAGCGTCGGCGTACAAACGGCGCTTATTTGCACAAATCCATTGACAAACGAAGGCTAAACGGGCATATTCCTCGGCCTTTGAATTGTCCTCGAAAGAATATATTTGGGAGTTGGACCTTGGCTAATATCAAATCAGCTAAGAAACGCGCCGTACAGTCTGAGAAGCGTCGCAAGCACAACGCTAGCCGTCGTTCGATGATGCGTACTTTCATCAAGAAAGTATACGCCGCGATCGCTACTGGCGATAAAGAAGCTGCACAAAAAGCGTTTAACGACATGCAACCGATTGTGGATCGTCAGGCTAGCAAAGGTCTGATCCACAAGAACAAAGCATCTCGTCATAAATCCAACCTGGCTGCTCAGATCAACGCGCTGCAATAATTGCCTGCGTAGACATCTGTCTTCCTCGTTGTAAGAAAAAACCGGCTCTGGCCGGTTTTTTGTTTCTGCTCGTTTAAACCGCATCCCCCAGGTTCCCCCTGCCGCTATCTCGTCATCAATCCTCGCTTTATGCCGATTCAATCTGTAAGGCGCTTTTTTTATAGCCGGAATTAACCGCTACTTTATGCTGGCGCGCATATCGCATCCACTATTCATGAGGTTTTCTATGGTAGCGCCAGTAGCCAAAAAATGTTCTCCCATCGTATTGACGAACCTGGAGCCAAAAGCTCAACAGGCGTCACCGATAACATCATCACAGCCTTCTGCGTTAAACACCCTGAACGGGCTTGGCAACAGAGCACAACACGCCTGCGCGCCGAACGGCAGACCCGCAGCAGAGGTGGTGAGCACGCCGCTAAAAAATAACGCGTTATTACAGTGCATCAACCCCTTCACGCAGTGTATCAATGTGCGCGCGATGGCAAGATTTAATCAGTCAAAACACGCCGCAACCGCGTCGCGTACACCCGATACAGCGCAACAGACCCGCGCAGCAAGGCCAGCCTATCCCCACTCAGCCCGACAAAAAATCATGGCTACCCTCGCACAGGAAGCCGAGCAGCAGGTCAATAAAAGTCATTTACGCAAAGCGGGCGCGGGAAAACGATTGACCCGACAAGCCATCTCGGGACCGATTCTGGGTAAGCCACTGACTCAGCATGCGGCAACCACACCGACAACCAACACCACCAGCGGGGAAACGCTCACAAAAGCAAAAACGATTGTCGATAGCGCCGTCATGGAGTTTGGGATCGTAGAGAAAGGCATGGCAGATGCCCACTATGCCAGTCAGGCTATCGACTCAGCCCTGTGCGCCGTCTATAGCAACCATAAAGACAACTTCTTAAAGCGCCTGGAGCAAAATGCCAAACCGGTTCAGGATGAACTGCTCAGCCCCCTCCCCGCTGACACACAGCAATCCATTCGCCAGGCGCTCTCTGGTGCTCACACCTCACCGCCACAACACCCCAATACCAAAGTCACAGGCGCATTAGACAAGCTGGAGCAACTAAAAAACAAACCATTCGTGAAAGCGTTGGGAATGGGCCACATCGTCAATGTGCTGCAAAAAGGGATAGTCAACATTGCGGGCCGCAGTTTGTTCAATCACAGTCTGCAAGACGCAGTTGCCACAGCCTATCAGAAAGGACGCAATGCCAGTCTGGCCACGGGATCGCTAAAGGCGCTTAACGCCGTAAAGCAAGAAATCACACAGCATCAACGGGGTTCCGCTGACGCACGCGCAAGTAGCATGCCGTATCCACACACCGAGCTTGAAACCGTTACCCACAACGCCGTGCTCAATCATCTCTTAAAAACCAAGGGCCACGCACGCCATGATGGAAACGTTCTCTCGGCCGCCGCGCAAATTGCCTACCATAAAGGGCTTTGTGACGGCATTCGTAACGCCTATCTGCATACCTTAGGCAGCGCCGCACAGGATGCAGGCCTTTCCGGCGAGACACCACACAGCGATGAAGCCTTCACACCGAAGGGAGCTGGCGCGAATCCCTATATCAGACCAGCCTTAGACGCGGTAACGCAACACTATCCCGACGCATTGATGAACCAGGAAATTAAAGACCAACTGTCAAAACATGCTCATCACCAGCTAATGGCAGAAATAGAGACGTTATCAAGGAATTTAAAACCCAAGCTTGAGAGCTTGCCATCCGCTGATAGTGATAACGACTCGGCATTAAACGCTAAACTACAAAATTTAATGAAATATTCCCCCGATCGTTTCGACGACAGCCTGACGAAGATTTCTACGCGTTTTGAAGGATTCGTTTCTTATTAAGACTATAGGTTCAGCAGATTATTGAAGCGGCATAACGCTCACTTAATTAATATTCTGCTTAACCTTCAATATTCATCCAGCACTCAGGAGACCACATGCGAGCAGCAATATCAAAGAACATTAGCACATTAATGAAAAATTTCATGCAACCCTTACCGCCATCATTGACAAAAAATACGGCTGCTGGCGTTATTAAACATGATGTTAAAAAAGCATCAAACAGCGCAATAAAATTTACACCTTCATCCTATGCATCATCTACCGTGCCGACCAAACAACTGCCGCTCAGTGAACTCAGCATTATTTATGCGCGGAAACAGTCAGATAATTTCGCGAGCGAACACAGTAAATTCCTACAGCTTCTGAGCCGTAATTTAGCCACAGGTACCCCTTCGCCGATTAAAAAACCTCTCGTCGCAACTCCTGCGCCAGCGCCTATCGCGATGAGCACATTCATCCCGCCAGCGCCCGTAACACCGAGTAAAACGGGAATACCGCCGCCACCCCCTATGCCGCCGGCATCGTATGTACCGCCAAGAATCATCCAGACGGATACAGTAAACTCAGCACCAATGGTACGTGAAAAGAAGAGCATTAAACCCGAAACAACACCGAAATATAACTCCGTCATGGATGAGCTTAAAAAAAGATTTGAAGCCTCATCCTATAGAGCACAGGAAGCAAGCCACTAAACCGTTTCAAATAAATATGGCGCGAAATCTCGCGCCATTGCCGGAAAAGGCTCTTTCTATTACCTATAAATTACTTAACTATTCCGTAGCGATATAGTATCCATCAAGATAACCATCGCTGCCCCTGTTACCATACTCACCCTCATAAGATAGGTGTCTGGCAACAATGTAATCCTTACCCTTGTATTTTATATAGTAAGGGTGCACCAGGCCTTCAACGGGTAATATTCTTGTCGTGGTTTTCTTCTCGATATCGGTTTTCCAAACACAGGCAACACCGCCGTCATTGTCAAAATAGAACGCGTTTTTATCCCCCCAGGTATAGCGACGATCATACTCCCATTGGGATGATTTATTCTCATTGGGATCTAATTGAGGCAGGAAAACATCAACACCGAGATCGGGGCGATCTGAAGGAAAATAGAAAATACTGTCAGTCGCCGCAATACGCCATTTCCCATCGGGAGAACCGCCTCGGCTGGTACAGGTTACAATACCACAATATCCCGTCCACGTTTCACTACCTTCTTCATCGTAGTCTCTGACGGTGGTTGCGGGTACTTCTTTGGGGGCCGACAGTCCTTTATCCGATACTTCTATCTCAAACTGCTTTTCATAATGGTAATCACCGCGACCGTAACTGATGGAATAGCTAAGGATATTGTCGTCCGTAACATGATAGCTCACCACCGGGGTATATACGGTGCTCATCTTGTAATCAAAAAGCGCAACCAGTTTTAAGTCATTGCTGTGAGGCACCGAATCGGTGTACATGTAGATTTTGGTATTGGTCGAATTCGCTACCGCAAAAAAGATGGCCAAATCACCATTGATAATCCGGTGCGTTAGCAAACGCCAGTAACCATCATTATTTTCATCATACTTACGCATTTCACCGCGAAAACGAAACAGCCTTTTTATCTTCCACGGCGCTTCCTCGATGGCGAAGCCTGACGCGGTTTTCATCCCTTTTTCTAACGGCTTATCCAACCATTTGCCAAACAAATTTCTGACAGAAGAAAATTGATGAACCATTTCAAGATAGCGAATCTGCTGCTGATATTCAGATTTTATGCAGTCAACGTTAGTGCCGCACGCATTTCTTCGTGCCAACCATTCGCGTTGCTCCCTCATCAAAGAGCCTTTAGCCACACTATTATCTATGGCAATCGTGTAACGCCGATTCGCGATGGAGTCGATGCCACTCAGCGCAGGCGTGCTGCATATTGTTTTTTCGGTTTCATTGAGGTTTTCGAGCGAGCAGTTAAATCCGGCGGCCTGAACATTGGCATAGCAGGCTAATAGCGCCAAAAATAACACGATTTTTCCCAGTTTCATCTTTTTCCCTGATTATTTCCCTATAAAATCCAATGATATCGGTTCAAAGAAGTCATTAGCAATAGCAGGGATATACATTTAGCCGATGAGGGGCATATTGAGTGAAACGGCAGGCGTAAAAAAACCGGTGATACATCACCGGTTTTTTTGTCTCAACCTGCAACGTTAGCGGGTCAAATCATCGAAAAACTTCTTCACGCCATCAAAGAAGCTTTTAGAGCGAGGGCTGTTTTTCTCACCGGAAGGTCCACCAAAGCTCTCTTCCAGCTCTTTCAGCAGTTGCTTCTGGCGCTCATTAAGATTAACCGGCGTTTCAACCACCACGCGGCACAGCAGATCGCCCTGCGCACCACCGCGTACCGACTTCACCCCTTTGCCACGCATGCGGAACAGTTTTCCGGTTTGCGTTTCCGCAGGCACCTTCAATTTCACACGGCCATCCAGCGTCGGCACTTCAATCTCACCGCCCATGGCTGCCATCGCAAAGTTGATAGGCACTTCGCAATAGAGATTGTTCTCTTCACGCTGGAAGATAGGATGCGGTTTTACCTGCACCTGAACGTACAGATCGCCCGATGGTGCACCGTGCTCCCCGGCCTCGCCTTCACCGGACAAGCGGATACGATCGCCCGTATCCACGCCCGCAGGGATTTTCACCGACAGCGTTTTGCTGGTTTCAACACGGCCATGACCATGACACTTGTTGCAAGGATCTTTAATGATCTTGCCACGCCCATGACAGTGCGGACAGGTTTGCTGAACGGTAAAGAACCCTTGGCGCATCTGCACCTGACCGTTGCCATGGCAGGTTGGGCAGGTGACCGGCGAGCTGCCCGGTTTTGCACCGCTGCCATGACAGGAGTCGCACTCTTCCAGCGTCGGAATGCGGATCTCTTTGGCGACGCCACGAACCGCTTCTTCCAGCGTCAACTCCATGTTATAGCGTAAATCGGCCCCGCGGCTGGCACGTTGACGACGTCCACCGCCAAAAATATCGCCGAATACGTCGCCAAAGATATCGCCAAAATCTGCGCCGCCGCCGAAACCGCCAGCCCCGCCGCCGCCCATACCGCCTTGTTCAAACGCGGCGTGGCCGTATTGATCGTAAGCCGCCCGTTTCTGCGCATCCGTCAGAATTTCATAGGCTTCTTTGATCTCTTTGAATTTTGCTTCAGCTTCTTTATCACCGGGGTTACGGTCCGGGTGAAACTTCATCGCCAGGCGCTTGTAGGCCTTTTTGATCTCCCGCTCATCGGCGTCTTTGGCAACGCCGAGCGCTTCGTAATAATCTTGCTTCGCCATGTTTTTTCCTGCCCTCAACATGCGTGCACGGGCGCAGAGTTTCCTCGACGCCCGTGCCTGGTTTGCCAGCAACGGCTTATCACCGTTGTTGCGCCCGCCTAAGGGCGATTATTTTTTGTCTTTCACTTCTTCGAATTCAGCGTCTACAACGTCGTCTTCTTTACGCGCCGCATCATCTGCATTGCCTGCGCCAGCTTGTGCCTGCTGTTGTGATGCTTCCAGCAGTTTGGCAGACGCTTCGATCAACGTTTGGATCTTCGCTTCGATCTCCGCTTTATCTTCGCCTTTCAGTGCACTTTCCAGCGCTTTCAGACCATCTTCAATCGCGGTTTTATCGTTAGCGGCCAGCTTGTCGCCAGACTCTTCCAGCTGCTTACGGGTGCTGTGCAGCAGGTGATCGCCCTGGTTACGCGCCTGTACCAGCTCTTCAAACTTACGGTCAGCTTCCGCATTCGCTTCTGCATCGCGCACCATCTTCTGGATTTCATCTTCATTCAAGCCAGAAGACGCTTTGATGGTGATGTTCTGCTCGCGGCCGCTGTTTTTGTCTTTAGCGGAAACGTGCAGGATGCCGTCGGCATCGATGTCAAACGTCACTTCGATCTGCGGCATGCCGCGCGGTGCGCCCTGAATACCATCCAGGTTAAACTGACCCAGTGATTTGTTGTCGTGCGCACGTTTACGTTCACCCTGCAACACATGGATGGTTACAGCGGACTGGTTATCTTCCGCCGTAGAGAACACCTGGCTGTGTTTGGTCGGGATGGTGGTGTTCTTGGTGATCAGCGGCGTCATCACGCCACCCATGGTTTCGATACCCAGCGACAGCGGAGTAACGTCCAGCAGCAGCACGTCTTTAACGTCACCGGCCAACACGCCGCCCTGCACCGCGGCACCAATCGCCACAGCTTCATCCGGGTTGACGTCTTTGCGCGGTTCTTTGCCAAAGAAGTCAGCCACTTTCTTCTGCACCAGCGGCATACGGGTTTGACCACCCACCAGAATCACGTCCTGTACGTCAGAAACGGACAGCCCGGCATCCTGCAATGCGACTTTCAGCGGCTCCAGTGAACGGGTCACCAGCTCTTCTACCAGCGACTCCAGCTTGGCGCGAGTCACTTTGATGTTCAGGTGTTTCGGACCGGTGGCATCCGCCGTGATGTACGGCAGGTTAACGTCAGTCTGTTGCGCAGAGGAAAGCTCAATTTTCGCTTTTTCTGCTGCTTCTTTCAGACGCTGCATCGCCAACGGATCGTTGCGCAGGTCAAAGCCTTGCTCTTTCTTAAATTCATCAACCAGATAGTTGATCATACGGCTGTCGAAGTCTTCGCCACCCAGGTGGGTATCACCGTTGGTTGCCAGTACTTCAAAGGTTTTTTCGCCGTCAACTTCATCGATTTCGATGATGGAAATATCAAACGTACCGCCGCCCAGGTCATAAACCGCAATGGTGCGGTTGCCGACTTCTTTATCAAGACCATAGGCCAGCGCAGCCGCTGTCGGTTCGTTGATGATACGTTTTACTTCCAGACCCGCGATGCGGCCCGCATCTTTGGTCGCCTGACGTTGCGCATCGTTAAAATACGCCGGCACAGTGATAACCGCTTCGGTGATGGTTTCACCAAGGTAGTCTTCTGCCGTTTTCTTCATTTTTTTCAGCACTTCAGCAGAGATCTGCGGCGGTGCCATTTTCTGATCTTTCACTTCCAGCCAAGCGTCGCCGTTATCTGCCGCAACGATGTTGTACGGCATGATATTGCTATCACGCTGCACTTCTTCATCTTTGAAGCGACGGCCAATCAGACGCTTGATAGCAAACAGGGTATTTTTCGGGTTAGTCACAGCCTGACGTTTAGCGGGCTGGCCAACCAGAATTTCACCATCTTGCGTATAAGCAATAATAGAAGGCGTTGTGCGATCGCCCTCGCTGTTTTCCAGTACTTTAACCTGCGTACCGTCCATAATCGCTACACAAGAGTTGGTTGTACCCAGGTCGATACCAATAATCTTACCCATCTAAACATCTCCACTAAAAAGTCGTATTCGGTGTGGTCGTTCAACCTACTATGCGGGCGAAAAGGGGATTTTCAACTCAACAAGGTGCAATTATTCAATTTTTGCCCTCACGAGGTCTCCTCATCCACACGGCGTTCTTCGATGCCTCGGCAAACTCACGCTGCCCAGCACATCCCGTTACAAGAGGTCAAACCGTTTCGGTTGGAAATAAGATGGGGACAACAATTTCCTCATCAAGGGGGGGAGCGAAAAAAAAATGCAGGCGATCCCCTTTATGATCAAACTATTCCTCTTGCGCCTTGTTGTATCCGCGCAATCGTCCCGCTATTATGCCGCGCCGCAATTTACATTTTTTTGAAAATTTCACCGTTGCGTTGTTTTTACTGTTACCGAGCTTTCACAGTTAAATCGCAAGGGTCTATCGGGACGACGAGCAAGGACAGCTCGCCAGAGATCAGGAAATACCGACAGAGCGCGGCATCGAGCAAGCTACACAACTCCACTATTGTATTCTGAGGATTTATGCAAACGAACTCGCTGGCGAATCCCGGTCCGTTAGGACTGATGGGCTTCGGGATGACCACCATTCTTCTTAACCTGCATAACGCAGGCTTTTTCCCACTTTCTTCTATTATTCTCAGCATGGGGATTTTCTACGGCGGCATCGCCCAGATCATCGCAGGGCTGTTGGAATACAAGAAAGGCAACACCTTTGGCGTGACCGCATTCACCTCTTACGGTGCATTCTGGCTGACGCTGGTCGGCATTCTGATGCTGCCGAAAATGGGTCTGGCAGAAGCCAGCGACGCACAGTTTCTCGGGGTATTCCTCGGTCTGTGGGGTGTTTTCACCCTGTTTATGTTCTTCGGCACGCTGTGCGCTAACCGCGCATTGCAGTTCGTATTTGCCAGCCTGACGCTGCTGTTTGCTTTACTGGCTATCGGTAATTTCACCGGTAACCACGGTCTGCTGACCATCGCGGGCTACGAAGGCATTATTTGCGGTGCCAGCGCCATCTACCTGGCGATGGCTGAAGTGCTGAACGCGCAGTTTGGCCGTACGGTACTGCCGATTGGTGCACGCGGCGCGGCACACTAAGCGCCTCGCATTACTTGCAATAAAAAGCCCGGCGCATGCGCCGGGCTTTTTTATTGTGTTGTCACCGGAACGCTACAGGCTCTGTGCCGACTCGGTCAGAGCCACGCGACGACGCGACTGTGTCTGATAGAGATAAAGCCCCAGCAGCAAGCCAAGCCCGGACAACGCCAGCACATAAACGGCGGGTGCGATAGGGGTAATCTGCATCATCAGCGTGACGCTTATCGGCGTCAGGCCGCCGAAAATCGCATAAGAGACGTTGTAAGAAAAAGAGATGCCCGAGAAAC
Source organism: Candidatus Symbiopectobacterium sp. NZEC151 (assembly GCF_025962655.1). Lineage (GTDB taxonomy): Bacteria > Pseudomonadota > Gammaproteobacteria > Enterobacterales > Enterobacteriaceae > Symbiopectobacterium. Next base: position 47,226 of record NZ_JAGFPE010000005.1, on the reverse strand, counting down.
GCACTTCTGGCGGGAACGCTTGCACCATCACATAAGGCACCGCACCGACTACGCCAACGCATAATCCCGCAACCGCATACCCTAAGAACAGCAACGAAGGATCGCGCGCGGCCACCAGATAGAAGAAAGCGCAGCCCGCCGCCAGCACAATGCTGCCAAAAATAAACGTCTTGCCAGCGCCCACGCGATCGACGATCAGCCCGACGGCCACACAGCCAATCATCAGGGTGATGGTCGCCAGACAGTTGGCCTGCAACGCCATAGAAGCGGGGATACCGTGCGCTTTTTGCAAATAGGTTGGTGCCATCAGGATCACCACCACGATGCAGGCAGAGAGCAGCCAGGTCAGCAACATCGATACCACGACAGCCGTTTTATGTTTCATCACTACCGATTTAAGCGGTAATTCATCCGCCAGACGCTTGTGCGCCTGCATCTCCATAAACACCGGTGTCTCTTGCAGCCAGCGACGCAAATACATGGCAAAGAAACCAAAGATACCGCCAAGGAAGAACGGAATACGCCAGCCGCCGCCGATAATCTGCTGCGGGGTTAACGTGCTATTGAGCAGTGTCGCAATGGCAGAACCGAGCAGAATACCGAGCGTCAGCCCCGCCGTCAGAATGCCACACGCCAGCCCAATGCGGGAACGTGGCACATGCTCAGAGACAAACACCCAGGCTCCCGGCACTTCGCCGCCAATCGCAGCACCTTGTAAAATACGCATCAACAGCAACAGTACCGGCGCAGCAATCCCCATGCTTTCATAGGTGGGCAACATCCCCATGGCCAGCGTAGGCACCGCCATCAGGAAAATGCTCAGGCTGAACATCTTTTTACGGCCCACCAGATCGCCAAAATGGGCCATGATGATGCCCCCCAACGGACGGGCCAGATAACCTGCGGCAAAGATGCCGAAGGTTTGCAGTTGGCGCAGCCACTCGGGAATATCAGGCGGGAAAAACAGCTCGCCAATCACCGCGGCGAAAAACACGAAAATAATGAAATCGTAGAACTCCAACGCGCCACCCAGCGCCGCCAGGGAGAGCGTTTTGTAGTCCTGCCCGTTCAGTTGGCGCTGGTGTTGTGGTGATTGCGGCAATGGTCGCGCTGACGATTGTTGTGCTGAAAATGATTGTGATGGAGCGTTATCACCGTTCATAAGTTACCGAATAAGGCCAGAGTGAGAGAAAAATAATTCGCCGTCTTTGTGTAAAGCTAAGATTACTATAACGACTAAAATTTTACACTCCAGCAAAGCTGTAGCTTATGCTTAAAATGGACTAACGTTAGCTTTTTGTGTCGCGGATCGCACTCTTGGGGCGAAATGCTGCTACCACTTGCGGATTGGTTTCGACATAAGGTCCTTCCAGCAGCTGTATACAATACGGTACACTGGCAAAAATCCCTGGCAGTACCACGTTTCCCGCATCGTCTTTCAGCCCTTCCAGCGTCTCTTTGATGGATTTGGGTTGCCCCGGCAGGTTCAGGATCAATGCCTGTTTACGAATAACCCCCACCTGACGCGATAAAATTGCCGTAGGCACAAAGCGCAAGCTGATCTGGCGCATCTGTTCGCCAAAGCCCGGCATTTCTCGATCGGCCACCGCCAGCGTGGCATCCGGCGTGACATCGCGCCGTGCTGGTCCCGTACCACCGGTTGTCAACACCAGATGACACTGACGTTCATCCACCAGCTCACACAACGCCTGTTCAATTAACGGCTGCTCATCCGGAATGAGGCGAGATTCCACGACAAAGGGCGTCGTCAACGCAGCAGCAAGCCACTCCTGCAACGCTGGGATGCCCTTATCCTGATATACCCCACTCGAGGCGCGGTCGGAGACGGATAACAGGCCAATTCGCAATTCATTCATAACAACGTCTCTGTCAGTTAAAATCTGATTTTAACAATCTTTTTAACGCATGAGGCCTGCACATCGTTTAACAATCAGCGCGATCGGTAATAATGTGAGATAAGTAGCTTTTTAGACCCTCATAGAAAAAAGATTGCGTTTATATTTAAAGTCACGGCCACTTAGCGCCGACACTGAGTATGTTAGCGCATTGCTGGCGGCAACTGTACGCGCGAGTACCAAGGAAACGTTCATGGCCGGTCTGAAATATCAATTACTCAAACTCATCTCTCATCCGGTATCCGCCTTCTTTTTCTTTGGTTCCGTGGTTTTTTCTGCCGCTCTGTTCGTTATCTACCACGATCGTCAGGCTGAGTGGAATACTCAGCGACACAACCTTGATAGCATCATTAATATTTATCAATCCTATAACACCGGTGGTGAAGTTAAAGACAGCGATATGCGCTTTTTGACGGGCGATTTTACGCAGGTGCGTGTCAGGACGTTGGGCTTCAACACGCGTGACACACAGTCGGAATGCATCACCCACCTGTCACAATTGGATTTGACCTTCAATGACATGACTGTCCTGCGCTTGTGTAAAGACAAGCTGCCCGCCATGGGAGAGTACGCGGGCAAAGGAACCTACACCACCATCTTTCCACTGATGTCGCCGCTCGACGAGTTGCACGGCGTTATCATCCGCACCACCGGCGTACTGAGTGAACCGACGCTGTATAAAACCGTGAGGTCGTTTTCGTCTCTGCTGATTGCCGCGTTTATGGCGCTACTCGCTGCCATGCTGGGCAGCGTGCTCTCGCTGTTTGCCAAAAAATACCTGATCGAATTGCCCACCACCGCCCGCTACGACGATTTGACGGGCTACCTGCGCCGCGATGCCTTTTACCATGCGGCCAACAAGGTGCTGCAAATCGCCAATGTGACCCGACGCCCCACCTGCGTCATCCTGATCGATATCGATCACTTTAAAAACGTGAACGACACCTTGGGTCACGACGGCGGCGATGACGCGCTGAAAACGGTAGCGTCCATCCTGAAACATTCGTTTCGCAAAGAGGAGATCTTTGGCCGTTTAGGCGGGGATGAATTTGCCATCGTTCTGCCGAATATCGCGCTGGATGACGCTTACTGGGTGGCTGAACGGGCCAGAGTGGCGGTGAGCAACGCCACCAGCGCCTCGTCTTCGGGCCAGAAGATGAAGCTCTCCGTCAGTATTGGTCTGGTGGAGTATCATATCGCGCAGGAAGATCTTACCCAGGTGATGAAGCGTGCCGATGAGAAACTCTATCTGGCGAAACGTGAGCGTAACCGCGTTGCGCTATAGCCTGCCCAAACAGCAATAACAAAAAAGGCCGGGGAAACCCGGCCTTGTGCGTTTTCTGCGTTGATTACAGCAGGTCTTCAATCATTTTTTCCAGCTTGCCCTGGTCGATAGCAAACTTGCGGATACCGTCCGCCAGTTTATCAACGGCCATCGGGTCCTGATTGTGCTGCCAGTAGAACTCAGCTTCGGTCATTTTCGCTGGGCGCGCTTTAATCTCACCGCTGTAAGCCAGTTTGCGCGGCACATCGCCGGTGGACTCGGACAATTCTTTCAGCAACGCTGGCGCAATGGTCAGGCGATCGCAGCCCGCCAGTTCAAGAATTTCGCCGCTGTTGCGGAAGCTGGCACCCATCACCACGGTTTCATAACCGTGCGCTTTGTAGTACTCGTAAATTTCAGTAACGGAGACAACACCCGGATCTTCCTGCGGCGCATACTCTTTCTTGTCGGTGTTGGCTTTGTACCAGTCCAGAATACGGCCCACAAACGGGGAGATCAGGAAGACACCCGCTTCCGCACAGGCACGCGCTTGTGCAAAAGAGAACAGCAGCGTCAGGTTACAGTTGATGCCTTCTTTTTCCAACTGCTCGGCGGCGCGGATGCCCTGCCAGGTTGAAGCCAGTTTGATCAGGATGCGATCGTTGCTGATGCCCGCATCGTTATAGAGCTTGATCAGATGCTTGGCTTTGGCAACGCTCGCTTCAGTATCATAAGAGAGGCGAGCATCCACTTCCGTGGAGATACGACCCGGGATCAGTTTCAGGATTTCCAGACCAATATTGACGGCCAGTTTGTCCGTGGCATCGACAAGCTGCTGTTCCCGTTTGCTGCTCTGCTCACGCGCCCATTTCACCGCGTCTTCAATCAAAGAGCGGTATTCAGGAATTTGCGCCGCGTTCAGAATCAGGGAAGGGTTGGTGGTAGCATCCTGCGGTTTGTAGAGCTTCATCGCGGCGATATCGCCGGTATCAGCCACGACCGTGGTCAATTGGCGTAAGGAAGTCAGTTTATCCGTCATGTTGGCATATCTCGTTGTGGGTATATGAACGTCGTCTTGTATTTCGCACTTATAAATTACTTATGTTTCGATAATAACACGCACCGCCCCCCGTGCAAGACAGCCTTTTCCTGTTACAGCCATCGCCCCTTTTTTCTGTGTTTTTTGCTACAGTACCTGCAACAAAAACAGGGGAGCCATGCCATGTTGATCACCATTTCGCCAGCGAAAACGCTGGATTACACCAGCCCGTTGGCCACCGAGCGCTACACGCAGCCCGCATTGCTGGACCACGCCAGCGAACTGATCGCCTTGTGTAAACGGCTCACACCGGCACAAATAGCCTCGTTGATGAGCATCAGTGACAAACTGGCGGATCTCAACGCCGGGCGTTTTAGCGAATGGCAGCCCCATTTCACTCCCGACAATGCGCGCCAAGCCCTGTTGGCCTTTAAAGGCGACGTCTATACCGGGCTTGCCGCAGAAGATTTCAGCGAAGCAGATTTCGATTTTGCCCAGCAGCATCTGCGCATGTTGTCCGGGCTGTATGGCGTACTGCGCCCGCTGGACTTGATGCGGCCCTATCGTCTGGAAATGGGTACGCGACTGGAGAACCAGGCCGGCAAGGATCTTTATCACTTCTGGGGTGATACCATCACGCAGCACCTCAATCAGGCGCTACAGGCACAGGGAGATGACATCCTCGTCAATCTGGCGTCAGATGAATACTTCAAATCCGTCAATGTCAAAAAGCTCAATGCTACGCTGATAAAACCGGTGTTTCTGGATGAGAAAAACGGCAAGTTCAAGGTGATCAGTTTCTACGCCAAAAAGGCGCGTGGCTTGATGAGCCGTTTTATTATCAAAAACCGGCTGACGCAGGTTGAGCAACTGCAAGATTTCAATCTGGAAGGTTACTGCTTTGCGGAATATGGCGCGACCGAGCAGGAGCTTGTCTTTAAGCGCCACGCGCAGTGAGGGTTACCGTTCCCCGCACGGTGCGGGGAACGATAAACAGCATAACTTATTCCGGCAACGCCATCAGGAACTGACGCAACTGCGCGAAATCGGGCGCAAAGTTATGCGAGAGCAATTCCAGATCCGCACGCTGCGCCAATGCGTCTGGCAGATCCAGCGTTTTACCCAGAATGGCTTCTACGCTCTCTTTGAATTTCGCCGGATGCGCTGTTCCCAGGAACAAGCCGAACTCGCCCGGCTGGAGTTGGTCGCGCAGCAGACGATAAGCAATGGCTGCATGCGGTTCGGAGGTGTAGCCCAGCGCTTCCAGTTCATGCAGGGTCGCTTTGGTCACATCATCACTCACCGCACCAAATCCCAGCGTTGGCAGCGCCCAATTTTTACGACGGAACAACTCCTCTACGCGCGGCCAGTTGTTCGGCTGGCTAACATCCATCGCGTTAGACAACGTTGCCACTGTCGGATTGGGGGCCCATTCGCCGTTGCTGAGATAACGCGGCACGGTGTCATTGGCATTGGTAGCGGCGATAAAGCGTTTGATCGGCAAGCCGAGGGATTTTGCCAACAGACCGGCGGTCAAATCACCGAAGTTACCACTCGGCACCGACACCACCAGTTGCTGACGCGCGGCGGCAGGCAACTGCGCTACCGCTTCAAAGTAATAGCAGATTTGTGCCAGCAAACGGCTGATATTGATCGAATTGGCAGAGTTCAGACCGATAGTCTGCTTCAACGCTTCATCGTCAAACGCCTGCTTCACCAGCGCCTGGCACGCATCGAAATCGCTGTCGATCGCGATGGTATGGATGTTGCCGCCCAGCGTACAGAACAGTTTCTCCTGCAACGGGCTGATTTTGCCGCGCGGATACAAGATAACCACACGCACGTTTTCCAGACCGTAAAACGCGTGCGCGACCGCCGCACCGGTATCACCGGAGGTTGCCGTCAAAATGGTGACTTTTTCCCCGTTGGAGACCTGTGCCAGCATCTGCGCCATAAAGCGCCCGCCAAAGTCCTTAAACGCCAGCGTCGGGCCGTGGAACAGCTCCAGAGAGGCAATATCTTCAGAAACCGTGGCAACCGGAGCCGGGAAGGTAAACGCCGCTTTAATACGTTGATACACCGTTTCTGGAGCAATTTCATCACCCAGATAGGCAGAAAGAATGCGGCTGCTGCGCGTAACCAGATCCAGTTCCAGCAGGTCATCGATTTCCGTCGAACTGAACTCAGGCAGGTCCAGCGGGAAGAACAGCCCTTGCTGGCGTCCAAGCCCTTGTTTGATCGCCTGCGAGAAGCTGACCTGCTCGTTGTGGTCTTTTAAGTTGTAAAGTTTCATGCCTTATCCCAATTGACGTGCGCCTGTCGTATCCAGACGGCAAATATGAACAAACCCTTCATCGTTCTGCAAATAGTTATCTTGCAGCCAACTGGCCAGACGCTGCGCCTTTTCCATATCGTCGCACACGGAAAACAGCGTCGGCCCTGAACCGGAGATACCGCACGCCAGCGCGCCAATATCTTTTGCCGCCTGACGCGCGTTGGCAAAGCCGGGCAGGAGGCGTGTACGGTACGGCTCGGCGATCACATCCTGCATCAACGCCGCCGCCAGCGCAGGCTGGCGGGTGTGACAAGCGTGAATAAAGCCCGCCAGATAACGGCCATGGCTGATGCAATCCTGACGGCGATACTGCGCGGGCAGAATGGCACGCGCTTCCGCGGTCGACACTTTGATCCCCGGATAGGCCATCACCCACAGCCAATCGTCAAACGCAGGTACCGGCTGGCTGATGATGCCGTTTTGCTCGATCATCAGTTGAATACCGCCCAGGAAGCACGGCGCGACATTATCGTAGTGCACGCTGCCGGAAATACGCCCTTCCAGTTCGCCCATCAGCGCCAGCAAACGCGTATCATCCAGCGGTTTGCCACAAAATTCGTTCATCGCCATCAGACCAGCGACCACGGAACAGGCGCTGGAACCCAGACCCGAGCCGATCGGCATGTTCTTTTCCAGCGTCATGGCGACAGGAATGGTTTTCCCCACTTCCTGACAAAACCGTTCCCAACACTGGTAGACAATGTTCTCTTTCGGCTCACTCGGCAGTTTGCCGACAAAACGGCCTTCATTGCGCAGGCTGAAACTCTCCGCCGCCGTTACGGTCACGCAATCGCCCAACAGTGAGCCATCAACCGGCGTAACCGCCGCGCCCAGCACATCAAACCCAACGCTGACGTTGCCGATCGACGCGGGCGCATAAATTTTAACCATTATTATACTCCTGACTTCCATGACAGCGTGCGCAACAGATCGGCAAACACACCGGCCGCTGTCACATCATTACCCGCGCCATAACCGCGCAGCACCAGCGGCAATGGCTGGTAATACTGGCTATAGAACGCCAGCGCATTCTCACCGTCTTTCACTTTGAACAGCGGATCGTTACCGCCCACTGCGCTAATTTGCACTTTGCAGCGCCCTTCTTCAATCACGCCGACATAACGCAACACTTTACCTGCTTCCCGCGCCTGCGCCACTTTTTCACTGAATTGCGCGTCCAGCTCGGGTAAACGCGCCATAAAGGTGTCGACATCGCCCGAGGCATCAAAGGACGGCGGCAGCACCGACTCCACCTCGATATCGGCCAGTTCCAGCTTATAGCCCGCTTCACGTGCCAGAATCAGCAATTTGCGCGCCACATCCATGCCGGACAGATCGTCACGCGGATCGGGCTCGGTGTAGCCATTGGCTTTCGCCTGCAACGTGGCCTGCGACAAGCTCATGCCTTCATCCAGCTTACCGAAGATAAAGGAGAGCGACCCCGAGAGAATCCCGGTGAAACGCAGCAGCTCATCTCCGGCATTCAACAGGTTTTGCAGGTTTTCAATCACCGGAAGCCCGGCACCGACGTTGGTGTCATACAGGAACTTGCGGCGTGATTTAGCGGCAGCGCTGCGCAGTTGCTGGTAGTAGCTCATGGAGCCGGTGTTGGCCTTTTTGTTTGGCGTAACCACGTGGAAGCCATCGGCCAGGAAATCGGCATACTGATCGGCCACCGCCTGATTGGAGGTACAGTCTACGATAACCGGGTTAAGCAGGTGGTACTCTTTCACCAGACGAATCAGGCGACCCAGATTGAAAGGTTCGCGCGCCTCATTCAGCGCTTCACGCCAGGAATCCAGCGCAATGCCGTTGATATTGGTCAGCAACGCTTTGGAGTTGGCAATACCACAGACGCGCAGATCGATATGTTTCTGCTTCAGCCACGGCTGCTGGCGATGAATCTGCTCCAGCAAGGCACCGCCCACGCCGCCTACGCCGATAACGAACACATCGATCACCTGATCGGTGTTAAACAGCATCTGGTGTGCGACACGCACGCCAGTGACTGCCACATCGTTATCCACCACCACCGAGATGGAGCGCTCAGAAGAGCCCTGCGCAATCGCGATAATATTGATATTGGCGCTGGCCAACGCGGAGAACAAGCGGGCGGAAAGGCCGCGCAGCGTGCGCATACCGTCACCCACCACGGAAATGATCGCCAGACGCTCAGTGATATCCAGCGGTTCTAGCACGCCGTCTTTCAGTTCCAGATAGAATTCATCTTCCAGCGTTTTCTTGGAACGGGCCAGCTCGCTTTGCGACACGCAGAAGCTGATGCTGTACTCGGAAGAGGACTGCGTGATCAGCACCACGGAGATGCCCGCACGGGACATTGCCGCAAACACGCGCGCTGCCATCCCCACCATGCCTTTCATGCCGGGGCCGGAAACGTTGAACATCGCCATGTTGTTCAGGTTGGTGATGCCTTTTACCGGATATTGGGTATCAGAGCTGTCCAGACCAATCAGTGTGCCGGGCGCTTGGGGGTTTTCGGTATTTTTAATCAGGCAGGGAATTTGGAACTGGGCGATGGGAGCGATGGTACGGGGGTGAAGCACTTTGGCGCCGAAGTAGGAGAGCTCCATCGCTTCCTGATACGACATCGACTTCAGCAGTCTCGCATCAGGCACCTGACGCGGGTCGCAGGTGTAGACACCGTCCACGTCAGTCCAGATTTCACAACAGTCGGCGCGTAAACAGGCGGCCAACACAGCGGCAGAGTAATCAGAGCCGTTACGGCCCAGTACCACCAGTTCTCCTTTATCATTACCCGCGGTGAATCCCGCCATCAGAATCACGTGATCGGCAGGGATACCTTGCTCGGCGATACGGCGCGTGGATTCAGCGATATCCACGGTAGATTCCAGATAATGGCCCTGCGCCAGCAAACGTTTTACCGGATCGATAACCGATACTTTATAACCACGCGCCTGAAATACCGCTTCCATGATGGCGATAGAGAGTTTCTCGCCACGGCAGATGATGCTGGCGTTGACGCTGTCCGGGCACTGCCCCAGCAGTGAAATGCCGTGCAGAACCTGTTTCAGCTGACCCAGCTCTTGTTGTACCAACGTGGACAAGCGCTCATACGGAAAACCCGGCTGGGATTCCGCCAACCCTTTTAACAGAGAAGAAAAGATAGTTTCGGCATCGTTGATATGCGGCAGAATGTCTTGGCCCGCAACGGTTTTATCAATCATCGCCACCAGGTGGTTGGTGATTTTCGCCGGGGCAGACAGCACGGTGGCAACCTGTCCCTGACGCGCATTGCTCTCGATGATATCGGCAACGCGCGCAAAACGCGCCGCATTCGCCACGGAAGTCCCGCCAAATTTCAACACTCGCATTTTTATCTCTTCTCCTGAGTTTCAGTCACCAAAACACGCTGTGCGCTTTTGGCTGCCGCTGCTGGCGGCCCGGGTCGGCGTAGCCTGCTCTTCGCCGTAAAAAAAAAGCCCGCACTGTTTAGGTGCGGGCTTTTTCAGATTCTTTTCTACGCGTCAGCCCGCACCGTTACTGGTAGTAATGGTGGTGGTAATAATGGTGGTGGTCAGGCTGATATGACGCATGCGTAAGGATTCTCGATCAATAAATCGGTTTCTATCCTCTATTAGTTAAGGCAATCGCGACATGAAGTCAATGGATTTCTTTTTTTCATCTCACTTCAGTGCCTTCTCAATATCGTGCAGCAACGTATGCAGCATGGCGGTATCGCGTTGCTGTAACAGCCCGATACGCTGCATTAGCCAGTCACGCAGTTTCTCGTCATCGTCTACCTGCAACGTCACCAACAGCTTATCCAACCGATGGCGCAACGCCACCAACTGCCCCGCCTGCGCGGCTTCGGCGGTCTCTGCCTGCACCTGCATCAGTTGCGCCAACTGGTAACAATAGACCATGACGGCCTGCCCTAAATTCAGTGACGGATAGTCTGCCTGCATCGGCACCCCTGTCAGGATATCCGCCAGCGCCAACTCCTCGTTGGTGAGACCAGAATCTTCACGACCAAACACCAGTGCGGCAGAACCTACCCACTGCTGTTTCTCCTGCATCAGATCGAGTAACGCGCTGGGCGTGCAGTAATAGTGGAATTTTGCGCGCGAGCGCGCCGTGGTCGCAACGGTAAAATCCACATCGGCCAGCGCGTCAGCGAGCGAAGGGTAGCAGGTCACATTATCCAGAATATCACCGGCCCCGTGCGCCACCCGTCGTGCACCGGGCTCAAGGTGCGCCTGACTGTCAACGATACGCAGTGAATGAAATCCCATGGTTTTCATGGCTCTGGCTGCCGCCCCCACGTTCTCTGGGCGGGCTGGCGCGACCAGCACAATAAAAAACTGCACAAAACCTCCAAAGAGAGAAAGTGGCTGGCGGACATGCAATACCCGGTACGCCTCGTCCCGCCAGCCTGGATTACATTAACAAAAATGAAACATTCGAGCGTTACCTTACGGTAAAAAATGCGGGTCAGGCTTAAAAAGGAATAAAAACCAAAAAAATCATTACATATGCTTTAATATCAATGCATTATATAATGACCATCGCAAGATGGCGTTCCGTATTCGTTGCGGTCGCTTGCGCTGCTGAATCGTATCCAAATCAGGCAGATTGTGACTTAAGCTGGCAATCTTATAAGTATTTTTCACAAAATAGTTAACGTGCTACAATGAAATTTGATATATGTCAACGGAACCGTAGATTTGTGAGCGATCAAAATCGGCGCTTACTGTTATGTTGCTGTTAATAAGGTTAAACTATGCACCACTTTAGGCGTAGTTGAGTTAGCCTGATTATCATCTGATATCGCCGGTTATCACGTAGAAAGCACTGGCGCTGCCCGCGCAACTGATTCACGCGGAATTTTGTCAGCGTCAGGCAACCGATATGCGGAGATGTCGTTGCTGTAGCAACGTGCCGCATCGGGTGAAGTCAGGCATGCACCAGGAACGTATTTGCGTACTTTAGTCTACATTGCGAGTGTGAGCGTGCCCTTTGCGCCCCAAACTCCGGTAAGAGCCCTATAACCTCGCACCGCGCGTGCGGGCACGAAAAGACCGATGGCGACTTCTGTACTTCCGAATTCTATAATTAGTTGGCAATTTTAGGTAGCAAACATGCAGACCCCGCACATTCTTATTGTCGAAGACGAGTTGGTAACTCGCAACACCCTCAAGAGCATCTTTGAGGCTGAAGGATATGTCGTTCACGAAGCCACTGACGGCGCTGAGATGCACCATATCCTGTCCGAACATGATATCAATCTGGTTATCATGGACATCAATCTGCCCGGCAAAAACGGCCTGCTGTTGGCACGCGAACTGCGTGAACAGGCCAGCGTCGCGCTGATGTTCCTGACCGGACGTGATAACGAAGTGGATAAGATCCTCGGCCTGGAAATCGGTGCGGATGATTACATCACCAAACCGTTTAACCCACGTGAGTTGACTATCCGTGCGCGCAATTTGCTGTCCCGTACCATGAATTTGGGCGGTGTGAGCGAAGAGCGTCGTCTGGTAGAAAGCTACCGCTTCAATGGTTGGGAGCTGGACATCAACAGCCGTTCGCTGATTAGCCCGGCAGGCGAGCAGTACAAGCTGCCGCGCAGCGAGTTCCGCGCCATGCTGCACTTCTGCGAGAACCCCGGCAAAATTCAGACCCGTGCCGAGCTATTGAAGAAAATGACCGGCCGCGAGCTGAAACCGCACGACCGCACCGTGGACGTGACGATTCGCCGCATCCGTAAGCATTTCGAATCCACTGCCGATACGCCAGAAATCATCGCCACCATTCACGGCGAAGGTTACCGTTTCTGCGGCGATCTGGAAGACTAACACGCGCTTTCAGTGACTCATGACAGGCCGAAACCCTCTGGTTTCGGCCTTTTATTTTTAACTCAGGCTCCGCTCTCGCCAATCGCTTTAATGCCTGTTTTCATCCGTGCCCAGCGCGTTGCGTTCAGCGACAAAGCATCAACCCCATTCTAACCTTGTAAAATAATCCCTAAATCCATCAGAAGTTGACCCGCCTGATTCATATCAAGCTTCACACCGTCGAGCTCGGTATCCCTGATAGTGAGGTTCCCCAATGCAGCGCCCGTGAGGTCACAAAATGTAAAATTAGCTGAACGCCAGTCAAACTCGTTAAATTCACCGCCAGAGAGATCTGATCCAACAAAGGAAGCACCAAGTACATTTGCCGCCGTCCAGCGGTTTTCCCATAGTTCACATTTCTCTAATACGGTTTTTGAGAAGTTGGTATAGCTCAGATTTGATTTAATAATGAAAGCACTGCAAAACCAAACTCGCTCTGTAATTTTGTTCATGAAACTGGCGCTACGGAAATCGGCCCCCTGCGCGCGGCACTCTCTGATCTCAATGCCAAACGCGTCTGCGTACCGGAAATTGCACAGGCTCAAATCGCACCCAATAAATCTCGCCTCCTTGAGTACCGAATGCGAAAAATCACATCCCGTCTGGCTTTCATCATCATAGAAATGGCAATTATTGAACACGGTTTCTGTCAGGTCTGCACGTGAGAAATCGCAATTGATGAACCGACATTCGCTAATGGTATTCCCTGTCAGTGCACTACCCACGAATTGTTGTTCTGTGCAGATCGTTGAATTCATCGTTTAACCCCTGATGGTTATGCCTTATGTGCGTTAACGAGGCATATCAGTCGCCGCATAGTCTGACAATGTCCATTTACGCCCCCCCCCCTCAGGATGACGAGGGGAAAATGGCTTTTTCTGTCTCGGCACGTATTCCCTAACACACTACTCGCTCTTGCCCCAGGGGATGATCGGCACCGCGCTCAAGGCGTTTTTGGGTGAGCCATCGACCAAACGATCGGAGTAAGTCAGGTAGACCAGCGCGTTGCGTTTCTCATCATAGAAACGGACCACCTGAAGTTTTTTGAACACCAGTGACGTGCGCTTTTGGAACACCACCGTGCCACTATCATCACTTTTCTTTATCTTATCCGACAGCGTAATCGGCCCAACCTGCTGGCAGGAAATGGCCGCATCGGAGGTATCCTCTGCCAGGCCTAACCCCCCTTTGATGCCGCCGGTTTTAGCACGGCTTAAATAGCAGGTAACGTTCGCAACGTCTGGATCGTCAAAGGCTTCCACCACAATTTTATGGTCTGGCCCCAGCAGTTTGAAAACCGTATCTACAGAACCAATCTGTTCCGCCCTGGCGACGCTGCCCACGCTCAGCAGCGCCATACAGGCTCCCATGATTAATGCGTTTTTCATCGATATTTCTCTCTGTCTGGAAACAAGTTACAGGGGTTTTTCCCCCGCTGACGATGCCGCTACTAGATATAGGGCTAAAGTATGAAAATTTCACCTGATTGTTTGTATAAATTATTCAAAAATCTTAAGCGGTGACAACAGCAAAAAGTTGCTATGATGCCTGATCTCTATGCGCTTCGTGCTTTGTGTGTTCTATCGAGGATGTTCTATGGATCAAGCCAGTATCATACGTGACCTGCTCAATTGGCTGGAAAACCATCTTGACCAGCCACTGTCGCTGGATAACGTGGCAGCAAAAGCCGGCTACTCCAAATGGCACCTGCAACGTATGTTCAAAGATGTCACTGGGCACGCCATTGGCGCGTATATTCGCGCACGCCGGTTGACCAAAGCCGCGATGGCACTGTGTATGACCGGCAGGCCGATCCTCGATATCGCGCTGCAATACCGCTTCGATTCGCAGCAAACGTTCACGCGCGCGTTCAAAAAACAGTTTGCTCAGACGCCAGCCTCTTACCGTCGTGCTGAAGAGTGGAATACCTACGGTATTCGCCCTCCGTTGCGTTTAGGTGAATTCACACTGCCGCAACCTGAGTTTGTCACGCTGCCGGATACGCAGTTGGTGGGCGTCACGCAAAACTGCAACTGCTCTTTGGAACAAATCTGTAATTTCCGCACGGAAATGCGCGTGCATTTCTGGCGGCAGTACCTGGGCGAAGCCAAATGCATTCCCCCTTTGCTGTATGGTCTGCATCACGCCCGCCCGAGCAAGGATAAAGAAGACGAACATGATGTGCTCTATACCACTGCCGTGGAGCCAGAGCACGTTCCGGAAGGGGTTCACCCCGGCGAGCCGATTACGCTTCCCGGCGGCGAGTACGCGTTGTTCGTCTATGAAGGCCCCACTGATGCGCTACAGGATTTCATTATCAGCCTGTACGATACCTGCCTGCCCACCTTCGAGCTAACGCGTCGCGACGGCTGTGACGCAGAACGTTTCACCCCGAACGGGACGAAAGAAGACGGACCACCGAAAGTGATCCGCTGCGAATACCTGATCCCTATCCGTCGCTAAGCGCGCACACCGTTAACGCTGGAGTTCATCCAATGCCGGGGTATCAAGATGAGAAACATCCCCGGCGGTTTCCACGACCCAGCCGGACGCCAACCACGGGCTCTGCTGATAATCGATGCGGGAGACCGAGCAGTTACGCAACCGCAAACGGCGTTCTGCACTGGCAGGCAGCCCAAGGATGGTGCTTAACAAGCAGCCGAGGGCCATACCATGACTGACCAGCAGCGGACGGCTGCCGGGCGGCAGCGCCAGACAGCGATCGAGCACCTGATGCATACGCGTTGCCATCTCCGCCATGGATTCCCCTTCGGGAATGCGGCCATCCGGCGTACCGTCCACCAGTTGCTTGCGCCAGGTTTCCTCTTGCGGGCTGAGCGTGTCTATGTCGCGCATTTCCAGCACGCCCATATTCAGCTCACGCAAATTAGGGTCTTCAACCACTTCACAGTGATGGCAAGACTGCGCAATAATCTCCGTAGTGCGGCGCGTCCTCCCTAAATCGCTGGTAAAGATATGCGTAATGCCTAGCGTTTTAACACGGTTCGCAACCTGATAGGCCTGCTGTTCGCCTTGCGCGGTCAACGGGCTGTCAGATTGTCCCTGAATACGCCGAGCCACGTTCCATTCCGTTTCACCGTGGCGAACAAGATATACCTGTAACATCGCTTTTTTCCATTATACTGCGTCAAATTAACTAAAAGAGTATGAACCGTTATGTACCATGTTGTCGCTGCCACTACCAACCCGGCAAAAATTAAGGCTATTACACTCGCATTCACGGATGTCTTTGGCGAAGAAAACTGTCGCATCGAAGGTGTTGATGTCGACAGCGGCGTTTCTCATCAGCCCTTGGGTTCCACCGAAACACGTACCGGAGCCCGCAACCGCGTTATGCGCGCCCGTCAGGTTCGGCCCGAGGCCAATTTCTGGGTCGGCGTTGAAGCTGGCATTGAAGAGAGCATGACGTTCGCCTGGATGGTGATTGAAAACCCACATCTGCGTGGTGAATCACGCTCCGCCAGCCTGGTGCTGCCGGAAAGTATATTACAAGGAATCAAGGAAGGAAGAGAGCTGGGAGACGAAATGGCACGTTTGACCGGCATTCAGGACATTAAACATCAGGGCGGTGCGATTGGGGTGTTCACCGACGGTAAACTGACACGCACCAGCGTCTACTATCAGGCACTGTTGTTAGCGTTAGTACCTTTCCACAACCCGATTTACAGCCAGCCAAGCTAACCCGTTTAAGGGGCGCGATGCCCCTTAACCTCTGCGACGTCCCACTGCCCTATTTGCCCTCAGGCAGCAGTTGTGTTTCCAGCCACTGTTTCAGCGCTGGCGGTGCCGCTTTTAAGCTGTTGGAACCGCGCGTAATGGTAGCAATACCGGCTCCCAGTTCGTTTTTCAATTCACGCTGGCTCATCTCTCCTCGCATCAACTCCTGAATAATGCGCACACGCGTCGCAAGCGCCGTGCGTTCGTCCGGCGTCAACAACAGTTGCAACAGAGGGTGATGCAGATCTTCCGTCACAGAAAGCTTCAATAGCTCGACAAACTTGAGCCAATCTTCATTGCCGTGTTCGGAAAGCGCAGGATCGGTATGTGATAAAGGGGTCATAGCGGGCTGCCATACTCGTTAGCGAGTACAGCAGCATAGCATAATCACTGGGAAATCACCGATATCGTGCGTG
This sequence comes from Candidatus Symbiopectobacterium sp. NZEC151, assembly GCF_025962655.1. Classification (GTDB taxonomy): domain Bacteria; phylum Pseudomonadota; class Gammaproteobacteria; order Enterobacterales; family Enterobacteriaceae; genus Symbiopectobacterium. Next base: position 30,642 of record NZ_JAGFPE010000005.1, on the reverse strand, counting down.
AAAAATCCCATCGGCGACGCAAGACCTAATAACGCTGCCCCCATTCTGCTGACGTCAATACGCTGTCATTCTGATGCAGAAAATAGCGATAGAAGGCATCGTAGGCCAGCACGTTTTTCACATAGCCACGCGTTTCGGTAAACGGAATACTTTCAATAAAGGCAACCGGATCGATACGCCCTGCGCTGTTTTTCAGCCAGGTGTTCACGCGCGAAGGCCCGGCATTATAGGCCGCGCTGGCAAGAATGCGGTTGTTATTGAACGTCTGATAAACATCATCCAGATAGGTGGTGCCCAACAGAATATTGGTTTCGGGATCAAACAGCTGGCTGCTGTTAACATAGCCGTTCAGGTTGCCCTTCTTCGCGGTATGCTGCGCGGTGGCAGGCATCAGTTGCATCAGGCCGGACGCCCCCACCGGCGAGCGCGCCTGAGGGTTCCAGGCGCTTTCCTGACGGGCAATCGCCATCGCATAGCTCTGTTGAATGGCGCGCCCTTGCGTCATTCGCTGGAAGGTATCACGCCATGCCAGCGGGAAACGTTCTTCCAGATTGTCCCACAGCTTGGCCACAATGGTCGCCTGCACGCTGAGATCGGCCCACCCTTGATCCAACGCGTAACGCGCTAACGCCCCCTGACGCGGCTTATCGCTGTTCGCCACCAGTTCTCCCCATTCGCTGCGCGCCAGATTGTCCATGTTCCAGTACATCAGTTCGCGCACACGCGCAATTTCCGGCCGTTGTGCCAGGGTTTTATCCGGAGTGGACGACGCAATGGTCAAGGAATAGGGGATACCCAACTTCTGCGCGGCGACCATCGGGTAGAACCCCCGCGCCTGCATCAGCTGTCGCAGTATCGCTTCACCATCCTGACGCTGGCCGTTATCTAACAGCAACATCGCCTGCCAATAGCGCCATTCTTCTTTCTGTAGCGCCTCAGCCGGAAGTTTCGCGAGCCAGAAGCGCAGCCCCGCTTTATCCCCTTCCCCGAGCGTCATGCGCACCCTGCGTTCAATCAGGCTGGTTGATTGGCTGCGCTGCGCCACGGCATCACGCCAGGCGGCCTGTTCGGGCGTCGCACCGGTTCCCATCCAACGCCAGGCCACCGCTTCTTCCATCTCGCGGCGATCGGCCTCGCTCATTTTTTGCAGCCGAACCAATGTGCTGATAAGCGCACGGGCGCTCTCTTCATCCTGTCGCGCCAGTTGGCGGAAGGCGACCAGCGTGGCATTGCGCGTAAAATCCGTTGGCCCCACGCTGCGAGCAAAGCGCTCTACGGTTTTGGGGTCGTTTTGCAATTTCATCAGCGCATCGCTGATGGTGCGGTAATCAGGCGGAAGCTGTTTCACCAGATAGTTCACCAACCCGGTGCTGCCTTCATTCATCGCCAGCCGAATGCGCTCCAGTACGGCGATCGGCGTTTTCTCACCGGCATCTTCCCACACGGCAAACAGCTTATCGCAGGTGGTGGGCAGCGAACGTCCGGTCAGCCAGATAGCCTTTGCTTCATCCCATACGCCCTGACGCTGTCCCGTCGCCCAGCGCGCATACAGGTGATTACAGTGCGCTGCAACCGGTTTGGGCGAGGTTGGCGCAAATGCCAGCAGGCCCGCCCAGTCCTCGCGGCGCGCCAGCTCATTCACAAACAGAGATTTCAGGTTACGTGCTGGCGGTAGCGTTGGATAACGCGCCGAAAATGCACTGACGTCGCTGCTGCTCACCTGCCCCAGCGATTGCGTTAACGCGCGGTATTCCAGGTAAGGATAAAGCGGGTAATCGCGCAGGGTTGGCATTAACGCCTGCACGGTATCCATCTGATTACTGTCCCACGCCTGTTTAACCTGCTGATAGCGCTGGCGTTGGGCGTCCAGTGTATCCGCCATGGCGGCGCTGGTCACCCCCGCCAGACACAGGATGGCAATGCGCGCCCAGCGCCCCATGTTACCCTTCATCCAAACCACCTCATCCCAAACGGTTATCGACATGCAATGTGCACATCACTGATAAATTTCGCCGCAGAATGCCGCAATCAGTGCAAACACGAGGTTTGCATCAGCAAAATTTGCATCATCCAGACGACATTTGCTGCCCTCCAGTGTGGCACAGGATGCGCGGCGGCGATATGTCGCAAAAGGGAATAAAATGTCAAGCAACGTAAGGATAACCGTTTAGAAATTCCGGGTTGGGTGCAGGGCGTGATAACACAGCCCTTGGAGCCATTTCACAGAGTGACAGACTGTAAGGGCTGATGGCTGGGATCGCACGGCGAAACCAGCTACACTCCGCATCAGTATAACGATAAATCGAAGAGGGCGACGCCCCACCTTCATCGTTAACCTCGATGCAGCGCGGGCTTCGCACTGCATCCTTTAACCTATAGAGAGGCGAAGTCGCAACGTGGCTCAATACGTCTATACCATGCACCGCGTCGGCAAAGTGGTTCCGCCGAAGCGCCATATCTTAAAAAATATCTCCCTTAGCTTCTTCCCGGGCGCAAAAATTGGCGTGCTGGGTCTGAACGGCGCAGGGAAATCCACCCTGCTGCGCATCATGGCAGGGATCGATACAGACATCGAAGGGGAAGCGCGCCCGCAACCTGGCATCAAAATCGGCTATTTGCCGCAGGAGCCGCAGCTCAACCCGGAACACACGGTACGTGAATCCGTCGAAGAAGCGGTATCGGAAGTGGTCGGCGCGCTGAAACGTCTGGATGAAGTGTATGCACTGTACGCCGATCCGGATGCCGATTTCGACAAACTGGCGGCTGAGCAAGGCAAACTGGAAGAGATCATTCAGGCGCACGACGGCCATAATCTGGATAACCAGTTGGAACGTGCTGCCGATGCGCTGCGCCTGCCGGAATGGGATGCGAAAATCGCCAAGCTGTCCGGGGGCGAACGCCGTCGCGTGGCGCTGTGTCGTCTGCTGTTGGAAAAACCAGACATGCTGCTGCTCGACGAACCGACCAACCACCTGGATGCGGAATCCGTGGCCTGGCTGGAACGCTTCCTGCACGACTTCGAAGGCACCGTGGTCGCCATTACCCACGACCGTTACTTCCTCGATAACGTCGCTGGCTGGATTCTGGAACTGGACCGCGGCGAAGGCATTCCGTGGGAAGGTAACTACTCTTCCTGGCTGGAGCAAAAAGACCAACGTCTGGCGCAGGAAGCCTCTCAGGAAGCGGCCCGCCGTAAATCCATTGAGAAAGAGCTGGAGTGGGTGCGTCAGGGTGCCAAGGGTCGTCAGGCCAAGGGCAAAGCCCGCCTGGCTCGCTTTGAAGAGCTTAACAGCACCGAATACCAGAAACGTAACGAAACCAACGAACTGTTTATTCCACCAGGTCCACGCCTGGGCGACAAAGTGGTGGAAGTCACCAACCTGAGCAAAGCCTACGGCGAGCGCCAACTGATCGACGGCCTGTCGTTTGCGGTGCCCAAGGGGGCGATTGTTGGGATTATCGGCCCGAACGGTGCCGGTAAATCAACGCTGTTCCGTATGATGTCCGGCCAGGAGCAGCCCGATGGCGGCACTATCGAACTGGGTGAAACGGTAAAACTGGCGTCGGTCGATCAGTTCCGTGACAGCATGAACAACAGCAAAACCGTGTGGGAAGAAGTCTCCGGCGGGCTGGACATCATGCGTGTTGGCACCACCGAGATGCCGAGTCGCGCCTATGTTGGTCGCTTTAACTTTAAAGGCACAGATCAGGGCAAACGCGTCGGCGAACTGTCCGGTGGTGAACGCGGTCGTCTGCATCTGGCGAAGCTGCTGCAAGTCGGCGGCAACGTGCTGCTGCTCGATGAACCGACCAACGACCTGGATATTGAAACCCTGCGCGCACTGGAAAACGCCCTGCTGGAGTTCCCCGGCTGCGCCATGGTTATTTCCCACGACCGTTGGTTCCTTGACCGTATTGCGACTCACATTCTGGATTATCAGGATGAAGGCAAGGTGGAGTTCTTCGAAGGTAACTTCACCGAATACGAAGAGTACAAGAAACGCACGCTGGGTGCCGATGCGCTGGAACCTCACCGCATCAAGTACAAACGTATCGCGAAGTAATGTGCTGATAGCGTCGAGGATGACAAAGTCACGTTATCGCTTCGTCATCCTCGGCCTCTCCCCTTCGTCATCCTCGGCGTAGGCCGGGGATCTCTATAAGAAGAAACGCGTTTCTTCGGCAAGAGATTCCCGTCTTCGCGGGAATGACGCCGGGAATGACGTCGGAGCGTTTTTTTTACGGCGTTCACCGATCAATCGCGATCAAAAGGTTTCCCAGTTCTGATTGTCATCCGGCTTGACCCGTTTTGTGCCTGCCGCAGGCAACGCAGGGTTGCTGCGCACCGGCGTTGACGCAGCGGCCGCGCCTGCCAGCGCACGCGTAGGCGCTGAAGGGACTATCTGGAACACCGCAACCGCCTGCGTTAAACGCCCGGCCTGCTCCTCCAGCGATACCGCTGCCGCAGAGGCTTCCTGTACCAACGCCGCATTCTGCTGCACTGCGCTATCCATTTCCGATACCGCCTGGCTTACCTGACTGATTCCTCGACTCTGTTCATCGGACGCAGAGGCGATTTCTCCCATGATGTCGGTCACGCTGGTGACCGCCTGAACGATCTCACCCATGGTTTCTCCCGCCTGCGACACCAGTTGCGCGCCGGTATCAACCAGGCGACCTGACTCACCGATCAAGGATTCAATCTCTTTTGCCGCCTGTGCGCTGCGCTGTGCCAGACTGCGCACTTCACCGGCCACCACGGCAAACCCGCGCCCTTGCTCACCGGCACGGGCGGCTTCAACGGCGGCATTCAGCGCCAGAATGTTGGTCTGGAAGGCGATGCCGTTAATCACGGAGGTAATGTCGGCAATCTTGCGTGAACTGGTAGAGATATCGCTCATGGTGGTCACCACGTTATTCACGATATCACCGCCCTGCTCCGCTTTGGTCGAAGCATTTTTCGCCAGTTGGCTGGCATGGTGGGCGTTGTCCGAGTTTTGCTTTACCGTGGCCGTCAGTTGTTCCATGCTGGCAGCCGTCTCTTCCAGCGCGGCTGCCTGCTGCTCCGTGCGAGAGGAGAGATCGACGTTACCGGCGGAAATTTCCGTGGAACCCTGATGAATCGCCGTTGCCCCTTCGCGCACCACGCTAACCGTTTCTGCCAATGCGGCCTGCATGTTCTGGACGTTCTGCCCCAGAATACCGATTTCGTTACGCCCCATCTCACTGGCGCGCTGGGTTAAATCCCCGGCGGCAATACGTTGAATGCGCGTCACCAACCGATCCAGCGGAGCCAATAGCGCATTGCGTATAATCACATAGATGATTACTGCCATCACAATGGAGGCCACAAAGGAGAGCGCCATCAGCATAAAGCCGCGACGAGAGTTGGCCTCAGCATGCTGGTTGATTTGCGTGGCGTTATCCGTCAGATAACGCACCGCTTTCCGCACCGAGAGTGCGTAGTCTTCGTCCAGTTTGCGTGCTTCATCGCTTTCCAGCGAAATCACTTCTTCAAATTCGCCCCTTTTCGCCGCTTCAACAATCAGCTTGATCGCTTTATCGCGGTAGGTCGCGTAATTGGCAGCAAGTTCATCATCCAGTCCAGCGGGCGCGTTGAATTTATCCGGCCGAGCCAGATATTCATCAAAGCGTTTTTGTGAGCTTTTTACACGACTCTCTGCCTGCGTCAGTGCGCTTTTATAGCCCTCGGCATCACCTACGCGTTGCGTCGCGGCCGCCTGAACCAACAGTTGGCGAGCAACGCGCAACTGATCCATGCTGCTGCTGATGCCAGCTCGCACATCAGAGACCAGATTGGCCCGGTCTAATGCATCGTTACTCTGTTTGAGAAAATAACTCGCCGTACCGATGGAGATAGCGAACAGCAATAAAATAATCGTTAACAGACTAATAAATAGCGTAACAAGTCTGATGTTATTGATATAACCTGAATTTCCTTTTATCTCGGACATGACTGTTATTCTCACTTCGACAACGGCTGGTATGGATATCCCTTCCGCAACGCATCACAAACAGCATCGGCGTTACTAAAAAAACATCGTCGGATTCATGTTTTATCGGCAATGGCGTGAAAACATCCACCCTGATGCCGTGATCATAATCACATTTCAAATAAAGTGGTATTATATTTCTAAAAATAAGAAATGTATTTTCACATTATATAATACGTTACGCTATCAGGATGAAAATGGCGTCGGCGTGACATATTCCGCCAGCGCATCATGTTGCAGCACAAATTCAATAAAGCAGGCCATTGCGGGAGAATTGAGCTTCCTGCTGGGATAAACCAAATAAAGTTCATTGGGCTCTGCACGCCATTCAGGCAGCACGTGCACCAGAGGCTGGGGCAGATCGACGCCATCGACCAGAAACGCTGGCAGCAGGGTGATGCCTGCGCCCGCCATCGCGCATTCACGGGCATAGAGCAGATTGTCCGTGGTGTGCGTCAGCGGAAGCAACCAGCGATAGTCCTCGCTGCCGCGTTGCAATGCCCACTCCGCCCAGGCACGATGGGCAATACATTGATGAGACTGAAGCTGCTGCGGATGCACCAACGCAGGGTGACGCGCCAGATAGTGCGGTGAGGCCACCAGATAGCGCGGCGTAACACCCAACGGTCTGCCAATCAGTGAAGAATCCAGCGGCTTACCGGTGCGAAATGCCACGTCAAACCCTTCATCGACTAGATCCACCAGCGTGTCAGAGATGGCAATTTCGAGAGACACGGCGGGAAAGCGGCGCTGAAACTCGGTGGTCAAGCGCGCCAGCAGCGTGGCACCAAAACCGGCAGGGCTGGTGATGCGAAGCCGCCCGCTCGGGTTATCACGCAAATGTTGAATAGCGAGATCGGCGCGTTCGCTGGCCTGCATCATCTCCTGACAGTGGATCAGATAGCGCTCGCCAGCGAACGTCAGGCTGATCTTGCGCGTAGTGCGGTTTAGCAGCCGCAATCCAAGCTGTTGTTCGAGTTGGCTGATACGCAAGCTGAGGCTGGATTTGGCCATGCCAGCCTTGAGCGCGGCCTGTGTCACACTGCCGCATTCGGCCACCAGCGCAAACAGCGCCATATCTTGCCACTGCCTGAACATGGAGGGTTTAAACATAATTGTTCGCCTGTGACAAACACTTCGTTAATGATTGTCCATCTTATCAGCGCGATGAGTTCGTTCTACACTTTTCTTATCGAAACAATGAGGAACCCATCATGACCGTACAGGCTATTGCCGTTGACCCACAACATCCCGAACGTTTTATCGCCATTACCCAAGAGCAGCCGCAGCCGGGTCCGCACGATCTGCTGGTTGAGGTAAAAGCGATATCCATCAATCCCGTCGATACCAAAGTTCATGCCGGGTTGCGTAAAAACGGGTTGGCTGAACCGCGCGTGTTAGGCTGGGATGCCAGTGGCACCGTGCTTGCCATTGGCGATCGCGTCAGTGGTTTTCAAGTGGGAGATGAAGTGTGGTATGCGGGCGATATCACGCGCGCTGGCAGCAACAGCTCGCACCAGCTCATTGATGCACGTATTGTGTCGCACAAACCCGTCTCTCTCGACTGGGCTGCCGCCGCTGCCCTGCCGCTGACCGCACTTACCGCCTGGGAAGGACTGTTTGAGCACCTTGAGATTCAGGACGCGGATGCGGGGAAAAATCTGCTGATTATCGGCGGCGCGGGCGGCGTCGGTTCTCTGGCTATCTCACTGGCGGCACTGCGCAGTGAGGTCAAGGTTATCGCCACGGCATCCCGTCCTGATTCGGCAGAATGGTGCCGCCAGCGCGGAGCGGATCTGGTGGTTGATTATCGCGATTTGGTCGGTGAGCTGAAAAAAGCGGGCATCACCCAGGTGGATTATATTTTCTGCCTGAACGACACCGACGGACACTGGGGCGCGATAGGCACGTTGATTGCACCGCAGGGCAAAATTTGCACCATCGTGGAAAACGAACGTCCGTTGGATCAGAACGAGTTGAAGCGTAAAAGTGCCTCGCTGCATTGGGAATTTATGTTTACCCGCAGCATGTACCAAACGCCGGATATGGAACAGCAAGGGAAAATTCTGCAAGAGGTGGCGCATCTGGTGGATGCGGGCAAGCTGCAAGGCACTGCCAGTGAAGTGTTGAACGGGTTAAGCATCGAAACGCTGCAACAGGCTCATGCCAAGGTGCAGGAAGGGCATATGCGCGGCAAGGTGACTATCGCGTTATAAACGCTAACGTTGTCATATCGTTAAGCAAACAGCCCCACAAAGGGGCTGTTAGATTGTGCTGTTAACCACGTCCGTGTTTCTCGGCGAATCGCGACGAGGGGCACTCCGGCGGCTTACGCCGCTACGACCCCATCGCCGCACTTCACCTAATAACGGACATTGTCATCGATCTGACAGCCCCGTTCGACGAGCACTTAGAACAACAGGCGGGCACGAATGGTGCCGGGAATCGCCTTCATTAGTTGCAGTGCGGTATTCGCCGCATCTGTTTCCACGTCGATCACCACATAGCCGATATCCGCGCTGGTTTGCAGATACTGGGCAGCAATGTTGATACCTTGCTCGGCAAAAATGGTGTTGATGGCCGTCAGTACGCCTGGGCGATTTTCGTGAATGTGCAGCAAACGTGCGCGATCGCTCTGTACTGGCAGGGAAACTTCCGGGAAGTTAACCGCAGACAGCGTCGAACCGTTATCAGAGTATTTTGCCAGTTTACCGGCCACTTCCGTACCGATGTTTTCCTGTGCTTCCTGCGTGGAACCGCCAATGTGCGGCGTCAGCAGCACGTTGTCGAACTCCAGCAGCGGAGAAACAAACGGGTCGCTGTTGGTTGCTGGTTCTTGCGGGAATACGTCAATCGCGGCACCCGCAATGTGTTGGCTGCGCAGCACTTCGCACAATGCAGGGATATCGACAACCGTGCCGCGTGAGGCATTGATCAGGATAGAACCCGGTTTCATCAGCGCCAACTCTTCTGCGCCCATCATATTCTGGGTGCTCAAGGTTTCAGGCACGTGCAGGCTGACCACGTCGCTCATGTTCAGCAATTCGGACAGATGACGCACCTGCTGAGCATTGCCTAACGGCAACTTGCTCTCGATGTCGTAAAAGTAGACGTGCATCCCCAGGCTTTCCGCCAGGATACCCAACTGGGTGCCGATGTGACCGTAGCCAATGATGCCCAGTTTTTTGCCGCGCGCTTCAAACGAGCCCACAGCCAGTTTATGCCACACGCCGCGATGCGCTTTGGCGTTGGCTGCCGGAACGCCGCGCAGCAGCAGCAGCATTTCACCAATCACCAACTCCGCTACGCTGCGGGTATTGGAAAACGGCGCGTTGAATACCGGGATACCGCGCTTGGTAGCGGAAGGCAGTTCTACCTGATTGGTACCGATGCAAAAACAGCCCACGGCAACCAGCTTTTCTGCGGCAGCAAACACTTCTTCCGTCAGATGAGTACGGGAACGCAAACCGACGAAATGCGCGTCACGAATGGAGGCTTTCAACGCTTCCGTATCCAACGCACCTTTATGGTATTCAATGTTGGTGTAACCCGCTGCGCGCAGGTTTTCCAACGCGCTCTGGTGAACCCCTTCCACCAGGAGGAATTTAATCTTGTCTTTTTCCAGTGATACCTTTGCCATTTCCCGACCTTATATTCAGACTTCAGATGCCAATGAACCCATTTGCCAAACAGCCTCTGCCAACATAACAAAAATTACGCCAGCAGCAAGACAATCGATTGCTTCCCCGATGCTGCCAACGGCGTCACAAACGCCCTTTTACAGTAAAAAATAAGGACAACGCGTCGCCTCGCCAGATGTGCAGGGAACAAAATAAGAAAAAGTGATATTAAGTACCAAAAGTGAGACTTTAACAATGGTGGGGTTTTTAAGCAAAAAAAATCGGACGTTAGCCTTCTTCATGCCAACGCCCGATGTGCAGGAGAGAAATTACTTCAGGGTTTTCACCCCGTCAGCGGTACCGACCAGCGCAACGTCAGCGCCACGGTTGGCAAACAGACCGACGGTCACCACGCCCGCAATCCCATTGATACGGTTTTCTACCGCAATGGCATCTGAGATATCGAGATTGTGCACATCCAGAATGACGTTGCCGTTGTCGGTGACCACACCCTGACGATAGACTGGCTGACCGCCCAGTTTCACCAGCTCACGCGCCACGTAAGCGCGCGCCATCGGGATCACTTCCACCGGTAGCGGGAATGTGCCCAGAATATCCACCTGCTTGGAGGCATCGACAATACAGATAAACTGACGCGCAATGGCGGCAATGATCTTCTCACGCGTCAGCGCAGCGCCACCGCCTTTGATCATTTGCATATGCGGGTTGATCTCATCGGCACCGTCCACATAGATATCCAGTTCATCAACCTCGTTGCTGTCGAATACTGTAATGCCTAAGCTTTTCAGCTTCTCGGTCGACGCTACGGAGCTGGATACCGCGCCTTTAATCTGGTGTTTGATGGAACCCAGCGCGTCAATGAAGTGCGCGGCCGTTGAGCCCGTCCCCACTCCAACAATGGTATCCGGGCGAACATAATCCAACGCGGCCCAGCCGACTGCCTTTTTCAGTTCATCTTGTGTCATGGTCTGTATCGTGCCTGCAAATTACAGTGAGAAGAGAGAGGCGTTATTATAGAGCAAGCGCCACTGGAAACGACGCCAATCGCCGCGCGTCCTCCGATTATTTTCGGCCATCGGTGTGAAATGGGACAGATTTTTAGCGTGTTCCGTCAGAAAAATGTGGCATAGTGCAAAGACCAAGTTTTATCCATAGGAAATGGCACCTTCATGAAACGACCGGACTATCGCACACTTCAGGCCCTGGATGCCGTCATCCGTGAGCGCGGATTTGAACGCGCCGCGCAAAAATTGTGCATCACGCAATCCGCCGTTTCGCAACGCATCAAGCAGTTGGAAAACCTGTTCGGACAACCGCTGTTGGTCAGAACCATTCCACCGCGTCCCACAGAACAAGGACAAAAACTGCTGGCGCTGTTGCATCAAGTGGAGTTGCTGGAAGAAGAGTGGCTGGGCAACGATGCCAGCAGCGATATCCCGCTGTTACTGTCGCTGGCGGTCAACGCCGACAGTCTGGCTACCTGGCTGTTACCCGCACTGCAACCGGTGCTGGTCGATTCCCCTATCCGTCTTAATCTGCAAGTGGAAGATGAAACCCGCACCCAAGAACGCTTGCGCCGTGGTGAAGTGGTCGGCGCCGTCAGTATCCAGCCACAACCGTTGCCGAGTTGTCTGGTGGATAAGCTCGGTGCGTTAGACTATCTGTTTGTCGCCTCACCAGATTTTGCCGCACGCTACTTCCCGAACGGTGTAACTCGCTCTGCCTTGTTACGCGCACCTGCGGTTGCCTTCGACCATCTGGACGACATGCATCAGGCGTTTTTGCAGCAAAATTTTGATCTCTCGCCCGGTAGCGTTCCCTGCCATATCGTTAACTCGTCAGAAGCGTTCGTACAATTGGCGCGACAAGGCACCACCTGTTGTATGATCCCGCACCTGCAAATCGAGAGAGAATTGGCAAACAGCGAACTGGTCGATCTGACGCCGGGCCTGTTTCAGCGCCGGATGCTCTATTGGCACCGCTTCGCGCCAGAGAGTCGGATGATGAGAAAGGTGACGGATGCCCTGCTTTCGCACGGGCATCGCGTATTGCGCCAGTCCTGACGCGCGTTAAGCAAGCGTTACTGATTAGGTTGCAGCTCGAACACTACGTCAACCTGATCGTCAAACTGGATGCTTTGCTGCTCGTAAGTCTGTGCCACATCGGCCTCTGCCGCGACACCCGCCGCTTTAAACATCCGGGCCATCGGAACCGGCTGATAGTTGGCTACCTGATAGCGGATGCTGTAAATCGGCCCCAGCTTGGCGTTGAATCCGGTTGCCAGTGCTTTCGCCTGGCTGGTCGCCGTTTCTATTGCCCGCTGACGAGCCTGATCGCGATAGGCTTCCGGGTTGGCAACCCCCAGCTCCACGCCGCGGATTTCCGTTAACCCCGCGCGCAGCGCACCATCCAGCAAGGCGTTTAGCTGATCCAGTTGGCGTACCGTTACCGCCACCTGACGCACCGCGCGATACCCTTTCAGTTCAGAGCGACCATCTTTGAGAAAATCGTATTCAGGATGGGTGCGCAGGTTGGCGGCGCTGATGTCTTTTCTTTCAATGCCGTGCTTTTCCAGATAGGCAAAATATTGCGCCACGCGGTCGTCCACCTGCTTTTTAGCATCAGCCACGTCTTTCGATGAAACGCTGACCTCAATCGCCAAATTTGCAATGTCCGGCGTGGCATCCACGCTCGCTTTGCCCGATGTCACGATGTGCGGTCCGTTCGGCAATTCAGCGGCCTGACCGGACAGTGGAAGCGTGCTTAATCCTAACAGGGCGGCTATCGCCAGTGCTTTTAGCTTCACAGTGTCGTTTCTCCTGATTCCATGTAATAGTGCGCCGTTGCAGGCCACGATGACGGCTGCGCGCCTGTGCTATGACTATGCCTACGGCTATAGGTAAATATAGTGCACAGGCTGGCTTGGCTTAACTATAGGTGAATTCCGGAATACCGTAAAAAAACGTCAACTTACAACACTATTGCAGACCAGAATGTGCGAGTTGCAGCGCAATACTCCACATGATGATGCCAACAAAGGCATTAATCACGCGCTGCGCTTTTGGCGTGTTTAACCACGGTGCCAACCAGGACGCCAGCAACGCCAATGCAAAGAACCACAGGAAAGAAGCCGTAATGGAACCCAAGGCAAACCAACTGCGCGCGTCGGGTGCCATCTGCCCACCAATGCTGCCTTGCACCACGAAAGTATCCAGATAGACATGCGGATTCAGCCAGGTGACTGCCAATACGCTAGCGATAACGCGCCAGCGGCTGTGCCGTGCGATATCCACACTGACGACTTCAAGCTGGCGGTTGAAAACCACCTTGAACGCGCCCCAGCCATACCACAGCAAAAACGCAACGCCTCCCCAGGTGATCAATGACAGCAACAGCGATGACTGACTCAACAATGCGCTACCGCCAAAGATACCCGCACAGATCAAAATGACATCGCTCAATGCACACAGCAGGGCAATCATCAGATGATACTGACGCCGAATCCCCTGATTCATCACGTAAGCGTTTTGCGGTCCCAGTGGCAAAATCATCGCCGCGCCCAGAAAAAATCCCTGCCAATACATGCCAAACATGGTTCTCTACACTCTCCCGGATGAACAATTCGAAGGAGTGTAAGGCGGTTTTTCCATTAATTGAAATTGAAGATTCTAATTATTCATTAGAGAATCTAATTTCGAATATCGTGCAATACCGAAGGTGAAACCGGCAGCGTTTTGGCTCCAACCAGCTTTTCATTACGTTGCAATAGGAAAGCAACGGCAAACAGCGAAAACATAAACGGCAGTTCAAACAACTCTTCCAGCAAATCGGTACGCGATGTGTCGTAGACAAAGAGAAACGCCAATAAGCGGTGGTGTTCGATGGTATCGACGATAACGAAATAGAGCACCAACAACAGGATATCCCACACGGGCAGGCTTTCTTGCCGGAAACGGCGAATAATCTCTCGACGAATCACGGGCAACAACAGCGCACAGGCCGTCACCCCAATCAGCACGATGGAAATAATGCGAAAGTAAAGCTTTGGCTCATCAGGGAAGTAATCCCGCCCCCAACTGATTCCCCGACCAAACAATAACATCCACCAACTGATACTCCAGAGCCAGAAGAACTTCGCCGCAGTCTCACGTCGCAACGGCCTGATGTAGCACCAGGTGAACAGCGCACCAAACAGCAGCCATAGTGATTGAAACGTCTCAATCGCCAGCACCGCCTGGCTTTGCGCGGAGAAGAGTCTATTTCCAGTGTAAAGCAGCGAGGCGGCAAAAATTGCGATCGCCACGGTGTGGGGATACAGGGTTTTATCAAGTTTCATAACACAACACATATCAACCAGTAACAGCGGTTAGGGTAGGTCGATAGGGGAGCCGTGTTTTTACTTTTCGAGTGAAAGCGTTTAGGCATCCGTGCTCTTAGCACCGGATGCCTAAAGAGGACTAACGAAAATTACGCGTTGGTTGATGTTGTCGGGGTTTGATGCAAATGCACATCCATTTGCGGATAGGGAATGCCGATCTGGTGTTCATCCAGCGCCCGTTTAAAACTTTCTAACAGATCCCATTTCACCGCCATGGCATCACCGTTGGTCGTCCAGACCCATACGACAAAATTCAGTGAAGACGCCGCCATTTCATTGAGACGAATGGTGACGCCACGTTCATGCTGAATGCGCTTATCTGCCGCGACGATATCCCCAAGCACCGTTTTGACCCGATCGATATCCGCGTCATAGGCCACACCAACGATAATTTCGGTGCGTCGGTCCGGCTCACGGCTGCTGTTAATGATGTTTCCGGCAATGATTTTCCCGTTGGGAACGACGATGATTTTGCCATCTGGCGTGCGCATCGTGGTGGAGAATATCTGCACCTGTGTCACCGTGCCAGAAACCCCGCCCAAATCGACAAACTCACCGGTACGGAACGGGCGGAACATCACCAGCAGCACGCCCGCCGCGAAGTTTGACAGCGAGCCTTGCAGCGCCAAACCCACCGCCAAGCCAGCGGCACCCATCACCGCAATCACCGATGCGGTTTGCACCCCAATGCGGCTCAATACCGCAATCAGCGTAAAGGCAATAATGCCGTAACGCACCAGTGCGGCAAGAAAATCCGCTACGGTGGTGTCAATCCCCCGCGCTACCATCACTCTGCTAATGCCCTTCGAGACCACACGCGCCACCAGCAGGCCGATGAGCAAAATGATAATGGCGGCCACCACGTTCACCGCATACTGGATCAGCAGAGCCTCATTATTGACGACCCATTGCCCCATACGGCTCAGGCTTTCGGTTACATCCAGTTCTTCCATTGGCACTCTCCCATTTTTGCATTTCACCCTTTGAAAGGGATGGTTCACACCCAAAATGGCCGCAAAGCAGGCCAGAAAAAATTAAGGCTCCTGATAAAAGGAGCCTCTTATTTTCATGCATTGTTTATCAATGCACTTATTAATATAGATTACAGTACGTCGATCGCGTTCAGTTCTTTAAACGCTTTTTCTAAGCGTGCAACCATGGTTGCCTGGCCAGCACGCAGCCAAACGCGCGGATCGTAGTACTTCTTGTTCGGCTTGTCTGCGCCTTCCGGGTTACCCAACTGCCCTTGCAGGTAGCCTTCGTTCTTCTTGTAGTATGCCAACACGCCTTCCCAGGTTGCCCATTGGGTGTCGGTGTCGATGTTCATTTTGATCACACCGTAGCTCACCGCTTCGGCGATCTCTTCTGCCGTAGAGCCGGAGCCGCCGTGGAACACGAAGTCCAGGCTGTTGTGCGGCAGGTTGAATTTCTTGGAGACGTATTCCTGCGAGTTGTGCAGGATTTTCGGCGTCAGTTGCACGTTACCCGGTTTGTATACGCCATGCACGTTGCCGAACGACGCCGCGATGGTGAAACGCGGGCTGATGGCGTGCAGTTTTTCGTAGGCGTAAGCCACGTCTTCCGGCTGGGTGTAGAGTGCGGAGTTATCAAGGTGGCTGTTGTCCACGCCATCTTCTTCACCGCCGGTGCAACCCAGTTCGATTTCCAGCGTCATGTTGATTTTTGCCATGCGCTTGAGGTATTCGCTGCAAATCTCGATGTTCTCTTCCAACGGCTCTTCCGACAGGTCGATCATGTGGGAGGAGAACAGCGGTTTACCGGTCGCGGCAAAGTGTTTTTCACCGGCATCCAGCAGGCCGTCCAACCAGGGCAGCAGTTTTTTGGCGCAGTGGTCAGTGTGCAGGATAACAGGAATGCCGTAGTGTTCAGCCATTAGGTGAACGTGTTGTGCGCCAGATATGGCACCGAGGATGGCGGATTTCTGGCCTTCCGCTTTCAGGCCTTTACCTGCGGTAAACACGGCCCCCCCGTTAGAGAACTGAACGATAACCGGTGCGCGAACTTTCGCTGCCGCTTCCAGCACCGCATTGACGGAGTCAGTACCGACGCAGTTGACTGCGGGCAGAGCAAAGCCATTTTCCTTTGCTACTGCGAAAACTTTCTGAACGTCATCGCCAGTGATGACACCAGGTTTTACGAAATCAAAAATTTTAGACATGTTACGTGTCCCGTCTCGTTGGCCGTGGAGGGTTGAGATAATTGACTACGGGCCGGACGCACAGCGTCCGAACCCACCGTTGCCCACTCGAGGAGGGAGCAACGGGTTGCCGGGTGACACCCCCGGCAAAGCGGCATTACTGCTTAGCACGCTCTTCCAGCATGACTACCGCAGGCAGTTTTTTCCCTTCCACGAACTCCAGGAAGGCACCGCCGCCGGTAGAAATATAAGAAATCTTGTCTGAAATGCCGAACAGGTCAATCGCGGCCAGCGTATCGCCACCACCGGCGATAGAGAACGCGTCGCTGTCTGCAATCGCCTGAGCGATGATTTCGGTTCCCTTACGGAAGTTCGGGAATTCGAACACGCCAACCGGGCCGTTCCACAGGATGGTCTTGGCATTTTTCAGAATATCGGCCAGACGCTCAGCGGACACATCACCCAGGTCCAGAATCTGTTCATCATCTTTGATGGCAGTCACTGACTTCAAGGTTGCGGTTGCAGTTTCAGAGAATTCCGTCGCTACGCGCACGTCACTCGGCACTGGAATGTCGCAGGTTTCCAGCAGTTTTTTCGCTTCAGGGATCAGATCCGCTTCGTACAGCGATTTGCCCACGTTGTGGCCTTGTGCCGCTACGAAGGTGTTGGCAATACCGCCGCCCACGATCAGTTGGTCAGCAATCTTGGACAATGAGCCCAGCACGGTCAGCTTGGTAGACACTTTAGAACCGCCGACGATCGCTACCATCGGGCGCGCCGGGTTGCTCAGTGCTTTACCCAGTGCTTCCAGTTCGTCTGCCAGCAACGGGCCTGCACAGGCGATATCAGCAAACTTGCCCACGCCGTGGGTAGAGGCCTGCGCACGGTGTGCCGTACCAAAAGCGTCCATCACGAACACGTCGCACAGCGCCGCGTATTTCTTCGACAGCTCTTCGTCGTCTTTCTTCTCGCCTTTGTTGAAGCGAACGTTTTCCAGAACCACCAACTCACCTTCGGCAACATCAACGCCATCCAGATAATCCTTCGCCAGACGAACCGGAGAGGAAATTTTATCTTTCAGATAGTTAACAACCGGCAGCAGGGAGAATTCTTCGTTGTATTCCCCTTCGGTCGGGCGTCCCAGGTGGGAAGTCACCATGACACGCGCACCTTGTTTCAGTGCGTTCTCAATGGTCGGCAACGATGCACGGATACGCGCATCAGACGTCACTTTACCTTCTTTAACCGGCACGTTCAGATCCGCACGGATCAATACGCGTTTACCCGCCAGATCCAGATCGGTCATCTTAATTACAGACATGGTGAATCCTCTTGTTGATTCTCTTATAAAGTTGTGTGATCGAGATTAAAATCCCTGACAATTCAGTTACATATAACTAAAAACCGCAGGCTGCCATCGCGCGTGTCGTATCCAGCATGCGATTGGCGAAGCCCCATTCGTTGTCGCACCAGACCAGCGTTTTTATCAAGTGCGACCCACTGACCCGCGTCTGCGTACCGTCGACAATGGCACTGTGCGGATCGTGATTAAAATCAGCTGAAACTAAAGGTAATTCCGTATAGTCAACTATACCACGAAATGCCCCATGCGCTGATTTTTGAAAAAGCGCATTGATTTCATTAACATTTACCGCTTGCCTTACCGTTACGCTCAAATCGATGGCAGTGACATTGATCGTTGGCACGCGCACTGAAATCGCCTCAAAACGGTCAGTAAACTGCGGGAAGATACGCGTAATGCCTGCCGCCAGTTTGGTATCCACCGGAATGATGGACTGGCTGGCCGCGCGGGTGCGGCGCAAATCGCTATGGTAAGCATCGATCACCGGCTGATCGTTCATCGAAGAGTGAATGGTGGTGACCGTGCCGCTTTCAATACCGAACGATTCATCCAGCAATTTAATAATGGGGATAATGCAGTTGGTGGTACAGGAGGCGTTAGACACAATGTGGTGTTCTGGCTGCAACGTCTCATGGTTGACGCCAAACACAATAGTGGTATCGATATCGTTGGCACCGGGGTGAGAAAACAGCACCTTCTTGGCACCGGCGGCCAGATGCGCTTCGCCGTGTGCGCGGCTGCCGTACACGCCGCTGCAATCGAGCACCACGTCAACGCCCAGCTCTCGCCAGGGTAACCCCTCAATCTCACGCTGATGCAATAGCAGAATGGCGTCATCGCCTACGTAGAGCTGGTCGCACTCCTGGCGCACATCCCAGGCAAAACGCCCATGGCTGGTATCATACTTCAGCAGATGCGCCATACCTTCCGCGCTCGCCAGTTCGTTGATCGCCACCACGCTAATATCGGCCCGACGTCCGGATTCGTACAGTGCCCGTAACACGCTGCGGCCAATACGACCAAAACCGTTTATCGCAATACGAATTGTCATCGCATTCTCTGTATCAAGCTGAACACTCGAATTATGTAGGGTATAGAATAATCAGTACCAACACCGGAATAAACTGTTAAGTAAGACTATTCTTGGACAACACACCTGCCCTTGACGATCCACCTGCGGGATAATTCGCCGCTGTTCGGGATCAATCGCCCTAATTACGCCAACTGAAACGCTTCAGCTAGCATAATGCAAATTTTCAGCAAAGGAAATATCTCAACCAGAGCGCTTGCAGAACAGTGACGCAGTTCAAAGAAAAGGCGGTATTGGCATGGCAAGAAACGGCGTCTTGCCATGCCAGCATGGTGTATCAGACGGGCTTAGTGTGCATGAGATCGGGATGGCGTAACATTTCTGCCAACGCCAGCATCGCCAATGATTGTCCATAAGAGCGCTGGCGAATCGGCACATCGGTGTATTCTGGCAATGTCATAAACACCGGTGTACCGGAAGAGACTTCCGCCAGTTGCCCTTGTTGATCGATGCGCGCCAGCAGCGCAGCAATGGCATTAACGCCAGCATCGGCAAAGCGGCTATCGAGAATGCCGAGCCGATATCCTTTCAGAAAGGCGTAGGCGATCGCCGCCGTGGCTGACGACTCCTGATAGCTGTGCGGATCGTTGAGCAGCGTGTGCCACATGCCGTTGTCAGCCTGAGCGTTTAACAATGCTTCACTCTGGCGCAGGAAATTCTGCTCAATAAAGCGAGAGGACGCAGAGTGGCTTGCTCGCGTCAATTCCAGCAGTTCAACCGCCGTTATCGCCGCCCAGCCATTACCCCGGCCCCACAACGCACCGGCAAAGTGGTGTTTTTCCGTGAAATGCCAGCCGTGCCGCCACAGGCCGCTGACCGGATCGCTTAAAAATTGTGTATGCAACAAGAACTGATAGATGACCTCTTCGCAATAGGCAGGCTTGTTAAGCAGTTGTCCGGCCTTAACGTGGAACAGGCCGCTCATAAACAGGGTATCGACCCACAATTGCCCTTCGTTATTGCGCGTAGCCGTGGTGTGGGCGAACCCGCCCATTTCGGTACGCAACAACCCCTGCTCAATCCACTCGCCGTATTCATTCACCAGCGCGCGCCATTGCACATTTTCCTGTTGCTCCAGCAGCGACACCAGCGTCAGCATCGGCGCGACGTGATTGACATTTTTTACTGCCGCCTCTGCCCGATGGCGTTCAAACCAGGCGCTCAGGTAGTCAACATAGGTCTGATCGCCGGTCGCTTCATATAAGCGCCAAATGCCATACAACCCGACGCCTTGCGACCAGTCCCACAGTTCGATAGACATATCCGAACCGTAAGCACCGATGGATTTGAGATAGGCATCATCCTCACGGATGGCAACGATCTCCTGATACAACGCGGCGAGTTTTGTGGTAATGACTGATTTATCCAGCATGGGTTTCTTCCTGAAGGTTGGGCTACAGAGACGCGCTCAGCGGCAGCGTCTCTGTAACGTGGGGAGGTTATTCCCCAATGGCGATATTAGCCTCACGCAGCAGCGCGATTAGGTGCTGTTTCATTTCCGGGCTGGGCGGCGTCGCAGGCGCGGACACGGCGGCAGAAATTGACGAACCGGTGAGACGAATCGCTTCTTTTATCAGGCCGGTAAACGGCACTTCCAGGGTATAGATCTTCGACAACACGGCCAGACGGCGCAGCAGCGCTTGCACCGCGACCATATCCTTATCCAAAAAGGCCTGATAGATGCCGCAGGTGATTTCCGGCGCAAAATTGGAGGTGGCGGGGATCACGCCGTCGCCGCCGAGCAGCAGCGTATCAAGGGCATATTCATCAAAGCCGCAGAACACCAGAAAATTAGGATGACGGCCTTTCACTTCCGTGATCACCTGGCGGATATGGCTCATGCAATCAACGGTATCTTTAATACCGACAATATTGGCGCAACTGTCTGCCAGACGACCAATTAATTCAACGGACAGGTTTTGCCCGGTCAATGCCGGGAAGTTATATAATAATTGCGGAATAGCCACCGCATCAGCAATAGATTTGTAGTGATTATAAAGGCGCTCATCGGACATCAGCGCATAATAGGGATTCACAATCATTACCGCATCAGCACCAATATCTGATGCGTGTTGCGTTAATGCAATCGCCTCCGCCGTGGAGCAGGATGCGGTGCCGATAATAACCGGTTTGCGCCCATTCACTTTCGCTACGCAAAATTCAGCAATCGCTTTGCGTTGCTGCTGAGAGAAATTGGCAAACTCTCCCGCACTCCCCAAAAATAAAAAACCGTTTACGGCAGAGTCAATTAATCTTTCAATTAATACGCCCATGCCTTCCGGATCAAATTGACCTTTGGCATCAAGAATCGTTGGAACCGGAGGAATAACACCCGCAAGTGTTTTAAACATAAGTCACCACCTTTTTCCGTATGTGGAAAATAAATATCATTGCTATAATGAGGGTGGGCGCGCAGTTGGCCGCCCGAATTAAAACTACAAATTAATCGCTGTTATTCTCTTTTAACGCTTTCAGACCAGCATTGATAACGTTAAGGATCTTGTCGGTATCATAAATACAGCCCGCCCAGGTTCCGCCACTGACCGCCTGCAACGCCGCCCACAAACGCGTATCATCGGGTAAGTCGGGATGCGCTCGTAATTCAGGATGTACCGGACGACTCGCCAGCACGGCGGCCCCTTCTTCGGGTGACAGCGGATGCCCTTCTGTACCGATAAAATTAATCGAGCCGACCAGTTGATTCCGGTCGATGATCATTTCGATGATGTCACCATCGCGTAGCTTGCCGATCGGCCCGCCCGCCAAGGCTTCCGGCCCAATATGACCGATACAGGCACCGGTTGATACGCCAGAGAAACGCGCATCGGTCAGCAGCGAAACGAACTTGCCATAGGAGAGATGTTTCAGCGCGGACGTAAGCTGGTAGGTTTCTTCCATCCCGGTGCCCGACGGCCCGCCGCCGATCACCACCATCATGTCACCCGCCTGAATCGCCCCCTGCTTGATGGCGCTGATCCCCGCTTTTTCCGAAGTGAACACCTTGGCCTTGCCGGTGTGGCGGTAAATACCCTGCTCATCCACCACCGAGGCATCGATCGCCGTCGATTTAATCACGGATCCTTCCGGCGCAATGTTGCCGGAGGGGAAGGTAATGGTGGAGGTCAAACCGCGCGCCTTGGCCTGCTCAGGGCTCATGATCACTTCATCTGGCTGAACACCGTCGCACTCTACCAGCAGTTCGCGGAAACGGCGTCGACGCTCCGAGCGCTCCCACACGTCGAGATTCTCGCCCAGGGTTTCGCCGGTCACCGTGAGCACATCTTCATGCAATAACCCGAGTTTGCGCAGATGCAGCATCACTTCCGGTACGCCACCGGCCATAAAGGCGCGGACGGTGGGATGATAGTCCGGTCCATTCGGCAACACGCTCACCAAGCGCGGCACTTTGCGGTTGATTGCCATCCACTGCTCAACGGTCGGCGCTTTGCAGCCCGCCGCATAGGCAATCGCAGGAATATGCAGTAACAGGTTGGTCGAGCCACCAAACGCGGCGTGTACCGTCATCGCATTCTCAATGGCTTTGTCGGTAATAATATCCTTGGTGGTCAAACCTTTGAGCTGCATCAGCAGCGCCGCACGCGCGGACTGTCTGGCGATATCCAGCCACACTTCCTGCCCGGAGGGCGCCAGTGCAGAATGGGGTAGCGCCATCCCTAAACCTTCAGCCACCACCTGCGAGGTACCGGCCGTGCCGAGGAACTGACAGCCGCCCCCCGGAGAAGCGCACGCCCGGCAGCCCAGTTCGGCAGCCTCTTTCAGGCTCAGTTCCTGATTGGCAAAGCGTGCACCAATCGTCTGGATTTTACCGGCATCCTCTCCGTGCGTCGGCGGCAACGTTGCGCCGCCGGGCACGATAATGGTCGGTAAATGGTGCGTCGCCGCCAGCGCAATCATCATCGCGGGCAAGCCTTTGTCACAGGTGGCTACGCCGATCACCGCTTTACGGGTGGGCAAGGAGCGAATCAACCGACGAAACACCATCGCGGCGTCATTGCGATACGGCAAGGAGTCAAACATGCCGGTGGTTCCCTGCGAACGGCCATCGCAGGGATCGCTGACATAAGCGGCAAACGGCACGCCATTCTCTTTGGCGATGGTTTCAGCGGCGGCGCGCATCTGCAAGCCGATTTCCCAGTGCCCGGTATGATATCCCAACGCAATCGGACGACCATCCTCAGCGCGAATCCCCCCTTGCGTACCGAGGATCAGCACTTCGGTACCGAGCAGACGGTTTGGGTCCCACCCCATTCCTGCATTCAGCGTTAAACCAAAAATATTGCCGCTGGGTGAATCCACCAGCATTTCTGGTGTTAACGGCAGCGACCCAGCCGGGCCTTCCGCGTGCGTTTTGATATTGTAGATGCCGGGATCTGCGCTATTAAAGATAACGTTAAGCGACATGATGGGAACTCCTTAATGGCCCGTATGCCTTACCCAAAAATACAACTGAAAATCTATTATCCTGCCGATGGCGTTTTCTGGCTGTTAAGCCATCGGCACTTGGTGCAAGAGATCTACGCCAGCGAAATATTTCGCTCCGTTTTTGCATCAAAGATATGGCACTTATCCCTATCAAACTGGAAATAGACCGTCTTATGCATCGCGCTGGCGATAATCACTCTGGCCTGCTCGGAAGGCATACGACAGGTCAGTTCAAAATTATCTACCTTCAGATACATAAAGAATTCGTGGCCCATATTTTCCACGCGGATCAATTCCCCCTGAGAGTGGCTTTCGACAAACGGGGTTAATGAGACACTGACGTATTCCGGACGCACGCCAAAAAACACATCCTGACCAAGATAGGCTTTGACCCTCTCCTGCTGCGAGGCATTGAGCGCCAGCGTGGAATTTCCAACGGTCAATGCCACCTGCCCGTCCCGTTCCACCAGCTTGCTCGGCTTGATGTTCATTTCCGGCGCACCGATAAACCCCGCCACGAACATGTTCTTCGGGTAGTGGTACAGGTTATCTGGCGTATCGACCTGCATGATATGGCCCAGTTTCATCACGCAGATGCGGTCACCCATGGTCATGGCTTCGGTCTGATCGTGGGTGACATAGACGCTGGTTGCTGGCTTGCCGCTTTTCTTTAACTGCTTGTGCAGGTCAGAAATGCGGATACGCATCGAGGCACGCAGCTTGGCGTCCAGGTTGGATAACGGTTCGTCAAACAGGAACACATCCGGTTTTTTCACGATAGCGCGGCCGACGGCAACGCGCTGTGCCTGCCCACCGGACAGTTGGCGCGGCAAACGATCCATCAGATCTTCCAACTCAAGGATTTTGGCCGCTTCGTTAACCTGTTCGTCGATCTTCTCTTTGGGTAATTTCGCCAATTTCAGACCGAATGCCAGGTTCTCACGCACCGTCATATGCGGATAGAGCGCATAGTTCTGGAACACCATCGCAATACCGCGATCTTTCGGCACCAGATTATTCACGATGCGCTCACCGATGCGCACTTCACCGCCGCTGATGGTTTCCAAACCCGCCAGCATGCGCAAGGTCGTGGATTTGGCACAGCCAGACGGTCCGACAATCACCATGAATTCACCGTCTTTGATGGTCAGGTCGATGCCGTGCACCGCTTTGAAACCGTTGGAGTACACTTTCTCCAGTTTATTAAACGTAACTTCAGCCATGATAAATCCTCAATTAACCTTTAATTCCGCTGCTGGTAACGCCCTGTACGAAGTAGCGTTGAGCAAAGAAGAAAATAATGATGGACGGCAGAATAGAGATACTCGCCATCGCCAGAATTTCATTCCACGGCGCACCTTCCGTCACGTCGATGGACATTTTCAGCGCCAGTGCAATCGGGTACTTATCCACGCTATAGACGTAGATCAGCGGGCCGATAAAGTCGTTCATCGACCACATGAACTGGAACAGCGCCACAGAAATAATGGCCGGTTTGAGGATCGGTACTACCACATACCACAGCACCTGAAAGGAGTTACAGCCATCGATCTGGGCGGCTTCTTCCATATCACGCGGCACACCGCGCAGGAACTGGATCAGCATGAAGACAAAGAATCCCTGCGTGGCAAAAGCCAGCGGAATATAGAGCGGCATGTAGCTGTTCAGCATGCCCATTTCACGGAACATGATGTATTGCGGAATCAACAACACGGTGCTGGGCAGCAACATGGTGGTGATCAGCGTGGCAAACCAGAAGTTCTTCCACGGAATTTCAAAGCGGGCGAAACCGTAGGCCACGATGGTGGAGGAAATAATGGTCAGTATCACTTTCGGGATCACATACTTGAAGGTATTCAGCATGTAATGGCCGAAATTGTATTCCGTCCCCGTTTTCCACCCGCGCACAAAACCGTCACTGGTGGGATTTTCCGGCCACAGTCCAAGCGTGGTAAAGATCTCGTGGTTCGGTTTAAAGGAGGCCGAGAACATCCATACCAGCGGATAGAGCATCAACAGACCGACAATCAGCAGGATGGTGTAACGGATGCTGGCATTGAATTTTTCACGGCGTAACGTCCGGCGCACTTCTGCCGCGGCAATCGCTTCGGCGGACGACACGCCCGCGTGGCCCTGAGGTAAATCAGCCATTTTTGCCCCCTTTATCGGCAGAGTAGAACACCCAGTATTTCGATGATTTAAACGCCACCGACGCAAAGATAGCGACAACCAGGAACAGTACCCACGCCAATGCCGCGCCATAGCCCATATCAAAATATTTAAACGCGGTATCATAGATATAGAGCGAGAACAGGTAGGTATAGTGGGTTGGCCCACCGCCGGTTATCACATAGGGTGCGGTAAACTCCTGGAACGCCTGAGTGGTCTGCATAATAAAGTTAAAGAAGATCACCGGCGTAATCAGCGGCACGGTCACTTTGATGAACATCTGCCATTTGGTGGCACCGTCAATCATCGCGGCCTCGTACTGCGATTGCGGCACGTTTTGCAATGCGGCCAGAAAAATCACCATCGCAGAGCCAAACTGCCAGACGCGCAGTAAGGTCACCGACATCAGCGCCAACGACGGTTCGCCCAACCAGTTCACTGCTTCAATGCCGAGAATGCCAAGGAAGCTGTTCAACAGTCCATCAATAGCAAACAGGGCGCGCCACAGCACGGCAATCGCCACGCTGCTGCCGAGAATCGACGGAATATAATAGGCGGTACGGAAAAAACCGATGCCGCGCAGTTTGAAGTTAAGAACGAACGCAATGCCTAATGCAAACGCCAGTTTCAACGGAATGGTCAGAAAAACATAGGCAAAGGTCACACCCATGGATTTCCAGAACAAGGCGTCTTCCGTCAGCATATAACGGTAATTTTCCACCCCGTTAAATACCGGCGGATTCATTAAATCATATTCAGTAAAGCTCAGTACAAACGATGAGACAAAAGGGAATGCCGTAAATATCAACAGCCCTATAATATAGGGTGAGACATAGGCCAGACCCAATAGCTTGTTTTCATTCATGGGTACTTACCTGTTGAGATGTAACAGGGTAATGTTATTTACCCTGTTACAAATAAAAGCCCTGGTGTTGAATATCCCCGCTGATTGACTCATATCAGCGGGAACCTGCGTAATAAATTAAAAAAAGTACTCTTGTCGCCGGGTGAAACTACTGCCTACACCCGGCATTATTTTTTTGCAGAAAATCAGTGTTTTCTGTCAGATTTTATCAAAGACCATCAGATGATTCTTTTCAGCACACGTTCACCTGCTTTCGGGAAACCGGCCGCAACGTCTTCGATAGACAGTTTTCCGTAATCATATTGCTGGAGATAATCCAGGAATACCGACAGCAGTTTTTGGTTCTCAAAATAGGAAGAGACTTTCACATCGCCAGACAGCTTATTCACTTGCTCCAATGACTGAGCCTGAATATCACCACTTTTCAAGATGCCCTCTTTTTCCAACGTCGCTACAGCGATTTTGCTCAGCGGAATACCGCGTTGCAGCCCCATGGTTTTGATGCCGGCAGGATCGTTAAGCATGTAGTTAATGAACTTGGCCGCTTCTTCTGGGTTTTTGGCGCTATTCCCGATAGAGAAAATCTGTGAAGGTTTAAAGAACAAACCGGAATCTTTCGCCCCTGGCAGCATCGGGTACGGCCCCAGCACCAGCTTCGACGGTGCTTTGAGACTGTCGGCGTAGGTGCCTTCCGTGGTCCAGATGTAGGTTCCGCCCAGTTTGCCTTCCAGCCACGGGCGGATTTCCCAGGCGTTGGCTTTACCGAAGGCGGTAAAATACTTCATGGAAGGAATAACGTGGTTATCCACCAGCTTTTTATACAAGCCAAAGAATTCCAGCCACTGTTCCGGGGTGTAATTAAATTGCTTTTTCTCTTCATCGATCATGGCGATATTGTATTTCTGCACCATGTACGAATTGAGGAAGGTCAGAATCGAGGTATCCACCGCACCGAGGAAGAACGGATAATAGTCATCCCCCAGTTTGCTTTTAAATACCGGACCGGCTTTCAGAATATCATCCCAGGTTTGCGGATATTCTAACCCGGCCTGCTGCCAGACGTTGGCGTTGTAATACATTAAACGGGCGGTTAGCGCGATAGGAATACCGTTCAGTTTTCCGCCGCGCGTGACCAGATTTTTCCCCTGCTCGGTAAATTGGCTCAGGTCAATGTGCTGAGACAATTTATTCAGATCGTAAAACCCTTCACCATTTTTGGAGAAAAGTTCTAACCAGTTCCAGTTAATCTGCATCACATCAGGCTCGGTTGAGCCCGCGAGCTGAGTACTGACGCGGGAAAGATAGCCATCCCACCCGCTTGGCTCTGCTTTTATCGTGACGGTAGGATGTTGTACTTTGTACTGATCGATGGTTGCACGCGTCGCTTCATGGCGTTGGTTCCCTCCCCACCATGAAAAACGCATTTCAGTATCAGCATGGCTTAGCGCTGGCGACAGCATCATCAATAAAGCGGAATAACGCAGGAGCTTTTTCATTTTCATTTATATCATTCTCCATCATTGATACGTATTGGCAATGTCAGGCATTTATCCGCAGAGTCATATGATGAAGACGTATTAGGACTCACTGCGTGTAGGGTGCGGATAAAGATCTGTTCTTAAAATCGCTATACCCTAAATAATTCGAGTTGCAGGAAGGCGGCAAGGGAGCGAATCCCGATGAGCTTACATAAGTAAGTGATTCGGGTAAGCGAGTGCAGCCAACGCGCATGCAACTTGAAGTATGACGGGTATAATTGGCTATCCATTTCCTCCGATATATCCCCCAGTGTAATATTGGCCATCCAGACAGACGGCCAATCATGTTAAATAACCACCTATTTACGCGGTGGCAGTTTTACCGCCAGATCCTTAATCCGCACCGGTAATTCAGTACGCAAAGAGCGGTTGGCCGCGATACCGGTCAGAATGGAAAGTGCGCCATCCTGATAATCCGCAGCACGGTTCAGCGGATCGGGTTCCGAGATACCAAACAAGTCGCGCAGCATCACATCATCACCGCCGCCGTGTCCGCCAACGCCTTGCACCACGGGCACCACGTACGGCTCGTCAAACATCGGGAACACTTTGATTTCACAACCGCGCAGTGCGCCTTCGTCTGATTTTTTGCCGCCGCCGTTAACGTAAGATTTCTCGACCAGCTTCATCTCGATACGACCACGACTGCCGTTAAACACCACGTTCAACCCTTCCCACGGCAGATAAGCATTGAGCGAGTAGGTCATGATGGCTTTGCTTTTGTAGCGCACGATCACGCCAAGCGTATCTTCGATATTAATGCCATCGTCAAACACGCTCTTATCGCGGTAATACCCATCTTCATGCTCAGCGTTGAGATACAGCGACGTCAGTTGCTTGCTGTCTTTCATGTGCAACGCAAAGGGATCGTTGGCCGCCGCCTCGCTACCATGGGAACGGTTATAAAACTCGGTCACGCCGCGTTCTTCCGCATTGGCTTTGCCATAGAAACGCAGATCGCCCTGTGCGTAGACGGTTTCCGGTTCAGAGTTGAGCCAGAAATTAACCAGATCGAAATGGTGCGTGGATTTATGGACTAACAGGCCGCCGCTGTTGCGTTTGTCGCGGTGCCAGCGACGGAAATAATCTGCGCCGTGCTCGGTGTTCAGCAGCCATTCAAAATGCACAGAATAGACTTCGCCGATAATGTTGGCGGCAATCAGCTCGCGAATTTTGCTGTGGTGTGGTGCATAACGGTAATTAAAGGTAACGCGCAGGCTGCGCCCGGTGCGCGCGACGGCATCGATAATTTCCTGACACTTCTCTTCATCAATGGTCATGGGCTTTTCACTGATAACATCACAGCCCAGTTCCATGGCGCGCACAATATAGTGATGGTGCGTGCGGTCAATGGAGGTGACGATGACAAAATCAGGACGCGTTTCCGCGATCATTTTATCGAATTCATCCGCCTTGTACGTTGGCACGGACTGATGCTCAAACTCGCCGATCATGGCGTTGGCATAATCCATTCGCGTTTGGTTGCTGTCGCAAAAGGCGACCAGACGACCTTCCTGGCGGTAATCACGCGCTATTGCGGTCAGGAACAGACCGGAGCGGCCCCCCGTCCCCACTAAGGCATACTTTTTCATAACGACTCCGTAGTTATTAACTGCTTTCACTGGTGTGAACCCTGGCTGAGCATCACCTTGGATCTAAAAAAAACGGTATCCCGATATCACTTTCTGTAGCGAAGGGCTGACAGCGTGTAACAAGCGCTATCTAATGTGTTGACAGCATCCTATCCGCTCGCTATATTTTCCACATATGGAAATCGTTTTTTATATATGGAATTTAAAGTCAGTATAGTGGTCAATAATAAGGTGCACAAGATGAAAAAAAAGCCAGAAACCTGCGTGACGTCTCAAATCGTTGAGAAAAACGCCGCTGATAACCCAGAAGTAAATGCACCTGTTGACGCTAGCGACGCCCTTTCTCTCGCAACAAAATCCACCGCACCGGCGTTAACCAAAGGGTTTGCGATACTCAACCTGATTGCCAAGGAACCGGGACTTAACCTGACGGCGATAAAAGACCGACTGGGACTCCCCAGCAGCAGTTGCCACCATCTGGTAACCACGCTGTGCCAACTGGGTGCCTTACAGCAGCAACCGGTACAGGGGGGATATATTCTGGGGCTGAAGCTATTTGAACTGGGCACCATCGCAGCAAACCAACGACGTATTGAAGAATTTGCCCTGCCCGCGTTGAAGGCCTTAGCGCAGGAACTTCAGTTGACGTGCCATCTGGGCGTGATGGAAGGAAGCGAAGCGGTTTATCTCTTGAAGGTTGAGGGCAACAGCAGCATTCAGGTCAACACCTGGGTTGGAAAACGCCTTTCACTCCACAGTTCCTCGCTGGGTAAGGTGTTGCTTGCCTGGTTACCGGAGCAGGCTTTAGAAAAAAAGCTCAGTCATATCGGCTGGCAAACGAAAACCGCCAGCACGCTCACCTCGCCAGAAGCCTATCGCCAGCATCTCATCAGTGTACGTCAGCAGGGATGGGCGTTTGATAATGAAGAAGATATCGTCAATATTCGCTGCCTTGCCGCACCGATAACCGACAGCAGCGGGCAGGTCATTGCCGCCATCAGCGCGGTTGGCACGGTATTAGATATCGACCCGGCAAAGCTACAGTGGATTATCGATCCACTGTGCCGCACCGCCGCGCATATCTCCCAGCAACTGGGGAAGTAAATCAGGCATAAAAAAACGGCGTCTACTAGACGCCGTTTTGTACGATTAAATGCTAAGGCTTATTTCAGCAGCGCACTGGCTTTTGCCACCACGTTATCCACCGTAAAGCCAAACACCTCGAACAGTTTTTCCGCCGGAGCCGATTCGCCGAAGCTGGTCATGCCCACAATCGCGCCGTTCAGGCCGACATACTTGTACCAGTAGTCTGCAATGCCCGCTTCGATCGCCACGCGGGCGCTCACCGCTTTCGGCAGCACTGCTTCACGGTAGGCCGCATCCTGCTTGTC
>NZ_JAGFPE010000004.1 GCF_025962655.1 Candidatus Symbiopectobacterium sp. NZEC151 | reverse complement strand
CGCGTTGTAAGTAGGGGACCGTTTAAATAACGTTGCCAGACAAAGTTCTTTGCTTTCAGCCAACTGGGTTTTCAATAAGGCATGGCGGGCTGCCTGAGCCGGAGATGGGGTCCGCTTGGAAAACGGAATCTATGGTCACTCCCGTTTTTGCAACACCGATTTCGACGATAAGTTGGCTTGCTTGAATCTATCCGGCGTCTTAATGGGAGCCAGCCGATCGACCAGTTCTGCCAGGTCCCGCTGATGAATATGTTTCTGCAGTAACGTCAGAGCAGCCATACTGCGATGACCGGCGATTTCATCATCCGAAATGACGGTCACATCAACCAGCGGGAAAGCATTGCTGTAGAGTTTTCCAGCCAGAGCCGGATCGTCAAACTCATCCAGCCATCGGGTGGAGTACGGATACGGGCTGCGTTTACCGGTATAGAACAGCACCGGTATCACCAATGGCAGTGTCTTATGGCCCGCGTCGAGATGACGCTGCATGGCGGATAAGGCGAAAGGCCATATGCCTGTCGGGCATCGACTGGTGCTCCACAAGAACGTGAATGTATCCATCGCCGGCAGAAGTTTTCAGGCTGTAGAGCACGTCGCTGAAATACTGGCGCAGATCATCCTCAACGAACGAGCCGGATTCCAGTTTCAGCGTGCTGAGATCGCAGACTGCGCGGAGTTCCGCAGGCAGGTGGATTTCCATGAAATCCCTGGCAATATCCGGCTGCGTCAGGAACTGCCTGAACGTGGCATCGTGGGGAGTGGGTGTGCAGCTTTTCTTTCTCATCAGTCCTGCCCCTGAAAAATAACCGGCATATGTTACCACGCCACCTGAGTCTGTTTGCCAGGAAGTCATCCCGGTTATTTATTCCGGGTATTGCCGGTCTCCGGTTCCACCTTCTGAGCATTGCAGACCCGGATAACCGTCATTTTAGAAACGCCGGCCAGACGAGCTGTTTCACGTAAGGATTTACCGTGAGCCAGGCGCAGTGTACGTATCAGCTCGTGTTTCTGCACATCGGCTACCCTGCCCCGGTATTTGCCCTCGGTTTTCGCTTTACTGATGCCTTGCGCCTGGCGGCGTCTTCGGTCTTCATAGTCCTTTCTGGCAATGGCAGCCAACATTGAATCGCTACTGGTTTGTTAGACACCTCAGAGTCATTTAAAATGGCTTAAAAATGAGGTGCCCATGAGCGGTAAACGTTATCCCGACGAGTTTAAAATTGAAGCGGTCAAACAGGTTGTTGATCGTGGTCATTCCGTTGCAAGCGTGGCAACACGCCTTGATATCACCACTCACAGTCTTTATGCGTGGATAAAGAAGTATGGCCCAGATTCTTCGGCCAATCAGGAACAGTCAGATGTTCAGGCCGAGATCCGACGGCTCCAGAAAGAATTGAAAAGGGTGTTGCGTTGACAGATTGAATCTACAGCGGCGTACTTCGCAAAGCTGTCCGACTGAGGTACGTCTTTATCCGTGACAACAGTCGTGACTTTCCGGTTCGTTTGCTCTGCCGTGTTTTGGATGTTCATCCGAGTGGTTTCTATGCCTGGCTTCAGCAGCCCCATTCACGGCGATACCACACAGACCAGAAGCTGACCGGGCTGATTAAGCAGTTTTGGCTTGAATCTGGGTGTGTATATGGCTATCGCAAAATTCACCTGGATTTACGCGATACGGGTGAACAGTGTGGGGCGAACCGGGTCTGGCGTCTGATGCACGGTGCAGGAATAAAGGCTCAAGTCGGTTATCACAGTCCAAGATCGTACAAAAGCGAGCATTGTGGCACCCAACAAGCTCCAGAGACAATTTAACCCGATGGCACCGGATGAACGCTGGGTGACAGATATTACGTATGTTAGAACACATGAAGGTTGGTTATATCTTGCGGTAGTGGTCGACCTGTTTTCCCGTAAAATCATTGGCTGGTCGATGCAGGCCAGAATGACGAAGGACATCGTGCTGAACGCATTGCTAATGGCGCTGTGGAGGCGTAATCCGCAAAAACAGGTGTTGATACATTCAGACCAAGGCAGTCAATATACTAGCCACGAGTGGCAGTCATTCCTGAAGTCACATGGTCTGGAAGGTAGCATGAGTAGACGCGGCAACTGTCATGATAACGCCGTTGCCGAAAGTTTTTTCAAGCTTCTCAAGCGTGAGCGGATAAAGAAAAGGATCTACGGAACGCGGGAGGAAGCCCGAAGCGATATTTTTGATTACATCGAAATGTTTTATAACAGCAGGCGTCGACATGGTTCTAGCAATCAGGTGTCGCCGAATGAATATGAACAGCAGTATTATCAACGACTCGAAAGTGTCTAGATTACCCGTAGCGATTCAATTCTTAGACTAGCACTATCTATATAATTTTATACAACCCTCGCTTTTAGTGGTCACTCTGGTGGTCTTGACAGGGTGGGAATTGAGAGTTAGCTTGCTTATTAGCCAGTTACTGGCAAAGGCGATCCCAGTCAGAGGAGCCAAATTCAAAAAAGCAGATGTCCTCGGGCATCTGCTTTTTGCTTTAGATTCAAAAAAATAATGCAAGAATCCTTCCTGATGCGTGTGCGTTTTCCCCGCTGTATCGGGCGAATTTGGTGGTCAGATTTGGGGTCAGATTGGTTCGATAATGGAGTGACCCCCAAATGGCGTTTAACGACCTAAAAATCCGCAACGTAAAAGCATCCTCTAACCCTTTCAAAGCCTCCGATTCTCACGGTCTGTATTTACTCGTCAATCCCAATGGTTCACGCATCGGATATCTCAAATAGCGCATCAAGGGTAAGGATCACCTATTCTGCCTGCACTTGCAGCGCATAATATTTACGGGCGCTTTGCCATGCCAGAACCGCGAGCCCCAGTGCGATTAAGGAGAGAATGGCACCAGCCCAGTTCGGTGACGCCAGGCCAAAACCGGCAGCAATGGTGGCTCCGCCCGCCCAGGCGCCCAGCGCGTTACCCAGATTGAACATGCCGATGTTTACCGATGCAGCCATTGTAGGTGCGCCGGCATGGCTGGCGCGATCCATGACCAGTTTCTGAATGGGAGAAACCGTTGCGAAACCAAAAGCGGCCATAAGGAAGACTGAAATACCGGCAACCATATGATTTTCAACACCGACCCAAAAGATCAGAAGCACTGCGCCCTGTGCTGCCAGGGTAACGAAAAGCGTGCCAAAAAGTGATCGATCGGCAAAACGACCGCCTACCCAATTTCCCACTGCAAGTCCGAAGCCAAAAAGCACCATCAGCCATGCCACACCGCTGGCTGAAAAACCGGCTTTTTCGATCATCATCGGAGCAATGTAGGTAATCGAGGTAAAAAACGCGGCCGGACCAAAAACGGTGATGCCCATGACAAGCAATACCTGTGGATCGACAAAGGCACGTAGTTCTGCGCGCAGGGCAACCGCTTTTCCCTTCTCGATGCGCGGTACCAGCAGAGCAACACAGGCCATCGTAAACAGCCCAATCGCGGCAATCACCCAGAAAACCAGCCGCCATCCAAAGAGTTGTGCCAGCCAGGTACCCAGGGGAACGCCAAGCAGATTAGCCAGTGTCAGTCCCGAAAACATAAAAGCAATAGCGCTAGCCTGACGGCCCGGCGCAACCAGAGAGGCAGCGATAATCGATCCGATACCAAAAAAAGCACCATGGTTGAAAGAGGTGATAACACGGCCAGCAATCGCCAGCGCCAGTGTCGGCGCAATCGCGGTAATGATATTACCGATAGTGAATATAAATCCCAGTGCTATCAGCATCGTCTTGCGGGGCACTCTCGCCCCCAGAACCGTCAAAAGCGGCGCGCCGACAAAAACGCCCAGTGCGTAAGATGTGGCCATTAGCCCGGCGGTAGGGATATTGACATTAAAATCAGCGGCTATTTGCGGGAGAATACCCGCAATAACGAATTCAGTAAGACCGATTCCGAATGCGCCGACGGCGAGGGCTAAAAGCGCTATTGGCATTGAAACTCCAGCATGTACTTGTTGATTGAATATCATTAGGTAAAATTGAGTATATTCGACACCATATTCAGAGAGTGAACCCTTATGAGTGCATTTGATAAAGAAAAAGATGGCATTCGGCAGACAAGACATAAACCGGCAGAACTCGATGCAATCGACCGAAAAATATTAGGTGCACTGGCAGAAGATTCAGGGCGCAGTTACAGCGAACTTAGCGAAATCGTTAATCTTTCTGCACCGGCGGTGCACGATCGCGTGAAGCGTTTGAAACGTGACGGGGTTATAAAGGCAACCGTTGCGGTACTAGATGGCTGCAAGCTGGGTCGAACGCTGTTAACGTTCCTGGTTATTGATACCAGCAGCTATAGAGCGACCCGCGCTCTTCTTCAGTTCACCCAGCGACGGGAGGTTGAAGAGCTGCATACCGTCGCGGGGGATGGGTGTGTTTTAATAAAGGTACGCGCGGCAGACACCGAATCTCTGGAAAATTTCCTGATGGAAATTCAAAGCCTGGAGGGCGTTCGCTCTGTGCGCAGCTATATCGCACTTTCTACCTTTCTTGAGCGTGGGCCCTCTCCTGACGAAAGGTAAGCTCCCGAGCCAACAAACTGTTATAGCAAATACGGCGAAAACTGTATCTATTCTCTTTGGTACAACTGTGTTGTAATTGATAAAATATTGTCAGGTTCTTGTTGAATCAGGAAGAATTTCCTAAGCGTAATGGTGTTGATGATGGATGAAGTAAAGCGCCTTCTGACTGAAGAGATTGAACGCATTAACCGTGAAGAGAAGCGTGATAATAAAATACGCTTTAGCCTGAAGTTTATGCGCTCGCACCCTTACCTGTTCTCTGCCATGCTGATCAGCTACGTGCCCGTCGCTTTGATATTATTCTATGCGGCTTATTTTGGCCTGCCCTACCTGATTGGCTTCACCGGATTTATGCTGGTCATGTCAGTGGCGCTTTCGATAGATATCAACCCCAAATATCGCTTCGAAGATATAGATGTGCTGGATTTACGTGTTTGCTATAACGGTGAGTGGTTTACCAACCGTCAACTTTCACCTGACACAGTCAATAAACTGCTGAGCAATGAACATATCGCGCAGGAAGTCAAAAACGGAATAACAAAAATCCAATTCACAAAGGGGGAAGTGGGTTTTTACGATGTTTTTTCTCTCGCTTATCTTAGAAAAGCCGCAATATGACGTTTAGCGTATGAACCTCCCCATCCCCGGCATCAAGTGCATGCCATTCGTGCCATCCACTGCGTGGCTATTGCGCTGCGACCGACACTAACCGTCAACCCCCATGTGGTGATACGCTTTCATCACATTATCCATCACGGCAAAAAATAGGTGTGCTATGGCCAAGTTCGAGCAACTGGCTCGTCAGATGCGAAAGCAACTTCAGGAGGGAATTTGGCAGCCGGGTGACAAACTTCCGTCGCTGCGAGAAAAGTCGATTCACTCTGGTATGAGTTTGATGACGGTGCTACGAGCCTATCAATTATTAGAAAGTCAGGGACTGCTTATATCGCGCCCACAGTCAGGCTACTACGCCGCGCCACAGTTAGCCGCACCGCCGCTGGATAGCGTCTCCCCCTCAAACACGCAGGCTCGGGTGGAATTGACTGAAGATGTTGACGTTAATGCGTTTATTTTTGATGTGCTTCAAGCCAGCAAGGATCCCTCTGTCGTTCCTTTTGGCTCTGCATTTCCTGATCCACACCTTTTCCCTCAGCGTCAATTAACCCGCTCTTTGGCGTCAGTGGCGCGACGCATGCAGCCACGAAACGCCTTGGATAATCTCCCGCCCGGTAATGAGCAGTTAAGAAAACACATTGCTCAGCGCTACGCATTGCAGGGTATTTCCGTTTCACCCGATGAAATCGTCATTACCGCCGGCGCAATGGAGTCACTCAATTTGAGCCTTCAGGCGCTGACCGAACCGGGAGATTATGTCGCCATTGAATCGCCGGCCTTTTACGGTGCATTGCAGGCCATTGAACGTTTCAAGCTTAAAGCGATTGCGATAGCCACCGATCCGCAACACGGAATAGACCTTGATGCGCTGCATCAGGCGTTGAATGACTATCCAATAAAAGCCTGTTGGCTGATGACCAATTTTCATAATCCGCTCGGCTGCACGCTATCATGGGATAATAAACAGCGGCTAGTGGCGATGTTAGAAAAATACGGTGTGGGATTGGTTGAAGATGATGTTTACGGTGAACTGTACGCTGGATTACAACGGCCGTTACCCGCGAAGGCATTAGACAAAAAAGGCATGGTCCTGCACTGCTCTTCATTCTCCAAAAATCTGATGGCGGGATTCCGCATCGGTTGGGTGGCGGCCGGCCATCATGCCAAGAATATCCAGCGCTTACAGCTGATGAGCACGCTCTCTGCCAGTGCCCCCATGCAGTTGGCTATCGCGGAATACCTTGCGACAAGCAGTTATGACAGCCACTTGCGTCGTCTTCGCAAGGCATTGGAACAACGTAAATATGCTGCGCTCCAATCGCTCCAACGGCATCTCCCTTACGACGTTAACCTTTATCCTTCGCGCGGTGGTTATTTCCTGTGGTTAGAATTGCCCCCAGGCCTCAGCAGTACTGCGCTTTACTGGCAAGCGTTAGAGAAAGGGATCAGCATCGCGCCCGGAAAAATGTTCACAGCGGGTGACAAATACGATCGCCATTTCCGCTTGAATGTATCCTATGAGTGGGATGAGCGCTGCGAGCAAAGTGTAAAGGTATTAGCGGCACTCATTCAGCAACAAATAAAGGCTATGCACAAGACGAAAATATAGACCGCCATAGGTAATGCTATAAATCTGCTCGCAGCGCTGTGATACTAAATAGCGATTGAGCAGATTTACCTTACCAATAAGCATAACAATGAGATTATTTCATCAGCCACACCAGGTGTCGCTGCCTGATATTCTCATCGGGTGCCGTTCTCCCCGTCTTGATGCTCTACCGCCAGCGCAGTAATCAGCGAGAACGCACAGGCTAGCATCGTGCCAAGTATCCAGGCGAAGTACCACATACTTACTCTCCTTAACATGTTAGTAAGCGGAATGCTTATTCTCTTCGATATAACGCGCATCAATCCGCCCGAACATCTTGTAATAACACCAACTGGTGTAGAGCAGGATGGCAGGAACAAAAATGCAGGCCAATATTGTCATAACCTGAAGCGTCAGTTGACTCGACGTGGCATCCCAAATCGTCAGGCTGACGTTAGGGGCAAGACTGGAAGGCATCACGAAGGGAAATAACGTGATTCCTGCCGTCAGGATCACACTGACAATCGTTAATGACGAGGTGAGAAAACCCCAGCCACAGCGGTTTGCACGTGACAACAGCATAGTGAACCAGGGCAGAATCACACCCAGCGCCGGGATCGACCACAGCGCAGGATACGCGGTAAAGTTGGTTAACCAGGCGCCGGCTTGCTGAATCACCACTTTTCGCAACGGATCGGAAGGGGCGGTTTTGTCCAACGTTGAGGTAATAACGTAGCCATCAATGCCCATGATGACCCAAAGACCAGCCACTAAGAATGCGACGCTGGTCAGCACGCTGACGGCCTGCGCGGTTTTTTGTGCACGGACCTGAAGGGTCTGCGTGGTACGCATTTGCAGATAAATCGCACCGTGAGTGATAAGCATCGCTACACTCACCAACCCGGCCAGCAGCCCAAAGGGGTTAAGCAGACCGAAAAAGCCGCCGTGATAAGTAAGCCGTAAATAGTTATCCACGTTCAACGGTACACCCTGTAGCAGATTGCCAAAAGCGATACCGAACACCAGCGCAGGCACGAAGCTGCCAATAAAAATGCCCCAGTCCCACATCCCACGCCAGCGCGCATTTTCCAGCTTGGAGCGGTAATCAAAACCAATCGGGCGGAAGAACAGCGCTGCCAGCACCAGAATCATCGCAAAATAGAACCCGGAAAAAGCGGCGGCATACACCATCGGCCAGGCGGCAAACAGCGCCCCCGCACCGGTGATCAACCAGACCTGATTACCATCCCAGTGCGGGGCAA
Organism: Candidatus Symbiopectobacterium sp. NZEC151; assembly: GCF_025962655.1. GTDB lineage: Bacteria > Pseudomonadota > Gammaproteobacteria > Enterobacterales > Enterobacteriaceae > Symbiopectobacterium. The sequence goes on along the minus strand of NZ_JAGFPE010000004.1, from coordinate 473,714 downwards.
TGACGTTAATCATTACTCGCCGCTCAACATCGTTCTTGCCCAAGATGCGCAGCAAAATACCCACACCCATGTCAAAGCCGTCGGTGATGGCGAAGCCGATGAACAAAAGGCCAATCAATCCCCACCAAATCAGGCGCAATGTTTCGTAATCCAGCATGATTGAAGCTCCTGTTAACCTTTAGTCTGTGTGGCGGGTGATAGCTGCTCGAAGTGGTAACGGCCCGTTTTTAGGCTACTGGGCCCCAGTCGGGCAAACTTGAACATCAGGTAGGTTTCTGCCACCAGAAACAGCGTATACAGCCCGCAAATCAGCCCCATTGACAGCAGAATGTCGTAAGCCTCAAGAGATGAATTGGCCACTGCGGTAGGCAGCACTTCACCCACTGCCCACGGTTGACGGCCGTACTCGGCAACGAACCAACCGGATTCAATCGCGATCCACGGCAATGGAATGCCGTAAAGGGCCACGCGGTGCAACCCTCTGCCCTGCCCGATGCGGCCACGGATCACACGCCAGAATGACAGTCCGAAAATGACAAGCATCAGCACGCCGCAGCCCACCATCACCCTGAAAGCGATATACAACGGTGCAACGCGGGGAATGGAATCGTTGACGGCTTGCTGAATCTGGCTTTCGCTGGCGTTGGCGACGTCATCGGTATAGCGCTTGAGCAACATGCCATAGCCAAGGTCGTGTTTGGCCGTATCAAAGCGGGCGCGAACAGCAGGATCGGCGTTGCCTGCACGCAACGTCTCCAGCAACCCGTAGGCCTGCATGCCGTTACGGATGCGGATTTCATGTTGTGCCATCAGATCTTTGATACCGACGACCGGTTTATCGAGGGAACGGGTTGCGATCAACCCCAACAGGTAAGGAAGATGAATAGCGAAATCGTTCTGCATTGTCTCCTGATTAGGAATGGCAAACAGCGTGAAAGACGCGGGTGCAGGCTGGGTTTCCCATTCTGCTTCGATGGCAGCCAGCTTGGTTTTCTGCACATCACCCATCACATAGCCGGACTCATCCCCCAGAACAATAACCGACAGCACAGAAGCCAGTCCAAAGCTGGCCGCAATGGCAAACGAGCGCTTGGCGAAGGGAAGGTCACGGCCTTTGAGCAGATAATAGGAACTGATCCCCAGCACAAACATCGCGCCTGCGGTGTAGCCAGCCGCCACGGTGTGCACAAATTTCACCTGAGCAACAGGGTTCAACACCAGCTCGGAAAAACTCAACATTTCCATACGCATGGTTTCATAATTAAACTCTGCTGCCACCGGATTTTGCATCCATCCGTTGGCGACCAGAATCCACAGCGCTGAAAAGTTGGAACCCAGCGCGACAAACCAGGTCACCAGCATATGCTGAACTTTACTCAACCGGTCCCAACCAAAAAAGAACAGGCCAATGAGCGTGGACTCGAGGAAGAACGCCATCAGCCCTTCCATCGCCAAAGGCGCACCGAAAATATCGCCCACGTAGTGGGAATAATAGGACCAGTTAGTACCAAACTGGAACTCCAGTGTCAGTCCGGTGGCCACACCCAAGGCAAAATTGATGGCGAACAACTTGCCCCAAAATTTAGTCATGTCCTTATAGATTTGCTTGCCGGTTAACACATAGGTGGTGTTCATGATGGCCAACAAAAAGGACATCCCCAATGTTAGCGGGACGAATAAAAAGTGATACATAGCCGTCAAGGCGAATTGCAACCGAGACAGTTCGACAACATCAAACATGGTAGACTCCTAGCGCGGCATGAAAAATCACACCATGCGGTTATTCCGCGTTCCAGCCGGAATAAATAGCGATGAATTAACACAATAAAATGCTGCTCCGACGGGCAGGATGACAGCCGGAATGTTTTGCATAGACGAGATAACAATTAATAGGTAATGGTTCGGGAAAGGATTATAGCGTGCAAAAAATGACGAATAAATAGTACAGTAGAGCCATAAGCCAGAATACCTAATCCACATCAAAATAAGAATAAAACACTTAATAAAATTAATTTTTAGATAGAAAATAACGAAAAAATACAAATTTACAACATTATAGACCAGTTTAAATTTACTTCACCTTTTTAAAACCCCATTTATTGGTACAGATTAATCCCAGTGAAATATAACAGTTACTTTTTGTATTAATTTTATGACTCTCCTCTGCTGTTGTGTATCTGAGGGTGGTCTGGATCTCCCCTACCAGAATAACCGCAGTACCCTTTGGATAAAGTCAGCGAAAACGCCACATAGCGTAAATAAACCGGGTGGCAACTATCTGTCGGTGATGGTTCACAACGGTATGGCTTAGGTTAGCGGCCCATTGCCACCTCGGGGGGATGTGCAGGTGTTGAACGTCGTGGGGCAAATGCGCAACATTAATTCACACAGCTCACAGACACATCCCGCTATTTTCTGTACGCTCAGATTACTGATACGGATTCGAACTTGAGAACGCCTAGTGAACAGCTTTGACCTGTCGTTGCTAAAATATATTCAGGAACACAGCCCGGTATTTATTGAGGATGTTATGTCAAAATTTGGCAAAACAACCTCGACGTTGAAGCGTTCGCTTAAAGGTATCAACGAGTTTCTTGAGCCTGAATATCATCTGCATATCGATGGACAATCGATAGTCACCGCGATCACCTATCGCCAATACATCGATTTCCTGACCAGAATCCCTTTCAATCGTTATATCACCACCGCCGAAGAGCGGATCAAAAACCTGAGTGTGGCACTGTGCCTGCACGACGTGGTGAATAAAAGCGAGTATTACCGAAAATTCAATGTCAGCTCAACCACCTTAAAAAATGATAATCCGGCGTTATATACCTTTTTACAGGCAAATCATCTCTCCATGACTGCCATTCCCCGCCAGGGATCGCGTCTGGACGGTGACGAAATTATGCTGCGAATTACCATCTGCCTGACAATCCTTAAAACAGTCGAAATTGGCGATGACAACGTATTGGTACCGCATAAAGCCAATGAACCCATCAATAAATCCATTGCCACGCAATTTCTCACAGCGTGTAAGGAGGAGATTGCCCTCGCGGCCGATCTCTACCAAAGGCAACTGAGCCAGTGTGTTACGCTAGGCTATAACAGTAAAAAATATTTCCTGGTGTACATGAGCATTGCCCTACACCGTATGCGACGTGGGCACGTCATTGCCGACAGTGATAATCTCGATTTTATTCAGTCCTTCAATTTTACATTGCTCAACCGTGCACATGAGGATCGGTTTCTTGACCTGCTGATTTCTTCTTTGACCTACACCTGGCGGCCTTTTGCTATTTATGATGCCGCGTTGATTGCACAGGTCAGGCAATTATGCAAATCGCTCAAGCCCCTGCTCAGGGCAAACATATACAATGCCTTCCCTTTTTTTGCTGAGGTTTATCCGTTTATCTACTCGGCCATCATACAAAACAAATTCAATCTTTATTTTGATGACAAAAAATTGCATGAGGTTCAGACACGTTATGCCTCACTCTATCAAGGCGTGGTACAAGCCACTGGCCCGATTGCCGATCATTATCGTATCAGGTTCTCACCGGTACATTTATCCACGTTGGTGCTGATACTCAAAAAATACGAGTTGCAAAATCGCATTCACAGTGAAGATAAAAAGCGTGTGATCATTGTTACTAACTCATCGGAAAGTAAGGTAGGTTATTTTAAGGAAGTGCTGAAATCACACTTTCATATCGACATTATTGGCTGCGTCAACATTAATGAACTACACACGCTCAAACAACTGCCCTTCGATTTACTCATTACCTTTACCAACAAAATATCCAGCTATCTGAAGTATTATCAACTGCCCTACATCAAGGTGAATTTTTATCTGGACCGCGATGATATCTCGCTGCTGAGCGAATGCGGGCTTTCGCGGGCAAAAAAGAAAATCCCTACTGAGGACTTTATTCAAGACATTGACGGGTTGGATCGCGCACAGATCCGTGCATTGCTGGAGCAAAAATACCCCGATTTCTTTATTTGACACAGCACGGACAGCGCACAGCAATCGCAGCACACAGTGCGTGAAGATGTCGCGCGCTGCCCGGGGCAAAATAGGCCAGCAACATCGCCCTGATGAAACCGGCGCCAAGGTGGTCGCTCCGGTGAGCTGGGTTATTCTTCAAACAACTGTTGCTGACGCCGTCCCCGACAGTAGACATCCAGCAGATTCAGGTCATCATCGAGCACCAAAATATCGGCATCCTTGCCGGGGGACAGCGACCCTTTACGATCTGCTGCGCCGGCAAGCAATGCGGGGTTTTCACAAGCGATTCTCGCCACCGAGACCAATCCGTGATCGAGGCGGCCAACAATATTCTTCACGGAATCCAGGAAGTTCATTTCCAGATGTTTTACCGTTTGATAATCACACGGGCAAACCTGACGCGTATCACCACCGTCGGCAGCGATTTCCAGTTGCCCTTGCTTGATGCGAAATGTCTCTTTGCGCAGATAGTGGTAAAACTCATAACCTTCAGGAAAATCTACATAACCCATGCAGTCGCTCATCAATACCATGCGCCGATCGCGTTTTAACCGGTAGAGCAAATCGAAGGCTTCTGGCTTAATCGTGATCCCGCTTTGTTTCGCCACTTCCGCATAGGTATCCTGGTAATACATCAGTGCACCAACCACACCCAACTCGCGGTGGTGAAAGCCGCGCATCCCGCTGTAAGCATGGGTAAAATGGTTTAATCCCGCCTCTATTGCCGCCGTGATTTCGGCAAAGGTGGCATCGGTGTGCCCTGCCGATACCGTAATGCCCTGCGCGTGCAAATGTCGGATAACCTCCAGCGCCCCTTCCAGTTCGGGCGCTAATGTCATCAGGCGAATATGATGACCGGCTAGCTGATTGAAGCGCTCGAAGCTGGCGATACTGGGGCGTTGCAAACAATCGGCCCGTTGCATACCGAGATGCTTCTCACTGATATAGGGCCCTTCCATATGAATGCCGATGGCCTCAGCTCCATCAGCAGCCGTTGCCGTAGCGATAAAATCAGCAGCGGCCACTAACGATGCTTCAAGGAAATCATTTGGCATCGTGCCGGACGTGGGTAAATAAGCGGTAACGCCCGCTTTAACCAGATCGTGGCTCATCCACTTAAGGGAAGATTGATTGCCCTTGTAAGCAAAAGAACCTCTGCCCCAGCCGTGCACATGGATATCGACAAAGCCGGGCATAATGATTTGCTCGCTGTGATCGATATAGTGGGAGGCGCAGTGAGGCGCGAAGCCGCAAATTTTTCCTTCCTGTATCTGGAGATAACCCGATTTGATGCCGTCGGGGAATACAATCCGGTTGGATTTAATCACACCTGAGCCAACATCATTCATGATCCCTCCTCAGCACCCGCTCAGCAAGCTCATCGGCCAGCACCGCACACAGCCCGATATAGGCGGCCGGATCGAGCAAATCAGCAATTTCTTGCACCGTAAATTGGCTCGCTATCACCGGGTCATTGCTTAACACCTTACTGTATTCGAGATGTTCATGGGTGCTGCGCATCGCCATGTTATAAACCAGTTCGTGCGCCGGATCTTTGCCCAGTTTATCCACCAGTTTCATCATGATTTTTTCGCTGTTGATTAACCCGTGCGTCAACATCACGTTGTCATGCATCCGCTCACGGTTAATCACCAGCGTTCGCGTCAGTTCTTCCCCACGCAGGATAATTTCCGCCATTAATTCAATACTTTCTTGCAGGCTGGCATCAAAAATAAAATAGGCTGAGCTGTCTGCTTCGAAGGGGCGTGGGCAAACATACAAGGTTGCCGTCAGTACCGAATATAATTTTTGCGCATTGGCAATGATCCCTTTCGCCAGCTTGGGATTCACCTTTTGCGGCATGGTGCTGCTGCCTACCGTGCCTTTGGCAAACGCTTCAGACACTTCGCCAAATTCTTCACTCGAGGTTTGGTAGACCTCTTCAGCAATTTTATGCAGCGTCGTTGCCAACAGGCACAGGTTGCTGATGTACTCAGCGCGGAACACCCGGGCATTGCGTGAAGGCACCAGCATCGAATGCATACCAAGCTGTTCCGCGACCAAGTCCTGCACGGCTCTGCCCGGCTCGCCGGTCGCATGGAAAGCGCCTACCGCGCCCCCCATCATCACGGTAAACACCCTTTTCTCCGCCTGTTGCATGCGATCCACGGCGGCCAGCAATTCATAAATCCATACCGATACCTTATAACCATAGGTGATCGGTAAAGCGTGCTTGCCATGCGTGCGCCCCGCCATCAGGGTGTTTTTATGCGCTTTTGCCAGGTTAGCCAAATTCACCAGCGTGGCATCCACAAACGTCATCAGTTTCTGGTGGAATTTTTTTACGATAAACAGGTGTGCCGTCTGCTGAATATTCTGTGTTGTCACCCCATAGTGCACATACTTGCCACTCTCGGCATCACACGCTTTCACCAGCACCTTGATAACGGGTACAAACCCATGGCCAATCTGGCGCATCAGGCGATCAATCTCGGCGAGATCGATGCGCGCCAACTGGCAGTTAGCGGCAATATTTTCAGCCGCCGCGGCGGGGATCATCCCCACCTTCGCCTGCGCCAGCGCCAACGCCGCCTCCACATCCAGCCACGACTGGACTCTGGCTTCGTGGGTGAACAGATCCTTCATTCCCTGGTGGTCAATGGTTTTACTTTTAGAATCATAAAGCGCGCGCATACGTCTTCTCCTTAACGTTGTGTGATGCCGGCAAGGTGATCGTCTACCGCATTGCGGACAAACTCGACATGCGGCCCGAACACAACGTGAATGTGATTACTGGAAGGAATAAAGGTGCCTAAGGAGCCCGCCTCTTTCAGCAATTCCATGTTCATCAATTTCTGATCGCCCAGATCGATACGCAGTCGCGACACACAGTTTTCAACGCGTTTGATATTTTGCTTACCGCCCAATCCCTGGATCACTAATTCTGCTACCTTGTCGTACTCTTTGTTATTCAGCAACGCACTGTCTGCGGTTTCGTTCTCACGGCCAGGCGTTTTGATATCAAATTTGCCAATCGCGTAGCGGAATACGCCATAGAACACAATAAAGTTAACCGCGCCCAGCAAAATCAGGTTTACCCACTGGGTGTTTTCATACATCAGCCCAAAGATGCCGAAATCAAAGATGGTGCCGCGAATATAGCCAATAGACACTTCCAGCATTTGCAGCGGGATGGTCAGCAGACCGCACAATATGGCGTAGATAATAAAAAGTTTTGGCGCGATAAACAGGAAGGAAAACTCAAGCGGTTCGGTGATATTGCCCAGAAACGCCGTGAGCACAACCGTCAGTATCATCCCCTTGGCAAATTTCTTGTTCTTGAAATAGGCCATGTGGTACATCGCCAGGCCAATCGCCGGAACGCGGAACAGCGTGGTCAACATCTGTGACGATGCAAGATAGCTGCACAGGGTTGGCATAAGTTCATTCCACGCCGGGTGATTCGGCCCTAACTCAAACAAGATCTTGTTCATGGCGGGCAGGATGCCGACATAGGTTTGGCCATCAATCAGATAAGTGCCCCCCGCTTCCGTAAAACGCACGGTCGAACTCAATACATGGTGCAGGCCAAACGGGATCAACAAACGGTTCAATGTCATATAGATCCCGGCACCGATATCAGGCGCCATCATCACCGTAGAGATGCTTCTCATTCCATAGGTGAAGACATCCCAGATAAAGGGAATAATCAGCCCCACCGGGATAGTAAAGGCGATAGCGAGGATAGCGACCGATTTCTTGCCGCTGAAAAAGGCAAATGCCAGAGGAAGCTGCAAGCGATAAAATCGGTCTGTGACTTTCGCGGCCAACAGGCCGGCAATAATGCCGCCCAACGCTTCAATTTTTAGCGTATGTATGCCAAGCACCATCCCTTGCCCGACAAACGCCATATTTTCTGTGACCAATTGCCCCATTAATTTGAGATGAACGTGCATTGATATCAACAATGTCAAATAAGCAATCACGGAAGAGAATACCGCAATGCCTTTTTCTTTCTTCGACATCCCATAAGCGACACCCATGGCGAACAACAGTGGAATATTCTGGAACACGACGCTGCTGATGAGGCCGACGGAAGACAAAATCATCTTGCAATAAGCATTCCCCAAAAAAGGGAGCTTATCGATCATATAGGCTTGCCCCAGCGCGCTACATATCCCCATCAGCATCCCGACCGGCGCTAACACAGCGATAGGCAATAATAGGGAGCGTCCAAACGTTTGTATTTCGTTTTTAAAGTTGGAGTTCATAATAGGGTCCCTGGTGTATTTGGCATCACCATCAAACTACGCTTGCACGTTCGCCATCAAGGCCAAATACTGACTCATTCAAGGCTCATTTTTTGTCCGTAATAAAATATGATTGGGTTCACACTTCTGATAGCCGATGTTTTACCGATGAGGGAAACGCTTGAGGGGAGAAGAACACCGGGCTTACTACAGGCGAGTCGTACCAAATAAAAAAGCAGACGCCGATATCGGCATCTGCTTTTTTAAGGTTACAGCAGTGATGATCCCATCACTTCTTCAACATTACAGCCTCATGCTGTCGTATTGATGTTACGACCAATCGCCGGGTTAGCAGGCAATTGCGGAATCGACTCAATCAAACCGAGCGCCGCAGAAGCTTGATTATCCAACGCTTTCTTGAACACGAGGGTACTGGCTTCATTGCGTGTTTGCATGTCATTGAGGCCGGTAGCCAGCGCTGCAATCTGCGAAACATCCATAACATTCTCCTGAAAAATGAAGTAATTACTCTCGGAGATAACAACAGCCTTTACCTTATCACGTGGAGCAGACTGTCAGACGTAGTATCGGATCGCTACAGACAAAGTTTATCATTTTTACTTTTCTATACGTTACAGCAACCGATTCATCCCCAGCCTTGCTGGCGTGCTCACCGTCAACATCACTGCACACTGCGTTTAATGAGCTAAAAAAGCAGCTTAGCGTTGCTGGCAGGCTACCTTGGAGTGCACCGAACTGACTAAGTAAACGTCCTTCATCAACATCTCAAATTTGACAACATCATTTTCTCCCACCCAAGGAATGGTGTCATCGGGTGCGTTGTCATTAATGTGCTTATCCACAGCGAAATTACGTATTTTTAGATGATTACCAGTCCACTGCGGGTCAAAGCTAAGGGTTCGACGAAGTGTTTTAATCACATTATCGCTCCCCACATAAACACCACTAATGAGCACCAACGCGCGTTCTTTATCACTCAAATAGATATATACATCATACTCTTTTCGAACCAGCGATCCATTTTCCATACCCGACGACTTTACTTTTCCCTGACAAACCAGTGGATTAGGGATTCTATTTCCATAAAAAAGGAAAAAAGCACAGGCTAAAGAGAAAAAGACCAGAACGCCGATCGTAAGTGCTATTTTTTTTCTGATTTTAATAATTAACATAAGTCACACACTCTTTCCCGTCCTGCTTGCAGGTAATAATGATTTCATTCCGCTTATCCAACGCATCAGAAATGACAACCTTTTTAGATAGAAAAAACAGCACATTGTTGGAGCATAAACTCTCTACGGTGCTAGCGGAAAGCGTATCATCCTCATCGGTCAAGCGGTCATAGAGGTAGTACATCTCGCATTTGCCGTTTCCATCCATCTGTAAAGTGCTTCGGGCAGGAAAATAGCTCTCCTTTGCTGCGATCATGGTAAAACCCGCCAGGAACAGCACAGCAATACTGAGAACGCTTAATCCCCACCGAAAAAGATGCCCTTGCTTTTTTTTATGCTGGACAAGCGCGGGCTGAGGCATGGCGGGTGAACCGGTCGATTCATCGGTTTCAGTCCCTTCCGGCAATGCTTTATCTTTTCTATTATTTTCAATAACATTGACATCACTGATATTAAAAATAATACCCGACTTTGGCACAGTAACAATCGCATCATCAAGATCGAATTCACGAAGCACTTTTCTCAACAAAGAGACATAATTGTTCAGATTATTAATCGAAGGCGATAGCGCATGTTTCTCTAACGCCTCACGCATCAACAACTCACGACTGAGTAACGTGCCAGGATTCGTTATCAATGTTTCAAACAATCGGGAAACCGGAATACTTAGCGATACCGCCTCATCTTCTCGCGCTTGCCATGACAATGTTCGTTCATCCGAGTCGAATATAATTAATTGATTAATAAAATAGATCATGACAATCCTCTTTATGAAATGTCATTGCCATCAGCAGATAATCAGGCTGTATAACGACATCTTTTTAGTATTATATAACGCAATAGAAGACAAGCATCTTGCCAGGCTTTTCAAGATGAAAATTATTACTTCTATTTTTCCATCAAACGGAGATTTAAATGTGGCACAAGCAACTGAGGAAATTCTTTTTTTACAGGATATGGAGCCACATCATTGTTGTCAAAGATTATTTATCTTACCGTCGGGAATCATACCCTAGTCATGTAAAATTATCTAATCACAATGAACAAGATGATAATTCTTTAATTATTTTTACATATCCCCCTGCGTAAAAAACGTTTAGCACCTTCCCACTCAAGAAATCTGACAACACAAAATCACATCTAATCGCGACAAAACCATAGAAATCAGAATAAAAACCTAAATAAATTTATATAATCAGTATATTATCTATATTTAACTAAAATAGTTATTATGTTGTACTTAACAAGGAACTCACCCTATTATTCGTACCGTCATTTTAGCTTTTCTGCACAAACTGTTTTCTTCACAACATAATTTATTATTGTGTTGGTTAAACCAAAACATATTAACAAGGTATGGAAATAACTTATGAAATTAACTAAAGCCGCACTGGCCTCAGCCATCGCCATGACTTTTATGCTTAGTGCCAATGCTGCCGACACACATAATGGCACCGTGACATTTAACGGAAAAATCATTGATACGCCGTGCTCTGTCGATCAGGATGATTTACAGCAGACCGTAGAGTTTGGGGAAATCAGCAAGGCCGTTCTGGAGAATGGCGGTACCTCTGACATTAAATCATTCGATATCGCCTTAAAAGATTGCAGCCTTGATACAGCAACAACGGCGAAAATCGTTTTTAATGGCGGTACCGCTGCGGGCAGCAACAGTGAACTGCTGGCATTGAACGGCGCGGCATCTGGCGCGGGCATTGCCGTTAAATATTCTGGAAGCAAAATCAAGTTTGACGGTGCCACCCCGGCAGTCAATGCATCCCCTCTGTCAAACGGTGATAATACGTTCTCCTTCTCTACCTACGTAGAGAAGCTTCCTACCCCGCAGTCAGGCACCGCTGTTGATATCACTACCGGTGAATTTACCAGCACAGCAAACTTTGTTGTGTCTTATCAGTAACGGTCACTAATTAGGGAAACAATGGCACGGACGCCGCTTTAAACACTGTCATTGTGGAGAGATAGGGTGAAAAGGTTTTTTTTATACCGTGTGATTTATTTCATTCTATTTTACATCCCTGTTTATTCCCATGCCGAATGGGATGAACAAAGAGGTGATGTGACTTTTGGGGGAAGTATTACGGCAACCCCCTGTTTTCTCTCTAATGAATCTATCTATCAACGCATTGATTTTGGACAAATCAGTACCAGTTCGCTGATCCCGTCATTTTCAGCAACGAGAATGATAGAAATAAAATTGTTAGGCTGTTCACTCGCGGCAGAAAAAGACATCAATAAAGCAGGAAGCAGTGCAAAAATTACTTTTCTCGGTCGACAGAGTCAACAAAACCCACAATTATGGGCTGTTTCTGGTGAAGCATCAGGTATTGCATTACAGCTTTTGACTGAGACAAACACGCCCATTCCTTACGGTAGTGAAGGCAGCGACTTTCAATTAATTGAGGGTGATAATACGCTTCGCTTTGCTGTGAAACTTATTGCCAATATGGACCAGATAACCGTTGGTGAGTTTTACTCCATTATCAACTTCACAATTTCTTATCACTGATATTTCGCATGCCTTATCAAATTACCGGTCTAACAATTATGTTAAAAAAACTGTTCAGCATAGAAAAGAAGCGTGTTCTATTACGTTTTGGCATTGCTATTTTTTCGTTGAGCGTTTCAGCGCTGCATGCAACAGAATTTAATATTAACGTGTTGGACGTGGATGAACGTCAAAAAATCGACCTGAGCCACTTTTCCGATCCAGATTATGTCACTCCGGGGGAATATCTGCTGTCCATCAGAATCAATGCCCGAGAAATTCAGCAAAGTAAGGTGAAATTTCTGCCGTCGGGGCCAAACAATAATAAACCGACAGCCTGTATCACGCCTGACATTGCTAACAAACTGGCGTTAACAAAAGAAGCCAGCGGCATGATCGTTTTATGGAATAACAATGAATGCGCCGATCTCACCCCGATTTCCGGGGTAAAAATATCTAATCGTATCGGTATGGGCGATTTGGATATCACCATTCCGCAAGCCTGGCTACGGTACAGTGACACCAACTGGACACCGCCTGAACAATGGGATGAAGGTATCAATGGCGCATTGCTGGACTATAATCTGGTCGGTTCAGCGCGGCGTAATACCAATAATAGGGGTTCAGATCGTTATCTGAGCAGCTACGGTACGGCAGGCTTCAATCTGGGCGCATGGCGTTACCGCGCTGACTATCGCTATTTCCGGCAGCAATCTCGTACCACGGAACGAGACCAGTTCTCTTGGGATCAATTCTACGCGTATCGTCCACTGCCGATGATGTCTGCGGACCTGCGGCTGGGCGAAATGTTTTCCGGCAGTAATCTGTTCGATAGCTATCGCTTCACCGGGATTGCATTAGAAAATAACGAAAACATGTTGCCACCGGCAATGCGTGGCTATGCCCCTGAAATTCGCGGTGTCGCCCGTTCCAACGCCCGCGTCACCGTCACCCAGAACGGACGCGTGATTCATGAGACCACCGTACCGGCTGGTCCTTTCGCGATCCAGAGCCTCAGAAGCGGCATCAGCGGCACGCTGAACGTTGAAGTCACGGAAGAAGATGGCTCGGTTTCGCGTTTTCAAACAGAAGCTGCCAACCTGCCCTACCTGACGCGTCCTGGCCATGTGCAATACAAACTGTCAGCCGGGCGACCGTCGAATAACGATCACCATTTTGAGGGTCCTGCGTTCTCTTCCGCAGAGGCCTCGTGGGGCCTCAGCAGTTCCTGGTCAGTGTACGGGGGGACGCTGCTTTCTGACAGCTATCAATCCTGGGCAGCGGGCGTGGGGAAAAACCTTTATTTGCTGGGCGCACTCACGGCAGATGTCACACAGTCGCGCGCCACGCTGGAACAAGCGCCCTCAACGCTGATGGGACACTCTTTTTCTCTGAACTGGTCCAAATTCTTTGACAGCATCGAGAGTCAGGTCAGCTTTGCTGGCTATCGTTTTTCTGAAAAAACATTTATGAGCATGCCGCAGTTCTTGTCGGCACTGAATTACGACAGTGCCCTGTACAGTGAAAAAGAGCGCTATAGCATCACGGTATCGAAAAACTTTGCCTCAGAGAAGACATCACTGCTGAGCGGTATGTCCACCTACCTGACGTATACCCACAGCACATTTTGGAATGCTGCCGAGCAGGATCGCTATGGCGTTTCATTAAATAAATATTTTGATTTCGCAGGCATAAAAGGCATTTCCGCCAACCTGTCTGCCTATAAAACCACGTATAACCAGCGTAGCGATGACAGTATTTATCTGAGTTTTTCGATTCCGTTACGGGACAAAGAACGCGTGAGCTATAGCGCGGGCAGTTTCAACAGCGACGTCAATCAAACCCTGACTTACACCAATAACCGTGCGCCGGACAATAACTGGAATCTGAGCACGCGCTATAACGACCAGGAAAACAGCTACCTCAGCGGAAATTACAATTATCTGGCCTCGACCACCGATGCCAGCGTCAGCGCGGCCTGGCAGCAAAATAGCTACACCTTCCTGAGCGGTTCATTGCGCGGCGGGATCACCGCAACCCAACACGGTGTTGCTGCGCATCCAAAAGGAAATAATGGCGGAACCCGTATCATGGTGGACACGGACGGGCAGCGCGATGTGCCTTTTGCCCAAAGCCGTGTCACCACTAACCGTGCCGGGCTGGCAGTCATCGCCAATACCAGCAGCTATTATGACGTTTCCACCCGTATCGATGTGCAGAAACTACCCAAAAATATCGAAGCGACCACCAACGTGGTGCAAGGCACGCTCACCGAAGGTGCCATTGGCTACAGAAAATTCACGGTAGTCAGCGGCGCAAAAATTCTCGCCAGCATCATGCTAGAGAATGGCAAATCGCCCCCTTTCGCCGCTCGCGTCAAAAACAGCAAAGGCCGCGATGTTGCCATGGTATCCGATCAAGGTCAGGCCTATATCACTGGCGTTTCTGAGAATGAAACACTCTCCCTCTTTTGGGAGGGTAAAAACCAGTGTCAGGTAACGCTACCGGCCACCCTCAGTTATTTAGATCAACTATTACTGCCCTGCAAATAAAACAAGCACAGTTAATCATTTGCGTTTTTTGGAGAACAAACATGAGGATTTTTTTACCCCTTCGACTGATAGGGCTGTTTATCAGCACGATTCTGACAACGCCCGTCGCTAGCAGTGCTATCAACCTTGATCGCACGCGGGTGATTTTTAACGAGAATGAGCAATCCACGACGGTAATGCTCTCGAACCAAAATGTAGAGAATCCGTTTCTGGCACAATCCTGGTTAACGGATGAGAAGCGCAACAAGATTTCTACGCCATTATTGGTGCTTCCGGCATTGCAACGTATCGAGCCCAAAGGACACAGTTTGATCAGTCTGGTAAAAACCGGCCAATTGGCGCATTTACCGAAGGACAGAGAGTCGCTGTTTTATTTAAATGTGCGGGAGATTCCCCCAAAACCAGAAAAAGCGAACGTATTGCAAATTGCTATTCAGTCGGAAATAAAAGTCTTTTTCCGCCCGCAACAGATTACTCCGGCAAAAGGCGAAGTCTGGCAAAACAAGCTGAGAATTACCAAGTCTGGCAAGCAGCTCAGGATTGAGAATCCTACGCCCTATTACATCACGGTCAGCAATATTTTACAGCAGTCCAAAAATACCCATCAGAGCCCGACACGCCTGTTGGCGGGCAATGCCTTTATGGTGTCTCCGAGAGGCAGTATTGATGTCGACGTAACGGACAACAGGGCGAATCAATTTTTCCTGTATTACGTGAATGATTACGGTGGTCATCTGGAATTGCCGTTTACCTGCACCCAAAACCGTTGCCAGCCCATCACGTTGTGATGGGGTTATTAAACATTTATTTCGAATGCTATAAAGAGAGGACGGGCCTATGCCTTTTCTAACCACCACTACCCTCCGTACACTTATTTCAAGCGGCGGTTTGCTCCTGCTTAGCACATTCTCATTCCACGCTAATGCGCTGGAATGCCGTTTAGGCACCACGACCGGTCCGGTAAACGATTATGAAGATGTCGGGACATTAAAAATCCCCGCCACCTTGCCAATCGGTAGCCGCCTGTGGACCTCGCAAAGTTATACCCGCAACCTTGCCTGCTGGTCCTATAAGATCGTGGAATCTAACGGTGAAATGTCCTACTTTTACCCCAACCCTGAAGGGAAAGTCATTGGTGAAGGTATCGGTATCGGGATTATCTACAACGGCCTAGACCTCGGTATTATCACCAATGGCGGTACCAGCGCTTCACGCATCTCCACCGGAAGCTGGGTCAATCCGGGGCCGTCCGGTACCCTTCCGCCCCCTAATCCCACCATGCTGAACGTCACGGTACAGCTCTATCTGGAAAAAACCGGCAATATCACGAACGCCACCGCCGGGGTTGACGGACTAAAGGTGTTTCAGATCGATGGTGTGGGGGGAATCAACAATAAACCGGACAGTAACTACGGTCTCACGCTCTCAGGCTTGCACGGTATTGAAGTGATGCAATGCTCCGCGAACATTACTGTCTCACCGGACAGCTACGTCGATTTTGGTACCATAAAGTCATGGAATGACGCCAATGCCGGTGTCGTAGCCCAGTCTGTATTTCGCATCAACGCCTCAACGGACGGTGGGGAGGATTGCGGAAAAGGCTTTAATTTGAACGTTAATTTTGATGCGGCGGCACAGGGAAATGCGCTGGTCGGCCTTGATGGGATGGATATGGGCAACGGTTCGACGCTGAAAATTGAAGAGCAGCATACTGCCAGCAATGTGACGTTCAACCAGTTTATTCCGTTTATCAGCCAACTCACTTCCGCAAACGGCGTGGTAGAACGCGCTTACACGGCACGTTTATATGCCTCTGGCCCGGCGGTTATCGGTGATACGGAAAAAAATATCATTCTGCGTTTTAACTATTATTGACCGGTGCTGCACGTTTACCGTCACGTGTTTCAAGAGGATAAAAATGAACAACCACGCTATTCGGCTGGCACGCCTGTCTACATTCTGCCTATCCGCGTTAGCATCAGTCACGGCATGGGGGGACGCGCCGTCCAACCTGACTGATGCAACCGTGACCTTTCATGTACAGGTGGTGAGTTCCCCCTGCAACCTTCAGGACAATAATGAGATTATTGTTGAAATGGGTGAAACCTCCACGCGCACACTGCAAACTCAGCGCCATGGGGACTGGCACACCTTCACATTAGGCTTTACGGAATGCAATACCGACACCTTTCAGAACGTTGCCATTCAATTTTTAGGCACTGAAGACACTAACCTTCCCGGCCGCCTGGCATTAGATAGCAGTTCGGGAGCCAAAGGCGTGGCGATCGGTATTTACTACGCCAATAGCCTCCTTGCCATCAACAACAACTCAGCGTGGATCCCCTTGCAGGTCGGCGATAATATCCTTCCCTTTTCAGCACGGATTGAAAAAACGGCAGACGATACGCTGCAATCCGGTGACTACACGGCAACGGCACACTTTAAACTGAGTTATCTCTGAACCGTGCGCGTTAGCGCACCCAAACCGGGTGGTGACAAAGGCCACAAATCCTGCGCCAAAAGAAACAAAGAAAAAACATTTTATTGGCATATCTTTAACATTTTAATAAATGTCTTAAAGTTATTTCTAAAGAGTCCGTTGTTAACTAAACGTAGGGCTGTTTGGAGATATCATCATGAGAGCATGGTTTTTGTATGGCGCACTTCTGTCATGGGCTGGTTTATCACTTCCCACCGCGATAGCCTCTTCCACCATCAACACCGGCGTTATTCATATTGTTGGCACCATTGTTGAACCCCCTTGTGATATTTCAACGCAATCACAGCAGGTGACGGCGCAGTGTTTTCGGCAAGGACAACAACATACGCTCACCCTCGCTCAGCTAACGCAACAGCATACATTGCCCCAGGGCGTGGGCTATATTGCCCCCCTCTCCTTAAGCGAAACGGTCAAAGTCGTGGTGATCAGTTACCAGTAACGGCAGACGCTCGTCTGCCGCCAGGCGCGATTGTTATCACGATACCCTAAAAAGTGTGGCCTTCACCGGCCACACCATCAGGAAAGAAACGCGATCCCTTGCTTAAGCACCAGATCGCAGGCTTTGGTTTTGACTTTTTCGGCCAACGGCGTGCTGCCGATATTATTCAGGTTTAGCGCCTGCCCATCCTTGGTCTGCAACATCCCGGCCATTCCCTGGGTGTAATCCGTTTGTTTCTGTTTTTCGGCGCTGTTCAGCCCCAGTTTATCCAGCAATTTATCTTTGATATTTTCAGTATTGGTAGCGGAGACCAGCTTCTGCTTGATGCAGTACTGCAAAATGCCTGCGGCATTGCCCATCGTGCCCGCGCTCAACGCCTGCGTGCCGCCGCCGAGCAAACCGGTTAAATTACTGGTTGAGCCGCCGTTTTGCCCAAGCTGGCTGGCCGCGCTGGACAGGGTATCCTGCCAGTTGGCAGCCTGAAGGTTTCCTGTCATCAACAGGCTGGAAAAAACGGCGCAGTACAAGGTGCGATTTATCAGATTCATCACGCGGTCGCTCTGGTATATGAAAACGGGTTCATGAAAACGGGTTCAATAAAAAAGGAGATACACTGCCGGGCAGTATACCTCCTCTTTATCATGGCAACATCAACGGTTGCCGCGCATTCTCCGTTACAGCACGATATTACCGACCACAAAACCGAATGCCACGGACAGCGCAATCGTTAACACCCCCGGCACCAGAAACGCATGGTTAAAGACATACTTGCCGATGCGGGTTGAGCCGGTGTCATCCATTTCCACTGCCGCCAGCAAGGTCGGGTACGTTGGCAGGACAAACAGCGCGGATACCGCGGCAAAGGAAGCGACCACCGTAACCGGGGAAACGCCAAGCACCAGCGCGGCGGGCAGCAATGCTTTCGCCGTCGCTGCCTGAGAATAGAGCAGCATCGATGCAAAGAACAGTATAACCGCCAGCATCCAGGGATAGCCTTGCAGCAACGCACCCGCAGTGCTTTGGATATCATTGATGTGCGCTTTGACAAAGGTATCCCCCAACCAGGCAACGCCCATGACGCACACGCAAGCACTCATCCCCGATTTAAAGGTGCTGGCAGAAAGCACTTTGCTGGTATCAATTTTACAGGTGATGGCAATGAGCGTCGCGATGGTCAGCATGAACACCACAATAGCTTCGTTACGCGGCAACACCGGGTTAGCAATCAACTTCACCGTATCGCTGATTGCCGTGGCGTAGCCCACAACGGCAATAATTCCAAGCAGGAACAGCAGTACCGACAGTTTGGCACCCGGCTTGATCACCAACGCACTGGCGGCGCGCACCGACACTTCGCCATTTTTAAGCCGCTGTTGATAGACTTCATCATCTTTCAGCTCTTTACCCAGAAAGTTGGTGACAACCGCCGTCAACAGCACGGCAGCAAGCGTTGTCGGGATACATATTCCCAGCAGCATCAGATAGCTGATACCGTGCGGTTCCAGAATACCGGCGGCAAAAACCACCGCAGCAGAAATCGGCGAAGCGGTGATCGCCACCTGTGAGGCGACGACGGCAATGGAAAGCGGACGAGACGGACGAATCCCCTGCTCTTTTGCCACTTCCGCAATCACCGGCAACGTTGAAAATGCGGTATGCCCGGTGCCCGCCAGCAGCGTCATAAAGTAGGTGACCAGCGGCGCGAGGAAAGTGACATATTTAGGCTGACGGCGTAACAGTTTTTCCGCCAGACTGACCAGATAATCCATGCCCCCCGCCACCTGCATGGCAGCGATGGCAGCAATCACTGCCATGATGATTTCGATCACATCGAACGGGATGGCTCCCGGTTTGATATGAAGGCCAAGCGTCAGCACCAGCACCCCTAACCCACCGGCAAAGCCGATACCGATGCTACCAAGACGAGATCCTAGATAAATGGCAAGCAGAACGACAAAGAGTTCCACGACAAGCATACAATGCTCCTTAACGATGGTTAAAAGTCGTGCGATGGTATTGTTGTTATTATCTTTTTTTTATAAATGGACATCAGGCACAGGGCTAACCTGTGCCTGCGGTTAATCACTGGGAGAGTTAGACGTTTTCGTCGGTATAACGCTTCGCTTTGTAGGCCGGATGCATCAGGTTTTGGGTGGAGAAAATGTCATCCAGTTCACTTTCGGTCAGCAAGCCACGCTCCAACACCACTTCACGCACGCTCTTGCCGGTTTCGGCGCAAATCTTGCCGACAATGTCGCCATTGTGGTGGCCGATAAACGGGTTGAGGTAGGTAACAATGCCGATGGAGTTGAACACATAGGCTTCACACACCGCTTTATTGGCGGTGATACCGTTAACGCATTTTTCCAGCAGGTTGTAGCAGGCGTTGGTGAGGATCTGGATAGATTCAAACATCGCCTGACCGATGACCGGCTCCATCACATTGAGCTGCAACTGACCCGCTTCAGACGCCATGGTGACGCAGGTGTCGTTGCCGATCACCTTGAAGCACACCTGATTGACCACTTCCGGCACTACCGGATTGACCTTGGCCGGCATGATGGAAGAGCCAGCCTGCAATTCCGGCAGGTTGATTTCATTCAGGCCAGCGCGCGGACCGGAAGAGAGCAAACGCAGGTCATTACAGATTTTCGACATCTTCACCGCCAGGCGTTTCAGCGCACCGTGCACCATCACGTAAGCGCCGCAGTCGGAGGTGGCTTCAATCAAATCCTCAGCCGGTACGCACGGCAGACCGCTCACTTCCGCCAGACGTTGTACCGCAAGGTGCTGATACTCATCCGGCGTATTCAGACGCGTACCGATGGCGGTCGCGCCCAGATTCACTTCCAGCAGCAGCTCTGCGGTGCGCAGCAGGTTTTTGTTTTCTTCTTTCAGCAGCACATAGAAAGCATGGAATTCCTGACCCAGCGTCATCGGCACCGCGTCTTGCAACTGGGTACGCCCCATTTTCAGGATGGTTTCAAACTCTTTGGCCTTGCGCTCAAAGCCGTCAGCCAGCTGGGTGATAGCCTCAACCAGTTTCAGGATGGAACTGTACACCGCAATACGAAAGCCGGTGGGATAGGCATCGTTGGTGGACTGGCATTTGTTCAGATGATCGTTAGGGTTAAGGTACTGGTATTCGCCTTTGTTATGGCCCATCAGTTCCAGACCAATGTTAGCCAGTACTTCGTTGGTGTTCATGTTCACCGAGGTGCCCGCGCCGCCCTGATAGACATCAACCGGGAACTGGTCCATGCATTTGCCGTTGTTCAGCACTTCATCGCAGGCACGGATAATGGTGTCGGCGATCGGGCGAGGGATGGTTTTCAATTCACGGTTCGCCAGCGCAGCCGCTTTTTTAACCATCACCATCGCGCGCACAAATTCAGGAATATCACTGATTTTATGATTACTGATATAAAAGTTCTCGATGGCACGCAAGGTATGAATACCGTAATAGGCATCGGAGGAAACTTCACGGGTACCCAACAGATCTTCTTCAATACGGATGTTATTTGACATAGTCACTATTCCTTTTTTTAATTCATGAACCGTTTTTATTATTGACCCACCGGTTCACGCTGTTTACAAATAGGGTCCATGGATTCATCAGCCAATAAAAGGCCGCACGATATTTATCAATATCGATTAATATTAAGGCGTTACGAATGCTGCGATGCGCGGCCCGAGAGCGTTTCTCAGGTCGTCATACTCCCCCAGCATATGATTCATGGGTATAGAACGCACCACATCAGCGATGCGTATTCTATCTTTCGGTAATAGCGCCTGGCGCTATTTCACTCTTTTTTTATTTTACTGAAAATACGTTATCCTTATTCCGAGGTATCATCGGCATTGATAGAAACCAGTTTTTCAATACCGCGATTCAGACTTTCCAGTTTAGGAATAAATACCGTCTCGATAATTTCACGCGTCACATCACAGGCCTCCTCAACAAAGGCACTGTATTCATCACGATGTGCCAAAATATACAAGGAGCGCTTCATGTTCAGTTGTTCAGGCATATGCGTCAGCACCTGGCGCGAATACGCTTCCGATTGTAAAAAGCTGATCGGTGTGGTCACCGCCCACCCCAAACCTGCGGCAACCATCGCCGTCAAAGTATCCGCATTATCAAACTCAAGCTGATTCGGTACGCGGATATCAATTCGGCGCAAATAACGCTCAATCTGCATGCCAATCTGTGAGTTGCGGTTAAAACGTACCAAAGGCATTGCGACCGAAAGCTCGCGAAGATCTTCAATAGTCCTGATGCGCTTGCGATAATCCGGTGGCGTAATGATGAAATAACCTTCAGAAAACAGGCGATAACGCACCACGCTGTCACTGTCCATCAGCGGATCGCTGGTCACGATAAGATCCAGTTCGCGCCGAATCAACGCCTCACCTTGTTGCGGACTCAGCCCGGTTCGGATTAACAACTGCGATGAGCTGCTCAATAAGCGTTTGGTAAACACCGATCCGCAGGTGATGGCAAAGGAATCCACCAGGCCGATGCGCAGATCCGGTTTAATGCCCTTACCCGCTTCAAGTACTTGTGCTTTCAGGTTGGCAATTTCCTGCGTCAGCACCTCACCGCGATTTTTCAGCGCAATGCCATACGGCGTCAGCACAAACGGACGGCGCGTCCGGTTTACCAGCATCACGCCAAAATCATCTTCCAACTGGCGGATGGTCTGCGACACAGCCGATGGCGTCAGCCCTAACCGGGAAGCGGCCGCTGTCATGCTTCCCTCTTCCGCTACGGTCACAAAAACCTGAACGGCATACATATCTAACGATTTATTGGCTGACATTGTTTTTTTAACCATTGAATATCGTCCGCGTTGTCATCACCATCAATTCGGTTCAGCACGCGATGGACCTGACGTTCTTTCGCATTGGCGAGAGCCGCAGACCTTGTCACTGAGACCAGCTTAGAGAGCCGAGCATCGAAAAAATGTAGAACATGTCACTGATTAATTTTTTCTTATAACTAGATTTAGCCACACTCAAGGTATCACATCGTGATAATTCACTGTGGTAAGCGAATAATTCGCTATTTTTTCTGCCTCAACCTGCCCACAACAGAGAGCAGGTCTTTGACGGCGTTTGCTGTATCCCTAGGTCTTTTATAGAGATTTGCCCCAACGCTGCGTCAGGGCAAGGTATATCGTGGTGTGTATTGCACGTGTTATCGGCGACAGATGCAAGGCCGATTTGAGGAGAGCAGGCATACGCCATGCGTTATCAAGGTGGGCAAACAGCGTGAGCCACTGCGGGCAGGTTATTTCACCTTGCGGTACTGGGGCTCACGCTGTTCTTGCGTCTGTTTGGCATCAATGCTGCGTTCTGCCGTCGGGCGCAGCAGCAACCGGCGCAGGCCAATGGGCTCCCCGGTCTCAATACAATAGCCATAGTCTCCCATTTCGATACGGCGCAGCGCATCATCGACCTTTGGCAGCAGGCGACTTTCTCTGTCGATTTGTCTGAACAACATGCGTAGTTCTTCTTCATGTGCCGCTTTGTCAACGTCATCACCACTGGTATCGTAGCGATAGATCTCTCCCTTCAGTTCCCCAATGTGCGCCAGAATGGTCTGCCGCTCCGTTTCCAACCGCCGACGGAAAAAATCCCGCTGAGCGCTATTCATATAGTCTGCTTCTGACATAGCAAGCAGCGCTTGTTCATCAATAGGCTGCGTTGAATCGTTCATTCAGGCTCCTCATGTTGTTCTATCTCCAGGCTGTGCAATCCACTCAACATTCACAGCAAGGTGCGCAAACCACGCGCTAAAATATGTTATAACATAACATTTATTTTTTTGACTCCTTATGTAATAACAAATTCACCCTGCGCAAACTGTGTTCATTCACATAAAATAAGAA
The DNA here is from genome assembly GCF_025962655.1 of Candidatus Symbiopectobacterium sp. NZEC151. Taxonomy (GTDB): domain Bacteria; phylum Pseudomonadota; class Gammaproteobacteria; order Enterobacterales; family Enterobacteriaceae; genus Symbiopectobacterium. The sequence goes on along the minus strand of NZ_JAGFPE010000004.1, from coordinate 450,368 downwards.
AATAGCCTTATGGTTAGCCCGTTCCGTCAATGATTCTGTGTTATCAACGCTGGAAATGGTGCATAAATGCCTGCTGTAAGGACAGCAGCGGGACGGATTGGTGAGACTGCCCGGCATGAATAAAAAGCGAAACGTCGAGCTTATCGCCACCCGCTGCCTGTAATCGCCACGACAGCTCGCGAACGCCATCAACCATCCGGCGCTGGCGTCGATGCTGGCGCAACGCGTCGCGCTGTGCCTCGGGTAACGCCAATTCCCATCGCTCCAGCGATTGCTCCCACTCTCCCACGGATAAAAACAGCACGGGCGTAGCGGGGAGCGCCTCTGTCACATCGGCCTGCAAAAACGCTGTCGCCACATCATTGATATACCCCTGGTTCCACCATACCGAAGGGCTGGAGGCATAGTAGTGTTGAAAGGCATGGCGGCAGGTAAACAGGGTATTGAGCGTAAACAGGCCACCGTAGGAGTGCCCGAACAAGGCTTCTCTGCTGGGATCGACAGCGAATTGTTGCCGGATATAGGGCTTGAGCTCATGTTGAATAAACGCCAGAAAGGCCTCTGATTCTCCTGCCAGCCCGATCGGGTAATAGCCACCGTACGGATTTGGCTCAGGCACCCGCTGCGCCACCGCCGGGCGATAATCCCGCTCACGCAGCGTCCCTTCCCGATAACCGATCGCCACCACGACACCCGGCGTCATACAGCAACGAGGACGCGCCAGCGTGCGCATCAGGGTTTCCGCCACCGGGAAGTGTACGTCACCATCAAGCAGATACATCACCGGCCATCCCTGTTCAGGCGCTGGCTCATCGGGCCAGGCAATAAACAGCTGATAGTCCCCGCAGGTGGAAGCAGTGAAAATCTCCTTCCGCGTTGGATAATGCTGATACAAAAATGACACCCCTCTTGTTCTGTTCCCTGTCCTGGCCCGCCAGTAGGCTGAAGCAAAAACGCATCAGCCCGGCAATTGTAATCCCAGTGCACGCAGCATGGTACCCAGTTTCCCGGCGATCTCTTCCCACTCTTTCTGAGCGTCAGAGCCTTCTACGATCCCGGCACCGGCGAAAAAGCGCACCTGCTGCTGCCGAATGATGGCACTGCGGATGATAATAGCCCATTCACCATCGCCGCGTTGATCGCTCCATCCCACAATACCGCTGAACAACCCGCGATCGTAGGGCTCCAATTCCGCAATCAACTGTCGCGCGGCTGCCGTCGGTGTACCGCACATCGCTGGCGTGGGATGCAGCAGGCAACCCAGTTGCATGACACTATTCTCCGTTTGGCACAGCTCTCCCTCAATAAGTGTGGAAAGGTGCCACATGGTGTTGGTTGCCAACAGTGAAGGGGTCGACGGTGTGATAAGTTGACGGCACAGTGGGCGTAAATGCCGGGCAATATCTTCCACCACCATGCGGTGTTCCTGCTGATCTTTATGCGAATCCAGCAATTGCTGACACTGAAGTTTATCGTGCAGCGGATCTTGATGACGACAAATTGATCCTGCCAAGGGGTTGCTCCAGATGCGTCGCGCATTTTTGCGGATCAACAATTCCGGGCTGGCCCCGACTAAAACGCCCCCCTCCGGCAGTGGCAGGGAAAAGTGATAAGCATGGGGATTTTGCACCCTCAAATTGTGCAACACCGCCGAGCAATCTACAGGCTGTGCTACGTCCACCTCAAGCAGACGCGATAACACCACTTTGCGGATTTCCCCCTGACGCACACAACGCAGCGCAGCCCCTACGGCAGATTGAAAATGCCGAGCGTCGGGCAGGCTGTTCACATGGGTAATCGTGGCCGCCGGGCTCGCGCTGTTAATCAATGCCAGCGAGGCATCAGCCTGTCTGAGGGAGAAATGGTAGTGCTGCGGAATGAACAAGCAGGATGGACGACGGGTATCAAAAGGGATGGCACCGACGACAAGCGGAGCGCAAACGCCTTGTTCCCGCGCTCGCGCCATGCTCGCTTGTACCTTGTGCCATAGCGATCGGCCATTATCACCGTCGGTTTGTGCCGGTTGTGAAATCCGTTCAAAAATGCCCGAGGCAATCACACACCGGTGCGCGGAGTAATAGGAGAAATCTGCCGGTCTTTCCGGCGGGTTACTGGCTTGGGTTACAATAGCATCCAACATCGTGTCACCTTAAATGATGAAATTAAACACGCCTGATAGATCTCATGCGGATATTCACATCTTGTGAAACGGATCGCTATTTTGCGAACTTCCCCTAAGCGATTTATCAATCGCAATCATCAAGAAAACCCGTTGTTGATTGAAAATCCGTTCCTACGCACGCGGTGACGCTGACCTCAGCCCCTGGCAGAACGTTGCAAGGTTCCCGCGTCAACACGTTATTACAATTGAGAATCATTATCAACAAGGAATGTTGCGCTATAATGCCGTTGTCAGGAAAAAAGAAATAAAAACAAGAGAGGGGGAGATAAACATGCACGTCAATATTCGACGCGCACTAATAACCGTTGACACTGCATACAAAAACATACTTGTGATCTGAGATCATAATATCAAATTATCATTATCGTCCTTATTTATCGTGGTGAATTATCATCATTATACCTTCCAGGTGATTCGCAGTTGGTGTGCTTTTTTTACTTATTAAAAAGGCCGAATATCCAGTGATAGATAAACGTAGCGTTATTTGTAATTAGCCGATAAATTCGCGTGCTACGCTTCATGCAGTACCTTATTTATCATCGCCGGATAATAAAATGCTACGTATACTCAACGCCAATAGCACAACCTACTACGCAAATACCATCAAGAAAAGTGATGGCAATCTGGAAAAAAGAGACAAATTAATTCCTACGTTTCAGAATCTTCTTTCGGTAAAAAATACAGCGACGGAAATCAACATTGCAAAACGTGCCAAAAAAATCCCTTTCAACGTTGATTTGCTGGTAGATATTGCTGAAACCAAAAGTGATTTGTTAGCATCAATAAAGCTGCTGAAAGGCCGCCTCGATCAGGAGGAATCTCTTTTATTAAAAAACCGACTGTATTACAACAATACGCTGCATCGCTTAAAAAATAAATTAATTGTCACACTGTCGCAGTGCAACAGAAACATCCTTCGTATCAACAATAAAATCCCACGCTCCGAAAATAAAATAGCATTGAGTGACTCAACGCCTATCCCGCAAGAATATGACGGTTATGTCACGGACACGCTCTCCGGTGGCAGGATGACCATGAACAACTGCCTGGCGCATACTCGAGAGATGGCGAATCACGCCCGGACACAATTTGAAGCGCAAACCACGCAATTGCATCATACCTTCACCACCACAATCAAAGAGACGCAGCAAAATATCGGTGAAATAAACAGCCAGATCACCGCATTAAATACCGCGCTGGAGCAGCAGCAATCGACCGCTGATGAAGCCCTGCGCAGCGTTGACTCAAACCACTCACACAACAAAGCCATCAAAAACCTGAAATTGGTGTTAAAACAGATTAAGAAGCAGGAGAAATATAATCACAACGCGGCAACCGCACTGCACGCGTCGCCCAACCCATCGGCCGGCAGCAAGAATGCAACCGCCGCACCGGTTATGGATATCACAGCCATCACCGCTATTATCAAAGAAAATCAATCCCTCAACTCGGCATCCCGCCAAAACAGGCAACCGATTACCTATACCTTAGTCAAAAAAGACGATGAGGCCATGTTGATTTCGCTGACCCAAAATCTGGGTAAAGACGTCATCAGCAATGAATTTAAGCATGACATCATACACATCCTGACAACGCTAAAAGCAACGTCGAGCGATGCACTCCCTGATAGTGAAATTCGCAATAAACTTAATGACGTTCTGAGCGCACTTGATAGTGCCAGCACGCTAACGCCCGCGTTAATCAGCGAAGGACAATATGTGGCATTGGCACAAAAGCTGCTCCTTGCCTACAACGCCCAAGAACCGATGCGGCTGGCGCTGTTTAATCAGGCTCAGGAAATCTTACAGCCAACCCCGCCAACCTCGGCGCTGAGCAGTGAAAAAATCAATACGCTAATCCGCTATCTCACGGAGGGTGGCCTCCACGACAGCTGACCCTCATTCTGACGACTGCGGTAGCCGTTTGGTCTTCTCTCTCCGCCGTCCGCAATAAAGCCACCCTCACACCTGACAGATGCGACAAGGACAGGTAAAATGGCCGCACAGCCATAAACCGGTGCTGCCTTATACCGTTGAGCCTGACTGCGTTAGCACCTATCAATCGTGAAGAACAATGATGACCACACCGCCCTCTCCATCAGATAAAAAGCCCTGGTGGCAGCAAGGAAAAACCCCAGATTATCGTTTCTCTCTGGCCAACGAGCGTACCTTTCTTGCCTGGATTCGCACCGCTCTGGCCTTTCTGGCGGGTGCCATTGCCATCGATCAATTCACCGTCAATCTGGCAACGCCGGTGGTCCGGCAGAGTCTGGCGCTGTTACTGGTGCTGGGAGCCGCACTGCTCGGTGGACTGGCCTACTTTCGCTGGGCGCGCAGCGAAAATGCCATGCGTCAGGAACAAAACATGCCCTACAGCCCGCTACTGCTGCTGGTGACGCTGTTTGTTACCGCCATTGCTTTGGTGCTGGCCGTGGTGGTTATCGTTGGTTAACCGCCTGCCCGCTGCGCCCGATCCGGGACTACAACCCCAACGAACCGGCATGGCCTGGTCACGGTCGGTGCTATTGGCACTGATCGTCAGTCTGCTCTGTTTTCGCTTTAGTTTCGATCGCGGCTCAGGGTTAGCCCTGTTGTGCAGCGTGCTGCTGCTGATACTCGCCGTGGTGATGGTGGCGATGAGCGTGTGGCGTTTACGCTTTACGCATCAGCGCCCAGCATCGGGAGCCGCATGGGTTCGCTATGCCATCGCGTTTTGTTCCACCTCGGTGGTGGTGACGGCATTGGTGTTGGCAGGGAGCTTGTTGCACGCCTTGTCACATTGACGCACCGTTATCAATAACGGTGCGCTATGACATCAATCTGCGGTGGTGTACTCAGGAAACAGGAAGGGGTTGATGCTGCTGCGAGAGAATCCCTCTTCTTCCATTTTGATATCCAGTACCAGTGAGGCAAGATCGTCTGCGACCGCTTCGACACGGTGATCTTTCTCCTGATACAGCAGCTTGATATAGGTGCCGCAATCACCGCAGCCTTCTGCCTTGATGGCCGACTCTTCGCTGTCCAGCGACCAATAGTTGAGGTTGCCGGTTGCCTCGCAGTTACTGCATTTCACGCGCACCATGTGCCATTCACTTTCACACAGGTTACAGTGCAGATAGCGCAGACCGCTGGTGGTTCCGAGTTGCACCACGCCAGAAACCGGAATGCCGCCACACACCGGGCAGAACTGACGATGCTCACCCACTTCGGCTTTCGCTTTACCAGGCAGTTGTGTCGCCATCTGCGCCCAATACAGAGAGAGGGCCGCCCAAATGAACGGGGCTTTATCGTTATCTTCTCCGCTGAACTGATGTGCCAGCAGGCTGTCGGCCAGTGTTTCCCACTCCTGCTCCGGCATTTTCTTCAGATGTTCCAGCGTGGTCAGCACCTGACCGTTTGCGGCAGGCATTAACTCTTCAATCAACGCATGCAGCAGCGTATGCCAGTGCGCATCACGCGGGAACACGCTGGCATCCAGCGGCGGGCGATTGTTCTGCTGCGCTTGCGCCAGCACATCGGTCAAATCGACACGCAACGGATGATCGTGCAGCACCTTCTGCTGTGCCTCAACGATGGCAGCAGCAAAATTCAGGTAATCGCTGAGCGCATGGTCAGCCGCCAATTGGCGCAGACGCTCTGCACGGCTGCTGTACAGGCTCTTTAAATTAGCGAACAACAACGGCGGGATCACGCCCACCGTTGATGATTTTTCATTATTTTCCAACTGATCCTGAGGGACAATGCGAATACTCATCCGGGTGATTTTTCCTGTTGTTTACGGTTGTTTTTCTTGTTGTTTTCGTTGAATCTCTCGATACCAGCGCGGATGATGCTTCTTCGCCCACGCCGCAGGTACCCAGCCTTCTACCATAGCAGTAATTGTTCCTTTCACCCATAGTGCCGCATACACATGCACCATGATGACCAGGATCAGACCAACGGCCGCCAGCGAGTGTACCAGCAGGGCCAAGCGAATCACCGGGATAGGAAACGCCGGCGCAAAGTAGGGACGCCACATCACGACTCCACTCGCCAGCAGCAGCACCAGGCAAATGATGGCCAGCCAGAACACGCACTTTTGCCCGAAATTATACCGACCTGTGTCACCGACTTCCTGATTTCTGGCAATTTTATGGATGTTTTTGGCCCATTCAATGTCATCACGCTGGATCAGGTTGTGTTTCCAGTAACGCAGGAACATCAGCAAGAAGGCGACAAACATCACCACGCCAACAAATGGATGCAGAATGCGCGCCAGCTGCGGCGTGCCGAGAATATGCAGCAACCAGTTCAGCGATGGAAACAAAAACCCTAACCCGCTCACCGCAGCAAACACGAAGCAGAATGCCACAATCCAGTGATTAATGCGCTCAGGCGCGCTATAGCGCTGAATGCGATTACTCTTTTTCATGCTGTTTACCCTCATGCTGTGCGGTGGTCGCCTCATCCTTAACCTCGTCCTCGTCGTCCTCTTCTTCGACGCGATTGGGTCCGACGCCGACATAGTGGAAGACGCTGGCGGCAAAGGTCACTGCAAAACCGATCGCGGCGAGCGGTTTCCAAATCCCCTTCCAGAAGGTCACGGTGGGGCTGATCGCCGGGTTATCTGGTAATCCATGATAGAGTTGCGGCCGGTCGGCATGGTGCAGCACGTACATCACATGGGTGCCGCCCACGCCTGCCGGATCGTACAGCCCGGCATTGTCGTAGCCGCGCTCTTTGAGATCGACCACGCGTTCTGCGGCCAGGGTTTTCATATCCTCTTTGGTACCAAAATGGATAGCGCCGGTCGGGCAGGTTTTCACACAGGCAGGCTCTTGCCCGACCGCCACGCGATCGACGCACAGCGTGCACTTGTAAACGCGGTTATCGTCTTTATTCAACCGAGGCACATCGAACGGACAACCGGCGATACAATAGCCGCAGCCGATACACTGCTCGGACTGAAAATCGACGATGCCGTTGGCATACTGAATTATCGCCCCCTCGGCCGGGCAGGCCTTCAGACAGCCCGGATCCGCACAGTGCATACAGCCGTCTTTACGGATCAGCCACTCCAGCTTGCCGTTTTCCTCAACTTCCGAGAAACGCATCACCGTCCAGGATTTGGCCGTCAGATCGATAGGGTTGTCATAAACGCCAATGTTGTGACCGACCTCATCGCGGATATCGTTCCACTCGGAGCAGGCGACCTGACAGGCCTTGCAGCCAATGCAGGTCGTCACGTCGATAAGCTTGGCAACTTCCGCCTGATGGTCGCGGGCCTGCGGCGGCGGGGTGAAAGCGCTGGTTGCCGAGCGACGAATAACATCTTGTGATTGCATAGCCATGTGCTGTCTCCCTTACGCCTTTTCCACGTTGACCAGGAAAGCCTTGTATTCCGGGGTTTGGCTATTGGCGTCCCCCACATGTGGCGTCAGAATATTCGCCATGTAACCTTTGCGCGTGGTGCCCTCAAACCCCCAGTGGCAGGGAATACCGATGGTTTCCACCGTTTGCCCGGCAACCGTCAAGGTGCGAATGCGTTTGGTCACCACCGCTTTGGCCTTGATAAAGCCGCGCTTGCTGCTGACCTTCACCATATCTCCCGCGCGAATGCCCTTCTGCTGTGCCAGCCCTTCACCAATTTCGATAAACTGTTCGGGCTGCGCAATCGCGTTCAGGCGCGCGTGTTTGGTCCAGTGACGGAACAACTCGGTCAGCGAATAGGTGGTTGCCACATAGGGAAACTCGTCCGGCGTTCCCATACGCTGGCGGTCCACGTCAAACAGGCGCATCGCCGGGTTGTGCATCACGTTGGCATGCAACGGATTCTGTTTAAGCGGTGATTCGACAGGCTCGTAATGTTCCGGGAAGGGACCATCGACCATCTTGGTCATGGCAAACAGCCGCCCTAACCCCTCCTGATTCATGATAAAGGGACCGACACCGCTGTTCGGTGCCGCCGTGCTGTAGTCCGCCACATCACTGCCGGTCCAGCGTTTTCCATCCCAGCGCAGCACTTCACGTTTCGGATCCCACGGTTGCCCGCTTTCATCCGCCGACGCGCGGTTATAGAGAATGCGACGGTTTTGCGGCCATGCCCAAGACCAACCGGGCGTGTTGCCCAGACCGGAATCCGCATTGTCACGGTTAGCCATCTGGTTGCCTTTTTCCGTCCAGCTTCCCGCATAAACCCAGCAGAAGCTGGCAGTGGTGCCGTCATCACGCATTTGCGCGAAGCTATCGAGCAGTTGGCCCTTTTTCAGAATCTGCTTGCCCTGATCGTCAAAAACATCCTCCAGCGCATAGCCGTTGGCCTCTTTCGCCACTTCCTCCGGCGTAGGATCTTCCGGGTCCGCGTAATTCCAGGTCATGTTCAGCAACGGTTCCGGATTGGCCCCCCCTTCTTTGGCGTACATCTCGCGCAGTCGCAGCAGGATACCGGCAAGAATCACCCCATCATGCAGCGCCTCACCCGGCGGTTGCGCACCGGCAAAGTGCCATTGCAGCCAGCGTCCGGAGTTGACGATAGAGCCGTTTTCCTCAGCAAAACAGCTCGACGGCAAACGAAACACTTCCGTCTGGATCTGGGCCGGATCCACATCGTTCAGTTCGCCGTGGTTTTGCCAAAAGTTGCTGGTTTCGGTCGCCAGCGGATCGATGATCACCAAAAATTTGAGTTTCTTCAGCGCTTCACGGGCCTGATTGGAATCGGCAAAGGCCGCCATCGGGTTAAAGCCCTGCGCAATATAGCCGTTCACCTTACCCGCCAGCATCAAACGCGAATAGCTAAGCGCGTCATAGCTCTTATCCCATTTCGGTAGCCAGTCAAAGCCCCAGTCGTTTTCCTTCTGCGCCTTATCGCCATACAGACTTTTCATCAGGCTAATAAAAAATTTGGGCGTGTTCTTCCAATAATTGACCTGATCCGCCAGCAGCGCTTTGGGGGTAATTTCGTTTAAATACTGTTGCAGCGTGGTCTGCTTTTCTGAGGGCAAGTCCATGTAGCCGGGTAAGCGCAGCGACAGCAGCCCAAGATCGGTATACCCCTGAATGTTGGAGTGCCCGCGCAGCGCATTCACCCCGCCGCCTGCCATGCCGATATTGCCTAACAACAGCTGGATCATGGCGGCAGTGCGGATCATCTGGGCGCCAGTGGTGTGTTGCGTCCAGCCCAGTGCGTAGAGGATCGTGGCCGTTTTGTGGGGTACCGCCGTGGTAGCCAGCAGTTCACAGATCTTGATGAAATCGTCGAGCGGCGTACCGCACACCTCGGTAACCAACTGCGGCGTATAGCGACTGACGTGCTGTTTCAGTTGCTGCCACACGCTACGCGGATGAGTTAACGTCATATCACGCTTGGCAAAGCCGTTTTCATCCAGCTCATAGTTCCAGGTGGTATTGTCGTATTTGCTGTCTTTCTCGCTGTAGCCGCTAAACAGGCCGTCGGTAAAGGCAAAATCCTCCCGCACCAGCAGGCTGGCGTTGGTGTAGGACAACACGTACTGATGTTGAATTTTATCTTGCGTGATCAGGTAGTTGACCACGCCGAGCAGGAAAGTGATATCCGAACCGGCCCGGATCGGCGAATACAGGTCAGCGACGGCGGCGGTACGGTTAAAGCGCGGATCGACCACCACCATGCGGGCGCCGTTTTTCACCTTGGCCTCAACCGCCCATTTGAACCCGACCGGATGCGCTTCTGCCGGGTTGCCGCCCATCACCAGAATCACATTGGCGTTTTTGATATCAACCCAGCTATTGGTCATCGCGCCGCGACCAAAGGTCGCCCCCAGCGCGGCCACCGTCGGCCCGTGGCACAAACGCGCCTGCGTATCCATTCCCAGCATGCCGAGTGAACGTGCGAAGCGGTAATCCAATGCGCCGGTTTCGTTACTGGCCGCAGAAGAGCACAGCATCCCGGTGGTAAGCCACCGGTTAACGGTCACACCTGCGCTGTTTTTTTCCACAAAGTTTGCATCACGATCCGCCTTCATCAAGCGCGCAATGCGGTCGAAGGCGTCGTTCCAACTGATGGGCACCCACTTATCAGAACCCGGCGCGCGGTACTCGGGCAGTTTCAGGCGCTGGTCACTGTGGATAAAGTCAATCAGCCCAGCCCCTTTCGGGCATAAAGAGCCGCGGCTTACTGGATGATCCGGGTCGCCTTCGATATGGAAGATCGAGGCCACCGCATTTTTGGCACCGTCGCCACGGCTGTACATCAAAATGCCACACCCAACGGAGCAATAGGTACAGTTGTTTCTTGTCTCTCTGGCACGCAACAGTTTGTACTGTCGGGTTTCTGCGAATGCCGTGGCGGGAGAGAAACCTAATGCGGTTACCGTGGTTCCCGCCATGCCGCCCGCACATATTCTAAAGAATTGTCTTCTGCTGACTTGCATAAAAAACTCCTAAGCCCACATTGCTCAAAAGGGGTGACACAAATAGCATTTCGTTTTTATTAATAAATAAGATAGAACCGGATTGGGGATAAAACCATATACTTATTAAGTATTATGCATTGAAATATAAAAATCGCAAACCGTTATCAAAACAACAACAGAAAAGTCACATTTACGTTCAAAAAAGCACCATTAAGGGTGTCACGTCACAATTAATGATAATAATTATCAATACCATCGGAAATGGCATACCCATCGTTATATATTTATTTACATATCGATTTTTGTGAAAAAATAACCAAGATCAAAATGAAAAAAATCAAAAAGTAATAACGAATTACCGGGTTTCGTTAATGCATTAATGATTTTTAAGAGAAGGAAATGCAATTACACCGCACAGGGAGGGTTATTTATTAAATAAACGGGCTGGATTATCGCAACCCGTTATTATCACTTAATCGGGCAAGTCACTGGCTGTCAGGCTGCGGGATTACAGCGCACGACGTCATCATCTATCTGTGCCACAAAGTCGAGCAATAGTTGACGCGCCCAGTGCGGTTCCTGCTCAAGTTGTAGCAGCCGATCAACATCATGCCCGGCGGCCCGTAATGCATTGGCACTGTTACGCACGCACTGCGTCATGATCGCGGCGGTAAATTCCGGATGGAACTGCACCGAAAGTGCATGGGGGCCATAGCGTAAAATCTGGCAGCCATCCTGGTCGGAATAGGCCAGTACCTGTGCGCCCGGAGGCGGAATCAGTACCGATTGCTGATGTGTCAAATAAGCATCGAAGTGCGCAGGATGATCGCGCAGCAACGGGTCGTTCCCGCCCTGCGCTGTCAGCGTCACCGTTTGCAGCCCAATTTCTTTGCCCTTGGGATTATCGGCAACCAGCCCACCAAGCACATCCGCCAACAGTTGGTGTCCATAACACACGCCCAGCAAGGGCAGCTGCGCATGGTACGCCTGACGCAGCCAGGCCGCCGTTGATTCGCTCCAGTCTATCCTGTCAGTAACCATCGACCAGGAGCCAGTGATCACCGCCCCGGCTACCGCGTCAGGATGGGGTAAGCGCTCCCCCCGCTCTGGGCGAACCAACAACAGCTCACGCGGCTGCGCGGCCAGTGCTGCACTGAACCAATCACTTTGTTCACCCACCACCTGGGCAATCGGCTGCGGCGGCACGCCCATTTGAATAATCAATAACGGCTTTTTATCCATGTTGTGCTTACCTGCTTCTCAATACGCGGAGTGTTACCGCTGTTCCTTTTGAACCCTACCATGCCGCCGAAACACTGTCACGAGACTGACGTCTGGTCACACCGCCGAACCCGGCGACTTCAGATACACCAGCGCATACACGTCAAAAAAGGTCACTTTGCCCTTGGCCTGCTGAATCTGCTCAACGCCCTGCTTGACCTCGGGGGCAACTTCCGTGCTTGACTGAATTTGTGCATACGCCTGTTGCGAAATGCTGCGCTTATTAAACCATTCACCGTTATAGCAAACGCGCAAATCCATCTGGTCAATATCGTCAAAGTGGTAGCGTGGACTCACATGGCACGACAGCCCCAGTGACACGCCCAGCACAAACAGCGTGAACCCCACCACATACCCGATACCGAAATAGTCGGCAAACCCCAAAATCAACATCACCGGGAGATAGCACAGCAACATGCCGCCAAACAGATAGGGGTGTTTACGGATAAAGCCGGGATTAAAGCGGATTTTGTTATCGCGCTTCTCTTTACGATTAAGCCGTTCGATGTCATCACTCAGAATACGTTTCATCTCATCCATCGGGATACTTCCTCTCCTCGCCGCCGGATTCGCCTTATCGACGCGCACCATGCTACGCCGTTGTCTGTCAGTATAGTCGCATCGGCGTTAACGAAAAAATAACATTCCGTCCAGACGATAAATCAACAGCGTGATGCCCCAGCACACGATGACCAGGAGAAAGGGAGCAGGCGGGTTTGTCAAAGAGAAAGCATTGCGTGCACCGTCACAGCGGCACACGCAATAAAAACAGCAGTGGGACTGGGAGACTAGCGTACCGCAGGCATTTCAAGGTCGGGATCGATCAGGTTGTAGATTTGATTGCCAAATACCGGTTGCAGCAACAGTTTCTCCAACGCAAATGCCACATCCTGGCGTGAGATAAGCCCTAATGTTGCGGGCCCTTGCGTCAGTTGACCGTTATGCGTTGCCACCACATCCAGCAGCCCGCCAGGACGAACGATGGCATAATCGAGCGAGCTGCTTTGTAACCAGCATTCCGCCAGCGATTTCTCTCTCACCGCCAGACCAAAGGCGGCTTTGGCGCGCGCAGAGAGCAGCGGCCAACCGTCACCGCATCCCAGCGAAGTCACCAGCAGCATGCGCTTCAGGCCAGCCTGTTCTGCGCCATCGATGAGCGTCCGATGCCCCAGATAGTTCACCGATCCACCGCCCAGCGTGGAAACGATAATCGCCTCCGGCCCTGCTGCCTGACAGGCTGCGGCAACCACCGCAGGCTCGCAGGCATCGCCCTCTACCACGGTCACGCCCTGCTCACGCCACTGTCTGGCCTGTTCACTGTCGCGCAACACCAGAACAACAGGCTGGTTGCACGCCAGTGCGCGTTGCAGCAGGCACGCGCCAACGCCGCTGCCCGCACCGAACAGCAACCAGGGCGTCACGCCGCCACCGCCCGCAGTTCATCCGCCAGCAAACGGAATGCGATAACCTGATGCGCCAGCAGTTGGCGGTGATCGTCGCGGCCAAGGAAAATTTTGAACATGGCATCACCCGCCGCATTGAAAAACACCACGGAAGCGGTATCCATGCCCATAAACTTACGCTCGATAAGCGCAATGTGCTGGCAGTGAGTGGCGCGGATATGGCCACTCAACCCATTTTTGCCACGCAGGTTAAAATAGCCGTGGCGATGCGTTCCGGTCGGCAACACGCTTTTGAATTCCAGAATGGCATCCGCCGTGTGACTGATAAGCGTCACTTCTCCCCATTGAGTAATGGTATCCCACACGCGATCGAACTGTTCCCCCGCCACCAGCGTGCGCTGCGCTTCCGGCAATGCTTCGGTAACCGCAAACAGGCTGGTCTGGTATTGCTCCGCGATCGCCTCTAAGGTGCCATCCGGATTTGTCGCCAATAATTCTTGTAAAGTCATTATCTTCTTCCCTTAATGAGGCAATGATTCCCCAGCATTGAGCTGAGGGATAAGCTGTTGTAACGCCTGCATCAGATTATTTGCCCAGAAACGTCCATCGTTGGTCAACCGCAGGCAGGTTGACGCATCGCGGGTTAACCCGGCTTCATGCCATTGATGCAGTAACGGTGTCAGCACATCCGCCTGCGGTGTTAGCAGCGGCAGGGCGACACGTCCAATTTCAATACCGGCTTGCAAGCGGTGCTGCCAGGCACCGGCTTTACTGGCGGGCGTCATCATTGCGATCGGTTTTTCACCGTTATCCAGCTTTGCGTAGTAGCGTTCCAAATCGCGCTCCATCATATACGCTTGGCCGTTGACGTTGCCGCCCGCGCCGCTCCCCATTGCCAGGCAGTCAGCACCTTGTTTGATAAGCAGATTGTAGAGATTGCGTTCCCGGGTGGTTTTTGCCCAGTGGCTGTTGCTCAACTGGTGCCAGCCCGCATTAGCCAGAAAATCGGCTCCGGTGTGATAAAAATCGCGCCGTTCCATCACCGCCGGCAGCGTCACACGCTGGTTCTCTGCCGCTTTTGCCAGCGGGGTGGTGGGTAACAGGTTCAACGCATAAAGATCGACGCCGTCTAGCGGCAGATCGCTGACAATCGCTAAATCTTCGCGCCAGCTTTCTGCGGTTTGTCCCGGTAAACCGAACATCAAATCACACACCACGGCAGCCTTATCCCGGCTGCACAAGTTTTCCAAAAAGTGGATGAGCTGCTGCCGGTCAAACAAACGTGCCATGCGCTGGCGTATCCGGCTATCAAAGGTTTGAACACCGATAGAGAAACGGTTTGCTCCCGCCTCCAGACACGCATCGATGCGCTCGTCATCAAAACCGGCGCTGCGGCCTTCAACGGTGATTTCGCAGTCAGGTGCCAGCGGCAAAGAGGTGCGGATGGCACGAATAATCTGCGACAGCTCGTCAGCGGACAGCGCCGTCGGCGTGCCGCCGCCAAAATAGACCGCATGAATGGGGGCGGACTGATGCAGCGGGCTTTCCGCTTCCAGCGCCAGCTCCTGTAGCAGGTAACGGGTGTAGGCGGCGGTGCTGTCATCGCGCAACTTGTTCTGGTAGAAACCGCAGAAGGTGCAGTGCGTGGCACAGAACGGAATGTGGAGATAGAGCAGACGCTTACGCGCCGGCACCGTTTGCTGACGCAGCGTTTGCCAGCTTGCAGCAATCTGCTCTGGAGAAAGCGGTACATGATTACGCCAGGGCATCGCCATCTTCCGTGCGGCGAACGGTTGCTCGCCGGGCTGGGCGTAATACGGCGTTAAATCAATGTTCATTTCTTCTTTCATCCTTTCCACTTCTACCACGGTGAAAAGATTAGATGATAACTATTTGTATTTAGCAACACGCCCAGACGTGAATTGCCGACCAAACGGAAACGCGGCTCAAGACTCACAGCGGCGTTAACGCATTTTTCGCTTTTTTGTAAAAACCGTCAGATCCAACAAAATGAAAATACAAAATAAAATCATAACGTTAAAAATAAAAGTTAATAATATTGTTACATCAATGATAAATATCATCACTTCATTAAGATTGCTTAATTTAATTAAATACACAAAAATCAAGTGTTTATTAAAAATAATTCATGACAACCATCACAAAAACATAAATATATTTTGATCAAATGTTTCATTTGAAATACAACAATTCGCAATGCAAATGAGAATTGTTTGCCTTTCAGGGATAACAGATGAAAAAAATAATGACGCACACAGCGGTATGTTTACTGCCGCTTATTTATGGCAATACCTCGCTGGCGGCCGGACAGGAAGACGAAATCACGGTCATCAGCGCCGGGCGCACCGAACAGAATCTGTGGGAAAGTCCGGTCAGTATGCAGGTTATCGACAGTGAAAAACTGAGCCGATTCACCGGCGATCAGATGGCAGAAGCGCTGCGGGATATTCCCGGGGTGGATATTGTTGACAGCTCGTTGGCCGGGCGTAAGCAGATTCGAATTCGTGGCGAAGAAGCCTCGCGCGTGCTGGTGCTTATCGACGGGCAGGAAGTGACCTATCAGCGCGCCGGCCCCAATTACAGTCTGGGCCTGCTGATCGATCCTTCCTATGTCGAGCGCGTGGAAGTGGTAAAAGGGCCACACTCGGTGCTGTACGGCTCACAAGCCATTGGCGGGATTATCAATTTTATCACCCGCAAAGGTGGAGACTCGCCCATCGGCGGTAAAATCAAGGTGATGTATGACAGCGCGACCGCAGGCTGGCAACAATCGGCGATCGCTTATGGTTCACTGGGGGATTTTGAATATCGCCTCAGCGGCAGCTACAGCGATCAGGGCAATCGCAGCACGCCGGATGGTCGCCTGCCCGGTACCGATTTTCGTAACAACAGCCAATCCGCCTGGCTGGGCTATCGTCTCGGCCAACACAAGTTCGGACTGTCACTGGACCGATATAAAGTCAGTACCCAGACCTACAACAGCTCCACCGACTATGACAGCTTCAGCGTGCGCATTCCCAATTTGGAACGCGATAAAATCGGTCTGTTCTACGACTGGAACATCGGCAATAGCCTGCTGAAAAAAGTGCATGTGGACGCTTACCGGCAAAACATCAAGCGGGAATTCCGCAACGATCTGGTGCAGAGCGGCGTTGACTTCACCTATGAAGGTTGGGCAATGACCGATTCTGTGATGGCATTGAAAACCGGCACCCATGACAAACAGGTTAGCGATGGCATCACGGTGCAAACCGATCTCACCCCCTGGGATAATCACCTGTTGATTGTCGGCGGGCAGTGGTCACGCGACGATGTTAAACAAACCGCATCAACCAACGTCAATATTGGCAAAACGATCAGCTTCTTGGGAAGCCCGTACAACATCAATATCAATCCGAATATCAACTCTGGCGCACACTGGCAGCAAACTCATTGGTCGTTATTTACTCAGGATGAATGGAAAATCACGCCAGAGTGGACCTGGACCTTGGGCGCGCGCCAATACTGGGTAGAATCACTCTCTTATGGCAGCACCAGTAATGGCATTATTACCCGCTATGGCTTCCCTGCCATGATTGGCGTAAACGGCGTTGCTAACACCAACAGTTCCAAAGCCAGCCAGCGCGAGCACGACAGCACCACCGTAACCGCCACCACGCTGCGCTATTCTGGCTTTACCAATACACAATTACGCGCCTCATACGCACAGGGTTATGTTTACCCAACCTTGACGCATAAGTTCTACGACACCAGCGCAGGCGGCGGCACCACCTACGGTAACCCGAACCTGCAAGCGGAGCGTTCGGACAACTATGAACTGGGCGCTCGCTATAAAAATGCAGACTGGTTGCTGGACGGTGCGGTGTATCACTCACGCGCCAAAGATTACATCACCACGCTCAACTGCGCGGGCAGCGCTGCCTGCGCTGGCAGCACTGATACCCGCAGCCGCTACTATGCTAACGCCAATAGTGCGAAAACCTACGGACTGGAACTGCATGCAGAATATCTGGGCTGGACCGTATCCCCTTATGTCACCGGAAATGTGATTCGCCGTGAGCTGGAATTGGAAAACCGCAGCACCTTTGACACCGGCGAACCTACATTCACCGGGCGCTTTGGCGTGAAGCATGTCACCCTGTTTAACCTGTTCTCACTGGAGTCTGATGCCTTCCTGCGCGCAGCAACGCGAGCCAAAGACCGCACCGCCGATCAGGAAACCCAGCATGCTGGCTGGGCAACGGCCAATCTGGCGTTTACCGCCACCTTTGGTAAGGATGACCAGTATCAGGTGAACTGGGCGCTGAACAACCTGCTGGACAAACGCTACACCACCGCGCATGAAGGCATTCCAGCCTCCGGATTCAGCACGGTGATTGGCGCTTCCATGGCATTCTGAGGGAAATGACATGTTAAGGGTGATATCTGCGCTGTTTATCGGTTGTCTGGCATGTAGTCTGCCCGCACAGGGAGCATCAACGCCAGCGCGTATCGTGGTCGCTGGCGGTGCTTTGACGGAAATCGTCTATGCAGTAGGGAGCGGCAGCGCAGTGGTAGGGGTGGATCAAACCACTACCTACCCGCCCGAAACACAAACGCTCGCCAAGGTCAGCCACTGGCAGCAGCTAAACGTGGACGGCATGTTGTCTTTGCAGCCCTCGCTGGTGATGACCTGGCAGGACGCCCAACCGCAAGCCGCGCTGGATCAGTTACGCCAGGCGGGCGTTCAGGTCGCGCTGTTTCAACGCACGCCCAGCACGCCGCAGCAGTTGATCGGCACGATACGCCAGGCGGCTAACCTGTTACAAAAAGTCGAACAGGGAGAGGCGCTTATCGCGCAGATCAATGCGGATCTTCAGCGGGTACATCAACTCACCGCGGCACAAAAAACGCCGGTAAAGGTGCTATTTTTGCTTAGCGTCGCAGGCAGCGGGGCCATGGTGGCGGGCAAAAACACCGTCGCCGATGGCATGATCGCACTGGCAGGGGGAGAAAATATGGCAACCCACCCTCAATATCGGCCCTATGGCGGTGAGTCGATGATCGCCGCCGATCCAGAGGTGATCGTGGTGACATCGCAGAGTATCGCGGGTGGGTTGGACACATTGGCTGCGGTGCCCGGCATCACCCACACTCGCGCCTGGCGTCAGCAACGTATTGTTGCCATCGATCAGGCGCTGGTGCTAGGCATGGGACCCAGAGTGGCACACGCCGTGCAGGCGCTAAGTGCCGGTTTTTATCCGGGGCCTTGAGTCGAGGGTAAATCAAATCACCCAGGCCCGATTTATACCAATAAAAAAGAGCAGCCGTAACAGCTGCCCTTTACTTCTTATTCTCAAGACCACACGATAAAGCTATATAAGTAATTGAGATAATACAATATTAAAGTGCCTTACTGCATATTACTCCCAGTGGGGTAGTTTCTAGCATCGTGTTAACGCCAGCATTTCTGATGTCCGCATACCACTGATAGCCCCGACTTGCGCCTACAACATCGACCCAATAGAGCGTTTCAGAAAACCCCGCGCCAGTATGTTTATTCATATCTCCCCATTCAGACACCAGGGACCCAATGCGACGGGAACTAGCATTCCCATTAATAGCAATCGAATGTGGTTGCTTAAATCCCGGCTGTTGGTCGCAGTATGTGTTGGCACTTGTCCAGTCTAACTTTGTTGAGCCGTTATTAGTAAACCACCTGTTCACTGTAAACGAGTAATTCAACGTCTCTCCCAGCCCATTTGTCGGGGTGGCGGTGATAGTCACAGGTCCAGAAGGTGGATTGTTCAGTGTTACCTGACCATTATTTACCGTTATCGCGCCAGGTTGATTTGAGTTCCATGTATAAGCACTCGCGTTCCCACTGACGTTTAACGTAAATGTTGCTGCACGAAATCCGGTAGTAGGAAATCCATCGCCAATTTTAAAGGTGTAGTCATTCGTTGTGACCCCCGTAAATTCCTCCGGAGTAAACGTGGATGTCTGTGCGGCTGTAGTGTGCGTGCCCACCGTCGCCGTTACCTGATTATCTCCGGCAACCCTGCTCGTTAGCGTGGCTTGCGCCACGCCTTGCGCATTTGTCTGGGCTGTGGGTGTCGTTAACGATGCGCTACCGCTCGTTACCGCAAAGGTCACCGTGATATCAGGAACCACATCTCCCAGCCCGTCTTTCACCACAACATGCAATGCATTAGTGTCAGAGCCGTTGGCAAGCGCACCGCTGGCTACCGTAAAATCCGCATCAGCTATCGTTGCCGTGCTGTTATCCGCGATAAAAACAGGTCTCAAATAAACGTAAGGGCCATAAGTACCATTGATATACGTTCTCAAATCTATTGATTTAGAACCCGCAACATTACTTTTGAAACGATGGGTAGAGATGCCATCAGTATCAGTCCGCGTTGAACCTAAATGTTGGACATTGCCGCCCCAACTTGCTGATATCGTGACACCCTCAACCGCATTGCCATTTGCATCGACAACGTGAGAACGCAGCTCAACATAGTCGACATCATCAGCAATAGCATTGTCTTTTTCCACCCAGGCGCGTTCAATCACGGCCGTGTTAATGTCACCGTTAAACCTTGAGTTCTTCTCTTGCGTACTGCTGCCATTCACCGAGGCTTTCACCAGGTTGTCGCCTGACACCAGGCTGGTCAGTGCGGTCTGCGCCACGCCACTCTCATCCGTCTGGACCTCAGGGATCGTTAACGTCGCGCTACCGCTCGTTACCGCAAAGGTCACCGTGATACCCGAAACCAGATTGCCGTTTCCGTCTTTCACCACAGCTTTCAGCGCATTGCTCTGCTCGGTGTTTGCTGCCGCACCGCTCCCTACCGTAAAATCCGCATCAGCTATCTTCGCCGTGTTGTGATCGGCGATGAAAAGCGTGTTTACCGTCTGGTTTTTGCCGTTTACCGTGGCGGTCACCACACTGGTGCCTGCCTTGGTGTTAGTCAGCGTCGCCTTAGCGATACCGTCCGCACCGGTGGTACCGATCACCGTGGTGACTTGCGCGCCATTGCTGGCCGTAAAGTCTACCGACTGCCCCGCCACCGCGTTACCGCGCGCATCCGTCACCAGTGCCTGCACCGCGTTGCTCTCTGTGCCGTCAGCCACCGCATCGTTGGTGGTCGCCGTCAGGTTGGCTTCGGTGATCTCTGCCGTGCCCTCATCCGCCACAAAGGTGACATTTACCGTCTGGTCCTTGCCGTTTACCGTCGCCGTCACCACGCTGGTGCCTGCCCTGGTGTTGGTCAGCGTCGCCTTAGCGATACCGTCCGCACCGGTGGTGCCGATCACCGTGGTGACTTGCGCGCCATTGCTGGCCGTAAAGTTCACCGTCTGACCCGCCACCGCGTTACCGCGCGCATCCGTTACCAGTGCCTGCACCGCGTTGCTTGCCGTGCCATCAGCCACTACACCGTTAGTTGTCGCCGTCAGGTTGGCTTCGGTGATCTCTGCCGTGCCCTCATCCGCCACAAAGGTGACATTTACCGTCTGGTCCTTGCCGTTTACCGTCGCCGTCACCACGCTGGTGCCTGCCTTGGTGTTAGTCAGCGTCGCCTTAGCGATACCGTCCGCACCGGTGGTACCGATCACCGTGGTGACTTGCGCGCCGTTGCTGGCCGTAAAGTTCACCGTCTGACCCGCAACCGCGTTACCGCGCGCATCCGTCACCAGTGCCTGCACCGCGTTGCTCTCTGTGCCGTCAGCCACCGCATCGTTGGTGGTCGCCGTCAGGTTGGCTTCGGTGATTTCTGCCGTGCCCTCATCTGCCACAAAGGTGACATTTACCGTCTGGTCCTTGCCGTTTACCGTCGCCGTCACCACGCTGGTGCCTGCCTTGGTGTTGGTCAGCGTCGCCTTCGCGATACCGTCCGCACCGGTGGTACCGATCACCGTGGTGACTTGCGCGCCATTGCTGGCCGTAAAATCCACCGCCTGACCCGCCACCGCGTTACCGCTGGCATCAGTAACTACCGCCTGCACCGCGTTGCTCTCCGTACCGTTCGCCAACGCATTGTTGGTGGTCGCCGTCAGGTTGGCCTCGGTGATCTCTGCCGTGCCCTCATCCGCCACAAAGGTGACATTTACCGTCTGACGCTTGCCGTTTACCGTCGCCGTCACCACGCTGGTGCCTGCCTTGGTGTTGGTCAGCGTCGCCTTAGCGATACCGTCCGCCCCGGTGGTACCGATCACCGTGGTGACTTCTGCGCCGTTGTTGGCCGTGAAGTCCACCGACTGACCCGCCACCGCGTTGCCGCTGGCATCAGTAACTACCGCCTGCACCGCGTTGCTCTCTGTGCCGTTCGCCAGCGCGTTATTTGTCGTTGTTGTTAAATTGGCTTCAGTAATGTCTGCTGTACTTGGCTCTACAGAAATTTGCAGCGTTGAGCGAGGAGAAGCATTTCCCTGACTGTCGTAGGCTACCGCTGTTACCGTATAGACATTGCTGTTGCTATTGCGTGCTGATTGATAAGGAGGCAATGTCATTACCACAGACTGCGGCGAAACCTGCGAAAACTCACCGCCAGCCGCTACGAGTGCGCTACTGTCCCACTCAATACGATCAAGGCTATGCTGGCTGTCAACCTGCGCATTCACTGTGACCGCAGTCCCTGCTTCACCGTTAATCTGAGCAGGAAGGGTCAGGCGAATAACATCCTGTTTTTGGTATTCCAGCACGATATTGTTATTGCGTTCGACCAGATCGTAACGGCTACCCGCCAAGGTACGGCTCGACGCTACCGCAGAAGGATCGATATGCGACTGCCAGGATGATCCGAGGCGATAATTGAACTGGAGATTAAGGCTACTGTCAGATTGTCCGCCTTTGCCCGCGCGGTGTTCAGCCCCCACGGTAAATAACGGAATAGGGGTATAATTAAGTCCTGTCGTCAGGGCATACGGATCTTTCTGTCGGTTATTCTTACCGAATAACGCAACATCATTGCCACGATAGTGTTCATACATGAGTTTACCCCCCAACTGCGGGTAGGCCGGTAAATAGGCTTCTGCACGCACGTCATAACCGTTGGCGGGGCGCTCATAATAATCAATAAAGTCACGTGACTGATGCCAATCAGTCAGACCATAATAGCTGTTCACGGACAATTTTAGGTAGTCAGCCCAAGCCTCTGCACCCACACCCACCCGGCGATTTTTTCCGGTAATATCATTATCAAAAAAGGTATTAACACCGTACATCCAATTATCTTGAAAAGTACGGTAACCGATACCCGCATTTAAGGTATTACGGCTATCTTTATTCCGCGCCCCTAGCTGAGTAAACAACATATTTTTATTGTTATCTTTTAACGGCACCAGAACGTCTACCGCGCTGCCATCAAGTTTGAAATCATCATTGACGTTTAGCTGTACGCGGGCAGTGCCGTACTGGCTCAGCCACTGCTGTGCAGAATTGTTGATTTCGCTATTGGCTGCGGAGCGCGCCATCTGCTCTGCTGATTTGGCGGAATTTTTGCTGGACAACATCGTCGCCCCTGCTGCCGCCTGGCTTGCGAGCCGATTTTCTGTCTCAGCAGGCGGTTGATTGTCTACAGAGAAAGGCGATCGCTTACGCGGCACTTCAACTTCATCGCCCGTTATCAGGGATGAAAAGGGTTTAGAAAACGTTCTGTACTGGTTGATTTTTTGTAGTTCTTCAACCGAAACTCCATATCTTTTTGCAATAGCATCAACCGTTTCCCCGGGACCTAACACATACGGTTCAGTATCTGAAAAAGTATGCGCTGGAGTAGCGATAGCCGCAGCCATCGCTGGAGAAAAAGAAATACTCAGTGGAAATAGCAATTGGAAAAAGATATTTACCCACACCATTACGGTGACTTTGCGAGAAACTCTTTGCTCAAACTTTCTTTTCTTGTAAACAAAATAGTTGTATGACATATGTTAAACTCAGAATTAATAAAAAAACCAAATAATTAAGAAGCGAGAAAGGTAGCCTTTGAGTTTTAACAAAACAAGAAATAAGTTCAATGAAATATTATTTTTAGGAATTTGACTTCATTGCAGCTGCGATATATTTACAATTAATTTCAATTCATTAAGAACCTTACTTTTGAGCGTTATTTAAAAGCAATTTAAATACATATAAACTGATTTATTTAACATCAAATCCATCAGCACGTTTTTTAAAACAACCTATATATCAGGCAACAAAATATTGACATTAATTTCACTATTATCCACGCGCTGCTGCAATTAATGTCTGTCCCAACGAAAGACCGCCAACCCCTGCCGGCAAATTCCTCGGTTGCAATACGGTAAAATCAGCCAGCTCCTGACGCAGTAATATGCTGAGCAGTCGGTTATACCGAACCCCGCCAGAAAGCACGATGGTATGGGTATTCTCCTCACGCGCCGCATGTCGGGCTAACGCAGTGCGCCAGCGCCACGTGAAAGGCATGGGCGCGCCGCACGGGCGCAGCCTGATAGGCCAGCTATTCGTGCCAAATGTCTCCAGAAACAGCATCAACGGTTCCCCCTGGAGCTAAAATATACGGTTCAGTATCTGAAAGGATATGTGCAGAATCAGCGATTGCGGCAACGATTACCGGTATCACACACACTCGCGCCTGGCGACAGCAACGTATCGTTGCCATCGATCAGGCGCTGTTAGCAGACGCAGTGCTCCATTGTAGATATGCAGTCATAGGTGTCCGGATAAGACCAAAATCACAACATTAGCAACACGTCAGCCATTATGGGTATATCGCACGAATTAATTACATAGTATGAATTGACTAAAACGATCTTGCCTGCTGGAATGTTGCCCTGATTGCGCATAGAACGCACCATATCCAGAAGTATAGGAATCGCTCTTAATCCAATAGGCATTTTCTAATCCGCCAGGGGTGGACGAATCAGTAAAACCAGACCCAGGATAACGCGATTGATTTAATGCTCCCCACTCTGAAAATAACGTCCCAACGCCACGCTGATTCATACCCAACGTTACTTTAGACCGATCTGACATGGTCAGCCCTTGGTTTGCACACCAAGATGAAGCACCATTTCTATCAGCTGTCGAGTTACCATTATTAATAAACCAGGTATTCACTGAGAAGGTGTAGGTCAGCGCCGGCCCGCCAGCCTTTGGTGTTGCCTTAATAGTGACCGGCGTTGAATTACCTTTCGCAGTGATACTGATATTTCCATTGGAATCTACCGTGGTCCATGCATTGCCACCGTTGTCCCAAAGATAATCGCTTGCAGCACCTGTCACCTTTAATGAGAATCTTGCACCTTTGAAGCCCGTTTTTGGAAAGCCATCGGTGATAGTAAACGTCGCGTTAGTGGCAGACACATTAATGAACTTGCCCACAAACGTAGAGGTCTGCACCGATGTAGTTGCATCATTCACCGTTGCCGTGACCTGATTGTCGCCAGCAACCAGACTGGTCAGCCCGCTGGTTGCCACGCCGTTTGCATCCGTCTGCACCGCCGCGTTCGTCACTGTCGCGCTACCGCTGGTTACCGCAAAGGTTACGGTGGCATTCGCAACCGGTTTGCCTTGTCCATTTTTCACTATCGCACGCAGTGCATTGCTGTTGATGCCATCAGCGAGCGCACCGCTGGCCACCGTAAAGTCGCCGTCAGCGATGGTATTCCCGAGCACAAAGACAGAGCTTTTTTCCGACGTAGTATGGTTTCTCACCGTCGCAGTTACCTGATGGCTGCCGACAACCAAACTCGTTAACCCACTGGTCACCAAACCGCCTACCCCTGAAGATACCGTTTCTTTTGTCACTGTCGCGTTACCACCGGTCACCGTAAAGGTAACCGGGATATTGATTGCCGGATTACCCAGGTTGTCTCTCACAATCGCTCTCAACTCATTGGTATCGATGCCGTTGGCTAAGGCACCGCTAGCCACGGTAAAATCGGCATCCGCAATCGTCACTATTTTGGTAAAAGTCGAATTCTTGTACGGCGTGGTATACGTGCCCACCGACGCCCTCACCGAATGGTTTCCTGCCACCAGACTGGTCAGCCCACTGTTTGCCACACCGTCTTTATCGGTCTGAACCTGAGCATTTGTTACTGTCACCGAGCCAGACGTTGTCGTAAAGGTTACGGTAGCGTTTTCCATTGGATTGCCCAGGCTATCTGTCACTATTGCACGCAGCGCATTAATTTCAATACCGTCGGCTAACGCCCCACTGGCCACCGTAAAATCGGCAGTAGCGATCGTCGCTTGGCTGTCGTCTTCAACAAACGTGATATTCACCGTTTGGCGCTTACCGTTCACCGTCGCGGTGACCACACTGCTGCCCGCCGTGGTGCTGGTCAGCGTCGCCGTGGCAATACCGTCCGCACCGGTGGTGCCAATCACTGTGGTGATGGCCGCACCATTGCTGGCAGAGAAGTTGACCGCTTGCCCCGCAACCGGGTTGCCGCTGGCGTTCGTCACTATCGCCTGCACCGCGTTGCTCGCCGTGCCGTTGGCGATGGCGTTATCGGCGGTCACCGTCAGGTTGGCGACCGTGATTTCTACCATAGTGGATGCAACGACAAGCCGCGTAGTCTCACGAGCAGACGCATTGCCCTGGCTGTCGTAAGCCACTGCACTTATCGTATGCACATTACTGTTGCTACTGCGTGCCTCTTGATAAGGTGGGAAGGTGATCGACACGACCTGTGGGGATATCTGGGTGAAGCTACCACCTGCCGCCAACAACGCGCCGTTATCCCACTCAACCCGATCGAGTGCATGCCGACTGTTAATCTGCGCATTCACGGTAACCGTAGTCCCTGCGTCTCCGCTGATCTGTTCTGGCAACGTCAGACGGATCAGGTTTTGCTGTTGATATTCCAGCACGATATTATTGTTGCGCTCGACCAGATCGTAACGACTGCCCGCCAGGGTACGGCTCGATGCCACCGCAGAAGGATCGATATGCGACTGCCAGGATGATCCGAGGCGATAATTGAACTGGAGATTCAGGCTACTGTCTGATTGCCCGCCTTTGCCAGCGCGATGCTCTGCACCTACAGTAAATAACGGAATCGGAGTATAATTAAGTCCCGCTGTTATGGCATACGGATCTTTCTGGCGATTATTCTTACCGAACAACGCAACATCATCGCCACGATAGTGTTCATACATCAGTTTACCCCCTAACTGCGGGTAGGCCGGTAAATAGGCTTCGGCACGCACGTCATAACCGTTGGCGGGGCGCTCATAATAATCAACAGCGTCACGCGATTGATGCCAACCGGTCAGGCCAAAATAACTGTTCACCGACAATTTCAGGTAGTCAGCCCAAGCCTCTGCGCCCACGCCGACCCGGCGATTCTTACCGGTAATATCATTATCAAAAAAGGTATTAACGCCGTACATCCAATTATCTTGAAAAGTACGGTAGCCGATACCGGTATTTACAGTATTACGGCTGTCTTTATTTCGTGCCCCTAGCTGAGTAAATAACATATTTTTATTGTTATCTTTCAACGGCACCAGTACGTCGACTGCACTGCCATCAAGCTTGAAATCATCATTGACGTTAAGCTGTACGCGAGCAGTACCGTACTGGCTCAACCACTGCTGTGCAGAGCTGTTGACTTCACTATTGGCCGCAGAGCGCGCCATCTGCTCTGCCGATTTAGCGGCATTTTTGCTGGATAGCATCGTCGCCCCTGCCATTGCCTGGTTTTCGAATCGGTTTTCTGTCTGAACTGGCGGTTGATTGTCTATGGAGAAAGGGGATTGCTTACGCGGCACTTCAACTTCATCGCCCGTCGTCAGGGCTGAAAAGGGTTTGGAAAATGTTCTGTACTGGTTGATTTTTTTAAGTTGTTCAACAGAAACTCCGTGCATTTTCGCAACAGTGTCAATGTTTTCTCCGGGGCCTAAAAGATAAGGCTCCGTTGAGGAAAAAGCAGGTGAGGAATCGGCTATAGCCGCCGCTATTGCCGGAGAGAACGATAGACTTAAGGGAAAAAACAATTGAAATAAGATATTAACCCATGCAACCGCAGTAACTTTTTTTGAAAAGAAACGTACTGTTGCCTTTTCCTGAGAAAAAACATTTCTTGCCATCTACAAAACCTACAATAAATTAATAGACGAAAATAATAATCGTCATAAAAATATCGATTAACCATTGCGGTGACAATCATATATTATTGATCAGGATTATTTTTAGGAATTTGATTTCATAACAAGAGAGATATATTTACAGTTATTTTAAATTCATTAAACTCATTACAATCAGCGTTAATTAAAAGTAATTTAAATACAGTTAAAACCTTAAAGTTACTATTTAAAAACAACAAAACTAAATAATATTCTTATTATCCACGCGCCGCAGCAATCAACGCCTGCCCCAATGAAAGACCGCCATCGCCCGCAGGCAAACGTCTCGGCTGTAATACAGTAAAATCAGTGAGTTCCTGACGCAGTAATGTGCTGAGCAGTCGGTTATGCAGAACCCCGCCGGAAAGCACGATAGTATGCGTATTCTCCTCACGCGCAACCTGCCGGGCTAACGCAGCCAGGCCTTGCGCCAGCGCCACGTGAAAAGCGTGCGCGCGCCGCGCGGGCGCAGCCTGATAGGCCAGCCATTCATGCCAGAATGTCTCCAGATCTAACAGATTGCCGACAAGCGGCATCGATACCGGGTGAGACTGGACATCGCTTTGCCATGCCAGCGTTTCCAACTGGCAAGCGGCTTCACCTTCCCAGCTTTGTTCACGCACGCCAAATCCCGTTGCCGCCGCAACCGCATCGAACAGGCGTCCGGCCGACGAACTGTACGGCGATTGCACGCCGCGCTCAATCGCCTTGATCAACAAAGGCAGCGCATGCTGAGGAAAATTCGCCGCCTGCGGTTGCCCTCGCCAGTCAGGCACAAAGCGCAACCACTGCGCCAATAGGTTACGCCACGGCTGGCGAGCGGCTAAATCCGCACCCGGCAACGCGACCGCAGGCAGCCCGCCCCGATGAAAGCAGGAACGGTAATCGGCCAGCAGACATTCCCCCCCCCACCATTGGCCTTTTTCGCCATAGCCGATACCATCCAACGTCAAGCCAACAACCGGTCCGGCATTGCGCGGCCAGCCATGCTCCGCCAGACAGGCGGCAATGTGGGCATGATGATGCAACACTTCATGGCAGGCAATACCGGCAATGTCGGCACGCTGATGTCCGAGGCGGTGGCTGATATAGCCAGGATGGGCATCCACGGCAATCGCCGTGGGTGTGAAGCGATAGATATCCTCAAACAGTGCTATCGCATTTTGATACTGCTGCTCGACATCGCTGTCGGTGAGATCGCCCAGATGCTGACTGACAATGGCATACCCATCGCGCAGCAGGCAGAAGGTGTTTTTCAAATCCGCCCCCATCGCCAGCAGTGCGGGCTGGTGTTCAAAACCGGGCGGCAGCGTAAACGCATCGGGAACATAGCCGCGAGCACGACGCAGCATTTCCGCAGCGCCATCATGACAGCGCACCAGCGAGTCGTCGGCGCGTTGCACGATATCGCGATTATGCAATAGCCAAAGATCGGCCAAGCCATTGAGATCGTCCAGCGCCTGCGCGTTGGTCAACGCGGGCGGTTTACCGCTAGCATTACCGGAGGTCATCACCAGCGGGCGACCCGACAAAGCCAGCAGTAGATGCTGGAGCGGGTTGGCAGGCAGCATCAGCCCGACTTCACTCAATCCGGGCGCAATGGCATCACACAGCGCGCCGCCACGTTGCAACGGCAGCAACACGATGGGTGCAGCAGCGCTTTTCATCAGGTTGATGGCAGGCGTTTCATCCGTCAGTTGCGCACAGCGCGATAGCCAGTGCTCATCCGGCAACATCACCGCCAACGGTTTGCCGGGTCGATGCTTGCGCAGGCGCAATTGCTCTACCGCATGTTGTTGCGTGGCATCGCACGCCAGATGAAAACCACCCAGCCCTTTGACTGCAACGATCTGCCCCGCTTGCAGCGCCCTCGCCGCCAGTTCCAGTGCCGCATCGCCCTGCGCCAGCGCATTGCCATTGGCATCGCACACCCACGCGTGTGGCCCACAATCCGGGCACGCCGTCGGTTGGGCATGAAAGCGTCTGTCTGCAGGGTTTTGATATTCTGCGGCACAAGGCGAGCACAGCGGAAACGTCGCCATCGCCGTATTGGGCCTGTCGTAAGGCATATGGCGAATAATGGTAAAACGCGGCCCGCAGTGGGTGCAGTTAATAAAGGGATAGTGATAGCGCCGATTGCCGGGCGTCATCAGCTCTTGCAGACAGGAGGGACAGGTTGCCGCATCAGGCACCACTTGCGTATCCATCGCACCCGCGCCGCTGTGCGCAATGCTAAAGTCAGCGGGTTGCTGCTCCCATTCATAAGGGTGTGATTCAATGCTGTCGATATGAGCGAGGGGTGGGCATTCGCGAGTAAGGTCGTCAAGGAACGAGGCAACCTGCGGAGACATCACCAGATGAATCAACACCCCTGCGCTGTCATTGCTGACATTGCCACACAGTTGGTGTCGATGCGCCAGTTGCCACACGTAAGGGCGAAACCCCACCCCCTGCACTTTGCCTTTAACGCGGATGCGAATACCGTTGCTCATAGTTGGAGCTAAACTCCAGAGGAATATTGTGTTTTTCTTCATCAGCGAAAAAAATCACGCCCAGGTGGGTGAAACCGCCGGGTAGGCGGCTCCGCACACTTCAGCGGGATGCTTTACGCGAAGCAAACCTAAAACGTTAGCAGATGCGCGGCATGGGTTCATTATGCGGCAGATCCAGCAGCCGTGAAGCGCCGAATATTCCGCGCAGGCGTACCTGCTTTTGCGCCGTCGCTTCGCCAATGGTGACAGCCTCTTTGCCCAGTGGATGTGCATGCAGCGCGTCAAGCACCGCTTGTTCCGCCTGCGGAGCCACCGCTAACACCAGCTTACCTTCGTTGGCAAAATTCAGCGCTTCCAAGCCCAGAATTTCACAGATACCGCGCACCGCTGATTTCAGCGGCAGCGCCGCCTCGTCAATCACCATACCGCAACCGCTGGCTTGCGAATATTCATGCAGGATGGCCGTCACACCGCCGCGCGTAGCATCACGCAGCGCACGCACCCCGTCGATCGCACGCAAAGGTGCAATCATCGGTGTCAGGGCAGCACAGTCGCTGCTCAGTTCCGCTTCCAAGCCCAATTTTTCGCGCAGATTAAGGATGGTCGCACCGTGATCGCCCAAGGTTCCAGTGACGATGAGTTTATCACCGGCACGGATCTGCGATGCGCCCCAGTTGATCTCAGTAGGGATGACGCCGATACCCGCCGTATTGATAAACAGTTTATCAGCAGCGCCGCGCGGCACCACCTTGGTATCCCCGGTTACAATCTGCACGCCGGCCTGCTGCGCGGTATGCGCCATGGACGTCACAATGCGTACCAGATCGTCGCCGGAAAACCCTTCTTCAATGATAAAGCCGCAAGAAAGATAAAGCGGCTGCGCACCGCTGACCGCCAGATCGTTGACCGTGCCACACACGGCCAGCTTGCCAATATCGCCTCCGGGGAAAAAAATCGGATCGATGACATAGCTGTCGGTAGTAAACGCCAGACGATCGCCCTGCTGCGTCAGCGGGGCCAGCGGCATACGCGCTTGATCTTCCCGTTGCCCAAGCAGTGGGTTATCAAACGCGGTTAAAAACAACGAGGCAATCAGTTGTTGCATGGCCTGACCGCCACTGCCGTGCGCCAGCGTTATCTCTTTGGGCGGTTTGCAAATATTCACTTAAGCGTCACTCCCGACGGGACTCTCTTCCCGGCGATATTGATAATAGGCGGCACAGGCCCCTTCTGACGAGACCATCAGCGCACCAATGGCGTTTTCTGGCGAGCAACGCGAGGCAAACAGCGGGCAATCCGCCGGTTTGCAGCGACCGGTCAGCACATCACCGCAGCGTGACAGTGGTTCATCGGCCACCCGCTGCTGACGGGGTTGAAAGCGACGTTCAGCATCATAGTCATGATAGGCGGCGCGCAATTGCATGCCGGAATCGGCAATCTCACCCAGCCCGCGCCATTCACTGCTGGCCTTGATCTCAAACACCTCATCCATCGCTTTTTGCGCCAGTCCGTTACCGCTGTCCGGCACAATGCGACGATACTGATTTTCTACCTGGCAGCGCGCTTCACGCAATTGCGTCACCAGCATCAGCAACGCTTGCAATATATCCAGTGGTTCAAAACCAGTGATGACAAACGGCTTATGAAACTCATCGCACAACGGTTGATAAGGCGAAGCGCCAATCACCATGCTGACGTGGCCCGGAGCCAGAAAGCCGTCGATACGGATATCCGGTTGTTCCAGCAAGCTGCGCAAGGTGGGGATAATGGTAATGTGCTGACAGAAAAGCGAAAAATTATGAATGCCGCGCCGTTTGGCCTGCTGTAATGTCAGCGCAGTGCTGGGCATGGTGGTTTCGAATCCCAGCCCGAAAAACACCACCTGACGCTCCGGGTATTTCTCCGCCAGCGCCAGCGCATCCAGCGGCGAGTAGACAATGCGCACATCCGCACCGTGACGGCGCGCATCCAGCAAGGAGCCTTTGCGTCCCGGCACGCGCATCGCATCACCGAAGGTGCAGAAGATCACTTCCGGGTGCGAGGCGATTTCGATGCAGGCATCAATACGTCCCATCGGCAGCACGCACACTGGGCAACCGGGGCCATGCACAAACTCAATCTCCGGCGGCAATAGCCGATCCAGCCCAAACTTGAAAATGGCGTGGGTGTGCCCGCCGCACACTTCCATCAGTTGCAGCGGATGTTCACGCCAGTGCGGCATCGCTGCCACCTGCTTTTCAATTTCCCGCAGCAGCGTTTTGGCTAATTCAGGATCGCGAAATTCATCAACGTACTGCATAACCGTCCCCGTGCTGGCGCATTTCGTCCAGCTCCAGCCCAACCGCCTGCATGGATTGCAATGCGTCCAGCGTGTCCTGCGCTTCCTGCTCATCCAGCAGGCTCATGGCAAACCCGACGTGCACCAAAACCCACTGGCCGATCAGTTCCGCCGGTTCACCTTCGCACACCAGCGCGATATTCACCGCGCGCTGCACGCCGCACACATCCACCAGCGCCGGTTGGTGAATATCTTCACCGACCGACACCACTTTACCCGGAATGCCTAAGCACATTGTTGTGCCTCCAGCCAGGCGAACCATTCATCCATCCCCTCGCCGCTGCGGGCCGAGAGTGCAATCACTTGAATATCTGGGTTCACCCGACGCGCATACGCAATGCAGGCGTCAAGATCGAAATCCAGATAGGGCAGCAGATCGATCTTGTTAATGATCATTAACGCGGCGGCAGAAAACATATGCGGATATTTTAGCGGTTTATCTTCGCCTTCCGTCACCGAGAGCACCGCCACTTTATGGCGCTCACCGAGATCGAACCCGGCCGGGCATACCAGGTTGCCGACGTTTTCGATAAACAGAATGCTGTTATCCGTCAGTTGCAGACGATGCGCGGCATCATGCACCATTTGCGCATCCAGATGACAGCCTTTCCCGGTGTTAACCTGAATGGCACTCACCCCAGTTGCGCGAATACGTTCAGCATCGTTGGTGGTCTGTTGATCTCCTTCGATAACGGCGCAAGGCACATGACTGCTGATACGATCAAGCGTCTGTGTCAACAGGGTAGTTTTACCGGAGCCGGGGCTGGAAACCAGATTGAGCGCCAGAATGTTTTGTGCAGAAAAATGCTCGCGATTATGCTCAGCCAGCGCATTGTTTTTGCTCAGCACATCCATTTCAATCTGCAACAGACGCTGTTGTGGCATGCCCGGTGCGTGCGTTCCCGCCTCGCCCCGCCCGTAGTGCAGATCCGAACCGTTCACTTGCGGCAGGAAAACAACCGGTTGATGCGCGTCATGGTGATGATCGTGATGGTGGTCGTCATGTGCATGAGCGTGTCCCTGTTCTACGCTGCGCTTTGACACCACCTTACTTTCGCCGTGATAGTGGTGGTGAACATCACCGTTATGGTGGTAATGGTGGTGATGAATCACCACATAGCGCGGCGAGCCCGCCTCTTCCGACATGGCGTCATCAGCGTGATGATGCGGGTGATGATGAGCATGGGCGTGTTGGTGCGTATGCGCATGATCGTGTCCGTGGTGATGCCCATGATGATGCGCGTGGGAATGGTCATGGTCATGATGTTCATGAGCATGCTCATCACCTTCAATTCTGCGTTCCCCTTCGCCGCAGCCACATGTGGTACACATAGGAACTGACTCCTTACGGTGTTAAACCGCGTTACTCTACTGCTAGCTGTTTCAATTGCAGGCTATCGCCTTCATCAATTCGCAGGTTATAGCTGCCACACTGCGGGCAACCCGCACCGTGGCGCGAAATGTCAACTACCGCACTGCACTCCCAGCACCAGGCCCGGGCCGCGCGCACGGCAACGTGTAACTCGCATCCCTCCGCCAGCGTTTGTCGGCAAACGGATTCAAAGCAAAAGCGTAATGCGCTCTCCTCAATGCAGGACAGCGCACCAATTTCCAGCCATACGCCCGTGACTTTATGCGCGCCGTGTTGACGCGCCTGTTGCTCAATCAACTCTAGCGTGCTGTAGCAGAGGGATATTTCATGCATGCTACGCGTTCCCACGCAGGAACAGCGCACGACGGCTGAGATTACGCGGCGCATTGGCATCCACCACCGGGAGCGACAGCGCCATGCGCGCGCTCTGTTCTGCCAGCGTTAACGCCTGCTGTGCCGACATATGGGGATCGATGGGCGACATCAGTGAACAGGAAAGATACTGATGGTTTTGACCGCTCGCGTCGGCAATTTCGCTCGCGATAAACGTGACATTGCCGCACGGCAATTGCAGCGCCAGACGCTCACCGGCCGTGCGCCGTGACCACACCTGATCCGGTCCCGGCAACACCAGCAAACTCAGCGTCCAGGGCGTTAACAAGCAACCGACCCACTGCTGTTCAAACAGGGTGAAACCGCACGTTTTTACCGGAATGGCGTCACGATAGAACGGCAAGGTTTGCATATCGGTGTGAGCGACGCGGGTAAATGCCGCTTCCAGCCAGACAGCGGGAGAGTCCGCGAAGCCCAACGTATCCTCACTCACTGCGCGATCGGCCACAGCGGAAGGATCGTCAATGCGCTCACTCATACACAATGCTCCACCGACAGACAGGTGGTAGGATACGCCGCCTGCTCCTGTGGCGTTTTTCTGCGCACCGTGATGCCGCTGGCATTCAACGCCGCCAGGATCTGCGCCAGAGCAGGTTCGATAGCACGCTGCACGCAGTCGCTGAGCCCAATCGTCGACTCCAATGACTGCGGCTCTACGCCAACCAGCATTAACCGACGAGGAAACTCGTCCGTCAGCTGTAGCGCCATCAGCACGTCCGCCAACCCTAACTGGTGCGGGGAAATTTTACGGGTAAACAGCGCAGGCACTTCATTGTCACGCAGCACGGTGACGGTGCCCGGCGCGCTGCCAGTCAGCACCGCATCAGCAACGATCATATGTTCGCGCTGGGCCATGGTTTCAAGCAACTCCATGCCCGATGTGCCGCCATCGACGATATCAATCTCCGGCGAGAACGCGTATTGCCGTTCCAGCGATTCGATAATGCGCACGCCAACTGCTTCATCGCTCAGCAGCAGGTTGCCAATCCCTAACACCAATGTTTTCATGATGAACCCTTTTACGACATCCTTCTCGTCATTCCCGCCACAGCGGGAATGACGAACAACAGCGTGACCGTTACAGCACTTTCACGCGGGTGACTTCATTACCGTTCACTGCATCAACCACGTGCACGGCACAAGACATGCAGGGGTCAAAGGAGTGGATGGTACGCACCACTTCCAGCGGTTTATGCGGATCGGCCACCGGCGTACCTACCAGCGATTGCTCGTAAGGCCCAGCAACCCCTTCAAAGTTACGCGGTCCAGAGGTCCAGGTTGAGGGCACCACCGCCTGATAGTTGGTGATCTTGCCGTTCTTGAACACAATCCAGTGCGACAGCATACCGCGCGGCATTTCGCCAAACCCAACGCCACGGTACTCTTTGTCCGGGGTAAACTCCGGCTTGATAAAGGTCTGGTGGTCACCCTTGCCGATATTGGTCACCAGCGCCTGCCACTGCTGCGCCAAGGTATCTTTCAATACGCAGCAATGCACGGTACGGCCAATCACACGCCCTAACGTGGAGTGCAAGTGTTTCTCTTCCAGCGTTTTACCGGTCAGCGCTTTATACAGACCAGCAACCTGCGCGAAATGGGCTTGCGTGTCTTGGTGTTTGGCGGCCAAACCGCACAGCAACCAGGCCAGCGGCCCGACTTCGACCGTTTTACCGTAGAAGGTCGGCGCTTTCACCCAGGAATATTTGCCATCATCCTGCCAGCCGGTGTAGTTGGGGCGCGTCAGCCCTTCCCACGGTGCCAACGGTTCATCATCTTTATACCAAGCATGCTTGCCGCTTTCTTTGATGCCGTCGATCAAAAACGCATCGTTGTGGGTGGTGATCGGACGATATTTGCTGAAATCCCCGTTTTCCAGATAACCGCCGGTCAGCAGGAAGCTGCCGCCTTTGTTGTCGGTCGGCAGTTCAGGCACGCTCAGGTAGTGATCGGCCCCTTTGCCCAGCGTCAGCCACTCAGGGTAGTGCGCCGCGATAACCGCGCAATCCACTTTGTAAACCTGCTCGATAAAATCGCCCAGACGATCGATGAACGATTTCACGTACATCAGGCGTTCCATGGTCAGCACCGCAGGAGCATCCAGGTTGATCGCGTTTGCCACACCGCCGACCGCCAGGTTTTGGATGTGCGGCGTTTTGCCGCCCAGAATGGCAACGATACGGTTCGCATCACGCTGGCATTCCAGCGCTTGCAGGTAGTGAGCGACGGCAATCAGGTTCACTTCCGGCGGCAGCGCCATGGCCGGGTGTCCCCAATAGCCGTTGGCGAAGATCCCCAGTTGGCCGCTGGCCACCAGGTCTTTGATCTTCTGCTGCACTTTGGTGAACTCTGCTGCGCTGTTCAACGACCAGGTGGATGCGCCTTTCAGCAGGGCTTCCGCTTTGTTCGGATCCGCGTTCAACGCCGCCGTCACATCGACCCAATCGAGCGCCGACAGTTGGTAAAAGTGAACAATATGATCATGAATGCTGTGTGCAGCCAGAATCAGGTTGCGGATATACTGTGCATTGACCGGTACGTTCAACCCGAGTGCGTTTTCCACCGCGCGCACTGACGCGATGGCGTGCACCGTGGTACACACCCCACAGATGCGCTGCACAATCATCCACGCATCGCGCGGATCTTGACCTTTAACGATTTCTTCCATTCCCCGCCACATGGTCCCGGAAGACCAGGCTTTAGTGACTTTCCCATGCTCAATTTCGCAATCAATGCGCAGGTGCCCTTCGATACGGGTAATAGGATCAATGGTGATGCGTTGGCTCATGCTTTACCTCGGCCTGATAATTCTTATGAACGCTTCCCAGTGCGGGAAGAACCGGCAACAACCGGATTAACAAGATGTATGCGCACACTTCAATGGCGACAAATCCCATGGAGATCAGCACTTCTTGTGCCGCAGGGAAGTAGTGGTAGCCACCGCCAGGATTGAACGCCAGCAGTGAATAGCTCAAACGCCACAGTGCCGCCCCAAACAGCATGCTGAGGCCACCGACGAACAGCCAGCGCGAATCTTCACGCGCCCCCGGCAACCGGAACAGCACCAGCGGGAACGCCATCAGCGCCGCTTCACACCAGAACATGATGGAGAAGCGATCGCCACTGAACAGATAGCCGGTTTTGTTGTGCCACAACAGTTCGCCAAAGCGCAGCACCAGGAACAGCACCAGCAATACCTGCGTGATGGCGCTCAACTTGGTAAACAGCGGGCGTTCATTGGGTCCGCGACCTTTCAGCCCGGCCTGCACCAGCGATCCTTCAAACGTGACGATGGAGAAGCCCATAATAAAGGCGGTCAACAACGACAGCAGCGGCAGTAACTCATAGCTTTGCCACAGCGGATGCACCTTGTACCCGGCCGAAATCATCAGCGAGCCCATGGAGGATTGGTGCATGGTGGGCAGCAATGCCCCGAGCGAAATGATAAAGAACATCGCCTTGTTGAGGTGCTTCAGCGCTTTCTTCCACCCGAACCGTTCGAACACCACGGGCGCAAACTCCAACGCCATCACCCCGATGTAGATGGTCATACAAACGGCGGTTTCAAACAGCACCGAGTTGGTGTTGAAGAAACCGGGAATGTAGAAGTACGGCAAATTCCAGTAACGCCCCACGTCGATGGTGATGGACAGCCCACCCAGCGAGTAGCCGAACAAGCTGGCCAACAGCGCCGGACGCACCAGGGGGTGATATTCGCCACGGTTAAACACATAAACCGCCCAGGCCAACGCCCAGCCGCCGCAGGCAAACCCGGTGCCGACCAGCAGGTCAAACGCGATCCACAACCCCCACGGATAGCCTCCGTTCAGGGCCGCTACCGCACCGATACCAAAGATAAGCCGCCGCAGAATCAATACGCCGCAGATCACCGCAAGCGGTGCCAACAGCATCACCGGCCAACTGACCAGACGCCCGCCCAGCGGGCTGGCTTTATGCGCCGTCATGATCGTTCTCCTGATCTTTCTTCGGATGATGCGGGCAGGCGTGGTGTTCGTCGTCCGCCTTGCGTTCATCCCGGGTGTTACGGTGCACCAGCACAGAAAGCCCGGCTAACACCGCCAGCGGCAACACCATGCCTTTATACAAGGTGTGCTGAACGTGCTCAGAGCGCGCGCCGGTAGACAGCTCATCCAGTTGCGGCAGATCGAGGTTTTGGTAGGGAACTCCTGCCATTACCAATACCTGTGTACCGCCCGCCTCTTTCTCGCCGTAAATATGGCGATCGTAGGTCGGAATGGTGTGCAGGTAAGTATCTTTAGCCCCCAACGTCTGACGCGGGTAGTGGTACTCATCGCCCGGTTTCATCGCCATACGGCGTTTGGCTTCATCAAGCAGCTCTTCGCGCGTGCCAAAGATCACCGCGCCGGTTGGGCACACTTCCACGCATCCCGGCATGCCGCCTTTATCCAACCGCTCCAGCCCTTTCTGGTTACACAGCTCGCACTTGTGCAGTTTGCCGAACGGGTTTTCGTAGTCGTATTTGGGGATGTTGAACGGGCACGCCACCATGCAATAGCGACAGCCGGTACAAACGCTGGCGTCATAATGCACGACGCCGGTTTTGGCATCTTTTTTCAGCGCGCTGACCGGGCAGACCGACACACAGTTCGGATCGACACAGTGCATGCACTGCTTTTTGATGTAGGCATAGCCGTTATCGGCCTGGTCTTTGTTCTGACCGGTACCGCTACTCCACACCTGAATGATGTTGTTGGTGTACGGGCTCAACTTGTCATTGTTGGACCAGGTTGGTGAACCGCCGGCATAAATCTGGCTATCCGGTCGATAGGCCGATTCGTTAACCTGCTGACACTCGGTCACGCATGCCTGACACCCTACGCACAGCGTTGAGTCGTAAAGCATGCCCAGTGCACCGGGGATCGGCGGTCGATTGGTCGCCGCTGCCTTGGCGGCAAACGGCGTTCCCGCCATAACCGCACTGGCAGAGGCTAGCTTGAAAAAATTGCGTCTGTTCACGGCTTAGCCCTCCCGGGAATCGTTACCGGCGTCTTGCTGCCCCTGTTTTTGCTGAGCATTTTTCTGTTGACGCCCCAATTCCCTCACTGCCATCAAGCTGACGCCGCCGACCACGCCCAGCACCGCGCCGAGCAGACCTACCGCCGTGGCGGAAACTTCACCCCCTTCGGGACGATCTACCGTCGGTTTCTGCGCACGCGGCGTAGGATTCTCCACATTCGCCAACTGGAAGATCCCTTTCTTAAAGCCGACGCCCTCTTCGTTACAGCCATAGCACGGGTGACCGATCCCTACCGGCCAGATACCGCCCCCGACGTCACAGAATTCAATGATCGAGCAGTTACCGTAGGTTTCCGGTCCTTTGCATCCCAGGTGATAGAGGCACCAGCCTTGACGATGCCCGTCATCACCAAACTCTTTGGCAAAGCGGCCGGCATCAAAGTGAGGACGACGTTCACAATGCTCATGGATCAGGCGACCATAGGCAAAGGTGGGACGGCCTTTGGCATCCAATGCCGGCGCACGTTGATAGGTGATGATATGCGCCACGGTCGCCAGAAAGTTGTGTGGGTTCGGTGGACAACCGGGGATATTGATAACGGTTTTGCCCGGCAGTACCGCTTCCAGACTGACCGCGCCTGTCGGGTTGCTACCTGCTGCGGCAACCCCCCCCCAGGCAGAACAGGAGCCGATGGCAATAATCGCCGCCGCGTGTTCCGCCGCTTCACGGATATGATCGACGATGGGCTTGCCAGCCACCATACAGTAGATGCCGCCATCCTTGATCGGAATAGAACCGTCCACCACCAGCACATACTTACCTTTGTACTGTTCGATGGCGCGGTGTTTATTCTCCTCTGCCTGCTCACCAAAAGCGGCCGAGAGTACCTCGTGGTACTCCAGCGAAATGGTGTTTAGCAGCAAGTTTTCAATCGTCGGGTGAGTAGCACGCAGCAGGGATTCGGTACAACCTGTACACTCCTGAGCGCCAATCCATAGCACCGGCGGACGCTGCGCGGAGCCAAGGGATTGCGCAATCTCTGCGGCAGCGGAATCCGCTAACCCCATCGATGCGGCAAGTGCTGCACATAACTTCATAAAATCACGGCGATTAACGCCATGATGGGAAAGCATTACATTTTCCCCAGTCATTTTTTATTATTCTCCTGTAACCAGAACGGAGCTTACCCAATGGATTTCGAAAAACAGGTACACGACTGCCTCGCGTACTCCCGAAAACTGATGTGGATAAGTCTGGCGGAGTAAGCAAGATAGCCGACGCACCTGCAACTTCAACGGTGTGGGGTATAACACACAACATGTGTACGGGTATGGTAATGAGGAAATTCATTTAACAGACTTGATCTTCATCAAGCAGCAGAACATTAGCCTGCTTATTTCTGTTATAAGTGTGATTGTTTACGCATCATCCTTTTATTTTGTCCATTTACACAGAATTTAAATGAGAAATAATCTCAATAACTATATTCTTCTATTTTTTGCAGTATCGATTTCGCTGCTTAATCGATTAACCCACAAACCAAAAATATATAAATAGTTGATTTTTAGCATAATTAAATATCATATCTATTATTTTTTAATATATCTGATTTTCTCGTTTTGCACAGATCAACATAGGATCTTTCAAAAAAAGCGTTAAATAATTTAGTTAAATAAAAACCGTTAACGCAAATTTTTTGAATCACATCACAACGCCGAATATATTGCTCAGGTAAGAGAAAGAAAAAATGACACAAATAGGCGGTCAATTGCAGACGAAAAATAATAAATAAAAGTGACTATAACCCTAAGGGAGTAGCAGAGCGACGGGTTCTCTTAAGTGCACCGTGGTGGATGCAGCGATTGCAAGATCCTATGTATCAAAGAGAAAGCGGGTGGCTATCAAAGGGAAGCGAGCGAGGATGTTAGGTGGAACGCCCGCTGCGCGCGAATAATCGCGCAGCGGGGTAACAGAAGCGATAAGTTACTCAATGCCTTGGCTGCGCAGGTACTCTTCGTAACTGCCGGTGAAATCCACCACCTTGTTAGGCGTGATTTCCAGTACGCGCGTCGCCAGCGAGCTTACGAACTCGCGGTCATGGGAGACAAACAGCAAGGTGCCCTGATAGAGCTCCAGCGCCATGTTAAGCGCTTCAATCGATTCCATATCCAGGTGGTTGGTGGGTTCGTCCATCACCAGAATATTGGGGCGCTGCATCATCAGCTTGCCGAACAGCATACGGCCTTTTTCGCCCCCAGAGAGCACTTTCACTTTCTTCTTGATATCGTCCTGACCGAACAGCAGGCGGCCCAGTACGCTGCGCACGGCCTGCTCGTCATCCTTCTCCTGCTTCCACTGGCTCATCCAGTCAAACACGGTCAGATCGCCATCAAACTCGTATTCATGATCCTGCGCGTAGTAGGCAATGTTGACGTTTTCAGACCACTTAACGGTACCTTTATCCCCTGCCAGCTCGCCCACCAGGGTTTTCAGCAGCGTGGTTTTACCGATACCGTTGGTCCCCAGGATGGCAACCTTTTCACCCACTTCAATCAGCAAGTTAAGACCAGAGAACAGCGGGCCGTTATCAAAGCCTTTCGCCAGCGCTTCCACTTCCAGCGCGTTACGGAACAATTTCTTATCCTGATCGAAGCGGATAAACGGGTTCTGGCGGCTGGAGGCTTTCACTTCATCAAGCTGAATTTTTTCGATTTGACGTGCACGAGACGTTGCCTGACGCGATTTCGATGCGTTAGCGCTAAAGCGGCTGACGAAGGATTGCAGTTCGGCAATCTGCGCTTTTTTCTTGGCGTTGTCTGACAACAGACGTTCGCGCGCCTGCGTGGCGGCCGTCATGTATTCGTCGTAGTTTCCGGGATAAACGCGCAGCTCACCGTAGTCCAGATCCGCCATGTGAGTGCACACCATATTCAGGAAGTGGCGATCGTGGGAAATGATGATCATGGTGCTGTTGCGTTCGTTCAGCACGTTTTCCAGCCAACGAATCGTGTCGATATCCAGGTTGTTGGTCGGTTCATCGAGCAGCAAAATATCAGGATTGGAAAACAGCGCCTGCGCCAACAGTACGCGCAGCTTCCAGCCGGGAGCGACTTCACTCATCAGACCGTAATGCTGTTCCAGTGGGATACCGACGCCTAACAGCAGTTCCCCTGCGCGAGATTCGGCACTATAGCCGTCCATTTCGCCGTATTTAACTTCCAGATCGGCCACTTTATAGCCGTCTTCCTCGCTCATTTCTGGCAGCGCGTAAATGCGGTCACGCTCTTCTTTTACCGTCCAGAGTTCAGCGTGTCCCATGATCACGGTATCCAGCACGCTGAAATGCTCAAACGCAAACTGGTCCTGACGCAGCTTACCCAGGCGCTCATTCGGATCGAGGGCAACGTTACCGCCGCTCGGCACCAGATCGCCACCGAGGATCTTCATAAAGGTGGATTTACCGCAACCGTTAGCACCAATCAACCCGTAGCGGTTGCCGTTGCCAAACTTGACGGAGATGTTTTCAAAAAGCGGCTTACTGCCAAACTGCATCGTAATGTTGTTACTTAATAGCAAAGGATATACTCTTATCAAAACGTGATTTGGGACGCATTATGCCACAAGATAACAACGGGATCGCCTATAGTTATGTACGTTTTTCGAGCAAGAGACAGGCATCAGGCGACAGTCTGCGCAGACAGACAGAAATGGCTGAGGAATACGCCAGCAGGAATAAGCTGAATCTTTCCAGCAAGAATTTTCAGGATTTAGGTATCAGTGCCTTCCGCGAGGGTAGACGCCCTTCGTTAGCCGATATGCTCACCGCAATAGATGAAGGACAGATTGCGGCAGGTTCAACCATTATTATTGAAGCATTGGATCGCCTTTCACGACGAGGTATCGATGCCACACAGGAAACGGTGAAAGAAATTCTCCGTAAGGATGTGCAAATCGTTAGTTTGTCCGATAGCTTGGTTTTGACTAAAAGCAGCCTGAATGACTTACAAAGCGTGATTCGTATCGCCTTAGCCGCCGACCTTGCTCACAAAGAATCAGAGCGCAAAGCACTACGCCTACGGCAAACCAAAGGACAGCAGAGACAGAACGCACTTAACGGCATACCTATCAATAAAATCCTCCCTTTCTGGCTACAGCGCACTGTAAAGGGATACGACTTCAGTGAAAAAGCGGAAACAGCTAGGCTGATAGTTAGACTAAAGCAGGAAGGAAAAGGCAGCAACATGATAGCTAAGGTGCTCAATAAAAAGGGCATCGCAGGGATTCGTGCTGCACAATGGAATCACGCTTCGATAACCAAAACAATAAAGAACCCTGCGCTATACGGTGCCTATCAGACCGGTGAAACGACCAACGAAAGAGAAATGATTCAACTAGAGCGAGTAGAAGGATACTACCCTGCCCTAATAAGCAAAGATGAATGGCTATTACTTCAATCTGACCAAAGCAAATCCAACCGGGGACGCCGCAGCGAAAATAATCCTTACAGCGGTCTATTGCGATGCGGATGCGGTGGTGCATTAGTAAAAAGAAAGCATACAGTAAAAGGGAAACTGTACGTCTATCATGGTTGCTTAAACGCCAAAGATGGGCGTTGTTCGCAAAATCTTTCAATCAAAGGGTTAGATGAAGCACTAGCAACAATACTAGGTCGGCTTGAGTTCAAAAAGGTTGTTACACCTGATCAATCAATCTATCTTGAAAGGCAACAACTTGAAAATCGCATAGCTAAACTGAACAATAAACTACAGGAACTTGATGAGGTTCCTTTGTCTGTCATTAAAACCATCGGTGACATGGAAGCACGAGTAAAAAAAATAACTGAGGAGATAGAAAAAGGCGAGCGTGAACAGCGGGGTATTAACGCTGTTAATAGCGCAAAACTATCAAGTATTACTGATAGTTTAGAGCTTAACCTCTTGTTAAAACGAGTTTTAAAAAGCATCACTGTAACTCGGTCAGGGCTTGGTTGGGCGGTTATAATTTATCATCTATCGGGTGATACACAGAGCTTCATGCTCGATAATGGAAAACTCAGATTTGTGAGCGACTCGATTGCTCTGAGAAAGTTATTGGCTGAATACACCTCAGACGATCAAACATCATCTTATGAACCAATTGATGATTAGATACACATCTTAATGCTCTTACATTAATTACGGATAGAAGGTATTAAATAGTACATAATACCTTAACTACCCGAGATTCTTGGTGCCAAAAAAAGTAAAGCACTAGTACTTTTATATGTAATAAGTTATCAGATAAAATTTCATCCAGACAGGTTTCCTGCTAAGACTTATATCTAAACTAATTACTTAACCGATTATTATGC
Source organism: Candidatus Symbiopectobacterium sp. NZEC151 (assembly GCF_025962655.1). Lineage (GTDB taxonomy): Bacteria > Pseudomonadota > Gammaproteobacteria > Enterobacterales > Enterobacteriaceae > Symbiopectobacterium. The sequence goes on along the minus strand of NZ_JAGFPE010000004.1, from coordinate 406,068 downwards.
AGCAAAAACATCTAATATATAATCGGCGTTAAACTGATAATCATCATCATCATCATCAACACATTGGATATTGACAGGTAGCTGTTCAACGTCGAAAGAGAGATCATATCCTGTATTTGCATAAATATATTTTCTCAACTCATCAGCATTAACAATATTTTTACATGTGACGCCATCATGCTGGAGTAAAACAATACTGTCACCCATAAAGCGAATCATATGTTGTAGAATCAATGATTCAGCCCCCTGTAAAATATGCGCTAGCAATTTAGATCGCTTCACATTTTTAAATTCCTCGACCTTTGTTTTCATTATTAAACCAGCATCGTTTAATATTTTAAAATGACCTTTCGTTCTATTCTTATAGTCATTAATTACATTATCTCTGACAGAATTTATCTCCTTACATAGTTTATGAATAAAACTTCCCTTAATTGCATTAGAATCATAGGTTATATCCAATTTTTTCAGAACACCACAAGGTGATAAATTAGAGCCATAAATTAGTGCAATTAGAATAACTTTCGCATCATCTTCAGAAATATTGAAAAGTTCAGCAACTTCTTTCCTTACCAACTTTTTATTATTTATGTAATAATCAGTACATGGAGTCGATACATTTATTCGTGAACACATTTGAGATAAAAGAGTATAATGACAATTCTCTATATCTATATCATAAAGCCCAGCTAAAGCCGCTTTACGTATCTGACGACTACAGTTTTGTAGATTTATTTCATTTTCAGCATAAAATCGACCAGAGCTGCTTTGAACATATGTTATTGGCAAACAGCCCGATTTATTTGCTTTAGCCATAGATAGAATACTTTCAATTTGGGCTATTTTATGATCATTATTTCTACATTTTTTTAGCTCTATCATCAGGCGATGGAGGGCAAGTTCATTAATAGATATCTCTTTAGGAACAACTTCTTTTACATCGCATTTCCTACCTTCTCGCATTCTTGAGCGTATCCCATTTCTAGGAGGATTATAAGGCCTATTGCTTTCATCAACAACTCCGCACCCTTTTTGTATTGCATTACAACTTTCAGAAAAAACTTCATAGCCTAACTTTGTGGCGATATATCCATCAGGAAATTTACCTGCCAGGTGATTACTCGCTTGTTCAATTAATTTTAAATCTTTTTTCATTTCAGTAAAACGTTTAGCTCTTGGAATATACTCTCGTCTTTCACTTGAGTATATTGAAGAAGCAGACTCCACATGTGGGTGTCTACGCCTACCTACTGCACAAATGTACAATTGATTAAAATAAAATTTTTTCTCTTTCTCGGAGTATTTTGTTAGTATTTCTTTGGAACAGATTTTTTTGTTAATTAATTGGGCTTCAATTTTATTATCAAAACCTTTAGGTTTAGTAGTCATAGCATAATCCTGTTTTGCCAAACCTCGAAACAGCATAAAAGCCTTTACATTCGTGGACTTAGCTCGTTTAAAATGATTTTTTTTGCAACATATACTTATCCTTTGTTCTTCCTGTCCTTGCTCCTTTCGGCGAAAAAATTTCATATATAGAAAAAATACGCCGATAGGAGAATTTCTTCTGAGATTCGCAAGGTGAGGAAATATATTGATCGATAATGCATCTACATCAGAACTGATGAGAGATCTTATGAAAATCGAAACGATTGATAGGAAATACAGGGGTTACTGTTAGTATCATAACTGACAGTCAGGGATAAGATGATTGTATACCTATGCCAAGTAATCACTTCTTGGCATCACTGGCTCACATTAGAAGAATGTTTAATCTCAGTGAAAACTTATATTCTCTTCAGCGTAAGAGCTGATAACGGTAACTTTATATGAGGAAGGATTGAAAGTCAAATCAGGGGTCTTATAGCACATTTTATAACCATTACAGGACTAGTCTGTGTTAGAACCGGCTGGAGTTCATAGTCCCTGTTCCTAACCAGATGCTCGGTAATAAACGGCAAACTGACTTACAGAAGCTTTGGCAGGCCACCTTAGAATCCCAAGAGCTAATCATGAAGAATCAGTCTAATGAAGTGCAGTATTTGATAAAAATGCCACTTGATAGTGGCATCCCAGAATTACTTAAAAGTTTGGATTAATACGAGCTGAAACGCCTGCATGTTCTTTTAAAAGATAAAGAAGGCCACCGCCATCGATAAGTTCTATAGGTTTGTCTTCGCAGAATCGATAAGCATCTTTACCATACTGGCTGGTACAAACCAAAATCCCCTTATTCGCTCCTTCATTCATCATAGTACCGTACAGATCTCTAACGGAGCTTACGCCAACAGTGTCTTTATACCTTTTCGCTTGAATAACAACTTTGCCGCCAAGGATTGGACGTGTATCGAATGCAACTGCATCAACGCCACCATCTTTTGTACCTCTGGTGAGTTTCGTATCTAACCCCATTTGCGTAAACAGATTTGAAACTAGTACTTCAAATTCAGAAGGAGAAAGCTCCATCAGGTTCGGGCGTGTTTCAAGGCCAGAAAGAGCATCCCCTTGTTCAATGAACCGTTTATCGACCATGTCAAATTCAAGAATGGGTTTGACTGCCTGAAGCTCATCAGGTCGAACTGAAACTTGAGCCCCCAAACTTCGTAAGCATGCACTTTTTTCAACCCGATCAAGTTTGATTTGCATAAAATCATCCTTGTGCGCTCGGGCAGAAACTAAGGTAATCTTAATATCGTGTCCACTCGTCGGATCAACGGTGTCGATGACACCATTAAAAAGTACAGAAGTTAAAGCTAGGGCCCTATCTGCTTCAAATAGCTCATGAAAAGTTCGGAGTGTAATTGCGGCTATTACATTCTGATAAAGATCTTTTATTTCATTCGCTTTTCTCGCCTTAGCATCAATTGCATCTCTTGTCTTAACATACTTGTATTCAAGCTCGCGTGGGACAATTGATATTTCAGGCAAGTTATATTCCACCACCAATTCTTTATTTTCAGATAAATATGCAAGTCTGAATGATTGGGGGAACCCAGTTTCAGGATATTCAGATCTTGTAAGAACCATTTCACAATAGGCTAATACGCTATCAGAATCGCAATTTAGATAACTTTGCTCAAACTGGTCCACTTCATCATGCTGATTTTTTATTTCATCAAAATACACTTTTCTGCGTTTTTGATATTCTGCGGTTAATTTATCTAATTCAATCTTCTGATTTGAAATCTTTCTCGAATGCTCTTCTTTGCATCTAACGAAAGCCTCTTCAGCTACTAGCAATTCACGTTGATAATTTCTTTTTACCCAAGGAAAAATCATTTTCCACATAGGAGGAACACTCACAACTCTCAGTTCTGGCTCTGGTTCAGGTAATAAGTGATGGGGAGTTTTGAAGTCTTCAAACTTAGGGATTTTCTTCAATGTGGAAAAATCTATCGAATCATCAAATTCGAGCGTATGTTCAAGTAGGGTCGAAAGAGCAAGAATAGTATCTTCAAGCTCTGAGTTTAAATCAGACACCTCTTCTTGTCGTCCCTCTAGATACATAACCTTAGCTAATTTCTCGGCTTCTTTTTGCTCACGAAATCTTTGAGCGTTGTCTCTTTTAATTTCACGCTCCAGACGCCGGACTCCAGCAAAATGATTTCTTTCTGCTCTCTTTCGCTCGCGTTCCGCAGCCGCTGCTGCCCTAACTGTTGCACGTATCAAACCTTCAAATCCAGATCTGCGTCCCATTGCTGTCCCAGGGCCCCCAACTGAAAGATAGAACCATAACCATAGAAAAGCTGCTGCAAGCAGCCGTGGATTCACATACGCTGTTTTAATTTACTCCATTGTCAACTGGATGATCCAGATAATGAGAGTAATCTTTCAATACTATGTTTGATCTGCTTCATTGTGCTGTGATTAAGATCCGGTTCTGGCGTAGACTGCCCCACTAAATGTGTTTGTCGGTAAAAAGCAAGGAGCAGGAATCATGCAGTTTGCAGTACAACTCGACTGAAGGATCTGTTGCATAAAAATAGTTATTATGTAGATATTGCAAGACATAAAAACATATGTTAATAACATACACTTTCGTGTTGTGTTTTTTTATCATGTTTATGATCTCACCGAAAAGGATTGCAGATGACGCCTGAGTATAGAATTGATGCTGAGAGAAGAATAACTGAATATTTAAAATCTCAACATCTGGAAAACATAAAAAACATGCAGGTCGAGAAAACATTTAATGACTTAGATTTTGAGGTTAATATTTGGAATGTCAGAACAAAAAACGATGGTAACTGGTGGGTTGCTGAAGGTGAAAATATCCCTTTAAATCTATATACTCAAAATGAGTTTTTCTTTTCTGCTGATGAAGCATATTCTTTCCACTTAGGCATAACGCAAAGACTACAAGCAAGGCATAGTAATGATTTCAAACATGTCATTAATGAGTTACCTTTAGATATTGATATGCTAAGTTCTATTAGTCGGAGATTAAATGCTTCCGCCATTGCTCTGAACAATATTAGTGCTCCTGAAGATATTCAAAGTGTTGGATTGACATGCAGAGAGAGCATGGTTGAGCTTGCTGGATATCTTTATAAAAATCATGAGGACATATTAAAAAAAGAGAACATTAAAGTAGCTGACTTTAAAAATATTTGCCGGATTATCATTGGTTTATATGCTACTGGGAAACGCAATTCTAGCCTCAGAAAGTATTGTCGTTCAACGATTGAATCCGCATGGGACCTCGCTGCAGAAACCGTACACTCTTCAAATAAAAATTTCCCCGATGCTAAAATTTGCCTTCTACTTACTTGTACAGCAGTTTCATTGATTCAAAATTTATTCCTTAAATTCATAGGCTTTGATCGAGAAATAAAATGCCCTAACTGTCATAGTTTAATTAGTGAAGTTTATGGGTATGAAGAAGGTAGCCAACTTCTCGTAGTATGTGGAGAGTGTGGACAAGTTATACAGGCACTTTCAGAAGAAACTGGTGATTAATCTTAGGCATTAATAATAGATCTTAATTCAGTTCCGATTGTTAATTTAATTAAAACTACCAATGTATACTTACGTCACAGACCTGCTCGTAGCAATGTCTTCGGGTTGGTGTGAGCTAGAACTAAATAGCTATAATGATAAGAAACGGATTAATCACCATAAGTTACTAAGTGATTTACTATTCGGACCAGCTATTTAGAAGTCAACATATAAATAGCCTCGCATAATAGCGCTGTACTTAGAAGTGTGCTACCTCCCGTCAGAGTTGGCCTTGCACGATGAGAAGTCAAGCATCAATAATACGGGAGTATTTAGCAGATGTTGACTTGAGTAATAAAAACTTAACATATTGAAAATATCTCATATGCAATTATTCTATTTTCAATAGAATTGTTTAAAAGATATTATAAAAATAAATATCTCTTTCGTACTTTAGCTTATTAAATGGTGTCAACTCTCCCCAAGAAGAGTAGTGATTTTTTTAACCTCTTCAAAATTGCTTTCAGAAGCAAACAACCAATTATCAATAAATGAATAGAAATTTCTATCCATTGAACAATCCCATAAATTTAAAGATATTATTGCCGACCAATTATCAGATTGTTCCTTTAGGATTGAATTAAAGAGATATATAGCAACAACTTTATTGATTTCTCTCTGTGTCGAAGATTTTTCTAATTGAGGTAACATACTAGATAGCCAAGACGTAAATTCATTACTTGTATCAAATAATCTATGGACAGTATTTACCACTTGACCGATATACTCAGTAATATGAGATCCGTAACTCGAATTATAAGATGATATTTCAAAGAAATTCCAATCTTCACCGAGTTTATACATGACTGCTATAGAAGCACATTCACATAAACTTTCTTCAAACCATTTATGCTTATGTTTGCGAGCAAGAGAGTGGTTACAGTATAAATGGCATAACTCATGTGAGAGCTGATAAGCCATTTGTGCCCAATGATCACCAGATTCACAACATAGAGTAATCTCCCAGTTTCCATTATTTTTTTCAAAGTGAGCAAGAGGATATTTTTCATGACGATTATTATTTACTAAAATATCACTTTTAATCTCTTCCCCAACATAACTGGAAAATATTTTATAGACAGCCTCAGCTAACTTTTGGGTACTACAAGAAATTGAAGGAACTTCCCAGCCATCGCCAGTAACTTTAATCACTAAATTAGCCCTTTGTTTTATATAGTTCGGATGTTCGGATAGACAGGAAATATTATCACTTATCACGCCTACTATCTATCTTTAAATTTTCAAATCATGATGTATGTAGAATAACTCCTATTGTGAGCATAAGAATTCAGCAGTTGGCAGAATACCAATAAATTAAGCTAATTTCCCTTTAAGAACATCACAATGCTGTTGGATATGTCCGATTATGGTGAAAACTATTAACTTAATAAGGCGTCGATAAATGAATGTACAAATTATCATATCAAACATCAGTCCGTAAAGTTAATCATACAGCTAGGTATAAAACAGCTCAGTAAGAACTAGCCGTGCAATTTAATTACCCTGCTAATTGTTGTCCGAGCAACCCCCGTCAATTGGTGAATATCGCTATAAGACATCCCTGCATCACGGAGCTTTCTGATCCGTTCATGCATGTCAGTATCAGCCTGACGACCACGGAATTTGCCTTCAGCCTTTGCTTTTACTATTCCCTGCGACTGTCTACGCCTTCTATCTGTATAGTCCTTACGCGCAATAGCAGCCAGCATATCTAACATCATCCCATTCAACGCATCCATCATACGCGTAGTAAACTCATCACCATTCTGAATCAACATGTGAGAGGTAGGCAGATCTAATGCTACAACGCGAATCCCTTTCGACTTGATTAGGCATGATAGCTTGTCCCAATCCTCTCCATTAAGGCGGCTCAACCGATCAACTTGCTCCACCAGCAAAACGTCATTCGGCTGTGCAAGATCGATCAATCTGATGAGTTCAGGCCTAGTAAGACAGGCCCCTGATTCATTTTCAATGAACCATCCCGCAATTGTTATCCGCTTATCACTCGCAAAACTGAGTAACTCATCTTTTGCCCTCTCCGCGTCCTGCTCTTTCGTTGATGCCCTTAAGTATGCATAAACTCGATTTGTCATAGTTATCTCATGACCTAGTAGCATTTATATGGTAGTGATTATACAAGTAGTTTATAGGTGGTAGCAATATTTATATATCGTCTTTGCAGACCTGTTCAGAGTGGTAGTCGTTGTGTATACATAAATGCAACTAGCAAACATGGAATCTGTACGGTATATCACCAACACTAAAATCAGCAATTTGTGAACTATGTAATTATTCAAAAGATGCTAAGGTGCTTTTCATTAGAATCAGGAGTAATATCGGTAACTGTAACATACAAAAACATGGAAACAATAATGATCTCCATACCGCCAACAACACCAAAATCACTAAAAGATCCATCAAATATACAAATAAGAAACGCTTTACTCTCTTCATCTCATATGCAGCCATTGAATCGGTATGTAAAAAAACTTAGAGAAACCCTAGGACCAACCGTGTTCATTCCTGATTTTGATCCACTAGATGGCGGTATTGATGCAGAATTTATTTTTTTATTAGAAAAGCCCGGGCCAAAAACTGATAAAAGAAACATTGGTTCAGGTTTTATTTCTCGCGACAATAATGATGAAACAGCTAAGAATATATTTAACTTTATGAATGCGATAGGGCTGGATAGAAACCGAACTATTTTATGGAATACTATTCCTTACTGGGATGGAGGCCGTCGTTTCAAAGCAGATGACGTAAAATATGGAATTCAGCTTCTTGATGGGATCTTTGCCTTACTACCTAAAAAAAAAGCTGTGATCTTGGTGGGAAATCAAGCTCAAAAAGCAGAAAAATTGATTAAGCATAAAAATATTAAGATATTCAAATCAGCCCATCCTTCTCCTATAACAAGAGCGTGTAATCGTTCAAGATGGGAAAGCATTCCTAATGAGTGGAGTAAAATACTTTCATAATTTAGCTTCCATCATTAGTAATCTATATTAGCAAGAATCGTTCTAACATATTCCCTGTTCGCGGACATACATAATTTGTCAGAAGTAAACATGACTAAAGCCCCTAACAAATAATAAGTTCCATTTTCTATTGCATCACCAAAATTGTGTTAGAATTTGATTGATAGTATAAATCAATACCATGTTAGGAGGAAAAATAAGATAGCCGTTCTAAAAAACTAATTATATTCAGAAGATAGATTATTCATTTTTAATATAAAAATCCAACCAATAACACTTTTAAATCTTTAATGGGGGATTTATAATAATAATGAATTTAAACAAACATTGGGATTTTCCTAGCATGACGCATATAACTATTCTTCTTGAAGATCTTTTAAAAAACATCCCTGCCAATCAGGATGATGCAAATGACTTTCTTTCCAAATATTTAGTTGACGATCAATGCGCTATTATCTCAGCTATTTATATAGGAAGGGACCATATTAGTTACAATACCTTTATCGAAGATAGTGAAGAAACTTCCGCATATTTTACCCCCAGTTATCCTTATGGTCGGTTTTACACAACAGGAAACTCACCAAGATGGATTATAGAGCCCTCCGATTTCGCACGAATTATTTATGAAAAAGCCAGCAGTTTAGAACTTTATTGCACTGCCTTTAAGCGGTGTTCAGATAACTCCGGTTATGATATGTCGAGTTTCTGATGATTAGTTAAGGCCACATCAGTGGCCTTAACTATACACGCCTATTTCCCCTAGTATAACCCATCTATTTTCATAGCTTATGTGATTAAGCCAACTCTAATTCTAAATATTTCCTCTAGATTCTGCTAAAATTTTTCACTTCTTACAAATACCGAATTTATTGGAATTAAATGTCGGAATAACAATCAATTTCAATCATGTTAAAAAATACATTTTAATGAAGTCATTATTTATAAAATACTCAAAATCATTCTTTTAATATTCTATGATCAGCATAAAAACACAAAGAGACCTGATTAAAATTAGTTATCAAAAACGTAAGATACTTTCTAAAACGAAATTTTTTCAAGAACAACGATACGATCCGTAGTCATTTCAACCTTACATTCAATTGTAGCACATTTTTCTTTCTCTTTAATCCAATTTCGTTGTTCTTGTAATAGTTCATTCCTCTTTGCCTTCGCTAAAGACTGCCATACTTCATTCAATTTTTTGTCAGCCATAGCATACGAAGTTACTATTGTTTTTTCTTTCTCTGATTGGCTTAAAGAACCACTATTACTATTTGATAACTTTTCATTTTCGCTATATTTTTCACCGAGTTTTATTTCCTTTAAACACACCCCATCTGTACTCTTCAAATTGGCACTCTCATCCAGATGCTTTGATACCCAAAAACCATTCTTTCCAAATACGCTTCCCCATGATAAATATGCAGAAGATGTAGAAACATAAACTAGTTCACCGATGTTCAAATCAGCTATATCTTTGGCTGTATCAGACTTCTTATTTAACTTATCAAAATTAATATTAACATTGCCTTGTAATCTAATTTGGTAATCATTATCACTCAAAGATCTACGATAAATCTCTTTTACTTTTCCCTTTATAATAAACTGGCAGCTAAATTTATTATCAGCTCTTAGTTCATTCTTTTTATATTCAGCGTGTAGTTCTTCTGGGGTATACGTAACGTCACCAATAGTTTCAGCTTGAACATAAGAACTAAGAGCGACCATAAAAAAAGCCACATATATTATTTTCATTTACCATTAACCTTTATATTACAACACTCATTAACAATGGAGATAGACAATTCAAGTTCAAAGATATTTTTTGCAAATTAATAAATTACGCAGATTATTTTAAACACTCAATAGATAATAACTTACACCCTTTTCTAATAATCAGATGATTTTCCGGTGGGTTTTTAACAGTTGTTCTTATTTCATTTATAATATGATTAGTTAAAATATCGCTCATCTGCATATATAGTATCTTTTTATCATTAAGCTCGGATACTTCAGATATGAATTGAACATCTTCGTCTTTTATATCAATATCATAGATAGCAGACATATAGCTTAATATAAATTCATTACTCATTTCGAAACGACCAACAGAATAAGCCCCTCGGTATATATTTTTGTTCATATGAGGTACCCAATCATCTTTATACACTTTTTCAAGAACGCACATCTACATCACCTAACAATCGTTATCAAATAAACCATGAATGTAATCATCAGAAAGAGCACCTTCATCTCTATAATAAAAGTGCTTTTACTTGACTGAAAACAACCCCATATAATAACTTGCTTTTATAGGTTGAGTTTTTATTTGCAGTTTTTCACTATTCCAGTAAGAAAAACCTGTCCTTTTTCATCCAAAAACTTTAGTGTTCCACTTCTCGTTTTAATATCAACAATCGCTAGAGTAGACCCAGTCTCATCTGACTCCTTAAAATAATACTCATTTCCCACTCGCTGAGTAGTTATATTATTACCGAATACTTCTAACTCTGTTTTGCGTAAAACTTGCCCTGTCTGATCATCTTTTAGTATAGCTTGGCAGACCCACTTAGGAATGATAGTGTCATTTCTTTCCTCCAATCCCTTTGCAAAAACATTACCAGAGACCATCAAGAGCATTATAATTACAACCTTCATTTAAACCTCTGTTATAGTTAATTACACAGTCATATTAAGGTGTTAATTACAAAAAATTAATTTAAGAGGGTAATTAATCATCAAACAATGGTGCCCGTCTACCTTTCTTATAATCATCTGCAAGCTTTTTCATATATTCTTTATCGTTATTGGCAATTCGGTTAAAGTCTTTAATATCAAATGCATATTTCTTCATTTGACCATTAAAGTTTAACTTAGCATTAAGGTTATTAGATCCATTCAATGAATTTAAAAAATCTGTAGCTTCTGAACCAAGAATACACACCACTTCTTTTTCATCATCAACATTAGGTCTCATACCATGTAAGTTGAGCCTTTTATTATCAAAGGTTACGTCGATGTCAACCACAGGAATGATGGAATGGAATTTATCTTTTAATGCAAAGCACATCCCTTTAAATTGACCATATTTATCTAAACCAAGAAAGATTACGGCCTTATTGTCATTACTTGCAACACCAAAAGATTTTACCTCAGGAATGACATAAACATTGTTAGCTGCATTAGCATTACTGAATAGCAATGACATCGTTAACAAACTACAGCCCAAGACACTCTTCACTGTCATTAGAAACACCTTGTTATTAACATTAATTCAACTAGTTAAGTCCATTTAGCAAAAAAGTGGATAAGACAAACTGCTTTTCACAACCAGATGAAGTATATCATCCCCACACATTTCGATCTATAAAATCTATCAATATACAGTTATCGATCGTTTTTACAGATCGATTGAGTGACCAAAATTTCTTCACACTTGACTAATCAGGAGCATGTAGCTTAATCCATTGTTTAACTTGATGTATTTCTCTCGTTAGTCCTTCACTGTCGTACTGAGGGACTTCCAGTACACATACAGGAACAAATCACAGCCATCCAAGACCAGACAGAGCAACTTGTTGACACGATGATAAGGGAGGGTAAGGAGGTAAGAAGGTGAACCTTTACTGAAACTATCATCAGCACAGCAGGAATAAAAACAAATTATTACATATGAAACTGCATCGTAATGTTGTTGGTACTTAACACGGCGTTGACTCAAATAAAAAGTGTGATTTAACGCTCATTATGCCACAGATCACCCTTTCGGTCGCCTATCGTTTTATGCGACTGCGCCCAGTGAAAAACGACGATGTGCTATCAGAATTGAGTGTCAGCCTACCAGCAGTGTGATTATTATTTGTAAACATGGTTGATGGGACAGACTTAGAATGGCCAGCCGTGAGGGCGCTACAGGCGTGCTGTAGGCTCTCTTTAATATAGGTAGTGAGCCATTTCGAATATTCATACTGCGAGATAAAACCATGAACAGTGTTTCTACCGCTTCACCTGTTTCCCCTTTGGCATATATGCCATTAAAACAGGGGCATGGCCACGAAAATACCGGCAAGCGCTATTACCTGCCAGAGCGTATTAGGTTACTGACCAACACATCAGAAGATCGTGAAACATCAGCAGTATCAAATAAAAGCCATCAAGTAACCCTAAACATGCAAACAGGTTCAGCAACAGAAAGGCTGGCTTCGAATGTCACGCACCAGCAATCTGCGCCATCAGCACAATGTAGCCCGGTGGATGGCGCAGTTGAAACCAGGCCACCCAAGGGGCGATCAAACCGATGGATACTGCTAGGTGGACTCACCTTGATCACCACCGCGGTTGGCGCTTTTATCTATAACAGAGAACAGTTCGCATCCGCAGAGGAACCCTCTGTTATCACTATCACCCCGTCATCGCTTATTGGGTATCGTCCCGCCGCGCGGAATGGACTTAACCCCTATCGCTATAATTTTGGCTTAGGGTAATCATCATTTACATTCAGAGCAAAACAACAGCGCCAACTTACCGTCGGGTTTATTTAACTTGTTTAATTTCTTGTGGTTTAGCTCGGTAAGTTGTCCAAGTTGTTGCAGCGTCGGCGAAGCAGTATCGGGTAAGGTATGGGTTTGCGGTGACGCTTGTGCCATACGCTGCGCCGCCTTTTGCAACAGAGCAAAGTACGCCTGTGGTGTTGCCGTATCCGCAGGCGTAATCGCCATCTGACTTTTCAGCCACGCCCCCAGATAAAACTCCAAAAACGGAGGAGAGGGTTCTGGCCGTTCATAGGCAATACCACGCAAGAAATAGAGCACCGAGCGATAAGGATCGTCCTGCATGGCGTCAATGCCCACCTGGGTGGGCAGTTGCTGCGGTGCAACCTTGCCGGTAGGCCCCTCCAGCCACACCAGATGATGCTGTTGCATGTAGTCCCAGAATGCCGCCATTGAGGGTAAATGGCGCAAGTCATCGGTAATACGCAACGACAGCGTGATATCGCTATCCGGCGTGCTGGCGCGTAATGCGCTCACCGAGTGATGGCCGTCCGTCAGGTAGACCAGACCATCCGGGGCAATCACCGCGGATTTTACCGCATCGGGATGGGTCCCGGCCGGTTTGGTGCAGCGAAAACTCGTAGGTGTGGCCAGCGTCGAGGCGTCTGAGAAATCAGCCACCTTTCCCGCCCCTTCTCCCTTACAAAAATCATCAAACAGCGCGCGCGGTTTTTGTCGGTAGTGGGCGAGATCGTAGGCAACTTCTGCCCTGCCGATCGCCGGTTGGGTGGGATGAATCGTTGAGGCTTTCACGGCAATCAGCGTCCCGTTGGCGAATACCGCCCCGCTCCAGGCTGCCATCAACGCTATGATTCCGGTGAATACGAGAGCCATCGGCCCCTGTGATGGACGCGCGCGTTGTAAATGCCTGTGCTTCATAAAACCTCGAGATGGAAGACGTTGACCCGACAGATCAGCACAGTAGAATCATTTACTAGCAGATGGCAAGAGTTTCACCACAACCCCTCCAATGCACACCACATAAAACAACAGCAGGGAGCTTCAATGTTACAGACACTACACAGGCTACATCGCCCGCCACATCTCACATTGGCATTGCAAGAAGAGCAGGATGCACCGGCGTTATTTTCTCTGATACAACTGGAAAAGGCGCGTCTGCGCCACACTCTGGCCTGGCCAGACAGCGTGCGACACATCGAGGATACCCTGACAACCATCAAAGAGAACCGTGAGGATTTTTTTGCCGGACGCGCAGCGGTCTATCTCATCCGCTGGCAGGGGGAGATCGCCGGTGTGGCCTCATTTAACAGCCTGAAGGATTCACAGGGAGAAATAGGTTATTGGATGGCTGAACGCTTTCAGGGGCAAGGCATCGCCTCGCAGGCGATCGCGTTGTTAATCGATTCATTCGCCAATGCCGCCATACTGGACACCTTTATCATCAAGGCCGCCACGGTGAATCAGCGCAGCAATGCGCTGGCCCAACGTTTGGGTTTTGAGTTTGTCGAGTGCTTACCCGCAGCAGAAAAAATTGGGGATAACGTTTACGATCAAAACCGTTATCGCTTGCAGCGCGCGGCGGCGCGATAAGTCGCTGCTCGGTGGCGAATGTCATTTTGGCAAAAAATAGTGATATTCGTCACAAAAATATTGAACCGACGTTCTCTTTGGGCTATTCTTTAAAACGTGATGAACATCACACTTATTAACGAACCCAAGGAGACTGATTATGAAAATGTTCCGTGATATCAGTAAATTCTTCAAAAAAATGGGGAATGTCTATGTCAGCTACTGCGAACGTATCGGCTCAATCATCAGCCCGTTCTGATAACAGCCACTTTCCTCTCTAAGGCCGCCTTTTCTTAACAGGCGGCCTTTGTTTTTCTCTGCCCACACCTTACCTTCTGCCAAGAACCGATTATAACTGCCGCGATTATTTGATTGTGATCGCACTGCGGTGACGTTGTTTCCCCAGCCGTTCGTTCGTTACCTATCCTTAAACCTGATTACATTGGGTATTCACACAAGGACGCGCAATGAGCAAGGTACAACAACAAGATATTGAGCGATTAATCACGCTGCTGGGCGGAAGCGAGAACATTGTTACTCTCACTCACTGTATTACCCGCTTGCGATTTGTGTTGCAAGATCCTGCCCGGGCCGACGCGAAAGGCATTGAAATGCTGCCGATGGTCAAAGGCTGTTTCATCACCGCCGGGCAGTTTCAGGTGGTGATCGGCACAGAGGTGGGCGATTATTTTCAGGCACTCAGCGCGCGCACGGGCAAGGTCAAAGCCAACAAAGAGCGTTTGCGCCAGTCTGCACGTCATAACATGACGTTTCTCGAGCGCGGTATTTCTCACTTTGCTGAAATTTTCTTCCCGCTGCTGCCAGCGCTGATCAGCGGTGGGCTGATTTTGGGGTTGCGCAACGTGATTGGCGACATTCCGTTCTCTGACGGGCAAACCCTGATCCAACGCAATCCTGCCTGGCAATCGCTGTATGATTTCCTCTGGCTGTTGGGTGAAGCCATCTTCTTCTACCTTCCGGTCGCCATTTGCTGGTCGGCGGTGCGGAAAATGGGCGGCACGCCAGTATTGGGCATCATCCTTGGCATTACCCTGGTGTCGCCACAACTGATGAATGCTTACCAGATAGGCCAGCAAATCCCAGACGTCTGGGATTTTGGCTGGTTCGCCATCGAAAAGGTCGGTTATCAAGCGCAAGTTATTCCGTCACTGCTGGCTGGCATTACCCTGGCCATGATTGAGACGCGGTTGAAGCAATGGGTGCCAGACTCACTCTATCTGGTGGTGGTGCCTGTCACCGCCCTGCTGGCCTCCGTGGCACTGGCGCATGCGGTGATTGGCCCGTTTGGCCGCTTGATCGGTGACGGCGTCGCCTGGGTGGTGAAAGGGCTAATGACCGGCAGTTTCGCACCGATAGGTGCCGCACTGTTTGGGTTTCTCTACGCACCGTTGGTCATTACTGGCGTGCACCAAACGACGCTCGCCATTGATATGCAAATGATTCATAGCATGGGAGGAACCCCAGTATGGCCACTGATTGCATTATCGAATATTGCTCAGGGTTCCGCGGTAATTGGCATCATTATCATCAGCCGCCGACACAACGAGCGAGACGTTTCCGTGCCAGCGGCCCTGTCCGCCATGCTGGGTGTCACTGAACCTGCCATGTACGGCATCAATCTGAAATACGGCTTCCCGATGCTGTGCGCCATGACGGGATCAGCCTTGGCCGGGTTGCTGTGTGGATTGGTCGGCGTCACAGCGAACGGCATTGGCGTTGGCGGTTTACCGGGTATTTTATCCATCAAGCCCGCCTTTTGGGCCATCTATTTGGCGGCAATGGCGATTGCCCTGGTGATACCAGCGCTGTTAACCATGGTGGTCTATCGCCGTAAACTGCGCAACGCGACCTTACCTTTCCAGTAAGTTATGCGTTCAATACGCCGCAGGCATCAGGTTTATCACTTGGTGCCTGACAAATCTAATAATTCGCTCGTAATACCCGTTCATCGGCGATTACCGACGCATCGTTGCCTATCCTTGATCCACCACTTCGCCCCATACAAAGAAAAGGGTAGAGAAATGAGCAAGGTACCGCCACAAACGATTGAAGACCTGATTAAGCAGCTCGGAGGGAGACAGAACATTGTCGCGCTCACGCACTGTATCACTCGATTACGCCTGGTATTACAACACCCCGAACAGGTCAACATCGACGGCATCAAAACGCTTTCCATGGTCAAAGGGTGTTTTACCCATGGCGACCAATGCCAAATCGTCATCGGTACTGACGTTGAGGCCTATTACCAGGCATTACAGGCCGCCATCGGTAAAGCCCCTGAAAGTGAGGAAACCACCCCGCACGCCATGCACCACCGGATGTCACTGTGGGAACGGGCCATTTCACATTTCGCAGAGATCTTCTACCCGCTGTTGCCCGCCTTGATCAGTGGCGGTTTGATCCTCGGCGTGCGCAACGTTATCGGGGACATTCCACTGATTGACGGTCAGTCGCTGATCGAGCGTAGTCCAATTTGCCACACGATCTATGATTTCCTCTGGCTACTGGGCGAGGCCATCTTCTACTATCTGCCCGTGGCAATCTGCTGGTCGGCGGTGAAAAAAATGGGTGGCACACCGGTGCTGGGCATTATTCTCGGCATCACACTCGTTTCACCTCAGTTGATGAATGCCTATTCTATCGGTCAGCAAATACCGGCGGTGTGGGACTTCGGCGGGTTCACGATACAGCGTATCGGCTATCAGGCGCAGGTTATTCCTTCCCTGCTGGCCGGTATTGCGCTGGCAATGATTGAGCTACGTCTTAAAAAATGGATACCGGCTTCGCTGCATCTGGTGAGCGTCCCGGTGTTGTCGCTGCTGCTGGCAGTCTTTCTGGCGCACACGGTGATAGGCCCGGTTGGGCGCAGCATTGGCGATGGTATCGCCTGGGCGATCGCAAGCGTGATGACCGGCAGCTTTGCTCCAGTCGGTGCCGCGCTGTTTGGCTTTCTCTATGCGCTACTGGTGATTACCGGCGTACATCAGACGACGTTGGCTATCGATTTGCAAATGATCCAAAGTATGGGACACACCCCGGTTTGGCCGCTGATCGCCCTGTCAAACATTGCCCAGGGTTCTGCGGTGATTGGTATTATGCTGATCAGTCGCAAGGTGAATGAACGGGAAACCTCCGTGCCAGCGGCGATTTCCGCTATGTTGGGCGTGGCAGAACCCGCCATGTACGGTATCAATCTCAAATACGGTTTTCCCATGCTGTGTGCCATGATTGGCTCGGCGCTGGCGGCACTGTTGTGCGGCGTTAGCGGCGTGATGGCCAACGGCATTGGCGTCGGTGGCTTACCCGGTATTCTGTCTATCAAGCCCTCATTTTGGAGCGTGTATCTGGTCGCCATGGCGATTGCGGTCGTGATACCCGTGATACTGACCACCACGATGTACCGACGGAAACAACGGCTGGGCGCATTGCCCAATGGGTAATTGCGTCCTATAACTAGCGTATAAATAAAGCATAAACAGGCAATGGCATGACAGCACCGCTTCCCTGGTGGCGCACGGGCGTCATCTATCAAATCTATCCCAAAAGTTTTCAGGACAGCACCGGTTCTGGCACTGGCGATCTGCAAGGCATCATTTCGCGCCTGGCGTATCTGCAACAGTTAGGCGTCGATGCGCTGTGGCTTACGCCAGTATATCCCTCGCCGCAGGTGGATAATGGCTACGACGTTGCCGACTACTGCGACATCGACCCCGCCTATGGCACGATGGACGATATGGAAGCGCTGATCGCGCAAGCGCACGGGCGCGGCATACGCATCATTATGGATATGGTGTTTAACCATACCTCTAGCCAGCATCCCTGGTTTGTGCAGGCCCAAACGCCCGACAGCGACTATCGCGCTTTTTACTGCTGGCGCGCGGGAACAGAAACCACGCCGCCCAACAACTGGCGTTCAAAATTCGGCGGCAGCGCCTGGCAGTGGCACGCCCCCAGCCAGCAACATTACCTGCACCTGTTCGCACCAGAACAGGCAGATTTGAACTGGGAGCACGCGCCGGTGCGTGAGGCGTTGCAGGCGGTATGCCACTTTTGGGCTGACAAAGGGGTGGATGGCCTGCGTCTGGATGTGATCAATCTGGTGTCAAAACAGCAGGACTTCCCTTCAGACAGCGAAGGGGACGGCCGACGTTATTACACTGATGGGCCACGCATGGTGGAGTTTCTCCATGAATTCAACCGCGCCGTATTTTCACCGCGCGGGCTAATGACTGTCGGTGAAATGTCCTCGACCACCCTTGAACAGTGCCTGCACTATGCGCCGCTGTCGGGCAATGCGCTGTCGATGACGTTCAACTTCCATCATTTAAAGGTGGATTACCCCGGTGGGGAAAAATGGACGTTGGCAGCCCCCGATTTTGTTCAGTTAAAGGCACTGTTCAATCGCTGGCAGCGCGGTATGCATAATAAAGCGTGGAGTGCGCTGTTCTGGTGTAATCACGATCAGCCACGCATCATTTCTCGTTTTGGCGATGAGGGCGACTATCGCACTCCGTCGGCCAAAATGCTGGCGATGGTGCTGCACGGTATGCAGGGCACCCCCTATATTTATCAGGGGGAAGAGATCGGCATGACCAACCCCGGTTATAACACCCTTGAGCACTATCGCGATATCGAAAGCCTGAATGTCTACGCGGAACGTCTCGCCAACGGCGAAACGCCAGCGCAGGTGTTGCGCATTCTTGCCCACAAATCACGCGATAATGGGCGCAGCCCGATGCAGTGGTCAGCGGCGCCGTCTGCTGGTTTTACCTCAGGTACCCCCTGGATCTCCCCCGGCGCAGGTTACGCGGAGATCAATGTTGCGCAGGCACTTGCCGATCCGCACTCGGTGTTTTACACCTACCAACGGTTGATCGCCCTGCGTAAAGCGCTTCCACTGCTGACCTATGGCGACTATCAAGACCTGGACCCTGAGCATCCACGCATCTGGTTCTATCGCCGCCGCTGGCAGGGACAACAGTTGCTGGTGCTCGCCAACCTCAGCCGGGACATGCAGTATTACATGCTGCCGACTCTGCCTCCCCTACAGGGCTGGCGTCTGCTGCTGAGCAACTATGATGACCCGCCCGTACACCCGGCGTCACTGACGCTGCGCCCTTACGAAGCCATTTATTGGCTGTCTGACACCGAACTCTGAGGGGAAGGCGGCGGCTCACTCCTTCATCACGGCGAACAGCTTCAGCGTTAAATCACCGCCGTGATCGGGCACCGAGATAGCACAATGCCCGGAAGCCAGCGCATCCTGCACGCCGGAATGTTCAAGGTCGACCACAAAACAGAGGTTTTCCCAATTCAGCGGGATCGCCGCAGGAATGTGGCTCACGGGTTGTAGCGCTTTGCCCTGATCCACCGCCGCTTTACGCGCATGGACGGCATGCCGCGTCCCAACCTCACACTGTGTCATGATATGTGTGCGCAGTCGGTGTGAAGGCCAGGAAGAGCGCGCCAGCAGATAAATCCCGGAGACAGAATCCAGATTATGCGGCGGCAACTGCCCGACCCACAGGTGATCCTTTTCACGCATCAGCGCTATCCCCACGGCCCGTGCAGGCAAACAGGTTTCAAGTAACGCACTGAGCAGTGAAAAGAGAGACGGGAACACGTCGCCAAGCCGGGAATGATCATAGCGTGGAATATCAGCCGAGCTCCACGCCTGCGTATAGGGCAACAACGGCCCGGCGAGTTTAACCAGCTCGCGATAGACCAATTCCGGATGCAACGCTGTCGCCAGACTGACCTCACTCAGCACAGACTCGTAGCGATTTAGCACATTCAGCAGCCAAAACCGCGGGATATCGGGCTGTCCATTTTGTTCCGGTGGTTCATGGCGCAGCGCCAGCAGGCGACGTTTCATGCGTGAACGTAACAACAGTTTCTTCGACAGTGCCACCAGCATCGGTGAGGCGGAAAACGTTAGCAGCGGTGGGATGAACGAGGGATCGATTTCCCAGCGCCCTTGCGCATTGCGATTAAGTCGCGCAATGGGATAGGTTTGATAACCACGGTTCTCATCAACGCTAAAGCGCACACGGATCGCGCGGCTTGCTGGCACACCGCTTTCGCTGGATTCTCTACCCGATGTTCTGACTGGATAGGCTAATGCAGTCGGTTCCTGCGCACGACAGCGATGAGGTAACAGATTACGCGGGTGCTCGTTGGCAGGGACCGCCAGCAGCACATCCACCTGTTGCTGCCGTTGTGCCAGATGTTGTTCCAGCGGTATTGCGCAGCAAAGCGCTGACACACCGGCGGTGTCAATCCGAGAGCCATCGGGCAGACAAAGGCGCAGTTGCTTTAGCGTTAATGACTGATGTTGCATTGCCTCTTCATCAAGTTGCAGCGCTTCAACACCCCACGCATTTGACAGTGATTGAGGTAATAAGTATTTGCGGCTAAGTTTGTTGCGCGCCGAGGTAAACAGAGGTGGCCGGGAAGAAAACAAGGTGCCTCTGTTCCATCGAGGCCTTGGCGTCTTCATGCTTGACGGTGCTCCT
Source organism: Candidatus Symbiopectobacterium sp. NZEC151 (assembly GCF_025962655.1). Classification (GTDB taxonomy): domain Bacteria; phylum Pseudomonadota; class Gammaproteobacteria; order Enterobacterales; family Enterobacteriaceae; genus Symbiopectobacterium. The sequence goes on along the minus strand of NZ_JAGFPE010000004.1, from coordinate 385,470 downwards.
CAATATCTTCATGCATTCTGGCAATGCCGGTTTATACCGCGGAGTATCTCAACTGAAGTGTGTGATGATAATACCCGCATCAGCCCCGCACCAAAGCAGTAATGCACTTATCCGTTAGTGATATTATTTACAGGTAAGAGTAACGTTAATGACGGCAACACAGTAGCAGATATGCTAGCCAGGAAGAAACAAATTTACCCACTGAGAAAATAAATGAGAATCTTCGCTTATTGCAAAGATATTTAGCGTCGATAAACAAGTAACGGATTTATTCGATGAGTCGGCGTAATATAATAACAGCGAGATAATATTTCCTTGAAAATAGTCAGCGTATTAATAAAGGCGAAAAAACAGCACGGTAATAATCACATTATCACCGTACCTCGTTGAAAAATAACGTTAGCGGCGCGCCAACAGCAGGCCAAGCACGATCCCTATCGATGCGCCCACACCGACACTGTGCCATGGCTTTTTGTGCACATAACCATCCGCACGATTTGCGACTTGTTTTGCCTTGGCATAATAACTGTCGGATATACCTAATCTCGATTTAACTTCCAATAGGGCATTTTCCGCATTTTTCTTTAACGTTATATAGGCCTCATCAGCACTGTCGCCAGAATAACGCAATATATCATCCAACGTATCTGCTAATAATTTAGCATCGTCTTCAATACGAATATCTTCAGTCGGTTGTTTTTTATCAGCCATAATCTACTCCATGTTATTTCACACAACGGTAGATTAACTATAGTCAAGTTCTTGGCACCTTAGGACCTCGATGGCCACAGACCATTCCGAAAATAGCAATAAAGGCGGCTATCAGACCAACATGACGCGCAGAAAAAAGCCGCCGCAACCGGTAACAGCTGCGACGGCGTTATAGCGCAACGCTAATGCATTACATCAGCGGCTGCGCCATCTGTACCAGTGAAATCAACGGCTGCGGATAGAGACCCAGCAGCAATACCGCGATGGCGGAAATCAGTACCACCACGCCGCCTGCGGTCAGCGCCCAGTTATTAGGCGTATCACGCTGACGTTCTTGCGGTGCGGTGAGATACAGGCTCACCAACACGCGCAGATAGTAGTAGAGGCCGATAGCACTCCCCACCACCACCGCGCCTGTCAGCCACCACAGCTTGGCATCAACGCCCACGGCCAGCACATAGAATTTGCCGAAGAAGCCGAGCGTCATCGGGATACCGGCCAGAGAGAGCATCATCACCGTCATTACCGCAGACAGAATCGGCTTGTGCCAGAACAGTCCGCGATAAGAGAACAGAGAATCCGCATCTGGACCGCGGTACGGGCTGGACATCAGGCTGACGACGCCAAAAGCGCCCAGACTGCTGAACAGATAACCCGCCAGATAGACGCCGACGGTTTCCAACGCCAACTGGTGAGTTTGCACCGCTATCAGCGCTACCAGCAGGTAACCGAGGTGCGCAATGGAAGAGTAACCGAGCAGACGCTTGACGTTGCTTTGCGTGACGGCCATCAGGTTACCAAACAGGATGGAGGCAAACGCAATCACACCCAGCGCGGTTCTGACCGAATCACTGTCCACCATCGGTGCATACAGGAACAAACGCATCACGGCACCAAAAATGGCGATCTTGCTGGCGGTCGCCAGGAAGGTCGAGACCGGCGCTGGCGCACCTTGATACACGTCCGGCGTCCACAGGTGAAACGGCACCAGCGAGAGTTTGAACCCTAAACCGACGATCATCATGCCGAGACCGGCCAGCAGCAGCGGCTCGTGCAGCGTGCGATCGGCCATACGTGCGCCCAGGCTGGCAAAGCTCAGGTTGCCCGAATCAGCATACACCAGCGCCATCCCAAACAGCAGGAAGGAAGAGGCGGCAGCAGAAAGCAGCATGTACTTGATGCCCGCTTCCAGTGAGCGACGCTGACGAAAGGCATAGCTCACCAGACCAAACAGCGGCAGGGAGATAAGCTCAATACCGATGAACAGCGATGCCAAATGGTTAGCGCTCGCCAACAGAACACCGCCCAGTGCGGCAATCGCCACCAGCAGATAAAACTCGTCGCGGTTATCCGGATAGCCTTCCAGCCACGGGTAAGCGAACGTGCAGGTCGCCAAACTGGCAAGCAGCACCAGCGCGGTGTAGAACATCGAAAAACCGTCTACCCGCAGCAGCGGCGTCACGTCCATCGGCCCGGCGTTACCCACCAGAATCAGTGAGACCAACGCAATGTTAAGACCGATCACCGTGACAGTGGCATTGAAGAAATGGTTGCGTCGCCACGCAATGCACAGCATCACAACCACGGCGGTCAAACCGACGATTAACAGCGGCAGAAGCGCGACCAGGTGTTGAAGAGTTATTGTCATGGCGAATTACGGCCTTGTCGTTGAAAGTGTTGAATCAGTCACTGATGACATAAACCAATGCTGAATATTAGCCATTGCCGCATCAGACGTATTCAGGATGGTCTGCGGGAACAACCCGAGCAGCACCAGCAATACCACCAGCAACATCACCATCGACAATTCACGGGTGGACATCCCCGGCAGTTTCTCCTCGGATTTTGGTGTGCCGTAGTAAGCGCGTTGCATCATCACCAGCGAGTAGACGGAGGCGAACACCAGACCAAAGGTCGAAATCACGGTAATCACCGGCACGACAGGATAGCTACCGAACAGAATCATGAACTCGCCCACGAAGTTGCCGGTACCCGGCATCCCCAGCGTCGCCACCGCGAAGAACAGCGACAGCGCGGGCAAGAAACGAATGCGTGCCCACAAACCGCCCATTTGGCGCAGATCGCGCGTATGCAGACGCTCATACAACTGGCCGCACAGAATAAACAGACCGGCCGCAGAAAGCCCGTGCGCAATCATCTGAATGACCGCCCCCTGATAAGCCAGATGGCTACCGGAGTAGATGGCGATCATCACAAAGCCCATGTGAGACACCGAGGTGTAGGCAATCAGGCGCTTGATGTCGGTCTGCATAAACGCCATCCAGGCGCCGTAGAAGATACCGATAACGCCCAGCCACATCGCGATGGGGGCAAATTCATGGGAGGCATTCGGGAACAGCGGCAGGCTGAAACGCAGCAGACCGTAGGCCGCCGTTTTCAGCAAGATACCCGCCAGGTCGACGGAACCCGCCGTCGGTGCCTGACTGTGCGCATCCGGCAACCAGCCGTGCAGCGGCACCACTGGCATCTTCACCGCAAAGGCGATAAAGAAGCCCAGCATCAGCATGTATTCCACGCCACGCGACATCGGCGTGTGCAGCAGATCGGTGTAGCTGAAGGTCCATACCCCGGTGGCATCGTGATGCACAAACACCAACGCCAGAATGGCGATCAGCATGATCAGGCCGCTGGCCTGGGTGTAGATAAAGAACTTGGTGGCCGCGGTAATACGCGTTTTCCCATCGGAACCTTTGTGTCCCCACAGTGCGATGAGGAAATACATCGGCACCAGCATCATCTCCCAGAAGAAGAAGAACAGGAACATGTCGATCGCCAGGAACACGCCAATCACGCCACCCAGAATCCACAGCAGGTTGAGGTGGAAGAAGCCCTGATAACGTTGGATTTCATTCCACGAACACAGGATTGCCAACACCCCCAGCAGACCGGTCAGCACCACCATCAGCAGCGACAACCCGTCCAGTGCCAGGTGAATACCGATACCGAAGCGCGGGATCCACGACACGTTGTATTCAGACTGCCACAGCGGCACATCAGCCTGCGCCGTTAAAGAGTACCCGCCCTGCGACCAAAGCAGCAGCGACAGCACCAGCGTTAACCCCATCGATATCAGTGCGATCCAGCGCGGCACGCGGGTGCCGAAGCGCTCGAGCTGCCAGCACAGCAGGCCGCCGATAAAGGGGAGAAGTATTAGCCAAGGTAGTAGCATGGCGTTTTGCGTCCCTAATTTTAAGAAATCTGAAAACTTGCTGTGGCGGAAGCCATTATTATTGGCCTCCCGCCCCTGCGCATCATTACTGCGTGTCTTTCATCGCGTTTATCTCACGGCACTGTTTCATCAAAAAACAGGCCATCAGATAAACTGTAACAATGCCAGCACCACAACCGCCCCTATGCCCATTGACGCAACATACCAGCGCAGTTGACCATTCTGACTGACGGTCAACCCTTTGTTGCCCCAACGCACCACCACGGCAGGCAAACCCATCATCGCGTTCAACGGGTCGTGCTGTAGCAGTTTGGCAATCGCCAGATACGGTTGTACGAAGACTTTGTCATACAGCCAGTCAAATCCCCAGGCATGGAACCACCAGGTGGAGAAGAAGCGACCCGGTGCACTCTGCGCTACGCTGGTCACGAACTGGCGTTTACCCAGCCACAGCACGGCAGCCAGCAAAATACCGGCAATCGCCACCACGCCAGACGCGATTTCCAGCGTCAAGGTACGGTCATGGCCGAGTTCCGTGGTCTGCGGCAGCACGCCGTGCAACGGCGGCACAATCAGCGCCCCGACGAAGGTTGAGAGCACCATCAGCACCAGCAACGGAATGTGGTGAGACAGCCCTTTACCTGCGTGCGCTTTGGTCTTCGCTTCGCCGTGGAACACGATAAAGATCATGCGGAAGGTGTACAGCGACGTCATAAACGCCCCGGCCAGCCCCGCCATCATCAGATCCATATGGCCGTTAGCCCAGGCACCCGCCAGAATTTCATCTTTACTGAAGAAACCTGCGGTGACCAACGGCAGCGCCGCCAGCGCCGAGCCGCCAATCAGGAAGCTGACGTACACCAGTGGAATGGTTTTACGCAGCCCGCCCATCTTGAAGATGTTCTGTTCATGATGGCAGGCGAGAATCACCGAGCCGGAGGCCAGGAACAGCAACGCTTTAAAGAAGGCGTGCGTCATCAGGTGGAAAATCGCCGCGTCCCACGCCTGCACGCCCAACGCCAGGAACATGTAACCAATCTGGCTCATGGTGGAGTAGGCCAACACGCGTTTGATGTCGCTTTGCACCAGCGCGGCAAACCCTGCCAGCACCAGCGTCACAGCACCGACAACGCCCACCAGATGCAGCACATCCGGTGCCATCAGGAACAAACCGTTGGTACGGGCAATCAGGTAAACCCCCGCGGTCACCATGGTGGCCGCGTGAATCAGCGCAGAAACCGGTGTCGGGCCCGCCATCGCATCCGCTAGCCAGGTTTGCAGCGGCAACTGGGCAGATTTACCCACCGCGCCGCCCAGCAACATCAGCGTTGCCCAGGTAATCGCCGGAGACCCTTCTGCCAGTTTCTGCGGTGCCAACACCATCAGCTCGCGGAAATTGAGCGTGCCCAACTCTTTGAACAGGATAAACAGCGCAAAGGCCAGGAACACGTCACCGACGCGCGTCACCACGAAGGCTTTCATCGCCGCCGCACCGTTCTTCGGATTGGTGTAGTAGAAACCGATCAGCAGATAGCTGCACAGCCCTACCCCTTCCCAGCCGAGGTACATCAGCAGCAGGTTATCCGCCAACACCAGAATCACCATGCTGGCAATAAACAGGTTGGTGTAAGCGAAGAAACGGGAGTAGCCCTCTTCACCGCGCATATACCAGGAGGCAAACAGATGGATAAAGAAGCCAACGCCCGTCACCACCGACAACATGGTGAGAGACAGACCATCCAGCGCCAAGCGGAAGGCAATGTCAAAGTTGCCTACTGCCATCCAGGTCCACAGATGTTGATTGAAAAAGGTCACGCCGCCTTCATGGTGCTGCGCAAAGAAATCAATCGCGACCCAGCAGGTGGTCAATGCGGCCAACCCGATAGACCCCACGCCCACGGTAGCGGCGGTGTTTTCCGACCAGCGACCGCGTGAAAATGCCAACAGCAAAAAGCCGAGCAGCGGGAATAGTATGGTTAAGTAGAGTAAGTTCATCCGCGCATCTCACTGACAGTATCGATATTCAGGGTATGACGACGGCGATACATCTGGAGCAACAGCGCCAGACCGATACTGGCTTCCGCTGCTGCCAGCGTGATCGCCAGAACATACATCACCTGCCCATCCGCTTGCCCCCAATAGCTGCCGGCAACCACAAACGCCAGCGCGGCGGCATTGATCATTACTTCCAGACTAATCAGCATAAATAACAAGTTACGCCGAATAATCAGGCCCGTCAGGCCGAGAAAAAATAAAATGGCAGCCAAAGCTAACCCATGTTGTAACGGGATCATGCACGCTCCTCCGCCAGTTTCTTCTCGGTCTCTTCTTTAGCCTGGCTATCGACCATCTTGTCCTCACGGCCCACATGGAACGCTACCACCAGCCCGGCCAGCAGCAGCATAGAGGCCAACTCCACCGCCAACACATAAGGTCCAAACAGCGTGATGCCAACGGCTTTGGCATCAATCATGTTCCCTGCAATTTCCGCGCTGCTGATACTGAAAATGGCGCGCACCACGACAAGCAGCAGAACCAGCGCCAGCAACGCCGGGCCAATCCACACGCTCGGTTTCAACCAGGCACTTTCCTGTTGGTCTACGCTATTCAAGTTCAGCATCATCACCACGAACACGAACAGCACCATGATGGCACCGGCATAAACGATGATTTCCACCGCACCGGCGAAATAGGCCCCCAGCGAGAAAAATACGCCGGAGATAGCCAGCAGTGAGACGATTAAATACAACAATGCATGTACGGGGTTAGTGTGGGTAATCACACGTATGGTCGCCAGAATGGCGATTAACCCCGATACATAAAACGCGAATTCCATGCTCGGCTCCTTAGGGCAACAGGCCTTTGACATCAATGGGTTTGGCTTCGTTTTCGGCGTCGCCCTTCTCTTTCCCATCGATAGCCATGCCCGCCATCCGGTAGAAGTTGTATTCCGGGTATTTACCGGGCCCAGAGATCAACAGATCTTGTTTCTCGTACACCAGATCTTGGCGCTTGTACTCGCCCATCTCAAAATCCGGCGTCAGCTGAATCGCGGTAGTCGGGCACGCTTCTTCACAGAAGCCGCAGAAAATGCAGCGCGAGAAGTTGATGCGGAAAAACTCGGGATACCAACGGCCATCCTTCATTTCCGCTTTCTGCAACGAGATACAGCCAACCGGACAGGCCACGGCGCACAGGTTACAAGCCACACAGCGCTCCTCACCATCCGGATCGCGCGTCAGCACAATACGGCCACGGTAGCGTGGTGGTGGGTTAACCGGCTCTTCCGGATACATTTTGGTTTCACGCTTTTTAAAGGCGTTGGACCCGACCATACAGATACTGCGTACCTGGGTACCGAAACCAACCACAATGTCTTTTATCTTCATGGTTCAGTTCCCTTTAGTGTGCGTTGTACAAAATCACGGCCGCCGTCGCCAGCAGATTGAGCAGCGTTAACGGCAAACAGACGGTCCACCCGAAGGTCATCACCTGGTCATAGCGCGGACGCGGCAACGAAGCACGGATCAGGATGAACATCATCATGAAGAAACCGGTTTTCAGCGCAAACCAGACGAAAGGCGGTAACAGCGGGCCATGCCAGCCACCGAAGAACAGCGTTACCATCAGCGCCGATACGGTCACGATACCGATATATTCACCGACGAAGAACAGACCGAACTTCATACCGGAATATTCGATGTGGTAACCATCCGCCAGTTCCTGTTCCGCTTCCGGTTGGTCGAAAGGATGACGGTGACACACCGCCACACCGGCGATGGCAAAGGTCAGAAAGCCGAAGAACTGCGGGATAACGTTCCACAAATGCGCCTGAGATTCGACGATATCGCGCATGTTGAACGAGCCCGCCTGTGCCACCACGCCCATCAGCGACAAACCGAGAAACACTTCGTAGCTCAGCGTTTGTGCGGATGCACGCACCGCCCCCAGCAGGGAGTATTTGTTACCGCTCGCCCAACCGGCGAACAGCACGGCGTATACCGCCAGCCCCGCCATCATCAGGAAGAACAGCAGGCCGATGTTTAAATCGGCCACGCCCCAGGTCGGGGTGACCGGCACGATGGCAAACGAGAGCAGCAGCGAGGTAAAGGCAATTACCGGTGCCAACGTGAAAATCACGCGGTCGGTAAAGCGCGGCACCCAGTCCTCTTTGAAGAACATCTTGATCATGTCCGCGACCAGCTGCAACGAGCCGCCCCAGCCCACACGGTTGGGTCCGTAACGCCCCTGGAACAGCCCCAGAAGACGGCGTTCGCCCATACTCATGAATGCGCCGCAGGTGACCACCACCAGCAGGATCACCACGGCTTTGCCGACGGCGATCAAGGTATCCATAACCTCCGGTGTTAACCAGCTCATTGTGCAGCCTCCCGCAGACTTTCAATGGTTGCCCCTGCCAGCGACGGCGCAATACCCGGGAACCCTAACGGCAATCCGACCTGTCCCTGACGCAGAGCGTCGCTCAGGCGCAGCGGCAGACGCAGGGTCTGCCCCTGACAGCGCAGCTCAAGCAGCGCGCCTGCGTTAACGCCCAGCAGCGCCGCATCGGCGAGACTGACCATCACGTAAGCTTCATCCATACGTTGTTGAATAACCGTAGAGCGCTGTGTCATCTCTTCACTGCCGAACAGGTGGTAGTAAGGTGCGACGCGCCATTGCCCCGGCTGTGCGTTAAACGCTGCCGGAATGGCGTCGAAGTAACCCAGTTTGCCTTCACCCGCTTCGATCAAACGCACCCCCGGATCGCCGTGGCGCAGGTGACCGCCCACTTCGTCCTGGAATTTGTTCCACGCCTGCGGGGAGTTCCAACCGGGAGACCAGGCAAACGGAATCTGCTGGCGCGCGGCCGTCGGGCTGTTGTTCCCTTCCATCGAGAAGGCGAACATGGTGTCTTTGTCTTGTGGCTGACGTGGTTCATGCACGCTGATGTTGGCGCGCATGGACGTACGACCACTGGAGCGGTTTGGCGAACGCGCCAGTTTTTGCCCGTTGATGCGGAAATTGGCATCCGGTGCAGCGTCTTTGACGCCTGCCAACTGCGGCAACGCGGCCACACAGGCATCGATAACGTGATCCAGTTGCGTCCAATCGACCTTGCGGCTCTGGTAGGTGGTCGCCAGCGAATGCAACCAGCGCCAACTTTCCAGCATCACCACGCTGTTATCGTAGTAGGCCGGATCGTACACCTGGAAGAAGCGCTGAGCGCGGCCTTCCTGATTGACCAGCGTACCGTCACTTTCAGCAAAGCTGGCAGCCGGGAGGATCAACGACGCGTTGTCCATGATCGCGGTGCGCTGATGATCCAGCACGATCAGGTTGGTGGCTTTAGCCAGCGCCGCATCCACACGTGCCTGCGGAGCGTGGCGATAGAGATCGTTTTCCAGCACCACCACGCTATCGGCGGCACCGCTCTCCAACTGCGCCAGCGCATCGTCCAACGAACCGCCGCCGATCATTGACAGGCCAATGCTGTTCGCGGCGGAGGCAACAAAAGTCACACCGACATCAGAACCGCGTTGTTTGAGCGCTTTCGCCACGTTGGCGGCCGCTTCGATAATCGCTTCGCTGCCAGAATGGGTGCCGGAGATAATCAGCGGCTTTTTCGCCCCTGCCAGCGCCTGCACGATAACATCGATTTTCGGTGCCAGCGAGGCATCCAAATCGGTGACTGCCGGGGCATTTTCATCCAGCGCATGGGCGATGGCGAAGCCAAGGCGTGCCTGATCCTCCACCGGTGCGCGGTAGTTCCAGGCCGCAATGTCATCCAGACGGGTTTTATCCACCGACGTCATAAACAGCGGGTGCTTGGCGTGCTGGCCGATGTTGAGAATGGCCGCAATCTGCCAGTCGGCCACTTTTTGCGCCGCTGCCATTTCACGTGCTTTACCCTTCACCGCCTGACGTACTGCCAGCGCGATGCGCGCGCCGGTTTGGGTCAAATCTTCACCCAGCACCAACACGGCGTCATAGCTTTCGATATCACGCAACATCGGCGTACGTACACCGCTGTCGCGCAACACGTTGAGGATCAGTTGTAGACGCGCCTGCTCAGCGTGGGCAATACCGGTGTAGAAGCTTTCCGCCCCCACCAGCTCACGCAGCGCAAAGTTGCTTTCCACGCTGGCGCGCGGAGAACCGATGCCGATGACGCGTTTTGATTGACGCAGCACATCCGCCGCCCCTTGCAGCGCCTGTTCGGCGTTGAGGGCAATCCAGTCATCGCCACGACGCTGCATCGGCTGACGCGGACGATCTTTCGCGTTGACGTAGCCGTAGCCAAAGCGGCCACGGTCACACAGGAAATAGTGGTTCACACTGCCGTTATAGCGGTTTTCAATACGACGCAGCTCGCCGTAACGCTCGCCCGGACTGGTGTTACATCCGACGCTGCACTGCTGGCAAACGCTGGGCGCAAACTGCATATCCCATTTGCGGTTGTAGCGCGCAGAGTGGGTTTTATCGGTGAACACCCCGGTCGGACACACTTCGACCAGGTTGCCGGAAAACTCGCTTTCCAACACGCCATCTTCAGGACGGCCAAAGTAGACGTTGTCATGGGCACCATACACGCCCAGATCGGTGCCACCGGCATAGTCCTTGTAGTAACGCACACAGCGATAGCAGGCGATGCAGCGGTTCATCTCATGCGAGATAAACGGCCCCAAATCCTGATTGCGGTGAGTACGTTTGGTAAAGCGATAGCGACGGAAGTTGTGTCCCGTCATCACCGTCATATCCTGCAAATGACAGTTGCCACCCTCTTCGCAGACCGGGCAGTCGTGCGGGTGGTTGGTCATCAGGAATTCGACGATGGTTTTACGGAACAGTTTGGCTTCCTCATCGTCGATGGCGATAAATGCGCCATCGGTTGCGGGGGTCATACAGGACATGACCAGACGGCCACGCGTGTCCTCCGCATTCTGGTACTGCTTCACCGCGCAGAGGCGGCAGGAACCGACGCTACCCAGCGCGGGATGCCAGCAAAAGTAAGGAATATCAAGCCCCAGCGTCAGACAAGCCTCTAGCAGGTTGTCCGAGCCGTTCACCTCATACTCTTTGCCGTCTACATGAATCGTAGCCATAGTCAGCATGCTTCCATAATGGCCCGTGTTGCCACAGGCGCTAATCAAAAATTCTGTAATAAGAGCAGGCTATCCGCCAGCGGAGACGTGCTTCGTCTCCTGTTATTGTCGGCTTGATTACCAACGCTCTTTCAGCAGGTTCGGCTGAATACCGCCAATCGCTTTGGTATTTCCCAGATATTGCGGCGCAATGCCCGCTTCAAATTCGTCACGGAAATACTTGATAGCACTTTGCAGCGGCTCAACGGCACCTGGCGCATGGGCGCAGAAGGTGTTGCCCGGCCCGAGGAAGCGGCACAGCTGTTCCAGCGTTTCGATATCGCCGGGTTGCCCTTCGCCTCGCTCCAGCGCACGCAGGATCTTCACGCTCCACGGCAAACCGTCGCGGCACGGCGTACACCAGCCACAGGATTCACGGGCAAAGAACTCTTCCAGATTGCGGGTCAGCCCCACCATATTGATCTCGTGATCCACCGCCATTGCCAGCGCGGTGCCGAGACGGCTGCCTGCCTTGGCGATATGCTCGAAATCCATCGGCAGATCGAGGTGAGCCTCGGTGAGAAAATCGGTACCTGCACCGCCCGGCTGCCAGGCTTTAAATTTAAGCCCATCGCGCATGCCGCCCGCGTAGTCTTCCAAAATCTCGCGCGCCGTGGTGCCAAACGGCAGTTCCCACAGACCGGGATTTTTCACACGGCCAGAGAACCCCATCAGCTTGGTGCCAGCATCTTTACTCTTACCAGCAGACAATCCCTGATACCATTCGGCGCCGTGCGCGATGATCGCAGGCACGTTACACAGGGTTTCCACGTTGTTCACGCAGGTCGGCTTGCCCCATGCACCGGCGGAAGCCGGGAACGGCGGCTTGGAGCGCGGATTCGCGCGACGGCCTTCCAGCGAGTTGATCAGCGCGGTCTCTTCACCACAGATATAGCGTCCGGCACCGGTGTGCACGAACAGCTCGAAATCGAATCCACTGCCGAGAATATTTTTACCGAGCAGGCCCGCCTGTTTGGCTTCTTCGATAGCGCGACGCAGGTTAACCGCAGCTTCCACGTATTCGCCACGCAGGAAGATATAGCCGCGATACGCCTTGAGCGCGAACGCGCTGATCAGCATACCTTCCACCAGCAGGTGCGGCAGTTCTTCCATCAGCAAGCGGTCTTTGTAGGTGCCCGGCTCCATCTCATCCGCGTTACACAGCAGATAGCGGATGTTCATGCTTTCGTCTTTCGGCATCAGGCTCCATTTCAGACCGGTGGAGAAGCCTGCACCGCCGCGCCCTTTCAGGCCGGCGTCTTTTACCAGACTGACCACTTCGTCCTGCGCCATGCCGCTGAGCGCTTTCTGCACCGCCGCGTAGCCATTCTTGGCGCGGTATTCGTCGAGCCATACCGGCTGCTTGTCATCGCGCAGACGCCAGGTCAGCGGATGCTGTTCGGGCGTCAAAATCCTGTTCATACTCATTGATACGGCTCCAATAGCGAATCGATATCGTCAGGCTTGACATGACTGTGCGTATCCTCGTCGATCATCATCGACGGGCCTTTGTCACAGTTGCCCAGGCAGCAGGTCGGCAACAGGGTAAAACGGCCATCAAAGGTGGTTTGACCGGGCTTGATCTTCAGTTTTCGTTCCAGCGCCGCCTGCACGCCCTGAAAACCGTTGATGTAACACACCACGCTGTCGCAATAGCGAATCACGTGTCGTCCGACCGGTTGACGGAAAATCTGGCTGTAAAACGTCGCCACGCCTTCCACATCGCTGGCCGGAATCCCCAGAATGTCGGCAATGGCATGGATAGCGCCATCCGGCACCCAACCACGATGCTTCTGGACAATTTTCAACGCTTCGATGGACGCCGCGCGCGCATCTTCGTAGTGATGTTTCTCATGCTCGATGGCATCGCGCTCAGCGTCGCTCAATACAAAAACAGACTCGTTCGGCGCGGCATCGGCTGCGGCGTTAATAGGTTGTTGAGTGTCTTGATCATGCATAATTAGCGATCCACATCTGACATAACGAAATCAATACTCCCGAGGTACACGATCAGGTCAGACACCAGACAACCGCGAATCACGGAAGGGATCTGCTGCAAGTGTGCGTAGCTCGGGGTGCGAATACGGGTGCGGTAGCTCATGGTGCCGCCGTCGCTGGTCAGGTAATAACTGTTGATGCCTTTTGTCGCCTCGACCATCTGGAACGACTCGTTTTGCGGCATCACCGGACCCCAGGAAACCTGGAGGAAGTGGTTGATCAGCGTTTCGATGTGCTGCAACGTGCGCTCTTTCGGCGGCGGCGTGGTCAGCGGGTGATCGGCTTTGAACGGGCCTTCCGGCATGTTGTTCAGGCACTGCTCCAGAATCCGCAGGCTCTGACGCAGCTCTTCCACTTTCAGCATCACACGGGCATAGCAGTCACTGATGCCATCGCCGACCGGAACTTCAAAGTCAAAGTTTTCATAGCCGGAGTACGGACGCCATTTACGCACGTCAAACGCCACGCCGGTAGCGCGCAACCCCGCCCCGGTGACGCCCCACTCCAGCGCTTCCTTGGCGTTGTACGCCGCCACGCCTTGCGTACGTCCTTTGAGGATAGTGTTTTTCAGCGCCGCCGTTACATACGTATCCAGACGCTTGGGCATCCAGTCCAGGAACTCACGCAGCAGACGTTCCCAACCACGCGGCAGGTCGTGTGCTACGCCGCCGATACGGAACCAGGCCGGGTGCATACGGAAACCGGTGATGGCTTCCACCAAATCATAAATTTTCTGGCGATCGGTAAAGGCAAAAAAGACCGGCGTCATGGCACCGACGTCTTGAATAAAGGTACTGATGTAGAGCAGGTGGCTGTTTATTCTGAACAGCTCTGAGAGCATGACGCGGATAACGTTCACACGTTCCGGCACCACGATCCCTGCCAGTTTCTCGACGGCCAACACGTAGGGCATTTCATTGACGCAGCCGCCCAGGTATTCGATACGGTCGGTATACGGGATATAGCTGTGCCAGGACTGGCGCTCGCCCATCTTCTCCGCGCCGCGGTGGTGATAGCCAACATCAGGAATACAATCGACAACCTCTTCACCGTCCAGTTGCAGGATGATGCGGAACGCCCCGTGTGATGAGGGGTGGTTCGGTCCGAGGTTAAGGAACATGAAATCTTCGTTTTCCGTCCCGCGCTTCATGCCCCAGTCTTCAGGCTTGAAGGTCAGGGATTCCATCTCCAGATCTTCTTTCTGCTTGGTCAGCACAAAGGGATCGAATTCGGTGGCGCGCGCCGGGTAGTCTTTGCGCAGCGGGTGCCCTTCCCACGTCTGCGGCATCATGATGCGCGTCAGGTGCGGGTGCCCGTCAAACGTAATACCGAACATGTCCCACACTTCACGCTCATACCAGTTGGCGTTGGGGAACAGTTTCACCATGGTCGGCAGGCGCAGGTCATTTTCAGACAATGGCACCTTGATCATGATGTCGCGATTACGTTCAATAGAGATAAAGTGATAGAAGACGGAGTAGTCTGCGGCAGGCAAGCCGTCACGGTGAGTGCGCAGGCGCTCATCAACCCCGTGCAGATCGAACAGCATCACATAGGGTTTGGGCAGTTTTTTCAGGAACGTGACAACGTCCAGTAATTGCTCACGCTTTACCCATACAACCGGCATCCCGGTACGGGTTGCCTGCACGGTAAAGGCTTCGGGTCCAAAACGGTTACACAGCTCGCCAACGACGGGATCATCCCGGTGATCGCGGGTAGCCCAGGCCGGCTGCGCGAGGTCGTGCGTCGTTAAATCTGTCATAAATATGTCACCACGGTAATTTTGCCATTCTGTTAATGGTGCGGCTGCCGTTTATTATCTTGCTACTCTGTGAGAGTAGTATTACGCAGCCAATCTGCTTGCCATTAACAGATTAAATCTCGTCGGGCGAACGCAGGTTCGTCACCGCAATACGCTCTTCGCGTTTGCGTTCGCGCTCGGATTGCATGTTGGCGCGATACACGCCCTGCTCTCCCACCACCCATGACAGAGGGCGGCGCTCTTGACCAATAGACTCTTTGAGCAGCAACAGCGCTTGCATGTACGCTTCAGGACGCGGCGGGCAGCCCGGGATATACACATCCACCGGCAGGAATTTATCGACGCCCTGCACCACTGAGTAGATGTCGTACATGCCGCCGGAGTTGGCGCACGCCCCCATGGAAATCACCCATTTCGGCTCCAGCATCTGTTCATACAGGCGCTGAATCACCGGGGCCATTTTGGTGAAACAGGTTCCGGCCACTACCATGAAGTCAGCCTGACGCGGCGAAGCACGTAATACTTCAGAACCAAAGCGCGCCACGTCATGCACGGCGGTGAACGAGGTCACCATTTCCACATAGCAACAGGAAAGACCGAAGTTGTAGGGCCACAGTGAATTCTTGCGCCCCCAGTTGACCGTGTCATGTAAGGCATGCTCCAGGTTTCCCATGAAGACACTGCGGTGAACATGCTGTTCCAGAGGATCGGTAACGATCTCCTGGCGTTGCAGGGGATAACGGTCATTCTCACCGTCCGGCTCTATGCGGGTGAGCGTATAGTCCATCTTAAAGTGCCTCGCTGTTACTGCGGATGAGTGTTGGTAGTGTTAACCGGAAAGTCAGACTTGATAACCTGCCGTTTTGAACGCGTCGGCGTCCAGTCGAGCGCGCCGATTCGGACCAGGTAGACCAACCCCGCCAACAACACCAAAATGAAAATGGCAGCTTCGATGAAGCCCAGCCAGCCGCTTTCCCGAATGGAAACGGCCCAGGCATAGAGATACAGGGCTTCAACGTCGAAAATAACGAAAAACATGGCAACCAGATAGAACTTGGCGGACAGGCGCATGCGCGCAGAGCCAACCGAGTCAATCCCGGATTCATAGGGAACGTTCTTTGCCCTTGCCCTGGCTCTCCCGCCTAGCAGGAACCCGCCCAGCAGCATGAAACCGCACAGGCCGACGGCAATGATAACGAATAGCGCAAATGCCCAGTGATGGGCGAGGATTTCAGTCGTTGTTGACATACTCTTGCTTACTCATCAAAAGTGACGTTGAACACCTGCTCTACTGGCAGTTAATGCGTCACATCGATTAAAAGGAAGGATAATCACCCTGCAAACAGTGCGGAAAACATCTCCGTTAAGCGCTTTTGCAGTGGTTGCGTCCTTTATTTTGTAACCTTTTTTCAACCTTACTAAAAATAACAGTACAGAACTTAACATGCACGCTGTTTTGTTAACATTTCACTTTTCACACTTTAGCTAAATCGAGTCAGTCTGGCTCTGGCGGGTGCAATTGTTAACAACCTGCTAGCTAAAGGATAGGTGATAATGCACAAGCACTATACCATTTTCGTGCGGAAAACCCGGTCCCCCTTAGCGTTAATAGGGTTATTTTTTGATCCAACACACATTTTTGTCAATTTAGTTAGTAAAAAAACCCAATTGTCAGCGGCAATGTTAACAGCTGAAAGTTTGCAACATTCATTTGAAAAATAAGAAACAGCTTTTCATAAAATACAAAACCTTAGAAAGCGCGAGGAGTAACGATAAGAGGAACGCGAGTGAATGGGAATAATCACGAAGTGGGATAATCATAAGGGAGTAAAAAACGGGCATAGCCATGACGGCGTCCTGCTACTACGCCATACCCGTATGAACGCGTGCCACGTTCTGAATTACATAAACAGGGCGTTTTTCAGCGCCGCATCCCCCTCGCTTGCGCTGCTATCATCGCTGGCTGAGGCTCCAGAGAGCAGCGTACCGCGATAGTAGTGGCCGGACTCTACCACATTGAAAATGGCATCGGCCAAGGTGTTGCTTTCTTGCAGGCGTTTGCACAAAAAATATTGCGTATCGGGAAGTACCGGCAATCCATCTGCCGTACCCAATACTCTCAATTCCGGGTTCATCATCTCAACAGTTCGCACCGTCACCCCTAACCCGGCCTTCACCGCAGCACGCACGGCCGGAAGCGTTGACGCGACATAGGCAATACGCCAGGGGATCCCCGCCTCATTGAGCAAGGTGATCGCCAATGCGCGGAAATTGCTGGGTTCATCCAGCAACACCAGCGACACGGGTTCGTCCTGGCGAAAGCGATAATCCGCCGCGCAATACCACATGGTCGGCGAGGTGCGCAGCAAAATTTGCTCAGCGCTATCGCTCGACATGGTAGTGATGGCCAAATCAATCGCTTTTTTTTCCAGCATACTGTGCAGTTCTGGACTAGGCTTTACGCTAACGTCAATGGTCAGTTTGGGAAACAGCGTGGTCACGCGATGCAGAAGCGTAGGCAAAATGTTATCTGCCGTATCTTCACATGCGCCGATCGCCAGTGTGCCGAGCATGTCGCTGTACATCAGCGAGGTGCAGGCTTCATCGTTAAATTGCAGGATCTTGCGGGCATAACCCAGAAACTGCACGCCGTGTTCTGTCAGCAATTTGTTACGACCGTGGCGGGCAAACAGCTCTTTCCCTACCAGTTGTTCCAGTCGTTGCATCTGTTGGCTCACCGCAGATTGCGTGCGGCAAACCGCCACGGCGGCGGCGGCGAAAGTGTTCAAATCCGCTACCGCTACAAACGTTCTGAGTAGATCGAGATCAAGATTGAGTACCGATCGATTTGCATTGGCCATACGATTTTCACTTATCTATTTTAGTATTTAACAAACATTCCTGGTGTTTTATTACATGTATCGCTAATAACAATACATGTTGAGACAGTATCGCAGTCGTTCGATTAGGGCAAAAAAATACTCACGTTTCGTTACCATTATCGCCTTTTCACCCAGCAGCTAACGCCCCCACCAAATAGTGTCGGGATCATTCTCCCCTCGGAAAAAAAACAACCGCTCCGCCTTTATACTGGAAATTATATTTTCACGCTCCGAATAAATAGCCTGACGAAAAGAAAGGCGCACAGGATGCTTTATCTCCCTTTTTTCAAAAAGGGATTAGCGCAATGCGAAGGGGATATAAATGCACAATAACAGTGCAGCCGCCCGCAGCATTGCACTAAAATCGACGATCATTCTTCAAAAGGGGTAAACACAGGAGTACATTAGGCAGGTTATGCTATTTCATCGCGAAATACGCTTTTCCTGAAAAAGGTTCGCTCTATCTATGATGTCTCCCATTGAGAAGTCTAAAAAGCTGGATAATGTTTGCTATGACATTCGCGGCCCGGTGCTAAAAGAAGCCAAGCGTCTCGAAGAGGAAGGAAATAAAGTACTCAAACTGAACATCGGCAATCCTGCGCCATTTGGTTTTGATGCACCGGATGAAATTCTGGTCGATGTCATTCGTAATTTACCTACCGCGCAGGGTTATTGCGATTCTAAAGGACTTTATTCCGCGCGTAAGGCCATTGTGCAGCATTATCAGGCGCGCGGAATGCGTGAAATGACGCTGGAAGATGTCTATATCGGCAACGGCGTCTCCGAGCTGATCGTGCAATCTATGCAAGCTTTGCTTAACACCGGCGACGAGATGCTGGTTCCTGCACCGGATTATCCGCTGTGGACCGCCGCAGTCTCGCTATCCAGCGGGCATGCGGTGCACTATCTGTGTGATGAAGAAGCCGGATGGTTCCCCGATCTGGACGACATTCGCAGCAAGATCACGCCCCGCACGCGCGGCATCGTGATCATCAACCCCAACAACCCTACTGGTGCCGTCTATAGCAAAGAACTGCTGATGGAGATCGTGGAAATTGCACGCCAGCACAGCCTGATTATTTTTGCTGACGAGATCTACGACAAAATCCTGTACGACGAGGCGCAGCACCACTCCATCGCCGCGCTGGCACCGGATCTGCTGACGGTGACCTTTAACGGTTTATCTAAAACCTACCGTGTGGCCGGATTTCGTCAGGGCTGGATGGCACTTAACGGTCCGAAAAAGCACGCCAAAGGCTATATCGAAGGCTTGGAAATGCTGGCGTCAATGCGTCTGTGTGCCAACGTGCCGATGCAACACGCTATTCAGACCGCACTGGGCGGGTATCAGAGCATCAGCGAGTTCATCCACCCCGGTGGACGCTTGTATGAGCAGCGTCTGCGCGCTTGGGAACTGATCAACCAGATCCCCGGTGTCTCCTGTGTCAAACCGCAGGGGGCGCTCTACATGTTCCCGCGTATCGACGCCAAGCGTTTCAATATCCACGACGACCAAAAAATGGTGTTGGATCTGCTGCTGCAAGAAAAAGTGCTGTTGGTGCAAGGCACCGCGTTTAACTGGCCGCATCCGGATCACGTGCGTATCGTCACGCTGCCGCGCGTAGATGAACTGGATTCCGCCATCCACAAGCTGGGCCGTTTCCTGTCGCACTACCATCAGTAACCCCTTGCTTGCATCACGCCAGCGCGTCATGTTTCACGACGCGCTGGCGGCTTTCCCCCGGTTTACATCCTTCCCGAGAGCGGCCACAATAACCCACTATGGTGCTGCCGTCTGAGAGAACACGATGAATCAGAGTCACTTTTTCGCCCACTTATCCCGCTTGAAACTGATTAGCCGCTGGCCGCTGATGCGCAACGTGCGCACCGAAAATGTATCTGAGCACAGCCTTCAGGTGGCGTTTGTTGCTCACGCGCTGGCGGTGATTAAAAACCGAAAATTCAACGGCAACCTGAATGCAGAACGCATTGGGATGCTGGCGATGTATCATGATGCCAGCGAGGTGTTGACCGGGGACATGCCGACCCCTATCAAATATTTCAATGCGCAGATCGCCCATGAGTATAAGAAGATTGAAAAACTGGCGCAGCGCAGCCTGATTGCCATGTTGCCGCCCGAATTACAGCAGGATTATCGCCAACTGATTGACGACAGTTGCTGTAGCGAAGAAGAGCACGCCATCGTCAAACAGGCGGATGCCCTGTGCGCCTACCTGAAATGTCTTGAAGAGCTTTCAGCCGGTAACAGCGAGTTCGCCCTTGCCAAAACCCGACTGGAAAAGACGCTGCAACAGCGCCAAAGTCCGGAGATGGACTACTTTATGGAAATATTTATTCCGAGTTTTAGCCTGTCGCTGGATGAGATTAGTCAGGGTTCCACCCTGTAAGTTATTATCAGCGTGCAACGCTGGCGTTGATATCGGTATTTCTGTTCGTGCTGTTAAGGTTTCGTGCGCGAAAGCTCGCGTGATTCTCTGTACACCAAGGTGCACGCGCCCGACATGGGGCGGCTCAATCGCCGTCGCCCCATGGCCCCTGGCTTTTCGCAAGAAATTGTGCCGCTACGCGGTTCCCTCGGCACCCGTGTCCGCTATTCGGGCCATCAGCGACGCGCTCCCGGCGCGGCGCTGCCTTTCGCCGCATCCATGCGGCTCACCCGGCGGCCCCGCCCACCTCGGCACAATTTTTTATGCGAATCAAAAAAACCTAAAACCCATAATTAAAAACCATAGAGCCACGGCACCATAATGACACTGACAACCATTACCAGCACGGTGAATGGCACACCCACTTTCACGAAATCGCCAAAACGGTAGCCGCCCGGACCGAGCACCAGCGTATTCACCGGCGACGAAACCGGTGTCATGAAGGCCGCAGAGGCGGCAATAGCCACAATCATGGCGAAGGGATACGGCGACACCCCCATCTGCTTGGCGGCGGCAATGGCTATCGGTGCCATCAGCACAGCGGTGGCGGTGTTGGAAATAAACAACCCAATAGTTGCACACAAGACAAACAAGCACACCAGCATCACCTGCGGCCCTGCCCCGCCCGCGATGTCCATCAGGCCATTCACAATCAGCGTCACACCACCGGTCTGCTGGAGTGCCAGCGCAAACGGCATCATCCCGACGATCAAAATCAGGCTCGGCCAGTGGATTGCGCGGTAAGCACTCTCCATGTCGATGCAGCGAAATTTGCCCATCAGCAAGCAGGCAATCAACGCGGCAATCGCATTGGGGATCTCGTCGGTCAGCATCATGGCGACCATCAGCGCCAGACAGAACAGTGCGTGCGGAGCCTGGCTCACCGCGGGCGCAACGTCATCCACTTCGGCGGGCAAGTTCAACACCAGCATTACATGCTTTTGCGATTGCAGTTGGCGGATCATGCGCCAGTCGCCAATCACCAGCAGGATATCGCCCAGTTGCAGCGGTTCGTCTGCCAGCAACCCATCCATCGCCTCACCATTGCGGCGGATACCGACCACGGAAAGCCCGTAACGACTACGGAAACCTACGTCATAAAGCGTCTTGCCAATCAGTTCGGAATCAGGAATCAGCGACACTTCCGCCATGCCTACATCGCGCGCCTGTTCGGAAAAGTATTCACCGCGCAGCACCATCGGTTCCAATCGCTGCGAGGTACAAAACTCACGCAAATCGATCTCAGAGGCTGACATATCAATCAGCAATACATCGTTTAAACGCAGTTCGGTGTTGCCCGCCACGCTGACCATCACGCGACGGAACTTACGCCAGCGCTCAATCCCCACCACGTTGGCACCGTAGCGTTGGCGCAGCCGCAAATCGTCAAGGCGGTGGCCGATAAAAGGAGAACCGGGCAGTATCGCCAAACGACGCGCCCTGCCCGTCAGTTTATAATCGCGGATCAAGTCGCGGAACGTCTTGCGCTTCCAGCCCTCTTTGTTCGCTGCTTGCGGGTCGATACCGCTCAACCAGAATCGAGCCACCAGCATGTAAGCGATGCCCAGCAGCAGCACCACCATGCCAATCGGCGTGACGCTGAAAAAGCCGAAACCGTGGTTACCATCACGCATCAGCTCACTGCTTACCACCATGTTGGGCGGCGTTGCCACCAGCGTCATCATCCCGCTGATCAGACCGGCAAAACTGAGCGGCATCATCAGTCGCCCCGGCGAGGTTTTCATTTTGGCCGAAACGCTCAACACCACTGGAATAAAGATCGCCACCACCCCGGTGGAACTCATGAACGCGCCCAGCGCCGCCACGGTCAACATCAGCAGCACCAGCATTTTGATCTCGCTGCTGCCCGCGACGCGAATCAGCCACTCCCCGACCTGATAAGCCACACCGGTTCTGACCAGCCCTTCGCCAATCACGAACAGCGCGGCAATAAGAATCACGTTGGGGTCGCTGAAGCCAACTAACGCATCCGACAGCGTTAAGGTACCGCTCAACACAAAGGCGATGATAACCAGCAGCGCCACCACATCCATGCGTAGCTTATTGGTGCTAAACAATAAGATAGCGATCAACAGCAGGGATAACACCCAGAGCAGTTCGCGGTTCAAAAGATCCTCCCGAAAAAAACGCGTAAGCCAGCGGCAACACGGTCACTCACAACCGTCAGACGGTAACAGCCTAAAAAAGCACGCTTAACCCAAGTCTGTTCTGGTAGTCTGCCATAAAAAAACCCCGCCAAGGCGAGGTTTTGATCATATTTAGTTACGCTTTTATACCCTAAATAATTCGAGTTGCAGGAAGGCGGCAAGGGAGCGAATCCCGATGAGCTTACATAAGTAAGTGATTCGGGTGAGCGAGTGCCGCCAACGCACATGCAACTTGAAGTATGACGGGTATATCAATCGGTTAGCTTATGCACTCGTACCCCGTTCAACGTGGGTGTCAGGGTCAGTTGCGTCAGCGATGTCAGAACCATATCAACATCCTCTAACGCCAGGGTATCCGCCGGTGCGTTAACGGCAATCACCTGACAGCCTGCCGCTAACCCGGATTCCAACCCGGCAGGCGCATCTTCTACCACCACGCATTCATGCGGTTCCAGGCCCAGGCTTGAGGCACCCAGCAGGTAAGCATCCGGCTGCGGCTTACCGCGAGCCACCTGCTCGGCGGTGATAAACACCTGCGGCTGCGGCAATTGCCCGGCGCGATGGCGCGCATGGGCGATAGGCACGGTGCCTGAGGTCACGATTGCCCAGGGAATGCCAAGCGCGTCAAGACGTTCAAGGAGTTGGCTTGCGCCCGGCATCGCCTGCACGCCCTGCGTGTCCGACGCTTCGGTGCGCTCCAGTTCATCAAACTCACGCTGGATCTCCGCTTCGCTTTTACCCTGTAAAAAGTGGCGCAGCGAGGTGATCGCCTGTTTGCCATGGATAAAATCGAGCACCTCCTGGGGTTCAATCTCATGGGCAACCGCCCAATTAACCCAGGCACGCTCCACGGCCGGTAACGAATCCACCAGCGTACCATCCAAATCAAACAGAAAACCTTTACACTCCACAACCACCTCTTTGTTTATTTCACCGGTTCAGGCATTGATAATTTGCGCAATCTCTACGGCGCTCAAATGATACTGGCGCGGACAAGACATCCACACCGCCAGCATACGGTTATATTTTTCCCACATTTTGGTCTGTGCGTTGAAACCGTGGGTACCGGAATCGAAATGCGGGTAGCGCCCTTCCACATGCACCATAAAACGCACAAAGCCGAGGTAGCGCGCTTCGGTCGCGGCATCAAAGCCCAAAAAGGTCAGGCGGCGCTGATCCAGATCTTTGCGATCTTTCAGGTTATCCCAGGAAACCTGCAAGGCATGGTGCATTTCCATGATATTGATGATGGTGCGGCACACTTCTTCACTGAGTTCGCCAAATTCCCGATCCAACTCACGCATTTGCAGCCCATAGCCGCGCTCGACGATGGTTTGCAGCCGACGATAGCGTTCTGCATTGTCCGGATCCATCATCGTCATCATTTTGTATTGATTCGAAAGGATCAATCTCTGGGCATTGGTCATTTCCATCGTGCTCTCCTGAACCTCTATAGTACCGGCCTGACGCCGCTGACTCGTTTAACCTGATACCAGAATCGCATACCCCAAAGTGGGAAGATAGCGCTAGCCTCCGGTTTTTTGATTTAAAACAGAGGGGAAGGACAAAATAATGCTATCTATATGCAGAGGGTCACAGATCGTCTAAAAAGGTTTTATCCAGCTGTTTAAAAGCACGTTTCAGCACGTCGGCCAGCATCTGATAGGTAGGTTTACCTTCAATCGGCGCCAGCGCCAGCCCAGCCTGTTGCAGTTTAAGGCGGAGATCGTGAAACCATTCGGAGAGCGTTGGCGGTAACGGTGATACCGAGCGGCGACCCAGCCACCACAGCCCCTGTAACGGCAGACTACAGGCAAACAACGCGGTAGCAACCGCCGGCCCCAGTTGGCCGCCCAGCGCAATCTGCCAGGTTAAGGTGAACACGGCCAGCGGCGGCATAAAGCGAATACCGAACTGCGTCGCGCGCACCACGCGGTTTTCAGGGAAAACAGGCGCCAGACGTTTATCCAGCGGCCAGGTTTTCATATAATGCTGCCCGTAATGGAGTACACGCCATCCCCCGCGTTTATCAGTAGGTTGAGATTTCATGGCGACTCCTTTGTTACCGTTTCAGTTATTACCATTTTCAATTGCATCATCAAAATAACAGATAAAAAATAAAATCCTAAAACAAGCCAGCAACTCTATTTGATAAACTTAAAATATATTTTGTGTTTGCCTGACGCTATCGGTATCCTACCTCGGCGTAGGCCGCCATCTATACTAAAGTAGTCATGTCACTGAGCCAATGTGGTCATGCTGCATGCCAGAATAACGATCCATTCACCATCGTGCTTGATGATGAATGCCGTTTTCAACTGTATTAACTACAGCATAGGCAAAAAACAGGGGGCCATTGGTGCGGGCGCGACATTTATCGCCTTATTTTTCGCCACATGCTTTTCAGGGCCGATATGTCATCTTCGCACGCCGTGCATCCAGTATGCTATGCGGATAGGCCATATCGGCGCTTTTTCATGGTCATGTCAGGGAAATCACACCGTGCCATGACGTTAGTCATAAATGTCAGCGGCTGTTTAGGCTACGCTACGCGCTGTTTGACATTTGTTCACCATGTATAACAAGTAGGTACTTCCATGTCGAGTAAGTTAGTACTGGTTCTTAACTGCGGTAGTTCATCCCTGAAGTTCGCTATCATCGATGCTGTTAACGGGGAAGAGTACCTGTCAGGTCTGGCCGAGTGTTTCCACCTTCCTGAAGCCCGTCTCAAATGGAAAATGGATGGTGCCAAGCAGGAAGCTGCGCTGGGCGCAGGCGCTGCACACAGCGAAGCGTTGAACTTCATCGTTAACACCATTCTGGCACAGAAACCTGAACTCTCCGCGCAACTGGTTGCTATCGGTCACCGTATCGTACACGGCGGCGAGAAGTTCACCCAGTCTGCCGTGATCAACGACGACGTGCTGCAAGGCATCAAAGATTCCGTGCCGTTCGCACCGTTGCACAACCCGGCTCACCTGATTGGTATCGACGAAGCGCTGAAATCATTCCCGGCGCTGGCAGACAAAAACGTTGCCGTATTCGACACTGCATTCCACCAGACCATGCCGGAAGAATCCTACCTGTATGCGCTGCCGTACAAACTGTACTCCGAGCATCACGTTCGCCGCTATGGCGCACACGGCACCAGCCATTTCTATGTGACCCAACAGGCCGCAGAAGCGCTGAACAAGCCGGTTGACGAAGTTAACCTGATCACTTGCCACCTGGGCAACGGCGGTTCCGTAACCGCAGTGCGTAACGGTAAGTGTGTTGATACCTCCATGGGTCTGACCCCGCTGGAAGGTTTGGTCATGGGTACCCGCAGCGGTGACATCGACCCGGCCATCATCTTCCACCTGCACGATTCCCTGGGCATGAGCGTTGAAGCTATCAACAAGCTGCTGACCAAAGAATCTGGCCTGCTGGGCCTGACTGAAGTCACCAGCGACTGCCGCTATGTTGAAGACAACTACACCACCAAGGCGGATGCCAAACGTGCCATGGACGTGTATTGCCACCGTCTGGCCAAATACATCGGTGCCTACAGTGCGCTGATGGAAGGCCGTCTGGATGCCGTTATCTTCACCGGCGGTATCGGTGAAAACGCGGCCATGGTGCGTGAACTGACGCTGAACAAGCTGGGCCTGCTGGGCTTTGAAGTCGACCACGAACGCAACCTGGCTGCCCGCTTCGGCAACGGCGGCAACATCAGCAAAGAGGGCTGCCGCCCTGCGCTGGTGATCCCGACCAACGAAGAGTTGGTTATCGCGCAAGACGCCCTGCGTCTCACCGCGTAAGACAAGTAATCCCACACCGTCAGCCAAGGCTGACGGTGTCGTTTCTGACCAAGCTGTTTTTGACTCAGCGAGCAACCGTAAAGAGGTTTAGCCGTGTCCCGTACAATCATGTTGATCCCCACTGGCACCAGCGTTGGTCTGACAAGCGTCAGCCTGGGTGTCATTCGTTCCATGGAACAAAAAGGCGTGCGCCTGAGCGTGTTCAAACCGATCGCGCAGCCGCGTTCAGGCGATAATACGCCGGACCAGACCACCACCATCATCCGCGCCAACTCAGCCATCACTGCGGCTGAACCGCTGAAAATGAGCCACGTTGAAGCGCTGCTCAGCACCAACCAGCAAGACGTGCTGATGGAAGAGATCATCGCCAACTACCACGAAAACACCAAAGATGCAGAAGTGGTGCTGGTAGAAGGTCTGGTGCCGACGCGCAAACATCAGTTTGCCAACGCGCTGAACTATGAAATCGCCAAAACCCTGAACGCCGAAATCGTGTTCGTTATCGCACTGGGCAACGACTCTCCGGACCAGTTGAAAGAGCGTATTGAACTGGCACGCAGCAGCTTTGGCGGCAGCAAGAACAAAAACATCACCGGCGTTATCATCAATAAACTGAATGCCCCGGTGGATGAGCAAGGTCGTACCCGTCCTGATTTGTCTGAAATCTTTGACGATTCCAGCAAAGCAGACGTGCCGAACGTCGATCCGAAACAGCTGTTTGCCAACAGCCCGTTGCCCGTGCTGGGCTGCGTGCCGTGGAGCTTCGATCTGATCGCCACCCGCGCTATCGACATGGCAAAACACCTGAATGCCCGCATCATCAACGAAGGCGAAATTCAGACCCGTCGCGTGAAAACCGTAACCTTCTGTGCGCGTAGCATTCCGCACATGCTGGAACATTTCCGTCCGGGCTCCCTGCTGGTGACCTCTGCGGATCGTCCTGACGTGCTGGTGTCCGCGTGCCTGGCCGCCATGAACGGCGTAGAAATCGGTGCCGTGCTGCTGACCGGCGGTTATGAAATCGATGCCAGCATCGCCAAACTGTGCGAACGCGCCTTCCAGACTGGCCTGCCGGTATTTATGGTAGACACCAACACCTGGCAGACCTCGCTCAGCCTGCAAAGCTTCAGCCTGGAAGTCCCGGCTGACGACAGCGAACGCGTTGAGAAAGTCCAAGACTACGTGGCCCGTCACATCGACAGCCAGTGGATCGAATCCCTGAGCGCCGCGTCTGAGCGTTCTCGTCGTCTGTCTCCGCCGGCATTCCGCTATCAGTTGACCGAACTGGCACGCCAGGCGGGCAAACGCGTTGTGCTGCCGGAAGGCGACGAACCGCGTACCGTGAAAGCCGCTTCTATCTGTGCCGAACGTGGTATTGCACACTGCGTGCTGCTGGGTAATCCGGAAGAGATCCAACGCGTTGCTGCTGCACAGGGTGTAGAACTGGGCAAAGGCATTGAGATTGTCGATCCGGAAGCGGTTCGCGAACGCTATGTTCCGCGTCTGGTTGAGCTGCGTAAGAGCAAAGGCATGACCGAAGTGGTTGCGCGTGAGCAACTGGAAGACAACGTGGTGCTGGGCACCCTGATGTTGGAACAAGGCGAAGTTGACGGTCTGGTTTCCGGTGCCGTTCACACTACCGCTAACACCATCCGTCCGCCGTTGCAGCTGATCAAAACCTCTCCGGGCAGTTCACTGGTCTCTTCCGTGTTCTTTATGCTGCTGCCGGAACAAGTGTTTGTCTACGGTGACTGCGCCATCAACCCGGATCCGACCGCAGAACAGTTGGCCGAAATCGCGATTCAGTCCGCCGATTCCGCCGCCGCGTTTGGTATCGATCCGCGCGTTGCCATGATCTCCTACTCCACCGGTAACTCCGGCGCGGGCAGCGACGTGGAAAAAGTGCGTGAAGCCACCCGTCTGGCACAGGAAAAACGCCCGGACCTGGTCATCGATGGTCCGTTGCAATACGACGCCGCAGTAATGGCCGACGTTGCAAAATCCAAAGCGCCGAATTCACCGGTTGCTGGTCAAGCTACCGTGTTCATCTTCCCGGATCTGAACACCGGTAACACCACGTACAAAGCGGTACAGCGTTCTGCTGACCTGATCTCCATCGGGCCGATGCTGCAAGGCATGCGCAAACCGGTGAACGATCTGTCCCGTGGCGCACTGGTAGACGATATCGTTTACACCGTGGCCCTGACCGCCATTCAGGCTACCCAGCAGTAATCTCGGGTAACCCACGGCGAGTGGCAGACTGCCACTTCAGCACCCATCCCCTCGCAACGCAGGTTGCGGGGGGATTTTTTTTACATCAATCCCGCTCACGCGCGCAGTTCGTCATAGGACACCATCACGTGCTCTTGAAAGGCCGGGCGTTGTATCAACCTTGCATAGTAAGCGTGTAGATTCGGTAAAGGCTTACGATTGATCTCAATATCGTAGTAACGATACAGCACATGACCAAACTGAATATCCGCCAGTGAAAACGCCTCCCCGGCTAAAAAAGGGTGTTTGGCAAGCTGTTGCTCGGCGATGTCGAGCTTTTGCTCAAAAGCAGTAACGGCAGTATCGATCGCACGAAGGTCACGCTCAGCCTCTGGTGTACGCACCACACGCCAAAACACAGGCGCAGTAAATCCAAGCGCAATATTCAATTTTGCCCATTCAGCCCAGCGATCCACTTCCGTTCTTGCTAACAAGTCCTCGGGCCAGAAACCGCCCGTTGCGTAGCGGTTCGCTAAATATCGCAGGATAGCCCCCGTTTCCCACAGCGCTGGGTTATCCCCATCCTGAAGTACAGGAACGGTGCGATTAGGGTTGAGTGCGTAAAATGCCGCTGTATCTGTCCCCCCATAGCGGTGCCCTACATCATGTCTGACAACGTGCAGGTCGAGCTCCCCAACGCACCACATTAACGCCTGTACATTGGATGAGGTTTTCCTTCCCCAGATAACCAGCATAATCTTTCCTTTTGTTTGACCGATATATTCAGTGTAACCCGATGATTATTGGCCTGTCTGTTTTTCATGGCAACGTCTATTGACAGCGTACACGTAGACAAATAATCTCGAAACAAACACAAAAACAACGCATTAGCGCTTCGCTATTCACTTCGTAAGGAATACACAGCATGAATCTGGTTCACTATCTCGGCAAGCAGACGCTGGGGGTTTTAGCCTGCTACCAGCAGGGCAAGGTGGTGATGCACATTTGCGGCGTCTACCCACGCGCCAACAATGCCCTGCGGGTTTTCTTCCCCAAAGGCCACGCGCTGGCCGTCGGCGATTTCGCCACGCTGCATCTTGATAATCGCACCGGCGTGGATCAGTTTGATGCCAACATTTCCGTTTACCGTGCCTCTTACAAAGGGCGCGTGGCGGAGGTGGATGAAGATTGGGTACTGCTGGAGCCACGTGAGTGCCAGGTGATGTATGGGTTAAGCTGCGTGCTGGACATTCGCGCGCCGGACTATCACTATCCTCAGGATACGCGCGAAGAACGTCCGGTACCGCTTACGCCACTGAATGCGCTGCCAGAGACGGAACACCATGATTTTACCAACAAGGTAGGCGTGCTGGTCACCATGGCAGAAGAACAGCCCCACACCACGGTTCTGGCGTTTCTCTCTTCGGTGGATAATGATGTGTTTCTTATCACCTTCCCTGAAACGTTCAAATCCCGGCAGCTCAAGCGCAATCCGCACTGTTTCTTTGCGATGGATGAGCGCTCACACTACACCTTTGAACGCGCCATTGAGTGGAACTACACCTTGATTGAGGGCGATGCCCATCTGATCCCGTCACACAATCCGCTGTTCGAGCAGGTGCGCGAGGCGTTTATTCACAAAAATCCGTGGGAGATGGCCTTCTTCCTGCGTGAGGATCTGGAGATGTATCACATCAAGAGCCGTCAACTGGTGTGTCCCGGCTCGCGACAGGCTGTCGCTAGTGCATAATCGTGCGCGCTGCGGGCCACCACTGGCAGCCCGCAGCACAAGAGCAACCCAATTACTCTTCAGCGTCGTCCGATGCGGCGACCGCGCTATCCGATTTAACAGGATCACGCGTGATGGGTTTGCCGTAGCTTTGCTCGTTGTAACGGCTCATCCACAGCGACAGGGCTTTGAGAGAATCCGGCGTGAACTCATCGCAACGCGCCGTAACCTCTTGCGGTGTCATCCAGCACACCTCAGCCACTTCTTCTTCCTGCAAGGCGAACGGACCGTGGGTAACGCAGCTGAATAATGCCCCCCACACCCGACAATTGTCACCGTCAAAATAGAACAGGCCATGATCGGCGAAAGGCACACCGGCAATGCCCAGCTCTTCTTCCGCCTCACGACGAGCAGATTCCAACATCTGTTCACCGGTTTGCACTACGCCCCCGGCGGTCGCATCCAACCAACCGGGGTAGAAATCTTTTGTTTCGGTACGGCGTTGAACCAGTATTTTTCCCATGCCGTCATGAACAACGATATAGGTGGCGCGGTGACGTAAACGTTGAGCGCGCATTTGCTGGCGGCTGGCCTGGGCGATAACGTCATTGTTCTCGTCAACAATATCCACCCACTCGGTGCCTGCCGCTTGACTTTGCTCCACCATCCTCTGAACCCTTCAGTATTGGCGCGTTGCGACGCGCGTCTGTTTTAAACGTACTAAGCGTTAGTCGTGCAAGATCGTTGATAACTTAGTGACTAATAGTCACCTGTGCAATAGGCTCGCCACCCATTAAGGGTAAAACCGCAAGCGTGCCCTGTGTCAACATCCCGTAACTGGGCACATTCCCCCCCTTTGGCAGGCTGACGGAGCCAGGGTTAAAGCAGTAGATCTCCCCCTGACGCTCAGCCACAGGAAGATGGGTATGCCCATACACCAGCACATCGCCCGCCTGCAACGGCGGAAGATGCTGAGGATGATAGAGATGACCGTGCGTCAGGAAAAGACGTTGCTGTGGCAACAGCACCTGCTGCCACGGTGCCGTCATCGGAAAGTCGAGCAGCATCTGATCCACTTCGCTGTCACAGTTACCGCGCACCGCCACAATGTGACGGGCAAACGCATTCAATCGGCTCGCCACATCAGCAGGCTGATAAGCCTCCGGCAGCGGATTACGCGGGCCGTGATTGAGGAAATCCCCCAACAGAATCAGCCACTCGGCACCGCTGCGAGTAAAAATATCGAGAACCCGCTCCGTCGCCGTTAGCGAGCCGTGAATATCTGAGGCAAACATCAACTTCATGGTGATCCCCGAAAAAAAACACTACGCGATGCGGCAAAGTGTAACAAAATTACCGTACGCATCTCTTATCCTTTTTTCATTTAGCAGGTGGGTGTCGCACGATTACACACATCAATGTGCTGAGGATAGAGGACCAAGGCCGTCGCTCAACCAGCGGTAAGCACCGCATAAAAAAAACGTACTGAACACTCCCTGTTCAGTACGATCCTGAGTTACAGAATCCGTGTCACAGACACGCGGATAATAGCAAATTGAACAATCTCGCCCTTCTGCCCGATGCAGCGCGCAGGGGAAAGCGAATCACCATCATGCTGCAAAGCGCATACCAACGCCGAAAAAGCGTACCGACGTTGAAATTACGCGGGCAACATGAACCGCTTTGCGCTTCAGGCTGCGCTGTTTTGCAGCATTTCGCCCCATAATGCAGCAGGGTTTGCCAATCCCAAGGGCAGCGTGGCGTACTGAAATGCAGCGTTTTTTTACCAGATAGTCGCGGTATCTCGCTCAGAATCACCTATTATCATTAGCATTCATGATAAAAATACGGATAGGTCCCGCGTTACATCCTTAAAGCGCCATCTGAACCGATAGGGAATAAGTGAGGCAACGATGCAACTACTGATTACGGGCGGTACCGGCCTGATCGGCCGTCTCCTGATTGCTCGATTACTGTCTTTATCTCACCATGTCACGGTACTCACCCGCGATACAGCGCGTGCCCGTCAGGTACTCGGCGAACGCGTAGAGTATTGGTCAACGCTGCAAAATCGCACCTCGCTGGATGACATCGACGCCGTGATCAATCTGGCAGGCGAGCCGATTGCCGATAAACGCTGGACGCCGCAACAAAAGCAGAAACTGAGTGAGAGCCGCTGGCACATTACCGAGCAGTTGGCCACGCTGATTAAAGCCAGCGCCTCGCCGCCCTCGGTATTCATTTCTGGCTCTGCGGTCGGCTATTACGGCAATCAAGGTGCCGAGCTGATCACCGAAGAAGAATCGCCCACGCCTGAGTTTACCCATCAACTCTGTGCGCGCTGGGAGGAATTGGCGCTGAGTGCGGAGAGCGATCGCACGCGCGTGTGCTTGTTGCGTACCGGTATCGTGCTGGCAGAAAACGGCGGCGCGCTGGCCAAAATGCTGCCGCCTTTCCGCCTCGGACTCGGTGGCCCACTCGGATCCGGCAAACAGTACATGCCGTGGATTCACATCGACGATATGGTCAATGCCATTCTTTACCTGCTGGATAACCCGATTCTGCGCGGACCGTTCAACATGACCGCGCCCTATCCGGTGCGCAACGAGCAGTTCTGCGCCATGCTGGCCCACGTGCTGGATCGACCCTGTTTTATGCGCGTGCCCGCGTTTGCGCTCAAATTGCTGATGGGGGAAGCCGCCACGCTGGTATTGGGTGGACAGCGCGCTATTCCGCATCGGCTGGAGGCGGCTGGCTTTGGCTTTCGCTATTTCGAGCTGGAAGAAGCGCTCAAGGATGTGACTGGGAAAAAATAGCGTAAGGGCGCATCGCCGAACGTCGGGAAATGCGCCCTGTTGCTGACAGTAGCGGCTACTTCAACGCGCCAGAGAGAAATTGCTGCAAACGGGGGCTGGTCGGGTTGCCAAATACGCGATCCGGCGGGCCTTCTTCTTCGATCACACCCTGATGCAAAAAGATCACATGGCTCGATACGTGACGAGCAAATTCCATTTCATGGGTGACCACCACCATGGTTTTGCCCTCTTCCGCCAGTTGCTGCATGATACGCAGCACTTCGCCTACCAGTTCAGGATCCAGCGCCGACGTGGGTTCGTCAAACAGCAATACTTCCGGCTCCATCGCCAGCGCACGGGCAATGGAGACACGCTGCTGCTGCCCACCGGAGAGATTGGCCGGATATTTGTTCTGCGCGTCGCCGGTAATCCCCACTTTATCGAGATAACGCACCGCACGCTCACGGGCTTCCGCTTTGCTCAATCCCAGCACCTGTACCGGCGCTTCCATGACGTTTTCCAGTGC
Source organism: Candidatus Symbiopectobacterium sp. NZEC151 (assembly GCF_025962655.1). Classification (GTDB taxonomy): domain Bacteria; phylum Pseudomonadota; class Gammaproteobacteria; order Enterobacterales; family Enterobacteriaceae; genus Symbiopectobacterium. The sequence continues at coordinate 352,109 of NZ_JAGFPE010000004.1, read as the reverse complement.
CGTCATAAAGCTCCACAGGTTGAAATGCTGAAATACCATGGTCAACCGCGTGCGTAGCAGTTGCAGTTGCTTCTTATCAAACACTTTCAGTTGCCCGTCGGTGTCACGCACCATGCGAATCTCTTCATCGTTGACGAAAATCGCCCCCTCGCACGGTTTTTCCAGAAAGTTGATGCAGCGCAGCAGCGTACTTTTCCCCGACCCGGATGAGCCGATAATCGAAATCACATCGCCCGCTTTCGCCTGAAGAGAAACGCCCTTCAGCACTTCGTGTTCCCCGTAACGCTTGTGCAGTTCCGTCACCATCAGTTTATGGTCTGACATGCTGTTTTTTCCTGATGTTAATGAGATGAACGGGTATGAATATGCCGCAGCCAGCGCCGTTCCGCGTGTTTAAACAGGCCGATCAGCACAAAAGAGATTGCCAGATAGATCACCGCAGCAATGCCAAAGGCATAAAACGGTTGATAGGTGGAAGCGTTAATATCTCGGGCAATTTTCAAGATGTCCGGCACCGTCACGGTAAACGCCAGCGCCGTGGAGTGGAGCATCAAAATCACCTCGTTGCTGTACGCAGGCAGTGCAATACGTAACGCGCCGGGCAAAATAATGCAGCGATACTGTTTAAACCGGGAAAAACCGTAGGCTCTGGCCGCTTCAATTTCGCCATAAGGCACCGAGCGGATCGCGCCGGCAAAAATCTCTGTGGTATAGGCGCAAGTGTTCAGCGCCAGTGCCAGAACCGCACAGTTCAGTCCGCTGCGAAAAAACGCATTCAGCATGTCGGTGCCGCGCACGATCTCCAGGCTGTAAACGCCGGAGTAAAACACCAGCAACTGCACGTAGAGCGGTGTGCCGCGAAACACATAGGTAAAGACCCACACCGGAAAACTGAAACGCCGCCGTGGAGATACGCGGGCAATCGCCAGCGGGATCGCCAGCAGGCCGCCCATCACCACCGACGAAATCAGCAGCCACAGCGTCATCGCCAGACCGGTGAGACGATACCCATCACTCCATAACAAAGGTTGCCAGTACTGTTGCAGGATCTCACTCATAATTCACCTTCTTCACGCCCTGCGAGTAATGGCGTTCCAGCCACCACAGTACCCCGTTGGAGACCGTGGTAAAAATCAGATACATCACCCCGGCGACAATGGCGAAATAAAACGGTTCATGCGCCCCTTTGCCCGCCAACTGGGTCACTTTGACAATGTCATTCAGCCCCAACAGCGACACCAGCGCCGTTGCCTTGAGGATCACCTGCCAGTTGTTGCCGATACCGGGCAAGGCAAAGCGCATCATGGAAGGAAACATGATGCGACGAAACACCTTCAGTGGCGTAAAACCGTAAGCCACGGCCGCTTCAATCTGCCCAGGCGGCACAGCCAGATAGGCACCGCGAAAGGTTTCAGTGAAATAGGCACCGTAGATAAACCCGAGCGTGATAATCCCCGCCGAGAGCGGATCGATATCGATTTGTGCGATACCTATCGTTTCCGTCACGCTGTTGAGCGCAATTTGCAGGCCATAAAAAATCAATAACATTAACACCAGATCCGGCACGCCACGGATCAGGGTAGTGTACGCGGAGAAAAAACCGGACAGCAGACGATTGGCAGAGAGTTTAGCTCCCGCACCAATCAGCCCAATGACCAACGCCAACAGCAGCGAGCACACCGCTAATTGCAGCGTCATGCGCGCTCCGTCGAGAATCAGGTCGGTATAGCCGTAGAGCATCGCGTGTTTCCGTCTAAAAATGCACACTCTGCCTGCATAATGCAGGCAGATCCCGGCAACACGCCATTAGCCGCCGTATACGTCAAAATCGAAGTATTTCTTCGCGAAAGTGTCGTAGGTGCCGTCTTTGCGAATCTCTTCAAACGCTTTATCCAACGCGGCTTTCAGCGCTTTATCGTCTTTGCGCAGCCCCATGCCGGTGCCTACACCGAAGAATTTATCATCCTTCACCGCCGGACCCGCGAAGACATAATCTTTACCCGCCGGTAATTTCAGGAAGCCTTCGCTGCCCGCCACTTCATCCTGGAACGCGGCATCGATACGGCCTGCGGTCAAATCGGCGTAGATCAAATCCTGGTTCTGGTAAGCCACCACATCAATGCCTTTGGGCTGCCAGTTGGCGTTGGCAAAAGCTTCCTGAGTCGATGCCTGCAACACGCCGACACGTTTACCGCGCAGCGACTCCAGCGTCGGTTGGATGTTCGCCCCTTTCTTCTCAATCAGACGCGCGTTAGCAGCGTAGAGTTTTTCCGTGAAAGCAATCTCCTGCTGGCGCTTCTCGGTGATGGAGAGCGAGGAGATGATGGCGTCAATTTTTTTCGCTTTCAGTGAAGGGATCAGCGCGTCGAAGTCACTTTCCACAAAGGTACATTCAGCCTTGATGCGCTTGCACAGCTCTTTAGCCAAATCAATATCAAACCCCACCAGTTCACCGCTGGCATTCTTGGACTCAAAGGGTGCATACGTCGGATCGGTGCCGATTTTGAGATTCTTGGGAACATCGGCCAGCGCGCTTCCCGCAGCAATAACTAAGGCCAACGGCAGAATTCTGAATAATTTTTTCATTTCGCAACCCTTATCTTGATGGAATGATGATCAAAAAGAATGAATATCACTAAGCGTAAAGGGGCGGTCAGACGCCTGCGCGCTCTTGCGCGAGAGGGATGCCAGCGCCGCCAGTCTCATCAGCAGAAACCCTGCAAAATCCACGCCATAATCGCAGCAAAATACGGATAAATCCGAAATCTGCCGCAGGCGCGTAGTGATAGGGGCACCCTGACGAGGATGATGATACGAGGGTTGATCGGAAAAGAGACGGCGCGCTTTCCCGGCAACATATTGGTGCAAATCAATCAACCTTTGCACCATAACAACGCATCACCGCTTAAGCGTAGTGCAAACCTTGCGCCGACAGGCAAGAAAGCGCGAGAAAAGACGAGGGGAATTGCACCTGATTGGTGTGTTTTTGCATCACTCTGCCAGATTGGACGACGTTAACTGCCTTGCCAACGGGTAAACAACGCCTCGGGCAACGCAATATCAAACTGATCGAGCACGCGGTTGACCGTTTGGTCCACCACGTCTTGCAAGGTTTGCGGGCGGTGATAAAACGCGGGAACGGGCGGCATGATCACCGCCCCCATTTCTGCGGCCGCCGTCATCAGGCGCAAATGGCCGAGGTGCAACGGGGTTTCACGCACGCACAACACCAATGGGCGGCGCTCTTTTAATATCACGTCTGCGGCACGAATCAATAAGTTATCGCTGTAGCTGTGCACAATGCCCGAGAGGGTTTTGATGGAACAGGGGAGAATCACCATTCCCGCCGTGCGAAACGAGCCGGACGACAGCGAGGCCGCGATGTCACGACTGTCATGCACCACATCAGCCAATGCCTGCACATCGCGCACGCTGTAATCACTCTCCAGCGTCAGCGTTTGTCGGGCGGCTGGGCTCATGATCAAATGGGTTTCCACATCGTCCAACGACTGTAACACCTGCAACAGGCGCACGCCATAAATCGCGCCGCTGGCACCGGAAAGTCCAATGATGAGTCGTTTCATGCCAAACCTCGAAATGCTGCTGTGCAAAAAGGATAACGGGCTGACTTTGCCTTATCCCCGCCCAATAAGCAACAAAGGGAGGCGCTTACGCACCTCCCTTTTCACAGTCATTGCCGATCGGCTGCCAGGATGACATCAACCTTCGTTATGCAGTTCCAGATCTTCGACTTCGTTCTGACCACGCAACGCTTTGGCATCGTCATTACGCAACCCTTCCAGATAATCGAGATAACCCTGATCGACATCTTTGGTCACGTAAATACCGTTAAATACCGAGCATTCAAACTGCACGATATCCGGGTTTTCTTCCCGTGCGGCGGCGATCAGATCGTCCAGATCCTGGAAAATCAGGGCGTCGGCACCGATAATCTTACGAATCTCTTCCACTTCGCGGCCGTGGGCAATCAGCTCATTGGCGCTCGGCATATCAATGCCGTACACGTTGGGGAAACGAATTTCCGGCGCGGCAGAGGCCAGATAAACGCGACGTGCACCGGCTTCACGCGCCATCTCGACAATTTGCTCCGAGGTGGTGCCACGTACGATGGAGTCATCCACCAGCAGCACGTTTTTGTCGCGGAACTCGGCACGGTTGGCGTTCAGTTTGCGACGCACCGAGTTTTTACGCTGTTCCTGACCCGGCATGATAAAGGTACGGCCCACATAGCGGTTTTTCACAAACCCCTGACGGTACGGTTTATCGATAATGCGCGCAATCTCTAAGGCGATATCACAGGAGGTTTCCGGAATCGGGATCACTACATCGATATCCAGATCTTCCCACACGCGGGCAATCTTCTCGCCCAGCTTTTGGCCCATGCGCACGCGGGCGCTGTAGACCGAAATTTTATCGATAAAGGAGTCTGGACGAGCGAAATAGACATACTCGAACAGACACGGGTTGCTTTTCGGGTTCTCGGCGCACTGACGGGTAAACAGTTGCCCTTTCTCGGTGATGTAAACCGCCTCTCCCGGCGCTACGTCACGCAAGAACTCAAAGCCAAGGGTATCGAGCGCCACGCTTTCCGAGGCCACCATATACTCGATGCGGCCATCGGCTAGTTCGCGCTTGCCGATCACCAATGGACGGATACCGTTGGGATCGCGGAAAGCAAACAAACCGTGCCCGATGATCATCCCGACGCACGCATAGGCACCGCGAATCATCTTGTGGGTAGCAGCAACGGCAGCAAACACGTTGTCAGCATCCAGCGGATAGTGTTGGAAACGATCCAACTCGCAGGCAAAGATATTGAGCAGGATTTCAGAATCAGAGGTGGTGTTAACGTGGCGACGCCCTTGCTCAAACAACTGTTTGCGCAGTTCATGAGCGTTGGTCAGATTACCGTTGTGCGCCAGCGTGATGCCAAACGGGGAATTGACATAAAACGGCTGGGCCTCCGATGCGCTGGAGCTGCCTGCGGTAGGATAACGTACATGCCCCACGCCCATATTGCCTTGCAGGCGCTGCATGTGACGCGCCTCGAATACGTCCTTCACCAGGCCGTTCGCCTTACGCAGGCGGAAGCAGTTCATGGGATCGATGGTGACGATGCCTGCGGCATCTTGTCCACGGTGCTGTAACACCGTTAACGCGTCATAAATCGACTGGTTTACCGGTGTAAAACCGGCGATACCGACAATACCGCACATGTTGTCTTTTCCTCATCAGCGCTACCGCAGCTCTATGTGCTGCGGCAAGAAACTTGACGTGCTTTGCAGGTAGTCGAAAAACCACCTGATGATATAGCTAAACTGCGGGATGAACTGAGACCGTTTCCAGTCGTCGCTTTGTGAAAAACCGGTAAAGGTATCCAAAAAGAACAGCAGCGCAGAGACAATCAACACGCCGCGCAGCGCACCAAAGCAAATGCCCAGTACCCTGTCGGTGCCTGAAAGCCCGGTTCGTTCAACCAGTGAACCAATCACATAGTTGACGATCGCTCCCACAATCAATGTCGCAATAAACAGAATGGCGATGGCAACCCCGTTGCGCACCAGCTCGTCTTCAAAACGCGTGAAATAGACCGACAGGTATGGGTAATAATGGCTGGCGACAAAGAATGCACTGCCCCAGGTGATCAGCGAAAGCGCCTCACGAACAAAGCCCCGGATCAGACTGACCAGCGCAGAGAAACCAATAATGCCAATGATGACGTAATCAACCCAAACCATGAATTCTCTCACTCACGAACGATGCCAACACAATCTCTCTCGCACCAACAGCGATTACCGCCGGTTCAACAGAGCGTAGCGCCGCTCATCATCCTGTTCGCGGCGCATTCTAACAGAAAAAGAAAACGTTTGCGTAGCCTATTTCCCAACGATTTCACCGATAGGTGAATTTGCTGGCAACCCTTAACGTGCGCTGTAGTTCCTGACCTGCCCGCTCAATCCACTCAGTTGTTGCAGTTCGCCAAGGGCGGACTGTAATTTCTGTTTTGACGCATCCGGCCCGACGTAAATGCGGGTTATCTCTCCCGCGACCGGCGTCGATGGCACCGTATAAGCGCGGTATCCCGACAAGCGCAGCTTGGCCACAATCTCATTCACTTTATCGGCATTTTTCAGCGCGCCCAGTTGCACCACGTAGGCTTGCCCTGCTGGTGCGGCTTCCGGCTTCACTTCCGGTTGCGCGACGGGCTGCTGCGCGGGTTGCGGCGCAGGCGTTGCCGGTTTGCTTTCCGGTTTCGGCTCAGGCTTCACTTCCGGTTTAGTTTCCGGCTTCGCCTTGGGTTTGGTTTCCGGTTTCACTTCCGCTTTAGGGGTAACCGGACGCGCCGCCACGGCGGGCGGGGCAATTTCTATCGGTGCGGAAGATGACGGTGGCGTACTGCTCGGCGGTGCCTGCATGGCGCCGTCATCCTCTGGCGCGATCACACCGCCCTGAGCCGGTTGTCCTTGCATCGCCTGCTGCGCACCCTCCGGCGGCTGGCTGGGCAACGACTGGTTCAATGAAGGCAATGATTCTGCCTCCGTGCTGTCGCCCGGCTTTGGCACCAGAGGAATCGCGGCAAATTCATCTTCGTAATGTTTCTTTTTGCCATCCAGCAGAGCAGGCAGCACAATAACGCCCAACGCTACCAGAATAATGGTGCCGACCAGACGGTTTTGAAACTTACTTGCCATTCGACCCCCTCTCCTCCCGCGCTTCCATGACATGCGCTACCGTATGAAAAGATCCGCACACCACCACGGTATCCTGCGTATCTGCATCTTGCATCGCCTGATGCCAAGCGGTCGCGACATCGTCAAACGACCGGCTGGATTCAAGGTGTGCCGCTATCAATTCAGCGCCTGCACCGCGCGGCCCCTCCAGTGGGGCGCAATACCATTCATCCACCACCGGCTTGAGCTGCGCCAGGGTGCCGGGAATATCTTTATCAGCCAGCATACCGATCACCGCACGCACTTTGCCCTTTTTTGGCAGTTGCGCCAAACGCCCGGCCAGATAGGCTGCGGCATGAGGATTATGCGCCACATCCAGAATCAGTGTTGGCTGTTCGCTCACCGTTTGGAACCGGCCCGGTAACGCCGCACGGCGCAGCCCCTGTTCAATAGCAGCCAGAGGGACGTTAATCGGTCCCTGATGCAGCGCGGCCAGCGCCGTGGCGGCGTTGGGCAGCGGCACGTTCGGCAGAGGTAGCGTCATGCGCGCTCCGTCAGCCGCTTGCCAATACCAGCCGTCGCCTTCCAGCGCAAAGTGCCAATCGCGACCGCGCTTGCACAACAAGGCCCCGGTCTCTTCGGCCACGGCGGCAATAGAGGCGGGCATATCCGGCTCCCCCACCACGGCGGGAGTATTACCACGGAAGATACCGGCTTTTTCGCGACCGATGCTTTCGCGATCGTGCCCTAACCAGTCAGTATGATCGAGCGCAATACTGGTCACCACCGCCACGTCGGCATCGACGATATTGGTGGCATCCAGACGCCCGCCCAACCCCACTTCCAGAATCACCACATCCAGATTTGCCTGCCTGAACAAGTGCAGTGCCGCAAGGGTGCCAAATTCGAAATAGGTCAACGAGACATCGCCACGTCCTGCTTCAATCTCGGCAAAAGCCTGAGCGTGGGCCGCTTCCGGCAATTCCTGGCCTTGAATGCGCACCCGCTCGGTATAGCGCAGCAGATGGGGCGAACTGTAGACACCGACACGCAACCCCGCCGCCATCAAAATGGCTTCCAGCGTGCAGCAGGTGGTGCCCTTCCCGTTGGTGCCCGCGACGGTAAACACCGTTGGGGCCGGACGCAGCAGATGAAGACGATCGGCAACCTGTTTAACGCGCGTCAATCCCATGTCAATGGCAGTGGCGTGCAGGTGCTCCAGATAATGAAGCCACGCGGCCAAAGGCGACGTGGCTTGGGGAATGAGAAGATTTTCCATGAGTCCCGTTCACTGGCTTACGGTTCATTGATACAGGGTGCACAGAACGGCCTAAGCGCAATCCTGTCACACCCTGTTCATGTGTCACTTATTGCGCATCATCCTGCGGTTCAGTGGTCACTTCCGGCGGACGAACTTCAGCGGTGTCCACCGGCTCAGGGTGGTTGGTCAAGCGAGACAGCATGCTGGCTAACTTGAAGCGCATTTCCGGGCGGCGCACGATCATGTCAATCGCCCCTTTCTCCAGCAGGAATTCACTGCGTTGGAAACCCGGCGGCAATTTTTCACGCACCGTCTGTTCGATAACGCGCGGGCCAGCAAAACCGATCAGCGCTTTAGGTTCGGCAATGTTCAAATCGCCGAGCATCGCCAGACTGGCGGAAACGCCACCCATGGTCGGGTCGGTCAACACCGAGATATAGGGCAGACCGCGCTCGCGCATTTTTGCCAACGCCGCGCTGGTTTTCGCCATTTGCATCAGCGACATCAGCGCTTCCTGCATACGCGCACCGCCGCTGGCGGAGAAACACACCAACGGACAGCCATCTTCCAGCGACTGCTCCACCGCACGCACAAAACGCGCGCCGACCACAGAGGCCATGGAACCGCCCATAAAGGCAAATTCAAAGGAGGCGGCGACCACTGGCATGCCGTACAGCGTGCCTTTCATCACCACCAGCGCGTCTTTTTCGTCAGACTGCTTCTGTGCGGCAACCAGACGATCTTTGTATTTCTTCGAGTCTTTGAACTTCAGCGCATCCTTGGGCTCCAGCTCACTACCCAGCTCAACCACGCTGTCCTTATCCAGAAACGCATTTAAACGCGCACGGGCGGAAAGCCGCATGTGGTGGTCACACTTGGGACACACCTCAAGGTTACGCTCTAATTCAGCGCGGTAAAGCACCTGACCACAACTGTCACATTTGGTCCATACCCCTTCAGGAATATTGGCCTTGCGGGTCGGTGTAATGTTGCTCTTGTTAAGAATTCGTTCAATCCAGCTCATTGATAACCTTTCTGCTTGAACCTGGCCGTAGCCAGTCCGCTCTGCCCCGTCACAACGCCCGTTTGCCGTAGCCTGAACCGGTGTTTACACCCGTGTTTCAAGGCGCTGGCAACACAGGTCGTCATCGGGGACAGACCATAAATGCCGCTCATTAAACCATAACACTCCGGGACTGTGGATAGAAAACTGGTCAAACCGGAGCGATTACCGCGTTTATTCTTGTGAACGCGACGCGCTATTCGCACGGGCCGCCGCTCGTCTATGCCGCCAGATTTCAATGATCCCCGGCAAGATAGAGATGAAAATAATCGCGACAATCAATAACTTCAAGTTTTCTTGCACAATCGGCAGGTCGCCAAACAGGTAACCTGCGTAGGTAAACAGTAATACCCACAGCAATGCCCCTACCACATTATAGAGAGCAAAGTGGCGGTAGCGCATGTGTCCCATACCGGCGACAAACGGCGCGAATGTTCTCACAATCGGTACGAAGCGCGCCAGAATAATCGTTTTGCCGCCGTGACGGGCATAAAACTGATGCGTTTTATCCAGATAACTGCGGCGGAAAATTTTCGAATTGGGATTACTGAACAGTTTTTCCCCGAACAAACGTCCGATGGTGTAGTTGACCGCATCCCCCAGTATGGCCGCCGCAATCATCAGCGCCACCATGGTGTGCACATTCAGATCGTTGCTGGGCAGCGCCGCCAGCGCACCGGCGACAAACAGCAGGGAATCCCCCGGCAGAAACGGCGTCACTACCAGGCCAGTTTCACAAAACAGGATCAAAAACAGAATGGCATAAATCCAGACACCGTATTGCGCAACCAGTTCCGCAAGGTGAACGTCAATATGCAGAATAAAATCGATGATAAAGCGTATAAACGCGACAAGTTCCATCATGTGCATGTTTCACGGCGCAATGCCGTGACAATCCTCGAGTGTTTAGCGTGGCGCGGCACAGCCGCCCGCCACGGGTCAATCTTCCAGAAACAGCGGGCCCATTGGCGCAACCGGCAGTTCGAAACGCGCCGGATAATCTACCGCCACCAGATACAGACCGTCGGCGCGCGCCGTGGCAGCCGCCAGCGTGCGATCTTTGGCCGCCAGCAGTTCAGCAATCCAGGATTCAGGCTGATTGCCGCATCCCACTTCCATCAGGCTGCCAACGATATTGCGCACCATGTGATGTACGAACGCATTGGCTTTAATATCTACCACGATGTAAGCGCCATGACGCGTAACCTTTAAATGATTTACATTGCGCCACGGCGTGCGCGACTGGCATTGCACGGCGCGAAACGAGGTGAAGTCGTTCTCACCCAGCAGGCTTTGTCCGGCGCGTTCCATGCGCGCCGCATCCAGCGGGAAGTGGAACTGCGTTACGCCACGCGCCAGTACCGCCGGGCGCAGGCGATGATTATAGATAATGTAGCGATAGCGACGCGCCGTGGCGCTGAAACGCGCATGAAAATCGTCATCGACAGTTTTCACCCAGCGCACGGCGATATCCCGGGGTAAATGGGCATTGACGCCCAGGGTCCAGGCCGCATCTTTGCGCTGAGCCTGAGTGGTGAAGTGCACCACCTGCCCGGTAGCGTGCACACCAGCATCGGTTCTGCCCGCACAAAACACGGTAATCGGCGCATCGGCCACTTTACTCAGCGCCTGTTCCAGATGCCCTTGCACGCTCTCTACTTCAGCCTGACGCTGCCAGCCATAATAGCGGCTACCGTCATACTCGATGCCCAGCGCCACCTTGATACCCGCAGGCTGCGGCGGCAAATCTCTGTCTGACATTACCCCAGATACTCCTGCACCAGCCGTTCTGCCGTTTCCACCGCCATCAATGCGCCGCCAAAGCGCACGTTGTCCGCCACCGACCAGAATTGCAGCAGTTCGGGAACGCCGTAATCATTGCGCAGGCAACCAATTTTCAGTTGAACGTTGTCAGAGGCATCTTCCACCTGCGTCGGGTAGTCATCCTCATCGCTGAGTTGAACCTCTTCAGTGCGCGCCAGTTCATCCCGGGCCTCCTCCGCAGACAGCGGCCGTAATGCTTCAAGATGCACAACCTGCGCATGGCCGTAAAACACCGGAGCCTGTAAGCAGTTGACGGAAATAGGCAGCCCTTCGTCCTGTAACACCTTGCGCACCTGATCCACCAACCGACGCTCTTGCGCCACGCTGCCTTGCGCATCCGCCAGAAGCGGCAGCACATTAAACGCCAGCTGTTTGGCAAAAAAGCCCGGTTCCGGTGGAATACCGTTCAGCAAACGGGCACTTTGTCCGGCCAAATCGTCTACCGCCGCTTTGCCGAGCGCGGACACGGAGAGCAGATTGGTGACGTGGAGGCGTGACAGCCCGGCTTGATCGATCAGCGGTTTGATAGCCAGCAGCAGTTGGCTCACCAGACTGTCTGCCACCGCCACGATATTGCGATTGCGGTAATCGGCCAGCACATGGGTGTTGACCCCCGGCACCACCAACGGGACATCCGGCTCCAGCGCGAACAGACCGCTGCTGTCAATCACCAGGCAGCCTGCGTTACCGGCATCTTCCGCATAGCGGGCGCTCGCTTCGCTACCGGCGACAAAGAAGGCCAATTGTGCCTGGGACCAATCAAAATCGGCCACATCCTCGACCTGCCAGGATTTGCCGTTGACCCTTACGGATTCCCCCACGCTGCGTTCGCTGGCGAGCGGATAAAGCGTGCCGATAGGAAACTCGCGCTCTTGCAACAACTCCAGCAGCGCCGTTCCCACCGCACCCGTTGCGCCCAATAGCGCAATATTCCAGCCGTCAGACATGTGGTGTTCTCCCATTCGTCAATACCTCTTGCTCGGGCGGTGTATCACCGCCCGAATACCCTACGCGAAAAACGTCGTATTTCATGACACCCTCTCACCGAACTACGGCAAGACGGCAGTGAAACCCAATGCATTCAGACAGGCCACACTGGCCTCATCAGAACAAGTGACACGCAGCGAAGACCATTCGCGGCGCTCCTGATAGTGTTTACGCAGACGATCAAATCCGCCAGGCTGGCCAGCAGACTGGCGCAACAGTGCATCATCACGACGCACATCATACACCAGATGAACCAGACGCTTAAGCAACGCTTGCTCGATAGGGGCCGTTAGGTGAACATCCATGATATCCGGGGCAGGCAACAGCGATGACAGCGGCACCTGTTGAGGTTTGCCGATAAACTGGCACAACGCCTCAAACACCTGCGTGGTACCGCGCGCCTTGCCTTCCAGCGTGTAACCGGCAATATGCGCCGTACCCACGTCAGCGCGCGCCAGCAAATCCAGCGAAAGCCCCGGTTCTGGCTCCCACACGTCCAACACCACGCGCAGATCCTTGCCCTGCTGCAACGCTCGCAGCAGGGCAGTATTATCGACCACCGGCCCGCGACACGCGTTGATCAGAATACGTCCGGCGGGCAAGGCAGCGAGCACCGCCTCATCAATCAGGTGCCAGGTATTATCTGGGCCACCCTTGGTCAGTGGCGTATGCAGCGTGACAATATCCGCGTCACGCAGTAACGCCTCCAGCGGCAAAAAGGGGCCAACATCGCCCCTGCGCGCCCGGGGTGGATCGCACAGTAACGTCTTCACCCCCCAGGCGTTGAGGCGCGCCTGCAAACGCCGCCCGACGTTGCCGACACCGACAATGCCGACGGTTTTGTCGCGCAACTGAAAGCCGTCTCGCTCCGCCAGCATCAATAGCGCAGAAAAAACGTATTCCACCACCGCGATGGCATTGCAGCCTGGCGCGGCGGAAAATTCGACGCCCTGCTCACTCAGCCAGGCTTCATCCACATGATCGGTACCCGCCGTGGCGCTGCCGACAAAGGTCACTCCCGTATCCGCTAACAGGGCGGCGTTGACCGGCGTGACGGAGCGCACCATCAGGGCCTGTGCCTGTGCCAGCGCCTCAACCGGCAACGGTCTTCCCGGCACAGCCACCACCTCACCCACGCGGCTGAACAGCTCGCGTGCATACGGCATATTCTCATCAACCACAATTTTCATGTACGACCCCGGTCAGGCTACGCTTGCAAGAAAAACAGGGGCACTATTTTGCCACCGAATGGTCAAGAATCCCAACGCTATCCCCATCGCTTAGGGCCTGGCGCGATACCCTTCCGGCGTAGCCCCACTTTGCTGGCGAAACATGGCGATAAAGGCCGATGAAGAACTGTAGCCGACCTCCAGCGCCACTGACTGCACGCTCATGCCCTGACGCAACAATGCCAGCGCTTGCAGGTAGCGTAGCCGCTGTCGCCATTCGCTGAACGACATACCGAGCAATGCCTGACAGCGCCGCGACAGCGTGCGTTCCGTGCTGTAAACCTCGGCGGCCCATTGCGCCAACGTTCGGTCATCCGCCGGGCACTGTTCCAGCGCATGCAGCACCGGAGCCAGCAGGCGATCGTCAGTGCCCGGCAAATAGTTGCGTTGGCGCGGTGCCACCGTCATTTGATCGCACAGTACGTGGCACAAGCGCAGGTCGGGCTTATCGTGTGGGATCAGCACGTCGCGCGCGAACAAATCGTCCTGAATCGCCTTAAACAGCGGGCCAACCTCGAGCAGGCATGGCGTTTCGGGAAGTTCTGCATACCAGCGCGCATCGAAATTGATGGTGCGGATCGTGGCCTGACGTTGGTTATAGCAGGCGTGCTCGACCCCCTGCGGCAACCAGATAGCAAAATGGGTCGGTGCCCAAAACCGCTCCTGTGCGAGACGCAGCACCACAACGCCTGAAACCACATACAGCAATTGTCCCCACTCATGACGATGAGGCAGGTATTCCGTATCCGCGCTGACCGCCTCGGTACGCAAAAACACCCCGTGCGGCGGTATGCCTTCAGGACGGTAATAAGATCGTTGCCGGGTCATGTTGTCTGTCTTGCCGTTAAGGATGTCTTGTTTTCACTATATAGAACGAACCCGCCTGACGTAAACTGGCATACCACGTTAATGAGAATTGTTATCATGCAAGCGCTATTCCCCCTTATTGCCGTCCTGTTTTGGTCATTTAACGTGATCGTTAATAAACTTTCCGTGGGTGCCATCGATCCGGCAGCCATGTCATTCTACCGCTGGCTGTTGGCTCTGCTGGTACTGACGCCCTTTATGCTGCCTCAGTTGCGACGCCACGCGGGCACCATCAGGCTACACTGGGGAAAATTATTGTTTCTGGGGTTTCTCGGCATGGTGCTCTACCAGAGCATGGCCTACTATGCCGCGCACAGCATCAGCGCGCTGATGATGGGCATTCTGGTTTCGTTGATCCCCTTGCTCACGGTATTGATCAGCATTCCACTGCTTGGCGTAGTGCCCACAGTCAGCTTACTGTGCGGCAGCCTGCTCTCCTTTTTCGGCATCAGTTGGCTTATCAGCGGTGGACATCCGGCACTGATTCTGGCGCAGGGCATCGGGCGCGGCGAAGTAATGATGTTTATTGCCGCGTTAGCCTATGCCTTGTATGGCGTATTAACCAAACGCTGGTCGATTGCTCTTCCCACCTGGGTATCGCTCTACGTGCAAATTGCCTTTGGCGTCGTGCTGTTGCTGCCTAATTTGCTGTTGGCTGAAAGCATCGCCTTGAATGCGCAAAACATACCGCTGGTGCTGTTCGCCGGTATTTTTGCCTCGATCCTCGCCCCGTGGATGTGGATCGTCGGGGTAATGCGTATCGGGGCCAACAATGCCAGCATTTTCATCAATCTGACGCCGGTGTTTACCGCACTGATCGCCGTGACGTTGCTGCATGAAACGCTGCACAGCTATCACATCGTGGGCGGGGTCATGGTATTACTCGGGGTTGTCATGGCGCAGCGTATGCGCACTCCGCGCGCTCAGCACAACGCGATTTGTAGGCCGGATACCAATACGCCACCCGCGCAACTGCGTGACGCGGAAGCAAACCGCAAATAAGAAGGTATTTTCCCCTATGATCTGACTATTCTCGCACCAGACACCTTGCTATGATTTCTGTTGCCTATTCAGGGCTCCCGGGGAATGCAGGGTGCCTTTCACGCAGTGAGGAGTCCATCATGCAGCCTGTCAGCAGTCCGGGAACCCCGACGCCGGGAGATCGCCCACCCGCGTCGCCGACGTCGGCCATTGCCTCTTCTTCTTCCAATGCGGCGGCGGCGAATTCCCCACTGAGCTTTACCCAACGCGCGACGCTGGACACGCTGGTGGTCAAGTTACAGGCGCTGATGTCGCTCAGTAACAATGCCATCTGGACCACGCTGCGTCAGGACATCGGCCTGGCCCCGAACCAGACGCTGCTCGGACAGCATTTTACCGCCGCTGAGCAGTCATTGCAGAACCAGTTGGTACTGGCTCAGACGCAGCAAAGCAGCGCCCGCCATCCGTTGTTGCAGCGCCTGACCGATCTGCTACCGCAGGGAAATAACAGCCAGCGCGTCACTCAGTTTTTACGCCAGGAATTTGGTCATACCGAACTTAAAGCGCTGACGCAGCCTCAGTTACAACGGGTGCTGACCTTCTTGCAAACACCGGCGGATGCGGCACCGCTAAATTCCGCTTCCGGCAAGGCACCCGCGCTGGCCACAACGCTGGTGCAAAATGCGCTCACCAATGTTGCCACCAATGCAGCGACCACCGCCCTGCTGCAACGTCCGTTATCCAGCGTCGAGCAGAACAGCCTGAATCAGATGGTGGTGCGGTTATCCGCGCTGCTGGGGGAGCCAACAGAAAAAATCTGGACGTCATTGACGGCAATGCAACACCAGCCGCCGGGCACGCCGATCCCCGCCCGCCATCTGCCGCTTCTGATGCAATATTTGCAGACGCAAACTGACCTGCACCATCTGCTGACTACCGGAAATGCACGCGGCGATGCACCCGCGACCGCCGCTTCGACCCTGGCATCGACGACAACCGCGGCAACCGCTGCGGGCACTACGGCACAGCCGCCAATGACGGCAACCCAGTCCACCTTGCACACGCTGTTGCAACCCGCATTGGAAGCCAATGAACGGCAACTGTTGCTGGACTACAGCCAAAACCGTTTCAATGCCGGGGTTCAGACACCGCTCACCCAACCGCAACTCAACGAGCTGGTGACTTTTTTGTTCGCCCACCGCATGCAGCGCGCTTCCGATGGGGAACTGACGATACAAAGCCTGTTCCCGCATCCGCAGCCGATTGTCAATCCGCTGGTTGCCACCTTGCCACCTGCCCTCCAGGCCGTGTTCAACAAACCGCTGTTTTGGCCCATTGTCAGCGTTTGCGTGGTGATATTCTTACTGTGGGTGCTGTTTTAACCAATAAAAAAACCGGGGCACAAGGCCCCGGAGAGGTTGCTGATAAACAGCCCTACTCTCATGGTCATTCCCGCGAAAGCGGGAATCTCTTGCAGGCAAACGTGTTTCTTCTGGCAGAGATCCCCGGCTTTCGCCGAGGATGACGAGAGTTTAGGGTATAGCGATTACGCTAACTTACGCATCACCAACGTGGCATTGGTGCCGCCGAAGCCAAAACCGTTAGACATCACCGTGGTCAGCGTACGCTCGGTCGCTTCCGTCACGATGTTCATGTCCTGTGCCAATTCATCCAGCGTATCAACGTTAATGCTCGGCGCGATAAAACCGTGCTCCAACATCAGCAGGGAGTAGATCGCTTCCTGTACGCCCGCCGCGCCGAGAGAGTGCCCGGTCATCGCTTTGGTTGCAGAGATAGGCGGTACCGCCTCGCCAAACACCTGACGAATCGCCCACAGCTCTTTCACGTCACCCACCGGCGTAGACGTACCGTGGGTATTGATATAATCGATAGGGGTATCCACATCCTGCATCGCAAGCTTCATGCAGCGCACTGCGCCTTCACCCGACGGAGCAACCATGTCGGCACCGTCAGAGGTGGCACCGTAGCCGACCACTTCGGCGTAAATGTGTGCACCACGCGCCAGCGCATGTTCCAGCTCTTCCACCACCACCATACCGCCGCCGCCGGCGATAACAAAACCGTCGCGATCGGCATCATAGGTGCGGGACGCTTTTTCTGGCGTTTCATTGTATTTGGTAGACAGCGCGCCCATGGCATCAAATTCACAGGCCAGTTCCCAGCAGAGCTCTTCACCACCGCCAGCAAACACGATGTCCTGTTTACCCAGTTGGATCTGCTCTACCGCATTCCCGATACAGTGCGCAGAGGTAGCACAGGCAGAGCTGATGGAGTAGTTCACGCCTTGAATTTTAAAGGGCGTGGCAAGACAGGCGGACACCGCAGAGCCCATCGCTTTAGTGACCACGTACGGGCCAACCGCTTTCAGGCCACGCGCGCTACGCATCGCATCCGCGCCGAACACTTGAGAACGTGCTGAACCGCCGGAACCGGCAATCAAACCGACGCGCGGGTTGTTTTGGTAAACCTCAGGTGCCAGCTTGGCATCGTCAATGGCTTGTTCCATCGACAGAAAAGCATAGACAGAGGCATCGCTCATGAAACGCACGACCTTACGTTCAATGAGGCCGGTAGTATCCAGCTTCACATTGCCCCAGACGTGACTACGCATACCGGAATCTTTCAGCTCTTGTGAGAACGTAATACCCGAGCGACCTTCCCGCAACGATGCCAGGACTTCCTGCTGGTTATTACCAATGCTTGAGACGATCCCCAGGCCAGTAATCACTGCACGTTTCATTCAATACCTCTTTCCGCATAAATGTATTTTGGGATTTCGTCACGCACTTTAGCGTACAGATGTAAGCTGAACAAGTCCGATCACCCAACCTTTTACAAAATTTGCGCCCTGAGCACCTGCTGAGTAAAATCACGCTATCGCTTTAAAAATGAGTCAATTATCGTGAAAGACCATGCTATTCAGCACGGTACGCTCTCCTGGAACGAACAGGGTACACCTGTTTCGCAACAGTTTGATGACGTTTACTTCTCAAATCAGGATGGGCTGGAAGAAACCCGCTACGTTTTTTTGCAAGGTAACCACTTCCCGGCGCGCTTTGTTGAGCACCCCCGCCCACAGTGCATCATCGCGGAAACCGGCTTCGGCACTGGCCTGAACTTTTTAACGCTGTGGCAAGCGTTCGCTGATTTTCGCGCGCAGCATCCGCACGCGGCACTGCGTCGCCTGCACTTTATCAGCTTTGAAAAATTCCCATTGCGCGTGGCCGATTTGCAACAGGCGCACGCCCACTGGCCGACGCTTGCCCCTTACGCCGAAGCATTGCGACAGGCCTGGCCGTCGGCGCTGCCGGGCTGCCATCGTTTGATTCTGGCTGACGGTGCCATCACCCTCGACCTGTGGTTTGGCGATATCAACGACTTGCTGCCAACGCTGGACGATTCCCTGACGCATCAGGTTGACGCCTGGTTTCTCGATGGCTTTGCCCCGTCCAAAAACCCGGACATGTGGACCGAGAACTTGTTTCACGCCATGGCACGCCTGTGCCGGGCCCAGGGCACCTTTGCGACCTTTACCGCCGCAGGGTTTGTACGTCGGGGGCTACAGCAAGCCTGCTTTGACGTGGAAAAAATCAAGGGCTACGGACAAAAACGCGAAATGCTGCGCGGCGTGCTACCGCACGCCATTCCGATCTCAGCGACAGCCCCCTGGTATTCGCGCCCGGCAGCGAGTACCACAGAGGATATCGCGATTATTGGCGGCGGCATTGCCAGCGTGCTGACAGCGTTAGCGCTGCTACGACGCGACGCACGGGTGACGCTCTACTGTGAAGATGAGGCTCCGGCGTCAGGCGCTTCCGGTAACCGTCAGGGAGCCCTCTACCCGTTACTCAACGACAAACACGATGCGCTTTCCCGTTTTTTTGCCACCGCGTTTGGTTTTGCCCGCCGCCAGTACGACACGCTGTGGCAAGCCGGTATCCCCTTCGAGCATGACTGGTGCGGTGTAAATCAGATTGCCTACGATGAAAAAAGCGCGCGTAAAATCACGCAAATCTTGCACGGCCACTGGCCGGCAGAGGTGGTTACGCCGCTCAGCGCCGATGAGATGGACGCAACGGCCGGATTAGCGATAGGTTTTCCCGGTGCGAGCTATACCGAGGGCGGCTGGCTGTGCCCGGCAGAGCTAACAACCCATGCGCTGAAACACGCACAATCGCTCGGACTGGTGGTGCATTTTGCTACTGGCGTCTCTGCGCTGGAAAAAACCGCATCCGGCTGGCAACTTCGATTGGCAAACGGGCAGCAAAAGACCCATCCCGTGGTGGTGCTGGCTAACGGACAGCGGCTCAGCGACTGGTCGCAAACTCAACAGCTCCCCAGCTATGCGGTGCGCGGTCAGGTGAGCCATATTCCCACTACCCCGACACTGCAACGCTTGCAACGCGTACTGTGCTATGACGGCTATCTGACCCCAGTCAGCCCTCACCATCAGCAGCACTGTATCGGTGCCAGCTACCAGCGAGGCGTGGTTACTACCACGTTTAGTGCAGACGAGCAGCAGGAAAACCACCAGCGCCTGGTGGCCTGCTTGCCCGAGGCAAGCTGGGTGAATGACATTGATGTCAGCGACAACGCAGCGCGTCAGGGCGTGCGCTGCGCCACCCGCGATCATCTGCCGCTGCTCGGCGCTACGCCGGATTACGCGCAGACGCTAGATCAATACGCGTCACTTGACGTGCAGCGGCACACGCCGGAGCGAGTGGCTGTAGCTCCGGTTCATCAGGATCTGTTCGTTATCGGTGCGCTGGGATCGCGTGGATTGTGCTCTGCCCCGTTGTCCGCCGAAATCCTGGCCGGGCAACTGTACGGCGAGCCGTTACCGCTCGATGCAGAAACCCTTGCCGCGTTGAATCCGAATCGTTTTTGGGTGAGAAAGCTGCTGAAAGGCAGAGCGGTGTAACGAAGATAGCCGCCACTGACGATGGGATAGACAGTGGCGGAACAGAGAATCGATCAGTTAATCTGCGAAGCGCGCTGAAATAAATCGTCCCACATGCCATTGACCAATATCTGATCCGGCGGCGAAAGCTCACCGTTTTTAATCGCTTGCTGCACGCTGTCGCACACGCGCTGATAGAGCGCCTGAACCGTGGTTTCGCCCTGTTCTTCGGCCTCTGCCACCGCCAGCGTCAAATGACCGCGCAGGTAGCCACCGGCAAAAAGTTCATCATCGCTGGCATGCTCTACCATATCATCAATCAGAGCGAGAATACGCCCTTCACATTCTGCGATCATCTAACATCCTCACTATTAACGTTTATCCGCATCAGTTGAGATCGGCGGGATACGGAAACTGCTCCGCCGTCAACGGCGGCGTATTGTAAAACGATTGTAATGCGCGAATAAAGCGCAATGGCCGCGCCGGGATACCCTGCTCGAGATAGGCCATCACTTGCGCATGCACGGTGCGCTGAAACGCGATGCGATCGGGTTCGATATCCCCTTCCAGATTGTCGCAACTGACATTAAACGGAAAGCCCGATGCCACGCAAAACAGCCAGTCAAACGCCTGTGGCTTGATTTCTACCTGCTCGAACTGTCCCTGCGTTGTCGCATCGCGGCCATCCGGGCAGTACCAATAGCCAAAATCCACCAGCTTACGTCGCGCTTCACCGGCAATGCACCAGTGTGAAATCTCATGGAATGCGCTGGCATAAAACCCGTGCGCGAACACGATACGATGATAGGGAAACTGGTCATCGGCGGGCAGATAGATAGGCTCATCATCCCCTTTCACCAGTTGGGTGTTAAAGTCCTGTTCAAAGCACTGCGCGAACAAGGTGATGAGATCGCGGTAATCGTGCGCGGTGCTTACGCTTGAGGTGGTCATGACCAGAGATGTCCTATCCATTGGGCAATATCGCTGCCGTGATTGTCATAAATCAGCTTCACGCTCATACAGGCCGACACCACCACCAGCATCGGACGGATCAACGTTTGTCCTTTGTTAAGCACCATGCGAGCCCCGAGACGCGCGCCCAACACCTGCCCGACCAGCATCACCAGACCAACGCCCCAGACCACCTGACCGCCCAGAATAAAGAACAGCAACCCGCCAAAATTGGAGGTGAAATTGAGCACCTTGGCATGCGCCGTGGCTTTAGGCAGGCTAAAACCGCTGAGCGTGACAAACGCCAGCGCATAGAAAGAACCGGCACCGGGGCCAAAGAAACCATCATAGAACCCGATGCACCCGCCCGCTAAAAAGGCAAAAGGAAGGCCTGACAAGCGTTTCTGGCGGTCTTCTTCACCAATTTTCGGCATCAACAGGAAATAGAGCCCGATACCGATCACCAGAACCGGCAGGATCTGGCGCAAAAAATCCGCATGGATCTGCTGAATCAGCCAGGCACCGAACGTTGAACCGACAAACGTCAACGCAATGGGCAGCTTTTGTTCACTTAACTTCACCGCGCGCTGACGGACAAAATAGAGGCTGGCAGAAAAAGAGCCACCGACCGCTTGCAGTTTATTGGTGGCCAGCGCTTGTGCCGGGCTCAGCCCCGCCGAGAGCAGAATGGGGATACTGAGTAACCCGCCCCCGCCCGCGATAGAATCGATAAAACCGGCAAGCGCGGCAAAAGCAAACAACACCCCGAGCATTTCAGGGCTGACTAAAAACCATTCCATGACTTAGTTCACCAACAGATGTTTATCGAGTAATGCCTGACACGAGGCCGGTAACGGAGGTGGCGTTTTCACTGGCGCTTCAGGGCTCGGCTGGCGTGGCGTGAACCAGCTGCTCAACTCCGCACCGCAACCATCACCAGCGGGTGGCGCTTCCTGATCCTGACATTCCAGACTGTCTGCCGGACAGCGTAACCGCACGTGCATATGCGCCCGGTGCGCAAACCAGGGACGCACTTTACGCAGCCAGTCGCGATCCTGTCCCGCTTCCTGGCACAGTTGCTTCTTGATGGCCGGGTTAACGAAGATGCGGGTAACCTCAGTGTCCTGCGCCGCCAGTTTGATCAACGCCGTTACCTGCGGTTGCCACTGGCGCGGATTAATCTGGCGACCATTGGCCGCCACCAGATCGATAGGCTGCGGTTTCAGAAGTTGCTGCGCCGTCCAGCGTTGCAACGGCATCTGTAACCAGATATCCGCATCCAGCCCGGACTGATGGCTGGCATGGCCGCTGCTGAACCGACCGCCTGCTGGCATCCCCATATCACCCACTAGCACAAGCCCGCCAGTCTGCTTTTTCACCTTGGCGCTCAGTCGCGTGATAAACGCCAGCAAATCCGGATGACCGAAATAGCGGCGTTGATCGACACGCATCACCTGATAATTGACGGATTCTAACGGCAGCGGCTGCGCACCGACAATGCAGCCGTTAGAGAACGCACCAATGGCCTGTGCCGCACCGGACACCGGATGTGCGATCTCTTGCCACGGGGTTTTTGCCCATACGCCGGTGCTCAACAGCACGGCAATGGCCCCCACCCACCCTTTTTTCATGTTTTATTTACCAACGAGGAACCTGACTCACGACGTCACCACACTGGGCGCGCTGACGCAACAGATGATCCATCAATACAATCGCCATCATGGCCTCCGCAATCGGCACTGCACGGATACCCACACAGGGATCGTGACGTCCACGGGTGATCATTTCCGTTGCTTCACCCTGGCGGTTGATGGTTTTCCCCGGCACCGTGATGCTCGAGGTGGGTTTCAGCGCCAGATGCGCGACAATCGCCTGTCCGCTGCTGATGCCGCCCAGTACACCGCCCGCATGGTTACTCTGGAACCCTTGCGGGGTAATCTCGTCGCGGTTTTCGCTGCCGCGTTTAGTAACAACCGCAAATCCATCGCCAATTTCCACACCTTTTACGGCGTTGATGCTCATCAATGCGTGGGCCAGATCGGCATCCAAACGGTCGAACACCGGCTCACCCAAACCAGCGGGTACCGATTCGGCGACAACGCTGACCTTGGCACCGATGGAGTCACCCTCTTTTTTCAGGGCACGCATCAGTTCATCCAGTGCATCGATCTTGTCGGCATCGGGGCAGAAAAACGGGTTTTGTTCAACGATATCCCAGTCTTTCAGCTCGCAGTTGACATCGCCCATCTGCGCCAGAAAACCACGCACCTGAATGCCGTGGGTCATTTGCAGGTATTTTTTAGCAATGGCCCCGGCGGCCACGCGCATGGCGGTTTCACGGGCCGAAGAACGACCGCCGCCGCGATAGTCACGCACGCCGTATTTTTGTTCGTAGGTATAATCGGCATGACCGGGACGGAATACATCCTTGATCGCACTGTAATCCTGAGAGCGCTGATCGGTATTTTCGATGATCAGGCCAATGCTGGTGCCCGTGGTGACCCCTTCAAACACGCCAGACAAAATACGCACCTGATCCGGCTCGCGGCGCTGCGTGGTATAACGCGAGGTGCCGGGGCGACGGCGATCCAAATCGTGTTGCAGATCCGCTTCGGTCAGCGGAATGCCCGGCGGTACGCCATCAACGATACATCCCAACGCAATACCGTGGGATTCGCCGAACGTGGTGACGCGGAAGAACTGGCCAATACTGTTGCCTGCCATCACGGCTCCTTTCTGTGTAACATCGCTATTCTGTACAGCATCATGATTTATGTTGCCGGGATGAGCCCGGCATAACCAGTCTGTTTATTGCCGATACGCCGCGAAATGGCTGTGGCAATCCACCAGTTGTTCTTTTGTCAGCATAAAGACGCCATCACCACCGTGCTCGAATTCCAGCCAGGTAAACGGAATATCCGGATACTGATCCATCAAATGCACCATGCTGTTGCCCACTTCGCAAATCAGCACGCCCTGCTCATTAAGGTAATCGGGCGCACAGGCCAAAATACGGCGCACCAGATCCAGCCCGTCATGACCTGCCGCAAGACCCAGTTCCGGCTCGCGACGAAACTCCTGTGGCAAATCCGCCATGTCTTCCGCATCCACATAAGGCGGATTGGTGACAATCAGGTCATACGCGAGCGGTGGCAGCGCGCGGAACAGGTCGGAGCGAATCGGCGTGACCTGCTGTTCCAGGCCGTGTTGCTGGATATTCTGCTCGGCGACCGCCAACGCATCGCTGGAGAGATCGACGGCATCCACCTCTGCGTCGGGGAAGGCGTGCGCACACGCAATGGCGATGCAGCCGCTGCCGGTACAGAGATCGAGAATATGCTGCGGCTCATCGGCGATCAGTCCCGCGAACTGCTGTGAAATTAGCTCACCAATTGGCGAACGCGGCACCAGTACGCGCTCATCGACAAAAAACTCCAACCCGCAAAACCACGCCTTGTTGGTCAGGTAAGCCACGGGCAGACGTTCATTAACGCGGCGAATCACGCGCTCAACCACACGCTGGCGTTCCGATAACGTCAGACGCGAGCCAAACATATCCGCAGGGAAATCAAGGGGTAAATACAGGGTCGGCAGCACCAGTTGCAGCGCTTCATCCCACGGGTTATCGGTGCCATGTCCATAATAGAGCTCGGCTGCGTTAAAACGGCTTACCGCCCAGCGCAGCATATCTTGCAAGGTATGCAGGTCGTTGACCGCCTCGTCGACGAAAATTTTATCCAAGTTAGTCCTCCACAGACCCCACCCGTCAGGAAATGCCGCTTAGTTTGCCATGAAGCCAACTACAAATCAGCAGATATCACCCACCCGCGCAGGAAATCCTGTGCGTTGCCTATCAATCGATTCGGCCTCTCGGTTGTTGGGCAATTTCGGGTTTGTTATTAAAAAGGTAGCGCAGGCACTATTACAGGTTACACTGGGACCCATGAAATTTATGGCAAATGCCGTATGAAGTGATGCCCTAACGCCAGGCCGCCCCATCGGGAAGCAGATACGCCGACGTAATAAGGACCAAGAGATACAACGGGGTGACCGAATGAGTAAAAAACACGCGTTGAATGATGGCGACGCACAGCTATTCCGCGCCTCCGTGGCCGGCACCAAGACGCTGCGCCAGGATACCTATGTGCACCGTCCTCAGCGCCATCATGTCGAAGGGAAGCTGCCGCCGCGCAAGGCGTTGCAGGAACAAGTGGATGCCAGCTTTTATTTTTCTGACGAATTTCAGCCCCAGTTGGACAGCGACGGCCCGATGCGTTACGTACGCCCCGGCAGCAGCCACTACGAGCTGAAAAAACTGCGGCGCGGCGACTATTCCCCGGACCTGTTTCTCGATCTGCACGGATTGACTCAGTTGCAAGCCAAGCAAGAGCTAGGCGCCCTGCTCGCGGCCTGTCGCCGTGAACACGTTTACTGCGCCTGTGTGATGCACGGCCACGGCAAGCATATTCTCAAACAGCAAACGCCACTCTGGCTGGCGCAACATCCAGATGTACTGGCTTTCCATCAGGCGCCCAAAGAGTTTGGCGGTGACGCCGCGCTGTTGGTGTTGGTGGAACTGGATGCGGTGTACGGTCAGATAAAAGCGGGCACCGAGCCGCCGCGCTAACGCGCCCGGCTTGCGCGCTATCGCCTGACATTGGCGACGGCGCAAGCGTGGCTCAGGATTTGAGCGCCAACTGTGACGGGCTGGTTTGCCAATCGAACACACCAGCGCCCGACTGCGCATCCAGCGTGACGCAGGCCACCGCTGAGGTGGCAAACATCGGTGCGCCGGTTTGCGGGCTGAGCTCCGCCACCAGATACCCCACCAAGGGCAGGTGCGAGACGATCAACACCGATTCGATCCCCTCACCGGCCAATGCCAGCAGATAATCACTGACAAATGCGGCATTGCCTCCCGGGGTCAGTTCCGGCACGCATTCTTCTTCATCAGGCAGGGAAAGGATACCACGCAAGGTGGACAGGGTTTGCTGGGCGCGGAGATAAGGACTCACCAAAACACGCGTAATGGCCACACTCTGATCATGTAACCATAAAGCCATCTGACGCGATTCTTCAACACCGCGCGCACTGAGCGGGCGAAGCGCATCGCTGGCTGCGTCAGGTACTGCATCACCATGACGCATAATCAACACTTGCATATAACACCGTTATAGTAAAAAACTTCGTTCTATTATGCTGTTAGCGCATATTTCCCGATAAAAACCCTTCCATGCGTACAGGGTCTGGCAGGGAGAATACGTGTCATTTTGTTGCAAATTTAACCGAAGCACGAAACGCTTTTTTACCTTAGATAGGAAGCTGGAGTCAACCGATTTGCATAGGCCGCTGAGGCATAGGCATGCCTCGCTTCATCACCAGAACACGCAGTGTGGCAAGATTACACACATGAATCATCAGGTTAAGTGACGACATTGTCTCAATCACCTAGGGCAGCAGAGCAAAAAAAAGCGAAAAACAACATTTTCGCCACCACGACAGCGTAAAAAATCAGAGTAAAAAACCATTAAAACCTTCCAGGTGAAAATTTAAAACTAACAGCGCATAGAATTTGGCTTTTTCATTCCTTTTT
Organism: Candidatus Symbiopectobacterium sp. NZEC151; assembly: GCF_025962655.1. Lineage (GTDB taxonomy): Bacteria > Pseudomonadota > Gammaproteobacteria > Enterobacterales > Enterobacteriaceae > Symbiopectobacterium. The sequence goes on along the minus strand of NZ_JAGFPE010000004.1, from coordinate 325,740 downwards.
CCTTTTTATCAAATTCCTCACATTGTTAAACAAAGGGGGGGCATCTATCTTTATGAAGAGCGGTTTATGTAAGTTGTTATTAAATTTATTTAAAAGCTCACCATAATCTATTATTCCGTGCTGCTGGCAATGACAGCGAAAGCACCGATTGCACCTTTATTTTCATTGTTTATACCCTAAATAATTCGCGTTGCAGGAAGGCAGCAAGTGAGGAACTTACTCAAGTCAGTGATTCGGGTAAGTGAACACCGCCAACGCATCGGCAACGTGAAGTGTGACGGGTTTATATTGCCCACCAGAGAAAGCGATGCCTCAAAAAAGGGGTGAAGGTTTATATCCTGCACGCTTTGTCCGTTTTCCCTGCGCCAGTGTGTCGCGGTGAGAATGAAAAAATCTGCGCGCTGCCACGCTTTCCTATTTTAAAACGTCATTACGTTTAACGGAATTTCGGTGTGCGGTGCTTGTATGAAGGAAGGGCAATGAATAAGCAAAAAGCAGCGCTCGCCGCACTCTCCTCTTTATTTCTGTTTATGCCAACCACGTTTGTTGAAAGCGCCACCATTACTGGCAATATCGCCGTTTCCCTGACGGTAAACTCGACATGTCTGGTTAACAACGTGAGCAGTGGCACATTCGGAACGCTGGCGTTTGGTCAGGTCGCGGATTTAAACACCAACGTGGACGCCGAGGTGGGCACTACGGGCCTTTCGGTGCTGTGTTCGTCAGGCACCGCCGCCGTGCTCACTATCGGTGCTGGCGCAAATGACGCCAGTGCCGTACGCCGTCTCACCAACGGTGCAGGCACCCCGACACTGATCTCCTATCGCCTTTACAGCAACAGTGCGCGCTCCACGGAAATTGCTATCGGTGGTACCCTTAACGTTCCCGCGGGCACCGGTGTAGCACAAGCAGTGCCTATCTATGGCCGAATCCTTGCGTCCGAGCAAACGCTCAAATACCCCCCTGCGGGCAACTATACAGACACCATTACAGCGACGCTTACCTGGAACTGATAAACAGGAGGACCCTATTGCCATGAAGGCTTGCACCGGGAAAACCACGGGCATCAGCGCAGGGCGTTTTTTCCGCGACCTCATGCCGTCGCTGGCGGTGCTGCTGAGTCTTGCCAATCCGGTGTCGGCGGTAACGGTCAATGGGTCCTTTGACGTGACGGCCACCTTGCAAAATGGCTGCCTGTTTGGCGTTAACAGCAGCAGCTCAAGCAATATGGGAACCCTCAGTTTCGGCTCACAAAGTGCCACTGCCACGAATGTGGATGTGGTCAGCAGTGCAGGCAGTGGCTCAATCGTCGTCACCTGCACGCCCGGTGCATCCGTTTCCATTGCGCTCGATTACGGCGCAAACGGCGGCAGCAGTGCACAGCGCTACCTGAAAAACAGCACAGGAACTCGCACGCTGCCCTATCAACTTTACCGTGATGCCGCGCGTTCTCAGGTATGGGGTACTGGCACACTGGCGCTCACCGTGTCCTCTTTTCCCAGCACGACACAAACCTATACGGTATATGCACGCTATTTTGGCGCAACGCCGCTGCCTGCGGCCGGGCAATATACCGACAGTGTCACCATCAATGTGACGTATTAACCGCAAGGTGTGGCGCGAGCGGCGGTCATTGAGATACGCGTAGCAGTGTCAGTCATTACGGCGTTATTAAAATAATAAGGCGTTGGCATGAAATTAACGAAAAGCAGTGTGGGTCGATTTTTATCTGTAGCGGTACTGTTTGTCTGTTCAGGCGCATTTGCTGCCAGTTCGTTGCTGGTGTGGCCGATTTACCAAATTATCGAGGCACATAACAGCAGCTCAGCGCTATGGCTGGAAAACAAGGGTAATAACACCGTGGGTTTGCAAATTCGCATTATGACCTGGCGTCAGATGCAGTATGAAGATCGCTACGCCGATCAAACCGAAGTGATACCTACTCCGCCCTTTATTAAACTGGAACCGGGTCAGCGCAGTATGATCAGGTTGATGCGTGTTGCCCCACCATCAGTCACTCAGGAACGCGCTTTTCGCATCGTGATTGATGAAATAGCCACGCCTTATCTGCCGCAAACCAGTAACGCCCCCTCTGGCGTTCAATTCCAGATGCGGTATCTGTTGCCCTTGTTTCTCCGGGGCTCGGGCCACGATAAGCCGAATGCGGCGGCGGCTCCCTTGCAACTGCACTGGCGCATTGCCCCGGTCGATGGAAAGCCCTACCTCTATGTTCGTAATGAGGGCCAAACCCATGCCCGCCTGAATAATGTGTTTTGGTCCACCTCACCGCAAGGAAAAGGACCTCGTACCAGCATCAGTGAGGGCTTTTTAGGGTATGTTCTACCGGGTCAGGAGATGCGCTGGCCGCTTCCGGCATCAGCGGCAGCACCCGGTGCAAATGCCATTCTGTATACCCATTTGGCGGATACCCCTGACCCTGTCGTTATCACGCGCGGCTAAACCTGATGTCAGGAAGCTTGAAGCATTCATCACCGCGTGTTTGCCCAAGCGCATTCCTGTTTGCAGGGGGCGTTATGCTGTGCGCATCAACCGTGTTTGCCGCCGAGGAGTTCGGCGACTTGCCGCCCCCGCCTACGGCTCCCCCTGCTCAGCAACACGCCCTTTATTACCTGACGCTGGCGGTCAACGGATACAGCGATAATCTGGTCGTCCCCGTTAGCGTTAATGGCGATCGCTACGCTGCGGACGCCAGCGAGCTCGCCCGCAGACATATCAAACTGCCTGCCAATGCAGCAGGTCAAATAGACATCAATTCGTTGCCTGATGTAACGGTGTTCTATGACAGCCGGGTGCAACAGCTCCAACTGACAATACCCACGGATTGGCTGCCACAGCAGCAAATCAGCGCAGGCGACAGCGGCGGCATTCAGCGACTGTCTGCGCGCAGTAGCACCGGCCTGCTGTTTAATTACAACCTGTTTTATACTTCACCGCCCCAGCAGGGCGACACGATGAACGCGCTGATGGAACAGCGCCTTTTCAGCGACTACGGCACCTTGTCCAACTCGGGGCTGTGGGTAATAAAAAGCCCCTACACCGACAATGGCAGCCGCTATCGTCGCTACGATACCTATTGGCGCTACAGCGACAGTGAGCGGATGGTCAGCTACCAGCTTGGCGATCTCATCAGCAACTCGCTTACCTGGAGCCAATCAGCACGTATGGCGGGTCTGCGCATTGGGCGTAATTTCAATCTGCGACCGGATATCGTTACCTATCCCATGTTGCAATATGCAGGCTCTGCTGCGGTACCCAGCACGCTGGATTTGTTTATCAACGGCTTTAAAACCAGCAGCATGGCGCTCAACTCCGGCCCGTTCACCCTGACCAATACTCCCTATCTCAACGGTGCGGGTGAAGCGACGATCGTTACCACCGATGCACAAGGGCGACAGATTGCTACCAGCGTGCCGTTTTATGTCTCCAACACCCTACTGCGTCAGGGGCTTAGCGATTTCGACCTCTCCGTTGGCGTGCTGCGCCGAACCTACGGGTTGGGGCAGGATCGCTATGCGTCAGATCCCGCATTCAGCGGCTTCTATCGCTATGGTCTCACACAGAGCCTGACGCTTTCCGGCCATGGCGAAACGGTGCGTGACCTCTCCCTGCTCGGCGCAGGCGCAGACATGGCCGTAGGGCGCTGGGGTACGCTTAGCACCGCTTACAGTCACAGTGAACGGGACGGAGGCGGACAACAATACGTCTTCGGTTACTCCTACTATGGCAATACCGTGGGGTTCAACCTTCAGCACCAGCGCCGCACGTCGCGCTATCAGGATCTCAGCACTTACACCACACCGGGTAACATGAGCAAAGAGAGCCTGCAAGCTACCCTTAGCAGCCTGTTATTTGGCCCGGCAAACGGCACCGTCGGGGTGGGGTATTTCGCCATTACCCCGTTTAACGATTCGCGCACTGAGTTAGTCAATCTCTCCTACACGCGGCAACTGTGGGGCAACAGCACGCTCTATCTGGCGGCCAACAAAACGCTGGGCGATCGCGGTTACAGCGCACAGCTCCAGGTGATTATCCCCTTTGGCAACAACGATACGTTCAACACCAGCGTGCAACGTAACAACCAGGGAGAGAGCCTCACAACGCTGGGTGTGACGCGCACCCTTCCCCTCGACGGCGGTTTTGGCTGGAACCTGGCCTACAGTGCTGGCAACGATCCTTATCATCAAGGGGCGCTCAGTTGGCGCGGCCCGTATAACCAGCTACAGGGAGGAATCTATGGCAACGAGGGGAGCCAAACGCAATGGGGAGAAATGAGCGGCTCGGTAATCTATCTGGATGGCAGCCTGTTTCCCAGCAACCGTATCAATGACGCCTTTATTGTGGTCGATACGCAAGGCTATGCCGACGTGCCCGTGCGCTACGAAAACCAGTTAGTCGGCTATACCAACCAGCAAGGACGACTGCTGATCCCGTGGGTAACCTCCCACTACCCGGCCAAGGTGGAAATCGATCCGCTTGCTTTACCACCGGACGTCGACATCTCTGGCGTTGAAACCCGGTTAGCCGTGAAGGAAGGCAGTGGCACATTGGCCTCTTTTGCCATCAAAAAGGTACGTTCAGCCAATATCGCGCTGCGAAACAGCCACGGTGAAGCGCTGCGCGTCGGCACCTGGATTACCGATGAAACCAGTGGCAACACCACCATCAGTGGCTATGACGGTTTGGTTTACTTCGCTCATTTAGCTATTCACAACCGCCTGTCGTTTACTCAGGAAGATGGGCGTCGTTGTCACGTGCAATTTTCACTGCCAGAGCAGCAATCCATGCCGGCACGGGTTGGCCCGCTGACATGCCAACCCGATAACCAAGGATAAAAGATGCGTATACTTTTCCTGTTTTTCTCACTTGTGCTGCTCGGTTTCAGTTATGCCCCAGTGACATGGGCACAGTGTCGTGTGCCCAGCACCTCATCTTCGCTTGGCAGCGCCAGCTCGATCACGCTCAATGGTGCATCGCAGACCTCTCAAGCCAGTACCGGTTTTAACTGCGATGCGCCCACGCTGTCATTGGCAGGCACCAACCGCGTCATTGCGACGTTCGGCACCGGGAATAACGCCTCCGCGGGTCTGCGTCAGTTAAAACACACCACGAAAAGTGACGTTCTGCCTTATACGCTTTGCGTCGATCAAAACTGTAACAACATACTCGCCCTTAATGGCTCATACACCTGGAGTAGTCAGACGCTCTTGGGGCTATTAGGGTTGTTTACCGGCCCAAACAGCACCTTGCCGCTGTGGGTAAAAACAAGCACCGGTGCTGTGCTTTCTGCCGGCACGTATACCGATGTTATCGCCGTTAACTGGGACTATCGGGTTTGCGATGTCGGTATTGGTGAACTCTGCCTGTACTATTCCGGCACACCGACCTCTAACATCACGCTAACGCTGACCGTCACCAACGATTGCCAGATCAGCAATACCAACAATATCGAATTTGGCAGCGCAGCCTTTCCCTCCGCCTTCACGGCTATCAACAGCAGTCTGGGCGTGCGTTGCACCAAAGATGGCGCTTACAGCGTGGCGTTAACCAGCACGCACCCTGACGATGCCAATTGGCGTCGGATGACCGCAAGCGTTTCCGGTACCAATTATTACCTGCAATATCAACTTTACCGCGCTGACAACAGCGCCTGGACGGAGAGCAACAACTATGCGGGAACCGGCACTGGTTTGACGCAGACCATCCCGTATACGGCACGCATCAATACGAGTCAGGCAAATAAACCGGCAGGAAGCTACAAAGATACGGTGAGCGTGGCGGTGACCATCAATTGACGCCCTTCCGGCTGATGCCGGAAGGGGGAAAGGATTAAGGGTGAAAGCGGGCCGCACTTGCCTGCATGGTCAACAGGCGCTGGCACGGGGCAAAGCGGGGGCCATACTGATGCTCAAACGTTTCCAGCGTTTTGACGACCGTATCGATCCCCAGATGATCCATGTAGTGGAACGGACCACCAAGGAACGGTGGAAAGCCAATACCAAATACCGCACCGATATCACCGTCACGCGCGCATTGGATCACGCCTTCATCCAGACAGCGTGCTGCCTCGTTTAACATCATCATCACGCAGCGTTGTGCCATCAACGCATGATCGAGATGCGCTTTTGGCGTGACGCCCAGCAAAGGATAGATGGCACTGTCCACCTCACGCGGCGCGCGCCAGAAACGGCGCGGGGTGCCATAGCGGTAAAAACCCTTGCCGTTCTTACGCCCTTTGCGCCCATCCTGCAAAATGGCCTCGAAGGTGGCCGGAGCCTGAAAACGCTCGCCCCATGCCGCCACCAGTATCGGCACTATCTTGGTCGCCACATCAATGCCCACTTCGTCGAGCAGGGTTAACGGGCCAACCGGGAAACCGAAGCGTACCAGCGCGGCATCCACGGTCTCCACCGGCTCGCCTTCCAACAGGCAATAAGCTGCCTCGTTGATATAGGGAGCCAAAATGCGGTTGACATAAAACCCGGCTTTATCGGCCACCACAATGGCGGTTTTCCCTTGCTGGCGGGCAAAAGCTACCGTGGTGGCGATGGTTTCAGCGCTGGTGCCTGCATGGGGAATCACTTCTACCAACGGCATTTTGTCTACCGGGCTGAAATAGTGCAGACCAATGACTTGCTCAGGGCGCTGCGCCCGTTCGGCGATCTGGTGTATGGGCAAGGAAGAGGTGTTGGACGCGAACAGGGTTTCCGGGCGCGCATGCTGTTCGATATCTGCCACCATGTTCTGCTTGAGCGCCAGATCCTCAAACACCGCCTCGACAACGATATCGGCATATTCAAAACCGTGATAATCGGTGCTGCCGGAGACCAGCGTCATCAGGCGCTGGCGTTCCGCCGGTTTCATGCGTTTGCGCTGCACGCGTTTACTCAGCAATTCCCAACTGTAACGTAGCGCATGGTTGATACCTTCTTCGTTGATATCCTTGATGCGCACCGGAAGCTGTGCGCGCTGGGCGGTAACGCAGGCGATACCGCCGCCCATCAGTCCACCACCGAGCACGCCGACACGGTGTATTTCACGCGGTTCGGCTGAAGCTCCCGCCTGTTTTTTCAACGCATTGGTGGCAAAAAACAGACTACGCAACGCCGCTGAGGCGGGTGTCATCACCAGTTTGCCAAATGCACGCGCCTCCTGTTTATACCCTTCGGCCAGCCCTTTATCCATGCCCCGCCGGACCACTTGAATGATGCGATCGGTGGCAGGATAGTTGCCCTGGGTTTTAGCGCGCGTCTTCTGCTTTACCACTTTAAATAACACGTGACGTACCGGCCAACTGTTCACCAGACGCGTGCGCCAGGGCAGTATCGGCTGCCGCCGTTTACCCTTTTTCAGCAACGCGGCCGCCGTTTCCAGCAAAATACTGTTGGGAACGGCATCATCGATCATCCCGAGCTTGAGCGCCTGCCGCGCTTTTACCGAGCGGCCCGTCAAGATCAAATCCAGCGCGCGATCGACGCCAATCAGCCTGGGCAAACGCTGAGTCCCGCCCGACCCCGGCAACAAACCCAACTGCACTTCCGGTAATCCCAGCACTGTTTTGTCATCCAGCGAGCAGACGCGATAATCGCAGGCCAACGCCAGCTCAAACCCGCCGCCCAGACAAGGACCGTGGATCGCCGCAACCAGAGGAAACGGCAAGTCGCCAAAAGCGGCAAAGGTTTCCTGCCCTTGCCGCGCCAGCGCTTCCGCCTCTTCCGCCTGTGTGCAGGCATCAAGCATGGTGATATCCGCCCCCACAATAAACGAGTCAGGTTTGCCCGATATTAAAATGACGCCACGCAGCGCCGCATGTTGCTGCGCCTGATGCAGCACCGTTTGTACTTGTTCCGCAAAGGCGCTTTTCAGGGTGTTCATTTTCTCGCCCGGCACGTCCATGGCGATCACGGCGATATTGTCTGGCCGAACGTACAGCGAAAACGCCGAGGGAGCTGTCTCTACCTCGCTCGGAGTTTGCTCGATAGCGTGCACTTGTTTCATGGTGTGACCTCCAGAACCATTGCCGCCCCCAGCCCCCCCGCCGCACAGGCGGTAACCAGCCCAAACCCGCCGCCGCGCCGTTGTAACTCATGCAGGGTCTGCGTAATCATTCTGGCCCCCGTGGCCGCGAACGGATGACCGTAAGCAATCGAACCGCCCAGCACGTTGAATTTGTCCATGTCCACGTCTCCCAATGCCGAGGTACGCCCCAGCTTATCCCGTGCAAAATCAGCGCTGGCGAACAGTTTGACGTTGGCCAGCGTCTGCGCCGCAAAAGCTTCATGCATATCGATAAGCGTAAGATCGCCAAGGCTAAGACCCGCACGATCCAACGCCAGCGGCGTGGCATACGCCGGTCCCAATAGCATATCTTGCTGAACACCAATGGCAGTGAAAGCATAGCTTTTCAGGTAGCCCAGCGGCGTTAACCCGAGGCTGCGTGCTTTTCCTTCGCTCATTAAGAGCACAGCGGCCGCACCGTCGGTAAGGGGAGAGCTGTTGGCCGCGGTGACAGAACCGTGCAGGCAATCAAACGCGGGCGACAAACGGGCGTAATGCTCCAGCGTAGAATCATGACGCACGTTGTTATCTTCTTTGAGCGTTTGACGGTATGGCGGTACGTAAGCGGTCATCACCTCTTGATGCAGCACACCTTGTTGCCAGGTTTTCGCCGCCAGCCGGTGCGAACGATGAGCAAAAGCATCCTGCTCGGCGCGAGAAATGCCGTAGGTTTTTGCCATCTGTTCTGCGGTATCACCCATACGCAGCCCGGTGGAGTACTCCGCCACGGGCGGCGAGACCGGCACCAGATCGCGCGGACGCAAGCGTGACAGCAGTTTGAGCCGTTGCCCCAACGTACGGGCCTTGCTGAGATCCAGCAGCGTCATCGCCAGATTTTTGGTTACACCGATCGGCGGCAATGAGAACGTATCAGCCCCGCCCGCAATTCCCACCTGCGCGGTGCCCGCCATAATGCTTTCGGCCACGTTGACCACGGACTGAAAGCTGGTGGCACAGGCACGGGAAACCGTGTAGGCATCGGTATGCACACACATTCCGGTGCCCAGTACAATTTCGCGCGCAATGTTCGGTGCAGCCGGCATTTGTACTACCTGACCAAACACCAACAGATCGACCCACTTGGGATCGATGCCATACCGGATCAGCAGTTCGCTCACCACCATTTTGCCCAAATCCATGGCGGGAATACCGCGATACGCGGTCGCTTGACGAGCAAAAGGCGTGCGCAATCCACTGACGATCGCGACCCGTTCGCCGCTCCGGGTTATCAGGGGTAACACCTCGCTCATAAACACTCCTGTAAACAGAGAATTAAGTATATGTTCTAACAGGTCAGACCTGAATAGAGTGTTAACCAGAGCATTACATTAAGCAAACCTGTTCACTACAAAATGCGAGCGCACGCTCTCTGCAAGAGGAGGTGGAATCTAAAAGGGGATGGCAAGACGAAGAGTCGGTAGAGAAAACGGGGACGAACACAACGTGCGGCGTGCTGCACCGCACGTTATCACCGGGATGCTTAACGCAGTCCCAGTTGGAAAATCAGCGTTTCAGCCTGGCAGCTGAACGTGAAATCGATATCCAGTTGTACGCCGCCGTTCACGTCAGCAAAGCGACTGTCGATCTGGCACGGCTCAGATTCTACTGCACGGGCTTTTTCCGTTAGCGCCGCCAGCGTGGCCTGCGCAGCAGCACGGTCAGCAAATACTTTGCTGTAGGATGCCGTACAGTCAGTGTTGTCCATTACAGTACCGACATCTACGCAGCAGCAAGCGGCGGTTTCTTCAGCAGAACATTTATTTATCGCGTTTGTCATGATGCTTTTCCTCTACGGGTAACGAACTGCCCGGGCAGATTTGATCCGGTTCAAAAATATCACTTTTCCCGCTATTTTACTCAGCAGGCTCGCCAAGCACTAGGACTTACTGCACGTAAGGGCATTTAGTGATCAAGCTCACATCGTTTTGTTATTATTAGGTAAATTAACGCACCTTAGACCGCGAATTTCTTAACGAATGTGTTAACTGGATCTGGTTTTTACATCAATCTGGAAATATTTCGAACACAAACTTGCAACATTTCCATACTCCCCACTTATACTTTCGCCAACTGGTCTGATTTGTCAGTCCACCTGCGCCCCCTACAATGCGCGTCCCTTGTTACGGTATGTAACAAAGTCAAATAACAAGTACACGATGAGGTTTTGGTCATGAGCCAGAAAAACCTGTTTAAACACTCCGCAGTAGCGATAGCAGTGGCACTGGTTTCAGCACAAGTTTCCGCCGCAGGCTTCCAACTCAATGAATACTCTTCATCCGGGTTGGGGCGTGCGTTTTCTGGCGAAGGTGCCGTGGCCGATAATGCGACATCCGGCAGCCGCAACCCCGCCACCATGACAATGTTCGATCGCACCACGGTTTCTGGTGGTGTGACGTATATTAATCCGGATATTGATATTACGGGCAAGAGCGCATCAGGCACTGATGCCAGTGCGAAAAACATCGCACCGCACGCTTGGGTGCCGAATATGCACCTGATTGTGCCATTAAACGAGCAATGGGCTGTAGGTGCATCGGCAACCACAAACTATGGGTTAGCAACAGAGTTTAACAAGAACTATACGGCTGGCTCAATTGGCGGCAAAACGGATTTGGTCACTTCGAACCTTAATCTGAGCGCAGCCTACCGCCTGAATCAACACTTCAGCTTTGGCTTGGGTGTCAATGCGGTTTATGCCGATGCGACTATTGTGCGTCATCTTGGTGCAGCAGGCGCAAGTCTGGGTCGTCCAGCATCCGCGGAGTTATTACGGCTTGAAGGTAAAGAATGGGGTTACGGCTGGAATGCGGGCATTTTATACGAAGTGGATAAAAATAACCGTTTCGGCTTCACTTACCGTTCAAAAGTAGATATCGACTTTAAAGGTGACTTCAGCGGCCTTTCCACGGGTGGCAATACAATTCCTGGCAAGTTAACGTTGAACCTGCCTGAAATGTGGGAAGTTTCTGCGTATCATCGTGTCGCACCACAATGGGCAGTGCACTACAGCATGGCATTAACCAGTTGGAGCGCCTTTAAGGAGCTAAGAGCAACCAACAATAGCGGCAACACGTTGTTTGAGAAACAAGAGGGTTTCCGCGACGCCTACCGTCTGGCTATCGGCACCACCTACTATCATGATGATAACTGGACCTTCCGTACCGGTATCGCCTTCGATGACAGCCCGGTTCCTGCCGATAAACGTTCCATCTCCATTCCCGATCAGGATCGCTTCTGGTTAAGCGCGGGTACTACCTATGCGTTTAATAAAGATATGTCCGTGGATGTTGGCGTATCCTATATGCACGGTAAGAGTGTGAATATCACTGAACACACACCTGCGATCGGTCCAGTACCTTCTGCCGAGTACAACTTTAGTTCCAAAGGCCGCGCCTGGCTCTACGGCGTTAACCTGAACTACACCTTCTAATCACGACTCGTGATCGATAAGAAAGGCCGCTAATGCGGCCTTTCTTTTTGCTCAAGGTAACGCAACGCTTGCAGTTTACTCCGGCTTCACTTCAATGTAGTTCAGGTGCAGCGTGTCACTGGTGTAACGGCGGATCTGGTTGGTGAGATCGATATCGCCATCCAGTTTCTTACCGTAAGACGGCACGATCGCTTTCAGTTTGCCCTGCCATTCTGGCGTTGCCACCTGCTGCTTAAACACTTTCTCCAGCAGACTCAGCATGATCGGTGCAGCGGTTGACGCCCCCGGAGAAGCGCCCAGCAGCGCGGCAATGGTGCCATCCTGCGAGCTGACGATCTCGGTGCCCAACTTCAGCACACCGCCTTTATCCGCATCTTTCTTGATAACCTGAACGCGCTGTCCGGCAACCGCCAAGCGCCAGTCTTCCTTTTTCGCCTCGGGGAAATACTCTTTCAGTGCCGCGAAACGATCGTCATCATCCATCATCACCTGTCCAATCAGGTATTTGACCAGATCGAAATTATCCAGCCCGACATGCGTCATCGGCATCAGGTTTGACAGCGTGACAGAGCCCGGTAAATCCCACAGTGAACCATTTTTCAGGAACTTGCTGGAGAACGTGGCAAAAGGACCAAACAGCAGCGCAGGTTTACCGTCAAAGATACGCGTATCCAGGTGCGGCACGGACATCGGCGGTGCGCCCACGGAGGCTTTGCCATACACTTTTGCCATATGGCGTTTTACGATGTCAGGATTGTCGGTGACTAGAAACTCGCCGCCGACCGGGAAACCACCATAGAGATCCGCTTCGGGAATACCGGATTTTTGCAATAACGGCAGCGCCGCCCCGCCCGCGCCAATAAAGACAAACTTGGCATTGATGGCATGCTCTTTTTCGCCGTCCTTCAAATCCGCATAGGTAATGCTCCAGGTGTGGTCCGCATTACGCTTTATCTCGCGTACTTCAGCATTCAGGCGCAGTGAGAAGTTGTTTTTGGTCTGTAATCCGGAAACCAGCTGGCGCGTGATTTCACCGTAATTGACATCGGTGCCAATCGGCATGCGCGTGGCTGCTACCTTCTGCGCCGGATCGCGCCCTTCCATCACCAACGGTGCCCAGGATTGGATCGTGGCGTGATCGTCGCTGAACTCCATGCCACGGAACAACGTACTGTGCTGCAACGCCTTATAACGCTGATTCAGGAAGGCGGTATTCTCATCACCCCAGACAAAGCTGATGTGCGGCACGCTGTTGATAAACAGATTCGGATCGTGCAGAACGCCATTCTTGACTTGGTAAGACCAGAATTGACGCGAAATCTCGAACGCTTCGCTGATCTCAACCGCTTTACTGATATCAACGGAGCCGTCGGCTTTTTCTGGCGTGTAGTTCAGTTCCATAAAGGCCGAGTGGCCAGTGCCCGCGTTATTCCAGCCGTTGGAGCTTTCTTCGGCAACCTTATCCAGACGTTCAACCATGGTGATTGACCAGTCGGGTTGCAGTTCCTGAAGATAAGTCCCAAGAGTGGCACTCATGACACCCCCACCGATCAGTACTACATCTGTGGTTTTTGCAGTATCCGCTGCACTTTCCGCCCATGCGGGCAAGACTGCGGTACCCGCCAGATTCAGGCACAAGACCAACGCCCGTAGTGTTTTCATACTTCTATGCCTCTGTTTATTCTAATTTTGTTGTTGCAGGTAAATTGCTACTCCAACCATCCCGAACGTGCGACATTCCCACGCGGCAGCCAGGCCTTGTGTGAAATACCTATTACAGCGCACATCCGCACAACATTATTGTTACAAAGGCGGTGAAAATAAATTTTTGTAATTAAATAAAAAATAACAATACAATTATCATTGATTAACAAGCAGTGATAGCAACTGCTTATTTTTATTATTGCAGTTTTTTATTTCAGGTGAATGCGCGTAAAGCAAAAGGCTCCACCGGGAGCCTTTTTGAGTATGATGCCAGAGAAAGGGCTATTTGGCAGGTGCTGCGGGAACCGGATCAGGCGCATCGATCTCCTGAAGAGAATCTTCGATGGCTGCGGCGTTCGGGTTCACTTGTGGAGCCAGACGGCCACCGCGCGCCAGGAAATCATGCCGTTGGAAGTAGGCTTCGCGCACCAGCAGATAAGGATCGGATGAGTTTCTCAGCAGACCATCCGAATCCAACAGTTGTGCACGCGTCTCTACCCCTTCCACGACCCACTTACCCGCAGAAGCCCAGAACGTCAGGTAACTCAGCACCGGATAGAGCGTATCAACCATACCGCCACCGTCTTCACGCAGCGTTGCGCTGCCATAGCCCGGCAATACCAAATACGGACCATAGCCCACGCCGTAGCTTCCCAACGTAGTGCCGAATCGGCGCGGCTCTTCTTTTGCCAGCTTCGGATTCGCCACCGAGGCAAGATCGAATAACCCGCCCATCCCCAACAGGGTGTTCAGGAAGAAGCGGTTAAAGTGAATCATGGCCTTGTAGGGATCGCCTGACACAAAATAGTTTGCCATCGCGGCGGGCTCTTCCAGGTTACTGAAGAAATTACTCAGCCCATTACGCGCGGGTTTCGGCACATAGTCACGCCAGGCAACGGCTACCGGCCGGACGACATAAGGGTCCAGCACGTTGTAGTTAAAGTTGAACATGGTGCGGTTGAATCCCTCAAGTGGGTCGGAACGCCCTTGGGTTGTTTTATCCGAAGAGCTGGCGCACCCAACCAGCATGACACTGGCCAGCACCACCCCACTCAAACGGTTATTCATAGTGATTCTCCCTGATAAAATTGCGTTTCGCCCACGTTACAACCTTATAGTCCCCCGACGGATCTTAACGCATGGATGATGCAGAGCGCGCCCGGGTAAGAAATAGTCGTTGTTAGTGTAACATTTTATTGCTCTTCATCGAGGAAAGCTAACGTAATAGTGCTTATCTATGCACGTGTTACCGAATCAGCAGGCAGAGAAAGCAGCTTTTTACGACGCAGTACATCAGTCCCAATGCCCTTAGCACGCACATTCTTCACACTTTTTTGCCACCGATTGACGTGATATTAAGCAAACGCGCATTCATGTGCTTATGCTTACAGCCAAAATGCGTATAATGTCCTCGCTGAAGTCTCCATAGTTAAATGGATATAACGAGCCCCTCCTAAGGGCTAATTGCAGGTTCGATTCCTGCTGGGGACACCAGAAGCCTGTTCAGCAACATCCACCGATACTCACCAATCATCTTAAAAACAATGTGTTAACCAATACTCATTGTTCGCCAAAGGTCACTCCCCCCTACATTAACGTTACTTTGTTGGTATATCTGTTGGTGTCGTAAGCTCGGTATGCGTTGTACCCACATCAGGAGGCGCAACCGATGGCGCTAACTGATGTAAAAGTGTGGTCTGCTAAGCCTTCCGACAAGCCTATCAAGCTCACTGACGGGTTTGGTATGCATCTGCTTGTTCACCCAAATGGCTCGAAGTATTGGCGCTTTCAATACCGGTTCTCTGGCAAACAGAAGATGCTCGCACTCGGTGCCTATCCTGACGTATCTCTTGCAGAGGCACGGGAGAGACGTGACGACGCAAGAAAACTGATTGCTAATGGCACTGATCCCAGCGAAAAGAAGAAAGCGAATAAAATTGAAGAGAGTGGCGCTTTAACTTTTGAGGCAGTGGCACGAAACTGGCATTCCAGCAATAAAACGTGGTCACAAGGCCATCGCACACTGATACTCAACAGCTTAACCACTCATGTTTTTCCAATCATCGGGCTGAGAAACGTTACTGACCTAAAAACGCGTGATTTATTGGTGCCTGTAAAAAACTCCGAAAAAACCGGGCATCTCGAACTGGCTTCACGACTTCAACAGCGTATCACCGCCATTATGCGCTATGCAGTACATAATGCTCTTATCGACCA
This sequence comes from Candidatus Symbiopectobacterium sp. NZEC151, assembly GCF_025962655.1. Taxonomy (GTDB): domain Bacteria; phylum Pseudomonadota; class Gammaproteobacteria; order Enterobacterales; family Enterobacteriaceae; genus Symbiopectobacterium. The sequence continues at coordinate 310,313 of NZ_JAGFPE010000004.1, read as the reverse complement.
CAACCCGGCCTATGATCTGGCGGGAGCCATAGCTACTGCGAAAAGTGTTCATCGTCCAGCCCTTCCCCTTGAACGCATTGCCGAGTTTATGGAACGTATAGAGGCATATAAAGGCAAAGGGCTTACCCAATTGGCTGTTAGATTGTGTTTGCTGACGTTTATCCACTCCAGCGAACTGAGATTTGCGCGTTGGTCAGAGATTGATTTTAAAAATGCACTATGGACGATACCAGCGGAACGAGAACCCCTTAAAAATGTGAAGTTCTCACACCGTGGATCAAAGATGAATAGTCCCCATCTGGTGCCCCTGAGCAAGCAGGCCATCACTATTCTGAAGGAAATCGAAACCATCAGTGGCGATCACGAACTTGTATTCACGGGTTTTAGCTATGCTGACAAACCTATCAGTGAAAACACGATTAACAAGGCATTACGCGCTATGGGTTATGACACCCAAAAAGACGTTTGCGCTCATGGATTCCGCACAATGGCGTGTAGTGCTCTGATTGAATCAGGGTTATGGTCAAGAGATGCCGTTGAACGCCAAATGAGCCACCAAGAACGCAATTCGGTACGTGCTGCTTACATTCATAAAGCTGAACATCTGGATGAACGCCGCCTGATGCTGCAATGGTGGGCAGATTTTCTTGATGCTAATCGTAAAAGCATTGTCAATGCCGTTTGAGTTTGCACACAAGGCATATATTAGAAATCGCCCAAGATGACATATAAAATGAGCCCATGCAATTGCCAATGAAATAACGCAATGATTAATAACAAGTTTTATCATCCTCGTGGGCTTGAGATAGGCCAATGAGGTTAGCTGATAAGAGATTTTCCAGGCCCTTAGAACACCTAATGCTTTCTGTTTTTATGTTATACCTTCCAATGCTATCATTGGTCAAATTAATTATAAAAAACAATCACTTAATCAAAATAATTTAGCCTATGAATTATGTATCTAACATATTGATTTAAAAGTGATTGATCTCAATTCCTATAATAATTTACTATATCGAAAAAGTGATTCAGTTATTTACTATTTTAATGATTTCAATTGAAAATTCTTATAAAAATAGAATGGAGACTACATGAGATATACTGAATATTTATTCTCAGCTTACAAACATAATCAAGCTTGCCGTGTTCTAAAAGAAAAAATAGATCAGTATGATGAAAGCAAATTCAACACTGAAGAGGTTAAATTTCTTATTCTTAATTTGTATTATCTATCTGGTTATATTATTGAGTGCTCTATGAAATTTAAAATATTCGAACTTTGTAATTATGACAGATTGACTGAAATAAATGAATCAGGTTGCAATGTGCGAGGAATAAACTATAGGAGGGACATAAAAAATCACAATTTTGATATACTTCAGAATACTTTAAGTTCTTTTATTGGCGATTTTCCGCACATGAGCAAAAATAAAAGTGTTAACATATTAATAAAAAAATGGAATCCTGAAATAAGATATCAAAATATAATCGTAGATTATGATCATGTAGTTAAGTTTTATGAACACACAGTTGAGTTTCTAAAAAAAACGAATAAGGTTTAATTATGTTAAAATCTATTTACTTCATTGACAGACTTGAAGATGACTTGAGTGAAAATTTAGAAAAAAATAATATTTTAGATTTTTATATTGAATTAAAAATCAATCAAAGTATCGATGTATACATCGTCAGCGATCAAATCCATGAGGTATCTTCTTTATATTTAAAATCTATATTATCGCAAGAGCTCGACAATCCTAATGTACACATTACATTTATTACTGAACATCAATCTTTAGAAGATGATTGGTCATATTTATTTTCAGGAAACAAGAAATCCTATGGGTTAAGGCGTTCACTTGGTGCTCTCTTAGCTATGGATTCAGTGAATAAAAATAATAATATCATTACCTTTTTTAGTTACAAAGGCGGGGTTGGACGTACAACATCATTAGCATTAACAGCAACCTATCTGTCCCGTAAAGGGAAAAAAGTTTTTGTCATTGATTGCGACTTTGAAGCTCCTGGATTAATAAATTTTTTTAATAGCTCTCAATCAGAGAGTTGTAAAAATGGATTGGTAGAATATTTGAATGATCAGGCATTTATGCCTGATGTCGATTTAGATGACTATGTCTATGATATTGAGAAAAGCTATTCTGGAACCGGTAGCATTAACTTGATGCCTGCAGGAAATATATTGAAGAGCAATGAGGATTTGGTTAGCTATTTGGAAGGGCTGGCAAAAATTGATTTACAAGGGAAGCAACTAGTTAATATATTTAATAAATTAATAAATGATATAGATTTGAAATATAACCCAGATGTGATTTTGATTGACTCAAGAACCGGTTTTAATAACACTTTTGGTGCACTTGCTCAAATATCAAAAAATATTGTAGTTTTAGCAGGTGATGATATTCAGAATCAACCTGGGATTGAGTATGTAACCAAAACGCTTAATGAAATGAATATAAACTCCTGTTTTATTCTTTCAATAATCAGTAGTAATTTCAGCAAAAGATATAATAATTTTTCAAATCAAATACAAGGTATCTCGTCATTTGACGCTGAGGTTTTTTATTTTGATCGACAAAATACATTAGAGTTTATTGGTACTCCATTAGAAGATAAGGACGATATTGACGATTTTATAAATGGCGAAAATGGATCTACTCAGTATCAAAAGTTTTTTAAGTACATATCTGAAATAACCACTCAATCAGAAAACATTCAAAATGAAAATGATTTACATAGAGAGGATGATGCTATAAAACAAAACCTCCCTCCAATCATTTCTGTTAGAAACCAAGAAAATACAAACGAAGTTGATCAAAATTGTAATCATCCTTCAATTTCTATTCAGGATAGGGTATTAAATGATCTAAAAGGCAGACTTCCAAATTTATATGCCGAGAATATTCCTTATACTGATGAATATTTAAATAAATACTTTTATTTTCGACCTTGCATGGAAGATTTGTTTATTCCAGAAAAAAATATTTTGCTAGGGGATAAAGGCACTGGTAAAACTGCATTTTATAAAGCATTAAAAAAAGAAAGTTTTTTTAATACCCTTATATCCAAAGCTCAAAAAGAACATTTATCTTATCAAGTATTGAATGTAACTAATTTTGATAAGGATAATTTTGAGTTCCTAGGTTTTGATGAATATATAAAAGATGAGCTTTTTGTAAAAAGATTCTGGATGTTTTTTATTTGGAATGCTATTTGTTCAAGAAGTAATTATGGTGGTAAAAATCGAAATCTTATAATTTCCTTAGATAAACTAGATGTTCATAGTAAAATCATTAATTTAATTCAAAATAATGAAATTTACTCGGAAATCGAAGATGAACTCAATGAAATAAATAATAAGCTAAAAGGTAAGGATAAGCGACTTATATTAACATTCGACCAACTTGATAATATTGTTAAACCATTTTTGTGGAATGATGTCATATCACCGTTAGTCAAAATAGCGATGCGGTTTCCTTATGAATATATTCAACCAAAGCTTTTTTTACGTCGAGATTTATATGAACGATTAGGTAATTTAACAAATAAAAGTTCTTTTAGCGCAAGAGCCATAAATTTGGAATGGTCACAAAATGAAATTTTTTCATATTTTTTAAAAATTGTTTTCAGTTACTCAAAGGAAAACTTTTTTGAGTTTTTAAAAAAATCATTATCAAGCCATGAACTTGTTACTCAAATAAGAAAAAAATTAAAAACAAAAAACAATGAACATAATCAACTACCATTAGATAAATATCTTATTCAACCTGTTGTAAATGCTTTTTTTGGAGATCCAAAACCCAAAAAAAATGGGAGACTAAGCACAGCATATGAAGATTTGTATCGTAACATACAAAGCGCAGATAAAACTGTTAATTTACGCCCTTTTATTGATTTGATTTCTAATGCAATTAAAGAACAGGAAGATCAAGAATCAGACAGAGGGTATAGGCAAGGTGCTATTATTGGGTTAGCGTATTGCACAAGTAAACAAGTAAGGAAAAATGCAGTAGTGAATTATTTAGAAGATCTTTGGAATGAGCGTGGCAATGAATTTGTTAAATACTTCTGCCAAGATATATCTAACAATAAAGTAAATGCAATTTATAAAAAGAATGTACTTACCGAACATATTTTTGATAGGTTATTAGAAGAAGTTAAGAGGAATCATAGCGATGATGAAGTTATTAGAAATGGTACACTTGAAGAATTTAAGCAAATTCTTATCGCCAATAAAATAATTTCCCCTTACATGGTTGGTAGTAAAACAAGATATGGTTTTGCATATTTATATACCAACTACCTTGGCATGTGATTAGCATCTAATGCTTGGTGTTATATTTTACATATAGCACCAAGAACATTCAAAAAATGCATACCAGATGCTTATTCAAGTATTAAATGTTTATGACAATATAACCCATGAATTATTTTAATTAATCGCCCCGTTTTTAATTATTTTTTATAATGAGCCTAAGAAAAATCATAAAAATATCATTTAAAAAATTTCAACTTAGGCTATGCATTTTTGATCTCATGCAATTGAATCTTTCAATGAAATTAATTAACACAAATCCATGATATATATCATAAGTTCTAATTTTTTGGGGGGGTATTGATACATAAATAGGATATAGAAATATTTATACTAAATGAATAAGAAGAAATTAACAGCCCGCATAAAAAAGGGCCGTCACGCCCTTTTCCCCATTCAATTGAAGAACAACCCGCTTATGAAAGTCCTGGCTGTCTGATTAACGCGCGAGGGTCAATGATAGTTGCCCTCTTCTGGCGTCAGGTGAAAGGCGCGATAGAGAAAATCCAGTCGTTCAGACAAAATAATGGTAAGAATGTCTTTAGCCTCTGGGTGATCCAACTCCACCAGCGCATAAGCAAGTGCGCGGCATTGATCGATAAGGTCTTCCAGTTCCAGAGGGGCGTTATCAAACATGACATGCCCTCTCAGTCAGCAGAGCCTCACCAATTGAAAACAGATCGGCACAGTGTTGTGTCAGAATGGCAAAGCAACATTCAGGCTGAGTTTGGGTAGAGGTCGCAACCATTACGGTAGTCTCCGATCGTAAGAAAAACACCACCACCAGAGCTGCTAATCTCTAAATTGGTGGTAGCCCAGACAGGGTTAGCAGTACCGGCACTATCGGAAACCGGCCAGCCCAAAGGCTGCCCCGCCTAAGCCACCATTGTGCTACGAATAGGATTCGTAAAGTATGGATGTGCCGAGGCTACGATACAAAAAAGACGCATGTCGCGTCTGGTATCGTCGATAGTAAACACAGGTTTCCACGTCCGGCGGCCGATTTTGCGGCAACAGGCAATTTTTCATACAACGGGTATAAAGTATCAGAAAAACCGCAACTCCCTCTTCCTAATGCAAAAAACCACACCCCGGTCAATTAGCATTGACGCGCCAGGTGTGGTTTTATTTATACAGAGGTTTTTATTCTGAAATTATCAAGAATAATGCGCCAATAATGTTGGCGTTTTTATTAGCTGTCCTGCGTGCACGGAGCAGTTGCTCTCCGCTTGCATAATGGTTTTGCAAAAAATGCATTTCGCACCATGCGGATTCCACGGTGAAACGTCAAAATGCGACGTTCGGTATTGGGAACCGTGACAACACGGACATTTTAGAAATAATGTAGAAATAACGAACCAATCCTTTACTTACAGCGCAACCACGTTCGCGGCTGCTGGGCCTTTAGGGCCATTTTCAATTGAGAATTCAACTTTCTGACCTTCATCCAGAGTACGGAATTCGTTGCTCTGAATAGCAGAAAAATGAACAAAAACATCTTTGCTACCGTCAGTCGGGGAAATGAAGCCAAAACCCTTGTCTGCGTTGAACCATTTTACTAAACCAGTCATTTTGTTAGACATATCTATTACCTTCTTAATGAGCCTTTCGGCGAACAGGGCTTGAGAACAGGATGGAATCAGAGCGTAAAGATGAAACTCAAAAAGAAGGGGTATCGAGGATAACTCTTAGATAGCACTTAGATGTGAGAACTGCTTTAGTAAACTGCGTTGATCATGTCTGCTTATCAAACCGACGCTGTCATTAACGCATAAAATGGTTGGCATTGCAAGGGGTATCAAGAAATCCTGTTTTGCACTGAGGGAGTGACACCTGCAACGCGGGGGCGGCGGTTGCATAGAAAATGTTTGTTTAACCGGGCAGATCTCAGCGGCTTAGCATGAAAATCCGCCACAAATAAAATATTGAGACAATAATATAGCAACAGATTAAATAATTACGCAGCACAATAAATTGCAAAAAAAGAAGCTATCACGCTGGCATTGAATTATCTCTATGAAATTGTTAGATTCACGCCAAATATTTACGCGCCATCCTCCCGTTTTACTCGTTCAGGTCATAATGGAAAAAATACCTGTTCAATGCCATGGCGTTGTGCAATACACATTTATAAGGAAATTTTATGTTTGATATCTACAAACCTATAATAAAAAAACTGGTTGTCGGCCTTGGCAAAATCGCCATCTTTTTCCTGGTCGTGCACTATTCTCTGCCCTACCTCGAACATATGCTGGGTGCGCGCCTGGACAGCATTCATACCTATTTCCCGTGGGTAATGGGTGCATCCTTAGCGTGGGTAATCCTTCGGTTGTTGCTGAATATTGTGACCAACTATGGTTTCAAGGATGGTATCCCACAATTTTCCAACGGAATAGCCGCCAACATTCGCTATCCGCTCAGAGATGACGCCGATGCGCTGGTGGTGAAGTTATCCGGGTTGATGGATATCTGTGATACCAGAAACAACCGCGCCGATCATGCCAGATCCTACCTCAACAGCCGCGAGGCCTACGACGTCAACATAGAGCCCAACAAAAAAGGCATTATTGATAATTCCGCGTTCGACTATCTGATGCTGAGCTATGACATCGAAAAACGCAGCGAATTGATCGAATTTATTGGCAAATTACTTCAGTCCTTACCGGAAGAAAACAGACCGGAAGCCACATCGGCCTACGGTGAAGCACTGGCTATTCTGGATAAATTTTCGGCGGTAACAGAAACACAGTTGGAAAAGCATCACGAAACTACCCTTCCCTACGTCGCCTTCAATTTACAACGTGCTGCCATGCTGGTCCGGTGGGGCTTCACCTGTAATATGATCAATGAAGAGGAGTGGGATCTGTTTAAAGCAGAAATTCACGCGGCCTATCAGACCTATTTCGGCGATACCGGTTTCGGCAAATTTACCTACGATTACCTGATTGCGGTTTATCTGTTCCACGCCAAAGATAATCTCGATATGGTTCGTGAACGCTTGTACGGGTTAACAGAATTACAGAAAAACAACTATCTCGATTTGTCATGGGAAGCGATCAACGCCCTTTCCAGCGCCAAATAATTAGCTGTTAATAGCCAATACCCTGTTCCAGAATTTGGAATAGGGTTTATTACCTATTCCCCTCAACCACCTGCCGCGCCATTATTACCTTATAAAGGCACTCCATCGCCTTACCCTCTAGAACATTGTGTACAGCCTTTACCTCTTATGTGAGATATAAAAACATGCCACTGCCCATTTCAAACGATACCATCCCCCTACTATCCCCAATATCTCCCCCTTCAGCACAAACCCCTTGTGCGACGCTTATAAAGGAAGCCATGAAGTCACTCCTGTCTTTTCAATTCGGTGATTTCCGCGCCAGGATTGTGGAAATATTCCGAGTGTTGACAGACACCCACGGTGAAAAGCTCACGTGCTCACAGCTTAATCTTCAGTTGGATGCGCTGTTTAGCAAAGAAGAGGGATGGACACACTTGAAAGGGACATCCACATATACCACCGTAGAGCAAACCGTCTATCGCAGCAGGCAGATCGAGGACACCACCTACCTGATAACTGCACCAGCCCACGATCTACTCGACGACCGTAGCAATGAAGCAATACGATCGGGTGGCCATTCAGCCGCCGCACTGTTGGAAGAAATAAAAAAAGAATTTACAAGGGGCAATGTAAAAACCTTAATGCCTATCGCACAAAGTAATCCGCTCGGATGCTTTGGGCTACGCGGCCACTTTGTGCTATGTGAGGTCGATATTCACGAGGGAAAAATCCAGACAATAACCCTGCATGACCCTAAAGCAGGATTAATTGATGGTTTTTATAAGGGTGACAAGCACCTTAATAGGCAGTTTCTCAACCATGAAAGTCTTGGGTTGGACAAAAAAGGTATCCTCACCGCACAGCATCACGGGCATCAGCACCTCTTGAATGGCAATGACTGTGGCCGTTATACCCTTTATTACGTGGACACCATTGTAAAGACCGGCTCTTTAACGCAAGCATCAGCAAAAGAGGCTATGGCATTTTTCACAGCACGGCGTTAAATACACTTACACGTCATTCGCTTGACCATGATTTGCGCAATGCAAATCAACCATGACAGCGCAATGTTTGCATACCAAAAACCCTAACTCTGCTATGGAATTGCAGTTTTCCCCTCGAACCAATAGTGGTATAACACCTTTATAGTGCTGTTATACCATTAAATAATAATATCTTTTTTTATTGTCACGTCAGGGGAATAATTATGGCTGCATCTGATTCCGCGCAGCAGCAAAGCAAACCCGCGTCAGCGCCCATTTCAGGTATCGCCCTGTTGGTAGCCAGCGCTTTCTTTATGGAGTTTCTCGATGGTACGGTGATCGCCACCGCATTGCCCGATATGGCGCGCTCGTTCGGCGTTTCTGCCGTTGACCTTAATATTGGTATTACGGCTTATCTGTTAACGCTGGCGGCGCTGATTCCTGCCAGCGGTTGGGTTGCGGAGCGTTTTGGTGCCAGAACCGTTTTCAGTGCGGCTTTGGCGATATTTACCTTTTCATCATTGCTATGCGGCCTGGCGGAATCCGCAACGCAGTTTGTGTTGTTACGCGTGGTGCAAGGCATTGGCGGTGCCATGATGGTGCCAGTGGGTCGTCTGGTGGTATTGAGAACCACGCCCAAAGACCAACTGATCAAGGCGATCGCCACGCTCACCTGGCCCGCACTGGTGGCACCGATCATCGGGCCGCCGTTGGGAGGGTTCATCACCTCCTACGCCAGTTGGCACTGGATTTTTTTTCTCAACGTGCCCTTGGGGATTATCGCCATTATTATCGCACTGCGTTTAATGCCGAATCAGAAACCGACAGAGAAGCTGCCGTTTGATGGTCGGGGCTTTCTCTCCACCGGGATCACCATGCTGTGCCTGGTTTCCGGGTTGGAAATGCTCAGCCAGCAGCAGAGTCACCCGGCTTATGCCTTTGCCGTCATCGCTGCCGGCATACTCGCCCTGTTTTGGGCGATAAAACACCTGCGCACCGCGTCTACACCGCTGATTCGCCTCGACGCATTGAGCGTTCCCACCTTCCGCATCACCATGCGCGGAGGATTTGTTTTACGCGCCACCATCAGTTCCGTTCCCTTCCTGCTGCCACTGATGTTTCAGGTTGGATTTGGGATGGATGCCTTTCACGCTGGCGCATTGGTGTTGGCAGTTTTTGCCGGCAACCTGGCGATGAAACCCGCGACAACACCGCTGATCCGCTATTTTGGCTTTAAAAAATTGCTGATCGGTAACGGTATTCTGTGCGTACTGTCGTTGTTAGGCTGCGCACTGTTAAGCCCCGATACACCGCAAATGGTCACATTGGTGGTGCTGTTTTTGGGCGGCCTGTTTCGTTCCATGCAATTCACCGGAATCAGTTCATTGGCCTTCGCTGATGTTCCCGCGCAAGAAATGAGCTCAGCCAACACGCTTTTCAGCACCTCGTTGCAGTTGGCTAATGGCCTCGGTATCACGCTCGGCGCGCTGTGCATTCGCTCGGGTGCCTGGCTCAGCGAGACGTTTATGCTGCCCGCCATACCAGGAATCAGTTTTCGCATCGGGTTTGCCCTGATTGCGCTGATTACCGCGCTGGCACTGTGGGATATCATCAAGTTAAGTGCGGACGCGGGCAACAATGTTTCTCGCAAAACTAAATGATTGACCTGCCAGCGAGCCTCTGGTTTTCCATATTGCGCTAGTTTTCGCCGTATTGATTGTTGTGGCCAATTAACGTTGGCCAACTATCAAAAAACGCGCCACATCCACAGTTTCCGTACGGAATAACGGAAATCATCTATTATTCATTTTAAGTATTAAAAAAGCTCTTTTTTTGGCCGATAGTGACTTCAAGGGTTTGTGTTCTGTGCGCATAAAGATAAGCTCGATGCAGTAGCGGGCAATGGCTAAAGCATCGATAACCAGCGGTTGCTGGGCCAGACGTCGCGTGCCTCAAAGCCCAACGCGTTGAGATTGCACATTAATATGTTAAGTGGCTGTTTTGTCAGAAATATTTTACTGACATTTTTATCTTTTTCGCTTTATTTCAAAGTGACGTGTTGGCATTAAATACTGCCAGTAATGAATATATAAAGGAGTTATATTGTGGTTATTCCAGATATTCAGACTCAAAATCTACATGGCGCCACTTTTCAACCTAACGTCTCTACCGTTGATGTGATCAAATCACCCAATGCGGTTGCGGCAGTCAATACTGAAAGTAAAACCGGATCGTCATCTACTGGCTCAGATCCTTCAGATACCTTCTCTCCGGCCAACAGCACCAAGGTGACCCTCTCTTCTGACAAGGCGCGCGCTGCCCGAGGCGATTCGGCTGAGAGAAAGCCGGCCGAGCATCAGAATGATGATGAAGAGGCTGCGGCGGGCAATGACTATTCACTGAGCATGACAGGCATTCCTCTGTTCGGCGGGAAGCTGGTTTCAGTGATCAAATACCCTGATGGTCAATCAGAGATGTTTGATACCCGGACGGGAAAACGTATTTCTCAACAAGACCTTGCATTGATCGGTGTGCTGCACGGTGTTGATCCCGAGGAGATACTGAATTTTGAGAGTAATGAATCTTACAGCGGGCTTACGGCCGCTGAAGTCTATCAGCGTATTCAAGAGTTGCTCGGCAAGGAAAACGGAAGCGACGTGTAATATCCATGACGGCTCAGGGCCCGCGCTGATATCTGCCTTGTCCGCGCGGGCTGCCGTATAACGTGATGCGGTTAATCCTGTGCGTGACAGCAGGGGCACATATGCACCTCAGCGGCGCTGATTGCCGTGACGCCCGCACAATCCCACTCTACGCGCACCGCTTGTCCTTCAGGGAGTGAATGGTGCAGGTATTTGCTTACCGCGTCCTCGGTCATTCCCGTTATCTGTTCCGTTGCCAGTAGCGTATCCCCTACATAGACGCGTGCCACCGCATGAGCCGGTTTTTTTTCATCACCTTGTAGCTGATACAGATGATTCACCGTTAATTTGATACTCGCCATCACGCGCCTTCCTGAGGGCTGGCGGTATCGTCATCCAGGCTGGGGTAATCGGTGTAGCCTGTTCGATCGCTGGTATAAATCGTTTGTGCGTTCAACGCATTGAGCGGCGCACCGAGGCGTAAGCGTTGCACCAGATCGGGGTTAGCGATGTACCACCGTCCAAACGACACGGCATCTGCGCCGCCTTCATCCAACAGCGCCTGTGCCGAGGCTAGCGTCAAACCATCATTGGCAATATAGGCACCGGAAAAATGCTTACGCACCAACGGGCCATAAAGCGTGCTACCCGCAATATCTTCACGGCCAAAGATAAAGGCCAAACGCCGTGTATCCAGCTGTTGGGCCACATAGGTAAACAGCGCCGCCGGATCGGAATCCTTCATGGAGTGCGTATTGGACATCAGGTTTAGGTGCACGCCAACTCGGCCAGCGGGCCAGACGGTGAGCACCGCATCCACCGCGTCGAGCAGAAAACGTGCGCGGTTTTCAATGTTGCCACCGTAGCGGTCCGTCCGCTGGTTTGAGCCATCGTGCAGGAACTGATCGAGCAAGTAACCATTGGCTGCGTGTATTTCCACACCGTCAAAGCCAGCGCGTTTGGCATTGGCGGCTGCCTGACGGAAATCCTCAACAATATCAGGGATCTCATTGGTTTCCAGCGCGCGTGGTACTTCGTAGTTCTTATAGGGGCGAAGCGTAGCGACGTGGCCCTCCGGTGCAATCGCACTCGGCGCAACCGGCAGTTTCCCATCAAGGTAGACAGGATCGGAGATACGTCCGACATGCCACAGTTGCAGGACAATTTTCCCACCGGCAGCGTGCACACCGGCGGTAATACGTGCCCAACCGGCAATCTGTTCATCAGACCAGATACCCGGCGTATTCGGATAGCCTACACCCTGCGCTGAGATAGAGGTGGCTTCACTGATGATCAGTCCTGCATTGGCGCGCTGTACGTAGTATTCCAGCATCAGCGGCCCAGGCGTTCTTTCGTTAAAGGCTTTCATGCGCGTTAACGGAGCCATCACAATACGGTTAGGCAGCGTCAGTTCGCCGATAGCGACGGGCTCGAATAGATTCGGCATAGCATTTTCCTTTCTCAGAAACCGGCCTCAAGGCTGGTTTAGGCAACCCTACTGTGTCTGGTGTTTTATCACGGCACTCATGTCCGATTCGCAGCAAATAGTGCGAGACAGATCACATTATAGAGGCAAAGTGCCCATTTGGAGCCGCGATTATCCGCGACGAGGATAAGAAGCATCGAGGGGGAAAATGAGTGAACAACAAAGCGTAAATTCGAATACTTTTTCTGGGTTGACACCCTTTCTCGCGTTTTCCTGTCAACCCCGCAATTATTGGTAGCATTAATCGCCACCGCATGCCTTTTTTTCCCTTAAAGACGCTTTCGAACAGGCTGCTTTTTAATGCTATTTATTGCATTTTCCTCCTTCCCCCTATTGATATTCAACCCCCACCAGGCGTAGATTTAGCGCCGATTCCATCATAACGGGCGCGCCCTGTTTATGACAGACGGAAGGCCCTCGCTCTGCGTCGGTTCGCAGGGGTAAATGCTTTCCAAAAAGACGCACAATCGGAATCGTTGCAGGCGTATGTTTGCTGGAGATGACAATCAGTGAAGTATTTTTTTATGGGTATCTCATTCATGCTGATGGTGTGGGCGGGTACTTTTATGCTGATGATTTAGTGACAGGTCATCGCGAGTTCGATACCAAACAGCATAAATAAATAAAATCGAAAAAAAGAAATGAATAAGGGCTGAGTGAAGAATCACTCAGCCCATTTTGTTGGCGTCGTTGGTAAGAAAAATCAGAAAGAGAAACCGGGAACAAACAACAGAATACCGCCGCTTATCGCCAGCCAGGGGCCAAACGCCAGCGGCTGCTCGAAATCGCCACTGCGCCGCCATCGCCACAGACAGGTCATCACCAAGCCACCCAGCGCCGCTAACAGCACCAGTTGCGGCAGCGCTTGCCATCCAAGCCAGGCACCGAGTGCCGCCAGCAGTTTGAAATCGCCCGCCCCCAACGCATCTTTGCCCGTCAGGGTTTTAAACAGCCAGTAGACTACCCAGAGGGCAAGATATCCGGCCATGGCACCAATAACGGCACTCTCCAGTGGCACAAAGGCGTCACTGAGATTGATGAACAATCCGAGCCATAACAGCGGCAGCGTCAAAGCATCCGGCAGCAGCAACGTCTCGGCATCAATCGCCGCCAGCGCGATGAGAAAGGCAAGCAGTGTCAATGCCCCCAGTAACGATATCCCCGGCGGCCACAGGCTGCCGGCTGCCACAAACAGCAGCCCGGTTGCCGCTTCCACCAGCGGATAGCGCCAGGCGATAGGCTGATGACAGCAGCGACTGCGCCCGCGCAGCACCAGCCACCCCAGCACCGGCACGTTATAACGCAGCGCAATCGGCTGGTGGCAACGCGGACAGTGAGAGCGTGGCCACCACAGATCGTAGCGAGCCTGCGCAACCTGCACATCGCCGTCAGCGCTCAACGCGGCGTCATCGCGCCACTGCATTTCCAACATGACAGGCAGGCGATGAATCACCACATTCAGAAAACTACCAATAACCAGCCCCAATACCAAAAGCGCGCTGCACCAGAGCAGAGGATACGCTTCCGAAAACGCTACCAGTTGTTCCACGCCGTGCCTCGCATATCATCATCCTCGTAATGGTTGGCATCGCCTTTGCGCGCTATGGTTTCACACGCCACAAGCAGCAACAACCGGTAAAACATCCGCACATGCAAGCTTGTGCACTCGTACGCAGTTAAAGCGCCAAACGCCCCTGGAAACGCAACAAACGGCCACCTTGCGCATCGGCATTACCCTGCGTGGACAAGATGCGTCCAATCGCTTGCGGCATGGCATCACCGCTCGCCAGCCGCCCATCAAACTGGTATTCCCCGCTGGCAGCCAGCCTTCCTTTGCCGGTAATTTGTACGTGAGGCGATTGCTGGCGTAGCGCCATTTCCAACCACCCTTCGTGGCAATTGAGCTGCACCTGGGGCTGAGCCAGCGCAACCGTGCCAAGCGGCGTGCCTAATGCAGCATCCTGCCAGTTCAACGTTGCCGACAGCGATTGGCATCCACGCGGATCGATAACCGCTTGTTGCAGTCGCAACTGCACGTTCCCTTGTGCGCTGACCGGGACAATCAGCGGCAATTTATTCACCACGTAAGCCGCCGGAACAGACACCTGCCACTGGAAAAGTTGCGCCTGCTGCCAGCCCCGGATCACACCTTTACCGCGCGGCCCGTCGGGGCTATCGAACGTCAGCGCCAGCGCGGGCATCAGGTCAGAGAAGGTGACATCCCAGCTCACCGCGCCCACATTGCTACCGCGCCAGCGAACCACATCAACCTGCCCGTGCCAGACGGTGCCGCTAACACCGTTAACCGCCAGATCCGGCGGTAGCCATCGCGTCAACAGCCGCGCGGGGGCATCCAGCGCCAGGAAAAACAGATAGCCCAGCATCAGTAACAGGGCACCCAGCACTTTCGTTTTGAACGCTAGCCCCTTGTTTGCGTCAGTGTGGAGAGCATTAGCTTTCATTAACACGCTCCATCACCAGTTTGCTGATATCAACCCTGCCGGGCGCACCGTCCACGGCATTCACATCAAGCTGGAGCACGCTCACACCCAACTGTTCCATCTCACCCAACCACTGCATCAGCAAGGTGAAATCACTGCGCTCCAGCGTCACCGCTACCTGATTACCTTGCGGTTGCAGCCGTGCCGCTTTCAAGCCGTAACGGCTACTGCTTTGCGAAATCAGCACCGGCAAGCTGACATGACGCGACTCCTCGGTCGCTGATGTCGAGGGTGCTGCCGCCTGTGCGATACGCGGGGCTTGCTGGCGCAGCCAGGCGACCGTTTGTTGCTCCCTGACCAGGGTGCGCTGCCACTGCTCGCTGCGCTGCTGCCAGGGTTGCCACAGCAGGAAATAGCAGACGGCCAGCGCCAACGCGCTGCCCGCCAGCATCAGCAGCCGACGCTCACGCGGCGTAATGCTGAGCCAATAGCGGTGCCACTGCGTCATAACGGCGTTTCTCATGGCTGCCCCTTTAACGTCATCTGTGCTTCCACGCGTGCGCCATTCTGGCGAATTTCACCGTGTTGGATCTGGTAATAGGTTTCAGCCTGTTGCTGGAACTGTTCCAGTTCGGGATAAGCCGGTGCGCTGTAAGCCAGACGAATCTCCCGCCGGTTGCCGTCATAGGCCAGCGTGCTCAGGCGTATATCCTGATTTTCGCCCAGCAGCGCCTGTAAGCGGTTCATTGATTGCAACAGGCGCGGCGTATCGCGCTCGCCGCCTGCCTGCTGTAAATGCTGTTGCATCTGCGCCCGAGGATTCACCACCTGGGTTTCTGCGGGGAATATCTGGCGATAAACACGCACACTCTCTTGCTGCCAGTAGGTCGCTTGTTGATACAGTTGGTAATGCTGCCAGACAGCATCCGCCAGCAGCAACAGCAAATAGCAGCCAGCCAGCGCCGCCACCCCGCGCCAGGCATTCCAGCCGTTGCGCCATGCTCTCGCCGGTGCGAATTCCCCCTGTTCCAGCCCTAAAGCGGACAGCCTCGGTGCCTGTGCAGCCAATTGCAGCAGCGGTGTGGCGGGTTGAGACGCCCAGATGCCAACGGAAGGTACCGGATGGCTGTAGCTGTCACCGTGCAGAACCGACATCTCTTGGTCAGTGTCATTCCCCGCTGCATCGGGTTCGTCATCGGGGTTGGCCTGTGGCAATGCGGCCAACAACGCGGCATGCCAGCTCTGCTCCGCCGCCAAACCCTCACCGGTTGTGTGGCGAAACAGCCACAGATCGCGGTGGCAGAGTGCGCTGAGACCAGAGATCGGCAGAGGCAGTGCCATCACATCCGGCAGTATGATGTCCGGTTTGATGGCCAGCGCGTCGCACAGCGCTATCCAGTGCGCCATCTTGCTCTTTGCGACGACAGCAACCGTAGCACGATCGCCTTCCCATGCCAGTACGGCGCAGTGTACGGTTTCCACATCAACCGCCAGACGCTCTTCCAGCATAAACGGCAGCGCCTGCTGTAGCTGGCGGCGGGCCTGTCGGGCAATGGTCAGCGAGTGAAACGTCACGGCGGTCGTCGGCACCAGCACGGTGGCAGAGTGAATACCGGGATACCCTGCCAGCAGCTCACGCAATTGCGCTACGCCGCCCTGCCCTTGCGTTACAACGCGTGCCTCACGGCCGTGCGCGATCAGCCATTCAACATCCGTGTCATCCCCCGCCAGTCGCAGGATCAGACGCGGCTTGTCAGAAGCCCGCACGCGGTCATTCGTCTGACGTGAAGAAGCCAGCGCGCGGCCGGGCAATATGCGTTGAAAATTAAACGTGTTCATACTGTTCCTGTTCATGGATTCACCGTGCGGTAACCGCCTGAGTACCGTCGTACCACGGACACCGTTTTTCCATCCCGATGCAGCAGGCTGGTTTGATAGACGTCGCCACTGTCACCCATGCGAACCCGCATATGGGCAAAAAACCAATCACTTCTCGCCACCAACACCCGCTGCGCGCTGCTTTTGTTTATCGAGGGAAAACCGTCTTGCGATAAAAACGCCGTGCCGCTCTGCCATCCCGCCACAGGGCGCTGCTGCAACAACATTTTTGCCTGCTCTGCGTTTAGCGTGTTGAGAAACAATGCGGAGAGCAGCGGTGCCTGATAGTCCCGCAAAGTATTAATATTTATCTGCAACTTTTGCGTCGGCAGTGCGCAGACGAACGGCAGCAGGCGCTGGTAAAGCGCAGCATCCACCCCTTGCACCATGCGCAATTCACTGATATCCACCATCGACTGGTTGGCCGCACGGTAGGGATCAGGCAATGCCATATAGGTTTCATCTTCAGCCCCGTTCGCCATCGGCTGGCTGTCTTCGTCGATCCAATCGCGCACCGCCGCCACAATGGTCACCGCCTGTGCCGGATCGACCCCGAGATTGATCAGCAGCCAGCGGAACACCAGCGCGGGATACGGCGTGCTGACCGCCGTGCTGTCGTCGCTGATGGTTTGGTTAATAGCATTCAGGTTGAAACACGCCAGCCCATCCTGCACATAGCCGAGGATCTCCCCGCCCTCAACCGGAAACTGACGTCCGCGCTGCGCCCAGCTTTGCGACAGCGTGGTGCGTTCCGGCGTGATCAGCGCATCACGCAGGATCACCTTACCGACAAAAGCCTCCGCACCAAGGGCATACCATTTAGCCTGCTGGTGCCCCAACTGGCGCTCGGTGCGCATAAACACCTTGCCTTGTCGTTCAGCGATGCTGGCGGCAACCGTGACCATCAGCGCCAGGATCAGCAATACCACCAACAAGGCGACACCGCGCTGGCGCGACCTCATGTTTTCTCTCCCGGCGCGATAAGGAACAGGCGTGACACTTCACCGTAATCGCGCAGCGTTACAATCACTTCAATCCCCTGCGGTAACTGCGAGGCGTTGCCCCACGATTTCTGCCAGCCGTTACTGCCGTAAAAACGTAAGCGAAAGCCCTCCACCTGGGTCAATATCGCTTTCTGCTCCGGCTTTTCACCGGGAATAGGATCGACGTAGCGATAAAACAACCGCTCCAGTTGGTTATCACGCAAGCGATACGCCACGCCCTGTAATTCGCTGCGCGGTAAAATACCCAGCGGGTTAAGCCAGCCATTGCGAGTGAAACGCAGGTAGTCGTCCTCACTTTGCATCTGCTTGCTGCCGGTAAAAAAGAACGCGGCGCTGCCTCGACCATGGCGAGCAATGATGTGTGAAAGATCGTCTTCTACCTGACCAAACGCCCGCTGTAACTCCGACAATCGCTGCGCTTTGCGCGCTGAAATTTCATCGTTACGCATTACACCGTTCAGTATCTGGAATGCGCTAACGCTCAGCGCGGCAAAAATGCCGATAGCCAGCAACATCTCTACCAGTGTAAAACCGCGCTGTGCACGCAACGGTATTGCTGTTACACCGTCAAGGCGGGCCGTTTCGCCCTTCATTGTTTCACCACATAACTGCGCAGCACGGCATCGGCCGCACTGCTGTTTTTGTCACGCCGTACTTCAACATCCAGCGCGCGAAACTGCGCATCACCGGTTTCAACGCCTTGCCAACGCCAAAACCAGCGCTCACCGCCCAGCGAACTGACACCGCTGACCCAGCGCGTTTCCGGCCAGCGTTTCTCCAGCTTTAACTGTACCTGCTGGTTTTCTGCCACCCAGCCGGCGAAGGTTTTCAGTTCCAGACGGTTCAGGGTGCTGACCTGGTAAATAGCCGTCCTCATCACGGCCAGCCCCGCCAACGCAAACACCGTCAACGCCACCATCACCTCGAGCAGCGTCATACCGCGCTGCGGTTTCATAACCGCGCCCCCTGAATATTTGTGCGTTTTTCTGGCGCATCCTGCGACGTCATGATGTTGCCGACGGCATCCACCTGCACCCAGGCGTTCTGCGTTTTCGGCTCGGCATTGAACACCAGACGAAACGGCGTCACTTCCCCGCCGGGCAAAATCAGGATGTCAGGCTCATCATCACGCCCGTTAGACACCTCTTCGTGGGCATTGCGTTTCAGCGCTTTTTTACTTTTGATATCTTGCAGTTCAAGGCGCAAGCGTGCGGGTAACGTTGCTGAAGGCGTGATGCTTTGTGGTCGCCAGGGCTGCCAGTGATAGCCCAAAAACTGATCGCTGTGTGAGCGTGACGTCTCGCCACCGTCATTCGGCAATAATTCAATAAACTGCCACCGATTCTGAGAAATACGCACGCCAAGCACATGCTCGTTCAGTTGGCTCTCTTCCACGGCAAAATCGAGCTGCGCGCGGAAATAGGCCATCTGCCAGGCGCTGTCGCTCTGCCTGTCGGAAGGAAAGGCCATCATCACCAGGCTGGCAGCAATCCCTGCCAGCAGAGCAACCAACATCATCTCCAGTAGTGTGAACCCGCGTTGCTGTTCCATCCTGCCCTACCTTGCGTGACCCACGCTATTTGCCACCGATGTTCCAATTGCCGATATCGTCTTCGGTGCCCGGCATGCCATCCGGCCCCAGAGAGAAGATATCCAGTTTGCCGTGCTTACCCGGATTCAGCAGTTGATAATCCGCACCCCAAGGATCTTGCGGCAAACGACGGATATAGCCGTCCGGCTGGTAATTCTTCGGTTCAGGCTGGATCACCGGTTTCTTCACCAATGCGGTCAATCCCTGCTCCGTCGATGGGTAGCGCTGGTTATCCAGACGATACATATCCAATGCGCTTTCGAGCGCCACAATGTCACTCACCGCTTTCTGGCGATCGGCTTTGTCTTTGTTCCCCATCAGGCTGGGCACCACCATGCTCGCCAGCACCCCGAGGATCACAATCACCACCATGATCTCCAGCAGCGTAAACCCCTGCTGAGCCGGACGACGCCGCCTTGACTGACGGTGGGTAGGGTTATGTTGTTGCATATTGTCTTCCTTATTCCTTGCCCCCTTGAACGGGGATTACGTTACATGCTCATCATGGTATTCAGTTGCAACAGCGGCTGAAGGATGGCCAGCACGATAAACAGCACCACGGCGGCCATCGTCACCACCAACAGCGGTTCGAACAGCCCGAGCGCCATGGACATCTGCGCGTTGAACTCCCTGTCCTGATTATCCGCCGCCCGTTCCAGCATGCTGTCCAACTCGCCGCTGCGTTCACCGCTGGCGATCATGTGGCGCATCATCGGTGGAAACAGTGCCGTTTGTTCCAGCGCCTTGTGCAGGCTGACACCCTCGCGCACCGCCTCTGTCGCTTGCGACAGGCGATGGCGCGCATAATCATTGCTCATCACATCGCCGCTGATGCGCATCGCCTGCAATAGCGGCACCGCGCTGGCGTTCAGAATGCTGAGCGTGCGCGCATAGCGCGCGGTATTGAGGCCACGCAGGATGCGCCCGATCACCGGCACGCCGAGCTGGCGACGGTGATACGCCAGGCGACGCGTTTCCTGCTTGAGCAACGCGCGTGCGACCAGGGCACCGACCACCAGTGCAATGGCAATCCACGGCCCGGCGCTGCGCACCATATCGCTCAGGCCCATCAGCACACGGGTTGACAGCGGCAGCACCTGTTTCATGTGAATAAACTGCTCGACCACCTTCGGCACCACGACAGACAGCAAAATGCTGACCACGGCAATGGCCACCACCGTCAATACGCAGGGGTAGATCAATGCCTGCTGAATACGGCTGCGCATCTGCTGGCGCTGTTCGGTGTAATCCGCCAGCCGGTTCAACACCGTATCCAGGTGACCCGAGGTTTCGCCTGCGGCGACCATGGCGCAATAGAGACGGGTAAAGCAGCCGGGAAACGCTTTCATCGCCTCCGCCAGTGAATGCCCTTCCATCACCTTGCTGCGCACGCCGCTCATCAGGTTGCTCAACGCTGGCTTTTCACTCTGACGCGCCACCGCATCCAGCGCCTCTTCCAGCGGCAGCGCTGCGGCTACCAGCGTTGCCAACTGGCGCGTCAACAGCGCCAAATCCGCCGCGCTGATACGCGTGGTGCGGCGCAGCGAAAAACGCGGTGTCGCGGATGTGCCGTCGCTGCCTTGCCCCTCGCTTAACACCAATGGCGTCATACCGCGCTCGCGCAGTAGCTGTCGCGCGTGGCGAGCAGAGTCAGCCTCCTGACTGCCGCGATAGCGTTTTCCGTGCTCGTCCAATGCCTGATAGTGAAACAGCGCCATCTCACTCCTCCTGCGTTACTCGAATTACCTCTTCCCAGGTGGTCAAACCGGCCAACACCTTGTTGATGCCGTCCTGGCGGATGGTGAGACGTTCCGGCCCCAGCAGGCGGGCAATCGCCAGTTCACCGTCGCCACGGTGGATGGCGGCGCGAACGTCGTCATTCACCAGTAAAAGTTCATGGATCCCGGTACGGCCCCGGTAGCCGGTAAAGTTGCACTGTGTGCACCCAACGGCCCGATACACCGTGCTGTGCGGCGTAATGCCCATTTGCTGCGCCTGCACGGCATCAATCGGGTGTGCTTCACGGCAGTCAGGACACAGGGTGCGCACCAGCCGCTGCGCCAGCACCGCCAGCAGCGAGGTGGACAGCAGAAATGGCTCGATGCCCATATCCTGCAAGCGTGACAGCGCCCCCAGCGCGCTGTTGGTGTGCAAGGTGGAGAGCACCAGATGGCCGGTCAGTGAGGCCTGCACCGCTATCTGGGCGGTTTCGCCATCACGGATTTCACCGACCAGTACCACGTCCGGGTCCTGGCGCAAGATAGCGCGCAGGCCGCGCGCAAAGGTCATGTCCACCTTGGTGTTGACCTGCGTCTGTCCGATGCCTTCCAGCTCATACTCGATAGGGTCTTCCACCGTCATGATGTTGCGCTCGGTGGCATTCAAACGGCTCAGCGCCGCATACAGCGTGGTACTCTTTCCTGAACCGGTCGGCCCGGTCACCAGAATGATGCCGTGCGGACGGTTGATCAGTGCGTCAATCTGCTGCCGCAGCGCTTGCGACATCCCCAGCGCGGCGAGATCGAGCTGAACGCTGTTCTTGTCGAGCAGACGCAGCACCACGCGTTCGCCGTGGCTGGAGGGCAAGGTAGAGACACGCACATCGACGGCGCGTCCGCCAATGCGCAGCGCCATGCGGCCATCCTGTGGAATACGCTTTTCGGCGATATCCAGACGCGCCATTACCTTGATACGCGACACCAGCAGTGACGCCAGCTTGCGCTGCGGGCGCAGAATCTCGCGCAGCACGCCATCCACGCGAAAGCGAATCAGCAGGTGGCGTTCGTAGGTTTCAATATGAATATCCGAGGCTTTGTTTTTGATGGCTTCGGTCAGCATGGCGTTGATCAGACGGATAATCGGCGCGTCATCGTCAGCGTCCAGCAAATCGTCGCTGTCCGGTAACTCTTCCACCAAGGTGTAGAAATCCATCTCGTTGCCAATATCTTCCATCAGACGCCGCGCTTCATCGGAATCGCGCTGATAGCAGACGATCAGTTGCCGCTCGAACTCTTGCGCACTGACGCGCGCCACGGTGAAAGCGCTGCCCGCCACACGGCGCGCTTCCATCAATGCGGTTGCCGTCGTTGCCGCATCACACATCAGGCTGTGCTGCTGCGTTGCGCCATCCTGTAACAGCAGGATGTGATGGGTGCGCGCGTAGGCAAACGGCAGGAGTGGCCGCCATTCCGGCGTGCTGGCGTTAAGCTCGCTCATCGGCCACCCGTGGGATAGAGCGCGGTAATGGCGGTTTTCACCTGAAGGAAGGTGTGGGTGTTACCGCTGCCCGGTAAGCGCAACTGTTTGTCATGCAGCAGGTTATCGCGATTATCTCCTTCACGTTGCTGCCCGCGCTCTTCGCTGAATGAGCGGTATTTATCGCTGGACGCCGTCTGATACTGCTGGCGATCGCGGATGATGGTGGGTCGAATAAACAGCATCAGGTTACGTTTTTTGACCTGTTTGCTGTTGGAGCGGAACAGCGCACCAATCACCGGGATATCGCCCAATATCGGCACGCGTGACGCGCTCTCGGTGGTGCTCTTGTCCAGCAGGCCGCCTACCACTACCGTTTCGCCGTTGCCTACCAGCACCGCGTTGCTTACCGTGCGGGTGTTAAAGGTCACGCCCAATTCGGAACTGCTGCTGGAGGCGGAATCCGCCACGCTGGAGACCTCTTGTTCGATCTCCATCAGTACCGAATCCCCCTCATTGATCTGCGGTTTGACCTTGAGTTTGATCCCAACCGTTTTGCGCTCAACGGTGTTGAAGATACGATCGCTGGCCGTGGTCTGCGATCCCGCCAGCACCGGCACTTCCTGGCCGACGTTGAAGTTGGCTTCCATGTTGTCCAACGTGACAATGCTTGGCGTCGCCAGAATATCGTTTTTGCTGTCGCTGGAAATGGCGGTCAGCAGCATCGACCAGTTGCCCTGGTAGAATCCTGCCGCCAGACCGTTAACGCCGCCGAGCGCCGTACCCAGCGCGGTGGGGATGGTGCCATCTTTGCGGTATTGATCCACGCCGGTCACCACGGTGGAAAGCGGCAGTCCGGTGTTGGTGAACTGCGTCATTCCGGCGTGTTTATTGCCCCACTGAATGCCGAGATTAAGGCCATCGGCGTCCTGCACTTCGGCAATGATCGCCTCTACCAGCACCTGTGGACGGCGAATATCGAGGCGGTTGATCACCTGTTCCAGATCGCGCATCACATCCGGCGCGGCATTGACGATCAAGGCATTGGTCTGTTCATGCGACTTGATAGAGATATCGCGGCGCAGCGCGGTCCCCGGCTGCGTCGTTTGCTGATCTTTTTGCAAGCTGTCGCTGACGCCGGTAAGCACCTCCACTAAATCCGCGGCCTTGGCAAACTTGAGATAAATCACCTTGGTGTTACCCTGCGCCGCCTGCTGCCTGTCGAGCTGTTTGATCATGGCGATCACCCGTTCACGCGATTTGGGTTCGCCGCGCACCAGCACCGCGTTGGTGCGCTCGTCGGCCACCACGTTGGCGGTCATCGCCCCCGGCAGCGCGGTTTTTTCATCAGACTTATTCAGCTCATTGACCAGTTTCACCACTTCGGCAGAAGAGGCGTAGGAGAGCGGCACCGTCACCACGTTGCGATCGCCGGTGCGGTCGACGCGCTCAACAATCTCCATCAGGCGTTTCACTACCGCTGCGCGACCGGTCATCAGCAACACGTTTGACGGTTCGTAATGCACCACGCTGCCAGAGCCTGCATTGTCGTTGAGCTGGCGTAGCAGCGGCGCTAAATCACGCGCGGCAACGTTGTTCACCGGCACCACGCGCGTCACCACTTCATCTCCGATACCCGGCTGTTTGTCCGTCGCGACCGGTATCGATGAGGTTTTGGCATCTTTGGCGGCAATCACCTTTAGCACACCGTTATCCATCGGCACCACGGCAAAACCGTACACGTCCAGCACGCTGAGGAAGAACTGGTAATACTGCTCTTCGTTCATCATGTCGTAGCTGCGCACCGTGATAGACCCGCGCACTGCGGGATCGATGATCACGGTTTTATTCAGATTCTTACTGACGGTATTGATGAACTCCTGAATATCCGTCCCTTTAAAGCTGGCAGAAAATTCCGCGCCCCAGCACCAGGCAGAAACCATCATCAGAAGGCCCGCCCCCGCCAACCGCAAGCCTGTCATCCGCCGCCCTTTGCTAAAAACACGTTGCGCCACCTGTTCGTCTCCCATTACGGCTCATCTCTGCCCGCGTGCTGTTCACTCTCATCGTCCGCCGCCCCATCAAGGGTCAGCGTAATATCCTGGCGCTGTCCGTCGCGCTCTATCGTCAACGTCAATTCGCTCAACTGCGGCAGTTGCGCCATGGCTTGCTGCCCTTGCTCCGCATCACGCAAATCCATGCCGTTAAGCGCCACCGCCAGATCGTTGTCATGCAGCCCCAGGCGGTAGAACAGTTCGGTTTTTTTCCCCGGATTCAGGCGATAGCCCGCCAGCGCGTTGTCTTTCATCTGCGGGGCGATCGAGAGGTATTCCATCACCTTCATTGGTTCTGATTTCAACGAATTACGCACTGTACTCAGCGCCGCTGCGGGCGGCTTGGACGCGCTGCTGTTACTGCTGGCTGCGCCAACTTCATCACGGTACAGGTAGAGCGCTTCATAACGCCCCTGGTGTTCAAGTACGATACGATCGGCAGAGATGGTCACAATCCGGGCTTCATAGCCGGGAACGGCGTCACCGACGCCACGGCTGAATTGCCGACCATCTTTGGCGATAATCACTATGGCGCGATCGGTCTGTCGGCTTGCCAGAATACCGGTCACGGTCAATTGCAGGGAAGAAACGGGGATATCCCCCGCCAATACGCCTTCTGGCACAGGCTTGAGTGAGGTAGCACTGGGAGAGCGACCGAACAGCGTATACACGGTGGTTTGTGACGGCGTTGACGTGGCATGCGCCGGTGAGAGCGAGACGGTGTTCGCGACAGGTTGCGCAGGCAGCCACACGCGCCAGGTCCAGACGGCGAGCTGTTGGCAAATCAGCAATAACAGCAGCCCCATCATCCCGAGCCTGAGCCAGGAGGAAGGCAGGCGCGCGCCGATAGACAGTAAACCTTGTACGCGTTGTTGTATCACCTGAGACATTCTCCTTTCCCCACGCCGGAGAGGCGTGGGGAATAGCGTTACACTACGGCGTTACTGCGTTGCTGCATCACGCGTGATGGTTTGCGAACCCGTCGTGGTGATGGTCTCGTCGTTCACGCTGTCTTTCAGCTTGACGTTAGAAACCCCTTCACCGAAGCTCCAGGCTTGTGCACCACTCAATACGTTATCAAACGTGACGTTTTTGAACTGGCTGTCATGCAGGAAGCCAATGGCCGTCGCTTTGACGTTGCGGAACTTCACATCTTCAAAATCGAAGTTCTTATGATACGCGTCGCGGCCTAGATCAAACCCATACGCGGTATCCATTGCTGCCTGAGTCATACCATCCACCGCGATGCTGCTCTTCTTGTTGGAGCCATCGATAGTGATGTTGTACACGGAGATATCACGGAACTGGGCCGGTTCTTTGGCTGGCAGGGTATCGTTGGTATCCGCGCTGTAAGCGATGGTGAAAATAAACGGCTCGTTGCCGCCGATATCTTTCATCGCGTTATCACGGAACAGCACGTCACGCGCACCACCGCCGTAATACGGACGGCTCTTCATGCGCAGACCGACATCAGTCAGGTACATAACGTTGTTTTCAGCCACAATCTTCTCGATCCAGGCACCGGTATGGCTTCCTGCAACCACCGCACCGTGACCTTCACGGAAGTAGTTGTTGAAGATCCAGGCACCGCTTTGGGCTTTCTGACCAAACTCAGCCACACCTGCACCATAACCTGCGGCGAAGTTGACGCTGTCATCCCCGGTATCGAAGAAGTTGTTATAAACCATGACGTTTTGGCTGTTACCGAACTCAATACCATCGGCGTTGTTGCCGTCATAGGTTTTGTGTTGCAGCCCGTGCATCACCACATTTTCTGATTCCAACGCCATCACACCGTGATAGGCCGGGTTCAGCACCGTCAAGCCGCCGACATAGAGGTTGCTTACGCCACGCAGCGTCATCATGGATGAGCGGCGGTTTTTGTAGGCATCTTCCAGCGCCACACCTTCATCGACGGCAGCTTGCGTCTGGTTTTTCGCCAGAATACCGTCATCTTTGACTTTGCTGGCGCTACTGGCACGAATTTGCGGCAGTGCGTTGCCCATTTCATCGGTGAAGGTCGCCGCAGGTTTACTGGTGCTCAGCCCTGCCACCCAACCATTACCATCAATGCTGCCTTTACCCACGATACGGATATTTTTGAAGGTGCCCGCGTGGCTGCTGCCCGTGTCGTTCGCCACCAGCGCATTGAGCAAGGACGGCGGACGTTTGGTCAGTTTTTCACCATTAATGATATACGGGTAAAGGTAATAGCCTTTCGCTACCGGATAATCCGCCGGATTTTCGGAGCCGAGCAGTTTGGTGCCTTCCGCAATTTCAAAGGTCATGTCGCTGTGCAGGAACAGCGCGCCGGTCTTGAATACCCCGCCCCCGCTCAGCAGCACCTTACATCCTTGCGGATACGCCTGGATGGTGCAGGAATCGATCGCTTGTTGAATGACCGCAGTAGCTAGCGTTGTACCATTGTCTGCCGCGCCTTCTACTTTCACGTCAATCACATGCGGCGTTTTGCTGGTGCGTTGCGTGAGGGTTTCACTGTCGACCGACTCTTTGCCATCGGCATAGACGGTACGCACCGTAAACTTGTATTCGGTATCCGGTTTCAAACCGTCCGTGCTGTCGGCAGTAAAGTTGTGGAACTTGACGCGCACGTGCCAGTTATCCGCATCAAATTTGCTGTAAAAGTTATCGATGTACGGTTTGGCAGGCGAGTGTTTATCCTGGTTTTCCAGCGTGCTGCCGAGCAGTTTGCCGTTCATGTACACGTTATAGTCTTTGATCTCGCCGCTCGCGGTCGTGGGCTTTTCCCACGCCAGCGAGATAGAGCTGTCATCAAAGGCCAGCGTCGGCACCTGCAATTTCTGCGGTGCGGCGGAGCGGTCAACCGGCGTAGTGGTATGGCTGGAGTTATTATCACAGCCCGCTAACAGCCCCCCCAATACCAAGGTGGCGCACAACGTTAATCGGGTTCTGGGTAAAAATTGCGTCATAAAATCATTTCCCATGTAATAGTAAATATTAACTAGTGAATATTAACTGTTCTATTGCTAGCCTTGAAAACAGTGTTGAAAACCATCCCTGGCGAATAATCAGTCAGGCAGCGATATTGACAATTTTCCTGCGCCCGCATTTTCCAAAACATATTTTTCGACGGCTGCGATAGATTTACCCACGGCATAGGTATATGGCGGTTCCCAATCAATATCATTGGTACAGGTTTCCAATGCCCAGTTTCCTGGTGCTTTACCTGCACTCTCCGCAGCGGTTTTTTCTTGTTCTTGCAATGCTGTGCATTTTTCAATGGCTACCTGGTTCAGGTTTTTAGCTTGTGCGCCATTAAACCAGGAGCCGTTATCTTTAAACTTGCTGCCTTTATAGGCACCAATAATGGTACTTTCCTCTGCACCTGCCCCTTGGAAATTAAACACGTTCCCTTCGGATAAAATAGAAGAGGCAAAACCCATACCGATGGAATAGAGAATCGGATAATCAGCATCGGTGGCACCACGGTGGTAGTTATTCACCAGATGCACCTGGCCAAAACGCACGCGCGGTGCACGTTGGGTTAAATTGCTCCACAGGTTGCCTTCAAAGGTAATGCGGTATTCGCCTTCATCGCTGTCACCTGACCCGATAATGGTAGTTTTATCGTGCTCTTCGAAAACGTTATAAGAGATGGTCAGGTAATCCGCGCCATCCTCAATATCCAGCAAACCGTCATGACGTTGAATGTGTTTACCAAACAGCACCGGCTCTTTGCTGTCTGGGTGCTCGCCGTCGGTAAAGGTACAGTGATCAATCCAGACATTTTTACTGGCATTGATAGAGACCGCGTCGTAACGCGCGTTCCAGTTACCTGATGCGCCATCACCGGCATCCCAGGCGGGTGCAAAGTCACGCGGTGCCTGGAAGGTAATATTACGGATAATGATGTTGCTGTTATCCGTCTTGTTGAAGGTATGGCTCAGGGTATTGATTGACAGATAACCCTCTTCCAGCTTTGCATCTTGTCCTACGCCCAAAATGGTGGTGTTGGGCGGCACCTGGAACTGGATCTGCGCTTTCTGGTTGTTGGCATACTGCGAGCGCTGGCCGTTCTGTTTTTTCAACAGCGTGAGTTCGGCTTGCGCCGTTACCGCCTCTGCACCACCGGCATTGATCGTCGCTTGCAACTGCGCCAGATAATCCTTATCGAACGCCTTTACATACAGGTCAAAATCAAAGGTGGTTTTATTGGGCTTGGTTTTGTAATAGGTGGCGTCCGCGTAGGTACCATTGCCCAAATCATCACCACGAATAGTGCCAACCCAATAGATAATTTTAGGCTCCAGCTTGGCAGCCAGTTCCGCCGTGGCATCTCCGGCAAGGTAATTCGGGCTGCGTGTATTGCTTAACGCATCTTTCAGTTCCTGACGAGAACTCACGACGTAAATACTTTCCGCCCGCGCCCCTTCGCCACCGGTTGTGGCCGCTGCGGTACCATCCACATCCTTATACTGTGCCGTCCAACCGAACGGTGCAGTTTTAACCGGTAGCGTTTCATCGGCCAGTTCGGTATGCGATGAACTGTTATCGCATCCGGTTAAAAATAAAGAAGACAATGCGACACAGAGAACGCTATAACGGAAACGCCGACTATTTTTGACTGACATAAAGTTTTATCCCTCAGTATTGTGACAAAAAAAGGCAACATAATGCCCTGCGGCTTTTTTTCACCGCATATAAAAATTATTCTTTAGATTCTTTGATATATTTTAATTATTTAGATAAAAAAACACCCTGACCAAGGGTCACCATGGCTTGTAGTTGTTAAATTTTATTTAACGTAAAAATTACTTACATTTTTACATGCAAATTTTTCACATCATTTATTGACCGCCATGTAGAAAATCACACAAAAGAAACGATATACCTTTATTAATAAAACACCATTTCATTAGCGGAGTCATTAAAGCATATCTGCGCCTTTTTTTTGAGACTGAGTTCAAGGTTTCATTAGTAGTGCAAAGGTAAATTATGACTTTTTCATGAAATCCAATTTCCGTCACAGAACCATCAGGTAAAAGCATTTAGCGCTGTTAATTTGCCATAAAATCGGGCATGTAAAGAAACCCTCAAGCCACATCTGTTGTGCATGCCGCCGTTGTCGCCCGTCTCGCATCTTGCCTGACGCGCAGCGGCACATGTTGACTGTAATAAGGAAAATCCCTCGTGGAACCGATAGCCAGCCCTCGCCTTGCGCCACGTATGCCCCTTACAGCGACCTATGCGATGCCGGGATATCTGTTGGCGACCTATGCGTTATTGCTGCTATCACTGGGGTGGTTTGCTCACCAACGCTGGATAGAAAGGCCCACGAGCGTTGTGGCATCGGCCACCGCAGCGCAACCGCACAGCGAAAATCCACCGAGCGAGAATACGCCGCCATTGGCACCCGCCGTTGCCCCGCCGCCGGCGCCGACAGCCGATCCGGCCCCCTCCCCAACGGTAACGCCAAAACCGGCCAAAGTAGAAAAGGGTCAGGTGCCGCCGCTGAGTTACAGCGCGCACGTGTTCACCTCGGATCCGTCCCGGCGCAGCGTGACGCTCAATGGGGTGCGTTATCAGGAAGGAGAGAGTCCGATGGAAGGGTTGGTTATCGAACAGATTCAGCAGGACATCACGTTATTCGATGCCAACGGCGAGATTTTCATTCTGGATGCGCTGTCCGACTGGCCGGGCGGCGATATCAAAGAGGTGGGCGCTGAGTAGCGCCCGGCGACGTAATGAGAAGCGTATTACCTGAAATCTTTTCTGATGAAGTCAAGAAACGGGGCCAGTGAGCGGTTGAACTCTGAACACTGCGCCTCTTTAGGCGTGCCATCCTGCAATAACCCTTGATACAGGTTTTCGCTGCGCGCGGCCAACTGCGTGAAATGAGCAGTGCTCCACCCTTTTTGCTGCGCCACGGCCAACGCGGCGCGTTGAAGCGTACCATCATCAGGAATATCACTGCGATTACATTGGGATTTCAAATAACGGCTTGCCGCCACCAACGACGCAATTTGATTCAGTTGTTCGGCGGTACTGACTGAAGACACCGACGATACCGGCGTACTGGAGCGCGTCGGTGCCTGGCAACCGACCAGCGTAATGCACAACAAGGTGACTGCTGAAAACGTCAACAAAGGGGACCGCATGACTACTCTCATCTTTTGTTGTAATGAAAACCGGAGGAGGAGTGTAGCAAAACCGCCCGCGAGATGGCGTAATGCCAAACCCACTTTGCTCACAAAATGAAAAAAAAGAGACGGGATGCGCAAAGGAAGCTCCCCGGCTGACACCGGGGAGAAAGAGGACAGGACTGTCAGGCTATCGATGATTTTCCGGCAGAGAGAAGCCCATCAGCACGGAACATAGCCTTGATACCGCGCACCGCCTGACGAATACGATCCTGATTTTCAATCAACGCGAAGCGAACGTGCGTATCGCCGTAATCACCAAAACCAATGCCGGGAGAGACGCACACTTTTGCCTCCGCCAGCAACCGTTTGGCAAACTCCAACGAGCCAAGATGCGCATAAGGTTCAGGGATCTTCGCCCAGACGTACATGGACGCTTTGGGTTCATCCACCATCCATCCCGCTTCATGTAGCCCTTTTACCAACACATTACGGCGTTGACGGTATTGCTCGGCAATATCGCGCACGCACTGCTGATCCCCTTCCAGTGCCGCAATGGCGGCGACTTGCAACGGCGTAAAGGTGCCGTAGTCGTGATAACTTTTAATGCGCGCCAGTGCATTGACCAACTCTTTATTGCCCACCATAAAGCCGATACGCCACCCGGCCATGTTGTAGCTCTTGGACAAGGTAAAGAATTCAACGGCGATATCCTTCGCACCTGGGACTTGCATGATCGACGGGGCTTTCCAACCGTCGTACACGATGTCGGCATAGGCCAAATCGTGTATCACCAGCACGTTATACTGCTTCGCCAGCGCCACTACGCGCTCGAAGAAATCCAGCTCAACGCACTGCGCGGTTGGGTTTGAAGGAAAGCCCAGAATCATCATTTTGGGTTTGGGAATACTTTCGCGGATGGCCCTTTCCAGCTCGTTGAAGAAATCAACGCCCTCCACCAGCGGCACAGAACGCACTTGTGCGCCCGCGATCACCGCGCCGTAAATATGAATCGGGTAGCTGGGATTCGGTACCAACACCGTGTCACCGTGATCCAGCGTTGCCAGCATCAGGTGTGCCAACCCCTCTTTGGAGCCAATGGTGACAATGGCTTCACTTTCCGGATCGATCTCAACGCCATAGCGTTCGTCATACCAACGCGAAATGGCCCGGCGTAAACGCGGAATACCGCGTGATGTGGAATAGCCGTGGGTATCATCCCGCTGTGCTACCGTACACAGTTTCTCGACGATGTGCGGCGGTGTCGGCCCATCCGGGTTACCCATACTGAAGTCAATGATGTCCTCGCCACGACGACGGGCGGCCATTTTCAGCTCAGCGGTAATGTTAAATACATACGGGGGAAGACGATCGATGCGCGCAAAGCGGCGCGAAGAATTGGAATCAGCCATAACATCCTCAAGATACGTGAGCGCCCGGACCATCCGAGCGACGCTTAGCCCTTGTGGGCTAATGGTTACGCTATCGTAGAAATTGTTGGCTGTCGAGAGTGCGAACAAGAAAAATGTAAAGTGAGATCGCCTATCACCAAATTTTATGCTGACATTTGCCATAACCCTTCACGGTTCAGCATATTGTTTCAAAGCATCGCAGATATTTCCCATTACTTTTTTTTGTTATCAACGCGATGGTATGAGTAACCTGAATAAGGCTCCAATAGCCGTTGAAAAATAATGACGCACTGCATTATTAGTGGGCCCAACTTTATGGCATTGCGCCAAAATGAAGCAGACAATAAAAAGTAAAAACCACTTAAAAAACAACAAAATAAAAAGAATAAGAAAACAGTATGGCCGTGCTTTTTTATAAAAAACCGAGGAAATAACAAAATAACGCACAACGCAGACCAAAAAACCAACTTAAAAAGCAATCACTTTATTTAATCGCCAAAAAAACCCACCACTACGACATATTACTCTAAAAACATCGCCATATTGACAATAAAAAGCCTATGAATATTATCAAAGGTAATCAGCTGTTATCCAGATAACAATCACTGACGCGCCTGATAGCGATTTATCATTTATTACGTCAAAATTTTAATGAGGAACAATAATGGATATCAAAAAGCCCTATTTGCTTTTTCTTGGTGATGCGCACGATCAGTTAGCCGCCAAGGTCGCTATCGGCATCAAGCAGTGGCACCCCGAATATTGTGTGGGTCAATACCGCATGGCGGACTGCCACGCGGATTGCGGCCTGCCCGATCTGGATATCGCCGCAGCACGCGCCGCTGGAGCACAAACCCTGGTGATTGGCGTGGCCAACCGTGGCGGGATTATCTCTCAACAGTGGATCGCCATTCTGCGTGAAGCGTTGGAAAGCGGTATGGATCTCGCCGCCGGACTGCACAACAAACTTGCTGACGTGCCTGAATTGCGCGAGCTGGCGGCGAAACTGGGGCGTTCGTTGTTTGACGTGCGCCATCCAACGGAAACCTACCCGGTGGCAAACGGCCGCAAGCGCAGCGGCAAACGCCTGTTGCCCGTCGGCACCGATTGCTCCTGTGGCAAAATGTACACGGCGCTGGCTATCGAAAAAGAGATTCTGGCAAGCGGCGGCAAAGCAACGTTCCGCGCAACCGGCCAGACCGGCATTCTGATCAGCGGTGCGGGCGTCAGTATTGATGCTGTGGTTTCTGACTTTATTGCGGGAGCGGTTGAAGTATTGGCACCCGCCAATGATGCGGATCACTGGGATGTGATTGAAGGTCAGGGCTCACTGTTCCATCCGTCCTTTGCGGGCGTGACCACCGGGATTATTCACGGTGCACAACCGGATGCGCTGGTACTGTGCCATGAGCCGACACGCAAAACCATGCGTGGCGTTGACTACCCGATCCCCGATCTGGCGGCCTGCATGGCGCTCAACCTGTCGATGGCGCGCTTGACTAACCCTAACGCCCGCTTTGTGGGCATCTCGGTAAATACTTCCGCGCTGGATGAGGACGCCGCCCTCTCTCTGCTGGCAACCATTGAAGCCGAATTCGGCCTGCCGGCGGTTGATCCGGTGCGTCACGGTGTGGGCCGTATCGTTGAAGCGTTGGCCAGCCTATGACCGAACTTACCTTATCTCGTGAAAGCTGGCCGCTGCGTGAAGTGTTTACCATTTCGCGCGGTAGCAAACGACAGGCCGATGTGGTGGTTGCCGCCCTCCGCGCCGGTGAGATTACCGGCTACGGTGAGTGCCTGCCTTACGCGCGCTACGGTGAATCGGTCGAGAGCGTCACTGAGCAAATCGCATCGCTTGAGAGCGACTTGCGCAACGGGCTGGACAGACTCACGCTGCAATCTCGCTTGCCTGCGGGAGCCGCACGCAACGCGCTCGACTGTGCCCTGTGGGATTTGGAGTGCAAGCTGTATCGTCAGCGCATCTGGCAACGGCTCACTGTGCCGACGCCTCACACGCTGGAAACCGCCTATACCCTGTCGCTGGACACGCCAGAGCACATGCGCCAGGCGGCAGAGAAGCAGGCACACCGCCCGTTGCTGAAGCTGAAGCTGGCCGATCGGCACGATCTGGAACGGGTCGCCGCCGTGCGGGCGGGTGCCCCCTCAGCGCGTCTGATTGTGGATGCCAACGAAGGATGGGATGAAGCGCTTTACACTCATCTGGTGCCGGAGCTGGTCAAACTCGGCGTTACCATGATTGAGCAACCGATGCCCGCCGGAAAAGATGAAGCGCTGGCATCGCTGCCCCGCCCCATCCCGATCTGTGCCGATGAATCCTGTCACGACAGCCATTCGCTGGCTGCACTGGTGGGGCGCTACGACATGATTAACATCAAACTGGATAAAGCTGGCGGCTTAACCGAAGCGCTGCGTCTGC
The DNA here is from genome assembly GCF_025962655.1 of Candidatus Symbiopectobacterium sp. NZEC151. Lineage (GTDB taxonomy): Bacteria > Pseudomonadota > Gammaproteobacteria > Enterobacterales > Enterobacteriaceae > Symbiopectobacterium. Next base: position 275,671 of record NZ_JAGFPE010000004.1, on the reverse strand, counting down.
GTGATGAAGCAGTCAAGCTCGGGCTAAAAATTATGGTAGGCTGCATGGTCAGTACGTCGTTGGCGATGGCACCTGCGTTTATCGTGGCGCAGGGGGCTGATGTTGTTGATTTGGATGGTCCGCTGTTGCTGCAACGCGATCGCGATAACGGGCTGGACTACCAAGGCAGCATCATCAACCCGCCTTCAGCCGCGCTCTGGGGTTAGTGCTGATTCGCGTGTGGTCTGACATGCACTTTCACGGTCAGGCCATTTACCTTGTTTAGGAGTGTTGTAATGCAACGTATTGTGTATGTTGACGGTCAGTATGTAGAAGAGCAGGACGCCAAGGTTTCCGTTTTTGACCGCGGTTTTTTGTTCGCCGACGCCGTCTACGAAGTGACTGCGGTCATCAATGGGAAGCTGGCTGAATATGACGGCCACATCACGCGCTTGCAGCGTTCCTGCCGTGAACTGGCACTGCAACTGCCGGTCTCTATTGATGAGTTGAAAAAGGTCCATTTGGCGCTGATCGACAAAAATCAGCTGCACGAAGGGGCTATCTATTTACAACTCAGCCGCGGCAACGCGGGCGATCGCGATTTTCATTTTCCCGGTGCGGAAGTGAAATCCACGCTGGTGCTGTTTACTCAGGCGCGTTCGGTTATCGATAACCCGAAAGCGGAAACCGGCCTGCACGTCGTGACCTGCCCGGACATTCGCTGGCACCGCCGTGATATCAAGACCGTCAGCCTGCTGGCGGCCTGTCTGGCAAAAGAAGTGGCACACAGCAAAGGCGCGGATGACGCGTTTCTGGTGGAAAACGGGTTTATCACCGAAGGCAGTTCCTGTAACTGCTATATCGTGCTGGCCGACAACACCGTGGTAACACGCCAACTGAGCAATGACATTTTGCACGGTATTACCCGTCAGTCACTGCTTGAACTCGCCGCCAGGGACAATATCGCACTGGAAGAACGCCCGTTCACGCCGGAAGAGGCCTACCACGCCAGCGAGATTTTCCTCAGTTCAGCCACCACCTTTGTACTGCCGGTGGTTTCACTGGATGGCAAAACCATCGGCACCGGCAAACCCGGTCCGATCGCCAAACGACTGCGGGAAATCTACATTGCGCGGGTGAAAGCACAGGTCGAGTAACCGCGTTATTCAAACTAACGTCAAAGTCACTTGCCCCCTCGTCATCCTCGGTTTTCCCTCCTCGTCATCCTCGGCGAAAGCCGGGGATCTCTGGCAGAATAAATGCGTTTCGTCTGGCAGAGATTCCCGCCTTCGCGGGAATGACGGGGGTGGCGGGAATCTCGGGGTGGCGGAAATGACGCTGGGCGTTTTTGTTATTCCGGCAACAAGGTATTGTCCGAAGCATTTTCCAGCACCATCTTCTGCGGAGATGCCAGCGGGATGCTGGCAGTACGCAGGCGCTTGATAATTTCAAACAACAAGTCGCTTTTTGCCCCCGCGACCATGCGGGGACTGGGAACATAACCGGTCACACTCAGCACCATCCCGGTCGGCGTAAGCTGGCTAAAGGTTACCGAAGGCGCGGGCGTTTCCAAAATGGACTCATGATCGCCATAAGCACTGAGCAGGATATCCCGAATGATTTCAGGATCGGCATCCAGCGGGAAGGTTAAGGCCAACGTTGCCACCCCCATCGCATTCCCCATGGTGATATTGCGTACGTTTTGCGAGATAAACTGCGAATTCGGCACGATCACCGTGGAGCGATCGCCGAGTTGAATTTCCGTCGCGCGCACATTGATACGCCGGATATCCCCTTCTACCCCGCTGATATTAACCAAATCCCCAACTTTGACCGGACGCTCGGTAAGCAAAATCAGCCCAGAGATAAAGTTTTTAACGATCTCTTGCAGACCAAAACCGATCCCGACCGACAGTGCGCTGACAATCCACGCCAGCTTGTTCCACTGGATCCCTAACGCAGCCAGCGTCAACAGAATAAGCAGGATATAACCGATATTGGTAAACAGGGTGACCAGCGAGGCGCGAATCCCCTTTTCCAGCGTGGTCTTCGGCAGAAAATCATCTTCTAACCAACGCCGGGATGAACGCAACACATAGATGCCAATCACCAGACACGCCGCGGCGTTCACCAGATTGGCCGGGACGATGCTTAATGACTCCAGCCCCTTTCCGCCCCAGATTTCCACCGATTTTTGCAACAACTCGATCGGTGTCGTCGTGCCAAAAGTGCCGTTTAGCAACGCCACGGCACCCATCAGAATCAGAAAGACTTTCCCGCACACCGAGACCAGAGAGGTAGCCTGCGCCAGATGGCGATCGTCCAGATTCAGAGAGCGTTTAATACGTCGTCCGCTGGCGGTATTCGGCGAAAAAATGCTTTCACTGAGATCGGTCACCAGGGTTATCAGCAGATACAGGCAGGAAAGCACCATACCCACCCATATCAGCTCATAAATCAAGAAACGCGCCAGCGAGATATAGCCAATCGCCAGGGAAATCAGCACGGCAATCGCCGTTAGCAACGTAGCCAAATGCACCAGCCCTGACAGCGTGGAGCGCACTTCCGGCTGTTCGCCGGCTTCTACCATCTGCCGTCGCACCTGATTGCTGCGCAGCGCAATGGCCCCGACGGTTAACGCCAGCGCCAATGCAGACAGCCCGTTCCCAACGATGGTGACGGCAACGGAGGTGCCCACCGTGGTGTTAAGCTGTTCAAGCATGCCAAACACAAACATCAGGCTGGCGGCAATAATCGGGAACGGGTCCATCGCCTTGGCAACCGGATTAGCCATGGCAGGCAAACGCCAGGATGGACGGTGATTGGAAAGAAATGCCCGACCCAGCCCGGCAATCATGGCGCTAAACACGGCAAGTCGCACCAGATTATCGAGAAAACTCCCGATGGCGACCGGTATATCGCCAGGGCGCACCAACGTATAGTCCAGCAAATTAGCAGCAAGCCCGATGGTAGTGACGGAAGAGAGCACGGTAGCAGAGGCAAGGAAACTGCGGCGCAATCGCCCTTCCGGCAACCAGCGGATCCCGGCGCGTGCCAGATATTTCTCCAGTAGCCGCTGGCCCGCCGTGGCTAACGCCAGCGCCAACAGCAGATAAAACAGCGTTCCGTACCGCCAGTCGGGCTCCCAGGTCGCACTCAAGGTGTCGCTGAGCTGCGACTGAAATTGCGTCAACCGCTTTTCATCCTCGTCCTGAGACGCCAGCAACGGGGACCAGAAACGCCCCCCCAGAATGCTGCCCGAGTTAAGCGCCAGTTGCGTTTTTAGCGCATTGCGACGCAGCGTAACGATCTGCGCCGAAAGATTGAGGGCACCGGTACGAATCGCCTGAATCTGTTCCAGTTGTGCATCCAGTTTGGTTTTTTGCACATTCAAACTGGCACGTTTACGCGTGACCTCGCTGGTTTCCGTTATCGCCGCACCCGGCTCCGGGGCAGGCCCCAGCACATCCACCTGCGCCTGAAGCTGTGCCTGAAGCGGTGCCAACGCGGTTGCGAGATCGTTGGTGTTGCCGATCAACTGCTGCACGGCGTCATTCAATTCGCCGTATTTACTGTCACTGGCGGCGTTGGAGACCTGCTGCTTGATGCCATCCAACTGCTTTTGCAATTTGGCGACTTCACTGTCTACATTGATTTTTGCGGCGGCAGCCACATCCGCAGGCGTGGTGTTTTCAGCGGCCGTAGCCGGTAACGAGGTGCACAACAGAGCAAATAATGCGGCAAAAATGACGGGAAGCCATACCTGCGCGGCTCGTTGTGGCACTCGCATCAAAAGGTTTCGTTGCATCAATAGGGCTCTTCTCTTGGCAATTGTCAGACCTGCATGTGCTTAATACACAATAGATTGCCGTTGTACGCAAGGGGGATGTGTCAGCGCCGTAACGCCGTATGTGGGCAGATAAGGTTACAGCCTTATGAGTCAAAAGTTATCGACGACTAAGCATAGGGGAAAAAAAGAAAGAGAAATATATCACTCCAAAGAGTGGACTCACATCAATTAATATTGGTACACAACACAACAAGAAGAAACAATTAAGAATTTGATTACACTGAAAATACACTCCCCCATACCATAATCATAAAAACAAAGTGTTAGCAAATTTTTTCTATTAAGGGGCAAAAATAATTTTTGTCATCCTTTTTTAAAAACCCTAGTGGAGTAAACAATGAAAAAGCATTGCTTTGTTCATTTATCCCATCCCCCAAAAAAGCAAAATAATAATATTCGGTTACTCCCCCAGGATGGAGCAGTGACAATATATAACGTTGTCTTAAAGATGCCTCTATTACGCTTGCTGTTAATCGCAGCATTTTGCGTAAACGCCTCAGTGGCTCTCGCTGACGGTTCTGGTGCTGACAACCCTTTCCCGATTGATGGCTACGGAGGCAACGCGGGCGTAGGTGGTGGTGGTGGACGATTTGGCGCAGGGGGGCTGGGTACCGGTGCAGTAGGTTCTGGTGGCGACGGTTTGAGCAATGGGAATGGCGGTGCTGGCAGCGCAGGCCGTGCCGCATCCGGTGGTACGGCCGGGAGTGCGGGCACTGGCGGTATATCGGGCACATCGATTAATCCTCAAGGAAGTGCCGGTGGAAATGGCGGAAACTCCGTGTGCGGTGGCTGTTCGGGACCTATTGGTGCGGGCGGCGGTGGCGGTGGCGGTGATGGCTTGGTTGGTTCAATAAACGGTATTTCTGCCGTTATTCGCGGAGGAAATGGCGGGAACGGGGGTAACGCCACTGATGACGGTGGCAGTGCTGGCGCCGATGGCGGCGGTGGCGGCGGTGGTGGTGCTGGAGCAGTAATTATCGGAGGAGGAACAATGAGTTCCTCAAACAATATCTTCGGGGGCCGAGGGGGAAATGGCGGAAACGCATTTGCTCAAGGCGGTGCCGGGTTAGCTGGTGAGGGTGGTTCCGCGATTCGCGCACAAAACGTTACTCTCAATATCGGAAATCATGCTATTACCGGTGGTAATGGTGGCAATGGCGGTAATGGCGGCACGCCCAGCTTTAACCGGGGAAGGTATGGCGCGAATGGTGGCGCAGGCATTAACGCCGAGAGCGCCACCATTACTAATAGTGGAACGATCACTGGCGGTAATGCAGGTGGGGCTGGCAGTTTACCCACAAGCACCCTTCCTGTCGGAGGATTCGGCATTACCGGAAAGAATATCAACATTATTAATAATAACAACATTCAAGGTGGCTTTAATACAGATGGTTTAACCCGGGCAAATTCAGTTTATTTCACCGAAGGCAGCAATAGACTGGAATTGCAATATAATTGGTTTTTTAATGGCAATATCTCTGCTAATTCAGGCACCACTAACACATTCTTATTAGGGGGCACGACCAGCGACCTGGCGACCAACACCGCGGGGGTTCAACGATCGACCATCTTTGATGTCTCGCAATTCGGCAACAAATTCCAAAACTTCTCCAGTTTTTACAAAACCGGCTCAAGTACCTGGAGACTAATAAACACCACAACGGCCAATACGCCATGGACGCTGGCGGCAGGCATTTTGCAAATTGCCGCAGATGGCGCACTGGGTAGCACGGCAGGCACCCTGACACTTGATGGCGGTACGCTGCAATTCACCAGTAACGCCACCTTGTCGGCAGCAAGAACGGTGAACATCACTGACGCAGACAGTGTTTTTGATACCCAGAATAACGCAGTTACCATCAACAGCACCATCACGGGAAACTCCCTGACCAAAAATGGCAGCGGCGTACTAACGCTTACCGGTGCCAATACCTATAATGGCACCGCCATCAATCAAGGTACCTTGGAGGTAGGCGGCAATGCAGGTTCAATCAGCGGTAATACGTCTGTTGCCAATAATGCATTACTTTCTTTCAACCGTTCCGGCACGCTGACCTACAGTGGCTTGATTTCTGGCGATGGCGCGCTTCGCAACACAGGCACAGGCACCGTCATACTGACGGGAAATAGCACTTATACTGGCGGTACCACGCTCTCTGGCGGCACGTTGCAATTAGGTAATGGCACAACATCAGGTTCCATCACCGGCAACATCATCAATAACGCAACGCTAGCCTTTAATCGCAGCAATGCGATTAACTACAGCGATATTATTTCCGGTAGCGGTGCAATCAGTCAAAACGGTAGTGGCACGACGACGCTGAGTGGCAACAATAGCTATAGCGGCAACACTTCTGTGAGTAATGGCAGCCTGTATATCAACGGTAACCAGACCAGCGCCACCGGAACAACCACAGTCAGTAATGGCGCAACGCTGGGTGGCAATGGCATTATTGGCGGCTCTGTCACCGTGGCGAATGGCGGTATCTTATCACCCGGTGCGGCCTCTGGAAGTGTTGGAACCCTGACAATTAACGGGAATCTCAATCTTAACAACACCTCGGTACTCAACTACACCTTGGGTGAAGCAGGCGTCATCAACGGCAGCAACAATGATTTGACCGTGGTTAACGGCAATCTCACGCTGGATGGTCTACTTAACGTCACTGAAACCGTTCCCGGTGCATTTACCCCTGGTCTTTATCGCCTTATCAATTACAGCGGCACATTAACCAATAACCAACTGAATCTTGGAACTCTCCCTGAGACGAGTGGCATGTTTATTCAGACATCCGTTGCCAATCAAGTCAATTTGATCAACAGCGCAGGACTCACACTGAATTTTTGGGACGGTGGCGCACTGGCCAATAAAAACGACGGCGTTGTTAATGGAGGAAATGGTATCTGGCAGGCTTCTACGCCCGGCAGTAACGATAACTGGACCCTCGATACGGGCACGATTAACACCCACTGGAGCAACGCTGCGTTTGCCATCTTCACGGCGGACCCCGGCATAGTCACCATTGATAACAGTGAAGGACAGGTTATCGCAGCGGGAATGCAGTTTGCGTCAGACGGTTATACCCTCAATGGCGCAGCACTAACGTTAGTTGAAAGCGAGGCCGGTTCAGGAGAAACCATTATTGAAGTCGGCGATCATACCTCAACAGGTGCCGGTTATGTTGCCACCATTGATGCCCTGTTGCAGGGGGCAACCACGTTAGTGAAGAGCGATCTGGGCACATTGATATTAAACGGACTCAATACCTATTCCGGCGGTACGGCGATCGAAGGCGGCACTCTGCAAGTCAGCACAGACAGTAACCTCGGTACCTTGGCGAGTAGCCTCAGCATGAACACCGGAACCCTCGCCACAACCGGCAGTTTTTCCTCAACCCGAGCAGTCACGCTGGGCATTGGCGGCGGCACATTTGCTGTAGCACCCACGACGACACTGACACTGAGTGGCGCTATCGGCGGTTCAGGCTCACTCACCAAAGACGGAAGCGGCACGCTGGCGCTTACAGGAGCAAGCAACTATACAGGCCAAACCGATATTTTGAACGGTACGCTACAGCTAGGTAACGGTCTTGGCACAGGCTCCATTAGCAGTAATGTTGATATAGACACCAATGGCGTGCTGGCATTCAATCGTAACAACAGCCTCCTGTATGCCGGTATTATTTCGGGTAGCGGTCAGGTCAATCAACGCGGTAGTGGTGTTACCCTCCTGACAGGAGAGAATACTTACACTGGCATCACCACTGTCACTGCCGGAACGCTACAACTCGGTAATAACGGCAGCACCGGCTCAATAGCAAGCGATGTCAATGTGGCGAGCGGTGGCACACTGGCGTTTCAACGCAGCAATTTACTTACCTATGGAGGCAACATCTCAGGTAATGGCGCTGTATCTCAAACCGGTTCAGGAAACACGGTATTAACGGGCAGCAACACCTATCTGGGAGCAACCAACGTCACAGCCGGTGGGCTGTATATCAATGGCGATCAAACCGCAGCCACGGGCATCACCACGGTCAACAACGGCGCCACACTCGGCGGCACCGGTATTATCGGCGGTGATGTCACCATTGCCGACGGCGCTACCCTGTCCCCCGGCGCGGTGGGAGGGATCATTGATAAGCTGACCATCAATGGCAATCTCACGTTGAGCAGTGGTTCAATACTCGATTACAACTTCGGATTACCTTATGAAGTGGGGGGCCCCCTTAACGATCTGGTGGCAGTCAACGGGGATCTGGTTCTGGATGGGACCATCAACGTCACGGCCACGACAGGAGGCTCATTTGGTCCCGGTATCTATCGCGTCATTGATTACACAGGAACGTTGACCAATAACGGCCTGGAGCTCGGTGACATCCCTCCCGGCAGGGTTGAATATGTGCAAACGTCGGTGGCGAATCAGGTAAACCTGGTGGATACCACCGGTCTGACGCTGAACATGTGGGACGGCGGCGCGGTAGGTAATAAAAATAACGGTGAAGTCAATGGCGGTAGCGGTGTCTGGCAAACCGCTACCGTGGGTAACGACAACTGGACGGTTTCCGATGGCATATTAAACGCCCCCTGGCAGGACGGCGCTTTTGCCATTTTTCAGGCGGAAGCAGGCGCTGTTACGATAGATAATAGCCTGGGTCAGGTTACCTCATCGGGGATGCAGTTCGCCTCTAATGGCTACGTTTTGAATGGCGCTGCGTTGTCGCTGGTAGAAACCGAAACCGGCTCAGGGCAGACCACGGTGCGAGTAGGCAATGGTAGCCTGCCAGGAGCAGCCTACACAGCCACCATTGATGCCATCTTGCAAGGCGACGTGCAGTTGGTGAAAGCCGATCTCGGCACACTGGTACTTAACGGATCCAACACCTATACCGGGGGCACGGCAATCAACGGCGGTACGCTGCGTATCACGAGCGACAGCAACCTTGGTCAGTCCGATGGGGGGTTATCTTTTAATGGAGGTACGCTCGCCACTGACGCTACGATGGCCACGTCACGCGCGATCCAATTGAACGCCCTCGGCGGCACAATCGACATCGCCCTCGCCTCCCCGTTAACTACAAGCGGTATTATTTCAGGTGCAGGAACCCTGACCAAAATCGGTACCGGTTTACTTGCACTGACAGGAGAGAACACTTACACCGGAAATACAGCACTCAACCTGGGGACATTACAGATTGGCGATGGCGGCAGCACCGGTTCAATCGTCAGCAATGTGATCAACAAAGCTACGTTGGCGTTTAATCGTAACAACACGCTCGTCTACGATGGCGTTATTTCCGGCACCGGCGTGGTCAACCAAGTGGGTACCGGCTCCACCGTATTGACAGCAAACAATACCTACAGTGGCCTCACCACAATCTCTTCTGGGACTCTGCAACTGGGCAATGGTGGTAGCACAGGCTCACTCGCCAGCAACGTTAACAACAATGGAGTATTTGCATTCAATCGTAGCAATACGTTGATTTTCAACAACACCATCACCGGTAGTGGTTCAGTTGATCAACGAGGCAGTGGCACCACCGTATTAACAGGATCCAATAGCTATCTCGGCAACACGCTGATTTCCGCCGGTACGTTACAACTAGGCAACGGTGGCAGCACGGGCTCAATTCTTGGCAACGTAGAGAATTCGGGCACACTTGCCTTTAATCGCAGTGACGATTATTTCTTTGACGGCCTTATTTCTGGCAGCGGCGGAATACGGCTATTCGGCACCGGTATCGCCACGCTGACGGCCAATAATACCTACTCAGGTTCAACCGTTGTAGAAGCAGGTACACTGCAAGCAGGCGCTCTGAACGTATTCAGCCCAGATTCCATCATCACGGTCGGGCAATCGGCCACGTTGGCACTCGATGGGCTAAGCCAAATCATCGCCGGGCTCAATAATGCTGGCACGGTAAACATGACCGACGGCAGTGGTCCCAGCGCAACGCTGACAGTTAAAGGCGATTATGTTGGGAGTGGCGGGATCATTGTGGTCAATACGCAGCTCAGCGGTGATGCATCCCCCTCCGATCGCCTGATCATTGATGGCGGTAACGCCTCAGGCAATACTTCACTTCTGGTGAAAACAGGCAATAGTTTGGGTGGGCTCACCAACAAAGGCGTTGCCCTGGTACAAACTGAAAATGGCGGCACGACCAGTGCGAGTGCTTTTCAACTTGATCCCAACTCCGACGGATATAACAGTACAGGAATATTGAACGTTGGCGCGTATAACTACAGTTTAAAACGCGGTGGTGATGGCGGCGAAGCACAAGATTGGTATTTGGTTTCGCTCCTTTCGCCTGTGGTTGGTTCATACCTGCAAGAACGCCAATCGGCGATGGCGATGCATAAACATACGCTGCACGACAGGCAGTGGCAGGTGCCGGGGCAAGAAGATTCGTATACCTGGTTACGCATGGAGGGCTCAATGGTTCAACACGATGGTGTTGATAACCAGGAAACGGAAGACAGGCGCTGGGTGCTACACGGCGGGAGTGACATCGCACGTTTCAGCGACGGGCACGACGGCAGCATTCGGGTTGGGCTGATGGCGCAATATGGCACCAGTTCCGGCAACAGTGAGGATGAGGTATCACGTTCATCCCACAGCGTTAAAGGCTACAGCGCAGGGATCTATAGCACCTGGTTTGCTCACCACGATCCGCAAACCGGCCCCTATATTGATACCTGGTTGATGCATGGGCGATTTGACAACGACGTGACAGGCCAGGGACAGCGTACCGAGAGTTATCGCTCACGTAATACGACAATGTCCATTGAGAGCGGATATAAACTCAAGATGGCTGAATCACCCACGGCACGGTATTACCTGGAGCCACAGGCTCAGATCATTTATTCCCTGTATCGCGCAAAAGATCACACAACGGCCAGCGGCTCCGTAGCATCCGATATGTCTGATAATAATGCCACTACACGTTTGGGGGTCAGGTTTTATGAAGACAGGCTGGACAAGAATGGACAAACGTTGATGCAGGGGTTCATAGAAGCCAACTGGTGGCATGGGCCATCATCACAAACCATGCGCATGGATGAAACGACAGTACGGGAACCGATGCCTGCCGATCGGGCCGAATTCAAATTTGGCGTGAAAGGAAATGTGATGCATAACCTGAGTGTGACGGGCGCTGTCGGCGTAGATACCAATATGTCATCTTACAAGGCAGGACGGGTCTCACTCGGTGTGAATTATTCCTGGTAATCGCTCGCCGTTATCATCAGCGGTCATGATAACGGCTTTCCGACATAGCGTACTGAATGATGGACTCGCCAATGGAACTGTACAGTGATTCACCGTACGGCAGAAAATCAGGCGCAATGCGTTGACTCACTGAGGCGTGTGGGTATAATCCAGCCCACTATGGTTATCCACCATAGTGACATCGCAATATATGCGCCCTTAGCTCAGTTGGATAGAGCAACGGCCTTCTAAGCCGTAGGTCACAGGTTCGAGCCCTGTAGGGCGTACCATTTCGAAGTAAACAGACGTCAAGCGACGTCTTTTTTTATTCCTAAAATTCAGTGAATTAGCTATAAACTCGCTGTTTTCAGTCAACCAGACTCTACCGACATCTACGTACATCAAGTAGGATTTATTGGTATAAGTGATGGTACAAGCCCGTTCAATGAATTCTTATACCAACAGCCAGCGTATGCCGACACCTCAATATGGAGATCTGCTATGCCACTCACCGATGTAAAAGTCAGAAGTGCCAAACCAGAAGACAAGGCTTATAAACTTACCGATGGTGAAGGGATGCATCTGATGGTGTAAGTATCCCGGTAAACCGAACCATGCACTTTTAGAGATTTTCGCTACATGTAATCTTCTACAGCAAGGCTCCTCAACCATAAACCTGTACTATATATCTCCCGTGTCCAAGCATATCGCAGGGAATGCGGTGAATATGGCCCTTTTAATCCAGCAAGCACAGTTTGCGATCGTCATCAATTCATCGTGCTTTTTAGGCTAGGTTTATCGAACAGTGCTCTTGGCAGGCGTATTACGCTGGCGATGCACTGTGCCAAAATCCTCAATCAAGCCACTAAGGCGCTGCGCTTGTTAGCTCCCTAGCGGATTTCTATGGCATAGAAATCCGCTAGGGAGCATAGAAGTCTATCGGTGACAGAATACGTTCTCTGGAGATATTGCTATCGGTTGTATTTTCATTAATGCACTCCTCCATACTGATGGAGTGATCTCGAAAAATAGACCATGAATTATCGAACTCAATGAAGAGGGGTCTCTTTTAATTTGTCACCATCGAGCTCTCTGTCGCTCGCCCAAACACATTGCCCCACTAACTCGCCCCACGGTATTGGGTGAGTTGGTGGAGCGAGGCATGGGGCAGAAGAAGGTGGCCGCGTTGCGACCATGCGCCGGAAGGTATACCTCCCGGCTTGAATGGCTGTCCTTTAATCTACTGCACTATCGCCATCTTTCCTACGTTGCCTGTTGAGATAGCGTGAAGGCCAGATCGCTTCAGGACGTGTATGCAAGGCTTCTGCAATTAATCGTTCTCCCTTAGGCCAATGGCGCAATAGCGTATTTCCCAAAGTAGATGATGCCAGCCCGGCCTGTCGGGAAACTGCTGCCAGTGTTGTGCCCTTCTTTTTTAAACCAGCGATGATATCTGCCGGATGCCAATCTTGTTGTGCCATCGAAAGCTCCTTAGGTTGATGCCCGGCCAGCGTCAGTGAAATTGCTTATCTGACTAAGGCGTAGTATTTAGGCACTTCCGTTGTAGCATTCGCTAAGCGGTATTTTCTTGAGAGTTACTAAAGAGGGAAAACCGGGGTATTACTGATAGCTGATGTAAAAATAGCATCTCTCCCGCGTCCCACCATCACTGGCTTATGGTGGGACGCGGGAGATAAAAGCGGGCTCAAAATCATCAAACGAAGCCGAGGGCAGGCGAATTTATAACCGCTGGCTTAGATGCTTTGCCGGAACCTGGCTCTGGTGCAATATCGCCAATATCAGGATATCTGAACCTTCAGCAATGTAGTAAATCATATGGCTAACATGTGGGAAGCTGTATATTTCTTCATCGAATTCTTCGGTGCGGTTTTGCCCCATAGTTGGCATTTCAGCTAAGCGAATTAGCACTGTTCTTGGGCGAGCCAGGTAGTCTTTTGATTGCTTGGAACCCCAGTTCTTTAGGGTGTAATCACGGATACTGATAAGATCGCGTTGCGCTTCGCCAGTTAACCGGTAACTCACGCTTTAATCCTTATATTGATCCATTAATTCATCGAAAAACGCGTCGCCATCAACGACATTTCCTGCATCGGCATCATTGCGAGCACGCTGAATTTTGGCCTTTAGCAGTTGCAGCTTCATCGCTTCCATATGCTCATAATCTTCAACGGAAACGACGACAGCAACGGGTTTGCCGTTGCGGCTGATCTGTACTGGTTCTCGCTGTGCTTTGAGCAACATATCACCAAACTGAGTTTTGGCCTCATTGGCTGTGAGAGTATGCATGACATCACCAAATCGCATGAATCGTTCGTTCGTTCGATTCGTTCGATTCGTTCGATTCGTTCGATTCGTTCGATTCGTTCGATTCGTTCGATTCGTTCGATTCGTTCGATTCGTTCATTGTAGCTTTTGTCTAATTATTAGTCACCCTCTTTTGTCCTATAAAAGGCCACCCAACCTATCCGTTGATAGGTCGCGGTGTTGAGCACTGCATTCCGGCGTTGTATCGGCAATTACAGGCGGTAAACTGAGCAGAAGTAGCCTCCTATTGAGGAACCCGATAGGTCAGGATAGCTACACTGCTGCGGATAACATCCAGAGTCCGCGCTAATGAAAAAAGCCAACAAAACCACCTTCCCGCACGATGCGACATTTAAGCAGTTTTTGACGCATCCGGAGTCCGCCCGAGATTTTATACAACTGCATTTACCTGAAAAGCTGTTGGCGCTTTGCGATCTCACCACCTTGAAGCTGGAGTCCGGCTCGTTTGTTGAGGATGACTTAAGAGCGTTTTACAGTGATGTGCTTTACAGCCTACAGACCTGCGTAGGAGCAGGGTATGTTCATGTGCTGATTGAGCACCAAAGCAAGCCGGACAAGCAGATGGCATTCAGGCTGATGCGCTACGCGATTGCCGCGATGCAGCGGCACCTTGATGCGGGAAACAAGAAACTGCCTCTGGTGATCCCGATACTGTTTTATGTGGGCAAGCCGAGCCCTTGCCCGAACTCCACCAACTGGCTACAACTGTTCGACGATCCGGCTTTAGCCAGGCAGCTATACAGTGAAGATTTCCCGCTGGTTGATGTGACGATCATACCCGATGAGGACATCATGCAGCATCGCAGTATGGCCGCGCTGACACTGATACAAAAGCACATTCGCGAACGGGATTTGTCTGACTTGATGGACCGACTGGTAACGATTATGCTGACGACTAACATGACCAGACAACAGGTCATATCGCTGATAAATTACATGGTACAGGCAGGCAACACATCAAATGCTGAAGCTTATGTAAGGCAACTGGCACAACGTGTGCCGCAACATGGAGATGAACTGATGACCATAGCGGAACAGTTGGAACAGAAAGGTATTGAAAAAGGTATCGAGAAGGGTGGGCGCGAAGCAACGTTGAAAATAGCCAAAGCCATGCTGCAAAAAGGAATGGATTTCGCCACTATCATGGAAATGACGGGGCTATCTAAAGAGGACTTGGCTAAATTCGGCCATTGATACGCATTCTACTGGCGCATCTTTTACCGCCCAGAGGCGGCCTCTGCACTATGTGCAAAGGCTAATCTCAACCCTGTTCATTCAAGCTTCATCGAACAAACACACAGTCGCCCTCTAAAAGACTCCCCCTATCTGCCGCCTTCACAAAATCAGCCCACCATTGCATCAAGGGGCGGAGTTGTTCCAGATAGTCGCTGCGGTTATAGGCGCGGCGCACCTCGTTTTTATCCACATGGGCCAGTGCAGCCTCAATCACGTCGGGTGGATTTCCACTAACGAATGGAAGATAGCCGTGAATTGGATTACCGAACATTTAAACGCCTTCGAACCACAAACTGATTCATCTGAGCTCAATTCCCAGAATCAGAAGACCTGGGATAGCTGGTTTGACGGTGAAAAGATAACACATGATTTCATACCGGAACGAGAGCAACCAGACGCACAGACCAGAGACGACAACTGACACTTATGTGCTATCGCTTCACTCCTGCAACACCTTAACGTCGACACAAAACGACATGTTGGTATAAATGTTGGTATAAAATTTATCGAACACGATTTATTCATTTAAATTCAATGTAATGAATAGCCAATTCGAATCCTGTAGGCCATCAAAATCAGTCAGTCACCTAATAAAAACCAATCAAATGACTACGCTCGGATGTCCTAACGGGTGCTATAGCAATCATAACGGACATGACGCTTCCCATGAAACTAACAGAATTCAACGGAACAAGAATCTGCGTGCTTGCCGACGATATGAACAAAAGCGAATCGATTGAAATCGCTTTAATAGTGAATTAATCTTCGCTTACCCTTGTGTTACCGTCACTCGCAACACATAAGAAAAAGAATGCCACTAAAAATCACGGTTCTTCTTGAAAATCGTCGAGGGAAAGATTCCCAATTAATAGCTAAAGCTGGATTAAGCCTGCTGATTCAAGACCAAGATACCACCGTGCTCTTTGATACCGGCCCAGATGCCAGTTTTGTTCACAATGCCACACTGATGGGCGTAGATCTGGCGAATATCGATGCCGTTGTATTGTCACATGGGCACTACGATCACTGTGGCGGCGTTTCAGCACTTCCTCATGGCACTCGTATTATTTGTCATCCCGCTATTATCGATAAACGCTTTTCATCTGTTACTCTTTTTGGCTATACACCAAAAATAAAGAAACTGTCTCTTGATATTGATTATTCTCCCTACCGAATGCAATTCTCTCGTACTCCATTGGACATTAGCCAATCGATAATGTGGTCTGGAGAGATTCATATAAACAAACCGCATGCCTATGGCGTATTAGCAGGAACACCAGACTCGCCTGATTATATTCAGGATGAAGGTGTGCTGATTTATAAATCTTCGCGAGGATTAGTCATTGTAACGGGCTGCGGGCACCGGGGAATTGGTGGGATTGTAGAACACTGTAAAAATATTACTGGCATCAACCAGGTTTACGCGTTGATCGGTGGTTTTCATCTTCGATGCGCTTCGCCCTCTACATTGCTCAGCACGAAGAAACTGATTGCCGAACAGCGAATCGAGAAAGTCATGGGTTGTCACTGTACCGGATTATGGGGACGACTGTGGATACCAAACATGACATCGCCAATGACGGGCGATGTCATTTATCTAGACTGATTGAATAAAGCGCACGCGCTCTGGAGCCTCAGCGCTTTAGCCAGCGTTCAAAATCGTCTTTCCAGTCAGGATGCCAGCGAGACAGTGCCGGACGGTTCTCAAGCATGTCCTGACAGGCCCAGAGAATACGTTTTGCATCTGTCTCGCAGCTGACGGCGTTATCGGGGCAAATAATATAGAAATCACCGTGTTCAAACCGGGGAACAAAGTAGTCAATGACCTGTGCCGCCGTCCATGCTTCATCAGGCTTGATCCCTTTGCGTTCGTCCATGCCGGGGTCATTCATAGCTGTCCACGTGTAACCCGGAACAAGTAAATGCGCGGTTAACCTGCTCCCGGTATCCATCAGTAACTGGTGTGATAATTGCTCTGTCAGTACCTTCACGGCAGCTTTTGAGGCATTGTAGGCGGCAAACCCAGGTGGCGTGGTAATGCCTTCCTTTGACCCCAGATTCACCACCGCACCGCGCTCCTTCATCTTAAGCATCTCTGGAAGGAACAGATGCTGGGTGGCCACGATTGAGGTTAGGTTAACGGCCATCTGATGTCGCCACCGATCAGGCGAATCGCAGGCACCTGCGGCAACTTTGGCACCGGCATTATTGAAAAGCAGATTAACTTTTCCGTAGGTACTGTAAGCCGTTTTGTGCAGTTGTCTCAGGTCCTCCTCCCGGGTGACATCACCGATGACCAGTGTAATTTCAGTGTCAAGTTCATCGGCCAGCACCTGAAGAGCTTCCCGATCGCGGTCGAACAGGCAAAGCTTCATGCCCTGATGTGCAAACTCGCGTGCCGCTGCTGCGCCAATCCCCCTTGCGGCTCCCGTAATCACGGCAACGTTTTCTGATTTAATGACTTTTTCATTCATGATTAACTCCGTCGTGTGATGTAGACAGAAAGGGACATCAGGATAAGCGCAAGAAGGGAAAAACCCGCACCAACCCAACCGGTAGAAATCCAACTTCCTCCAGAGGCGATGACCAAACCACCTGCGGCTGCGCCCAGGGCGTTTGAAATATTGAAAGCGCTGTGCGTCAGCGATGAGGCCAGTGTCTGGGCCTCACCGGCAATGTCCATCATATGCGACTGGAGCGCAGGCACGAGAGCAAACCCGCCCCCCAGCAAAAACAGCACCATGAGCGTCGGCAGTTGTAGGGAGCCCGTCAGAGAAAACAGAACCAGAAAAACCACATTCCATATAATGATGCCAAAGATCGATGGGATAAGCGCTCTGTCGGCTAGTCGCCCTCCGATAATATTACCGGCAACCATACCCGCCCCCCAGAGAATCAGGATCCAGGGTACGGCTGACAAAGAGAAGCCAGCCATTTCGGTCAGCGCGGGGGTGATAAAGCTGTATACTGCAAACATACCCGCAAAACTGACTGAAGCCACCGCAAACGTCATCAGTATCTGGGGGCTACGCAGCGCCCCAAGCTCTTTAACGGGAGATGCAGTACCATCAGCAGCAATGGAGGGAACGCACAGCGAAACGATTGCTGCCGTCAGCACCAGTCCCGCAAACACGCCCCAGAAAGACATTCTCCAGCCCAGAACCTGTCCAACCCAGGTAACCAGCGGAACGCCCGCCACGTTTGCCACCGCAAGCCCAAGCATCACATAGCCGATATAACGTGCCCTATGCTGTGGTGATACCATAGAAGCAGCAACCAGAGCCGACACGCCATACCATGCACCATGAGGCATTCCGGAGAGGAAGCGAGCAGTCAGCATGGAGGGAGCGTTCCACGCCATGGCACTAAATGCATATCCAACCATGGCAATCATCAGCAGAATGAGCAGAAGTATTTTGCGTGGCAGTCGCGCACCCAGTACAGCGATAGCTGGAGCACCGATCACCACACCAGCCGCATACGCGCTGATGTAGCCACCGGCTGCTGGAATCGAAACATCCGTGCCCTGAGCGAGATCGGGCAGAAGGCTCATTGGGGCAAACTCCCCGGTACCGATGCATAATCCTCCGGCACCGAGCGCAAGCATTGCGGGCAAAAGACCTAAGGGTGGGCGGATACGTCCATCTGCCCCTATCATGCTGTTTTCTGACACTGAGTCTAACTCCTGAGAACGTGATTTGTACTGTGCAGGGTGATGAGTGTTATTTCTGACTGCTTGCCAAGGCGAAAGGGAAATCCGTTCCAAATCCCTGTACCGTTACTCACGTACAGCGTCATCGCTCCCAGAGGGTACTGGCCTGATACAAACCCGTTGTTGGCGGATCCGATGAGTTTATCGAGTCCGGAAATCATGCCTCCGTGAGTGTGACCAGAAAGCTGGAGGCTAACGCCCATCTCTTCGTTTTGTCGGGCGTTTCCCGGACGATGATCAAGCAGAATGACCGTGTCATCAGGACGGCGTGCTGCCAGGGCATCATTCAGTTGGGGACCCTGCAACCCATATTTCGGAGCGACAGCATCAGTAACGCCAGCAAGGTAGATTGCAGCACTCCCCTGGGTAATACGGGTAGCGGAATTGTTCAGGAAGGTTAACCCGAGTTTTTCGAATGTTTTCACCCAGTCCGGGGCACAAAAATAGTACTCGTGGTTACCTGTCACAGCCCAAACCCCGTGTTTTGCGCGCAGGTCGCCCAGAGGTTCAATGTCCCCATAGCGGGACATCACCCAGCCGTCAACCATATCCCCAGTGAGAACGATAAGATCGGCGTTGAGGGCGTTGGTTCGGGTGACCACGTCCTGTACCCAGTTCCGAGGCAGAAGTCTGCTGGAATGGAGGTCGGCGAGTTGAACTATCGAGAATCCTTCAAACTGAGGAGGCAGCCCCTTAAGCGTTATCCGGACGTGATTGACCTGCGGGGCCCTGATGCCCTGCCAAACAGCGACTGATGACAAAATGACGGCCACGGCCAGCAACAGCCCCCGTAATCCAGACTGGTGTGTGAGAGGCTGACCGAAAAGTATCCTTAAAATAAGGTAGAGTGCGTCACGGAGCAGGAGAAGCCCAGCCAGAAAAACGGCCACACCAAAGAGCCATCCCACCAGGATCATCAGCGGCCGAGACAACTCAGGAGAAAACATATTTCCAGTCAGAAGCCGAGTAAACCAATGGAACTCACACACTGCCGCAATCAATAAACCAATGATGATTTTCAGGACAAGTGAAATGGTTAGCGGCCTGACAAATCTGAAAAGCAGGTATAATGCAGGAAGCAGAGTCCAGATATGGAACACGTGAATCTCTCCAGGAGGTCTGATGAAAAAGCATCCCCCTGAGAAGATCGCTGGTGGGTTGCATCTCTATGTTGAATCCATCTAAACTTAACATTCCTTAAAGGCGATTTTGTGTCATTAAATTTAATGACACGTTGAAATCAACTCAACGGTCCATTATCTATGCCAGCCAAAACTCCCACCACGCTTACCCGCAGCGACCTTGCCGACCTCAATGCCTTTTTAATCACAGAAAGAATGCGCAGTTTTACCAAAGCAGCGGTTGAACTGGGGATTACTACTTCGGCCCTCAGCCATTCCATACGCAATCTGGAGACCCGCCTTGGCGTCCGGCTGCTTAACCGAACCAGCCGGACCGTTTCACCGACCGAAGCCGGGACCACTCTGGCACTGCGACTTACCACTGGGTTCAGGGAAATTGGCGACGCCCTGGAAGAGATAAACCTTATGCGAGATCGCCCTGTAGGTCGGCTGCGACTTAACGTGCTGAGCGATGGTGCCCGTTTGGTTATTGCCCGACATCTTCCGCGCTTTATCAGCAAATATCCTGATGTTGAAGTCGAAATCAGCGTGGACGATCGCATGGTGGATATCGTGTCCGAGGGCTTTGATGCCGGGATACGTTTCGGTGGCACAGTACCTGAAGACCTGGTTGCCGTTCGTCTTGGCGGCGAACTTACATGGGTGGCGGTGGCTTCTCCACGGTATCTTTACCAGCACACTCCCCCTTCCATACCGGAGGATTTGCGACTTCATGACTGCATCCAGATGCGCACTGGGCAGGGGATTATCTACAGGTGGGAGTTCCGCCGGAAAGAGGATTATCGCGTGGTGGATGTAACAGGGCCTGTTTGTGTCAGCGAAACGGCGCTGGCTATCGAGCTGGCCCTGTCGGGAGTCGGTATTGCCTACTGTTTGAAAGACAGAGTGCGTGATTATATCCGCGATGGCAGTCTCAGGGTCGTCCTACCAGAATGGTCCCCCATCGAACCGCCGATGTATCTCTATTATCCGGGGCACCGACGACTGCCACAGGGTTTGAAAGAACTGATTGAGGTACTGCACGAAGAAATCACACACACAGACAGAAAAGGCTAACGGAACAGCAGACCACGGTTAAGGCCATGAGAATACGGTCAGAACAGTGGCCATGCCATAAAGTCCGATTCCATATACCAGATGCGTCACAAGGCTTAACAAGCGCGCCAACCACGGGCGGGAGGTGCGGGACGCCGCGATGCCAAAGCCAAACGCGGGCTGTAGCATCATGAACGGAGCCGGTAACGTTAACACACCGACCAGCAGACCCGTTAACAGACAAGGTTCATGAAACCAGCCTCCTCCGGCCAACATAAACGGTATAGACGCAAAAAGTATTCCGGTCAGGTAATGAAATGCCCAGCCAGTAAAAATCTCTCCTTGCATTCGGGACGTCGAGACGATTGTGTGATGCCAGAATTTTCCTCTGGGGAGCCATAAAATCCAGCGACCAACCAGCGCATAATTCAGTGGCGGAACGTTCAGTAGGTGTTTCTGACACCATGACCATAAATCCATGACCAACGTTGCGCCGATACCTGTTATGACCGTTTGAAGAACAAGAATCATATCCAATGTCTGCTTCCTTTTTTGATGACATACTAAACTGGGAACCAGTGTGCAACTTAAAGTAAGGTTCAAGTCAACAATGAAAGAACTGGATATCCGAGAGATTGCTAACCTTTCTGGCGTTACCCCCTCAGCGTTGCGGTTTTACGAAAAGAAAGGATTAATCACACCTGTTGGCCGCAATGGCCTGAGGAGGCAGTACCATGAAAACGTGCTGAATAAACTGCAACTGATTGGGTTAGGACAGGCCGCTGGGTTTTCTCTGGATGAAATGGCTACGATGTTCAATACGGAGGGTAAGGTTGCTATCGACCGCGAGTTGCTCCACCAGCGCGCTAAGGAGATAGACAACACCATTCGCAGGTTGCAACTGTTAAGTCGGGGGCTGAAGCATGCTGCCCGCTGTACAGAGCCGGAGCATACTCAGTGTGAAGAATTCAAGAAAATTGTCTCGAGAGGGCTTCGACTTCTCAGGTAAATATTTCTTAGCGGACAACCGATACGCTCCCCATCGAAAACGGTTAAGCAGAATGGAACGTGCCTGATGTCTAAAATGGCACTCCTCCTCAAGCATAAATTAACTGTGTCGCTCTGGTTTTACTTCCTTATTTATCCGCACCGTAGCACCCCGCAATTAAAACAGGAAAGCTAATGATATAAACATCTAAATAAATGAATTGATATACACACAACAAAACACCGAGGGACACATCGCCATATAAAAAACTCATTTACAGCGCATCTCGCAAAAAAAGAAAAAACAATATATTTTTAGTGACTTTATATTGCCAATATCTATTTTAAATAGCATGTATAACCGAGATAAGCGCCATACCTGCGTGCGCTCCTCTGCGCTTAAGCAAACGCTTAGCGAGTGATAGACAAAAGGAGATTGGCATCATGTCGTTACAAACAGGTCAAAACCAGATCCTTACAACCTCGCAGTTGACACTGAGAATAAAATACACCACTCCATCTGGCTTTCATGGACAGGTAGATAACACTGTATTTCTGATCAATAAGTACACCATGATCAACATGGATGAGGACATGGTATTTTTAAATCAACCTAACCTGCCCGATCACAATATAGCTCCAGAGGGTATTCCACATGAAAGCACTATCTCATTGGATCTCAGCAAAATTGACGCAGACGTCAGTAAAATTTCAATAATTATCGCTATCGACGGTGATGACGGTGAAGGCATTTCTGCACTTAGTAGTCTGATGCTGATCGCGGAGAATATTGCTCAATTCAGCCCAGAGATTCAGCACTGTCACGAGCAGCTGATGGTACTTGCAGAGATTTATCGCCACGAGGGAGGGTGGAAACTGCATGCCGCGGGGCGGGCGCTCAGCAATGGGATTGAATCGCTGTTACAGAACGAGGAGATGCCCACGCAACCACCGGCTGTCATCAGTCTGGAGAATAGGCTGAGGGTAACAGCACCACGGTTGGTCCGCATAGCAAAAACGGTCATAGCCTGTCTGAGAAAGTGTGAACTGGAAACACTGAAAGCAAAAGTGGCCTTTGTGTTAGATGCCTCCGGCTCGATGAGTAGACAGTTTAGTCGTGGTTACGTACAGGCTGTACTGGACCGCATTGCGATACTGTCAGTCGAGTTCGACAATGATGGCTCAATGGATGTGTGGGCTTTTGGTCAACAACATGCAAAGTACCCGAATGTAACGCTCGAAAACCTTGACGACTACATCACCACGATACAACAGCAGGGAGAAAGAGTCGGAAGGGAGATCTTGCCGGGATTAGGAGGTAGGAATAATGAGCCGCCGGTAATGGAAGAGCTCATTGACACGTTCTATAACAGTAAATTACCCGTATATGTCGTCTTTATCACTGACGGTGGCATCAATAAAACCCGAGAGATCAAAGATGCGATCCGCCGCTCCGCCAACTACCCTATTTTCTGGAAGTTCGTCGGCCTCGGCGGCTGTAATTATGGCCTGCTGGAAGTTCTGGATACGTTTACCGACAGACGACTTGATAACTCCCATTTCTTCGCCATCGACGACTTTGCCACGATGTCAGATGAGTGTTTGTTCGATCTTTTGCTGGAAGGGTTTAAACCCTGGCTAGATAAGGCAAAGGAGGCACAAATCCTTTAATCCTCCGCGCGCCATGGGACATTGATGCCAATCACGGCGATGAAATATTTTTATGAATAATATGCTATCGAATAATTCATCACCCATATCATCCTAAAGATTTGTGAGAAATAACCGTTAGTATTAAGAAGATAGAAATGATACGTCTCTCACATTCAAGCATATTTTCAGGACAGCGTTGTCAGATGCTCTGGCATCCTGATACTCAGGAGAACAAGGAATGATCGATAGCATAGCGACCTCTGGATTGCATAGCGTGACCTATTCAGGACAAAATAGCCGTACGGTAAACAGCCAACCTGAACAACAGAATATCGAGGATCGTCATTCGGTATCTGCTGGGGAAAAAAGCGATCTTCAGACGGTGCATATCAGCCAAGAGGCCCTTACTAAATTTCAGGCGTATGCGGAACAACAAAAGGCGGATGGTGCGGCATCCACCTGGCAAAGAACGGCTGAAGGTGCAGCCGTTGCTCAACAGGGCCCGGTTAGTGAAGCAGAGCAAACCGCACGGGAAGCGCTTATAGCCGCTAGCCATGAAGAAATGCGAGTCGAACACGCCAAAATGTCGTATCAGGTGTGGGGAAATCTTTCAGCGGTAACTGACGAGATTGATCAGACTTATTCCTCTTTCCTGGACCAACTTGCCGAAGATAACCCCGATTTAAAGGACGCGTATTTTGGATTCAGTGTTAATAAAGATGGAACACTATTTGTGACGCAGGCAGAAGGGTTGAATAAAGAACAAATTGAGCGGTTGAATAAGGCATTGAATGACGATGATGGATTAGTCAAATTGGCTAATGATCTAGCCAACGCACAAATTGCGGTATTCGACTTCGAGCGCGGATTCAACACGCAAAAGACATTTAATCGAGATAACTACGGTCAAACCATTGATATGGGTGTTGATTTACTCACAAGGTATCTCGCGCGCTCCGCCCCTCATGATGAGTCTGCGTCAGACATCCATCAACGGAATTGGGATAGCAACTGGCTAAACCAATTGTAATACCGCTGCTGCCTAAGCAAGCGATAACGAAATGGCCTTAGAAACAAAAAGGGGGGGCTTTCGCTCCCCTTTCAGGCTGTTCCATCAACGATGATGAAATCATTTATACAGGATTGCTGTGCCACGCAGTTGATCGCCACCAGCAGCAGAGACAATCTTGTAAGACGTTGCGCCCGCGGCTTCAGCCTTGGCAGCCACTTGCGCTTCGAATGCGCTCAGGGTTTCTGCACCACTGACCTGAACGGTACCCACTTCTTGGGCAGCAAAGCTACCGAAAGAAACCAGGCCGAGAGCAAAAAATGCGGCAAATTTTTTGATAGTATTCATGAGGGTAATCCTTCTGTTTGATGTTTGATTAAAAGGCTGTTTGCCTTCGATGTGATAAATCATAGCGCCATCATTCAGAAGTGAATATCAGATAAAATTGCCATAATCATTCAAATTTATTGATTGATTTTACTCTCCTCTGTCGGTAATCGAAATGCCTGATATCAGTGCCAATCCGGGGATATGCAGTTCAACCTGAGTGATTGATGTTGGCGGCGCAACGAACCTTCCGCGCCAGGCACCCACGCGAGGATTTTTATTGCGGTCGTAGCTGAAATTCAATCTCAACGAGGTGGGGAGCTGCGCTTTTCCCGTATCACTCAGCGTAAAATGCTGTCCCTGTGCCTCGATATAAAAGGATGAATTCATTATGTCAGGCGTCATATTCTCATAGATGGTTTCGCCACCAAACGTATCTGCCGTGGTCTCAAACCGCAATTCGATCAGCAACTCTCCATTTTGGCGCACAGCACGCATCACCTGCGCCTGCGCATTGGTGCTTGGCGTCGCTACCGTCGGGTGGTCAGCCGCCAGCACCGCCGAGGTGCTCAGCAGCAGCAGACAAAGCCCTGCCACACTGTGCCGCCGAGCATCACGCCAATGCGCGTTTATCCATTTCTTCATCACGGCCAAATTCCTGTGTTCTGTCATAAAAATAACGCTGCGTACGGTTCGTGGTACACAGCGCAAGCAAGTGGTTTACTGGGGGTCTGCTGCGGTAATGCCAAAGGCATTCAGTGAGGCACGGAAAATATCCGTGTTATCAACAAACCGTTGGCTCTCTTCCGGCACATTGTAGGTTGCCAGCCCCTTGTTGGGTTTCGCCACTGAGCGCAAGAAATCCGCGCCGGCACCTTTAGCATAAACGGGGACCAGTTCACGCGTGTGGGTATCAGTGTGCCAGCGCACCAGCGGCAGCGCCCCGGCGCCCTGATTGACAATGTCGGAGAACGCGTCGTTATTTGAATCTGGTCCCTGCAATAACCCATTGCCGTGATCGGTGGTAACAATCACCAGCGTGTCATCCCAGGAGCTGTTCTTTTCTACCCAGGCTACCGCCGCTTCAACCGCGTGGTTGAAATCGATCTGCTCTTCAATCAAACGCGGCAGGTTATTGGCATGCGCAGCCCAATCCACTGCCCCACCTTCCACCATCAACATAAAGCCGTTCGGGTTCTTGGCTATCAGGTTTAGCGCACCACGGGTCATGGTCGCCAAATCAGGCTGATTATCCAGCAACTCGCCAGCAGCAACGCCCGCACGATTAAACTGCAACGTCGCATGGTTTTGCACCGTACCCACCAGCTTGGTTTTGTTACCCATATTCAGTTTGCCATCAGCCAATGCGACAAAATCTGCTTTGGTTTCAATGTGCTTATAGTCGGTTTTGCCCGCCACCAAACGATCCCACACCGCTTTGCCGCCGACATAGCGGTAGGCCTTATCATCCTTCGGCGTCGTCGGTTTGCCGTTTTCATCATAGGCAGGATGGCCGGAACCCATCACCACCGTTGCCAGCCCAGATTCCACGATCTCTTTGCCAATAGCGGCGTATTCGTTACGGCTAACGTTATGCGCAAGGAAACCCGCTGGCGTCGCATGGCTCCACTGCACAGAGGTGATCACCCCCAACGCTTTGCCGTTTTCTACGGCATATTCACCAATATGCTTGAGCCTTTTGTCATCGTTGGACCAGTTAATGGCGTTGTTGTAGGTCTTGTGGCCGGAGGCCAGTGCAGTTGCTGCCGCAGCGCTGTCGGTAAAATCCGCGCGCAGGTATTCATAACCGGCAAAGTAGCCCGGATATTTACCCAAGCTGCCCTGAAAAGTGCTGTCTACTTTGTCTTTGTTCCAAATTTTATCGGCATCAAACGTAACAGACTTATCCATCGTGCGGGTTGGCACATTAGAGGTGTTAAGCGGATAGGTGGAAGCAAACAGTTTGACATCAAAGTCATCATAGACTTCGTGCCCCAACGCACCGTGCCGATAATAGCTTGCAGCATGCCAGGTGTTGATCCCCGCGCCATCGCTGATAAGCAAAATCACATTTTTCGCTTTTGCGGGTGCCGAGCCCTGCGCAATCGCCCAGGGCGAGAGCACAGCGCTAATAGAAAGAACCAATAATGCGGTGGAGAGCTTTCGCATGGAGAAATTCCTTGTGTAATGATATAACGTAACAATTAGAAACTCTCCGACACATTACCTGCACTTTATGACATTTTCTTGACGCGCATAACGATAGTTTGCGTTGACATTGAAATTTCATCCCTTAATTCGAGCCATGTGGAAAAATGGCTGATACAAAAACAATTATCATTTGATAAATAAATTGTGTAGATTAAGCACACCGTTATAAATATAATTACATAACGATGTGCTGTATTTCAATCCACGCTATTTATGATCATCATCAATATTCGTTAAAATAATCTCGTCTGAAATTCCGTGTCCGCCCCGCCCTTCAATCAGATAAATCACCGCCACAAGGGAGAAAAACGAGATATATAGAAAATACTAATAATGGCATATCGAAAAAATCCATTATCCTTATACAGTATATGGATATAGTATTTTTTTAACTTAAATAACAGCGTTGATAGAATTTAACAAACAAACAACAGATAAATAAAAAACAGCCAAAGACACATACAAAAAAAATAAAACCATACTTTTTTACTAAATTTTTGTCATATTTTCCTTATAAGCCAGCACGAGGTGAATGTTATTAATACTTCGTTCAATGATGACATTGTCGTAACGTCTGATTGTATCCGAAATAAAAGCCGGAGAGTCGAATGTCGGCTATGCACAGAGGCATGTTCATCTGCGGCTCTGTTCATCACCCACGCTGGTGTGGTCAACATTATTCCTGATGCCTGCTCAGGCTGCGGCGGATGCATAGCAGCGTGTCCAGTAATGGCGATAACAGGCTCATTTCCCGAACGTCAAACTGTTGATGACCATTTATATTTGGATGCGATTACCGCCCCGTCGGTGAAAGAACTTTTACTCTATTATCGTGCAGGGTACCGTACGCTGGTTGTAGATGATAATCATTTCTCATGGTGTGATGTCGTCGACCGCACAAATAACCTGTTACGCGCATGTCACCAAGAACCCTTCTCACTGAATCATGCCAGCGCAGAACCAGTAGACGCAGTTATCGCGCGGCGTCGTTTTCTACGTATTGGTACGGTTCAGCGGTATTTACGAAAAAAGAGAGCGCCAACAAACAGATTAATCAGCGATATTTTCCCTGACTATCAACTGTTCAGTATCAATATCAATAAAGATACCTGTTCATTATGCAGTAGCTGCTTGAAATTATGTCCAACGGGCGTTTTCCATTATCAAAACAAGCAATTGGTTATTGAATCAGGCAAGTGCGTTGGGTGTCAACTCTGTCAGGCAAGCTGCCCAGAATCCGCTATTGAGATGAGAGAAGAAATAACAAAAAAAACACAGACGCATTATTCCTTTAACGCTGCATGTTGTCCTCGCTGTCAACAACCGTTCCCATCGTTGAATCCAGGTGAGCACCTGTGCCCGGCCTGTTCCATGCAAGAAAAGCTCCGCTTCACCGGGGACCGTATCGGCATGAAAAGCCTGAATTTCTCTGCGTAACGGAGGGTGAAAAATGAACATCATCAATAGCACGACCTTTCCGTGTATTAACGATCCTGATTTCGCACAGTACGCTCAACGATATATCGAGATTGAGCAAAAGACCTTACAGGCCATCACACGGTATGGTCTGCCGTTTGAATCCACCGGCGAAAGCAGCGATAACGCACTTGCCCTAAAACACCAACTGCGCGCCATGGGAGCCCAGTTTTCCAACAATGACAAAAGCATTCACATCAACTGGATTTCTGATGCATGCGTTGCCTGCCGCACGGGAGCAGGGAGTTACACCGCGTTCATTTCGCTAAAATGCCATCGTCAATGCTATTTCTGTTTCAATCCCAATCAACAGGATTATGACTACTACCAACACCATCTGCGTCAGGCAGCAACGGAAGTTGAACAGATTGCTGCCAGCGGAGAGCCCCTGCAATTTGCGGCGTTGACCGGGGGAGAACCACTATTACACAAAGCGGAAGCGACCGGTTTCTTCAAACAGGTTCAGCACCATTTTCCTGATATTCACGCCCGGCTCTACACTGCCGGCGATCCCCTGGACGAGCAAACCGCACAACAGCTGCAACAAGCCGGGCTGAAAGAAATTCGGTTTAGCATCAAAATTGACGATCCGGCAGAGAAGCAAGCCCGCATACTGCGGCGCATTCGCCTGGCAAAAAAATATATTCCCACTGTAATGGTGGAAATGCCGGTTATTCCCGGCAGCGGCGAACAGATGAAAGCGTTATTGCGCGAACTTGATGCCCTCGGCGTTGACGGTATCAACCTGCTGGAGTTTTGTTTTCCTCTGGCGAATGCCGCCGCGTTTCGCGAACGCGGTTTTACCCTGAAATATCCCCCCTATCAGGTGTATTACAATTATTGGTATGCCGGCGGGTTAGCCATAGCCGGTAGCGAAACATTGGCACTGGAATTGATGCTGTTCGCGTTAGAGCGCGCGTTGAGGCTGGGCGTACACTATTGCTCTTTAGAAAATAAACATACCGGCCAAGTGTTCCAGCAAAACCACCTCAGCCCGGTTGACAACACCTACTATTTTTCTCCCCGAGACGCTTTTTTCAAATGCGCTAAAGTATTCGGCTCGGCCATTACTGCCGTGAAAACCCTTCTGGCCCAACACCACATTCCCGTCAGACACAGCCAGCAACATCACTGTATTCAGTTTCACCCCTCGGCCATTTCCTTGCTTGGTGCATTGCCCGTTGAGGTTTGTCTTTCACTCAACGTTATTGAACACCTTTCAGAAACCGAGCGTTACGTGAAAGAAGTGCAATTACAACACGTGACGCCATCCACCTTTTCACTGGCCGACATTTAAAGGATATGACGATGACCCCTCATCAATTCCCGCAATACCTCATCCAGCGCACCGTGGGTTACGATCTTTTACGCCGGTTGCTGATCGAAGAGCCCACGCCTGCACTGTTGAATTTTCTCCAGCAGCAAGATCTGGCGACGCTGTTCCCTGCGATCGCTGACGCGAATTTCTCTTCAGCAGTAGAAAGTGTGCAGCACGCGCTGGCAGGAGAACCCTTTATCACCGGTGAGAGCGCCTTTGAAAATCTGCATTGGGATTTCACCCGCTTGTTTATCGGCCCTGAGACGCCCCCTGCACCACCGTGGGAATCCATCTATGTATCGCGCGATAAGCTGTTGTTTCAACGTTGCACCCAAGAGGTGAAGCAGGTTTATCAATCCTGCGGGTTGACCATGTCTGACGATGACGGCGAGGCCCCAGACCACATCGGGTTCGAGCTCGATTTTCTTTATCAGCAAAGCCAGTCCGTTGCCGAAGCGTTGCACAGCGGCGCGGCGCTTCAGAACGTCATGCTTTCTCTGCTAAGGCAACGTGATTTTCTCCAGCAGCATACGCTGGCGTTCTGTGATGCGTTTTCTCATAACGTAAAAACACACGCAGAGACCGATTTCTATCGCGGCATCGCTCAGCTATTGCCGGTGTTTTTAACCCACGATGCACAGCAACTCAATCAGGTCGTTGACATGGAGACTGTGCAGGCAACGTCATAACAAAAACGATAACACGCTATGCCCACCGCCATGTCGGCAATGCCGTATTGGCAGATCCGACGGCGGCAGGGTTTTTATGCAATGTGAAAGTAGGAGTATTACATGATCAATAATTTACTTTCTGGAATCAGTCGGCGTGCGTTTATCCAGATAAGCTCCGCGGCAGCCGCTATCGCAGCGTTGCCCATGAGCCGCGGATTACGCGCTGAACCGACTACCGCCCAGCCGGCAACGGCTGTGACGGACAAAACAGGCACCTGGAAACCCGCAGCATGCTGGCATAACTGTGGTGGCCGCTGCTTGAACAAGGCGTTGGTGGTAGATGGCGTAGTAGAACGTCAAAAGACGGATGATACTCACAGTGACACCCCTGATAATCCTCAACAACGGGGATGTCTGCGCGGCCGCTCCCAGCGTAAACAAGTCTTTGGTGCCGACCGTATCCGTTATCCCATGAAGCGTAAAAACTGGGCCCCTGGCGGCGGTGATAAATCGCTCCGTGGGCGTGATCAATGGGTACGCATCAGTTGGGACGAAGCGCTGGACATTGTGGCCAGCGAAACCAAGCGTATCAAAGAAAAGTATGGCAATGAGTCAATCTGGCTCACCGGCTCTAACGGCACGCATTACCTTAATATGTACGCTAACTACGGCGGTTATACCTCAGACTGGGGAACGACGTCCTGGGGAGCATGGAAAGACACACCGGAATATATCGGCGTTCATGATGGGTGGGTCCGTTTCGGCACCAACGATCGTCTGGACTTACGCAAATCTCAGCTTATCGTCCTGTGGGGAGCCAACCCCGCCTGGAGTAGCCCGGGCAGCCCGACCTATCACTATCTGCAAGCGAAAAAGGCCGGTGCGCGCTTTATCTGTATTGATCCGAGCTACCATGCAACCTGTGAGCTGCTCGATGCCGATTGGGTTCCGGTCAACCCTGGCACAGACCATGCGCTTGCACTAGGCATTATGTATGCCCTACTGGAAGAGGACGATCCGCAAAACAACCCGCTGATAGATTGGGATTTCCTGAACCGTTGCTGTGTTGGCTTCGACAGGGAGCACATGCCTGCAAGCGCTAATCCCGATGATAATTTCAAAGATTATCTGTTGGGCACCTTTACCCACGAGCCCAAGAATCCTGAGTGGGCCGCCGAAATCTGTGGTGTTGCGCCAGACACTATCCGTAGCCTGGCAAGACAAATCGGTGGCACTCGCCGCGTCGCCCTGCTCACTGGGTGGGCACCAGCCCGTATTCACAATGGTGAAGGATGGGTTCATGCGTTTTCAACGCTCGGTTTTATGACCGGGCATATGGGCCGTTCTGGCCGAATGACTGGCGTATGCTGCCATTACACGGCTGGCAACGGCGGTACACGTTTGGTTAACGGCGGCGGTACAGGGCTCCCCAACTTCCCAAACCCGATCAGCAGCACCATTAATCACAACGAGATCAACAGGGCATTAACGGAAGGCAAATTTCGTCAGCGCGGTAAGGGCGAGAAACAGGTGGATATCCAGATGATGTTCCACACCTTCAATGCCACGATGCAAACGCGAGCCAATATTACGCAAGGCATCGCTGCACTAAGGGAGAAGGTTGAGTTCATCGTCTCTCCCACTTATGTGTTGCACACCAGCGCCAAGTATTCTGATGTGGTCTTGCCGGTCACGACCGAATGGGAACGGGAAGGCACCATTTTAAACCCCAGCAACCGCGACGTGCTGATTGTGGCAGTGAATATTGTTAAACCGCTTTATGAAGCGAAAAGCGATCAATGGATTGCAAAAGAGATCGGCAAACGTCTGGGCGTTGATGTTGATAAAATCTTCCCGATTTCTGAAAAGCAGCAGTTTTTCAATACGCTGCAAGGGGCTAACGTCATTGATGAAGACGGTAAGACCAAGGTTCCTTTGTTAACCATCACTGAGCAGGATCTGGCAGCATGGGGCGTTAAGGGGAAAACGCAGCAGGGCAAAACCTCGCTGAATGCATTCCTGACCCGTGGCACCTATCAGGTAGAGCGCACCGAAGGGGATAATTACGGCTATATCGCCTATAAAGATTTTGTCCAGGCCCCAGAGAAGAATCCACGCGACACGGATAGCGGGAAGTTTGAAATTTATTGCGAGAAACTCAAACGAATCAGCCATGAGTACGGCTGGAATGAAGTACCTCCTATTCCTGCCTATACCGCCAAGCCCAAAGGGTATGAAGAAAGCTTCTCAGATTGGAACGCTAAAGTGAAAGGCGAGTATCCCTTCCAGGTTTACAATCCGCACTATTTAAGACGTTCACACAGTACGTTGGATAACGTGCCCTGGCTTAGAGAAGCCTGGCCCTCACCCGTCTATCTCAATAAATCTGATGCCACTCGCCTTGGCATCCGCCACGGTGAAACCGTGCTCATTACCAGCGCCTCAGGAAAAACGCTGCGCCCGGCCTGGCTGACCGAGACGTTGAAACCCGGCGTTGTCGCGCTGCCTCACGGCAGTTGGTTCGAGCTTGATGAGGCCAGCGGCATTGATTTGGCCGGGGCGGATAACGCTATATCGGAACAGGTCGCGACCGGGTTTGGGACATCGGGCTGGAATACCGTGCTGTGCGACGTGAAAAAGTGGCAAGGCCCGGCATTGATTCCTGATGTAGACAGACCACAACGTATCATTTTTGGTGAGGAGCGATAACGATGGAACAGGTTGGATTCTATTTTAATGCCGCCGCGTGCATCGGTTGCAAAACATGCGTCATCGCCTGCAAAGATAAAAACGATCTGGAAGTGGGACGTAATTTTCGACGGGTCTACGACTTTGAGGAAGGTACGTTTCCCAAGCCGAAACGTTGGCATCTTTCTATCGCGTGTAATCATTGCGACTCGCCTGCCTGTGTCAGCCATTGCCCCACCAAGGCGATGCATAAGCGCGAAGAAGATGGGGTGGTCGTGGTCGATCACACACTGTGTGTCGGCTGCCGCTACTGCACCTGGGCATGTCCTTACGAGGCACCGCAGTTTGATGAGGCGTCTGGCATGATGACGAAATGCGATACCTGCCTGAATCTGCGCGCCAAGGGGGAAAACCCAGCCTGCGTGGATGCCTGCCCCATGCGAGCCTTGGATTTCGGTCCCATCAGTGAACTCCGGAAAAAATACGGCAACAATGCGGATATCGCAGGTCTGCCCGACTCATCGCTAACCCGACCCAACTTGATCGTGGGTACTAAAACACAGCGAGGATACTGACATGCACGAATGGCCATTGATCTTTTTTACCTTGCTGATGCAAATCACTATCGGTTGTGTCGTCACCGTTTGGTATTGCCATACATTCATTTTCACTACGTTGACCGATGATAAACGGCTGAAGCTGGCGAGTCCCGCACTCTTGTGTGCGTTACTGTGCGGCGGCGTTGGCTTATTGGCATCCGTTGCGCATCTGGGTAACCCGTGGCATGCGCTATTTACACTTAGCCATGTCGCCTCATCCTGGATGAGCCGCGAAATCCTGTTCACAGCGCTGTTTATAGGCTTGCTATTTTTGACACTGGTTTATGCTCTGGTGAAAAAACAGCTACCTACCGCACTGCTGGGGCTCACCGCGTTGGTCGGCGTGGCGGATATCTTCGTCATGTCAGCCATTTACGACCATAGCCGTTTTATCCTTTGGCAAGGATGGGGAACCTATGCGGGCTTTTATGGTTCGGCGTTTATGATGGGCAGCCTGTTGTATGCGCTGTGCCTGTGGCCCCAGTTACACCAACTGGCAGAGGATGAGAGTGCGCGTGCCATGACACCTTTGCTTCGCTTCTACCTGCTGGGTTTTGTGCTGGCTACGGTTGCGGTCATTGTCATGTTTTCTGCCGTTGCCCCCAACCTTGCGCAAGGAATCAGCATTAAAACCGCTGCGGTGAATGTCGGAACACTGACGCTGTGGCGTTACCTGCTGCTGGGCATCGCACTGGTCCTGCTGGTGACCTATGTCACCCGATTGCCACGAAAATCATTGCCCGCTCTGCTCTCACTGGCGTTGATGATAACCATCACCGGCGAGTTCTTAGGGCGCTACGCGTTCTTTAGCGTCGGAGGGTGATCGTGCGCTAACCATCAATGGGCTGGCTAACAGCCCATTTTTTATGGCGCAGAACAGGGGATGATTACGCGTTTTTTTGTTTACGAATGAAATCTATCAACATCTCAGCGCTGGGCAGCAAAGGGCGCGCGGGTAACCACACGGCCCCAATATCCATCGAAGGGATCACGTTACTCACATCCCGCCGGACAATACGATTGCCTTCCAACGACCAGGGGCGATACACAAAATCAGACAAAATGGTGACACCGTGGCCTTGCGCCACCATACCCCTTATCGCCTCAATGGAGGTCGATTTAAATTTGATGCGTGGTTGCAGATTTTGCTCAGCCCAGTAATGATTGACGGTAGGGATATGGTCATCCATATCGAGAAGCAAAAAATCTTCTTTCGCAATGCTCTCTAACGTAATCGTCGGCGCATCCTGTAATGGGTGGCCGGCACAGGTCCATAATCGCCGAGTCGAACGAATGAATATCTCTGTCGCAAAATCCTCTGGCAGCATGATGTTAGACACCAGCATCAAGGCCAGATCAACCATCCCGGCCCTTATCGCCTGACACAATCGGGGAGAAGGATACTCAACCAGGCTAAATTGCAAAGAAGGAAAGCGCGCCGTAATCGAGCTCAGCAGCGCAGGCAGCATATAGGCCGAGAGGGTTTCAGTGACACCAATGCGCAGCGTTCCACTCAGATCGTTAGACGGAATCAGCATATCATCCGTCGCGAGCTGAACGGTGTTTAATACCTTTCTGGCATGGCGTAATAGACGCTCTCCGGTTTCCGTCAGGCGTATTCCTTTGGCATGGCGGGTAAACAGCGACCTTCCGCATTGCTCTTCCAGATTTTGCAGCGCAACCGTCATTGACGATTGGGAAACATTGCAAAACAACGCTGCCTTAGAGATTTGTCCGGCATCGGCAACAGCGACAAAAAATTCAAGTTGGCGCAGCGTAAATAACATCGAAAATCCATAGCATAAATGTGGATAATCCATATTATCATTCATCAGCCGCGATGAATGTCGATGAGATCAGATCATTCCAGCAAAATGACCTCATGCTGCCCCTTTAACAGCGGCCCGCTTAAAATCTTGTATCCGTCGCGATCAAAACCGTGAGCGACCTTGGTCAAGCGTGCTGCATCAGCGATGTCTTCTACGGATCCGAGGTAATACCAGTTGTTGATAACATGAATCTGCCGCACATCGCCGTGCTGCTCCACCAGCCCGACGGCGCCCGAGTAAGGCCAGTTGAACACACGTAGCTGTTGCAGCCCATCGAGCAGACGCAGTTGATGCTCTACCACCGGTTCCTTGCCACAACAGGCACCTGCGCATCGCCCCAGTTGATGTCTGAAACAAGCCCGACCGTGCGGTTTTTTTTCCAAACCTAACAGCCCGTAACACAGCAACTCACTGTCGGCGATATCCAGCAGCGCTTGCTGCGCAGCGCGCCGGTTGGAGAACAAGCCGTATAAATCGGGCGTATGGGAAAAGTCGATCTCTTTTGCCGAGACAATATGGGGGGCGCCGTTACGCAAATGCAACGAGCAGAGCTGGCGACTGCGCCGCAACCGTTTATTGTGCAACGGCTGTAGCTGTTTGATCATTTGCGCTTCCAGCAACAGCGCGCCAATCTCACCCGCCGTCAAATGATAGCTGATGCGGCGAGACTGGTGCAGCATGCGCGCCTCGGAAACGGTCCTGAAATGCGACATGACTCGACTGCGGATATTGACGCTTTTACCGATATACAGCGGCATGACATCGCTATCGCTATGGAAGACATAGACGCCTGGTGCTGCGGGCAATCCCTCAAGAAACGGGCGCAGGTGCTCAGGGTAGTGATAGGCCTCCATGGCATCTAACGGCTTATCCATAGAGGCTTGATACGGATTCACGGGGATACTCGCCATTACTGTAATTGCATACAGTGTAGCAAATTTTCACCCGTTGAAAAGTCCCCACTCAACCATAGCGAAACTCAACCCCCTGGGTCCCGACGGGAAAGCTCCATTTCTCCAGAATGGTGTTCCCGCACAGCACGCGGCAGGTACCGCACTCCAAACACCCTGCGGAATCAAACAGATATTGGCCTTGCTCATCCTGTTTATACAGCCCTGCCGGACAGGCTAACATCAGCTTGTTGAACTCCACCGGGTCAGGGTTGGCAATCAGTACAATGTGCGGATTGCCCTCATCAACATAAAACTTGTTAACCCCCAGCTTGATATCCACATTGACCTTACTCATAACCAACGCACTCCTTTAAAACCATCTTTCAGGATGTTCATTACCCCGACGTTTCCGATGCGGGAGAACATCTTGTTACGCAGAGGACGTTGCGGACCGTTGATGGTAAACAGATCCTGCATCATGCCCGTCATCATCGTCGGATAGGCGCTGAAAAAACGTGGATTGTCTAAAAACGCTGGCAGATTTTTATACAGCTTCATGTCTTTGAGAACGAAGCTTTCATCCAGCAGCATCTGATAGCCTGACAACCCCTGTCGGCTGAAATCGTCACGCTGTTTGGCTGCGATAACGGCTTTGGCGGCAGCTTCTCCGGAAGCAATAGCCAAATCCATGCCACGTACCGTATAGCCGACGTTCAGACAGAACCCAGCGGCATCACCGGCAATCAACACGCCATCACCGATCAGCTCCGGTACCATATCCAAACCGCCTTCAGGCACCAGATGCGCCGAGTATTCCAGCAGTTTGCCATCACTGACCAGCGGGGCAACCAGCGGATGTTGCTTGAAATCCTCCAGCAGTTGCGGCACGCTTTTGCTCAGCTTGTCTACGTTGTGCAAACCGAGCACCAAACCTAATGAAACGGTGTTCTTGTTGGTATACAGGAATCCGCCCCCCATCAGGCCCTCAGAAGGCGTGCCAGCAAACAACCAGGCCAGTCCATCATCTCCAGCACAACCAAAACGCTCGGCCATCTGTTCCGGGGTAAATGCCAGCAGTTCTTTAACCCCCACCGCCACTGTATGGGGATTGACATGGCGCACCATACCCAGCTTTTCCCCCAACAGTGAATTAACCCCGTCAGCCAGAATCACAACGCGCGCTTCAATTTCGTCTTCGCCCGCTCTGACGCCACACACCTTCCCTTCTCGCACGATCAATTCGTCAACGCGTACGCCGGGGATCAATTGCGCGCCCGCAGCCTCCGCCTCCCCCATCAACCAGGGATCAAACGTGGCGCGTAACACGGTGTAGGAGCGCTCTTCGGGCAGCGCAGAAGCCGCGTGCTGGTAGTCCAGCGTGACGCCGCTATCCGCTGTCAGCATGGATATTTTCTCTCGAGTGACCTGACGCTCCAGCGGCGCGCGTTCGGCAAACCCCGGCATGATGCGCTCCAGGCTGTGGGCATAGAGCCGCCCACCCGTCATGTTTTTTCCACCCGAGACATTGCTGCGTTCAATCACCAGCACATCCAGCCCGGCTTGTGCCAATACGTAGGCGGCTGTGGCACCGGCCAGCCCTCCCCCCACGATGATGGCGTCAAAAATATCGTCTGCCATAGTGTGTTAATCCTTTACCTTGCGTTAACGGTTTAACCGGGCGGTTAACGCCGGCAGAATTTTATAAAGATCGCCGACGATACCGTAATCAACGCTATTGAAAATCGGGGCATTCTTGTCTTTATTGATGGCAACCAGCGTTTTGACGTTGTTCACACCGACCATATGCTGGATCTGCCCAGACACACCGGCGGCAATATAAAGATCGGCGTGCAGCGTGGTGCCGGAAACGCCGATATAGCGCTGATGTTCCATCCAGCCTTCCCCCTCTGCAATGGGGCGCGAACAGCCCACTTCCCCGTGAATCGCCTGAGCCAATGCGCTCGCCAGTGCGATATCCTGCTGTTTGCCAAAGCCCCGTCCGACGCCAACCACGCGCTTCGCCTTGGCGAGATCGACCGTGCTACCGGGTTTGGCCCGACGCGCAATCAGTTTCAGCGGATGCGCTGGCGGAACAAACGCGCCCGGCTTTACACTCGCGCTGGCCGCACCGTTAACGCTTTCCTCAGCGCTACTGCCACAGGTGACCACAGCGTAGGGCGAGAGCAACTGTTGCGTCTCATGAGCCAAGCCGCCATAGAACGGATGAGAGGCAAACACGCCGTCTTCTTCTACTCGCAAGCGAATGACATCATTGACCACCGCAGCATTAAGTTGTGCACCCAGTCGCGCGGCGATGGCTTTGCCGCGTTTGCTGGCCGCCAGCAACACCAGCGCCCGAGGTCCTGATTCACGAATAATGCTGACAAACGATGGCACATAGTCTTCGCTGACAACGCCTTCCTGCGGCGTGAAGTGATACACGATATTGGCGCCGAGATTGACGCACGCCTTCACCTGCTGTTCATCCCCCACAAATAAAACGTTAACTTCCTCGCCCCACTGGCGGGCGCTGGCAAGTAGACCGGCAAGACGATCCGTATTGTCGGCGTAAACAAAAACGAGCGGTAATAGCGTAGCCATGATGGATTCCTTGCGTAGGGTTATTGATTCAGCGCTTTACGAAGATGATCGGCGAAGGCAGCGATATTGTCGTCAGAATCGCCTTCGATGCAGATGCCAAGCCTGTCAGCTTGTTCCGGCGCACAGGCGCTAACGCGGATCGCCGTTACCGGGCCAGAGTCACAGGCCACATCGGCCAGACTCCACTGGGTCACCGTTTTTTTACTCGCTGCCAGAATCGCTTTCATTGACGGCAGGCGCGGCGTGTTGATATCCGATGTCACGGAGATCACCGCAGGCAAGGTCAGTTCCAACTCTTCCACCACATCTTCGAGGTCACGCTCAACGCGCACTTTATCGCCGACAACGGTGATTTTGCTGACCGCATTGACGCAGGGCAGATTGAGCCGCTCGCCTATCTGGATACCGGTTTGTTGTGCATAGAGATCGCCAGAACCTTCGCCACAGATAATCAGATCGAAGCCTAGCTTCTGCGCGGCACAGGCCAGAATCTGTGCTGTTTCGGTTGGGTAGCTCCCGTCACAGGCGTCATCGGCGATCACCGTTAACGTATCAGGCCCACGAGACAGCACGTCCTTACGAATTCGGGCGTTTTCCAGCAGGGTCTTACTGCCCACGCTGAGCGCCGTCAGTTGGCTGCCGGGCTGTTCGCTTGCCAGCACCGTTGCAGCCTCTAAGGCATTGAGATCGTAGAGGCTGATTTTCAGATTGGCATTATCCACACACAGCGAACGATCCGCGTTGGTGGTGATGTCTTGCTCGTCATGGACGATTTTGCAGCAGGCGATAAGTCTCATAGTGAGCGCTCTCCCTAAAGATGCCCGAAAAAAGAAGGTGGTTGAAGCGGGCCACAGAGCGCAACAGATCGCTGTGGCCAACAGGTCAGTGGCCTGATTCAGGCCAAAATATGTTTAGCGATCACCATGCGTTGTACTTCACTGGTGCCTTCGAAGATCTCTGTCAACTTCGCTTCCCGCATCAGTCGTTCAACCGGATACGACGAGGTGTAGCCCATGCCACCGTGCAGTTGCACTGCTTTTTGGGTGACATAGGTGGCAGCTTCAGAAGCATAGAGCTTGGCTTGTGCGGCTTCGCGCGTGTAGGGGTGTCCGGCCATTTTGGCGGCAGCGGCACGATAGACCAGCATACGGGCACAATCGACCTGGGTAGCCATCTCTACCAGCATCCACTGTACCCCTTGATTAGCGGCAATGGGTTTACCGAACTGGATACGCTCTTTGGTGTAGGTGAGCGTGGCATCGAGTGCACTTTGGGCAATGCCCAGCGCAATGGCCGAGCAACTTAGCCGACCGCCATCCAGCGTTTCCATGGCGATAGCAAATCCTTTCCCTTCCGCGCCCAAACGACAACTGGCTGGCACCACACAGTCGCTGAAGCTGACGGCACAGGTATCGGAACCGTTCATCCCCATTTTCTCTTCCGGCAGGCCGATGCTAATGCCGGGGTTATCGCGCTCAACCAGAAACGCGGTAATGCCCTTTACCCCTTGGCTTTTGTCGGTCATGGCAAACACGATAAAGAATGCCCCCTGCGGTGCAGCGGTGATCCAAAGCTTGGAGCCGTTGATGATATAGTTATCGCCCTGACGCACTGCGGTGGTCTGCTGTGCGGCAGCATCACATCCGGCGCTCGGCTCCGACAGGCAGAAACAGCCAAGGCTTTCCCCCGTCACCACCTTCGGCAGCAAACGTTGCTGTGTCTGCGCGTCGGCATATTTCTGAACGATCGGCCCGGTCAGGGAACATTGCGATCCCATGATCATGGCATGAGCAGCACTCACCTTTGCCATTTCTTCCGTCGCCACTATATAGCTGATCGCATCAGCATCGCTGCCGCCGAATGCCTCGTTAATATTAAAACCAAACAGGCCTAATTCAGCCATTGGCGTAATACTTTCCTGCGGGAAACGGTGCTGTTTATCAATAATAGCGGCAATGGGTTTAATATCGCTGTCCACAAACTCTCTGACCATATTACGAATCAGCGTTTGTTCTTCGTTAAGTTCGAAATTCATTTTTACGTCTCCCGATAATCTTACTGGAATAAATAGTTATTCCCTGGTGTTTCATATTTTTTCGGTACGCGGTTACAAGATAATTACCACGCACCGGCGTAGATCACGTCCTGATTAACAGAGGAGGTTATCCACCGAGCATAGTGATAGAGGCGGGCAACACAGCGTAAAGCAGCAGCATAAAGGCCATGGCAACCAACGGAATGGCTAACGTCAGCATACCGACCGGACCATAGGCTTGTTTATGGCTGACACCGCACACACTCAGTACGGTAATAATCAATCCGTTAAAGGGTGGCGTGGTACTCATGCAGGCCATGGTCGCCACGCGGTGCAATGCCCCCTGATCCACCACCGCAGCCGGAAACATAGAGGCAATCAGCGGCATGGCGATACTGAGTGCACCCGAGCCGGAACCGCTGATAAACACCAACGCACCGACGGCAATGGCGGTGACCATCAATGGGCTCAGCCCGGAATGCGCGATCGCCTGAAAGGATTCCTGAAACGCAGGCAGCTTCATGACCAGCGCGCCAAAACCGACGATGACCGCCGTGTTAAACAGAGACACCACGCCCTCCATGGTGCCTGCCGCCAGGTTGCCGATAATCTCTTTCCAGTTGAGATAGCGAGCGTAAATAATCAGTGCCGAAACGATGGCGCAAAACAGCGCAATTGCCGGGTCCCATTTCAAAATATTCAGCACCGACAGCAACAGCAGCATCGGCAACAGCGCAATGATCACATGGGGCTGCGGCTTATCTTTTGCCGCACTCTGCGGAGCATTGCTTTTCCCGGCGGCGGCATCGTCATCCACCCACCCTTCGCCGCTGGCTTTCACTTTGCGAAACAGCCATGACAGATAGAAGATCACCAATGTCGCCTGAAAAGCGGCCGTCAATAATCCTGGCACTAACCCCGCAGTGGCTGAGGTGCCGAGAAACTTCATCGGTATCAGGTTCTGGATTTGGGGAGAACCCGGCATGATCATGACAAAGGTGCCCGCACCGGCAAAATAGACAGCGGGGATCAGCCTGCGCGGCAAATTGGCTTTTTTGAACATGCTGACCATCATGGAGTAGACGGTAAACAGCGCCACAAACACCGAGACACCGCCATACGCCAGAATGGCACAGGCTGCCACCAATGAGGGGATTACCGCCCTTTCACCAAATTTACCGATGATGAACGATGCCACGCTGTCAGCCGCGCCGCTGATGGCCGTCAGCTTGCCGAATATCGCCCCCAGTACGAAGATAAAAAAGAAGGCGCCGAAATAGCTGCCAAGCCCCGTGGTGTAGATTTTTAATATCGCATCCAGAGGATTCAGGCCATCTGGCGCGGTTAACCATGCCGTCACGGCTAAAAACAGGCTGGCGGTAAAGACAGAAATAAAGATGTGTATGCCTTTTATACACATCACCATCAAAATAATTAATCCGAGAATCAAACAGAAAATACCCATGATATTCTCTCTTCTATTT
This sequence comes from Candidatus Symbiopectobacterium sp. NZEC151, assembly GCF_025962655.1. GTDB lineage: Bacteria > Pseudomonadota > Gammaproteobacteria > Enterobacterales > Enterobacteriaceae > Symbiopectobacterium. Next base: position 233,380 of record NZ_JAGFPE010000004.1, on the reverse strand, counting down.
ATTTATCAGCGTCAGAGATGATTAAATTAAACAACCATTCGCCGTGATTGAACGCGGTGTAATATGCCGCGCTCAACCCAGCTTCATTAATTTACCAATCGTCGCATATTCATTTATGCTGAAAGCACATCGGCAAAAGTCTGTAATGCCGTACGCGCCTGCTCGTAACTTTTTGTTTGTTGATCGATTTCAATAATAATGGAGGGAATACCTTCCTTATCGAGCTGCTTTTTGATAATGGGTGCATCAAACTCTTCCGGATCGCAAAACTTGGTTAACAGATACACCACGCCCTGCGCATTATTTTTCCGCACCATATCAACCAACACACTGCCGCGTTTCTTCTCGGGATCGTGTAGCAATGAGCACCCTTCGAGCTGGGCAATCTGCAAGGCCAGGCGACGGTAGGGATCGCTGTCAGGAGGAACGTCTTGCCGGAATTGGCGGGATTCGTGAGCCACTTCATCAGCCACGATCGCCATATGGTTGTCAGCAAAAATTTGCAGAATGGCAGGGCTGTCCGCGATGATGCCAGTCACCACAATGTTATGACCATCCCACTGCTCGGTTGGCAATTGTGTGCACAGTGCGCTGATCTCACGCACACGCAGGGTATGTTCCACCACGTCCATGAAATAGCCGCTTTTTATCACGGTATTACGCATCAGCGGGCTAATGGTACGCGGGTAGCGAGCGGCCACCTGTGAGAATTCACGCAGCGCGGTACGATGCTGATTAAACAGTTCAATGGCGCGATCGAGCGCTTGCGGCGTGACAGACTGCCCGGATATCCGCCCTAATTGCTGGGCGATACGCTGATACTGTTCAGTCAAAAACGCAATACCAGCCGGCATGGCGCGATTCTGTGGATGCACCAGTTGGATAAAGGGCACCTGCGGCACCCCCACCTTCCAGTTTTGCCCCAGGCATTTAAGGGTGTCACACAGCACCGGAATCATCACCGCCGACAGTTTATTCAGTGCATGATCCAGACCCAGTTCCAGCGTGGACAGCGCCAGCGCGCAGTAAAACGGCGGGAAGTATTTCTTGGCCTCCGAGATCTCCTTCCCTTCTGCCCCCCACAGGCCAAACGGTACCATGCCTGCCGCATAAACGATTTCATTCGGGGTATATTCCGGAAAGCAGCCGACAACTTGCTTACCGCTTTTCAGCAGCGCATTAAGTTGCTTGCCGGGGTTATTAACGATCTCCTGCAACTGTTCAATTTTTTGATTTACGCGTTCCATCACAAGCCCCCTTTGTGCGCAGCCGCTTTATTGGCAGCCATAATTTCCGTTAGTGCCTCAATGCGAGTCACGTATTGCGCTTCAGAGAAACCGCGCGGATCGGCCTGATCGCCATCAAACGTGACAGTAGGGATGTTCAGTTCGTGACGAATGCGGCGCTCAATCTCTGGCATGATGCCGCTCCACAGCTTGCAACTGCGGTTGACGTGAATGACCGCGCCATCAATGTGGTTCTGGCGGCCCACATCAATACGCATATCTGCCGCACGTTCCAGCGATACGCAGTTAGGCACGTAGGAGTAAGCGCGCATCATTTCGTCGCTGTTTTGGTAAATCACGCCAAACGCCGTGGCATATACCGTGGCGGTAACGTTGATTCCCTGCTCTTTCAACGGCGTGGACGTGGCGCGCAAATAGGGCCAGCAGGCGATGCCTTCAAACAACACGCGATATTTCTCTTCACCACGGTAGGTGGACTGCTGCTCTTGAATATTGTGTTCCATCTCTTCACACAACTGCTCAAAGGCTTCTGCCGCTTCCAGTCGCCCGCGCGCGCAGACGGCCACCGCCATGTGATTAAACAGATCGAAACCGTTCATGGGTGAAGGTTGATACTGACAATATTCCGCCGCTTTCAGCCAGGCGCGGCCAGTGCGTTGCGAAATTTCACACACTTCCTTGAACCGCTCCTCTGAGTACGAGCGCCCGGTGATTTCGGCCAGGTGCGTAAAAGCGTCGTCAAACTGCGCCTTGATATAGCGCACCGTGGCGTCATCGGTGTCGTAGTCATTTTTGAACGGGATATCGATCAGGATCAGCGGGATATGCAATTCATAGGCAATATTTTCATACCACTTGATCATGCAATTGCAGATGTTGTTACAGCACAGCAGAAAATCCGGCTGCGGCATATCCATCTCTTCGCAGTGCTTGATATCCGCGTAGGAGAGGCTGATGCGGGCATAGGCACAAATATCGTTGGAATATCCCAGACTCTCGGCATGTTCGCACATGCGCAGACCACCGCCTTTCGCCGCGATTGCGGCCGCCTGATTTTCTGGGTACACCACCGGGATATCCAATGTTTCCGCGATCTCCTGCGGAAAGTTGGAGGCACACCAGCCGATTTTTTCACCGCGATTTTTCGCATCCCAGGCCCGTTGATAAGCTTGAGCCGCGATGTTCTGCAATTTTTTCTTTGCCGGAACCGGTTCCGACGTTTGAGGGGTTACATTGCTCATAGATGTGTTCCTGAAAGAGGTGCGTCGCTCGCGAGTAACGCGCTGCACGCTTCAAACGCATAAATAGCCGCTCCTATCGCCCCGTTATATTGTGATAATGGCGATGTCTTGATGGGAGCACCCAATTCCTGACTGACATAGCGAACCACTTCAAAATTCTTCGCTACGCCGCCGGTCATGATGACCGGTTGTTCAATACCGACGCGTTTTGCCAGCCCGGCAATACGGCTGGCAACGGATTTGTGAATACCATTGATGATGTCGGGAATGGTTTCGTTATTGGCGAGATGTGAGATCACTTCAGATTCGGAAAATACCGTACAGGTTGAACTGATGGTGACGCGCTTTTGTGACTGCGCACCGAGCGCTGCAAGCTCATCGATGCGTGTCTCCAGCACCCGCGACATGACATCGAGAAAACGTCCGGTGCCCGCGGCACACTTATCGTTCATGACAAAATTAAGCAGGCGCCCCTGCCCATCCATATGCAGGGCTTTGACATCTTGCCCACCGATATCAATGACCGTTTTAACGCCGGGAAACAGATAGTTGGCACCTTTGGCATGGCAACTGAGCTCGCTAACCTCTTTGTTGGCTTCCTTGAGGGAATGACGGCCATAGCCGGTGGCGCACACCCAACGGATATCACTGCGGGCACCGCCATACAGGCGCAACACTTCCGCTATCGATTTTTCCGGTCCTGACGTACCCGCCCCAACCGCAAACAAGGATTGTGCGACGATCTCTGTTCCGTTACGCATGATGATGCATTTCGAGGCGGACGAACCGATATCCACCCCCATGGTAAGTATCTCTTGCATACAGCCTCTCTTCGGTACTGACCTGTTCCGATGACACAACCGCCGCGTTAGCTATTCCCGCCAAATGCCGACATCTTTGCTGGCTTCCAGCTTGGCAACCTCATCCGCGCTGTAACCGAGTTCCTGTAGAATGGATGGCGTGTCTTCACCCAGCAAAGGGCCACGCTGATAGTCCGGCAGGCCGCTTTCCAGCAAGCTGATGGGGGGGCGTACCAGCGCCTTTTCGCTACCGTTGGCGTACTGCATGCGATAGAAGGTATCGATGGCCCAGGCCTGCTTATCTTCCAATACCTCTTCCCACAGTTGCGCCACACTGAAGGGAATGTCGTTAACCAGAAAAATTTCCCGCCACTCATTGACGGTCTTCTGCGCCATCTGCTGCCAAATGATGTCGTAGAGTTCGGGCGAACGTTTGTGTTTGGCGACCTCTTGCAGGTGGGTGTAGCGCGGGTCTTGTGCCAGATCCTCACGGCCTATACAGGTGATAAATTTGCTGTAATAGGCGTCATACACCGGCATGCAAATCTGGATAAAGCGATCATCTTTGGTCTTGTAGGCCAAAATAAACGGGCTGGTAGTCGTGCGGCGATCGATAGGATAAGGCTGACCATACTCTTTATATTGCGCGGCCTGGATCATGATCGCCTGCGTGTAGATCGAGGTATGCAGCAAGTTGGTGGATACGTACTCCCCTTCACCGGTATTTTTGGCATGGATATAGGCGGCTAACACCCCAGACACCAGCGCCATAGCGCACTGGTGATCGCCTAAGCCGGGGATCACGTTCATCGGCACCGTGCCTTTCTGATACAGCGATCCCAAAATACCGCCACGCGCATAAAACGCGGTGTAATCAAAGCCGGGCAAATCCTGATCTGGGCCGGTGTCGCCATAGCCAGTGACGCAGGCATAAACCAGATGGGGGAATTTTTGTTTCAGGGTTTCATAATCCAAACCAGCACGATCGCGCGCTTTTGGCCGCCAGTTAGTCAGGAAAATGTCTGCTTTTTCCAGCAGTTGAAATAATATTTTTTGCCCGGTGGCCGTTTTGGTGTTCAGCGCAATGCCGCGTTTATTGGCATTCTCCAGGTCAAAGGTGGTGTTTTCATGCTGATCTAAGGGACGGCCTTCCGTTGGCGCGGTGTAACGTAAATTATCCCCGTCCAGAGATTCTATTTTAATTACGTTTGCCCCCATGTCTGCCAGAATACGTCCGGCAGCAGGAACGGCGATAAATGTCGCCAACTCTACTACGGTAACGCCCGCCAATGCTTTTTGCTTCGCCATACTTTTCTCCTTAATCGATTATTTTGGCTCACGGCATAATGTGGGAAATCGCGTTATTTCCCACCGCGAATTGATTACTCTTCGCTGACCTCTGCGGCATGGGTTAATAATTTCAACTGCTGGACATCAATTTTCCCGCAGGGGGTATAAGGAAACTGTTCTAAAAAATGAAATTGCGCGGGGATCTTGTAACGCGCCAACTGTGGCATTAAAAAGTCACGCAATATTGATTCCGTGATGTGATAGCCAGGTTTAATGCAGAGAGCGGCAATAATTTCCTCTCCCAGCGCCTCCGATGCAATGCCAAATACCTTAACAATCTCAACGCCTGGATATTCTAAAATCGCTTCTTCTATTTCTCGTGGACTGATATTTTCACCGCCGCGCACGATGATCTCTTTTAGGCGATAGGAGTAATGTAAATACCCCTCGGCATCCATAAAGCCAACGTCACCGGTATGTAACCACCCTTCACTATCAAGCACGGCTCGTGTTTGTTCCGGGGCATCGTCATACCCCTGCATCACATGAAACCCTCGTGAACAGATTTCACCCGAAACCCCGCTGGGGCAAAGCGCACCGGATTTGGTGTGAATAATCTTTATTTCAACAAAAGGCAGCGGTTTGCCAACAGAAAAGCATTTAACGACCAGCGGATCGTTAAACAGCGTTTGGGTACAACAGGGTGACGTTTCTGTCTGACCATAAGAGACGGCAAGATGCCGCATGCCAAGATGCTGCGTAATATCCGATATCAGGCGCGGTGAGCAGTAGGCACCCGCCACAATGCCTTTATCGAGGCTGGAAATATCATACTGAGTGAACGCATCGTGCTGCATAAGGCGGCTGAAAATGGTCGGAACGCCATGCAAAATCGTACAACGATAGTGCTCAACGGCCTTCAGCACCGCCTCGGCGCTGTAGTTATTCAGCAACACAATTTTGCATCCCTGATGCAGGGCAAACAACAGCCCGGAAGAGAGCCCGAAACAATGAAACAGCGGCACAGCCAGACACAGTGTATCCGCGTGTGTCACCCCCAAACGCAGGGAAGAGAACAGCGCATTATTAATAACGCTATGATGACTGAGCATCACCCGCTTGGGTGCCGCAGTACTGCCGGAAGTGAGCTGTAATGTCAGCAGATCGCTGCTTTGCACTTGCGTCTGCGCCTGTTGATAATCCCCCGATGGCAATGCCGTACCGAGCGCTTTTATTTCGTTGAGTGACAATGCACCAGGAAGCGTCTTGTTTTCCAGGGCGATGGTTAAGCGCAAATGCGATAGTGATGTCTCTTGCACCAACTCAGCAACCACGGCAGCGAAGTCGTTATCCCGAAAACCGTCGGAGAAACACAACGCATCAATCTGGGTTAAGCGGATTAAATTGAGAATTTCCCTTTTCTGAAACTGAAAATTAAGACCAATGACCACCACACCGATGTTAGCGGCAGCTAAAAAACAGATGATCCATTCAACGCTGTTTGCAGACCAAAGTCCCAGACGGTCACCTTTTTTTAACCCGGAAACCAATAATCCGCGAGCAACCTGATGCACCTCATCATTTAATTGCTGCCAGGTAAGCGACGCTCCGCTCTGAGAGGTAATCAATGCCACACCGGATGGATTGCGCATCGCTGCTTTATTTAAGCATTCGCCAACGGTGGTCGTTAATAGATGCATAAAAACCCTATTCAGTACTGTTCTAATTGCACGGTGAGGTTATTTACCAACCCGTTTTAATGCGTTCATTGTGAAAGTGTGCACGGGTAGATTCTTGGTAAATTGCGAACTTTTTTTCGTCATTTTCACCAAAGGATGAAAATTGTGATTTACCTCTACCTGTGATTTTCACTGAAGAGAAAAATGAATAAAATAGGCGATGTGTGGTTTTCGAGTGAGTGAAATGAAGCAGCTCAGTGAGCGTAATGTGAAAGGTTTGTAATAAACAACATGGCGGGAATTTTATTAATTCCCAACAAAGGTTAGACATAAAAGGAAATAAATAACCACACATTTGACTTTATGAGACGACGATTCATTTTTAAGGTATGTGTGCTTGATTTTTGTTCTGAATGACGATAGACCACATAAAGAATATGTCTTTTATGAAGGCAAACGTGATGAGAAACATTTTTACAACGCAGGATATTCCTGACCTTGAGCGTTTCGGTGCGTTCAGAGATATTGTGAAGGGCCGTTTTCTCTCCTCGTACGAGTGCGGAATGAGTGCCCCTCCTTCCCAATCGCGCTTTTACGCCAATATAACTGAACGACGGGTGCTCGATCTTCAGTTTCTGCAACTGGAATCAAATGGCCACCGCGCTACCAGTACGCCGCGTTCACAGGGGATGAGCCAGGAGGGCGATTTTTACATTGAACTACAGCGCTTCGGCACCAGCCAACTGTCGCAGGATGGCCGCACCGCCTTTTTACGTCAGGGGGATTTTTGCTTTTTTGATATGTCGAGGCCGGTAACCTGGTCTTTTGATGATGACTATTCGTTATTCAAGATTCTGATCCCGAGAGAAAAATTTTCCAGTCGACTGGGCAATACGCAGAATCTCACCGCCAAAGCGATACGCGGTAACAGCGTCACTGGCGCGCTGGTGTACAGTTTTATTCTGAAATACGTGCCTTTTCTGGATGCGATCCCGCCGCTGCATGCGCAACATCTGGCGGATATTTTGCTGAATTTGATCGCCACCTCGCTGAGTGAACTGAGCATGACAGCGCCGACCCAGAGCCTGGGGCACTCAACGCTGTTTTATATCGCGCAGCAGTATCTGGAAAAGCATCTTTCCAACCCGCAACTGAGCGTCAATGAATGTGCCAGTGCCTGCGGCATTTCGGTACGTTCGTTGCAAAAACTGTTTCAGGAACAGGGCACATCAGTAAACCGTTGGGTACAGCAACAGCGATTGGAGCGCTACAAAGCGGCGTTAATGAACCCACTAATGGCAGATAAAAATATCACTCAAATCGCTTACGACTGCGGGTTTAACGATATCTCAAACCTTAGCCGTCGCTTTAAGGCTGAGTTTATGGTTACGCCGTCGGAGTACCGTAAGATGCACGCGGTGCGTCGGCCGCACCGCGCAGCGGCCATGGCCTAGGTTTTGCCATAACGCCACCGGTTCTGACTGCTCACAAATAAAACGAAATGGGTGCTACCACCTGCACCTGACCCTCACGGTTCAGCGCATGCGGCGGCGGTGCCGGCAGCGGCGCAGCGCGTTTAACGATGTCCAGCGCTTCGCTATCCAGAATGCGGTTGCCGGACGTCGTGACAATCGCGGCGTCAATCACCTCACCTTGCGCATTCAACACCATGCTGACATGGCTAATTCCCGTCGCCCGATAGCGCAATGCGGCGCGAGGATAACGTTTGAATTTCGCTAAATGCGTATGCAACAAGCTCTCCCAGCCCACCTGCCCGCTGATCGCTTGCTGAGCCGCGCTGGTGAAATTGGCAGCGCTGCGCGTTGCCTCTCCGGCGCTGTATGCCGAGGTTGCAGGTGCACTTTCCGCGACCTGAGGCGCCGGTTCACTACGCACCTCCGGCTGTATCTCTTTTTTCTGCGGGCGCGGCTTTTCGCGCACTTTAACGCGTTTTTCCAGCGTCCCTTGCGCCACTACCGGTAAGGTATCCAGCACGGGCTCGTCGGGTTGTTCCTGCTGCTGGCGCGGTTCGGGCGCTGAAAAGACCTGCTTGGGTCCTTCAACCACCTGAGGCGGCGCTTTTTCCAATTGGTAGGCACCCAACTGTACGCTGACCACCGGTGGCAGCGCGCCTTTCTGATTTTGCATCACGCGCGTTGACCAGACGACCGCGATCGCCACCACGCTCAAATGAAACAGAATACTGGCGGCAGAACCACCAAGATAAAAACGTCGGGGAAGGGGGAAAACACCTATGCTGCTCATTGCCTCTGCTCGCCATGCCACATTATCCGGTACAGCAACAGGGAAACATGTTGCTACAGCGTAAGGGCTTAATACTTTCTTTACAGAAGATTATAGACACAACGCGAATGCAAATGATATTTATTATTTATTACGTACAACACCCAAAAAAAATAAGAAACGATCGCCATTCGTGCCAAAAACGGCACGCTAGCAATGTAGTAGAGCTGATTTTTCACGCATTTTTAATATTTTACCCTAAATAATTCGGGTTGCAGTAAGGCGGCAAGTTAGTGATTCGGGTAAGCCAACTCACCTGCAACTTGAAGTATGACGGGTAACACCAGGCACATGACTATAAACAAACCATTGCGGCATTTTATCGGCAATGCCTATCAATCAACCTATCATCAATTGGAACGTTTTTTCCAGAAGCGTTTGGGAAACCGCCATGATGCCAGCGATCTGTCGCAGGATGTGTTCGCTAAGTGGCTCAACCGACGGGAGGATACGCCGGTTCAGGAATCCCGCGCGTTTCTGTTTAAAATCGCCAACAATGTATTGATTGATTACTGGCATCGCCATCAGAAACAAGAACAGTTGCAATCGCCCATGGAGGAAGAGGCGCACCTGAACCACGCGGGTTCTGTCTCTGACGATCCCGCCGAGGTGCTAAATCACCAGCAGCGCTTACAGCGTTTGTATGATGCCATCGAGACGCTGCCACCGCGCCAGCGGGAAGCGTTTGTGCTTTGCCGGTTTGATGGCCTGTCACAAAGTGAAATTGCTGAAAAAATGGATATTTCTGTCAGTATGGTAGAAAAACATATCGCCAAGGCCATGTTGCATTGCAAGCGCTATGTGGAAAATGCGGTACACAGTGAGGAAGAACAATGAGCACAGGGCCTGACGTGCAAACAGACCCGCTATCGGTGGCGGATATCGATGAGCAAGCGGCGCTGTGGTTTGCCCGTAGCCAAAATCGCCACCTGCCACGCACGCAGCGGCAGGCGCTGGAAGCCTGGCTGGCGAACTCGGCGCAACACCGGCACGCTTTCGAGAGTATGTTTACGCTCTGGCGCGATGCCGCCGAACTCCCGCGCCCGGCGTTGGCTTCCCGCCCCGCCCCCCGGCGGTTTTCCTGGGGATATCGCCCGTTCAAGCACCTGGCAGCGGGTCTGTTGATGCTGTTCGCACTGGTGTTGCCTTACAGCCAGTGGCCTGCCCTGCTGCAAGATAATATGACATTGGCGACGTCCGACCAGCCGAAAACCTTTCAGCTCTCTGACGGCAGTCGCATCATGCTTAACCGAGATTCACACCTGCGCATCGCCTATCAGCACGATCAGCGCCGGCTGTGGCTTGAGGCGGGCGAAGCCTACTTTAGCGTTAGCCCCGATCCGCAGCGCCCTTTTTACGTTGAGATTGACGGGCGCCAGGTGAAAGTGGTCGGTACCGCTTTTGATATCCTCAAAGCGGGAGAACGGGTATCCGTTGCCGTCTCTCAAGGTGTGGTGGCGGTTACCACTGCGCTCAATGCCCCTCAGACCTTACTGCACGCGGGTGAGAGTGCAACCAGTTACTCACGTGGCGATCGTCTCAGGGTAAATCCGATTGAACTCGCCGCAGTGGGAGAATGGCGCTTCGGCCAGCTCAGTTTTGATAATCAACCGTTGCGCGAGGTGCTTGCCACGCTGAAGCCCTATTATGCGGTGAATGTCACGCTGTCGGACGCTGCGTTGGGCAATCTTCCCCTATCCGGGCAAGTCAATCTGGACGATCCAACCGCCTTTTTTAATGCGTTACCCCTGCTGTTGCCCGTGAATGTGGTTTGGCAGGATCAGAACAATCTATTGATAAACAAAGAAAAGAAAAAATAATGCAAAAATTTGTGTTTTTCTAGGTGAGGATAATTCTCATTCTTAAGTCTTCCTTCATGACTCTTTTATTTTGGCATGATGCTGAGACCGAAAAACATGATAACAAGAAACCGTTTCCCCTCTTTCAGGCCGCAGAAACTGACCATCGCCGTCTGCGCCGGCCTGCTCTGGTGTGGACAGACTTTCGCTAAAGACGTACAGGTAGCCCTGCCAGAACAATCGCTGGCAACATCGATCAACGCCATTGCCCGCCAGGGCCAAATCCAAGTGCTGTATGACGCAACCGCAGTAAAACAGCTGCGTGCGCCCGCGCTCAACGGCACTTTTACGCCGGAGACTGCGCTGCAAAAAATTCTGCTCGGCACCGGGCTGGAAATGGTGCCACAGGGTTCGGGCTTTGTGGTTCGCCCACAAAAAACCGCGCGTGATGCGCTGGTGATCCCGGAAACCAGCGTGCAAGGGGTGGTAGGCCGCCATCCAGCCACCGATGTGATGTCCGCGCCGCAATACCTGACTTCCGAAGAGATTGCCCAACGCAACACCGGTGATGGCAACGTGACGGACCTGCTGAAAACCAACCCGGCAGTGCAATTTGCCAACGGCGACAGCAGCTCACTCAATCAGGGCGAAATCAAGCCGTCGCGCATTTCCATTAACGGTGCCTCCAGTTTCCAGAACGCCTACAAGCTCGACGGCGTGAACTTCAACAACGATTTCGATCCGGCTAAAAACGACAATGGCGAAACGGAAACCCGCATCGACACCGGCGATCAGGGGATCTACATCGACAGCCGGTTGATCGATAGCGTTGCCGTGTATGACAACAACATCCCGGTGGAGTACGGCGGATTTACCGGCGGTACCGTTGATGTGACCAGCCGTCGCTGGCGCGGAGAAAACAGCGCCCACGCTTACTATCGCACCACGCAATCCAGTTGGACCAAGCTGTTTAATGACGACGCCCAGGCGATAGACAGCAGCAAGAATGACACCAGCAACCCGGCGCGTTTCCAGAACCGCTACAACAAGGAAGATTTCGGCGGCTGGTTTGAAACTGGCGTAACCGACAATTCCGGGCTGCTGTTCTCCGTCTCACGGCGCAGTTCCACTATCCCCATGTACACCACCGGCGGCGAAGGCGTGATCCTCAATGACGCCGGTGAGTTTGAGATGATTGAAAGCGCGGCGGGTCGTCGCAATCAAAAACGGGTTTCGGACAACTTTTTCCTGAAGTATTCGATGAACCTGAGCAGCGCCACCACGGTGGATATTTCCGGTAACTACGCCGACTACCAGAGCCGCCTGTTCTCCAGTTCAGTGCTCAACTCCGGCTACGACAACGCCCACACCGGGCTCGGTTTTACCAGCACGCTAAAGCACCGTATGGCGTTGGGTGAACTGGAATTTACCGGCAGCTACCAGAAACTGAAGGATGAGCGGACGGCCGATCAGGGCAATTACGTTGAACTGATGGATTATACTACTGGGAGCAACTCCTCCTCCCTGCGCAGCGGTGGACCGGGTAATCTGATTTCCGAGCAGGAAACGCTGTCAGCCAAAAGCGTGATGCGCTTTAACGACACTGAGTGGTTAGGCATAGCACACCAGCCCAGCGTCGGTTTTGAGGTGAACAATACCGAAGGTCGATATATTCGCCGTGATGATTATTATCGCTACCGACTAATGAGTTTCGACTGGTTTGATATGTTCACCATGAACCGTTTCCTCGCCGGGACTTACAGCACCACCTACACCAGCTATGCGCTGTTTGCCGATGATACCCTGCGCTATGGTCGGCTCACTGTGCGCCCCGGTGTGCGCCTCGATCGCGATGATTTCGTTGAGCAAACCAACATTGCACCGCGCCTGAGCGCCACTTACGATCTGTTTGGTGATAGCGATACCTTGTTGATTGGCGGTTTGAACCGCTATTACGGGCGTTCAATGTTGACCTATGCTCTTTATGGTGCACAAAACGCCGGTTTGCAGAACTGCAATGGCTGTAGCTCGTTAAACCCGACCGATCCTGATAACTACTGGGAACAGCAGAAAGACTTTGAGGGACTGGAATCACTCTCCACGCCCTATAACGATGAGTTGTCGCTGGCCGTCCAGCAACGGGTGCTGTCCACCACCTGGCGTTTGCAGTATGTGCATCGTGAAGGTCATGATGAAGTACGCAGCCGCACCAAGTATCCCGGCACCACGGGCGATCAATCCAAGATTCGTACCTTCGATAACGGCGGTCGCAGCTCACACGATGCGGTGACCTTGTCGGTACGCAACAGCCAGCCCTGGGAATGGGCCGATGCCACTCACGTACTGAATGGTTCTGTCTCCTGGCAGCAAAGCAAAAACAACACGCCGAGCGATCAGGGCTACTCTTTCTTCGATCCCAGCACGCGTCTGAACTCCGATAAAGTCTGGTATAACGGCAAAGTCATCGATGCCAAAGATTTGCCGTCCACCAACTATAACTCGCCGCTCAAGTTCAATCTGGAGTTGACCAGCGAATGGCAGGAGTACGGGTTAACCCTGTACAACCGTCTGCAATGGTGGGGTTCGCGTCAGCAAGCGGTGCGCTACGGCAACGAATACTACAACGATGCCGAATACGGACAACTGCGCAAATACAGCAAAGAACATTTTGCCAGCCGCTATACCTGGGATGGTCGCGTCACCTGGAAACCCGATTTTGCCTACGGTGCCAGCGTCTCCGTCGAGGTTAATAACATTCTCAACAACAAAAATGTCGCAGACACCCTTGTCTACAGCGATCAGGTGTTACGCGTTTACGATCCGGGTCGTCAGTTCTGGTTACAGATGAATTATGACTTTTAATCTCAGGTAAACAGAACGCCGATCATGACAACAATCAGACAGTTCATTTATTTAGTCAAACCTTTCTGGGGGAGCCGCGGCTCCCTGTTTTGCTGGTTTCTGTTGCTGCTTTCGCTGGGCTTAACGCTCTCCTCCGTGTGGTTCAACATTCAAATGAACCAGTGGAACGGCAGCTTTTATAATGCCTTGCAGCAGTTGGATGGACAGCACATTTATGTTCTGCTGCGCCGCTTCGTGGTTCTGGTCACCGGGTTGATTTTGGTTATCGTGCTTGGCGCGTATTTTCAGCAGAAATTACTGATCCGCTGGCGCGAACGGATGACTGCCGATATTACCCGGCGCTGGCTGTCTGACCACAGCCGCCACTATCAGCTCAAGCTGGCAGCAACCGAGCCGGATAACCCCGATCAGCGTATTGCGGAAGATATTCGCCTGCTGGTGGAATCGACGCTAAAGCTGCTGGTGTCTTTCCTGCATGCCACGCTGACGCTGATGTCGTTCACCGCCATTCTGTGGCAACTGTCCGGCAGCCTCTCTTTCTCGTTGGGCGCTAGCAGTTGGCACATTCCCGGGTATATGTTCTGGGCGTGTATCCTCTATACCCTGTTGGGTATGGCAGTAACGCAGTGGATAGGTTCGCCGCTGCGTCATCTCAACATGGAGCGGCAGCGCCACGAAGCTAACTACCGCGCTGCGCTGCTGATCCGCCGCCAGCACAGCGATGCGATTGCCGGGCAACGGGGAGAAGGCGGCGAGCGCCACACGTTGATGCAGCATTTCATCCATGTGATGGGCAACTGGAACCAGCTGATTCGCTATGAACGTAACCTGTCGTTTTTTACCGTCGGCTATCAGCAGGTCACCGCCCTGGCCCCCATATTATTCGCGCTGCCGAAATTTCTGGCCGGTGAAATTATGCTTGGCGGGTTGATGCAATTGCGTCAGGCGTTCGCCAGCGTCGCCACATCGCTGAGCTGGTTCGTGTTTGCCTATAAAGAGATTGCTGCCTGGCAGGCCACGGTGGCGCGGCTTTACCACTTCGTCGTATTGTTGGACGGCGAGGAGACGCCATCAGCACAGGCTACGGAGGGCGCGGCGCGCTTGCGTGCGCAACTGACGGTGATGACACCGGACAAAACGCCGCTACTGACCGGCGTTACGCTTAACGTGCAAGCCGGTGAGTTACTGCTGCTTACCGGGCCATCGGGTCTGGGAAAATCCACGCTGTTACGCACCCTCAGTGGCCATTGGCCCTACTATACCGGCAGCGTACAACACGATACTCACACCAGTTGGATCCCTCAGGGCAGCTATCTGCCTCCCGGTCGTTTGGATACGCTGCTCGCCTATCCCCGTTCGAACCAGGTATTCAGCGTTGAGCAATACCGCAGTGCACTCAGCGTTGTCGGGTTGATGCCGTTGTCCGACCGACTGGAACAGGATATCGACTGGGCACAACAACTGTCTGGCGGTGAGCAGCAGCGCGTACTGTTTGCCCGGCTGCTGTTAAACCAGCCGAAATTACTGTTGCTGGACGAAACCACCTCGGCACTGGATGAAACCAGCGCACGCACGCTGCTGCGCCAGCTTAAACAGCACCTGCCGGACAGCGCCATCGTACTGGTGAGTCACCAAACTTTTTTACGGGAAGAAGCCGAGCGCGTTATCGATTTAACCGGATACGCCCCTGTTGCAGAGCAACTCCCGTTAGCAGAAGGAACGCTTCATGCGTCATAACCCATTCACTTATCGCGTTGCCATCGGCATCATGAGTCTGACGTTGCTGAGCTGCGCCAGTACCGATCGCCACTCGGCTGCCAGCGCTGTGCCGACGCGCACGGACATGCAACATTTCACACTGGACAACGGGCTTGATGTCTATCTGCTGCCACGCGCACAGAAAGGCATCGAGATGCGCCTGCTGGTGAAAAGCGGCTCGCTACAAGAAAACGAACAGCAGCGTGGGTTGGCGCACTTCACTGAACACATGGCGTTCAAAGGCACCACCCATTTCCCCGGCACCAGCGGGTTTAAACAGCTTGAGCAACAAGGCATCAAGCTGGGCAATCACGTCAACGCCGTGACCAGCTTCAATTCCACCACCTACAAGCTCTCGCTGCCACAGGCTACCCCTGAGCAGACCGCAACCGGCCTGCAACTCCTGTCCGACTGGGCACAGGGCATCACATTCGAGCAGGACGCGTTTGAAAAAGAGCGCGGAGTGATCGTCGAAGAGTGGCGAGTACGTCAGGGCGTAGGTTTTCGCATTAATCAGGCACTGGAACAGTTGCGTTATCACGGTAGCCGCTATGCTGAACGCGACCCTATCGGCCTGCTGGATATCGTTCGTCAGGCACCGGTAGACGAGGCAAAAGCGTATTATCACACCTGGTATCAGCCTGAACGTATGGTGCTGGTGATTGTCGGTGAACTGGATCAATCCGCGATAAAAAGCGCGATTTCGCGTTATTTTTCCGCTAAACCCGTTCAACCCGCCACGCCGGATAATCCAGAATGGCAGCGCTTTGCGCCACAATCCGCCCTGTTGGTCTCCCCTATTTTTGATCGTGAATATGGCGATCGGGTGATCCAGTTTTCCTTGCAGCGCGATGCCGTCGCACCGCTGAATACCGCCGCAGGGCAGCGTGACGACCTGTTGGATAATCTCTGGATACCTATCCTTAACCAACGCCTTGGCGTATTGGTAGACAACGGCGAACTCCCTTCCGCCTCAGTCAACGAGCAAGGGGCATTGCTCGATGAAAAACGGCGCCAGCAACTGATGATTGTGCGTCCTTCAGGGCAAGATTATCAGGGCGCGTTGCGCTTACTCTGGACGGAAGTGCAGCGCATGGCGACATCCCCCGTCAGCGATGACGAACTAAACGGTGTGCGTCAACGCCTGCTCGCCAAGCTCAGCCAGCAGGCCGCCACCCAGCAGCGTTATCAGAATGACTATTTGGCCGATCAGATAACCACGGCGTTAGCCTTCCAGATGCCATTGTTTGACAAAAAGCAGCAGCTTTTTATGACCCATGCGCTGATCAAAGACGTTAAGCCCGCCGATCTGCAACGCCATATCGCGGCGTTTCTCGATAGCGCATCGCCCCGTTTGGCCCTTATCGGCCCGGATAGTGACAGCGCTACATTCCAGCCCCAGGCGTTCACCACGCTCTGGCAGCAAATTCGCCGCTCTCAGCCAGGTCCGTTTGCACTGCAAGCCCGTGCGGTTACGTTAAATCTGCTCGCCCCCACCGCAGGAACTGTCAGTGAGCGTCAGCCACTGCCGCTGGACAACACCGAACAGTGGACACTGAGCAACCGCATTACGGTTATCGTGAAAAGTGATAAGGCGCTGCAAGACGACGTGCAAGTGTCGTTGCGCATTCCCGGCGGCCGTTCTCTGGAAACCGAGGCAACCCCCGGATTGGTGGAATGGGCGCTGAAACTGCCGGAAAGTAGCGGATACGGGAGCTACAGCAGTCGAGAACTGGCGCTGTTCAGCAAGCAACACAGCCTCACGCTCCAGCCCTACAGCGAGATGTTGTATCACGGCTTTCGCGGCAGTGCGCCGGCCGATGAACTGGAAACCGTGCTAAAACTGCTTTACCTGAAAATCACCCAGCCCCAGTTTAACGGGCAAAAACTGGAACAGTACAAGGCCAGCTTTGCCTCCTCGCTGAAACAGATGCCGGTAGAACGTCAGTTTCTGGATAACATTAATCGGGAAAGCTACCTGCATGGCGATCGTCTGACCATCAGCCCCGAGGGTAACTGGCGGCAGTTTACCGCCTATCAGCTTCAGCAAAGCCATCAGCAGTTGTTGGGGGCTACGCAGGATATGACGCTGGTGATTGCAGGTGCGGTAGATGTGCCAAAAGTGAAAGCGGCGGTGGAACGCTGGATTGCGGCGCTACCGGCTACGGATCAACGTCTGCATTGGCGCGATGTGGGCATTCGTCCCAAAATGAGTACGCTGACCAAGACCTATCCGCTCGCCAGTTCGGATAAAAGCATGATCAGTATCCAGTTCGCCGCTCCCGCCCAGTGGTCAGCGCAAGAGGCTCTGGCGCTGCAACTGCTGGATACTATCGTGAGTCAGCGTTTGCGGTTTGCGCTGCGTGAACAGGCAAGCGGTATTTATGCGCTGGGATTTTCTTCCATGCTCGCCAAGCTGCCTGTGCCCTACTACACCGGTCGATTGAATTTTACCACCGCACCACAACGCGCAGAGGAAATGACACGGCTGACCCAGACGGTGATCGCGTCATTACGCCAACACGGTGTGACGGAGAAGGAGCTTAACGAAGCCAAAAACATCTGGCGTACCGAAAAGCAACCCGCCTGGCAGAGCGCAAGTTTCTGGGCCGATACGCTGGCGCAAACGGCAGCCGATGATAAAAACTTTGCTCGTCTGGATCAGGAACTCGCCCTCTGGAACCGCCTTACCGTGGCTGATATCAATCGGGTGGCGGCACGCTATCTGGGACAGAATGAAAAAGTCTTTATGCTGACCCCGCCGTGAGACAGCAATGGCCATGACGATTTATCTCAAATAGCGACGGTGAGGGTTTTTCAAGATTGACGAAAACCCAAATATGGTCCACATTCAGACCATGTTTGGGTTTATCCGTCACTAGGCATCGCGTGATACAGGATTGCCCTGTGATACGTCCCGCGATATTACAAGTAAACCACAGGAGTCGCCATGAGAGTCGAAACCATCAGCTATATTAAAAAGCACGCGGCTGCACTTGAACTTTCTGAGCCGATTTTGGTTACCCAAAATGGCATGCCTGCTTATGTCATTGAGTCTTTTGAAGAAAGAAAGCAACGCGATGACGCGATCGCACTGTTAAAACTGCTGACGATTTCCGAAAAAGATCTCGCCGAAGGGCGGGTATTTGCACGCGACGAATTATTGGATGGCATTTAACGTTGCAATGACAGGGAGTCAATATGACCACACTGCACAAGACAGGGATCGATGTCACCTATACGGAAACGGCAAAGTTCTGTGTAAACAAAATAGCGTTCTTCCTGCGCAGTAACAACATCGATCCCCGCCCTGTGTTACGGCTTGCGATCCAAGAGTTTGAAAATAGAGTCACTGCTTTCCCTTCAAGCTGCCCTATCTCACCGCAGCTATCTAAATTGGGCTGCATGAAATACCGTGAATGTAATACAGAAAGCGGTTATCGGTTCTTTTATTCCATCAACAGCGAACAAAACAGGATTGTCGTGCATGTCATTCAGGCACAGCGCGAAGATATCCAACAGCTTCTTTTCGATCGCATCATCGCGCGCTGAGGCCGGTGTCCGGATCGCGCTACCAAAAGAAATCCACTTTCTGTTTTAACAGGCTTCTTGGCATATAGTCATTCAACCCAACCATCATGCAATACTCAATCAAGCCACTGAGCGAGGTGGTTTGCGCTTTACTGTAAATGCCGTTTAAGCGATTTTGCACCGTGCGATAGGAAAGGCACAGCCTGCTGGCGATCTCTTTTGCCGAGAGTCGTCGGATAGCGAAGGATATTATCTCTAACTCTCGCTGAGTAAAAATATCAACGGGTGGGGTGAGTGTTATTACGGAAGGTTTACTATTATTGAAAAACTCATATACCGAATAGAAGTTGAATGCTTTGGCATAAAACATTGTCCCTAACACCGTGCCATCGCTATGGTATATCGGGAATTTTGCACAGTGCCACGGCGCAAGTATCGCATCACGACCAAAGTACGCCGTTTCGATAACATCGGCCCCCTCTTTACTCTGTTCGGCTTTT
This sequence comes from Candidatus Symbiopectobacterium sp. NZEC151, assembly GCF_025962655.1. Taxonomy (GTDB): domain Bacteria; phylum Pseudomonadota; class Gammaproteobacteria; order Enterobacterales; family Enterobacteriaceae; genus Symbiopectobacterium. Next base: position 214,369 of record NZ_JAGFPE010000004.1, on the reverse strand, counting down.
CTATCGTGCGCTTGTAATTCAGGAGCCAATTCACTCCAGGAGACCGGAATCTCTGAATCCAGCCGACCTTCAACATCAAACCCTTTAGGAATGTTGCAAAAGTTCATTGCAGCTTGATTCATATAAACAAATTTTGATTCGTTGCTTTTTATTCCCCAAGGGATCGACGCATGTTCCATAACAGAAACAAGGGGAATATTGTCGAGGGCACTATGCACGATGGTTTTCTTCTCTTTACTTTTGCCATCATCCATACTGTCCTCTGTTGCAGAGTCAATCAACACGCTATCTCACATTATAAAAATTATGATTATTATTCAGAGTGATAAAAGAGTCCCTGGTGTCAGCCTATCGCCGTTGACCAGGGTATTATACGCCTCATAGGATAGAGTACAATATACTCTAGTTGAACGAGAGGTATCAAACAGGTGCAATTAGCTTACCCGTGACTGAGGTTATTTTGCTGTTGACCGGGAAAAACATATTTAAATGAATAATTAGACTAAATAATTAATAGCTTATAAATAATATAAAACAAAAGGTACTGGGTATCCAATAAGGGCAGGCCAAACCTGCCCTTATGCAGTTATTTCAATAACCGCGCTTTGCAGCTTTTTCCTTTGATCTTGCCTTTAAGCAGTTGCTGCAACGCACGTTTGGCGCTGGCCTTGCGAATGGCCACGTAAGCATGTACCGGGAACATATCAATTTTACCAACTTCTGCCGCCGTCAATCCCGCATCGCCGGTTAATGCTCCAAGAATATCACCGGGCCGAATCTTGGCCTTTTTGCCGCCGTCAATGCACAGCGTCATCATCTCCGGCTCAAGCATCGCTTCCGCGTTGCGCGTGAGGGAACCCGCAGACGCCCACTGCACTTTCATGCCGAGCATGTCCTCCAGTAGGTTCACACGCGCCATTTCCTGCGGTGTACACAAGCTAACCGCCACGCCTTGCTGACCGGCACGCCCGGTACGACCGATACGGTGCACATGCACTTCTGGATCGAACGCCAGTTCAAAATTGACCACCAGTTCCAGATCTTTAATATCCAGACCGCGCGCCGCCACATCGGTCGCGACCAGCACACGGCAACTGTGGTTGGCAAAGCGCACCAGCACCTGATCGCGATCGCGCTGTTCGAGATCGCCGTGCAGCGCCAGCACGCTGATGCCGCGCGCCTCCAGCGTTTCGAACACGCTCTGACAATCACGCTTGGTATTGCAAAACACCACGCAAGAACGGGGTTGATGATGATTCAAAACGGCCACTAACAGCGGCAAACGCTGCTGCGGGGTGGTCTCGTAGAAATGCTGTTCAATCGCAGGCGCGACTTCATCGTCTGTCACGTCCACGCGCAGCGGCTCGCGCTGAACGCGGGCGCTGATCTGTTCGATCTCCTGCGGGTAGGTGGCGGAAAACAGCAGAGTTTGTCGCTCGGGCGAGGTATAGGAGATCACGTCATCAATCGCGTCGCTAAACCCCATATCCAGCATACGATCGGCTTCATCCAGCACCAACACCTTGAGGTTGTCCAGCAACAGGGACTGTTTGCGCAGGTGTTCCTGAAGCCGTCCCGGCGTTCCCACCACAATGTGCGGCGCATGCACCAGCGAGTCAAGTTGTGGCCCCATCGGTTGGCCGCCGCACAGCGTGAGGATTTTGATATTCTGCGTAAAGCGCGCCAGACGACGCAGTTCTTTACTGACCTGATCTGCCAGTTCACGCGTAGGACACAGCACCAGTGCCTGCGTGGTAAAATCACTCACCACGATGCGATTCAACAAACCGATACCAAATGCCGCCGTTTTTCCGCTGCCGGTCTTCGCTTTGGCACGCACATCCACACCGCTTAACACGGCAGGCAGCGCAGCCGCCTGAACGGGCGTCATTGCGCTATAGCCCAGTTCATCAAGATTAGATAGCTGCTCCGCAGGCAGCGCCAGAGAAGAAAAAGAAGTTGTACTCACAGTGATTGCTCTACCAACGACGACAAAGGAAAGGCACGCTGTCATCAGGCACAGCGCAGGTGAGCCGCAATCATAGCAGAATTTGTCACGATTAACCGATTTACCGCGTCAGGCCAGTGCAGTAAACCCGTTACTTACCAGAAAATCCTGCCCTTGCGCTGACAAGATGGTGTCTGCCAGCAGACGTGCCTCCGGCCTGACCGGGTTCAACAGTGCCAGCATGTATTCCGCGGTGATGTTGTAGGGCGCTGGCACAAGCACTACGTGTAAATCCGGCTGGTTCAGCAATAGCGGCAAGTAGCTGGAGTAGCCGATGTGCATATCACTCTGCCCACTTCGGATCAGGTAGCTCCCAGCGGTCATCCCCGGTGGGACATTGTGCGTCATTGAGCCACCCACCAGCGGTTTGGCCCTGTCGCGCAGTAACCTGCCAGTACCGGGATGATAGTGTTCGATACGATCAAACAGTTGAAAAGCGTAATCGCCAGCGGGATCGTTTCCTGGTGTTGACGTTGAGAGCACAAACCGGGCATCGCACAGTGCGGACAGCCAGTGCTGCGAGGTCAATTCAGGCACATTGCGCATCGCAATGCACAGGTGATTGCGGGTAAAGACCATCGTGTGATGCGCCAGCCCCAGCATTTTCAAGCGCAGAGGGTGAGCGCAGTTTGCCGATGCAAAGAGATCGACCTCATCCCCTTGCTCGATTTTCTCACTCAACAGCCCTGCCGGGCCGAACGTTGTCATCACCTGCAACGAATGGCGTTCGGAAAATGCAGCCAGCAGCGGTGTCAAAGCGTTACGCAGGCTGCCCGCCGCATAGAGGCGTATAGGAAGGGTCATCGCGGCTCCGTTACGGTAAACAAGGGGATCAGTGCCTGATAAGGCGGCTGCGAAGGCGTCTCGAGCGTTACCTGCCGCACCGGAATACCGTACAGGCGGGTCAGGTTCTGTTCTGTCACCACCGTATCGCGGTGGCCGTAGAGGTACTGTTTGTCGGCCATCAACAACAACGCCTGCTGCGCGATCGCCAGCGCATGAGACGGGTCGTGCGTGGTGAGCAAAATACACAGCCCTTGCTCACGCGCCAAACGTGTGAGCAATTGCAGTACCTGCGCCTGATTGTGCAAATCAAGTGCGGCGGTCGGCTCATCAAGGATCAGCGTCTGGCATTCCGAGGCCAGCGCACGTGCAATCAACACCAGTTGCCGCTGCCCGCCCGACAGCGCGCTAAAATCACGCTCGGCCAGCGTCGCGATGCCCAGCATATCCAGCGCACGCTGCGCCGCGGCAATATCGTGCGCCGTCGGCAGGGAAAACAGCGAGATACGCCCTGCTCGCCCCATCAGTACCATATCCAGCACGCTGTAGGAGAAAGGCGGCGTAAAAAGCTGCGGCACAAAACCTATTGCCCCGTCCCGTTGCACCGTCCCGGCTAACGGCGGCAGAAAACCCAGCAGCGTGTGCAGCAATGTGGTTTTTCCCCGACCGTTGGCACCCAAAATGGCGGTGATTTCCCCGGCACGGCAGCACAGTTCGAGCGGAGGGAAAAACGGCTCTCCCGCGTGATAGCCATACGCCAGCGCCTGTGTGGATAATCTCATCAGTGACATAGCATCAACCTCTGCGCTGCCGTTGTGTTTTATACAGCAGCAAGGCAAACAGCGGTGCGCCAAACAGTGCAGTAAGGATCCCCAACGGGATCTCCGCATCACTGAGCGTACGCGCCAAATCATCCACCAGCACCATAAACCCACCGCCAAGCCAGAACGATACCGGCAATAAACGCCGGTGATCGGCCCCCACCAGCATGCGCGCAACGTGGGGGATCACCAGCCCAATCCAGCCAATGCTGCCGCTCACGGCCACCTGTGCAGCCACCACCGCCGCGCACAGGCTCAGCACCAGCCAGCGCACCGGCTGCACTGCCATGCCCAGCGTGCGCGCATCCTGCTCTCCCATCGATAGCACGTTAATGTGCCAACGCAGGCGCAACAGCAGTCCTCCCGCCAGACCGAGCGGCAGCGCCAGTGTGACCAGTTTGTCCCAGTGGGCGGTGGCGAAACTCCCCAACAGCCAAAACACAATACTTGGCAGTTTTTCTTCGGTATCAGCCAGATACTGCATCAGACTGACTAATGCGCCGAAAAAGCCGCTGATGATGACACCCGCCAGTATCAGGATCAGGACATTCTGCTTGCCCAACGCGGCAGCCATCATGAACACCAGCAGCAGGGCGACCATGCCAAACGTGAACGTCGAGAGCAGCAGAAACAGTGGTGTCCAACTCAGCAAGAGAGCCAGCGTGCCGCCAAACGCCGCACCGGCAGAGACGCCAATAATGTGTGGATCAACCAGAGGGTTGCGAAACACGCCTTGCAGCGTGGCACCGCTCAGAGCTAACCCTGCTCCAGCACACAGTGCGAGTAGCACCCGAGGTAAGCGCACACTCCACACCACCTGACGTTCAATGTCACTCAGCGTCGGATTGCTGTCAGACAACGGCTCGACCAGTATCTGTACAATGCGGCACGGAGAAAGGCCATAGCGCCCCAGCCCCAATGAGCACAGGGCAATCAACAAGGTCCCCACCACCACGGCCAGCAGCGTAATACGATAGCGTTGCGCCGTCATTGTGCTGCTGGATTTTCCGCGCGGTAATCCATACGGTAGAAGCGCTGGTAATAGTAATTCGCGGCTTTTTGCATATCCACATCGGCAAAGCGTTCCGGATAGAGCTTTTTCGCCATCCACAGTTCGCCAATGGCTAACGCTTCTGGCATCGGGTATCCCCAGGCTTTGGCGTATTCCGGCATCAGATAGACCCGATGCTGTTTCACCGCATCGATGGACTGCCAGGCCGGGTCGTTGATGATGTGCTGCACCACGTCCGGGTAGCGATCTTGCACGAAAATAACCTGTGGATTCCAGGCCAGCACATTCTCAATCGAGACCTGTTTGAAGCCTTTGATGGAGGCTGCCGCCACGTTCATGGCACCGGCGTGTGACATCATCAGACCGGTATATTTTCCTGAGCCGTAGGTGGTCAGATCGGGGTTAGCCATATACACGCGAATGCGCTTCTCTTCAGGGATAGCCGCGATGTGGGCACTGACTTTTTCCCGTTCGCTGAAGGTATAGTTGATAAGCGCTTCTGCCTGTTTCTGGCGCTCCACCACGTCACCGATCAAGCGGATGCCGGTTTTAAGCCCTTCGTTATATGCGGTATTTTCATCGCTCATGGTCGGGTTGATTTTGTCAGCCTCGCCAGGCTTGTCCTGACGCAGGGAGACAGCCACCACTGGGATGCCCGCGCGTTCAATCTGCGAGATCATCTCCGGCGGCGCATAGTTGGCGACAAACACGACCTGCGGTTCGAGTTTCAGCAGGCTTTCAATATTCACCTGTGTCAGATCGCCCGGCATCGGTAAATTTGCCAACTGAGGGGCAAGGCGCAGATAGCTGTCCCCCAATTGCTTTTTCCAACTGGACAGCACGCCAACCACACTCTGTTGCGCATCCAACTGCACCAGCAGATTCAGTGTTTGATGCTGCAAGACCACCACGCGATTAACGTGATCGGGGATGGTGACGTTGCGCCCTAACTGATCGGTAACCTGACGCGCTGCCCACGCAGAGGAAAACGCCATAAGCAGCCCGACAACCCCGAGTGTGTAACCTATTTTCTTTATCATGTTGATGTCCTGGTGTTTCGATATATACAGAACAATACAACGACCGCGTTCAAGAAAATACTGATCTCGCTCATAATGCGATTTCATTACCACCAGAGAGGTAGTGCCGGAGATTCGCTAACCAGAGACCCCCGGCTTACGCCGGGGTGATGAGGGGACGTGGGTTGCGCCGGTTAGCGCGCAACCAGTTGGCTAATGCTTTCTGCCAGAAAATCAATCTCTTGCGGCGTATTGTAAAAGGCCAGAGAGGGTCGTACGGTTCCTTCATGACCAAAATGACGCAAAATGGGCTGTGCACAATGGTGCCCTGAGCGAACCGCGATCCCAGCCTGACTGAGATGACGCCCAACCGCCTCATTCTCATGCCCGGCCAACACAAACGACAGTACGCTGGTCTTCTGCGCTGCGGTGCCAACCAGCGTCAAACCGGGAATGCGTGACAGCTTTTCAATGCCATATTCCAGCAGTGCATGTTCGTACTGGGCGATATTTTCGATACCGAGCGCCGTCACATAATCGATCGCCGCCCCCAGCCCGACAGCATCGGCAATATTTCCGGTGCCCGCTTCGAACTTGTTCGGCACAGGTTGATAGCGCGTCAGTTCAAAGGTCACATCGGCGATCATGTTACCGCCCCCCTGATAGGGTTGCGCCTCGTCCCACACGTCCTGCTTGCCATACACCACGCCGATCCCGGTTGGACCGAAGATCTTGTGGCCGGAAAACACGAAAAAGTCGGCATCCAGCGCCGTGACGTTCACGGGGATATGTGAGACAGATTGCGCCCCGTCAATGGCGATACGCACGCCAAAGCGGTGTGCAATCGCCACCAGTTCCTGAATCGGCGTCACGGTTCCCAGCGCATTCGAAACGTGGGTCGCCGAAACAAACCGGGTTCTGTCGTTAAACAGACGCACGTACTCCTCGACGATCAGTTGGCCTCGTTCATCCACCGGTGCCACACGGATCACCGCACCCGTTTCCTGCGCCACCAACTGCCACGGCACAATATTGGCGTGATGCTCGAGCAGCGTGAGGATGATTTCATCCCCCGGTCGCAGTAACGGCTTCACGTAGCTGTGCGCAATCAGGTTGATGCCTTCCGTGGTGCCACGCACAAAGACAATGTTCTCGGGCCCCGGCGCGCCGAGAAAACGCGCCACTTTTTCGCGCGAGGCTTCATAGGCGTCAGTGGAGCGAGCCGCCAGCGCGTGCGCGGCTCGGTGCACGTTAGAGTTTTCATGCAGGTAGTAGTGGCTGATGCGCTCAATCACCTGACGTGGCCGCTGCGTGGTGGCAGCGTTGTCCAGCCACACCAGCGGTTTACCGTCCACCTGTTCAGACAGAATGGGAAAATCCGCACGGATACGCTCCACCGGCACCAGCCCGACACGCGCCAACGGCGCTGGCGTCCAGAGTGATGATGCGCCCGCCGTGGCGGGGGTAATCGCACTCGATGGCGCATTCGCTTGCCCCAAAGGCAGCACGCGAGGCGTATACGCGGGGTCAATATCACGCGGCACAGGAGTTCCACTGCCCAACAGCGCCAGCAGATCGCGCTCGTCTGGCAATCCGTAATCCCGCGCGGAAGGCGGCTGCCCCCAATGGTCTGACCGTGCGTCGGGCAAGCCCGGCGGTGTCAGGGCGCGGTGATTAAGCGCCGGGTTATTGAGAGTCCGGTTATTGATAGTCATAGTATTCACCCACTTCAACGTCCTCCAGCACGGCGATCGCATCATCCGCCAAAATCGCCGCAGAGCAATAAAGTGAGAGCAAGTAGGAGGCAACGCCGTTGTCATCGATGCCACGGAAGCGTACGGAGAGTCCACGCGATTGTTCGTTGGGCAACCCGGACTGGTAAAGCCCCAACACGCCGCGTTTAGCCTCACCAGAGCGAATCAGCAGGATATTGGTTTTACCGCCCTTGCCTTTCGGGTTCTTTAAACCGTCAACAAACAGCTTGTCGGAAGGGATCAGCGGAATGCCGCGCCACAAGATAAAGGTGCCACCGTGCAGGTTAACAGTAACCGGCGGCACGCCGCGACGCGTGGCCTCACGCTGAAACGCGGCAATGGCACGCGGATGCGCCAGGAAGAAAGAGGGCTCTTTCCACACCTTGGCGATCAACTCATCCAGATCGTCTGGCGTTGGGCGTCCATTGCGCGTCTGAATGCGCTGCGACTCAGCGATATTATTCAATAAGCCGTAGTCGTCATTATTGATTAACTGGCTTTCCTGACGCTCTCTCAGGCTCTCAATCGCCAGTGCAATCTGTTCTGACGCCTGATCGAACGGGGAACTGTAGAGATCGGCAATCTTGGTATCGACGTTAACGATGGTGGCAATCGAGTCCAACTGATATTCACGCGGCTGCGTCTGGTATTCGATATACCCTTTTGGGATCTCGATACGGGTTGGGTCCTGGCTGCACAGCACATCCAGCGGTGTATCCCCCTCCACCACTTTGTTAACGCGATAGATGCCCGACTCCAGCCCCTTATAGTCGAGGAAACGGCTTACCCAGCGCGGCGTAATGGCGCCGAATTGCGGCGCAGTCTTGGTGACGTTAGCCAGTTGGTAGGCGGCTTCACGCCCCAATGCATTAATGACTTTTTGTTCTGCCATGATGATACCTTCGTCTTATTTGCCGGAAATAAAGGGGATGACTCTCAGTACTGAGGCAAACGGGTATCCACATCCCGCGCCCAAGCGTTAATGCCATCTTTCAAATTCAACACGCGGCCCTGATAGCCAGCGCGCTGAAGCGCACGGATGGCGAAAATACTGCGCTGCCCAATCTTGCAGAGGAAAACCGCATCCACCGCAGGATCAAATTCATCGATACGCCGCACGATTTGACCGAGCGGCATCACCTTAGCCTGAGGAAATTTCACAATCGCTCGCTCATGAGGCTCACGGATATCAATCAGTTGCACTGGCTTGTCTGATTCCAGCCACGCCTGTAGCTCCTTGGCGGTAACGCTCTCGATCGGTATTTCGTCGTTTGAGGGTTTAAGGCCGCAAAATTCCTCGTAATCGATCAGTGCGTGAATCGTTGGGTGCTCACCACACACCGGGCAACCCGGATCTTTCTCCAACCGCAGTTCACGCTGTTTCATTTGCCACACATCCAGCAGCAGCAGGCGACCAATCAGGCTATCGCTACCGCCGACAATCAGTTTGATCACCTCGGCGGCCTGAATGGTGCCGATAATGCCGGGCAGTACTCCAACCACACCGCCCTCGGCGCAGGAAGGTACCAGTCCAGGCGGTGGCGGTGCCGGGTACAGGCAGCGGTAGCACGGCCCCGCTTTGGCATAGAACACGCTGGCCTGCCCTTCGAACTGGAAAATAGAGCCGTAAACGGTGGGTTTGCCCAACAGTACGCAGGCGTCGTTGATCAGATAGCGGGTGGGATAGTTGTCGGTGCCATCCACCACAATGTCGTAATCCCGAATAATATCGAGCGCATTCTTGCTGCTCAGCGAGGTGTTGTAGGTCACCACCTGAACATCAGGGTTGATGGCTTTGATTTTGTCTTTAGCAGACGCCACCTTCGGACGGTCGATGTCCTTGGTGGTATGAATAATCTGGCGTTGCAGGTTAGAAACCTCAACGAAATCAAAATCCACAATCCCCAATGTGCCAACGCCTGCTGCGGCCAGATAGAGCGCGACCGGCGCGCCTAATCCACCGGTGCCGACCAACAGCACCTTCGCGCTTTTCAGTCGCTGCTGCCCCTCCAATCCCACTTCCGGCAGCAGTAAATGGCGGCTGTAGCGCGCAATCTCGGCGTGAGATAATTCGGTCAGGCGGTCGTCGGGAATGATACTCGGTGTACTCATCGCGTTGCCTCAGAGCCACCGGCAATCGCAGGCACCAGCAACACTTCATCCCCCGGATTGATGGGCGTTGCCAGACCGCCACTGTGTTTGATATTGGTGTCACCCACATACAGGTTGATAAACGCGCGCAGTTCGCCTGCGTCGTCATACAGGTGCTGCTGAATATCGGGATAACGCGTTGCCAGCGCGGCAACCAGTTCCCCGACGGTGCGCCCTTCCAGACTGACTTTTCCCTGCCCCTCGGTAAAGGCGCGTAATGCGGTAGGAATCAATAATGTAGCTGCCATCGCTTTTCTCTCTCTGTCTGTTCTATCGGGTGATAACGCTGTGCATTTGCTGTTCGGCATGTCCTATCACGGCGCCGTTTGCACACGTTCTTGTTCAAAACGTTGTCGGCTCTGCGTCAACCGCCAACTGGTCAGATCCCCGGCCTGCCGTTCGGCAACCGCCACGATGATGTAGGCGTAAAACGGCAGAGCGTGCTCGCGGTCATACTCGGACGGGATGGCCGGATGATCCGGATGCGAGTGGTAAAACCCCACCACATCAACACCCTGCGCCAATGCAGTGCGCTCGGCGCGCAATGAGTCATCGGCGGTTATCACAAAGCGGTGGTATTGCTCTTCGGATTCCCGCGCATTCACGATGGGTAAAATCGCCGTAACCCGCGCATCACCGTTGGTCGAAAAATGGCCCAACAGCGCTCCGCAGCACTCATTGGGATAGGCTTTTTCACCTTCCTGGCGGATCTGGTGTGCAATTTCGGTGGTTAACTCAATCATCGGTTTCATTCCAAAAAGGGTCTGCAAGGTAGCGGGAGCCGGTATCGCACAACAGCGTTACCACCACCGCGTCGGCGGGTAAGGTGCTCGCCAGTGTAGTGGCCGCCGCAACGTTAGCGCCGGAGGAAACCCCAACAAAGATGCCCGCCCGGCGTGCCAATCGCCGCGTGGTGGCGTAGGCCTCTTCGGTGGTGACAGTGATAACGCCATCTTGCAAGGTTTCATCCAGAATGCCGGGCTTGATGCTGCTCGCCATATGCTTGGTGCCTTCAATACCGTGAAACGGCGAGGCGGGCTGAACAGCCAACGTTTGCACCAATGGGTTTTCCTGTTTGAGCCGCTGGGCAATGCCGACAAAACTGCCCGAGGTACCCATGCTGGCAATAAAATGGGTGACGCGCTGCTGCGTTTGTTGCCAGATTTCCGCCCCCGTGGTGGCAAAATGGGTCGCGGGATTGACCGGGTTGTTGTATTGGTCAGGATAGAAATAGCGCGCGGGATCGGATGCAACCTGGGCTTTAACGGCCAGATAGGCACCGTCAGATCCTTCCAGCGGATCGGTTTCCACAATCGCTGCGCCATAGTGGCGAATGATCTGTTTACGTTCTGCGCTGGTGTTCTGCGGCATATACAGCACCACCTTATAACCCAACGCCGCGCCCATCATGGCGTAAGCAATGCCGGTATTACCGCTGGTGGCATCAATAATGGTTTTTTCTGGCGTCAGTGCGCCACGCGCAATGCCATCCAGCACCATGGCTTTTGCCGCACGGTCTTTTACCGAACCACTGGGGTTCATAAATTCCGCTTTCGCCCATAGCGATACCCCAGGCGCAACGTTAGAAAATAAGGGCAAGGCGATTAATGGGGTATTGCCCACCCTATCCAAAATAGTCATGATTACATCCGTATGCAGGGTGCATAATTATTATTAGAAAAATCATTTCAAAAATAATGAGCGATATAAGTAGACCAGCGACGGCTTATTCTTATTTTTCATAATCCATAACCGGATTAAATAATCATCTTCGTCGCTGATTATTATTTTGCTGCGTCTATATGCTGATTAAATGCCGTCGCCATCGCGGTACTGCGATTGCAACAGGCTGGCCTGACGTACATTGCTGTCCGGCGGTACGTCGCGCGTCAGCCAGACGTTTCCGCCAATGCTGGAGCGGGCACCAATGGTAATACGGCCTAATAGCGTGGCACCGGCGTAAATCACCACATCGTCTTCCACGATCGGATGTCGGGGATAGTTCTTTTGCAACTGGCCGTTATTGTCAGTGACAAAGCGTTTGGCACCGAGCGTGACCGCCTGATAAAGCCGCACGCGTTTGCCAATAATCGCCGTCTCGCCGATCACCACGCCCGTGCCGTGATCGATAAAAAAACCTTCGCTAATTTGTGCTCCGGGGTGGATATCAATACCGGTTTCGCCGTGCGCTTTTTCGGTCATGATGCGCGCCAACAGAGGCAACCCCAATTGATACAGTTCATGAGCCAGCCGGTAATGCATCACCGCATGAATACCGGGGTAGCACAGCAGCACTTCATCCTGGCTGCGCGCGGAAGGATCGCCCTGATAGGCGGCTTGAATATCACTGTCCAGACGTTGTCGAATCGCTGGCAAGCGCGTGGCGAACTTACGGATGCGTTGTTCTGCGTCCTGCGCTTCGGGTGAGGTGACGCCGTGCGGCGTTGAGGTGCCTGCGAGGTAGTGCAATTCAAGCGCGGCCTCTTCCGCCAGCGCATCGAGCGCCGTGCCCAGCAGATAGCCGACGTAGTAATCTTCCCCCTCTTTACGCAGATCGGTAGCCCCCAATCGCATGGGATACAATACCTTAATCAGCGTATCGACAACGCTATGGATACTCTGTTTTGAGGGCAGTAACCGTTTATTCTGATAATCGCCCTGAGAAAAACTGTCGCGCCATTGCTGTCGCACGCGACGTAATTCATCAACAACCCCATCCAGATGCCAATGATTATTTCGTTGAGAAATAAACACTAATTCTCCTAATTCCGACATAATGTTTTTCCCCTCGAATACCTGCAATGGATTTAGACAAATTGCTTTTCTCAATTTTTATGCGTGATTCCCCAACAAAACAAATACTGTTATCGGCTTTGTATAGCCAAGAAATGGATAAACCAAACTGAACAAAAAAGCTGAATGTGAAACAGCACTAAACCTAACCTGGCACATTCCAGTATGATCGGGTGATTGATAACCACAGGATGCTTGCTATGAATACTGTCGCATCGACGCTTTGCCGTTCTCGGCGATTTCACCGTTTGCCCTATGCTTTAGGGATACTGACCATGCTGTTGCTGCCAACCGTGCAGGCCAGCGAAGCGCTTTGCAGCAAGGTGAGCGCGCCCTCAACCAAGGCGCTCTTATCCACTGTCGCGCATCCACCCGCCGCCAAGCCGCAAGCGATGCCGATCGTACACACGGAAGGCACCTTGCCGCATCAGGGCATCTACGATATGTCTAACGCGGCACGGCGTGATTTCAGCTATATGCGCGATCTGGCCTTAGCCTGGCAACGGACTCAGGATGCTGCGCTGCTGTCACGCTTGACGATCTATCTGGATGACTGGATGAAAACCTATCAACTCAGCTTCAATCCTATCGATGAAACCAGCTTTGACGGACTGATTGAAGCATACCGGTTGACCCACAGCGCCCTGCCGGAAGCCACACGGGAGCGCACCCGCGCCTTCCTGCATGCAATGGCAACCGGGTACTTACAGAAGATGGCCGAAAACCAGAACAGTGCCAAAAAAATCTGGAGCAACAACTGGCAAAGCCATCGCGTTAAGTTAGTCGCCATGAGTGCGGCGGCGATAGATGACGATGCGTTGCTGACAGAGGCCAAAGCGGCGTTTATCCGTCAGTTAGATGCCAATATTCACGCTGATGGCGAAGTGATGGATTTCACCGAACGCGACGCGTTGCACTACGTGGTCTACTCACTGGAGCCGCTGCTGCGCGCCGCCATGGCAGCGCAATTGCAAGGTGAGCACTGGATTGATCTGCAAGGCCGCCATGGGCAGAGCCTGCGTACCGCGCTGGAATGGCTGAAACCCTATGCCGACGGTGAAAAAACGCACCAAGAATTCGCCAATACCAAGGTGCGTTTCGACATTGAGCGTCGCGCAGCTGGCGTTAAAGGGTTCGATGGACAGTGGCAACCCAGCAATGCCGCGAATGTCTATTGGTCTGCCAGCGTGTTGGATCTCCGCTATCTGGAGACGGCACGGCAGCTCAACAAGACGCCAGCGCGCTGGCTGTGGGCCATTACGCCCTGCCAGTGATGCAAGCCTACGATCGTTGCAGTGCTCGCCATACCCGTTCCGGTGTGGCGGGCAACTCAAGCAAAACGTGGGGCTGCGCGTCATCCCGGCGCGCCACCGCATCCTGCAATGCACACCAGACAGCAATACCCAGCATAAACGGCGGCTCACCCACCGCCTTGGAACGAAACACCGTGTCTACCGCGTTATCCGTGTGCGGCAACAGTTGCACGCGAAAGTCATGCGGAATATCCGCCACGGTCGGGATCTTGTAGGTGGCACCGGTATCGGTCAGCAAACGCCCCTGAGCGTTCCACACCAGTTCCTCGGTGGTAACCCACCCCATTCCCTGTACAAACCCGCCCTCTACCTGACCGATATCCAGCGCCGGATTCAGTGAAGCCCCCGCATCATGCAAAATGTCCACGCGCTTTACCTGATACTCACCGGTCAGCGTATCGACCACCACTTCGGCGCAGGCTGCACCATACACAAAGTAGTAGAAGGGTTGTCCACACCCGGCGTCACGATCGTAATGGATACCCGGCACCCGATAAAACCCCGTTGCCGACAGTGACACCTGATTGAGCCATGCCAACTGCACGACCTGCGCAAAGGTAAAATGCTGCTCACCTGCACGCACCACGCCATTGCAAAAGGCGATATCGTCGGGAGCGCAGGCGTAAAGGCGACACAGCAAGTCGACCAGGCGCTGCCGAATGACTTCCGCTGCCTGCTGCGCGGCTTTGCCGTTCAAATCGGCACCGCTGGACGCCGCCGTCGGGGAGGTATTCGGCACCTTACTGGTATCGGTAGCGGTGATCTGAATCGACGCGCTATCAATTTGCAGCACCTGTGCCACAATCTGCGCCACCTTGGTATTCAGCCCCTGCCCCATCTCGGTTCCACCGTGATTAACCTGCACACTGCCATCGGTATACACCAACAGCAAGGCCCCCGCCTGATTGAGAAAGGTCGAGGTGAAAGAGATACCGAATTTGATCGGCATCAGCGCCAGCCCGCGCCGCAGCACAGGATGGTGCGCATTGAAATCCTCAATCTCGGCACGACGTTGATCGTACTGGGCGCTGCGCGTCAGCCGTTCGGTGATGTCATCCAGCAGATTCTGTCCCACCGGTTGGTGATAGTGGGTGATATTGCGCGCGTTAATACCGCCGTCGCGCGTGCCATAATAGTTGCGCTTGCGCACTTCCAGCGGGTCCAGATGTAACGTACGTGCAATGTGCTCAATCACCTGCTCGATGGCAACCATGCCCTGAGGGCCACCGAAACCGCGAAAGGCCGTGTTGGAAACGGTATGGGTGCGACAGCGATATCCGGTGATACGCGCATCCCCCAGATAATAGGCATTGTCAGCATGGAACATGGCGCGATCGACAATCGATCCCGACAAATCCAGTGAGTGGCCGCAATTCGCGGCTAAATCGATCTTCACCCCGCACAAGACCCCGCGCTCATCAATGCCGACCTGGTAGCGCACAAAAAAAGCGTGGCGCTTGCCGGTAATACGCATATCGTCGCGCCGCGACAGGCACATTTTCGCAGGCCGCCCGGTCAGCCGCGCCGCCAGCGCGCACAAGCAGGCAACGCTCGCCCCCTGAGACTCCTTGCCGCCAAATGCGCCCCCCATACGGCGCATCTCTACCGTCACCTGACTCTGGCTGACACCTAACACCGAGGCAACCCGCTTTTGTACTTCGGTGGGGTTCTGGGTGGAGGCATGGACCGTGACCGTTTGATGCTCGCCGGGATAAACCAGTGCCGCCTGCGTTTCCAGATAAAAATGCTCTTGCCCACCGATATGAAACTCCCCCGTCAAACGCTGTGCCGCGCGGGCCAGCGCCGCATCCACATCACCACGCTGCTGCACAAAGGGGCGTTCAACGTAATGTTGCTTTTCCAGCGCTTCACGCACATCCAGTATCGGTGTCAGCACCTCGTAGTCGATGATTGCCGCCCGCGCGCCCAATCGCGCCGCCTCACGGGATTCTGCCGCTACCACCAGCACCATCTGCCCGGCATAGTTCACTTCCTCATCGGCCAGCAACGGATCGCCCGGAGCCAGTGCACCGATATCCGGGTTACCTGGGATCTGCTGCCGGGTCAGCACCGCCACCACGCCGGGAATGCGATAGCAGGGTTCAACATCAATCTTCAGAATGCGGGCATGGGCGTGATCGCTCAGGCGCGGGCAGAGGTGCAGCAGCCCCTCCGGTTCGGGTCGATCGTCGATGTAACGTGCTTCCCCGCTGACGTGCAGGGCGGCACTTTCGTGAATACGGCTGTGCCCAACAGCGCCAGACAGCGGCTGAGAGAATTGCGCCTGCAACGCCGTTTGGGTGAGTGTAGGCTGCAAGATGTTATGCGACTCGGTGTTATTCGACATGGTGCGTAACCTCCATGGTGACGTCTTCACCTTGTAAGCAGAAGAAGTAACGCAGCAGCAAATTCCTGGCGAGCTGCATGCGGTAATCGGCGCTGGCGCGCGCGTCACTGAGTGGTGTGAAATCCTGCGCCAGCACCTGACTGGCCGCCATAATCGTCTCCCGGTTCCAGGGCTGATGCAGCAGCGCGCGCTCACAACGTTCAGCCCGCCGAGGGATCGCATCCATCCCCCCGAAAGCGACGCGCGCCTGCACAATACGTCCCTGTTCGATATGCAGAGAGAAAGCGCCGAACACGATAGCGATATCGTCATCGGCCCGTTTGGATACCTTCCACGCGCGGAAGTTGTCCAGCAGCGACCCACGCGGGATCAGGATCTCGCGAATAAATTCGCCCGGCGCTAACGCCGTTTTGCGGTAAGCCAGGAAGAATTCTCGCAACGGTATCGTGCGAAGATCGCCCCCCCGCTGTAGCAGCAACGCAGCATCCAGCGCCAACAGCATGGGAGGGGTATCGCCTATCGGTGATGCGTTGGCGATGTTGCCCCCAAGCGTAGCGCGATTACGGATCTGGCGTGATGCAAAGCGCTGCAACGCCTGAGCAAAAGCCGGGAGCGCGGCGTGTAAGCGATGTTCGCACTGAGTAATGGTTAATCCGGCACCGAGATGGATATGGTTGTCATCCGTATAGGCGTCACGCAGTGTCTCCACCTGTTCCAACGCGATCGCGGGAGGAGGAGCCGATCCGGCTTGCGCCATCTCCAACATCAGATCGGTTCCCCCCGCCAGCAAGCGCACCTGTGGATATCGCAGATAATAGGCCGCCAACTGTTCCAGCGAGGTTGGCATAAAGCAGCGCTGCTCCTCACCGAACGGCACCTCGGTGACCTCTCTCGCCAATGCATTCAACCGTGCGACGGTATGCGCTTCCTGTCGGGTGAAACTGTCCTCTGTCGGGTGTTCGCACAACTGGCGCGCCGCGTCCATGATCGGTCGATAGCCGGTACAGCGGCATAAATTTCCTGCCAATGCCTGCTCCGCCTGCTGACGATCCCATCCTATGTGCTGTTTTTGCAGCACAAACAGGGACATCACCATACCCGGCGTACAGAAACCACATTGTGACGCATGCAGATCCACTACCGCCTGCTGCACCGGATGCAGTTCTCCCTCCTGCCGCAGATCTTCTACCGTGATGAGCTGTTTACCCTGCAATGCGCTCAATGGCGTCAGGCAGGCACTGGCAGTTTCATAACAGATACGTCCCTGCTCCACGCGGCCCACTACCACAGTGCAGGCACCGCAGTCGCCAGAACCGCAGCCTTCTTTGGTTCCGGTGCGACGCTTACGCTGGCGCAGGTAGTGCAATACGGTCAGCGCAGGATCGCCATCCCGCTCCACGACTACGGTATCGTTGAGTAAAAAAGCGGTCATGCGGCCACCTCCTGACAGTCAGCCTGCCAAACGGGACGCCCATTGACCCAGGTGGCAACCACATTACGATCGTCACCCAGCGTCATCAGCACAAACAGCCGCTCCATAATGTCCTGACACTTGTCATCACGCAGGCGTTGTAAGGCGGTGGCCGCAGGATCGATAACCACGAAATCTGCGGTTTTCCCTGCCGCAAAATTGCCGATTTCATGCTCCAGATCGAGCGCACATGCGCCTCCCAACGTGGCGTGGTAGAACGCCTCACAGGCTGACAGCCGGTACTGTTGTAACTGCCCGACTTTGTAAGCATCTCCCAACGTTTGCAGCAGACTGAACGACGTTCCCGCACCGACATCAGTCCCCATGCCGATACGCACGCCCTTGTGCCAGCTCTGCTGCAAACGAAACAGCCCGCTGCCGAGAAACAGATTAGAACTGGGGCAAAACGCCACGGCAGATTGCGTCTGGTGCAGACAATCCCACTCCGCCTCATCGAGGTGGATAGCGTGCGCAAACACGCTGCGCCGACCGGTCAACCGGTAGTGGTGATACACATCCAGATAGTTGTCCCGATCGGGATAAAGCTCGCGTACCCAAGCCACTTCCTGCGGGTTTTCGCTCAAGTGTGTTTGCAGCCAGGTATCGGGAAATTCTTCGCGCAGGCGCTGCGCGGCACTCAGCAGCTCCGGTGACGATGTCGGCGCAAAACGTGGGGTGATGGCATAGCCCAGACGTCCACGACCGTGCCAACGCCGGATCAACGCCTGACACTGGCGATGGCTGCTTTCTGCCGTCTCAACCAGATTGTCCGGCGCGTTGCAATCCATCATCACTTTGCCCGCAATCAATCGCATCCCCAACCCTTGCGCAGCGCTAAACAGTGCCTCTACGGATTCAGGATGCACGGTGGCGAATACCATGGCGCTGGTGGTGCCGTTACTCAGCAGTTGTTGCAGGAAAAACGCGGCCATCCGGGTAGCATAGTGCATATCGCCATAGTGGCTTTCGGCAGGAAAAGTGTAACGCTCAAGCCACTCCAGCAACTGCTCACCGTAAGCACCAATAATTTCGGCCTGTGGAAAGTGAATATGGGTATCGATAAAGCCCGGCAAAATCACTTTTCCGCGATAATCGATCAGCGACCAGCCCGTTTTGACACGCGCTTCACCTTGCTGCCAGGGCACTAAATCGACGATTTTTCCCTTATCAATCAGCAATACGCCGTCTTCAATATAACGGGCATGCTCAACGATCTGCTGCGGATTCTCTGCGGGCGCGACAATATCGAAAAAAGCGCTGCGGATAGCGTAACGGTTGCATACGGTCATGCTGTTTTATCCTGAGTAATAAACGAAGGGTTATTTAATAAACAGCAATTCCCGTACCACAATAAAACCGGCCCGGTGGTCATTTATTTTTTATGATATGCAAACGGTTGCATTTTTAAGCAAACGATTACCTTGTCGGAGCCACGTTATTACACATCGCTGACGCAATAGATCTATTTCTAATAATGCACCATGAAACAGCAAAAATAGCTCCCCATGCCCTTATAAAGTGCATGGTTATGACATTTGATTTGTGTTTTATTTGTCTATTGAACAGGAGGAGAGATCTGTTCACTCAAGATTATCGGCACGTATTGCAAATACCATGAGATGATGAATTAACGGTAAACCAACTCAAGACGCGTTCCAAAGCTCTTTTTGGATATTGACCAACTCATAATATTCGCCCTTTAACCTTGAGAGCGCATCGGGCGTCCCTTGCTCTACAAGAACCCCGTTTTTCATCACAATCACTTTCTCTGCATTCTTAACGGCCCCCATTCTGTGTGTTACCGTTATGGAGGTTTTTCCTTTGGTGCTTTGATAAAAACGCTTAAAGAAATCTGCTTCAATGCGCGGATCCAGTGCGCTGGTGGGTTCATCTAAGATAACAATGCCACTGTTCGATGAATATAATGCCCTGGCAATAGCAAGCCGTTGCCATTGTCCGCCAGACAGGTCCGTCCCGGAAAACTCTTTCCCCAACAGATCGGTATAATCTACTCCTGCGGGTAATGTAAACCCTGCCTGCAAACACACACGTTCTAGCGCCTCTCTGTTACCCCCATTAGCCACATCCCCCAGGTAGATATTCTCCTCAACACTGAGCACATAATGACCAAAATCTTGAAAGATAGCAGATATATACTCGCGCCAAACGGTGATATCAATCTCATTAATATCTATACCTCCCAGAGTAATTCGCCCCGATGTCGGCGTATAGAGTCGGCATAATAATTTAACAAGAGTGCTTTTTCCCGCACCGTTCTCTCCGATTAAAGCGATATGCTCACCTTCTTTTATTTGAAAGCTGACATCACTCACGGCACATCGCTGCTCTCGATACGAAAAAGAGACATTTTCAAATATTATTGTCTTATCATCAGGTAATGTAAAATACATGGCACGCTCATCCTGACACAGGTTTTCAATGTCATAGAGTTTTCTAAAATACTCAAAACAGACGGACAGGTAAGCTAACGTATAGACCCCCCATTGACATGTCAGGCCAAAAAAAGTGATAGACTGAATGACGCCAAGTAACTCGCCTGTTGAAATTTCCCCCTGTGAAATATGGTTTGAAAACCAATACATGACCGATGAGGCGGTAACCAGATAAAGTAAGTTCCAACCTTGCGGTCTTAATATCTGTTTTTTTCTGATCTCATTTAAATCACATTCAAGCTGGTGAAAATTTTCTCGATGTTTAGACATGAAAAAATTTGACAAATTAAAAACTCTAATTTCTTTAGCTAGCGCAGTATTCAACAAAACAGAAATAAAATATTTGATTAATCGTGACGCACCACTCTTATCCGCAAAAGCGTTGAATATATCTTTTTGTGATTTTGAAACAGCAAGAGCAACCGGATATGCCGGAAACAGCAATGCAAAAGGCAGCCACCAAACAATAGTCGATATCAATAAAGACAGAGAAACTAATGTTATCGAGTCTCTGAAAACACTCACCAAGTTGACTAATAAATTCAGTGGTTTATTTGATGCTTCTCGTGACAAGGTTTCAAAATCATTGTGAATCTTTTCTGTCTCTATCACATTCAGATCATTTATTCTGGAAACGGACAACATTATCTTTTTTTGCGTTAAAAAGGTTGCTTTCTGATTCAAAACACTTTGCAGCGTGCTGACTATCGGGGCCAACACACCAGGAATAACAAAGGTCACTACCCAGGCAATAGAGGTAATAAAAATGTCAGTTTGGTTAGCATGGCCGATAAGATTCCCTAACCTAATGCCCAACATAACACTTAATGTCGGCATAATGCCTTGAATTACGACCAAAAAAACAAATAACACTGATAGCAGTGGTGAGGATGAAAATAAAAGAAAAATCGAATAATTAAAGAGCTTATAAAACTCCACAAGCTTATTCATCACACCGCCCAGTGTTAGAAAACGTCACGCTTCATGCAGGAAGCGACTTACCATACCACTCGTAAATAACATTGCAATCAGTACGTTATGCCTAATTTTCAGAAGTATAGATGAAAAGTGCAAAGCAGACATCAGTTAAGGGTGCATTTGGGGAGAAGATAAGGTATCCGCCATGGATACCTTTTCAAAAAAACAACATCAGAAATTATATTGCAGAGAAACACGATTCTGCCAAAACGAATAATCGTAAACCGGCGAGGTTTGTACCCCAAGGAAATTAGACAAACTTAATCCTTTTAAGGCACCATCAAACTGGTAAATACCAAAGACCACATATTCAGACTGATTACGGCTGGGCGCGCTGGCTGAACTTTTCAGGTCCATAAAGGAATAGTAAGTCCCGATGCTCAATGCAGGCATAATCTGATAGCTGATACGTGTGGAATAGGCATTGCCGGTACCGAGATCCTGGGTGCTGGTAAAATACGGCTGTGCGAAATATTTACCCGACGAGGTGCTGCTGGAATAGGGCGTCACCAGCGCCCCATTCAGATAGGCCTCAGGGTTGGAGACAATGTGGTTGTAGTTGATAGACCACTTCACTTTGCTAGTCGGCGTTAGCGCCAATTGCACACCGTAAGAGGTGCTATCGACTTCGCCGCGCAAACGCTCACCTTCGCCACTACCGCGAATAAATTGCACGCCGATATCCGGCTGCCACGGCGCAGTTTTCCACTGACTGTGCGCTTCGCTATAGAAAATATTCACGTAGTCATCATAACTTTCATACCATAACTGGCCGGTCAGCGTCATGTCGCCCACCTGCTTGGAGCGACCCGCCCCCACGGCCCAGGCGCCGTTGGTCTCTTCTTTAATCGCGCTATAAGCACTGGTTGCCAGGAATTTATCACTGCGCCACGGCTTGTAGCGGTATATCTTGGTGGCGTGTACGAAATCGGTTTTATCGCCCCAATGCATATCCACAGCGCGAAACAGAATGGGCGTAATACGCCAGTCATAGTCGCTCATAAAGGGAATATCGATGCGCTGATCGCCCGCCGTAAAGCGGAAATCCTGATACTGCCAACGCAACCAGGCTTCGCCAAAACCGTTTTGATTGGTCGCCAATTCCGTCACACCACGCCCAGCGCCCGGTGAACGCCACTGTTGTTGATAAATCCCACCAACGCCTGCGCTAATACCGTAATACGGTGCCGTTTGGAACAGAATATTACCGCCATAGCTGGCCGTATCCTGATTATTATTCCTGACGAAATAGGCATTCTTGGTGGAGTAATACAGTGAGCGTAACGAACCATGAACAGAACCGCAGCGTAATGCATCAAGCGCATTATCTACGCCGTAGGCATTTTGTGTGCAGGTTTGTCCCAGATTACTGCTCAGCGGTTTTATTGCTGCTGGCGATTCGGCAAACGCGAATGCGGGTAATAACAGTGCGGCTGCGGCGGTACTGATGGAAAATAAACGACCTGTGCGAATATCCCTGGGGAATAAAGATACAATGCTATGTTTCACAGTTAGGTTCCTACTACAGAATTAAAGGAAGCCACCTTGTAACAAGGAATAGCCAAATATACCCGTCATACTTCAAGTTGCAGGTGCGTTGGCTACGCTCATTCACCCGAATCACTTACTTGAGTAAGCTCATCGGGATTCATTCGCTTGCCGCCTTCCTGCAACTCGAATTATTTAGGGTATAGAACAACAGCGATGACGTTATTTTCGCAGGTTAGTAATTATTTTGATATTCATCCTCCGCAATTGCGGAGGATGAAGAATAATTGAGTGTCTTTTTTTATTATTTCAACCGTATTTTTATTTTATTACGCGAGATTATCCATACGTTGCCATAATTTCTCCGCGGCCTGACGTGCGTGGAAATAAATCTCCTCGACGTCAAACGGGAAACAGCGATTTTCATACACCAGATTCCCTGCCACCATCACACTGTGCACGCTGGCGGAATTCAGTGCGAAGGCCAAATGCCCGGCCAGATTTTCAGCACACAGCGGCGTCGGGGAGTGGTAATCGCAAATGGTTAAATCGGCCTGATAACCCGCAGCCAATGCGCCAAACTGCGCACCAAAGTTACATTCCAGCAACAGGTTACCGTTATGCAGAAAACGCAGGAAACTGTCTGGCCACAGCGTGCCACCTGCATCGCGGTGCTTGAAGCAAGCGAATTTCAACTCTTCAAACATATCCGCACCGATACCGTCGGTTCCTAAGGCCACATGGCGATACTCCGCCAGACGCGGGTTGTACCCCACCTGATTGTTCATGTTGGAACGGGCGTTATGCACCAGACAAGCATCAAACTCATTGATCACCGCCACGTCCTGCGCCGAAAGAAACAGGCCGTGCGCGATCAGGCTTTTCTCGTTCAGCAATCCCGCCCGCGCCAGTCGCACCATCGGATCAACACCATAATGGTGATGACTGTGAGACACATCATAGCGGTCTTCCGCAACGTGAATATGCAGCCCGCGCCCCGTGCTCTGAATCGCATCGGCCAACAGTTCCAGTCCGGCATCGCTCAGCGTGAACGGCGCGTGAGCCCCAATATGCGCCTCCACCAGATAGGGCGTTTTGCCCGACTTTTTATCCAGATCGATACGGTGAGCAAAACGGATATTTTCTTCCACGCCGCGCCGCAATTCATCCAGCCCGCCATTGCGATCGGTGGTTTCATAGCAGGTCATACCACGCAAACCGGCAGTGAGAAAGCCACGGCGTAAAATATCCAGCGATCCGCCGATCAGCGACGGGGAGGCATGGTGATCGATAACCGAGGTGCAACCTTGTTTAATCGCTTCCAGTGAGCATACCAACCCGCTGTAATACAGCGACTCTTCATCCAGCGCGCGGTCCAGTTTCCACCACAGGTTCTTTAGCGTGGAGATAAAATCCGGACAGGGGTCAATACGCGCCAAAATGCCACGTGCCAGCCCGGAGTAAAAATGGTTATGGGCGCAGACGATGCCCGGCATCACCAGCCGCCCCTGCATCTCTTTCACTGTCGCCGCCGGATAGCGCGCCGTCAGGTTTTTTCCCACCGCCACGATCGCCGTGCCGTCAATGGCGATATCCACGCCCTCATCCACCCGAGCGGGCTCAAACTGCACCGCCGTTGCGTTACGCAAAATCAGCATGAATTACGCCTCCACCGCGCCAAGTAAATAGTGATGATGTTGATAAACCGTTGAAATAATGCGGCACATGTCTGCCAGCTCCGGTGGGGCACTGGCAATATGGCCGTGCGGGTCAATCGCCAGGTGATAGACCTGCTGCTCATGGCGTACCAGAATGCCATCTTCATCCAACAGGAAACCAGGATTGCTGCTGGCGGCAAAGTCCTCACGCAAATTGAAGATGGTGACTTTATCGCGGTAAGGTTTGCCGTCCCACGGGCAGAACTGGGCGCAGTTACCGCATTCATTGCAATAGGCATCAATATGCAGCGTTTGGAACCGGTCACGAAAACCGGGTACCGCAATGGAGATATTGGCGCGGTTAGGGCAAACATCCACACACTTGGCGCACACATAGTTACACGACAGGCACCGCTGTGCTTCTTGCTGGGCAAACGCATCCTGCTCATCCGTTGCGATCAGTTGGACGTCTATCGCCCCTTTGCGGCGATAGATATCCGCCGGATCGGTATTCAGCCAGCGTTTGGCCGCATGATCGTCACGAATATTCTCACGCAGCAAAATCGCATCCGTCGCGCGTCGCGCCGCACCGATTGCCGCCACAATGGAAGCCGGACCGCTTTGCGCATCACCAATCAGAAACACATTATTGCGCTGCGTTTCCTGCGTTTTGCTATCCACCACCGGGGCACCCTTGGCCGACAGGGGAATCCCCATCTGTGCCAGCGCCGCATAATCCGGCTCTTCCCCAACGGCGGAGATAAGGGCATCCAGATGCAGCACGTCGGTGCGCTCGGTCGCCAGCGGACGGGCCCGCCCCTGCGCATCGGGCTCGCCGGGTTGCATCACCCGTAGCGTCACAGCACCGTCGCTATCAAACCGTTCCGGATTCACCCAAAAGCGGAATTCAACCCCAGCGTGACGCGCCTCTTCCACTTCTTCGCGCCAGGCAGGCATATCGTGCTCACCGCGACGGTAGAGAATGGTGACCTGCTCAACGCCGGGTACACGCAGCGCGGCGCGCGCGCAATCCATCGCGGTATTCCCCGCGCCGACAACACCCACGGAGCGCCCGAGCGTGAGTGATTCAGCCCGGTTGAAACGCCGCAGAAACTGAAATGATGACCACACTGCGGGGTTATCCCCGGCCAGCGCCACATCGCGGCTACGGTAGGCCCCGGTACCGACACAGACATAGGAAAAGCCGCGCTGGTGCAACGCCTCAATCGTCAGTCCGCTGTCGCAACCATATTCAAATTGCACGCCGTGCTGCGCGACAAAATCAATATCGTGTTGGATCTTTTCCGCCGGAATACGGAACTGCGGCACCACGTGGCGTACTACGCCACCGGCACTTTGCTCACGCTCGAATATCGTGACCGGATGCCCTGCACGCGCCAAAAAATACCCGGTTGCCAGCCCTGCCGGACCGGCACCGATCACCGCCACCGGATGACGGTTGCCAGAACCGGCCGGTTTGCACCAGCGCTGCTGATATCCCGACCAGCCTTTTTCCAGCGCAATACGTTTCACTTCACGGATATTTAACGCACTGTCGTAATCCAGTCGGGTACAGTTGGACTGGCACTGGTGATCGCAAATGTGACCGGTAATGGCTGGCAGCGCGTTACGCTGATAAATCAGTTCCAGCGCCTCGGTATAGCGCCCCGCGCCGGCCAGACGCAGGTATTCGGGAATATCCTGATGGATAGCGCAGGCGCTGACACAGGGGGCGACGTAACAATCGGACGGCGGTAAAACGCCACCGGCATCAATGGTCTCTTCCCGCTTCCAGGCTTTCTGGTGGTATTCCGCCGTTAGCGCCGCCTGCGCCAGCGTCTCTAACCGTGACACGTCCACCGCGCTCATCGTCCAGCCCGCAGAGTTTTCAAGCTGTTGCGCACAGGCCGCCAGACGCAGGTACCCACCGGGTTTCAGCAGATCGGTCGCCATGGTAATGGGATGAATACCGGTTTCATGAATCGCACGGATATTGAGCTGACTGGCCCCGCCGGAATAGGAGATGGGCAGTTTTCCGTCGAAATGGCGTGATAACACCGCTGCGACGTTAATCGAAATGGGAAACAACGCCCGGCCCGACATGTACATTTCATCGCCCGGTAGACGGTGTTTATGATTGCCAGCACCCAGCGTGTTGGTCAGTTTTACGCCGAATTCCAACCCCTGTTGGTGTGCCAACGCCAGCAGCCGCTCCAACATGCCCAGCGCTCGGTCTAGCGGCAAGTCATGCAGGAAAGAGGACTCTTTTAATTGGATATAATCAAACCCGCAGCCATCCAGAATTTCGCGAACGCGCGCATAGCCAAGCAGCGTCGGGTTCAGTTTCACAAAGGTATGCAGGCCCTTTTCTTCCAGCATATAGCGGCAAATCGCTTCGATTTCGTCGGGAGGGCAGCCGTGCATGGTTGATAAGGTCACGCCGGTGACCAGCCGGGAAGGAATACGCTCCGGTAGCATTGCCAGTGCAGTGCTGTCAGGGTGCACCACACCATCGAACAGGGTATCAACGTTCGCGATCCACTGCGCCAGCGTCTGGCGATAGCGCTGAAAGGCGGGTGAATCGGCGGCATCCATCAGGGTGGCAATAAACGTTTGCATCGGGGCTTGTTGAATGCCTTTCAGGTCATAGCCTACGCTCATATTGAAAATAAATGAGCGGCCTTGTTCAGGCGTGCGCGGGGCAAACAGACACTCCAGCAACCACAGGGCAAACCACGCTTTGAGATATTCATCGGCGGCTTTTACCAGCGTAAATTCGGTAGACCATTCGGTATTGAACCCTTCATCCTGCGCATCAATACAGGGTTTTTCCAGCTCCAGTTTGTCCAGAATCTGCACCGTTTTCAGTTCAATAAAACTGCCGCCGGTCAGCCATGCGGTAATGATATTTTGCGCCAACTGGGTATGCGGACCTGCCGCTGGCCCCACCGGGGTGTCGCAGACTTCGCCGAACACGCGCATTTGCCGAGCGGGATTGCGGCGATAGAACTGGCTCTCAGGGATGCCAAAAATAGAGCGACTTTGCTGGTATTCAGAAAACATTCTTTCCAGCAATTGCTCAAACGGAATGGGACGCATCACATCACCCACATTGCTCTCCTTTATTGGTTCTTTTTTTAAAATAAACCGAACGACATTGTTATTGTGGTTAAAGCAATATGCAGGCCAGAAATAGGCCGTCGGGGAGCGCGGCGTGGGAATAAGGCGCTATAGCGTGTTCTGCTGACCAGACGAAATACCTATGCCGAGGGTGAAAGGGCGGGATGCTCAGGGTTAGCATCAGGTTTTTGCAAATTAATAATCGCATTTCTCATTTTGAGAAAATAACCGGGGTTTCCCCGCGATGCCCCGCGTCATTACGCGCCAAAATAACCCCATACGCAGGCACAGAATTTGCATTACTCCCTTATCAGTCATGATTTATGCGAGGTATGCAATGGGGCTTTTTACTCAGGCAGCGGAATTGGAAAAAAATAACCGGGCTTTTGCCTTTATCCAGATCGTCGAAAGCCGGGGCTCTACACCGCGCCACAATGCCAGCATGCTGGTTGATGAAGACGGCAACAGTCTGGGAACCATCGGCGGCGGGATGATGGAGCGGTTGGTGCTGGAGCAAGCGAAAGAGGCGCTAGCGCAAGGGCAATCCCGCGTATTTAGCGGGCGCATGGCGCGTCAGGGCGAAGGTGCCGTTGGCTCGGATTGCGGTGGCGCCATGAAGATACATATCGCGGTGCAGCCACGCCGGCCGCAATTGGTGCTGCTGGGTGCGGGCCACGTGAACCGCGCCATCGCCGTGGTGGCCGCCCCGCTCGGCTTCGAGGTAGCGCTGATGGATACCTGGAAAGAGAATCTGGATCACCCGGATCTCCCGCCTGCCAGCCGCAAATTACTGGTTGAGAGTTTCACTGCCGGTATCCAGCAGCTGACACTGGATGATAACTGCTATGTGGTGATCGCCACCAACCATCAGGACAGAGAAGCGTTGGAACACACCATCGGCAGTCCGGTGCGTTACCTTGGCTTGCTGGCCAGCCGAAGAAAGATCCAGACCTTCCGTGCCGAGCTTGAGAAGCGAGGCGTCGATGCCGCTGACATCGCTGCGCTGCGATCGCCGATTGGGTTGGATATCGGGGCGGAAACCCCGGAGGAGATCGCCATCAGCGTGATAGCGGAAATTCTTCAGGTGAAAAGTGGTGCCAGCGCGGTATCACTCCAGTCCACCACGCTGGCTGTCGTATCAAAATAGCCTATCAGAATAGTGTCTTCACCAACGCGGCGTTAAACGGCTTGCGGCGCAGAAAGCGCCCATGCCCGGCGCGGCCGGTGAACACACCCTCACGCCACACCACCTCACCGCGGCTCAAGGTCATGATCGGCCAACCCTGGCATACCATGCCCTCATAGGGAGAGTAGTCGCCGTTATCATGCATCTCATCGTGCCGCAGCGTAACGCGCTGGTGCGGATCAAACAGCACCAGATCGGCATCCGCACCGGGCATCAGGTTACCTTTCTGCGGCCACAGGCCAAACAATTGCGCCGGACGCGTGCTGGTCAAGGCGACAAACTGCTCAGGACTGATTATCCCCGTCGATACACCGTTCGAATAGAGTAATGCCAGTCGATTTTCCACGCCTGGCAACCCGTTCGGACAACGGCTGAAATCCCCACCGGAGAGCATGTGACGTTGATGCAGTGAAAAATTACAGTGATCGGTCGCCAGCGTGGCGATACTGCCCTCTGCCATCCCTTGCCACAGCGCGGCCTGCTCTTCCTGTCCGCGCAACGGCGGGCTGAGGATGTATTTCATCCCGTCAGGGTCTTGGTAACGTTGCTCATCCAGCAGCAGGTATTGTGGGCAGGTTTCTGCCCACACCGGCTGCCCGTTGCGCTGCGCCAGACGGATATAATCCAGCCCCAATGCGTTGGACAGGTGAACGATATACAGCGGCGCGCTATCCGCTAACGACGCCAGGTTAATCATGCGCGCGATCGCCTCCGCCTCACAAGCGACGGGGCGACTCAAGGCGTGATACATCGGCGCGGTGTTCCCCTGTTGCACAAAGGCATCACGACGCCATCGAATCGCCGCATCATTTTCCGGATGTACCGTGGTTAACGCGCCCACCTGACGCAGCCGCTGCAACGCCTGCAACACCGCCGCGTCATCCAGTTTGTACTGATAGGTCAGGTAAAGTTTGAAGCTGCTGATCCCTTCTTGCTCCACCATCGACGCCATTTCATCCAGAATAGCATCGTCGACATGCTGCACCACGCCGTGAAAGCTGTAGTCGATCGCCGCCTGCCCCTCTGCATAGGCATGATAGCGCCCCAATTGATGATGCAGGTTGCATCCCGCCGGACCAAAGCCCATATGATCGACAATAGTCGTGGTGCCGCCGCACGCCGCCGCACGCGTGCCGGAAAAAAAATCATCGCAGCTGCGGCCAATGCCGACATCGATATTGAAATGGGTGTGTACATCAATACCACCGGGCATCACCTGATACCCGGTTGCATCAATCACCGCCATCTCGGGCGTGATGGCGATATGGGGTTCACGCCGTACGATCCGCCCCTGTTCGATCAGCAGATCCTCGTGATACTGCCCCTGATGATCGACCAACGTGCCGCCTTTGAGTAAGCGCTGCATAGCATTCTCCTGCATCAAGTTGAAGACGGTTAATCCATCAAAGGACGGCCTTCCCACACCACTTCGCGATAGTGTTGTCGATCGGTATCGCCTTCAGAACTGACTACCAGCACACAGGAGGAGGAATCCAACCCCAACTGTGCCAGCAACGCTTCTCGATCCGGACTGTGCAGTATCGCCGCCAAGACGCCCATACCGACAGCGCCCGATTCACCGGACACGATGCGCGCATCCTGCCCCAGCGGATTGCCCAGCACCCGCATACCCAGCGCGGTGACGCGGTCTTCACAGGAGATAAACTGGCGGGAACAATCTCGCAGGCGCGGCCATCCTAACGGGTTGGGTTCACCGCAGGCCAACCCCACCATCATGGTGTCCATCGCACCGCCGACAGCGACGATCTCCCCGTGTTGCGCTGAGCGGAACAAACAGTCAGCGCGATCGGGCTCCACGATCACCGCATGCAATTTATCTGCACCATAGCAATTCACCAGATAATCCAGCACCCCCGCCGCCATCGCACCCACGCCAGCCTGAAGAAAAACGTGCGTCGGTGTCGGCCAGTCGTTCTCGGCAACCTGTTCTACCGCTTCCACCGCCAGCGTCGCATAACCTTGCATTATCCAGGCAGGGATTTTTTCGTAACCTGGCCAGGCGGTGTCCTGTACCACTTCCCAGCCCTTTTCTTGCGCGGTTTGCATGGTCAGGCGCACGGTATCGTCATAGTTCATATCAGTGACGATACATTCCGCCCCCAGCCCGGTGATGTGTGCGACACGCTCCGCAGACGCCCCCTTGGGCATATAGACCACCGCCTGTTGCCCTAACGCGTTGGCCGCCCAGGCAACGCCTCGACCGTGATTGCCATCCGTGGTGGTGGCAAAGGTAATGCTTTCCGCCAGTGCCGCGCGGCCTTGCTCAAACGAAAAATCCTCCAGGGAGAAGTGGTATTTTTCGCACACGCAGCGGGCGATGGCATAGGCACCGCCGAGAATTTTGAAGGCGTTGAGCCCGAAACGTTGAGATTCATCTTTCACCAGCACCTGCCCCACGCCCAATTCAGCCGCAAACGCCGTCAGCGAGTGCAGCGGCGTCGGGCGATAACCCGGCATCCGTTGATGAAAGTTGCGCGCCTGTTCCGCCTGTTCCCGGCTGAACAGTGCTGCGCCGTGCGGCGTAAAGTGAGCGTTGTCGGCAATCTGCATCCGTAGTGAAAACGTTGACATGTTGGCATCCTGATTTTGATTAATGAATTCATCGCTATTCCCTATCCATACATCAATATCTGTGCCAGTTTGTAGTTGCAGCGCCCAGTGCAATGTCGAATAATCGAAAACAGGAGATCACTGTGAGAATGAACGAGTTTCTTCTGCACGGGATTCCCGCCTTCGCGGGAATGACGCCTTCCTTCGTCATCCTCGGCGAAAGCCGGGGATCTCTGTGAGAATGAACATGTTTCTTCTGTAAGGGGTTCCCGCTTTCGCGGGAATGACGGAGGGGAACGGGAATGACGGAGGGGAACGGAAATGACGAATTCTCAAAATGAGAAACAGCCGCGAGGCGCTTTACCCGATATAAGAGCGTAGCCCATGACCAGCCAGACCCTGTCTCTGATGCACATCCAGCCCACCATTCGGCATTTCACCCAGATGCTCAGTCAGGTATTGCGGCTGGAAGTGGAGATCGTTGATAACCGGTTGCTGCGCGTGGCAGGCAGTGGACCCTATCGTAACCGCATCGGCCATCCCTCGGATAACACCCGCCTGCTGCAATACGTCATTGATAACAAGCAAGAGAAAGCGGTTATTCACTCGCAGCACGATCCGATTTGCCAGGGTTGTGGTCAGTACGGCAACTGCGGCGAGCTGGCGTTTCTTGGCCTGCCGGTGATGCACGGTGAGCGCTGTCTGGGCGTCATCAGCCTTGCGGCCATCAATGCAGAACAGCAGCAGCGATTGCAGGACAATATCAGCGTATTTTCCGATTACGTTCGCCATATCGCTTCACTGCTGATCGCTAACCTGACGAAGAATCCCACTGCCAATGATGGCATGGATGTGCTGTTCACCACGCTCATCAACAGCATGGATCAGGGCATTCTGGTACTGGATGAGCGTGGCATTATGACGTTTGCCAATCAGAATGCGCTGACGCTGCTCAACGCCCGTTGGGAAACCCTGGCCAACACGCCGGTGACCATCCGTCCGTTGGTGGCCAGCAAAGATTTCGCCAACGGCAATGCACAGCATGTGATCGCCTTTGCCGCACAGCAGGAAGTGGTGATCGGGCAGCATCATAACGGTAACAACCGGCAGTTGTTCCTGTTTGCTTTCCACCAATCTGAACGTCCCGCGCCACTCAATGAGGCAGACAGCGAACCGCGTATCGGCCAGTTTATCGGCAATGCACCGGCGGTACAGGCGCTGAAACAGCACATCGCGCGTTTTGCCGATAGCCCCTCCAGCATCATGATCACCGGTGAGAGCGGCAGCGGTAAAGAAGTTCTGGCGCGTTCCATTCATCAGGTGGGACGGCGTAGCATGCACCCTTTTATTGCCATCAACTGTGCGGCGATCCCTGAGCATCTGCTGGAGAGTGAACTGTTCGGCTATGTTAAAGGCGCATTTACCGGTGCCGCCCCGAATGGCAAGGCGGGGCTGATTCAGTCCGCCCATCTTGGCACCTTGTTCCTCGACGAGATTGGCGATATGCCGTTAACGTTGCAGGCCAAGCTGCTGCGAGTACTCGAAACGCGCGAAGTGATGCCGCTGGGAGCCAGCAAGCCAGTGGCGGTGGATATCCGCATTATTTCTGCCACCCACCAAAATTTGACGCGCGCGATCGAAGCGGGAAACTTTCGCGAGGATCTCTACTACCGCCTGAAGGTGATACCGGTCGAGATCCCACCGTTGCGCGAGCGCACGGCAGATATCGAACTGCTGGTGCACCACTTTCTCAATCTGCACACACGCCGTATTGGCAGCACCTACCCTGGCGTGAGCCGCGAGGTAATGGCCTTGCTGCGAGATTATCGCTGGCCGGGCAATGTGCGTGAATTGAGCAATCTGGTGGAGTATCTGGTGAATATCGTGCCCGACGGCGAGGTGATTGATCCGACGCTGTTGCCGCCGCATTTTCATCGCGCCACAACCCCCCCGTTGCCCGCCGTCGAAGCGGTTACAGCAACAACACCCGCCGTGCCCCCGAGCCTGAAACAGCTGGAACACCAGCGCATTATCGAGGCGTTAGGTCGTGGCGTGAACAAAGCACAACTGGCGCAAGAGTTGGAGATCAGCGTGGCGACGCTGTATCGCAAAATCAAAAAATACGGGCTAGGTGATATTCACTAGCCCGCTCTCATCGCTAACGCCGCCGGAGCAACTGCTGGTACTGTTCCGGCGTATCCATATCCCAATGAATCGCGCTCTCCGATACGGGCACCCGCCGTTGGCCGTGACAGGTAATCAGCGTTTTCATCGAGGTGTGGTTATCCGCCGCCAGCACCGCATCGCGCAGGGCGGGTGGCAGCAATACCGGGTGCCCTTTCCCTTGAGCATATTCCGGAATCAGACAGGTCGCATCGCGCTGTTGCCACAGCGTGCGATACACCGCCCCGCTGACGGCAGGCATATCCCCCAACGCCAGAAAGAAATGCCCGCCGCCGAGCGCCGCCGCACCACAGCGAATGGAGGAGAACATCCCCTCGGTAAAATCCTCGTTATGGCACAGCGTGATGCGCCCATTGTCGCCATAGCGCCAGTTCAGTTCAGCACCGCGAAAACCGGTCACCAACACCACGCGATCGCAAAAGGAGAGTGCCGCCGCCAGCGCGCTGTCGAGCACCGTTCCTTCCCCCCAGGGCAGCATCATTTTCCACTGCCCCATACGGCTGGAAAGCCCGGCCGCCAGCATCAGACAGACTTTCTCACTCATGCAGCCAGCTCCACCAGCATCACTGTGCCAACACCGCTTTGATCGAGGTGATAATCGGCTGATAGCCCGTGCAGCGGCACAGGTTGCCCTCCAGCGCCTCGCGAATTTCTTCATCATTCGGTTGAGGGTTGGCATCCAGCAAGGCCTTGGCGCTGATCAACACGCCGGGCGTACAAAAGCCGCACTGCACGCCACCGTGGCGAATGAAGGCCTTTTGCAGTTTTACCCCGACAGGATCCTGATGCAGTGCTTCGACCGTGGTGATTTCAGCGCCATCGCACTGTGCCACCAGCAACAGACAAGAGCACACCGCACGCCCGTTCATGATCACCGAGCAGGCACCGCACTCACCGACGGAACAGCCTTCTTTGGTGCCGGTCAACCGACGGTCTTCACGCAGGTAATCCAGCAGGCGCGTATTGTCATTCACCGTGGCCTGCACCCGAATGCCGTTAATCTTCATTGCTACATCAATCATCTGTCACTCCTGCTGCGCCAGTCCTGTCATTACCTGACGGAACATGTCGAGATAAACTGGGATTTTGTAAGGTGCCGACCAACGACCACCAATCGCATCGGTGACCAGGGTTTCCAATGCTGCTGCGGCATTATCAATCACTGCCAGTGTCGGCGCGTGCCCCAGCAGCGCCTGCTCGACTACCGTCAAGCGCTGTGGCTTGCCAAACACGGCGCCATCGACCAAACGGCACAGTTCGATGTTGCCGTGCGCGTCCAATCGAAACAGCGCGGTGAGGCTTTGGCGCGTGATATTCACGGCAGTACGCCGCCCCAGTTGCAGATAAAAAGGGTGCAATGCGCCCGCCGGAGGCGGCGGGAGGATAATGCGTGTGAGTAATTCGCCGGGTTGTAGCTGGGTGCGATAGCCGCCGGTGATAAAAGACGCCAGTGGGACGCGGCGGCATTCACTGGCAGTACGCAACTCCACCTCAGCACCATAGACCATCAGCGGCGGCACGGAATCCGCACAGGGGGCGGCATTGACGATATTGCCGCCAACGGTCGCCCGGTTGCGCAGTTGCAGCGAACCCACCGTGCGACAGGCGGTTACCAGCAGCGGGTAATGGCGCTGCAACCGTTCATCGCAGACCAGATCGGTAAAGCAGGTGCCTGCTCCGATAGTAAGGGCGTCACCTTCAGCATCAATTCCGCGTAATTCGCGCAAGCTGGAAATATTCACCAGCCGCACCGGCGTGGTTTTTAAACGCGCCTGCACCAGCACATCTGTGCCGCCGGCCAATACCTGGGCACCGGGTTGGGCCAACAGCGTTAACGCCTGATCCAGACTGGCGGGCTGGTTCACCTCAAGGGTATTGAGACGCAGCACCTGCTTACGTTCACCGTCATGGGCTTGCACTTCACTCTGGCGTGCCGGTTTTTTCAGGTTGTAGCCCAGCCGTACC
Source organism: Candidatus Symbiopectobacterium sp. NZEC151 (assembly GCF_025962655.1). Lineage (GTDB taxonomy): Bacteria > Pseudomonadota > Gammaproteobacteria > Enterobacterales > Enterobacteriaceae > Symbiopectobacterium. The sequence continues at coordinate 179,294 of NZ_JAGFPE010000004.1, read as the reverse complement.
TGTTCCAGCGTCAACGGCAGCGTGCGATTCCAACGGCCAATGGCGAAACTGACCGCATTGTTGAGCGCGGCACCGCCCAGTTCCAGCACCGGCTCACCAATCACCTTGGCACCGTAAGGCCCGGCCTTATCGTGATTTTCTACCGCAATCACGTTAATGTTGGGGATATCGCGAATCGTCGGCAACAGGTAGGTGTCGAAGTTCTCGGATTTCACTTCCCCGTTTTCGATATTGAAATCTTCCAGCATGCCGTAGCCGATCATCCCTTGCACCACGCCGCCGTATACCTGCCCTTCAAACCCCACGCGGTTCACCACCTTGCCCACGTCGTGTACCGCCGTGATATCCAGCAGCGTGATTTTCCCGGTACGGGTATCCACCGCGACATCTGCCACCTGACACCCGTATACCCAGGTAAAATAGGGGCTGCCGCAGCCTTTTTCCTCATCCCAGTGAATGGAGGGCGCGACATGCCAGCCATAGGCGGAGAGATTGGCACCGGTCGCCTTGGTGAGCGTCACCACCTGAGCGAAATCCATGCAACGCGTCAGGTTGGCACGGTTGAACACCTTGCCGTCGCGCCACATCAGGGAGTCCACGCCACTTGCCCCCAGTTGTGCAGCAACCGCATCTGCCATGCGCTGTTTGATCTTGCTGGCGGCATTGAGCACCGCTTGCCCGCCCATCAGCGTGCCGCGCGAGGCAACGGTCGAGCCGCCGTCAGCTATCATCGCGGTCGCCGGATCGGTAAAGGTTATCCATGAGAGCGGCAGGCCGAAGGCTTCCGCCGCAATCATCGACATCGTGGTTTGCAATCCTTGACCATTCTCAGACACTGCCGTGGAGATATTGACGCTGCCATCGGCATTGACCTGAATCAGCGCGGATGACGCATCCAGCCCTTCCGCACCGAGCGAACAGCCACGGTGGCTTAACGCCAGACCGATGCCGTATTTGATCGGCCCCCCCTGCGCATTCAATAGCTGATAGCGTTCGCGTTTTGCCATAAATTCAACGCTGTTAGCCGCTTTCGCCAGCACTTCCTCGGCAGAGACCGTGTGTTCGCTGAACACCTGTCCTGCCATGCTGGTATCCCCTTGTTGCAGGATATTACGCTGACGCAGTTCAAGCGGTGACAGGCCAAGCGCCGCCGCCACTTCATCCATCAGCGACTCGTTCGCCAGAATCACCTGCGGCGCACCAAAACCGCGAAACGCCGAGGTGTAGTTGTTGTTGGTGTAGACCCCCGTGACATCAACGCGCACATTCGGAATGCGGTACGGCCCCGCCGCCTGCACCGAACTGCGCCAGGTGACAAACGGCGTTTGCCCGGCATAGCTGCCACCATCCGCCAGCACCTCAATCTTGATGGCTTGAATACGTGCCTCGTCATCCAGACCGATTTTGTATTTCATCTTGTACGGGTGGCGTTTATAGCTCTCCCGCATCGATTGCTCACGGTTGTAGGTAAATTTGACCGGCCTGCCCGTTAAGTGACACAACAGCGCCGCACGGCACGCCAGGTGGTCAATAATGTCATCTTTGCCGCCAAACGAGCCGCCAACGATCGCCCGCTTGATGTTGACGCGCGCTTGCGGCAAACCGAGGTACTTCGCCACAAAACCGCGCACGCGGTGCGCATTCTGTACCGACCCTGACAGCGTCATGATCTGCTCGTTATCGTCGATCCAGGCAATGATCGACTCCGGTTCAATGTAGGCGTGCTCCTGATACCCCACCTCATAGTCCCGTTCGAAAATATGGCTGGAGGCCGCGAACCCTGCGTCAATGTCACCTTTGATGGTGTGGTGGTGATTGATCACATTGCTGGCGCTGCCCGGGTGAATCAGCCGTGCATCCGGTTTTAGCGCGTCTTCTACGCGGGTGATGGGCTCAAACGGCGTGTAGCGCACGCTGATTCTATCCGCAGCCTGACAGGCCGCTTCGTAACTTTCCGCTGCAATCACCGCAATCACATCGCCGCGAAACGCAATATTCTCATTCACCAGCGGCGGATAGTCGGCCATCACCACGCCAATGTGACTTTCGCCGGGTACATCGCGCCAGGTGGCAATTTTCACCACGCCCGGCACCTGTAATGCGGCGTCGAGATCGATGTCCTCCACCCGCCCCGCCGCGATATCTGCATAGCGACACACGCCGTACAACATGTCTTTCAGGACGATATCATCACCGTACACCGCGCTGCCCTTGACCTTGGCCAAGCCATCCACGCGCGGCACTTCATGGCCGACCACTTGCATTTCCATCACGTCTTTCTCATCTGCTGCCATGGTTAACCTCATTGGTGACGCGGACTGCCATCAGCCAGCAATGCCTCGCCTTTGAGCGCGGTAATCGGACCGTAGGCGTTGGGCTGGCGATGCACATCAAAGTTGAACGTGGTGCGTTTGTAGATCTGGCAGAAATCGAGATCGCAATGGGCTATCGCCACTTCATCGCCTTTGGTCAGACAGCTGGCGACCACTTCACCCGATGGCGCAATGATGCAGCTCCCGCCAATGTGTTCCACGCCCTCTTCCGTTCCCGCTTTCGCCACCCCCACCACCCAGGTGCCATTCTGATAAGCCCCCGCCTGCATAGAGAGTTGGTTATGAAACAGTGACAGATCGTCGTGCTCCGGCGCAGGCGCATTGTGCACCGGCGTGTTGTAGCCGATCAGCACCATTTCCACGCCTTGCAGCCCCATCACGCGATAGGTTTCACACCAGCGACGGTCATTACAAATCGCCATGCCGACCCGGCCGCCAAAGGCGTTAAACACCGAGAATTCTGTTCCTGGCGTAAAATAGCGTTTCTCCAAATGCTGAAAGGCGCGCCAGGGTTCGTGCTCACGGTGCCCCGGCAAGTGCACTTTGTGGTATTTGCCGACGATAACGCCGTTTTTATCCACCAATATTGAGGTGTTAAACCGCCGTTTTTCCCCCTGTTCCACGCTCAGTTCGGCGTATCCCAGACAAAAGCCCACTTGCAATTCACGCGCCAAATCGAACAGCGGCTGTGTTTCGGCACCCGGCATCGCCGCCTCGCACCAGCTATCCAGTTGGGACTCATCGTCGATATACCAGCGCGGAAAAAACGTGGTGAGCGCCAACTCGGGATACACGATCAGATCCGCACCCAGTTGGTGCGCCTCGCGCATCAGGTTCATCAAGCGTGCCACCACGGCAGCACGGGAATCTTGTTTATTGACCGGCCCTAACTGGCCGATAGCGACATTGACATAACGCGCCATGTGATTTTTCTCCTGTAAACGCATCGGGTATCAGGCGCGATCGGCGCGCTGTACGACGGCACCCAGCAGAACGTTCGCGCCCGCGATCAAATCCTGTGGTGCCGTAAATTCGTTAATGTTGTGGCTCAACCCCGCCACGCTGGGCACGAAGATCATTCCGGCCGGACACATGGCAGCCATGATTTGCGCATCATGCCCGGCACCGCTAGGCATGCGGCGCGACGGTAAGCCACGCAGGCGCGCCTGTGCAGCAACCAGTTCGACCATCTCCGGCGCAAAGGGCGTCGGCTCAAAACGCGCCAGCATGTTGCGTGACACGCTAATCCCTTCTTCGTGCGCCGCCTGTTCGGCAAATGCCCACAGGCGCTGTTCGGCCAGACGCAGTGCCTCTGCGTCGGTATTGCGTAAATCCACAGTCAAGGTCACGGTATCGGGGATCACATTGACCAGATTTGGCGTGAACACCAGATGCCCGACGGTAGCGACCTGATCGCCACCCAGCTCTTGTGCCAGTTGGCGAGCAAACACGCCGATCCTAGCGGCGACGTAACCGGCATCGTGACGTAACCGTATCGGCGTGGTGCCCGCATGGTTCGACACGCCCTGCAAGTGGAATTCGGTCCATGAAATCCCTTGCACACCTTCCACCACCCCAATCGCCAGCCCTTCTTCATCCAGCACTGGGCCTTGCTCGATATGCAGTTCGAAATAGCTGTCCACCCGGTTATTCCCCACCGATGCCGGACCGGCATAACCGATTTTCCGCAACGCATCGCCTACGGTGACACCGTCAATACCGCGGGTTGCCAGCGCGGTTTCCAGCGCCAGCCCGCCCTGATACACCAGGCTGCCCATCATGTCGGGTTGAAAACGTGAACCTTCTTCATTGGTGAAAAACGCCACCGCAACGGGACGACGCAGCCGCACACCGGCATCTTTCAAGGTGGCAATCACTTCCAGCCCAGAGAGCACGCCGTAGTTACCGTCATACAGCCCGCCGGTTGCCACGGTATCAATATGCGATCCCATCATCACCGGCGGCGTATCGGTTAATCCGGGGTAGACACCCACGGTATTACCGATGGCATCCACCGTTACGTTGAGTCCTAACGCCTGCATGCGCGCCACTGCCCAATCACGCCCCTGCCGGTCTTCATCGCTGAGCGCCAGCCGACACACACCGCCCTGCGGCAATGCGCCTATCGCGCCCAGTTGATACAGCGACGCCATCAGGCGTTCGCCGTTAATGCGTAACTCGCTTGTCATGACATAACCTTTTTTATCGTGCTGCCGCGCGCCATCAACGATGCGCCCAGTGCGTCATCCGCTTTTCAATGAAGGCGAAGATTTCATACATCACCACCCCCATGGCGCCGATAACGATCAACCCCGCAAACACCAACGCCATATTCATGTTGGAGCTGGCCGACATCATCAGATAGCCAATACCCAGATTGGAGGCCACGGTTTCCGAAATCACCGATCCGACAAACGCCAGCGTGATGGCCACTTTTAACGAGGCAAAGAAGTAAGGCAGCGATCGGGGCAACCCCACCTTTTTCAAAATGTCGAAACGGGATGCCCCCAGTGAACGCAGCACATCCTCCATTTCAGGCTCTACCGTCGCGAGCCCGGTCGCGACGTTGACGACCACCGGGAAAAAAGAGATGAGAAAAGCAGTGGCAATGGCCGGAATGGTACCGATGCCAAACCACACCACCAGTACCGGCACAAAGGCCACTTTGGGAATCGAGTTAAACCCGACCAGCAGCGGATACACCGCTTTGTAAACCAGCGAGGACGCACCGACCGCAACCCCCAACACCAGCCCTACGGCTACCGCCAACACAAAACCCGCCAGCGTGGTGTAGAGCGTTTGCAGCGAATGCGCGGCGATGGGCCGCCAGTCCGCGACCAACGAGCGGAAGACATCGCTCAATGACGGGAACAGGTAGGTCGGCACATCCAGCCCCACCACAATCACCTGCCACAGAACGCCGAGCAGGACCAGCAGTGCCCAAGGGGCTATCTTGATTAACACATGACGAGATATCACGACGGGCCTCCGTTAGGCATGATGTTGTGAAGAGATGTGCTCGCGCAGTTCAAACACATAGCGAGAAAACGCATCGGTGTAGGTCACCTGAAGATCGCGCGGACGAGGAAGTTCAACCTCCCGGCGCGCGATAATCCGGCCCGGCCTGGCACTCATCACATAGACGGTATCCGCCAGAAACACCGCTTCACGCAGATCGTGCGTGACCAGCACCACCGTAAACGGCGCTTCCTGCCACAGATCGCGCAACATGCACCACAACTCTTCACGGGTGAACGCATCCAGCGCACCGAACGGTTCATCCAACATCAGCAAGCGCGGTTTGTGGATCAGCGCGCGACAAATCGAGGCGCGCTGCTGCATGCCACCGGACAACTCCCACGGGAATTTGTCTTCATACCCTTCCAGCCCAACCCGTTTCAGCAAGGCTCGCGCCTGCTCTTCATACTCGCGCCCTTTTTTACGTCGCGTAGAGCGGTAAGGCTCCACGATCTCCATCGGCAGCATGACGTTTTGTAGCGTGGTGCGCCAAGGCAGCAAGTTAGAGGCCTGAAACGCCATGCCGATGCATTTCTGCGGCCCCACCACTTCGCGTTTGTTGACGAAAACGTAGCCCTCACTCGGCGAGAGCAGCCCCGAGGTCAACTTCATGAATGTCGATTTACCACAGCCGGAAGGTCCTACCAGCGCCACGAACTCATTTTCATTGATACTGAAATTAATGTCCTTTATGGCCAGCTGTTCGCTGTTGCTGTACGCCAGACTGACATTCTCGAACTTAACGAAACTCATTGTTCACCACCTGAAATCATGCTGCCTGACGGAAATTACCGCACGGTACGATCGGCAGATGCCGGTAACAGCGCACTGGTAAACAACGCCTCCGTTTTCGGCGTCTCTTTCAACTCGAACGCGGACACCACATCACTGATGGAGTTACTCAAGCGCTGGGTATCCACACTGCCCAGACCGTTTTTCTTGGTTTCTGGCGTTACCACCAACTGATCAAACGCCAGTTGCAGGCGACGGGTTTCCAGCGGCAAATCGATCAGTGAATCCTGCTCCTTCACAAACTTGGCGGCGCTGACGGGATCGGCGAGGGTTTCCTGCACCGCTTTGTTAAAGGCACGCAAGAAGGCTTTGATGGTGTCAGGGTGTTTTTCCAGCATCTCTTTGCTGGCGATGATGGTGTTGCCGTAGAGATCGACGCCATATTGCGCATACGGGAAGATAGTCAGGTCATCAGCCTTGGCACCGCGCGCTTCGAGATTCAGCAGATTGGTAAAATAGAAGCCGGAAATCGCATCGACGTTTTTGCGCACCAGCAGGTTGGCGGTAACGGTGGGGTCAGCCGATTGCCAGGTGACGGCGTCTTTGCTCAACCCCACTTTCTTCGCAAAAGCTGGCCAGGCTTTGCGCGCGGCATCAAAGACCGGAGCCGCAATGGTTTTCCCTTTCAGGTCTGCTGGCGTTTTTACCCCAGTGCTTTTCAGCAAAAATACCGCGGCAGGCGTGGCGTTATACAGCATATAAACGCCTTTAATGCCGGTGCCTGGATGCTGGGATTCTTGTTCAATCAAAGCATTGAAATCGGCAAAGGCCATATCATAGGCACCGGTTGCCACACGAGTCACGGCACCCGCGGAGCCGTTACCGGAGTCGATCTGTACGTCCAGCCCTTCCTGGGCGAAATAGCCTTTGGCTTTAGCCATCAAAAACGGTGCAGAGGGCCCCTCAAAGCGCCAGTCGAGCGAGAATTTTACTTTGACAGGATCTGCCGCATAGGCGGATGACGCCAGTACAGATAAAGACAGTAGCGCCGTACAACCCAATTTGTGCAGTGTTGCGAATCTGGATGTCAACATCACGAATGTCCTCAATAGTGAAAGTCAGTGTGTAGCCGAATTAACGCCGGTTTTTGTCGTCCGCCGATGGGAGCGGAGCACGTTGATACAGGTCGCCAATCTGCTGATGAATATCTTCCATGCGTTGCATGCGTTGGCTTGCCCTCTCGGAACAGCAGGCCGCCAGCTCATTGCCAATAAAATTGACCATGCTGATGGCGGCGGTGTAGGAATCAAAAATGTCGCTGTGCTTTGCGGCACATGGGATGACCACATCGGCCAGCGCGCAGACATCAGATACCGGGGTATTACTGAGCACCACAATGCGGGTGCCATAGCGTTTGGCCACGCGTACCAGATGTAGCAGCAGTTGGATCTGGCGGGGAAAATCCACCACGAACAGCACATCCGTCTCGCGAATGTCCGCCAGCACGTCGGCAAATTTCGCAGCCGGATCGTTTATCAGTTGCACATCGCTCAGCGCATGAGAGAACAGCGACTGGGCATAGAAAGCAGGGGCGTAACTATTGCGAAACCCCAACACCCAAACGCGGCGTGCATCACGCATAAGATGCACCGCGCGTTCCAGCTCTTCAGGCATGCTGTCGCGCTGCATACCCGCCAGATTTTCGCGTTCCCGTTCGATATGCACATCAAGCCGTTCACGCACCGTTGTCGGATGTGGCGTGCGCTGTGCCAGATTAGTGAGCGGCGAATAGCCCATCGGCTCAATACCGCGACATTTCATGCGAAACTGATTGAAATCCTGAAAACCGAGGCGACGAAACACCCGCGCCGCGGTCGATTTAGAGACGCCCGCCAGTCGGGATAATTCCGTCGCGCTATAGCTTGCCAATTGATGTTGATGCGCCAGAATGACATCGACCAGCTTCTTCTCTGCCGGGGACAACGCGCCATAGATAAGGCGGATGGCAGTGTGCAACTCAGCCAATACGCTGGTGTGTTCTTCAGGTGCGGTTAGCGCGTTATTCATCATGACCTCGGTCTGCGTGGTACTTAACGTTTCGCGGTGCAAAGCAGCCACAAATGGCACATCTGTTTTATGAGAAAGCACATAACGAAACGCCTGTACCAACCACTAAGCAAAGGGCGCGCCAAAACCTTACCAATTCAAAGGTAATTATTTATCTACATGAAAAATATGGTTTTTATTGAGTAATCAGAAACGGCCTAGCCGAAAAATGGCGGCGGTGATGCATGTAGTATTTCAACTTTGGTGCAGATTTCACGCGTTTTGCACCATGACAATGCAGGGAGGCAAAGTAAAAGGGTACTCACTGTGGAAATTTTGTTAGCTTTGCCAGATCTCTGATAATTAAACTTAGCGTATCCGGATTATTGACTAAAAAAATCATCCGGAGATAATTATCACGTTGAAATATATGGTAAAGGGTGGAAGGTTTAAGCAAGCTGTCCAGGTTATAGGCTTTGTAGACCGGGTTGGTCATGAAATAAACCTTGCATAAATAAACAAATCTTTCGCTTAGCATCTTTCCTGTAATAATATGGTACTCAATACGGGCAATCGAAGCATCAACATCCTCAAGATTCCCCTCCGCATCTGTTCTTAGATAAAAATAATCATCCGGGCTGCCCAAAGCATGCACTGCCTCGTGGCGCATCGTATCCGCAGCCAGATTGACATAGTATTGCTGCTCGGTATATCCCTCATACTCTCGCTCGTCAGGGGTGTAATCTGCCGGAATAAACTCTGCATTGATAAATATTCTATCGAGTGGATCGTTAACGTAGGAAAACCCTAATATATTGCTCTCAGCGCGCGCTTCGTCCATCCCGCTCTCTCGTTTTTTTACCGCGATAATAATATTATCTTTAGCTTCATCACCAAAGACCAGCTTCATTTTATTTATCTTATCGCAAAAAATTTCACTAACATAATCCCTAACCTTTTTATCTGTTATCCTTAATTTATTCAACATATATTCATCGAACTCAGAATAATCATTACTGATTAAATAGCTGGCGCTGGATAGCGTTGCTTTTGTTTTATCAAAGGCTTGTAACATGATAGTAGAGACAGCAGTATATTGATGCTCCTTTTCAATCACATCGAGGCTTTTATACGCGTACTGTTCAGGATCCCTGAAAAGCACTGTTTTCTTTTCTTCAATATACAAATCTGCCTGCTGAACCGATGTGACAACTTTTTTTCCACTACGCTCAAGCAAGTTATACACCTCATGCATATTCTCATTGTTGTATAACTTAAACGGCAACCCAGACAAATCTGATCCATCAATATTAAAATCATGTCCTCTTGAATTACCCGACTGCCACTTGACCGATTTATCAGCCAAATCTCTGTCGAGAGAAAAGATCATCTCTTGTGCTTCAGAAGGGGTAGTAATGATGATTTTCTTAGTGCCAAAATCCTTAACAATGCTGACATCTGTGATTAAAAAATTAGGATTGATTTCACCATCATTATTCTTTCCATAAAGTTTAAAGTAAGTGGGGATAGCATTATCACTCACTGGACTCTCTAATGCATGAAAGAAAACATCATTATTGGATAAGTAATATAACTTACTGTCAAGCTTAATGTCTTTGTAAAAGCCATTGATTCCCACATAAGGTTTGAGTATTTCACTGGGTGAATCAAATTTCAATCCAGCACCAACATTTCGCTTCAATAAAAAACTGATATCGTTGCTTTCATAGAAATCAGCCGTACACAAAGAGAAAATCTGCCGTTTAGTTCTGCACATTGATGAGCGAAGTTTATAACGTTGCCGTCCTGAGTTAATGCCTGCCCCCTGAGGCATTAAATAATAGGAATTTGATTTCTGGTTCTTATAAAGATGAATACCCTCCTCCTCACCGGTTAACTCACCTAAAATATAGGTATCATCACCATTAGCCTTGATGCTTATTAATCTGTCTTCATAAGGAAGATACTCTTTCGCTTCACAAATAACAGCGCCATCGATGCTCTTCGACGGTGTTAACGCATGCATAGCGAGTTGACTAATGGTCTGTGAGTCTTTAGCACTGAGCAATATTTTATGTTTATTAATCTCGTTCACAATAGTATTGTCGATATAATAATCCTGGTCATAAGTCTCCCAAGGCAATCTCTCTAATGGATATTTGATGATTGAATAGATTCCAGTGACAAGATCAGGTTTGATAACAAATTTCCCACCTGAATAGGTTAACGGCAGCAAATCACCCTTACCTTCTAAATACATCGTCATACTGTCATCAACATGAAATCTAAAATACTCATCTGATATTTTTAAATATTTATTATGATATTTATCGAATTGATATTTCCTCCCTGCCGTTATCGGCCCGACATTGTGGTGTTGGATATCCATACTGACCAATTCATTCTTTAGTTTTTGATCAGACTCAATCAGTGATATCAACGCTTCGCTTGCCAGCGGCGTATGCTCACTTTCAAAAACCCATTTCCCCGCACGCTGAGTAATAGGCCGATACCCTCTGTCATCCTTGGCCATGTACCTGAAAACATTATCTGATATTTGAATCTCTAAGGCTGGCTTGAAAACATTGCCGACAAGCGCATAAGCCATGCCGTCAAATCTGATTAAAATTCCATCACCGTAGATTTCTGGTGAGCTATTTTTATAAAAATAAATATTTTTGGCGTTTGTCCAGAAATTTTCAGCCAAATTAAACGTGCTTTTAACTTCATTATTAAAAGGTAAGTTTTTATCAATCACCCAACAATTATGTTCATTATAAAATATTAATCCTTTGCTTTCCTCATCAGCGAAATGGTTGGCGACTCGGTCAATATAAACTGTCTTCTCTGGCCTCTGTGTTTTAATAATCAAATTATTATTTTTATGCTTGATGTTTTTGACAATGCTACTGATTCGTTTATCATCATTATTGTTTGCTATCTCATTTACCGTTTTGGTGAGCAAAGAGGATACAATATCTTTTGCCAGAGATAAGGTATAGTTTTCCAGATCCTCGAGATAATCTATAGACAGTTCTTTGTTATCAATAGAGTCAGAAATCATATCCAGAACGGTAGCGAAAATTAATGTTACCAGTCGTGTCTTATTATAGGTGGGTAACCATGTAAAAAGCCCACCTAATGCAGTCTCTATCTTTTGGGAAAGGGCATTAAAATTAGTGTAATTTGTACAACCCATGCCATAAATTTCGTAATGTAAAATCACACGCCCCTCTTCAATCAGAGAGGTCACTGGGCTCTTTACTGTTTTACTGATAACTCTTAATATTTTTGAAACTGACAACGCTTCCCGTTGATCGTGACAGTCCGTGGTTTTCACCCTCACCACGTCGTCGATAGTTGCACTCTGATTTTTTTCTCTTTCTTTTGGTGAATATATTCTCTTTTTGATATCATACATAACCTGAGAACGCCGATTGGCATTAAAGGAAAATCCTCTCTCGACTGAGCCATTTTTGTTTTTATTGACAGAAAGGTAGGGATCGACTTTCCCATCAACGCCAGGACGTTTCTTATTTGTTCTCTTTCGCTTATGATTATTTTCGAGGAAAGAAAAATGATGGGTTTTCCCTTTGAACATAGCGTTATGTTCTTTTATTAAAACACGAACTGTTCTTTTATCTTTTTTAGACAAGCTTTCAACAATCCGCCATAGCTTTACCAAATGGATATTTGCAAGAAAAAAGGACAGGTTATTTATTTCATTAGCAAAAGCGCCATAGATATATTTATGCGTATACTGAATACACTTTAACAACAGCCTGATATTTCTTTCTCTTTTATTTTCAATTTTTTTTACATCTGGTGATGATTCTGAACGCCTAAAAATATGATGAAATTCATTTCTTAAATGCCGGTCAATTTTTTCATCGCGTGTAAGATTAATTATCTCACTCAGTATGTTTTTATTTTTAATAATTACTCTTCTGCTCTGTCGCGCCACTCTATCAGGAGGGGCGTTAGCATGATCTACAACGTAACCGTCGTCAAAACTGGATACTACCAACTGATTTATCACAGAAATATCATTGTAAAACTCCTCTTCTGATATTTGCCACAATCCAGTTACAGGATCAGGAATGCCAATAATAGTTTTGTCGGTGTAAATGGAAGGGTTCACAAAATCATCGTCATTCATTTCATAGGGATATTCAGAAGAATTTTTAATGTCCAAATAAATACCCCGATCGTTGTGATAATTATTTTTATCACTATGCTGTTTTTGGGGGGAGTGGTTATTGCGATAATAAACAACTCCGGCAAATCCAGCGCCAAGGAGCAGACTGCCAAAAACCAATGCTTGCTTTTTTGTCAGATTGAACCCAATTTTCTGTTCATTAACACCTCTTGTTTTCTCTTTCAACGCCTCACTTTCATCTATCAGCTTTTGCCCCGAGAGGGATATGTGAGAAAACGCACTCTCGTCAGTACGTCGTGGTAAGGATGTGCCGAACGAGAAAACCCGTGTAATAAACGAAAATATGCTGAACACATCCGCCCGCGGGTTCGCTTCCTCGGCCAAGGTTTTTCTCGCCGCCGATGCAACAGGCCGGCCATTGGGCTGATGATGTAATCGATGAGCGGTAGTCATTTCATTGAAATTTTTACAATAAGGCAAATTTTCGAATGAATGCTTTTGGTTTGTTTTTACATGCATCAATAAATGCTCCGATTGTTACCAACATAACTCGTCATTAATAAATATCATTAGCTATTAGCCCTATGACTACTTACAGAGAAAATTATCATCGTGCATGACATCTAAATAAGACAAACAAGTCCGGTTATAACAGCAAAACATGATCCCGTGCAAAATCACGAATCAGCAGCGTTAATGTATCCGGGTTATTTAACAGAACGATAGCGCGAAGATAATTATCCCTGACGAAAAGCTGATGAAACACGGCTGGTTTCATCAGACTCTCTATATTGACTCCAGCATATATAGGGTTGCTCATAAAATATGATTTACAAAGATAGACAAATCGATCATTGAATGCATTTCCCGTCAGGATAAAATACTCAATCCGGTCGATAGCGTCCTCAACCTGTTGCAGTTTCCCATTTTCATCTATTCGATGATAAAAGTAATCATCAGGATTGCCTAATGCATGTATGGCTTCATGGCAGAGTGTTCCAGACATCAAGTTTACATAGTACTCTTGCTGGCTAAATCCCTCATAATCACTCGCATTCATGGTCAAATCATCAGGGATGATATCCGTATTTAAAAAAACCCGATCAAGAGGGTCATTAATAAATGAAAAACCTAAAACATTACGATTCACATCTATATTTTTCTTATCCGATGCTATCGGATGGTTTTTGTTTCTGACAATAAGAATAATATTTTCTTTATTATGCATGCTAAACAACTGATTTATTCTACCTGAGATCTTAGTGAATGAATCAATAAAAATGTCAATCACTCTTTTATCAGAAATCTTTAACCGCTCAATGATATACTCATCAGCTAAATAACGATCGCTTTTGACAAATCGACTTGACTTATCAACCATTTCTATTGCATTACTATAGGCTTCATTGAATATCGCTGATAAAATGACATCACTCTTTTCATTCTCTATTGACGCTAACGTTATATAATCAAATGAATCAGGCCTGTTGATGATTTCTTTTATTGCATTATTAATATAATAATCGGCATCTTTTATGGAAGTAATGCTCTTTTTGCTGCTCAAATCAAACAGTTTTGTGACTTCATCACTATCAAATTTTTCATGTAACTTGCGTAATAACTGCTCAATATCTTCACTTCCCTTTTCAGCGATGATACCTTCCGAACTGCGTTGCTGCCACCTTAGTAATTTTTGTGAATACGTTTTGTCTAAGTCCAATACGATTTCTTGTGCTTCTATAGGCGTACTCACGATAGTTTTTTTATCATAAAAATCTTTTATGATGCAGACATCTGAAATGACGAAACTGGGGTTTATTTCGCCCTCTGCATTTTTTCCATACAGTTTAAAATAAACAGGTGCAATTCTATCTTCGGCGCTGTCCACTTCACTGGCATGAAAATAAACATTATCATTAAAAAAATAATAGAGCTTATTTTCATCATTTTTATTTCGGTAAAAACCGTCAAGATCGCGGTATGGCTCTAACATTTCCTTTGCGTTGAACAATTTAATGCCATTATCGACATTCCGTTTAAGTAGAGAAGTAAACTCTGCCGTTTCATAATACGCGTTCATGCACCCTGAAGGTACTTGCCGCTTTACTTTGCATTGCAATGTTTTGGTATTGTATTTATTTATTTTGATACCACTTTTTTTTTGAAAAGAATAATAGGTATTTCCTCGACTGTTTTTATATAAAAAAATACCATCATCAGCATGTCTCTCATTCGGTAATAAAAAATAATCATTTCCTAAGTCTGTAACCGCAATCATTTTATTGTTATAAAGAAAAAAATATTTTCCGTCTAAAACGTAGGCACCATCAATTTTTTGGGATCTATCATATTGATGTTCAGCAAGAAAAGTATCATCAGAAAAGGATTTGGCTTGCATGAATAACTGACTACGGGGCATCCTCTCAACCACGCTGTTATCTAGATAATAATTTTTATCATCATGGGAGGAAAAAGGTTTTTGTAACGCTTTTTTATAGTATGAAAACTGTCCTTCTGCAAGGTATGATTTTGTATAAAACTGGCTATCTTTTTCTCTCAAGGGAAGTATATCTCGATGTCCATCAACATACAGAGAGCCGAACACATCTTGCTTAACCCTGTAATAACCTTCATTGATTTTTAGATATCGATTGTAATTTTTATCGAACTGGAATTTTCTGGATAATGTTATTGGCCCAACGTCGCTGTGTGCTACGTGATTCCTAACCAATCTATTTTTGATGTTTTCTTTTTCTGTTAAAAAATGAACCAGATCGCTGCTCGCAGAATGGGTTATTTTACTTTCAAACACCCACTTTCCTGCTCGCTGTACAACAGGGACATACACACTGTGTTTCAATGCCAGGTAGCGAAACACTCTCGGATTGACTTGAAATTCTTTTGCCGGATAAATTCTATTTCCAATAACAATATACAGTTCATCTAAATGTCTTATTAAAATCGAATCACCATAAAACTCGGGTGAGCTGTTTCTAAAATAAAACACCCCCTTTTCATCCCTCCATATCTTATCAATCAATCTCTTGGTTTTTTTTACTTCGTGATTAAATTGAATGTTTCTATTTACAACCCAATGATTGTTCTCATAAAAAAGATATTTATTTCTTCTTTCATCGATGAAGTGGTTAAAAAAGTTTTTTACAGGAATATCTCTTATAGGGTGAGCTGTTCTGATTATTAATTTCCCTTTGCGATATTTAACATCATTAGTCATGGCATTAATCTCTTTTTGACCATCAGGCTTTATCATGTTATTGATCTGTATGGTTGATAAAGAAGAGATCATATCCTTCGCCAAATTAATAATATTATTATCAATATCCTCGATATAGGATAATGATAACTCCTTGCCTTCGATAGCATCAGAGATCATATCCAGGACGGTAGCCGCTATCAGGGTAATCAAGTGCGTTCTGTTATACATAGGAATCCAGGACAGCAGCGAATTGATAGCACTTTCAATTTTTTGAGAGATTGAGTTAAACTTACTGTGATCGACACACCCCTTGGCATAGATACTGTAATCTAACACTATCCGCCCCTCCTCAATCAATGAGGATATCGGGTATCTTATCGTTTTGCTAATCACTCGTAATATATCTGACAGCGCTAAACGCTCTCTTTCATCGCGACAATCTGTAAGTTTAATTATTTTAACGTCATCGTATGCTGGTGCATTTTTTTTAGTCTCCGTCTCTTTTTCAATGTGTCTTTTTCGAACGTACAAAACACGCGCTTTCGGAAAATGCGTCGTTACATTAGCCTCATTGGTATAGCCCTGTTTTTCATGCCTATCAGGGTATTTTTCAATAGTAATTTTTTGGTCAGGATACCGCGCTTCCGCAGGATAAATCGAACCGTTATCCGCTGAGATAGGCTGAATGGAATCGCGTCCCCACTGCCGGTAGCGAGAATAACCTAACCACCATCCTGTGCCGCCTAACATAATGAGTCCAATAGCTATCGTTGATTTTCTCCCAAGTGAGTAATCAGGAAGTACAGGTTTATCATTTATCTCACTGGTTTTCAATCTCTCCGACTCTACATATAATTGATGCCCACGCGCCATCAGCGTTGAGAGTGATAGATTATTGTCTTCATAGTGTACATTGCTTTCTCGTAAACAGGTTTTTGTTAATTTGGTGACAGTTTGATTTTGATGCCTTAGGTTTTTCCTGCCGCTTGGACATTCAGTGGAACTGGCTATTTTGTTAATTTTAGCAGGCAATATATTTTTCTGCATTGATGGTTTTATTGCATCCTCAACGGATAAGTATTTGTTTTTCTCGTCCGCTATAATAAGCCTCACATCCATAGGCAATCTCATACAAGAAGTACGTGGTCATGATATTGAAAACATGATTAATCATATACAGGCTTTAGATAAGCGGATACCAGTTAACGATGATTTATGCTTACCCTTTTATTATATTGATTTTTTTAGTTTTAATGAATGGCCGAACAATAAAACCCCCGAGAATATAAATAATATTCAATATAATATTTTCCAAACTAAAAAATTAGCGCAGTTGGCTATCCTTGGAACCCCGCCGATTATAACCAGAAAAATTTTGCTGTTTGACATCCAGAGACTTCTGACAATTCACACAAAAACGCACGCCAGGTAATGCTTTGCGTCTTGCCTCCGGGATCGGCTCACCGCACTCGGCACAATGCGACAAACTCTCACCAGAAGGCAGTTCATTTCTTACTCTGGCAACAGCGTCCTCAACCGTGCTGTCTATTTGCTCCTGTACCGCACCATCCCCTGCCCAGCCAACGGCCATGTTATGTACTCCAACGCGAATCATCTTGTCTTTATGGTAGTGTGGATGGGTAAAATTGTCTTTTCAAGCTTCATGTTTCCGTGTACTGTACATAAAAACAGTAACATCAAGGATAGCTTTCATGTTTGTTGAACTTGTTTATGACAAACGTAACGTTGCCGGACTGAACAACGCCCACACGCTTATCGAAAAAGAACTGATAAAACGCGTACACCGCGCCTTTCCCGATGCTGAAGTCAGGGCAAAGGCCATGCAGGCGAACGCGATAAATTCTGATGCCAGTAAATCTGACAAAGCGGTCATCAATCGCCTCATTGAAGAGATGTTCAATGATGCAGATGAATGGCTGGTTGCAGACTAAAAAAAATGCACTATGACAATAAATTACGCAAACTTTGCAATATCATTGACCAGCACGCTGATGGTGTCTGGGTTATTGATTAATATTACACCACGTAGGAAATCATCATATTGGAATAAAAGACTCAAGCTCTCAGGTTTGATCAAGCTATCCAAGTCATAGGAACTGTAAACAGGGTTGCTCATAAAGTAGAGTTTGCACATGTGAAGAAACTCTCCTCTGATCTGTACATTCCCTCGGATATAGAGCTCAGTGCGTGCTAACGTTTCTTCGATAGTGCCAAAATCGCCATTCCCATCAGAATAATGATAAAAATAATCTTCAGGGCGACCCAACGCATGGATCGACTCATGGCACATAGTGGCAGAAACTGCTTTGGTATCCTTAGAGAGTTTCTGAGATTTGATGTGCGGTGGGAGTGACCCATATTCTTTAGCGTGAATAAAATCCGTCATGATAAAGATTCTATCCAGTGGATCGTTTGAATATGAAAATCCAGCAACATTATTTTTCCTACTCAGGTCACCGTTGTCCATAGTCTGTTTTTTTTCATGCTTATTCATGACTAGAAAAATATTCGATTTATCATTTTCATCAAAAACAAGATCCATACGATTCAGTTTAATCAATAACGTATCAATGAATAATTTTTGAGCAGAAAAATCAGAAATTCTCAACCTATTCTCTACGTAGTCTTTCACCTCCGGAGATTGTTTTTCGATCAGCATACGGACTTTCGAAATATCTTTCTTAGTCTTATCAAAGGCATCATTGAATACCTCAAAAAGATAGGCATGAGAGGGAGAATCTGCAATAGACGTGATACTATTGAAAGAATAATCATCTTTATTCTCGAGAACATCAATTTTGTAATCATCAATAAATTCATTACTGTATTTTATTGACGTTACTAATTTTTTACTGCTGAGAGAGAAAAAATCCTTGACATGTTGTACATCACCATTATCCAATAATTTTTTTTTCAAGTTGTCCAACGATGTGAAAGAAGTTTCAAAAGGCTCACGTTTAATATCGGAATTTTGCCATTTTGATAAAGCGCTTGATACCTCAGCATCTAAATTAAAAACCATTTCAAGAGCTTCTGATGGCGTAGTGATTATCGTCTGCTTTGTGTCAAAATCCTTGATAATACAGACATCAGCAATGATGATATTTTTGTCTATCTCACCCTCATTTTTTTTACCATAGATTTTGAAAAATACAGGAACCATACCGTCGCTGATAGGTTCCTCTTTGGCATGAAAAAAAACGCCATCATTAGATAAAAAATAAAGGGAATAAGAAGCCTCTTTTTCTTTAAAAAAGCCATCAGCATCTCCATAGGGCTCAAGGTGTTCAACTGGAGCATCAATATTTATACTATGATCAGAGTTTCTTCTAAGAAGCGTAGTTATGTCCTTTGACTCCATAAAACGTGCGGTGCATAGTGATAAAACCTGCCGTTTAGCGATGCAGCGTGAATCGCGAATTTTTAACTGTTGTGCTTTGAATATCTCATTAACTTTTTTTGGCATGATAAAATAAGTATTGCTTTTTGAATTTTTGTATATTTTTATATTATCATCCCTCCCCAATAAATAAGTATCATCCCCATTATTAGATATCTCTATAAAGTTTTTATCAAAGATAATATAATCCACTCTATTGATAGTGACTGCACCATCAATGTTATTCGACTTTGACATATACTGAGAAAATGATTTTTGGAAACTGAAAATACCGTTAGCCGTGTTTAAAAATCTTCTTTTAGATATTTTATTAATCACGGAACTGTCTAAATAATACTTACCCACATCATCCTGTTCAAGTGGCTGTCTCAAGGCTATTTTATATACATCATACATATTTCCTAACAGATCAAAATGAACATGGTATTTACCAGCATCAAAATTAACAGGTAAAATGTCATGACACCCTTCAATATAGCTCGATGAAAAATCATTAGTTTTAAAAAGATAATAATTATCATCAATTTTTATGTATTTATTATGCTTGCCATCATACTGATAAAGTACCGATGGACGAATTGGTGTCACATTTTCATGAAGGGTATCCTCACTGACCAACTTTTCTCTTATTCTTTCATTGTTGACCAAAAAATCAATAAGATCCTCGCCTACGTATGGTGAATGCTTACTTTCAAATTCCCATACACCACCGATATTAACCACGGGCGTAAATACATCATCTTTATTTGCTACATAACGATAAACACCATCCGAAATAAGCGTTTCAGAAACAGAATACATCTCATTATCAACAAAAACATGAAGTATATCATCTATTCTTGCCAACGTTCCATCCGCATATAAATCCGGAGAGCTATTTTTAATGAGATAAATATCATATCCTTGTTGATAGATTCCATACGTATTTTCCAATATTTTTTTTGTTTCAGGTGTGAAACGAACATCTGGACTTATATGCCAAGCATTATCATCATTATAATAAATAACTTTTTTACTCATTTCATCGACAAAATTCCCATATTCTCTATCGATAAAAGTTATTTCATCAGGGTCTGAAGTTTCGATTGTTAATCTGTTATTTGTGTGTTTTATTTTTCTGGTCATCTTAAGAATTTCATCTTCTAAATTTTTAGACTCCATGTCATTTATTTGTTTTGCTGAAAGTGAAGAAAGCAGA
This sequence comes from Candidatus Symbiopectobacterium sp. NZEC151, assembly GCF_025962655.1. Lineage (GTDB taxonomy): Bacteria > Pseudomonadota > Gammaproteobacteria > Enterobacterales > Enterobacteriaceae > Symbiopectobacterium. The sequence goes on along the minus strand of NZ_JAGFPE010000004.1, from coordinate 159,170 downwards.
TCTTTGGTAAAACTAATAAAATAGCCATATATTTCACTTACGGAACTCACGGATAACTCATTCCCATCGATGGCATCGGCAATCATATCCATAGAAGTTGCAGCCATTGATAAAATCATCCGACCCCGGTTATAATGCGGTACCCACTCCATAAGCAGATCAATACTTTCATCTATTTTCTTAGTTAGCTCAACAATATGCATGTCTGTTGCACATCCCTCCTCTTTAACATTATAATCATAGAGAATTCTTCCTTCTTCAGCGAGTGTGGATAGGGGATGCTTTATTGCCTTAGCAATGAGTCGCAAGGTATCACTCAGTGTTGGATTTTCTCTTTCTTTTTGACAAAAAGTGAGATCAATAATCTTCACTTCGTCTTTTTCTGGTTTTTGCGCGGTAACATTTTCACCTTTTAAGACATGCTCTCTTATTGCTGAATAGAAATAATCATTCCTGTTTTTATGCAAAACCTGGCCGTGCGTAATAGTGTGTTTATACATATCCATCACATCGTATGGCATATCGACATTCTTATTTGAATATATATCACTGATGTATAACTTAACATCCTGGCGCAGTCTTTTACCCTCCCCCCCTTTCCTCGCTAACTTCACTTCGTCTAAAATCAATAATAACTTATCAATAAAAAACACCCCATAGATGAAAGAAACGCCACTTAACCCATTTTTCCTATTTTCATGAAGATAATGCAATGTTAAATCAATACAGGCCAAGATCAACTTCGCATCCCTTACCTGACCGTTTTTAGCATTACTGACCTCGACTGTTTCATTCGCTTTGGAGTATAACAAATGCAGTTCATTTCTAATTCGCCAATCGATCATTGGATCATTCAAAAAAAAATTTATTTCCTCTGAAACCGATATCTTTTTTTCCTTTAAGTCATTATGTGACCGCTGCACCCTTATTTTCATATCAACATTAAAAACCTTATTATAAAAATCATCCAAGTGTAGAGGTGCTAACTTTCCAATGACTTCAATTTCCTTCAAATACTCATGCAGTGTTATTTTAAACTCTCGAGTCACAGAGGAGTGATTAGTGAGTGAGTTTTCGCTGGCGTTTAGCACAGCGTTTTTATCGGAATCCTGTTGTATTGCGTTTAATCTCTGCATGCTGTAGGCGTTATTACCCTGCACAATTTGATGCACAGCAAAAGAAAGAGAGTCGTTTTTTTCTACGCTTCTATTTTCAGTAGATGGATTCACATTGCCATAAGTGCTGTATATTTTACGCCCAACTGTCGCTGTTAAAACTAATCCAGCCACAATACCAACAGCACGCTGAAAAGCGGGATGCCACATTCTGCCAAAGAAGCCATTAGTAGGCCTTACATTTTCGGATGAGCCAGGCTCACTTAATAAATGCTCGCTATCACACCCGGCAGCACCTGGTTTTTTGCTAAAAGAGGGTTCTTCTCGCGAATTTTTTACAACTATTATATCTTGCAAGCATGTCGCAGTGATGTTACAAGTTTCTTGCTCAGGAAAACCTGTTTGTGAAAATAACACTATATTACGATTAGTATTATTGCATTGTATTGCTTTTGGCATAAAAGACATCCATTTTATTAAAAATTACATGACCATCAGATATTCAAAAATACAAACAAAACAATCAATAGTGTATTTAGTGATACCGAATTTTCATATCATTAAACGATATAATATCGATGAGTGAGATCATTGGTATTAACCAATGGACCGAGAACTTGAAATTGATTGATAGGCAATTATTTTTGCATTGCTCAAAAAACAGGCTATCGCATTCACCATCATGTTAGCCACTGATGACTCGGCCCCGTTTTTATACATGCACTGATAATAAAGGAGTATTGCCTCCCTCTTTCGGGTCATTGTTCTGGTAGAAATGATGGCAGTAGTATCGGGGAGGGCTAAGGCCTGATGGCATTACGCCCGTCCACGTTCTACTGAGGTGATTGATAATGAAAAAAAGCGTTAACGTAAAATCGTTTTACTATGGTTTTCCGGTATTTTTGGCTTCAACTCGCGACCCCATCACGCAACAACTGAATATCGCGCCACTCTCTGCCTCTTTTTCACTCGGCAATACGCTGATGATTGGCGTAAATAAAAGCAACAAAACTCACGACAATATCGTGGCCGGTTCGGATGTGGTGATCAATATCCCCCCGCATCAGTTGTGGTCTAAAATTGAGCAGTTGGGCCGTGTGACCGGAAGAGAAATTGTGCCTGACAGTAAATTGAGTCAGGGTTTTTCCTACTGCTCAGATAAAGCGGATTTAAGCGGATTTACCCTGGAAGCCTCCACGCAGGTTTCCCCCGATCGTATTGCAGATTGCCCGATTCAGGCTGAATGTAAAACCGTCGACGTTATTGAGAAAGCGGCCTTCATTTTGGTGGAGTTGGATATCAAACAGGTGTGGATCGATGAATACCTGTTGAACGAAGATGGCTCCCTCAATACCGCTCAGTGGAACCCGCTTATCTATAAGTTCCGTGAATACAACACCACCACGCCTGCATTTGGGTTTAACTTTAAATACGGCAGTTGATGTGCTGATTGGCGGACGAGGCAGGACGTAAAGATTTTAAATCTCCCTTGACGATGTGGCGTTATTTCCGGTAACTCTCAACGTTTGTTTATGTTACGGTTTCTTGCTGCCGACTCGCTATAGCATTCAATGGGATATGCCACGATGACTCGATTCTCCAGATTACAGATTCACCTGCATTGGATAACGCTGCTGCTGATTGCGCTGGCGTATGCGGCGATGGAATTGCGGGGCTGGTTTCCACGCTCATCCTTTGCCTTTTCCGCAATGAGAACGTTGCATTACAACGCAGGGGTTGCCGTTTGGGTATTGATGTTTATCCGCATAGGGCTCAAGCACAAATACCAAACGCCCGCGATCGTGCCTGCGCCACCGCAATGGCAGCATCACCTCGCCACGCTGACGCATATCGTGCTTTATGCTACTTTCCTGGCATTGCCTTTATTGGGCATTGCCATGATGGCATATGGCGACAATGAATGGTCGCTCATGGGCTTCACCGTCTCCCCTTTCGTCACGCCCGATGAAGACACTCAGTTCCTGCTGAAAGACATTCACGAAACGCTCGCCAATCTGGGCTATGTGCTGATTGCCCTGCATGCAGGCGCAGCACTCTTTCACCATTATGTTCAGCGCGACAATACGCTGCTGCGCATGATGCCGGGCAAATCCGACACCACTCAAACGCGCTAAACGCCAAGGCCAGAGCATATGCTCTGGCCTTGTACGCTTACCCGGAGAAACGTTATTCCAGCGCTTTCCCTTTCAATTCAGGGATCAGGAACAGCGTCGCCAGAATATCCAGCACGTAGATAGCGGCAAGCAGCGCGATCGCCATCTGGAAAGAGTAAACGCTGGCTACTGCACCAATCACCACGGGGCCAAAACCCCCAATACCGCGTCCAATGTTGAACAGCACGTTCTGCGCGGTCGCACGGGCATTGGTTGGATACGCTTCAGACATCACCGCACCATAGCCACCCATCATACCGTTAACAAACACGCCGAGCAGCGCACCGGCCCACAGCATGGTCATGGGATCGGTCAGTTGAGAATAGGTCAAAACCATAACGACAGCGCCAACCTGGAACAACAAAAACGAGGGTTTGCGGCCAATACGATCCGCCAGTTGTCCAAACACCCAGATACCGGCGATCATGCCTAAAATAGTCACCGAGGTCCACATGGCCGATTTGGTCAGGTTGAAGCCCAGGGTTTTGGACAGAAAGCTTGGCATCCAGATCATGATGCCGTAATAACCAAAGTTCTGAACTGAGGTGAGCACCACGATCCCGGCGCTGACTTTACTGGTCGCCTTGTCTTTCATCAGCAGTTTGAAAGAAGACCAGGTCGAGGCTTTTTTATCGGTCTTACGTACAAACACTTCCGGCTCGTGCAGGCGGTGACGAATAAACCAGGCCACAAAGGCCGGAATAATCCCCACCAAAAACATGCCACGCCAGCCGATGTGCGGCAGCAGCGCAGGGGTAATCAGCGCTGCACCTAAAACGCCAGCCTGCCAGCCCAGTGCAACATAAGAAGACGCGCGGGCGCGATGCTTGGCGGGCCAGGCTTCCGCCGCCAGCGCCATACCAATGCCAAACTCACCGCCCAGACCGATACCGGCAATGGTTCGGTAGATCAGCAAATCCCAGTAGCCCTGCGCAAAAGCACACAGCCCGGTAAACACAGCGAACAGCACAATGGTCCAAGTCAGAACACGAATACGACCGTAACGATCGCTCAAGGCACCAAAAATCAAACCACCGATCACAGCGCCGATCAGTGTCCAGGTGACCAACGATCCCGCCTGACCGGACGTCAGGCTCAAATCCGCAGATATCGCCGTCAGCATAAAGCCGAGAATCAGCAAATCAAATCCGTCCATGGCGTAGCCCACTGCCGACCCTGCTAATGCTTTCCAACTGTAGCTGTCAACGTGTTCTTTTTCCGTGCTCTCCGGCCTTGACGCGGGTGCACTTTGTGAAGGAATGGATTCCATCCTGCTCTCCTGAATCATTGTTATAAGAATATGAAATTACGTGCCTGGTATTGCCACCCTTGCCCTTGTGCGCCACCAGTATCATTTTTGATACAAGCATGACTAGCAATAGTCATACCACTTTTCCTCCAACACCCACGCAAACGTTTACTTCGCAAAAGCGCCCAACGACGGAGTGCGAAATGAATAATAATTTGATTTATAACGAGTTATTTTTCAGCCATTTCCTAAGAACAGGGGAATGCCAATTTGTACTAAAAGGGTTGTGCACTGATTACGGTAAACACCAGCACCAAAATAATGCAAACGCACCATATTATCACTAAATCAGTGCAATAAAAGAATTCACGCCTAACATGCAAACCTATGCACTGATTTCTCATCTTTGGCCTTAAACAGTGGTAGGCAGCAAAATTTACCCGTTTGTTTTATTTTTGATACAAAATAACAAGCAATAGTTAAAAAAAATCCTCCTGAAAGCGGAGGATGTTTGGCAGAGCAACCCCTTGCATCGCTGGATGCCGGGGGGCGAATCGCACACTAAAACCGTTTTTTTCCCGATGAGTAGCTGGTCACCAACGCGTTAATCGCCTGATAGCGCACCGCTACCGATGCGGTTTTATCTGCCAACGCCGGTTTTACGATATCAAGCAATCGAATCATTTCCGTCTTAGCCTGATGCGCGAAATCAGGGCTAACTGCCTGATCGGCATACAATGTCACATAGCTATCCGCCAGACCGCGTAAAACGTAATAGGAAACCGCGTTATCAGGATCGCTCCCAATCAGGCTGTCCAAATCGCGGCGCAAGACAACATAGCTATCCGTGCCATCCAGACTCTGAGTAAATGCATGATATACCGTTGTAAAATCCATCATTGCCACCTTTAGTCGCGGTTAGTCAACCACATAGGGAAGCTACCTTTTCTAAAACGAATACCGCAACTTGTCAACTGTGTTCAGCAATGGATATCTAAAAATTGACACAAACGAACATCACCCATCGTTTTTTCTTATTACCACAAACAAATACTTTCTTAAAAACAGCTTATTGCTAAATCCCCTACTAGCACATTTCGATTTTTGTCTAAATTTTTAGACAATCATATTGACGAGCATTAAAAAAACGAGCAACACTAAAAACCATAACATCAGCCCAGGTTTACCAACGTGGTTGGCCCTTAGGGTTAACCGGTAATGGCTGACAGTACAGAGGATCAGGAGTCCCTATGCCGCCCCGTTTCACCACAGAAGACATCACGGTGTTGCTGGAAGAATTACGCCAATTTTCCACCACCCACGGTCAGGATGGCGTCACGCGTCTCGCCTTCAGCCGGGAGGACGAGGCGGCGCACCGTTATCTGGCCGACACGTTGGCGACGCAGGGGCTTGAGGTATGCCGGGACGCGATGGGCACGATATTCGCGCGGTTGCCCGGTCATGACCGTTCGCTTCCCGCGATTGGCACCGGTTCACACATTGACTCCGTGCCGAGCGGGGGCGCATACGACGGCACGCTGGGCGTGATCGCTGGCCTGTATGCCCTGGCGCAATTCGAACCCGGCGAGCTAAAACGCAGCCTGGAACTGGTGGTGTTCCGTGCTGAAGAGTCGAGCCGGTTTGGTTTTTCCTGTATCGGTAGCAAAGTGCTGACCGGGCACATCGATCGTAGCGCGTGGATGAAAAACACCGACGATCAAGGATTAACGGTATTTCAGGCACTGAGCGCGGCAGGTTATACCGAGCATGAATTCACCAGCTGTGAGCTAGCACCCGCACGCTACGACGCCTTTATCGAACTGCACATTGAACAAGGACGCCGCCTTGAAAACGAAGGAAAAACCCTCGGAATTGTTGAAGGCATTGCGGCACCAACGCGCTTTCGCGTGACCGTAACCGGTCTTGCCGACCATTCCGGTGCCACGCCGATGTACCAGCGTCATGACGCTCTGGTCGCCAGCGCCATGATCATTGAAGACGTGCACCATGCAGCCTGTAAAGAGATGGTCTATGGCACCGTTGGCACCGTCGGCAAACTGGACGTGTCGCCCAACGCGATGAACGTGATCCCCGGTTTGGTGAAGTTTTATGTTGATATTCGTGGCATCGATAAAAACAGCATTCAACGGGTAGCGGATCGTCTGGCCGATTCCGTCAGCAAAGTGGCGAAAGAGAACGATGTGCAGATTGCGCTGGAATCGCTGGCCGCTGAAACCCCGACGCTGCTGAATAAATCGATTTGCAGTGTGTTAGAAGAAAGCGCCGCGCAAGAGGGGATTACCAGCATGCGCATGGCGAGCGGTGCCGGGCACGATGCGATGTACATGGCCAGTCACTACCCCACGGCGATGCTGTTTGTGCCTTCTCGGGAAGGCATCAGCCACCACCCGGCGGAATACACGGCACCGCAGGATATCGCACTGGCCGCCACGGTATTGAAAAACACGCTGGCGCGGTTAGCCAACGCCTGAAGCAGAAACAACAGAGCGCGTCATCAGTAGCGATCGAGGGTATCACGTAACAAACGCAGGGCATCTTCCCCTTTGGCGGCATTTTCCCACAGCGCATCGAACAGGGATTGATGGTGGTGAATCGCCTCTTTTGATGAGGAAACCCACGCCACCCCGGCGCTGATATTGGGTAATTCCCCCAAACGGAAAGGGCTGGAGGCCACCGAAAGCGCCTCACTGTCGTTATAGAAAATCTGGAAGGTAGAAGAAGGGATGGTCTGTTTGGTGATGGCTACCTGAACGATATCCTTTTTCTCTTCCAATACCTGGAGCAGGTATTTCACTTCCTGACGCGCCGCCAGCACACGCTCCATGCGCGTACTGGGTGAAATATTCAGGGAACCCACCAGCCCGAGATGAATAAATTTCTCGATGTGCTGAATACCGATCAGGTTATGAATTTTCGGCAAATGGGTATTCAGGTGGGATTTACGTTCCGACAGGATAGCCAGCGTTTGTAATGACTTCGGGTCAAGTTTGTCGCCCTGCACCGTCGTGCTGTCGGTTTCCAGCAACATCTGTTGCAGGTAGGCATCGTATTTTTCTGAGGTGAGCAGATAGGAGAACGGTTCAAAGTGAGAATAAATACGCGTAGAGCCCTCTTCAAGTTGGCGCATTCTCTCAAAGAAGCCGCTGGCATGGGGATAATACTCCATGCCCACGCCCAGCAACGTCTCGACAGTGGTATTCAGGCACTGCGCCAGACGCTCAAGGGTTTCGATCTTTTTTATTTCGCCTTTTTCCAGACGGTATACCGCCGCACGCGATATACCCAGTTCGGCAGCAATCTGTTCCGCATTAAGCGACGCGGCAATCCGGTATGCACGCAACCGTTGCCCAATAGCCAAATAATCGATCGACGTGAGGTTCATGATTCCAGGCCACTGAATAATTTGCATTATTTTATCATCAACGGTTCTGACTGACAAATGTAGCCACCCGCGGAGAATACCGTGATGGCGCTTCATTATAGCGGTAACTCATAAATACAACGCCACACCAGGGCGAAAACATTATGCGCGGATTGGTTTCTCTTTTTTACACCGCGCCAGGGAAATTTATTTTATCTATATCACCGGAGTTTTTATGACAATGCGTGACGATGCCGCGCGTGCCTGTTCCCGTAGAGGAAGTACCGCACGCGAAAATGCCGCCAGCGTGCTGAGTAATGAATGGGTCAATGATGAATATAAACATCTGCGCGTGCGTGTCGATGCGCTTGCGGCACAGGTGAAACCGGGCCAATTCTTTAACCTGCAATGCCCGCAAACGGAGCAGGATAAACCGTTTTTCCGCCGCCCGATGAGCACCTGGTTTGCCAATGCGGAGCAGGGCTATGTCGATTTTCTGTATAAAGTGGTCGGTGCCGGAACGCGCGGTTTGTCGACGCTGCGCCCACAGGATGCGGTGAATGTGCTGGGTCCGCTGGGCAACGGCTTCACGCTGCAACCGGGCCATCGCCATATTCTGGTCGCCGGGCGCGGCGTCGGTCTGGCAACATTGGCACCGCTGGCCGAGCACGCGGCGGCGCATCATGTTCAGGTTACCGCCCTGCTGAGTGCGCGCGATCCTGAGCACTTGATGTCGCAGCAGCGTTTTCTCGCCAGCGGTGCCACTGTTATCGAAGTGACGGACAGTGATGGCTCCAGCGCCATGGCCCAGGTTGAGCAACGCATTCGCGCCGTGCACCAGCAGCGCCCGATCGATGCCGTCTATACCTGCGGTTCATCCCGCGTGATTCACCTGTTGCAACGCCTCTCACAGGAGTTGGGATTCAGCGGCGAAGCCGCACTGGAACAGCAGATGGCGTGCGGTTTGGGCATGTGCTACTGCTGCGTTCGTCCCATGCGCGATAAAGAGAGCCACGCGCTCAGCGATAAACGCGTGTGCTACGACGGCCCGGTATTTCCGCTGCATGAGGTGGTGTTATGACGGATTTGAGCGTCGATATTAACGGACTGCGTCTGGCAAATCCGGTGATGCCCGCGTCAGGCACCTTTGCCGAAGGATTGGCCGACGTGATTGACTTTAATCGCCTTGGCGCTTTCGTCACCAAAACCTTCACGCTGCACCCGCGCAGCGGCAACCCGCTGCCGCGTGTGTGTGAGCTGGATTCGGCCATGCTCAACGCCATTGGTATTCCCAGTAAAGGCGTTGAGGACTTTATTGAACATACGCTGCCGTTTTATCAGCGCTATGCGCCGCCGCTGATCGCCAGCATATCCGCACCGACTGCACAGGAGTTTGCCACCCTGGCAGCGCGCCTGAGCGAAGTGCCGGGCATTGCCGCTATCGAGGCCAACATCTCCTGCCCCAATATTGAAGAGGATGGGCGCGCCTTCGCCATTGAACCGGTGGCAACCGCCCGAGTGATCAAGGCGTTGCGTCAGGCGACTTCCCTGCCGCTCTGGGCCAAACTGACGCCGAATACCTCGGATGTCGCCGCCGTGGCGCAGGCGGTAGAAAACGAAGGGGGGGATGCGGTGGTGGTGGGTAACACGCTGTTGGGCATGAGTATTGATATCCACAGCAGGCGACCTCGGCTGGGCAATATCATGGGAGGTCTCTCCGGCCCGGCCATCAAGCCCATCATGCTGCGCATGGTCTACCAGTGCCACAAACATATTTCCATTCCCATCATCGGCTGCGGCGGTATTTCCAACGCGGAAGATGCCATCGCCTACCTGCTGGCAGGGGCGAGTGCCGTACAGGTGGGCACAGCAACGTTTATCCAACCGCAAACCATGATTACGCTGCTCGATGACCTGCACCACTACTGTCAACAGCAGGGCATTCGCCATATCAGTGAACTGACAGGCGCGCTGAATGATACCCCGCTGCTGGCAGAGGTACGCTAACGGAATTCGGGTTTACGCATTCCCACTAATCCCGGCATGGCATCGCGCATTAACGCCAAAAATTTGCGCAGCCGTGCGGGATAGTAGTTGGCATAAGGGTAGAGCAAGAAAACCGGCAGTGGTGAGGCTTGCCACTGCGGTAACACATGAATCAGCCGACCGGAGCGGATGTCATCCTCCACCAGCCAGGCCGAAATAATGACCGCGCCAATACTGCTTAATGCGGCCTGACGCACGGCATACAGACTGTCTGACGTGAGCCGTGGAACAATGGAAAAGTGCTCGCTCTGCCCGGTTTCACTGTGGGACAACGTCACATCGTAGTGATAAAACTGCCGGATGGCGATCCAGGGCAACGCCGCCAAAGCATCAATATCTTCAATGGCGTTCTTAGCCTGAGCCAACAGCGTGGGAGAGGCCACGATGATACGCGGCACCTCCGCTAAACGCGTGGCAACCGTCGCCGGATCGGTGGCTGGCCCAACGTGTATCGCACAGTCAATATTGTCGGCAATAAAATCCGGTGATTTATCGTTCAGCATCCACTCCACGGAGAGTTGCCCGTACTGATTGAGAAATTGCGTCAGCGGCGCAATAAGCTGTTCCTGACCAAACGCATGCGGAGCACGCACCCGAAGCACGCCCGTGGGTTCAGCATCCGCCCCTTTCAAATCGTCCTCTAGCGCCTCCCAGGCGGCGATCAGCGATCGCGCGTGTTGGTAACAGCGCTCACCGTCATCCGTCAGCTTCATGGCATGGGTAGTGCGCAGCAGAAGCTTGGTATTCAGCAACTGCTCCAGCGCTTGCAAACGGCGGCTGATGGTCGCCTGAGTCGTCCCCATCTGCTGCGCCGCTGCCGACAGAGAACCACTTTCAATAATGCGCGTCAGCGTCTGCATCAATTCTATACGATCTATGTTGCTCACTATGCCATCACTCATACGCGATACGTATAACTGTTTTACCACTTATCCGGCTACAACGCGACGCCACATTGCTGAACAATACGCCCCAACACGACAGCACAACGGGGAAATTCACATGTCGACCATATCAAACACCGAGAGCGAAAGCGTCGCACAGCCGACCCTTTCCGGCCTGATGACGCTCATCCTTGCCATTGGCGCGGGATTCAGCGTGGCATCAATTTACTATGTTCAACCGATTCTGCCGCAGATAGGTCATGACTTGCAGTTGACACTTGATGGCATGGGGCTGGTGCCCACGTTGACGCAAATCGGTTATGCGCTCGGCATCCTGCTTTTATTACCGCTCGGCGATCGCTACGATCGGCGTAAGATCATTGCCGTTAAAAGCGCGGCGCTGACTGCCATGCTCTGGCTGTGTAGTCAGGTGACAGGGCCAACCGCACTGTGGCTTTCCAGCCTGCTGCTCGGTATGGCCGCCACTCTGGCGCAAGATATCGTGCCCGTCGCGGCCATTTTGGCCCCAGCGGGAAAACAGGGAAAAAATGTCGGCACCGTCATGACCGGTTTGTTGATCGGGATACTGCTGTCTCGAACCGTGAGCGGCGTGGTGGGTGAATACATTGGCTGGCGGGCTATGTACCAGTTGGCCGCCGTCAGTATCGCGATTATCGGTGTTGCCCTGTGGCGTATTCTGCCTGCCTTTGCGCAACACTCGGCCTTGAGCTACCCAGGTTTACTGCGCTCTATGCTGCAACTGTGGCGCAGCTATCCGGCACTGCGCCGTGCGGCACTGGCGCAAGGGCTGCTCTCTGTCGGGTTTAGCGCATTCTGGTCAACGCTGGCGGTGATGCTGGAACAGCATTACCAATTGGGCAGCGCCGTCGCCGGTACCTTCGGTCTGGCAGGGGCCGCCGGGGCACTGGCCGCCCCACTCTCAGGCAGCCTGTCGGATCGTTTTGGCGCAGGAAAAGTCACACAGTTAGGCGCGGCGCTCTCGGCCATCTCTTTTGCCGCCTTGTTTCTGTTACCTGCACTGCCGCTGCACGGTCAATTGGCCCTGATTGCGCTTTCCGCCGTGGGTTTTGACCTGGGATTACAATCCGCATTGGTTTCCCACCAGACGCTGGTTTACAGTTTGAACGCTCAGGCACGTGGTCGGCTCAACGCCCTGCTGTTTACCGGCGTATTTATCGGCATGGCATCAGGATCGGCACTGGGTGCCAAAGCGATGTCGATCGCCGGTTGGCCGGGCGTCACCCTGCTTGCCACACTCGCCAGCGTTATGTGCCTTATCGTCAGGCTGCGTTCAGAAAAATAAGGCTGAATAATCACAACGGGCGGCAAATCATGCCGCCCGTTATTAAAAAAACACCACTTAAGACTCGCTTTTTAATAACACGGCTACACTTAGTGTATTCGCATCCTGCGTTTTTCTATGCTGCCATTTAAAATCATTAACATAGACTTATCGGGGCAGAGAAATTCTCTTTTCGCGGGATACTTTACTGACATGGATAAGTAATGCGGACATGTCAGCATGGGGGACAAGGGATACCATTGCATGAATACACGCGCGCAGTCGACAGAACAACGCACATCACCGTCTCTGCAAAACCTGATGGCAGGTTTTATCCTTTTTATTATTCTGGCCGTGGTCATACTTAATGGATGGGTGGTTTTTAACTCCTATCAACGCACCCTTGAAGCCACCGAAAAGCAGGCGGATAACTTATCTCTTTCGCTTTCACGTCACGCCGAAGACACCTTCTTGCAAGTGGAACTGTTGCTCCAGGATCTCAATGAACGCATTGAACAGGATGGGTTTGGTGGGCAACAACTGCCCCGTCTGCAACAAACGCTGAAAAATCGTAAATCAACGCTGCCGCAACTACACGGCATCTTTATCTATGACGCTTCAGGACACTGGCTGGTAAACGCCGCGGATTACACGCCTAAAAATGCCAATAACTCCGATCGCGAATACTTCAAATATCATCAAAATAATCCCAGTAACAGTTTGTATATTGGTAATGTCATCCGTAGCCGCACCACTGACGATCTGATTATTCCGGTTTCGATGCGTTTGAATAATGGTGATGGCAGTTTTGCAGGCGTGCTGCTCGCCACCATCTCTATCAATTATTTCAAACTCTATTACGGCTATTACTCGATGGGCGAGACTGACGTATTAGCCATTTTGCTGTCGGACGGGCATATCCTGTATGGGCGTCCTTTTGATGATTCACAAATTAATCGCGATGTATCCGCAAGCCCGCTGTTTGTGGAGCATCTGAAAACATCCGCCAGCGGTACGGCCACCTTCTATTCCGCCGTTGACCACGTTGAGCGCATCTATGGCTATACCCGGCTGAAACGCTACCCGATTGTGATTGCGGCGGGTTATAACAAAACCCAGGTGCTCTCCAACTGGAAAGTCGACTCCACCATTTATACCGCTATCGCCCTTACCTTGCTGCTGATCATGAGCAGCATGGGCGCGATCGTGCTTAAGCAGATCAACATCAATGAGAAGAACCAGATCGACCTGACTAAAGTGCGCGACCAGCTCACCGCGATGAATCACACGCTGGAAACGCTGGCGCTGTTGGATGGCCTCACCGGCCTGGCAAACCGACGGCAGTTTGATATTTTCCTGCGAGAGACCATCGCGCAGTCGGCCCTTTCCGGAAAACGAATAGCGCTTATCATGCTCGATGTCGATATGTTCAAGAAATATAACGACCATTACGGCCATGTCGAGGGTGACAAGTGTCTGCAAACCGTGAGCCATGCGTTAAGCAGTATGCCGCGCCGCAAGGAGGATTTGATTGCACGCTACGGCGGCGAAGAGTTTGTCATCATTCTGATGGATGTGACGGAAGAAGGCGCCGTGGCCTTCGCGGAGCGGGCGCTGGAAGCCATCAGACACCAGCGCATCCCCCATGAACTCACCACGTTGGATGAAAAAGTCGTCACCGCCAGTGCAGGCGTCTATCTTTTTGTCGGTACCACACCGGCTCAGGCACCGGAGAGCGTGATTAATCGCGCAGATAAAGCGTTGTATCAGGCCAAGAATAACGGCAGAAATCGCGTTGAAATTGCGGCGGAAGAAGCCAACAGCGGTCAGGTGCGGACGAATTTATATTGATACAGAGCCTGACAGCGCGCGTTGCTTCTGACAAAATAGCTCCATCCCCCGTAGTTTTATTTGATGGATTTCCAGAGAGATGGCAGCGAAGATTATTGATGGTAAAACGATTGCGCAGCAAGTGAAGGATGAAGTTTGTGCGCGCGTCAAGCAACGTCTGGCCGAGGGCAAGCGTGCGCCAGGGCTGGCGGTTGTGTTAGTCGGCGATAATCCCGCCTCACAGATTTACGTCGCGAGCAAACGCAAAGTGTGTGACGAGGTGGGCTTTGTCTCACGCTCTTATGATTTACCCGCTACCACCACCGAATCCGCGCTGCTGGCGCTAATTGATGAACTTAATGCCGACAACGCCATTGATGGCATTTTGGTTCAGCTGCCACTCCCCGAAGGCATTGATAACACCAAAGTCATCGAGCGCATCGCACCCGATAAAGACGTGGACGGTTTCCACCCCTACAATGTCGGCCGTCTGTGTCAGCGCGACCCGCTACTGCGTGCCTGCACGCCGCGCGGCATCATCACGCTGCTGGAACGCTACAATGTGGACATGTTCGGCTTGAACGCCGTGGTGGTGGGAGCTTCCAATATCGTTGGCCGCCCGATGAGTCTGGAGCTGCTGCTGGCAGGTTGTACCACCACGGTCACCCACCGTTTTACCAAGAACCTGCGCCAACACGTTGAGCAGGCCGAGCTGCTGATCGTGGCAGTGGGCAAACCGGGCTTTATCCCCGGCGAGTGGATTAAACCGGGCGCCATCGTGATCGATGTTGGCATCAATCGCCTGGACAGCGGCAAAGTGGTGGGCGACGTAGAGTTTTCCGTCGCGCAGGAGCGCGCGTCGCTAATAACACCGGTACCCGGCGGCGTTGGCCCGATGACCGTTGGCACCCTGATTCAAAATACGCTGCAAGCCTGCGAAGAGTACCACGACGGCAACGCGTGACAGCACTGAATACGGTTAACGCATCACGTTAACATCGCGCTCAGGCGCGCCTTTTTCTTTCTTACAGCAGGATGTTATGGAAACTTTTCATCTCGATAAACACCCGCACGTTGAACTGTGCGATCTGCTTAAACTGCTTGGCTGGAGTGAAAGCGGCGCTGCCGCCAAAGCCGCCATTGCTGACGGTGGCGTCACCGTTGACGGCCAGGTAGAAACGCGCAAACGCTGCAAAATCATTGCCGGTCAACGGGTCACCTTTGCCGGGCAATCGGTCACTGTAGCGCCCTAAGCGACAGCCCGTCGTTTGACCCCATAAAAATCGCCCGCGACGGTAAACGTTCGCGGGCGAATTTTTTAGTGCAGTAACACGTTACGTGCAGTAGCGTTACTTACGACGCCAAACCGTACCCTGTGGGCCGTCTTCTAATACAATCCCCATTTCCGTCAGGCGCGCACGCGCTACGTCGGCCAGCGCCCAGTCTTTGGCTTGACGCGCGTCGTTACGCTGTTGAATCAGGGCTTCAATCTCCTGCACTTCATCATTATCCGCCTGAGAACCGCTTTGCAGGAAAGCTTCCGGGTCTTGCTCCAACAGCCCCAACACGCCCGCCAGACGGCGCAACGCGGCTGCCAGCGCATCGGCGGCCACCGCATCTTCCGCTTTCAGGCGGTTGACATCGCGCGCCATGTCAAACAACACCGAGTAAGCTTCCGGCGTATTAAAGTCATCGTCCATGGCCGTGCGGAAACGCGCTTCAAACGCCTCGCCCCCTTGCGCCGTCGCCGCCGCATCGGTACCGCGCAGCGCCGTGTACAAGCGCTCTAAAGACGCACGAGCCTGTTTCAGGTTCTCTTCGCTGTAGTTCAACTGGCTGCGGTAATGACCAGACATCAGGAAGTAACGCACAGTTTCCGCGTCGTAATACTTCAGCACATCGCGCACGGTAAAGAAGTTGTTGAGCGATTTAGACATCTTCTCGCGATCGATCATCACCATACCGGAATGCATCCAGTAGTTGACGTAGGGACCGTCATGGGCGCAGGTCGACTGGGCAATTTCGTTCTCATGGTGCGGGAACATCAGATCGGAACCACCGCCGTGAATATCAAAATGCTCGCCAAGCTGTTTGCAGTTCATGGCGGAACATTCGATGTGCCAGCCGGGACGCCCTTCGCCCCACGGAGATGTCCAGTGCGGCTCGCCGGGTTTGGACATTTTCCACAGCACAAAATCCATCGGATTGCGTTTCACTTCCGCAATCTCAATGCGCGCACCCGCTTTCAACTGTTCCAGATCCTGGCGAGAAAGCACGCCGTAACCCGGCGCACTGTCGACAGAAAACATCACATCACCGTTGCCGGCCACATAGGCATGCTTACGCGCAATAAGCTGCGCCACCAGTTCGATGATTTCGGCGATGTGGTGCGTGGCACGCGGCTCCAGATCGGGGCGTAAAATGTTTAACGCGTCAAAATCAGCGTGCATTTCGGCGATCATGCGCGAGGTCAGCTGTTCGCAGCTCTCTCCATTCTCTGCGGCACGTTTGATGATTTTGTCGTCGATGTCCGTTACGTTACGCACATACTTGAGCGAGTACCCCAAATAGCGCAAATACCTGGCAACCACATCGAAAGCCACAAAAGTACGCCCGTGACCGATATGACACAGGTCATACACGGTAATGCCGCATACATACATGCCCACGTTCCCGGCATGAATGGGTTTGAATTCCTCTTTTTGGCGACTCAGCGTATTAAAAATCTTTAACATCAAAACATTCCATGATATTCGCGGGAGAAGTGGAGTATGCGCAGCCAACGGAACAACGCCATAAAGGCGGGTTCAGCAAGCCCAGCAGCGTATTGAAACCTGAACCTCGGGCTATTGCAAGACTGAGACAGCGTAATAGGAAGATAATTGACAAGGATTAAAAAAACAGAAACCCGGCAATGGCGTGCCGGGTCTCGTGTTACTGCTTGCAAACCGAAGCGGCGTTAGCGCAAATTCGGGTTACTCATCACTGAGTATTTCCCGCTGCCCAACAGCGCGATAGCCAATGCGGCAAAGAAGAACACCGCCGTCGGTTCAGCGCCCCAGGCACCGGTTTTCGCCAACGAAACAAAGCCCGCTGGAGCCGCCAGGAACTGCGCAACCACCATGGTGCCCGCAACCACTAAGGCGGAAGGACGAGTCAGAATGCCGAGAATCAACAAAATGGGAGCAACCACTTCACCAGCGAAGACGCCATACGCAATAAACGTCGGTAATCCCGCATTGGTCAGCATGCCCGCGATAGCACCCACTCCATCAACAACTTTGTGCCATCCATGAAAAATCAACAAAATGCCAAAAGCGAGACGCAGCAGCAGTTTGCCTGCATCGGGTTTATCCAGTACACGATTGATTAAGCCCAGCATGATTCACCTGTTAGTATTGTTAGTAAACTCAGTAATACGAATCATTTAAGACTAATCTGACTTGATTGCAAATCCTACCTCCAAATAAGTAATGTTTGATCTACAACAAGAAAATTTTTATTCAATAAAATAATGCAAATGTATGACATATTGTCAATTTTATTGACACTGTGTTACTTTTTAACCAAACGGTCCACATTTGCCCGGCGAATAGTTCCCTCGTCATACTGACTCGCGCAGCCAGTTATGCTATAAGAGCGCCTTGGTTATTCAGCCTTTGTGCAGGCAGAGCTGCTCGGCGGCTCGTGTCTCGTCCTTCTGGTTATCAGGGTTTACTCATCATGATTACATTACATACAAACTTCGGTGACATCGTCATTAATACGTTTGCAGACAAAGCGCCTGCTACTGTGGAAAACTTCGAAAACTACTGCCGTAACGGTTTTTACGACAACACCATCTTTCACCGTGTGATCAATGGGTTCATGATCCAGGGCGGTGGTTTCGCACCGGGTATGCAGCAAAAAGCCACCGAAGCGCCTATCGCCAATGAAGCCAATAACGGCGTGAAAAACACCCGCGGCACGCTGGCTATGGCACGCACCAACGATCCGCACTCCGCTACCGCACAGTTCTTTATTAACCTGGTGGATAACGATTTCCTCAACTTCCGCTCAGAACGTGCAGACGGCTGGGGCTACTGCGTGTTTGCCGAAGTGACTGATGGCATGGACGTGGTTGACAAGATCAAAGACGTGGCAACCGGCCGCAGCGGCATGCATCAAGACGTTCCTAAAGAAGATGTGGTGATTACCCACGTGACTGTCAGCGAGTAATCGCAGCAGCATGGCAACACTGTTTATTGCCGACCTGCATCTTAACGTACATGAACCGGCGATCACCGCCGGTTTTCTGCGTTTTCTGGAGCGTGATGCCCCGCAGGCGGACGCGCTCTACATCCTGGGCGATCTGTTCGATGCCTGGATTGGCGATGACGATCCGCAGCCGCTGCATGCCAGTGTCGCGCAAGCGCTGCGTCAGTTACATCAACGCGGTGTCCCTTGTTACTTCATTCACGGCAACCGTGACTTCCTGCTGGGCAAGCATTTCGCCGCGCAGGCAGGCATGACGCTGCTCCCCGCCGAGCAGGTAGTGGAGTGCGATGGACGCCGGGTCCTGATCATGCACGGCGATACCCTGTGCATTGACGACGCGGCCTATCAGAAATATCGCCGCCGGGTGCACAATCCCGTCATCCAGTGGCTGTTCCTGCGTTTACCCCTGCGCCTGCGTCTCAAGGTGGCGGCAAAAATGCGTGCAGCCAGTCAGCAGGCAAACCAGAGTAAGTCGCAGCAGATCATGGATGTCAATCAACAGGCGGTGCAGGCGTGTTTACAGGCGTATAACGTCAACACCCTGATTCATGGCCATACCCACCGACCCGCCATACACACCGTCATAACCCAAAGCGGCGAAGCGCAACGCGCGGTGCTGGGTGCCTGGCATGAGCAAGGATGGATGATAAAAGTCACGGCTGACGATACCGCCTTGATTTCCTTTCCCTTCTGATTTTCTCCGCTTTTTCGCCGCCTTTTGTAGCAAACCTGTGATGCCGTTAACGGCAATAATACTGCGATTTGTCCCTACGCAACCGTTTTCCTTCCCGAACGCTCATGGTATGATCTGCGCCCTCCAGCCAGAGCGTCATTCGTTTTCTGGCCGACGCAGCCATGCGTCTCAATACGTCATATCACAGGAGCACTACAGGCATGTCATCCAACGCTGCCCCGGCAAAAATTGCCATCGTCATGGGTTCAAAGAGTGACTGGGCTACGATGCAGTTTGCTGCGGAAATTCTCACCACACTCGCTGTTCCCTTTCACACCGAAGTCGTTTCAGCGCACCGCACGCCGGACAAACTGTTTAGTTTTGCAGAGCAAGCCGCACAAAACGGGTTTGATGTGATCATTGCGGGCGCAGGCGGAGCAGCGCACTTGCCCGGTATGTTGGCAGCGAAAACGCTGGTGCCAGTGCTGGGTGTGCCGGTTCAGAGTGCAGCATTGAGCGGCGTTGATAGCCTGTACTCCATTGTGCAAATGCCGCGTGGCATCCCGGTAGGCACGCTGGCCATCGGCAAAGCCGGTGCCGCCAATGCTGCCCTGCTCGCCGCACAGATTCTGGCGCTGCACGATGGCGAGCTGGCGGTTCGCCTTGCCGCCTGGCGTCAACAGCAAACCGATGAGGTACTGGCACATCCCGATCCGCAGGAGGAGGCATGAAGCCCGTTTGCGTATTAGGAAACGGCCAACTGGGCCGAATGTTACGTCAGGCCGGTGAACCCTTGGGGATTGCCGTCTATCCGGTGGGACTGGATGCCGAACCGGAATCCGTGCCGTTTCATCACGCGGTCATCACCGCCGAGATTGAACGCTGGCCGGAAACCGCATTGACGCGCGAATTG
Organism: Candidatus Symbiopectobacterium sp. NZEC151; assembly: GCF_025962655.1. Lineage (GTDB taxonomy): Bacteria > Pseudomonadota > Gammaproteobacteria > Enterobacterales > Enterobacteriaceae > Symbiopectobacterium. Next base: position 139,344 of record NZ_JAGFPE010000004.1, on the reverse strand, counting down.
GCTGAGCACGCAGCCTTTGTTAACCGTGATATTTTTCCGCGCCTGGCCGATCGCCTGACGCAGAAACAGTTGCTGGATTCGTTGCAGTTGCCTACCGCCCCCTGGCAGTTACTGGCTTCAGAGCAAGAGTGGCCCGGCGTCTTTAGCCGACTGGGCGAGTTGGCGATCGTCAAACGTCGCGTGGGTGGCTATGACGGCCGCGGCCAGTGGCGTTTGCGTCACGACACCGCAGCGACCCTGCCGCAAGAGTGCTACGGCGAATGCATCGTGGAACAGGGCATCGCCTTTTCCGGTGAAGTGTCGATGGTGGGTGCGCGTAGTACGGATGGACACTGCGTGTTTTATCCGCTGACGCACAATCTGCATGAAGAGGGCATTCTGCGTGCCAGCGTTGCGCTGCCGCAACCGGATGCGCGCATGCAGCAACAGGCGGAAACCATGCTTGCTGCCATCATGAATGCGCTCGGCTACGTCGGTGTGATGGCGATGGAGTGCTTTATCGTGGGCGATCGTTTACTGATCAATGAATTGGCCCCCCGCGTGCACAACAGCGGCCACTGGACGCAAAATGGCGCGTCCATCAGCCAGTTTGAACTGCACCTGCGCGCCATCCTGGATCTGCCGTTACCGAAACCGGTGATTGATGCACCGGCCGTTATGATCAATCTGATCGGCACAGACGTTAATCCCGCCTGGCTGGCACTGCCGCTGGTTCATCTGCACTGGTATGACAAAGACGTTCGCCCAGGGCGTAAAGTAGGCCACCTGAACCTGACGCACAGCGATCGCGCTCAGCTACAACACACGTTACAGGCACTGGTGCCCTTGTTACCTGAAGCCTATCACTCCGGCTTGCAGTGGGCGCAAGCAACGCTTTAACCACTGTACGCTTCCCACCGTGTGGCGTTACGCGGTGGGAAGTGCATTCCCGCACTATCCCCCTCTGTTGGGTAAGCAAACCATAAATCCCTATTTTTTTTATGGTCTTATTTTGGCGTGACATATGGATTATTAGGTTTATTATTAATCGCTGGTGAATTAACGCTATTTATTAGCAACAGTGCTATTGGTTATTATTTGGCATAATTATTACGTTAAAGTATCAAATAAGAGACCTTATAAATAAATAACGTAAAGTATCATCATTGATATTTTATTTATGGCCGAATTTTGATAAAATTAAAACACGTCAATTCATTTCTGTGATCGTCTCAATATTATTCGCTGACCGCCTCAATATAGAATGCCGCCACAATCAGTATTGACTCTCTAACATACGATTGCGTTATAAAAACGCGTGGATGTTTATTATTTATACAATGTTGGTGCCGTTGCCAATATTGACATGATTTGCAAACTGTGTTCACCAAGGAGAACCCATTATGAGCACAATTCAAGAAAGCGGTGCGATCGTCGCACCCGCTTCTGGTTGGCATAAAAGCGACACCGTCTGGATGCTCGGCCTGTATGGCACAGCCATTGGCGCGGGCGTGCTGTTCCTGCCGATCAACGCCGGTATTGGTGGATTAATTCCATTGATAATTATGGCAATTATTGCTTTCCCGATGACATATTACTCACACCGCGCACTGTGTCGATTTGTTTTATCCGGTAAAAAAGGCGGTGAAGATATTACTGAAGTGGTCGAAGAACATTTCGGTGTCGGCGCAGGAAAATTAATCACACTGCTCTACTTTTTTGCAATTTACCCTATTCTGTTGGTTTATAGCGTTGCCATTACCAATACGGTAGACAGTTTTATCACTCACCAACTTCATTTACCGTCTCCGCCGCGTGCCATACTGTCCCTGGTATTAATTCTGGGCCTGATGTTTATCGTTCGCTTTGGCGAAGCCATGATTGTAAAAGCCATGAGCATTCTGGTTTATCCTTTTGTCATGGTATTGATGCTGCTGGCATTTTATTTAGTTCCGCATTGGAATTTAGCGATTTTTGATAATATGTCATTCACCAGCAGCGCAACCGGCAATGGACTGTTGTCTACCCTGTGGTTGGCGATCCCGGTAATGGTATTCTCCTTTAACCATTCACCGATCATCTCCTCGTTTGCCGTTGCCAAGCGTAAAGAGTATGGCGACGATGCCGAGCCGAAATGCTCCCGCATCCTCTCCTACAGCCATATCATGATGGTGCTGACCGTGATGTTCTTTGTGTTCAGTTGTGTGCTGAGCCTGTCACCCACGGAACTGATGGAAGCCAAAACGCAAAACATTTCCATTTTGTCTTACCTGGCCAACCACTTTAATAACCCGGTCATGGCCTATCTGGCACCGGTTATCGCCACCATCGCTATCTCCAAATCGTTCCTCGGCCACTATCTGGGAGCGGGCGAAGGCTTTAACGGCATGATAATCAAATCGCTGCGCAGCCGCGGTAAAACCATCGGTCACGCCAAACTGAACCGCATCACGGCGCTGTTTATGCTGGTGACCACCTGGATTGTCGCCACGCTCAACCCCAGCATTCTGGGCATGATTGAAACGCTGGGTGGCCCGGTTATCGCCTGCCTGCTGTTCCTGATGCCGATGTACGCCATTCAGAAAGTCCCGGCAATGAAGCAATACAGCGGACAGATCAGTAACGTATTCGTTACCGTGATGGGTCTGATCGCCATTACCGCCATCGTCTATAGCCTGCATTAATCCCACTCAGAAGCGGCACTAGGCCGCTTCCCTGTTCCCCTCACTGATGTCAGGAGACGGTCGGCATAGGTTGCCGGCCGCCTCCTGGCACACCTGATGACGGAATCTGTTGGCAACGCCTTGGTGCTGCCAGCATCTTGTTAGAGGAAATCGCCATGGTCAGCGTATTCGAGATTTTCAAAATTGGTATTGGGCCGTCGAGTTCGCATACCGTCGGGCCGATGAAAGCGGGCAAAATGTTTACCGATGAGTTAGTCAGCCAGTCACTTATCGCTTCCGTCACCCATATCGTGGTGGACGTGTACGGTTCGCTCTCCCTGACCGGCAAAGGACACCATACGGATATCGCCATCATTATGGGGCTGGCCGGAAATCTGCCGGACAGCGTGGATATCGACAGCATTCCGGCGTTTATTCAACGGGTAAAAGAGACCCAGCGCCTGCCTCTGCTGGGGGGCGACTATGAGGTGGACTTTCCGCTGGAAACCGCTCTGCGTTTTCAGGCGGAAAACCTGCCGCTGCACGAAAACGGCATGACGATCCGTGCCTACCAACAGCAAACCTTGCTGCACAGCAAAACCTATTACTCCATCGGCGGCGGCTTTGTTGTCGATCAGGAGCATTTCGGCAAGACGCTGACCACGGAAGAGAGCGCGCCCTACCCGTTCTATTCCGCGCAAAAGCTGCTGCAACACTGCCACGATCACTGCCTGTCTCTGTCGGCGATTGTGATGAAGAATGAGATTGCCCTGCACGGACGTGAGGCTATCGAGCACTACTTTGCCGACGTGTGGCAAACCATGCAAAACGCCATCCATCGCGGCATGAATACCGAAGGTATTCTGCCCGGCCCGCTGCGCGTTCCGCGCCGCGCCTCGGCACTGCACCGTTTGCTGTTTATCAACGATCGTTTCTCTAAAGATCCCATGGATGCCATGGACTGGGTAAACATGTTCGCCATGGCGGTCTCGGAAGAGAACGCCGCCGGTGGACGTGTGGTGACGGCACCAACCAACGGCGCATGCGGCATCATTCCCGCCGTGCTGGCCTACTACAACCAGTTTGTCCAACCGGTAACGCAGGAATCCTATCTGCGCTATTTTCTGGCGGCGGGTGCCATTGGCGTACTGTATAAAATGAACGCCTCTATCTCTGGAGCGGAAGTTGGCTGTCAGGGAGAAGTGGGGGTTGCCTGCTCGATGGCGGCGGCCGGGCTGGCGGAGCTGCTGGGTGCCAATCCGGAGCAGGTGTGCATCGCGGCTGAAATCGGCATGGAACACAATCTGGGATTAACCTGCGATCCGGTGGCTGGTCAGGTGCAGGTGCCCTGTATCGAGCGTAACGCCATCGCCGCGGTCAAAGCCATCAATGCCGCACGCATGGCGATGCGTCGTACCAGCGAACCGCGCGTCTCGCTGGATAAGGTGATCGAGACCATGTACGAAACCGGAAAGGACATGAACGCCAAATACCGCGAGACCTCACGCGGTGGACTGGCGATCAAAGTGGTGCTGTGCGAATAACGCGGTATCGCCTTATCGTCCTCAGCTCACATTCACGTCATCCTCGGCGAAAGCCGGGGATCTCTGGCAGCGGGAACGCGTTTAGCCTGTAGGAGATTCCCGCCTGCGCGGGAATGACGGGGAAATACGAAAGAGCCCGAATGGATACCAGAGTGACAGGCTATTGCCTCACGACTTTTTCTCGTTTTCCGGACGCGACCAGATAATGTTGTTTTCCGCCGCCGAAATGTACCAATCCACCGTGCTGTTCGCGACCGGTTTCACTGCGGCGGGTGCGCTATGGGCTTGCGGCGGGAATGCTGAGGCTTTCTTGCGAATACGCATCGGCGTGCGCTGTTTCTCTCCGCTGATTTGCGCATGGAAGGCGGTGACATCCGCATCAAACAACACGCCTTCCAACTGATGCAGGCGGTTCAAACCGCGCAGAATACACAGCAGGCTGCTCAAGGTTATCGATTCACCCAACTCTGCGCGTTTAATGGTGGCGATACCCAACCCGGCGCGTTCGGCCAAATCAACCTGCGACAGCCGCTGCTGAATGCGTGCTTCTTTGATTCTCCGGCACAGTTCAACAACAATGTCGCCTTCACTCATACTGCTGAATTTCATGTTACGACTTTACCTGCGCCTGATTAAATTCCGCACATTTTATCATCACTTTTTCATATGGCACGGAGAATCGTACAAAAGACAGGTTTTTTTACGATTTTTTCTGCTGAACCCTCAACCAAAGCGTCCGGTAATGTAATCTTCCGTTTTGCGCTGAACCGGAGAGGTGAACAGCGTATCGGTAAGATCGTACTCAATCAGCTTGCCCTGGTGGATAAAGGCGGTGTAATCCGATACCCGCGCCGCCTGCTGCATATTGTGTGTCACCAACACCAGCGTGAAGCGCTGTTTTAATGCCCCCATCAGCTCTTCAATCACCAGCGTAGAGATAGGATCCAGCGCGGAGGTCGGCTCATCGAGCAGTAACACTTCGGGTTCAATCGCGATGGCACGGGCAATCACCAGACGCTGCTGCTGACCGCTGGAGAGCGTCAAGGCATTATCGCCCAACCGGTCTTTCACTTCATGCCACAGCGCCGCGGCACGCAGCGCACTCTCCACGGTTTCGTCCAGCAAGCGCCGATCGCGGATGCCTTGCAGGCGCAAGCCGTACGCCACGTTGTCATAGATGGATTTAGGAAACGGATTGGGACGCTGGAACACCATGCCCACCCGCCGCCGCAGCGCCGAGACATCCCACTGGGCATCCCTGACGGAAACCCCGCGCAGCCGGATATCGCCTTCAATACGGCAATTTTCCACCAGATCGTTCATGCGATTAAAACAGCGCAGCAGCGTCGATTTACCGCAACCAGACGGGCCAATCAGCGCGGTCACCTGATGCTGCGGAATGCGCAACGAGATATCGTTCAGCGCCTGTTTTTCGCCGTAATAGAGGCTGAGATGATCCACTTCCAGCGCCGTCTGCTCGTCGCTCAGTTGGCGGATATCCAGCAGCGGTGATCCATGCAGGGGATTGGTTACTCGCATAGCCTTTTCCTAATAAAATATCGCTTCAAGACAAGAAATCCCGTCACAACGTCAGCGCGCGGTATTTTTCGCGCAACACGTGGCGCAAGCCCATGGCCGCCACGTTCAGCCCGACCACAATCACCACCAGCAACAGCGCCGTGAGATATACCAGCGGTCGCGCCGCTTCCACATCCGCACTCTGAAACGCCAAATCGTAAATCTGAAAGCCAAGGTGCATGAATTTTCGTTCCAGATGCAGATAGGGGAAGATATCATCCACCGGTAACACCGGCACCGACTTCACCACCCCCACCAGCATCAGCGGCGCAGTTTCACCGGCAGCCCGCGCCACCGCCAGGATCAGACCGGTCAGCATGGCGGGAACGGCCATCGGCAGCACCACGTGCCACAAGGTTTCCGCCCGCGTCGCGCCCAACGCCAGCGAGCCGTGGCGCAGCGACACAGGGATGCGCGCCAGCCCTTCTTCCGTTGCCACAATCACCACCGGCAACGTCAGCAATGCCAGCGTCAGCGATGCCCACAGCAGCCCCGGTGTACCAAACGTCGGGTTCGGCAACGCATCGGCATAGAACAGCTTATCCAGCGTACCGCCCATCAGGTAGACAAAAAAGCCCAACCCGAACACGCCGTACACAATCGATGGCACGCCCGCCAGATTGGCAACGGCGATACGCACCCAGCGCGTGAAATGATTTTTCCCTGCATACTCATTAAGATAGATCGCGGCGATCACCCCTAACGGCATCACCACAATCGACATCAGGATCACCATCAGCACCGTGCCAAAAATGGCCGGGAACAGATGGCCGCTGGCGTTGTCCGGCGCATCGTGGGTGAGCAGGTAGGCCATTTCATGCCCCCAGTGCCGCACTTTATCCCAGCGGTTCATGCTATTGGGAAACCAGGCCCCTTCGATCTCTTTGAGCGGAATGCGATACAGCGTGCCTTCGGCGTCGCGCAGCAGTACCTGATTGCGATCGATCTCCTGATTGAGCGTAGCCAGCTGCCCCGACAGCGTATCAAACCGACGCTGCAACTCACCGCGCTCGGCCTGAAGTCGCGCCAGCGTTTGGGTATCCAACGCCTCGACGCGCTGCTTTTGTTTCTCCTCCAGCCGCAGCGCCTCAACCCGTTGGTTGATTTTTCGCATCTCTACCAGCCGGATACGCTGCGTTTTATTGACAAAACCCTGCACCAGTTGAATACGGCGCTGCAAGGTCGCGGGCAGATCTTCGGCCAGCAGCGGTTGACCATCTTCCAGCATCCCGGCCAGAAAACCGTAGGCAACCCCGTTGTGTGCGCGCTTAAGCACCAGCACATCGGCGGGCAGCGATCGCGCGGTGATCTCCGAAGAAAGCAGCGTCTGGAAACTTTGCCCGTAACGCTCCCGCATTCCGACCTTAACCAGATAGCGTGCCACCTCATCGCCAGCGGCGGTTGACGTGGAAGGCGCGGTCAGCGTTTGACGAGCATACATTTCGCCCAGCAGCGCGCGCGGCGCTCCCGCCACCTGCTCGGTTAGCGTGAACTGCCACACCGGTTGCGGCCACAAATAGCGCCCACCCTGCCAGGCCAGCATCACCACCACGGCCAGCATCGCCAACAGACTGACGCCAATCGCCGCACCGGTTAACCAGACCCAGGGCGTGCCGCTGCGAAACCAGTTGCGCGTTTGCCCTTCGGGGACGGTCGATTGAGATGTCATGCGTGATCTCCCTCATCCCGGTAACGTCGGCGTAGCCGCTGACGCAGGGTTTCGGCCAACGTATTGACCACAAAGGTAAAGATAAACAACACCAGCGCAGTGAGAAACAGTACGCGATAGTGCCCGCTGCCCATCACAGCCTCCGGCATTTCGATGGCGATATTGGCCGCCAGTGAGCGCAATCCTTGCAGCAAACCCGCATCGACGATGGGCGTATTGCCCGTTGCCATCAACACAATCATGGTTTCGCCGACGGCACGGCCAAAACTCAGCATCAGCGCGGCAAAGATACCGGCACTGGCTGAAGGCAACACTACGTGCCACAGGGTTTGCCACGGGGTCGCCCCCAGCGCCAAAGAGCCTTGACTCAGCCGCGTGGGCACATTGAACAAGGCATCCTCCGCCAATGAGAAAATCAGTGGGATCAGTGCAAAGCCCAGCGCGATCCCCGCCACCAGCGCATTGCGCTGCACAAAATTGCCGTCCATCCATTGGAACAGCGGTTGTCCGAACAGGCGCACTTCCAGCGCCGGGGCAAACCCGCAAACCCCGAGCACGATCAGCAGCAGCACCGGCATCAGCAGCAGCACCTCGCGCCCCTGCATCCAGCGGGCAACGCGCGGCCAGCGCGCCGTCAGCGCCCCCACGCCCAATACGCCCAGGGTACAGAGCAGCGGCAAGGCCAGAATGGCAGAAAGGTAGGTTTCAACGTGCGGCGCGAGCCAGAGCGCGGCAATCAACCCCACCACCACGGTCGGGAGCGCGCCCATGACCTCGAGCGTCGGCTTCACCCAGCGGCGTAAACCCGGCGTCATAAAACAGGCGGTGTACACCGCCGCAGCCAGCGCCAGCGGCGTGGCAAACAGCATGGCGTACAGCGCCGCCTTCAGCGATCCGGCCAACAGCGGCACCAGACTGAACTTGGCCTGATAGCTGTCGTCTGCCGCCGTTGACTGCCAGATAAAATCAGGTTGGGGGTAGTTCTCATACCAAACACGCTGCCACAGGCCGCGCCAGCCGATATCGGGGTAAGGATTATCGACACGATAGGCATACCATTGCGTTGGCGTCTCAAGCAGTAGCGCTTTGCCGTGCGCCGAAAACACCATGCGCTGTGCCTGTGCGGCAACCTGCTGGGTTAATACAGCGGCAGATTGCTTGCTGGCAAACAGTGAAAGCGCCCCCTGCGGCGTCAGGGTGGCAAATACCCGACGCAAGGCTTCCGGCACCAGTTGCATGCCTTGGGTTTCGCGCTGAGGAAAATCTCGAATCTCGGTCAGGCGCAGACCATCCGCGCCAGGCACGTCAAACCACTGAAATATTTTACCACTCTCGGTATACACCAGCAGTGAATAACCGCCGGAGAACAGCGCCAGCCGCCACGGCCCGGCAGAGGGCAAAGTCGCCGTGCCTGAAGGCATCAGCGTCTCGCCATTGACGCGCCATGAGCTCAGTTGGTTGCCGCTTAAGCTGTAGATAACATCACCACGGGGCGTCAGCACCAGGTCGTCAACCGGCGTATCGCCGAGTGCCACACTGGCGACAGGCTGCACACCGTCAGCGGAAATGCGGCCCATGGACAAGCGGTTATCCTGCGTCACCCACACGGCGACCGCGTCCACCACCGTGGCGGCAGCGTTAGCGGCCATCGGCGGTGTGGTTTCGCGCAGTGCCAGCGCCAGATGACGTAGCGGTGTGCCATCCGCCGTCAACGGCAGGGGCGTCTTGCCAAACGGATAACGCCAGGCAGGCTGTGCATTACCGGCGAGCGGAATAAAGGGAGCGACAATCGTGATGTGGCCGGTGGCAGAGAGCAGCGCGTAATGGGGCCGCCCTTCGCCGAAGGCGACGGCACGGGTGATGGGCGTAACGCTCAGTGCGGTGCGCGGTAGAGATTGCGCGCCAGCAAACACCATAAACTCGCCAAAGCCATGTTGATCAATGCGATAGCCTAAGGAACCGTCATCGCTGATCCCGACCGCGGCAGACGGCGCCGACGCCACGCGCGGCGACGCGGCGTACTGTGTCACCGAGGGAGAAACAAACAGCGGTGCAACCACGTACAGCAGATAGAAAAAGATCAGCACCAACGCCATCATCACCAGCAGGCCACTGCCAACCACGATATGCTGCGTTACGCGATCCAGACGCCGCCGTCGGGCATCCTGATAGGCAAATCTGCTGTCTGTTTCTGCCATTATCCCTACACCACCCGTCAGGTTCTGTTAGTGAATGGCGAACAAAAAGCCCTGCGTCGCCCATCCCGCACGATTGAGGTTGTCTCAAACACCGTGGCGGATTGCTTTTCTCTTCCCCATGATGAAATCGGGGTAGCATATGTTGCCTTTACACTCATAATATGACAATGGTAAGACGTTCTGTAAGAACGATTTTAATGCACGTCCACACCGGACGCGGCATCCAGGTCATTTTGTAAACAAAATAACCGTAATCCTTCAGCAATGAGACGGCGTCGCGTAAAAAATGGGTTGCAAAGAACAAGATAGCGCCACGTCGTCATAAATCCGCCATCATTGGCGTGTAGAGAGTGGGTGCAGCGTCAGTAAACGATTTAACGGAGTGACAATGAGTCAGGACAAGCTCTTCATTGAGAAAGAACTAAGTTGGTTATCCTTCAACGAACGCGTGTTGCAAGAGGCAGCGGATCAGAGTAATCCGTTGATTGAGCGCATGCGCTTTTTGGGCATCTACTCCAACAACCTCGATGAATTTTACAAAGTGCGCTTCGCCGATCTGAAAAGACGGATTCTGATCAACGAGGAACAAGGCTCCGCCGGCGGTTTACGCCATTTGCTGAGTAAAATTCAGGCACGCGTACTGAAAACCGATCAGGTGTTCGATAATCTGTATAACGAACTGCTGTTGGAGATGGCGCGCAACCACATTTTCTTGGTGAATGAGCGTCAGGTCTCTCCGCTTCAGCAGGAGTGGCTGCGCGACTATTTTCGCCAGAACCTGCGTCAGCACATCACGCCGATTCTGATCCTGCCAGAAACCGATCTGGTGGAGTTTTTGAAAGATGACTACACCTATTTGGCGGTAGAGATTATTCGCGGCAACGAGATTCGCTATGCGCTGCTGGAGATCCCGTCGGACAAGGTGCCGCGTTTTATCAACCTGCCGTCAGAATCATCGCGCAGAAAAAAAACCATGATTTTGCTGGATAACATTCTGCGCTACTGCCTGGATGATATCTTCAGAGGCTTCTTTGACTACGATGCGCTCAACGCCTATTCCATGAAAATGACGCGCGATGCCGAGTACGATCTGGTCACGGAAATGGAGTCCAGCCTGCTGGAATTGATGTCTTCCAGCCTGAAACAGCGCCTGACCGCCGAGCCAGTGCGCTTTGTCTATCAGCGCGATATGCCGGATGCGATGGTGGACATGCTGATGCAGAAATTAGGCATCTCCTCCTACGATTCCATCATTCCCGGCGGGCGTTACCACAACTTTAAAGACTTTATCAGCTTCCCCAATATTGGCCGCCCGAATCTGGAAAACAAGCCGCTGCCGCGCCTGCGCCATACCCGCTTCAGCCATTTTCGCAACGGGTTTGATGCCATTCGCGAACGTGACATATTGCTTTATTATCCGTATCACACCTTTGAGCACGTACTCGAGCTGCTGCGTCAGGCGTCGTTCGATCCGAGCGTACTGTCGATCAAAATCAATATTTATCGCGTAGCGAAAGATTCGCGCATTATCAACGCGATGATCCACGCTGCACACAACGGCAAAAAAGTCTCCGTGGTGGTGGAATTGCAGGCGCGCTTTGATGAAGAAGCGAATATTCAGTGGGCCAAGCGCCTGACGGAAGCCGGTGTACACGTGATTTTCTCGGTGCCGGGGCTGAAAATTCACGCCAAGCTATTCCTGATTTCCCGCCGTGAAGGGGAAAACATCGTGCGTTACGCCCACATTGGCACCGGCAACTTTAACGAAAAAACCGCCCGGCTTTATACCGATTATTCACTGCTGACCGCCGATGAGCGCATCACCAATGAAGTGCGCAGCGTGTTCAACTTTATCGAGAACCCTTATCGCCCGGTCAGCTTTGAGTATTTGCTGGTATCACCGCAGAACTCACGCTCCCGGTTGCGCAAACTGATCGATAACGAAATCGCCAACGCGCTTGAGAACATTCCCGCAGCGATTACGCTCAAGGTCAACAATCTGGTCGATAAAGATCTGGCCGAAAAACTGTATGAAGCCTCTGCGGCAGGTGTGAAGATCAACCTGCTGGTGCGCGGCATGTGTTCGTTGATCCCCTCACTGCCCGGCATCAGCGAGAATATTCAGGTCATCAGCATTTTGGATCGCTATCTTGAACACGATCGGGTGTATGTGTTCCATAATGGAGGAGACGACAAAGTGTATATCTCCTCAGCGGACTGGATGACACGTAATATCGATTATCGTATCGAGGTGGCAGCAGAAGTGCTCGATCCTGCGCTGAAAAAACAGATATTGGACACGCTGGATCTGCTGTTCAGCGATACGGTTAAAGCACGTATTATTGATAAAGAGCTGAGTAATCGCTATGTTGCACGCGGCAACCGGCGTAAAGTCCGCGCGCAGACGGCCATTTACGAGTACCTCAAGGCCCTTGAGCAACCCGACGAATAGGCAAGAAAAATGCCCCTGATACAAACCGATACCGATAAAGAAACACCGCAGGAATTCGCCGCGGTTGACCTTGGTTCCAACAGTTTCCATATGGTGGTTGCCCGTGTGGTCAACGGTGCATTGCAGGTGTTGAGCCGCCTTAAACAGCGAGTGCATCTGGCGGATGGTCTCGACAGCAACAATATGCTGAGCGAAGAGGCGATGGAGCGCGGCTTAAGCTGTCTGGCGCTGTTTGCTGAGCGGCTGCAAGGTTTTTCGCCTGACAACGTTTCCATCGTGGGCACCCATGCCCTGCGTGAAGCCGCCAATGCGCAAACCTTTTTGCGCCGCGCGGCCGACATTATCCCTTATCCAATCGAGATCATTTCCGGCCATGAAGAAGCGCGCCTGATTTTTATGGGCGTTGAGCACACTCAGCCGGAAAAAGGGCGCAAGCTGGTGATCGACATCGGCGGCGGCTCCACCGAGTTGGTTATCGGGGAGAATTTTGAGCCGATTCTGGTCGAAAGCCGTCGTATGGGCTGTGTCAGCTTCGCACAGCAATTTTTCCCTAACGGTGAGATCAGCGAGCAGAATTTCCGGCGCGCGCGTTTGGCGGCGGTACAGAAGCTGGAAACCCTCTCCTGGGAATACCGCATTTATGGTTGGGATTACGCCTTGGGCGCGTCCGGCACCATCAAATCCGCCCATGAAATCCTGGTGGAAATGGGTGAGAAAGACGGTCTGATCACCCTGGAACGGCTCAATATGCTGCGCGATCAGATTTTGCAGTTTAAAACCTTCAAATCCCTGAGCTTGCCGGGCATGTCGGAAGACCGGCAATCGGTGTTGGTGCCTGGACTGGCGATTCTGTGCGGGGTTTTCGATGCGCTGGCCATCAAATCGCTGCGCCTGTCGGACGGCGCGCTGCGCGAAGGGGTGCTGTATGAAATGGAAGGCCGTTTCCGCCATCAGGATATTCGTATCCGCACCGCGCTCAGTCTGGCTAGCCACTACAATATCGACAGGGAACAAGCGCGTCGGGTACGGGAAACCACCGAGTTGCTGTTTACCCAATGGGCGGCGCAAAACCCGTCACTGGTGCATCCGCAGTTAGAAGCGATCCTGAAATGGGCCGCCATGCTGCACGAAGTCGGCCTGAGCATCAACCACGCGGGCATGCAGCGCCATTCCGCTTACATTCTGCAAAATACCAACCTGCCCGGCTTTAATCAGGAACAGCAGTTGATGCTGTCATTGATGGTGCGCTTGCAGCGCAAAGCCATCAAGCTGGAAGAACTGCCGCGTTTTAACCTGTTCAAGAAAAAACAGTATTTGCCGATGGTGCAGATTCTGCGGCTGGCAAGCCTGCTCAACAACCAGCGGCAGGCGACCACGCCGCCGGATTCGCTGCGCCTTGGCACCGATGATAACCACTGGACGCTCACCTTTCCGCAGGGCTATTTCGCGCAGAACGCGCTGGTACAGCTCGATCTGGAAGCAGAGCAGGCCTACTGGCTGGATGTCACTGGCTGGAAATTGCTGATCGAAGAAGCGAACTAACGCCCTGCGCTCCCTTTAGGGGGAGGGAATCAGACTGATGTCCAAGTCACTTCCTTCCTCGTCATCCTCGGCGAAAGCCGGGGATCTCTGCGAGAGGAAACGCGTTTCACCTGCATGAGATTCCCGCTTTCGCGGGAATGACGGTGAAAGTAGGCTGTTTTTCAGCAATCGCGCAGGCGTTTCCCACTGCGCTAAGCGTCAGCCAGAAGATAAGGGGTATTTTCAGCAACCGGTTCAGCAACGTCTACGCGAAAACGCCCGACCAGTTCTGTCATATCCGCCACTTGTCCATCCAGCATCTGGCTTGCCGTCGAGGCTTCAGCCACCAGCGTGGCATTCTGCTGGGTGACCTGCTCCAACTGGCTCAATGCCACGTTGATCTGGGCGATCCCCAGCGATTGCTCGCCCGCCGCGATGGCGATATCCCCCACCAGCGCTTTTACTTTGCTGGTGCCGTCGATAATTTCATGTAAGCCGCGATGCGACTGCGACACCAGCGCACTGCCCTCCTCCACGCTGGAAAGGCTGTCGGCGATCAGCGCACGGATTTTATTGGCTTCATCGACGCTACGCTGCGACAGTTGGCGCACTTCTGTTGCCACCACCGCAAAACCACGCCCGTGTTCTCCCGCTCTGGCCGCTTCCACCGCCGCATTGAGCGCCAGCAGGTTGGTTTGAAACGCGATGGCGTCAATCCCCGTGACGATTTCGGTAACGCGTTGACTGGTTTGCTGGATCTTGCTCATGGCGTCGCGGGCTGATGAGGTAATATCACCAATAGTGCGCACCTGCTCATCGACCGTGCTGGTCAGTTCGCGTGCCTGAGCAGCAAAATCGGCGGTCTGCTGTACGGTGGCAGTAATCTGCTCCATGCTGCTGGCGGTTTCCACCAGCGAAGCCGCCTGCTGCTCCGTGCGTTGCGCCAGATTATGATTGCCGTAAGCAATTTCATTGCTGGCCCGTCCAATGGTGGTAGCGCTGTTTTTGATTTTTATCACCAGATTCGCGATGCTCTCCAGCGATTGGTTATAGGCTCCATTAAGCCGTGACAGCTCATCGGTTCCCGGCACGGACAGGCGCTGCGTCAAGTCTCCGCCCATCTCGGCGATGGTGGTTAAGGTATCCTGCAACTGTCGGTTGATGCTGCGCATAATCACCGCCGCCAGCGCCAGCGCCAACCCGATCGCCAGCAGCGTGCCGCTCAGGTAGATGATCCAGGCCCGCTGTGCAGTAGCAGACAAGCGCTGGACATCGCCAAGCAGCGTGGTAACCGCCTGTTCTTCGATACTTTTAAGCTGTTCGATTTTCTGTGTTTGCAATGAAAACCACTGAGCCCCATCGATATTCCATTCCCCTTGCGGTGCGGCGATCGCTCGTTGGCGCAGTGCCTGCGCGTCTTGCGCCAGGCTGGAGCTTATTGCACGGTCAAACGCCTGGCGCAGTGATTCCGATGCCAGGGTTCTGAAACTGGCAATATAGGCATCGCCGCGTCCCACCAATTGGTTCAGGCGCACAAACATGCCCTCACCAAAACGGTTGGCAGAAAAAACGTTAGCCAGCACCGCGCGCTCAATCCCCGCCTGCTCCTTGGCATTCAGCAGGCTGTAGTAGGCCGCGATCTGCTGCGTCACCCCGGCATCTCGTACCAGATGCGCCATCAGTCCAATCCCTTCCAACAACGCCGTCACTTTTTCGCTATAGGCACCCAGCGCGGCATTCACCGGTATCGACATGCTGTTTACCTGACCCCGGAGCGTCTCCAGTGTGTTGAGCGAATCCGCCACCTGGGTAAAGTTTTTAGCCACATCGCCGCCTAACCAGGTGGTATCCATGTCGCGGTAACGCTGCTGAAAAGCGGTAGCGGCTTTGTCCGTGTCCTGACGCTGCGTCTGCAACTCGGGGCCAAAAGCGTTGCCCTGACTGCCAAAATAACCGGCGCTCATCCCTCGTTCCCGTTGCAGTTGATGCACCAACTCTCCCGCATCTCGCGCTAATTGGATCTGCTTTTCCATCCGGTTCATTTCACGTTCTGTCTGACGACGCTCATTCATTCCCAATGCGCTGAGCCACAGCAATGCCAGTACCATGGGTAACAGCGCGAGGAGGAATTTATTACGTATCGAAATGCGGTGAAGTATCTGCATTATTAAAAGCCGCTCCGTATTCCCTTTAAGGGCAGGTTTACTGTGTCAAAACAACGAACATCACGCCTGCCCATCTGCGTCGATAAGCAAGGCTTATTCTTTAGTGTCGGTATCGATGACCGGCGTTGCGCCGATTTATTATGTATGGCACAGAAACCCTAAATATTCACGATGGCGCGCACGGCGAAATCCATCAGGATCACAAAAGTAAGTCTAAGGATTGACCAACTTCATCAATTGTGAATAAATAGAAACAGCGCATAAGCGCGGATACGAGAGTGATAATAATGGCTACCCTGATTCACAAACGACGACCCTCCCTGTCAACCCTGTCCCACAAGCGACGATCGTCCCGAGAGAGACGAAGCGGTTCGCGGATTGCGCAAGCGATTCTCCTGATCAGTTTCTTTATCCTCGTAGGCCGTTTCGCTTACTCCTCCGTTAGTGCCTTTTTCCATCATCAAGATAAACAGCAACGTATCGAACAAACGCTGAAATCATCGCCGGTCAACCCCACACTGTCCTTCGTTAAAAAAGAGTAACGCAGACGCGCTAATAAAAAGTATCGCACATGCCGTTTTAACACTTGAGTGTCACATCTTCCGCGATCCCTTATACTCTCCAACAATAACCAAAATGAATGGCGAGAAAAAACCGGTAATGATGAACAATGATGTGTTGCGCAGCGTGCGCTATATGCTGAATTTCAATAATGACCACCTGCTGAAGATTCTGGCGCTGGTGGAGATGACCGTCCCTCCCCAGCAGTTGGCGAGCTACGTCAAAAAAGAGGGAGAGGAAGGCTATCAGCCTTGCCCGGACATCGTGATGAGTTATTTCCTGACTGGGCTGATTCTGCAAAAACGCGGTCAAGATGAAAAACAGCCTGCGCCGCAGTTTGAACGCAAGGTGACCAATAATATTATCCTGAAAAAACTGCGCGTCGCTTTCTCATTAAAAACGGATGATATTCAGGCGATCCTGCTGACACAAAATTTTCGCATTTCACTGCCGGAAGTCACCGCAATGATGCGCGCACCTGACCACAAAAACTATCGCACCTGCGGCGATCAGGTTATCCGCTACTTTCTGAAAGGGCTGGCGGCGCGGGTACGCAAAGGATAAGAGCGCCCCGTCAATGAAAAGGCGTGAGCGTTGTCTGACTATCCACCGTAAAAGGCACTGACAACGCTCGATTTCTAGTACGTGCACGTGATAACCACTGAGAAAAACGATCATGCCAAGCGTCAAAAAACTCTCGGCCATTCGCCGCCGCATTTCACTGTTGCTGCTCGATGATCCTGCACTGGTGGAAAGCATCATTACTCAGCAGCCTCCGGTTGCTGAGGATGAGAAAACGCGGCTTCTCGACCACACCGCTGAAATCTGTACGCTGCTCACCGAATTACACGCTGCTGACCTTGCTGACCTGCTGGAATCGCTGCCGCCCGAAGCGCGGCAGGCGCTGTGGTACCTGACCCCGCTTGATAAGCGCGGCTTTGTGCTGTATGAGGCCTCGGACACCATTTCTGACGGCCTGATCGCCCAGATGAGCGACAAAGATATTCTGCGCGCCATCCGCCCGCTGGATATCGATGAGCAGGCGCAGTTAGCGCGCCGTTTGCCACGCCATCTGCTGGGCCGTATTCTTACCGCACTGGAACCGCGCCAGCGGGCGCAACTGCGAGAAACCATCCAGTACGATGAAGAGTCTGTCGGCTATCTGGTTGATTTCAATCTGCTGACAGTACGACCGGACGTTACGCTGGCCGTGGTACAACGTTTTCTGCGTTGGCGTAAAGTGATCCCCGACGCCACCGACAAGCTGTTTGTCACCGATCGCAAAAACCGCCTGCTGGGTGAACTCACGCTGACCAATATTCTGCTGCACAGGCCAAACACAACGGTTGAGCAGGTGATGAATTCCGAACCGATTCTGTTCGAACCGGAAACAGAGACCGATGATGTCGCCAGCGCGTTCGAACGCTACGATCTGATCTCCGCCGCCGTTGTGGACAGCAAAGGCAAGCTGTTGGGACGCGTCACCGTGGAAGATATTCTGGACCGGGTCAACCGCACCAGCGACCACCATCTGCGCCGCTCGGGCGGGTTGACGGCGTCAGAAGATGTCTATGCGCCGGTAGCCAAAGCGGTAAAAAACCGTTCGGGCTGGCTGGCCATCAACCTGTGCACCGCCTTGCTCGCATCCAGGGTCATTGGCTTGTTCGAAGACACGCTGGCGCATCTGGTGGCGCTGGCGACGCTGATGCCAATCGTCGCCGGCATCGGCGGCAATACCGGTAACCAAACCATCACCATGATCGTGCGCGCGCTGGCGCTGCACCAGTTGGATCACGGTAAAAAATCGGCGTTATTACTCAAAGAGTTGGGCGTTGCCGTTGTCAATGGTCTGGTGTGGGGTGCCGTGCTCGCCGTCATCACCGTGCTGCTGTACGGCAACATCGCCATGGGCGGTGTCATGATGTTGGCTATCATGCTCAACCTGCTGCTGGCCGCCACCATGGGGGTGACGATCCCATTAGCAATGGTAAAACTGGGCCGCGATCCCGCCATCGGCTCCAGCGTGATGATCACGGCGATCACCGATACCGGCGGCTTTTTTATCTTCCTCGGGCTGGCGACCCTGTTTTTACTGCCCTGATGCAGGTAAAACCCCTGCCCCGGCTGACGGCTGGCAGATATGAAGCGTAGGTGGCAAGCCGGTACGAGCCGGATATTCCCGCGCCACCCGCTCACACACCTCTGCCGTTAACGCGGATGGCAACAGCGCAACCACACAGCCGCCGAAACCGCCGCCGGTCATGCGTACCCCGCCGCGCTCACCGATATAGTCGTCAATCAACGCAACCAGCGTGTCGATGAGCGGCACGGTAATGGCAAAATCGTCACGCATTGAGCGGTGCGATTGCGCCATCAGACGGGAAAGACGCGGGATATCGCCCGCCGTGAGCGCCGCAGCGGCTTCCAGCGTACGCTGATTTTCGGTAACGATATGGCGCGCGCGCTGCGCCACTACTGCATCCAGCCCCGCACGGTTGGCCTCAAACTGTGCCAATGAAACATCGCGCAGCGCCTTCACACCAAAATGCCGCGCTGCCGCCTCACACTGCGCGCGCCGGGTGTTGTATTCACTGTCCACCAGCCCGCGCCGCACGTTAGAGTTAATGATCAGCACATCCAATCCCGGCGGGATCGGCACCGCCGTGCCTTGCAACGAACGGCAATCAATCAGCAACGCATGGCCTGCGACGCCCTGCGCGGAAATAAACTGATCCATGATGCCGCAGTTGCAGCCGACAAAGTGGTTTTCTGCCTGCTGGCCGTTAAGCGCCAGATCCAACGGGCTGAGCGCTAATCCATAGAGCGTTTTAAACACCTGCCCGACCGCCACTTCCAATGACGCCGAGGAACTGAGCCCGGCACCGGTTGGCACGTTTCCGGCAATCACCATATCCACGCCGCCCAGGGTCAATCCGCGTGCCAGCAGATATTTCACCACGCCGCGAATATAGTTGGGCCAGAGATACTGGGGATGCGGTTCAATGGCCTGCGTCAGGTCAAAGCTGTCCTGCTGCTCTTCCATATTAACAGCCACCACCCGAACCAGACTGTCGGCGCGCGGGGCGGCAGCAATCACCGTGTGGTAATCGATGGCACAGGGCAACACAAACCCGTCGTTGTAATCCGTGTGCTCACCGATCAGGTTGACGCGTCCGGGAGCCTGCACCTGCACCGCAGGCGCATAGCCAAAGGTGGCGTTGAACACTTCATCTACCTGTCGCCGCACGCTGTTAATCCGTCCCATCGTTCACCTCATGCTGTTGCCGAAAATGAATATCGCTTACGCTGCGCAAGCGCTCTGCCGCCTGTTCCGGCGTCAAATCACGCTGCGGCTCCGCCAGCATCTCGTAGCCCACCATAAATTTCCGCACGCTGGCCGAACGCAACAGCGGCGGGTAAAAATGCGCATGCAGTTGCCAGTGGGGGTTATCGCCTTCAATAAACGGTGCACCGTGCCAGCCCATGGAATAGGGAAACGCGCACTGAAACAGATTATCGTAACGGCTGGTCAGCTTTTTCAGCGCCAGACACAAATCGCTGCGCTGCGCGGCTGTCAGTTGCGGCAACTGCTGCACCGCACTGCGCGGCAATAGCAGCGTTTCAAACGGCCACGCGGCCCAGTAGGGCACCACCGCCAGCCAGTGTTCCGTTTCCACCACACAGCGCACCTGCTCCGCCTGTTCGCGCTGGGCATAATCCAGCAATAGTGGCGTGCCATGACGCTCAAAATAGGCGCGCTGCTGCCCGTCTTCTTTCACGATATCGGTCGGTAAAAAGCTGTTGGCCCACACTTGCCCATGCGGATGCGGGTTAGAACATCCCATCATCGCGCCTTTATTTTCAAACACCTGAACCCACGGGTACTGTTTTCCCAGCGTCTCGGTTTGTTCGCACCAGGCCGCAACTACGTGCGCCAATGCCGCCAGCGAGAGTTCCGGCAATGTTTTACTGTGGTCCGGTGAGAAGCAGATAACGCGACTGGTGCCCTGCACGCTTTGGGTTTGAAACAACGGATCATCGCTTGCCGCCAGCGCGGGGGTTTGCTCCATCAGCGCGGAAAAATCATTGCGAAACACATGGGTGTGGGTGTAATTCGGATTCACATCGCCGGTAACGCGCCGGTTGCCTGCGCAGAGAAAGCAATCCGGATCGTGAGCCGGTAACTGACGCCTGTCCGGCTCATCCTGCTGGCCCTGCCAGGGGCGTTTCGCACGGTGGGGAGAAACCAACACCCATTCGCCGCGAAGCGGGTTGTAACGACGATGCGGGTGCTCTGTGGGATCGAATGACATTCCTGACACTCCTTAAACAGCAGCGATATCTTTGGTGCGTTGACGGGTGCATGGAGGTGTAACCCGTTTTCACACAGCGCGATAAAAATCGCAAAAAAGCCAGTTGCAAACGCTGTGTAAACGATTACCCTCATTGTAGGCAGTAAGCGTGATAAATGAGAATAGCGACGCACGCGATTGATATTGATACCGATCACATAAACCGATAACCATCAACACAGACAGGGAAACCACCGATGGCAACCATAAAGGATGTTGCGCGCCTGGCCGGCGTCTCCGTGGCAACGGTTTCACGGGTCATCAACGACTCGCCGAAAGCCAGCCAGGCATCGCGGGATGCGGTGCATAGCGCCATGGCAGAACTGCGCTATCACCCCAACGCCAATGCACGCGCACTGGCGCATCAGCATGCAGAAACCCTGGGGCTGGTGGTGGCGGATGTTTCCGATCCGTTCTTTGGTGCGATGGTAAAAGCGGTCGATAGCACCGCCAGAGCGACGGGCAATTTTTTGTTGATCAGTAACGGCTACCATGACGCGGAAATGGAGCGTCAGGCCATCGAACAGTTGCTGCGCCACTGCTGCTCGGCGCTGGTGGTGCACGCCAAAGTGTTGCCCGATGCAGAACTGAGCGCGTTTATGCACCACGTCCCCGGCATGGTGCTGATCAACCGCATTCTGCCCGGATTTGAGTCGCGCTGTGTGGCGCTGGACGATCGCCATGGCGGCTGGCTGGCAACCCGGCATATGATTCAGGAAGGGCATCGTGCCATTGCCTTTCTCTGTTCCGATCACCGGATTTCTGACGCCGAGGATCGCTTACAGGGCTACAGTGCCGCCCTGCACGATCAAGGCATTGCGCTGGATAACCGGCTGATCGCCCGCGCCGCGCCGGATGAAGCCGGTGGCGAGGCAGCGATGCGCGAACTGCTGAGCCACGGCGTGCCTTTTAGCGCCGTGGTGTGTTACAACGATTCGATGGCGGCGGGCGCATTGGCAGTATTAAGCGACAACGGCATTGAGGTGCCACAGGCTGTTTCTCTGATAGGTTTTGATGACGTGCTTATCGCGCGCTACTTGCGCCCACGATTGACCACGATCCGCTACCCGGTGATAGCCATGTCGACGCAAGCCGCCGAATTAGCCATTGCGCTGGCACAAGGCCAGGCGCTGACGGCGGTCACCAACACCTTTACGCCGACGCTGGTGCGTCGCCACTCGGTGCAGTCCCTCACCCGCACAGGTTAACCCTGTTAGCCGAGGATACGGGCATCTCAGAACCGGGTTGCCCGCTCATTTATTGGTTACGTTTGCTTACCATCCCCACACCGCTCCCTGCGATATACCCGTCATACTTCAAGTTGCATGTGCGTTGGCTACACTCGCTCACCCGAATCACTTACCTGAGTAAGCTCATCGGGATTCACTCCCTTGCCGCCTTCCTGCAACTCGAATTATTTAGGGTATAAGCTATTCAACTTAGCGCTATTCCCACGATATAATTATACTTTTGCGTGTTTTATCGCATTTTTAGCTTTTTCGTTACCTAGAATGGCGTGGGAAACGTTACCCCGCCTACTATTCGGAGCTCTCATGACCCATATTGCGCAATTTGCGTTGGCATTGCTTGTCGTTGCCGGTTTAGCGCTGCTTGTCTGCCGCGACCATAAAAGCATTCGTATCCGTTTTATCATTCAGCTGTTAGTGATTGAAATTTTGCTCGCCTGGTTCTTCTTGTATTCCAACGTGGGCTTGGGCTTCGTAAAAGGGTTTGCCGCCATCTTTGATAAATTGCTGGGGTTTGCCGGACAAGGGACCGATTTCGTGTTTGGCGATATGATCAACCACGAAAAGAATCTGATTTCCTTCTTCTTCAAAGTGCTGTGCCCTATCGTGTTTATTTCGGCATTAATCGGGATCCTGCAACATATCAAGGTGCTGCCTATCGTGATTCGCGCCATCGGTACGGTGCTGTCCAAGGTGAACGGCATGGGGAAACTGGAGTCGTTTAACGCGGTCAGTTCACTGATTCTGGGGCAATCGGAAAACTTCATCGCCTATAAAGATATTCTGGGCAAGATGTCGGAAAAACGCATGTACACCATGGCAGCCACCGCGATGTCGACGGTATCGATGTCTATCGTCGGTGCCTACATGACCATGCTGGATTCCAAATATGTGGTGGCGGCGCTGATCCTGAATATGTTCAGCACTTTTATCGTGTTGTCATTGATCAACCCGTACAAAGTCGATGCCGAACCTGAGTTGCAACTGCGCGATTTGCATGAAAACCAAAGCTTTTTTGAAATGCTGGGGGAATATATTCTCGCCGGTTTCAAAGTGGCCTGTATCGTCGCGGCCATGCTGATCGGCTTTATCGCGCTGATTGCCATGGTTAACGCCATCTTCAGCGCCGTGTTCGGTATCAGCTTCCAGGAAATGCTGGGCTACGTGTTCTTCCCCTTTGCCTGGATCATGGGGATTCCCGCTAACGAAGCGTTACAGGTCGGCAGCATCATGGCGACCAAGCTGGTGTCCAACGAGTTCGTCGCCATGCTGGAACTGCAAAAAGTGGCGAGCCAGCTGTCACCGCGCAGCGTCGGGATCCTCTCCGTGTTCCTGGTGTCGTTCGCCAACTTCTCCTCTATCGGCATCATTGCCGGGGCTATCAAAGGGTTGAACGAAAATCAGGGTAACGTGGTGTCCCGCTTCGGCCTGAAGCTGGTCTACGGCTCTACGCTGGTCAGCATTCTCTCTGCCTCAATCGCCGGGCTGGTGCTGTAATTTGCCATAACGATCGTCAGGGCGGCCAGACGGCCGCCCACTATCCGCTACAAACCCTGACATTTCTTCCACATTTCCTTCATTATTATTTGAGTAAAACACAGTAGACTACCCTCATTGTGTTAATACTGGCTGCCACTCGATTCGTAAACCATGATGAATACCACTCGTCTTTTTCGTCTGCTGTTGCTTGCGTTCGCGGTTATCGCCGCTGTTGTCATCTGGCGTTACTTACGCCCTGCCGATTCCCCGACGGCGGCCCCAGCAGCCCGTCAGGAAGCCAGTAGCAACGCGGCTCCTGCACGCAATGCGGGCGGCGGTGGCGGACGGCGTTCTGCCATGCGCACGTTGCCGCCCGTGCAGGCAGCGACCACGCGCGCTGCGGCGGTGCCGTATTACCTTTCGGGTTTAGGCACCATTACCGCGGCCAGCACCGTGACGGTGCGCAGCCGGGTTAACGGCGAACTGATGGCGCTGCATTTTCAGGAAGGACAACAGGTCAAGGCGGGCGATCTGCTGGCAGAAATTGACCCACGCCCTTATCAGGTGGCGCTGACACAGGCACAAGGACAACTGGCGAAAGATCAGGCCGCGCTGGCCAACGCGCGTCAGGATCTGGCGCGTTACCAGCAACTGATTAAAACCAACCTGATTTCCCGACAGGAACTGGATGCACAGGCGGCACAGGTGCATCAGTCTGAAGGCACGGTCAAGGCCGATGAAGGTTCGGTCGCCAGCGCCGAATTGCAGCTCACCTATAGCCGTATCACTTCGCCGATCAATGGCCGCGTGGGGCTTAAACAGGTGGATGTGGGCAACTACATCACCAGCGGCGACAGCACCGGTATTGTGGTGTTGACCCAAACGCATCCGATTGATGTCATCTTCACGTTACCGGAAGGGGATATCGCCACGGTGCTGAGCGCACAAAAATCGGGCCAAGCCGTACCGGTTGAGGCCTGGGATCGTGCCAATCAGCACAAGCTGTCACAAGGCAGCCTGCTCAGTATGGATAACCAGATTGACGCCACCACCGGCACCATCAAACTGAAAGCCCGCTTTGAAAACAGCGATGATGCCCTGTTTCCCAACCAGTTTGTCAATGTGCGCATGCAAGTCACCACCTTGCAAAATGCGCTGCTGGTGCCACTGTCTGCCATTCAGATGGGCAGCGAAGGACGTTTTGTCTGGGTGCTGAATGACAAAAATCAGGTCAGTAAACACAGCGTGACCGTCGGCATTCAATACGGCCAGGAGATGGTGGTGACGGCGGGCCTGAATGAGGGCGATCGCGTGGTCACCGACGGTATCGACCGCTTAACCGAAGGGGCTCAGGTGGAAGTGATTAGCGCCGCTAACACCACCACCACACCGCCGTCCAAACACGCCACACGCGGGGAGAAACCCTGATGCAAGGGGAGATTCCGGCAGGCGGAGGCCCATCCCGCCTGTTTATTCTGCGCCCTATCGCCACCACGCTGTTGATGTTGGCGATCCTGCTGGCGGGGATTATTGGCTATCGGGCATTACCGGTCTCTGCGCTACCTGAGGTGGATTACCCGACCATTCAGGTGGTGACACTCTACCCCGGTGCCAGCCCGGATGTGATTGCGTCGGCGATTACCGCGCCCCTTGAACGCCAGTTCGGGCAAATGTCCGGGCTGAAACAGATGTCGACGCAAAGTTCCGGCGGCGCATCGGTGATCACCCTGCAATTCCAGCTGACGCTGCCGTTAGATGTCGCGGAGCAGGACGTGCAGGCCGCGATCAACGCCGCCAACAATTTGTTGCCCAGCGATCTGCCCTACCCGCCGATTTACAGCAAGGTCAATCCAGCCGATCCGCCGATCATGACGCTGGCGGTGACGTCCACCGCCATGCCGATGACGCAAGTGCAGGATATGGTGGAAACCCGTATCGCGCAAAAAATGGCGCAGGTCTTTGGTGTCGGTCGTGTTTCGCTGGCGGGCGGGCAGCGCCCATCGGTGCGGGTCAATTTCAACGCCAACGCGCTGGCCTCTTACGGGCTGGATAGCGAAACCCTGCGCAGCGCCATCACCAGCGCCAACGTCAATTCCGCCAAAGGCAGCCTGGACGGCCCGACGCGCGCCGTGACCTTGTCAGCCAACGACCAGATGAAGTCAGCGGAGGATTATCGCCAGTTGATTGTTGCCTGGCGCAATGGCGCACCGGTACGGCTGCGCGATGTCGCCAGCGTAGAACAAGCCCCGGAAAACACCGCGCTGGGTGCCTGGGCTAACCGTGAACAGGCGATCATCATCAACATCCAGCGCCAGCCGGGTGCCAACGTGATCACCACCACCGACGGCCTGCGTAATCTGTTGCCGACGTTAACCGCCAGTTTGCCGAAATCGGTGACCGTCACCACGCTGACCGATCGCACCGCCAGCATTCGCGCGTCAGTGAAAGATGTGCAGTTTGAACTGATGCTGGCGATTGCGCTGGTGATCATGGTGATCTACCTGTTTTTGCGCAACGCCATCGCCACGCTGATCCCAAGCATTGTGGTGCCCCTGTCGCTGGTCGGCACCTTCGCCGCCATGTATTTCCTTGGTTTCTCGATCAATAACCTGACGCTGATGGCACTGACCATCGCCACCGGCTTTGTGGTGGATGACGCCATCGTGGTAATTGAGAATATTTCGCGCTACATCGAGAAAGGGGAGAAACCGCTGCACGCCGCGCTTAAAGGCGCGGGGGAAATTGGCTTCACCATTATCTCACTCACCTTCTCGCTGATTGCGGTACTGATCCCGTTGCTGTTTATGGGCGATATCATTGGCCGCCTGTTCCGCGAGTTTGCCATTACGCTGGCGGTCGCGATTCTGATCTCCGGCATCGTTTCGCTCACGCTGACCCCGATGATGTGCGCCCGGTTGCTCACCCATCAGAGCCTGAATCGGCAAAACGCCTTTACGCGCGCCAGCGAACGCTTTTTCTCACGGCTGGTCGCGCTGTATGGCAAAGGCTTACGCCGGGTGCTGAACCACCCGTGGATTACGCTCAGCGTGGCAATCGGCACGCTGGTGCTTACCGTGCTGCTTTATCTGTGGATCCCCAAGGGCTTTTTCCCGGTTCAGGATAACAGCATGATTCAGGGCACGTTGCAGGCACCGCAAAGCGTCTCCTATGCCGATATGGCGCAGCGCCAGCAGCAGGCGGTATCGCTGATCATGCAAGATCCGGCGGTGCTGAGCGTCTCTTCATTTGTCGGCGTAGATGGCACCAACGCGGCGCTGAACAGCGCGCGTTTACAGATCAACCTGAAACCGCTCAGTGAACGGCGCGATCGCCTGACGAACATCATCACCCGCTTGCAGGAAAAAACCGCGCAGCTCACCGGCATCACGCTCTATCTGCAACCGGTGCAGGATCTCACCATCGATACCCAGGTCAGCCGTACCCAGTACCAGTTCACGTTGCAGGCGATGTCGCTGGAGAATTTGAGCCACTGGGTGCCGCCGCTGATGCGTGAACTGCAACAGCTGCCGCAGCTCCAGGATGTGAGCAGCGACTGGCAGGATGATGCGGCGGTGGCTTATGTCAACGTCAACCGCGATGCGGCCAGCCGCCTTGGGCTGACCATGTCCGCCATCGACAACGCGCTGTATAACGCCTTTGGGCAGCGTCTGGTCTCAACGGTCTACACCCAGTCGAATCAATACCGCGTGGTGCTGGCGCAACAGACGGCGCACACCACCGGGGTCGGCGCGCTGAATGAAGTGCACATTAAAAACAGCGATGGCAACAGCGTGCCGCTGAATGCCGTTGCCACGCTGGAAGAGCGGCGTGGTCCGCTGGCCCTGAACCGTATCGATCAGTTCCCGGCCACCACCATTTCATTCAACGTTACCCCCGGTTATTCCCTTGGGGAAGCGGTGCAGGCGATTACGGCGGCTGAGCAACAGTTGCAGATGCCGACGGATATCGTCACCCACTTTCAAGGCAGCGCGCTGGCGTTTCAGGCGGCGCTGAGCAGCACCGTGTGGCTGATCGTGGCGGCGATTGTGGCGATGTACATTGTGCTCGGCGTGCTGTACGAAAGCTTTATTCACCCGATTACCATTCTTTCCACGCTGCCGACCGCCGGCGTCGGTGCGCTGCTGGCACTGATGGCGGCGGGCAACGAACTGGATGTAATTGCGATTATCGGCATCATTTTGCTGATCGGCATCGTGAAGAAGAACGCCATCATGATGATCGATTTCGCGCTGGCGGCAGAACGCGAGCAAGGCATGACCCCTTACGATGCCATCTATCAGGCGTGCCTGCTGCGTTTTCGCCCGATCCTGATGACCACCCTGGCGGCGCTGCTGAGCGCCGTGCCGCTGATGCTCAGCAACGGCGTCGGTGCCGAACTGCGCCAACCGCTCGGCATCTGCATGGTGGGGGGATTGATCATGAGCCAGATTCTGACGCTGTTCACCACGCCGGTGATTTACCTGCTGTTTGACCGACTGGCACACCGTTTGCGTCGCGCCGAGCAGCCCGAGGAAGACCTACAGTGAAGTTCTTCGCGCTGTTTATCCACCGCCCGGTCGCCACCGCGCTACTGACGCTGGCGATTGCGCTGTGCGGCGTGCTCGGCTTCCGCCTGCTGCCGGTCGCCCCGCTGCCGCAGGTGGATTTCCCGGCGATTGTGGTTTCCGCCTCGCTCTCCGGGGCTTCGCCGGAAACCATGGCGACCTCCGTCGCCATGCCGTTGGAACGCTCGCTCGGGCGCATCGCCGGGGTGACCGAGATGACCTCGACCAGTTCGCTGGGCAGAACCCGTATCATACTGGTGTTCGATTTCTCGCGTGATATCAACGGTGCGGCGCGCGACGTACAGTCGGCGATCAACGCCGCGCAGAACCTGCTGCCCTCTGGCATGTCAAGCCGCCCGACCTATCGCAAGGTCAACCCGGCCGACGCACCGATTCTGGTGCTGACGTTGACCTCCGACACCTATAATTCGGGCCAGCTATACGACTTCGCCACCAATCAACTGTCGCAGCGCATCTCCCAAATGGACGGCGTGGGCGATGTGACGGTCAGCGGTGCTTCGCAGCCCGCCGTGCGCGTTGAGTTGAACCCTCAGGCGTTGTTTAATCAGGGTATCGGATTGGATGCGGTACGCCAGGCGATTGCCAAAGCCAACGTAAAACAGCCTTTGGGCAACATCGATAACGGGCAAGCGCGCTGGCAGGTGCAAACCAACGATGCATTGAAAACGGCGGCGGATTACGCACCGATCGTGGTTCATTACAACAAGGGTGCGCCGGTACGATTGAGCGACGTGGCGCAGGTCAAAGACGGCGTGCAAGACACGCGCAACGCCGGGATGGCAAATGGCAAAAGCGCCGTGCTGGTGGTGGTGCAACGCGCCCCCGATGCCAATATCATCGCCACCGTGGATAACGTGCGCGCCGCGCTGCCGGACCTGCGTGCCAGCCTGCCCGCCGCCATTCAACTGAATATCGCACAAGACCGCTCGCCCACCATTCGCGCCTCACTGGCCGAGGTGGAACAGTCGCTGGTGATTGCCGTGGCGCTGGTGATACTGGTAGTGTTCTTGTTCCTGCGCTCCGGTCGCGCCACGCTGATCCCGGCGATTGCCGTGCCGGTGTCATTGATTGGCACCTTTGCGGCCATGTATCTGTGCGGGTTCAGCCTGAATAACCTCTCGCTGATGGCACTGACGATTGCCACCGGTTTTGTGGTGGACGACGCCATCGTGGTACTGGAGAACATTTCGCGCCATATTGAAGCAGGGATGAAACCGATGCAGGCCGCGCTGAAAGGGGTGCGCGAGGTCGGCTTTACCGTACTGGCGATGAGCCTGTCGCTGGTGGCGGTGTTCCTGCCG
Source organism: Candidatus Symbiopectobacterium sp. NZEC151 (assembly GCF_025962655.1). Lineage (GTDB taxonomy): Bacteria > Pseudomonadota > Gammaproteobacteria > Enterobacterales > Enterobacteriaceae > Symbiopectobacterium. Next base: position 110,049 of record NZ_JAGFPE010000004.1, on the reverse strand, counting down.
CTATTGCTGATGGGCGGATTGCCGGGGCGCTACTTTCGCGAATTTACCGTTACGCTGTCTGCGGCGATAGCCATTTCGCTGATCATTTCTGTCACCCTGACGCCGATGATGTGCGCGCGCCTGCTGCGCAGCCATGAAAAACACAGCCAGCCGCGCAAGCGCGGTTTTGGTCGGCTGTTAGTCGCATTGCAGCAGCAGTATGGCCGTTCGCTACGCTGGGTGTTGCAACATGCACGCTGGGTGCTGGTCATTCTGATTGGCACCATCGGACTCAACGTGTGGCTCTATATCTCGATTCCCAAAACCTTTTTCCCGGAACAGGATACCGGCCGCGTGATGGGCTTTATTCAGGCCGATCAGAGCATTTCATTTCAGGCAATGCGCAATAAGCTGCATGATTTTATGGTGATCGTCAGCGCCGATCCGGCGGTGGATAACGTGACGGGCTTTACCGGCGGCTCGCGCACCAACGCAGGTTCGATGTTTATTACGCTCAAACCGCTGGCAGAACGCAAGATGAGCGCCCAACAGGTGATTGCCCGCCTGCGCGGCAATCTGGCGCAGGAACCGGGGGCCAACCTGTTTCTGATGCCGGTGCAGGATATCCGTATCGGCGGACGAGAGTCCAATGCAGGCTACCAGTTTACCTTGCTGTCCGACGATCTGAACGAACTGCGCGCCTGGGAGCCGAAGATTCGCCTCGCGCTCAGCCAACTGCCCGAACTGGCTGACGTCAATTCCGATCAGCAGGATAAAGGCTCGGAAATGGCGCTGACCTACGACCGGGATACCCTCGCGCGCCTCGGTATCGGCGTCTCCAGCGTCAATGCCTTGTTAAACAATGCGTTCGGGCAGCGGCAAATTTCCACCATCTATCAACCGCTCAACCAGTACAAGGTGGTGATGGAGGTAGAATCCAAATACACTCAGGATGTTAGCGCGCTGGATCAGATGTTTGTGCTCAACAGCGCCGGCGAGCCAATTCCCCTTTCAGCGTTCGCCAGTTGGCGGCCGATTAACGCCCCGCTGTCCGTCAATCATCAGGGGCTGTCAGCGGCGTCAACCGTGTCGTTTAATCTGCCGGAGGGGGTATCACTCTCTGACGCAACGGCAGCCATTGAACGCAGTATGACCGCATTGGGGGTGCCCTCCTCGGTGCGTGGACAATTTGCCGGTACGGCACAGGCCTATCAGCAATCACAAAGTGCGCAGGTACTGCTGATCATTGCGGCGATCGTCACCGTCTACATCGTGTTGGGGATCCTGTACGAGAGCTATGTGCATCCGCTGACCATCCTGTCGACGCTGCCGTCTGCCGGGGTTGGTGCGCTGCTGGCGCTGAAAGGGTTTGGTGCCCCCTTTAGCCTGATTGCCCTGATCGGTATCTTGCTGCTGATCGGTATCGTGAAAAAAAATGCCATCATGATGGTGGATTTCGCGCTGGAAGCGCAGCGCGGCGGGCAGTTAAGTGCGCAAGAGGCGATCTTTCAGGCCTGCTTGTTGCGCTTCCGTCCCATTCTGATGACCACGCTGGCCGCAATTTTTGGTGCGCTGCCGCTGGTGTTGACCAGCGGTGACGGTGCTGAACTGCGTCAACCGCTCGGCATCACCATCGTCGGGGGGTTAGTGATGAGCCAGTTGCTCACGCTCTATACCACACCGGTGGTGTACCTTTATTTTGATCGTCTGCGCGGCTGGCTGGCACGGCGGCGTAACCTCGCCAACGTCACGTCGTCTTGACGTGCAGCGAGTGAACAAGAACAACCCTGATTTCGTGAGGCCCGTTATTTCATGCGTTTTTCGTCCACCCCGTCAACGGCCCAACCGGCCTCCGTGCGCTGGCAGCTTTGGATTGTCGCCTTTGGCTTCTTTATGCAAACGCTCGATACCACCATTGTCAACACCGCACTGCCGACAATGGCGCTCAGCCTGAATGAAAACCCGTTGCGCATGCACTCCGTCGTGGTGGCTTATGTGCTTACCGTAGCGGTGATGCTGCCAGCCAGCGGTTGGCTGGCAGACAAACTGGGGGTGAAACGGGTCTTTTTTGCTGCCATCATCATTTTCACGCTGGGCTCGCTGCTGTGCGCGCGCTCTGAAACCTTGAATGCGCTCCTGATGTCGCGCGTGATCCAGGGCGTAGGTGGTGCCATGATGGTGCCGGTCGGTCGTCTGACGGTGATGAAGATTGTGCCGCGTGACCAGTTTATGGCCGCCATGACCTTTGTCACCATTCCCGGCCAGATTGGGCCGTTGCTCGGCCCGACGCTGGGCGGGCTGCTGGTGCAGTACGCCAGTTGGCACTGGATTTTCCTGATTAACCTGCCGGTGGGAATTATCGGTGCTATCGCCACCTGGTTGATCATGCCGAACTACACCACAGAAACCTCGCGCTTCGATCTTCGCGGTTTTCTCTGGCTCGCCATCGGCATGGCAACATTGACCTTAGCCCTGGACGGACACAAAAGCCTGGCGTTGCCGCCGATTGCCATCGTCGGTTTGATTGCTGTCGGGATTATTGCACTGCTGAGCTACTGGCTGCATGCGCGTCACAATGAAAACGCCCTGTTCAATCTGAATCTGTTCAACACGCCCACCTTTTCCATTGGCATCAGCGCTGGTTTTCTGGCGCGTATCGGCAGCGGCATGCTGCCCTTTACCACACCGCTGTTTTTACAGTTGGGCATGGGATTCTCGCCGTTTCACGCCGGATTGATGATGATCCCGATGATTATCGGCAGCATGGGCACCAAGCGTATCGTGGTCAGCATCGTTAACCGCTTGGGCTACCGCACCGCACTGGTAGTTTCTACCCTGGCACTCTCGCTCAGCACCCTGCTGTTTGCCACCGTCGCACTGCTGAACTGGCTGTGGCTATTGCCACTGGTGTTGATACTGGTCGGCGTTGCCAATTCGGTGCGTTTTTCCACCATGAACACCCTGACGCTGAAAGACCTGCCGGACAACATCGCCAGCGGAGGCAACAGCCTGCTGTCGATGACCATGCAGCTTTCCATGAGCCTCGGCGTGAGTCTGGCGGGCATTCTGCTCGGTATTTTTGCCCAGCAAGGGACGCTGGACATCGCCAGCCCGGCAACCGCCGAGGTATTCCGCTATACCTATCTGAGCATGGCCGTCATATTGGCGCTGCCCGCCCTGCTGTTCCTGCGCGTGCCGCCGGACCAAATCAGGCAGAACGTGCTGCCGGGAAAAAGGTGAGGATACGATGAGATTCGGCATTACCGCTAAACTGTTTCTCGCCATTTTTGCCACCTGCATGCTGGTGCTGATCACCATGCATTGGGGCGTGCGGATGAGCTTCGAACGCGGCTTTGTTGATTACATCAAGCAAGGCAATGCGCAGCGCGTCGAGCAGTTGCGTGATGCATTGCAGGAACAATACGCGCAGTACGGCGATTGGACATTCCTGCGTAACAATGAACGCCTGGTGTTCAAACTGCTGCACACCATGGACCAAAATGAAGATGACGGCAACAGCATGCGCGGCTGGCGAGTCCGGCTCTGGGTGCTGGATGCCCAGCGTAACCGACTGTTTGGTTCTCCCGCGCCGATTGCCGCCGAAAGCACCTGGCAAGCCATTCGCCATCAGGGCGTGGTGGTCGGTTGGGTGGTGGCATCCCCCAGTGAACGCCTGACGCGCGATGCGGATATCAATTTCGACCGGCAGCAACAGCGCACCAGTTGGTTTATTGTCGGGCTGTCAACGCTGCTCGCCATCATTGTGACCTGGCTGATGGCGCGCGGCCTGCTAGCACCGGTAAAACGGCTGATGCAGGGCATTCACCGTCTGGCAGCCGGGGAGTTTACCGCTCGCGTGCCGGTCAATACCCGCGATGAGTTAGGCCGACTGGCGCAGGATTTTAACCAACTCGCCACCGCACTGGAAAAAAACGAGCAGTCGCGCCGCGCCTTTATGGCCGATATTTCCCATGAGCTGCGCACGCCGTTGGCGGTACTGCGCGGCGAACTGGAAGCCATACAGGATGGCGTGCGCAAGGCCAATACCGGCTCCCTGCTCTCGTTGCAAAACGAAGTCTCCACGCTGACCAAGCTGGTGGATGACCTGCACCAGCTGTCACTCTCCGATGTCGGCGCGCTCGCTTACCGCCGGGTTTCCGTGGATTTGATCCAACTGCTGCATATCAGCGTTGCGTCCTTCAACGAGCGCTTTCAGAAAAAACACATCAAGGTCATCACACAACTGCCTGAGCGCGCCAGCGCCTTTGGCGATCCGGACCGACTCAGCCAGCTGTTTAACAACCTGTTGGAGAACAGCCTGCGCTACACCGACAACGGTGGACAGTTACAGATCCGAGCCCATACTGAAAATGGCGTGTGCACCCTGATATGGGAAGACAGCGCACCGGGCGTCGACGCCGAGCAACTGGCGCGGATTTTCGATCGCTTCTACCGCGCAGAACGATCACGCAATCGCGCCAGCGGCGGTTCAGGGCTGGGATTGGCTATCTGCAAGAATATCGTTGAGGCCCACGGGGGACGATTGTATGCTAGCGCTTCCTTACTCGGTGGTTTGCAGATGACCGCCGAATTCCCGCTTCATCCACCGGAATCCTGAAACGCCGATGACCGAAACCTTATCGAACGAGACGCTGCCAGAGCAGGTGCTGATTGTTGAAGATGAGCCCAAGCTCGGCCAGCTTTTGGTGGACTACCTTCAGGCCGCAGAGTACCACACACACTGGATTACTCACGGCGATGAGGTGTTGCCCTGGGTGCGTGAGCACTCACCGTCGTTGATTCTGCTGGATTTGATGCTGCCAGGCACCGATGGCCTGACGCTGTGCCGCGTCATCCGCCAGTTTTCCAATGTGCCGATTATTATGGTTACCGCGCGCAGCGAAGAGATTGACCGGCTGCTGGGATTGGAAATTGGTGCGGATGATTATATCTGCAAACCCTACAGCCCACGGGAAGTGGTGGTGCGGGTGAAAACCCTGCTGCGCCGTTGCCGCTGGCAGTCTGCGCCGCCGCCCGAAGCGGGGCTGGAAGCCGCCTTGCAGATCGATAACCGCCGTTTTCAGGCCAGCTACCTCGGGCAACCGCTCGATCTGACACCGGCAGAGTTTCGCCTGCTGAAAACCCTTTCGGCAGAGCCCGGTAAGGTTTTCTCGCGCGAAGCGCTGCTGGATAAGCTCTACGACGACTACCGCGTCGTCACCGATCGCACCATTGATAGCCATATCAAAAATCTGCGACGCAAGCTGGAGCAACTGGACGAACAGACATCGTTTATCCGCACCGTTTATGGCATGGGATACCGCTGGGAAGCCGGCTCCTGTGAAGTGGTCTAGCGCACTGAGGCTCCCGACCAGCGGGAACCCGTTAATGACCGCTTACTTCACCACACCAAACGGATCCGGCACGGTGTGTTTGTTGGCGTTGTTCCAGTAATTCTGCACGATCCAGCCGTATTCCGGCAATCCGTCGATAAAGGGCTTCAACATGGCATCGGCTGAAGGTTTCTTCCAGTCGGCTTGAAGCTCTGCCCCTAACGCGTAGACCGTTTCCAACTGCGCGCCCGCTGCCGTCATGCGTTGCATCGCCGCATCCGCTTCATACTTACTCCAGGCACCGGAGGCATCCACCACCGGATAAACCTGATAGCCGTCATTCAACATGGCGAGCGTCGGGAAGGCAACGCAGGTACCCAGCGTTACCCCAGAAATGATGATGTGGGTACGACCGGTCTTCTTCACCAGATCTTCCAGTGCTTTACGGAATGACGGATCTTCATAGGCATTGATGATCCCGGTGCGACGGTAAATGGGTTCATCTTTAAAGATCTCTTTCAGTTCCGGCAGGGTGTCGCCGTTTTGCCATTGCGCATTGGACGAGGTGATCAACACCGGAATCTTTAACGCTTTCGCCATTTCGGCCAACGCGACCACGTTGGCTTTATAGCCGGATGCCTGATTGAAATCACGCGTACTGGCCATCAAACCCACCTGCTGATCGATAAACAGCATAATGGTGTTTTCGGGGGTTGGCTTGTCGTAGGCCACGCGCCCGGCTTTACGCGCGTCGGCGGTGCTAACCTTGTTCGGCAAAATCTGATCGGCTATCGGGCTGATGATGTCGGCCGGACGATCCTGAGCAAACGACGGAGCGCAAACCCCAGCCATCAACAGCGATGCGATCGCGACGCTAAGTACCTTTTTCATTCCATTCTCCTGTTTCGTCAATGTAGTAGTTGTTGCTTATGCGCGGCTCAGCCAGGCCGGAACGACATCGGTGCCTAACCCCGCGCCGTAGCCAAAATAGATATTCAAACCGGCTAACGGTTCGAGATAACGGGCGTTGCGCAGCGTGCCGGCATCCACCGGTTTGAAGCCGGTACTGGCAATCAAGGTCTGCACAGTGGCTTTGGCTTCCGCGTCATCCCCGGCATAAAACACGGGCGCAACCTGCCCTGCGACAAAGGCTGGGCCTTCTGCTACCACCTGGGCAAACGTGGTGTTAAACGCTTTGACGATATGCGCCGTCGGGAACGCTTTGGCGATCTCTTCCGCGGCTGACGTGCTGTGGCCGAGCGTCAGGCTCATGTAATCAGCCGACAGCGGGTTGGTAATATCAATCACCACTTTGCCGCTGATATCGCCCAGTGAAGAGAGTGCGCTAACCGCATCATCGTAGGCGGTCGCCAGCACAATCACCTGCGCACCTTGCGCGGCAACCGTGGCAGGCAGCGCCTGTGCACCGCTAAACTGCGCGGCTAATGCCTGTGCTTTGTTAAGGTCACGCCCTGTCACGCGAACCTGATGCCCTGCCAGCGTAAAACGCTTAACAAAACTGGACCCCATATTGCCAGTGCCTACAACGGTGATGATCATGATGAAACTCCTGGTTAATTAGCTGATATGTATATAGTTAGTGAATGAAACACAGGTTTCGCTTCATGGTTTGGGAGTTTACAAGTCTTATAATCAGAGATATATACGGTGTTTAGAGATGAATTGTCTCTGATATAGAAACAATCATGCGGAGTGCAGAATGGACAAGTTTCAGGCGATGAATACCTTTGTGGCGGTCGTTGAGGCAGGCAGTTTTGTCGGGGCTATGGATACCGTGGCGTTGTCTAAGCCGGTGGTGTCACGTCACGTTGCCGAGTTGGAGGAGTACCTCGGTGTGCGTCTGTTGCAGCGCACAACGCGCCGATTATCGTTGACGGAGGAAGGCCAGAACTACTATTTGCGCTGCAAAGAGTTGCTGGCATCGGTAAAAGAGGCCGAATCGGAAATTACCGCCTGCTCGGCGGAGGTTCATGGGCGATTACGCGTCGGTGCGCCGCAAACCTTCGGCGTGAAATACCTTGCGCCGCTGTGGGGTAAATTTGTGGAAGAGAACCCGCAGGTAAAACTCGATATCATTCTGTCCGACCGCGTGGTGGATCTGGTGGAAGAAGGCTACGACGTGGTGATTCGCATCGCACAATTGCCTAACTCGATGCTGGTGTGTCGTCCGCTCGCCAAAACACGCATGGTGCTGTGTGCCTCACCGGCCTATCTGGCGCAACAGGGTACACCGCAACATCCGCAGGCGCTGCGCGATCATCGCGTTATCTCGTACAGCTATTGGGCACCGGGCAATGAGTGGCACTTCTCTCCCAATGACGGCAGTGAAGCTATCACGGTGAAAACTCAACCGCATATTCATGCCAACAACGGGGATACCTGCCGTTATGCAGCGCTGGCGCATCAGGGCATTATTCTGCAACCGGATTTTCTGGTGGGTGAAGATTTACGCGCAGGTACGCTGGTCGAAGTATTGCCCGATTACACCACGCTGGAGCTGAATATTTACGCCGTCTACCCAACGCGCAAATTGCTGCCGCTGAAGGTAAGACGCTTTATCGATTTTCTGGCCGAACAGCTCAGCACTCCCCCCTGGTACGGCTGCACGGGCACGTCGGGAAATCAGCGTTAAAGCCAGCTCGTCAAAAAAACTGTTCGACTTGATGAAAAATCTGCCCTGTTTCGTATTGCTCCGGCTGTTAACATGGATAACGTCACAACAATAACTATGATTATTTTTTAGGTTTGTCTCACCGACAACAGGCAAGATGGGGAACGCTATATCATGTCAGGTTTAGTCAACGGCCAGTGGGTCAATGGCGATGTCGCCGCAGAAGAGATCAAAAATGGGGCTTTTCAGCGCCAGGAAACGCTGTTTCGCCAAACAACACTGATCCCAGAAGCGGGCCGCTATCAACTTTTTGTTTCTTATCTCTGCCCGTGGGCGTCGCGCACCTTGATGTTTCGCAAGCTTAAGGGGTTGGAAAATATTGTTTCCCTGTCCATTGCGCAACCGGTGATTGCAGATAACGGCTGGGAGTTTACCACCCCGCAAGAGGCGGGCGAGCACGTTGCCCCCGTACGTTACCTGCATCAGTTGTATACCGCCAGCGATGCCCATTACACCGGTAAAGTTTCAGTGCCAGTACTGTGGGATCGTATCGAAGGGCGCATCGTTAATAACGAATCGGCCGATATCATTCGTCTGTTCAACAGCCAGTTTGATGCCTTGACCGGTAACCACGAGGATTATTATCCCCTCGCCCTGCGCCCCACCATTGATCAATGGAACGAGTTGATTTACCACAACATCAACAACGGCGTGTACAAAACCGGCTTTGCCAAAACCCAAGAGCACTACGAAAACGCCGTGACGACACTGTTCGATACGCTGGACCGCGTTGAGACGCATCTGGCGACGAATCGCTATATTGCCGGTGATACCATTACCGAAGCCGACTGGCGACTGTTTGTGACTTTGGTGCGTTTTGATGTTGCCTATCACGGTGCGTTCAAATGCAATATCCGCCGCATTGAGGATTACCCTCATCTGTCGAACTACCTGCGTGAGCTTTATCAGTGGCAGGGCATCAAACAGACGGTCAACATCGACCACATTAAAGCGGGTTATTACGGTATCCGCTGGCTGAACCCGACCGGCATTGTGCCGCTCGGTCCACAGGTTGATTTACAACGTGCGCACAACCGCGCCAGCCTCGGGAAGTAATCCTCGTTGCCCACGCCAGCGTGCGCGTGGGCAATAGCCACACTTTTTCTGCGTCGTTAGCTGATTTTTACCGACATTAGCGCTAGAATCCCCCTCCTTTACTGTTCCCCCGGGGAACAGCCTGACTTGTGATCAGACCAGAGAGACACCATGTTTAAACCGGAACTGCTTTCTCCGGCCGGTACGCTGAAAAATATGCGCTACGCCTTCGCGTATGGCGCTGATGCGATCTATGCCGGTCAACCCCGTTACAGCCTGCGGGTGCGCAATAACGAATTCAACCACCAGACGCTGGCGCTCGCTATCAATGAAGCCCACGAACTGGGGAAAAAATTCTACGTGGTGGTGAACATCGCCCCGCACAACGCCAAGCTGAAAACCTTCCTGCGCGATCTTCAACCCGTGATTGATATGGGGCCGGATGCGTTGATCATGTCCGATCCCGGCCTGATCATGCTGGTAAGAGAAAACTTTCCGCACATGCAGATTCACCTTTCGGTGCAAGCCAACGCGGTGAACTGGGCAACGGTGAAATTCTGGCAGCAGATGGGGCTGAGCCGCGTGATCCTGTCCCGCGAACTGTCACTGGAAGAGATTGCCGAAATCCGCCAGCAGGTGCCGGAGATGGAGCTGGAAATTTTCGTGCACGGTGCGTTGTGCATGGCCTACTCTGGCCGCTGCCTGCTTTCCGGTTATATCAACAAGCGTGACCCCAATCAGGGCACCTGCACTAACGCCTGCCGTTGGGAATACAAGGTACAGGAAGGCAAGGAAGACGATACCGGCAATATTGTTCACCTGCACGAACCGATTCCGGTCCAGAATGTAGAACCCACGCTGGGTATTGGTGAGCCGACCGACAAAGTGTTTATGCTGGAAGAGAACCTGCGCCCCGGTGAATACATGAGTGCCTTCGAAGATGAGCACGGCACCTACATCATGAACTCGCGCGATCTGCGCGCCATTCAGCACGTGGAACGCTTAACCCAGATGCACGTGCACTCGCTCAAGATCGAAGGCCGTACCAAATCCTTCTATTACTGCGCACGCACGGCACAGGTTTACCGTCAGGCGATCGACGATGCTGCCGCAGGCAAACCCTTCGATCCGACGTTGCTGCAAACGCTGGAAGGCCTGGCACACCGTGGCTACACCGAAGGTTTCCTGCGTCGCCACGTTCATGAAGATTACCAGAACTACGAATACGGCTATTCGGTATCGGATCGTCAGCAGTTTGTCGGTGAATTTACCGGTGAGCGGCGTAATGGATTGGCTGAAGTGGCAGTGAAAAACAAGTTCTCCCTCGGGGACAGCGTGGAGATGATGACGCCGAACGGCAACATTCAATTCACGCTCGATGCGCTGCAAAACGCCAAAGGCGAAGCCATCGATGTCGCACCGGGCAACGGACATATTGTGTACCTGCCGGTGCCGGATGACGTGGCGCTGGAGTTTGCGTTATTGCTGCGTAACCTGCCGAGTGACGTGACCACCCGTAACCCCAATGCAGCGTAAGGCGGCGTAACCCCCCTTATGTGTCGTCCTCGGCGAAAGCCGGGGACCTCTTGCAGAAGAAACGCGTTTAGCCTGTAAGAGATTCCCGCCTGCGCGGGAATGACCGAGGAGCAAGATCAACCTGCGACTTTTCGCAAATTTTAGAAACAGATCACATCAATACCCCTACTATCTGGTTAGTATTGCCTCGCTGAGAAAATCTAGAACGAAAAATAAGCGTAGTGATACTACTAGGAACCACCTCCTTGGCCAGCCCAATCTCCCTTGGGCTGGCTTTTTCTTTGGCTTTTTTCCTGCTTTATCCCTTGTTCTGATACCGTTCACGGCCATTTCTGGCTACGCTGTTTATACTTGCAATTGCCTCTTTTCAGCGCAAAAAAGGAGCACGCCATGAGCCAACACCCCGTATCCCTGCTGATTCTCAATGGTAAAAACACCGATAACGATACCTTGCGCAACGCAGTGCAACAGCACAGAGAAGCCGGGTTTACGCTGCATGTGCGCGTGACCTGGGAACACGGTGATGCCAAACGCTACGTCGAGGAGGCCGTACAGCTTAAGGTGGATAATGTGATTGCTGCCGGTGGCGATGGCACCATCAATGAGGTCGCCAGCGCATTGGTGCAATGTGGGCCAGCCCAGCGCCCAGCACTCGGGATCATCCCGCTTGGCACCGCGAATGATTTTGCCACCAGTTGCCAGATCCCGCTTGATATCGAACATGCACTCGCATTGGCGCTGAAAGGGCACCCGACGCCTGTCGATGTTGCCTGCGTCAATGACAGCCATTATTTCATCAATATGGCGACCGGCGGCTTCGCCACACGCATCACCACAGAAACGCCCTCGAAGATGAAATCCGCACTGGGCGGTGCTTCCTATGTGCTGCACGCCCTGCTGCGTATGGATATGCTGACCGCAGAGCGCTGCGACATTCGCGGCCCGGACTTTCAATGGTCAGGTGATACGCTGGTGATCGCCATCGGTAACGGACGGCAGGCGGGTGGTGGCCAACCGCTGTGCCCGGAGGCGCTGATTAACGATGGGCAGTTGCAACTGCGCGTGCTTTCGGCCAAAGAGTTGCTACCCAATATGCTTCAGGCACTGTTCACTGGCAGCGAAAATCCAAACGTGATCGCTGCAACCTTGCCCTGGCTGGAGATCGTTGCGCCTGACGACATCACCTTTAACCTGGACGGCGAGCCGTTAAGCGCCAACCGGTTCCGCATTGAGATCCTGCCCGCCGCCTTGACCTGTCGGCTGCCACCACAGTGTCCGCTGCTGGCATAACGCGCTGTCACTCCCGCATAAGCCGTTTGCTGTTAGCCAGATAAAGCGTCACCACCAGCACCAGAATAGCGGCAGCATAAGCGAGAGTATCCAGCGGATCTTTGTGGTCTACGATGATCAGGCGAATAATCGCGGTAATGCCGATATAGACAAAATAGCGCAGCGGGAAATGGTAGCCCGATTGAAAATACTTCACGATGAGCGCGATAAACTCAAAATAGAGAAAGTAGATAACAATCCCTTCGATGAGCTGAAAAGAAGAGTCTTGTTCACTGCTGATCAGCAACACTTTCGCCAGATGAAATGTCTCTTTCATCAGGAAAATCACCAGAATGGTCGCCAGCAATAATAACCCAACATTGAGTATCGTCTGAAGCATTTGGGCCACTTTAAGCCCGCGCGCAGAACCCGGCATATGCAGTCCTTTATCCATAGAGAATTACCTTACATCATCATCAACGCACCATGCAGCACAGTGGCATGGTCCTGCAAGGGTACGGCAGGCAAATGTCGTTATTATGTCGCTGAGGCTTATGCCGTCAGTCGTTATCATGTCATCGTTCTGTTTTTACCACACTCTCCGCCACTTTCACTCATAACGTTTTGGCATTATTTCATTACGTCACTGACACCATGGGGAGAAATGACATAGCCAGGCAGCACGCTACCTGGCTATGAAGACAAGCGGAGTCGCCAGAATCCTCAGGAGGCCACTGGCACGGTTTTCTCGTCGCGGTTCATACAACTGTAGATCACCGGCAATACCAATAACGTCAACACGGTGGCAAAACCCAGACCAAACATGATAACCACCGCCATGCTTTGGAAGAAGGCATCGCTCAGTAACGGGGCCAACCCCAGTACCGTGGTAAACGCCGTAAGCAGGATAGGACGCAAACGGGAGGTCGATGCATCGATGATGGCGTCACGCAGCGGTTTTTGCTCGCGTTGCAGACCGATCTCCTCCACCAACACAATACCGTTACGAATCAACATCCCGCTCAGGCTAAGCAGACCAATCAACGCCATGAACCCAAACGGAATACCCGTCAGCAGAAACCCGACCGTGACGCCGATCAACGCCAGCGGTACGGTAAGCCAAATGGCGATAGCATGTTTCACCGAGCTGAACATCAATACGGTGATGATAAACATCACGATAAAGGCAATGGGTAGGCTGGTGAGCAGCCCTGCCTGCGCCTCTTTGGTGCTTTGATAGTCACCGCCCCATTCGAGACGATAGCCATGCGGCAGCGCGATGGCATCAATATCAGGCTTAATGCGCCCCAACAACTCGGCGGAGGTTTCACCACTTTGTGAGGCGGGATCGGCCTGTACCGTCAGCGTACGCGTGCGATCGCGACGCATAATCAGCGGATCTTCCCACTCGGTCGTGAAGCGGTTAACCACGTTATCGATCGGAATAAATGCCTGTCGCGCCTGACTCCAGATCATCACGTCATTGAGCCGGTCGGCATTCAACCGCTCCGCATCCGGGGTGCGCAATACGATAGGCATCAGCCGTGTCCCGTCACGGTACAACCCCACATTGATGCCGCCAAAGCTCATCCGCAACGCGTTGTCGATCTCACGCTTGTCGACCCCCAACTCACGCCCAAGATAATCCGAGAACTGCGGGCGAATCACTTTGCTGCTCTCCTGCCAGTCATGCATCACGCCATCCGAATCCGGATCGGCACTCGCCACCTGCTCTGCCGCGGCAGCCAACGAACGCAGAATCTCCGGATCGTTGCCAATAAATCGCGCCTCAATGGAGCTGTTATTGGACGGGCCAAACATGATGCGCTTCGCCTGCCCTTTCACCGCCGGATAGTTATCACGCACATAGGCTTCAATGTCTCGAATTAATGTAGGGATCTGATTTAGCGCATCGGTACGCACCAGTATCTGCGCATAGTTGGCGTATTGCCGCTGGGCGTTGTAGGTCAGCATAAACCGCAACGCCCCCTGTCCCACCGTCACCATGGTGTTGTCAACACCGGGCTGCTCACTGATGTGCTTTTCGATTTCCGCCGCAATCTTCTCGGTATAGGCGATATCGGTGCTGTAGGGCAGCCAGAGATCGACAAAGAAGATAGGCGTATTCGACGGTGGGAAAAAGCTTTGCCGCACGCTGCCAAAACCCACCACAGCGGCGACGAGCAAGCCGGCCAGCAGCGTTAAGGTCAGGGCGCGCTGGTTGAGCAATTTACTCAACAGGGAACGATAGACGCGAAATAGCCAACCATCGTAGGGATTTTTCACCGGCTCATCCGGGTTCTGCGCTGCCACCTTCTGCTTTTCAAACGCCCACTTGGTGAAAGCGGGGGTTAATGTCAGCGCGGTAAACCAACTCAGCATCAGCGAGATAAGCAGTACCTGAAACAGCGATTTACAATACTCACCGGTGGAGTCGTTAGACAAACCAATAGGCGCAAACGCCAGCACGGCAATGATGGTTGCGCCCAGCAACGGGAACATGGTCTGCTTCACCACGCGGTTGATCGCATCCATCGCCGTGGCACCGCGTTGCCGACCGACCAACACCCCTTCAACGATCACGATGGCGTTATCGACCAGCATACTGAGTGCGATCACCAACGCCCCAAGCGAGACGCGCTGCAATTCGATATTCAGCAACTTCATGATCAGCAGCGTGCCCAACACGTTCAGCGCCAGTGAAGCCGCAATCACCAGGCCGCTGCGTACCCCCATAAAAATCAGCAGCGTACCAATGACAATCGCCAGCGCCATCAGGAAGTTCATGATAAAACCATTCACCGCCCCCTCGACTTCATGGGACTGGTCGTAAAACACATTCAACGCCATACCTGCCGGTCGCTCGGCTTCCAGTTGAGCCAGCCGTGCCTTGATAGCCTTACCCACCACAATCACGTTTACGCTGGGGGCGAAGGAGACACCGACGGAGAGCGCCGCCTGCGTGTTGGCGCGGTAAATATTGTTCGGTGAGTGCGTCACGCCCTGGCTGATAGTGGCAATATCACGCAGGTAGACGCTACGCGGGCTGCCCGGTTCGCTGATCAGCAGGTTGCCCAGCTCTTGCACGCTGTCAAACTCACCGGTGGGGTGCAAGCGGATCGATTCGCTACCGACCAAGAGTTCACCGGCATTGGACACCACATTTTGCCGACTGAGCAAATCATACAAGCGCTGCGGCACAATATTGGCCGCGGTCATCTGAGCACGGGAGATCTCTATCTGCACCTCTTCCGGCAACACCCCGACGATCGCCACTTTCCCGACACCCGGCACCACTACCAGTTCGCGGCGCAATACCTCAGCAAAGTTACGCAACTCCTGATTGGAATAGCCATCGCCATACAGGGAAAAGAAGTAGCCATACACATCGCCAAAATCATCGTTGACGAAAGGTGGACTGGCACCAGGCGGCAGTTGGCGTGCCGCATCGCCAATACGACGCCGCAGTACGTCCCAGATTTGCGGTAAATCATCCGGCCCGTACTGGGCTTTGATATTGATAGTGATTTGCGACAGCCCCACGCTGGAGATCGAGGTGATGTTATCGATATAGGGCAGTTGCTGAATGGCATTCTCCAGCGGTAAGGTCACCTCTTCTTCGACCTGCTGCGCGGAAGCGCCGTCATAACGGGTAACCACCACCGCCGTTTTGATGGTAAACGCAGGATCTTCCAATCGGCCAATATTCAGAAAGGCAATGACGCCCCCCAGACCTAACAATAAAATCGACAGCCAGATGCGAGTGCCGTTGTTGATAAAGTTCTCTGTCAGTTTCATTAGAGACCTCGCTCACGAACCCATGCTCGCACTTCCTGGTCTGGCGCTAATTCACGGGTGCCGGCTGCCACAATCCGCTCGCCTTGAGACAACCCGGAAACGACCTGAATGCCGTTCGCCGTCAGTTGACCCAGTTCAACCTGGCGTGAGGTGACAAACAGCTTGCCATCACGTTCATTAACCACCCACACATGCGGTTTATGCTCGGCGCTGGTATCCGGATTGAATACCGCCTCCACCGGAACCACCACCGCCATCGCAGCCGTGCTGCCGGGGAGATTCCCCAGATTGATCTTCACCCTGCCGCTCATGCCCGACAACAACGGGATATCTTGCGGACGTGGCATGGTCAGCACCATACGATAGGTCAGCGCGCCCGACACCGTTTGTGCGGTGTGCTCTTTATAGCTGGCGACAAACTCACGTCCCGGCAGGTTGTTCAATTCAACCACTGGCTGATATTTGACGTTGTTGGCATCGATAATAATAAAAAGGCTTTCGGGGATACTGAATTCCACATCCAGCAATTCCAACGCGTTCAAGGTGGCAATAGATTGTCCTGCCGCGACAATTTGATAATTGCGGGCGTTGACCATGGCGATAACACCGGGAAACGGAGCCCGGATTACCGTGTCGTCCAGCTCTTCTTTCGCCAGTTTCAGCGCCGCCTGCGCCGAGTCGCGTGCAGCACGCTGCACGTCCAGTTCGGCACGCGCCACGATGTGACGCTCGCTCAACGCCGCGTAGCGGTTGAACTGGGTTTGAGACAGGTTAAAGGTGGCCTGGCGATCCTGTAGCCGCAGTCGTGCATCGTTGCTGTTAAGCTCCGCGATCGTCTGCCCTTGTGTGACCGATTCTCCTTCACGCACCAGCAACCGTTCTAACTGACCGGGACGTTTAAACGCCAACTCGGTTCTATCGCCAGCAATAATTCTGGCGGGAAAGATACGCACCCCTTGCTGCGCGCTGTTGCTCACTTCCAGAATACTCACTGGCCGTACCGTAATACTTTTTTCGGTCGCCTCCCTGTCACAGGCAGAAATAAAAAACGCGATAAACGTAACAACGATTAGTTTTATTTTCACGATGCAATCTCTTCGGATCAGATTCACGCGCCGCTGCATCATCGCCATAACCATTACAGCGGTAAACGCCATCGCAGCAAGGTGAATCAGGCCTGGCACCTGGTTAGCATAAACATCTCGTGCACTGACAGTGCGTGTTCATCAGGCGCTCGGTGAGAGCGCCTGATGGGAGCATCAATAATCCACAGGTTCACGAATGATCGGGCACGTCATACAGTGACCGCCGCCGCGTCCACGGCCCAGTTCACTGCCAACGATCTCAATGACTTCCACCCCTTCCTTGCGCAGTTGGGTGTTGGTCTTGGTATTTCGATCGTAGGCGAGCACCACGCCGGGAGACAGGGCGACCATGTTGTTACCGCTATCCCACTGCTGGCGTTCGGTGTCGTAATCGTTACCGGCCGTTTCCACCACGCGCAGTTTTTTGAGGTTCAACGCGCCCGCGATGGCTTCGGTGAAGGTGCCCTTGTCACGATACAGTTTCATCCCGGTTGGGCCATCATCCGGACGCAACGAGAAGGTGCGAATCTGGTTCACAATGGCAGGGTAAAGGGTGACCACATCGCGATCGCAGAAGGTAAACACCGTGTCCAGGTGCATGGCAGCGCGCAATCTCGGCATCGCTGCAATCATCACCCGCTCAACGCCCGAGGCTTTATTGGCAAACAGGGAGGCTGCCAGTTGGGTGATGGCTTGATGCGACGTGCGCTCACTCATACCAATCAGGACGGTTTTATTGCCAATCGGCATCACATCGCCGCCTTCCAGCGTGGCGGTGCCGTGGTGTTTGGTGGGATCGCCGTACCAGATATTGATATTGGCATTGGCAAAATCCGGGTGGAATTTGTAGATGGCGGTCGTCAGAATGGTTTCTTCATGGCGAGCGGGCCAGTAGAGCGGGTTTAACGTTACGCCACCGTAAATCCAGCAGGTGGTGTCGCGGGTATACAGCGTATTCGGCAGTGGCGGCAGCAAATATTCAGTAATGCCTGCCGCGTCGCGGATCAGATTGAGCTCTTCGTGGTCGGCATAGCCCTCTTTCGCCAGTTCGGTGGTAGACAAGCCGCCAATCAACACTTCAGCCAAGGCGCGCGGTGCCAATCCGTCCAGGAAGCTGCGGGTTTCTTTCAAAATGCCCAGAGAGACTTCATCCGGCACAATCTGCTGATCCAGAATCCACTTTCTCGCTTCCGGCAGTGCCACCGTTTCCGCCAGCAGATTATGCATTTCCACCACATCGACACCGTGTTCACGCATTTTGGTCATAAAATCAAAATGGTCGCGCTTGGCACGTTCAACCCACAACACGTCATCAAATAACAGTTCATCGCAGTTGCTCGGCGTCAGCCGATTGTGTGCTTTGCCCGGTGCGCACACCATAACTTTATGCAATTTACCGACTTCCGAATGCACGCCATATTTCTTTTCGGACTTCTTTTTTGTCGACATAATAAGCAGCCTCACTTAGATAGTAATAATGCCTGTCGCAATGCTGTAGATTGCAACAATGGCGGCGACCATAACGATAGCGAAAATCCCAAGTTCGGTTTTATTGAACAGCGCAACCCGCTGTTCGCGTTTGGCCATGATGTACAGCACGGTGCCCGGCCCATAAATCACGGCCGAGAGCAGCAGGTATTTCACCCCTCCGGCGTACAACATCAACAGGGCATACAGTGTGGCGAGCAGCGCAAACGTGAGATCTTTGCGGTGATCGCGTTTGTCGGTTTCATACGTTTCCCCCGTCCAGGCCAGTTTCAACCCGTAAGCGGCGACCAATAAATAGGGGATAAGGGTTAATGAGCTGGTCAACTCGATCGCCAGTTGAAAGGCATACTGGCTGAACAGCATCAGGATCAAAAATACCTGAATGGTGATATTGGTGAGCCAAACGGCGGCAGAGGGCACGTCATGCTTGTTCTCGGTCATGAAGATTTTCGGCATGCTTTGGTGCTTGGCGGCGGAGAACAGCACTTCGGCAGCCAGCAATGACCAAGACAGGTAGGCCCCCAGGACAGAAACGATCAAACCAACGCTGATAAAGACGCGTCCCCACGGTCCCACCACGGCTTCCAGCACGCCCGCCATGGATGGTTGGCGCAGGCCTGCCAATTCAGGACGCAGCAACACGCCGTAAGAGAGCAACGTCACCAGCACCAACAGCCCTAATACACCGATAAAGCCCATCACGGTGGCAATCCCCACATGACGGCGCTCTTTGGCATAGCGGGAATAAACGCTGGCCCCTTCAATTCCCAGGAACACAAAGACAGTCACCAGCATGGTGCTGCGGATCTGGCTGAACAGAGATTCAGGTTCCTGCGCTGGCATAATCGCTGCCGCCGCATGACCGGCATAACCATAGTCGTTAAGGTGCTCAAGATCGGGCGTTACGGCCGCTGTCACAGGCGAACCCCAGAAATTTTGCATGAAAATGTCGCTTTGAAACGCGAAGATCAGCACCCCGACAAAGGCAATAATCGGGACAATTTTCGCCACCGTGGCAATGGTGTTAATGGTGGCGGCGTTTTTGACGCCATTGAGTACCAGGAAATGGAACCCCCACAGGATGATTGACGACACCACCAGTGCAGAGATCGTGTTGCCATCGCCAAAGACCGGGAAAAAAGCCCCCAGCGTGGATTTGATCAGCACGAAATAGGAGACGTTACCGATGCAGGTTCCTGCCCAGAATCCTAATGCAGAAGCAAACCCCAGATAATCACCAAATCCCTCCTTCGCATAGATAAAGACCCCGGAATCAAGATCGGGTTTACGTTGCGCCAGAGATTGAAACACAAATGCCAGCATTAACATGCCGCCACCCGCGATGCACCATGCGATAATGGCACCAAATCCCCCGGTTGCGCGTCCAAATGTCGCCGGTAATGAAAAAATTCCCGCGCCAATCATGGATCCCACGACCAACGCCGTGAGAGACCATAAGGACAGCTTATTTACTGATGAGCTCGCCATGGTATTCCTTCCTGACACAAGGCCTTTGATGTGATGGGCTAATGAAGAGTATTAATTTTCTGACCTACTCTTATTCTGTAAGGATACAAACAACAAGATTTCGTAAAGGGAAATATCCGATTTGAGAGTAGTGAGTGGCACTCACTCCTATTTATTGTGGCTATCACTTCAATAATATTATAAAAAGTCGCAATATCCAGACGACACCCATCAATCGTAAAGAATTAGGATATTGATTACGCCACACTGCTAAAAACATTAAATATCATGAAGTAAAATAAGGAAAAAAGGGAGAGAAACGGAGTGGCAGCGCATCCGGCACGTACAATGCGCTAGGCGGGAAGCCCTTTTAACACTACGCTTATCTTCATGAAAAACAGGGATATAACCATAGGACTTACGGCCAAAGGTGAATGTGCCATGATCAGAGATGTCAGCCAACACGCCTTGAAAAGTTTGAGTTGTTTTGCCGCCGTCACATTTTACTCAGCCAGTCAACTTTGCGTTAACGAATGTTTTATTAATGCTAACGCCATGAGCATTCTCTACTTTCTCTCCACAATAGCTAAGCCATTGTTTTTCATTCTTATTGGATATTTTGACAACATCGACAACCTGACAAAAAAAGAGGTCAGGATAAAAATAAAAAACGTGGTGTTCATCATCGTCTTTTGGAATATTATCCTGTCATTGATTACATTCCAATATATTCAACAGGGATACATACTACAAAATGGAATAATGTTAACCATTGGCGTAATTTACATTATCTACCCCCTTATTATTAAAGCGATGCGTAATGTAAAAATGACATTGGTATTTTTTGCGAGCTTGTTCGCTATTATTTTTCTCTTCGATATATTCAGCCCATTAGATATGCGCGATGATCCACTCTTTATACACAGCTATTCATTTGTCTGGGTATGGGGGGGTTACTATCTTGTAGGAAGAATGCTGGGAACCTCTGCGGGCAGGTTGTTTACCCACCAGCCCGGCATCATCTGGCTGGCTCGCATGATGGTGGTGCCGGTAGGTATCTCGATGTTCTTTTACGAACGCTTTCTCTCAACCCACGCTCAAAATATTGTCACGCCGTGGCTGATGCTTGAGCATCTGCATCTGCTGACCATGTGTTTGGCATTATTCATTGTGTTTGAAAATATCACTATAAAAAACAAAATTATAACTCACGTCGTCGAGTTTATTGGCCCGGCAATGATCGGTGTCTATATTGTGCATTACAGTGTGTTCTATTTCATTAGCACACTCTATGACTTTAACTACGTCAACCTGAAATTTGTTCTGCTGGTCTTGGTGTTTATTGCATCAGTGCTGTTGTGCCGTTTGCTGCTGCTCAACAGGTTTACCGCCAAGATCATCTCTTTCTGACACCACAGGCGTCAAACGGCACTGTCGGCGGCGTAGCGCCGCCGACCGCTTAACGGTCTACCACCATTGATGAAAATGATGTACCGGCCCAATCCCCTGACCCACTTCCAGTGAATCTGCCGCCAGTAATGCATGCTGGAGGTAATGCTTCGCCGCTTGAACCGTATTTTCCCAATCGGGGTGCCGGGGGCGCAGTGCCGCCAGCGCCGCAGACAGCGTGCATCCTGTGCCGTGGGTGTGACGAGTCTTTACCCGTGGCGCGCAGAAACGTTGCGGTGCATGCCCACGTTGAAACAGCCAGTCCGGGCTCTCCGCGTCACTCAAATGGCCCCCCTTGATCAGCACCGCCCGGCACCCCATCTCCAGCAGCCCTTGCCCTTGTGCTTTCATCTCACTTTCTGTGGTTGCCGCATTGCACGCCAACAGCGCCGCCGCCTCCGGCAGATTAGGGGTTATCAGTGACACGCGCGGCAGCAGCGTCTCACGAATCGCGGCGACCGCTTCAGGCGCCAATAGCGGATCGCCGCTTTTCGCCAGCATCACCGTATCCAACACAATATAAGGTACGGCATAGCGTTGCAGGCGCTCGGCGACCGCTTCGACAATATCACTTTGCGCCAGCATGCCGATCTTCGCACTGTCGATACGCACATCGCTCAGCACGGAATCCAGTTGAGCCGCCACAAAATCAGGTTCAATACGATAAACCGACTGAACCCCCTGCGTATTCTGCGCCACCAGCGCAGTGATCACACTGGTGCCATAGGCGCTTAGGGCAGAAAACGTTTTCAGATCGGCCTGGATCCCTGCTCCACCGCTAGGATCGGTGCCTGCGATTGTTAACGCATTTATTCGGGGAACCTGCTCTTTTATAAGGCGCATGTCTGTGCCTCCTGGCGCAATAGCGCAAGCGCATCCAAAAACGCAGGCGTAAAACTGCCCGGCCCGTTGGCCTGCGCGGCGGCACGCTCCCCTGCCCGCGCCATTACGGCACAGGCTGTCGCAACCTGAGATAATCGATCCGCACCGCGCGCACAGAATGCCGCAACGACGGCGGAGAGTGCGCACCCGGTACCCACCACGCGCGTCATCATCGGATGACCGCCCTTTACCGCCCAGACGCGCACACCGTCCGTGACGTAGTCCACCTCTCCCGTCACCGCCACCACCGTTGACCAACGCGCCGCCAGTTCGCGTGCGGCAGGGATGGCCGTGAAGGAAGCGTCCAGGCTATCAACGCCTCGGCCCTGCGAATTGGCACCAGACAGCGCGATAATTTCCGAGGCATTGCCGCGAATCGCCGCCGGTTTGCAAGGCAGCAATTCGCGCACAAAGTCGGTACGAAAGCGCAACCCACCAACCGCGACGGGATCCAGCACCCAGGGCTTGCCCGCCTGGTTAGCGCTATGCACGGCGGCCAGCATCGCATCGGCACGCGTTGATTCTAAGGTCCCCACGTTGATCAGAAGCGCATCGGCCAACGCGGCAAACTGTGCCGCCTCGCCCGGATCCACCACCATCGCAGGAGATGCACCGAGCGCCAGCAAGACATTGGCGGTAAAAGACTGGACCACATCGTTGGTCAGGCAATGGACTAACGGCGAAGCCGTTGAGAAATCGTGCAACACTGCCGCCGCGTGGGCAGCAGAAAAATCGGTGGGCAGGTCGTTCATTATTACTCCCAACCGGCGTGTAAGAAGACGGTAGCCGATCGGAATACCGAGACTTCCCTACGCTGGCATTATCCAGATCAGGTGGTACGGGTATTTCTCAGCCTTCACAAAGAAGGGCACCCCGAGTCATCGCAACATCAATTTACTGTGTGACTGCCACAGCAAAACATATTCAGGATAATCATCAAACCACAGTGTGTAAATTGATTTGTATTCGCCTACCGTCAAAGGGCGGCGGCCTGACAGGGCATTCATTCGCCGCTGAGTGAAAGGAACGCTAAACGGTACGGTTTTTCACTCGTACCCCCCAGATCCCTTCGCCTGTGCGTATGCCACGCTGGCATTATATTCTTCCCTGTTACGCTTATACCCTTAAATAATTAGCGTTATGCGCAGGGAGAAAATGAGCGCGCCCCGATAAGTTGACACGGGTAAGGGATTAGGGATGTCAATGCCGCTAACAGACAACCCCGCTTAAGTATCGATAGTCGAGTGATGAATTAATAAATAGCGGCAACCGCGAGGCGTTGCGTTATTAACCAGCTAACGATTAACGCTCCTGCTTTACCCACGCCGTCTGTTACGCATTTTTTTACATAAGGCACTATAAAAAAATATTTCATGCCGACGTATCTGGTGTATATTGGAAAATCAAAAAATATCTTGTAAGCTAATAATGTCTCTTCTTTTTAAAGGAACACCATGATGAGTTTTGACGTGCTAAGTAATATTCGTTCTCTTCGCGCTCAGGCCCGAGATACCGATCTTGAAACCCTGGAAGAGCTGTTAAGCAAATTCACTGCAATTGTGGAAGAGCGCCGCGAAGAAGACAGCAAAATTCAGAAAGAGCAGGCAGAACGTTTGGCAAAACTGGATGCCATTCGTGCTCAGCTTCTTGAAGACGGTATTGATCCGGCTGAACTGCTGGAAAGCGTGAAATCTAAACCGGCCAAGACCAAACGCGATCCTCGTCCGGCGAAATATAAATATATTGATGAGAATGGCACCGAACAAACCTGGACCGGCCAAGGCCGTACGCCTAAAGCGATCCGTGAAGCCATCGATGGCGGAAGCAAAACGCTGGAAGATTTCGAGATTTAATTTGTTCTCTTCCTTGCCGTATTAGCGCGCATCACTTGTCTTGTTATGCATGGAGTAGAGTTGTACTCCATGCATATCTTTTCTAATCCGCGATCGTTATCACCACCCGTGTTTCTTCGTCCTTAAGAAAAAGTTTTCATCCCCCAAGACTCGATTAAAAATGGCGAAAAATTAATACCGCAGGTGTATTAGCGTGCGTATCAATCAGGATCCGATTTTCTTTGATCGTTTGCAGCCAGCAAAAGAAGTGATATCCCTAAGGTGCAATGCTGCGATGAAAGACGGCTTCGATGTTATATCCATCAGGATCGCGCACAAATGCCGCATAATAATGGGCATGATACAGATCTCGAATTCCCGGCTTTCCGTTATCCTGTCCGCCCGCCGCGATTGCCGCATGATAAAAAGCATCTACAACGTCACGCGTCTCAGCACTAAATGCAAAATGCGTCGCCGGACAAGGTAATGCTTTTCCCTGATAGATCCAAAATTCGCCGCCCGGATCGCTGGACTTTCCATATCCTTCCAACACGCCAAAACTTATCGCATGATTAAAATCTTTGATCAGACGATAACCTAACGGTGCCAGTGCACTTTCATAAAACTGCCGACTGCGATCAATATCTGTCACCGGAACACTTAAATGATCTAACATTGAACGTTCCTTCTGTTATAAACATGAAACCGCTTGCCCATTGATGCTTCCTGTTTTCATCCTGATAACAGATCTCGTTTAGCGAAAGCCTATGACAATGTTGCCGCATCGTAGCCTGAACCCGCCCTATCGGATGCTGACCCTGGTCAATATTAATGCAGGACAGCATAACGCGTTAATGCCGGAGAGTAGCGCTGTTGTCTTTTTGAAAAAAACGACACCGGACATTAATGCCGGCAACCGCCGCCAGAACGATCAGGGTTCCCGTCAGCTGCCCCCCATTCAATGGGCGATGCAACACCCAGGCATCGACCAAAATGGCCACCACCGGGTAGATAAAAGCGAGCCCGCCGACCACTATCGTCGGAATTTTTTGTACCGCACTATAAAGCAGCACTGACATCAGGCCAGTGTGCACAAAGCCAATCACTACCAGCAACCCCCAAACGTCGCTGACAGAGGATGCTGTAGGCAGCGAAACAAAAGGCAGCAGCATCACGCAGCCAACCCCTAACTGAATAAACACCATCAGGCAAGGAGATACATCGCGCAATGCCTTGGTAATCGCGGCTGTAATGGCGTAAAAAAAGGCGGCAGCCAATGCAAACCCTATCCCATAGACGTATTGCACGAAATCCTGATCCTGTTGCTGACCGCCCAACATAATCAGCGTCACACCGGAGAAGGCAATGACCATCCACCCGAGCTTATAACGTGTCAGTGTTTCATTGAACAACACCGCCCCTAGCGCAACCAAAATAAACGGCTGTACGTGATAGGTTATTGTTGCGACTGCAATAGAGGTCTGTGCGTACGCGATGAACAGACAAACCCAGTTAAGCGTCAGCGTAATGCCGCCTAAAACAACCACGTAAAACTGCCTGCGCGACAGCATGCCTCGACGTAAAAGGCCTTGCGCAGCACAGACCAGCGCCATGGCTAACGCGCCGAAAGCGCAGCGCCAAAAGACCACCGTTAACGCGGGTAAGTCTGTGGCTAACACAAACCACCCCACTGTTCCTGAAATGATCATGGCGATCGCCATCTTCAGCGATCCTGCCCCCCACTCAGCACGTTGATCGAATGCCATACCTATACCTCACACAATAAATAACATAACGAACGATTGTTCGACAAAAAGAACGCGTGGTATAATGGCCATCTCAGTATTGACTGTCAAACAGAACGATCGTTTTTTATGGAGAACGATATGCAACCCTCGTCAACGCCGATCGGTATTCTCGCCATGGCGGTAAAACGTGAACGCGAGCGGATAGGTATTTCCGTCAGTGAATTGGCCAAACGTGCCGGTATCGCAAAATCTACGCTATCCCAATTGGAATCAGGCAGCGGTAATCCCAGCCTGGAAACGCTGTGGGCGCTGGCGATGGCGCTTGATGTGCAGGTAACGCAGTTGATTGCAGCACCCCAGCCCCGGGTACAAGTGATCCGTGCGCATGAGGGCGACATCGTAGCCGCTGAACAGGCACACTATTTTGTGACACTGCTCGCCGTCTGTCCGAGGGGGATGCAACGCGATATCTACCGCGTGACCGCGCAGCCGGGAAGTGTACGCCGTTCTATCCCTCATCAAACCGGTACGCTGGAACATGTCATGATCAGCAGTGGGCGCGCCCTGCTTGGACCTGAGGGGCATGAGATTACGCTTAACGCTGGTGACTACATCAGCTATGCCGCAGATGGGCCGCACACCTTCGAAGCATTGGAGAAGGATACTTGCGCGGTAATGATTATTGAGCACCCATAGCGAGGCGCTCTTCGCAGGGCGCATTGGCTAACGCACCGCGCCTTTCACCGTCAGCGTTCTTGCTGCTGATCGACATTGTCAAAACCTAACCGGCCGATAAAAGGCAGCCGTAACGCCGGTGGATTCACATCGATGCCCAGGTTCATACCCAGCAGGTTCACTTCCAGGCCTTCTTCCAGCGCCAGCGTAACGCCCAGCGCCCCCAGAACCGAAATCTGAACGCCGCTGCCCGAGGGAGCCAACCCCACCGGGTTCACGATTGAGCGATAGTCTTTACCAATGGCGTTGGCCGGCATATCAAGCTGTAATGCAGGCACTTCACGGCCAATATGCGCGAGAAAGGTATTGCTGTTCGGTCCAGGCCAGGCACGATAGGTCTGCGGCCAGGGATAGCTTTTGATCGCGGCATCGATCTGCGGGATCATCGCTTGCGCCGCCTCACCGCGATGTTCAACCAGCAGTTTCGGCGTTGCACCGTACCAAAATCCGTCAGGTAGCGTGTAATTCAGGCGTACCACATTGTCGCTTCCCCAACTGATCACTTCATAGCGCCGGTAGCGCGTTTCACCTTTGGCTTTCAGGATAATCCAAGGGTGAACCGCCACCAGACCACGCCAGCCGTAGGTCGGCGCCGCATACACCTGAACAATGGCGGTATCGCGCCAACGCACGGGATCGGGTGCGACGCCGGCGGAGTCACGCCGAGCGGACCACCATCCCTGGCCGCTCAGCGCTTCACCACCGCGCGTCGAGTGTGCCCAGCTTTGCCAGAATGACAGCAACAATATGCTGACGATGGTCACACCTACGATCTTGGTAAACTTCATCAACCCCATCCCGTTAATGCCAGCAACAAATAACGCTTCATTGTTGCATCATCAAAGAAATCAATGCGGTCAGCAATACCTTTCGCCGTAAAAACGTTCAGAGTGACCATGATGCCAAACCTGTGCCGAACCTCAGGCAATATCAGTCACCCGCACAGGGCGGATGACGACTCAGCCGTCCCTCTCAGCGGCGATTATTCAGGTAGCGTGAAGGCCAGATCTCTTCCGGGCTCACGTTTATCGCTTGTGCGATAAGCCGCTCCCCCTTGGGCCACCGCCGCGTTAGCGCATTCGCCAGCGTTGATGATGCCAACCCAGACGCCCGAGACAACGCCGCCAGCGATGTCCCCTTCCTTTTTATGGCAGCAATGATATCTGCTGGGTGCCAATCCTGTTTTTCCATGTACGCCTCCGGTTCGATGACTATGAGTCACTACGTTACCACAAAACTTTACCGTTGTGACTAATAGTCCGTGGACTGATAAGCATCAAAAAACAATGCTTACTCCATGAAAATACCCAATTCCATCAAAGCCCGTTTGGGGCAGCGCGTAAGATCACTCAGGTTGCAGGCTAATCTGTCGCAAGAAGCTTTTGCTGAAAAATGTGGGTTAGACCGCACATATCTCAGTGGTGTTGAACGCGGCGTGCGCAATCCTACGCTGGAAGTGCTCTATATCATCGCCGTTGGGTTTCAAATCGATCTGGTTACACTGTTTGCTTTTGACGATGACGCCCAAGCGCCATCATCTGTAGATCAATAGCGCGCAATGTCTGTGGCGATTATTCCTCGCCTGTTATTCATCAATTCTCCCCAATAGTCCCCTCGGTTCTGTTTTCCCCCTGCTGTGTGGAAAAAACAAATCTGTGCTATACCTTTATTATGTTTATCCCGGCACCTGATTTAATTCGTTAAATCCTAAGGAAACACAACAATGGCAACGCACTTACTGACGCTGTGGGATATATTGGTCACGGCATTTTCACTGTTCTTTTTTATTGCTTATCTCTTTATTCTTTTCCAGGTGGTATCCGACCTGTTTCGCGATCAGGAAGCCAGCGGCCTTTACAAAGCGGCGTGGATTGTTTTCTTACTTTTTATTCCGCTACTTACCTCTCTCATCTACCTTATCGTGCGCGGCAAGGGCATGGCAGAGCGACATCGCGCACAGGTGAAAAAATCAGTCTCAGCAACTAACGAATATATTCGTGAGGTCGCGGGGAAATCGCCCGCCGAGCACATATCAGAAGCTAAGAAGTTGTTAGATGATGGCATCATTACTGAAGAGGAATACCAAAAACTCAAAGCGAAAGCCCTGGCTTGATTGATAGAGATTAGCTACACGCCGATATTTATTCTTCTGCAACAGCGGAAAAGGGACGGCGATGGCGATAAAATGAAGTATAACTTTGTGACACTTTCTTACGCGGCAACGAGAGAGCGGCGTTTGCGGTTCTGTTTTAATCATCGTCTGGATGAAAACAACGTAACTATCGTGGATGATGGTTAGCAGGCTATACCGATGAACGCAAAAACACTCACAACGTTACTGTCTCTTTGCCCGGCATTTTTATTAAGCATCGCGCACGCAGCCGATCGTCGTCTGGTACAGGAACCCGCTTATCCGCAGCACATTTGTTCCACCCTGACGCCCGAACCGGGAAATAATCAGCAACGGATTCAGCAGGCCATCGAACGCTGCCCTGCGGGTCAAGCCGTGAAATTAATTGCCGCCAACGGCCACAATACCTTTCTAAGCGGCCCACTGAGTATGCGTTCCGACACGTGGCTGTGGGTAGATAAAGGTGCCGTGCTCGCGGCCTCCGCCAACCCCGCTGATTACGACAAAGGCAATGGAATGTGCGGCACGCTCAGCAACCAGAAGGGGCAATGCCAGCCTTTTATTCATATTGATAACGCACAGGGCGGCGGTATTGTCGGCGAGGGCACGATTGATGGCGGTGGCAATCAGATCATGGAAAGCAAAACTGAAACCTGGTGGCAGTTGGCACGACGCGCGCAAAAGGAAGGGGGTAACCAGAACGTGCCTCGTCTGATTCAGGTGGATAACGCTAAAAATCTGACCTTTTATCACATCCGTTTAACCAACTCGCCTAACTTTCATCTGGTGCTGAATAAGGTACAAGGGATCACAGTGTGGGGAATTGTTATTGATACGCCAGCGGATGCGCGTAATACCGACGGTATCGATCCGGGTGCGGCAACCGATGTAACAATAGCTAAAAGCGTTATCCGCACCGGTGATGACAATATTGCGATTAAAGCAGGCAACAGCGGGCCAACGCGTTTTATCTCGATAGTAGATAACCACTTCTATTCCGGTCACGGCATGTCTATCGGCAGTGAAACCAACAGCGGCATCAGCGATATTCTGATTAAAGATCTTACGCTGGATGGCACAACCTCAGGCATCAGAATTAAAAGTGATTCGAGTCGCGGTGGAATCGTCGAAAACGTCCACGTTGAGAATGTGTGTTTGCGCAATAATAAATGGCCGATTACGCTGGATACGGCTTATGAAGGCAAAAAGGGCAACCTTATTCCCTGGTATAAACATATTTCGCTGAAAAATGTGTCCGGGAACGGCGGCAAGGTCGTACTCAACGGCTATGACAGCGAGCATCCCCTTGATGTGACCTTTGACGGTGTAAAAATCGATAATCTTCAGGGCTGGCATCAACAGAACGCCATTGTCCGTGTGGCCGAAGGCGGCTTGACCCCAACGCCATCGACCATCGCCAACGCAACAGCGGTGAAAACGGCGTATGCCTGTGAAGGCAAATGGCTGCCTTTCCCGGCGATGCGCCAATAACCAAACCTGACAGAGCAACTCTGCCGTCGGCACAATCTGACGGCAGATTTATCTGACACTCACCAACAGTTCATCGTTTTCAGTAAGCCGCCGCCAGGCATTTTCGACCTCAACAGGAATATCAACATGGCCGATAAAGCCAGCCCCTGCTGGCCCGTAGCCGGTTTCATCATCGCGCAGGCGTTTGACCTCACCGAATATCATGGAGATATAGCGTTCGAGCGTCCATATGCCCGCACGTTGTCCGCCGGTAATCATCAGGGAAGCGCCCACGTTGACTAAACGCGGCACAAACACCGGCCAGTTGATAAATCGACCGGTTAAATTTTTCTGTCGCCAGCTGTGCTGAAAAGATTCGAAGGTTCTGCGCTGCATGAGCGGGTCCTGAACCAGCAATATCGTGGTGGGGAAAGATGACTGGGCCAACAGCCGGTCTCTGCTGAAATCCGCATTTTGACCACAGTTGGTCGAGCGGTTTTCTATCTCTATTTTTTCCCAGGGGATGGCAAAAACCTGATGCGCTATCTCGGCGAGAATATCCGCTTCCCCCTTCCCCTCGGTCTCAATGGCAGCCGTGAGCGGATCCTGTTTTACCGCCTGCTGTAGCAGCGCGGTGGAATGGCCGATCCCCCCGCTCAGTAACACAGGAACGCCGGTTTGCGCAGCAAAATCAAGCGCGCCGATAATGTTCGGCATGATGGCGTGACCTGCCAAAATCAGCAGACCCGGGCTCAGACGTTCATGGGCGCGGAGATCGTCAAGGGCGAGCCAATCCGCCAGCGTATTCAAATCGCGAATGGCTTCATCAGAGATATGCATTGTGTTTTCTACCTTATCGGATGCACTGAAAGCGGCATCGTCGGCAACAAGATGATAATTTAAGACAGAGGTACTATAGACTATGACGGAGCTTGCCCAATGACAACGCCCATTAAAGAAACGGCCAGCAGAGATTGGGTTAATCTTCGTCGTGATGACGAAACCGGCATAGAGAGCTTACATGCCCATTTTCGCGGCCATGCCTATGATTCCCACGACCACGACGAAGTGTTAGTCGGGGTAACACAACAAGGGCTACAACAGTTTACCTGTCACCGTTCGATGCATACCAGTCATCCAGGGCGAGCCATCCTGATCGAACCGGGGGCTGTGCACGATGGGCATGCCGTACACGCTGAGGGGTTCACCTACGCCATGCTTTATCTCCCTCAGCGCTGGGCGACAGGTATGATGCAACAACGCGGGTTATCCGACGTGTCCGCATTGGAAGCCGCGTTTAAAAATACCCTGACGGACGATCCGAGGTTAATTTTTGCGATCCAACAGGCCTTTTTCGCCATCCATCACCACGAAGGCCGACTCGCTCGCGACCAGAGTCTGGATCATCTGCTTTCGCTACTCGCTCGACATGTTGTGACCCGGCCAGCGTCCGTTTCCAACGATTCTCTGCGCCAAATATACCAACTCAAAGATCATCTGCACGACAACATGCATCTGGATATCGGGCTAGATGAACTGGCTCGTCATTCGGGGATCGACCGGTTTCGCTTAAGCCGCCAATTCAAAAGCGCGTTCGGTCAATCTCCTCACGCTTATCTGGTTCGACTCCGCCTGCGCACCGCGCGCACCTTGCTTGCCATGGGAAATGAGCCCGCCAAGGTTGCCTCTCTGGTGGGCTTTTCGGATCAAAGTCATATGGGCCGCTGGTTTCAGCGTGCGTATCGGCTTTCTCCGGCCGCTTACCAACGCCAATGCACAAACGTTCTAGACGGAGGTCGCTCCCATCTCCGATGATTGCCAATGAAAGCAATAATCGGAGAGTGATGGCTGATGTTTGATACAAAAATCGTGTTTGTTGTGCGCAATGATTTACCCACTTGGCAGCGGTTAAACGTAGTGGCTTTTCTGGCGACAGGAATCGCCTCGGCTCACCCCGATATTATGGGATCACCTTATGTGGACGCGCAGGGGCACCATTATGGCAATATGTCTGGGCAGCCGATGCTTATTTTTGAAGCCGACCTCAGCGGACTGCAAACGGCGCATCGTAAAGGGCTTGAGCGTGAACTGATACTGATTCCTTACGTACACGCCATGTTCTCGACCGGCCATGACGATGCTAACCGAGCGGTATTTATGGCTGAAGATACTAATAACCTTAATCTTGTTGGCCTTGCAATGCGCGGTCCGAAAAAAACAGTGGATAAGGTAATAAAGGGACTATCGTTGCATCAATAAACCGCGATATATCTGATAAATAGCGGATGCCTCAGTAGTGAGGCACCGCTTTATTTTCTGGTGGTTTATATACAGTTTAATGAAATTCTCTCTCTGCGTTGTCCAAAAATGAGGTGTCATTACCTGAACAGGGTAGCGCCTTATCGTTTTGACACCCAAAGGACTATTATCTAAGCACAAACAGAGAGGAATGATTATGAACAATAACGTTATTGCCATCTCCAGATTCCAGGGAACCATTGAATGGGATAAAGTTAAAGAAGATGGTGTCAGCATGGCGTTTTCTCGCCTGGGAGAAGGTGAGACCTATATTGACCCAACGTTTTCTGAAAATTTCCGAAAATCCAGAGTGGCAGGCATCCCTTCTGGGGCCTGGCATATTTTCCGAGCCAAATCCAGCACGCCAGAAGCACAGGCAAGAACCATAGTAAACACGCTGAAAGAGGCAGGATTTACTAACAAAGATGCTTTTGCCTTTGAAGTCAATAATAAAGCCGGAAGTAACAAGACTGCCACCAAAAATGAAATGGCGAATAACCTCTTTAATCTGATACAGCGTATTATTGATTCAGACCTTCCTATCTGTACCAATAATTTATATATCAAAACCAATATTGACACCTGGAAGAACAGCGTTGCATGGGAATTGCATGATGATTTCTTTCAGAAAATAAAAATTTGGCCGGAACACTGGAGAACGCAACCGGACTATCCTGATACGCTTTACCCTTGGGGCAAAGGAAACTGGAGTTTCTGGGAATACTCATCTCAAGGGACGGTAAATGGCATTAATGGCAACGTCTTGATCAGTAAAATCAATCCGCTTCTCTAAGGCTTGAATCGCGAAACGCGCTAAAACCAGCGGAGAATATCGCAGGATATTCTCCGCTGAAGTCGATGTAGAGGATGTCATCGGGCTTAGCGCCACAACCCGGAGTGTAAGCATCCCGCTAAAACGAACCATTCACTTTAAAGATCTTTCGACACACTGGTTATGTCCCGTTCTAAAGAGCGCTAAACAGTAGATAAAGTCATAAAGGGGGCTGTAGCGGCATAAATAGTCTGTAAAACACTGGGCAAGGCACATACATGCATAGCGTGCGGTCGTGACGACAAGGCAAGGACAGCGAGCATTCCTTTATAGCACCACCTACAAGCCGATGTAAAAGCGTAGCTAGGGCACTTTCATCAGTGCTTCACTTTTTAAATGCCTTAGCAAAATAAAAAGAAGCGATATTTGCAATTAAAATAAAATACTGACTATTTACTATTTGATGTCCTGGTCTATTTTCAAAGAGATAACCGAATATTGCAGAAATTCATGCAAAAATTTCTACTCAAAAGCGAGGGAGTACTCTCATGAATTTCCAACTTAAATATGCAAATAGCACATCACCAGATCCCGTCCAGGCTGTTGCCGATTTTGCCAGTAAGATTAGTCATGAAGATATCAATACGGTCATTTTTTTCTGTTCTCCTGACTACGATTTAAACATTTTAGGCAGAGAACTAAAAAAATCCTTTTCCTGCGCGTGTATAGGTTGTACAACTTCAGGGCAAATTGGTGCACAAGGGTTTCAACGTACAGGCTTAGTGGGGTTGGGCTTAAACAAAAATTTTAGCGCTCACACATTTACGATCCACCCTTTGGAGAACTATGCAGAAATAGCCGCTGAAATTGCTGAAGCTATTCACCATGATAGTAAAGATAGACCCGCACTTAACCGTTTTAGTCTGTTGCTGGTCGATGGCCTCTCAATGATTGAAGAGCGTCTGGTCGCAAGCCTTTATCAACAAATAGGTAATATTCCGATTATTGGCGGTTCTGCTGGCGATGACTTACGTTTTGAAAAAGCGCATGTCTATGATGGGGATGGTCATTTTATCTCTAACGCAGCTATATTTGCGGTCATTGAGACCAAATCGACGGTCGTCACGTTTAAAGTTCAGCATTTCAATCACAGCGAGATCGAATTGGTTATTACTGAGGCCGATCCAGAGAAACGACTTATCTTTGAGATAAACGGTGAACCAGCGGCACTTGCTTACGCGGAAGCCTTGGGGTTAACCGTATCTGAATTAACCCCAACCATCTTTTCCAGTAACCCGCTTGTGCTCTCCTTGGGCGACGATCCCTACGTTCGAGCCATCCAAAAATGGAATGCCGATTTTTCTCTTACCTGTTACTGCGCTATTGAAGAAGGGCTTATCGTTTCTATCGCTAAAGCGGAGGATCCTGTCCAAACGCTAGAACGGGCCTTCAACAAGGTTAAAGAGACGCTAGCGGACCCCGTCATTATCGGTTGTGATTGCATCCTGCGTCGCCTCCAATTTGAACAAGAAGGACTCGACCAACAGATTGCCAACATCATGGTGAAAAACCGCGTCGTAGGGTTTTCCACTTACGGTGAGCAATATAACGGATTGCATGTGAATCACACCTTCACCGGCATAGCCATTGGGGGATAGTGTGTTGAGCGAAAGAACCCATTCCACGCCCACGGTATCAGGCATGTCCAACGCTGAGTACGAACGTAAGCTGGCGGCCAGAGATAAAACGATCGATGTATTAAAGCGCCGTATCATTCGAGAGAAGGCACAAGAGCATGCAACACCTTTCGCTATTCTCAAACAAAACGTGCGCTTGGAAAAAGTCGTCTCTCATAAAACCTTGGCATTAGAAAATGAACGCGGTGAGTTGGAAAAAGCACTCAAAGAGCTACGGTTGGCTCAAGCGCAACTCCTTCAAGCACAAAAGATGGAATCCATTGGTCAACTCGCCGCAGGCATCGCCCACGAAATAAACACGCCTACGCAATATGTCTGCGATAATGTGGGCTTCGTGAAAACCGCCGCGTCGTCGCTTATTAGCCTACTGGAAACGACGCAAATACTGTTCGATGCCATACGAGAAAAATGTGCAGAAGAGCCCGCCGTGGCCGCATTCGACACAGCGCGTAAACAGTTGAAAGTGGATTTCTTGTGTCGGCAAATCCCTGGGGCGTTAGACGAATCCCTTGAAGGTCTTGCTCATATCGCAAAAATCGTCGCCGCCATGAAAGAATTTTCTTACCCTTCTCACAACGAAAAAGAGCAGGTGGATGTACGCGATATTATCAACACAACAGTTACCGTCGCACGCAACGAGTGGAAATACGTTGCTGAACTTGAGACTCATTTCGAGGATAACTTACCTCCTCTTCCCTGCCTGAGAGATGCCATTGGCCAGGCAATTTTAAATCTGGTCGTCAATGCCGCTCATGCGATTGCTGACACTATCCAGCAAACCGTTAAAGAAAAAGGCCATATCGCTATCTCTGCTGCTCGATGCGGTGAATACATGGAAATCCGTGTGCAAGACGATGGTACTGGTATTCCTGCTAGTATTCGTGACCGCATCTTCGATCCCTTTTTTACGACTAAGCCCGTAGGTAAAGGGACAGGCCAAGGCCTTGCTATTGTTTATTCAATTATTGTGGATAAACATCAAGGACAGATCCGGTGCGAGTCGGAAGAAGGTGTGGGTACAACATTTATCTTACTGCTGCCGCTTAACGCTCTCCCTGAGGACCCTCCTGCATGCAAGTGATGTTCGTCGACGACGAAAGCAGAGTGCTCTCCGGCATTGAACGCGCGCTGATGATGCAAAACATCGAATGGGAATGTCGATTTGCCAACAGTGGGCAACAGGCACTCTCCATGCTGGAAGAACAACCGGCAGACGTCGTGATATCCGACATGCGCATGCCCTTTATGGATGGCGCTGAATTACTCTCACAAATACGTACACACTGGCCTGGTACAATACGAGTCATCCTGTCTGGCTATTCTGACCCGGATGCCACTGAACGTATGCTGGACGTCGCTCACCGCTTTGTCTCTAAACCCTGTGACAGCAATATGCTGATAGGCATGGTAAAAAACACGTTGTTACTGCGCGATATGCTTCAGGATCCCGCAGTCGTCAATATCATAGGTCATGCGAGTCACTTGCCAACAGCCTCAAACGTGTTTGTCGAAATAGATCATCTTCTCGCGCATTCTGACAGAGATACACGGCACATTACACGACTGCTAAGCAGTGACCCTGCTTTAAGCGCAAAAATTTTACAACTTGCCAACTCGACCTATTTCTCCAGAGGCAGCCACATAACGAATATCGCAAATGCCATCGGCCATTTGGGGTTGGATCACGTTAAGATTCTCATCCTTGCATCGCAAGTATTTTCAGACGCCAAAACAGATCCCCATATAGCGCAATTACAACAAAGCGCCCTGCTGGCCTCAACGTTAGCAGCCCAAATATCGGGTCATCAAAGTACTGCACAAGTCGCCGCACTGCTTGCCAATATCGCACAACTGATACCTGAAATCAGACAACACCATGGTCTGACAGCCACAACACGCAGTAACACCACCGTTAACGCAGCCGTAAGCGCCTATCTCCTGTCATTATGGGGATTGCCCCTAGATATTGTGGAAGCCGTTGCGTACCACGAGCAGCCCTCTCTCATCACAGACACTGAATTCTGTGTAGTCGGTGCCGTGCATGTCGCTGTTGCTCTCGCTAATAGCACCCCCCTTGACATGGACTATCTTGAACAAACCGGCATGCTTAGCAAGCAACCGTTATGGCAAAACATGCTCGCCCATATACAGGAATGCAATCATGACTGAAATAGCGCATCCCCGCGTGCTCTGTGTTGACGATGAACCCAATGTACTCTCAGCGATGGAACGAAATCTTTTTGGTGAGTTTGACGTTACAACCGCACGCAGTGGTGAGGCAGGACTGGATGCCGTTCGTTGGGGAGCATCGTTTGCCGTGATCGTGTCAGATATGCGAATGCCTGGTATGGATGGCGCAACCTTCCTCGAAAAAGCACGAGAAATCGCCCCCGACAGTGTACGCATCCTCCTGACGGGTCAAGCTGATATTGAATCGTCTATCGCGGCAATCAACAAAGGCGCAATCTTTCGTTACCTTTGTAAACCTTGCTCGAAAGAAGAACTGGTTTTGGCACTCAACGATGCCGTTGGGCAGTATCAGCTTGTTCGTCTGGAAAAAGAATTATTAGAAACCACACTCAGCGCATCTGTAAAAACGATGACAGAAGTACTCGCTATGGTGGCCCCCTGGGCCTTCCAGCGCTCAGCCTTTGCCCAATCCGGCGTGCAACATGCGCTGAAAAAACTCGCGTGGCCTGATGAATGGATATACACCATCGCAGCGGCATTGAGCCAGATCGGCTGTGTTGGCATTCCAATCGATATCGTTCAAGCTGATGCAGCGCAACGCCCCCTTTCTGAAGAAGAAAAAAAACTGCTAGAGGAACATCCTAATGTTGCCGCTCGGTTAGTGACAAACATCCCGCGGCTTGAGAAGGTCGCCGATATTATCCGTTACCAAATGACAGCGGCTCCCGTCGATGCGCCTGTTGAAGTCATCAGGGGCGCACAACTGTTACACGCAACGCTACTGTTAGAACGCCATGCAGCCAGAGGGTTAAGTCTGGATCATCCGAGAGAAATTCTGCGTGGTGCACACCCCGCCATTCCTGAATACATCATTAAAAGTCTGACAGATTTTCGCGCTAATCTGGCGGGTATCCGCACGGTACGGATTGGTGAATTAAAAACCGGTTGGATAATTGATGAGGATATCCGTACCAACAATGATTTGATGGTGCTGACCAAAGGGCATGAACTCACCGATACCGCAATATCCGCATTGCAACGGCTCCTCAGTCTGGGCGCTATCGAAGAGCCTATTCAAGTTTGTGTCACCCGTGAGACTGAAACGCACTCGTGATGCGTTGAGGCAGTGTAGATAAGAGCGCTTAAAGTGCCCTTTTTTTACGACGGAGGCGTTGGTGCCTTAAATCACTCTCTCCTTTGCGTCCATTCATCAGGTAGTGTACCTCGCAGAGTACACGGTATCGGGAAAAGAACGCGGCAAGCGCGCCATGTAACTCATGAGCCCAAGTAAGGCGATCCATGCCAAGTTCAAAGAACTGACGTACTGCTGAGGCATCTTCACGGCGGTGGAAAACATCATTTCTCAACTCTCGGAGAGGATCGGCATGTTTCTTCATCATCCTTCCTAGCTTATCCGACATTGGGATGAGCTCTTTGAACGTTGCAGGCCGATTTTCTCCAAGCAAAAGGCGCATTTTAAGATCCCCAAATCCCTCGCAAGTGGCTCTTAAAAAACCAAGCCACGTCGAAAGATAGATCCGGTGGTTGACCTTTTCTCGTTGACTAAGGTAATTGTTTTTATCCCACTTTTTACTGAGCGACATATAATTTTCAAGCATAAGATCTGCTGCCTGGAAAGTATGAGC
This sequence comes from Candidatus Symbiopectobacterium sp. NZEC151, assembly GCF_025962655.1. Lineage (GTDB taxonomy): Bacteria > Pseudomonadota > Gammaproteobacteria > Enterobacterales > Enterobacteriaceae > Symbiopectobacterium. Next base: position 71,517 of record NZ_JAGFPE010000004.1, on the reverse strand, counting down.
GTAAAGTGTGAAGACAGGATCTTGGTTACGACTTGGAAGCTCATCACCGGGAAGGCGTGAATCAATATCAATAGCAAACATACGAGGCTTGTTTGCCAGATAACACAGGTCATACCTTACACAAACTAACTCCCCCATAGAGAGTGCGTTCTTGAGACTCTCGGCAAGCTCAGTTTCACTAATAAAGCCATACGTTGCGAGTTCATTGCTGGCAAATTGGGAAAGCCACCATAAATTGAATCCCCCAATTTCCCCGTGTTCACCAAAATCGAAATCAATGCGTCCCTGCTCAAAGCTCACTGCGCACCCAGCACCGTGTTTATAATATTCCCCACCGCCATCGAGCGTTCCACGAACAGGAATATCCATTTTAATCCAGTGATCACAACTGGATGGCAAAGGAATGCCTGACCGATACATTAATTGAACCGCAGCCATAACGTTTTTTTGAAAATCCGAAATTAAATGCGCGAGTCCATCATCCATATTTTCTCCGGCTATATCATAACGGTGTTACACCATAAATTTATTTCTGCATTAATGTGATTATTAATAATTACGCGATGACAAACCATGATCAAAATAAAAAAGCCCTCAATGATGAGGGCTTAGCGATGTTTTACTGCTTTTACGTGCCGGCTGTTGCCAGACGCGAAATCATTCCCACTCAATCGTAGCAGGCGGCTTGCCCGACACGTCATACACTACGCGGGAAATGCCATCGACTTCGTTGATGATGCGGTTGGAAACGCGACCCAGGAAGTCATAAGGCAGGTGTGCCCAGTGTGCAGTCATAAAGTCGATGGTTTCGACGGCACGCAGAGAGACAACCCAGTCGTATTTACGACCGTCGCCCATCACGCCGACCGAACGCACCGGCAGGAACACGGTAAACGCCTGACTTACCTTATGGTACAGATCGGCATTGTGCAGTTCTTCGATGAAGATCGCATCGGCACGGCGCAGCAGATCGCAGTACTCTTTCTTCACTTCGCCCAGCACGCGCACACCAAGGCCCGGACCGGGGAACGGGTGACGGTACAGCATGTTGTACGGCAAGCCCAGTTCGAGACCAATTTTACGCACTTCGTCTTTAAACAGTTCTTTCAGCGGTTCAACCAGACCCAGCTTCATCTCTTTCGGCAAGCCACCCACGTTATGGTGAGACTTGATGACGTGCGCTTTGCCGGTCTTGGACGCCGCAGATTCAATCACGTCAGGGTAAATGGTGCCCTGCGCCAGCCATTTCACCTCGGACTGCTTGCTCGCTTCTTCATCGAACACTTCGACAAACACGCGACCAATGATTTTGCGTTTAGCTTCCGGATCGTTTTCACCGGCCAATTCAGACAGGAAACGCTCTTCTGCAGCCACGTGTACGATATTCAGACCGAAGTGATCGCCGAACATTTCCAGCACCTGATCCGCTTCGTTCAAACGCAGCAGGCCGTTATCCACGAACACACAGGTCAAACGATCGCCAATCGCACGGTGCAGCAGCATCGCCGTAACGGAGGAATCGACACCACCGGAAAGGCCCAGGATCACGCGATCGTTACCAATCTGTTCGCGCAGGCGCACTATCGCATCATCAATGATTTTTGCCGGTGTCCAGAGCGCATCACAGTGGCAGATGTCGCGCACAAAGCGTTCCAACATGCGCTGTCCCTGACGGGTATGCGTCACTTCCGGGTGGAACTGTACACCGTAAAAACGTTTCTCTTCGTTCGCCATAATGGCAAACGGGCAGGTATCGGTGCTGGCAACGGTAACGAAATCAGACGGAATGGCTGTCACTTTATCGCCGTGACTCATCCATACGTCGAGCAACGGCGCACCGCTTTCACTCAGCGTATCCTGAATATCACGCAGCAACGCGCTTTCCACTTTGATTTCAACCTGGGCATAACCAAACTCGCGCTCGCTGGAGCTTTCCACACGTCCACCCAGCTGCATTGCCATGGTTTGCATGCCGTAGCACACGCCCAATACCGGTACACCGGCCTGGAACACATATTCCGGCGCGCGCGGACTGTTGTGCTCGGTGGTGCTTTCCGGGCCACCGGAGAGGATGATGCCGTTCGGGTTAAATTCGCGAATCTGTGCTTCGGTAACGTCCCATGCCCAGAGCTCGCAATAAACGCCCAGTTCACGCACGCGGCGCGCGACCAGTTGCGTGTACTGCGAACCAAAATCCAGAATGAGTATGCGGTGTTGATGAATATTTTCTGTCATGAGAGGCGTATTCCAAAATACGTAAGAAGCAAAAAATAAGAGAACCCGGCGAAGTTTACCGGGTTTCTGTCAAATCAGCCATCACATCGGCAGATTGGCCTGCGGGCCAAATCAACCCATCCGATAGTTCGGAGATTCCTTGGTGATGGTCACATCGTGCACGTGGCTTTCCTGAATGCCTGCACCGCTGATGCGGACAAATTCGGCCTGAGTGCGCAATGCGTCAATGGTGCCGCAACCGGTCAAGCCCATGCAGGAACGCAGGCCACCCATCTGCTGATGCACGATCTCTTTCAGGCGGCCTTTGTAAGCTACGCGCCCTTCGATCCCTTCCGGCACCAGTTTATCCGCTGCATTATCGCTCTGGAAATAACGGTCAGAAGAGCCTTTGGACATGGCACCCAGCGAGCCCATCCCACGGTAAGATTTAAAGGAACGGCCTTGATACAGCTCGATCTCGCCCGGCGATTCTTCTGTCCCTGCCAGCATCGAACCTACCATCACACAGGCGGCACCGGCAGCGATGGCTTTGGCGATATCACCGGAGAAACGGATGCCACCATCGGCGATAACCGGAATGCCTGTGCCTTCAAGCGCTTCTACCGCGTCGGAAATCGCGGTGATCTGCGGTACACCCACGCCGGTAACGATACGGGTGGTACAAATAGAGCCAGGGCCAATACCGACTTTCACTGCGCTCACGCCCGCGTCAGCCAGCGCTTTGGCGCCGGCACCAGTGGCAACGTTACCGCCGATGATTTGCAGATCGGGGTATTTGGCACGGGTCTCACGAATGCGCTGTAACACGCCCTCAGAGTGGCCGTGCGAGGAGTCGATCAGCAGCACGTCAACACCGGCAGCAACCAGCGCATCGACGCGCTCTTCATTGCCCGCACCCGCGCCAACCGCCGCGCCGACGCGCAGGCGACCGTGTTCGTCTTTACAGGCGTTAGGTTTACGCTCTGCTTTCTGGAAGTCTTTCACGGTGATCATGCCGAGCAGATGGAAGCTGTCATCCACCACCAGCGCTTTCTCAACGCGTTTCTCGTGCATTTTTTGCAGCACCACGTCACGCGCTTCACCTTCACGCACCGTTACCAGCCGGTCTTTCGGCGTCATCACGGCGCTCACCGGGCGTTCCAAATCGGTCACAAAACGCACGTCACGACCGGTGATAATGCCGACCAGTTCGTTATCGTCGGTCACTACCGGGTAACCGGCAAAACCGTTACGCTCGGTCAGCGCTTTGACCTCACGCAGCGTGGTGGTTGGCGTCACGGTTTGCGGATCGACAACCACGCCGCTTTCATGACGCTTCACACGGCTGACTTCTTCCGCCTGGCGTTCAATCGACATGTTTTTATGGATGAAACCGATGCCGCCTTCCTGCGCCAGTGCGATAGCCAAACCGGATTCCGTCACGGTATCCATGGCAGCAGAGAGCATAGGAATATTCAGGCGAATCGTTTTTGTGAGCTGAGTGGTGAGATCGGCAGTGTTCGGCAGAACGGTCGAGTGAGCTGGGATCAGGAGGACGTCATCAAACGTCAGTGCTTCTTTGGCAATACGTAGCATGGGCAATATCTCATGTGGGGATGCGATAAAATATTGCCGTGGCATTATACAGAGCGTAATCGGTTGCCTCCAGCTTTTTTTATAAAAAAACTTGATTAACCTTTCAGGCAAGGTAGTATCGGTTAATTAACCCTCTGTTTTAAAATTTGATCTCGCTCACTAAATCGGGTTAGCCAACGCCATGTCCCAAGCGCCTTCATCCGCTATTTTTACCGTCAGCCGCCTCAATCAAACCGTCCGGCAACTGTTGGAAATGGAAATGGGGCAAATTTGGCTGTGCGGCGAGATATCCAATTTCTCCCAGCCCGCGTCAGGCCACTGGTACTTTACCCTGAAAGATGAGCGCGCCCAGGTGCGCTGCGCTATGTTTCGCACCAGCAATCGTCGCGTGACGTTTCGCCCGCAAAACGGACAGCAGGTGCTGCTGCGCGCCACGATTACCCTGTACGAGCCGCGCGGTGATTACCAACTGCTGGCAGAGAGCATGCAACCCGCAGGCGATGGCCTGTTGCAACAGCAATTCGAACAGCTTAAGCAGCGGTTAGCAACAGAAGGGTTGTTCGATCAGTCATTCAAGCAGGCGCTCCCCCGCCCCGCCAGCAGCGTCGGTGTGATTACTTCACCCAGCGGCGCGGCGCTGCACGATATTCTGCATGTGCTACAGCGGCGCGATCCGGCACTGCCGGTGGTGATTTATCCGAGTCAGGTGCAGGGCGAAGAGGCCCCAGTGCAGATTGTTCGCGCCATTCAGCTTGCCAACCAGCGGCAGGAGTGTGATGTATTGATCGTCGGGCGCGGCGGCGGTTCGCTGGAAGACCTCTGGAGCTTTAACGATGAACGGGTGGCGAGAGCCATCTTCGCCAGTCGTATTCCTATCGTGAGCGCGGTCGGCCATGAAACCGACGTCACCATTGCCGACTTCGTGGCGGACTTACGCGCCCCCACCCCGTCGGCGGCGGCAGAGTTGGTGAGTCGCGATCGCAACGAACTGCTGCGCCAGCTACACACACAGCGTCAGCGGCTGGAGATGGCGATGGACTATTCACTGGCCCAGCGCCAGCGTGATTTTTCCCGGCTCTACCACCGTTTGCAGCAACAGCATCCGCAGTTACGGTTGGCGCGCCAGCTTAACCAATTGATCACCTTGCGTCGCAGGCTCGATGAAAGTATGCAACAGCAACTTCGTCGCGCGACCCTGCGCAGTGAACGGTTGCAGCAGCGACTGACGCAGCAGCAGCCGCTGTCACGCATTCACCGTGCGCAGCAACACCTGCAACAGATGCAGTATCAATTACAGCGGCTAATCACCCGGCAACTGAGTGAGAATAAACAGCGGTTAGGTGAGGTCTGTTCCCATCTGGAAGGGGTCAGCCCGTTAAAAACGCTGGCGCGCGGCTATAACGTGACCACCACGCCCTCCGGGCAGGTTCTACGCGCTACGGCTCAGGCCGCACCCGGCGACACGCTAAAAACCCGGTTACAGGACGGCTGGGTTGAAAGCCAGGTTACGCAGGTCACGCCGGATGCCAAGAAACGCGCACGCAGGAAATCGCCTTAGCTATTCCTGCACCGGAAGGTAACGGAACAGCACGCGTTGGCGTGAAATCAAACCGTGGCCGCGCTGACAGAAATAACTCACCGAACCACAGGCAGATAAGGTTTGCAGAGGCTGTTGACATTCCGGGCAATGTGCGTGTTGCTGAAAATGTTGATGGCATTGCGAACACTGAAACTGGCTTGCCTTCAGCCAGTGCAGGGTGTGTTGGCAATGCGGGCACAGAATCTCCATGAGCTCTTCCCTTTCAGGCTTAAGCGATGCCCCAGGCGCGTAACAGATAAACCCCGAACGCCGTGGCAAAAAACGAGCCTACCGTGGTCATGGCGATAATATTGGCCGCCAGCGTAGCGTTCCCCCCCATGGCCCGCGTCATGGCATAGCTGCCCGCCGCCGTCGGGGTTGAGGCAAAAAGAAAGATTACCCCCAACTGCACGCCGCGAAAGCCTACCAGCCAGCCGCCGAGCGTCAGCAAGCCTGGCACTACCACCAGTTTGGCAACGGTGGAGAGCGCCGCGACGTTACTGGTGCGCAACATGGTTTTGAGATCCAGACTCGCCCCGGCACACAGCAACGCCAATGGCAGTGCCAGTCCAGAGATCTGCTGACCCGTTTGCCGCACCACGTCGGGCAGCGCCAAGCCAGACTGAGAGTAGCCTACCCCCAGTAATAGCCCAATAATCAGCGGATTGGTCGCGATGCTGGTCAACAGCGCTTTTTTACTGACGCTGCCGCCATCCTGCCCTCGCCGTAAACTGCGCGTTAAGGTGATAACCGATAGCACATTGAACAAGATAACGGTGACGGTCAGGTAGAGCGAGCCTACCGCAATCCCCTGCTCGCCATAAGCGCGCACCGCAAACGCCAGCCCCATGATGCCGGTGTTAGATCGAAATCCGCCCTGCACGAAAATACCGCGCTCACGGGGCTCTTTCACCAGATAAACAGCCGCATACTCAAGCAATAAAAACGTGGTTACCGTGCCCACGGCACCATACAGGATCATCGGGAGATGCGTGGCGATAGACTGTTGGCTGGTCGCCACGCTGAAAAACAGCAGGAAGGGCAGCGCCAGATTAAACACCAGCTTCATTGCCGAATCGCAAAAGGTGTCATCCAACTGCCCCAAACGGCGCAACCCCATGCCAATCAACAGGATTAACAGGTTGGGCATGGTGACATTAAAGGCAAAACTCCAGGTTTCCCAAGACATAGCGTACGCTTTCACACAGGGTTGACGGTCATTGCTGATTCACAGGCCATAATAAAAATGGGGCGAATCATCGATTCCGCCCCATTCTGGTTACTTGCCTTTCTTGATGTGCTGCATCAAGCGCTTACGCTTACGCAACTGATTGGGCGTGAGGGTATTGCGCTTCTCGGCAAAGGGGTTTTCCCCTTCTTTAAACTGAATGCGAATCGGCGTACCCATCACGTTCAGCGAACGGCGGTAGTAGTTCATCAGGTAGCGTTTGTAGGAATCCGGCAGGTCTTTGACCTGATTGCCGTGGATCACCACAATCGGCGGGTTGTAGCCCCCGGCGTGAGCGTATTTCAGCTTCACGCGACGGCCCTGAACCAGCGGCGGCTGGTGATCGTCAACGGCCATCTGCATGATGCGCGTCAACAGCGAGGTGTTCACACGCTTGGTCGCACAGGTATAGGCTTCATGCACCGACTCGAACAAGTTACCGACGCCGCTGCCATGCAGCGCAGAAATAAAATGCACGCGCGCGAAATCGATAAACCCGAGGCGCAAGTCGAGCATGTCTTTCACCTGATCTTTGATCTCTTGCGACAGCCCATCCCATTTGTTCACTGCGATAACCAGCGAACGCCCGGCATTAAGAATAAAGCCCAGCAGCGAGAGATCCTGATCGGAAATGCCGTCGCGCGCATCGATAACCAGCAGTACCACGTTGGCATCTTCAATCGCTTGCAGCGTTTTGATCACCGAGAATTTTTCGACGGTTTCCGTGACTTTGCCACGTTTACGCACGCCCGCGGTATCGATCAGCACGTACTCGCGGCCATCGCGCTCCATCGGAATGTAAATGCTGTCACGGGTGGTGCCCGGCATGTCATACACCACCACACGATCTTCACCCAGAATACGGTTGGTCAGGGTGGATTTGCCCACATTGGGGCGACCGACAATAGCCAGTTTGATGGGCATACTTTCCGGATCGAAGTTATCTTCGGCATCCTCTGGCTCATCGGTATTTTCGCCGAGCTGCTCCGCCCAATAGGCGGCGTTAGCCTCTTCTTCGGTCAGTTCAACCGGTTCATCTTCCTGCTTGGCGTAAGGCAACAACACGTTTTCCAGCAACGAGGTGACGCCGCGCCCGTGGGAAGCCGCCATGGGATAGACTTCACCCAGCCCCAGCGAATAGAAATCCGCCATCGCGATATCCGCATCCACACCATCAATCTTGTTGGCGACCAGGAAAGTGGATTTCTCGCGGCTGCGCAAATGCTGTGCGATGCCCAGATCGGCAGGCATCAGCCCGGCGCGCGCATCCACCATAAACAGCACGATATCCGCTTCTTCGATGGCGAGCAGCGACTGCCCCGCCATCCGGGTTTCCACGCCTTCTTCCGAACCGTCGATACCGCCGGTATCAATGATAATGAACTCCTGCCCTTCCACTTCAGCACGGCCGTATTTACGGTCACGCGTCAGCCCAGGAAAATCCGCCACCAGGGCGTCACGGGTACGCGTCAGGCGGTTAAACAGGGTAGATTTTCCCACATTCGGGCGCCCAACGAGCGCGACGACAGGTATCATTTCACAACCTCATTAATTATATTTCAATATGTTACAGCAAATCGACTCGCTGACATTTAAAAGACGAAACGGCCCCTGATGCGTTCAGGAGCCGTTTCAAGGCTCACACCGCCTGCGCGGTGCAGCCCAGATACATTCTGTTTTCTAGCGGGTAAACGCGTATACGTCGCCGTTCTTGGCCTGAATCAACAGCTTATCGCTGGCCACCACCGGGTCGCTCAGAAAACCGGCGCTGTCCACTTTATGCTGCGCCACGAAACGGCCATCCGCAGTATTGATCCAGTGCAGATAACCTTCGGAGTCACCCACTACCAGATAGCCATTATACAACGCAGGACCGGTCAGGTTACGGTGCAGCAGATCGCTTTGTCGCCACAGATTCACGCCGCCGTTGGTGCTGAGTGCTACCACGCGATCGTTTTGATCCACGACGTAGATGCGATCGCCATCAATGACAAAATCCTGCACGCTGCCCAGCTCGCGTTTCCACACGATCTGGCCGGAGCGCAGATCGAGCGCCGTCATGTTGCCGTTATAGCCGAGTGCATACACCAGTTCACCGGCCACAACCGGCGTCGTATCCACATCGTTCAGGCGATCGATTTCGGTCGCGCCGCTCGGTTGAGAAATACGCTGCTGCCAAATCAGTTGCCCTTGGTTGATCAGCACGGCGTTCACACGACCGTTGTCACCGCCGACAATGGCAGCACCAAACGCCGTTACAGGCGCGGATTCACCGCGCAGAGAAAGCGTCGGGATATCCAGGTTTACGGTCCACTTGATGGCACCGTCGCTTTCATTCAGCGCTTGCAGCATACCGTTGCTGGTGTGCACCAGCACTACGCCATCACTCACCACCGGGCGTGATAACACTTCACCCGCTGCCGTGGCTTGCCATGCGAGGGTACCGTCTGCCGCATTAAGTGCAAACACCTCTGCACGCTCGCTGCCGACATACACACGATCGCCAGAGACCGTCACGCCGCCGGAAAGCAGCGCGGATTCACGCGACGAGAGCAGCCCACGTTTGGTCGACAGATCGGCGCGCCACAGCTCTTTGCCGTTTGCCAAATCCATCGCCTTCACCAGACCTTTGCGATCGGCGGCAAAAACGCGATCGCCCTGCCAGGCTGGACGCAAATTGGAGTAGTGCCCTTCCAGGCCGCTCCCCACAGAACTGCTCCAAACTTTGGTTGGCGTAAACTGATTCTCAACCTTGGGCAGCGGCGACATGGTCACCACGTCTTCTTCGCCGCTGAACAGCGAACATCCGCTCAAAAAAGCCAGAGAAAGCATCCCAACCACAAGTGTTTTACGCAATTGCATGACGTTCCTCTTAGCCCGGCAGATTATTTAATTTCATACGCAGCAACGCCTGCAATGCCTGTGGCGGATTCGCCGCCACCCCTTTATCGTAAGCCGCACGCGCAGCCGCGTTATCGCCTTTGCTCACCAACGCATCGCCGCGCACGTCTGCCACCATGGCAGCCCATCCCGCCAGTGTGATGGTATCCAGCGTTTTCAATGCGTCATCGGCCTTACCCTGCTGCACCTGAACGCGCGCCAAACGCAGCGCGGTCAATGCTTGCAGATCGACATCTTTGGTTTGCGTCAACGCCGTGCGCAATTGGGTTTCCGCCTGAGCGAACTCCCCTTTGTCGGCGTGATAGCGTGCCAGTTGCAAGGAAGACAACACGCCGTAGCTATTTTTATTCTCAACCGCGAATTTTTCCGCCGCCGAAACGCCCGGTGCATCACCTTTCGCCAACGCCTCACTGGCCTGCTGGTAAGCCAACGAAGAAGACATGGCACCTTCAGACTGATGATTCTGCCAGTAACGCCACCCGACCAGGGCACCGATACCCAGCACAATCCCCACCACCAGCGCTTTACCGTTTTCAATTAAAAAGCGGCGCAACGCATCAACTTGCTCATTCTCAGTGGTATAGACTTCCACGGTGTCTCTCTCCTCAATCCAGTAACGTTGCCAGACGCGCGGCAACGTCCGCCTGCGCCAATGTATCCTGCTCGCCGCTGCTCAGATTTTTCACCACCACCTGACCGGAAGCCACTTCGTTCTCGCCCAGCACCAGCGCGATACGAGCACCCCATTTATCCGCGCGAGCAAACTGTTTCTTGAAATTACCGCCGCCGTAGTTGGTCATCAATTTCAGCTCAGGCAGCGCATCACGCAGCGTTTCAGCCAGTTGCATGGCCGCTGACTGCGTGCCGACGCCAGAGGAAATCAGATACGCATCCACGCCGGGCAGTGCGGCGAAATCCGGATTAACCGACTGCACCAACAGCACTAAACGCTCAAGCCCCATGGCAAAACCGACAGCAGGCGTGGCATGTCCGCCGAGTTGCTCCACCATGCCGTCATAGCGGCCGCCCGCACACACGGTGCCCTGCGAACCCAGACTGGTGGTAACCCACTCGAACACGGTGCGATTGTAATAATCCAGGCCGCGCACCAAACGCGGATTCACCGTAAATGGGATACCCGCTTGCGTTAAAAGTTCACCCAATTGTTCAAAGTGTTGGCGAGATTCATCATCCAGATAATCCGTCAGCACCGGCGCATCATTGAGAAGCGCCTGCACCTGTGCATTTTTGGAATCCAGTACGCGCAGCGGGTTGGTGTACATGCGACGCAAGCAATCTTCATCCAACTGATCTTTGTGTTGCTCCAGAAACGCGATCAACGCATCACGGTAGCGCGCCCGCGCCTCCAGCGAACCGATGGAGTTCAGTTCCAATGCAACGTGTTCGGCAATGCCGAGCTCACGCCACCAGCGCGCGCTGAGCAGAATCAGCTCGGCATCAATATCCGGCCCTTGCAGACCAAACACTTCGCAACCTAACTGATGGAATTGACGGTAGCGCCCTTTTTGTGGACGCTCGTGACGAAACATCGGCCCCATGTACCATAACCGCTGTTCCTGATTATAGAGGATGCCGTGCTCAATACCGGCACGCACGCAGCCTGCGGTCCCTTCCGGGCGCAGTGAGAGGCTATCGCCGTTACGGTCGTCAAAGGTGTACATCTCTTTTTCGACCACGTCGGTCACTTCGCCAATCGCCCGTTTAAACAACGGCGTCTGTTCAACGATGGGCAGCCGAATTTCACTGTAACCGTAACTGCGGAGTACTTTTTTCAGGCTATCTTCAATACGCTGCCATAGGGCCGTTTCGGCAGGCAGATAATCATTCATGCCGCGTATGGCTTGGATATTTTTTGCCACGTCAGTTCTCTATGCGTTGTAAATGTTCCATGGAACCCGATTATAGGGGGTTCAAGGTGCTCTGTTCAATGTTAAAGCCAGCGCCGGGTTTGACGGCCACTGACGATGCGAGAGCAGATTACTTGTCCACCACGTTGACCGTGATGCGTTTATTTTCATCCAACATCGCCGCTTTGGCGCGAATTTTCGCTTCCAGTTGGTCAATCATGTCGTCGTTGTCAAAGCGCTCTCTCTGGCGCACGCCATCTTCATAAAAGCCGCTTTTCTTGCTACCCCCGGTCACGCCCAGCGTTGAGACCAGCGCTTCGCCCGGCCCGTTGACCACGCAACCGATAATGGAAACGTCCATCGGCGTGATGATATCTTCCAGACGCTGTTCCAGCGCGTTGACCGTGCCGATAACATCGAATTCCTGACGAGAGCAGGTCGGACAGGCGATGAAATTGATACCACGCGCGCGAATACGCAGCGATTTGAGGATATCAAAACCGACTTTGACTTCTTCAATCGGATCGGCCGCCAGTGAAATGCGCAGGGTGTCGCCAATGCCTTCCGACAGCAACAGCCCCAGACCGATGGCCGATTTGACCGCGCCGCTGCGTGCGCCGCCTGCTTCCGTAATCCCCAGATGCAGCGGCTGATCGATACGCGCCGCCAGCAAGCGGTAAGATTGCACTGCCAGAAACACATCCGACGCTTTCACACTCACCTTGAACTGATCGAAGTTAAGGCGATCGAGGATGTCCACATGACGCATCGCGGATTCCAACAGCGCTTCCGGTGTAGGCTCACCGTATTTCTCCTGAATGTCTTTCTCCAGAGAACCGCCGTTTACCCCGATGCGAATCGGAATGTTTTTATCGCGCGCACAATCGACCACAGCGCGAATACGCTCTTCGTTGCCGATATTGCCGGGGTTGATACGCAGACAGTCCACGCCGTACTCCGCCACTTTCAGCGCAATACGGTAGTCAAAATGGATATCGGCCACCAGCGGAACGTTAACCTGCTGTTTGATCAGTTTAAACGCTTCCGCCGCGTCCATGGTGGGCACGGAGACGCGAACAATATCCACGCCAACGCGTTCAAGGGACTTGATCTGTTTTACCGTGGCGTCCACATCGGTGGTTCGGGTGTTAGTCATCGACTGCACAGCAATCGGTGCGCCGTCACCAACAGGCACCTTGCCGACGTAAATGCGCGTTGATTTGCGACGGACGATGGGTGCTGGGTTATGCATTACTTCTTCTCCACATTTACAGCATCACCGGCACCGGAAATTACTCCGCCGCCAGCGTCAGACGAGCAATCTGGTTGCTTCTTACAAACCGGGTCAAATCCACCGGTTTACCTTGATACTGGATATGTACTGCCGCCGGTGCGCCGATCTTCAAGCGATAAGGCGCCTGACCGCTCAGGTTTAACACACTGCCGCTGCGCTGTACGCCGCTGTAGAGTTTTTTGCCAGCCGCATCTATCACTTCCAGCCAGCAGTCGCCGCTAAAGGTCATGGCAATGGTGTTGCCATTGTCACTGGCAGGCGTTGCGTTCGGTGCAGCAACGGGCTCGGTAGCCGTAGACGAGGGCGTGGTAACCGGAGCAACAGACTGATGCCCATTACCGGCCTGCGCTGGTACACCCGTGGTCGTTGCTGTATTTGCAGCAGGCGTATTCACCGACGCCGAATTCGCGGCGGTGTTTGCCCCTTCCGGCGCAGCTGGCGCCATCTGCGTCAGATCGATGGTTTGTGAACCGGTAGTGGCAAGCGGAACGGCCGTTTGCCCCTCAGCCTCATCCGGTGAATTAGCCGCAGCGTGATCGACCATAGAGCTGATCTCTTGCTGCTGCACCTGATAATTCTGCCACCACCACGCGCCGGTTAACCCGAGCACGATAAGCACGACCAGCCAGGTAAAGGTCATCAACCAGCCGTCGCGTTTTTTGCGGCTTTTTCCCAAGGCAAAGCCTTGCATTGAAGCCACGTTGGCGATTCTCGGCACCACGTGTTTATCCAATGCTGGCAGCAGTTCGCTTTCCGGCAAATGCACCAGCTTGGCGTAAGAGCGGATATAACCGCGCAAAAAGGTAGGTGCTAAATCGGGAGAGGTGCTGCCCTCTTCGATCTCTCGCACGGTGGTCACTTTGAGGCATAAACGTTCAGCGACAGTTTGCTGTGTCAATCCCATATGCTCACGCGCCTGACGCAGACGCTCGCCAGGAGTGGCAGGGGTGGTATTTTCTAGAGTGGCTTCAGTATTCATTCGCTAAGAACTGCTGGTACTGTTTAGAGTGTGGAAAACTTCGCGCCAGCCTGTCGCCATGATAGTTACGCTCATCATCACGGCCCGCCAACGCGGCGAAACGAATCTCTAACCATAGACTCTCAGCGCTGGCTGGAAGGCTATGGTGATAAATATCCAAAAGATGCCTGGCTTCGTTAAATTGTTGGGCAGTCAGTCGATGCCCCACTTCACTGAGCACCCTGTCGCCTTTTGTCGGGTCATAGTGTAGCGCCCGAACTAAAAATGTGCGTGCCTCATCACATTTTCCCGCTTTGAAATGGCAGTATCCCGCGTTTTCCAAAGCCTGCGCAACTTCCCGATAATCAGGATGTTGCGCCGCAGCGCTGAACTGTTTCTGCGCCGCTACATACTGCCCTAAACTACAGAGAAACGCACCGTAATTATTCATTACGCTGGCATTTTCCGGTGCCTGACGCAATGCGGTTTGATAGCGCCGTTCCGCCGCGCCGTATTCACCGATACGCTGTTCGTACAACGCCATGCCCAGTTGGGTACGATAATCGTCCGGAGCGGCCTCGACGGCACTCGACAAGTTACGCCGCGCCGCATCAAGGTCATCGCGTTTCAGGTATGCCATTCCCAGTTGTAACCGCGTGGTGACCAATGCGTCAGTCGCCGACGGGCGCTGCACCTTGGCACACCCACTCAACAGTGGCAGTACGATGCCGAGCGCGAATAAAACACCACGCGGTACATACTGCTGACGTGGTACATACGCTTGCTCAATACGAGGTGTCATCCTGACCCTCCGCTGATAAACGGATTCCCTGTCCGCACGCTGAATCCCGCGTTGCCGTTATTGCGGCAAGTACCCTCGCGCATTCAGCCAATACGCGCTAACCCTTGCGGACGCCATCATATGCCGATGAACGGCGTTTGGCACCCTGATTCGATGTCAAATGCCATTTCACCAAGCACATTAAGACATTAGACCGCTTTAACCTGAATTGGTTCACCTGCGCGTTTGGTGCGCAGCGTCCGCTTGGTGCGATCGACCACTTCGCCCGCCAATTGACCGCACGCCGCATCAATATCGTCACCGCGCGTCTTACGCACGATAGTGGTGAAACCATACTCCATCAGCACCTTGGAGAAACGGTCTACGCGGCTGTTGGAACTGCGACCATAGGGCGCGCCCGGGAACGGGTTCCAGGGAATCAGGTTGATCTTGCAGGGGGTATCTTTTAAACACTCGGCAAGCTGATGCGCATGTTCGGTGCCATCATTGATGTGATCCAGCAGCACGTATTCCACCGTAACGCGCCCCTGATTGGCATTGGATTTCTCCAGATAGCGACGCACAGCGGCTAAAAAGGTGGCGATGTCGTACTTTTTGTTGATCGGCATGATTTCATCACGGATATCATCCGTCGGCGCGTGCAGCGATATCGCCAAAGCGACATCAATCATATCACCCAATTTATCCAGAGCGGGCACCACGCCAGAGGTAGAAAGCGTCACGCGGCGCTTGGACAGACCAAAACCGAAATCATCCAGCATGATCTCCATGGCGGGCACCACGTTGTTAAGGTTGAGCAACGGCTCACCCATGCCCATCATCACGACGTTAGTGATCGGGCGCTGACCGGTGACTTTCTGGGCACCGATAATTTTCGCAGCACGCCACACCTGACCAATGATTTCCGACACACGCAGGTTACGGTTAAACCCCTGCTGCGCGGTAGAGCAAAACTTGCATTCAAGGGCGCAACCCACCTGCGAGGAGACGCAGAGCGTGGCGCGATCCTCTTCCGGGATGTACACGGTTTCGACCCGTTGCCCACCGACCAGAATCGCCCATTTGATGGTGCCGTCCGAAGAGCGTTGTTCAGCCACCACCTCCGGTGCACGGATTTCGGCTATCTGCTCAAGCTTCTGACGCAGCACCTTGTTGATGTCCGTCATGTCAGCGAAATCATCGCTACAGTAGTGGTACATCCACTTCATCACCTGATCGGCACGGAATGGCTTCTCGCCAATCGAGGCAAAAAAGGCGCGCATTTGCTGACGGTTTAAATCCAACAGGTTGATCTTTTCACCGTCGGTTTTCACGACAGGTGCAGCATCAGCAGCAGTGGAGGAACAGGTGGTGGCAGACAGGGTGTTGCTTTCCGCCAAAGACGGGGACTGGGACATGCTCATAATGGTAACTCTGGCCTCGTTGTTACACGTTGTGGCGCGACAAATGACGATAATATGAATAGGAAACGCCCCGGACAAACAGTGCGTGCTCATCCGGGGCGCGGCATTGTACAAAGTTTAAAACAGCGATGCTACCGCCGTCGCGTTTTTTTACGTTTGGCGCAAGAAAAACCGCCGCAACGCATCAACGTAGACGCGGGCAGATCTCTTCGGCGCTGAAGAAATACGCAATTTCACGTGCCGCGGATTCCGGGGAATCAGAGCCATGTACCGCATTTTCGGTAAAACTGTCTGCGTAGTCAGCGCGCAGCGTACCTGCCAGCGCGTTCGCCGGATTAGTCGCCCCCATGATGTCACGGTTACGCTGAATGGCGTTTTCCCCTTCCAGCACCTGCACCATGATTGGGCCAGAGGTCATGAAATCCACCAGGCCATCAAAAAACGGCTTGCCTTGATGCTCGGCGTAGAACCCTTCCGCCTGTGCACGGGTGAGTTGCACCATTTTGGCGGCTACCAGCGTGAAGCCAGCGCTTTCAAAACGCGCGTAAATGGCACCGATGGCATTCTTGGCTACGGCATTGGGTTTTACGATGGAAAAGGTACGTTCTACCGTCATATTGACCTCATTATGTCACACGCTAATAACGACCGGATTAAAAGAATTATCATACCAGTCAGTGAAAGTGGCGCCGATTATAGGGTGGCTGCATTCCCTTGCCTATCGGCTTATATAACATTTTCTTAAAAAAATCGTATCTTTTTGTCTCGCCATTATGCACATCACCACACCGGAGGGTGCATACCGGTGTTACCGCAATCGCCGCGCGATCACACTTCCCAGAGTCATTTGTTACCTTTTGAGTAATTTGTTTTTAAAACAATAAGATAACTAGAACTCTTGCACCATTCACTGCTAGGCTTTACCCGTACGCTACTCCTTCTCAGGTGATACCTGACAGACGTTACCCTTAACAATAGCCACGAAGAGGGCAAAAAATGAAAAGAGCCGTCAATGCGTTGCAGAACTTCGGCAAATCGCTGTACGGTCCGGTGCTGATCCTGCCAATCGTCGGGTTGTTTATCGCGTTTGGTAATGTGTTCGGTAACGGCAACCTGGCCGAATACCTGCCTTTGCTGCACCACCCCATTATTCAGAGTTTTGGTCAACTGATCGCCAAATCCGCCGTTGCCATTCTGGCCAATCTGGCGCTGGTGTTTGCCGTTGGTATTCCCATCGGCCTTGCCACGCGTGATAAAGGCTATGCCGCGCTGATCGGGCTGGTGACCTTCATCATTTTTATCAACGCGATGAACATTACGCTGCAACTTCAGGGCAAACTGGTGCCCGCAGCGGAGATGCGTCCTGCCGGACAAGGCATGGTGCTGGGCGTGCAAGTGCTGGAAATGGGCGTGTTCGCCGGTATCCTCATCGGCGCGTTTGCCGGTTATCTGTTTAACCGTTATTCCAGCAAACAGTTTAACGGCGTGATGGCTATCTACTCTGGCCACTGTTTTGTCACCATTCTGGCGATCCCCAGCGCAATATTGCTCGGTTTTGTCATGAGCACCGTCTGGCCCTATGCCCAGCACGGCATTAGCGCACTGGCCTTTGCGATTAAAGGCGCAGGCCCGTTTGGGGTCGCTATTTACGGCTTCCTTGAGCGTATTCTGATCCCAACCGGGCTGCATCATCTGGTCTACACCCCATTCCTGTATACCGAACTGGGTGGAACCGCCGAGGTGTGCGGCAAGCTGTATCAGGGTGCACGCAACATTTATTTCGCTGAAATGGCCTGCCCCAGCGTCACACAGCTGAGCCCGACCGTCGCCTGGGACGCGCGCGGTATCAGTAAAATGTTTGGCCTGACTGCGGCGGCACTGGCGATGTACGTCACGGCCAAGCCAGAAAAACGCATTGCCGCCAAGGCCATCCTGATTCCCGCCGCCTTTACCTCATTCCTGCTCGGCGTCACCGAGCCGCTGGAGTTCTCCTTCCTGTTCGTCGCGCCGTTACTGTTTGTGGTGCACGCGGTATTAACCGGATTGGGGATGATGCTGTTTTCAGTGCTTGGCGTACATGCCATTGGCGCTAACGGCGTGATCGATTTTCTGCTGTATAACCTGCCGCTGGGCATCGCCAAATCCAACTGGCCAATGTACATCGCGGTCGGCCTGACCATGTCGGTGATCTACTTCTTTGTGTTCCGCACCCTGATCCTGTACTTCGACATGCCGACACCGGGACGTGAAGCGGATGAAGACGAGACGCGGCTCTACTCCAAAACCGACTATCAGAGCAAAGCGCAGGAAAAAGGCAGCAACGTCCCCGACGGCGCCACCGTCATCGCCGGACTGGGCGGTAAACCCAATATTGAGGTGGTCGACAACTGCTACACCCGATTGCGGGTGACAGTGAAAGACACCGCGCTGGTTGACGACCAGCAGTTGAAAACCACCGGTGCCAAAGCCGTTATCCGCCAGGGCAACAATGTTCAGGTGGTGTATGGCCTGCATGTAAAAACCGTTCGTGAAGCCGTAGAAAATGCGCTTTAAAAGGAGACAAACGATGACCAAACCCCCTTTCATCCTGACCATTGCCGGTGGCGGCAGCACCTATACGCCCGGCATCGTGAAAAGCCTGATGGTACGCCTGGCCGATTTCCCGCTGGCTGAAATCCGCTTGTACGACATCGACAGTCAACGTCAGGACACCATCGCACCGGTGGTCGAAAAGGTGATTCGCGATCACAGCGACAGTATTCGTTTCTGCGTCACCACCGATCCGGAAGTGGCCTTTTCCGGCGCGCATTTTGTGTTTGCACAGATGCGCGTTGGACAATACAAAATGCGCGAGCAGGATGAGAAGATCCCGCTGCGTCACGGCGTGGTTGGGCAGGAAACCTGCGGCCCCGGTGGATTGGCCTACGGCCTGCGTACCATCCTGCCGATGGTGGAACTGATCGATCTGGTTGAACGCTTTGCACATAAAGACGCCTGGATTGTTAACTACTCCAATCCGGCGGCCATTGTTGCGGAAGGGATCCGTCGCCTGCGCCCTGATGCCCGGGTACTCAATATCTGCGATATGCCAGTGGCAGCGATGCGCAATATCGCCGCCGTGCTGGGCGTAAAACGCGAAGAGATTACCGTCGATTACTTCGGTCTGAATCACTTTGGCTGGTTTACCCGCGTGCTGGTCGAAGGGGAAGATCGTTTACCGCAGCTGCGTGAGCACATCGCCCGTTATGGTCTGCTGACGGCCAATGCCGCGGACACCGATCCGCAGCATGCCGATCCGTCCTGGGTGAAAACCTGGCGCAATATCAAACCTGTAATGGATCATTTCCCGGAGTTCGTGCCGAATCCCTATTTGCAGTACTACCTGATGCCTAACGATATCGTCGCGCATCAGGACCCCAACTACACCCGCGCCAATGAAGTGATGGATGGGCGTGAGAAGAAGCTGTTTGCCGCCGCCGCCACCTACAAACAAACCGGGATTTTGCCGGACGCGTTCCACGTTGGCGTGCACGGAGCGTTTATTGTCGACGTTGCCTGCTCGCTGGCGTTCGACCTGCGCCAGCGCCATCTGGTGATCGTTGAGAACAAAGGGGCGATTGCCAATCTGCCCTATGACGCGATGGTGGAAGTGCCCGCGTATATCACGGCTAACGGACCGGAGCCGGTTCGTATGGGCAATGTGCCGACGTTCCACCGCGCGCTGCTGGAACAGCAGTTGGCCTCCGAGCAATTACTGGTGGAAGCGACCCTTGAAGGCAGCTACGAGAAAGCGTTACAAGCGTTTACGCTTAACCGCACCGTGCCCACTATGCAGCATGCCAAAGCAATCCTCGATGAGATGATCGCAGCAAACCGGGAATATTGGCCGCAGTTGACACAGGCCTACCGTGACGGCGTGGCGGTCAACGCAGGCAAATCCGAATAGCTGCTTGTCGGAAAAGGAAAAATGGCTGACAATATTTACCACTGTTTCACTCAGGGCGGCATGCACTGCCCGTGCGTGGGGTTTATATGTCAGCTTCCTCTTCACGTTTGTTTGTTTCTGCCGACTGGCTCGCGGAGCATCTGGCTTCCGATGACATCACACTGATCGATGCGCGCATGCTACCCCCGGGTGAAACCAGCCGGGATATCCATGCTGAATACCGCGCGGGGCATCTGCCCGGCGCGGTTTTTTTTGATATTGAAGCCCTGTCCGATCCCAATACCGCATTGCCCCACATGATGCCCAGCGCCGAAGCGTTCGCCAACGCGATGAGTGAATTGGGCATCAGCGATCAGCAGCCGCTGGTGATTTACGATGAGGGTAATCTGTTTTCTGCCCCACGTGCCTGGTGGATGCTAACCCACTTCGGCGCTCGCCAGGTGGTGATTCTTTCCGGCGGACTGGCGGAGTGGAAAGCGCAGGGTTATCCCATCGAGCAGGGAGAGGTGCATCCCGCGCACGCGCATTTTAATGCAGTGTTGACCGAAGGAGCAATCCGCTCTCGGGAACAGGTAGTGGCGATCAGTCGCGATGGCTCGGCGCAAATCGTCGATGCGCGCCCCGCCCCGCGTTTTCGCGGGGAAGTGGATGAACCGCGCCCCGGTCTGCATCGCGGCCATATTCCCGGCAGCCTGAACGTACCCTGGGGCGATCTGGTGACACAGGGTACCCTGAAACCCAGCCCAGAGCTGGCGACGATCCTGCACAAAGCGGGCATGGATTTCAGCCGACCGATTGTTGCCAGTTGTGGCTCCGGCGTTACCGCCGTGGTGGTGATCCTGGCGCTTGCGCAGTTGGGCGTGTCCGATGTCACGCTGTATGACGGTGCCTGGAGCGAATGGGGCGGCCGTGATGACACCCCTATCGCGTTAGGCTGATTGCCACGCAGGAGCAGCACCATGGATAGCCGGTTGACTTCACTGGTTCACCACGGCCGAGACTTGACGCGCGCGGAACACCGCGTGCTGGTGTTTATCGCCGAGCATGCATCGCTGGTCGGCAAAATCACTGTGCGTGAACTGGCGCAGCAAACCTATGTCTCGACGGCAACCATCATGCGCCTGTGCCAAAAAATGGGGTTCAGCGGCTACAGCGAATTTATCTATCACTGTAAGCAATTGCTCGCAGACGTGCCGCGTTCGTTTCCGGCAAACCCCACGTCCGTTACCAGCGACGGTATCCCCGAAGCCTATCGCCATTTTGTCGCCAATTACGAAAAAACCTTTACCTACGTAACGCCTGCGCTGATGGACGCCTTCTGCCATATTCTGCGTCACGAGAGCCATTTTTTTCTTTACGGTGCCGGGTTCTCTCACCTGTTCACCGAGTATTTCGCCAAAAAGCTGCAAATACTGGGTAAAGATGCGTTTGTTTCCGGTCTCGGGGACAGCAAAGGGATTTTTCTCAGCAACGCGCCCAAATACCGCATCTTTATCGCTATCTCGCGCAGCGGTGAAACCGAGCAGGTGATTGAAAAAGCGCAGATCGCCCGAAACATCGGCATGACTGTGGTCGCCTTCACCCGTGCGTCGTTTAATCCGCTAGCCAACGTGGCGGATTTACACTTTCGCTTGCATGATGATGCCATTCATTTTGCGGCCGAAGCGGGAGAGATTAGCTCGTTCGAGTCTAATTTGGTGTTGCTGATTGATTTACTACTGCTGCGGGCGACCACGGGCAACCCGGCCTAGATGGCATCCCCTCGGCAGGGGATGCACAAGGTCAGTTACGCGTTGCCTGTCTGTTTGAACTCGCGCAGGAAGCTGCCCCACTTACGCTCATAAAACGGCGTGGCGTGGTGCAGAAAATAGTGGCTGACGCCGCCCTTTTCTTCCTTATCGACGATACAAATATCCACCGGCTGATCGCCGACCACCGTATCGCTGGCAACGGTGCCCACCGCCTGGACCACCGCATCTACCTCATCCATATCGACCAGTTCCAGACCGATCAGCAGATTCGGTTGCGCTTCACCTTCCTGGATCTGTACCACCCACGCGCGACGTACCGGCCGGTGTTTGGCAAGCAGTTGCGTCAGTGAATCGATCATTTGATCCGGCGACGGTTCCGGCAGACTGAGATGCACTTCTACTGGCTCATCTACCACACGGCTTTGCACAAAGCCATTGCCCTCTCCCGCCAGCATGTGTTCCACCTCCTGCGGCAGGAACTCTTTGCCATAGGGGAGTTTAGGATTAAGGAACAACGTCTGCCCCTGCGTTAATTCAAACAGTGAGCGGGCTGGCAGCGCCAGAAAAGCGGCTTCCGTTGAGATAGCCATCTGCAAGGCATCCAGCGACGAGAAAAATGGGATAGCGGTGCTGCCATCGGGTTTTTCCCAGTGCTGAATCTCAACCTGGCTGCCCACAGGCAGGGTACTGGCGCCCTGTTCACTGGCGTCATCGCTGTTGCCGATGATATAGACGGTGGCGTCCATCAGTTCGGTGAAGAACTCAGGCCGATGGGCGGGCTCAGTCGCCGCCTTCATCAGCACCTCTTCCAGCTTGTTTTGCGGTGTAAATGTCATACTGTTGTTATCACTCAAGCCTTATTCACTCAATGCTGGTCTTCGCTCAGCAGCAGATTGGCCAGCGTACGTACGCCCAAGCCGGTCGCGCCGGTCGCCCATTGATCCACCGCCCCTTTACGGTAGGTGGCGGAGCAGTCGATATGCAGCCACCCTTTCTGATAGGACGAGACAAAGTGCGACAAGAACGCCGCCGCCGTGCTGGCACCCGCGCTATGCGCCGCACCTGCAACGTTATTCAGCTCGGCAAAACTGGACGGCAGTTGTGAACGGTGAAACTCTTCCAGCGGCAAGCGCCAGAACGGTTCGTTTTCCTGTTTTGCACTGGCGAGCAGGCGTTCAGCAAAGGCATCATCAAAGCTGAACAGCGCGTGATAGTCGTTACCCAACGCCGTTTTGGCCGCACCGGTCAGCGTGGCACAGTCGATAATCCACTGTGGCGCTTGCGCACTGGCATCGATCAGGCCATCTGCCAGCACCAGACGCCCTTCCGCGTCGGTGTTCATCACTTCAACGGTTTTACCGTTGCGGTAGCGCAAAATGTCGCCGAGACGGAAAGCGTTGCCGCTCACCATATTGTCAGCGCAGCACAGATAGAGTTTAACGCGACGGGTTAACCCTTGAGCAATCGCCAGCGCCAGCGCACCGGTAACCAGCGCCGCACCGCCCATATCGGATTTCATCGAATCCATGAAGCCACTCGGCTTCAGGCTGTAGCCGCCGCTGTCAAAGGTGATGCCCTTGCCCACCAGACAAGCAAACACCGGCGCATCCGGGCTGCCCGTCGGGTTAAAATCCAACGCCAGCAACACCGGCTGGCGTTCAGAGCCGCGCCCTACCGTATGCAGCCCGATATAGTTTTGATCGCGCAGATCTTCAGCCTTGGTGATGCGATAGTTGACCGCATTGCCGCCCACATCGTGCAGCAAATCCACCGCACGCGTTGCCAGTTGTTCTGGCCCGAGATCTTCGGCGGGCAGGTTAATGGTGTCGCGTACCCAATCGACAACTTTCAGGCGCAGATCCAGCGCTTTGCGCTGCGCCTCTTCCAACGGTGCCCATTCGACGGTACGCTTGCCTTTTGGTGCGCGGTAGCCTTGCCAGAACGCCCAGCTGGTTTCCAGATCCCAGCCTTCGCCCACCAGTTTGACGTGTTTGATGCCTTGCCCGTCAATCTTGCGCGCCGCACGCTGAATGATGCCCAGCGCTGCCGCTTCGGGCAGATGAATGGTAAATCCCTGTTCGTTCGCGCTCAATGACGCTTTTTCTCCCCAACGTGCATCGGCAGGCTGGGTGGAGAGTGAAATCTGCATAGCTTCGCTTGTCATATCAGCTCCGTGGATATTATTTTCAACAGCAGCCTATACCCGTCATGTTTCAATTCGAATTATTCAGGGTGATGGTGCTGAAAAAAAGGGCCGCCCGTCAGGCAGCCCCGAATCATCATTCTGCTTCGTCTAACCACACCAGCAGTATTGCTTCCAGGATTTTTTCATTGGAAGCGTCCGGCGCGTCATCAAAATCGTCCAGCTCGCAAATCCAGCGATGCAGGTCGGTAAAACGCACGGTTTTCGGATCCGTGTCAGGAAACGCGTCATACAGCGCTTCACCAATGGCACGGCTGTCAGTCCATTTCAATCCCATGTTCTGCTCCTGTTAATGCTCGCGGGCATGGTTAATGGTGTAACGCGGGATCTCAACCACCAGATCGTCGCCCGCGACACGCGCCTGACAGCCCAGACGACTTTCAGGCTCCAGCCCCCAGGCTTTATCCAGCATGTCATCTTCATCTTCTGTGCTTTCCGCGAGAGAATCAAACCCTTCGCGCACAATGCAATGACAGGTGGTGCACGCACAGGACTTCTCGCAGGCGTGTTCGACTTCAATACCATTGCGCAGGGCGACGTCCAGAATCGTCTCGCCCACTTTGGCTTCCAATACCGCGCCTTCAGGACACAAATCCTGATGCGGCAAAAAAACTATCTTAGGCATGCTTACACCTCGTCCACAGAGTGTCCTGCCAGCGCCCGACGAATGGAAGCATCCATACGACGTGCAGCGAACCCCTGGGTTTGTTGATCTACTGTTTTTATTGCGGCTTCAATCAGCGCAACGTCATCACCGGCACTCACCTGTTGCAGTGCCGACACCGCCTGAACGATAGCCGTCTGTTCTTCACGACTCAGCAAGTCCGCATCGGCGGCCAGCGCGCTCTGCACGCTTTCCAGCACCCGAGCAGCTTCGACTTTCTGTTCCGCCAGCATGCGCGCAGCGACGTCACCCTGCGCATTCTGCATCGAATCGGTGATCATCGCGGCAATCTCATCATCGCTCAACCCATACGACGGTTTGACCTGAATCGCGGCCTCCACACCCGTGGATTTCTCCATTGCCGTGACGCTCAGCAAGCCATCGGCATCCACCTGGAAAGTAACGCGAATATGCGCGCCGCCCGCGGGCATGGGCGGAATGCCGCGCAGCGAGAATCGCGCCAACGAGCGACAATCCTGCACCAGCTCACGCTCACCTTGCAGCACATGGATCATCATGGCAGTCTGACCGTCTTTAAACGTGGTGAACTCCTGTGCGCGCGCCACCGGGATGGTGGTGTTACGCGGAATCACCTTCTCGACCAGGCTCCCCATGGTTTCCAGACCGAGCGATAGCGGAATCACATCCAGCAGCAGCATCTCGCTGTCTGGCTTGTTTCCCACCAAGATATCTGCCTGAATGGCCGCGCCCAGCGCCACCACTTTATCCGGATCGATGGCGGTCAACGGCGTGCGGCCAAAGAAATCACCGACGCGGGTGCGCACTAATGGCACGCGGGTCGAGCCCCCCACCATCACCACTTCCTGCACTTCATCCGCCTGAACGCCCGCGTCTTTCAGTGCCCGACGGCAGGAAAGCAGCGTGCGTTTCACCAGTGGCTCGATAAGCGCATCAAACTGTTCGCGACTCAGTTCACCCTGCCAGTTGCCAACCTGCACCGTCACCGACGGCGCGGCACTAAGCGCAACCTTGGCATGCAAGGCCGTTTCAATCAATTCACGCTGCACCCGTGCATCAGACCGATCGTTGACGCCCGCCTGCTCACGCAACCATTCCACCAACAGGTGATCGAAATCGTCGCCGCCGAGCGCCGAATCACCGCCAGTCGCCAGCACTTCAAACACCCCGCGGCTTAAACGCAGAATGGAGATATCAAAGGTACCGCCGCCCAGATCGTAGACGGCAATCACCCCTTCCTTGCCCGAATCCAGCCCGTAGGCGATAGCTGCCGCCGTTGGCTCATTGAGCAAACGCAGCACATGCAGCCCGGCCAGACGCGCCGCATCTTTGGTGCCTTGACGCTGAGCGTCGTCGAAATAGGCAGGAACGGTGATCACCACGCCATCCGGCACGCCTTCCAGCGCCGCTTCAGCACGCGCCGCCAGCGCCGACAAAATATCAGCAGAAACCTGAATCGGGTTTTTATTACCTGCCGCCGTTTGCAGCACCGGTAAGCCGTTGTCGCTGGCCTGAAAATGGTACGGCAAATGGGGATAGCGTTGTTGAATATCGGCCAGAGAACGGCCCATCAGTCGTTTAACGGAACTGACGGTGTTGGCGGGATCGTTTACCGCCTGCGCCTGCGCCGCCCAACCGACATCAATGCTTTCTGCGCCATAGCGCACCACCGACGGCAGCAGTTCGCGCCCTTCGGCATCCGCCAGCGGCTGTGCTTCACCGCTGCGCACCGTTGCCACCAGCGAATTGGTGGTACCGAGATCAATACCCACGGCAAGACGGCGCTGATGTGGTGCTGCGCTGAGGCCGGGTTCACTAATTTGTAATAGGGCCATATTGAGCTTCCATCAATTGGCTGTCAGCGCCACCGTTGCGCCGACGAAATAAAAAGACGTTATTCGATTATGTGCATCACTGCGCAGATTAGCGATCCAGCAGTTGTTCTTCGAGTTGTTCCACCTGCTGTTGCAGCTTATCCAAAAAGCGGAGTTTACGCACCGTATCTGCGGCCGCAGACCACGCTGCCTGCGCCAGCTCAGACTGCATCTGCGTCGTGCGCTGCCGTGTCATGGCCGTTAACTGGTCAGCAAAGTCAGCCAGCGCGGCGTCGGGATCGGCCTGATGCGAAATCGCATCCAACCGTTCGCGCAGTTCCAGTTGCTCCATCAGAAAGGCGGTATCGCGCATCGTATGTTGCTCGTTACCCAGATCAAAACCGTGCAACGATAACATATATTCTGCGCGTTTCAGCGGATGTTTCAGCGACTGGTAAGCATCATTAACCGTCGCCGCCTGCTGTACGGCCAGCAGACGCTCGCGCTCGGGGTGCGTGGCAAAACGGTCGGGATGGAACTGGCGTTGCAGTTCCTGATAACGAGAAAGGAGCAGGCTGCCATCCACATCGTAGTGGACCGGCAGCCCGAACAACGTAAAGTAATCCATAGTGCGCTCGGACAGTGTGGCGCTAACGGGTAGCCGCCCTGCGCCAATGCGTCACGAGCATGCCCCCGCTAACACGGGCAAAACGAATCAGACCGTAAAGCTTTCGCCGCAGCCGCATTCGCCGTTAACGTTGGGGTTATTGAACTTGAAGCCTTCGTTCAACCCTTCTTTGACGAAATCCAACTGCGTGCCGTCGAGATAAACCAGGCTCTTGCCATCGATGATGACTTTTACCCCTTTATCTTCAAACACCACATCGTCGTCATTAAGGTCGTCAACAAACTCAAGCACATAAGCCATACCTGAGCAACCCGACGTCCGCACGCCCAGACGCAGGCCAACGCCTTTGCCTCGATTTACCATAAAAGCGCTGACACGTTGTGCTGCGCTATCGCTAAGAGAAATAGACATACACCAACCTCGGTACCGTTAGCACGCCTACTGCCCAACGCATACGCGCCGGGCAGTAGGTTCGCCGACCCATTATTTCGCTGTGCGTTTGCTTTTGTAATCTGCGATCGCTGCTTTGATCGCATCTTCCGCCAGAATAGAACAGTGAATTTTCACCGGTGGCAGTTCCAGCTCCTCGGCGATCTGGGTGTTCTTGATCGCCTCGGCTTCGTCCAGAGACTTGCCTTTCACCCATTCAGTGATCAGCGAACTTGAAGCAATGGCGGAGCCACAACCGTAGGTTTTGAAACGTGCGTCTTCGATAATGCCGTTGTCGCTGACTTTGATCTGTAATTTCATTACGTCGCCACACGCCGGTGCGCCCACCATGCCGCTGCCAATCGAAGGATCGGCGTTGTCAAAGGAGCCGACGTTGCGCGGATTTTCGTAATGATCAATAACTTTTTCGCTGTATGCCATGATTAACGTTCTCCGTGCTGCGAATTAATGATGAGCCCATTCGATGGTGGTCAGATCCACGCCCTGCTTGAACATCTCCCACAGCGGGGACAGGTCACGCAGACGTCCGATGGATTTCTGTACCAGATCGATGGTGTAGTCGATCTCTTCCTCGGTGGTGAAGCGGCCGAGAGAGAAGCGGATCGAGCTGTGCGCCAATTCATCATTCATGCCCAGCGCACGCAGCACATAGGATGGCTCCAGGCTCGCAGAGGTACAGGCAGAACCGGAGGAGACAGCCAGGTCTTTCAGCGCCATGATCAGGGATTCACCCTCAACATAGTTAAAGCTGACATTGAGGATATTCGGCGCGCCCTGCTCCAGGTCGCCGTTAAGGTACACCTCTTCAATATCCTTGATACCGTTCCACAAGCGATGGCGCAGCGCGCTCAGGCGAGCCATTTCCGCCACCATCTCTTCTTTGGCAATACGGTACGCTTCACCCATGCCGACGATCTGGTGCACCGGCAAGGTGCCGGAACGCATACCGCGTTCGTGACCGCCGCCGTGCATCTGCGCTTCAATACGGATACGGGGTTTACGACGCACATACAGCGCGCCAATGCCTTTCGGACCATAGATTTTATGACCGGAGAAAGACATTAAATCGACTTTGGTCTTACTGAGATCGATAGGCAGTTTGCCCACGCTCTGCGTCGCATCAACATGGAATACGATACCACGGCTACGGCACATCTCGCCGATAGCGGCAATATCCTGTACCACACCGATTTCGTTGTTCACGTGCATGATGGAAACCACAATGGTGTCTTCACGCATTGCCGCTTCGAGTTCATGCAGATCGATAATGCCGTTGCGCTGCGGCGCGAGGTAAGTGACCTCGAAGCCTTCACGCTCCAACTGACGGCAGGTATCCAGCACGGCCTTGTGTTCGGTCTTGCTGGTAATGATGTGCTTGCCTTTCTTCTGATAGAAGTTAGCGGCACCTTTGATAGCCAGGTTGTCGGCTTCGGTCGCGCCGGACGTGAACACAATTTCACGCGGATCGGCACCCACCAGATCGGCAATTTGGTTACGCGCGATATCCACTGCCTCTTCCGCCTGCCAACCAAAGCGGTGAGAGCGGGAAGCCGGGTTGCCAAACGTACCGTCCAGGGTCAAAAACTGCATCATTTTTTCAGCCACGCGCGGGTCAACCGGCGTCGTGGCTGAATAGTCTAGATAAATGGGTAACTTCATTGCTCATAAACTCCGTACATCACTTCAAAACGTACAATGCGTTTTGATTTTATTATTCCTGCGAGGATGAACTATCAGGCGCGCAGATTGACATTAATGGTTTCTTGAAAACGTCCGTTAGCGGTGCGGCGCGTGTCGGCATCTTGGCGATCCGCCACGTCCAGCACTTCCTGATTATTCACCAGTTCGTCCAGCGTGATATTGTTCAAGAAATCGGTGATACGGTCGCTGAGATCGCGCCACAGCGTGTGCGTCAGGCAGCGATCGCCACCCTGGCAGCCTTCACGCCCCTGACAACGGGTCGCATCGACGGATTCGTCGACGGCAGAGATCACGGCACCAACGGCGATTTCATTGGCGTTTTTGCCTAGCAGGTAACCACCGCCCGGCCCACGGACGCTGGAAACCAGCCCGTTTTTGCGCAAGCGAGAGAACAGTTGCTCGAGATAGGACAGCGATATTCCCTGTCGCTCGGAAATATCCGCCAAAGGAACCGGCCCTTCTTTGGAGTGCAGCGCCACATCAAGCATGGCGGTAACGGCATAACGGCCTTTTGATGTCAGTCTCATAATAGTGGTACCTGTAGATAAAACAGCTTATTATCGAACACGGTTATTATAACATGCACTGTAAATGCATGTACTTACATAGCACCCTTCGAGTCTGACATTCCCGAGTGTTTTAGTCAACTATTTAACCGAGTAATTCACTCAAGTATTTACGCTATGCTTTTCTAGTCCTGACTGTCATGTCGGTTTTTTTGTACCGAGCTCAAAATGCCGCGCAGAATGGCCAACTCCTGCTCTTCCGGGCGCGCACGGGTGAATAAGCGACGCAGCTTGTGCATCACCTGCCCCTGATGGGCCTTACGAATAAAACCGGTATAGTGCAGCGTTTCTTCCAGATGGGTATAGAAACGTTCCAGATCGTCAACCAGCGGGTAAGGTTCTTCTGCGATCTGGGGTGCTCCCTGCGCCAGCAAATCCAGATGCGCAACGCGAACTTCATAAGCGATCAGCTGTACTGCCATCGCCAGATTCAACGAGCTGTACTCGGGATTGGCGGGAATACAGACGTGATAGTGGCATTTTTGCAGTTCGTCATTGGTCAACCCCACGCGTTCACGGCCAAACACCAGCGCCACCGGTGCGTGCTGCGCTTCGTGCGCACTGCGCACGCCGCACTCGCGCGGTTCGAGCATCGGCCAGGGCAGCGAACGGGAACGCGCGCTGGTACCCACCACCAGGTTACACCCGACCAACGCCTCATCCAGCGTATTGACCAGCGTAGCGTTTCCAATAATATCGCTGGCACCTGCGGCCAGTGCGATTGCCTGTGAATCCGGTTTGATCAGTGGGTTCACCAGATAGAGGTTCTTTAATCCCATGGTTTTCATCGCTCTGGCGGTGGACCCCATGTTGCCTGTGTGCGAGGTTTCCACCAGAACGATACGAATATTCTCTAACATGTTGACTCGGCAGTAAGAAAGAAGAAAAAGAGTGAAAAACAGGATTAGTGTATCACAGACTTCGCTATTTTCTCTTTCCCCTGCTATACTGCGCCTCGCTTTCTGTTCTTTAACATCCTAGTGGACGATACCATGCATCCGATGCTTAACATCGCTGTGCGCGCTGCGCGCAAGGGCGGTAATTTAATTGCCAAGAATTATGAAACCCCCGACGCCGTTGAAGCGAGCCAAAAAGGCAGCAACGATTTTGTCACCAACGTTGACCGCGACGCCGAACGCCTGATTATTGAGGTGATCCGCAAATCCTACCCCCAGCACACTATTATTGGTGAAGAGTGCGGCGAAATAGTCGGTGAAGACGACACAGTGCAATGGATTATCGATCCGCTGGATGGCACCACCAACTTCGTAAAACGTCTCCCCCATTTTGCTGTTTCCATTGCGGTGCGCATTAAAGGCCGCACTGAAGTCGCCGTGGTTTACGATCCGATGCGCAATGAACTGTTTACCGCCACGCGCGGTCAGGGCGCACAGTTGAACGGCTATCGTCTGCGCAGCGGCAACGCGCGCGATCTGGAAGGCACGATTCTGGCAACCGGCTTTCCTTTCAAGCTGAAACAGCACGCTACCCCTTACATCAATATGGTGTCAGCCCTGTTTACCACCTGTGCCGACTTCCGTCGTACCGGTTCTGCCGCGCTGGATCTGGCCTATGTGGCAGCAGGCCGCGTAGACGGTTTCTTCGAGATTGGCCTGAAGCCCTGGGATTTCGCCGGTGGCGAACTGATTGTGCGTGAAGCGGGCGGCATCGTGACTGACTTCGTTGGCGGCCACAACTACCTCTCTTCTGGCAACCTGGTGGCGGGCAATCCGCGCGTGGTGAAATCCATTCTGTCCACCATCCGTGAACAACTTAGCGAAGCCCTGAAACGCTAAGGCTGTCTTTTGTCCCGTTCGCCGTCGGTGGGCGGGACAACATCTGATATTTTTCCTTACATTGCGTTTCTGTTAAGTTTTGGCGTATGGTAATACGATAATGATTATCAAATGCATTACATCTGTCTGATTTGTATTAGGAGAGGCTTAATTCATCAGGGCAGATGGTAACGGGACGACACCATGTTTAAAAAATCCATCAACTCGCTGTTCTTCACGGCACTCCTTGCTACACCACTTTTCAGCCACGCCACGCAGTATCCCTTAACCATCACTGATATGGCGGGCAATACCGTCACGCTGCAACACGAGCCGAAGCATCTGGTGCTGCAAGACGGGCGCGATATTATGGCGCTGGCACTGCTGGATCGCGACGATCCGTTCCAGCGTTTGGTGGCGTGGAACAACCTGCCGAAAAAGCAGGATACCGCTACCTGGAATCTGTTGAAGGGCAAATGGCCGGACGCAGAAAACATCCTCGATATGGGCTTTGGTGACAAAGGTGATATCGAGCTGGAAAGCGTGCTGGTGAAAAAACCGGATTTGATGGTAGCGCAGCTGCGTGCCAAGGCGTCGCTGGAAGGCAATGGCGTGGTGAACAAGCTGAATGAACTGCACATTCCGCTGCTGTTTGTCGATTATGAAATCGATCCGGCCAAGAACACCGCAGACAGCATCGACCTGCTCGGCAAGGTGCTTAACCGCGAAGAGAATGCCAAAGCCTATACCGATTTCTACCGTCAGCACGCCACCGACATCCAGCAAAAAACCTCAGCCATTACCCCCAAACCGCGCGTGTTTATCGAACCTATCGCGGGCAACAGCGATGCCTGCTGCTTTAGCCATAAAGATAACGGCTGGGGCGGTTTGCTAAGAGCGGTTGGGGTGACCAACATCGCCGCCGATCTGCTGCCGGGTGCCACCGGTTTTATCTCACTGGAAAAAGTGATTGCGGAAAAACCGGATGCCTACATCATGACCGGTTCCAAACGCGGCAACAGCGCCAACAAAATTCTGTCGTTCGGCTATGGCGCCACCGCTGAGGATATTCAGGCCAAAGCAGATGTGCTGTTAAGCCGTCCGGGTATCGATCAGGTCCCCGCTATCAAGGCCGGTCAGGTTTACGGGGTGTATCACCACTTCTATAACCATCCGTATAACATTGTCGGCATGGAATATCTGGCGAAAATTGCCTATCCGCAAGCCCTGGCAACGTTAAATCCGGATCAAACCTACCACGATATCGTGCGTCGCTTTACCACGCTTCCGGACACGCCGTTTATTTTCAGTCAAAAGTTGGCCAAGTAGTCGATGAGTACAACCACTGACATCAGCCGCCA
This sequence comes from Candidatus Symbiopectobacterium sp. NZEC151, assembly GCF_025962655.1. Classification (GTDB taxonomy): domain Bacteria; phylum Pseudomonadota; class Gammaproteobacteria; order Enterobacterales; family Enterobacteriaceae; genus Symbiopectobacterium. The sequence continues at coordinate 38,836 of NZ_JAGFPE010000004.1, read as the reverse complement.
AAAGGCGGCTGAATCGGATATCCTCCGTCACTATCAAGATATTCTGCGCCACCGGTTGCTGATCATGCTGCTGCTGGTCGTCGCCATTGTTGCCTCCCTGCTGCTGGATTTCACCATGGGGCCGTCTGGGCTTTCGCTCGACGTGCTGTGGCAAACCCTGACCAACCCGGCACAGGCCGATGCCGGCACGCGCGTGATCGTGTGGGATATCCGCCTGCCCTATGCGCTGATGGCGCTGATCGTCGGGCTGGCCTTAGGGCTGGCAGGCGCAGAGATGCAGACCATCCTGAATAACCCGTTAGCCAGCCCGTTTACCCTGGGCGTCTCCTCGGCCGCCGCCTTCGGTGCTGCCTTGGCGATTGTGTTGGGGATTGGTATTCCCGGCATTCCGGCCCAGTGGTTTATCTCCGCCAACGCCTTTCTCTTTGCGCTGATGGCCGCACTGCTGCTCGATGGCATTACCCGCTGGACCAACGTTGCGACGTCCGGCGTGGTGCTGTTCGGCATCGCGCTGGTGTTCACCTTCAATGCGCTGGTCTCCATGCTGCAATTCATTGCCAATGAAGATACCTTGCAAGGGCTGGTGTTCTGGACCATGGGCAGCCTGGCTCGCGCCTCATGGGAAAAGCTGGGCGTACTGCTGTTGGCACTGGCGGTATTGATGCCGCTGTCGTTTATGAGTTCATGGAAACTGACCGCCCTGCGTCTTGGAGAAGATCGCGCCACCAGTTTTGGCATCAACGTGCGCCGTTTGCGTCTGACGACGCTGTTGCGCATCAGTATTCTCTCCGCGCTGTCGGTGGCATTCGTCGGCCCGATCGGTTTTATTGGCTTGGTCGCGCCACACATTGCCCGCATGGTCTTCGGCGAAGATCACCGCTTCTATCTGCCCGCCAGCGCGCTGATTGGTGCGTTGGTGTTGTCGCTGGCGTCGGTAGCGTCTAAAAACCTGATCCCCGGCGTGATTATTCCGGTTGGGATCGTGACATCGCTGGTTGGGGTGCCCTTCTTCCTGAGTATTATTCTGCGCCACCGGGGGAATGTATGAACCAGACGCTGCCTCACGCCGGTTTGCGCATCTCCCGTTTCGAGGCCGGTTACCCGAAACGACAAATCATTCACAACCTCAATGTGCCGCTGCTGCCGCGCGGTAAAATCACGGTACTGCTCGGCCCGAACGGCAGCGGCAAATCAACGCTGCTGCGCGCACTGGCAGGGCTGGGCAATGCCCAGGGTGAGCTGCATCTGGACGATACCGAACTGATGCAGTTGCCGTTCGCCAAGCGCGCGGAACAGGTGGTTTACCTGCCACAATCCCTGCCTGCGGGCGTGCATCTGCACGTGCTGGAATCGATCATCGTGGCGCAGCGAGCTTCCGGCGGTTTGAACTCGCGCGAGAAAGAGAATGAGGTGTTGACGCTGCTGCGCCAGCTCGGCATTGAACATCTGGCGATGAGCTATCTGGACCAGCTGTCCGGCGGCCAAAAACAGCTGGTGGGGCTGGCGCAATCGCTGATTCGCCAACCTTCCCTGCTGTTGCTGGATGAACCGTTAAGCGCACTGGATCTCAACTACCAGTTTCACGTGATGGATTTGGTGCGTAAAGAGACGCGCAAGCGCAATATCGTTACGCTGGTGGTGGTGCACGACATCAACATCGCCCTGCGCCATGGCGACCATGTGCTGATGCTGAAAAACGGTGAACTGATTGCCGATGGCGCACCCGCCGAGGTGATCAGCGCTGACAGTTTGGCACAGGTGTACGGCGTACGCGGACGCATTGAGCGCTGTTCGCAGGGTATACCGCAGGTGATGATCGATGGGTTGGTGTCTGAACCGACGATTTAATTGCCAGTGCATTGAATGACCATCAAGCCCGCATCAATGCGGGCTTTTTTATCGGTAATTATTTCTGCTGCGGCGGCAGTGTTACCCAATATCCCGGTTGATACGGCAGCGGCAAGAATTTCTCATGGAAGGTTCTGAATGTCGCATCCGGATCGATATCCTTAAACAGATCCGGATGCAGCCATTTCGCCATCGCCTGAATCGCGACAAACTGATACGGGCTATCATAGAACTGGTGCCAGATGGCGTGCGCCTTGCCATTGGTCGCCACCGGCAAGGTTTTGAACGCAGAACGTTGCATCAGCGCAGCCAGACGTTTAGTGGCTTCCGCCGTGTCCGCCCCCGGTCCCACGCCCACCCACTTGTTCGCCGTGTTGTAGTTCTTCCAGTTGGCCCCCGTGACAATCACCACATCGGGGCGAGCGCTGATGATAAATTCAGGATTCAAGGTGCCAAAGGTGCCGGGGATCGCCGTTTTGGCGATATTGCTCCCGCCAGCGACTTCCACCATTTTGCCAAAGTTTTCATCACCAAAGGACATGCAGCACTCGTCATCATAGCCGCCAGCGCGATCGATCATGACTTTCGGACGCGGCCCCTGATAGTTTTTCAGGCGATCTTCCACCACGGCGATCTGCTCGCGGCGGAACTGAACGATCTCCTCGGCACGCTGCGGCTTGTTCAGCAGTTGCCCCATGATACGGATGCTCTTTTCCGCATTCTCAAACGGCTTTTCGCGGAAATCGATAAACACTACCGGAATACCCAACTGATCCAGCTTTTCAATCAGTTTGCCTTCATCCGTTGCCGCTTTCGATTCCAGGTTCATCAGCACCAAATCGGGTTTAAGCGTTAACGCCTGCTCAACGTTAAAGGTGCCGTCTTTCGCGCCGCCAAACGTTGGCAACGCGGTGATACTCGGGAACTGTTTTTCATAGGCCTTATAGCCATCAAAATCCGCTTTGGGCAGATCGTCGCGCCAGCCGACCACGCGTTTAAACGGGGCCTCGGTGTCAAAGGCCGCCAGCAGGTAGATCTGCCGTCCTTCGCCCAAAATGATGCGTTTGGCTTCAGCCGCAATTTCAACTTTACGACCACTGACATCTTCAATAACGATCGGGGCAGCATACGATAGGCAGGTAACACTCCATAGCGCGATGGCGGCTATCCAATGTAGCGTTTTCTTCATTTTTATCCCTGATTTTTATATGGATAATGAGACTCATTATCATCTTTGAAATGATATGCTGCGCGCCAGAGCAGACGCAATGGCTTTTTGACATCAGGCACGTTCAGAGAGAAAAATCAGAAAGGCGTGTCAGGAGAACGGGCGGATACCACCGGTGATGGCAGGCTGCGCCGTGAGGTAAAGCAGAACGCCCATGCCAAACAGCACCATGCCACCCGTCAGCGCCAGCGTGCTCCAGGCGGTCTGTTGCCACAGCGCAGGCGCACGTGAGCGCCCCACACGTTCAATCACTCGGCGGCAAAAGAACACCAGCAGCGCCAACGCCGAGAGGGTAATGGCCGTGCCCAGCGCCATAGCGAGCGCGGAAGCCACGCCCCAGGCAAACACGCCGATCACTTTGGAGAACAGCAGCACCAGAATGGCCCCCGAGCAGGGACGCAACCCCATGGCACACACAATCGCCAATCGGGTACGCCAGCCATCACCGCGTTGCAATTCTTCCTGGGAAGGAAGATGGCGATGACCGCAACCGCACACGCCATCATCAGTCACTGGCAAGGAAGGCGCTAACGGTAACGGACGCGCCTGTGCGGTGAGCACCTGCATACGCCGAATGTGTGGCCTGCTGGCATGCCGGGCATGGGTAACCGCCGCCCACAGGCGTTTGAGGGCCCGCCCGCTGAGCCACAATCCCAATAGCGCCACCAGCATAAAACTGGCCTTTTCCATCCAGAAACTGCTGGCGTGCAGCGCCCGGCTGGAGAGTTGCAGAACCCCCAACGTGACGCTCACCAGCGCAATCGCCATCATGCCTTGTAGCAGCGATGATGCCAGCGTCAGTTTCAAACTGCTTTTAAGCTGTGCCGGATGGGTGGCAAGATAGGTGGTAATCACCACTTTACCGTGCCCCGGCCCCACCGCGTGCAAGATGCCGTAGACCAGACTGAACGCCAGCAGGCTAAGCCCCGCCTGATGCGGCTGTTCTTGCACCGCCTCGAGCAGCGCTGACATCTGCTGATGCATCACCTTCTGCCAGGCAACGCTTTGCAGCAGAATATCCGGCCAGTAACGCAGCGCTACCTGAAAGCCTACCGTCAGCAGCAGTAAAAAAGCCGCTAACGGCCACAGGCCAAGGCACAGTCTCACGATGCGGTTGCGTTTTCGTTTTTCAAACACAGTCAATGACATTCCAGCGTAATTCGTTGTGCAAACTGTTTGCCCAGCGCCAGATCCTCATCGGGGGCATCGGCTTTATCCAGCGACAGCGCATAAGAGCGTAAATCTGCGCTGGGTTTCGGGGTAAACAGCGCTGTTTTACAGTGTTCCGCCAGCGCGGGCGCAAGGCGGACAGCGTTTTTATCCTGATAGGACATATCGACAAAATAGGTCGGGTCATAGGTAGAAATCTGTAGCGGCGCGCCTTTCAAAGCCTGCGGGTGCGCCAGCGGCAACACAAATTCCAGCACCGCTTTGTTGCCCTGGCGCGACAAATGATATTCTGTCGGCATCGGTTGAAACTTCACCGCCGCGTTATCCCGGTAGATCTCGGTGAAATAATGCTGGCCCAACACGTTTGCCATCACTTCAGCCGCCAGCTTTTTCCAGATTTCTGAGTCACTTTTCGCCTTGCCCGCATCGTAAAGCAGGTCTGCCGAGGTAATCGGATCCATCGTCCAATGCATACGCAACCCGGTAATGGTGTCGTTCTCACCTTCAACCGTGGTTTGGATATCGATAAAACTGTGGGGATGCGCCCACACCGCAGGCGAGGCAAGCGACAGCAGCGAGAACAACACGCCCCGACGCCACCCTAACCGAGCACCACCGCGACCGAAAGTGTTATAAAGTAACATAATGTATCGTCTCTTGACGCAGATAATGGCACCCAGATTTTCCGGGTGACAGACTGATGACAAAATCACTTTACCTCGTCATCCTCGGTTTCCCTCTCGTCATCCTCGGCGAAAGCCGGGGATCTCTGCCAGAAGAAACGCATTTCACCTGCAAGAGATTCCCGCCTGCGCGGGAATGACGGGGAGAGTTGAACGTGATACCCGGTTTTATGAGCGTTGAACCGGGGTAGCGGGTCGCAAAAACAGCGCGGGAACCACCAGCGCCGCCATTACCCAGAATGTGCCGTTCTGGAGATGCTCAAACAAAAAGCCCGACACCACCGTCATCACCGCGATACTGCCGCCCATAGCCAGTGCCGAGTAGACGGCCTGCAAACGCAGCACGTCGCCACCGCCACGCGCAGAGATAAAGCGCATCGCGGCCAGATGGCACAGGGTAAAAGTACCGCAGTGCAATATCTGTATCACAATCAGCCAGGGCAGCGCTACGGTGGCCCCCATCAGGCTCCAGCGTACCATGCCAGCCAACGCCGACAGCAGCAGCAGATCGCGGGCGCTGAAACGCCCGAACCAGCGCTTGCTGAACATAAACACCACCACCTCAGCCACCACCCCCAGCGACCACAGATAGCCAATCACCGCTGGCGAATAGCCCGCATCCTGCCAATAGATAACGCTAAAACTGTAATAGGCCGCGTGCGCCCCTTGCAGCAGCGCCACACACAGCAGAAAGCGCCACACGCCCGATTCACGCAGTAATTGCGGCCAGGGGGTTACGGGCGCGGTATGTTCGCCGCCCGCGCTGACCTGTGGCATCACAGAAGGTCGCAGCAACATGCCCAACAGCATACAAACCAACCCGGCGGTCAGCGTTGCCAGGATTGCCGTGTGTCCCCAGGCGGCCACCAATTCACCGGTTACCGCAGAGCCAATCACAAAGGCTATCGATCCCCAGACGCGCACTTTGCCATAATCCATGGCGATCTGGCGTTGCCAGGTGGCGGCCAGCCCATCGTTGAGCGGCACCAGCGGCGAAAAGAACAGATTAAAGCCGACAATCACCAGCAGCAGCCACGCCCAGGCATTTCCCAACCAGAAACCCAGCGCAAGGATCAGTGACAGCAGCGCCAAAAGACGTATCGCATTAATAAGATGAGCGGGATTTTTTACACAAGGCGTAATGAAGAGACTACCCATACAGCGCGCCACCAGTCCGGCACCGAGCAGTAAACCGATGTTTTCCGCGCTAAGACCTTCCCCTTTTAGCCACCCGCTCCAGAACGGCAGGAAAATACCGTAGCAAAAAAAGTAGGTGAAATAACTGAGCGCCAGCCAGTAGGTGGATTGCAAAACCATCGTCTCTCCTTGTAAGCCATGCAGCACCTGGTGCCGCCACTCGGCCACAGACCATCATTGCGCCCCAAAAAAGGCGTCTTAGCCTAACAGGTAAGGCGGAGGCTTCCCAGCGCGGGCTCGCAAAATTCAGTTTATCAGGCGCGTAGCAAAGACCGTTGCGCCGGGTCCTCACAGGGGACGCGCATCTGTAACAACGCAGACCACAGCGCGGGCCAATCGCCCTCATGATCCACGTCGTGCACTTCACGCACATCGGCACAGCGCCCGACGGCAGCAACAAAAAAGTGAGCGATAACCGAAGGGACAATGCGATCGCTATCGCCGCTGAAATGCAGTTGCGGCACAGCGGCAACCTTGCTCGCGACATCAGCCGGGTTGAGCGATTCGGGCATGGTGGCGACACGGTGTAAGCGATTAACGGCGACGTGGTCGAGATTGCCCGCCACCGTGCGCAGCAGGGCAATGTCGTTACGCCGCGCCGCAATCAACACCGCAATAGCGCCGCCGCCAGAATACCCGGTCAACACCACCGGTTGCCCCGGTGTCTGGCGCAAATAGTGCGAAATAGCCGCATCCATCGACGCAACAACGTCGGGTGCAAAGCGTTTGCCTGTCCAGTATTCGGGCTGACAGACTGAAGCGTGCTCGGCGGCGGTAAATTGGCAGGGGCGCGCCAGATAAACCACATTGGCCGCCGTATCCTCCGCCGCCAATGCCAGCCCCATCGCTCGTCGCGGCGTGGGATCGTGCGCTACCCGATAGCGATCGCGCCAGGCGCGACCATCGCCCTCGATGTACACATGCAAAGGCCTGTCGACACGCGTAATGCGCACGTAGGTGGTTAAGTGAAAGGGAGCGACCCACAGCGTGCCATGTTGCAAATCACCGCGCAGCGCCAACTGATCGGCATGAGCGCGCGGATCGGAGTGGCATCCCGTCAAACTGGTGGTCAGTATCCACAGCAGCATGCTGAATGGCACAAGTAGTGGCGCAAAGCACGCACGGATCAGCATGGCGTCTGCCGAGGCCACTGAGCCAGTTGCTGGGCCATTGCCTGCACCACGGGAGTCCACTGCCCGTGCTGCGGTTGACGAAACAGCGTGACGGAGGGATACCAGGGCGAGTCATCACGTCCCAGCAGCCAGCGCCACTCCGGCTCGTAAGGCAGCATCACCCAGGCGGGTCGACCCAACGCACCGGCCAGATGCACCGGGGAAGAGTCCACCGAAATCAGCAGATCGATGACGCACAGGATCGCCGCCGTGTCGTCAAAATCAGTGATGTCATCACTCAACGATAACAGATCGATACCAGCAGGCGGTTCCTCGGCTTGTAACGCGGCAGTGCCTTTTTGCAGAGCGAGAAAACTGACGCCGGGCTGTGCCAGTGGCGCAAGATCGTTCAGGGTCATGGAGCGATTTTTATCATTGTTGTGTTCGGGGCGCCCCGCCCACACCAGCCCCACCAACGGGCGCGGTAAATGCGCCAGACGCTGTTGCCAGACCTCAACACGCTGGGGATCGGCAAACAGATAAGGAACAGAGCCGGGCAAATCCGTCAGTTGCAGGCCCAACGCCATCGGCAGGCTCATCAGTTCACAGTGATAATCAAAGGGTGGCGGTAAGTTCCCACGCACCACAATCTCATCCCAACCTGCACAGCGGCGTGCCAGTGCCAGACAGTCGTTGTTCACTTGTAAAATAATGCGCGCACCGCTGCGCTCGCGGGCCGCTTGCACCAGACGTAAAAACTGAAAGGTGTCGCCGAAGCCCTGTTCGTCGTGAATCAGCAAACATTTTCCGGTAAGCAACTGCCCTTCCCAGCGCGGTTTTTGCACATGGCGACACACTTTGGCCGTGTGTTCCATCTGGTAGCGAAAGCGGTATTCGCGCCAGCCGCGGGTAAAATCGCCGGTCACCAACAGCAGTGAAGCCAGATCGAAACGGGCCGTCATCTCACCGGGCCGGACCCGCACCAGCATGGTCATAATGCGCAACGCGGGTTCCATTTTTAACTGCGCGCGCAGCGCCCGCGCCAGCAGATGCCACAGCGTCGGCGGCCCGTTGCCGTTCGCCAGCGTTTGCGTCAGCAAGGCTTCCACCTCGCCATGGCGGCCTTCGGCAGAAAGGTCGAGCACGCGCTGATGACAAGCAGCAATCACCTCGGCGGACAGCGCCGTGCCGGACGTCGCGCCCTGCGCGTCAACCCTGTCCGGTGCAAAGGCGCGTAATGCGTCCAGCCAGCGGCTAGCCTCTTCCGGCCGTTGGCGTACTCTCGCCAGATCGGCAAGGTTAAGATAGGCTTCTGCGCAGCGTGGCTCGAGGGCTATCGCCTGCTCAGCCAACTCGGTAGCGCGATCTAGATGACCGAGTTCGCGTAACAGCGACGATTGATTGATACATGCCTGAACAAACTGAGGGTCGTGTATCAGCGCCTGCTGATAGTGATGTAATGCTTGCTGGCTCTGGCCTAAACGGCGCAGCGTGTTCGCCAGATTACTGTGGGCGTGTGGACTGACGGGGCGAGCAGCCAGCACCTTGCGCAGACAAGTTTCGCTGAAAGGCAGATCGCCACACTCTTGCGCGATGATACCAAGGTTATTCCACGCATCCATCAGGTGCGGATCGGCAGCAACCGCCTTGCGCGCCGACTGCTCGGCCTCCTTTAGCCGCCCCTTTTGACGATACATCTCCGCCAGATTGCTATGAAACAGCGCAGGGGCTTGCGGCGAGCGGGTCGCCGTCTCCAAATAGGTCACCGCACGTTCTTGTAAACCATAGGCATGGGCCATAACACCGAGTAAATGCATGGCGCCGGGCTGTTGAGGGGCTACACGTAAAATGCGCAGACAGAGTTGCTCTGCCTGCGCCGCCTGACCAGCCCGCCAGTGTGCATACGCGCGCCGCAAGGCCGTTTCCACGGTTAACGGTGCCGCCACTGGGTGAGTCGGATTGAGCACAAAAATCTCCCTGATGCCAGCACATGAACTGAAACAATGCGCCAGAGGTGTGATCACACCGCTGGCGCAGGGGAATCAGAACTGCCAACGCAGTTGCAGATTACCGGTGTGACTTTGATAATGTCGGGCCGCTTCGCCGGTATATTTTATCGTTACGCTGAGGTCACGAGAGCCGACGAGAGAAACCCCCGCCGAGAACACCCCGGTATCCACAATCGGCTTCGAACCACGAGCCACGAATGAACTTGCGCCAGTGCTGTCGGCAGAGAAACTGGCTACCGATTGCAACGCATCGTCATGGTATTCATGACGCCATCCGCCCTGGATAAACGGCTGAATTTCACCGTCTGACATTTTGAAGCGGTGATCCAGTTTCAACGCTAGGTCGCTTTTCAGCGAGGTTACCGTGGTGTCGTCAACCCGCAATCCCGCACCGTTGCCGCCAGATTCGGTGTAGCCGTCCTGACCCAGTTTGCTGTAGGTCAAGGCAGCGATCGGCGTCAGTCGGGTCCACAGGGTTCCCATCGAGAGGGGATACCCCACCAGACCGGAGGCAACAAACTGATTGCCTTTGAAGCCCGCCGTGGCATTACCGTTAAAGCCGGTGAAATCAATCTGACGTTTAGTGCCGTAATGGTGGAAGATACCGCCGGTGGTCAGGTTGACGTACCACGGATCGCCTTCATAGTTGGCATAGCCGAACACGCCGTAAGATTTGACATGCGCCGAGCTGCCCAGATTATCGCCGCTACTGTTCACCATCGTGGTGGTGTAGCTGCCTAATCCCCCCAGACGCCAGTTGTCGTTGACCTCACCATCGCCCCCTAACATCACGCCAACGAAGTGCCCGTCGTAGCCCGCGATATCCCCTTGCTGGCCTCGGTTAACTTTGCCGCCAAAACCCTGCCCCCAGGCAACCGGGCCGTCATCATTTTCCCCGGTCGAAATACCGCTGCCCGCTCCCGCCAGACGAATGGCTTCGCCGCGTTGCGCCAATACGTCCAACACCGACATGGCGGGCAGTGCTGCCGCCTGTGCCGAGGCGGAGGCGATCGCCGCCGGACTCAGTTGCGCACCCGCGCGGTTGGCTTCTGCGGTATTGCCTACCGCAGCACCGGCGTTAAACAGATTGAGCAGCGACGATTCCGTACCGCCATAGTTGAACAGGCCGTTCAATGAGGAGACGGCGTTTGACGTCGTCGCGTAACCGACCGGCTTGTAATCGCCATTACAGTCACCCAGCGTCACCACCAGGTCACTGGTGCTGCCGTGCGTTACCGTATTACCGGTCAGCATCCCGGTGTAATTATCAGCCCAGTAATCCAGTTTGTCGGCGTTGTAGTCGGTGCCATCACTGTTTGCCCGAATTACCACATAGCGCTGACCTTGTGCGAAGGCATATTGGCCGTTACTCATCAGCCCCACGTTAGATCCGCTGGTAATATTGGCACTGCCGGACACCACCAGGCGGCCATACCCGTTGTAGGAGTTGATATCACCGTTGGTGGCAAGGTAGTTATTTACGCCAAACAGCAGGCTGGCACCGCCCCCCTGTTGATAGTCGCCATCGATGGTGAGCACATTGTTGATCATCAGCTGGGCTGAGCCATTCACCAACTGGCCTTCTCCCAGAATGACGTTGTCATTAAGCAGCGTGCTGCCTGTAACAAAGGTCAGGTCACCGGCCGCAATGGAAATGGTGCCGATACTGCCCTTGTCATACCCGGTCAGGGTGCCGATGTCCTCGTCTTTGCCGCCAAAGAAGGTCAGACCGCTGGTGGAGTAGATATTCCCGGCAATAACCCCGTCGTTATAAATCGACCCGATACTCCCGCCATCAATGGAGAGCGCGGCTAACTCACCGCCGATAATGCCTTCATTACTGAGCGAGCCAAGGGTTCCACCGTCGTAAATCCCCATGGCGATATTGGTGTCGATGGAGCCGGTGTTGAAAAACGTCCCGACATAGGAACCGCCTGCAACCACCAGCCCCTCCTCTGCATCAATCAGCCCGCTGTTGTGAATGGCGACGATGGTGTTGACAGCATATTCCGGGTTGCCAAACGCGCCGATGGCCAGATTGGCACTCAGGGTGCCCGAGTTGAAGAAGGTGCCTACATACCCACCACCCGCTACAATCAGCCCGTCTTCAGCATCGATAAGACCGGTATTGGAGATAGACCCTATCGAACTCATCTCTTCGACATTGTCACCAAACACGCCAATACCCAGGCCAGCACTGATGGTACCGCCGTTAATTAACGACTCTATGCTAGCGTCATTTTCCAGCACGATCCCCTCATCGCCGGTGATCAATCCGGTATTACTGATGGAATAGATACTGGAACTGTTGAGCAGGATAGCGGCATCGTTCTCAGAGGAGATCGTACCGGAGTTGACCAGCTCATACAGCATGGAGTCATTTTCCAGCACCACGCCTTGGTCACCGTAGATTTCGCCAGAGTTCTCGAAATAGCACAGGTTACTGGCGTTGACTAAAACGGCAGTATCTTCATCACCTTCGATATATCCGGTGTTTTTAAACTCCCCCATGAAGCTGTTGTTCTCGAGGTAGACGCCCTTATGTCCGGTGATAGTGCCGGTGTTAAACAGCGAATCAATGTTACCCGCATCACTCCACAGGCCAATATTGTCACTAGCAGAAATTAAACCGGAGTTGGTTATCGGACCGATTGACCCGGTGTTGTAAATCCCATCATTGCCTGTGATAACGCCGGCATTGCTGAGCGAGCCAATGGTCGACGTATTGGTAATGCCAAAATCGGTTCCGGTGAGGGTACCGGTATTGGTGATGCTCAGATAATCTTGTGCTGTTGTAATGCTCAGACCACCTTGGCTGGTGGAAACATCGATCGATGCAGCGGATGATGGGTAAGTAGAAAGAACGCCTAGTACGGCACTTACTGCCACCACCAACGGTTTGACTTTGAATGACGAAGACCTCATCCGGCACTTCTCCCAAATAGTATAACTCATTGATATTTCATCATTCCGCTGATATCGATAGCATTTTAATTAATAACGGTGAATAAACATGATTTACCGTTATTGATTAGAAGCAACCTTCCTGGAAACAACGTCTTTGCGATAAGAACTGTCTCAAAGGGTAGACGGGGCGTGGCAGAAAACTTTCATATTCTGATTGTTGCTTTAGGCGCATCAGAGGACGGATATCAGAGGGTTACGCGGAGATAGTGAGGAAGAGCGATAAAAAAAACGCCAGCCCGAAGGCTGGCGTTGGCATACAGGTTACTGGCGATCAGGCATAAACCGGGAAACGTTCGCAAATAGCGAGTACTTTTTGTTTCACGCGTTCAATGGTCGCTTCGTCATTGATGTTATCCAATACGTCACAGATCCAGCCTGCCAGCTCACGCACTTCCGCTTCCTTGAAACCACGACGGGTTGCCGCCGGAGTACCGATGCGGATACCGGAGGTAACAAACGGGCTCTTCGGATCGTTCGGCACACTGTTTTTGTTAACGGTAATGTTAGCACGACCCAGAGCGGCATCGGCTTCTTTGCCGGTCAGGTTTTTGCTCACCAGATCGAGCAGGAACAGGTGGTTACTGGTGCCACCAGACACCACGTTGAAACCGCGCGTCAGGAAGACCTCAACCATGGCCTTGGCATTCTTCGCCACTTGTTGCTGGTAAACTTTGAACTCAGGTTCCATCGCTTCTTTCAGCGCGACCGCTTTACCGGCGATAACGTGCATCAACGGGCCACCCTGGCCGCCAGGGAAGACGGCAGAGTTCAGTTTTTTGTACAGATCTTCATCACCGCCTTTCGCCAGAATCAGGCCGCCGCGCGGACCCGCCAGCGTTTTATGGGTGGTGGTGGTGACGATATGCGCATGGGGAACCGGGTTAGGATAAACGTCAGCCGCGACCAGACCCGCAACGTGCGCCATATCGACAAACAGATAAGCACCGATGCTGTCAGCGATTTCACGCATTTTTGCCCAGTCAACCACGCCTGAGTAGGCAGAGAAACCGCCTACGATCATTTTCGGTTTGTGGGTTTGCGCCAGTTCAGCCATTTCCTGGTAATCAATTTTACCGCTTTCATCGATACCGTAAGGAATAACTTTGTACAGCTTGCCAGACAGGTTAACCGGAGAGCCGTGAGTCAGGTGGCCGCCGTGTGCCAGGTTCATCCCCAGAATGGTATCACCCGGTTGCAGCAGCGCGGTATACACGGCAAAGTTAGCCTGAGAACCGGAGTGCGGTTGCACGTTGGCGTAGTCGGCACCGAACAGCGCTTTAGCACGGTCAATCGCCAGTTGCTCTACGATATCAACGTATTCGCAGCCGCCGTAATAACGTTTGCCAGGGTATCCTTCCGCATATTTGTTGGTTAACTGAGACCCTTGAGCCTGCATAACACGTGGGCTGGTGTAGTTTTCTGACGCAATCAGTTCAATATGTTCTTCCTGACGCACCACTTCTTGCTGCATCGCGTGCCACAGTTCGGCATCGTAATCGGCAATGTTCATTTCACGCTTTAACATCCGCATCTCCTGACTCAGCTAACTATATGTACAGTAAAAATGCCCGCAACGGGTATTGGCCTATAGTGTAAACCGTTTATCCCCTCGCATGATAGGGCTTGACAGAGGTTTTTACGCAAACGATTAGCTTCAAGCAGCACAAGGCTTAGCGGCCTAATGACTTCATGCGCTGGCAAGGGAGTTTTCTTCATCTGCATCCTGCATTTTCTTCATTTTGTGTTCCCGTCGACACAATAAACACCAACACCAAGCAGGGATTTACAATGCGGCAACGCTCGAATAAGATGCATTAAAAATACATCTTATAAAACCACCTGGAGTCACCATGCTAGACGCAAAAACCATCGCTACCGTAAAATCAACGATTCCCTTGCTGGCACAAACCGGCCCGGCACTGACCGCCCACTTCTATCAGCGCATGTTCACTCACAATCCTGAGCTGAAAGACATTTTCAACATGAGCAATCAGCGCAACGGCGATCAGCGAGAAGCGTTATTCAACGCTATCTGCGCCTATGCGGCCAACATCGACAATCTCTCGGCACTGCTGCCTGCGGTGGAGCGTATTGCACAAAAACATGCCAGTTTCTCTATCCAGCCCGCACAATATGGCATCGTTGGCGAACATCTGCTTGCCACGCTGGATGAATTGTTTAGCCCCGGCGAGGAGATATTGGATGCCTGGGGTAAGGCCTATGGCGTGTTGGCTGATGTTTTTATTCAGCGCGAACACGCCATTTATCAGGATGCAGCCAGCCAGCACGGCGGCTGGGAAGGCACGCGCCCCTTCCGTATCGTGAAAAAGCAGGCGCAGAGTGCGCTGATCGCCAGTTTCACGCTGGAGCCAGTCGATGGCAAACCGGTGGTGGATTTTAAACCCGGCCAGTATTTAGCAGTCTATGTCCGCCACGACAGCCTCACTCACCAAGAGATTCGCCAATATTCCCTGACTCACGCCCCCAATGGCCGCACCTACCGCATTGCGGTGAAACGCGAGGATCAGGGGACGGTCTCCGGCTATCTCCATGACATTGCACAGGAAGGCGATATCATTTCACTGGCAGCGCCCCACGGGGATTTCTTTTTATCGGCCTCTCTTACCACGCCGGTCACGCTTATCTCTGCGGGTGTAGGGCAAACCCCATTGCTCAGCATGCTGCACCAGTTAAAAGATCAAGCACATGGGGCGGACGTTCTGTGGTTGCACGCCGCTGACAACGGCGATGTGCATGCCTTTGGTGATGAACTGGCGCAGATTAGCCAGCAATGGCCCGCATTGACACGTTACGTGTGGTATCGCGAACCCGGCAAAGACGATCGTCCCGGCGAAGATTTCCACCACCACGGCGTAATGGCGTTGGACACACTGGCGTCACGTCTGACCGATGTGACCATGCATTTTTATCTGTGCGGCCCGGTGGCCTTTATGCAATTCGTCGCTCGTCAACTCCTCGCATTGGGCATCGCGCCCTCACAATTACACTACGAGTGCTTTGGCCCGCATAAAGTCGTGTAATACACCGACTCGCAAGCCCCTACCGCGCGGACAAACGCACGCGCGGTAATCTTATCCACGATCACAAATTTATGCTCCCGCCCGATCCGGTAATGATAAAAAACGGTATCGATCACAAAAATCCTCTACGCCATAATTAAAATAACGTTTCATTTTATAAAAACGCGGTTTTAGCTTCTTAATGCGCTCCGCGGCCTACCTGCATCCCACTTTTTTGGCCGAACTAACAAGGAGTTTGTGTAAGAATCAGTAGCACTGCGGCAAGCCTGTTGCACACCACCCAAACGACGTCGTCTTTTTTACTACTTTTCGCTACAAGGGATGTATCTGACCATGTCTACACGATTTTCTCACCGCATTACGCTCGCGCTGCTGATTAGCGCTTCCGTGGGCTATGCCCATGCACAAAAGAATGCTGCACCTGCTAGCGAAACGCTGCCCACCACGGTGTTGGGAGAACACACCACGCTCGAGGGCATCGTCGCACACCGCGATGCGCGCTTGCCCGCCACCATTATTGTGCGCGACCAGCAAGGGCACCGTCGCCAGACGCAAACCGATGAGCAGGGCCACTATCAGTTGGATGTGTCTGAATTGACGGCACCGCTGCGCCTTTCTGCGGTAGAGTCCGGCGGCAATAACTGTTTGCTGAACAATCAGGCGCGCGCCATCTGCCTGAGTGCGTTGTTGCCAACCGCCCAATCGGGTAAAGGCAACACCGCCAACATCAACCCGTTTACCGATCGCATCGCCTCCGACATGGCCGCGGCGGCAGGCTATATCGGCCCGCAGCAACTCTCCGATGACGCAGGCACGCCAGCGCTCTCAGCGGCAACCTGGAAACAGGCTAACGCGGTGTTTCATGCCGGTTTCGGCCCCGCGTTAAAACAGGCGGGTATCACCAACCCGGCACAGTTTGATCCCCTGCACTACCCGGCCGCGCAGCAAAAAGCCGTTCACCAACTGGTCGAGGTGATCAATCACAACCGCAACTACCATAACGACAGCGGACAAGCGGGCCACACCGTGCTAACGGACAGTGTGTTCCGGCCGATAGTCGGGCTTAGCGCCGATGGCAGCTATGAAGGACTGGATTACGGCTATGCGCGTCGTCAGTTGGATGAGATCAAAAAGGCCAAGACGCGCATCTTTATCGTCGGTGACTCCACCGCTGCCAACTATGAGAAACTGCGTTTCCCACGCATGGGCTGGGGACAGGTGTTTGAGCAGCAATTCCGCCATGACGGTAGCGTCAAAGTGATCAACGGCGCCCGTGCCGGACGCAGCTCGCGCGATTTCTTCTATGAAGGCTGGTTCCGCCAGATGCAGCCGCTGATGCAGCCCGGCGACTACATTTTCATTCAGATGGGCCACAACGATCAGAACTGTAACGGTGCCAGAGCGGTACGCGGCGCGGCGGATGTCGGCAACCTGTGTACCTACCCCAACGATGCGGCAGGCAAGCGCCAATTCCCGCAGGGTAAACCTGACATGTCATTCCAGAACGCGCTGGAACGTTACATCACCTATGCCCGCCAGCACCAGATGATCCCGGTACTGTTGACACCGACCACCCGCGTGAAAGATGCACAAGGCAAAGATGGCACTCCGGCCGTTCACAGCCACTTCACCCGTCAAAATGCTGAAAACGGCTTTGCCTTTATCGGCGACTACAGCCAAACCATCAAGGACACCGCGAAAGCCAATAATGTCCCGTTACTGGATGTTGAACCCGATACCATTGCGCTGGCTAACCGGGACAACGGACATCACTGGAAACAGTATTGGCTGGTGATCGATCCTAAACGCTACCCGTACTACAAAGATCAGGGCGGCAGCATCACCAAACCGGATACCACCCACTTCCAGCAAAAAGGCGCGATTGCCGTAGCCGAGATCGTCGCCGACAGCATTCGCGCCGACGAGGCGCTGCGCCCGCTGGCCGATTATCTGCTCAAGAAAAAACACTAAGGCTTTACTCCCCTGAGCGTTTGCTCAGGGGCGCTTTCCCATCGTGCGAACGGATGGGCTTTACCTCTCGGATACTACAGTTAAGGAATGATCGGTATGCTTAAACCTCTCTCAGGCGCGATTGCGCTGGCCGTTCTGGTGGCAGCCCCCTGGCAGCACGCCGTCGCCAGTACGGATGTGAACGCGGTGGTTTCTGCCACTGCACCGGCTGCACCCAATACCTTTAAAACCATTAGTGAGGCTATCGCCAGCGCGCCCGCCGATACCACGCCGTTTGTTATCTACATCAAAAAGGGCACCTACCACGAGCGTCTGGTGATTACCCGCCCTAACGTGCATTTTAAGGGCGAAGACCGTGACCACACCATTATTGCCGTGGATACCGCCGCTGGTGCATTGAAGCCTGATGGTTCCAAATGGGGCACCTCCGGCAGCTATACGGTGAAAATTGATGCACCTGATTTCAGTGCCCGCACGCTGACCATCCGCAACGATTTTGACTATCTGGGCAATGAAGCCAAAAAGAGCGATGACCCGACCAAGATAAAAGACACCCAGGCCGTGGCGCTGTTAGTGGCAGAGAACAGCGATCGTGCCTACTTCCACGATGTCAGCCTGGTGGGTTATCAAGACACGCTGTATGTCAAAGCGGGGCGCAGCTTGTTTGAGAAATGCCGTATCAGCGGCACCGTGGACTTTATTTTCGGTAGCGGCACGGCGCTGTTTGATGATTGCGATATTGTCGCCCGCACGCGCGTTAATCCCGGTGATGAATCCTACGGCTACCTGACCGCCCCCAGCACCGATATCAACCAAAAGTACGGTTTAGTGATCACCAACAGCCGGGTGTTCAAGGAAGGCAGCAATGTCCCCGCGAAAAGCTATGCGCTTGGCCGCCCCTGGCACCCAACCACCACCTTCCCCGATGGCCGCTATGCCGACCCTAACGCTATCGGACAAACGGTGTTTATCAACACCCAGATGGATGATGTGATCTACGGCTGGGACAAAATGTCCGGCAAGGATATCAAAGGCGAGAAAATCTGGTTCCAGCCGCAGGATTCGCGTTTCTTCGAATACCAATCAACCGGTGCGGGCGCAGAAAAAAATGACGGACGGCGTCAGCTCACCGCAGAGCAGGCCGCAGAATACAGTAAGGAAAAGGTCTTGGCGGGTTGGACACCTACTGCGCCTTGATAGGACGTTGCACGATCCCCGTATGACGGGGATCGTGGCTTACGCATCAGATCGCCGCTTCGTCTTCTTCGCCGGTACGGATACGTACCACGCGCGCCACGTCAAACACGAAAATCTTGCCGTCCCCGATTTTGCCGGTCTGGGCGGTCTGAATGATGGTTTCGACACAGGTATCGACGATGTCATCGGCAACCACCAGCTCGATTTTTACCTTGGGTAGAAAATCGACCATATATTCTGCACCGCGATACAGTTCGGTATGCCCTTTCTGGCGTCCGAATCCTTTTACTTCCGTGACGGTCATGCCGGTGATACCCACTTCGGCTAACGCTTCACGCACGTCGTCCAATTTGAACGGTTTGATAATCGCATCTATTTTTTTCATGAAATAACCTTTGTGAACCTGTTTCTCTTCGACCGCAGTCGGGCATCAGTAACAAACATTCAGTGAAACGGTAACGCCAGGCGCAACAACGCGCAGCGCGCTGTCACTCTTTAAAATCGTTGGCATCCAACGCATGACGGCCAAGCAATTTATAGAATTCGGTGCGGTTACGCCCCGCCATTCTGGCCGCCTGCGTCACATTGCCTTTGGCAATTTGCAGCAGCTTGCGTAAATAGTTCAGCTCAAACTGGTGACGCGCCTCCACAAAGGTTGGCAACGCGGTATTCTCGCCTTCCAACGCCTGTTCTACCAGCGCATCGTTAATCACCGGCGCGCTGGTCAACGCCACGCAGCGTTCAATCACATTCACCAGTTGACGCACATTACCGGGCCAACTCGCCGTCATCAAGCGTTTCATTGCATCGCTGGAAAAACTGCGAACGAACGGCTTATGGCGATTAGCCGCTTCACGCAGCAGATGATTTGCCAGCAGCGGAATATCCTCGGCCCGATCGTGCAGCGCGGGCAATTTCATGGTCACTACATTTAAACGGTAGTAGAGATCTTCACGAAATTCGCCTTTTTCCATCGCGACCGGCAAATCACGGTGCGTGGCGGAGAGAATGCGCACATTGATATCAATATCCCGGTTGCTGCCCAGTGGGCGCACCTTGCGCTCCTGCAATACCCGCAGCAGTTTGACCTGTAGCGACAGCGGCATATCACCGATTTCGTCAAGGAACAGCGTGCCCCCTTCCGCCGCCTGAAACAGCCCCTCGCGGCTGCTGACCGCGCCGGTAAACGCGCCTTTGGCATGGCCGAACAGTTCAGACTCCAGCAACGGTTCCGGCAGTGCGCCGCAGTTGATAGCGATAAACGCGTTTTTTGCACGCGGACTGGCACTGTGGATGGCCCGCGCCAGCACCTCTTTCCCGGTTCCGCTCTGCCCGTTAATCAGCACGCTGACGTCAGATTGCGCTACCAGCTTAGCCTGTTCCAACAAACGCAACATCACCGGGCTGCGCGTAACAATGGTTTCTCGCCAGTGGGATTCTCCGGCAGGGGCGCTGAGCGCTAACGCATCATCGATCGCTTTATAGAGCGCGTCGCGATCCACCGGTTTGGTCAAAAAGCCAAACACCCCTTGCTGCGTCGCGGCCACGGCGTCCGGGATCGATCCGTGGGCAGTAAGAATAATTACCGGCAGTCCTGGCTGCTGCTTCTGTATTTCAGAAAACAGCGCCAAACCGTCCATTTCATCCATGCGCAAATCGCTGATGACCAAATCAATGCTATCGCGTGCCAGCACGCGCAGCGCTTCCGCGCCGCTTTCAGCCGTCACGACATGAAACCCTTCGCTGGTCAAACGCATACCCAGCAGTTTCAGCAAGCTGGGATCGTCATCGACCAGCAGCAAATCAGCCGTTTTTCGAATTGTCATGGGCGTGTAGGCTCCTATTTTGACGCCGCAGGCGCAGCGTGGCGCTCCGTCGCACCAGACTCATGCGAAGCCGCAGGCTCCGGAAGTTCACCGCTCATCGGCTTGCGCGTGGAAAGCTGACGCTCAATATCCGTCAGGTTTTCCAGTTTGCGCGTCGTTACATCCAGTTGATATTGCAAATTGCTCTGTTGAACCCGCATCGCTTCAAGCTGTTTGTCGTTGGCCTCCTGCAAACGCTGAGTACGTAAGCGTTCATCGGTCAGCGCCAGCCAGAACGTTTGCTTGTCCTGCCAGGTTTGCAGCAGCGGGCGCAGCGCCGCTGGAAAGTCAGTTTGAAAACTGTTCAGGCGATCGAGCGCCTGACGCCGTTCCGCCGGGGTGATTTTGACTTGATCGAGTAAAATGCTCTGCTTAAATGCCTGATCCCAGGTCCCGCTCCCCAGCGTTTGCACCGCCTCACGCGCCTGTTGCGAGGTTAACCGCTCCGCGCAATCCATCGCACGCAACCAATAAAGGGCGTTATTCACCGCATCGCGATCGTCAGTGCGCCACAGGCTATCGCACTGGATCAGACGGTAATCGCTCACTTGTTCTCTCGGCGTGACATTTTCAACATCGCGTATCGCAATACGGTGATGGGTGCTGTCAACGCAGCCCGCAAGCAGCGCCACGAGCGCCAACACCGATCCGCGAACCCTGCCGTCAGAGCACCTTGCTTTCATTTGTTATTCATTCTCAGCGGTTAAGGGCAATTCAATACGAAAACAGACGTCAGCATAATCCACCGGTATCAGACTCAGTTCCCCGCGCATGCGACGAATACAGTCGCGCGCAATGCTTAACCCAAGCCCGCTGCCTTTCACCGCGCCTTTGCGCTGGTGACTTCCCTGATAAAAGGGCTCAAAAATCATGCCTTGTTCTGCTTCTGGGATCGGCGCACCGTCATTGGCAACGTCAATCTGCACCCGGTGTCCGTGCTGGCGACTCCGAATCCAAATGTTACCGGATTCCTTGCCATAGTGCACCGCATTGGAATAGAGATTATCGATAACGCGCATCAGCAAGGTGGTCTCGGCCCAGCACTGGGTAACATCAAGCCGCGTTTCGGTGTGGATCGCCTTGGTGCGCGCAGGCAGGCTGTGCGAAGACATCACGATATCCACCACCTCATCAATGTCGACAGGCTCCATCTCCGTTGGGGTATCCGCCAGCTTGCGATTGTAATCCAACAGTTGATCGATAAGCTCCAACAGGTGCCGGCTGCTGTTATCCAGAATAGCGACCACGTCTTTTTGATCCGGCGTCAACGGCCCGACAACTTCGTCGGCCAACAGCGAGGTGCCTTCGCGCAGGCTCGCCAACGGCGTTTTCAGCTCATGGGAGATATGACGCAGAAATTCGTGCCGCTGCGATTCCAGCCAGGAGAGTCGCTCACTCAGCCAGATAATGCGCTGTGCCAGCGTGCGAATCTCTCGTGGTCCCTTAAAGGTACTGGTATTGCCGAGCGAGCGCCCTTCGCCTAGGCGTTTAATCATGCGCTCCACGCCGTTAACCGGCCCGATGATCATACGGGTAAACAGCACCACTAACAGCAGACTGACCATAAACAGTACCAGCGACTGCCAGCCGAAAAACTTACCGCGCTCGGCGATGCCCTGTTGCAATTGCTGCCCACGAGAAAACACCACTTCACGCGTCATTTGCAACAGTTGGGCATTGACCTGCGCAAACTGCGTCAGTTGTTCCTGCGCCGCGTTGGTCGGCGTGCTATTGGCACAATCAAGGGTCGCCAACGTGGCAAGGTGTTGGCTTAGCTGCTGGTAAGTACGCGGGTCGGGCAGGACATTGCGGTGCGCTTCCAGCATCTGCGCATACTGTTTGTGCTGGCTTTGGTAGAGGGTAGCCAGCGTGCTGTCATCCAGCACGCAGTATTGGCGATAGCTACGCTCCATCGCCAGTGCGGTGCCGCTCATCGCCTCACTGCGGCGCGCGTCCACCAGCATGGATTTGTTAATGTCCGCCGCTTGTTCGCTCAGGGTATCCAGGCTGTCATACGCCTGATAGGCCAGTACCAGCAGCGGCAAGAGCACCAGCAGGAACGCCATAATCACTAATTGGCGCAGAGAGCGCGGAAACAGACGCCAGCGTTTCAAGGAAATCATCTCGTTGTTTATTCATCCGTCATGATGCTAACGAAGTGGCATAAAAGCGCAATGTTTTTCCCATCCGCAAGCGGGTGATGAAATCAATCAAGACGTGGAGAAAAGAGAGTCAGTCGCTGCCCGGTTGCATCTCTGCTAACCGGGCAACTGAATAGGCGGTGCCTCACTCAACGTGTCGCCCGATGTTTGATAAAGCTGCATGGCAGACTGTTATCGGTGTAGTGGACGATAGGCACCCTTTCTTGTGGCGTCATTCGGGGTGTTATGAGCGCAAAGCAATATCATCAACAGCGCAATCATAACGAGGTGAATGAGCAACGCGTGACATTATGCACTAATCATGCCAGTTCGCAATATCGATTTTAATTGATTGATAAATAATAATTTAAATTTACATATATCGCTTTAAAGGCGATAGCGTGCCTTTATTAACGTCATACTACGTCGCCGATCGCTAAAATCTGTCGCCAAAAAAAGACGCTTTATGCAACTCGGGATATCAACCCAATAAAATCATATAATTAAATGTCTCCAAATAGAGACATCAATAATGCCAATTGTCGCTGTATCGCGACAAATATCGGTTTTGTAGAAAAAAACGCCTCTCTACCCAATAAAAAAGGGGCTCATCGCCCCTTTTATCGTCAATGCCCGGCTACTCCTTAACCAAGCTGACGACGCGCGTTGCGGAACATGCGCATCCACGGGCTGTCTTCACCCCAGGTTTCCGGGTGCCAGGAGTTGCTCACGGTACGGAAAACGCGTTCCGGGTGTGGCATCATCACCGTAGCACGACCACTGGCGCTGGTGACTGCCGTGATGCCGTTCGGAGAACCGTTCGGGTTCGCCGGATAGTTCTCTGTTACCTGCCCAAAGTTATTCACGAAGCGCAGAGCGACCAGATGTTCATGCTCCAGCGCCGCCAAGTGGGCGGCATCGCGCACTTCAACGTGCCCTTCACCGTGAGAAACCGCGATTGGCATGCGCGATCCCACCATGTCATTCATAAACAATGACGGACTTTTGGTGACTTCAACCAGGTTGAAGCGCGCTTCAAAGCGATCGGACAGGTTGCGCACAAAGCGCGGCCAGTGGTCTGCGCCAGGGATCAGTTCGCGCAGATTGGACATCATCTGGCAACCGTTGCACACCCCGAGCGCCAGCGTTTGCGGACGTTGGAAGAAGGCAGCAAACTCATCGCGCACCCGCGCATTGAACAGAATGGATTTCGCCCATCCCTCGCCCGCGCCCAGCACATCGCCGTAAGAGAAGCCACCACAGGCGACCAGCGCCTGGATGTCTTGCAGATCGCGACGACCTGCCAGCAAATCACTCATATGCACGTCGATGGCGTCAAAACCGGCGCGATGGAACGCGGCCGCCATTTCAACGTGAGAGTTAACGCCCTGCTCACGCAGCACAGCCACTTTAGGACGCACGCCTTTGGCGATAAAGGGTGCGGCAATATCCTGCGCAGGATCGAACGTCAGCGAGACGTTCAGGCCCGGATCGGTCTCATCCTGCTTCGCAGCATGTTCCTGATCGGCACAGTGCGGATTGTCGCGCAGGCGCTGCATCTGCCAGGTGGTTTCCGCCCACCAGGTGCGCAGCGTAGTGCGGCTCTCCTGATACACCACATCGTTGCCATGGGTAATCACAAAACGATTGTCCTGAGCGGCATGGCCCAAACGGTGAACGATATCGGCCAAACCATTGTCGGCCAGCACCTGTTCAACGTGCGCCAGACGATCGGCGGACACTTGAATCACCGCACCCAGTTCTTCGGTAAACAGCGAGGCCAGCGGGTCGTTACCCAAGGCCGCGATATCAACCTCGATGCCGCAGTGACCGGTAAACGCCATTTCTGCCAGCGTCACCACCAGACCACCATCAGAACGGTCGTGGTAGGCCAGCAGCGCATCATCCGCCACCAGCGTTTGCATAGCGTTAAAGAAGCCAGCCAACTGTTGCGGGTTACGTACATCCGCAGTGTGACGGCCCAGTTGACGGTAGACCTGTGCCAGCGCTGTCGCGCCCAGCGTATGGTGTCCAGCACCCAGGTCGATCAGCAACAGCACGTTATCACGATCGGCGCGCAGCTGCGGCGTGACGGTTTTACGCACGTCTTCCACACGGGCGAATGCGGTGATCACCAGAGAAAGCGGAGAGGTGACGCTGCGCTCCTGATCGCCCTCTTGCCAGCGGGTTTTCATCGACATGGAGTCTTTACCCACCGGAATGGTCAATCCTAATGCCGGGCAGAGTTCTTCGCCGATGGCTTTTACCGCTTCGTAAAGTCCAGCGTCTTCACCGGGGTGCCCCGCTGCCGACATCCAGTTTGCAGAGAGCTTCACGCGCGTTAACGCGCCTATCTGGGTCGCCGCAATGTTGGTTAACGCTTCCCCCACCGCCAAACGCGCGGAGGCGCCAAAGTTACGCAACGCCACAGGCGCACGTTCGCCAATCGACATCGCTTCACCGTGGTAGCTGTCGAGGCTTGCGGTGGTGACGGCACAGTTTGCCACCGGGATCTGCCACGGTCCGACCATCTGATCGCGTGCCACCATACCGGTAACGGAACGGTCACCAATGGTGATCAGGAAGGTTTTCTCTGCCACCACTGGCAGATGCATCACACGCTCTACCGCTTCAGCCAGGAAGATACCTTCGCGGTTCAACAAGGTGCCCTCGGTAGTCTGGCGCTTAACGTCACGCAGCATTTTTGGCGTTTTGCCCAGCAACACATCCAGCGGCAAATCGATCGGCTGATTATTAAAGTGGCGATCGTTCAGGGTTAAATGTTGCTCTTCCGTGGCTTCGCCAATCACCGCATAAGGGGCGCGCTCACGACGGCACAGCTCATCAAACAGCGCCAGTTTTTCCGGCGCAACCGCCAGCACATAGCGCTCTTGCGATTCGTTACACCACACTTCCAGCGGGCTCATGCCCGGCTCGTCGTTGAGAATGTCGCGCAGTTCAAAGCGTCCGCCGCGCCCGCCATCACTCACCAGTTCCGGCATAGCGTTGGACAGACCGCCCGCCCCCACGTCGTGGATAAACAGGATCGGGTTCTCTTCGCCCAGTTGCCAGCAGCGATCGATCACCTCCTGACAACGGCGTTCCATTTCCGGGTTATCGCGCTGTACCGAGGCGAAATCCAGATCGGCGTCCGATTGACCAGAAGCCATAGAAGAGGCCGCACCGCCGCCCAGGCCGATGTTCATGGAGGGGCCACCCAGCACAATCAGCTTGGCACCTACCGTGATTTCGCCTTTTTTCACGTGATCGGCACGGATGTTACCAATACCGCCCGCCAGCATCACCGGCTTGTGATAACCGCGCAGTTCGCTGCCGTTATGGCTGTCCACCTGCTCTTCATAGGTACGGAAGTAACCGGTCAGCGCAGGGCGCCCAAACTCGTTGTTAAAGGCCGCGCCGCCCAGCGGGCCATCAAGCATGATGTCCAACGCGCTGACGATACGATCCGGCTTACCGAAATCTTCTTCCCATGGCTGTTCGAAGTGAGGGATACGCAGGTTGGAGACTGAGAACCCGACCAGACCCGCTTTGGGTTTGGCACCGCGCCCCGTCGCCCCTTCATCGCGAATTTCACCGCCGGAACCGGTCGCCGCGCCCGGCCAGGGAGAAATGGCCGTCGGGTGGTTGTGGGTTTCCACTTTCATCAGAATGTGTGTCGGTTCCTGATGGTAGGCGTAGTGCCCTTGCGGATCGGCAAAGAAGCGCCCTGCTTCGGAGCCTTCCATCACGGCCGCGTTATCTTTATACGCAGACAACACGTGTTCCGGCGTATGTTCGAAGGTGTTCTTGATCATTTTGAACAGCGATTTGGGCTGTGTTTCACCGTCAATCACCCAATCGGCATTAAAAATTTTGTGGCGGCAGTGCTCAGAGTTGGCCTGGGCAAACATATAGAGTTCAATGTCGGTCGGATTGCGTCCCAAACGGGTAAAGGCGTCCAACAGGTAGTCGATTTCATCTTCCGCCAGCGCCAATCCCAGACGCACATTGGCCTGTTCCAACGCCTTACGCCCTTCAAGCAGAGCGTCTACCCGTTTCAACGGGGCGGGTTGATGCTGCGCAAACAGCTGTTCTGCCTGCGCCATCTCAGTAAATACGGTTTCCATCATGCGGTCATGCAGCAGCGCGCCCAGTTGCTGCCACTGTTCATCGCTCAGCGTCGGCGCATGAATATAGAAGGCTAATCCGCGCTCCAGACGAATCACCTTGTCCAGGCCGCAGTTGCGCGCAATATCGGTAGCTTTGGAAGACCAGGGAGAAATGGTGCCAGGACGCGGTGTGATCAACAGTAAGCGCCCACTTGGCTCATGCTCCGCGAGAGAGGGGCCATATTTTAACAGTCGTGTCAGTTTGACCTGCTCATCGCTGTTCAGTGGTGCACGCACGGCGGCAAAGTGAACGTACTCCGCATAGATGTCACTAATTGGCAAAAAGTGCTCTTTGCAGCGCGTTAGCAACTTATTTACACGGAAGGCCGATAGGGCAGGTGAACCACGCAGTATTTCCATCATCTAAAAAATCTCTCGTCTTCGATGTACTGAGTTTCAGTACGTCAGTGGGCGCTACTTTGTCGCGCAGCCAAGGGGGGGAAACGCGCGTCATTATAGAGAATTGTGACGCGCGACGAAACCGTTTGCGCAGAGTTTGTTGCACATCTTATTTTTGACGTGGTCAAACTTTAACCTGATGGATAACTGTTGCACACTGGCGGTTTGTTAAGCAAAATGCCCCCACTCTGGGAGAGTGTAGACAAAAAAACTGCCGTTACAGACAGAAAGGCCACACGGCCGCCGAGAGATAACTATTTGAAGCGTTTAACATTAAATTATTTTTTCATCGGGGTTATTACGTTACTGCTGATGTTGGCGCTCTGGCCCAACATCCCCTGGCGCAGCGGCCAGGATACACAGCTCAATCAGATCCTTTCTCGGGGTGAGCTGCGTATCAGCACGCTCAATTCGCCGCTGACCTATACCCTCAGTAACGGAACCCCCTCAGGACTTGATTATGAACTGGCTAAACGATTCGCCGATTACCTTGGCGTGAAGCTGGTGGTAGCGGCGCGTCCAAATCTTGACGCCTTGTTCGATGATCTCGACAACGACAATGCCGATCTGCTCGCCGCCGGGCTTATCTACAACCATGAGCGACTGGATCGCTTTCGCGCGGGGCCGACCTACTATTCCGTTTCGCAGCAGTTGGTTTACCGTATGGGTGCCACGCGCCCTAAAAACCTGGAAAAACTGAGCGGTCGGTTAGCGGTCACATCGGGCTCAGCCCATATCGCCACACTACGCGATTTGAAAAGCGGTAAATATCCGGCTTTGAGCTGGGAAGCCGCCTCGGATCTCAGCACGCAAGATTTGCTCAAACAGGTGGCGCAGGGGGCGTTGGATTACACGCTGGCGGATTCCGTCACCATCGGTTTGATGCAGCGCATTCACCCGCAGCTTTCCGTTGCGTTCGATCTGAGCGACGAAGAGCCGGTCACCTGGTATATGCGCCGCACTCAGGACGACAGCCTGTACGCCGCCTTGTTGGACTTTTTCAGCCAAACCGTGGAAGACGGCACGCTGGCTCGTCTGGAAGAGAAATACCTCGGCCACGTAGGCGAATTTGATTATGTCGATACCCGCACCTTCCTGAGCGCCATCGATAATACCTTGCCCGATCTACAGCCGCTGTTTGCCAAATATGCCAGCGATATTGACTGGAAATTGCTGGCAGCCATCTCTTATCAGGAATCGCACTGGAACCCGTTGGCGACCTCGCCGACCGGCGTGCGCGGACTGATGATGCTGACGCGCAACACCGCAGAGAGCCTGAATGTGACCGACAGGCTCGATCCGGAACAGAGCATTAGCGGTGGCGCACGCTATTTGGCGCACATGATGGAAAAAATGCCGGAAAGCATCCCAGAGGATGAAAAGATTTGGTTTGCACTGGCCTCGTACAACATGGGCTATGCCCATCTGCTGGATGCGCGCAAACTGACGGAAAAACAGAAGGGTAATCCCGATAGCTGGGCGGATGTGAAGGTGCGTCTGCCGATGCTCAGCCAGAAACGCTATTATGCCCAGACCACTTACGGCTATGCTCGCGGCCACGAAGCCTATAACTACGTTGAAAATATCCGTCGCTATATGCTGAGTCTGGAGGGGTATCTGACCGAGAAAGCCAATAAAACCCAGCAGCAGGAACTGTTAGCAAGCGCTTACCCTGCCGTACCGCCAGAAAAACTCGGCAAATAAATCAGGTAGCACCGTCACACTTGGCGATTTTTTCTTGCGCGCGCAGCGCTTTATGCTGTGCGCGGCGTATTCGGAAAAAATCGCTGAGGGTGTGGGCGCATTCGGCAGCCAGCACGCCAGACGTGATCGCTATCTGATGATTCATACCGGGATGGCGCAAGATATCGACCAACGACCCTGCTGCCCCGGTTTTTTCATCGTTGGCACCATACACCAGTCGGCCAATACGGCTGTGCACCATCGCCCCTGCGCACATCACGCAAGGTTCAAGCGTCACATACAGCGTCGCATTGATTAAACGGTAGTTCTGCAACACTTTTCCGCCCTGACGCAACGCCATGATTTCGGCGTGCGCGGTCGGATCGTGATGACCGATGGGGCGATTCCAGCCCTCGCCAATCACGTTATTATCCAGAACCAGCACCGCACCGACGGGCACCTCCCCCTCCTCCTGCGCCCGTTGGGCCAGTGTCAGTGCATGACGCATCCAATATTCATCAGGCGTGTCACGGCCATCAAGGGTGTCGTTCATGGTGCCTCCCGGGTATTTATCGCGCATTTTTGGTCGCGCGCATTATACAGGGTGTAAAGAAAAAACAGAGTGCTTATTGCCTGGCCGACGCCGTTACTCCAGCTGTTGCAACGTACCGGCACGCGTCACGCGCCAGCGGTGTTCGCAAAAAAACAGCAGCGGATTATCTTGCTTGCTGTCGCTATACCCGCTGTGCAATTGAAGTGGCGCACCAAGCTGTTTTTCCATCTGCACCACCTTCTCCCGTCCCAGACAGCGCAGCGGCAATACCCAACCGCCATAGCCCCGTACCATCTGGCTGCCCATCAGTTTGACCCCGGGCAGAAACGCGGCGTCATGGTAAACCTGCTCGACCAGACGCTGTGGTGAACCGGTTACCAGCCACACTTGTGCATCCGAAGCGGCGAGATACTCGGTCAAGCGCTGCTGCACCAACGGAAAGGGCGTCACCCAGCGACGAAAACGGGCAACAAACCCCTGCTCCAGCGCCCGTAAATGCGCCTCACGCCGACCAAAGGTAATGGCCCAAAGCAGAGCGCTCATTGGCCAGCGCGCCGCCCTGCCGCGTGCCAGCAATACCAGCCCGGCCACCGGCAGCACCGGAATAACCAGCAGTAAATTTAACGGCAGGCGTTTAAGCAAGTAACGCAAAAAACAGCCAAACATGTCTTGGCGATGCAAGGTGCCGTCCAAATCAAAAAACACGATACGTGTCGGTGATTGTTCACCCAAACCATTTTCCTCTTGCCAGGGTAATCACTACGTTACGGGAAAAAACGAGCACGTACGGTACCCATTTCCTTATTCTTAAGGCAACAGCGCATCGCGCAAATAACCGTGGTGTATTGCCAACCGCTGCTCGGCCTCTGCCGCGCTGATACCGCTGAGGATCATCAGTATAGCGGGTTTGGCCGCATAGCCGGTTTCTTGTAACGCTCGCTGCGCCTCATCACGTGTGGCACCCGTGGCTTCCATCACGATACGACAAGCGCGATCCACCAGTTTCTCATTGGTCGCTTTTACATCGACCATCAGATTTTGGTACACCTTTCCCAGCTTAACCATCACGCCCGTGGAGAGCATGTTGAGCACCAGCTTTTGCGCCGTACCGGATTTGAGGCGTGTCGAACCGGTCAGCGCTTCCGGTCCGACTACCGGTGAAATCGCCACCTCGGCCAGCGCCGCAATCGGGGATGCGGGGTTGCAAGAGATGGCGACCGTACCACAACCCTGGCTGCGTGCATATTTCAACGCACCAATCACATAAGGGGTACGGCCCGACGCCGCCAGCCCCACCACGGTGTCTTGTGGCGTCAGCGACAGCGCCACCAGATCGGCCTCACCGAGGGAAGGATCGTCCTCGGCACCTTCAACCGCCTTCAACAGCGCGCCGGGTCCACCGGCTATCAACCCGATAACCAGCCCGTGGGGCACGCCAAAGGTCGGCGGGCATTCAGACGCATCAAGAACCCCCAAGCGCCCACTGGTACCCGCCCCGAGATAGATCAGTCGCCCGCCCGCTTTCATTCTGGCAGCCGCCATATCCACCGCGCGCGCAATCTCCGGCAGCACCAGGCTTATCGCCTCGGGCACTTTACGGTCTTCCTGATTGAACAGCGTCATCATTGCAAGCGTGGTTTGGCTGTCCAGTTCCATCGTTGCCGGATTACGGGTTTCTGATACCAAGGTGGCTAAATTCATGTTTTTCTCCCTGACACACGGTGTGCGCTGCTGACCCAGCCATAAAAGTAGGTTATTCTGCCATAATAGCTAACGATAACTCGTCTGTATCGACAGTGTTTCCGCCCTCAGCGCCTATTCTATCTTCACGCCAGGAAGGTGTGCATGTCTGCCTTGTGTTCAACAGGGCCGCATGGCGTATTTTCACGCAACAAGGCCAGCACACCGCAACGAGGATGAGAGGCTTACTCTGGTTCAATCAATAGCGAAGAGAAACACCGGTGAATAGCCGCTGGATAACGACATGGCGTAATAAAGGGGTTCTGCTTGTGCTGTTCAGCAGTCTGTTACTGCTGACGGCAACGCTGCGCGCGGATTGGGATTTCGTCACCATTAATCAGCGCACGGAACAACTTTACGGCCCTGCAACACCGGAAGCGCGTAAGCGAATTAATGAGTGGCAGGCATTATTAGGTTCATTGCCCGGCAGCGATGAAAAAAAACTATTGGAATCGGTAAACCGTTTTTTTAATGAACGGCTGCTATTTCGCGACGATCGTGTCATCTGGCAGCAGGAAGATTATTGGGCAACGCCCATTGAAGCGCTGCGCAAAGGAATGGCTGACTGCGAAGATTATTCTATTGCAAAATATTTTACGCTACGCAGGCTCGGTATTCCGAATGAGAAGTTGCGAATTACCTACGTTAAAGCATTACGCCTTAATCAGGCACATATGATCGTTGCGTATTATCCCACTCCGACCTCTATTCCGCTGGTGTTGGATAATCTAACGGATAAAATATTACCCGCAACGCAGCGTACCGACCTCATCCCCGTTTATTCCTTTAACGCAGAGGGACTATGGCTGCCCGGCAGTGATGGCAGCAATAAACGGGTCGGCGACAGTAAGCGGCTTTCACGTTGGCAAGATTTATTGACCAAAATGCGGGCCGAAGGTTTTTCTCTTGAAGAGTAGGATTAGGCTATGTCTCTGTACAAACAACTTTTGATAGCCATCTGCTTATTCGTACTGGTGATTTTTAGCGGCAGTTTTTTTGTCAGCCTGGAAAATTCACGCGAGCAGTCGAATAACCAATTGCAATCCCACGCGCAGGATGCCGCCACCGCACTTGGATTGTCGTTAACGCCCAATATCGACGATCCGGCCATGGTGGAATTAATGGTCAGCTCGATTTTCGATAGCGGCTATTTTTCCAGCATTCGGGTGCGTGATATTAAAACCGGTGACGTCACGCTGGAACGCATCGCCTCGCCTGAAATTCCCAATGTTCCCGCCTGGTTTGTGCGGCTGGTTAATCTGACACCGGGCAGCGGTGAGGCCATGGTGATGCGCGGGTGGGAGCAGGCGGCAAAAGTGGAAGTGGTCAGCCACCCGATGTTCGCCGTTACCCGTCTGTGGCAAAGCACCTCCGCAGGAGCCATCTGGCTGCTGGGCTGCGCTGCGCTCGGTTTATTGATTGGCGCGTTGTTGCTGCGCCGCCAGTTGCGCCCGTTAAACTACATGGTGAAACAGTCGCTGGCGATCACCCGCCGTGAATACCTCACTCAGCCGGACTTGCCCAGCACACCAGAATTCCGCCGCGTGGCACAGGCCATGAACCTGATGGTCAGCAAGTTAAAGATGTTGTTTGAAGAAGAAGCCGAGCGAAGTGAACGCTTACGTCAAGAAGCCTATCAGGATCCGCAAACCGGTCTGCCTAACCGTCGCGCTTTTGAGATGCAGTTCAACGACAAGAGCAGCGATGAAGAGACGCCGCCGGGTTATCTGATTATGATTCGCATACAGGATCTGGCAGGTCTCAACCAGCGACTCGGCGGTCAACGCACCGATGTGCTGCTGGAAACCATGGCGAAAATGATGCGTACCGCACAGAAGCTCTATGCCGAACAGGAGAGCGTGCTGGCGCGTTTGCGCGGCGGTGAATTTGCCCTGCTGTGCCCCGGCATGGCAGAAAAAGAAGCGCACACGCTGGTCGTCGCACTTTCACACAACCTGGAATCACTCGCGCTAACGGGCGAAATCGACAGCTCGCCGGTTGCCGCATTGGGCATGGTGCCGTTCAAGCACGGCGATAGCCTGAAAACACTGTTGATACAAGGTGACCACGCGCTCACGCGGGCAGAAAGCTCTCCGCTGCATCACGCGCCCCTGGCGGACAATGAAGCCCATTCACCGACCGAGGCCGATCGTCACCTGTGGTTTAATCGCCTGGATACGCTGCTGAATGAGGAGCGCCTGCAACTGTTCTTCCAGCCGGTTTGCCGCTGCGCTCACCCCGGCGACGTGCTTCACCATAAGGTACTGGCACGTATCAACGATGAGCAGGGCAATAGCATCGCAGCGGGATTTTTCCTCCCCTGGATTCAGCGCTTTGGCTGGAATGCCCGGTTAGATCAGGTGATGATAAAACAAACATTGGATTATCTGTCACGCAGTTCCGGTACGCTGGCGCTGAGTCTGTCGGGCAGTACCGTGCTGGATTTAAACCTGTTGACGCAAATGCTGGCACCGCTTAAGGGCCATCCCGAGCGGGCACGCCGTGTGATTCTTGAGCTGGATGAAAACCAGTTGCCGGAAACCCATCATCTTGAAGCGCTGATCGCAATGCTCAGCGAATACGGTTGCCAACTGGGATTACAGCACTTCGGCGGGCGTTTTAACCTGATAGGTAACCTGGCGCAGTGGGGGCTTGCCTACCTGAAAATTGATGGCAGCTACATTCGCAATATCGATCGGGAAAACGATAAAAAGGTGTTTATTGAAGCCCTTTACCGCACCGCCAACAGCATCGATTTGCCACTGATTGCTGAACGTGTCGAAACCGAGGGTGAGCTGGATACGCTGCGCGGCATGGGGCTACAGGGTGCTATGGGACGTTTGCTGGGAGAACCATTCCCCGCGCCGGATAACACGCTGTTGCTGAAATAACGTCTAAGGGCATTGATAGGAATAGTGCGTGCAGACAGGCTTGCCTGCACGCACCAGAGAGAGAAAAGTGCGGCAACTTGAGGCTTAAAACATCGCCTCATCTTCGTCGTTAATCAGCTTGCTCAGCCCGCCGTTGAGCGCTTCACGTGCATGGGCCCGGTTAATCAGCTTCAACTGTGCCGCAGCAGGGAAATCGGTAATATTGATAACACCTTTCTGCGTTAGCACCTGAATCAAATCCTCAAGCACGCGCACCATTTCCAAATCGCTTTGGCGTAGCTGCTGCAATCCATTGAGCATCACTTCCTGATTTTTCCGCCACAGGATCGCTTCCGGAGAATCTTTTGCCAGTTTACCGGTCATCTCGTCAAAGGGCACATCCGCCACTCTGACTAAAAACCCTTGGCTGTCACGCTGGATATAGTACATGCACCACCTCTTCTCTCCGGTACGGTATGGCTGCCTCGCCCCGGAGAAGGTCGATGCCTTCTCCGGGCGCAAGTAATGCAACTCAGTTTACCGTCTGTTCGGGCTTGCTGACCAGACTTTCCAGCGAAGGCATTGATCCACTGTAATGCTCAAGCGTGATAGAGACATTCACCGTACCGCCCGCGTTGCCCGAGAAGTCACCTTGCGTGCTGACTTCAATGGTGGGAGAACCGTTATGATCGGTAAAGCGGATATAACGGCTAAGATCGGCCCCTTTATCCAGATCGCCGAGCAGATCGTGCAGATTGATCTTGTCACCTTCACCCGGGTTGAAATCTTTGATGACATCAAAACCGGTATCCCCTTTTTGCCACATAAAGGTATCCGCCCCTGAGCCACCAATCAGCGTGTCGTTGCCCTTACCGCCGATCAAGATATCGTTGCCGCTGCCGCCGTACAGGATGTCGTTACCTTCACCACCGTTAAGCAGGTCATTGCCACCCTGACCAAACAGGATGTCATTGCCCGCACCGCCGTACAGTTTGTCGTCACCGTCGTTGCTGGAAGAGAGATCAAACGCCTGATGGTGATCGGTAATGTAATGGTGCATATCCTGCACCGTTACGCTGGAGACTTTCATCTGCTGCGCGATATAGGTTTGCAGTGCCGACAAGCCGTTACCTTCGATACCGTCAAAGCGCACCACATCGCCAAACAGGATGTCATTGCCAATACCACCGTGCAAGGTGTCGTCTCCGCCGGGCAACGGTTTGTTGCTGCCCAGGATCGCTTCACTCAGCTTGCTCGGATCGATCTTGCTTTGAACAATACCGTCGGAGTCGTAACGCGTCAGACTGCTGGCATCGAGCGATTTGCCCACGCCAATGGCTTCAATGGTGTTATGCGATATCGACTGCAACAGCTTGAAGGCAGTGTCTGCGTTTTGCTGGCTGTAGTAACGATTGTAGTAGCCGTAGTCCCCGTCGTTGTTACCCCAGCCGCCCAACGTGGAGATTTCATAAGTGCCATCGCCCTGCGCATGTACCCGTCCGACAACTTCGTGGTCGATATAACCATAACGATTATAGAAGTATCGATTGACATCGCCATTAGCACTGATGACCTCGCGGTTCTCCCCCATAATTTTCATGTTATAGGCTTGGCCGACTTGGTAATTGAAACTGTCGATATTCAGCACTTCATTCGAATTACTACCCACCTGTACCTGATTGGTTTCATCCTTCTGATAATAGGTCGGCTCGCCGTCGGTAATAAAATAGGTCAGGTTAGTACCGACATTATTTTTCACCGCCGCACTTTGGAACCAGTTGGCCGTGGTTTTAAACACGTCCTCATAGTTAGTACCGCCGCCGTTACCACCGCCAACCATTGAGTTCAGTACGCCGGTAAGCTTGCTCAGCGCCGTCGAGTCTTTCAGATCCACCGATACCGTGCGGCCAACCTGCGTGTCAAAGTCAGCGAGGAACACGTTCACTTTCCCTGCATGCGCACCGTTGGCACTGTTGATCAGGCTGTTAAACACGTTTTTCAGAGAAGCAACCGTGTTGGCGATATCGGTAGTGGTCATACTGCCCGAGCTGTCCACCATAAACGCGATGTTATAGTTGGTGCCTTCCACCAGTTGCAGACCGGAAACATCGGCTATCATCACATCGTTGCTGTTGGTGCCCTGTACAGAATCATCCCCGGTAGTGCCGATGGCTGCACCGTATTGCTCAACGCCTTCCGTCGAATAACCGGTCGCGCTGTCATGGTTGAGTTTTTCAGTTGACGTTGCTTGAGCCACCACCTCGAACTTGCCTGCCGCCACTGGCACGTACAACGTGACCGTTCCCGACAACGCGTTGGCATTGTGCGCGTTGGCAATGGTGTAAGTGCCATCTTTGCCCACGGTATAGGTCGCATCATTGTTGATATGGTCAACCACTTTGGTGCCTTCCGGCAGGCCGGTCAGGGTAATGCCCGACAGCGTTTCACTGCCGTCAAGATCGGTCAATGCGGCTGAGACATCCAGCGTATGTTCCTGGGTACCCGTGTTGGTTTCTTTGGTTACCGTAGGCGCATTGCTGCCTGGCGCCATACTGGTGCCATCACTGTAAATCACCCCGCCCAGATTGTTACTCACCTGATTGGTGAACGAATGGGATTGTCCGTTGCTGTCGGTGTAGTTAACTTTGACGCCATCAAGGGTATTGACGCTCGTTGGCTGATTATTATTCGTGTTGTAAGTAGGATTATAGGTATAGCCATCCTCTTTCATCACAAACACATAATCTTTATGCGCACTGTCATTATTAACTACTCGGTTTCCACCAAAAGAATCCAAGGGTTTTAGTTCATCAGGTCGTCCACTTTGACGATAGAAATATCCGCTGTTCGAGTGGACAACGAAAATATCACTGTAGCCATCATTTCCGCTGGTATTACCCTGTGTATAGTACGAGTATGTACCGGTACCCACCAATGTCGGGATCGGATCCCCCTCGGTTAACCAGACGCGCACCCCATTGCCGACGGCAACAATTTTTCCATCCTGAATATCAAAGCCACCGTTGGTACTGCCGCCGTTAATATGAATCACTTCACTGCTTGGCGTACTGTTGCCGCTGGTAATGTCCAGCGTCACCGTCGGTGCATCCGCCACCGGGGTAATATCAATGTTGAGCGAGGTTTCCGCACCAACGTTGCCCGCTTTATCCACCGGTGAGAAATGCACGATGCCATAGGGTGAACCCGACGCATTTGCCGCAGGATCAAAACGCAAATCTGTATTGGTCGAGTTAAACGACTGTCCTTCCGTGACGGGTTTCCAGGTGCCATTATCGTTGTAATACAGCGTACCAGCGCTGGCCGGTGGCAATGAAGAAATCACCACGCTGGACGTATCGCCAGAAACGCCCAAGCTATCCCAACCGATATGCACCGGCGTATCTTCCAGCCCGGTCACCGTCTCATCGTGCGCGACAGGCGGCTTGGTATCCAATATGGCTTGATCGTTATCGTGAGCCTGATTACCCGCCGGATCCGTTGCCGTTGCAACGACCTTAATCTTGCCTTCTGCCAATGTGCTCAGATCGGCTGAGGTACTCCATTTACCATCAATAACAGGCACATCAGTAAGTTTGACCTCTTTTCCCTTACTGTCAGTGAAGACCAATGTCACGTGGTTTTCCGTGCTGGTGCCCTGAATAAATTGTCCGGCTAATTCGTGCGCATTGAGATAGCCATCATTACCGGCAAAATTGGTGATATCAATTTCAGGTAAGGTTTTATCCATGATGGCACTGGCGCTGTCTTGCGCGGTGTTACCTGCGGCATCCGTCGCCGTCGCCACCACGGTGATTTTGCCTTCTGCCAGCGAACCTAAATTAATCGTGTTATGCCATTTGCCGTCAAAGACCGGCACACTGCTGACGGTGACTGACTTGCCGTTACTGTCGGTAAAGGTGAGATTGACGAAACGCTCGTTGCTCGTCCCCTCAATAAAGGTTCCACCCAACTCTTGCTGATTGATATATCCGTCGTTACCCGCAAATCCAGTGATATCTATCTCAGGGGCAGTCACGTCTAGCGCCGAGAGGGCCGTATCGTGTGCCTGATTACCGGCCGGGTCAGTGGCGGTGGCTTTGGCTTCCACCTTGCCCTCCGCCAGGCTGCTCAGATCCGCCGTGGTGCTCCACTTGCCGTCCACTACCGAGACATTTTTCACTTCAACGGTCTTGCCGTTGACGTCGGTAAACACCAGATCCACGGTTTTTTCGCTGCTGGTGCCGCTGACCGGCGTCGCGGTGGACTCGCTGGTATTGATAAAGCCGTCATCGCCGGCAAAATGCTCGATATCGACGCTCGGGCCGGTGACGTCCAGCGTCGAGTTGGCGGTGTCGTGCGCCTGATTGCCTGCCGGGTCAGTGGCGGTAGCTTTGGCTTCCACCTTGCCTTCCGCCAGACTGCTCAGATCGGCGTTGGTGCTCCACTTGCCGTCCACTACCGAGACATTTTTCACTTCAACGGTTTTGCCGTTGACGTCGGTAAACACCAGATCAACCGTCTTCTCGCTGCTGGTACCACTGACCGGCGTGGCGGTGGACTCGCTGGTATTGATAAAGCCGTCATCGCCGGCAAAATGCTCGATATCGACGCTCGGGCCGGTGACGTCCAGCGTCGAGTTGGCAGTGTCGTGCGCCTGATTGCCTGCCGGGTCAGTGGCGGTAGCTTTGGCTTCCACCTTGCCCTCCGCCAGGCTGCTCAGATCGGCCGTGGTGCTCCACTTGCCGTCCACTACCGAGACGTTTTTCACTTCCACGGTTTTGCCGTTGACGTCGGTAAACACCAGATCAACCGTCTTCTCACTGCTGGTGCCGCTCACCGGCGTCGCCGTCGACTCGCTGGTATTGATAAAGCCGTCATCACCGGCAAAGTGCTCGATATCGACGGTTGGACCAGTCACATCCAGCGTCGAGTTGGCAGTGTCGTGCGCCTGATTGCCGGCCGGGTCAGTGGCGGTGGCCTTGGCTTCCACCTT
>NZ_JAGFPE010000036.1 GCF_025962655.1 Candidatus Symbiopectobacterium sp. NZEC151 | reverse complement strand
CTTTGCCGGTTCGGCCGGGGACCCTGGGTGAGGTTCTAAGCTCGTGGTATGTGGTGGAAGAAGCACAAGACACGGGCGATGTATACAGGTTCGGGCCGCTGAGAAGCGTAATACCCTACTCCTGTGTTCTGGTAGATCTGTGTATGAAGAAGCTACAAAGAGCTGGAGAGCCAGAGAGCTCCAACTCTAGAAACCCCTTTCCTCCTCTTTTTTCTCTCGGATCAGGATCAGGCCCCCCTCCTAAGTGGGCAAGGTCCTCCTTTTATATCTCAAGGGGATACCACATGCACCCATCTCTCTCTTTTGTGTGGAGACTTATCCTCTCCCTTTCCAAACTGGACTTGCCTTCTCTTCATAAATGGACGGAGATTTGTATGGTTGCCGTCCGAATGACCTTCTGATGGGACGGCCCATACCTACCTCCACTTCCGCCGGAAGCAGGCGCGACGTGGGGACATGGCTGTCCGCTGACGACATGACCAGTGTTAGACCGGTCACAAATCGGT
>NZ_JAGFPE010000035.1 GCF_025962655.1 Candidatus Symbiopectobacterium sp. NZEC151 | reverse complement strand
CTTATTGCATGGACAACAAATAAAACCCCTTTTCCTGTTAGCTTCGGCCACTCTCAAAAAATAGTGCACGCCGTCAATAAACTCTTTGGACCGCCGGTCAGCGTACATCCATTGCCGATCCATCTACTTGAGTCAAAAAAACCGTACACAAATAATTATTCTTACAATAATGACAGTCATACAATAATTATAAGATATCTTTATTCATACAAAAATCATAAAATATTACACCAAATAATTCTTAAAAACTATTTGTTAAGTAATAAACTAATTTTAATGTGTTTTACTTCTTTTAATTTTCATTTTAGTTTGTTTTCTATTATTTAAGATTAACTTTCACTAGAGTTTTCCTTCTCAACTATTTTATAAAACCTTGTTTAGCAAATGAACTAAATTTCTATATATTCTTTCTTCCCCACACACATTTTCTCTCTCATCAACTTACAACTAAATTTTGGAGACAAAAAAAGTGTGCAAAACATAGGTGCAAATGTAGTATGACAAAAAAAACATTGGAGGA
>NZ_JAGFPE010000034.1 GCF_025962655.1 Candidatus Symbiopectobacterium sp. NZEC151 | reverse complement strand
TTGGTGCCTTCGGGAACTCTGAGACAGGTGCTGCATGGCTGTCGTCAGCTCGTGTTGTGAAATGTTGGGTTAAGTCCCGCAACGAGCGCAACCCTTATCCTTTGTTGCCAGCGATTCGGTCGGGAACTCAAAGGAGACTGCCAGTGATAAACTGGAGGAAGGTGGGGATGACGTCAAGTCATCATGGCCCTTACGAGTAGGGCTACACACGTGCTACAATGGCGTATACAAAGAGAAGCGACCTCGCGAGAGCAAGCGGA
Organism: Candidatus Symbiopectobacterium sp. NZEC151; assembly: GCF_025962655.1. Taxonomy (GTDB): domain Bacteria; phylum Pseudomonadota; class Gammaproteobacteria; order Enterobacterales; family Enterobacteriaceae; genus Symbiopectobacterium. The sequence goes on along the minus strand of NZ_JAGFPE010000034.1, from coordinate 272 downwards.
CCTCATAAAGTACGTCGTAGTCCGGATTGGAGTCTGCAACTCGACTCCATGAAGTCGGAATCGCTAGTAATCGTAGATCAGAATGCTACGGTGAATACGTTCCCGGGCCTTGTACACACCGCCCGTCACACCATGGGAGTGGGTTGCAAAAGAAGTAGGTAGCTTAACCTTCGGGAGGGCGCTTACCACTTTGTGATTCATGACTGGGGTGAAGTCGTAACAAGGTAACCGTAGGGGAACCTGCGGTTGGATCACCTCCTTACCTAATGATA
>NZ_JAGFPE010000032.1 GCF_025962655.1 Candidatus Symbiopectobacterium sp. NZEC151 | reverse complement strand
GTGTTGTTGGGTAGGGGAGCGTTCTGTAAGCCGTTGAAGGTGAACTGTGAGGTTTGCTGGAGGTATCAGAAGTGCGAATGCTGACATAAGTAACGATAAAGCGGGTGAAAAGCCCGCTCGCCGGAAGACCAAGGGTTCCTGTCCAACGTTAATCGGGGCAGGGTGAGTCGACCCCTAAGGCGAGGCCGAAAGGCGTAGTCGATGGGAAACAGGTTAATATTCCTGTACTTGGTGTTACTGCGAAGGGGGGACGGAGAAGGCTATGTCATCCGGGCGACGGTTGTCCCGGTTTAAGCGTGTAGGTGGGTGACTTTGGTAAATCCGGGTCGCTGTTAACACTGAGGCGTGATGACGAGGTACTACGGTACTGAAGTGACAGATGCCCAGCTTCCAGGAAAAGCCTCTAAGCATCAGGTAACATTGAATCGTACCCCAAACCGACACAGGTGGTCAGGTAGAGAATACCAAGGCGCTTGAGAGAACTCGGGTGAAGGAACTAGGCAAAATGGTGCCGTAACTTCGGGAGAAGGCACGCTGTGCGAGGTGA
>NZ_JAGFPE010000031.1 GCF_025962655.1 Candidatus Symbiopectobacterium sp. NZEC151 | reverse complement strand
TCATCGGTAAACCAGCCTTCCACGTGACCGTCAATCGAGATGCCGTTGTCATCATAGAATGCCACCAGCTTGCCCAGCTTCAGGGTCCCGGCCAGCGAACACACCTCGTGGGAGATGCCTTCCATCATGCAGCCATCACCCATAAAGGCGTAGGTGAAGTGGTCAACGATATCGTGACCCGGGCGGTTGAACTGGGCCGCCAGCGTGCGTTCTGCCAGCGCCATGCCAACCGCGTTGGCGATGCCCTGCCCGAGCGGGCCAGTGGTGGTTTCCACGCCGTCAGTGTAGCCGTACTCCGGGTGACCCGGGGTTTTGGAATGCAACTGGCGGAAATTCTTGAGCTCTTCAATCGGCAGGTTGTAGCCGGTGAGGTGCAGCAGGCTGTAGATGAGCATGGAGGCGTGACCGTTGGAGAGCACAAAACGGTCGCGGTTGGCCCAGTGCGGGTTAGCCGGGTTGTGATTAAGGTAATCGCGCCACAGGACTTCGGCGATATCTGCCATACCCATGGGTGCGCCCGGGTGACCGGATTTGGCTTTTTGCACGCC
>NZ_JAGFPE010000003.1 GCF_025962655.1 Candidatus Symbiopectobacterium sp. NZEC151 | reverse complement strand
GAGCGGTAGTTCAGTCGGTTAGAATACCTGCCTGTCACGCAGGGGGTCGCGGGTTCGAGTCCCGTCCGTTCCGCCACCCTATTTAGGGGCGTAGTTCAATTGGTAGAGCACCGGTCTCCAAAACCGGGTGTTGGGAGTTCGAGTCTCTCCGCCCCTGCCAGATAGACAAAAAACCTTCCGTCGAAAGACGGAGGGTTTTTTTGTTTGGTTTAAATCTATATTCATGCTTAGGAAAGGAATTCCAGTAATGGATGCTGCTTATCGACTTCGCGCCACGTCTCGGCAGGGGCTCTCTGCTGGCCTGTTTTTTGCCCTGTTTCTTACGATATTCTCCGCTGTCGCCAACTATGATTCCGTGTATTTCACCCATAAAGAATGGGATCTGGTGTGTGATAACACGCTGACTTGTCGTGTGTCGGGCTATTCTCCCGACAGTGTGACATTTGGCGTTAGCGTCTTATTAACGCGTAAAGCTGGCGCTGGCACGCCGGTGGATAATCAGGTGATGCTGAGCGATGGGCTGGGCCACGATGACGTATTGGCGATGCGCGGAACGCCCCAATTGATCATTGCTGGGCGCGTACTGGGGGTGTTGCAGGTCGCTGATAGAAAAAAAATCAGTTGGCGTATGAATGCGACGCAGTATGCTGCTTTTCTTCGTGCGCTGCGTCGTGACAAGCCGATTGTATTTAAGGATAAGCTGGCCGAGTATCCCCTTTCCAATGCAGGTTCCAGCGCTGTAATGCTGCAAATGGACCGGGTTCAGGGGCGAATGGGTACGCGTGGCGCGATCTATAAAACCGGCAAAAAGGATGATTCCAACGTTAAAGCTCCGATTGCCGCACCGGTGATTATCAAAGCGCCCGTCAAAGACCAGGCGGCGCGCGACATGACCGCACAGGAATTAGCCCGGTTCAAACCAGCGCTGATGAAAACCCTGGTAGGGGATGATGCTTTTGACTGCACCGACGACCAGCTTAACAGTGACCACCTGCCTTGGCAGATTGCTCGCTTGAATAAAACGCAGTCCTTGGTCATCGCGCCTTGCTGGATGGCTGCCTATAACGGGGGTTCCAAATTCTGGTTGGTGGATACCCTGATGAAGCGCCCCGCGCAGCTGATTGACGTAGGTATGATGGCCAACGACTACCAGAACGGTGCCATTGTATGGATTATGCGCGGGCGTAGCGTGGGGGATTGCTGGTCCACCAAATCGTGGCAATGGAATGGCAAAGCCTTTGTGTACAGTGCCAAAAGTTGGACCGGGCGCTGTCGTTACATCCGCAATGGGGGCGCGTGGGATATCCCGATGCGGGTATCAACCTTTAAATAGCGTTTGTTCGGTAAACGGCCCACGCCTGACGCGGGCCGTTACATCAATTAGTGCAGGATCTGCGACAGGAAGGTGCGTGTACGTTCTGAACGCGGATTGCTGAAGAATTCTTCCGGCGCAGCCTGTTCCACAATTTCTCCCTGATCCATAAAGATCACCCGGTCAGCCACCGTTTTGGCAAAGCCCATTTCATGCGTTACGCACAGCATGGTCATGCCGTCTTGCGCCAACCCGAGCATGGTATCCAGCACTTCCTTCACCATTTCCGGATCGAGCGCTGAGGTGGGTTCATCGAACAGCATGATTTTCGGCTTCATGCACAGAGAGCGGGCAATCGCCACGCGCTGCTGCTGACCACCGGAAAGCTGGCCTGGGAACTTGTGTGCGTGTGCGGCAATACGCACGCGTTCCAGATAATGCATCGCCAGTTCTTCCGCTTCTTTCTTCGGCATATGACGCACCCAGCTAGGTGCCAGCGTGCAGTTTTGCAGCACGGTCAGGTGTGGAAACAGGTTAAAGTGCTGAAACACCATCCCCACTTCGGCGCGGATCTTCTCGATATTGCGCAGATCCCCGTCCAATTCGGTGCCATCAACCATGATTTTGCCTTGCTGATGTTCTTCCAGGTGGTTGATGCAGCGAATCGTGGTCGATTTTCCAGAGCCCGACGGCCCGCACAGCACAATGCGCTCCCCCTGCTTCACGTGCAGGTTGATGTTTTTCAGAACGTGGAATTGGCCATACCACTTGTTCACATTGTCCAGTGTGATCATATAGTTATCAGATGTTAATGCGTTCTGCTTCATAAGAGCCTCAATGCGACTTGTGTCCGGTGTTAAAACGTTTTTCCAGATGCTGGCTGTAGCGCGACATGCTGAAACAGAAGATCCAATAGATCATGGCGGCAAAAACATAGCCTTCGGTCGACATCCCCAGCCAGGTCGGATCAACGGTCGCCTGCTGGATACTGCTGAACAGATCGAACAGGCCGATGATGATGACCAGACTGGTGTCCTTGAACAGCGCGATGATGGTATTCACCAGACCGGGAATGACCAGCTTTAGCGCCTGAGGCAGGATAACCAGCCCCTGCATACGCCAGTAGCCCAGCCCTAACGCGGCAGACGCTTCATACTGCCCTTTCGGCAATGCCTGAAGTCCGCCTCTGACCACTTCTGCCACATAGGCTGACTGGAACAGAATGACGCCGACCAGTGCGCGCAGCAGTTTATCGATGCTGGTGCCTTCGGTGAGAAACAGCGGCAGCATTACCGAGGACATAAATAACACGGTGATCAGCGGCACGCCGCGCCAGAATTCGATAAACACCACGCACAGGATACGCACCACGGGCAGGGTTGAACGTCTTCCTAACGCCAGCAGAATCCCCAACGGCAATGCGCCTGCGATACCTATCGCTGCGATGATCAGGGTTAGCGTCAGTCCACCCCATTGGCGCGTTTCTACGCGCGTCAGCCCGCCGAATCCACCGTACAGCAGCCACCAGGCCAATAACGGGTAGCACACCGCCCAGATTGCGATATAGCGCCCACGACGCGGCATACGACGCCAGAACATCGGCAGGATACTGAGTAAGCCCAAAACCAGCGCAAAGTTAATGCGCCAGATCTCTTCTGCCGGATACAGTCCGTACATGAAGTGGCCGAAGCGTGCCTGAATAAACACCCAGCAGGCACCATCGCGGGTGCAGTCAGCGCGGGTTTCACCGACCCAGTTCGCCTGAAGCAGCGTCCAATTCAATAGCGGAGGCAGAATGTTCCACAGCAGCCAGAAGCAGAACAACGTCAGCAGGCTGTTTGGGACGCTGGAGAACAGGTTCTTTTTGGCCCAGTGCCACAGCGCAAACAGCGGAGCCTGACGGTGTGGTTGTGGTTGTGACAATGTCGTCATAGCGGCCTCTAGCGTTCCACGAGCGCGATTTTGCGGTTATACAGGTTCATCAGCAGGGAGATGATCAGACTGATAATCAGGTACACCGACATGGTAATAGCAATGGTTTCAATCGCCTGACCGGTCTGGTTGAGCACGGTACCGGCAAACAGGGAAACCATATCCGGATAACCAATCGCGGCAGCGAGCGATGAGTTCTTCACGATATTCAGATATTGGCTGGTCAACGGCGGGATGATAACGCGCAGCGCCTGCGGCAAAATCACCTTACGCAGCGTGATCGGATTGGGCAGCCCCAGAGAGCGAGCCGCTTCATGTTGCCCGTATGACACTGATTGAATGCCGGAACGGATGATCTCTGCGATAAACGCGGAGGTGTAGACCGACAATGCCAGCGTCAACGCCGCCAGTTCCGGGATCAGTACCATGCCACCCTGGAAGTTAAAGCCTTTCAACTGCGGGATATCCCAGTGCAGGGCAGGGCCAAACAGCCCATGGCTCACGCCAAGCAGAACCACCCACAGTGCCAGAACGATAGGCCAGGTGCGGTGATATTGCCCCGTCAGCGCCTGAATCTGTTTATTGCGCCGATACAGTACAATGCCGACCACCAACGGGATGAGCAACGCGAAGAACGCGCCCAGCGCGCCGGGACCAAACTCTCCGGCGGGAAGGTATAAACCGCGGTTACTCAGGAACGCAATATCGAGCGTGTTAAGCGCCTGGCGCGGGCCCGGCAGGTTACGCAGTACGGCAAAATACCAGAAGAAGATCTGCAAAATCGGCGGGATATTACGAAACGTTTCGATATAAACCGTGGACAGTTTGCGTAACAGCCAGTTATCCGAGAGCCGCGCCAGCCCGAGCATAAAGCCCAGCACCGAAGCGAAAACAATACACAGTGCTGAAACCAGCAGCGTGTTGAGCAGCCCGACCAGAAACACGCGGGCATAGGTATCGCCCTGCTGGTAGTCGATAAGGTGCTGAACAATACCGAAGCCCGCGCTGTTGTTCAGAAACGCGAAGCCGGAGGTAATACCACGCTGGGCCAGATTGGTGACGGTGTTGTGCAACAGATAACCCGCCACGGCAATCACAATAACGATGACGAGAAGTTGATACAGCCAGGCGCGCACCGCTGGATTTGATAGTGAAAAATCACGTTTCACGGTTGGGCGTTGTTGCATGCGAGTGCCTCAATAGCAGGAACACGGAAAAAGCGGGAACACAGAGGTGCCGCACCCGGGCGCGGCACCCGTTTTCTGTTAGCGATTAACGTACCGCAGGTGCGTACTGGATACCGCCTTTGTTCCACAACTCATTCAGGCCACGCTTGATTTTCAACTCGCTGTCCATACCAACGTTGCGTTCGAAGATTTCACCGTAGTTACCAACTTGCTTGATGATTTTGAAGGCCCAATCGGCGGGCAGTTTCAGATCTTTGCCGTAGTTGCCTTCGTGACCCAGCAGGTGAGACATGTCTGGGGTGGTCGGCTTGGCGGCCAGCGCGTCAACGTTCTTCGAGGTCACACCCATTTCTTCCGCATTCAGCATGGCGAACAGGGTCCAACGTACAATCGAGAACCACTCTTCATCACCGCGACGTACCACCGGTCCCAGCGGTTCTTTGGAGATAACTTCCGGTAATACGATAAATTCAGCCGGTTTGCTCAGCTTGATACGCAGTGCGTACAGTTGTGACTGGTCGGACGCCAGGGTATCGCAGCGGCCGGATTCCAGCGCCTTGGCGCTTTCGTCAGAGCGGTCGAAGGTGACCGGGGTGTATTTCATGTTGTGGGTTTTGAAGTAATCCGCCACGTTCAGTTCGGTATCGGTACCGGCCTGAATACAGACGGTAGCGCCATCCAGCTCTTTCGCGCTGGTCAGGCCCGCTTTATTGTGGGTCAGGAAGCCGATGCCATCGTAATAAGTCACGCCAGTAAACAGCATGCCCATCCCGGCGTCACGGGAAGAGGTCCAGGTGGTATTGCGCGACAGAATATCAACTTCACCGGATTGCAGTGCAGTGAAACGCTCTTTGGCGGTCAGCGGGGTGTATTTCACTTTGTTGGCATCGCCAAACACGGCGGCAGCGACGCCGCGGCACACGTCTACGTCGATACCGGAATATTTCCCGCTGGCATCCGCATAGGAGAAGCCCGGCAAGCCGTCACTGATACCACACTGAACAAACCCTTTTTTCTGAATGGCATCCAATGTTGCACCCGCGTGAGCTTGATTGATGGCAGCGAAGAGGGATGCGCCGGCAACCAGCGTGGAAAGTAGCATTCTTTTCATAATTATCCTATGTAGCTCAGTCGTTGTGTGTTGCTGTGCGGTAGCAGCCATCCGGCTGCACCATTCCTGTCTGTCGGCACCGTTGTTTTGTCAGACGGTAGCGTGCCGTGACAGGGTTAAGCAAAACCGATGCCAATAATTTATTTTGATGATAAATAACAAGAAAATAGAAAAATTGCTGAGCGGCGATAAGGTTTATTCGGTCAGGGTGCACTTAAATGGCACTTTGCTGCAAAAGATGCGCTATTGGAGTGCAAAGCGCCCCGTTTCAGGTGAAGGAAATGCGCGGGGAAAAGCCACCTGCCCCAAGACGAGGCAGGAAGGCGAAATCAGTGGGGAATGTGGCGTTGATAGTAGGTTTCGAGCCGGGTTTGCAGCTTGCTCAGCACCGTGCTGAACAGCAAATAGATCAGCGCGGCTTCCACATAAAGGATCAACGGTTCGTAGGTGACGGAAACGATACGCTGTGCGGCCAGAAACATCTCCGGCACCGTGATGACGGCGGCGAGCGAGGTGTCTTTGATCAGCGAAATAAAGGTATTGGAGAGCGGCGGTATCGAGACAAAAATCGACTGTGGAATAATCACCCAGCGCAGCGTTTGGCGTCGATTCATGCCCAGCGACGCCGCGGCATTCCACTGGCCTTTCGCCACGGAAAGGATCGCTCCGCGCACGATCTCAGAACTGTAAGCACCCACATTGAGCGTGAAGCCAATCAGCGCCGCCGGAAAGGCATCCAGCGTGATGCCCGCATTAGGCAGCCCGTAGAAAATTAAAAACAGCTGCACCAGCAACGGCGTGCCGCGAATCACCCACACGTAAAAATCCGCCACCCATTTCAGCGGCTTGGGTCCATAGAGACGGATCAGCGCCACCAGAATGCCCAGTGCTAACCCGAGCACAAAAGAGAGAATGGCGAGCGGAACGGTAAACTGTAACCCAGCAGAAAGCAGACTCCAGAAGGAGTCTGCCATGAGTTGTAGCCATGGCGGCATCAATAGTGACCTCGAACGCGACGATTATTGGGAAACATCTTCCCCAAAGTATCGCACTGCTATCGTCTTATAGGTACCGTCCGCTTTGATTTCATCCAGCGCTTTGTTCAGCGCGGCCACCAGTTCCGGCTGGTTTTTGCGTACCAGAATACCGGACGGGTCACCTTCGGTGGCGGTTGCTGCCACTTTGACCTTGGCATCCGGCTTCTGTTTTTTAAAGTCCAGGTATGACAGGTTGTCATTCAACGTTGCTTCCGCCCGTCCGCTGAGTACCAGTTCCAGCGATTGGTTGAAACCGTCGGTGGGAACAATTTCAGCGCCGTGACTGCTGGCCAGTTTGGAGAAATTGCTGGTCAGGCTTTGTGCCGATTTGCGGCCTTTCAGGTCAGCAAAGCTTTTGATGGTATCGTTGTCGCTACGCACCACCAGTACCGCTTTGGAGTCGATATAGGGTTTGGAGAAATCAAATTTGGCCTGACGCTCTTGAGTGATACCCACCTGGTTAATTACCGCGTCATAGCGCTTGGCGTCCACACCGGCAATCAAACCGTCCCAACGGCCTTCCACAAACTCGGCTTTTACCCCCAGTTTTTCAGCAACCGCACGGCCGATATCCACATCGAAGCCCTGAAGTTTTCCTGATTTATCATGGAAAGAGTAAGGCGCGTAGGTGCCTTCCGTACCGATTTTGAGTACGCCCGCGGCCTTGATGGCGCTGAGATCGTCTTGTGCCTGCGCGGCGGTACCCGCCATCAACAGTGCACCGGTGAATGCTGCCAAAGCCAGTGTTTTCATTGCGTTTACCTATTATGTAGTGGAGAACGTCATATACCCGTCATACTTCAAGTTGCCGGTGCGTTGGCTGCGCTCGCTCACCCGAATCACTTACCTGAGTAAGCTCATCGGGGTTCACTCACTTGCCGCGTTACGAGACTCATAAATGAGTCTCGCCCTAAAGGGCCAGCGCAAGCGCTGTTCAAAACGTAAACGTTTTGTCCCGCAACTCGAATTATTTAGGGTAAGTCACGTTCGATGCTAAATAATCTACGACGTAAGCCATAAGGTTCTAAATCACATTCGACGATGATTTAGAACTGAAATGAATATAGCCCAGATGTTGATTTCTGCGTTTTAGCCGTGCTTTTTGCCATTGCTATCGGGCTTTGAGTGAGGAAAGCGTTAAGCAATGTAAAGTCGCGTCAGGGGCCGTGTAATTAGGAATACAGGAGATATTCGCGCGTGAGGCGAAGGCAGATAGTAGCGGCAACGGCGGTTACCGTCGTTATCTTGAGGATACGCATATGCGCAAAACCATTCTGACGCTCGTCATGACCGCTCTGGTTCTCGGTCCACTCTCCGCTTCTTTTGCTTATGCGCACGGCCCTGATGGCCCGAGAGGTGAAGGGGGAAGTCACTGGAATGGCGGCCCGCGCGGCGAAGGTGGGCCCGGTTGGGATCGCGGACGAGGCCACGGTCCGCGCTGGGACAATGGCCCAAGAGGCGGTTGGGGGCGCTATGAAGACAGGCGCGATCACTTCCGCTGGCGCGGCTATGATTTTCGTGCCGGGCATCCGATCCCTGGACCGTACCGCGGCGATCGCTACTGGGTGCGTGACTGGCGCGGCTATGGCCTGCCCAGCCCTCCACCAGGCCACCAGTGGCGCCATATCGACGGTAATTACGTGCTGATTGCGGTGGCAACGGGCGTGATTACCTCCATTCTGCTCAATCAGGCGTTCAACTGATACGCCTTCAGCGGTCGATCATTCCGGCGCTATGCGTTTGATAGGTTGCCGGGATGCCTCGGAATTGCTCCCTTTTCCGTACCAATCTAGTTGCATCCGCGCGCCATTTCCTGATATTTGCACGAATAATGCAACAGTGCTGCTCGAATATCAGGCCTTATCTTGTTTCCGCGATGTCTTACACTACGGTCAGTGGCAAGCTCAACCGATGAGCTTGGTGAAACGATCTGATGACGGAGAACACGATGAAAGTTGCCCTGATTGGTGCAACCGGCATGGCCGGTAGCGAGATTCTGAAAGAGTTGGTGGCGCGTGGCCATCAGGTAACGGCGATTGCGCGTAATATAGCCGCCATCCCACCGCAAGACGCCGTGACGCCGCTGGCGTTAGATGTCAGCGATCGTGATGCGCTAAGTGCCGCGCTGGGTGGTCACGATGCCGCGATCAGTGCGGTGCGCTTCCAGGCGGTCGAACCGTCGCAACTGATTGAAGCTGTCAGCCAGTCAGGCGTGAAGCGCTATCTGGTGGTGGGCGGTGCCGGTTCGCTCGAAGTGGCGGGTACCCGCTTGCTGGATACCCCAGACTTCCCCGATGCCTATCGCCCGGAAGCCACGCGAGGCGCTGAGTTCCTTGCTGCGCTGCGCCAGCACGATGAGCTGTCATGGTCGTTCCTGTCTCCTTCCGCGCTGTTTACGCCGGGGCCGCGCACCGGGCACTTCCGTTTGGGCAAAGATACCCTGCTGTTCGATGAGGCGGGCAACAGCGCCATTTCGGCGGGTGACTTTTCCGTCGCGCTGGTGGATGAACTGGAGCAGGGCAACCACCTGAAATCGCGCTTTACCGTCGGTTATTGAGGTTGCTCGCGCTGGGCGTCATTTGAAAGGGGGTATGGCGTAAATTGGCTAATAAACGCACATGATGTTTGGTATTATAGGTTCCAATCATGTGCAACAGGCTATGCTTACAATGTCTCCAATCCTAAATGATAGCGGGAGTTTTGATATGGCGGTTATTCCAATGTCATATAGCCCCGCCACGGTGGCGCGGGAATACCGAAAAATTGGCGAAACAGGGGTCAATGGTCGAGCCGTGGATATCTATATCCACAATGAGCAACACCATGCCGTCGCGATATACGGTGAACCTGATGACGTTAATGGTGATTTACGGCATGTTGTTGTCGCAAAGATTGATTTGAAATCCCGTAATAGCGATGACGAAACCGAAACAATCTTGGCTGTCATTGGTTATTACGAGAATCTGCAACCTGTGTTGCCTCCTTACGCACAAGTAGAAGGTGTCATCGTCACCAAGCGTGAACGAAATGCCAATGTTGCCAGCGCTATGTATAAGGCGCTCATCAATGATGGCATTGTGCTGGTGAGCGATAACGTGCAATTTCCTGGAGGAAAGGCGTTATGGTCGCGTATGGCACGGAAAGAGGTTGGTATCGACGTGTTTGTCTTCGATTCCGAACAACATGCTTTCTGGCCCTACGACGGTGAACGGATTCGATACGATGGCCGTAGTATTCCTGAAAGCGATATCTGGAGCCTTGCCCCTAACGAATCGCGAAAAGGGGTGGTGTTGGTGGCCGAACGTAAGCGAGATGGCTTAACCGCCTGATAGCATCCCTATGAAACATCAAGCGTCTGCCTTTCAGGCAGACGCTTTTTTTATGCCTGAAAGGGAGAAACCGGCAGTGTACTCGCCAGTTGGTGCGGGTTGATGTCAAGTTTATGGAAGAAATGACAAGTTTGATAAGTTTGTCGTATTAGACAAGTTTGACAAGTTATTGCACGGTGAAGTGCGCGCAATCGACATCCTTGTTATCCGGCTTCGCGTTTTTAGCAGTCGGAAACGCCGTTAGTCAGGAGTGTATGATGACCCTTTCACCTGCAAGAGAAAAAATGCCTTCAGGCGATCCTGCCGCTCCCGCGGTGGCGATTGCCATGAAAGGCGTAAAAAAACAGTTTTTGGATCACGACGATAACGCAGTCGACGTTATCAAAGACATTTCCCTTGATATTTATCACCAGGAATTTATCAGCATTGTCGGGCCGAGCGGCTGCGGCAAAACCACCATGTTTAACATTATCGCCGGGCTACTGCCTCCGACAGCGGGCGAAATTCAGGTGTTCGACCCGTACTACGCCATGCCCGGCAAAGGGCGAGTGGGTTACATGTTGCAAAAAGACCTGCTGTTCCCGTGGCGCACCATTCTGGATAACGTCTGTCTCGGGCTGGAAATCAGCGAGATGCCGAAGAAGGAACGCCACGAGCGAGCCATGACCTACCTCGATAAGTATGGGTTGGGCGATTTCGCTCACGCCTATCCCGCCACGCTGTCGGGGGGGATGCGTCAACGCGCGGCGTTGATCCGCACGCTGGTTATCGATCCTGACATCATTCTGCTCGATGAGCCTTTCTCGGCACTGGACTACCAAACCCGGCTGGTGTTGGAAGAGGAGATCCTGACGATCCTCAACGAATACGGCAAAACCGTGGTGTTGATCACCCATGATATTGGTGAAGCCATTGCCATGTCCGATCGCATTGCCGTGATGTCACAGCGGCCGACCTGGAACAAGAAAACCTACGATATTGGCCTCGCCAAGCGGCACGGTTCCGCCATGGGTGCGCGCAAAGATCCCGAGTTCCAATCCTTCTTCGATGCGATCTGGGCTGATATGGATATCCAACTGGGGGATCATGCATGAATAAGTCTGCCGTGGTTGCTGATAAAACGGCCTCGGGTCGTTCACGTCAGGGAAGTCAGCGCAGAAAGCGCTGGTTGTCGCTACTGCGTGACAATGGCTGGCGCGCCTTGCTGATTGCCAGCATTGTGGCGCTGTGGCAGTTCGGGGTAAACACTGGCGTGGTCAATGCGTTCTTAATGGGCTCTCCGGCAGGGATTTGGCAGGAATTTTTACGCCTGGTGGGTAACGGTGAACTGTTTCAGAACACCTACGTCACGGTGTATGCCACTGTGACCGGGTTTGTGCTGGGCAGCTTGCTCGGTTCATTTTCCGGGCTGTTGCTGTGGCATACCCCGACGCTGGCGCGCATTCTCGACCCGTTTTTCATCGCGCTCAACAGCCTGCCGAAGATTGCTCTGGCACCCATCATCATCATTTGGTTCGGCTCCGGGCTGTTTTCCAAAATAGCGTTGGCCTTTATCGCCACCTATGTCGTGGCGCTGCTCTCCGCGTGGCAGGGCACGCACCAGATTGATGATAGTCAGGTCAACCTGATGCGCTCCCTCGGGGCCAATCGCAACCAGATTTTCCGTAAGGTGGTGGTGCCGTCGACCCTGCCGTGGATTATCGCCGCTTTCCGACTGAACATCGGTTTTGCCCTGATTGCTAACATCGGCGGTGAGTTCATCTCTTCCGATTATGGTCTGGGGAAAATGATTTTCGTCGCAGGCAATCTTTTCAATCTCAATGTGGTGTGGGTCGGTGTCTTTACGCTGCTGCTGGTCGCCATTGTGCTCTATCTGGTGGTGGTTCAACTGCAACGCTGGCTTCTGCCCTGGGAGCGCCAGAATACACATCGCTAGTGGTATCCGTTCCGTTGTTCCTTAACTGGTTAAGAAGGAAAGTGAGATGAATAAAATCGTTGCATGGGTGTGCGCGGCGCTGTTTACAGCAGGTTCTGTCAATGCGTCAGCGGCTGATGCCAAGCCCGATCGCGTGCTGGTGACGGAGGCGTTCCACTCTTTGTTGTACTTACCGGTATATGTTGCCAAACACCAAGGTTTTTTCGAAAAAAATCAGATAGACGTGACGTCGATTCGTTCGGCGGGCTCAGGCCCGACCGCGCTGGCGGCAGTATTGTCCGGTGAAGCGCAGTTCTCCGTACACGGTCCGGAGCACGTCGGGTTCGCCCAGCAAAAGGGCGGTAAGGCCAAGGCGGTGAGCGCGGTGGCTAACAGTGCGCCAGTATGGATTGTGGCTAAACCCGATTTCAAATTCACCTCACCGGCGGATTTGAAAGGCAAACGAGTGGTGGTGGGGCTGGCGCCGGGAACCTCTAACACGCTGTTGCTGCGCCTGCTGGGTCAGACAGGGCTAAACCCGAAGACGGATGTGGCGATTAACGAAGTGCAAAACGGTTCGGAACTGGGGCCACTGTTAGCGGGCCGTGCGGATGCCGCCGTGGTGTATGAACCGCAGGCGGATCAGGGGGTAGGGCAAGGGCTGAAAGTGATTTACGATTTCACCCGTGACTATCCGGAGTACGCGTTCTCTACCATCAACACCTCAGAGAAAATGATTGCTGATAACCCGCAACTGGTGGCGCGCTTCGTGAAAACCATCAACGAATCTCTGGCGTTTATTCATCAGAACCCCGATGTTGCCAAACAGGTGGCACGTCAGGAGTTCGCGGCATTGGAAGGTAGCGTGGTGGATGCGGCGGTGCAGCGAATGATTGACAGCAACGTCTATCCGGCCAACGCCGTTATTTCGCCAGAAGCCTTCACCACGGCGATTGATATTCAGAAATTTGTCGGCAACATCACGCAGGATATGCCTTATACGCAAATCGTTGACGGTCAGTTTGCTGCCAAGCCATAACAAGGACATCAAGGCATGAACGCTATATTGGGTATGAAAACCATGTTGGATACCTCGCCCTTTGCCACCATTGCCGCTACCCGGCGGCAACTGGCCGCGCGCAAAGTTTCTCCGAGCGAGTTGCTGAGCCATTTTCTGGCGCGTATCGAGCAACGCGACGGCGACATCAAGGCGTGGCGCTATCTTGATAAGGAAGGGGCGCGCCAGCGCGCCCTGGAACTGGACCAACACATGGGGGCCATCGCCTGCAAGCCTGCACTGTTTGGCATCCCTTACGGTGCCAAGGATATCTTCCACACGCGCGGTTTGCCGACGGAAGGCGGCTCCAAGGTGTTGGAGGGCAATATCTCCAGTGAAAACGCCAGCGTGATCGATAAACTCGATGGCATGGGGGCTTTGCTACTGGGGAAACTGACCACCACCGAGTTTGCCAATCTGGGAACGCCGCCCAAGACCGGTAATGCCTGGAACCCGGCGCATACGCCCGGTGGTTCAAGCAGCGGTTCTGCTGCTGCCGTTGGTGCGCGTATGGCGCTGATGGCATTGGGCACGCAAACGGCGGGCTCGTTGTCTCGCCCGGCGGCATTTAACGGCGTGACGGTGTTGAAGGCCACCTATGGGCGCATCAGCAAGGCGGGGGTGATTCCCGCCAGTTGGTCGCTGGATCATGTAGGAGCCTTCACCCATACGGTGGAAGATGCGGCGCTGGTGTTTAATGCGCTCTCTGGCCCGGATCCGCGTGATGACACCACGCTGTCATTACCCTATACCCCGTTGCAACTGCGCGAGAAACACGATTACACGGTGGGGATCGTCGAGCACCCCTACTATGCCGGGGGGGATGTTGAAATTGGTGCGGCCTGTTTGCAGGCAATGGATGCCTTAGCGGGGCGGGGCGTGAAGCTTAAACGGATCACGTTACCAGACAGTTTCGACGATGCCTGCCGTGCGCACCATATAGTGATGCAGGCCGAATGCGCTGCCTATCATCGCGACACATTTTTGCAGACGCCTACGCTGTTCGGCGCCTATTTGCAGGAATTTCTGCAACAAGGCCTCGCCATCTCTGCGCAGGCGTATATACAGGCGCAGCAGGTGCGTGCCCGTTATCGCCATGAGTTCGCAGCCTTGTTCGATGATGTGGATATGCTGATGACGCCTGCCACGCCGACATTAGCTCCGCACGGTCTGGCGGCGACCGGGTCTCCCGCTTACAATATGCCGTTTACCAACGCGGGTGTGCCAACCTTGGCGCTGCCGGTGGGCATTTCTGCAACCGGCTTGCCAATCGGGATGCAGTGGGTTGCCCGTCACGGCAATGAACAGGCGCTGGTGGATTTGGGGATGCTTTACCAGCAGATAACGGACTGGCATGCTTGCCTGCCGCCACTCTGTCAGGCATAACAGATTACTACCTGAAACAGTCATTCCCGCCACTGCGGTCATTCCCGCGAAGGCGGGAATCTCTGACAGAAGAAACGCGTTTATTCTCACAGAGATCCCCGGCTTTCGCCGAGGATGACGAGGAGTAAAGTGACTTTGTCATCAGTCTGCGCCTTCTCATCAGAAGGCTGCTCGCGATCGCACGTGCAGGAAGCACCGGTTTTGTCTACAGCTCGCTTTTCCGGTCAATGGGACACTATGTAATGTACGATAAATTATTGACGGTTTCTGATGCGGCTAAAATGCTGGGTATCTCCGCCAGCACGCTGCGTCGGCTGGAAGATAACGGAGAAGTCAAAACCTATGGGCTGAAGGTGGTTTACACCCCCGGCGGTCAGCGCCGTTACCTTGCCGACGAGATTCAGCGCGTTTTCTCTCAGACCGGTTTTGCCCACAAAATAGGCTTTGGCTCCAAAGCGGCGATTTTGGTGCGGGATGTGACCTACGCCTACATGGACTCCGGCTCGACGCTGGCCATTGATACCCCGTTTGATAAAGCGGGGCTACATCGATTACTGAGCATGGCGGCACAGCGTGGGTTACCGACGGTGTTCACCCGCACGGTGTATCGGCCAGAGCATCCTTTTTCCTGGCTGTGGGGTAAAAAATACCCGTTTATTACCACGTTGACCGAAGATGCCTACCTGAACTGCATTGATGAAGCGCTGGGCGATGCGCCCTTTGAGCGTAATCATTCCACCTGCTATGTGTCCGATTTTTATGGTCATGATTTGGCGGCATGGCTGAAGCAACAAGGTATCGACACCCTGATTCTGGGCGGCGTGACCGCCAGCGGCAGTATTCGTGCCACGGCGATTGAAGCGTTCCAGATGGGGTTTCATGTGATGTTGCCGCGTGAAGTGATTGGCGATCGCAGCCAGTCGTTGCTGGATTTCACCTTGCTGGATCTCAATGCGCGCTATGCCGATGTGCTCAGTCTTGAGGAAGTGTCCGGTTGGCTGGCGACCTTGCCGGTGGCGGTGAGCGAGTCAACCACCCGTCACCGCCAGCCTGATGCGTTGAGTGAATAACCGTTACTGTTTGGTGTTTAACAGATTTTCCGGTGCGGGCGTGAGCGTGCCTTTTTCAATAGCCCGCACCCGGTCATACACGGTTTGGTTGGCTGGCACCGGGATGTCCAGTTCTGCGGCACGTTGAATAACCAGACCGTAGATCTCATCGATTTCCGTGCGCCGGCCCTTCACAATATCTTGCCCCATGGACGGTCGTTGCCCGGCCGCGCCGCGCTGCGCCGCATCGATCAGGCGCTGTTCGATCTCCGAGAACGCTGCCGCACTGCCGTCTGCGGCGGCGGCAAACAACGCGGCGGGAATGGCACCGAGCGCGGTCAGTGAATAGCCTAACCGTTGCCCGACGCGCACCGCCTCGCTCGCCACCTCGATGGAAAAACGCCGCAGTTGCGGGTGACTGTCCAACGCGTCAATGGTCAATCCCGTTGCCGCAGAAACGCCGTTGCGCATCGCATTGACTGCCAGTTTCGACCAGCGCTCACCGGCCAGATTATCAATCACCGCGACGGAATCCACCTGCCGCAGCAGCGTTGCCAACGTTTCGATACGCGCGCTGCGCTGCCCGTCCAGTTCCCCGAGGCGAAACACATCAATTCCGGGGCTGCCATGGATCACGCGGCGGCGAATCACCCCCGGAGCCGAGAGTTCCACGCCGATGCGCGCGGCGATCAACCCGGCCGTTCGCGACGCGCCGACAATCTCGGCAAGCGTCGCCTCGTTGCAGCCATTTTGTGCCGAGACAACCACGGCATCCGCGTGAAGATAGGGCAACACCAACTCGGCGGCCCAGCGTGTGTCATAGGATTTCACGCTGATGAAGACGATATCGAGCGGCGGCAGCGCTCGCAGGCTGTCAATCTCGTCGTCGGCCAGAATACGCACCGGCACGATGGCGTTATCCAGCGGTACGGCACCGTCAATGCGCAGGCCGTCGCGGCGCGTGGTGTCTACGTGTTCTCGCCAACGGTCGATGAGCGTCACGTTTTCTCCTGCGGCAGCCAGTCGCGCGCCAATGAATCCGCCTACTGCGCCAGCACCGACAACCGCAATGTGGGGTGCCATTACTGGCCCTCCTTATCCAGCCAGACATTTTTCAGCGAACTGAAGGTTTGGTCTGGCGTGTTGCTGATGCCGTGCAGGTGCGAGCTGTAAACGGTCTGACGCTGTAACTCGAACAGCGGCAGGTTAGGCAAATCCGTCATCGCAATGCGTTGCCATTCATGGAACGCTTTCAGGCGGTTCGCGGGGTTGGTGTCGGTTTGCGTGGTTTTGATAATCGCATCCAGCGTCGGGTTGGAATAACGCGCCCCGTTGGTGTTGGGCACGCCTTTCACAATGGAGTCGGTGCCGTACAGGCGGTATAGCCCCATGGCCGGATCGATCAGCGCGGAGAACTGCCCGGCACGGGTTTGGAAATCATAATCGGTGTAAATCCGACGGTAGTAGCTTGGGGTGTCCTGCGTGCGCAGTTTTAGCGTCACGCCGACCTGTTTCAGGTTCTGGCGCAAAAACTCCGCGGTATTCTGCAAGGATTCATTGTTTCCCTCATAGTCGAAAAACAGCGAGAAGCGCTCACCGTTGGCACCGCGCGGGTAGCCTGCCGCATCCAGCAGTTGTTCCGCTTTCTTGGCATCGAAGGGGTAATGCGGAACATCATTGGTGAAATATTTTTGATAATGCGGAATAGGGCTGGTAGCCACTTTACCAATGCCGTACCACGCACTGTCGATCAATCCCTGACGGTCAATCGCGTAAGCCAGCGCCTGCCGCACGTTGACCTGCCGCAGAATCGGGTCTTGCGTGTTGAATTCGAAGGTAAAGAACGGGGAGAGCCAGTTATAGCCTTCGCTGGTAATTTTCAGCGTCGGATTTTTTTTCAATCGGGCGATATCGGCCAGTGGAACCGGATCGAACGGTCCGTATTTTACCTCTCCGGTTTCAAACGCGGCGGCTCGTGACGCATCGTCTGGGATCAGGCGGAAAATCAGTTTATCGAGATAGGGCTTGCCCTGATCCCAATAGTTTTCATTGCGCGCCAACTCGATGAATTCACCCCGACGCCAGCTCACAAAGCGGAATGGGCCGGTACCGATCGGCGCAATATTGTGGGGGTTTTTCAGTGGATCGCTGCCCTGATACAGATGCGCAGGCAATACCTGCGATTCTGCCGCACTCAGTGCGCTGAGCAAGATCGGTGACGGTTGAGACAGTTTGAATATCGCCGTCAGCGGGTCGGGCGTTTCTACATCCACCAGATTGGCAAAGGTGGTGCGTCCGCGCGGGTGCAGTTTTTTCCACAGTTCCAACGCGCTGTAGCGAATATCCTGTGAGGTGAAGGGTTCGCCATCGTGCCATTTTACGTTGGGGCGCAAGTTGAAGCGCACCGAGAGACCGTCTGCGGCGGTTTCCCAACTCAGCGCCAGGCTCGGCTGCGGGTTCATGTCTTTGTCGTAAGAAAGCAGACCATCGAACACATTGGGCGATACCGCGTTAACCGAAAAGTGGTTGTTGATGGCACTGCTCAGCACGCTCGGTGCCGGATTGATGACCGCGATCAGTGTGCCACCGCGCACCGGTTCAGCGGCGTAGGCCAGACTGCCGCCCAACAGCAGAGTCCCTATCAACAGGCTTGTCGGAAAACGAATATCCTTTAGAACATGGATGTACTTTAGAAAACGAATGTACTTAGGCATGAGATTTCCCCTTACTGGTGTGTAATGTGTGGTTAAGGCTTTTATTGTTGTGACTTCACGGGCTGTTAGTTGAACGGGCTTTCCGTTGACGGTGCGGATAAATGACAAGCAACGAGAGAATCCGAACCGACGGAATGCAAGGGTGGTACGCTGCGGCGACAGCGATCGGTAGCAAAACGGCAGCGGGTATGGAACGCGCACCCGCTGGGGATAGAGAGCGGACTGGGGACATCCCCAGTGAGTATCTGTTTATCGGCAATACGTGAACGGCGTGGGTCCATCACCGGGATAGCCTGGAGCAGTGCCTGGGTGTAGGGATGCTGCGGCGATTCCATGATGTCGGCATAAGGTGCTATTTCCACAATGCGCCCCAAATACATCACGGCGATTCGGTCCGCCATATGCTGCACCACGCCGATATCATGGCTGACAAACAGGTACGCCATCCGGTACTGCTGCTGCAAATCCACCAGCAAATTCAATACCTGCGCCTGCAACGAGACGTCCAGTGCGGAGACCGGTTCATCCAGTACGATAATGTCTGGGCGAGGCGCGATGGCGCGAGCAATGGCGACCCGCTGACGCTGACCGCCGGAAAGCTGATGTGGGAAACGGTCGAACAGCGCAACGGGTAACCCGACGTCATCCATCAACGCCAGCACGCGTTTATTGCGCGTAGCCCGGTGTTTTTCCGTCAGCGTTAACGGCTCGCCAATCAGTTGCCCCACCGTGAAACGCGGATCGAGGGATGCTGCCGGATCCTGGAACACCATCTGAATGCGCTGACGCAACGGGCGCAGCTTTCGTTTCGGGAGCGAGGTTACGTCCACGCCACCGATCACAACGCGCCCGGCACTCGGTTCCAACAGCCGCATCACGGCGAGCGCCAATGAGGATTTGCCACAGCCAGATTCACCGACAATACCGACCGTTTCGCCCGCCGCAACCTCAAGGTTGATGCCGTTGACCGCATAGGCCTTGCCTTGTGGGGTGGGGTAGGTCACCTGTAAATCTTGCACCTGTAACATTACGCGGCCTCCTCGCTGCTGCGGGCATCATTGACGCTGTGCAGGCGCGGCCTGGTGCCATGACGGGCACGCGGCTGAGGGCGTGCCAACAGCAACTGGCGGCTATAGGGATGGCGTGGGCCATCAAAAAAGGAAAATACATCCTGCTCTTCCACGATGACGCCGTGGCGCATCACGGCGACGCGATCGGCGGTTTCGGCGATCACGCCCAGATCGTGGGTAATCAGCAGCAGAGACATGTCCAGTTCGTCTTTAAGGCTGACCAGCAGTTGCAGTATCTGGGCCTGAATGGTGACATCCAGTGCGGTGGTCGGCTCATCGGCAATCAACACTGCCGGACGCGCCGCCAGTGCCAGTGCGATGACCACCCGCTGGCGCATCCCGCCAGAGAGCTTGTGCGGATAGTCGTTAAAACGGCGTTCGGGTTCTGGAATTCGCACTTGCAGCAGCAGATCGAGTGCGCGCATCTTGGCCTCGCGCTGGGAAAGTGAGCTGGCGGCAAGGATCGCCTCAATCAACTGACTGCCAATGGTCAACACCGGATTCAACGCGCTCATCGGGTCTTGAAATACCATAGCCAATGCCGGGCCGCCGCGCTGACGGCGCTGGCGCGGTGTGGTATGTAAAATATCGGTACCACCCAGCAGGACATGCCCGGTGCTGTGTGCCTCGGGTAATAATCCCATCAGCGTCAGTCCGGTCACGCTTTTACCACAGCCTGATTCCCCCACCAGCGCCAGCGTTTGACCCGCGAAAAGATCGAAAGAGATGCCGTGCACCACGCGTTGCGGCACGGCATGGCGGGCCGAAAACGCAACCCTGAGATCCTGAACCTGAAGCAGCGGTGCGGTCATTTTGTGGCCCCCTTATGCGGATTCCCTTTATGTGGATTGAGCAGATCCGTAAGGCCGTTGCTTAACAACGTAAAGCTCATGACGGTGATAAAAATAGCCAGCCCCGGCAGCGCGATGAGATACCAGGCGGTTCTCAGTAACGGTCTGGCGTTGCGAATCATCGCGCCCCACGACACGGTATTAGGATCGCCCAGACCGAGAAACGCGAGCGCGGCTTCGACCAGAATGGCGTGGGCGATCACCACGGAAATCATCACAATGACCGGCGCGGCACTGTTCGGAAGGATGTGCTGACGCACGATGCCGAGATGGCCGATGCCCATGGTTTCGGCGGCCAGTACATAATCGGCGTGACGGATTTTGAACACTTCGGCACGGGTCAGACGCGCAATTTCGGTCCATGACGTAAGGCCGATTGCCAGCGCCACGCTGCCCAACGACGGGGAGAGCAGCGCGACCAGCACCATTGAAAACAGAAAGGTCGGGATGGTTTGGAAGTATTCGCAAATGCGGATCAGCACATCGTCATACCACCCGCCGAGATAACCGGCGGTAGCACCGACGCTGACGCCAATCACCGTGGCAATCAGCGCAGCACCGAGACCAATGGCTAATGACACACGGGCACCGTGTGCCAATTGCGCGGCCACGTCGCGCCCGAGCTGATCGGTGCCTAACGGAAATTGCGTATTTTGCAGTGGCCACAGCGTGCGCGGCCCCACCATCGACTGGGGATCGCCGGGGAACAGCAGTCCGGCGCAGGCAGCGATAACCAACAGCGCTGCTAACAGGTAGAGCCCGATGCGCAGATAGGCATTGAGATGAACGTCAGGGCGGATTTTCATGACGCCAATCCAATGCGCGGATCGAGCACGCCGTACAGAATATCAATCAGCAGGCTGCTCAACACCACCAACAACGAGTTGCAGAGGAACAGGCTGAGCAACAGATTGATATCGCGATCGGACACCGCCTCGAAAGCCAGTCTCCCCATACCCGGCCAGGAGAAGACGGTTTCGACCACCACGGCACCGCCAAGCAACGAGCCGAGCTGTAAACCGGTAAGGGTGACCACCGGCAACAGTGAGTTGCGCAAAATGTGGCGCAGGGTGACTGCCGTCTCGCTGATGCCTTTCGCCCGCGCAGTGCGCACAAAATCGAGCGGGTACACTTCCAGCATTGAGGCGCGTGTCACCCGGGCATACAGCGCTAAATGCGATAAACCCAATGCGATGGCGGGCATAATCAGATGCCAGGCGACATCGCCTGCCACACCGAATGCTCCAGGCGTGGCACCTACCGTGACCATGCCGCCGATGGGCAGCCAACGGAAATGTACCGCGAACAGCACAATGCCCATCAAGCCGAACCAGAACACGGGTATGGCAAACACCACGGCGGAAAACAGCGTAACGCCCTGATCGAAAAGGCCATGGCGATAGCGTGCGGCAAAACACCCGAGGATCACGCCAACTATCACAGAAAACAGCAGACTGCTGCCCAGCAGCAGCAGCGTGGCGGGCAGTCGCTCCAGAATTAATGTTTGTACCGGCAGGTTATAGCGAAACGAAAATCCCAGATCGAAATGGGCTATTTGAGAAAAATAGGTGGTCAGCTGTTCAAAACCGGAGCGGTCGAGACCGAATTGCGCGCGCAACATCTCCATATATTCAGGCGTTGCTGCACCGGATTCTCCGGCAATAACATCCGCCAAATCTCCCGGTACCGATCTGAGTAAAATAAAATTACCCAATATCACTAATCCGGCGACAATACTGACCTGTGCAAGCCGGCGAAATAGATAACGCATCATTTCAGTCAGTGTGTCCTGATTAATCACTAATCCAAATAATCATACGGAGAATGCCCTTGGTGTCTATTTCATTTTTTAGCTATAAATAGTCCGAGAGTGGCAATATAAATAGCGCTGGATTGTCTGCTTTAATTATGTTTTCTTATTTGAATGCAAACAACAAAACTAACGATTCATTATATTTTATTAAGTATTAATAAAATAATGGCATCGTGATGTAGACCGTATTCTGTAAACACCAGTATCGCTAAACCCATAAAGGAAACACCCGTTATGTCCATCAAGAACGTGAAAACAAAGAATATCTCTTGGTTAAAACTTAAAAATACGACAACGACGCAAGAGACAGAAAAGTTATTCGAGGACTCCATCGAGACACGCGGTTTTATCCGCAATATGCAGGCGGTATTGGGACAATTCCCTGCGGCGCTGCTGGCTCAGGATGCGCTAAGCCGCGCGCTGACCGTGGAATACGAAGGAGGATTGAACGGTAAAGAGCGCGAATTGATTGCGCTGGTGGTGAGCGTACAAAACCGTTGCCGTCCTTGCGTTTGGGGGCACGCGGCGAAACTGCGGCAGATCACCGGTGATGCGCTCTGGGTTGGCGGCATTGAAGTGAACTACCGTGACGCGGAATTAACCCCACGTGAGCGGGCGATTGCTGACTATGTGCAGAAATTGACGGAAGCGCCGGAAACCGTGGAAGAGCGCGATTTGGCACCGCTGCGCGCCAGCGGCGTCACGGAGCAGGAGATTATCGAAGTGGTCGCTATCGCCGCCTATTTCAACTTCAGTAACCGCATCAACAGCGGGCTTGGCGTCCAACCCAATCCGGAACCTTTCCTTTCATTCCGCTAAGCCTTGCCCACGCCCTTGATGCGCTGATGTTTTCCTACGCTTATCAGGCGGGGGCGTTGCCACGCTAACAGGAAGAGACTCATCATGTCTGAACGTATTTTAATTATCGGTGCGGGGGCGATTGGCAGCTATCTTGGCGCCTATCTGACTCGCGCCGGGCGTCAGGTCACGCTTATCGACCCCTGGGCCGAAAATGTCGAGGCGATCCGGCGTGACGGCGTGTCGTTGGAAGGACTGACGCCGGAAGAGCATTTCACCGTGCCGTTAAACATTCTTCACCTTGGCGACGCGCAGCGCCTGCACCTGGAGCCACCGTTTGATATTGGGCTGGTGGCGCTCAAGTCTTACGATACGCTGTGGGCCACCCAGTTTATCCGCCCCTTTATCCGGCCCGAGGGGGTGATTGCCTCCGCGCAGAATTGTATCAACGACGCGCGCGTGGCGTCGGTTGCCGGCAAGGAGAATACGCTGGGCATTGTCATTACCATCGCTGCCGAGCTGTATGCACCGGGCAAGGTGCGTCGCGGTAACCAGCGCGGTGCGCCGGGAACGCTGCGCGTGGGTGAGTTTGGCGGCGGTATCACGTCGCGTTTGCAGCGTGTGGGTGAGCTGTTGCAGCCTGTCGATGCGGTGCTGGTGACGCCTGATTTGTACGCCCACCGTTGGACCAAACTCAGCATCAATGCGATGCGTAATTCGATTGCCGCCGCCAGCGGCCTGACCGGTAACGATCTGATTCGTCATGAACGGGTTCGGCGCTTTGCCATTCGGTTAGGAGGAGAAGCGGCACAGGTAGGATTGGCGCAAGGGCTGGCACTGGATGCCATAAACCGCAGTACGCCAGAGGTATTGGTTAAGGCGGCACAAGGTGATGTGCACGCGCTGGCGGAGGCCGAGGCCAACTTTTTGTCTTATGTGGAACTTGGGACACAGAGTGAACATCAGCGTCCGTCGATGGGGCAGGATATCCGCCGCCAGCGGCGCACTGAAATCGATTATATGAACGGCCTTATCGTTGAGGTCGGCCAACAGGTTGGCGTTGCTACTCCGGCGAATGCCGCGATTGTTGATGCTATCCATCAGATTGAACGCGGACAGCTTTCACCCTCACCAGAATTGATCGTCCAGTTGGATGAATCATTGCAGCGCTAATGAATACGGAGCGTGGGTTTTGCACTCACGCTCCGTATCTCATCCCTCTTTTTCCTTGTTACTCAACGAAGATTTTATCCCGCCCCAACCGCACCATCGGTGCCAGCGTGATCAACAGCAGTAATCCCGAGGCAATCAATAACCCTAAGCTAATGGGCTCATGCACGAAAATACCGAAATCTCCGCGTGAAATGATCAGCGCCCGGCGTAAATTCTCCTCCATCATCGGTCCGAGAATAAAGCCCAACAGCAGCGGCGCAAGCTCAAAGCGCAGCATCGCCAGGGTATAACCCAATAAGGCAAACAGGGCGGCCAAAAACAGGTCGAACGGATTATTGGAGACGCTGTAAATACCGACGCAGCTAAACAGCACAATGGCCGGATAAAACAAGCGATAAGGTATTTTTAACAGACGGACCCACACGCCGACCATCGGCAAGTTGAGCACCAGCAGCATCGCGTTCCCTACCCACATGCTCGCCACCATGCCCCAAAACAGGTCCGGTTCGCTCTGCATAATGCGTGGGCCGGGGTTAATACCGTGGATCATCATGGCGCCCACCATCAGGGCCATAATGGCGTTTGACGGTAATCCCAGCGTGAGCAGCGGAATAAACGAGGTTTGCGCCGCTGCGTTATTGGCGGATTCCGGCGCGGCAACCCCTTCGATAGCCCCCTTGCCGAAGCGGGAAGGGTCTTTCGCCAGCTTCTTTTCCACCGTGTAGGCGGCGAAAGAGGCGAGTGCGGCCCCTCCACCCGGCAGCAGACCGAGCACTGAGCCCAGTAAGGAACCACGTAAAACGGCAGGAGTGGCCTGACGGATATCCTGCGCGCTTGGCATCAGCTTACCGTGTTCAATCACCGTACCGCCGCTTTTTTCCTGCTGTACTAACACGCGGATGATTTCACCAATGCCAAAAACCCCCATTGCCAGCGGCACAAAATCGATGCCGTCAGCGAGTTCAGGAATACCAAAGGTGAAGCGTAATTCACCGGAGTTGATGTCGGTGCCCACCAATCCCAGCAGCAGTCCAACCACTACCATGGTGATGGCTTTTAGCAGTGAGCCTTGTGCCAGCACCACCGCGCCAATGAGGCCTAACACCAGCAGCGAGAAATAATCTGCCGGCCCGAAGCGAATGGCCATGCTGGCGAGCGACGGGGAGAAAAACCCAATGACAAAGGTCGCCAGGGTTCCGGCAAAAAACGACCCCAACGCGGCAATCGCCAATGCGGGACCGGCACGGCCCTGTTTCGCCATGGCGTGCCCGTCCAGACAGGTGATCACCGAGGAGGTTTCACCCGGCATATTCAGTAGAATCGACGTGGTAGAACCGCCATATTGTGCGCCGTAATAAATCCCCGCCAACATGATCAGGGCACTGGTCGGTTCCAGCGTGAAAGTAAACGGCAACAGCAGCGCGATGGTGACCAGCGGCCCGACGCCGGGTAACACGCCCACCAGCGTGCCAAACAGCGCGCCGCAAAAGCAATAGAACAGGTTGTTCGGTAACAGTGCTATCGACAGGCCGTGGAACAACCCCTGCCATACATCCGGGATCATAGCGGCCATACCTTAAGCGGTAAGCCCAGCACCTGAACAAACAGCAGTGGGACGGAAAACGCCAGCACCGTCGCCAGCGCCAGCGTTTCCTTGAGTTTGGCTTCACGGCTGCCGATTGCGGCGGTAATCACCGTCAGCAGGCTGGCAACAATAATGCCCCACTGATCGACCAACAGGGCAAATAAAATCACCGCACCCAGCATCAATAGCGGAGCACGCAGCGTGAAACCGGCTTCATCGGGGGCGCGGCGACGTGGCGATGATAGCCAGGCACGCACGGCAATCAATCCCCCCAGCAGTACCAACAGTGCACCCAAAATGGTCGGCATGTAACCGGCACCCATTCTGGCGGCGGTGCCGAGCGTGTGTTCGGTGTTGGCAATGGCGATGGCACCTGCGCCAAGCAGGGCAATCGCGATGCCGGACAGGAATTCGCCCTGTATGCGTTTATGCGTTGCAGACATGGGTCTACCTCGTTTAATCATTTATTGTTTAAGCGTGATGTTGTAGCGATACCGGGGGATCACCACTTGCCGGGGGGCAGAATACCCGCTGCGTCACGCGCCGATGCGCCCTGTTCCAGCGCTTTCAACAGATGACTCTCTTTTTCTGCCGCTTGCAGCGCGCGATCCAGCACGGTCTGCGCAACATCACTGGGGACGATAATCACGCCATCGTTATCCGCCAGAATCAGATCGCCGGGCCTGACCTGAACGCCGCCGATATTGACCACATCGTTAAACGCCACCAGTTCCAGACGGCGCTTGCCGGTGCGCGGTGTGACGCTGCGTGACCAGACTTTCAACCCCGATTCGACGATGCTGCCGCTGTCGCGCACGGCACCGTCAACCACCACCCCTGCCAGCCCTTTGGCCTTTGCCGCCGTGGCAAGAATGCCGCCAAAGCTGGAGGCATCGTTGCTGCCTGCCGCATCAACCACGAACACATCGCCGGGCTGCGTTAGCGTGATTTGGTCGATACCGCCGCCTTGCGGCGCGTTGCCAGCGGACAGCGTGAAGCCGGGCAACTGTCTGGCGCGGCTCTGACGCGCTGTCACCGCCGGGCCGACGATGCGTTGTCCCGGCGCAAGTGGCCGTAGCGTCTGTGCCGGGATCGCCGTGTCATAGCCCAGTTCATCAAGAATGTCCGCCACCACCGAGGTCAGATCCGGCAATGATAAAAACCCCTGAATCACCTCTGCGGCCGGTCGGGTGATCTCCACGTGCCTGATTAGCTGTGGGTTCAGCGTGCCCAGCAGGCGATCGGCATAAGGCTGTAACTGTTGTGCGATTGATTTTGTCTCACTCATGGCGCGCTCCTGACTTATTGCTGCTGGATATTGGCGTTGGTTACCACGGTGCGCCATTGCTCGTAACCGCGTTTGATTTCGGCATCGAATTCCGCTGGCGTGCTGTTGACCAACGTCATGCCGGCCTTATCGGTGATCGCGATGTAGCTCGGGTCATTCTGGTAGCCAACCACGGCATCGTGCAGCTTTGTCACTACGCTATCTGGCGTCGATGCCGGGCCAAGCAGCCCCAGCCAGGAACGGGCAACAAAGTTAGGGACACCCGCTTCTGAAAGGGTCGGAATATCAGGGGCAAACGGGCTGCGCTGTTCGGTTGAAACACCCAGCGGGCGAATGGTGCCGGCCTCAAAGTAGGGCACCGCCGTGCTCAGCACCAGGAAGCCCAGTTGAATCCGCTTGCCCAGCAGCTCGGAAATGATTTCGCCCTGGCCCTTGAGCGGCACATGCACCACATCAATACCCGTTAACTGTTGTAAATAGGCGGTGCTGAGATGCTGGCCGGAGCCTATGCCCGCCGTGCCGTAATTGTATTTCCCCGGATTGGCGTTGATGTGCGCCAACACTTCCGTCAGGTTTTTCCCCGGCAGGTCGGGCGAGACGGCGAAGACGCTTGCCTGATCGCTCACCAGAGAGATGGATTTGAAATCCTTGAAGATGTCATAGCGCAAGTGGGTGTTGAGTGCCGGTACGGTCACGTGATTGGATGAGGCGAACAGGAAGGTGTGACCATCGGTCGCTCGTGCCACGTATTCGGTGCCGACAGCCGCCCCGGCACCGGGACGGTTTTCCACCACAAACGTCTGACCGAACGATTTGCTCAGGCGTTCCGCCAGGGCGCGAGCCAACAGATCGGTGCCTCCGCCGGGTGGGAACGGTACCACCAGCTTGACGGTTTTGGTGGGCCAGTCAGCGTTCGCCGCCATGGCCGGTGACCCCAATGCTATTCCGGCGGCCACTAAGGATGCGGATGCTAACTGTAACCAGCGACGGCGTGATATCCCCGATGTATTCATAATGTGTTACTCCTCAATGATTTTATTGTTATACCCGTCATACTTCGAGTTGCAGATGCGTTGGCTACGCTCACTCACCCGAATCACTTACTTGAGTAAGCTCATCGGGGTTCCCTCTCTTGCCGCCTTCCTGCAACTCGAATTATTTAGGGTATAGATAGCTGCTAAGCCAGTAATGGAACGGGCTATTCCCACGCTTTCAGCGCTTGCCAATCTTCCGGGGTTGCGGTGGAAGAGAAACGGTGCAGCAAGCGTGTTTTTTCTTCCTGTAACGGCTGTAAACGCGCAATTGTGTCGTCAAGCAAGGCATAGGGAATGGCGATAACGCCGTCGTCATCTCCCACAATCAGGTCGCCGGGAGAGATTTCCACGCCAGCCACTGTCAGCGGGGTCGCCAGTGGGCCGAGCTGTGCTTTTTCGCCCCGGCTTTTCAGGCTAATGCCACGGGCAAACAGGGGAAGATCCCAAGTGCGCAATAGCGCGGCATCGCGAATGGCACCGTCAATCAAGACACCGCCTAGCCCACGGTTGGCGGCGAGCGTCGCCATCATGTCGCCGAAAGAGGCACCTTGGGTAAAACCGTCCACGCTATACACCAGGATGTCTCCCGGCTGTGCCAGCGTGATGGCGGCATGTCCCGTCAGGTTGTCGCCGGGAAAACCGGCGGCGGTAAACGCGGCACCCAGCAGCCGAAACCCCGAACGCAGCGGCTTGATGGAGGAATGCAGTGCACCACGTTGCCCAACAGCCTGATAAATCAGTGCAGTACTGGCCGTTTTGAACGCCGCCAATTGATCCGCATTGGGTCGGGGGAAATCGGTATTTATTACGCTGGCCAAGGCGTTATCTCCAGATAATCACAATTTCAGGCTGCCATCGGTTTTTAATAGTTGAATCAGGCAGGAAGCAATAAACCTATACCCATTAATCAGGTATGAGAATGACAACCAAGGGTATGAAAATAAGATAATGCCATCGAGAATAAGGTGATTAAATTTTTTGTCTAGTGATTATCCGGTGGATCATTATTCAAATAAGGGCTAATTATTCTTCAAATATGAAATAAGAGAGAAATAGATTAATAATATTAAACAGTCATGAGGATGTTTCGAATTTCAAACTCGATTATTCAGTAAGTGGAAATAGTTAGAATAATATTGGCTATGTTTACGCATCAATTTTGCGTTATATCTTGTCGCTCTGCGCTTTTGTCTAATAAGGGCCACAATGAAAATCACAAATATTGAAACCTTTTTTTATCATCCAGGGGTCGGGAAAAACCTGCTTTTTGTCAAAGTGGATACCGATGAAGGCATTTATGGCTGGGGCGAAGCCTATGTGACAAATACCAAAGAGAAGGTCGTCAGTGAATACCTTAATGCCATCTCTCCGCTGG
This sequence comes from Candidatus Symbiopectobacterium sp. NZEC151, assembly GCF_025962655.1. Taxonomy (GTDB): domain Bacteria; phylum Pseudomonadota; class Gammaproteobacteria; order Enterobacterales; family Enterobacteriaceae; genus Symbiopectobacterium. Next base: position 562,798 of record NZ_JAGFPE010000003.1, on the reverse strand, counting down.
TGATCGGGCGTGAAGCCTACCATATCCGTCACCTTGGTCAGACGCTGCTTGATGATTTTGCGATTCGCCGTAATTCGGTTGACCTGCTGTGCGCCTGGAGTGCCATCGAACTGGCGCTGTGGGATATCGTCGGCAAGAAAGCCGGGCTGCCGCTGCACCGTATTCTGGGTGGCGCGGTGCGCGAAAAGATTCGTCTTTATGCCAACGGCTGGTGGTTTGGTGCCAAGAGCATTGATGATACGGTAAAACGCGCATTGAACGTGGTCGCGCAAGGGTATGATGCCATCAAATGGGACCCCTTCCCTGGCCCATGGCGCACCTTTATTTCCCGCGCCGATGAAACCGCTGCCGTGGAGAATGTGAAGGCGGTGCGTGAAGCGGTAGGGCCGAATGTGGAACTGCTGATCGACGGCCACCGTCGCCTGGCACCGAATCACGCCATTCGCGTGATTGAACGTCTGGAAGAATACGATATTGGCTGGTACGAAGAGCCCTGTCCGCCAGAAAACATCGATCTCACCGTCGAAGTCAAACGCAGCACGCACACGCCGATCGTGCTGGGTGAAGCGCTCTACACCAAAGAAGGGTTTGTGCCGGTGTTTGAGAAACGCGCGGCGGACATTATCAACCCGGATATTTGCGCGGTTGGCGGCTTGTTATCGATGCTGGAGATTGCTGCGCTGGCCGCCCCGCACGGCGTGGCCGTCACACCGCATAACTACAACAGCCCGATTGTCGGGCTGGCGGCGACGGTCCACCTTTCCGCGGTTATCCCTAACTTCAATATTGCAGAAGTGTTCGTCAACCTGATTGAACCGACACAGGGTATTGCCACCCAAGGCATCACGATTGCCAACGGCTGGGCCGACGTGCCCGACGCGCCGGGACTGGGAATCGATCTGGATATTAATGAACTCAAGAAACGCCCTTACAGCCCGTTACCGGGTAAAGGACTGCGTGATTACCGCGAAGAATTCCCGCGCAAAGTCGCTGCCGTTGCCCCTAATGTCTTTAACCCAGCCTGATTCACGGAAAACATAACCATGTCAAAACTTACTCAAGATTTCATTCGCCCAGACCAGGAACTGATTGACGCTTTTAAAGAAATTACCGCCGCTACCGCCCATGAAGCCTTCGGTCGACGCGGTGCGGTAGACTCTGCCATCAAGCCGATTTATCCCGGTTTGCGCGTATTGGGCTCCGCATTCACGGTGAAAACCCCTGCCGGGGATAATTTCACTATCCACGCGGCGCTCCAGTTGGCGAAACCCGGTGACGTTCTGGTGATTGATGCCGGAGACTACACGGAACAAGGGTCGTTTGGTGATGTCATGGCCACGGCGGCCCTCAGTCGCGGTATCGCCGGATTGGTCACCAACGGCGGGGTGCGGGATGCGGAACGCATCCACAAATTGGGCTTCCCGATTTTCTCCCGCTCCATTTCCATTAAGGGTACGGTTAAAGAAACCTTTGGTGAAATCAATCAGCCGATTTCTTTTGGCGGCGTGACGATAAATCCGGGCGATCTGATCATCGGTGATGATGACGGCATCGTTGCCATTCCGCGTGAGAAGATTGAAGAGGTGCTTGCCGCTTCGCGCAGCCGTGATGAAAAAGAAGTGAAACTGCGTGCGCAAATTCAGCAGGGCAAAACCATCTGGGAACTGCACAACTTCAATGCGCTGTTGAAGCGTAATGGCATTGATGTTGAGATTTGATCTGCCCGAGGTATAACTCCGCGTTGTTATACGCTGTTTTTTCTAAATAGCCTGATAGGTGAGTGCTGCACCGATGCGCGGTGCGGCGCTTGCTTTATTGGGTTGCCATTTTTATTTCTGCTTTCTGAGATTAACAGCAGGGAATAAAAACATCGACCTTCTTCGCAAAAATAAAAAACGACAATAATAGTGCTTATCGTTTGTGTTATTTGTTTCGTCTCAATGATGTCATTTATCGGTGATTGAGATGAAAAAAAGCATGTTGATTATTTTTGTACTTTTCTTTAGTCATGGTGCTTATTCCACTTTATTTTTCTACCGTTACGATAGCGTGGACGCTGAGGATGCATTTAAAATTGGTTTTATTCCCTCAGGGCATAACAGGAACATGTATGAACACATAAGGGGAACCAGCTGTTTTGAGGGGGACGCAACTTCTAATTTTATTTCTACTTCATCCTCAGAGCAAATGTCACACATTATGGCAGAATCAGCGACGCCTGTTGGAATGATGTACTACCTCTATACCATTCGTCCTACCAGCAATTTTTATAGCTCAGTGAATAGTCTCCGAGCGGCTTTCGTTCGCACCAACGATTGGCGCTTTCAAAGTACGGTTCTAGATTATATGCATGAACAGGAGTGGTTGGCATTAGGGGGCATTGACACGGAGCAAATCTACAGCGCAAGGGCCTATCGAAGTAGAGGGCCCGATCAGCAGGCGGAATTTATCGCAGAGTATCTCAATCCTGCCTATCTTGATGCTGATACTGGGCCTAGTAGTGGTCATTATTATATTCCAGATTTACCTCGCTACGAATCGAGTGAGCGCTCTGCATGTTCTATTTGTTCCATTGATTCAATATCCAGTATGACTAAAAGAGATATAACCGACAGTCTTAGTCGATGGAAGAAATGCAGATATAAGATGATCGCAGCTGTGATGGATGACTAAAAAATATTAATGGAGGCTACGAATGAGAAGGACAGTCGGGTTAACAGTATTGCTGTTAATAAGCATGTCTTCCCATGCAATGGGGGACTTGGAAAGTGAATGTCACAAGGGAGGTAAACACAATATGCTCAAGGGTGAACATATAAAGGAGTATTTTATATCAACAACGATATCTGAAACAAATTATGGATTTAAGATAAAAGTAAATGATGAATGGTATAAAACAATATTAAAAGAGAACGAAGAGCAAGGGTATCGAGATCAGTTTTCCAGTACAGCCAGAATAGCCAAAATACTCCATCTTCCTGTGAATGTTTGTGTAGACAAAGTAAATGGCTATTTACTGGGTATCGAGCTTTTCTAGCAAGCGGGCTCGCATTGCAGTGGCATCGGGTGAAGTGCTTAAAGGTCGACGTTGCACCGCAACAGACAAAAAACGCCTGCCATTTCTGGCAAGCGTTTTTCTAAAAAACCAACGGTAATGAACCAGTATCAGTTCATGCCGTATTTTTTCAATTTCTTGCGCAGCGTACCGCGGTTGATACCCATCATCAGGGCCGCGCGGGTCTGGTTACCACGGGTGTACTGCATCACCATGTCCAACAGTGGCTGTTCAACTTCAGCCAGTACCAGCTCATACAGGTCATTCACATCCTGACCGTTAAGTTGAGCGAAATAGTTCTTCAGTGCCTGTTTAACCGAGTCGCGCAGGGGTTTTTGGGTTACCTGAGCCTGAGAGTTTACGGTAGAAACGGTCAGTACGTCAGAATTCACGCGTTGTTCGAACATAGTTCTGTCAGCTCTTTTTCTGTTTACGCAAGATTTTCAAAATATGCCTCCAACGCCTCCAGCTGTTCGCTGGCATCCTCAATGGCGTTGAATGTGCGCCTAAACTGGTCATTGGGGGCGTTCTCCTGGAGATACCAGGAGACGTGCTTACGAGCAATACGGAATCCCTTGCCCGGACCATAAAAGTCGTGCAATTCCCGTATGTGCTTGAAGAGCAAACGCTTCACCTCTGCCAATGGCATCGGTGCCAGTTGCTCCCCCGTGTCCAGATAATGCTGGATTTCCCGAAAGATCCAGGGTCTTCCCTGAGCAGCCCGTCCTATCATCAGGGCATCTGCCCCGGTGTAATCAAGAACCGCTCTGGCTTTACGCGGGCTTGTAATGTCGCCATTCGCGATAACGGGAATGGAAACGGCCTGCTTAACCGCCCGAATGCTGTCGTATTCTGCCTCACCGTTGAACAGGCACGCACGGGTGCGGCCATGTACGGTAAGCGCCTGAATACCACAGGCTTCGGCCAGTCTGGCAATGTCTACACAGTTACGGTGCTCCGGTGCCCAGCCAGTACGAATTTTCAGCGTGACCGGTACGTCCACCGCCTTAACCACGGCGGAGAGGATCTGTTTTACCAAATCCGGATACTGCAACAGCGCAGAACCCGCCATCTTGCGGTTTACCTTCTTTGCAGGACACCCCATGTTGATATCAATGATTTGCGCGCCAAAATCAGTGTTGATTCTGGCTGCCGCTGCCATCTCATCAGGGTCGCTACCGGCAATCTGCACGGCGCGGATCCCAGGTTCATCACTGTGTACCATGCGCAGACGCGACTTATCCGAACGCCACACCTCCGGATTGGAGGAGAGCATTTCGGAGACCGTCATCCCAGCCCCCATCTCATGACAGAGCGTCCTGAACGGGCGATCGCTGACGCCAGCCATGGGGGCGGCAATCAATCGATTAGCTAGCTGAAATTGTCCAATGTGCATAGACAAAGAGTGACCATACTGTGTCTGCAAGGGCGCGTATATTACGCATTTTTTACGCCAGATGAAAGGCCAAACTTTGAGCAATTGAGCGGAACAGATCAAGGAAATGTGTCTTTGCGCGCTTGAAATTCTTAATTGTCTTTTTATTACAGCAAGTTATAAGAAAAGTCACTTATTGGTCCAACCATTGCACGATAAAACATTTCTGCGCAACAGTACGCAAATGCTGGGACAGGCCGCGCCCGATGGCGTTTTGCTGCGCAACAACCGGCGCTTTATCGCACAGCCGCTATACCCGTCATACTTCAAGCTGCAGGTGCGTTGGCTGCACTCGTTATTCGGCCCATCCCTGGGCCTCACCTCTTACGAGGCCGCCGCAGGCGGCGTTCAAATCTGCTCCCGGCAGATTTGTCACCCGAATCACTTACCTGAGTAAGCTCATCGGGATTCGTTCGCTTGCCGCGTTACGAGACGCATAAATGAGTCTCGCCCTAAAGGGCCAGCGCAAGCGCTGTTCAAAACGTAAACGTTTTGTCCTGCAACTCGAATTATTTAGGGTATATACATCAATGATTTTGACGAGTGCCGCCAACCGCCGTGAAACGGCTAAGGACACTCGCCATGATGCTTAGCGCTTGATGCCGGTAATGCGGCACCACTCCTCTTTCTCAACGGTCGGGTCGAGTTCGAACAGCTCGGTGTAAGCCGCTGCCACGTTCTCTGCCTGTGACGCCAGAATGCCCGATAACCCTAAATGCCCTCCCGCCTTGGGCAGTGTGCTAATCAGCGGTGCCAGCTCGCGCAGCGGGCCTGCAAGGATATTGGCAACCACAACGTCGGCAGAGAGATCGTTGGGCTGGTCTTTCGACAGATAGAGCGCCAGACGCTCTGAGACGCCATTACGCTGCGCATTGTCGCGGCTGGCTTGAATGGCCTGAGGGTCGATATCGATGCCAATTGCCTGTGCCGCGCCCAGTTTCAGCGCGGCGATCGCCAAAATACCGGAACCACAGCCAAAATCGATAACCGTCTTGCCTGCCAGATCCAGACCATCGAGCCATTGCAGGCACAGGGACGTAGTAGGGTGCGTGCCGGTACCAAAGGCCAGGCCGGGATCCAGCATCACGTTAACCGCGTTCGGATCAGGGATGTCACGCCAGCTCGGGCAGATCCACAGGCGTTTACCAAACTGCATCGGGTGGAAGTTGTCCATCCACTCCCGTTCCCAGTCTTTGTCTTCCAATTGCTCGATTTTATGGTGAAAACCGGCACCTAGCAGCGGCTCTTGTTCCAGTTGAGCAATCACGTCCGGCATCTCGGTTTCGGCGTCGTACAGCCCAATCACGTCGGTATCGCCCCATAAACGGGTTTCCCCCGGCAGCGGCTCGAATACCGGCGTATCGTGGGTATCCTGAAAGGTGACGGATACCGCACCGCTCTCGATAAGCACATCGCCCAATTGTTCAGCCTGCGCGCCCGTCGTATTAATTTTGAGTTGAATCCACGGCATAGCAGCCTCTGTTCCCGTTAATGTGAAGGTGTAGCGGCAGCGTTTGGCACAGGATTGCTGCCAAAACGGTTACCAATAAGAAATGCCAATAAGCTGAACGAAAGGGCGGGGACAATCGGGTGAAAGCCCGCCAGATTCAGCTTAAAGGTGGCAAGTAGGGTATAGCATAAGGCACCGACCATCATGGCGCTGAGCGCGCCGGTCGCATTGGCGCGTTCCCAATAAAGCCCCAGCACCAGCGGCCACAGGAATACCGCCTCCAGGCCGCCAAAGGCCAGCAGATTGAGCCAGATAATCATTTCAGGCGGTCGCCAGGAGGCCAGCAGCGTCAGCATACCCAGCAGCAGCGTGGTGGCGCTGGAGAGCCATTTGATATGGCGTTCACTCTGCGCTTGATGCGGTTTTACGCTCAGATACAGATCTTTGATGATGGTGGCAGACGCTTGCAGCAGGTGCGCATTAATGTTGGCCATAATGGCGGACATGGGCGCAGCGAGGAAGATGCCAGCAGCCAGCGGCGGCAGCACCTTCACCATCAGTTCCGGCAAGACCTGATCGGGAATGGTCAGGTTGGGCATAATAGCGCGCCCCAGCGCGCCTGCCAGATGCATGCCCAGCATCAGCACGGTGATCACGATGGTGCCGATAATGATGCCACGATGCAGCGCTTTGCTGTCTTTGTAGGAAATGCAGCGCACTGCGGTGTTAGGCAGGCCGATGACGCCGAAGCACACCAATACCCAAAATGACGCCATAAACGGGAAGGTAAGCGTCTGGCCGCTGCCGTGCGGGTCGACCAGTGCCGGATCGATCTGACGCAGCGTTTCTACCGCGCTGCCCAGCCCGCCAGCGGCAGAGATAATCGCCACCAGCAGCAAGACCGTGCCGATCAGCATCACCACGCCTTGCATCGCGTCATTGAGCACGCTGGCGCGAAAACCGCCGAAGGTGGTGTAAAGCCCTATCGTGACGCCGAAAATCAGCAAGCCAACGTCGTAGGGCACGTTAGCCGCAGTTTCCAGCAGGCGAGCGCCGCCGATAAACTGTACCGCCATCGCCCCGATAAAGGCCACCAGCAGGCTCAGACTGGCAAACCACACCAGCAGGCGGCTGCCATAACGGGCATACAGCATATCGTTCAGGGTAATGGCGTTGTAGCGCCGCGCCAGAATGGCGAATTTTTTCCCCAGAATACCGAGAGAAAGCAGCATGGTTGGCACTTGGATCACTGCCAACAGCACCCAGCCCAGGCCGTATTTATAGGCGGCACCCGGCCCACCGATAAACGAACTGGCGCTGACATAGGTGCCAATCAGCGTCATGGCGAGCACAAACCCACCCATCGAACGGCTACCGAGGAAATACTCGTTGAGGAAATTGCCTTCGCGGCGGCGCAGATAAGCGTAAATCGACAGCCCGAACACCAGCATCAGGTAGACGACCAGCGGCAGAATCACATCATTGTGCATCGTCGTCTCCCAATGGGATATCGCGGAACACCAGGTGCGTCATCAGCCAGCACAGCACGATAAACACCAGCGGCAGCAGCAGGCAGGAGAACTCAAACCAGCGCGGCAGCCCGGTCGGTCCGGCGGTATTGTCAGGCACGTAGGCGGTGACTATCCAGCCTACGAGGTAAAAGAGTGTCAGGAACAGTGCCCAGCGCGCCTCTTTGTGCGCTTGGGGGAAGCGTTTGTCCATGGTTTTTCCCTGTAAAGCAGTACCAGCAAGCAAAAAGGCCAGCATGGCTGGCCTTTATACGCTTGTACGATGCAGATTATTGCAGACCGAGTTTTTTCTCCAGATAGTGGATATTGGTTCCACCGTGCTGGAAGTTCTCGTCGCTCATAATCTTCAACTGCAACTCAATGTTGGTTTTAATACCATCAATGATCAGTTCCGCCAAGGCGTTTTTCATCCGGGAAATCGCGATATCGCGGCTTTCACCGTAAGTGATCAGCTTGCCGATCATGGAATCGTAGTACGGCGGCACGGTATAGCCCGCGTAAATGTGCGATTCCCAGCGTACGCCAAAACCGCCCGGTGCGTGGAAACGGGTGATCTTGCCCGGACTCGGCAGGAAGGTGTTGGGATCTTCGGCGTTGATACGGCATTCCACCGCATGACCGCGCACGATGACTTCTTCCTGTTTGATCGACAGCGGCTGACCGGCAGCGATGCGCAGCTGCTCTTTGATCAGATCGACTCCGGTGATCATCTCCGTTACCGGATGCTCAACCTGAATACGGGTGTTCATCTCGATAAAGTAAAATTCACCGTTTTCAAACAGGAATTCGAACGTACCGGCACCGCGATAGCCGATATCCACACAGGCTTTGGCGCAGCGATCGCCGATGTAGCGACGCAAATCTGCCGTGATGCCCGGTGCAGGCGCTTCTTCCACCACTTTCTGGTGACGACGCTGCATGGAGCAGTCGCGTTCTGCCAGATAGATGGCGTTGCCCTGACCGTCAGCCAATACCTGAATTTCCACGTGACGCGGATTTTCCAGGTATTTTTCCATATACACCATGTCGTTATTGAAAGCGGCTTTCGCTTCCGCACGGGTCATGAGGATGGATTGCTCCAGATCTTTTTCGCTGCGCACTACGCGCATGCCGCGACCGCCGCCGCCGCCAGAGGCTTTGATAATCACCGGGTAGCCGATGCGTTTACCAAAGGCGCGGTTCTTGTCCATGTCGTCGCCCAGCGGGCCGTCAGAGCCCGGTACGCACGGTACGCCCGCTTTCTTCATGGCAGAAATGGCAGAGACTTTGTCACCCATCAAACGGATGGTGTCTGCGCGTGGGCCAATGAAGATAAAGCCGGAGCGCTCAACCTGCTCGGCAAAATCGGCATTCTCGGACAAAAAGCCGTAGCCGGGGTGGATGGCCACAGCGCCGGTGATTTCTGCGGCAGAAATGATCGCCGGGATGTTCAGGTAGCTCTTGGTCGACTGCGCCGGGCCGATACACACGGTCTCATCGGCCAGCAGCACATGTTTCAGATCGCGGTCCGCGCTGGAGTGAACGGCAACGGTTTTGATGCCCAGTTCTTTACAGGCGCGCAAAATACGCAGCGCAATCTCTCCGCGGTTCGCGATAACGATTTTATCTAGCATGGTAAGCCTCGTTATTCGATGACAACCGGTTATTCAATGATAACCAGAGCCTCATCAAACTCTACCGGTTGGCCGTTTTCAAGCAGCACGGCTTTCACCACGCCTGCTTTATCAGCTTCGATTTGGTTCATCATTTTCATGGCTTCAACGATGCACAAGGTATCGCCGACGTTAACGCGCTGCCCCACTTCAACGAATGCCTTGGCATCCGGGCTTGGCGTACGGTAGAACGTACCCACCATGGGAGAGCGCACGATGTGACCGCTCACGGCCGCCGGTGCAGCGGCAACTTCCGGTGCCGGAGCCACCGCGTTTGCCAATGCCGGTGCAGGTTGCTGCATCATGGGCGCATAGGCTTGCTGCATCATCGGGTAAGCCGGTGCTACAGGGGCACGACTGATACGTACTGATTCTTCACCTTCTGAGATTTCCAGTTCGGCGATGCCGGATTCTTCAACCAGTTCGATCAGTTTCTTGATTTTACGAATATCCATGGATGTGGTTCCGTACTCATTTGTTGAAATGGGTTTATTTAGTTTGACGTGGACAGGCGTTTTACCGCCGTCTGTAACGCATAGCCATATCCATCCGCGCCCAGGCCGCAAATCACACCCACCGCCACATCGGACAGGTAAGAGTGATGGCGGAACGGCTCGCGTGCGTGCACGTTGCTCAGATGGATCTCGATAAACGGAATTTCCACGGCCAGTAGCGCATCACGTAATGCAACGCTGGTGTGGGTGAATGCCGCCGGGTTAATTAAAATAAAATCCGTGTTGCCGCGTGCCTGATGAAGCGTATCAATCAGCACATGCTCGGCATTGGATTGGACATGGGAGAAGTGTACATTGAGCGACTGCGCCTGATGTTCCAGACCGCTGACGATCTCTGCAAGCGTAGTGCTGCCGTACTTCTCTGGCTCACGGGTTCCCAGCAGATTCAGGTTGGGACCGTTCAAAAGCAAAATGTGAAATCTCTCTGCCATTGTGCCGCTATCTCCCGCGATACACCCAGTTTGTAGAAAAACGTGTCGCACAACATAGCGCGAAGCACATCGTTTGTCACCTTTTGGCAACGTAAATTGTTCACCGGGCGATAAGGTCGGGCATTATAACCATATCGTGGCAATTAGCAGCTAAATACTGGTCTTATCTCCGCAACTGGCTTTAACACCCCCGTCGCACGCGGCGGCGCGCTGCTGTCGCTTTCCCGGCATTAACGCCACCACTGGCGGAACTTTTTGTAACGCAGTGCTAACAAGAACAGCGCACCCAGCCCATAGATCACCGGCTGCGGCGATAAGATTTTTACTGACCACAAATAATGAATCGGTGCGAGCACCGCGATGGCATAGATAAGGTTATGCAAGCGCTGCCAGTTTTTGCCAAGCGCCCGTTGCGCCGCCTGAAATGAGGTTACCGCCAGGGCCAGCAATAGCAGCCAACTGAGTGCGCCGACTGTCAGGTAGGGGCGATTAATCAGCTCCTGGCCCAACAGCGCAAGGTTGGCGATCCCCAGTTCCAACAGCGCATAGCTGGTCAGATGCAGTGTAGCCCAGGCAAAACACCACAGGCCAAGCAAGCGGCGGCAGCGGATCAGCAGCGGCTGTTTGCCGTAGCGCGCCAGCGGCGTGACCAACAGCGTGCCCAGCAACAGCTTTAGCGCCATTCGTCCGGTAAAGTGCTGGATATCTTTGGCCGGATCGGCGCTCAATGCCCCTTGTTGAATGGCATAAAACAGCCACAGCAGCGGCAACGCGGCGGCGGCATGCAAGATGATTTTCAGCCAGAACACCTGGCGGAGTGTCAGACGCATTCAGAAATTATCCCGCAGGTTCAGACCGCGATACAGCGGTGCCACTTGCTCGGCATAGCCGTTAAACAGCAGCGTCGGTTGGCGCTGAACGTTAAGCAGTCCGCCTGCACCAATCACCCGTTCACTGGCCTGCGACCAGCGCGGATGGTTAACATCCGGGTTCACATTGGCATAAAACCCATATTCATCTGGCGCCGCCAGATTCCAGGTTGAGGGCGGTCGTTCGCGCGTAAAGCGGATTTTTACGATGGATTTGATGTTTTTGAATCCATATTTCCACGGTGTCACCAGGCGGATGGGCGCGCCGTTCTGCGGTGGCAAGGTTTTGCCATAGACACCGAGCGCCAGCAGGGTCAAGGGATGTAGCGCCTCTTCCAGGGTTAAGCCTTCTACATAAGGATAGTCAAGCCCGCCGCCGAGAAAGCGATCTTTCTGCCCCGGCATCTGTTCGGGATCGTGCAGGGTTTGAAAGGCAACATAGCGCGCGGCGCTGGTCGGCTCTGCGAACTGAATCAGTTTCGCCAACGGGAACCCTACCCAGGGAATCACCATTGACCAGGCCTCGACGCAGCGAAAACGATAGATGCGCTCTTCCAGCGGAAAGCGCTTGATAATGTCATCGATATCCAGCGTGATGGGCTTGGCGATTTCCCCTTCTATTTGTACCTTCCAGCCTTCCGTGCGCAACCCGCCTGCATTGGCGGCCGGGTCGGCTTTATCCAGCCCGAATTCATAAAAGTTGTTGTAGCCTGTCACCTTGTCTTCGGGTGTCAGCGTAAGTGATGTCGGCGCATTGTGTTCAGGTGTGAAGGTAAGCGGCGTGGGCGGTGGTGCCGTCGGCCTTTTTTTGCCGCCGCCGGTGAGCCAGTCCAGCACGTCCGCCTGTGCGCTGTGCGGCAGGCTCAGCGAGGCGGCGGCGATGCCCAGCGCTTTCATCACGGCGCGGCGCTGGTGAAAAATCCCCTCAGGGGTCACGTCGGCGGCGCTCGGTTGGCGTTGACGATGAGAATCAGACATGATGATGCTCCACGGGTTACAACGGCTGAATGCTATAAGTATGGAAGATAAGACGGCCTGAGCAAAAAAGAGTTCATTGCAGAGTGTTGCACGGTAAGCCTAAAGGGGAGCCTGACGGCGGATATCGGTTGCGAACACGCCACGATCGCGATGGGATTGTGACCGGAGAGGAAAAGTCAGGGAAAATCCTTTAGTGTCTATATTTGTAACAGGTAGTATTGGTGCTAGCGGTGAAAACGGCGCGGGGGATATCACCCGTGCGGCGAGAGGATGCAGGGATGGGCGAATGACGAAATTTTCTTCATTGATGACGATGGTACTGGTCGTCGTCATATCCCTGCTTTTTATCATAGGGTTAGTCACCATTGTTGACGATAATCTACAGCAGGTTGACAACCAGCTTCACGCTATTGCGACCAGTATCGATCAGGCGCTGTTGGTGCAACCTCCTGAACGGTTACGCTTTTGGCTGCCCTCAATGATGAAGGCGGCGGGGGTTGTGCTGCTGGAGATCCGCGATCTCGATCAAAACCTGCAATATTCGCTGCGACTGCCGGAGCTGATGAGCGCAGAGGGTGATTATGTGCACCACGTGATGCAACTGCCACTGATGCAAAACGCCGATTTCCGCGTCAATCTCACCTATCTTGATCCCTTTTTCGGTTCGCCGCGCTGGATTTTCTCCACCATCGCCATGGTGGTGGCGATGGCGTGCATGCCCGCGCTGCTGGTGTATGCCGTGCGGCGTTTTCGCCGCAAGGTGGCAGGACACGAACAGCTCGAGACGCGTGCCAACCGCATTTTGCGCGGTGAACGCGAGTCGGTGGCGCGGGGTTCGGTGCACGAATGGCCCGATAGCGCCAGCGGTGCGTTCGATCAGTTGCTGTCGGATCTCGCCGACGCTCGCGAAGAGCGCAGTCGACTGGATACGCTGATTCGCGCGTTTGCCGCCCAGGATGCGGAAACCGGATTAAGCAATCGCCTGTTTTTTGATAACCAACTCACCACACAGTTGGAAGACGCGGAAAATGTCGGCACCCACGGTGTGGTAATGATGATTCGCCTGCCGGATTTCGATACCTTGCAGGAAACGCACCGTTACGCCAATGAACTGCGCGAGTACCGCAATACGCTGGTCAATATGCTCTCGACCTTTGTCATGCGTTACCCCTCCGCGCTGCTGGCGCGCTATTTCAACAGCGATTTTGCCGTGCTGCTGCCACACCGTTCGCTGAAAGAAGCGGATATTATTGCGGCGCAGTTAGTCAAAGCGCTGGATATTCTGCCGATCACGCCGCTTATCGATCGCGAGGATGTGCTGCATATCGGCATTTGCGCCTATGCCAGCGGGCAGAGTTCTGAACAGGTGATGGAAAGCGTGGAAGATGCCACGCGCAATGCGGTATTGCAGGGCGGCAACGGCTGGTGCGTATTTGACCGGCAGGTGCCTGACAAGGGGCGCGGTAGCGTGAAATGGCGCACATTGCTGGAACAGACGCTGGCAAAAGGGGGCCCGCATCTGTACCAAAAACCGGCGGTGACGCGCGATGGCGTAGTGCATCATCGGGAAATCATGCCGCGTATTACCGATGGCGATCAGGTACTGTTGGCCGCTGAATATATGCCGCTGGTGCAGCAATTGGGGCTGACGCCCAATTATGACCGGTTGCTGGTGGCGCAAATCATCGCGCTGTCAGCCTCGTGGCCGCAAGAGACCCTGGCGATGCCCGTCAATGTGGATTCGCTGTTGCAGCGTCCTTTCTGGCGTTGGCTACAAGAAGTGCTATTGCAATGTCCGAAACAGCAGCGTCAACGTATATTGTTTGAACTTGCTGAGTCAGATGTGTGTCAGTATATCGAGCGTCTGCGTCCGATTCTGAATACGCTGGTGGGATTGGGGTGTCGGCTGGCGGTGACGCAAGCCGGGCTGACCTTGGTCAGTACCACCTATATCAGAACGTTGCAGGTAGAAATCATCAAGTTGCATCCGGGTCTGGTGCGGCGTTTTGAACGCAGAACGGAAAATCAGCTTTTTGTTCAAAGCCTGATTGAAGCCTGCAAGGGAACCTCCGCCAGCGTATTTGCCGCGGGCGTCAGAACCCAGGAAGAGTGGAATACACTTTCGAGTCGCGGTGTTTACGGTGGTCAGGGCGATTTTTTCGCGGCGTCTATCCCCGTCAGCGATGAGTTGAAAAAATATTCACCCCGGCGTCGTGTTTAGGATGAATGTCGCAGGTAAATTGACGTAGAATGCGTGGTTTATAAATCGGTTAGTGTCTGCATATTGCATGGACTGGCCGATAAAATGTTAGATTTTGTGTCCTGTGTTAACGCCATCCGGCTGCGTGAAAAAGCGGTAACTCGCTTTACCGCACAAAGAAATATCGCCCCGACCGTTTTTTCGGGGAACGCGATGCGTATGACACAGGGGAATTTTTCACCGATGCAGAGCGCTGTCGTGCCTTGTCGCTGCACCGTGTGGTTGGTAAAGTAGGCGGATTTCTTTTCGCCCCCAGCTTGCAGGATTATCCTTTCGTTATGTTTAAAAAATTTCGTGGCATGTTTTCCAACGACTTGTCCATCGACCTGGGTACCGCCAATACCCTGATTTATGTTAAAGGGCAGGGCATTGTACTGAATGAGCCGTCTGTGGTCGCCATCCGTCAGGATCGCGCCGGTTCGCCTAAGAGCGTCGCCGCCGTAGGCCATGAAGCCAAACAGATGCTTGGTCGTACTCCGGGTAATATCGCAGCCATCCGCCCGATGAAAGACGGCGTGATTGCCGACTTTTTCGTGACCGAGAAAATGTTGCAGCACTTTATCAAACAAGTGCACAGCAACAGCTTCATGCGTCCGAGCCCGCGCGTGCTGGTGTGTGTGCCGGTCGGTGCAACTCAGGTTGAACGCCGTGCCATCCGTGAATCTGCGCAAGGGGCCGGGGCGCGCGAAGTGTTCCTTATTGAAGAACCGATGGCAGCGGCTATCGGTGCCGGGCTGCCGGTTTCTGAAGCAACCGGCTCCATGGTGGTGGATATCGGTGGCGGTACCACGGAAGTGGCGGTTATCTCCCTGAACGGCGTGGTCTACTCTTCTTCCGTGCGTATTGGCGGTGACCGCTTCGATGAAGCTATCATCAATTATGTGCGCCGTAACTACGGCTCGCTGATCGGTGAAGCGACGGCGGAACGTATCAAGCACGAAATCGGTTCTGCGTATCCGGGCGATGAAGTGCGCGAAATCGAAGTACGTGGTCGTAACCTGGCTGAGGGCGTGCCGCGCGGCTTTACCCTTAACTCGAACGAAATTCTGGAAGCATTGCAGGAACCGTTGACCGGCATCGTGAGCGCGGTGATGGTTGCACTGGAACAGTGCCCGCCAGAACTGGCTTCCGACATTTCTGAACGCGGTATGGTGTTGACCGGTGGCGGCGCGCTGCTGCGTAACCTGGATCGCCTGCTGATGGAAGAGACCGGCATTCCGGTGGTGGTTGCCGAAGATCCGCTGACCTGTGTGGCACGCGGTGGCGGTAAAGCGCTGGAAATGATCGACATGCACGGCGGCGATCTGTTCAGCGAAGAGTAAGAGTGCCGAATAAAAGGAAGGGGAACCGTATGGGGAAACAGCGTTGTTTTTCATCCCGTAGGGTAGCCCCTCTTTTTTTATTCTGTGGCGAGCCATTTTCACGGGTATCGCCATTAGCGTAATTCCCTACGCCCGACGCCCCTCTGCCCCTGCGTTTCTGCGGGCATGACGGCGGTGAATAATATGAATGGTCTCTTTAGTGTCGAGCGTGTCGGGCGTTCTTTATTCGCGTTGAGGAATACGCAACCTTTATGAAGCCGATTTTTAGCAGGGGACCTTCCCTGCAATTGCGACTTTTTCTTGCCGTCTTCACGGCGATGGCGATCATTATCGCCGATAGCCGCTTGGGGACGTTTCTCAAGATCCGTACCTATATGGATACGGCGGTCAGCCCGTTCTATTTTCTCGCCAACGGGCCGCGTGAAGTATTGGATAATGTCTCTGAATCGCTGGCGACCAAAAATCAGCTAGCGCTGGAAAACCGTGCGTTACGCCAGGAACTGCAACTGCGCAACAGCGATCTGCTGCTGCTCGGCCAACTAAAACAGGAAAATGCGCGTCTGCGCGAACTGTTGGGGTCACCGCTGCGTCAGGATGAGCAGAAGATGGTGACCCAGGTGATTTCCGCAGGCACCGACCCTTATAGCGATCAGGTGGTTATCGATAAAGGGGCGGCGCACGGGGTCTACGAAGGGCAACCGGTTATCAGCGATAAAGGGGTGGTCGGGCAGGTTGTCGCGGTCGGTCAGTTGACCAGCCGTGTGCTGCTGATCTGCGATGTTTCCCATGCGCTGCCGATTCAGGTGCTGCGCAATGATATCCGCGTGATTGCCGCCGGTAATGGCTGCACTGACGATCTGCAACTGGAGCATTTGCCCAACAACACCGATGTTCGCGTCGGCGATGTGCTGGTGACCTCCGGGCTGGGCGGTCGTTTCCCTGAAGGGTATCCGGTGGGCGTCGTCTCCGAAGTGAAGGTGGATACGCAACGCGCCTACACCGTTATCAAGGCGCATCCCACCGCCGGCCTGCAACGTTTACGCTATCTGCTGCTGTTGTGGGGTGTCGACGACGTGTCGGGCAAAGGGTTGCCGCCGCAAGAAGTGCACCGCGTCGCCAATGAACGTTTGATGCAGATGATGCCGCAGGTACTGCCGTCTCCTGATGAAATGGGCCCGCCCGCACCGCCTGCCGCTGCGGCACCCGCCGCGCCGTCGCAGGGCAATGCACAACCGAAGAGTGCCCCTGCGCGCAGCTCGTCTCAAGGTCAGCAACCTCAACGTAATACGCCACCTGCTGCTACGCCAGCACAGGGAGGACGCCAATGAACCGCTATCGCCGTCACGGCAACTGGATCATCTGGTTATCGTTCCTGATTGCCATGGTGCTGCAAATCATGCCGTGGCCGGATCAGTTCTATCACTTCCGGCCCTCGTGGCTCTCACTGTTTCTGATCTATTGGGTGATGGCGCTACCCCATCGGGTTAACGTCGGCACCGGTTTTGTGCTGGGAATGGTGATGGATCTTATTTTAGGGTCCACGCTTGGCGTGCGTGCGCTGGCGCTCAGCATTGTTGCCTATCTGGTGGCGTTCAAATTTCAACTGTTCCGCAATATGGCGCTCTGGCAACAAGCTCTGATTGTCATGGTGCTTTCGCTGGTGATGGATCTGATTGTCTTCTGGGCGGAATTCTTGGTAAGCAATGTGTCATTCCGGCCGGAAAATTTGTGGAACTGTGTGGTCGATGGCGTGTTGTGGCCCTGGCTATTCCTGTTGATGCGCAAAATTCGCCGTCAGTTCACAGTACAATAATCAATAAGGGCGTAGTCCTTAACCGGCGCGCCTACAGTAAAATACGTAGGGTGACTACGTAGTGAGGATATATGACTGCGCTCTATCTGGCCTCGGGTTCACCGCGCCGCCGCGAACTGCTTACGTTGCTGGACATCCCTTTTGAACTGCTGCGGGTTGATGTTATTGAGCAGCGGGCAGCGCATGAAACGGCAGAGGTCTATGTGCGCCGCCTGGCGCAGGATAAAGCGCAGGCAGGGGTTGCTGCCGCACCGCAGGATTTGCCGGTGTTGGGGGCAGATACCATCGTGGTGCTGGAAGGGCAGGTACTGGAAAAACCGCGCGATGAAGCCCATGCTGCACACATCTTATCGATGCTTTCAGGGCGACATCATCAGGTGATGACCGCGGTCACGTTGGCCGATCGCCGCACCCAGTGCAGTGCGCTGGTGGTCACCGACGTGACGTTTCGCGCCCTGACGCCGCAGGATATTGCCCATTACGTTGCCAGCGGTGAGCCGATGGATAAAGCGGGAGCCTACGGCATTCAGGGTAAAGGCGGCTGTTTCGTCAGAGCGATCGCCGGCAGTTACCACGCGGTTGTCGGGTTGCCGCTGGTGGAAACCCATGAATTGTATAATCAGATTATAGCGTTACGAACGGCAGGAGCAGAGAATGACAGCTGAGTTACTGGTCAACGTGACGCCGTCGGAAACGCGCGTTGCCTACATTGACGGCGGAATACTGCAAGAGATCCACATTGAGCGCGAAGCGAAACGCGGTATCGTGGGCAATATCTATAAAGGTCGTGTCAGCCGGGTGTTGCCGGGCATGCAGGCCGCCTTCGTGGATATCGGGCTGGATAAGGCGGCGTTTTTGCACGCGTCAGACATCATGCCCCACACCGAATGCGTGGCCGGAGAAGAACAGAAAAATTTCCACGTGCGCGATATCGCTGAACTGGTGCGCCAGGGGCAGGATCTGATGGTGCAGGTGGTGAAAGATCCGCTCGGCACCAAAGGTGCCCGATTGACCACCGATATTACGCTGCCATCGCGCTATCTGGTTTTCATGCCCGGCGCGGCCCACGTTGGCGTTTCACAGCGTATTGAAAGTGAAGTGGAACGCGAACGCCTAAAGAAAATCGTCAGCGAATACTGCGACGAGCAGGGCGGGTTTATTATCCGCACGGCGGCGGAAGGGATCGGGGAAGATGAGCTTTCTTCCGACGCCGCGTTTCTTAAACGCCTGTGGACCAAAGTCAGCGAGCGTAAAAAACGTAACCAGACCAAATGCAAGCTGTACGGTGAAGTGGCGTTGGCGCAGCGTATTCTGCGCGATTTTGCCGGTGCGGCGTTGGACCGCATCCGCATCGACTCCCGCCTGACCTATGACGCGCTGCTGGAGTTCACCACTGACTATATTCCGGAAACCACCAATAAGCTGGAGCATTACGCCGGACGCCAGCCCATTTTCGATCTCTATGATGTGGAGAATGAAATTCAGCGCTCGCTGGACCGAAAGGTGGAACTCAAATCCGGCGGCTATCTGATCATCGATCAGACCGAGGCGATGACGACGATAGACATCAATACCGGGGCGTTCGTCGGTCACCGCAATCTGGATGAGACCATCTTTAACACCAATATCGAAGCGACGCAGGCCATCGCCCGCCAACTGCGGCTGCGCAACCTGGGTGGTATCATCATTATCGATTTCATCGACATGAGTAATGAAGACCACCGTCGCCGGGTGCTGCACTCTCTGGAGCAGGCGCTCGCCAAAGATCGGGTTAAAACCAGTATTAACGGTTTCTCTCAACTAGGATTAGTGGAGATGACGCGCAAACGCACCCGTGAGAGCATTGAGCATGTGCTGTGTCATCAATGCCCGACGTGCCATGGTCGCGGCAGAGTGAAAAGCGTCGAGACCGTTTGCTACGAAATCATGCGTGAAATTGTGCGGGTGCATCATGCCTATGACACCGATCGCTTCCTGGTCTACGCATCGCCTGCGGTGGCTGAGGTATTGAAAAGCGAAGAATCCCATGCCCTGGCGGAAGTGGAAATCTTTGTCGGCAAACAGGTCAAGGTGCAGATTGAGCCGTTGTACAGCCAGGAACAGTTTGATGTGGTGATGATGTAATCCCCATGTCGATGGTAAAACAAACAGAATGACTTCCCCGCGTCGCCTGCGACGAAGATCAAGGAGAATAGTGTGAGGCGACTGCCCGGCCTACTGCTGATGACGGGCGCCACGATCGTTGTTGTCGTGGCGCTAATCGTCAGTGGTTTACGATTAGCGATGCCGCAGCTCGATCGTTTTCGGCCGCAAATCATGGCGTGGGTGACGTCGACGACCGGCGTATCGGTTGACGCGCAACGCCTTACTGGCAGTTGGGCCTCCTTTGGGCCAACGCTTTCGATCGATGGCCTGACGAGCGAGTCGCCTGCTGCACGCTGGCAGGCAGAGCGCATCACGCTGGCGCTGGATGTGTGGCAGTCATTGCTGCATGCGCGCTGGCAGTTTCGCGATCTGACGTTCCACCGCATGCACCTGACGCTGGATGCTACGCTGACCGGGCAGCGGGCCGACGGTAGCCTGATCGAAACCGATCGTCTTAGTACGCTGTTCCTTCAGCAGTTCGATCACTTCGATCTGCGCGACAGCCACCTCTCTTTCCTCACGCCTTCTGGCGATCGTGCTGAGCTTGCCATCCCGCAATTGACCTGGTTGAACCGCAACAACCGGCACCGTGCCGAAGGGCAAATCAGCCTGTCGAGCTTTAATGGGCAGCACGGTGTGGTGCAGGTGCGCATGGATTTGCAGGCTATTCAGGGTCATCTGAATGACGGCACGGTGTACCTCCAGGCTGACAATATTGATATGAAGCCCTGGATCAGCCGGTGGCTAAAAAATAATACCGGGCTGGAGAGTGCCAATTTCAATCTGGCGGCCTGGTTGCAGGTGCGTAGCGGAGCGCTGGTTGCCAGCGATGTCTTTTTGGCCCATGGCACGGCAGCCTGGAAAGAGGGCGACAACACCCACCGTCTGAACGTAGATGAGCTGGCGCTGCACGCCACGCGGCAAGGTGAGGGCTGGCAGGTGGCCGTGCCCGTCTTGAATCTGGCTACGGACGGCATCGCCTGGCCGAAGGGAAGTCTGGCGGCGAGCTGGATACCCGCACCGTCGACAGATCAGCAAGATATGCTGCGGGTGCGTGCCAGTGAGCTCAGTCTGGCGCGTTTGCGCGACTTACTTCCGCTGCTGTCCACGGTCACGCCCGAGCTTAAAACACGCTGGGAGGCGCTGCAACCGGAAGGCCTTCTGACACAACTGGCCCTCGATATTCCTTTAAAACAGCCGGAGAAAAGTCGTTTTCAGGCGGCATGGCGCGATCTGCGCTGGAAAGCGTGGCAATGGTTGCCGGGCGGCGAGAAGCTGGCCGGCACGCTGAGTGGCAGCGTTGAACGCGGGCGCGTCACCTTTGCATTGCCGAAAAGCGTGCTGCCCAGCGGCAATCAGTTCCGTGCCCCGTTTGAGATTCAGCAGGCAACCGGCGCTGTCGACTGGAGCAATGCTGCCGACGGCTGGGAAGTATGGAGTAACGGGCTGAATGTGCAGGCGCGGGCGCTACAGGCTCAGGGTGATTTTCAATATCGTCATCCGGTGAGCGGGGAGCCGCGTCTGGATATTCTGGCCGGGATTCGGTTGGCCGATGCCTCTGAAGCCTGGCGTTACTTCCCGGAACCGCTGATGGGCGCGCAGTTGGTCAAGTACCTGACCGGCGCGTTAAAAGGGGGACAGGTCGATAACGCCACGCTGGTTTTTGCCGGTAACCCGTCACATTTCCCCTTTGAGCATAACGAAGGGCAGTTTCAGGTGTGGGTGCCGCTGCGCGCTGCCACCTTTGAATTTGAACCCGGTTGGCCCGCGCTGTCACCGCTGGATATCGATCTCAATTTTGCCAACAACGGCCTGTGGATGTCCGCGCCGTCAACGCAGTTGGGGAACGTCGCTGGCAGAAACATTCTTGCCGCCATCCCTGACTACAGTAAAGAAAAGTTGCTGATTGATGGCGAACTTCAGGGGGATGGGCCCGATGTCGGACACTATTTTGAACAAACGCCGCTCAAGGACAGCGTGGGGAGTGCGTTAAAGCAACTGCAAATTGGCGGGAGCGTCAATGGCACGCTGCACCTCGATATTCCCCTGTCGCATGGCGCGGTGGAGGCCAGTGGTGACATTCAACTCAGTAACAATAGCCTGTATATCAAACCGCTGAACAGCACGCTGAAACAGCTCAACGGGCGCTTCCATTATCGCAATGGCACCCTGAACAGCGATGATATTGCGGCTAACTGGTTAGGGCAGCCCGTCACGTTCAGTTTCAACACCGAAGAGCAGGAAAAGGCCTTTCTGGTGAAGGTGGGACTGAACGGGGAATGGGCACCCGCGCAGTTCCCTGGTCTGCCAAAGTCATTGCAAACCGCACTGTCGGGAACTGCCGCCTGGCGTAGCAATGTGACGGTGAATCTGCCTTATAAAGGCGTTGAGACCTATGAGGTCAGCGTCGATGCTGACCTGAAAAATGTAAGTACTCGCTTACCTGAGCCCTTTAACAAGGCGCAGGGGACGGCGGTGCCGCTCAAGATCGCCGTTAAAGGGGATCTCAAGGGGTTTGCGCTGTCGGGGAACCTGGGAAAATCCGCACAGTTTAACAGCCAGTGGCTGCTGCACGGTGATGCGCTAACGCTCGCGCGTGCGGTGTGGCAACAAGGTGCCCAAACGCTGCCCGCGCTGCCGGAACAGTCTGAACTGGTGTTGGCGCTGCCCGCGCTGGACGCCGAGCGCTGGTTGGCATTACTGCCTGCCCTGCGTGGCGATACCGCCTTGCGCAAAGGGGCACAAAGCAACCTCCATGTGCCGGAAAGCGTGACGCTGCGTACGCCTGCGCTGCAACTGCTCGGTCAGCAGTGGCATGATGTGGTACTCAATAGCCGCAATACGCCGCAGGGCAGTGAAATTCACACTACCGGGCGTGAGATTGATGCTAACTTGACGGTTCCACAAAGCGGCATGTGGCGCGCTGATATTCGCTATCTCTATTACAACCCGCAGTGGAAAGGGGATGAAGCGACCAACCCCGTGGCGCTGGCGGAGAAGAAATCACCGCTTAATGACCCCAGCATCCGCTTTGAAGATTGGCCCGCGTTGCAGCTTGCCTGCCGGGAATGCTGGATTGCCGGGCAGAATCTGGGTCAAATCACGGCGACGCTGCAACCAGAAAAAGATAAGCTGACGCTCAGTGAGGGTGTGATCGATACCGGCAAAGCCAAGCTGACCGCCAGCGGCAGTTGGCAGGAGAATGCAGAGGGGGTTCGCACCGCACTCAAAGGGCGTCTGACGGGCGGCACGCTGGAGCAAAATGCCGACTGGTTTGGTATTGATACGCCGCTGCGCGCAGCAACCTTTGATGTTGACTATGATCTCTATTGGCGCGGTTCGCCGTGGGCACCGCATCTGGCGAGTCTGAGCGGTATTCTGCACACGCGTATTGGCAAGGGCGACATCGTCAATGCGGGCACTGGCCAGGCGGGACGCTTACTGAGGCTGGTGAGCTTTGATGCGCTGTTGCGTAAATTGCAGTTTGATTTTAGCGATACCTTCGGCAAAGGCTTCTATTTTGATTCCATCCGCAGCACGGCCTGGATTAAAGACGGCGTGTTGCACACCGACGATCTGCTGGTGGACGGACTGGAAGCCGATATCGCCATGAAGGGCAGTGTCGATCTGGCTAACCGCCAAATTGCCATGGAAGCGGTGATTGCGCCGGAAATATCAGCCACGGTGGGAGTGGCGACCGCCTTTGTGGTCAACCCGGTGATCGGTGCTGCGGTGTTTGCGGCCAGCAAGGTGCTGGCACCGCTCTGGAACAAAATCTCGCTGATTCGCTACCAGATTCATGGCAGCCTGGATCAGCCTACGATTAAGGAAGTCCTGCGTGAGCCGCAAAAAAGTGCGGCGCAGGAACGGCGTTAATCCGCCTGTATAGTGATGGCTCCGTGCCGTTTATTCATCGGTTTCATGTGAACTAAAGTGGAAAAAATATGAGTCTTTCGTTTGTCAGTGAACAGTTACTCACTGCTAACAACTTGAGCCAGCAAGACCTGTTCTCGGTGTTAGAGGTATTGAATGAACGTCGCCTGGATTATGCCGATCTCTATTTTCAATCCAGTTACCATGAATCCTGGGTGCTGGAAGACCGCATCATTAAAGATGGCTCTTACAATATCGATCAAGGGGTCGGTATTCGTGCGGTAAGCGGGGAAAAAACCGGGTTTGCCTATGCGGACCAGATCACGCTCAATGCGCTGCACCAAAGCGCCCAGGCGGCGCGCAGCATCGTGCGCGAGCAGGGCAATGGCCGCGTTCACACGCTGGGGGAAAACGTTCATCGTGCGCTGTATCCGCAGCTCAACCCGCTGGACAGCCTGAGCCGTGAAGATAAACTGGCCCTGCTGCAACGCGCAGACAGCGTGGCGCGCGCGGCTGACACCCGCGTGCAGGAAGTGAGCGTCAGCCTGACCGGCGTCTACGAACACGTGCTGGTGGCGGCAACCGATGGCACGCTGGCGGCCGATGTGCGCCCTCTGGTGCGTTTATCGATCAGCGTGCTGGTCGAGCAGGACGGCAAACGTGAACGTGGTGCCAGCGGCGGCGGTGCGCGCGTAGGTTACGACTACTTCTGGCAAGTGGTGGACGGTGAAGCTCGGGTGGAAGCCTGGGCGAAAGAAGCGGTACGTATGGCGCTGGTCAACCTGTCCGCCGTTGCTGCGCCTGCGGGCACTATGCCGGTGGTGCTGGGCGCAGGCTGGCCGGGCGTGCTGCTGCATGAAGCCGTCGGGCACGGGTTGGAAGGGGACTTTAACCGCCGCGGCACGTCGGTGTTCAGCGGGCAGATGGGCAAGTTGGTGGCCTCTGAACTCTGTACCGTGGTGGATGACGGTACGCTGGAAGGACGTCGCGGTTCGCTGGCGATGGATGACGAAGGCGTTGCCGGGCAGTACAACGTGCTGATTGAGAACGGCGTGCTGAAAGGCTATATGCAGGACAAACTCAACGCACGTTTGATGGGCGTAGCACCGACCGGCAATGGTCGCCGTGAGTCTTATGCCCATTTGCCGATGCCGCGCATGACCAACACCTACATGTTGGCAGGTAAATCGACGCCGGAAGAGATTATCGCCAGCGTAGAATACGGCTTATACGCGCCTAACTTTGGCGGCGGTCAGGTGGATATCACCTCTGGCAAGTTTGTATTCTCAACCTCCGAGGCCTATCTGATTGAAAACGGCAAAGTCACGACGCCGGTTAAAGGGGCAACCCTGATCGGTTCCGGTATCGAAGCCATGCAGCAGATATCCATGGTGGGTAACGATTTGGCATTGGATAAAGGCGTTGGCGTGTGCGGTAAAGAGGGCCAAAGCCTGCCCGTGGGCGTTGGGCAACCGACGCTGAAACTGGACAGCATGACGGTGGGCGGTACGGCGTAAGCCTGCGCCTGAGTCACCGTCACGCTACGATGAAAATGCATGACGGTGACTACTCAATTCCCGGGTGTGAGACGGTAATGTCAGAAATATTGCAATGTCCGTTTATGTCGATATCAATCCGGGCTTTTGCGTATAAACAGGGATATTTAGATTCAGGACACATTGATTGATAAACCTGGTGTTTTTCAGCGTCAAGGTTATTAATGATATGTATTTCAACGGTGATGTTTCCCTGATTTTTTAAAGAAAGAAACAATTTTTTACTGGGGTCACCGAGCAGTGACATCGCTTTGGCATGCTGATTAATTTGGTTCTTGATATCGATAACGCCAATTTGAGAGAGTGCAATATTTAGCGATTTTTTTTGTTCTTCTGACATTTTATTAATAATCTGTGGCAGCATGTCAACGGTAATGCGTTCATGATGGGTCGAGGTATGACAAAAATACATTTCACTTCTTGGTATGTCTTTTTTTACTTGTTCCAGATGAATGTCTCGTTCGATAAAATATTCTGGAGTGAAGGTCTTGATGTGCTCATTCAGATTGATGCTTTTGCCCGTCGTAGAGATCTCACCCGTAGAAAATAAAGCACCAATAGACAGATTGACGGTAAACGAGGTATCACTTATCGCTGTCGTCGTGTAAGTGAAGGCATCTTTAAACGCGGGTGATACCATGGCTTTTAACTGGTTAAAAGCGTCTATTTTTATAGTTGCATCATCATTGTTGATCAATTCAAATAACGCTTTTTTGGCATTTTCTTTATCGGTTCCACAAAACCAGTCTGCAATCTTACCCCAAAGGCTTTTTATTTCATTGGGATTTTTTGCATTTTTAATACCTTCTATTTCATTAAGTGAAATCGTTCTTGAAAATAGATTTCCTGAAATATTAAATGCTGTTGTCATAAATGCCCCCCTGGTTAAGGAAAGCACACTATAACAGCAAAAAGGTGAAGGCAACCTATACCAGATTGTATATTCAGGTTAATGCCGTAGTGTGAAAATAATTATTTCCCCAGTGTTTCTTCCCTATGGCTTTGATAAATCTGTGCAACATTTTTAAAATACTCCGTCATATAATTGATACACAGTTGCACCTTGAGCGGCAAATTATCCTTGCGGGTATACAACGCATACACCGGGCGCGGATCGGAGTGATAGCGACTGAACAGTATTTCCACTTCACCGCGGGCAATTTCATCGATAATCCACATCAATGGGATATAGGCAATGCCTGCACCGGTTTTGAGCCAACGCACCAACGTCTGCGGATCGTTAGTGGCAAAGCGGCCCTGCGGCGCGATTTTGGTGGAAATGCCCTCCGGGGCGATCAGTTCGAACTCACTGTCGGCGCGCACGGTGTATTCCAACCAGGAGAAACTTTCCACATCGGAAGGTTTTTCCGGGGTGCCATGCTGGGTCAAATAGCGTTTGGCAGCGCACACCACCATCGGCATCGAGCCGAGACGTTTGGCAAACAGGCTGGAGTCCTGCAAGGCGCCCACGCGGATGACAATATCCAACCCGTCCGCAATCAGATCGGGGGCGGGAATGCCGGTGACCAGATTGACCGAGAGCCCTGGGTATTTCAGCAGCATCTCTGCCGTCATGGCCGCCAGCACGTTTTGCGCCATGGTGGAGGAGCTGCCAATGCGCAGCGTACCGATCGGCGTATTATTGAAAGCATAGAGCTGATCGTGCGCTTCGTGCGCCTCATGCAGCATACGACGGCAGCCGTGGTAGTAGATCTTGCCGCCTTCTGTGAGGCCAATGCTGCGCGTGCTGCGATTGAGCAGCTTGATCTGCAACTCCTCTTCCAGCCGGGTCACCGTTTGGCTGACAGCGGAAACGCTCATGTTCAATTGTCGGGCGGCGGCGGTAAACGAGCCACACTGCACTACGCGCGCAAACACCGACATGCTCTTTAGTCTTTCCATTGTTCACTCTGGCTTAAAAGTGATTTAGATCACACATCGTAGATGAAACGATAATAAACATCCATAATACACCGCATTCGAACGAATCGGGCGGGAAGAGTTCCGGTGTGCTTCGTGCTATTTGTTTCCATCAGGTAACAGGTTGCGTTCGCTTCTACTAAACAACCTGCAATCTCTCTTGATCAGTGTAATGCCCTTCATGCCTTTTAGCATTGGTGGCTGAAAGGTCCGTGTCGTCGTTGGTAATGAACCCTCATGCCTGTGTCTACGGCGACACGGTCGGTATCGTTTATTCGTCAATTGAAATGAAAAGGAATAGAGGATGAGTTCACTCCCGGTGATGGTGCTGTTTGGCCTGTCATTCCCGCCCGTATTCTTTGTGTTGCTGGTATCGCTGGCACTGTTTTTTGTGTTGAACCGTGTTCTACAGCCCACCGGCGTTTATGACGTGGTATGGCATCCGGCGCTGTTTAACACCGCTCTGTTTTGTTGCCTGTTTTATCTGATCTTTCGCTTCTCCCTTTGAGGTCAATGTGAAAACCCTTGCTCTAAAATTTCCTGTTGTCTCGCTGATAACCAAAAAGCTGCTGCGTGTGGGTATCACGCTGTGCGTGCTGCTGCTGGCTGCCGTTGCGCTGCTGCGCGTGTGGGCGTTCTATACCGAATCGCCGTGGACGCGAGACGCGAAGTTCAGCGCAGACGTTGTGGCGATCGCGCCTGATGTCAGCGGTCTGTTGACCGAGGTGTTGGTGCATGACAATCAGCAGGTGAAACAGGGGGATGTGCTTTTTGTGGTCGATCCACCCCGTTTTCAGCAAGCGCAAGCGCAAGCACAGGCGGATGTCGACTACTACCTGGCGCTGGTCACTGAAAAACGGCGTGAGTCCGGGCGACGTACGCGCCTTGGTGTGCAGGCTATGTCGCAAGAAGCTATCGATCAGTCCGGCAGCGCGCTGGAAACCGCGCAGCATCAGCTAGCCAAGGCACAAGCGACGCTGGCGCTGGCGAAGCTGGATCTGGAGCGTACCGTGATTCGCGCACCGGCGGACGGTTGGGTCACCAACCTCAACGTGCAGCGCGGTGAATACATTACGCGCGGCGCAACCGCCGTGGCGTTGGTGAAAAAGGGCTCGTTCTATCTGGTGGCCTATATGGAAGAGACCAAGCTGGCGAGCGTTCACGCGGGCGATCGGGTCGAGATAACGCCGCTGGGTAGCGATCGGTTGTTTTACGGTACGGTCGACAGCGTGGCGGCGGCGATCACCAACAGCAGCGCCAACGTAGACAGTAAAGGGCTGGCGACCGTGGATGCCAATCTGGAATGGGTGCGGCTGGCGCAGCGCGTGCCGGTAAGAATCCATCTGGATCAACAGCGAGATCTTCCTTATCCTGCGGGCACCACGGCCACCGTGGTGATCGCGCAGGCCGACGCCCCGCAAAACAAGCAGCCTTCTCCGTTGGTTCGCTTGCTCTATCGGCTGCGTGAGTTTGGCTAAGGCGAACTCATGATGAAAATGCCTGCTTTTCCCCACTGGCGTTTTGCCTGCAAACTCAGCGTTGCCGTCGTGCTGTCGCTGTTTCTCGGTTTCCACTTTCAGTTGGAAACGCCGCGTTGGTCAGTACTCACTGCGGCCATCGTTGCTGCTGGCCCTGCGTTTGCCGCTGGTGGCGATCCCTTTTCCGGGGCGATTCGGCATCGCGGGATATTGCGCATTGTAGGCACCTTTATCGGATGTATCGGTGCGCTGGTGATTATCATCGCCACCATTCGTGCCCCTGTGGTGATGCTGCTGCTGTGCTGCATCTGGGCGGGATTCTGCACCTGGATTTCATCGCTGGTTAAGGTAGAAAACGCCTACGTATGGGGATTGGCGGGCTATACCGCATTGATTATCATCGTCTCTACCCAGAGTGCGCCATTGCTGACGCCACAGTTCGCCGTTGAACGCTGTAGCGAAATTGTTTTGGGCATTGTCTGTGCCATTGTGGCCGATTTGCTGTTCACTCCGCGTTCCATCAAACACCATATCGACAGCAGTCTGGAAGGGCTGCTGGTGGATCACTATCGCCTGCTGCAACTGTGTATCCGTGGCGCAACGCGCGAAGAGCTTGACGTGGCCTGGCATGGGCTGGTGCGTAAAAGCACCGCGTTGGGCGGCATGGGCAACCCGCTGCTGCTGGAATCGGCGCGCTGGCAAAATAGCCACCGGCGCATCAACGCGCTGCTGGCGCAATCCTTTACCCTGATAACTCAGGCGTGTGAGACCTATCTGGTGCTACAGGATAAACCGGAGCCGCTCAGAACCAGCCTGGCATTGCTGATTGATGCGCCGGTAGACTCGATGGCCGATGTGCGTAAGCGGGTAAAACAGCTGCGCCACGCGATTGCTGCTGGTGAGCGCAAGACCGTGCCGCCGACGCTGATTGGCTGGGTGGGAGCCGCAACGCGTTACCTGTTACTGGCAAAAGGGATTCAGACCAACGCTCGTCTGACGCAGATTGAGGGCGAACTACTGCGTGATGAAGTGATGGTGAAAGCGGCTTCCGCTGAGCGCCATCACGCGATGATCAACGGCTGGCGCACTGGCGTGGCGACGGCAGTAGGCTGTTTATTTTGGCTTATCACCGGTTGGACCTCAGGCAGTGCCTGCATGGTGATGATTGCCGTGGTGACGGCGCTGGCGATGCGCCTGCCCAACCCGAAACGCATGGCGGTCGATTTCCTGGTCGGCACGGTCTATGCCTTGCCGTTGGGATCGCTGCTGTTTATGTTTGTGTTGCCCTCCACGCAGCAAAGCATGCTGCTGCTGTGCCTCAGTCTGGGCATTATGGCCTTCATTATCGGCATTGAAGTGCAAAAGCGGCGTATGGGATCGCTGGGGGCGCTGGCCAGCACCATCAATATTCTGGTGTTGGATAACCCGATGACGTTTAATCTCAGCCACTTTCTGGACAGCGCAATTGGGCAGGTTATCGGCTGTTTGCTGGCGTGGCTGGTTATCTTGTTGATTCGCGATAATTCGCGTGCGCGTACCGGACAGACGCTACTTAACCGCTTTGTTTACAGCGCGATATCGGCACTGACCACCAACCCCAGTAAACGGCGTGAGAACCATTTGCCCGCGCTCTATCAGCAGCTCTATCTGCTGCTGACCCTGTTTCCTAACGACATAGCCAAATACCGTCTGGCGCTGTCACTGATCATTCTGCATCAGCGCATGCGGAATCTACCACTGCCGATGGATAGCGAACTGTCGGCGTTTCATCGTCGTCTTCGTCAGGCGGCAGAGCAGGTCAGCGATGCGCGACGAGAGATTTCCCGCCGTCACGCTTTTACTCAGTTGCTGACGTTATTGGATGAGTATCAGGTTGCGCTATGCCAGCGCCAGATAGCGCCGGAGATTGGTGCATCGGTCGGGCGTATCACGGAGATACTGCACCGTTATCAGCATGCGTTGGTGGAGTAACGCCGAGGGCGACTCCACCACGAGGTGATTTACCATAGGGCTATTTACCTTAAGGGTTATCTACCTCAAGGGGCTAGGCCTGATCTTCAGCCAGTTCGCGCAGATACTGGAAAATTTGGCGGTAAGACTTGGGCGGCTTGTTCGCGGCTTTTTCTTTCTGCGCATTGCGCACCAGTGAGCGCAACTGCTGGCGATCGGCGTTCGGGTAGAGCCCAAGGATATCAGGGATGGCATCATCCCCTTCCTCAATCAGCCTGTCGCGCAGTTGTTCCAGTTTGTGAAACAGGGCGACCTGCTGGTTGTGGCGGTTCTTCAACTTATCCAGTGCGATTTGAATCGGCTCTGGATCGCGGGCGCGCAGCATCTTACCGATCAGTTGCACCTGACGGCGGCGACCCTCTTTTTTGATGCGCTGCGCCAGCTCAACCGCAGCACGCAGATCGTCATCCAGCGGGATGCGCTCCAGCGCATTTTTACCGAGCTCAATCAGCTCAACGCCAAGATCTTTCAGCGCTTCTGCATCGCGTTTGATTTCGCTTTTGCTGACCCAGATGATCTCATCGTCTTCATCATCTTCGGCGTGCGGGTCCGGTACGTCGTCCAGCCACTCTTCAGGGTGTTTGTTCATTATCTCTTTCCGTAACAATTCGGGCATGTGACGCGGTTAACGCCATAAAAAAGACGCCGATCCTAACAGGTTTGGGCTTTTTGCGAAATTATCCTGATATCCTGTTAGACTCAAGCATACACCTTTAGGCGCAGAAGAGGGGCAAGGCAGACGCCATTTCCCGGCTTCTGAACGGCTTTTAACTCAGTATGGCAGAACGATGACAATAATCACTCAGGTTGCAGAACAGCGTAAAGCATTGGAGCAGGCAGTTGCACAGGCGTTGGAGCTGGCGCGTGCTGGTTCAGATGCGGCAGAGGTGGCCATTTCAAAAACCACAGGGATCAGCGTCAGTACGCGCTACGGCGAGGTTGAAAATGTGGAATTCAACAGCGATGGCGCGTTGGGGATTACCGTATACCATCAGCAGCGTAAAGGCAGTGCGTCATCGACCGATTTGAGCCCGGCTGCCATTGCACGCACCGTGCAGGCTGCGCTGGATATTGCCCGTTATACCTCGCCCGATCCCTTTTCTGGCCCGGCAGAACAAGAACTGCTGGCGTTTGACGCACCCGATCTCGATCTGTTTCATCCTGCCGCGTTGGATGCGGAAAAAGGCATTGAGCTGGCCGCTCGCGCCGAGCAGGCGGCGCTCAACGTCGATTCGCGCATTACCAATACCGAAGGGGGCAGCTTCAACAGCCACTACGGTATCAAAGTGTTTGGCAACAGCCACGGTATGCTGCAAAGCTATCTGTCGAGCCGCCACTCGATGTCGAGCTGTGTGATTGCCGAAGTGAACGGCGATATGGAGCGCGATTACGCCTACACCGTCGGGCGTGCGCTGGACGATCTGCAAAGCCCTGAATGGGTGGGCGAAGAGTGCGCTCGCCGCACGCTCTCGCGTTTATCACCGCGCAAGCTGCCAACCATGGAAGCACCGGTGATGTTTGCCGCCGAAGTGGCTACCGGGCTGTTCGGCCATTTGGTGGGGGCGATCAGCGGCGGTAACGTGTACCGCAAATCGACCTTCCTGCTCGATAAGCTGGGCCAGCAGATCCTGCCGGACTGGCTGACCATCGAAGAACTGCCGCATCTGCGCAAAGGGCTGGCGTCTACCCCGTTCGACAGTGAAGGGGTTCGTACCTCGCAGCGGGACATCGTTAAAGACGGTGTCTTGCAAACCTGGCTGTTGACCAGCTACGCCGCGCGTAAACTCGGCATGAAGAGCACTGGTCACGCTGGCGGCATTCACAACTGGCGTATTGCGGGCCAGGGGCTAAATTTCCAGCAGATGCTCAAGCAGATGGATAAAGGCCTGCTGGTGACCGAGCTGATGGGACAGGGCGTGAGTGCGGTAACGGGCGATTACTCGCGCGGGGCGTCAGGCTTCTGGGTGGAAAATGGTGAAATTCAGTATCCGGTGAGCGAAATCACCATCGCCGGTAACCTTAAAACCATGCTGCGCGACATGGTGACGCTGGGGGATGATATTGAAACCCGCAGTAATATCCAGTGCGGTTCGGCGCTGCTGCCGAGCATGAAGATCGCCGGGATGTAATCAGGCGTATACGGATACAACGGCATGTCTAGGGAGCAGGGAATGCCCGACAGCGCGTTTGATGGCGATCTCGCACAGCAACTCGCGCAGGATAAAACTGATTTTCGCAAGCGGCTGGCGCTGGTGGCGCATTTGCGTGTCGAGCCGGATCCGCGCAGTCTGGTGATTTTGCACGACATGATGCAGCGGGATTTCGTTTTTGATGTGCGCTGGGCTGCCTGGGAAGCATTGACGGCCAAAGGGGAATCGCCCACCGAACCGCGTAAGAAAGCAGGCCATCTGATGTCACGCATTTGGTGGCAAGGTTTGGGGGATAAACTGACGAACTGGTGGCTGCTGTGGCCGTTTTGACGCAATCATGACTGCCCTGAAATCAGGGCAGTGGGCGCGTGCTTAGCGACGATATTCGCCAGCGGCCTCAGGCTGATAGAGCAATTCCAGTACTTCCACGCGCGTTTCTGTACCGTTATGCAACTGCCAGGTAATGGTATTCCCAACGCGCAGACCCAGCAGGGCTGCGCCGAGCGGCGCCATAACAGAAAGTTGTTCTTTGCTGTCCTGCATGGCGGCAGGATAAACCAGTGTTCGAGTGTGCTCTTCGTTAGTGTTTAAATCGCGAAAGCGTACCCGACTGTTCATAGTGACGACATCTGACGGGATGTCCTCTGAAGGCAAGATCTCAGCACGATCCAGCTCCTCATTTAACGCTTGTGCAATCGGTGTGCCCGCAAACGCGGGTTGTTCCAACAGCCGATCCAGGCGTTCCGCATCCAGTTCGCTAATAGTCAGGTTAGGTTTCGTCATACTCCTCTCCAATAGGTTGGTAAAACACAACTCCCGATAAAACGCATAGCAGTAACAAACAACGTTACGTCATGACAGTAAAATCAAGGTTCATAGGGATATAAACACGTGCTGCATATATGAAAAAACAATATCAAGAGAAAAAGTCTACCGCATTTATAAAGCAACACCCCCGCGCCAGTGACGCGGGGGTGTTGATAAAAATGAGAGATAACTTGTAACGAAGTTATACCATAAGGCAGCGTTATTACCTATGGCATTGTCGATTTTTGGGATTATTGTCGCGTGTTACTCTTCGTCAAACCCGGCTTCGAACAACTCAACCACCGCCGCCAGTGCGGCGGTTTCATCGGTGCCGCTGGCTTCCACTTCAATGTGCTTACCCTGGGCTGAATCCAGCATGATCATGGCGATCACGCTGCTGGCTTCGGCCTCAACGCCGCTTTCATTACGCAGCATCACTTCGGCATCAAAGCTTTGCACCAGTTCAAACAGCTTCATCGCCGGGCGGGCGTGCATACCGAGCTTATTCTTGACGATGACGGTGTGTTTGACGGCCATTATTTGCGTTTTTCCAGCGTGCGGTGGCGGGACTGTACGTTTTTGCCGCGCGAGCGAAAATAGTCTGCCAGTTGCTCAGCCACATAGACGGAACGGTGCTTGCCGCCGGTACAGCCAATAGCCACCGTCAGGTAGCTGCGGTTGTTGGTTTCCAGCATGGGCAGCCACAGTTCCAGATAGCTACGCGTCTGGTAAATAAAGTTGTGCACTTCCGTATGGCGATCGAGGAACGCGGCAACCGGCTTGTCCAGCCCGGTCATCGGACGTAATTTCGGATCCCAGTGGGGGTTAGGCAGGAAGCGCACATCGAACACGTAATCCGCATCGATAGGAATGCCGTGCTTGTAACCAAAGGATTCGAACACCATGGTCAGTTCACGCTCGCGTTTGCCCAGCAGCCGGGTACGCAGCATTTCCGCCAGTTCATGCACTGACATTTCTGAGGTATCGATGATCAGATCGGCGCGAGAACGCAACGGTTCCAGCAAATCGTTCTCTTCATCGATGGCGCTTTCCAGCGAGAGATTTTTGCTGGAAAGGGGGTGCAAACGGCGTGTGTCGCTGTAACGGCGAATCAGAGTGTTGCGATCGGCATCCAGAAACAGCAGTTGCGGCGCAAAACTGGGCGGCAGCTGATCCATGGCGTGCTCGAAGATTTCCGGCGATTCTGGCATATTGCGCACGTCAATGCTGACCGCTGCCGAGATATCGCGTTGTGCCAGCGTGTTTGCCAGTTCCGGCAGCAACACCACGGGCAGGTTGTCCACGCAATAAAACCCCATATCTTCCAGGGCGCGCAGGGCCACAGATTTTCCTGAACCTGAGCGACCACTGACAATCATCAGCACCATCCGACGACTCCCCTCCGGCTATTGCCTTCTTTTGTTACACCCTGACCGAGTGATTCATCTGTGACGCACATCGTAGCGCGAATGTCTGAATGTCGCGCGTTTTCTATCGGGGATTAATCCCCTTCAATCATAATTTGGTACAGCTCTTCGTCACTCTGCGCGGCCCGTAAACGCCGACACACACTTTTGTCAGCCAGGCGTTTGGCGACAAGTGATAGCGTATGTAGATGGGTTTTACATTGTTCTGCGGGAACCAGCAAGGCAAAAAGCAAGTCTACCCCTTGATTATCAATAGCATCAAAGGATATCGGCTGTTCAAGTTGGATAAAGACCCCGGTGGCACCCAAGGCGTTATCATCATCGAGTTTTCCGTGTGGGATCGCGATACCGCCGCCAATACCGGTACTGCCCATTCTCTCACGCGTCAGCAATGCCTCGAAGATCAGCGGCGTCGGCAGGTTTAACTGCCTGGCTGCCAATTCGCTGATGATTTCCAACGCCCGTTTCTTGCTTTGGCAATGAACGGTGCTGCGGGTGCACTCTTGGCGTAATACCGCGCTGAGTTGCAAAATGGGATCGTTATTCATGGTGTTTTCACTTAACGGCCCGCTCATCTCTTCACGCCTCTGACGCTGTGCCAGAGGCGTATTCCCTGCGCCCTGAGGCGGAGATGACGATCAGTGCTGTTTGAGTTTGTCCTTGTGTTTATTTAACTGACGCGCCAGTTTGTCGATCAACAGATCGATGGCGGCATACATGTCTTCAGATTCGGATGTGGCATGCAGTTCACCGCCATTAACGAACAGGGTAGCATCGGCAATCTGCTCCACTTTCTCCACCTTGAGCACCACGTTGATCTGGTTGATGCGATCAAAGTATTGCTCCAGCTTGGCAAATTTTGTGTTAACGAACTCGCGTAATGCGGGTGTGATTTCGATGTGGTGTCCGGTGATATTCAGCTGCATAGCGTCTTCCTTCTCTGTAGAAATCAAACCAACTGCTTACGCTGGTTTGACGGCGGGATGGATAAAGACTCTCGGTACTTTGCCACGGTACGCCGCGCGACAATGATCCCCTGATCGGAGAGCAGCGTAGTCAGCTTGCTGTCGCTCAAGGGTTTGCCGGGGTTTTCCGCCGCGATCAATTTTTTCACCAGCGCCCGAATGGCAGTGGATGATGCCTCACCGCCGCTGTCGGTATTTACATGGCTGGAGAAGAAATATTTTAGTTCGAAAATGCCACGTGGGCTGTGAAGAAATTTCTGGGTTGTGACGCGTGAGATAGTGGATTCATGCATATCCACAGCCTGAGCGATATCCGCCAGCACCATGGGTTTCATAAACTCTTCCCCTTTCTCAAAAAAATCCTGCTGTTGTTCCACAATGCAGCGTGTGACCTTGAGCAGCGTATCGTTGCGGCTCTCCAGGCTTTTTATCAGCCAGCGCGCCTCTTGCAGGTGGCTGCGGATAAACTGGCTGTCACTGTCGTTACGCGCGCTGTGGCCCAGTGCGGCATACTGCTGGTTGACTTGCAGGCGCGGCACGCTGTCGGTATTGAGTTCCACCACCCAGCGATCTTGATGTTTACGCACCAGCACGTCGGGGATCACATACTCCGACTCGCCGGTATTGATCGATTGCCCCGGACGCGGATCGAGTGACTGAATCAACGCCAGCGCCTCTTTCAGCGCATCCTCTTTGATCCGGCTTGCGCGGATCAGTGCACGAAAATCATGGTTGGCCAGAAGGTCGAGGTATTCGTTGACGATAAGCTTGGCTTCCGCCAGCCACGGGGTTTCGGGGGCAAACTGAGACAGTTGGACTTGCAGGCAATCGCGCAAATCACGCGCTGCCACGCCGACCGGGTCAAAACGTTGCACGCGTTTTAACACCGCTTCCACTTCCTCAATCGTCAGGTCATCGTCGCCAATGCTTTCGAGGATGTCTTCCAGCGGAACGGTCAGATAGCCGGTGGTGTCCACCGCATCAACAATCGAGGTAGCGATGGCCGCATCGGTGTCGGAAAACGGCGTCAACTCCACCTGCCACATCAGGTAATCCTGCAACGTTTGCGTGGTTTCACCCTGATAGACCGGCAGTTCTTCATCGCGGTAATCGGTGCCGGTGCCCGAGGGCGTGCCTGCGGAGTAGATTTCATCCCAGGTGGCGTCCAGCGGCAGCTCTTCCGGCATGTCTTTCTGCTCAAGGGCTTCGCATGTGTCTAGTGATTCACTGTCGCTCGTTTCCTGAGCATCGATTTCATCGTGGCTGTCGGTTTGTTCAAGCAACGGGTTGCTTTCCAGCGCTTGTTGGATTTCCTGCTGGAGTTCAAGCGTAGACAACTGAAGCAGACGAATCGCCTGCTGAAGTTGTGGCGTCATGGCCAGTTGTTGACTTAGCCTGAGTTGCAAACCTTGCTTCATAACTCGTGTCACTTTCCCTTAAATGGAACGCCCATTGCAAACGTTACAGTATCAAAGTCGGAAGCCTTCGCCCAGATAGACGCGTTTCACCTGCTCATCCGCCAGGATTTCGCTGGGTGAGCCGTGGGAAATCAGCTGTCCCTGACTGACGATATAGGCGCGTTCGCACACGTCCAACGTTTCACGCACGTTGTGATCGGTAATCAGTACGCCCAGGCCGCTGTCTCGCAGATGCTCAATGATTTTTTTTATGTCGAGCACCGAAATTGGATCGACACCGGCAAACGGTTCATCCAGCAAAATGAATTTGGGATTGGCCGCCAGTGCGCGGGCGATCTCTACGCGACGACGTTCGCCGCCGGACAGTGATTGTCCCAGACTATCGCGTAAATGAATAATATGGAATTCTTCCATTAACTCATTGGCGCGATCGTCCTGCTGCTCCGGCGTCAGGTCTTTGCGAATCTGCAAGACGGCCATCAGGTTGTCATAGACGCTCAAACGGCGAAAAATCGAGGCTTCCTGCGGCAGATAGCCGATACCGCGGCGTGCGCGTTCATGCAACGGCAGCAAGCTTATCTCTTCATCATCAATCACGATCCGCCCGGAATCGCGCTGGACAATGCCGACAACCATATAGAATGTCGTGGTTTTTCCCGCACCATTCGGCCCGAGCAACCCGACGATTTCACCGGAGTTGACCGTTAAACTTACGTTTTCGACCACGCGACGGCCCTTGTAGGCCTTCGCCAGGTTTTCTGCGATTAATGTTGCCATAGGTTATTCAGTTGCCTGTGGTTGCTGCTTGGCTTTTTGAGACGAGGGTGCGGCGGCCTTGCCGTTCTTTTCCTGTAACTGCGAGGGCACCAGCACGGTGGTGACGCGCCCGCCTTTATCGCCCACCGCTTCCATCTGCTGCTGTTTCACCAGATAGGTGATGCGATCGCCTTTCACGTTGCTATCCAGTTGTTCCAGATACGCATTACCCGTCAGTGTGATCTTGTCCTGCGCCAGTTCATAGCGCACTTTCTGTGCACGGCCTTTCACCGGTTTGCCGTTATCTTGCATCTGGAAGAACGTGACCGGATTACCAAAGGCCTCGATCACTTCCTGGCCCTGCGATCCCTGTGGGCGCGTGACCACGACTTTTTCGGCCTTCACGTCGATGGTGCCTTGTTTGACCGTGACATTGCCGGTAAAGGTGACCGTATTGCCCTGCATGTCCAATGACTGCTGCGCGGAATCAATGTGAATCGGCTGACTGGTGTCTCCTGTCACAGCAAGGGCAGGCAGGCTTGCTGCTAACAGGGCGCTGGCAATGGCTGCGTGACGCCAGGCATTATTGGTGTTGAATTTCATAAGAGGTTTTTACCTTTTCAATCAATTCGGCAGTTTTGTTACGCAAATTGCCGCGCATTTTCATCCCATTCGAGAGGAAACTGGCTCCGTACAGTGTCACCTCATCATCGGAGGCGATGTCCTGTGTCACCAGGTTAACTTGCGCATTATCGGTTTTTATCTGCCGTAATTGTGAGTCATTGGTCAGACTGTTGACTTCCACATGCCCGTATAAGAACAACATTTTATCTTTGGTCAGCTTGGCGCGGTCGGCTTGCACCGTCCAGGTGGCGATACCCTGTTCGTTAAACAGCGTAGCGACAGGCGCAGTAAACCAGGTGAGCTGCTCCGCGTTAAAATACTCCACTCTTTGCGCCACCAGTCGATAGTTCAGGCCACCCTGCGGGTTAAACACGCGCGTGGTGGTTTCATCGCTGGTGTAGGTCGGCACCGCATTGTCCTGGGGTTCCGTTTGTGGCGCGCTGTCCTGATCCGTCAGGTTCCAGCCAATCAGAATCAATACAATGAGCGCCAATAGCGCGGTTAGCCAACGCTTCGTCTTATTCATAATAAAAACGTACTCATGGTCATCGCAAACGTGCGGCGATAGCCCATTTGCAGTGACGATACCGTCATATCGATAGCCCTTTGGCTTCGTCCAGCTTACCCTGCGCCAGCAGGATAAGGTCACACAGCTCGCGTACCGCACCGCGTCCGCCAGCAATTTGCGTCACGTAGTCCGCCCTGGGCAGCAGCAGAGGATGGGCATCTGCCACGGCCACGCTAAGGCCTACCTGTGTCATCACCGGCCAGTCAATCAAATCGTCACCAATATAGGCAACCTGATCGGCGCTAAGCGACAGTGTATCTAACAGTTCACGGAAGGCCAAAACCTTATCTGACTGTCCCTGATAAAGGTGGGTGATACCCAGCGTGCGGCAGCGGTCTTCTACCAGCGACGCAGAACGCCCGGTAATGATCGCGACCTCAATGCCGGACGTTAGCAGACAGCGAATACCATAGCCGTCGCGCACGTTGAATGCCTTCAATTCTTCCCCTTGATTGCCCATGTAGATCAGGCCGTCGGAAAGCACGCCATCAACGTCGCAAATCAGCAATTTGATGGCTTGCGCCTTTTCCAACACCCGATCCGCGACGGGGCCGTAGCAGGTGGCGGTTTGCGCCAGGGGGTTATTCATAAACACATATCCTTGCTGTCACCCTTCTGTAGGGATCGCCAAAAAGACGATCCCGTATACTGTCACACCACGCCAGCGCGCAGCATATCATGCATATGGACGATACCGACCAGTCGATCGGATTGTGCCACCAGCAACGACGTAATATGGCGCGACTGCATCAGATTCAGGGCATCCACCGCCAACGTATTGGGGGTAACCCGAATGCCGCCTGCCGTCATCAGATCGGCGATACGCGCATCGTTCAGGTTGATCTGCATATCAAAGATGCGACGCAGGTCACCGTCGGTAAAGATGCCCTCGATCGTCATGTCCGGCGTGCAAATCACGGTCATACCGAAACTTTTGCGGGTGATTTCCACCAGCGCATCACGCAACGAGGCGTCTCGGGTAACGTGAGGAATCTCGTCTCCGGTATGCATAATATCCGCAACGCGCAGCAAAAGTTTGCGACCCAGTGCGCCGCCGGGGTGAGAAAGGGCAAAATCTTCGGCGGTGAAACCCCGCGCCTGTAGCAAGGCGACGGCCAGCGCATCGCCCATCACCAGCGTGGCCGTGGTGCTGGAGGTGGGTGCCAGCCCCAACGGACAGGCTTCCTGCGGCACGTGGACACAGAGGTGAATATCGGCCGCTTTACCCATGGTGCTTTCCGGGTTGCTGGTGATGCAAATCAGAAACACGCCCAGACGCTTGAGCACCGGGATCAGCGCCAGAATTTCATTGGACTCACCCGAATTGGATATCGCGATCACGATATCCTGCGCAGTGATCATCCCGAGGTCACCGTGGCTGGCCTCGCCGGGATGGACAAAAAACGAGGGGGTGCCGGTGCTGGCGAAGGTTGCCGCCATCTTGCAGCCGATGTGCCCGGATTTCCCCATTCCCATTACCACCACTTTGCCCTGGCAATGGAACATGGTGCGACACGCACGGGTGAAGTTGTCATCGATATACTGGTCCAGATGGGCCAACCCGTCGCGTTCGATGGCGAGCACGTGTCGGCCCGCCTGTTGGAAATCGAAATCGGGCTGTTGTTCAACGTTGGACATAACGGTTAATCCTGACTATTTGAGTTTTCCAAGAAAACGAGTCGTGCGCCGCTAGTACAGCAAAAACAGCGTCGCAAGGTAAGCAATAAACATACACAGTAACAGCGCGCCAGCACCTTGTCCGATAGAGCGCTTTTTCCGCAGACAGAGCAGCGTCAGCAGCAGGCTGGCGCCCAGCATCACGCCGTAATCGCGTTGAAACGCCAGCGGGTTCACCGCACCGGGTGACAGCAGCGCCGGGACGCCAAGCACGATAACCAGATTGAAGACGTTTGACCCGATCAGGTTACCCAGCGCGATATCATCCTCTTTTTTCAGCGTGCCGACGATGGCGGTAGCCAGTTCCGGCAGGCTGGTGCCAATCGCCAGCACCGTCAGCCCAATGGTCAGCTCGTCAAAGGCAAAATGACGAGCAATCACCGTGGCATTGTCAATCACGATACGCGCCGCCATCGGCAGAATAATCAATCCCAGCAGCAGCCAGAGTACGGCAACCGTCTGGTTACCGTCGGCCTGTGCCTGCGGCAGCTCCGCCAATTGTTCGCGTGTCAGGCTGTCACTGCCGTTTTGTTGCGCCTGACGCGCCATGCGCAGCATCAGCACAATCCAGGCACCCGCCGCGGCGAGCAGCATGACACCATCAAGCCGACTCAGGTAGCCATTGTAAAGCACGCCGCCGCTGAACAGCGTGATCAACAGCATGGGGAACAGTTCACGCCGCA
The DNA here is from genome assembly GCF_025962655.1 of Candidatus Symbiopectobacterium sp. NZEC151. Classification (GTDB taxonomy): domain Bacteria; phylum Pseudomonadota; class Gammaproteobacteria; order Enterobacterales; family Enterobacteriaceae; genus Symbiopectobacterium. The sequence continues at coordinate 521,432 of NZ_JAGFPE010000003.1, read as the reverse complement.
GCAGGTCGGAACGAAAGGTCAAGGGGCGAATCAGGGCGGCAGTGCCGAGGATAAGCATGATATTGGCGATATTCGATCCCAATACGTTACCGACCGCCATGTCCATTTGCTGGTTCAGACCCGCCGTGACCGACACCGCCAACTCTGGCAGTGAGGTGCCGATGCCAACAATCATCACGCCGATAATCAAAGGAGAAACGCCCCACACACGGGCAAGAACGGCGGCGCCATAAACCAAACGGTCGGCACCATAAACCAAAAGAAACAGGCCAATAACCAGCAGAACTATCGCAAAAAGCATGCAGCGTCCTTTATTCGGGTATAATCACCGGTTCATGAGGCAATGAACCGGTGCGCGGACGAATGTCGAGCAAAAATTGCGTTGCATCGTAGAGGGGTAATTTTGACTGTCTGGGCAGAAAAAGTAAAACCTATGGCAGCCCTAACCCGCCCTTTTCGGTAAGAATTGTCGGTAATATTTTGTAAAACTCGGGCTTTGCCTGAAACCTGCCGTTAAGCTTGATAGGAAATGCAACGGTTGTTGCACGTAATGAACGTATAACAGCGACGATCGTCAAGGGGAGTGAGTGAAGGAAAAGATCGCATGAGCCAAGAAGCTACTCATCTGGTTGAAATTCGTGGGCTCAATTTTTCACGCGGCGAGCGGCCCATTTTCACCGATGTTTCATTAACCGTACCCAAAGGGAAAGTCACCGCTATCATGGGGCCTTCCGGTATCGGTAAAACCACGCTGCTGCGCCTGATTGGCGGTCAGCTTCAACCGGACAGCGGCGAGATCTGGTTTGACGGAGAGAATATTCCAACGCTCTCCCGTTCCCGATTGTATGACGTGCGTAAAAAAATGAGCATGTTGTTCCAGTCTGGCGCGCTGTTCACCGATCTTACCGTGTTTGAGAACGTGGCCTGGCCGCTGCGGGAACATACCCGACTGCCTGAAGTCCTGTTACGCAGCACGGTGCTGATGAAACTGGAAGCGGTAGGGCTACGCGGTGCGGCCAACCTGATGCCTTCAGAGCTCTCCGGGGGGATGGCCCGCCGTGCCGCGCTGGCCCGCGCCATCGCGCTCGATCCGCAAATGATCATGTTCGACGAACCTTTTGTCGGCCAGGACCCGATCACCATGGGCGTGTTGGTTAAGCTTATCGACGAACTGAACCATGCGCTGGGCATCACCTGCGTTGTGGTCTCCCATGACGTGCCGGAAGTGCTGAGCATCGCGGATTATGCCTATATCGTTGCTGACCAGCACATCGTTGCGCACGGCTCGGTGGAGGCGCTGCGCGCGAATTCCGATCCTCGGGTGCGGCAATTTATTGATGGCATTGCCGATGGCCCCGTGCCGTTTCGCTTTCCTGCTGGTGACTACAAAACCAGCCTGTTAGGCTCCGGGAGTTAATCAATTCATGCTACGAGAAGCATTGGCGTCGTTCGGACGCCAGGGAATCCGGTCCTGTGCTGCCTTTGGCCGTGCCGGGTTCATGTTGTTTAATGCGCTGGTGGGCCGTCCCGAACTGCGCAAGCAAGGCCCGCTGTTGCTCAAGCAACTGCACAGCGTTGGGGTTCAGTCGTTATTGATCATCCTGGTGTCCGGTCTGTTTATCGGTATGGTGTTGGGGCTGCAAGGGTATCTTGTGCTGACCACCTACAGCGCCGAGGCCAGTCTGGGCATGATGGTGGCGCTGTCTCTGCTGCGCGAACTGGGGCCGGTGGTCACCGCGCTGTTGTTTGCTGGCCGCGCCGGATCGGCCCTGACGGCAGAAATTGGCCTGATGAAAGCCACCGAGCAGCTCTCCAGTATGGAGATGATGGCCGTGGACCCGCTACGGCGCGTGGTAGCCCCGCGTTTTTGGGCTGGACTTATCAGCATGCCGCTGCTGACGATTATCTTCGTGGCGGTCGGCATCTGGGGCGGCTCGTTGGTTGGCGTGAGCTGGAAGGGCATCGATGATGGCTTCTTCTGGTCAGCGATGCAGGGCGCGGTCGAGTGGCGCAAGGATCTGCTGAACTGCGTGATTAAAAGTGTGGTATTTGCGATTACCGTGACCTGGATTGCGTTGTTCAATGGCTATGATGCGATCCCGACCTCTGAGGGGATCAGCCGGGCGACGACGCGCACGGTGGTGCATTCGTCATTGGCGGTATTGGGATTGGATTTTGTGCTGACAGCACTGATGTTTGGGAACTGAGTCGATGCAAACAAAGCGAAGTGAAATCTGGGTTGGCGTATTCCTGTTGATCGCCCTGGGCGCCATTATTTTTCTCTGTTTGAAAGTCGCCGATGTGAAGTCTATCGGCAGCGAACAGACCTACCGGCTGTACGCCACCTTTGACAATATCGGTGGCCTGAAAGCGCGTTCCCCGATAAAAGTCGGCGGTGTGGTGATTGGTCGCGTCGCCGATATTTCGTTGGATACCAAAACGTATTTGCCGCGCGTTGCCATGGATATTCAACGCCGGTACGACCATATTCCCGACACCAGTTCACTGGCGATCCGTACCTCCGGGCTGCTGGGAGAACAGTATCTGGCGCTGAATATCGGTTTCGAAGATGAAGAAATGGGTACCAAGATCCTGGCCGATGGCGGCGTGATTCAGGACACCAAATCCGCCATGGTGCTCGAGGACTTAATCGGACAATTCCTCTATAAGAGCGGGGGCGATAGCACCGACAATACGGAAAAAACGGAATCTGTACCGCAAAACGCTCCGGCATTGACGCCAGCGCCGTCAGCCCCTGCGCCGGCCGTAGCACAATAATCAAGAGGATATCTGCATGTTAAAACGTTTACTGATGGTGGCACTGCTGGTCGTGGCACCTCTTGCCAGCGCGGCGGATCAAACCAACCCTTATCGTTTGATGAACGATGCGGCGGAAAAGACCTTTACGCGTCTGAAAACGGAACAACCGCGCATCAAGCAGGATCCGAACTACTTGCGTCAAATCGTGAAAGAAGAGCTGCTGCCGTATGTGCAGATTCGCTATGCGGGTGCGCTGGTGCTGGGCCGCTACTATAAAGACGCGACGCCAGCGCAGCGTGATGCCTATTTCAAAGCGTTCGAAGCCTATTTAGCGCAGGCCTACGGTCAGGCGCTGGCGCTGTATCACGGGCAGAACTACCAGATTGCGCCGGAACAACCGCTGGGCAGCGCTGATATTATTCCTATCCGTGTGACCATTCTTGACAACGGCGGCCGTCCCCCGGTGCGTCTGGATTTTCAATGGCGTAAAAACAGCCAGACCGGTAACTGGCAGGCTTACGATATGATTGCCGAAGGGGTGAGCATGATCACTACCAAGCAAAACGAATGGGCAGCCATTTTGCGTCAACAGGGTGTTGATGGGTTAACCAAGCAGTTGGAAGCCTCTGCGCGTCAGCCGATTACGCTGGAGCAGAAGAATGGCTGAAGCGCTGCGCTGGACATCGCAAGACACAACGCTGGCGCTGTCCGGCGATTTGGATCGCGATTCCCTGCTGCCGTTTTGGCAGCAGCGCGAGACCTTGTTGGCGGGCAAGCACACGCTGGATATCTCTGCGCTGGACCGAGTGGATTCCGCCGGGCTGGCGCTGTTGGTACACCTCTATCAACAGCAAAACAGTTCAGCGTCATCCTTGGTGATTTCTGGCGCCGGTGAGCGGGTAAAAACGCTGATTGCGCTGTACAACCTCAACGACGTTATTCCCGTCGTTTGATTTTTTTCTTTACCTTTCCCGCGTATAGATAAAAACAGCCCTCTTGGCTTACGCCAAGAGGGATTTCTTTGTTTAAGAAAGCGGCGTATTCATCTAAGATACACGGCTGATAATCCTCCCCAGAACACAGAATTGAGAGCGATGGAAAATAACGAGATCGAAGAGGTGCTGATGAAGGCACTCGCACTGCAAGAAGTCCACGTAACGGGCGATGGCAGCCACTTTCAGGTCGTCGCCGTGGGGGATATTTTTGTTGGTATGCGTCGTGTCAAACAGCAGCAGACCGTATACGCGCCCTTGATGGAGTACATTGCGGACAACCGCATTCATGCGCTTTCTATCAAGGCCTATACACCGGAAGAATGGCAGCGCGATCGTAAGCTGAACGGCTTTTAAGCGAGAGCAGTGCGCCCTGGAATACTTTTAGCAAGCTGAGAACCTTTAACTATGGACAAATTTCGTGTGCAGGGTCCCACCCGGCTCACTGGTGAAGTCACTATCTCCGGGGCGAAAAATGCCGCCCTGCCTATCCTGTTCGCGGCCCTGCTGGCGGAAGCGCCGGTAGAAATCCAGAATGTTCCCAAGCTGCGTGATATCGATACCACGATGAAGCTGCTCGGCCAGTTGGGTGCTCACGTGACGCGCAACGGCTCGGTGCATGTGGATGCCCGCGACGTTAACGTATTTTGCGCCCCTTACGATCTGGTGAAAACCATGCGCGCCTCCATCTGGGCCTTGGGGCCGCTGGTGGCGCGTTTCGGTCAGGGTCAGGTCTCACTGCCCGGCGGCTGCGCGATTGGCGCTCGTCCGGTCGATCTGCACATTACCGGGCTGGAGCAGTTGGGTGCCAAGATCGTGCTGGAGGAGGGCTATGTCAAAGCCACGGTTGACGGGCGCTTGCAGGGCGCGCACATCGTGATGGACAAAGTCAGCGTCGGTGCGACCGTCACCATCATGACGGCGGCAACGCTGGCTGAAGGCACCACGATTATTGAAAACGCCGCGCGTGAGCCGGAAATCGTTGATACCGCAGGCTTCCTGAATGCGATGGGCGCAAAAATCACCGGTGCAGGCAGCGACAAGATCGTTATCGAAGGCGTTGAGCGTCTGGGTGGCGGCGTTTACCGCGTGCTGCCAGACCGTATCGAAACCGGTACGTTCCTGGTGGCGGCTGCGGTCTCTCGTGGCAGCATTGTGTGCCGCAACACGCGCCCGGATACGCTGGATGCCGTGCTGGCGAAATTGCGTGATGCAGGCGCGGATATCGAAGTGGGTGAAGACTGGATCAGCCTGGATATGCATGGCAAACGCCCGAAAGCGGTTACCGTGCGCACCTCTCCGCATCCCGGCTTCCCGACCGATATGCAAGCGCAGTTCAGTCTGCTGAATCTGGTGGCTGAAGGCACCGGTGTTATCACCGAAACCATCTTCGAAAACCGCTTTATGCACGTGCCTGAACTGATTCGTATGGGCGCGCAGGCAGAGATTGAGAGCAACACTGTGATCTGCCACGGCGTTGATACGCTTTCTGGCGCACAGGTGATGGCGACCGATCTGCGTGCCTCAGCCAGTCTGGTGCTGGCGGGCTGTATTGCGGAAGGCACAACCCTCGTCGATCGTATCTATCACATCGATCGTGGCTACGAACGCATTGAAGACAAACTGCGTGGACTGGGCGCGAACATCGAACGTGTGAGCGGCAACGACGCGTAATCCTGTTTCAGTATGAGCAGCCGTGGTGCTGCTCATACTGGCAAGATTAACTCTCCGGGAACTCCTGAATCGTTACCGACAGCGTCATCTCCTGATCGCCGCGGCGAATGGCTACCGGAACGGCAGTGCCGGGACGAACTTCAGCCACCTGATCCATGGTTTCAATCACTGAGACGGCGGGCTTGCCGTTCATGGTCAGCAGCACGTCACCTTTTTTCATGCCGCCTTTATCCGCCGGGCCACCGGGTTCGACGTTCATCACGATCACACCTTGCAGGCGTTTATTGCCGTCCAGCGTGCTATTGGGTGATAACCCTTCCGCTTGTGCGCCGTTAATGCCGATATAGCCGCGAACTACACGACCATCGCGAATCAGTTTTCCCATCACCTTGGTAGCCAGCGCTACCGGGATGGCGAAGCCAATCCCTTCCGGCGTTTCTCCGTCGCTGCCTTTATCAAAGGTCAGGGTGTTGATGCCGACCAGTTCACCCAGCGTGTTGACCAATGCACCGCCAGAGTTACCGTGGTTGATGGAGGCATCGGTTTGCAGGAAGTTCTGTCGCCCGCCAAAGCCGGAACCTGAACCGTCCATCAGGCTCAGCCCCACGCGGCCGGTGGCGCTGATAATGCCCTGGGTGACGGTTTGCCCGAGGTTGTAAGGGTTACCGATAGCCAGCACCACATCGCCGATATGCGCCGTGCGTTTTTCGTTGATGGTGATAACCGGTAGGTTAACGGCTTCCATTTTCACCACCGCCAGATCGGTCAGTTTGTCTGTGCCAATCACGCTGGCCTCATAGACGCGGCCGTCCTGTAACGAGATAACCAACTGCGCAATATTGTTGATCACGTGATTATTGGTGAGCACGTAGCCTTTTTCACTCATGATCACGCCAGATCCGAGCAGGCGAATATTCAGTTCCCCGTTGTTCTCGCTGGCCGATTCTCGGCTATAAACATTAACCACCGCCGGTGCTGCGCGGCGAACCGCCTGATTGTAGCTCAGCGGCACATCCTCGCTCTGGATACTGTGTGAGCGGGAAAACAGTGCGGTATTTGACCGTAGCAACGGCATGATCGCGAGCAGAATTCCCGCCACGATCGCGCCAATAATGGCGGAGCGAAAGAGTTTTGCGAGCATAAAACGTACAGGGAAGTGGACAGGTAAGCGGAGGATAACATGAGTTTACCGGACACGGCATGTACCGTGTCCGATTTTATAGTATTGATACAATATATTGTATTAGCGTAACAGCAGGTAAATCGTTTCTTCGCCACGCACCACGTTCAGCGCCAACACGCTGGGTTTGCTTTCCAGAATTTTGCGCAACTGGGTGATGTTTTCTACCCGCTCACGGTTAACGCCGATAATGATATCGCCCTTCTGCAAGCCCACTTGTGCTGCGGGTGTGTCTTTGGTGACGTCTTCAATCTGCACCCCTTTGCTGCCATCCTTCGCCTGACCATTGGCAAGCGATGCGCCCTGCAAGGCCGGAGAAAGGCTCTCAGCGCTGGTGGCGGCAGAGGTGTTGTTATCGAGAACCACGGAGAGTTCCAGCGGTTTACCTTCGCGCAGCAGGCCAATCTTCACCGTTTTACCGGGCGCGGTGGTGCCGATTTTGGCGCGCAGCTCAGCAAAGCTGCTGATCGGCTTGCCGTCCAGTGATGTCAGCACATCACCGGCTTTGATACCGGCTTTGGCGGCCGCTGATTTTGGCAATACTTCACTGACGAAGGCACCACGTTGCGCCTCCACCTTGAAGGCTTTCGCCATGTCGGCGGTCATTTCACTGCCTTTGATGCCCAACAGACCGCGTTTCACTTCACCGAACTCGATAAGCTGCTGTGCCAGGTTTTGCGCCATGTTGCTGGGAATGGCAAACCCGATACCGATGTTGCCGCCGCCCGGTGCCAGGATCGCGGTGTTAATCCCGATCAGCTCACCGTTGAGGTTAACCAGTGCACCGCCGGAGTTACCGCGGTTAATGGAGGCATCGGTCTGGATAAAGTTTTCTAACCCTTCCAGATTCAGGCCGCTGCGACCCAGTGCGGAGATAATGCCAGATGTGGCCGTTTGGCCGAGGCCGAACGGGTTACCCACGGCAACGGCGAAATCCCCGACGCGCAACTGGTCAGAATCCGCCATTTTAACTTCTTGCAGATTCTTGGCATCGTTCAGTTGCAGCAGCGCGATGTCGCTTTGCTCATCGCGACCCAGCAGTTTGGCTTCATATTCCCGACCGTCATTCAACTGCACGCGAATTTTATCGGCGTTGTTGATGACATGGTTATTGGTCAGGACATACCCTTTGGCCGCATCAATAATCACGCCGGAACCGAGGCCTTCAAACGGGCGACTGTTCTGCTTGCCTGACGGCGCATTCGGGCCAAAGAAGAATTTAAACTCTTCCGGTACGCGTTGGCGCTGGGTTTGCGTGCCTTCGACATGCACGCTGACCACCGCAGGCAGCACTTTTTCCAACATTGGTGCCAGACTGGGTAACTGTTGACCTTCCACCACGGCGGGCAGGGCGGCAAATGCTGCTGGAAGCGATGACAATGCCAGGCTCATGCTTACTGCCAGTGCGCTGAATAATAATGATTTTTTCTTCATTTGACGTTATCTCTCACAACCTGCGAACCATCGACAGAATGTCGATTATGAATAAAATGATGATATATAAACTTAAACGGCTGGTGAAGAGTCGACCAGCGAATAACGTGTAAAGTTCACTGTTCTTTCGTCAAGGGAATGTAACTATCGTCAAACTGGCAGGGAAGGGACGTCGGGGATGTAGGCTGCGTGAAGGATGTTGTCCTTCACGCAGTAGGGCGCAGGGTGATTATTTGCGCAGAGGGCGCTCACCGCGCAGCAGTCCGGACGCGCCGTCTGAATAATCGCGTGGCGGCATGCCCACTGGGGCCTGATCGTTGTCTGCTTCCGCCTCGGTTAAGCGATAGCGAAACGGATTATCCTGCATCGGCAAATCTGGCAGCAGGTTGCTAGAGCTTTTTGCCATATGCTGGTACAACTGACGGTAATCTTTTGCCATGTTGTCCAACAACTCGGCGCTGTGGGCAAAATGGCCCACCAACTCCTGACGATAGGTCTCCAGTTCGGTTTTGCTCTTTTCCAACTCGCTTTGCAGCGCTTGCTGCTGCCGCAGAGTACGGTTGCCAAAGCGCATGGCGACAGCACCGATGATGATGCCGACAACTAATCCTATTAGCGCATACTCCCAAGTCATAAAGACACCTCTTTCGACGTCGTTGTCCCGTAGGGTTTTTTCACTTCATAATAGCCACTATAACCGCTAACGCCGCCCGAGTGGAGTCCCGAAACGCGACGCTGTAAGGTAATTGGGATCTCTTTCAGGTGATATCATGGAAAAATGCGACGATCGCGGAGCGAATCGCCGGTAACGGGCGATAAAACACGACTAACTTTTTTTCGGAAAATGACGGATGAAGGGAGAACGCGAGATGATACAACCGACAACGCTGCCGCTTGCTGGGCCATTGGCACATTATCAGCAGGCAGTGGCGGCGGGCGAGTATCAGCCTGATGAGGTACAACGGCAAACGGTAACCGCGCTGCATGGCATTTATCAGGCCTTGCAAGCGCGCGAAGCGTCGCAGGCGACTCCCGTATCCGATGGCCGCTTTGTCCGCTGGCGGCACTGGCTGGGACTGGCAGATAAAACGCCTGCGGCTCCGGTGCAGGGGCTTTATATGTGGGGCGGGGTCGGGCGCGGCAAAACCTGGCTGATGGATCTGTTTTTCCAGAGTCTGCCGACAGAACGCAAGCTGCGGCTGCATTTCCATCGCTTTATGCTGCGCGTGCACGAAGAGCTGAACCAGCTACAGGGGCAACCGAACCCGCTGGAGCTGGTGGCGGATGGGTTTAAAGCGCAGACCGATGTGCTCTGCTTTGATGAGTTTTTCGTTACGGATATCACCGATGCCATGCTGCTGGCGGAACTGTTGCGTGCGTTGTTCGCCCGCGGCGTTACCTTGGTGGCCACCTCCAATATTCCTCCGGATAACCTCTATCGTAACGGCTTACAACGCAGTCGTTTTTTGCCGGCTATCGATCTGATCAAGCAGTACTGCGAGGTGCGCAATGTCGATGCGGGCATCGATTATCGCCTGCGCACGCTGACGCAGGCGCATCTCTATCTGACGCCGCTGTCGCCCGACACCGAGGCTGAAATGCGACAAATGTTCTCGCGCTTGTCTGGCCGGGCATTCTCTGCGCCGGGACCGGTGCTGGAGATCAACCACCGGCCTATGCCGACGCTCAGTGCGGGCGATGGCGTGCTGGCCGTCGATTTTGCTACGCTATGTCTCGATGCACGCAGCCAGAATGACTATATTGCGCTGTCGCGCCTCTACCACACGGTCCTGCTGCACAACGTGACGGTGATGGGGACCAAAGAGGAGAATGCGGCGCGCCGTTTTCTGGCGTTGGTGGATGAGTTTTATGAGCGGCGGGTCAAGCTGGTGATCGCGGCGCAAACCTCGATGTTCGCGCTGTATCAAGGCGAGCACCTGAAATTCGAATATCAGCGCTGCCTGTCGCGGCTGCAAGAGATGCAAAGTGAAGAATATTTGAGCCAACCGCACCTTGCCTGAGTGGGCAACGGGTAATTTATTGCGCTTTGGTGGAAAAGAGGTCGATCTTTGCTATCGACTTCTCTATAATCCTGCGACCCCACGTTACAACGTTTTTTTCCCGAAACGTTAATCGCGCCGGCATGGCTATTCGAAGGGGTAGGTTTGCTGGACTAGATGCCGTGTGAACCTCGACACTTTATTTCTGAATTTATTGAAGCGTTTGGGTGTTCACCAACGTGTAACTTAAATTGGGTAAGCTTTTAATGAAAACTTTTACAGCTAAACCAGAAACCGTCAAACGCGACTGGTATGTTGTTGACGCGACCGGTAAAACTCTGGGCCGCCTGGCTACTGAACTGGCTCGCCGTCTGCGCGGTAAGCATAAAGCGGAATACACCCCGCACGTCGATACCGGTGATTACATCATCGTTCTGAACGCTGACAAAGTTGCTGTAACCGGCAACAAGCGTACTGACAAGATTTACTATCACCACACCGGCCACATCGGTGGTATCAAGCAAGCGACCTTTGAAGAGATGATTGCCCGCCGTCCTGAGCGTGTGATTGAAATCGCGGTTAAAGGCATGCTGCCGAAGGGCCCGCTGGGTCGTGCTATGTACCGTAAACTGAAAGTTTACGCAGGTAACGAGCACAACCACGCGGCACAGCAACCGCAAGTTCTGGACATTTAATCGGGATTATAGGCAATGGCTGAAAATCAATACTACGGCACTGGTCGCCGCAAAAGCTCCGCCGCTCGCGTGTTCATCAAACCGGGCAACGGCAATATCGTCATCAACCAGCGCAGCCTGGAACAGTACTTCGGTCGCGAAACTGCCCGCATGGTAGTTCGTCAACCGCTGGAACTGGTCGACATGGTTGGCAAACTGGATCTGTACATCACCGTTAAAGGTGGTGGTATTTCCGGTCAAGCGGGTGCCATTCGTCATGGTATCACCCGTGCGCTGATGGAGTACGACGAGTCTCTGCGTTCTGAACTGCGTAAAGCGGGCTTCGTTACCCGTGACGCACGTGAAGTTGAACGTAAGAAAGTCGGTCTGCGTAAAGCACGTCGCCGTCCTCAGTACTCCAAACGTTAATTTCTGGCGTTTATCGCTGCAAATCAACGCAAAAAACCCGGTGCTTGCACCGGGTTTTTTTTGCCTTGCATTCGCCTCATCAGGTTCATTCTGCTCACATTCCGCCTCTCCAGATAAAAAAATAATCCTGCTTTTCTGAGGGTTAGTAATGAAATTGCGCTTCTTTCACCACAGAACGCACAAAATCTGGTAAACTATTTGCCGATTTTGTGCCTGTATGCCAGTCGGCAATTTTCCCGAATGTTGATGCCGCCAGACGTTTTTCTTGTGGACAATCACGTACAGTGATTCCGGGCTATGCAGGATAGCGCCGTTTAGTTATTAGTCGTATTTCTCGATAAACTTGGAGGTTTTCATGGCTGTCGCTGCCAACAAACGTTCGGTGATGACGCTGTTTTCTGGTCAGTCCGACATTTTTAGCCATCAGGTTCGCATTGTCTTGGCGGAAAAGGGCGTGAGTGTCGAGATTGAGCTGGTGGATATGGATAACCTGCCACAGGATCTTATTGACCTCAATCCCTATGGCTCCGTGCCGACGCTGGTCGATCGTGAACTGACGCTGTATGAATCTCGTATCATCATGGAGTATCTGGATGAGCGTTTCCCTCATCCTCCGCTGATGCCGGTGTATCCGGTAGCGCGCGGAACCAGCCGCCTGATGATGCACCGCATTGAATCCGATTGGTATTCCCTCCTGAAAAAAATCATGCAGGGGAATGCACAAGAGGCAGATGCTGCGCGTAAACAGCTGCGCGAAGAGTTGCTGGCCGTTGCACCCGTGTTCAATGAAGCGCCTTATTTCATGAGCGAAGAGTTCAGCCTGGTCGACTGCTATCTGGCACCGCTGCTGTGGCGTTTGCCGCTGCTGGGCATTGAATTGACGGGCGCAGGGGCGAAAGAGCTGAAAGGTTATATGACGCGCGTCTTCGAACGTGATGCTTTCCTGGCATCCTTGACCGAAGCCGAGCGTGAAATCCGTTTGCACACCCGAGGTTAAATCTGTATGGCGTTGTCTCAACTGTCTCCGCGCCGTCCGTATCTGTTGCGGGCTTTTTATGATTGGCTGCTGGATAATCAATTAACGCCGCATCTGGTGGTTGATGTATCGCTGCCGGGCGTAATGGTGCCAATGGAATTCGCCCGCGATGGGCAGATAGTACTGAATATCGCACAGCGCGCGGTAGGTGGCCTGGAGTTGGCTGATGACAGCGTGCGTTTTAACGCTCGCTTTGGCGGCGTACCACGTCAGGTTTATGTGCCGATGGCCGCCGTGCTGGCCATTTACGCCCGTGAGAACGGCGCTGGCACCATGTTTGAGCCCGAGCCAGCCTATGAGCTGGATAACCTGACGGATGCGCAGGGTGAGGCATTGACGCCGGGTGTGGTGATGTCGGTTGTGGATAACGAGCATCAAGACAACGTGATAGAGACTAACCCGCCTGATGACGAGCCACCACCGGCTCCGCGCGGCGGGCGACCCTCGTTACGCGTGGTAAAATAACCACATTCACAGAAAAGGGGCAACCGTCGGTATGCCCCTTTTTTATGGCAACAGCGTTGAAAAAAACGATAACCGTTTGCGGCAGGAGGGCGTGATGAAAATGACCAAGGGCCAGTGCTTATGCGGTGCAGTCACCGTCGACGTGCCGGAAGCGTGCGTGCATGACGTTAGCGTGTGTCACTGCAATATGTGCCGCCAGTGGGGCGGCGGACCGCTGTTGGCGGTAGAGTGCAAACAGGACGTGGTGATGCACGGTGAAGAGAACGTCACGCATTATCGCTCGTCAGAATGGGCCGAGCGTACGTTCTGCCGCATCTGTGGCACCCATCTCTATTACCTGCTGTTGGAAACGCAAACCTATGAGCTGTCTGCGGGGATATTCCCGGACGATCGCAAACGGTTGGTGAGCCAGATTTATATCGAAAGCAAACCGGATTTTTATGATTTCGCCCAGCAAACCCCAATGCTGACAGAGCAGGACATCCTCGATCAGTTCAACAGCAGTAGCTGACTCATCCAGCCACTCATTTCCGTCCACCCCGTCATTCCCGCGAAGGCGGGAATCTCGTGCAGATGAAACGCGTTTCGTCTGACAAAGATCCCCGGCTTTCGCCGAGGATGACGAGGGGTAAAGTGACTTTCTCAGCAACGTCAGGCTACGATTACACTTCCAGATAGTTCATGATGCCATCCGCGGCCTTGCGGCCCTCGGCAATGGCGGTCACCACCAGATCGGAACCGCGTACTGCATCGCCACCGGCGAAGATTTTCGGGTTGCTGGTCTGGAACGCGCTCTCGCTCTGCTCGGGGGCCACGATGCGCCCCTGGCTGTCCAGATCCACGCCGTGTTTCGCCAACCAGTCCATCTTGTGCGGACGGAAACCAAACGCCATGATCACGGCGTCTGCTTCCAGCACATGCTCGGAGCCTTCGACGATTTCAGGACGACGGCGGCCATTGGCATCCGGCGCACCCAGTTCGGTACGCGCCATTCTGACGCCGCAGGCTTTACCGGCACCGTTGATTTCGATGCTGAGCGGTTGCAGGTTGAACAGGAATTCCACACCCTCTTCGCGCGCATTTTTCACTTCACGCTTGGAACCGGGCATGTTGACTTCGTCACGGCGGTAGGCACAGGTCACGTGCGTTGCACCGTGGCGCACCGAGGTACGCACGCAGTCCATCGCGGTATCGCCGCCACCCAGCACCACCACGCGCTTGCCGCTCATGTCGGTGTAGGGTTCATCCGGTGCGGTTTCAAAGCCCATCAGTTGCTTGGTGTTGGCAATCAGGAACGGCAGTGCGTCGTACACGCCCGGCGCATCCTCATTTTCCAACCCACCACGCATGGACTGGTAAGTACCGACACCCAGGAACACTGCGTCGTAATCGGCAAGCAGAGTCTCCAGCGCGATATCTTTGCCAATCTCGGTATTAAGCTGGAACTCAATGCCCATCTCACTGAAGATTTCCCGGCGTTTGATCATCACCTCTTTCTCCAGCTTGAAGGCTGGGATCCCGAAGGTCAGCAATCCGCCGATTTCAGGATGACGATCGAACACTACCGCCTGCACACCGCTGCGTGCCAGCACGTCAGCACACGCCAACCCCGCCGGGCCCGCGCCCACAATAGCGACACGCTTGCCGGTGGGTTTCACGTGAGACAGATTCGGCTTCCAGCCCATTTCGATCGCTTTGTCATTGATGTAGCGTTCGATATTGCCAATGGTGACCGCGCCGAACTCCGCATTGAGCGTACAGGAGCCTTCACACAGTCTGTCCTGCGGGCACACGCGTCCGCACACTTCCGGCAGGCTGTTGGTCTGGTGTGACAGCTCAGCCGCTTCGATAATGCGCCCTTCGTTCGCCAGTTTCAGCCAGTTGGGAATGTAGTTATGTACCGGGCACTTCCATTCGCAATAGGGGTTACCGCAGGCGAGGCAGCGGTCTGCCTGCGCCTTGGACTGGCTTTCGGAAAAGGGTTCGTAGATTTCCACGAACTTGATTTTGCGAATCTTTAACGGCTTCTTCGGCGGATCAACGCGCTGTAAGTCGATAAATTGATATACGTTCTGACTCATAATGCCCTCTTACTGCGCCTGAACCCGCAATTCGGCTGCGGAACGACTACGATGCCCTAATAATGCCTTCACATCACTCGACTTGGGTTTCACCAGCGCGAAACGCGACGCCCAGACCGGCCAGTTAGCGAGGATCTCTTCGCCACGCTGGGAACCGGTGTGCTGCACGTGCTCGGTGATCAAACCGCGCAGGTGCTCTTCGTGAATCGCCAGGTCGTCGACCGACAGCACTTCCACCAGCTCAGGGTTGACGCGCTTACGGAACTCGCCGTCTTCATCCAGTACGTAGGCGAAACCGCCGGTCATGCCTGCGCCAAAGTTGACGCCGGTGCGACCCAATACGCAGACGATACCGCCCGTCATGTATTCACAGCCGTTGTCGCCGATACCTTCCACCACGGTGATGGCACCGGAGTTACGCACGCCGAAACGTTCACCCGCGCGGCCTGCGGCAAACAGCTTGCCGCCGGTGGCACCGTACAGACAGGTGTTGCCGATAATGCTCGCCTCATGGCTGCGGAACGCGGAGCCGACTGGTGGACGCACGGAGATGCAACCGCCAGCCATGCCTTTGCCCACATAGTCGTTGGCATCGCCGGTCAACGTCAGTTCGACGCCGCCTGCGTTCCATACGCCGAAGCTCTGTCCGGCAGTACCGGAGAAGTTGGCTTTGATCGGATCGCTTGCCAGCCCTTGATCGCCGTGCTGCGCGGCAATGGCACCGGACAGCGTTGCGCCGACGGAACGGTCGGTGTTGCGGATATCAAAGTAGAGCGCTTTGCTCTGTTTCGCTGCGATGTGCGGTTGCGCCTGAGACAGCAGCGCCTTGTTCAACAGCCCTTCATCGAACGGCGGGTTGCTCTCGGTGCAGTACAGCGCTTTACCCGGCTGCGGCTGTGCGGTTTGCAGCAGCGCAGAGAGATCCAGTTTGTTCTGTTTGGCGGTGAAGCCATCCAGTTCCACCAGCAGATCAGTACGGCCAATCAAATCAACCAGTTGACTGACGCCCAGTTCCGCCATCAGCAGGCGGGTTTCCTGCGCAATAAAGTTGAAGTAGTTGATCACACGCTCAGGCAGGCCGTGGTAGTGATCTCGGCGCAGCTTGTCATCCTGGGTGGCGACGCCGGTAGCACAGTTGTTCAGGTGGCAAATACGCAGGTATTTACAGCCGAGCGCCACCATCGGGCCGGTGCCGAAGCCGAAGCTTTCTGCGCCCAGAATCGCCGCCTTGATGATATCAACGCCGGTTTTCAGACCGCCGTCCACTTGCAGACGGATTTTGTGGCGCAAGCCGTTAGCCACCAGCGCCTGCTGAGTTTCCACCAGCCCCAGTTCCCACGGGCAGCCCGCATATTTCACTGAGCTGAGCGGGCTGGCACCGGTGCCGCCGTCATATCCGGCGATGGTGATCAGGTCGGCATAGGCTTTGGCTACGCCGGTCGCAATGGTGCCCACGCCCGGTTCAGAAACCAGCTTGACTGAGATCATCGCTTTCGGATTGACCTGCTTCAGGTCGAAAATCAACTGCGCCAAGTCTTCGATAGAATAAATATCGTGGTGCGGCGGCGGCGAAATCAGCGTCACGCCCGGCACGGAATAGCGCAGTCTGGCGATGTACGGCGTAACCTTATCGCCCGGCAACTGACCGCCTTCACCCGGCTTGGCCCCTTGCGCCACTTTAATCTGAATCACGTCAGCGTTGACCAGATAGGCCGGGGTAACACCGAAGCGACCAGAGGCCACCTGCTTGATACGTGACACTTTATTGGTGCCGTAACGCGCCGGATCTTCCCCACCTTCACCGGAGTTGGAGTTACCGCCAATCGCGTTCATGGCTTCTGCCAGAGACTCATGGGCTTCCGGACTCAGCGCGCCGATAGACATGGCGGCGGTGTCAAAGCGCTTAAACAGCTCGCTGGCCGGTTCTACGTCATCAACCGGAATCGCTACCCCTTCCTGCGGTTTAATGGCCAGCAGGTCGCGCAGCGTCGCTACCGGGCGCTCGTTGACGTGTTTGGCGTATTCCAGATAGTCGCTGTACTCGCCGCTTTTCACGGCTTGTTGCAGGGTATTGACCACATCCGGGTTATAGGCGTGGTATTCGCCGTCGTAAACGAATTTCAGCAGGCCGCCTTGTTCCAGCGTTTTGCGCTTTAACCAGGCGCGTTTTGCCAGATTTTGCAGGTCTTGCTCGAAATCACCGAAGTTGGCACCGCCGATGCGGCTCACCACCCCGTGGAAGCAGAGCGCGGACAGCTCTTTGTGCAGGCCCACCGCTTCAAACAGCTTGGAGCAACGGTACGAGGCGATAGTCGAGATGCCCATTTTGGACATGATCTTGTACAGCCCTTTGTTGATGCCGTTGCGGTAGTTGAGCATCACGGTGCGGTAAGGCTTCTCGATGGTGTGGTTATCCACCAGCCGCGCCAATGATTCATACGCCAGATACGGATAGATAGCCGTAGCGCCGAAGCCCAGCAGCACGGCGAAGTGATGCGGATCGCGGGCACTGGCGGTTTCAACGATCAGGTTAGCGTCGCAGCGCAGGCTCTTTTCCACCAGACGGTGCTGTATCGCACCCACCGCCATCGGTGCCGGCACCGGCAACCGGTGTTCGCTGATGGCACGGTCGGAAAGTACCAGCAACACCGCACCTTCACGCACTTTGCGCTCGGCCTCTTCACACAGCGCTTCAACGGTTTGCTGCAATGATTTCTCGCGCGGATCGAAGGTCAGATCCAGCGTTTCAGCACGGTAGTGCTGCTGATCTTGGGTGAGCAACTGCGTAAAGTCGGAGTACAACAGGATCGGCGATTTGAAACTCAAACGGTGCGCCTGACCTTCGGCTTCACAGAATACGTTCATTTCGCGGCCAATACAGGTCGCCAGCGACATCACGTGCGCTTCACGCAGCGGGTCGATCGGCGGGTTAGTCACCTGCGCAAACTGCTGGCGGAAATAGTCGTAAATGATACGCGGACGGCTGGAGAGCACGGCAAACGGGGTGTCATCACCCATCGAACCGGTCGCTTCCTGGCCGTTTTCGCCCAGTACGCGCAGGATCTGGTCCAGCTCTTCGCTGCTGTAGCCGAACTGCTTCTGGTAGGTTTCCAACTGGCTGTCATCCAGCTTACGGCTGCCAACCTGATCGTCCGGCAACTCTTCAAACGGCACCAGACGCTTGACGTTACGTTCCATCCACTCTTTGTACGGGTGGCGACCTTTAAGGTCGTTGTCGGTTTCGTTGGAGTGCAGAATGCGGCCTTCGAGGGTATCGATAACCATCAGTTCGCCGGGGCCAACGCGGCCTTTTTCCACCACTTCGTCCGGCTGATAATCCCAGATCCCCACTTCGGAGGCGCAGGTGATCAGTTTGTCTTTGGTGATGACGTAGCGCGCCGGGCGCAGACCGTTACGGTCCAGGTTACAGGCCGCATAGCGACCATCGGACATCACGATACCGGCCGGGCCGTCCCACGGCTCCATGTGCATGGAGTTGAAGTCAAAGAACGAACGCAGTTCCGGGTCCATGTCCGGGTTGTTCTGCCAGGCGGGCGGCACCAGCAAACGCATGGCGCGCACGATATCCATCCCGCCGCTCAGGAACAGCTCCAGCATGTTATCGAGCGAGCTGGAGTCAGAGCCGGTTTCGTTGACGAACGGGGCGGCGTCTTGCAGATCGGGGATCAGCGGCGTTTTAAATTTGTAAGCACGCGCTCGCGCCCATTGACGGTTACCGGCAATGGTGTTGATTTCACCGTTGTGCGCCAGATAGCGGAACGGTTGGGCCAGCGGCCAGCGCGGCACGGTGTTGGTGGAGAAGCGTTGGTGGAACAGGCAAATGGCCGATTCCAGACGCAAATCCGCCAGGTCCAGGTAAAAGCGCGGCAAATCCGCCGGCATACACAGACCTTTATAGATGTTGATCAGGTTAGAGAAGCTACAGACGTAGAACTCTTTATCCTGAATGCGCTTTTCAATACGGCGGCGCGCCATAAACAGGCGACGCTCCATATCGCGCGGCGACCATCCCGCCGGGGCGTTGACAAAAATCTGTTCGATGCGCGGCAGCGAGGAGAGGGCAATTTCACCGAGCACGTCCGGGTTGGTGGGCACTTCACGCCATCCCAGCACCGACAAGGTTTCATTTTGCAGCTCTTCTTCCACAATGCGACGCGCCGCGCGTGCCAGATCCTGATCCTGATTGAGGAACATCATGCCCACGGCGTAATTCTTCGCCAACCGCCAGCCGTGCTCTTCGGCCACCAGTCGGTAGAAACGATCGGGTTTTTGTAATAACAAGCCGCAGCCGTCGCCGGTCTTGCCGTCAGCAAGGATCGCGCCACGGTGCTGCATACGGGCCAGTGCGTGAATCGCAGTACGCACGACCTTGTGGCTCGGTTCACCTTCTATATGGGCGATCAATCCGAAACCACAGTTGTCTCTCTCTTGGGATGCATCGTACAACATATCTCAGTGAACCTCCCCAGGCTCTGTGTGACTCTCACAACCTACTTCGTTCGGCACCGTGGCGTTGAACGGTGGCGGATGACGGGGTCGCGCATCCTGCCGTTCTCTTCTTCGGCCTCTCGTGACGGTCTTACAAGTGGACTATGACTTGCTTTAAGAGGGAGTCTTTCTTTTCTAACTGCATAAATATGACGAGTCGCGGACTCGTCGGGAAAGCTTCCAGCGGACTCCCAAATTAGCGAGAAAGCCAGTTCAGGTCAAATATCAATGCAAAATGTGCGATTAAGGGATAATTTTTAGTTATGATTATGAAAATAAATGATTTTTTTGAGAAAATCTCCGTTGGGCTACGCATTGATGGCCGAATGAAGTGTGAGCTGTATCACTATGCAAAAGCGTGAACATCTCGTCACCCTGCTGCGTTATCTCTACGTTATAGAATATTCTGCTGTGAATATCTACTTTTAGATTTAATGAAACTCTTTTTAAGTAACGCTTCATCTTTTCATGACGTGTGCGTCAGGGATTAGAAAATTTAATCAGCGTGGATGTGAGTTTATTTTCACTAAAAGCGAATAAAAATGCATTTCATTGGGATGTGCGTGATTGATCGCGGTCATCGCGAACGCAGGAAGAGAAGGGTAGTCTGCTTTCCCTCAGGGGGTAGGTTAGAATATGCAATTGCAAAAATTAATCAATATGTTTGGCGGGGATTTACAACGTCGTTATGGCGAGAAGATTCATAAACTGACGCTGCACGGCGGATTTAACTGCCCAAACCGGGATGGCACGCTCGGGCGCGGCGGTTGCACGTTCTGCAATGTGGCCTCTTTTGCCGATGAAACCATGCAGCGCCAAAGCATTGCCGATCAACTCAATACGCAGGCGGGCAAGGTCAATCGCGCCAAGCGCTATCTGGCCTATTTTCAGGCGTATACCAGCACCTATGGCGAAGTGCAGATGCTGGACCGGCTTTATCAGGAAGCCTTAAGTCAGGCTGACATCGTTGGCCTGTGCGTGGGCACGCGCCCCGATTGCGTGCCGGACAGCGTGCTGGATCTGTTGGCGGGTTACCATGCGCAAGGCTACGAGGTGTGGCTGGAGCTGGGGCTACAGAGCGCCTGGGATAAAACGCTGCATCGCATCAATCGCGGTCACGATTTTGCCTGCTATCAGGAAACGGTGCAGCGTGCGCATCAGCGCGGTCTGCGCGTGTGCTGCCACCTGATTGTCGGGCTGCCGGGCGAGCGTGCCGATCACTGCATGACGACGCTGCAACGCGTGGTGGACACCGGCGTTGAGGGCATTAAGCTGCACCCTCTGCACATCGTTGACGGCAGCATTATGGCCAAGGCCTGGCGCGCCGGACGACTGAGTGAATTGCCGCTGGAAACCTACGTCGCCACGGCCGGCGAGATGATTCGCCACACGCCGCCAGAGGTGGTGTTTCACCGTATTTCCGCCAGCGCCCGGCGACCGACGTTGCTGGCACCGCTATGGTGCGAAAACCGCTGGACCGGGATGGTGGAACTGGATTTATACCTTCAGGCGCATGGGGTGCAAGGTTCCGCGCTCGGTCAGCCATATCAACCGGTTATCCTCGGATAATGTTAAGGTGTTGTGCTGATTGTCTCACCGCATCGTGCTGGGTTTTACGTTATGATGGCGCAGTGGGTATCCAAGGGAATTCTCTATGAAGCAGATCCGGTTGTTGGCGCAGTACTACGTCGATTTGATGGTAAAGCTCGGGCTGGTGCGTTTTTCACTGTTGCTGGCCTCGGTGCTGGTGCTGCTGGCAATGGCCGTGCAGATGGCAGTCACGCTGCTGCTGACCGGCAAGGTCGAAGACATCGATGTGGTTCGTTCGGTGTTTTTTGGCCTGTTAATCACCCCCTGGGCGGTTTATTTCCTCTCCGTGGTGGTGGATCAGTTGGAGGAGTCGCGCCAACGGTTAGCCAAGCTGGTGGCGAAGCTGGAGGAGATGCGTCTGCGCGACCAGACGCTGAACGAGCAGCTAAAGGGCAATATTGCCCAGTTGAA
Source organism: Candidatus Symbiopectobacterium sp. NZEC151 (assembly GCF_025962655.1). Taxonomy (GTDB): domain Bacteria; phylum Pseudomonadota; class Gammaproteobacteria; order Enterobacterales; family Enterobacteriaceae; genus Symbiopectobacterium. Next base: position 500,197 of record NZ_JAGFPE010000003.1, on the reverse strand, counting down.
TCAGGAGATTGCCGATCGCGAAAAAGCGGAAGAGGCGCGCCTGATGATGCTGAGCAAGCTCAAAGAGGAGATTGCCGGACGCGAACAGGCGCAGGTGGAGCTGGAGCAGCAATCAGCGCTGCTACGATCGTTTCTGGATGCCTCGCCGGATCTGGTTTACTACCGCAATGAGAATAAAGAGTTTTCCGGCTGTAACCGCGCCATGGAACTGCTGTTGGGCCGCAGCCAGAAACAACTGGTGGGCCTGACGCCAAAAGACGTTTACACCCCCGATGTGGCAGAAAAAGTGATGGAAACGGATGAGAAAGTGTTCCGTCACAACGTGTCGCTCACCTATGAACAGTGGCTGGTCTATCCCGACGGGCGTAAAGCCTGTTTTGAGTTGCGCAAGGTGCCTTTCTACGACCGAATGGGCAAACGACATGGGCTAATGGGTTTTGGACGCGATATAACCGAGCGTAAGCGCTATCAGGACGCGTTAGAGAATGCCAGTAGGGAGAAGACCACTTTTATCTCAACGATCAGCCACGAGCTTCGTACGCCGCTTAATGGCATTGTTGGCCTCAGCCGCATCCTGCTCGATACCCACCTGGACGCGGAACAAGAAAAATACCTCAAAACCCTGCATGTCAGCGCCATTACGCTGGGCAATATCTTTAACGACGTGATCGAGATGGACAAGCAGGAGCGCCGCAAGGTGCAACTGGATAATCAGCCTATTGATTTCATTGGCTTCCTGGCGGATTTGGAAAACCTGGGTGGCTTGCTGGCGCAGCCGAAGGAGTTGCAACTGGTGGTTGAACAACATCCGCCACTGCCGCAGCGGGTGATTACCGATGGCACGCGTCTGCGCCAGATTCTGTGGAACCTGCTCAGCAACGCGGTGAAGTTTACCCAGAAAGGAAAAATCGTGGTGCGTGTCTCGCATGACGCGGACAGTCTGCTGCGTTTTGAAGTCGAAGACTCCGGCATGGGTATCCCTGAAGACGAGTTGGAGAAAATCTTCGCCATGTACTATCAGGTAAAAGATAAACATGGCGGTAAACCGGCGACCGGTACCGGCATTGGCCTGGCGGTCTCCAAACGTCTGGCGCAGAACATGGGCGGCGATATTCATGTCACCAGTACGCAGGGCAAAGGCTCTTGCTTTACGCTGACGGTGACCGCCCCGGCGCTGGAAGATGAGGTGATCGTTGGCGGTGAGGATGAATTGCCGTTACCCGCGCTCAACGTGCTGCTGGTAGAGGATATCGAACTGAACGTGGTGGTGGCGCGTTCGGTGCTGGAGAAACTGGGCAGCAGCGTGGAAGTGGCGATGACCGGGCAGGAAGCGCTGACGATGTTCGATCCGGACGAGTTTGATCTGGTGTTGCTGGATATCCAACTGCCGGACATGACCGGGCTGGATGTGGCGCGCGAACTGCGTAAAAAATATGCCGGGCAAGATTTGCCGCCGCTGATTGCCTTAACGGCTAACGTGCTGCGCGATAAAAAAGAGTATCTCGATGCGGGCATGGACGATGTGCTGAGCAAACCGCTGGCGGTGCCTGCATTAACCGCTGTTATTAAACAGTATTGGGACTATCAGGATGAGCCTGAGCAGGCCATCCCCGATGCGTCGGAGCAGGAACCGGTTCGAGAAGCGTTGCTTGATATTCCCATGCTGCAACAATATCTCGATTTGGTCGGACCATCGCTGATCCACCAGAGCGTGGCGATGTTTGAGCAGATGATGCCTGGCTATCTCGCGGTGCTGGATTCCAACATGACCGCGCGCGATCAAAAAGGCATTGCGGAAGAGGGGCACAAAATCAAAGGTGCTGCCGGTTCCGTTGGGCTGCGCCATCTCCAGCAGGTGGCACAGCAAATCCAGACCACGACGCTGCCCGCCTGGTGGGACAACGTGCAGGAGTGGATTGACGAACTGAAACACGACTGGCAGCACGATATTGACGTATTGAAAGTCTGGGTCGCTGAACAGGAAAAACGCGCCCGCAAATAGCGGGTGCACGCAAGCTCGGTGCGCTAATGCGTGGTGTGAACAGCGTGAGAGTGTGGGCGGGAAGAATTTTTCAGGGGCCTAAAAAAAAATGACCCCGACCGAGGCCGGGGTGCGCGAATTATGCGCCAACACCAGGGAAACTATGCACCTGCTTGATAATTCTCAGCAGTTTCAGTTAGCAGGTGCGAGTATTCGCAACGTCGTAAGGTGACGAACCGCTCAAGCAACAAAATAGCAAATGCAGAAATCTTTGTTACAAGAATCATTAAAATGTGTGATGTAGATTAGTGTTTGTCAATCAAAAAATCAATTAGTTGATGTAATGAAATGAAGGAAAATATGATGAAACGAGTCGGCATCGTTCTGAGCGGTTGCGGCGTCTATGATGGCGCCGAAATTCACGAAGCAGTGCTGACGCTGCTTGCCGTCGATCGTGCGGGGGCTCAGGCGGTATGCTTTGCGCCAGATAAGCCGCAATTTCATGTGGTTAATCACCTGACGGGTGAAGTAACTGGTGAGAATCGCAATATTTTAGTTGAGTCCGCGCGCATCACCCGTGGGAACATTCAGCCACTGTCGCAGGCGGATGCCAGCCAATTGGATGCGTTAATTGTTCCCGGCGGTTTTGGTGCGGCGAAGAATCTCAGTGATTTCGCGACCGAAGGCGCGGCCTGTCAGGTTGATGAATCATTGGCGTTACTCACGCAAGAAATTTATAAGCAGAACAAACCAATTGGTTTTATTTGCATCGCCCCGGCGCTGTTGCCAAAACTGCTGGGGGAGTCGGTAAGAGTTACAATTGGAAATGATATCGATACCGCAGAATGCATAGAACAGATGGGTGGTACGCACATTGTTTGCCCGGTGGATGATATCGTGGTGGATGCACAGCACAACGTGGTGACGACGCCGGCTTACATGCTGGCGAATTCCATTAGCGAAGCGGCCAAAGGCATCGATAAACTGGTTGAACGTGTTTTGGGCTTTACCGAATGAGAGGGTGGGGCAAAAAACGCGGTGTGATCCCTGGGATAAAACGCTGGGTAATTCGCGGCGTCCTCTCGTTGCTTGGCCTGTGGCTGGCGGGGATTATTCTGTTCGCGTTTTTGCCGGTTCCGTTTTCTGCCGTGATGGTGGAGCGGCAGGTGAGCGCCTGGCTGAGCGGTGATTTTTCTTACGTTGCGCGCTCGAGTTGGGTGTCGATGGATGAGATAGAGCCGGTGATGGCGCTGGCGGTGATCGCCGCTGAAGATCAGAAATTCCCGGAACACGCCGGGTTTGATATGGCCGCCATCCGGGCAGCGCTGGCGCACAATGAGCGCGACGGTGTGCGGGTGCGCGGTGGCTCGACGCTCACCCAGCAAATGGTGAAAAACCTGTTTCTGTGGGATGGCCGAAGCTGGTTGCGTAAAGGGCTGGAAGCAGGTATCACAGTGGGGGTTGAGCTGGTCTGGACCAAACGGCGGATTTTGACGGTTTACCTGAATATCGTGGAGTTCGGGCCGGGCATTTTCGGCGTGCAGCAGGCGGCACAGCACTTCTTCAACAAGCCTGCCAGCCGTTTGACGGCCAGTGAAGCGGCGCTGTTGGCGGCCGTGTTGCCGAATCCGATTCGCTTTCGGGTTAATGCGCCGTCACGCTATGTGAGCCAACGCCAGCAGTGGATATTGCGTCAAATGTCCCAGATAGGGGGCGAAGCGTTTTTGCGGACTAACGGACTGCGTTGAAGGCTGACTTGCCCTGTGCCGTTCGTGCGTTTGACTATCGTTGAAAGGGGAAGTTATGCGAGTGGTGATGTTTAACAGGCTGGCAAGCGTGTGTGCGCTGATGCTGTGGGTGATTGGCGGTGTCGTCATGCAGGCACAGGCGCAGGAACGTCGCGACGATCCTTACGCGTTTCTGCAACAATCGGTGCTGACGACGGTCAAGCAGCAACTGCGGCAGGGCACTGAGAAACCGCAAACGCGACTCGCTTACACCGAACTGATCGCTCAGGCAGAAAAAGCGCTCAATAAACCGAACCCGAGTGTGACGGAAAAGGGTATGACGCCACCCAGTGGCTCTAAACACGATTATATGAGCCTCAGCGTCTACTGGTGGCCCGATAGCAACAAATCTAATGGATTGCCTTGGGTGCGCCGTGACGGCGTTATAAACCCTGTCAGCAAGAGTGATGACATCGACGGCGTTCGCTTGGAGGATTTTACCGATCAGGTGTACACGCTGACGTTGGCCTGGTACTTCTCCGATAACGCCGCCTATGCCGATAAAGCGATTTCGCTGATTCGCACCTGGTTTATCGACCCTGAAACCCGCATGAATCCTAACCTTGATTTTGCCCAGGGCGTGCCAGGCATTGCGCCAGGACGCGGGGCGGGCGTGCTCGACGGGCGCTACTTCTCCACCCGCATTGTGGATGCGCTGATTATGCTGCGTGATTACAACGGGTGGAAAAAAGAGGATGACGCGCAGATGCGTGAGTGGATGACAGCCTATCTGGGATGGTTGCAGACCAGCAAGCTGGCGAAGCGGGAATCGGAGGCGAAGAACAACCACGGTAGCTGGTACGCCGCGCAGGTGGCCGGTATTGCCTGGTATCTCGACAAGAAAGACCTGGTCTCTGCGATGGCCGCGCTACAGCGCACCAAGCTGAATCACCAGATTCAGGATGACGGCGCGCAGCCGGAAGAACTTTCTCGCACCCGTTCCTTCCACTACAGCTATTTCAACCTGCAAGCCATTACCAACATGGCGGTATTGGCAGACAAGGTGGGCGAAGATCTGTGGCGCTATCGCACGCCGCAGGGCAGCGGTATTGCTACCGCCTTTAATTTTCTGGCCCCTTATCTGGACAAAGACAACCGCTGGCCTTACAAATCGCTCGATCAGAAAGGCGCGCGTTTAATTCCTCTGATGCTGCGGGTGGATGAGGCCAAGGGCAATACGCGTTACCGTAATCGCATTGAAAAGGCCGGATTTTCTACCTTTCTGTCCGGCATGACGCGTGACAAGCAGGATGTTGGCGGCGAAATCGGTCAGGAGACGCGGCGCGATGTGTGGCTGCTCTCTTCGCTGGCCAGCGCGCCCGGTGCGTAATCGGGATATTGGACAATGAAAAAGGGTGCCGAGGCACCCTTTTTCTTGCGACGATGTGCGATTATTCCAGGAAGGTGAACGCCGTCGTTACGTGTTTAACGCCACTCACTTTGCTGGCAATCTCAGCAGCGGAACGCCCTTCGCGCTGAGTGACCAGACCCAGCAGGAAGACTTCACCGTTCTCGGTCGTCACTTTCACATTGGATGATTTTACCGTGTCGGTGGCAAGCAACTGGGAGCGAACTTTGGTGGTGATCCAGGTATCCATGGACGCGGTGCCCATTGAGACCGGGGTGCCTTTACGGATCTCGTTATAGACTTCCGTAGCGCCATCTACACCCATGGCTATTTGTTTCGCCCGGCTGGCCAGATCGGTAGTGGGCGCCTGCCCAGTCAGCAATACTTTTCCCTGATAGGCTGTCGCCACGATGCGTGCGTCTTTGGATAACTGCTGATCTTTGCTGATGGCGTTGGAGACACGGACTTCCAATGTACCATCATCCACCTGCGTGCCTACCGAGCGTGGATCGGTCGCAGTCTTGGTTGCAACAGCACCGCCTACGGCAGCGACGCCAATACAACCTTGCAGCAACAGGGCGACAGACAGCACGGCAAATGCAGAACATATCCTCATGGGGGTGCTCCTTAATCGTTCTGGTGTGGGAAAAGGGAATTATCAATCAAATCGCACAGGCAATTAACGGTCAGCATGTGCATTTCCTGCACGCGCGCACTGCGATGTGAAGGTATACGGATTTCAACATCTTGCGGGCCAAGCAGACCGGCCAGTTCTCCGCCGTCGTAGCCGGTCAGCGCGACTATCGTCATATCACGCGTCACCGCGGCTTCCACCGCTTTCACAATATCGCGGCTGTTGCCTCGGGTGGAGATAGCCAGCAAAATATCGCCCGCTTGCCCGAGTGCACGCACTTGTTTTGCGTACACTTCTTCATGCAGGCGATCGTTCGCTATCGCGGTTAAGACCACATTATCCGCATTTAGTGCAATCGCCGGTAAACTGGGGCGCTCCGCTTCAAATCGGTTGATCATACTGGCGGCAAAATGCTGTGCGTTAGCGGCGGAAGTCCCATTGCCACAGCACAGGATTTTGTTACCGTTGAGTAATGAGTGCACCAGTGCAGTGGCTGCTCTGGCGATCGCATCGGGTAGGGCTTCCGCTGCGGCGATTTGTGTTTGAATACTTTCGGTGAAACAGACTTTTATTCTATCCAGCACGGTGCATTAACCTATTTTCCAAGCGATCCATTGAGCAATATACCCGTTATACTTCCTTCACGTTGCGGGTGCGTTGGCGGTATTTTGTCCTGCAATTCGCATTATTTGGGCATCGCGATCTTTTCTCTGACAACGACACCGTCCAGATGCGGTGTTTACGCGCCAAAGGCGTTTGGCAACCAATCATAGTGTTCGCCGGTAATCGCCAGTATATCGAATCGGCAGCTTGTCGTGTCAAAACTCTGCTGTCGCTGCGCCAGCCACAGCGCGGCGGCCAGCAATAACCGCCGTTGCTTGCGCGGCGTCACACTCTCCGCTGCCGAACCAAATTGCGCATTTTTGCGGTAACGCACCTCTACAAAGACCCAGGTGTGTCCATCCCGCATAATCAAATCCAACTCACCGCCGCGATAATTCACGTTGGCGGCAACGAACGTCAGCCCGGCCTGCTGTTCCAGATAGCGCCGGGCCTGTTGTTCATAGTGTGAGCCTGTCGCTCGCCGATTCAGGGAACCGGCACCAACTGACCCTGGCGATATTGCAGCCAGGTTAATTGGCGATTGATAACGCAATCTGCGCTGGCGGTTAACGTGCCCGTTGCGCCGGTAATTTGCTGACCAGACGACTGCCGCAAATCGGCAAAGTGATTCGCCAGCGCCCAGGCATCCATCCCCATGGCGTAGAGGCGTACCAGCGAGTAATCATTCTTGAACTGGCTAGACACTTGTTGCATCAGCGCCGGGTTGCTGCCCGCCAGCAAGGGGATCTCACTGAACTGAAGGCCTTCCATTTCAAGACGGAAATCTGGCCCCAGTCCTGCCTGGAAGCTACGCGAGCTGGCGTATAACGCCGGGCGTGACTGCGAGGTGGTGCGCATATCGATCATGGGTTTAATCAGCGCCAATTCATCCGGCGTCGCCAGAATGTAAACCGCGTCGACATTGCCGCTGCCGCTGGTGCTGACCGTCGGTTCAATCTGTGCCGGAATGGTTAACCCGCCGATGGTGGTGCCCGGCTGTGCGGCCGAGGACATCACATTGACCGGCTGGCCGTTCAAACTCAACCCTGCACCGCTGTTGATAGCCTGTTTCAGCTCTGCGGTATTGCCAAAACGTTGTTGCAGCAGCGAATTGCCGCCCTGGCTTTGCCAGGCTTGGGCAAAGGCGTTAATCACGCGATCGCCCAACGCGCCGCGTGGTACCAGCAGCAGCGGCTGTTGTTTGCCCTGACGGTGAATAAATTGCGCGGCGTCACGCGCTTCATCTTCCGGTGACAGGGCGAAAAAGCACATGTTGGGGGTGTTTTGCACATGCTCGGGCTGATTGAGCGCCAGAATGTTCACGGTGGTTTGCTGACTGGTAAGTTGCTCAACGTCGTTTTTCAGCAATGGCCCAACAATCAGTGATGCGCCATCCTTCTGCGCTTGTGCCACCAGATTCGCGATGGGCTGAGACGTGGTGTCGTAGACTTTTACCGGCACGCTGCTAGCGGCTGCCGGCGTGGCCGTGGGGGCTACACTGGCGGCGGTATACGGAGCACTGATTGAGGTTACCGCCCCGTTGTCTGTTGCTGCGGAGGCCGTATCGGCAGGGGCGCTGTATGCCATGCTGGCCTGACCGCTCTTCGCCGCATTAAAACCCAGTTGGATGGCATTGGCGAACACCTGTGCCTGACCGTTGAGCGGCAGCAGCAGGGCGACGCCACTGCCGACACCGCCACCAGCGACCGGCAAGGCCGTCTGGCCCGATGCCAGCGGCGTCGGCAGCGTTTGTGCCGCCGGGTGGCGCGGATAGCGCGTTTGCCAGTCGCTCAGCGCGGCTTTCAACTGATCGCTCGACTCACGGTTGTTCTGGTAAGTGGTGAGCAAATCCATCCACCCGGCCAGCACGTTTTCGTTGGCGTTAATCAGCACGGTGCTGGCTGCCTGCGCAGACATCTGCGTCAGGGCAACCCAGGTCTGATCGATATTCTTTTGATGCTCATCGCCTTTGAGCTGCGGCTCTTGGGCGATATAGGCGCGCAGCAGGTCAGCAGAGGGCTGGCCTTGATGTGCGTTGATTTGCGCCTGATAGTAACGCGCCTGTTGATCGGCGGAGAGTGCGCTGACGTCCAGCCCTTGCAGTGCGCTTGCAGTGCCGTTGCTGTCGTTGTTGGCGGCAGCAATTTCCGCTTTCAGTAGTTGCTGTTCACGCTGTTGCGGTTGTGCCAACTGCGCAGGCAACGCGTTGAACTGCTCGGTTGCCTGAGGGAGCTTTCCTTCCTGAACCAGGGCACGAATCGCAAGTAATTGCCAGCCAGCCTTGTTATTATCTCGGCTTTGCTCCATTTGTTGCAGGTAGTAGTAAGAGGAGGCTCCGGCCTGACCTTGAACATCAGGTGTAGGCGGCTGTGGCGCCTGGCCTGGACATCCCGCAAGAAGCAGCGCCGCGAATAACACAGACGCGATACGCCCTGTTTGCGAACGGATGAAATGATTGGGAAGCATACTGTATCCAGTGGTTTTTTTATAAAGATGCTCAATATTAAATCGGCAACCCGGATGAAACAATGAATCATGAACAACAAGCAGACATTTCTGCATCCACGCTTTACATTGTGCCAACGCCCATTGGCAATCTGGGCGATATTACGGAACGTGCGTTAAGCGTACTGCGTGGCGTGGATGTGGTTGCCGCGGAGGATACGCGCCATACCGGCCTGTTATTGCAACATTTTGCCATCAGTGCTCGCTTATTTGCACTGCACGATCACAACGAGCAGCAAAAGGCCGATCATCTGCTGGCTAAGCTTCAGCAAGGACAATCCATTGCGCTGGTCTCCGATGCCGGGACGCCGCTGATTAACGATCCCGGTTACCATCTGGTGCGCCGCTGTCGTGAAGCGGGCGTACGCGTGGTGCCATTGCCGGGGCCGTGCGCGGCGATCACGGCGCTGTCGGCAGCGGGCATTGCCTCAGATCGTTTTTGTTACGAAGGGTTTCTGCCCGCGAAAACCAAAGCGCGGCAGGATCGCCTACTGCAACTGTCTGAAGAGACGCGCACGCTGATTTTCTACGAATCCACCCACCGCTTGATTGACAGCCTGGCCGATATGGCAACGGTGCTGGGGGATGCGCGTTATGTGGTGTTGGCGCGTGAGCTGACTAAAACCTGGGAGTCAATTCAGGGTGCCCCGGTGGGTGAACTGCTGGCCTGGGTGAAAGAAGACGAAAATCGCCGCAAGGGCGAGATGGTGCTGATCGTAGAAGGCTTCCAGCCGGATGAGAGTGTGCTTTCAGCGGAAGCGCTGCGTACCCTGGAGCTGTTGCGCGCTGAATTGCCGCTGAAAAAGGCCGCGGCGCTGGCGGCGGAAATCCACGGCGTGAAAAAGAACGCACTGTATCGCTATGCGCTGGCGCAAAATGCGGCGGATGACGACGCAGAGGATGACAACCAAGACTAATTCGCCTATCATTCGCGCCGAAGTTGACCAGACAGTCGCCGCTTCATGGTTGTCCCTTTCGGGGGATACGCGTGGAGGGGAGGAAAGTCCGGGCTCCATAGGGCAGGGTGCCAGGTAACGCCTGGGAGGGTAAAACCTACGACCAGTGCAACAGAGAGCAAACCGCCGATGGCCCACGTAAGTGGGATCAGGTAAGGGTGAAAGGGTGCGGTAAGAGCGCACCGCGCGGCGGGTAACCGTTCGCGGCACGGTAAACTCCACCCGGAGCAAGGCCAAATAGGGGTTCACATGGTACGGCCCGTACTGAACCCGGGTAGGCTGCTTGAGCCAGTGCGTGAGTGCTGGCCTAGATGAATGACTGTCCACGACAGAACCCGGCTTATCGGTCGACTTCACCTCTTAAAAAACCCCGCTTCGGCGGGGTTTTTGCGTATAGGCTCCAGTGGGGATGAATGACTGTCCACGACACTTTTTATGAAAGAAAGCGGCTTATCGGTCGACTTCACGTCTTAAAAAACCCCGCTTCTGCGGGGTTTTTGCGTTCAAGGGCCTGCACCTGAATGCATGACTGCCCGAGTGCTTATCTATCTCATTGCTCAACGAGATAAAAATTAACCTTGAGTCAGATCCTGCGGTCCGCTAACCTTTGCCGCGACGAACTTCTCGTCTCACCGGAGCGCACACGGAAAATGAACAAACACGACTGATGAATTCGGATCCTTGCTAACGCGAATGCGTTATCGGGGATGGTTATTGATTTCATTCAGGAGTGCTTATGGCTCATTGTGCGCAATCCCCTTGTTTTATTTTGCATCAGGTCACCTGCCAATTTGCGACCGGCTTGACGCTTTTCGGCCCGCTAACTCTGTCGCTTGATTCCACATTATGCGGTTTGGTCGGACGTAACGGCTGCGGAAAAACATCGCTGCTACGTCTGCTGGCAGGGTATGAATCCCCCGCTTTCGGTCAAATTGAACGTGTGAGTTCTCTGGCTTATGTTGCTCAGCAGCATAGGATTTTACCAACGACAACGCTGGCTGAACTGCTGGGTTATCGGGATATTTTTGCCGCGCGTCAGCGTATTGAATCAGGCGACTATCAGCCGGAAGATCTCGAACATCTGGACGGTGCTTGGGATTTACAAGAGCGTTTGGCGGCAGCGTTTGCCGAAGCCCATTTGCCTGCGTTTGTTCCTGATAAACGTGCTGCTGAACTGAGCGGCGGTGAACGCGTGCGGGCACTGTTGTGCGCGGCGTTTATGGCTGATGCTGACTATTTACTGCTTGATGAACCGACTAATCACCTCGATCGCCAGGCGAGATCGTGGTTTTACGACAAGCTTTCCCAGCGACGCGGCGGCGCATTAGTGGCAACGCACGATCGTGAACTACTGGCGATGATGCCACGCATTTTGGAACTGACCCCGATGGGTCTGTGTCACTATGGCGGCAATTATGATGACTATCAGCGTCAGCGCCAGACCGAGCAGCAGGCTGCTCAGGCGGCATTGGAACATGCTACCACCGAGCGTCGGCGCACCCGTATGCGTTTGCAAAAAGAGCATGATGCCAGCCAGCGGCGTTCGGCGCAGACCTTACGCACGGTAGATTCACTGAATATTGCTTCCTTTGAGCGGGTGCAATACAAAGCGGCGGCAAAAGCGCGTTTAGGTACGCTGCGTAAGCAACACCGTGAGCAAAATGATGTGCTTAATGCCGCTGTCTGTGAGATGCGGGGAAGGGTAGAGGAAGATAGCCCGATATTATTCACGCTGCCAGGCAGCCATGTCGCCCCCAACAAACCGGTACTGGTGATGGATCGCCTCGTATTGCCCCATATCGCGAATTCTCCTTTCAACTGGCGGATGGATGGCCCGATGCGGGTAGCGCTGCGCGGGCCAAACGGCTGTGGCAAATCGACCATGCTCAAGGTGATGATGGGCGATGAAACGCCGGTCTGTGGTGACTGTCGCGTTTCAGTTATCACGGCTTATCTTGATCAGCATTTGTCGCGTTTAGATCTCTCGTTGTCGGTGCTGGCGCATCTGAATACCGACGATACGCCGCTGGAGGAGGGGGTCTTGCGTACCCGGCTGGCGCAACTGCAACTGGGTGCTAATAAGGTTGGTTTACCTCTGACGGCGTTGAGCGGCGGTGAGCGCTTGAAGGCGGCGCTGGCTTGCGTGCTGTGGCGCCGTGATGCTGCGCAATTGCTTCTGCTGGATGAACCCACCAATCATCTCGATCTGGCGTCAACGCAGGCGATTGAGGCCGCGTTGTCCACGTTCCCGGGCGCAATAATTGTGGTATCGCACGATGAAGCCTTCCTTTCTGGTTTGAGGCTTACGCACAGTCTCGAATGGCGGGAAACGGGGTGGCAGTGTGAACGAGCATAGCGAAGGTGCTGACGTCAAGATTACGGGGGACTACACGTGATGATTCAAATTTATTGATGTTCTTCATCACCCGCCGGTGACTTTCTCCCGGCGAAAAAGGGCGTAGAGTAATCCTATCGAGTGCACCGGCACATCAATATGACTCACTAAGGATACTTCTATGAACACTTCCCGGATGCCCGCACTGTTTCTCGGCCATGGTAGCCCGATGAACGTGTTGGAAGAGAATGAATATACGCGCGCATGGCGTCAGTTAGGCGAAACCCTGCCGCGCCCGAAAGGCATTATCGCGGTCTCGGCTCACTGGTATACCCGTGGCACGGCGGTAACGGCGATGGAAAAACCGCGCACCATCCACGATTTTGGCGGTTTTCCGCAGGCGCTGTTTGATACCCAGTATCCGGCACCGGGATCGCCTGAATTGGCGGAGCGCATTCAACACGCGTTGGCACCGCTGCCGGTGATTGCTGACCACGAGCAGTGGGGGTTTGACCACGGCTCCTGGGGCGTGTTGATCAAGATGTACCCGGATGCGGATATTCCTGTGGTGCAACTGAGCGTGGACGGTACGCAATCGGCAGAGTATCACTACCAATTGGGCACCAAACTGGCAGCGCTACGCGATGAGGGCTATATGATCGTCGCCAGTGGTAACGTGGTGCATAACCTGCGTATGGTGAAATGGGATGGCGATGCCACGCCTTATGACTGGGCGGTTTCCTTCAATCAGTTTGTGAAAGACAACCTGAACTATCAGGGCGATAACCACCCGCTGGTGGACTTTATGCAACATAAAGGGGCGGCGTTATCGAACCCGACGCCCGACCACTTTTTACCGCTGCTCTATGTGCTGGGCAGTTGGGATGGCGAAGAACCCATCACGGTGCCTGTCGATGGTATTGTGATGGGAGCCTTGAGTATGTTGTCGGTACAAGTAGGCAGTTAAGTTTGAGCATCGGGCCCGCGTTTATACGCGGGCTTTTTTTTGGCCGATGCATCAAATGCAGTGATTGATTAGCCGGGATGCTAATCGTGGACGGTATTCTCAGCGATAATAAGTTATATGGTGATCAAACCATGGTGGCGTATAGGGTTATAACCTGGTGGCGGGCCAACTTGATGTTTATATTATGAGATTTTAATTAATCACGTAGAAGAAATAAAATGTCAATAAACATAAATGGCTATGAACTTAATTACTCTAGGGTTTCCCATCTATTGAGTGGCAATCGATATGAAGCCACACATATGGGGTTATGGGACAAATTTAAAGACCTGTTTAGAACAGAAAAAAAAGAACACGCCATACAAACCTTATATAACATTCTTTATCAGGATAGAGCCCCTTGTCAGGGAGTTGAAAGCAGTGATGGCGTTGATATTCCTTCTAATCACTGGTACGGCGTCATTTCCGTTTTTGAGAAACTTAAGTCCTACGCGGGCGAAGCACACAAGGATCGCTTTCATAGCGAATTTGATACGGATACTAGAACGATCACTCTCTCAATAGATAATCATATTATTAAAAAAATAAGGATGGATATTATGTTGAGCGATATCGCTATTGATGAACGGTATTTCATTGCTGACTATCAGAATATCCTTCGTTCGACGCATTCCAGAAGTAGCAGTCTGGGGAGCTTAAAAGAGAATAACGAGAGCTTTATTTTTCATGATTTTTACTCTAGGTTTCCGAAACTCCATAACATATTATTGTCATGCAAAATGAATGATTTTGACATGATGGGATCTATTATGTCCGATTTGACCCAAAACAGATTAATGAGCAGTCAGATGGCACTTAATCTTATGGAGATGCAAAAACATCTCACTGAAAAATTATCGTGTGAGCAACCCGTCAGTGCGATTAAGGGAAGACGGCCTCATTCTCTTTAGTACAGGTTAGGGCTTAAATAAGCCCACATACTGTGGGCTTGCCTAACGACTCACACTCTTCGTTTACTGGTGTGAACGCGTTAGCCGTTTTTAAGTGAGTCTACAATATCCTGCGCTGTTTTTTTGTGGCTCTCTGATGCTTTGGCATTGTTCAGCAGGCGGTTTGCCCAAAACGCCGACGCTTTTGCATCCTTCTTCAACGCTTTGCCATCGGCGAGCAGGCTTGCCAGCGCCATTTGCGCGATAGGTAAATTGGCATCGGCCGCTTTGGTCAGGTACGCCTGTCCCTGCTGTGGATCGTGTGGAATTCTTTTCGAGGTGAAATAGATTTTGCCGACAGCAAACTGCGAGGGGACATGCCCACCATCCGCAGCGCGTTTCAGCCATACAAATCCTTCTTTCCAGGCACTGTCTGAGCCACTGGTAGTCAGGTTGTACGCCAGGCGGTTCTGCGCTTCAAGATCGCCCTGTTCTGCACGTTTTACCAGATCGGTATCTTCATCGTAGATGGCTTTAACATCGGGAGGCAGAGAGGCGGTGCTGGCGGCATGGGCAGTAAACAGGGTGCTGACGGCGCAAAGCAGCAGCGCGGACAGAAGTCGCTTTTTCATAAAAGTCCTTTTTCGATGATGTAAATATCGCTATTGAGTATCGGCGAAGAGAGCTTGTTCTTTAATCTTTTCAGGAATTAATTCAATTACATCATGATATTAGTGAGGTATGGTTAAGAAAAAAGCCACCGATTTCAGTGGCTTTTCCTGACTGCGAGAGTCAGTCCAGAATGATATGTGGGTAAAAGCGTGACAGATCCTGAGTGATCAGTTCGCGATCTTCGCGCAGACCAATACCGCACGGCTGATCGTTGATCAACCAACTGCCGATCACCGTATGGCTGTCGCCAAAGGTTGGCAGTGGGTAGTACTGCTGAACGATCTTGCCTTCTTCACCGTAGGGGCCGTCAACGGTGGCGATCTGCTGCCCATTTTTCACGATCTGAATATTGGCACCTTCACGTGAGAACAGCGGTTTGACCACGTAGCTGTCGAGTGGCGGGTGATCGTCACCGGCAAAATAGGCGGGCAGCAGGTTGGGATGGTTGGGGAACATTTCCCACAGCATCGGCAGCAGCGCCTTGTTGGAGATGATGCTTTTCCAGGCCGGTTCCAGCCAGCGCACACCCGCATCTTCCAGCTTGGTGGAAAATATTTCGCGCAGCATGAATTCCCACGGGTAGAGCTTGAACAGGTTGCCGATCACCTGATTTTGCATATCGGTGAACTGGCCTTTTTCACCCAGCCCAATCTCTTCCATAAAGAGGAATTCTGTGGGCAGGCCTGCTTCCAGCGCGCAATCCTGAAGGTATTGCACCGTGCCGCGATCTTCTTCAGTGTCCTGACAGCAGGCCATATGCAGCAGGCCGAAGCCGTGATTGAGGCGCAGTTCTTCAAAGCGGGCGATCAGCGCTTCCTGAATGCTGTTGTACTGATCGGCATTCTGCGGCAGCTTTCCGGCATCTTTCTGATCTTCCAACCACAGCCATTGAAAAAAGGCTGCTTCATACAGCGATGTCGGTGTATCCGCATTGTTTTCCAGCAGCTTGGCCGGGCCTTTTCCGTCATAGACCAGATCGAGGCGCGAGTAGAGCGAAGGCTGCTGGCTGCGCCAGGAGCTTCTGACAAATTCCCAGGTATGCTTGGGAATGCAGAATTTAGTCATTAGCTCATCGCTGCCGACCACCTTTTCGACCACTTGCAGGCACATCTGGTGCAGCTCTGCGGTCGCGGCCTCCAGCTCTTCAATCTGCGCCAACGTGAACTGGTAGTATGCATTTTCACACCAGTAGGGCTCGCCGTACATGGTGTGAAAGTTGAAACCAAACTCTGTAGCCTTTTCACGCCAATCCGGGCGTTCGGCGATATCAACGCGCTTCATGCTTATGTTCCTTAGCCACCCATACTGCGAGAAGAGGAACTGGAACCGGTGCTGGCGCTGCTACGTTGCATGCTGGTCTGCTTGGCGACGCTTTCGCCAAAACCACCGCGGGTGATGGTGTTGGTGGTCGCGGGTTTAGGTGCCAGAGCTGTTTTGGGTACGGTAACGCTACGACCGGAGGTGGCAGCGCCGTAGCTTTTACCGCTGGCGTCAACGAACTGGCCGTTGGCCGGGCTTGCCGGAGAGCGGGAAGAGAACAGCGGCTGCTGAGCAAAGCCCGCGCCACCGCCCATCATGCGGCCCATCATATAACCGGCCATCAGCGGCATCCAGGAACTGCTGGTTTGCGTTGGTTGCGCGGCGACGCCTGCCTGAGCGGGGACTGGCGTACATTGCGCTTCGCCAAATTCTGCGACGCAGTCTTCTTTGCTGGCGTATTTCGGTGCGGTTTTTTCGGCTTCTTTCAGCGCGTTGTTGTACGCCGTGGTGCACTGCGCGCTCATGGACGGGTTCGCCGTCGAACAGTCATCCGCATTTTGATACATCGACACGGTTTCGTCGGTCTGCTCACAACCGGCCAGAATAAAAGCAGCGCCGATCGCCAGCGCGACCGGTGCCAGACGATAAGTGCGCCACCCTTTTCGGAAAGCGTCCTTCTGTATGTTTTCTGTACGTTTCATATGGTTATCCCAGAGGGTAAGGCGTCAATGCCAAAGGTGTGCCAAGTCTGCATTAGCATAGGGGATGGCTGGCTGAATTTAAAGCATTACGCTTGCCAGAACGTCTGCTCTTTACGTTGCTATACATTTTATTGCGCGTTCGGACCGCTTGGCATAAATCCGAGGCAAACAAAAAGGAGATACGCTAAGTATCTCCTTAAGGTCGTTAACGGTCTGACGGGGTCGACGTCATTAGCCGCGCGGCGCTCTCGGCTCCGGTGCGCTGCTGTCAGTAAAGACCGGTGAAGTGGAAACGTCCTGACCTAACGCGCCGTTCAGCGCCTGCAAGTCGTTTTCATTCAAGGTGCCCAACGCTGACTTGATGTTCAACTGGTTGATCAGGTAGTCGTAACGCGCGTTAGAAAGCTGCTGCTTGGCGTTATATAACGTGGTAGTCGCATCCAGCACGTCGACAATGGTACGAGTACCGACCTGATAGCCTGCTTCCATCGCATCCAGAGAACTTTGCGCTGACACTTCGGCCTGCTTGTAAGCGTTGATGCTGCTGATCGAGGCAGAAATATTGTTGAACGAGGAACGCACGGTTTGCACCACGGAACGGTGTGCGCTTTCCAGCAGTTCACTGGCGCTGACGAAGCTGTGCTGTGCCTGTTTCACACGCGAACTGGTGGCACCACCGCTGTAGAGCGGCACGGTTAATGACAGGCCGATTTTATTTTGGCCTGCATCGATCTCCGATGCTGTCTTATTTGCACCAGAATTGCGCGTATTGCTGACGCCGGAGGAGGCCGTCAGATCCAACGTTGGCATATGACCGGTTTCCGCTGAACGAATCTGCTCACGCGACAGATCCTGGCTGAGACGTGCGGACAGCAGGCTCAGGTTATGGCTTTCCGCGTCTTTCAGTAAGGTGGCGATCGCCCCCGGTTTCTCGGTGGAGAAACGGGAGATGTTCAGCCCCGCCAGTTGCGGATAGAAATTACCGCTGACCTGACGCAGATTTTCCAGCGCGTTATCCAGCGTGTTGCGTGCAGATACTTCGCTGGCCAATACGCTGTCGTATTGGGCACGGGCGTTCTGTACGTCGGTGATAGCCACCAAGCCGACATTAAAGCGCTGGGTGGTTTGATCGAGCTGGCGGTAAATGGCCTGTTTCTGGGCGTTAACGTAGGAGAGCGCGTCAATGGCGCGCAGCACGTTGAAATAGGCGGTAGCGGTCGTGAGGATCAGTGACTGTTGGGCCGTCTGGTAGGTCACGTCTTGAATGCCTGCCTGCTTTTCTTGCAGCGTCAGGGCACGCCATTTCGACATATCAAACAGGGTCTGGGTCAACTGTAAGGAACCGCTGATAGCATTGCTGTTGACGCCGTCTTGCGCACCGCGAAAGTTGTTGGTGTAACCGTAGTCACCGCCAAGCCCGAGCTGTGGCAACAGGGGGCTGCGCGCCTCGTTGATTTTCTCGAAGGCGGCATCACGGGTGGCAGCCGAGCTGCGCAAATCCGGGTTAGTGGTTTTAGCCTGTTGATAGACCTGTAACAGATTTTCCGCGTGACCCACGGCGCTAAAGCCGCTCAGGCTCAGACCAATAAGAAGAGGGAGCAATTTCTTCATGTGCATTCCTTGTTGTGCAGCTAAGGCAACGATGTAGCGGAGATAGCGCTGTCAAAAAACGAATCCGGCAGATTCTATCAGAATGTGCCAATAGGATAAGTTGGCTGAACGTGCCATCTTCCCCCTGACCGACCCCATTAGGGGGTTTAATTTGCTCTCAGGCCCTAACGTTTGGTCAAATAGGTGTTGTACTAATCCAATTTATCACAAAGCATCGCAAGTATGATGTCCATCATGATATATGAGACACGTCTACATACCTGCTATTGCTCGCAAGGAGTTGAGGTATGGCTGTGTCTGTGTCCCATCCGGCGACTTTCCATAAAGACGATGTAGAAATTATTGCACGAGAGTCACTGTACGATGGTTTTTTTTCGCTGGAGCGTTATCGTTTTCGTCATCGGTTGTTTAACGGTGGAATGAGCGGTGAAGTCAGCCGGGAAATTTTGGAGCGTGGTCATGCGGTTGTGTTGCTGCCCTACGATCCGGTGCGCGATGAAGTGGTGCTGATTGAACAGATCCGCATTGCCGCGTATGACACCAGCCCGAGCCCGTGGCTGTTTGAACTGGTGGCCGGCATGATTGAACCGGGTGAGAGCCTGGAAGCGGTGGCGCGACGGGAAGCGCAGGAAGAGGCCGGTCTCAACGTTGGGCGCTGTAAGCCGATTATCAGCTATCTGGCGAGCCCAGGCGGCACCAGTGAACGTCTGGCGGTGATGGTGGGCGAAGTGGATGCCCGTGCCGCACAGGGCATTCACGGTCTGGTCGAAGAGAATGAAGACATTCGGGTGCACGTTGTCAGCCGCGAACAGAGCTATGCCTGGGTGGAGAGTGGAATTATTGATAACGCGGCGTCTGTCATTGCGCTGCAATGGTTGGCGTTGCACCATACGCAATTGAGACAGGCGTGGACGGAGTAAGCTGATGAAACGCTACACCCCGGATTTTCCGGCCATGATGCGGCTGTGCGAAATGAATTTCGCACAATTACGCCGTTTATTGCCGCGAAAGGATGAAGTCGGAGAAAGTGCGGTTTATCATGTAAATAGTGCGAGCTATCGTTTAACGATAGTGGAATCCACGCGTTATACCTCATTGGTTGAAATCCAGCAGATTGCGCCCGCCGTCAGCTATTGGAGCCTGCCAACGTTGAGCGTGCGGCTCTACCACGACGCGCTGGTTGCGGAAGTGTGTGCCAGTCAGCAGATCTACCGTTTTAAAGCACGTTATGATTACCCGAATAAAAAGTTACATCAACGTGATGAAAAGCATCAAATTAATCAGTTTCTTGCTGATTGGCTAAGGTACTGCCTGGCGTATGGTTTTACATCGGCACCGCTCAATGCCGATTCCAGTCTGTTAGACAGATTTCAGTAACCAAGGATACTATTTTTTGGAAAGTCTGCTGAAAGTTCCTGTGGCGAGTGGGGCCAGAATCAGGATTTTGCAAATAACCGATACCCACTTGTTTGCCGGCGAGCACGAGACGTTGCTCGGCGTGAACACATACCGCAGTTACCATGCCGTGCTGTCTGCCATTCAAGCGCAGGGGCCGGGGCAGGATGTTGACCTGATTGTGGCAACGGGAGATCTTGCTCAGGATCATTCGCAGGAGGCCTACCACCATTTCACGCGCGGCATTGCGCAGTTATCCGCGCCTTGCGTGTGGCTGCCGGGAAACCATGATTTCCAGCCTGCGATGGTGGATGTGCTGGCACAGGCCGGCGTAGCCCCTTCCAAGCACGTGCTGCTGGGTGAATCGTGGCAGATTATTTTGTTGGACAGCCAGGTGTTTGGCGTGCCCCACGGCGAGTTGAGCGAATATCAACTTGAGTGGTTGGAGCGCAGCCTGCTGCGTTTTCCAGAGCGCCATACGCTGTTGCTGTTACATCACCATCCGCTGGCTTCAGGCTGTACCTGGCTCGATCAGCATAGCCTGCGTAACGCGCACCATCTGGATGCGGTGCTGGCGCGTTATCCGCAGGTGAAAAATGTGCTGTGCGGGCATATTCATCAGGAGCTGGATCTCGACTGGAACGGACGCAGGCTGATGGCGACGCCCTCCACCTGTGTGCAGTTCAAACCGCACTGCACCAACTTTACCATTGACGATGTCGGCCCCGGCTGGCGTTATTTGGATCTGTTATCGGACGGTTCGCTGGAGACGCGCGTCTACCGTCTGAACGGCAGAGAGTTTTTGCCCGATATGGATTCGGACGGCTATTAATGCCTACGCTACTCTACCTTCACGGATTCAACAGTACGCCGAAATCGGCGAAAGCGACGGCGCTGGCTGCATGGTTGGCGCAACACCATCCCCACATCGAGATGTTGGTGCCGCAACTGCCGCCCTATCCAGCGGAGGCGGCGGATTTGTTGGAGTCACTGGTGATGGAGCGCGCGGGGCATCCGATCGGTCTGGTGGGCTCATCGCTGGGCGGCTATTACGCCACCTGGCTGTCACAATGTTTTACCTTGCCCGCCGTTGTCGTCAATCCGGCGGTGAAACCCTTCGAACTGTTGCTGGAACATCTCGGCGAATATCGTAACCCCTATACAGGTGAAGAATATGTGCTAGAGTCTCGGCATATTTACGACCTGAAAGTGATGCAGATTGAATCACTCGAGGCGCCGGATTTACTGTGGTGTTTGCTCCAGACAGGGGATGAAGTGCTGGATTATCGGCAGGCTGTGGCGTATTACACGGCGTGCCGCCAGACGGTGGAATCGGGCGGGAACCACAGTTTTGTTGGGTTTGAACACCATTTTGACCCTATTGTGCGTTTCCTTGGATTGAGCGACGATTGATCCGTTCTGTACTGCACTGTCCTGACTGACACGGACAACGACAACGCGTCGTCCGCGGGCAGTGCATCCTCTCAGCGCCATTCCGTTTTACACATTTAAACAACGACTAACGCGAATATGAGTCAATCAAGTTATAACGCTGACGCCATTGAGGTGCTCAGCGGCTTAGAACCGGTGCGCCGCCGTCCTGGGATGTACACCGATACCACACGCCCCAACCATTTGGGGCAGGAAGTGATTGATAACAGCGTCGATGAAGCGCTGGCGGGTCATGCGCGCCGTGTTGACGTGATCCTGCATGAAGATCAGTCACTTGAAGTGATTGACGATGGCCGTGGCATGCCCGTGGATATCCACCCGGAAGAAGGGGTGCCCGCGGTTGAGCTGATCCTGTGCCGCTTGCACGCCGGGGGGAAATTCTCCAATAAAAACTACCAGTTCTCCGGTGGTTTGCACGGCGTAGGGATCTCCGTAGTGAACGCGCTCTCTTCACGCGTGGAAGTGACCGTGCGCCGCGACGGGCAGGTTTACGATATTGCCTTCGAAAACGGCGAGAAGGTGCAAGAGCTAACGGTGAGCGGCACCTGCGGGCGACGCAACACCGGCACCAGCGTGCATTTCTGGCCGGATGCCAGCTTTTTTGACAGCCCGCGTTTTTCTGTCTCGCGCCTGACGCATTTATTGAAAGCCAAAGCGGTGCTGTGCCCCGGCGTGGAAATCACGTTTAAAGACAAGGTCAACAATACCGAACAGCGCTGGTGCTATCAGGATGGTCTGAACGACTACCTGTGCGAAGCGGTTAACGGCCTGCCGACGCTGCCGGAAAAACCGTTTATCGGCGCTATCGCGGGCGATACCGAAGCGGTGGACTGGGCGCTGCTGTGGCTGCCGGAAGGTGGCGAACTGCTGACGGAAAGTTACGTCAACCTGATCCCCACGGTGCAAGGTGGGACGCACGTTAACGGCCTGCGTCAGGGTTTGTTGGATGCCATGCGCGAGTTTTGCGAATTCCGCAATATTCTGCCGCGCGGCGTGAAGCTCAGCGCTGAGGATATCTGGGAACGCTGTGCCTACGTGCTGTCGGTGAAGATGCAGGATCCGCAGTTTGCCGGGCAGACCAAAGAGCGCCTTTCTTCACGCCAGTGCGCCGCGTTTGTGTCTGGCGTGGTGAAGGATGCGTTTAGTCTGTGGCTGAACCAGAACGTGCAAGCGGCTGAAATGCTGGCCGAATTGGCGATTTCCAG
The DNA here is from genome assembly GCF_025962655.1 of Candidatus Symbiopectobacterium sp. NZEC151. Lineage (GTDB taxonomy): Bacteria > Pseudomonadota > Gammaproteobacteria > Enterobacterales > Enterobacteriaceae > Symbiopectobacterium. Next base: position 477,856 of record NZ_JAGFPE010000003.1, on the reverse strand, counting down.
CGCCCAGCGTCGCATGCGTGCGGCCAAAAAAGTGGTGCGCAAGAAATTGACCAGCGGCCCGGCGTTACCGGGGAAACTGGCGGATTGCACCTCACAGGATTTGAATAAAACCGAACTTTTCCTGGTGGAAGGGGATTCTGCGGGCGGTTCTGCGAAGCAGGCACGTGAGCGTGAGTTTCAGGCCATCATGCCGCTCAAAGGCAAGATCCTCAACACCTGGGAAGTCTCTTCCGATGAGGTGCTGGCCTCACAGGAAGTGCATGACATCTCTGTCGCGATCGGTATGGATCCAGACAGTGACGATCTTAGCCAGTTGCGCTACGGCAAGATCTGTATTCTGGCGGATGCCGACTCGGACGGCTTGCACATCGCCACGCTGCTGTGTGCGCTGTTTGTGCGCCATTTCCGTCCGTTGGTTGCCGGTGGTCACGTGTATGTCGCGATGCCGCCGCTCTACCGTATCGATCTGGGCAAAGAGGTGTACTACGCGCTGGATGAGGAAGAGAAAGCCGGCGTGCTGGAGCAGCTTAAGCGCAAGAAGGGCAAGCCTAACGTTCAGCGCTTTAAAGGGCTGGGCGAGATGAACCCGCTACAGCTGCGCGAAACCACGCTTGATCCCAATACCCGCCGTCTGGTGCAGCTCACCATCAGCGAAGATAACGTCGATGAAACGCTGGCAATGATGGATATGCTGCTGGCGAAGAAACGCTCTGAAGATCGCCGCAACTGGCTGCAAGAGAAGGGCGATCGGGCGGATATTGAGGTGTGATGCCGCTATCGCGTGATACGGTATAAGCAGAACCGCTCCAACGCATGACCCGCCGGTATTTTGGGATAGTTAAAATCATCACCGGTGTTGGTCATGCCTGCTTTTATCATCACGCGCTGTGACGCCCTATGTTGCAGCGGGGTATACGCGTAGACCGCAGGTGCCTCGAGTTGCTCAAAGGCATAGCGAATCGCGCGTTTTGCCCCTTCCGTGGCATAGCCGTTTCCCCAATGGCGCGCCTGCAAGCGCCAGCCCGCTTCGATAAGCGGTGCATGAGGAATGCCGCTCTCTTCTTGCTGTTTATGTAAACCAATGAACCCAATAAATTCGCCGCTTGATTTCAATTCCACGGCCCAGAAGCCCCAGCCTTTATTGGCAATATGTCTTGTGAAACGGCCTATCTGTGCATCGCTTTCCTCACGCGACATCAGCTCAGGGAAATAGCGCATCACTTCCGGGTCGGCATTCAATTGGGCAAAAATGGGGTAATCTTCATCGCGCCACTGGCGCAGAATCAATCTCTCCGTCTCGATCATGGTGATTTTTCTCCTTATTCACGCTCAAGGCTAACAAATCAATGTGAAAGACGCTGACAGCCTTCATGGCTTCACAGTAGAGTAAGTGTGCATCTTAATCCTTGACGACTGTGTAAGATTATGGAAAACAATCACAAAAAAAATCCGGTTGACGCAGAAAAGAGTGATGGCGGTTCGCGCCGAGTACGGCTGGAAGATATCGCCTTACGCTGTGGCACCTCGTTAAGCACGGTATCACGTGCGCTGAGCGGCGAAAAAGGGGTGAGTCAGGCGCTGCGCGCGCAGATCCTGGAAGTGGCGCGGGCGGTGCGCTACAGCCCTGCCGTGGAAATGGGGGGCTCCCGTATCGTTCTGGCCGTCTCTCAGGTGGCGATGCTGGATTATCACCGTTATCAATTCAGTTGGTATGTGCTGCAAGGGCTGAAAGAGCGCGCCAAAGTGCTGGGGCTGGATTTGGTGACCCATCCGCTGTCCGACAAAGGCACGCAGGCGCTGACCGATCTGCTTAATCAGGATGATATCGGCGGGATGCTGGCACTGACTGTCGACGATCCGGCGATTTTAGACGTTGTCGTCAACCTGAAAAAACCTGCGGTGCTGGTGAACAGCGAAGATCCGCTGATGCGGCTCTCCAGCGTGATGCCGTGTAACCGCTCGGCAACCCGGATGGCGGCTGACTATCTGGTGTCGCACGGGCATCGCGATATCCTGTTTTTGACCCATCCCGGCCGACGAACCATTGAACAGCGGCATGAGGGCTGGCAGGAGTCGATGCGTTATTTTCAACTGCCCTGCGCCGAGCAGCAGGTGATCAGCGTCACTGATTGGCTTCCCGAACTGGCTGAACAGGCGGTGGTAGCGTGGTTTCGCGAAAAAAAGCGCACCTGCACGGCGATCCTGTGTGCCAATGACTCTTTGGCGTTAGGGGCCATTAACGGGTTGCAGCGCTTAGGTCTGGATGTGCCGGGGGATATCTCGGTGGTGGGGATGAATGACTTGCCGCAGGCCGAATTTGCATCGCCGCCGCTGACCACTGTGCACCTGCCGGTGCAGGAAATCGGCGTTATTGCGCTTGAGTTGTTGCAGGACATTATCGTCGGCAACGTGACGATCCCACGGCGTATAGAACTGGCGTGTGCCATGGTTGAGCGCCAGTCCGTGGCGGCGTTAAACGCATCATGAGGGCATTAGCCCTCATGATGGTGTATGAAATTTATTGAGCGATTATTTGAATTTCGCCCGTTCCATATTGGGGATCAGCAGCAGGTACATCACGCCCCAGGCGACCAGATAGGCCACGGAACTGATGGCGAACAGCGCCCAATAGTTGCCTGACGCCTCGAGTACGGCACCGATCACCGTGGAGAAGATCACGCTGCCGATCATGCCAAAGGTGCTACCGATACCGACGACCGAACCCACCGCCGCGTTGGGGAACAGATCGGACACCGACGTCAACAGGTTTGCTGACCAGCCTTGGTGCGCAGCAGCAGCCAACCCGACGATGGCAACGGCCAGCCACAGGCTTTCCACCTGCGTCGCGGCAAAAATAGGAATGACCGCACAGGCGCAAATCAGCATGGTGGTTTTGCGTGCTTTCGCAGCGCTGAAACCCATACTCATCAGTTTACCGGGCAACCAGCCTGCCCCCAGACTGCCGCCAATGGCAAACAGATAGATCATGATCAACGGCACACCCAATCCGGCCATATTGATATCGCGGGTTTCGTTCAGCCATTTTGGCAGCCAGAACAGGAAGAACCACCAGATAGGATCGGTCAGCATCTTACCCAGCGCAAAGGCCCACAGTTGACGGTAGCGCAGCAGGTGCGTCCATTTGATGGATTCCACGCTGACGTGCTCTTCTTTGTCCTGACGGATCCAGGCCAGTTCCTCGGCAGAGGCTTTATCTTGCGGTTTGCCAAACAGGAAAAACCACGGGATAAGCCAGACAAAGCCCACCGCACCCAGAATCAGAAACGCCCCGTGCCAGCCGTAATGAATGGCGATAAACGGAATCAAGGCGGGAGAGACGACGACGCCAAGGTTAACGGCGACGCCCAGAATCCCCGTAGCCAGCGTGCGCTCTTTCTTGGGGTGCCAGTCGGCGATGACTTTCATCGCCGCCGGGAAGTTGGCCGATTCCCCCAGTCCCAGGATGACGCGCACAATGGCAAACCCAACCACGGTGCCGACGGCGGCGTGCAACATGGCGGCGGCGCTCCAGACCACCATCGCCACGGCGTAGCTGATCTTGGTGCCCAGCTTGTCGATGATGCGGCCGCAAATCAGCGTGCCCGCGCCGTAGGCAATGGTGAAGGCGTTAACCAGCCAACTGTACTCCATTTGCGTCCAGCCGATATCTTTTTGCAGCATCGGTGCCAGCAACCCGAGCAGTTGGCGGTCCATATAGTTCACCGTAGTGGCGAACACCAGCATCGAGCAGATAGTCCAGCGGTAGCGCCCTTTGGGGGGCGTGTTGGCGGCGGTTTGGCTGTCGCCGTGAGGGACAGCAGCTTCTTTTTGGCTAACTTGAGTGTCCATAGTGATCCTCCAGCTCAGGCCAGTGGCCTGAGCAGTTGATTATTAGGGTAGAGCGGTGTTGTCAGTGGTGTTGCGTGATGAAAAAGGGTTACAGCGCCAGTTCGCCGTGTGTGCCCGCCACGCTCCAGGCATCCGGGTCAAGGGTGCGGCCCTGCGCCTCCACGCGGCCATCCGGCAGAAAGCGCACTTCACCGTAGACCGGATCGCGCACCCGCAGGGTGTCATCGGCCTCGCGTTGCACGGTGAGATCGGCAAAGGTCTGGGTAAAACGGTCCAGCGAGTGAATGTCAGCGGCATCATTCAGGCGCACCAGCCAGGTGGTCTGTCTGCCGTGCTGCTGCACTTCACAGTGGCGGGTCGGGCCCGTTTCCACGATGTGAAAAGGCTGGGAGCCGAACAACAGCGCCATGCCAGCGCCGCTTTGCAACGCGATGCGCTCGGGGCTGATACGCACATCGCTAAAGATGTGCTGCGGCAGCCAGGCGTGGGTGAACGTCGGTTGTCCTTCGTGGGTGGTGAAGGTCAGCACTGCAAGTCCACGATACTGCTGGACGCGCGGCAGCGTACCGCAACCGCCCCAGTAAGACGGTCTGCCAAATCCGCCGTGTATCGTTTCGCCGGGGTGGTTGATCCACACCTGCGCTTCGGGAATATCACCAATGCGCAGATGCAGCGGCGTCTCCTGATATCCCCACTCGCCCCAGCGGTAAGCGGCAATGGAGCCCATTGCCACATGGCGGGTTTTGTAGTGGTACAGTTTGGCGATACGGTTGGCCCCTTGGGCAAAGCACCACTCTTGCGCGGTCGGTTTCTGCCACACCGCAACCTCGGCCAGTGCCGGATCGAGGGTCAAGCCGTGATCGCGCAGCAGTAGCGCCAACTGCGGCAAGGCGTGGAAGCGGCAGCCGTAGTTGCCTTTGCCCCACAGCAGACGCGAGATCGCGGCCAACTCCAATGAGCGTCCGGCGCGCAAGGTGTGCTCGTAAGAACGCCCCTGAGAAGCCGTCAACATCCCCTGATGACAGGAACGGGCGATTTGCTCAATCAACCGTTGGATCGCGCGGCGGCTGCGTGCGGCAATATCGGCGTCGGGAGAAAGTGCGGCCAACGCGGTTAACCCTTTCAAATCCACCGGGAAGTAGGGGGCGGAGTTCCACTCTGCCATCTCGCAGGATTCAAAATGCGTGAGCCAATCGAGCACCCGCTGCTTGCCAGCGGCAGCCTGCTCGCTCCCGCTGCGGTTGGTACGCACGAAGGTGGCCTGTGGGAAGAAGCTGCCCGCCAGGTAGGCGGCGGTGTGGAACAGCAGCGCATGGTTTTCCGAGAAGTACCACTGCACGTCGTTGCCCGGCTCATCCATCCAGTAACGGAAGTGCAGAATGGCGGCATCGATTTTTTCCCGGGTGGCCGGTGCAATGGCATCACCCCAGGCGATGCGGCACCACAGCAACGGCACCAGCGTGAAGTCGGCACAATCATGACAATCCAGCACCGAAGGCAATACCCCCTCCAGCATGGCGTGGGTTTCCTCATCGGCCATGCCGCAAGCCAGTCTGGCTAACGCTTTAACGCTGCTGTATTCCCCTTGCGTGGCGACGGTGTGCAGCGCGTCGGCAATACGCGCCGCTAAGGTCTCTGGCACAATCTGCTGCGCGGTGGCATGGCAAATCTCGACGCCAAGGGTGCGGCTGATCGAAAAATCACTGCTGGAGAGCGTAATCACGAAGTTGCGGAAATCCGCCGGGAGCTGCGCGGTATTGGCGATTCGCGCCATCTGTTGCCCCGGGCGCAATTCGGTTTCCAGCTCGATAGGGCTATCCAGCGAAATAAAATCGCCTAATACCCGGCAGGCGATGGTCAGCGGCCGGGTTGCAGGTGCGGGGAAGCAGAGGTTGATATCCCCGCGGCTGTAGGCGGAGTATTCGAAGGACACCCCTTCCAGCAACGCTTCCATTTCCGCTACGCACGGTGCGCAAACCGGTGAGGCCAGCGCCACATTGACGGGGATGCCCGCCACGTAATCGAGTTGGAAGAAAAAGCGAATATCCCGCTCGGCCAGATCGTCAAACCAGACTCGAACATCGTTTAGCCCCGATTTAAGGGAGACGGTGACCTCAAGGGTGTTTTCCAGATTGCGCTGGTAGGCGGCGCTCCAGGCGACATCTTCGCCGTTAACCTGCACGATGCCACCGCCGCAGGTGGTGAAACGCAGGGTCACCTCACCGTCGGTTTCGGCTTCCAGCCAGGTTTGCGCCCAGGCACCGATGCGGGTAGGGCGGAACCAGAAACCAGAAAGGTCTACGCGGTCAGAACCAAACGGGAACCACCACCGGGTCAGTTCGAACGCGCCGAACGGCTGTGGTTTCTTCTCCAGATAGCGTTGCTGGAAGTCGACCCGGCAAGGATAGGTATGCGGGATAAAGTTTTTCTTTTTGCTCAGGAAGAAAAACGGGTCCATGTCACCCTGCATGGGCACATCGGGTACGTCATAACGCTGGCTGGCGATATCGGAATAGTGCCAGTAACGAATCGCGTCACCCTGTTGCAAAGCACGGCGATAAATAGTGTCAGTGTTCATTTATTATTCCCCGGATCACAATGTGTCGTAGATCATTTATTCCGCAATACGGATGCCTTCACTCAAACACAAAATGGCGAGCGACTGACCGTAGGCGGTGGGTTGCAGCGGAATCTGTTTATAAAAATCAAGCGTGCGCCCCATGCGCGTGCCGTACGAGACATTCTGCACCGTGCCTTGCGCATCGATATTCTGGCGCACTGCCTGTAACGCTTTTTTCCCCGCCGCCAGCCAGCGCTCATCGCCCAGACCCAGGCGTGCGCCTTTCAGCAGGCCGTAGCCGAAACCGGCGGTAGCGGAAATTTCTTCATAGCTGTCAGGGTGGTCCAGCAGGGTATGCCAGGCACCGCTTTCGGCTTGCAGATCGATCAGGGTGTTCACCTGTGCGTTGAGGCACTCCAACAGATAGAGACGCACACCGTTGTCGATATGAGCGACCTCTAGCAGGTCGAGAATCCCAACGGTGATCCACGCGTTGCCGCGTGCCCAGCGCGCTTGCGCAAAATTACTCTTTTGCGCAAAACTCCAGCCGTGATACCACAGACCGGTTTTCGGATCGTTAAGGTAGCGCGCGTGCAGCAAAAACTGGCGTACCGCTTCGTCGACCAGTTCCTGACGGCCTGACACCGTACCGTAATGCGCCAGGAACAACACCACCATAAACAGCGTGTCGTCCCATATCTCCATCTGGTTCACGCCGTCGGATACCACATGCTGGAAGCCTTGTTCCGGCGTGCGCGGCAGCTTGGTCATCACATCGTCCGCCCAACTGTCCAGAACACGCGCGTAATGGTCATTGCGGGTGTGTTGCCACAGCAGTGACAGCGGCAGCATCGGGGCGGTGGTATTCACATTGAGCGGCGGTAAGCCCTGTGCGATTTGCCTGTCAAACCAGGTGTTAAGGGTGGCGAGCAGATCGTCTCGGCGGGTGAATTCCCACAGGCGAAACAGACCATACAGGCCCACGCCCTGCGGCCATTCCCAACTGTTGAAAGAGATATAATCTCCCGGCGTGCCATCCAGATTAGGCTCATGAAAGCGGCCTTCGTCTTTCAGGCCGAGGGTGCCTGTTATCAGGGCATCTAACTGTGCGTTCAGTGTGGTGTTGCTGCTCATTGAGTCGGTTTTCCCTTGGTGAAAGCGTGCGTGTTGCAAATGGTGTAGCATTTGCGCAAAACAATGCGCAATACGAAAATTTTTTGCGTTAATGTTTTGTGATTTTGGTTAACTTTTTGGCGAGATGCGTACCGATCAGGGTTTTTTTTATTTATTAAAATAACCGGTTATGATGACGCTATCTGAGGCAGAGAAACGGCAGCGAAAAGCGATGAAAGTCACGCTGGAAGAGTTGCAAGCGTTTGTGGTGGTCATCGACAGCGGATCGATCACGGCAGCGGCAGAGCAGTTGGGGCAGACGGCGTCCGGCATCAGCCGTGCACTGCGCCGGCTGGAAACCAAGCTGGACACCACGCTGTTGCACCGCACCACGCGCCGTCTGGCGTTATCACAGGAAGGCGAACTGTTTCTGGCGCAGGCGCGTGAAGTGATTGCCTCCGTTGAGCAGGCGGAAGAGTTGATGGCCGTTGGGCGTGAGCAACCCTGCGGCACGCTGCGCGTCAATGCCGCGTTCCCGTTTATGCAACACGCCATTGTGCCGCTGATCCCCGAATTTCGCCGCATTTACCCGCATATTCAGTTGCAATTGAATACTGATGACGTCTTTATCGATTTGCTGGAGCAGCATACTGACATTGCCATCCGCATTGGCTCCCTGCGGGATTCCAGTATTCATGCGCGTCTGCTCGGTAGCACGCGCACGCGCATCTTGGCCAGCCCCGATTACTTGCAACGCCACGGCGTGCCGCAGAGCGTGGAAGCGCTGGATAATCACGTAGTATTCGGTTTTACCCATGTGGATGCGCTCAATGTCTGGCCGGTACGTAAAGCCAACGGTGAGTTGTACCGCATTAAACCGGCGCTGGTGGCCTCGAGCGGTGAAACGCTGCGCCAGCTGGCGCTACGCGGGGAGGGGATCGTCCGCTTGTCTGATTTTATGACACAAGACGATCAGAAAAGCGGTCGATTGGTGCCGGTGCTGGCGCAACAGACGATTGAAACGCGCATGCCAGTGAATGCGGTTTACTACCGCAACACCAAGCTGACGGCGCGTATCAGCTGTTTTCTCGATTTTCTCAGCGAGAAGATGGCGCAACAGTTGCTGTGAGCCGCGCTCAGGCGAATACGCGGGTCAAATGTTCACGGTATTCCGCCAGATAACGATCCACCTCCGGCTGCTTGATCACATCATTGCAGATAAAGGTCGGCAGCGGCGACAGGCCGATAAACTGGTTGGCCTTGTGGAACGGCAGGTAAACACCATCAACACCGACACCGTGAAAGAACTGGTCGGGATCGGTAAAGGCTTCCAACGGCGCGTTCCAGGTCAGGGACAGCATATAATTCCGCCCTTGCAGCAGACCGCCGGAGCCGTATTTTTTGCTGGCGTCTGAGCGGGTGCGGCCATCGCTGGCATACAGCGAGCCGTGACCGTGAGTAAACACTTCATCGACGTATTTCTTCAGAATCCACGGCACGTCCATCCACCATCCCGGCATTTGATAAATGACAGTGTCCGCCCATACAAAGCGCCGTACCTCTTCATCCAGGTTGTAGCCCTGATCGACGTTAGTCACCTGTACGTTATGGCCCTGTTCGCTGAGCAAGGTGGCGGCAAAATCCGCGAGCGTATTGTTCAATTGGCCCTTGGAGTGACCAAAGGATTTGCTGGCGTTGATCAGCAGAATGTTTTGCATGGTGACGATGATCCTGATTGCTTAATGAAAGTAAGGCAGTGTAGTGCGCAGGATAACGATGAAAAACGGGGGGAATCGCATAACACTCTTGACTGCCAGTCAATAAAGTCAACATTTCTCAGGCAGCGGATTGGCAAAAAAGGCAGGAAAACCAACGTATCGGCTTTCCTGCCCTGAAGAGGCGTTATCTTATTTCACGCAACAAACGTAACGATTAGAAATCCACGCTCATGCCCAGTTGGAAGGTGCGTCCCGGTGCAACCGACAACTGCTGATCGTAATAGTGTGAGTTGTTGGGATCGGTGTTGGTCGGTGCCTCAATGTTGCGGCTGTTCTGGTAATCCCAATATTTACGGTCAGTCAGGTTGTAGATACCGCCGTTGACGCGCACGTTTTTGGTAATGCGGTAGTACGCGGTCAAATCCACCAAACCATAGCCCGGCACGCGCATAAAGGTGACGTTGTCTGTGCCCACCACGTTACCGTTACCGATGCGTTTACGGCCAGCGGCGTAATTGGCGGTTTTCCCTTTGGTAAAGGTGGTGATCAATGCAGCGCCATAAGTACTGCTCGGATCGTCATAGGCCAGCCCAACCACGGCTTTTTGTGGCGAGACGGTATCGAGATTGACGTAGCGGTCACCGGAGGCGCTGGATTTCGCGGCACCTTGGGTATAGCCGTAAGCCAGCCGGGTGCTGAACCCTTTAGCCTGTTCAAACCAGGTGCCCAGTTCGAAACGTGCACTCAGCTCGCCGCCGTAGATATAGGCTTTATCGCGGTTTTCGGTGAGATAGAGAGTGCGTATATTACCGGGGATATTGCCAAACATCTCAGGGTTGCTGTCTTTGTTGTAATAACCATTAGCAATAAAGTTTTTATAATCGTTATAGAACGCGGCAGCGCTAATCGTTACCCCGTCTACGATACGGCCCTTCAATCCAAGCTCATAGTTATCGCTGGTTTCGGTTTTCAGATTAGGATCGCCAATCGTAGCATAGGAACTGGAACCGCCGCCGTAACCCAGCGCCCATGAACCATAAAGTTGCCCGGCGTTAGGGAACTGCGCACCGCGTTTGTACTGCACATAGGCCAGCAGATCGGGTTTCAGATTGTACTGGAAGGTCAGTGCAGGCAGGATCTGGCCGTCGGCGTTGGTGCCGTACATTTTGGCGGTGTCACTTGCCGTTACATTACCGCTGGTATTGGTAAACAGGTTGTCGGTATTTTCCGGTTTGGCGTGCTGCCAGGCGAAACGTACCGCAGGGATTACTGAGAAATCACGGCCAGCCACGTCCCAGGTCATCTTGTCCTGCACAAAAGCACCGGCATTGATGATCTTGCTGTCGGCCTGTGGGCGTCCCAGGTTTACTGCGCCAGCCAGTATATTTTTGGCAACCAATGGGCGCTCAGACTCTGATTGGCGCAGGTTAACCCCGTAACTGAAGCGGTGGTTGCGCCACTCTTTGGTCGCTTTGCTTTCCAGCCCAACGGTGTTGGTATCGTAGCCGCTCCACACTTGAGTCGGTGACGCAGCATTGCTGATGGTGTAGTCGTGGGCTTCAGTTTTGCTAAAGAACAGTTTGCTGTTCAGACTGTCAAACAGCAGACCGTCAGTTGGCGTATACAGATCGGCAACGCTCACGCCCCAACGGCGCGTTTTGCTGTCCTGGAATGAGGTGCTGCCATCGCGGGTAGAGCCACCACCAGCGCCCACATTCCAGGTGGGGAAGTTGCTGTGGTTAAACTTCTCGTAATACTCCACGGTGCCGGTTAGCTGGTGCAGGTCGGTCGCTTGCCAGATTCCGGAGGCCAGCACCGCGTTGGAGTGCCAGTTGGCCGGATTGCTGTCGATGGTAGCATCGCTGTGGTTTTCGGTTTCATTACCGTCACGGCGGCTGTAGACCACCACGCCGCGCAGGGTGTCGTCACCGCCTGCGGCGGTAATCCCGTTGTGGAAGCTGCGATCGGCGGAGTCATACCCGGCCTGATAGCCAAAGTAGCTGTGTTTGTCGCTGCTGAGGAAATTGTCCGGGGATTTGGGTACAAAAGAGACGGAGCCGCCCAGCGCGTTATTGCTGTTCGACACATCGGTAGCGCCGGAGGCGATATCTACTGAACCGTACAGATAGGGATCGAGGTAATCACCGCGTCCGATACTGGTGCTGCCTGCCTGAACGCGGCCGCTCGGCGTAGAAGTACCGCGATCGGTGCCTGCGGGAAGTTCAACGCCGTCGATATCGATAGAGACGCGGTTGTTTTCCAGCCCGCGAATGTTGTAGCCGCTATAACCACCGCGATCGTAGCTGCTCTTGCCTGCGGTGGCCCCAGCGCTGACGCCCGGTGCACTCACCAGCGGCTGGTAGCGCATGATATTGCCGAAGGTATTACCGCCTTCTTTTAGCAAGTCGTTGGCTGTCAGGGTGGTTTTCGTGCCCGCTTCTCGCTCCACGCGGGGAGAAAGTACCGTCATGGTGTCCTGGGACTCTTTCTGGGCAGTGTCCGATTTGCCCTGCGCGCTTTGCGCCGCATTGGCACCAAATGCCAAGCCGGACAGGACGCCGGTCAGCAAAATGTTATTCATATTCTTATGATTTAACATGATAGAGCTCTTGGGTTCGCGATGGTTTGAGTACGTGAAAATGGCGGTGCCGATATTGTCATCGGTGCGGTTCAATGCCGCGTATAGCTAAATGATAATCATTAGCAGGTAGCAAATATAATCATTATCATTACGTTTGCGGCATTAAGATTTCTTAATAAAGGAACTCGAAAGCGATTGATGAAGTGTTGAGGGAGGAAGGCACCTGAGGTTTGTGACAGTGGCTGGCAAGATGCTGTACTATCTGCGCAGACATTACCGCGCGCGTTGCGGGAATTAAGCCTTTTTAGATGACCTGTTTTGGCATGATCATTGAGTCACCGCGTAAGGATTATCGATGAGTGAGATAACTCATGACGGCGCAGAACGTCTTGCGCTGCATACGTTTACAGAAAATGCGTACCTGAACTACTCCATGTACGTCATCATGGACAGGGCGCTGCCTTTTATTGGTGACGGCCTTAAGCCGGTGCAACGCCGTATCGTGTATGCGATGTCGGAACTGGGATTAAGCGCCAGCGCCAAGTTTAAAAAATCCGCCCGAACCGTGGGTGACGTGCTGGGGAAATACCACCCGCACGGTGACAGTGCCTGCTATGAAGCGATGGTGCTGATGGCGCAGCCTTTCTCTTACCGCTATCCGCTGGTGGACGGTCAAGGGAACTGGGGGGCACCGGACGATCCGAAATCCTTTGCGGCGATGCGTTATACCGAATCGCGCCTGTCCAAATATGCCGAAGTGCTGCTGGGCGAGTTGGGACAAGGCACCGTCGAGTACCAGCCCAACTTTGACGGCACCTTGCAGGAACCGAAAATGTTGCCTGCGCGTCTGCCCAACATTTTACTCAACGGCACCACTGGCATCGCGGTCGGGATGGCGACGGATATCCCGCCGCACAACGTGCGCGAAGTGGCGGCCGCCGCCGTCGCGCTGCTGGAAAAACCGGATTCATCGCTCGACGATCTGTTGCAGTTCGTTCAAGGGCCGGATTTCCCCACCGAAGCCGAAATCATCACGCCGCGTGATGAGCTGCGGCGCGTCTATGAGCAGGGACGTGGTTCCGTGCGGATGCGTGCCCTGTGGAAGAAAGAAGATAACGAAGTAGTGATCACCGCGTTGCCGCATCAGGTTTCGGGGGCGAAAGTGTTGGAGCAGATCGCCAGCCAAATGCGGGCGAAAAAGCTGCCAATGATCGATGATTTGCGCGATGAATCAGATCATGAAAATCCGACGCGTCTGGTGCTGGTGCCGCGATCTAACCGTATCGATCTCGATCAGGTGATGAACCACCTGTTTGCCACCACCGATCTGGAAAAAAGCTATCGCATCAACATGAACATGATCGGTCTGGATAACCGTCCTGCCGTGAAAGGTCTGGTGGAGATCCTGAGCGAATGGCTGGTGTTCCGCCGTGATACGGTGCGCCGCCGCCTTAACTACCGTCTGGAAAAAGTGCTCAAGCGTTTGCACATTCTGGAAGGTTTGTTGATTGCGTTCCTGAACATTGATGACGTTATCCATATCATCCGCACCGAAGATGAGCCCAAAGCGGAACTGATGCACCGCTATGGCCTGAGTGACACCCAGGCTGAAGCCATTCTGGAGTTGAAATTACGGCATTTGGCGCGCCTGGAAGAGATGAAAATCCGCGGCGAGCAACATGATTTGGAAAAAGAGCGCGATCAGCTTCAGGCGCTGCTGGCATCAGAACGCAAGCTCAGCAACCTGCTGAAAAAAGAGATTCAGTCGGATGCTGAACTGTATGGCGATAATCGCCGTTCGCCGCTGCATGAGCGTGCGGAAGCCAAGGCCATGAGCGAGCACGATTTTGTGCCGTCTGAGCCGGTCACGATTGTGCTGTCAGAAATGGGCTGGGTGCGTAGCGCCAAAGGGCACGATATCGATCCTTCCGGGCTGAGCTTTAAAGCGGGCGACAGCTTCCGCGCGGCTGCGCGCGGCAAGAGCAACCAGCCAGTGGTGTTTATCGATTCAACCGGGCGTAGCTATGCGCTCGATCCGATCACGCTGCCGTCGGCGCGCGGGCAGGGTGAACCGCTGACCGGCAAACTGACGCCACCGCCGGGTGCCACCATTGAGCATGTGCTGATGGCGGCGGATGAACAGCGTCTGTTGATGGCGTCCGATGCAGGCTACGGGTTTGTTTGCACCTTCAACGATCTGGTGGCGCGCAACCGTGCCGGTAAGGCGATGATCTCGCTGCCGGACAACGCCAAAGCGCTGGCGCCGATCGTGGTAGAACGCGATGACGACCTGCTGATGGCGGTCACCGCTGCGGGTCGCGTGTTGCTGTTCCCGGTGTCCGATCTGCCCCAGTTGTCGAAAGGCAAAGGCAACAAGATCATCTCCATCTCCTCGGCAGATTTCGCCGCAGGCAAGGATCGTCTGGCTATCCTGCTGGTGCTGTCGCCGCAGGCGACGGTGAAACTGTTCTCCGGCAAGCGCAAAATTGTGGTGCGCGCGAGCGAACATCACGGTGAGCGGGGCCGTAAAGGTACCCTGCTGCGCGGGCTGCAAAACATTGACCGCATTGAGGTTGATGCGCCGCCAGCGCCGAAGGATGACAGCGAGGAGTAATGCGTTGCCTGATATCGTCCGATGGCGGTATCAGGTATCTCCCCCCTTTGTTACCTGGCCGTTGGCGCGGGTGCCACGGCAAAGGATTACCCGTGTGTTTTATGCCGAAGCCGCTATACTAGCGGCGGCGGTTGGCTTATGAGGTTGTTATGTTATTCATTATCCGTTTTGTGGTAGTGGTGATTTTTTCCATTCTGATTTGCCTGTTCGGTACGATTTACTGCCTGTTTAGCCCGAAGAATCCGCGTCACGTGGCGACCTTTGGTCATGCGTTTGGGCGGCTATCGACCCTGTTTGGCCTAAAAGTGGAAGTCAGAGTGCCTGCGGATGCGGGAAACTATGGTAACTGCATTTACATTGCCAACCATCAGAACAACTACGATATGGTGACGGCGGCAAATGCGGTGCAGCCGGGCACGGTGACCGTCGGTAAAAAAAGCCTGATGTGGATCCCTTTCTTTGGGCCGCTCTACTATCTGGCCGGTAACTTGCTGATTGACAGAGAAAACCGTGCCAAGGCGCACGGCACCATTGCGCAAGTTGTTCAACACATTAAAGATCGCAATATTTCTGTCTGGATGTTTCCAGAAGGCACGCGCAGCCGTGGCCGTGGATTGATGCCGTTCAAGACCGGCGCTTTCCATGCGGCGATCAGCGCAGGCGTACCGATTGTGCCGATTTGTGTGACCGACACGCACAATAAGGTCAAACTGAACCGGTGGAATAACGGCCATGTTATCGTTGAAATGCTGCCACCGATTGACACCTCTGCCTATGGCAAAGAGCAGGTGCGTGAACTGGCTGCCCATTGTCATGATGTGATGGCGGCGCGTTTGGTTGAACTGAATGTTGAAGTGGCTGAGCGGGAGAAAGCGGCGAAGCGTTAACGTTTTTTACGTCCTCTGCGTTGGCGGGCGTACACGGTTGGTTAGCAAGATTACGGAGTTTTTATGTCACTTAGCCGCCGCCAGTTTATTCAGGCATCGGGGCTTATGGTGTGTGCGGGCGGGCTACCTGCGACGGCGCTGGCAAAGGGTAAGCAAAATGCGCTACCTATTCCGCCCCTGCTGGAGTCCCGTCGCGGGCAGCCCGTTTTTTTGACCATGCAGCGTGCTCATTGGTCGTTTTCCGGCGACCGTAAGACCTCCGTGTGGGGCGTCAACGGACGCTACCTCGGCCCGACAGTAAAAGTGTTCAGCGGCGATGACGTTAAACTGATCTACGGCAACCGCTTGAATGAGCCGGTTTCCATGACGGTCAGTGGCTTGCAGGTGCCGGGTCCGTTGATGGGCGGTGCCGGGCGCATGATCTCTCCGGGCACCGACTGGGCCCCCGTGCTGCCGATTCGGCAGGCGGCGGCGACCTGCTGGTATCACGCCAATACGCCGAATCGTATGGCACCGCACGTTTATCAGGGGCTGGCCGGACTTTGGCTGGTGGAAGACAGCACCAGCAAGAGCCTGCCGATTCCCAATCACTACGGCGTGGATGATTTTCCGCTGATTATTCAGGACAAACGCCTGGATAACTTTGGCGTGCCGGTCTACAACCCGCCCAGCAGCGGGGGCTTCGTCGGCGATACGCTGCTGGTGAACGGCGTGCAAGAACCGTTTGTTGAAGTCTCACGCGGTTGGGTGCGCTTGCGTTTGCTGAACGCGTCGAATGCGCGCCGTTACGTGATGCGTCTGAGCGACGGTCGCCCGATGTACCTTATCGCCAGCGATTTGGGCTTTTTACCTCTACCGCTGGCGTTGAATCAGATTTCACTCGCGCCGGGTGAACGCCGTGAAATTCTGATTGATATGTCTCAGGGCGGTGAAGTGACCTTGACGGCGGGCGACGCGGCTACCCTGATGGAACGTCTGCGCGGCTTGTTTGAGCCCTCCAGCATCCTGGTATCAACGCAAATTCTGACCTTAAAACCCACCGGCCTGTTGCCACTGGTGACCAATAATCTTCCCGCCCGCTTGCTGACGGATATTGTGCTGCCCGCGAATATCAGCCGCACGCGAGAGTTCCGTTTGGGCGATAGCCTGCCGGGGATTAACGGTGCGATGTGGGATATGACGCGCACGGATGTACAGACGCAGGAAGGGCGCTGTGAACGCTGGATCGTTCACGCCGATTCACCGCAGCCGTTCCATATTCAGGGGGCGATGTTTCTGGTGCGCAGCATTAACGGCGCGGCTCCTGCTGCCGATCAGAGCGGCTGGAAAGACACGGTGTGGGTGGATGGCGACGCTGAACTGTTGGTTTATTTCACCCAATCGTCATCGGCGTCATTCCCATTCCTCTACTACAGCCACACGCTGGAGATGGCGGATCGTGGTTCCACCGCACAGCTGGTGGTGCAGTAAAACGGCCCTATAAGGGGGCGTAGGCCCCCTTTACGCTTCACATTACAGATTGGCGTTTGGGTTACTTGGTGTTGCTACGGCAGGTGTGGCAGCAGAAACCTTCAGCGTCAGTTTGAACCACTCCACCACGCGATGAATCAGCGGCTCTTGATACCACGGCAAATCGCCGTGATTCGCCCCTTCCAGTAACACATACTCTGCCGGATTTCCGCCCTGCTTTAATGCCTTAAACAACTGAGCACTTTGTACCGGGGAAACCAGCGTATCCGCGCTGCCGTGCAGGATCAGGAACGGCGGTTTTTTGCCGTTAATGTGCCCCATTGGGCTGGCGTTGAGGGCTTTCTTCTCATCCTTGCCGATAGCTGCACCGGGGAAATCGCGGAAGGCCGCACCATGCACCAGCAGCGCTTCTGTCGAGGCTGGCGAACGGTGCACCTCCTGAATATTCTCCGGGAAGCCAGCACCAATATTGAGCAGATTGGAGAGCCCATAGAGGGTGACCACGGCCTGTACATCAGAGGATTGGTTGAGATAATCCCCTTTATCGAAGGATTTTTCACCGTTGGTTACGCCCAGCATTTGCGCCAGATAGCCGCCAGCGGAGTCGCCCAATACGCCGATGCGTTGTGGATCGATGCCATATTCTGCGGCGTGTTCGCGCAGGTAACGCACGGCGGCTTTACCGTCTTGTACCGGTGCAGGAAAGGTGTCTGGCACGGTGCGATATTCTGCGGCGGCAACCACAAAGCCTGCCTGGGCAAGCGCCATGCGCATTTCGATAAATTTCTCATGATCGGCAGAGGTAAAACCACCGCCGGGGAAATAGACAATCGCCGGTTTTGGTGCGGCAGTCCGTGGGATGAGGAATGACATCCTTAACTGACGTACCGCACGTGGGCCTTTGATCTGGCTGTAGATCACATTGCTGATGGTATCAATTTGTCCGCGGGTAGCGGCAATCTGAATGACCTCAGCTCCGGGTGTGTAGCCGGGGAGTTGCTGTGGGGCAGCGTAGGCGGATGTGGCGGCAATGCCTGCCACCATCGCGCCAATCAAGGCAATCTGTTTTATTTTCATGACGTTCCTTAGAGTACTACGGTATCGGTTACTTCAGATTATCAGGAAAATTGGCGGGCAGTTCGCTGGCCGGGCAAGCGATCACGCTCTCGTTATCGGTGCCGCAATCACGCACAAAGGTAATGGTGGCAAACTCGTCGATCACTTCCGTTGGGTAGGCCGGGCCCGCAGCGCGGTAGGCTTCCATGGTAGGGATATGATCGTTTTGGAAGCACACGGTTTTTTGCGGATCGTTGATAACCCAACGGGGGAAGAAGATGGTGCCGTGGAACAGGCGATCGCCCAGATTCACGATCAGGCTGACATCGGTGCCGGTCGGTTCCGTCCAGGAAATTTTATAGACGCTGTGGGCAACGCGAACGATGTGGGCAAACTGATCCTTGACCCAACGGTTAGCGACGATGCCGCTGTGAATGCGGTAATCCAAGGTGTGGTCGTTCTTCACGTAAATCTCATAGTTCCAGCCATTATCGTAGGTATAAACCAGATGTTTGCCGACAAAATCGCTGAGATCGTGCTTATCAAATGTACTCATGGTCCTGCTCCTTTTGTTCTTGATGTCAGGATCATATTGCGTCACTGTATGAATTAATAACGCTGATTTTCCATCTAATTCATCTAAAATGTAGATTGATTATGCACAAGACAACGCTGGAACAATGGTTCTTGCTGGATAAAGTGATTGAGCTGGGCAGCTTTGCGCGTGCGGCACAGGCAACGCATCGCAGCCAGTCTTCGGTAAGCTACAATCTGGCGCTGCTTCAGGAGCGCCTCGGCGTGGCATTGCTGGAGGCTAAAGGACGTAAAGCAGAGATAACCCCTGCCGGCGCGCTGCTGCTGGCGCAGGTCAGGCCGCTGCTCAATGCCTTTCATTATGTGGAAACGCAGGCGGCCACGCTGAAAAAGGGGGTGCGCACGCGTCTTGATCTGGTGGTCGATAACGTATTTCCCCGCGAGACGCTGTTTGCCATCTTGCGTGAATTTCAGCAGTTGCACCCTGATACTCACCTCCACCTGACGGAGATACTGGAGAACCAATCCTGGGACGTTGATGCCGATGTGGCGGTACTGACGCGGCGTGAAGACATGATGGGACGGGGAGAATGGCTGATGAACATCGATTTTGTTGCCGTGGCGCACCGCGATCACCCGTTGCATCAACTGCCTGCGCCGTTACGTGAAGAGACGCTGTTGCGCTATCCGCTGGTGCGGATCGCTTCCCGTGAAAACAGCATGCCCTTGGCGGTAACGGCGGCCACTGAATATTGGACGTTCTCCACCGTCGAATCGGCGATTGAAGCGGTGATGCATCAGGTCGGTTATGGCTGGTTACCGGAAGAGTGGATTACCGCACCGCTGGCGTCGGGCATGTTAAAAACGCTGGCGTTAGGGCACGGCACGCGCCGTGCCACGCCGCTGCACCTGATTGTCCGGCGGGCGTTGGCACCGCTGGATGAACAGGTGAAAACTCTGCTGACCCTGTTTCGGCGCGCCAGCCGCGGTACGCCCCAAACGGGGCGTACCGAATAAGCGTGCTGGCGGCTTAGCGCGTGGGGAAGGCGGGCAGCGGAGCGGCGTCGGGGAAATAGTCGTCTAGCGTATTCCAGTCGGGAGGCTGTGACGAGCCTTGAACGGCAACCATGCAGGCGGCAACGCGATTAGCCAAATCGACCGCCTGCGTCAGCGGCCAGCCCGCAGAAAGGCCCGCCAGCAACCCGCTACAGTGCGCATCGCCCGCACCAATGCTGTCTACCACTGTGACCGGATACGGCGCCACGGCTTGCGGCGCGGCGTCCGGTGGGCAAATCCATGCCCCTTCCTTATCCAGTCGACAAATTAACGTGAGTCCGCTGCGCGCGGCGTACTGCTGTGCCAGCGCGATGATATCGCCTTCGCCCAGCAGGTGCCGCGCCTCGTCACGGTTTAGCGTCAATAGCGTGCGACTGCCAAACAGCGCAGTGATAAAGCCGGGCGGGATACCCGGTAAGCGAGGGCCGAAATCGATCAGCTTTTGCTGGGGTTGCGCCAGAACCCAGGCGCGCAGGGCGGCACCGCCAGTACCAAACAACTCGTAGCCATTCACATAAATCAGCGTATCGGCGGTGGGTTGCAGGTGGTGCAGCATGGAAGTGGTGATGTGGGCCTCACAGCCAGTGATACTGATAAACGTGCGTTCGCCGCCCGGCTCCGCCAGCGCCAAGCACCAGCCATTGTCCATATCGGTATGGCGCATCAGCACCGGCAGATGCAGTGCTTTCATGGCGGTTTCCACCGCATTACCCCAGGTGCCGTTGCCCACCGGCATGCCGTTGAGCACCGACGCGCCAAGGCGGGTGAGTGCGCGCGCTACGTTAAAGGCACAACCGCCGATTTGCAGCCCGTTGTCTTTGGCTTCCACGTCTTCGCCACTGAGCGGCATGCGTGGAACGCCCAGCAGCATATCGCCGCAAGCACCGCCGATCACCAGCACGGGTTGGAGCGTTTTCTCTTCATGCATTAGTGGTTCTCCTTGGGCTGTAGCATGACATAGAGGCCATACGTCACGCCGCTGACGCCGAAGGAGAGGAACAGCCCAAGGCTGGAGTTTTCAAAGATACCGGTTGCCCACGGGCCATCGATAAAGCCAGTCCTGGTCACCATCAGCCCGGCAAACGCGCCCAACAGCCAGCACAGTAACGGCACCCAGCGTATGCCGCTATTCTTGCCATTGACGGCAAACAGCGCATCGTTATCGTAGCCGTGGTGCTGGCGCAGGCAGATATAGTCCAGAATAAACACCGCAGACCACGGGCCGAGAAACAGACCACAAAAGATCAGAAACGAGATAAACGGCGAAAGAAAATCCTGCGAGACAAACAGGACGTAGACAGCAACGCCCACCACCAGCACGGCATCCAGAGAAACCGCCACCGACTGGCGCAGTTTTACGCCGATAGCCAGCAGGTTCAGGCTGGCGGAATAGAGGCTGAGCACCGCGATAGTAACGATACCCGCCGTGGCAGTCAGCAGGTAGGGCACTGACATCCACGGCGGCAACACCGTCCCGATAAGCGCGATAGGGTTAGCCGAACTGGTTAACTCCGGTAGCTGGGCGGACAGTAAAATGCCTGCCAGCATCAGCAGAACGAGCGGTAACGCCGAGCCGCCGACCACGGCAAAAAAGACGCTACCGCGCGTCGTCGTGGGGCTTTGATAGCGGCTGTAGTCCGCCCCGGCGATGGCCCAGCCAACCCCGGTGCCTGCCGCAATCACGGATACTGCGGGCAGGAAGCCTGTCAGCCAACTGCCGGAAGGCATCGCCAGCACCACTCCCCACGGGGTGTTGAACAAGATATACGCGACGACGATAAGCGTCATGGTGCCGAAGATTTTGGTGATCCAGCTTTGCATCAGGATCAGGGTGTTTTGCCCCAGAATACTCACCACAATGGTCAGGCCGCCAAACAGGATCAGGCAGATGGCGGTCAGCGTGGGGCTGCTGGTAAAACCGATGGCTTCAAACAGGGCTACCAGCGTCAGCGTGCCGGTGGTCAGGTTGACGGCTTCCCAGCCCATCAGGGTAAACCAGCCAAAAGCCGTAGGGGCGATATTGCCCTTCAGGCCAAACACCGCACGCGACAAGGTCAATGTGGCGGTGCGGCCTGTTTGCCCGGCAAACGAGGTGTATCCGACCAGTGCGAAGCTGGCGACGCCCACAATGGCGGCGAGCAGCGACTGAATAAACGATAATCCGAACGAGACGATAATGGCACCATAAACGATGCCAAGAATACCAATATTCGCAGCACACCAAATCCAGAACAGTTCTAACGGTTTTCCTGTGCGCTCCGCAGCAGGAACAATATCAATTCCTGTATTTTCAACTTGCCAAGTCTTATTCTGCTGTGTTTCACCCATGACGGCGGCTCCTTGTTGGCCTTAATGAAGCGGGTGGCGGAAAGGGCAGGCATGCAGTGATGATTGATAACGGCAGCCATGCCGAAGAGAGTCCGATGTTAAAACATAGCAGCGGAACGGCAGGACAGACAGTAATTTAATGCGTTTGTTGAGCTGTGGTGTGAGGAGTGCGCGTGGCGCTGGTGAGGAAAAAATAAAGGGGCTGCCAAAATAGAATGACCGCCCCTTTTCTCAGTTCATGCGTGGGTGAAACGAGTGATACCGAGTGACAAAATAAAACGACTGTTAAAGGTGTTGTTATGTGCCTAAGGTGTCTGGCACTAAGTACTGCTTATTGCTGTGTGTTGTCTTTATGCCATTTCATGTTAATGGGCTGTATTTCTAATGATATTCTTCACTGCACGACATTTTTGCTACGTATTTTCCTGGTATTGCTAAAAGTCCTTTCGTATGCCATTGAAACAACGGCTGGCATACCTGCTCAGTTCACATTTTCTGCTCTGAGCGCTGTTCTCATCGCACGATCTACTTAAATAACAAGGACATTATTGTGATCTGTGTCGTGAGACGCTACTTTGTGGTCAACTAAATGACCCCCTGGTGTTGGCACGTCTGTATTTAATGTATACAATCCACAGTACAAAATCAAGTCCAATTAAATGCCATTGAGATACCAATACCAGTCCTGAGTCTTGTCTCGTGGTAATGTGCCCCTGCCATGCTGACACCTGTCGGGGGGATGCTACCCGTGGCGCAAAAAAACACTATAAGGCCGTACTATGCAGGAGCTATTTCGTTGGGTCAGGCACACACTTGAGCAACCCTCTACAGCACCGCGCTATATGCAATTAGCGATGGTTTTGGAGCAAGGCATCAACCAGAACAAAGCGCTGGCAGGGCAATTCTTTCCCGCTGAACGCGCGATTGCGCAGCAGTTGGACATTTCTCGCGTTACGGTCTCTCGCGCTTTGGCGTTGTTGGAAGAAAAGGGATTGATTGTTCGCCAGCAGGGCGTCGGAACGCGTATCAGCCAGCACCTTGACTATTCGCTGGATGACGAAGAAGCCGGGTTCACCAAGCTGGTGTTGCAATCCGGAGGTGTTGCCGGTAATCGCTGGCTGGAGCGTACCACCACGCTGTTGCCGGACGAGGTTGCTAACAGCGTTCCTGCCTTGAAAGGTGAGCGGGTGACCAAACTACGGCGAGTGCGGTTGATCAACGGTGAACCTGTGTCGCTGGAAACCACATGGATCCCGCTGGCGCTGTTGCCCGCACCGGAGATTCTGGAGCACTCGCTCTATCAATACTGGGCGGAGCGTGGGATTCTCCCGGCGAAAAAGAAGGTGCGCATCAAGGCGATTGCCTGTCAGGCTGAAACCGCGCGTTTGTTAAACATTCAGCCAGGCATGCCGCTGCTGTTTTATCGCCAGCATACCTACAATGGGCAAAATGGTTTGCTCGAATATTGTGAAATTTACTGTCGCAGTGATATCTACGAAATACAGATATCGGATTGAAGCCGTATTTCAGCCAGCCTCATTGCCGTTGAGGCTGACTGTCTCGTCAGATTATTGACAACCGTCGCGAGCCTGGCAGCGTACCCACTCTGCTGAGCCCTCGTCCGGACCTGTTGCCGGGTCGTTGAAATACATCCGATCGTTGCCTATGTGCGCGTTAACGCCTGCGGTAAGGCTCAATATGCTCGCCAAGAGCAGATATTTGATTGCATTTTTCATCGGTAACATCTCCATCATTCATAGGGTTTTGGGTATTACACGAACGCCTGAACTGCGCCATGAAGCATGGAGTAGGGCTTATACCCGATCAACGGATGCGGAGTGGTTGTTTGGTTTCTGTTAACGTTGGGGAAAATTCTGATTGTTATTTGATAGGAATCTTCGGGGGAAAGGCGAGTGCCATGGAAAAAAAGAATTTCCGCCACCGGCAGTGGCGGAAGCGCGTTTAATCTTTGGTGGGAAACGTGGTGCGTGGCACATCCGGGTCTGGTCCCAGCCGTTTACCCGCATCCAGCTTGGCGATCTCGCCCAGTTCGTCTTTGTCGAGACGGAAATCAAACACATCGAAATTTTCTCGGATGCGCGTCGGGGTAACGGATTTGGGGATCACCACCAGACCAGAATCCAGGTGCCAGCGGATCACAATCTGTGCGGGCGTTTTGCCGTATTTCAGCGCGAGCTGACGGATCAGCGGTTGCTCGAATACCCCTTCTCCCCCTTGTGCCAGCGGACTCCACGACTCGGTTTGAATCTGGTGCGTGGCATTCCAGGCGTGTAATTGGCGCTGCTGGAACAGAGGGTGTAGCTCAACCTGATTAATGACTGGGAATACGCCGGTTTCTGCTTTAAGGCGTTGTAGATGGTGTGGATGAAAATTGCTCACGCCAATGCTTTTTACCAGCCCCTGCTCCTGCAAACGCAGCAGGCCGCGCCAGGCGTCAACATAGGTATCCTGATCCGGCACTGGCCAGTGGATCAGATAGAGATCGACAAAATCCAGCCGCAGCTTTTGCAAGCTCTCTTCCAGCGCTTTTTGCGGATCGGACTGATCGGTATTCCACAGTTTGGTGGTGATAAACAGCTGATCGCGGGGCAGCGTGCTGGACCGTAACGCCTCTCCGACGCCTGCTTCATTTTTGTAAATCGCGGCGGTATCAATGGCCCGGTAGCCGGTGTGTAGCGCATCGGTCACCGCGGCCACTGTTTGTTCGTGTGTCGCTTGCCACACGCCCAGGCCGAGCTGCGGCATGATGTTGCCGTCGGCCAGTTTGATCATGGGTTGCGTCGTCATGTCATTCTCCTTTATTCGAGAATCCTCCCTGCCGAGGTCGGCAAGGGCTCGGTTAGTGTTCAGCCACCGGATACGGTGATGAATGGTATCCCTTCAACCCTGTTCGTAATGGACAGGACATGTCGGTTAAGTCTAGCCGAAAATAGCAGCAAAGCGGTGAGGAGAGGTAACGGTACCTGCTTTTCTTGCACGTAACATCAAGAAAATCAGAGGGTAGCGGGTACCGTTGAAAGAGCCTGGAGAGGTCCTGCGTTAGGCGGCGGAGCGCCTTCTGTGCCACAACATCACCAGCATGCCAATCAATCCACTGATCAGTAACACAATGGGAAGAATGATCAGGGCGGTCATGACCTGGTCTTCATAACGCTTGACCAGGGGTACATGGCTAATGGCATAGCCCAGTGTGACAATACCAAACACCCACAGGAAACCGCTCAGCCAGTTAAATATCTGAAAACGCAGGCTGTTGAGGCCAGAAATGCCTGCCATGGTTGGCAACAGGGTGCGGATAAAGGCCAGGAAGCGGCCCACTAACAATGCCACCAGCCCATGACGATGGAACATATGGTAGGCGCGTTGGTGATAGTGTGCTGGCAGTTGCAGCAGCCACCCTTTTACGAGGCGTGTATCCCCTAGCCAGCGACCTTGCAGGTAACTGAGCCAACAGCCGAGACTGGCCGCGATGGTAAGCAGTAACATGGTGGGCACGAAGCTCATCACGCCTTTGGCGATCATGGCCCCAGTGAGCAGTAGCAGACTGTCACCCGGCAGAAACGATGCCGGCAGCAAGCCATTTTCCAGAAATAAGGTCGTGAAAAGAATGCCGTAGATAACCCAGATAACATTGGGGTCGGCCAACGCACTGAAATCTTGCTGCCACAGCGCCTGAATGATGTCGTGAACCACACTCATATTACTTCCTGCCAGGTGTAGGGGCCCAAAGTACAACCCTGCTCGCACAAACGTCGAACGGATCAATCTGTGTCGCTAAGCAATAGCGTAGGGCCAAGATCTTAGTGTCGCCAATACGAACACCTTTCGGCGACAGACATAAGCTCTGTTATTCGTGTAAAGCGGTTTTTTTGTCTTACTTATTCCGTTCATCATACACGCTTTACACACACCACCGCAGCCATATCAAGGGATATCGCCGTCACACTTTGTGAATTCTGTTGAATCCGGCTGTCAAATCATCGATCAGATCATCACAGTCTTCAAGCCCGATATGTAACCGAATAAGTGTGCCGGTGAAATCGATGCCGCCAGCGGGACGAATCGAGGCCAGATCCTCCGGCTGATTCGCCAGGATCAGGGATTCGAAACCGCCCCAGGAATAGGCCATGCTGAAATGCGCAAAATTGTCCAGATAGTCGGACAGTTGCTCCTTGCTCAGCTTTTGCTTTAGCACAAAGGAGAACAATCCGTTACATCCGGTGAAATCACGGAGATAAAACTCATGCCCTTTACAGCTCGGTAGCGCCGGGTGGTTGACGACCGCCACTTCTGGCCGTTCAGCGAGCCAGTGGGCGATGCGCAGGCTGCTCTCCTGATGCTGCTTGAGGCGAACCCCGAGGGTGCGCAGACCGCGGCTGGCGACGTAAGCGGTGTCGGCATCGACCATCTGCCCCATCAGATAGGAGTGCTCACGCAACTGATCCCAGCAGCGAGCGTTGGCAACGGCGGTGCCCAGCATGGCATCGGAGTGGCCGACAATATATTTGGTCCCGGACTGCACGGAGATATCGATATCGAACTCAAGCGCTTTGAACAGAATGCCCGCCGCCCAGGTGTTATCCATGATGATCACGATATCGGGGTTAACGCGGCGCACTGCGCTGACGATGGCTGGCACATCGTGCACTTCCATGGTGATGGAACCGGGAGATTCGAGGAACACCACTTTGGTGTTTTCCTGAATCAGGTCAGCAATACCCGCACCGATAAGCGGATCAAAGTAGCGGGTAGAGACATTGAATTTGCTCAGCACGTTATCGCAGAACGCCTGGGTCGGTTCGTAGACGGAACCGGTCACCAGCACATGATCACCGCTTGAAACAAAGGAGAGGATCGCATTAGAGATTGCCGCTGCGCCGCACGGATAGAGCGCACAGCCCGCGCCGCCTTCCAGCTCCGTCATCGCTTCCTGCAATGAGAAGTGGGTCAGGGTGCCGCGACGTCCGTAAAACAGGCCCCCTTTGGCCCGGTTGAGGGTGGCCTGTTTCTTGTCGGCAACCGTCTCAAAAATCAGCGATGAGGCGCGTTGGATAACGCTGTTGACCGATCCCTGAGTGTATTTTTTGCTGCGTCCTGCTGAGACCAGCGTCGTTGCTGTTTTCTTGCTGCTCATGTCTGTTTCACCAAAGAGAATGGAAGCGGTTACGTTAGCATGGTGTGAAGAAGAGAGGGATTGCGTTTTTTTCATCTGGGAGAAAAACGGTCAGAGTCACTGTTTTTGAGGAGGCAGAAATGATGTCATGCTGGAGAAAGCAGGGAAGTGCCAGCCCGTCTCGCACGAAGGGCTGGCGGAATTGAGGCGGCGTTACCCGGTATGAACGCCGAAAAGCTTGGGCAGCCACAGGGAAATGGCGGGAATATAGGTGACCAGCATCAAGACGAAGAATAGGCCGCAGTAGAAGGGCACCATCGCCTTCACCACCTGCTCTATTTTCTGTTTGCTCACGGCACTGGCGACAAATAACACAGAGCCAACTGGCGGTGTGATCAAACCAATCCCCAGGTTAACCAGCATGATCATGCCGAAATGCACCGGATCGACCCCGAGTGAAATGGCGACAGGTAACAGTACCGGCGTCAGGATCAGGATCAGCGGGGCCATATCCATCAGCGTGCCGACCAACAGCAACATGATGTTGATCCACATCAGAATGACGTACTTGTTATCCGAGATAGACGTGAAGAATTCGGTAATGCGACTCGGTAACTGCATGTAGGTCATGATGGCACCGAAAGCCGCAGCAAAACCGATCAGGATCATCACGATGGTGACGGTTTTTACCGTGCGGTACATCAGCTTCGGCAGCTCCGCCCAGGTGTAGTCTCTGTAGATAAACATGGTGACGAAGAAGGACCACACGCAGGCGATAGCCGCAGATTCGGTGGCGGTGAAGATCCCCGAAAGAATCCCGCCCATGATGATGACCACGGTCATCAGGCCCCACAGCGTATCAACAAAGATTTTAAGCGCCTGTTTGAAAGGCACCCGCTCGCCTTTGGGATAGCCGCGTTTATGGGCAAAGCCCACGCACATCACCATAATGGTAAAGCTCAGCAGCAGGCCTGGCATGATACCGGCGATAAACAGTGAGGCGATGGATACCGTGCCACCTGTGGCCAGCGAGTAGATGACCGAGTTATGGCTAGGCGGCGTGAGGATGGCCTGTACCGAACCGCTGGCGGTCACGGCGGCGGCAAAATCACGCGGATACCCTTTTTTCTCCATTTCAGGAATCATCACTGAGCCGATGGAGGCGGTGTCGGCAACCGAGGAACCTGAGATGGCACCAAAGAAGGTGGAGGCCACAATGTTCACCAGCGACAGGCCGCCACGAATAAAGCCAACAAAAATATAGGCGAAGTTCACCAACCGGCGGGCAATACCGCCTTCCGCCATGATGGCACCGGCCAGAATAAAGAACGGAATGGCTAACAGGGAGAATTTGTTCACCCCATTGGTTATCTGGATCATCACCGCTTCAAGCGGCAGATCGATCCAGAACGCACCGACAATGGCGCTAAGACCCACGGCGTAGGCCACGGGTACGCCAACGGCGAGCAGCACCGCCAGCGCGGCAACTAAAATAAATGCATCCATGGTAATGCCTCCGGATTAAGCGCTGCCCAGCATCACGACAGGACGTTTATCCTGCGGACCAAAGCATATTCTTTCGACAATAAACAGCAGTGTGATCAAAGAGCCGATCGGCAGCGGCAGATAGGTCTCGCCGGCTGTCAGTATCGGAAACTCAGCCACGGGCTGTTCCCACAGTTCGATGCAAAGTTGCGTGCTGTAATAGAGGATAAATCCGCTGATCAGTAGCATCAGCATGTTGGTAAGAAAACTGCACACGCGCTTGCCGCTCTCAGGCAGACGATCGGTCACCATGCTCACGGCAATATGCGAACAGGCGCGGTAACTGACGGCGGCACCGACAAAGGTAAAGGTTACCATGCAGATAATGGCAACCGGCTCCGGCCAGGAGAGTGCGGAGTTCAAGACATAGCGTGCGAAAATGCCAACCGGAATGATCAGTGTCATGACCAATAACGTTAGCCCGGAAACCCACATGGCAATCAGATAGAGAATATCCATTGCAGAAATATAAATACGACCCATTGCTTCCACCTGTACCACCCTGCGCCATTATCCTGTGCCATTATTGGGATATCGTCCGCGCCTTTAGCCCATGACAAAACTCAGACTGTGCAACGTAATAATGTCTGCCGGGGTAACTTATGCTATTAGGGATAATGGGCGGGCCAGTGCTAAACCAGCCCGCATTATTAACGGTAGACTATTTCACGTCTGCCACAGCCTTGATCAGATCCTGGTATTTCGCACCAAACTGATCGCGTACCGGTTGTGTCGCTTTGTAATAGTAATCGGTATCAATGTCGTAGAAATTCACGCCGCCGGCCTTCATTTTATCCAATGACTGCTGGTTATAGGCATTCCACAATTCACGCTGTTCCATTTGCGCTTCTTTGGCTAATTTAAGAATCAATTCCTGTTGATCTTTAGTGAGTTTATCCCATTTGGTTTTTGAATAGAGGAACAGCTCAGGAATAATAAAATGACGGCTCCAGGTAAAGTTTTTGGCGACCGGCATGTAGTTGTGCGCGACGAAGGTGGGCGGATTGTTTTCCGTGCCATCGATGACACCGGTTTGCATACCGCTGAACACTTCACTGGTTCCCATGGCGATAGAGTTCGCTCCCATGGCTTTCAGCGTGGCCAGCGCGACCGGGCTGCTCTGTACCCGAATCTTCATGCCTTTGAGGTCTTCCGGTTTGGCGACCGGGGCTTTGGTGATCAGGTTGCGCGTACCGGCATCCATCCAGCCAAGGAACACCAGCTTGGATTTACTGTTATTGGTAATCTTGTCACCAATTTCCTGACCAATTTTCCCGTCCAGCACTTTGTGCATATGATCTTCATCACGGAAAATATAGGGCAGGGTAAACACTTCGATTTCTGGCAAAATGGCAGCAACCGGGGTCATGGAGACGCGAATAATATCGATGGCACCCAGTTGCGCCTGCTCAATCATTTGCTTCTCATCGCCTAATACCCCGCCTGGAAAGGTTTTTATTTCCAGTTTTCCATCCGTGGCGGCCTTTAATTTCTCTCCCATTTTTTGTACGGCTACCACATTGGGATAGCCTTCGGGGTGAACATCGGATGCTTTGATTTGCAATGCGCTGGCTGAATAACTCATAAACAGCGTGGCGGAGCTTAGGCAGATGCCTATCAGTGTTTTGGATAGCTTCATTCGGGTCTCCAGAAGTCTCGAGGATATATTCGTGGTACGACTATTATTGTTCTATAAATAAAACCCGGTGCGTAATGAAGAGAATTAGAAAATTAAGTCAAAATAATTTCCCCTCATATTCAAGGGTAAACTAACCTATTATACCACTTTGCGGAATGACTCGTATCACAAAAGCGCAATATAGGTAACTGAATGAAACAATTGATGGTAATTGATTTCTTACGTGTCATTTGAATGTCTATAGTATTGTTTTTAGTGCCATTAATTATTTCTGATAAGGTCTTTCCTGTAAGACAACTTATCGATGTTTACTCAACAATGGTGTAATAACTCAAAGTCGATCACAGAACGCGACTTTTGTTGTTCCTGGGCTGGCAAATTGGCAGACCCGCGAAGGCGTCATGCCAAATCAGTGTTTCACCTTATGGATATTAGGGTTTTTTGTGCTCAAAAAGCATAAATACTAATGAGAACTACTATCAATTCGTGCTCAGTTTGATATCATTTCCCGTCGATTCGTTGCACTATTCATTGGTGTTGTACTATTCATTGGTATAGGTGGAGGCACAGCGTGAAAACGGCTGTCGGTCATATTTTTTCCCAGGCATTGCCCGCCTGGCTTACACAACGCGGCGCGTTCAGCGCATTTTCCCGTAGCATGTTGACGGCTCTGGTTTTAACGGCGGGGCTGGTCACGTCAGCAGGACTAAGTGGAAATGCGTTTGCGGCACCGGCCTCTACGCCTGTTGCCAACGCCGCTGCCGCCAGCGCACCACAGGCTGCCGCTACGGCATCGACGCCTTTGGCGGCTGAATCCGCTGTCGCAGGGGCTGCTGCGGTGCCTGCATCGCCGTTGGCTCTGCCGCAAGGCAGTGCAGGCAATATCATGAAAACCGATCTTTCCGTCTGGGGCATGTATCAGCATGCGGATCTGGTGGTGAAATCCGTGATGATCGGTTTGCTGCTAGCTTCCGTGATTACCTGGGCGATCTTCTTTGGTAAAAGCGTCGAACTGCTGGGTGCCAAACGTCGCCTGCGTCGCGAATACGCGGCGTTGGAACAGGCACGCACCTTAGATGACGCTGCGGATGTCGTTGAGGCCTTCAAAGCCGACAGCACCGCGGCGATATTGCTGGCCGATGCGCAAAATGAATTAACCCTTTCTGCCCGTTCTGATGACAATAATGGCATCAAAGAGCGTACCGCTTTCCGTCTGGAGCGCCGCGTGGCGGCTGCCGGTCGCCATATGGGGCGCGGTAACGGCTATTTGGCAACGGTCGGGGCGGTGGCACCCTTCGTCGGGCTGTTCGGTACGGTCTGGGGCATCATGAACAGCTTTATCGGCATCGCACAAACGCAAACCACCAATCTGGCCGTGGTCGCGCCGGGGATCGCCGAGGCCCTGTTGGCCACCGCGGTTGGTCTGGTCGCCGCCATCCCGGCGGTGGTGATTTATAACGTGTTCGCTCGCGGGATTGGCAGCTATAAAGCGCTGATGGGTGATGTGGCGGCACAGGTGCTGCTGCTGGTGAGCCGCGATTTGGATGTGGCCGCGAGTAACGGTAACCGTTTGACCGCAGCTAATCAAAAACTGCGGGTGGGTTAAGTTATGGCGATGCATTTGCACGATGATACGAGCAGTGACAACGAGATGCATGACATCAACGTCACGCCGTTCATTGACGTGATGCTGGTGCTGTTGATCATCTTTATGGTGGCAGCGCCGCTGGCGACCGTCGATATTCGTGTCGACTTGCCGGCATCCACTGCGGTGCCGCAACCCCGTCCGGAAAAGCCGGTCTATTTGACGGTGAAAGCGGACAAACAGCTGTATGTGGGTGATATTGCGGTGAGCGAGACCGGGCTCACCACGCTGTTGGATGAACAAACGAGTGCCAACAAAGAGACCACCATCTTCTTCCAGGCAGATAAAACCGTGGACTATGAAACCATGATGCGAGTTATGGATACCTTGCGTAAGGCGGGCTATCTGAAAGTCGGATTAGTGGGTATGGAGTCAGCGGGTAAATAATTGCCTGTACCGTCCCGCACTTCTGGCGGGACGGCCTGTCACCCTGTGCGCTCAGGTAAAACGCGTATATTGCTCCTGTGCGTCCGGTGTCCCCGTATAATCCTACCAACGTCAAACTCTCCCCCCAGCGCATCGTGTAAAGTGTGCCGTCGGCAACCAGCATCCGTCATGCACGATTTCACACGGGCTTTTTATCCTGAATACACGGCCTACGCTTTCGGCATCGATGACGCTGCCTGTTTGCATCACCGCACGGTGTAATGGTTACAACAGGTTGATTTTTCATCGTCATGACGCATTATGAGAGGCTATGAGTTACTTATCGAACCACGATAAGGTTTTACCGTGCAATCATGCATGGCACAGGGAATATAGCGGTGGAATCGGTAATGCGTAATATTCTGATTTTTGTTTTAACGTGCGCGGGTGTGTGATGCGTGTCATAGCACCAGGAGAAGCCTGATGAGCAAAGGAAATGAGCTGTCTATTATTTCCCGCTATATGAAAAAGCTGCATGTGTTGACGTTATGCGTAGGGGGAAATTCGGAATTATGGTGTGCGAGCTGCTTCTATACTTATGACGAAAATGAGGTCGCCTTCTACATCATGACAGAAACCTCGACGCGCCACGGTGAAATGATGCTGCGCTACCCGGAGGTTGCCGGGACCATTGCGGGCCAACCCAAAACCGTCATGCTGATCAAAGGCGTTCAGTTCAGCGGTCAGGCAATATCACTTCAGGGCGAAGACGCCGTGGCGGCCCGTGAGCGCTACACGCAGCGTTTTCCCATCGCCCGAGGGGCCACCTCACCCGTTTGGCGCTTGCGAGTTGATATCTTGAAGATGACGGACAATACATTGGGGTTTGGCACCAAACGCTATTGGTACCGCGATGAACAAAACGACGGATAACTGAATGAATCTGGCAACAGGAGGAGCCATGAGTCGAGTATTGCTGCTAGGCGCGACAGGATTAATTGGGCAGGAACTGCTGAAGCTGCTGCAAGCCAATAGCCGGGTAGAGGTTATCTATGCGCCCACGCGCAGGCCGCTGCCCACGCAGGACAAACTGGTCAATCCTTGTCATGAGGATGTGCGCGTTGCGCTGGCGCAATGGCATGAGCCGGTCGATATTGTGTTTTGCTGCCTGGGAACCACGCGCAAACAGGCAGGCAGCAAGCAAGCGTTTCGCTTTGTTGACTATACGCTGGTGGTCGACAGTGCCGCGCAGGCCAAGGCGCTGGGCGCCACACACCTGCTCACGGTGAGCGCCATGAGCGCCAATGCGACGTCACCGTTTTTCTATTCGCGCACCAAAGGTGAGATGGAAGCGGCGCTACGTCAGCAAGGATGGCGGCATTTGACGCTGGTACGCCCTTCACTGCTGTTGGGCGAGCGGGCAACGCGACGGCCGCTGGAACACTTTTCCGCTCCGCTGCTCAAGTGGCTGCCTGCTAAATGGCGAGCGATCGAAGGTAAAGCGGTGGCGAGGGCACTGATGAATCACGCCTTTTCACCGGAGCCAAAAGCCAGTGTGACGGTGCTCGAAGCCGAGGAACTGCGCGCCTGGGGCAGTCCGCCGCTTGCGCCGGATCTGCTCAGTTAAGCCTGCGACTGTCACCGCAAACGGTGGATGACCTGATTGCTGCTGCCACGCCAGATTAACGCAGGATCCTTGAGATCCTGTACAAATTTTCCGTCCACCAACACGTTGATGAGCGCCACGACCCGTTGTTGCTCGGGCGTGAGTTCAGCCAGCAGGTAGCCGGTCCACATCCAGATATCTTTTCCGGGGCATTCGGCGCGAATGCGCTCCACCAGGCGCAGCACGTCCGGTACGTTTTGCGGATGGAGCGGATCGCCACCGGAAAGCGTCAAGCCCTGGCGCGGAATCTGCGTATCCTGTAAATCGGCAATGATCTGGTCTTCCAGCGCCTGAGTAAACAGCTGGCCGGAATTGAGCCGCCAGGTGCTTTTGTTGTAGCAACCTGGGCATTGATGCACGCAACCGGAAACAAACAGCGTACAGCGCGTGCCGGGCCCGTTGACCACGTCAACCGGGTAATACTGATGATAATTCATGGTATGGCATTGTTTGCTGGGTAATGGTTTGTTGAATAGACGAGATCCGGCGTCCGTTGACGCCGGTAAACGTGCAAAGCTGGCCGCATCCCTGCGGCCGTCAGGCACGGCGTGGGCTGGTTAGCCCAGTTGACCATTGCCGAGGTGCTTGATCCGGCGTTTAACCTCTTCCTGCTTCCCGGCGTTGAACGGACGTGCATCCGGGCTGCCCAGATAGCCGCACACCCGGCGCGTCACGGATACGCGCGCGGAGTCGTGATTGCCGCATTTCGGACAGGTAAAGCCTTTGCTGGTGCACTCAAACTCACCGGTGAAGCCGCACTCGTAACACTCATCGATCGGCGTATTGGTGCCGTAATAGGGCACACGGCTGTAGCTGTAATCCCAGACGTCTTCCAGCGCTTTGAGGTTATGTTGCAGGTTCGGGTACTCGCCGTAGCAAATGAAGCCCCCGTTTGCCAGCGGCGGGTAGGGCATCTCAAAATCGATCTTCTGGTAAGGATTCACCTTCTTCTCCACGTCCAGGTGGAAGCTGTTGGTGTAGTAACCTTTATCCGTTACGCCCGGTACCACGCCAAATTCAGCGGTGTCGATACGGCAGAAACGGTCACACAGGTTTTCACTCGGCGTACTGTAAAGGCTGAAACCGTAACCCGTTTCCTCTTTCCACTGCTCGGTTGCCGCTTTCAGGCGCGCGACGATGGCGACCGCCTTTTCACGCAGTTGTTCATTGTCGAACACGTGTGTCTGGTTGCCGAACAGGGCGTTAACGGTTTCATGAACCCCGATATAGCCCAGTGAAATAGACGCCCGGCCGTTTTTGAAGATTTCAGCGACGTTGTCGTCCGCTTTCAGACGTACGCCGCAGGCTCCTTCCATATACAGGATCGGTGCAACGCGAGCTTTGACGTTTTCCAAACGAGCGATACGCGTCATCAGCGCTTTTTTCGCCAGTTGCAGACGATTATCCAGCAGGTTCCAGAAGCGCTCTTCGTTGTGCTCGGCCTCCAGCGCGATGCGTGGCAGGTTGAGGCTGATTACCCCGAGGTTGTTACGGCCATCGTGGATCTGCTTGCCCTCTTCCTCATACACCCCGAGGAAGCTGCGGCAGCCCATTGGCGTTTTAAACGAGCCGGTAACCTTAACCACCTGATCGTAGTTGAGGATATCCGGGTACATCCGCTTGCTGGCGCAATCCAGTGCCAGTTGCTTGATGTCATAGTTCGGATCGGCAGCCTTGTGATTGACACCGTCGCGGATAGCAAACACCAGTTTGGGGAACACCGCGGTTTTACGGTTTTTGCCCAGGCCGGCAATGCGGTTGCGCAGGATGGACTGCTGAATCAGGCGCGATTCCCAACTGATACCTAGGCCGAAACCAAAGGTGACAAACGGCGTTTGACCATTGGCGGTGTGCAGCGTATTGACTTCATATTCCAGCGACTGGAAAGCGTCGTAGCACTCTTTTTCGGTACGAGACAGCGCATAGGCGTCTGCATCGGGAATGTGCCACTCATCGGCGGTTTCCCGGTGCTTTTTATGGCTGGCGGTAACGAACGGTGCCAGAATCTCATCGATACGGTTAATGGTGGTGCCGCCGTAAATGTGGCTTGCGACCTGCGCGATGATTTGGGCGGTCACGGCCGTGGCGGTTGAGATGGATTTCGGCGGCTCAATCTCCGCATTACCCATCTTGAACCCTTTGGTCAACATGCCTTCCAGATCGATCAGCATACAGTTGAACATCGGGAAGAACGGGGAGTAGTCCAGATCGTGGTAGTGAATTTCACCGCGCTCATGGGCAAGCACCACGTCGCGCGGCAGGATATGCTGCTTGGCATAGTGCTTGGCAACGATCCCGGCCAGCAGGTCGCGCTGGGTGGGGATCACTTTACTGTCTTTGTTGGCGTTCTCGTTGAGCAGGGCCATGTTGCTCTGTTCAACCAGACCGCGAATTTCCTGATTCAAACGGCCACGCTGTTCGCGGGCGACATCACGATCGTGACGGTACTCAATGTAGGTACGTGCAAGCTGTTTATACTGGCCAGACATCAGCAGGTTTTCGACGGCGTCCTGGATATCACGGATATCGACACGTGCTTTCCCTTGCATTTGTTGAGCGACCGCACAGGCCACGGTTGCACAGTAATCTGTATCATCAACTCCTGCCGCATGCGCAGCACGTTCGACCGCCTGCTTGATGAGCATCTCATCAAAAGGCACCTGGCAACCGTCCCGTTTAATCACTACTGGTTTCAACGTTCGTTCCTCAGAGTTGTCCACAAGCGGAATCCGCAGCGGACAAGGGCTGCGGGGGGTTGTGGATGATATTGTGGATAAGTACTACATGTAGTGTCTGTAATTATGATAGACACTATATGTAGTTTTGGGTGAAAAGAAATTCGCGATTTATTGACCTGGAACAAAGAATTTCGAGCAGCGTAGAAAGGGTGTGCAATGCCGTTGAGCGAAATAAAAATAATGTATTGATTTGATTAGTAGTTTTTTATCTCTGCGCCATAAGGCAAATTACGAACAAAAAAGCATAATAAACGTAGGGAAATAACAATAACACCCACCTCTGTCATTCCCGCGCATGCGGGAATCTCCTACAGAGTAAACGTGTTCCTTCTGCCAGAGATCCCCGGCTTACGCCGAGGATGACGAAAAGTAAAGTGGCTTTGTTAGCAATCTCAAGGGGCAACGATGTTACCCCGTGCTACAGCGCTTGCGCTTAGCGGCGTACCGCGATGGCTTCGATTTCGATCTTCACATCTTTCGGCAGACGCGCCACTTCTACGCAGGAGCGCGCCGGGAACGGAGCCTGATGCAGAGTAAAGAAGGCTTCGTAAGTGGCGTTAACGGTGGCAAAGTCTTGCAGGTCTTTCACAAAAACCGTAGTTTTCACGATGTCGCCGACTTTCAGGCCTGCCGCTTCCACAATGGCCTGCACGTTTTCAAGAGACTGGCGCGTTTGTGCGACGATGTCCTCGGCAATCAGGCCGCTTTTCGGGTTTACCGGAATCTGACCGGAAGTGATGATCATGCTGCCCAGATCGACACCTTGTACATAAGGGCCGATAGCGGCTGGGGCGTGTTCCGTACTGATGCTACGTGACATGGCTTCTCCTGGATTTCGACATGGCTATTTTCGACGGGACAATTCCCACCGGGCCTGCGCCGGGCGGGAGACAGCTTACCATTATTCAGAAAAGCGCGGCGCAGGCAATGGTATTGATGAACCAGCGCCGCACAGTGGCTTAGCGGTCGGCCAGCACGGCCTGGCGTTCAAACTCTTTCTCGCAGTATTTGCACTTGAGGTGTGCATCGCCATCGCGTTGCTTGACGCTGAACGAGGACGTGACCGGCTCACTGCGGCTGATGCAGTTGCTGTTCGGGCAGGTCAGCACGCCATCAATACGTTCCGGCAGGCTGGGCACCAGTTTGCGTACCACCGCGTAGTCATCAATCTGGTTTACCGTGGCCTGCGGGGCGTAGATCGCCAACTGGTTGGCCTGTTGCTCTGTCAGGAAGATGTTTTCAATCTTGATCAGATCCTTGCGCCCCAGATGGTTGGAGGGCAGGTTCAGCCCGATGGTGATGCGCTGGTCGGTGGCGGTCAGCTTGAACAGCGTCAGCAGCTTGAAGCCCACCTGCGCCGGGATATGGTCGATAACGGTGCCGCGTTTGATGGCTTCAACCTGTAATTTGTTATCCTGAGTCATGATGCTTTCCCCTCTCACAGAACCAGTTCGCGATTTAATACCAGCGCCAGCAGCGCCTGACGTGCAAAGATGCCGTTGCCTGCCTGTTGGAAGTAATAGGCGTAAGGCGTGCTGTCGACATCCGTCGTTATCTCATCCACGCGCGGCAGCGGATGCAGTACTTTCAGGTTGTCGCGGGCTGTTTCCAGATCGGCGGCGCGCAGCACAAACTGCGATTTGATATTGATGTATTCGGACGGGTCCAGCCGCTCTTTCTGTACGCGGGTCATGTACAGAATATCCAGCTCCGACACCACCTCTTCAATGCTGGTGTGCAGACTGTAGGTGATGTTCTTCTCTTCCAGCATCGCCAG
The DNA here is from genome assembly GCF_025962655.1 of Candidatus Symbiopectobacterium sp. NZEC151. Taxonomy (GTDB): domain Bacteria; phylum Pseudomonadota; class Gammaproteobacteria; order Enterobacterales; family Enterobacteriaceae; genus Symbiopectobacterium. The sequence continues at coordinate 439,580 of NZ_JAGFPE010000003.1, read as the reverse complement.
AATGTAATCCGGCATCGCCAGTGCGTCGGGCGCGATAAAGTAGAAGCGGTTGCCGTCGAATTTCGCCAGCGCCTGCGTCAGGGAGTGCACGGTGCGACCGTATTTCAGGTCACCGACCATGGCGATATTGATGTTATTCAAGCGTCCCTGGGTTTCCTGAATGGTGAACAGGTCGAGCAGGGTTTGCGTCGGGTGCTGGTTGGCACCGTCTCCGGCGTTGAGCACCGGAATGCCACCGGAGAACTCGGTGGCAAGACGCGCTGCGCCTTCCTGCGGATGGCGCATCACGATGGCATCGACATAGTGGCCGATAACCGAAATGGTATCTGCCAGCGTCTCGCCCTTCTTGCCGAGTGACGTGTTATTGCTGTCAGCAAAACCGACCACGGAGGCCCCCAGACGGTGCATCGCGGTCTCAAAAGAGAGCCGGGTGCGCGTCGAGGCCTCAAAGAAACAGCTGGCGATCACTTTATGTTTTAACAACTCCGGCTGCGGTTTGGCCTTCAGGCTAGCGGCTACCTGCAACGCCAGCTCCAAATCTTCGCGGGTGAGGTCGTTAATCGAGATGATGTGTTTTTGATAAAGCGGATTGACCATGTTTGCTTTTCTCCCAACGGTTAGCCCTGAAACATTTTTCTCTCGTCCTACCGCTGTCGGCCGACGAGGTTCGCCCGGTATAACAGGCAAAAAAAAGCCCCTTCAACGAGGGGCTTTTTTTAAACGATCGGTGATTGCCGGAAAAGAGGCGGCGCGCTGACGAAAAAAGGGGTCAGCAGCGTGATAAATACAGCATGTGGTGAGGCAAGCGCACATGGTTCCTCCTGGCAAATTGTGGCGCATTATACGCGCGAGATTTGCTATTTCAAGCGCTAATTTATGCGCAATAGTCGCATTTTTAGGCATTGGCAATCGGTTGCTTAGAGAAAACCTTACGCGTTCGACCAATGAAAATAAAGGGGATAGGTAGCACTTTTGCCACTGTAGACTAGCGAGAATGCCTATGGCGGAGTATAAAGTTCGCTAAAACGACGTTTTACTTTTCACGAGAGGATTTACTATGATCACCGGGAATATCCACCAGCTTGAATTGGTTCCTTATCTGCCTGCCAAACTGCGCGACGCGATCGAGTACGTAAAAGCCAATATTACGGCTGATACCCCGCTGGGCAAGCACGATGTCGATGGCAACAACGTATTTGTGCTGGTTTCCAATGACAGCACTGAAGCGTTTGAACAACGTCGCGCTGAATACCATGCCAAATATCTGGATATTCAGATTGTGCTCAACGGCGTTGAAGGCATGACTTTCAGCAACCTGCCGGCAGGCACGCCTGACACCGACTGGTTGGCGGATAAAGACATCGCGTTTTTGTCTGCCGGTGAGCAGGAAAAAACCTTTGTCATGCAACCGGGTGATTTTGTTGTCTTCTTCCCAGGCGAAGTCCACAAGCCGCTGTGTGCTGTGGGTGAACCTGCACGCGTGCGCAAAGCCGTCGTGAAGATCGACGCGTCACTGGTGCTGTAATCTTGCTACCGCGCGCGACGCCGAGGACGTTCGGTGCCGCGCACGGTGCGTCATCGGGATAATTGATCCCCCTTCATATATTCATCCATAATCACCTATATAAATATCGTCCCGTTCAGTGATGCCGCGGTTTGTGCTTATCGCGTAATGAGGGGAGCGCGGTTGTGCTGCCTCCTTACTGACAGTTGATGATGGCCTCGCCGTGACTGCGCGCGCCCTAAGGAAGGAGTAAAAATGGTTACGATACAGGATGTGGCGAAAAAGGCGGGCGTCTCTAAAGCGACGGTATCTCGCGTACTTAACGGCAAAAACGTGGTACGTGAAGATATGCGGCAGCGCGTGTTTCGCGCCATCGAGGAAACCGGATTCAGTCCAAACCTGCTGGCCCGCCAGCTCGCCACCCGCAAAACCAACTCGATTGGTTTGGTGATCACCAACTCTCTGTATCAGGGACCGTTTTTTTCCGAAATGACCTATCAGGCGGCGTCATGCAGTGAAAAGCATCAGCGCCAGCTGATTCTGGCGGATGGTAAAAACAGCGCGCAGGACGAGCGCAATGCCATCGGCATGCTGCTGGCACTGCGTTGTGAAGCCATTATTGTCTATCCCAAATTCTTATCGGCAGAAGCGCTGGAAACGCTGATCGAGCAGCATGAGACGCCGATCATCGTGATTAACCGTAAGCTGCCTCATCATCAAAATCACGCGGTCTATATCGAGCATTACCACAGCAGCCAACTGATGACGCAATATCTGCTCGATCAGGGGCATAGGCGCATCGCTTTTATTGCCGGGCTGCCCGGTTCCCCGTCAGGTGAACAGCGGCTTGCCGGGTTCCTTGATACGTTAAAGGCGGCGGGCATCGCACATGATGAGGCGCTACGTCTGGAAGGGGACTGGACGCCGGAAAGCGGCTATCGCGCCGCCCAAACGCTGTTGGCGCGCAATGTGGACGTCACCTGTGTGCTGGCGGCCAATGATGATATGGCGATTGGCGCAGCCAAGGTGTTTCTCGATGCCGGAAAACGGGTGCCGCAGGATATGTCGTTGGCGGGGTTTGATGACATGCTGATTGGGCGCTACTTTTCTCCCGCCTTAACCACGGTGCATGTGCCGATTGCTGCCATGATTCAGGATGCGATTGGTCGCCTGGTGGCGGCGTCAGAAGGCGATGCCATGCCGATCCCGCCTTGCCAACATCAAGGACGTTTGGTTATCCGAGACTCCGTCGCCAGGCGCTGAGCATGGCGCGGAGTGCGGCCCTTATTCCTGACCGAGCGTGGCAACCATCACCGCTTTGATGGTGTGCATGCGGTTTTCTGCCTGATCGAACACAATGCTGTGTGCCGATTCAAACACCTCATCGGTCACTTCCATGCCGCCGTGCAAACCGTACTGCTCGGCCATTTGCTTGCCGATGGTGGTGTGATCGTCATGGAACGCGGGCAGACAGTGCAAGAATTTCACCTGCGGGTTACCGGTGGCGGCGAGCATCGCCATATTGACCTGATAGGGTTTGAGCAGCGCAATCCGCTCCTGCCACACCTCTTTGGCTTCTCCCATGGAAACCCACACGTCGGTGTAGATGAAATCCGCACCGGCCACGCCTGCGGCGATATCTTCCGTCAGCGTGATTTTTCCGCCGGTCATCTCGGCAGCAGCGCGGCACTCGGCCACCAGATTGGCATCGGGCCAGCAGGCTTTGGGCGCGACCAGCCGCAGATCCAAACCGGTTAACGCAGCGGCTTCCAGCATGGTGTTGCCCATGTTGTTGCGCGCATCGCCCGCGTAGACCAGCGTCATGTCGCTAAAGGCGCGCTCAGGCAGATGCTCCTGCATGGTCAGTAAATCCGCCAGCAGTTGTGTCGGGTGAAACTCGTTTGTCAGCCCGTTCCATACCGGAACACCGGCGTACTCGGCCAGCGTTTCCACCAGCGCCTGGCCGTAACCACGGTATTGGATGCCGTCATAAATTCTGCCCAGCACGCGGGCGGTATCCTTCATTGACTCTTTATGACCGATCTGGCTGCCGCTTGGGCCGAGATACGTGACGCGCGCTCCCTGATCGTATGCAGCAACTTCGAAAGAGCAACGAGTACGGGTCGAATCTTTTTCGAAGATGAGTGCGATGTTTTTATTTTGCAGGTAGCGTTTTTCGGTGCCGTTCTTTTTGCCGGCTTTCAGTTGGGCAGATAAGGTTAACAGTACGCCGATCTCAGCGGGGGAAAAATCCATTAATCTTAAGAAGTGACGCTGGTGAAACGAGTTCATTGTAGTTATCTCCATGTGGCTCAACGCTGTTGGTTGAATTAAAATTCACTTTATATGTGTAATTATTCAATTTCAAGGGGCGACGTCAAACTTTATGGTGGAGAGGGCGTCGGGGGTGTGGGAGAATACGGTAATAACGTAGAGATTAACGGGGGACAGACACATGGCAAACCGCGATTTACTGGACGAACAACGGGAAGAAACGCGCCTGATTATCGAAGAACTGCTGGATGATGGCAGCGATCCGGACGCACTGTACACCATCGAACACCACTTTTCGGCGGAAAACTTTGACGCGTTGGAAAAGGTCGCTGTTGATGCCTTTAAAATGGGCTACGAAGTGACGGATGCGGAAGAACTGGAAGTGGAAGAGGGCAAACTGCTGATGTGTTGTGATGCCATTAGCGAAATGGCGCTCAATGCCGAGCTGATCGATGAGCAGGTAGAACAGTTAATCGAGCTGGCTGCACGTCACAACGTCAATTACGACGGTTGGGGCACCTACTTCGAGGATCCGGATGGCGAAGAGGGTGAAGAAGGCGAAGAAGGCGAAGACGACGATTTCTATGATGAGGACGATGACGGCAAACGTCATTAATCCCTCTCTGGTATCACGGGCGTGCCGAAGTGAACTTCGGCACGCCGCTTTAGAGCTGTTTTAGCATGGTGACTTCACAGTCACCGTGGCCGGTGTTGCCCATCGCGTGCGGAATGTGTTCAAACCCCAGTTTGCGATACAGCGCAATCGCCTGCGTCAATGTGCTGGTGGTTTCCAGATAGCAGCGTCGGAATCCCTTCTGGCGGGCGAAATCGAGCGCTTGCAGCGCCAATTGGCGCGCCAGTCCCTTGCCACGTAATACCGGCAAAAAGTACATCTTTTGCAGTTCACACACGTCAGCTTCTCCCTCCTGCAAGGGCGCGACACCGCCGCCGCCGACCACTTCTCCTTCGTACTCAATGACCCAGTAGGCGCTGTTTGGGTGGTTATACAACTGAAACAGGTTGTCTAAATTGGGGTCAGAGACCGTATATCCCTTATCTGCCGTCAGGCCAAATTCCGCAGAAACATGGCGGATCACTGCCGCGATGGCAGCGTTGTCCTGTGCGGTAATGGGGCGCATCCGCAGAGAAAGGGGAAGGGCGGTTGTCATGGTGCTTACTCTTATACTGATAGGAGACGATGATATTTTCTTACGCTGTAATACCATTGAACAGGGTTTTTGTGCAATACCGGGTTAACGGGCATTGGCCATGCGCAGCCTCACCATGATCCAATTCTCTGCGTTGATTTTTTGTCCGCGCATTTTTTCTTGTCTAATGGATTAGGCACAGTTATTGTACGGGTATGGCCGTTTTGCACGTTATTCAATCATAACATTATGATTGTTATCTGATTATGTAGGATGCGCCAGAAATTTACCTTATGACAATATATTATTGTTATTTAATGGTTAGCCTGCGATCGATATTGGGATGTGACCTGGGACACATTATTATTGAAATCCATTTACCCTTATGGATGACGAGTAGTATGGCCCATCGCATGTTGTCAGGCTGGATTAGCCTGTTTTTACTGTTTTTATCTCCCCTCGCTTATGCACAACCCTTACAGCCTCAGGAAGGCGATTGGCGGCCTGCCGAGTTTCGTTTTCATACCGGTGAAACGCGTAATGACCTCCGTCTGCACTACTACACGTTGGGTGACCGCAGTAAGCCTGCGGTGCTGCTGCTGCACGGCACCAATCAGCCAGTCAGCGCGCTGCTGGCGGACGGATTTGGCGGCGAGTTATTTGGGCCGGGCCAACCGCTGGATGTGACGAAACACTTTATTATCATTCCCGAAAGTATCGGATCGGGGAAATCCTCCAAACCCTCCGACGGTTTGCGCACGCAATTCCCGCAATATAACTACGATGATATGGTGCTGGCACAATATCGACTGGTGACGGAAGCGTTGGGCATCAAACATTTGCGTCTGGTCATGGGCTACTCCATGGGTGGCATGCACACCTGGCTGTGGGGGCAAAAATACCCGGACATGATGGATGCGCTGGTGCCGATGGCGTCACAGCCCAATGCGTTGTCGGGCCGTAACTGGATGCTGCGCCGCATGCTGATTGAATCCATCAAACGCGATCCGGCCTGGAAAAATGGCGATTATCAGACTCAGCCTCCGGCTTTGCAGACCGCTAATATCATGTTCAGCATCGCCACCACGGGCGGCACCCTGGCTTACCAGAGTAAAGCGCCGACGCGTGAACTGGCGGATAAGCTGGTGGATGCGCGACTGGCGGCTCCCGTGACCAGTGATGCCAATGACTTCATCTATATCTGGAATTCCTCGGCGGATTACAACGCGATGTCCGGTCTGGAACGCATCAAGGCCCCGATGCTGGTGATCAACGCCGCTGATGATGAGCGTAATCCGGTGGAAATTGGCTCGCTGGAACCCGCGTTGAAAAAGGTCAAACAGGCATCGCTGTTCTTGATTCCGGCAAGTGCGGAAACCAGCGGCCACGGAACCATGATGTCCGCCCGCTTCTATCGCACTGCGCTGGGTGAATTCCTGGCAAAAATGCCTTCCCATCAATAACTGCGGTTTTTTCTTCCGGGCAGGCGTGTTCACAATGAAGCGCCTGCCCGGCTTGCTCTTGATGACCACTCACTAGGGACGATGTATGTTTCGTAAGATAAAGATCCGCACGACGCTCAGCATCATGGTCTTATCGTTGACAGCGCTGTTGCTGTTTGTCGGGATGCTGGGGCTGTTTGCTGCCCAATCAGGTAATCACTCCTTCGCCAGAGTTGATAAAGAGGTGCTGCCCGGACTGGTCGCATTAAATGAAAGTTCGGAATTACTGCTGCGCGCGCGTCTCGATCTGCGCTTGTATGAATCGCTGATGAGCAACGGCTCGCAGGACGCGGCAACGGTGGCATTAAAACGCGCCAAAGGGAAAATTGATGGTGCCAGTGAAAAATGGCAGGAGTATTTGACCTATCCGCAGGCGGAGCAAGAGAAGGCGATTTCCGCCGAGATGGCCCGTAAGCGTGAAACCTTGATGACCACCTTTATCACCCCGGCGCTTGCCGCGCTGGAAGCCGGAAACCTGGATGAATATCGCCAGCGCGCGGGTAAATCCACCGTGCTCTATGCCGATTTTGATGCTGCGTCCAAGAAGCTGGTGCAGTTTAAACGCCAGAATATCGATGACGCCTACACCGCCTCCAACGCCAGCATCAACCGTATGGAGATGATGCTGACGGTGGCGATCGCGCTGGCGCTGGTATTGGCGCTGCTCTCCTGGCTGGTGATGACGCATCTGGTGGTTAAGCCATTGAATCAGGCCATTGGCGTGTTCGATCGCATCGCACAAGGCGATCTGCGCGCTCGCTTTGAAATGCAGGGCAAAAATGAGATCGCGCAGCTGTTAGGCGCCGCGCAACGCATGCGTGACGGGCTGGAGAATATGGTGCGCGTGGTGCGTAACGGCACTGATGCGATCGGGGTTGGCGTGGGCGAAATTGCGTCCGGCAATATCGATCTCTCCAGCCGCACAGAGCAGCAGGCGGCATCGCTGGATGAAACGGCGTCAAGCATGGAGCAGATCCTCTCGACGGTCAGTAATAACGAAGATAACACCCGCAAGGCTAACGATCTGGCGCAGAAGGCCTCGGCCTCGGCAGCGCGCGGTGGCGGTGTGGTCTCCGAGGTAGTGGATACCATGCGCACCATTCAGCGCAGTTCCGCCAAGATCTCCGATATTGTCGGAGTTATCGACGGCATTGCCTTCCAAACCAACCTGCTGGCGCTCAATGCCGCAGTGGAAGCCGCGCGTGCCGGAGAGCAGGGCAAAGGATTCGCGGTGGTTGCCAGCGAAGTGCGCACGCTGGCGCAGCGTAGCGCCACGGCAGCCAAAGAAATTGGCTCGATGATTGATAACTCGCTGACCAGCATCCAGCAAGGTGCTGGTCTGGTCGAAGTGGCCGGAAAAACCATGAGCGAGGTGCTGGATGACGTGAGGAAAGTGGCGGACATCATGGATGAAATCATGATGGCATCCGGTGAACAGAGCCGGGGCATTTCGCAAATCAATATCGCGATTAATCAGATGGATGGCGTGACGCAGCAGAACGCTGGACTGGTGGCCGAGGTGGCAACTGCGGCAGGATCGTTGCAGGATCAGGTTTCTCACTTGCAGCATGCTATCGCCAGTTTTCAACTTGATGATGGGCATGTGTCTGAGAATGGGCTGTTCCCGGCGGTATCGCCCGTGGCACTGGTGGGCGTGCGTTAATCGCCAGACAAAACAGGTTCCGTCTCGGCGGAGCCTTTTTTATATCAATATAGAATATTTATTCTGCTAACTAAATAAGCGTATTGGGTGTGTGTATTTCTCCGCGCAATACCATCCTCTCTTTGCCTGATTTATCAGATTTATCGCAGTGCATAATTCATATTTATATCGATGCATTTATCAAATGCAAAAAAAAGTTTATTTTTTCTATTCTGCGTGTTCAAATCAGGTGTTTTTATTATATTGCATCAATAAATTTGACTTATTTTTAGTTTTTGGATTTTTTCCACTTCTTTTAGGATGAAAGTGTTATGAGTGACAATATCTCGCAAGGGAACGGCAAACATGCCGTGGTTTTTCATGGGAAATCGGGAGAGTATTTTTTAATCTGGCTGGTCAATGCGCTATTAACCACGATCACCCTGGGTATTTATTCTGCCTGGGCGACGGTGCGCACCCGTCGTTATTTTTATGGCAATACTGAGATTAACGGCGATCGTTTTGATTATCACGCCGAGCCCATCCAGATCCTGAAAGGGCGCATCATCGTGATTGGCGCGCTGGTGCTGCTGTATCTTTTGCTGCTGTTTACACCTGTGGTCGGGCTGGCGGTATTGCTGGTGTTTTCCGCGCTGCTGCCGATGCTGATTATTCGTAACTGGCGCTATAACGCCATTATGACCAGTTATCGCGGCGTGCGTTTTAACTATTTGGGCAGCGTAAAAAGTGGCTATTGGACGTTTTTGGCGATTCCGCTATTAATGGCCGCTGTGTTGGTGCTGTTGATGACCACTGTCGGCAGCTTTTCTTCGCTTATCAGCAATGCGACTCCGCTAATTGTGGCTGCACTGCTTTACATCCCCGCGTTGATTGCGTTGGGCGGCGTGATGAAGTATATGATCGCCGATCTTTATGTGAATAACCTGCGGTTTGGTACCGCGGCATTTAATGCCGCGATCAGTAAAGCGGCGTTTATTAAAATTGCCTTTTTCAGCCTGTTGTTTTTTATCCCCTTCCTGATATGGACGCTGTGGTTTTCAGGGGCTGTACTGCTTTCAGTGATGGAATATGTACAAACAGGTGGGCATATCACGCATCGCGTGGACTACACGTCGCCCTATGGCGGTATCTTCAAACTGATCGCGGCGTATGTGTCGTTGATTATTGGCGGTCTGGTTGCCAAGTGCTATATCGTGGTGGCGGAACGCAACTATATCTTTAGTAATACCACGCTCAGTGACAATGTCCAGGTGCACTCCAACATGAAATTGGGCGCTTACCTGATGCTGTTATTCACCAACACACTGATTACGCTATTTTCTTTGGGGCTGGCCGCGCCGGTAGCACAGGTGCGCTATGCGCGCTTCATGGCGAATGCCACGCAAGTGAGCGGTGACCTTTCTCTGCTGAACGTGCAGGCGCACGGTGATACCGCGCGTTCGGCGGTGGCGGAAGAGGCTATCAGCGCACTGGATCTCAACGTGGGCATCTAAGGCGACCTGATGATTATCGAGGGATACTATCAGTATCCGGGGCGTGCCGCACAGGAGGCGGCACGCGTGACGCTTGGTGAGCTGGATGCTTCTTTGGTGCTGATGTGCCGCGACGCGGGTTCACAGGCGTTTATGCTGGCGCACGTCGAGGTCTCGCAAGCGTTAGGCTCAATACCGTTGACGTTGACCTTCCCTGATGGCGGGCGCTTTCGCCCTGCTGATGATGCGTTGTTTCGTGCCTGGGTCGCACAACATAAGCCTCCCAGCCTGGTGTACCGGCTAGAGAAGTACAAACGGGGCGCGCTGTTTACCCTGCTGGCGACGGTGTTGGTAGCACTGAGCTATGTGTATGTGGTGCTGCCTTGGCTGAGTGCCACAGTGGCGTTGCATATCCCCACTGCGGTGGAACAGCAGTTGGGGGAACATACGCTCGCCTTGCTGGAGCGTACCGAGCTAGCGCCGTCAACCCTTCCGGAAGCGCGCCAGCAGGCGTTACAGCGCCTGTTTGAGCAAGCGCAACCGCCTGAAATGCGTCAGGCGCGCACCCCGTTGCGTCTGCGCCTGATGAGTGCGCCGGGCATTGGTCCAAATGCATTTATGCTGGCAGATGGCACGCTGATCGTCAGCGATGAGTTGGTTAAGCTGTCGCGCCACGACGATGGTCTGGTTGCCGTGATGCTGCATGAAATGGGTCACCATGCATACCGTCATCCCATGCGCATGCTGGTGCGTTCCTCGTTGGTGTCATTGACGTTTATGTGGATCACCGGCGATGTCAGCGGAGTGGGGGATACCCTGTTACAGTCCGCGGCCTTCGTGAATGAGCTGCAATTCTCTCGTGATATGGAGCGTGAAGCGGATGCGTGGGCGATAGCGGAAATGCAGCGGCAGGGGCGTTCGCTTCAGGCGATGCAGGACATCTATCAGCAATTGATGACGGTATCGGAAAAAGAGCATCAGATTGAGCGTGTTATGCCGGATTGGCTCAGCACGCATCCCGATATGCAACAGCGCCTTGATGCCATCAAGGCACAAGACCCCTCTGTCATCCTCGGCGAAAGCCGGGGATCTCTGTGAGAATAAACGCGTTTCTTCTGTAAGGGATTCCCGCCTGCGCGGGAATGACGAGGGAGGGTGGGAATGACGGTGGGAGCAGGGCCGTTTGTCAGCAACATAAAGCCCGGACTTAGCGGTCCGGGCTTTTTATTTACACGGGGTAATTATCGATTACAGCGCGGCAATGGTGGCCTGCTGTTCCAACAGTTTGGCTTTCGCTACCGCATAGCCGTCACGTTTTTCACGCTCTTTGGCAATCACCGCTTCCGGTGCGCGCGCAACAAAGCCTTCATTGGAAAGCTTGCTGTCGATGCGGTTGATTTCCGCTTCAACCTTGGCAACTTCCTTGGCCAAACGCTCCAGCTCTGCGTCTTTGTCGACCAGATCCAGCATCGGGATCAGCAACTCCGCGCCTTCCAGCAGGGAGGTAACCGCTACCGGGCCTTTTTCGCCAGCAGGCAACAGTTGAACGCTTGCCAGACGCGCCAGCGTTTGGATAAAGCTGCGGTTCGCTTCCACGCGACGTTGCGTTTCCGGCGTTGCATCACGCAACAGTACATCGAGCGGTTTGCCCGGCGCGATGTTCATCTCGGCGCGAATATTACGCACGGCGGTGATCGCCTGCTTGATCCATTCCAGATCGGCCAGCGCCTGCGCATCTTCTGCGGTGGCATCATAGGTCGGGAACGGTTGCAGCATGATGGTATCGTCGGTAACGCCCTTCAGCACTTTAACCTGCTGCCAGATGGTTTCCGTGATAAACGGAATGATCGGGTGCGCCAGACGCAGCAGCGCTTCCAACACCGTAACCAGCGTGTGGCGCGTACCGCGCAGTTCCGCCTCGCTGCCACCGTTCATTACCGGTTTAGCCAGCTCCAGATACCAGTCGCAGAACTGGTTCCAGGTGAACTCATACAGGATACCGGCGGCAATATCGAAGCGGTAACCGTCCAGCGCGTCGCGGAAGGCTTTCACCGTGCGGTTGAATTCAGCCAGAATCCAGCGATCGGCCAGTGACAGCACTTTCTCGCCGCCGTTAAAACCGCAATCTTGCCCTTCGGTGTTCATCAGCACAAAACGGCTGGCGTTCCACAGCTTGTTACAGAAGTTGCGGTAACCTTCCAGGCGCTTCATGTCCCAGTTGATATCACGACCGGTAGAAGCCAGTGCCGCCAGGGTGAAGCGCAGGGCATCAGTACCGTGCGGTTCAATACCATTAGGGAACTGTTTCTCGGTGCGTTTACGGATTTTCTCCGCCAACTGCGGCTGCATCATGTTACCGGTGCGTTTTTCCAGCAACTCAGGCAACGAGATACCGTCCACCATGTCCAGCGGGTCGATCACGTTCCCTTTGGACTTGGACATTTTCTGCCCTTCGTCATCGCGGATAAGCCCGGTCATGTACACGGTGTGGAACGGCACCTGCGGCTTGCCTTCGTCATCTTTCACGAAGTGCATGGTCAGCATGATCATGCGCGCAATCCAGAAGAAGATGATGTCGAAGCCGCTTACCATCACGCTGCTCGGATGGAACGCTTTCAGCTCTGCCGTTTGTTCCGGCCAGCCGAGGGTGGAGAAGGTCCACAGCCCGGAGGAGAACCAGGTGTCCAGCACGTCTTCGTCCTGGCGCAGTTCAACCGAGTCAGCGAGCTGATACTCGCGGCGCACTTCCGCTTCATCACGGCCTACATAAACGTGGCCGCTGTTGTCGTACCATGCCGGAATACGGTGGCCCCACCATAATTGGCGCGAGATACACCAGTCCTGAATGTCACGCATCCAACTGAAATACATGTTCTCATACTGCTTCGGCACAAACTGGATACGGCCATCTTCAACCGCTTCCACCGCCGGTTTTGCCAGTACGCCAGCGCGAACGTACCACTGGTCGGTCAGCATCGGTTCGATGACCACGCCGCCGCGATCGCCGTAGGGAACGGTCAGATCGTGCGGTTTGATCTCATCAAGCAAGCCCAGCTCATCCAGCTTGGCAACCACCGCTTTACGGGCGGCAAAACGCTCAACGCCGCGCAGGAAATCAGGAATGTCATTGCTGTATACCGTGCTGGCTTCGCCGTTGGTATCAAACACTTCAGCTTCCTGACGGATGTCGCCATCGAACGTCAGGATGTTGATCATCGGCAACTGGTGACGTTTACCGACTTCGTAGTCGTTAAAATCGTGCGCCGGAGTGATCTTCACGCAACCGGTGCCTTTTTCCATGTCAGCGTGTTCATCGGCGACGATCGGAATACGACGATCCACCAGCGGCAGGATCAGGAACTTGCCGATCAGATTTTTGTAGCGCGGATCTTCCGGGTTGACCGCAACACCGGTATCCCCCAGCACCGTTTCTGGACGCGTGGTGGCGACCACCAGATAGTCTTTGCCATCAGCGGTTTTTGCGCCGTCGGCCAGCGGGTAGCGCAGGTGCCACATCGAGCCCTTGCTCTCGCGGTTTTCCACTTCCAGATCGGAGATGGCGGTGCGCAGTTTCGGATCCCAGTTCACCAGGCGCTTGCCACGGTAGATCAGGTCTTCTTTATACAGGCGAACGAACACCTCTTTCACCGCGTTGGACAGGCCTTCATCCATGGTGAAGCGCTCGCGCTCCCAGTCCACCGAGTTGCCTAAACGACGCATTTGACGGGTGATGGTGCCGCCGGATTCTGCTTTCCACTGCCAGATTTTTTCGATAAAGGCATCGCGACCATAATCGTGGCGCGTTTTGCCCTCTTCGGCGGCGATTTTACGCTCAACCACCATCTGGGTGGCGATACCTGCGTGGTCAGTACCTGCCTGCCACAGCGTGTTTTTCCCTTGCATACGCTGATAACGAATCAGGGTATCCATAATGGTTTGCTGGAACGCATGGCCCATATGCAAGCTGCCGGTGACGTTCGGCGGCGGGATCATGATGCTGAAGCTTTCCTGGCTCGTGTCACCGTTTGGCTTGAAGTAGCCTTGCTGTTCCCAGCGCTCATAGAGCGGCTGTTCGATATCTTTCGGGTTATATTTGGTATCCATTATGTCTACTATTCAGTGCGTTGGCGGCGTCGCCGTAGTCAATTGAAAGCCGACGCTGCGATACGCCTTGTAGCGATCGCGCGCCAACGGTTTCAGGGATTCTTCATGAGGGACAAAGTCTATCACTTCATGGAAAGCGGTGGCAAAATCTGCGAACTGCGGCAGCAGGCTGATCAGCACGTCCCGCGAGGTGCTGCCCCGGCGTTGCGGCCAGGCCAGCTCGACGGGTGCGCCCTGTCGCGGGCCTTCACCGGCGAGGTTATGCGGCACAAAGGCGCTGGCATCGCGCTGCCACAGCGCATCGTCCAGTCGCAACGCTTGCTGCTCGTCTTCACAGGCGATAAGCACACGCTGCCCGCTGCGCCAACGTTCCGCCGCCAGCTCGCAGGCCAGCGCCTCACAGGCGCTAAGCCCATCGACATCGTCACTGTGTTCGAGAAGGTAGAACGTTGCGTTTTTCATTGTTTACTGTAGGTGAGGGGACGATATAAACCGGCCCTGGGTTGCTGATCATGTTTTTTCTGCGTCATTCCCGCGTAGGCGGGAATCCCTCACAGAGGAAACACGTACTTCCCGCAAGAGGTCCCCGGCTGTTGCCGAGGACGACAGAGAACGGCCTCTTTTTATTCTACGTCATTTAACCCGGCGCGATTAAGCAGGAACTGCGACAACATGGCTACCGGACGGCCCGTTGCCCCTTTGGCCTTACCGGAACGCCAGGCAGTGCCCGCGATATCCAGGTGCGCCCAGTTGTATTTGCGGGTAAAGCGCGACAGGAAGCACGCGGCGGTAATGGCACCACCCGGACGCCCGCCGATGTTCGCCATATCGGCGAAGTTCGATTCCAACTGCTCCTGAAACTCATCGCCCAACGGCAAGCGCCAGGCGCGGTCACCGGCTTGCTCTGATGCGCCGAGCAGTTCGTGCGCCAGCGGGTTATGGTTCGACATCAATCCGGTAAGGTGATGGCCGAGCGCTATCACGCAGGCACCGGTCAGGGTGGCGATATCAATCACCAGTTCCGGCTCGTAGCGTTCCACATAGGTCAGCGCGTCGCACAGCACCAAACGGCCTTCGGCATCGGTATTCAGCACTTCAACCGTTTGACCGGACATGGTGGTCAACACATCGCCCGGACGATAGGCGCGGCCATCAACCATGTTTTCACAGCCAGCCAACACCCCGACAATATTCAGCGGCAGCGCCAGCTCGGCGGCCATGCGCATCACGCCGTATACCGTGGCAGCACCGCACATGTCGTACTTCATTTCATCCATGCTGTCGGCGGGTTTGATCGAGATGCCGCCGGAGTCAAAGGTCAGGCCTTTGCCAACCAGCACGATAGGGCGATTTTCCGGATTGGGGTCGCCTTTGTACTCAATCACCGACATCAGCGATTCATTTTGCGAGCCTTGTCCAACGGCCAGATAGGCGTTCATGCCCAGCTCTTTCATCTGCTGTTCGCCAATCACGCGCGTCACGATATTCGGGCTGTAGGTATCCGCCAGTTGGCGTGCCTGCGAAGCCAGATAACCGGCGTTACAGATATTCGGCGGCATGTTGCCGAGATCTTTCGCGGCCTTGATGCCTGCGGCAATCGCGAGTCCGTGCTGAATAGCGCGCTCGCCGCTGGTGAGTTCACGGCGCGTTGGCACATTGAACACCAGTTTGCGCAGCGGACGACGCAGTTCGACCTTGTTGCTTTTCAGCTGATCGAAGGTGTAGA
Source organism: Candidatus Symbiopectobacterium sp. NZEC151 (assembly GCF_025962655.1). Taxonomy (GTDB): domain Bacteria; phylum Pseudomonadota; class Gammaproteobacteria; order Enterobacterales; family Enterobacteriaceae; genus Symbiopectobacterium. The sequence goes on along the minus strand of NZ_JAGFPE010000003.1, from coordinate 424,187 downwards.
GCGTCTCTTTTGCCGTCTCTACCGCCTGACGCACTTTCCAGTAGGTGTTGCGCCCTTTGACATGCAGCTCGGTCAGGAAGCAAACGGCTTCCATTGAACCGGTATCATTCAACGCATTGATGGTTTTCTGGATGATTTGCTTGTATTGACGCTCATCCAGTTCACGCTCTTTCCCGCAGCCAATCAGCAGAATACGTTCTGACAGAATGTTCGGCACGTAGTGCAACAGCAGGGATTGCCCCACTTTGCCTTCCAACTCGCCGCGGCGCAGGAGTGCGCTGATATAACCGTCGCTGATTTTGTCCAATTGTTCGGCAATAGGGGACAGGCGGCGAGGTTCAAACACGCCGACGACAATGCAGGCACTGCGTTGTTTTTCCGGGCTACCGCTTTTTACACTGAACTCCATGTACTCTCCTGAATCTTAAAGACAAAGACGGGGCCAATAGCTAGAATGTGACACTCCGTAATACTTTCCCGCCGTTACACTTACCTAACCTGTGTTAATCTTAACGGCGCGGCGAATCTGTTTTGGTGATGATAAGCAGGTTCTGATACAACGTCGGGCGCGCGGTATGCTGTAATGCATCATAGCGACAAAGGTTGCCACAAATGCGTATAAATGGCGAGTTAGCGATGAAATTATCGACTTTCCTGCAAAAAGACAAGTTTTCACAGGTTTAATTAAGCGTGATCATCATTCGATATCTGGTACGGGAAACCTTTAAGAGCCAACTGGCCATCCTGTTTATTCTGTTACTGATCTTCTTTTGTCAGAAGCTGGTGCGGATATTGGGTGCGGCGGTTGATGGTGAAATCCCGACAAACTTAGTGCTCTCCTTGCTGGGGCTGGGCGTGCCTGAAATGGCGCAGCTCATTCTGCCCTTGAGCCTGTTTTTAGGGCTGCTGATGACGTTCAGCCGCATGTATACCGAGAGCGAAATCACCGTCATGTATGCCTGCGGACTGGGCAAAACGGTGCTGCTCAAGGCTGCCTTTATTTTGGCGGTGATCACCGGTGTGATGGCGATGATCAATGCGCTGTGGGTCAGCCCCTGGTCTTCACGCCATCAGGACATCGTGATGGCAGAAGCCAAGGCTAACCCCAGCGTCGCGGCGCTGGTGGAAGGGCAGTTCCAATCGGCGCAGGGCGGCAATGCGGTGCTGTTTGTCGGCGATGTCAAAGGGCAGGAATTTGAGCATGTGTTTCTGGCACAGCTGCGCCCGAGCGGCAACGCGCGTCCTTCGGTGGTGATTGCCGATCGTGGACGTGTGAACGTTGACCAAAATGGCGCACAGGTGGTGACGCTCAATAAGGGCTCCCGCTACGAGGGCACCGCGATGTTGAGGGATTTCCGCATCACGGATTTCACCAACTATCAGGCGGTTATCGGGCACCAGAACGTGTCGCTCCAGAACACTGGCGTAGAACAGATGACGATGCGCCAACTGTGGCAGTCGGATGAGAACGCCGCGCGTGCCGAGTTTCATTGGCGTATTACGCTGGTGCTGTCGGTGCTGATCATGGCGATTATTGTGGTGCCGCTCAGTGCGGTAAACCCACGCCAAGGGCGCGTGCTGAGCATGTTGCCCGCTATGCTGCTTTATCTGATTTTCTTCCTGCTGCAAAGCTCGCTGCGTTCCAATGCCAGCAAGGGAAGAATTGATCCGGTGGTATGGATCTGGCTGACCAATCTGGCCTATATCGGGATTGCGCTGCTGCTCAATGTCTGGGACAGCGTGCCTCTGCGCCGGTTGCGCGCGCGGATGAAAGTACAAGGAGCAGCCTGATGTTTGGCGTACTGGATCGCTATATCGGCAAAACCATCTTTAACACCATCATGATGACGTTGTTCATGCTGGTTTCGCTGTCGGGCATCATCAAGTTTGTCGATCAGTTGCGCAAAGTCGGGCGCGGCGACTATACCGCGCTGGGCGCGGGCCTCTATACCCTGCTGAGCGTGCCAAAGGATATCGAAATCTTTTTCCCGATGGCGGCGCTGCTTGGCGCGCTGCTGGGGCTGGGAACGCTGGCGACACGCAGTGAATTGGTGGTGATGCAGGCCTCTGGTTTTACCCGTTTACAGATTGCCGGTGCGGTGATGAAAACCGCCATTCCTCTGGTGTTGCTCACCATGGCGATTGGCGAATGGATTTCACCTGCCGGTGAACAGATGGCGCGCAACTACCGCTCACAGATGATGTACGGCGGCTCGATGCTCTCGACCCAGAACGGGCTGTGGGCCAAAGATGGCAACGACTTTATCTATATTGAGCGCGTGGTGGGGGATAAAGAGCTGGCGGGCGTGAATATCTACCAGTTCGACCCGGAACAGAAACTGCTCTCCGTGCGCTACGCGGCATCGGCGGAATTTGATGACGATGCCAAGCTGTGGCAGCTCTCTCAGGTTGATGAATCTAACCTGCGCGATGGCAAACAGATTTCGGGCAGCCAGACTATTAGCGGAGAGTGGAAAACCACCCTGACGCCGGACAAACTGGGCGTGGTGGCGCTGGACCCGGATGCACTCTCGATTCGCGGCCTGTACGACTACATCAACTACCTGAAGCAGAGCGGGCAGGAAGCGGGCCGTTACAAGCTCAACATGTGGAACAAGACGTTCGCCCCGCTTTCGGTGGCGGTAATGATGCTGATGGCGCTCTCCTTTATTTTTGGGCCATTACGCAATGTGCCTGCGGGCGTGCGCATCGTCACCGGCATCAGCTTTGGCTTCCTGTTTTACGTGCTGGACAAGGTATTTGGTCAGCTTAGCTTGGTGTATGGCTTGCCGCCGGTGCTAGGCGCGCTGGTGCCGAGCCTGCTGTTTATGGTGATCAGCCTATTGCTGCTGTTAAAACGACGTTGAGTGCATCCGGCACGTCGCCGCGTGCCGGGAAAATGCGCAAAAAAGTGTGCTAACGCTGTTTTTTTCAGCATTCAACGCACCAGAGTGCGGAATAGTGTTGTGTCATCAATCTCAAACGGTATAATGCACCTCGTTTTCCGCATACTACTTCAGTGCCGAAGTGGCGAAATCGGTAGACGCAGTTGATTCAAAATCAACCGTTGAAAGACGTGCCGGTTCGAGTCCGGCCTTCGGCACCATTAGTATGAAAATCAAGTCACCTTCGGGTGGCTTTTTTTATGTCTGAAATCCGTGCCACATAAGTCTTCACCCGCATTCTCTGTCAACGGAAATCAACCTGACTCCACCTACATCAATCTCTTTGCGAGTCTAAAACCGAGTATGTGTGCTGGTTCTGTATGACTTATAGCCATAGCTGAAAGGATAACTATCATGGGCCTTGCCGTCACTAAGGTACGTTCTGCTCAATCCGAGGAAAAGAAGTATGCATTGGTTGATTCATCTCAACGGTTCAACATTTTCGCATCGGCGGTAAACAACACTTGTTCAGCGCTTACCGGTTAACATCATCGACTCGCCAGTTTGTTAAATGAATAGAGAGCCAGTAAATTTCACATCACTGCATTTACTATGGTTGACAGTAATTAATTGATTTTTTTATCAATACTGGCTTCGTAGCAATATGTCGGACCGTCTTCTCCCTCAACCATTTTTTCATGAGGTAAAATGGTAATGGTGACAATTGAGTCCGCCTCCCACAGTTTAAACACTTTTTGTTGCTCGCATACGTAAATCATTTTCTTTTTAAAATCAAAATATTCTATTCTTAAAAAATCAAATCCTTCTTGTTCGATTAATCTGTCATCAAATTCAAAAGTAATGGTTTTTCTGTTAGAATAATCACCTCGATATAACACACTATGTACTTTTGCGGAGCGAATCACAAGATATCCATTCTGTACTACCGCCTCGGGGAGAACTATCTCAAACCCGGTTTGATAGAGAGGTGAACCTACAGGGCGATAATGATAATAGCCTTTGCCATTAAGAACATTAGATATTCTTTCATCATTTATCGAATAACTCCGAAACGCACCTGCCATTGTAGCCTCCTTGGCATTAATAGGATGAGTAAAGCTGATACAGCACCACAGCAGAAAAAAACGTGTCATGTTATTCTCGCTTTTCTTTGGGAGTGAATTTCACTAAGCCTTTTGTTAACCCTGTAGGCGTTTCTCCTGATGACGGTAGCATACGTCCACCTTGTTTTCTCCATAATGCAAATCCATTTGTTCCCTCTCTCTTGGAACCAAATTTAAAGATCCCATCGGCCAGTCCAGGATGCGGTAATGCTTCATGCTCATCAGACAATTTATAAACTGAAAAGTCTCCTCCGGTAGTACGTAATTTCTTCAGGTTTTCTGAGAGTTGACGAGATGTAGCCTTATCTCTTTGTCTAAGAATATCGCCGTAAAAGGTTCTGGTCAGAAATGCATTTACTGAGATCCCTGACCTAGATGTATAAGAAAATACTCCACCATCCAGAGCGAAAACGGTGGGTATGAAAGTGATTAATTGATTTTCTTATGTATATTAGCTTCGTAGCAATATGTCGGGTCACCTTCCCCCTCATCAATTTTTTCATGAGGTAAAATGGTAATGGTGACAATTGAGCCCGCCGCCCACAGTTTAAAGACTTTTTGTTGCTCGCACACGTAAATAATTTTCTTTTTAAAATCAAAATATTCTATTCTTAAAAAATCAAATCCTTCTTCTTCTATTAGTCTGTCATCGAATTCAAAAATAATGGTTTTTCTGTTAGAATAATCACCTCGATATAACACACTATGTACTTTTGCGGAGTCAATCACAAGATATCCATTCTGTACTACCCCCTCGGGGAGAACTATCTCAAACCCGGTTTGATAGAGAGGTGAACCTACAGGGTGATAATGATAATAGCCTTTGCCATTAAGAACATTAGATATTCTTTCATCATTTATCGAATAACTCCGAAACGCACCTGCCATTGTCGCCTCCTTGGCATTAATAGGATGAGTGAAGCTGATACAGCACCACAGCAGAAAAAAACGCGTCATGTTATTCTCGCTTTTCTTTGGGAGTGAATTTCACTAAGCCTTTTGTTAACCCTGTAGGCGTTTCTCCTGATGACGGTAGCATACGTCCACCTTGTTTTCTCCATAATGCAAATCCATTTGTTCCCTCTCTCTTGGAACCAAATTTAAAGATCCCATCGGCCAGTCCAGGATGCGGTAATGCTTCATGCTCATCAGACAATTTATAAACTGAAAAGTCTCCTCCGGTAGTACGTAATTTCTTCAGGTTTTCTGAGAGTTGACGAGATGCAGCCTTATCTCTTTGTCTAAGAATATCGCCGTAAAAGGTTCTGGTCAGAAATGCATATACAGAAATACCAAAATAATTAGCCAGTTGTTGAGCCAGACTGTGTTCAGGCTGAGCATCGTTATCGCTATAAAAGGATTCACGTGTTGTACGTGAGATCCCTGTCCTACATGCATAAGAAAATACTTCACCATCCAGAGCGAAAGCGTTGGATATGAACGTATTTAGTGTCGACGCAGTAACACTGATTTTACTATCGCCTTTATAATTAAGGTTTATAGTTCCAGGATATCCATGAGAGAAGATAATAAGATTGATAATCTTATATTCATCTCTATCTTTATTCATTAGTTTAATTAAGTCCTCCTGAAAACATAGTTTAAACACGTCAAACCTATTATGATTGCACCAATATTCCAAAACGCCAATCTCAAGATTTGTATAGCCATCAGAAACATAAGCGATTGTTGTTTTATCCGCTTTTCCCTTGGATAGTCTCAATTGTCCGGTTGCAGCGCCAATGAACATCATTTTTAGCCAAAATGAATCATAATGGAGTTCGGAACCAATAACAATAATACGCTCTTTTTTAAAGGTCTTGATCTCTATTTCTTTTCTTTTGTTATTACCCACAGGGGAAAATACTGATTTGCCAATGGTCTTCCATGTTCTATTCATTTATTCATCCCTTATCTCTATAGATAACTCATCAGGTGATAAACTAAAGACCGTATGGGTGTGTCCTTTATCATCCGTTTTTCCATATTCATAACGGCCATCAGCGCGTAATATCCGATATTCCCTGTTGGTAACAGGCTTACCCGTCTTCTGATCTTTGATGGTAAAGGCTTCATCAAACATGCCTTTCAACGAAATCAGTCCCGAGGCGTCGGGGGGATTATCCCCGACAAATACGGTTCCCGAACCGACGACGTTGCCCCCACAGCTAATCGCACTCCCCGTCAAAGCAAGTGGTAGCTTGTTGATAAATATCGTGCTAGATCCACTGATAATGTGACGAGGATGGAGTGAGCTTCCCGCTTTACTGTGTTCTTCCAGTGGGTCGCTTACCCTTGCTGCTGGTCTCCCATCAATAAAAACGTTTGATGAGCCAGCAATAATCGGCGTTGACGAAAATCCGTCATGATCGGTTCCGATATCTCCTACCTTGGCTGCTTTTTTTGTCATTCCTTGACCTTTGAGATGTTGATACTATTGATTCAAATTGACACTGCTATAGCATGGCGTTGACAGTGTGTGCTTGTTGTTACGCGTGTTGAGTAAAGACATCACTCTCTTAGCAATCCCCATGCCAATTTTTATCTCTTTGCTTTAACATTAAATTTATTTCTCTCCGTTTTTCCTTGGGTAAGGTTTGAGCAATACATTGCGCAGACCTCGTGAAAAAACGGCATCCATTGCTCAAAAAGTGATTTATACCAGCAAGTGAGCAATAAATTGCGCAGAATGCGCAGTTATGCTGCCAATTTGAATTGGCCTAGTGGAGGGACGATAGACTATTTACAAGGCCTATAAAAGACACCCTTTAGCAAGGCTCAACTGCTGTTGAGCTAACGCCTCGACTTCTCGAGGTTCATGCGACACTAACAATAGCGTTACCGAAAAGAGCTGCTGTATTTCCTTCATTGCCTGCCATAGTCGTAACCTCACTGGCCAATCGAGGCTGGAGAATGGCTCATCGAGTAACAGAATCTGAGGTTCACTGATCAATGCCCGCGCCAGGGCTGCTCTCTGCTGCTCTCCACCCGAAATTTGTGTCGGGTAGCGTTTAGCCAAATGTTCTATTTCGAGTAATTTCAGCAAGTCGTGACGTTTTTCACTGGCCTGTGGTTTTTTAGCCGCGTACTGAGCAAGGCGCAGGTTATTATCAACCGATAAATAAGGAAACAAATACAAGTGCTGATTCAGATAACGACAAGGACGCTGCCAGATAGGTCGTTTATCGATACATTGATCGGCTATTGATATAGTTCCTCGATAATCAATGTTCCCTACGATAGCGTTCAGCAACGTCGTTTTCCCACTGCCAGAAGGGCCACAAATAGCAGTACAGCTACCCGGCTCCACTGAAAAACTGATATTTTCCAGAATGCCGCAGGAAAGATCATTCACCTTTAACATTCAGCCTTCCTCGTTGTTGCAACAGATGCAGGATTACTAAGAGAAAAATCGAAAAAATAATCAGCAACAGGGCACAGCCGACCGCCAAAGAAAAATCACCGCTGGCAATATTCAGGAATACCGCAATGGGTAAGGTTTCCGTTTTCATTCTGGTCGCGCCAGCCAACATCAGCGTGGCGCCAAATTCACCCAGCGCCCGCGACATCGCCAAAACACAGCCACTCAGTAATGAACGCCAGACGAGGGGGATTTCTACCAGGAAAAACGTTTTTAGCGGTGTTAAGCCTAAATTATAAGCTGTGTGTATATAAGGCGGTGAAATAGAGATAAACGCACTGTAGGCATTGCGCGTTTGTATTGAACAGGCAACGTAGGTTTGCGCAATGATGATACCAAAGGGAGAAAATAACCATTTAGAGAGTGTTGGAACTAACTGCCCAACATACCCTTCTTGTCCCAAAAGGAGCAACAGACCGATTCCGACGACCAATGGCGGCATGACCATGGGTAAATCCAGCAGGATGTTTATTATGTTCTTTCCTGGAAATGAGAGGCGAGACATTGCCCAGGCGGCAGGAAGACTGATTACGCTTGAGAGCAATAAAGAGGTTAGCGCTGTACTGACAGACAGCAACAGCGCAAACTGGATTTCATCATCGGATAATAACTGAATAAACTGGCTAAGGCTCAACTGGGAGAAAAGTGCAAGCAGCGATCCGCCAATCAAAAAAAGCAGAAGTACCAGCGGTATTAATGCCAGTTTAGCCATTCAGTTATCTACCCGACTTAAATTCAATTAATTCTTCTTAATTGGCAGATAGCCTTGATCGGTAAATATCTTGATGCCCTGCGGTGACGCGAAGTATTCAGCAAGTTGTTTAGCTGCATCTGGGTGTGCGCTGGTTTTTAATACGGCGATAGTGGCTACCTCTTCAGGTGTTCCTGCTGGGGAAGGTAACAACGTTAGTCTATCCTGATTCTTCATCGCATCAGAAAGCCCAATAACCGCAGCATCCACATCACCGTTCATTAAGTAAATCAGCAATTGCTTAATCGTGGTTGCCTGTACAACCACCTTCTCTTTCAGCTCTTTCTCATAACCGCTGGCGACCAGCAATTGTTCTCCACTTTTTCCCAGCGCAATCGCTTTAGGGTCACCCATGCCGATTTTTAAATGACTTTTTGCAAGATCGGCCAACGTTTTCACTTCTCCGCCAGTCGCCTTCCTTACCACCATCACTGGCGTGTGATACACCAGAGGATAAGAAGACGTTACCTGCCCGTCTTGCTGTAATTTTTCAACATAGTCTTCAGAACCCGGCAGGAAAACATCCCCCGTCTTGGTCAGATTAAAGCGCGTGAGAATTTGCCCTGAACCACCGTATTCAATAACCACCTTATGGCCGGTGTTTTTTTCAAACAATGCCACCACGGATTCTACCGGCTGTCTTAACCCAGCGCCGGCATACAGATGTAACTCGACCGCACAGGCCGTGTAACTTGCCATGAGTAAAGGCAGCACCATAAGGGATTTTATTAAGCGTGTAGGCATGGGGAATTCTCTTATCATTAACATTCTTGGAAAGGGAGAGCCGAACGAATAGTTAGATCCCTATATATTGAATTATATAACGACAAGCAAAATAATAGGGATTGCGATAAAGAAAAAGTAGCAAAAAGATGATCTTAGTCATGTTGAACCTGGCATATCCCTGCGCAGGCTCTCTTTAACCCGGTGAAATCAACTCGCTTCTGCCGTCGTTTCCCGCGCGATATCCGTTTGCTTGCGTCGCAACTGCGTCAGCACTAGCAGCAGGGCGAGTAGCGCCAGCACTGCGCCGGAAATGGAGACTGCACCGTAGCTTCCGCCAAGGTTTAGCACGGCGCTGCCTAACGCGGCACCCAGCGCGTTGCCGAGGTTAAACGCACCGATGTTGACCGATGAGGCCAGCCCAGGCGCACCTGCTGCTTCGCGCATTACCCAGGTTTGCAACGGCGGGACCACGGCAAAAGCGGCGGTGCCCCAGACGACCAGGCCGATGGCGGCACCGGCCTTGGAGGTCGCCAGCCAGGGGAATGCCGCCATGCTGATGGCGATCAGGCTTAAAAACACCATCAGCGAGCCTGTTACCGAACGGTCTGCCAGCTTGCCACCTAACTTGGCCCCGAGGGTGAAGCCAATGCCAATCAACACCAGCATGCCAGTCACATAGCTGGGAGAAACCTGCGTAATCGATTCGAGCGAAGGGGCAATGTAGGTATAGAGCGTAAACATGGCACCAGCACCCATGACGGTGGTTGCCAGAATCACCAACACCACGGGCTGCGTCAGTACGCGCAGTTCGGCTCGCACATTGGGCCTTTCTCCGTGGCCGCCTTTGGGCAGAAAGGCTCCCAGTGACAGCATTGCCGCAACGCCCAACAACGCGATACCCAGGAATGATTCACGCCACCCGACCACTTGCCCAAACCAGGTCGCCACGGGAACGCCGCCGATATTGGCGATGGTTAACCCCATAAACATGGCAGCAACGGCACTGGCTTGTTTCTCACGTGGAACGAGGCTGGCCGCCACAATCGAACCAATACCAAAGAATGCCCCGTGGTTTAAGCTGGTGATGATCCGTGCAATCACCAGGCTGGTGTAATTGGGGGCTATGGCGGAGGCCAGATTACCCAGGGTAAAAATTGCCATCAGCGCGATCAGCGCTCTGCGGCGCGGCCAGCGGGCGAACAGTAGCGTCATCACCGGCGCGCCCACCATCACACCGATGGCATACGCTGAAATCAGCATGCCTGCGGTGGGGATTGAAACATCCATGCCCTGAGCGATGGTCGGGAGCATGCCCATCGGGCCAAATTCGGTGGTGCCAATACCAAATGCGCCAACGGCGAGCGAGAGCAATGGCAGGGTGGAATGGGAGGGTGAAGACGTACGGCTTGTCGACATGATTTGCTTCCTAATCGTTGCGATTTGAACGCCACCAGCATTGAATCGCCCCGGAAATACAGGCATCCATCAGCGCTTGCGATTTGAACTTGGCATTCTGCCGTGATTACGCGGGGAGATAAACGTAGAAATATAAAAAACACTTTTGCGAAAAGTGGCAGACTGATAGGTAAATCACTGTCCCCTCGTCATCCCCGCCTACGCGGAAATGACCATTCTAGTGAGCTATTATCGATGAAAATGCGGGGAGGGGAATCGGGTGAAAGGTGTAGAGAGAGCTACCTACGCGTTGTTTCAGGACTCGCTGTCCCTACCGCGTTGGGTAACTCCCTCTTGGCGATGTTGTTGATTACAAAATCGCTTCGCCTTCATAGGCCTGACGGTACAGCTCAATAACCTGCTCTTTGGTGGCTTTGCGCGGGTTGGTTAATTGGCAAACGTCTTTCTTCGCATTCTCAGCCATAATGGCGAAATCTTCCGGTTTCACGCCAAGGCTCTTCAGATCGCGTGGAATGCCCACCTGTTTGCCCAAACGTTGAATCGCGCTAATGGCTTTCAATGCAGCTTCATCTGTCGACAGGCCATCCACGGTTTCTCCCATGGCTTCGGCGATATCTCTGAAGCGGTTAAGGTTGCCGATAAGGTTGAAGGATTCGACATACGGCAGCAAAATGGCATTACACACGCCGTGCGGCAGATTATAAAAGCCGCCTAGCTGATGCGCCATGGCATGGACATAGCCCAGTGATGCGTTGTTGAAAGCGATCCCCGCCAGATATTGCGCATAGGCCATATTATCTCTGGCTTTCATATATTCACCATTGGCAACGGCCTTCGGCAAATATTGGGTGATCATTTTGATGGCTTTTAAGGCGGCGGCATCCGTAAGTGGATTTGCCATGGTTGAAACATAAGCTTCAATGGCGTGGGTTAATGCATCCATCCCTGTCGCAGCTGTCAGTGACGGTGGCATCCCGACCATCAATTCCGGATCGTTAATGGAAATTTGTGGCGTAACGCGCCAGTCAACAATCGCCATTTTAACTTTGCGTTCTGTATCGGTAATAATACAAAAACGGGTAATTTCCGACGCGGTGCCCGCCGTGGTGTTAATGGCCATCAGCGGGATCATATCGTTGATCGATTTATCGACGCCTTCAAAATCGCGAATATTTCCGCCGTTAGCGGCGATAAGGCCAATCCCTTTCGCACAGTCATGCGACGAGCCGCCACCGAGAGAAACAATCGCGTTACAGTCATTTTCCCGATAAGACTTGATGCCTTCCGCAACGTTTTTATCCGTCGGGTTGGGCTCTGCACTGCCAAATATATGAACGCCAATACCTGCCTTTTTATAAATTTCAGCAACCTTATCCGCCATTCCACTTTTGGCGAGGAAGGCATCGGTGACAATAAGGATTTTTTTGGCATTTAACGTTTTTGCAAGACTACCGGCTTCCTGAACGCTGCCCTCACCAAATACATTTCGTGTGGGTAGAAAATAATATGTCGACATACAATTTCCCCTATTTATAAATGATGGCTGTCAGTATGTTCATCAGAGCTTCTGGTAATTTTGTTAAAAAATAGCCACTTAGCGCCAACATTAAGCAGCACCAGACATGGATAACAAAAGCAGAGGTTGAACATCTGTGGGCAGTGTAAGGGAATAACGGCGATGAACTTTGATTTACATCACATTACATGCGATTGTTTTTAACAATAAGTGACATTGTTTTTACAACTAATTTGCGAGATGTTCAAAACTGACCAAGGATATGCGTTGTACTGGGGAGCGTGAAACTGGGGGGAACAGGCGACGATGGGAGAGAATCAGTAGTCGAATAGCGCAGCTAATGAAGTACCGAGCCCTGCGGCGATGATACTGATGATTTCTAAGGTTGGGTTTCTGATACCACGTTCAATACCGCTTAAGTAAGTACGATCCAGATTACATCTACTGGCCAATGCCATCTGCGTGAGCCCTGCCTGAACGCGCAACGTTTTAATGCGTTGTCCAAAGAGCCGGGTCGTATCTCCGGTGTTCTGCATGTTGGCGCTCTCCTGTCGTTGCTACCTCTGTGATTCATCATTATAACCCACCCAAAGTAGAACGTTATCTGTGCAATCTGCATTTTTATGCATCGGATTTCTCGGACGCCAAAAGCGCGGCAAGCCGATGGCGCGAAGTGGGGACAAGTCCTACCTGAAGCCCAAAAGGGTTGAATAGCTTGTTGATGACATCAGCGGTGTAGTTGCCTCGGTCATTTTCAACGTCGGACAGCGTTTTGCGTGATATTGAAACCAGAGTGGCGAAGGCATCTTGCTTTAGCCCTAATACGTCAGCCCGAAGCATTTTTAGCGCCTTGCCCTGTGTGATTTCACCCAGTAGCAGATGCCTGATAATGTCATTCATGGCAGATTGCCTTTCTGGTGTGCTAATCGGCTTGGCCTTTTTAGAAACTCGTTGCCGCTTTATACTTTGCACTCCGGGGGACGTTGTGTACGGCTGGGCGGTATAAGGTGTTATCGGTTCTTGCAGCGTGCGGTTTTTTTCTTTTATTCTCCTTATCGTTTCGCTCGCTGGCATCACATCACTGTTTTGATTTTTCATAGCAATCCCCATCTATCCAACTTTTGTTCTATATAGTTGAAACCGATAGACGGCAGGGTAACGATCTGTTCGGGAACCCCCCTTTGTATCAGTCTCTCTTTGAGTCCCAATAATTGTTGTGCAGTATCTTGCAATGCTTTCAGTAACGTTTCTGCTGGAACAAGATCGTTAAGCGCTTGTGCAATCCCTATAAAATTATACTCGCCCCCATTTTCTAATGGCACGGCCCACTTCATTGTGCGTGCAATCCCCTCGGGATCTGCTTTCATTGGGGCAAAGTCGTAGATGGGGGCTAGCGTAATGCGGTTTTCTGCTCTGAGAAATGCGGTATTTCTTCCATGATTATCGCTGTTGCCGAAAATAATATTCAGTAAATCCCGACGCACCCATTCGACAACAAAAGCCGTAATATCAAAATTAAAGCCTTGTGCTGTCACCATATTACTGCGCGTAATTTTTTCTATCAGTGTTCTGAGTGTATCTTCATGATAAAGCGTAACGCCGGGCGCTTTTCTTAATATTGAATACACGGATTCCATGGCAAACCGTTTGATATCACTTTCTTTTTCGAAAGAGACATCAAATCTGGGAAGCCACAGGGAAGGATAGTTTTCCCCTTCTTCCAACCGCATGTTTTTAATAGGAATTGTACTGAATCCGAGATCCGTCAGTTCCTGGTAATAATAGTATTCGGCGCGCAATATATTACAGTCAACGTCGCTGCGGTTTCCTCGAGGGTATTTAACCAGATAATGGATATCTCTCTTGCTCGGATCCTGTTGGTAAGTATCAATCCATATGTGCTGCTCAGGTGTACAGCGGAGTAATAATTTCGGTGCTTCGCCTCCTGCACCTGTTGCTCCGCCTGCCGCAGCTCCGCGTTGTTGAGCATAATCCAGAAAATCACTCGCTCTGTTTTTAACGTCATCAACTGAGAAAAAAAGCTGTTCCGCCTCGGGATGGAACTCTGGTACGGATTCTTTGATGCGCAAATTGCCAATTGGCGACATAGTGCCATGTTTTAAAATAACAAAATTTTGCTGACTGGGGGTCAGCCCTTCGAGATCAAGGTATTTCTCCCAATAACGTCGGCTTGCCCCGCTGGGGATAATATCATCGAGAAAACGCATCCAACCGGGCTGACCATCATCATCGAAGAAGAGGGATACGGGGTGGTTAAGAGATACTGCGTAATTATCATCACGGTGCAGGTGGTCGATGGCGTAGTCGGACTGATAGTCCAACCCGGTGAGTTGATACCTGCCGTGTTCACTTTCGGGAAAAGTGATGAGTGCAATATCGCACCATTGATTGTTAAGGAAAGCCTGTAGCGTTAACTGTTCCATCTGCATACCTCCCGTTACTCTATGAGTAAAATAGTACGTTTAATCTGCATAATTTTCAATCAGTGTAACCTTTTTTACTCTTTAACTTCATTTTCGGTTTTTATGGGTATTTTGATACGCATTATTTTTTGAGCGACAAAGCCAACGCTCTACCCGCCCAAAAGAGACTAAAAATCAGAGCATGCCCGTTGCCAGCCTTTGATAATCAATTGCATGATGTAGCGCGTTTTACCCGATAGCGGGTAGAGAATTAATGATTACATAACAGGATGCTCGATGAAGCGGCTAACACTACTGACTCTGGGATGGGTACTGTCTGCACCGGCGTTTGCACAGCCACAACTGCCTGCGGTGGTTATCAAGGATGTGACCCTGGTGTCCGGCAATACGGTGCGAGTGGGCAATGCCATTAACGCCCTTTTTCGTATCTCCACGCTGGGGAGCGGCACGACGGATTTATGGCTTAATGTCGATTGCGATACCGGCCAAAAAATACACCTGTTTGCCAGTGTTACCCCTCCCGTACCAAACCGGCCAAGCGTTCGGGTCTATGGCGCGGGCTCACTGGCTCGTTATGTTCCCGGTCTGCCTTTCGAACCGGAGGCGGACAGCCCCTACAGCACCGATCCTGCTCTGGATGTGTGTCAACAAAACGTCCCCGTTCCGCAATGGGTTGCGCTTGCTGAGCCTGATACGCAGGGTAACCGGCCGTATATTGATGTGACTAACAGCGCGAGGCAGGGCGATCGGCTTCAGGTGCGTCTCGCAACGGACTATGCGCGTATTCATCAAGATGAAAAATACCTCGCGCCCTATTCGGTGAAAATAACGGATAAGGTTTTCGATTGCGTACAGGATAAGGGCCAAACCCTTAATCAGTTTGCGTTGGATAATCAGGGACGAATAACGGATAGCCAGTCTGAAGAAAATCCTGCATTAAACGCGCTTTCCGCTGAGGAAACTGCGCTCGCGAAAAGGCTTTGCGCGGTTAACGATATTCGCCAGCTTAGCGGTAATGGCACGCTGGAATGGCGTGAAAAGCCAATGGCGGAGGATTTACCGTTACGACCTGATTTTGCGCAAAACGATCCGGCTCCGATCCAGCGTCCGCCACTGCCACAGGCCGTGGCGAATACGGTGCAACAGGCGGTTGCGACACCGCAACAGCGCCCGACATTCAAGCGCCTGAGCTACGTCCAAAAATCGCCGGGTGAGGATCTCGCCTCGTTTGTGGTGCAAATGGACAGCCTGCCGGATGGAACGGTACTGACGTTGGATAAAATGACGTTGGGTGGCGTGGTGTTTTATTCACAACATGTACGCCTGTTTAATATCGTGGACGTCAAGAAATGGGATTCGCTGGCAGAAAAACCGGTTATCAGCAACACGCTGGAAAACACGTTTGTGCTGCCTCCGACGGCGGGTACCGAGTATCGCTGGAAGAATAGCCAGAGCGATACCAAGTCAACCGGCCAGCAGTGCCGTGCAGATGACGCATGGCGCAATGCCACGGCAATTAGCCCGCATTTTCCCGGTCGCTATCTGGAATTCACTTGTACCGACGATCGCGGTGATGGCCGCCCGATGAGCAGTGATTATGCCTACCTCGAGGACTTGCAGGTGTTTATTCGCATCGGTTATCACGAAGCCGGTGAGAAAAAGCGTTTTGCCTTTGACGATGTGACGCTGGTGAAGTGATCTGTCTTGGCGCACGTTCCCCGTTTGAGCGGAGAGCGTGCGCCAACGTCATTAACGCACGGCACTCAGCACCTTGTCCAACGACCCTACCAGCCAGTCGATATCCTGCGCCTGAAAAGCCAATGGCGGGCGCAATTTCAATACGTTGCCATAAGGACCTGCCACTGAAGTCAGCACGCGCTCGGCTCTCAGGCGTTCGATCACATCCAGTGCCAGCGCCTTGTCAGGCGTTTTGGCGGCGCGATCGCTCACCAGTTCGAAACCGATAAATAACCCGGCTCCGCGCACATCGCCCACGCATTCATGACGATCGGCGAGTCGTGCCAGTTCTTGCCGCAGTTGTTCACCGACAATCAGACTGTGCTCCTGCAACTTCTCTTCGCGGATCACCCGCAACACCGCCTGCGCCGCCGCCATGGAAACCGGGTTGCCGCCAAAGGTGTTGAAATAGGGGATCTCATCGCTAAAGGCGGCTAACACATCGGCTTTGGCGAGCAGGCCAGACACTGGAATCCCGTTACCCATTGGTTTACCCAGCGTCACCACGTCCGGCACGATACCGTGGCGCGCGAATCCCCAGAAGCTGTCGCCGGTGCGTGCAAATCCCGGTTGCACCTCGTCGGCGATAAAAATGCCGCCGTTGGCATGCACCACGTCGAGTGCGGGTTTCAGGAAGCCTGCCGGCCCTGGCAGCACGCCATCAGAAGAGAAGATTGAATCGACCAGCAGACCGGCGAATTTGATGCCGTGCGCCGCCATGTCGTCGATCTGTTTTTGGATCTCATTGGCAAACCAGATGCCTAAATCGGGTGCGTCAACGCGGTAACGATCGGGTGGTGGCACCAGACGCGTGGTGGACGCGAGCGGTTGGCCGCTGCCCAGCGCCGGTGATGCGCCAGAGGTCAGTTCGCTGGTGCCGTGGTAGGCCTCCTGGCTGACGATGATGCCGGTGCCGCCGCTGTACGCCTTGGCGATACGGATCGCCAGATCGTTGGCTTCCGAGCCGGTGCACATGTACATCGCTTTGTTGATGTCGTCAGGCACGGTGGTCAGCAGATCGGCGGTGTAATCCAGAATGCGTTCATGCAAATAGCGGGTATGGGTATTGAGCTGGCTCATCTGCTCATGCACGGCGGCGATAACGGCGGGGTGGCAGTGGCCGATGCTGGCAACGTTGTTGTAGACATCCAGATATTTATCGCCCGCGGCATCCCACAGGTATTGCCCTGCACCGCGAACCAGATGCACAGGGTTGCGATAAAACAAACGATAGGATTCGCCGAGCAGTTGGCTGCGCTTATCGGTCAGTTTGCGCGTTTCGGCATCCAACGCCTCCGCGTGTTCTGCGCGAAAGCTATTGGTATCCATGATAGTTGAACGTGTTGCCATGATGACTCCAAATTTCGGTTAAGCACACTATTTCGATTAAGCACAGTATTTCGAACGGCATCGTGTTTCTGTCAGACACCGTGCATAAACAGGATGGGAATAGCTTACGCATTAACCTGAATTAAATGCAACTAAATACACAAATACATTTAAATGCACTTTTTTGATGCGCGTAAAACACCAAAAAAGTGCAATCCGTTACACATCATCCTGCGTTGTTACTGCGGTTGCTGACAAACCATCCTACTGCTACCGTCACCTCCGTCATTCCCGCGAAGGCGGGAATCTCTTGCCGAAAAAACGTGTTTATCCTTACAGAGATCCCCGGCTTACGCCGAGGATGACGAGAGGTAAAGTGGCGTTGTCATCAGTCTGATTACTCTCCGTTTACACCATGAATATCGGCCAATGCCTTGGTTTAGTAGCCTCTTTTACGCTGAATAATACGCTTTGTATCGGGTTGGCATGATTAGTGCTTAAAAATACACAGATGCAAAATAACGCACAAAAAGACGCAGAATGTGAAATGCACAAAAGTGCTCACCTTCTCAGGGCTACGCCACCGAGTTATGACTTCCGCAACCATTAAGGGGAACATTTATGAAACGTTTTTCATTACGCCGTACCGGCCTGATGGCGGCATGCGCCTTTGCGACCCTGGTGGGAGCGGCACAGGCAGGCACCATCACGGTGTATACCTCGTTGGAAGAGGATGAAATCAAGGATTACGTCGCACAGGCGAAGAAAGACATGCCGGATGTCACCGTGAATGTGCTGCGTTTGTCGACGGGCGATCTCGGTCCGCGCATCTTGGCAGAAGCCAAGAATCCACAGCATGACGTGGTCTGGGGATGGGCACTGACCAACGTGATGGACCCGCGCATTTCTGCACTGCTGGAGTCGTATGCCGCCAAAGGCAGTGAAAAGCTGGATGAAACCTATCGTGCACCGGATAACAAATGGTTCGCGGCCACGGGTTACATGGCGGCGTTTTGCGTGAACACCGAAGCGCTCAAAGCGAAAAACCTGCCGGTCCCAGCGACCTGGCAAGATCTGACCAACCCGATTTACAAAGGCGAAGTGGTGATGCCGAACCCGGTTTCATCGGGTACGGGTTATTTACAAATCGCTGCGCTGCTGCAATCCAAAGGGAATGAAAAAGGGTGGGAATTCCTCAAATCGCTGGATAGCAATATTGCGCAATATACCAAATCCGGCTCTCGCCCGTGCAAAGCAGCGCGTACCGGTGAATACGCCATTGGCGTGTCGCTGGCGTTTGCCGCGATGCAATCTATCGAAGAAGGGTACCCGGTCAAAATGGTCATTCCCAGCGATGGCGCAGGCTATGAGCTGGAAGCCTCCGGTTTGATGGCAGCATCAAAAAATAAAGCCGACGCCCAGCGTTTCCTGGATTGGACCTTATCCAACAGCGCGGCGACGCTGTACACCAAATACAAAGAGATCGTCACCATTCCCGGCGTCGAGCAATCGAAAGCCGCCAAGCTGGCGGGCCTGCCTGCCGATCTCTCCAGCGTGCTGTTCCCGGTCGATTTCGCCAAAAGTGCCAAACAGCGCGATGCCATTTTAGAAACCTGGCAAAAGGCGATTGGTCGCTGATAACAGGCTGTTTTTCTGTACCAACGCTGGCTGTCAGGCCAGCGTTGAGGCCGTTGTAATACAAGGCGTCTTTGTCCCAGACGTTGTTTAAAGAGGATAGTAAGTACATGGCGCTGGTGATTCAGAATCTCTATAAAAGTTTTGACGGCCACGTAGCGCTCGATCGCATTAATTTGTCGATTGAGAATGCGGAGTTTGTTTGTTTACTCGGGCCCAGTGGCTGTGGGAAAACCACGTTACTGCGGATTATCGCCGGATTGCTCAGCAGCGATGGCGGAAAAATCACTCTGGATGGCCGCGATTTGATCAACGTGCCCGCCCGCGATCGCGGGTTTGGCATTGTGTTCCAGTCTTACTCATTGTTCCCCCACATGACCATTGCGCAAAACATCGGTTATGGGTTGAAAATTCGTCATACGCCGGAGGCGGAGATTCGCGATCGCGTCAATAGCCTGTTGGACACGGTGCGCCTTGGCGGCTTTGGCGATCGTTATCCTAATCAGCTTTCCGGCGGTCAGCAGCAGCGCGTAGCAATAGCGCGAGCGTTAGCCGTTAATCCGTCGTTGCTGTTACTGGATGAGCCGCTTTCCGCACTGGATGCGCGCGTGCGCGCCGGATTGCGCCAGGAACTGCGTGAAGTCCAACAACGGTTAGGCATTCCTACGCTGATGGTGACTCACGATCAGGAAGAAGCCATGAGCATGGCAGATAAAATTGTCTGTATGCAGGGCGGTCTGATCGTGCAGGAAGGCACGCCGCGCGAGCTTTATACCGCACCGCGCACCCGCTTTGTGGCTGAATTTATGGGGCACAGCAATCTGTTGCCCAAAGCAACGGTCCAGCAGTGGATGCCGGAACTGTTACAGACCTCTGCGCCAGAGAATGCCGAGCTGTTTATCCGCCCTGAACGCATTGCCATGGCGAAAGCGCCTGATGCCGAGGGGCAGGTGGTGAGCACCCGTTTTTTGGGCAGCATCCAGCGGGTTGAAGTGCTGTGGAAATCACATCCGTTGCTGGTGGAAACCAGCAGTGCCCTCAACTGGTCGGCGGGCGATCGCGTTACGCTCTCCATTGCTGCGCAAGATTGCGCCTGGGTGCAAGCATGAGTTATTCACTCCTTCCGCCGCAAACGGCGGCTGACCGCTGGTTATCCCGCCTCTGCCTCTATCTGCCGCTGGCAGCATTGCTGGCGTTTTTTGGCGCGCCGATGCTCAGCATTCTGTGGCACAGCCTGCTCGACGATCGCAGCGGCACGTTTGGTGTGTCGAACTATCTGGCGCTGATGAATGCACCGGGCGTCTGGCGCGCGATGTGGAACAGTCTGGTGCTGGGTATCGTCACCACGCTGGTGACGCTGCTGCTGGGGTTTATCGTCGCGTATGGGCTGGAATGTACCGCTATGCCTGCCAAGCGCTTTATCTCCTTTGCCACGTCGCTGCCGGTATTAGCGCCATCGCTGGTGCTCGGTCTCGGGCTGATTTTTCTGCTCGGGCGCAATGGCATCGTGGGGAATCTGCTGGGCGTGCGCCTCAATATTTACGGCTTTTGGGGGTTGCTGATTGCCAACGTGCTGTATGCCTTGCCGCAGGCGATCTTGATCATTCGCGTCACGCTGCGCCAAAGCGATACCCGGCAGTATGAGGCGGCGAACGTACTGGGTGCCACCGACTGGCGGCAGTTTCTGGACATCACTCTGCCGGGCGTGCGCTACGGTATTTTGAGCGCAGCCTTTGTGGTGTTTACCATCACCATCACCGATTTTGGTAATGCGGTGGTGATCGGCGGTGATTTCTCGGTGTTGGCGACGGAGATTTACAGTCAGGTCAGCGGGCAAATGAAATTTGGTATGGGGGCCGTGGTAGGGATTCTGTTATTGCTGCCTGCGGCGGCATCCATCTGGATCGAGCGCGCCGCGTCGCGTCGTCAGAAAACCATCGGCACGTCATCCGCCATCCCGCATATTCCTCAACCGTTGCAGCGCCGCGATATTCCGTTTTATCTGGTGAATATGACCATCGCACTATTGATTGTGACGGTGATTGCTACTGTGGTGATTGCCAGTATGATTCGCCTGTGGCCCTATCGCCTGGATCTGACGCTGAAGCATTACAACATCGATCTTGCCGGGGGATATGCACCGCTCTGGACATCCATCTGGATCTCGGCGTTAGCGGCGGTTATCGGCACGCTGCTGCTGTTTTTGCTGACGTTTGGCATTCGTCGCCAGCCGGGGAAAAGCGCGGATTTTGCGGCGTTGCTCAGCGCACTGCCCGTGGGCGTACCGGGACTGGTGCTCGGGCTGTCGTATGTGTTCACGTTCAACACCGCCGATCTGCCGTGGGGGATGCTGTATGGCTCGGCGATTCTGGTGGCGCTGTGTAACTACTACCATTATCACACGCAAGGGTATACCACGATGATGATGGGGATGCGCAATGTGCCCAACGCCATGGAGGATGCCACCACCGTGCTGGGGGGCGGCGTGGTGCGTATCCTGCGCGATGTCTATTTGCCTGCCATGCGACTGACCCTGATCTCTGTCGCCATGTTCCTGTTTATGCGCTCGATGGTGACGCTCTCGGCGGTGATTTTTCTGGTGACGCCGTCGCTGCCGCTCGGTGCGGTAACCGTGATGCGCCTGGACGAAGCGGGTTTCACCTCGCAGGCAGCGGCTTTTTCTACGTGCATCATGGGGATTGTCGCTATAATGGCGCTGCTGCTTCATCTCTTGACGGCGAAACGCCAATGACCGCCGTTTACGCCTTTACGCCAGAGAATCACTATTGATGCTAGAAGAGACTCGCTTACACCGTATCCGCGCGCTGCTGTCCACATTGAACCGGGTCAGTACGGAAAAAATCATTCAGCATCTCGGTGTCTCGCGAGAGACGGTGCGGCGCGACATTCTGAAGCTAGAGTCCATGGGCGCGTTACGCCGCGTCCATGGCGGCATTGTCGCGACATCGCTGGAGCCTGAACCGCCGCTGTCGGTGCGCAACACCGTGCGTGAAAAAGAGAAGCAGGATATTGCCCGCGCCGCGGTGCAGCAGCTTAGCGCTGGGCAAACGCTGTTTATTGATGCGGGCAGCACCACGGCGCTGTTGGCGGATGAGTTGCTGTCAATGCCCGGTATGACGGTGATAACCAACAGCCTGAATGTCGCGTTGAAGCTGACCACGGCGGAATCGACGATGCATCATGAGGTGATTCTGCTTGGTGGCCATATGGGGCCGTCCATGCAGGCCACCCGCGGTGATTTGACGGTGAGCGAGATCCAGCGCTATCGCGCCGACGTTGCGCTGTTGTCACCGGTAGGGATCACCAGCGCTTCGGGCGCCAGCAGTTTTGCGCACCATGAAGCCGCCATTGCTCGCGCCATGGTCACAAATGCCAAAACGCGTATTATCCTGGCGGATAACAGTAAGATAGGTATCACCAGTCGGGTGATTTACGCCACGCCGCAGGAAATCGATATCATCATTACCGATGCAGGTTCGGCAGCTAAACCTGAATGGCAACTGCTTCAGGCGCAGTGTGCCCATGCCATCGTGGTGTAACCCGCGACGCATTATGCTTTAAACGCAAATGTGTTACCCCTCAGGGAGTAATAATAAAAAACGCTTTTGAATTTTAGGGATATATGTTCATGATAGCGCTAATCCCTTGTTAATCAGCAGGAGTAGCGAGCTATGTCAGTGTCGGCAAGAAATCAACTTTCTGGTGTGGTGGCGTCGGTAACCGAAGGCGCGGTCAATAATGAAGTGGTTCTCACGTTGGAAGGTGGGGAAACCCTGACCACCGTGATCACCCGTGCCAGCAGCAATACGCTGGGTCTGGTGCCGGGTAAAGCTGCGATTGCACTGGTCAAGGCGCCCTGGGTGATTCTGGCTTCGGCCAACAGCGGCCTGGTGTTCTCCGCCCGTAACCAATTCCGTGGCAAAGTGACCTCTGTCATTCCCGGCGCGGTCAACTCCACCATCCATTTGCTCACCGGCAGCGGCTTGGCGCTGACCTCCACCATCACCAATGAAAGCGTGGCAGAGATGCAGGTCAGCGTTGGCAGTGAACTGATCGCCCTGATTAAAGCCTCCAGCGTGATTTTAGCGACCAAAGCCTGATGCGACGCGTTCGGTATGCCATTAGGGCATACCGACTATTTTCCCCTCTGGGCCGAGGGTGATTACCCTATCGGCACTGGCGAGCGTCGATTCTCGATGTGCAATGATAATCCGGGTAATGTTCATCTGCCTGATCGCCAGATTAACAAAGGCTTCGCTTTCTTTATCCAGTGCGCTGGTGGCTTCGTCCAGAAAGAGAATGCCCGGTTTGCGATAGAGCGCGCGAGCGATAAACAGGCGCTGTTTTTGCCCCCCGGAAAGCCCTTCACCCAACTCCCCAATCAGGGTTTCATAGCCCATGGGTAATGCCATGATGGTGTCGTGAATATAGCTGGCTCTGGCACACTCCATCATCCAGGCGTCATCCATCTCTTGCTCAAAGCCGCAGATGTTCTCGCGTATTGAGGCGCTGAACAGCCGATCTTCCTGCAATACGCACCCGATCATTTTGCGGTAATTGTTGACGCCGATGTGCTGAATATCGTTGCCATCGATCAGGACTTTGCCGGATTCCGGCGTAAACAGCCCGCACAGCACTTTCATCAGCGTTGTCTTGCCCACGCCAGAGGGGCCGGCGATCGCCACGCTTTCCCCCGGCGCAATGGTGATATTCAGATCGCAGAATATCGGAGCAGAAAGGCTGTCGTAGCGAAAGCTCAACGCTTGCGTGGTTAATGCGAGCGGGCGCATGTCAGCATGAGCGCTGATAGTGGGCATGATGGTCTCTTGCTCGCTCAGTGCGATATCGCTGATGCGCTCGTTGTGCAGGCCCATCATGCGCAGTTGCAGAATAAACGCCACCAGCGAGGCAATGCGGTCAGAAAATTGGCTGCGAAAAGCCGAGAACGCCACAAACATCCCCAGGGTCATCTGATTATCGATAACCAGATCGATACCTAACCACAGGATCACCACTTGATCACAGGCGGCGATAAAGGTGTTTACGCCGCCGAACAGCAGATCCATCCGGGTGATGCGGATACCGGTATTGAGAGTGTCAACTTGCAGATTCAGCCAATGGGTGTGTCGCCGTTCGCACATGCCTTGCATCTTGATGGTGGCAATGCCGTACAGCGTCTCCATAAAATAGGAGTTGGCGCGTGCGCTTCTGACCAGCGCTTCTTCAGACAACTGGCGATAGTAGCTGTAAGTGGCGAAACGGGTGAGGATATAGATAAAGGTAAAACCGACCACCCACAGCGTCAGGTGGCCGCCATACAGCAACATCATGATCAATACGCCTATCACCATGATGCTATCCATAATGGCACCGACCACGCTGGCGGTGAAGGTGGCTCGCAGCGTGTCGAGGGAGCCAAAGCGCGAGTGGATATCTCCCAGTTTACGCTTTTCGAAATAATCCAGCGGCAGATGCAGCAGGTGCATAAACAGACCTGATTGCCATTGCACGTTGATCAGCGTTCCCATCACCAGGGATGACCAGGCGCGAACCATACTGATAGCGGCCCGCAGCAGAATAAAAAAAACCAGCGCAAGACAGATCAAGCTCAATAACCCGCGATCGGCAGCAGGAAGGGCATGATCCATCACCAGTTGCGTACCAACCGGGACGATAAGCGTAATGGCTTCGATGACCAAAGAGAGACAAAAGATCTTTATCAGTGCCCCTTTGATCCCGTGCACGCTGCGGACCAACTGCCAGGCGCTGAGGCGCTTTGTGACCTTTTCTGCCTTGAACTCGCTGCCCGGCCACACCTCCAGCGCGACCCCGGTAAAACAGCGTGATATCTCGGCCAGCTCAACGGTGCGACGCCCCTGTGCCGGATCGTGCACCACAAAGCGGTTATGTTTGGCGCTGACCAGCACAATAAAATGGTTGAAGTTCCAATGCAGGATACAAGGGGTTTTCAGTGCTTCAAGCTCGTGCAGATCCACTGACAGCGCACGCGTTGTCATTCCCAACTGTGCGGCGAAGTCGTTTAATCCGGCAAGCGTGGTGCCACGGGTGGAGAGCCGGAACCGTTGGCGCAGGGCGCTGAGATCGATATTTTTACCGTAGTAGCTACAGATCATCGCCAGACAGGCCAGTCCGCATTCAGCAGATTCCGTCTGGTGCAGCATCGGGAGTCGACGGCGCAGCCCCAGATCCAACTGATCGATAATGCTGTTGCGCCAGCGGTTATTCATGCACCGGCCCTGTGGCACTGTGTTTCATGTCGTAAAAAGGTGCCAGCATCCACTGGTATATTTTCCGCTTTTCGAGAAACAACGTGGTTTGCGCTTTCATCCCGTTTTCCAAGTAGAGCGTTTTCCCGCTGTAATGAATCATTTGTTTATCCGGCCGGACCAACACCTTGTAGTAGGGGATTGCAGCGGCTCGGTCAGTCGGTGCGCCCTGATAAGTTTGCATTTCCTGCTGTGAGGCAGGCGCTTTTGAGATCAGTCGCACCGTGCCGGAAAATTGGCCAAATTTTTCAGCAGGAAAGGCTTCATAGCGAATATTGACGTTGTCGTTGATGGCGATGTAAGGCACTGCATCGTTAGGCACCCAGATCACTAAATAGTACGCGGAGAATTTATCCGGCATGATTTGCAGCAGGCTGTCGCCCACGTTAATCATCTGTCCCACGCTAACGCTTAACGAGTCTATTTTCCCGCTGGATAACGCGCGAATTATAATTTCGCCTTCTGCATCAGCATTCACCAGTTCTTTCTGTAATTCATAGCGTTGTAATTCCATATGATAAATTCGGTTATCAAACTCGGCTTCCTGCGTACGCAAATCACTTTCCAGTCCGGTGATTTTTAATGCATTTTGTTCATTCTGGGTGCTCAGACTTAGCAGGTTATTTTGTTGTTGGTAATAAAGTGCTATCTGATTGGTTAACTGATCTTTGTTAATCAACCCTTTCATCTGATAGCGGCGATAATTCTCCATATTGGTTTTCATGATGTTTATGCCCTCTTCAGCGCGTGTCAAAATAGCAGAGGAGCGTTTAAGTGCATCACTGTATTGTGATTTTTGTTTATTTAATGCATCTAATGTGGATAATTTACTTTTTTCAATGCGTGAGATGATATTGGCGATACGCACCAGCTGATTTTCAATGTCCTTACGGTGGTTATCACTGACAACGCCACTGCGGGTACTTTTACTTACATCAATACGATAGAGCGGATCGTTTTTTTTAATGTCTTGCCCTTCGGTAACATATTTCTTCACAACAAAGCCCTGTACACCTGAATAAATACTTACAGGACGAGGATGCGTGCTGATTTCTCCCCCGACATTGACGCGTCGGGTGTAAGTGCCAACAGTGACAAAGATAATAAAAGAAAACAGAAAGAACAGGCAAACCAGCGCGGTTAACCAAGGAGACATACCTGGAAATAAAATGGCTTTTCCCTGCCATGGCATTTTTCTGTGTCCCAACGCTTCCTTGCGAAACACGCATACCTCTCAGCATATTATGTTATCGACTACAGGGGCTAAACTTTCGAAAAACGCACATATTTAATATAGGGTGCGCTATAGCATAGTTAATCCCCTTCTGATGTCAATGTTATGGGGGGAAATTCATTTTTTTATCAAATTAGTGGTTGATTTAATAAATAAATAAAGAAAAATTAAACCTCTTTCAGAGAAGTTCTGTCAGGATGGGATAAATGAAGTTAAAACGAACAAAAACGTAACTAAAGATACATTGCATTTCCTCATTCTCTTGTGCACCTATCGATGCCTACTCATCAGATTTGGAGCGAAAAATGTTATCAGGTATTTTTTCTCCAGTGTGGTTTTCAGTCATGTCCTATATTATTTTTTTGCGCAAGCGAAAAACCAAAAAGCATTTTGTTCATATTTCATTTATTGTATTTATGTCCTGCTTTAATGGTTTTTTTTATCCCTTGTTCACAGATTTTCTAAACGATAAAGACATTCATTTTTCATTGGCAACGAGTCTGGTTTCTTCATTGGTAGCAATTGTTTTAAATATGATAATTTTCCTTTTAGTTATATTAAACAGGAGGTCGTATGAGAGAAATTGACGAAAATATGTTGATAAATGTATCAGGTGCAGGTGGGGATCAAGCAGATAAGAACCAGCAACTACTCAACACACTTGGTTCAAGCATGGCGTGGGGGGCGGGGGTGGGCGCAGTGACCGGCCCTGGCGGTGCAGTAGTGGGGGCGCTGTTTCCTTTATTTTAAAGGTTACATCGCCCCAGGTGACGCAAGCCGAGTTCTGCATCCTTTAGTGTCAAATGAACAGGGTAGAATTTAATTTTTTTATCAAGTCAGTGATTAATTTAATAAATAAAGAAAAAATTAAACAAAAATTAAACCACTTTCAGTGAAGTGCTGGTTGCAGAGGGGGAATAACGCTAGAATGAACGAAACTCGTAACGAAGATACATTGCATTTCCTCATTCTCTTATGTGTCTATTGATGCCTAATAGTCAGGCTTGGAGCGAGAAATGTTATCAGATATTTTTTCTCCAGTATGTTTATCAGTGACGTCTTACATTATTTTCTTACGTAATAGTAAAACTAAAAAAAATTTATTCTATATTTCATATAATGTATTTACGTCCTGTTTTATTGGGTTTTTTTATCCCTTATCAAGGGATATTCTACACGATACAGATACTTATTTTTCACTGGAAACAAGTCTGGTTTCTTCATTGGTGTCAATTGTTTTAAATATGATAATTTTCTTTTTGGTTATATTAAACAGGAGGTCGTATGAGAGAAATTGACGAAAGTATGTTGATAAATGTCTCGGGTGCAGGGAATGACCAAGCGAGCAGTAATAAAGAATTGCTCAACACGCTGGGAGAAAATATGGCGTGGGGCGCCGGATTTGGCGCCGTCGGCGGTATCGCTGGCGCTGCCGGCGGTGCTGTGAGTGGTGCGGTACAAACCGTTGTGCAGGAAGCGGTTAAACACGGCCCGGTCAGCGTGCCGATCCCCGTGGTGCCGATGGGTCCGACCTGGAACGGCAGCGGCGGTGGCGCGTCGCCCTGTGTCATGGATAAAGAACTGGCAATCTCACGCCCTCAGTCGTGTTGAGTCGGTTAGTGGTATAACATTTATCGCAGGATGAATGTGCAGGAGGGCAGCGTTTTGCTGCCCTCCTGTCGTTGTGACAACGATTATTCTGCTGAATCTTCCGGGTCTGGCTCCAGCACATGATACGCCACGGCACAGAACAGCGAATTCAGACGCCGGATATCCCCCAGCAGTCCCATATGCAGCGAGCTGGTTTCCAGGCTCTGTGGGTTTTGCTGATGCAGGCGTTCCACGTGAGCGTGTGAGTAGCGACGACCCAGCAGAATCAAACGGTGTTTGGCACGGCGCAGGCGTTTGGCGTTGGTCATGTCTCCGGTGAGAAACACTGACATCGCCAGCGAGAGGGAACTGGTGAGGCGTTGATGCAGCGCCAGCAGTTCCTCCATGCCCTCGGAGGATAAGGAAAGCCGGGCATCCAGCGCCTTGTTAGTGAACGACGACGAAATATGCTCGAGAATACCGCCCGCCTGTTTCAGGTTTAACGCCGTATCGATCACTTCCGCCCAACGGCGCGAATCTTCCTCTCCCAGGTCGTCCTGACGAATTTGCGCCAGATAGAGCTTGATAGCGCTGTGTAGCATATCCGCCTCTTCATCAAGGCGGCTGATCTCGCGTTTTTGCTCTCTGTCACCCAACAGCACCAGCCTAAAGCGCTCCAGCATTTGCGCGACGACATCGCCCAGTCGCAGCGTTTCGCGTACCGCATTAGCGAGGGCAAGCGAAGGCGTGTCCAGCGCGCTGTTGTCGAGATAACGCGGTGCGGCGGTGGCGTTATTCATATCCTCATGGGGCACCAAACGGCGACACAGACGCGCCATGCTGGTCACCAGCGGCAGCATCAGCAGGCAGCGCAGCAGGTTATAGACGACATGAAAATAGATAACGGCTTCGTCGGAGGCAACGTCCGTGCTGCTGATCCACAGTGCAAGCGGTGCCAGCCAGGGCAGAATCAACACGCAGCCGATGATCTTGAACAACATACTGCCGAGCACCAATTGTCGGGCGCTGGCACTTTGTCCGCGTCCTCCGAGTATTGCCAGCACACCGCTGCCGAGGTTGGCACCAATCACAATGCACAGCGCCATTTTCAGCGGAAGCAGCGCGGTTGCTGCCAGCGTCGCCGTCAGCAGCACAGCGGCAAGGCTGGAATAGCTGACCATGGCGAACACCGCCCCCAGCAGCAGTGCCAGCAGCGTGTCATCAGAAATGGAGGTAAAAATCACCAGAATGGCGCTGGAATGGGTGATGGGGGCAGCAGCAGCGACGATCAATTCCAGCGCCAACAGGATCAATCCAAGGCCGATGCCCACTCGCCCCAGTTGGCCGACACGGGCCTTGCGGTTGGAGAGAAATGCCACAATCCCGCAGAGCAACAGCAGAGGAGAAAGCCAGCCTAAGTCAAACGTCAGGATACGCGCCATAAGCGCGGTACCGACATCTGCCCCCAGCATAATCACCAATGCAGGGGAAAGCGCGATCAGTTGCTGCGACACAAAAGAGATGGCCAGCAGCGCGGTGGCGTTACTGCTTTGTACCAGCGCTGTTACGCCGAGACCGGCCAAAAATGCCATGCTGGTTTTCTTGATGCTGGCACTCAATATACGGCGCAGGTTTGCACCATAAACTCGCATAATACCCGTGCGGACGATATGGGTTCCCCATACCAGCAGTGCAACGGAAGAGAGCAAATGCAGCAGCGTCAACATAGTCTATCCTGATGAATATTGTGGTTCGAAAACAAGCGGTGCTGATGGTTTATTCAGCGTGCCATACCGCGATATACTAACGAAGTGTATCACAAGCCCCGTGAGTATTTTATTTTATTCTAAAGAAATGCGCAGGAAGTAGAATTAATCTCTGTTTGGATAGGGTTTATTTAATCGTTTTTACTGATTATCAGATTCCGCTCTGATTACAATATTACAAATCACCAACATAATGATGAGAATAATGCTGTACCCGCAAGACGCGGAATTTTTCGCCCCCGGTTATCGGATTGACATGTTATTTTTTTCTGCCAAAAACGTGCAGAGGAAAAGTTAATTTGTTCAATATATTCAATGCTAAAAGCCCATCCAATTTCTGCATGCGGTATGCAAATTTGGTCTTTTTACCCTAACGCTTTATGTTTTAGGCTGCCATTGGCGTGGCGGGAAAGCTGATTTGCTTTTTCGGCAAGACTTTCATGAGAATAAGCCTTGACAAGCTTAGGGGAAATAAAAAAGGATAGGTTGCTGCAATTGACTGAGCATCATCCATCGAGATGCATGTATAACGTTTATATCCGTCATATTTTACCTTGCAGGTGCGTTGGCTGTGTTCACTTACCCGAATCACTTACCGGGTTAACCCTCACTTGCCATCTTCCTGCAACGTGAATTATTCGGGTATACAAGGCCTAAAACGGGCTTTGTTCTATAACGGCCCCGCGTCTTATTCCGTTATCAATCTCAGCAATATTTCTGGCGTGTGCTGCACGCTGGTCGCAGTTTTTTTCTTCATTTGTCACGGCATCAGCGCGGGAAAGCGGCGTTGAGCGTGGCTTTTTCACCAACGCAGGGGATTCAAAAGGGGATTTGTATGTCAGAAGAGATCGCGCAGCCAACGGCGCAGCGTGCGGGCCTGTTTAGAAAATTGGGGCCCTATATCGCGCTGGTTGGGGCGATTCTGTTTTTCTCAGGGCTGTTTTTCAAGGTCGATGGGCTGAATTGGCTGGGTGCCTTCGATTTCACCACGTTGGGCGGTAGCTTTGGTGCCATCAAAGAGGGTGGAACCTTTATCGGCGCGGGTGGCATCAGCGCCAAAGCGGGCTTTATCTTCGCCCTGTCGCTGGTGCCTACGGTGATGCTGGCGTTGGGCGTGCTGGAAATCTTCACCCACTACGGTGCCATCCGCGCGGCGCACCGTCTGTTGACGCCGCTGCTGCGTCCGCTGCTCGGCATTCCCGGCCTGACGGGGCTGGCGATGATCACCGATCTGCAAAGTACTGACGCCGGTGCGGCGCTGACCAAAGAGTTGAGCGATCGCGGTGATATCACGCAGAAAGATTTGGTGATCATGAGCGCATGGCAGTATTCCGGTGCCGGGCTTATCAATAACTACTTCACGATTGGTTCCGCGCTGTTCCTCTCGATGACCGCACCGATTGTGATTCCGCTGGTGCTGATGTTCATCATGAAATTTGTCGGTGCTGCGCTGGTACGCGTGGTGCTTAACACGGTTTATCGCAAGGATTTTCAGAATGAGCAATAACAGCCCCGCCAAGGTGTCCAATAACCCGTTTGATATTTTCGTGGTGGGGGCGCGTAAAGGCTTCAATATCGCTATCAACAACCTGTTGCCCAACGTGCTGATGGCCTATGTGATCGCGGAAATTCTGAATTTGCTCGGCATCATGGCGCTGCTGGGCAAGGTGTTCGCACCGATCATGGGCCTGTTCGGCCTGCCCGGCGAAGCGATCACCGTGCTGCTGACCTCCTGGCTTTCCGCCTCGGCGGGCACTGGCGTTGCCGTAAGCCTGCTGTCCAAAGGCACGCTGGATGGTCATATGGTGACGATTCTAGCCCCGGCTATTTTCCTGATGGGCTCACAGTTGCAGTACATGGGCCGGTTGCTCGGGGTGGCGGATGTGCCGAAGAAATACTGGCCGCTGCTGATGCTGACCAGCATTATCAACGCCATGATCGCCATGTTGATCATGCGCGTGTTTTTTGCCTGATGCTGTCGATGCCGGTACGGTGGTTACCGACCGGCATGATTGATCTCCTGCGGGACGCACAAAGAGAAAAGAGAGCGTAACTATGTCCATCGTATTAGAGCATTACAACTACCTGCACACCATTCCAGAGCTGGGTTTTCAGGAGTTTAAAACCTCGGAGTACCTTGCCAGCAAAATGGAAGCGGCAGGGTATCGCGTCACGCGCGGTATTAACGGCACGACCGGTATTGTGGCGGAATTAGACAGCGGCGTGCCCGGTCCACTGCTGGCACTGCGCGCGGATATGGATGCGCTGGGGCACATCATCGACGGTGAGCATTGTGCACGCCACACCTGTGGGCACGATGCGCACTCCTCGGTAGTATTGACGGCAGCGCAAGAGATTATTCGCGAAGGTATCGTCAAAAAAGGCCGCCTGCGCATTCTGTTCCAGCCGGCAGAAGAGCTGGGCACGGGTGCCATTGCCATGGTGGAAGGCGGCGCGCTGGACGGTGTGGATATGATTCTCGGTTTCCACCTACGCCCTGTCGAAGAGTGCGTGCTGGGCGAAGCGGTACCTGCCATGTACTACTCTGCCAGCAGCACCTTTGAAGTGACCTTCCACGGCAAACCGGCGCACGGTGCGCGCCCGCATCTGGGGGTAAACGCATTGGAGGCCGCCGCACAGGCGGTGATGGCGGTTAAAGCCATTCCACTGCCGCCGCACCTGACCTGGAGCGTCAAGGCAACCCGTTTCCTGTGCGATGCCGGTGTGACCAACTCGATTCCGGACCGCGCCACGGTGTGCTGGGATTTGCGTTCTGCGCAGAACGACCTGATGCAAACGCTGAAAGAGAAAGTCAAACTGGCGATTGAGCACAGCGCCGCTGCGCTAGGGGCAACTGCCGACGTGGTACTGACCAAAGAGATTCCGGCGGCGGAAATTCATGATGAAGCCACCGCGCTTATCAGCGACGCTATCGTTGATGTGCTTGGCCCGCAGGGGCTGACGGAGCCGAAAAGCACCGCTGGCGGTGAGGATTTCTTCTTCTATCCGCGTCTGCGTCCCGAGGTGAAAGCGGGCTTTTGGGGATTGGGTACCAATCTGAAACCCGGCTTGCATCACCCGGATATGCATTTCGATCTCAATTCACTGGAAGTGGGCGTTCGCGTGTTTAAACGCTGCGTAGAGAAAGCATTAGGCTAAATGCATCCAACGCCCCTGACGGGGCGTTTTTCCCCAATTAATCCCCGTTTTTTTGATATTGCGCCGCCGCGTGTTGGGCGCTATCTGCTAGTGTGTGCCAGACACGTTTTATCAGGACGCACTGCTGTGAATACCCCGTTGTTACAGGTCGAACATCTTGAGGTCGCGCTGGCACAGACATCGCGTGCGCTGCTGCACGATGTGTCATTTTCGCTGGCACCGCATCGTTGCCTCGGGGTGATCGGGGAGAGCGGCAGTGGAAAAAGTCTGCTGTGCCGCGCTCTGCTCGGACTGCTGAATACCGCTTTTGTTTGTCGAGGCACCCTGCGCTTTGCTGATGATCAACCTCTGGGGTTTCATGATGCCGCGCTGCGCCGCTATCGCGGACGGGACATCAGCCTGATTCCACAACATCCGATGACAGCGTTCGATCCGCTGCAACCCATTGGCAAACAGATGGTGGAAACCCTGTGCGCGCATCTGGCGTTGCGGCCCGGTGAGGCCAAAGAGAAGGCCATCGCACTGCTGCAACAGGTGCGTCTGGAAAATGCGGCTAAGCGCTTTGATGATTACCCCGCACAGTTGAGCGGTGGCATGTTGCAGCGGGTGACGATTGCCATTGCGCTCGGGTTGGCTCCGCGCCTGCTGATTGCCGATGAACCCACCAGCGCGTTGGACGCCGTGACGCAGGCAGAGATCGTACAGTTGTTTGCTGAACTGCGCTCGCGCAACGCCATGACGCTGCTGTTTGTGTCTCACGATCTGGGTGCCATTCAGCGCCTGGCAGACAGCGTGATGGTAATGTATCAGGGGAGGGTGGTGGAGCAGGGCGAAACCGATGCGGTGCTGAGCCATCCCCACCATGCGCATACCCGTTATCTGGTGGAGGCGCGGCAGGCGATGTTACGCCGCTACGCCCAGTGGGCTCCGCCTGTTGCCGCGCAGGAGGAGAGGGCATGAGTGTCTGGCTTGAGGCGCGCAATGTGAGTCAGCGCTATCAGCTGCGCGCGACGGGCGAATGGCAGGCTGCGCTGCAATCCGTCTCGTTCAGCATTGCACGCGGCGAATGCGTGGGGATCGTCGGTGCCAGTGGCAGCGGGAAAAGTACGCTCGGGCGCGTGTTGCTCGGCCTCGAGCGCCCGGAGGAAGGCGAGGTAATACTGGCGGGCACGTCGCTGTATGCAACATCGAGCCTGTGGCGGCGCGGTATCGGCAACGGTGGGCGGGTTGGTGCGGTGTTTCAGGATTATGCTTCCTCGGTAAATCCATTGATGTGCATTACGGACATTGTGGCCGAGCCCTTGCGGTTACAGCGGCGGTTAGGTCGAACGGCGGCGCGCGAACGCGCTGGGGCGTTATTACACCAGGTGGGATTGGACGACGCGCTGGGCACTCGCTATCCGCACCAGCTTAGCGGCGGTCAGATGCAGCGCGTGTGTATCGCGCGCGCCATTGCCTGTGAGCCTGAACTGGTGGTGTTGGATGAAGCGGTTAGCGCGCTCGATGTGGCGGTTCAGAGACAAATTCTTGATTTATTAGCTGAGTTGCGGCAACGTCTGGGCTTAACTTATCTGTTTATCAGCCACGATCTCACCGCCGTGACCTATTTGTGTCAACGCGTGTTGTTTTTGCATCAGGGCCGAATCATTGAACAGGTGAATGATATGGCGGCACTGGGGCAGGTTCAGCACCCCGCTGCTCGCCGCCTGTTAACGTCGGTAATGGCGTTCTGACGCTGCTTGAGGTGCGTTTTTTCCATGTCCTCCCCCGCTCCCGCACTGGCTCGCGTAAGCTATGTCAGCTATCTGGCACTGGTATTCCCCTTTGTTATTTCTACGCTGACCACGCCGTTACTCGGTGCGGTGGATACCGCACTGGTGGGGCATCTGCCCGATCCGGCTTTTATTGGAGGTGTGGCGATAGGCGCGGTGATTTTTAGCACCCTCTACTGGCTGTTTGGTTTTCTGCGTGTGAGTACCACCGGTTTTACTGCGCAGGCGCTGGACGATCCGCGTTTGCTGACCAGTGCGCTGTTTCGCCCGCTGCTGATGGCAGTGGTCATCGGTCTGGTTTTTGTGGCGTTGCAGCAACCCATTTTCTCGGCCAGCATGGCCTTGCTCAAACCGGATGCCGCCGTGCGCCAGCACGCCCATGATTTCTTTTTCATTCTAATCTGGGGTGCCCCTTTTACGCTGGTGAACTATGTCTGTCTGGGCTGGCTGATGGGGCGTTTGAAAACCCGCGCCGTGCTGCTTAACCAGATTGGTATCAATGTGCTGAATATGGCACTGGCGCTGTGGTTTGTGCGCGGGTTGGAATGGGGCGTGCCGGGCATTGCCAGCGCGACGCTGATAGCGCAAATCAGCGGCACGCTGTTGGGCTTGCGTCTGATTTATCGCTATCTGACGCCGGACAAGGCCGCCATGTCGCCTGCCGCTTTGCTCTCCTGGCGCGAGTTCAAAGCCATCATGATGGTGAATGGCGATCTGATGCTGCGCACGGTATGCCTGCTGGTGGTGACGAATCACTTTGTGGCAACGGGCGCGTCCTTTGGCACAGAAATGCTGGCCGCCAACGCGGTGCTGTTTCAGATTCACTATTTGATGGCGTATCTGTTTGACGGTTTTGCCAATGCGTCCAGCGTGTTCAGCGGGCGTGCTCGCGGTGCTAACGACGCCGACCACTTCCGCCAGACCTTGCGCTATTCTGCGCTGTCTACGCTATGGATGTCGGGGTTGCTGGCGCTGTTATGGGCCTGGCAGGGCGACAGCGTCATCGGCTGGTTTACCCATCAGGCGGAGATTGTGGCGCTGTGTCAGCGTTATAGCCTCTGGCTGATGGTGTTTCCGCTGTGCGGCGCGGCAGGCATTATTTTTTACGGTGTGTTTACCGGCATTACCTACACCGCGCCAGTGCGCAATTCCATGATGCTGGCACTCATGGCATGGTTTGCCGCGTGGTATTTTTTGGTGCCGGTGTACGGCAACCATGGTCTGTGGCTGGCGTATCTGGCGTTTAGCCTCGGACGTTCGGGCTTTTTACTGCTGTGGTTGCCCGGTGCGAGCCGTCGTCTCAACCACGCGCACGCCGTATAAATCAAACGTCCCCTTCCACGCGCGGTGGAAGGGGATACTGCCGATTAGCGCAAGCGCAGCGCAGACGCTTGTTCAACACGGAAGAAGCGCACGGCGTTACGTAACTGCTCACCTTGCTCGGTCAGTGATTCTGCTGCGGTCGCGGATTCCTCTACCAGTGCCGCATTCTGCTGAGTGACCTGATCCATCTGATCGATGGCGACGCTGATCTCTTTGATCCCGATGTGTTGTTCATCAGATGCCATCGAAATATCCGCCACGATTTTGGATACCTGATTGACCGAATCGACCACGTCGGTCATCGCCTTGCCCGCTTTGTCAGCCTGCTGCGAGCCTTCGGTGATCTTCTCTACCGTGCCTTCGATCAGCGCTTTAATTTCCTTGGCGGCATCGGCACTTTTCTGTGCCAGCGTGCGCACTTCACCGGCAACCACGGCAAACCCTTTGCCTTCGCTACCGGCACGCGCCGCTTCCACCGCCGCGTTCAGTGCCAGGATATTGGTTTGGAAGGCAATGCCCTCGATCACGGCAATAATGTTGACGATCTTTTGCGAGCTGTCAGAGATTTCCTGCATCCGCGCCAGCATATCGTTAACGATGTCACCGCCCTGTGACGCGGTATCAGAGGTTTTCTGTGCCAGCGAGCTGGCTTCGCGGGCGTTATCCGCATTTTGTCGTACCGTTTGAGTCAATTGCTGCATGTTGGACGAGGTTTGCAGCAGTGAAGCGGCCTGTTCTTCGGTGCGCTGCGACAGGTCACTGTTGCCTTGGGCAATCTCATTTGACGCCATGGTGATGGATTCACTGCCGTCAATAATATTACGCACGGTATCTGCCAGTCGCTGATTCATATGGCTGATGGCTGCCAGCAGACTGTGGTTGTCCCCGGGACGCAGGGTGATGGCCGTCAGCAGGTTACCGGTAGAAATTTCATTCATGATCTCCATGGCATAGCGCGGCTCGCCGCCCAACTGACGGGAGATACTGCGTGAAATAAACAACGCCAATACGCACGACATCACCACCGCCAGTAACAGCATGCCGAGCAGGGTGTATTTCGCGTCCTGATACCCTGCGCTGGCCTCACGGGCTGCGGCATTGCCTTTCTCAACCTCCATGTCGACCAGTTTTGCCAGGTCTTTCATCAGTTGGCTGCGGTATTTTGACGATACTGCACCACTGATACGGGACGCTTCCTCCAACTGACCTTTGCTCACCGCAGCGATCACGTCCTGATTCACGGCGCTGAATTGCCCGAAGCCTTCAATAATCGGGTCTAACAATGATTTCTGACCGCTGGCGGTAAGCAGCCTGGTATAGCTGTCCAGCGCCCGTTGAAAGATAGCGGTATCTTCCAGTAATTCAACGCGATGTCCTTCACGCTCTTTGTCCGTGGTCGAGGCGATATATTGAATCTGTTGCAAACGAATCTCGGACAGCGTGCCCCGCATCTCCAGCGTGTAGCGCACGCCGGGCAAGCGGCTATCACGGTAGGATTCGATATTCTGGTTGTTGAGGTGTAACTGATACAACGCTGCGCTGCCGAGCAACAACATCAGTACGATCAATATTGAAAAACCGGAAAGCAGTTTGGTTAGCAGTGAAAGCTGAGACAGTTTTTTCATCATAATAAAATACCAGGCGGGGAATGTTACTCAGGGTAACGGCAACCTGGAGGAATTCTTTATCCGAATTAAAATGCTGCGACACTTTTTTGTTTCTTTTTACATGTTCATCAAAAAACGCGTTTTTTTCGATTGATTTTTATTGCCTTTCAGCGATTGTTGCGGGTGTTTCAAGCGGTTGTGGCGTGGCCTGTTGCGCGGTGTAGATAAAACAGACAAATAAATAAAAACTCGCAGTGAAATTAAAAAATAATAGGTGTGATCATTATTGCCATAATAAGCATCAAGTAAAAACAATAAAAATAAGGCCTACTTATTTTCCCACTTACATCATCAGAAATGTCATGATGAGATAAAGCAGCGCATCATGGCGCTAAACGGTACTGCTATACAGAGAGTGTGTTATGTCGCGCGCGCAACGCTTACTCGCGTTATTACAGCTATTACGCCAGCACCGCTTCCCGGTGAGGGGAGAGCAGTTAGCCGAGCAGCTTGGCGTTAGCCTGCGCACGCTCTATCGCGATATCCGCACGCTGCAAGCGCAAGGAGCCAGCATTGAGGGCGAAGCGGGCGTGGGCTATCTGCTGCGTCCCGGGTTTATGCTGCCGCCGCTGATGTTCTCCCCTGAAGAGTTGGAAGCCCTTGCGCTGGGAGCCCGTTGGGTGAACGAGCGAGGCGACGGCCATCTCGCGGCCGCCGCGCAATCGGCGCTGGGGAAGATCGGCGCGGTGCTTCCACAGCCGTTGCACTATGTGATGGAGCACTCGGGGCTACGCGTTGGCCCAAGCGAAGCGTATAAAAGTGACGATGACGTGATGTACCAACTGCGGTTGGCGATTCGCCATGAGCAGCGGATAGAGATTGCCTATTGTGACCTTAAAAACCGGCACTCAACGCGCACGCTATGGCCATTAGCATTAGGCTACTTCGATCAAACGCAACTGCTGGCGGCCTGGTGCGAGCTGCGGCAGGATTTCCGCCACTTTCGCACCGATCGTATCGCAACGCTGACGCGTTTGCCCGATCGCTTTCCCAAACGTCGTGAGCAATTGCTGCAAGCCTGGCGAAAAAGTGTGTTTGATACGGAAACGCCGCCGGACTCAAAGCCTACTGACAGAAACTGACACCCGATACCGCTAACGTACTCCCTGGCCTGATGCCGCTTGCGCAGGCCCTATCATTGTGACAAGGAGTACGTGATGACTTTTGCCCCGAACAGTCTGATCCTGTATGTGCAGGATGTTGATGTCAGCGCCCGTTTTTATCAAACCTTGCTTGGTGCGCCGCCGCTGGAAACCTTCCCCGATTTCACCCTGTTTGCGCTACAGCCGGAATTCTCACTCGGCTTACAGTCGCGTCAGGGCATATTCCCACCGCCGCAGCCGCAGGTGGGTGGCACCGAGCTGTGCATGAGTCAGGCGACGGACCGCGATGTGGATGCGCTTTACCGCGCGTGGGTCGCACAGGGCGTCACCATCGTGGCTGAACCGACGCGTCTGGAGTTC
Source organism: Candidatus Symbiopectobacterium sp. NZEC151 (assembly GCF_025962655.1). Classification (GTDB taxonomy): domain Bacteria; phylum Pseudomonadota; class Gammaproteobacteria; order Enterobacterales; family Enterobacteriaceae; genus Symbiopectobacterium. The sequence goes on along the minus strand of NZ_JAGFPE010000003.1, from coordinate 384,921 downwards.
GGTTACACCTTTGTGGCGCAGGATCCGGATGGTCATCGGCTGCGGGTGTGCGCCACGGATGTCTCGCACTATCAGTAGACGATAACGCCTGATGTGATAACGCCGCGGCGTAATGGTAGCGTCGCGGTGTTAACCAAACGCTCTGTTTAATCGAGGTAAAATACCGGTTTCAGTTCGTCGCTCACCGGGCTGTTATCCGGGTTGGCGGGCATCACGTCGCTCATGTGTTTCCACCAACGCTGGCAGACGTCAGTCTGTGCCACCGCATCCCACTGCGCTTGCGACTCGATTTCAACATAACCAAACAGCAGATGACGTTTTTCATCAAGAAAGATGCTGTAGTGGTGCGCGCCGTGCGCCTTCAGCACCTCGGCCAGCTCAGGCCATATGGGGTTGTGGCGGCGTTGGTATTCGTCGTGACACTCCGGGAATACCGACATAACAAAGGCTTTTCGTAGCATGGGGAACTCCAATAAGTCACTGAACTGGACTCTTTCACCTGTCTCGGTCATGCCCGCAAAAGCGGGCATCTCCTACAGACGATATGCATTCCTTCTGTACGAGGTCCCCGGCTTGTGCCGAGGACGACAACAGTGTGGGTTGAGGAGGGGATGAAGCGTTATACCTTCAGTGCCGCTTCCATCGGTGTGACGCCAAAGCGTTTGCCCAGCGCAATCAGCTCTTCCGTGGTGATGGTCTGCTTTTTGCCGCCCATGGAACGCACTTTTACCATCACTTCTGCCGCTTTTTCGGCGGTGTCGATCAGGCCAAAGGCTTCGTCCAGCGTCGGGCCGGTACCGAAGATGCCGTGGAACGGCCACAGTACCAGCGAGTGAGACTGCATTTGCTCCGCCGTTGCAGTGCCAATGGCGTCGGTGCCCGGCACCATCCACGGCACGATACCGACGCCGTCAGGGAACACCACCAGACATTCGGTGCTGCCTTCCCACAGCTCGCGGGTAAAGGCGGCGCTGTTCAGATCCAGCACATAGCTCAGGGCAATCAGGTTGGTAGCGTGGCAGTGCATGATGATGCGATCGCGTCCCTGGCTAGCCGCCATGCGCACGATGTGCGACTGGAAGTGCGCCGCCAGCTCAGAGGTAGGTAAACCGCCGCCGGTCAAGCCCCAGAAAATACGGTAGCCTTTGCCATCGTCATCCACCTGCAATAACACCAGCGTATCCGCCGGATCTAACTGCACGTTGCGAAAGAACTTGCCCGAACCGGTCACGATAAACCAGCAGCCTGCCAGCTCCGGCATCGCCAGTGACAGCGCTTCGTGGCGTGGCGTCGGGGTAAAATCGCTTTCATAGGGCGTGACGTCTTTGGCATCGAGGCGCAGGCTGACGTTGCCGCCATTGCGTTCGTCCCAGCCTTTGAGCCACATATCGGTGGTGGCTTTAATCATGCCTTGTACAAACCAGGAAGACAGAATTGCTTGCATAATCACTTACCCTTGACGTTGACGAAGAATGGTTTGTTCATAATGGCGTACCTGTTGCAGCCATTCGCTGCCCGGCGTCACATCGTGGCGCTGGCAGTAGTGTTCCCACACGGCTTGCCACGGCAGCGATTTCTGCTCTTCCAGCAGCGCCAGACGTGCGGTGTAGTCGCCCTCTTGTTCCAGTTGGCGCAGTTGCTCGGTGGGTTCCAGCAGGGCGCGCAGCAGCGCTTTTTTCATGTTGCGCGTGCCGATGACCCAGGCGGCAACGCGGTTGATGGAAGCATCAAAGAAATCGAGGCCGATATGCACGCGGTCGAACAGGTTGTGGCGCACGATCTCATGGGCGATGGCTTGTGTTTCGTCGTCCAGCAGCACCACGTGATCGCTGTCCCAGCGTACCGGGCGGCTGACGTGCAGTAACAGGCGCGGTACGTACAACATGGCGCTAGAGATCTTGTCGGAGATCACTTCCGTTGGGTGGAAGTGGCCGGCATCAAGGCACAGCGCGGTGCCGCGGCTGGTGGCGTAGCCAAGATAGAATTCGTTGGAGCCCACGGTGAAGCTCTCTGCGCCGATGCCGAACAGCTTGCTTTCAACGGCATCAATGTGGTGTTGCGCATCCAGCGGCTCGGCAATCACTTCATCCAACGCGTTTAACAGGCGCTGGCGAAATGCCAGACGATCGATGGTGAGATCTTTCATGCCGTCCGGCACCCAGATGTTCATCACGGAAGGCGTGCCCAGCTCGCGGCCAAAATAGGCCGAGATACGGCGGCTGGCCTGACAGTGTTCAATCCAGAAACGGCGCACGTTCTCATCCGGATGGGAGAGAGTGAAGCCGTCGCTGCTGAGCGGGTGCGAGAAACAGGTGGGGTTAAAATCCAACCCTAAATGCTGTTCTTTGGCCCAGGCCACCCAGCGGCTAAAGTGTTTCGGTTCGATGGCGTTGCGTGCGACAGGTTCATCGGATTCCAAATAAATCGCATGCAGATTCAGACGCTTCGGTCCCGGAATCAGGCGGAACGCCTGCTCAAGGTCGGCGCGCAGTTCATCGGCGGTGCGCGCTTTGCCCGGATGGTTGCCGGTGGCGGCAATACCGCCGGTGAGTGCACCTGCGGACTGCTCGAAGCCCACCACATCGTCCCCTTGCCAGCAATGCATCGAGACGGGGATGTTATCCAGTTGCTTCAGGGCAGCCTCGACATCAACGTTGAGCGCGGCATAGCGCGCCTTGGCCAACTGCCAGGCCGATTCAATGGCGGTATTCATACGGTAAGCTCCTCAGTGGCGTGGCACAGCGCCTCAAAACGGCGCCAGTGTCCGGCAAAATCGTCAATAGGACGGGGGATATAACGTTGTAATGGAAAGCTCTCCGCCAGTTGCTGGCGAAAAGCGGTAAGATCGGGTACGGCGTCAAGCGCCATCAGCTGACAGCCAATATTGCCGAGCGTCGAGGCTTCCACCGGGCCTGCCAATACCAGTATCTGGCAAACATCGGCGCAGAGTTGGTTGAGAAACGCGTTCTGACACCCGCCGCCCACAATGTGCAACTGGCGTAGCGGTGTGCCGCGCAGTTCTCCCAACTCCAGCAGGACGCGACGGTACAGCAGTGCCAGGCTGTCAAAGATGCAGCGGGCGAATTCGGCCTGGGTAGCGGGCTCACTCTGCTGGTGCTCGCGACAGAAAGCGCGAATGGCCTCACACATCGACGGCGGATTGATAAAACGATCGTCATTCGGATTGATTAAACGCGTGAACGGTGGCAGTGCGCTGGCATCGCGAATCAATGCGGGCAAATCAGCAATGTTCATCTCCAGCGCCACGCGTTGCAGTAACCACATGCCCATGATGTTTTTCAGGACGCGGTAGCTGCCGTTGATGCCGCCTTCGTTGGTAACATTTGCCGCCAGTGCGCGCGTATCGTGGTAGGGCACATCGCTTTCAATGCCCATCAGCGACCAGGTGCCGGAGCTCAGGTAGGCGCTGTCGCCTTCGGTCAGCGGCGCGGCCACCACGGCGCTGCCGGTGTCGTGCGTGGCGACGGTAATCACCGGAATGGCATCGCCTGTCGGAGAGGTCCAGGCACCGAGCGTTTTTCCGGGTTGTGCTGGGGGACTGAACCACCTGGCGGGCAGATCGAGCCACGCCAGTAGCGACGCGTCCCAGTTTTTGGTGTGCAAATTGAGCAACTGGGTGGTGCTGGCGTTGGTGTACTCGCAGCCGACGCTACCAGTGAGGCGGTAGTGGAGATAGTCCGGGATCATCAGAAAATGGGCAATGCGGTCGAGGTTTCCGGGGTTGGCGCTGCGCCAGGCTTTCAGTTGATACAGGGTATTGAACGGCAGAAACTGAATGCCGGTCAGATGATAGATATGCTCGGCACCGAGTTCCGCAATGGCGTGCGCCATTACGCCATCGGTGCGGTGATCGCGGTAGGCATAGGGCAGATCGACGCGTTCGCCGGCGGCATCCAGCAGCACATAATCCACGCCCCAGCTATCGATGCCGATGCTGTCAGGGCGGATGCCGCTGTCGGTGATGCGGTGCAAGCCGGTGAGGATTTCCTGTTCCAGCGCATCGAGATCCCACAGATGGTGGCCGTCCTGTTCTACCAGGCGGTTGGTAAACCGATGGATCTCTTTGAGCGCCAGTTGCCTGTTCTCGACTTGCCATGTTGCCAGCATGACCCGGCCGCTGGAGGCGCCTAAATCCACTGCGACAATATTTTTCACCGCCATTGCCGTTCCTCTTTCACTGATTCATGTTGCGCAGTGTAAAGAGCCGGTAAGCGCGTCGCCTTCCAGTGAATGCCATGGGACAGAGCAGGTTGGCAAAATGGCAAAGCTGGCCGTGAAAGGCGTCACATTTCGTTGATATCAGTAGGTGTTATGCCGTGTCTTTTGCTCCTGTGATCCTAGCCACACTTCCGTGAATTGGCGGTGAAATCTTTGAAAAATGACGTCACCCTGAAAGCGAAACGTCGGGATTTGAAGGTGAAATCTCATCAGGGTGGGTAGGCTGTTTTCTATCGATGTTTGCATTGTTGCAAAGCAGAAAAACAGGGGGCTTGAAATGACGTTGCTACAAGGTGATGAGTTTTTCGTTTCTCGCTCGGTGACCGTTGCCGTGGAGCCGCGTGCGCCGCAACAGGCATTTCCTGAGCATTATCATGATTTTTGGGAAATTGTGCTGGTGGAGCAGGGGGCGGGCGTGCATGTTTTCAACGACCAGCCGTTTGCGTTATGCAGCGGTGCGGTGTTCTTTATTCGCGATAACGATCGCCACCTGTTCGAAGACGTTGATGGCCTGTTCCTGACCAATGTGCTCTATCGTTCGCCGCGCGGCTTTCGTTTTCTGTCTGATATCGCCTCCTTCCTGCCCTACGGGCCCAACGGTGAGTGGCAAGGGCAGTGGCAGGTCAATGCGCCGACCATGCAGCAGTTGAAAGGGCTGCTGGAACGCCTGTCGCTGTTGGCCCAGCGCGACACGCCGGAAGATATTGCCGCCAGCGAAAGCGTATTTCTGCAAATTCTGGTGCTGCTACGGCAAAAATGTTTCCAGACCCAGAGTTTGGATGGCGATCGGCACGGGGTACAGGCGCTGCTCGGCTGGTTGCAAAACAATTACTGTGAAGAGGTAAACTGGGGGGAATTGTCCGATCGCTTTGCGCTGCCATTGCGTACCCTGCACCGCCAGTTGAAGCAGAATACCGGCATGACACCACAGCGCTATCTCAATCGCTTACGCTTGCTGGAAGCGCGCCGTCGCTTGCAGCAAAGCGATGAATCGATTACGACCATTGCGCACGCGTGCGGTTTCAGCGACAGTAATCACTTTTCCACGCAGTTTCGCAAGGCGTTCTCTGTTGCACCCAAATCCGTACGTCAGCATACGGGGAGTGCTGCGGAATAACACAACGCCCGTGTAGGTGAGGTGAGTGTGACCATGACGCGCGGTTTAAAGCTGCAAACGGAAGACTATTTCCTTACCGATAAACAGGCGGTACGGGTGGCAGAGCGTCACCCTCAGCCTGATTTTCCCCTGCATCATCATGATTTCGAAGAGTTAGTCATCGTGTGGCGCGGCAACGGTCTGCACCTGTGGAACGACGTGCCCTACCGCATTACGCGCGGCGATCTGTTCTACGTCAGCGCCAACGATCGCCACAGCTATGAGTCGGTAAACGATCTGGAACTGGACAATATCCTGTTTGTTCGCGATCGGCTGACGCTGCCCGCAGACTGGCATAACCTGCTGCCGGGGGCTGACGTGCCGCAATCTCAGCGCTATTGGTGCCTGGGGTCGGCGGGCATGGATACGCTGCGCGACAAGGTGGATGATTTGGCGCAGGAGTGCATGAAGTCGGACACGCTGTCGTCGCAGCTTAGCGAAGTGCTGCTGTTGCAGATTGCGCTGTTGGCGCTGCGTTACCGCCATTTACCCGATAGCCCACAACTGGCCGATGCGCACCAGTTGGATTTGTTGATGCTGGCGCTAAGGGCCAGTATCGGTAGCCCATTCCGTTTTGATGCGTTTTGCCAGCAGCATGACTTTAGCGTGCGCGGATTGGGTGCGCGCTTTAAGCAGGAAACCGGGATGAGCGTGGCCCAATACCTGCGCCAACTGCGGTTGTGCAAGGCGATGGAGCTGTTGCGTTATGACAGGCAGACCATTGGTGAAGTGGCAGCGCAGTGCGGTTTTGACGACAGTAACTACTTCTCGGTGGTGTTCCATCAGGCGCAGGGCATATCACCCAGCGCCTATCGCCAGCGTTTTCTGGCAGGATGAACGGCTAAACTCAGCGCGCAGCCTCGTCCACATCCGGTGCGTGGGTAATACGGTTACGCAGATCGCGGCGCACAATTTCCACCAGCCAGAAGCAGAACATGTGGCCGAAAATTTCGGAGAAGTGTTCAGCGAACGGCTGATCCCACGGTGCCGGTACGGTGCCCATCAGCGGCAGCAGGAACACGTGGAACACCACGTGCAGCACCAGGCCATACAGCGCACCTTGCCACAGTTTGATCTTTGGCCACACTTCCGCCACCACGCAATAGATCACCGCGAACGTGATAGAAAAGCCGAAGTGCATGATAAAGCTCATGATCGGACGAGGGTTGCCGTTGTACAGGTAGCTCAGATGCGACATATCGAAAGACATGCCCATTTGCTGCAACAGTTGCTGCGGTGGGTTGGTCAGGTCACGCAGGGGCGTACGCGGCGGGAAGGGAATCTCCCAGCCAAATTTAGCCAGCGCACAGACCACACCGGCAATAATCCCCACTAGCAATGCCACCAGAATTTTATCCCTTGTGGTGCGTAGTTGCATTTCTCTTTCTCCTTGAATAACGATTTTTACCGCAGTTTATTTCTGAAAATAGCGCCAATTGCCATAGACAATAGCGCTGTAACTAAATGATTTGAGAGGATAATACGCCTGAAGGGATTTATTTTCTAACGTGAAATAAAGGCGGGATTTTCATAACTCATTGTTTTATAGGTAAAACACCGATGTTGCATAATGTTTGATTATGTAAGCATTATTGACCATGTGACATTATCTTGTTGTTATGGCTGAATATTGTTGCGACTTTTACGACGGATGGTGCAATGTTGGTAGGGTGTTACACGCCGCTCCGGCGGTGTCTGCCTCCGAGAGCGGCATGTCATAGTATCAGGATGCCATGCCCATCCCCACGATATTGGCTGCGAGAATAATGATCAGCCCGCCCAGCACCAGCACGCTGACCGGTTTTTTCCCTACGTTGTTCCACTCTTTCAGTAACAGCCCGACAATGCCGCCGCACAGCACGTAGAAGCTCATGTGCAGCATCCAACTGAGGTAGGTGTAATCGGCCGGAATATTGGCGTGGCCCCAGGCGTAGAAGAAGAACTGCAAATACCACATCACCCCGCCGAGAATGGAAAACAGCGCATTGGTAATAAGCAGCGTTTTGGCCTGTGACAGATCGGCTTTAATCGAGATGGTGGGGCTCATGGCTAAACGCAGGAAACAGAAACCCAGGTTGACGATGGCACCGCCGCCCATAATCACCACGTAGCTTGGCAGTGCCACGTAGAGTGGGTTAAGACCCAGCGCCTCTGCTGCCTGATGCATCGGCTTGGCCGCATCCATGGCGAATGACATACCTGCGGAAAAAATCCCGCACATTACGGCCAGTATCAATCCCTTCTTGAGATTGAACTCTTGAGCACGAATGCCAAGCGCACGCTCTTTCAGTAAACCGGCGTAGCTCACCACGCCCACGCCAATCAGCGCCACGCCTACGCCGACCAGGCTTAACTGCCCGCCGGTGGTGCCAAACAGTTGCATAAATTTGCCTTGCAACAGCGGGGTCATCAGGGTGCCGATTATCAGAGTAATACCGATGGCGATACCGATACCGAGCGACATGCCGAGGTAGCGCATAGTCAACCCGTAGTTGATATTGCCGATGCCCCACATGGCACCGAACAAAAACACTGGCAGCAAGGTAGAAAAACTGAATGAGCCGAAATAGCCCCAGAAATCGGGCAGCAGCAGGGCACTGATGCTCCAGGGCAAAATAATCCAGGAGAAGAAACCGCCCAATGACCACATGGTTTCCCATGACCAGTGACGGACCTTTTTGAACGGGGCATAGAAGCAGGCCGCGCTGGCAGCACCGACAAAGTGCCAGAAAAGCCCGAGGAGAATTGCGCTATTCATAGAACCCTCTTGTTTTCATTCTAATCAGAGTAGGAGTACGTGTATCAACGCATCGCGGGGGATGGTTCGATAGGGCAAGTGTAAAAAGTGAACGAGCGGGCGACCTTCCGCTCCATGCCACCACCAGCAGGTCACACGGCAAGATGCGAAAGGTGAATGCCACTGGCGTCACAAAAATAACCAAAGGAAAGAATGAAATAGCGTTTCAAGTGAAAGGGTGTTTAAGCATTGACGAAGCACGGCACGCTCGGGTTATGCTAAGGGTTTGGGGTCCCCATCGGGCTGAAAGTGGAGTAATGCAACGTGAAAATTACGGATGTCAAAACCATCCTGGCGAATCGCTACCTGTTTGTAGAGATTCACACCGACGAAGGTCTGGTCGGGATCGGCGAGTCAGGCACCTGGGGGTTTCTGGATGCCTCCATGGGGGCGGTGGAAGCGCTGAAAACCTACCTGATCGGACAAGATCCGCTGCGTATTGAGCATCACTGGCAGTATATGTACCGCTGCTGGCATTTTCGCGGTGCGGCCATCATGGGGGCGATCAGCGCCATCGACATCGCACTGTGGGATATTGCGGGCAAATTCTACGACACCCCGGTTTACAACTTGCTGGGCGGTCGCTGCCGCGACAAGGCGCGGGTTTATGCCCATGCCGGGGGCAAAACCACGGAAGAGACCATCGCCAACCTGAAAAAGATGAAGGCACAGGGATTTACCGCGATTGGGCACCTGACGCCATTTCTGGATGAGTCGCGCGGCGATCCCTATTTCATCACCCATGCGAAAGAGATCGGCGAAGCCATTGAGCGCATTGGCGCTTATCGCGAAGCGGTGGGGAATGACGTCGATCTCTGTATTGAAGTGCATCGCCGACTGAAACCGCACGATGCAATTGTATTTGCACAGGGCATCGCGCCCTATCTGCCTTACTTTATTGAAGATCCGATTGGTGCCGATAACTTTGATTCGATGGCGCAGGTTGCAGACAAAATCAACGTGCCGATTGCTACCGGCGAGCGTCTGAACAACCTGCAAGAGTTTGCCATGCTGATCAAACGCAATGCGGTTTCCTATGTGCGGCCTGATGTGTGCATGTGCGGAGGCATTACCGGTGCCAAGAAAATCGCGGCGCTGGCCGAAGCGCACGACCTGATGGTGGTGCCGCATAATCCGCTCAGCCCGGTTTCTACCGCCGCCTGCTTGCAAATTGCGGTAAGCATCCCCAACTTTGCCCTGCTGGAATATCCCGGCGACGACCAACCGGCACTGTCGGAGAAATTTGGTGCCACCGGCGTGGAAAATGGCGTATTGAAGCGCGATGTGGTCAAGAGCACCTTCAAGTGCGTTGACGGTTTTATGGAGATCCCCACGGCGCCGGGCATTGGCATCGAACTGGCGGATGACGTGGCAGAAAAATATCCCTACCGTCGCCGTCCGCTGAAAACGCGTCTTCATGTAGATGGTTCGGTGGTCGATCAGTAAACTGTGCGTTTTGCCGTCGCGTGCCCATTACGCGACGGTGGTTATTCACCTGCAAAAAGAAGAACTATGGAACGTTTTATTGAAAACCTGATGTACACATCGCGTTGGTTGCTGGCCCCGATCTATCTGGGACTGTCGCTCGGGTTGCTGGCGCTGATGCTCAAATTTTTCCAGGAAGTGTTTCACATTTTGCCAAACGTCTTTGCGTTGGCAGAGGCCGATCTGATCCTGGTACTGCTGTCGCTGATTGATATGACGCTGGTGGGCGGCCTGTTGGTGATGGTGATGCTGTCTGGCTATGAGAACTTTGTCTCGACGCTGAACATTGATGAGGATCGGGAGAAGCTGAGCTGGCTTGGCAAGATGGATTCCGGCTCACTCAAAAACAAGGTTGCGGCATCGATCGTCGCCATCTCTTCCATCCATCTGCTGCGCGTGTTTATGGATGCGCGCAACACGCCGGATAACAAACTGATGTGGTATGTGATTATTCACCTGACGTTTGTGCTGTCGGCGTTTCTGATGGGCTATCTGGATAAAGCAACGCGCCACGAAAAGAAGTGAGGTTAACGGTACGCCACTCTGGCGTACCGTCAGACTGCTGACAACGTTCGTTGTTAGGTGAAGTGCGGCGATGGGGTCGTAGCGGCGTAAGCCGCCGGAGTGCCCCTCGTCACGATTCGCCGGGTAACACGGACTTGCCGAAAAGGCGTTGCCAGCAACCTCACTGTTCCATTCACTGCGGCGTAGTGGTTTGCGCCAGCCATTCCGGCAGGTCATTTAATCCCATCGCCTGACGCACCAGCACCGGTTTCACCCCCGGCAGGCGGTTCGCCAGCGTCAGACCAATATCACGCAGCAGTTTTTTCGCCGGGTTCTCCCCGTTAAACAGCTCCCTGAACCCTTGCATGCTGGCCAGCATCAGCGCGGCACTGTGCTTGCGCTGGCGTTCGTAGCGTCGCAGGTAGAGGTGTTGCCCGAAATCCTTGCCTTGCCCTTGTAAGCGTTTAATTTCGGCAATCAGCGTAGCGACATCCATAAACCCGAGGTTGACGCCCTGTCCGGCCAGCGGGTGGATGGTATGCGCGGCATCGCCCACCAGCGCCAGTCGGTGCGCGGCAAAGCTACGCGCATAGCGCCCGGTTAACGGGTGTGTTTGTCGCGCGCTGACCGTGGTGCATAGCCCAAGATGCGTATCAAAGGCGATCGCCAACTGCTGGTTAAACGCGTCATCGGGCAGCGCCAGCATAGCGTCGGCCTGCAACGGTGGCAGCGACCAGACAATCGAGCACAGGTTTGCCTCCGCCAACGGCAGAAACGCTAAAATACCATCGCCGTGGAACACCTGGCGCGCCACGCCGTCGTGCGGACGTTCGGTGCGAACCGTTGCCACCAGTGCGTGATGGCCGTAATCCCAGAACGTCAGCGGAATATCGGCCTGCTGACGTAGCCAGGAGTGTGCACCGTCTGCGCCGACCACCAAGCGCGTCGTGAGCATGGTGCCATCGTCCAGCGTGATAAACGCCTCGTTCTCGCCCCAGGCCACCTGCTGTAACACCGCCGGTGCTATCAGCGTAATGTCTTTTGCTTTCTCGGCTCGCTGCCACAGGGCGCGCTGAATGACATCGTTTTCGATAATGTGGCCGAGGCGGGAAAAGCCGTAGGCCTCGCCCTCGAAATGGATGTTGCCAAAGCTGTCTTTGTCCCACACGTACATGGCGTTATAGGGGCTGGAGCGCTGTGCTTCGATGTCTTGCCAGACATCAAGATGACGCAGCAGGCATTCGCTGGCCGCGTTAATGGCGGAGACGCGCAGCGAATAAGCCCCGTCCGCTGCCGCTTGCGGTGGCGTGCGCTGTTCCAGCACGGCAATGCGCAGCCCGGAATGTTGCAGCCCGCAGGCTAATGCCAGGCCGACCATGCCGCCGCCCGCGATAACCACATCAAATGATTGCATAAGCCCTGTTTCCTGTTGCTTGCATTAACGACTGACCCAACCCAACGTACGGCGTGCAAAGGTATCACGCACGGGCGCAACGGTATTCATGGTCATCAAACCCAGATTGCGGCCCACTTCCAGCGAGGTAAAACTGTTGGCGAACAGGCGTACCAAACCGTCCGTCAGCGCAATGGTTGCCTGTTGATCGGGTTCTCGGCGCTGGCCGTAGCGGCTCAGCACGCGATAGCTGCCGGTGTCTTCCTGCTGCGCGGCGGCCTGTGTCAGGGTTTCTGCCAGTGACATCACGTCGCGCAGCCCGAGGTTGAATCCTTGTCCGGCAATTGGGTGCAGCGTTTGCGCCGCATTGCCCACCAGCGCCACGCGATGTGCGATATGGCGTGCCGCCGTCACCAGTCGCAGCGGATAGGTGTGGCGTTCGCCGATATGGGTGATTGCGCCCAATCGCCAGCCAAAGGCGCGTTGCAGCGCGGCGCGGCATTCAGCCTCGCTCCAGGCGGCCACCTGCGTCTGATGGGATAACGGGTGGCACCATACCAACGAACTGCGTCCACCGTGCATCGGCAACAGTGCCAGCGGGCCGTCAGGGGTAAAGCGCTCAAAGGCTTTGCCCGCGTGAGGCAACTGGGTGCGGATGTTGGCAATAACGGCAAACTGCGGATACTCCTCAGTCTCCCATTGCATACCGCAGGCCCGCGCCAGCGCGGAGGAGGAGCCGTCTGCCGCCACCAAGAGTTGCCCGTGCAGCGTGCTGCCGTCATCCAGTTGCAGGGTGGCCTGTTCGGCGCTGCGTTCAACCTGTACCACCTTGCGCGGGCAGTGCACGCTCACGCCCGGCGCATTATGGAGTAAGCGAAACAGGGTCTGTCCAACCTGATGTAGCTCCACCACGTAACCCAACGCGGCGGCGCGATAATCACTGGCCTGCATGTTGACCACGCCAGCGTGGCCGCGATCGCTGACGTGCACCGAGGTGATGGGTTCTGCCTCGCTGGCGATGGCTTGCCAGACACCGATACGTTTGAGCTGTTGCACGGTGCCTTCCGCCAGCGCGATAGCGCGGGCGTCGAAGCCGGGATGCGCGCTGTCCAGCGGCGAATGTGCTTCAATCACCTCGACGGGAAGGGTGCCGCCGGAAAGGGCAGAAATGGCCAGTGCCAGCGTTGCTCCCGCCATGCCGCCGCCAACTATCAGGATCGTCATGGCGATTATCTCGCTGCCTGACGTGCGGCACGGGCCTGAGCCATCAGCGCTTCAATGTCGTCGGCGTCTTTCACCACGCCCGCCGTTAACACTTCATTACCACTGTCAGTGATCAGAATGTCATCCTCGATGCGGATACCGATGCCGCGGTACTCATGGGGCACTTTGGCGTCTGGTGCGATATAGAGCCCCGGTTCGACGGTGAGCACCATGCCGGGTTCCAGCAAACGACTGCGTTCTGATGCACCGTAATCGCCGACATCGTGCACGTCCAATCCCAGCCAATGGCTGAGTCCGTGCATGTAGAACGCGCGGTGCGCCTGTTCGGCGATCAGTTCATCGACGTTACCTTTCAGTACGCCGAGTTTAACCAGCCCTTCCACCATGATACGAATTACCTGCTCATTCACTTCACGAATGCTGACTCCGGGCTTGAACAGCGCCAGCGCTTTGCGCTGCGAAGCCAGCACGATGTCGTAAATCGCGCGCTGCGGGGCGCTGAATTTTCCGCTTACCGGGAAGGTCCGCGTGATATCACCGGCATAGCCCTGATATTCACAACCGGCGTCAATCAGCACCAAATCGCCCTCGCGCATTTGCTGCTCATTTTCGGTGTAGTGCAGAATGCAGCCGTTATCACCGCTGCCGACAATGGTGTTATACGAGGGGTAACGCGCACCGTGGCGGGTAAATTCGTGATGAATTTCCCCTTCGAGCTGGTATTCGTACATCCCCGGCTCACAGTGTGTCATGGCGCGGGTGTGGGCCTTGGCGGTGATATCTCCGGCCCGACGCATCAGGTCGAGCTCTTTCGGCGATTTAAACAGGCGCATCTCGTGCACCCAGGGTCGCCAGTCGGTCTGCGTCGGCGGTGCGATAAGCCCCTGACGCGTGCCGTTTCGCAACGTTTCCAATGCGCTGAACAGCAGACGGTCCGCGTACTCGTACAGCCCCTGAGCGTGATAAATCACATCCAGCCCGTTCAGCAGCAGGTGCAACTGTGCATTGATGTCGCTAAAGGGCAGGGCGCGATCGACATTCAAGCGCGACGGGGCCGCTTCCTGCCCCAGACGGCGTCCAAACCAGATTTCCGCCGTGACGTCGCGTACACGGTTGAACAGGACGGTATGGTGATGATGTTCATCGCTTTTTACCAGTAACAGCACCGCTTCCGGCTCGTTAAACCCGGTGAAGTACCAGAAATCGCTGTTCTGGCGATAAGGGTACTCACTGTCAGCGCTGCGCGTGGCTTCCGGTGCGGCAAAAAAAATCGCCGCGCTGGCGGGGGCCATTTTTTCCAGCAACTGCTGGCGGCGGCGAGTATATTCCTGACCAAAAGCGTCTTGTTGAATCATCACCTGCTCCTGTGTGATGCGCATACGGTGATTCCCTTCCTGCGTGGGAATCCCTGCGGGTAAGGCCGGATGCGCGATTAATGTAGCGTCGGTTTTTTCTTCTCCGGTGCAGTCTGTACCGGGCGTGTATATTCACTGTGGCAGAGAATGGCAGAGACCCTGACGTATTCGATGATTTCTTCCAGCGATTGCGCCAGCTCTTCCTGATCTTCATCTTCGTCATAGCCGAGCTGGGCAATATTGCGCAAATCATCGATGGCTTCTTTCAATTCGCCCTGCGCCTTGTTCAGGCGCGGCTGAACCACACCGAGTCCGAGCAGAAAGTGATTGACCCATCCGGCCAGCGCATCGGCACGATCAAACACGCTCACTGACGTGTTGTCGTCATCCGGCAGCAACAGTTGGAATTCAAAGCCACTCTCTTCCAGCGCTTCTTTGGTGACCTGATACAGGGTTTGCAACGGCTGAGAAACCAGATGAGAGAAGGCCAAGCCATCGTTTGTCAGCTCGTGTAACAGCGTTTTCCAACTGTCGTCGGTGTTGCCCCCGCACAGGATACCGCTGATAAGCCCGTGTATTTCCGCTGCCGTCAGTGCAACTTGTTGCTGTGTAAGGAGCGTGTCCAGGGTTTCATAGCCGGGATACGTGGTTTCTATCGACATGTGCTTTGTTCATCGTTGGCGGGTTGGTATCGTGTTATGCTACCACCAAGCTCGGCTGCTATGCCAGAAAGGGCTTGTTTCTTCTATGTTGAGTTATTATAGTGGCGCCCGCGTGAATGGGCTGTTGCCAGCCGTGATATGAATTTTTTCTGCGGCGCAGAAAACGAAATGAGGCAGGAAAGGGGCATGTCTGCACAACCAGTAGATATTCAAATCTTTGGCCGTTCGTTAAGAGTCAATTGTCCGCCGGAACAACAGGAAGCGTTGAATCAGGCTGCGGAAGATCTTAACCAGCGGTTGCAGGATCTCAAAGTGCGCACACGCGTGACCAACACGGAACAATTGGTGTTTATCGCTGCACTGAACGTGTGCCATGAACTGGCGCAAGAACGCCTGAAAACGCGTGATTACGCGGCGAATATGGAGCAGCGCATCCGCATGTTGCAGCAGACCATTGAGCAGGCGTTGCTGGAGCAAGGGCGCATCAGCGAGCGTCAGGGCACACCTTTCGAGTAAGTCGAAGAGGGCTATCGCCTTGCCTCGCATTTTGGTTTTTTAAATCGATTTTTGTTAGTTGGCCGATGTTTTTCGCTATAAAGCGTGATAGAGTTATTCACGAGTAAAGAATAAAATTTCTCTGAGGTGTTTGTCTGCGGGTCAGTCCCCTGAGCCGATATTTCAAACCAACAGAATGTAACGCTCCGCAGCCGGTGAGCATGCTCGGTTCGTCCGAGAAGCCTTATGGTTGCGACGGTATGTTCACCTTGAACCAAGGGTTCAAGGGTTACCACCTGCGGCGGCATCTCGGAGATCCCTTCTCCCCCTTCTTTTCCTTGTTATTGCCTATGAATTCTGCGTCCATGCCCGTTTCGCCACAGCAACAGCGTCAGGCCATGCGCGATCGCGTGCGTCAACTACGTCGTGCGCTTACGCAGCAGCAACAAACCTGGTTTGCCCAGCAGATTGCCGAACGCGCATTGGAACAACCTGAAGTGCAGCAAGCACAGCGGATTGCGCTGTTTTTGTCGTTTGACGGTGAGCTGGATACCCAGCCGTTGATCGCACGTCTGTGGCAGCAGGGAAAAGCGGTGTATCTGCCGGTATTGCACCCGTTTTCGCCGGGACATCTGCTGTTTTTACACTACGATGCGCAGACGCCGCTGGTGAAGAACCGCCTGAAGATCTTTGAACCGCGTCTGGATGTGCGCCGGGTGTTGCCGCTGACCCAACTCGATGTGCTGTTTACCCCGCTGGTGGCGTTTGATGCGCAGGGGCAACGGCTGGGGATGGGCGGTGGCTTTTATGACCGGACCTTACAGGGCTGGCAGCAGCGGGGGCCGTACCCGATTGGCTTGGCCCATGACTGCCAGCAGGTCGATGCCATCCCGAATGAAGCGTGGGACATCCCATTGCCTGCTATTCTGACACCCTCTCGCCGCTGGCAGTGGTGAATCTCGCGGGTTGATTACAGCGTCGGCGTATCCGGCCCACCAGAGGTGCGGTGCGACAGCATTTGCTGCACCAGTTCCACGCAACGCAGGAAGCGCGAATCATAATCGGATTCGGTCACGTGTATATAAGGGGCGTTATTCTTCACCAGCATGGTTTTGAGCAGCGTTTGGAACGCGCTGCGTGCGGTACTGCTCCCCAGGCTACGTAACCCATCCGCGACCCACGGCGTATTGTTTTCCAGCAGGATCACCAGATCAAACCGGTATTCATCAATCAACGCCTGAACAAAGGGGTGTTCGCGCCCTTCATACTGCTTGCAGAATGCCTGGGTGGTGATGAAATCGGTATCGATAAAGGCCACTTTATTGGCATATTTCACTGCAAAATCAATGTATTGAGCTTGTCCTAGCGCGATTTTGTCGTAGTCGGAATATTGCAGCGCCATCTCGTCGCCGCCCAGATGGGAAAAGACATAATCCCGGCCAAACTCCCAGGCGCTGGTGGTGTTGAATATGTTGGCGAGCTTGTTGACCAGCGTTGATTTACCGCTAGATTCGCCGCCGAGAATGGCGACGGTGCGCACGAAAAAGGGCTTCACTTCAGTGGGAATATAATCCCAATAGCGGAACGGATCGTGGCGGATCTGTGCGCCGCTGATGTTCATAAACGATCGTTCCGGGTCAACCAGCACCGCGTCGATGCCCAACTGCTCCCGATACTGCGGGGCATCTTTGGCTTCGCTGGTATAGACAAAGTTGGGCTCAATCGCCTTCTCTTGCATAAAGGCTTTGATGCCGCGGCTCCATACATCCCAGCCGTGCGGGTAGGGCTCCATGCCTTCTTCGTTAAAGGCGTGAATGCGGATATTCTTCTGATATTTAAAAGTTTGTAGCAGCCAACGCAGACGATCGCTCACGGTGGGCTGCTGCGACATCGCGCTGTGTTCAAACAGCAAGCGGTCACGCGATTCGTCGTAACCCAGGATCACATGCAATTCATCAACCTGACTACAGGCGCGCTGGATCAGGTAGATATGGCCGGTGTGCAGCGGATAAAATTTGCCGAACACCACCCCGATGGTTTTATCGTGGCGAGGAAATTCCAGTTCCAAAAAGCGGTGCAGTGCTTCCAGCTTTTGAGCGCTGGGGTTTTTGATCTTGGCATTCAGCAACTGGCTGAGATAGCCCTTGGTCATGCCGGTTGCGTCGGCAACCTGCTGAAGGGTACACCCTTTCTTGCGGATGGCAGGTTTCAGGTAATCAAAAGATGACATCGTCAGGCACTCTTGGTTTAGCACGTGTGTTTAGCATGCTAAACCAAGATACCACAAGCATACGCAACCTGCGCGCCTGTTCCCGCTGCTTGGGTATTAAAGATCGTCGAGGATCGCCAGTGCGTCAGTCAGCTTTTTCACGCCAAACACCTGCATATTGGCGGGTGGGCGTTTTGGCGCATTGGCATGCGGGACGATAGCGCGTTTGAAGCCGTGCTTGGCCGCTTCGGAAATACGTTCCTGACCGCTGGGCACCGGCCTTATCTCGCCAGACAGCCCCACTTCGCCGAACACCACCAGATCTTGCGGCAGCGGCCTGTCGCGCAGGCT
This sequence comes from Candidatus Symbiopectobacterium sp. NZEC151, assembly GCF_025962655.1. Taxonomy (GTDB): domain Bacteria; phylum Pseudomonadota; class Gammaproteobacteria; order Enterobacterales; family Enterobacteriaceae; genus Symbiopectobacterium. The sequence goes on along the minus strand of NZ_JAGFPE010000003.1, from coordinate 367,051 downwards.
GGAGACCAGCGATAACAGCAGTGCCAGGTCGGCGCTGGTTTCGGTGACCTTTACGCCGCCGACCACGTTCACGAACACATCCTGATCCGCCATTTGCAGCCCGCCGTGGCGATGCAGCACGGCGAGCAGGAGCGCCAGCCGGTTCTGTTCCAGACCAACTGCGACGCGACGCGGGTTGGCCATCATCGAGTGATCGACCAACGCCTGAATCTCTACCAGCAGTGGACGCGTGCCTTCCCACACCACCATAACGGAACTGCCGGACATGACTTCATCACCCCGGCTGAGAAAAATGGCGGAGGGGTTGCTGACTTCGCGTAATCCTTGCTCGGTCATGGCGAAAACGCCCAATTCGTTGACGGCACCGAAACGGTTTTTGTGGCTGCGCAGGGTACGGAAACGGGAATCCGCATCGCCGTCGAGCAGCACGGAGCAGTCAATGCAGTGCTCCAGCACCTTGGGACCGGCCAATGAACCGTCTTTGGTGACGTGGCCCACCATCACGATAGCGACACCGCGCGTTTTGGCAAAACGGGTGAGATAGGCGGCGGTTTCCCGCACCTGCGCCACGCTGCCGGGGGAGGATTGGATATCGGCCAGATGCATCACCTGAATCGAGTCGATAACCATCAGCCTGGGCTGTTCCTGTTCGGCAATCAGGCAGATTTGTTCGATGCTGGTTTCCGACAGCATGTTGAGGTGCTGGGTCGGCAGGCCCAAGCGGTGCGCGCGCATCGCCACCTGCTGGAGCGACTCTTCCCCGGTGACGTACAGGGTTTTCATCTGCTCGGAAAGTTTGCACAGGGTTTGCAGTAGCAGGGTACTTTTCCCCGCGCCGGGGTTGCCCCCGATCAGAATGGCGCTGCCGGGCACCACGCCGCCGCCCAACACGCGATCGAACTCGCTAAAGCCGGTAGAAAAGCGCGGCAGCGCTTCCAGGCTGATGTCAGACAGCTTTTGTACGCGGCTGATGCCCTCGTGGTCGCCCGCATAGCCGGTACGGCGATCGGTGCGGGAGGTCGCGGCGGCGGCCAGCCGCACTTCGGTAATGGTGTTCCAGGCGTTGCAGGCGCTGCATTGGCCCTGCCAGCGCGGGTAGTCGGCACCACATTCGTTGCAAACGAAGGCGCGTTTAACGGCTTTTGCCACGGTTCACCTCACTGCTGTTAGCGTTTTTCGTGCCGCAGGCTGCCGCTCAGTACGCACATGACGCCGGTTAAATCGGCATGGCGGATGCTGACGGGGGCCTGCTCATTCACTTTGGGTTTGGCATGATAGGCGATGCCGAGTCCAGATGCCTTGATCATCACCAGATCGTTAGCACCGTCACCGATGGCAATGGTCTGCTCTTCGGGGATCTCCAGCTTTTCTGCCAGTTGGCGCAGGGTTTTGGCTTTATATTTGGCATCGACGATCGGGCCGACCACTTCGCCGGTCAATTTACCGTCGCGCAGGCCCATTTCGTTAGCCACTGCCGCTACCAGGCCGAGTTTCTCTTTCAGGTGATCGGCGAAATAGGTAAAGCCGCCGGACGCAATGGCAACGTGCCAGCCCGCGGCCTGCAACTGCTCGACCATATAGATCAACCCCGGCATCAGCGGCAGATCCTTACGCACTTTTTGCAGGATATCGGCATCGGCTCCCTTCAGGGTACCCACGCGTTCGCGCAGGCTGGCGGAGAAATCCAGCTCACCGCGCATTGCCCGCTCGGTAATCGCGGACACCTTTTCTCCGGTGCCGGCCAGTTTGGCGATTTCATCAATACACTCAATCTGGATGGCGGTGGAGTCCATGTCCATTACCAGCAAACCGGGGGCACGCAGCGTCGGGGTGTTGCACATCGGCGCCACATCCATCCCCAGCTCGTGAGCCAGTTTGGTGGCGCGCGGCGTGAGCGAACCGGCCAAACGCACCACCTGATAGTCCTCTACGTTCCAGGCGCTGACGATCACCATTGCCGCACCGAGCTTGCGCTGGTAACGCGTGAGCAAGTTTTTATCGAGCACGTCGCCGTAGAGCAGCCAGCCGGTGTCCCCCGCGCGGTAGTCGAGCGGCATCACTTCATCACCGCTGAGTGATAACGGCAGTCCCGGCCAACAGTTAATCTCGTTAGGGAGATCGCGGTAGGTCTGACTATTCGGCATGGGGCATCCTCTTCTGGCAAAAAAAGCGCGTACTGACGCGGGTAAACATAACAGAACATCACTCAGAAAACAGGGCAACAAGCTATCCTATCGCTATCGCTTCTGGCAACATGAAAGTATGCAAATCGCTCAGGGATTCTCATGGTCCACACCCGGTTAAAATTCCGCTTACACCGTACCGCTATTGTGCTGATCTGCCTGGCGCTGCTGGTCGCATTGATGCAGGGGGCGTCCTATTTCAGCCTGAGCCATCAAATGGCGCGTTCAGAGCAGGTTGAAGACATTGCGCGCACGCTGGCGCGGCAGGTGGCGTTCAGCCTGACGCCGCTGATGGAAAGCAACGATGATAACAGCCAGAAAATCAGCACGATGCTGGCGCAGTTAACGCAAAATAGCCGTATTCTTGACGCGGCACTCTATCAGCAGGACGGTTCGTTGATTGCCCGCACCGGGGAAGAGGTCGTGGTGCGCGACCGGCTGGCGCTGGATGGTAAGCGGGTGGGTAGCTATTTCAACCACCAGATTGTGCAGCCCATCAACGGCAAGGATGGCCCGATCGGTTTTCTGCGTATGACGCTCGACACTCACGTGTTGGCGACCGACGCCAAGCAGGTCGACAATACCACCAATATCTTACGCCTGATGATTCTGCTGGCCTTGGCGATCGGCATTATTCTGGCCCGCACGCTGTTGCAGTACCGCCGCAGCCGCTGGCAGCAGTCACCCTATCTGCTCACCGCCAACACGCCGGTGAAGGAAGATGACGAGAGTCGCTCAGCGCTTGTGCCGGAGGAGAAAACGGACAAGTCCGAGTCATAGTACGAGATCGATAACGGTGGCGCGTGTTGTCGCGTGCTGCCGTGCCACTTCCCGCCTTTTGGTTTCCCTCTTAACCTTATTGGTATAATACGTTTCTCATTTATTGCATGTTTATCGTATACGTTGCATTTCTTTATGTGATTTAAATCACGTAGAAGTAGTGGTCATTTTCCCCATAAAAAAATTTTTAATCTTCATCACAGTTTTTGGCGCAGGGTGGGCGCCTAATTGGTAGGACATGTTTTGCTGTGGTCATGTATGTAGAAAAGAAATGTCCGACTAATTTGGTTTTTTTATTCAATGTTTACGGGGAAAATATGAATTTCATTATTGAGGCGCTGCCCATTATATGGGTGGCTCTGGGCGTCGTTTTGCTGTTAATTTTAAATATGAAATTTAAAATTAACGGGATGTTGGCACTGCTGCTGGCGGCGGTTTTTGTCGGGGTGTGTGAAGGGTTACCACTTGAGGCAATTGGTAAATCGATTGAAAATGGCGTCGGCAGTACGCTGGGGCATCTGGCATTAATTATTCTGTTTGGTGCCATTCTGGGTAAATTGATGGTGGATTCCGGTGCGGCGCAGCGGGTTTCATCAACGTTACTGAAAAAATTCGGGCCACAGAAAGTTCAATGGGCCATTCTGGTGATTGGCTTGATTTTCGGTCTGGCTATGTTCTACGAAGTGGCCTTCCTGATTTTGGCTCCACTGATTATCAGCATCGCCCGAGAAGCAAAAATTCCTTTCCTGAAACTGGGTATCACCATGGTCGCCGCCGCCACCACGGCGCACAGCCTGTTCCCACCTCAGCCCGGCCCCACGGCGCTGGTGACTGCATTCCATGCAGATATGGGGATGGTGTATATTTATGGCATTATCGTTGCCATCCCTACCGTAATTTGCTCGGGCATCCTGTTACCCAAACTGCTGGGGAATTTGGATCGTCCCATTCCCGAATTATTGGAATCGCAAAAGGTATTTTCTGATGATGAAATGCCAAGCTTTGCGATCAGCCTGTTGGTGCCCTTGATCCCGGCGATGATTATTACCGGTGTTACCGTGCTGAAGCTGTTTATTGCCAAAAATAGCGTGGTGCTGCCTTTCCTTAATTTTATCGGCAGTGCGCAAATCAGTATGTTGATTGCGGTATTGGTCAGCCTGTTTGCTTTTGGCGTTAATCGCGGCAGAAGTATGTCCGACGTCATGAAATCCTACACCGTTGCCATTGAAAAAGTAGCCATGGTGGTGTTTATCATCGGTGCGGGCGGCGCGTTTAAACAAATTATCATGGACACCGGCGTCGGCGATTATATTGCGGATATGATGCGCCATTCATCGGTGTCACCGCTGATCATGGCCTGGTTTATCACCGTACTGCTGCGTCTTGCTACCGGTGCTGGTACCGTCTCCGCCATCACGGCGGCTGGGATTGTCGGTCCGATGATCACCACCTTTAACGTCAACCCGGCGCTGATGGTGCTCGCCACCGCCTCCGGGAGTAACACTCTGACTCACGTTAACGATGCCGCGTTCTGGTTGTTTAAGGAGTATTTTGGGCTGTCGATTAAGGACACCTTCAAAACCTGGGGGCTGTTGGAACTGACCAACTCGGTGGTGGGATTACTGATCGTGCTGCTGCTTTCGCTGGTGGTATAACCCTTTACCGTTGTCTTGATTGCTTCAGGCCCGCCAGCGCGGGCCTTTTCTTTGTCTGTCACTTAGCGTTTGCGTGCCACAATAAACAGACGCGGGAACGCCAGCAGGCGTTTGCCGTCGGCGTGTGGCGGGTAGGCCGTTTCCAGATGTTGGCGATAGCTAGCAAGAAAGGCGGCCTGTTCGGCGTCGTCAAGCGGCGCAAGGAAAGGGCGCAGGCCGGTGGCGCGAAGCCAATCGACAATCGCCTGTGCGTCATCCATCGGGTGATAGTAAGTGGTGCGCCACAGGTCGACGTCGCAACCGGCATTGGTCAGCAGATCGTAATAGGCGCTGCTGGTGAGCAGGCGCTGGCGCACACTGGCGGTATCACCTATTTTATCACGCCAGCGTCCCTGTTCGGCCACCGTGCGCATCAGCCGGTGGCTGGGTTCGTCCAGGTTATCCGGCATCTGTACCGCCAGCATACCCCCTTGAGCCAGCTGCTGTGCCAAATGCGGAAACAGCTGTGCATGCTCCGGCACCCATTGCAACGAGGCGTTGGCATAAATCACATCCTGTGGCTGCGCGGGCCGCCAGGTGGCGATATCTGCTTGCACAAACCGCTGCTGCGGCAGGCGTTCGCGTGCTTGTGCCAGCATGGCTGCCGAAGTATCGACGCCCGTCACCGTCGCGTGCGGCCACGCCTGCGCTAACAGCTCAGTGCTGTTACCCGGCCCGCAGCCCAGATCGCTGACGGTGTTGGGATGCGGATGTGCAATGCGGGCAACCAGTTCTTGTGCCGGGCGGGTGCGTTCATTGGCAAAGCGTAAATAGAGCGCGGGGTTCCAATCTTTCATCGTTGTTCCTGATGGGTAGCAGACGGGGCAGGGTGAAAACAGCATGCCAGATTTCTTTCTCTGGCGCTTGTGGGGATACGTTGCCTTTTATTTCCAACGTATTGCGCGAATATGCGCCGATTGATTGTGTCTCACCCACAAATCAGGGAAAATACCCGGCTAATACGATTTTTTCCCACTTTGCCTGACGCGAACATCCTGATGCCGATGCTCTCGCCGGGTGGTTAACATAAGAAACCTGAAAATCATGTCTCCAAGTGAATACGCCCGCGAAGTTGCGAAACGCAGAACGTTCGCCATTATCTCTCACCCCGATGCCGGTAAAACCACCATTACCGAGAAGGTACTGCTGTTCGGACAGGCCATTCAGACCGCCGGGACGGTGAAGGGGCGCGGCTCGAACCAGCACGCCAAATCAGACTGGATGGAGATGGAAAAGCAGCGTGGTATCTCCATCACTACGTCAGTGATGCAGTTCCCGTATCGGGAGGCGCTGGTCAACTTGCTGGATACCCCGGGGCACGAAGACTTCTCCGAAGATACCTACCGCACGTTGACGGCGGTGGACTGCTGCCTGATGGTGATCGATGCGGCAAAAGGGGTGGAAGATCGTACCCGCAAGCTGATGGAAGTGACGCGTCTGCGCGATACGCCAATTCTGACGTTTATGAACAAACTCGACCGCGATATCCGCGATCCGATGGAAGTGTTGGATGAAGTGGAAAGCGAACTGAAAATCGATTGTGCGCCGATCACCTGGCCGATCGGCTGCGGCAAGCTGTTCAAGGGCGTTTACCACCTGTACAAAGACGAAACCTACCTCTACCAGACCGGGAAGGGCCATACGATCCAGGAAGTGCGTATTGTCAAAGGGTTGGATAATCCGGATCTGGATAAGGCCGTCGGTGAAGATCTGGCCGCACAGTTGCGCGAAGAGCTGGAACTGGTGCAGGGCGCTTCTCATGAATTTGAGCTGGAGGCTTTCCTGTCTGGTGCGTTGACGCCGGTGTTCTTCGGCACCGCGCTGGGCAACTTCGGTGTCGATCACATGCTGGATGGACTGGTCGCCTGGGCACCTGCGCCGATGCCGCGTAAGACCGACACCCGCACCGTTACCGCGCAGGAAGAGAAATTCACCGGTTTCGTGTTCAAGATTCAGGCGAACATGGACCCGAAACACCGTGACCGCGTCGCCTTTATGCGCGTGGTGTCCGGCAAGTATGAAAAGAGCATGAAGCTGCGTCAGGTGCGTACCGGCAAGGATGTGGTCATTTCCGATGCGCTGACCTTTATGGCGGGTGACCGTTCCCATGTGGAAGAGGCATTCCCCGGCGATATCATTGGGTTGCACAACCACGGCACCATCCAGATTGGCGATACCTTTACCCAGGGTGAAGAGATGAAATTCACCGGTATCCCGAACTTTGCGCCGGAACTGTTCCGCCGCATCCGTCTGCGCGATCCGTTAAAGCAGAAACAACTGCTCAAAGGATTGGTGCAACTCTCGGAAGAGGGGGCGGTGCAGGTGTTCCGCCCGCTGGCCAACAACGATTTGATTGTTGGGGCCGTGGGGGTGTTGCAGTTTGACGTGGTAGTGGCGCGCCTGAAGTCAGAGTACAACGTGGAAGCCATCTATGAATCGGTCAACGTCTCCACCGCACGTTGGGTTGAGTGTGCCGATGCGAAGAAATTTGAAGAGTTCAAGCGCAAGAACGAGTTGCATCTGGCGCTTGATGGCGGCGACAACCTGGCTTATGTGGCACCGACCATGGTAAACCTGAATTTGACGCAGGAACGCTACCCGGACGTCACCTTCTTCAAAACCCGCGAACACTGATTTTTCCCGCGAGTGCGGTGTTGTCGGTTAAAAAACCGGCGTTTAAAAGGACTCGGGCGTAGTGTCCGGCCTTTTAAACGTCGGTTTTATTTTATGACTATTTATCAATTGATTAGGCTGTTTTTATTTGATTTTTACCCGCCCTTCATTCCCACGGACAAATCCGAAATGCCGCCGGAAAGGGACTTTTCCTCCCTATTCCGCTAGGAATCGTCGTTCCATGCACTATAGTTAATATCGCGTTAACAATTAGTGAGTTTCACTGCTGGTGATAAATCATGTAGTGCGTTATATCGACTACGGGATATTTGGCGACGTTAAACGCTTGGTTTTGCTGAGTCGCATTGAGTGCCAACACCCGCGTGATTGATGTCCGCGTGGACCATAGCAAAAGGAAATAATCGATGAAAAACATCCTTAACGCAAAAACGATGATGGCTGTTGTACTGGGTTCCCTGCTGACGGCGGGCAATGCACTGGCCGAAGAGACGCTGGGGCAAAAAGTGCAGCTGGCGGCGACAACCACGGGCGCAAAGATTGACAGTTCTCTCCAGAAAGCCTCTGGCTACATGGATGACAGCACCATCACCGCCAAGGTGAAAAGTGCCCTGATGGATGACAAGGGGATCGAGAGCGGAGACATCTCCGTCTCCACCACCAAAGGCGTGGTTACGCTGACCGGTTTTGTCCCTAGCCAGGCCGTAGCGGCGCAGGCAGTCGCAGTGGCGACCAAGACCGAAGGCGTGCAGTCGGTGAGTGACAAACTGCAAATCAAGGATAACGCCACCCAGTCAGTGGGTTCCTATACCGATGATGCGGTCATCACCAGCAGCATCAAGGCCAAACTGCTGGCTGACAAAATCGTGCCGTCGCGCCACGTGAAAGTGGAAACTCAGGAAGGTGTGGTGCAACTGAGCGGTAATGTGAAAAACACCGCGCAGTCAGCGCGTGCAGAGAGTATCGCCAAGGCGGTATCCGGTGTGAAAAGCGTTAAAAATGATCTGACCGTCACCCATTAACGGGCCTGTCGCCCCTTAATGCTCGCGTATTCGGCGGAGGGCAACCTCCGCCACCCTCAAGCCAATTAGCACTTGGTGTCGTTAAAATAAAAGACCGGTGGAAACGCAGCGGTATGCGTAATTAACCTCAGGACGAGCGCCACTCACCCTCGTTAAGGTAAGGAGAGCGTATGTTTCGTTGGGGCATTATTTTTCTGGTGATAGCACTGATCGCGGCGGCTCTGGGATTCGGTGGGCTGGCTGGTACCGCAGCGGGTGCGGCCAAAATTGTCTTTATTGTCGGGATTATCCTGTTTTTGGTCAGCTTGTTCGCGGGACGTAAGCGACCCTGACTATCCGTACCCACAATCGCCATTTGTCTGAAATTTTAGTCTGCGCACGGGGTGTTAACGAAAATCAATCTGAACCATAATAAGATTGTCATCGTCACCCCGCATACTGTTTGCGATGCTTGCTGAACGTTGGTGTGATTACGGTGCGGTTTGTTCGGGAGGTTCGTGATGAATAGCGATATCGTGGTAGGTCGATGGAAGCAGTTGAGAGGGAACTTCTGGGCGCTGTGGGCCGAGTGGTTTGACAGCGATTGTGCCTGGCTGGAAAGCAACAATGATTATCTTGCCGGTATTTTGCAGGAAGATTACGGACTGCAAGAGGGCGATGAACTGTCGGATGCTGTTGTGCAGGCGGAAAAAGGTTCAGTAACGCTACACTAAGTTGATGCTACACTACGTTCACGTTGCCCTACGTTGACGTTGCACTCTGGCATGGATAATTCCCACAGGCGCTTTTCCTTTATAGATACCCATTGTCACTATGATTTTCCGCCCTTGAGCGAAAATGAAGTGGCAAATATCGCGCTCGCCGCAACGGCAGGGGTAACGCATATCCTGGTGCCTGCGGTTGAGTCCCGCTATTTTGCGCGCATCACTGCGCTTTCGCAGGCTCATCCTGAAATCTATGCCGCGCTTGGCTTACACCCACTCTATATTGCCCATCATCAGGATAGCGATGTGGATCTGCTCGAACAGCAGCTGCGTCAACGGGATGACCGACTGATCGCGGTGGGAGAAATCGGGCTGGATCTGTATATGGCCGAGCCCCGTTTCGAACGCCAATGCGAACTTCTGGAAGCGCAACTGGCGTTGGCGAAGCGCTACGACTTGCCGGTGATGCTGCACTCCCGACGCACTCACGATCGTTTGGCGCAGCTGTTGCGCCGTATCGATGTGCCGCGCAAAGGCGTGGTACACGGTTTTGCTGGCAGCGAGCAGCAGGCGCTGGCCTTTATCAAGTTGGGATACTGCATTGGCGTCGGCGGCACCATCACCTATCCACGCGCCAATAAAACCCGTCAGGCGATTTCTCGCCTTCCTCTCGATAGCCTGCTGCTGGAAACCGATGCGCCCGATATGCCGCTTAACGGTTTTCAGGGACACCCCAATCGCCCCGAGCGTGCCGCCAATGTGTTTCACACCCTGTGTGAGCTGCGTTCAGAACCGCCTGAGGTGATAGCGGACGCGCTGTATCGCAACACCTGCCGCCTGTTTACCTTGCCGGGCGTTCACGCCAACGGCGGGGTATCAAACGTCGTTTCTCAAAGCGAGAAATAGCAACGCCTTATCGCTACTCTCGTTAACAGTGCAAAAAATCGACGCTCTGCACCGTTATCGATCTTCCCCTCTGCACCGCTACATCGCGCGGTTGCTCGCTAACGCGCTGCGCTCATGGCCGATGGATAGCGATTTATTATTGCTCAATGCGTAACAACGGCAGCAGCGCGGCGGTTTCTCGTTTTGAGAAGGCTGCTGTCTTAAATCAGTAACAAGCTGGCAACCCGGTTGGCGTCACTCTTGCAAAAACACCCTGAACCAGGATGAACGATGATCCTTGTATTCCTCCTTTTATTCATGGTGTGGAGAGTAACATGACGCGTTTACTTGCAAGACGGCTACAACAATATGTGTTCACGGCAGCGCTGATGGGAATGGCCGCCCAAAGTTACGCCGGGAAAGCCAATGATACGTTGGTCTATGCCTCTGACAGTGAGATAGAAAATGTCAGTCCCTATCACAACACCATGCGGGAAGGGGTGATTTTAGCCCATCTGGTGTGGAGTAACCTGGTTTACCGCGATCCAAAAACCGGTGAATACAAACCGGAACTGGCTACCGATTGGCAGTGGGAATCACCGACTGCATTACTGATGCATTTACGCCAAGGGGTCAAATTTCATAATGGCGATGATTTCACTGCGGATGACGTCGTCTATACCTTCGAACATGTTGCCGGCCCGAATACCGACTCGGTGGTGCCGCAAAGCGTTAACTGGATCGCGCGCACCGAAAAGGTGGATGACTACACGGTCCGCCTGCATTTAGCCAAGCCGTTCCCGGCGGCGTTGGAGTACCTTTCCGGCCCGACACCTATCTTTCCGGCGAAGTATTTCCAGAGCGTGAAGCTGGCAGGTTTTAGCCGTGCGCCGATTGGCACCGGCCCGTATAAGGTGGTGCAGGTGATCCCCGGTCAGGGCGTCACCATGGCGAAAAATCCCGATTACTTCAAAGAGAGCCCCCTGGGTCAGCCCAAGATCGGCAAGCTGAACTTTGTGGTGATCCGCGATCCGGAAACCCGTCTGGCACAGTTGATGACCGGGCAGGTGGATTGGATCTGGCGCGTGCCTTCCGATCAGACCGAGGCGTTGTCTGCCATGCCGAACCTCGCGGTGAAAAGCGGTGAAACCATGCGCGTCGGCTTTGTGGCGATGAGCATTCACAGCGATTCGCCGGAAGGGAAGCCTTTTCAGGATGTGCGCGTGCGTCAGGCGGTGAATTACGCCATCGACCGCCAAAGCATGGTGACTAACCTGGTGAAAGGCGGCAGTAAACCGGTTTATACCGCCTGCTTCCGTGAGCAGGTGGCCTGTGATGCCAGCAAGGCGATCAATTACCCGTTCGATCCGCAAAAAGCCAAACAGCTGTTGGCGGAGGCCGGTTATCCCAACGGGTTTGATACCGATATCTGGGCCTACCGTGAGCGTGATTACGCGGAAGCGATTATTGGCTATCTGCGGCAGGTTGGCATTCGCGCGCGACTGCATTACGTGCAGTTTCCGGTGATGGCGGACGCGTTGATTTCCGGCAAAGCGCCCATGGCGTTCAATACCTGGGGCTCGTTTTCGATTAACGATGCTACCGCGTTCACCACGCCGTACTTTGGTGGCAAGGGCAATGACATCTGGAAGGATCCCGAGGTGACTAATACCTTGCTGAAGGCCGATGAAACCATCAACACCCAGGATCGCGCTGCGCTGTATGCCACCGCGTTGGGGCGTATCTCCTCTCAGGCCTATATTGCGCCGTTGTTCTCCTACTCAACCCACTATGCCTTTACCTCCGATCTGAATTTTCAGGATTGGCCGGACGAGCTGCCGCGCTTTGCCCTGTCCAGTTGGAAGTAATGCCTGTGGCGGGAGAAGCGCCGCTTCTCCCGCGTTGTGACCAAGAAGGAGCCGCATTATGGCGAAGTACGTTTTTCATCGGCTGCTGGTGGCGCTCGCGGTGTTGTTTACCGTGGCGCTGGTGAGTTTCTCTCTGTTGCATCTCTCCGGCGATCTGGCAGCAGCGATTGCCGGTCCTGAAGCCACGGCAGAGGTGATTGCGCAGATTCGCGTGCGATACGGATTGGATCAGCCGCTTGCCACGCAGTTTGGTCATTGGCTCTGGGCCGCGCTGCATCTCGATTTCGGACGTTCTTTCTATTTTGAACACACTGTGATGGAGCTGATTGGGCAGCGTATGCCGGTCACCCTGAAATTGGGGGCGGTTTCTTTGCTGCTGGCGCTGTTGGTGGCGCTCCCGCTCGGCGTATTGGCGGCGGTGTTCCGTGATTCCTGGGTCGATCGCAGTGCCGTGATGACGGCGGTGCTCGGGCAGGCTATGCCCAATTTTTGGTTTGCGCTGCTGTTGATCCTGATTTTTGCCGTGGGGCTCAAGTGGTTGCCGGTCGCCGGTAATGCCACCTGGCAACACTTTGTTCTGCCCGCCATTGCGCTGGGCTACTACGCCATGCCCTCCCTGATGCGGCTTACCCGCTCCGGTATGCTGGACGTGCTGAACGCTGACTATATCCGCACCGCGCGCGCCAAGGGGTTGAGCAGTTTTCACGTCATCGTCAAACACGGCTTGCGCAATGCGATTATTCCCGTGGTCGCGCTGGCGATGGTGGAACTGGGCTTTATGTTGGGCGGCTCGGTGGTGATTGAATCGGTGTTTGCACTGCAAGGCTTAGGGCAATTGGCGTGGGATTCCATCTCCCGCAATGACTTCCCGGTGGTGCAGGCCATCGTCCTGATTATCGCGGTGTTCTATATCGTTCTCACCTTTCTGGCGGATGTGCTCAACGCGGCACTCGATCCGCGCTTACGGGCGCGCTAGGAGTGAGCAACATGAAAGCATCTGAAAAGACATCCGCATTGTGGCTAGGTTTTTTTTCGCGAGGTGGCGCTGTGACAGTAACGCAAACTGAGGCCGGACAAACTGGGTTATTACCGCAACCGGGCCCGTGGCAACGTGCCGTGCGGCGCATCCTGGGTCACCACAGCATGACGCTGGGCGTGGTGATTTTAGGGATTGTGGTGGTACTGGCGCTGCTGGCGCCGTGGATCAGCCCGCACGACCCTTATGCGCAGGATGTCAGCCGACGCCTGATCCCGCCGGTCTGGTATGAGAAGGGCAGTTGGGAGCATATTCTGGGCACCGATAAGCTGGGACGCGACTACTTAAGTCGCCTGCTGTTTGGGGCGCGCGTTTCGCTGCTGATCGGGCTAGCCGCCGCCGCGCTGGCGGGCGTTATTGGCATCACGCTGGGCGTGGTCGCCGGTTACTTCGGCGGGCGTGTGGACGCAGTGGTGAGCTATCTGCTGACGGTACGCCTCTCGATGCCAGTGATTTTGGTGGCGTTGGCGATGGCATCGCTGGTGGGGGGCTCGGTAAACGTGGTGATTCTGCTGCTCGGGTTACTGCTGTGGGATCGCTTTCTGATCGTCTCGCGCTCCGTAACGCGCCAACTGCGGGAAGAGGAGTTTGTTGCTGCGGCGAAAACGTTGGGGGCATCGTCGGTTTTCATCATGGTGCGGGAAATTCTGCCCAATTTAGTGGGGCCGCTGACGGTGGTGGCAACGCTTGAGATTGCCCACGCCATTCTGTTGGAAGCCACGCTCTCCTTTCTGGGGCTTGGGGTACAACCGCCGATGCCCTCCTGGGGATTGATGGTGGCAGAAGGTAAAGCCTACATGTTCTTCCAGCCCTGGGTGATTTTGATCCCCGGTATTGTGCTGGCGGTGGTGGTGCTAGGCATCAATCTGGTCGGTGATGGCTTGCGCGATATCACCGCCGTAGACGGGCGTAACTGAGGAGGTTGCCATGAGTCAGGATAGCTTGTTGGATGTCAAAGACCTGCGCGTCGATCTTCCCACGGCGCGTGGCACCTTGCACGCGGTGCGCGGTATTGATTTCTCGGTGCGTAAAGGCGAGATGCTGTGTCTGGTGGGCGAATCAGGGTGCGGTAAATCCATGACGTCGCTGGCCCTGATGGGCCTGTTGCCGCGCAAGGCGGTGCGCAGCGCGACGCACTTGCGCTTCAAAGGGCAAGATCTGCAAACGTTGAACAACAAACAGATGGCAGCGATCCGCGGCGATCAGATCGCCATGATCTTTCAAGAACCGATGACCTCGCTGAATCCCTCCTACACGCTGGGCGAACAGCTATGCGAGACGCTGCACGCGCACCGCAAGGTAACGCCGACCCAGGCAAGGGCACGCGCGCTCTATTTAATGGAACGGGTCGGTATTCCGCAGGCTGGGGACCGTCTGCGCCAGTATCCGCATCAGCTTTCGGGGGGATTGCGTCAACGTATCATGATCGCTATGGCGCTGATGTGTGAGCCGGAGCTGATCATCGCGGATGAGCCGACCACGGCGCTGGATGTGACCATTCAGGCGCAGATCCTGCGCATGCTGCGCGAATTGCAGCAGGAACTAGGGACCGCGGTGATTTTCATCACCCACGATCTGGGCGTGGTGGCGCGCATCGCCGATCGCGTGGCGGTGATGTATGCCGGTCAGATTGTTGAGACCGCACCGGTGAAGGAGCTGTTTGGGCATCCGCAACATCCCTATACCAAAGGGCTGATGTCGTGCATTCCGGTGCGGGGAAAAACCGTTCCGGGCCAGTTGCTACAGGCAATCCCCGGCGTGGTACCCAGTCTCATCGGCGCGCAGCAAGGGTGTGCGTTTCGCAATCGCTGCCCGAGCGCGCAGGCCTGTTGCAGTGAAAATCCGCCTTATGTTGCGGTGACGCCGCAGCAGCACGTGCGCTGTGTACAGGCGCAAGCCTGGGAGGACGTGGCATGAGCGAAACGGTAACGGCGTTTGGCGCGGTACAACCCGCCCCCTACATTCCCGGCAATGACGATTTGGCGTTAGAGCTTTGTGCCTTGAGCCGCGAATTTCGCCTTAATCGCGGGCTGTTTGCGCGGCCCGGTATCTTTACTGCCGTCAATAACGTCTCTTTACGCGTGCGGCGCGGTGAAACCTTGGGGCTGGTGGGCGAATCCGGCTGCGGTAAAAGCACGTTGGCAAAGATGCTGCTGGGGCTGTTGCCACCGACCTCGGGTAACGTCCTGATTGAAGGGCGTGAAATCGATGCGGGCGATCGCAAAGCGCTGGCGACCCGCATTCAGCCGATTTTTCAGGACCCGTACTCCTCGTTGAACCCGCGCCGCACGGTGGCCGATATCGTCGACGTCGCGCTGCGCCTGCATAACATCGGCACCCCGGAAACCCGTAAGCAGCGGGTGCAGGAGATGCTGGACCGGGTTGGGATGCCAACCCGAACCCACGGGCAGTATCCCGGCCAGCTTTCCGGCGGTCAGCGCCAGCGCGTCGCCATCGCTCGGGCGCTGATCATGCGCCCGGCGATCCTTATCTG
The DNA here is from genome assembly GCF_025962655.1 of Candidatus Symbiopectobacterium sp. NZEC151. GTDB lineage: Bacteria > Pseudomonadota > Gammaproteobacteria > Enterobacterales > Enterobacteriaceae > Symbiopectobacterium. The sequence goes on along the minus strand of NZ_JAGFPE010000003.1, from coordinate 351,754 downwards.
CGATGAGCCGACCTCGGCGCTGGATGTGTCGGTTCAGGCGCAAATCCTCAATCTGTTGATGACGCTCAAGCAGGAACTCGGTCTGACTTACCTGTTTATCAGCCATAACCTGGCGGTGGTGGAGCATCTGGTGGATCACGTTGCCGTGATGCGCAAAGGGGTCATTGTCGAGCAGGGGACGCGCGAGCAGATTTTCGAAACGCCGAGGCACCCCTATACCCAAGCTCTGCTCGCGTCAGTGCTGACACCGGAGCCGGGGCTCGGCATTCCCGATATTTCACCCAGTTACAGCGGATTATGACCCGAACACGGCAAAATGAAGAAGGATGCAGGCAGATGACGCGTGAAGAATTGATGCAAGCGGCGAGCGACTATATGGCGTCTGGTGCGTTTTTGGAAACGCTGGCGCGGCGGGTAAGTTACCCAACGGAAAGTCTGGTCGCAGAGCGCGCGCAGCAGATAATGGCCTACCTGACGGAAGAGATGGTGCCCTCGCTTCAGGCATTAGGCTTTGAGTGCCGCATTGTGGATAACCCGGTCGCGGGTAAATGGCCTTTTCTGCTGGCGCGCCGTATCGAGCCCGAAGCGCCGTTTACGCTACTGACCTATGGTCATGGCGATGTGGTGCTGGGGGATGAAACAAACTGGTTGGAAGGGGTCGATCCCTGGAACGTCACGCCGGATGGCGATCGCTGGTATGGACGCGGTACGGCGGATAACAAGGGTCAGCACACCATCAATCTGGCTGCTCTGATGCTGGTGCTGAAAGCGAAGCAAGGGAGGCTTGGCTACAACCTGAAGCTGATTCTGGAAATGGGGGAGGAAACCGGTTCCCCCGGTCTTGATGCCCTGTGCGCGAACTACAGCGACTGGTTGGCGGCGGATTTGTTTATCGCTTCTGACGGCCCGCGCGTGGTGGCCGAGCGCCCGACGCTGTTTCTGGGCTCGCGCGGCGTGTTTAACGTTGAGCTTCAGGTCAAACTGCGTGAAAGCGCGCATCACTCCGGCAATTGGGGCGGGCTGTTGGCAAATCCCGGCATTCGTCTGGCCCACGCGTTAAGTAGCATTGTCGATGCGCGTGGACGCATTCTGGTGCCGGGATTACGCCCGGCAGTATTGCCCGAGCAGGTGCGTTATCTGCTGCGCGATATCGCTTTGGGGACTGGCCCCAACGATCCGGCCATCGATCCTGACTGGAACGAGCCGGGCCTGACGGCGGCAGAGAAGCTCTACAGTTGGAATACCTTTGACGTGCTGGCCTTTACCACCGGTAATCCCGATAAGCCGGCCCATGCCATCCCGCCAGTGGCGCGGGCGCACTGCCATATGCGCTACGTGCCTGGCAGCGATGTGGATAATTTTCCACGTTATTTGCGTGAACATCTGGATGCGCACGGGTTTGAAGATGTCACGATGGTCACCCCCGATCACTGCTTTACCGCTACGCGCCTCGATCCCAGCGATCCCTGGGTAGCGTGGGGCGAAGCCTCTATTGCCCGCAGTACCGGGAAAAAAGCCGCCATCCTGCCTAACTTCGGCGGCGGCCTGCCAAATGCCTGTTTTTCTGAAACCTTAGGGCTGCCGACGCTGTGGGTGCCTCACTCCTATCCGGCCTGTAGCCAGCACGCCCCTAACGAGCATTTACTGCAATCGGTCGCGCAGGAAGCGCTGCAACTGATGGCCGGTATGCTGTGGGATCTGGCAGAGCAGGGGGCAGCAGTGTGCCATCAGCGGGAGCAGCAATCCGCCGTCGCCACCGTTGCTTGATACTGTCATTAGCACTCGCGCGCACCGATTTTCTGGTGCGCGCGTTGCCATTTTTAAGCGCAGGAGGTTGCCATGCATAACACCGAGATCCGCTACTTTATGGCCGTGGTGAGTACCGGTTCGCTGAGCGCCGCCAGCCAGCAACTTTTCGTCGCGGTTTCCGCCATCAGCCGACACGTCCAACGGTTGGAGAAACGTTTGGGCATGCCGCTGTTTGAGCGCAGCGCGCGCGGCATGGTGCTCAATGATGCCGGGCAAATTCTGGCAAACCATGTCAGACGCAGCATGGCGGATATGAAACTGGCGATCGCCGAACTGGAGGGCCTCAAATCTCGGCAGCAAACCCCGATTCGCGTGGTGTGTACCGATGGCCTGGCGTTGAATCTGGTGCCGCTGCTGCTGGCGCGCTTTCGCCAACTGCACCCTGAAGTCAATTTCCATTTGATTGTCGGCAGCGGCCAGCAGGTGCCCGAGTGGGTGCGGCACGGTGAAGGTGACGTGGCGATTAAATTTAGCCTGGCGGCGGAGCCGGGGGTTGACGTTATCGCCTCGTTTCCCGCGCCGGTGACCGCATTTATGCATCGAGAGCACCCGCTGGCGACGCGCGATTTTGCCTTGTCCGATCTGAATGCCTATCCGCTGGTGTTGCCGGACCAAACCGCCACCATCCGACAACTGTTCGATCTGTGCTGCCGAATGAACAGCGTGTTTATCGAACCGGTGTTTACCAGCAACCAATTTTCTGCGGTGTTTGGCTATGTGCGTAACGATCGCGATGCGATTGGTATCTGTAGCCATTTTTCGGTGATGGGGCACATGCTCAACGACGATCTTCAGATCCGCAGTGTTGACGTGGAGCCGCTGGGGCAACGCATGCTGCAAATTCAGACCGAGATCGGGCGTCCTCGGACCGCACTGCTGGCGAGTTTTTGTCAGTTTCTCAAGCAAACGCTGACGGAAATGGACCGCCAAGTGCGGCAGCGTTATGGGATGCCAGAACACTAAAAAATCGTGTTAATTTTATTTCGTTATTTATTCTTAATGTGGTTTTTTGATTCTTATAAATGCATTTATCTGTTTTTACTGGTCGAAAATTGGATTAATAACGCAATTTAAATTCATCATTAATTTGTTAGTCTGTTTTTACGGCGTGAGGATATTTCCCGATGAAATAGCCATCTCCCGTTTCCCTAATGCCACTTTATTTTGGAGCTTGATGATGAATCTGGAGAAATTTCCCCGCTATCCGCTGACTTTCGGTCCCTCTCCCATCACGCCGTTGAAGCGATTGAGCGAACATCTGGGCGGTGATGTCGAACTTTATGCCAAGCGCGAAGACTGCAACAGCGGCCTGGCGTTTGGCGGCAATAAAACCCGCAAGCTGGAATACCTGATCCCAGAGGCGCTGGAACAAGGGTGCGACACGCTGGTCTCGATTGGCGGTATCCAATCGAACCAAACGCGCCAGGTTGCTGCCGTGGCGGCGCACCTCGGCATGAAGTGCGTGCTGGTTCAGGAGAACTGGGTGAATTATGCGGATGCGGTCTACGATCGGGTCGGCAATATTGAACTCTCGCGCATTATGGGGGCGGATGTACGCCTTGATGCCGCTGGGTTCGACATCGGCATTCGTCAAAGCTGGCAGCAAGCGATGGAAGAAGCCGCGCAAGACGGCGGAAAACCGTTCCCGATCCCGGCTGGCTGTTCTGAGCATCCACTGGGTGGATTAGGCTTCGTCGGCTTTGCCGAAGAAGTGCGCCAGCAGGAAAAAGAGCTGGGTTTTACTTTCGATTATATCGTGGTCTGTTCCGTAACCGGCAGCACCCAGGCGGGGATGGTGGTGGGTTTTGCCGCTGACGGGCGCTCTCGCCGTGTTATCGGCATTGACGCTTCCGCCAAACCGGAACAAACCAAAGCGCAAATTCTGCGTATTGCACAGAACACGGCAAATCTGGTGGAGCTGGGCCGTGAGATCACAGAAGAAGACGTGGTGCTGGATACCCGCTACGGTGGGCCGGAGTATGGCTTACCCAATGAAGGCACGCTGGAAGCGATTCGTCTGTGCGCCCGCACCGAAGGCGTATTGACCGACCCGGTTTATGAGGGAAAATCCATGCACGGCATGATCGACATGGTGCGTCGCGGTGAGTTTCCCAAAGGTTCCAAAGTGCTGTATGCCCACCTAGGCGGTGCCCCGGCACTGAGCGCTTACAGCTATATTTTCCGTAACGGCTGATTCTGGCGGCGCTGCTGGCCCGTTTGGGCCAGCGTTATCAAAAGGGTAACTGCGTGGTTGAGAGCACCTGACGCAACCCCATAAAGGAGCGTATTTGTCGCACTCCGGGCAGGAATAACAACTGCTCGGCATGTAACTTATTGAAACTTTGATTATCTTTGGTGCGAAGCATCATCATGTAATCGAACTCTCCCGTCACCACATGACATTCCATACACCCACTGATGTTTTGTGCCGCCAGTTCGAAATCGGCAAACGACTGAGGCGTCGAACGGTCCAACACCACGCCGATAATCACCACCATGCCGGCATTTAACGCTTCCGGATTCAGCAGGGCCACCGTACCTTTTATCAATCCAGCCTGTTTTAAACGTTCTACCCGTCGCAGGCAGGCCGGAGGGCTGAGATTAACTTTTTCTGCCAGCGCCACGTTGGAGAGTGAGGCGTCCTGTTGCAGCAGTTGCAGGATGGCGTAATCGAATTTGTCGAGGTCAGCGGACTTTTCTTCTGTGGTGGTTGGAGATAATGTTTTTGTTTTCATTGTGTTGCCCTTTATTCGTCGCCTATAACCCATGCTGCATAACATAAAATTGCGTGTTGTAGCCGATATCGTTCAGCTAAAACCATCAATTATCCTCAGCGCTGCTGAAAATGAACGCTATACCCTCGCAGCAAACAATATTATTAACACATCGCTTTTCCCAATAACCATAAGAAAAAACGATGAGAATAGTGTCCTGAGGTGTTTGGATGCCCATAAGGTGTGGAAAAAGAACGTGATAGAAATCCCAGATGCGAGGGTTCAAGCATGTCAGAAAGTGTTCAAATGTGACAAAAAATGCGTATTTCCCGAGTGGCCGCTTTATAATCCGCCTTTGACGTTTTTCGGGCAATCTGGCCCGAGATGAATAGTCTATCCTTGATTTTCAACAACGCATAAAAGGGAACTTCTTATGCAACTCATTATGAGTCTTATTGGCATGGCTGTGTTGGTGCTGGTTGCCGTTTTGCTTTCCAGTAACCGCAAGGCTATTCGCCTGCGCACGGTGTTGGGCGCTTTCCTGCTCCAGATTGGTATTGGCGCATTGGTGCTTTATGTGCCGCTTGGGCGCAAGATATTGGCAGGGATGACCGAAGGGGTTGCCCTGATTATTGGTTACGGCAACGAAGGCGTATCGTTTATTTTTGGTGGCCTGGCGTCCGATAAGATGTATGAGCTGTTTGGCGGCGGTGGCTTTGTGTTCGCACTGCGGGTGCTGCCGATCATTGTCTTTTTCTCCTCGTTGATTGCCGTGTTGTATTACATCGGGGTGATGCAATGGGTTATTCGCCTGCTAGGCGGAGCGCTGCAAAAGCTGTTAAAAACGTCGCGTACTGAATCGCTTTCGGCGACGGCAAATATCTTTGTCGGGCAGACGGAAGCACCGCTGGTGGTCCGTCCCTACATTGCTACCATGACGCGCTCGGAGCTGTTTGCGGTGATGTGCGGCGGGCTGGCATCCATTGCCGGGGCGGTGATGGCGGGCTATGCGCAGATGGGCGTGCCGTTGGAGTATCTGATCGCTGCCTCCTTTATGGCCGCGCCAGGGGGCTTGTTGTTTGCCAAACTGATCGTGCCAGAGACGGAAACCACACACGACCATGAAACTCACTCCGGTTTTGTGAGTGCCGATGATGAGCCTGCCAACGTGATTGACGCAGCGGCCAGTGGCGCGGCTTCAGGGTTACAGCTGGCGCTCAACGTCGGTGCAATGTTGCTGGCGTTTGTGGCGCTGATTGCCTTGCTCAATGGCATCCTGGGGGGCATTGGCGGGTGGTTTGATTATCCACAGCTCTCTATGGAGCTGATTTTAGGTTGGTTGTTCGCACCCGTGGCTTTCCTTATTGGGATACCGTGGCAGGAGTCGACGGTGGCGGGGGCCTTTATCGGCCAAAAACTGATTCTTAATGAGTTTGTTGCCTATCTGAATTTTAGTCAGCATCTCAAAGCGGACGACGCCGTAGCAGCCCTGGGATTGCAGGTGCTCTCGGATCAATCGAAAGCCATTATTTCGTTTGCCTTGTGCGGCTTTGCCAATCTGTCATCGATTGCGATTTTGATTGGTGGGCTCGGCAGCATGGCGCCAAACCGTCGTCAGGATATCGCGCGTTTTGGGCTGAAAGCGGTCGCTGCGGGAACGCTTTCAAACCTGATGAGTGCAACCATTGCTGGATTCTTTCTGGCGCTTTAAAGCCTGACCCGCAGCAGGGGGAGAGTGTACGTTAATGACCATCTCGGCGTTTGTCGGCAATATTGAATGGATGACACTGCCTTTGCCCACTGGCGAGGCTGTGTATCCTGGATTCTGCGCCTATTGTCGCTTCAACCCAGAGGCTTACCACGATACGCTTTATCATCGTATTGATGTGCCCTTGTCTGCGGAGTTGGCACGCTCGGTGCCCAAGCGCCGCGCTGAATTTCTTGCCGGGCGTTATCTGGCGCGCCATGTGCTGGAAAAACTCGGTATAAACCAGTTTACGCTGCTTAGCGGCCAGGACCGCTCACCGGTGTGGCCTGAAAATCTCTGTGGCTCTTTGAGCCACAACAAAGACAGCGTGCTGTGCGCTATTCACCGCCGCAGCGACGTATTCAGCGGTGTGGGTGTTGATGTGGAAACGCTGATGAGTGACGATCGGGCCGCTTCACTCTGGCCTGGTATCGTCGGTGATGAGGAGCGCCAATGGCTGCAAGGAGTGGATATGCCGTTTTGTCAGGCGCTGACGTTGAGTTTTTCTGCCAAGGAGAGCTTGTTTAAAGCCATCTATCCTTCGGTACAGCATTACTTTGATTTTTTGGATGCGCAAATCACCGTGCTCAATCAGGCTCAACAGGTTTTCGAACTGCAATTGCAAACCACGCTAGCCCCTGAATTTCCCACAGGTCGGCGCTTTAGGGGGGTATACCGGATGATGGCTGACAAAGTCACCACCTTCCTCTGTCTTGAATCATCGACGGTTGCCTGACGAGAACCGCGATACTCAGGCACGCATTCAAAGGAAACGGTAGTTGCCTGTTATTTTCGTGGGGATTGGCGTATCGGCATATTCAAGTGATAGCTGTCCCAGATGCTTTTTCAACGCCATCGCTTTGGTTTGTCTGAAATTCAGCAGCACATTGGTCAGTGATGATTTGGTTTGTACCCTTTCGCCGTAACTGTAGAGATCAACGGTGTGCAATTGATATGTCGCCTCGCTTTTAAATTTGGCAATCCGCTGACGTAATTCCTTCAGTTTTTTTCTCTCTTGAAGCCTGTTTAGTACATTCGGCGTGCTCTCTAACGTGTTTAACGCATGTTTAAATTCCAATAATCTCTTTTGGTCATTGATATTGATGTTGTATTTTGCAACAAGACTGTGACTCAGTTTTTTATTTAAATCGTTTCTGTTTTTACTGGATGCGCGGTCGGCGAGTGTGCGCAACGTATCAGCATATGGCTGTGGACGAGGCTCCCCCTTAAACACATGTTTTAATGTCGTCTGTTGCTGCGAGGCTGATAGGTATCTGGTCAGCAAACGGCCTTGCGGTAAATTAACCGGTTTGTGCAACCTTCGCGTCACCTTCAAATTTCCTATCTTATGCATGGGACGAATGATTTCCCCAGTGTCAGTGAGGGTGGCTAACGTGTTGTAGACTTTTTTAATCTGCTTATGGTTACGTCGTTTGGGCATCGACCTTTTTGGGGTTGCAGTTCTGCCTCGGGTACGACTGTGTTTAAAAACGCTTTTTGTTTTTGATTTGGCGCTCATCCCCTCTTCGATAAGCGCAAGGCGATAACATAACTGTCCATTGTCGTTGATAGTGTTGGGCGCAATAATGTACTTTTCTCCGGCAAAAAAAGTGCCAGAGCCGGAAAGTAGCGTTAAGGTGCTTTTTTTATCGACGGCCGGCTGCTGCGCTGTATCTGAACATCGGGTTTCTTTCTTATTGTTATACGTGAATACCGAGGCACTGACCCCGCTACCACAAGCTAGCCGAGGCGAGTAAAGTCGCGTATTTTCAACGGGTGTTATACCCAACGTTGCACGTAATTCATTAATTTTCATATCCAGAGACAGTGAGGTGCCATATTCACTGAGCTGTCTTCTTTTTACTGCTATCTGGTGATTGTCAAAAAAGCTATTTTTGTTATCAATGTTGGATGATTGATCGAGAAGTGATTTAAACTGACAGGGAGTTAGTTCAAATGATAAATCTAATTCCTTGGTTTTATACAACGTTAAGAGGGCATTTGCCTCAAAGGGCATAACAGAGAAAAAATTAATGCCACTCTGGCTAAGTAACGTTGATTCCAAGCCCTGGCCTGTTCCTATCAGTAAGGTGTTACAGATTTTTCTCTTACGGGTAAATACTAATTTTATATTACCTGTTGTTGTCTTGGTTAAAATCAGGCAATGCGTTTTCGCGATTGAGAATTTGGCTCCGGCGAACCAGCCTGGATGAAAAGGCATACCATTTTGTAATAAGCTAAAAAAAATGGAAAATTCATTTTCCTTGCTCAAGGTAAGTGCATCATTTGTTGCAAGATTTTTGATGATAGATAATGTTTTTTTTGCGAATGTATTTTCTTCTGGCATAAATTCTGGAAGATCATTAATCAACGGTGAAAAATCATGCTTAAGACCTGTTATAGACGTATTCACTAATGATTCATGTGATAGGCTTTTTTTCTCTGTTCGTGTTATCAAATCCTTGGTTACCGATATGGCGGCATTGATGCCAGGATCTGCGAATTTGATTCCTTTCAGTAATTTTTCTTTCCTGCTGCGCTTTGCTTTATTTTTTTTGAGGGCTAAGCGGATAGGATCGACCATTCGGGAAATAAATGGTATCGGTAGAGAACGAAAATTCCCCCACCGGGTTGATGAAAAGGGCTGCCCACAGTGATATTTCTCATACACATCGCCACCTAAAAGTGCGTAGAACCCTTGCGGCGGTTTATGGCTTGCCTTTTTTTTTCTGAGCAATGTTCCGGATATATTCTTAGGATCAATATAGAATATTCTTACTTTATCTCGTTTTAATGCCTCTATTTGCAACATATTTCTACACCGTTTGACGGAAACGATGTGGTACTTTTTGTTAAATAGCGGCTTTATTTTGTATTCCATGAGATTATAGTCATATTTTTTGTTTCCTGCTGAATATGCACTTAAGTATAAATTGTTATTCCTGAAATCAAAATGAGCGGTGTTTCCGTCACATCCTTGAAGTGAAAGATCTGTTGATAATGGTGTGGGCTGTTTCTTATAGGTTACGTTGATGATTTTAGTCGTTTCTTTTTCAGTGTCGACACTGGTGTTGGTGCTAAACTCAATGGAGTAATAAATATTTTTATTTTTTTGTTTTGCAGTGAGTTCACCCTCGGTATCGATATATAATGATTCAAATGTGATATTGCTTCTGTCTCCTTCCCTATTGAGAGTGTAATAAGTATAATCGTTCTTTTTACTGTGTTTTCTATATAAACCAGAGAGTAAATTCTGGCACTGACCTTGTATCAATATAAGATCGCCTTCCTGATCGAGCGTTACTCCCATGTCACTGATCAAAGGCATTCTACAACTCCCTAGAAAAACATAATCCTTGGTATTGATTTTACCGATCTTACTCGGTGTCAATGTGACGTCTTCAGAAATGATGTCTGGCAGTCTGTGATACTTGTTGTGATGGTTTTTTTTAGTGATGATACTGTGAGTTGAGTGGTGAATAAAAGAGATGTTTTTGATTAATGTATTAGAACGCGTTGGTGAAAATTCAGATGCTTTCATGGTTCGCACAGGAATGATCGATTTTGTTATATTCAATGGCAGACGTAGTGATGTTGTCATAATCAACCTAAGGGTTACGAAATGTTTATCCTAAGCGTCGATTAATGTAATGCATTAAACAGCTATTTAATTTAATAAAACCTCTGGATTTAAACTGTAAGAAAAAATTCTCATAACCTAAATATAAAATAAATAATTCCTTCATTTCTTTGTCACAATCGATTGATCCGTTATTCAACGAGTTGAATCTTTTCAAAGAACTCGTGTTATTACTCTCTGCGATATTCCCTGCTGCGTTACTCTAGCACATGTAGATTGGACACTATCCGGTAAGGATGCGTTGTATTTTCTTTACTATATTCAAATGTTATGTTTCCAAGAGGCCTTGTTAAAGAAATGAATTTCCCATCATTAAAATAAAAAATGAGATTTGGTATGGTCGAGGAAAAGGTTGAAAAACAACCTGTACTCATTAAATCAATTTTAGCTAATAAATATGTTGCATTCTCTTTAAATGATTTCACTTTAAAATGCAGTTTATTTATTGAGATTTGCAGTTCCTCTCCGCTTAATTGTGAAGTATTATCCTTGATTATTGCAATTTCATGTTCGAGATCTTCCTTATCCTTTTTACTTTCTTCTGTCAGTTTATAGTCTGTCCTTATATGATAGTTTATCGTTTTTCCCATACTGTTTCTTTCTTTGTTTATAAGGTCATGTTTTGTCTTTTTAAGTGAATCAATAAAATCCTTATGTAGGAGAACGTCCTTGATTGAGTTATTTTTTTTCTTTAATAAGTGTGATTTTACTTTCTTGTTTTTTTTGCATATCAATTCTAAATTTGTCAGGCAACGAATGTCATGGTTTTTTTCTATTTCCATATCCATTTCATTGAGCGATTCAATAACATCAGATAACGTTTTTTCGGTTCTATCAAGAAAATTTTTACCGCTAGTATACTGATGGGATTTATTTATATATGCCTGGCGGCTTACTATGTTTTTACTGTTTGACTCTTCAACAATCGGAAGGGGGAAATAGTAATCATTATTATTAATATCTGTTGACACTATTGGCATGATTTTGTTTTCTCGAACCAGTTTTGCATGTGGTGACAGAGCCTGTAATTCAATTTTTTTGCTGACGCTTTCACCTGAATCAGGTGTGATATTGGTTTCTTTGGTAAAATTTATTGAAAGTATATCCCCAGATAGCATGATCCCGGCAGTGCTTCTCGGCGCAACAATGTAATTACCTGGTTCATAGCCTGTTCCCATTTGAAGTCTGAATTCAAGTGCTCTTGCCTCAATGGATAATTTATTGGTATATTCATTTTTTTTGTTAATGGATATGTTGTTTTCTCTTTCATCGAGAAATTGAATCAACTCACTTTTTTTACTGCTTTTTTCGATGAAAGTTGAGAGATCTTTTTCTTCTAGCTTTAATGACATAGTTCTGGTTTTATCCATTTGTGAAAATAAAATAATATTCGACTCAACAGGCAAAATGGTAAAGTAGTCAATGTTAGGTGTTTTTAATAAGGTTTTTTCTAAACCTTGCCCCGTGCCGGCTAACAGCGCTATTAACGCTGTTAACCTATTATCAAAAGAACAGGATATTTCGTTGTCATCACTTTTAGTAAAACTGACGCAATGTTTTTTTGAAAGTGCCCCAACAATACCAACAAAATAGGCAGGGGATAATGGAAAACCGCCTCTGGCTATACCACCAAAAAAAGATATGTCGTTAGATTTTATCAGAGATAATTGATCGCCATTTTTAAGATTTTTTAATATGTTTGGTATGGCAACGTTAAGATCTTTTTTACAGATTATGCTGTCAGGTAGTTTTCCAATCAGCGAGGTATAATTATTATTCATATTGGTGATGTCGCTAGAAATCTTTCCTGTTTTTTCGGATGTTCTACACAACGATGAAAGATTTTTTATCGTTGATACCGTTGCGCGTATTCCTGGGTCTACAGCATTTACCATTGCATAAAAGGATTTTTTGTAATGTTTCTCATACCAATTGTGTTTAGATTTTTGTAAGTTTATTCGGAAACTATCAATTGCATTACCGAAAAGGGGAATCCATTTGCTGCTAAAATTACCAAGGCGTGTCGAGCTAAACGGTTGGCCCGAATCATAATGTTCATGAGGATCTGAACCCAATGCAGAATGTAGATTTTGTGGTGGTTTATGAGAGAGACTCTTTACGTTTAACGTGGGCAATTCTATTCTATTTGGATTTAGGTAAATTATTCTCTTTTTTCCATTATGAATAGTTTCAAGTTGAAGCACATCCCTCGTTTTTTTGACCGAAAGTATAGTGTACCCCTTGAGTGATTTTATTTTCACAAGAGAATCATATTCTTTGTAATTGACTACATTGTTTTCTTTTTTAAATTCAGATAAATATAATTCGTTATTTTTGAATGTAAATGTTAATGTGATGCCATCTTTTCTCTCAAATTTCAGATCTTCAGCTCCCCATTCACCTTGTTCTGTTAAACGTAAAGTGATGTTTGCGTTCGATTCAGATGAAGAATATGTTCTACAGTTCTTTTCTATATCAATAGTGTATTGCTTTGACGTGTCTTTTATTCTTCCTGTTAATTTACCATTTTCATTTATGCGTAATGCATCAAATAAGTAATCATTATTATTTGTTATGTCGTGAGCACTGTAGCAGCAGTATTTCCTTTTCTTGATATATTTGTTGTATAAACCTGATATCAACTCCTTGCGCTGGCCATTAATAAACGTAAGCCTACCCTCCTTATCCAGCGTGATCCCCATGTCCAAAAAAGATTCTGTTTCGCAACTACCCAGATAAAAATAGTCTTTGGCGTTGATGGATGAGGTGTCTTTAATCATTGTTGGCACTAATTTTATATCGAGACTGACCTCTTTGGCTGCATCAGAAAGCATTGATTCATAAGATTCTTTTAATTGGTTGATGCGCCGAAAGTCGAGCGCAGAGTTGCGAATACGCGAAATATCAGAATGTGAGGTAGGGAAAGTGTTCGATCTTTCTCTCATTCCTTCACAAAGGTTATTGTTGACTTGGTCTGATAGGTTGGATTTTATCTCTGCAATCAACATGCAGTACCTCTACCGATTGAATAAGTGATATTGATTAAAAACATAATGTAATCGATAGCGTGGGAGTTTATTTTTCAAGTATCGACTGTTTTTTGTATATTTTCATTTTTTGTAATAACGACATGGTGTTGGAATGGAAGTTACATAGCGAAATTGAATATAAATCGTCACAATTATTTCTGATGGAAATTATAGGAAGTGAATATGTCAACACTCGGTAAACTGCACCCTTTACTTTTGCGGTATTCCGAAAGTCCATTAGGAGAGATCGGTATTCATCGCACTGTACGTGACTCGCTCAATGCTATAAATCCCGCTAAATTTCCATCAATATAAGAGTGATTGCATTCTCGAACTTATCCGCATATTCGCTAAGTCACTGGCTTGTTTTCTCCGCGGACTCGAGGTAGAAAACGGCAATCCAGCATTTGGGGGCAGGGTGGGTGATAATCGGTGGGTAATGGGCTTTGGCTTTCAGGCTGTGCTTGGTTTCAATGGCGGGACGAACGGGTGATCAAAATGGCGCTACAGCGGAAATACCACCGCTTAGCACCATGAGTAGATATCGTTAGATAAAGCCCTAACGCATCTGTGAGCCTGTATGATTTTTCTAGGTTTTTTGCTGAGCGGATCTTGCTATCAGTTAACATGGGCGGGTCACTCCGTTCATCGAACTGAATGACCCGTAATTTGACCCACTTTTTCCGGATACCTAGGGATAACTAAGAACGCATCGGGAAAGATTTTTATGCCACTTTGGTTGCATTACAAACACATAGGGATTTATAGGAACGTATAGGGAGGCATAAAAAAGAGGAAGTGGTGCCCGGACTCGGGAACATTCAGCTCTCTATTAGGTTGAACGGCAGCATAAATTTTAACCATGTTTGTTGTCAAGACCCGTAGGTTGACCCCGTTTTTGGGCTGTTCAGAACGGGCGAGTTTGCAAACCGCATGGCAAGATGTCGGGCTCGTTCTTTCTATCAGTTTTCTCACGCCATTTATAAAACGTAATGACATTAGCGTTACGTGTGCTGTATGATTATCATCCAGATGACAGGTCGGAGGGTGACATCATGTCAGCGACACATAGCGTTTCAGTTAAACGCGAAACATTAAATTTACGCATCAAGCCCGCAGAACGCGATCTTATCGATCGTGCGGCGAAAGCCAGAGGAAAAAATCGCACGGATTTTGTCCTTGAGGCTGCGCGTGCTGCCGCAGAAGAGGCGTTGATCGACCAGCGGATCATCATGGCAGATCCTGAAGCTTATCAAGAATTCCTTGCGCGCTTGGATCAAGCTCCCTCGCCGAATGCTGCGCTGCGGAAAACCATGCAAACCCCAGCACCGTGGGAGCAGAAAAAATGATTTCCGCCCCTGAGCCACTTCACGCTAAGCATGAACTTTCCGCATTCTGCTGCGGCGTGGAGTCTATGGATAACTGGCTGAAACAGCGGGCGATGAAAAATCAGGTATCTGGCGCATCACGGACTTTCGTCAGTTGCGATGGCTCGAAAGTGCTGGCGTATTACTCGCTGGCTTCCAGTGCTGTGGCAACAACTGCTGCACCCGGACGTTTTCGCCGTAATATGCCCGATCCGATCCCGATTGTGGTGTTGGGGCGGTTGGCTGTAGACACATCGTTGCATGGGCAGGGCGTTGGTCGGGCGTTGGTGCGAGATGCTGGGCTGCGAGTAATTCAAGTGGCTGAGACTATTGGCATTCGCGGGATGTTGGTTCATGCCTTGTCTGATGAGGCGCGGGAGTTCTACTTGCGGGTGGGGTTTGAGCCTTCGCCGATAGATCCTATGATGTTGATGGTGACATTGGGGGATTTGGCTGGGAGCATGTAATTTCAAATCATTACAGTTGCCTTAAATTTCAGCAAATGTACTGCGATTGGTGAATATGTGCTCAAACTCAGAGATTAATACCGCAAAACTGTTATCTGAGAATCACACCTTTCAACAACGTGAGCAGTGGATAACAAAGAGTTAGCACGAAAATCTGAGTGGTTTAAGTCGATAGGACTAAGATTAGCCTATGATATAGCCCGCAAAATTGAAAAAAGATATAAAGATTTTAACAGATGTACGCATACTTTACTCGATGGCTTAAGCTGCCTATGTGGTTTTTTTGATTAAAATCAATGTATTATATTATTTTCAACCTTTAATTGAAAACCCTGTACTTTGCATTATCCTCATTATAGTGTATGAAAATCACTTTTAGCGGTTGACGAGATGTTAGGCACAGGTAGAATGTGCCAACTTTTGGCGAGGGGCGTCTAATGATTGTTAAATTTAAAGTTTCGACTACTAGAGAAGAAAAAAAACAATCAAATCATAAGGATAGTGCTGGGGCTGTTATAAAATTTAAGCCTAAGTCATCCGTTGATGAAGAAAAAATTATCCAGTCTATAATTGTTCGTGCTGAACAAATGAATTGGTAAAAATTAGTAACACTCTTGAACGTTTCTTATATATAGTGGTGTTTTATGTGAGCAGGAATACCACTATGCCAGCTAACACAGCAAAAAAACAACCCTCTCAACATTTAGACTCAAATCAAGATAACCCTGACTCAATCGAAATGCTGACAAGCCGTCAGTCAAACGAACTAATTATTGCTTTTTGTGGACCAATAGGGGCTGGGATAAAATCAATCAGAGAATCGTTCCAAAATAACTTAGTAAAAATGGGATATGAAGTTCACCATATTCTTTTAAGTGAGATTATGGATAGTATTAGTAATGTTACAACCCAAATTGATAATCCCTATGAGCGTTATAAAAAAAGACAACTACAGGGAAATGATTTACGAAATAGTTTTTCCCCCCAGATATTGGCAGAGGCAGCAATTTCAAAAATAAAGCTTATCAAGCAAAAGATAAAAATTGGAAAAGGAGAAGCTGAAGATTCGATTTTCAAAGGAAAAATTGCATATCTTGTCGATCAGCTAAAGAATCCTTCAGAAGTAGAATTGCTTCGAATGGTATATCAACATAATTTTTATCTTATTGGTGTTCTGAGAAGTGAATCTGAGAGAAAAAGAAATTTAAGAGATGAAACAATTAAACCTGAACAGATTGACGAACTTATTCACTTGGATAGAAAGTCAGGTGGTAAGCATGGACAACAAGTTGAAAAGACTATTTTAGATTCCGATCTTTTTGTCAAAAATAACCATAGTCATAGATCAAGTATCGACTCTAAAATAATTCGATTTATTAATATTATTCATGGCAAAAATGGAATATCTCCAACATTCAAAGAAAAAGGAATGTTTGTTGCTTTCTCGGCATCCTTGCAGTCAGCTTGCTTATCTCGACAAGTTGGTGCTGCTATTCTAGATAGAAATGGAAACATTATTTCAACTGGTCGAAATGACGTTCCTAAGTTTGGTGGAGGGCTTTATACTTATGAAGATGAAGAAAATGATTTTAGATGCATTCACAAAGGTGGCCGTTGTTATAATGATTTACATAAAAACAAAATAAAATCCGGAATTACTCGTGAATTAAAAAAGGAAATGAATAAATTTTTTGAAGAGAATAAAATTGTACAAGATGAAACTCTAAAACAACTTCCATTAGATGGACTTTATGAAAAAATAGCTGACGAGATTTTTGATAAAACGCCAATCGGTTCTTTAATTGAATATTCTAGAGCGATTCATGCGGAAATGGATGCTATAACTACACTAGCTAGAACTGGCGATGCCTCCACATATGAAAAATTAATGTTCACAACTACTTTCCCATGTCATAACTGTGCTCGACATATAGTAGCAGCTGGAATTAAAGAAGTTATATATATAGAGCCTTATGAGAAAAGCCTGGCACTGGACCTCCATGATGATGCGATCAATGATGCAAATAGCAGCAATCCGGAAAAAGTCTCTTTTATTCAATTTGAAGGTGTATCGCCTAGGAGATATCATAAATTTTTCTTTGCTACAGCAGATAGAAAGAAAACAGATGGAAAAGCCGAAGAGTTTACTACAAAATATAAAAATCATGTAGATATACAATTTCTGGATAGTTATCAATCAATAGAGGAAAAGATATCTGGTAACTTCTTTAAAAAAATTAAGCGTGTTGAAGGGGAAATATAACACAGCGAATCGTTTCTGAAACTGAATTTTTTAGCCATTATGTGAATTATATATTTTGAGGTCGAGTAGCGATTAACATGATGAAATATTCCTTTGTTTTGAACTGACCTGTTAAAAATTGAAGCTTAGTGTTTCATTGTGTTGATCTGATCGTGGTGATAAAAAAGAGCGCTGAAGCGCTCTTTTTTAACTTAATGCTGAAACTCTCGTTGATGTTGAATAGTATATTCAAACTCTCTGATTTCAGCAAACACATGCGTGGCATGATGGTTTGTATCAATTGAAACCCAATTTGTTGTATTTCCTACAAACTGTTCTTTTGCACATTTATCAATCATTTCGTCTCCCCAGCTAAATTTAGGTGCTTTGTAGTACGGGGAAGATATCAGTTTTTTTGACAAATCTTGCATTTGAGCTCCTTTTTTCCCAATGGCGCGAGAATAACCTCGAACGACAAAAATACTGTCATCGATTGTATATCTAATTTTTCCATTTGCGTTAGGGGCAATTATTTCATCACCTACTGATGGACTTACTATACCATAATCGCCAAATACCAATTTTAGTCTTGGATGAAATTTTTTGAATGCTTTCCATACTTTTACTTCTTTACGAACTACTATTCCTTGTGATTCTCGCTTAGGAACCATACCATTGATGTCACCGCTAATAGAACATCCAGCAATGGATAAAAATCTAAAATTATAAGGTTGCAATGTCGTTATTGCTCTCTGAACTTTTTCGTTCAAGTCGACGATTGACGATTTGGTTATATCTTCGAAGTCTAGAATAACAGAACAGTGTTCTGGAATAATATCTAATGAAGAAAATATATCATTGAAAGTATCAAAAAATGGCTCTTCTTCAATCATATCTTCAAATGCAAAAGAGTTTAGTCTAATAATGAAATTATTTTGCCTTTGGGAGATTATTTTTAGGGTTGTTGAATATTCATCATCTTCCCACCGATCATAACCAATGACAGGAATTACTTGGCTATTATTTTTTTCAAGTGAACTGATTATATGGCTTAATATATGCTCTCCTGATTCGATATTTGAATTAGGAGCCCATCGACTTATATCAATCCCCATTGGCAGTCCGCGCATAACTTTAGATAATGAAGTTGTGTTGTTGTTAATAAAAAACTCAACTGGGTTTCTAATGTTAATGTATTTTTTTGATTCTCGTTGTTTTTTTGTAAGGATCGGAATTTCAAATACAGGAAGTATGCTTTCCATTACTTGAGGATTAGCCTGCAAGTTATCGATTGCTTCGAATTCGCCTTTTTTAGCTTTTAAGATAGGCATGTATTTAGGGTACATAAATCCTCACTTACCAAATATGATTAGGAAAATGTTTTCTGACTTCACCTTGCCCAACTAGCTCTGAAAATTGATTATATTGACCAGTCTCCCTTCGTATCCTTCCCGCAATGATGGATGGATGGATTCTTAATTCTCTGGAGAGTTCATCAATTGTGCTTTTACTAGGGGTCAAATATGCTGAACTCCGTTTCCATACAATTCGAGGAATTAATGTATCTCTGGCAATTCTATTTGCTTCGGCTTCCATTTTATCAGCGCTATCTTTGAGAGTCTCAAGATCATCAACAAAGGTATTATTTGAATCAACATGCTTCCATATATGTACAACTTCATGAAGTAAAGTGAACCAAAAGTTATCGAGACGATCCTGCCTTAGTGTTAGTGCAATTATGGGGCGCCCGTCAGTGTCTTTCAAGGCGGCACCATCTATTGCAGTACCCGTAAGTGGGGGCTCAATTATGACACATATACCATTCTTCTCTAAAAATTCCACAGCCAGTAATGGGCCGTATTCCGACCAACTTAAATGAGCTAGTTCTTTTAGAAAATCTTTAGAAATACAATCCTTTTTGAATTCTACAGCTAGTTTTTTCTCTCGTGATTTTTGTACAACTCTTGCCACCCAAGCATGCAATTTATATACGGTTGTTGGAGAATAGGCATCACCATTTAATGTCCTTTTAAATGCAGTAGCAGTATAGTTTGAACCAAGCCTTTCAATGAATTTTTTAACTTGCTCTTCTGCATTAACCTTAGTCTTGGATTTCAGGTTCTCGATCCAACCTTTAGAAAGCATTTCTTTAATTGGAAATTTTGCCCAATTGACATCTTCTGCTGCTGTACGATCTGCGTATCCTGCCTCGGTCTCCATGCCTAATAGTGTTTGTGGTGATATGCCTAAACCTATTGACAAAGCTTTTATCATTGCAACTGTCAGCTGGCGCTTTCCTGATAAGACTTCAGAGACCCGACTTTTGGTTCCGAAGTAAGGGGTTAAATCTGATTGTTTTAATCCTTGCTCTTCCATTCTGAACTTTATTGCATCGATAGGATTGACCGGCGTTACTGGATAATTTGCATTCTCGTAGTTTTCAATGATAACAGTGAGTAACTCTAGTCGCTCTGAATCTTCTGAGCCTGCAATAAGCTCAAAAGTGAGCAACCTTTCAACTTCTGAAAGGTAAGCATGATATTGTTCTTCAGTTCGAATGACTCGAACTTCGGTGATTGTATTCATTTTGATACCACTTGATTTATCACTGCGATGCTCCTGTCAAACTTGAATGTGACTTTTATACCCAGCGATTTAATGCCGCACACAAAAAAAATGCAGCATACCTGATCAACTTGCTGGGCTCTTGGAAAGGTATCTAAAACGGCTCTAACATCTTTCCAGTAAGCATTGGTAAGCTCAGCTGTCCAGGCAGAAAGCCAAACATCAGTTTCGTGATTAATGCCGCTTAGTACCTGAAGTCTTTGCTTGCCAATTAGTCGCATTGATGTTCTCCATTTGGGAACTATGATAGGTGTGGTAATATTGAATGTCAATAAATGGTTCCCAATAATGGAACTTTTCATGTATGAGAGCTCATATTCGTTATGAGGTCTAAGGTGTTAGAATCAACTACGTTGAGGCTATATATGGCAATTTATTGATCTAAATCAAAAAGAGCTCGTTCATTAAAAATGATAAAATTCAATATATTAAATATATAGAATAAATTGACGGCTACGTAAAACTTCAACTATAGGAAACATGACGATATCAGTGATATCACCATTGGTATAAAAATCATGTGGTTATTTGTAATTGTTTAGATCAAGTCTGTTCAGTTCCTCAACCGTATAAACCCGAAAAACATTGCGGTGCTTCGCTTCCAGCGGGATACGCTGATGACTGACGATGGCGTATTTCACGCTATTGAACATCCGCTCAATGGCTCGCTTTATCTGCGGGTCTGGCACGATGTAGAAGACGTACATCCAAAGTTTTTGAGTCCGAGTTATCAAATGCTGGGTGACAATCGCCTGATAACGGGCCTTGGTTTTCAGATGGCGCTCAGCTTCAACGGCGATAACCGTCCCGTCAGGTAACGTTATCACCCCGGCCGGGCGATGATATACCTTATAGCGGCTGCGGAATGTTGAATCAGCGCCGCTGATCCACCCATAAGCGCCTTTCTTCTCCAGAAGGAGCCGTGCTAGCTGACGATCAAGGCGCTGCATCAGCGTCCAGCCAGTGACTTTCGAGGGCTCAAATCGTGCAGGAAAGCCATCCTCATGGGGTGTGACAACAACGGATAATCCGTCATTGGTGATCCCCCACAGAGAGATTTTCACCATTCTGGTGTTTATTTCATGCTTTTGGACCAATCCCAAGCTAATGGCTTTCGCCAGCAGCAAATAAAGCGGTTTGTGATTTTTAAAATCAAAAAGCAGCATCAGGTTTTTAAAACTACTGTAGGTTTCTTGTTTCAGAAAATTGAGCAGGACCCGGATCTTTTCGTGATTACGCGCCCGTCGTTCACTGTAATCGTAAATAAGCATGCATCCTCCTTTGCATTGTATTGGACTGTTCTCTCTTTCGGCTTTATCGCCTCATTGCATGGGGGAATACCTTCGCCCACAGGCATGAGTCGACGTCATGAGGCGATCTTGTGGGGAGAAAGAGGTGACCGCATTGCGGTCATGCGCCGGAAAATACATTTCCCGGCACAAAACGGCATGCACCAGTTCATGCGGGCTGGACGCCCTTATTACCTGGCGCATGGGGGTAATGTCGCGGCTGGACGCCGCACCAAAACCCCCAAGGTCAACGGCGGCACACCGTCGCGCGCTACGCGCGACTAACCCCTTTGAGACGCCGTTTTTTGCCCCTTTTTTCTTTTGCCCGTTCCGGTCAGCGAAAAAATAGGAAAACGACTTCAAAGTGGTTAGTCGCGCCACGCTACCGGCTTTGGGCCGGAGACTTAGCCGCGACGGTGTGCGGGGCAAGCCCCCCACAAAAACCGGCATTCTGGGGAATGCCTTTTTGCTCGCTGGGGCGGCAAAATTTTTGCGGCTCCCCCCGGCCTGCTCGGTTCCCCTCGGGGGGAACGCTCGCCGGTGGGTTCGGGCGACGCAAATTAGCAATTTCTGCGAAATTGAATTTACTCGCCTCACGCCACTTGTTAATTCCTGCGGAGCGCAGAAATTAATAAGCCTAAATGCGTCATGCTTGGTGTGTCCGCAGGGCTGCATTTTATTCCCCTGTTGAAGTATGTCGTTGGGGAATGCTAGCGAGAAAGGGAAGGCGTGACGTTAAATTACTCAATATCGAATGTGATGAGTTTTTGGTTATGCAGTTCCACCAACAAAAAAGCTCTGCCCGTCACTACTGACGGCAGAGCTTTGATCGGGAGTGCTAGGTTCAGCACGTTGTCTTGCTGGTCAGTGCTTGCGCGCGTTCCTGCATATCGGTGAGGGCAGGGATAAGCAGACAGATAGCGGTCAGCCCATGCCCTAATTGGCATAAGCTCTCAGGTGTGGATTCGTACACCTCATTTTCGGCAAAGGTGATCAGTGCGTCACCGATAAAATTGAGGCAATGGCAAAGTCCGGCGCGGGTTTCAGCGCAATAATAGGCGGCCAGCAACAATTCATCGTTGTCCATGATCGAGAAGTCCAGATGAGCCAGTGCGGCGCTCATGGCAGAATACAGGCTATCGCACTCCGCCAGTGATTGATAAGGCGTGCGCGTGTTACTATCAGCATCAGCCATAGCATTAGTCTCCTTAATGTTGTGGTCAGAAGCCCGGTGAGTGTTGGCGCACTGCCGGGTTTCGTTTTTCACCATAAATTCTCTTTTGGTGCACATACACCATAACGCTAGGTGCACATACACGTCAACGTGTTTGAAAATTATTTTCCCTTGTATAGTGTTCGTTCAGTGAAAAGGAAAACGGCATGCCTACAGGCTCAAAAAACAAACGTTCGACAACAAAGGGAATACGTTTCCCGCACGAGCTTATCGAAGCAATCAATGCCAGCGTCGCGCTGGAAAAAGCGAATGACCCTGACGCGAATTTTTCAGCCTGGGTGCTGGATGCCTGCAACAAAAAATTGGCTGCTTCACGGCAGGGCAAATCGACGAAATCATAGCGTTATGAGCAGTGACTGACAGAATGGGAAGGGCGGCAAAGGCGTTCTTGTTGTGAATCAGTGCTGCATGCATGATGCAACGAAATTGCTCCCGACAGGCTTTCTATGGAATAGAAAGCCTGTCGGGAGCCTGTGTGGGTAACGCGTCAGCGGCAAGATCAATGCTTCCCTGCGTTACTCCGCGCATAAACATAGGGTGCGACATAACCCTCTCGATTGACATCCAGATAATCTGACCACCACTGCATCATTTCGATTCTGGCTTCCAGATGCTCCGCCTTATGCACGTAAGCTGCCCGCACACCGTTGCGCTCTTTGTGACTCATCTGTCGCTCGATGGCATCCTTTGACCAGCGTCCGGACTCGTTCAGGGCGCTACAGGCCATGGTCCTGAAACCGTGGCCGCACACCTCGGTTTTGGTGTCATAGCCAATAACGCGCAGCGCCTTGTTGATGGTGTTTTCACTCATCGGCTTGTTCAACGTATGTGCACCCGGAAAAACAAAGACTGATTCGCCAGAAATTGCCCGAATCTGTTCCAGTAGGGCGACCGCCTGCCGTGACAGCGGCACCAGATGTTCATCCCTCATTTTTGCGCCACGTTCTGAGAATCTCACGCCGTTTACCGCTTCGCGCTGGGGTGGCACGGTCCAGATATGCACTTTCAGGTTGAATTCATCCCAGCGGGCAAGACGTAGCTCACTGGCGCGCAGGAAAACATGGAGATTAAGTTCCAGCGCTAGTCGAGTTAGCATCCGACCTTGGTAGCTATCAATCTTCACCAGCAGTTCTGGTAGGCGTTTCAGCGGCAGGGCAGGATGATGTTGGGTCACAACCGGAGTCACAACGCCATCCAGATCGTAAGCTGGATTGTATTTGATCACGCCTTGCTGCACCGCATGACGCATGATTTTGGTCAGATGCTGGCGCACGCGCCCCGCGACGTCATGCACGCCTTTATCGTCAATCGCTTTAACCAGTTGTGCCAGATGGCGGGTTTCAATCTGAGCGATATCCATCGCGCCAATAGCAGGAAAAACGTAGCGTTTCAGGCAGGTGAGGATTTTAGCGGCGTGCGCGTCCGACCACAGATTAAGGCTGCTGGTGTGCCAGCCAGTGGCGATATAGCGAAACGTTCTTGATTCGTCCACTGCGGATTTTTCTGCCTTGCGAGACAGCGAAGGGCAGACACCGGATGCCAGCAACTTACGCGCCGCGTCGCGCTTTTCTCGGGCTGCTGCCAATGAAATCAACGGGTAAGCGCCAAAGGCGAGGCGGTTCTCTTTACGGTCGAAGGTATAGCGGAAATACCACCGCTTAGCACCATGAGTAGATATCGTTAGATAAAGCCCTAACGCATCGGTGAGCTTGTATGATTTTTCTAGGTTTTTGGCTGAGCGGATCTTGCTATCAGTCAACATGGGCGGGTCACTCCGTTCATCGAACTGAATGACCCGTAATTTGACCCACTTTTTTCCGGATACCTAGGGATAACTAAGAATGCATCGGGAAAGATTTTTATGCCACTTTGGTTGCATTACAAACACATAGGGATTTATAGGAACGCATAGGGAGGCATAAAAAAGGAGAAGTGGTGCCCGGACTCGGAATCGAACCAAGGACACGGGGATTTTCAATCCCCTGCTCTACCGACTGAGCTATCCGGGCAACGGGGCGCATTAAACCGTATTGGCCGCTTGCCGTCAACGGGTTTGTGCAGGAAAAGCATCAAAACCACGTTGATTGCCGACTTTTCAGTCAGGATGACGCATTTCTCAGCGTCGCGCCCCAGGTTCTGTCAGGTTAGCGCACCGTTTTTGCGGCATAACGCGAACCGCAGTACATCCTCCGCCAGACGGCGTGCCGTGGCGATGTCATCCGCGTGGTGTTTTACCATCAACCGACTCAGGCAACCTTCGAGAATCAATTCCATCTGCTGAGCGACCATTTCAGGATCGTCCGTTTCCAACTGCGCCAGAAGTTCGCGCGTGTAGTGGAGCGATGCCTGTTTTTGACGCTCTGCAATCTGATGGATGGGATGATGGATATCAGGATAAAAACTGCACGCCGCAATAAACAAGCAGCCGGGATAGCGCTGGTTCTGTAACGCCTCATGCAACACCTGATAGCGCGCCAGCAGTTTTTCCTCAACCGAGAGCGCGTCATCCAGCAACAGCTGACGTCGCCAGGTATCCACCTGCTGGCTGTGGTGCCGCAGACAATCATAGAGGAGTGCTTCACGATCCGGCCAGAAGGCGGTCATGGCCTCTGCGGTGATGCAGTGTTTCTCCGCCAGAGTGTCTAACGTTAAGGCGGCAACGCCCTGTTGTTCCAGTAAGATCAGCGCGCTCTCAAGTACCTCGTCCCGCTGTAGTTGCATGATATCCCCCTTGATTCAGACTGGGGCCGCCACCGTTTCAGCAGCTTATTGCCCCAGTTTTTGCAAATGTGCCCGGAACGCCTCGGCATTCATAAAACCCGTAATGCGTGAGTCGGGAATCTCTCGGCCATTACTGTCAAAAAAGAGTATGGTCGGTAACCCCATAACCTGAAATTTTTTCAGCAAGGCATTTTGCTGCGCGTTGTTGGCGGTGACATCCGCCTGAAGGAGTTGAAACCTGACCAGATCCTGTTTAACGTCCGCATCGCTGAAGGTGTATTTCTCAAACTCTTTGCAGGCTACACACCAGTCGGCATATAAATCCAGCATGGCAGGGCGCTGGCTGCTAGTGAGGGATTGGTTCAACCCTTCCAGATGATGAACCGGTGTAAACGGCAGAGTCGATGTGTGAGCGGTGCTGGCTTGGCTTGATGAAGGCATTAACCATTCTTGCAATGGACGAGCGGCGGTCACGGCACCAATCAAAAGCAGCAGTTGTATCAAACGCATCCCGCGCCAATGGCTGCGCAAGCCCAGTATGATCAGCCAACTCAGGAAGGAAATTATCAGCAGGCTCCACAGGCGAGCTCCCCAGATATCGCCTACAACGCGTTCCAGCAGAAAAACCGGTAAGGCCAGAATGACAAACCCAAAAGCAGTTTTGATGTGCTGCATCCAAGGACCGCTACGGGGTAAAAAGCGGTTGCCGAACAGCGTCACCGCGATAAGCGGCAAGCCCATACCGAGCGCATAGAGATAAAGGATGCCGCCACCGGCGACGCTATTACCGCTTTGCGCAATGTAGAGCAGGATGGCGCTGAGTGGGGCTGTGGTGCAGGGCGAGCAGATTAGTCCTGCCAGTGCCCCCATGCAAAAGACCCCACCCAGAGAGCCGCTTTGTTGTCGATTGCTCCACAGCGCCAGACGGGTTTGCAGGGCGGAGGGCATTTGTAGGTTATAGAGGCCAAACATCGACAGCGCAAGGGCGATAAACAACAGTGACAAGCCGATCAACACGGCTGGGTGCTGTAGCGCCGCCTGAAAGCGTAGCCCTGCCGCCGCGATGATAACGCCGAGCAGCGTGTAGGTCAGCGCCATGCCTTGCACATAGGTGAATGCCAGCAGCAGGGTGCGACGCGCGGATAATTGCTGTTTCCTGCCAAGAATCAGCCCGGAAATCAGTGGGTACATCGGGAGCACGCAGGGGGTGAAGGCAACACCAATACCGATTAACAGCGCCCAAAGCGGAGAAAACGGCAGTTGTGCTGGTGCTACCGGTGTTGTGGCCGTTGGAGCTCTATCGCTGGGCGTTGGCTGATGGCCTGCGGTCACTGCGCTTAACGGAATGTCCCGCGTTTCAGGCGGGTAGCAAAAACCTGCATCGGCACAGCCTTGATAGGTAACTCGCACCGTTGCACCCGCGGTGCTCTGCGTAACAGGGACGGTCACCGTGAGGCTATCGCGAAAAATTGCCACTTCGCCGAAAAAGTCGTCCTTGTGCGGCAGACCTGCGGGTAAGGACATGTCGCCTAATACGGCTTGGCCAGGAGCCAGGCTGATTTTATCGCGATAGAGATAATAGCCCGGATGGATTTGCCAGCGCAGCGTCAGCGTCTCTTGCTGTTGCTGAAAATCGAAAGCAAAGGCGCGATCTACCGTTAGAAAGCGGCTGTTTTGCACTGGAGATGATGGCGCAAACAGGGATGCGCCTGCCAGTTGAGGGCAGATCAGCGTGCTTAACAGCAGGATCAGCGTAAGGATGCGGTTAGCCATGTCAGGTAATCTTTGTCGCCATCCGTGATCGGAACCACCAACAGTTCCGGCGTTTGATAAGGGTGTTGTTGTTTCAGGCGTTGCAGCAGCGCAGGTTGGTGCAAGGTATCGCTCTTGATCACCAGTTGCACTTCCTTTTGCTGCTCCAGCTTACCTTCCCAGACATAGAAAGAGTGCGCGCCAGGCAGTACTGTGACACAGGCTGCCAGCCCGGCATTGAGCACATCGGTCGCCAACTGTTGTGCAATGGGTTCGTCCGGTGCGGTACACAGGACAACGATGGCGCTACTGCTCGCAGGATTTTCCATGGTCACCCCAGTGAAAGAGGAACTGGGGGTACTATACCCTGCTTTGGGGGCCAAGGGGAATGGATGCCGGGCGGCGAAGCACCGCCCGGGGTGAATACCGGAGGGGCGTTACAGCACCAGATTCCCCAGAACAAAGCCAAAGATGACGGATAGCGTAATCGCCAGAACGCCAGGCACCAGGAACGCGTGGTTAAAGACATACTTGCCGATACGGGTTGAACCGGTGTCATCCATTTCTACGGCGGCGAGCAGCGTAGGATAGGTGGGTAACACGAACAGCGCTGACACCGCGGCAAAGGAGGCGACGGCAGTGACTGGCGTCACGCCCAGCAGTAATGCCGCGGGCATCAGCGCCTTCGCTGTCGCCGCCTGTGAGTAGAGCAGGGTAGAGGCAAAAAACAGTATTACCGCCAGCATCCACGGGTAATTCTGCAACAATACCCCTGCGGTGCCCTGAATTTCACCGATGTGCGCTTTTACGAAGGTATCGCCTAACCAGGCCACGCCCATCACGCAAATGCAGGCGCTCATGCCGGATTTGAAGGTGCTGGCAGAGAGGATTTTGGCGGTATCCAGCTTACAGGTGATGCAGATCAGGGTGGCGACCGTCAGCATAAAGACCACGATGGCTTCGTTACGCGGCAGTATGGGCTTGGCAATCAGCCCGACGGTGTCGCTGATGGCGGTGGCGTAAAGCATCACAGCGACAATCCCCACTAAAAACAGCAGCACAGAACGCTTGGCCCCCATTTTTATCTCCAGCTTGCTGACGCCGCGCAGCACGGTTTCACCCTTTGCCAACCGCGCCTGATAAATCTCGTCGTCTTTCAGCTCCTTGCCCAAAAAGTTGGTCACTACGGCGGTAAGTAACACCGCGCATAAGGTGGTGGGAATACAGATGCCGAGCAGCAGCAGATAGCTGACGCCTTTCGGTTCAAGAATGCTGGCAACGAAAACCACGGCGGCGGAAATCGGTGAGGCTGTGATGGCGATTTGCGAGGCCACAACGGCAATCGATAACGGGCGGGAGGGGCGGATCCCTTGTTCTTTAGCCACTTCGGCAATCACCGGCAGGGTTGAGAACGCCGTGTGCCCTGTCCCCGCCAACAGTGTCATAAAATAGGTGACGACAGGGGCCAAAAAGGTGACGTATTTGGGCTGACGCCGTAGCAATTTTTCCGCCAGGCTCACCAGATAATCCATTCCTCCGGCGACCTGCATGGCCGCGATGGCGGCGATGACCGCCATGATGATTTGAATCACGTCGAAGGGAATGGCACCGGGTTTGATTTGAAACACCAGTGTCAGAACCAGAACGCCGAGACCGCCAGCAAAACCGATACCGATCCCACCGAGCCGTGCGCCGAGGTAAATAGCCAACAGAACGATAACCAACTCAAAGGCAAACATACCAATGCTCCTTTTTTAGATAAGAAATTCTTATGGTTATGGGCAAACCTGAGGCCATAAAAAAGGCACGCCCGCAAAATGCCGACGTGCCTGTCAGGAGTAACGCGAGCGCACCCGATGGTGAGGCGCGCTGTGCTAACCGATTGGACGCTTAAGACGCGTCGTTGTCATCCGTGTAACGTTTGGCCTTATAGGCCGGGTGCATCAGGTTTTGTACCGAGAAAATGTCATCCAGTTCACTTTCGGTCAGCAGACCGCGCTCCAGCACCACTTCACGCACGCTCTTACCGGTTTCGGCGCAAATCTTGCCGACAATGTCGCCATTGTGGTGGCCAATAAACGGGTTGAGGTAGGTGACAATGCCGATGGAGTTGAACACGTAGGCTTCACACACCGCTTTGTTGGCTGTAATGCCGTTAACGCATTTTTCCAGCAGGTTGTGACAGGCGTTGGTAAGAATATGGATAGATTCAAACATCGCCTGGCCGATCACCGGCTCCATCACGTTGAGCTGCAACTGACCCGCTTCAGAGGCCATGGTGACGCAGGTGTCGTTGCCGATCACCTTGAAGCACACCTGATTGACCACTTCCGGCACCACCGGATTGACCTTAGCGGGCATGATGGAAGAGCCTGCCTGCAATTCCGGCAGGTTGATTTCATTGAGGCCAGCGCGCGGGCCGGAAGAAAGCAGCCTAAGGTCGTTACAGATCTTCGACATCTTCACCGCCAGACGTTTCAGCGCACCGTGCACCATCACGTAAGCGCCGCAGTCGGAGGTGGCTTCGATCAAATCCTCAGCCGGTACGCACGCCAGGCCGCTCACTTCTGCCAGACGCTGCACGGCTAACTGTTGGTAACCGTCCGGTGTGTTCAACCGCGTGCCGATAGCGGTTGCGCCCAGATTCACTTCCAGCAGCAACTCGCCGGTGCGCAGCAGGTTTTTGTTTTCTTCGTAAAGCAGCACAGAGAATGCGTGGAATTCCTGACCCAGCGTCATCGGCACTGCATCCTGCAACTGGGTACGCCCCATCTTCAGGATGGTTTCAAATTCTTTGGCCTTGCGCTCGAAGCCGTCAGCCAACTGGGTGATGGCGTCTATCAGCGTCAGGATGGCACTGTACACCGCAATACGAAAGCCGGTGGGATAGGCGTCGTTGGTGGACTGGCACTTGTTCAGATGATCGTTAGGGTTGAGATACTGGTATTCACCTTTGTTATGGCCCATCAGCTCCAGACCAATGTTAGCCAGCACTTCGTTGGTGTTCATGTTCACCGAGGTGCCCGCTCCCCCCTGATACACATCAACCGGGAACTGATCCATGCATTTGCCGTTGTTCAGCACTTCATCGCAGGCACGGATAATAGTATCGGCAATCGCGCGGGGAATGGTTTTCAACTCGCGGTTTGCCAAGGCAGCGGCCTTTTTGACCATCACCATGCCACGCACGAATTCGGGAATATCGCTGATTTTGTGGTTGCTGATGTAAAAATTTTCAATTGCCCGCAGGGTATGAATGCCATAGTAGGCATCGGCGGGAACTTCACGGTTACCTAACAGGTCTTCTTCAATACGGATGTTGTCTGACATGAGAGCCTTCTCTTGAATCCTGCAACTTGATGAGAACGCGTTTTGCTAACCACCTTGGTGTTAACAAAAAAGCGTGTTAACCAATAATCGTGCCAATAAACGCGAGTTATTATCACGAGGGTGTTACCACAAAATGTATCACCACAGGCAACAGTCGCAGAACGATTGACCATAACTGCCTCCGCTGGGGTGATGATATATTGTATAGAATCCCAAAAGCGTAGTTTCGATCACTCAATGAAGATGTGTAATTAATAAAGTAAATAAATTGTGATAGTGGTCACTGGTGATTATTGCGCAACGAAATTTTCCATCTACAGGTTGAAAATCCTCGCTTGCGCTACCACTTCATTAAATTATAAGGGTTGATGTTGGATCTCTGGTGATAGGTCTTCATGATGGCCGGATGCATAACAGATGACGGCAGCCTGTGACTCAGGCGGATATCGATCGTTTTGTTCGTTTTATAACAAACAGTTAAATAAATCAGGAGAATCCAGTGCGCTGGTTACCGCTATTCCTACTCTTTCTTTTTGCCTACATCGAAATTTCGCTGTTCATCCGCGTTGCGGAAGTTCTGGGCGTCGCGGTGACGTTGCTGCTGGTGGTGTTTACCTCCTGTATTGGCGTTTCTCTGGTGCGCAATCAAGGGGTGAAAACGTTTATTCAAATGCAGCAGAAAATCGCGGCGGGAGAGAGCCCTGCGGCGGAAATGGTCAAAAGCGTATCGCTGGTATTGGCGGGCTTTTTGCTGCTGCTGCCCGGTTTTTTCACTGACTTCCTGGGATTGCTGCTGTTGTTGCCCCCGTTGCAAAAGCGGTTGACGGTTAAACTGATGCCTCATCTGCACATTTGGCGTGGCGCTGGCACCGCATCGTCCGGCAACAACGGCAACACCTTTGACGGTGAGTACTATCGCAAAGATGATGACCGTAAAAACCTCGAGCATAGAGACGATCAAGACAAATGATGCTGATTAAGAAAAAGATATTAAACATCTGTTTTATATCTAATTTTTATTCTTCATTATCAGAATTCCATCGTTATCGCAAAAAAAAACCTTTTTCTCCCTTGAAGGGAAGCGAATCGTCCCCACTTAGAAACTCACAAGGCGGGTATCAAAATGTACCCGGCGTTAATCCCAAACTGATATGGACTTTCTCAAAGGAGAGCTATCAATGAAAATTCGTCCATTGCATGACCGCGTGATCGTCAAGCGTAAAGAAGTCGAGTCCAAATCTGCTGGCGGTATTGTTCTGACCGGTTCTGCTGCGGCTAAATCTACCCGTGGTGAAGTACTGGCTGTGGGCCATGGCCGCATTCTGGAAAACGGCGACGTAAAACCGCTGGATGTGAAAGTTGGCGATATCGTCATTTTTAATGATGGCTATGGCGTGAAAGCCGAGAAGATCGACAACGAAGAAGTCCTGATCATGTCTGAAAGCGACATCCTGGCGATTGTTGAAGCGTAATCATCTGAATCGAACGAATTTAAGGGAAATAAACCATGGCAGCTAAAGACGTAAAATTCGGCAATGACGCGCGCGTAAAAATGCTGCGCGGCGTGAACGTTCTTGCGAACGCAGTAAAAGTGACTTTAGGCCCGAAAGGCCGCAACGTCGTCCTGGATAAATCTTTTGGTTCTCCGGTTATTACCAAAGACGGCG
The DNA here is from genome assembly GCF_025962655.1 of Candidatus Symbiopectobacterium sp. NZEC151. Taxonomy (GTDB): domain Bacteria; phylum Pseudomonadota; class Gammaproteobacteria; order Enterobacterales; family Enterobacteriaceae; genus Symbiopectobacterium. Next base: position 320,121 of record NZ_JAGFPE010000003.1, on the reverse strand, counting down.
TGTCCGTAGCGCGTGAAATCGAGCTGGAAGACAAGTTCGAAAACATGGGCGCACAGATGGTGAAAGAAGTGGCCTCCAAAGCGAACGACGCAGCGGGCGACGGCACCACCACGGCAACCGTACTGGCACAGTCTATCGTGAACGAAGGTCTGAAGGCCGTTGCCGCAGGCATGAACCCGATGGATCTGAAACGCGGTATCGATAAAGCGGTTATCGCTGCGGTTGAAGAACTGAAAAAACTGTCCGTACCTTGCGCTGACACCAAAGCCATTGCTCAGGTCGGTACCATCTCTGCCAACTCTGATGACACAGTGGGTAAACTGATCGCTGAAGCCATGGAGAAAGTGGGCAAAGAAGGCGTTATCACCGTCGAAGAAGGCTCCGGCTTACAAGATGAACTGGCCGTTGTGGAAGGGATGCAGTTCGATCGCGGTTATCTCTCCCCGTATTTCATCAACAAACCGGAAACCGGTTCCGTTGAGCTGGAAAGCCCGTTCATCCTGCTGGCTGACAAAAAGATCTCCAACATCCGTGAAATGCTGCCGGTACTGGAAGCCGTTGCCAAAGCAGGCAAACCGCTGCTGATCATCGCAGAAGATGTTGAAGGTGAAGCGCTGGCTACGCTGGTGGTGAACACCATGCGCGGTATCGTTAAAGTGGCTGCCGTGAAGGCACCTGGCTTCGGCGATCGTCGTAAAGCCATGCTGCAAGACATCGCAACCCTGACTGCCGGTACCGTTATCTCTGAAGAGATCGGTCTGGAACTGGAAAAAGCCACCCTGGAAGATCTGGGTCAGGCAAAACGCGTTGTGATCAACAAAGACACCACCATCATCATCGACGGTGTGGGTGATGAAGTGGTTATCCAGGGTCGTGTTGGTCAGATTCGTCAGCAGATTGAAGATGCGACTTCCGATTACGATCGCGAAAAACTGCAAGAGCGCGTTGCCAAACTGGCGGGCGGCGTTGCCGTTATCAAAGTCGGCGCGGCTACTGAAGTCGAAATGAAAGAGAAGAAAGCACGCGTTGAAGATGCGCTGCACGCGACCCGTGCTGCCGTTGAAGAAGGCGTGGTTGCCGGTGGTGGTGTAGCGCTGATTCGCGTAGCCAATGCCATTCGCAATCTGCAAGCTGAAAACGAAGATCAGAACGTGGGTATTCGTGTTGCGCTGCGCGCGATGGAAGCACCGCTGCGTCAAATCGTGGAAAATGCCGGTGAAGAACCTTCCGTTGTGGCTAACAACGTGAAAGCAGGCGAAGGTAACTACGGTTACAACGCCGCAACCGAAGCTTACGGCAACATGATCGACATGGGTATTCTGGATCCAACCAAAGTAACCCGTTCTGCACTGCAATATGCCGCATCCATTGCAGGCCTGATGATCACTACCGAATGTATGATTACCGACCTGCCGAAAGAAGATAAAGGCGATTTAGGTGCTGCTGGCGGTATGGGTGGCATGGGCGGTATGGGTGGTATGGGCGGCATGATGTAATCAACGCCGGGCACTGGCGCGTTGCGCTGAGGCCCGGGTGGATAGCATCAACACGCTTTTACGCTCAACGTAAACACTATCTGGTATAGCGCCAGATAGTGTTTTTTTATGCGCCATTTTTGTCTTTTTTCTGAGCAAACGGCGATCAAATCTTGCCAGCGCGCTGTCAAAGATTAAAAAAATGTTATCATATTGCGCACCCAACGGTGGCGGGGTGTGCTGAGGCGTGATGTTTTGTGCGTTACAACAGCCACCATTGGAGTAGGGATATGTCCGATGCAGCGCTAACACTGCTGCGCACCATAGAATGGTTGCACGCGACCGATTGGTTAAAAGAAACGCCGATGGCGTTACCATCCCCCGTCGATACCTGGCTGACAGAGACCGGTTCGATGACGCAGCGGCTGGAACGACATTGCACACAGTTGACGGTGGTGCCGTACTATAATGGTTACGTTGCGGCTGAGATGCTGGGTGATGAACAGCACGAGTTGCCTGACTGCGCGCGTTATTGGCTGCGAGAGGTGATAATCTACGGCGATGGACAGCCCTGGGTGGCCGCCAGAACGCTGATTCCGCCCTCAGCCCTTGACACCTCGGTGTCCGCGTTGACTACGCTTGGTAATACACCGCTCGGGCGCTATCTGTTCAAACAGAACTCCCTGCAACGCGATTACATACACATTGGACGCTGTGAAAACCTGTGGGCTCGGCGATCCCGTTTGCGTTTGTTTAATCAGCCGATACTGCTGACAGAATTGTTTTTGCCCTCGTCGCCTGCGTATCATTTTCAAGGCGTTGACCAGGGTAACCGTTAAGGAGAAATGACGTTGGAACGAAGTATGACAGCGGGAAAATGGGGCGCTTACTGTCGGTTAATGCGAATTGATAGGCCGATCGGTTCCCTGCTGTTGCTCTGGCCAACCCTCTGGGCATTATGGCTGGCGGGTGGCGGTGTGCCGAGACCGTGGACGCTGTTGGTGTTTGTCGCGGGGGTGTTTCTGATGCGCGCGGCAGGCTGTGTGATCAATGATTACGCCGACCGCCATTTTGATGGGCATGTCAAACGTACCGCGTCTCGCCCTTTACCCAGCGGCCTGGTGAGCGAGCAATCGGCAAAAGTGCTGTTTGTCGTTTTGGTGCTACTGGCGTTTGCGCTGGTGCTGACGTTGAATCGGATGACCATTTGGCTCTCCGTGGCGGCGTTGGCGTTGGCATGGATATACCCCTTCATGAAACGCGTCAGCCATCTGCCGCAGTTTGTGTTGGGCGCAGCCTTCGGCTGGTCGATCCCCATGGCGTATGCCGCAGTCAGCGAATCGCTGCCCGCCAGCGCCTGGATCATGTTTTTAGCCTACATCTGCTGGACTGTCGCCTATGACACGCAATATGCCATGGTCGATCGCGATGATGATCTCAAGATTGGCATCAAATCCACCGCTATTCTGTTCGGGCGCTTTGATACCTTGATCATCGGCTTGTTGCAGGCGAGCATGCTGGCGTTGATGGTGGTGCTAGGCATGCAAATGAAGCTGGGCGCCGCATTTTTCCTGACGGTGCTGATGGCGGCTGGTCTTTTTGGTTATCAGCAATGGCTGACCGCCGGGCGTGAGCGCGATGCCTGTTTCCGTGCGTTCCTCAACAATAACTATGTGGGCATGGTGTTGTTTGCGGGAATTGTGCTGGGGCTGTGATGGTCCCCGGCATCACACAGGGCGTGTGATGCCGGAGTAAAGCGGTAACGGATGGTGCTTTAACGCAACACTACGCTTGCGCTACTTCCTGCTTTTCGTCTTCCGGTTCTGCGCTGGCCGGTGTACTGGCACTTTCAATCGTCAACCTGACTTCCGGTGTGATTAAATCGCTCAGAATACGATAGAGCTCCAGTGTACTGCGCGTATCCACGCTGCTGCTGTCGCTGATGTAGCCTTCCTGACGTAGCGTGGCTACCAGCGTTGAGAACACGGCTTTATCAAAGAACTCAGGCGCGTTAATGCCATGCAGCACCGACAGACGCTGGGCCATATTGCGGCTTTCTTTTTCCAAGGTACCGCGGTTCATTTCCGGGTTAGCGCCGAGTAATGACAGCGTAATCGCGTAGCGTTGCAGGGTTTCCCGCACACCGGCAGCCAGCAGTTGGAGCGTGCGAATTCGCAGCGGATTTAGCACCAGCGCATCTTGTTTGATGACAATCAGTTCCTGACGCACCAGCTCCGTGGTTAACGTTTCAATGACCGCAGGCAGTGCCTCTTTACTGTAATGCAAGAACAGTTCGGCTTGAATTAACGGGTAAATCAACGACATTTGTCGTGTTAATTCATCCGGCGTGATCCTGCCACGGTGCATGATAATGCTGGCGATCATCGATGGCAGCACCAGCAAATGCTGGATGTTGTTGCGGTAATACGTCATCAACACGGCCTGTTCGCGCGGCAGAATGATGATCTCGCCAATATTGTCTTGTTCAACTTCAAATTTGTTCATTGCCAGCGCGTGTTCCAGCAGTTCCGGCGCCGTCTTTTTCGGCGCAGTGACATCTTTGCTGTAAGGCACGTTGCGCAGCAATTGCAAATAGCAGTCCAGTTGCTCATGCATTTGTTCACGGGTCAGCGCGCGCTGACGTGATGCCAACAGTGCGGTGGAGCACAGGTTCATGGCGTTGGCGGCTGCGGCGTTGTTAATGCGCACCATGATGATATCGGCAATATTCTGCACGGTAGGCGTGAGCCAGGTAGGGCGCTGCGCTTCAATCGGATCGATCGCCTCGCGCCACTGCGGCACATGGTGATTGAGGTAAGGCGTCAGCGACAGTGGCTCGCCAAAATTCACATAGCCTTGCCCCAGATTGCGCAGTTTGCGTAACCCGCGCACCATCTGCATCAAGCCTTCTTTCTCTTTAGTGGCACCGCGCAACTCTTTGGCATAGGTGCCCACTTCCATCACATGCTCATAACCCACATAAATCGGCACCAGCGTGATGGGGCGCGTACCACCGCGAAGCATCGCCTGAAGGGTCATGGCCAGCGTGCCGGTCTTGGGCTCCAGCAAACGGCCGGTGCGCGAACGCCCCCCTTCCATAAAGTACTCAACGGAGTAGCCGCGAGAGAACAGCTCACCGAGATATTCACGGAAAATGGTGGAGTAGAGCTTGTTGCCTTTGAAGGTCCGGCGAATAAAGAAAGCACCCAGACGGCGGAAAATCGGTCCTGCTGGCCAGAAATTCAGGTTGATACCTGCCGCGATATGGGGGGGAACCAGACCCTGGTGGTAAAGCACATAGGAGAGCAGCAGGTAGTCCATGTGACTACGGTGGCAAGGCACGTAGACCAGCTCATGGCCATCCTGCGCCAACTGACGTACGCGCTCGGCATTGTGTACGTTGATACCTTGATACAGGCGGTTCCAGGTCCAGCTCAGAATGCGATCCGACAGCCGCACGGCTTCATAAGAGAAGTCCGCGGCGATCTCTTCCATCAGGGCGATAGCATTTTGCTGCGCTTTCTCATGGGAGATTTTCTTGCTGCGCGCCTCATCTTCAACGGCTTTCTTGATGGCCTTCGAGTCCAGCAGCTTATGGAATAGCTCCTGACGTACCGGCAAACGCGGGCCTACGGCGGCCAGGCGTTGACGGGCAAAGTGCATGCGTGCGACACGCGCCAGTTTGTGCGCTATGGTTTTGTCGGTGCCGTGTTCGGTTGCCATGTGACGCAGCGACACGATGCTGGAGAAGCGTACAAAGCTGTCGCGTCCCAGCCAGATAACGGCGAAAAATTTCTCAATCCCGTTGAGCAGACGCAGATGCGGCGTGGCACCGTGCTGTCCTTCACGGCCCGGAGAGCGGCCAAACATGACAGAAACGGGCACCATCTGCACATCGAGATAGGGATTGTTGCGGTGCAGATCCAGATAATCGTGGAACAGTTTGACGGATTCCTGCTTCGGCGTGTAATAGCGGAATACGCGTGGGCCATCGTTAATAAATACGTGGCTGGGCAGCGACACACCGTCAATTTCCGTGGGTTCCAGCGGATCCGGCAGTTCTAACGCTTGGCATTTTGCGCGCAGCGTCAGTAAATCCGCCTGTGAGTTATAAGGCAGCACATAAAGAATGGGGCGAGAAGGATCTAGCCCTAACTCCGCCACGGGATCGTTAGGAATTATCTTGCTTTTCACTAACAATTTGAGTGGGAAATTCAGTAATTTATAGTAAATTTTACGCCAGCCGGACATAACAACCAGAAGCCTCTTGAGTAGCAATGCGCCGCAAGGATACCAGAAAGTACAAGGGAGATCTGTGGTGTGAGACAACGGTGTTACGGGAAAATTGCAAAAAATCTCTGATAAACGGGTGAAAAAACATGAATAAGGCTACCGGGGTAACTCGGATTATCAAGGCAACCGGGTACTCCCTCAAAGGGCTGAAACAGGCATGGCAGCACGAAGCTGCATTTCGACAAGAACTGATGCTGCTGGTCGTAGCGGTGCTGGTCGCGTGTTGGCTGCCCGTAGCACTGCTGGAGCGGCTATTGCTGATTGGCGTAGTGGTGGTAGTGGTGCTGATGGAACTGGTCAACAGCGCCATTGAGGCGGTTGTCGATCGCGTGGGAACCGAGCATCACGAACTGTCCGGGCGCGCCAAGGATATCGGATCGGCGGCCGTGTTTGTGGCCTTGGTGTTTGCCGGCATTGTCTGGGTCAGCATTCTCTGGCCCCTCATCCTGGGGTGATTTCAGCATGATTTTGGGGCAACGCTCATAAAAACACGGGTATTTGCCTCTCTGTCATTCCCAAGCCGCGATGACCTGTATATACTCACAGATAAACTGTATAAACAACCAGGGGGCGGGATGAAAGCATTAACAACCAGACAGCAGCAGGTCTATGATCTGATTCGCGATCATATTGCGCAGTCCGGCATGCCGCCAACGCGTGCCGAAATCGCCCAGCGACTGGGTTTCCGCTCACCGAACGCAGCGGAAGAGCATCTGAAGGCGCTGGCGCGCAAAGGCGTGATTGAAATCGTCTCCGGCGCATCACGCGGGATCCGCCTGTTGATGGAAGAAGAAAATGTTGGACTGCCGCTGATTGGCCGTGTCGCCGCGGGTGAGCCGCTGCTGGCGCAAGAGCACATCGAGTGTCACTATCAGGTCGATCCGGCCATGTTCAAACCGCACGCCGACTTTTTGCTGCGCGTCAGCGGTATGTCTATGAAAGACATCGGTATATTAGACGGTGATTTGCTGGCCGTGCATAAAACCCAAGAGGTGCGTAACGGCCAGGTAGTGGTGGCGCGCATTGAGGATGAAGTGACGGTTAAGCGCTTGAAACGTCAAGGTAACACCGTACAACTTCTGGCGGAGAATGACGCATTTTCTCCCATCGTGGTTGATTTGCGTGAGCAGAGCTTCAGCATTGAAGGATTGGCCGTCGGTGTTATCCGCAACGGTGAGTGGAGCTAAACGCCGTTAGCCGACAGGGCGTTTCTTTCAGGGAAAGCCTTGTCGGTGATGTATCAGCCTTTCAGATCAACGTCCGGGTTTCGCACTCTTGATGGGCACCGTATGGTCATGGTGACAGTGCCCGTGTTCACGGCAATCAGCCACTTCCTGACAGGCTTCGCACAGGCCGTGTGCCTCGACCACGCTGTGACGCAGCGTGAAATTAGCGCTTTGTGCCAACTGCTGAAGAATGGCTTCAATGCCTTCCGTCTGGCGTTCCGTAACTTGCCCGCAACGATCGCAAATAAACAGCGCTGAAGTATGGCTATGCTCTTCAATGTGGTGACACATGACATAGCTGTTGGTCGATTCCACACGATGGATAAACCCTTGCTCCAGCAGAAAATCCAGCGCGCGGTATACGGTAGGGGGTTTTGCTTGTGGTTCTGAGGCGCGCAGCAGATCCAACAGATCGTAAGCACTGATCGCGCCGTGTTGCTGTGCCATCAGCCGAAGCACTTCGAGTCGCTGTGGCGTAAGGCGTACATTGCGCTGCTGGCAAATGCTTTCCGCCTGGGCAAGGAGTTTGTCTTGGTCGCTTGAATCCATTGGCCTGATCCTACCGCTTGATGATGAACACGTCCTCCATCTTACCATGTAAGGCGCGGGGTGCGCTGTGATAATCCATCAAAGCGCCGAGAAAGCGACTCAGGCAACCAAATCGATCAGCAGCGCGCGCAACGGGGCTTTGGCGCGGATAGTCAGCTGTTTTTCCTGCTGAATGAAGGCGCCGTCTCCACACTGTAATACCGTTGCGTTCTCTTGCGGCGTCATGGCTTCCATCGCACCGTGAATCACCTGAAAGTAGGCGCGGTTGCCGTTGAGCGTAAAGGTGTGCTGTTCACCCTCATCGAGTTGCAGATGATGTACCCAAACCTGCTGGCGAAGTTGCAGGCTGCCGTTTTCACCTTCCGGTGAGGCGAGCAGTTTGACCTTTGCATTGCACAGTGCAAGCCGTTGCAACGCGCTGTTTTCCCGTGACGGGCAGGCATTGAACCACAGTTGCAAACGCGTCAACGGCGTTTCATCGCTGATGCTGTGCTCGCTGTAGCTTACCGCTGGCTGTGCCGCCAATAACAAGACGTCACCCGCTTTTGCGCGGATATGCCCGCCGTTGCTGTCGCGATATTCCGCTTCACCTTGCAACAGAATATTTAAAATATCGACCTGCGGGTAGGTACGTGGCTGAAATGCCGCGCCTGGCTTGAGGACTTCCTGGTTCAACACGCGCAGTGAGGCAAAGCCTAACAGTTCAGGATCGAAATAATGGCCGAAGGAGAAGGTGTAGCGCGCTTGCAGCCAGCCGTAGTCAGCTTGACCGCACTGTTCCGCTGTTCTGCATGTGATCATGGTTCTGCACCTCAAAAATTATACTAAACAGATAGTAATTGTGTGGACGTTGGATTGTTAGCTAGTTAATCTGGTGGGTATATTCAAAATTCCTGAATGAGTGAATAAATGGCAAAAGATCGGGCATTAACGCTGGAAGCGCTGCGAGTGATGGACGCCATCGATCGCCGTGGCAGCTTTGCGGCGGCGGCTGATGAGCTGGGGCGCGTGCCGTCGGCGCTGAGCTATACCATGCAGAAGCTGGAAGAAGAGCTCGACGTCGTGCTTTTTGATCGCTCAGGTCACCGCACTAAATTTACCAACGTGGGCCGGATGTTGCTCGAACGGGGAAGAATCCTGCTCGAAGCGGCGGATAAACTCACCACCGATGCGGAAGCGCTGGCACGCGGCTGGGAAACCCATATCACCATTGTCGTTGAAGCGCTGATCCCTACCGAGAAGTTGTTTCCCCTGCTGGATAAGCTGGCGCTGAAGGCTAATACCCAAGTGTCATTGCTGACCGAGGTGCTGGCCGGTGCCTGGGAGCGTCTGGAGCAGGGGCGGGCCGATATCGTGATTGCCCCTGATATGCACTTTCGCGCCTCTTCCGAAGTGAATACGCGCAAGCTATACACCATGAACAACGTTTACGTTGCCAGCCCGGACCACCCTATTCATCAGGAGCCTGAGCCCCTGTCGGATGTGACTCGCATTAAATATCGCGGGATTGCCGTGGCGGATACCGCGCGTGAACGCCCGGTATTGACCGTGCAACTGTTGGATAAGCAGCAGCGTTTAACGGTGAGTTCAATTGATGATAAACGCCGCGCGCTGTTGGCGGGATTGGGCGTTGCCACCATGCCTTACCCGATGGTCGCCAGGGATATTGCCGAAGGGCGCTTGCGGGTTGTCAGCCCGGAATATTCCATGGAGAGCCAGATTATCATGGCCTGGCGTCGTGACAGCATGGGCGAGGCAAAATCCTGGTTCTTGCGCGAATTGCCCAAAGCGCTGAACCAGGCGTGATGTGCTGCTCGCGACGATCGTTTGCTGATTAAACCGTCCGCTCATTAAATCTGTCGCGCCCGTGCGGCGCGCTCAGGTCGTTTTCTGGCCCGATGGAAATAATGCCGTGCGGATTGATGGTACCGTGGCTGCGATAGTAGTGATGGCGGATATGTGGGATGTTCACGGTATCCGCAATGCCAGGAATTTGGTAAATATCGCGCAGGAACCCAAACAGATTCGGGTAGTCTGCCAGCCGACGTTTGTCACACTTGAAATGAGTGTGGTAGACCGGATCGAAGCGCAGTAACGTGGTCCACAGCCGAATATCGGCTTCAGTCAATGCGTTGCCTGTCAGGTAACGCTGTTGCGCCAGACGGACTTCCAACGAAGCCAATGCCTCGAATACGCCATTGACCGCTTCATCATAGGCGCTTTGCGAGGTCGCAAATCCCGCTTTGTACACGCCGTTATTGATGGTGGGGTAAATCCATTCGTTTAACGCATCAATTTGCGTACGCCGCGCCTCCGGGTAGTAATCGCCGGGCGTTGCGCCAATGCCATCAAACGCCGAATTGAACATGCGGATAATATCAGCGGATTCGTTGCTGACGATGGTGTGGCGCGCTTTGTCCCACAGTACCGGAACGGTAACGCGTCCGCTGTAATCGGTATCGGCATGCAGGTAGAGCTGATAGAGAAATTCGTGCTGATAGAGTGAGTCACCGGTGGTGTCAGGAAAATCGATGCCGAAAGTCCAGCCATGATCCAACATCAGCGGATGCACCACGGACACGCCGATATGTTCCTGTAACCCTTTAAGCTGACGCATCAGCAAGGTGCGGTGCGCCCAGGGGCAGGCGAGCGAAACATAGAGGTGGTAGCGGTTGGCTTGAGCCTCGAAGCCACCTTCGCCCGTAACGCCCGGCGCGCCATCCGGCGTTATCCAGTGGCGAAACTGCGCTGTGGTACGTTTGAAGTGACCGCCTGTCTTGCTGGTGTCATACCAGGTATCGTGCCATACGCCATCGATCAGTTGTCCCATAGGTCCTCCATCATCAATGTAAAAACCAGGGCGCAGAGTACTGCGCCGCTGGTGCGAGAGGGTATGCCTGGTGTTGGCATCAGACTGCTTTGGTATAAAACTACGGTATTACCACTTTTTATTCAAAATACGGTCGATGCTGAAAGCACCCGGACCCGTTACTGCCAGCAGCAGAAAACCGCCTGCGATGGTCAGGTTCTTCAGGAACATCAACTGATTTACACCTTCGGCAAAGTTAGTGTGAAACAGCAGGGCAGTCAGCAGCGTGAATCCCGCTGTGAAAAGGGCTACGGTGCGAGTCAGAAGACCGAACAGCACCGCCAGGCCACCGCCCAGTTCCAGCAGAATGGTCAGCGGCAGCAGAAAAGTCGGAACGCCCATCGCCTGCATATATTGCGCGGTGCCCGCATAAGCATCACCCAGTTTGCCGTAACCTGCCACGATGAACAGGATTGGCATAAAGATGCGAGCGATAAGCAGCGCAGTATTTTCTAAATTTTTCATCATTTGTCTCCAAGGGAAAGGGGGGCTGGCAACAGGTCTGTATGCCGCTCTAGAGCAGGATATCTCTGGGGATATCATCTGCACATCCGGTATGGAGCAAATACTATGGGGGAAATGATTTGGATTCCAGCGAGTTAAATTGTCTGTTTTTTTCAGAAAATCTGAATATGTGCCAGCAATCCGTGGTGCCTAGCGGGGCGACAGCGTTTTGCGCAGAAGCCGTAGTGTTCCCAGCAGGCCAATGCCGCGTCTGGCCCAACGAATCAGCCGGTTTGGGTGGCGCACGCCATACAGCGCCGCAGCGCCGGAAGCGAGAAGCCAGTAGCGACGCCACGCCATGATGCGCAGCCAGTAACCATCGTAGCGGGCTGTTTTTTCCAGCCACACTCTTCTTTCATAAATCACATCGATACGCTGCTGCTCAATCTGGCGTAACAGTCGGGTCTTTTCTTCCCGGCGCTGCTGACGATTCATTTTTCCTCCTCTTCCAGCAGCGCTCTGTCGGTGCGAAGTTCTTTACGCGTGGCTTTGAGCAGCGTGGCGCGACGCGCCTTGGCGAGTGTCCACAGGCCGATAATCAGTGCCAGACCGAGCAGCGTGGCGGTGATCCAGGCTAATGCCAACAAACGGTATTCTGGCTCCAGACCCCAAATAATCAGTGCAATCAGGCTCATCAGACCGAATGCGGCGAAAATAAGGGTGAGTCCGGTGAGCAGCAGCAGCTGCAACAGATGATTCTTTTCTTCTTCTAACTCAATGACAACCAGACGAAGGCGCGTTTCCACAATGCCGACAAGCAGCGTCAGGATACGCTGCGCTGAAGCAATAGCCCCGCTAGCGGGGCCCTGTCGTTGTTTTTCAGTCATAAAAAATTACTGAACTCCCGTCAATCAGCGGCGTGCCAGCAAAACGCCCAGCACAACCCCTACCGCAGCGCCGATACCTACGCCGGTCCACGGGTTCTGCCGAACATAGTCATCCGCGTAATCAGCAGCTTCTTTGGTCTGGTTAACGATACGTTCGCCGGTTTCACTTAACCGTGAGCGCGTGTCCTTCAGTGCGCTTTCCGCTTTGCTGCGTAATTTTTCCAATTCCGCTTTGGATTTATCGCTTGAGGAGTTCAAGACTTCTTCCAGGGTATCCGCCAGTGATTTCAACTCATTGCGCAACAGTTCAGATTGTTGATCTTTAGCCATGATTAACTCCTTTTGGATAAATAACGAGTATTAACTATAGCTCAACTTTTACGATTGGAATGGCGAAGTGGGACGAGATAATTCTGATAAGCTGCTGTAAGCGCTGGGTAATACCATAAAACGCGCCCAACCTGGGTCTATGAACATGGGGTGGGCGGCAATCAATACCAGCGGAACCTGATGGATTACTGCCCACCGGCAGCGGTGATTTCCTGCTGGGCCGCACGCAAGTCTTGCTGGGCTTCGGCGAGTTTTCCCTGCCGTTTTTGAATCTTGTCCGCATCGGCACCGGATTGCTGGCTTTCGCGTAATTCCGCTTCTCGCTCCGCGACTTTCGCTTGTTTCTCAGCCAGATTTTGCTGACGTTTGACGCGCAGGTCATCATCCTGACAGTGAGTTTGCACACTGCGCAGCGCTGTTTCCAGACCTTGAATCTGGCCTGCGTTACGGTGCTGGCGAGCCTGCGCCAACTGCTGTTCGATATCATAGGCTTTGGCTGCGCAGGTGCCTGCTGGCGGTACTTTTGCGTCAGCGGCATAGGCGTTGATGGTGCAGAACGCCAGACTTGCGATAACAAATCCACGGAAAACGGCTACTTTTTTCATATCATTTCACCCCAGTGTTGCAGTTTTTTGCGTGAGCTTTTGCCGCCAGAAAGGAACGGGCTTAGGCGGCTGCTGAGTGATGATTTTTGCCTGCGGAAGCGAGGATCGGAGTGCTTCACGCGCGGCAAAGGTCTGCTCCGATGAAGCCAGCCTGACAATCAGACTGTCCGGCGCAGGGGTAATGCTTTTGATGGCGATACCACGCTCATTAAGACGCTGGTAAACGTAAAAGCCATCAGGGAGCGGGGCACCCTGATGGTGAGGAAAAATTTGCAGCAACGTTTCATCCTGTTGACGGCTCGGTGTCTGGGTCAGCAGGATAATCGGCAGCATCACCAGGATCATCATGCGCCAGATGGCTTTCAGATAACGCCAACCGAATAACACGTTAGTTCCCTTTTCCAGCATTGTCGGCGCGTTTCTTACGCCACAACACCAGCAGTGAACCGAACAGACCGACGAACAATAACACCAGTGGCAACATCATCAGGCAAAACATCAACTCGTCTTCATACTTCATGAAAAGCGGCGTCTTGCCTATCGCAAACCCGAGCGACACCAGGATCAACACCCACAGCAGCCCGCTCATCCAGTTGAAAAACTGAAAGCGCGTATTGTCCAGCCCAGAAAGCCCGGCAATGGTAGGCAGCAGCGTGCGAACAAAGGCGAGAAAACGGCCAACCAGCAGCGCGGACAACCCATGACGGTGGAACAACAGATGCGCACGCTGGTGATAGTGTGCGGGGAGATGAGAGAGCCAGCCTTGTACTACCCGGGTATTCCCCAGCCACTTCCCTTGAATATAGCTTACCCAGCAGCCAAGGCTGGCGGCGGTGGTTAACAACGCAATAGTGAATGCATAATTCATCGTACCTTTGGCAACCAGCACGCCGACCAATACCAGCAGGCTGTCTCCGGGCAGAAAGGCCGCGGGTAACAGACCATTTTCCAAAAACAGGATCATGAACAGAATAAAATAGAGCGTCCAAACCAGTTTGGGGTCAGCGAGAATATCGAAATTTTGGTGCCAAAGCGCATTAACAAGTTCTTTAATTAATTCCATTCGGTATTCCTAACACAACAGCATGCTACGTGGCCCATCGGCGATGAAATACACCGACTGCAAGGGTCATTATGTACACCGGCTCGCCATGGTGAGCGCTGTTAGAGTAGAACATACCGATGTTCATCTATCTCATTAGCTTAATCCATTTTGCCCGACGAACGTGTATTGTTGCGTCTTGGCGGCAGTAACGCCGGAAATACCGGATTAAGCGTTAAAAAGAGCTTCTAACTGTAACAAAAGCCTAAAGGTTGAGATAGAGAATTATCACAGGAAAATGTGAGATTTATCGCTGCTATTTGAGAGAAAAGGTTTTTTTGCGCCCGATTTTACATTTTTTGACACTAACGGGTATTTTCAGACGTTTTTGCCTCTGTTAAGTGACAGAGGCGACAGGTTTTTTTGTGCGGGTGCTCAGGATTTGTGCGCAGTGATCGGCTCAAGATGCACGACGGGATTTTCGGCAAACATATAGCGGTCAACGTTGAATTCGAAGTCATCGGTGGTGGCACGAAACAGCATTTGCTTGGTGTTTTCCAGGTGCTGCCACATCGCCAGCTTGGCGGCGTAGGGATCTTTGCGGATCAATGCTTTAAGGATTTGATCGTGCTCTTCGCACCAGCTTTCTATCGAACGGTCGTCAATGTGTTCGTGCAATTTAAGCCAGTAGGGGTTGTGTATCCGCTGGCTCCACATTTTTTCCACGATAGTGGCCATGGCGGAGTTCTGTGTCGCTAACGCCACCTGAATGTGAAACTTCAGATCCCACTCGGAATCACGGAAACGGTCTTCCTGACGCGCATATTCCTGAATCTCCATCAATTGGACAATGTCTTGACGCGTCACCTGAGTCGCCGCAAATTCGGCAATATTGCTTTCGATTAACTGGCGTGCCTGCAACAGCTCAAACGGTCCGGCAGTGACAAACTCGATATCGCTGCCACTGGGGACGCGATGACTTTGCTGATTGGAGATGACATGAATGCCTGAGCCTTTGCGCACCTCGACGTAGCCTTCCACTTCCAGCATGATGATCGCCTCGCGCACTACCGTGCGGCTGACGTTCATCTCTTCAGAAATGTAGCGTTCGGCGGGTAATTTCTCGCCAACAAGATAAACGCCACTTTCGATGCGCTGTTTAAGTTCTGCGGCTAACTGTTGGTATAGTCGACGGGGCTCAGTGAGTGCCATATCTTTGCTCTTTAATAGATGACGGTCCGTAAATGGGGAACCTTTCCTTGCGACTTTCCTGCGCCGCAACCTCACCACAGGGGCGAAAAAAGGCTGAGAAAACCATCGCGTCGAGATTTGTTATACCACTTATTCGTGTAGCCGACCAACATCAAGGTCACAGTTATGCATTATCAGCCTGCAATAAAAACGCCCGATAACCGGGGTTATCGGGCATCAAGACGGGTTTAACCGCGAGACAGGCAGTGATTAATGCTGCTGTGCCGCCTCGAGCGTTGCTGGTTGTTCTGCTTGCACCGCAGGACGGTCTTGCAGAATGACCCAGATCAGAATGGCACCCAGCACGTCAAAGGCTGCCAGCACGGCGAACAGCGGACCGAAGCCGATGGTGTCTGCCAATGCGCCAACCACCAGGGCAAACAGGGTGCTCGCCAGCCAGCCAGCGCCGCCGGTCAGCCCGTTAGCGGTAGCCACTTCGTTACGACCGAACACGTCAGAAGAGAGCGTGATCAAGGCACCGGACAGCGACTGGTGCGCAAATCCACCTACGCACAGCAGCGCGATAGCAACATAAGGACTGGTGAACAGGCCGATAATCCCAGGGCCAATCATCAATACCGCACCCAGCGTGACCACCATTTTACGCGAAACGATCAGGTTCACTTTGAAATACTTCTGGAACAGCATCGGCATGTAACCCCCCAGCACACAGCCAAAGTCGGCAAACAACATCGGCAGCCAGGCAAACATGGCGATTTCTTTCAGGTTAAAGCCATACACCTTGAACATAAACAGCGGGATCCAGGCGTTAATCGTGCCCCAAGCCGGTTCAGCCAGAAAACGCGGCAGTGCGATACCCCAAAACTGGCGGTTACGCACGATCTGCCAGGCAGACATCTTCTTGGCATTATTCGACTGATGCTGAGATTCCTGACCATTCAGGATGTAATCGCGTTCCTCATCGGTCAGCTTTTTCTGGTCTTTCGGGTGTTTATAAAACGCCAGCCAGCACAGTGCCCACACCATGCTCAAGGCACCGGTGATGATAAAGGCCATTTCCCAACTGTGCATCACGATGGCCCAAACCACCAACGGCGGCGCGATCATGGCACCGATCGAGGAACCGACGTTGAAGTAACCTACGGCAACGGAACGCTCTTTGGCCGGGAACCATTCACTGCTCGCCTTCAGGCCCGCAGGTATCATGGCGGCTTCGGCCATGCCGACCAAACCACGCGACAGCGCCAGACCTTGCCAGCTGTTTGCCATTGCCGTACTGGCACAGAAAATAGCCCACAGGATGGCGAACATGGCGTAGCCGACTTTGGTGCCCAACAGGTCCAGCACGTAACCGGCGACAGGTTGCATGACGGTATAGCAGGCGGAATAGGCAGCAATGATGTAGGAGTATTGCTGTGTCGTGATATGTAACTGATCTTGCAACGTCGGGGCGGCAACGGCGATAGCATTACGTGTCAGGTAACCGAGCACGGTGCCAATGGTCACCAACCCGATCATATACCAACGTAGCCCTTTGATTTTACGCATTTGTGTTTTCTCTCCGAGTCAAAAAAATAACACCGTGCCGCTAGCTGTGCTAACAACCGGTGTCGTATTAGCCAACAAGGTTGGCTAGCGCACCTCCCAGAAGGGCGCAATCGCAGAGTTTCAGTAACGGAGTAGGTTTGTGGCGTCATATGCGCTTACTTTTAGGAAGGTGGCAAGGCGCATCGATAAGGACGCCTTGCCGCCTTTTACTCTCTTGAAACCTGCTTTTGATTTGGACCAGAATTTTTTCTCTTGGGAATGGAATAGAGATTGAATACCGGTTCAAGACGGCGCTACAATAATTTGTCATACAACTTTAAAAGTTGAGTGACATCACAAAACCATTATATTTATGCGGAATTGCTAAAATTTGTTCGATATCGGCCTGTGTTGAGAGCTTGCTGCGCGGTGTCCTGACCAATTTGCCAGGCGTATGATTTTTTGCGATCATGACCTCACTAATGATATGAGATATCCAGCATAATTGGTGTGATATCTTTCAACAAAGGCCAATGTTGTGCCTGAGCGCACGGTGAGGAAGAAGAGTATGCCCCAGTTTCTTAGCGAAGATTTTCTGTTAGACAGCGAATTTGCTCGTCGTTTGTATCATGACTATGCGGCTGATCAGCCTATTTTTGATTACCATTGCCACTTGCCGCCTGAACAGATTGCAGAAAACTACCGCTTTAAAAACCTGTATGACATCTGGTTAAAAGGTGATCACTACAAATGGCGTGCCATGCGTACTAACGGCGTGCCGGAGCGTCTTTGTACCGGTGATGCCAGCGACTGGGAGAAATTCTCCGCCTGGGCAGAAACCGTACCGCACACCATTGGTAACCCGCTGTACCACTGGACGCATCTGGAACTGCGCCGCCCGTTTGGTGTAACAGGTACGCTGTTAGCACCGGGTACGGCGAAAGAGATTTGGGATCGCTGCAACGCCTTGCTGGAGCGTGATGAATTTACCGCGCGCGGCATCATGCAGCAGATGAACGTGAAAATGGTCGGCACCACTGACGACCCGATTGACGATCTGCGCCATCACAAAGCCATCGCCGCGGATGGCAGCTTTAACGTCAAAGTGCTGCCGAGCTGGCGCCCGGACAAGGCCTTCAACATCGAGTTGGCGACCTTTAATGACTACATGGCGAAACTGGGCGAAGTGTCTGATACCGATATTCGTCGTTTCAGCGATTTGCAGACCGCGCTGACCAAGCGTCTGGATCACTTTGCTGCGCACGGCTGTAAAGTTTCTGACCACGCGCTGGACGTGGTGTTGTTTGCCGAAGCCGACGAAGCGACGCTGGATGGCATTCTGTCTCGTCGTTTGGGCGGTGCTGCGCTGAACGATGTGGAAGTGGCGCAGTTCAAAACGGCCGTACTGGTATGGCTGGGGGCGGAATATGCGCGTCGCGGTTGGGTACAGCAGTACCACATTGGTGCACTGCGTAACAATAACCTGCGTCAATTTAAACTGCTGGGGCCAGACGTTGGTTTCGACTCCATCAATGACCGTCCGCTGGCGCAAGAACTGTCTCGCCTGCTGAGCAAGCAGAATGAAGAAAACCTGCTGCCGAAAACCATTCTGTACTGCCTGAACCCGCGCGATAACGAAGTGCTGGGCACCATGATCGGTAACTTCCAGGGTGAAGGCATGCCAGGCAAAATGCAGTTTGGTTCTGGCTGGTGGTTCAACGATCAGAAAGACGGCATGCAGCGTCAAATGACACAGCTGGCGCAACTGGGCCTGCTGAGCCGCTTTGTCGGTATGTTGACCGACAGCCGCAGCTTCCTGTCTTACACTCGCCATGAGTATTTCCGTCGCATCCTGTGCCAGATGATCGGCCGCTGGGTAGAAGACGGCGAAGCACCGGCAGACATCAACCTGCTGGGCGACATGGTGAAAAACATCTGTTTCGATAACGCTAAAAACTATTTCGCCATCGAATTATAAGACCGTGGGCGCGCGCAGGTGCGCGCGCCTTGACATGTATCGTGGGCAAGGTGACAGGGCGGTAACAACCTGACCCCGATCGCACTTCCTGTCCTGAGGTAGCTTCTTAATGCAAACATTGAATCGTCGTGACTTCCCTGGTCGTCAACATCCTGATCGTATTATCCAATTCGGTGAGGGTAACTTTCTGCGCGCGTTCGTCGACTGGCAGTTGGATTTGCTAAACGAACATACCGATCTGGATGCGGGTGTGGTGATCGTTCGTCCGATTGATACCGATTTTCCGCCTTCATTAGACACTCAGGATGGGCTGTATACCACAATCATTCGCGGTTTGAATGAGCAGGGTGAAGCGGTGCGTGAACCGCGCCTGATCCGCTCTGTTAACCGTGAAATCAACATTTACCGTCAGTTTGACGAGTATCTGGCACTGGCACATGACGCCAATATTCGTTTCGTGTTCTCCAACACTACCGAAGCGGGCATCAGCTATCACGCCGAAGATCGTTTGACGGATACGCCGCCGGTCAGCTATCCGGCAAAACTGACGCGCCTGCTGTTTGAGCGTTTCAACCACTTCAACGGTGCTGCCGACAAAGGCTGGGTGCTGTTGCCGTGTGAACTTATCGATTATAACGGCGTTGCACTGAAAGAACTGGTGCTGCGCTATGCCGCGCAGTGGGAACTGCCGCAGGCCTTTGTCACCTGGATTAACGAAAACAACACCTTCTGCTCCACGCTGGTTGACCGTATTGTGACGGGCTACCCGCGCGCCGAAGTGGAAGCGCTGCAACAGGAAATGGGCTACCAGGATACCTTCTGGGATACCGCTGAATACTTCTACCTGTTTGTGATTCAGGGGCCGCAATCGCTGGCACAAGAGCTGCGCCTCGACAAGCTGGACCTGAATATCCGCATCGTTGACGATATCAAGCCGTACAAAGAACGCAAAGTGGCGATTCTGAACGGTGCACACACCGCGCTGGTGCCGGTCGCCTTCCTGGCCGGGCTGGATACCGTGGGCGAATCCATGAATGATGCGCAAATCAGCAGCTTTGTGGAAAAAACCATTGCCGAAGAGATCGTTCCGGTGCTGGATTTGCCGCACGATGAGCTGACGTCCTTTGCCCAAGCGGTACTGAGCCGTTTCCGTAACCCGTTTATTCAGCACCAGTTGTTATCCATTGCCCTGAACGGCATGACGAAATTCCGCACCCGTATCCTGCCGCAACTGCTGGCCTACCGTGAGCAGAAAGGGGCATTACCGGCGCGTCTGACCTTTGCATTGGCAGCGCTGATCGCGTTCTACCGCGGCGATCGCAACGGTGAAGCCTATCCGCTGCAAGATGATGCGCACTGGCTGGAACGCTATAGCACCCTGTGGCACGGCGTTAACGATCGCACCACCTCGCTGCAAGCGCTGGTTACCACCGTGCTGAGCGATGCGGATCACTGGGAACAGGATCTGACACAGGTGCCGGGATTGGTAGAACAGGTTACGCAGCAACTGCAAGCGATCGTCGATCGCGGCATGAGAGCGGCAGTAGAAGGGTATTGTTAATGGCTGAAGATTTATCGATGCAAAGCATCATCAAAATCCATGCGCTGGACAATGTGGCCGTTGCGTTGCGTGATGTTGAGCAAGGCGAAACGGTAGCGGCGGGCGGCGTCACGGTGACGCTGCCGCAGCCGGTGGCGCGCGGACACAAATTTGCGCTTTATGACATCGCACCGGGCGAGATGATCGTGAAGTACGGTTTGCCAATCGGTCATGCGTTAGCGGCTATCGCATCGGGGCAGCATATTCATTCCCAGAATGCCAAGACCAACCTGAGCGATCTGGATGAGTATCAGTACCAGCCGGAATTCATGACGCTGCCGGCACAGATGGCCGATCGTGAGGTACAGATCTACCGTCGTAACAACGGTGATGTCGGGGTGCGTAATGAGCTGTGGATCCTGCCGACCGTGGGCTGTGTAAACGGCATAGCGCGTCAGATCCAGACCCGCTTCCTGAAAGAAACCAACAATGCTGAAGGCATTGACGGGGTGTACCTGTTTACCCACCCGTTTGGTTGCTCGCAGTTAGGGCAAGACCATGAAAACACCCGTACCATGCTGCAAAACATGGTGCGTCACCCCAACGCGGGTGCGGTGCTGGTGATTGGACTTGGCTGTGAAAACAATCAGGTAGACGCATTCCGCACCACGTTAGGCGACTATGACGCAGAACGTGTTACTTTCATGATCTGCCAACAGCAGGATGATGAAGTCGAAGCCGGGTTGGAGCGTCTGCATGCATTGTATGAAACGATGCGTCACGACCAACGCGTTCCGGGCAAACTGAGCGAGCTCAAGTTTGGTCTGGAGTGCGGCGGCTCGGATGGTTTGTCAGGCATTACCGCCAACCCGTTGTTGGGGCGTTTCTCGGATTACATGATCGCCAACGGCGGCACCACCGTGCTGACGGAAGTGCCGGAAATGTTTGGCGCAGAGCGTATTCTGATGAGCCGTTGCCGCGATGAAGCGACGTTTGAAAAAACGGTCCACATGGTCAATGACTTCAAACAGTACTTTATCGAGCACAACCAGCCGATTTATGAGAACCCCTCGCCGGGTAACAAGGCCGGTGGTATCACCACGCTGGAAGAGAAATCACTGGGCTGTACCCAGAAAGCGGGACAGAGCAAAGTGGTTGACGTGCTCAAGTATGGTGAACGCCTGCATACGCCGGGGTTGAACCTGCTCAGCGCACCGGGTAACGATGCGGTGGCTACCAGCGCGCTGGCAGGCGCGGGTTGCCATATGGTATTGTTCAGTACCGGTCGCGGAACGCCTTACGGCGGTTTTGTACCCACGGTGAAACTGGCAACCAACAGCGAGTTGGCACAGAAAAAACCGCACTGGATCGACTTTGATGCCGGCCGCCTGATCCATGGGGTGGAAATGGACGATTTGCTGACCCAGTTTGTGGACATGATCGTGCAAATTGCTGATGGCAAAAAGCTGGCGAAAAACGAGATCAATGATTTCCGTGAACTGGCGATATTTAAAAGTGGCGTAACGTTGTAAAACCTCCCGCTTTTAATTAAAATGAAACGGCGTTCCATTTATTGGCGCCGTTTTATTTATTTTCACCACTCCTTTTCCCAAGGCACAGATCATGACGAGCTATTGGTTTGCTCAGGCAGTGGGGGCGATTGCCTTCCTGGTGGGGATTACCGTATTTTTCAACCGTGACGATCGCAAATTCAAACTACAGCTTTCCCTCTATAGCGCCATCATCGGTATCCATTTCTTTTTGATGGGGGCAAATGCCGCTGGTGCCAGCGCACTGCTGAATGCCGGACGTACGGTGATTGCCACGCGCACCCACAACCTTGTTGTGATGTTTGCCTTTATTATTCTGACGCTGGTGTTTGGGCTTTCTGGTCTTAAGCATGCGGTTGAACTGCTGCCAATCATTGGTACGCTGATCAGCACCTGGGCGCTGTTCCGCACCAGCGGGTTGACCACGCGCTGCATCATTTGGTGCGCCACACTGTGCTGGGTAATACATAACGTATGGCTTGGATCAATCGGCGGTTCGCTGATTGAAGGCACATTTTTGATTCTGAATGGCTACAACATCATTCGTTTTTGGCGCATGCAGAAGCGTGGATTGGACCCATTCCGGGCTGAAACGCAATCGCGTTAACGTCGTTATTGCTCCGTTTTCCCTCACCTTCAGACAGACGATGAGGGAAACGTGCAGCCTTACAGCAGGTTCAGCCGCTCTTTCTCTGCCAGCTTGGCATCTTCCGCATCACACACCGCCGCCGTAAAGATGACGTCCGTCGAGGAGTTCACTGCGGTTTCCACCGAGTCTTGAATCACGCCGATGATAAAGCCGACGGCGACCACCTGCATGGCTACGTCATTGGCGATACCAAACATGCTGCACGCCAGTGGGATTAACAGCAGCGATCCTCCTGCCACGCCGGATGCGCCGCAGGCGCAAATGGCGGCGACCACGCTAAGCAGCAACGCGGTTGGCATATCGACATGGATGCCCAGCGTATGCGCGGCAGCCAACGTCAGGACGGTGATGGTTACCGCCGCGCCCGCCATGTTAATGGTGGCACCCAGCGGAATGGCGACAGAGTAGGTGTCTTCATCCAGATTCAGCTTGCGACACAGCTCCATATTCACCGGGATGTTTGCCGCTGAGCTGCGGGTGAAAAAGGCGGTAATACCGCTTTCCCGCAGGCAAGTCAGTACCAGCGGATACGGATTGCGGCGAATTTTCCAGAATACAATCAGTGGATTGATAACAAACATCACGATCAGCATGCCGCCGACCAGCACGGTCAGCAGGTGAGCATAACCCCACAGTGCATCAAAGCCGGTTTCTGCCAGCGTAGAGGCAACCAGGCCAAAAATCCCGAGCGGTGCAAAACGAATGACCGTGCGCACCAGCAGAGTAACGGCATCCGATGCATCATTGATAAAGGCTTTGGTGGACGGTGAGGCGTGGCGAAACGCGATGCCAAAACCGACGGCCCATACCAGAATACCAATGTAGTTAGCGTTGATCAGCGCGTGTATCGGGTTGGCGACCACGCTCATCAGTAACCCTTTCAGCACTTCAACAATGCCCGCTGGCGGCACGATATCGGCAGACTGTGCACTCAGGGTCAGCGTGGTGGGAAACAAAAAGCCCAACACCACCGCGACCAGCGCCGCCGAAAAGGTGCCGATGCCGTAGAGGATCAGGATGGGGCGGATATTGGTTTTTTGCCCTTGCTGATGATTGGTGATGGAGGCCATCACCAGAACCAGCACCAGTACTGGTGCCACGGCTTTCAATCCGCCGACGAACAGCGTACCGAGCAGGCCGACGGCAAGGGCGGCGGAGGGCGACAACAATGCGAGGGTAATACCTAGCGCCAGCCCGATAACGATTTGCTGCACCAGGCTGCCTCGCGTTATATAGCGGAAAATTGCAGAGTATGTATTTTTCATAAAATAGGCGGTATTCCCGTTCCATAAGCTGACAAGGGTTGTGTGATGGCACGTTGCAGGATGAAAACCTCTGGAGAATGCAATGGGTTTTTTTTCATAACCTGTAACAAAGTGTTTGCGCAGAGCAGTATAGGGAAAAGAGGCATTAAAAAAAGCAATGGCACACGATTTTGTGCGGCGGGTCATTCATAAATCGCCTTAATCAGCAGGGGGATGACCAGAGAGATAGCGACAGGAATAGGGAATAGAACGATCAGCATCATTTTGGGGCCGAGCAACACCAGGCGGGTACGCCGTAACCGCCGAACCCAGTTCAGAGGTTCATTACGGAATGTTGGCGTATGCTGTTTATGGCGCTTATTGCTGGTTTATATTAGTTTTTTCATGAGTTACCTCGAATTACGCGTTTACTCACTGATTTCCGTGTCTACTATTGCTGGATAAGAATATATAGATAATTATATTGTTATGTAATTTCTTTATTCTTGGATATAACCAGAAATTTGCGGCAAGGTTGTCTGAATATAATGAAATATCCAGCAATAGTAAGCTCCGTACAGATTTAATTTATCTTATCTCATTCACAGATGCCATTGCAAAGGATAATAATTATTCCTATGATGACTATCAAAAAAAGAATCGAGGAGATTCTACGTTTTAAACATTCAGAGCGTCAATATAACATTGATATGTTGCATTCAGATGGTTTGCATATTGATGCAGTACTTTCTTTCTATCTTTACGAAATAGGTATGAATGCTAAAGCAAAAGAGTTATTGCTGAGTGTCAAATCATGTGGCTTCCATACAGAACTTATTGATAGCTACTTACGTCAAATGTCTTATAACAATAATAAGGAATAAATAGCTGTTCCAAATAGTAAATTACCTTGGGGGAACCACGTTGAACGGGTGTAGCTGGTATTATATGACACACTGACCCGTAACCATTGTTGTCTTCTATGTGATTTTTGCTGAAAAAAATACGCCATTTCAGTACACGGTAATAAATCAATGTTTATAACATCATCTTGTTTACTTTTTGTGCATTGTAGTTAGAGGGAAATCAAGATAAAAATAATTGCGTTGAATTTAAGGAATAATTGAAAATAACCATGGTGATGAAAAATATTATTTAGCTGGAACCTTGCGCATCGGCACTTACAAAGGTATTTAGGATGGTAAAAGAAAAGATATACTTCATCTATATGCCATCCCCAATGCTTGGACGTAGCCCAATACAGGGGATTCATGGGGCTGGTTTTTTCGGGAATCTATTTGGGGTATACACGGAAGATAAATACATATCGAAATTGAAAACGGAATTAGAAAGAAGGAATCTACACTGGAGTATAGAGAGAGATAATACAGAATCTGATATAGAGAAACTTATTGAACAAAAAGCCAAGTTATTTATCTGTGCTCCTGGGCTTAAATATCAGTTCTACAGAGGAGTGTTTGATAAAGAAAATATAATTTATTTAAGTATGATTGAATATGCAAACAATATTACTCATAGGGTGTTCAAAAGAATAGAGGAGTTAGAAAATGAAAGAAAAACATAATGTCATTTTGAAAGAAATTACTGATGAACTAGCATTATCCTTAGTTTCAGGTGGTAATGGTACAGGTAATTCAGCTCCGACAGGTTCTGGTACATGTGTTGGTGGCCCAATAGGCGGTAGTCGTGGGTGAACGATGGAAAAATTTTTCAGGATGAGGGGGATGGCAAGTCAGTGCTGGTAGAAATCGCCTCCTGTTACGGAGGCGATAAGTCGCTTAGCGAGCGGCGCGCTGGTTAACCCACAGGTTAATCAGCAGGGTGAGAGCCAGAATGCTGGCAACGACGCCCAGAGAGATAGCGATAGGAATATGGAACAGATCGATCAGCATCATTTTGGTGCCGATAAACACCAGAATGACGGCCAGACCATACTTGAGCAGCGAGAACTTCTCCGCCACGCCAGCCAGCAGAAAATACATGGCGCGCAGACCCAGAATGGCGAACAGGTTGGAGGTCAGCACAATGAACGGGTCGGTGGTAACGGCAAAAATGGCCGGGATGCTGTCAACGGCAAAGATAACATCGCTGATCTCAACCAGAATCAAGACTAAAAACAGCGGGGTGGCGTACAGAATGCCGTTGCGCCGCAAGAAGAAGCGTTCGTTTTCGATGGTGTCCGTCATCCGCAGGTGGCCGCGTAGCCAGCGCACTAACGGCTTGTCACCGAGATCGCCGCCATCGTCTTTGGAAAACGCCATTTTCAGGCCGGTGAACAGCAAGAACGCGCCAAACACGTAGAGTAACCACTGGAACTGCGTAACCAGCCAACTGCCACCAAACACCATCAGCGTTCGCAGAATGATGGCACCCAGCACGCCATATACCAGTACGCGTCGCTGATACTGGGCGGGCACGCTGAAATAGCTGAACAGCATCAGCCAGACGAAGACGTTATCCACGGCGAGCGCTTTTTCGATCAGATAGCCGGTGAGGAAGGCGAGCGCTTGTGTGTTGGCGACTTCTACGCCGAGCGTGCCTTTCAGATACCACCAGAATCCGGCGTTGAAGGCGAGCGACAGCGTAACCCAAATCAATGACCAGGCGGCAGCCTGGCGAAATGTCATGGTAGTGGCACCTTTACGCCCTTGATAGAGCAGGTCTACCGCCAGCATGGCAATAACGATGACAGCGAAGCTGCCCCACAACCACGGCGTACCGATGGAGTTCATAACAGGTTCCTTGCAACAAAAATTAACACCGTCAGGCCTCATTTTTATCTGGCGCGGTGGTGGGCCAGGTAAAAAAAAACGACATGTATCGGAAGACACAGGTCGTTTGGTCACTCGCGTTGCAAATGTCCCTCGCCTTCCGGCAAGGTCTCACTTACAACGCCAATGCGGAATGCTCATTGGTATTGCCCGATAACCGGAAGCACATCTCTGCCCACTTTACAGCAAGCCTGACACATGACTTCGTAATGACGATTAATCGGCGGAAAAGTTACTCCCCTTTGCATCAGCAAAGATAGGTGAAAAGTCGATCCAGGTCAAATTTTGTGTGTGTTTTTCACCCGCGCTGGTTAGCGCTCCTCTGAAAGCGAGCTGCTGTCGGTTTGGCTGTCGGCGGGGAACACCACCCCGGTCTGGCGGCGAATTTCTGTTTGCAAGCGCGCCACGGTGAGCGAGCGTGCCAGAAAGGCGTGATTGACGTCATTCTGGGCGACCAGTGAGGCAAAGGTTTCCACTTCATACAGCATGCTGTTGATATGCTGCGGTTGTGACAAATCGATGCGTTGGCCGTTGCGCGGCATTAGGCTCACCTGCTGGCACTCCGACAGCCGGTCGATGACCAGCGATCCTTCCTCCCCCTGAATTTCACTGGGAATGGCGCTGTTGCTCACCTTGGAATGCGCGATAATCACGTCAAAATCCCCGTAATTCAGCACGACGCTGCCGTGTCCGTCCACGCCGCTGTCCAACAGGGTTGCACTGGCCTGAACATTGTGGGGATCTCCCCACAGGCTGACGGCGAATGCCAGGCAGTAGTAGCCAATATCCATGATGGAGCCGTTGGAGAACGCCGGATTGAAGGTGTTGGGATTCTCTCCCGCCAGATAGGGCTGGTAACGGGAAGAATATTGGCAGTAATTCAGAAACACTTTACGCAATCGACCGATGCGCGCCAGGCCTTGCATCACCACGGCGTAATTGGGCAAGCTCGCGGTTTTGAAGGCTTCAAACAACACGACCTGATTGGCCTGTGCGCAGGCGATCATTCTCTGCGCTTGAGCATGGTTCGATGCCAACGGTTTTTCGCAGACCACATGCTTACCATGCTCAAGAAACAGGATGGTTTGTTCCGCATGCAGGCTGTTTGGGCTCGCGATGTAAACCGCATCAATCAGGTCTGACTGGGCGAGCGCCTCCAGAGAGGTGAAACAGTGTTCAACCAGATAGTCCGTTTGAAATTGCTGCGCCTTTTCCTGCGAACGGGAGTAGATGGCGATCAATTTCATCTTGCCGGTTTCATGTGCAGCATCAACAAACTGGCGCGTGATCTGACTGGTTCCTACAATAGCGAAACGAATCATAGCGGGTCGATGTTCCTGGCGAGAGCGTTAGAGAAACAGAGTAACATGATGTAGGCGCAAGGCAATCGTCGTGTCGTGGTTCTGCCTAGGGGAAAACCATGGCAACAGGATGTCACGCGGCTGGATTCGCCCTGACTGGCGAAAAGCATTCACGGCTACCCGACGTTACGGGGTAAACTGCGCAACCTTTATGACGCGGGAGAGGCCAATGAGCCAACTGGAACTGGAAACGCGCACGCTCACGTTGGTGCGTTATCCGAAAACGGCTGAGAATTCCACCTTACAAGCCTGGGAAGCGGCAGACGCGTTTTTGCTTAACGAGATTGCTGCCATGGAGCTTGCGCCCGGGCCTGTTGTGATTCTGAACGACACCTTCGGTGCACTGGCCTGTGGATTACAGGCGTATGAGCCGCTCTGCGTCAGCGACAGCTACCTGAGCCAACTGGCGACGCGGCATAATCTGTCGCTCAACGGCTTTGTGCCGGAATCCGTCATGCTACAAGACAGCCTGGCGGCATTACCCGATGCGCCATCGCTGGTGGTTATTAAGGTGCCAAAAACCCTGGCGATGCTGGAGCATCAGCTCCGCATGCTGCGCGCGGTGGTCGCTCCCCATACGCGAATTATTGCTGGCGCTAAGGCGCGCGATATTCATACTTCCACGCTGCAACTGTTTGAAAAAATTATTGGCCCGACGCGGACCTCACTGGCGTGGAAAAAGGCGCGTCTGATTCACTGCGACGTGGCGCAAATCAATGTAGGTGAGTATTCACCAACCGTTGAGTGGGAGCTGGAAGGTTATGGTTACCGTATCCACAACCACGCCAACGTGTTTTCACGCGGTAGCCTGGATATTGGTACGCGCTTTTTTATGCAGCACTTGCCGCGTGATCTTGAAGGCAAGATGGTGGATTTAGGCTGCGGTAACGGGATTGTCGGGCTGGTGGCGCTGGCGCAAAATCCTTCAGCGCTGGTCAGCTTTATTGATGAATCCCATATGGCGCTGGCTTCCAGCCGCATGAACGTGGAAATCAACTGTCCGCAAGATCTGCCGCGCGCCAGTTTTGTGGTGAATAATTCCCTGGCCGACATTGCCCCTGATTCGCTGCAAGCCGTGCTGTGTAATCCGCCGTTCCACCAACAGCAGACTATCACCGACCATCTGGCCTGGAACATGTTCAGCGATGCGCGCCGCTGTTTAGCACACGGCGGTGAGTTGCGCATTGTAGGCAACCGCCACCTCAACTATTACTCGAAGCTGAAGCACCTGTTTGGCAACTGCGAACAGCTGGCGGGCAACAACAAGTTCGTGGTGTTGCGCGCGGTGAAACTGGCATCGTCTCGCTGAACGGAGCTTGAACAACCGGCTACAGCGTTAGCGCCAGCCGGGTGGCCTGATCGATGGCCCGCCGGGCATCCAGTTCGGCGGCGACATCCGCACCGCCAATCAGATGCACGGCGCACCCGCTAGCCTGCAACGGCGCATACAGCTCGCGCCGTGAATCCTGTCCTGCACAGACGATGACGGTGTCGGCGGCGATGCATCGCTCTTGGCCCTCATGCATAATATGCAGCCCGGCATCGTCAATACGTTGATATTGCACGCCGTCCATAAAGATCACGCCGTGGCGCAGTAACTGCGCCCGGTGTATCCACCCGGTGGTTTTACCGAGATGTTCACCCAGCTTTCCTGCCTTGCGTTGCAGCAGCACGATTTCATGCTGATGTATCGAACCTGTTGCTGTCTCGGCCGGGAGTGCCAGCACGCCGCCCCGTTTATCAAGCGTGCGATCGATACCCCATTCGGTATAGAAATCGGCTTGCGGTGGCGCGCTCAGGTAATGGGCAACATCAACGCCAATCCCGCCAGCACCGATAATTGCCACCCGTTTGCCAACGGCAACTTTATCGCGCAGCACCTGTAAGTAGCTCACTACGCTTGGGTGATCAATGCCGGGAATCTCTGGCGTGCGTGGCGTTATGCCACATGCAAGGATAACCGTATCGAAAGTTTTAAGATCGTCTACCGTGGCTGTGGTGTTGAGGCGTACCAATACGTGAGTGAGCACCAACATACGGCGGTAATAGCGCAGCGTCTCCGTGAATTCCTTTTTGCCGGGGATTTGCCGGGCCA
The DNA here is from genome assembly GCF_025962655.1 of Candidatus Symbiopectobacterium sp. NZEC151. Taxonomy (GTDB): domain Bacteria; phylum Pseudomonadota; class Gammaproteobacteria; order Enterobacterales; family Enterobacteriaceae; genus Symbiopectobacterium. The sequence goes on along the minus strand of NZ_JAGFPE010000003.1, from coordinate 290,453 downwards.
GATTAAACTGGCCGCCGATGTTACTGTCCGCTTCGAACAACGTCACCGCATGGCCACGCTGTGCCGCGTTAATGGCAAAAGCAAGCCCTGCCGGGCCAGCGCCGACCACGGCAATCCGTTGCGGTGTGTCTGTCGCTCTTACGGGCAGTTTTGTTTCATGGCAGGCGCGCGGGTTGACTAAACATGACGTCACCTTGCCGACAAAAATGCGATCGAGGCAGGCTTGATTGCAGCCGATACAGGTATTGATCTCATCGCTGCGGCCGGTTTCTGCTTTTTCAAGCAAGTGCGCATCCGCCAGAAAGGGGCGCGCCATGGAAACCATATCAGCGCAACCCTGTGCCAGCATCTGTTCTGCCTGTGCCGGATCGTTGATGCGGTTGGTGGTGATAAGCGGTATGCTGACCTTGCCCATCAAACGCTGAGTCACCCAGCCAAAGGCACCGCGCGGCACCAGCGTTGCGATGGTCGGGATGCGTGCCTCGTGCCAACCAATACCGGTGTTAAGTAGCGTGACGCCTGCGGCTTCCATCTCTTGAGCCAGCGTCTCTATCTCTTGCCATGAGGAGCCGGACTCCACCAGATCGAGCATCGACAGGCGATAGATGATAATAAAGTGCGGCCCGGTCGTACGGCGTACCGCGCGCACAATCTCCAATGCGAAGCGGCGGCGGTTTTGTTCGTTGCCACCCCAGTCGTCATGGCGCTGGTTGGTGCGCTCGACCAGAAACTGGTTAATCAGATACCCTTCAGAGCCCATGATTTCCACACCGTCATAGCCTGCCTGTTGGGCCAGCGCCGCACAGCGGGCAAAATCAGCGATGGTGTGTAAAATTTCCTCATGGGTCATGGCGTGGGGAAGGAAAGGGCTGATCGGTGCCTGAAGGGCGGAAGGCGCAACGGGATCGGGTTGATAGCTGTAGCGTCCGGCATGCAGAATTTGCAGCGCAATCTTTCCTCCCGCTTCATGCACCGCAGCGGTGATCGGGACATGGTGATGTAGCTGCGTTTCATGTTCAAGTGTCGCACCGCCGGCGACCACGGCCCCTTTGGCGTTGGGCGCAATACCGCCGGTGACAATCAGCGCTACGCCGCCCTGCGCGCGTTCTCGATAAAACGCTGCCAACCGCGCGGTGCCTTGCGGATGCTCTTCCAAACCGGTGTGCATCGAACCCATGATGACGCGGTTTTTTAACGTGGTGAAGCCCAAATCGAGTGGCGAAAAAAGCAGGGGATAGGCGTGCATGATGCTCTCCACAGAAACCGCGCAAGAAACTGGTCTGATGAGTTTACTGTAGCGAGTGTTGAATGTTATGTGAAATAAATGTTTATTTATTGTGATTCGTGTCATTCCCTGCGACGACACTCGATAATCGGGACGGCATGCCAGAAGGTTTGTTGTCCGTGCCAACAATCATTATAATTCGCGGGATCAGAGTGCTAAGGAATCGCTATGTGGGTGGATGAGTGGGAACCGGCGCTGGAAAGTGCGCTTACCGATTTGGAACGTTGTGTCAGGTTGCAGCAGCAAGGCTGGCGTCAGGACCGTGAAACCTGGCAGCAGCAGCTCACGCAGGCCCAACAGCGGGAAGCGGAGCTGTGCGCGCAGATCGAAAGGTTAGTGATTCAATTAAACTCTATGGATGCGTCGCCGGAACGAAATCCCCTGGTGCAGCGCATTAAAATGATTGGCGCCTATATTGACGCCTTGGCGAAGGATGCCTCCGCCTTTAGTCGTTCACTTCCCTGATCGGTTTGATTTGTCCTGTTTTTTCCACTGGTGTTGGTGCTCGCTGAGCAAACGGCAGCAAACTGCCGTTTGCATGACGCTGTGTGACTTACAGTAGCGTCAGGGTTACGTCGATATTGCCGCGTGTGGCGTTAGAATACGGGCACACGATATGGGCTTTTTCCACCAGTGCTTGTGCCGTTTCACGCGCCAATCCCGGCAGATCAATTTTTAATTCCACTTCAATGGCAAATCCGGTTGGTGCGGCACCGATACCGACGCTCCCCTCAATGGTGGTCGCCGCTGGCAGTGCAATTTTTTCTTTGCTGGCGACAAATTTCAGCGCGCCAAGGAAACAGGCTGAGTAACCTGCGGCAAACAGCTGTTCCGGGTTAGTCCCTTCGCCACCGGCACCGCCCAGTTCGCGCGGCGTCGTCAATTTGACGCTCAGTTGCTGATCGGAGGATTCGGCGCGGCCATCGCGTCCGCCGGTGGCTTTTGCGTGAGCGACATACAGTACTTTTTCAATGGACATGGTGTAACTCCTATGGGCTATTTTTTATCACGATATTAAATCGTGTGCTATTTAAATGGTCGAAATAAAACGTCGAGATAAGCGGCCATCAAAGATTCTCGATCAGTCTGGCTCGCAGGTATTCTAATTGCTGCTTCATTGCTTGCAGCGTGGTGTCATCACACTGTGTGGCGCACCGCATGCTTTCCGGTATGGCACGCGCCTTTTGTTGCAATGCGCTGCCTTCTTCCGTCAACCGAATCAGCACCTGACGTTCATCTTCTGCACTGCGCGTTCTGCTTACCAGGCCGGATTGTTGCAATCGCTTGAGCAACGGCGTCAGCGTGGCAGAATCCAGATAAAGCTGTTCACCCAGTTCCGACACCGTAAGTCCGTCGCGTTCCCACAGCACCAGCATAACAAGATACTGGGGATAGGTAAGCGACAGTGCTGCCAGCTGTTTTCTATAGACTTTATTCATTGCCAGATTGGCTGAATAGAGTGCGAAACAGAGTTGTCCGTCAAGCTGGTAGGCCTGCGCTGGCAATGATGTTGGTACTGTCTGCGTTTTCTTGTTCATGAAATACAATCTAGATAGACAAAGATTAAATAGCAAGCGATTTAAGAGTAAAAAACTTTGTTTTTTGATAATGGATTGATTTTAGTAATTTTATATTTTCATTGTTACCTAGACTAAGAGAGCCTTAACGTTTTCCTTGCAGGGTTTACATAGTTTCTCCGCATTCTCCACATTTGACGCAATTGTGGAGACGGAACTTGCAGAGATTTACCCTTACGCTAATTAACTCGAAGTTGCACCGTCTATACTCAACACCGTCAACACGACAATCGTCGTTAATGAGTAACCTGGAAAGAGAGAGATAGCACTATGCGTAAACTGACAGCGATTCTGGTGGCATCTACCTTGGCGTTTGGCGCAGCGGGTATTGCGCATGCGAACGATGCTCAAAAAGGCCACGGTCATGAAGCTCGTATGATGAAAGGTGAACGCGGTGGCCCTCGTACTGGCATGCATGAAGAGTGGATGCTTAAGGATCTCAACCTGACCGAGGCGCAGAAAAAGCAGGTTGGGGATATTATCCGCGATGCGCGCGATAACATGCGCAAAGTAATGCAGGACGAACACCGTGCAATGCGTGATGTGATTGCCGCAGACACGTTCGATGTGGCGAAAGCCCAAGCGCAGGTCAACAAGCAGGATGAGATTCATAAAGCGCGGATGGTAAGTCGTCTGGAGACGCAGAACAAGATCTATAACGTTCTGACGCCGGAGCAGAAAAAGCAGTTTAGCGAAAATTTTGATAACCGCATCAATCACAAGATGACAGAACCCGCTGAGAAGGCTGCTACTAAGTAATTCAGACTTTCTCTTCTGACAACCGCCTTACTCACTGTGCGAGCCTGTTTATAGGGCGGCCGATGAGAAGGCGGTTTTTTTACGCCAGACGATTACCGGCTGGCTGTCCGCGTGCGAGTAATGTGAGCCACTCGTTATGGGTTAGCTTGCGATAAAGCGGGCGTATGCGCTCCTTAACGAAGCGCAAAAGCGCCTGCTCATCCATGGATTCGGCCTTGGTCGGATAATCCCCCCAGCCACTGTCATACAGTTGGTAATAGAGGTTGTTCAGATAGCCGGTGGTCTTTGCAAAAAAACGCGGGCCAAAGTCGAAAAAGTGCTGGGAAAACAGATATAAGCTCTCTTCTACGCCCTTGGCGTTCGGGGTGTTCAGCAAATACCACATTTGTATCTTTAGCCAGACCAAGGCGCTGGTATCTGAGTTGGGCCTTTTTATTTTATTCTCATACAGATAGCGATCGAGATAGCCGTTTATCTCGTCATAATCCAGTTTCACGTCCAGGCAGAACGACGCAATGATAAGCAGCGTTTCGGAATCATTGCCAAACAGCACTTCCTTTTCCGCCCAATCAATCAGCGCGCTATAGTGTTTCTCCCGGTGTATAGGTTCAAGCAGGGGTTCGAACTCATACAGGGATAATAAATCCTGTAAGGTGTAGGGGTAGGTTAATGCATCCATGCCATCATCCTTTTTTAAAATGCGTCAATGGCTCATCAGCGCGATGAGCGCAATCAACGCGGGAATTGCTTGAACATAGAGGATTTTCCTACTCACGGTGAGGGCGCCGTAGAGTCCGGCAACCAAAACGCAGGCAAGGAAAAAGACCTTAAATTGAAAACCTGCTTCGCCCAGCCATAATCCCCAGAGTAATCCAGCGGCTAAAAAACCATTGTACAACCCCTGATTCGCAGCCATTGTCTTGGTATCGCGAGCAAAATCAGCGCGTAAATTAAAGGCTTTACGACCAACGTGGGTGTTCCACAAGAACATTTCCAGGATGAGGATGTAAACGTGTATCGCTGCAACAAGGGCAATCAGAATGTTTGCCAGCACAATCAAGCCTTATCGAAACCGTGATGTCGGTAAAGTATAGGTGAAGTGGATGGGTAATGAGTAAGAATTGTTAAACGTCCCGCCGATCACCGGGCACACTTTGGCGCATGGCGAGCCATAAGTTCAATCACCCAGTCGATAAACACCCGAAGCTTGGCGCTTAAATACCGGTTTGGGGGAAAAGCCAGATAAAGTGGCATTGGGCTAAATTCCCACTGTTCGAACAGCCGGTGCAATTCGCCACGCGCCTCATGCGCTTCTGCCATGTAACTGGGCAACAAAATAATGCCAAGTCCTGCCAGGCCAGCGGCAAGATAGGCATTGCCATCATCAACGGCAAGCTGATAGCGCCCGTTAATCCTGACTGTGTTGCCATCATGGCTCGCTTCCAGTGCGGCAACCTTTCCGGTTTGTGAATTCAGATAGCCGACCAGATAATGTTCTGATTGCTCCAGTTGATTAGGGTGGGTGGGTGTCCCCGCGTGAGCCAGGTAATTCGGTGTGGCATAGGCTCCGATCGTCAAATCCCCGACATGGCGGGCAATCAGTGACTGCTCCGAGATACCGCCTCCTCGTATCACGCAGTCCACGTTCTCCCTGATCATGTCTACCTTTCGATCGCTGGCACCGAGATCAATCTGGATATCGGGGTATTGCGCATAAAATTCAGGCAAGGCGGGTACCAGAATCAGACGAGCCAGTGGGCTGGGAACGTCAACCCGCAGCTTACCTCTGGGCGTTGTAACGGCACTGGAGAGGCTGGTTTCCGCATCATCCATCGCAGCAAGCAAACGGACGGCATGCTCGTAATACACCGTGCCATCGGCAGTAACATGCACCTTTCTGGTGGTTCTGTTCAGCAATTTGACGCGCAATCGGGTCTCGAGTTGTTGGATTAACTGGGTAACGGTGGTCTTGTTCATCTGTAACGTCGCAGCGGCTTTGGTAAAGCTGCCCGACTCGACCACCCGAATAAAAGCCTGCATTGCGTCAAAGCGATCCATCTCGTTGCCTCATGCCTTTCTGATTGTTTGTATTTTACAAATAATGATGCGGCGTTTTGCGCGTTTATCTTACCGTCACTATGCCTCTAGACTTCGGTTACACACAAGTCATCCATCTTGAAACGGTTATTCAGAGGTATGTTATGGCAATGCGCGATGTGGTTTTTCCTGAAGGGCGGCAAGATCTCTATAACCGCAATCGCTATTCCCCGGCAGTGAGAGCCAACGGCTTTTTATTCGTGTCAGGGCAGGTGGGAAGCCAGGAAGACGGTTCACCTGAACCGGATTTAAAAACACAGGTGAGGCGGGCATTTGAGAATTTGAACGCGGTGTTGTTTGCCGCGGGCTGCACGTTTGAGGACGTTATGGATGTAACCGTTTTTGTGGTCGACCCTGAATCGAACCTGGAAACCATCTGGAGCGTGGTCCCGGAATTCTGGGGCGAAGCCCCTTATCCTGCCTTGACCGGGGTCGGCGTCTCTTGGCTGTCTGGCTTTCACTTTGAAATCAAGGTGGTAGCCAGGTTGCCGTAAGGATCTGCACTGTGCTAATGCGGTGAGTCGGTAAAACGTCCAGCGACACATTAGCGCCATTTTGGCGGCAATTAACAAAAAAGCCACCTCGCAAGAAGTGGCTTAATAATCTGATTTTTAAGATAAAGTATTGTTCGCCATTGTTTGGGGCTTGGCTGACCGAAGAATCTGGGCCGTACTTCTTTATCTACGCATAAAGACTGTGAGTAATGATATCAAGGCCTGTTACCGAGCTTGAAACGGAATGGTCAGCATACTCAAAAAAGCTTTGCCGGTTACGCAGACGGCCGATACGTATATTGCGTCGTTTTTACCGGAGGCTGGGTCAGGCTACACTGCCCGTATACGCTGCTGCATAAAATAGTACCCTGATTATTCAAAATGAATGGCTGGTTAGTTTCACCATGCCCAAATTCCGGATAATAATAAACAGGATAGGTAACACGCTCGGCGAACTGTTTTATTACATATCGGTAAAGATATTTTTCTTCGTCGCTTGCATTTTTACCGTAAAACTGACCAAAAATAACGGCGCGTGGATGGAATTTTCTGCTGAATTCTATCTGATGCAAGGTCCGGTCAAGCTGTTTTGCCGTTACTCCCGTATCTTCCAGCATCATAATTTTGTCTGAATAGGTACCCTCATATAGGGTGGAAAACAGTGACTGCACCAGGGTCAGGTTACCGCCATCCAGTTTACCACTCACCGTTCTTACAGCCTGGCGGTTCATCGGTTCGATGCCTGGGTAATTAACCCCATGAGACAGGGCCTCAAAGGCTTCATTCAGGCTGTTGTTCATATTAAGTGTTTTGTTGCTGTCAATCTCATGCATTTCTTTATTAAAAGAAGCCAGCACGCCATGCACGCTTGGCCAGTTCAGCTCATGGTTCACAAAGTTGTGGATGGCTGTCACGTCACTGAAGCCGATGATCGTTTTCGGTGTGGATGCTGAGATACGCTTCTGGCTTGCATGTAGTGCCGGATAAAGGTTGAGCGCCCCCGAACCTCCTCTAACAAACCAGAGGTAATGCACATTACGGTCACTGAGAGCATTAATGAGGGTTTGGGCCCGTTTTTCATCCGTGTTGACGTAACCCAGCCTGGTAGGCTTCTGGTCGAGATATCGTTTGTCAACCGAGTAGCACTCGCGAGAAAGTGCTGTCTCAATCTCCGGGATGACGCTTTCATCATATTGCGACGAGCTTGCGATCAGGAATACCGTTCCCTTTTGAACGGAACAGCCTTTTCGTACATGTGTTTCAGTCGGAGGGGATGTTTTCTTCATAATGGTCTGCGGGATGGGCGCACATCCGGACAGAAAAAGCAAAAGGACGGGGATTGTGATTTCTTTCGAGACCCTGTTTTTCATCCGTATCATATTTTTCCTTTTTAACGATAGGGTTAATCCTGTTTCAGTTACGCCGACATCTGCTGAGCGGTGGACGGTCATATAAGGGGCTCTGCTCGAATTATCTGAAAATGGAGCGACCATTATGCTTACGCTCTTTTCAACAACGGGTAAAAAGCGATCCACTTATCGTCACCGCCAGCGTTTTTTGGAACAGGGGAGTTTTTCAGTTTGAAGGATCTCTTATGGGTCTACGAAGAATTCTATCTGTCAGATAAATAATGGTTTTTTCTGGGTTCGGTTAAATGGAAAGATCTGTAGGAAAGGGTTTTCTTTTCAGTGAATGAGAGAGAAAACCATCTAAGGCAGATGGTTACAGATTTTTAATACAGGCAAAGCGCTGAAATTTTCGGATGGCTGCAAGTGGGCTTTTGGGGGAGAGACAAAAAGGGGACAATGGCCACAACCCACAAAAAAGCCACCTCGCAAGAAGTGGCTTAATCATCTGATTTATCAGCTAAATTTTGGTGGCCCCTGTTGGGTTTGAACCAACGACCAAGCGATTATGAGTCGCCTGCTCTAACCACTGAGCTAAGGGGCCATGTGGGCGTGAATTATACGGTAACATGGCGGGGCAGGTCTAGAGCAACGTTGCCCGTATGCTGGTTTTGTATGCAGCCTAGCCTGTTGTTATCGTTATAAATACCATAAAAAAGCCCCCGATATTGAGGGCTTTTTCCTATTTCCATTTAGATGCTGTTAATCATCCAGGAAGCTGCGTAACACTTCGGAACGGCTTGGATGACGCAGCTTGCGCAGCGCCTTGGCTTCAATCTGACGGATACGTTCACGCGTCACGTCAAACTGTTTGCCCACCTCTTCCAACGTGTGGTCGGTGTTCATGTCGATACCGAAACGCATACGCAGTACTTTAGCTTCGCGCGCCGTCAGGCCAGCCAGCACATCGTGGGTGGCTGAACGCAGGCTTTCTGACGTCGCAGAGTCCAGCGGCAGTTCCAGCGTTGTGTCTTCGATGAAGTCTCCCAAATGCGAATCTTCATCATCACCGATCGGCGTTTCCATCGAGATCGGCTCTTTGGCGATCTTCAGCACCTTGCGGATCTTGTCTTCCGGCATCAGCATGCGCTCGGCAAGTTCCTCTGGCGTCGGCTCACGGCCCATTTCCTGCAACATCTGACGCGAAATGCGGTTCAGCTTGTTAATCGTTTCGATCATGTGAACAGGAATACGGATGGTACGCGCCTGATCGGCGATAGAACGGGTGATCGCCTGACGGATCCACCAGGTGGCATAAGTAGAAAACTTATAGCCACGACGGTATTCAAACTTGTCTACGGCCTTCATCAGGCCGATGTTGCCTTCCTGAATCAGATCCAGGAATTGCAGACCGCGGTTGGTGTACTTCTTGGCAATAGAAATTACCAGACGCAAGTTCGCTTCGACCATCTCTTTCTTGGCGCGGCGTGCCTTGGCTTCACCAATCGACATGCGACGGTTGATGTCTTTCACCTGCTCGATGGTCAAGCCGGTTTCTTCTTCGATCTGGTGCAGCTTCAGCAAACTGCGCTGCACGTCCTCTTCCACTTCAACCAGTTTCTCGCTCCAGGGCTTGTTCATTGCCTTGGCGGCGGAGAACCAGGTGTCATTGGTTTCGTTACCGGTGAACAGCGTGACGAAGTTTTTCTTCGGCATTTTGCACTGTTCAACGCAGAGTTTCATGATCAAACGCTCTTGCGTGCGAACGCGATCCATCATGGTGCGCATGCTGTTGACCAGGAAATCGAACTGTTTTGGCACCAAACGGAACTGCTTGAAAATGTCAGAGAGCTTCAGGATCTCTTCTGCGGCCTTGGCGTGGTTACGGCCATGGGCTTTGATCGTTTGACGCGTGACTTCGTACTGTTCACGCAGCTCGGTAAATTTCTGACGAGCCAGTTCTGGATCGATGCTGTTGTCTTCTTCCGCATCGTCGTCGTCTTCGCTCTCTTCGTCATCATCATCGTCGTCATCCATCTCTTCGCTGGACAATTCCGATCCCACGTGGGTTGCGGTAGGCGCAAGATCTTCTTCGGCGTTGGGATCGACAAACCCGGTGATCAGATCGGAAAGGCGGCTCTCTTCAGCCTCGACGCGATCGTATTGTTCCAACAGGTAAGTGATCGCTTCAGGATATTCGGCAACAGAACACTGAACCTGGTTGATACCGTCTTCGATCCGCTTGGCGATGTCGATTTCACCTTCGCGGGTGAGCAACTCAACGGTGCCCATTTCACGCATGTACATGCGCACCGGATCGGTCGTACGCCCGATTTCGGACTCTACGCTTGAGAGCACCTGAGCAGCGGCTTCTGCGGCATCTTCATCGGTGTCAGACGTAGTTTCTGCCAACAGCAGGTCATCCGCATCCGGTGCTTCTTCCATCACCTGGATGCCCATGTCATTAATCATCTGGATGATGTCTTCGATCTGATCGGAATCGATGATATCTTCCGGCAGATGGTCATTGACCTCAGCATAGGTCAGGTAGCCTTGCTCCTTACCACGGGTGACAAGTAGCTTCAGCTGTGACTGCGGGTTTTGCTCCATAAGACGGTATCCACACTTCAGAGTATTAGGTTGGTGTCGGTCGGCATAATTATACCGGTCACCTTTCACGATGCAGGTGCCTTTCGCTCGCCTGTTCGTAGAAAGCTATTGGGTATAGCCAACAATAACATTCGGGGTATTTCTTCTTCTCGCCGCAGCCCCTTCTAGCGGCTTTGGCAGGGCTTCACCCTGCTGGTTATCGGCAATTAAGCCTCTGTAATCAGTTCTTTCTTGTAAGCGCCTGGTTCAACATGTGCACTTCGTTACGTTCTTCTGCGGTCAACCCCCGCAAACGTGACTGCGCGATCAATGATTCCAGCCGCTCCTCTAACATATGGTTATATAGGGTAGTCAAGGTATCGATAAACGTCTCTTCTACCTTGTCCTCAACGATCATGTGGTTCCAGGTTGCCATGGTTTCAAGCTGTGGGCCTGATTTATTCTCCCGGTAAAGCTCCAGAAGTTGCCCCGTTGTCAAACCGGGCTGTGCCTGGCACGTTTTCACCAGCTCAATAAACAGCGGCACGCCAGCCATCTTCGATGATGCCAGCCCGTCCGGCGCGGTCACCAATGCTGCCAACTGCGGATTTTGTACCAGCAACCCTATTAGTATACGCATAGTTGTGCGTTTTAGTTGGGGCGGCTGGTAGGGCTGCGCCTGTTCTGCCGTTTTTGGCAGCAGTTTATCCAGTTGGCGATCGTCAAGAATCCCCAGTTTGTTGCCGAGCTGTTGACGTAGATACAGTCGCAAGGTTTCTCCCGGCACCTGACCAATCAACGGCAATGCGTCTCTTCCAAGTTTGGTTCTGCCCTCGGGAGAGCTCATATCCACCTGCTGTTGCAGGGTATCAAACAAGAACGTGGAGAGCGGCAGCGCCTGCTCCATCCTCTGTTCAAACGCTTGTTTACCCTCTTTACGCACCAGAGTATCCGGATCCTCTCCATCAGGGAGAAACATAAAGCGCAACTGGCGACCATCATTCAAATAGGGTAGCGCCGTTTCCAGGGCGCGCCAGGCGGCATCTCGGCCTGCACGGTCACCGTCATAGCAACAAATCACCTGATCGGTAACGCGGAACATCATCTGAATATGGTCAGCCGTCGTGGCGGTGCCCAGTGAGGCGACGGCATAATCAATACCGAATTGCGCCAGCGCTACCACGTCCATATAACCTTCAACCACAAGAAGGCGTTTTAGTTCCGTGTGATTTTGTTGCGCTTCGTAAAGGCCATACAGTTGGCGGCCTTTATGAAAAATTTCAGTTTCCGGCGAGTTCAGGTATTTGGGCAATCCGTCTCCCAGCACGCGTCCGCCAAAGGCGATAACACGGCCGCGCTTATCGCGGATCGGGAACATGACGCGCTCACGGAAGCGGTCATAGGTACGTCCTTGCTCATTCTTAACCAGCATTCCCGCATCGCTCAGGGTTTCACGATCTTCATCGTGACGACCAAAGCGCTTTAATACGTTGTCCCACCCCGGAGGGGCGAAGCCAATAGCGAAGTGGCGAATCACTTCCGCACTCAGGCCGCGTTGTGCCAGATAACCCTGGGCGGTGGCTGCCGTTGGCTGGTTTAATGCCTGCTGATAAAACTCGCTCAGTTGTCCCATCAATTCATACAGGCTTTGACGCTGATGGCGTTCAAGCGCTGTAGTGCCAGTGCCGGATTCATAAGGCACTTCCAGACTGTGCATGGCTGCCAATTCTTCGATACTTTCAACGAACTCCAGGCGATCGTAGTTCATTAAAAAATCGACGGCATTGCCGTGCGCGCCGCAACCGAAACAATGGTAAAACTGCTTATCACCGTTTACGGTGAAAGACGGGGTTTTCTCATGGTGAAACGGACAGCACGCGTGAAAGTTCTTGCCCTGCTTCTTGAGCTTCACGCGCGCGTCGATCAGATCGACGATATCAGTGCGTGCCAGCAGGTCATTGATAAAGACGCGTGGGATTCGTCCAGCCATAAGCCCCTGTTTTTAATACAAATAAACGATAGCTTATAAACGACAACAAGCCGCGCTTCCTTTCGGAAAGCACGGCCTTCGTATGCAACTGCTAAGTCTGCGGATTAATCACGCGGTGGAGGCCAGGCCTCCAGAAATTAATACAGACGAGTGCGGCGTGCGTTTTCTCGAGCCAGTTTCTTCGCGTGACGTTTCACCGCAGAAGCTTTAGCGCGTTTGCGTTCGGTGGTCGGTTTTTCATAGAACTCACGACGACGAACTTCAGCCAGAACACCCGCTTTTTCACAGGAACGTTTGAAGCGACGCAGCGCTACATCGAACGGCTCGTTTTCACGTACTTTAATTACCGGCATGTGCCTCTCACCTTAATAATTCGGTATGTGCTGGCCTTGTGCCAGCCTTTTCAAAATGGTGCGGAATTCTACTGCAAACGTGATGCGCTTGTAAAGCATTGCGGCGATCATAAAACACCCAACGCGCACGCAGAGCAGAAAATCCAAACCGTTAATGGTAGACTATCTGTTGTATGAAGCAAGTGGCAAGTGGATGTCGGCTTGCGTGGCAACGAATGTTAGGTAGAACGATGCGCATATTGGGTATTGAAACCTCCTGTGATGAAACCGGGGTGGCGATTTATGACACGGATGCCGGGTTATTGGCTAACCAACTGTATAGCCAGGTAAAACTACATGCTGATTATGGCGGTGTCGTGCCGGAACTGGCCTCGCGCGATCACGTGCGTAAAACGGTTCCCCTGATTCAGGCTGCCCTGAAAGAGGCAGGACTGGCCGCATCGGACATCGATGGCGTGGCCTATACCGCCGGTCCTGGGCTGGTGGGCGCATTGCTGGTCGGCGCGACGGTTGGGCGCGCGTTGGCGTTTGCCTGGGGTGTGCCGGCCATTCCGGTTCACCACATGGAAGGGCATTTGCTGGCCCCGATGCTGGAAGAGAATCCACCGGCGTTTCCCTTCGTGGCGCTGTTGGTTTCAGGCGGCCACACGCAGCTCATCAGCGTCACGGGCATCGGTGAATACCGTTTGCTGGGCGAATCTGTTGACGATGCTGCCGGTGAAGCCTTCGACAAAACGGCAAAGCTGCTGGGACTGGATTACCCAGGAGGCCCGATGTTGTCCAAACTGGCACAGGGTGGAGATGCCACACGTTTTACCTTTCCTCGCCCAATGACCGACAGACCAGGGCTGGATTTTAGCTTTTCCGGTTTGAAAACCTTTGCCGCCAATACCATTCGCGCTAATGGCAACGATGATCAAACCCGTGCAGATATTGCGCGCGCGTTTGAAGATGCGGTGGTGGATACGTTGGCGATAAAATGTCGCCGAGCGTTGGATGAGACCGGTTTTAAACGTCTGGTGATGGCGGGCGGGGTCAGTGCCAACCGTACGCTGCGCGCTCGCCTGACAGAGATCATGGCCAAACGGGGCGGGGCGGTGTTTTATGCGCGGCCTGAGTTTTGTACTGATAATGGCGCGATGATTGCCTATGCGGGCAGTGTGAGGCTGTTGCACAACGAAAGTCAGGAACTGGGCGTGAGCGTGCGTCCACGTTGGCCATTGGCGGAATTGCCTGCCGTTTGACCCAACCCACGCCAGATACCCTCATCTGGCGTGAGTCACTGCATCAGCAGCCCCTCGCGGGTCACTACAGTTCCTGTTCGAACAGCGCCAAAATGGCGTCGAACAGCTGTTTGACGCTAAAGCCGCGCGCTGGCGTGGTGAAAATGGTGTCATCCCCGGCGATGGTGCCCAGAATCCCTTCCGATTTCCCCAGTGAATCCAGCAACCGAGCGATCAATTGCGCAGCACCCGGACTGGTGTGAATAACCACAACCGCATCGTTATAATCGACATCCAGCACCAGATTTTTCAGCGGGCTGGTGGTGGTGGGCACACCCAGCTCCGCTGGCAGGCAATAGACCATCTCCATTTTGGCATTGCGCGTGCGCACTGCGCCAAATTTAGTCAGCATACGCGATACTTTTGATTGGTTTATATTTTCAAAACCGTCGTCTTGTAACGCCAACACGATCTCGCTTTGAGAACTAAACTTCTCTTCCTTTAACAGCGCCTTGAACGCTTTGACCAAATCTTCCTGTTTCGTGGAGTTACGCATTCTGCACCGTTTGTTGTGATCGTTGATGCGTGCATTATGCAGTTGGGTGAATTTTTATGCAATATGGGCGCTTAAAGAAGTGACTCGGCAGGGTTCAGTACGATAACTGCGCTAAAATGTTTGAATCACGTAAACTATGGAAAAAAAATGCGCGCTTAGTCACATAAAAGTAAATGAAATGTTATCAAAATGAGGTTGTTTACTGGCTGCGGTTCGGTGTAATGTAGCCGCCATCGTACTGAACGTGATGCACGCTGCATTATTTACTCACTTACTTATAACTTTACTTACCTTACAAATCACTCGGCAGATTTTGATTTATTATTAACGACATAGTTTTTCCTTTTTCATGACCTGATAGCGAGGTCTCGGCATGGCCGGCATCCGTTCGGTAAGCCGTTCAAACCTCCTGATTTTATTTATGTCTGGTGGTTTATTGCACAAATTCACGGCATTTTTACTTTTACGATAATAAGGAGTTTAGGATGAAAGTTGCAGTTCTCGGAGCAGCAGGCGGTATCGGTCAGGCTCTCGCGCTCCTGCTCAAAACCCAGCTTCCTTCAGGTTCAGAATTATCTCTTTATGACATTGCACCGGTAACGCCGGGCGTCGCCGTTGATCTGAGCCATATCCCTACAGCAGTATCCATCAAAGGCTTTTGCGGTGAAGACGCTACCCCTGCGCTGGTCGGCGCGGATATCGTTCTGATCTCGGCCGGTGTCGCTCGCAAGCCGGGCATGGACCGTTCCGACCTGTTCAACGTGAATGCGGGGATCGTACGTAATCTGGTTGAACAGATCGCTCGCACCAGCCCGAAAGCCTGCATTGGTATCATTACCAACCCGGTCAACACCACGGTGGCGATTGCCGCGGACGTACTGAAAAAAGCCGGTGTGTACGACAAGAACAAGCTGTTTGGCGTAACCACGCTGGATATTATCCGCTCCAACACCTTTGTGGCGGAACTGAAAGGCAAACTGCCGCAAGAGGTTGAAGTCCCGGTGATTGGTGGACACTCTGGGGTGACGATCCTGCCCCTGTTGTCGCAAATCCCTGGCGTAACATTCAGCGAGCAGGAAGTGGCGGATCTGACCAAGCGTATCCAGAATGCGGGCACGGAAGTGGTGGAAGCCAAGGCCGGTGGCGGATCGGCAACCCTCTCCATGGGCCAGGCGGCGGCGCGTTTTGGGCTGTCTCTGGTACGCGCTCTGCGAGGTGACGAGGGCGTGGTGGAATGTGCCTATGTGGAAGGTGACGGCGAGCATGCCCGCTTCTTCGCACAGCCGCTGTTGCTGGGCAAATCCGGCATCGTTGAACGTAAGTCGATTGGCGCACTGAGCCCGTTTGAAAAACAGGCTCTGGATAACATGCTGGGCACCCTGAAACAGGATATCGAATTGGGCGAATCCTTTGTGAGTGGCTCAGCACGCGGTTAATTGGTGTCTAAACCAGATCGCAATAAGCCGGAGAGAAGGTGCTCCGGCTTTTTTGTATCAGGGTTTTGGGTCAGGATCGTCACGTCGGATAAGTTTTTTCCTATCAATCAGCATATTAGTTTTCGGATCGTAGTAACGGCTGGGCCAGATTTCAGCAGGGTGAATGTTGATTGCCTCGGCGATGAGCCATTCACCCTTGGGCCAGGGGCGTGATATCGCATTGGCCAGGGTGGAAGAGCTTAACCCCGCTTCTCGTGAGACCGCCGCCAGCGTGGTGCCTTTTTTACGGAGTGCGGCAATGATATCGGCAGGGTGCCAGTCGTGTTTCCTTGCGCTCATAATCTTTCCTTCTTGCTACAAGATAATGGTCCATTGGTGGTATAAATAACGCTCGTCAGTTAAACGCATGGAATGCGTGAACGGAATTAGGAAAAAATATAACATGATATTTCCAATAATTTCCTTAACGTTTTTCCTAATAAATTAAATTTTGTAATGCATCGCACTATCAGGATGAAAGGCTATGAAAAAAGAGTGGTTCACCACTGCTGAATTGCTGGGGATGGCGGGATTGCCTAAAACACGGCAAGGCGTAAACAAACGCGCTCGCGAAGACGGTTGGGAAAAGCGCCCTCATAAAGGCGTTCAAGGGCGCGGCGTTGAATATTCCCTTTATAGCCTGCCAGAACCGGTGCAGCATTCGCTTTCACTGCAAGAAACCCCTTCATCCTACGCAGTGCGCCAGGCCGATATGCTGGCCGTCTGGATTCAGATCTATCAGCAGTGCTCTGAGCAAGAAAGAGAAGCGCTGGTCGCGCATATCTTGCGCCACGGTATGGCCTCTGTGTTGTCTCAGTTGCGGATTTCATCGTCAGTTGATGCAGCCCCTGGTGATCCATCCGCTGTCTGAACCTGTACGGATGCCCTCTTTTGCGGATGGTGTACGCCCCGCTGACCTGCCACTTTTTTCCCTTCTTTGTTCAGTTCCCGTTTCAACGTTAGTGTGCGTTTTAGTCCAATATATAACACCTAATCGCTAATTTAATCGGTAACGATTACTTGTTATTAGGAAATGAATTGTTGTTTATATTTTCATTATTGGAAACCAAGGTAATGGTATGGGTCATCGGCCATCACCTTGGCGTGCGTTAATGCCGTTTATGGAGGATGTTGCGAATGGAAAAAGCATGGTTGACGCCCCAGGAGCTACTGGGCATTGCAGGTTTGCCAAAATCGAGACAGGGCCTTAACAAACGCGCCAGAGAAGAGGGCTGGGAAAAACGTAAACGAAAAGGGGTGCAAGGGCGAGCCGTTGAATATGCGCGAGAGAGTTTACCGCAGGAAGTGCGCAAACGGCTCCAGATTCGTGAAATGACGGAAATGTCACCGCCGACCTATACGACGCTTGCCAAGCCGCTGTTGGCTTCCTGGATTCAGATATTTGAAAAACTCTCCGTCAGTGAACAGGAGGCGTTGATCGATTTTGTGCTGCGTGAAGGGGCGATTGCCATGTTGTCACGCCTCGAGATCGCGAGCGATCCCAACGCAGCGACAACATAGCGCACGGACGCATTAATAATCGCGTTGAACGGCAATATGTGCCAGACCTACCAGTGCCTCACGGAAAGGGGTCGGCGGCAGCGCTTGAAGCGCGGAAATCGCTTTATCCGCCTCTTGCTCTGCACGCTGCCGGGTGTATTCCAGCGAGCCGCACTGCTGCATGGCGGCAAGCACTGGTTCCAGCAGATGGCGACCATTGCCCTCCTCGATCGCCTTGCGGATCATCGCACATTGCTCACTATTACCGTTACGCATAGCGTGTAACAGCGGCAGGGTCGGTTTGCCTTCGTTCAGGTCGTCACCGGTATTTTTGCCTAAGGTTTTACCGTCGGCACTGTAATCCAGCAGATCGTCAATCAATTGGAATGCCGTACCGAGAAAACGCCCATACTCCTGTAACGCTTTTTCCTGCTCGTCGGTGGCGCCTGCCAAGATCCCGGAGGCCTGCGCTGCGGCTTCGAACAGGCGCGCCGTCTTACTGTAGATGACACGCATGTAACTCTCTTCGGTGATATCCGGATCGTTACAGTTCATCAGTTGCAGCACTTCTCCTTCAGCGATGACGTTGACCGCTTCAGACATCAACGCCAGCACGCGCAGCGAGCCCAGGCTGGTCATCATCTGGAACGCGCGCGTATAGATGAAATCCCCAACCAGTACACTGGCCGCATTGCCGAAGGCGGCATTGGCTGTTTCCTTGCCACGACGCATATCCGATTCATCCACCACATCGTCATGCAGCAGCGTGGCGGTGTGGATAAATTCAATCAGTGCGGCGACCGTGACATGTTTATCACCTTGATAAGCCAGCGCGCGGGCGGCCAGTACGGCTATCATGGGACGAATACGCTTCCCGCCACCACCGATAATGTAATTGCCAATCTGGTTGATAAGTACAACATCGGAATTGAGTTGTGCCAGAATAACGCCATTGACGTCGTTCATATCATGGGCAGCTAATGCTGTGATCTGTTCTAGATTCATATCTGTGCCAGTGCTTTTTCTGTACGCCGTGGTTAGGGTCGGTTCTATACCGGCTTCGATGGTTATTGTGGACTGATTGTACTTGAAAAATGACACAGATAAATGGCTGTGAAGAACCTGTACTCTTTTTCTTCAATTCTCTCGAATCTGCACTTGTCATCGGTAGGTTTTTTGCGTAGAATTCGCGCCCTATTGTGAATATTTATAGCGTGCTCGAATACTCAATATGAGTACGCGGAAAGCGGAGTTTTATATGTACGCAGTTTTCCAAAGTGGTGGCAAACAACACCGAGTAAGCGAAGGTCAAACCGTTCGCTTGGAAAAGCTGGACATCGCAACTGGTGAAGTTGTTGAATTTGACCAGATTCTGATGGTTGCTGATGGTGAAGAAATCAAAATCGGCGTTCCTTTCGTCGATGGTGGCAAGATCAAGGCAGAAGTGGTTGCCCATGGTCGCGGTGAGAAAGTAACGATTGTTAAGTTCCGTCGCCGTAAACACTACCGTAAGCAAGCGGGCCACCGTCAGTGGTTCACTGACGTGAAAATTACTGGCATCAGCGCTTAAGACTTAGGAGAGCGGATTAAATGGCACACAAAAAAGCTGGCGGCTCGACTCGTAACGGCCGCGATTCCAACGCACAACGTCTGGGCGTAAAACGTTTCGGCGGTGAAAGCGTTCTGGCTGGCAACATCATCGTTCGTCAACGTGGTACTAAATTCCACGCGGGCACTAACGTAGGTTGCGGCAAAGACCACACTCTGTTTGCTTTGGCTGACGGTAAAGTCCAGTTCGAAGTTAAAGGCCCGAAAAACCGTAAATTTATCAGCATCGTTGCTGAGTAATTTTTCGCGTCAGGTCTGACAGATATAAAGCCCCGCAATTTATTGCGGGGCTTTTTACATTTCCATATCCCTTCACCACCCGCAACACACTGAGAGAACCATGCAGACGAAACAGCAGGCTGGCATCGGGCTGAGCCTGGCCTTGACGGCGGCAGTATGCTGGGGTGCATTGCCCATTGCCATGAAGCAGGTGCTTGTTGTCATGGAGCCCTATACTGTGGTGTGGTATCGGTTTTTTATTGCCTCGATAGGGCTGGGGATCATTCTTTTCTCTCGTGGTCAACTGCCGCCGCTGCGTCTTTTTCGCCATCGGCGCTGGTGGGTGCTGTTGTTGATTGCCACTGGCGGGTTGCTGGGTAACTTTGTGCTGTTCAGCTCCTCACTCAAGTTTTTAAGCCCGACCACATCGCAAGTGATTGGGCAGCTTTCCCCGGTGGGAATGATGTTCGCCAGCGTGCTTGTTCTGAAAGAAAAAATGCGCGGCACGCAGATTATCGGTGTTGCGATGTTGCTGTGCGGTATGCTGCTGTTCTTCAATGCCAGTCTGATTGAAATTTTTACTCGACTGACGGATTACACCCTCGGCGTGTTATTGGGAATGGGGGCCGCTGCGGTGTGGGTGAGCTACGGCGTGGCGCAAAAAGTATTACTACGCCGCTTGTCGTCACAACAGATCTTGCTGCTGCTGTATGTCCTGTGTGGGCTGGGGATTTCGCCGTGGGCGCATCCTGAGGCGATTTTTCAGCTTACCCGCTGGCAGTTGATTTGCCTGCTTTTCTGCGGTGTGAATACCCTGATTGGCTATGGGGCATTGGCCGAGGCGATGGCGCGCTGGCAGGCGGCGCAGGTGAGCGCCATTATTACGCTGACACCACTGTTTACGCTGCTGTTTTCTGATCTGCTGTCCATCCTGTGGCCGCTCTATTTTGCTACACCGGCATTAAATCTTGTGGGTTATATCGGGGCGTTTGTGGTGGTCTCCGGGGCGATGTTTTCCGCGATTGGGCACCGTTTTTTTCCGGGAAGAAAACGCGATACTGTCATACCGGTGCCAAAGTAACGTGCGGTAGCCTGATGCTATCGAAGGTTGTGTGCGCTGTTTATTTTTAATACAGATGAAATCAACGCGGGAAGCGGGTACAATGCCGCTCCCTTGCGAGGTGGGTTCTGTTACGTTCCGTTTTTTGCATGATGCGCGGCGGTTATTCACGCGTCATGCCATGAAAGCATCACGCCAAAGAGAACCGACAATGTCCTGATGCATGGCGTCTGATGATGGTGATCTCTATAGGTTGTTGCGGAGAGAGTAAATGAAGTTTGTAGATGAAGCTACCATCCTGGTGGTGGCTGGTGACGGCGGTAATGGCTGTGTGAGCTTCCGCCGTGAAAAATATATCCCCAATGGTGGTCCGGACGGTGGCGACGGCGGTGACGGCGGTGACGTTTATCTGTTGGCGGATGAAAGCCTGAATACGTTGATCGATTTTCGCTTTGAAAAATCTTATCGCGCCGAGCGCGGTCAGAACGGGCAAAGCCGTGATTGTACCGGCAAACGTGGTAAAGATATCACCATCAAAGTGCCGATTGGTACGCGTGTGCTGGACGAAAGTACCGGAGAGGTGCTGGGTGATATGACGCGCCACGAGCAGCGTTTGATGGTGGCGAAAGGCGGCTGGCACGGGCTGGGTAACACCCGTTTCAAATCGTCGGTCAACCGCGCACCGCGTCAGAAAACCAGCGGTACGGCAGGTGAAGAGCGTTCTCTGATGCTGGAATTGCTGCTGCTGGCGGATGTCGGGATGTTGGGGCTGCCGAATGCCGGCAAGTCGACGTTTATTCGCGCGGTGTCTGCTGCTAAGCCCAAGGTGGCGGATTATCCCTTCACCACACTGGTGCCGAGTCTTGGCGTAGTGCGTATGGACAGCGAGAAAAGCTTCGTCGTGGCCGATATTCCTGGGCTGATCGAAGGCGCTTCCGAAGGGGCGGGTCTGGGCATTCGTTTTCTCAAACATCTGGAACGCTGCCGCGTGCTGCTGCACCTGATCGATCTTGCTCCGATCGATGAATCGGATCCGGTGGAAAATGCCAAAGTGATCGTCAATGAGTTGCAGCAATACAGTGCTTCTCTGGCAGAAAAACCGCGCTGGTTGGTGTTCAATAAGGTCGATCTGATCGAGAAAGAGGAAGCAGAGCAGCGCGCTAAAGCGATTGCTGAAGCATTAGGTTGGGAAGGTAAATACTACCTGATCTCTGCTGCTAACCGTTCTGGCGTCAACGCACTGTGCTGGGATGTGATGAACTTCCTGGAAACACAGCCGAAAGCCATGGCTATCGAAGAGAAAGGGCCCGAAAAAGTCGAGTTCATGTGGGATGATTATCACCGTGAACAGCTGGCGGCGGTGGAAAATGAAGCCGAAGAAGAGTGGGATGACGACTGGGATGAAGATGACGACGAAGGTGTCGAGATCATCTACCAGAAATAATTCTCAGGCTACGATCCTCCGGTGACGGAGGATGTTGCTGGCACGACATCAGGCACGATCCCTTTTGGGGATCGTGCTTTTTTTTACCTCAATTGCTCTGATAAAGATCTTTGTACAGACGGCTTTCAAAGCGCGCCAGCGGCACACGGCGCGCACGCTGATCTTCAGGCGGCACCGCATAGCCCGACAGGAATTGCACGAAAGCCATGCGCTGGCCGCTGGCCGTGGTGATAAAGCCTGCGAGGTTATACACCCCTTGCAGCGCACCGGTTTTCGCGGAAACCTTGCCGTCTACACCGGCTTCATGCAGCCCGGCACGGTATTGTAAGGTGCCGTTGTAACCCGCCAGAGGCAGCATCTCGATGAACTTCAATTCGTTATCGTGCTGAGCAATGTATTGCAGCGCCTGCATCATGGTGGCGGGTGAAATCAGGTTATGGCGCGACAGGCCAGAGCCATCAACCACAATGCTGTTGTCCAGATTGACGCCCGCTTTTTGCCGCAGCACCTGACGCACCGCATCGGCTCCGGCGCGCCAGGTGCCTGGCACGCTAAAGCGCTCGTGCCCGATGGTGCGAAAAACCGTATCTGCAATCATGTTGTCTGATTTTTTCAGCATGATGGTGAGAAGGTCATGCAGCGGGGCGGATTGCGTCTGAGCCAGCACGGTGCCCGCAGGGGTTGACAGCGTTTGGCGACGTAAGCTGCCGGTGATACGGATATCCGCTTGTAACAGCTCATCTTTAACGATGGCACCGGCGTAGCTGGCACCATCCTGAATCGCAAACGCCAGCGGCAGCGGTTCGGCGCGTTGCATCAGACAGCCGGTCAGTGTGAAACGGTTTAATTCGCCCGGCACCACGTCCAGTTCGCAATATTGCGCGTCAGAAGCGCCCTTGGCTAACGTACGCACTTCGCTGAACATCTGGACCGGGTAGTAGGAGGCAACGCGAATAAACGCGTTGTCACCCGCTTTAGGGGCGCTGTAGAGGGAGACGGAGAAACAGTTGCGATCGACAATGGCAGCGCCCGGCGGTGCGCTAAAGCACTGTGTCATGTCGTTCCACGGCCAGCCGGGAGCTTTGTCGTGGCTGGAGAACACCGAGGTATCGATGATCACGTCACCAGAGATGCTTTGTACGCCGCGTTTTTTCAATTCGGCGATCATATTACGGATCTGCTGGCGCTTCAGCGTAGGGTCGCCGCTAAAGCGTACCACCAAATTACCGTTCAATTTTCCACCACTTACTGCGCCATGACTTTCCAGCGTGGTGACGAAACGGTAATCTGGACCTAGCTGTAGCAAAGCGGCTAACGCCGTCAACACTTTTTGGGTACTGGCGGGTAATGCCATTTGTTCGCTGTTGTAAGCCACTGCGGGACTACTGGCACCTACTTTTTGCGCCAAAAACGCCAAATTAGCGCCATCCGGCAGGTATTGAATGTGATCGTTAATGCTTGCTGCGTGAGCCGGTAGTACAGAACTCTGTAGCATAACCGCGCAGGCAAGTCCGGAAAAAGTCGATAAAAAACGCATAATCTCAGCTTACAACAGGGTAACGTGGGGTCATACTACGGCGCAATGCGGTCTAAAGTAAACGATGACCCTTATGGAACTCTGGGTTAAAATACGTATCAAAATGCAAAATCGTTCCTGACCTGAAACCTTGTTCCGGGTCAGGTTACTTTTGTTTATCGCCAGGGAGCGCTGGCATACCGACCGTCTGTCGCATCGTTCGTTGAAGCGTCAGGATGACGATAATGAACGTCTTACAAGTTTCTTAGAGGTTTGAAGATATGAAACAATTTCCGATGACATTGCGTGGTGCAGAAAAACTACGTGAAGAGCTAGAATTCTTGAAAGGCACTCGCCGTCCGGAAATCATTGCGGCGATTGCTGATGCCCGCGAACACGGCGATCTGAAAGAGAATGCTGAATACCATGCGGCGCGCGAGCAGCAGGGCTTTTGCGAAGGTCGCATTCAGGAAATCGAAGCCAAGTTGTCCAATGCGCAAGTGATTGATGTGACGAAAATGCCAGCCAATGGGCGCGTCATTTTTGGTTCAACGGTGTCCGTGATGAACCTGGATACGGAAGAAGAACAGACCTATCGCATCGTGGGTGATGATGAAGCGGATTTCAAACAAAACCTGATTTCTGTGAATTCACCGATTGCCCGTGGGCTGATTGGCAAAGAGCAGGATGATGTCGTGACCATCAGAACGCCCGGCGGTCTGGTCGAATATGAGATCCTGAAGGTCGCCTATCTGTAATTTCGCCGATTAAATCGGCAAATTGTGTAAAGAAAAGCAAAAGGCCGCATGCGGCCTTTTCTCTAACGAACGGGCATGGCACCTTTTCGTTAAATGTGAAACACGGTGATATAGTTGGTTACTTGGGTAACACAATTTTACGTTCTTTTGACGGGCGATACAGCACCAGCGTATGGCCGATAACCTGAACGTTGCAGGCACCGGTTTCGCGGATAATGGCTTCAACAATCAATGCCTTAGTATCCCGATCTTCAGTTGCAATTTTAACTTTGATCAGCTCATGATGTTCTAGCGATTGTTCAATTTCAGCCAGAACACCTTCGGTAAGGCCATTATTACCCAGCATAACCACCGGTTTTAGCGGGTGAGCCAAGCCTTTCAGGTGCTGTTTTTGTTTGTTGCTTAGATTCATGTGTCTTTTTTACTTAGGTTGGGATTGAAAACGGGTCATTCTACCGCCATCTCACCATTATAACCAATTTGGTGACGTTGATGGGCCGATCTTTAGCGGCGTCGGTGTTGAACCATACCGGTGGTAAATGACACGTTGATGGTTAATGGCAAGTGGGTTGTACATAACAAGTTGATTGTACATAACGAAGAGTTGGAAAGCCGATGGCAAATAAAAAGCGTTCTGCAAGCTCCAGTCGCTGGTTGCAGGAACACTTTAGCGATAAATATGTACAGCAGGCGCAGAAAAAAGGGCTACGCTCGCGCGCTTGGTTTAAACTGGATGAAATACAGCGCACTGACAAACTGTTTAAACCGGGCATGACGGTGGTAGATCTGGGCGCTGCGCCTGGTGGATGGTCTCAATACGTGGTGACGCAGATCGGCAATGCGGGCAGGATCATCGCGTGCGATATTTTACCAATGGATCCCATCGTTGGTGTCGATTTCCTTCAAGGCGATTTTCGTGATGAATTAGTGCTTGGCGCCTTGATGGAGCGGGTAGGGGATAATAAAGTTCAGGTTGTGATGTCAGACATGGCACCTAACATGAGTGGGACCCCCGCCGTGGATATTCCAAGAGCCATGTATCTGGTTGAGTTGGCGTTGGAAATGTGTCGGGATGTTCTGGCACCGGGCGGAAGTTTTCTGGTGAAGGTCTTTCAGGGAGATGGCTTTGATGAATACCTGCGACAAATTCGCTCCCTGTTCACAACAGTGAAGATTCGTAAGCCTGATGCTTCGCGTGCTCGTTCTCGTGAAGTGTACATTGTAGCGACAGGGCGTAAACTGTAGTACCCTAACGCTGTTTTTTAACACAGTTGTAATATGAGGTTAATCCATTGAGTGACATGGCTAAAAACCTGATTCTCTGGCTCGTCATCGCAGTGGTGCTGATGTCCGTATTCCAGAGCTTTGGGCCCAGCGAGTCAAATGGCCGCCGGGTGGACTATTCTACCTTCTTGACTGAGGTGAATCAGGAGCAGGTCCGTGAAACACGTATTAACGGGCGTGAGATTAACGTTACAAGAAAAGATGGCAACCGCTACACCACCTTCATTCCTGTTAACGATCCCAAGCTACTGGATAACCTGCTGACCAAGAATGTGAAAGTGGTTGGTGAACCGCCGGAAGAGCCGAGCCTGCTGGCATCGATCTTTATCTCCTGGTTCCCGATGCTGTTGCTGATTGGCGTCTGGATTTTCTTCATGCGTCAAATGCAAGGCGGTGGCGGTAAAGGCGCTATGTCCTTTGGCAAAAGCAAAGCGCGCATGCTGACCGAAGATCAAATTAAAACCACGTTTGCTGACGTCGCTGGCTGTGATGAAGCCAAAGAAGAAGTGAGCGAACTGGTGGAATACCTGCGTGAGCCGAGCCGCTTCCAGAAGCTGGGCGGTAAAATTCCGAAAGGCATCCTGATGGTAGGGCCGCCGGGAACGGGTAAAACCCTGCTTGCCAAGGCGATTGCTGGCGAAGCTAAGGTGCCATTCTTCACCATTTCCGGTTCTGACTTTGTTGAAATGTTCGTGGGTGTTGGTGCATCTCGTGTGCGTGACATGTTCGAGCAGGCGAAAAAGGCAGCACCTTGCATCATCTTCATCGATGAAATCGATGCCGTAGGCCGCCAACGTGGTGCGGGTCTGGGCGGTGGTCATGATGAACGTGAACAAACCCTGAACCAGATGCTGGTTGAGATGGATGGTTTTGAAGGCAACGAAGGTATTATCGTGATTGCCGCAACCAACCGTCCTGACGTGCTTGACCCTGCATTGCTGCGTCCGGGCCGTTTTGACCGTCAGGTGGTGGTTGGCCTGCCGGACGTTCGTGGCCGTGAACAGATTCTGAAAGTGCACATGCGCCGTGTTCCTTTGGCGACGGATATGGATGCATCAGTGATTGCGCGCGGTACGCCGGGCTTCTCCGGTGCCGATCTGGCAAACCTGGTGAACGAAGCGGCATTGTTCGCTGCACGCGGTAATAAACGCGTGGTATCCATGGTGGAGTTCGAGAAAGCCAAAGACAAGATCATGATGGGTGCTGAACGCCGCTCTATGGTCATGACGGAAGCGCAGAAAGAGTCTACCGCTTATCACGAAGCGGGCCATGCGATTATTGGTCGTCTGGTGCCGGAGCACGATCCGGTGCACAAAGTCACCATTATTCCGCGCGGTCGCGCGCTGGGTGTGACCTTCTTCTTGCCGGAAGGCGACGCGATCAGCGCCAGCCGTCAGAAGCTGGAGAGCCAAATTTCTACGCTGTACGGTGGTCGTCTGGCGGAAGAGATTATTTATGGTGTAGAAAAGGTCTCTACCGGTGCCTCGAATGACATCAAAGTGGCAACGTCTATTGCGCGTAACATGGTGACACAGTGGGGCTTCTCAGAAAAACTGGGGCCGTTGCTGTACGCAGAAGAAGATGGCGAAGTGTTTCTGGGCCGTTCTGTTGCCAAGGCAAAACACATGTCTGACGAAACGGCGCGCATTATCGATCAGGAGGTCAAATTGCTGGTTGAGCGTAACTACGTGCGGGCGCGTGAACTGTTGATGGCGAATATGGATGTGCTGCATTCGATGAAGGATGCGTTGATGAAGTACGAAACTATCGATGCGCCGCAAATTGATGACCTGATGTCACGCCGTGACGTGCGCCCGCCTGCGGGATGGGAAAATGCATCGGCCAGCAGCAACGAACCGGGCAACGGTGGCGGTACGCCGACCGCAGCACAGCCAAGCTGATAAGCGAGAAGTGCAGCCAACACACCTGCAACTTGAAGTATGGCGGGTATAGCGGCGTTATGTGATAGTGTTATCCGGTCATAGCGCTGTTGACCACTTCTTTTAAAACCCCGGCTTGCCGGGGTTTTTCTTTATTGATAACCCGGTTGTTAAAGGAAGAAGGTGATGAAACTAATTGCCCGTGATGCCATTCTGGATCTCACTCATCCTCAGGTGATGGGAATTCTCAACGTTACGCCGGATTCATTTTCCGACGGTGGCAAATATGTCTCGCGTGATGAAGCAATCCGTCATGCGCAAGAGATGGTAAACGCGGGAGCCACGCTGATTGATATCGGTGGCGAATCGACCCGTCCTGGCGCGGCGGATGTCAGCGTGCAGGAAGAGCTGGATCGCGTTATCCCGGTGGTTGAAGCCTTGGCGGCACGCTTTGATGCCTGGCTATCGGTTGACACGTCCAAACCCGAGGTGATTACCGCTGCGGCGCAGGCCGGTGCGCATCTGATTAACGATATTCGGTCATTGCAGGAACCGGGAGCGCTGGACGCTGCGGCGGCAACCGGACTGCCGATTTGCCTGATGCATATGCAAGGCCAGCCGAAAACCATGCAGCATAATCCGCATTATGACGATGTGGTGGCCGATGTGAACACCTACTTCCAACAGCAGATCGCACGTTGCGCCGAGGTTGGCATCGAAAAAGATCGCCTGCTGCTGGATCCCGGATTCGGTTTCGGTAAGAATTTATCGCATAATTACCGCCTCCTGGCGCATTTGCAGGAGTTGCATCATTTTGGTTTACCGCTGCTGGTCGGGATGTCGAGAAAATCCATGGTGGGACAACTGCTCAATGTTCCTCCGCTCCAGCGCGTACATGGTAGCGTCGCCTGTGCGGTCATTGCTGCCATGCAGGGCGCGCATATTATTCGCGTACACGATGTAAAAGCGACAGTGGACGCAATGCGAGTTGTCGAAGCCACGTTGGCAGAGAAGGAATAATAACGAATGAGTAACCGCAAATATTTTGGTACGGATGGTGTGCGTGGCAAAGTGGGCGAGACGCCCATCACCCCGGATTTCGTGTTAAAACTCGGTTGGGCAGCCGGGAAAGTGCTGGCGAGCCACGGTTCGCGCAAAATCATTATCGGCAAAGACACCCGCATTTCTGGCTATATGCTGGAGTCGGCGCTGGAAGCCGGGCTTGCCGCCGCCGGATTATCGGCCTCATTTACCGGCCCGATGCCGACACCCGCCGTGGCGTATCTGACGCGCACCTTCCGCGCTGAAGCGGGCATCGTTATCTCTGCATCACACAACCCCTACTACGACAACGGCATCAAGTTTTTCTCCATCGATGGCACAAAGCTGCCGGATGAGGTGGAAGAGGCCATCGAAGCGGAACTGGATAAACCGCTGACCTGCGTGGAATCGGCTGAGTTGGGCAAAGCGAATCGCATTGTGGATGCGGCCGGGCGTTATATTGAGTTTTGTAAGAGCACGTTCCCGAACGAACTGAGCCTGAGTGGATTAAAAATCGTGGTGGATTGTGCCAATGGCGCGACCTACCACATTGCCCCAAGCGTGTTGCGTGAGCTGGGCGCAAAAGTGATTGCCATTGGCTGTGAGCCTGACGGCATGAATATCAACGAATCCTGCGGTGCAACGGATGTTCGTCAGCTTCAAGCCCGCGTGCTGGCGGAGAAGGCGGATGTCGGCCTGGCGTTCGACGGCGACGGCGATCGGTTGATCATGGTGGATCACGAAGGCAATAAGGTCGATGGCGATCAGATCCTCTATATCATTGCGCGTGAAGGGTTGCGTCAAGGGCAACTGCGCGGTGGCGCGGTGGGCACCCTGATGAGTAACATGGGCCTGGAGCTGGCATTAAAGCAATTGGGTATTCCGTTTGCTCGCGCCAAAGTGGGCGATCGTTACGTACTGGAAAAAATGCAGGAGAAGGGCTGGCGCATCGGCGCAGAGAACTCCGGGCACGTTATTCTGCTGGATAAGACCACCACGGGAGACGGTATTATTGCTGGTCTTCAGGTGCTGACGGCGATGGTGCGCAACCATATGTCGCTGCACGACCTCTGTAGCGGCATGAAATTGTTCCCGCAGGTGTTGGTCAACGTGCGCTTCACCGGCAGTAATGATCCGCTGGAAAGTGATGCCGTGAAAAACGTTGTGCTGGAGGTGGAGAAAACGCTGGCGGGACGTGGTCGCGTACTGCTGCGTAAGTCTGGTACCGAGCCCCTGATTCGCGTGATGGTAGAAGGGGAAGATGAAGCACTGGTTATCAGCCTTGCCAATCAGATTGCGGATGTCGTGAAGGCTGCGCATTAATTTCTCGGGTGCCGGGTTGTCTTTGTGGACCATAACGGAGACACCCCCAGCACCCGCTGATGTGTTTAGCCGTTTTTTTCCGCAATCGCATTGATCTTTCTAAAATACACTTGCGTCGCCCAGTGGGTTTGGTTAGTATTCAGACCCGCTCTACCAGGGACATACGCTGTCCGTTGAGCGAGATGTGTGCGGTTTGCCGCGAGAATTTAGCCTCCTCATCTGTTGATGGGGAAACAGTTACGGGTACTATCATGTACGAAGCTCTTTTAGTCATTTTCCTGTTGGTTGCGTTAGGCCTGGTTGGTCTGATCATGCTGCAACAAGGTAAAGGTGCTGATATGGGTGCCTCGTTCGGAGCAGGGGCATCGGCAACGTTGTTCGGTTCGAGCGGTTCCGGTAACTTTATGACACGCATGACCGCTGTGTTGGCGACGCTGTTTTTCGTCCTCAGCCTGGTCTTAGGGAACATGAGTTCACATCAGAGCAAGAGCGGCAGTGAGTGGGATAATCTGGGCCAACCTGCTCAGGTTGAACAGCCTGCTACGCCAGCAGCACCGGCTGCGCCTGCGAGTGACATTCCCAAGTAATTAAAAGATTTCGGATGCCGAGGTGGTGGAATTGGTAGACACGCTACCTTGAGGTGGTAGTGCCCGATTGGGCTTACGGGTTCAAGTCCCGTCCTCGGTACCAACATTAAGAAAAGACGTCGATTGACGTCTTTTTTTTTATCTGTGTTTTACGAGTAACGGACTTTCCCTTCCTTCTCTCGCCGCGTTGCCCTGATGCCCGTTGGACATCAGGGCGGCTACCTTAGAACGATTGCAGCGTACTGATTTTACCCTGTTGCCATTCACTTTCTGATTGGCGCAGCGCTGTGCTGATGTCGACCAGTTTATCGGAAGGCAACGTTTTTGGCAGCAGGTCTAACCCGACGCTGGAGATAATCTGCCCGTAGGTATTGCGCAGCTCCGCATAGGCGAGATCCTGACGCAGGTCGGCATTCAATGCATTAAGCTCGCCCTGAATCAATTGCAGTTCACCGATGCTGTTGGCCTGGTAGCGGTTTCTCAACTGCTGGGCAATTTGACTATCCAAATCACGCAGCTCTGCGCTGGTTTTATACTGGCGCAGCGATTCGTTATAGTTGGCACGTGCCACATATAACTGCGCCATGATGGCCAGCGACATGGCTTGACGCTGGATCTCTGCCACCTGCTCGTTCGCCTGAGCCGTTTTACGTGCCGCAGGGCCGGACATCAGGTTAAACAGGTTCCAGGTGGCTTTGACGCCAACGTCGGCCCAACTGTTGTTAACCAGGAAGGAGTTACTGTCGTAATGGCCTCCCACACTCAGCTCAACGCCTGGCAGCATGCGCAGCAGCGCTTTACGGGTTTCAGCCGCGTGAATCCGGACCTGATAATCCTGTTCCCGCAGTTCCGGTCGGCTGACCAGTGCGGCTTCTTCAAGGGTTTTTTGGTCTACGTTCAACTGCGGAACAATTTGCTCGCTGCTGCTCGGCAGTGCCAGTTTGAACGGGGTATCCAGCGGCAGGTTCATCAGAGTGGCAAGTTCAGTTTTGGCCAAGGACAGTGCCCGACGCTGTTCTTCCAACTGGCGGGTAGCATCGATCAGCGCCCGACGATAGCTCAATGCTTCAACAGGGTCACCGACCTGTTGCACCGTCATGCGCTCACTGGCCTCACGTGCCTGATTTACCCGTGCGATCAGCCCGTCAATTTGGCCTAATAAACGCTCAGCGGCGACCGCACGCCAATAGGCAGAACGCACATCTTGCAGAATGGTATGTACCACCTTGCGCTTGCGTTCCTCGGCAATCCAACGCTGATCGGATTTCTGTTTGGCGCTGACGTAGCTGACGCCGAAATCGAGTACGTTCCATACCATGGTGAGATCGGCCACGTCACGATCGCGATCTTGTGAGGTTGATGGTTCAAGGGATGTACGCCCTGTTTCAACGCTGCGGCTGCTGGATGCGCTCATATTATTACGCCCCACGTAGCCCGCTGAGGCCGCCAGCTTTGGCAGCATATCATAACGCGCCAACTCCAGTTGCTGCTGGGCCAGCGCATTCTCCATCACCTTTAAACGTGATTCGAGGTTGTATTTCAGAGCGCGCGCCATAGCGTCATACAGGCCAATCGGCGCGGTGACCGGTTCTTGCTGGCTGAACATCGCCACCCGATCCTGCTGGCTGCGCTGCGTGCTTTCCGCCCTGGTAATGGGGTCGCTGGTCACGGCGCAACCGCTGAGTGCGACCACCAATGCACTCAGGCTAAAAAGTTTTCGTCCCTTTATCCATATTTCACCGCTGCCCAAGGTTGTTAATGCCGACAACCGGCTTGCCACAAACATGTTCGTCATAACGTTAGCGCCTTCTGCTGTAGACTTGTTGTTATCCCTGTTGCTGACCCCTATCGGACAATGCCTGCTCAATGGCCGACAGGCGTTGTCCTTCAGCATCTCCAATCTGTTGTAATTGCTGATGCAACGACGGGGTAAATGTCGCTGCGGTTTGTTCGGTTACAGGAGTCGTGCCGCCTGCCCTCGCGGTATCTGGATTCGTGCCGATACCCTTCCAACTGCCTTGGTCAAACACTTCCATCGGCGTTAGCGATGGCAAGTAAATGCCAGAGAACACGCTGGCAAGTGAGGACGAGCCACCCAATGCAGGATCCTTGCTGAAGCTTGGGAACGATCCCAATGAACTGTCAAACTGGGTACCGTTACTGTGTGCCCGCCCACCAGCGAAGGTCGAGGCCACCTCGCTGGTTGGCACGTTGTCCGCTGGGCGGTCGTGGCGCGTGGAGGCGAAGATGGTGGACATCATTGAACCTGCTGCGGCTGTATTTCCGGTGTTGAAACCGCCGAGCGAGTTTGATGAGAACAGTGAACCCAAGGTCTGTGGCGCAGCGCTCGCTGTCAGGGATTGCGGCGTTTGGCTTTCTCCCGAAGGGGATACGCTGACACCGTTGGTCACGCGGAACTGCGGATCGCCGCTGGGAACATCCGTGCGGGTCACGGTCAGGGTAAAGTTGGTACTGACCGACGCATCGCCGTCGTTGGCGGTCACCTTGATGCTCAGGTTGCCGACATCGCCATTGCCCGGCGTACCGGAGAAGGTGCCAGTGGCGGCATTAAAGCTGAGCCAGCTTGGCAGCGGAGAGCCGTTTGCCAGGGTGGCACTCAGCGTCAGGGTATCGCCATCCGGATCGATGAAGGTGCCAGCCGGTACGGTGAAATTGAAGCCGCCATCCTGCGCCACACTCTGTGGCGGGATGGTGCCGGACACTACCGGCGCGTCATTGACGTTGGTGACGGTCAGGCCAAAGGTGGTGCTGACCGACGCATCGCCGTCGTTGGCGGTCACCTTGATGCTCAGGTTGCCGACATCGCCATTGCCCGGCGTGCCGGAGAAAGTGCCGGTGGCCGGGTTAAAGCTCAGCCAGCTTGGCAGCGGAGAGCCGTCTGCCAGCGTGGCACTCAGTGTCAGCGTATCGCCATCCGGATCGCTGAAGGTGCCTGCCGGTACGGTGAAAGTGAAGCTGCCATCCTGCGCCACGCTCTGTGGCGGGATGGTGCCGGACACCACCGGTGCGTCATTGACATTGGTGACGGTCAGGCCAAAGGTGGTGCTGACCGACGCATCGCCATCATTGGCGGTCACCTTGATGCTCAGGTTGCCGACATCGCCATTGCCCGGCGTGCCAGAGAAGGTGCCGGTGGCCGGGTTAAAGCTCAGCCAGCTTGGCAGCGGAGAGCCGTCTGCCAGGGTGGCACTCAGCGTCAGCGTATCGCCATCCGGATCGGTGAAGGTGCCAGCCGGTACGGTGAAAGTGAAGCCGCCATCCTGCGCCACACTCTGTGGCGGGATGGTGGCGGACACTACCGGCGCGTCATTGACGTTGGTGACGGTCAGGGTAAAGCTGGTACTGACCGAGGCATCGCCGTCGTTGGCGGTCACCTTGATGCTCAGGTTGCCGACATCGCCATTGCCCGGCGTACCGGAGAAGGTGCCGGTGGCCGGGTTAAAGCTCAGCCAGCTTGGCAGCGGAGAGCCGTTTGCCAGGGTGGCACTCAGTGTCAGCGTGTCACCATCCGGATCGCTGAAGGTGCCTGCCGGTACGGTGAAATTAAAGCTGCCATCCTGCGCCACGCTCTGTGGCGGGATAGTACCGGACACTACCGGCGCGTCATTGACATTGGTGACGGTCAGGCCAAAGGTGGTGCTGACCGACGCATCGCCATCATTGGCGGTCACCTTGATGCTCAGGTTGCCGACATCACCATTGCCCGGCGTACCGGAGAAGGTGCCAGTGGCGGCATTAAAGCTGAGCCAGCTTGGCAGCGGAGAGCCGTCTGCCAGGGTGGCACTCAGCGTCAGCGTATCGCCATCCGGATCGGTGAAGGTGCCTGCCGGTACGGTGAAATTGAAGCTGCCATCCTGCGCCACGCTCTGTGGCGGGATGGTGCCGGACACTACCGGCGCGTCATTGACGTTGGTGACGGTCAGGCCAAAGGTGGTGCTGACCGACGCATCGCCATCATTGGCGGTCACCTTGATGCTCAGGTTGCCGACATCGCCATTGCCCGGTGTGCCGGAGAAAGTGCCAGTGGCCGGGTTAAAGCTCAGCCAGCTTGGCAGCGGAGAGCCGTCTGCCAGGGTGGCACTCAGCGTCAATGGGTCGCCATCCGGATCGGTGAAGGTGCCTGCCGGTACGGTGAAATTAAAGCTGCCATCCTGCGCCACGCTCTGTGGCGGGATAGTACCGGACACTACCGGCGCGTCATTGACGTTGGTGACGGTCAGGGTAAAGCTGGTACTGACCGAGGCATCGCCGTCGTTGGCGGTCACCTTGACGGTCAGGCTGCCAACATCACCATTGGCGGGCGTACCCGAGAAGGTGCCGGTAGCCGGATTAAATGACAGCCAACTGGGCAGTGCCGTGCCGTCTGCCAGCGTGGCACTCAGCGTCAGCATATCGCCATCCGGATCGGTGAAGGTGCCAGCCGGTACGGTGAAATTAAAGCTGCCATCCTGCGCCACACTCTGTGGCGGGATGGTGCCGGACACTACCGGCGCGTCATTGACGTTGGTGACGGTCAGGGTAAAGCTGGTACTGACCGAGGCATCGCCGTCGTTGGCGGTCACCTTGATGCTCAGGTTGCCGACATCGCCATTGCCCGGCGTACCGGAGAAGGTGCCAGTGGCGGCATTAAAGCTCAGCCAGCTTGGCAGCGGAGAGCCGTTTGCCAGCGTGGCACTCAGCGTCAGGGTATCGCCATCCGGATCGGTAAAGGTGCCTGCCGGTACGGTGAAGCTCAGGCTGCCATCCTGCGCCACGCTTTGCGCCGGGATCGGGGTTGCGACCACCGGTGCGTCATTGACGTTAGTCACGGTCAGGCCAAAAGTGGTGCTGACTGAGGCGTTGCTGCCATCGGTGGCGGTAACCTTGACGGTCAGGCTGCCCACATCACCATTGGCGGGCGTACCCGAGAAGGTGCCGGTAGCCGGATTAAATGACAGCCAACTGGGCAGTGCCGTGCCGTCTGCCAGCGTGGCACTCAGCGTCAGGGTATCGCCATCCGGATCGGTGAAGGTGCCTGCCTGTACGGTGAAATTGAAGCTGCCATCCTGCGCCACGCTCTGTGGTGGGATGGTGCCGGACACCACCGGTGCTTCATTGGGCAGTGTTACTGTCAGGGTAAAGTTGGTGCTGACCGAGGCATCGCCGTCGTTGGC
Organism: Candidatus Symbiopectobacterium sp. NZEC151; assembly: GCF_025962655.1. Classification (GTDB taxonomy): domain Bacteria; phylum Pseudomonadota; class Gammaproteobacteria; order Enterobacterales; family Enterobacteriaceae; genus Symbiopectobacterium. The sequence continues at coordinate 255,315 of NZ_JAGFPE010000003.1, read as the reverse complement.
GGTCACCTTAATGCTCAGGCTACCGATATCGCCATTGCCCGGCGTACCGGAGAAGGTGCCAGTAGCCGGGTTAAAGCTCAGCCAGCTTGGCAGCGGAGAGCCGTCTGCCAACGTCGCGCTCAGCGTCAAGCTGTCCCCGTCCGGATCGCTAAAGGTGCCAGCCGGTACAGTAAAGCTCAGGCTGCCATCCTGCGCCACGCTTTGCGCTGGGATCGGGGTTGCGACCACCGGTGCATCATTGACGTTAGCCACGGTCAGGCCAAAAGTGGTGCTGACTGAGGCGTTGCTGCCATCGGTGGCGGTAACCTTGATGGTTAGGCTGCCAACATCACCATTGGCGGGGGTGCCAGAGAAGGTACCGGTAGCCGGGTTAAACGATAGCCAGCTGGGCAGTGCCGTGCCGTCTGCCAGCGTAGCGCTCAGGGTCAGCGTGTCACCATCCGGATCGGTAAAGGTGCCTGCCGGTACGGTAAAGTTCAGGCTGTTATCCTGATCTACGCTTTGCGCCGGGATAGGGGTTGCGACCACCGGTGCGTCATTGACGTTGGTGACGGTCAGGCCAAAGGTGGTGCTGACCGAGGCGTTGCTGCCATCGGTGGCGGTAACCTTGATGGTCAGGCTGCCAACATCACCATTGGCGGGGGTGCCCGAGAAGGTACCGGTAGCCGGATTAAATGACAGCCAACTGGGCAGTGCCGTACCGTCAGCCAGTGTGGCGCTGAGCGTCAGGGTATCGCCATCCGGATCGGTAAAGGTACCGGCGGGTACGGTGACACTCAGGCTGCCCCCTTGTGCAATGCTCTGTGCCGGAATGGTATTGGAGACTACCGGCGCATCATTCACGTTAGTCACGGTCAGGCCAAAAGTGGTGCTGACCGAGGCGTTGCTGCCATCGGTGGCGGTGACCTTGATGGTCAGGCTGCCAACATCACCATTGGCGGGGGTGCCAGAGAAGGTACCGGTAGCCGGGTTAAACGACAGCCAACTGGGCAGTGCCGTGCCGTCAGCCAGTGTGGCGCTGAGCGTCAGGGTATCGCCATCCGGATCGCTATAGGTGCCTGCCGGTACGGTAAAGTTCAGGCTGCTCTCCTGATCTACACTTTGTGCCGGGATAGGGGTTGCAACCACCGGTGCGTCATTGACGTTGGTGACGGTCAGGCCAAAGGTGGTGCTGACCGAGGCGTTGCTGCCATCGGTGGCGGTAACCTTGATGGTCAGGCTGCCAACATCACCATTGGCGGGGGTGCCCGAGAAGGTACCGGTAGCCGGATTAAATGACAGCCAGCTTGGCAGTGCCGTGCCGTCTGCCAGTGTGGCGCTGAGTGTCAGCGTATCTCCGTCCGGATCGCTAAAGGTGCCTGCCGGTACGGTGAAGTTCAGGCTACCTCCCTGCGCCACGCTTTGCGCCGGGATCGGGGTCGCCACCACCGGTGGATTCCCTGCGATCAGCGTCAAGGTGGAGGTCGCGGTGCTGGTGGCATCATCGTTGACCGTGACCGACACGGTACGGCTACCCGCCGTCGGCGTTACGGCAGCATTGTTATACACAATGGCGCGCAGCGCGATCTGGAAAGCTTCCACCGTCGCACCGCCCGTCAGTGTCACCGTCTGGCTACCATTACCGGTGACGTTGATACCGGCAGCATGGGCGGCGAGTAACGCCTGCTGTGAAAGGGATAAGGACTCACTATTGCCGTTTGTCGTCCCGGCCAAACTGAGCGTCAGTGTCCAGAGGCGGGAATCCCCGTCGGTTTGACTCAGGGTTGCCAACGCATCCGTCACCGCAATGCCCGTAGCAGCGGATGTTGGCACCGTGGTGGTGTAATTAGTGCCAGTGGTACTGCCATTCAAATCGACCTGCGGGGCGGTGCCGGAAGCAAACTGTGATTCATAGGCACCGATATCCACACCGCCCTGACGAACGCGATCCAGCCCGCGCACATCGGTGTCACCGGTGATGTAGAAGCGGCTGCCCTGATTGATGGCGTTGCTGGCCGTGGCGGCCAGTCGCGGATCGGATGACGACACCTGATCCACACTGCCACTCAGAATGTTGTTGCCGCCGTACAGGGTGTAGCTACCGCCAGCCGGTTGTCCCGTTGGGGTGTAGGCTACAATATCCTGGCTGGTGCCGGTAATGATGGAATTGCGCACGCTGGCGACCCAACTGAGGGCATTGTTAATGAATTCAAAGACAATGCCGTTGGTCTGACCGGTAATGGTAGTGTTTATCAGGCTGATGTAGGTGGTGGTGGGGTTACCCTGATTCCCGGTTAACCACAACCCGCTGATACCGAAGGTGCTGCCCGCCGGGTTGATACCGGTATTGTTGGTGATGGCGGAGTTGGTTATCGACAAGAAGACGTTTTGCTGGGTCCTCGACACGAACAGCCTGATCACCCCTTCATTTAAATTGCCAACCATAAGGTTGTCGTGAATATTCACCCGGTCGAAATCAAAGTTGTAGGTACCGGGCGCAATGTTAAACAGGTCGAAGACGCCATTGCCGAACATGGTGTCACGGTTGCTTGAAATATCCACGTTGTACAGCCGGAAGTTGACATCGCTGGCACTGTAGCTGATCCCAAACACTCCGCCGGTGTCGGTACTGTAATCGGTGGTGAAATTGGTCAGTGTCAGGTTTTGGATCGCCAAGGTGATGGATCCGGTAACGATTTGAAAACCGGAATAGCCGCCACCGTTCAGGGTGAAACTTTGGCCGTCAATCAGCACGCTGTCGGTCGGCGACAGAATGGAACTGGCGAGGGTTACGTCGGTCTGGAACACGATACGATCGATACCCACCGTGTTATTCGCCCAATACAAGGCTTCACGCAGACTAAGCCCGCCGCCGTCATTGGCATCCTGTTGTACCGAACTGCCAAAAGTTGCATCGTCGCCGGTATCATCGCCGGCGGTGACATACAAGGCACTGTTGCTGGCAAGCACGTTCACGTTTGAGGCCAGGTTGAGTGCTGTGCTGTTGTTGCTGCCGCCGTTGTCGCTGACGGCGCTCAGGGTGACAGCACGCGTAGCCGCGGTGGCGCTGGCGCTGCTATTGCCATAGCGCAAGCCATCTACCAACCCGGCGATCTCACTGTTACTGGCGCTCATGCCGCTTAATTGCAGCGTGACGGTGTTACCGGAGCGTATCACGCTGTAGTTGCCGATACCGGTCAGAGTGCCGCTGCTGTTGGCGCTCAGATTGATATTGTTGCCGCCAACGTTGATAAATTCACCGCTGTCGGTGACATTGGAAACGGTCAAGGTCAGCGAACTGAAGGTCTGGCCGCTGTCGTTGGTATTGGCTAGCACGCCGCTGAACAGATCAACTGAGCCCGCCATCCCGCCGATAAACACCGGGTTGCTGCCGGTGGCACTCAATGTCGGCGCATGGCCTGCGCTGGCCGTGGTGGCATCCACCTTGACCACACTGACCGTATTATTACCCGCGCTGTCCCTGGCCACCACATACACATCATACGCGGTGCTGGCGGCAAGGCCGGTCAAGGTAAAGCTGAAATTGTAGGGCGCGCTGTTCAGCACCTGGCTGCCCGAGGCGGGGGCGGAACCCCCTGCGGCATTTTGCCCGGCAATTACCTGTGCGGCGGTCGGCGCGCTGGCACCATCGGCCACCACCACATAATAGACATTCCCCCCCTCACTGACGCTGCCGCTGAGATTGAAGCCGCCCGCTGTGGCGTTGGAGACCGCTGGCGACTGGTCGAACGTCGGGGCGATATCATCGGCTACCACCAGCGTCACTACCTTGTCATAGGTGGCTTCGCCATCAGACACTTGCAAGCGTACCGAGTAGGTGCCCGCCGCCATGCCGTTGGCGTTGACCGCTTTCAGGGTGTTGCCGCTAATGGTGAACAGGGCGTTATCGGTGCTGCCGTTACCGCTGACCAGACTGTAGGTAAACACGCTGGAATCCACATCGGTCGCCGTCAGGGTGGCGACAGTCCCGTTGCTGCCGAGCGATTGCGCAAAGGTGGTGGAGGAGAGCGTAATATCGGTCGGTGCATCGTTCACCGGTACCACGGTGACTTCGCTGCTGATATTCGGCGCAACGGTATTGTTGCTGGTGCCGGAATCGGTCAATTGCGTTAGCGTGACCGTGCGTGTGGCATTGCCGGGGTTGTCGCTGCTGTTGCCGTAGGTTATGCCGGACAGCAGGCTGCCCATGTCGCTGTTGCTTAGCGTGGCACCGGTGATGCTGACGGTGGCGATACCGCCGCTCAGGCTGACACTGGCGGTGCCAAAACCGCTGCCGAGCGAGACGCTGTTACCGTTGCTGAGCGCGACATTGATGCCGTGAATGGTCAGGTATTCGGTGCTGCCCGCCACGTTGCTGACGGTAAATGCCGCGCTGGAGAAGGTTTGCCCTGTGTCATGGGTGTCGACACTGATGCCGGTAAACACACCGACTTCTGCGCCGTTCTCGGTGAACGTGGGGTTGGTCCCGCTGCCGCTGGCCGTGGGGGCATTATCGGCAGATTGACCCGAATTGGTGGAGGTAAAGTGCCACACCAGTACGCCGTCACCACTGGTGTTTTGTGTGTTGACGTGAAAGGTGATGGTTTTATCATTGCCATTGACCGTGGCAGAGATATCCGCCGCACTGGTAGTTGCTGCGTTGTCCTTGGTGACTGAGGTGATAGCCAGTAGCGTGCTGCCGGAGAAGGTAAAATCAAACGATTCCAGTCCGTCGCTGGCGTAGATGCCATTAAGCATGACCATGGTAATGGTCGAGTGGACGGGGTCGATATCGGCGTACCAGTTGGAATTGTCGACATCAAACCCGCCATCAAGAAACAGTTCGACCCCGGAACCCACTGTGCCAGTGGAAAAGGGAAAATCGTCAATCAGGAAATCGACCGTGGTACCGCTGACATCGAGCGTGTGGCGATAACCGTCAATATGTATTGCGCTGGTTTCGATACTGCCGCTCTGACTTTCCAAAACCCAATCGCCGCCCAGTCCGCTGGCACCCGTAGTATCACTGGAGGCCGCCACATCAGCGCCAGTGAGCTGTGCCAACAGCGTGACGAAACTTTGCCCGGAGTCCTGCGCCACGTCGCAACCGTAAATCAGCAAATCCCCCGAATCTGTTAGCGCGGCACCCAAGGTGGCGAGATCGGCGGCACGGGTGTTAGCGGTGTCGCTGTTTAGCGTCAGGCTGCCTAACTGGATTTCCCCTTCTGAACCGTGGCTCAGAATATGGATGGCGTCATAGCCGTTGTGGCTTTGTGCCCACTGCACCAACTGGCTGAGGCCATCTTTGCTGCCGTCAAACAGCTCGACTTCAATGCCCGCCGGGACGTTATCCACCAGCGTTTGATAATCGGTGACAGAGGTATCGATAAACACCACTTCTTTACGTACTGTTTCGCCGACGACCGCAATATCGCTGGTACCGCTGCTGTCATCGTGATTGTTGGTGTGATCGGTTTGGCTATTTTGCGTCTGGGTACCGTCCCCTGCATGGGGCGCGTCGCTGCTGTCGCTCGCGGCGGTGGCGTTGGCATCCGGTGCCGATGACGCGGTGTCCGTCTGGGCGACAGTGGCGGCGACAGCACCATCAAACATCATGCGTGCTTCAAGTAGCACCCCGAGTGGGGTCGGTGAGGTAGCATTGAATGCGGCAGTGTTTCGGTCGCTGTTTCTGCGGGTTTGTAACAAATGGCGCCATAGCATAAAAATACTCCCAAAATCATTGCCTGGTGATCACAATCGGAAGGGGAGACGCTAAACCTCACGTAACAAAACAGCGAAAAAAAGTTGCCACATGATTGTTTTGTTGTCTTGGTGTAAATCTAAGTTAAAAACTTATCCTTGGAAATGTAAATTTAGCAATCGGTGCTAAAAAAATAGAGCGTCTTTTGGCAATGCCAGGTTAATAACCGTGAGTGGCAGATCATTGCAAAAAAAACCCTATCGACCTGATGTTGCCAATAGGGTCGATAGGGAATAACACTTACTGACGCTGTGGGTAAATTCCTTGTGCGGCGATGCAGGCGGTCAGCCCTAACGCTGGGTCTCGAACCGAGAAGGCCGCGCCGGAGCCGGTCACGCCGACTGAGACGTCAGGCACCTTGAACGAAAACGCCGGGATGGTAGGCGAACCCGTAACGGCAACATCGGCCTCCAGCTTGGAACCGACAGGTGGTTTGGTCTGCACATAAGGCCCTTTGAAAGTGGCATTCTGGTTGCCGGCACCCACTGGCACCGTGGCGCTTATCACTGACAGATAGTTAGTCCCTGCCGCGGGTACGGCGGTGCCGCTGCTGGGTATCGTGGTGGAAAGCGGCAGGCTGGCGGTGACGCTCAGCGTACCTGGCACGGCCGGTATGGTGACGTTATCCGCAGTCGGCTGCACCTTGGTGACGACATGGGTGTGCGGTGCCAGATTGCTGGTGTTGAGCGCGATGCTTTCCGTCCCCATCACTTGCCCACGGGTGATGGTGCTCAACCCCGGCCCTTGGCCGACGCCGACAGCACTCCTGCCGCGCAGGTCAGGAATACCGAAGGTGCCTTGTGCCTGGTTTCCGCCGAAGGTGTTGCCGACCAGTGTGAAAAGCGCCTGATAGGCATTGATCGAGAGAATTTGTCCTTGTGCGGGCAGGTATCCCTGCGGGCAGAAATCGGTGACCATATAGCAGACAGACCCGGTTAGCGGGTCTGCCGCGCATGCAGAAGCCTCTTCCGGGTGCAGTAAGACAACAGCCAGAGAGGTTGCCAGCGCAGTTTTGGCAAATAACGATGCAGTGAATTTCATATTGACTCTCCTTGCGAAAAACTCGTCTTTAGGGAACAACATGGATGTACAAAAATGATTAGCTTTCTTATTATTTTAAATAAGGACTAAAATGCAGAAATAATGGCTATCTAAACACCATAGCTCAGCGTTTTTAATTTGTTAGTGTTAGAGAAAAAATTTTAATTTATTTAAAACACTCCCAGGCTTGATAGGGGGTGTACGCGGGAATAACCGAATTATCTCAGTTAATGTGTGGTATTCATTATCTAATAAAATAGGTAACGCATTGAAATGTAATTACATGTGATGATTTTTTATCTGAAATTAAAATCCGCTCTCTCTTATTCCCAACGCTGCGATACGTCGCCACGCTGCACCCAACAACGATTCTTTCTCGCCTTGTAAAATAACGCTGCCGCGTAAAGGTTGCTGTGGCAATGGGGTTTGCGACATCAGCGTGAAGCGCACGCTGTAGTGCGCCTGTACCGGTTGGGGATATTGCTGATTGTCGCGGCGAACAGCAATGGGGCCATGGCGGTCAGACGCCAGCATTTCCTGTTGCAAATAAGCGCTACCGGTAGGCGCAATCGTGGCTAAGCGCACTGCCTGACGTGGAAAGGCCGGGTCGTCGGCGAGGAAGACGCCCTCCATACCTTGCTGAGCGCGTGTCAGGCGATCTTCGGGAATATAACCCATCACTCGTCCTTGAAGGGGGTCTATGACCCGTAACAGGGGCGTATCCGCGGTTACCCAGCGGCCAAGGGTGGTATCCCGGGCAATGTCACGCACTACCCCGGCTTGCGGTGCGCGTAGCACCAGGCGTTGCTGTTGCGCAGCCAAGCCCCGGTAGCGAGCCAGTGATTCCGCCAATTGCCTGTCGAACACCTGCGTTTCACTGGCCGTCTCCTGACGAGCGGCTCCCCGCCGTAACTGCTGTTGCAACAGTGCAATACGCTGGCGTTCAATATCGAGGCGATAATCGAGGTCGCTGGATCCCAGCTCCAGCAGGATATCTCCGGCATTAACCTGCTGACCATCGGTAACATAGAGGCGTTTTACCTGTGCGGGCAGCGGTGAGTAAAGGGTGCTGACGTTGGCGGCTTCCAGTACTGCCGGGATATGCACGCTACCGCGCCAGGGATAAAGCAGGACAAGCAGCGCCAACAGGCAAAACAGGATGACGCGCAGCAGGGATGCAGGCTGTATGGATGACCGCATAGACCACCAGATATAAGCTTCTTTTAAGATAGGCAACGCAATAAACCAGGCGATCTCAATCAGCATCAGGCCGATACCGATCACCTTGATAAAAAAGTGGTACACCACCAATGCGATGCCAAAGAACAGGAAGAAACGCCAGATCCACGAGGCGTATCCCCAGATAAGCAGTTTACGTTGCAGGTCAGGCGACCAGGTTTCCGGCGGCGGATGTCCGTAGCCAAACAGGCTTTCACGCAGTCGCCAACGGCATAGGGCGTAAGCACGCTCCTGCAAGTTTTCCACGCGCCAGAAATCGCTCAGTAAAAAGTAACCGTCAAAGCGCATCAGGGGGTTCAGGTTTACCGCCAGCGTGGTGACCCAGGTTGCACTGGAAAGCATAAAGGCCGCGGTGCGCATCGGGCCATCGGGCAGCAATGCCCAAACCAACAGTGCAATCCCGGCCAGCAGCATTTCGGCCAGAATGCCGCCAGCGCCAATCAACAGGCGTGAGCGCCGATCTTTAAGTTTCCAGGCATCGCTGACGTCAGTATAAAACAAGGGAAACATGACAATAAAGGCCACCCCCATGCTCTGCACCCGGCAGCCAGCGCGCTTCGCCATAAACGCGTGGCCTAGCTCATGAAAAAATTTGGCGAACACCAGAGAGACACCGAATACGGCCATACCGGACAGGCTGAACAGATGAGGAAACGCGTGGGTATAGCGCACCCAGTCACGGCTGACCAGAAACAGGCCCAACGCCAATAGCAGCGGAAACACGCCAATGAGAAAAGGCGTGCCATAGCGCTGTAACCAGGGCCAGCAACGATTGAGAATCGGGTCCGGACGCCACAGCGGAATGCGAAAAAACAGATATTGATGCAGTATCTTTTTCCACCAACGGGTATGCAGGGCGCGCGCTTTGTCCAGATAGCGTTGGCGCTGCTCGGCATCCCCGGAACTGACCAAATCGTGCTGACGCAGAAACTGCAACAGTTGCTCCAGCTCCTTTACCCGCAGCGGCAAACCCGGTTCCTGATTGGCTGCGGCCAGAATCTGCTGCGGGTGGCGCAGCGACCAATAGCGCAGCATCCGGATCGCGGACGGTGCCAGCGTGAAGTAACGCCCGGTGATCGGATCGGAAAGCACCCATTGTGGTGCGCCGTTGCTGCCGGGGGCGGATTCTGTCAATTGAAGATCGGCGCGCAGTGCTGGCAACAGCGGATTCATAGCCCAATAGCCTGACGGATCACGGCCAGCGGCCGACGGAACAGATAAACCGCCAATGGAACGTAGTCGCCAGACAGTTTAGCCGTACCGCGCAGGCCAATACGCGGCGGTGCGTCGGTAAAGCGACCATCCAGTCGGTAAGCCAGATTCCCTGCCGGTGTCTGCTCTGATTCATAGGCGATACGCGACAACTGCGCCGCGTGGGGCGTCAGGGGATCGCTGTCGAGGAACAGCGTAATCGGTGCATCCTGCTGCAATTGAATGGCATCGCCGACATCCAGCTCGATACGCAATGCGGCCAGCATCGGGTCCGCCAGTTCCATCAACCGTTCGCCGGTGCGCACGGGTTTACCCGTCCAACGGTCCGCGTCGGCGAATACGGCGATACCGTCACGGTCGGCCCGAATCTCCGCTCGGTTAAGCAGGGCAGTGGAATAATCACGCTCGGCGCGCTTTTGCGCTACCTGAGCAGACAGGAAGTCCAGACGCGCTTTGGAATCCGCATCCTGAAACGCACGCTGCGAGCTAGCGCGGTATTCCGCTTCGGCGACGTTGAGTGCTCGCTCCGCCACGTCAGCTTGCGCTTTTAGGGTGGTGTCATCAAAACGCACCAGCACATCACCCTGATGGACGCGTTGGTTCGGTTGCACGACAAAAGATTGAATCACGCCATCCAGCGGAGCCGCCACGACGCGGCCCTGATGAGGGACCACTTCCGCGGGTGCGAGCACAGACTGACGCACCGGAATAAACAGGCAGGCAACTATTAGTAGCAGTGGCACGGCGATTTTCCAGCCAGCCCGGCGCTTGCGCCAGCGCGAGGTTTGCGGCTCAAGCGCCAGCCAGGCGTGGCTAAAGGCCCCGCCAAGCTGCTCTGCCAGAACCCGATCGGCGTTCTGCCACGGTTGCTCACGCGCATACCAGATGGCTCCAAAGGTGTTGCCTTTACGATCGGTTAGCGGCGACCACAGCGCTTCGGGAGCGGATAACGCTTGCCAGTCACGACGGCTCTGCTCATCAAGCTGTGTGGCTTCGATCACCGAGCATTGCCGAAATGTGTCGTTATCTGCTGCTTGCAACTGGGTGCAAGCTCGCTCGATAAACGCGACAAACGGCGCATGGGGCGCCGGTTGCGTAACGCCGGTCACTGCGCGTACCCGTCCATTGACGATCAGGGCGGCATGGCGAAAGCCAAACAGCGGTTGGCTATCGTTGACGATGCAGTAGGCCAGTTCTTCGCTGGTGGCCGCCGCACGAGCCTGCCTTTCGACGTCGAGAAAACGGGCGAATACCGCGGCACTGGCCGTGGTAGGCGAGGCGGGGCTGGTCACTTCGCCTCCGGGAACTGCGCAGTACCGCTCATTCCTGCCATCAGGCTCTGATCGGGATGCGCCAGGGATCCGGTCAGACCGAGGGTCTGGCTGCTCTCATCAATGCGCGCACCCAGTCTTGCTACTGTGGCTTGCAGCGGTTTGCCGGTTTCGTCGGGTGTAAACGTGAAGGTTAAACCGGGTTTTAACACTGACAGCAGGCGTGACGAAACCAGTAAATTAATTTCCAGATGGCGGTTGTTCACGACATCCAGCAGCGGTGCGCCCTGCGCGACGCTCTCATAAGTCTGAGCGCGGCGTTTAACGACTTGTCCGTCGAAGGGGGCGTTGATGCGACAACGATTGACCTGAATCTGGTACACCTGGCTTTCCGCTTGCGCCTGCGCAAGATGGGCGGCGGACAATGCCACGGCGTGTTTACCAACGGATTTCAACTGGGCCAACTGCTGATTTTGGTTCAGTTCAGCCTCTGCCGCCCGCGTTGCCGCTTGCGATGCGTTGAGCTGGGCTTGATAAATGGCGCAATCAAAACGCACGACTACGTCGCCTTTTTTGAACGCTTCCCCCTCCTTGAACGGCATCTCGACAATGCGTCCCGGCAGATCGCTGGAGAGGGTGGCCTGATCGACCGCGACCAAAATGCCGCGCGCTTGATTATCGGTGCGGTTCATCGGCGTATCGCTGGCGACAGTGGGGGCGAGAAGCGGATCCGACACATTCGCCCGTACTGGCTGAAGCAGTGAACCAAGAAAAAGCAGACCTACCGTACAGCGGTAACCCAACATGTTAACTCTATTCACTCTCGCCTGCCTTTGCTGCGAAGGTCGTGATTAACACCGAGAATACACGATGGAATTCGGTGTTACGTTCTGTTAATTGTTTGTATTTTAATGTTTCGCAGTATAGCAAATGGGGCCAAAGTCGGAAGAGGGTGACGATCGGTTCCGGTAAAAATTCCTTGTGACAGAGATCTTTCCGCAAGCGCACGCTTCAAGCCCGACCCTATACGTGATAGGCGTTTTGTTTACGCCTCATCGCGTAAAGGCGTTCCCTTAAAATTTCATTGTGCTGGTTATGAAATAATCATCGTCACGAATGTTGTCGCTGTCTTGGCGACTTACATAGCCGTTAGTCGTGAAATGATCAGTAATCAACGAAAGGTACAAGCGTAATGATGATAAAAAATGGCGGAGTCACTCTATCACCACGAGTGAATGGAACAACGACCACCCGCGTCGGTGACGGTGATATGACTACCCGTACTGAGCCAAAAAAAGCGGAACCCAAAGGCAAACTGCAACGGCTCTTATCGGGCATCAGCAACAACTCTTGCACCTTTTCTAATGCGGTAAAAAATGCGTTTGTCGGTATCGGTGAGGTTTTCAAGAGCATCGCGATGAAATGGGGGGCGGGTGCCTCTACCCCTGCGCGTATGCCGACGAAAAAGGCATACGCTGCTGATGCGACGGCACAGTGCAATACGCTGCTATTAGGCCTAGTCTCTGGCGAGCGTGCGAATACCGTGACGCCAAAAAGCATTTTGAGTCCGCTGCTTAACGACGGAAATCCAGTTCCTGGTGATAGTGACAGCGATAAAGATAAAAAAATGATTTTTGATTACCTCGTCAAAAACCCAACGAGCCATTTGTTTAGCAGCGACAATATTCGTTGCCAGGGCGATTACATTTATTTCAAGAAGCCTATTTCGCTGGTTCGGCAGGGCAACGATCTTTTATTTATCACCAACCCGATGGAAGGACGGGCGATCTCCAGAGTGAAGATTGACACGCGTGTTGGCACTAATGGGGAGTTCCGTGGTGAAACCGCTATGAAGGTTTTGCGAGACGAAACGCTAACGTTCACTAGCCTGGCCGATCTATGCCAAAAAATGACCGCAAATCCGCAACGCAATATCAGCGCGATGATGACGGGTAATACCGTTAAAAGTTTTCTCAATGGTGATAAAGCCCAGGCAAAATTACTCCTCTCCGGCGAGCACGCTGAGCGGTTTAAGGCATTTGTTTCAGTCGATGCCTCCGGGAATTATATCTCGAAATATCCTGTCAGCGATCTGGCGCAACCGACAACGTGGCAGCGTGTCGAGACTAATGGCGCGCTGAACGCATCGGACGCCCCCGCTGTGTCGCATCATGCCTCTTCCCGGGCTTCCTCCAACAACCTGTCCGCTACCCGTCGCACCATCAGCCCTGGCGCGGGACATGTGCGTGAGATGGCTAAGCGTTTTGATGCGCGACCGCCTGTTACTGACCACGCTTCGGCTCAGCATGAGGCACCAGCCCGCAAGCAGGAGATATCTTCTAAGATTAAGGCTCTGCAAGATACATTGGCTGCGAAGGTGAACCAGAACAAACCGTTAGGTGGCGGTATTCGCCAACGCTCCCGGTGATAGCGCTACTATGCTGATTACTGAGCGGAATGAGAGAATAAGCGGTACATATACATAGGCCTTCCTGAGGTGCCATAGTGAAACTGTGCAGTAAGCATCTGTTTTTCAGAAAGGTAGAGCAGATATTTTCGACAAGATACGCATGATAAACCGATAGCGTTTGCCAGCATTTTGGTGGAGAAGGCTTGCTCTTGATTGCTTTTAATCCAAGCAAACACGATGCGTAATGTCACGTTCGTTAGCCCTTTGGGTAATGCACGTGATGCTGTTGGGATTAAAACGGGTGTATCACTTGCCCATTGTCTATATACCGCTAATTTTTCCCGATAGGCACTTAAATTATGCTCAAGCCGGGTGAATTGAAAAGGCGCTAATAACCAATCAACCATGCGGTGAGCATACGGGGCATCTTTTTGGTTGAGGATATGACAGTCTTTTTTGGAAGCGATAAGCATGACATGGACATGGTCATTCTCCTCACACAGCTCGGAAAGTAAGCTGCCTTCATGGGTATAGGGGATGTTTTGATTGAGTAGCACAAGGTCGACCTTAGGTTCATCCTGTGCTAAGAAACATTTTGCTTGTATGAGCGAAGAGGCTATTCCTGAGCAGTTAAATCCGCGAACATGGTTGACGTAGATCCGGTTTAATTCTGCGACCGGCATATTATCGTCAACAATCATTACATTAATCACTGTATCTCGTCTCCATTCGCACGATAATAGGCGGGCAATAGCACGTCTATTATCGTTTCGATTTTTCTATGTATAAATCAGCTGGATTTTGTTTCTGCCATTACCAATATTGTTTCCTCTTCGGAATGGTCATAATCGTCTTCCAGTTTGGCAACGACAGCGGTAGCGATACCATTTCCAATGACGTTGGTCGCTGTACGCCCCATATCAAGGAACTGATCGATACCAATGATGAGCAAAATGCCAGCTTCCGGTAAATTGAACATCGGTAATGTCGCGGCTACGACAACAACGGCTGCACGAGCGACACCTGCCATTCCCTTGCTTGTTATCATCAGCGTCAGAAGAATCATGATTTGCTGTGACAGATCCAGATGGATGTTGTAAGCCTGAGCGATAAACAGGATGGCAAACGCTTGGTAGATCATGGAACCCACAAGATTAAACGAATACCCTAATGGCAGAACGAAACTGGTGATTTTCTTCGGCACGCCAAAAGTATCGAGTGCATCCATGGTTTTAGGATAGGCCGCTTCACTGCTTGCGGTAGCAAATGCCAGCATGCACGGTTCACGTAACAATCGCGCTAAATTCCACGTTGCATTTTTACCCAGAAACAATGAACCGACGCCCAGCATCAATGCCCACAACAGCAGTAGACCGAGGTAAAACTCACCAATCAATTTACCAAAATCAAACAGCAGGCCCATTCCTTGTGTTGTGATTGACGATGCGAGCGAGGAGAAGACCGCAAGCGGAGCCAGGCGCATCACGTAGTCAGTGATACGAAACATCACTTTGGCCAATTCTTCAATCATCTTTTCCATGCTTACGCCGTGCTTACTTTGCCCTTTGACGTAAGCTAACGCAGAACCAAAAAACAATGAGAACACGAGAATTTGTAAGATCTCATTATTTGCCATGGCTTCGACGATGCTGCGTGGGAAGATATGACTAATAAAACTTTTCAGCGTAAAGCCTGTCACGTTCATCCCAGTATCAATTGTGGCTGTTGCCGCCGGGATCTCCAGGTTCATACCGACGCCTGGTTGAAATATATTTGCGAACAGAATACCGATGAACAGTGAAACGAGAGAGGCGCTGACAAACCACGCCATGGCTTTTAAACCAATGCGTCCTACAGATGAGGAATTTCCCATGCTGGCTAATCCTGAAACCAGAGTGGCAAATACCAGCGGTGCGATGATCATTTTGATCAGACGGAGGAATACATCGGTGATCAGGTTAAAATATGAAGCAATATTTTTGGCTTCATCAATACGCAGGTACGTGTGACAAGCTCCACCGACGATAATACCTAGGATAATCGCCAGTACGATATAAAACAGCAATCTATTTTTTTTCATTCTAGGGAACCTTTTGAGGGTGAAGTAGCCAGGCAATAATCTATCTCTGCAATATTTTTTAACATATTATAATGGGGCGTTTTTTTTGGCCCTCTATAGAGTGATGCTGAAGTAAGATGCTATATAACAGCCATACGTTGTACCTTGCTTTTAATGATAATGATAAAATGATTACGTTAAAGAATAGGGAAATAAAAACCACCTGATAAAGTATCTGCAATTGAATGCGGTAGTTTGTGTCAACCTATCTGCTACACCTTTCCCTGTGTGACCGCTATTTAATATGATGTGTAAATAGGTATCTATCACAGTGCGCCCACATCAACTGTCACGGAGCATTGAGTCTCTTCAACTCCAAATAGAAATATCACATAGGTAGAGTGCAATATGGCAATCGTTGGGTGCAGTCTAGTGGAGCGTATAGCGGTAAAATGGGCAATTTATCACTAATTAATCGTTTCTAATGAAGAGATGTAGCCAAAATGTATCTGAGTGAAAAATCTAATCCCATAATAAAGTGGTAGGTAATCAGTAGAGATCGCTACGTGGTGGTATATGCCTGTGGTTGCGGTGAGGAGTGCGGAAAAAATCCGCATACCTATAAGGCATGCGGATTAACAAAGGGATCAGAAGAAGGTTAGCACGCGCAGATTGACACGATCGTCATCGGGTTCGCCGCTTTGTTTACCTCGGGCATATTCAACGGAGACCATGGCGCTGTTAGGGCTGGCTATCTGGCTGGTACTCAGACGTAAACCCAGCCCGTAAGCGCTACCGTGCACTTCTTTTTGTTCTAACGCTGTCGGTTTTGAGAGCCCAACGGTGCCCAGTGAGCCAAAGGCGTAAGGCATCAGTGCATTTCCAAAGGTTGGTGCCCAGGAAAATGCGCCTAATGGCTGTGGCAGACCCACTTCTGCGCGCCCTATCAACGCACTGTCACCGCTCATCGTGCCAGCGTCGAAAGCGGAGATCCAACTTGAACCGCCCATAGAGACCTGCTCGGAAGAGGGCAATACGTTGTTAAATGCCGTTTGTGCCAATCCAGCCAGTGAGAGCTGCACCTTGCCGTCAGCCAACCCCTGGCTGTAGTTCATGGTCAATTCCAATTTTTGAAAATCGGGTTTGGCACCGTCTTTGCTCATGGGGAGGTCAACGCTTCCCTTTCTGGCTCCGAGCCCATCGATGCCGAAAGAGGCGGTCAGGGAGGAAGAAAAGCGGGAGGCGTAATCCGTTGTGGCATCGAACGACTGCGTCACACGCAAGATGCGGAGCTTATCCTGTGTAAACGGGATATCGAGATTGTTGAGTTGCAGATCCTGCTGCTCATTCTGAATATCAAAAGCCACCAGCGTCGAGGTATTGATATCGCGGGCGCGCAGCCAATGGTACCCCACGCGGGTTGAAAAACGGTGATACCGATCGCGGGTGGTGACAGCTGTTTCCGATGTCGGTTTGGTGCGGCTATCAACCCCTTCAAGGTTTAGCCAGAAACCGTCGGTGCCTAAGGGGACGACAAGCCCAAGCGCAAACTGGCGGCTGCGCGGCTCGCTGTCCATGATGGCATCATCGCCGCGTGGATAACCGTTCAAACGCATATAGAGCTGATCGCCCAAACCGGTGATGTTGTTGAGCTCTCCGCCGACGCCGAGTGAATATTTGCCGAGCTCATCGGACTGCCCGTTATCGAGTGAGACGCTCCCGGTGATAGGGTTATAACGCCCATCGACGATCAACACGGTGGATCCGGGTTTGCTTCCCGGTTGCAGGGTTGATTTGAGCATTACGCCCGGCGTATCGCCCGCCAGCAGTAAACGACGTTCTAGCAGGCTACGCGTAAGGCGTTTTTCTCCCACAAGCGGAGCCAGCACGCTTTCCATCCGGCGGCGGGCCGTGATCGGAAAGGCGGAGGCATCGATTTTTTCAATAAAGCCATCGGTGATAATCACCCTCAGCGGCGCGCCGTCATTAATTTGCTGAGGTGGCAAGGTGACGCGCGTTAGCAGGTAGCCTGCGTTGGCATACGCGGCTTCCAACTCTCGTGCCGCAGCAAATAGCAGGGCAGCCGAAACGCGCTTGCCTTTGAGCGTGGACTCAATACGGGCTGTTTCTTGCGCCAGTTCAGGATAGCCACCCTCAACGATGATGCCTGATGGCACAACGTACAACTGCTCTGAACCTTGCGGCGCATGCAGACCCGTGGTTGCAGGCAAGGTGATCCGCCCGCTATCCCGTTGCTGCACGGGGGCGTAAGTAGGTTGTGCTAACTGGCCCGCCGATGGCGCAGCCGATGCTGCGCTGGTGCTGAGGCCGATACCGATGCACAGGCTGAGCAGCGTCGGTGACAAAAATGCTGGTGAAAACAAAGATGATACTCGCATCAAAAATCTCTTTTTATTATTTGCCTGAGCAAGAAAGTGCGTAGTCCGCGCCTAACATACATACCGCGCCTGCAAGGCGAGGCTCGACGGTGGCCATGACGTCATTGTTGGCACTGCTGCTATCCGTTTGTCCCGATGCCGTCGAGGCTGTAGTGGCATCGTGCGTTACCACCATGCTTGAACCGGTGATCTGTTGCGTCAGGTTTTGGGTAGCGAAACGGTTACCAATATTGGCAGCGAGCGGTAAATCCGTGGGGATCGGCAGGTCGACGGTTAATGCACCATTCACATAGGTAATGTTGTAGTTGGCAAGGCGATCGCCCAGCGCATTTTCAGCCACGACAGCATATTGACCCACAGCCGCAGAACGATCGGCACCTGAACTTGATACGGTTACCGACTCGACGGTATCCCCGTTCAACAGTCCATTAGCCTGATAGCCGAGGGTTGCTGTTTGACCATAAAGCTTGCTGGCGTTATCGGCGCTAATGGTGAGTGCCGCCGGGGTTACGGTCAGTGCGCCATCGTTATAGCTGATGGTGTAGTTGCCCAGTTTGCTACCGGTTGCATCGCTGGCGGTAATGCCGTAGCTGCCGACGTTGGCGGTGCTGGCGTTACCGGTGCTGGTCAGGGTTAACCCATCAACCGTATCGCCGTTCACCAGACCTGCGGTGGTATAACCGAGATTTGCACTGTTGCCGTAGATCTTGCTGGTGTTATCGGCACTGATAGTGAGTGCCGCCGGGGTAACAGTCAGCGTGCCATTGTTATAGCTGATGGTGTAGTTACCCAGTTTGCTGCCGGTTGCATCGCTGGCGGTGATGCCGTAGCTGCCAACGTTGGCAGTGCTGGCGTTACCGGCGCTGGTCAGGGTTAACCCGTTAACCGTATCGCCGTTCACCAGACCTACTGCGGTATAACCGAGGTTTGCACTGTTGCCGTAGACCTTGCTGGCATTGTCGGCGCTGATAGTAAGTGCCGCCGGGGTAACGGTCAGCGTGCCATTGTTATAGCTGATGGTGTAGTTGCCCAGTTTGCTGCCCGTGGCGTTGCTGGCTGCAATACCATAGCTGCCGACATTGGCGCTGGCGGCGTTACCGGAGCTGGTCAGGGTTAACCCGTCAACCTTATCACCGTTGACCAGTCCTGCGGCGGTATAGCCGAGATTCGCGCTGTTGCCGTAGATTTTGCTGGCGTTGTCAGCGCTGATGGTGAGTGCCGCAGGTGTCACGGTTAGGGTGCCGTCGTTATAGCTGATGGTGTAGTTACCCAGACCCGTTCCGGTCGCATTGCTGGCCGCGATACCGTAGCTGCCGACATTAGCGCTGGTGGCGTTACCGGCGCTGGTCAGCATCAGTCCGTCAACCGTATCGCCGTTCACCAGACCTGCGGTGGTATAGCCGAGATTCGCGCTGTTGCCGTAGATTTTGCTGGCGTTGTCGGCGCTGATAGTCAGTGCGGCGGGTGTCACGCTTAGGGTGCCGTTGTTGTAGCTGATGGTGTAGTTACCCAGCCCAGTGCCGCTAGCATTGCTGGCCGCGATACCGTAGCTGCCGACAGTGGCGCTGGCAGCGTTACCGGCGCTGGTCAGCGTCAGTCCGTCAACCGTATCACCGTTTACCAGCCCCTCAGTGGTATAACCAAGGTTTGCACTGCTGCCATAGATTTTGCTGGCGTTATCAGCGCTGATGGTAAGCGCCGCCGGAGTGACGGTCAGCGTGCCGTTGTTGTAGCTGATGGTGTAGTTACCCAGACCCGTTCCGGTCGCATTGCTGGCCGCGATGCTGTAGCTGCCGACGTTGGCGGTAGTAGCGTTACCAACGCTGGTCAGCGTCAACTCATTAACCGCATCGCCGTTTACCAGCCCCTCAGTGGTATAACCGAGGTTTGCACTGTTGCCATAGATCTTGCTGGCGTTGTCGGCGCTGATGGTAAGTGCCGCAGGCGTTACGGTCAGCGTGCCATCGTTATAGCTGATGGTGTAGTTGCCCAGTTTGCTGCCGGTAGCATTGCTGGCCGCGATACCATAGCTACCGACAGTGGCGCTGGTGGCGTTACCGGCGCTGGTCAGCGCCAGCCCGTCAACCGTATCGCCGTTCACCAGACCTGCGGCGCTATAACCGAGATTTGCACTGTTGCCATAGATCTTGCTGGCGTTGTCAGCGCTGATGGTGAGCGCCGCCGGGGTGACGTTCAAAGCACCACTGTTATAACTGATGGTATAGTTGGACAGCCCGACACCGCCTGCACCACTTACTGCGAGACTATAGCTGCCAACGTTGGCCGTGGAGGAGAAACCTAAGCTTGTATAGCCCATCGAGGTAATATAATCCCCATTGACTAACCCGGAAGCGGTGTAGGAAAGGAAGGGGAAGCTGCTGCCATAGACTTTACTGGTGTTATTCGCGGTGATGGTCAGCAGCGCGGGCGTAACGGTGCCGCCAAGGCTGATAATACTTGCCGCTTGTCCGCTCGCGTTAATGGCGGTCAGCCCTGCGGTGCTTAATGTGTGAACACCGACATTGTCTGTAAGCTGAAGCCCATTGGTCAAACGGCCGCTTATCGCGTTCCAGAAACCGGCACCATAATAGGTTGTCGTTGGTGTCGCGCCGTAAACGGCATTCTGTGCCACACCGACGACGCCTGAGAAACCAAACAGTGCGGGGGACGCGGAACCGCTAGCGGGTGCCCAAACTGTGCTATCAAGCCCGCTAAAGTTACTGGCGTTTTTCATTTGAGCGGTAGTGAGCCCAACGACAGTGCTGTTGCTGCTGCCGGAGCCTACCCCCACCGAGGAGGAGGTTTGGGTATTCCAATAGAGATTTTGCAGCGTGCTGAAGCCGTTATATCCGATCAATCCGCCATAGAAGGAGGGCGGCGTCGAGTAGTTAAAGACAGCGGCGGCATAACTATTGGCGACAGTACCACTTGCGTTATAGCCGACCAATCCCCCTGCCCAAGAGTTAATGCCTGTATTCAAGGTACTGGTGGTGTAGACATTATTCAATGCACCGGCGTTATAACCGACCAGTCCTCCGATAAAGGATGCGGCACCGCCCATACCCGATGCGGTTATATTGGCAGCAGAGTAGCTCTGGTTAACTTTCGCCCCGAACGCGTTGTTTCCGACTAGTCCCCCGACATTCTGTGAGCCATTGCCGGATGTTCCTGAGAGATTGATGGTGCCATCGGCATAGCTTTGCAGAATATCTTTATTATTTTGCCCCACCAGTCCGCCCCAATAGGAACCGTTTGAACTGTTGATCGCTGTGATGTTGGCACCAGAATGGCTGTATTTCACTGTTCCGATATTTTGCCCAACCAGTCCACCCATATAGGTGGTGGCTGTGGAAGTGCGCGTCAAGCTACCGGCCGCAGAGGCATAGGCCACCGTACCGGTGTTATAGGCGGCCAACAGGCCGGCATAGAAGGTGGCGGCGGATGAGCCGGTCAATTGCGCCGCCGTCAGCGCGACATTTCTGATGGTGCCGGTGTTATAACCAAACAGCCCTACATACGTATCGGCACTGTTGATTTTCAGGTTGGAGAGGGTGTTGCCAAGACCAGTGAAGATACCGCTGAATGCAGTTCCTGACGATGTTCCGACAAGGGCATTGCTGTAAGTGGTGCCGTTGGCATTCACATTCTGTGCCAGCGCATAACGACCCGATAATCCGGTGGTATCGATGGCATCCAACTGCGCCATCGAGCGTATCAGCGTGTAGCTCTCGCCGCCGATAGAAAGTGATGAATTGGCGCCAGACAGGGTGACGGATTTGCCCGATAGCAACGTATAGTCTTTTCCACTGCCATAATTGAGCGCCAGACCCGCGTTGGTGCCGGTCGCAGCGATATTGCCGTTAAGAGCAATGTTGCCAGCAGCCTCCAGCGTTAACGTGGTATCGGCGGACCAGCCAATATTGCTGGCAACGGTAATATCACCGCTCTGTGTACCGCTGGAGCCTGTTGAAACGGTCACATTCGCCAATGCCAGCGCCCCTTGCAGCGTGCCTGCATTGATGACGCTATCATCGGCGCTGGCGCTGAACCCCGATCCTGTATCGGCGGCCGATGAGATAATCACATTGTGCGGATCGAGCAGCAGGTTACCGTATTTACCACTGTCCGCCGACAGATCGGTTTTGCCCGCGTAAGCGAGTGTCGCTTTGCCTGAGACTTCTGCTTCGCCACCGTTGCCAGCACCCGCACCGCGTGCGCTGATGTTGCCGGCAAAGCGGGTATGCTTATCTGACCACACAACAACGTTACCGCCGTTGCCCTCGATGATCGCATCCGCTTTTACTACGGTGGAGGCATCAAGCGTGGTAGTTGTGGCGCGCTGTGTGCTGCCTTTACCTTGACGTTCACCGCCAATGTTGACGGTGCCACCGCCAATGTTGACGGTGCCACCGCCGGTTTTACCGGAGACATCCACCTTGGCACCCGCCAGAGCAATCGAATCGCCGGTAATGTTCACCTTACCGCCATTTCCCTGCGCCGCGGTGGCGGTAACGGTGCCCGATACGGCAACGTTGCCACCCTCGCCGCCGCCAATGGTGATGGCGCCGTTTTGGCCGCCCACGCTGTTGGCTTCAACCACGCCGGAGAGATTGATGGCGTTGCGTACCGCATTGCGCGCGGTTGCGGCCGTCATGATAACCGCCCCTCCGTTAGCCGATACGGTCCCGTTATTCTGAATCAACGCCTCTTTCACGCCGGAAGTGCTCGGTACCGCAACCTGGAGGAAACCATCGCCAGAGAGATCGAGGGTCACTTTCTCGGCTGCTCCCAAGCCCACTTTGCCTACCGGTACATTGATAAGTCCGTCATTTTTTACGCTCCCTCCCATCAACGCTGCATATCCGCCGCGCCCGACGCTGATGATCCCGGCGTTACTCACCTCTGCCGAGTTTCCGTTTCCGGTAAACTGACGTTTCCCTTTAAGGAAATCCTCATCTTTGATGTCCAGCGTTGAAGCGACAAATCCGCCGCCCACCTTGACCGAACCGGAGGAGGTAATCGCAATTCCGTTCGGGTTAATCAGATAAACCTGCCCGTTCCCGGTGACCGCGCCCGCTATCGAGGAGCGAGTGGCGCCGGTTACCCGATTGAGAATCGCAGAGGAACTGCTCGGCTGGATAAAATTAACTGATTGGCCCTGACCGACAGAAAAACTGTTCCAGTTAACAATGGCCGTATTGGATTGCTGCGTTACCGTCATCGCATTGCCGTTTCCGCCAATAGACACGTTACCCGCTGCGACCGAGGCACCGCCTGGCAATTCTCCGCCCAGGGTGGGGGCGGTGATTGCGGTGCTGACCAAAAGTGCGATGATACGTTTGTTAAACCTGGTGTTAATTTTGCTGTGCTGCGTATAACAAGATGTTACTAAAAAAGGCGATGTCATTAGCATCATTCCTAAAAATGGTGATAGTTGTAAATTTCGTTTCCTTATTATCACACTCTAAATTTACGGTAAATTTACATTTGCACTCATTGGGTTACAAAGTGAGCAAGTGAACAGCGCGAAGGATTAAATGCTGATTAGACGCGCTGTTGATTGTTTTAAATGCGTTTATCACCAGGATGTGGAGCGTTTTTTGCCAATGGGGTTTCTTAAAAAATGGGATACGACTTTAATGCTGTTTTTTTCATCGTTTTTGCGCTGAATTGAGACGTTTTTCTCTGTTTTTTGTGAGCGCGCGGCGGGCTGTTTTTCAAGGGTTGACAACTGTCTTTTCTTTTCAATAGAATACGGGAAGATTTCAGATCTTGTCCTCGCATCATCTCTGATTGATAGCTTGCATTTTCACGGTTGGCGGCGTACTATTTGCCACGTTTTCGGACGCGGGGTGGAGCAGCCTGGTAGCTCGTCGGGCTCATAACCCGAAGGTCGTCGGTTCAAATCCGGCCCCCGCAACCAAATCACTTCTTTCGCTTAAGTTTTTTTTCAAATGAACTGTGAGTGGCGGTATGACACCCACAGCGGTTTTTTGAAAAAATCCTTGCGAGAAGTAATGCCGCAGCCTGTAGCGGTATATAGGGTCCAGTTGCATAAAGCCCCGATATTTCGGGGTTTTTTGTTATTTGGCAACAACATGACTGGGCTTTTAGCCCTTTTTTTATGTCTTGGGGGTGGGCTTGTCCACATTAGAACAGAAATTGACAGCGATGATCTCGGCACCCGTTGAAGCATTAGGCTACGAATTGGTGGGCGTTGAGTTTATCCGTGGTCGCCAATCGACGCTGCGTATCTATATTGATAGTGAAGACGGCATCACAGTTGATGATTGTGCTGATGTCAGCCACCAGGTGAGTGCGGTGCTGGATGTTGAAGATCCCATTACGGTTGCCTATAACCTGGAAGTGTCATCACCTGGCCTGGATCGTCCTTTATTCATCGCAGAACATTACGTGCGTTTCCTCGGCGAAGAAGTGACCCTGGTGTTGCGCATGGCGGTACAAAACCGTCGTAAATGGGCGGGAATTATCAAATCCGTTGAAGGTGAGATGATTACCGTAACAGTGGAAGGCAAAGATGAAGTGTTCGCACTGAGCAACATCCAGAAGGCGAACCTGGTACCCCACTTTTAAAGTTTGGATGAGGCAACTAGGATGAACAAAGAGATTCTGGCTGTTGTTGAAGCAGTTTCCAACGAAAAAGCCGTTCCGCGCGAAAAAATTTTTGAAGCACTGGAAACTGCGTTAGCGACAGCGACAAAGAAAAAATACGAACAGGAAATTGACGTTCGGGTTTGCATCGATCGCAAAACCGGCGATTTCGATACGTTTCGCCGTTGGGTTGCCGTTCATGAAGTGACACAACCAACGCGTGAAATCACGTTGGAAGCGGCCCAATTTGAAGATCCGAGCATCGAGCTCGGCGGTTACGTTGAAGACCAGATTGAATCCGTCACGTTTGACCGTATCACCACGCAAACGGCCAAACAGGTTATCGTGCAGAAAGTACGTGAAGCTGAACGTGCCATGGTGGTCGATCAGTTCCGTGAGCAGGAAGGCGATATTGTTACCGGCGTCGTCAA
Source organism: Candidatus Symbiopectobacterium sp. NZEC151 (assembly GCF_025962655.1). Classification (GTDB taxonomy): domain Bacteria; phylum Pseudomonadota; class Gammaproteobacteria; order Enterobacterales; family Enterobacteriaceae; genus Symbiopectobacterium. The sequence goes on along the minus strand of NZ_JAGFPE010000003.1, from coordinate 230,901 downwards.
AAAAGTGAACCGCGACAACATTTCGTTGGATCTGGGCAACAACGCAGAAGCGGTGATTGGCCGTGAAGATATGCTGCCGCGTGAAAACTTCCGTCCGGGCGACCGCATTCGCGGCGTGCTGTACTCAGTAAGACCGGAAGCGCGTGGCGCACAGCTGTTTGTCAGCCGTTCACGCCCTGAGATGCTGGTGGAACTGTTCCGCATCGAAGTGCCGGAAATTGGCGAAGAAGTTATCGAGATCAAAGCGGCTGCTCGCGATCCAGGTTCTCGCGCCAAAATCGCGGTGAAAACCAACGACAAGCGTATCGATCCGGTGGGTGCGTGCGTGGGTATGCGCGGTGCGCGTGTACAGGCCGTCTCCAGCGAACTGGGCGGCGAACGCATTGACATCATTCTGTGGGACGATCATCCGGCACAGTTCGTCATCAATGCCATGGCACCGGCAGACGTCGTTTCCATCGTGGTTGACGAAGATACCTGCACCATGGATATCGCCGTGGAATCCGGCAACCTGGCGCAGGCGATTGGCCGCAACGGGCAGAACGTGCGTCTGGCTTCCCAACTGCTGAAACAGCACCGTTCAGATGACCGCTGGGAACTGAACGTGATGACCGTGGAAGACCTGCAAGCCAAGCATCAGGCGGAAGCACACGCGGCGATCGACGTATTTACCAAGCACCTCGATATCGACGAAGAGTTCGCCACCGTGCTGGTAGAAGAAGGTTTCTCCTCACTTGAAGAACTGGCCTATGTGCCTATCAAGGAACTCCAGGAGATCGATGGTCTGGATGAGGAAACCATCGAAGCACTGCGTGAACGTGCCAAAGCGGCATTGACCACGTTGGCGTTGGCGCAGGAAGAGAGCCGTGGCGGTGGCCAACCGGCGGAAGATTTGCTCAGTTTACCGGGTTTACCGCGCGAGTTGGCGTTCACTCTCGCCGCGCGCGGAGTATGTACGCTGGAAGATCTTGCTGAGCAGGGCGTTGACGATCTGACGGATATTGAAGGGTTGAACGATGAGAAGGCCGGTGAGTTGATCATGGCCGCCCGTAATATCTGCTGGTTCGGCGACGAAAACGAATAATGACACTGTAGCAGGAAAGGAACAGCATGACAGAAGTGACCATACAATCGCTGGCCGTAGAGATTCAGACTCCGGTAGACCGCCTGATACAGCAATTTGCTGATGCGGGAATCACCAAGTCTGCATCGGATAACGTGTCCCAGCAGGAAAAAGAGACGCTGCTGGCGCATTTGAACCGCGAACGCGGTTCTGCGGCCGGTAAGTTGACTCTGCAACGTAAAACGCGTAGCACCTTGAATATTCCGAGCACTGGCGGAAAAAGTAAATCAGTGCAGATTGAAGTCCGCAAAAAACGCACGTATGTTCAGCGCGATCCGCTGAACAGTCAGCAGGCTGAAGAAGAAGAGCGTGCACGGCAGGAAGCGGAAGAACTGGCTCAACGTGAAGCTGAAGAGCAGGCCCAACGTGAAGCTGAAGCAAAAGCTCAGCGTGAAGCGGCTGAAAAAGCGAAACGTGAAGCTGAAGAGCAAGCCAAGCGAGAGGCCGCTGAAAAAGCCAAGCGTGACACAGCGGAAAAAGACAAATTGAGCAACCAACATAATCATAGTACGACAAAGTCTGTTCCGGCGACAGACAAGGCCCGCCGTGAAGCTGAGGCTGCTGAACTGAAGCGTAAATCTGAAGATGCTGTTCGCAGCAAAGTCGAAGAAGATGCACGCCGTGTTGCGGAAGAAGCACGCCGTATGGCGGAAGAGAACGCTGCCAAATGGGCCAGCGAGACACCGCGTGAAGAAGAGGATAGCACTGACTATCACGTCACTACCTCGCATCATGCCCGCGTCGCTGAAGATGAAAACGATCGTGAAGTCGAGAGTAATTCTCGCAGTCGCACCCGGACAGCTAAAGCGCCCAAGCAGAAGAAAGGCAACCGCCTGTCTGAAAATAAAGCTGATCGTGAAGAGGCGCGCGCCGCAACCCGTGGTGGTAAAGGCAAGCGTAAGCCCAGTACGTTACAGCAAAGTTTTAACAAGCCGGTTCAGGCTGTTAACCGTGATGTGATGATTGGTGAAACCGTTACGGTTGCCGAATTGGCGAACAAAATGGCGGTGAAAGGCTCTCAGGTCATCAAGACGATGATGAAGCTGGGTGCCATGGCGACCATCAATCAGGTTATCGATCAGGAAACGGCGCAGTTAGTGGCGGAAGAAATGGGCCACAAGGTTATCCTGCGTCGCGAAAACGAGCTTGAAGAAGCGGTAATGAGTGACCGTGATATGGGTGTTGCGGCAGAATCGCGCGCACCGGTCGTGACCATTATGGGCCACGTTGACCACGGTAAAACCTCACTGCTGGACTACATTCGCTCCACTAAAGTGGCTGCGGGCGAAGCAGGCGGGATTACCCAGCATATCGGTGCCTATCACGTTGAAACTGACAATGGCATGATCACCTTCCTGGATACCCCGGGCCACGCCGCGTTTACCGCGATGCGTGCGCGTGGTGCGCAGGCAACGGATATCGTGGTGTTGGTGGTTGCTGCTGATGACGGCGTGATGCCACAAACCATCGAAGCGATTCAACATGCCAAAGCGGCCAAGGTGCCAGTGGTGGTTGCGGTCAACAAGGTTGACAAGCCAGAAGCCGATCCGGATCGCGTCAAAAATGAACTGACGCAATACGGCATCATTCCGGAAGAGTGGGGCGGTGAGTGCCAGTTTGTCCCTGTATCAGCCAAAGCCGGTACCGGTATCGATGATTTGCTTAACGCCATTCTGCTGCAAGCAGAAGTGCTGGAACTGACGGCTGTCCGTAAAGGTATGGCAAGCGGCGTGGTGATTGAATCCTTCCTGGACAAAGGCCGTGGCCCGGTAGCAACGGTACTGGTGCGTGAAGGTACGCTCAACAAGGGCGATATCGTGCTGTGTGGTTTCGAGTATGGCCGCGTGCGTGCCATGCGTGATGAGCTGGGCCGCGAAATTACCGAAGCGGGTCCGTCCATTCCGGTAGAAATCCTCGGCATGTCCGGTGTTCCGGCTGCGGGTGATGAAGCCACCGTGGTGCGTGACGAGAAGAAAGCCCGTGAAGTGGCGCTCTATCGTCAAGGCAAATTCCGCGAAGTGAAACTGGCGCGTCAGCAGAAATCCAAGCTGGAAAACATGTTCGCCAACATGACCGAAGGCGAAGTGTCCGAACTGAACATCGTGATGAAAGCCGACGTTCAGGGCTCTGTGGAAGCGATTGCCGATTCGTTGCAGAAACTCTCCACCGACGAAGTGAAAGTGAAGATTGTGGGCTCCGGCGTAGGTGGGATCACCGAAACCGACGCGACGCTGGCCGCAGCGTCCAACGCCATCATTCTCGGCTTCAACGTCCGTGCCGATGCCTCTGCCCGTCGCGTTGTCGAAGCGGAAAGTCTGGATCTGCGTTACTACTCCGTCATCTATGATCTGATCGACGAAGTGAAGCAGGCGATGAGCGGTATGCTGGCACCGGAATACAAGCAAGAGATCATCGGCCTGGCCGAAGTTCGCGACGTATTCAAATCACCGAAGTTTGGCGCAATCGCTGGCTGTATGGTGACGGAAGGTATCGTGAAACGTCACAACCCGATTCGCGTGCTGCGTGACAACGTGGTTATCTACGAAGGCGAGCTGGAATCTCTGCGCCGCTTCAAAGATGACGTTAACGAAGTGCGTAACGGCATGGAATGCGGTATCGGCGTGAAGAACTACAACGACGTGCGTGTTGGCGATAACATCGAAGTGTTCGAAATTATCGAGATCAAACGTACTATCGCTTAACCTGTCAGGGTAGGGCGAGACGCGCAACGTTTGCACGTCATATTGACTTATAGGGGGCCTAGTGCCCCCTGATTTTTCCTTGAGGACTCGATTATGGCTAGAGAATTCAGTCGCACTCAGCGCGTGTCGCAAGAGATGCAGAAAGAGATCGCCATTATTCTTCAGCGTGAAGTGAAGGATCCGCGCGTGGGCATGGCGACAGTTTCTGGTGTCGATCTGTCACGCGATTTGGCGTATGCCAAGGTATTTGTGACGTTTCTGAACGATAATGAACCTGAGCAGGTGAAAGCGGGTATCAAAGCATTGCAGGATGCCTCTGGTTTTATTCGTGTGCTGCTCGGTAAGGCAATGCGTTTGCGCGTGGTGCCGGAATTGACTTTCGCCTACGACAACTCGTTGGTGGAAGGGATGCGGATGTCCAACCTGGTGACCAATGTCTTGCGCAGTGATGCCGAGAAGCGTTCTGCCAACGGTGACGACGATCGGGAGGATTGATGAGTCGTCCTCGTCGTCGCGGCCGTGATATCCACGGCGTGTTATTGCTGGATAAACCGCAAGGTGCGTCATCCAATGACGTGCTGCAAAAGGTAAAACGCATTTTTAATGCCAACCGGGCCGGACACACCGGTGCGCTGGATCCGCTTGCTACCGGTATGCTGCCGATCTGCCTGGGGGAAGCCACCAAGTTCTCTCAGTATTTGCTGGATTCGGATAAGCGTTACCGGGTGATTGCTCGTCTGGGGCAGCGTACTGACACCTCAGATGCCGATGGCAATGTGGTGGAAACGCGCGCGGTGACGTTTACCGAGCAGGCATTGGCGGATGCACTGGAAAGTTTTCGTGGCACCACGCAGCAGGTGCCATCGATGTATTCTGCGCTGAAGCATCAGGGCCGTCCGCTGTATGAGTATGCGCGCCAGGGGATCACTGTCCCGCGTGAAGCGCGTGATATTACCGTGTATGAACTGCTGTTTATCCGCCACGATGCCGATGAGTTGGAGCTGGAAATTCACTGTTCCAAAGGTACCTACATTCGTACCATCATCGACGATCTCGGTGAAAAGCTCGGCTGTGGTGCCCATGTGACTTATCTGCGCCGCGTGCAGGTTGCCACTTATCCGGCAGAGCGCATGGTGACATTGGACAGTCTGCAAGCCCTGTTGACGCAGGCGCAAGCGGAAGGGCAACCCCTTGAAGCGGTGCTGGATCCGCTGCTGATGCCGATGGACAGCCCGGTCAGTGATTATCCTGAGGTGAATTTGCCGCCAGCCGTGGCGGGTTACCTCAAGCTCGGGCAGGCTGTTGCAGCGGCTAACGCCCCCGCAGAAGGGATGGTACGCATCACCGAAGGTGACGCCCATTCGTTCATTGGCATGGGGATTATCGATGATGCCGGACGCGTGGCTCCCAAGCGTCTGGTGGTCGAATTCTCGGAATAAGGCTCACCGCGTCTGCCTTGCGATCGGCCATGGCTGAGAGTAGAATGGCGCGGCCTATTTTTAATAGGTTACAGAGGTCGCTGAATTAGAGATCGGCACCTGTTTTTTTTATCTATACTGTTTTGGAGTATTACAATGTCTCTAAGCGTTGAAGCTAAAGCAAAAATCGTCGCAGAATTCGGTCGCGGCACTAACGACAGTGGTTCTACCGAAGTGCAGGTTGCTCTGTTGACCGCGCAGATTAACCATCTGCAAGGCCACTTCTCCGAGCACAAAAAGGATCACCACAGCCGTCGTGGTCTGCTGCGTATGGTTTCTCAGCGCCGTAAGCTGCTGGACTACCTGAAGCGTAAAGATGTAGCGCGTTATGCTACCCTGATCGAGCGTCTGGGTCTGCGTCGCTAATCTGGCGAGTTTCAGTGGAAAGGGGCCTCATAGGGCCCCTTTCTTCTAGGAAGTGCTTGCAAAACAGAGTAATGTATCACCGACTTTGTCGTCGCCGTTCGCTACAGAGGTTCGCGCGGCTAATGAGAAACTTTATGTCTCTTTCTGGACCTGTTCCAGCGTGGCGTGAGGGTTGTCATTAGTCGCGAGGATGTAGTGAGATGGTTTGTAATCAACGGGGAGACGCTGCGTCGAGCATAACGACATCGGCTGGCATCTGGTAAACCCGAGAATGATAAACCCTGAGTAAAGGATATTATTTTGCTAAATCCTATCGTACGTAAGTTTCAATACGGTCAGAACACCGTCACGCTCGAAACGGGCATGATGGCACGTCAGGCCACTGCTGCCGTAATGGTCAGCATGGATGACACCGCTGTTTTCGTTACCGTTGTCGGGGCGAAAAAGGCCAAAACGGGTCAGGACTTTTTCCCGCTGACCGTTAACTATCAAGAGCGTACTTACGCTGCGGGCCGCTTCCCTGGCGGGTTCTTCCGTCGTGAAGGCCGTCCTAGCGAAGGCGAAACCCTGATTTCTCGCCTGATCGACCGCCCGATCCGTCCGCTGTTCGCCGACGGCTTTGTGAATGAAGTGCAGGTTATTGCTACCGTGGTTTCGGTAAACCCGCAGATCAACCCGGATATCGTGGCGATGATCGGTGCTTCTGCGGCGCTGAGCCTGTCCGGTCTGCCGTTTAACGGGCCGATTGGTGCTGCTCGCGTTGGCTACATCAACGATCAGTTTGTACTGAACCCGACCATCGATGAACTGAAACAGAGCCGTCTGGATCTGGTGGTTGCCGGTACGCAGGGCGCGGTACTGATGGTGGAATCCGAAGCGGACCTGCTGAGCGAAGATCAAATGTTGGGTGCGGTGGTGTTTGGCCACGAGCAGCAACAGGTGGTTATCGACAACATCAATGAACTGGTGAAAGAAGCGGGTAAACCGCGTTGGGATTGGCAGGCACCCGCCGTCAACGTTGCGCTGTTGGAACGTGTGCAAGCACTGTCTGAAACGCGCCTGGGCGATGCCTACCGCATCACCGAGAAACAACAACGTTACGAACAAATCAACGTCATCAAAGCTGACGCTGAAGCCCAATTGTTGGCTGCGGATGACACGCTGGATGCGGGTGAGATCCAGGATATCCTGGGCAGCATCGAGAAAAACGTGGTGCGTAGCCGCGTTCTGCGTGGCGAACCGCGTATCGATGGCCGTGAAAAAGACATGATCCGTGCGCTGGATGTGCGTACTGGCGTGCTGCCGAGAACCCACGGTTCTGCACTGTTCACCCGTGGTGAAACACAGGCGCTGGTAACAGCGACGCTGGGTACCGAGCGTGATGCGCAGAATATTGATGGATTGACCGGCGAAACGACCGATCGCTTCCTGCTGCACTACAACTTCCCTCCGTACTCTGTGGGCGAAACCGGTATGGTTGGCTCGCCGAAACGTCGTGAGATTGGTCACGGCCGTCTGGCGAAACGCGGCGTACTGGCAGTGATGCCTACCGCAGCTGAGTTCCCGTACACGGTGCGTGTGGTGTCTGAAATCACGGAATCCAACGGCTCTTCTTCCATGGCTTCTGTCTGCGGTGCCTCTCTGGCGCTGATGGACGCGGGCGTGCCGATCAAAGCCGCCGTTGCGGGTATCGCAATGGGTCTGGTGAAAGAAGGCGATAACTTTGTGGTGCTGTCCGACATTCTGGGTGACGAAGATCACCTGGGCGATATGGACTTCAAAGTGGCCGGTAGCCGTGAAGGCGTTACCGCACTGCAAATGGATATCAAGATTGAAGGTATCACCCGCGAAATCATGCAGGTTGCTCTGAATCAGGCCAAGGGTGCACGTCTGCACATTCTGGGCGTGATGGAACAGGCTATCGGCGCGCCGCGTGGCGACATTTCTCAGTTTGCACCGCGTATCCACACCATCAAGATCAGCGTTGACAAGATCAAAGACGTGATTGGTAAAGGTGGTTCTGTGATCCGTGCGCTGACCGAAGAGACGGGCACCACTATCGAGATCGAAGATGACGGTACGGTGAAAATCGCCGCAACCGACGGCGATAAAGCGCGTCATGCCATTCGTCGTATCGAAGAGATCACCGCAGAGATCGAAGTGGGTCGCGTCTACCAGGGTAAGGTAACGCGCATCGTTGATTTCGGCGCGTTCGTTGCCATTGGCGGCGGCAAAGAAGGTCTGGTACACATCTCTCAAATCGCTGACAAGCGCGTTGAGAAAGTCACTGACTACCTGCAAATGGGTCAGGAAGTTCCGGTTAAAGTACTGGAAGTTGACCGTCAGGGCCGTGTACGTTTGAGTATCAAGGAAGCAACTGCTCAGTCTCAGGATGCCGCTGCTACAGCGCCTTCTGAGGAAGAATAACAGCCGTTTTGCTGTTGTTTTGCCACTCCCCGCTCAGGCGGGGAGTTGGGCATTTTGTGAGGCGCGGATAGCCTTACATTGAGCGTGCGGGGACAGGATGTTCATCCAATGTTTGTCTTCGGGAGTGGGAAATGAAGCCTTTCTTACGCTGGTGTTATGTTGCGACAGCACTTATGCTGGCAGGATGCAGCAACACGGATTGGCGTAATAACGCGGTATTGGCAATTCCAGTGCAGCCTGCTTTACAGCAGGAAGTCATTTTGGCGCGCATGGAACAAATTCTTGCCAGTCGGGCGTTAACCGATGACGAACGCGCACAGCTATTATATGAGCGCGGAGTGCTGTATGATAGTCTCGGACTGAGAGCGTTAGCGCGTAATGATTTTTCACAAGCGCTATCAATCCGTCCGGATATGCCGGAAGTGTTTAACTATCTCGGCATTTATTTAACGCAGGCAGGCAATTTTGATGCTGCCTATGAAGCGTTTGATTCTGTACTAGAGCTTGATCCAACTTACAATTATGCGCGTTTGAACCGGGGCATCGCTTTGTATTATGGCGGTCGTTACCTGTTAGCGCAGGATGATCTGCTGGCGTTTTATCGAGACGATCCGAACGATCCTTTCCGCACGTTATGGCTGTATCTGGCTGAACGGGAGATAGATCCCAACACAGCCAAGGCCGCGCTGAAGCAGCGTTATGACAGTGCAGAAAGAGGTCCTTGGGGATGGAATATTGTCGAATTCTACCTGGGCAACATCAGTGAAGCTGTGCTGATGGAGCGCCTGAAGGCAGAAGCAACGGATAACACTTCGCTCGCTGAGCATCTCAGTGAAACTGACTTCTATTTAGGTAAGCACTACCTAAGTCTGGGGGACAAGAATAACGCCATGGCGTTGTTCAAGCTGACGGTTGCCAACAACGTACATAACTTTGTTGAGCACCGCTATGCATTGTTGGAATTGGCATTGTTAGGCCAAGAACAAGACGACCTATCAGGATCGGACCAGCAATAGCTGACGAACGTAATCAGCCGGGAACCACCGTTTCCATCGCCTTAACGGGCGAGGGCTTTTTTGTTCGTTTTTTAATCTAATTTGAGCCGGTTCACACTTTTCAATGAAAATGACTGAGTATTTTCTCGACAAGTTACGTGTAGACTGGCCGCCATTTCACTATGAGGCACGTTTACATGGCAGAGTTTGAAACCTCTTTTGCTGACCTGGGGCTGTCCGCTCCTATTCTGAATGCACTGTCGGATCTGGGATATGAGAAACCCTCTCCCATCCAGGCAGAATGTATTCCTCATTTGCTTAATGGTCGCGACGTGCTGGGTATGGCCCAGACCGGTAGCGGCAAGACAGCAGCGTTTTCATTACCGCTGTTGCACAATCTCAAACCTGAATTGAAAGCACCGCAAATGCTGGTGCTGGCACCGACCCGTGAGTTGGCGGTGCAGGTTGCTGAAGCTTGTAATGATTTCTCCAAACACATGCACGGTGTGAGCGTAGTAGCGCTCTATGGCGGCCAGCGCTATGACGTTCAATTGCGTGCATTGCGCCAGGGTGCGCAAATTGTGGTGGGTACACCAGGACGTCTGCTGGATCACCTGAAACGCGGTACGCTGGATCTCTCCAACCTGAGCGGTCTGGTGCTGGATGAAGCTGACGAAATGTTGCGTATGGGCTTCATTGACGATGTCGAAAACATCATGGCCCAGATTCCGGCTCAGCACCAAACGGCGCTGTTCTCGGCAACCATGCCGGAAGCGATTCGCCGTATTACGCGCCGCTTCATGAAAGATCCGCAGGAAGTGCGCATTCAGTCAAGCGTGACGACGCGCCCGGACATCAGCCAGAGCTACTGGACTGTGCACGGCATGCGTAAGAACGAAGCGCTGGTGCGTTTCCTGGAAGCGGAAGATTTTGACGCTGCCATCATTTTCGTGCGTACCAAAAACGCAACGCTGGAAGTGGCTGAAGCCCTGGAGCGTAGCGGGTACAACAGCGCGGCACTGAACGGTGACATGAACCAGGCGCTGCGTGAGCAGACGCTGGAACGCCTGAAAGATGGTCGTCTGGATATTTTGATCGCCACCGACGTTGCGGCACGCGGTCTGGATGTAGAACGTATCAGCCTGGTAGTGAACTACGATATTCCGATGGATGCAGAATCCTACGTGCACCGTATTGGCCGTACTGGCCGCGCCGGTCGTGCAGGTCGTGCATTACTGTTCGTGGAAAACCGTGAACGTCGCCTGCTGCGCAACGTTGAACGCACCATGAAGCTGACCATTCCGGAAGTGGAATTGCCGAACGTTGAACTGTTAGGCGAGCGCCGTCTGGCGAAGTTCGCTGCCAAAGTGCAGTCACAGCTCGAAAGCAGCGATCTGGATATGTACCGTGCGTTGCTGGCTAAACTGCAACCGGCTGAAGAGCTGGATATCGAAACGCTGGCTGCGGCATTGCTGAAAATGGCGCAAGGTGAGCGTCCGCTGATCCTGCCGCCGGAACCAGCGATTGAGCGTCGTCCGCGCCGCGAATTCCGCGATCGTGACGAGCGTAATGATCGTAATGACCGTGGCGATCGTCGCCCCGGTAATGATGGCGATCGTCCGCAGCGTCGTGAGCGCCGTGATGTGGGTGAGATGCAACTGTATCGCATCGAAGTGGGTCGTGATGACGGCGTTGAAGTTCGCCATATCGTCGGTGCTATTGCCAACGAAGGGGATATCAGCAGCCGCTACATCGGCAACATCAAGCTGTTCGCATCGCATTCAACCATCGAATTGCCGAAGGGGATGCCGGGCGATCTGCTGACGCACTTTACCCGCACACGCATCCTGAACAAGCCGATGAACATGCAACTGATCGGTGATGCACAGCCGTTCGAACGTCGTGAACGCAGCGACAGCCGTGGCGCACCGCGTTCTGGCGCTGGTGCTGGTGCTGGCGATCGTCGTGAAGGTGGACGTCGTTCATTCGGTGGGCAGGGTGATGCTCGCCGTGAAGGTCAGGGCGAACGTCGCGAACGCAATTTCAACCGCGACGGCCAACGCAGTGAAGGTCAACGCGCTCCGCGCCGCCGTCCTGCGGATGTTGGTCAATAAAAAGCACATTGAGTAATCGGTGTATTGGCTTATCTTTGGGGCGAAGTTCAACACTTCGCTTCAAATAATAAAATAGTGCCTTACATAACTTTTACCCTTGTTTTATTTTTGGTATAAAAAGCGGCCCGCCGATAATGGGGGGCCGCTTTTTTTTTGACTCACCGGCTGAACTTAATTTTATATTAAGGTCTTAAACGGATAGTACTGCTCTTCGGTGTTGATTATTGCAGTGCCGGACGAGAGGTAATCAAAAAATAGACCTCATTAAAGTAGTGCTATTTGGCGCTGCATAAAAAATAACAACGTTGTGTGGAATTGAATATGTCTGAACTCTTTGTTAAAGAACGCTTTAGTTGGCGTTCGCTCGGATGGCTTTTGCTCTATTTTTGGTTTTTCTCCTGCGCACTTCAGCTTGTCATCGTTCTGACCGGTCACAGCGGCACCACGGGGCTACGTGATTCGTTACTTTACAGTTTGTTATGGCTGATCCCCGTTTTTGTTTTCCCTGCCAGAACCAAAATCATCAGCAGCGTACTGGGTATCCTGTTATGGGCTACCTCTTTGATCGCACTGGGTTACTACTCGATATACAAACAAGAGTTCTCACAGAGCGTCATGTTTGTGATGTTCGAGTCTAATAGCAAAGAAGCTGGTGAATATGTAAGCCAATATTTCAGTCTGAAAGTTTTGGCTATATTGATTTTTTATACGCTGATAGTCGGATTCCTGTGGCGTAAAGTGCGCCCGGTTTACCTGCCGTTAAAATATAAAGTCACGGTGTGTACCTTAATTGCCGTGGTGCTGTTTGGTGTCCCCCTTTATAAAAAAATGCACAACGAGGGAGAAACGCTGGCAGAAGCCAGTGGCTATCTGGCAAGCCGTATGTCGACCACCGCACCGTGGCAGTATATTGCCGGTTATGTTGAGTACCGCCAGCAATTAGAAAGCATGACGGAAATGCTCAAGCAGAATGCGGCATTGCCCCCTCTGGCAAACCTGAAAGATGCTAATGGCGATACGCCGCGCACGTTGGTGTTGGTGATCGGTGAATCAACCACCAGCAGTCGCATGAGCCTGTACGGCTATGGTCGTCAGACCACGCCGCGTCTGGATGCACTGCGTAAAAGCGATCCCAATCTGGTGGTGTTCAACGATGTGGTGACTTCACGCCCCTACACCATTGAAATCTTGCAGCAGGCACTGACGTTTGCCGATGAGCAGCAGCCGGATCTCTATCTGACCAAGCCCTCGCTGATGAACATGATGAAACAGGCCGGATACAAAACGTTCTGGATCACCAATCAGCAGACAATGACCAAACGGAATACGTTGCTGACAGTATTCTCTCAGCAGACTGACGAACAGTTCTATATGAACAATCAGCGCACTCAAAGCGCGCGTCAGTACGATGACGTGGTGTTCGCGCCGTTTGAAAAGGTGCTGACCGATCCCGCAGAGAAGAAGTTTATTGTGGTGCACCTGCTAGGCACTCACATGAAATACAAATTCCGTTATCCAGAAGATGCAACCAAATTTGTCGGGCGCGAAGGGATTCCTGACGGTGTGAGCGACAGCGATGTCGAAGTCTATAACGATTACGACAATGCCGAGCTGTACAACGATTACGTGGTTGAAACGCTGATCCGCACCTTTGAAAAAACGCAGCCGAATGGTTTCCTGCTCTACTTCTCGGATCACGGTGAAGACGTTTACGAGACGCCGCCGCACACCGTGCTCGGACGCGATGAGTCTGCACCGACGCGTACCATGTACACGGTGCCGTTCATTCTCTGGAATTCGCCACAGTGGCAGAAAGATCACCCGATCGACTATGCCCCTTACGTAGACCGGAAATACAGCAATGCGCATCTACTGCATACCTGGTCAACGCTGGCGGGACTCAGCTACGATCTTCAGGAGCCCGGAAAAAGCCTGGTCAGCCCTGCGTTTCGTCAATCAGAGCGTTGGATAGGCGATCCCTACAGTAAGAAAGGGCTGCGAACTTTTGATAGCTTGCCTTACACCGCAGGCGGAAAATAATCCTCAGGCCGTCACTGTGGTGGAGAGGGGATTCCCTCTCCACCAGACGGAATGGCGCTAGCCGATCACCGCCTGACGTATCTGCATGATCCGCTCGAAAGAGTCTTTTCGCGCTTGATGATCAAAAATCTGTCCGTTGATCATGATCTCATCTGCTTTTGTCTCTCGCAGCAGGCTACGCAAGCCGTGCTGCACTTTACTGTTGTCACCCACGATCGCCAAACGCAGCGCTTGATCCACGCCAAACTGTTCGGCTGGAGACCAGAGTGATTCCATATCTTGCACTGGCGCGGGCAGCGGTCCGGGTTGTCCGCGACGTAAATTCAGAAACTGCTGTTGGACCGAAGTGAACAAGAAACGCGCATCGCGTTCACTTTCAGCCGCAATGACATTCACGCACACCATGGCATAGGGCTTGTTCAGCGTAGCAGAGGGTTTGAATTTCTCCCGGTACAGCGCCATCGCCTGAAGCAACATATCCGGGGCGAAATGCGCGGCGAAGGCGAACGGTAAACCCAATGCCGCCGCTAACTGCGCGCTGTAGAGACTGGAGCCCAACAGCCAGAGAGGCACCTGCAAGCCTTGGCCCGGCACGGCGCGCACCGCTTGGTCTGGCTGAGCATCGGAAAAATAGCGTTGTAATTCCTGTACATCGCGGGGGAAATCGTCGATTTCCGCATTCTGGTGGCGACGCAGGGCCATCATGGTGCGTTGATCGGTGCCCGGCGCACGTCCCAGACCCAAATCGATACGTCCGGGGTAGAGTGATTCCAGCGTGCCGAACTGCTCGGCGATCACCAGCGGGGAGTGGTTTGGCAGCATGACGCCACCGGATCCTAGCCGGATACGCTCTGTGCCGGACGCAAGATAGCCGATCAGCACCGAGGTTGCGGCGCTGGCAATACCGGTCATGTTGTGATGTTCGGCTAACCAATAACGGTGGTAGCCCCATTTTTCCGCGTGCTGCGCCAGATCGAGCGAGTGATGAAACGCGTCTCTCGGCGTTGCCCCTTGTGGGATCGGCGCTAAATCCAAAACGGAAAATGGGATATCGTGAGAAAACAGGGCGGTTTGATTATTCGTTGACATTGCGGCAGGCTCACTGTGTTTTTTTCACAGTATTGCGCACGTTCGCACATTTTTATATTCAAAACGGGCGATCGGGCGGCGAGCCGCCCGTCGCCTATCAGGACACCAATTCCAGACCGGCAACGCGTCGCCAGTAGCCGTTACAATCGGCATCTTGCGTCAGGGCCAGTGGTGCCTGCCCGCGCTCGTTAGCCCGAAAGTTATCGACCAGAGCCAGTGTATCCAGCGATTGCGGTGACAGGCGGACGATATCTACCAGGCCTTTCATCGATGCCAGTTCGTTGCCGAGGTTATAGCAATAGCCGCTCATGGTCTGGATACCGTTGAGCACAAACACCTGTTGGTTTTCCTGCGACAGCATGGCGCGTCCCTGCGGGTACTTGATGCAGCAGGTTTCGCACTCATCCTTGGCGCGGTTTTCTGAGCGAGCGGTGAAACAGCGCGCCGAATAAGCCAGCGGTAAGTGTCCGTAGCCCAGCACTTCTACCTCGAACTGATGGCGAAAACCGAGCGCATCGCATTGGTCGAGCAGATCGCTCAGCCAGTCGCGGGAAAGCTCTACCGGCATGCACCAGCGCATCATCCCTTGCTTATGCAACAGGCGCAGCGTGTGGGCGTTGTAGCAGTTGAGCGCATGACCCGCGACAAACGGTAAATGGCGGTCCGCCGCCATGTTCACCGCGCCGAGATCGTTGGCTTCCAGCAGGAACTCGCCGTTCTCCACATAGCGTTTCAATTCGCTCAGTTCTGAAGGGGCCTGAATCAACGCCAACGAGGACAAAACGATCTGCTTGCCGCTGGCAGCGAGCTGTTTCGCCAGATCGAGCCAGTCGCCCACTTTGATGGCGCGTCGCTTGCTGCACACCGTTTCACCCAGATAGATAATATCGGCGCTGCTCTGGCTGGCTGCCTGATAAAAGGCTTCCACATCCGTTTTTTGCCAATAGTAGAGGATGGCACCTAACGCATATTTCATAGTGTTCTCTTCTCTCACCTGCCGCTTATTGCCATTTACGGTGGTACGCACCCAGCGTGGTTTGCGTGCCTTCCGCCACTGCTCCGAGCGCTGACATCCACTCCGCACTCGGGGTGAAAGTGCTGGGGGAGGCGAGGCAACGGTCAATGGCTTGTCGCCAGACGCGGGTGATTTGGCTGACGTAGGCCGGGCTGCGCTGGCGTCCTTCGATTTTTACCGAGGCAATATTGGCTGCCAGCAGGTCCGGCAGTAACTCCAGCGTATTCAGGCTAGTGGGTTCTTCCAGGGCGTGGTAACGCTCACCGCCAACCAGATAGCGACCTTTGCACAGCGTAGGATAACCGGCATTTTCATCGTCCTGATATCTGTCGATCAGGACATTGTTCAAGCGCGATTCCATCCCTTTTTCGGTTTGCTGCCAGCGCACAAAACGGGCGGGCGAACAGGCACCTACGGTATTGGGGGATTCCCCGGTCAGGTAGGAGGAGAGGTAACAGCGGCCTTCTGCCATGATGCACAGGCTGCCGAAGGCAAACACTTCCAGCGGCACCGGGCTGGTACGCGCCAATTGTTTGACCTGATGGATCGACAACACGCGAGGCAGTACGATGCGGTGAACCGCAAAATGGCGCTGATAAAAACGAATTGCCTCTTCGTTAGTCGCAGATGCTTGTACAGAGACGTGCCGTTCAATATGCGGATAGCGCTCTGCGGCATACTCAAGCATGGCAAGGTCGGCCAGGATCAGCGCATCGGCACCCATGTTGGCAGCCATATCGACAGCGCGCTCCCAGCGTTGATAGCCGTTTGGGTGGGCGAAGGTATTGATAGCGATATGCAATTTGCGCTGATGGCGATGCACATAATCGCTCGCCTCCTGCAACTTCTTGTCCGTGAAGTTCAACCCGGCAAAGTGGCGGGCGTTGGTATCGTCTTTTAGCCCGATGTAAACAGCGTCGGCACCGTTATCAATTGCCGCTTTCAGTGCGGGCAGGTTCCCTGCGGGACACAGTAATTCCATACGGGTTTCCTCATTCATCAGGTTGCCTGATGTCATGTCAGGGCTGATGCAGGACGGGGACATGCGGAAAATGAGAATATCAACGCATAACCCTTCTTTAACGTTAGGGAATCTTAATTAACCCGCTGGTGCAGGACTTTGATTTAGGCCAGCTTATCGTGTAATGAATAGGGATTGCTTGCAGCATTACCGAGATTTCCGTGCATAATAATGAAATTATTGACCCGGTATCGCGTCTGCTTTACCGGGCTGTGGCAAAATAGCGTGATGAGAAAAGCAGCGCCTGCGGTACGCATGGCCTGAGCGGACTATGCGTTCAGCGGGTGAGTAGCTTGCATTGAACGGTTTGCTTTATAAGGGGTACGTCAGTGTTGGAAAAACTACGGGCACAGATTGTGCGTCAAGGTCCGGGCTTGTTAGGTAAGCCTCTGAAGTTTACCCCATTTGCCCTACAGCGGCAGGTGTTGGAACGGGTGCTGCGCTGGCAGTTTCAACAGGCGCTGGATGAAGGCGAGCTGTCATTTCTGACAGAACGCTGGCTGAAAGTGGAAGTCCGCGATGTCGGGCTGACCTGGTTCGTTACCTTGCGAGACGATCGTCTGGTGGTGAGTCAGCATGAAGTGGAAGATGTCAGCTTCAGCGCGGAAGCCAACGATCTGGTGCTGATCGCTGCGCGCCGTGAAGATCCCGATACGCTGTTTTTCCAGCGTCGCTTGCGTATTGAAGGCGATACCGAGTTGGGTCTGTACGTTAAAAACCTGATGGATTCTATCGATCTGGATGCCATGCCAGCGCCGTTGCGTATTGGCCTGCTGCGTTTGGCCGATTTTATTGAGGCGGGATTACACGAGGGCGCGATGCACGCTGACGATCGCGCACCCACCACATGTTAGTACGGGTGGAAATTCCGGTAGATGCAGCGGGTATTGATGCGTTGCTGCGTCGTGCGTTTCCCACCTCGGCAGAGGCTGAGCTGGTTCATCAACTGCGGGAAGACGGGCTGTTAACGCTTGGCGTTGTCGCGACGGATGACGAAGGCGTGGTGATGGGATACGTTGCTTTTAGCCCGGTAACCATCGCAGAGGAAGACCGGCAGTGGGTCGCTTTGGGGCCGCTGGCGGTGGATGAAACGCTGCGCCGTCAAGGGTGGGGGGAAAAACTGGTTTACGAAGGGCTGGATGCGTTAAACGAGTTTGGCTACACCGCCGTGGTGGTGCTCGGCTCTCCCGCTTATTATGCCCGTTTTGGCTTTGTGCCTGCCCGGGAGCAGCAGTTATGTTGCCGCTGGCCCGATAGCGACGATGCCTTCCAGATGTACCCGCTTTCCGATAACCATTTTGAAGGCGTGAGTGGCACTGTGGATTACGCCGCGCCCTTCCAACTTTTTATACCTTAAATAATTCGAGTTGCAGGAAGGCGGCAAATGAGTGACAAATCTGTCTGGAACAGATTTGAACAGCGCTTGCGCTGGCCCGCAGGGTGAATCTCAGGGATGAGATTCATTAATCCCGATGAGCTTACTCAAGTAAGTGATTCGGGTGAGTGAGTGCAGCCAACACACCTGCAACTTGAAGTATGACGGGTATATCCCCTGAGCGCTTCAGGGGATATCAAGGCGTATATAGTCAGAGAGCGCCGTAGGCTGGTCGCGTACCAGCCTCTCTTTTTGCTGCTTGCTCAGCTGCTTCAGGCGGTATTCCAAGCGTAACGCCGTGGTGTGATCCCCCACGTCACAGTGATACACCAGCGTCAGTTCGCCTTTTCCTCGCAGTGCCTTTGCGCCTTTTCCACCCTGATGCTGTGCCACTCTGCGCGTTACATCGCGTGTGATGCCGGTATAAAGCGCGCCGTTAGCGGTGCGCAGCATATAGAGTTGCCACTGGGGGCGTGAGGCGTCTGTCATGGTTAAGGAGGCATCTTTATCAGTCATGATAATGGCAGTGTAGCCCGAAGCGATGAATTCAAAAAACCTTATATTTTCTAGGTCTTTGATGTAACGATAACTTTACTTACATTGATAATATAACGATATGCGCTTCCTTTTTAGTATGAACAGCCCCCTTTTGAAATGGCATAAGAAGTAAATATATCTCATTGGGTCTTTCATCGTTTTTAAAATTTTTTTTGAGAGGACATGAATACTTTAATCTAAGGATCGATATGCTGATAAATCTTCTATCCAGGGATTTTTCTATGAGCATTAAATTAAAATTGATTTCAGTCATGACGTTGATGGCATTGCTACTGGGTGTCGTCACGGTAATAGGACTGTCGGGTATTAATAACGTTAATCAGTCGATGAAAACCCTGTATAACGACAGGTTGGTTGCTTTGGGGTATCTGGCTAACGTCACTCGCCAGACGGACAGCGTGATGTTTGAAATTGCCAGCGTTGATCTGGCTCAGCCAGATAACCTCAGCAATGCGCTCAGCCAGATTGAGAATGCACTTAAATCCTATAACCAACAGTGGACGCTCTACAGCAATACCTATCTGACTGGCGAAGAGAAAACGCTGTTTGAAAAATATGCAGTATTACGTGAAGCCTATCATCAGAACGTTATTATTCCTGCTATCAATGCCATAAAGAACAATGACAAAGATAAGTTGGAAGATATTATTAATCATTCGCTTAAAAAAGAGTATTTGCCGCTGCAACGGGTTATCGACCAGCTTATCAAGCTCCAGTCTGACGTCGGCAGTACACTGTATTCTGAATCTCAAAATGATTTTAGTCGGATATTATCCATCGTAGTGATGATATTTTTAGCTGGGGTGTTGATTGTGGCGCTTTCCGGCTGGCGATTGATTATGTCGATTGCGGTTCCTATCAAACATGCGGTGGAATTGGCAAGGAAAGTCGCGAATGGCGATCTTACCCATCAGGTAGCGATCACGTCGCGTGATGAAATGGGGCAGCTTCAGACAGCATTACAAGAGATGATGCTGAACCTGACCGGCATCGTTGAACGCGTTCACCGCAATGCCGATATCATTGCCACGGCATCCGGCCAGATTAGCAGCGGTAATATCGATCTCTCCTCTCGCACCGAGCAACAGGCCAGCTCTTTGGAAGAGACGGCCGCTTCAATGGAGCAAATCACATCGTCGGTGACGTTGAATGCGACCAATGCGGCACATGCCAGCCAACTGGCGGTTTCCGCCTCTCAGCAGGCCGTCAAGGGAGGGGACATGATGGTGGATGTGACCGCCGCGATGGAACTGATGGTGGCCTCATCAGAGAAAATCACCAGCATCATTAACGTTATCGAAGGTATCTCTTTTCAAACCAATATTCTGGCACTTAACGCCGCGGTAGAAGCGGCGAGAGCCGGTGAACAAGGGCGTGGTTTTGCCGTGGTGGCCGGAGAGGTGCGCTCGCTGGCACAGCGCAGCGCCAGTGCGGCTAAAGAGATTAATGAGCTCATCAACGCCTCGGTTGAACAAGTGAGCCAAGGCCGCCATGTCGTCAGGAATGCAGGTAACGCCATTCAAGAGGTGGTGACGGAGATTAAGCAAGTGGCCTCACTGGTGACCGAAATCTCCACCGCCAGCCACGAACAAAGTTTAGGGATTGGGCAAATCAATACGGCGATTTCACAAATGGAGACGGTCACACAGCAGAACGCCGCATTGGTGAATGAATCCGCTGCTGCGGCGAGTTCACTGGCAGAGCGTGCCGAAGAGCTCAGTATGGCCGTCGGCGCATTCCGTATCTGATTGTCATCACGCGAAACACATGGATGTGTTTCTCTCCAACCCGTCACAATATCCTCGCCGCTTAGGTTGATAGCCTACGGCACGTCGCTATCTCTCCTCCCGTCTTATACTGATAGAGCAGCATGGTGGAAGGGTGACCCTCACCGCATTAATGTTGTTTAAATTACATTAAAATTGTTTTTTGTTATTATTCTCACAATAAAGCGTGAAAAACCATAACATACAGGATATTGCTATGACTGACTTAACTGCTGTAGCGCAACGTGCGCTGGGGCTAATGGATTTGACCACTCTGAACGACGACGACACACCAGCGCGGGTGGTCGCACTCTGTCAGCAGGCGCGTAGCGCGGCAGGAAACACGGCCGCCATCTGTATTTATCCCCGTTTTATCCCTCTGGCGCGTAAAACCCTGCGTGAGCAGGGCACGCCAGAGATCCGCATTGCGACCGTAACCAACTTCCCCGAGGGCGGTGATGATATCGATATCGCCTGCGCGGAAACCCTGGCGGCGATAGCCTACGGTGCCGATGAAGTGGACGTGGTGTTTCCCTATCGCGCATTAATGGCCGGTGATGCGGAAACCGGCCATACGCTGGTGGCTGCCTGCCACACGCTGTGCCAGAAGGCTGGCGTGGTGCTGAAAGTGATTATTGAAAGCGGCGAGTTGAAAACCGATGCCTTGATTCGTCAGGCGAGTGAAATTGCCATCGACGCCGGTGCCGATTTTATTAAAACCTCCACGGGGAAGGTGGCGGTTAACGCCACGCCGCACAGCGCTGAAATCATGCTGCAAACCCTCCGTGATAAAAACGTCGGCGACCGCGTGGGCTTCAAAGCCGCAGGCGGTGTGCGCACCGCACAGGATGCAGCGATTTACCTGAAACTGGCTGATGACATCATGGGCGAAGGCTGGGCCGATGCCCGCCACTTCCGCTTTGGCGCATCCGGCCTGCTAGGCGATCTCCTTACTACGTTGGGGCAGAAGGGGGCTCCCTCGTCGTCGGGCTATTGATTATTGGTGGCGTGGTGCATAACGGCAGTTTGATCGGGAGGCATGGCTGTGTTTCTGACTCAGGAAATCATTCGTAACAAGCGTGATGGCAAGACGCTGAGCGAAGATGAAATTCGTTTTTTCATCAATGGGATATGCGATAACAGCGTCTCAGAGGGGCAGATCGCCGCGCTGGCGATGGCTATCTGTTTTCGCGATATGACCATGGATGAACGCGTGGCGCTGACGCTGGCGATGCGCGATTCGGGCAGTCGATTACACTGGGGCGATCTCAACCTGAATGGTCCACTGGTGGATAAGCACTCGACGGGCGGCGTCGGCGATGTTACCTCCCTGATGCTGGGGCCGATGGTGGCGGCGTGCGGCGGCTATGTGCCGATGATATCCGGGCGCGGTTTGGGCCACACGGGCGGAACGCTGGACAAGCTGGAGTCGATTCCTGGCCTCAACATCTTCCCCGAAGACGAGCAGTTCCGCGACATCATCCGTCAGGTCGGCGTAGCGATCATCGGGCAAACCCGCTCTCTGGCACCTGCCGATAAGCGTTTTTACGCCACGCGTGATATCACCGCGACGGTCGACTCTATCCCATTGATCACCGCCTCAATACTGT
This sequence comes from Candidatus Symbiopectobacterium sp. NZEC151, assembly GCF_025962655.1. Taxonomy (GTDB): domain Bacteria; phylum Pseudomonadota; class Gammaproteobacteria; order Enterobacterales; family Enterobacteriaceae; genus Symbiopectobacterium. Next base: position 209,222 of record NZ_JAGFPE010000003.1, on the reverse strand, counting down.
GTAAAAAGCTGGCGGAAGGGCTGGATGCGTTGGTGATGGATGTCAAAGTGGGATCGGGTGCCTTTATGCCCACTTACGCGCTGTCGGAACAGCTGGCCCAATCCATCGTCAGCGTGGCAAACCGGGCGGGGTGCCGCACCACGGCGCTGTTAACCGACATGAATCAGGTGCTGGCGTCGAGTGCCGGTAATGCGTTGGAAGTCCGTGAAGCTGTTCGGTTTTTAACGGGTGAGCACCGTAATTCCCGGCTGTATGATGTTACCATGTCGCTTTGCATTGAGATGTTGCTGGCAGGCCGTCTGGCAGAAAACCCTGATGTGGCGCGCCAGCGTCTGCAAGCTGTGCTGGATAATGGACGTGCCGCTGAAGTATTTGGTCGTATGGTGGCAGCACAGGGCGGACCAACGGATTTTGTCGAGCAGATGGACGCTTATTTACCGGTAGCCGTGCTCAGTAAACCGGTGTTTGCCGCCCGCAGCGGTGTCGTTACCGCGATGGACACCCGGGCGCTCGGCATGGCGGTGGTCGCGTTAGGCGGCGGGCGTCGTCAGGCGGGGGACACTATCGATCACAGCGTCGGGTTGGATGCCGTGGTCAGCCTGGGCGATAGCGTGGATGCAGAGCGTCCTCTGGCAGTGATTCATGCCAACAGTGAAGCCGCATGGCAAGAGGCGGCGCAGGCGGTTCGAGCCGCCATCAGCATGGGTGATGAACCGCCAATAGCAATGCCGATGATTTATCGCTGTATCGGTGCCGATCAGGCTGATTAACACCGAGTCACCGGCTTGGGCAACGGCGAGCAACGCAAACGCCGCTTACGAAAGATGAGAGAAAACAATGAAACGTGCATTTATTATGGTTCTGGATTCATTCGGCATCGGCAGCAGCGCAGATGCGGCGCGTTTTGGCGATGCCGGTTCCGATACCCTTGGTCACATTGCGCAAGCCTGCGCCGAGGGTAAGGCCAATCAAGGCCGCAATGGGCCGCTTAACCTGCCGAATTTAACCCGTTTGGGGCTGGGCAAGGCGGCGGAAGCCTCTACCGGGCATTTCCCTGCGGGGTTGGATGCGCAAGCCGACATCATCGGTGCGTATGCGCACGCCAGTGAAATTTCCTCCGGTAAAGACACGCCGTCGGGCCACTGGGAACTGGCCGGGGTACCGGTGTTGTTCGATTGGGGCTATTTCAGCGATCATGAAAACAGCTTCCCGCAGCCACTGCTGGATTTGCTGGTGGAACGCGCCAACCTGCCGGGTTATCTGGGCAATTGCCACTCTTCCGGCACCGTTATCCTCGAGCAACTGGGCGAAGAGCACATGAAAACCGGGAAGCCGATTTTCTATACCTCGGCCGATTCTGTGTTCCAAATCGCCTGTCACGAAGAGACTTTCGGGCTGGACCGGTTGTATGAGCTGTGCGAAATCGCGCGCGAGGCGCTTACCGATGGGGGCTACAACATTGGGCGTGTTATCGCTCGCCCCTTTATTGGTGACAAGCCGGAAAATTTCCAGCGCACTGGCAACCGTCACGATTTGGCCGTCGAACCGCCTGCACCTACCGTACTGAAAAAACTGGTGGATGAAAAAGACGGGCAGGTGGTTTCCGTGGGCAAGATTGCCGATATCTATGCCCAGGTAGGGATCACTAAAAAGGTCAAAGCGACCGGTATTGATGCGTTGTTTGATGCCACGCTGAAAGAGATGGACGCCGCAGGCGACGATACCATTGTCTTTACCAATTTCGTTGATTTTGACTCTTCCTATGGTCACCGACGTGATGTTGCGGGCTACGCAGCGGCGCTGGAACTGTTCGATCGCCGCCTGCCGGAGATGCTGGAGCGGGTCAAACAGGGCGATATTCTGATCCTGACCGCCGATCACGGATGCGATCCTACCTGGCCGGGCACCGATCACACTCGTGAACATGTGCCGGTATTGATTTATGGGCCGACGGTGACGCCGGGTTCACGCGGGCACCGCACCACGTTTGCCGATGTCGGGCAAACCGTAGCGCACTATTTTGGCGTGTCCGACATGGACTACGGCACCTCGATGCTGTGATCGCCGGTACTTACTGAATTCACACGACGTACTCTATAAGGAATCAAAGAATGGCAACGCCACATATCAATGCGGAAAAAGGGGATTTTGCCGATGTTGTACTTATGCCGGGCGACCCGCTGCGTGCGAAGTACATTGCCGAAACCTTTTTGGAAAATGCCCGTGAAGTCAATAATGTGCGCGGCATGCTGGGCTACACCGGCAGCTACAAAGGGCGCGCGATTTCGGTGATGGGGCACGGTATGGGTATTCCGTCCTGCTCTATCTACACCAAAGAACTGATCACCGAATATGATGTGAAAACCATTATCCGCGTTGGCTCCTGCGGTGCGGTACGCGAGGACGTGAAGCTGTATGACGTGGTGATTGGTATGGGTGCCTGTACGGATTCAAAAGTAAACCGTCTGCGCTTTAAAGATCATGACTTTGCCGCCATCGCCGATTTTGCACTGGTGCGTAACGCGGTTGATGCGGCTCAGGATAAAGGCATCACCGTTCGGGTAGGCAACCTGTTTTCTGCTGACCTGTTCTACACGCCAGATCCACAGATGTTCGACGTGATGGAAAAATACGGCATTCTCGGCGTAGAGATGGAAGCGGCGGGGATTTATGGCGTTGCGGCCGAATTTGGTGCCAAGGCGCTGGCCATTTGCACCGTCTCTGACCATATTCGCACCGGTGAACAGACCACGTCGCACGAACGCCAAACCGCGTTTAACGACATGATCACTATTGCGCTGGAGTCAGTGCTGTTGGGCGATCGCCGCTAGTCTGGCCTGTATGCATTTATAAAAAAGCCCCGTCAAAATATTTGCCGGGGCTTTTTCTTATCAGCACCACAGGGTTAGGACAACACGGACTTATTTAATGGCCCGGCTAGGGACTTGTGCCGCGCTGTTAAATGTCACTTCGTTGATGGCACTCCATTTATTGGTATCGGTGCCAAACGTATCCAGCTTGATAAAACGCGCGTTGATAGCCGGGAAGGTGAATTTCTCACCGTCTTTGGCATCGTTAGAGGTGACCAGATTATCAGCCAGTTTGGTCCAGCTCTTACCATCGGCGGAATAGGATACAGAGAACTTCAGCTTGCGCTCTTCCGCTTTGAACGGCACCAAGACAAAGTTTTCAATGGATTGTGCCTTATCGAGTTCCAACTGCACCCAACCTTCACCGTTTACCGCCCAGCGCGTTTTGTTGTTGCCATCAGCAATGTTGGCCGGGGTATGGCCCTTATCGGCGTCATAGCCGGAAGCGGTAACATTGGTGACTTGCGCGGCGGTAGCAGAGAGTGAGAACAGCCCGAACACACAGGCAGTGACCAGAGCGTATTTTTTCATTTTTTTACCTCATTCACAGGGATAACGGAACGCAGTTCCATTGCGTTAATGTGAAATGAGAGTATGAAAAAAAAGAAATGCTATTTCAGTTAGCCGCGTCGCGTTATTGCGATTAGTGCAGCAGCAAAATGTTGTCACACCTTCACGCGCGTTGCGCGCTTGCTGTTTTCTGCGCGCAGACGCGGACAACTCGGGCATAGCGCCCCGCCTTCCAGACGATAAATCAGGCAGCAATGTCGCCGCTCCTTTTTTTGCTCACCGGAGGGAAGGGTACGTAAACGAATCGGTTGATATAGGCGATTTTTTTCGCCATTGGCCAGCTCTGCTCTATCGAGTAAATCTGCGGCGTGCTGCACATCAACGCCCTCTTGTGCCGCCAGATTCATTCCCTGGTAAAAACGCACCCCAGCATTATTCCAAAACAGTGTTGCACTCAGCCCGGAGAGCGCGGAGAGCTGTTGGCATACGGGAGCGATGTGTTCATCAATCAGCGGTAAAAAAGCCTGCCACTGGCGATCCGCAACCGGACTGCCGAGCGAGGAGAGGACAAAACGCTGTGGCGTACCTTGTTCACTCTGCACATAAGCAATGTCCGCCAAACGGTAAGGGAGTTGCCACTGATAGCGCAGGTGTACGTAGACCCAGGGGGCAACCAGTAACGCAAAATACCACTGCGACCATCGGGACATCAGGTAGGGAATCGCCTGCTCTGGCTGCCCTTGGGTCAGCGTGTGCAGCCATGATGGAACTTCCGCTGTTAGCGGCGCTTGCAGCAGCGTAGTGGGAAAGAGCGTGGCGCCGTCAGGCGCAGAGAGCGAAAAACGCGTTTCTATCGCGCGTCTGATTTCGGCATGTTGTGGTTCTAGGCCATGGCTATTCACACCGACTCCGCTGGTGGGCATTGGCAACAGAAGGAGGATTTTGCATAATACGACGCAAAATTGGAATGATAATAATTACTTTTCTCATGATTGGCTTATCGGGTACCTTTTCTCGCCGTCATTTATTGAAACTGGCCGCGCTCTCTCCCTGGTTCACGTCGGGCTTTGTCTCGGCGTCTGATCCTATTGTCAGTCTCGATCGGATTATTGCGCTGGAGTGGCGGCCGGTGGAGCTGTTGATGGCGCTCGGCATTACGCCGCTTGCCGTGGCGGAGAAGGGTAATTATCACCGCTGGGTGGTTGAGCCTGCGTTGTCTGACCGTGTGATTGATGTCGGGCTGCGCAATGAACCCAACATGGAGTTGTTGCAACGCCTCAACCCCTCTCTGTTTCTGGTGTCACAGGGCTTTGGGCCCGATATTGAACCTCTGACCCGTTTGGCACCGTGCTTCGCTTCGGGTTTCCGCGATGCACAGCATCAACCGCTTGATGCAGCCCGGCGCGATCTGCTTTTGCTCGGCCAGCGGTTGAACCTGACACGTATTGCCGAGCAGCATCTGCTCGAGTTTGATCGTGAACTGGACACCCTGGCACAACGTCTTCGTGCTTATTCGCCCCGTCCTTTGCTGCTGTTCTCACTGCTTGATAGCCGCCGTGCGCTGGTTATGGGCAATAACAGCTTGTTTAACAACGTGCTCACTCGGCTCGGTTTAACCAATGCCTGGCAGGAAGAAACCAACTTTTGGGGGAGCGCCGTGGTGGGCATTGAGCGTCTGGTGCGTTATGAAGAGGTGCAGGCACTGTTCTTTGTTCAGGGCGATACCGCACTGCTGGATGCGGTGTCCCAGTCAGCGCTGTGGCGCATGATGCCCTTTGTTCGGGACAATCGCTGGCAGACCTTGCCTGCGGTCTGGTTTTATGGCGCCACGTTCTCGGCGTTACGCTTTGCGCGGCTTCTGGCGCAGGCATTGGAGCCGAAGGCATGAGAACCTTTGGCCTGCTGTGGTTATCTGCGTTGGCGTTGGTGGCGATTGGGCTGACTGGCGTGAATTTTAGTCAACTGGTACCGGCACCTCTTTGGTGGCACAGCGTATGGAGCCCGGACGGGCAAGATGCTAGCCAGATGCTGTTTCATTTCAGTCTGCTACCACGGACCGTGCTGTCTCTGCTGGTCGGTGCCTCGCTGGGGCTGGTTGGCGTCTTGTTTCAGCAAATTTTACGTAACCCGCTGGCGGAGCCTGCGACGCTCGGCGTTTCCGCCGGGGCGCAATTAGGGTTGGCACTGGCAACGCTGTGGGCGTTGCCAGGAGGGGAAACCACGCGACAGTTAGCCACTATCGTCGGGGCTGTAGGGGCGGGTGCCATTGTGTTTGGTGTGGCATCAGGACGGCGCATGTCGCCCATTACCCTGATCCTCGCCGGATTGGTGGTGGGGCTGTATTGCGGTGCGGTGAAAAGCTTACTGACGCTGTTTAACCATGAACGCTTGCAAAGCCTGTTCCTGTGGGGCAGCGGTATGCTCAATCAGTATGACTGGAGCGCCGTTTCGTTCCTCTGGCCCCGCATGCTGATCGGCCTGGTTATCGTGTTGCTCATGATCCGTCCGTTGGCGATGCTGGCATTGGACGACACCGTTATCCGCAGTCTGGGGGTAAACCTGACGGTGGCGCGTATTGCCGGGTTGGGTATTGCCATGGTACTCAGCGCCATGCTGGTTAGCGTAGCGGGTGTGATCGGATTTATTGGTCTGTTTGCTCCGCTACTGGCACGCATGTTGGGTGCCAGAAGGTTAGGACCGCAGCTTGCGTTGGCGATGCTGGTGGGGGCACTGCTGCTGGCGATCAGCGATCAATGTATTATCCTGCTCGCGCGCTACTGGCGCGAGGTGCCGACGGGGGTTGCGACCGCGCTGGTGGGCGCGCCGGTCATGCTGTGGTTACTGCCACACCTGCGCCATGTGAATGTGCCTGCGGTGGACACCGTTCGCCAATCCGTGCGTGAACGTGCGCTGAGCACGCCGCTGTTGGCCCTTTACGCTGCGTTGCTGCTGCTTCTGTTGCTGATCGCGCTGGGCAGCGGGCAGGATCAAAACGGCTGGTACTGGTCGTTGCATGAGATGTGGCAATGGCGCTGGCCGCGCGTGGTTGCTGCGCTTTCGGCCGGTGCGATGCTTGCTGTCGCGGGAACCTTGATGCAGAAGCTGACCGGGAATCCAATGGCCAGCCCGGAAGTCTTGGGGGTTACCTCGGGCGCTGCTTTTGGCGTGGTTCTGCTGCTGTTACTGGTTCCGGGGGATGTGTCATCGTGGCGTTGGCTGGCCGGCAGTGCTGGCGCGGGTGGCACGCTGCTGCTGATCATGCTGCTGGCAAACCGTGGCGGTTATTCTTCCAGCCGCCTTTTGCTGGTGGGGATTGCCTTGAGCACCGTATTTTCTACCCTGCTGACCTTTATTCTGGCGAGTGGCGATCCGCGCACCGGATCGCTATTAGCCTGGCTGGCCGGTTCAACCTATAAGGTCAGCCCGCAGCAGGCGTACATTTCGGCGCTTATTGCGCTGGTATTGCTGAGCGCCACCCCGCTGATTCGCCGTTGGATTGCCATCATGCCGTTGGGCGCAAGCGTGGCCCAGTCCGTTGGGGTTGCACTGCGTCCTGCGCGTATGCTGATTTTACTGCTGGCGGCAGGATTGGTTGCCACCGCGACATTGGTGATCGGTCCGCTGAGTTTTGTTGGCCTGATGGCCCCCCATCTTGCCCGTTTTCTCGGGTTTCGCCGCGCATTGCAACAGATCGTTATCGCTTCGCTGCTGGGCGGCATGCTGATGCTGATTGCCGATTGGCTGGGGCGCGTATTGATTTTTCCTTATCAAATTCCCGCCGGTCTGTTAGCGACATTCATAGGGGCTCCGTATTTTATCCTGCTGTTACGTCGGCAACATTCTGCCTGAGTGCGGAAAGTAAACCGTATCGCCGCTTGCATTTGTAAATCGAATTCGCATAATTGCGAAGCAGAATAATAATGATTTACATTTGCAATTAAGGGATAAAAATGACAGCGTTAATTCATATAGCACGCAAGCCAACCCGGCTTGCGGTGCTCATCGGGGCGTTTTGTGGCACGATAGCATTGCCGATTTTGGCGCAGAGCACCTCCTCAGTGGCTGCAAGCGCAGCAGCTCAACCGACCTCTCCTGGCGAGAGCGCAAACAGCAAAGATACCATGACGGTGATTGCCAAACCGGAAGATAACTTCCGTGCCGGTGGCGATCAGTTGGTGCCTGCTTATCTGGATGGACAGATCGCCAACGGCGGACGCGTCGGCTTCCTCGGTCAGCAAAACGCGCGCGATGTGCCGTTCAACGTCGTCAGCTATACCAGCAGAATGATTGAATCACAGCAGGCGCAAACCCTGGGCGATGTGGTCAAGAATGATGCTTCGGTGCAAAGCGTACGCGGCTACGGCAACTTTGCCGAAGCCTACCGTATTCGCGGCTTTAAACTGGACGGTGATGATATCACCATGGGCGGCCTGTTTGGCTTGATGCCGCGTCAGATTGTTTCCACCAATATGATTGACCGGGTTGAGATCCTGAAAGGGTCCAACGCGTTTCTTAACGGTGTTTCCGCCGGTGGCAGCGGCGTGGGCGGTGCGGTGAATGTCGAGCCCAAACACGCTGATGATGTGCCGCTAACGCGCGCCACGGTCGACTACACCTCTTCCTCACAGGTTGGGGGCGCGCTCGATATCGGGCGACGTTTTGGTGACGATAACCGCTTTGGGGTACGTGTTAACCTGCTGCACCGGGAAGGAGAAGCCGCGATTGACGATCAGCGCGAGCGGGTTTCATTGGCCGCTGTCGGGCTGGATTATCGTGGCGATCGTTTCCGTTCCTCGCTGGATGCGGGCTACCAGCACCAGTATCTGCACGGTGGCCGTCTGGGAATTAACACCTCGCTTGGCGGGCTGCAAGCGATTCCAGAGCCGCCAACCAATTCTCACAACTACAGCCAGCGCTGGGTCTATACCGATATGAAATCCCGCTTCGGGATGCTGCGCGGCGAGTACGATCTGGATAATCGTTGGACGCTCTATTCTGGCCTTGGCCTAAGCAACACCGAAGAGATAGGCAATTACAGCACGCCGAAATTGACACTGGCCGGTGACGGTAGCGCTACGCTCGGGCGTTTAAGCACGGCGTATATCGCTCAGAACACCGCCTCGTTGGCGGGTATTCGCGGTAATTTTGATACCGGTCCGGTCAAGCACGAAGTCAACCTGGGTTATTCGGGTATCCATACCAAGACCAAAGTGGCGTTCACCATGTCTAAATATGACTACGCCACGAATATCTATAATACCCCGGTGGTGGATTTCCCTGCGACTACTAGCAGTAAAGGCGATATGGATTCACCGAAAATACGCAATCGCATGCAAAACTGGGGACTGGCACTGTCTGATACGCTCTCGATATTAGATGACAGCGTGCGCTTTACCGCAGGGTTGCGCCGTCAGGAGATCCTAGTGCGCAATTATGAATACTCGGGTATTGAGAGCGGCACCGGGGGACGTTTCGACCGCACCAAGATAAGCCCGGTGTTAGGCGTGGTGGTAAAACCGTGGGAACACGTTTCACTCTATGCCAACCATATTGAGGCATTGCAGCCGGGCACGAAAGCCCCGACGACGAGCGGAGTGTTAAACGCGGGACAGATTTCAGGCATCTACGTTGCTAAGCAAAATGAAGTTGGGGTTAAATTTGATTATCAGCGCGTAGGTGGCTCGCTGGCGGTTTACGAGATCAAACGGCCAAACGGTGCTCTCAAAGATATCGATGAGAATACAAAACTCTACGGCCTGAACGGCGAGCAGCGTAATCGCGGCGTGGAACTGAATGTGTTTGGTGAGCCGATGTACGGTCTGCGCCTCAACGGCAGCGCTACCTGGCTGGATGCCACGCTGACCAAAACCCACAAAGGTGCCAACGACGGCAATGATGTGGTGGGTACACCCGGCTACCAACTGGTGTTTGGCAGTGAATATGATATCCCTTCGGTGGAAGGCTTGACGCTGTCTGGCACCGTGTTGCGTTACGGTTCACAGTACGCCAACGAAGCCAATACGTTAAAACTGAAGCCGTGGACGCGGTTGGATCTGGGCGTGCGCTACAGTACGCCACTCAACGATCATACGCTGATATGGCGTGCCAACGTCGAGAACGTCACCAACGAAAAATATTGGGCATCGGTGGATGATAGCGGAACATACGTGACACAGGGCGATCCGCGCTCGCTGAAACTTTCGGTATCCGTGGATTTCTAATACTGACCGCGCCTGTTGTCAGGGTTAACTGGCGCAGGCGCGTTATGGTTTACAGCGGCAATGCCATGATCACCGCATCTTCGCGCCCGTTAGCTGCCGGGTAGTAGTTGCGCCGCAGCGACACTTCGTTAAACCCTAACTGTTCATACAGCGCGATGGCGTTGGCGTTGGATGCGCGAACCTCTAGCCACAGCGTGGTAATGTCGCGCGCCTCCAGCGTTTCAATCAACTGTTCCAGCAGATGCCGACCGTGGCCTTGCCGTTGGTGTGAGGGATGGACGGCAATATTGAACAACGTCGCTTCATCCAGCACCACCTGGGTAATAGCAAACGCCACCAGCGTGTCGTCGAGCGTTAATTTCAGGTTCAGGTAGCGTTCACCCTGATTACTGGTAAAGGTGCTTTCCGTCCACGGAAAAGCGTGGCTAGCCTTTTCAATGGCAAAGGCGGCAGGCAAATCGTGGGCCGTGAGGGGAGAAATAACGTGCATGATAAACAACCTGAATTAATGGGCCTCTGAGGCTGCCAGCAAGGGAAGATGTTCACTGATTTGTTGCCACAGGGCGCGTTTGGCGCTGGGGTTGGCATACAACTCGTCCAGCGTCGGGCTACTCAATTGCACACCCGTCCATGCGGGCGGCACATCAACTCCCAGGCACCAGGTATGACAATGTGTCGAGGCGGGCAGCATGGCAATCTGTTCCGGCGTGAGCGGATACACCTGTTCCGGGCGCAGTGACAAACTGTGCAGCACATCACCAATCAAGGGGTCATGGGAGGCAGGGAGCGGGGCGGCGACAATCACCAGACGCGTTTGTGTCGGCAGGGTAACGGCAATTTCGCCCTGCAACACCGTGGGGCGACGTAACGTCCACTGCGTAATCCCCATCTGTTGTAAAAGCCAATCGCGTCTTGGTGCCATAATTTCCAATGCTCTGTTCGCCATGATAGCCGCGCTATGCTAACAAACCTGATACGGATGCGCCAATAAAGTGAACCGCAGCAGCGTTTTCCCCTTCAATAGCGCTAATGGCCAATACCGTATTTTTCAAACCTATCGCAGTGGAAAATAAAAGCCCTTACGTTAGGGGCTCTTCAAGGTGATTTGTTGCAATGAGTACCATATGCGCGCTTTGTCGCTCTCCTTTAAGTTAGCCTGGTCAAGCACACGGAGAAAGGCGGTTTTGTTGGTGAATCGTTCGCCTTGGAGCAGGGTTGCATTAATACAAGAGAGAATGTCGGTGTTCAACCCGCTTATTTTTGATCTGACCTGTGGTAGTGGATCCGGTCGCCAGTTACTTTCTGCAACAGACAGCCAGTCAGCGCGATAACGATATTGGATGGCTTTAGCGGCATCCATTTGCGCCTGAATAAACGGTTTTACTGACTCGCCGTGCAAGCCCAGCTTTTCTGCCACCGCGACTGAATTGGCCAACACGTTGACTTCCTGCGGCACGTCTTCAATGGCAAGGTGTTTTTCTGCTTTATATCCCGCCACATCCTTCATGTAAGACAAACGCTGGTTAATCAATGAGGCCAGATCGCCGCATTGGGTGGGCGAGGCCAGTGCGGTTTCAGAAAAAAACAGTCCGGCCAAAAGTAGCGATCCTGCTGACACTTTACTAAACATTTAACGTCACCTTTTGCTGTAAGGGGGATATATGTCTTCGATGCAGACTCCAACGCTGGGAATAATAGCGGGTTAGCAAAACGCGTTGATAAACGCTGGCTTAATAGAGAGCGATATCCTGTACCAGCGCGTCACCTTCAAGGCTGGCGACTGAACTGTGTTTGCATTGTTGCCTTTTGCGCCCCTGCAACCGGGATAATTTAGGGTATAATCGCCGTTCTATTTTTGAGGAGCGAACACCTGATGTCAGCATTAACCCCCGCCAGTGAAGTGATACTGCGCCACAGTGACGAATTTATTTCACGCCGCGTGCTGTTTGCCGGCGACATTCAAGACACGTTACCAGCGCAGTTTGACGCGGCGGAGGTGCACGTGCATCTCACGCAATATCACCATTGGCTGCCGCTGAACAAAACCATGGGCGATAACGCGCAGTTTGGCTTGCTGGTGGATGCTGAGCAGGTGGCTGCCTGCGATACCCTGATTTACTACTGGCCGAAGAGCAAACAGGAAGCGCAGTTCCAGCTCGCCGACCTGCTGTCGCATCTTGCCGTGGGCAGCGAGATTTTTGTGGTGGGTGAGAACCGCAGCGGTGTGCGCAGCGCGGAAGGCATCCTTGAAGGCTTTGCCACCATGACTAAAATTGACAGCGCGCGACGCTGTGGGCTTTATCATGGTCAATTAGAGGCTGCCGCTGAGTTTAACCTCGATGACTGGAAAGACAGTTACTACGTTGAGGATGTGCCGGTTGCGACCTTGCCCGGCGTCTTTAGCCGTGATGGTCTCGATGTCGGCAGTGCGCTGCTGTTATCCACCTTCGCGCCGCACATGAAAGGCAAGGTGCTGGATATCGCCAGCGGCAGTGGTGTGGTGGCGGCGGTGTTGGCAAAACAGTCGCCCAAACTGCGTTTGACGCTGAGCGATGTCAATGCGGCGGCGTTGCTGACCAGCCGTGCCACGCTTGCGTTAAACGAATTGGAAGGTGATGTGATTGCCAGCGATGTCTATTCGGATATCGCCGGGCGTTTTGACCTGATCGTTTCCAACCCACCGTTTCATGATGGTTTGCAAACCAGCCTGAGTGCGGCCGATCGTCTGATTCGCGAAGCGCCCAAGCATTTGAATATCGGCGGACAGTTACGCATTGTCGCTAACGCCTTCCTGCCGTATCCGGCCTTGCTGGATGCCACTTTCGGTAATCACGAAGTGCTGGCGCAAACCGGACGCTTCAAGGTGTATCAGGCCACATTAACGCGCGCCAGCAAGCATGCCAAACCGGCTGCGCGCTAACCGTGTACGGGCCTCAGTGATACTCAGAGGCCCGCAATTTTGCTACTGGTATTGAGTGTTACGCGCTGTTAGCGGAGATTGTTAATGGTAGCCATGCTCTCCGTGCCGTAACGATCGCCCGCGGCGGCCGCGAACGGGAAGATGGCTTCAATCGCTGCCAGTTCTTCTTGGGTTAGCTGAACATCCAGCGCAGCGATATTCTCTTCCAGATAGCGGCGGCGTTTGGTGCCCGGAATCGGCACGATATCATCACCCTGCGCCAACACCCATGCCAGCGCCAACTGCGAAGGGGTGACGCCTTTCACCTGCGCCAGTTTTTCTACCTGCTCAACCAGCGCCAGGTTTTTGGCAAAGTTGTCCCCCATAAAGCGCGGGTTGCTGCGGCGGAAATCGTCCGGTGCCAAATCTTCCGGGCTGCGTAACGTACCGCTCAGAAAGCCACGCCCAAGCGGGCTATAGGGCACAAAACCAATGCCCAACCGACGACACGCCGGGAGGATCTCCGCTTCCACATCGCGCGTCCAGAGCGAATATTCCGTTTGCAGTGCGGTAATCGGGTGTTCGCGGTGCGCTCGCTCCAGCAACGAAACCGGCGCTTCACTTAATCCGATATAGCGGATCTTGCCTGCGCTGACCAAATCGCTCAATGCACCGACGGTCTCTTCAATCGGTACGCTCGGATCGACGCGGTGCTGATAGTAAAGGTCGATCTCATCCACGCCGAGACGCTTCAGGCTGCCTTCGACCGCCTGACGCACGTAATCCGGGCGACCACAGACACCGCGAGCATGCGGGTTGCTCGGATCGCGCATTATCCCGAATTTGGTGGCAAGCACCACCTGTTGACGTTTGCCTTTGATGGCGCGCCCGACCAACGCTTCATTGGTGTGCGGGCCGTACATATCGGCGGTATCCAGCAGGGTAACGCCCAGTTCCAGTGCGCGGTGCAGCGTGGCGATCGCCTCTTTTTCATCCTGCGCGGTCGAGTAAAAATCACTCATGCCCATGCAGCCAAGCCCGATGCTGGAAACCAGCGGTCCCGTTTTGCCAAGTTGACGTTGTTGCATTGTGTGTTCTCCCTCGCTCGTAAGATGGATGCAGTGTGATTGTTCAGGGAATAAAGATAAATGGCGGATAATGTGCAACACTGTTCAAAAATCACCAACAATGGCGGTGTTGATGGACCATATTCAGGCGATGCGTACCTTTGTGCGAATTATCGAACTGGGCAATTTCAGTCGGGCAGCCGAAAAACTGAATTTGCCGCGTGCCACCGTCAGCCATACCATCAAACGGCTCGAGGCTCGCCTTGGTGTCCGGTTGTTGCTGCGCACCACGCGCCAGGTACAGGTGACGGCTGAAGGCGAGATTTACTACCAGCGCTGCCTGCGGTTGCTGGCGGAAATAGACGAAACGGATACGTTGTTCTCACGCCAGAAATTGCGTCCTTCCGGGCGAATTCGCGTCGATATGCCGCACTCGCTGGCGCGCGAGATTGTGATTCCCGCACTGCCGCAGTTTTATCAGCGCTACCCCGAGATTACGCTGTGCCTGAGCGCCAATGATGCAGCGATTGATGTGCTGCGCGAAGGCGTAGACTGCGTGCTACGCGCCTGGCAGGTGGAAGATGAGTCGTTGATTGCGCGCCATCTGCCCGCGTTGGAGCAGGTAACCTGCGCCTCCGCAGCCTATATTAAGCGCTATGGTATGCCGCAAACGCTGGATGATTTAGCCACACACCAGGCGGTAGGCTATTTCTCTCAGCGTACCACCCGCCACTATCCGCTGGATTTTATGTCGCAGGGGGTGTGCGAGCAGCGTACCCTACACAGTCAGATTGATGTCAGCGGGGCGGATGTCTACGTGGCAGCCTGTCGCGCCGGGTTGGGGCTGATCCAGTCTCCGCGCTATGGCGTGCGACACTGGCTGGAAAGCGGCGAACTGGTGGAGATTCTGCCTGAGATGCCGCCACCGGATATGCCGTTGTATATCATGTACCCTGCCGGGCATTTCCTTGCTCCGCGCGTCAGCGTGTTTATCGATTGGCTGCGGGAGTGCTTCGCGCGTCCGTTATAAGGCCAATATGACGATTTTTGCAGCAAACCCAGCGCCCAAGCGGAAATAATCATTGACGTTGTTGAGAAAATCTCTAGAATTCGCCCCCGTGGTGGCACGATGCAGATCGTGTGACGGCGTTGCGAAGGTGGCGGAATTGGTAGACGCGCTAGCTTCAGGTGTTAGTGTCCTTCGGACGTGAGGGTTCAAGTCCCTCTCTTCGCACCAACATCACCACATGTGTTATCAACACAACGGTTTGTCTCGCATAGCATCTGCGAAGGTGGCGGAATTGGTAGACGCGCTAGCTTCAGGTGTTAGTGTCCTTCGGACGTGAGGGTTCAAGTCCCTCTCTTCGCACCATGTGTGCGTGGCAAACAACAGAGCAGTACCCAGTGCGAAGGTGGCGGAATTGGTAGACGCGCTAGCTTCAGGTGTTAGTGTCCTTTGGACGTGAGGGTTCAAGTCCCTCTCTTCGCACCATTTCTCAATGCTTTTCCCTTCTTTTTATTCTCTTGTACTGATCAACACGTTTTCCCGGTGCTGTTTGCCCGTTACGGCCACGTCGTTTGAAAAGCCACTACCAATGCGCTTAATCCGCCAGCCAGCGCGACGCAGGAAGGCAGCAGCAGGTAATGACGCAAGCGAGGATGGAACAGCATGACGGCGGTCGCCAGCAGTGCAATCGCTACAATCAGCTTCCAACTGTTGAGTTGAAGATCGAGCAGCGCAAGCAACGGCATCAGTGCGGCAGGCAGCAGAATGCCCCAGGCACTGCTCAGGCGTTTACCCAGACACCAGCTGGCACTCCATAACCCGCATGCGGTAATCATTGCGGTCAGCATGGCTGCGCTCCTCTATGGATGATGAAACTCATGATTGATAATGATAACCAATATCATATGTGAATTTATATCATTTACGAGCGGGCGTAAACCCCGGCAAGCGATGCCGGGGCAGGGAAATAGTGAGGGAAATTGCGGGGGGAGGGAATCAGTAGATAGACTGATATAGCGCCTTGATTTGCTCCAGTGTGACATCACGTGGGTTGCCGCCAGTGCAAACGTCGTCGAAGGCAGCCTGCGCCAACGCCGGAATATCCTCTTCCTTCATGCCCACCTGACGCAGACGTGCCGGGATATCCACATCCTGAGACAGCTGCTTCACGGCGGCAATGGCGGCTTCCCGCGCTTGGGCGATCGGCATCTGTTGTGCGCCCTCGACGCCCATCGCTACCGCGATTTGGCGGAACTTGTCGCCGGTGTAATCAGCGTTGAATGCCATGATATGCGGCAGCAGGATCGCGTTTGCTACGCCGTGCGGGGTGTCATAGAAAGCGCCCAGCGGGTGCGCCATACCGTGTACTAATCCTAATCCCACGTTCGAGAAACCCATGCCTGCGACATACTGTCCCAGCGCCATCGCTTCCACCCCTGCGGCATTGCCCGCAACGGAATCGCGCAGCGAACGGCTGATGATCTCGATAGCTTTCAGATGTAGCATGTCGGTCAGTTCCCATGCGCCTTTGGTGGTAAAGCCTTCAATCGCGTGCGTCAGGGCATCCAGGCCGGTTGCCGCCTTCAGTGAGGCGGGCATGCTAGCCATCATGTTGGCATCGATAAACGAGACGATAGGAATGTCGTGCGGATCGACGCAGACGAACTTGCGCCGTTTTTCTTCATCGGTGATCACGTAGTTAATCGTGACCTCGGCAGCGGTGCCTGCGGTGGTCGGGATGGCGAAAATCGGTACGCTGGGGCGGCGCGTAGGCGCAACGCCTTCCAGACTGCGCACATCGGCATATTCCGGGTTGTTGATGATGATACCAATCGCTTTACAGGTGTCCTGCGGCGAACCGCCGCCAATGGCGATCAGGTAATCGGCCTGCGCGGCCTTATAGCGCTCAATGCCTGCGGTCACCACGCGGATAGTGGGGTTAGGCACCACGTCATCATAAACCTCGTAGGGCAGGCCCGCCTGATCGAGCAGGGTGATGACTTTACTCACCACACCATATTTCACCAGGTCTTTGTCGGTAACCACCAGTGCTTTGTGGAAACCACGCCGGGTTATCTCTTCCACGATATGGTTAATCGCCCCCGCACCAAAATACGAGGTTTCGTTAAGGATCATTCTTTGGGTCATCGTCGTATTCTCCATAACATTTTGATTTTAAGATACCCGTCATACTTCAAGTTGCAGGTGTGTTGGCTGCACTCGCTTACCCGAATCACTTACTTGAGTAAGCTCATCGGGATTCCCTCGTTTGCCGCCTTCCTGCAACTCGAATTATTTAGGGTATAGATGCTGAAAAGGGTTGGGTGGCGCAAGCGGTCGGGGCTGGAAACGCCCTCAAGGCGCGAAACGTTAATCTTCATAGCGTTAGCTTCTATGCCATCAACAACGGAAAGACCGTGATGGATCGCTGATAAATAGATATTACCCATTCAATCAGTATGGATACGTGACAGGGGAATTGCCTTCCCCTCGTTGCCATCGTCGGTGACGCGGTGGCAGTGAGCGCAAGGTGGGTGTGATCGTCGTCATCTTTAGCGTTTTTGGCACCGCGGCATAACCGTAGCCTTTGGTTGAAATATTCTAATTCCAGCTATTTTTTTGCATTATAAAAACTAATCCATTGCAAATATCGCTGTGGCGATCATTCTCTAACGATGCGAATATTTGTGTCATTATTTTTGTTTTAAATCCATATTATTGGTTTTTTATCCTAATTAATGATTTTAATTTGGCGATTTTCGTTGCCTTGTGCTCTGGCACTCTTTTTGTCTTTCACGGCTGATATATAGTTTAACTTATGACAGAGGGTGTGGTAGCCCTGTGGAAGAGGTGGTAAGTTCAACGCAAAGAAAGCGTTTGCGTGGCGTGATTCGCGCCGTTTGCAAGGAGAGGTTCGGGAGAAAAAATGACACAGCAAACTCCGTTGTATCAGCAACATGTAGCCGATGGCGCGAAGATGGTCGACTTTCACGGCTGGATGATGCCGCTGCACTACGGCTCACAGTTGGATGAACATCACAGCGTTAGACGTCATGCAGGCATGTTCGATGTGTCGCACATGACCATTGTGGATTTACTCGGCCCGCGCGTACGCGAATTCCTGCGTTATCTGCTGGCGAATGACGTTGCCAAACTCACGCAACCGGGCAAGGCGCTTTATACCGGGATGTTAAACGCCTCGGGTGGCGTCATTGACGATCTCATCGTCTACTTTTTGACTGAAACGCATTTCCGGCTGGTGGTGAACTCCGCCACGCGGGAGAAAGATCTGGCCTGGATCGCCGAACATGCCAAAGCGTTTAACGTGGAGTGGCAGGAACGCGACGAACTGGCGTTGATTGCCGTGCAAGGGCCGTTGGCACAAGAGAAAGTGCAGGCGTTGCTCAGTGCGGAACAGCGCGCGGCAACGGCGGGTATGAAACCCTTTTTCGGTGTACAAACCGGCGACTATTTTATTGCTACCACCGGGTATACCGGTGAGTCAGGCTATGAAATCGCCCTGCCCGCAGAGCAGGCGGTGACGTTCTGGCAACAGCTGCTGGCGGCTGGAGTGCAGCCGTGCGGCCTCGGTGCGCGTGATACGTTGCGCCTCGAAGCGGGCATGAATCTTTATGGTCAGGACATGGACGAAGGCGTTTCGCCGCTGGCCGCCAATATGGGCTGGACCATCGCCTGGCAACCGGAAGAGCGTGATTTTATTGGTCGGCAAGCGCTGACCCACCAACGCAGCGAAGGCACTGAGCAGTTGGTTGGATTGGTGCTGCGCGAAAAAGGGGTGCTGCGCCATGAAATGCCGGTGCGCTTTACCGATGCGAGTGGCACGGTACAGGAAGGCATGATAACCAGCGGGACCTTTTCTCCCACGCTGGGCTTCAGTATTGCACTGGCTCGCGTGCCGCAGGGTATTGGTGAAACGGCGTTGGTGCAAATTCGCCAGCGCGAAGTGCCCGTAGAGGTGACTAAACCGGTATTTATTCGCGGCGGCAAGGCGCTGGTTTGACGCCGTGCCCGATGTGACCATGATTATTTATTGATTAACGTTAGCGCGATATATACCCAAACGCCTGCGCGTTGCAGCAAGGCGGGTATTGCGCGATTCGATACGACGAAGCGATTTTAAGGAGAGTAGGGCAATGAGCAGCACAATTCCAAACGCATTGAAATACACCTCATCCCATGAGTGGGTCCAGGCCGAAGGCGAGGGTGTCTATCGTGTTGGTATCACCGAACATGCCCAGGAGCTGTTGGGAGATATGGTTTTCGTCGATTTGCCTGACGTCGGTACGCAGGTTGCGATGGGTGACGACTGCGCTGTCGCCGAGTCGGTCAAAGCCGCCTCAGATATCTACGCGCCATTGAGCGGTGAGATCGTGGCAGTGAACGATGCGCTGGAAGGACAGCCGGAGCTGGTCAACAGTGCGCCTTATGCCGATGGGTGGCTGTTTAGCATCAAAGCGTCTGATGAAAGCGAATTGAACGAATTGCTGGATGCTGCGGCTTATCAGGCGCTGTTAGAAGAAGACGAATAACCTTGTTGCCCCGTGATGGCTTTCCGCGCATCACGGGGTAAATCGATTTATCAGCCTGTAAGACGTTGAGCGCCGTCTACCGCGTTCGCACTTGTAGTTTGCTATGAACGTTCTAACCATTGCTTGAAGCAGGAAATCCCCCTAATGACTCAGACTCTCAGCCAACTCGAACATGACGCCGCTTTTGTGGAGCGTCATATCGGCCCTACGCCCGCGCAGCAGGCGCATATGCTGGAAACGCTCGGCGCGGATTCATTGTCGGCGTTGATTCGGCAGATTGTGCCGGCAGATATCCAGTTGCCCAACCCGCCAGCGGTGGGCGATGCGCTGCCCGAGCATCAGGCGTTGGCGGAGCTCAAGTCGATTGCCAGCCGCAATCAGCGCTACAAGAGCTATATCGGTATGGGGTACAGCGCCGTGCATATGCCGCCGGTCATCTTGCGCAACCTGCTGGAAAATCCCGGCTGGTACACGGCCTATACGCCTTATCAGCCTGAAGTCTCGCAAGGGCGGTTAGAAGCCTTGCTGAATTTCCAGCAAATGACGCAGGATTTGACCGGGCTGGAACTGGCCTCTGCCTCTCTGCTCGATGAAGCGACAGCGGCGGCGGAAGCGATGGCAATGGCAAAACGCGTCAGCAAGCTGAAACAGGCTAACCGCTTCTTCGTGGCGGAGCATGTGCATCCGCAAACGCTGGATGTGGTGCGCACCCGTGCCGAAACCTTTGGTTTTGAAGTGGTGGTTGGCGATGCTGCTGCGGCATTGGAAACGGAAGGCGTGTTCGGCGTGCTGTTGCAGCAGGTGAACACCTATGGTGAAGTGCATGATTATCGTGAACTTATCGCGCAACTGAATGCGCGCAAGGTCATCGTCAGCGTCGCCGCCGATATCATGGCGCTGGTGCTGCTGGCGGCGCCGGGCAAGCAGGGGGCCGATATTGTGTTTGGCTCCGCCCAGCGTTTTGGCGTGCCAATGGGCTACGGTGGTCCGCATGCGGCCTTCTTCGCTTGCAAGGATGAATATAAACGTGCCATGCCGGGGCGTATTATCGGCGTTTCACGTGATGCAGCGGGTAACACCGCACTGCGCATGGCGATGCAGACGCGCGAGCAACATATTCGCCGCGAAAAAGCCAACTCTAACATCTGCACCTCTCAGGTGCTGCTGGCGAATATCGCCGGTTTCTATGCGGTGTATCATGGGCCGCAGGGGCTCAAGCGTATCGCTGAACGTATTCATCGTTTAACCGATATTCTGGCCGCTGGGTTGCAGCAGGGCGGCTTGAAACTGTGGCACACCACCTGGTTTGATACGCTGGCGGTTGAGGTAGCAGACAAGAACGCCATTATCGCTCGCGCGCAGAATGCCGGGATCAACCTGCGCACCGATCTCTATCACGGGGTCGGCATCACGCTGGACGAAACCACCACCCGTGAGGATGTTCAGGCACTGTTTGACGTGCTGCTGGGAGACGATCACGGTCTGTCGATTGCTGCGTTGGATGCGGCGCTCAGCGGCGGTTCGTCGTCCATTCCTGCTGCGTTGGTGCGCACGGATGCCATTCTGACCCACCCGGTGTTCAACCGTTATCACAGTGAAACCGAGATGATGCGTTACCTGCATCGCTTGGCACATAAAGATCTGGCGCTGAATCGGGCCATGATCCCGCTGGGTTCCTGCACCATGAAGCTGAACGCGGCGGCGGAAATGCTGCCGATTACCTGGCCGGAGTTTGCGGAACTGCATCCGTTCTGTCCGCCGGAACAGGCGCAAGGTTATCGTTTGATGATCGAACAGCTTTCCGGTTGGCTGGTGCAACTTACCGGTTATGACGCCGTGTGCATGCAGCCCAACTCGGGCGCGCAGGGCGAGTATGCCGGTTTGCTGGCGATTCGCCGCTACCATGAGAGCCGAGGTGACGATCAGCGCACGCTGTGTCTGATTCCAAGCTCTGCACACGGCACTAACCCGGCATCGGCACAGATGGCAGGGATGGCGGTAGACGTGGTGGCTTGTGACAAGCAGGGGAATATCGATCTGCACGATCTGCGGGAGAAAGCCGCGCAGGCGGGCGATCGTCTTTCCTGCATTATGGTGACCTATCCTTCCACGCACGGTGTCTATGAAGAGACCATTCGTGAAGTGTGCCAGATTGTCCATCAACACGGTGGGCAAGTGTATCTGGACGGCGCGAACATGAACGCGCAGGTGGGGATCACCACGCCGGGATACATTGGTGCAGATGTGTCGCACCTTAACCTGCATAAAACGTTCTGCATTCCGCACGGCGGCGGTGGGCCGGGCATGGGACCGATCGGGGTGAAAGCGCATCTGGCACCGTTCGTCCCAGGGCATCAGGTGGTGCAGATTGATGGCTTGCTCACCACGCAGGGTGCGGTATCCGCGGCACCTTTTGGCAGCGCGTCCATCCTGCCTATCAGTTGGATGTATATCCGCATGATGGGCGCTGAAGGGCTGAAGAGCGCCAGTCAGGTGGCGATCCTCAATGCCAACTACATTGCCACGCGTTTGAAGGACGCCTATCCGGTGCTGTACACCGGCCGTGATGGCCGTGTGGCGCACGAGTGCATTCTGGATATTCGCCCGCTGAAAGAGAGCACCGGTATCAGCGAAATGGATATCGCCAAGCGCTTGATTGACTATGGCTTCCACGCGCCGACCATGTCGTTCCCGGTGGCGGGAACGCTGATGGTAGAGCCGACCGAATCTGAGAGTCAGGTCGAGCTGGATCGCTTTATTGATGCGATGTTGGCGATCCGTGCTGAAATTCAGCGTGTGGCACAAGGTGAATGGCCGCTGGAGGATAACCCGTTGGTGAATGCGCCGCATACCCAGCAGGAGATTGTCGGTGAGTGGTCACATCCCTACAGCCGCGAACTGGCGGTATTCCCGGCAGGGGCTGAGCATAAATACTGGCCGAGCGTAAAACGCCTGGATGACGTGTACGGCGATCGCAACCTGTTCTGCTCTTGCGTACCGATTGGCGATTATGCGTAATTGACGTTATAAAAATGAAAACCCGCTGAATGGCGGGTTTTTTATCGAGCTGCTTTTATCGGGCAAGCCGGAAAATTACCCCAACCACCCTTTGGCCTGCGCCGTTTCCAGATGATCTTTCAGATAGCGCCACAGCTCGGGATTGATCTCGGCGATAAAGCTGGCGCGTCCTATTACTTGCTCCAGTCGGATACCGTTTTCGACCCAGCTTTGCCCACTGTTATGCAGGTTCATCAGGATCGGTAAAATGCGGTCGATCATCAGCGCAAAGCGCGCGTTCGCGGTGTTACCCGCTTCATATTCCTGCCACAGTTGCAGGAAATGTTGGTGTTGTGGCTCGGGCAGCAGGCCAAACAATCGAACGGCGGCGGCTTCTTCCTGCGCCTGAATCGCTTCTCGAGCGCTCAGATCGTAGACCATCACATCGCCAGCGTCGATCTCGACGATATCGTGTACCAAGGCCATTTGAATCACGCGCTGAATATCCACGTCCTGACTGGCATAAGGTGCCAGGCTCATCGCGGCAACGGCAAAGTGCCAACTGTGCTCTGCGGAATCTTCGTGACGGGAACTACCGATGATTTTTGAACGACGCTGTACGCTTTTTAGCTTATCAATTTCCATCAGGAAACCAACTACTTCGGTCAGCGCACCGAACTCGAGAGTGGGTAAAGCCAGGGACATCAAAACCACCTTACATCCATTGATGTGTCAAACGCGGCTGTAGCAAACACTGCGCAGTCAAACAAAACCGGCTCATTGTAGGGGATGCTGGTGAGAATTTACACGCTTTATTCCGCGATGATGTCCCTTTGGCACTGACTGTTCCGTCTGATAACAGACCTTTCGGGCGGGTAGATTGTCGACTATCGTTATAGTCAGGGCACGAAATAATCAGTTTGACGGGGCTTCCCTCAACGCAGTGTGCGCAATGCATTCTGCAAAGTAAAAACCAAAATAAAAGCGCTAATAATAAGGGGGCAATGATGCCTGTTCGTATCATTCGACGCACGATTAAATATGTTGTTGTTATCGTGTTAGCCATTGCATTGACGTTTCTGGTTATTCGGGTGTTTGACTCACAGCGGGGACCCGCACTGGCTCCCTGGCATATTTATGTGCCGACAGAGATGACGCCAGACCAACTCGATCGTGCCAACTGGGAGCAGTATTTGGCTCATGAGGATCGCTTGTTTCAACAAGTAACCGAGCAAGTCACCCAGACGCTGGACAGGGATGAACAGGTCGCCTTAAACCGTTATTTTGTCGGCAGCCCCGTCTATCCGGGTCGCTTCGCCCACAACTGGAACCACTCTTATGAACTGATGCCGGAAGGTCAGCCCAAAGGGGCGGTGGTGCTGTTGCACGGGCTGACCGACTCGCCCTACAGTATGCGAAATGTCGCAGAGCTTTATCGTCAGCACGGTTTTGTCGCTATCGGGCTGCGTATTCCCGCGCACGGCACCGTGCCCGGCGCGTTGACCAAGGTTCGTTGGGAAGATTGGTTGGCGGCTACGCGTTTAGCAGTGCGCGAGGCTGCGCATTTTGTTACACCCGCGAACGGGGGAGAACGCTTACCGCTGCATATCGTTGGTTTTTCTAACGGCGGGGCGCTCACACTGAAATACGCGCTCGATACGCTCAGCGATCCCGCGCTGCCCAAGGCAGATCGTCTGGTCCTGATCTCCCCGATGATTGGCATTACGGCTTACGCGCGTTTTGCCGGTTTGGCCGGGTTACCGGCGATTTTTCCGCCGTTTGCCAAAGCGGCCTGGCTCGGCATTGTGCCGGAATTCAACCCGTTCAAATACAACTCGTTCCCGGTGAACGGTGCGCGCCAGTCTTATCTGCTTACCAGCGTGTTGCAGTCGCAGCTTGAGCAGGAAGCGCGGCAGCGCAGGCTGTCGGAGCTGCCGCCGATTTTAACCTTCCAGTCGGTGATGGATTTTACCGTCAGCACGCGGGCGGTGATCAGCGCGTTCTATAATCTGCTGCCGCAAAACGACAATGATTTGGTGCTGTTTGATGTCAACCGCACCATCAATTTCGGTCTGTTACTGCGGGATGCGTCAGCGGCGGCGATTGGACAATGGCTGCCGCCTACGCCGCGTCTGTACGGCACCACGGTTATCACTAACGCCTCAGTACAAAGCGCCAAGGCGGTCGCCTTTGACACCAAATCAGGCAGCATGGAAGTCACGCGCCGCGATCTCGGGATGGATTACCCCGAAGATGTCTATTCGTTATCGCACGTCGCGCTGCCGTTTTCTGACAGCGATTCGCTTTATGGCCGTTTCTCCACGCCGCCGTATGAGTTTGGTATTCCACTTGGGCGTATTGCCGCTCGTGGTGAACGTGGCGTACTGATTCTCGATTTGGATACGTTGCTGCGCCTTTCCTCAAACCCTTTCTATGACTACATGATGCAGCGCATTGATGAGGTTATTCCCGGCGAAAGGGAACCGGGGCCAATGCCGGGTTCGGTTCAAGCCCAGTAGCGTGCCGGGTTGATAAATAGTTTCAGCGTACGCTTGTACTCTGAAACTATTCTCGATTACACTCTGCCCGATGAGATTGCGCGAAGTTTGTACAGCCAACCGTACCGGGAGCAAAAACGGAATATGGTGAAATCAGAGAGTAATGCCGGTTATACGTTGGCGGAAGAGATAGCCAACAGTATCAGTCACGGTGCTGGCGTGGTGTTGGGGATTGTCGGGTTGGTGCTGCTGCTGGTACAAGCGGTGGACAATGGCGCGACGAGCATGGCTATCGCCAGCTACAGTTTGTACGGTGGCACCATTATTCTGCTGTTCCTCGCCTCCACGCTCTACCATGCGATTCCCAGTCCGCGCGCTAAACCCTGGCTCAAACGGTTCGATCACTGCGCCATCTATCTGCTGATAGCTGGCACCTACACGCCGTTTCTGTTGGTGGGGCTGGATTCGCCGTTGGCGCGTGGCTTGATGATTGTCATTTGGAGCATGGCGCTGGTGGGGGTGTTGTTCAAACTCGCTTTTGCGCATCGTTTTGAAGTGTTGTCGCTGGTGACGTATCTGGTGATGGGATGGCTGTCACTGATTGTGATTTATCAGTTGGTGCAGGTGTTGGCACCGGCTGGCGTCACCTTGCTGGCGGTGGGCGGCGCGGTGTATACCTTGGGCGTGGTGTTTTACGTGAGTAAACGCATCCCCTATAACCACGCCATCTGGCATGGCTTTGTGCTGGGTGGCAGCCTGTGCCATTTTCTGGCGATCTACCTTTACGTTTAGCCGCGAAATACCCTTCTGGCACCGTTTCTTGATGAAGCAGAAACGGTGCTCAGTGACGACATTATTCAGACAATGAATAAGGCAGCGGTTGCAGACTCAATTGACTTTCCGCCGCGTCGCGCACGCGCAACACGCTATCCGCTTCCAGATCGTTATTCAGTACCGCTTGCACCCACAGCGTGCCATCGCTTAACCGGCAGGCGGCGAGTATCGTACCGGTACGACGCCAGTTTTCACCCATTTTCAGCTCCAGATCTTCGCCCGCTTCTGGCACGCGCGGTGAAGTGCCCGCCAGCCAATAGAGCGCCCGCTTGTTGGCACCGCGGAATTTTGCCCGCGCCACCATCTCCTGCCCGGTGTAGCAGCCTTTATTAAAACTGATGCCGTTAAGTGCCTGTATATTCGTTGCTTGCGGGATGAACTGCGCGCTGTTTACGTTGTCAATAATCGGCAGTGCGGATTCAATATCCAGTGCCAGCCACTGTTGACTGTCGGCCCATTGCACGCTGTCTGCCAGTTTGGCACCTAGCGCGGCGGTACCTTCTTGGTTCAGTACCAGAAGGAAACGTTCAGCGGGAAGCGCAAAATGCAGCAGTGTACCGAAGGGGTGACTGATCACAGGATGTTCAACGTCCGGCAGCGTGGAGAAGACCTCTGCTAAACGTTCGCGTATAGTGCTTCCCGCAGCGCCGATCAGTTGGAGATTGTCATCTGCGACGATAGTGGTTTTGGCAAAGACGGCGTATTTTTTTAACTCATTTAACTGCGTATCGCGCAGATTGCGACGTACCAGATAGGCGAAGCCATCGTTGTGGGCAAACAGGCGCAGTGCGCTCCACATTTTGCCTTTGGCATCACAATGGCCGCAAAGGACATGTTGATCGGGGGCTAACGCGTTAACATCGGCCGTCACCTGGCCTTGCAGGTAAGTGCGCGTGTCCGGGCCGGTAAGTGTCACCAGTGCCCAGTCATCAAGGGCGATCAGCGTAGCGGGAAGCTGCGTCGAGGCCATGATGGCGTGTGATTTAACCGTTTGTGCAGCAAAGGGAAGTGGGGTTGCCATGTAACCATCCTCGCGAAGGTTTGCGTTTGGCCTAATGGTAAAAGAGCTTGCAGGGTTTGCAAGCAGTTATTCGTGCCATTGCCCCCGTGATTTTCAGTTAGCATATTTAAAAGCGTTACTGAGCGTGTGCGATCGATGACCTTCTGCGCGATACGCTGATATGCGCTAAAATATGTCAAAATGTTACATTTAGTTGAGTGTTTATCTAGACATCCGAGTTACACTACACATTGGCGTCGATAAAAAGTAGGAAAAGCAATGGATATCGATAATAAGGCGCGAATTCACTGGGCGTGCCGCCGAGGAATGCGAGAATTGGATATCGCCATCATGCCCTTTTTTGAACATGAGTATGATGTGCTGAACGATGATGACAAACGCGCGTTTGTGCGTTTATTGCAGTGCGATGACCCTGACCTGTTCAACTGGTTGATGAACCACGGTGAGCCGGAAGATGGGGAACTGAAACGCATGATCTCTCTTATTCAGACGCGAAATAAAGATCGTGGCCCTGTGGCGCTGTGATTTACGCGTCTCCTGGCGCATGCAGGTCTTTTCTTTGCTGGTGCACGGGCTGTTGCTGTTGCTGATTCTGCTGGCACCGTGGCCTGACGGTTATGCTGTGCTGTGGTTATCGCTGATGACACTGGTGGTGTTCGGGTTTATCCGCAGCCAGCGTAATATCAAAGCGCGTCACGGCGAAATCGTGTTGCAGGATAAAGCGAGCATTGAGTGGCAGCAGCATCGCTGGCGCATTATCCGCCGTCCGTGGATGTTGAAAAACGGTATCTTGCTGTCGCTGCGGCGCAGTGACGGCAAACGGCGGCAGCGGCTCTGGCTGGCATCTGACAATATGGATAAGCAGGAATGGCGGCACTTGCGTCAGCTGCTGCTGGAGAGTAACGCGTGGGCGGGAGAAAACCCGGACGTGCACTAGTTTCAGGTTCAGCCGACAGCACGCTGTCGGCTGATGTCTCTCGGGGTATCCCCGACGCTTACAACTGCTCAGCCATTTCCTGTAGAATTTGCTCGCACCACTGCTGCAAGCGCTCATCGCTCAGGTCATACTGATTCACTTCATCAAGCGCCAGCCCGACAAAGTGTTTCCCATCCGGCGTGAGCGGTTTGGTGGTGGTGAACTCATAGCCTTCGGTGGGCCAATAGCCAATAAAGATTGCGCCGCTTGCGGCCAACTGCTGATGCAACATACCGAGCGCATCAAGGAACCATTCACCGTAGCCTAGCTGGTCACCCATGCCATACAGCGCAACGATTCTCCCTTGGAGCTTCAACGAGGATAGCTGTCCCCAAATGGCTTCCCAATCTTCCTGAATCTCACCGAAATCCCAGGTTGGGATACCCAGAATCAGGAATTCATACTCTTCCATCTTCTGCGGATCGACATCTTTCACGTTATGCAGGTCGACCAGCGATTCACCCAAAATATCGCGAATTTTTTCCGCTGCCATCTCGGTGTAGCAGGTGCTGGAGCCGTAGAACAAACCAATTTTCATATGCAATTGCAGCGTGTTAAACAAACTTGTTATTAGCCTAACCGAATCTTGTGGCGAGGTATAGCGTGCGAGTCGTTTGAGAAAAAGCGCAGGAGAAAAAAAAGGGTGAAGGTTACCCTTCACCCCTCTTCACGTTTGCCTGTGAGGCTTAACCGAGCGTTTGGTGACGCGTTTCTTTGGTCAGCAACAACGCGATAAGCGTTAAGGACGCCATGGCGAACAGATAAACACCCACGTAGAACAGCCCGTAGTTGGCGGTCAGCCAGGCCGCGATATAAGGCGCAACCGATGCTCCCAGAATCGAGGAGACGTTATAGGAGAACGAGGCCCCGGTATAACGCACTTCGGTGGGGAACAGTTCAGGCAGCAATGCACCCATCGGGCCAAAAGTCAGCCCCATCAGACCCAGTCCCAGCACCAGAAACAGCATCACCAGCGGTTGGCTGCCAGACCCTAACAGAGACGGGAACAGCATCGAGAACACCAGCATGCCGCAGGTAACCACGATCATGGTCTTGCGGCGGCCATAGGCATCTGCCAGCAGCCCGGCAACCGGGATCAGCAGACCAAAGGCGATAACCGCTACCATCAGCATCCACAGGAAGCTGTTACGCGAGAAACCCAGCCCTTTGGGGATTGGCGAGGTGCCATAGGTCATGGAGTAGACCGTCATGATGTAGAACAGCGTATAGGTGGCAAGCATGATAAAGGTACCAAGAATGGTGGCTTTCAGATGCTTGTTCAGCAGCGTTCCCAGCGGGATGCGGACTTTCTTGCCGGCTTCGATAGCTTTGGTAAACACCGGCGCTTCGTGCAGAGAGACACGTACATACAGGCCGATCAAGACCAATACCGCAGAGGCAACGAAAGGCACGCGCCATCCCCAGGTCATGAACTGCTCTTCGCTTAACAGCCAGGAGAGCAGCAGGAACGTGCCATTGGCGAAGAAGAAGCCGATCGGCGCGCCCAACTGCGGGAATGAGCCATACAGCGCACGCTTGTGGGCTGGTGCGTTTTCGGTGGCCAGCAAGGCTGCGCCGCCCCATTCACCGCCCAGACCCAAGCCCTGACCAAAACGCGCCAACGCCAGCAGCAACGGTGCGAAAATGCCGATGCTGTCATAGGTCGGCAGCAGGCCGATCAGCACGGTAGAGATCCCCATGGTCAGCAGGGAAGCAACCAGCGTCACCTTACGGCCGACGCGGTCGCCGAAGTGACCAAACAGCGCAGAACCAATCGGGCGAGCCACAAAGGCAATGGCAAAGGTTGCGAGCGACTGTAGCGTCGCAGCGGTCGGATCGCCCTGCGGGAAGAAGATATGCGGGAAAATCAGCACCGCGGCAGTGGCATAGATATAAAAATCGAAAAATTCGATCGCGGTTCCGATCAATGAAGCGACAACAACCTTACTGCGGGAGTTAACCGGGGCTGCGTCCGCCTCTGCATCGAGAGTGGGCGTGATGGTGGCTTGCATAGGACTCTATTATCTTTTTTTATCGACAGAACTGTCATTCTAGTCACAGAAAAAAAAGCATTTCAATGCTAGCCCAAAAAGCGTAAAAGCGGCTACAGAGCCTGCTTTGGTGAGTTGCGCGATTGTAAATACTTCCTGTGAGATAAGTTATGCTTTACCCTATTTTGTAGTGCAGAGCGGCGAATAACACAGCATAAAATAAATTTGCATAAAAAATCGGCGGCGCGAATTCAGGTGATGATCCTGCCCCTTTTATCGTCACTTCGGGCATAATAACCACAGGGTTTTACCCTGCACGCCGTTCAGCGAGGAGAAGCGTATGCAAGCACAGGATCGGGCACACATTGAACAGTTTCTTGAAGCTATGTGGCTGGAGCGAAACCTGGCTGATAACACGCTGACCTCTTACCGGCGAGATTTAACTGCACTGGCTGATTGGCTGGAGCATGCTGACAGTGATTTAGTGCAGGTGCAGGCACTGGATCTGCAAGCGTATCTTGCCGAACGCGTGGAAGGGGGATACAAAGCGACCAGTTCAGCGCGTTTGCTGAGTGCCATGCGTCGCTTTTTTCAGTATTTATATCGGGAAAAACGGCGTAGCGACGATCCCAGCGCGGTATTGTCCTCTCCCAAATTGCCCCAGCGCTTGCCCAAAGATCTCAGCGAGGCGCAGGTGAATGCGTTGCTGCAAGCGCCCTGTGTCGATGAACCGCTTGAACTGCGCGATAAGGCCATGCTTGAGGTGCTGTATGCCACCGGGCTGCGCGTCTCGGAGCTGGTAGGGCTGACCATCGCAGATGTCAGTTTGCGCCAGGGCGTGGTGCGGGTGATTGGTAAAGGCAATAAAGAACGGCTGGTGCCGCTGGGGGAAGAGGCCATTTATTGGCTGGAGCGCTACCTTGAGCACGGCAGGCCCTGGCTGCTGCACGGACAAACGCTTGATGTGCTGTTTCCAAGCTCGAGAGCGCAGCAGATGACGCGCCAAACCTTTTGGCACCGTATCAAACACTATGCCGTGCTGGCATCCATTGACAGTGAGAAGCTTTCACCGCATGTTTTACGCCATGCATTCGCTACGCACTTGCTGAACCACGGGGCTGATTTGCGTGTCGTACAGATGTTGTTGGGGCATAGCGATCTTTCAACAACGCAAATTTACACACACGTTGCCACTGAACGGCTGAAGCAGTTGCATCAACAGCATCATCCGCGCGCCTGACATTGCAGGCGACATAAGGGCCAGACGGCTGAACGCGCCCTTTACAGGCGGAATACACCATGAACGGGACTGAATACGATGAAAAAAGGGCTAATGGCGCTTTCTTTACTGCTCGCGGCGACGAGTAGCGCAGTACACGCCGATGATGCGGCGATTAAACAGACACTGACCAAACTGGGTATTGAAAAAATGGATATCCAGCCTGCGCCCGTCGCTGGTCTTAAAACCGTGCTGACGGAAAGCGGTGTGCTCTACGTAACGGAAGATGGCAAACATCTGCTGCAAGGGCCGCTTTACGCATTGGACAGCGGCACGCCGGTGAACGTGACCAACCAGATTCTGAAAGGAAAACTGGATGCCTTGCAGGATCAAATGATCGTCTATAAAGCGGCGCAGGAAAAACATGTGATTACCGTTTTCACTGATATCACCTGCGGTTACTGCCACAAACTGCACGAGCAGATGAAAGACTACAACGATTTGGGCATCACCATCCGTTATCTGGCTTTCCCGCGTCAGGGGCTGAATTCACCGACGGAAAAGGACATGCAGTCTATCTGGTGTACCGCTAACCGTAACAAGGCGTATGACGCCGCGTCGCGCGGCGAAGCTATCTCCCCGGCAACCTGTAAAACCGATATCGGTGCCCATTACGAGCTGGGCGTTCAGTTCGGCGTGCAGGGTACACCCGCGATTGTGCTGGAGGACGGCACCGTGGTACCGGGGTATCAGGCACCCAAAGAGATGTTAGCCATGCTGAACGCACATCGGGCTGCGGCCAAACCGGGCGCATAAATCGCAGTCAGGTTGTCCCATTGAAAAGCGATAACGTGTGATGCACTCCGTTATGCAGTGGAATTGAAAATAAAGTGGAATTAAAAACCATACTCCGCCGGCGTCCTCTGGCGGAAGGCTCTGGGCTTCCCGCAACGCTTCCTCCGTTACTACGTCGGCTGTATGCGCAGCGCGGCGTCACCGAGGGCCAGGAACTGGATCGCAGCCTGCGCGGCCTGCTTGATTATCGCCTGCTTGATGGCATTGACGATGCGGTGGTGTTGCTGCAACAGGCGCTGGCAGAACAACGGCGCATCGTCGTGGTCGGTGATTTTGATGCCGACGGCGCGACCAGTACCGCGCTGGCTGTGCTGGCGCTGCGCAGCATGGGCGGTAGCCGGGTGACCTATCTGGTGCCGAACCGCTTTGAAGATGGCTATGGCCTGAGCCCGGAAGTGGTGGTGCAGGCCGAGAAGCTGGGTGCAGAGCTGATCCTGACGGTGGATAACGGCATTTCATCCCATGCTGGCGTGGATGATGCGCATCAGCGCGGTATTCAAGTGTTGGTGACCGACCATCACCTGCCGGGGGAAACGCTGCCCGCCGCCGATGCCATGATTAACCCCAATCTGCGCGACTGCGCCTTTCCTTCCAAATCGCTGGCCGGCGTCGGTGTGACGTTTTACCTGATGATGGCGCTGTTTGTGCGTCTGCGCGACAGCGGCTGGTTTAGCCAGAAAGGGTTGGCGGAACCGAAACTGGCCGAACTGCTCGATTTGGTGGCGTTAGGCACGGTGGCCGACGTGGTGCCACTTGATGCCAACAACCGTATTCTGGTGTCGCAAGGGTTGAATCGTATTCGTGCCGGCAAGTGTCGCCCAGGCATTCGTGCCTTGCTGGAAATCGCCAACCGCGATGCCAGCCAACTGGTGGCAAGCGATCTGGGTTTTGCGATTGGGCCACGTCTCAATGCGGCAGGACGTTTGGATGATATGTCGATTGGCGTGGCGCTGCTGCTGTGTGATGACATCGTCGACGCGCGGATGCAGGCCAGCGATCTTGATGCGCTCAATCTGGCGCGGCGTGAAATCGAGCAGGAGATGCAGGCGGAAGCCATGCAACTGTGCGAAAAGCTGGAGCACGGCCTTGAACAACTGCCGCTGGGAATCGCCATGTATCATCCCGAATGGCATCAGGGCGTGGTCGGTATTTTAGCATCGCGGCTTAAAGAGCGTTTCCATCGCCCGGTGATCGCGTTTGCACCGGCGGGCGAAGGGGTACTCAAAGGCTCTGGTCGTTCGATTCCCGGTCTGCACTTGCGCGATGCGCTGGAGCGACTGGACACCCGCTATCCGGGGCTGATGGTTAAATTTGGCGGCCACGCGATGGCGGCGGGGCTATCGCTGGAAGAACATCAGTTTGATACTTTCCGTGAGCGCTTTGGTGAACTGGTCGGCGAGTGGCTGGATGAATCACATCTGGAAGGGGTTATCTGGTCTGACGGCGAACTGATACAAACCGAGCTGAATCTGGTGACGGCAGAGATGCTGCGCGATGCCGGGCCGTGGGGACAAGCGTTTCCTGAACCCACGTTTGACGGGCGTTTTCGTATCTTGCAGCAGAAGCTGTTGAAAGAGCGCCATCTGAAGCTGATGCTGGAGCCGGTCAACGGCGGGCCGCTGCTGGACGGTATCGCGTTTAACGTGGATACCCGTTGCTGGCCCGACAGTAGCATTCGCGAGGCGGAACTGGCCTACCGCCTTGAAGTTAACGAGTTTCGCGGTAAACGCAGCGTGCAATTGTTGATACAGCATTTGTGGCCGGTGTAGCGAGTCATCGTCCGTATGGGTAAAATTGCGCCAGACGGCTATAAACCTGGGGTGTATTCCGCTAGAATAACCGGTTTATATCCATTTTTCTCCGTCGCTTGACGGCTAACGTAAGACGCTAATCATGTTTGAAATTAATCCGGTAAAAAACCGCATTCAGGACCTGTCTGACCGGACAGCTGTTCTGAGGGGGTATCTTTGACTACGATGCCAAGAAAGAACGCCTGGAAGAAGTAAACGCCGAGCTGGAACAGCCCGACGTCTGGAATGAACCTGAGCGCGCACAAGCGCTGGGTAAAGAGCGCTCCTCGCTGGAAGCGATCGTCGATACCATCGATCAGATGACGCAGGGACTGGAAGACGTTTCCGGCCTGCTCGAACTGGCAGTGGAAGAGGACGACGAAGAGACGTTTAACGACACCATCACCGAAGTGGATGGGCTGGAAGCCAAGCTGGCACAGCTTGAGTTCCGCCGCATGTTCTCCGGCGAATACGACAGCGCCGACTGCTACCTCGATATTCAATCCGGCTCCGGCGGGACCGAAGCGCAAGACTGGGCCAGCATGCTGCTGCGCATGTACCTGCGTTGGGCCGAGAGCAAAGGCTTTAAGACTGAAGTGATTGAAGAGTCTGAAGGGGAAGTCGCGGGCCTCAAATCGGCCACCATCAAGATTATCGGTGACTATGCCTTTGGCTGGTTGCGTACCGAAACCGGGGTGCACCGTTTGGTGCGTAAAAGCCCGTTTGACTCCGGTGGTCGCCGTCACACCTCATTCAGTTCCGCGTTTGTCTATCCGGAAGTGGATGACGATATTGATATCGAAATCAACCCGGCAGATCTGCGAATTGATGTGTATCGCGCCTCCGGTGCTGGTGGACAGCACGTTAACCGTACCGAATCTGCGGTGCGTATTACCCACTTACCCACCAACATTGTTACCCAGTGTCAGAACGACCGTTCACAGCATAAGAACAAAGATCAAGCGATGAAACAGCTGAAAGCGAAGCTGTACGAGTTTGAGATGCAAAAGAAAAACGCTGAGAAGCAGGTGCTGGAAGACAACAAGTCCGATATCGGTTGGGGCAGCCAGATTCGTTCCTACGTACTGGATGATTCCCGAATCAAAGACCTGCGCACCGGGGTGGAAACGCGTAATACCCAGGCCGTGCTGGATGGCGATCTGGACCGATTTATTGAAGCAAGTTTAAAAGCGGGGTTATAACAAGTCACATGGCTGAGTCACAATCACAGGGTGCCGATCAGGCGCTGGATCTGAACAACGAATTGAAAGCGCGCCGCGAAAAACTGTCGGCGCTGCGTGAACACGGTATCGCATTTCCTAATGATTTCCGCCGTGATTCCACTTCTGATGCGCTGCACGCCGCTTACGACGATAAAGAAAACGAAGAGCTGGAAGCGCTGGGCATCGAAGTGACCGTGGCGGGTCGTATGATGACGCGCCGCATTATGGGTAAAGCCTCGTTCGTGACGTTACAGGATGTGGGTGGCCGCATTCAGCTGTACGTGGCGCGTGACGATCTGGCGGAAGGCATCTATAACGAGCAGTTCAAAAAATGGGATCTGGGCGATATCCTGGGCGCGCGCGGCAAGGTGTTCAAAACCAAGACCGGTGAGCTTTCCATCCATTGTACTGAACTGCGTCTGCTGACCAAGGCGCTGCGCCCGCTGCCGGACAAATTCCACGGTCTGGCGGATCAGGAAACCCGTTATCGTCAACGCTATCTGGATCTGATCGCCAACGACGAATCGCGCAACACCTTCCGCGTGCGTTCACAGATCATGTCCGGTATCCGCCGTTTCATGGTGGAGCGTGGGTTTATGGAAGTTGAAACCCCGATGATGCAGGTGATCCCCGGTGGTGCTTCCGCACGTCCTTTTGTGACTCACCATAATGCGCTGGATATTGACATGTATCTGCGTATTGCGCCGGAACTGTACCTGAAGCGTCTGGTGGTCGGTGGTTTTGAGCGTGTGTTCGAAATTAACCGTAACTTCCGTAACGAAGGGGTTTCGCCGCGTCACAACCCGGAATTCACCATGATGGAACTTTATATGGCCTATGCCGATTATAAAGATCTCATCGAGTTGACCGAGAGCCTGTTCCGCACCCTGACGCAAGACGTGCTGGGCAGCACCACGGTGCCTTACGGCGATCAGACGTTTGATTTTGGCAAACCGTTTGAGAAGCTGACCATGCGCGAGGCGATCTGCAAATATCGCCCGGAAACCAACGTGGCGGATCTCGACGATTTCGATAAAGCATCGGCCATCGCGACATCTCTGGGAATCAAGATCGAGAAAGGCTGGGGTCTGGGCCGTATCGTGACCGAGATCTTTGAAGAAACCGCAGAAGCAAATCTGATCCAACCGACCTTTATCACCGAATATCCGGCGGAAGTTTCACCGCTGGCGCGTCGTAATGATGACAACCCGGAAATCACCGATCGTTTCGAGTTCTTTATTGGTGGACGTGAAATCGGTAACGGCTTCTCCGAGTTGAACGACGCAGAAGATCAGGCAGAGCGCTTTGCCGATCAGGTACGCGCCAAAGACGCGGGCGACGACGAAGCCATGTTCTATGACGAAGACTACGTCACCGCGCTGGAACACGGCCTGCCGCCAACTGCGGGTCTGGGCATTGGTATCGACCGTATGGTGATGCTGTTTACCAACAGCCACACCATTCGTGACGTCATCCTGTTCCCGGCGATGCGTCCGCAGAAGTAAGCTTCTTCGAACGACGGATGCGTAATAAACCCCATGCTTGCATGGGGTTTTTTTATCCCTAATCATCCCGCGAGTCATGCTGGTAAACCCACAGAGAAAAATGCTACCGTCACGCTTCTGTTTCGGGGGGAAGTGGCTCCATGATTACCTATCGTGATGGCTGGTTTGAACTGGCGTTGTTAGAAAATACCGGCGGATTTCCACGCCATACCCATGATGAATATGTGATTAGCGCCAACCTCAACGGCGTGGAGCATGTCTGGCTGGATGGCAACACCTTTGATGTCGATCCCCAGATGGTGACCACCTACAATCCGCATCAGCTACAAAGCGGTGATAACAGCGATGGGCGCTGGCAATGTGCTTCGCTCTACGTACAACCCGGCGCTTTCGAGCATTTCTTTGGCCGCACCTTTCGGTTTGCACAAGGGGTGCAACAGACTCCCGCTCTGGCGCAACAGTTGAAACTATTGGCAAGCCCCAGCGATGAGCCGGGCGATGGCGAGATGTATCAGGAGCGGCTGGTGCTGCTATTGGCCGCGTTGATGGACAACGACATGGGCAGCCCTGCGCCGTTAAAAATGGTTAGCGAGGGCGGCAGAGTCAAACGCATCAAGGCGCGTTTACTCGATTGCCTCGCAGAGCCGCCCAATCTGGATGCGTTGGCGCGTGATGAACACATTACCGTGGCGCATCTGGTGCGCAGTTTTCATCAGGAAGCCGGTATGCCGCCGTTGGCCTGGTTGATGCAGCGCCGTATCGGCAAGGCCCGTGAGCTGCTGCGTCAGGGCATGAGCATCACTGAGGTTGCCCTTAGTCTTGGCTTTGCCGATCAGGCGCACTTCACCAAAACCTTCAACCGCTTTAATGCCATGACGCCGGGGCGTTTTCAGCGTATCAATTTCTGACAATACGTCCTGTCATCGACCCCGTAGACTTGCGTTTATTGTTGATGTCTGCGGAGCTGTGGCGGTTATGTTGTTAGTGGTGCTAAATGGCATTTTGCTTTCCCTCTCGCTGTGCCTGGATTTGGGGATGGTGAATACGGCGATCATTAACCGGGGTATGCGTGACGGGCCGCGCGCCGCGTTTATGATTGGCTTTGGTTCCTGTTTTGGCGATCTGGTCTACGCGGCACTTTCTGCGTTTGGCTTAGCGGTTGTCTTTACCGCGCTGCCGGTACGCTGGGCGCTGTGGATTGGCGGCGGTGCGATTCTGCTGTGGATGACGTGGAACATGGCGCGCATGGCCTGGCGTGATTATCAGACGCAGCGGTTAGCGCCCGTGGACGCCGATGTGACTGATGTTCCGGTGGTGGCAAAACGGTTTCGCGGCTATGACTTTCTGAGCGGCATGGGGATGGCGCTGGCATCACCGACCGCGCTGCTGTGGTTTGCAGCGATTGGCGGCTCGATTATCGCGCAGTCAACGGACGGCTCAACGCTGATGGTGAGCGTGTTTCTCAGCGGCTTCTTTATCGGTGGATTGCTGTGGACGCTGTTTCTGGCCGGCATGATCAAGTATGGCCGACAGGCACTGCAAGGGCGGCTGACCTTTTACTGTTATGTCATCTCGGCACTGCTGTTTGCCTATTTTTCCGTGCAGGTTATCTATCACGGCTACCAAACGCTGCTGATCCCACTGACAACCGTTGACTGATCGCTCAATACGCCACCACTTTCGCCGGGTTTTTGCTTGCCCGGCAAGCGGATAGCGCTATAATGCCCAACGCACACCTGATGCGAGTGTAGTTCAATGGTAGAACGAGAGCTTCCCAAGCTCTATACGAGGGTTCGATTCCCTTCACTCGCTCCAAACACACTTCTCACGATGTCCAGTAAAGTCAACCAAACCCGGATACCGCAGCCTTTCACTAAATACTGATTATCTCGACGTCTACTCCCGACTACCATGCCGAAGGCAGATACTCGCGTATGGATGCGCTAACCGCCGCGCAAAATCATTCTGATTGATTTTGCATCATTGCTCATTTTTGAGTACGATTACCCCAGAGGTAAACACAATGTTTGCTAAGGAGGATGACATGGGAATTTGGTTCTCTCGCAAAAAAACGAGTAACAATTGTTCCGATCCTCAGGCTAATAGCACAGATGTTACGGCGTCAGCACAGGTTGACAAACGTGGTGGGGTTTACATCTCATCTCAGCAGATATCTGAACTTCCTGAGGTTAAAGAGATGCGCCGTCTTGCTGCTACAATTGTTAAACAGGATCTTGCCACTGTAAGGAAATAGTATTGCTGGCCTTGTTAATTATCCCTATCTTGGTTAGCGGCTATATTATGATAACCGCTAATCAATACCACTATTTCCGCTTGTATCGTCATGAAGGTCAACTGCTCTATATGAAGGTTGCTGCTCTGGGCACATTCTGCTTGGTTGCAGCAGTTATCATCGCGGCAGGCGTCAAATATTTTTACC
This sequence comes from Candidatus Symbiopectobacterium sp. NZEC151, assembly GCF_025962655.1. Lineage (GTDB taxonomy): Bacteria > Pseudomonadota > Gammaproteobacteria > Enterobacterales > Enterobacteriaceae > Symbiopectobacterium. The sequence continues at coordinate 170,750 of NZ_JAGFPE010000003.1, read as the reverse complement.
CAGATTTCCGCCTTGTTTCTGATATGATTAATATCTTTAAGGTAACATCTAAACCAGAGATAGACAGGGTTTATATGTGGTTAATTTTATTATCAGCCACATCAATATGTTTTTCTTTGCTTTATGTTTCGGTCGTTTGGGTTAAGGACTTCATACGTGGTTGCTATTACAAACGCGAAGTTTATAACGATATAACTCAGGCAATGAGAGCGCGAGTATTACGAAAAACATACTCTCAGGGTTCACGTGATATACTTTTACTGGATGCCATTGAATCAGTACCGAAAAGGCCAATGTTGCTCACGCTTTCATCAAACAAAGTATATGTTGGTTTAATCAATGGAGCTGGCGAGCCAACGGAAAATCAGGGACCACATCAGCATATTTCATTCGTTCCGCTAATGTCAGGGTACCGGCACAAAGAGAATTTATCAGTTACTTTTACTAACGCTTACCCCGGTGAAATACAGGTTAAAAGGAATGCTGCGGTACAGGGCGTCAGTAAGAGGAAAGTACAAGGTCTTGAAATTATGATATCCATTGATGAAATCAGTTATATATCATGGTTTGATTTTCAGGTGTATCAAGCGACTAACAACAAAATTGAAAGCAGAGGCCATGTTATTGGCGTTACGAAAAACGGAAGAAATATTTACCGAAGGCCGAATAAACCGAGTGAACTCGCATCACGAACTTCTTTGTGAGTTGTGGTATGCATAAATGAATTTAATTAGTACCTATCATCCTACGCACTATACCCAAGCCGTTTATGCATAATCAGCGCTTACTCTATAACACTCTCGCTGCCGTCACTAAACCAATGTAACGTTTTATCATGCCCAGCAATTAAATTGGGTGACATTGGTTTTTTTGACTTATCTTTTCAATAAAGAACTCTACTGCTCGTTGTGAGAAGTTCACATTTACATTTTTGAGGTCATTCCAAAGCGATGCTTGGTTAACTGGGATTGATTGCCCGTCTCTTTCAATGGTCACCTCTGCAACCGGCTTCACTTTCGAATAAGAGGGTGTATTTTCCCAATCACCATGGCTGACGCACAGTCTACCCAAACTCGCCTCAAATATCAGTACTGTATTTATCGAGGCTCCCCGCAGGATAAGGCGTTAACGCGTTGCCAACTGCTCTCTAAGGCGGTGCCCCATGTTTGATAATACACCGTTGGGCGTGGAGGAGATTATCGATCAGTGTCGCGCGCTGGCGTATGCAACGGTTGAGCTGAGCCGTCTGAGGCGACAGACATTCTGGCATTTATCCTGTCAGAACGACTGGATTGCCTATATCACACCTTTCACCATCCGGTAGCGGCGGGTGAGTACCACTAACGTTGTGGTTGTGTGTAGCACCGTGAAGTGTCTGTAAATCGATATTCAAAAAGTTCGTCTCGGGAACATGGGCTGATAGTCAATATATCGCCCTACTTAGCCCTCTATGCCTCAACATTTTTTACTATTACGCAAAAGACAGTTTATGCAGGTGGCTCAAGTCGAAGGTTTTTTTTGCTTCGTGCAGGCTGTAGTTTGCCTGAATTTTTAGCCAGGTTTCCGGTGTGCTACCGACAACAACAGACAGGCGTAACGCCATTTCAGGTGTAACCGATGTATGACCGGAAAGCAGACGGCTGGCTGTAGAGGGGGCGATATCCATTGCTTTAGCGAATTGCCGCAGGCTGATGTGCATATCTTCCAGTATTTCCCCGATAACGTCGCCGGGGCGGGCGGGGTTAGCCATAACCATGTCATATACCTTCACATGTTCCTCATTAGGGGAACAGTATAACCAGTGTTCCCTAATGAGGAACATATCATTGTTTATTGACAGAGACGGGGTTTGAGATTGGTTTTATTTAACTTATTGATTTTATATATAAATAATTAATAGGCTATTTTTTGTTCTTCAAGGTAAATATTTTTTACAAATCCTGTGTCGTGATATTTTCACTTACTTATATATAGATGAAATACTATTCATAAATGGCAATAAATATCATTATCATTACCTGCGTTTTTGCAAAAAGGCAGCATTTAACACCAAAATCGCTATGTATTTAAGTAAATAACGCCTTGTCACGATCACATTTCTACCCTTTTAGGGGTAATAGGCCTTACCCGCTTGATCGATATCAATCCCACATTATTAGCAAGCCTTTATGGTTAGCAGGGTAAGCAAAGTGGGATAATAATCATGAAGAAAATTATTGAAGACCTTTTACATCAGGAAATATCTCGTCGGGACGCGGTGATCGATGCTGCCAAGATCGGTTCGGCGGTGGCGATTACCAGTGCCATCACCTTGCCGTTTTCTGCCAATGCACAACCTGCGGTGACGCCGACCGGTGTGGTGAACGACAATGAAACCGTTCGCCACAGCGCGTGTTTGGTCAACTGCGGCAGCCGCTGCCCTCTGAAGGTGATTGTGAAGGACGATCGCATCGTGCGTATCGAGCCGGAAGATGCCAAAGATGACAGCGTGTTCGGTGAACACCAGATTCGCCCTTGCCTACGCGGGCGTTCTAACCGCTGGCGTGTTTACAGCCCGGACCGTATTAAATACCCGATGAAGCGTGTCGGTAAACGCGGTGAAGGCAAATTCAAACGCATCAGCTGGGAAGAGGCGACCGCGTTTGTCGCCTCGGAAATGAAGCGCATTGCTGAGAAATATGGCAATGAGGCGATCTACTACAACTATCAATCCGGTGCCTATTACCACAATCAGGGAACGCACGCGTGGAAACGCCTGCTGAACCTGACGGGCGGCTACCTGAACTATCACAACACCTACTCTACCGCGCAAATCGCCACCGCCACGCCGTACACGCACGGCACCTATGTCGGCAGCCACTTTACGCAAATTGCTCATTCCGATCTGGTGGTGTTTTTTGGCCTCAATCTGTCGGAAACTCGTATGTCCGGCGGCGGACAGGTGGAAGAGTTGCGCCGTGCGTTAGAAAAATCTCAGGCTCGCGTGGTGATCATCGATCCGCGTTACACCGATTCCGTCATCACCGAGCATGCCGAATGGCTGGCGATTCGCCCGACCACCGATGCGGCGTTGGTCGCGGGGTTGGCTCACACCCTGATTAGCGAAAACCTGATCGACGAAGCGTTGGTCAACCGTTACAGCGTCGGGTTTGATGCCAGCACGTTGCCCGCGTCTGCGGCACCGAATGCCAGCTACAAGGATTATATTCTGGGAACCGGGCCAGATGGCATTGCCAAAACGCCGGAATGGGCGGCGAACGTCACGGGCATTCCGGCGGTGCGCATTCGTCAATTGGCGCGGGAAATCGCGGGCGCACGTGCCTGCTATATCGGTCAGGGCTGGGGGCCGCAGCGCCACGCCAACGGCGAGCAAACCGTGCGCGCTATCCAGACGTTGCCAGCGCTCACCGGTCACTTTGGCTTGCAGGGCACCAACAACGGTAACTGGCCTTATGGCACACCTTACGGTGTTCCAACCTTGCCGGTGGGCAGCAACCCGATCAAAACCTCGATCCCTTGTTACCTCTGGACGGATGCCATTCTTAATCCCGAAAAAATGACGGCCACTACCATGGGCGTGAAAGGCGCAGATAAGCTGCGCGTCGGCATTAAGATGGTGGTCAATCAGGCTGGGCAGGCGCTGTTGAACCAACACGGTGATATCAACCGCACGCGCAAAATTCTGGCGGATGACACCTTGTGTGAAACCATCGTGGTGATTGATAACCACATCACACCCAGCGCCAAGTTCGCCGATATCCTGTTGCCGGAAACCAGCTATCTGGAAGCGGAAGATCTGGTTGATAGCTCGTATTCAACGGGCTCGCACAACTACATGATCGCTATCCAGAAAACCATCACGCCGATGTGGGAAGTGCGTAGCACCTACGATATTTGTGCTGATATTGCCGGTCATCTGGGACTGAAAGAGCAATTCACCGAAGGCCGCACGCAGGCGCAGTGGGTAGAAAAACATTACCAGCAGGTGAAAGAGAAACGCACTTACTTGCCAGAATGGTCGGTTGCGAAAGAGAAGGGTGTTATCGATCAACAGATCGCGACGGAAAAACAGAGCATCGCTTTTCTGGATTTCCGGGCTGATCCGCAGGCCAATCCGCTGAAAACACCGTCAGGCAAGATCGAGATCTATTCCGAAGCGCTAGCGAAACTGGCTCAAACCTGGACGCTACCCGAAGGCGATCGTATTCCGGCGATCCCTGAGTTTTGCGTGGTGCGTGAATCTCATCTCAATAAAACCATGACGGCCAAATATCCGCTGCAACTCAGTGGGTTCCATACCAAGGGCCACACCCACTCTACCTACAGTAACGTGCAATTCCTGCATGAAGCGGCACCGGATGAAGTCTGGATCAACCCGATCGATGCGGCCGCGCGCCAACTGAAATCTGGCGATCGCGTGCGTGTATTTAACGATCGCGGTGTGGTGGAAATTCCCTGCAAGGTCACTCCCCGCATTCTCCCGGGCGTCGCCGCTATGCCGCAAGGGGCCTGGACACGCCTTGACAGCGCGGGTGTCGATGTTGGCGGGTGCATCAACACCCTGACTTCCCAGGATCCTTCGCCGCTGGCGAAAGGCAATCCGCAACATACCAACCTGGTTGAGATTCAGCGCGCTTAAGGGGATATGACTGATGACACAATATGGCTTTTTCGTTGACTCCTCGCGCTGCTCGGGCTGCAAAACCTGTCAGGTCAGCTGTAAGGATAATAAAGATCTGGATCTTGGGCCGAAGCTGCGCCGGGTCTATGAATACGGCGGCGGCAGTTGGGTGAAAGAGGGCGAGTCCTGGCAAAACGACACCTACAGTTACTACCTGTCGATCGCCTGTAACCACTGTGACGATCCGACCTGTGTGGCCGGTTGTCCGACCGGTGCCATGCACAAGCGCAAAGAAGATGGGCTGGTGCTGGTGGATGAGAACGTGTGCGTTGGCTGCCGTTACTGTGAGATGCGTTGCCCCTACGGTGCGCCGCAGTTTGATGCACACGCCAAGGTGATGCGCAAATGCGACGGCTGTCTGGATCGATTACAGAAAAATCTGCGCCCGATCTGTGTCGATTCCTGTCCGCAGCGCGCGCTGGATTTTGGGCCCATTGATGAACTGCGTGCCAAATACGGTACTGAAAACCAGATCGCACCGTTGCCTTCTGCGTCGCTGACGCACCCGAATCTGATCGTCAAACCGCACCCGAAAGCGCGGCCGAGCGGCGATAAAGACGGTGCTATTCAAAACTTGCAGGAGGTGCGCCATGCATGAGTTGCCTTTGGTGTTTTTTACCGTGCTTACGCAGAGTGCGGTGGGAGCGTTTATTCTGCTGTTGGTGGCGAGGACGTTAAAACAGCTGGAGGCGCGGCCGTTAGCGATTGGGCTGTTTGCTGCAATGTGTCTGTTTGGTCTGGCCTTGCCGATTGCGGGGCTGCATCTCGGGCAGCCACTGCGTGCCATGAACGTGCTGCTGCGCGCCGGGCACTCGCCGATGAGCAACGAAATCGTGCTTTCGTCGCTGTTTTGCGCGTTCGGCGGCCTCGGGGCGCTGGGGTTGCTGCTTAATCGCGGCGCACAGCGCCTGTTCAGCGCGCTGACCTGGATTGCCGCCGTGGTGGGGGTGCTGTTCTTGTTGGCTATCCCGCGCATTTATCAGTTGCCGACAGTAGCGACCTGGAACACCAACTACACGCTGTTGATGATGCTGCTGACGCCAATGATTGGCGGCGGTGCGCTGGCGGCGGTATTGGGTGCGCGCCGGATTGGGCTGGCCGTGAGCGTATTGGCGACGCTGGTGAGCTTCTGCCTGCGTCCGGGCTACATGGCAACCTTGATGAGCGCAGACAGTGCGCTAACCAGTGCACAGCTTGCCTGGTTCAGTGCGCAAGCAGTTCTGCTCGCCGTGGGGGTAGTCGGGGCGATGGTGCATGTCCGTTATAAAACCGGACGCTCACTGCTGGCGGCCAGTGCGCTGGTGGTGATTGTCGCTGAGCTGGCGGGCCGTGTCGCGTTCTACAACCTGTGGACGTTGCCGATGTAATGCCGTGCCGCCCTGCAAGCTATTGCCCAGGGCGGTATCCTAAGGGGAGAGCCCGATGTCATCTATTGCCGTGTTGCCGCGTTTTTTAGGCGCACTCTTTTACTACCCGCCGACACACCCCGATGTGCAGGCGATCGTTGCGAGCTTATCTGCGCTGCCTGCGCTGTGTCCCTGGGCAGAACGCACCGAAATGGAAGCGCTGTGTCAGCGCTGGCCGGTGCCTGATGCAGAAGCGTTTATCTGGCAACACTCGGTGCTGTTCGAAGGGCAGGGAGAGATGTTTGCACCGCCTTGGGCGTCGGTTTATCTGGAAAACGACAACCTGCTAATGGGAGAAAGTACGGTGCGTTATCGTGCTTTTCTGCACCAGCACGGGCTGTCGTTTACCGGTGTGCAGCAGGAGCCTGAGGATCAGTTCGGGTTGATGCTGCTGGCGTTCGCGGCACTGTTGGAACAAGAGAAAGAGCAGGCGGCACACACGCTGCTGGAAACGTATTTGCTGCCCTGGAGCGATCGCTATCTGGAACGCTTACAGCAAAATCCTCACAGCCCGTTCTATGCCCAACTGGCAGCGGTAACCCGATTGCTGCTACGGGGCATGCAGCGTCATTATGGGTTGCAGCCCGAAACGCCACGGATGTTTTTCTGATGGAAAAGGATGAGCGCTACTATCGCGGGTATTTGTCTCATCGCTACGTCAGTCGGCGCGGGTTATTCCGCGCCTTTCTTAACGCTTCGCATCCGCGAGAGTCGCTACCCGATCGCGCCCAACCGCGTGCGCCACTTCCTCCCGGTGCGCTGCCTGCACCGCAGTTTTATCAACAGTGCAATCGTTGCCAGCAGTGCGTTAACGCTTGCCCGATGGGCGTGTTGATCGTCAATGACGAGGGTTATCCGCAGTTGGCTATCGAGTACGCCAGCTGCGATGGCTGTCAGACATGTATTTCGCACTGCCCGTCGGGGGCGCTATTGCCACAGGCACACTTTGATACCGGATTACGTCCGGCGATCGGTGCCACCTGCATCAGTCAGCAACGTCATTGCCGCAGTTGCATCGATACCTGCCCAAGTCAGGCGCTTTCCCTCAGTGAGCGTGGGTTGCCTGATGTGGACAGCACGCGTTGTCATGGCTGTGGAGAGTGCTTGATTCAATGTGAAATTCAGGCAATTTCGCTGACGCCTTTCGCTTAAATAACACCTCAATATCGACCCCGCCCTACAATCATTTACGCAGTGGTAATGTGATTTTTATTTTTGAACGTGATGTTATTGTGACGTCAATGGCTATTATTGTTTTTTAAATAAAACCTCAATGAATATATAAAATAAGAAGAGACGATTGAACTTTTAATTTAATCGCTTTATTAAACGTATTTTAAACACAGTTCGGATGAGACGTGTTTAGGGTGTTCATCTGAGTTATTTTAGTAATGCGTACCTGTATCATTATTTGTAATGGTTAAAAAACAGGGCTCGACTATATTTACCAGCCAACTTTTTTCTTATTTCCTTTCAGGGAGTAATAGAAATTAAGGCGGTGAAATCATGATGTTTTTTACGTTTATTATTTTATCACCAGGATATTGTCATGCTTGATTTTTTACCTTTCTCTCGCCCCTCTCTGGGAGAGGAGGAGATTGCTGCCGTGAATGCGGTCATGTTATCCGGGTGGATCACCTCAGGGCCAAAAAATCAGCAATTGGAAGCTGCTTTTTGTTCGCTAACCGGCAACAAGCACGCCATTGCTGTCAGTTCTGCGACGGGCGGGATGCATGTAACCTTGATGGCGCTGGATATCTCCCCTGGCGATGAAGTCATTACCCCCTCGCTGACCTGGGTTTCTACCCTCAACATGATTGTCTTGCTCGGCGCTGTGCCGGTGATGGTGGACGTCGATCGCGATACGCTGATGGTTACGCCGGAGGCCATTGCTGCCGCTATCACGCCGCGTACGCGTGCCATTATTCCGGTGCATTATGCTGGTGCGCCGGCCGATATGGATGGGATTCGCGCTATTGGTCATCGTCACGGCATTCCCGTTATTGAAGATGCCGCTCATGCCGTTGGGGCTGAGTATCGCGGCGCCCCCGTCGGGGCGCAAGGCACCGCGATTTTCTCCTTTCATGCCATCAAAAATATGACCAGCGCTGAGGGCGGACTGGTGGTCACGGATGATGACCAGCTTGCCGAGCGTATCCGTAGTCTTAAATTTCACGGCCTGGGCGTGAATGCTTACGACAGACTTGCACAGGGACGTGCACCCCAGGCAGAAGTAATAACACCGGGCTACAAATACAATCTCAGTGATATTCATGCTGCCATTGCGTTAGTGCAATTTGGCAAGCTGGCGCACGTTAACCAACGGCGTCAGGAGATTGCGCAGCGCTATTTATCTGAGCTTGCCGATACGCCACTGCTGCCGCTAAGTCTGCCTGAATGGCCGCATCACCACGCCTGGCATCTGTTTATCTTGCGTGTGGATGCTGAACGCTGCGGTATTTCACGCGATGCATTAATGGCCGCGCTGCAAGCACAAGGGATTGGCACCGGTCTGCATTTTCGCGCGGTCCATACCCAGAAGTATTACCGTGAGCGTTTTCCCGCACTTGAACTTCCTCATACGGAATGGAACAGCGAGCGCCTGTTATCCATTCCCCTGTTTCCGGATATGACCCATGACGACACATCACGCGTTATCGATGCGCTGCGCAAACTTGCCTGCGGTTGATATGTTCACCTTGCCACCGATAAACAAAGTCTCCGTTGTCATCCCGGTATTCAACGAGCAGGAGAGCCTGCCCACGCTGATTCAGCGCACGTTGGCTACCTGTGAGACGCTGGGTAAGGCCTATGAGATTGTGCTGGTCGACGATGGCAGCAATGACAACTCGGCGCGACTGATGACGCAATTCAGCGAAATGCCGGATAGCCACACGATCGCCGTATTGCTTAACCGGAATTACGGCCAGCACGCCGCGATCATGGCGGGGTTCAGCCATGTGACGGGCGATTTGATCATTACGCTGGATGCCGATCTCCAGAATCCGCCGGAAGAGATCCCGCGTCTGGTGGCAAAGGCCGATGAGGGCTATGACGTAGTGGGCTCGGTGCGCCAAAACCGCCAGGATAGCCTGTTTCGCAAAATGTCATCGCGCCTGATAAACCGTTTTATCCAGCGCACCACCGGCAAGGCCATGGGCGATTATGGCTGTATGCTACGCGCTTATCGACGCCATATTGTCGATGCCATGTTGACCTGCCACGAACGCAGCACCTTTATCCCCATCCTGGCCAATATCTTTGCGCGTAAGGCGACGGAGATTCCTGTCGAGCACGCTGAGCGCCTGCACGGTGATTCCAAGTACAGTGTGATCGGTTTGATCAGCCTGATGTATGACCTGGTGACCTGCCTGACCACCACCCCTTTGCGTCTGCTCAGCGTGATCGGTAGCGCCATCGCGCTGTCCGGGTTCTTGCTGACCTTTGTGCTGGTGGCGTTGCGTCTGGTATTCGGGCCCGAATGGGCGGCCGAGGGTGTTTTCATGTTGTTCGCCTTGCTGTTCAGCTTTATTGGCGCGCAGTTCGTGGGGATGGGAATACTGGGTGAATATATTGGCCGTATTTACAACGATGTGCGTGCTCGCCCTCGTTATTTTGTGCAACGCGTCGTTAAGGGCGAGGCCTGCAAAGACGAGACTCGCCAAGAGAGAAATGTGAAATGAATACCGTTGTTTTTGCTTATCACGATATGGGATGCGTTGGCATCAATGCCTTGCTGGCCTGTGGCTATCGCATCAGTGCTATTTTTACCCATGCGGATACGCCCGGTGAAAATCCTTTTTTTGGCTCGGTGGCTCGTATTGCCGCCAGAACGGGCATTCCTGTCTATACACCGGAAGACGTGAATCACCCGCTGTGGCGTGAACGCATTCGCGCGCTCGCACCGCAGGCCATTTTTTCTTTCTATTACCGCCGTGTGCTGAGTGAAGACATTTTGCAGTGCGCACCTTTAGGCGCGTTTAACCTGCATGGCTCACTATTGCCGCAATACCGTGGCCGCGCACCGCTGAATTGGGTATTGGTCAACGGAGAAACGCAAACGGGCGTCACGCTGCACCGCATGACGTCAGAACCCGACGCGGGCCCGATCGTCGCACAACGGCGGGTTGATATCGCACCCGATGACAATGCGCCTGGCTTGCATCATAAACTGTGCGAATCCGCAGACCGTCTGTTACGCGATATTCTGCCGGTGATTAAATCCGGTAACTATCCGCAACAGGAGCAGGATCACGCACAGGCCAGCTATGTCACCCGGCGAACCCCGGAGGCGGGGCGGATGGACTGGTCACGGCCCGCGCATGAATTGTACAACCTGGTGCGTGCGGTCACGGACCCGTGGCCGGGCGCCTTTTGCTATGCCGGTGCGACACGCTTGACGGTGTGGTCTTCCCGTCTGCGGCCAGATTTCCCTAGCGCACCGAGTGGAACCGTGTTGTCCGTTTCACCGCTGGTGGTTGCCTGCGGTAGCGGTGCGCTGGAGATTGTGACCGGGCAGAGTGACAACAGCGTGTTTATGGCGGGTGAGCAACTGGCACAAACCGTAGGCATGGTGGAAGGGGCCAGGCTGAACGCCTGCTTGCCATGCCAAGCTAAGCGCGTACGGGTATTGATCCTCGGGGTAAACGGTTTTATCGGCAACCACCTGACGGAACGGTTGCTGCAAGATGAAAATTACGAAGTCTACGGCTTGGATATCGGTTCCGATGCCATTGCCCGTTTCCTGCTCAATCCACGTTTTCACTTTGTTGAAGGCGACATCACCATCCACTCGGAGTGGATTGAGTATCACATCAAGAAATGTGATGTCGTTCTGCCGCTGGTTGCTATTGCCACGCCGATTGAATACACGCGCAATCCGCTACGGGTATTCGAACTGGATTTTGAAGAGAACCTGAAAATCGTGCGTAGCTGCGTCAAACACCAGAAGCGCATCATCTTCCCTTCCACCTCTGAAGTGTATGGGATGTGTAGCGATAAGGTGTTCGATGAAGATCGCTCATCGCTGGTGGTGGGGCCGATTAACAAACAACGTTGGATCTATTCGGTTTCGAAGCAACTGCTGGACCGAGTGATCTGGGCCTATGGTGAAAAGCAGGGACTGCGTTTTACGCTGTTCCGCCCCTTCAACTGGATGGGGCCACGGCTTGATAGCCTGGATGCCGCCCGCATCGGCAGCTCGCGCGCCATCACGCAGTTGATTCTGAATCTGGTGGAGGGATCGCCCATCAAACTGATTGATGGCGGTGAACAGAAGCGCTGTTTTACCGATATCAACGACGGCATCGACGCGTTATTCCGCATCATTGAAAACCGTGACAACAAGTGTGACGGGCGAATCATCAATATCGGTAATCCGAACAATGAGGCCAGTATCCGCGAACTCGCGGAGCTGTTGCTCGAAAGCTTTGAACGCCATCCGTTACGGCACATTTATCCGCCGTTTGCCGGCATGTGCGTGGTGGAGAGCGGCAGTTACTACGGTAAAGGCTATCAGGATGTGGAACACCGCAAACCGAGCATCGCCAATGCGCGCCGCCTTCTGGGTTGGGAGCCACAGGTCGAAATCCGCCAGACGATTGACGAAACGTTGGACTTTTTCCTGCGCGCTCACCCTACACCGGATTCCGCCCCATGAAACGTGTCGGGCTGCGTATTGATGTTGACACCTGGCGCGGCACGCGAGTCGGCATGCCGCGCCTGCTGGAAACGTTGGATCAGCATGGGGTTCAGGCAAGCGTCTTTTTCAGCGTTGGGCCAGACAATATGGGACGTCACCTTTGGCGTCTGGCCAAACCGGCTTTTTTGTGGAAGATGCTGCGCTCCAAGGCGGTTTCTCTGTATGGCTGGGATATCCTGCTGGCGGGGACTGCCTGGCCGGGCCGCCTGATTGGGCGCGGTAATGCGGACGTTATGCGACAAACGGCGCGTACCCACGAAGTGGGGCTTCATGCCTGGGATCACTTTGCCTGGCAAACCTGGGCGGGTATTTGGCAGCCAGCACAGTTACATCGCCATATCGACCTGGGTAAAACGGCGCTGGAGGATGTGCTGGGTCAGGCCGTCACCTGTTCCGCCGTGGCCGGGTGGCGGGCGGATCAGCGCATCATTGAAGCCAAGCAGTGCTTTGGTTTCCGCTACAACAGCGATTGTCGCGGAAGCACGCCATTTCGGCCCCGCCTGGCAGACGGTACATTAGGTACCGTTCAGGTCCCGGTCTCATTGCCCACCTGGGATGAGGTTATCGGTTCCACCGTACAACCGCAGCAGTTCAACCGCTATTTGCTCAACGCCATGCACAGCGCGAGAGGTACACCCGTGTATACCGTACACGCGGAGGTGGAGGGCATTGCCTTCCAGCGAGAATTCTCGGCGTTGCTCTCCATGGCACGTCTCGAAGGACTTGAGTTTTGCCCTCTGGGGACGTTGCTTCCAGAATCAGAAGCAGATTTGCCCGTTGGGCATGTAGTACGCAGCGCCATCGAAGGGCGGGAAGGATGGCTAGGCTGCCAACAGTGGTTGAATAGTCAACAATATCAGGTCGGTCAGTAATGAAGGCAGTAACCTACACGCTCGCATTGGTCGCTTTGTGGGCGCTCTATTACGTTATTCCCGTTGAATACCGCTTGCTCTGGCAGCCGGATGAAACCCGCTATGCAGAAATCAGCCGTGGCTTACTGGCCTCGGGGGATTGGGCGGTGCCGCGTTTTTTAGGTATTCGCTACTTTGAAAAGCCGATAGCGGGTTACTGGATCAACAATCTGGGTCAATGGTTTTTTGGTCATTCCAATTTTGCAGTGCGTGCGGGAGCGATATTCTCCTCTTCACTGACCGCCTGTCTGGTGGCGTGGCTCTCCTGGCGGATCTGGCGAGACACGCGTACTGCGCTGCTGGCGGCAGTCATCTACCTTACCTGCTTGCTGGTCTACGGCGTAGGGACTTACGCCGTGCTCGATCCTATGCTTGCGCTGTGGCTCTCGCTTGCCATGTGCAGTTTCTGGTATGCCGCAGAATCCGAGTCCGTAGGCAAAAAGGCCATCGGGTATCTGGTGCTGGGTGTGGCTTGTGGCATGGGGGTGATGACCAAAGGCTTTTTGGCGCTGGCGGTGCCCGTTATTAGCGTGCTGCCGTGGGTGGCAGAAAAGAAACAGTGGAAATCACTGTTGATGTATGGACCGTTAGCCGTGTTGAGTGCGGCGGCGGTGACATTGCCTTGGGCGCTAACCATCGCAGAGCGTGAACCGACATTCTGGCACTACTTTTTCTGGGTAGAGCATATCCAGCGCTTTGCGGAGGAGGGGGCGCAGCACCGGGCACCGTTTTGGTATTACCTGCCGCTGTTTCTGCTGGGTGCATTACCCTGGCTGGGCTTTCTTCCTGGTGCGCTGCGCCAGGGCTGGCGAGACAGGAAACAGAATAGCGGCCTGATCTATTTGCTGGGCTGGACACTCCTGCCGCTGCTGTTTTTCAGCCTCGCGAAGGGAAAGTTGCTGACCTATATTCTGCCCTGCTACGCGCCGCTGGCGGCATTGCTGGCGCATCATGTGCTGGGCGCTGCCCGCGAAGGTGGCAAGGCGCTGCGCGCCAACGCACTCATCAATATGCTGTTTGGTTTTACCGGCCTGCTAGCCGTGGTGCTGGTATTGGCTCCCCATCGGTTGGCGAGCTATCCGCTCTATACGCCGCAGGAGTATTGCAAGATGCTGGCGGCAGCGGTGATATTTCTCTGCTGGGCGCTGATAGGGGGGCTGGCGTTGGTGCAACCGCGTAACCGGTGGCCCTGCGCGGCACTGTGTCCGCTGGCATTGGCGCTGCTGGTGGGCGTTGCCGTTCCCGATCGTGTAGAGAATGCCAAACAGCCTCAGGCGATGATTGAGCCCGCTCGCGCGCAGCTGCAAGCGAGCCGCTATGTGCTGTCCAACAGCGTAGGGGTTGCCTCAGCGATTGCCTGGGAGTTACAGCGTGACGATATTTTTCTCTACAGCCGCCGCGGGGAACTGGCCTGGGGCTTGGCGTTTGAGGACAGCGCAGAACGGTTTGTCTCTGAAGAGGCTTTCCCTGACTGGCTCGCCGCTCACCGTCAGCAAGGCAATATTACGCTGATGCTGCTGCTTGACGATGACGACAGAACGACGATACATGCGCTGCCAACGCCGGACTGTGTCTATCAGCAAGGACGTTTTGCCGTTGTCGAGTATCACGCGCAGTGAGTGCATGGTTAGGGGTTTTGCTGGTCAGCATGCTGAGCTGCATGGGGCAGATGTGCCAAAAACAGGCGGCTGGCGCGCCTCATCGTACCTATGCGGTGCGATGGCTGTTTGCTGCTCTGCTGCTGCTGGCGCTTGCGCTATTGCTGTGGCTGGTCGTGCTACAGCAGCTTCCGGTCGGCGTAGCCTATCCGATGTTGAGCCTGAATCTGGTTTGGATCACGTTGGCGGCGCGCTGGATTTGGCGGGAACCGATTGATGCGCGGCATATCCTCGGCATTCTGTTTATCATCTCGGGCGTCGTTTTGCTCGGTGTTACGGCTTAGCGTGGAGGCGATAGCATGGGATATCTAGCGGCGTGCCTCAGTGTCATGTCGGTCAGCATCGCGCAGTTGGCGATTAAATACGCCCTGTCCGGATTGCCACCGGTATGGTCGATGCGTACGCTGTGGGACGGCGCACTGTGCCAGTGGCTGCTGCTTGCCGCTGGGCTGGGGTGCTATGTGCTGTCGCTGATTGTCTGGCAATTCGCGTTACAGCGCCTGGCGCTGGGAAAAGCCTACGCATTTTTGAGCCTGAGCTATGTGCTGGTGTGGCTTGGCTCGCTTCTGTTACCCGACTATTCAGAGCATTTTTCATGGCTGGCGTGCATCGGCGTGTTCGCCATCATGGTGGGCGTATTGTTGGTCTGCTGGCCGTCACGCGAAGAAAAACCCTCTACTTCGTCATAGTGCAAGAGTCGATCGGGCTCAAACAAAACAAACATGTTCAGGTGTAATTTCTTGTCATTCTTATGGCAATGGCACCGTGTGAGATAGGTCATAGCATCCTTACCGTAGATCGTAAATAATACAAGACCGTTATCAATAGGAATATACCCGTCATACTTCACGTTGCAGATGCGTTGGCTGCGTTCGCTCACCCGAATCACTTACTTGAGTAAGCTCATCGGGCTTCCCTCACTTGCCGCCTTCCCGCAACCCGAATTATTTAGGGTATAGAAGGGATATTCCTACGGCGGCGGAGGGGCGAAAACGGATTCTCAGACACGGTGTCTGACTGACAGAAAAGAGCATGATGAACAACAAATATCCATTGCAAGAAATCCTTGACGTTGAACGGCTGCAAACGTTGCAGGATAACTTCAGCAAATCCATGATGATTGCATTGGTGGTTGTTGATGAAAAAGGCGTCCCGGTTACCAAACCCAGCGGATTTTCTGATTTTTGCGCCCGTTCGCGGCGTAATCCTGCATTAGCCCAGCACTGCTACGACTGTGATGACGCCGGAGGACGAGCGGCCATGGCGGCCTGCCGCCCGGTGGTGTATCGCTGCTACTGCGGGTTCGTTGAGTTCGCGGTGCCTATCATGATAGACAACCACTATCTCGGTGCGTTTATCTCCGGTCAGGTCAAAGTCGAAACCTCAAAAGAGACCGAAATTCCCTACATTCTGGCGGAAAATGGTGTGTGGGAAGAGAACCCCATGCTGGTGAACCTGCATGAAAACACCAAACGCATGCCCTACGAGCGTTTTGAGTCTACCGCCTATACGCTGTTGCACGTCGCGTCTTACCTGGTAGAACAGGCTTACGCCAACAATATCCAGCGCGAGTTGCATCAAAAAGATCTGGCGTTGACCAATGAATTGCGCAAACGCGTGGATATCGAGCGCTCTCTGCATGAGGCGGAGTTTAAAGCACTTTCCTATCAGATAAACCCTCATTTCCTGTTTAACGTACTCAATACTATCGGCCGTTTAGCCTTTTTGGAGAACGCCCAGCGCACCGAAAACATGGTGCATGATTTCTCCGACATGATGCGCTATCTGCTACGCAAAAGTAATAATGGGCTTATCACGCTGCGTAATGAAATCAATTACGTCAACAGCTACATGTCAATTCAAAAAGTCCGCATGAGCGATCGTTTTGATTACATGTTCAGCATCCCGGACAAATACCTGGATGTGATCTGTCCTTTTCTTATTTTGCAGCCGCTGGTGGAGAACTTCTTTAACTACGTGGTCGAGCCACGAGAAATAAAAAGTCACATTCATATTAAAGCCACCGACGATGGCCACGATGTGATTATTGAAGTGACGGACAATGGCGATGGTATTTCGCCGCAGGATATCGAGCATATTCTCTCCGGTAATGAGAATCGCCAAAAAGGCGGCATCGGTATCAACAACATTCAAAATCGACTTCAGTTGCTGTTCGGCGAGCGTTATGGACTGGAGATTGCCAGTCCGCATAAACCGAAGCAGGGAACCTCTATCAAGCTGCGTTTCCCGATGCTGGAAGTCCATTAATCCGGGGAGAAACACAATGTACAATTTTGTGATTGTGGAAGATGAACACATTGAATCCGAGTCTTTGCGCCGCATGATCTCGGAGCATATCGAAAATGCCACCATTCATGAAGCATCGACCGGACGCAAAGCCATTCAACTGATCGATCAGCTTAATCATATCGACATGATCCTGGTGGATATCAATATTCCGCTGCCGAATGGAAGAGAAGTGATCGAGTACCTGCGTCGTAAAAACGATCAGACCAAAGTGATCGTCACCACTGCCAATGATGATTTCGATATTGTGCGCAGCATGCTGAGCCTGAAAGTGGATGATTACCTGCTCAAACCGGTCAAACAGAGCATCATGACCGAGGTAATCAAAAAGGTGCTGCACTACGATGAGCAGGATAATCAGGTAACACGCGAGCTGAAACAGAAAGTGTTTGCTCTGATTGACGATGGCGATTATCCCGCCTGGCATGAGTTGGTGTTTCAGACCATCGACGGTGCCTACTGGGATAAATCCGGCGATCGCCGCCAGACGGTGGTGGATTTTCTTGCGCTGCTCGACCAATACGTGACGGCACAAGGCGACAAGTTTGCCGCTTCTCATGCTGCGGCGCTCAAAGGGGTGACGCGCGACGTTGCCAGCCGTGGGCTGACGGAAGGGCTTTACTACCGTATTCTGCGCAGCGTGTTTACCCTGAGTGAAGCGCTGTTTGAGCGGGCGTTTAAAAGCGCTGCGCCGCAGGGGGATTTTATCGAACGCGCCCGTTACCACATCGAGAAGAATATTTTCAGCAACATCACCCTGGATGATATCGCCGAACGCGCTTTTGTCAGCGCCTGTTATCTGAGCCGGGCTTTCAAGAAGGCCACCGGTACCGGTTTTTCCACCTATGTGGCAAATCGAAAAATAAAAATTGCCAAATCTCTGCTGCAATTCAGTGATTTAAAGGTCAATACTATCGCGCTGGAACTGGCGTATCAGGATGCGAACTATTTCTGCCGCATCTTCAAAAAAGAGACCAACATGTCTCCTTCCGACTACCGCAAGCTGATGGTGTTTAACCCGCAGGTTGTCCCACCGGCGGCGGGGAACAGCGTAGTGCTACCCGCGCGGTGATAACGCAAAATAGTCCAACCTGACAGCAAGAAAGTTTACCGGAGCCGTTAGCCCCCCCGAGTAAAATAACGGGATACTCTCAGTGGGGCGAGGCTTGCGTGGACGAGTACCTGTTTACTTCCGAATCAGTGGCGGAAGGCCATCCGGACAAAATCGCCGATCAGATTTCTGATGCGATTTTGGATGCGGTGTTGCTACAAGATCCCTGGGGCCGCGTGGCGTGCGAATGTCTGGTGAAGACTGGTGTCGCCATAGTGGCGGGAGAAATCACCACCAGCGCATCGATTGATGTGGAAAGCGTGGTGCGCCACACCATCAAACAGATCGGTTATAACCACTCTTCGCTCGGCTACGACGGCAATACCTGCGGCGTGCTCAACCTGATCGGTCGGCAGTCGCCGGATATTGCCAGCGGCATTCAGGGTGAGGTGTTAACCGAGCTGGGTGCTGGCGATCAGGGCATTACCTTTGGCTACGCCACGGACGAAACGCCGGAATTGATGCCTGCAACCCTGGTCTATGCGCATCAATTGATGGCGCGTCAGGCCCAGTTGCGTAAATCCGGTCGCTTGCCCTTTCTACGTCCAGATGCCAAAAGCCAGGTGACGCTGCGCTACCGCGATCGTCAGGTGATTGCGGCGGACACCATCGTCATTTCCACGCAGCACGCGCCTGATGTCTCACTTGAAACGCTGCGCGAAGCGGTGATCGAAGAGATCGTCAAGCCGGTGCTTCCCACACGCTGGCTGACGCCGCACACCCGTATTCTGGTCAATCCGGCCGGATCGTTTGTTACGGGGGGGCCGGTGGGTGACTGCGGGCTCACCGGGCGCAAGATTATCGTCGATACCTATGGCGGTGCGGCTTGCCACGGTGGCGGTGCGTTTTCGGGCAAAGATCCTTCCAAAGTCGATCGCTCAGCGGCCTATGCGGCGCGCTATGTAGCCAAGAACATCGTGGCCGCCGGATTGGCGGCACGTTGTGAGGTGCAGTTGGCCTGGGCTATCGGCGTCGCGCGCCCGGTGGCGGTGCGCATCAACACGTTTGGCACCGAGCGGGTGAGTCGCGATCGGTTGCAGCACCTGGTGGACGCGCATTTCGATCTCAGCGTCTACGGCATGATTACGTCGCTTGATTTACTGGCGCCGCGTTATCGCCACACGGCATGTTACGGGCATTTCGGGCGATCCGATTTTCCCTGGGAATTCACCGATAAAGCCGCGTTGTTACAAGGCGCGGCTTCATTGATATAACGATACACAGGAATCGCTTATGGCTAAGCAAAGTTTGGGTCTGATAGAAACCGTGGGGCTTGCCGCGGCCGTTGAGGCAGCGGATGCGGCGGTGAAATCTGCCAACGTCAATCTGGTCGGCTATGAGCTGACCAAAGGCGGCGGTATGGTTACCGTGAAGCTGGAAGGGGAAGTGGGGGCAGTCAATGCCGCGATTGCAGCGGCAAGCGTTGCCGCCGCTAAAGTGGGGCAGGTGTATGCCCATAAGGTGATTGCGCGCACTGCTGAAGGGATTGAAGCCATTACGCACTCGGCAGAGACGGTCGGCGTTGCCAAACCGGAGCCGCTGGCACCGGAAGTGGTCATCACGCCGCCTGCCGTGCCTGAACCAGAAACCAAAGCAACCACGATTCCCGTGGTGACGCTTGAGCCGAGCGACAATGGGACATCATGCGGGGATATCTCCGAGCCGCCAGCGCCAGCACCACAACCGGCGGCGCAAGCGCCTGCTGCACCGGACGTTCCACCAAAGACCGAACCTGAGCAATCTGCGAAAAAAACGACGCCACGCCCGATGGGCAAAAACACACCGCGCAAGGGTGACAAATAATCACGATGTGATTTCAGACCGACGACAAACCTGCTTTACCCACTCGTCATCCTCGGCGAAAGCCGGGGATCTCTGTCAGAAGGAACGCGTTTACTCTGTAGGAGATTCCCGCCTGCGCGGGAATGACGGGCTGTAGGCGGGAATGACGGGCTGTAGGCTGGAATGACGGGCTGTAGACAGAATGGACTGGCAGTGGTTGGGATGATGGTGCAAACGGTGATTTCTCTTCCTACTCTCCCTGGCAACCGCCGGGGATTTTTTTGTTCTGATTATGCGGATTAATTAAGGGGGTGATTGACCTACAGCATCAGGGTTTTGCTGTTGACCTACCCGCGTCAAATGGCGCTGAGGAAATGGGGGACGCCAGGATGAGCGGCAGGGATGCCGCGAAAGGCAGCGCCGTGCTGGGAGCACGTCGTTGCCGGTCCGTCCGGCGGCACCCATTTCCGAAGGTATCGCGCAGCGACGCCATTACGCAAAAAGCGCGGGGTCGAGGGGAGTGGGCGACTGCACACCCCTCGTCGGGCGCGTGCCACGCGAATGGCAGAGAAACACAGCGTTTTTCGCGCACGAAACTGCAAGCTGCACGTAAATGAATCCCCAGTTTTTAGTAGCATCAATACTGGGGATGAACTCAAAACAACGGCACCGCCGCAAAAAAACCAATGGTTGCCAGCAGGTTGACCAACGTCGTCATTATCGCAATGGTGAACGCCGGTGGGTCAATATGGGTATCGCCATGAACCAAAAACAGGCGGGATATCAGTTCACCCAGCAGTGCGCACAGAACGCCGACCACTGCCGCCCAGATCAGGCTGCCGGAGGCCGCTGCTGCCAGTGCGGCAGGAAGGGCAATATGGTGGGACACCGGCACCTGGGTATTGAAATGCAGGAATACCAACGAGAACGCTGAAATCCCAAAGGCCAGCAACGCACCGCTGCCTCCGAAGCTGTGACCCAGATAGCCAGCCATCAACCCAATGCCGATGCCCAAGACCGATAGCTGAGGAATGCGGCTGTGATAGGGCATCCAGCACTGATCCTGCGGCGGGTAGCAGCGACGTACCCCGCTTTGTGGTTTACCCAGCAGACCGGTAGTCCCGAACATCAGCCGCACGATCATGCCAGAGATCACCACGGTTAACGCCACCGTGTCGGTCCATGCCAACCCCGAAGAGAAGGCAGGCACTTGATTGAACAGCCAGGCGATCACAAAGCCGATGGCACCGAACGCACCGCCGACCAGCAGCACATCGGGGGCCCCCAATCCGCTGAGTCCGGCCGTGATATCACGGCCAGAGGCCAGTTTGCCTTTTTTCGCCGCATAGGCGGTTGCGGCCACCCCGGCGGCAAAACCGCCGACGTGTGGGCCGAATACGCCAAAAGGAAACTGAATAAATGTGGTGGCGCTGCCGGTGACAATTTGCGATATCGCCATGGCAATCACCAAGAGGCCGACAAATTCAAAGGCCGCAAGGGCTCCGATCGCGGCACCGAAAATACCGCCGCCGAAAGCGACTAAAATATCAATGCTGTTCATTACACTCACCTTGATTGTGTGGGTACAAGAAATAAGCGACGTAATACATCACGTCGGTATTATTGATGTGAAAATAATTATTTTTAATAATAACAAGCTAAAAATCGGGCAACGTGAAAATACGTTTCCCGATAATGTTTTATACCGTGCGATTAACCCCCAATATGACATTGGAAACCCAATGATTCGATTTCCTGTTTGAGGATAATTACGGTTTCTTCCGGTATGCTGGGCGCGTCACCCATCGGGTATTCACGGCCAAGTAACGTGTATTTATTTTCACCGTAGGTGTGATAAGGCAATAAATGAATGGTGTCGACATTCGACATCATACGGGCAAATTCGGCAATGGCGTGAATTTCTTCGCGATTGTCATTCACGCCGGGTACCAGCGGAATTCTCACGATGGTTTTGGTAATAAATGAAATTCTAATCAGGTTTTCTAATATACGCTGATTATCCACTCCGGTATTACAGCGATGCACGGCTGGATTGATTGCCTTGATATCCGTAAGCGCCAAATCAATATACGGGAATACGTCTTCGATGGTTTGTGCAGACGTCAGTCCGGTGGTTTCAATCGCGGTATGCCAGCCCTTTTCTTTACAGGCCTTCAGCAGTTCGCGGGCGAATTCCGGCTGCGCCAGCGGCTCGCCGCCAGAGAGCGTAATGCCGCCGCCAGAACGGCGATACACGTTCTCTTCTTTTTGTAGCTCTTGTATCACTTCACGCACGGTGATGCGCTTGCCTTTCATTTCCAACGCGCCGGTCGGACACACGCGGGTGCAATCACCGCAGTTAACACAGCGTTGGCGATCGACAAAATGCGGTGCGGTGATGGACAGCGCCTGGTGTTGACAGGCTTCCAGACATTTACCGCAGTGGATACAGTCATTCTTTTTGAACAGCAGCTCAGGGGTTGGCCGCTGCGATTCCGGGTTGCTGCACCATTTGCAAGAGAGCGGGCAGCCTTTAAAAAAGGGGATGGTACGGATACCGGGACCATCGTGCAGGGAATAGCGTTGAATATTGAAAATCACGCCTTCCGTATCATAGTGTACTTTATTCATAACATGGCTCATGGGCGACGCGTACCCTCGGGAGTGTGGTGAATCCAGGGCGACACTCAAAAGTGTCGCCCCGACCCTCAGCAGCGCATCAGAAGTGCTGTTCCGTGCGGCTGATGATGTCGTCCTGTACTTCTTTCGCCAGCACCACGAACTGGGCGCTGTAACCGGCGACACGCACCACCAGATCGTTGTGTTTTTCCGGGTGTGCCTGTGCCTCGATCAGCACATTGCGGTCCACCACGTTGAACTGGACGTGCATCCCTTTGCGATCGAAGTAGCTTCTTACCATGCCGCCGAAGTTCACCAGACCTTTGTCCCCAGCCAGTGCAGAAGGCAGGAATTTCTGGTTGTACAGGGTGCCGTTGGAGGCGCTGAAGTGGTCCAGTTTAGCCACCGAGTTCGCCGCTGCGGTTGGGCCCAATGTGTCTTTGCCCTGACGCGGTGAAACGCCATCGGCCAGCGGTTCTTTCGCCAGACGACCATCGGGCAGCGCCGCGACGTCTTTACCGAACAGCACGTTAGCGGATACCGGGTAGATACCGGCCTGGAACTGGCCGCCGCGTGGGTTGGTGTATTTCTCCACTTCCTGGCAGTAGATCAGCGCACAACGGCGTGCCACCAGATCCACATCATCGATGTCGTTACCGAAGCACGGTGTGCTTTCCAGAATGCGGCGAATTTCCTGATGGCGATTTTCGCTGGCACCGTAAGTCGGGGTTGCCGGTGCACTGGCAGAAAGCTGACGGTACACTTCGTTCTTGATGGCGGACGGATCCAGCGTACCGTTCTGTTCCACGATACGTTTCACGATGTCATAGACATCTTGCTCATTCAGCGAGGATTTCGCTGCGCCAGCGTGAGGCGCAGCGCCAACGGAGTAACCGAAGTTGGCATCCAGCGCGCCTTTCAGCTCTTGCAGCGTCAGTTTACGGTCCTCAAACACCTGTTTCTGGATGGCGTAAACGGAGTCACCGGTATCGGCCACGCCGAACGCCTGCGGGCCAGTAAAGTTGTAGATGGCACCGCCGTCTTGCAACGATTTACCGCGTCCGATGCAGTCATCGACCATGGCGGAAAGGAACGGCAGCGGGCAGCGCTCGGCGTGCGCGATATCCACGCTGTTACAGGCTTCGACCAACTGATGGACAAAGTGCGCCATCTGTTTTTGGAACGCGGTATAGAACGCTTCGATGTTACCGAACTGCGGCAGTTCGCCCGTGACTGGGCCGATCTGTTTGTTGCCCGCACGACCGTTGTTCAGGGTGATTTCCAGCACTTTAGCGACGTTAAAGAACGCGGCATCGTGCCAGCCTTCGGTACGGTGCGGCGCTTGCGGTTCCACACAGCCGATGATGCAGTAATCACGCGCATCGTGCAGAGACACGCCACGGTTTTGCAGTGCCGGGATAATCACTTCATCGTTGTACATCGCGGGAACGCCGAGTCCCAGACGCGCCACTTCACACGCGCGATACAGGAATTCATCCGGCGTGCCTTGCCATACGCGGATCGAGAAAGAGGGCTGCGGCAAGCGAACATGTGCGGTCGCTTCCATACACATGTAGCTCATTTCGTTGGTGGCATCGCGCCCGTCTTCGGTTTGGCCACCCACGCACAGGTTTTGGAACACGGCGAAACCGGCGAATGCCTGCGCGGAGACTTCATCACGGGTTTTGTTGATGTCGTTCAGCTTGATCCAGCAACAGTCCACCAGTTCCTGCGCAAATTCTTTGGTGATGTTTTTGTCGGCGGCGTAGTACGGGTACATGTACTGGTCGAAACGCCCCGGGGAGATGGAGTGACCGCTGGATTCAATCTGCAACATGCTTTGCAGGAACCAGAAGGTCTGGCACGCTTCCCAGAAGGTGGATGCGCCGAATTCTGGAACGCGCTGGCAGTTTTGGGCAATTTGCAGCAGCTCTTGCTTACGCGTCGGGTTGCTTTCCTGCTGTGCCAACTGTGCCGCATGCTCTGCATAGCGGTGCGCATAACGGATCGCCGCGGTGTAGCTGATGATCACCGAGTGATAGAACTGCTCTTTTTTAATGTAATCCGGTGAGCTGCGATCCAGTTTTTCCAGCGCGCGTTGTACTTCATCAATGATGCCACGGAACCCGATTTTCAGGATTTTGCCGTAGTCCACGCTGACGTGGCCGACGCCGCCGTAGAAGTAGTTGCCGACGGTGAATACGCCGCTCGCCATACTCTCTTTGGTGGCATCGGACATATAGGATGCAGCCAGCGCACTGGTGGTTTTACCCGGCCAGTAGGTGAAGGCATCATGCAGTTCTTTGGCGGTTTCTTTCGGAATGATAAACGGGTCAGCGACGCGTGAACCCATGGTCTCGAACTCTTTTTCCACCCAGTCGTAAGAGAATTCCGGGCAGATTTCGGTAGAGCGCGGGTTTTTGGTTACCGCACCGACGATCAACTCGTCCGGGCGAATGGTCACCGGCAGATTATTGAAGATCTTTTCTACCACTTTGGCGCGACGCATGATCGGCGGTAAGCCTTCGGTTTCTTTATAGGCTTCGGTGGCCAATACGGCGCGTTCAGATTCGACATAGGGCTTTGCCGTCAGAATCATATTTTTCAGTCTGACAACACGGTCGGTCGGATTGGAAAAACCTTTCTCTAACATATCCAGGACTCCTGCATATTTAAAATTATTCATGATGTAGGCAATACAGAGGCCTCCTTCGCGTTATTCAGCGTGAAAGATGACCGTGAAATATATGTGCTGTGCGCTTAGATCTGCACAGTGGTGCCAATCAACGAAATAAACTGACGCAACAGCGCCGGATGCCCCATCCAGGTAGTTGCCGTCACCAGATGGCCGTCGAGAATAGCTTCGTCATCGGCGGCAGAACGATAAATACCGCCCGCTAATTCGATTTCTGGTTTCATGGTGAAATACCCGGTCAGGGTTCGGCCTTTTAATACGCCTGCGGCCACCAATATTTGTGGGCCGTGACAAATAGCGGCGATCGGCACGGAAAAATTAAACGCATAGTGAACTATATTCAGAACGGATTTATTCAGACGCAAATATTCAGGGGCGCGTCCGCCAGCAATATAAAACCCGCAATAGTCCTGCAAACGAATGTCATCAAACGAGGCGGTCAGCCGAAACAGATGTCCGGGCTTTTCGCTGTAAGTCTGATCGCCTTCAAAATCATGAATGGCGGTTTTAATAAATTCGCCTGCGCGCTTTCCCGGACAGACGGCGTCCACCCGGAAACCCAATGCGCTTAATGCCTGCCATGGCACAATGACTTCATAATCCTCAGAAAAATCACCCGCTAACAGCAGTATTTTTTTCATAGGTTGGTTCTCAGAACGCCGTGTTGTCATTTTCGATCATCCGCATGGCCTCGTTGACCGCAGCGACTTCGCCAAAGATTGCCAGCGTCGTGATGTGCTGAGGGCAACTGCCAAAGATTTCCGAAACCACCACATTGGCACTTTTGCTGGCCAGATCGGCATAGAAATAGAGATCCGGTACCGGCAGCATCAGTAGCCCAATGGCGTCAATGCGCAACAGATCGAGCCGTGAGCGGAATTCGCCGGGCATCCTTCGCTTCAGCATCGCCACAATGTCGGGTGTTGGTGCATTGATGATTCGTGTTTTCATTGGCAAATGACCCTCAGCCTCGCGACGATTAACGGATATTGAGCGATTCCACCATCACACAGCGGCGGGTGCGGGCAAACGACCGTGCGGACGTCAACCCTTCCCCGGTCGGCCCGGCGATAGTGAAAGTGGCATGCCCTTCGCCGCCGACGCCGATGCCGGCATAAGACGGCCCGTTTTTAACAAAGATGGTGGTTTGAATCAGCTTCGCCATCTTGGTCAGTTTTTCGACGTTGGTGGAGTGCATGATGGCGGTATGACGGTTGCCGTGTTCCACTTTAACGGCCAGGTCGATAGCGTCATCGACGTTATCAACGCGCACCACCGGCAGAATCGGCATCATCAGTTCATGCACCACAAAGGGGTGATTTTTTTCCGTTTCGATCAGGATAACTTTGGTGTCCGGTGCGCTGGAGATCCCCAGTTGTTGCAGGATGAAACGCGCATCTTTACCGACAAACGCGGTATTCGGACCGGTGCCTTTTTCATTCAGCACCAGCGTTTGCAACTGCTGGATCAACGGCTTGTCACACAGCAGGTAGGCACCGCTTTTCTTCATGCAGTGGATCAGATAATCCGCTACCTGATTTACCACGATCACCTCTTTTTCGGCGACGCACGGCAGGTTGTTATCGAAGCTGCATCCCTTGATGATATCGCGCGCGGCCCGTTCGATATTGGCCGTTTCGTCCACCACCGCAGGCGGATTGCCCGCACCGGCTCCGATGGCTTTCTTGCCCGATGACATCACCGTTCTCACGATCGCCGGACCACCCGTTGCCACCAGAAGGTTGACGCGTGGGTCTTTGATCAAGGCATTGGTGTTGTCGATGGACGGGTTCGCCACGGTGACCACCAGATTGGCCGGTGCGCCCAACTGCGCCAGCTTCTCGTTGATCAGCCGCACCGCGAGGCGCGATACGTTGCGCGAACGCGGGTGCGGGCTGAATACCACGGTATTGCCTGCCGCCAGCATGCCGATGCTGTTGTTGATGATGGTTTCCGTCGGGTTGGTGGTGGGGGTGATGGAACCGACCACGCCGAACGCGGAGTACTCGATTAATGTCAGCCCACCGTCACCGCTACACGCCTGCGTTGCCAGATCTTCCGTGCCCGGCGTTTTCAGCGCTGCGATGCGATTCTTGGTCAGTTTGTCCTCGTAGTTACCCATGCCGGTTTCTTCGACGGTCATGCGGGAGATGTTATCCAGCACATCTTCTTGAAGAAACACCTCACGCACGCCCTTCACAAAGGCATCCCTGTCTTGCATCGAGCAGTGACGATACTGCACTTGTGCTATCGCGGCGGCGGCAATGGCTTCGTCCATGCTGTCGAAGATACCCGCGTCTTGCGCTGACGGTTGCGGTGCGGTGGTTGTCGGCTGTTGCTGCGCCAACACCTGCGCCACAATGCTGCTGACCAGCGATTGCTCGGTATGAGGTGCTGCTGTAGCGGCCGGTGTGGCGGCTGCGGCGGCACCCGCGCCGGAGGCGACGGGGTTACTGTATTTGCTCAGGATGGTGGAGACCGCCTGGGCGATTTCAAGGTCGTTCATCTTTTGGTTCCTTTCCTCACATCGCACGGCACGCGAGCGCGCCTGACGGATCAGATATACGGCGTGGTGGTCGATCTGATTTCCGCTGGATCTAACGTGGACAGCAATTGCAAACCGACTTCGCGGGCGGCGATCACCGCCTGGCGTACCGCGCCAGAATCGCCAGCGAAGGTGAAGATCACTTCGTTACTGTAGCTGGTGCCTTTGCTCGGGCTGGCATACCCGACAGGGTCGATCACCGCCGCCTTGGCAGCGGTATCTGCAATCAGCACACCGATAGCCGCCGGTGAGGCGCAGGTCATACCGAACGACTTACCGATAGGTGCGCCAAAAGCTTTGTTCAGGGCAAAGCTGGCGCGTGCGGTGTACTGGAATTCCAGATGACCAGCGGGAGAGCCGTATACATCGCCCATGGTGCGGTCGATTTCGTTCAGGGCGACTTCCACGGCGCGGCGGGCGTCAGAGACGTCTTCTGCACCGAAGATGATCATACAGCCGTGCCCGCCACCGCCTTCGGTGTCGCGCGCCAGCTCGATGATCAACACTTCGCTGTTGGTGGCTTTCACCGCTTCATCAGCGGCAAAAATATGCGGACCCGCGCCGGTACGTGCGCCGATAATACCGATGGAGCGGAACTTCTTATCGATATTCATCAACTCATGCAGTTGGTGATCCACGTTGGCGATCACCAGACCGATGGTGTGGCCCAGTGCGGTGCCGACAAATTCTGTCAGCCCGCAGCCCGCGATGCTGCCGAGCGCTTTGCCAGCACGTGGCGCGTCGTTCTGCTTGTTCATCACGTCAGATATAATCTGTTCGACAAGATTATCTCTCATAGGAATAATCCTCGCGGTTTAGCGATCAGCCCAGTGCCTTCGGCAGAATTTTTTCCACTTCGGTATGCGGGCGAGGGATCACATGCACGGAAACCAGTTCACCGACTTTATTGGCGGCTGCGGAGCCCGCGTCGGTGGCCGCTTTCACGGCACCCACATCGCCACGCACCATCACGGTGACCAGGCCGGAGCCGATTTTTTCGTAGCCGACCAGCGTAACGTTGGCGGATTTCACCATGGTATCTGCGGCTTCGATGGCGGAGACCAGACCTTTTGTTTCAACCATACCCAATGCTTCTTGTTGCATATCAACCTCGACGTTTTGTAGTAAAAAACTTGTAGTAAACAGTGTGGGGAATCTGTCCGGCGGACCGGGGTCTGCCCTCATTCCGCAACCGGTAACTCACCGATTTTGCTGTTTAGGATGTTATGAATATCCCGGCCAAATGTTTTGCCGATGAGCGAGACTTTTTTGTTATCACTTTCAGCGGGGCGACAATAAAATCCACGCTGGTTTATCAGGGCCGCAGCGGCGTAGTACCGTGCTGCCCTAAACTGTTAAATGGGTCACGTTTCAATAAGCTGGGGACGCGGCGCTTTACGCCAACTGCGCAATCTGTGCCGCGTCCATCGCGATCATTTTCTCTTCGTTGGTGGGAATAACCGCGATAGTGGGGAAGCCTTCGGCGGAAATTACACCGCTGCGCCCGCCTACCATGTCGCTGTTTTTTTGCTTATCCAGCTTTAGCCCCAACACCGACAGTCGTTCGATGGTCAACTCGCGGATCAGCGCCGAGTTCTCGCCGATGCCGCCGGTAAACACCAGCGCATCCAAGCGTGAGAGCGAGGTGAGGTGGGCGCCCAGGTGGCGCGCCAGACGATGCACCATCACATCAATCGCTAATCCTGCGCGCTCGTTGCCGTTTTCCCGTGCTTCTTGCAAGGTGCGGCAATCGCTGGAGATGCCGGAAATGCCGTACAGGCCGGAGGCGTTATTCACCGTTTGGTAGATTTTTTCGATGGGCTGCTGGGTGCAACTGGCGATATAGGCGGCGGCACCGAAATCAAGATCCCCACTGCGCGTGCCCATCACCAGCCCTTCCAGCGGCGTCATGCCCATCGAGGTATCGACGCTGTGCCCGTTTTTCACTGCGCAGATGGAGGAGCCGTTACCCAGATGAGCGACCAGAATGCCGTGATCGTCCTGATTGAGATCCAGCATGGCGCGGGCTTGTTCCGCAATGTAGCGGTGTGAGGTGCCGTGAAAACCGTAGCGTCTCACCTGATACTTTTGCTGATACTCATAAGGAATGGCGTAGGTGTAGGCGGCTGGCGCGAGCGTCTGGTGAAAGGCGGTATCGAACACCGCAATGTGTGGCAGTGACGGCAGCAGCGCCTGAGCCGCTTCGATCCCGGTCAGGTTGGCGGGGTTGTGCAACGGTGCCAGCACCGACAGCGCCTGAATTTTTTCAATCACTTCCGGTGTGATCAACACGGAGTGTTTGAAATCGCTGCCGCCGTGGGCGACGCGGTGGCCGATAGCGGCAAGTGAATCGATCAGATTTTTGCTGCGTAGCGTAGCGAACAGCACTTTCAAGGCTTCATGGTGGCTGGCGGATTCGAGCGACAGCACAGACTTGTTGCCTGCGCTGTCTTTGACGGTAATCACCGCGTTATCCAGCCCTAAGCGTTCAGCCAGGCCGAACAGTAGCGGTTGTCCGTCGTTGACGGGCATAACGGAAAACTTTAATGACGATGAACCACAGTTAATCACGAGCACAAGGGAAGATAAGGACATAAGCCCCCCGAAATAAGAGATGACAAAAAAATCCAGCGTGTTATTCGCGGCTGTCAGGCAAAAGGTGACAGGGAAAAACGTTGCTGAGTGAATTGGTGCAGAACGTGGCGCGCGATCGCGACATCTTCTTCGGCGGTGCCACCGCTGATGCCGATACCGCCCAGCAGGTGTCCCTGATGCCAGCAGGGCAGTCCGCCACCGACGGCGCAGATATCGGTCTGTTGCTGTAGTCCGAACAGGGGTGCACCGGGTTGTACCTGTTCGGCCAGTTCGTGCGTCGGCATACGCAGTGCCACGGCGCTGTAAGCCTTTTGTCCGGCGAGGCGGTGGCTGACCAACAGCGTGTTATCCATGCTGACGAAGTAACGCGGATGGCCGTGTGCATCCACCAGGCTGACGACAATCGCCAGGTGCATGGCGCTGGCTGTCTCCTGCGCCAACTGCGCCAGCAGGGCGAAATCAGCAACGGTCAATGCTTTGCGTTCTGGCTGAGGCTGGGCGGCAATCGCCTGTGTAATCCAACCGTCCAAATCGCGCAGTGCAGGGTGCTGTTGTGTCAACATTTAGCCCTCACTGTGCTCGGTGGCATCGACGATACCGACGATAGCGGCATCAATGACGGAGTGCTCTTTGCTGTTGGTCATGCGTGCTGAACTGCCGGTGGCGACGATCACAATTTCTCCGTTGCCTGCGCCGACGGTATCCACCGCCACCTGCGTGCGTTGCGTGGGGTTCATGTGCTCATCCAGACGCGTGACGAGCAGCAGTTTCATGCCGTTCAACGATGCATGTTTGGTGGTGGAGACCACCGTGCCGGTGACTTGGGCCAGATACATGGTGCCTCCTCAGGATGCGGTTATTAACGTGATGCGGCGCGCGGCTAGCTCATCGCGTGCTGCCGGGGTAATCAGGGTGCCGGGTCGGACACTTAGCGTGTCTTCGCTATGCAGGCGTACATCGCGTGCGGTGAGTAATGACTTACCAACGGCGGCGACAGCGCGGTGTGGCACAGATGCCTGTGGTGCAGCCGGTTGTCCCATCATGCGAATGCCGAATTGGCGCAGCGTCTCCTGATAGCGCGAGAGTTGTGCCAGATAGGCGGCTGGCATGGCGGCATCAGGGTGATGCAGTGCGATGATGCGCACGTCCTGCGCCAGCGCCTGAAAGACCCATTGGCTGGCGGCGTTATCACGCAGGCCGAGCGCTATTTTTGCCAGACTGTTATCGGACAAGGCTGGCAGCAGCAGCGTATCGCCGCTGCGTAGCGTGGAGTCAGTGGCCTGTTGGCACGGCACCTGTGGTAGCAGGCGGTTCAGGGCATCGGCAAAGCGTGTGTGCAAGCGCTGTGCGCTGTGGGAGAAGTGCACGCTGAGCAGGCAGCCTGCCTGCGCCAGTGCTGCCAGATAGCGCAGCGTGGCTGGGAAGGCGGCTGCATCATCGCCAGTGATCAGCACAAAGGTGGTTGGCTGCCGTGGGATGTCGGCCTGTGTGCTTTCGAACCCTAAACTTTCGATCCATAAAGTACGGCGGGCAAGCGCATCAGTGATGGCTTTGTCAATCAACGAAGAGAGCGTCTGGCGGTTCATGCTTCCTCTCGTGAACGTCATGGTGCCGCCTGCATGGCAATCCCCAGCGGGGTGACCAGCAGCGGCTCCACCGCAGGAATGATGTTTTTCCCGGTGACCTTGCGGAACACGCCGGGAAATTCGCTAAAGCTGCTGGCACCGCCCACCACGTGAATGTTTCTGACGTTATAGGCTGTCAGCCAGTCACGGGTCAGGCAGGCCATTTTTTCCACCACCGGGCGCACCAGCGGGAAGATATCCGCTTCTTGCGCCCGGTCGTGTTTTAACTGCTCTGCATCGGCATAGGCGAGACCCAGCGCGCCTGCCAGCACCAGCGTCATATGGGTGCCGCCGGTCGGTTCGTCGGCGGAAAAGAGCACCTTGCCGTTGCGCAGCACGCTAAGTCCCGTGGTGCCGCCGCCGACATCCACCACCGCGCCGTTACGCATATTCAGCGCTGTGGCGGCCGCCACCGGCTCATCGACCACATTCGTCACCAACAGTCCCGACGACTCCACCACGTTGGCGATCACCTTGGTATTGCCCTCGGAAATCCCCGGCGGAATGGCAGTAGCGGCGTGGGTCAGTGATTGGCCTAAGCGGGCTTCCAACTGCTGTTTCAGGTGCTTCACCACCCTGGTTGCAGACAGGTAGTCGACCACGATGCCGTCTTTCACCACGGAGGAAGGATAGGTAATGCCGGTGATGGGGGCGTTGTGACGGTCTACCACCACCATGGCAATATTTGCAGTTCCCAGATCGACGCCGACTTTCAGCACGCCATCATGCTCGCGGCATTCGGCATCGCGGATCAGCTGTGCCAGCGTGCGCAGTCGCGTCTCAACGGAAACGTCAGCCATGGAGTTGCTCCGTGATAATGTTGACCAGATCGCCATTGCGCAGCCCGTAGGCATTGGCTTCTTCCACATCCACATGCAATTCCAGCACCGATGCCTGCGTGGCGCGCACCACCACGTGCTGCATGATGCCGGCACGCTGTCCCTGTGCCTGAATGCTCACTTCCATGCCGTCGCGCAGTGCGTGGCGTTCCGCATCTTCCGGCGAAATATGGATATGCCGCCAGGCGACAATAGTGCCCGATGCTTTTTTTACGCTGCCTTTCGGGCCAACGATTTCAATACCGGGAGAGTCCTGAAGATCGCCCGACATGCGCACCGGGGCTTTCACGCCCAGTACAAAACTGTCGGCGACAGAAATTTCCACTTGTGTCGTGGGGCGCAGTGGGCCGAGCACACGCACATTTTTGATTTCCCCTTTCGGGCCGCGCAGCGTGACACACTCTTCGGCGGCAAACTGACCGGGCTGTTTCACGGCTTTCATGCGCGTTAGCGTCGCGCCGTAGCCAAACAGAATGTCCATGTCTTCCCGCGCCAGATGGATATGGCGATTAGAGATGCCAACCGGCACCTGAAGCGGCGCGGTGGGTGCGTTAAGGATTTCAGCGCGGGCTGAGCCCTGTGCGGCCAGTTCTTGCATTACCTGCTGGGTGATCCATGCAATCTGTTGCTGTGTTGCGTTCATTGATTCAGTTACCTGCGTTTTCCTGTCTTTACGTCATACACCGGTGCCGTTGGTGCTGTTGTGGCACGTCGCGGTGGTGCTATTCACCCTAATCAACGCGACGCGCCCGCGTTTGTGATTCGCGAGGACTTTATTGCGCAGCCCGTGGCGGGCAGGACAATTTCGTCCAGTCGCGATTCTGGTTAGCCTGCAATCTGGCTTATCAACTGGCTGACCGCATCGCGGGTGGGCGCGTGTGGATTACTGGCGGTGCAGCCATCTGCCAGTGCGGCATCGATCAAGCGCGAGCGCTGTTGCTC
This sequence comes from Candidatus Symbiopectobacterium sp. NZEC151, assembly GCF_025962655.1. Classification (GTDB taxonomy): domain Bacteria; phylum Pseudomonadota; class Gammaproteobacteria; order Enterobacterales; family Enterobacteriaceae; genus Symbiopectobacterium. Next base: position 137,333 of record NZ_JAGFPE010000003.1, on the reverse strand, counting down.
AACGTCATGGGCGCTGATATTCAATTCTCGTAACGTTGCCGGGATACCGAAGCGTTGATTTAACGCGCGAATTTGTTGGGATAACTGCCGGATGCGCGTGTGCTGATCGCCCTGTTTAATGCCTGCTAACGCCGCGCAGCGCGCGTAGCGTTCGCGTGTGGCATCACTGCCGGTGGCCGCGTTGTAATCGATCACCAGCGGGAGCAGCATGGCGTTAATCTTGCCGTGAGGAATGTGGAATACGCCGCCCAGAGAATGCGCCAAACCGTGCACCAGCCCCAATCCCGCCGTGCTGAATGCCATGCCCGCCATGCAGGAGGCGTTGTGCATTTTGGCGCGCGGCGTAATGGCTTGCGGTTGCTCAAACACCTGTGGCAGATAGTCCCACACCAACAGGATGGCCTTTTCCGCCAGCGCGTCACTGAAATCGTTAGCCTGGGAGGAAACGTAGGCCTCAATCGCGTGAGTGAGCACGTCCATACCGGTATCAACGGCGATACCGCGCGGCACGCTCACCACCAGTTGTGGATCAAGAATGGCGATATCCGGCTGTAACTGGTCGGAGACCAGCGGGTATTTTTGACCGTGCTCGGGATCGGAGATCACCGCGTAGGTAGTCACTTCGGAGCCGGAGCCGCTGGTGGTTGGGATCGCCACCAATACTATCGGGTGCTCCGGGTGTAACGCTTCCAGCGTGACCTTGATGCCTTTGGCGGCATCCAGCGAGGAACCGCCGCCGAGCGCGATAATCACGTCTGGCTGTAGCGTTTTGAAGGCGGCGGCCCCGGCGTGCAGCACGTTAACATCAGGGTCGGGTTTAACGCCGCTGAAAATGCTGATGCGCGCCTGTGGCATAAAACCGGCGAGATAATCGGTTTTGCCGGATGTCGCCATAAAGTCATCGGTGACAATCGCGACGGTTTTATGGTTATAGGCGCGTAAGGCTTCCATTGCCGTGTCACCGAAATAGACGCGCGGCATGGCAAACACAGGAATATTCATGGCGTGATGTCGTTCCATGGGGCTGTCAGTGCCAACAGGCAGCAAACGGCGTAGGTTTCTCAATGAGGGCTAACCTAACATGCAGTGAAAAAGGAGCGGCAGCGGCAGCGTTGCGCAGGAGTTGGATTCTTTTGTCCTGTCGTAACGGGGATATCAAAATAATCCACGCAGGGAGGTTCGCTCACTGGCTAAACAAGGCGGTGGCCAGTTTTAGTTGACCGCTACAGTAGCGGGATGACATCTGGAAGGCCTGTCATTAATCGATTGGAAATGCGCTTTTTCTGAAGCGGTCGCGCTTATTGATATACGCACTCACGGCTATTGTTTATTAATTGAGCAATCACACAGGGAGGTGAGCTTATGCCAATCAGCGCGCAGGATTTCAGGCGAAGTGCGGGATGCTACGATGATAAAACGCAAGGATATGTCGCAGAGTCCATTATCCAACAGCGGTTAAATCGTATTGCCGCGTCGCAAACCCGTAAACTTCCTCAGCAGTTTGGATGGATGACGCTCTTGGCTTTACTGAGCGTGGTGTCAAATAATACGTTGCGCAGACATGTCTCTGAGCGTTTTTTTTCTGCTTCAGAGTATTGTCGAAAAAGGGGAGAGGAAAATAACCCTGCTGCTTCTTATAATGTCACTGGAAATATTAAAAATGTTTTTCCGAATGATGCCACTTTATGTGATAAGTTCGATAGCCATTATTCTTCTACAACGATTGCTCCTCCGCTGAATCCACAGCAGTTAATGCATGGTTCATCCTCGTTGAGGCAAACGCGAGAAAGTATTGAGGATTTCTTGCCATTCAGCTTTTACTCATTCGCTGATGCCTTTAGACGCTACGATCCATTATCTTTTCCTGGTACCCATGCCGCGGTTGTTGAGTCTACACCGGCGCCCCTGTCAACACCGTCGGATTCTGTTGCAACCGTCAAAAATGATTACACCTGTATTCATGCAAGACAAAACCTTTCTTCCCTCGATATTCTTTATCGTGTCGCGGATACGATCGATTATCCTATTTCTACTTTGGCGATAGAAATTAAGGTGATTACCTCTTATTTGCAAAGTGGCGTGTGCCCAACCGAAGCTTCGCTTTCTCATATTAGTGTCATCGCTAAATCTATCGATGCCATGCTGTCTTCAGTGTTGGGTTTTTTTTCGGAATTCAATCCGCTTGGAATTATTAGAAATATAATAACCCCTGCCATTAAAATGGTCGTGGATGATTACAGAGGTAGAGGAATTACTATTGATGATGCTTTATCTCTAAATGAAAATATTTTAAGTTATGCTCGAGGTGTGGTAGATATATCCACTAGAGAAATTGACAAAAAGTCTGGCATTAACACTGTGTTTGTGCCGCAAGGTATGTCGTTTGAAAATGATTATATTTATGTTCATATTAATAAAAAAATATGGAGATTAACAAAAGTAGACGGCAAGTTGTACGCGGCCAGAGACAATGTTTTATATAGAACCAGTTATGTTGAAGATACCGGTGTTTGGCATATTTATGAACAAGAGTTAATCAATGCTGAGAAGAATGACGATCTGTTTAATCAACTTTGTGAAAGCAGATATCGTCGAGGCGTATCTTCAGGAAAATTGTGTGGCACTTTTGCGATTACTGATGCTTCTGAATCAGGTTCTTCGCACGCTTCAGCGTCCCAGCCGGTTACTGCGTCTGATGCTTATCCGTTTACCCACATTGAACGCGATATTATAAACAGACTGGATATAGGTTTAAGTCCACACTCATTTCGCGTGGATAAGGTTATTTTTCCTGATAATTGGGTCATATACCGTGTTCGTGATGAAGATAAATTGATTTCAACCGTCTACCATGCGGTAGAAATGAATGGAAAACTGGTGCCGATTAAAGCGACTGCTATCATAAACAATCATATCTCTTGCGAAATTTATGATTTAAACGACTGGCATGCCAGTCATCGGGTTGAGTTTTATAATAATCAGTGGCGGTTTGAACCGGTTACCTCTTTTTATCTTTCTCATGACTTGAAAGAAGCCATTAGCCACTATGCCTATCATGCTATGTTTTATGATACTTTAGATTTAACAAAAATATCGATGCCTGGCCCTCATGGTTTGCAAGTGGATAAAAATGGTCATACCTATTTAAGAATTAATAACAAGTATATAAAAGTCCATCAGCATGATATCGATGCATGCTTAGCAGTGAAAAATGAAGGGCGAATATATATTACCAAAACAGACGGTAAGTTCCATTTGTCGCATGCTCGGCTAGAAAGAGGGAGGCTGGAAGTAAATGCCTTAACTATAAAAGAAGATATCAACCTGCATTCAAGTAAAGGGGTGAGTAGTAATAAAAATCACCTGCTAAATTATCATTGGAATTTAGTTCATGTTAATATAAAAAATTATAATTATCACACTTATAACTCCATTGGTTCAGAACTGGAAGTTATGCTAAGAATGAAATATAACGTTAATGGTTTTAGTGAATTTTTTGAACCACCAGATCTGCAATGGCATGAAATTATCAAGGTGGATGACGATGGGCAGGTGTGGCGGTTTGTTGCTGATATGTATCAGCATAATCGACACAGTCCGACATTTCTACCCTGGAATGAAAAATATCTTTTGGCTTATTCCTACACAAAGAAAGAGGTTAAGAACGGGTACAATGAACCGGCTCGAATTTATAACCATGATATGGAGCCCTTGGCACCTGATGCATTACCCAACGTACTTTCTAATGATGAAAAAGTTGCGTGTGTGAAAAATTATCTTAAAAGAAACGGAGGGTTTCTTGATATTACTCTCAGTGATTATCCTAAATTACAGAATATAGATGCACATACCAACAAGGAACGATTGCTAAAAATAACTATCAGTTTTCTGGATAAGACGATTTTTTCCGTTAACCAGGGCATTGTGGTGCAGGAAGGCAAGCCGCCATTGGTGTTTGTCACCACAGGGCACAATATCAATGTTGCAGAGAGCCCGGTTAACGCTTCACCGCCTGAATCTGTCGCCAGAAAAAGAGTGAAAAAATCGCACCATTAAAAAAGCGGGTATCAGAGATACCCGCTTTTTCAGTGCTAGCTACGACGTACGTAACTGCATAAGTGCTTTAATTGCCAACGCTTAACCGAAGATTGCGTAGGGAGCCAGACCACAACAGGTTTTGCCCAACGTGTTTATTACTTTGTTGATAAATATATAAACTTATTTTACAGGAATTAACCAAGGAGGTGAGGAATGCCTGTCAATATACAGCAGTATAGACGCGGCATAGGGCGTTTTGAATGTAGACGTCGAGATTATATGACGCAATATACTGTTCAGAAAAAATTAAATCTGTTATCAGAATTGCAATCAACCAAGCTGCCGACAAAATTCAGTTGTATGAGCATGTTAGCAATGATGGGCGTGCTATCTTCGTTGTCTCGTGGTGAAAACTCTGTGGATGAAATACCACAAAAAAGTGTTGGTAAATACCAAGTAAATCACGTTGATGGTGGTGTTTCACATCAAATAAGGTTTGTGGATAAACAACCCTATTCGGCCTATAAAAATAGGTTAAGTCAGATGATCTACAATGAGTTCTGCTCTTCATCTCCCGTACCTCACGGTGTGACGGAAAAAAAACAAAATACTCTTTTCCCAATGGGTAATCTGCAAGACAGCATCATCGATTCGATGAATCAAGCCGTAAAATCACTATCGGGTTTTATTAATTATTATGATCCGCTGCGTTTTCCCGCTGCTGATGCTGCCGTGCCAGTCGCAGTACCAACGACAACCGTCGTGCCACTCGGAGATGATGTAAAAATAAAAAAGCTGAATGTCGATTGTCTCGATAAAAGAAGGGCTCTTACCGTCAGTGATGTATTGAAAACCATTGCAGATTCTTTTGAGCGTCCTTTCGAATCATCGACAATCGAGTTGCAAGTGTTGTCCCATTATTTAAAAAGTGGCATCTGTCCTTCGGAAGCTGAGATAGAAAAAGTGAGAAAGATAACCACGGAGGTTGACAAGGTCTCTTCGATAATGTCTTCATTAGTCCCTGAATTGACATTTATCTCATTTGTACAACGTATTTTTTCTCCAACCATTAGGATGATCTCTAATGACATTAAAGGTGACTCAATGTCACAAGTAGATATTGAGTCTATTTATAATGAGGTGCTTGGGTTTTCTAAGGCTATGGTCGATATTACTATTCATGGAAATATTCATCCTACCACTATAGACGACGTTAGAATACCAAAGTCTCTCTTTTTTGAAAACGATAGGGTTTGTATAAATCAAGACAATAAAGAATGGCTGCTTTTTCGTCGCGGTAATATGCTTTATGCTGAAAACGAGGGGAGGGAGCACCCTGTTGGATATCTTCAGTGGGAAGAAAAATGGCGCATTGATGAAGGTAAAGAAGTCGCCAGCGAACCTGAAAGCAGTGATCCTTTTTTTACCAACTGCGATCGAATAATTAAACGAGGCATAACGTTTGGGAAAATTTGCGGTAAACCGATGGAACGTGTGTATGATAGTGAAGGTAATTATTATTACGTTGAAAATGCTTCTCGGGATACACCGCGGATTGTTCCGTTTAACGAGTATCGCTTTAGTCATGCTGAGGAAGAGATCATTAAGCGATTTGATATTGGGCTTCCTGTAACATCGCCTCTGGTCAAGCAAGTTCATTTTGAACATTATGGTAATATATATCGTGTTTATTCTGATAATAAATTGTATCGCAATTTTTATAATACGATATCTATAGATAATAGGTTAGTGCCAATAAGGGCGAAACCTATTTATAAACATCATCTGGATTGTGAGATCTATGACTTGAAAAAAACACACGTTTCTTATTCCGTTGAGTATACCGGCGGACGATGGCGTTTTGAACCCTCAACCTCTTCATCAATGTCAGAGCAGTTAAAAAGTGCCATTACTCCTGCGATGTATGATAAAACAGTAGATATACATAAACTCTCTATGCCAGGAAGTCATGGGCTAAAATTTGATTGCCAGGGGCATGCTTACTTAAAACAAAATGGGGATTTGATAAGGGTACTTGATTTTGAATCAAAACCTTATATTAAAAATAATAAAGGTGACGAGTTGCATTTAATATATAAACAACATGAGTATTCATTGTCTCATGTTGACGCTTATAATAAAAAAATATCATTAACTGCCGAAGAGTATCTAAGGGATAAACAGTTGAATTCAGAGGTAGGGATTAGTAATGATAATATTATGCAATTGGACCCTCATTGGGATCTATTAAAAACACATGTTAGGTCGAGTTCCTATGATATCGGTGATTTTGTGGGTTCTAGTATCTATGTCACATTTAGGTTGAGGTATAAAAAAGGGTCCTCTTCATTTCATGAACCGCCTGATATGCAATGGAGAGAGTTGATTAAATGTTCAGATGGTAAAAATGTATGGCAATTTCAGGCAGATATGTATCAGCATAATAAAAATAGCGGAACGTTTTTTTCATGGCATTTGAAGTATTCTGAAGCTTATTATTATTCAAAGGCAGTGAATAAAGACACTTATAATGGGCTTGTGAAAATTTATAATAGAAATATAAAACCATTATCACCAAGCAGTTTACCAAGGGCGCTTGGCAGGGATGAACGGATAGAGAACGTACAAAACTATCTAAAATTGCACGGGGGTATTCTGGATGTGACTATTCAGGATAATCCCAGGATAATAAAGCGAGAACTTAAGTATAATAAAGAAAGGGTAATTAAGTTCGATTTGGCAATGAACGACAAAAGTCTATTAACGTTTAACCAAGGTATCTTTATTGCCGACGGGCAACCCTCTGTTGCTTTCGTGACCACGAGCGATAATATTGCCATTGCTTCTGGAGAGGTAAATGCTGAACCGCCTGTTGAAGTGAGTCGGCAACGGATATTAAAGCACCGCAAATAAAAAAAGCGGATATCAGAAGATACCCGCTTTTCAGTCGCACACTACGTTTTCGGCAGTGGCGGAAATTTGTGCTAATCGCGAGCGATTAACGGAAGATAGCGTAGGGAGCCAGACCGCGATAGGTTTTGCCCAACGCTTTTATTACTTTGTTGATATTACGGACAATACTCATCTTCTTATTCCTACGCTTTCTTGAATCTTAGTGGTTAGTGAACATGTTGAAGTTAACGCTAACGTTTTCGAACATGGCAACGATTTTTTTGATCAGTTTCATTTGTCTCTCTCCGAGTGATTGTTCATTTTTCTGTGATGCTCTTCACGTTTTTAAAGATACGCCGGTTGGCCGCGCTGGTCAACTTTTTTGTGAGCCTAATCACAAAAAAATGGTTCATGGGTTTTCTGTGCATGAAACGCCGTTCTGTTTTGTCGAGCGATAGATAAATTGTCTGGATTATCAGTTGAAATACACCGCCCAGAAGCAGGATAATCCCCCGTTTCTCCTCCGACCTGCCAAATGCACCTGTGATGCGTCCCGCAAGCTAATCGTTTGCGTCCATTTTCAGTGTGATGTGCATGGTGTTCGGGGGCATCTGATATTTGCGCTGCGGCGCGGAAGCGCCGTTGTTGTGGGTGCGTGCAGCGATGGGAGATCGTCATGGCAGGCAAGGCCATATGCACCCTCCAGTTTTACTTTTACAAATAATGACATCTCAGGGGATACCACCATGTCAAATAGCACTCGTCAGGCTGGCAATGCGGCGCGTCCGCAAAGCTCACTTGATGCTTTTTTTCACATCACACAGCGCGGCAGTAATGTAAGACAGGAAGTGCTGGCCGGGTTAACCACGTTTCTGGCGATGGTGTATTCGGTCATTGTCGTGCCTGGCATGCTGAGCAAGGCGGGTTTTCCGCACACGCCGGTGTTTGTGGCAACCTGTCTGGTCGCAGGGCTGGGTTCCTTGCTGATGGGGCTGTGGGCCAATGTGCCCATGGCAATCGGCTGCGCCATCTCGCTTACCGCTTTTACCGCGTTTAGCCTGGTGCTGGGCCAACAGATCAGTGTTCCGGTGGCCTTAGGGGCGATCTTCCTGATGGGGCTGCTGTTTACCGTGATCTCGGTGACCGGCATCCGTTCCTGGATCCTGCGTAACCTGCCGTTGGGCGTGGCGCAGGGTACCGGTATCGGTATTGGCCTGTTCCTGCTGATCATCGCTGCCAATGGCGTGGGGCTGGTGATCAAGAACCCGATCGACGGTCTGCCTGTTGCGTTAGGTAACTTCACCTCGTTCCCGGTGATCATGTCGTTATTGGGACTGGCGGCCACCATCGGTCTGGAAAAACGTCGCGTGCCGGGCGGCATCTTGTTGGTGATCGTGGCTATCTCGATTATCGGCCTGATTTTCGATCCGAACGTGAAATTTCAGGGCTGGTTCAGCCTGCCGAGCCTGACTGATGAAAACGGTCACTCGCTGATGTTTAGCCTGGATATCATGGGTGCATTGCAACTGGCGGTGCTGCCAAGCGTGCTGGCGCTGGTGATGACGGCGGTGTTTGACGCCACCGGTACCATCCGCGCGGTTGCCGGGCAGGCGAACCTGCTGGATAAAGACGGGCAAATCGTTAACGGTGGCAAAGCGCTGACGGCTGACTCGGTGAGCAGCATGTTGTCCAGCCTGGTCGGGACGTCTCCGGCGGCGGTCTATATCGAATCTGCGGCGGGTACGGCAGCGGGCGGTAAAACCGGGTTGACGGCGACCGTGGTCGGTGTGCTGTTCCTGTGCCTGCTGTTCCTCTCTCCGCTGTCTTATCTGGTGCCGGGATACGCCACCGCACCGGCATTGATGTATGTCGGCTTGCTGATGCTGAGCAATGTCGCCAAGCTGAATTTTGATGACATTGTTGATGCCATGTCTGGTTTGGTGTGCGCGGTGTTTATCGTGCTGACCTGCAATATCGTAACCGGGATTATGCTGGGCTTTGGTGCACTGGTGCTGGGGCGTATTTTCTCGGGTGAATGGCGCAAACTGAATATCGGTACCGTGATTATCGCTATCGCGCTGGTGGTGTTCTACGCCGGTGGCTGGGCGCTCTGATTGTTCTGTAAGTGAGTCATTACGGGGAGCCTGGCTCCCCTTTTTTATGCCTGCGGTTTCGCTGGCGCGTGCAATCAGGAGCTCTTTGCTCCATGACGCCACTCATCGTTTTGCCTCCTCCCTCATGCTTTCCTTGAAGTGCCCCGCCGCGGTGATTTTTTGACGTAATTATTTGCAGGGTATTCATGCAAAAAATATGCGTTTTACCCTGAAATTTTGCCCCGCTGAGCGATATTTTCATGTAAAAATAATGGGGCACCATCTCATAACGTACAAAGGGCAGCTCAGCACACGGTTAGGCCATTATTGGACATCTCCTAAGGAAAGCATGGAAATCTTTTTTACCATTCTGATTTTAACCCTGGTGGTATCACTATCAGGGGTCGTTACACGTATTTTACCCTTCCAAGTTCCGCTGCCCTTAATGCAAATCGCCCTCGGGGCTATTTTGGCCTGGCCCCAGTTTGGTTTGCATGTTGATTTCAATCCTGAACTGTTTATGGTGCTGTTTATCCCGCCGCTGCTGTTTGCCGACGGCTGGAAAACGCCAACGCGCGAATTTATCAAACACAGCCGTGAGGTGATTGGTCTGGCGCTGGTGCTGGTGTTGATCACCGTCGCGGGGGTGGGTTACCTGATTTACTGGATGATTCCGGGTATGCCGCTGGTGGCGGCCTTCGCGCTGGCCGCCGTGCTATCGCCGACCGATGCGGTGGCGCTGTCGGGGATTGTGGGCGAAGATCGCATTCCGAAAAAGCTGATGAGCATCTTGCAGGGCGAAGCGCTGATGAATGATGCTTCGGGTCTGGTATCGCTTAAATTTGCCGTTGCGGTGGCGATGGGCACCATGGTGTTTACCGTGTCCGGCGCGACGCTGGAGTTCGTGCAGGTGGCGGTCGGCGGCCTGCTGGCGGGCGTGGGTGTAACCTGGCTTTACAGTAAATCATTGCGCATCATTAACCGTTGGAGCGGTGATGATGCGGCCACACAGATTGTGCTGCTGATGCTGTTGCCGTTCGCCTCCTACCTGATTGCGGAACACATTGGGGTGTCAGGCATTTTGGCGGCGGTGGCCGCAGGCATGACCATCAGCCACTCTAACGTGATCAGTAACGCGCCGCTGGCGATGCGATTACGCGCCAACAGCGTCTGGTCGATGTTGGAGTTCGTGTTTAACGGCATGGTGTTTATCATGCTGGGGCTGCAATTGCCCGACATTTTGGAAACCTCGGTAACGCAGGCGGAGCTGGATCCCACCGTTGAAACCTGGATGCTGTTTACCGATATCGCCATTATTTACGGTGCGCTGTTGCTGCTGCGTTTCTGCTGGCTGTGGTTTATGAAATATTACAGCCGCCTGTTTCAGAAGAAACGTCCGATGCTGTTTGCTCAATACACTACGCGTGAAATCTGGATCGCTTCTTTCGCCGGGGTGCGCGGTGCGATTACCTTGGCCGGTGTGCTGTCCATTCCGTTGTTATTAAACGACGGCACCGCGTTTCCTTCCCGCTATCAGTTGGTGTTTATCGCCACTGGCGTCATTCTGTTTTCCTTGCTGTGCGGGGTATTGACGCTGCCGTTACTGCTGCGCGGGGTGACGGTGGTGGACAAATCGCTCTATAAGAAAGAAGAGCGGATGGCGCGCATGGCGATTGCCGAAGTGGCGATCCGCAGCTTGCAGAAAATGGAAGAGCGTCTGGCGGCGGATCGAGAAGAAAATATCGATGAGCAGGTGGTGCGCGAAGTCAGCGCGCGTGTCATCGGTAATTTGCGGCGTCGCGTCGTCGGCGAGAGCGATTTGGAACACAGCCTGGAGATTGAAAATCTGGAGCGCCGTTTCCGTTTGACTGCCGTCACCGCTGAACGCGGCGAACTTTACCACCTGCGCGCCACGCAGCAGATCAGCAACGAAACCCTGAAAAAGATGCTGCACGATCTCGATTTGCTTGAAGCCGTGCTGAGCGAGAAAGTGTAACCCTGCCTTTGTTTCGCGGATGCAGGCTCAATGTGCGTTGAGTCTGCGTCGCAACTCCACGCCTTGTTGATCCCGCGATAGCGTGTTCCGAAGCCTGTCAGAGAACGTATCTGCACGAGGAACGCACGAAAACCCCACGATCGCGGAAAAACCCTACAAAATCTGGCTAATTGTCAGCATTGTAAACTACTTGTCATTAAATGATAATGATTGTTATTATCCTATAACGCGTTGACGCATAAGAAGCCGCCAGACAGGTTATTGCCTGTGTCAGAGTGGCTCAGATCCTATTGTGGTGGATCGGGAGCACGTCAGTACGCGTGATGTGGTGTAAGCAACCATCACTTTGACAGAGGGAAAACAATGCGCGTTTTAGTGGTTGATGACGACTCGGTGTTGTGCCATTGGCTTGGTGCAAAGCTGCACTCACACGGTTATGCCTGCAATATCGTTCATGATGGCGAACATGCGCTTAAAGCCATTAAAGATGAAATTTATGACGTGGTGCTGCTAGACCGGATGCTGCCAACGCTGGATGGTTTTAGCGTATTGCGTGAACTGCAAGGATTGCGTCACCCGCCTATCATGCTGCTTTCGGCGTTGGATCGCGATGTGGATCGCGTGATGGGGCTGGAACTGGGCGCCGAAGATTATCTGGGTAAGCCTTTTAATTTCAATGAGCTGCGTTTGCGCTTAGAGATTATGGTGCGCAGAGGAAAACCGCAGGAGGCACCGTCATCGCTGTTGACGTTTGAAGATCTGCAACTTGATCGTCTGCAACGGGTTGCCTGGCGTAGCGGGCAGCGCATCGATCTGACCGATAAAGAGATCAAGCTGCTGATCATTTTGATGGAAAACCCCGGGCAGGTGATCACACGGACACTGTTATTGGAACGCGTCTGGGGGTATCACTTCGATCCGCAGACTAACCTGATCGATGTTCATATGTCCAAGCTGCGGGCCAAGATCGACAAAGGCTTTCCCCGGCCGCTGATCAAAACCTTGCGATCGCTGGGCTACGCCCTGGGCGCTGTGGAAAAGACGGATGCCGCGTAGCGCACACAATGAACCCGCGCTGAGATGGCCGGCTAACGGATGGCGTGAGAAAATTCGCCATTTGTGCGTGCACGGCGCTAACCGTTATCCGGTATTTCTTCGCACCGCACAGTTTCGCCAGTTTATTACGCTGGTGTTTCTGTTTTTGCTGATGGTGCTGTGCTGCATTGTCGGCTTCAGCGTATTGAGTGAAACGTTGATCCGCACCCATGTACGCGACGTCATACTGGGCAATATCCATGACCATGCCACCCAAGCGCGGCTGACCGATACTTCTACGCTGATCGCTCAGCTCAAACGCGATAATCAGGCTAAAACTGATGAGTTACCTCTGTTTCTGGTGATGAGTAAGCAGGGCGAGATCCTCTATCACAACGCGGGTTGGATGTTGTCTGGGCCAAGTCATACCGCGTGCAAAATGGATGTTCCTTGCCTGAAGGCGCTGCTGGTAGAAAAGGGCGCGCTGAAAGCCAGCGATCGAGGACGTAGCGCGCCCGAGAGTAACCTGGTCGGTATGTCGGTGGCGCTGGACGATGGCGGCGTGCTGTTCACCGCCTATAATCTGCGGCCGATGCTGGAACGTATTCGTACTATTCCACTGGTAGCGGGGGCAGGGCTGTTTGTGGTGCTGTTGTTTTCGCTGGTGGTCAGCCGACATTTCAGTTTGCGCAGCCTGCGCAGCGTAGAGCGCATCCGCACCGCGCTGCACCGCTACAGCGCCGGTGAGCAGTACGTTCGTATGCCGCTCTCAACGCGCGATGACGATTTTCACAGCCTGAGTCACGACATTAACCAGAACCTGGAGCGCATCGAACGCCTGATGGAGCAGGTGCGCAGCACCTCAAGCCATATTGCCCACGAATTGCGCACGCCGCTGACACACTTGCAAAACCGGCTGTATAACCTGACTGAGCGTCAAGGTCTTGAGCATGAGATGCGCGAGGAGTTGCATCAGGCAGTGGAAGAGGTGCACAAGATTTTGGGGCTGTTTCGCACCGTCATGCGCATCGGCGAGATTGAAAGCGGGCGCTGTGTTCATCAGTTTGCCCGCTTTGAGGTGCGCCCGTTGTTGGAAGAGGTATCGGAGTATTATCAACCGTTAGCGGATGCACACCATTGCCAATTGCTGATTGATGCACCCGCCGGGACGCCGCTTTTTGGCGATCGGGCGCTGCTGTTTCAGGCGTTGGCGAATCTGATCGAAAACGCACTGAAGTATGCGGCTGAAGGTAAAGCGATCACCTTGAGCGTCACCCTTTATCGCGGCTGGACGGCACTGCGTGTGTCCGATCGTGGCCCCGGCATTCCTGAAAACCTGCACGCCACGGCGTTGGAGCGATTTCAACGCCTTGAAGGGACGCAGCAGCAGCCCGGTTTCGGGCTTGGCCTGTCTCTGGTGAAAGCCATTGCCGAACTGCACGGTGGTCAACTCAGCATGGCATCGGCCAATCCCGGTCTACACGTCTATTTGTGCTTAAAACGCACCTGACCGCTTACTGCGTCGATGCTACTGGGCGTAACGGTAGGGGATCGCGCTGGCACCCTGCTCCGCACCGGTAATGTTCTCGCGCAGTGCGGTAAACAGTTCGCGCCCCATTCCTACGTGGGAAGCGGACAAGTCCGGTTGTTCCGGGTGACGCTGCGCCAGCTCTGCTTCATCCACCAGCAGGCTGATCTCACCCGTGATGCCGTCAACGCGGATCATGTCGCCATCCTGAACTTTTGCCAGCAGGCCGCCTACGTAAGCCTCCGGTGTCACGTGGATGGCGGCAGGCACCTTGCCGGATGCGCCTGACAGGCGACCATCGGTGACCAGCGCAACGTTGATGCCTCGGTCCATCAACACACCGAGCGGCGGCATCAGTTTGTGCAGTTCTGGCATGCCTATCGCTCTTGGCCCCTGATAACGCACCACCACCACGCAATCGTTGTCCAGACGGCCAGTTTTAAAGGCGGCATCGACATCGTTCTGATCGTTGAATACGATGGCTGGCGCGACGATGGTTTGTCGCTCTTGCGGCACGGCGGAGGTTTTCATCACTGCGCGTCCCAGATTGCCGGAAAGCACTTTGGTGCCACCGTGTTTGGCAAACGGGGTTTCCAGCGGTGCGATCACTTCGGCGTCCAGCGACACCAGCGGGCCGTCGCGATAGACCAGTTTACCCTCTTCCAGGAACGGCTCCTGGGTGTAGCGATGCAGACCAAAGCCCGCCACGGTGTGGACATCCTCGTGCAGCAAGCCGCCGCGCAGCAATTCTCGCACCAGCAGCGACACGCCGCCTGCCGCCTGAAAGTAGTTGATGTCGCCAGGCCCGTTGGGGTAGATACGACACAGCAGAGGCACCACCTCGGACAGTTCAGAAAAATCATCCCAGGTGACGGTAAAACCGGCGGCTTTCGCCATGGCGACCAGATGCATGGTGTGGTTGGTCGAGCCGCCAGTCGCCAGCAGGGCGACAATACCGTTGACGATCACCTTTTCGTCCACCAGTTGCCCGACGGGCAGATAATCGCCCGCGCTTTCCGTCATTCGGGTGACCTGACGCGCAGCGGCCTCTGTCAGCGCATCGCGTAACGGAATATCCGGGTAGACAAACGAGGAGCCGGGCAGATGCAGCCCCATGATCTCCATCACCATCTGGTTAGAGTTGGCGGTGCCGTAAAAGGTACAGGTTCCTGCGCCGTGATAAGCACTGGCCTCGGATTCCAGCAGCGCATCGCGGCCGACTTTGCCTTCAGCATACAGTTGGCGGATGCGCACTTTCTCTTTGTTGGAGATGCCGGTGCGCATCGGGCCTGCGGGCACGAAAACGGTCGGTAGGTGACCAAAAGAGAGGGCTGCAATAAACAGTCCCGGGACAATTTTGTCGCATACGCCTAAAAAAAGCGCGCCATCAAACATGTTGTGTGACAAGCCAATCGCCGCCGACATCGCAATCAAATCGCGGCTCAGCAGGGAGAGCTCCATGCCGTCTTGCCCTTGTGTCACACCGTCGCACATGGCAGGGACACCTCCCGCAACCTGACCGACAGCGCCCACGGCGTTCAGCGCCTTTTTAATCAGATCCGGGTAGCGTTCATAGGGCTGGTGGGCAGAGAGCATGTCATTGTAAGAGGTGATGATGCCGATGTTGCTTTTGATCATGTTCTTCAAATCGGCTTTGTCTTCGGGCGAGCAGGCCGCGAAGCCGTGTGCCAGATTGCCGCAGGCCAGCTCGGAGCGGTGTACGGTTTTGCTTTTGGCGGCGGCAATCAGTGCCAGATAACGGCTACGCTCGGCGTGAGAACGAGACAGGATGTTGTGGGTAACGCGTGCAACAATAGGATTCATGCTATGCCCCATGTGTTTAACATTGATGCTTTGCTTAATTAAAATCAAATGCCAATGACGTCGAGGAAATAATTGGGCTACAGCAGCCAGCGGGTGTTTTAATTATTTTTAAGATGATAAAAACGCTCGTGCAAATAGACGCACGATACCAGATCGTCAATAAATAAAGAGCCCGTTGCTACGGTGAGTTACCGTAAAGGATGGGGGCGCATTACGGGGTGCTGATGGGGTTCATCGCAGCCTCATGTGATCCAGACTTTCATCTTTGCCGCTAGTGTTTCTCTCCAATAGGCTCGACATCAGGACACCCTGACGGTGATAAGACCACTATATACGCAAATGATACCGGTAACAATGGGTTTTACGGTCACGCTTTACTCGATTCAGCCGAGGTGAAAATTATTTTGTGATGGAGATCACGTTGTTATATGCAGGGGTAACAACGATGCAAAAAGTGCGATATCGGCATGAGGGTAAAGGGCGATAATATCTAAAATAATAATGGAAAAAATAAAAATTAGTTTGGGTTTCTTTAATATTGGTGTCGGCAGGTAAATATTATTTTCTAGCAGATAAGGAATGCGCCGCGCTATTAACCACGGGCAGTGACGTTTTTTTTATCACGGTGCAGCCTTGATTATTTTTAGTGGCGTTTTTTTAACGGGAAATAAGGAAAACGCAGGGTTGTTTCATCATTATTGGCAGTTGGGTTGCTATGGTGGCTCGGGGATTGTACTGGTGACCATCATGTCACCGTCACACAGACAGCGCGGGTTTTCTTTGTTACACTAAAGGACCGGCCAACAATATTTCAATCGATTGAAAATGAAGAAGAAAAGACCAGGTTTGCAAGATGTGGCCAATCGTGTTGGCGTCACTAAAATGACCATTAGCCGCTACCTGCGCGATCCGCAGAAGGTATCGGCGGCTCTGCGTGACAGCATCGCCGCTGCGCTGGATGAGTTGGGGTACATTCCCAACCGGGCGCCGGAGATTTTATCGAATGCCACCAGTCGGGCGATTGGCGTTCTGCTTCCTTCATTGACCAATCAGGTGTTTGCCGAAGTATTGCGCGGCATTGAACGCGTGACGGATGCGCACGGCTATCAGACGATGCTGGCACACTATGGGTATCACGCCGAGCGCGAAGAGATGCGCTTGATGTCACTGCTTTCCTACAATATTGACGGTCTTATCCTCTCTGAACGTTCCCATACGGAGCGCACGCGCAAGATGATTGAAGTGGCGGGCATCCCGGTGGTTGAAATCATGGACAGCGAGTCTCCCTGCATCGATCTGGCAGTGGGGTTTAACAACTTTGAAGCGGCCTACCAGATGACGCAGGTGCTGTTGGCCCGTGGGCACCGTTTTCCGGTTTATCTCGGCTCGCGTCTGGATGAGCGTACCTTGATCAAGATGCAGGGGTACGAACAAGCGATGCGCGATGCCGGGTTGACGCCGCGTGATGTCAACACCGATCGCCCCTCGTCCTACAGTCTGGGCGGTGAACTGATGAGAGAAGCGCGCGAGCGCTACCCGGAAACCGACAGCCTGTTTTGCACCAACGATGATATCGCGATCGGTGCAGCCTTTGAGTGTCAGCGGCAAGGGTTGCGCATCCCCGATCAAATGGCGATCGCCGGTTTTCACGGACACGATATTGGCCAGTCGATGGAACCGAAACTGGCCAGCGTGCTGACGCCACGTGAACGCATGGGGCAGGTGGCCGCAGAGCGGCTGCTGGCCAGGCTGCGCGGCGAGGTGGTTACCCCGCAGCGGTTGGATTTGGGCTTCACGATCCTGCAAGGCGACAGCATTTAACCCGTTAGCGACGAGAAACGACACCCGCGTTGCGTAGTGCCGCCAGACCGCGGGCGACAACCTCATCAAAGCTGCCATCGATATCGATGCTCACCACGTCAGTTTCATCTGTCGCAGGCTCTTCCAGCGCATCGAACTGACTTTTGAGCAGATCGGTGGGCATGAAATGTCCGGCGCGCGCTTTCAGGCGTTGCAGAATAACGTCGAAACTGCCCTTCATATAAAGGAACAACATATCCGGGTTGCCCTGACGCAAGCTATCGCGATAGCGGCGTTTTAACGACGAGCAGACGATCAAACCCACTTCATTTTTGTGGCGCAGACTGTAGGCCGCATCGTTAAGACGCTCAAGCCACGGCGCACGATCGTTGTCGTCCAAAGGCTGGCCGCTTGCCATTTTCTGAATGTTGGCGCGCGGGTGCAGATCGTCGCCATCAATGAATTTAGCGCCCAGCGCATTTGCAATAGCCGCTCCAGAACTGGATTTACCACACCCAGATACGCCCATGATGATGATGCTTTGTCCCGCCATAGTTTGATCTCTATCTCAAAATGAATATTTAAGCCGATATGATAGTTTCGCATTTTATCACGTTACCGGTATCATGATACCGGTAACAAGCAGGGGTGTGACAAAAATCACAGATTACCGATGAGGCTAACGAGGGCATAAACCGCTACTCCAAGGCGTCAGGCTTTGGCCCCCAAAGCTCGGTAGCACGCGCTGCCAGGTAACAAAAAGAACGCTACGTTGATGCAAAAGTAGCATTTATAGATCTGACTGTATTAGTTAACAGCATCTGTACGATTCCTATATCGGAGAATTATTATGCCATTAATCATTGTAGCAATCGGGGTTGCCCTGCTGCTGCTATTGATGATCCGTTGCAAACTGAACGGGTTCATTTCATTGATTCTGGTGTCGCTGGCCGTTGGCTTGGCGTTGGGCTACACCTCTCAGGGTGGGTTTAACGTTAATGGTGTCATCACCTCCATCAAAAACGGGGTAGGCGGTACGCTAGGCAGTCTGGCGCTGATCATGGGCTTTGGTGCCATGTTGGGCAAACTGCTGGCAGACTGCGGCGGTGCCCAGCGCATTGCAACCACGCTTATCGATAAATTCGGTAAGGGGCGCATCCAGTGGGCCGTGGTATTAACCGGTTTCACCGTTGGTTTTGCACTGTTTTATGAAGTAGGCTTCGTGTTGTTGCTGCCGTTGGTGTTCACCATTGCTGCTGCTGCGCGTATCCCATTGCTGTTTATCGGCGTGCCGATGGCCGCTGCACTGTCCGTGACCCATGCGCTGTTGCCTCCGCACCCGGGCCCGACGGCTATCGCTATTCTGTTCAAAGCCGATATGGGCAAGACCCTGCTGTACGGTACGTTGATTGCTATTCCGACCGTAATTTTGGCCGGGCCGGTCTATGCACGTTTCCTGAAAAGTATCGATAAGCCTATCCCTGCTGGGTTACACAACCCGAAAGTGTTTGCCGATCATGAGATGCCGGGCTTTGGTATCAGCGTGTTCACTACCCTGATTCCGGTTATCCTGATGACCGGTCGTGCGGTGGCAGAAATGACGCTGCAAAAAGGCCATCCGGTGCTGGGTTACGCTGAGTTCCTGGGCGATCCGGTGATGGCAACGCTGATTTCCGTGATCGTGGCGATCTTCACCTTCGGGCTTAATCGCGGTCGCTCTATGGATCAGGTGATGGATACCATCAACGATTCCATCAAGATCATCGCGATGATGCTGATGGTGATCGGTGGCGGTGGGGCGTTCAAACAGATCCTGGTGGACGGTGGCGTTGCGAAGTACATCGAAACGCTGATGGCGGGCAGTACGCTGTCGCCGTTGCTGATGGGATGGGCGATTGCCGCTGCGCTGCGTCTGGCGCTGGGGTCAGCGACCGTTGCGGCCATGACCGCGGGCGGTATTGTTGCGCCGTTGCTCACCATTACCGGCGTTAGTCCTGAACTGATGGTGCTGGCCGTCGGTTCCGGTAGCGTAATTTTCTCTCATGTGAACGATCCGGGTTTCTGGCTGTTCAAAGAGTATTTCAACCTGACGATTGGCGAAACCATGAAGTCATGGTCTGCGTTGGAAACCATTATTGCGGTATGTGGCCTGATTGGGTGCTTGCTGCTGAGTATGGTTATCTAAACGACTGGTTGTGGTTGCCTCCGTTTCGGAGGCAACCGAATCACTTAATGAGACACACTGCCTGATGCGCCTACGCCGGTTTGTGAGCGAACAAACTGCGCATAGAAACGTTCGCGTTCCTGCTTGCCTTCCTCTGAATTATCGGTAATCGAGAAGAACCAGATCCCGATAAACGCCACCAGCATTGAGAACAGCGCCGGGTATTCATACGGATAAATAGGCGTGGCGTGACCAAGAATTTTCACCCAAATGGTGGGACCCAGGATCATCAGCACGATAGCCGTCAGCAAACCCGCCCAGCCGCCCAACATTGCCCCACGCGTGGTCAGCTTCGACCAGTACATTGAGATGATGATTATGGGGAAGTTACAGCTCGCCGCTATCGAGAAGGCCAGCCCCACCATAAAGGCAATGTTTTGTTTTTCGAACAAAATGCCCAAACCGATAGCCACCACGCCCAGCGCCAAAACGGTGAGTTTTGAGACTTTCAGTTCATCACGCTCCGTGGCCTGCCCTTTCTTGATCACATTGGCGTACAGATCGTGTGACACTGCCGACGCGCCCGCCAACGTCAGCCCGGCTACCACCGCCAGAATGGTGGCGAACGCCACTGCGGAGATAAAGCCGAGGAAGAAGTTGCCGCCTACCGCATCGGCCAAATGCACCGCGGCCATGTTATTCCCGCCAATCAATGCGCCTGCGGCATCTTTAAAGGCGGGATTGGCGCTGACCAGTACAATGGCACCGAAGCCGATAATAAAGGTCAGGAAGTAGAAATAGCCCATAAACCCGGTGGCGTAAAACACACTTTTACGTGCTTCGCGTGCATCGCTCACCGTAAAGAAACGCATCAGAATATGGGGTAAGCCTGCGGTACCAAACATCAGGCCCAGCCCGAGCGACAGCGCCGAAATCGGGTCCGAAACCAGTCCGCCGGGGCTCATGATGGCAATGCCTTTCGGGTGGACCGCCGCTGCTGCTTTGAACAAGCCGTCGAAGCTGAAATTGACCGATTTCATCACCATGACAGCCATAAAGGTGGCGCCAAACAGCAGCAGCACGGCTTTGATAATCTGTACCCAGGTGGTGGCGAGCATTCCGCCAAACAGCACATACATCACCATCAGAATACCGACCAGCACGACGGCAACGTGGTAGTTCAGGCCGAACAGCAGCTCTATCAGTTTGCCTGCGCCGACCATCTGGGCGATGAGATACAGCGCTACCACCACCAGCGAGCCGCAGGCGGAGAGGGTGCGAATCGGTTTTTGTTGCAGGCGGTAAGATGCTACATCGGCAAAGGTATAGCGCCCGAGATTACGCAACCGTTCTGCAATAAGAAACAGGATGATGGGCCAGCCCACCAGAAAGCCCAGCGAATAGATCAGTCCGTCGTAACCGGAGGTATACACCAGCGCCGAAATGCCGAGAAACGACGCGGCAGACATATAGTCACCCGCAATCGCCAATCCGTTCTGAAAACCCGTGATATTGCCGCCTGCCGTATAATAGTCGCTGCGCGAACGTGTGCGCTTCGAGGCCCAATAGGTGATGTAAAGCGTGCCGCCGACAAACAGCAGGAACATGACGATGGCCTGAATATTCAGCGGCTGGCGTTGAACGTCGCCGGTGAGGGCATCCGCGTAGGCCATGACAGGGAGCATCAGACCAACAAGCGGTAATAACAGACGCGTTTTCATTACTTAACCTCACTCAGCAGCTTTTTGGTCATACGGTCAAATTCTCCGTTGGCGCGATAGACATACACCCCTGTCGAGATAAACGAGATAACGATAAGGCCAATCCCGATGGGAATGCCGCGCGTAATCGTTGCGCCGGGAGAGATGGGGGTACCCAGCCAGGCGGGGGCGAAAGCAATCAGCAAAATAAAGCTGATGTATAACACCAGGATGATCAGAGAAAGCGAGACGGCAAAAAGCTGACGTTTGCGCACCAGTTCCTTAAACACCGAGTGGTTGCCAATGCGTTGGTAGAGGACGTCATTCATCATAAATCTCCGGTAAATGGGTCTGGTCTGTATCCGGTTGCAAGTAAAAGCGTTGCCGATTTCAGGGTACAGCCAGCTAAGCCAGACCCTCGGGGTCTGGCGTTATCTGCTATCGGTTCGCTTAGTGCGTACTGCGTTTGATGTTTAAGACTGTGGCGTGTCCATGGTTTGTTTCTCTTCCAGCAGTTTTTCAACGACGCCAGGATCGGCAAGCGTGGAGATATCCCCCAGATTACTGGTGTCTCCCGCCGCGATTTTGCGCAGAATGCGCCGCATAATCTTGCCGGAACGGGTTTTCGGCAGCGAATCCGTCCAGTGCAGGATATCGGGCGTAGCAATCGGACCAATCTCTTTACGCACCCAATTGCGCACTTCCGTGTAAAGCGCACTGGAGGGCTCTTCACCGTGGTTGAGCGTAATGTAGGCGTAGATAGCCTGGCCTTTCAGGCTGTGCGGGATGCCCACTACGGCGGCTTCGGCAATCTTCGGGTGCGCCACCAGTGCAGATTCTATTTCAGCCGTGCCCAGACGATGCCCCGCCACGTTCAACACATCATCGACGCGGCCGGTAATCCAGTAGTAGCCATCTTCATCGCGGCGGGCACCATCGCCGCTGAAATACATGCCTTTAAAGGTCGAAAAATAGGTCTGTTCGAAACGCTCGTGATCGCCAAACAGCGTGCGCGCCTGTCCGGGCCAGGAGTCGGTGATCACCAGATTGCCTTCCGTTGCCCCGTCCTGCGGCGTGCCCAGGTTATCGACTAACGCAGGCTGCACGCCAAAGAAGGGAAGCGTTGCCGAACCCGGCTTGGTTTCGATCGCCCCCGGCAGCGGGGTAATCATTAACCCGCCGGTTTCCGTTTGCCACCAGGTATCGACGATCGGACATTGGCTGTTACCGATCTTGTTGAAATACCATTCCCAGGCTTCCGGGTTGATGGGCTCGCCCACCGACCCCATGATTTTCAGCGAACGCCGATTGCTGCCTTCGATGGCCTTGTCGCCGTCAGCCATCAGCGCGCGGATTGCGGTGGGGGCGGTATACAGGATATTGACGTGGTGCTTATCGACCACTTGTCCCATACGGCTCGCATCCGGCCAGTTGGGTACGCCTTCAAACATCAGCGTGGTCGCACCGCAGGCCAGCGGGCCGTAGAGCAGGTAGCTGTGCCCGGTGATCCAGCCGACATCGGCGGTACACCAATAGACATCGCCGGGATGGTAATCAAACACATATTTGAAGGTCATGGCGGCATAGACCAGATATCCGCCGGTGGTGTGCAGCACGCCTTTAGGTTTACCGGTCGATCCGGAGGTATAGAGAATAAACAACGGATCCTCGGCGTTCATCGCTTCTGGCGGGCAGTGATCGTCTGCACCGGCGATCAGATCGTGCCACCAGAGGTCGCGTCCTTCATGCCAATCGATAGCGGCACCCGTGCGTTGGTAAACAATGGTATGGGCCACCGTTTTAACGCCTGGGTTGCGCAACGCGTCATCAATATTCTTTTTCAGCGGGATAGTGCGCCCTGCGCGGATACCCTCATCAGAGGTAATCACCAGTTTGGCACTGGAATCAATAATACGCCCGGCGATGGATTCGGGAGAAAAGCCGCCGAAAATAACGGAATGAATGGCGCCTATGCGCGTGCATGCCAGCATGGCAACCGCTGCTTCCGGCACCATTGGCATATAGATAGCGACCACATCACCCTTTTTAATACCTAGTGATTTCAATACATTAGCAAAGCGACAGACACTCTGGTAAAGCTCGCGGTAACTCACCGTTTTGCTTTGGCTCGCATCATCCCCTTCCCACACAATGGCGGTTTGATCGCCAAGCGTGGCTAAGTGTCGATCGAGACAGTTGGCTGCAACATTTAACGTGCCGTCTTCGAACCAGCGAATGCGGATATGACCTGGATCGAAAGAGGTGTTTTTTACCTCAGTGTACGGTTTGATCCAGTCGACGATCTTGCCATGCTCCCGCCAAAAGGTTTGGGGATCATTGATCGATGCCTGATACCACTCGCGATACTGCTCGGGGTTAATCAGGGCGTTCTCCGCCACTGAGGC
The DNA here is from genome assembly GCF_025962655.1 of Candidatus Symbiopectobacterium sp. NZEC151. Lineage (GTDB taxonomy): Bacteria > Pseudomonadota > Gammaproteobacteria > Enterobacterales > Enterobacteriaceae > Symbiopectobacterium. Next base: position 113,858 of record NZ_JAGFPE010000003.1, on the reverse strand, counting down.
GGGTATGGTGTGTTTATTATATTGGCTCATAGCGCTCTCCTTAAACCTTGTTAAATGTATGTCAACAAATCGTTAAGTGTAGTGGTGCGCCAGAGTTTGTTTCTTTTTTGAGCGATGGATCACGCAATAAGGAGTAACGCAGTGAAAGGCAAAGCGTGGAGAATGGCGGGCCCAAAGCGTTTTCTGTTATTTATAAAAAAGCAAACCGGAACATGATTTGTGACATGTATCACATTATTGTGTCTGACTTGCTCGTTCACATGATCGTAAAGCATATAACGATCAATTTATTATTTTCAATAGATTACAACTATTACTTTTTATTATTTGATCGTCCTTTACGATCAAACGGCATAAAGATACTGCTTATTCAGCCGATAGTGTGCATACCAACACGGGTATATTTTGATCCAGAAGATGCTTTTCGATCGTTTGATCGACAGGTACGTTAAAATTTTAGTACATATGTAAAAAAATGAGAGCGGTATAAGCGACGAATGTGGTACGGGTTCACGGGATCTTTTGGCCTTTTACTTCTACACTTGAATAGCAATTCGTCGATGCAGGCTTCAGCCTGATCGTTCGAGATCAAAATACAACGTCGCGCTGCTTGAACATTACGCTAACGGAAGTACAAGATATTTTATCTATTTGTTTTTATTGATTAATTACGGTTTGCGGTTTCGGGCTATTGGAAGCATCTACGCAATGCTTTGCGATCCTGCGTGTGAGTCGCGCAGATCGGTAGAGGGTTGACGCAGCTTCTCAGTGTGTCCGTGGAGTTATCTTGTCATAGCATGAAGCAGAGGAAACGATGAGTCTGATATTTGGACAAAATGAGATCATAGGCATGCTGAGCAAACCTGTACAAAATGACAGGCGTGCCGTCGCCGTTATTGATGATAAATGCAAGGTTCTCTGTGCTAACTCTGCATTTAATGCCCATTTCGGGCTGCATTCTGAGACGAACAATCCGGTATCTATCGATGATGTCCTGCCGATAAACGTGAAGTTTGCCTATCAGGACTTTCTGACCAACAGCGACGTAATGAGTACGCGCGTCGTGTCGGATCTTCTGTCGGATGGCTTCACGAAAAAGCAGCTAAGCACGCTCTCTTTTTCTAAGCTGAATGTTGAAAACCGTGTGTTTTCTCTGATGATCTTGAATCAAGAGATCAACGAACCGGCTCCTGCCATTAACCTTGTTTCTTAGGGAAATAAAACAAGGACGTTCGAAATTACTAACATTACGGAATTATTAATTGCCAATAGCAATATAAGCTGCGTCTTTTCGGGCGTAGCGAATGTTATTAATGCAACTTAACGCAAATTATCGACCCTTTATTTTGTCCTGCCCGAACGAATAACCCCCGTTATCTACTAATTCATATAGCGTTATTTGTACGCCTGCCGTCAATACGCATTTTTTTCTTTTTCTGGTTCCCCTTTTGGTGACCGCCATTGGCATACCCATTAACAGCAATGAAAAACTGACAGGGGTATAACAATGAAATCATGGCGAACCGGGCCGGTAACGCTGGCGCTAAGAGCCGCACTTTGGGGAATGGCGCTGGGCGGTGCCGCTTCGGTCACGACCGTTTCGGCAGCAGCACAGGAATTTCATGTCACTGCGGGAAGCCTGGCTCAGGCATTAAACCAATTGGCGCAGCAATCCGGCGTTCTGTTGTCTTATGATCCGGCACTGACGGTGGGTAAACAGAGCAGCGGATTGCAAGGGCGTTATGAAGTGGAACAAGGGTTTGCGCAACTGCTGGCGAACAGCGGTCTGCGCGCCGAGCGCCACGCTGACGGCAGCCTCTCTATTGTGGCGCAGCCGGTAGCGCAAACAGCGGCTGCGGTGCCAGCGCGTAACGACCAGATCGTCGTCACCGCGCCGCCCAATACCGCGTTAAAGCTGGATGTGCCGGTTTCGGAAACGCCGCGTGCGATGTCCGTGGTGACACAGCAACAGATGGAAGAGCGCGGTGCCAAGAAGGTCGATCAGGCTTTGCGCTACAGCCCAGGCGTGCTGGCATCCTATTATGGGCCGGATAACAAAGCGGAATGGCTTTCTATCCGTGGCTTTAAGGATCAGTCACGCTTTCAAAACGGCCTTGCTGCTATTAATGAAAACGCGTATTTCGTTCAGCAGTTTGAAGCCTTTGGCGTGGATCGCGTCGAGGTTCTGAAAGGGCCTGCGTCTGTGTTGTATGGGCAAAACCCACCGGGCGGCCTGGTCAACATGATCTCCAAGCGACCAACGCGTTTGCCGCAGGGGCAAATATCTCTGGATTACGGCTCCAATGATTACCGCCAATTGGGCATTGATAGCGCAGGGCCGCTTAACGATGATGGCACGGTGCTTTATCGCGTTGTTGGCCTCGCGCGCGGCACGTCGGGTGAAATGGATCATGCCAAGAGTAACCGCTTCTATCTGGCACCCAGCATGACATTCCTGATGGGGGATGACACTGAACTGACCGTACTGGCAAGCTACATGGATACCCATTCCGATGTTACCAGCGGTTTTAAGCTGCCGTATGGCACGCTGCACAATACACCGTTTGGGAAAGTGGGTTACAGAACCTCACTGGGTGAACCCGGGCTCGACCGCAATAACACCCGTCAATTTACCTTGGGTTATGAGTTCACCCACCGTATTAACGATACCTGGACGTTCCATCAGAACACCAATTACAACTATCTGAATATGGATTTGCGTACTGCTTATGCTTCCTATCAGGTTAGTGAACGCGAAGCTCAGCGGGGCATGGTGTATCGCGATGGCTTTGCGCAAAACTGGGCGACGGATAACCGTATGGTTGGGGAGTGGCAGTGGGGAGATGTGGAAAACACGCTGCTGTTGGGTATTGATTACCGTCGCGCCAATTCACAAAGCCGCGATGGTGATTTCTACGGTATTGGTGCCATTGACATGTTTAACCCCGTCTATGGCAATGCCGTTCTGCCGCTCAACGATTTGTATTCTCACCGTACTGGACGCCACCAAATCGGTTACTACGTTCAGAACCAGTTTCGTTATGACGATCGCTGGATTGCCTTGATTGGCGGTCGTTACGATAAAGCGAAATCGCGCGATCAGAATCTGACTGATGGCAAGGGTAGCCGTAAGGATGACGACAAGTTCACCAAAACGGCTGGGCTGATGTACCTGTTTGATAACGGTGTTTCTCCCTACATTAGCTACTCTGAATCCTTTATGCCGCTTGTGGGCAATGACGGTAAAGGCAATCCATATAAACCGACCGTGGGTAAGCAGACCGAAGTGGGGATGAAATATACGCCGCACGGCTTTAACGGTTATGCGACCGTAGCGCTGTATAACCTGGTTCAGGATAACGTATCGACCACTGACCCTGATCACTCAGGCATCTCAATGCAAACCGGGCAGGTTCGCTCTCGCGGTATCGAGTTGGAAATGAGCGGTGAGGTGGCGCGCGGCCTGACGGTGCTGGCCAATTATAACTATGGCAAAGTCGAGACCACCAAATCACTTGATCAAGCCGAAGTAGGTAAACGCTTTGTTGAGCAGCCATTACAACAAGCGTCCGGTTGGGTGAATTATGCGTTCCAGGGAACACTCTCCGGTTTATCTGTGGGGACGGGGGTGCGTTATGTCGGTAGTTCTTTTGGTGATTCAAAGGAAAGCCCCAACCTGAAATCCCCTGCCTATACCCTTTGGGATGCCATGGTAGCCTATGACTTCACCAAGGATTGGCGCTTGCAGGTTAATGCCACCAACCTCAGCAACCGTGAATATGTCAGCGTGTGTAACTTCTGGTGTTACTACGGTGAAGGCCGCGTGTTCAATGCCAACCTGAGTTACCGCTGGTAATCACTGGCGCGATGGTTTGACAGATCGCTTTCATCAATTACCAAGCCCTGCCTGCGAGCGGGGCTTTTTCATTTATCACGCATTTGCCGATAGTGATTGACTTTGCATTTAATGATAATGAAAATCATTTCATTGTTATTAAATGAGACACAACGTGAACGGTCACGCGGCTACCTATGCTGATCCCGTCGAATCTTTGGCGGTACAGCGAATTTATCACGAGCACCATGTCTGGTTACAGGCGTGGCTGCGTCGGCGTTTGGGATGCTCGCAGCAGGCGGCCGATCTGGCGCAGGATACTTTCGTGCGTTTGATCAGCACGCAGCAGGCTACCCAACTGCGTGAACCTCGCGCCTGGTTGACCACCGTCGCCCATGGTCTGGTGGTGAATTTCTGGCGGCGGCGCGACATTGAAAATGCCTATTCGCAGGTACTGGCAGAACAGCAGATTGATGTGGAGCCTTCTTTGGAGCAGCATGCCATCATTATTGATACGCTGCTGGAGATTGATCGCATGCTCAGTACGCTGTCTGCCAAGGCCAGGCAGGCGTTTCTGTGGGTGCATATTGATGGATTGACCTATCAGCAGGTGGCCGATCGCCTTGGTGTCTCCGATCGCATGGTGAAAAAATACATGGCACAGGCGATGTTCGCTTGCCTGACCTGCCAGGAGCGCTAATCCCTGCCATGCGATCCGACGATATTCCCCAGGACGTGTTCTACGATGCCGCAGAATGGTATGCCATTCTCTACGCGGATGATTGCACGGCAAATGAGCGCCACGCCTGGCAGCAATGGCTGAATAGTCATCCACTGCACCAGCAGGCGTGGCAGCGTGTCGAGCAGATTCATACCCGTTTTCATTCCGTCGATAGCCCCGTGGCGTCCAGCGTATTGAGCCGTCAGGGAACCGAACGGCGTCACCTGTTAAAACTGTTGGCGTTGATGACGCTGCTGGGCGGTGGGGCCTATAGCGTCCCCTGGGAAACCTATGCCGCTGACTATCGCACCGCCAAGGGAGAAAACCGGTGCTGGGCGTTGGCAGAGGGGATGACGCTAAACCTGAACACCGATTCAGCGCTCTCACGCTACGACCAGGACGGAAAGATTGCTTCTCTACGCTTGCTGAAAGGGGAGTGCTTGCTGGAAAGCGCTGTGCCTTACCCGCTACTGTTTTCCACCCCTCAGGGGGAACTGACGCTGAATTCACCCTGCCGGTTTGATGTGCGCTGCGATGACGGTGAAAGTACGCTGGCGGTGTTTCAGGGGGAAGTATTGCTCCGCCCGGCGCAGCAATTGCAGGCGGCTGTGCGCGTTCTCGCTGGGCAACAAGTCACCTTTACTGTTGCGATGAGTCAGCCTGCGCAACCGGTGGAAGGCTTCCGCCAAAGCTGGCTGGATGGCGTGTTGCTGGCGGACAATATGCGGCTGGATAGCTTGATGCGTGAATATGCGCGCTACCGTAACGGCTACTTTCCCCTCGATGCCAAGGCGGCAGCGCTGCGTATTTCCGGTGTCTTTCCCTTGCAGGATGATGCGCGTTTTTTCAGCGCCCTGACCCGCACCCTGCCCATTATCGTCGAACGACGCTTTTCCTGGTGGATTACTCTGCGCGCCCGCTAATCCCTTCTGGTTTTTCATGCTAAAAACGCTAAGAATAGGACGGAGAAAAAGCAGAATTATTACCGGGCTTGTTTCGTGCGACTTTTCTCATGCGTCTTTTCTGGTGCGCAGAGAATGGTGCGATAAACCGAGTGCTATTTTTGGTGTCGTAAGTACGTGTACAGGTCCGATCATTACGCATACAGGATGTCGTCATGCAGTTATTGAATTTAAAACAGGCCAGATGGCTGAGCCTGGGTTTTATGTTTGGGGGATTGCTGCTGCTGCTGTCGCTACGGCTGTTAACGTGTTTCGTTGCCGGATTTTTGGTGTATGAAATCGTCAATCTGCTGACGCCCCATTTCCAAAAAATTATCAGTGGCAAACGCGCGCGTTGGGTGGTAGTGGCGATCATCAGTACGCTGGTGGTGAGTCTGCTTAGCCTGCTGTTTGGTAGCCTGACCGGGATTGTGATGCAGGAAATGCGTGACACCTCGGCCTTCAATGCGCGTATCGGCTTGATTCTCAATGACGTACAACGGCACATCATGGTCTATTTGCCGGGTTACTTGCCGGTGAGTGTCGAAGAACTACAGCACGAATTTATGCGCTGGGTGCAAGAACATATCGTGATGCTGCAAACCATGGGCAAAGATTTTCTGCACGGTTTTGTCACCATGTTGATTGGTATGGTGTTGGGGGCGATCGTCTCACTGTACAACGTGCAAGAGGACACGGATAAACCGATGCTGAAATCAGAACTGATGCGGCGCGTTTCGCTGCTGTCGATGTCATTTCGCAATATCGTGTTCGCCCAGGTAAAAATCTCTTCGGTTAACACCATTCTCTCAGCGGTGTTTATTCTCGGTGTTTTGCCCTGTTTTGGTGTGCATCTGCCGTTTGCCAAAACGCTGGTGGTGCTGACCTTCATCTTTGGGTTGATACCGGTGATTGGTAACCTGATATCCAACTCCATCGTGTTTATTTCTGGTTTGTCGATTTCCCTGCCGGTGGCATTGGCGGCGCTGGTTTATCTGATGCTGATTCACAAACTGGAATACTTCCTCAATGCACAGATTGTGGGCACTCGAATCAAGGCGCACGCGTGGGAAATCTTGCTGGCAATGCTGGTGTTTGAAGCGGCGTTTGGCATTCCGGGCGTGATTGCTGCACCGATTTACTATGCCTACCTGAAAAGTGAATTGAAGGAAGCGGCGCTGATTTAAGGTGGGAAAATAAGTCAGCCCGCGAGCGCGGGCTGACTGAAGGTATTAGCGTTCAGAAGTGGCAACTTGCGGTGCCGCAGCCTGCGGTTGTACGCCCAGCGGGTTATTCCCCCAGCACTGTTCGTATTTCCAACCGGTCAACTCTTCCGCGACGGCTCTGGCGTGTACCGGCACATCGGCGATAGCGCCACCGGCCTTGATACGCTCAATCTCTTCCAGCAGGATGGCGTGATTTTCACGATCAAGTTTCATTTGCGTGGTGTAGTAGATGGCTACCAGCGCCAGCCCGATAACCCCCAGCGAGAACACGCCGACAATCGCCAGCACGGCGCTTTCAGGCTGTGCGGCATGACCAGAAACAAAACCGAACTGCGTCAGCGTCCATCCCATGGCAAACACGATAACCGAGCGCACCATTTTGCCTGCGAAAGTCATGGCACCCGCGTAGATCCCTTCACGACGGCGACCCGTCAACACTTCATCCACATCGGCCAGGAAGGTGTAGACCGTCCACGGAATGTAGTAGATACCGCCGGTACTCAGACCAAAAATAGCGGTAATACCAAACAGCACGGCGATCGTGGCGCCGTCTGACCAGTTGGCAAAGTACAGCGCGGCGTAAGCGATAACGCTCACGATCACCACCATCAGTGCCAAACGGAACGGACGCGCAAAGCCCATTTTCACGCAGATGCCGATGAACGCGGCGGTAGAGATAAGCTGCATGATGGAGCTAAAGCTGTTCAACTGCGAGACCAGCGCGGTGTTTTGCTTTAACCCGAAGACGATGAAATAGGTGAAAGCAGAAGCGAACAGCCATTCAGCGCCAAAACCGAACAGGTACATTCCCAGGTGCTTGCGGAAAATACGCAAACGGAAGGTGGAAAGCATGTCCGCGCTCAGTTTTTTCAGCGTTTGCCACAGGTTAGCGGTTTTTTCATGCACCAGTTCATTCAACGGACGCTCCCAGGAGGTGGTGTACAGGGCAATCATTGCCGCGCACATGATGAACCCGTAGGTCAGGCCGGTGTAAAAGAATGGCGTGGCGGAGTCTTTACCATAGATGGCGATAAACTGGCCGGGGATAAAGGCTGCCAGGAAGTTAGCCAGCTTGCCGAAAATGGCTTTAGAACCGGTCAACTTGGAGCGGATCTTGAAGTCGTGCGTCATTTCGGTCGCCAACGTTTCGTATGGCACCATAATGGAGGTGTAAATCAGCTCAAACAGCACGTACGTCGCCATGTAGTACCAGAAGCCAAAGCCACTGACCCACAGCAACGGATAGACCAGCACCAGCGGCACACCCAGCAGAATAAAGAAACGGCGACGCCCAAACAGGCGGCCCAGCCGAGTATTATGAAAGTTATCACTGACATACCCCATCACCGGATTACTGATGGCATCAATGATACTGGCAACGGAGAAAATGGACGCGGCTTCAACCAGCGTAAGTCCACAGAAGGTGGTATAGAAATACATCAGCCATGCGCCGCTGATCGCCAGCGCGCCGCTGCCAAGCAGGTTTGCGCTGCCGTAGCAGAACGTGTGCTTAAAGGAGATAGATTTACTCATGATCAATTTGCCTACATTTTTAAAACAATATTTCATTTGGTATGAACCGATATTCCTATCATTTGCTCTATTCCTATGAAAGTAAACTGACGATCACGCTTTTAGGGTGATTTAATGGCAATTTGTCAACTTGATCATGAAATTACATTTTCTAATTTGACCGTAGTTATTTGATATAAAATCTTATTTATAATCACGCAATGCGATAATTAATTATCGCAACGCAATAAAATTTGGTTTTATCTCATTCTGAATGAAGAACATCTGGCGCTATTAACTGCTAAAAAAGGGTGATCTTCATCATAAAAACAGATGAATACGGGAAAGTGACATTTCATTGGCGATAACGGTCTTCAGCCTGAGTGTCAGTGGTGTCCGGCACACCGGGAACAGTGAGAGGGGGAGACGGGGCAAATACATCTGTCGCAAATGCTACCGGTGTCGCAGTTGCTACCACGATCGCAATCGTTTTTACTTACAAACTGATACCATCAGACAGCAGAATTCGTTGCTGTCTGGGAGCAGCGGAAATAACACAGCCAATTAATTTAATTAAAAAACCCTATGCCAATAATAATAAATCTGGATGTGGTGCTGGCACAAAAGAAGATGCGATCGCGTGAGCTGGCCCAACGTATCGGCATTACCGAACAAAATTTGTCGTTATTAAAATCAGGTAAGGTGAAAAGCATTCGCTTTGCAACGCTGGAAAAAATCTGTGAGGTACTGGAATGCCAACCCGGCGACATCCTTGCCTGCCGCCGGGAAGCGTAGCGATGCGGTGTGGCGATTGCGTGTGGTGATTGAGTGGGGGGCTAGTCGGAAAGGCTTTGCGCCAGTTCAGTGACCGTCGCCAATGCGCCTTGGTCGCGTAGGCGCAAGTAGGCGTCGGTCAGTGCCTGTACCAATGACGGGTCGGTGCGCAGGTCATCACCAAATACCGCCGTCAACGTCAACAAGCCCTGCACGCGCGTTTCGTCGTCCGGGGTGGATGCCGCTATGTTCTGTAAGGTGGTCTTCAGCGGATCGCGAATATCAATCGCCTCGCCGCGATCGTCGTGCCCGCCAATGTAGCGCATCCATCCGGCCACGCCGAGGATCAGCGCTTCGTAACGGCTGCCATTGCGCCGATGCCAGCGCAATCCATCGAGCAGGCGCTGCGGTAACTTTTGCGATCCGTCCATCGCTATCTGCCAGGTGCGGTGGTGCAGGGCTGGGTTGGCAAAGCGCGTAAGCAGGCGTTCGGCATAGTCTGTCAGGTCAACGCCGCTGATGGTTAACGTCGGGGCTTGCTCTGCCAGCATCAGGTGGCGCACCGCACGGCGGAAGTGCGCATCGGCCATGCAGTCGCTGATATGGGCATAGCCCGCCAGGTAGCCGAGATAGGCCAGAAACGAGTGACTGCCGTTCAGCATTCTGAGCTTCATGGTTTCATAAGGTGCAACATCCGCCACCAGTTGTACCCCTGCCGCCTCCCAATGCGGTCGACCCAGCGTAAAACGATCCTCCACAACCCACTGAATATAGGGCTCGCAGGCGATAGCGCAGGGATCGTCAACGCCGACAGCTTCTGCCACGTCGTGCAACGTTTGTGCGGTGGCGGCGGGCACGATGCGATCCACCATGGTGGAGGGGAAAGCCACTTCACGCTCAATCCACGCTGCCAGCGCGGGCGCAACAAGGCGTGCGAAATCAAGTACCGCGCGTTGGGCGGCCTTACCGTTTTCTGGCATGTTATCGCAGGAGAGCACGCTAAAAGGAGGGATGCCTAGAGCATGGCGTCTACGCAACGCTTCGGTAATGATACCCGGCACCGACAGCGGCTCGCGTGGATAGCGCAAATCATGCTGGATGTGGGCATTGTCGGTGTCCAGATTGCCGTGCGCACCCGCCAGACAATAGCCTTTTTCCGTAATGGTCAGGGAGACAATCTCCGTTTGAGCATCGGCCAGCTGTGCCAAAATGGCCTCTTTGCCATCAACGGCGGCGTGTAGCGAGGCGCACACCGCGCCCACTACGATAGCCTGATTGCCGCTTTCCCCCTTTTCCAGCACGGTAAACAGGTGCTGCTGCTCGCGCAGCGCTGAAATCAGGCTGTCATCGCTGAACAGCACCACTTCGCACAGCCCCCAATCGCCGCCTTCCTGATTGAGGACGCGGTGCGTCAGCAGCGCCTGATGGGCACGGTGAAATGCCCCAAACCCGATATGCACAATACGCGGGCGTAGGGCAGTGCGATCGTAGCGCGGTACATCGACGTTATCCGGTAGGGTTACAGTGGCGATATTTTGCTTTTTATCAGTCATTTATTTGTTTTTTTAGCAGGTGATCATCAGCTAAAGGTAGCTGTGATTTTGCACTGGCGCAACTGGTGGACTCGAGAGGGGAAAACTTATGCTCGTTTCTCCTAACTTATCGCGTTTTCTTCTAGCTGTGGCTCAGTCGCTGTGATTTTTGTCTGCTATTTTAGGAAGATACCTACCATCCACACGCATAGAAAGGTCTGCGCGATGAAACTGGAATCCCTCGTGTTACACCATGGCTATACCTCGGAAGCAACCACTAAAGCTGCTGCCGTACCGATTTACCAGACAACCTCTTACACGTTTGATGATACGCAGCATGGTGCTGACCTGTTCGATCTCAAAGTGGCGGGTAATATCTATAGCCGCATCATGAACCCCACCAATGCGGTGCTGGAAGAACGTCTGGCGGCGATAGAAGGCGGGATCGGTGCGTTGGCGCTTGCCTCGGGCATGGCGGCTATCACCTATGCGCTGCAAGCGCTGACGCAGGTGGGAGACAATATTGTCAGCACCAGCCAACTGTACGGTGGCACCTATAACCTGTTTGCGCATACGTTGCCGCGTCAGGGGATTGAAGTGCGTATGTTTTCTGCCGAGGATTTTGCTGCGCTTGATGCGTTGATTGACGATCGTACCAAGGCGGTATTCTGTGAATCCATCGGTAATCCGGCGGGCAACGTGGTGGATATCGCACAGATTGCCGCCATCGCCCACCGCCACGGCGTGCCGGTGATTGTCGATAACACGGTGGCAACGCCAGTGTTGTGTCGCCCGTTTGAGCACGGGGCCGATATCGTGGTGCATTCCCTGACCAAATATATCGGTGGACACGGCACCACGATTGGTGGCGCTATTATCGATAGCGGCAAATTTGACTGGGTTGCCAACAAGGCGCGCTTCCCGCTGCTGAGTGAGCCGGATCCCTCTTACCACGGCGTGGTTTATACCGAGGCATTCGGCCCGGCGGCGTTTATTGGCCGCTGCCGCGTTGTTCCCCTGCGCAATACCGGCGCGGCGCTGTCACCGCACAGCGCTTTTTTGTTATTACAGGGGCTGGAAACGCTCAGCCTGCGCGTTGAACGCCATTGCAGCAATGCCGAAGCGCTGGCGGGCTACCTGTCGTCGCATCCGCTGGTCACCTGGGTAAATTATGCCGCCCTACCGAACAGTCCGTACAAACCGACCTGTGACAAAATTTCTGGTGGCAAGGCGTCCGGGATTATCAGTTTTGGCATCAAGGGTGGCAAAGCGGCGGGCGGCCATTTTATCGATGCGTTGCAGATGATCCTGCGACTGGTGAACATTGGCGATGCCAAATCTCTGGCGTGCCATCCGGCCACGACCACGCACCGTCAGCTGAATGCGCAAGAGTTGGCACGCGCGGGCGTGAGTGAAGATCTGGTGCGTATCTCCGTCGGGATTGAGCACATTGACGATATTATTGCGGATGTGTCACAGGCGTTGGATGCTTCACAGCGCGGGGAGTAACGGGGCTTAGCCGAAGGGATGTGCGAAAAGGGATGTTCGATAAATTCCCCGGCTGATGCCGGGGATAGCAGGTAGGTTACTGCGCTAATCAGGAATGGTTGGCATCCGTTTGCGGTGCGGCAGCGTCAACCGGTTGCTGAACGTCATCCGGTACTGCAACCGGCGCGTCTTGCGGTGCCAGCGTTTCCAACGGCTGTGCAGGTTCCAGCGCACCGTTGATCTTGGTCGGCATACCGGAACGTGTTCTGATGGCGTTATCCACATCGCTGGTGTTCACGCTCGCGTCTGCAACCACTTTGCTGACTTTTGCAGTGATGCTGATCGGGGCCGGAGAGTCGGAGTGAAACTCTTCTACGGTACGAGACAGCGGATCGTGTACTTCAACGTAGCGGGAGCCGTCTGGCTCAACGGTGGCTTTTACCGGCTCATTGATAAACTGAACGCGGGTGCCAACCGGCACGTTGTTGAACAGGAATTTGATGTCGTCAGCGCGCAGACGCACGCAACCGTGGCTCACGCGCAGGCCGATACCAAAGTTGGCATTGGTGCCGTGAATCGCATACAGGTTGCCGATGTAAAGCGCATACAGCCCCATCGGGTTATCCGGGCCTGCCGGATAGACTTTGGGCAGGTACTCGCCGCGTGCTGCATATTCAGCGTGCATTTTGGCGGTTGGTGTCCAAGTTGGACCTGCTTTTTTACGCTGTACGCTGGTGGTCCAGTTGACCGGCGTATCTTTACCCAATTCACCGATGCCGATAGGCAGTACGATGACGGTTTTGCTGCCTTTCGGGTAGTAGTACAGGCGCATTTCGGCGCTGTTGATAACGATGCCTTCGCGCGGCGCATCTGGCAGGATCAACTGCTGTGGAATAATCATCTTGCTGCCCGGCTGCGGCAGGTAGACATCCGCATTGGGGTTAGCTTCCATCAGGTTGCTCAAGCCCATTTGGTATTGGGCAGCAAAGGCTTCCAACGGCAGCGTGCTGTCGGTTGGAACGGTAATTTCCAGGTTTTCCCCGATCAGACGGCTGTTGGCCGGCGGCAGCGGATAAACAACGGCAAATGCTGATTGACTGAAAGCAGCAGCGGCCAGAAGGGTGGTTAAGATCGCGCGAATACTCATCTTCATATCTTTATTGAGTGTGTGATGCCCGAAGGGCTGTGGTGTCGGTTTTTGTTAGCGGCTGAACCGCCCGGATGCGCATTATATGGTCAGAACGGCCTCGGAGGGAAATGGCATGTGCAATGAATCACATTTTTTGCCTCCGGGATGCAAAAAAGGGGAGTAATGACCGTCATTCCCGCGCAGGCGGGAATCTCTTACAGGCTAAACGCGTTCCTTTTGCCAGCGGTCCCCGGCCTACGCCGAGGACGGCGGGGGTTAAATAAAACGGCTCAGGAAGGCTTGAGTACGCGGATGTTGTGGTGTTACCAGGACATCGTCCGGACGACCTTGCTCCACCACTACGCCCTGATCCATAAAGATCACCCGATCGGCCGCTTCGCGTGCAAAACCAATCTCATGGGTGACGACAATCATGGTCAAACCTTGTTCAGCCAGAGAGCGCATGGTGGCCAGCACTTCACCGACCAATTCGGGATCGAGTGCCGAGGTGGGTTCGTCAAACAACATCACTTTCGGGCGAATAGCCAGCGCACGTGCAATGGCGACGCGCTGCTGCTGCCCGCCAGAGAGGTGGCGCGGATAGGCATCCGCTTTGTGCTCCAGCCCAACGCGTTTTAACAATTCTATGGCATACGCCTGCGCTTCATGGCGGTCCTGCTTATGTACACCGACCGGTGCTTCAATGATATTTTGCAACACGGTCATGTGGGGATAGAGGTTGAATTGCTGGAACACCATGCCGATATGGCTACGCTGGCGCGCAATGTCGCGTGCCGACAGGGCATAGAGTTTCTCGCCGCGCAATTGATAGCCGATCTGCTCATCGCCCATCATGATATAGCCTTCATCCATCTCCTCCAGATGGTTGATGCAGCGTAGGAAGGTCGATTTTCCCGAACCCGATGGCCCCAAAATCACCACGGTTTCACCGCTGTTCACTTCCAGATCGATGCCGCGCAGCACATGGTTGTCGCCAAAATATTTATGAACGTTTCGCGCGCGCACCAATGGCGTTTTTTCCGGATTTTCCGTCGCGGTCGAATGCAGTTTGCTCATTAAGACGCCTCCTTGCTGGACGCACTGGCTTTAGCGGGGGGCGTGCGGCGCGTTTCCGATGCCGGGCGACGCTCTCCGCGGGAGTAATAGCGTTCGATGGCAGATTGCCCAACGTTAAGTAGCGAGGTAATAAACAGATACCAAATCACTGCCACCATTAGCATCGGAATCACTTCAAACGTGCGGTTATAGATGGCTTGCACCGAGTAGAGCAGATCGCCCATGGCGATGACGCTGACCAGCGAAGTGGCTTTGATCATGCTGATCAACTGGTTACCGGTAGGCGGAACAATGGCGCGCATCGCTTGAGGAATGATGATGCGGCGCAGCGCACGGCTGCGGCTCATACCGAAGGCCTGTGAGGTTTCCACCTGACCGTTATCGACAGAGAGCAGGCCGCCGCGAATGATCTCCGCCATATAGGCAGCTTCATTCAATGCCAGACCGGCAATAGCGGCAGTGAGCGGTGTAATCAGATCGTTGGTGTTCCAGCTTATCCACTCCGGGCCAAAAGGAATGCCCAGTGAGACGCGTGGAAAGAGCGTGGAAAGGTTGTACCAGAAAATCAATTGCACCAGCAGCGGCGTGCCGCGAAAGAACCAGATGTAAAGGCTGGAAAGCCCGCTCAGCAACCGATTGCTGGACATGCGGCCAACCGCCAACAGCAGCCCCAATATAACGCCGATGATCATGGCCACAACGGTCAGGCCCAGGGTCACCGCCAATCCTTCGAGAACGGTTTTCTCGTTGAACCACTGATAAACCACATGCCATTCAAAGTTTTTATTGGTGCTGATGGACCAAAGGACATAAAAAGCGATAACCAGCGTTAAGCCCCAGGAAAGCCGCTGGCTAAAGCGGCTCGGTGGCAGGGCTCTGGCAACATTTCTCAGTGTATCCACGACGAAAGAATACCTCTCAACGTTGTTGGCGGTGTAATAAACGGTTTCTACCAAGAAACGTTAATTACTTGGCTAAATTGACGCCCGGCGCAGGCAGCATGTTGTCCGACAAGTGCCATTTTTTCATGACGGCGGCATAGGTGCCGTTATCAAACAGTTGTTGATAGGCTGCTTGAATCACTGGCGTCAGCGGTGAACCTTTGGAAAACACCGATCCTTGGTAGAGATCGTTAAAACCGTTGTGTTGTCCGGTACCTGCCAGTTCGAGCTGTCCGTTGGTCTGCTCAACGAAATAGGTCAGCGGTGCCTGAGAGGAGAAGAAAGCATCTGCACGGCCAGAGCGAACGGAAAGAATTGAGGTGGGCTGATCAGTGTAAGACTGCACCGCAATCGCAGGTTTTCCGGCGGCAGTACAGGCTTCTGATTGCTTGACGATCACTTGTTCAGCGGAACCGCCGGACATCACCGCAATACGTTTACCGCAGGTATCGTCCAGCGTATTGATTTTTTCCGGGTTACCGCTTTTCACTGCGAACACTACAAATTCACGCACAAAATCGACGAAATCATTTTTCTCCTGACGCGCAGGGAAATCACCGATTGGCCCCAGCGCAAACTGGTAACGGCCAGACTGGATGCCGCTCAACAGGCCAGATAGCCCACTGACGGAAGCATGCTCGATTTTAACGCCCAGCAGTTCGCCCAACGCTTTAGCGAGATCAGCGCTGGCTCCATCGAGAGAGTGTGTGCCGTTAACAATCTGGTAAGGAGGGAATGAGCCATTATTGACGGCATTCAGCACGCCGGTTTTTTTCACATCATCCGGCAAGCGATCGTGCAAACTTTTGTTCAGGGTTTGGGTCGGTATGTCAGCAGCCAGCGTGCTTGCAGAAAACAGTGAACCCATGAGTAGCGCGGTATATCCCAGTCTTTTCAGTGTCATGCTGTGTTCTCCTCTGCCTTTGTTGGAATGCAGATGTCAGTGATGGTAGTGAAAATCAGTGATGGTGATGAAAACTATCCTTGTATTTCATGTGGCAAACGCGGTGCTACAAAACGGCGGTTAGCCAGTGCCGGTAAAATATCACGGGCATAGGCAGTACGTTCAGGATCGATATCAGCATAGACCAGCGCGGGCGTTTCGGGTGCCTGAACAACCACGACGCCGAGGGGATCGACGACCATGCTGTTGCCAATGTTGCGCACACCGCACTCACCCACCGCTACCACATAGGTGGTGTTTTCCAGAGCGCGTGCGCGCACCAGCAGTTCCCAGTGTGTCTCTTTCAGCGGCCCTTTCACCCAGGCAGCGGGCAGCACCAGCAGGTCGGCACCGTCCAGTACCAGACGACGAGCGAGTTCGGGGAAGCGGACGTCGTAGCAGGTCATCAGTCCAACGTTCAATCCGGCAACGTTGACCAACGGCGGAACCTCTTCGCCGGGCACCACGTTTTCCGATTCCTTCATGGCGAACGCATCGTACAGATGTAATTTGCGGTACTGCGCGACGATGTCGCCGTTGCGAACGGCAACCAGCGTGTTCCACACTTTTTCTGTGCCGTTAGGAACATGGATGCTCATCATGGTGGTCATGTTGTTGCCCTGACTGGCTGCCAGCACCTGCGTCATAAACGGGCCATCAAGGGGTTGCGCGGCGGTCAGCACCAGCTTGGGATTGGTGATATCACGGGCCAGAATACCTTCAGGCAACACCAGAAGATCGGCCCCGGCCCGTTCGGCCTGTTCCATCAGCGAGAGCGTGGTGGTGACATTGTTTTGCCACTCTTTATCTACCGCAAATTGTCCCAACGCAACTTTCATAGCAACCCCTGTTATCCATCACTTAGTTAAGGTTCACATCACTACCGGCACGACCACGGGAACAGCGCTTCAGGGGTTAAACATTCCTCTGTGAGCTTCTGCGCATGCAGTTCACGGGCGAAATCAGCGATCATCACTTTATTCACCTCAAAGCCGTTATCATTCCAGTTAGCGGGCAAATCCTGCGCAGTTCTACGCAAATCGTCCAGCAGCCACGGCGTGGTGTCGGCGTACTTGATGCGTTTGTTCATCCACATGGCGTAGGATTGATCAATGACCTCGCTCAACGCTTCCGGCAGCCAGGGGTGCTCTTGGGCTATCTCTGGTTTGATGCCAAGCACGTGCATTCCCGGGTTGTAACCCACCGCATGGAAGTAATCCAATTCAGCCTGACGGAAATCCCGTTGCAATTGGCGTAACCCGGAATGCCCGCTAAAATACCCGTCTGGCATAAAGGGGGTGAAGATGGCATCCAGTCCGCCATTTTTCAGCAGCGTGATCAGCGGTTGTTCGCCGGGCGCGGCTTCAATTCTTCCCGGTTGACCAAACTTGCCGAGTCGGTCAACGATCGGATGTGCGTCAGTCAAACGGCCGGCATACCAGTACGCATCTTCCGTTTCCACCCCTTCGCGACGCAGCAACGCGCGCGTCCAGGTATTGCCAGAGTCCTGCCAGCCAGTAACGCCAATACGTTTTCCTGCCAACTGCGATAACTCGGTCAACGGGCTCTCTTCCGTTGTCAAAATGCAGCGCTGGCGGAACCCCCGCATCAAGAAATGCGGGAGTGCCAGCAAACTTTCATCGCCACGCGCACGACTTTGCGCGTAGCGGCTGAAAGAGACTTCGCCTGCATCGTAATGCGGGCTGTGGGCTAAATCGTCGGGCAGTGTGCCTACCCTGTCGATCGCCAACGTAAAGCCTTTTGGTTTGATGTCGCCTAAAGCGAGTGGGGTAAAATAGTCCCAATCGCGTACAGCCAATCTAATTGTTATTGTCACGTTGTTTTCCCCGGTGAAGGCTAACAAATCCGCACATCTCTTATTATTCGCTTGCTTACATTTGCGCACTTTTTATACGTAATGCGACTTTTTTTGATACTAGATCGTCATTTGTATGTGTACAATAAGATTTTTGTTATTGAACAAATTATTTTTTTATGACCACAAAAATCGATCCTAACTGGCTGGCAGGAATGCTTACCAACCCCACGATTCGGGGGATTGCGATGGATATCGCTGCATTGATCCGTGAAGAGCGCATCGCCATTGGTAGCCAGTTGCCGTCAGTTCGGGAACTGGCTGAAGTGCTGGGCGTTAGCCCGGCAACCATCTCGGCTGCCTGGTCTCAACTGCGGCGGCAGAAGGTGATTGCCGGACGCGGCAGAACCGGGATGTGGGTGTGTGGTCAACATGTTTCACCTCGGCCCGAGCGTTTCGAGAAGATCGGCAATTTTGGCAACACGATATTGGCCGATATGACACTTTCAGCGCCAGACCCGGCATTGCTGCCTGATCTGTCGGCCGCGCTATGCCATGGTCTGTTAGCCCCAAATTTGAACAGCTACCAGCGCACTGCCATCATTCCGGAATTGGAACAGACGGTGCGCCGCCATTGGCCTTATCCGGCGGAGGCGTTTATCACCTCGGATGGTGGGTTTGATGGTATGTATCTGGCATTGCAGGCACTGCTGTTTCCGGGCTCGTCGGTGGCCGTCGAAAGCCCAACGGCGGCGCGCGTGCTGGATATGCTCGATCATCTGGGCATGAATGCCATTATGGTGGAGTGCGATGAGCACGGCCCTGAACCGGAAGCGCTGAAACAAGCGTTGCTGCAAAAACCGACGGCGTTTATTTTCCAGCCCAGAACGCATTCGCACACGGGTAATGCCATAAGCCCGGAACGGCTGGCCGAGTTGGCCGCGCTGCTTGCTGTCCACGACAATGTGTTGATTCTGGAAGATGATGGCGTTGGCGAATTATCGACACACCCGGCGATCAGTCTGGGGCGCTACTATCCCGATCGCACGGTGCACATTCGATCCTACTCGAAAGCTTATGGACCGGATTTACGTTTGGCGGTGATATCGGGCAGCAAAACCTGTATGGGGCAGATTCAATCCTTCCGACATTTTGGCGCGGGATGGAGCAGCAGAATACTGCAAGGGGCGCTGGCTTATTTATTGACGGATGCACAAACTCAGCAGAGCATCGCGCATGCACAAGAGGTTTATCACCAGCGGCGACAGGCGTTAGCTGACGCACTAGCACGGCGCGGTATTTATGTGCCTGAAAACGACGGGCTCTGTATCTGGTTACCGGTGCCTTCGGAGCGTTATGCGTTGGTGACATTGGCCGCACGCGGTATTGCCGTGCAACCGGGGGAGCGGGCTGGAGTAAAAAGCGGGCAGTTTATTCGGCTCAGCATCTGCCAACTGCCCGATCATCTGGTAGAACCCGTGGCCGAAGCCGTCAGCCAGATCTTTCGCTAACGCCCATTTTCCCGACGAGATCCTCGGCTTGCACTGAGGATCTCGTCGGGCAGCACGGCCTTATTCTTGCGAGTTCTTCTCTGCTTTGCCTGCCATCATCGTCAGGAAATCAAAGCGACGCCGCAGATCCAGTTCCGCTTCTTCATACAACCGCGCGGTCTCTTCCGGCATTTGCGTATTCAGCCGACGGAAGCGTTGCTCTTTCAGTAGCGTCTCGCTCAGGCTGCTGGAGGGCGGACGGGAATCCGTGACCAACGCCGGTTTGCCTTCTTCCACACGACGCGGATCGAAGCGATAGAGCGGCCAGAATCCGGTAGCCGTCAGCTGACGCATCTGATCGTGACTGAACGCCAGATCGTAGCCGTGCTCTTCACAGGGGCTGTAGGCAATAATCAGTGACGGGCCAGGCCAGGCTTCTGCTTCCTGAATCGCTTTCACCGTTTGGTTAAGCTGTGCTCCCAGTGAAATCTGCGCAACATAAACGTGGCCATACATCATCACGTTGATACCCAGATCTTTACGCGCCTTACGCTTGCCTTTTTCACCAAATTTGGTGACCGCACCCAACGGCGTTGCCTTGGATTGTTGGCCGCCGGTATTGGAATAGCACTGGGTATCCAGCACCAGCACGTTGACGTTTTCTGTCAGGCTCATCACATGATCCAGACCACCGTAGCCAATATCATAGGCCCAACCGTCACCGCCAATCAGCCAAACGGATTTGTCCACCAGGTGGTCGGCATCGTGGCTGAGTTCCCGCGCTGCCGGTTCATTGACGCTGGCAAGCTGTTCACGCAGCTGTGCAATTTGCTGGCGGCGCAGATCCGGCGCAATGTTCTCTTCCTGCAAGGCGCTTACCAGATCGGCGGGGAGCTGCGGTGCCAACTGCAAGAGCTGACGCAAGGCGCGCTGGCGATGTTGATCCACGCTGAGACGGAAACCTAAACCAAATTCGGCGTTATCCTCAAACAGCGAGTTGGCCCAGGCGGGTCCGCGTCCATTGGCATCGGTGGTCCACGGCGTGGTAGGCAGGTTGCCACCGTAAATAGACGAACACCCGGTGGCGTTGGCTACCAGTAAACGATCGCCATAGAGCTGCGTTAACAGTTTGATATATGGCGTTTCGCCACAACCGGAACAGGCACCCGAGTACTCGAACAGCGGCGTAATCAGCTGTGACGTGCGGATATCGATACGTTCCAGCTTGTTCTTGTCGATTTCCGGCAATTGCAGGAAGAAATCAAAGTGGTTTTTTTCCACGCTCAGGTTATCCAGGCGGGACTCCATGTTGATGGCTTTGATCTCAGGGTTTTGACGGTCTTTCGCCGGGCACACCTCGACGCACAGGTTACATCCCGTACAATCTTCCGGGGCGACTTGCAGTACATACTTCTGACCACGCATATCGCGAGCTTTCACATCCAGCGATTGCAGTGAATCGGGCGCGTTGCTCATCGCCTCGGCAGGCACCACTTTGGCACGGATAGCCGAGTGCGGACAGGCGGCGACACAGTGGTTACACTGCGTACACAGCTCTGGTTTCCAAAGCGGAATGGCTTCCGCGATGTTGCGTTTTTCCCACTGAGTGGTGCCGGTGGGCCAGGTGCCATCGGGCGGCAGGGCGGAAACGGGTAAGGTGTCGCCCAGTCCGGCCAGCATGGTTGCCGTCACTGTTTTAACGAAGTCCGGCGCAGCATCGGACACCACGGGCGGGCGCTGCGGGCTGTCTGGATTAACCGCTTCCAGCGCAACGGATTCCAGCGCTGCCAGCGTGGCTTCCAGCGCCTTCCAGTTGCGCGCGACCAGCTCTTCACCTTTGCTACCGTAGCTCTTTTCGATGGCGTTACGCAGTTTCTCTACCGCCACGTCACCAGGCAAAATCTGCGAGAGATGGAAGAAAGCCATCTGCATCACGGTGTTGATACGTGCACCCAACTGACATTCACGGGCAATTTTTGCCGCATTGATGCAATAGACCTTTGCCTGACGTTGATTCAGCCCGGCTTGCACCTCTTGTGGCAGGCGGTGCCACAGATCGTCGGCGCTGTAAGGGGTGTTAATCAGGAAGATACCGCCGGGTTTCAAGCGTTCGACCATGGCGTACTTATCGATAAACTGCCACTGGTGGCACGCCACAAAATCAGCCTGATCGATCAGATAGGCCGAATTGATCGGGTGCGGGCCCACGCGCATGTGCGATACCGTCAGACTGCCTGCTTTTTTGGAGTCGTAGACGAAATAGCCCTGCACAAACATCGGTGTGCTGGAACCCACAATTTTGATGGCATTTTTGGTGGCGGAAACGGTGCCATCGCTGCCGAGTCCGTAGAACAGCGCTTCCAATCCGGCACTGGAGGGGAAGTGTTGCTCCGGCAACGGCAGTGAAAGGTGGGTCACATCATCATAAATACCCACGGTGAAACGTGGCCTTGGGTTAGCAAGTGCTAACTCATTAAAAATAGCCTGCACACACTGCGGTGTGAACTCTTTGGATGACAAGCCATAGCGGCCACCAATGGTGCGCGGCAGCGTGGCACGCTCGCCACGGGAAAAGGCTTCTGCCAGTGCGGTCATCACATCCAGATAAAGCGGTTCTGCCAGGGCTCCGGGCTCTTTGGTGCGATCGAGCACGGCGATGCTCTGCGCGGTGTGCGGAATGGCGGCGAGCAGGTGCTGTGCCGAGAACGGGCGATACAGACGCACTTTAAGCACGCCTACTTTTTCACCGCGGGTCAGCAGGGAGTCCACCACCTCTTCGCACGTGCCTACGCCCGATCCCATCAGCACAATCACGCGCGTTGCTTCCGGGTGTCCGTAATATTCAAACGGTTGATAGCGACGCCCGGTGGCTTCAGCAAAGGCATCCATCGCCTGCTCAACGTGAGAGTAGGTGTTGTTGTACCACGGATTGGTGGCTTCGCGCGCCTGGAAGAAGGTGTCTGGGTTGGAGGCGGTGCCACGGATCACCGGACGTTCTGGTGTAAGCGCTCGCTCACGGTGCGCGGCAATCGCATCTTGAGGCAGCAGTTTTAGCAAGACTTCATCACTAAGCGGTTCCACTTTATTAATTTCATGTGAAGTGCGGAAACCGTCGAAGAAATGGATAAAGGGCACGCGGCTGTTGAGCGTGGCGATGTGTGCAATCAAGGCG
Organism: Candidatus Symbiopectobacterium sp. NZEC151; assembly: GCF_025962655.1. GTDB lineage: Bacteria > Pseudomonadota > Gammaproteobacteria > Enterobacterales > Enterobacteriaceae > Symbiopectobacterium. The sequence continues at coordinate 91,261 of NZ_JAGFPE010000003.1, read as the reverse complement.
AAATCTTGCGCTTCTTGCACGGTGTTGGCACAAAGCAGGGCGCAGCCTGTCTGGCGCACCGCCATCACGTCAGAGTGATCGCAGAAAATGGAGAGCGCATGGGTGGCGACGGTACGGGCGGCAACGTGCAGCACGAAAGGGGTTAACTGTCCGGCCAGCTTGTAGAGCGTCGGGATCATCAGCAGCAATCCCTGCGATGAGGTAAACGATGTCGCCAGCGCACCCGTCTGCAACGCCCCGTGCACGGTGGCAATCGCACCGCCTTCCGACTGCATTTCGATCACCCGGGGGGTATCTCCCCACAAGTTCTTACGTTCATCGCTCGACCACGCGGCAGCTTGTTCAGCCATGGAAGAACTTGGGGTTATCGGGTAGATGGCGATGACGTCGTTTGCTCGCCAGGCTACAGAAACGACTGCGCTGTTACCGTCAGTGGTGATCATGATTTAACCTTAACTTGCTTGCTCACAAAATGAAATACGATTGCTTTTTTGCATTATCGCATCAGAGAAAAGGGTTTGGATGAACCATAATGTGCTCATATGGATAAATTCGCGCAAATGAGCATCTTTGCAGGAGAATGTATCACATAACCCCGTTACCGCCTATCTTGCGGAGGGTATCAGAACCACATAAAAAATAGGGATATCAATAAAAATCAGTGAGTAACGCCGCTATATTGAAAATTGTTAATTTTTCTCTTAAACCGATATTGCCCTGACAAAAAATGCGATATGTTACCTAAACCTCGGCGATGCAAAACCATTGACCAAGGGCATAATAAGAGGACAGGATGATGGCAGATGAGTTGCAGAACAAACTCGTTACGGCGTTAACGTCTCTGCGCGATCAGGGGAAAACGCCGACGCAGGCCGTCGAGCATATGATTCAGGCATTGGGCGGGCACTATCATGATATTTCCCGCATTAGTGTATTAAATGCCAAACTGATTGCCGATGTACTGTATACGGTTTATCAGGGAAAGATCGTCGCCCATGAATTGGCGGTGTTATTGCGCAATATGTGTTATGGCGGGCCTGATATCGCTCTGGCGCTTCGGACCACCTTCACGATGCTGGATGCGCAAGCGATTGGGGCGCTGCTGCTGGATACGCAGGTTTATCCCGAGAGTGACAAACAACAGGTGCACCATGCGTTGCACTATGCAAAATTTGCTGTACCTGAATGCGATCGGGCGGTGGAGGCGCTTTACGCCGCTTAGCACCCTAACTGCGTTGCCGCCATCCCGGCTTTCGGTGTGGCGGTGTGAATGCCTTTCCTGACTTCCCTCCAGAGCATTATCAGGCCTGTATCATCAATAACAACACCGCAAGACTCGGCGTTCCTTTGTTATAAAAATCGCTATTTTTCATGTCTCGGATATTTTTCATGCTGGTCGACTGCGATCTGTTACGCATAATTATGTGTGTCTGTGTGATTTTGCGATTTTGTGGTTTTTACTCCCTGATTGCATGAACAGCGCCGATGGCGCGCGACACTCTTTTAAGGCGTCATTGCAGTGCTGGAGGGGAAAATGCAAGAGGTTGTTCGCTACCGCAGTATTCGTGGAGATGATTATCGCCATGTGTGGGTGGTTGGGGATCTTCATGGCTGCTATCAACAATTGAAGCAGCAACTGATTGCACGAAAATTTGATGAACGTTGTGATCTGCTGATTGCTGTCGGCGATCTTATCGATCGCGGCCCGGACAGCCCTGCGTGTCTGGCTCTGTTGGATGCGCCCTGGTTCATTTCGGTGACAGGCAATCATGAGTGTATGGCGCAAGCGGTGTTGCAAGGAGAGAGTAGCGATTGCTGGCGCAACAATGGTGGTGGCTGGTATTTCGACTTGAGTCCGGTACATCGTCATTCCATCGATCGACTGATCCATCTGTCGGCGTCATTGCCGCATGTTCTGGAAGTCAACGTGCAAACGCGCCTTTATGTTATTGCTCACGCGGATTATCCGTCTGCTCGTTATGGTTTGGATCTACCGGTCGATGTGGATGACGTCGTGTGGGGGCGTACGCGGTTGCGCCAAGCCCAGGCTGGCGACTATCAACGGATCGAGGGGGCTGATCGTTTTATCTTCGGACACACGCCGCTTAAAAAGGTGTGCGCGTATGCCAATCAGATCTATCTCGATACGGGGGCCGTGTACGGTGGATCCCTTTCCATGGTGCGCTTGCGCTAGCAGGATGCCTTTTCTGCGCTTTGCTTGCTTTCTTGCATGCCCGGTTATCCCTCTTCGCGCTATTTAACCCTGTTCACGCTGATATTCTCGTTCGAGATAGCGCCGTGGCGTGATTATTATCGCCCAATGAACAAAATGCTGTTCATACTGCAACCTCTCTAAGGTAGCATCAGGAGGCAATGTTGGCGTTTATAATAGGAAAGGATGATGAATATAACCATTTATCCCGCTCAGAAAGCTGATGCGGGCGCGATCTTGGATATGATTATTGAGCTGGCGGAATATGAACTTGCCCGTAATCAAGTGATTGCGACGCGGGAAGACATTGAAAAAACGCTGTTTGGCCCTGATACGCGCACGGAAGCCTTAATTTGTGCCATTGACGGGGTACCGGTTGGCTACGCGGTATTCTTTATGAGTTATTCCACCTGGCTGGGAAAGAACGGTATTTATCTTGAAGATCTCTATGTAGCCAAACGTTTCCGTCAGCATGGTGCAGGCAAAGCGTTGTTGGCACATGTAGCAAAATTGGCCAAAGAGCGAGGTTGTGGTCGCCTGGAGTGGAGCGTACTGGATTGGAACCAGCCTGCTATCGATTTTTACGACAGTATTGGTGCTAACGCACAAAGTGAATGGATTCGCTACCGTTTGGACGAACAAGGCATTGAGAACTTTTTGCGTAAGCACGTAAGAGCGTGAATTGAACCCTGCTTGCGATCCGGTGGCCTGCTGAGAGGCCACCGGACGAATGTTACACACCGAGCTTTTTGTGGTACTCCGCGCGGGTTTTTTTCAGGTTGTCTGTCGCGGTTTTCGCTTCAGATAATTTTCCTGCATCTACCAGCGCAATAGCATCATCGATTTGCGTAATCAGCTTGCCCAACCCTTCGTTAAACACCTGGCTGTCAGGCCCTTTGTTAAATTCCGGATCGGCTTTGGCCTTGGTGGCGTGTTCCTTCATGGTCTGCAATTCAGATTTTAGCGATGCCGCATCGCTGGCGCTGTTAGCCCCTTTGTAACTGCCCGCCATCGCACGCATTTCTTCTTTCACCGATGCCTGACTGGCCAGCGGCAGTGCCAGTGTGACGCTCGCCAGTGCGATGCTTACTGCGATCATTGCTCTTTTCATTGCTTACTCCTGTTGGGGGATGCTTTAACGGAAGGGATACCCTTGACGTTTTGTTATTGTTATGTGAAAGAGTATTCATGAGTCTGTGAACGGGGTCAAATGGTATATCTCATTCAATGCATAAGAAAAAAATCTTGTCTGACATCCTCTTTTTGTAGGAATTCTATGCTACGGAGTCTCATTTTTTATTAATTTTTGTTTGACGATTATTTAATCAAATAGAGCGATTATTGAAAAACTGAATAAAGTGCGAAAAAAGTAAGCTTTTTAAGCATTATTCTATGTGTCAATAAAATAGTGAAAGGTGAAAACAATATCTGTTTAGATAAAAGGTGGTTGAATGATGATGCTCAATGAGGGCGAGGTGAAAATCAATGATTTCTATTCTCTTTTGCATAAATATCAACGCGTCATCTTATTTTTAATCGTGTGCATGCTTCCGATCTCGTTGTTTGCTAAGAATAATTCTTCTTCAGATACACAGATTATTAGGGGGAATAAAAAATTGCAGGGTAGGCAGTTAGTGGTTGAGGCTGAAAAACCCGGAAAGTACCGAATTGGTATTCTTGTTTTTCCCGGAATTGACGTCATTGCGATTGAAAATAAAGAGGAAAGATTAAAAAAGAAACGAGAGGTGCATGGTAAGGTCATTCAGGCACTGTCAGGGAAAATTTCCCTCTATGATTTTCACTACAGGACTCTTTTTAATGTTGTGATGTTCCCTTCGCATTATGTTTTTTTACACGGCGATATATACAAATAACGCAAGTTATTAAAGTTTATATGTTTATTATATTCTGAGGGGATAATGAAAAACAACAATGTCAATGATGTGAATGAGAATCGTACTCCTTGTGGTTTGATATTGGCTTCGTCACTTTTACTCGATGTCTTTGTTATCTTTCTTTATGTTTATGATTACTCGATGGATATTGTCTTACTTTGTGTTTTTTTATCTGTTTTTTTATTTTTTTTGTATGCATTGTGTTTTTATAAAAACAAAAAAAACACTGCTGATAAGGATGAAAAAATAAATAAGAAGCTCATGTGCTGTGAAAGATTTAATCATGTGTTTAATTGTTTTTATTTGTTGATTGATTTTGTTTTTTATGTATTCAAATATATTGGGAGGATTTTTCTATGACATGTTTACCTTCAAGCTTAGATAAAGAGAATAAAGAAAAACCTATTGAAATCATCAATGATTACATGAATAAAATACAAACAGCATTTGAATTTTTATCGAAAATTGCTCTTCCAGGACAGAAGCAATTCACATCAGTAATGAGTGGAAAATTTGGTGCAGTTACTTCAATTGCGAGTGTAATGACGAAACATAAAAGTGGCACTGATACTGCCAGTGATTGGTTAGGCGCAAGTTCTGACATTGCAAAAATCGTAGCGGGTTATACTGGGAACCCCATCGTGGCTGGCTTAGCTACTGTATTGGGTGTCGCATCATTTTTGACATCTAAAGGTGCGCAGGAAAAGGCAACATCTTTTTTAAATGCTCTCAAAGAGCACGGCATCATAGATCCACTGACTGGCGGATGGTTCTTGCCTCCAAGCCCTATCCCTCCCACCCCTAATGACAGTGCGACTGGACCCAGTACATCCTGTGCTGAGAATACAGTTTCTCCTATTATTATAGATTTGGATCGTGATGGTGTTGAAACATTATCAGTTAGTGCAGGCATTCTTTTTGACCACTTTGGTAATAATTTATCTATCAATACTGGTTGGGTTGCACCAGATGACGGTCTATTAGTATTAGACCGTAATGATAATGGTAATATTGATGATGGTCGTGAGCTATTTGGTAATAACACTCCTTTAAAAAATAATGAAATGGCATCTAATGGCTACAATGCTCTTAAAGTATTTGACGATAATTCAGATAATGCTATTGATGCGAAAGACTCTATTTTTGAATCACTAAAAATATGGAGGGATAGTAATGCTAATGCAAAAGTTGATTTGGGTGAGTTATATTCTTTGAAGGATTTTGGTGTCGCCTCTATTAGTATAGAATATGACAATTCTACCTTTGTCGATCCGCAGGGTAATGCACACCAACAACGAAGCCTTATTACCTATGTGGATGGCGTTACCGGCCAATCGGCAGATGTATGGTTTGCAGCTAACTTAGTGCGGACTCGCTATGATGGTACAATAAATTTAAAAGATTCAATTCGTAAATTACCGTATGTGCGTGGTTTTGGTAATATGGTAGATCTGCATGTATCGATGAGTGAAAATGACAAATTGAATTTGTTGGTTAAACAGTTTTGCGCCGACCCTGTCACAGCAAGAGACACGAATTTGATAAATGAAATTATGTATGCTTGGGCCGGTGTTGATGAACTAGATTCGAACAGTAGAGGTGGAAATATAGATGCTCGTCAATTATCCGTATTGGAGATAGCAACTGGGAGAAATTATAAAAATCATACAAATGGTACTACGAATCCTTTGCCTGGGGCTGCCATCATATTAGAGTCTGAGTATTCGCGTTTTTCAGCAAATATAGAGGCCCATCTATTAGCTCAAACTCTTTTTCGTAGTGAATTTAATTTGATAAAAGTGGTGTTTAATACTGGGTTGTCAAAAATTGATTGTGATTTTAGTGCGTTATCAGATCATCTTTCTATGCTGAAAGACTCAGATGTTGAATCGTATTTAAGACTAAGCAATGTACTTTATGCCTATTTGGAGTATATGCCATCTTATCATGATCTCAGGGAGCGTTTAGGTGTATCGCCTGAACGGAGCTTTATTGGTAGCAGTAACGATGATCTTCTATATGGAAAGTCTACGAATGACATTCTTTATGCGGGCGCAGGTGATGACCAACTTGATGGGGGGAGTGGTAATGACACGCTGATAGGAGGTACAGGCAATGACCGCCTTGAAGGGGAGAGTGGCAGCGATGTTTACCTGTTCAATCGGGGAGATGGAAGGGATGTCATTGCTGAGAGCAGCGGTGAATCTGACGATGTGGACGTGCTGCGATTCGGTGAGGGAATAACCCCGGAGCAGGTGGTGGTGGCACGGCGAGGCGGATCGACGAGCTCCAATTATGGCGATCTGGAACTCGGTTTTGAGTCCGGAGATGAGAGAGTGACGATCAAAGATTTCTTTAACGCGCCACGCTATCAGATAGAGCGCGTCGAGTTTGCGAATGGTACCGCATGGGATGTGGATACCCTGAAAGCAATGCTGCTGCGAGGTACAGAAGAGGCGCAGACGCTGTGGGGCTATGAAGAAGGGAGTGAGATACACGGTGGTGGGGGCGATGACCACCTGAATGGCAACAAGGGAAAGGACAGTCTGTACGGTGATGCGGGGGATGACACTCTGGAGGGTGGCACGGGTGACGATTGTCTGGCAGGTGGCGCAGGCAATGACCGCCTTGAAGGGGAGAGTGGCAGCGATGTTTACCTGTTCAATCGGGGAGATGGAAGGGATCTCATTGCTGAGAGCAGCAGTGAATCTGACGATATGGACGTACTGCGATTCGGAGAGGGAATAACCCCGGAGCAGGTGGCGGTGGCACGGCGAGGCGGATCGACGGCTTACAATTCTGGAGATTTGGCGCTCAGTTTGGCTTCCGGTGATGACAGGGTAACGGTCAAAGATTTTTTTTCTGAGAAACGACATCAGATAGAGCACGTCGAGTTTGCTGAGGGTACCGCATGGGATGTGGATACCCTGAAAGCAATGCTGCTGCGAGGTACAGAAGAGGCGCAGACGCTGTGGGGCTATGAAGAAGGGAGTGAGATACACGGTGGTGGGGGCGATGACCACCTGAATGGCAACAAGGGAAAGGACTATCTGTACGGAGATGCGGGGAATGACACCCTGGAAGGCGGAGACAGTAATGACATGTTGGCAGGCGGCGCAGGCAATGACCGCCTTGAAGGGGGGAATGGCAGCGATGTTTACCTGTTTAATCGTGGAGATGGAAGGGATGTCATTGCTGAGACCAGCAGTGAATCTGAGGGTATGGACGTGCTGCGATTCGGAGAGGGAATAACCCCGGAGCAGGTGGCGGTGGCACGGCGAGGCGGATCGACGGCTTACAATTCTGGCGATTTGGCGCTCAGTTTGGCTTCCAGTGATGACAGGGTAACGGTCAAAGATTTTTTTTCTGAGAAACGATATCAGATAGAGCGCGTCGAGTTTGCTGAGGGTACCGCATGGGATGTGGATACCCTGAAAGCAATGCTGCTGCGAGGTACAGAAGAGTCGCAGACGCTGTGGGGCTATGAAGAAGGGAGTGAGATACACGGCGGTGGGGGAGATGACAGCCTGTATGGCAACAAGGGAAAGGACTATCTGTACGGAGATGCGGGGAATGACATCCTGGAAGGCGGAGACGGTAATGACATGTTGGCAGGCGGCGCAGGCAATGACCGCCTTGAAGGGGGGAGTGGCAGCGATGTTTACCTGTTTAATCGTGGAGATGGAAGGGATGTCATTGCTGAGACCAGCAGTGAATCTGAGGATATGGACGTACTGCGATTCGGTGAGGGAATAACCCCGGAGCAGGTGGTGGTGGCACGGCGAGGCGGATCGACGACTTACAATTCTGGCGATTTGACGCTCAGTTTGGCTTCCGGTGATGACAGGGTAACGGTCAGGGATTTTTTTTCTGCGAAACGGCATCAAATTGAGCGTGTCGAGTTTGCTGAGGGTACCGCATGGGATGTGGGTACCCTGAAAGCGATGCTGCTGCGAGGTACGGAAAAGGCGCAGACGCTGTGGGGCTATGAAGAAGGGAGTGAGATACACGGCGGTGGGGGCGATGACCACCTGAATGGCAACAAGGGAAAGGACTATCTGTACGGAGATGCGGGGAATGACATCCTGGAAGGCGGAGACGGTAATGACATGTTGGCAGGCGGCGCAGGCAATGACCGCCTTGAAGGGGGGAGTGGCAGCGATGTTTACCTGTTTAATCGGGGAGATGGAAGGGATGTCATTGCTGAGACCAGCAGTGAATCTGAGGATATGGACGTACTGCGATTCGGTGAGGGAATAACCCCGGAGCAGGTGGCGGTGGCACGGCGAGGCGGATCGACGACTTACAATTCTGGCGATTTGACGCTCAGTTTGGCTTCCAGTGATGACAGGGTAACGGTCAAAGATTTTTTTTCTGCGAAACGATATCAGATAGAGCGCGTCGAGTTTGCTGAGGGTACCGCATGGGATGTGGATACCCTGAAAGCAATGTTGCTGCGAGGTACAGAAGAGGCGCAGACGCTGTGGGGCTATGAAGAAGGGAGTGAGATACACGGTGGTGGGGGCGATGACCACCTGAATGGCAACAAGGGAAAGGACAGTCTGTACGGTGATGCGGGGGATGACACTCTGGAGGGCGGCACGGATGACGATTGTCTGGCAGGTGGCGCAGGCAATGACCGCCTTGAAGGGGGGAGTGGCAGCGATGTTTACCTGTTCAATCGGGGAGATGGAAGGGATGTCATTGCTGAGACCAGCAGCGAATCTGACGATATGGACGTGCTGCGATTCGGTGAGGGAATAACCCCGGAGCAGGTGGCAGTGGCACGACGAGGCGGATCGACGACTTACAATTCTGGAGATTTGACGCTCAGTTTGGCTTCCGGTGATGACAGGGTAACGGTCGGGGATTTTTTTTCTGCGAAACGATATCAGATAGAGCGTGTCGAGTTTGCTGAGGGTACCGCATGGGATGTGGATACCCTGAAAGCAATGTTGCTGCGAGGTACAGAAGAGTCGCAGACGCTGTGGGGCTATGAAGAAGGGAGTGAGATACACGGCGGTGGGGGAGATGACAGCCTGTATGGCAACAAGGGGAACGACAGCCTGTACGGAGATGCGGGGGATGACACGCTAGAAGGCGGAGACGGCAATGACACCCTGACAGGTGGCAAAGGCGATGACCGGCTTGAGGGGGATGGTGGTAACGACAAGTTGATGGGAGGAAACGGGAACGACCGCCTCAAAGGTGGAACGGGCAATGACATACTCTCAGGCGGTACGGGTAAGGATCATCTTGAGGGAGGAAGTGGCAGCGACACCTACTTGTTTAGCCGTGGTGGTGGCCAGGATGTTATTGCAGAACACAGCAGTGAATCTGGCGATGTTGATGTGCTTAAGCTTAGTAAGGGCATCACTCCGCAACAAGTAACACTACAACGCCGTAGTGGTTCAAGCTACAGCAAGGCCAACGATCTGGCGCTGTTGTTCCAGAACAGCAAGGATAGCGTGACGATCCAAGAATTCTTTAGCGCACCACGATATCAGATAGAACGCATTGAATTTGCTGACGGTACGCAATGGCAGTCAACGGATATTCTCAATCATATTGAATCCGGGCAAGCATTGCCTACTGGCAAGAAAGTGCGTCAGCAACGGTCTGTCGCTTTGATGAAACAAGATATCGTCCAGTTTATGGGTTGGGATGAAGAGGATGATGCCAGTGTCTCTTCCGTCTCGCTGCCGTTAGCAACGGCACCATCAGATCAGCATCGCCAGCAATCTTCTCTCGCGTATTAATGGAGGCAGGGCATGTCTCAAGATAAATACGTGTGGCAAGGATTGGCATCGATCGTGGGATATTACGGTATCGCTGTCAATATAGAGGCTTTACAAGCGCAGTTCGGAACTGATACCCACCATGATATTAACGTGCAACTGGTTCGTGCTGCTCGTCACTGTGGCTTTCGCTGTCGCTATCAAGCCCGCATCACGGTTTCTGATGACATGCCCACACCTGCTTTAGTTTATTTTCCGGAAAAAGGGTATGTCTTACTGCTGGCAGTTAAAGAGGGTAAGTGGCTGATACAAGAGATATCTCGCGATCGATCTGAGATTTTCCATCCTGCTCAGGGGCAGACAGTAAGCGGTTTCATGTTCACCCGGCGTTTTTTCTCTGACAATTTGGCTCAGAAATTTAATCTGCGCTGGTTCGCTCAGGCTTTTATTCGCTATAAAAGCCTGGTGGTTGAGATCATGCTCGCCTCTTTTTTTATTCAGATATTGGCACTGATTCTTCCCTTATTTTTTCAGATTGTCGTGGATAAGGTATTGGCACACCAAAGTGTGTCGACGTTGGATGTGCTGGCGCTGGGGATGATTTGTGTCACTTTGGCGGATGTGGTGCTGGATGGGTTACGTAACTACCAGTTGGCGCATACCTCGCAGCGTATTGATGCCACGTTAAGTTCGCTGCTCTATCGTCATCTGTTGTCGCTCCCGTTGGGATGGTTTCGTGGGCGTCAGACCGGGGTGACCGTCGCCCGTGTACATGAGCTCAAAACGGTACGGGAGTTCTTGACCGGCAGTGCAATGACGTTAGGGTTGGATCTGTTATTCACTGTGGTCTTTTTTGTGGTCATGGCGATGTATAGCCTTTCTTTGACCGTTGTCGTCCTGATATCCCTGCTGCCTTACATTGTTTTGTCGGCTGTCATTACACGACCACTGCGGAATCGATTAGAGGATCAGTTTCGGCAGGGGGCGAAAAATCAGGCTTTTCTGGTTGAGAGTATTACTGCCATTGAACCCGTCAAGGCGATGTCCGTCGAGCATCACCTGACGCGTCGCTGGGATGAACAGACGGCGGCGTTTGTCAGCAGTTGCTTTAAAACTGGCAACTTGAGCAATATCGCGAATCAGATATCGCGTTTTATCAGCAGAATCACCAGCGTGGTTATTTTGTGGTATGGCTCTCGGCTGGTGATTGAGGGGGGAATGACGGTTGGAGGGCTTATTGCCTTTAATATGTTTGCCGGACACGTTACTGGCCCCATCTTACGTCTGGTGCAACTGTGGCAGGATGTGCAGCAAGTTTCTATTTCCGTTAAACGTCTGGGAGACATTCTGAATGTGCCGCCCGAGCAACAGCAACAAAGTGGCGTAACGCTTGCGGAAATACACGGGACCGTGCGTTTTGCTGATATCCGCTTTTCCTACCGGATTGATGCGCCCCCCGTATTGGATGGCCTCAACTTATCCGTGCAGGCAGGGGAAATCATTGGCATTGTTGGTCGCTCAGGTTCAGGTAAAAGTACCCTGGCTCGGCTGATACAACGTCTTTATCTTCCCTCGTCTGGGCAGATCTTTATTGATGACACCGACATTGCCCATACCGATCCGCATTGGCTGCGGCGAAGTGTCAGTGTGGTATTGCAGGAGACACAGCTTTTTTCTGGCACTGTGCGCGACAATATTGCGTTAGCGTTGCCTAACTCGCCCATCGAACAGGTTATTTCGGCGGCCACGTTGGCCGGTGCGCATGAGTTTATCAGCGCGCTACCGCTGGGGTACGACACCCCGGTTGGTGAGCAAGGCAACCTGTTTTCCGGTGGGCAAAAACAGCGTATCGGTATTGCACGAGCCCTTATCACTCAGCCTAGGATTCTCATCCTGGATGAGGCCACCAGCGCACTGGATTATGAATCAGAACGCGTGATTCAGAACAATATGGCTGAAATATGCCGTGGCAGAACGGTGTTCATTATTGCGCATCGGTTATCGGCGGTGCGCCGTGCTGACCGTATCATTGCCATGGCGTCAGGCAAGGTGAGCGAGCAGGGTTCGCATGACGAGCTTCTGGCGTCGGGGGGGCTGTATGCCCGACTGTATGCCTTGCAGCAGGGAGAGGCGTGATGAAAGCGCACTATCGTGAATTTCTTCCTGCGGTAATTGAAATCCAGGAAACACCGCCCTCTCCTGTAGGCAGAGCAATTTTATGGGTCATCATGGTATCACTCATCCTTGCCGTGCTGTGGTCGGCCCTTGGAAAGGTCGATATTGTGGCAGTGACTCACGGCAAGGTGGCGGTGAGGGAACTGTCTCGGCCTGTCAGCACGGCGGTCACGGCAGAAGTTGCCAGCGTGTTGGTACGCGACGGTATGGCCGTTAAGCAAGGACAGGCACTCATTAAACTGAATAGCCAGCATCTGGATGAGCGGGCCGAAGAGTTGCGGCTGAGGCAGAAGCTAAATCGTTTTCACCTTGTGCGACTGGATAAACTCAACCGGTATTACAACGGACAAACGTGGTCCACCGTATTTCCTGATCGTTACCGCCGTGAAGATATCCAGCTAGCAGACCAGCTCGCAGCCCTGCTGATAACCGAGGTGGAAAACGATCGGTACGAGAAAGAGGTATATGAAAGTAAAAAGGCGGTGTTACACGCACAAATGATGGGACATCACTCTCGCCAACGGCTGGCTGAAGAGCAGTTAATGGTTTTTAAAGAGCAATATCAGGCGATAGAGAGCCTGTATCATAAAAAAATAACCAGCCGCGACAGCTTATTAGAGATTAAAAAGGAATATTTGGAGGCGCACCATGCTGTCGATGGCGTAGCGGCAAACCAGGAAGAAAGCCGCCGTAGTCTGACGCAGTTGGAACAGGAACAAAGCAGCGCGGAGGCGAAAAAAATCAATTCGGTAGCCCAGAATATCGCGGAACGTGAACATGAAAATCATCTGTTGGCGAGCCAACTCAAACAGATTAACGCCCAAATAGCACAATACACGTTGCGCTCACCCGTAGAGGGTATCGTTGACTCGCTGGCTTTCCGCGATGCAGGAGGGGCCGTCGAGCCACCACAGGAGCTGCTCAAGGTTGTTCCCGTCGATAGCGAACTGGTAGCAGAAGTCATGATCAAAAATCAGGATGTGGGCTTTTTGCGCGTGGGGCAGTCGGTAACGGTAAAAATCAACACCTTTGATTTTACGCGCTACGGCTGGGTAGATGGCACGCTACAGAATATCTCTGCGGATGCCACAGAGGATAAGGCGCTTGGATTAGTTTATCGCGCGGTCATTGCACTTAAGCATCGTTCGTTGCGAGTCGGGCCTGACGAATGGCAACTGGAACCCGGTATGCAGGTGACTGCGGAAATCAAAACCGGTAAAAGGACTTTCCTTAGCTATCTCATCAGCCCGGCAATGGAGGCGCTGCACGATGTGGGCAAGCAGCGTTGAAAATACGCGATTAACAGCCCATAAAATCATCTGTCAGAGGATATTATCTTTGTTTTCGTGAATGTGCTTTTGATTGCGTCACGGCCAACGGGGTTAACAACTGCTCCCGCTCATGCCATACATGGGCAAACATATCCGTGAGCGGCGGATCGAACTTGAGTCTCTTGAGTTGGTAACCGATGCCAAGGGCGGTGATGTAGGTTTCTTCGTCCAGCGGTGTTTTGTGCACTAAAAAGGTTTCGATAAATTTTTTACCGCGTAGCGCGATAGCCGGGTCTTTTTCCTGCGGGAGCTTGTTGTTAAGGGGTGTTTTTTGACAGATGCGTGTCGCGGTTCCTCTCAGTTTGGTATTTTTAAAAATGTCATCGACTGAGGTGACCGCAATACCGATCGCCTGGCAGCGGCCCTCATGGCCTTCTTTAACCGCACAGCGGTACACGCTTTTCAAACAAGGGTGTTTCCTGGTGGTGCGAAACAGAAAACGCTCTCGTTGGGCTATCAGTAGGGGGAGCAGGTTGTTTTCAATCTTTTTAATCCGGTACGGCGCTATCTTGCTCGGAAACTGTTTTTCCTTGTGCTCAGTCGGTGCTATCAGGGGGCTGAGGCTCGGGGACTTATAGAGCGTGATAATCATGTCATCTTCCTTGTTGTTCCTGATTAGAGACCAGTATGCGCTATAGCCACTTGTTTTCTTTCTGAAAACGTTCCATGTGGTATTGGTGCTGGCTGGAAAAATCACGCCCTACAGCAGTTTTTCTTACCGTGGGTTGTGTCAACGGATGGTTTAAAAAGAGAGCTCGCGAATCAATACTGCCGACGCGAGTTTCCAGCCGCGCACCAACAGGCTTTGTGCTTCGCCCTCCATCACTACCGTACCGCGTAGTACCTGTCCAGGTGCGTGAAAATCAGGCGGCAGTCGTAGCAGGACGCGATATACCGCCTGTTCCGGGTGGAGTTTACGCTGTCCATCACTCAGGGTGGCGATTGCTCCGCCGTAGAGGGAAGCCAGCTCCGGCACGTTGTTCAGATCGCGTGCGGCAGTGCTGTCAATGTCGGCAACGGTGACGGGCATCGCTTCATGGTTAACATCCTGAGCGTAAAACGTACCGGAATTACCGATGCGTAGGCGCTGCCAATCTTTCTCAGAAACGAAAGCCTCTACCAGCCCGCCAACGGGCTGAGTGACGACGGCCAGCCATTCACCTTGTCCAAGCCACTCGCCTTCAGACAGCGGTGTGGCTATATCTGCCACCACGCCATCCATCGGGGCGCGCACCGTCAACTGCTCGGATTGGCGCAACAGCACCTGTAAACGCTGTTGTGCGGCATCCCGTTCTTGCTTGACGCGCAGGTGGTCGCCCGCGGCCTCTTTATTGAACAACTGGAATGTGCTTTGCCACTCCAAGGTGGCGATTTGTCGCTCCAACTGCTGCCGCTCGTGGGCTAAAGGTTCCGACGAAAGCTGAAACAGCACTTGCCCGGCCTGTACCGGTTGGCCGACCTGTACGGCGATACCGGCGAGCATCGCGGGCAGCGGCGTGTAGAGGCTACTTTGCTGTTCTGCTCGCAGCAAGGCGGGCGCGTAAACGTTTCGTTGCCAGGGCAGCAGCAGGAGAAGCAGCACAAGGGCACTGAGCGTCAGGGTGGTTATCATATTGCGATTCATTCGGTAGTCCTTGCGACGTTGGCTCCACGCGCGCAGCTCATTGACGATGGGCATCACCACGAAAACCCCGATCTCCACGGCAAACAACAGCATGCCCAACAGCTTAAACGCCATGTGATAGACCAGAATCGCGATACCGGTAAACAGGAACAGGCGGTAAACCCATACGGTAAAGGCATAGCCGACCAGCGTGCGTTGCAACCAGCGGGGAAACATCTCGGGTGGCGCATCCCCAAGGCCAAACAGCCACTCGCGCATCTGCCAGCGGCCCATGGCAAAGCCGCGCTGTTGCAGGTTGGGTACCTGCAAGGCATCCGACAGCAAAAAGTAACCGTCGAACCGCATCAGCGGGCTCAGGTTGACCGCCAGCGTCATGATCCAGGTGGTGGTAGCCAGCATAAAGGCAGCGCTGCGCAGCATGCCATCCGGCAGGAAGCTCCAGGCCAGGGTAGCCCAGGCGGCTAACGCCAGTTCAGTCAGCATACCGGCGGCACCGATGGTGATGCGTTGACGCCGCCGCGTTAGTTTCCACGACCCGGAGGTATCGGTGTAGAGCATCGGCATCATCACCAGAAACGCCACTCCCATGGTGGCGACGCGTGCGCCAAAGTGTTTACAGGCGTAGGCATGGCCGAATTCGTGCAGGATCTTGGTAACGCACAGCGTAAGCCCGGCCAGTGCGGCACCTTCCAGCGTGAAAAAATGCAAAAAGGTGTGGGTGAAGGTGTCCCATTGCCGTCCGGCGAGAAACAGCCCCAGCACGCCAGCCAGTATCGTCAGCGTTAAGAATGAGCGGCGATAGAACAGCGAGACCCAGGGCAGCGTAGCGCTGAGAAAACGGTCCGGGTGCCACAGGGGGATACGGAAGAACAGATAGTTCTTCAATAACATGCGCCACAGTGATACCCGCGAGCGCTGCACTTGCTGAGAAAATTGCGCCAGTGCTTTATCACCGCTGACGCGCGTCAGGCTGTTGGTTTGCAGAAAGTGGTTGAAATAGTGCACATCACTTTCATCCAGCGCCAGCGTCGACGCCTGTTGGATATCGGTAATAATGCGTGCGGCGTCACCCAGTGACCAGCGCGACAGCATTGCCATCTCCGGCCATCCGATACGAAAATAGAGGCCGCGCAGCGGATCTTCCAGCGTCCAACTGGGGGAACCATCGCGGTTCGCCGGGCCTTTATGCAAAATCAGCTCATCCCGTAACGGACTGAGTGGCGTCGCGGAAGGGGTTCCCGGCAGCATCAGACCCCCAGCCAGACGCGCAGCGTCGCCAGCGGTTTGCGCAGCAGGTAAGCGACCAGCAGCGTGCGCTTACCGTACAGCTTGGCCGTGCCCTTTAGCCCGACGCGCCGTTGCGCATCGTCCTCGGTAAAGCGGGCGCGCAGGCGGTAGGCCATCACGTTATCCGGCGTGAGCGCCGCACGATAACCGATTTGCGTCAGTTGCGCCTCCTGAGCGGCATTGGGGGCGACATTCAGGAACAGCCGCACATCCGCGCCGGTTTCCAGCGCAATCGCATCCGCAGCGGGCAGTTGGATCTCCAGTTCCACATCTTTCGGATCGGCGACCATCATGATCCGCTCTCCGACCGCTACGGAACGGCCAATCCATTCACTGGCATCGTCAAACACCGCCACGCCATCGCGCGGTGAGGTCAACTGCATACGCTCCAGTTGACGCAGGAGAAAATCTCGCTCGCTTTGCGCCTGCTCGCGGCGGCTTTGCAGAACCGCCAGACTGGCCTTGCTGTTGGCATCAAACAGCGCCTGTTGTTGCGCCTGACGATACTGGGCATCGGCGGTGGCAAACGTCTGGCGCGCGGCTTCCAGCCGGTTTTCCAGTTCGCGTGCATCCAACCGCGCCAGGGGCTGATTGGCTCGGATGGGTTGATTGGGGCGCACCAGAATATCATCGACTACGCCCGCGACAGGCGCGCGCACCATCACCGGTTGATGCGCCACAATCTCTGCCGGGGCCAACACGGACTGGCGCACCGGGATCAACATCACTAACGCCAATGCCACGGCGCTACACAGCACGATGCGGCGTTTTTTCGGGTGTGTTGGCGTCGCGCGGCGCTGTTTATGCAAGCTGGACCAGGCGTGGGCGTAAGGTTCTGCCAGCGTGTCCAGCAGCAGGATCTCCGCTGCCAGCCACGGGGTTTCGCGCGCCAGAATCAGCGTCAGTGTGGTTTCACCCTGTGCCGATCGCAATGGCAGCCACAACAGGTGTTCGGGCAGATGCTCATGCCACAGCGCCTGATCCTCAACCGGCAGATCCTGACAGCGTAGCGTACCGCTCTGGCGCTGTTCTGCCTGCCACTGGCGGCACCACCGACTAAAGGTGCTGCAAAAGGGCGCATTGTGATCGAGCGAGGCCAATCCCGAGACCGCCTGTAACCGCTGCTGCTCGTTGCTCCACAACAGCGCCTGACGATATTTCACCAGCGAATGGGTTTCATTGACGATAAAAAACGCCAATTCATCAGATGTTTCACGCGCGCGGGCACGCCGTTGCAGTTGCAGCAATTCGGCCAGTAGCGTGAGCTGTGGGTCTTGCTCGGTAGGTGCCGCAGGAGCGGCGGTCGGGCGATTCATGGCGTGCTGCCGTCTGGCGCTGCTATCTGCGCGACACCGCTCATGCCCGGCAGTAAGCCTGCGCTAGGCTGGGCCAAACGGCCAAACACTTTCACTGACTGACTTACCGGCTCCACCGAGGAGGAGATACGGCTAATTTCCGCCGGGTAGGTTAACCCGGTTTCATCCAGCGTTACCTGAAACGGGCTGCCCTGTTTCAGCCACACCAGCCAGCGAGAAGGCACGATCATCTCCAGCTCAAAGGCGCTGTCGTCATAGATAGCCAGTAGCTCTTTGCCTTCCGGCACGGATTCCCAGCGCTTGACCTTGGTTTCGGTGACTCGCCCCGAGAACGGCGCTTTGATGGCGCAACGTTGCAACATGGCGCGATTCACGCCGCTCTCCGCCTGTGCCATGGAGACGGTGGAGCGCGCCTGATCCACCTCAGACAGGCTGATGGCGTTGAGCTTGTCGAGGCGGTCGGCGATAGCCAGCTTTTTACGCGCGGCGTTTTCCGCCGCGCTGGAGTAGTTCAATTTCTCACGCAACACCGTACAGTCGAAGGTCAGTAGGGTATCTCCCTGCTTAAAGTGTTCACCTTCTTTCACGGTAATGTCGGTGATTTTTCCGGCGATTTCGCTCGATAATACGCTATAGCGCTGCGCGCTGAGCTGAACGCGAATATCCCCCTGCGCGGCCTGCCCCCACAGGGGCAGAACCAGCGTGCTTGCCAGCAGCAGCGGTCGCATCATGCTGCTCATCATTACCGCGAGCCTCCCGCCTGAAGGGATTGCAGGTTATCCCACATATCGGTGTTAACCACGCGATATGGTTTGGCCGCCGCTGATGCTGCTGTGGGGGTTGGCGTTCTCACCGTGGCAGCGGTTGGCAAGGGGGCCGGATGGGGCGCGACGACAGGTGCCGCTGGCGTAGCCGCTGCCAGCGACAGGCGCGGAACGGCGACACCGCCTTTTTCCAGCGCGCCCGTGGTGCGGGAGATGCTGTTGCTCAATGCCGCCAAGCTGACATCGTTGACGTTATCCGGCAACACATCCAACCCCGCCGCTTGGTATACCGCACCCAGTGCGTTTTGTACGTCGGCAAAGCTGCGATCGCGTGCGCGCGTGGTGAGAATGGTTTCGGTACTGACCCGTACCTGTTCCATCTGGGTTTCTGCCCGATGCTGCACGCTCAGTGCGGTCTGATTCAGGATACCGCGCTGGATGCGCGCCAGTTCCTGATAGCGACCAAACATGCGTGTGCTCTGTTGGTATTCCTGCCAGGCCACGTTCACCTGCGTCAGCACCGCCATACGCAATGCCTGACGGCGCACTTCTGCCAGATTTTCATTGGCTTCACCGGCACGTTTTACCGACGACCACGACAGCACGTTAAGCAGATTGCCGCTGACCTGAACCCCGGCGCTGGCCCATTGCTGATTCACCAGATAGCTGTTGCTGTCGCTGTTCACACCGGCAAACAGCGAGACACCCGGCAGCAGACGCAGCAGCGACTTGCGGGTTTCCAGCACGCTGTTACGTGCCAGATAGCCCTCTTCGCGCACTTCGGGACGTTTCACCATGGAGAAGTTTTCCAGATCGTCGAGCGAATAGGCGATCTTCGGTGCCACCAGACTGCTTTCACTCGGCACTACAAGGTCGAATTTGCTGGAGGGCGGCAGGTTCATCAACGCTGCCAGACGCGATTTCGCCACCACCAGATCGCTGTCGACGATCTCTAGCTGACGCACCATCTCCAGCATGTTTTTCTGGAAGCGCAGCGCCTCCACAGGAGCCAACAGGCGTTGTTGTTCGGTCTGGCGTGCATAGTCCAGCGTCTGACGGGCCTGCGTCAGTGCGGTGGTGACTTCCGGTTGTAAACGCTGGGCGGTGGCGGCTTCCCAGTAGGCGGTGCGCACCTGCCGGGTGATATCGGCCACCACGCGACGGCGGCGCTCTTCTGCTGCCAGAGATTTGTTGGCCTGCACCTTGGCGTTAAAGTAGCTGATGCCGAAATCCAATACGTTCCAGCTTAACGACAGATCGGCGGTGCGCGTGGTTTGATCCTGACTGGTGGAAGGCTCCAGAGATGTTTTTCCACTAGAGATAGATTTACTGCTGGAAGCGGAAGCGCTGTCGCGCGTTTGCATCCCGGCGCGAGCGGTCAGTTTAGGCAGCAGCATATCCAGATTCTGCACGCCGAGCAGGTTATCTTCCATGGCCTGTTCCAGCAGCGCAACGCGCTGTTGCAGGTTGTATTTCAATGCGCGCGCAATGGCCTCTTCCAGCGTAATGGTGCCGCGCACCGGTTCCTGATTGGCGAACATCTGCGTTCTGTCGCTCAGCGCCTGCGCCACCTGCTGTTCGGTGCTGATCGGTTGCGGTTTGACCGCGCAACCCGCCAGCCCGATGCAGGCAAGGGTGACGGCGATGCGCAGTGCTTTGGTGCCAGAAAGCCGTTGCGGCACGGCAGTGACAGACTGATGGTGGTGTTGCTGGCTATCCCAGAAAGTGGCTGTGTGCTGATTCACCGGGTTATTCCCTCTTGTAATGGGTTTATTCTCTGTCGGTTGTGGGCTGAGTGGCCTGCAACCGACTGAACGTATGGTTAAATGCTGCAATATGTCCCGCACCTGTCACGCGCGCAGACGGCTCAATTCACTCAGTGCTGCCAGTAGGGCATCCTGCTCGGCACGCGGTGCGCTAAGCTGCTCGCTAAACGCGGTTTTTCCGGTGGGCAGTGCGATCTCGATGCGGCTGTCCTGCACGCTGTCGTCCGGTAGCGGCGGCAGCGCGGTGGAGGCACCGCGATCCGTTGGCTGGCTAACCGATGTCTCGAGTCCGGTTTGCAACGTGACCGGTATGGTGCGACGCGCGCCGTCGGCCGCCTGCGCGGTCAGCGCCAACTGGATCTGGTTTACCTGCACGGCGTCAGGATCGGTGATGCGTAGCTGACCGCTGCGGGTATCAAACTGAATCCAGGCGGGCAGGGGACGTCCATTGGCGAGCTGCAACGACAGCGCTACGCCGTTATCACGCGCACTGAACAGGCGTGACGGCAGGGTAAACACCAGTGCGCCAGCGCTGTCGCGCTGCAACGACCCTTGCAGGCTGCTGTAAGCCGATTCCAACGAGGTGGTTTGACCGGGTACGCGCTGGAACAGCGATGAATCCGTCGCCTGTACCGACGTGTTGTCGCGCTGAACCGTGTTGCCGCGCGCGGCAAAATTCACCGTTTCCAGCGGCGGCAGCAGCGTTTGCATCACGGGATCGAGCACCCAGGGCGCGGCAGTGCGTTCTGCTGCGGAGTGAGACTGCGCTGCCGCAAATTCCGCGGAAAACGTAGCGTGTGCTGCCGGTGAAGACGTTTGAGACAGCGCCGCAACGATTGCGCTTAAGGGCTGTTCCTGTTCCCGTTCATTCAATGCATCGGGCACGCTTGCCGACGAGGTGGTCAGGATCACCGGGGCCGGTGCCGAGTTATCTGGCGTTTCCGGCTGCGGCTCCACAGGGGCTTGCGCGACGGTCACATTGACCGCATGCGTGGCTTGCGCTTTGCCATCGCTGGCGGTGAGTACCACGGTAAACGTGCCTGATGTGGCGGGTGTACCCGAAATGGTGCGAGTTGCTGCATCAAAGCTCAGCCCGTCCGGCAAGCCGCTGACGTTCCAGGTCAACGTGTCGTTATCAGCATCGCTAAACAGGTTTTCCGGCAAGGTGTAGTGATAGGCGCTACCCGCTTGCAGTGCGCCCAGATTCAGCCCGGCTTGGTCGTTGTACACCGGAGCACTGTTATCCGGCTCGACATCAGGTGCTTGCGCTACCGTCACCGTGACCGCATGGCTGGCTTGCGCTTTGCCATCGCTGGCGGTGAGCGTCACGGTAAATTCACCAGACGCCGTAGGCGTGCCTGAAAGGGTGCGGGTTGCTGCATCAAACTTCAGCCCGTCCGGCAAGCCGCTGACGTTCCAGGTTAACGTGTCGTTATCGGCATCGGTAAACAGGTTTTGCGGCAAGGTATAGTGATATGCGCTGCCCGCTTGCAGTGTGCCCAGGTTCAACCCGGCTTGGTCGTTATAGACTGGGGCGCTGTTTTCAGGGACATCACTGCCTTTGAAGGTGACGACAGTTTTTTCACTGAATTCAGTCTTAAGCTCCTGCCGCCAATCCCCTTCCTCATAAACGGTCAGACCCACTGTGCGGCTACCCGTAGCGTCTGCGTCGTTGTGGCTATAGGTGATACCATCGATCAACTGTGCGGTGCTGGCGCCGTCACGCGTAACATACAACGTCACGGTGGCAACGCCGTTGCTGACACTGACGCGGTATTCCATTCCGCTTTCACCAACAAAAGCCTGATAGTCGATGGTCTTGTCGAGCGAGATGTCCCCGCCCTCTACATGCAGCACATCACCGACACTGACCGGGGAAACGGAAATCTCTACCCGATGAATTTTTTGGCCAGCTTCAATGGTATCAATGAGTGTGTTCTTGAACAGCGTGATCGCATCGCTGCCCGGTACGTAGGTTGAGTTCACTGGCTCAGTGCTGACCACTGCCGGATCGTTAACGCCGATGAGATTCACCACGGTGGTGAATTCGGCTGTATGATTTTGTCCGTCATTGAAGTTGATACGGAAAGTGGCCTCAGTGCTGGCAGCCGTCAGGTCGTTACTGGTGGATTGGTAAGCAATGGCTCGCAGCACCTGCTGTGCTTCCGCTTGCGTGACGCCCGCTAAAAAGGTGATGGTCAGTTTGCCACTGGTATCGATAGTGACATTGGCGATCGCCTTGCCTCCCTGCGAGATCTTGCCATCCTCTGTCAGGGTCAGGCCGCTGCCGGCAGAAAGCCCAAACTGATCGCCAGCCTGTGCGCCGCCGGTGCGTTCAATCACCAGTGTGGCACCTTGATAGCTGCTTTGATCGTTGACCGGGGCCGATAAGATGCCGCCGGGGAGCAGTGCAACCGCATCGCCTCTTTCGGTAAAGGTTTCAGTGGCAGGTATGAGATCGAGGATAACCATCCCTTCCGGCCTCGAGCCGCTGGTACTATCCTGGATATACAGGGTGCCCGTGAGGTAAAGCTGCTTCCCATCGGCGCTGAAGCTGGCATAGCGCACCTCGCTCAATACCGTCCCTTTATAATCTGCTACATTACCAAAGCCTTCCACTGCCTGGCGCTGTGTCAAGCTGCCGTCGGCAGCGCGCGCATAGAGAATGATGCCGTAGGTGTTGTAATTGTCGCTGCGCCCCAGTTCCCCGGTGATCACCACGGAGCTGCCATCAGGAGAGACCAGTACCTGCTTGACGCTGGTTGGTTTCCCCTCGTCGCCTTCACCTGAGCTGATCGTCAAGGTTGAGGTTGCGGTGAGCGTGCCGTCTTGCGCTACGGTGAAGATATGCAGCGAGGTATTGTTATCCACCACATACAGTGATTTGCCGTCGGGTGAAACCGTGATGGCGGAGGCGTAGTAACCCTCTTCACTGGCCGTCGAACCGGCGATAGCTTGTTTGTAGGTCAGGGTGCCGTCGTCGCTCACGCTGAACCTGCTCACCACCGTATCGCCGCCTGAGGTTGCGACAAACAGCGTTTTGCCATCCGGTGACAGGGTCAGCGCGTTGGCACCGTCGAGTTGCTGGCCGGTGTCTCCCGCATCGGTGAGCGTTGTGGTCAGTGTCAGCGTCTCTCCGGTGCGGGTGAACACCAGCAGGCTGTCGCCGCTGGTGATGTAAACCTTGTCGCCGTTGGCTAACACATCGCGCACCATGCCGATATCGCCGCCAACGGTGCCAATTTGATGCAGATCGTTGGCATCAAACAGCGCGATATTATCTGCACCAATGACATACAGGCTGCTGCCATCGCTGGAAACGCGCACTTGCGCCGCACCGGTTAACCCGGTGATCTCCGCGCTTTTGGTCATGTACAGCTTGCCGTCGGTATCACGCTCGACCAGGTAAAGGACGTTGGACTCAACGTCCTGTCCGGTTCCCGTCGTTTCGTCATAAACCCAATCGCTGTGAGTGCGAACCAGGTAGATCTTGTCTCCTACAATCGTGATGCCTTGAAGGCCGGTAAAGCGGGAGTTGCCTTTGTCATCCAACAGATCAAACAAGTGCGCATAGTCAAGCGCACCCGTTTCGGCACCCAGATGCGGCGTCAGGCGGGTATCAAGCACGGCAACGGTGCTGTGGATATCGAGCGTGGTGGTGTTATCGGCGCTATCAACCAGTTGTGTCAGCGTGACGGTAACGGCACCTTGCGCTACATCGCTGTTCAGTACTCTATAGTGGATATTGTCGATCAGGGCATTCACGTCGTTTGGTGTGTTATCGCCGTTCTTGAGCTTGAGTGTGAGGGTAGTGATACCATCCTTAACCGTCACCTGATACGAATGTCCCTGTGCTGTCACGCCTTCGGAAGCCGTTAACGTGATAGTGGTGCCATCAATCACCAACGCATCATTGGCGCTGGCACGGTTTACCGTGAAGGTCAATTCTGAGAGCGCCGCGCCCGCTTTGCCAAGTCGTACATCCACATTATCGAACAGATCGACTGCTGCGGGTAGGCCGCTGGTAGAGATGATGGCGGTGGTCTGCTTGCCTTCCGCACTCAGCGTGGGTTCAACCGGCGAGTCGGTTAACAGCAGTGCCACGGCGGTTGTGGCGGATTTGCCGCCGCTATCGCGCACGGCGATGTTCAGATCAACCCGCGCTGGTGCTTCGGTGCCGGTGTTACGGTAGGTGACCTGCTGCAATACCTGATTGGCGGTGGCTTTATCCACATCACGGCTAAAGGTGATGGTCAGTACGCCATCCTGCGTCGCGAAGGTGGCAATGGTCGCCTTGCCCTTCATGATCGTGCCGTTTTCCAGACGCAACCCGGAACCATTTTTAAAGCTGAATTGATCGTCCGCCGAGGCACCGCTGGCGCGATTTATGGTCAGCGTCGTGCCTTTGTAATCCGTGATTTGATCCGCATCGACATCGGAGAAGTGTAATCCTTGCGCGAAGGGGGTTGAGCCATCGGCGGTGTAGGTTGCATTTGGTAAAGCCGAAAGTATCGCCAGTCCGGTGCCGCCGGAACTGCGTCCGCTATAAAGGTTGAGCCCATCTGCGCTGACCGCAATGTGGTTGGTGCGTGCGCCGGTATTGAGCGCGCTGACAAACGTCAGCGCACCGGTAATGGCATCGCGACTGAACACCAGTACTGAGCCACCGTTCATACCGGCATAAAGTGCCGTACCATCCTGTGAGATAACCAGTTCGCGCACCGAAAGCGCATTGGCAGGGGTATAGCCCTTGCTATAGAGATCCACCGTGCCGGCATAGGTCAAACTGCCATCGCTGGCGTTGCGGCTGAAAATAGACAGCGTAGCCTGCTGCCCGGAACCGACATAAACAAAATTACCGTCGGGGGAGAGGGTAATGTCTTGCATATTAGCCAAATAGCGATTATCGCTGGGGCGCGCTGCGCTGTTGGGATCGGCGCTAATGCTGGCATCATTGATCAGGCCGACGTAAGTCAGTTTGCCGGTCTGCGTATCGCGAGACAGCACAGTGATCATGCTGTTGCTGCTGTTGGCAACGTAAACCGATTTGCCATCGCCGGAGATAACCATGCCGCTTGGCGCATTCATGCCGAGCGTTGCAGAACCCCCTTGATACTCGCCTAAATAGGTGAGGGCACCGGTATCCGGATCGCGAGAGAATTGGGCTAACACCGATTTGCCGGTGGTGCCATCCACCGTCGTCAGGCCGTTGATGGTATAGAGCGATTTACCATCCGCTGAAATCACGATTTCGGTGATCTGTGCATCCAGCCCTGTTGCACCGTCCCCCCCTTGGGTGGCGACGATGCCCGCATAGGTGTATTGGCCGCTGGTGGCATCGTAGGTGAAGCGCACCAGTGAGTAGGTCGTTGCATCGCCGCTGTGCCCGGCGACGTACAGATCGTTGCCATGCATGGTCATCGTGGTGATACCGCTAAGGCCGTTGGCTTCGATCGCCGTGGTCTCCGGATTGTCGCTCTCACCCTGAATAAAGGTTTGCACCAGGGTTAATTCACCGGTTGTGCTGTCACGGCTATAGATGCGCAGCGTGCTGTTGCCACCCGCATTGGCTCCGTCGCTGCCGCTGACCAGCAGCGTTTTGCCATCCGCCGACACGGTGATAGCGGTGACGTATTCACCGTATCCGCTTAGGGTGCCGTTGTTGTAATAGAGCGTGGCGTCGGGGTTGGTGATGCTGTTTTGCCAACCGGGAGGATTATTGATGGCTAACGCGATGGTGGCGGCGATCGCCAGATCGCCAGTATCGTTACCCTCACCTTCGGTGCCCCCGTTATCGCGCAGGCTGGTCAGCGTGATGGTGCGTGTGCCCGTGGTGGCCTGTTCGGTGTCGTTGACGTAGGCGATGCCGTTGACCAGCGTTTGTGCCGCAGCGGCGGTTACGCCTGCTTCATGACCGATCGTCAGTGTGCCGGTTCCGTAGCTACGGGTGTAAGTGTAATGATAGTCACCGGCCTGACCGCTGCCGTCGCTCGCCAGATTGATGCGCGTGCCAGCGATGATAATAAATTCATTCGCAGCCTGGTCTACGTTGTCAATGGTCAACGTCAGTTCGATAATCGACTGACCAATCTCACCGGCGCTGATCGTGGCGTTGCTAAACGGGTTAACCACCGTGCCGTGGGTGTCATAGGTCTTGTTGCCTATGGGGGTGGCATCGAGCGTCGGGGCGGTATTGTTGGTGATCAGCACATCAAAG
Organism: Candidatus Symbiopectobacterium sp. NZEC151; assembly: GCF_025962655.1. GTDB lineage: Bacteria > Pseudomonadota > Gammaproteobacteria > Enterobacterales > Enterobacteriaceae > Symbiopectobacterium. The sequence goes on along the minus strand of NZ_JAGFPE010000003.1, from coordinate 64,936 downwards.
GTGACGGTTTGGCTGTCTGCCTTGCCGTCATTGGCGCGCAGGGCCAGTTTTACCAGGGTGCCATTGGTGTCGGCGCCGGTGTTGCTGTAGGTGATTTGGTGCAATACCGCATTGGCATCAGCTTTACTGGCACCCGCCAGGAAGGTGAGCGTGAGCGTGCCCGCGCTTTGGCTAAAGCTGGCAATAGCGGTATCGCCCTTCATCACTTTCCCGTCGATCAGTTGCAGGCCACTGCCTGGCGCAAAGCCGAACTGGTCGTCAGCTTGTGCGTCGGTTGCGCGGGAAAGCGTCAGCGTGGTGCCGTGATAATCCCCGTTGCCGTCTGCCAGGCGGTCATTGTTGGCATCAGACAGCGTCAAGCCGTGTGCCAGCGTAATTTCACCACCGCGCAGCAGCGTTTGGATGGGCGAATAGCGACTGATACCGTTGCCAGAAACCAGAATAGAGTTGCCATCGGCAGAGACAGCGATGTCACCGCCGTTGGTGGTGCCGGTGCTGCTGCCGGTGAGCGTCAGGCTGCCACTTTCACCCACGGCGTAAACATTCACGGTGCCCGTCGTGGTCGCAGCGTAAAGCTGGGTGCCATCGCGGCTAAGCGTCAGGCTGGCTATCTTGTCGCTGGTAACGGTGTTGATCTGGGCCAGCTTGTTGTCGCTGCCTAACTGGTAAATAACGATATTGGCGCTGGTTGGGTCACCGACGTACAGCAGCTTGCCATCGTTGGAGGTGGTCAGCGCGTAGTCGATGGAATCCATCCCTTTCTTGGTAAGAATAAGGTCGTCGATCTGTGTCAGGATGCCCGTCGTGGCATTACGTTGATACACCTTTATTTCGTGGGGGGCGGAAATCCCAGCACCGCTGTGGATTACATAAACATAGTCACCGGAGGTGGCAATCATGCCGTTACGGTGCGCCTCCAGTTTCTGCACCTGTGTTAATGCCCCGTCGGCATCGCGGTTGTAGACATACACCTCGCGCCCGTAATTACCGCTGGCATCCACATAGACTTGTTTGCCGTCATCAGAAATCGCCAGTCCGCCGGTTGAGCCGCCGCCTTCCATCTGGGTGGTGCTGACATACGCCAGCTTGCCGTCGTTGACGCTCAGTTGAATCAGATTACCGTTACCGGCAATGGTGTAGACCGATTTGCCATCGGCACTGACCACCAAATGGTTAACGGTGCCGAGGTCGTCAACCACCAGACTCTGCTGCTGGGTTAAGCGCCCGGTGCTGTCGACGGCGAAAACGGTGAGGGTGTTGTCAGAACCGGCGGCGTACACGTGGCTGCCATCTGTGGAATAGGCGATTTCTGTCGCTTTCGCCAGTGTGCCTGCGGTAAAGGCCTCTGCTTCCTGTAATAGGCTGCCGGAAAGCGCGGGAGGCACGTTAACCTTGTTGTCTACCGTCACGGTGGCGTGAATATCCAACGCCGCTTTCGCGTCCTGATCGCTCAGGCTTTTCAGCGTAACCGTGACATCACCGCTTGCCACGCTGCTGTCCAGTGGTTTATAGGCAATGCCGTCGATCAGCGTGGCAACGTCAGCGGGTTGAAAAGCGTCTGATGATTCGATACTCAGCGTGATGGTGGTGGTGCCACCGCTGACGGTGACCTTATAGCTGTAACCGTTGTTGAGGGTCGCTTCGGTTCCGGTGGTGGTGGGTTTCAGGGCAATGTCACTGCCATCGATCATCAGCACTTGATTGGCACCGGTGCGATCGACGGTGATCACTAACTCGGTCAATTCCTTGCCGCTGCTATCCGCACCGGTGTCAGTGGACACGGTCACCTTACTGAACAGATCCACGGCGGCAAAGCCTGTTTCTCCCTCATTGATGGTTACCGTACCGTGGGCCGGGGTGGCATCCACACCCGGCGCGCTGTCGGTGGGCGCGATAACCTGAGCGGCAACGGCATCCGCGGTGGCGACGGCAGCGGCGTCGAACATCATGCGCGGTTCCAACACCCATGCCTGACGGGGTGGGCGCGCAGGTGTATTGCCGGCTTTGGAACGGGAAAATGTCATGGTGTTTTGTCCTTATAAAAGAAGCAAATCGCGTTTGGCTGGCGAGATAGGGGGCTTACTCCACCAACCGCACGTAGCCGCCCTCGGTTTCGATTTGGCTGGCAATGCGATTCAGCCGTTGAATCAGTTGATCTTCGACGCCCTCTGCGCCGAACCCTGCGCCATCTACAAAGCTCATGCGTTTTTCACCTTCGGTGCAGATAAGCAGGCCCGGAGTGGCTTCCTCGTCAAACAGGTTGCGGCCGAAATCCTCCGGATCGCCGGGGCGAATACCCACAAAATAGAATTTGAGATTGCGTATACGGAAGCTGTCACACAGATCGCGAAAGCGTTTACGGGCGAACTGGCGTGAAACGTCTGAGCCGGTGCTGCCAGAAAATTGATTGCGCTTGAAGTTGTAGCTGTCGGTGTCGAACCAGTTGCCGACGGTGTTCGCCATCATCACAATCACTTTTTGCCCGTCGCCTTTGCCGTCCTGATTGAAATCAAGCGGCAGCTTGGCATCGCCCCAGCCTTCCGAACCGCGCATATTGGGTGACAGCGCGGCGGCAGCCCAGCCCATGGCAATGGCATAGTTAACGTTGAAACGCGGGGTGAACTGAGCAATACGCTGTTCCAGCTTGGTTTCTTCATTAGTGAGCGGCAGCAGTGCGGCGTTGGGACAGCCGCGATCGGCTACCATCCAGCGAGTATCGTTAACACCGCTGGCCTGGCCGAAATCAGGGTTAGGTCCGACCCAGGAGATCGGTGCCGCGCCGGGGCTCCCGTTTTGCGGCAGATCGTGACGGTAATAGACGCCAAACTGCGCCACTGGCGGCTCATCCCAAAAGAAATTTTCTTCCGCGCCCAGACCGCGGTACATGCACAGCAAATTTGCACGTCTGTCGGGAATACGGCGATCGTCCAAACCGCGATAGCCGGTGCGAAATAGCGTGGTGAGTTCTATCGGGTTGAGCGCGGTAGGTGTTGCCCAGCGGCGAATACGGTTGGTATCTTCTGCGTCATACACGTTAACCGACTGGCTGTAAGGCACCAGCGAGAGCCACAGGTTGTCCCGCTTGCCATCGGCGCTGCTCAGCATGCGTTCGACAAATTTGCGGCTGACGCTTTTCAATGCGCGGATATCGGCATCGCTCATTTCACCGGTGACAGGCATCATGAAGGCGATTTCCGTTGGCCGATTGATCACTTCCGCCGTGGAGTACACTGCCTGCTTTCGTGCGCCTAAATTCATCAGATTAGGCTGGGTATTGAAGCTGGCTTCGACGGTATAGGTTTTGCGCGTGTCGTTTTTGCGCCCTTCGGTGACGGTGACGTCTTCGCGAGTGAGCTTATTGTCGAGGGCGTTATTCAATCCGAGGTTGTTTTTGACGTACTGATAGGCCAGCTCTTTAATCTGTTCCGGGTCATACTCGTCGCCGTTGATGGTGGCCTGATGCGCGACGGCCAGTGCGGCGGCGTCTGTTGCGCGCTTGATCTGCGTGGCATCGCCGGTGGCGGTTGAGGTATCGACAATGAAGGCGGCGCTGACCAGCAGTGCCATGGTGCCGAGCACGTAGAACGCCGTGCCCGCACCGGTTTCCTGATGCATAAAAGCGGACAGCGCGGTGCGCCAAAAGGGGCGCACGCTACGACCATCTTTTTTAACTTCACTGTTTTTAATCGCTTTTTTCATCTTTTATTGTCCTGATTGACCAAATTTAGTGCATAGCTATCCCGCCCGAATCAGCGGGAAAAAAAGGAATACGACATGGCTCTGTATCAGTGCGCGTGGTTAGAGTGGGTCTTTTTGCCCGTCACGCGTCGTTATTTTTTATCGTTATCCAACCCGGCTTCTTTGCTCAGGGTTTCGTCTAAATCCACGACGCCGATGGCAACCCGATTGATTGCCGTGGCGTGCAATAAACCGCCTAATGACATGCCGCCCAGCAGGGCGACATCTTTGCCCTGGCGACAAATCTCCACCACCAGCATAGAGGTATTTTTGCTGCCCTTTTTGGCATCGCGCTCCGGCAGGTCTGGCAGATAGGGCGTATTCGTCTGGGTTTCACTCCCCACGCACAGCCCTTTCGCCGTGCCGCGACTCAGTTGCCAATAGAGATCGCCAGTCTGGCGCACGTTGCTGATCAGTAACTGATAATTCCCCAATCGCTGATTGGGCAGTACGGTATCCAGCAATCCCTGCAACCCGGTTTCCGTCAGATCTTGTTGCATCGCCAGTATTGAGGCGATGGCACCCGCGCGCTGCTCCATACGAGAACGTTCCAGACCAACGCTGTACATGTCGGCGCAGAGCGAACCGATCGCCAGAACAATCGGAAACGCCAGTGCGGTTTCCACGGCGGCAACCCCACGGCATGAGCTGCGAAAACGTTTCACGTAGCGCAACAGCGTGTTAGTTATTGTCATTGCGTAACTCCGTGCCGAACACGTGCTTGTACTGATAGCGGAAGGTGGTGCCCAGGGTTAACACTTCCGGCAGCGGCGTGATGAACGCCTTTTCGATCTGTACCGTGACGGACCATACCGGCAGCGTGGTACTGTTCTCTTCGTCATTTTGTGCATCGTTTGATGCATTGCCGCTGGCGGTAAAACCACCCAGCTGGTTCAGGTTTTCAAAATGCAGCACATTGACGGTAAGGTTGTCTGCGTTGAGATAGCCATACGCCGAATCCACCATGCGCGTTTTCAGGCGCGTGCTCATCTGTTCCGGACTGGCGGCGTTGAGATTATCGAGGCGGAAGCTTTGCACTGCTTTATCCAGCGCAGCGCTGCCGACCGCGATCACCAGCCCGATACGCGCCAGTTCAAACAGCATCATCACACCGACCATCGCGACCGGCACCAAAAAGGCCACTTCGGTCGCTACCACGCCGCGCGAGGCGCGCCAGCGTTGGGCCTGATGTTGGAACGTATCGCGCATACTTGCCATTATTCCGGGCTACTCAGTTGCAGGCGTTGGCGGCTGGAGGCCAGCAGCGTTTCGCCACGGGTTTTATCCTGCTGCATCTGTTGCAGACGCTGGTGCAGCGAGGCGATCAGCGCGTCAATCCGCTGTGGCTGGGCAATGGCACCAAGTGCCGTGCGCGCATCCTCTTCCCGGTCGCTGGCAAGATAGGCCAGCGCCAGATTAAGTTTACCGGTGGTGTTGCCGTCATCCAGTGAGCGCAGCAGCGGGATCGCTTTGTCCGGGTTGCCGCTGGCAAGCCAGGAGAGCGCCAGGTTGTTGATGGCGGAGACGTCTGCCGGGTTCACCTGCAAGGCTTTTTCGAACATCTGACGTGCCTGCGTGTGCTGCCCTGCGCTGTCCATCACCACGCCCATGCCATTCAGCGCCAGCGTGTTGTTGGGCTGCGCTTTCAGCGCACAGGTGAAATCTTTCTGCGCCATGGTGTTACGCCCCAGCGCTAACTGGGCGCGCCCCATGCCGAGACAGACTGCCAGCGCTTCTTCGGGCGACATTTTGTCCGTGTCGCCGCCTAATGACTGACGTGCCCGGCTGTACAGCTCCAGCGTTTGCTGCGGGGAGCGAGCCAGCGCGGCAACGCTGGCGTATTCCAGCATCTCTGATCCTTTCAGCATGTTACGGCTGTCCAAACGGGTATAGACGTCGGTCGCGGCTTCCACCCGGCCCTGATCGCGCAGTAAACGCGCCAGACGCAGCCCTTCGTCTTTATTGCCTTTGATCGCCATTGAACTGCCACAACCGGCCAGCACCATACTGAGCAGCAACACGGTCAATGAGAAGGTGCGGCGGCGGTAAGCCATATTGTTACTCAAGGTTATCTGACCAAACATCTTCACGGACTCCATCGGTGGTTCATTGTGACAACAGGCGCACCACACGCACCAGGGCGGGGGCAGCCATAATGGCGATAATGGGAGGTAGGATCAGCGTCATCAATGGCACGCTGAGCTGGGCGGGCAGCTTGCCCGCTTTCTCTTCCAGCCCTAAAATCAGTGTCTTGCGGCTTTCGTCCGCGATGGTGCGCAGCGCCTGAGAGAGCGGGGTGCCGTAGCGTTCTGCCTGAATCAGGGTGGCGACCATGCTTTCGATTTCACTGACGCGCGTGCGCTCTGCCAGGTGCATCATCGCCAAGGTACGATCGGACAAGATCTGCAATTCAGCGGCGGTGTAGTGCAGTTCATCGGCCATTTCCGGTGAGGAAAGGCCCAGCTCTTTCGATACCACGTGCAGAACACGTCCGATCGGCAAGCCTGCTTCGGCGCACACCACCATCAGATCCAGCGCATCCGGCACCGCACGCGCCAGTTTTTCGCCCCGGCTGGCGGCACGCCAACGTAACCACCACTCGGGCAGCATCGTGCCGACAAAAAAGCCGATAAGGCCGGTCGCGGCACCCGTCAGGCCGAGCCGATCGGCGGCGGGCAGCCATCCCCATACCAGCAGTACGGCAATCAGCGCACCGGTGATAAATTTTCCCATCACCAGCCAGCCCACCGCTTCATGACGGCGTAAACCGGCCAGATCCAGCATGCGGCGCAGGTTGCGACGGTCGCGGTCTGAACCCGCCAGTTGCTCGCCTTGCGCCGCGAGCGGCCGCAGCAGCGCTTCCAGCCAGGGGGATAACGCTGCTCCCTGACCGCGCAGGATGGAGTCTTGTGAATCTGTCTCCGTGCTCGCGGCAGGCAGATGCCCACGCAGGCGGTTTTCCAACAGTTTGTACTGACGCGCCTTATGTTGCGTACGGCCAAGCACGATACCCGCGATGATCAACATCAGCGCCAGCAGCAGTAAGGGGTCGCTTAATAACGTCATTTCGGCTCTCTCTTATCCAACCCGCTTGACCATCAAATGGGTCACCAACATCCCCAGCGAGACGCTGCACAGGGCGTAAATCAGCACCGAGGTGCCCACCGGGTCGGAGAACAAAAAGCTGAAATCCTCCGGCGATTTCATATACAAATAGGCGAGACAGCAGGGGAACAGGGCGGCAACAATCTTGGCGGAGGCGCGCGCTTCTGAGGTTTTCGACTGCACTTTCAGTTGCAGCTCGCGCCTGTCGCGCAGTGTGGCGGAGAGCCGCTCCAACGTCTCACCCAACCGACCGCCCGCTTCCTGGTTAATGATCAGAATCACCACGAAGAAGCGGTATTCCGCCATCGGCACCCGAGTGGCAGAGGTCTGGATCACCTGGCGTAAGGGAATGCCCAGCTTGAGCCAGTGATCGATGGTTTTGAATTCGTTGGCCAGCGGGCCGCTCAGGTGCTCGGCCACAATGGCGAAGGTATTCGCCACGGGTACGCCGGCACGACAGCTGCGGGTAATGGCATCGATCGCTTCCGGCAGGCTTTCGCGCAGGGCTTTCAGGTGCTTTTGTAGCGTGGAGCGGAACAGCAGTACGGCGGTGCTGACAAACAGCAGCAGGGTAAATACCAGTCCCATCGTCAATGGCAGCAGCGTGCGCTGTCCCATGATCATGCCGATCACCAGGCTGACAGCGCCTAACGAGAGTGCGCGTTGCACCAGGTTTTTTTTCCAGCCGATAAATGCCAACTGCGCCCAGAGGATCGCCAGCGCATGTCCCAGCACCGGCACACGCATAAACGGGGTCGTAACTTCATCGCGCAGGATGGAGTCTGAGGTTATCTCGGCGGCGGCTGGGCTGACCTCGTTTAACACCTGTTGCCAACGCTGTTCACGCTGTTGGCGATGCCGGCGCGCTGTCTGCCAGGCGGCGATAGCCAACACCAGCGCAAAGACGCAGCAAAATATCAGCAAGGTGATCAGATTCAGGCGTGCATCACTCATCGGCTCTCCTTCGATCCTCACTGCGCATCGAACAGGTGCGCTTTGTCGCTGTAGAACTGCGGGCGCTGAATGTGTTGTACATATTCACCGGTGAGCATGCCTTGGCCGTCCATGCCCTGGATCTGAAAGTTGAACAGATCCTGAAGCTGGATCACTTCGTTTTCCATGCCGCACACTTCGGTGATCGACACCACGCGGCGCATACCGTCGCGCATACGTTCAATCTGCACAATCAAATGCACGGCGCTGGCGATCTGACGGCGAATAGCCATCAGCGGCAACTGCATGTTCGCCATCATCACCATGTTTTCCAGACGCTGGATGGCATCGCGCGAGGTGTTGGCGTGCACGGTACAGAGTGAACCGTCATGGCCGGTGTTCATCGCCTGCAACATGTCGAAACTCTCGCCGCCGCGCACCTCACCAAGAATGATGCGGTCCGGACGCATACGCAGTGCGTTACGCATCAGATCGCGCTGATCGACGCGTCCGGTGCCTTCGGCGCTGACCGGGCGCGTTTCCAGACGCACCACGTGTTCCTGTTGCAATTGCAGTTCGGCGGCATCTTCGATGGTGATGATGCGATCGGTGCTGCCGATCTTTTGCGACAGCGCGTTGAGCAGCGTGGTTTTACCGGCACCGGTACCGCCAGAAACGATGACGTTTACGCGCGCCTGCATCGCTTTATTCAGCACATCCGCCATGGCGTAGGACATGCAGCGGCGTTCCGCCAGCGTTTCCAGTGACAGGTTACGCCGCATGAATTTACGGATCGAAATGGTGGTGCCGTCGATCGCCAGCGGGTAGGTGATCACATTGACGCGGCTGCCATCAGGCAAGCGCGCATCGACCATCGGGCTGGCTTCATCAATACGCCGCCCTACGGCTGCCGCAATGCGCTGCGCGGTGTTGAATACGTGTTCTTCATCGATAAAGGTAATCGGTGACAGTTCCAGCTTGCCGAAGCGCTCGATAAACACCTGCTGTGCGCCGTTGACCAGAATATCGTTGACGGTGTCGTCAGCCAGCAGCGGCTGGATCGGCCCGATACCGGTCATTTCATCCAGCATTTCGGCGGCGATGGCTTCCTCTTCCTGACGCGAAAGCTGGAGGCGCTGTTCGTCGCAAATGCGGCGAATCACGGTTTCAATTTGTGCCAGCAGTTTGTCGCGACCCATCATGGCCGCTTTACCTGCATCGATCTGATCGTAAAGCTGTGCACGGATCAGACGGCGTTGGCTGGTGCGGTTGTCCGTTTGGCGCGGGGCTGCACTGGGCGCCGCCGCCGGGCTGGCGGTGGACTGGGGGCGAGTGTCTGCCGCCGGGCGTGCCTTCAGCTCTGTGACGGTGGCCGCCGGTGTCGCTTGCGGTGCGCCTTTGCTGGCGTCCTGCTTTTGCTGCTGGCTTCTGCGAATCAACATGGTCAGTTACCTTTTTGAAAACGCCGCATCAGGCGCGTTTTAACCAGCGTGTAAACCAGCGTTTTTCTGCCGGTCTGGCACGCACACCGCAGGCCAGATCGACCAGCTGGCGCAAGCCCTGCAAGAAGGCGGGGGCGGCGGTCAAGTTGAGCGCACCCAGCGTCAGGCTGTGCGCCAGCGCGTGACCAGCATGCGGCAACACCACGTCAATCTTGCGTCCGGTGAACTGCTCAAACTGGTCGCGGGTGAGTGGGGCGGCGTTGGCAAAACGGCTCTGGTTATGCACCAACAGCAGGCGCTGGCCTTCGCTTTCATCACCGATCTCATGCAGGATACGGCGCACATTGCGCGCATCTTGCAGCGTCAATTCGGTGACGATAATGCGCAGATCCGCAAAGGACAGGACTTCCAGCGCGCCGGTTGGGTAGCTGTTCGGCAAATCCCAAATCACCTGATTGAACATGCGACACAGCACGCCGCCGAGATTCAGCACGTTGTCCACGTCAACCGGGCTGATTTCGCCCAGTTCTGGCTTCTGTGCCAGCATATGCAGGCGCGTATCCACGCGCAGCAGGGCGCGTTGCAGCAGACGGGTATCTAGCTCCTGCGTGTCCAGCACGGCCGCGAGTCCACCGTCTTCCGTTTGCCCTTGCAGCAGCAACTGATCGCCGTTACGGCGGTCGTAATCCACCAGAGCAACGGGCAGATGGCGCTCTGCGGAGAGCAAGCGGCTCAACCCCATCGCCACGGTGCTGCCACCGCAACCGCCGCTGGCGCTGACCACTGCAATGGTCCTGCCCATGCGGGCGTATTCCGGCCCAGCCTGTTGGCCTTCGCACTTGGCGAGCGTCGTCGCCAGCAGATCGAGGGTGAAGGGTTTGACCAGATAATCCACCACGCCAATCTGGAGCAGTGCACGGTACAGGCCGATATCCTGCGCTTTGCCTGCCGCCACCACCTGAGTGGTGGGGCCACACACGCCCAGCAACTCTTCCAGCGCGGGCAGCGGCCAGTGGGTATCATCAAGATCCACCAGCAGGATACGCGGCGGTAGATTCAGCTCGCACCATTGGCGTGCGCCAGCAATACCGCCGGACAGCACCGGCACGGCATGCTGATTCAAGCGCGAGAGCAGATCGCTGACGTCAGCCGCCTCGCGGGCGTCATGCACGAAGGCGACCAGCGGTTGTGCCAGTGCTTCGCCATCGGTAAGGGTAATGTCGCTCATGGAATGCCTCGCCCTTAATCTTCGTCAAAGTTAATGTCGATGAGCTCTTTCACTTCACCTTTGTGATAGCGTTCGATGCTGTTCACTGCGGTGACGCCATCGGCAGCGTCCAGCGCCTTGGCCTGGATCAGATCGCGCGGCTCAGCCACCATCTTCGCCAGGTTGTTTTGCGTGGCACAGCCCAGATAGCCAATGCCTTCAAAAGGTTTCACCATCAACTGATCGGGATTGTTCACTTCGCAACGCGTGGTTTTTACCGCCAGCGCTTCTGAAATCACTTCCAGATCGCCGGTTTGACCGCTTGCTGTCGAACGACGCAATTGCTTCACGTTGCGCGCGTCGGCCCCGGCATTTTTCAGTACCACGGCCAGGCGGTCTGCCATTTGCTCGCCGCGCACCGAATGCGGGACCAGCGTCAGGGTTTGTTTGGCGAGACGGCCCTGATCTTTCAGCATGACATTGAGCTGCTTGAGCGATTCGGGCGTAAAACCGCGTCCGTTAGGTGCAACCGCCAGCGTCACCGCCAGTGAGGTTGGACGGACTTCGATCGGTTTGAGAGCTGGCTGCTCGAAACGATCGGTACGCATTTTATTGATGCTGCTGTCGCCGCACGCGGCCAATAACAGCGCGCAGGCGCAGAGCGTCATGGAGAACAGCGTGTGCGTTGTGGTGTGGTTATTCATGTTTTTCACCGTTGTCATCCAGGGTTAGTAGAGGTAGCCGACGGAGCCGAAGCTCGGTGTGACGGCATCCAGCGTTCTTACCCCTTGCCCTGGCGTTTGCAGCTCTCCGGCATTGACCGGCTCAACGACATAGGCAGTGGCGATGATCACCAGTTCGGTTTCTTCATGGCTGGTGGATTCGTTTTCAAAAGCGCGTCCCAACAAGGGGATGCTGCTCAAGCCCGGTACGCCGGTCACAGTCTGGCCGTTGGCGCTGCGCAGCATGCCTGCCAGCGCAAAGCTTTGTCCGCTTGCCAGCTCTACCGTAGTATCGGTACGGCGTACTTTGAGCGCCGGTACGCGTGAGCCGCCGGGGATGTCTACCGCGCCTACGTCCGTCAGTTCACTCACTTCCGGCGCAATGTGCAGGCTGATGCGGTTAGCTGAGAGCAGCGTTGGCGTCATACGCAGGATCACGCCGTAAGATTTGTAATCGATGCTGACGCTGTTGTTGGTGATAAGCACGATAGGCACTTCACCACCGGCGGCAAAGGCGGCCGTTTCACCGGACATCGCGGTCAGGTTGGGTTCTGCCAATACCGTCGCCATGCCCTGCTGGTTTAACGCGGTTAACAAACCGCTTAAGCGCGAGCGGCCAAAGCTTAAGAAACCGGCATCGGTGGGGTTGCTAAAGCGTCCGGTGGCGGAGTCAAACAGCCCCAGTCGCGTACCGCTGCCCGCGTTGATGTTGCCGCTGCCCGTGCTCAGTGAGGCTGCCCAGTTAAAGCCCAGTTCGCTGGTCAATTTGCGCGAGACTTCTACCACACGCACTTGAATGTTGATTTGTGACGGGGTTTTGATCTTGAGCTGGTTGATCACTTTGGCGGAGGATTCACTGCTGCCCGGCAGTTTTTCAGCGCCGCCACCACCGCCGCCGCCACCTTGTGCTCCGGCGGACGCGCTGATGTAAGCCTGTACGCTGTCGATCACCCGTTTTGCATCTTGCGGGGTGTCTACGCTGCCACGCACGATCACGCCGCTGGGGATGGAGGCTTCCAACTGGATATCCGCGCCGGGAAACTCGCGTTTTATCCGCTCGCCCAGCGCTTTCAAATCGTGCTCGGACACCAGACGGATGGCGTTGATCACCGTACCGTTCTCATCCATGGCGTAGAGCGTGGTGGTACCGACGCTTTTGGCATAGACAAACAGGTTGCCCGGAGAAGGCAGCTCGAAGCTGGCGATGTTAGGGTCTGCGACCAGCACGCTGTCCGGCAGACCGTCAAGTTGTAACAGGCGTCCTTGATGAACCGTCAGGTGCACCACATTGGTTTCTGCCACTTCTGATACGCCTGCGGCCAGTGCGGCGCTGGGTATCACTACGGCGATGGGCAGCGCGGTACTGAGCAGACTCGCAGTGAGTAATCGTTTGCATGTTTCCCGAAGGTGCGATTTCAAATACAGCGAAAACATCGTCATTTACGTTAATTCCGTTATGGCTTTTAGGGTTCCATCAACAGCCCGCGTGCGGCATGGTCAGGCTGCCTGAATGCTGTTCGTCAGTGGGCGGGGAACACCAGCACACCTTTCTGCTCACCGTGATACACTTTCACCTGATGGCTGGATAACCCGTTGTAAATCGTGGTGCTTTGCGACAGGGTAGTGACGCGCGAGTGGCCCGGCTTCTCATCCTGGGCATCGGGCGTGGCACTGCGCAGCGCCAGGTGCAACATCCCCACCTCTTTGGCGACCGCCAGCACTTCTGCCTGTTCAGGTGTCACTTCAACGGTGACAGTTTGGTAGCTCGGCGTCCGTGTGCTGCTGGTACTGGCTGGTGTACGGCTGCGTGCGTTGGCGTCCTGTGCGACATCCTCTTCCACATCGCGGCGCGGACGCACATCGGTGTCGGTTTGGTTATTCAGCGCCAGTACCCGCAGATCGCGTGCGATAGTCTGAGAGGCCAGCATCGGTCTGACGACTGGCTGTGTGCGGCTGGGTGGCAGTTCCGGCTGCTCATCACGTCGCAGGCTCAGAATGATGTCGACGCGATCGCCCGCGGCCACCAGGCCAGAGTTGCTGGCGACTGCATTGGTCGGAATGGAGATGGCACGCATGCCTTTGCGCAGCACGGCGGCGACAAAGCCCGGTTCACCGGGTTTGACCAGCACGTTGCTGGTCAGCGGTGCGCCTTGCGCAACCGGTTCACGCAGCGTGGCGCCCAGCAGCAGTGACTGGCTGTCTTTGCCACGGATAAAGTTGAAATTGCGAGAAACCGTCCCTTCCACCACCTGCCAACTCAGCGAGGCGGCGTCAATAAAATCACCGGGGTGCAGATCTTTCGCCGCCACCAGAATAGCGGTTTGCTCCGGTGCTTTTACCGCCACCGGCGGCTGTGCGGGGGGCGTTGCGGCGAGATGGCTGCGGACCATTAGCGCAACGAGTCCTGCCAGTACCAGAGCGCCGGCCAGTACATAAGTAGCGTTTACTTTCATTCAGCTTGCCTGCTTTAGCGTGTGCGTCTTAATGTTGCGACGGATTAAAACGTTCAGATTTAAAAACATCGAATCTAAAGCCATCGAATTTAAAACCATTGAATCTAAAAGATGGAATTTAAAACAATGGAAAAATAAGGACATACATCGCACCAAAGGCAATGGCGACGCCATAGGGTATGCCTTGAGAAAGATCGGCGGGCAGTGCGGGAGGTAGCGGTAATCGGCTGTTAAACAGCCGGTTGGTTGCCTGTATGCCCAGTGCCACGGCGGTGGGAACGGTATTGAACAGCGGTAGCGTGAGCGCCAGAACCCCTCCCGCCAGCGCCGTTACCAGCACAAAAACGATCTGATGACCCGAGCCTACCCACAGGCACAGCACGCTCATCAGCTTGACATCGCCAGCACCTAACCGCCCGGTGAGAAACAGGATAAACCCGACCACCAGTACCACTGCGGCACCCGGAAGCGCCCACAACATTCCCTGTAACGCGGCGTTGTTTCCTCCGCCGAGTCGTACCACATCCGTGATGCCGAACAGCAACCAGCCCAACAGTAAAATCACTACCGCCCGATTGGCGATGCGCCGGACTAACAGGTCGGTACTGATACACCACGCCAGACACCCCAGCAGCAGCGCCGTTTGCAGCCACTGTGCGTTGACCGCCATCTGGTGCTTATTTCGCGCCGGAGGCTGCACCGCCACCCGCGCTGGTTCCAGCGCTGGTGATCTGATCGGCGATAGCGCTGAATTTCTCATTCAGTGCTTTCACAAAGATGCCATCGCCGCCAAAAATGGCGCCAATCGCTGCTGCCATTGCCGCCGCCAGAATGCCGTATTCAATGGCGGTGACGCCGCTCTCATCGCGCAGGAAAGAACGAAATTTTGCTTTCATGTTTCTCATGGGAAGGTTCTCTTTATTCGCAGCCAAAGAAATCATGGCTAATTCTTGAGCGGCCATGATGATAACGAAAGCAATAATGAGACTTATTATCAAACATCGCAAGTGACGTAACATTAATATTTGTTCATCTTTTATTACGTGAAATTGTCCTTATTAATCAGACGGTAAAACAATCTTTGCGCGATGCTTACTGAAGGGAGATTCCCCCTGTTTTAAGGGGGATTAGGGATATTGAGGCTAGGGATGACCGATGGATTGTGAGCCAGGAATAAGCTTGAAGTACATCTGTTCGGGGATAGGGCTGTCCCAGCCGCCGATCAACATGGCGAAGCCAACGGTGGCGAAAAGGATGCCGAGAATCAGGAAAGTCATCATCGCGCCGGACAGCGCTGCCCTCTGCCACAGGGGGCGATGTGCGTCTTCGCTTTTTACCGGTGAGCGCGGGGCATTCAACAGCGATAAGCTTAACGTTGATGCTACCGGACAGGATTCGACGCAGGTCATGCAGGCATTACATTCGGCGGTTGTTACCTGAATGAGCTTATCGACGGGAATAGTAGATGGGCACGCTTTGGCACATTTTCCGCAGTCGATGCAGCTGTTGACGTCACGACGGATTTTTACCGGCGACAACAGCGAAAACAGGCCCAGCAGTGCGCCATAGGGGCAGAGATAGCGGCACCAGAAATGTCGAACGAACAGACTGATAACGGTGAAGCCAATAATAACGCCCAGGGTGATATTGCCAATATTACGGAAGAAACCGAGCATTTTGACATCGGCAATCAGGCCATAGGGAGACATCAGGAACATATAAATGCCCTGTGCCGGCATGGATAACGCAATATAAAGAAAAAAACCTAATAGCAGATATTTCAAACCGCGCAGCGGAATATCCAGCCATGTTGGCAGTGTGAAGTGTCGTTTAAATATTTTTTTGCCGATGGCAGCAATCAATTCTGAAAATGTTCCAATGGGACAAAGCCAGGAACAGAATGATTTTTTCAATAGCAGGCTAGTGATAATAAAAGTAAGCAGCAGCAGCATCGAGGCAACATGAATCGGTGGCAGACGCCCCATTTCCCACAGATATTTGATATTCATCAGTCCGGCAATCGGTAACCACCCTTCGATACCGCCGGGTCTGGGCAGATAAACGCTGGCCCCGCCCGTTTCAAAATAGCGCACCCAGAAATAGAAGGTCACGCCGATATAGATATTGATGGCCAATAACAGTATCTGCGTCGCTCTGCGCCAGGTTGACGCGTTACGCCAGTCATTCCATGGCAATTTACCGCCCGTAGTACCGGGACGGCGCTGCCAGCGTTTTCTTGTTTTTTCGCTCATTGCTCTTTTCTTTATTATTTGGCATGTGACTACACCGTGGAAAGGTGAGGTTAAATTATCATGTCCACCTCAGGGAATAATTGATTTATGTGCGCATTCAGCGTGAACGGAATTATTAATTTGAGTAGAGGTTTTTAATTAAAACTGGCGTTTAATCATAAAAATACGCCTTTATGGGGATTGAAAAAATCACGCGACGACGCTGCATCAATCAGATTGTCCCATTTTCATCGATCAATGACCTGCGGGCAACTTATGCGTTTTCTCTGTGCACTTTACACTGCAAACCATCGATGCTCACACTGTCTTACTGGATGTTATCCACGGGAGTTTTCCATGAAATTGACGCAAATTCGTAACGCTACGCTGAAGGTGGACTATGCCGGAGCGACTTTCCTGATCGATCCTATGCTGGCGGAAAAAGAGGCCTGGGCCGGTTTTGCCGGAACCGCCCGTTCCTGGCTGCGCAACCCGCTGGTGTCGCTGCCGCTGTCATTAGAGGAACTGCTGGACGTGGATGCGGTGATTGTGACGCACACCCATCCCGATCATTGGGATGAGGCCGCCCAACGCCATATCCCCAAGGCGATGCCGATCTACACCCAGAATGCACAGGATGCCGCATTGATTCGCTCGCAGGGATTCTCACAGGTGCAGGTGTTGGCACAGGAGAATACCCTGGCTGGTATCACGCTCTGGAAAACTGGCGGACAGCATGGCAGCGATGCCCTCTATGCCAACCCGGATCTGGCGACACGCATGGGGGAGACCAGCGGTCTGGTGTTTGACAGCGCGAAGGAAAAGCGCCTTTATATTGCTGGCGACACCGTATGGGCTCCCCCTTATGTCGACAGCCTGCAACGTTACCAACCCGAGGTGGTGGTGCTGAATATCGGGTGCGCTACCGTGGATGGCTTTGGCCCGATTATTATGGGAAAAGAGGATGCCAGTCGAACGCTTGAGCTGTTACCGCACAGCACGGTCGTGGCCTCACACATGGAGGCAGTGAACCATTGCCTGCTTAGCCGTGCCGAACTGCGTGAATATTGCCGGGAAAATGGCATCGAACAACGCGTGTTGATACCCGACGATGGGGAAATGCTTTCACTTTGAATGCGTGGGTGACGGCAAAGGCCCACTGTCAGTAAACCGATATGTCACAGGAAATCGCCTATGCCCGCGTTACGCGTTGCCATTGTTGCCACTGAAGGATTCAGCCCATTTCATTTTTCTGTGCCCAGCATGGTCTTCGGCAAGGCATTGCCAGAGGCGGGCCGGTTTGAGATGAAGATTTGTGCACTAACGCCGGGAAGGGTGCAGTCGGACAGCGGAATTTCCATTGATGTGGAGCACGGTCTGGCTCTGTTGGAAACGGCAGATATTGTTATCATTCCATTTTGGCATCATCCGGATGAGAAACCTGCGCCCGAGCTGCTGGCGGCGCTGGTTCGCGCCTGGCAGCGCGGTGCGGAAGTGGTGGGGCTGTGCCTGGGTACTTACGTACTGGCCTATGCCGGATTATTGGCAGGGCGACGCGCAGCCACCCATTGGGAGTTTGAGCGCGATTTCAGCCGCCGTTTTCCTGATGTGCAACTGGACAGCAATGCGCTGTACACCCGTGACGATCGCCTGATCACGTCGGCTGGGACGGCCGCAGGGATTGATTGCTGTCTGGATATTATCCGTTGCCACTGTGGCAGTGCATTGGCAAATCGCGTGGCGCGTCGCATGGTGGTGCCCCCTTATCGGGATGGCGGGCAGGCACAGTTTATTGAACGCCCGGTGCCGGAAACCACGCGTGACACGCATATTAATACGCTGTTGGATTACCTGCGCAGCCATCTCGACCAGCCGCACTCTCTGGATGCGCTGGCGGCTTTTGTCAGCATGAGTCGCCGCACCTTTACCCGCCACTTTATCAAGGCGACCGGCATGACGGTGGGCGAGTGGCTGACCGCAGAGCGTTTGCAGCGCAGCCAGATGCTGTTGGAAAGCAGCGATCATAGCGTCGAGGTGGTGGCTCACATGGCGGGATTTGCTTCGCCGATTTCATTCCGACAGCGCTTCAAGGCCCGTTTTAACCTGAGCCCGAGCGAATGGCGTCGGGCGTTTCGTGGGCCTACGCGCTGAGGGATTATTGATTCTTTTCTCTGAATGCTTTTGCTGCGCTGTTGTAAGTCGAGATAAGTTCTTTCAGCAAGCTTTCCGTGTCGATGTGTTCTCCTGTATCCTCAAGAAAACGGTCGAAAAACTCGATTACCGAAGGTTCCAGCCGATCACCAAAGGTTTCCACCACATCTTCCAGCGTATCGCGTGGGAAGGTGATGAGTTGCTTTTTCACCTCAGTCACTTCTTTCTCGACTTTATCAAGCGTCTTCTTTTCTGCTCTCTCATCCTTCGCCTTCGCTAACGATTTGAACATCCGTTCAACGTGGTCTGCACTGGCGCGCTGTTGCAATGTGGATATGCGAGTATTGGGTGCTGACTGGGTGGGTTGGTAGAAAACAACGTTTGTGGCGTCCGGGCCCAGCACTCGTGAGCGCCATTGTGCGAGAGTCTCATCAGCGTCGATAGGGCTGGGAACATTGATGCGGTGTGGTTCACCGTCAAAATCGACAATCAGCGAATACGCTTTCAGTATGCGATAACAATACTCTTCTTTTTTCATGATCCGGCCTAGGGTGTTTGCAGTAACTTATTGTATATAATATTTATTCTTGTTCTGTTCAAGCGGATTCTCCACGCGCATGGTATTCACTCGTTTCGCCTGAAGTCTACGGGCGCATCAGCGGTTCAATGCCTATCCACTCTTTCTGAGGGTGATAACACAAAGGCATCGGCGGAATCGCCACTTTTTGTCCTGCCACCGTCATTTCGCCTAAATGGATGATCCACTTGGCGTTTTCCGTGAAGCGTGGCGTTTTGAATATCACATAGACCGAACCGTAATCATCGTTGTTAGTGAGTTTCGGGATACGGCGGTGCACTTCATCACTGTTGATATCGTAAGGGGATTGGCGCGCGTATTTCATATCGGGAATCGGGAAATCGTAGGTGAGCATACCGAGAAACAACTCTGGCCGCGCATTCACCCGAGTGCCATCTTCCAGCGTGACATAAGCCTGTCGGCTGTCGTAGAGCACCGGGATGGCAGGTTCACCTTTTTTACCGGGGCGAGAAGGGCGCTGGCGGTTTTTGTTATAGGCGATCAGTTGAACATAAAACTCCGGTTTGGCTTCCGGTCCATTCACGTAAGGAATGGAGAACAACGCTTGCGTATAGCGGGAAGGAGCATAGGAAATCGCATGATCGTAGAGATAAGTTTCGAGTGTCAGGGTGGTTTCCCCCTGCGGGCCCGGCACCTTGAAAGGGTACTCACTCTGGCAAAGATCTGTGTAGGCGGCGCGTTGGCGCTGCATTGGTACACAGGCACTGACGGATACCGCAATCAGTGTCGCCATTACGGCGCGTGTACGCCATTGATAACATGCCATAACTACCCTCTTTTATATTTATTTTCCAAGATATTAGCTTAAGTACGGCCCCTCGAGTGTAGTGCTATTTCTCGTATTTGAGCGTCGGCGCAATCTGAAAAGTTACGCAGTGAATGATTACCTGAGTTAGCAAATGTTGACATTGAGCAACGAACATTTCGTTATGTGTGTAAATATATAACGAAATATTGCGTATTCAGGATGATGTTATGCCAGTGACACGACGACGCCTGCTTCAGGCGGTGGCTGCCGCAGGGTTACTGCGGGGATGGCCCGCCTTTTCCGCCGAGGCCCTGACGTTTACGGTGGGAAGCTTACCCGCACCGCAACATATTCAGCGTGTGATCAGCGCGGGCGCACCTGCCGATTTGTTGCTGATGGCGGCGGCACCGGAAAAATTGCTGGGTTTCTCGTCCTTCGATTTCTCTCAAACGGGCAACGATCTGCTGCCGGAAGCGATTACCCGTTTACCCAAGTTGGGCCGTCTGGCGGGGCGTGCGACCACGCTGTCGCTGGAGAAACTGCTCGCGTTGAAACCTGACCTGATTGTTGACTGTGGCAATGCGGATGAAACCTGGACTTCACAAGCGCAACGCATCAGCAGCCAAACGCAAACCCCGTGGTTACTGATCAATGGCACGCTGGCACGCACGCCGCAGCAGTTACAGGCGATCGGGAACGCGTTTGGCGTAGCGTTTCGCACCGAACCGCAGGCGGAACTGGCACGTCAGTTTATTGAGGAGGCGCAGTCCTTCGCCCACTCGGATGCCGCTAACGTGCGCTTTTACGCGGCGCGCGGTGCCAGCGGGTTGGAAACCGGGCTGGCCGGCTCCTTGCACACGGAAGCGGCCGAACTGCTGGGGTTGAGAAATGTCGCGCAACTGCCGGGACGTCAGGGATTGGCGCAGGTGTCGCTGGAAAACCTGTTGGCCTGGCAGCCAGACATAATTTTGGTGCAGGAGGCAGCGACCTTGCACACGCTGACTCACGATCCGGTATGGCAGGGGGTGAAGGCCGTGGCGCAAAAACGCATCCTGTTTCTTAGCGGCTTGCCGTTTGGCTGGCTGGATGCGCCGCCGGGCATCAATCGGCTGCTCGGCTTGCGACGCTTGCACGCCTGGCTGGACAAGGACGTGGCACGTTCCTTTGAGGCTGACATGATGCGTTTTGCCACGCTGTTCTGGCATGCGCCGCTGAGCGAGGCTCAGTTTAACCGAATCGTTAACGCGCAATGAGAACGGCAACCCTGTTTACGCTGTTGAGCACCCTGGCGCTACTGTGCATCGCGCTGGCGGTGTTTTCCGGCGCTTATCCCTTAAGCCTTCATCAAGTGATCGGACTGCTTTTCAGCCCTGACAGACATTTGCCGCAAGATCAGATCGTGTTCTGGCAGATCCGCCTGCCGCGCATCGCCGCGGCGTTGCTGATTGGCGCTGCGCTGGCGGGGGCGGGTACTACCTATCAGGGGATGTTTCGTAACCCGCTGGTCTCACCCGATATTCTCGGCGTGGCGGCGGGGGCGGGCCTCGGTGCCTGCGTTGCGATTTGGCTGGGCTTGCCGCTGCTGTTGATCCAGTTACTGGCATTTGCCGGTGGATTGCTGGTGGTGGCGGGGGTTTGGCTGATCACCCGACAGGTGACGCGGCACGATCCGGTGTTGACGTTAGTGCTGGTCGGCATTGCGCTGGGAACGGTGTGCGGCGCGGGGATCTCGCTGATCAAAACCCTCGCCGATCCTTATACCCAGTTGCCCTCCATCACCTTCTGGCTGCTCGGTGGACTTTCCACGGTGACGCGCGCCGATCTTGACCTGTGTGCACCGATCATCCTGCTGGGCATGCTGCCGTTGCTGCTGCTGCGCTGGCGCATGAACCTGCTGACGCTGGCAGATGATGAAGCTCGTGCGCTGGGAATTAATGTCACACGCTTGCGCATGGGGCTGATTGTGTGCGCCACGCTGATGACGGCCAGCGCGGTAGCCGTCGCGGGCGTTATCGGCTGGGTCGGGCTGGTGGTGCCGCATATTGGCCGCTTGCTGACGGGCAACAATCATCAGCGTTTGTTGCCGGTTGCCATGAGCATCGGTGCCATTTTGCTGCTGCTGACCGATACGCTGGCGCGCGCCCTGAGTGCCACTGAAATTCCACTCGGCATTCTAACCGCCTTTATCGGTGCGCCGTTCTTCCTGCTGCTGCTGTTACGAGGGGGCCGATGATGTCGCTGCTCGAGGTGCGGCAGGCCACGGTCGGTTATGCCCGCCGCACGGTATTGCGCGATGTGGCGTTTTCCCTACCCGCGGGCAGTGCCTGCTGTTTGCTGGGCGCCAATGGCTGCGGGAAAACCACGTTAATGCGCGCCATTCTTGGCGTGTTGCCGCTGCTTTCCGGCGAGATTGTGCTGGCCGATACCCTTTTGCACCGCTATTCAGATGCGCAGCGCGCCAGCGTGATGGCCTGGGTGCCGCAGGCGCACGAAGGCGCATTCGCGTTTAGCGTGCTCGATATGGTGATGATGGGGTTGACGCCGCACATGAGCACGTTTGCCGTGCCCGGTCAGCGCGAACGAGACGCGGCGGTGCAGCAGCTCACTGCGCTTGGGATCGCCCATCTGGCCGAGCGTCGTTGGAACCTGCTGAGCGGCGGTGAACGGCAACTGGTGCTGATTGCCCGAGCGTTAGCGCAAAAGCCACGCTTGTTACTGCTGGATGAACCGGCTTCCAGCCTGGATTTTGGTCACCAAATCGATCTGTTGGAAACGCTGGTGGCGCTGAAACAGCAGGGGATGACGTTGTTGATGGCGACACACCATCCTCTTCATGCACGCGCAATTGCCGACAGCGTGGTGATGGTGGAGCCCGATGGCCGGGTGACTCAAGGCGCTCCCGCAGAACAATTGCACACCGACAGGCTCGCCGCGTTGTACCGGGTAACCCCGGCGCAGATTCACCGCCATTTGTATGGCTCTCATTGATAAGGGATAGCAATGCTGATTGATGACATTGATTTTGCAGGTCTTTACCGCCAGCAACTGGCGCTGGCCCATCGCACCGAAAAAACGCCCGACCACTGGGATAAGCGGGCGGAGAAGATGGCGGAGAATTGTGCTTCGCCCCAGGACAGCTACCTGCAACAACTGGTGGCAAAGATTGACTTGCGCGGTGCGCAGTCGCTGTTTGATATGGGGTGCGGTCCGGGCACCGTAGCGTTGGCGCTGGCGGATAACCTGGAGACGGTGTACGGCGTGGATTACAGCACGGGCATGCTGGAGGTGGCAGAGCGCCGCGCGCGACAGCAAGGTGCGGATAACGTGACCTGGGTGCGCCGTGCCTGGGAAGAGGAGTGGGACGCACTGCCGGTGTGCGATATCGCGGTGGCGTCGCGTTCGACGCTGGTGGCCGATATGCGGCAGGCTATGGAGAAGTTGAACCGGCAGGCACGGCTGCGCGTGTACACCACGCATCTGGTCAGCACCTCGTTTATGTCGCCGGTGATTCAGCGGGCGTTAGGACGCGAGGTGGTGGAACTGCCTAACTATATCTATGCCCTGAATGTGCTGTATCAAATGGGGATTTATGCACAAGTCGATTTTATCCGTGGACCCAACTGCCAGCAGGATAACAGTACTTATGCACGCTTCGAAGAGAACGTGAAATGGAGCTTCGGCACACTCAGCGATGACGAGCGTGAGCGGCTTTACCGTTGGTATCAACAGCAGAATGTCAGCACGATTTCGCCACCGAGTCGTGACTGGGCGTTGATCTATTGGGACAGCGTGCCGCTCGGGGCAACATCATGATTTTCCTTCCGCAGGCACTCACTGACGCTTGGCTACTGGAGGATATTCAGGGGGGCGATCTGACGACCCAGGCGCTCGGTATTGGTGGGCAGCCGGGACATATCACCTTTTTTCATCGGCAGGGCGGTTGTGCCAGCGGGATTGCCGCTGCGCGGCAGATGCTCACGTCACTTGGGGTGAGTGTGACCGCCTCGGTGAATGACGGCGAACGCGTGGTGGCCGGGCAGACCTTGCTGTGTGCCAGCGGCTCGGCGGCGGCGCTGCATCAGGGATGGAAGGCGGTGCAGAATGTACTGGAATGGAGTTGCGGCGTGTCTGGCTATCTGGCGTGCATGCTGGACCTGCTGCGCCAGCGCCATCCTGACGGGCACATCGCTTGTACGCGCAAAATGATTCCCGGCACCAAGCTGCTCGCTACCCAGGCGGTGCAGGCCGCTGGCGGGTTGATTCATCGCGCCGGATGCAGTGAAACCATCCTGCTGTTTGCCAATCACCGCCGCTTTCTTGCAAACGGCGATGACTGGCCTGCCATGGTGAGCCAACTGCGCCGCCATGCGCCGGAAAGAAAGATCGTGGTAGAGGCGGATACGCCGGACGAGGCGCTGGCGGCGCTGCGTGCGGCACCTGACTGCATACAGCTCGACAAATTTACCCCTGAGCAGGCGGCGAACATTGCCCGCCTCGCCCCCACGCTCGCGCCTGCTTGCACGCTGGCGCTGACCGGCGGCATTACGCTCGCCACCCTGCCGGATTATCTCGATTGTGGCATCACGCTGTTTGTGACCTCGGCGCCCTATTACGCGCCGCCAGCGGATATCAAGGTGCGTCTGGAGCCAGACTCGCCGCGTTAGTGAAAATAGAAAAGGACATAATAACAATGAGATTTAAGAGAAATTATCTTTACACCGCGCTGTCGCTTGCTTTCGCGCATAACGCTGTTGCTGGGCTGGAAAGCGATACCATGACCGTGTGGTCGAGCCCGGTGCCTGCGGCTACCACCACGGTGCTTAATCAGGAAACCATACAAAAGCTGGATAAACGTAATGTGGCGCAGGCGCTGAGCGTGGTGCCCGGCGTGGTGTTGCAAAAATCCGGCGGACGTAATGAGCAACAGGTCAAGGTACGCGGCTTTGATAGCCGCCAGGTGCCGGTCTATTTTGACGGCGTACCGGTCTATGTTCCTTATGACGGCAATCTGGATTTAGGGCGTTTCCTCACCTCCGATCTGGCGTCGCTGGAAGTGTCCAAAGGCTATTCGTCGTTGCTGCAAGGCCCGAACCAGATGGGCGGTGCCATCAATATTACCAGCAAAAAACCGACCAAACCGCTGGAAGCCAGCGTGGGATATCGTCAGGGCTGGAGCCGCAGCAAAACTAACGCCTTCGACACCCAGGCATCCCTGGGCGCCAGTAATGACACGGGCTATATTCAGCTCAGCGGTAGTCGGGTAAAACAGGATTTCCTTGGTCTGCCGCGCAGCGTAGACAATCCGGTTGCCGGTCAGAATGGCAAGATGATTAACTCCGCAGCGGATGATAAACGTGGGATCGTCAAAGTGGGCTTTACCCCGCGCGAAAACGACGAATACGTGTTTACCTATATCAATCAGGACGGTAGCAAAGAGAACCCGCCCTACACGGGTACAAATCCTGACCAGAAATCTCGTTACTGGCACTGGCCGCAGTATGACAAAGAGAGCTATTACTATCAGGGCACTACGCAGCTTGGCGATCGCTACACCCTGAAGAGCCGTCTCTATCGCGATACCTTCGAAAATACGCTGTTGATGTATCAATCACTGGCCGATCTGAAGAACCGTAAAGGGAACTACAGCCATTACTCCGATTTTACTAACGGAGCCGGGCTGCAACTTGCCGCCGATATCCGCACCCGTGATTTGCTCTCGTTTGCCGTGAACTGGAAGGATGATGTGCACCGGGAACGGGGCGCTGTCGATGCGCCGTTTGACCGCTACAAAGATCGCACCTGGTCTTTGGCGAGTGAATACCAATGGGCTGCGGCCGATAACCTCGACGTAGTCGCCGGTATCAGCTATGACTGGCGCGACAGCCGTCAGGGTATGAAACACGAGAAAAACGGCGATATTACCCATTACGCCAACAATAGCCAGAATGCCTTTAACTGGCAGTTGATGACCAAATATCACTTCGCCAATGAAGATACGCTGTCGCTCTCTTTCTCGGATCGCACACGTTTCCCTACGCTCAAAGAGCGTTACACCACCTCGAAACCCGCCTATAACGGCCAGACGGTGCTGGTCAATCCGCACTTGAATCCAGAACGGGCGCAAACGGTTGATGTGACCTGGAACGGCACCTTTACCCGCGACTGGGGCTATGATGTCAGCGTCTATTATAACCGCGTCAATGATGCGATTCTGGGGCATACCATTGATGCCAATACCCTGCAAAACCGTAACAGCGGGCGTGTGGACTACACCGGTCTGGATCTCGGTGTAAAAGGACAAGTGACCGAGATGTTGGATCTTGGCCTGAGCTACGGCCTGATTCATGCTGATGTGAAACAGGATGAAGTCGGTAAAGTGACTGATTTGCCGACGCACACGCTGGTGGCATGGATGACCTTCAAGCCTTGGGAACCCTTAAGCTTCACCCTGTCGCAGGAGGCGCGCTCCTCGGCTTACAACAGCAGTGACGCGAAACAGCGCGCTGCTGGCTTCACCGTGACCAATTTGCGTGCGGATTACGATGTCGGCCGTGGCGTTAGCGTCAATGCTTCGGTCAATAACCTGTTCGATACCGAGTATGCCTATAACGACGGGTTCATTGAGCAAGGGCGCAATTTCTGGGCGGGAATTGCCTACAAGTTCTGATTATCTGCTCCCCGGCGTGCTGGGGAGCACCTGCATTGAGGGTGGAGATTTTATGGAACGTGAACGCGTTATGGAACACACAGCAACGTTATCCCGTATTTTGTGCAATGCGACATCAACAACGCCCCCCCATGAGAAGAAGGTGTTTAGCGAGCGGGCCTGGATTCATTCTCACGGCCTGGAAACCGAGCAGGGGGATAAAACCTACTACCCGGATCCGGACTGTGCGTTATTACACTATGCGTGGGAACATTATGCTTTCTGGCGCGCTAAGTACCCCGATCGCGCTGCGCTATTCGACGCACCGGGCATTTTTGGTGAAAACTTTTCCACGCAGGGGATGACCGAACAGAGCGTGTGCGCCGGTGACATCTTCAAAGTGGGTACGGCTCTGCTTCAGGTATCCTGGGGGCGGATTGCCTGTAATACCATGGCGGGACGACTGGAAGATGATGCCGCACCGGCCTTGATGCACGCGCAATCCCGCAACGGCTGGTTCTATCGCGTGTTGCAGGAGGGCGAGGTTTACGCGGGGGCCACGTTTGAGCTGTTGGAACGCCCTTACGGTCAATGGCCGCTGAATCGCGTGCAGGATATCCTTTTCGATCTGGCCGCCGACCGTGAGGCGCTGGAAGCGGTTTATCAGATTGAAACCTTGTCGAGCACCTGGCGGGAACAGATTCGGGATCGGTTAGCACTGCTCGACCCACGTTGAGCGCGGAAAACACTGCGACAAGGATGTTTTTGTTTCCACATTTTATGCTGGCGGTGGGGCGTTGTGAATGTTTTGTTAATGCGTGATAATCATCACAATAAAACGAAAATCAAACATCCCCCGCTTGCAAGGTATACCGGGTTATGGTGTATTCTCAGGCATGGATTGTTACTGTTTGAATAACAGGCAAAACCTAAAAGAGATAAAAGACTCTTTTACGTTTTGCCTTTTTTTTTTGGGTGGAATATGAGAATACAACGGGTTCTGAATAACAATGTCATCGTTGCACGCGATTTTAGCGGCAAGGAGTGCGTTGTTATTGGAAAAGGCGTTGGTTTTAACAAAAAAACCGATGACCTGGTCGATGAGGCCTGTATTCAAAAAATATTTCGTCTCGATGAAGAGAACAGCATCGATAAAACCAGCGAGGCGTTTAAGGATGTTCCTGATGCGCTGTTTAATATCGTTCTCGATATCGTTAAGCAGGCGACCAGCAAACTTGACCGAAAAATTCACAAGAGCGTTTATGCCTCTTTGCTCGACCACTTGAGTTTTGCTATCGAAAGAACCCGGCAGGGTACTTATGTCGAAAATATGCTGCTGTGGGATATCAAGCGCCTCTACCGCAATGAGTTTACTATCGGCCAATGGGCGATTGCTGAAATTAATGCCCAACTCCACGTGGCGTTGCCTGAAGACGAAGCCGGATTTATTGCCCTGCATCTGCTGAACTCGCAGAAAGACGGCGCTATGCCGGATATAAAAGCGGTGTCGAAAGTGATTCAGGATATTCTGAATATTGTTAAATACCATTTCAAAATCGAATATGAAGAAGACTCAATAAATTTTCAACGGTTTGTTACTCACCTGAAATTTTTCGCGCATCGCTTGCTGAGTAATACTTATGTCACCAGCGATGACAGTTCGTTGCATGACGTTGTGGCGTTAAAATATTCTGCCTCCTATGAATGTGCTAAACGGGTGAATAAATTTATTAGCCATGATTATGGCCGTTCGTTAACCGATGATGAAATGATGTTTCTTTCTATACATATTGAACATGTGAGGAAATAAAATTTTAAAGACCGTTCTCACGATGGGGTTTACTGCAAGCGCTTAAATAGCTGCTTATTCATTCTGTAATAAAAATACGACGATGACTATTATCGAGGTCAGCCCATGAGTAATTTTCGTTTACTTGCCGGGGAAATACTGGAGCTTATTGGTGGTGAAAAGAACGTTGTTTCTTTAACTCACTGTATTACTCGCTTAAGATTTTCCCTAAAAGATGGCAAAAAATTTAATAAAGCAGCATTGGATAAACTCGATGGCGTTATTCTGGCCGTCGAAAGTAATAACCAATATCAGGTGGTGATTGGCAATGACGTCACCACCGTGTATCGCCTTTTGGTGGACGAGTTTGGCATTAAAGGTGATGCCTCCTCGGACAGTGAAGGTGAAGCCGATGGCAAGAAAGGCAATCTTGTCGGACGTCTTTTCAATAAAATGTCCTCTATCTTGGTGCCGATTGTGCCCGCCTTGGCCGGTGCCGGGATGCTGAAAGCGTTTCTGGTGATCCTGTCGACCTACCACTTTATTGATACCGCAGGCAGTACCTATAAGATTCTGGCAGCAGCGAGCAACAGCGTGTTCTATTTCCTGCCGCTGCTGTTGGCATTTTCCTGTGCCAAGGCGTTCAATGCGCATCCGTTTGTTTCTGTGGCGATTGTCGGTGCGTTGCTGGAACCGACGTTTACCGGGTTGATGGCAAAGCAGGGGGATATTGTTGAGTTTCTCGGGGTTCCGGTGGTGTTGATGAAATATTCCTCCACGCTGATCCCGGCGATACTGGCTATCTGGGCCTACTCCTATCTGGAGCGATTGTTAAAACGCCTGATTCACCAAAGCATCGAGATGGTGGCCGTGCCGATGTTGGGGATGCTGATCATGGTGCCGGTGATTGTTATTGCCGTCGGGCCGATTGGTGTCTACCTCGGGGACGGTATCGGTGCGGGCATCGCTTACATGAATGGCGTGAGCGGCATGCTGACCGGGGCGATCCTGGGCGGTGGTTGGACGCTGCTGGTGATCTTTGGCCTGCATTGGGGCATGGTGCCGGTGATGCTCAATAACCTGGCGCTGCGCGGCTTTGACACCATTAAACCGGCGACGGCCGCAGCGACCTTTGCTCAGGCGGGAGCCGCGTTCGGCGTGTTCCTGAAAGCCAAGGACAAAAAGCTGAAATCCTTTGCCCTGTCCAGCATGGTGCCTGCGCTGTTTGCTGGCGTGACCGAACCTATCGTCTACGGTATCTCTATCAAATATAAGCGCCCACTGGTGGCATCGCTGATTGCCGGGACGGTCGCGGGTGGCTTTATCGGTTCGATGGGCACCACGGTTATGGCCTATGTGTTCCCGGCATTGACCACGTTGCCAGCCTTTATGACCACCACGTTTGCCTATTACCTGATTGGTATCGGCATGTCGTTCACGCTCTCGGCCCTATTGACCTACCTGCTGGGCTTCGATGAGTCACTCGGAGAACAACCGAAGGCCGCGCCGCAGAATACCGTCGCATCCACCCCCGTGACCTCGGCCAGCAGCCAAAGTCTGTTACCGGGCATCACGCTGGCGGCACCGCTCAATGGCACTATCGTGCCGCTCACCTCGGTGAAAGATGCCGTCTTCGCCAGTGAAATCATGGGCAAAGGTATTGCGATTTTCCCCTCTGAGGGCGTAGTGACGTCGCCGGTGAACGGCGTGGTATCGAAGCTGTTCCACAGCAAACATGCCATCGGGATCACCTCTGATGATGGCGTGGAAGTGCTGGTGCACGTCGGGATCGACACGGTGCGGCTCAACGGTGAGCATTTTGCCAGCCATGTCAATGAAGGGGATCGTGTGACCACCGGGCAACTGCTGGTGACCTTCGATCTTGAGGCGCTGATCGCCAAAGGCTTCGATGTGACAACGCCCGTGGTGATTGCCAACACCGATGACTATCAGTCGATTTCAGCCACCGAACAACATCGCGTAAATAACAGCAACACATTAATGACCCTGTTTAGCGCCACCGTTTAACCATCAATGGGAGAGAAAATATGAAAGATTCAGCAATTACCGGTTTTCCAAAAGGTTTTTTGTGGGGCGGCGCAGTGGCGGCCAATCAGGTGGAAGGCGGATGGAATGAGGGAGGCAAAGGGCTCTCCACGGCAGACATGGCGATTCACAAAAAGAATCTGAAGCGTGAAGAGTATGAAAAGCACTATAAAATCACCGACGAGCAGATTGCCGATGCTATCGCCGCTACTGACGCCAGCCCGTACCCTAAACGCCGCGGTATCGATTTTTATCACCGTTTTCGTGAAGATGTTGCCCTGTTTGCCGAGATGAACTTCAAGGTGCTGCGCGTCTCCATTGCCTGGACACGTATTTTTCCCACTGGGATTGAAGAGCAGCCGAATGAAGAGGGGCTACGCTTCTATGACGAACTGTTTGATGAACTGCGCAACAACGGTATTGAGCCGCTGGTAACACTGTCTCATTACGAAATGCCGATCTATCTGGTCAACAATTTTGCCGGGTGGAATGGCAGAAAAACGGTGGATTGCTTTGAGAAATTCGCTGTTACCGTGCTGGAGCGTTATAAAGAGAAAGTGAAGTACTGGCTCACGTTCAATGAGATCGACAGCATCATCCGTCACCCGTTTACCACTGGCGGGATTGTGCCGGAGCGTTTCTCGAATGATGAGATCGAAACCGTGATTTATCAGGCGCTGCACCACCAGTTTGTTGCCAGTGCGCTGGCGGTAAAACATTGTCGTCGTCTTTGCCCGGAAGCAAAAATTGGCTGCATGCTGACGCGCTTGCTGACCTACCCGGAAAGCTGTGCGCCGGAAGATATTTTGCTGGCATACCGTGAAAACCAGCTCAACTACTTCTTCAGTGATGTGCAGATTCGCGGACGTTATCCGCGCCACATGACGCGCCGTTTCGCGGAAAAAGGCATTCATATCGACATGCTGCCGGGTGACGAAGAGATCCTGCAACAGCATACGGTGGATTTCCTCTCTTTCAGCTACTACATGTCGTTGGTCACCAGCGTCAACGCCGACAAGATGGATAAAGTGGGCGGTAACATTGCCGGTGGCGTGAAGAACCCCTACCTGAAAACCACCGAATGGGACTGGCAGATCGATCCGGTTGGGCTGCGGATTGCGCTCAACGATATGTACGATCGTTATCAGATCCCGTTGTTCGTGGTGGAAAACGGCATGGGCGCTGTGGATCAGATCGATGAAAATCATCAGGTGAACGATGATTACCGTATCGCGTTCTTCCAGTCGCACCTGAAAGAGATGAAAGAAGCGGTGAAAGACGGGGTGGAATTGATGGGCTATACCTCTTGGGCACCCATCGATCTTATCAGTGCATCGACGTCAGAAATGAACAAGCGTTACGGTTTTATTTATGTCGATCAGGATAACGACGGTAACGGCACGCTGGCCCGCTACCGTAAGAAGAGTTTCTATTGGTATCAGGATGTTATCGCCACCAACGGTGAATCGCTCTAAGGCGTGAATGCCAGGTCGGGGCGAGCATTTTGCGCCCCGACTTATCCGCATAAACCCGTATTTCCGGGCAGTGCAGGGCGGTATTATCGCGGTGTGTATTTATTGCGTTTGTGTTGGTACAGTAAATCGTCTGCTTTTAATAATGCAGTATCTAACGTGTCGCCGGGACGTAATTGATAAATACCGTAAGAAAACGCCGTCAATTTTTCTTTATCGGTTTCTGCCAGATTGCTATAAACCCGCGCAATGACATCCTGTGATGTCGTCAGGTTATAATCAATCAGAATCAGGCAAAACTCATCGCCACCCAACCGAATGCCGTAATCACTTTTGCGAATAGAGTGCGCCAGCGCCTTACCCAAAAACTGGATCGCTTTGTCGCCCAGATGATGACCAAGGGTATCATTAATTCTCTTTAATCCATCGATATCCACCGCCGCGACCGTTACTGAAATATCTCTGTTGATCAACGCCTGAACCTTTTTATCGAGCACGGGGGTCATTATTTTACGGTTATACAGTCCTGTCATGGCATCAGTCACATTATCTCGCGACAGAGACTGGTGGCGAACCAGTTGCTGTCTGGCATAGCGGCAGAGTAACCAGGTGCTGAGCATGTAAAGCGCAATCAGCCATAACATATTAAGGACGATATAGATCCCATCCAGTTTGATATGCAAGGTATAGTAACGAGTGATTTTTTCCTGGTGGCTGATCAGCGCCACAGAACGCAGTGCGGGACGGTGGAAAACAATGTTATCACCGGTTGTATTGTCTGTGACATAGAGTGAAAGGAACCGCCACAATAATGGACGTTCAGCGGTATAAAATGACGTTGCCAGATCGCTGATATTAATATCGGTAACGATAACGCCTTTAATTGTATTGTTTTGAAAAACGGGTGTCAGCATACTGATGATGTTTTTTTCGGTATAACCGTCGCGGTAAATGTGTGAGACAATATTATTGCCATTATGCAAATCATTTAATGCAGTTGCATCGATATTTATTGTCAGCGCGCTGCGGTCAATATCAATGCGACCATCATTGCTGACCAGCCAGTTATTAAAAGTATAGCGCTGGGTATCGACCAGTCGATTGATATAAATGTAGTTATTGATCAAGTCGATATAATATCTGACGTTATTGAAGGTATAACCGGTGTAGTTCGAGAAACTGTACGTTGAGGAGGCACCCGCTTCATACTCCTGAATATTTGCCAGTGCGGCAACATCCTGGCTCCAGTCCGCGCACTCCGGGTTGCGTGTCTGTAACGTTCCACTGAGCGTAGGCAAAGTCTGTTTCAGTAAGTTCAAACCATAGGTTTCGCCCACTGACTCGGCATACTGACAGATATCATGCGGTATGTTCACTTTGTTATCGATAACGGATGCTGAAGGCGAAAACGCCCTGGAGAGGCGGAAGGCAATATTTTGGTTAATATATTCTTCATGAAATAGCGCAGATTTGCCATTCTCCGCAATATATCCCATATAGCTTCTGAGCCCGAGATACTCATTAACAATAAAACTGGTAAAAATGCTGGTGGTCAGAATCACAATGAAAATAATTGCGCTAATAAATTTTGGCTGTGACAAGATGCAGCATCCCTTTATTAAGCACTGATAGCCATAGTTATAGCATAAAGCGCTTCATTGTGTGCAAAAGGGCAGGCGAAGGCCGGCCCCTTTGTTTTGCGTTTTCTTTAGCGTGTTGATACCGCTCAGGTGTGTGTAATAAAGCGGGACAGACGCTGTTGCAGCCGTCGATTTTCTAGGCGCAACTGTGCGTTCTCTTCCAATAATGTCAGGGCTACGGCGATACCGGGCCAATCTAACGCTAACTCTCTTCTTAAACGTAGGGCGTGCTGCATAATCGCGGCTGCACGATCGTCAAATTGCCAGCATGAGTGTTCATCTTCATGAGGTTCAATCACTCCCAGGCCGACAATTTCACTCAGTTCATCTTCCGAAACGCCGGTATGCAGGCAAAACTCAGTAACGGTAAAGGTGATGGTTACTGTCGACATTATGCTTTCCCCCATGTTTTGCGAGGATCAAAGGATGGTTGGGCGTCTGCCAACTGTTGCCACAGGGTGCTGGTGCTGTCATCCGGTTTCGGTGGCATCACGATTTTTATCACAGCGTACAGATCGCCGGTATGGTGTTTACCGATAAGCCCCTTACCTTTGATACGTAACCGTTGACCTGCCTGACTGCCCGCAGGGATGGTCAGCAGAATGCTCTCTTTCAGTGTCGGTACGGTGACTTTTGCGCCCAGTGCTGCTTCCCAAGGAGCAAGCGGGACGACAATTTCCAAATCGTGGCCCACGATATCAAACAGCGGGTGCGGTGCAATATGGATAACCAACCACAGATCGCCATTCGGCCCACCGTGTTCACCCGGTGTTCCCTGGCCTTTAAGGCGAATGCGCTGACCGTTGCCCACGCTTGCCGGTATCTTCACATTGAGCGTTTTGGGAATTTCCTGCTCTACCATGCCGAAGGCGTTATACACCGGTAGCCTGTAACTGATGGTTTGATTGTGTTCGCTAAGGGTTTCTTCGAGGAATACTGCGACTTCGATTTCAATGTCATGACCACGGGCTGCGCGGGATTGCTGTGACTGGCGTGCATGTTGACCAAAGATAGAGGAGAAAAGATCGTCAACGTCTTCAGCCTTATAGCGCTGGTCACTTTCATGTTGCGGCTGCCGAGTGAACTGCGGATCATTACGGTGTTGCCACAGTTGGTCATACTCTGCTCGCCGCTGTTCATCACTCAGCACTTCCCACGCTTCAGCCACGGCTTTAAACCGTGCTTCGGCGTCGAGCTCTTTACTGACATCCGGGTGGTATTTGCGGGCCAATCGACGATAGGCGGTCTTGATGGTCTTGAGATCGTCAGTCGATTTTACGCCCATGATGGCGTAATAATCCTTTAATTCCATAACGTAATCTCGCGTCATTTGATCGGTAAATGGGATTCCTGTGCGTGTTTTCACCACTAAGTGTAGGATAATCCCATGCAATGCATATCTCCACTGCAAACCACCAAAGCGATAACCGTACTTAACGTAATGCATTGATTATCATTTTTATTTGCTGGAAACGGTTGATAACATCAGCAATAATTGCCGTCCGTTCAGCCCATTCTTCCCGCCTTGTGGCACAGGATCCTTGCGCGGTTCGGCACTGTTTTTACTACCGTTCGGGGCTCGATGTCATGACCGACAAAAGCAAGGATCTCGCCGCGTTATACCTCACAGAGCATGAGCGCCTGGAACGGCAGATCCGGCGTCGGGTGGGGTGCCGTAATATCGCCAGCGACTTGGTGCAGGATATTTTTCTGCGCTTGTGGGAAAAGGCGGTTGAGTGGAAGGGCGACTCTGCCGCGTACCTCACCCGCTGTGCGCGTAATGCGGCAATTGACCATTTGCGAGCGGAAAAAACCAAAGCGGATTACCTTCAGGGTGTGCTGCCCGAGCACTATGCTGAGGAAGCCGAGTCGCCGCAAGAGATTGTCTCCGCACAGCAGAACATCCATCACATTGATGAAATCCTGGCTGCCTTACCGCAAAAAACGCGGCATATCTTTTTGCTCAATCGGGTTCATGGACGCAGCTTCTCGGAAATCGCTACGGTGATGGGCATTTCATCCCGTGCGGTGGCAAAACACATGGCGCGGGCCGTCGCTGCCTGCGAAGCGCGCATAGGAGGCGAGCACGATGACACCGACTGAGACGCAGATCCGCGAACAAGCGCGCGACTGGTTTATTTCTCTGCGGGATAATCCTTCGCGCGCTCAGCGTGCCGCCTGTGACCAGTGGCGACAGAGTCATCCCGCCCACGATGACGCCTATCGCGCAGTCGAGGCGGTGTGGCAGGCCACTGCGGCACCGGGCAAGCGACTGGCGGAAAAGGAGTCTGAAGCCCTGGCGGTTTATCTCACGGCAATCAAGCAGGCAAAACGCCATCAACGCGCAAGGCGGTGGCTGGTCTCGGCCAGTGCCTGTTGTGCGTTGGTGATGGCAGGGGTTCTCTGGTTGGAAAATCCCTACTGGATGCAGGATGTGACGGCGAGCCACGTGGCGAGCAAGGGCGAACGTCGTGACGTAACGCTGGCAGATGGCTCGCGGCTATTGCTGGATGCGGATAGCGCGTTCAGCGTAGCGTTTACGCCGCAAGGGCGGCGCGTCCACTTGCTGCGCGGTGCCGCTTTTTTTGATGTCACACCGTCGCAAACGCCCTTTGTGGTGGCAACGGCGGCCGGTGATGTGCGGGTGCTTGGCACACAATTCGATGTACGGCTGATCGATGACGCGGCACTGGTAACCCTGGCAAAGGGGAGTGTCGCGGTGACAGCCGGTAGCGCGATGACGCCAACGGTGCTGAAGCCGGGCGAACAGGCGCGCTTTAGCGCCAGCGGTACTCATGCGCCTGTCAGCGTGAATGTTGCAGACGAAATGGCCTGGCGCGACGGACGTTATATTTTCTATCGCGCTCGCTTGGCCGATGTGGTGCGTGAGGTGGAACGCTATCGTTCTGGGCGTATTCTCATCTCAGCATCCGCGTTGGCCAATGAAACGGTGACCGGTAGCTTCTCGCTGGCGGACAGTGATGCGGCATTGGCCTCTTTGCAAGCCAGTGTCGGGTTCCAGATGCGCAAAGTGACCGAACGACTGGTGATTCTCTCGCCATAATAATTTCATATTTTACAATGTGTTGTGATTTTTTAATTAAAAAGTTCATTTTCATGGTTCAGTGATCCGTTTCCTCATTCGTGAACGTAGTGAGAGTGCAAATGATAATTACTATTATTAACGCGCTCGCGGTTCATGACACGAGATAAGGATCTCCTTAATGAAACAAAAAAGAGCACACCAGGCCGGCTACCTGTTCGCCACCCTTTTACTGACCAGCTTTAGCGGTGCGAACAGCGCCGCAGCGCAGGTTCAGCAGCACGCAGCGCAGCAATTTAGTTTTAATCTCCCGGCGAAACCGGTCACTCAGGCGGTGAACGACATTGGTCGTATCACTGGCCTGTCAGTTGTTTTCCGCGAACAACAGGAAATGGCCGCTATGGGCAACCCCGTTCGCGGCACGCTGAGCGCAGAGCAGGCGTTGGCAACCCTGCTCAATGGCACCGGGCTGGGCTACCGCTTTAGTAATGCAACCACGGTACAGATTTATGTATTGCCCCCTTCGGCGAGGAGCGCATCAGCGGGAACGCCCGATACCATGGTGGTTCAGGCACAGGGGAATAGCCGACTTGGACCTGTTGTGGGTTATGTTGCCAGCAACAGTACCTCTGGCACCAAAACCAACACTCCGCTGATGAGAACACCACAGTCGGTCAGCGTGATTACCCGTGAACAGGCTGACGCGCAGGGCGCGCAAAGTTTGGTTCAGGCACTGCGCTATTCATCGGGCGTGGCGGCCGAAGTTCGCGGTTCGGCATCGCGTTATGATTTGCCTTATGTTCGTGGCTTTGGTTCACCGACCGACAGCAACCAGTATCTTGATGGCTTGCGTTTGCTGCGCGGCGGCGGCTATGCCATTCCGCAGATTGAAACCTATGGCATCGAGCGCATTGAATTCCTCAAAGGCCCATCGTCTACGCTGTATGGCGGTGTGACGCCCGGCGGGTTGATCAATGCGATTTCCAAGGTGCCTACCAGCGAGCCGCAGCACGCGGTTGAGATGCTCTACGGCAGCCATAACCGGATGCAGCTTGGTGTGGATTCCGCCGGGCCGCTCAATGACGATCGCTCGTTGCTCTATCGCGTGGTGGCGCTTGGCCGTAAATCGGACACGCAGGTGGTGAATACCAAAGAAGAACGTGTCTATGTCGCGCCCTCTCTGACCTGGATCCCCGATACTGATACCTCATTCACGCTGAATATGAGCTACCAGCACGATCCCGAAGGGGGATACTACGGCGTGTTGCCCACCGTCGGTTCACTGTGGCCCAGCCCGGCAGGGCAAATTCCCCGTAATTTCAACGACGGCGATCCGGCGTTCGATCAGTTCGATCGTAAGCAGAGCATGGTGGGGTATCAGTTTGAGCACCGCATCAATGACACCTGGAGTGTGCGCCACAACTTCCGCTATCTCGATCACTCAACGGTGACCAAGAGCGTAGGGACCTCCAGCATGGGGGCCGATGGGCATACTATCTCGCGTTATGCGCTCGGAACGGATGAAACGCTGCGCGGTCTGACATCCGATCTGCAACTTCAGGCTGAATTTGATACCGGGCGTTTGTATCACACGGCCTTATTCGGTTTTGATTATCAACAATCTGACTGGACGCAAATTCGGGATTATGGCGGTGCACCCTCCATTGATTTCCTGAACCCTGTGTATGGCGTGGCGACCAACCTGACGCTGGCGCGCATCACCAATCAGAAGCAGCACACCAATCAGGCCGGTTTTTACGCGCAGGATCAGATCGATATCGATCGTTGGACGCTGGTGGGTGGCATGCGCTACGACACTATTCGAACCAGAACCGATAACCGACTGAATGACACCCGTAGCGTGCAGGATGACGAAGCGGTGAGCGGTAAGCTCGGGCTGATTTATAACTTCGACATGGGAATTGCACCTTATGTCAGTTATTCCACGTCATTCCTGCCGGTCAATGGTACTGATGCCAGCGGCAGCGCCTTTAAGCCGACCACGGCGAAGCAGCGCGAAGTGGGGGTAAAATACCAACCTACTCATTTCAACGCGCTGTTTACGCTCGCCTATTTTGATATCACGCAAAGTAATGTAGTGACCTCCGTCAACCCTTACACCACCTACCAAACCGGGGAACAGCGCTCACGCGGCGTTGAGTTCGAAAGCAAGATGGCGGTTACAGACAA
The DNA here is from genome assembly GCF_025962655.1 of Candidatus Symbiopectobacterium sp. NZEC151. GTDB lineage: Bacteria > Pseudomonadota > Gammaproteobacteria > Enterobacterales > Enterobacteriaceae > Symbiopectobacterium. The sequence goes on along the minus strand of NZ_JAGFPE010000003.1, from coordinate 26,782 downwards.
CATCAATGTGACCGGTGCCTTGACCTACACCAACGCCGAAGTAGTTAAAGGATTAGGGGCAGATGTTGGACAGGCACCTATCGGCATTCCGGATTACACCGCTTCGCTCTGGGCGGATTATCGCTTCCGCTCCGGCGCACTAGAGGGGATTACCGTGGGCAGCGGCGTGCGCTATGTCGGCAGCACGGTGGGGGGATATTCGCCTAACGTTTACACCGTCAACGCCACGCGCTTGGATGCGCCGAGCTACACCGTGTTTGATGCGTCAGTCAGCTACGATTTCGGCAAAAGATCGCCAACGCTTAACGGGCTAAGCGGCAAGGTCAGCGTCAATAACTTGTTCGATAAACGCTATGTTACGTGCCTGTCCAATAACTTCTGTAACTACGGCAACGATCGTGTGGTGTATGCCTCACTGGCTTATCGCTGGTAATGCCAATGGAACAAGCAACACGGACTGATACGCAGGCACCGCGCACGCGTGAACAGCTAGCCACACTGGTGGGTATTAGCTCGCTGTATATCGGCTTCGGTATGACCATGGGGCTCATTCAGGGCGGCTTTCCGGCCATTATGCGTGCACAGGGCATCAGTCTGGGGGCCGCCGGGTGGCTGTACGCGCTCTATCTGCCGCTGGGCGTCGCTTTTCTGTGGGCACCGCTGGTGGATCGCTGGCGTCCACCGCTATTGCCGCCTCGGCTTGCGTGGGTTGTGCCTATGCAAGTGCTGGCGGCATTGACGGTAGCCATGGTGGCGCTGCTGGAAGGCGCTGCCATGGGCATCCTGTTCGCGATGGGGCTCTTGGTGGCGTTCACCATGGCAACCATGGATATTGCGCTGGACGCGCTGGCGGTAGAACGGATTCACCCAGCCTGGCGACCGCGTGCTGCGGCCTGCAAGCTGGGGGCATTATCGACAGGTGCCATGATTGGCGGCGGCGCGTTTGTCGCGCTGTTTCACACCTATGGCTGGAAGGTCATCTTCCTGTGTTATGCGGCCTCTCTGTTACTTCTGGTATTACCGGTGCTGCTGTTAATGAAAGAGGTACCGCATGCTGGCCCATTGAACGCTACGCGCCGGAACGCCGCGAGCCTAAGTGCGCTGCTGCGTAACCCCGTACAGCGCAAGCGACTCACACTATTGACGTTAACGTGCTGCGTTATTTTTCCGATTGCGGGACTGAACCGCCTGATGCTGCTCGATCTTAATGTGCCGATAGAACAGATCGGCGGGATCGTCGGCACGCTCGGGCCCATCTCAATGCTGCTCACCGCCGTTATCTCTATGCCGTTGATGCGTCGGGCTGGGCTTTCCGGCGCGCTGATGGCGTTCACTTCGCTGGCCTTGCTGGCATTGGCCGCGATGACAATCGGTTTTGTTCTCGGTCAGCCGTGGCTCGCCATGGCGGGAGCGATAGCGGTGGGTGCGGCGGTGAGCGGCATTTTTGTGGCATTGAGCGCCAGAATATTGGGGTGGTCGCGCGGGGCGCAACCCGCCACCGATTACGCGGCTTTTTACGGTGTAGGACGGTTTGCCAGCACGCTTGCCACTATTGCGGGTGCGCAAATGGTGAGCTGGATTAGCTGGCCGTGGTTCTACACATCGGGTGCGCTGGCATTACTGATTATCACGGGGCTATTGCGTGCCCCGATGGCAGAAAAGGATGAATAACATGAACCAACAACATCATTATTCCGGTGAGACACTGGACAGTGAAATTTTCGACAGTTCGCGCTGGCCCGTGGTATTCCTGCGCTTTCCCGCATTGGAGATGCCGAATCGCACGGACAGGTTACTGGCGGGATTGACACACATTCTCACACAGCAGCAGCGCGTGGCGTTGGTGTGGATTCCGGCAAGGCATGGTCATGAGAGAGAACCGCATGAACAAGAGAAGCAGGCATCGCGGTGGATGAAGCTCTATAAAAATGAACTGCGGGATTACTGCGCCGGCTATGTGTATTTGACCACTGAGCCCGAAGTGCGTGAGAGCCTGAGCGCCATGTTTCCCAAGGTGAAAAAGATCCTGCCGTTCCCGAAAACGCTGGCGGACGACATGGACGATGCTTACCGCAAAGCGACGGCGTTTCTAGCACTGGATGGGGAGGTGGCGGGAACCTAAAAGGATCAATACCCTGCTGTTGCACCGGATATCACTGTAGCATTAAATTGGTCTGGTCAGTCTGACTTGACCAATCATAATGGATGGGGTTATGATTAAAATGTATACGATGGCTAAGTCGGAGGATGTCATGGAAAAGGTGAATATCTATGAGGCCAAAACAAATCTTTCCAAACTGTTAAACGATGTTGTGAAAACAGGAGAGCCATTTCTGATTGCACGTAATGGCAAGACGTTGGTAAAAGTCGTGGCGTACACGGAGGAGAAACCTGTGCGTAAGCTGGGTTTCCTTAAGGGTAAAGGAACCGTTCCAGATAACTTCGATGCGCTGAACAGTGATGAAATACAAGACATGTTTGAAGGGAAGTATGACTAATGTATTTACTCGATACCAATATTTTACTTTTTGTTGCCTATCGCCCGGAATACCTCACGGAAGAGGTAAAAGCGATCGTTCAAGGCGTCGATAATGAGCTTTATTTTAGTGCTGCCAGTATTTGGGAAGTTTCTATCAAGTTTGCATTAAACAAGCCAGATTTCAATATCAACCCTGACGAACTCAGAACGGGGCTATTTGATAATGGTTTCAAGGAGCTTGTCATTAAAGGCGAGCACGCGCTCAACGTATTACATTTACCCGAGTTATTTCACAAAGATCCTTTCGATAGATTGCTGGTTGCGCAGGCGCATTATGAAGGTTTGACCTTTATTACATCGGATAATAACATTATTGCGTTATCTGGTAAATTTATCTCTCTTATACCTAATCGCTAACGTAAAATTCTCACCTGTTGCTATTCCGTTTTACCTTAATATCCCTTCCTTTCATCGTTGAGCGCAGCTTACGCTGCTCCTGTATAACCCGGAACCAGAGCAACTGGAACAGAAGGGCATCGAAAAAGGCGCTGAAAAAGGCCAGCGTGAGGCTACGTTGAAAATAGCCAGTGAATTGCTTCACAACGGTGTGGAGCTCGCGATTGTTATGAAGTCCACTGGCCTATCCAAAGAAGCGTTGACGAAACTCCAGCTCAGCCATTAATTCGGGTATGCACGGATCGGTATTACGTGTTCTCACTGGCTTTTTGTTTTTGGATGTCAGTTTCTCTACTCATGCCCGCATTGCCTAAACGGCGGCTCAAAGCACTTTGCGTTATCCCAAGCAGTTTAGCTGCGGCACTCTGGTTGTTATTGGTGCGAATGAGTGCCTCATGGATCAACTTCTGCGTGATTTCTCTAATGGTGGGCAAATTCGCTGGGAAGGTCATTCGTTCACTTTGAGGCATCTGTTGGCTCTGTTCTAACACCTTAAAAAAAGGCGCGAGTGCCAGCTCCTGGCCGTTACTGATCCCCGCCGCGGTAAAGGTTAACGATTTTAATTCGGCAATATTTCCGGGGAACGCGTAATGCTCCAATCGGCTCGCGAGCTCGTGGGGCAGTGCGAGGTAATCCCGGCCCAGTTCCTGGCAGGCCATCTCATTAAAATGTTGCAATAACAAACCAATATCGGCGGTCCGTTCTCTGAGCGGCGGCAGTTTGATGCGTTGTGGTTGCAAGCAGTAGAGCAATCCGTGGGAAAAATCCTTTTGCTCGAGTTGTTCCAGTGGCGCGGTGGTACTAAACAGCAATCGGCACTTGAGGGCGGTTTCCCGCAATGATCCCTGTGGAAAATAACGTTTGCGCTGGCACAGTTGAGTGAGCACCCTTTGGGTTTCTGCACTCGCCAGCGCGAGATGCGTGAGCAGCAAAAAGCCTGAGCCAGCCATATCGAGCAAGCCCGCCTGATTGGCAACCCCAAACAGTTTTTGCTGTAACATCTGCGGGGAGAGGTCCGCCAGAGACAGCGTTAACAAGGGTAATTCTGGACAAACCTGTTGTTGCAGCGCCTCCGCAAACAGGTGTTTACCCGTGCCAATTTCCCCTTCGATTAAAATGGGTTCGCGGCTATCGTGCAAAGCGGCAGCGAAAGTAAAGCAGTCGTGCATTTTGATGTCAGTGGTGAGGATTCGGTCAAACGCACTCAGATTCATGCGATCAAAGAAACCCTCTTTAATTTGATGGTAACGCCGTTCCAGCCCAATCATCTCCATGGCGCGGCGCACACCGATCAGCAACTGGTCCGTCGAACTGGTTTTGGTAATAAAATCGTAGGCACCTTGCTTCATGCACTCTACCGCGATTTCGGTTTCATTGAGTCCTGTCAATACGATCACTCGGACATAGGGAGCATGCTCGCGAATATCCCTCAGCAATTGCCGGCCGTCGAGGGCGGGCATATTGAGATCGAGTAGCACCAGCGCAATATCCAAATCGTTGATAAGTTGCAAAGCCTGGCGGCTATTTTCACAGGTGTAGGTTCTGGCCTCGGGAATATGCCGATTGAGCAACATATCGATGGTGCGCAACCAGCGAGTTTCATCATCGATAACGAGAATATTGCGACTAAGCTTCATTGCACATTCCTAACAAGATTTTCATTTCGGTGCCAATATTGGGTTGCGAATGGATAAGCCATTGGGCTCCGTGTTCGACAAGAATTTTATTGGTGGTTGAAAGCCCAAGCCCAGTCCCCCCCTGCTCACGACGCGTGGTGAAAAAAGGTTCGCGAATACGAGCCTGAATGTGGGGCTGCATACCGCAGCCATTATCGATGACTTTAAGGTATACCCGGCCTTCTTCGATCCCGGTTTCAATCGTCAGCAGTGGATGCGTTTTGTCCATCGCCAGACAGGCATTCTGGATCAAATTAATTAGCACCAACTGGAGTTGCAGCTCGTCCCCCTTAATCGCAGGAAGTTGAGGATGGAGTGAGAGCTGCAACTGCAACCGTTTGACATTGTTATGGGTTAACCGCAGGGCGGTTTCAACAATATGGTTGAGTGCGACAGGCTTAACATTGCTGAGACCATAGCGTGAGAAGTGTTTGAGATCGTGAATGATACAGCCAATGCGCTGGGCCGATTCCTGCACTGATTGGCTGGTGTAATTAAGTTCCTCAAGTCCCTGTTGCAGCACCTGCGGTTGCGAGCTCGTGGACGGTGATGCGCGTTTCAGATCGTCGATAATATCCTGCATCAGACTCATGGATTGGTTGATGAGCCCCACAGGATTATTAATTTCGTGGGCAATGCCCGTAGTCAACTCCCCTAGGGATGCCAGGCGACTGGAGAGTTCGCTCACCTGTTTCAATTCAAAGGGTTCGGTGTAGTCTTCGATAAATAAGGCGATCATATTGCTGGAGATCAAGTACAAATTCAGTTTCCAGCGTTTATTGTCGAGAGAGAATTCGATTAATTGTGATTCTTCACCATTAAACCCAGACTGGATAAGCTGCGTGAGCGCGACCTTTGGATATGCCTGTTCGAGCCTTTCTGGTGCTAACAGCCATTGATATTTACCGTTTTGCCAGATTATTTTCAGATATTGATCCAACAGGATAACGCCGCAGGGCAGACCGTCTAAAACCGAATGGAATTGGGCCGATACTCGGCTAATTTCCGCCTCGGCTTTTTGCCGTTGGTGGAGTTCCTGTTTAAGGGATTGGGTTTTCTGTCTGAGCACCAGGCTGATATACAGGGTGATCAACAAGCCAATGCTGGAAATGATAGCAGCAAATAATGCCCATTGAAAAAAATCGTTACGTACTTGCCCTAATTCTATTTTTTCCTTACCGAAGCCGACCCATTTATAAATCAAATCATCGAAATAGCCACCGTGGTAATTCTGCTCCAAAACGTCACTCACCGCCTTGGAGAACAGCGGGTCCTTTTCGGACATGACTAAATAAAACTGACTGAGAAATAATGGATTGCTCGCCGTTTTGGTCATTGGGAATTGCTGCAACAAGCGACGGGCACAGTAGAATTCGGCCAATACAAAATCCACTTTACCGGCGGATAACAGCTCAAATCCTTGCTCATTGGTGACGACGGGAATGAGGGTAAAATCCTGCGGATTAGCCTTAAGATACATCTCTACCGAAGAGGCTTGTTTAATGGCGACACGCTTTTTACGCAGAGCCGTCCAGGAGTCCACCTGGCCTGCGCTACGTAGGTTATAGGCACTGATATAGGTGGGCAATAGCGGTAGCGCAGTGTTGAGCGCAAAGGTCTCTCCTGCGGGCAAATCAATCACGGCTAGCTGGCGCGTATTATGGGTTACAGAATACAGGGTTTGCTCGAGCGTTTGGCGATTGATAATTAAATCGTATTGCAACTTTTGGGCAATTTGGCGGGCTAATTCAATGTTAAATCCAGTCTCTTCACCGGCCTCATTTTGCCACTCGAAGGGCGGGGTGTTGCTATGAACATTGAACGTCAGAGTTTGCTGCGCAAATCCTTGAACCGAGATGAGGCTCAGTGCTAATACCACTCCCCGTAAATATCGCCAATAGCTCACGCAATACACACCTTTTTGAACGCTTCCCAATAATGCTGATTGTTTTTTTATGGAGAAGAGAGGCTGAAAGCTTTACTTTACGCTGCTACTGAATAAAGGGAAGCGATCAATCTCGCTTTTTGGCATGGACGAAACCTTAAAAAAGTCAGTTTACCCTCGCAAACTGTTATCTGTTTTTTGACAGGGGTATCACATTTACTTTACCTGGTTAATGCTACGGTTACGTTATATTCTGTTAAAGAGAATGATAATTGATTAATATTTAAATGCCGAATCGCTGGGTTATGCAAAAATGCATAATAGGGTATGCAAGGTTCAAAGTTTTTTACGTTAAGCGATCTATCTCCTAATTTTATCCTCGAGTGTTATCCCTTCAGAAATGACGAAGCGTAAATTCAGGCCGTGAGCAATTCGCGTTAATAACTCCTGAAAAGAATTGAATAACATAGGGGACACTAATATGGACAATAAATTAGATCAAAATCGTCGAGAATTTTTAACCAAGGGAGCCGTACTCGCTGCTGCGGCAGGAACGCTTGCGCTGACCGCTTCATCTTCAGCCCATGCCGCAGAAGCTGTAGCCACAACGGGAGCCACCGCCTCGGCGGAGGAGCCAAAAGCCATCACCGGTTACATTAAAGAGCCTAAAAACTTAAAAGACGTACTCGGCAATGCGCGCAAAATCATGAGTACTTGCGCAGCATGTGATGTCGCCGGGGCAGGGCGTTGTAATGGTAAAGGTCCGTGCGGGGAAGGGGTTCCCGGTATGGGCGGTATGCGCCAAAGCTTTGTGCGCAACATTGAAGCCTTTGAGGGCATGAGTCTCACGATGCGCAGCCTGCACAATGTGAGCAAGCCGAAAATGGAAACGGAGTTACTCGGCGTTAAATTAGCGATGCCTATTCTGACCGGGGTCACCGGTGGTCTCACTTACAACATGGGCGCTGCCAACAAATTGGCGTTCGATGGCGAAGTCATGACCGAGGATAAATATGCGCGCGGCATTATCGAAGGGGCGGCAAATTCCGGTTGTTTAGGTTGGGCAGCGGACGGTATTGAAGACCCACTCGATACCTACAAGCGCCGTTTAGACGTGGTCAAAGAATTTAAAGGCCGCGCGATTGCGCAAATCAAACCGCGTACTCAGCAGGAAATCTTTGAACGTATCGATCTGGTGCAGAACGCCGGTGCCCCTTTCTTTGCGATTGATATCGATTCCGCAGGTCGTGCCGCCCGCGCATTACCCGGCAACACAGTTGAGCCTAAAGATCTGAAAAAACTTAAAGAAATCGTTAAATACGCCAAGATCCCCTTTATGGCGAAAGGCGTGATGACGGTGGAAGAAGCCCTGATGTGCGCCGAAGCGGGTTGCGGGGCGATAGTGGTGTCTAACCACGGCGGTCGCGTGCTGAGCTCGACCCCTGCGACCATGCATGTATTACCCGCTATTGTCAAAGCGGTCCGCGATCGCGGTTACAAGATGCCGATTCTGGTCGACGGTGGTGTACGTGATGGTGGCGATGTGCTTAAAGCGCTGGCCAGCGGTGCCCATGCCGTATTGGTTGGCCGCCCCATGCTGCGTGCCAGCCTCGGCGGTGGTGTTAAAGGGGTTGAGATGCAGTTCAAACGCTTCCAGGGCGAGCTTGAGTCTAGCATGGTGCTGACCGGCACTGCCGATGTGAGGAATGTTGACCCGGCGATTCTTCTTCAGAGCGTTTGATTGATATAAATCGCTGACGACTTCATCAGATAGAAAATCCCCTTTGAACTAGCGGTGGCAGTGTGACTGTTGCCACCGCTTTTTATCTGGACGTGTGTGAGATAGGGAACGCAATATTTTTTCCATGTCCCTGTGCAGAGGCCATTGAGTCGCGTTTATACCGTTAAACAGAGTCAAAGTAGCCTCGATTGAGGAAAGCGAGAGGCCAAGATAGCTAAACTGATGCGGGTGACTTTCAGAGTCCGCGCTAATGAAAAAGGTCAACAAAACCACCTTCCCGCACGATGCGACGTTTAAGCAGTTTTTGACGCACCCTGAATCCGCTCGAGATTTTATCCAACTGCATTTACCTGAGAAGCTGTTGGCGCTTTGCGATCTCACCACGTTGAAACTGGAATCCGGCTCGTTTGTTGAGGATGACTTAAGAGCGTTTTACAGCGATGTGCTTTACAGCCTACAGACACGTGCTGGAGCAGGGTATGTCCATGTACTGATTGAGCACCAAAGCAAGCCGGATAAGCACATGGCATTCAGGCTGATGCGCTACGCGATTGCCGCGATGCAGCGGCACCTTGATGCGGGAAACAAGAAACTGCCTCTGGTGATCCCGATACTGTTTTATGCGGGCAAGCCGAGCCCTTGCCCGAATTCCACCAACTGGCTACAACTGTTCGACGATCCGGCTTTAGCCAGGCAGCTCTACAGTGAAGATTTCTCGCTGGTTGATGTGACGATCATTCCCGATGAGGACATTATGCAGCATCGCAGTATGGCTGCGTTGACACTGATACAAAAGCACATTCGCGAACGAGATTTGTCTGACTTGATGGACCGGCTGGTAACGATTATGCTGACGACTAACATGACCAGACAACAGGTCATATCGCTGATAAATTACATGGTACAGGCAGGCAACACATCAAATGCTGAAGCTTATGTAAGGCAACTGGCACAACGTGTGCCGCAACATGGAGATGAACTGATGACCATAGCGGAACAGTTGGAACAGAAAGGTATTGAAAAAGGTATTGAGCAAGGTATCGAGAAAGGTGAGCGCGAAGCAACGTTGAAAATAGCCAGAGCCATGCTGCAAAAAGGAATGGATTTCGCCACTATCATGGAAATGACGGAGCTCTCTAAAGAGGACTTGGCTAAATTCGGCCATTGATACGCATTCTACTGGCGCATCTTTTAACGCCCAGAGGTGGCCTCTGCACTATGTGCAAAGGCTGAGCACAACCCTTTTCATTCATGCTTCAATCGAACAAACATGCTGTCGCCCTCTAAAAGGCTCCCCCTATCTGCCGCCTTCACAAAATCAGCCCACCATTGCATCAAGGGGCGGCGTTGTTCCAGATAGTCGCTGCGGTTATAGGCGCGGCGCACCTCGTTTTTATCCACGTGAGCCAATGCGGCTTCAATCACATCGGGTGAAAATCCGTGTTCATTGAGTGCGGTGCTGGCGATAGAGCGCATGCCGTGTGAAACCAGTACCCCCGCCAGGCCGGCGCGTTTGAGCGCGGCGTTGACGGTTTGGCTGTTCATCGGTTGCGACGGTTTGCTGCGGCTGGCGAAAAGGTACTCCCGCTGGCCGCTTAGTGGTTTCATCATTTCCAGAATGGCCAGTGCCTGATCTGACAGCGGAACGATATGTATCCGATTCATCTTCATCCGCTCGGCGGGAATGCGCCATTCTTTCGCTTCTATGTCGATCTCTTGCCAGCGGGTATCTGAGGCTTCAGAAGGACGGGTCAGGGTCAGCAGTTGCCACATGAATAGGCAGCGGGTCTGGAGTCCGATATTTGCCAGCCGCATGGTGTTCATCAGGTGTGGAAGTTGTTCCGGGAGAATGGTGGGCATGTGCTTTTTCTTCGGTTTCACGAATGCCTTGCTGATATGAACGCTGGGGGCGTCATCTATCAGGCCGGTGTTGACGGCATAGATCATCACCTCATTAATACGCTGGCAGAGTCGCCTCACTGTTTCTAGCGCACCGCGTGTTTGTACCGGCTGCACGGCTTGTACCAAGGTGCGCGCTTTGATATCGGTGATGCAGAGATCGCAGATGGCAGGAAAGATGTCTTTTTCCAGCGAGCGCCAGATATCGGTGGCTTAGTCTTCGGTGATGCTGCTCTTTTTTACCTGTAACCAGCATTCAGCGACGACTTTGAAGGCGTTGGCTTTGACTTCTAACGCCTGCTTGCGTTGCGAAAGCTGGAATTCATAAGGATCAATATTTTTTGTCAGCAGTGTACGTGCATCTCGGCGACGCTGCCGGGCATCGGCTAGGGTGACTTCGGGATAGGGACCAAAAGTGAGCTTTGCCCGTTTTTTGCTAAAGGGGCGAAGATAACGGTATTGCCAGACTTTCTTACCGTTGGTTTTGATCAGCAGTTGCAGACCATCGCCATCATGCAGCGTGTAATCTACTTCTCCAGGCTTGGCGGCCTTGATCTCTGTATCCGTGAGCGGCTTTGTTAGACGAGCCATAGGTGCCTTGTTAGGTACCCGGGGAATAGGTACCTAGCCGTTGGGTACCTAACAAGGTACCTATGGGCACAGGAAGTCGGAATACGTCGAAGGACCTATAAGGAAACAAAAAAGCCCACAGGGCTTGCGCCGTGCGGGCTTTCAGGACTTTATCGGTCGACTCTGGTGATCGCCGATTAAGAATTTGGTGGAGCTGGCGGGAGTTGAACCCGCGTCCGAAATTACTACACCGTCGGCACTACATGCTTAGTCTAGTCTTTACATTCGCCGGTTAGCTGCGAACAGACACGCCACTAACAAACTAGCCTGATTGGATTTAACGCTTCAACCCCAGGCAGGGCATCCACGCGATCTCTTTTGGGTTTGACCTCTCTTGATCCCCGTCCTAAGAGCGGAGGCTAGGGAGAGAGGGCTAAAAGCAGGTTATTAAGCTGCTAAAGCGTAGTTTTCGTCGTTTGCGACTATTTTTTTGCGGCTTTTTACGAGGCAAACCGCCCCTCGGCATGCTCCTAAGGCTACACAATCCCGTCGAATCCAGAATCAGCCCCAAGTACTTCAACAGTATAACAGAACCGTGACACCTTACGCTACTGCTAGCGGTTGGCGTTTTTCATGATGCGCGCCTTGTCCGTTTGCCACTCGCGCTCTTTGATATCCGAACGCTTGTCGTGCTCTTTCTTGCCTTTGGCAACACCAATCTTCACTTTTGACCAGGCGTTCTTCCAATAGAGCGAAAGCGCGACCACAGTGTAACCTTCACGATTAACACGTCCGTAAAGTGAATCCAGCTCGCGCTTGTTCAGCAACAGTTTACGGGTGCGTGTAGGGTCACAAACCACGTGGCTTGAAGAGGCCAGCAGTGGCTGAAAGGTAGCACCAAACAGAAAAGCCTCACCACTGTGCAACAGTACATAGCTGTCGCTGATGTTGGCCTTACCTGCGCGTAGTGATTTTACTTCCCATCCTTGCAACGCCAATCCCGCTTCGAATTCTTCTTCAATGAAGTATTCGTGGCGAGCACGCTTGTTTTGCGCAATGGTAGCGGAGCCGGGTTTATAAGCTTTTTTCTTTGTCATAGTGTCGTCATTATACCGAATGTTAAAGGGAAAGACATCACTGCCGCATCAGTGAACGCAGGTTGAGGAAGGGATGCGATCGTCGCCTCAGAATTTTTACCATCCGGGCCATCGGTGCTATTATTCTGCGCGTTTGAAGTTATACGGAAAAAGCCATGCCCAAGATTAGTCGCTCTGCTCTGGTGCCTTACAGCGCGCAACAGATGTATCAGTTGGTGAATGATGTCGCCTCCTATCCCCAGTTTCTGCCTGGCTGTACTGGGAGCCGGGTTATTGCTGCCAACGCTGAAGAAATGACGGCTGCCGTCGATGTCTCTAAAGCCGGGATCAGTAAAACCTTTACCACGCGCAATACGCTCACTGACAGCCAATGCATCAATATGCAGTTAGTTGATGGTCCGTTCCGTCAACTGAGTGGCGATTGGCGCTTTATTCCCTTAAGTGCCGATGCGTGCAAAGTTGAACTCCATCTCGATTTTGAGTTCACCAATGCGCTGATCGAACTGGCCTTTGGCAAAGTGTTTAAAGAGCTGGCAAGTAATATGGTGCAGGCCTTCACCCTGCGCGCCAAAGAGGTATACCGTGCCTGAAATTCGTGTCGATGTGGTTTATGCGCTGCCAGAACGTCAGTATATGCGGTCCGTGACAGTAGAAGAGGGCGCAACGGTGGAGCAGGCTATTGTCGCCTCCGGGTTGTTGACACTGCGTACCGATATCGATTTACAGATCAATAAAGTCGGGATCTTTAGCCGACCGGCCCGTTTGATGGACGCAGTCACCGAGGGCGATCGCGTAGAGATCTACCGCCCGTTGATTGCCGATCCTAAAGAATTGCGTCGCCAACGCGCGGAGCGTTCCAAAAAATAAGGCACATTCAGTGCCTTATTATGCGTGTTCTGATCCCCGTACCACTATCAATTCAGCGTCGGTTGATTTTTCACGTTGGTCAAAATGCCATCCTGGCTGAAGGTCAGCGTCAGCGTTTGCTGTTTTACCGCCTCATGCCCGGGTTGCTGGCGGAAAACGTAGAACCAGGTGTCACTGCCAAAGGGGTCTTGCATCATCGGCGTACCCAACGTATAGGCAACCTGTTGCTTGGTCATGCCAGTGTGGATTTTTGCTACATCAGCCGGTGCCAGATAGTTCCCTTGGTTGATATCTGGACGATAAACCAGTCTTTCCAGCGTAGAACAACCGGCGGTCAGCATAACAACCATCGCGGCGATGACGGTCAGCGTTTTACAGCGCATAGTAAATACATTCCTTAAGGGCATAGGTTGCCGATGATAATAGACCTTGCCTGTCTTGAAAACCGGCAAGGCGCTTGTATGACCACCGGAATGCAAAAAAGTTGATTATTTTTGTCTTAACGCCAACGGTAACAACGGTAAAACCCACTCAGCCATCAACATCAGCCATGGCTTGCTGTTAGGCGGCCAGTAACTCTTTGGCGTTCGCTAATGTGTTTTTGGTGACTGCACTGCCACCCAACAAACGGGCCAGCTCTTGCAACCGTGCGCGTTTGTCCAGCGGCTGCATCAGCGTTTCGGTGGCGGCACCGTCGGTGTGTTTGCTGACAAAGAAGTGTTGATGTCCGCATCCGGCAACTTGCGGTAAGTGGGTCACACACATCACCTGGGTGGATGTGCCGAGTTGGCGCAGCATTTTGCCAACAATCGCGGCGGTCGGGCCGCTGATACCCACATCCACTTCGTCGAAAATCAGCGCTGGGGTGTCCATTTTACGTGCTGTAATCACCTGAATGATCAGAGCGATACGGGAGAGTTCGCCGCCGGAGGCGATCTTCGCCAGCGCCTGATGCGGTTGCCCGGGGTTCGTGGTAACCAGAAAGGCGATGCTGTCGGCGCCATAGGCTGTCAGGCGTTCCGGTGAGAACTCCACTTCAATGGAGAAGTGGCCGTGTGGCATGGCGAGTTCATGCATTTGTGCCGTGATCAACTGAGACAGTTCATGTGCATGGTGCTGACGGCGGGTATGTAACTGTTCCGCAGCGTGAAGCGCCTGTTGGTGATATTCGCTGACGGCCAGACTGAGCGTAGCGTGGTTGCTCTCTTGTTCTGCCAGTTGCTGCTGTTCATCCAGCAGTTGCTGGTAGAATGCGGGCAGGTTTTCAGGGGTGATATGGTGTTTACGCGCCAGTGCCATCTGGCGTGACAAGCGCTGTTCCAGCTCATAGAGTCGGGTAGGATCAAGATCCGTTTGTTCGCTGTAGTGGCGCAACTCATCGCTGGCTTCGCTGATTTGAATGCTGGCTTCTTCCAGCATAGTTAGCACGCTGCCCAATTTTTCATCCATGGCAACAAGTTCACCGAGCTGGTGCTTTGCGCTGTGGAGCATGCTCATGATGTTCTGATCGTCATTTTCGCTGAGCAGTTGCAGTGTATGCTGGCTGAGCGACAGCAGTTGGCCGCTGTTAGCCAGCCGTTTGTATTCGATGTCAATGTGCTCGTATTCGCCGGGCTGTGGGGCAAATTCTTTCAGCTCCTTGAGCTGGTATTGCAACAGTTCACGGCGCGCTTCACGTTCGATATTCGCTTGTTGTAACTGTGCCAGATCGCGACAGCTTTGGTGCCACTGTTGCCAGATTTGTTGCATGGCAGTAAGCAGTTGCGGCTCGTCGGCATAGGCATCCAGCAGATGACGTTGGTGTTCAGGTTTAAGCAGCAACTGATGGGCGTGCTGCCCGTGCAGTTGAATCAGGTGCTGGCCCAATTCACGCAACTGAGATAACGGCACGGCGGTGCCATTGATAAAACCACGTGAGCGCCCGTCAGCACTGATCACTCGGCGCAGCAGGCACTCGTTGCTGTCATCCAGTTGGTTTTGCTCCAACCAGGCTCGCGCCGCAGGGGTATCGCTGAGGGCGAACCGGGCACAGATATCGGCGCGCTGTGCGCCAGGGCGCACCATGCTGGCGTCAGAGCGGTTGCCCAGACACAGGCCCAGTGCGTCAATCGCGATGGATTTGCCTGCGCCGGTTTCGCCGGTGATAACGCTCATACCTGATTGAAAATCAATTTCTAACTCACGCACGATAGCGAAATGACTGATAGTGAGTTGCGCCAGCATGAACCACCTTCCTGTATGTAACAACAGACTGTAATTACATACAGTATAATGCCGTTTTTTAACCAGTAAAGTGGTCCGCGCAAAATTTTAGAATAATTTTTTCGACCACCCTAGTTTGGTGCTTAACGTATTAAAATAGCTGTAATTTTCTGGGTGTATCAAATTTAGTGAGTATTGGCTGCGGGTAATCAGCACCTCTTCGCCTTCCTGTACCGGCAGGGTTATCTGGCTATCGCAGCTCAACTCCAGATCGTTGGTGATATGAGAAAACTTCAGGCGGATGGTGCTGCTGCTGTTTATCACCAGTGGCCGTGCTGAAAGCGTATGGGGAAACATTGGCACCAGCGCGATGGCATCCAGTGTCGGCGTCAGAATGGGGCCGCCACCGGAAAGCGAGTAAGCGGTGGAACCGGTGGGCGTTGAGATAATCAGGCCGTCCGAGCGTTGGGAAAAGGCGAAGCGATCGTCGATATAGACTTCGAATTCAATCATATGGGCGACTTTACCGGGGTGTAGCACCACCTCGTTGATCGCCGTGCTGGTGCTGTCGGGCTGATTGCGACGGCATACGTGCGCTTCCAGCATAAAACGCCGTTCGCTCAGGTAGCGTCCTTCCAGCACCTCGGTAAGCTGCTGTTGCGCCTGATCGGGATCGAGATCGGTCAGGAAGCCGAGATTTCCCCGGTTGACGCCAATAACATCAATGTCATAGCGAGAGAGCACGCGGGCGGCACCTAACATGTTGCCGTCGCCACCCACCACCACGGCCAGATCGGCTTGCATACCGATCTCTGCCAGGCTGCCGGTCAGCGCGTCGGGCAGGTTGAGTTCGTGGGCGATATGCTGCTCCAGCATGACCTGGTAGCCCTTGCTGTGCAGCCAGTGATACAACATCTCATGCGTCGCCAGTGCCGTGGGGTGGCGCGGGTGGCCCACAATGCCAATGCAATTGAACTGTTTAGTCATCGTTATGCTTTTCCTTACCCAGTGCCGCCCGGTATCACGAAATCTGTCGGTATATGTGACTGCTTCTCTTGAATCCCCGGTTTTGATCCCCATAATAAGCGAACAAGCGAGATGAATGCTAAAACCGCGGAGAATTTCATGAGTAGTAAAGAACAGAAGTCGCCTGACGAGCAAGTCGTAGATCAAATGGAAGCGGCACAGGGGCAACATGCGGAAGTGGAACCTGCAATGACAGACGTCGCCGACCCGCGTGATGAACGTATTGCCGAACTGGAAGCGCAACTGAGCGAACTACAGCAGCGTGAGCGCGATACCGTGCTGCGCGCGCGTGCCGAAACGGACAATATCCGCCGTCGCGCTGAAATGGACGTGGAAAAAGCGCACAAATTTGCGCTGGAAAAATTTGCGGGTGAAATGCTGCCGGTAATTGATAACCTCGAGCGTTCGCTGGATGCTGCCGATCGCAGCAATGAGTCCCTTGCCTCGTTGATTGAGGGTGTGGAACTGACGCTGAAATCGTTGCTGGATGCGGTGCGCAAATTTGGTATCGAGGTGGTGGGTGACGTGAACGTACCGTTTAACCCGGAAGTGCACCAGGCCATGACCATGCTGGAATCGGCCGACCATGCGCCCAATTCCGTAATGATGGTAATGCAAAAAGGTTACACCCTGAACGGCCGCTTGCTGCGTCCTGCGATGGTCGCTGTTTCCAAAGCGAAGGGCTGATTTCCCTGAGCGACCCGCGCGTGCCCTGAAGGCAGGCGTAACAAATTGAAATCAATAAAAACCCCAAGTGACTTTACCTTGGGGTTTTTTGTTTATATTTTGTTAACAATATGGCTGTGATCACATTTTTAGCTATCGCAGCAATCCGTTTTACCACTCCAAATGCACTTGATAATCATTATCATTCATGACAGAGTGAATCATTATAGAGGTAATAAAGGGTCATCGTATGCCGGGGAGCCGAGTGATAGAGACGGCCAGCCGCACATCAAGGAAGCTTAAGCTTTCCCTGATGGGGCCAGCATTTATAGCGGCGATCGGCTATATCGATCCGGGTAACTTCGCCACCAATATTCAATCGGGGGCGGCCTACGGCTACCAATTGCTGTGGGTGGTGGTATGGGCCAACCTGATGGCGATGTTGATCCAACTGCTTTCCGCCAAGCTTGGGATTGCCACCGGGAAAAATCTGGCAGAGCACATTCGCGATCGTTTCCCTCGCCCTGCGGTGTGGGCCTATTGGGTGCAGGCGGAGATTATCGCCATGGCAACCGATTTGGCTGAATTTATCGGTGCTGCCATCGGCTTTAAATTGCTGTTGGGGGTTTCACTGCTTGAGGGCGCAATCCTCACGGGCATTGCAACCTTCCTGATTTTGGCGCTGCAACAGCGCGGTCAAAAGCCGCTGGAGATGATTATCGGCGGGCTGCTGCTGTTTGTCGCTGCCGCGTATATCGTCGAGCTGATCTTCTCTCGTCCTGAAATGGCCTCGTTGGTGCGCGGAATGGCTGTGCCGCAGTTGCCCACTTCGGATGCGGTGCTGCTGGCCGCTGGGGTATTGGGGGCCACCATTATGCCCCACGTGATTTACCTGCACTCTTCATTGACCCAGCAGGGCGAGGCCCACACCCGTGCCGAGCGCTACGCCGCCACCAAAATCGACGTGGCAGTGGCGATGACCATTGCCGGATTCGTCAATCTGGCAATGATGGCTACCGCGGCGGCGGCGTTCCATTTTAGCGGCAATCAGGATATCGCCGATCTGGAGCGCGCTTATCTCACCCTCGATCCGTTGTTAGGGCGATCGGCGGCGACCATTTTTGGCTTAAGCCTGGTGGCTGCGGGGCTCTCTTCGACCGTCGTGGGGACGCTGGCTGGTCAAGTGGTGATGCAAGGGTTTATCCGTTTCCATATTCCACTGTGGGTGCGGCGCACGGTCACCATGCTGCCCTCGTTTATTGTGATCATGTCCGGCATGGAACCTACTCGCGTGCTGGTGCTGAGCCAGGTGCTGCTCAGTTTCGGCATTGCGCTGGCGCTGGTGCCGTTGTTAGCCTTTACCGGAAATCGGGCGTTGATGGGAGGTATGGTCAACGGTCGTTGGGTACAGAATGCCGGTAATGTGATTGTTTTTATTGTTATTTCTCTTAATGCGTATCTGCTGATCAGCACATTTTTCCTAAGCTGACGCAACATAATATTTCTCACGGCTAACGGATTGTCGTCACAATAAATGTGATGGCAGTCCATTTTTTTTATCAAAAGGCTGGCGCTCATTTTTCCTCCTCTCTATTATCTGGATCATTAATACGAACAGTGTTCGCATATGCGAACAATAAGAGGTGAGAGATGCCAGCTTTTGATTACAGTAATCCCGTCAAATTTCATTTTGGATTAGGACGACACAAGCAAGTGGGCGACATTGCCCGTCCTTACGGTAAAAAGGCACTGCTGGTGGCGTCAGACAGTTCCAAACCTACCGGGCAGTTGCAGGCGGTGAAGCAGTCGCTGACGGAAGCGGGCGTCGCGTTTGCGGTTTACGATCGCTTTATGCAGAACCCGCTGTCCACGCTGGTGGCTGAAGGGGCGCAGGTCGCTGTCGATGAAGGATGCGATCTGGTGATCGGTCTGGGCGGCGGCAGCGCGATGGACATGGCGAAAGGAATCGCTTTCTCTGCGGTCAATGAAGGTAGCATCTGGGATTACGTGTTTGGTCGTAAAGTCGGCACCCGCGCGTTGCCGATCATCCTCATCCCAACGACCGCAGGCACCGGCAGTGAAGCTAACCGCACCGCGGTATTCACCAACCCGGAAACCAACGACAAGAAAGGCTTGGTGAATCCGCTCATCTACCCGAAGGCGGCCATTATCGATCCTGAATTGATGCTGACTCTGCCAAAACGCGTGATCGCCGGGCCGGGAGCCGACGTGCTGTTCCATGCTCTTGAATCCTTCATTTCCAAGAATGCCACGCCGTTCAGTGAAATGCTGTCCCTGCGTGCGATTGAGCTGATTGCGCAGAACCTGCCGCTGGTCTATGACGATGTCACCAACGTCGCCGCCTGGGAGAATGTCACGCTGGCCAGCTCCCTGGCAGGCATGGCAATTGACTGTGCGGGCACCACGCTGCCGCACGCGTTGCAGCACCCGATGGGCGGTCTGCTGGACGTGGTGCACGCGGAAGGTATCGCGGCCATTTACAAACCCTTTATGGAATATACCTGGCCTGCGGCACCGGAGAAATTTGCCGCTATCGCCAAAGCCATGGGGGTAGATACGCGCGGCATGAGTCAGGAGCAGGCAGCGGAAAGCAGCGTGGCAGCGGTTCATCAATTCCTGACCGGCATTAATATGGTGCCTACCCTGACGCAATTGGGCGTTAAAGAAGAGCACTTCGATTGGTTGATTAATAATGTATTAACCACCATGAAAGTCGTGCTGTCGAATAATCCACGCGTACCAGACGGAGAAAAGATTCGAGAAATTTATCAGGGCTGCTTGTAATTCTGTCTGCGTTATCCACCAGGGATAAACGCTTATTTATCGGGTGCGAGTTGTCATTAATAACGACCCGCGCCAGATAAGAAAAAGCTATTCCACCTGACGAGATTTTTTCGTCAGAGGACTTCTGTACCCTATTTTTGATGCCCGTTATAAATGTTATGACAATAAGAGGCTAACGATTATGTTTGTGGTTATTGATTGTGGTTCTACCAATACCCGCCTTTATCTGATCAACGATCAGGCGGTAATCAGTAAAAATGAAATTCCTGTCGGGGTAAACAGCACGGCAGCGACCGGTAACAATACGGCCTTGAAAGAGGGCATTGCGGCCGGTTTCCAACAGCTGCTGGCGCAAGAAAGCCTGACGCTCAACGATGTGCGCTTTGCCATCGCTTCAGGGATGATCACCTCTAACCTGGGGCTGGTGGAGATCCCGCACCTGACTGCACCGGTCAATATCGACGATCTTGCCACCTTTGCCCGCCAATATCGCGACCCGGCTATTTTCCCGGTTGATATTCCAGTGGTGTTCATTCCCGGTATTAAAAATGCGCCAGGCAAAGGGGGATGGGAAGGGATCGCATCGCTGGATTTAATGCGTGGTGAAGAAACGCAGGCGATTGGTGTGCTGAGCCGCTATCAGCCCGCGTTGCCGTGCACCATCATTGAGTTGGGATCAACCACCAAGCTGATTCACATTGATGCGCAAGGAAGACTGGCTGGCAGCATGACGTCGCTGAGCGGTCAGGTGTATGCCGCTGTCCTGAAAGAAACTTTCATCGGCTCCAGCGTTAAAAGCGCTGAGCCCCAACCTGACTGCTTCTCTGAGCAGATTGCCGATGCAGCCTACCGCAGCGTCCAGCAGAGCGGGCTGTTGCGCACCATCCTGCTGACCCGTTTTATTCAATTCTCACTGGATACCCAACCGGCGGAGCGCAAGCTGTTCTGCGAAGCGGCGATGGCGGCTGATGACATGAAACTGTTTGCCGATGCCCAGCAGCAAGGGTTTGACCTGAACGGTGAGGTGATTTTTGTCGGCAACGCGCAGCGCTGCCATATCTACCAGCACATGATGAAAAACGTGCTCGGTCTGACGCGCCCTGCGACGCTTATCACCGCGCGGGACGAGATTGACCGGCTGGTGGTGGAAGGCGCGGGCTATATCGCCGCTCGCGTTGAACTGGGGCAACAGGGCTGAGGCAGGAGAGAAAAATGTATTCCGTTACCATCGATACCGGCACCACCAACACGCGCGTTTTTGTCTGGCAGGACAATCGCATTATTGCTGAAGCCAGCCAGGCGGTTGGCGTGCGTGACACGGCCATCACCGGCAGTAAAGAAACCCTGACGCGGGGCGTGCAGGCTGCGGTTCAGGCCGCGCTGGCACAGGCAGCATTACCGCCGGACGCTAAAGTGACCTACCTGTCTGCCGGCATGATCACCTCCAATGTTGGCCTGTGTGAGATCCCACACGTTGTGGCACCCGCTGGCATTAACGAATTGGCGGCGGGCATGGTGCAACAGGTCATTCCCGAGGTGAGCGATCAGCCGATTTGGTTTGTTCCCGGCATCCGTAACAACGATGGCGCGGTTGCGCCGGAAAACGTCGAAAAAATGGATGTGATGCGCGGAGAGGAAGTGGAAACCATTGGGGCCATTGCCGCGCTGGACATTCGCGGCCCGGCGCTGATTATCCAACCGGGTTCCCACTCCAAATTCATTAAAGTCGATGCGGATAATCGCATTGAAGGCTGCGTAACCACCATTGCCGGTGAGTTACTGGACGTGATTACTCAGCGCACCATTCTGGCCAGCTCGCTAAAACACCAGTTCGCCAATGAAGTAGAAGCGCAGTATCTGCTGCAAGGTGCGCATGATTGTGCCGCCGTCGGTCTGGCACGCAGCTGCTTCTCGGTACGCATTCTCGATATGTTCGCTTCACTGAGTGATAACCAAAAGGCGAACTATTTGCTCGGTGCGGTATTACAAACGGATATTCTCGCGATCAAAAACAGCAAAGCGCTGAATATCTCCCCGGATGCCACATTAGTGATTTGCGGCAAGAAAATATTAAAGAACGCCTTTGAAATATTAATTAAGGATGATGCCTTTTTTACCGGTGACGTGGTGGTGATTGATGATAATCAGCCGTCGCTGTCTGGCTTAGGTGCATTGGAAATTGCCCGGGTCAGGAAAATTATTTAACGAACATTCCGCCTGTTAGCAGGCAGAAGAATGTCATTACCTCTTACCCTACAGGTATTATTATAGGAATATCACGATGAGTACTCTGGTTAATACCGACGCCGCGAGTAAAAAAATCGGCAAGAAACGGTGGTTTGTCGTTTTCTTGTTATTAATTGGCGGCGTTATCAATTATCTCGACCGCGCGGCATTATCCATTGCCGCACCCGACATGATGAAAGATCTGCATTTGACCAATACCGATATTGGCTTGATGGGATCGGTGTTTGCGCTGATTTACGCCATGTGCCAGCTGCCTTCCGGCTGGCTGGTCGATAAATTTGGGCCGAAGAAAGTTTACAGCTGGGCCATCGGCCTGTGGAGCGGTGCCACCATGCTGACCGGTGCCTGTAGCAACCTGACGACGCTACTGTTTGCGCGCGGTATTTTGGGTATCACCGAAGCGCCATGCTGGCCGGGTGCGGCGAAAATTACCGCCTCCTGGTTCCCGAAAAAGGAACGTGCGCTGGCAACGGGCTTCTGGGATGCGGCATCCAAATGGGGCCCGGCCATCGCTCCTCCGATTCTGGTTGCCATCATTGTACCGTTCGGCTGGCGTGCCCTGTTCTTTATCGCCGGTGGTATTGGTCTGATCTTCCTGGTGTTTTTCATCTTCGCTTACCATCAGCCGGAAAAACATCCGACGCTGAGCAAAGAAGAACTTGATTACATTAAAGAAGGTGGCGGCGGTACCGCCGAGAAACTGGGCAACAGCGAAGTCACCATTAGCTGGGGCGGGTTGTTCAAGTACAAATGCGTGTGGGGCATGATTCTGGGCTGGTTCTGCTATGTGTGGATGATGAACATTTTCACCACCTTCCTGCCGCTCTATTTGATGAAAACCCAGAACATCGAACTCAAAGCGTTGGGCATCTACGCCAGTATCCCTTACTTCGGCGGTATCGTCGGGGCCATTGGTGGCGGGTATCTTTCCAAATGGTTGATGGACAGGGAAATTTTCAGTGATTCACTGGTTGCTAAACGCGTCACCATCAGTATCTCCGCGCTGCTGGCAGGCGTTGCAGTCGTGGCTATTCCGTTCGCCACCAGCCTGACCGGTACGCTGGCCCTGTTGGTGATTGCTATGGCGCTGCTCTCGGCACTTTCTGCAACCGGCTGGGCATTACCGGGTGATGTCGCTCCGGCATCCATGGTGGCTTCCGTGGGCAGTATCCAGAATTTCGGCGGTTACTTCGCCGGTTCACTCTCACCGTTGGTGACCGGCATGATCGCCGATGCCACCGGTTCTTACACCATGGCGTTCGTCAGCGGCGGCATTATCGCTGGCTGTGCCGCCCTGTGCTACTGGTTCATCGTCAGAAAACCGATCGTCGCTAACGCATGATCGCAGTGAAGGCGGCCTCGCGCCGCCTTTTTCGCCGTTTGTTGCAGTCGATTTAATAGTTAATTAAAGGGTTATGAGGTTATCAATGATTAAGCACCGAGTGATTCACGCCATAGAAGAAACGGGCATTATCGCGATTGTCAGAGGGACAAAACCCGAGGAGGTGATCCCCGTGGCACGCGCGCTCTACGATGGCGGCGTGCGCGTGTTGGAAGTGACCTGCAACACGTCAGGTTATCTGCGCAGTATTGAAGCGCTCTCGACGGAATTGGGCGACAAAATGTGGATCGGTGCGGGCACCGTGATCAATCCGGTGATGGCGCAGTTGGTGATGGATGCGGGCGCTACTTTTGTGCTGGCACCGGATTTTAATCCACAGGTGGTCAGCATGGTGCATGAAAAGCAGAAGCTGATGATCCCGGCCGTCGCCACGCCGTCGGAAATATTGCAGGCGTGCCGCATGGGCGTCGATTTGTTGAAGCTGTTCCCTGCCAACGGCCTGGGCGTCAACTATCTGAAAGAGTTGCAGGGACCGCTTAACAATCTCTCAATCATTCCTGTTGGTGGCGTGACGCTGAATAATGTCGCAGACTTTGCACAAGCGGGCGCATTTGCCGTTGGGGTGGGCAGCGAGCTGATCAATAAAACGTTAGTGGCCGAGCAGGCGTGGCAACAGTTAACCGAGCTGGCACAGACTTTTATTACGCGTTTCCACGAAAATAAAAAGCCAGACGACGTTTGTTACCCTCTCTGATTGACTATCATCTTCCGATAACGGCTGCCTGCTGCACTATCAACGCGGGTTGCCCTTATCGGCACTTTTATTTTTTCTTACCACTATGGTTATCTTGTATAATCCCGCGCAAGCGAATGCATGGGGATGGATGGCGTGGAAAAAATCAATCGCTCGGTGGCCAGAGCGCTGGATATGCTGGAATTGGTGGCAGGGACACGGGATGAGTTAACCATAACGGAAATCAGTACTCAGTTAGGCATACCGAAAAGTACCACCTTCGATATTATTTATACGCTGGTGGATAAAGGCTACCTTGAAATCGCCAATCCCCGTGTCAAATCTTTCCGTCTGGGGCTTAAACTGTTCCAGACCGGTGCGGTTTATCTCGATCAAACGCCGTTTCACGAAGCCGCACGCTCGGTGCTGGAAGAGTTGGCTGCCAGCGCGCAGGAAACCTCGTTTCTGGCGATGGAGAACGACGGCATGCTGGTGTATCTGGATAAAGTGGAGAGTGCTGCATCAGTGCGTACCTCTGCGCGCATTGGTTCCAATAACCCGCTTTATTGTACCGGCCTTGGCAAGGCGCTGCTGGCGACCATGCCGGATGAACAGATCAAAGCCATTCTCGATAAAACCGGCGGTTTGCAGCCGATTACCCCCTTCACCGTGACGGATGAAGCGCGTTTTTTCGGCGTGCTGAACGAAGCACGCCAGCGCGGCTACGTGATTGACGATCGTGAACATAACGCGGAAGTGTTTTGTGTCGCAGCACCTATTTATAACGCACGGGGTAAAGTGCAAGCGGCGCTGAGTATTGCCAGCTTGTTTTCCAAAGTAAAAGATAACCCTGAGCGTATTGCTGAGCTGGGTTCGCTGATCTCAACGGCGGCGCTGACGTTATCGCGTCGTATCGGTTTTCGCGGTGAACATCTGTATCAGGAGTTTCGTTAAGTCAGCCGCGTGGTTTTCGCGCGTGATGGAGTGTTGTGATGTCGTCTCCCATAAAGCTCATTGAAAAGAAACTGCTGTCCGATAACTGGTATGTGCTGCACAACTACACGTTCGATCTGCAACGTAAACGCGGCGGGGTGGTGCGACAGCGGCGCGAAGTTTATGACAAAGGCGATGGTGCCACCATTCTGCTTTATAACCGCGATAACAAGACGGTAGTGCTGACGCGCCAATTTCGTATGCCAACTTACCTCAACGGCAACGAGAGCGGCATGCTGTTGGAAACCTGTGCTGGCCTGCTGGATGCGTTATCGCCGGAAGAATGCATCCGTAAAGAAGTGATGGAAGAGACTGGCTACCTGATCGAGCAGGTTGAAAAACTGTTTGAAGCCTACATGTCGCCCGGTAGTGTCACAGAAAAGGTGCATTTTTTTGCTGCAGAATACCAAGATTCCCAACGTCTGGCGCGCGGAGGCGGCGTGGAAGATGAAGATATTGAGGTTATCGAACTGCCGTTTACTGACGCGCTGGCGATGATCAACGACGGGCGTATCTGCGATGGGAAAACCATCATGCTGCTGCACTATGCGCAGCTACAGGGATGGTGTGCAGCGTAAAAAGAGGAAGGGGCGTTTCTGAGGCGCCCCGATTGTTGAAGTCAGCCTTGGCGTAACAGCGAACGCGCCACATCCACCACGTTATCCACCGTAAAGCCAAACACCTCGAACAGTTTTTCCGCCGGAGCCGATTCGCCAAAGCTGGTCATGCCCACAATCGCGCCGTTCAGGCCGACATACTTATACCAGTAGTCTGCGATGCCCGCTTCGATCGCCACGCGGGCGCTCACCGCTTTCGGCAGCACTGCTTCACGGTAGGCCGCATCCTGCTTGTCGAACGCATCGGTAGACGGCATGGAGACCACGCGTACCTTGTGGCCCTGCGCGCTCAGCACGTCGTAGGCCGCTACCGCCAGCTCCACTTCTGAACCGGTGGCAATCAGGATCAGGTCCGGCTGACCGTCACTGTCTTTCAACACGTAAGCGCCTTTCGCCACGTCCGCCAGTTGCTGCGCGGTGCGTGTCTGCTGCGCCAGGTTTTGACGCGACAGGATCAGCGCCGTCGGGCCATCCTTGCGTTCGATGGCGTATTTCCATGCCACCGCGGTTTCTACCTGATCCGCCGGACGCCAGGTGCTCATGTTTGGCGTCACGCGCAGGCTCGCCATTTGCTCTACAGGCTGGTGCGTCGGGCCGTCTTCACCCAGACCGATGGAGTCATGGGTGTAAACGTAGATGCTGCGGATTTTCATCAGCGCGGCCATGCGCACCGCGTTACGGGCATATTCCACAAACATCAGGAAGGTCGCGGTATACGGCAGGAAGCCGCCGTACAGCGCCAGACCGTTGGCGATGGCGGTCATGCCGAACTCACGCACCCCGTAGTGGATGTAGTTGCCCGCCGGGTCTTTATCCAGTGAGACCGAGCCGGACCAGATGGTCAGGTTGCTCGGTGCCAGGTCGGCAGAGCCACCGAGGAATTCCGGCAGCAGCTTGCCGTAGGCTTCCAGTGCGTTCTGCGAGGCTTTGCGGCTGGCAATTTTCGCCGGGTTGGCCTGCAAATCGTCAATGAATTTCTGGGCATCGGCCTGCCAGTTGGCCGGCAGGTCACCGACGGTACGGCGTTTGAATTCGGCAGCCAGTTCCGGATAGGCTTTGGCATAGGCGGCAAACGCCTCGCTCCAGGCGCTCTCTTTTTGCGTGCCCGCGGCTTTGGCATCCCAGGCAGTATAGATATCGGCTGGAATGTCAAACGGCGGGTATTTCCAGCCCAGCTGTTCGCGTGAAGCGGCCACTTCGGCGTCGCCCAGCGGTGCACCGTGGGAGTCGTGGGTACCGGCCTTGTTCGGTGAACCGAAACCAATCACGGTTTTGCACATCAGCAGCGACGGTTTGTCCGTCACGGCGCGCGCCTGTTCGATAGCGCGGGTGATGGCATCGGCGTCATGACCGTCGACGCCACGCACCACGTGCCAGCCGTAGGCTTCAAAGCGTGCTGCGGTGTCATCGGTAAACCAGCCTTCCACGTGACCGTCAATCGAGATGCCGTTGTCATCATAGAATGCCACCAGCTTGCCCAG
>NZ_JAGFPE010000030.1 GCF_025962655.1 Candidatus Symbiopectobacterium sp. NZEC151 | reverse complement strand
ATAGCTTAGACGATGTCGGTGTCAAGCGCGTCGACTAACCGTGTCGTTAAGGTAGGCTGGCGGGCGCGACACTGTGAAATGCATATGGAGAACTCTGTGCGAAATTAAAACCTTGATAACTTTGCCTTCCGGTCATGGAATCGAGCTAGGTTTTT
Organism: Candidatus Symbiopectobacterium sp. NZEC151; assembly: GCF_025962655.1. GTDB lineage: Bacteria > Pseudomonadota > Gammaproteobacteria > Enterobacterales > Enterobacteriaceae > Symbiopectobacterium. Next base: position 395 of record NZ_JAGFPE010000030.1, on the reverse strand, counting down.
TTTGACGGCTGCAGAATCATGGGCCTCACCCTAGAGAGACTGGATTTGGAGAGTTGGACCCCCAGAGATTTTTCTAGAAATTACTTACCATAGGCCACGAAGCAGCGGTTGTTTCGGCGAAACGTCGAATATCTGAGGGTCCACAACTGGTTTTCAACGAGGTGGTTAGTATAGGGATGGCACATAGGACGTTAGGGTGGATAGCTTAGACGATGTCGGTGTCAAGCGCGTCGACTAACCGCGCCGTTAAGGTAGGCTGGCGGGCGCGACACTGTGGAATGCAGATGGAGAATTCTGTGCAAATTAAAACCTTGATAACTTTGCCTTCCGGTCATGGAATCGAGCTAGGTTTTTTTTGACGGCTGTAGAATCACGGGCCTCACCGAAGAGAGACT
>NZ_JAGFPE010000029.1 GCF_025962655.1 Candidatus Symbiopectobacterium sp. NZEC151 | reverse complement strand
AGCCGATCAGAATTTTGGAAGTAAGCGAGAGGAAAACCAGGAATCGCGTTATACGGTTCTGCAAGGTTCAGTGGAGTAATCATTCAGAAGAAGAAGCCACTTGGGAGCGAGAAGATGAATTGAAGTCAGCTCATCCTCATCTGTTCGCCAGTTCTTCCGAATCTCGAGGACGAGATTCTGTTTAAGGGGGGTAGGTTTGTCACACCCTGAAAATTCAAAATATATAAATTGTTGTTTAATTGGAATTTTTAGAAATAATTTTAAAAGCCTAGAAGAGAAGATCTAATTTTAATTAATAAATTCCAATATAAAATGGGGCCAGATAAAATTTCATTAAATACTTTGCTTAATTCTATAATTCCTAGATTTTTCTGGGATTTATTTGAGCTAAGGAAGTATTTTTAATAAATGGAATTGCATTTAAGAAATAATTTAAATTGAAAAAGTTTTAAAAAGTCTTCTTTTGGCTTTGGGCCGAAAGTCGGCCCAAAACCCCTTCTCTCTCTTCTCGGCCCAGCCGGCCATGTCCGCTGCCGCGGGCGCGCCCGCTGCCGCTG
>NZ_JAGFPE010000028.1 GCF_025962655.1 Candidatus Symbiopectobacterium sp. NZEC151 | reverse complement strand
GATTATTTGTATTATGATCTATCTAAGAGCAATACCAAAGTGTTTCAAAGGAGGATTACCTTGACTTAGGTCTGCCTCCGGCCTAAATTAAATCAACCTAAGTGAAATAGAGTCTCTATCGTTCCGCTACAAGAGTTGACTATGAGACTTCATACACCTTAAAGTTCATAGAACGAAAAGAATTTTTTTGGAGGCCCTTATCCTCATTAAGCCTAGCATTTAGTGGGCTGGATATTTACCTTATCAACTAGCAAATCAATAAAGGTTCTATTTGTTTAGGCACCTGGATTGGTACGTCAGGCGACTGTTCTCCTATTCTCTCGAATCCATGAAGTAAGACATTGATTTTGCAAGAAGATCCACTATGTTCATTGCATAATAAGCTCCCTTGAAAAGCATTGGCGCACGTGTAAACGAGTTGCTCTACCGAACTGAGCTATAGCCCTTGTCAGAGATATCTTAATATATAGAGAATTTCTTGTCAAGATGAATATTCTCTAATAGTAGAGGATATCCTTTGATCTGTTTACTATA
>NZ_JAGFPE010000027.1 GCF_025962655.1 Candidatus Symbiopectobacterium sp. NZEC151 | reverse complement strand
AATATAGAGATTATATTCATAGCACTTTTTTGACGGATGGTGTATGATATGAAACTAAAAATTTATATGTATTTTTTTATTTTTCTAGTTACATTCCATGCTCATGGAACTACTGCTCCGCTTGGTGAATCTAGAATAGGTCAGGAAACAGACTGTACGTCATCATTTAAAGGTAATTTTTATAAAAATGCTATAATTGATGGGCTTTATGTTTTTTCAGGTGGAGATAAAATCCATGTGTATATAAGTGGAAAATCTAACCATCTGTACATTTACAATGTAAGCAGTAGCTCTTCTTATATATATGATCTTCTTAAAACATCTTGGTTGGCAGGAATAACAGTGGATATTTGCTATAGTGCTTCCGATGAAATAAAATTTATTTCATTAATGAATAAACAATGAAAACAGCATGTTTTTATTGCTGGTAAACTTACGTTAATCTTTGTGTGGTATATATGAAAAATAAAGCACATGCATTCGGCACAAATAATAGCCAATTGTTATTGTTATTGTTATTGTTATTGTTATTGTTTTCAGTATCCTCTTATGCGACAGTGAAAGATTGCACGCCGGATAAAGTCTTTACTATGGATTTTAACAAAA
>NZ_JAGFPE010000026.1 GCF_025962655.1 Candidatus Symbiopectobacterium sp. NZEC151 | reverse complement strand
TTCCACTGCATCTGTTAGTCGTCGCGCAGCCTCTCGTATCTGATCGCCGAAGACCAGTGAGCCATCAGCTGGGTTGAGCGTTCCACCATGAGCATAGTACCAGAACTTCGATCGTTCCGGCCAATTGGCTGTTGCCGGTTCGATACCCCTCTCAATCAAGCTAGCCTCCATCTCCTCCCACTTCGGCATCGCGACGCTATAGCCTCCTGACCCCAAGTGGTGATGGTACTTCTTCTTGGCGGCATTTTCTTTGTTTCTTTCCATCATCGCCTGCCCTTGTTCACCTGTCTTATATGCAACGAACTCGTCCCAGTGATCCCTTAGCTTTGGGAATGTGTCGAAGTTCGGTGTCTGCCCCTTCAGTATATACTTCTGGTACAGATCTCCCTTGAAGCTCTGAAACTGTTCTGCCATTTTCTTCAGAGTCCACCTTTTCACTTTGTCCTCTGTACCCGCAGGAAGGGTGAATATCTCGAGCATTGTGGTCCACAGCATCTCTTTCTCCGAATCTGGGACAAAGCTCTCATGATCTCCGCGTGCCCTTGTTCTGCGCCAGTACACCGTACTGACAGGCACGTTATCCCGCACAACCCAACCGTTGTGACGTACATAGTTCTTG
>NZ_JAGFPE010000025.1 GCF_025962655.1 Candidatus Symbiopectobacterium sp. NZEC151 | reverse complement strand
AATAGAAGGAGCGGTGTGAAGCCGGTTCCACAATATCCAAACCATTCCAAAGTGTCCAGGTGATATGAATATTTCCCAAAGTCTAGAGTTGTAAAACCACCTAATGTTACCTAATTAAATTGCGAAGCATCTACCTAAAATTAAACTAGTGGTGTCATGAGTAGAGTGTCCACTAGTTGAGGTTTTGTTTATCTAGGGTGAACAAGGTAATAATAATAACAATAACAATAATAATAAGGTCATAACAAAGGTAAATAGGCATGGCTAAATAAAACAGTGATAACGCGGGAATTTAAATAAAGCGATAATGCAATAATTTAAATCAACATAATTTTATAAACTGGGATTCAATATGTTCAAGGATGATGTGACTTGCCTTGCTCGCTTTCCCAAACGTCGGCTTCAACCTCCACGAAGAGCGGATCTTCCGAAGCTGCAGCGTCTACACGACCAACGGAAAAGAAAAGGCTTTTACTCTAATAAACTCCATATAACAAGCAGAAACAAAGCACAAAAATGGGTTCTTGACTTCTTAAGGAAAAATTAGAGACTTGAACGGTCCAATTCCGAGTTCAAATGGCCAAGTTATGGCCATTTGAAGTTTATATGCTCTTTAAATGGATATTT
>NZ_JAGFPE010000002.1 GCF_025962655.1 Candidatus Symbiopectobacterium sp. NZEC151 | reverse complement strand
TCGCGCCACAGGACTTCGGCGATATCTGCCATACCCATGGGTGCGCCCGGGTGACCGGATTTGGCTTTTTGCACGCCATCCATGCTGAGTGCGCGGATAGCGTTGGACAGTTGGCGACGAGCGTGTGGCGTATCAGACAACGACATAGTGGGCTCTCCAAATCACAGTTGCGCGGCAAGCATCGCTTCCAGTTTTTCCTGATCGATAGCGAACAGGCGAATGCCTTCCGCCAGCTTGTCCACCGCCATGGCATCCTGACAATGCTCCCAGCGGAACTCGGCTTCGCTCAGCGGAGAAGGGCGGTGCAGCGCTTCCACCGACGGCGTGAGCTGGCGCGTTACCGGTGCATTGCTGTTTTTCAACTGATCGAGCAGTGACGGTGAGATGGTCAGGCGATCGCAGCCTGCCAGCGCCAGAATTTGTTCCACTTTACGGAAGCTGGCTCCCATGATCACCGTGTTATAGCGATGACGCTTGTAATAGTCGTATATTTTTTGCACTGAAAGCACGCCGGGATCCTGCTCGGCCTGATAGTGTTCCGCAGGCTGTTTGGCCTGATACCAGTCGTAGATACGGCCAACAAACGGCGAGATAAGAAACACGCCCGCTTCGGCACAGGCGCGCGCTTGGGCAAAGGAAAACAGCAGCGTCAGGTTGCAGTTGATCCCTTCGCGTTCCAGCGCTTCCGCCGCGCGGATGCCTTCCCAGGTGGATGCCAGTTTGATCAATATGCGCGAGCGCGGGATGTCTTTCTCTTCATACAGACCAATCAGCTTGCGCGCCTTGGCGACACACATGCCGCGATCGAATGACAGACGAGCATCCACCTCGGTGGAGATACGTCCCGGCACCGATTTGAGGATCTCGGCACCGATATTGACCGCCAGGCGGTCGCCCGCGTTGATCAACTGGGTAGCGCTGTTGCCCCCCTGTTGGCGGGCATAGGTAATAGCCTCTTCAAATAGCGGGCTATATTGCGGCAGCGTGGCCGCTTTCAAAATCAGCGAGGGGTTGGTGGTCGCATCTTCGGGCGCAAACTGACGAATCGCATCAATATCACCGCTGTCCGCGACAACAACGGTAAACTGCTTTAGAGCATCGAGTTGATTCATCATATCACCGCCCGTTTTCCTGCTGCTCGTAGTAGCCGATGCGATCCACTTTGGGCGCCGATCCCCCGCCTTCAAATTCAGACGCCAGCCAGGCTGCGACGATCTCTTTTGCCAGCTCAGGCCCGATAACCCGTGCGCCCAGCGAGATAATTTGCGCATTATTACTTTTTCTGGCGCGCTGTGCAGAATAGGTGTCATGGCATTGGGCTGCCCGAATCCCCGTGACCTTGTTCGCGACAATACTCATGCCGATACCGGTGCCGCAGATCAGGATCCCGCGCTCGTGTTTTCCTTCTTTGATGGAGACAGCGACGGTGTGTGCAACATCGGGGTAGATCGGATTTTCTCCACTGGGATCGTAGCTGTAATCGGTAACCTGCAACCCCTGCTGTTGTAAAAATTCACTAATGATGTTTTTCAAATCGATCGCGGCGCTGTCTGCGCCAATCGCAATTGCGTGCATACCCATCTCCTGCCTGACTAAAGGTCAACATAGCGCCAGATCCGGCGTTTCATGGCTAACATATACTGACCGTTTCAAATGTTCAACTGGTGATTATTTGTTTTGTGTTCGCAAGTCTTCGTGATCTTCTTTAAAAGGTGATTAAGGTCACTAATCACGCTTTTTGAGCGTTATTTTACCTTTTGTACACATATTTGGATCATGCTCACAATTTTTAAACAGAGTGGTAGGCAAAGAATCGGCGCGATCATATCGTTCATATGTTCACTGTGTGTATTATTGATTTGACTCTTTAGAGGGCATAACAATGTCTCAGACCGATACGCAAACGATAACAATGACGATAGAACATAAAGGTCACACCAGGCACTTCATCGCGAACGGCAGGGGGGCAGTATGAGCAAGATATCGGCTACACAAGCGGCGCAACAGAAAGCCGCAACGCCATCCTCCGCAGAGCAGTCCGCCATCCGCAAGATCTCCTTGCGTCTGGTGCCGTTCGTTGGATTGATGTTCTTTATTAACTTCCTCGATCGCACTGCCATTTCTTTTGCCGGCCCGAACGGTATGAATACCGATCTCGCGCTGACCGTCGCGCAGTTTGGGCTCGCTTCCGGCATTTTCTTTATTGGTTACATTCTGTTGGAAGTGCCCAGCAACCTGGCACTACACCGTTTTGGCGCGCGCAAGTGGCTGGCGCGCATCATGGTTTCCTGGGGGATTGTGTCGCTGCTGTTTACCTGGGTAAGCAGTGTGCAAGAGCTGTATATCCTGCGCTTCCTGCTGGGGATTGCCGAGGCGGGCTTCTTCCCCGGGGCCATTTTGTTCCTCAGCTTATGGGTGCCAGCGCGTTACCGCAGCAAGATTCTGGCGCTGTTTTATCTGGCACAGCCGATGACCACCGTGATCGGCGCACCGCTGGCGGCGTGGCTGATTGAACAGCATGGCCTGTTTGGTTTGTCGGGCTGGCGCGTGATGTTCCTCGGGGTATCGATTCCGGCGATTGTGGTCGGGATTATCACCTGGTTCTACCTGGTCGATCGCCCACAGGATGCAAAATGGCTCAATGAAGAAGAGAAACGCTGGCTGGTGGGCGAACTGGAAAGTGAACATGCCGCCAAACAGCACAGCAAACACCCCAGCGTGCGCACCGTCCTGTTCAACAAACGCGTGTGGGTACTGTGCCTGATCTACTTCGGCTTTATTTATGGTCTGTATGCACTGGCGTTCTTCCTGCCGACCATTATCAGCGGGTTCCAACAGCAGTTTGGCACCACCTTTAACGTGTTGGAAAAAGGGTTGATTACCGCGATACCGTATCTGCCCGCCGCCATTGTGATGCACTTCTGGTCACGTGACGCGACCCGTCGTGGCTGCCGCACCTGGCACATTGCCATTCCGGCGTTGACTGGTGCCATCAGCATTCCGCTGGCGCTGTACATGGAATCACCGGCTGCCACCATCGCCGTGATTACCGTGACCGCCTGTTCCATTTTCTCTGCGTTACCTAACTTCTGGACGTTGCCTACGCAGTTCCTGACTGGGGCCTCTGCGGCGGCGGCGATTGCCCTGATCAATACCATCGGTAACGTTGCCGGGTTCTCTGCGGGGTATATCACCGGGGCGGTGCGAGGGGTTACCGGCACCTACGTTCTTCCGATGTTGATTGTCGGTGGCCTGATGCTGCTCTCCGCAATCTTGATGGTGTTATTGAGTCGTTCCGGGCAGGAATCCCAAGCCGCATCAGCCACACAGGAGCACTGATATGACCTATTTGTTTAACCAGCCGTCTGATTTTGCACGTGAATTAACGGAAGGTTTTGTTGCGGCGCACAGCGACAAGGTGCGTCAGGTGCCGGGTGGCGTGGTCAGAAGTACCCGCAGCCCTGAAGGCAGTGTCGCCATCGTGGTCGGCGGCGGTTCTGGACACTACCCGGCGTTTGCCGGGTTGGTTGGGCAAGGTTTGGCACACGGTGCGGCGATGGGCAACCTGTTTGCTTCGCCGTCTGCGCAGCAAATCTGCTCCGTGGCGCGTGCGGCGCATAACGGCGGCGGTGTGCTGCTGACATTCGGCAACTACGCGGGAGATGTGCTCCACTTTGGTCAGGCGAAAGCACGGCTGAATGCCGAAGGGATCCCGTGCGAGTTGCTGGCGGTGACCGATGATATCTCCAGCGCACCGCCGGAGGAGTGGCAAAAACGTCGCGGTGTGGCGGGCGATCTGGCGGTGTTCAAGGCGGCGGCAGCTGCGGCGGAAGCGGGATACGATCTGGCGGCGGTACTGGCGGTGGCTGAGCGTGCCAACCAGCGCACACGCTCTTTCGGTGTTGCTTTTTCTGGCTGCACCTTACCCGGTGCCGATCACCCTTTGTTTACCGTGCCGGAAGGCATGATGGGTGTCGGGATGGGGATCCACGGCGAACCGGGTATCCACGATGCACCGATTTCCAGTGCGGATGAGCTGGCCGAACTGTTGGTCGATGCGCTGTTAAAAGAGGTGCCGCAGGCGGTGAGCGCACTGTCCGGGCAGCGCCTCAGCGTGGTGCTCAATGGGCTGGGTGGTGTGAAATATGAAGAACTGTTTGTGGTCTATCGCCGCGTTGCCCAACAGCTGACGGCGCAAGGACTCACCATCGTTGAACCGGAGGTGGGAGAACTGGTGACCAGCTTTGATATGGCTGGACTTTCTCTCACCCTGTTCTGGCTGGATGAAGAGCTGGAGCGCTTCTGGCGTGCACCGGCCAATACGCCCGCATTTCGTAAAGGCAGCATGACGGTCGCAGAACCCCGCGAGGAGTGCGAATTTAACGTCGAGCAGGACAGCATTCCTGAAGCAACCCCGGCATCGCGTGAGGCAGCGCAGTGTGTTGCCGCTGCTTTGGTGGCGGCGCGTGATGTTGTTGTGGCAAATGTCGATGAACTGGGCCGCATTGATGCCGTGGCGGGCGATGGCGATCACGGTATCGGCATGGAACGCGGCGTGGAGGCGGCGGCGGAAACTGCCGCCAGCATGCTGGAGAGGCAGGCGGGCGCTGGTACCTTATTACAGCGTGCCGCGGATGCCTGGGCCGATCGGGCGGGGGGAACATCAGGGGCCATTTGGGGCGTAGCGCTAAATGCGCTGGGCACTGCGCTGGGCGACAGCGCAAAACCGGATGGCGCGCGCGTTGCTCTCGGCATTCGTCAGGCAGCAGAAGGCATTATGCATTTTGGTAAGGCGAAAGCGGGTGACAAAACGCTGGTTGATGCCCTTCTGCCTTTCAGTGATGCGTTGACGCAACGTGTCAACGCCGGGGAAGCGTTGCCACAAGCCTGGTTGAAAGCCGCGCAGGTGGCACAACAGGCGGCGGATGCCACTGCGCAACTGCGTCCAAAAATTGGTCGTGCGCGTCCTTTGGCAGAAAAAAGTCTGGGTACACCGGATGCGGGCGCGATTTCGCTGGCAATGATTCTGAATGCGGTTGCCGCCGTGCTGAATCAGGGCCATGCCGAGCACGCTGCGGTACAGGAGACACAAGCACAATGAGCCAATCGGGGAGTCACGAACGCGTTATCACGCTGGGTGTCAGCCTGAAAATGTATTTCGGCTACCAGCAAACCGTGGACTGGTGCCAGCGCATCCACACCATTGTGCAGCGCCATCCGCTGGCGTCGGTGGCACAGGTCAGGTTGTTTGTGTTGCCAACCTTTCCTGCATTGGCCCCTGCTGTCTCTCTTTTCGCTGATTCTGCCGTCGATGTCGGGGCGCAAGACCTGCACTGGGCGGATAACGGCGCCTTCACCGGGGAAGTCAGCGGCACGCTGTTGCATGAAATGGGGTGCCGCTATGTAGAAGTCGGGCATGCTGAACGGCGTCGCTATTTTGGTGAAACCGATGAGCATATTGCCCTTAAAACGGCGGCCGCCTGGCGCAACGGGCTTACTCCCGTGCTCTGTGTTGGCGAAGAGCAGCGCGGCAGCGTGCAGCAGGCGATAGCAATTTGTCAGGCACAGCTCACCAGCGCGCTCAACCGCGCGCAGCAACAGCAGTTAACGGGGCATGTTGTTGTCGCTTATGAGCCTCAATGGGCGATTGGCAGTGCAGAACCCGCACCCACCGAAGCTATCAGCCTGGTCTGTGAGGCGTTGAAACAGCAGTTATTTAGCGCGACAGGCGTGCGCGACGGCAGAGTAATTTACGGCGGCAGCGCCGGACCAGGGCTACTGAGTCAGCTTGGACCTGCGGTTGATGGCCTGTTTTTAGGGCGTTTCGCCCACGATCCTGCGGCGTTCAACGCCATTATGGATGAAGCGCTGGCGCTGTGCCCACAGCAGTAAAAATACGCAGAAAGGAGAAATTACCGTGGCTATTGGTTTAAGCACTTACGCTTTTTTCTGGCGCATGTCCTCCCGCGTTCCTGACCCGATGGGGCTGGAGGCGATGCTGGATCACACGGCAGAATCGGGCGCGACGGTGTTTCAGATTTGTGATTACACGCCGGTGGAAACACTGTCATCCGCTGAGTTGGAAAAGCTGCGTCAGCGTGCCGAGGATTTATCCATTCAACTGGAGCTCGGAACGCGTGGGCTGGAGACAGCACATTTAACGCGTTACCTGACACTGGCTCAGGCTCTGGATGTCCGTTTTATTCGCACCATGTTTAACAGCGTGACGCATCAACCCACACCGGATGAAGCGCGCGAACTGCTGCGGATCATTGTGCCGCAGGCAGAACAGCAGGGCGTTCAGTTCGGGCTGGAAACTTACGAGCAGGTAAAAACCCGCACCCTGCTGGAGGTGGTTGATGCTATCGATAGCCCGGCGTTGGGCATTTGTCTCGATCCGGGCAACTGCGTGGCCGCGTTGGAGCATCCGTGTGACGTTATCGACATGACGGCGCGGCGCGTGGTGAACCTGCACATCAAGGATTTTGCCTTTGCGCGCCAGAATGGCTGGGTTGGGTTTACTTATTCCGGTAGCCAGCTCGGCACCGGGCTGCTCGACTACGATCACCTGCAAAAAGCGGTTCGTCCTAATGAGCGACATATCAATCAGGTGGTTGAGCACTGGCTGCCGTGGCAATCCTCGCCGGAAGAGACCTGCCGTCAGGAAGAAGCCTGGACCACACAAAGCCTGAACTTTCTTTTTGCCCGCAATCCGCAGGCGGGGCAGCGATAACCTTTTTTATTGAACGAAAATGCATTCCAAATCCGAGGAGTAACCATCATGACAACAGAATTAAAAACGATTACGGTACTGGGCGCTGGTGGCAAAATGGGCATGCGTATCTCTGCCAATTTCCAGAAAAGCGCCTATCAGGTGTTTTACTGTGAGAATTCGCCGCGCGCGCAGGAGCAGGTGATTGCCGCAGGGCGTGAGCTGGCGGTGGCTGAGCAGGTTATTCCTGACAGTGACGTGGTGATCCTTGCGGTCCCTGATATTGCACTTAAAGTGGTTTCCGCGCAGGTGGTGCCGCAAATGAAACGCGGCGCGATTCTGTTAACGCTCGACCCGGCTGCGGCCTACGCCAATCTGATCGCCAAACGCGATGATATCGATTACGCGGTCGCACACCCCTGTCACCCTTCGGTCTTCCTCGACCGTTTCACGCCGGAAGAACATGCCGATGCGTTTGGCGGCGTGGCTGCACCTCAGCACGTTGCAGCTTCCTATGAAGCAGGCAGCGATCGGCAGAAAGCCGTGTTGGCCGAGGTGGTGAAAGTAATGTATGGCCCGGTGATTGACGTGCACTGGGTGACGGTCAAACAGTTGGCCTATCTGGAACCGACGCTGGTTGAAACCGTGGCCTGTATGGTGGGCACGCTAATGAAAGAAGCGCTGGATGAAACCGTCAATACTATCGGCGTGCCGAAAGCGGCGGCGGAAGCGATGCTCTATGGCCACATTCAAATCGCGCTGGCGGTGGCGTTCCGCAGTACCAACCCGTTCTCGGATGCTTGCATGATCGCCATCGAGTACGGCAAAGAAAACATTATCAAGCCGGACTGGAAAAAGATCTTCGATCAGAAGGAGCTCGATCTGGTGATCGCCAGAATGCTGAAGATTGATGCCATTGAGCGCTAATGCCTGTAGTGCATAAATGATGCGGAACTGCCGCAAGCCCGTTTACGCGGGTTTGCGGCATCACTGTTTTTAGGCAATGACGCGACTATCATCAGGAGATTGGTTGCCGGAGTTGAGCCCTGACTTGCGGCGTGCAACAATTGTTAATGATGATCGGCTTTTGCCGACAGGGCCGCGTCTGCCCAGGCACGCTTACCCTTTGCGTAAGGAAAATATTACCGAATGGAAAAACAATCAGGATCTCAGGATAACGAACTACTGACGGAAATCGCCGTGGCGTATTACCAGGACGAGATTACCCAGGAGGAGATCGCGAAGAAATTCGGCATTTCGCGCATCAAAGTAGGGCGTTTGCTGAAGCGTGCTAAAGAAGAGGGTATTGTCGAGATCAACGTTCGCTATCACCCGGTGTTCAGCACCCGGTTGGAGCAGCAACTGCTGGAACGTTTTCCCATCAAACGTGCGCTGATCGCGCTCGATCACCCCGATGAAGAAGAACAACGGCGTCAGGTAGCGGCATTGGTTTCCAACCATCTGGCGGTGACGCTGAAAGATGGCACGGTGGTTGCGGTCGGGCAGGGGCGCAACGTGTCCGGCGTCGCAGATCACGTAGGAAACATCACTGAGCGCCACTGTAAGTTTATCTGCGGGATTGGCGGTACGCACCGTCCCGGCGATGCGATCAACGCCGATCATATCAGTCGTCGTCTGGCGAAGAAATTTGGCGGCAGCAGTGAAACGCTTTACGCCCCGGCCTACGTGGAAAACCGCGCGCTCAAACAGGCGTTTATGCAGAACGGCACCATCAAGGAAACGCTGGATCGCGCCCGTAAGGCGGATATTGCGCTGGTGGGCATTGGCGACATGAATGAAAACAGCTACATGGTAAAACTGGGCTGGTTCACGCCGCAGGAAATTGTTGATGCCAGCCTTAACCAAGGCGTGATTGGCGATATTGCCGGCTACGACTTTTTTAACGCGCAGGGACAGCACATCGATACCGTGATGCACGACAGGGTGATTGGCGTCAGCATCGAAGAGCTGCGCAACATTCCCTGCGTTATCGCCATTGCTTCAGAAAACACCAAAGCGCTGGCGATATTGGGCGCGTTGCGCACCGGTGCTATCGATATTATCGCCACCAGCGCCTCGAACATCCGCACCATCCTCAATATGACCCAATAGGGTACTTTCTTCTGCCGGACAGCATCGCTTCGCTGTCCGGTATCTGGATGATTTATCATCACTTCTCGTTGGTTTTTACGTCCGTTTTTTGCCCGCAGGTTAGCAATACGTTATCCAGTTCGCGATAACGTGACATTATGCGCAAAAAACAAGCAGATAAATTAACTATATTAACCTGCATTCACATGCGGTTTTTGCCATGCTCCAAGCTTATACCCGTCATACTTCACGTTGCAGGTACGTTGGCTACGCTCGTTCACCCGAATCACTTACTTGAGTAAGCTCATCGGGATTCTCTCTCTTGCCGCCTTCCTGCAACTCGAATTATTTAGGGTATATACCAAGAGAAATGATTGAACTTCTTACGGCGTTCACCTCTCCTTGTCTGCCTGGGATAGACTCGCCGCCCTACGTCACGACAACAAAAGCCTATAAGGGATGCAACAATGGATGAACAACTCAAACAGAGCGCATTGGATTTTCACCAATATCCGGTGCCGGGGAAGATTCAGGTGTCCCCGACCAAACCGCTAGCGACCCAACGCGATTTGGCGTTGGCCTACTCTCCGGGCGTTGCTGCACCTTGTCTTGAAATCGCCGAAGATCCGCTGGCTGCCTACAAATACACTGCACGCGGTAATCTGGTGGCGGTGATCTCCAACGGAACGGCGGTGCTTGGCCTCGGTAATATTGGTGCGTTGGCCGGCAAGCCGGTGATGGAAGGCAAGGGCGTGCTGTTTAAAAAATTCTCCGGCGTCGATGTGTTCGATATCGAAGTGGACGAACTGGACCCGGATAAACTGATCGACGTGATTGCCGCGCTGGAGCCCACCTTTGGTGGCATCAACCTGGAAGATATCAAAGCGCCGGAGTGCTTCTATATCGAGAAGAAACTGCGTGAACGCATGAAGATTCCGGTGTTCCATGACGATCAGCATGGCACGGCGATCATCTGTACTGCGGCGGTGTTGAACGGCCTGCGCGTGGTGGAAAAAAACATCTCTGACGTGCGTCTGGTGGTGTCCGGTGCGGGCGCTGCCTCCATTGCCTGCCTGAATTTGCTGGTGGCGCTGGGGCTGAAAAAACATAACATCGTGGTGTGTGACTCACGCGGCGTGATCTACAAAGGTCGCGACGCCAACATGGAAGAGAACAAGGCGATTTACGCGGTGGAAGACACCGGTGCGCGCAAACTGGGTGACGTGATCCCTGATGCCGATATCTTCCTGGGCTGCTCCGGCCCTGGCGTACTGACGCAGGACATGGTGAAAACCATGGCACCGCGTCCGCTGATCATGGCGCTGGCAAACCCAGAGCCGGAGATCCTGCCGCCGTTAGCCAAAGCGGTACGCCCGGATGCCATTATCTGTACCGGGCGTTCTGACTACCCGAATCAGGTGAATAACGTGCTGTGCTTCCCGTTCATTTTCCGTGGTGCGCTGGATGTGGGCGCAACTACCATCAATGAAGAGATGAAGCTGGCGTGCGTGAAAGCGATTGCTGATTTGGCGCTGGCGGAACAGAGTGAAGTGGTGGCCTCCGCGTATGGCGATCAGGAGTTGTCGTTTGGCCCTGAATACCTGATCCCGAAACCTTTCGACCCGCGTTTGATTATCAAGATTGCGCCGGCGGTGGCAAAAGCAGCGATGGATTCAGGCGTGGCGACGCGCCCTATCGCCGACTTTGATGCCTATATCGAAAAACTGACGCAGTTTGTCTATAAAACCAACCTGTTTATGAAGCCGGTATTCTCTCAGGCGCGCCAACAGCCGAAACGCGTGGTGTTTGCCGAAGGGGAAGATCCGCGTGTGTTGCACGCCACGCAAGAACTGGTGACGCTGGGGCTGGCATTCCCCATTCTGATCGGTCGCCCCGGCGTTATCGAAAAGCGTCTGCAAAAGCTCGGCTTGCAAATCACTATCGGTAAAGATTTCGAGGTGGTGAACAATGAATCCGATCCGCGCTTCAAGGAATACTGGTCTGAATATTATGCGTTGATGAAACGCCGTGGCGTCTCGCAGGAAACCGCGCAGCGCGAAGTGATCCGCAACCCGACGGTGATTGCCGCCATCATGGTGCAACGCGGTGAAGCGGATGCGATGATTTGCGGCACCATCGGCACCTATGAAGAACATTTCGAGGTGGTCGAGAAGGTGCTGGGTTACCGCGATGGTGTACACGTGGCGGGAGCCATGAATGCCTTGCTGCTGCCGAGCGGCAATACCTTTATTGCCGACACCTATGTCAACCCCGATCCTACGCCGGAGCAACTGGCGGAAATCACTCTGATGGCCGCGCACACCGTGCGTCGTTTCGGTATTGAGCCGAAAGTCGCGCTGTTGTCGCACTCCAACTTTGGCACCTCGAACTCGCCGACTGCCCGCAAAATGCGTGAAGCGCTGGCGTTGATCAATAAGCTGGCACCGGAGCTGGAAGTGGATGGTGAGATGCACGGCGATGCCGCGCTGGTGGAGTCGATTCGCCGTGAGCAGATGCCGGACAGCCCGTTAAAGGGCTCTGCCAATATTCTCATCATGCCGAACATGGAAGCGGCGCGTATCAGCTATAACCTGCTGCGCGTTTCCTCGTCTGAAGGGGTGACGGTCGGACCGGTGCTGATGGGCGTTGCCAAACCGGTGCACATCCTGACGCCGATAGCCTCGGTACGGCGTATCGTCAACATGGTGGCGCTGGCTGTGGTGGAAGCGCAGACCCAACCGCTGTAAATCGATTTGTGCGCTGTACAGCAAACAGCCCGGCATGCCGGGCTGTTTTTTATCAGGGAATTAACGCCGTTGGCGTAGCCACTTATCCAACTCATTGGCAAAGCGCTGGCGATCTTTCTGATTGAGTGCATCCGGTCCACCGGTTTGCACACCGCTGGCGCGCAGCGTATCCATAAAATCGCGCATGGTCAGCCGTTCGCGGATGGTGGCGGGCGTGTAGGTTTCACCGCGCGGGTTAAGCGCCACGGCGTTTTTTTCCAACACTTCGGCTGCCAGCGGAATATCGGCGGTAATCACCAAATCCCCGGCATTGACGCGTTTCACGATTTCGTTATCCGCCACGTCAAACCCGGCGGCAACGCGCACTGATGAGATATAACGTGACGGCGGCGTGCGCAGTGACTGATTGGCGACCAGCACAACACGGGTTTGTGTGCGATCGGCCGCGCGATACAGCACCTCTTTTATCACGTTGGGACAGGCGTCAGCATCAACCCAAATCTGCGGTTCTGCGTGGGTATTTTCGCTCATGCAAGCTCCTTCGCTAACCACTCTTTTACCGGCAAAAAATCGCGGTAAAGTGCGGCTTCCGGGCTGTCCGGCTCCGGTTGGTATTGGTATTCCCAACGCGCCAGCGGCGGCATCGACATCAGGATGGATTCGGTGCGCCCACCGCTTTGCAGGCCAAACAGCGTGCCGCGATCCCACACCAGATTAAACTCCACGTAGCGCCCGCGGCGGTAGAGCTGAAACTGGCGTTCGCGCTCTCCCCAGGGCAATGCAGCGCGCCGCGCGACGATTGGTAGGTAGGCGTCGAGAAAACCGTTGCCGACGGCGCGCATAAACGCAAAGCTGGTGGTGAAATCCGGCGTATTTAAGTCATCGAAAAACAGCCCGCCGACACCGCGCGCCTCGTTACGGTGCTTGAGAAAAAAGTAATCATCGCACCATTTTTTGTAACGCGGATAAACGTCGTCACCAAACGGCTGGCAAAGGTCGTGCGCGGTTTTGTGCCAGTGTACGACGTCTTCGGTGAAGCCGTAGAACGGGGTGAGATCGAACCCACCGCCAAACCACCATACCGGCGCTTCACCCTCTTTTTCTGCAACGAAAAAGCGCACGTTGGCGTGGCTGGTGGGCACATACGGGTTTAACGGATGGATAACCAGCGAAACCCCCATGGCCTGAAAGCGGCGTCCGGCAAGCTCGGGCCGGTGCGCGCTGGCCGAAGGGGGCAGCGTAGCGCCCATCACGTGAGAGAAGTTGACGCCCGCCTGTTCGAACACCGCGGCCTGGGTCAGCACCCGGCTGCGCCCGCCGCCGCCAGCGGCGTGTTGCCAGCACTCCTCATTAAAGTCGTTCTTGCCATCTGTGGCGGCAAGGTGCTGACACAGTGTGTCTTGCAGCGTCAGTAAAAAGGACTTTACCGCGAAAATATCAGGCTGACTCATGACGGTGTTAGCAAATCCATTATAACAAAGGGGCTACCAGTATAGCCTGTCACAACGGCAAGGTGTTGGCTTTCCTGCTGCCGAAGGGTCGCGATGGAGGGATGGCAGCAAATTGATATTGCGTCTGCGCGAGATCACGCGATAATCAGATTTTCCTTAACGATCAACGGGGGGATCCCATGGAAATCCGCGTATTCAGACAAGATGACTTTGAAGAAGTGATTACCCTATGGGAACGTTGCGATCTGCTGCGCCCTTGGAACGATCCGGAAATGGATATCGAGCGTAAAGTGAACCACGATGCCTCCCTGTTTTTGGTGGCCGAAGTGAGCGGCGAAATCGTGGGTTCGGTGATGGGCGGGTATGACGGCCATCGCGGATCGGCCTACTATCTGGGCGTCCATCCGGATTTTCGCGGGCGTGGCATCGCTAACGCGTTGATTAGTCGCCTGGAGAAAAAGCTGATCGCACGCGGTTGCCCCAAAATCCACCTGATGGTGCGGCAGGACAATGACACGGTGATCGGCATGTATGAGAAGCTGAACTACGATATCGTGGATTCTGTGACGCTGGGGAAACGTCTCATCGAAGATCAAGAATACTAACGCCTATACCCGTCATACTTCAAGTTGCAGGTGCGTTGGCTTTCCTCGCTCACCCCAGTCACATACTTGAGTATGCTCCTGGGGATTCACTGCGTCGCCGCCTTCCTGCAACTCGAATTATTTAGGGTGTATTGTCTGTTTTTTGGCTTGTTGTTTAAAAACTGTTGCGTCGTCTGATTCGCTTAGATGATAATGAGTATCAATTAATCTTTGCGGTATTTTTATTGCCATCAACTATGACGCAGCTAACGACATTCTGGAGCGTATTTTACCACTCCCATCAGGGATGGCTGCGCGGATGGCTCAGTAAAAAAACCGGTTGCCGCCATCTGGCGGAGGATCTCACCCACGATACTTTCCTCAAACTGCTGACCCTGGCGGAGCCGGAAGCCATCCGTAATCCGCGCGCTTATCTGATGGTCACTGCCAACCATGTAATGATCGACCAGTTCCGTAAACGCAAACTGGAAGAGGATGCACTGGCAGCGCTGGCGCAATTGGCGGAGGGGGCAGAGGAGCAGTCAGCCGAACAGCGTGTGGCAATCAGCCAGTTGGTGGCAACCGCGCTGCATATCCTCAATGAAGAGCTGGATGAAAAAGTGCAGCGTGCGTTCATCATGGCGCGCGTTGAAGGCCATTGCTACCGCGATATCGCCGTTACGTTGGGCGTGAGCGAAAGCAGCGTCAAACAGTATCTGGCAAAAGCCATGATCCATTTCCACACCCGCATCTTCAGTCTGGAAAGCGATGAACCAGAAAGCTGAGTTAGCCCATATCCAGCAGCAGGCCGCTGAGTGGCTCATCCGCTTTTCTGAACCCGAGGAAGACCAGGCTGCGGATGCCGCACGTGCTGCCGAATGGCAGCGCTGGTGCGAACAGGATGCGCGCCATGAGCGGGTGTATCGCCAGATGCAGCAACTCTGGTCCAGCGCGGCGCTGACACCGGCCACCACACAGCGAAAGGTACGCCCGCAACGTTTCCTCTCTTTGGCCTTGGTGCTGGGGGTGGTGGGCATGCTTGCCAGCCAACTGCCTTATCGCTACTGGTTGGCGGATCAACGCACGGCAATCGGCGAGATCCGTCGCCTGACGCTGGATGATGGCAGCGTGCTGACGTTAAACACTGACTCTGCGGTGAATCTGCGCTTTGATAGCCGACAACGCACGGTGGAACTGGTGCAAGGGGAAGCCTACGCACAGGTGGCAAAAGATCCTGGCGGGCGACCCTTTGTGATTCGCAGCCTACAGGCTTCCGCTCAAGCGTTGGGCACGCGCTACAGCGTGCGTGAAGTGGGAGAGGAAACCCGGGTGCATGTGGAAGAGTCTCGCGTTCGCGTCACTGCACAGGGCGATCCTGCGGTCAGCGTTGATCTGAGCGCGGGTCAACAGGTCAGCCTCACGCAATATGCGTTGCTGGATGAGGTGCAGGACGGCGTGGCGGAAGCCGGTTGGCTGCACAACCAATTGGTGTTTGAAAATGCGCCTTTGAGCGCGGTGATCGATGAGTTAAGTCGCTATCACCGTGGCGTTATCTATCAGGATCCACGCGATCGACGTATGCTGGATAAACTGCGTTTTACCGGCGTCTTGCCGCTGGATGATACCGGCCGCGCCCTCTCATTACTCAGTCATTCTCTCCCGCTTTCCTATCGGCAGCCTGTCGATGCGATGGTATTGATCGGCAGCAAGAAATAACGCGTAAAAATAACTCACATAAAATCAAATTCTTATTAAAAAATGAGAATGATTATCAAAATTATTTTCGTTTTGCTCTGCCCGATTTTTGCTGCCTGACGTCATCGTCAGTAGAAATCAAAAATAGCAGCAGGCAGGGAACTCGTATTCATGTCCATTTTTATCACGCAGCAGGGGAAGTTTTGGCCGCAGGCAGTTTTGACTGTGGCATTAAGCACGGGAGTGGCGCAGGCCGCCACGGTCAGCGCGGTTCATCTGCCCGCGCAGCCCTTGGAAAAATCGCTGATGCAGTTGGCACGGCAAACTGGCGTTAACTTTGGCGTAGACAGCCAACTGGTAGCGGGCAAACAGGCGCAGGCGTTGAACGGTCGCTACAGCGTGGAACAGGCGCTGGAAGCGCTGCTGCGCGGCAACAACCTGTACGCGGAACCGACCGATGACGGCAAAGGATTTATTATTCGTCCGCTGGCGCAGGTGAACACCACGCCTGTACAGGATGACGCCGTGCCGTCTGCCGCTGCGGGGGCTAACCGGGGTGACGTTATTACGGTGCAGGCGCAGGTAACGCCAGGACCGATGGAGATCGGTAGCCAGCAGTTGACGGCGGAAGATATCGTAAAAAAGCCGGTAGCGAACGGTAATATTACTGAGCTGCTGCGTACCAACCCGAATGTGCAGTTTTCGGAATCGTCGCGCAACAGTCAGACGCCAGGGGAATTAGCGCCGGACGTGGTCTCCTTCCACGGCGAAAAATTCTATAACAACAATTTTATGATCGATGGCTTATCCAACAACGATCGCCTTAACCCCGGTGTGAACGTGGGTAAGGTTGATGGTACAGCCAATGGTAACGCTGCTGTTGATTTCCCTTCTGGTCACCCGGAAGCGTTTTGGGTGGATACCAGTCTGATTGAATCGCTGTCAGTCTATGACAGCAATGTTTCCGCGAAATATGGTCAGTTCACCGGCGGTGTGGTTGATGCGAAGCTAAAGCGTCCTTCATTTACCGAGGCGTCAGGTTCTCTTGGCTACCGCACAACGCGCTCCGCATGGACCAAATACCATGTGCGAGAACGAGAAGCCGAACAGTTTAATTCTGCTACCGCGTTGAATAAACAACCCAAATTTACCAAAGATTTTTATAACCTGATGGTCAGTCAGCCGTTGGCTGACAATGCAGCATTAATGTTTGCCTACGTGCGTAAAGAGTCAGACATTCCCTTTTATCACAGATACATGGGCAAATGGGAAGACCAACAACGTTCGTCAGAGAACTACCTGCTGCGTGGTGCGTGGGATGTGAATGAGCGCAACCAACTCACCATGACGGTTCAGTATTCGCCCCATACTTCCAGTTTTGTTCGTTCCGATATCAAAAACGGCAACTTTACCAACGAGGGCGGCGGCACCGCGACCAATTTGGTATGGGATAACCATAATGCCTTCGGTAAGGTTTCCACCAAGTTAGCCTGGAAGCAGAACGAAAACACCATTACCAACAAAGAGCAGCACTTCTATTACTGGTATAAAACGCCCAGCATCGACTGGGTGTCTGGCTTCACAGGCACGGCGGCGCAGGAAGGGGGCTATGGCACCATCAAAACGGCGCAAGAAGGTTGGACCTTAAAGCAGGATTGGGAACTGAAAGCGTTCTCGACGCTGGGGATACAGCATCGGGTTGATGTGGGATACGGTGCTGAGATCGCATCGGCGAAATACCAGCGTGATAGCGCCAGTTATGGTTTTCTCAATTCTAAGCGAACAACGTCGGTGAACTGTGCGGGAGACACGGCCTGCATCAGTGGTGAACAGTACCACTACAAGCGCAATGTGTACGATGTCTCCAATGTTGATGTCTCCACCAATACCTATGAAGCTTATTTGCAAGATACCTTGATGTTTCACCGCCTCACCGTGGTACCGGGTGTTCGGGTCGACTATGACGACTATATGAAAAACACCAATATTTCTCCGCGTTTGAGCGCCAGCTATGACCTGTGGGGCGATCGTTCCACAGAAGTGTTCGGCGGAGCCAACCGTTACTATGCAGGCAATGTGTTGGCCTATAAGCTGCGTTCTGCCCGTAAACTCGGTTACACCGAATGCCGTGCCGAACACGTCAATGCCAACGGCTCCTGTAGCTCTACGGGGGCTGCGACTGTGGATAATATTCCTGGCGAGTGGGTGTACGATAAAGCGTTAAATGAAGTGAACTACAACTACACCTCGTTAAGAACCCCTTACAGCGATGAACTGACTTTAGGTTTCCAACAGCGCATCTATGACACGGTATGGACGCTGAAGTGGGTGGGTCGTGAAGGGAAAGATCAGTTTGCCTCAGAAAAAGCCCCGGGCAGTAAAACCTACTCTCTGACCAACAACGGTAAAATGGACTCTGATACCTATAGCCTGGTGGTTAGGCCTATCGCCCCTATTGAGTGGCATTCCGTGTTGTTCAGTTGGAGTGCTGGCGGAAGTATCCAAAAATCCAACTCGTCCAATACCGCCTATGATGATGTGGTTGATGTTGATAAGCGCATAATTTACAAAGGTAAGTTTATGCGTGCTATCGACCGCCCTGCTGATGACTTTAACCGCCCTTGGGTCACCTTCGTTGAACTGAATACCGAGATCCCCGCATGGCGTCTGGACTGGACACAGCGCCTTAACTATGTGGGAAGCTATAAAGAGGTCACCACCAGTGGCAGCCTGATCTGTGCCGGTCAACCTGTTTGTGAAGGGTATGACGGCCCGGTCGACATCTATACCGAAAAACAGGCTGGCACCAACCTGAACCTCGACTGGCGCGTCACCTACACCCAACCGCTGGGCAAGCAGAATGTCAAAGTCGGCGTAGACGTGATGAACGTACTTAACCGCGCCAACAGAACCGGCTCCAACTACGGCCTCGGTCGTCAGTTCTGGCTTGATGTGACCTATTCCTGGTAAGAAGAAAAATAATGAAAAGTACAGTGAGCTATTGGCTGGCGGGCGCGATTTTTTTCAGCGCCGCCCTTTCGGCGGCAGAGATAAAAAGTCCGTTGCCGCACATTACCACCGGCACGTTGCCGAACGGCCTGCACTACACGCTGGTGCCGCTGGAAGGTCAGAAACAGCGCGTCGATATCCGGCTGGCGGTGGAAGCCGGATCGGTGGATGAAACTGATGCGCAATCCGGCGTGGCGCATATGGTTGAGCACATGGTGTTCCGCGCCAGCGACGCGTACCCGAGCGGCGTGGCGAACATGCTGCACCAGAAGGGGTGGATTCGCGCTCAGCATTACAATGCCATGACCAACTATGAACGCACCCAATACATGATGAGCCCGCCCGCTGGCAAGCGCGATCTGCCGCTGGCGCTGGCGGCGTTGAGCCAAATGGTCGGGCACGCCAGCCTGCTGCAAAGCGATCTGGACGATGAGCGCAAAATTATTCTGGAGGAGTGGCGCGGTAAGCTGGGCGTCGCCGAGCGTATGAATCAGCAGCGGGTTCAGGCGATACGCCAGGGGTCGCGCTATCCCGATCGCCCGGTGATCGGTACGCAAGCGACCATCACCACCATGCCCGCCACCCAGTTGCAGGACTTCTATCAGCGCTGGTATCACCCTTCCAATATGCGCCTGATGGTGATTGGCGATATCGTTCCGCAAGAGGTGGTTGCGGAGATCGCCCGCCAGTTTGGCGCGTTGCCTAGCGCGACGCTTCCTACCCGCAACTACTACGAACCGCAGCTGAAAAAACAGCTAAACGTGGTGCGCTTGCAGGACAGCGAGAGCGGTGCCAGCCAGATTGCCTTTGTGTTTCGTCTCAACGATCCGCAGAGTAAAAAGATCGGTGAGGAAGGCATGCGTCACCGCTTGCTGGATCAGCTTGCCACCAACGCGTTGCAGCGTCAATTGCGCCGCCAAAGCGAGCACCTGCCGGACAGCGTGAACAGTCTGGTGGTGCGTAAGTCGGATATTGGCAAAACCACCGTCGCAGTTGGCTTTTTTGCCGATGTGATCCCCGGTGAGCATCAGGCCGCATTGCCGGTGCTGCTGCAAGAGATCGAACGCGTGAAGCGCTATCCGCTTAGCGAGCGCGACATTGTCGAGCTTAAAAACGATATCCGGCAAGCCGCCAATCGCATGGCTGACAATGTGGAATCACGCGAGTTTGCCGATTGGGTTCAGCAACTCTCGGTGGGCTGGCTGCAAAGTAAACCCTATGTCAGCACGCAGCAGATTGGCCGTGATGCCCTGACGCTGCTGCCGACCATCACGCCGCAAGACGTGAATCGTCATTTACAGCGTTGGCTGGATGCGCCGGATACGCTGGTGCAATTCAGCGTGCCTGGCGATGGGCCGTTTACCTTACCGACGGCAACGGCGGTAACCGTTGAGCAGCAAAAGGCCCGAGCGGTTAAGCTTGCGCCTGCGCCACTGCCGTTAGCGAAAATGGTACCGGAACTGCCTGCTGTCACCACAGCGGGTAAACGCACGGCGGTGCAGCATTTCCCGCAGCAGCAGGTGGAGCAATGGCAGCTTGCTAACGGCGATCGCGTGGTGTACCTGCGTACACCGCTGGCGCGCGACAAGTTTTACCTGTCGGCCTACAGCAATGCCGGGTTTATGGCGAAATCGCTCAACCCGTGGCAGGCGCAAATTGCCAGCCAGATTGTGGCGCAGAGTGGTCCTCTGGGCTGGCGTGCGGAGAATTTGCGCGACTGGAAACAAGCGCAAGCGGTGTCGTTCAATGTCAGCCAAAGCGCGGATGAGTTGCAGATTACCGGTCTGGCTACCCTTAAACAGGCGCAGTCGCTGTTCCAGCTTTATCATGCAATGAACACGCAGGCGGGTGTTGACGCCAGCGTTATGAAAGACAGTCTGGCATCGCTGATGCGCCAGCGCGCCAACCGCAGCCAGTCTGCGGGCGATCTGCGTCAGCGGGAAGTGACGCGTCTGCGCTTTGGGCAATCCGCGTATCAGGAACCGACTCAGGCGCAGTTGCGTGGGGTGACCGCGCCGATGTTGCTAAACCAATGGCAACAGACAGTGAGTGCGCCAGTGACCTATTACCTGATGGCGAACGAACCGGCGGAGACGTTCTTGCCGTTGGTGGAACGTTATCTGGCATCATTGCCGCGCACTAGCCAACCTGCCGTCACGCCGCATCTGGCACTGGCTGGCACGCGCGAATCCACCGTGGCATTGAATATCGAGCCGCGCTCAGAAGTGCGGGCCTGGAGTTACACCGAACAACCCTGGACGCCACAGGCGGCAGTACAAGTCAGCATTGCGCGCAATCTGGCAAATAAATATCTGAAAAACAGCCTGCGCGATGAGGCGCTGGGTATTTACCGCATGCGCCTCGACAGCGAGCTGGCAGACAAAGCCCAGCGCATCGAGACCGAGATAAGCTTTACCGCTTCTCCTGAACGGGGCCATGAGCTGTGGCAGCGTGCCGAACAGGTGCTGGCGAACTTGCCGCAGTTGATTACCGCTGAAGATGTTGAACAGCAGCGCCAGCAGTTTATCCGCGCAGAGCAAGGGCGTCATAACGATTTCACCACCCAGCAGCGGCGCTTGATATTGAGCGATCGCCACTATGGCGATCCGCGTTATCTGAGCGAAGTGGCAAACCTTGCACAGGCGGTGATGTTAGACGGGGTGCGCGCGATGGCAGGCAAACTGCTCAATCCGGCTAATCGGGTGCTGCTGCTGTCATTGCCGCGTGAAGACGCGGTAACGCCGGACAGCGCCGCAGACAGCGCGTTGCCAGGAGATGCCGCCCTATGAGCGCATTATGGGAACTGTGCCGCCCGTTCTGGGGCGGATGGCGCAGTTGGCGCGCCTGGTCGCTGCTGGCCGTTGCCGTAGTCATGGGCTTCGGTATTGTCTATCTCAACGTGCAGATCAACGAATGGAGCCGGGTGTTTTACGACACGCTCGGCACCTACGACAGCAGCAAGCTGTTCGGCTTGATGAAAGAGTACAGCGTCTACATCCTGCTCTATATCGGTATTTTTGTGTATCAGGACTGGTTTACCAGCTTGCTGGTGATCCGCTGGCGTAGCGCCTTGACCAAGCAGTTTGTTGATAGCTGGCTGGCACAGCGCACCTTTTATCGCATGTCGTTAACCGGGAAAATCGACAACCCGGATCAGCGTATCGCCGAAGATATCAATCTGTTCACCGATAAGCTGGTCAGCATGGTGGTCGCATTTATCATCAATGCGGGTCGGCTATCGTCGTTTATGGCCATTCTCTGGCAGCTCTCTGGCGTGCAGCGTTTTACCCTGTTTGGCCGTGAGTGGGCGATCTCCGGCTATCTGGTGTGGGTGGTGATTATCTACACCGTACTGGGCACCTTGATTACCCACGTGGTGGGGAAAAAGTTGCACGGCATCAGCTATGCTCGGCAGCGCTCCGAAGCGGATTTTCGTGCCGCGCTGTTGCGCAAGCATGACAATGCGGAGCAGATCGCACTTTATGGCGGCGAAGCGCAGGAAAAAACCTATCTGGCGCGCCATTTTAGCGAGGTCGCCCACAGTTGGCGTCAACTGATGGACGCGAAGCGTAATATGGGCTTCTTCACCTCCGGCTATATGCGTGTCAGCCTGATTGTGCCTATTTTTGCCGCGCTGCCTGCCTTTTTATCGAAAACGGTAACGCTCGGTGGCTTGATGCAGATCCGCAGCGCGTTTGCTCAGGTGCACGGCGCGCTTAGCTGGTTTATTCACATGTACGTGGAGATAACCATCCTCTCCGCCAGCATCCAGCGTTTAATCCAGTTCAAGCAGGAAATTGATCGCCACCAGCCGCAGCAGGCGGCACCGGACGTGGGCGAATGCCTGAGTATCGAGAATCTGTCGTTTGCCACACCGCAGGGTACTCCGCTATTAAACGATGTGGCGCTGCACTGTGCGCCGGGAAGCTGGAGCAAACTTTCCGGGCCCAGTGGATTGGGAAAATCGACGCTGCTGCGTACCTTGAACGGGCTGTGGCCCTACTATCAAGGGCAGTGGCAAGCTCAGGCGGGCCGCTCGCTGCTGTTGCCTCAGAAGAGCTATCTGGGCCAGGGGACGCTGGCGGAGGTGCTGTGTTACCCGCACCCACCGCTTAAGGATATCAGCATAATGCAGCACACCCTGGAGCAGGTTGGCCTCGGTGAGTGGTGCGATCGTTTGACCGAACGGCATAACTGGGATCGCATCTTTTCCGGTGGCGAACAGCAGCGTCTGGCCTTCGCGCGTGCGTTGATCGCTAAACCAGATACGCTCTATCTGGATGAGGCTACCAGCAGTCTCGATCACGCTGCGGCGCGTGCGTTGCTGAGTGAACTCAAACAGACACTGCCGGGTTGTACCGTGATCGCCATTACCCACCAGCGTGAGCTGGACGATTTGTTCCCGCATCACCATGACCTCACGGTGTTTCGCTCGGCGACGGCGGGATAACGCCATCAACCAGAGGGAAGGCCGTTCAGGCCTTCCTTCGAAAGTCATGTCTCGATGGCCGATGTGCAGGCAATTATTCCTTTCTGTGGTGCGTCGCTTCGGTTACGTTATCTGCATCACGTTTGCTGGAGCAGAGAAATGATCGTAAGAACTTGGCACGGATGCGTTCCCGTTGTGCATGCAGCGGGATTTGCCGCACACCTTGATGTCACAGGCATTCAACATTCCCAACGCATACCGGGCAATCTGGGGGCCGCGGTAAAAAGGGTTACGCAAGGCGATTGGGAGCATTTCTTTCTCGCCACCTATTGGCAGGATATTGAGGCAGTAAAAGCGTTTGCGGGCGAAGACTATCATGTCGCCGTCACCTATCCTGACGATGAACAGTTTGGCCTGTTGTCCGATCCTTATGTTTTCCAGCATGAGGTTGAGTCTGCCTTGCCGCTGTAACAAGGCTGCATACACACTGGCGGGCGAGCCTGCCGTGTCGCCAACGCCTCAGGCAACACACTTCCCCTCACCGTGAGAATCAACGATAATCTTGCCCTCTTGTACGGCACTTTTCTCTGGCCTGATACTCAAACTCTCACGCAGACGATCGTGGGGTGGCGCAGGTGCCGCTCACTGTTAAAGGAATTTATGTTATGAGGTTTCGCTCCGTTCAGTTGGTTGTTCCCTGTGTGCTGGCCGCCGCTTTATTGACGGGATGTAGCGCGCTCTCCAACTTTTCCTGGTCCAGCCTGTCGCCGTTCAACTGGTTTGGCAGCAAAATAGAGGTGTCGGATGCCGGCGTTGGCGGACTTAACGGCGGTACACCGCTGGCACAAGAACCGATCAATCAGGCGCTGAACGGTAACTACCGTTTGCGCAGTGGCATGGGCACCACTAACGGCCAGATCACGGCGTTCTATCAGGCGCTGGATGGCAATGATATCAAGCTGGTGATTAGCGGTAAGCCTAAAGCGCAGGTCAATCGCGTTGAAGTGATGGATGCGAATATTGCCAGCGTATGGGGCGTGAAAATTGGGGATGCGTTCAGCGCCCATTACAGCAAGGCCTTCGAGGTCTGCCAGCTTGCTCAAGGGGATGATGCCGGCAGCGTAGAGTGCGTTGAATCGCAGAGCAAGCACGTCAGCTATCTTTACTCTGGCGACTGGAGCGGCCCGGAAGGCTTAATGCCTTCTGATGATATTCTGCAATCCTGGCACGTCAGCAAAATCATCTGGCACGCAACAGCGCGTGGCTGATTTCATCGTCCCGTCCTTTCTTAAATCCCCCCTCTTTGGCTTGGCGCGGTAACGCGCCAACGTTTTAGCGTTTCCCTGTCAGGGTTTATTTTCGTCCTTTGTTTTTGAACAAAGCACATTGCCGTGAATGCGGTATGATGAGCGCCTTAGGCCACGTAGTGCCAAAAAACGATAAAAGCAGATAATTAAAACATGAGGAAGCCAGAAGTGACGCAGATACAGAGCGGAATTTTGCTTGAGCACCGTCGTTTTGCCATTTTTATTGAAGCCATGATTCAGGGCGAGTTTGATGCTATCCGCCAAGGATGCAAAAAGTTTTGCCAGTCGCTGCAAGAGTTGCAGGCGCGTTTTCCCGATGCTGGGCTGGGGGCGACGCTGGCGTTTGGTCATGATGTCTGGCGCGATCTTGATTGCGCACAAGGGGCTGCTGAGTTGAAACCTTTTGCCCCATTGGGCAAAGGGCTGGCACCGGCGACGCAGCGCGATCTGTTGCTGCACATTCAATCTTTGCGTCACGATGTCAATTTCAGCCTGGCTCAGGCGGCATTGGCGGCGTTTGGTTCCGCGATCCGCGTTGAAGAAGAGACGCACGGTTTTCGTTGGGTCGAAGATCGCGATCTGAGCGGGTTTGTCGACGGCACAGAGAACCCGCAGGGCGATGCGCGGCGCGACGTGGCGATTATCGCCGACGAGCAACCGGATGCGGGCGGCAGCTATGTGTTTGTGCAACGCTGGGAGCATAATCTCAAGCAGTTGCAGCGCTTTAGCGTGGAGCAGCAGGAGCAGATGATCGGCCGCACCAAGCAGGACAACGAAGAGATCCCGGCAGAACAGCGTCCGACCACCTCGCACCTGAGCCGGGTTGATCTTAAGGAAGAGGGTAAAGGGCTGAAAATTTTGCGCCAGAGCATGCCTTATGGCACGGCCAGCGGCAAACATGGTCTTTACTTTATTGCCTATTGCGCGCGCTTGCATAATATTGAACAGCAATTACTGAGCATGTTTGGCGATCGCGACGGCAAACGTGACGAGATGCTGCGCTTCACGCGCGCCGTTAGCGGCAGCTATTTCTTCGCCCCTTCGCTGGAAAAACTGCTCGCGTTGTAACATTTTCGTTTTGAGTAGGTAGGGGAGATGCGTTGAGTACGCTGGATAACACAATTGGCAATACGCCGCTCATCAAGCTGCAAAGGCTGACGCAGGATACTGATAGTGAGGTCTGGCTTAAGCTGGAAGGCAACAATCCGGCTGGCTCGGTGAAAGATCGCCCGGTGCGTTTTATGGTGGAGCAGGCCGAACGGCGCGGCGAAATCATCCCCGGCGATCGGCTGATTGAGGCCACCAGCGGCAATACCGGCATTGCACTGGCGATGATTGCTGCGGTGAAAGGGTATCGTCTGCGTCTGTTGATGCCGGAGAACATGAGTCGTGAACGGCAACTGGCGATGCGCGCCTATGGGGCAGAGCTAGTGCTGGTCAGTCTTGAGTGTGGCATGGAAGGCGCACGCGATCTGGCGCGCCAGATGGCAGAATCCGGGGAGGGCAAGGTACTCGACCAGTTCAACAATCCGGATAACGCGCTGGCACATTTTATCACCACGGGACCGGAAATCTGGCAGCAAACGCAAGGCGCGCTCACCCATTTTGTCTCTGCGATGGGCACTACCGGCACGCTCTCTGGCGTCAGCCGCTTCCTGAAACAGCAACGCCCATCCATCTGCACCGTCGGTTTGCAACCGGCGTCGGGAAGTCATATTCCCGGTATTCGCCGTTGGACACCGGGATACGAGCCGGGAATTTTCCAGCCCCAGTATGTTGACCGTGTGATGGATATTACCCAACAACAGGCGGAAACCACGCTGCGGCGCCTGGCGCAGGAAGAAGGTATTTTCTGCGGCGTCAGTTCCGGCGGTGCGGTGGCGGGAGCACTGCGCGTGGCGCAGGAAAATCCCGGCAGCACGATCGTCGCGATTGTCTGCGATCGTGGCGATCGTTACTTGTCCACCGGCGTATTTGGCTAACGCTATTCCCGTTCCAGCGCGTGTATCGGCTCCATGTAAGCGGCGCGCCGGGCGGGGAAGAAGCCAAAAATCACCCCAATCAGGCTGGCGCACAGGAATGCGGCAACAATAGAGGCTGGCGAGTAGATCAACGAGAAGCTGCTGAAGAAGTGGCTGAATGCCGCACCCGCCAGCAGCGACAGCGAAACCCCCAACACGCCACCGAGCAGGCACACCAGCACCGCTTCAATTAAAAACTGTTGCATGATATCGCTGGCGCGCGCGCCCACGGCCATGCGCACGCCAATTTCCCGCGTGCGCTCAGTCACCGACACCAGCATGATGTTCATCACGCCGATACCGCCGACCAGCAGCGAAATAAACGCAATAGCGGAGACCAGCAGCGCCAGCGTGGTGGTGGCTTTCTCAATGGTTTGACGAATGCTGTCGGTGTTGAAAATAAAGAAATCCTTGCTGCCGTGGCGCTGGGTCAAAACCTGGGTAATGCCCTGTTCCGCCACGCTTAAATCCACGTTGTCTTTCACCCTGACGGTGATGCTTCTCAGGTAGGACTGCCCGATCATGCGTTTCATCGCCGTGGTGTAGGGCACCCAGACGTTGAGGTTTTCATCGCTGCCAAAACCGCTGCTGTTTTTTTCCACCACGCCAATAATGCGTACCGGCAGCGAGCCCAGCAGGATCACCTCGCCGATAGGGTTCTCCCCGTTGGGAAACAGTTTTTGCAATGTGTTCTGGTCGATAACCGCTTCCTGTGCCAGATTATCCACGCTGGCGCGCGGGAAAATCATCCCTTGCGCCACGCTGTAGCCGCGCACGGTGAAAAACTGCTCTCCTACACCGTTGGCATTGGCCGTGACGGCAATATTGCCATAGCGTAGCGTGACGCTGGTGGCGACGGACGGCGTCACGCTGTGAACGTAGGGCTGCTGTGCCAGCGGCTCGATATCTGTCGCACGCAGCGTTTGAATGGCGCTTGAGCGTCGGTCACCGAAATCTTCGCCGGGGTAGATCTCCAGCGTACTGGTGCCCATGGCACTGATGTCGGCCAGCACTTGCTGCTGCGAGCCTTTGCCCAGTGCAACCACCGATACCACCGAAGCGATACCGATAATGATACCCAGCATGGTCAAAAAGGTGCGCATGCGCTGAGCGTTCATCGCCAGCAGCGCCATTTTGAAGGCATCGATAAAACGATCGCGCGCTTGCAGCAGCCGTGAGGCGGGCCTGGCACTGGCGTTCTCTTGCGGCACAGTCTCAGCAGGAGGCGTTGCACTGGCTGAATCCGCGATCACTTCGCCATCGCGTAACTCAATAATACGTCCGGCGTGGCGCGCGATCTGCATGTCGTGGGTCACGATGATGATGGTGTGCCCCTGCGCGTTCAGATCTTTCAAAATGGCCAGCACTTCGTTACCGCTGTGCGTGTCCAGCGCGCCCGTTGGCTCATCCGCGAGGATCACCTGGCCGCCATTCATCAGCGCGCGCGCGATACTGACGCGCTGTTGTTGCCCGCCGGAAAGTTGGCTGGGGCGATAGTTCAGGCGTTCACCCAGTCCGAGGCGGTGCAGCAGTGCCGCTGCGCGCTGCTGGCGCGAGGTACGGTCGCGCCCGGCATAGATGGCGGGGACTTCGACATTGCCCTGTGCGGAAAGATCGCCCAACAAATGGTAGCGCTGAAAGATAAACCCGAAATACTCCCGACGCAGTGCGGCCAGGCTGTCGCTGTCGAGCGTCGCTACCGCTTGCCCGTTAACCCGGTATTCCCCGTCGGAGGCTTTATCCAGACAGCCGAGAATATTCATCAATGTCGACTTACCGGAGCCGGAGGCCCCAACGATAGCGACCATCTCGCCCGCATGAATCGTCAGGTTTATCGCTTTCAGCACGTTGACCGTTTGGTCTCCGTTGGTAAAACGGCGTGAGATTCCCGATAGCGTCAATAAAGGTTGAGTCATTCGTTAGCTCCCATTACATCGGCGGCGGGCCGGGGTGGCGCGCCGTTGATGATGAAGAACCCGGTTGCTGGCTGATGATCACCTGTTCACCTGCGCTGACGCCAGTGAGTAATTGGGTATGCACGTTGTCGTTAATGCCAACGGTCACGTCGCGCGATTCACGTTGCCCTTGTGCATTAACCACTTGCACCACCGTTTTGCCATTGAGCTGCTGTACCGCCGTGGCGGGCACCACCAGCGCGTTTTTCACCGCGGCGCGCAGAATATACACCTGCGCCGTCATCGAGATACGCAGCGTGCCTTCCGGGTTATCGACATCAAACAGGCCGTTGTAATAAATCGCCTTGGACGTTGAAGAACTGCTACTGCTGCTGGAACTGCTCGATGAACTGGTGGTCTCGTCGTTGATGGAGTCCGGTGCCGGTTCGATAGCGCGCAGCGTGGCCTGATAGCGCTTGCTAGGCTGACCCAGAATGGTGAACCAGACCGGCATGCCGACTTTTACGTTGACCACATCGGCTTCGGAAATCTGCGCTTTCACCGTCATGGTGTTCAGGTTCGCCACTTTGGCGATGGTGGGGGTGGTTTGCGCCGCGTTGACGGTCTGCCCCGCTTCCACGGGAATGGCGACAATGGTGCCATCCATCGGGGCAGTAATTTGGGTATAGCCCAGATTGACCTTGGCGGTGCTGGTGGCGATCTCCGCCTGTGCGATTTGTGCATCGAGGGCGGCAATATCAGCGGTGGTGGCATCCAGCGTGGCCTTGGCGCTGTCATAATCGGCCTGAGCACCCACGCCTCGTTGCATTAGCATTTGCTGACGCTGCCAACTAAGCTGATTGTTGCGCAGCGTAGCCTGCTTGGCAGCGCGCTGCGCCTGAATGTTTTTCAGGGCGGCATCGCTGTCTTTCAGCGTATTCTGCTGCGTTAAATCATCAATTTCCGCCAGCAACTGCCCCTTGGTCACCTTGTCGCCCAGTGCAATATGCAACGCTTTAATTTGCCCTGACACCTGAGCACCGACGCTGACCTGTTTGAGCGCTTCAATGGTGCCATCCGCCAGGACAGTCTGCTCAATATCTCGGGTTTCCACGGGGGCGGTAATGTAGTTCACCGGTGGCGGGGCGGCGAAAAAGTGCTTATAGCTGAAATAAAGAACAACGATGGCAGCCAGTACCAGTAGCGATGTACGTAATGACAAAAAACGAGCAGGCATGAGCAGTTGAATATCCTTATCGAGTGTTGACGTCTTAACCGGGTATCGACGTCTGACTGGGTGATGCTAACCGCGTAGAGCAAAGCCGTTACTTTACCCTGACTCTCTGACCCGATCTCGCCTATTTAGTGCTATGGAAGGTAAGAATTCAGTAAAGATGGCTGCGAAAAGGCGCATTAAACGCGAAAATAGCCGCCAGAACCGCCAAGGGGAGCAAGGTATGAAGCTGTTGCTGGTTGATGATGATGTGGAGTTGGGCAACCTGCTCTGTGAGTATCTCAGCGCTGAGGGATTTGCCGCATCGCGCGTGTTGACAGGGAAAGAGGGCGTTGAAAGCGCGCTGTCAGGAAATTACACCGCCATGATTCTGGACGTGATGTTGCCGGACATGAGCGGTATTGATGTGTTACGCCAAGTGCGCAAGGCGAGCCGGTTGCCGATTATCATGTTGACGGCCAAGGGGGACAACATTGACCGGGTAATTGGTCTGGAAATGGGGGCTGATGATTATATGCCGAAGCCTTGTTTCCCCCGTGAGTTGGTGGCGCGTCTGCGTGCGGTGCTACGCCGTTATGACGAACGCCCGGAAAAGCAGGAAAGTGAAGGGGCGGCGGCGTTAGGCGAACTGGTGTTGAACCCCGCTACGCGCACCAGTGAATGGAAAGGACGTCCCTTTGATTTAACCGCCTCCGAATTCAATTTGCTGGAACTGCTGGTGCGCGCGTGCGAGCGCGTGGTCTCCAAGGATGAGCTGTCGGAAAAATGTCTGGGACGGCAGCGTGAAGCCTACGATCGCAGCGTCGATGTGCATATCAGCAACATTCGGCAAAAGCTAGCCGACCTGCCGGGCAGCACCATGACCATTGAAACCGTGCGCAGCGTAGGATATCGGATTCGTTGATGATGCAGGGACGCTTGTTCTGGAAAATTCTGTTTGGCTTCTGGCTGACGTTTTTACTGATATCGCAACTGCTGTGGTTGGGGTTCACGCTGTATGACGGCGGGCACCGTGCACCGCCGGAAGAGGCGATGATCCAGCGCTTGATATCGTTACAATTGTCGATGGCGCAATCGGCGTTGCAACAGGGCGGGCAGCCCGCGCTGGAGGCACTGGAAGCCCAGTGGCCGCCACAGGAACGCGGTTTTCTGCGTGTGTCTACCACGCCAATGGAGGCCGATAAATGGGCTCAGCCACCTGCGCCGTGGCGTGAACCGCCTGCCAGAGAGGTTCCGCCTCCCGCTGGCCCCAGGCCGCACGAGGATGAGCAAAACCATCGGAGCGATCGGCATATGCCGCTTGTCAACGTGGTCAATGGGCCCAATGGCGAGCGCTACTGGGTCTCTTTTGACGCCCAGCGTTTACGCGATGAAACTTACGCGCCGCGTCCGATGTTGATACTCAATATTCCCGAGCCGTTGGTGTGGGTTGCGGGGCTAGGTGGCCTGCTGTTCAGTGGGGTATTGGCCTGGAACCTGACCCGGCCGCTCAATCGCCTGCGCGCCAGTTTTGACCGTGTGTCACAGGGCGATTTATCCATTCGCCTGTTGCCGGACATGAAACGACGCCACGATGAGTTGAGCGACGTGGCGCGGGATTTTGATGCCATGGTCGAGCGGCTGGAGGTGTTGGTGAGTTCCCGCGAACAACTGCTGCATGATGTGTCACATGAGTTACGTTCCCCTCTGGCACGTTTACAGCTGGCCATCGGGTTGGCGCACCAAAACCGCGCTAATATTGACACTTCGTTGCAGCGCATTGAAGGTGAAGCGGCGCGCATGGACAAAATGATCGGCGAACTGCTGACGCTATCACGGGCCGAGCATCAGGTGGTCGATGAGTCTTACTTCGATTTGTACGGATTGGTTGATGCGGTGGTAAACGATGCGCGCTATGAGGCGCAAGTACCGGGCGTCACCATTCTGCTGGAGGCGGACACCGAGCAGGATCACACGGTAAAAGGGAATGCCGAGCTGATGCGGCGCGCGTTGGACAATATCGTGCGCAACGCGCTGCGTTTTTCAACCCGTGAGCAGACGGTGCAGGTAGACCTGCGCGGCACCGAGCGCGAGTGGCTGCTTTGTGTCACCGATCAGGGCCCGGGGGTGGAGAAAAATAAGCTATCCAGCATCTTTGATCCTTTTATTCGTATCGAATCGCCGCAGTCCGGCAAAGGCTATGGATTAGGGCTGGCGATTGCCCGCAAAGTGGTGATGGCGCACGGGGGGCATATTGAGGCAGATAACGGCCCTCACGGGGGATTGACCGTGCGTATCTTTATTCCTCGTTGGCAAGAGACCGCATCGCAAAGTCATTGATTAGCGCGTTTTATTAACGGCAACCTGGTGTATTTGTCCGAAACTTACTTTTCGGTGGATACGCCACTCCCGTTTCAGGATGCCCCAGATGCTTTCGGATTATCTCTGCCCTATCAATAATGCGTCTTTTCGCTTTCCTTCCAACGTCTCTTTTGGCTATAGGCTGGCAGCGCAGCCGCTACGACTCTTGCAAGAGGTTATCGTCGTCAGCAACGATGGCGCAGAGCCCACGGTGCCGTCTGCCCGTTGTGCTTTGCCTGCCTTGTCAGTACTGGCGGCCAATGCCTGCGTAAGTCGCATTACTCAGGTTAACCCGTTTTCTCAACCTGAAGATATTGTGCCGGTGGCGCGCTTCATCGGGGATAACCGGGAACGTCCCCTCGCCGTGCAACACGCGTTGCGTCAGGCGTTTTATCAACGCTGGAAATCCCTTTCTCTTGGCAGGCATGACTGGTTGGCAGAGGCGGTTTCACTAGAGCGCGTATTGGCGGGGCAATCATGCAAGACAGTGGCCGAGGCGCATGGCATTCCTGACCGTAGCGTACTCATGCATCGACTGAATATGCTGGCGGTTGATGGTGAGGCTGGCGCGCGGGTCTATGCCGGCGAATGCTGTTATGCCGTGGCGGAGAACTACGGGATTGAATCTGACAGTTTCGCTTTCAACGCATTGCAAAAGTGCGCAGTGATGGGACGGGCAGGGGAACGGGTGCGCAACGGTGAGTCATGCCTGCAAGTGGCAGAGGATCATGGCATTTGCATGCTGTATGAGTCGATGGATATGTTAGAGATGATCGCCGTAAACGCCTGTGCCGGAGAACGGGTACGTAATGGTGAGTCCTGCCGATTGGTCGCCAGAGAACACGGCATCAGTCCTTTATTTTCGGCGATGTGTGCGCTGGAGAACATTGCGGTGAAGACGGTCGCCGGGGCGCGAGTGCGGCAGGGAGAACCCTGCTATCGGGTGGCGTGGGAGCAGGGTATTCATCACTGCCACAGTGCGATGCATTTTCTGGAGATGATCGCGGTTGATACTTTTGGCGCTCAGCGGGTGCGAAACGGGGAATGCTGCGCATTAGTGGCCCAGTCGCTGGGGATTTCGTTGGTCGGGGATGCGGTAAAGGTATTAGCAGCCCTCGAAATGGCCTCTGTCGGTGCGGCAAAGCGCCCGCGTTTACGGTAAATAGGGTGGCAATAAATAGAAAACCCACAGTCAACGTACTGACCGTGGGCTGGTATGAGGTGCTGTACTCAGAAAAGCGTTACTTCTTGATACGGATAACCGGTGTTTCACCGACAACAACGGTGCCGCTCAACTTGGTCAGCTCTTTGATTTCGTCCATGTTGGAGATAACCACCGGCGTCAACGTCGATTTGGCCTTTTCTTCCAACAGCGCCAGATCGAATTCAATGACCAGATCGCCTTTCTTCACGTGTTGGCCTTCTTCCGCGATGCGTTTAAAGCCTTCGCCTTTCAGCTCAACGGTATCAATGCCGAAGTGGACGAACAGCTCAATTCCGCTGTCGGATTCGATAGAGAATGCATGGTTAGTTTCAAAAATCTTGCCGATGGTGCCATCAACCGGCGCCACCATCTTGTTGCCAGTCGGTTTAATGGCAATACCGTCCCCGACAATTTTTTCAGCAAAAACAACGTCAGGAACGTCTTCGATATTGACGATTTCACCAGACAGCGGTGCAATGATTTCAATGCTGCCAGTATCTTTTTTGTCATCAGATACCAGAGATTTCAGTTTATCGAACAAACCCATGATCTTCTCCTAATCATTAATATTGGGTCAGCATAGCAGAATCAGCAGAGCGTTTTTTCTTTGATGAATCGGCTCACTACATCGCTCAGTTCTTGCGCTGTGGGCTGGGAGAGCGCTTGTTCTGCCAACGCTTTGGCATCGTCGTAATTTGCATTACGAATGATCTTCTTGATGCCAGGAATTGAGATTGCACTCATGCTGAATTCATCCAAACCCATACCCAATAATAGCAGTGTAGCACGTTCGTCACCAGCGAGCTCGCCGCACATCCCCGTCCATTTGCCTTCGGCATGAGATGCGTCAATGACTTGCTTGATCAAACGCAATACCGCTGGCGACATCGGGTTATAGAGATGAGAGATAAGCTCATTACCGCGATCAACTGCCAGAGTATACTGGGTTAAGTCATTTGTCCCAATACTAAAAAAGTCCACTTCTTTCGCCAGATGGTTGGCAATGGCGGCCGCAGCCGGTGTTTCAACCATTACGCCCACCTCGATGCTCTCATCGAAGGCCTTCCCTTCCGCTCTCAACTGCGATTTCAGCAGTTCCAGTTCGGCTTTCAGCGCACGCACTTCTTCCACGGAAATGATCATCGGGAACATGATACGCAGCTTGCCAAACACCGATGCGCGTAAAATAGCGCGCAGCTGTGCGTGAAGAATTTCTTTACGATCGAGACAGATACGAATTGCACGCCAGCCAAGGAACGGGTTCTCTTCCTTCGGCAGGTTCATGTAAGGCAGATCTTTGTCGCCGCCGATATCCATGGTGCGCACGATAACCGCCTGCGCCCCCACGGCTTCCGCCACGGCCTTGTAGGCCTGGAACTGCTCTTCTTCTGTCGGGAACGCATCGCGGTCCATAAACAGGAATTCGGTGCGGTACAAGCCAACACCTTCTGCGCCGTTGCGCTCGGCACCGGCAACGTCACGCACGGTACCGATGTTGGCGCACACTTCTACCTGGTGCCCGTCGAGCGTGATGGCAGGCAAATCCTTCAGTTTTGCCAACGCATCTTTTTCAGCGTAGTACTGTGCTTCCAGCGCTTTCAACTGTTCGATAACGTCCGGCGTCGGGTTCTGATAAATCTTGTTGTTCACGCCATCCAGAATCAGATAATCGCCGTTTTTCACCTGTTTCGTGGCATCAGAGGTGCCGACAATCGCGGGCAGCTCCAGAGAACGCGCCATGATGGAGGTGTGGGAGGTCCGGCCGCCGAGATCGGTAATAAAACCCAGCACCTTGTCCAGGTTCAACTGTGCGGTTTCTGATGGCGTCAAATCGGTGGCGATCAGGATAGACTCTTCCTGAATATCGCCAAGATCGATAATCGGCATACCGAGAATGTTTCTCAGCAGGCGTTTACCGATATCGCGCATGTCGGCAGCGCGCTCTTTCAGGTATTCATCGTCCAGTTCTTCCAACGCTTTCGCCTGATTCTCAATAACCGAGTAG
The DNA here is from genome assembly GCF_025962655.1 of Candidatus Symbiopectobacterium sp. NZEC151. Lineage (GTDB taxonomy): Bacteria > Pseudomonadota > Gammaproteobacteria > Enterobacterales > Enterobacteriaceae > Symbiopectobacterium. Next base: position 571,954 of record NZ_JAGFPE010000002.1, on the reverse strand, counting down.
GCTGCCGCATCGGCAGAGTGATGGTCCTTTTTGATCAGGGCTATGATTTCCTGCTCGAACTCTTCATCTTCAAGCAGCATGATGTGCCCTTCGAAGATGGCTTCTTTCTCAGCGCCCAGGGTTGCACCTGCTTTGGTCTTGACAGCTTCCAACTGTGCGGAAGCCTTGGACCGGCCACTCAGAAAACGTTCGATTTCTTGTTCAACGTCTTCAGCAGTAATTTTCTTCCGGCTGATGACGATTTCGTCTTCCTTCAATAACAGTGCGTTACCGAAAGCAAAACCGGGTGATACTAATATGCCTGAAATCATAACCCTACCTTCACTCGAAACTGATGTTCACACGAAAAGCCTGCCGATTACTCAAGTTCGGCCATCAGCTTAACCAGATGTTCAACGGCTTTTTGCTCGTCTTCACCTTCTGCGGAAAGGGTAACGACAGTGCCTTGCGTCAGGCCAAGGGTCTGAAGCTTAAATAAACTTTTTGCGCTGGCGCTTTTTCCGTTGGAGGTAACGGTAATTTCGCTGGTAAACCCTTTGGCTTCTTTAACAAACTGAGCCGCAGGACGGGTGTGCAGGCCATTCGGAGCGGTAATAGTAACTTCTTGCTGGAACATTCTGTTTTCCCCAACTATGGTTTGGATTCGTGTTGTGGAACTAAAGTTTAGTGTATTTACCCAACTTTAGTCTGTTAGGTCAGCCCCATTTATGTTACGGGGTCGCCTTTGATGCGGCAAGGTTCAGACGAAACGCCTTCCTTGAATATATACGCCAAATAGCACCGCATTCCAGCCCAGTGTCCGATAACGTTGCTGCCACTGTGTTAAAAAACGGGGGCATTGCCATCAGCAGGAACAGGGTACGATGTTACGGTTATTAATTTCGCGCATCAAAATAATTGTTCGGTTAAATACTAAACCTGGACCAAAAAAGCAATCATTGATGGGTATAAACTTTGAACCCGACCACAAAAAAAGCACCTGTGAAGGTGCTTTTATGCCGTCAATGTAACGAAGGATTACTGCTGCAATTCTTGTTCTGTGAACAGATCGGCAAACAGCGCAGTACTGAGATAACGCTCACCGGAGGAGGGCAGAATCACCACGATGGTTTTGCCTTCAAACGCGGGTTCTTTCAGCAAATTCAGCGCGGCAGCCACGGCAGCACCGGAAGAGATCCCGGCCAGGATACCTTCTTCTTCCATTAGGCGACGCGCGGTTGATATAGCTTCTTCGTTAGAAACGCGCTCAACGCGATCCACCAGAGACAGATCGAGGTTACCGGGAATGAAACCGGCGCCGATCCCTTGGATCTTGTGCGGGCCAGGCTTGATTTCTTCCCCTGCCAACGCTTGCGTGATCACCGGAGAATCAACGGGTTCAACCGCCACGGTGGTAATAGCTTTGCCTTTGGTATTCTTGATAAAACGGCTGACGCCGGTCAACGTACCGCCGGTACCAACACCGGAGATAAACACGTCCACTTCACCATCGGTGTCTTCCCAGATTTCCGGGCCGGTGGTTTTTTCATGAATTTCAGGGTTAGCCGGGTTGCTGAACTGTTGCAGCAACAGGAAACGGTTCGGGTCGCTGGCAACAATCTCTTCTGCCTTGGCGATGGCCCCTTTCATGCCTTTCGCGCCTTCGGTCAGTACCAGTTTGGCACCCAGCGCTTTCAACAGTTTGCGCCGCTCAATGCTCATGGTTTCTGGCATGGTCAGGGTCAATTTGTACCCGCGGGCCGCAGCAACGTAGGCCAGAGCAATACCGGTGTTACCGCTTGTCGGTTCGACCAGTTCAACGCCAGGTTTCAATATGCCGCGTTTTTCCGCATCCCAAATCAGGTTCGCGCCGATACGGCATTTAACGCTGAAACTGGGGTTGCGCGATTCCACTTTTGCCAGAATTCGTCCATTACCGATACGGTTCAGGCGAACCAGCGGCGAGTGGCCGATGGTGTAGGAGTTATCTTCATAGATTTTGCTCATGGCCAGTCCTTATAACTGTATGAAATTTTTACCAACAAGATAGAGCATACTCACTCCTCCCTTTCAGGGAAGGAAAGAATTGCTATATCGTTATGTTCTTAAGAAATATCTTTTCATTACAGTCGGAAAAAACTACCGCGTTCCCGCAGATACCGAAAGATGACGATACCTGTCTACCCACAATGCGGTTGCACCGCAGACGGCGACGGGCATCACCACCAAATTCAGGAACGGCACCAGCGTGAACACACTGACCAGCGCGCCGAACTGCAAGTTATTGAGTTTATGACGTCGTAACGCTTCGCGCATGGCGGGAAAGCTGATTTTGTGATTGTCGAAGGGATAATCGCAATACTGAATGGCCAACATCCACGCGCTGAACCCGAACCACAGCAGCGGTGCCACGGTTTGCCCGATGCCGGGAATAAGATACAGCAACAACAGCACGATGGCGCGCGGCAGGTAATAGGCGAGCTTCTGCACTTCGCGCTTCATGATACGCGGGATATCTTTAACCATGCCCATTACGCCGCTATCCGGCAGGGCCTTTCCGGTCAGCCGCGCCTCAAGTTGCTCGGCCAGCAGTCCGTTAAACGGTGCCGCGATAAAATTGGCAATGGTGCTGAAAAAATAGCCAAATACCAACAGGATAGAAATGACGGCGAGCGGCCATAGCAGGTAGCTTAACCATTGCAGCCACTCCGGCACATGGCCCATCAGCCGGGCAATCCATTCTCCCATGCGGGAAAACAGCCACCAAAAGGCACCGCCCATCAACAGCACGTTGAGCAGCAGGGGAATGATGACAAAGCGCCGTATACCCGGCAGCGACATCAGTTGCCAACCTTGTGCAAAATAGTAAATGCCTGAACGCGGTGGCGTAGCGGGGGACGGGGTTACCATGACATCCTGTTCCTCAGTGTTGGGGTGATCCGGATCTTTGATGCGATCGGGATAGTTTGTGTGATCTGCATCATATCGGGATGATTTTCTGCTGACCAGTGACCCTTTGGACGAAAAAAAAGCAAAAAAGTGCGCCCGGTATATCTTTATTCCTATAAAATACTGTGCAGGCTTGCACTTGTGTACGCAGGCAAATAGAGTTAGGGGTACGAAAAAGTTGCCGCGGTGGCAATAAATTGAATTAACTGGGATAGCAATGATGCAGGACTTGCGTCTGATATTAATCGTTGTGGGCGCGATCGCTATAATTGCGCTACTGCTTCACGGCTTGTGGACGAGCCGTAAAGAGCGCTCGTCCCTTTTTCGTGACCGTCCGGTGAAACGCCTTAAGCAAAAGCAGAAGCGAGAAGATGCTGCGCCGCTTGAGGAGCTTGATGAAGGGGTCGGCGAAGTCAGAGTCACGCGAACTCGTGCAGAGGAAGAACCGGCATTGGGAACGTTCAGTGAGCCTGCACCGCCATCTGCATCCTCATCGCCTTTCGCTTCCGCGGCCGAACACGTTCGTACCGATTACGATCCGTTGTTAGGGGCGACCACCGCGCCACGCTCGGCGCCTGAGGTGCACGCCGACCGCGTTGCACAGGACGATCGCGCTGCGCCTTTGCACCCAGCCCCGGTAGCGCCTGCACCGCACGTTGACGTGCAGGCCGCAGAGCAAGACGCGTCCGAACGGGATACTGACCAACCGCACGTGCAAAATGCGAGCAGTACAGCGCAAGAAACGGTGCTGGTGCTGCACGTCGCTGCTCATCAGGGCAGTATCATTGGCGGTGAAGTGCTGCTGCAAAGCGTGTTGCAGGCAGGGTTCCAGTTCGGTGAAATGAATATTTTCCATCGCCATGTTAATCCTGCGGGCGCAGGGCCGGTGCTGTTCAGCCTGGCCAACATGGTGAAACCCGGCTCATTCAGTATCGACGATATGGCCGAGTTCTCCACGCCGGGTGTCTCCATTTTCATGATGGTGCCTTCCTACGGTGACGCGAGCCAGAACTTCAAACTGATGCTGCAATCTGCACAGCGCATTGCCGATGACGTTGGCGGCGTGGTGCTGGATGATGAGCGCCGTTTAATGACGCCGCAGAAAGTTGAAGCCTACAAGGGCCGTATTCGTGATGTGCTGCGGACTCATGGATAAACGTGATGGTGTAACCGCAAAGCCTCCTACGTGGAGGCTTTGTTTTTTCAGGGGATAGGGTGAGTTGACGTGGCGAGTAGCAATGGGTTAAAGCAGGATCTGGGGGTGATTCAGGGAGTGGGGCTGCTTTCCACTTCGCTACTGGGTACCGGTGTGTTTGCGGTGCCCGCCATTGTGGCGCAACTGTCGGGTAACGACAGCCTGTGGGCCTGGCCGCTGCTGATTGTGTTGGTGTTTCCGATTGCCATTGGCTTTGCCGCGTTAGGACAGCATTTTCCGAATGCCGGTGGGGCGGCTCACTTTGTCAACCTGGCGTTTGGTCCACGTCTGGCCCGCGTGACGCGCTGGCTGTTTCTTTCCGTGATCCCACTGGGGTTGCCTGCTGCGCTGCAAATTGCCGCTGAATTTTGGGCGCCGTTTATCGGCCACAGCAGGATGGGCATATTGGCGGTGCAACTGTTGACGCTGGTCGCCATTTGGCTGCTTGGGTCACGCAGCGCGGGCTCAAGTGCTTCCATTCAAACGTTGATTGCCGTGCTGGTGGTGCTGCTGGTCGCCGCCATTTGGTGGGGCGGAGAGATCAATCCCACGCATATCGCCTGGCCTGCACTGAGTGCTGTCTCTTGGCCGAACACCTTTGATTCACTCGCCGTGATGTTTTGGTGTTTTGTCGGGCTGGAAGCGTTTGCTCACCTTTCCACCGAGTTTCGCAATCCCGAGCGTGATTTCCCACGCGCGTTGATGATCGGCATGCTGATTGCTGGCATCGTCTATTGGGGCTGTACCGTGGCGATTTTGCAGTTGAATGTCTATGGCAGTGATATCCCCCCGACCTCGCTGCTGTTGAGTATTGTCGCGGACCTGTTTGCCAGCCAGTGGATCTATTGGGCCGCCTGCCTCGTCGGTTATCTGGCGTGCTTTGCCAGCGTGAACATATACACCCAAGGCTTTGCGCGACTGGTGTGGTCGCAGGCAGCGCCGGGGAGTCGTTTGGGGAGGCTTTCGCGAGCCCAGGTGCCACTCAGTGCGCTGTCGGCGGTGGTGCTGTGTAGCATGGTCTGTTGTCTGCTGATTTACTGGCTATCTTTGCCTTTAGCGACGCTGATCGTTTATGCCAATGGCATTTTTGTTCTGGTTTATCTGCTGTGCATGCTGGCTGGGTGCCGGTTGTTGAAAGGTCGGGCCCGCCTGATGGCGGTTATCGGCAGTGTATTGTGCTGCGCACTGTTGGTGATGGTGGGGGCTAAATCGCTCTATGCGTTGATTATGTTCGCTGTGTTGTGGTGGGGTTTACCGCGTAAGTCACAGCAACTGGCAGCAGAATAACCGCACCAGTACCGGCCAACGGGTGGCCGGTACTGGTGATGAAGCCGGGCAGCTTACGAGGGCTGCTGTTCAGCCGTTGCGGTTTTTTCCGCGTCCAGCCTGGCTTCCAGTTCGGTTAAACGCTGTTCCAGTCGCGCCAGCTTTTCACGGGTGCGCAGCAAAACCTGCGTTTGTACATCGAACTCTTCGCGGTTCACCAGATCCAGCTTGGTGAACTGCGCTTGCAGCACCTGGCGAATTTTTTTCTCGGCGTCTTCGCCCAACTCACGTATGCCTTTTGGCATGGATTCATGCACCTGGCGCGCAATTTGCTCAATCTTTTTCGGGTCAATCATGCCGTTTTCCTGATAGGTTCGTGTCATCTGTACTGTCAGTGTAATGCGTGAATGAAAAGGGATAAACCAAAACTCGCCCTGTAATGCTTTGTGTCGGATTCTTAAAGAAAAATTTTACAAATAGGCTAGCAGATATCACATTTTATCCATTGCGCTAATTGCCCCGCTCAGGCAATAGGGTTATAGTTACCACGCTTACTTCTCAGGGCGGGGTGTAATTCCCCACCGGCGGTAAACCAGACAGCGCAGGGTGTTAAAACATCGTGCTTTCGTCTGGAAGCCCGCGAGCGCTCGCCGTAACGTTATCAATAATTTATTATCGATATGCGTGGCGAGGTCAGCAGATCCGGTGAAATTCCGGGGCCGACGGTTATAGTCCGGATGGGAGAGAGTAACGGTATCCTGTTGGGTTTATGCCCACTCGCGTTATTTTGTTAGTCATTGCCCGGTGCGTATTGACACGCATTCGTCGCAATGGTTACTCCTCAAGCTCGCCCTGGTTCTGGTAATCCATAATAAACATGAGGTTTTTTTACCATGAATCAGACATTACTTTCTGCATTTGGCACACCATCTGAACGCGTTGAACGTGCGCTTGAAGCGCTGCGTCAAGGCGTTGGTGTTATGGTGTTGGACGACGAAGACCGCGAAAACGAAGGCGACATGGTATTTGCCGCCGAGAACATGACCGTTGAGCAAATGGCGATGACCATTCGCTACGGTAGCGGTATCGTCTGCCTGTGCCTGACCGAAGAGCGCCGCCGTCAACTGGAACTGCCCATGATGGTCGAGCATAACACCAGCCACTATCAAACCGGCTTTACTGTCACCATTGAAGCTGCCGAAGGCGTGACGACCGGTGTGTCTGCGTCTGACCGTATGACAACCGTTCGCGCTGCCATTGCCGATGACGCTCGCGCAAGCGATCTGAATCGCCCTGGCCACGTCTTCCCGCTGCGCGCTCAACCGGGCGGCGTACTGACTCGCGGTGGTCATACCGAAGCGTCTGTCGATCTGGCAACGCTGGCAGGTTTCAAACCGGCCGCTGTGCTGTGTGAACTGACCAATGATGACGGCTCCATGGCGCGTGCGCCGGAAGTGATCGCCTTTGCCAAACAGCACGGTATGCCGGTACTGACCATCGAAGATTTGGTCGCCTACCGTCAGGCAGCGGAACGCAAAGCCAGCTGATCGCTCTTCTTGGGCCGGTGAGACCGGCCCCTAAAAACGCAGTCTGTGCGCCTTACGCGCTGGGCTGCGTTTTTCTTGCCAGTAAGGTGGCGAAGCGCAGTTTGATGCGATTGCCATTCTCGTCGGTTTTATGCAACTCACCCACCTCTTCGTTGTATTTCAGGATATCCCACCCGGCGTAATACTCACGCAGTTCGTTGTGCTGGAAGGTGAAGGAGAAAGGCAGCGGGCAGGGGAAATCCTCGGTGGACATGGCTGCCACGATCAGGTTATAGCCGCCCTCTACGGTGCATTCCTGCAAGTTACGCACGATAAAAGGAATGCGCTCGCGCTCCAAAAACATCAACACCACGGTGGAGATGATCAGGTCATACTGTTCGTCTAGCGCGGCTTTATTAATGTCGTACAGGCTGGCGCGAATGCCGGAGAGGTTTTCGCCGTTGATGATATCTTTCAGCGACGAGATGCTGTTGAGATTTTTGTCATATGCAGTAACGTCAAACCCGCGCAGGTTCATGTAAAGGGCGTTTCTGCCGCCACCGCAACCAAGATCGAGCGCTTTGCCCGCCGGTATTTGCTCCAGTGCCGCCACCACTTCGGAGTGGGTTGCCGTCAGGCCGTGTTTTTTGGCGTAATAGTCTTCGGCGGTGCAGTAAAACGCTAACTGACACTCCAAATCCGCTGAGGCACTGACGATACGGTGCCAGGCTTGCGGTTCAACAAACGGCGGCTGGTTCTGTTCGGTAAATTGGTAGGTCTCAATCACTGAGCCATCTTCATGCAGCATGGCGAACGTCAGCTCTCCTTTCAGGACGGTCAGCTTGGCCCATGTACCCACTTGCGTGTTGTGTTTTTCTTGAAACGCGGCGGGCAGCGTCTGTGCATTCCACTGCGGTAGGGTTTTATAACAGATCAGGTTTTGCATCATACACCTCGGAGAGCTTATACATTCTTATCGCGTTTTACCGCGTTGCGGGTAGTTTATAAAGCCTGACAAAGAATAGCTATAAAAATGTATTTAAAATGCATCTTTAATAATGGGAGTATGAGCGATAAGGGGTTGACGTTCCGCGTCGAATAACGCTGAAGAAGAAGATGGCGCCAGGATGAGCCGCATGGATGCGGCGAAAGCTCCCGCCGCGTAGGGAACGCGTCGGGAGCGGTCCGTCCGGCGACAGCTTTTTCTGAAGGCACCGCGAAGCGGCGTTATTCCGCAAAAAGCGCGGGGTCACGGGGTGTGGGCGACTGCACACCCCGTGTCGGGCGCGTGCCACGCGGTTAGCAGAGAGAGGCGAACAGGTTCGCGCACGAAATATGACGCCTATGTCTGCATAAAGATCCGCTCATCCTGGCGTTACCCGTTTCCTCAGCGTCATTCAACGCGGGTTAACATCAAAAGATATCTGGTGCCATGCTAAAACAACAACCCTACGCGCAGCGAGTGCACTTGTTCGATTGGATCACCTGAAAGAAGTCATTCCCCTTGTCATCCACCAGAATGAACGCCGGGAAGTCTTCCACTTCGATTTTCCAAATCGCTTCCATACCCAATTCGGGATATTCAACACAGGTCAGGCTCTTGATGCTGTTCTGCGCCAGAATCGCTGCCGGGCCGCCAATGCTGCCGAGATAGAAACCGCCGTGTTTATGGCAGGCGTCGGTCACCTGCTGGCTACGGTTGCCCTTCGCCAGCATGATTTTGCTGCCGCCGTTGGCTTGCAACAGATCAACGTAGGAGTCCATGCGCCCTGCGGTGGTTGGCCCCAATGAACCGGAAGCATAGCCTTCCGGCGTTTTGGCCGGGCCCGCGTAGTAAATCGGGTGATCTTTCACGTATTGTGGCAACCCTTCACCGTTGTCGATGCGCTCTTTGAGTTTGGCGTGAGCAATATCGCGCGCCACAATAATGGTACCGGACAGAGAGAGACGCGTGGAAACCGGATACTGAGACAGCGTTTTCAGGATCTGTTCCATCGGTTGGTTAAGATCGATCTTGACCGCTTCACCTTCCCCGGCCTCACGCAGAGACTCAGGAATGTATTTGCCAGGGTTCTGCTCTAACTGCTCCAGCCAGATGCCATCGCGGTTGATTTTCGCCTTGATGTTGCGGTCAGCGGAGCAGGAAACGCCCATGCCAACCGGGCAGGAAGCGCCGTGACGCGGCAGACGAATAACGCGGATATCGTGAGCGAAATATTTACCGCCGAACTGTGCGCCTAACCCCAGATCCTGTGCCGCTCTCAGCAATTCATTTTCCAGTTCGACGTCGCGGAAGGCTTGCCCATGTTCATTGCCGCTGGTAGGCAGCGTATCGTAGTATTTGGTGGAAGCCAGCTTCACGGTTTTCAGCGTACTTTCCGCGGAGGTACCGCCGACAACAAAAGCGACGTGGTACGGCGGGCAGGCGGCGGTGCCCAGTGAGCGCATTTTTTCTACCAGATAGTTTTTCAGTTTTTCTGGCGTCAGCAGCGCTTTGGTTTCCTGATAAAGGTAGGTCTTGTTGGCAGAACCGCCCCCTTTGGTGACAAACAGGAATTTGTATTCCGCCCCTTCCGTACTGTACAGGTCGATTTGGGCCGGCAGGTTGGTGCCGGTATTGACTTCCTTGTACATATCCAGTGCGGCGTTCTGCGAATAGCGCAGGTTATCTTCAATAAAGGTGTTATACACGCCGCGTGACAGCGCTTCGGCGTCATTGCTCCCCGTCCAGACCCGTTGGCCTTTTTTACCGACGATGATCGCGGTACCGGTATCCTGGCAGGTCGGCAAAATGCCCTTGGCGGCAATTTCCGAGTTGCGCAGGAATTGCAGCGCAACGTATTTGTCGTTTTCGCTCGCCTCCGGATCGTGCAGGATATCAGCCACTTGCTGTTGGTGAGCCGGACGCAGCATAAACGATGCATCGTGGAAGGCCTGTTGTGCCAGCAGGGTCAACGCCTGCGGGTCGATCTTCAGGATCTCTTCGCCTTCAAACTGGGTGATGGAAACATAATCGCTGCTGATCAGGCGATATTGGGTGTTGTCTTTGCTTAGCGGAAAAGGTTCTTGATAATAAAATGGTTTATTCGACATGTTTTTCTCACTTGCAACAAATTAAAAGAAAGATTCGGTATCCTTTGAAGACTTTCTGTCTTGCATATGGTTATCATTTTTATGTGCAATTTTTCAGTCATGCATTAGCACAATTATCCTGACCATGGTAGGGGTTTCTGGCGCGACGTACCACTTTGGTATATCACAGTTTTTGCATTGAATCGGCGGGTTTGTACATCCTGGGCGATAAAAAAAACGCAGTGAAAATGGCGAAAATGCAATAATGCGCCAGGTGGACATTGATGCTTATTATATTGCGTAACTTGTTTAATAAAAATAAGTAAATTTATCGACTTATTTTCCCTTTAAATAATGTGGTTTTTTTATCGCGTCGCTATGAAAATAGTCGGTCTGCGATGATCTATCAAGGTCTCATCTATTTCAGGACAAGGTCGGATCTTTTTGCATCAGCAAATTATCAATCATCCAAAACCCTGCCGGTCCTGGCGGATACTGTTTTGACCACACCACATCCATTTCAATCAGTTGCGGCCAACCTGCCACCGAGAGTTCCACCAATATCTGATGACCAAACTGGGCGACCAACCAACGTGGCAGGATGCTCCAGCCAAACCCCTGTTCTGCCATTTCCAGTAGCATAAGGTAAGAAGGGGCAGACCAGATGACGCCTTCCTCTGGCTGACGCTGATTGCGTGTATAGGTATTCAGACAAAGCTGGCGTACCGTTGCCAACTGCTGCGGCGTGACAGACGGCTGCTGTGCCAACGCATGCTGTGCGGCAACAAAGAGGGTCATTTCGGTTTTAACGTGCAACCGCGAGGCGCTGATTTCTGTCGGATACTGTGGTTGGGTGCGAATCACGCCCATGTGCGCACGCTGCGCCTGAAGCAGGTCGATGGCATCCTCATCCTCGGCGATCAGACACTCGAATTCGATATCAGGAAAACGGGCAGAAAACGCGTGCAGCAAGGGATCATAATGATCCGCTTTCCACATATCCGACAACACAAAGGTCAGGCGCGGCTCAATGCGGTTAGCCAGGCGCACCGCCAGCGCATCCAGCGTGTCGCTGGCAGCAAGAATGGCCTGAACGTGCACCCGCACCTTATGACCATCATCGGTCAGTCGCGGTTGGTGCCCGGAACGATCGAACAGTACCAAACCGAGATCGGCTTCGAGGTTGGCAATCGCCGCGCTCACGGTGGATTGGCTTTTGCGTAACTGGCGCGCAGCGGCGGAGAAGGAGCCGGTTTGTGCAGCGGTAACAAAGGCAATCAGGGATTCGGGGGAATATCGCATCACCGCTCTCTTCTCAAGTCCATCGATTTTATCGATGGATATTAATTTCACTCTTCCAGTAATAACGATATAACCTGCCATCGTCAAGCGGTGAGAGGCTTTCTCCACCGCCTGTTTTGTTAATTGACCCAATACCAAATTGATGAATAAAAGTGTGGTGATGTATGCAATCTAACGCAGCAAAGAGACAAACAACCGCGGTACAACGCCGAAGCGTGGGTGAGCGTGTGTTTCATGCTGTCGGCTACGAAATCGTTGCTCTGTTGATCACGGCCCCCATTGGTGCCTGGCTGTTTAACAAGCCGCTGTTTTCCATGGGCGCATTGGCGATTATGCTCTCCAGCATCGCCATGGTGTGGAATATCATCTACAACGCCCTTTTCGATCGCCTGTGGCCGGTATCACGCGTGGCACGCGGTGCCAAAGTGCGTATCTTGCACGGATTAGGCTTTGAGGGCGGTTTTATCCTGTTCGGGTTGCCGGTCGCAGCCTGGATGCTGGAGATCACGCTGTGGCAAGCGTTGATGGTAGAGATCGGCTTTTTCCTGTTTTTCCTGCCGTATACCGTGGCGTATAACTGGGTATACGACAAACTGCGCGCCCGGTTTATGACGCGCAGTGACAGTGAATGTGGGAAGTCGCCCGCCGCATCACGCACCCGCTAATGCCATTAGCCTTTACGGTTGCTGGTTTTCAATCGGCTTTTGAAATCGGCGTAGTCTGGCATCATCGGGCTGCGCCATAAATACCAGGCGGCGACGGTGCGGTAAGGCTGGCACGGCAGACTGAGTTCCGCCAATGCTCGGCGCGAGGGTATTGCATCGCATTGATGCACATAGCTCAACCCTAAGCGGATGCCGAGATCGTCCAATGGCATGATATCCATTCGTTCCAATCCATAGATCAAATACATTTCAACCGTCCAGCGACCAATGCCTTTCAACGTCGATAACCGTTCGATGAGCGTGTCGTCGTCCATGGTCAACGCCTGTTCTCGCGTGGGCACTACACCGTCGCGTGCACCCTGTGCAATCAAGTGCAGCGTCTCCGCCTTGCGCGTTGAGAAACCGCATTGGCGCAGTGCGTCTTTTTCACTGGCGGCAATCTGCTCAGCGGAAGGAAATGCCTGCCCGTCAGGGCTAAAACCCTCCAACAGGCGGCGGATCATGGCATCACCCGCGCGGGTGGTGAGCTGTTGGTAAGCCACGGCGCGCATCAGCGCTTCATAGGGTTCACGATGCGGGTGCGTTTGGTGCTGGCATTCACCGATGTGGTCCAGCAGCGCTTGCCAGCGCGGCCCGAGCGTGCGCAGATGTTCGCATGCCAGATGCACGCTCTGTGCCGTATTCCATAATACCGGCTGCGGGTATGACATACTTGATCCTGAACGTGAGAGAAAGGGGCGAACTTGCAGCATAAAAGAGTGAATACGGGTTGTCATCCTGCGATGCGTTTCTGGAATGAGAAAGCAAGAATCAGGCAGGTATTTACCAGACGTAACCGCTAGGGTGAGATATCTTTTAGGACCAGAGACTGCGAGGTGAATGATGTCGACAAATGCGCGCGCTTTTCCTGAGCAAGAGCCTGCTGCTGGTGAAAATAGCTGGTGGGATGCCCTGTGTAGACGCGATAAACAGGCTGATGGTCGCTTTGTCTATGGCGTTAAAACCACGGGAATCTTCTGCATGCCCTCCTGCGCATCCCGGTTGCCGCTGCGGGAAAACGTGCAGTTCTTTGCCGATGCCGAGGCGGCTCAGCAGGCCGGGTTCCGGCCCTGTAAACGCTGCCGCCCAGGAAATCCGTCTCGTGAGCAACGGCAATGTGCGGCCATTGAGCACGCCTGCCAACTGATGGCGCAGGCCGAGACATCGCTGACGCTGGCTCAGGTGGCAAGCGCTGTGGGTATCAGTCCCTACCATTTTCACCGGCTGTTTAAAGCCCAGGTTGGCGTGACGCCAAAACGCTACGCTGCTGCGTTGCGCGGTCAGCGTGTGCGCGCGTTGTTAAGCGGTGATGCGCCGGTAACGCAAGCCGCATTAGCGGCGGGTTTTCATTCCAGCGAGCAGTTTTATCAGGAATCTCATCAACTGCTGGGCATGCCGCCGCGCAGTTTTAAACATAAGGGACAGGGCATGACGATCCATTTTGCTATCGCACCGTGTTCGCTGGGGACTGTGCTGGTGGCTGAGAGCGAGCGCGGGGTCTGCGCCGTATTACTGGGCGATGATGCTACTGCATTGATAAACGAGCTGCACGCTCTGTTTGCCAATGCGACCTTGGTTGAAGGCGATGCCGCGTTTGAGCAGCGTATGGCGCTGGTGGTCAGTGTGATTGATTCACCGGGCGCGCCGATGACGTTACCGCTCGATATTCGCGGCACCGCGTTTCAACTGCGTGTCTGGCAGGCTCTGCGAGACATTCCTCTGGGAACCACGCTCAGCTACCGCGACGTCGCTGAAAAGATTGGTCAGCCGGACGCGGTGCGTGCGGTGGCGGGGGCTTGCGCCGCCAATCGTTTGGCGATTATTGTTCCTTGCCATCGAGTGATTCGCACCGATGGTGCCTTGTCGGGCTATCGGTGGGGCATCGCGCGTAAACGCCAACTGCTGGAGAGCGAGGCTAAGGAATCTCATGACGGATGATCTGTTCGCGCTCGAGGGCACACCGCGCTGGACCCAGACGCTGGCACCGGGCGCAGTGGTGCTGCGCGGATTTGCCGCTGAATGTGCACCCACGTTAATGCAGATGATTGACCAACTGACGCGCGTGGCGCCGTTTCGACAGATGACTACGCCGGGCGGTTTTGTCATGTCGGCCGCCATGAGCAATTGTGGTTCGCTGGGCTGGGTGACGGATGCGCTGGGTTATCGCTATACGTCTCACGATCCCCTCACGGGCGTGCCCTGGCCCGCGATGCCGGTGCTGTTTGCTCAACTGGCGCAACAGGCCGCGCACGAAGCCGGATTCCCAGACTTTGTTGCCGATGCGTGCCTGATGAACCGCTATGCGGTGGGCAGCCGGATGTCACTGCATCAGGATAAAAATGAGCGGGATTTTTCGCAGCCGATTGTTTCTGTGTCGCTGGGGTTACCGGCTATCTTCCAGTTTGGTGGTATGCAGCGCAGTGACGCCGTGCAGCGTATCCCGCTGACGCAGGGCGATGTGCTGGTGTGGGGCGGGCCGTCACGCCTGCGTTTTCACGGTGTGCAGGCCATCAAAGCAGGAACGGAGGATTACCGGTTTAATCTGACGTTTCGTAAGGCGGGGTAGGGAAAAGAGCAACCTGCCCCTAAGGGCGCAGGTTGCCAGCGAACACACTTATTGTTTCTTGAAGTGCATGTAATCCAACGCGCTTTCTGCGGCAATACGGCCTGAGTTCAGGGCGAAACCGAAGGTGCCGCCGCCTAACAGCAGATCGTAAGTGTCGCCATACATGCCGCCTGCGTCATTACCGGTGACATACAGACCTGGGATGGCATTGCCGTCCTTGTTGATGGCCTGCATCTTCTCGTTAATTTTCACGCCACCCAGCGTGCCGAGTGCGGCAGGCTGCATTTTAACGGCATAGAACGGCCCGGTTTTCACCGGACGCAGGTAATCCATGTTCTTGTTGAACACTTCATCACGTTTTTGCGCGGCAAAGACGTTGTTCTGATCGATCGTCTCTTTCAGCACGCTGGCGTCAACGCCCATGGCTTTAGCCAGTGCGTCCAGCGTTTGTGCCTTGTAGACAAAACCGCGATTTTTCTGGAGTTCTTTATCAAACTCATCGTCAAATTTGGTGAGCTTGGTGTTGGCGATAACCCATTCACCGATCGGCACATCGATACCGTCTTCTACGTAATGTTTACGTGAGGTTTCATCAAATATGGAGTACATGATGCCGCCCGCTTTGGAGAGCGCATTACCGGAGTGAGGCCAAATGATGACGTTGGATTCATCGGTAAAACGGCGGCCATGGGTATCAACCCACAGGTAGGGTTGACGCGCAGCGGCCAGCATGTGGGAGTTCGGCGCATAGTCCGGCAGGCCAGGGCGGTATGCTTGCAGTACGCCCATCCCTTCATCTTTGGCACCGGCTTTCCAGGCCATTTTGATCCCGTCGCCATCTTTACCGACGTTACCCACCATGATGGTATCCGGGAAGGCGACGTATTTTTGCAGCATCTCTTTGTTGTTGGCATAACCACCGGTGGCGACGATAACCGCTTTGGCATCGATCTGGATGGTGTTGCCTTGCTCGTCTTGCGCCGTCACGCCAGTGACTTTGCCGTCTTTCACGATCAGGTCTTTACCGGCGGTTTTCACCATGGTGGTGACATCCATGCTTTTGAACTGCTCATGGAAGGTTTTGATCAGGAAACGACCATGGCCCGGTCCGTCGATAACGTGCCAGGTCAACATCCCGCCTGGCCCCCCAGGACCGATGTATTCGAACTTGATGCCCTTGGATTTCACCCATTCGATGGTATCGGCAGAGCGGTTAACAAACGCGCGAACCACGAACGGGTTAGCCAGCCAGTGGCTGTATTCCATGATGGTTTTGAACGCCATGTCCGGGGTTACGATAATCCCCTGACGTTTTTGCATGGAACTGTTTGCGGCGAAGATCCCTTCCGCAAAATTCCCGGTGCCGCCAACCACACCTTGTTTTTCCAGCAGAATAACTTTCGCGCCTTTTTCGGCGGCCGCCATGGTGGCGGAGGTGCCTGAAGCCCCTGCGCCGATAATCACCACGTCAGCCGTTTTTACGATAGTTTCTGCATTAGCAGCGCCGGTCCCCAACAGGGATAAGCAGGCGGCTGCGATCAGCGTTCTCCTGACTATTTTCATATACTCTCCACTCTCAATGGTTGTAATAAAAATATTGATGCGATGGTTTTACTCTTATTATTCCCCATCTTGTTTTTGGCAAAAGGGGGCCATGCTCGCGTTATCCTTTTTAAGGTAAAAAAGGAATAACGCGTAGTCGCTATCCTGCCGGTATTATTCAGCAGGAATGTTTAATTTAACTATTCATTGTGCAGCGCGGCTGCGAGAAATAAATAACAGTTATTTAGTGACTTTCGCTTGGTTATACGCGTTACCCGCAGCTTCTAATGCGGCTTCGCTGGTTAAGGTAGCACCAGACACGCCATCAATGTTGACGCTCTGTTTTTCAACGAAGCTTTTAGCCAACACTTTTGCCGCTTCTCCACCTACTTCTGGGGTTTCAGAAGGCGCGTCAACCGTGGCTTTACTGATTTTCCCTTGTGCATCAACATCGAGTGTGACAGTCACGTCGCCACCGATACCGGTGCTGGCGGAAGAATAGGTGCCTGCTTTAAAATCGCCGTCTGCAAAAGCGAAGCCTGATGCAATCAGCAGACAAAAGGCTGCCGTACCCTGAAATGTTTTCATATCAACGGTTCCAATAAAAAGTGTATAAATATTCAATGTGATATTGAACGGAAAAATTATTGCGCGTGCTCTCCTTTATCTCCCATGAATAAAATGTTGACCGTCATCTTCATTAAGATGCATGAATATAAAACAGCAAATGGGTAATCCGATACCGAGTAAAATAAATAACAAGCTGAAGCTGTTTACATTAATAGCGCTCTCCATCCGGCCAAGAAAACGCAGCATGGGAAAGGTCAATGCCATGCTTACCATAATGGACAGCAACTGAGTCACCGTCATAATGTTATTGCCGTTGTTATAGGTATGGTGACTCAGGTTGCTGAAGGCCAGCGTGCTCTCTGCGGAATGCAGCGTCGAAATCAGAATGCCGAGCAGCACCGCAATAAGGCCGATGAATACCGTTGCGTTCTCCTGCACTGCGGCACCCATGGCAAAAATACACAGTGAGGTAAAGACCGTGGTGTGCAGCAGCAGCTTACGGTAGCCAATCCGTTTGATCAGCGGCTCAAAGCCCAGTTTAGACAGCAGGGCACCGCTGGAAAACAGCAGCAAAATCAGGCTGACGGTGGCGGGCTCATACGCCAATTGGGTTTGCAACATCAGCGACATCACCACCGGGATTGAAGAGAGTAACACGCGCGTGACGATACCGCTGGTCACGCCGATGGAAAACGTTTTAATGGTAAACAGGTTTTCGCGCGGTTGAGGCCGTGTGGCAAGCATATCCCGTTTGAAATAGAGGAATGCCAGGCCGAATCCAGTGAGAGCCAATGCGGCGCTCAGCGGCAGGCTGATGATGTTTTTCGGCATCGCTGTCAGCAGAAAGGTGCCCAGGAACAGCATGCCGACCAGCAGCATCAGCTTGCAGGTATCCCCGCGAAAATGCGGAACCTGCATGTTGGCGGGAATATGGGTTCTCGCCAGCCACAGACACATCAGGCACAGGGGAATGTTAAGGACAAAAATCAGACGCCACGACAGCATATTGACCATCACACTCCCCACCACCGGGCCAATCATGGTGCCCAGTAACCCCAGCAGGGTAATGCGGTTGAGGAATAAAAGTTTCATGGTATCTGGCGTGGTCCTCAATATGATGGTTCTGATTATCGGCAGCATTAACGCGCCGCCGATCCCTTGTATAAACCGAAACGCGCTCAGACTGACGATAGAGGTCGCGGTGACACACAGCAGCGAGCCGGTCATAAAAATGACGATGGCGACAAGGTAGGTGTTACGTTCACCCAGTCGCTCCGCCATCCAGCCATTGACGGGGGTGAAGGCCACCACGGTGACAACATAGGAGATAACAATCAGCTCCATATGCAGCACCGGTTGGTGAAGCGCCTCCGCAATGGCGGGCAGTGCGATATACAACATCGTCGTGTCGACGGATTGCATGAAAAAAGTGATGGATGCAATCCAGAACAGGGTCCACGACGTCTTCATGATTCAGGCTACTGTCATCTGGCCGGCGTACAGGACAAACATACGCAGCAGGAACACACCGAGCAGACTGAGACCCGCCATAAACGCCATCTGCTTGCGGCTTGGCGCCCTGTCGTGGCGCTTCAGGAGCCCGGCGACCAGCGGAACCGCAATGCCCACGCCGATAACCCCAATCCAGAACACGCCGCCCCAGAAACCGGTCAGTGCGTTGTGGGCCGACAGGGTTTTCTGACCGCCGCCCAACAGCAAGCCGACAAAGAAGGCGAACAGCAGGAAGAGCTCGGCGAACACCACCGGGTTTTCAATCCTGTGGATGAAGTGCAGCGTGCCCTGGTGTTCGCTGATAAACCGGCGATTCAGGGCACCGGCCAGCAGCGCCACCGCAATGCCTGAGGTGGTGCCCGAGGCGAGAAACAGTACCGGCAGCACCGGGTTGTTCAGCATCGGGAAGGATTTGAGCGCCGACAGCAGAAAGCCGGTATAGCAGCCCAACAGGATTGCCAGCACCAGCAGCGTGTTCTCAAACCAGCTGATACGTTTCTGGATAATGGCACTCAGGTTGCGCACCAGAGAGAGCAGGCCACCGTTGTTGAACCTGCTCACCAGCGTCAGCAGTTCATCGCGGTACAGGCTGACCAGCCACAGGATGATAAACACGAAGTAGACCTGAAACAGCATCACACCGAGTGACATGATGGAGCCAGGGTTATAGAACACCATCAGATACCAGAAGGTCATCGGGCGTGTCAGGTGGAAGATCAGAATAATCAGACCGAGCATTACCGACAACGGTGCCACGACAGCCGTCGCGATAACGATGGGGTTTTTGCCGCTGTACTCGGCGGGCACGTAATATTTCAGCAGCATCGTCAGGGTGATCATGCCCGCGGAAATGCCCACCAAAAGCAGATAGATGGCGATGGGCCAGTCCCATACCAGCGTGTCGAAGTGGAAAGCATTAAGCATTGTCGATTACCCCGCGTTTGCCAGGAATGCGATAGAGCTGCGGTTCGGTGCCCAGATACACTTTGGAACGATAGGTCGGGTTCGCGAGGATCATCTGAGAAATATCGCTGGCCGGATCGTTCAAATCACCAAACACCAGTGCGTGGGTCGGACAGATCTCGACGCAGGCCGGTTTTTTACCTGCGGCCAGGTTGGTCTCGCGGCAGAAGTTGCACTTGTCGGCGGTGTTGGTTACCGGGTTGATAAAGCGCACGTGGTAAGGGCAGGCCGCGATGCAATAGCGACAGCCCACGCAGCGCTTGTCGTTGACGTCAACGATGCCGGTAAGCGCATCTTTAAAGGACGCGCCGGTCGGGCACACGGAAACGCACGGCGGGTTTTCGCAATGCTGGCAGGATTTACGGAAATATTGACGCACGGCACGACTGGTCGAGGTACGCGGAATATTCACCGAAGTCAGGATCTCGAGGCGGGTCACGCCATCGGGGACATTGTTGGTCTCTTTGCAGGCACCGATACAGGCTTTACAGCCGATACACAGTGACTCGTTGTGCAGCATGCCATAACGTACCCCTTTCGGGGCGCCGGTAGCGGGTGTCGCATTTTGCGGTGCAGCCTCATTTGCTAACGCCAATGAGGAACTGCCCGTGACAAAAATGGCACTCCCCATGTAGGCAAGAAATCGGCGGCGGGAATGATCTTCCATAACATCACCTTCAGTATTGAATGCTAGTTGATGTAGTCATGCTGATGTCGGTACCGAACAATCGTCGGGTGATTGGCTTTTGTAATGTCTGATTCATTGTGACGCAGCGTGGAAGAACTCCCCTGAGACAGTGAACAAAAACTTTTTTATATCGGTACCCAGCAGGCATCAGAAATTTTTTATCGATAAAAAATATAAGACGCACGTAAACCATGAGCTTCCTATGGGTTTTATTTGACCATACCTCATAGTGGTTAGAGTGTGCAGTAAATCACATTTGCGGGTTTGAAGATTAATATAAAAGTTATCTGGATTTATTATAAATTTCAGGAAGATAAATATAGCTTGTCATTAAATATCATGAGCGAGTGTGAATGAAAAGTAAATAATGTAATAGAGTCAATTGAGAATCATTTTTATTAGCGGCAAATAGTGTGATCGGCTTATAAATAATGATGAAAACCATGATGAACAAGTATCAGAATCTACGGGAAGATAACGCGCCTGAATATTCAGGCGCGAGAAAGAAGGGAAAAGGTTACTGTATTGTGAAAATTAGCCCTTTAAATGCTTATCCAGGAACTGGATCACAATTTTCATGATTTCTGGCTGCATCCAGTAATCACCGCCGTGCTGGGCGTTATTAACCGAGTAATAGGTAGAATCAATGCCCTTTTGTAATAATGCCTGATGCAGTATTTCCGTTTGGCGTGGTGAGACAATGGTGTCCTTGGTGCCGTGCATAATCAGGAATGGTGGGGTATTGCTGTTGATGTAATTGATGGGGTTAGCGGCGGCAGCGCGTTCCGGATAGCGTGTGATCGGGCCGCCATCGTTAAACACGGAAGTACCGTTCACCCAGATAGCCTCGGTGGCGGACGCGGAGGTGTGTTTTTGTACCACCTCATCGGGGAAGCCCTCGCCGACGCGCAGCAAATCGGAGAGCCCGTAGAAATCGATCACCGCTTGCACCTGACTGTTTTGATCCAGATTTTCCCCTTTATCAAACTGTTTGTCGCCGTTCGATGTGCCGGTAAAGGCGGCCAGATAGCCGCCAGCCGACGCGCCGAATACCGCAATATGCGCGCCATCAATGCCAAATTTTCCGGACTGTGCTCGCAGATAACGCACCGCTGATTTCACATCTTCAAGCGGCGCGGGGAACAGCACGGTCGGCGCTACACGGTATTCCATGCTGGCAACCACATAGCCAGCTTCGGCCATCGCCAGACGCTGCTGAACGTAGTTATCCTTGTTGGCGTTAATAAAACCGCCACCGGTGACAAACAGCACGGCAGGCAGGGCGTTGGGCGATTCAGGCTGCAAAATATCCATTTTCAGCGCCACGTTGGAATAGCCGCGCATTTGCACCTGAGAGAAAACCACGTTGGAGATCAATTTTACCGATGGAACACTCTTCTTAATGGACAACGTATGTAACGGCGCATCGGCAATAGCGGCAGTAGCGGGTAAGCAACCTAAGGTACAAAGCAGGCACAGCGCCATCGATTTATTGTTGGTAGACATCATCATTCCTTAGTGATTAACAAGCATTATTTCCCAACCTCGGTTACCCAGAAATAGGGCGCGCGCGAATAGCGCATCCAAAAAGAGGTTGGGCGCTATTCGCTCATCAAAGAGGCGAATACGATTTTTGCAGATGAATGCAGCCATGCGGCAATGTGTGTCTTTGCGCCACACCCTTGTGCATAACCTGAATAATGAAAAATATCTTTATGCTGCTAACATCGTTTTATTGAGATGCACGTTCCCTATGCCATTTATGCAACCTGGCATTCACATATAAATAATATATATTGTTTTGTTGTGCGGGATTCATTTAAGCACGTTCGGCAACCTGTTATTTGTGTCTCTTGTCACATTTGTTTTTTTGTGTGTTAATATAATAGTTATATCTATTAATTATAAATTAAGGCATCAATGATAAATATTAAGCGCCTGGTCTATTATCATGAGCTGATTCGCATTGGTAGTTTTACCAAAGCAGCGAAAACGTTGAATATTTCCCAGGCGTTTCTTTCGCAGGAGATAGCACGTCTGGAGCAGGAAACAGAAAGAAAACTGATAAATCGCACTACGCGCCAATTCTCTCTGACCCCCTTTGGTAAGGCATTTGCCAAAAAAATACGTGGCATAATTAGAGAATATTACGATATTGAGCAATTTATTCGTGGTTATGAAGACAGCCACGATGGCGCATTGTTAGTGGGTGTGCTTCCGATATTCAATCGTCTGCGGCATTACGAAATTTTTAGCCAGTTTCAGCGGCGCTATCCTAACATTGAGATGTCGTTTATCGATGGTGTCAGTATGGATTTGTTAGAAAAGGTGCGTAACGGCGATCTCCATTTCTCCTATTCCACGCCGTTTGCCGACTATCAGGACGATCCGCTGTTTGCCCATCAGGTGCTGTATGAAGATCAACTGGTGGCCGTGATGGCGAGCAATCATCCGTTGGCGCAGCACAAAACGCTGAGCCTTGAAACCCTGGCACAGGCACGGCTGATTGTGCCGCAGAAAGGCACCGGCGAGCATGCCATCGTTTCTGATGCCTATGCAAAACAGGGACTGAAGCCCAGCTATTTCCGCGAATGCAGTAATATCGATATCATCATGGATCTGGTGATGAATCAGAACTGTGTGGTGTTCTTGTGCACCCAGGTCGCCGGGAGCCTCGAAGGCTACGATATCACCATCACACCGCTGGAAACCCCGTTGCCACGCATTTTCGCTGTCAGCTATCTCAAGCGCAGTGCGCAAATCCCCATGGTGAAACTCTTCATTGATTTTATTGAAGAAAACCGTATCGCTCTTCGTCCTGCCTGCTAACAACGCCCGGTATTGGCCGGGCAGCACCCACTGATTCTCCTTCGAACAATTTTCCTCCATCGTGTCTAAATGTGAATTGGCTCATGTTTTCATACTAGATCTACTTGTATGGTAGTCAGCATAGAAAACGTGATGTAAAAGGATATTGACGTGAAAATTGTAAGTGCTGAAGTATTTGTTACCTGTCCGGGGCGTAATTTCGTCACCCTGAAAATCACTACCGAAGACGGTGTGACCGGTATCGGTGATGCCACGCTGAACGGACGTGAGCTTCCTGTCGCTTCTTACCTCAAAGACCATGTTTGCCCGCAGCTCATCGGGCGGGATGCGCAGCAGATTGAGGATATTTGGCAGTTTTTCTACAAAGGGGCCTACTGGCGTCGCGGCCCGGTGACCATGTCAGCCATTTCGGCGGTGGACATGGCGCTGTGGGACATCAAAGGCAAGGTTGCCAACATGCCGCTGTATCAACTGCTGGGCGGCGCGTCGCGCACAGGGGTAATGGTGTACTGCCACACCACCGGCCACAGCGTTGATGAAGCGCTGGATGATTACGCCAAACACCGTGAAATGGGCTTCAAAGCGATTCGCGTGCAGTGCGGCGTGCCGGGAATGAAAACCACCTACGGCATGGCAAAAGGCAAAGGTCTGGCATATGAACCCGCCACCAAAGGGAACTGGCCAGAAGAACAATTTTGGTCAACGGAAAAATACCTGGATTTCGCACCGAAACTGTTCGAAGCGGTGCGTGACAAATACGGCTTCAACGAACACCTGCTGCATGACATGCACCACCGCCTGACGCCGATTGAAGCAGCCCGCTTTGGTAAAAGTGTCGAACCCTACCGCCTGTTCTGGATGGAAGATCCTACGCCAGCAGAAAATCAGGAATGCTTCCGCTTGATTCGTCAGCACACGGTAACACCGATTGCCGTCGGGGAAGTGTTCAACAGCATCTGGGATTGTAAACAACTTATCGAAGAACAGCTTATCGACTACATCCGCACCACCATTACCCATGCGGGCGGTATCTCTGGCATGCGCCGCATAGCCGATTTTGCCTCGCTGTATCAGGTTCGTACCGGCTCACACGGCCCGTCCGACTTGTCACCGATCTGCATGGCCGCCGCGCTGCACTTCGATCTCTGGGTGCCGAATTTTGGCGTACAGGAATACATGGGCTACTCCGAGCAGATGCTGGAAGTGTTCCCGCACAGTTGGACGTTTGAGGATGGCTACATGCATCCGGGAGAAAAACCGGGGCTGGGCATCGAGTTTGACGAAAAACTGGCGGCGAAATATCCCTACGAGCCGGCCTACCTGCCGGTAGCGCGTTTAGAAGACGGTACGCTGTGGAACTGGTAAGTCGTCATCAACGGTGATGGTGCGGGAGAAAAGCAATGAGCTTGATTAACGACAATTTCATGATAGGCAGCCCGACTGGGGTCAAACTCTATCAGCAGGTGGCTCGGGATTTACCGATTATTGACTACCACTGCCATCTGGAAGCCAAAGACATTTATGAAAACCGCCGTTTCAGCAGTATCACGGAACTGTGGCTGGCAGGCGATCACTACAAATGGCGCGCGATGCGCGCCAACGGTATTCCAGAAGCAAAGATAACCGGCAATGCCTCCCCTGAAGAAAAATTTCAGGCGTGGGCAGAAACCGTTGAAGCGGCGTTTGGTAACCCGCTTTATCACTGGACACATCTGGAACTGAAACAGTACTTCGGCATTGACGAGATGCTGAGCAGCCGTAACTGGCGTGACATCATGGATGCCTGCAACCGCCAGTTGCAGGATGATGCCTTCACACCGCGAGCGTTAATGACGCGCTCTCGGGTTGAGGTTATCTGCACCACGGATTCGCCGCTGGATTCTCTGCATTATCATCAGTTGTTGAAGCAGGATGCCAGTTTCACCCCAAAAGTGTTGCCGACCTTTCGACCGGATGAGTTTTTCTCGCACGACAGACACCAGTTCTCTTCTGCCTTGGTGCGTTTGGCGGAATTAACCGGCGAAACCATTACCCGGTTCACGGATTTTGAGCGGGCGCTGGAAGCGCGGGTACAGTTTTTCCACGAGGTGGGCTGCCGTATTTCCGATCACGGACTGGGCGATTTAACCTTTACACCGTTCACTACGGTACAAGGTGATACGGTATTCCTGAAAAAAATGCAGGGTGAAGTCATCACCGCTGCGGAAGAGAGTATTTGGCAAAGCGTATTATTTATTACGCTGGCCCGGTTATATAAAAAATATGATTGGGCTATGCAAATTCATTTCGGCGCGATCCGCAATAATAACCAACGCATGTTGGAAAAAGTGGGGATAAATAGCGGGTTTGACGCTATTGCCGATCAACCCCGGTTGGCTGCCAATCTTAATGCCTTTCTCAATGCAATGGCCGAGGAGAATCATTTACCCAGGACAATCATTTATAACTTATACGCGGCCTACAATGACATTGTGGCCTCGACGATTGCCAACTTCCAGTCCGGAGAAGACGGGGTTAAATCACCGCTTCAGTTCGGGTCAGGCTGGTGGTTCAACGATACGCGCCGTGGCATGTTGAGCCAGCTTAACGCGCTGGCGGATCAAGGGCTGCTGATGAATTTTGTCGGTATGCTGACCGATTCGCGCAGCTTTGTTTCTTACCCGCGTCACGATTATTTCCGTCGGATATTATGTGGATTAATTGGACAATGGATCGATGCCGGGGAATTTCCCGCGGATGACATTATCCTGCAACGTATGGTAAGAAATATTTGTCACGATAACGCCCTACACTATTTTAAATTCTGATTATTACTCTCATTTTAATGAGGATAGAACATGTCTGCTTCTAAGAAAGTGACTATACCGGTCAGTATCGGTTATGGTTTGACGGATATTATGGGTGGCGGTGCCTTTACCGTTATCGGGGCCTGGTTACTCTTTTTCTATACCACTTTTGTGGGCTTAACGCCGGTGGAAGCTGCCTCGATTGTCGCCATTGCGCGTATTGTCGATGCCATTGTCAGTCTGTTTATGGGCAGTTTTACCGACCACTTTTATAAAAACTATTTCGGTAAGAAATTTGGTCGCCGCCGATTCTTTCTGTTAGTCGGCGCGCCGCTGATGCTGGTGTATTCGTTGCTGTGGCTCAACGGCATGAATTACTGGTTCTATCTGGCGGTGTACCTGGCGTTTGAAATCATTGCCGCGATGGTGCTGATCCCATGGGAGACGCTGCCGTCCGAAATGACCAAAGGGTTTAACTCGCGCACCAAACTCTCTACGTGCCGTATGTTCCTCTCGGCGTTGGGGACGTTTCTCGCGACCTTTATCCCTGGCCTGCTGATTAAGCACTACGGCGAACACGATGCGAATGCTTATCTGATCAACGGTGTGATGTTCTCGGTTATCTTTATGGTGTGCGTGTTCATCTCCTGGAAAGTGACCTGGGAACGCGAACTGACGCCGGAAATGCTGGCCGAGTTAGAAGCGGAAACGCCGCCGCGCACCCTGGGTGAAAAGCTGCGTCTGCTGGGTGGCCTGTTTAAGGATTATGCGTCGACGTTGCATGTGCGTGCCTTTAGAAAACACCTGGCAATTTATCTGTTCTCCTTCACGGCAAAAGATGTCTACAACACGGTGTTTGTGTTCTTCTGCGTCTACTGTCTGAACGTCTCTTCGGCGTTTGCCGGAAGCCTGCTC
This sequence comes from Candidatus Symbiopectobacterium sp. NZEC151, assembly GCF_025962655.1. Lineage (GTDB taxonomy): Bacteria > Pseudomonadota > Gammaproteobacteria > Enterobacterales > Enterobacteriaceae > Symbiopectobacterium. The sequence goes on along the minus strand of NZ_JAGFPE010000002.1, from coordinate 545,590 downwards.
TCCATGAGTATTGTCGGGCTGCCAGTAACGTTGCTGTCCGGGTTGGCGATCATCAAATATGGCCCGTCGCGCCTGTATATCTTTTCCTACACGCTGATGATGCTGTGTCTGGCCGGGTTCTTCTACGTCTACCGTTTCCCGGTAGAAAACAAGATGGTGATGCTGGTGGCGCTGGCCGGTTTCTATCAGGTGGGTCGCTGCGTGCTGGAGTTCACCCCGTGGAACGTGTTCCCGTTCATTCCCGATATTGACGAAATGATCACCCGTCAGCGTCGTGAAGGGCTGTTCGCTGCGGTAATGACCTTCTCACGTAAAACCACCGTCGCGATTGCCACCTTTATTGTTGGCCTGTTGTTGCAGTGGGGCGGTTTCATGAAAGGCAGCCAGGCCCAACCGCAAGAAGCGATTCAAACCATTGCGGGTCTGATGTTTATCGGTACCGTCAGCCTGTTGTTGATAGCGCTGTGGCAGGCATTGACCTTCCGATTGAATAAGAGCACGCACAAGGTATTTGTGGATGAAGTGGAACGCCTGAAAGCCAATGGCAGAAAACAGGATGTGACACCAGAAACACGCCGTATCGTTGAGGACTTAACCGGGCATCCTTATGACACCCTGTGGCACCAGAACGACGCGTCATCGGTCAAAGGAACACGGACTGTCTCATCGGTAGGTGAATAATTGTAAACGGATGCGCGAGCATCAACGTTGGGAAAAACTGTTATGACAACGTCTCTCTTACAGGCAAAAGCCGCGGTGCCTGAATATGACCGCAGCAAACTGGTCGCTCGTATTGCTCATATTGGTTTCGGCGCGTTTCATCGCGCCCACCAGGCGGTGTGTGCCGACAAACTGGCCGCACAGTTCGGCAGCGATTGGGGCTATTGCGAAATCAACCTGATTGGCGGTGAGCAACAGATTAAGGATATTCGCGAGCAGGATCTGCTGTGGTCCGTATCGGAAATGGCGGACGATGGCTGGACCAGCCGCATTGTTGGCGTAGCCAAAACCGCCCTGCACGCGGAGTTGGACGGCATCGAGGCGGTGCTGGAAGCATTAAGTGCACCGGATATCGCTATCGTATCCATCACGGTGACGGAAAAAGGCTACTGCCACCATCCGGCAACCGGACAGCTTAACGCCGAGCATCCGATGATTGCGCACGATCTCCAGCACCCGGATCAACCGCGCTCTTTGCCGGGCGTTATTCTGGCTGCGATCAAACGCCGTAAAGCTCGCGGTGTGCCGCCGTTTAGCGTGATGTCGTGCGACAACATGCCGGAAAATGGCCATGTGACACGCAATGTGATTACCCAACTGGCGCAGCGTCAGGACCCTGAACTGGCGCAGTGGGTCGCGCAGCACGTGACGTTCCCTTCCACCATGGTGGATCGTATCGTACCGGCGATGACGCCAGAAACGCTGGCGCAAATCACCGAACTGCTGGGCGTGAACGATCCGGCGGGCATTGCCTGCGAGCCGTTCTTTCAGTGGGTGATTGAAGACAGCTTTGTCAACGGGCGTCCCGCATGGGAAAAGGCGGGGGCGGAACTGGTACAGGACGTGCTGCCGTACGAAGAGATGAAACTGCGCATGTTGAATGGCAGCCACTCCTTCCTGGCGTATCTCGGTTATCTGGCGGGTTATGCGCATATCAGCGACTGCATGCAGGACGAGGCACTCGTTAAAGCGGCACACCACCTGATGCTGCAAGAGCAGGCTCCCACGCTGCGCACCCAGGGTGTTAATCTGGCGGCTTACGCCGACGCGCTGTTACAGCGTTACCGCAACCGTGCGCTGAAGCACCGTACCTGGCAAATTGCCATGGACGGCTCGCAGAAGCTGCCACAGCGTATGCTGGATTCGATTCGCTGGCATCTGGCGCACGGCAGTCGTTTCGACATGCTGGCGCTCGGTGTGGCCGGATGGATGCGTTATGTCGGCGGCGTGGATGAGCAGGGAAATGCCATTGATATCAGCGATCCGTTGCGTGATGTGCTGGCAGACGTGGTGCGTAACAGCGAGCAGGGAGAAGCCCGCGTTCAGGCATTGCTGGGACTGGAGGCTATCTTTGGACAAGACTTGCCGCAGCAACGTGAGTTTGTAGCGACGGTGACCCGCTACTATCAGTCTCTGCTTCAGCATGGGGTGAAACAGACGCTGCGCACGCTGGTCTGGTAATTTTCCGCCTGATAATGCAAGAATAAAAGCGTTATTTATCTGTAAAATAACGCTTTTTTAAATCAGCCTATTCGAGTATCTCCACGTGTGACTGATGGTAAATGTGATGTTGCTCATAGGTTTTTTTTATGTTTTCTTGTATGGTAGTATGCATGTTAGCCATTAATGAGGTTGCTGAATGAAAAGTATTGTTATCGCACAACCCAACCAGTTGGATATTGAGGAACGCGCTATCCCGCAGCCCTTGCCAGGGGATGTACGGGTAAAAATCAGTTTGGCAGGGATCTGCGGTTCAGATAGCCATATCTACCACGGCCATAATCCCTTTGCTAAATACCCTCGAGTGATTGGTCATGAGTTTTTTGGCGTTATTGAGGCAGTAGGAGAGGGCGTTGAGGACGCGCGGGTAGGTGAACGTGTTTCTGTCGATCCTGTTGTCAGTTGTGGTCACTGTTATCCGTGCTCCATTGGCAAACCGAACGTGTGTACGGAACTGGTGGTATTGGGCGTGCATCGTGACGGTGGTTTCAGTGAATACGCCGTGGTGCCAGCCCGTAACGCGCATCATATTCCTGACGATGTGAGTGATGAGTTCGCGGTCATGGTTGAGCCTTTCACGATTGCAGCAAATGTAGCGGGTCAGGTTACACCCACAGAGCAAGATTGTGCCTTGATTTATGGCGCGGGGCCGATGGGTTTGACGTCTGTTCAGGTGCTGAAAGGCGTTTATCAGGTACAAACCGTGATCGTGGTGGATCGCATTCCAGAGCGGCTTGAAATGGCACGGCAAAGTGGTGCGGATTACGTTATCGATACTACGCACCTGTCCTTACCGGATGAGCTGGCTCGTAGGGGATATCGACCCACGTTGATTATTGATGCTGCCTGCCATCCATCCATTCTGCAAGAGGCGATTACGCTCGCGTCTCCAGCCGCCCGTATTGTGTTGATGGGCTTCTCTGCGGACCCGTGCACCGTCACGCAGCAAGGGATCACCAGCAAGGAACTGAGTATTTATTCCTCGCGCCTCAATGCGCATAAATTCCCGATTGTGATCGACTGGCTGCGCGCTGGATTGATCGATCCCAGTAAGTTGATTACTCACCGCTATCCGTATCAGGAAGTGGTCAGCGCGATGGCAACGTTTGAAAACGATCGTCATAGCTGCTGTAAGGTCATTTTACGTTTTTAGCCCAAGACGGGTGTCCAGACGTGAATGGAGACCCGTACTCATACCTGCCTACTCTACTCAAAAGAATGAGGATAATATGCAAAGAATTCAATTTGATGTTATGAAAGAAACGGTTAAAAAGGCGTTCATCAATGCCGGGTTGGATCAGAAAAAAGCAGACACGTGCGCACAAATACATACCGAATCCAGCTGCGACGGTATTTACTCCCATGGATTAAACCGCGTTGCCCGTTTTGTCGACTACGTCAATAAAGGCTGGGTAGATATTCATGCTGAGCCCGAGTGTGTCAAAGCGCTGGGTGCATTGGAAATCTATGATGGTCAACAAGGTGTGGGCATAACCAATGCGCTGTTTGCTGTTGAACGCGCGACCGCGCTGGCGCGTGAAAATGGTGTTGGTATCGTGGCGCTGAAGAACACAACGCACTGGATGCGCGGCGGCACGTATGGATGGAAAGCGGCTGAACAGGGCTATGCTGCTATCTGCTGGACCAATACCGAGTCTTGTATGCCTGCATGGGATGCAAAGAACCCACGTTTGGGGAATAACCCGTTTGTTATGGCCGTGCCGCGCAAGGCGGGGGCATTGGTTCTGGATATGGCGATGTCGCAGTACGCTTACGGAAAATTGCAGGTAACACGCCTCAAAGGCGAAAAACTGCCGTTCCCGGGTGGGTTTGATAAAGACGGCAACTTAACGGATGAACCGGGCCCCATCGAAGAGTCAATGCGTATTCTGCCTACCGGTTATTGGAAAGGTTCTGGTATGGCCATTTTGCTGGATGCCATGGCGGCATTGCTCTCTGCGGGTCATCCAACCAATGAAATTGATAAAATTCAAAAGGGGAGTTGCACCGGCGCCAGCCAGATATTCATGGTGTTTGATCCCGCCCAACTCGGTGGCAGCGAATTCAGCGACCGTTTGGCTGATAGCATTGCTGACTACGTGAAGACATCCCAACCCGCGGAAGGTAAAAGTGCTGTCTATTTCCCTGGTGAAATGGAAGTAAAAATGCGCGAGCAGCAACGCGACCAAGGGATTGTTGTTGATGACGGTGTCTGGGCTGAGATTGTCGCGTTAGCGAAATAGAGGGGGAATCGATGATAGTTGGCAATATTGCTCAATTAGCGGCGTCTCGCTTGGAGTTACCGGCAGCGATCTATCAGGTGTTAGAGACGCTGAAGGGGATTGATTTTGCTCAACACCCTGACGGTGAAATGCATCAGCAAGACGTGGTGTACAAAACGTTTCAGGCAACGACGGCACCCAGTCAGGCACGTATTGCAGAAACGCATTGTGACAACATTGACGTGCAATTCGTTATTTCTGGACAAGAGCGGTTGGAATACCGACCTGTACTTCAGTCGCTACCCGACGATCCGCATCCTGAACAAGACAATTACTTCTATCGCAGTAAAGCGGGGACAGAAAAGGATATCGTGTTAACGCCGGGTGATTTTGTCATTTTATTCCCGTGGGATATTCATGCTCCACTTTGCCATGTAGAACATGAAGCCCCGGTGCGTAAAGTGGTGGCTAAGGTTCCTGTGCGTCTGTTGCACCCAGGTTCATGATCCCGGATTAAATCCTCTTCGAACCCTCATACGGCGGCCTACATTGCTCTGATTTTCAGAGTGGTATGCCGCCGTTATCTGTTATGACGTGCTGGGAAAAATGGAGAGGAAAAGAAGGTAGGTAAGACAAAGAATTAGCATGTATTATGAAGGGTAATACTTTCGAATAGTCAAAAGCGATGTATGGAAACTTCCTTTCAGATCAACAGTAATGAGCCGGTCAATCAGCAAATCTATCGTATCCTGCGTAAGGATATCGTGGAGTGCGCGATTCCGCCGGGTAAGTTACTCTCAGAAAAAGAGATATCAACCCGTTTTTCCGTTTCGCGCCAGCCGGTGCGTGAGGCGTTTATCAAACTGGCAGAAGCGGGGCTGGTGCAGGTACTGCCGCAGCGCGGCACTTTCGTCATGAAAATTTCGGAACAACGGGTGGCTGACGCACGTTTTATCCGCCAGGCGCTGGAGTGCGCTATTGCGCGCCGGGCCGCAGAGTTCGTGACCGATGAGCAATTACTGGTGCTGGAGCACAATCTGCACCGGCAGGAATTGGCGGCACAGAATGAGCAGATTCGTGAGTTTCTCAGCCTGGATGACGATTTTCACCAACTGCTGACGCAGGTGGCACGCTGCCCGTTGGCGTGGGAAACCATCGAGTCAATTAAGGCGACCATGGACCGGGTTCGTTTTCTCAGCCTGAGTCAGGTTTCTCCACCGCTGAATTTGATCAAGCAGCACTACCTGATTTTTAACAGCCTGAAAGCGCACGATCCGGATGCGGCAGAAGCGGCAATCCGCGAACATCTGCAAGAGATGATCTATTCCATTACTCCGATAGCAGAGCAAAACCGCGACTGGTTCGATCACCCATAACGGGTCGGTGGTGGGAGAAAACGTGCATCGGGCGTGCTAACACGCCCGAAGGGAGACGAAAGCCGTGTTAGGCACGGCCCAAACGCATCAGTTCATCAGGGGAGAAGTAGTCACTGACCCCATTGAGTTCTACGCATTTGGCGTTGCGAACGTCTTCTCGTTTCAGCTTATCTGCATGAATGGCGGCAATGGTACCCACCAGACGAGAACCGTTTTGCATTACACGACAGCCCGTTTCCAGCGGGTTTCTGTATCTGTCATACGCTGTGTACATAAAAACCTCCTTCGTTGACCACAAAAAACCGCTATCGATCCTACTGCCGAACGGTGGCTGTCGCCAAGGTAAAGGGACGTTTTATGAATAATCCGTATATAAATCCTGGCGTTATTCCCTGAGGTAAATAACGCTATGGGATAACGGAGGAGCGATCACGGCTTAGCGGGGATTTGTCGGAAGCGCTAGGCGATATGCAGCGTATTAACCAACACCAGCAGTGCAGTCATGATGAACACCCAGCGAAACCCCATCATGGCGGACACGCCGGAGCCGAGCAGCGGACCTGCCACATTGCCCAGATACATAAAGGATTGGTTGTAACCAAAAATCCGGCCAGTCACCTGCTGGCTGCTGTATTTCAACAGCAGCGCCTGCGTCGCAGGCATCAGTGCGCCATCGGCAAAACCCAACAGGAAACGCAGTATTCCTAGCTGTAACGCATCATTGATGGTGGACATCAAACAAAACAGCAGTACGCAGGCTACCAGTGCGGCGATCAGCACGCGGTGCGCGCCGATTTTGTCGCCCAGACGGCCCAACCGAGGGGCTGACAACAGGGCTGAAACGCCGGGAACCGCAGCGATCACGCCGCTGAGAAAGGCCAGATTATTGGTGTCCGGCGTCAGTTCGCGAATAAACAGCGTCAGTATCGGACTGATAGAGCCGTTAGCGAGCTGAATCATCATGGTGGTGACAAACAGGCTGACGATCAACGCCGGGTAGGGCAGGGAAGAGAACACCGCTTTGCCACTGAGGCGATTGGCTTTAGTGACCTTGGTAACCCCTTCTTTGATGGTGAACAAGGTGATCAAAAAGCACATGAACAGCAAGGTTGCGGTGATAAAGAACACCACGCGCAGCCCGACGTGGTCGGCGAGGAAGCCGCCGAGCAGCGGGCCGATAATTACGCCAGCCACTTGGCCGGTTGAAAGCGTACCCAGCGCCCAGCCGCTTTTTTCACGCGGCACTTGCGAGGCGATCAACGCCATGGCATTGGGAATATAGCCGGAGGTTAGCCCCATTAAGGTGCGCAGGATAAACAGATGCCAGACATCGCTGGCCAGGCCTTGTAGCGCCATGACAATCGCCATACCCAACGCGGCGCGCAGCAGCATCAGCTTGCGCCCTTTGCGATCTGCCAGACTGCCCCACAGCGGCGCGACGATGGCCGAGACCAGAAACGAAGAGCTGAAAATCAACCCTGACCACAAACTCAGAGCAGCGTGGTCGGTGACGCCGAGTTGTTCAATATAGAGCGGCAGGAACGGCAGAATCTGGCTCATGGCAAGGCCAGTAAAAAAGCATCCCACCCAGGCGGCGTATAAGTTGAGTTTCCAGGTTTCCATGGCGTCCTGCATGCCGTCGCAGCGCGGCAGCGTTACGGGTAAAACAGCGATATCGGCGCGATATTGGCCGCTGAACGAACTTGCCTTCACGGCAACTGCCGGGAAACTATCACGTGATGTGATTAAAAGTTCTTCATATTTTAATAAGATAACATAACGAGCGCCGAGATGAGCTACCTGCACGTGTGAATATCGCCAGTTTCTGCACGCGACGGCACGCATACAAAAATTTTTTGTGATGCGCGTCACAAAAACTTGCGTCGTGATTATGACGAGCGTACACTCTGTTAACAGAAGACAACATCACCTGCAACTTCATTATCGGTTACGTTAAAAAGGCCAAAAATCGTGCGTAAATTACTGAAAAGAATCCTGGCTGCTTATGTTCTTGCCCACAAAGATGTTCCGCCGGGCGCTATGTACTGATAGCCATCGCAATGTGAACCCAGCCTATGGCTGGGTTTTTTATTGATGCTCATACCTACCCACATTCTCTCTGTTCTTATCGAAACCAAATCTCGCTCTTCATCACCAAACAACCGATGTTTTTCTGGTTGTAGCTTGAGCCGTTTACGTTCTGTCAATGAATTGGCTGATAACTCACATTAAGACGTTTAGCCAGCGTCTCAAGCCGCTTATTCAGTGTCCAAAGTCTTGCTCCCTGTGTTATCAGGGTTGATGCCAACAATGTAATATCAACCAGACCACAGCCGAGGTCGTACAGCTTTTCGTTTTCAATGAATGCCATCACCTCGCTGATAGTGGCTTGATGGCTCAGTGATAACAGCCCCAGGTCCCCAAGCGTTCTCACTCTTGGTGCCGGGGGGGTACCACACGCTATCTCTGCAAGAATCATAGGATGTGTTAAAACCAAATCCATGCCCAGCAACTTGATTAACCGGTCATTCCTGTTTTTGAAATGGTCAACCCAGATGGACGTATCAACCAAAATAGTCATTATGCGGATGGCTCCTCGCGGCGGCGAGGGATTGGCTGGATTTCAGGCGATGCACCGCCGAGCGACGCCAGCCTTTTTGCCGCTTGCACCCGAAAAAGTAAAATCAAGGCAATTGGCAAGAAAGGCATAATGACACTGGGTAACTTTATGGTAGCGGGTTTCTGTTCGCGCCCGGCGCGGAGTTTTAAGCTCTGCGGAGAAACACCACACCAATTCAGACAGCAACCCGGTTATCAGCGGTTCGGATTCCTGCGATAGCGCGCATTCTGTCAGTAATTTTCCCAAGGCAAGGCATGCCACCAGTCGGCCACACAGTGCCTGCTTTAATGCCGGATCGTTGCTTTCAAGCAGGGCGCCGGCGAAACGCTCACTGTGAGCGGCGAAATCCGTGGCGGAACTGAAAGGTAGGGTAAGTAACGGGTGAGTCTGGGTGAGGGTCACAACGGGATGTGGTTTAAATTTTTACTAAAACGTCGACTTGGAGGCGACAAATAGGAAAAATATTAAACCCAGCCTTGTCATGCGCGTTCACCAGAACCATAATGGTTTAAAAATAAACTGAATTGTCAACTGAGAGGCGACAATTGGCTAATTATTTAAACTGGCTAATGCAAAACACCTTACCGGGGCAGGTATTGCTTCAGTCATGGCTTAGTCGCAATGGCATCGATCGCACGCTCTCTTATCGCTATGTACAGAACGGTTGGCTTAAAAGGATCTCGCAGGGGGTTTATTGCCGGGTGGGCCGTGAACCTGATTGGGTCGATGCCGTATCCTGCTTGCAAATGCAGTGGGAAAGACCGGTACGAATAGCGGGGCTAACCAGCCTTGCTTTACAGGGTTATTCCCACTATATAGAACAGGGAAAGCCTCAAATCTGGCTTGCGCTCCCTGCTTATACCAAATTGCCTGGATGGTTTAGTGCATTCGAGTCATCAGCCACTTTTGTCAGGCTCTATACGTCGGGATTATCTGTTGATGTGATGTCATTTACGACAGAACTGAAAATTGGTGACAGGTTACTAACGGGCAGTATATCGGAGCTTGCAGCGTATGAAATCGCCAGTAGCGTTCCTGCTCAAATCTCATTTGAACATGCTGATGCGCTGTTTCAGGGGTTAAATCTGCTCAGCCCACGCAAATTACAGGTACTGCTCTGTGCCAGTTCTTCGGTGAAAACCAATCGGGTGATGCTCTACCTGGCCCAGCGCAACGGACATCCTTATTTTCAGTATCTCGATCGAAGCCGCATAGAAACAGGTGCAGGGAAGCGGCAAATCATTCCTGGTGGCTGGCTGGAGCCGGATTATCAAATAACCGTTCCCAGAGCATTCAAATCGAAAGGAGTCGAAGATGAATCAACGTGATATTTATGCCCAACAGGTCAGGCTGTTGATAAACGCACTACCCTATGTGGCGAAAGAGCCTTGCTTTGCGTTGAAAGGCGGTACCGCGATCAACTTGTTTGTACAAGATTTCCCTCGTCTGTCAGTGGATATCGATCTGGTTTATAACACGTTCTTGGATCGCGATACCGATCTGGCTGCCATCGATGACGCATTGAGGTGCATGGCGGAATCTCTGAACCGCAACCCCGGTTTCACCGCCATTCGACAGGATAATAAAGCTGACGAAAAACGTATCATCGTTAATTCCCGTGATGCACAGATAAAGATTGAAGTCAGCCCGGTTTGGCGTGGATTGTTGTTACCTTCAGCAGAAATACCGGTATGCGAGCCGGTGGAAATGGAATATGGCTTCACCACCATGAATGTCGTGTCATTGGCGGATCTCTATGGCGGTAAAATTTGCGCTGCACTCGATCGTCAGCATCCACGCGATCTGTTTGATGTAGTCAATATGCTGGAAAAACCGGGCCTCACTCGCGAGATTTTCGATGGCTTTCTTTGCTATCTGGCGGGTCATCCTCGTCCCATCGCTGAACTGTTGGAACCTCACTGGGATACTGCTCGGATCGCTACGCTGTACCAGCAGGAATTTTCAGGCATGACCCAGCAGGAGACCTCTTTGGAATCATTGCTTGCAGTAGTAACTTTGCTGCCACAGGCGTTGAAATCACATTTTACCGATCGCGATCGTCAGTTTTTACTCAGTTATAAGCAAAACAACCCTGACTGGTCGTTGTATCGCTATCCTGATATTCAGCATCTTCCCGCTATTCGCTGGAAACAGCGTAATTTAGCGACGTTGAATGCAAAAAATCCGGCTAAGTTTGGTGCTGCGGTGAGCAAGCTAGAGCGGGTTTTAGAACAGTATTTGGATTCTGACTCTCCTTTTAGAGGCCTAACTCATCGCTAGGCCTCTACTGATTAACACGGTTTTACGCACCGATCTCAAAGCGCATCAGCAATCGCGCGGCCTAAGGTTTCTGTATTGCCGCTGCCGCCCAAATCTCGGGTTAATGGTGCCTGTGTCGGACCTTGTGCCAGCACGGTTTCGATGGCCTGTAAAATCGCCGCCCCTGCCTCTGCGTGACCCAAATGCTCCAACATCATGGCACCGCACCAGATTTGACCAATCGGGTTGGCGAGGCGTTTACCGGCGATGTCCGGAGCGGAACCGTGCACCGGTTCAAACAGGCTGGGGAACGTGCTCTCGGGGTTGATGTTGGCGGAAGGCGCGATACCGATAGTGCCGGTGCAGGCGGGGCCAAGATCGGACAGGATATCGCCAAACAGGTTGCTGGCGACCACCACATCAAACCAGTCTGGATGCAGCACAAAATTGGCGGTGAGAATATCGATATGGAACTTGTCGACTTTCACCTCCGGGTAATTCTGCCCCATCGCGGCAACGCGCGTGTCCCAATACGGCATGGTGATGGCAATGCCGTTGGATTTGGTGGCAGACGTCAGGTGTTTGCGCGGTCGCTTCTGCGCCAGTTCATAGGCAAATTTCAGGATGCGATCGACGCCGACGCGCGTCATCACGGTTTCCTGCATCACGATTTCACGCTCAGTGCCTTCAAACATCATGCCGCCGACGCTGGAGTATTCCCCTTCGGTATTTTCCCGCACCACGTAGAAATCAATGTCGCCGGGGTTGCGGTTGGCGAGCGGGGCTTTGACGCCGGGCATCAAGCGGCACGGACGCAAGTTGACGTACTGATCGAAATCGCGGCGGAATTTGAGCAGCGATCCCCAGAGCGACACATGATCGGGCACCACTTCCGGCCAGCCAACGGCACCAAAATAGATAGCATCGAAGCCTTTCAACAGCGCGAACCAATTGTCCGGCAGCATTTTACCGTGCTTGAGATAGTAGTCGGCACTGGCAAAATCAAACCATTCCCACTGTAATTCAATGCCAAACTGCGCGGCAGCGCGCGTAACAACGCGAACCCCTTCCGGCATCACCTCTTTTCCAATGCCATCCCCTGGGATGACGGCAATCTTGTAGCGTGGTACAGACATAATGGCATTCCTGTTTTTATCGATTATCAGACCCAACAAGTGTATTTCTTGTCGAAATGATGAACAATAAGCCTAACGGGAAAGCTATTATTGAATTAAAGGTAATAATCGATGCGGGAAGTGAACGATCTGCTGTTTTTCAGTCGCATTGTCGCGCTGGGTAGCCTGACGGCGGTCGCCAGAGAGATGGGGCTGTCTCTTCCCGCCATCAGTAAACGCTTAAGCGCGTTGGAACACCGACTCGGCGTGCAACTGATTCAACGTACCACCCGACGGTTAGAGTTGACACTGGAAGGCCAACTCTACAGTGAAGGTGCGCTTCCCATCCTGAATGAGATCGCCGAACTGGAGAACGCGGTCAGCCGCAGCCAAATGACGTTACGCGGCAAGCTGACGGTAAACGCCTCGTTTGGCTTTGGTCGCCGTCATATTGCCCCGCTGGTGTCTGCTTTCTCCTTACTGCATCCTGAATTGGAGATACAGCTACAGCTGTCGAGCCAGCCCATCAATATGCTCGATGCCGGTATCGATATCGATATTCGCGTGGGCACCCCGCCCGATTCACGCCTGATTGCCCATAGGCTGCGCACTAACCATCGAATTCTGTGCGCTGCACCCGCCTACCTGGCCCGTGCTGGCGTGCCGCAAACGGTGGCCGAACTGGCCGGACATAACTGTCTGGTGCTGCGCCAGTACGAAAGTGATTATGCGATGTGGCGCTTTTACCGCGACGGTCAGGAGTTCAGCCATAAGGCCGAAGGCAATCTGTCGAGTAACGACGGCGAAGTGGTGATGCGTTATGCGCTGGATGGGCGAGGCCTGCTGTTGCGTTCCGCCTGGGATGTTGAACCTTATCTGGAACAGGGCGCGTTGGTGGCATTGTTGCCAGACTTCACAACTCAGGATGCGGGCATTCACGCTGTCTATCAGCAGCGGCGTCACGTTCCTGCCAGAATCACCACCTTTGTCCGCTACCTTCAGGCCGAAATGGCTGTCTAGATTGAAACGTAGTCGCGTTTTATTAAAGACGCTCAAATCTCCGATCGCTATGGTATCAATTTTAATCCCTTAGGCTTGCCAGAGGTCGCTGTGAATACGGCGATGACCTGTCTTGTGCCATTTGGGACATTTATCGATGCCTGTGCACAGGTACAATATTGTTAAAAGGAAAGGGTAAAAAACCACGCAGTCTTGTGCACAGGATCTGGCAGTACGGCAGCGCGATGGATGCGTGCTGTAAGTGCGACCAGGAGGGTGAAACAGCACGGTTTTGATTCAATGCCTAATAGGGGTGGTATTACGATGGTTAAAGCAGAAGAAGCGGCAATGGAAATCCTTGTCAATGCGGATGAGTCACGCAGCCTGTGTCTGGAGGCGTTGCAGGCGGCGCGTCACGGTCAGGTTGAACAAGCCACTGCGCTAATGACCCGCGCCGATCGGTTTGCAAGAGTGGCGCATCAGGTTCAGACCCAGTTGGTTGCACGAGAAACCGATGTGCCGATGACATCTATTATGGCGCACGCACAAGACCACTTGATGACGTCATTGTTGGTACGGGAATTGGCGAACGAAATGCTGTATTTATACCAGCGTTAGCAAAGGACAAAACGTGTCGAAGGGTGGGAATAGGCCCGTACCGTCTTTAATCAGGTCGGTACAGGCCGTGATGCGTTGATTAGCGGGTGGACTTGATTGCCGCGACCAACGTGTTCATCTGTTCGCCGATCAGTGCCGCGATTTTTTCATCCTGCAAGTTGCCCTGATCGTCAAAACCGCCTGCGAAAGCGTTAGCGAACACTTCCGGCTTGTTGAGCGGTTGCAGGTTCAGGAACACGGCGCTCTGGCGCAAGTGATACTGCGCACGTGAGGTCCCCATACCGCCACCGGCACCCATCAGCGCCACCGGTTTGCCGCTCAGCGGCTGGCTGTCCGGCAGTCGTGAAAGCCAGTCGAGGATGTTCTTCAATGCCGGTGCCACCGAGTAGTTGTACTCGGTACAGGCAAAGACAAATCCGTCAGCCTGTTGCGCCTGACGCGCGATGCGCTGCACGGCAGCGGGGATCTCGGTCAGATCGGCATTGTAAAACGGCACATCCAGCAGGTCGGCGATCTCAAGGGTGGTATCGGCCGGCAGAGCGGCTTGCGCCGCACGCAACAGCCCTTTATTCGCAGAGGCGCGGCGTAGGCTGCCCGCAATGCCCAATAGTCGTAGGGTGCTCATGGCGTTTCCTTAAAATTCAGCATCAATATCAACAACAGAAATCAGTTTGTGGTTCACAAACTCTTTAATGCCCAGCCCGGTCAGCTCACGTCCATAACCGGAACGGCGGATCCCGCCAAACGGCAGATCGGCCTTCACCCGGGTTGGGTGGTTTACATACACCATCCCGGTGGACAGGCGGGCCGCGACTTCAGCCCCGTGTTTGCCGTTACGGGTGAACACGGAACCCCCAAGACCGAACGGTGAGTCGTTGGCAATACGTACCGCATCATCCTCATCTTTAGCACGGAACAGCATAGAGACTGGGCCAAAAAATTCCATATGGTAGGCGGGATTGTCTGGCGTAATGTCGGTGAGGATAGTCGGTTGTACGAAGGCACCCTGAGTCGGCACTTTCGGGCCCACTTCCAGCGCCGTTGCGCCGTGCGATACCGCCAGTTGGATCTTCTGTCTTACTTCATCAGCGGCCTGTTGGGAAGAGAGCGGGGCCAGCGTGGTGTTTTCATCCAACGGATCGCCGGTGCGTAATGCCGCAACGCCCTGGGTGTAGCGGTCGAGAAACGCGTCATACACCGCATCTTCAATGATCATTCGTTTGGAAGATACGCACACCTGTCCGCCGTTCCAGTGGCGACCAAACACGGCCCACTTGACGGTTTTTTCCAGTTCGGCATCTTTCAACACCACGAAAGCATCGGCACCGCCCAATTCCAGCGTAGATTTTTTCAGCGCCAGTGCGGCCTGTTGGGCTACGGTGGCACCCGCGCCTTCCGAACCGGTCAACGCTACGCCCTGCACGCGCGGATCGTTGAGGATCATTTCGATGTGCTTGCGGGTGGCATACAGATTGGTAAACGCCCCTTTAGGCAAACCGGCATCGTGCATCAGTTTTTCAAACCGGGCGGCACTTTGCGGCACGTTGGAGGCATGTTTCAACAGAATGGTGTTACCGGCAGAAAGCTGCGGTGCGATGATGCGCGCAATCTGATAGTAAGGGAAGTTCCACGGCTCGATAGCCAGCAGCACGCCCAGCGGCTCGTGCACAATCTGCGCGGTGGCTTCTTTCGGGTTGGCGACCGGCAGCGTTTCGGGAGCCAACAGGCCTTCTGCGTGCTTGACGTAGTACTCAAAAATTTGAGCGGATAGCTCCACTTCTGCCCGCGCTTCTGCGACCAGCTTGCCCATTTCCAGCGTCAGCAGGCGTGCCATCTCTTCTTTATGTTGACGCAGCAGCGTGGCGGCCTTTTGTAGAATGGCCCCTCGGGTGGAAAACGGGGTTTCTTTCCATGCCAGGAAAGCGTTGTGTGCTTGACTGATGGCGTCAGTGACTTCTGCGTCAGTGGCGTCGGGGAACGTTTTAATGACTTCACCCGTGTACGGGTTGATAGTGGCATATCCCACGGTAAACCTCCTGAAAACAAATTTTTCAAGATACCCACGATCTCATCGGTTGCTTAGTAGGGTATCAACTGATAATTCACACCGTTTCAGGTTACTCCGCAGATAACATTCGGCTCCTGCCAGCATAGCGATGGCGAGAACGCTGCGAAGCACCTCTGACATCGTGATGGTGAAGCGATGCTATCCCGACGTCATCAAGCTATAATACGCTTAGCTAAAAACAATACAATATTAACCGCATTGCGATACAGTTTTGAGGCAAGTGATGAATAAAACGGCGGGGATACAGGTTATCTCCAGAGCAATCAAAATATTACGCCTGTTGCACGAACGGGGAACCAGCCTGGGCGAACTGGCGCGCTTGACGGATCTTCCTCGCTCAACGGTACAACGTATTGTCGATACGCTGGCGGCGGAACATTTGGTTGAGTGCGGCGAAGGCGGCGTGCGGTTGGGTTGGGGCATTAATGAGCTGGCTAGAAACGCCTATTCTGACGTGGCGGCACAGTTGCGCCACCCGCTCGAGCTGCTGTTTGAGAAGACGCGTGAAACGGTCGATATTTCAACCTTTCATGGTCGGGAAGTGATCTTCCTCGACAGAATTATCAGCGATCAGGCGGTGCGCGTAGTTCCGATACACGATCGTCCCAAACCGGTTTATGCCATGGCGAACGGCAAGGCGATGCTGTCGTTATTAACCGATGCGCAGATTACGGCACTGCTACACGATCAGATGCCTGCGTTAACGCCCCAGACGACGGTTTCGCTGCCAGCGCTGCTGCAACAGATAGCCGAAGTGCGTGCCAACGGCTTTTCTTACGACCGGGAAGAGCATGCGGAAGGCGTCTGTGCCGTTGGGATTGCGTTGCCGGTACCGGGAAGATCGGCGCACGCCTTGTCGGTGGTGCTTCCTTCCTACCGCTTTGCTGCTCGCCTTCCAGCTATCCAGCAGGCGCTGGAAGAGGTGCGACAAATGTGCCTGTGCATCCTTTCCCCGTGCAGCAAATAATGGGTGCATAGATATCAGGTGTTAATGGCATATAATGCATGTATAATCAATATATGTGGAATTATATGCTTTTCTTATGGCTAATGTGAGTCGATCATGAGGTCAGCGGCAGTGCCAACAAAAATCAATCCGCTGGCAACGGCACATACCTTAAAGGATGATATTTACGGATTGGCGCTGGGCGTGATGTTTATCGCCGTCGGCCTGAATCTGCTTAAATTTTCTGGCATGGTGACCGGCGGTATTGCCGGCATCGCGCTGCTTATCTCCTACTATCTACCGCTCTCCATCGGGTTACTGTTCACTCTGGTCAACATCCCGTTTCTGGTGTTTTGCTATTTCAGCATGGGGCGCGCTTTCACGATAAAAACGTTGATTGTCAGCATCACGCTGGGGTTGGCGACGCAGGCGGTACCGATGTTAATCACTATCAGCTACCTGCATCCGCTGTTCTCCGCGTTGGTAGGCGGTACCTTTATCGGCATGGGGATACTTTCCCTCGCGCGCCATAATGCCTCTGTTGGCGGCACCGGTGTGGTGACGCTGTGGATGTATCGTCGCTTTGGCATCAACGCAGGCAAAAGCCAGATGGTGCTGGATGCGCTGGTGTTTCTTCTCTCTCTGATCAAAATGCCGTTGCTGCTGCTTTTGTGGTCCGCGCTCAGCGCGCTGGCAATGAATGCCATGCTGATGAACTGGCACAAACCGGGACGCTATCAGGGCGGTGACGCCTGATGTCCGGCGAGTACGCTCTCCCACAGCGTTTCTGCCCCTGTCGCTAGCCGTGCTGCCGGGCGATAGAGCCGGATATCCAGCGGGATCGTCCATTTCTCTTCGTGGCGGGCAGCCCGACAAATGGCTCCACTTTTCTCACTTTCAGCAGCCAGTGCGTGTGGCAGCCAGGCGACGCCTTCACCGGCTTTCACCAGCGCCAACAGCGTGGCAGCCAAATCGGACGTGAACACCGTCTCCATGGTGCGCGTCAGGCGGTGCAGCGGTGCGGTATTACTGATAATGCGCCCCAATCCAGAATCCGCGCTGTAGGCGAGAAACGGAAACCCTCCCGCGGCATCAACAGTCCACCGGGCATTGCGGGTATCGGCAGTGGGAATGCTATAGGGAATCAGCCGATCCTGACCGAGCGAAATGCTCATAAACTTCTGGCTTGGCAGGTGTAACTGCATATGCGGATGGTGATGGCACAGCAGAAATTGTGCGCCGCCCTGGGTCAGCATGCGTTCGCAGGCGTGCAGGGTGGCGGAAACCAACTGAAATGCGCCATCACGCGAGATATCGCTGTTGCTTCTCAGCCAATCGGGAATAAAGGTGAACGAGAGGGCATGGGTGGCGCACATAATGACCTCGGGCGCGCGCTGTTCTACGCTGTTGCGCGTTTCGCTGCGCAGGGCATAGAGTGCTCGAATCAGATCCGGTGCCTGATGAAAAAAGACCTCCCCCGCCTGAGTCAGCCGCGTGCCGCGCCGGTTGCGTTCAAACAGCGCCACGCCGACCCAGGCTTCCAGTGCCTGAATACGTCGACTGAATGCGGGCTGTGTCACATACCGTGCCGCCGCCGCTTTTGAAAAGTTGAGCGATTCGGCCAGTGCTATCCCGTCTTCCAACCAGGCCAGTTCTAAGTGATGCCGATTTGGCATTACAGCGCTCCTTTTTCGCATTGGTCATCCGCCGAGCAATGCCCCTACTATAGACGCTATAGCGTGCTTTAGGGCATTGCTCTCGCAGAATATGACATTTTTCATGTTAAGAAAACGGCATAACAGTGCGTGTAACAAGGGCTGTTTTTTGCCGCTGGCTTAGCGACCATCAGGAGATTTGGCTATGCGTATTATCGATGTGTGTGAAGTCACCAAACCCATCGCTTCCCCGATCAGAAATGCCTACATCGATTTTTCGCACATGACGACTAGCCTGGTCGCCGTCGTGACTGATGTGGTGCGCGATGGTCGACGGGTTGTCGGGTACGGGTTTAACTCCAACGGGCGCTATGGGCAGGGCGGTTTGATTCGCGAGCGCTTTCGTCCACGTATTCTGGAGGCTGACCCGGAAACGCTGCTTAATGCGCGCGGCGATAATCTCGATCCCGATCGGGTGTGGAACACCATGATGAAAAACGAAAAACCGGGTGGGCACGGTGAGCGCTCGGTGGCGGTAGGAACGCTGGACATGGCGATTTGGGATGCGACCGCCAAAATAGCCGGTATGCCGCTGTTTCATCTGCTGGCGGATAGTAAAGGTGTGCGCGCCAATCCGCGCGTGTTCGTTTACGCCGCGGGCGGTTACTACTATCCCGGCAAAGCGCTGGATGCCTTGAAGCAGGAGATGCGCAGCTACCTGCGTCGTGGTTACACCGTGGTGAAAATGAAGATTGGCGGCGCGTCGATAGAGGAAGACCGTCGGCGTATTGAAGCCGTGCTCGAAGAGATTGGCAGCGAGGCCCAGCTTGCCGTGGATGCCAATGGGCGTTTCGACCTGGAAACCGGCATCGCTTACGCCAAGATGCTGCGTGATTACCCGCTGTTTTGGTATGAAGAGGTGGGCGATCCGTTGGATTATGCCCTTCAGGCGGCGTTGAGTGAGTTCTATCCGGGGCCGATGGCCACGGGAGAAAATCTGTTCTCACATCAGGATGCGCGTAACTTGCTGCGTTATGGCGGTATGCGCCCGGACAGAGATTATCTGCAATTTGATTGCGCCCTGTCTTACGGCTTGTGTGAATACCTGCGCACGCTCGAGGTGCTGGAGCAGTTTGGCTGGTCGTCTGCACGCTGCATTCCACACGGTGGGCATCAAATGTCGCTGAATATTGCCGCCGGGTTGGGGTTGGGCGGCAATGAAAGCTATCCGGATCTGTTCCAGCCTTACGGCGGATTCCCCGATGCCGTTCGGGTGGAGCAAGGGCACATTGTGATGCCGGAGCTGCCGGGCATCGGCTTTGAGGGCAAAAGCGATTTGATTGCCGAAATGCGCGCGCTGGCAGAATAAACGGTATGTTCAGGCTGGCGAGTGGCGCCAGCCTGAAACGGTCAGAAACAGACCAGATAGCTTTCCAGCAGCTTTTTTAACTGAACCTGCAAGGCGGCCGCTTTCTCTGCATGCCAGGCAAAGGGCGCTTGCTCTTCCATGTAGTTACACTGTGCCAGTTCCAACTGCACTGCATGTTGCTGCTGCGCGGGTTGCCCGTAGGCGCGAGTGATGTAGCCGCCCTTGAAACGCCCGTTAATCACCCAACGGTATTGATCCTGCGCGTCACAGCACGCGCGTATTGCGGCTTCCACCGCGCTGGAACAACTTTCGCCACCGTTGGTGCCGATATTCAAATCGGGCAGCTTGCCGTCAAACAGGCGCGGAATGTGTGAGGCGATGGAGTGGGCATCGAACAGCAGTGCATAGCCGTAACGCGCTTTCAGACGAGCGAGTTCTTGCTGGATTTGCTGGTGATAGGGCTGCCAGATATGTTGCAGGTAGCTGTTACGCTGCTCGGGCGTCGGTGTTTTACCCGCGACAAAAGTAGGCGTGCCGTCAAACAAAGTGCTGGGAAACAGTCCGGTGGTGGCGCTGGCGTAAAGCGGCGTATCGTCGGCAGGGCGATTAAGATCGACCACCATGCGCGAATAGTGGCCCACCAATACGCTGGCTCCCATCCCGCGCACAAAATCATACAACTGGGGAATATGCCAATCGGTATCCGGCTGAAGGCGCGCGGCATCACTCAGCCCGTCTTCGACTTCAGGCGTGAGACGGGTTCCCGCGTGGGGAATACTGACCAGCAACGGCAGCGTGCCACTTTGAAAATCAAACGGTTCCATGACGAATACTCCCTCGATAAACGGTGGTACAGGGCAACTGCCCACCCAGCCAATAGGTTAATTCTGCCGGGCGCGCTAGCGGCCAGTGTACAAAATCGGCCACTTTGCCGATTTCCAGCGATCCATGGCTCGCTTGCAGTCCCAGCGCTTTAGCGGCGTGGTAGGTGACCCCCGCCAATGCTTCTTCCGGCGTGAGCTGAAACAGGGTGCACGCCATATTGAGCATCAGACGCAGAGAAAGGGCCGGTGAGGTACCGGGATTGGCATCGCTGGCGATAGCCATGGGCACGCCGTACTGGCGCAGCAGTTCCACCGGCGGTCGCTGCGTTTCGCGCAGCAGGTAAAAAGCACCCGGCAACAGCACGGCAACCGTACCGCTGGCGGCCATGGCCTGAACGTCGGCTTCCGTCAGGTACTCCAGATGATCCGCAGAGAGCGCATGGTAGCGTGCTGCCAAGGCGCTGCCGCCTAATGCGGAAAGCTGCTCTGCATGCAGTTTTACCGGCAGCCCCAACTGGGTGGCGGTGTTAAACAGCGTTTCGACCTGCGCGGGTGAAAATGCCAGATGCTCGCAGAATGCATCCACGGCATCGGCCAACTGCTCGCGCGCGACCTGCGGCAGCAACCGATCGCAAAGTGTGGTGATCCATGCGTCGGCGCGCCCTGTGTATTCCGGTGGGACTGCATGGGCTGCCAGACAGGTAGCCACCACTTGCACGGGCACCTGCGCAGCCAACTGGCGTATGGCGCGTAGCATTTTTATTTCACTGTCGATATCCAACCCATAGCCGGATTTGATTTCGACGGTGGTGACGCCTTCGGCCAACATCAAGGCTAATCGTTGTCGTGCGCTTTCCACCAACTGCTGTTCCGTTGCGGCACGAGTGGCACGCACGGTGGAGAGAATCCCGCCGCCGTTGGCCGCGATGTCGGCATAGCTTACGCCATTGAGACGTTGCTCGAATTCGTCGCTGCGATCGCCACCGAACATCAGGTGAGTATGGCAATCAATAAAGCCCGGCGTAAGGATGCCGCCGTCGAAGTGGGTGGTGCTAGCGGCGTCGTAGGCCGGTAGCTGTGCCCGTGGCCCAGCCCAGGCGATCTTGCCCTCTGCTACTGCCAGCGCGCCATCATGAATGATCTGGTAGCGTCCATCGCGCAGGGTGACGAGATCTGCACCAAGCCATAGGCTGTCGCAGGATAATCGTTGAGTCATGATGTCACTCTTCTTGTATATACAACCAAAGACAAGCTAACCTACCCGCACCGGGACGACAAGGGGCGCAGGATAGCTTTTTCTTATTGTGACCATAATAATTCACTATAGTCGTTGGCCGGTGAGCTGGTGTATGTATAGGTATAGACAACCAGTAATACAACTCAAACCACAACCGTAAAGGATCAACCATGCCGAGTTTCTTCGCTCCGCGCGCCCTGTTGCCGCAGGGATGGGCGCGCGATGTCCGCATTGCCGTTTCCGCCGAGGGCGTGATTACTGACGTCGTGCAAAATGCCACGCCAGAAGAAACGCAGTCTTTGCCGGGCATCGTGCTGCCTGCGATGGCGAACCTGCATTCGCATGCTTTTCAGCGCGCGATGGCAGGGCTGGCAGAGGTGGCGGGCGATCCGCAAGACAGTTTCTGGACCTGGCGCGATCTGATGTACCGGCTGGTGGGCCACCTGACGCCGGAACAGGTCGGTGCTATTGCCAGCCGACTCTATATCGAGATGTTGAAAGGGGGCTATACCCAGGTTGCTGAATTTCACTACCTGCATCACGACCCGGCCGGGCAGCCTTACGCGCAGGATGACATGCTGCTGCAACTGATGACGGCGGCAGAGCGCGCGGGCATCGGCCAAACTCTGTTGCCAGTGCTCTACAGCTACGCCGGTTTTGGTGCCCAGCCTGCGCTGCCGGGGCAACGGCGTTTCATCCAGCATACCGAGCACTATTTAGCCCAGCAGCAGCGATTGGCAACGCTGTTACGGGATAAGCCGTTGCACACGGCAGGGATTTGTTTTCACTCGCTGCGTGCCGTCAGTGAAAGCCAAATCAACGACGTGCTGGCAGCCATGCCCGCGACGTTGCCGGTGCACATTCACATTGCCGAGCAGATGAAAGAGGTAGAAGACTGTGTGGCGTGGAGCGGCGAACGGCCCGTGAACTGGCTGTACGATCGCTTCGCAGTGGATGAGCGCTGGACGTTAATTCATGCCACTCATCTGGATGAACGCGAGCTACAGCGCGTAGCGGCCAGCGGAGCCATTGTGGGCCTGTGCCCGACCACAGAGGCCAACCTTGGCGATGGCATCTTTGCGCTGGACCGGTATGTCGCACTGGGCGGTCGCTGGGGTATCGGTTCAGACAGCCATGTCTCATTGAACCTGCTGGAAGAGCTGCGCTGGTTGGAATATGCGCAACGCTTGCGTGACAGACGGCGTAACCGGGTGGTGACGCCTGACCAGCCTGCGGTCGGAGAAGTGCTTTATCGGCAGGCGCTGGCGGGCGGCGCGGCAGCCTGTGGGGTTGCCATCGGCGCGCTGGCTCCGGGTTATCGCGCCGATTGGCTGGTGCTGGAGGATAATGCCTGGTTGCACGGTCTACCGGACCGCACGCTGCTCAATCGCTGGCTGTTTGCCGGTGAGCGCCAGCAGATTCGCGATGTGTGGGTTGCTGGAAAACAGGTAATCGATCAGGGGCGTCATGCGTTGGATGATGAATCTGACCGCCAGTTCGCCATGGTCATGGATGCGTTGGGGAGCCTCTGATGCGATTTTTTGATGTGAACACCTTGCCAGTCAGCCGTTGGCGCAATGGCGGCGGAGAAACGCGGGAAATTATCAGCGTGCCAGCGGTGGAGGGGGACGGATTTGCCTGGCGCGCCAGTATTGCCACTATTGCGCAGGCCGGTGACTTTTCTGCCTTTCCGGGCGTTGATCGCATTATTACCTTGCTGGAAGGCTCCGGTGTTTCGCTGCGCTTTCCGGCTTTTTCGCACCGTTTGCGGCGCGGCGAGCCGCTGTTTTTTGCCGGTGAAACGCCACTTTCCGCCACGCCGATCGTTGCGCAAGACGGGGATGCTGCCAACCGGGATTTTAATATCATGACCCGGCGCGACAGCCATTATGCCACCGTGATGGCGGTGCGTGACGCGATGTCACTGGGCGCGCAGGAAGCCGGCGTGCTCTATGTGATGGACGGCCGCTGGCGCATTGGTGAGGAAACCTGTCAGGCGGGACAAGGCGTGTGGTGGACAAGCCAACAGCCTCAACGCGATCTCACGCCACTGACTGAGGATGCCTGGTTGCTCTACACCGCAGTATTTCGCCGCGAGAGCAACCCCTGACAGCCATCAGCCGTGGGTCTTGAAACGGCCCAGCAGGCGATAGCGTGAACCGGGATAGATAAGGCGAGCGACGGTAACAATACGTGCGTCGTGCCAGGTACGGCGGCGGATCATCAGGCACGGCTCTTGCGGATCTAACGCCAACACCTGGCGCTGGTGGTCGTCAGGAATAAAAGCTTCCACGATGTGTTCACCGGCGGTGAGCGGTGCCACCTGACTGAGATAGGTGTAGGGGGTGCGGGTGGTGAAATCCTGTTGCAGATAGTCCGGCGCTTCCACTGGATTGACGTAGCGATCTTCCAGTTGGACCGGAAGATCGTTTTCGTAATGGACGATCTGTGAATGGAACAGCGTTTGCCCCGGCGAGATATCAAACTGTTCTGCCAGCTCACTTTCCGCTTTCAGGCTTTGCAGCGCCAATACGCGGCTGCTGTGGCGATGCCCACGTTCGGCAATCTCTTCGGCGATATTGCGCACTTCCAGCATGGCCGCGTAGGCCTTGATCTCCGCGACAAAGGTACCGACCCCTTGCATGCGCAGCAAAAAGCCTTCACTGGTCAGCTCGCGCAGCGCGCGGTTAATCGTCATACGGCTAACGCCGAGCTCGTTGACCAACTCGCTCTCTGACGGAATACGCTGGTGCGGCTGCCAGGCACCGGTGCGAATCTGGCTGATAATCGCCTGCTTGACCCGTTGATAGATGGGGGCAGGTATATCGCTCATGGCGCCTGCAAGTTGCGATGCGCGCTGCTGTGTCACCACCGTGTTCTCCTTGACCCTACGCTTTTGTGCAGTGTAGCGAATTTTATGCGCGTATGTATATGTATAGACAATAGTGCAAGGACAGTGCTGTGCTGCTGATGACCGGTTGTGCAGGGCGGCAAGCGTGTTTCTGCGAGCTGCCTCGTTAATGGCGAATCATCATGGTGCGCCAAAGGGGAGCAATGCACTATTCTGGAACCTGCTTTCCTGCATGAAACTTTCACACTATTCCCGCTAATAAAGGGCTAAACGCCGCTTCTGTGGCATTGGCACATTGCTTGCTAGGTTGTCTATACAAGTTTGGACAATAACGTTGGCACAGTTTGCCGCATGGGTAATGACTTCTCTCACAGGAGCGGAACGAATGAACAAAGCACGAGGTAACATGGGCTGGAAAGCGACCCTGATGGCGCTTTGCATGGTATCGGCAGGCGTGGCGCAGGCGGCAGATACGCCGGTGGCGATCGGTATTTCTGGCTGGACCGGTTTTGCGCCGCTGACGCTGGCCGATAAAGCCGGCATCTTCAAGAAGCACGGACTGGATGTGTCGATCAAAATGATCCCACAAAAAGATCGCCATCTGGCTGTGGCCTCCGGTGCGATTCAATGTGCCGCCACCACGGTGGAAACCTATGTCGCCTGGAACGCCAACGGCGTGCCGATCAAACAGATTGTGCAGTTGGATAAATCCTACGGCGCTGACGGTTTGGCGGTGCGTGGCCCAATCAGTGATATCAAATCGTTGAAAGGGAAAACCGTGGGCGTCGATGCACCGGGCACTTCACCGTACTTTGCGCTGGCGTGGATCCTGGATAAAAACGGCATGACGCTGAAAGACGTGAAGACGGCAACGCTCTCGCCACAGGCTGCCGCACAGGCGCTGCTCGCCGGGCAAAACGATGCTGCCATGACCTATGAACCCTATCTCTCCTCGGTGCGCGACAAGCCTGAAAGCGGCAAGATCATCGCCACCACGCTCGATTACCCGATGGTGATGGATACGCTCGGCTGTACGCCGGATTTCCTCGCGAAAAATCCGCAGGCTGCCAAAGCATTGGTGGAAAGCTATTTCGATGCGCTGGAAATGATCAAGGCCGAGCCGGAAAAATCTTACGAAATCATGGGCGCAGCAGTGAAATCCAGCGGAGCGGATTTTGCTAAATCAGCCAACTATCTGCGCTGGCAGGACCGGGAACAGAACCGCAAATTCTTTAGCGGCGAGATTGAAACCTTCAGCAACGAAGCGGCCAAACTGCTGCTGGAAATGGGCGTGATTCGCAAGATCCCTGATATCAGCACCCTGTATGACGCCAGCTACGTGAAATAAGGATATTGGCATGATGAGTGATTCTCGCGCGACTGACAAACTGCCCTTGCCGCCTGCGGCGTTACCTGACGCCGCACCGCGCTGGCACAATCCGTTGATGGTGCCGCTGCGGCCGGTTGCCGTGCGGTTGCGCGTGGCGCTTGGGGTGGCCTTTTTTGTCCTGTTTTTTGCCCTGTGGGGAATGGTGACGTTCAGCGGTTCGGTGTCACCCACCTTTCTAGCCGATCCGCTGACCATGCTGCGTGAAGGGGCGATCCTCTTCACCCAGTATAACTTCTCTGAAGATATCGCCATGACGGTGATGCGCGTGTTGGCAGGGTTCCTGCTGGCCGCGATCATCGGTGTCCCGCTCGGTATTCTGATGGGCGCGTACAAGCTGTGCGAGGCATTTTTCGAACCCTTTGTGTCGTTTTGCCGCTATTTACCAGCATCTGCGTTTATCCCTCTGCTGATCCTGTGGGCAGGCATCGGTGAGATGCAGAAGATTCTGGTGATCTTTATTGGCTCCTTCTTTCAAATCGTGTTGATGGTGGCGGTAGCCGTCGGGGCTGCACGTCGCGATCTGGTGGAAGCGGCCTACACGCTGGGATGCAGCAATGGCAGCGTGGTGCGACGCGTGCTGATCCCCGGTGCGGCACCGGAAATTGCCGAGCTGCTGCGGCTGGTGCTCGGGTGGGCGTGGACTTACGTGATTGTTGCTGAGCTGATTGGCTCATCGAGCGGTATCGGCCACATGATTGTGGACAGTCAGGCACTGCTGAATACCGGACAGATCATCTTTGGCATTATCGTCATCGGGGTGATTGGCCTGCTGTCGGATTTTCTGTTCAAGGCGATGAACCGACGCCTGTTTTCCTGGAGCTTATTGTAATGTCCTACAGCAAAGTAGCGGTACGTCAGGTCGAGCGCATCTTTACCGGCCCGCGCGGCGAACAGACTCAAGCGCTGTTGCCCGTCGATTATCAGGTACAGGAAAACGACTTCATCACCATTCTCGGGCCGTCCGGATGCGGTAAATCCACCCTGTTGCGCATCATCGCCGGGTTGGATTCGCCGACCAGCGGCGAAGTGTGGCTCGATGGCGCGCTGGTGGAAGGGCCGGGCGCGGATCGCGGAATGGTGTTTCAAAGCTATACGCTGTTTCCCTGGCTGACGGTGGCGCAAAACATCTGCTTTGGTTTGCAGGAGCGCGGCATCAGCAAGGCGCAGCAGCAGGAGCGTTGTGACTACTACATTCATCAGGTTGGCCTGAAAGGCTTTGAGCATCACTATCCGCGCCAGCTTTCTGGCGGCATGCAGCAACGCACTGCGATTGCGCGTGCACTGGCAAACGATCCCAAAGTGCTGTTGATGGATGAACCTTTTGGCGCGCTGGATAACCAAACGCGCGTCATGATGCAGGAACTTTTACTTTCGGTGTGGGAAGCGTCACGAAAGACGGTGATGTTTGTCACGCACGATATTGATGAAGCTATCTTTATGGGTAACCGAGTAGCGATTTTTAGTGCTCGCCCGGGACGCATCAAAACCGAAGTGGCGGTTGCCTTTGACGGGCATCGTGATTACACCCTGAAAACCTCGCCGGAATTTATGGCGCTCAAAGCGCGGGTGACCGAAGAGATACGTGCCGAAACGCTCCAGGCGCTGGCGCATTAGTTTGCTGTGAAGAAACAGGACGGTAAAGCCTTTTTCGCTATGTCCGTGTTTCCCGGTGAATCACGACGAGGGGCACTCCGGCGGCTAACGCCGCTACGACCCCATCGCCGCACTTCACCTAATAACTGACTTTGTCATCAGTCTGAAACGCCCATGGCGTTTTTACTTCAGCTTAACTTGTCTATACAGGAATAGATTATGACAACAACACCCCTGTCGATTTGCCTCACTCCCGGCGCGGTCGATCTGGCGACGCTGCGGGCGATTTATCACGGTGGCGTCACGCTGACGCTCGCCGAAGAGGCCTGGGCTGATGTGGATGCCGCGTGCCAGCAGGTGGCGGATATCGTGCGGCAGAATCGGGTGGTCTATGGCATCAATACCGGGTTTGGCAAGCTGGTAAGCACCTCCATTCCGGCCGACCGTCTGGCGGAGTTGCAACGCAACCTGGTGCTGTCGCACAGCGTCGGCGTGGGTGAACTGCTGCCTGATAACGTGCTGCGTCTGGTGATGGCAACCAAAGTGGTCAGTCTGGCGCGGGGCCATTCCGGCGTGCGCCGTCAGGTGATAGAAACCTTGCTGACGTTGTTTAATGCGGGCGTGATGCCGTGCGTGCCGGAAAAAGGCTCGGTAGGGGCCTCGGGTGATTTGGCTCCGTTGGCCCATATGTCGCTGATGCTGCTGGGAGAAGGGCAGGTCAAAATCAATGGTGCACTGCTACCGGCACGAGAAGGGCTGGCGCTGGCTGGCGTCGAGCCGCTGGTGCTGGGGCCGAAAGAAGGGTTGGCGCTGCTCAACGGGACGCAAGTTTCCACCTCGCTTGCTCTGCGCGGCCTGTTTGGCGCAGAGCAGGTGCTTGGGGCCGGTCTGGTTGCCGGTGCACTGTCGCTGGAGGCTATTCGCGGTTCGGCCAAACCATTTGATTCGCGTATCCATAAAGCGCGCGGCCAGCTGGGTCAGATTGCGGTGGCAGCGGCGATGGATACGCTGCTCAAAGGCAGCGGCATCATGGATTCGCATATTCACTGTGGCCGGGTGCAGGATCCCTATTCCATTCGTTGTATTCCGCAAGTGATGGGGGCCTGTCTGGATAACCTGACGCATGCGGCGCGCATTCTGCAAATTGAAGCCAACGCGGCGTCTGACAACCCGCTGGTGTTTACCGACAACGGTGATGTGATTTCTGGCGGTAACTTCCATGCCGAACCGGTGGCATTCGCCGCTGACATTATTGCTCTTGCCGTCGCGGAAATTGGCGCGATTTCTGAACGCCGTTTGGCGCTGTTGCTGGATACTGGACTGTCGGCACTGCCGCCCTTCCTGGTGGCTGAAGGCGGCGTGAACTCTGGCTTTATGATAGCCCAAGTGACTGCCGCCGCCTTGGCATCGGAAAACAAATCTCTGGCACACCCCGGCAGCGTTGACAGCCTGCCGACCTCCGCCAATCAGGAAGATCACGTTTCGATGGCTACTTATGCGGCTCGTCGTTTAGGTGCGATGTGTGACAACACGGCGGCCGTGGTGGGTATTGAGGCTATGGCGGCCGCGCAGGGTATCGAATTCCACCGCCCGTTACGCAGTTCCACCTTGCTGGAACAAGAGTTGGCGCGCATTCGTCAGGCGGTGCCTTTCCTCGATAAAGACCGCTATCTGGCACCGGATATCGCCGCCATGTGTCGCTGGGCAAGCCAGGCCGAGTGGCCGGAACAGGTGGCTGCATTGCTGCCTTCTCGCGCCCAGTGAGCTGACAGGCTACGGACATTAACCGAATATCAAAGGAACAGCATTATGACCTCATCTGTAGAACAGACGGGTGCGCGTGAAGTGAGAGCACCCCGCGGCAGTGAACTGCATTGTGAAAACTGGCTGATCGAAGCGGCGTACCGCATGATCCAGAATAACCTGGATCCGGACGTGGCCGAGCGGCCCGAAGATCTGGTGGTGTACGGTGGGATTGGCAAGGCAGCGCGTAACTGGGCCTGTTTTGACGCGATTTTAGCCTCTCTGCGCGCCCTCAAAGGGGATGAAACCCTGTTGGTGCAGTCCGGCAAACCGGTGGGGGTGTTCCGTACCCATGAAAACGCGCCGCGCGTGCTGATCGCCAACTCGAATCTGGTGCCGCACTGGGCCAACTGGGATCACTTCAATAAGCTGGACCGTGACGGATTGATGATGTACGGCCAGATGACAGCGGGTTCATGGATCTACATCGGTGCGCAGGGCATTGTGCAGGGAACCTACGAAACCTTTGCCGAAGCAGGACAGCAGCACTACAACGGCGATTTGCGCGGGCGGTGGATCCTGACTGCCGGCTTGGGCGGCATGGGCGGTGCGCAGCCGCTGGCGGGGGTGCTGGCCGGTGCCAGCGTGCTGGCGATCGAGTGCCAGGAGTCTCGTATTGATTTTCGCCTGCGCACACGTTATCTCGATTACAAAGCTACCGATCTGGATGAGGCGCTGGCGATGATCGATGAAGCGTGCAAAGCGGGACGCGCCATTTCTGTGGGCCTGCTGGGTAACGCGGCGAACGTGGTGCCGGAGCTGGTGAAACGCGCCAAGGCCGGTGGTATGCGTCCGGATATCGTGACCGATCAAACCTCGGCGCACGATCCGATTAACGGCTATCTGCCGCAAGGGTGGGACGTGGCGCACTGGACAGAGATGCGCACCCGCGATCCGAAGGCGGTAGAAAAGGCAGCCAAAGCCTCAATGGCGGTGCATGTGCAGGCGATGCTGGAATTCCACCATATGGGCATCCCGACGGTGGATTACGGTAACAATATCCGCCAGATGGCGCTGGAACAGGGCGTGGCTAACGCGTTCGATTTCCCCGGTTTTGTACCTGCCTATATTCGCCCGTTGTTCTGCCAGGGCAAAGGCCCGTTCCGTTGGGTGGCGCTGTCTGGCGACCCGGAGGATATCGCGCGTACCGATGCCAAGCTTAAAGCACTGTTTCCCGAGAATACGTCGTTACACCGCTGGCTCGACATGGCGCAAGAGCGCATCGCCTTCCAGGGATTACCGGCGCGCATTTGCTGGCTGGGATTGGGCGAGCGCCATCTGGCCGGGCTGGCTTTCAATGAAATGGTGCGCAATGGTGAGTTGAAAGCGCCGATTGTGATTGGCCGCGATCATCTGGATTGCGGATCGGTTGCCTCACCCAATCGGGAAACCGAAGCGATGCGTGATGGCTCGGATGCGGTATCCGACTGGCCGCTGCTCAATGCGTTGTTAAACACGGCGGGTGGCGCAACCTGGGTCAGCCTGCATCACGGCGGTGGCGTTGGCATGGGCTTCTCACAGCATGCGGGCACGGTGATCGTGTGTGACGGTAGCGAACAGGCCGATGAGCGTCTGGCGCGCGTGCTGTGGAACGATCCGGCTACGGGCGTGATGCGCCACGCGGATGCGGGCTATGAGAGTGCTATCGCGTGTGCTGCACAGCATGGGTTGAACTTGCCGATGGTGAAGGGTTAACCGAGCGCGCCGCTGAGGTCATCATGAAACAAACGATTGAACGACTGGCGCGGCGCGAAGCCCGCCAACTGGGGCGCTATAACGCCGGATTGTCTGACGATGCGGTGCGCCAGCGTTTTGCTGTGACGGATATTGCCCGCCTTGCCAGCAATGAAAATCCGCTCGGCATGAGTCCGTTAGCCGACGCGGCGCTGCGGGCAGAGGTGACGCGCACCGCCTGTTATCCCGATCCGGCCAGTCTCCAATTGCGTGCGGTGATTGCCGCGCGCACCGGCGTGACGTCGGAGCAGGTGGTGATGGGCAACGGCTCGGAAAACCTGCTGGAAATGCTGTGTCTGGCTTTTCTCAATCCGGGCGATCGGGTTGTCACGCTGGTGCCCTCTTTTGGCCTGCATCACCTGTATCCCAAAATGTTAGGGGCAGAGGTGACGCTGGTAACGGTGAATGCGCAAATGGAATACGACCTGGATGCCTGGGCGCAGGCGCTGTCACAACCGGCCAAAATGGTGGTGTTCAGTAATCCCTCCAACCCCGTGGGCTGCATGTTGGGGCGTGAAGGGTTTGAACGCCTGATTGCCATGACGCCGCCGGACTGCGTGTTGGTGATCGACGAGGCTTACTACGAGTATTGCGCTGCACACCCTGATTATCCCGATAGCCTCTCCGTACTACGTCAGCAGACGCGACCGTGGATTGTGTTGCGCACCTTTTCCAAGGCATACGGTCTGGCTGGCCTGCGCGTGGGGTATGGTTTGGCGTGTCACGCTGAGATGGTAGAACTGCTCGATCGCGTGCGCACGCCGTTCAATATCAATCGTATGGCGCAGGCTGCGGCGCAGGCGGCACTGCTGGATGTGGCGCATGTGGCTCGCAGCGTCACGCATGTCACGCAGCAGCGCGCCTGGCTCCGAGAGCAACTGCACGCCCTGGGATGGTGTGTGGCGCCGTCGCAGGCCAATTTCCTGTTTGTGAATGTCGGGCAGGATAGCGCTGCACTGGCTGAGCGTTTACTGCATTTCGGGGTGATTGTGAAGCCCTGGCTGGAAGCCGGATACACCCAATGGATCCGGATCTCGGTGGGATCAGAGGCCGCCAACCAACAGTGTATCGCGGCGTTGCGCCAGTGTGCGCAGTAATCCCTGCGTCGGCCAATTGACAGAATATTCATGGAGATAACATGCAACAGGTCTACTTTCCCGCGCGCGTGGTACGCGGCGCGGGCGCGATTAACCAGTTGGGCATCCTAGCCGCTGCGCTGGGTAAACGTGCTGTGGTTTTGGGTGGCAAGACTGCGCTGGAGGGGACATCAGCCCTGATTGATGCACAACTGGCGGCTGTCGGGGTGGTCAAATGCGCTGATGTCTGGTACGGCGGCGAGTGCAGCGAAACACAGATTTTACGTCTGGCACAAGCAGTACGAACCCATGCTGCCGATGTGATTATCGTCGTGGGCGGCGGGAAGGCATTGGATACCGGCAAAGCCGTCGGGCTGGAAACTTCCCGCCCGGTTATCACCCTGCCGACGATTGCAGCGACCTGTGCCGCGGTGACGCCGCTGACCATTCGCTATCATGATGACGGTCACTTTCGCGATCTGTACCCTCTGCCGGTGGCACCCGCCGCGGTGATTATTGATTCCGATATTCTTGCCACAGCGCCGCTGCGCTGGCTGGCGGCGGGGCTGGGCGATACGCTGGCAAAATGGTATGAACTGCGTGCCATTAGCGGTGATAGAGATGTCACTGGTTTTGGTGCGTCCTCCATGGCAAACAGCCAGCTCTGTTATCAACAGATTGCCCGGTTTGGTGCCGCCGCCTGTGATGCAGTGCGGCAACGGCAGGCAACACCGGCGTTGGATCAGGTGCTTGATGCCGTCTTCTTGTTTGCCGGGTTGACCTCGTTGATGAGCAATGGCGCTCATGCGGCGGCAGCCCATGCGCTCTACGAGGGCTTTACCGTGTGCGATAAAACGCGTGCTTACGGCCATGGTCTGTTGGTGGGATTTGGCAATCTTTGTTTGCTGGCTCTGGAAGGGCGTAGCGATGAGGAATTGCTTGAGGCCATTGCGTTGGCGAAGGCGTGTGCCATTCCGACATCACTGGCAGCGATTGCACCAACCCTAACCCCTGAGGAAAACGCAGCCATCGTCAACGCGGCCGTGACGGCACCGGATATGGGCAATATGCCCCATGTCGTTACCTGTGAGACGCTACGCGAGGCTATTCATCGCGTAGAACGTCTGGTTATTAGCGCCTGTTAACAGGCGCGATAAAGCATGACCTGGTATAAAAAACTCAATCAGTTAGCCCTAAGCGCCTCGAGCAATTAAGCAACTCTGTCACTTTATGTACATTGAGCTTTTTCATAATGTTCAGTCGATGGGTTTCGACCGTTTTAACGCTGATGCACAGTTGTTCGCCGATAAGGCGGTTGGTGTAGCTGTTGGCAATAAGTCTCAGAATTTGCCGTTCACGCGGTGTCAGCAACTCCGGGCTGTCCCCTTCGGTGTTCAGGGCGGAGTTGATGGCATCTCGGTTGAGTGCCGGGTCGATATACCGTTTTCTGACGGCCATGGTCTGGATTGCCGCCAATAATGTCTTTTGGCTACTGTTTTTCAATACGTATCCCATGGCACCTGCCGACAGGGTGCGTATTGCCATAAACTCCTCGTTGTGTGCGGTGTAGGCGAGGATCGCCATTTTAGACCAGCGCGAACAGAGCTGCGGGATAAGATCCAGCCCATTGATACCCGGTAATCCCAGATCGAGGATCACAATATCAGGTTCGTGCAGGCGGCAGGCGTTATAGACCTCAAGGCCATTTTCAGTGTGCGCAATAATACGAAAGCGCGGATAGGGCACCAGCAAATTGATAATGCCGTTTATGATCAACTCGTGATCGTCCACCAGCAAAATTTTATGATCGTTCATTTTCCATTCCTCTCAACAAAACATTGTCCTTTACGATGAGCACTTCAAACGTAAAGCGACATCCAGCGTAAGACGCAGTTCTGCAATTTCCGCTTTGGACAATGGCAGCCCACGTTTAACGCGGTTCTCCATATCGATCACATCGCACAGCAATGGACCGAGACCAGCCTGCCCGATGCATCCTTTTAGGGTATGCAACAGCGTGATAGTTTTTTTCTGATCGCTTGAATTTTGTTCAATGCTCGACAGCAACACGCGAAGTGAACGACGAATTTTTCGTCGCATGGTGGGGTGAGTGATATCAATGATGGCCTTGTCCATCAGATTATCTTGTTCTTGCAGATCAATTTCTCGCTGGAGCTGATATTCGGCGGCGATGCTGATGCCATCGGCCAAATGCGCCAGCGTGACGGGTTTGGTCAGGTAGTGGTGCATACCGGCCTGCTTGCAACGAAAAATTTCTTCCGATGCGGTATTGGCTGACAGTGCCATGATGGCGCATTCTGGATCCTGATTCTTGCTGTCTTGACGCCACTGCCGGGTGCAGGCCAGGCCATCCATCTCCGGCATGCAGACATCCATCAGCACCAGATCAAAACGTTGCTGTCTCCCACACGCCAGGGCTTCTCGGCCATTACAGGCGGTAGTGACGTCTTGCCCGAGCAGGGTCAGCATGGCACCAATGATGTCGCGGTTTATTGTCGCGTCATCGACCAGCAGGATGTGCAAGCGCCAGGGTTGAACCGGGATAACCGCCTTGTCGGTATCGGTGATGCCTGACGTTATCTGAGCGGCCAGCGTGTAGAGTTTGCCAGGCAGAAAGCCAAGCTCGTCGGCACACAGGGCATTGTCATGCGCGGCGGGATGGCATGTCAGTCCCCACTCGCTCAGTTGCCGGTGCAGCGCCAACGGCGCGGCGATTTCGCCGCTTAATGGCGTCGTCGTGCCGTGTTTGCCGAGCGGCAGCATAAAAGAGATGCAGGTGCCGAGCCCTACCGAGCTGTTGAGATCCAGCCAGCCCCCCATCATCCGGGCCAGATTCGAGGCAATCGCCAGCCCAAGCCCGGTACCCTGAATGTTTGCCTGGCTTTGAAAGAAGGGGGTGAAAACCGCATCGCGATCGGCAGAGGCAATGCCTTTGCCACTGTCGCAGACGGCAAATATCAGCGTGTTGTCGTTGCGTGTGACGCTGAGCGTTATCCCTCCATTTTCCGTAAATTTGACCGCATTTCCCAGCAGGTTCACCAGAATTTGCCGTACGCGTGTCGCGTCCATATCGATAAGCAAGGGCACATCACCGCTGACCGTGGTGCGCAGCATCAATCCTTTGCTTTTTCCCGGTCCCTGAATGGTATACATCGCGCGATCGATCAACGGAAGCAGCGCTGTCTGCTCAACGTGCAGCGAGATTTGTCCTGACTCTATACGCGAGAAATCCAACAGATTGTTAATGATATCCAGCAATGAGAGGGTGCAAAGCCGGGCCGTTTCCGCCAGATGGCTCTGCTTGGCGCACAGCGGGGTGAGTTGGAGAAGCTCCAGCGCGCCCAGTGAACCGCTAAGCGGCGTGCGCAGTTCATGACTGATGGTTGTCAGATGGCTGCTTTTGCGTTTGTTGGCCTGTTCTGCCTGCTGCTTGGCGATAATCAACTCGCGCGTGCGCTCAACCACGGTATTTTCCAGGTTGTCATGCTGCGTGCGCAGATCGTTCAACAGCCGATTGTAAGCCTGAGCAATGCTGCCGAGTTCATCCTGACGGTTTTCCGGCAGACGCAGTGACAGCGGTGCCCGTTTAGTCTTATTGATGATATCAACAAAGTCCTGCAACGGGCGGGCCAGATGACGATGGAGCAGGCCCAATAGCATCAGTGCAAGCAGGACTAACGTCGCCAATGCGAAAGGCAACTGGCTGATGACGATAGACAGCGCGCGATTGATGATATCCCGGGTTGGATACAGGATAACCTGCTGCCAACCGGGCCCTTTCAACTGGGTGCGCAACACCAGATAGCCGGGAATTTCCTGCCAGCCGTCATGCAGCGTTACGTCGTTGAACCGCGTTTGTAATGCGTGACCGTGCTTCTCATCGAGCTGGGAAAAAGGCAGGATGTGATTTTGCTTATCCAGCCAGAGGCTGATATCGCTGCCGGAGAACAGTTGGCCGTACGAGAGCACATCGCTGAGTTTTACTGAAAGCCCGGCGAGCGTACCCTGTGCGCTGGTGGCCGCAACAGAGACGCTCCAGCCCACGCCCTCGGTGTACTTGGGTTCGCCCCAGTGCATATTGTGGTTGACGGGGCTGCCTAGTAATTCCGTTAACTCAGTGCGTCGACGAGAAAAATAGTCGGAGGCGTGCTCGCGAGGGGGCAGCAGCGAGATGCCATAGCGGCTATCCAGCACAAAGCTGTCGAGATAATAGGTTTGCCCGGCCGTACCGTAAACCTGGATAAAGCTGCGATCCTGCTCTTGAACTGCTTTGGGGATACACGCGCTGGTATCAATCGGTAAGTAACAGCTTTCACTTTTGTCGACAACGGCCGTGTCTGCGGCTCCGCTGTGGTACAGAAGGTAACGGTGTGCCAATATCTGCGCATCCCGTTCTGCACCTTCAAAACGGTGATTGGTTAACGTGGCCCGAAGGGTGGAAAAGTGCGTTAGATTTTCAATTAAATAATGTTTTTCCTGGTTGAGTGAGGCGTAGGTCGCAGCAAAAACAGAAACCAGCCAGATAATAAATAAGCACAGTGATATAAATAATGTCGGTTTACTCACCAATGAGCGTTTTCTTTTCATTGTCATACCCGAGAATGGTGTCTAAATGAAATTGCCCCTGTGGGCGAATGAATTCACATCTGTCGGTTTTCTCTAACACGGTAATTTTCACTAAAACTATAATAGGCTTTAGCGCCGTGATTGTTTTAATTTGTAAATATATATAACGTCTCCGTAAGTAAAAATCAGGTATTAGGTTGATGTCTAAGATTCTCATTGCGTTTGAGAATAAGATTATCCCACGGAGGTTGTTCTACATGCTTGATTTACTAAAAAGTATCCCCTTGATTCAGGATATATCCATGCCTAATAGTAAAGGAGAAATCGCGATGAAAATAGCGGATCTTCCTGCGAAAGGCTATTCATGCAATCTCTCTTGGATTCTGGCAATTTATCTCGTTGACTCTTGTGATTTATCATTAGAAACATTGTGTTATGTTTCATGTCTGCTGGGGGGACATCATGATATTCACGATTTTTCCTGCTACTTCTCCGATGAGAAAAGTTGGCTGTGTTGTGTCTACGATAAGAAAATCTCTGCCGAAGTAATGGCACGTGAAATAGAGATACATCTGGCGCTAACACGTTATTTTCGATACCTCATTTTGAGTAAACAGCACCCATGCCAGGTAAAAGAATATGAAGCTATATAAAATCGCCCATTTGGTTTTGTTTTTTTTCTGTTCGGTTTCTTATGCCGAAAACTTACCGTGGAAGGGCAATGATTTTTCACTGAGAGCACAAAATATGTCGCTTTCTTATCTGTTGAAGGATCTCGCGGAAAACTATTACACATCAACGAATATCGATCCGGCGATTGTACAAAATTTCAGCGGTGTTATCTTGCCCGGACCGCCGGTGAATATCCTGTGTAGGCTGATGAGCCAATATAATCTGGTTTCTTATTACGATGGCAATACGCTGTTTATTTACCCCGCGCAGCGTCTATCACGCCATCTTGTAACACTTAATGTGCTATCCGCCACGCGTTTTGCAGCAAATTTACGCAGACTGAATGTTCCTGAAGATCGAAGCTGTGTCATTTACCCGGTGTTGAATGAACATGCGCTGGAAATCAGCGGAGTACCTGCGTGTCTGGCGCGCGTAACGCAACTGGCAACCTCCCTTGATGCGGATATCAGCAAACGTCAGGATGACGCGGTGAGCGTGGTGGTATATCCGTTGAAATATGCCACGGCGATGGATGACCACTATCAATACCGCGATCAGACTGTTGTGGTGCCCGGTATTGTCAGCGTGCTGCGTGATATGACGCGTGGCGGCACGCCTGCGCCAGCCAACAATACCGCTGCGACTCAGGGACTACCGATGTTTTCTGCGGACCCGCGCCAGAATGCGGTCATCGTGCGCGATCGCAGCGCCAACATGGCGGGGTATCGTCAACTGATTACCCAGTTGGATCAACGGCCTCAAATGATCGAAATATCCGTGACCATCATTGATGTGGATGCCGGTGATATCAGCCAGTTGGGCATTGACTGGAGTGCGGCGACCTCTATCGGTGGCGGCATGCTCAGCTTCAACAATACCGGGGGGAGTCTGGACAGCGGATTCTCCAGCGTGATCAAAGACACGCCGCACTTTATGGTGCGCCTTAGTGCGCTGGAAAAGAACTCGCGAGCCTATGTGCTATCGCAGCCTTCAGTGGTGACGCTCAACAATATTCAGGCGGTGTTGGATAAAAACGTCACCTTCTACACCAAGCTTGAGGGCGACAAGGTCGCCAAACTGGAGTCCGTAACGACCGGATCGCTACTGCGCGTTACGCCTCGGCTGTTAGAGCAGAATGGTAAGCAAAATATCATGTTGAACCTGAATATTCAGGATGGGCAACAAAGCGAACCCATCAGCCAGGATGAACCTCTGCCCGGCGTTCAAAATGCGGAAATTGCTTCACAAGCCATGTTGCAGGCGGGGCAGAGCCTGTTGTTGGGCGGGTTCAAACAGGATAAGCAGATACAGTCGGAAAAGAAAATCCCCTTGTTAGGCAGCATCCCTGTGCTTGGCCATCTGTTCAGCACCAAAACCAATCAAATGCATAGCGTTATTCGCTTGTTCCTGATCAAGGCATCCGTTGCCAATAGACAACAGTGAAAAGCGTATGGAAAACACGTGGAAGATCCGCCTGTTAGGCGGGGTATTGCATGGACGGGAAGTGTGGCTATCGGAAGGTCGACTCTCTATTGGTGAGCGGGAATGCGATCTGTGCATCCCTTTGCGGGCCGCAAGTCGCATCGAACTGACGATCGCTGACGGGCAACTCTATGTCAACGCGGAAAAGGTGTCGGTGCGGGTAAATGGCCGCCGCCATGCACAGCAGCATCCGTTACCGTTGCAGGGCGTCTTGGAGGCGGCAGGGTTGGCGATGGCATTTGGGCCGCAGCACGCAGATCTTGCTGGTTGTTGCTTGCCGGTTCGCCGGTTTTCAAGCGGCTGGGTGCTGGTGCCAGGCATGCTTATGCTGATCGTTGCCCTACTGTTTTTCTCCGTGGAATGGGCCCCGTCACCCTCGACGGCGGCACCTGTAACGGTGGACGCGCTGTTGCAGCAGACCGGGTTGACGCAGCTCGTGGCGCAATGGCAGCAGGATGGCGTGCTGCATCTGTCCGGGTATTGCGAATCGAGCGATACGTTGACGCCATTGTGGGTTGCGCTGCAATCCCACGATATTCGTTACCAGGATAACGTGATTTGCGCCGATCAACTGGTCCGGAACGTGAAAGATGTGCTGATTCAGGCGGGATACACCCAGGCTCAGGTTGTCAGCCGGGGGCAGGGCAACGTTGCGATCGATGCGGATATTCATATGGGAGAGCAGTGGGCGGCGGTTCAGCCGCTGTTGGCCGACATTCCGGGATTACGGCATTGGCAGATAGAAAACGCCTACGACGAGATCGCGAATGCGCTGATCGGCGCGCTGCTACAGCAAGGGTTAGCCGGCAAGGTGAATCTGACGAGTGCGGGGCCGCGTTTCATCTTAAGCGGCGTGTTGAACGCGCAGGATAAGCAGACTTTGACGCAACTGATGCAGGAGATGCGAGCGAGCTATCCAAGCGTGGCGCTGAGCTATCAGGATGTTCCCCTATCCAGTGAGTTTTCCAGGCAGTTGCCAGCGCCTGTCACTGGCATTGTTCATAGCCGTCGCGGCGATTATCTGGTGCTGGGTAATGGCGATACCTTGTCCATCGGCAGCCGATTGGCCGATGGCAGTGCGGTTGTGGCTATCAGTGATAGCGCAGTGACGTTCAGACAAGGGCGTACGCTGATTACGCTTCCATTCAATTTTTAAAGGGAAACTCGATGGCGACGCTGACGGCATTGGAAGATCGTATACAGGGCTCGGCTGACGATGCCCAAAAGGCATTGCTGGAGCTGCGTGCCGCCCGTCATCGATTAACCTGTGCCATGACGAAACCCATTACGCCAGAACAATATCAGCACTTTGCCTTATTGCTGGAAGCGGTGATACAGAGCGAAGATATTATCAAGATCATTTACTTTCGTTATCACAATACAGCGCTAGAGGCTGGGTTAAGTCAGTAGAGAATACCCATCGACCTATCAACGGCTGAGCTATTCGTGAACGATGAGAGGTGCAACATGTCAGGCAATATACAGAGTCAGTTTAAAAAGTTCGAAGTAGAGTATGAACGTTTATTAAAATGTTTTTCCGAATTTGAAAAGATCAAAAGCGAACTGACCTCCGCAGGTCATACCGTTTCTCCTCATGATGCACAGGCGGTAAAACCGCTGGGTATCCACCACATGAACATTATTGCGGAAAATGCAAAAAAAGATTTGAAAGCATTAACTATCTCCTTGAAAAAAATCGAGACGCATATTAAGCACAGCGTCAATAAATAATGTTCATATCTACACTATTTTATATTCCAGGAGGTTTATAATGGAGACTACGCCAGTTTCTTCATTGCCAGACATTAATTCTACTGTACTTGAAGACAAAGAAAGACGTGTCAGAAATACCACTCAAGAAAAGACGCCTCGCTATGGGACTGCCGATAATATTTTCGCCTATGCCTATGAAATAATGCTGTTGTTGCAGGATGTGCAGTCTTCCCGCGCCTATGCCCAATTCAATGATATTCAAAATGCATCCAATCGAGCCCGGGATACCCAGGAAAAGGCAAACCAGATGGATGAAGCCATTGCGGCGGCATCAAAAGGCGATGGCAACGCCAAGGAAGCAGTGCCTGCCGACGTTATCGAGTATATGAAGACACACGGTATCCAGGTGGATGGCAAGTCGATAGAGGACTATATCAAACAGCACGCGGGGGCTGACGGTAAATTGGACAAGGGCAGCCTCCAGGCCGTTAAAGCGGCATTGGATAACAGCGCGGGCCGCGACAGCGATCTCTCCTCTCAGGCGCAACTGACGATTCAAAAAGCGATACAGATGCTTAACGCTGCCATTTCGCAGGCGACTAACCTGGTCAGCAAATGGGGTGAAATTCTGCAAATGATCACCCAAAAGACCTATTCATGACGCAAGACGACAGTCTGACCATGCTGCAATTTTTGCGTCGCGGTGGCGCGATGCGCATGTTGCTGAAAAAAGAGGTAAGCGTCGAACTGGACACCCTTTTTCGCTATGCCAGACAGTTATCCAACGCCGGGGATTATCGCGCAGCGGCCAACCTGTTACGGATATTGACCGCTTACGACGATTGGTCTTTTGACTACTGGTATCAACTTGGGGCGACGTGCCATGCGGCGCACGCCTGGTCAGATGCACTCTATGCCTATGGTCGGGCAGCGAAAATTAACGTATCGGCCGCACAGGTACCTTGTGCCGCTGGGGAGTGTTTTCTGGCCTGCAATGAGAAAGCATTGGCACGCAAAGCCTTTAAGGCCGCCTTGCTGATTTGCGGTGAACATCGGTCATTACAGGCGATACGCCGTCAAGCGGAGCAAGGACTATCTCGAACAGGAGAGCCTGATGGATAGTGTACAAGCCAGAGCGGGGATGCATTACCCGCTACCCTATGATGATGGTGAAGAGATGCTCGTCTCTTCGTCAATGAAGCAAACCACACACCCAACACGCGCTGTTGTTGGCCTGCACGATAGGCAAGACGATGCAGGAAAGAACGCGGAAACTGAACGTCAACCGAGGGCCGCGGCGCAGTCGGTGAGCGCGCCGCAGGCAGAGGCTGCCTGGCAACGGCTGCTGGCGGCTGGGTATACCGGCTCCGCCTCGGCCTCGCTGCAAGAGGTCATGAACATGGACCCGCTGCTGTTGTCGATGCTGGTGACGCAGCAGGTGATGAGTGTGTCCAGCAGCAACGCACTGGCGCTTTGTGAACAGTTGAACCGTGCCACAGAGCTGCAAACTTTCCTTCGCAATAAGCAGGTTGAGAAATACCAGGAGCAGATCAACAAGTCGATTGAACAGGCGAATCAGGTGCGTAAATCCGCGCTGTGTAGCGCCGTGTTTGATTGGATAAGCAGCGCCATTGAGATTGGTATCGGCGTGTTAAAACTGGTTGAAGCCGTGGCAACGGCAGATCCACTCGCTTTTGCTGCTGGTATCGCTTACTGCTCGGCAGGGGCTGCCGGAATCGTAAAAGGCGGCGCTGAGTTTGCTTTGGGGTTGGGGGCAAATAAAGCCGATTGTGAAGCGATTATTCACGCGGCAGGTTCGGTACAGAGCACGTGCGAATACGTCGCGATGGGATTGGATATTCTGCAAATCTGCCGTGGTATCTACGTGGCTCGCGGTTTGATCTCTGCGGCAGAAAAGGAGATGGGCAGCGGCGCGGGTAAAACGCTGGTGGAGGCAGCAAGCCAAAATAGCGGTGAGGTGGGTCAGCAGATCAAACAGATTGCTGAAAACACGGCTAAAGGCTTTGTCACTGAGCTCGAAGCCAGGTTGGAGGGGAACGCCAGTCAGTATTTGGCACGCACCATGGGCCGCAGTGCCACCGCTCAGGGAATTGAACAGCTTGTAGAAAAAACGTTGGAAAGCGCCCTCAAAAATGTGGCGACAGAGGTGTTGGAAAAGGGCGCTGCCGCCGCGGAAAAAGCGTTGCGTAAACGTTTTATGGTCTCGTTAGGCAAAGCGCTAGCCTCCGGCATCATTAAAAATGTCACCTTTCCCTGGTTAAGCACGGCGCGCTTGGCGCTAAGCGGTGGGCAAAAAATAACATCGGGTGTTGCCCAATGGAAAGCCGCTGATTTGCGCAAAGAAATTGAAGAATTAATCGTTATGCAACGCATTAACGATATTAAAGATAATTGGACGCAGGAGCGTAAAAAAGATCAGGAAAAACAGCTTGGCGATTATTTGCAACAGAGTGGCACCGCCGTGAGCAACGCGACTTCAATAATGGAAGATTACGGTACGGTATTGGCCAAAATTGCCTGTAACCGTGCCTGAGGATATGTTATGAGCCAAAATACGCTTATGAATCAAAATACTCTTTCGATAGACGTATTTCCTGTCAACGTCACTCCAGGCCACCTTTCCTCTGTCTTATCATCAAAGATGGATGGTGTAATGGCGGCCAAGGAAAAGACCGGTAGTGATGCAGATTTAAATGACTTTTTCGCGATGTTTGATCAACTGTGGGGAACACTATTAAATCTTGCCCGGCGTTTGCGTGACGTGATGCGCATGTATAACGAAAAGAAGCAGATATTAGGGTGGGGGCTTGAAATGAATGCGCTTTCCACCAGTTTAAACGCGATAGAACATAGTTTCACGGCGGCAAAGAGTAACGCATTAGGCACCTGTTTGAGCGGCTTAATGCAGTGTACGGGCGCGCTGACGGGCGGAATAATGGGGGAAATCAGCGGCGCTGGCGCCAGAGAGCTCACTTCGATGGGATTCAACGGTTCGGGATCGATAGCCAACGGGCTCTGTTCCTTTGAAGCGGCGACGGAAAACCGTGAAGCAGAAATAGAGCGGGCGCAGGCGGATTTTCAAAGTAAAAACGCACAATCCTACATCCGAAATCTCGACGATATTGTGCAAAAGGCGGTCGAAGTCATGCAGCAGATGATGGAAATGGGCCGCAAGATGGTCGAGGTGTTCAGCCAGACGCTTCATTCCCTTGCGAAGTAATGATGGAACGGCTGGAGGCACTTTTTAGCAGGCAGTTGCAAGCGGTGGGATTAGCGCCGCAGCCGGCGTTTTTGCCCGGGTGCGGACTACGCCTCGGGCAGCACATTACGTTGCTTCCCTATCGCCTTGTTTTTCGTGTTCAAAACCACGCGCTGCTTATCTGTAGTTTAACCCGGTTGCCCGATTGCGCCTCACAACCTGCGTCATTACTGCAGCTATGGCGGCTGTTGCACGTGGCGTTGTCTGCGGTTTCTGAGTTGAAGCATATCCGTATGTTAGTGATAACCGACGTCCTGCCCCAGAGGGTGGCGCTCCAGCGCCAAAAGCTGGTGCGCCGACTGTGTAAAAAAGGCGCGGTAACGCGATCTTTTG
The DNA here is from genome assembly GCF_025962655.1 of Candidatus Symbiopectobacterium sp. NZEC151. Lineage (GTDB taxonomy): Bacteria > Pseudomonadota > Gammaproteobacteria > Enterobacterales > Enterobacteriaceae > Symbiopectobacterium. Next base: position 501,548 of record NZ_JAGFPE010000002.1, on the reverse strand, counting down.
ACGGCGAGCGTTGGTTAGAAATCGGCATAGATCAGATTTTTCGTGGAAAAGTCTGTGGTTAGGTTAAACACCGGATAGGCGCTGTGGCGGGTTAAAACCATAGTAGATACCAGCCAGCAACGTAGCAGGCAAGCAGCTATCTCAGGCAATAAGCCGACATTCTACCGGAGGATGACGATGGATGTTCAACAACTCATCGATACGTTGTCCCGCCTGGCAAACCAGGCAGGGCAAGCCGTCAAAGACAAAATGAACGGCGAAGATTTAACTAATCCCGACGCCATGCTCAAGGCGCAGTTTGCCGTGCAGCAGTATTCCACTTTTATCAACTATGAAAGCGCGATGATCAATACCATCAAAAATCTGCTCAGCGGGATTATCTCGAAGATATGAGCGTACTGACGTCTGCTGAACGACGGCTATTGCTTGAAGCCGCATTCGCTGGGGTTAATCACGGCTTGCTGCGTCAAGTGCGAGCGATAGTGCCGGTGGTACCGAGTCTGGTTACCGATAGCGATGCTTGTGCGGTGTGCATGGCCGTCCTGCTGTTGGGGCTGAATGCGCCGGAAGAGGCGAAACGCGTATTGCAACACGTGAATACGCCGGACGCAGACGTGGTCAAGCACTGCTTTTCATTATGAGTTTTTCACCGTGATTACGAGGTACCCCATGGAGATAACACCCATGACGCTTTCTCAGAAGATATCGCCAGATAGCCGTTGTGACAGCATCGATACGGTGTCTGCGATGGATGCACCGGACAGTCAGGCGGCGCAGACCTTCAAGCAGATGCTGTATGCCGGAACGGTGTCCGGCGCGGTAGAAACCTTATCACCGGAGCAGATGTTGCAGCAGCAGGCGAAGATCTTGACGTTGAGCGTCGGCGTCGATCTTGGTGCTAAGGTCGCCGGTTCTGCGGCGCAAACGGTCAACAAACTGGCCAATATGACATGAACGCATTGCGCTGTCTGGGGATGGCAATACTGGTTTTCATGCTGGCGGGCTGTCGTGTCGAACTCTACAACGGCCTGTCTCAGAGTGATGCCAACCAGATGTTGGCGATCCTGATGAACAACAACATTGATGCAGATAAGCAACCTTCGCCGGACGGCGGGGTAACGCTGCGCGTCGAGCAATCCCGGTTTATTGATGCTGTTGAAGTGCTGCGCATGGACGGCTTCCCGCGCAAGCGCTACACCACGGTAGAAACCATGTTTCCACCTAACCAGTTGGTGGTTTCTCCCCGGGAAGAGCAGCAGAAGATTCTGTATCTCACCGAGCAGCACATTGAAGAGATGCTCAGCCAAATGGATGGCGTTGTGCAAGCGTCTGTCGCGATAGCGTCCCATCCTCCCAGTGACGACGTCGCCACCCGTTCTGGTGATACCACCTCGGTGGCTGTCTACATTAAATTTTCCCCACGGGTGAACCTGGAAGCGTTTCGCGTACAAATCAAGAGCCTGATTGAAAAAGCGATACCCGGTGTCCAGTACGATCAAATCAGCATTTTGATGCAGCCTGCTGGCTATCGCGCTCGGGTGGCTCCGCCGCCGAAATCCGTTGAAGAGAGAGCGATCCTGAAATGGCTATCCCGTTATCGACAACATGTGATGTTAACGCTGATTTTACTGGCTTCGGTGCTGTTGATACTGGCGGCGTGGCGTGTGTTTCAGCGGACGAGTCCAGCAGACCGGATGCGTTGATCCTGCTGCTGCACCGCTCGGTCTGGCAGCCCGCCCGTTATGCGCACCCTGACTGGTTTGCCTTGTTAGGGTTTCATCGCAATCAACGGTGGCGTTATGGCGAGTCTCCGGTTTTAGACAGCGCGCTGAACCGCGCGTTACGAGCGCGGCGTGGCGGGATTTGTCTGCCGGGGCGGCTTAATGAACGTCAGCGCCGTTTGGCCATGCTGGCACCGAACATGCCGAAATATGCGCTGGCGCTTGGGCTGCTGACGCTGGCGTGCGGTGATTACTTTCTGCTGCCTGATTATCGTCACGCGCTTCGTCGCTGGCTGGATAACGATCTGATCTGGCATCTGTTTGGCATGTGTGACAACAAACGCCCTGCCTTATTTTCACCGGAACAGGTGATCGACGCGGCGAATCGCATTGGTATCGCCATGCTTTACCGTGCTGCAAGGGAGGAACCCGTGCTCCAGGCGCTGTTGATACAGCTGCCGCCGCTCAGGCAAGCGTTGTATCCCGTGACGTCTCTGACCACGATGAATTTACTGGAGCGTATGCTATGCCGCTGTGCCGACTCCCGTTGATTGAGCTTGATGGGCAACTTCCCGATTTCCCCGTGATTCCTGCTGAAAGGCTAAACACCCAACTGGCTTATGCCCACACCCTGCGCGATGCCCACCAAGAGGCCGCAACCATCGTGAAAGCGGCGAGCCGTAAGGCAGAGCACATGATACGCCAGGCGCGCAAAGCGCAGCGCCAGATACAGAATGAGGCTTATGCCGAGTTTTCTCGCCGTCAGCAGGAGATCCTTACTCGCTGCGAGAATCAATGGTTGGCGCGCCACGTTGTGGCGCTGTGTGAGGCGGCCTCGGTGGAACAGTGCGTGGTGCAGGCGGTCACGTCACGTATCCGCCTGGCTATGCGGAACGTATTGAGCGCCTGGTTTTCTCAACAGCCGGTTGATGACCTGCTGTGCGACCGTTTGTCGCAGCAGGTGGCACAGCTGGCGGCGGCGGGGTGTACCACGTTGCAGATTCATCCCGAGCGAGAGGCCAGAATGCGCGAGGCCTTCGGGGAGCGGTTAGCGATAGCCTGCAACCCGCAGTTGGCTGTGGATGAAGCCGTTCTGACATCTTCACAGCTCAGCGTTTCTTTTTCGCTCAGCAGACATTTTCAGCAGGTGTTGGCATGGATAGATACCGAGAACGAGCTCGGCATCCATCAACGGGAGGTAAGGCGTGACGATGAAAATGCCTGAATATCAGAATCTGGCAGGCCAGGCTTTATCCACAAACAATGATCCCCATCAGGCACACTCCCTGCCGCGTAATGAATACAACCTGCCGCTGACAGACATGGCGTTGGAAGAAATTGCAGACGAATCGCTGGATTCAACGCTGGCAGAGATGAGTTTGCTGCTTTCTGGTCGAATGCGCGATGAAAAGCGGCTGGCATCGTCAGAACGGCAGCTACGTAGACAACAAGAGCTAATTGCACTGATGCAACGTTTGCATGAGCAAGAAGGCGGCCTTCCAACGTTTCTCGCCTCCTCGGCTGAGAATAACAGCGAGGCGCTGGAGGGGCTGCGGCGTATTTTTACGATTGCTCAACACCTTGCATCAACGGCATTGGATGAAAAGCGGAAAAAGGCGCTGAATGCGCAGTTGGCCCAGCTTATTGAAGAAAACGCGTATGAAACTGCACTCTTTGGCCTGATGGAGCTCGGCACCGTCAGCAAGGCGGTGCTGGCACCCATTGGTCGCTTATTCCAGCGCGCGATGGATGAACAAGACATATCGTTATCGGAATGGTTTAAACGCATCCTGGACTGGTCCGATCGCCAGCGTCGGCTGCGCGTCCTGTTGCAAATGGCGGCGTTTGAACTCTCACTGTCTGTCGGGGGTGCTCAGCAAGCCAGGTTGGCGACGGTACTGGTTCGCCTGCGGCGCTTGTTGCTGTTTCTGGGCCTGGAACAGGAGTGTGAAGAACAGGAAAAGCGTTATCCATTACCTGCCGATTCACTCCTGACCTTGTTGATTGATATTACACAGGAAAGCTGGCTGTTTGAGGATTGGCTTATCGCACGAATTTCCTCGTTGACGCCCAGCGCAACGGTATTCAAGCACATCGTGCGTTATCTGGATGTGCAATTCAGAGTGATGCCGGATGCGTGTTTTAGCGATGAAGATCAGCGAGAAAGCATTCTTACCGTACTGCAAAAACTGAAGGGTAATCAGGTGTTGTCTTGATTTCTCCTCCTTGTCTTCTCTGGGATTCTGTTACCGGACGTGAGAGGAAAGACATCATGACATTAGATCTGTTCATCGAAAGAAACATCCAGCGCTTTATACAGTTGGCCGAGCTGGCGGAACAACCGCCCTCTGCCGAAATGCAATGGGTCGATCGAGGATTTCAAACCTTCCTCACCTTTCGTCAGGGACGCATGCATATCAGCCAATGTCTGCTGGATCCTTGGTGTGATAATGCGTTACTGGTTCTTGCACTGCAACGTGCCCATCCCGCCTGGTTTGCGGGTATTCCTCAGCGTGTTTTCACGCTACGTCAAGGCATGGTGATCAGCTGTGCCCCAATGGCAGACAGCGTGGCGGAACAATGGCTATGGTTGCACCGTCGCCAGCGAACATTTCTGGAAAAATTATGCAAACCAACGTGATGAAAAAAGATAGCGTCCAACGCTGGTTGCAAATGTGCGCCGGCAGGCAAGATATTATTCTCGCCTTGGTGATGCTCATGGCGATTGTCATGATTACCCTGCCGTTGCCTACGTTTGTGGTGGATATTCTGATCGCCATTAATCTGACTTTTTCCATCATCCTGCTGCTGTTTGCCATTTACATCAACGATCCGCTGGAACTGTCGGTGTTCCCCTCACTGTTGCTGATTACCACGCTTTACCGGCTGTCGCTGACCATCAGCACCTCGCGACTGGTGCTGTTGCAGCACGATGCGGGCGATATCATCGACGCGTTTGGTCGCTTTATGGTGGGGGGGAACTTGACGGTGGGGCTGGTAATTTTCGCCATCATCACCATCGTGCAATTTATCGTCATCACCAAGGGCACGGAGCGCGTGGCCGAGGTAAGCGCCCGATTTTCTCTCGATGGCATGCCGGGCAAGCAGATGAGTATCGATGGCGATCTGCGCGCTGGGGTGATCGATGCCGATCAGGCGCGCCAATTGCGTCTGCACGTGCAGCATGAAAGCCGTTTTCTTGGCGCGATGGACGGTGCCATGAAGTTTGTGAAAGGGGATGCCATCGCCGGTATTATTGTCGTGCTGGTGAATATTCTGGGTGGCATTACCATTGCCGTGGTGCAATACGGCATGTCGCTCGGGGATGCGGTGCAAACCTACAGCGTGCTCTCCATCGGTGACGGCCTGTGCGGACAGATCCCCTCTCTGCTGATTTCGCTCAGTGCCGGTATTATCGTCACCCGCGTACCGGGTGAGAAACGGCAAAATCTGGGGCGTGAGCTGAGCGCGCAATTAGGGAAACAGCCTCAGGCGCTGATCCTCGCAGCGGTGGTGATGTTACTGTTTGCCGTCATTCCCGGCTTCCCGTTTATCTACTTTTTCATTATGGCGGTGCTTACCGCATTGCCCTGTGCGCTGCTGTGGTATCGCGCCCGGCATCCGCAGTCGGTATCCGCGCCGCAGGGCAGCGCAGATGACGATCTGATGGTGCCGGGCGCACAGCCTCTGACGCTGCGTCTTGCACCGAGCCTGCATTCAGAGTCTCTTTCACTGGAGATTGATGCCCTGCGCAAAACCCTGTTTGACACCGTGGGTGTCCCCCTGCCGGATGTCTCCATCATCGTTGATGCTTCAATGACGGAGAACAGTATGGCGGTGCTGGTCTATCAGGAGTCCGTGTTCTCGCTGACGCTCCCCCTGGCAGCATCCTGCATGATGTTCACCGCATTGGATGCGTCCGCTGCTACGCCAGAGGCTCAGGTGTTGCCGCAGGGAATGGGGCGGATCGCATGGCTGTCTGCGGCTGAGGGACAACGTGTGCAACAGGCGGGGCAAACGGTGTATACCGGTGACCAGTGCCTTGTTGCGTTGTTGCACAAGGTGTTGGTGAACCATATGGCAGAGTTTATCGGGGTGCAAGAAGCGCGCTACCTGATGGATGCGATGGAGAAACGCTATGCCGAGTTGGTGAAAGAGCTACAGCGGCAGATGCCCATCAACAAAATTGCCGAGGTGCTCCAGCGATTGGTTTCGGAGCGTGTCTCTATCCGTGATTTGCGTCTGGTGTTCGGCACGCTGATTGAGTGGGCACCGCGGGAAAAAGATGTCCAGATGCTAACGGAATATGTTCGCATCGCGTTGCGACGCCATATTTTACATCGCCTGATGCCAGAAGGAACGCCGCTACGCGTGCTGCGCATTGGGGAGGAGATGGAGAATGTGATTCGTGAGTCTATTCGGCAGACAGCAATGGGCACCTATACCGCGTTGAGCCATGCACAGTGTGCCGAGATATTGCAGTTGATTGCCGAGGCACAAACGGCCCACGGTGAGTTTGTGATTGTCACCTCGGTGGATGTGCGTCGTTTCCTGCGTAAGGTCATAGAGCAACAACATGCCGACATTGCGGTGCTGTCGTGGCAGGAAGTGGGTGAGCACTGCCTTATCCAGGTGGTGCACAGTATTGACCTGGACCCCGAGCACTTACTCGATGATGAAGACTGAGTTTTCCTCTCTGGTGGATGCGGTGAGCCAACGGCTGGCATTGTGCGGTAAGCCGCCGGATGGCATCGACATGACGGGACAGGTGCTGCACATCAGCGCCACCTTGTTGAAAGTGCGGTTGCCCGGTGTGTTTATGGGTGAACTTTGCCAGATTTTACCCGGCGGCACCTTGGCCGAGGTGGTTGCGGTAGACGGCGATGATGCGCTGTTATCTCCCTTCGCCAGCACGGTTGGTCTGTTTTGCGGCCAGAAGGTGCGGCCGCTCAGACGACGCCAGCAGGTTCCGGTCGGCGATGCGTTGCTGGGCCGGGTCGTTGATGGCCTTGGGCTGATGCTGGATGGCAATGAGACGTGGCCGGGGCCGTGGCGCGATTTTGACGCACCACCTCCGGCGGCGCTGGTCCGTGGGATTATCGAACGCCCGGTGCTAACCGGCGTGCGGGCGATAGACAGCTTACTCACCTGCGGTGAGGGGCAACGTATAGGGATTTTCGCGGCGGCGGGCGTGGGGAAAAGCACCTTGCTTTCCATGCTGTGCCACGGCGCAGACTGCGAGGTGATCGTTCTGGCGCTTATTGGCGAGCGTGGCCGCGAGGTGCGGGAATTTTTAGAGCATTCGCTCGACGAGGAGACACGACGTCGCTGTGTCGTCGTCGTCGCCACCTCAGACAGGCCGCCGCTGGAGCGCATGCGCGCGCTGTATGTGGCGACCACCATTGCCGAGTCGTTTCGCGATCGGGGCAAACGCGTATTGTTGATGGCAGACTCACTGACGCGCTACGCCCGCGCTGCGCGGGAAATCGCCATCGAGGCGGGTGAGCGTGCGGTTGCAGGCAGCTATCCCCCCAGCGTGTTTGCCGCGCTGCCGCGTTTGCTGGAGCGCAGTGGTAACGGGCGCTGTGGCAGCATTACCGCGTTCTACACCGTGCTGGTGGAGGGAGACGATATGAATGAGCCGCTGGCGGATGAGGTGCGTTCGCTGCTTGATGGGCACATCGTCCTGTCGCGACAGCTGGCCGAGGCGGCGCATTTCCCGGCGATTGATGTGCTCGCCAGCGTGAGCCGCACCATGCCGAATGTCACCAGCCAGATGCACCTGTCGCTGGCCCATCAGGTACGCCGTTTGCTCAGCGTATATCGCGATGTCGAGTTGCTGGTACGGGTAGGAGAGTATCAGCAGGGTGAGGATCCGCTCGCCGATCTGGCGGTTGAAAAGCACGCGGCGATCAATGCGTTTTTACAACAGCAGGAGAATGAACCATGTCATCGCGATCTGTTACTGCAACGGCTAAGTGCGCTGGTCACGCCATGACGCTGCGGGCGTTATTGGCTATCAAGCAGCGTCGGGAAATCGCCTTGCGCCGACAACTGGCACAGCAACGTTCTCAACTTCGTCAACTGGAACAGGATATCTACACCTGTTCGACCCATCGCGCGTTGCTGGCAGAAAAACGAAACGCCTGGCTGGGCTGGTCCGGCACGCGCATCAGCGATGAACTGCTGGCGCATAAGCAGACACTGATGGCACTGCGCGATGAGGATCAGCAGTGGATGGCTAACCAGATGGCGTTGTCTGAGGAACAGCGAGCCGTATTGGCCCAGCAACACGCGGTAAGGCAAGCGCTGAATGTTGTCATGAAAAAAAAGGAAAAACTGCACAGTGTGCTCAACGATACAGGCTGTAGACGATGAGTCGCTATCCATGAGTACCACACGCATTGAAGGGAGTCTGTGGCACACGCTGCCGGAACAGGAGGCGATCGACGCGGAAACCGCGATGGACGCTCAGAAATTTATGCAACTGATAGCCCAAAAGGCAACGCATTGCGCCTCTTCTCCGCTTTCACCGCATGCGCATCGCCGGCAGCGTTATCGCATGGTGACTGGCGATGGGGAAGTGATCCTGTGTGAGATCAGCGAGCGAGCCGGTGAACTTCATCTTTGTATTCAGGTGTCTCAGCGCGAGCTGTTCGACACGTTGAGCCTTATTTCGTCCTGGCTCTGCGCCCGTTTGCGCGAGGCAGGACATGCCGTTGTACTGGAGGTTGACTATGTTAAGGACGACCCGGGAAGCGTGGAGCCTGGCACAGCATCTTCCTCCTGAGGGCGTGACCGCGGGTGAATTGCATCTCGGCTTACAAACCTGGACCCGTGCTCAAACCGGGGTAGTCATTGCGCTCTCTTTTGCGCAGGACGCAGCGGTGAGCCACGTTTGGCTGGAGGATGCCGGGTGGCGGACACTGTGCGAGCAAATGCTGGGCACTGCTGAGGTGGCAATGGTGGATACGCTATTGCTTGAGGACATCGCGCAGTGGGCGTTGTCGCCGTTGCTGGCACAGTGCCAAGCCAGCATGGTGCGGCAGAATGCGGCACCACGCCCTTGTAGCATTCTGCCCGAACAATGGGACATCGTCGTTACCTGGCAGGTGGAACAGGTTGCCTTTCAGGCTGTGTTGTTTGGCAATACCGACGTTGGTTTTAAGCACCTGCATGCGTTGATCGTGCCTGATGACATCCCCACAGGCCCATTGCCGCCGTTGCAGTGTGCGCTTTATGCCGGGGAGTGTGAGCTGCCGCTTTCTGCTTTGCAGCGGCTGACGTTGGGGGACGGGATCGCGATACAGGCGTATGGCGATCTGCGTGCAGGACATTTCGTTTTATCGCCGCTGCTGGGGCTGGCGGCGTATGTCCAGATAAACGGAGATAACACGATGCACTGTAGAGCGTTAGGCGCTGAACTCGAAAACCGCGCGATTGACATACCAGATCAACCCACCGGCGCAGAATCCATGTCGGTGGATCTTGCGGCGCTGCCGCAAAAACTGTTGGTTGAAGTGGGCCAGGTCACACTGACACTGGGATCGCTGCGAACGTTACAGGTGGGCGATACGGTGGCGGTGAATACCGAGTTCTCTCCAGAAGTAACATTGAAGTTGAATGGACGTGCCATCGGCAAAGGTGCGCTGATTGGCTGCGGCGACCGCTTTTTGGTGCAAATCCGGCAATGGTATCTCACCGCACAAGATTGAACGCGGGTGGGGTAAAGATAGGGTGAATGCCGGGTAGGTGCGTCTGGTTTAGCCGAGGTATAAGGGGGCGTGAACCCTACACTGTGGATATAACATGTCACTACCTGACTCTCCCTGGCAGTTAATTGCGCTGCTGTTTGTGCTCTCGCTGCTGCCGCTGATTATCGTTATGGGGACCTCGTTTCTCAAACTGGCGGTGGTCTTTTCCATCCTGCGTAATGCGTTGGGGATCCAGCAGGTGCCGCCGAATATGGCGCTGTATGGCCTTGCGCTGGTGCTCTCGCTGTTTATCATGGCGCCGACGCTGCTGGCGGTAAAGGCGCAGTGGCATCCGGTTGCCGTTGAGGGCGAGCCCGCCTGGATGAGCGGTTGGGACAGTCAGGCGCTAACGCCCTATCGCCACTTTCTGATTAAAAACACCGAAGATAAGCAGGTGCATTATTTTCAGAACCTGATTGCGAAAACCTGGCCGGAAGAGGCGCGTCGTGCGGTGAAGGACGACTCCTTACTCATTTTGCTGCCTGCATTCACGGTCAGCCAATTGACCCAGGCGTTTCGTATCGGCTTATTAATTTATTTGCCGTTTCTCGCCATTGATCTGCTGGTGTCCAATATCCTGCTGGCGATGGGGATGATGATGGTCTCTCCCATGACCATCGCCTTACCGTTCAAACTGCTGATTTTTCTCTTGGCCGGCGGCTGGGATCTGATCCTTTCCCAGTTAGTGCAGAGTTTCGTATGAATGAAGCCACTCTGACGCACCTGATGACCCAACTGTTGTGGATCGTCTTGCTGACCTCATTGCCGATCATTGTTGTCGCGTGTGTGGTGGGCGTATTGGTCAGTTTGTTGCAAGCGCTGACGCAGATACAGGATCAGACCCTACAGTTCATGATCAAACTGCTGGCCGTGGCGCTGATGCTGATGGCTACCTATCACTGGCTTGGCGGCATCCTGCTGGGATATACGCGCCAGGTGTTCTTGCAAATAAGTGCGCATGCATGAATCTGGCGCTTAACGAAGAGATTGTGCATCTGGCGTTTCTCATGATACGTCCACTGGGGATGACCTTGCTGTTTCCGTTGTTGCAGGCAGGAAACCTGGGGTCGCCGTTAGTGAGAAATGCGGTGTTAATGGCGATCGCATTGCCCATGATGGCGGTGGTGCCTGTGCCACAGGATATCGGCGAGGGGTGGACATGGTTGAGTTATATCCCCGGTGAGTTGCTGATCGGGCTGGTATTGGGCTTCTGCGGTGCGATTCCTTTTTGGGCCGTGGATATGGCGGGGTTTATTATCGATTCACTGCGTGGTGCAACCATGAGTGCGGTATTCAACCCCGCGATGTCCGTCCAGTCTTCACTTTTTGGTTTGTTGTTCAGCCAGTTCCTCTGTGCGCTGTTTTTTATTAGCGGCGGCATCAATTTGCACCTGAGCGTGCTGTATGACTCTTACCATTACCTCCCCCCCGGCAATACGCTGGCGTTTAATCAGCCTTTGCTGGATTTTATCAAGGTGGAATGGCAGGCGCTCTATCAACTGTGTTTAAGCTTCTCCTTACCGGCCGTGTTGGTGATGGTATTGGCGGATATGGCGCTGGGGTTGTTGAATCGCTCGGCGCAGCAGTTAAACGTGTTCTTTCTGGCTATGCCCATCAAAAGCCTGCTGGTATTGCTGCTGCTGATCGTGTCACTACCGTATGCGCTGCATCACTATCTGATGGAAAGTGAACGTCTCTACCAGCATGTTGGCGAGTGGTTTGCTCACCATGAGTGAGAAAACGGAGCAGCCCACCCGCAAAAGGCGGCAGGATGGTGAAAAAGAGGGCCAGGTGATCAAAAGCGTTGAGCTGACCTCCGGTGCACAACTGCTCGCCTTATTTCTCTTTTTTCATTTTTTTACTGATGTGCTGGTACAAAACATCACCTTGTTAATCCAGGAATCTCTGCGCGTTATCAATGCCCCTTTCTCCTATGCGCTGGGCACCGTTGCACGCGCGCTGGTAAAAGAGTGCGCGCTGGTGCTGCTCTATCTCGGGGCGATGGTAAGCGTTGCCACCGTTTTCAGCGTGCTGATTCAAATAGGTTTTGTGGTTGCCAGTAAGGCAGTGGGTTTCAAGGGGAGCAAACTTAACCCGGTGAACAATCTTAAACAGATTGTTTCCTGGCGCAGCGTGGTTGAACTCCTCAAATCCTGTTTGAAAGTGGTGCTGTTGTGCGCGATTTTTCTCTTGCTGTTCTATGCCTATGCGTCGACGTTTCGCGCATTGCCCTATTGTGACCCTCACTGTGCGTTACCCACTTTTTCCGCCATTATGCGTTTTATGTGGCTTGGCATGCTGGGCTTTTATCTGGTATTGGCGGTGGCGGATTACAGCTATCAGCGTTTTCATACGTTGAAGCAGCAGCGCATGAGCAAGGAGGATATCAAACAGGAAAACAAGAACAGGGAAGGCGATCCTCATATTAAACAGCGGCGTCGCGCGCTACAGCGCGAAGTGCAGAGCGGCAGCCTGGCACAAAACGTCAGGCAATCGGCGGTGATTGTGCGCAATCCGACGCATTTGGTGGTTTGCTTGGGATACGATCCCGAGACGATGCCCGTACCGCGCGTGTTGGAGAAAGGCAGGGATGCCATGGCGCAACACATTGTCGAGTTGGCGCAACGTGAGGCCATTCCGATGGTAGAGAACATCCCCCTGGCGCGTACGCTGTTTTATGATGTGAAGCGCGGCGAACGTATCCCTGATGCGCTGTTCGAACCCGTTGCCGCGCTGCTGCGTATCGTCTTGCAGATCGATTACGCCTCTCGCGAGAAGGCCGGTGGTGAGGAGCACAACTGACAGGCAAAAAAAAGACCGGGCCAAGGTACGGTGCCGGTCAAAGCGCAAAGAGAACCATAATGGAGTTGTGCTCTTTGCAAAGTCGATAAATACCGCGCGCTTACTGACTGTCAGCGTGCGTGTTGAATCCCTGGTGTAGGCCGCAATTGGTCAAGAGATTTTCATACAGCCTTATTCCGATAAGCAGGCTGGTGTATTTGTTGTATAACGCGTCATGGTGCGTCTTGAGATAAGTAGAAAATGACTCTTCAGCCAGCAACTTGTTGATTTTCAGATAGCTGATTTTCAGGTGATTACAGTTGTTGATGTATACATCCAACGAGTGATACTTTTTTTGCATCATCTGCGAAAGCAGGGCCGTAATCTGCTCAAGCTCCGATAAGAACGTATCGTAATCGGTCAATATTTTCTGACGCTCTCCATGACTATCCATATCTTTTTCTTATATTTATCGTTGTATCGGGTTTTACCATAGCGTCCTGAAAGCCAGACTGTCAGGACGCGGTGCACTGTGTATCAGAAGCTTGTCCAATCGGACGTGTTTTTCTCTGTTGATCGAGATGCCGTCGGTAACATGGCGACGGGCGTTGAAGCCTGTGCCACTCTCAGCGATGACGGTGCAGTGGCATAACCAGCAACGTTGAAGACGGACACTTCTCTGACAAGCTGATCGGCTTGCTCTTTGAGACTTTGTGCCGCGGCAGCAGATTCCTCTACCAGCGCTGCGTTCTGTTGGGTGGTCTGGTCCATTTGGCTGACGGCGATCCCCACCTGTTCAACCCCGGTCGATTGCTCTGCGCTGGCGGAGCTTATCTCAGCCACGGTGTCGGTTAACTGGCGAATGGACGTGACAACCTGTTGCATCGTTTCCCCTGCCTTATTCACCAGCGAAGAGCCTTGCCCAACCCGCTCAACGCTTGCGGTAATCAGGCTTTTAATCTCCTTCGCGGCGTCTGCACTTCGCTGTGCCAGATTACGAACTTCTCCCGCCACCACGGCGAATCCACGCCCTTGTTCCCCTGCGCGGGCGGCTTCAACGGCGGCATTGAGTGCCAATATATTGGTCTGGAAAGCAATGCTATCGATAACGTTGATGATATCGGCAATGCTGCGTGAGCTCTCATTGATGGACTTCATGGTCTCCACCACATCATCCACGACATGGCCGCCTTGCTGCGCTACCGAGCTCGCATTTTGCGCCAATACATTTGCCTGACGAGCGTTATCCGCATTATTTTTCACCGTCATCCCTAACTGCGTCATGGTTGATGAGGTCTCTTCCAGCGCACTTGCCTGCTCTTCTGTACGCGACGACAGATCGGCGTTGCCTTGGGCTATCTGCATGCTGGCGGTGGCCACGCTTTCGGCGTTGTTTCTGACGCTGACAACCATCCGCGTCAGTGCTGCCTGCATCTCCTTCATTGCCTCCAGAAGTTGTCCGATTTCATCGTGACTGTCTGCCACTATCGAACCACTGAGATCGCCGACACTGATACGCTTTGCAGAAGAAAGCGCCATGGCTAATGGGGTTGTGACGCTGCGCGTTAAGCGCCAGGCAATCAGGCACCCTACTAGCGTTGAGATAATCGACAGCAGCAACATCCAGTACAAGGCTTTGGTAATATAATCCTTGGTGATTTGCTTTGCGGTATCCACATAGGCTTCTTGTAATTCGGTAAACTCAGTAAGTTTACTAAAATAAATGCCTTGAATGTTGGCTATTTCACCAAAGACTAACGCTGTTGCCTGGTCATCCCTATCTTCCATGGCATAGTTAACGGCTTTATTAATATGGATGCTGTATTCTTTTCTAATCTCAGCGAGTTGATTAAATAAATCCCTGCCTTCCTTAGTGTTGATGGTTACATCAAGTTTTTTATATATATCACTCGCGGTGTTGGTGGTTTTGGCGATAATATCTTTGAGGTTTTGTTTTTCTTTCGTCTGCTGTTCTGGAAGTAGAATAATGTCACGCAGAGTGCGTATATTGGTGTTAAGGATATCCTGGATGTCACGTAACATATCCACCTTCATCATCCGATCCTCAGTGATCTCTTCAAGTTCAATTTCAATGTTCTTTATGAAGAAATAACTGAGTGAGGATAATGAGAGCGTTAATATGATTAACACGCCAAACCCTGAAAAAAGCCGATTACCAATGCTCATATTTTTAAAAAAATTCATGCCAATTCCATCTGTTCTATTTATTTAATAACGTGTTTTCCTACGATGATTATCTGACAGATTACCCATAAATTCCTTGCGAGGTGGATAATGTTTCATTTAATTACAATAGGTTCCCTGGATGTTCGCAAATTCCTGATTACCGATGCATGTAGCAAGACACTAGTATAAGAAATCTGTTTGGCTATAAGCCGGAAAACATTTTTTCCATCTAAGATGAATACGGTTTTGAACCACTTATCACCTTACTGCATTTAGCTATATGTTAATTTAATGTTGATTTTTGCGCTTGTTGACATTATCCAGATATCAAAGCGAAGCACGGAGTGTTGTATAGTCTCACGCTATTATAAACACAAGATCGATCGAAAAAAAACGATCGTTAAACCGTTTAATTTTTCTTATTCGATCGGTTTTTTCTATCAAGAAAATAAAAATGAATCGATTCAGCTTTGACAATCATTAAGTTAAATTAATAATTTAGAGTGCTAATTATTTCATAATGTTGTTTGGCCGAAAAATAAGATCGCTAGTCTCGAGTTCTCAAAAGACGTCAGATAATGAGGAGAGGAGGGCGATAGCAGGCTTTTTAATTGTTTGTACTTTCATGATAGTACAATACCCCTCTCCCGACAATAACTGTTGAGCGAAGAGAGGGGCAGATAACGCATCAGGTTAAATCAACATTCTTGCTGGCGAATAACCAGGTTAAAATAAACCCAGTAATATAAGAGATGATAAGGCCAGCAATATAAACGGCCATGCCGACAAAAATGCCCTGTGCCGATGTCATCAACGGGATGGAGACCAAACCGGAGGGGCCGAACACCGTATTCAGGCCGATCGGCAATCCCATCCAGGCCACCGTACCAATAAAGAAACCGCCCATGGCACCACCGCAACAGGCGGTCACAAAAGGTTTCAGACGTGGCAGCGTAACGCCATAAATCAGCGGTTCACCAATGCCCAACAGACCTGGGAAAATGGCCCCTTTGATTTGCGTACGTAACAGAGAACCTTTATCAGCGCGAACAAAAAGGGCCAGCGCTGCCCCGACTTGCCCGGCGCCTGCCATGGCGAGAATGGGAAACAGGGAGTTGAAGCCTTGTGCATCCATTAACGCGAAATAGACCGGCACAAAACCCTGGTGGATGCCGAAAACCACCGCAATCAGAAATAAGCCTGCCAAAATGGCGCTGCCAAACGGGTTGCCGTTTAAGTGCAGGAACAGCCATGACATGCCTTTAAACAGTTCGCCACCGATGGGCATGATAACGACAAAGGTCACCGCGCCGGTAATCAGCAACGTTAGGGTGGCGGTGAGGATCATATCAAGGTTGTCAGGCATGATGCGGCGCACCTGCTTTTCTACCCAGGCACCCAGCATACACGCCAGTAATACGCCGATAATATTTCCGCGCGGGTCGATAGCCAGACCAAAAAAGTTCGACATCCCGGCGTAATAGCCGGTAGTACCTTCCGGCACGTAGCGCAAGATAAACAGGGAAGCAATGATTGCACCATTGACCCCCGTTCCGCCAAAAGCCTTCTGGGTATTAAAACCAATCAGGATGCTAAGGAAAGTAAACAAACCAATGCTAAACACTTTCATGTAAGCAATCAGGCTTTTTAACCAGGCGGCCTGTGCGACACCTTCTACTACCAGCGTTTGCTGTAATAAGGTGGCAATTCCCAGTAATAAACCTGCCGCAATAAAGCCTGGAATAAGCGGTGTGAAAATCGTGGCAAACTTGGTCAGAAAGTTGTGTACTGCGCTTTTCTGCTTGGCTTTTATCTGCTGTTTGTTTTGGCTTGCCAATTGACGTAAATCGGGCGCTGTTTCACCCGTGGCTGCCGCTGGGGAAGGGGTAATCAGTAGCGCATTCATCATCTCACTGGCGGTTTGCGCTTTACCGGGGCCAAGAATGACCTGCAACTGATCGTCGCCATTTACCACTCCCAGGACGCCAGGTATTTTTTTCAGCGCGTCTAGCGCGATTAATTGGCGATCCTTTAACGTAAGTCGCAGCCGGGTCATGCAGTTACCGCAGAGAATGATATTCTCTCTTCCACCGATGAGATGTAAAATCTCTTCGACCATCGAAACGGTTATTTTTGCCATGATTATCGTTATATCTCCTGCAATGTTAGGGGGCTAGCGGCCCAAACATCGAGCCAAAAGAGAGTGTTGTATACTTGACGGTGAGTCACGTTCTGGTTTTCCATCGCAACGCTCATTTGTGGATAAGACTATGACAATGATAACGGCAACTCCCCCCAAAAATCATGCGTCACACAGCACCGAGATAGAGCAGAAAGTCCTTAAACGTTCAATTTTATGCACCTTTTTTATTGCAAGTGCGGGGATCGTTGTTGGCCTGGTTTGCGGATCAATATCGATTATTTTTGACGGCATGTTTTCCATCCTGGATGCCGGAATGTGTTCGCTCTCTTTATTAGTCTCTCGACTGCTGGGGCAGCCCCATAGTCGTCGATTCCAATTCGGGTTCTGGCATGTTGAACCGATGGTTCTGGCATTTAATGGTTGCCTGTTGGTTATTCTGTGTTTATATGCCTTTGTTAATGCCATCAAAGGGATCATCGACGGCGGGCGAGAATTAGAACTTGGCTGGGCTATCGCTTATGCGATTACTATCAGCACCTTTTGTTTTGTGCTCTACTTCACACAGCGTCGACTGAACAAAAAAATCAAATCAGAACTGATCGCGCTGGATACTAAAAGCTGGCTAATGTCTGCCTGTATCAGTAGCGCTTTGTTATTTGCTTTTATAATTTCCTGGTTGATGGAGGGCACTCGCTACGAATACCTTACTGTTTATGCCGATCCTCTCGCACTGGCGGTTCTGACCTTACTATTAATTCCCGTCCCGGTGAAAACGGTTCTGTCCGCCGTTCGGGAAATTCTACAAATGACGCCGGACAGCCTCGACTGTAAAATTGAATCTATCATGGCACAGTTAACGCTGGAATATGGTTTTCTGGATTATTCAAACTATGCGACGCGTATCGGGCGTGGCTTATTTGTTGAAATCCATATTGTCATTCCCGAGAGTATGGCAAACAGCGGTGTGCGAAAATTTGATAAGATTCGCGATGACATTGCGCAATCCATCGGCGAAGATGGCCCCCATCGTTGGTTGACCATCTCCTTCACGCAAGATGCCAAATGGCTGTAGTAGGGCGAATCGGGGGTAAGGGGGACGATGGTTGCCGCCAGTAAACCGGTTGCGTGGTAGTAATACCTTATCGTGGACGCTACTATCCCGGTTATCGGCATAGGGGCAGTCCAAAGCATCAGTAGGGTGCTTTAAGGGTTGATGGCACTTTCATTGTGGAGAGGGATAACCAGATGTTTAAAGCAGGTTTTATCACTGGCGCTATTTTGCTGTTTTGTCAATTTCCCGCTCAGGCGGCAACCGACTGGCAAGTGGGTGATTTTGTCCGCCAAACTCACCGTTGGGATGAAAAATCAAACCGCTTTCTGTCGGGAGCGGCTGAAGGGGAAGGTGACGGTTGCTGGCAGATTACTGCCACCACGCCAGAAAGCATCACCATGAAACTGATAAGTGGCGTTTTTAAGCCCTGGTGGACGGATAAACCCATCGCGCTTGGCGAAGTCGATGATTGGTTTGATAGCGGCGTATACAAAGAGGCGAATCCTACTATGCCTCCGTTGTCTGAAATCAAAGCAACGTTTTCTACCGTCGCTTCTTGTCGTTAATGCGGCTTCTGGGGATTCAGTGTTGGTCGACGATCGCGACTGAATCCTCCAGAAATAAACAAAGGCTTAATCCAGATTTAGCTCGCCGTAGGTTTTGACCACGCGGGAAATAATTCCGTAATCGATCGCTTCTTGGGTGTTCATCCAGTAATTGCGATCGGTATCCTGTTTCACTTTCTCGACGGGCTGGCCGGTGGCATCGGCAATCAGATGGTTGACGCGATCGAGCATCCTGATGATTTCTTTGGCTTCGATTTCAATATCGCTAGCCTGACCGCGCACGCCGCCCAAAGGCTGGTGGATCATAAAGCGGGTATTCGGCAGCGCGTAACGGTGCTCTTTTTTAGCCGCAAGGAAAATGGTGGTGCCGGCGCTGGCAACCCAGCCGGTGCCAATAATATGGACTTCCGGTTTGATAAACTTAATCATGTCATGGATGGTGTCTGCCGCCTCAACGTGACCCCCCTGACTGTTAATATAGATTTTTATTGGCGCATCGCTGATGCTTTGCAACAGCAGAAGCTGGGTAACGACCTTCTCGGTCAGCGCCTGATTCACTTCACCGGAGATAATGATCGAGCGCGCATCCAGCAGCTTTTGCTGCATGAGGGTGCTTGTATTGGCGGAGTCCGCTTCTTTCTTATCGTCCTGTTCTTTACTCGTAATAAATTGCATGCTGTGCTTTCCTTTTCTGATGATAGCGCTAAGCATAGTCCACGGAAGGCTAAGCGGAAATAACAAGTTGTTATCTTCATTCATGGGGTTTTTACCCGGCAATCACACACCGTTCTTCGCCATACCAGAGTTGTGAATGTGCTAAATCTACGAATTTACGCTCATCCTCAATAAGCTCCTGAAGCGCGCGTAAGCCGTTCTCTGTTTTCCGGGCTGCAAGATGCGACTCCATATCGTCCCACCATAGCTCGGCACAGCCATCAAAGTCGACAGACTCTGTATTCCTGGTGCGCTGAAGTGCGTGCGGGCGCTACTCCCTGTGACACCTTGAAAATCAAAATACGGGAACAGCTCGTGTTGATCGATTGTCAGGTTGACGCTTTGGGGCAGAGCCGGGAATTGCTGAAAGGGTTGCTTAATGGATAATGCAGAGATAGCCTTCCTTAAAATAAGTCATTAAAGGAGGGAAGGGGCCCAATAAAGAAGTACTATCTGGCAACGGCTAACTGATCGGGTGTGAGTTCTCCGACCGGGCGTTGTCCTCACTATTACTGAGTAAAATTAGTGAGGGCAATACCTGATACATACAACAACAATGAATTTTTATTTCATATAATTTTAACTTAATTATATAGCCATGATCTGAATCAAGCGAACAGTGACATGCATATGTGTTTTACATATATGCAAATGATAATACTGGAATGACTATATATTCTATTGACTTGCTGCAAAAAAAGGACAAGTGTTAATGAGCGATTAAATTGCAGGTATTTACCAATGTTAGAATAATAAGGGAAGGTGTTTATAATGGGAAGAAAAGATCTGAGTTAATTTTCGAAGATACGAGAGGGATAAGCATAAATGCTATTTGCATAATTGAGAATTGTTAATAAGTGAGTAAAGGGATAACTTCAGTGAATGATCTTGTTACGGCGATAAAAAAACAAAAAATCAGATTTATCATGGTGTTGGCTCTCATCTTGCTAGTGAAGATCTCATCAACACTGCCCGCTATTATTTTAGGGAGAATTGTGGATGAATTTACCTTTATAGGGCATGAGAATGGATATCATACATTAGCACAATATCTTGTTCTTTTTGCTTTTATAGGGTTTTTTAATGCGGTTTTTTCTCCTTTGCAAATAACCTTTCTGACAAGATTTGTACAGAATACGCTTTGTTTTTTCTCTATAAATTGGATAGGGGAAATTTTTAAAAAGGACTTTGAGATTTTTAGCTCTCTGAATATAGGGAAATTAATAAAATCAATCGAAAGAGGTATTCTCGCTTACGAAAAAATCATAACATATTTCTTTAGTGTGTTATTACCGTTGATCATCGAACTCATCATTCTAAGCGCTTGGTTGATAAAAATTTCCAATCTTTACTTTTTAATTTTCATCTTTTCTTTTTCATCAATATATTTATATATCACGCATAAAATAATAAAGTGGAGAAGGAGTCATATAGATCAGCTCAATGAGATAGAGGATGAACAAACAGGCGTACTATCCAATACGTTATTGGCGGCAAAAAGCATTAAACTTGAACAAGCGTACGATTCTGCGCTAAAACCCTTAAACGCCATGTTGGAAGAATATGCGAAAAGTGCTATCAGGGTTAGCTTTTCAGGTTCTCTTTTAGTATCAGCAAAAATATTGTTTCTTACCATTACGACTTCTGCCATCATTGTATATGGCATCATGAGTGGCTATTTTTTATCTGAATCGATAACTGCTGGAGAGTTTGTATCATTGTTCACACTATCAACGATGCTATTGAATGATGTTTTTTCAATTGCTGAATCATATAGAGTGGGTGATCAGTTTTTTTCTGATAAAAAGAGCTTCGAAAAAATATTATCATTCAGAACTTTTAAAGGAGATAAAAAAAGAAGAATCGATTTAAATAAGAGTGGTCACTCTATTGTTGTTAAATCTTTTATTTATAGTAGATATGGAGAGGTGGTATTAACGATTGAGGATGACGTTGTCATAAACTCAAAGGATAAAATAGCCATTATTGGCCCCAGTGGTTCTGGGAAAACAACCTTTTTAGAATTAATTGTTGGGGTTGATAAAAATAAAGAAGGTGTTAAGGTTTTTCTCGATGAGATATTACTCGATGATATTGTAGAGGAAGACCATTTGTCTGTTATTCGCTATGCTCCTCAACAACCCAAGTTCACTGTTGGACCTGTCAAAGATGCGGTGTTTTTTGGTAAGGTATTACCAACGAATGTTAAGGACTATTTTAGTTCTCTTTCTATTGAATATATTTGGAGTGGAGATAAAGTTATTGATCATGACGCTAATGGGATTTCTGGAGGGGAAAGTAAAAAACTTTCTATTTTACGTATCCTTTGCAATCCAGGGAAGTTCAATTTCTTCGATGAGCCGACATCATCTGTGGATACCAAAGGGGCTGAAGGAATATGGCATTTTCTCATGCAACATCTCAAACAATATGCTGTGATTTGCGTTACCCATGATCTGAGTATTTTGAATCGGTTTGATAAAGTTATTGTCATAGATAAAGGAAAGATTGTCGCTCATGGGGCTTGGGATTCTATCTCAAAACACGCGAATGTTATCGATACTCTGACTAGATTAGAGGAAGAAAATAATGTGGCATCGAAATAAAAAAGGGTAATAACCCCAGTATCTCCCAGAGATACTTCTGCTCACGATAAGTATATTGATGATGGGGTAAGTCTTTTTATATGGTCATCTCCTTTGCCCCATATAGGTGCGAGGAGTACTCCCAGTCATATTCTTAAAAAAGGTGGTGAAAGCACTATCACTGGAAAATGCTAGAAAACTAGCCACTTCAGAAATCGGTTGTGCTTCGGCTAATAATTCAATCGCCTTAAATAGTCGCCATTGTTGGCGCCATTGCTGGTAGTTGAGCCCTGTTTCTTTCATCATAATGCGACTGATAGTTTTTGCGGTTGCTCCAGTGTTAACGGCTAGCATTTGTAGTGGTGGTGGCATTTCCATATCACTCAAACAACGTAAACGTCGATCTTTTGGTAGTGGCAGAATTGTTGGTTCGCGTTGGGTACTATTAATTTCATCCTTACACACAGCCCAAATATGGGCTGCTGCGCCGTATCGCCAGTTCATTGAAAAATCTGCAAAAGCAATACGCTCTACTGTTTCACGTAATAGTGCTGTCACGTTCAATACTTCTACATCAGGGCTGAATACAGGATGGCGTTGGTTATCAACATAGATGGAACGATACCCCACAACACCACGAATTTGAACACGGTGCACAACTCCTGGGGGAATCCAGGCAATACGCCCTGGCGGCAACAGGCAAATACTGTTGTTAAGCGTAATGCGCATACATCCTTGTTGGCTAAACAGTAATTGTCCCTTTTTATGATAATGATTACCTGAATCATGTTGGGTCAGCTCAGACGCTATACCTACGACATCATTGTCATGCTCATCAGGATTAAATGCGGAATCTGCGGGTATCCATGCCATAAATTGTCCGATTCTGTAAGTTTTATGTCTTCTATATAGTAATAGGCAAAACAATATTATGTTATTTTTAAAAAAATTAACACAATGGCAATATAGATGGTTATGCAACGAAAACTAACTCTGACTTTGGCAACGTCGATGATGATGTTTCCTCAGGTGGTAGAAACCATATACAGTCCAGCTTTGACGCATATTGCCGATGGCTTTCATGTCACAGCGGAAGTCGCAGCACAAACGTTATCCAGTTATTTTTTTTCTTTTGCACTTGGCGTGGTGGTTTGGGGGCGGTTATGCGATGTGATGGGGAGGCGACCGGTAATTTTATTGGGTCTTGGGATATACCTGCTTGCTTCAATTGTCGCCGTGCTAAGTCATTCCTTTACTGTATTGCTGAGCGCGCGCGTTGTCGCGGCTTTTGGTGCAGCAGTTGGATCAGTAGGAACGCAAACAGCGATACGAGATTGTTTTAACGGAAAAGAACTGGCGCAGGTGTTTTCTCTGATGGGAATAGCAATGGCGATCAGTCCGGCAGTGGGAGTATTGAGTGGCACAGTGCTGACGCATTACTGGGGGTTCCAAGGGGTATTCTCCGGCCTTGCTGTGTTAGCTGCCACACTTCTCAGCTACGCAGCATGGCAATTGCCAGAAACCCGTCCTCTACAGAGAGTACAGAGTCCCTTTTTTCGTACTTTCAGATGCATGTTAAAAGACGGTGATATCTGGCGTAGCGCTGTGCTGATCGCATTGCTCAATATTTGCATGTTTGGCTATTATCAGCTTGCTCCCTTTCACTTTGAAGCACTGGCTATTCCACAGCAGTGGTTCGGTTATACCGGCATGGTCTTGGCTTTTGGCGTGGGCATAGGTGCGGTAATTAATAAGGTTTTAGTTGCGAGAAACTGGATGTTTATATCGCTATTGATGCTAGCTTGTGGGTTAGGGGGCTTGGGCGGAGTATTAATGTGGGTAATGGAAAATTCGTTGTGGTTTGTATTGGCGATGATACCAGTTGTCATGGCCTATGGTATTGCGATACCCAATATTCTGGCTCGGGCGCTGCGTCGTTATAAGGATGGTGCCGGAACGGCGGGAGCCATTCTGGGCCTGATGTATTACACGATGTTAGGTGGTGGCTTGGTGCTGGCCGGTTTAACACAACGTCTGAGCTTGGTATTAGTTCTAAGCAGTCTGTTAATGGGGCTGATGGCGTTGAGTATTGCGCGAGGAGAACGGAGGACTAGCATTGAGAATATTGGAGATATTTGACGATAAGCTTAATCAGGAGACACTGTTCAACTTTTATGCGGCGGGTTTCTTTGCCAATGACATCATTCTCCAGCCTTGAAATATTGACCCCAGAAGCACTCAGAACCTGATAATTGTCTTTGTCCCAGGCAACGCTGACGCAGCGTTTCATGACAGTACTCCTCCATTATGCATGCGTTGAGTACATACTCCACGTAGCTGTTCAGTAATTAGCCAGCATTCAACTCTAATCGTTTAAGTCCCCCATAAAACGAATAAACTCGAAAAACATCAAGAGCGATATCCATCGCGCCAATAGCAGGAAAAACGTAGCGTTTCAGGCAGGTAAGGATTTTATCGGCGTGCGTGTCCGACCAGAGTTTACGACTGCTGGAATGCCAGCCAGTGGCGATATAGCGAAATGTTCTTGATTCATCCACTGCGGATTTTTCTGCCTTGCGAGACAGCGAAGGGCAGACACCGGATGCCAGCAACTTACGCGCCGCATCGCGCTTTTCACGGGCTGCTGCTAATGAGATCAACGGGTAAGCGCCAAGGGCGAGGCGGTTCTCTTTACGGTCGAAGGTGTAGCGGAAATACCACCGCTTAGCACCATGAGTAGATATCGTTAGATAAAGCCCTAACGAATCAGTGAGCTTGTATGATTTTTCTAGGTTTTTGGCTGAGCGGATCTTGCTATCAGTTAACATGGGCGGGTCACTCCGTTCATCGAACTGAATGACCCGTAATTTGACCCACTTTTTTCCGGATACCTAGGGATAACTAAGAATGCATCGGGAAAGATTTTTATGCCACTTTGGTTACATTACAAACACATAGGGATTTATAGGAACGCATAGGGAGGCATAAAAAAGGAGAAGTGGTGCCCGGACTCGGAATCGAACCAAGGACACGGGGATTTTCAATCCCCTGCTCTACCGACTGAGCTATCCGGGCAACGGGGCGCATTAAACCGTATTGGGTCATTGCCGTCAATGAGTTTATATCACATTCCCGTACGAATGCTGTGAATTCGAGCAGTAACGTGCGTTTTTGCAGCAAAAATGGTTTTCTGGGGTTGATAACCTGCCAGGCAAACGTTTTCTTATTCGGCGCAATCGCTGTTGGGCGTATTGTGTTTGCAAAAAAACCGTGCCACTATGACGCCGTTTTTTACTCCCCATTCACGAGCGGTTAAAGAGGGCGCCACTATGTCAGATTCATTGTGCAAGGTGCAGGCTGTACGCGCCGGGCTGTCGATGATACCTGCCTGTGGGTTCGGTTTCCGCTTGTCTGCATTCTCGCGATTATCCTCCTTCACCATGCGGTGAGGCGTTCAAATGCTCACTGTTAGGCATGAGTAAGAACAGCGCATCGCTCTGATTTTACTGATGTCTATCGGACGGGGCTGGATCCAGTTTCTCCTTACGTGTTAAGCCGTATAGGCAAAAAGCGGTATTTGTCAGTCGCACCGTCTGGTCTTGTCATAAGATTAATGTATATCTGTTTTACTATGCGGATATGCCATCTAGGCCTGACAGTGATGACGCTTTACACGGTGCCTTTGCGCCACTACTCATCCTTAAGCGTTTGGGTTTGGTTACATGAAACAGTTAAAAATTGCAGCGAACGCGACGGTTGCGGGCCGTCTTCATACCCAGCGAGAAATTGTCTCCCTGAGTCAAACCGACTTTACTGATGTGGCAGCCGTAGTCGTTTCTCTTGACGAGGCGCGATGTGGAGTGTTGTCGCTGTTGCAGCACACCGGTTTCGGCATTCCGGCGTTCGTGGTGAACGAGCCTTGGTATTCAGCACAGGAAGCGTTGCCGCCTGGCAGCAACTGGTTGCGCGTGGACGGTGCGGGTGAGCATGCTCCGCTGCTGGAGAAAGCCGCCGCGGATTACCAGTCAGGGCTATTGCCGCCGTTTTTCGATACGTTGTCCAAATATGTCGGCATGCGCAATTCCACCTTCGCCTGCCCGGGGCATCAGGGCGGCCAATTTTTTCGCAAGCACCCCACCGGACGCCAATTCTTTGAGTTCTATGGCGAAACGCTCTTCCGGTCCGATATCTGCAATGCGGATGTGAAACTGGGCGATCTGCTGATTCACGAAGGGGCGGCGAAAAAAGCGCAGAAGTTTGCGGCCAAAGTGTTTAATGCCGACAAAACCTACTTTGTACTCAACGGCACCTCGTCAGCCAATAAAGTGGTGACCAACGCGTTGCTGACGCCGGGCGATTTGGTGTTGTTCGATCGCAATAACCATAAATCCAACCACCATGGCGCGTTGATTCAAGCCGGTGCAACGCCAATCTACCTCGAGACGGCACGAAATCCGTTTGGCTTTATTGGCGGGGTGGATGCGCATTGTTTTGATGAAGCTTATCTGCGCGGTTTGATTCGGGAAGAGGCTCCGCATCGCGCGGATGCACCGCGTCCGTTCCGGCTGGCGGTGATCCAGCTCGGCACTTACGATGGCACCATTTACAACGCGCGTCAGGTGGTGGATAGCATCGGCCATCTGTGTGATTACATTCTGTTTGACTCTGCCTGGGTGGGCTACGAGCAGTTTATCCCGATGATGGAACAGTGCTCGCCGCTGTTGCTGGAGTTGAATGAGAACGATCCGGGCATCTTTGTTACCCAATCGGTTCACAAGCAGCAGGCGGGCTTTTCGCAAACCTCTCAGATCCACAAAAAAGACACGCATATCAAAGGACAAAAGCGGTTTTGCAACCATAAGCGCTTTAACCACGCTTTTATGCTGCATGCTTCGACCAGCCCTTTTTATCCGCTGTTTGCCGCGCTCGATGTTAATGCAAAAATGCACGAAGGCAGCAGTGGTCGTCGCTTGTGGCTCGAATGCGTCAAGCAGGGCATCGATACTCGTAAGCAACTGCTGGCTCGCTGTTCGTTGATCAAACCCTTTGTTCCGGATCTGATCGACGGTGTGCCGTGGCAGGATCACGCCACGGACGACATTGCGCAGGATGTCCGTTTCTTCAATTTCGAGCCCGGAGCAGCGTGGCATGCCTTTGAGGGATATGCGCAAGGCCAGTACGTTATCGATCCGTGCAAACTGTTGCTGACTACACCGGGTATTGATGCCAGCAGCGGTGAATATACCGATTTCGGCATTCCAGCCACCATTTTGGCCAACTACCTGCGTGAGCATGGCATCATCCCGGAGAAAAGCGATCTTAACTCGATCCTGTTTCTGCTGACGCCTGCGGAAGACAGCGCCAAGCTGTCGCATCTGGTGGAGGCGCTGGTGCGTTTTGAGACGCTGATTGCACGCGATGCACCGTTAAGCGAGGTGCTGCCGAATCTCTATCACAAATACGAACAGCGCTACTCCGGCTATACGCTGCGCCAACTGTGTCAGGAAATGCATAACTTCTATGTAAGCCATAACGTGCAATATTTGCAAAAAGCCATGTTCCGCAAAGCGACATTGCCGCGTGCCGTGATGCTGCCGCAGGCGGCAAACAATGCCTTTGTGCGCGGGGATGTGGATTTGATCCCACTGGCCGAGGCTGAAGGTCGTGTCGCGGCAGAGGGTGCGCTTCCTTATCCGCCGGGCGTGCTGTGTGTGGTGCCGGGAGAAATTTGGGGCGGGGCGGTGCTGCGCTACTTCCTGGCGTTAGAAGAAGGCATTAACCGGATGCCGGGCTTCTCACCGGAGTTGCAAGGTGTCTACAGCGTTGAGCAGGAAGATGGCGCTAAGCGCCTGTGCGCCCATGTGATTCAGGAATAATTGTTATTAATGGTATTAGTGGCGCGAGGGGTAAACCCTCGCGCCGTTTTTTTTATTCGGTTGCAGACGCGGGTGTTGCCGCGATTTCGCCATTAGCCGCAGCGCGACGCTTTTTCAGCCCGTACCATCCCACAATCAGCAAGATAGCCAGCACCGGAGTGGAAGCAATGGTCCAGGTGCCGTTCGGGTAGTCAAACGCCATCAGCACCACCACGCCCAGCAAGAACACTAGCGTCATCCAGGAGGTAAACGGTGCGCCGGGCATCTTGAATGAAACCGGCTCAGCTTTACCCTGTTTGATGGCCTGACGCAGCTTCATCTGGCATAAAATAATGAATGCCCAGGAACAGATGATGCCGATAGAGGCCATATTCAGCACAATCTCAAACACCTGTGACGGCACAATATAGTTAAGGAATACCCCAACGATATGGATCGCCACCGTCACCATAATGCCGGTATAGGGAACCGACTGCGCGCTCATTTTCGACAGGAAGTGCGGCGCTGAGCCACCCTGTGACAGTGAGCGCAGAATGCGTCCGGTCGAGTAGAGGCCGGAATTCAGGCTGGATAATGCTGCGGTAAGCACCACCACGTTCATCACATCACCCATGTAGGGCACGCCCAGCTTGCTAAAGAAGGTGACAAATGGGCTTTGCCCGGCCTGATAGGCGTTCCACGGCAGCAGACACACTAGCAACACAATAGAGCCCACGTAAAACAGGGCGATACGCCAGATAACGCTGTTAACGGCTTTAGGCAGAATGCGCCGGGCGTCTTTGGCTTCACCGGCGGCAGTGCCGATGATTTCGATACCGGCGAAGGCAAAGATCACGCCCTGAACCAGCACCAATGCGGGCAATAATCCGTGGGGGAACAGGCCGCCGTTATCACTGATCAGATGAAAACCGGTTGGGTTGCCCGCGACAGGGTGACCGCTTGCCAGAAACACCGTCCCGACAATCAGAAACAGCGAAATGGCCGCTACCTTGATCAAGGCAAACCAGAATTCCATCTCGGCGAACCATTTCACGCCAATCAGGTTCATGGTAGTAACAATGGAGAGCGCACCCAAAGCCAGCACCCACTGCGGCACATCGGCAAACGTTCCCCAGTAGTGCATATAGAGCGCAACCGCCGTGATATCCACAATGCCGGTCATCGCCCAGTTAAGGAAGTACATCCAGCCCGCCAGATACGAGCCTTTTTCGCCGAGAAATTCTCGCGCATAAGAGACAAAACTGCCGCTGGAGGGGCGATGAACAATCAACTCACCGAGTGCACGCAAGATAAAGAAAGAGAAGATACCGCAGGTCAGGTACACCAGCGCCAGTGAAGGGCCTGCCAGTTGCAGGCGAGCTCCTGCGCCTAAAAACAGTCCGGTACCGATAGAGCCGCCAATGGCAATCATCTGTACGTGGCGTTTGCTGATGCTTTTTTGATAACCTTTTTCGTGGGAGTCGAGCCAGCGCGCTTTGCTGGTCTGACGCGTCACATCTGTTGTGTTGTTGTGTGTCATGCTCTGTTTGTGTTCCTGCTGGTCTCTCATGCCTGATGGCGTTTGGTATGACGTTGCGGTCATGCAGGTGCGCGGTGTGCTACTCCTCGCTCCGCAGTCATAACCCTTTGTTATGTTTGTTTCGGGCAGCGATGCTACCCTTTCTCGCCTGTGCTGGCAAAAAAAGTGTTGGGATTGTGTGCAATGGTATGGAGTGCAGTGACATTGTGCTGCATGGGAAGTGATGCGCCGCTGCCCTGGCATCGAAATTAACAGCACATTGGAGGCGTTCACTTTCTTATTTCGGCTATTTGCTGGCACAATTTGTCCGCTTTCTAACAGGAGGAACGAAAGATGGTATGGCGTACTGGTTTTTTGCTCGGAGCAGGGCTGCTCTGTGCAACGGCATTGGCTTCTCCCCAAGTGGGATTTCGTCAATTCAACCTGACAAATGATGTTCCCGAACGCGCGCTTAATGTTGTAGTGCTTTATCCTGCTGCACCGAGTGAGATACCGGTTAAATCGGTAGGGGACAATTCGGCTTTTGTCGGTGTCGCTGTGCAAGAAAATGCTCAACCAGCGCACGGTATGCATCCCTTTATTGCGCTCTCACATGGGTTTGGCGGCAATTGGCGTAATCAACTCTGGTTGGCGCACGCGCTGGCGCAACAAGGTTATATTGTTGCTGCCACTGACCATCCCGGTACCACGTCAATGATGATGAATAAGGCGATTGCAGCCAAACTTTGGTTGCGGCCAGATGATGTTCGTCGAGTGATTTCAGCCATTCAAAACAAACAGAACGTCGTTGGGACTATTGCGTCAGGAAAGATTGCCGTTATTGGGCATTCACTCGGGGGATGGACGGCTATGGAACTGGCAGGAGGGCGCTTTGATACCCAACAGTTTGAAACCGATTGTCAAACGCATACTGAGCTGGCTTCTTGTATCGTGTATCAGAATATGGGGATACCCCAAGAAGCGCAAGCGAATACCCTGTTAGGGCAACCAGAGCGAGATGCGCGTGTGACCGCTGTTGTCTCATTAGATTTAGGATTGGCGCGTGGCTTCACTTCGCAAAGTCTGTCGGCTATTAATATCCCAGTATTGGTTATCAGTGCTGGGCAGCCGGATCCGCAGTTACCTGCCACGCTCGAGTCCTATTCTATGGCGCAGAAAATGCCCCAGCGACAGACCCATTATTTGGAGGTGAATGACGCTTCACATTTTAGTTTCATGCAGTTGTGTAAGCCGGGGGCGATAGAACTGCTCGAACATGAGCAACCGGGAGAGGGCATCATCTGCGTTGACGGAAACAAGCGATCTCGTGAACAAATACACCATCAGATAATTGCAACCATCAGCGATTTTCTGAATAAAGCCTGGCATTAACCTTATGTACCTCTGGCGTACCAATACGCCAGAGGTCAGTGCAACATCCCGATTAACGGCGATAGTTTTTCTGCGTCGAGTTGACCTTGTAGAGATAGCGCCGCGATTCGGATGACGGGTGCTTGGTGGTCAAGGTATCGTAGACTTCGCCCGGTGACATCTGGTTGATGAGGCTAAAGGCCCTGTCTTTGTCGCTGGAGAATACGCGCAGCACGCTGCCTGCCCCACCGTTGTACGCCGTAATCACGGCATAGCGGCGTGAGGTTGGGTTCTCGATACCACCCAGGTAGGTGTTTTTCAGAATAGCCAGATAGGCCACGCCGGTGTCGATGTTATTCTCAGGATCGAACAGGTAGCTGCGGCTAGGCTGCCCCCATTTCCCCTTGCTCTTGAACACGTCACGTCCGGCGCTGTGCTGCACCACCTGCATCAGCCCCAATGCGTCAGAACGGCTCACCGCGTAAGGGTTGAAGCTGGATTCGGTTTGCATGATTGCCAGAATCAGCGATTCTTCGATGCCATAGCGCGCGGAGGCCTGACGAATCAACGGCAGGTATTTATGCGCACGCTTGTCCAAGTGGTTTGGTACCAGTTGGAAGGTGACAGACCAGATCACATGCAGTCCGGAGGTCCGTTTCTGCAAGCGGTTTTGCAGCAGGTAATCGGCAAAGCTGGCGGCACGGCCTTCCCAACGAATCGGTTGTCCGGTGTTGTCTAACACCTGGCCGTATAGCATCGGCTCACGGCTAATCTGGATGTCATTGGCATCCGAATAGAGATCGGTGTTGCTGGCGTTGTCACCCATCAGCAATGTGGTGATGATCGCCTGACGCAAGCTCGGCGCGTAATTGGTTGCTGATATGGTTTCAATGGTAATCGTACCGGCATCGAAGTTGATGTGACTACGGGTTTGATATTGATCGGTATATTTAACGTAGTCTTTCGGGCCGGCAATCAGCACTTCGTTCATGCCCCAGATATTCTCGATGTTGTGGGCGAACTGCCCCATCAGAATGTCAAAGGCGTTGGTATCCTTGATGAATTCTTCATTATTGAGATCGCCGCGCTTGCCGGAACAGGAGATCAGCAAGGGCGCAACGAGCAACAACGCTAGCAATTTCTTCATAAATGATTCGTTATAAGTATCTTGTTATCAACGGTTCATTAGCAACGCGGTGCCAGTATAAAGAGACAATAGGGCCGTAAGGCCCTGACGTTATGCGCTAGGCGGGGTAAAGCCTTCAATATGCACATCTTTCCCTTCAAACAGGAACTTAACCATCTCCTGTTCCAGCAGTTTACGGTGCTCCACGTTCATCATGTTGAGCTTTTTCTCGTTGATCAGCATGGTCTGCTTGGTCTGCCATTGCGCCCACGCCTCTTTCGAAATTTCCTGATAGATGCGTTTGCCCAGTTCTCCCGGATAAAGCTGAAAATCTTGCCCTTCGGCTTCACGTTGTAAAAAAGTACAAAAAATGCTTCTGCTCATGCTGATTCCTCTTGGATAACGCGTGCGGGTCAGATCAAACTGCCGCCGGAGTGTTGCGTTAACATGCGTAATAGTCGATCCACCGGTGCAGCCAGCCCGACGGCGGGCGGTTGCGCTAAGTTATACCAGAGACCGGTTTTTTCCTCCATGCAAGCATTGTGCAAAGCGCGAGGAATGTCAGTGGGTAATGCGAGCCAGAGCGGAACAATATCCAGATGGAAATGGCTAAAGGTGTGGCGAAACGACACCAGTTGCTGCACGTCTGTGGTTTTCAGACCACGTTGTTGCAGCCAAGGTTCCACATCATCCTGCGTGTTGAACTGCGGAAAGCAAAACAATCCCCCCCACAGCCCGGTCGCAGGGCGCTGTTGCAGCCATACGTCATTGCCCCGTTGCAGCAATAGAAACCAGGCACTTTTTTCCGGTAACGTCTGCTTCGGTTTTTTACCCGGATAGTTGGCCCAGTTGTGATTGGCATAAGCCATGCAACCGTTGCTCAGCGGGCAAAGTTCGCATTTCGGGCGGCTGCGGGTGCACACCATTGCGCCCAAATCCATCATCGCCTGATTAAACTGACTAACGCCCACTGCGGGCGTGATCTGCTCGCTATGGGACCAGAGCTGGTGCTCAACCTCTTTTTTACCCGGCCAGCCAGCTACCGCGTAGCAGCGTGCCAGCACGCGTTTGACATTGCCATCAAGAATCGGGTGATGCTGACCGAGAGAAAGGGACAGTACCGCGCCTGCGGTAGAACGCCCGACACCCGGCAGCGCACAGACGGCTTCCAACGTGGTCGGAAACTCACCGCCATACTGGTCCATGATGGTCTGCGCGGCTTTATGCAGGTTGCGCGCACGCGCGTAATAACCCAGCCCGGTCCACAGGTGCAGCACCTCATCCAAGGGGGCTGCCGCCAGGGTGCGAACATCAGGAAAGCGTGCGATAAAACGTTGAAAATAAGGAATGACCGTGGTGACCTGCGTCTGCTGTAGCATGATCTCGGAAAGCCAGACGGTATATGGCGTTTTCTCTTGTTGCCACGGCAGTGTCTTGCGGCCATAGCGCTCATACCATGCCAACACCTGCTGCGCAAACGGCTGCGCTTGCATCATAAAAAAGCCACTCTCTTGCCGGGTGAAAAGTCTGACAGCGATTCCAGCACAGAGTTAATGTGCTGTAAACCGGAACTTTCCGAGGTATCCCCCTTGCCAAACCGCGGTATCCTTGCATAATGTGCCTTTCTTTAGGCGAATTTGAACAGGCCATCGGCACACGTTTTCTATGATCAATAACGTCATTTCACCGGAATTTGATGAGGATGGGCGTCCGCTGCGCCGTATTCGCAGTTTTGTGCGCCGTCAGGGGCGTTTAACCAATGGACAACAGCAGGCGCTGGATAACTACTGGCCCGTAATGGGGGTAGAGTATCAGGCGCAAGCGCTCGATTTTTCCGTGCTTTTCGGTCGCGAAGCGCCGACGGTGCTGGAGATCGGGTTTGGCATGGGGGCGTCGTTGGTCACCATGGCAGAGCAACACCCTGAGCAGAATTTTTTAGGGATTGAGGTGCATCTTCCCGGCGTCGGTGCCTGCCTGGCTGCCGCGCAGGAAGCCAATCTGAGTAATCTGCGTGTGATGTGCCATGATGCGGTGGAAGTGCTGGAGCAGATGATTCCCGATGGGTCACTGGCCATGGTACAGCTCTTTTTCCCTGACCCTTGGCACAAAGCGCGCCATAATAAACGTCGTATTGTACAAAAAGCGTTTGCGGAGCGGGTGCTGCGCAAGCTGGCGAGTGGTGGCGTGTTTCATATGGCGACAGACTGGGAGCCTTATGCGGAACATATGCTGGAAGTCATGCGCGATGTGGCGGGATACCGTAATCTTTCCGCCACACAGGACTATGTTCCTCGCCCATCGTCTCGCCCGTTAACCAAGTTTGAAGCGCGCGGCCAGCGGTTAGGCCACGGAGTATGGGATCTTATGTTTGAGAGGATAAAATAATGGCACAACAACGCAGTCGTCGTTTGCGCAAAAAGTTACACATTGATGAGTTTCAGGAACTGGGCTTTTCGGTAAGCTGGCGTTTCGCTGAGGGCACGTCGGTAGAAACCATCGATGCGACTCTGGACAAGTTTGTTGACGATGTGATTGATCCGGCGGGCCTGGCATTTGAAGGCAGCGGTTATCTGCAATGGGAAGGCTTGATCTGCTTGCAGAAGACGGGCCATTGCACCGATGCGCACCGTGAGCAGGTCTCTGCCTGGCTGAAAGCGCAGCAGTTGCAAGACGTTAAAGTCAGCGAACTGTTCGATATCTGGTGGGATCTGCCGGAAAATCTGCTCTCCTGATTCTGTAATTTATAGGAAGACGACATGTTGCGATCGGTAATGCTTTCTCTGCTGGCTTTGTTGTCCTGGCAGGCACAGGCGGCGTATCAATGTGAAGTGAATCCGCAGGATGATATCTTCATCACACCGCAACAGGTGCAGGTGGTTGGTGCGAGTGGCAATCTGGTGATTTCGCCGCAGGGCGATGTCACGCGCAACCAGACGGCGTTAACGCTTACTGCGACACAGCGTCAGCAGGCGAAAGCGTATCAAGCGGATTTGCGTCAGCAACTGCCGTGGATTGAGCAGGGTGCACAAGCGCACCTGGAAAAAGCGCGTGTGGCGCTGGACGGCGTCATCGCTAAGGAGCTGGGGAGTGACAGCAATGTGCGCACCCGGCTGGTTTCGTTGGATACCCAACTCAAGCAGCAGATGGCGCGCATTCTCGAGCCGCGTAGCGATGGCATTGCGTTTCATCACCAGGCCGTCAAACAGGTGGAGCAGGATGGTCGCCAGTTGGTGCAGCAAGCGCTTGGCGGCGTGTTGCAAGACAGCCTGAACGAGATGGGCGTGAAGCAGCTTTCCGGTGGAGGCAATCCGTTGCAGGCGATGATGGGTAACCTTGGTAACCTGCAACAAGCGATTCAAACCGAGTGGAATAACCAGGAACTCACGTTTCAGCGCTTTGGCAAGGATGTGTGCCAGCGGGTTATTGCACTGGAAAACCAACGTAAGCAGTTGCTCAAATCCCTGCCGTAATCGTATCTACAGCGCCACTCTGGTGAAAACACCTATTTCGCCAGAGTGGCTTTTTTTATGCCCCCGCTTCATCCTCAAAATTGCTGGGTGGGGCTTCCCGTTGCTGATTGATAAGTCGGCTTAACGTATCTTGAAGCCGAAGGGTACTGGTGCCTCCTGGGCTGACGCTCTCAACAGTCCTGATTCGGCGGCGAACCGTCGCCGCTGCTGCCAACCATCACCCTGTCAATCACCTTTCCCCGCCAAATCTATCGATCAAATCAAATCATTTCGTAGCTAATATATTAAAAAAAATTAACTATACTGAATGTGTGTCTAGAGGTTTTTTTTAATCTGCTGATTTTAATCAATATTTAGAGGTGAGTATGAAAGGGGATACACATCATGAGTCAGAGAATCATAAAAAAAATGAACCAGATAGCACGGCGTCATCGCACAGTAACGCTGAGATTGCACAAGGGGCGTCATTGAAGCTCTCTGGAAGCACCAATCCACCCGGTACTGCTCCCATGTCCCCTGGCATTGAGAAATCGCCTGAAATCAGCAATGACAAACTGCGTCAGTTAGAAAAATCAAAGGACTTCCCAGCGGGTGAGGCGTTAACCACCAACCAGGGGATCAAAATTGCTGACAACCAAAACTCACTGCGCGCGGGAGAAAGAGGCGCAACCCTGCTCGAAGATTTTATGCTGCGAGAAAAAATTACCCACTTCGACCACGAGCGTATTCCTGAACGGGTGGTGCATGCGCGAGGGGCTGCGGCACACGGGGTTTTCCAGGTTTATAAGCCGCTGACACATTTGACCAAGGCCGGGTTTTTGCAACAGCCTGATAGTGAAACGCCGGTGTTTGTGCGCTTTTCCACGGTTCAAGGTTCGCGCGGTTCGGCTGATACGGTCAGGGATATTCGTGGTTGGGCAACGAAATTTTATACCCATGAGGGCAACTTTGATTTGGTCGGCAATAACACGCCAGTCTTCTTTATTCAGGATGCCATCAAGTTTCCCGATCTGGTCCACGCCGTTAAGCCTGAGCCGCATAATGAGATCCCACAAGGCCAAAGTGCTCACGATACTTTCTGGGATTTTATCTCGCTCCAGCCGGAAACGCTGCACAACGTGATGTGGGCAATGTCAGATCGTGGCATCCCGCGCAGTTACCGCATGATGGAGGGGTTTGGCATCCACACATTCAAGATGATCAATGCCGAAGGGCACTGCCACTTTGTGCGTTTTCATTGGAAACCACTTTATGGCGTTGCCTCCTTGTTGTGGGATGAAGCCCAACTGATTGCAGGACGGGACCCAGATTTCCATCGGCGTGAGTTATGGGAAGCCATAGAGGCAGGGGATTACCCTGAATACGAACTGGGTTTACAAATCATACCGATGCAGGATGAGCATCGCTTTGACTTCGATATTCTCGATCCCACCAAACTGATCCCTGAATCGCTGGTTCCCGTGCAGCGCGTCGGGAAAATGACGCTTAACCGCAATCCGGATAATTATTTCTGCGAGACCGAACAGGTCGCATTTTGCCCGGCAAACCTGGTGCCCGGGCTGGATTTTTCTGACGATCCACTGCTTCAGGGGCGGCTGTTTTCCTATCTGGATACGCAAATCAGCCGGTTGGGTGGCACTAATTTCCATGAGATCCCCATCAACAAACCACTTTGCCCCTTTCACAATCACCAGCGCGATGGTCAACACAGAATGCGTCTTTCTGGTGCCGCCAATTATGAACCTAACTCCATTGATAACAACTGGCCAAGAGAAACGCCATCCGCCGCGCATCAGGGGGGCTTCTCCACCGCCCAACAGCCGGTAAACGGTGAAAAAATCCGCCAGAGAAGCGCCTCATTTTCAGATCACTACTCGCAGCCGCGCCTGTTTTGGTTAAGTCAAACGGACTATGAGCAGACCCATATTGTCGATGGATTCAGCTTTGAACTGGGCAAGGTTCAGCGACCGTGGATCCGAAAACGCGTGGTTGACCAACTGTGCCACATCGATAAAGACCTGGCTAAACGGGTCGCGCAGCAAGTGGGCCTCTCGCTCGCACCCGCACAGCTTGCCTACCCGATCCCAAGCGCCGTCAATGGGCTTACGGCTGAACCTTCGCTCAGTATTTATGCTGAAAATGCGCGTGAGGTGGCTCTGGACTACCGTATCAAATCGCGTCAGGTTGCACTGCTGGTGGCTGACGGCGTGTGTGGCGATGCCGTTGCCAGCATGATCCGTTGCCTGGAGCAACAAGGGGTACACGCCAGAATCTTAGCCCCCCGAGTCGGGGGGATTACCACGCTGCAAGGCCATCACCTTGAGGTTAATGGCTCGTTTGAGGGCAATCCCTCGGTGCTGTTCGACGCAGCGATTGTCCCAACCGGAAAACAGGCTGTCGCAACATTGATGCAAAACGGTGCTGCCAAATATTTTCTTATCCAAAGCTTCAAACACCTCAAAGGGATTGGCCTGCAAGGAGACGCGTCAGCGCTGTACTCCGCGTTATCACTGCCTGCTCCCGATGAAGGCGTTATCGTCAATAACACCTCGCAACACCTGGTGGATGAACTTACCGCCGTTATGAAAAAACACCGTGTGTGGTCGCGGGAGAAGGTCGCTGCGGCTATTGCTGGTTAACGTTGATAAACTCACCAAACAGGAGTCGATTATGAAGCACGACGAACTTCACTATTCCATGCCCCCGTATCCTCAACAAAGCCAGCCTGAACCGGGCCTGGCGGGGAAAATGACGCCTCGCCCCGATCATGGTGAAACCAGCTACCAGGGAAGTGGTCGCCTGGCGGGGCACAAAGCGCTGATTACGGGAGGCGACTCGGGTATCGGCAGAGCGGTTGCCATTGCTTTTGCCCGTGAAGGTGCCGATGTGGTGATTAATTATCTACCCGATGAACAGCAAGATGCCGATGAGGTTATTGCGCTTATTCGAGAAGCGGGTCAGCAAGGGTATGGTATTGCAGGCGATCTGCGTGATGAAGCGTTCTGCAAGTCGCTGATTGAAGAGGCGCATCGTTGCCTGGGCGGGTTGGATATTCTGGTCAACAACGCCGGAAAACAGCAGTTCGTGGAATCCATCGTCGATCTCTCGACCGAGCAGTTTGATGCTACGTTTAAAACCAATGTCTATGCGATGTTTTGGCTCTCGAAATATGCGTTGAGCGTCATGGAGCCGGGCGCGTCAATTATCACCACTGCCTCGGTACAAGCGTATGCCCCATCTGCTGGGCTGCTTGATTATGCCCAGACGAAAGCCTGCAACGTGGCGTTTACCAAAGCGCTGGCCAAGCAGTTAGGGCCTAAGGGCATCCGTGTCAATGCCGTTGCTCCAGGTCCCTATTGGACGCCACTGCAAGTGTGCGGTGGGCAGCCGCAAGAGGCGCTACCGCAATTTGGCGCTGACAGCCCGCTGGGACGATCCGGGCAGCCGGCAGAGATCGCGCCGCTTTACGTGACACTGGCGTCGAAAGCCTGTAGCTACACCTCGGGGCAGGTCTGGTGTTCAGACGGTGGCACCGGGACACTTTAGGCGAAAAAAAGGCCCAACATGCTGGGCCTTGATCGATATTTTAGCCGCGCATCAAGGTGCCGGGATGGTAAAACGGCGGTGAATCTCTTCCAGCTCAGCCAGCACGTCGGCATTCAATTGCACTTCAAGGCTGGCAAGGTTGATGTCGAGTTGTTCAAGCGTGGTTGCCCCCAGAATGGTACTGGCGACGAACGGCTGCTGACGCACAAACGCCAACGCCATCTGTGCCGGATCCAGCCCGTGACGTTGTGCCAGCGCCACGTATTCGGCAATAGCTTGCTGGGTGTGCGGCGCGCTGTAGCGCACAAAACGACTGAACAGCGTATTGCGCGCACCGGCAGGCTGCGCGCCATTCAGATATTTCCCGGTTAATGTGCCAAAGGCGAGGGGCGAATAGGCTAACAGCTCCACCCCTTCGTGCTGGCTGATTTCGGCCAAACCCACCTCGAAGCTGCGGTTGAGCAGGCTGTACGGGTTTTGGATGGAAACAATGCGCGGTAGATTATGTTTTTCGGCCAGTTGCAGATAGCGCATCACGCCCCAGGGGGTTTCATTCGACACCCCGATATAGCGGATCTTGCCCGCTCGCACCTGTTCTTCAAGGGCTTCCAGCGTTTCCAGCAGTGTCACCGTCGCTTTGTCATCGGTGTATTGATAGTTCAATTTGCCGAAGCAGTTGGTTTGTCTCTGCGGCCAGTGCACTTGATAAAGATCGAGGTAGTCGGTGTTAAGGCGTGTGAGGCTGGCGTCCAGCGCGGCGCGGATATTTTTTCGATCCAATGCCTGTTGCGGACGTATACCAACGTCGCTGCCACGGCTTGGCCCGGCGACTTTACTTGCCAAAATCAGTTTTTCTCTGCCGCCACGCGAGGCTAACCAAGAGCCAATATAGCGTTCCGTGAGCCCCTGTGTTTCCGGTCGCGGCGGCACGGGGTACATTTCTGCGGTGTCAATCAGGTTAACGCCGGCTGCCACTGCGCGATCGAGCTGCGCGTGCGCCTCCGCTTCACTGTTTTGTTCACCAAACGTCATGGTGCCCAGACTGAGCACGCTGACTTCTAAAGCACTATGGGGAATACGGTGATAGAGCATTGCCAGCTTCCTTAATGTCTGAAAATCCCGGCGTCCTCATCCCTTACGCAAAGGGAAAAACCAGCGCCTGTTTCTGACTATAACCAAGCAATGCTATGGGGGGAAGCACCTTTAATGGCTTGTCCTGCCGTTAACGCTGAACAATCTGGGAGACAACTTCATTATTGATCTGTCGCCACTGCCCATCTTCATCAAGATAACTGAGTAGGCCAGTATCTTTGTCCAACGCCGGCTTGTTTTTCGTCAGCAACATCTGCCCCTCTTTCGTGGCAATAACATAGTTGCTGCTACACCCGCTCACCAACAAGGCAAAAAAGCATAACGCGATGGCTTTGTGTCTAATCGTCATCAGGTAATCCACTCGAATAGTAAAAAACGGGCGATGGCTCTCTGTCAGAACCTAATCTCTATCAAAAAACATGAATATACAAGATGAGTCTAGCAAAGCGTGAAAAAGAAGAATGTAGGAATAATGGAAATAATCGATGATTTACGCGTAAAAACAGGGGGGGAGAGCGGGCAGCAATGCTACCCGCTGGGGCGTTACTCTGCGCTTGTCGCTTTTTTGCCGCGCATCAGATTCAGCGCTTCAACCGACATTGAGAAGAACATGGCGAAATAGATATAGCCCTTGGGAACGTGGACATCGACACTTTCCAGAATCAGCGTAAAGCCCACCAGAATCAGGAAAGAGAGTGCCAGCATTTTCACCGATGGGTGACGATCGACAAATTCACCGATAACGCGGGCGGAAAACATCATCACACCCACGGCAATCACCACGGCGGCCATCATGATAAACAGATGATCGGAAAGGCCGACGGCGGTGATGACGGAGTCGAGGCTGAAGATGATGTCCAGCAGCATGATCTGCACAATCGCCCCAAAAAAGGAATGCACCTGGCTGGCATGAGCTTCAGAGCCACCCTCTATGGTCTCATGAACCTCGCGGCTGGATTTCCAGATCAGGAACAAGCCGCCGAAAAACAGGATCAGATCGCGGACGGAGATTTCATTATCCATCAGCGTAAACAGCGGGTTGGTAAGGCGAATCACCCAGGCGATCGAGGCGAGCAGGCCAAGGCGCATCAGCATGGCCCCCAGAAGGCCGATACGGCGCGCTTTATTCTGCTGGGCTTTGGGTAACTTGGCGACAACCAGAGAAAGGAAAATGATGTTGTCGATACCTAGTACGATCTCCAAAATGGTCAGTGTGCCGAGCGCCAACCATGCATTCGGATCAACAATCCAATCAAACATTATATCAATCACACCTAAACGAAATGTAAACGTAGATTATACGCTTTGCTTTCGGCTTTCTGGCAAGAAAAAATGATACGCATTATCTATGGTGTTTAAAGATGAAAGTGGCGAGCTAACAGTGGGCCGGTAAAGGTCTTCTTTAAATAGAAACCGCGTGGCAAGGTCATGATAGGCTGACCAAACTCGCCGATCGCTTGTGTCAGCGCCTTGCTGTTGGCCGCTTTGGGCCGTAATTGTAATACCTCGCCGTGACGTGCGGTGATGCTCTCCACTTTGCCAAGCACAATCAGATCCATCAATTCCTCCCAATCCCGACGCAGCAGCATCTCTTCCTCGGGAGAGGGGCTCCAGATAAGCGGCGTGCCGATATGTCGTTCGCCAAGCGGAATCTCGCGCGACCCTTCCACCGGGATCCACAGCACCCGTGCCAACTTGTGCCGTACATGGCTGCTTTCCCAAGTGACACCGCTGTTGCCGGTCAGCGGAGCCACCGACACGAAGGTGGTTTCGAGCGGTCTGCCCCTGTCATCAATCGGAATGGTTTTTAGCTCCACGCCGATATCGGGAAAATCCTGCTCGGGTTTGCTGCCCGCGCTGGCACCGAGAAAGCGCTCAAGCAGTACGCCGATCCACCCCTTGTCGCGTTTGAGGTTGGCAGGCAGCGGCAGATTTGCCCGTACAGCAAGCTCCGCCAGCGTGTACCCGGCAAGCGCTTGTGCGCGCTCGAGCAGCGTATGCTCATCGGCAGGGGGTGTCGAAATCGGGTTGGGCATATTCACCTATGAAAACAGGTCGTCAGATTGACTAAAAAAAATACAGCATCCGTCAGGTTTTTCAACAGGGCGCTACCGTGCCGAAAGAAAAACAATAATAGCATGATTCATAGCGTATTTTTTTATTTATCCCGCCAATGTATTGCGTCGGTTTTATCGTTGTTCAGGGATAGACACCGAAAGTAAACAGGATCTTACACCAGGTTATCCACAGATTTTTGGGATAACCGGGATAAGTCATCACTACTGGTTTGATTTACAGCCTTGACGTCACGGTTTTTTGCGATTTTTGGTATTTTATTATGCGATTCTTGCGCTGCGGCTGTGGATAAAACCGTCGTGGAGCAATCTTTCACCACTCTGCCGAACACCGGTTTTCTGCGCTGTTTATTTGCAGTGAATATGCCGTGGGTTAAATCGGTATTTTTTTGAAAATAAAGGAAGATTTTTTGGGTTGCGCGCAGCGGTTTTAACGACAAAGAAAATGTTTTCCGCATGCTTTCATTTGGTTCTGCACAGTGATATCCACAAAAATAGTGAATAAAAGCGCTATGGCTGCCGCGTGCTGTTTATAACTCTACCCCTTTCTGTGGGTTAGCGGCAGGTTATTAGTAGAATCAATGCTGTTAAGCAGGAGTTTACCGGGTGGCGGGAGTGTGAAACAATCAGGTCATCTTTGCATTGAAAGTTTTCGAGGTAGTCCGGTGATCGATGATGATGGCTACCGCCCTAACGTTGGTATTGTAATCTGCAATCGGCTTGGTGAAGTGCTCTGGGCGCGCCGTTATGGTCAGCACTCCTGGCAGTTCCCGCAAGGGGGCATCAATCCGGGAGAAAGCCCTGAACAGGCCATGTATCGCGAACTGTTTGAAGAAGTGGGACTCAGGAAAAAGGATGTCCGTATTCTGGCTTCAACCCGTAGCTGGTTACGTTACAAATTACCAAAACGTTTGGTGCGTTGGGATACAAAACCGGTTTGTATCGGTCAAAAGCAGAAGTGGTTTCTGCTACAGTTAATGAGCAACGAATCTGATATCAATATGCAAAGCAGCGGCACGCCGGAGTTCGACGGCTGGCGCTGGGTGAGTTACTGGTATCCTGTGCGTCAGGTGGTGTCGTTTAAACGCGACGTTTACCGTCGGGTGATGAAGGAATTTATCAGCCCGGTTATACAACTGCAAGAGAACGCCGCGGCGAGGGCGCCTTCGGTGCCTCGGCGCAAAAGAGGATAAGTCGCGCTCATCATGCTCACGCGTTTGCGAGAAATCGTTGAGAAAGTGGCGGCGGCATCACGCTTGAATGATGCGCTGGATCTGTTGGTCAATGAGACCTGCCAGGCGATGGATACGGAAGTCTGTTCTATCTATCTGGCCGATCACGATCGCCAATGTTACTACCTGATGGCGACACGCGGTTTGAAAAAGCCGCGTGGTCGCCTTATCACGCTGGCCTTTGGTCAAGGAATTGTCGGATTGGTGGGGCAGCGTGCTGAACCCATCAACCTGGCCGATGCGCAGGCCCACCCCAGTTTTAAATTTATTCCTTCCGTTAAAGAGCAGCACTTTCGTTCTTTCCTTGGTGTGCCCATCATTCATCGCCGACAACTGCTCGGGGTGCTGGTGGTGCAACAGCGCGAACACCGCCAGTTTGATAAAAATGAAGAGTCTTTCATGGTCACGCTGGCGGCGCAAATGGCCGCCATCCTTTCTCTGACGCAAATCAAGGCGCTGTTTGGTCAATATCGGCAAACGCGGCTCAAAGCGCTGGTGGCATCGAGCGGCGTGGCGATTGCGCCGGGCTGGATGGACAGCAGCCAGCCCTCACTGGAGCTGGTTTTTCCTGCTTCAAGCCTGGATAGCGAGCGCGAGCGTTCGCGCCTGACGCAGGCGCTGGAAGAGGCCAATGCAGAGTTTCGCCGTTTCAGTAAACGCTTTAGCGCCAGCGCGCAAAAAGAGAGTGCGGCCATTTTCGAGCTCTACTCCCATTTGCTGAGCGATGCACGCCTCAAGCGCGAATTGTTTCAGGAAGTGGATGACGGAAATGTCGCCGAGTGGGCGGTAAAACTGGTGATCGAGCGTTTTGCCGCGCAGTTTGCTGTGCTTCAGGATGCCTATTTGCGTGAGCGCGCCGGGGATTTCCGCGCGTTGGGTCAGCGTCTGTTGTTCCACCTTGACGACAGTGTGACCAGCAGCGATCGCTGGCCGCCACATTTTATTCTGGTAGCCGATGAACTGACGGCGACGCTGCTGGCGGATGTGCCGCAAGACCGGCTGGCGGGCGTGGTCGTGCACGACGGTGCCGCTAACTCTCATGCGGCGATTATGGTGCGGGCGATGGGGATCCCCACCCTGATGGGGGCGGATATTCAGCCGGAGTTATTGCACCAGCGTACCCTGATCCTTGATGGTTATCGGGGTGAACTGCTGGTGGATCCTGAGCCGATGCTTTTACAGGAATATCAGCGCCTGTTGAGTGAAGATAATGCGCTGACGCGTCTGGCCGAAGACGATATGCAACGGCCTGCGGTACTGAAAAGCGGCGAAAGCATGCAGGTGATGCTCAACGCCGGGCTCAGCGCCGAACATGAGCAGCGTTTTATCAATCTGGTTGACGGCGTGGGGCTGTACCGTACCGAAGTGCCTTTTATGCTACAGAGCGGCTTTCCCTCTGAAGATGAACAGATGGCGCAGTACCAGGGCATGTTGCAGCTTTATCCCTCACGCCCGGTGGTGTTGCGCACGTTGGATATCGGTGCCGACAAACAGCTTCCCTATTTGCCGATCAGTGAAGAGAACCCCTGTTTGGGATGGCGCGGTATTCGCGTTACGCTCGATCAGCCGGAGATCTTCTTGATCCAGGTGCGGGCGATGCTGCGCGCCAACGCCGAAACTGGCAACCTGCGCATTTTGTTGCCGATGGTCAGCAGTCTGGACGAGGTGGACGAAGCATGTCGGCTTATCGCTCAGGCCGCCGCCGAGGTACGCGAACTGGTGGGGCATGCCTTGCCGCAACCGCGCATCGGTGTGATGATCGAAGTCCCGTCTATGTTGTTTTTGCTGCCGCACCTGGCCTCGCGTATCGATTTTGTCTCGGTAGGCACCAACGATTTGACCCAATATTTGCTGGCGGTGGATCGCAACAACCCGCACGTGGCATCGCTCTATGACAGCCTGCATCCGTCCATGTTGCAGGCGCTGGCAGGTATCGCACGCGAGTGCCAACACCTTGATCTTGAAGTCTCCGTCTGTGGCGAAATGGCCGGTGAGGCCATGGGATCGCTGGTATTGACCGGGCTGGGCTATCGTACGTTCAGTATGAACGGCCGTAGTGTGGCACGGGTAAAATACCTGCTGCGTCAATTGGTGCTGACCGAGGTGCAAGCGCTGACCCAGCGCCTTTTGCTAGCGCGGAGCGCCAGCGA
Source organism: Candidatus Symbiopectobacterium sp. NZEC151 (assembly GCF_025962655.1). Taxonomy (GTDB): domain Bacteria; phylum Pseudomonadota; class Gammaproteobacteria; order Enterobacterales; family Enterobacteriaceae; genus Symbiopectobacterium. The sequence continues at coordinate 456,610 of NZ_JAGFPE010000002.1, read as the reverse complement.
AGTGCGCCAGTGGATTGCACTTTTCCTCGAAGAGCGCGGTTTGGGCGGGTTGGCCCGCGGTGGACGCTGACAAAGTGTTTCAACGGTAACATCCTGTTTACATAACTTTTCCTGAGCTTGCACGCTGCGTAGCGGCTGCTCTGTGCTATCATGCGCAACCGCCGCCAGTGCGTCAGGCGTTAATGCCGAGAGTGCGCTGGCAAACAAGGTTTCCCCTTTCCCGACTTCCCACACCGTGGGATAAACAACGTCGTGAGATAAAACAAACAAGCATGTGGTGATCGATGACAACGAGTTACTTGGCGTTTCCTCAATTTGATCCGGTGATTTTCTCCCTTGGACCCGTTTCACTCCATTGGTATGGACTGATGTACCTGGTGGGCTTTGTGTTCGCCATGTGGCTGGCTGTGCGTCGGGCGAACAAACCGGGCAGCGGCTGGACCAAAGAAGAAGTGGAAAACCTGCTCTACCTCGGGTTCCTCGGGGTGTTCGTGGGCGGCCGTCTGGGGTATGTCCTGTTCTATGCGTTCCCCTCGTTCATCAGTAACCCGCTTTACCTGTTCAAAGTATGGGATGGCGGCATGTCGTTCCACGGCGGTTTGGTTGGGGTGATTTGCGTCATGCTGTGGTTTGCCCGTCGCACCAAACGCCACTTCTTTCAGGTTGCCGATTTTATCGCACCGCTGATCCCTTTTGGGCTGGGCGCGGGGCGCTTGGGGAACTTTATCAACGGGGAGCTGTGGGGCCGCGTCACTACCGATACGCCATGGGCGATGCTGTTTCCCGGTGCGCGTAGCGAAGATTTGATGCTGGCGGTAACCAACCCGCAATGGCAGGCGATCTTCAATCAGTACGGCATGTTGCCGCGCCATCCGTCGCAGCTTTATCAGATGGCGCTGGAAGGCATTGCGCTGTTTATTCTGCTAAATCTGTTTATTCGTAAACCGCGCCCGATGGGTAGCGTTTCCGGCCTGTTCTTGATTGGCTACGGCATGTTCCGCATTATCACCGAATTTTTCCGCCAGCCGGATGCTCAGCTTGGCCTGTTCGGTAATTTCATCAGCATGGGGCAGATTCTGTCGCTGCCGATGGTGTTTGCCGGTATCCTGATGATGGTCTGGGCCTATCGCCGTAAGGCGTAAAAACAGCAACTGCTTGCCGTGAGCGGCGTCCTTGCTGACATCAGCGGGACGCTGTACGGTAAATTTTTTAATCGTGTAGTGAGGGTGAAATGAAACAGTATCTGGAATTGATGCAGAAAGTGCTTGATGAGGGAACGCCGAAGGAAGACAGAACCGGCACCGGAACCTTATCGATTTTCGGCCACCAGATGCGTTTCAATTTGCAACAAGGCTTTCCGCTGGTGACCACCAAGCGCTGCCATCTGCGCTCAATCATTCACGAGTTGCTGTGGTTCCTCAACGGTGACACTAACGTTGGCTATCTGCACGACAATAAAGTCAGCATTTGGGATGAATGGGCCGATGAAAACGGCGATCTCGGGCCGGTATACGGTAAACAGTGGCGCGCCTGGGGCGCGGCAGATGGTCGTCAGATTGACCAACTGCAAACCGTGCTGCAACAGTTAAAGCAGGACCCGAATTCACGCCGTATCATTGTTTCTGCGTGGAACGTGGGTGAGTTGGATCGCATGGCGCTGGCACCGTGCCACGCGTTTTTCCAATTCTACGTGGCGGATGGCAAGCTCTCCTGCCAGCTTTACCAACGCTCGTGTGATGTGTTCCTGGGGCTGCCGTTCAACATTGCCAGTTATGCACTGCTGGTACATATGATGGCGCAGCAGTGCGATCTTGACGTCGGCGACTTTGTCTGGACCGGTGGTGACACTCACCTTTACAACAACCATATGGAGCAGACGCACCTGCAACTGAGCCGCGAGCCAAAAGCGTTGCCGAAATTAATTATTAAACGCCGTCCTGCCTCGCTGTTTGACTATCAGTTCGACGATTTCGAAATAGAAGGTTACGACCCGCACCCCGCCATCAAGGCTCCGGTGGCGATTTAATCAGCGATTCTGCACTTTTTCTATCAAGGCTGCTTTGGCAGCCTTTTTTACACACTGTTTTCACACCAATCCTTTCTCAACCCGCATTTCTTTAATCCGCATTTCTTCAACCTGCATTTCTTCAACCTGCATTGTATCTGCGTTGTAATGCCGCGCTATCGGGCCCGTTTTGTTGCGAGCAGACAGGCATTCCCGTTTTTTTTTGCCAGGGCACTGCCCGATTCTGGCTACACTGCCGTCATGGATAAAAGCACCTTTGTTGATGCGGGTTTTAGCCTGCCGGAATTGCTGATTGCACTGACGCTCATCGCGTTGTTATCCGCAGGAGGAATACAGGGCTGGACCGCCCATCAACAGGCTGTGCGCCTCGAGCAGCAAACGCAGTTGGTGATGCTGTTTCTGCAACGTGTGCAGGCTAATGCCTACTGGTATAACGATACGCGCTCGGTGAGTGTCATTCAGGCCGGTGAGGCGTGGTGTTTGCGCGAAGGGACAGGGACATCGTTGAGCTGCCATGAGGGCTCTGGCGGGCGTCTATTGCCCTCTGCGCCCGATGTGCGCATTGCCGCAATGGCGCGCCCGACGGTCACCTTTTATGGGCTGCGCAATACCGCACAGGCAGGGCATCTGGTGTTAGAGAATGGTGCCGGTCGCCTGCGTATCGTGATATCGATCTGGGGGAGGATTCGGTTATGCAGCGATACGCAGCCAGTCTTGGGCATTCCACGTTGTTAGGCCGGAGAATCGGTGGGTTTAGCCTGCTGGAGGTGCTGCTGGCAATGCTGATTGGCAGTGTGATGGTTATCGTCTCCATGCAGATTTACCCTACGCTGCGCAGGCATAGCCAGAATACGCTACGCCACTTCTGGCTGGAGCAGCGTATCCATCAGGCACTGTTTGCGCTGGAAAAAGATCTGCGCCGCGCGGGGTTTTGCACCAGTCGCTGTCACGATAATGTCGTAACCTTAGGGCAATTTCCCGGTGAAGCGGCGAACAGTTGCGCCATCGTCACCTATGATTTTAATCGACGTGGCGGTGCCCCGCAGAGCCGGGAAACGTTTGGATATCGGTTGCGTGCGGGAGCATGGGAAACGCAAGTCAGCATTAACGATTGTGGCGGCGGCGGATGGGAGCGGCGGCTTGATCCGCAGGAAGTGACGGTAACGCGTTTCGAGGTGATCGCATGGCGTAATGTGGCCGGACTGACGCTTTATGAAGTGCATCTGGCGGGGCACTGGTTTCGTCGTCCTGAGATCGCGCGCCATACGGTACGCTGGATTGCAGGGCATAACGCATGAAACGCTGGAGCCAGCAGGGCAACGGTGCGCTCTTGATGGTGATGTTGCTGGCAGCCGCGGGGTTGTTGTTAATGACGGGGATGCAACGGCAGTTGGACAGCGCACTGTCTCTTACCCATGATGAGCGCCGCTATTGGCAAACGCTGGTGTTGGCCGAATCGTCGCTACAATGGGGCATTGGGCAGATGTGGTTTATGGGCAACCGTTCCGACGAACAATGCTTCGCCTATGCAACTGAAGGGTTGCGAGTCTGTTTGCGGCAAGTGCCCGGTGAGCACTATATGTTGCTGCGCGGTGAGGGGCATCTTCCCGCTTCCTCATCGGTGATGGTGCTCTATCAGCGCGTGGTGCCCATCGAGCCTGAAGGTGAGACGAGCCTGCTGAAGCCCATCGCCGGGGGCTGGCTGGATTTTTGCCCCGAAAGGCAGGAGGCGATTTGTGGTGGCTAGCCTGCGAAGGCCTTGTGGGTGGTGTCGCCTAAGACAACGTCAACAAGGGTTTGGGTTGGTGGAAACCGCCATCGCCGCGCTGTTTTTTGCCGTATCGGTGTTAGGATTACTGCAATATCATCAGCGCTTGCAGCAGGCCTTTGTACATCAATGGCAGCAACGGCAGGCATGGCATCTGGCATATCAGCAGCTTGCCATTTATGCTGCCGGTCGGGGAGGGGAGTCATCGGCGTTGCTTGAACGCGATCTTCCTCCGGGATGGCAGTTGCATTTGACGGAGCAGTTCCAGTCGGCAGCGTGTCTGCGCGTCTCCTCAACGGTGACAACGCCGCAGCACTATCAGGCACGCTTGTACCGTTGGTTTTGTTTTACTGAGACGACTCAGCGAACCGTGCCAGAAGGCAATTGAATTGACGGTGAGCAGGGTTTGCGGGCACCGAAACGGGAATCATCATGTTCAGGGTTTATCACTCAAACCAGTTAGATATTTTGAAAACGCTGATGGTGACGCTGATAGCGCGCCAACCGTTGCAGGATCCATTTCAGCCTGAAACGATCCTGGTTCAAAGCCCTGGTATGGCGCAATGGTTACAGATCGAACTCGCGACTCACTTTGGGATTGCTGCCAATCTGCATTTTCCTTTGCCCGGGGTTTTCTTGTGGGACATGTGTCGGCGCGTGTTGCCGGATATTCCGGCGGAAAACACCTTCAGCAAGGAAGCGATGGCCTGGAAGTTGATGCATATTCTGCCTCAGCAGCAAGATAACCCGTCATTCTTGCCGTTGAGTCACTATTTGCAAGATGACGCGGATAAACGCAAACGGCATCAACTGGCACAGCGGGTTGCGGATCTGTTCGATCAATATCTGATTTATCGACCTGAGTGGATCAAACAGTGGCAAGCCGGTGCGCTGGTGGACGGGTTGGGTGATGCGCAGGTGTGGCAAGCCGAACTGTGGCGTGCGCTTTTGCAATACAGTGCGCAACTGGAACAGAAAGAGTGGCACCACGCTCGCCTCTATCAACGCTTTATCGAGACGCTGGAGCAGACCAATACCTGCCCGCAAGGGCTACCGCCGCGCGTGTTTATCTGCGGCATTTCAGCGTTACCGCCAGTTTACTTGCATGCGTTGCGTGCATTGGCGAAACATATTGATGTGCATCTGCTGTTTACTAACCCATGTCGGGATTACTGGAGTGATATTCAGGATCGCCATTTTTTGGCGAAGCTGAAAAGTCGTCAGCGTCGTTTGCACAGTCATAGCCACGGCGCGGAAGATCAATACCGTCCGCTGTTTCGCGATCCCGCCAATGTCGATGCGTTATTTAACGATCAGGGCGAACAGCGCATTGTGAATCCGCTGCTGGCAAGCTGGGGAAAACTGGGGCGAGATCATCTCTATCAGTTGGCGCAGATTGACGAAGTAGATGATATCGAAGCCTTTGTCGAGCTTGATGGCACAACGCTATTGCAGCAAATGCAGCGCGATATTCTGGAGCTTGACGACGGCAGCGTTATTGCCGATAGCGCACAGGCGCAGGCCAGCAGTGAGCGCAAGCGCCTGCTTACGCCGCAGGATGCTTCGCTCACCTTTCACGCCTGTCATAGCCCGCAGCGTGAGGTCGAAGTATTGCACGACCAACTGTTGGCGATGATGGCGGAGGATGAAACACTCACGCCGCGTGATGTTATCGTTATGATGGCGGACATTGATAGCTATACGCCTTTCATTCAAGCGGTGTTTGGCAATGCGCCGACAGCGCGCTATTTGCCTTTTGCCATTTCCGACCAGCGAGCACGCCACGCTCATCCGGTTCTGCCTGCGTTTCTCAGCCTGCTGGAGTTGCCACACAGCCGTTTTACCGCCGAGCAGGTGTTGTCGCTGCTTGAAGTCCCGGCGCTTTCTGCCCGTTTTGGTATCGATGAAGAAGGACTGCGCCGTTTGCGGCTGTGGGTGATGGAATCTGGCGTGCGCTGGGGACTTGATGACGACAACGTGCGCGATCTTGATTTGCCGGTTACCGGCCAGCACACCTGGCGTTTTGGCCTGACACGCATGCTGCTGGGCTATGCGATGAACAGCAGCGCCGGGGCCTGGCAGGGCGTGTTGCCCTACGATGAATCGAGCGGCTTGATTGCCCAACTGGTAGGGCAGTTGGCGGAATTATTGGCGCAGCTCAGTCAATGGCGTCAGCGTCTGCGGGTAGCGCGCACACCAGCACAATGGTTGCCGATGTGTCGGCAACTGTTGGACGATCTCTTCATTGCGGATAGCGACAGCGATGCGGCGCTCTCTCTGATTGAGCAGCAGTGGCAGGCGATGCTGGGGGCGGCAGTCGCCAATGCGTTTGATGAAGCGATCCAGGTGGCGTTGCTGCGTGACGACTTGGCCCAACGCTTGGATCGGGAAAAACTGAGTCAGCGCTTTCTCGCCGGTGCCATTAACTTCTGCACACTGATGCCTATGCGCTCGATTCCCTTCAAAGTGGTCTGCCTGCTGGGGATGAACGACGGTGTTTATCCGCGAACGTTGCCTCGGCTGGGGTTTGACCTGATGGCGCAGAAGGGGCAGCGTGGTGACCGCAGCCGTCGTGATGATGACCGCTATTTGTTTCTGGAAGCGCTCATCTCGGCGCAACAGCGGCTTTATATCAGTTACATCGGTCGCGCCATTCAGGATAATAAGAAGCGTTATCCCTCCGTGTTGGTAAGCGAACTGATGGAGTATTTGGCGCAAAGCTATCATTTGCCAGGGGATGAAGCGCAGGATCTGGACACCAGCGCTGCACGCGTTTGTGCCCATCTGTGCCGCGAACATACGCGTATGCCGTTTGACAAGGATAACTTCCTTGAGCACGCTCAGCCATGCAGCTTCGCCAGCGAATGGCTGGCCGCTGCCGGGCGCACCGGGCTGCCACAGCCGTTGTTTGATACGCCACTGGCGTCGGTCACTTATCCCGATATTACGTTGGATGCGTTGAAACGTTTTTATCGTCACCCTGTCAAAACCTTTTTCCAGGCGCGTCTGGGCGTGAACTTTGTGGTGCAGAACGACGAACTGCTCGATGAAGAACCGTTCGCGCTGGATAACCTCAGCCGCTATCAGTTGAATGCACAACTGCTCAATACCCTGATTGCGCAAGAGGATGCCGATGAACTGTTACACCGCGCGCGCGCGGCGGGCGAACTTCCTTATGGTGCTTTTGGTGAGTTGTATTGGCAAAAGCAGCGTCAGGAGATGCAGGCGCTGGCTGATAGCGTCAGCGCGGAGCGTGATGCGGTGGGAATGACCAGCCTGGAACTGGACGTGACGCTAGACGGTGTACGCCTGAGTGGCTGGGTGATGCAGGTACAGCGTGATGGGTTGTTGCGCTGGCGACCGGCGCGATTAGGCATGAAAGATGGCGTGGCCCTGTGGTTGGATCATCTGGCGTACTGTCTGGCGGGAGGCTTGGGAGAGAGCCGCATGTATGGCCGTGAAGAGACGGTCTGGCGCTTTGCTGCGGTTTCTGTGGAGGAAGCACAACGCCAGATGGCGCATATGATTAAAGGATATCAACAAGGCATGAATGCCCCACTATTATTACTGCATCAGAGCGGCGGGGCTTGGCTGCAAGCATGTTACGATGCATCAAGCGGCACGCTGAACGATGCACCCGATGTGGTGCATAACGCATTGAATAAGCTGCAACAAAGCTGGGCTGGCAACGTGATGGTGCCCGGTGAAGGCGAGGATTTCTATTTGCAGCGTATCGTGCCGGAACTGGATGAAGCCCGCATTGAGGCGATTGTTACAGCGGCAAAAACCTGGCTGTTGCCGATCCTGCGCGCCAATCAGGCATAAGCGAACGGATGTGATGGCAGTGAATCAAGAACGACGAGATTGACGTGAGAGAAAGGACGGTAATGAAGAGAGAATGGCGTAAACAGTTTGCCTGTTGTATCGGCATGATGATGTTGCTGCTGAGCGGTGTGTCCTCAGCGTGGGCGCAAACCGCAGGGTGGCGTCCTTTGGAGCAGGTTATTCGCAAGGGAGAAAACGATCCGCGTAATTATCAGGCGATCACGTTAGATAACGGCATGACGGTATTGTTGGTGTCCGATCCTCAGGCGACCCGTTCGTTGGCATCGCTGGCGCTGCCTATCGGTTCACTCGACGATCCCAACAGCCAGTTGGGGCTGGCCCACTATCTGGAACACATGGTACTGATGGGTTCCAAACGCTATCCGCAGGCGGATGCGTTGGCCGAATTCCTGAAAAAACACGGTGGTAGCCACAATGCGAGTACTGCACCGTACCGTACTGCCTATTATCTGGAAGTCGAAAATGCGGCATTACAGCCTGCGCTCGATCGTCTGGCGGATGCCATTGCCGAGCCGCTGCTCGATCCGGTTAATGCGGATCGCGAACGCAATGCAGTCAATGCTGAACTGACCATGGCGCGCTCGCGCGACGGACACCGCATGGTACAGGTGGGCGCGGAAACGCTAAATCCGGCGCACCCGGCATCACGTTTTTCCGGCGGGAACCTGGAAACCCTTAAGGACAAGCCCGGCAGCAAGCTGCATGATGAACTGCTGGCGTTCTATCAGCGTTACTACTCGGCTAACCTGATGAAAGGGGTGATCTACAGCAACCAACCCTTGCCGGAATTGGCGAAAATGGCGGTAGAGACTTTCGGGCGCATCGCCAACCGTCAGGCCAAGGTGCCTGCCATCACAGCACCGTCAGTGACGGACGATCAGCGCGGTATCATGATTCATTACGTGCCAGCGCAGCCGCGCAAGCAACTGCGTATTGAATTTCGCGGCGATGTCATGGAACAGACCGACCCTACCAGTCAGGCATTCCGCAGCCAAACCAACACCTATATCAGCTATTTGATTGGCAATCGCAGCCAAAATACCTTGTCGGACTGGCTGCAAAAGCAAGGATTGATCGAGTCTTTGGGCGCAGGCGCTGACCCCATTGTTGATCGTAACGGTGGCCTGTTTAACATCTCTGTTACCCTGACCGATAAAGGGCTTGAGCAGTATGACGTGGTAGTGGCTGCCATTTTCCATTATCTGCAATTGTTGCAGCAGGAAGGGATCCAGCAGCGTTATTTTGATGAAATCTCCCGCGTGATGGCGCTCGATTTCCGCTATCAGTCTGTTAAGCGTGACATGGGCTATATCGAATGGCTGGTGGATACCATGATGCGCGTGCCGGTGGAACATACGCTGGATGCCGCCTATCTGGCCGATCGCTTTGATCCTGATGCGATTAAGCAACGTTTGGCCAGCATGACACCGGAACGTGCGCGTATCTGGCTGATAAGCCCCGATGCGCCGCACAACAAAGAGGCGTATTTTGTCAATGCGCCGTATCAGGTGGACAAAATAGCCCCGGCGCAGTTTACCCGCTGGCAAACGCTGGGTGAGAAAATGGCGCTCACGCTGCCGACGCCAAACCCGTATATCCCGACTGATTTTTCGCTGATCAAGCGCGGTGAAGTGCAGAACTACCCCAAAATGGTGCTACAGCAACCGGGGTTGCGTGTGCTTTACATGCCGAGCCGCTATTTTGCCGATGAACCGAAAGCTAACGTCACGGTGTTGCTGCGTAACCCGATGGCGCAGGATACGGCACGCCATCAGGTGATGTTTCAGCTTAATGACTATCTGGCAGGTTTGGCGCTGGATGAGTTGAGCTATCAAGCCTCGGTGGGAGGCATCAGCTTCTCTACCCGTGGGAACGATGGGCTCACCATCAACGCCAATGGCTACACGCAACATTTGCCCAAGTTGATGCTGGCGCTGGTCGAAGGGTATGCAAGCTATACGGCGACCCCTGCACAGTTGGAACAGGCGAAATCCTGGTATATTCAGCAGTTGGACGCCGCTGAAAATGCCAAAGCGTATGAGCAGGCACTGGAGCCTGTCCAGGCGATCTCTTCCTTACCTTACACCGAGCGAGAAGAGCGGCGTGCTCTGCTTAAGGATATTTCGCTGGACGATGTCATGGCCTTCCGTGACGCGTTGCTGCGTGATGCCGCACCGGAAATGCTGGCCGTCGGTAACCTCACCGAAGGCCAGATAACCAAACTGGCGCAGGATATCAAAGCGCGTCTGGCCTGTTCAGGGCAAATCTGGTGGCGTTCCCCGAATGTGGAAGTCGCGCGTACTCAGCTTGCCAACCTGCAACGTACGGGGAGCAGCACTGATTCTGCATTGGCTGCGGTGTATATTCCCACCGGTTACGGTGAAGTGCAGGGCATGGCGTACAGTTCGCTACTCAATCAGATCATTCAGCCGTGGTTCTATAACCAACTGAGAACGGAAGAGCAGCTCGGTTATGCGGTGTTCTCCTTCCCGACCATTGTTGGCCGCCAGTTCGGTATCGGGTTCTTGCTGCAAAGTAACAGCCAACAGCCTGCTTACCTGTATCAGCGTTATCTGGATTTCTTCCAGAAGGCCAAGCCGCGCCTGCGTGCCATCAAAGCCGATGAGTTTGAACAGTACAAACAGGCGTTGATTACCGAACTGAGCCAGCGTCCACAAACGATGAACGAAGAGGTTGGCCGGTTGCGTAACGATCTCGATCGCGAAAACTTTGCCTTCAACACCCGTGAAAAACTGATTGAGGCGCTTAAACCGCTGACGGTAGAGCAACTTGCTCGTTTCTTCGAACAAGCTCTGGCACCACAGGGGCTGGCGGTGTTGTCGCAAATTTCGGGCAGCCACCACGATAAGGCTGACTACGCTGCGCCGAAAGGCTGGACGCTTTACCCCAATGCCTCAACGCTGCAACAGACGCTGCCGGTGAAACAGCGCGTGATTGAAAAACCGCGTAGCGGCGTGTTGTCTGCCGAAAAAGTCTCGGCGGTTGAGAAAAAAAATGTAGTTGAGAAGGTCGCTCCATGAGTGAGGATACGCCGCGTACGCTTGATGTGCTTACGCTCCCCCTGTTTGGTGAGCGGTTGATAGAAGCCTCCGCCGGTACGGGTAAAACCTATACGCTGGCGGGGCTCTATCTACGCCTGTTATTAGGGCTGGGCGGCGAGGCGGCGTATCCTAAACCCCTGTTGGTGGAAGAGATCCTGGTGGTGACCTTTACCGAGGCGGCCACTGAGGAACTGCGCGATCGTATTCGCGCTAACATCCATGCGTTGCGTCTGGCTTGCCTGTCTGGTGACAGTAAAGATGCGCTTTTTTCGGCGCTGCTGGCGCAACTGCCGGATAAACAACTGGCTGCTGAGTGGTTGCTCAATGCCGAGCGGCAAATGGATGAAGCTGCCATCTACACTATCCACGGCTTTTGTCAGCGCATGCTCGGGAGCCATGCCTTCGAGTCCGGGTCGCTCTTCGATCAGGAATTGATCGAAGATGAACAGCTTCTTACCCGGCAGGCCTGCGCCGATTTCTGGCGGCGTTATTGTTATCCCTTGCCGTTTGATGTGGTTAGCGTTATTGGTCAACTCTGGAGTGGGCCGGATGCGTTACAGCGCGAGCTTGCCCCCTATTTACAGGGCGAAGCGCCACAACTGCATAATCCTCCCGCACCGGATGAGACGCTGTTACAACGTCATCAGCAGATTCTGGCGCGCATTGATGACATCAAGCAGCAGTGGCGACAGGTGGCAGCGCAGGTGGAGACGTGCATTCTTGAATCGGATGTGGACAAGCGCAGCTACAGTAACCGTTATCTACCGGGCTGGGTAGAAAACGTTAGCTTTTGGGCCGACGCGCAAACCACCGACTATGCGTTGCCAAAAGCGCTGGAACGGTTCGCTCAATCCACGTTGAACGAGAAAACCAAGAAGGGCGCGCCACCCGTGCTTCCGGTGTTTTCGGCTATCGAAACGCTGCTTACCACACCGCTGTCACTGCGCGATATTGTTATCGATCGGGCGTTGCATGATATTCGCGCGACGGTACGCCGCGAGAAATTGCGCCGCGCTGCCTTGGGATTTGACGACCTGCTGAGCCGTCTGGATGAGGCGCTGTGCCAGCCGCTGGGTGAGCAACTGGCGGCCGCGATACGTCAGCGCCATCCGGTGGCAATGATCGATGAGTTTCAGGATACCGATCCGCAGCAGTATCGTATTTTCCGCGCCATCTACGGTGAACAACCCGACAGCGGCATGCTGTTGATCGGTGACCCGAAACAAGCTATCTATGCCTTCCGTGGCGCGGATATTTTCACTTACATGCGGGCGCGTGCCGATGTTAAGGCGCACTACACGCTGGAAACCAACTGGCGCTCTTCCCATGAGATGGTCAGCGGTGTCAATCGCCTGTTTCAATGCGTCGACAATCCGTTTATTTTTTCGGCGATCCCTTTTTTGCCGGTTAAGCCTGCTCCGGGTAAACAGGGGCTGCGTTTCGAGATGGACGGCGTGTCGCAGCCCGCACTGCAATTTTGTCTGTCGGGTTCGACGGCGTTGGGCACCGGCGAGTATCAGCAACTGATGGCGCAGCAGTGTGCCATGCAAATTCGCGATTGGCTGCAAGCGGGTCAACGCCATACCGCCTGGCTGGATAATGGCCGCGTGCGCTCTCCGGTGCAGGCATCGGATATTTGTGTCCTGGTGCGTAGCCGCCATGAAGCAGCGTTGGTGCGCGATGCGTTGCGCCGTCTTGCCATTCCCTCCGTCTATCTCTCCAACCGAGACAGCGTTTTCACCACACCGGAAGCGCGTGAGGTGCTGTGGCTGTTGCAGGCCGTGCTGGCGCCCGAACAGGAACGCACGTTGCGCAGCGCGCTGGCGACCTCCTTACTGGGATTCAGCGCGCAGCAGATTGATGCGCTAAACCAGAGCGAGGCGGATTGGGATGCGCAGGTCGATACCTTTGCCGCGTTTCGCGATCTTTGGCAGCGGCGTGGCGTGCTCCCAATGCTGCGCTCACTGATGTCGCATTACCGTTTGGCGGAAAATCTACTGGCTAGCCGTGAAGGTGAACGTCGGTTAACCGATTTCTTGCATCTGGGCGAACTGCTGCAACACGCTGGAGCCACGCTGGAAAGCGAGCATGCGTTGGTGCGCTGGCTGGCGCAGCAGATTTTGCAGCCCAATCCGCAGGCCGAAAACCAGCAATTGCGTTTAGAGAGCGATCGCCATCTGGTGCAAATTGTCACCATCCATAAATCCAAAGGACTGGAATATCCGCTGGTCTGGCTACCGTTTATTTGTCACTTTCGTCCTCAGTCTGATGGTATCTACCATGACAGGCGCACCTTTCAAGCGTTGCTCGACGTCAATAAGGGGGAAGAAAGCCAGCAGTTGGCTGAGGAAGAGCGGCTGGCGGAAGATTTACGGCTGCTGTACGTGGCGCTGACGCGCTCGATTTATCACTGTAGCGTGGGGGTGGCACCGCTACAGCGCACCCGGCGCAAAAGTGAAACGACAGACATGCACCTCAATGCGCTCGGCTATTTGCTGCAACGCGGCAAGGAGGCAGATGCGGATACCCTGGTCGCGGCACTGCATACGCTGGCAGGGGCGGGTGATGGCGTTGCGGTAAACGCCGTACGCGAATGGGATGGCATTCCCTGGCAAGACACTGCGGACACGCCAGCAGTGCTGCGCGCCAGTGAGTGTGAGCGCCTGCTTACCAATAACTGGCGAGTGACCAGCTATTCGGGTTTACAACAGCATGGCTCGCAACAACATCCTCTACAACTGGGTGCGGCAATGGCACAAGAGCTGTTTCCCCGCCTGGACGTTGATGCCGCGTTGGACCCGCGCAACCTTGCACCCGAAGAGAGTGAGCAAGCGCTCACCCCGCACAGCTTCCCCAAAGGCGCGGGGCCGGGAACCTTTTTGCATAGTCTGTTTGAAACCTTGGATTTTAGCCAACCCGTCAGCGTTGACTGGCTGGAAGCGCAGTTGATAGCACATGGCATGGCAAGCGGGTGGGCACCCACCTTGCAGGTGTGGTTTTCGGCCTTGCTGCATGCGCCGCTCAATGCGGATATGCCCGCCTCGGATGCCCCGTTGACGTTGGCAAGCGTGCCCGCGCAGCAACGTATCGCCGAGCTGGCTTTTTATCTGCCGATAGATGCTCCGCTACAGGCAACCGCGCTGGACGCTCTGGTGAAACGCTACGATCCGCTGTCAGCACAGTGCCCACCGCTCTCCTTTCAGCAGGTGCAGGGAATGCTGAAAGGCTTTATCGATCTGGTGTTTTGCTGGCAGGGCCGTTACTACCTGCTGGATTATAAGTCCAACTGGCTGGGAGAAAACGCCAGTGCCTACACGCAGTCTGCCATGCAAGCAGCAATGATGGCGCACCGTTATGATTTGCAGTACCAACTGTACACGCTGGCTCTGCATCGCTATTTGCGCCATCGGGTGCCGGATTATGACTACGACCGCCACATCGGTGGCGCGATCTACCTGTTTTTGCGCGGTGTCGACCCGGTACTTCCCACGAATGGTATTTTCACCCAGCGCCTGCCGCGAGAATTTGTCGAACACCTCGACAGCTTGTTCAGCGGTGAAGTGGCTCTGTCAGGAGAACGCCAATGATGGACTTGCTGGCGACGGCTATGGAACGCCAACTGCTGCGCCCTCTGGATGTACAGTTTGCGCGGATGCTGACCGATGGGCAGCCTGCGCCGGTGCAACTGGCGGCGGCGTTAGTGAGCGCAGCGGCGGGTGCGGGCAACGTCTGTTTGCCTTTGGCGGAATTGCACCCTGAAACCCTGTTTGATGGACGCGATCCTGCACTGGCGCGTGCGCTGTGGGAGCTCGCTGGGCTGCCGGATAGTAAGGCGTGGCAGCAAATCCTGCTGGCTTCGCCCGCCGTGAGCGATGGACATGAGACAACGCCGCTGGTGTTGCAACACCAACGGCTTTATCTGCAACGCAATTGGCTGAGTGAAGTGCAGGTGGCGGCCTTTTTTACCGAGAGCCATGTTGTTGATATTCAACCTGATCCCCTTGCCGTGCGTCGTGTGTTAGACCGCTTGTTTTCGCCGCTTGACGCCGAGGTGGATTGGCAAAAAGTGGCTGCTGCCGTAGCGCTTACGCGTCGGGTATCGGTGATTTCCGGCGGGCCGGGCACGGGAAAAACCACGACGGTAGCTAAACTGCTGGCCGCCATGCTGTTGCTGCATCAAGGGGATAAGCCGTTACGCATTCAACTGGCGGCCCCGACAGGAAAAGCGGCGGCGCGTTTGACGGAGTCATTGCGCAGTGCGTTAAGCAAACTGCTGCTGGAGGAGGCACAGCAGCGTCATTTGCCGCGGGAAGCGACCACGCTGCACCGCCTGTTAGGGGCGGTACCTGACAGTCAACGCTTGCGTTATCACCAGGGCAATCCGCTCCATTTGGATGTGCTGGTGGTGGATGAAGCCTCGATGGTGGATCTGCCGATGATGGCAAACCTGGTATTGGCACTGCCTGCGACAGCGCAGGTGATTTTCCTGGGCGATCGCGATCAGTTGGCCTCCGTTGAAGCCGGGGCGGTACTGGGCGATATCTGCCGTTTTGCCGCGCGGGGCTATAGTACTCAACGCGTTGAGGAACTCGAACAACTGACGGGCTACCGGCTGGTGGCGTCATCCGACGTGAGCCCTGCGGTGGCAGACAGTTTGTGCCTGCTGCAAAAGAGTTACCGGTTCGATCAGCACTCCGGCATTGGCATCGTGGCGCGAGCGGTAAACGCTGGCGATGAACGTCAGGTCCGGCTGGTGTTGCAGGATGAACGTGACGATTTACACTGCCTGCCGCTGGAGCAGGAAGCGGATTACCAGCAGATGTTGGCGCAGTGTGTGGCGGGGTATCGTGACTATTTGCAGGCGGTTGCGCAGGGGCAGGAGGCCGCACCGGTGCTGGCTGCATTTAACCGTTTTCGCTTATTGTGCGCGCTGCGTGATGGGCCGTTTGGCGTCGCCGGATTAAACGTGCGTATTGAGCAGGCGCTGCAACAGGCTGGGCTGATTCATCGCGGCCGTAATCCGGCGAATCCCTGGTATTCCGGGCGTCCGGTCATGATTGCACGTAACGATGCGCTGCTTGGCGTGTTTAACGGCGATATCGGGATTGCCATGCCGAATGAGGCAGGGGAGTTGCGCGTTTATTTCCAACTGCCGGATGGTCAGATGAAGCCGGTCAGCCCGAGTCGCTTGCCGCCGCATGAAACCGCTTACGCCATGACCGTGCACAAATCTCAAGGATCGGAGTTCGATCATACCGCACTGGTGTTGCCGAACGGCTTTTTGCCGGTGTTGACGCGCGAGTTGGTATACACCGCGGTTACTCGTGCGCGCACGCAATTGTCGCTCTACGCGGAGATAAACATCTTGTGTCGCGCGGTGAGAACACCAACGCGTCGCTTTAGCGGGCTGGAAACACGTATCCTTTCCGGTACCTGAAACGCTAGAAATCCAGCTCTACCGGAATCGGGGGGCTGTGAAGCATCAACTTTCCCTGCTTGGTGATGCGAAACGTGGCGGAATAGCGCGTTTTGGTGCTGCCTGCGATCAGGTTATCCGCTTCGCTAAATGCAAAACGCAGCGAGGCATTGCTGGCCCAAGGTGCCAGTTGGGTTAAGCGGTAGGTGAAATAGACCGCACTCATCCCCTGTGCGACCGGCTCAATAGCGATGACGCTGTCAAGTTCCATGCGCCCAAAGCAGAGATCGCCTGCGGTGCGCCACGCGTGCTCGGCCTCCGGCGTTAACTGATAAACAATGTTCTCTCCCTGACGTGTCTCCAATGCTAATCCCGCATCTACCAGTGCCTGCATGCGTCCGGTAATCCAGGGGGCATCCTGGGCGTGGCTATATACCGGCCATTGCTTTACGCCGAGGCAGTGCGGAGGCTCTGCGGCAAAATAGTCACGTAAAGCCCGCTGATAGTCACTGTTTGTGGGTTGTGCCCAGAGGTTGTCTGGAAACAGTGCAACCCAGGATAACAAGAGGAACAACGCGTATTTAAGGTGCATGCAGTGTCCTTACCAGACGAAAACCGATATCCGACATCATAAAACCCGGCGTATGTGCATCACACCCGCTGCGCAGGTTGCCTTGTGTCATATAGCTTCCGCCGCAGAACAGGTAGAGCGTTTTACCGCCTTCAACCGCAACGGTATCGTTAAGCCACTGAGACACATTTCCGCTCATGTCATACAGCCCGAGGGCATTAGGACGTTTTGATGCGACGGGGCGAGTGCCGAAGGTGGTGGCTTCCTGAGAGGCGAAATGTGCCACGCTCTCTGGCGCGTTACTGCCAGCATAAAAGAAGCCATAGGTATGATTCGCCAAACCGGGTGCACCGCCTCTGGCCGCCACTTCCCATTCATCGCGTGACGGCAAACGGTAGCCTGACGCATCAGGATCGGTGCGAATGGTGTGTTCTGCGTCTGGCTCAGGTTGTTGTTTAAGCGGCTGCCCATCGTTAGTCAGATAGTAGGGCGTTAATCCCTGTCGAGCACTCAACGCATTGGCAAATATAACGGCATCCCACCAGGAGACATTGGTGACAGGATGTGTGCCGCCGTCTTGTTCGGGCGCAAGGCAATCTTCGAAGTGTGCGCCGTTGCATCCGCCTTCAATCATGTAGCCTTGCTCCGTCGCCCATGTCAGCAAAGTGTGATAAAAGCGATAGGTGACAGCGGTGGTCATGATGTTATAAGCGGTGAGTGAGGTGTTGGCGTGCTCGGCGTAGGCGTGCTGACCAAAAACCGGACCAACGTAGTAGTGGCCTGTTTTAACAGTGACTTCGTCAATGTGCAGCGGCGTGGCGCAAGCGGCCTGAAACATCAGCCCCATGCCGAGCAGCATAAAGAGTGCTTTGATCATGGTATTCCTGTACCGGTGTTACTGTCCTGTATGGCCGCTGTCGTGGCCGGGCAGTGACGTGCATAACGCGAGCATTCTACGCGCTGAGGCGCGATAAGTCTCTGCGCGATTGCTCAGGGTGGGGAGATAATGGCAGTGCCGGTACACAGGGTTGCATACCGGCGTCGTGGTGCGCAAGAACTACAGGTCGATCACCAGGATCTTTGAACGGCGCTGGTAGTTATACAGCTCCTGTTTGCGTTTGGGCAGCATCTCCACTTCGGCGGGCTGAAAGCCGCGCTCCTGGAACCAATGGATGCTGTGCGTGGTGAGGACGAACAGTTTCTTCAGCCCCTGTTGACGCGCCTGTGCCGCAACGCGTTGCAGCAACATGTCTCCGCGCGAGGAACTGCGGTAATCAGGATGTACCGCGACGCAGGCCATTTCTCCGATGCTCTCTTCAGGGAACGGATACAGCGCGGCACAGGCGATGGTCAGGTTATCGCGGACCACCACGGTAAACTTGTCGATCTCCATTTCCAACTGTTCGCGCGAGCGGCGCACCAGTATCCCCTGCTGTTCCAGCGGGCGGATCAGTTCGAGAATGCCGCCAATATCGTTGATGGTGGCACGACGCACTTGCTCCGCGCTCTCCATGACGATCTGCGTACCGATACCGTCGCGCGAGAACAGTTCTTGCACCAGCACCCCGTCTTCCTGATAGCTGATCAGGTGACTACGGCGCACGCCGCTGCGGCACGCGCGCACCGCACCGCGCAAGAAACGCACCGTCCCCGAGTTGTAATCGCCATCGGCTTCACGCTCTTCAATGCAGCGCTGGGCGTCGTCGGGGAACAATTCAGAAATGATGGTGCCATCCTGCGTGGTAACCCCTTGAGACGAACAGAAGCCGATCATTTTCTCGGCCTTCAGCTTGATGGCCAACTGGGTAGCCACTTCTTCAGACGTCAGATTGAAACTCTCGCCCGTGACAGAGACGGCAACCGGGCCGAGCAGCACAATGGCACCACTGTCTAGCTGGCGATGTATCGCCGCTTCATCGATACGCCGGATGCGACCGCTGTGGCAGTAGTCCACGCCATCATCCACCCCCAACGGCTGGGCGATAATAAAGTTGCCGCTCACCACGTTGATGTGCGCGCCCTGTAGCGGCGTATTATTCAAACTCATGGAAAGGCGCGCGGTGATATCCAGTTGCAGCATGCCTGCGGCCTGTTTCACCAGATCCAGCGTGTTGCTGTCGGTGACACGGGTATGCTTATGATAACGCGGCTCGAAATGGTGTGTGGTCAGGCTGGCATCAATTTGCGGGCGGGCGCCATAAACCACTACCAGCTTGATGCCGAGGCTATGCAGCAGACCAATATCGTTGACGATGTTGGCGAAGTTTTCATGTTCAATCGCCTCACCGCCCAGCATGATGACAAAGGTTTTGCCGCGATGCGCGTTGATATAAGGAACCGAATGGCGGAAGCCTTGGACCAGTTCTGTACTGCGTTCCTTCACTGCGAGCCTCTCTGAGTGAATTTTTATTCGTAATTTATGTATTTTTATTCTAATTGAACGAAAAGGCAAGGAGTAAGTCTCACAATTCGGTCGTGTTCAACGTTATTACGACCTTTCCTGTGGCGGGCAGATTCTTGCCCTGAATGACGGGCTTGTTCTCTCCGGTGGTTATACGCCGACATGATGATTTTTACATGACAGAGGCAGGAAGATTCGTTAAAGTTTTCACTCCGTTAACACTGACTTCATCTTTTTCGCGTATTATCGCGGCGGATTGTCTGTTTGTCGGCGTTTTTTCTGCCTGATATTACCGTTTGAGCACTTTCGCCAGTGCCTGCTTGCGACAGCACAACCATAACTACAGCATCACATTAACTACAGCACCACAATACTCACAGCATAACGAATTGGAGTGGCATGTCTTATTCGAATCACAATCAGACTCGCCGCCGTCTCCTGCAAGGCGCGGCGGCAACCTGGTTATTGAGCGTCAGCGGCGCTGGATGGGCCGCTGACGCCCAGGTGATCGCCGTTCGCGTCTGGCCTTCTTCAGCCTATACCCGCGTCACCCTAGAGTCTAACCGCACGCTAAAATACAAGCAGTTTATGCTAACCAACCCCGACCGGCTGGTCGTGGATATCGACGATATCCAACTCAACAGCGTGTTGAAAACGGTGTCACAGCAGTTTCAGTCTGACGATCCGTTGATCAAAGAAGCCCGCATTGGGCAGTTTGATCCCAAAACCGTGCGGCTGGTGTTAGAGCTGAAGCAAGCCACTAACCCGAAAGTCTTTACCCTCGATCCCATCGCTGAGTTTAAACACCGATTGGTGTTGGATCTCTATCCTGCGGTTGGGCGCTATGACAATGCGGAAGATCCGCTGCTGGCGCTGCTGGAGGATTACAACAAGGGCGATCTGGAGAGTAAATTACCGTCGGAAGCGCCGTTGGCGGGCAAAGCGGGGCGCGATCGTCCGTTGGTTATCATGCTCGATCCCGGTCACGGCGGCGAAGATCCTGGAGCCATCGGTAAAAATCGCACGCGTGAGAAAGATATTGTGTTGCAGATTGCGCGGCGGCTACGCAGTCTGATTGAACGCGAACCCAATATGAAGGCGTACATGACGCGCAATGAAGATGTGTTTATTCCGCTGCGCGTGCGGGTGGCGAAAGCGCGTAAGCAGCGCGCCGATCTGTTTGTTTCGATTCATGCGGATGCCTTCACCAACCGTGCGGCGCGCGGTTCTTCGGTGTTTGCGCTGTCGAAGAAAGGTGCAACCAGCACCGCAGCGCGCTTTTTGGCGGAAACGCAAAACGAATCGGATCTGATTGGCGGCGTGGGCATGAGTGGCGATCGCTATCTCGACCATACGCTGTTTGATCTGGTGCAGACCGCCACCATCAGCGATAGCCTGAAATTTGGCGGCGAAATCCTCAAACGACTCGGCAGAGTGAACAAGCTGCACAAGAACAAGGTCGATCAGGCCGGGTTTGCGGTGTTAAAAGCGCCCGATATTCCCTCTATTCTGGTAGAAACGGCGTTTATCAGCAATCTGGAAGAGGAGCGTAAATTGCGCACCAGCCACTTTCAGCAGCAAATTGCGGAATCTATTCTGGCAGGGATTAAGGCGTACTTTGCCAGCGTGGGAAACCGTAAGTGAGGCGCTTGCGGTATTGACAGGACAAAAACAAAAAAACACCCGTCAGGGTGTTTATTGTTGGTAAGCTTCTTGATTCAAGAAGTTGGTTGCGGGGGCCGGATTTGAACCGACGACCTTCGGGTTATGAGCCCGACGAGCTACCAGGCTGCTCCACCCCGCGTCCGTCTTACACTTCTCTAACTTTATGTCATGCCGTAGCATGATATTGGTTGCGGGGGCCGGATTTGAACCGACGACCTTCGGGTTATGAGCCCGACGAGCTACCAGGCTGCTCCACCCCGCGTCCGTATTACACTTTTTTCTTACTTTATATCATGCCGTAGCGCGATATTGGTTGCGGGGGCCGGATTTGAACCGACGACCTTCGGGTTATGAGCCCGACGAGCTACCAGGCTGCTCCACCCCGCGTCCGTGGAAGCGCACTATACACTCCATAGGAGGGTATGCAACCTCTATTTGAAAAAAAGAGGATCTTCCCAACATGTATGTCGGTTTTATCTGCTAATTGTTTGTTTTTTGTTCGATTTGAGGCTGTTTTGGAATTCAATACGTTTTCATATGGAAATGTGTTTGTTATTGTGCGCTCACTGATTTGCCATGCTGTAATGAGAGCGTAAGAGAAATGAGAGGATGTTGGGGTAAGTATGTGCTGACCGGAGTAGTGATTGCTATTCTGGCCGGGTGTCAGTCCAGACCGACTGACCGTGGGCAGCAGTATAAAGATGGGCGGCTTGAGCAGCCACTTGCGCTCGTTAATGAACCCAACGCCACCGGTAAGCCGGTGAATGCAGGCGACTTTGTTAATCAGGTGACTGAGATCAAGAACGCCTCCCCCGCGCTGTATGCCCGCAATCAGGACATCTTTCAGGCCATTCAACGTTGGATGCAGGCTGGTGCCGACACGCGCAATCTGAGTCAGTTTGGCCTTAATGCCTGGCAAATGGAGGGCGTGGACAATTTTGGCAACGTGCAGTTTACCGGGTACTACACGCCGGTAGTGCAGGCGCGTTACACCCGTCAGGGTGAATTCCGCCATCCTCTTTATGGTATGCCTGCCCCCAACAAAAAGAGTCGTCGCTTACCCGATCGGGCGGGCATTTATGCTGGTGCGCTGGGCGAACGCAATGTCCTCGCCTGGACCAACTCGCTGATGGACAATTTCTTGATGGAAGTGCAGGGCAGCGGGTATATCGATTTTGGTGATGGCCGACCGCTGACCTTCTTTGCCTATGGCGGCAAGAACGGGCACGCCTATCGCAGTATTGGTAAAGTGCTGATCGACAGAGGCGAAGTGCCTAAAGAAGAGATGTCGATGCAGGCGATCCGCCACTGGGGCGAGACGCACTCCGAATATGACGTGCGTGAACTGCTGGAGCAGAATCCTTCCTTCGTTTTCTTTAAACCGATGTCATCTGCGCCAGTGAAGGGCGCAAGCGCCGTACCGTTGATTGCCAAAGCCTCTGTGGCGTCCGATCGTTCGCTGATCCCGCCGGGCACGGCTTTGCTGGCAGAAGTTCCGTTACTCAACAACGAAGGGAAGTTTACCGGCCGCTACGAGATGCGCATGATGGTAGCGCTTGACGTTGGCGGTGCCATCAAGGGCCAGCATTTTGACATCTATCAGGGGATCGGGCACGAGGCAGGTCATGCCGCCGGGTATTACAACCACTATGGCCGCGTCTGGGTGCTGAAAAATAATGCAGCGTCTCCCTTCAGCACTGCGCCTTTAATAATGCAAAGCGCCGCGCGTTAACGCATTCCTTACTGATGCCGGGAAAGAATATCTTTCCCGGCATTTTTATTGAGCAACGGTTTATTTTATTATTAATGCTTATGCCATATTCTGGATAAGGTAATAAATATAACTTTGTTTGCAAAAATGAACTTATTGTTACACTCCTCAGGCGCATCAATTTGATACGCCGTCATTTATCGCGGAAGGGACTCCCTTCGTCTGTGAAGTTGTTGACGTCATCATAATAGCAGTAATGCAATTTGATTCTCGGGGAAATACCATGAAATTAAAATTAATCACGCTGGCAATCACTTCGTTGGTTACGCTCAATACGCTTGCGGCGACCATCGATTATCGTCACGAATTCAAAGATACTTCAAACGGTGACCATAAAGATCGTTTGCTGTTTTCTCATCGTTTTGAGCAAGGTTTTGGCCTGTCAGTGGAAGCGCGTTGGGGGCAACACACCAATGATAAGACGCCAAACAAACCGTTTAACGAAAGCGTCAGCAACGGCACGGAAGTTGTCGCCAGCTATCTGTATAACTTCAATAAAACCTTCTCGTTGGAGCCGGGCTTTTCGTTAGATTCCACCTCTAACTACAATAATTATCGTCCATACCTGCGCGGTAAGGCGAATATTACCAACGATCTGTCGGTGTCGCTGCGTTATCGCCCTTATTATAAACGCAACAGCAATAATATTGGCACGTCGAGTAAAACTTCGGAAAATGGCTATAACCTGACATCAGTGATTGCTTATAACTTCCTCAAAGATTATACGCTTGAATATGAATTGGATTATCAAAAAGCCAACGCGGCAAGAATAAAACTATCCGATAATGACAATTACTCTTTCGGCCATGATGTGAAGTTGAGTTATAAATGGGATAAAAACTGGCGTCCTTTCGTGGCGGTGGGGAATGTTCCTGAATCATCAGGTATCACGGATAACCGTCAAACCCGCTACCGTGTCGGGGTTCAATACAGCTTCTGATGAAGCATGTGGTGATAAAATAAAAGCCGCCTGATTATTCAGGCGGCTTTTTTATGAACAGCTAATTTATCAACCTTTAAAACCGTACTTCTTGCTCAGGCCCAGTTCGTTGACGATACGAATACCGTTTTGTAACGCATCGCCTTGCAGGTCACGCAGCGGTCGACGCAGGCTGCCCGCCGGCAAGCCGATGGCTTTCATCAGCGATTTTACCGCCACCGGGTTGATGGCCGAATAGGTGTAGTGCAACAGCGGCAGCAAGTGCTGGTAAGCGGTGCGGAAGCGTGCAGCGTCGTCGCCGTTTTTCCACGGGCGTGAGATTTCTGCCAGCTCTGCCGGCGCAATGTTGCCCGTCATGTTGGCGGTGCCGTGTCCACCGAGTGACATGGTCGGAACCACCAGTCCCAGATTCGGGGAGTCGCAGCACATAACCGAAACGTCCGGGTTGCCTGCCAGTACTTGCGCTACCTGCCCCACGCGGGTGGTGGATTCTTTATGTACCACATAGTTCGGGTGCTTGAAGATACGCAGCAGTGATGTCCAGTGCAGATCGGACTTCACGCGCGGTGGGTTGTTGTAGATGCCGAGCGGCAAATCGGTGGCATCCGCCACTTCAAGGAAGTAACTTTCGATATCGCTTTCCGGTGCACAGATATAGGCCGGTGCTGCGATGATCGCGCCGTCTGCGCCGTTGTCTTGCGCATAGCGAACATAATCGATGGTGGTGTCAGTGTTATTGCCGGTGCAACCGAAGAAAATCTTCATGTCGCCCTGACGGAATTGCGCCGTGCGGTGAATAATGGCCTTACGTTCTTCCGCTGACAGCATCGAGACTTCACCGGTTGATCCCATGATCAGCACGGCGGAGGTGCCGTTTTCAGCCTGGAACTGCAACAGCGTCTCAAATGCGCCGAAATCGACGCTGCCATCCTCGTTGAACGGGGTAATCAGCGCTACAAAGGAGCCTTCAATTTTTGGTTTACTCATGGTTTTCAGCCTGCATTATTTCCTGACGGTGTGAAAAACGGCACGGACGACGCGTGTGACGGCGTTTCCATGCGATGAATGTGAGAGATATCGTTATGGGAAGGCGCGCAGAAACCGGTGCTGACGAAGGTGAGCAAATGCGCCAGCACCTGTTCGTCGTCACGGTTATCGCACAGCCCTTGTGACAGTAAAGCCAATCTGCCCGAACGAGGATCGGCATCGGTCAGCACATGCATGGCGGCACCGCGGGCAAATTCATAACGCCAAATCACTTCCGCACGCGCCAGATGTGGCAAGGTGCGCGAAAGTGCATCAATAAACCGATGTGCTACATGGTCGAACTGGGCGGAAAGCAATGACGTGACGCTGTGTTCCGGTGTGGCGCGCAAGTGTTGCAACAGCCGCACCACAATGCGACCACCATCGGGCGTTTTGGCGGTTTGTACCAATGGGCGCAACAGCGCATCCAACAGCGCGTCTATCGGAATGGGGCGATCGCCGTAGCGGGCTTCGGCGGCATCCAACAACTGCGCGCGCGCCTCGCTCAGCGGGCCCAACACGGCGTCCAGCACCGCGTGCAGCAGGCCATCCTTGGAGCCGAAGTAATAGTTTACCGAGGCCAGATTCACCTGCGTGGCCTGAGTAATTTCACGGATAGTGGTCAACTCAGAGCCTTTATGGGCAAAACGCGCAATCGCCTCTTGCAGGATGCGCTGACGGATTTCCGGTTGTTTCTCTCTTGTCGCTGTGGTCATGGCAGTATCCTTGATTCAGGCGCTTTTCAGCTCCTGATACACCAGCGCGGCCCAATACTGGACGCCGACAGGAATCAGGTCATCGTTAAAGTCGTAGTGTGGCGTGTGTAGCGCAGAAGTATCGCCGTTACCGACCATCATGAATGCGCCAGGGCGCTGTTCCAGCATGTAGGCGAAATCCTCTGCGCCCAGTAGCGGTGTCATGTTCGGGTTCACGCTGGCGACCGTATGCGCGGCGCGGATCGCACGGTCGGTGGCGTCGGCATCGTTCACCAGCACCGGATATTGATAGTCATAAGTGACTTCCGCGCGCGCGCCGTAACCCTGGGCACAATGCTGTGCCAACGTTTCAAGGCGGGAAGCCAGCAGTTCACGAATTACGGGCGAATAGCTTCGTCCCGTGCCTTTGATACGCACCGTGTCGGGAATGACGTTCGGCGCATTGGCATCACCCGCCTGAATGTGACCGATACTCAACACGGCGGACTCCATGGCCGGCACGTTACGGCTGACGATGGTCTGCAACGCGCTGATAAACTGCGCCGCGGGCAGCGTAGGGTCGATAGACAGGTGTGCGCCCGATCCACCGTGTCCCCCCGTGCCGCGAAACACTACCTGCCAGGTATCGCTGGCGCACAGCATCGGCCCGGCGCGCAGCGCAAACGTGCCGAGAGGGACGCCCGGTTTGTTGTGCAAACCGTAAAGGGCATCGCAGGGGAAGCGTTCCAACAACCCATCGTTGAGCATGGCCGGTGCGCCGCCCAACCCCTCTTCTGCCGGTTGAAAAATAAAGTGTACGGTGCCTGCGAAGTCGGGATGCAGCGACAGGTAACGCGCCGCACCCAGCAGCATAGCCACATGGCCATCGTGGCCGCAGGCGTGCATCTTGCCGGCGTGCGCAGACGCATAAGGCAGCCCGGTTTGTTCATGGATATAGAGTGCATCCATATCGGCACGTAGGCCGAGACTGCCCGTGCCGGGATAACGCCCTTTTAGCGTGGCGACAACGCCGGTCCCGCCGATATCGGTGGTAACCTCAATGCCCCATTCGGTTAAGGTGCTCGCAATCAAGCGAGCGGTTTGCCACTCTTCAAAACCGATTTCCGGGTGCTGGTGAATCTGGCGGCGCAGTGCCGTCAATTCGGGCAATAAGGTCTCTACTGTCGCCTTATTAACGCGCGGCGTCTCTGTTGATGGTGCAGATGGCGTCATGATGATTCCTTAAAACGTACCGGGATAGCTGCCGCCATCAATCAACAGGTTTTGTCCGGTGATAAACCCGGCTTGCTGTGAGCAGAGAAATGCGCAGGTGGCACCAAACTCTTCGGGTTGCCCATAGCGCTGAGCCGGGTTAGCCGCCGCTCGTTCCTTGTGGATTGCCGAAAAGTCGCGTCCGGTCTGTTCGCTCAGCGACTGAATATGGTGCCATTGGCCTTCGGTATCGAAGATGCCCGGCAGGATATTGTTGATCGTCACGTTGCGGTGCACTTGCGTGCGCGCCAATCCGGCGACAAAACCCGTCAGGCCGGAACGTGCACTGTTGGACAAGCCCAGTTCCAACTGCGGGATCTTGACGCTGCGCGAGGTGATATTGATGATGCGACCAAAACCGCGCTCTGCCATGCCGTCAACCGTGAGGCGCATCATGGCAATCGGGCCGAGCATCATGCTGTCGAGGGCATCGAGCCAATCTTGTCTCTGCCATTCGCGAAAATCACCCGGCGTTGGGCCGCTGGCGTTATTGATCAGAATGTCGGGGGTAGGGCAGGCAGCAATGGCCGCCTGTCGGCCCGCTTCTGTGGTGATATCCGCCACAACAGCATTCGGACGCACGCCGGTTTGCAGCAAAATGCTCTCTTGCGCTTCGTGCAAGGCCTGAGGGGTGCGTGACAGTAGCGTGACTTCAACCCCTTCCTGAGTCAGTTGCAGCGCGGCTGCTTTTCCCAGCCCACGGCTGGCTCCCCACACCAATGCTTTTTTTCCTTGAATGCCCAAATTCATGCCGTTTGTCTCTCTGTCAGGTGGACGGTTGGGGACGTGCTCGACGGGAGTTCTTGTGCAGTACGCGGCGTCGCGCCCGGTACTGCATCGATCAGTTTTCGGGTATACGGGTGTTGCGGCTGATGCCAGATGCGGTAACTGTCGCCTTGTTCCACGCAGTTGCCGTTGTGCATCACCATCACGTTATCGGCGATATAGCGCACCACGGCCAAATCGTGCGAGATAAACAGCAGCGCCAGCCCCATCTCGTTTTTTAGTTCCACCAGCAGGTTAAGAATTTGTGCCTGAATGGACACATCCAGCGCCGAGACCGGCTCATCACAAATGACCAGCGAGGGTCTGATCACCAGCGCGCGGGCAATGCCGATGCGTTGGCGCTGGCCGCCAGAAAATTCGTGCGGGTAGCGTTCCAGACTGCGTTGCGGCAGCCCGACTTTATCAAGGATTTCACGCACGGCGCGTTGGCGTTCGGCGCGCGAACCCATGCCGTGCACCACCAATGGCGTTTCCAGAATGTGTTGAATGCTGTGGCGCGGGTTAAGCGACGCGTAGGGGTCCTGAAATATCATCTGCACACGCTGGCGCAGTGACGCCAGGCGTGACGCTTTGTGGTGGGTGATATCCTCACCGTCGAAAATGATGCTGCCCTGCGAGGTGGGCAGCAGGCGCAGGATGGTTTTTGACAAGGTCGATTTTCCGCAGCCGGATTCGCCGACCAGCCCCAGGGTTTCCCCCGGATGGATATCCAGCGATATGCCGTTTACCGCGCTGACTGTCCCTTGTGCCGTCTGGTATTCGGTGTGGACGTCGCGCAGCGACAGCAGCGGCTGTTGATCGGTCTGACGCGGGCTGTGAACCAACGGCGGCGGGGTGAGCAGTGTGAAAGCGGAACCTTGCGCGTCCTGCTGATGATGAATTTCCGGCAGACGTGAATCCCGGTAATGCATGTCCTGATCCATATGCAGCGAGGTGCCAAGCAGTCCGCGCGTGTAAGGATGCTGCGGTGCGCTAAACAGTTGCGCGGTGGGCGCTTCTTCGACCTTTTGCCCGGCATACATTACCGCCACGCGATCCGCCCACTGTGACACCAAGCCGAGGTCGTGCGTGATCAGCAGCAGCCCCATCGACAATTCGCGTCTCAATCGATCCAGCAGTGCCAGAATCTGCGCCTGAATGGTGACATCGAGCGCCGTGGTGGGTTCATCGGCAATCAGTAAACGCGGCTGGCAGGCAACCGCCATGGCGATCATCACGCGCTGGCGCTGTCCGCCGGAGAGGTTATGCGGGTAATCATCAACGCGTCGCGCCGGTTCGGGGATCCGCACCAGATCGAGTAATTCAATGGCCCGCTTGCGCGCAGCGGCTGGGGTTAATTGCTGGTGCACATGCAGCGTTTCCACGATTTGCTGACCGATGCTCAACACCGGGTTTAGCGATGTCATCGGCTCCTGAAAGATCATCGAGAGCTGATTGCCGCGTCGTTGGCGCATTTGTGCATCGGACAACGTCAGCAGGTTTTGCCCGTCAAACAGTATTTCCCCCTGCAAACGCGCGCTGTCAGGCAGCAGGCGCATCAGCGACAGGGCGGTGGCTGATTTTCCGCAACCGGATTCACCGACCAGTGCCAGCGTTTCACCGGCATTCAGGGTCAGGTTCAAACCACGCACCGCCTCATGGCCGGGAAAGGTGACGCGCAGATCGTTGATAGTGAGTAGCGAAGTCATGATGCTCTCCTGCGCAAACGGGGGTTCAACGCGTCGTTAAGCGCATCACCGACCAGATTGAGTGACAACACCGTCAGCACCAGCGCGCCGCCGGGCAATGCAGTGAGGAACCAGGCGGTGCGCAGCGATTCGCGTCCGGCACCGATCATGCTGCCCCAACTGACCCGGTTGGGATCGCCAAAACCGAGAAATGCCAACGCGGATTCAATCAGAATGGACGACGCCACCATGACCGAGGTGGTCACGATGATGGACGGCAGGGCGTTTGGCAGCATTTCCTGAAAGATAATGCGCAGCGACGAAAAACCCTGACTGCGGGCTGCCATCACAAAATCGCTGGCGCGCAGCGAACGAAACTCAGCGCGTACCAGACGGGCAATGGTTGGCCAGGAGGCAATGCCGATCGCGCTGGATATCAGGCCAATCGAGGGATTACCAATGGCGACCAACACCACCACCAATAAGAAGGTGGGAAAGGTTTGGAACAGTTCGGTGATATGCACCAGAACATCGTCGATTGTGCCGCCAAAATAGCCTGCTAATGCACCGACGACGGTGCCGATAGCAAGGCTGACCAACACGGCGCTGAAGCCTATCTGCAACGAAACCTGTGAACCGTGCACAATACCGGCGGCCACGTCACGGCCCAGCGAATCGGTTCCCAGTGGGAACTGGGGATCCTGTCCGGGCCACAAAAACGGCTGTGCCACCATATCCAGGGGATCGCCCGGATAGATGAGCGGGGCGAGAAACGCCATCACCAAGACCGCCAGTAGCATCAGAAAACCTGCCATGCCGGAAGGATTACGCAAAAAGGCGTTCACTTCAGGTGACAGGCGGAACGTGCGGCGCACAGGGCCTTTTTCATCAACAAGGTTACTCATGTCGGGAATTACCTATTTCATTGTATTCTGGTGTGATTTTCGACCAGACTCAGTGCGCTTTGATGCGCGGATCCAACCAGGACTGAAGTAAGTCCACCAGAATATTCGCCACAATCACCAGCAGGGCGGACAGCAGCAGTACACCCAGCAGCACGTTAAAATCACGTGCCATCACAGCTTCCAGCGCCAGCCTACCCAGGCCAGGCCAACTGAATACGGTTTCTACGACGGCAGCGCCGCCAAGCAGGTTGCCAAAGTGCATACCTGCGACGGTAGTGATCGGCAGTAACGCGCAGCGCAGAATGTGACGCACGGTGACAAACCACGGCGCAAGGCCTTTGGCATGGGCGGTGCGGACAAAATCCTGCTGGGCGATTTCCAGCATCGCCGCGCGGGTTAAGCGGGCGTATATCGCAATAAAAAAGCTGCTCAACGCCAGCACTGGCAAAATGGCGTGACGCAGCATATCCGCGACGTAGGCCCAGCCAGTGAGATCGGCGCCGATGGTGATGTTGCCGCCGCTCGGCAGCCAATCAAGCTGTACCGAGAACAGAATCAGCGTCATCAGCCCGATCCAGAACCCCGGCGTGGAGTAGAGCAGCAGCGCCAGCAGCGACAGCAGACGGTCAGGCCATTTCCCGGCCCATACCGCCATCACCGCGCCCAGCGCGATCCCGAGCACGATAGCGATGGTCTGCGACAGCAGCATCAACAGCAGCGTGCTGGGCAGACGCGACATGATCAGGTCCATCACCGGTGCGTTATAACGCGGTGAGAAGCCGAGGCTGAAGTGGCTGAGATTGCCAAGGTAGCTGAGAAGTTGGGAAAGAATAGGCTGATCCAGCCCGAACTGGGCGCGCAGCATTGTCATGGTTTCTGCGGTGGCACTGCCCGCTTCGGCAGCCAGCACGTCGGCGGCATCGCCCGGTACCAGTTGCAGCAGAAAAAATACCACGATCACGATGCCGAGCGTCGTGGGCAGCGCATGCAATAGCGTGCGTTGCAAAATACGTCGGGTGCGTTGCAATCTGTTCATCGCCCTACCTCTATCAAAAAAACACAGCCCCGCCGTCGCGGGGCTGTCGTATTACTTACTGTTCAATCCAAACGTCAGCCAGGCTGCCATTCACACCCTGAATACCGTTGATAAAGCCGTGGACGTGTTTGTTGTAGATAGTCAGTCGGTTGATCTGCAACAGGTTCAGGTCCGGGATCTCGGTGGCGATGATGTGTTGGAACTGTTTGTACAGCTCCACGCGTTTCGCCTGGTCGGTCTCAACGGCGGCTTGCTCCAGCAGACGGTCTACTTCCGGGTTGCTGTAGTGCGAGCCATTACCAAACGGAACGCCCGGTGAGTAGGTTTTCGACCAGTAGAGGCGCTGCACGCCAACAGCCGGATCGAACAGGTTGGAAATGGAGCCGTTGTTGAAGTCAAAGTCGCGGTCGGTATAGACGCGTTTAACAAAGGTGGCGAAATCCTGAGAACGGATGGTGACGTCAATACCCACTTTGGCCAGTGCGGATTTCAGGTATTCAGCGACGCGTTTAAAGCTGTCACCGTAAGGCATAAAATCGTGCACCAGTTGGAAACGGATACCGTTGGCTTGACGCGGGAAGCCCGCTTCATCCAGCAGTTTGTTGGCTTTGGCGATATCGAAATTGTACGGTGACGGCGTGCTGTCGTGGAATTGCGTCAATTCCGGCGTGATCCCGGTAGGGGAGTTCGAGGCATAGCCATACCACACCACTTTTTTCAGCACGTCGAGATTGATGCTGTGCGCGATCGCCTGACGAACCTTAAGGTTTTTTAGATAAGGGTTATCCAGGTTGAACTCGATACGGGTTTGCGTCGGGCTGTAGCCATAACCACGGGTTTCGATACCCAGTTTCGGGTTCTTCTTGATGCGCTCAATTTCACTCATCGGGATGGGCGTATCACTGCCCAGATCCAACGCGCCGGTTTCCAAGGCAATGGTGCGCGTGGCGGCATCAGGAATGATTTTTACCACTAAACGATCGATATAAGGCTTGGGCTTATCCCAGTAGTTCGGGTTGCGTTCATACAGAATGTGGCTGCCGCGTACCCACTCTTTAAACACAAACGGGCCAGTACCGACCGGTGCCGTGTTGTAAGGGTTGGAGAGAATATTGGTGCCTTCATAGAGATGCTTGGGAACGATAGGCGCTTCGTTGGCAGAAAACGCGCTCAACAAATAGGGCGCGGGCTGCGACAGCTCGATGATAGCGGTATAAGGATCGGGCGTTTTCACCTCGGTGACGTTAGCAAACGTGCCTTTACCCCGGGAGTTATACTGTTTCACGGTGAGAATGGAGAAGGCGACGTCCGCAGAGGTGAAGTCTTTGCCATCGTGCCATTTTACGCCGTGACGCAAATGGAAGGTATACTCTTTGCCATCCGGACTGACAGACCAACTGGTCGCCAGTTGCGGCACCGGGTTCATGTTGAAATCGTAATCCAGCAACCCTTCGATCACTTTGGCGTTAACCTTCATCACCGCACCGCTGGTGCTGACCAGGCTGGTCAGCACGGGGGGTTCCGGCTCCGCCAGGAAATTGAGCGTTCCGCCGCGTTGTGGGGTAACACCCGGTTGCGGCGTTGCCGTATCGGCTAACCCCGGCAGACTGAATAATGAGGTTGCCATTATCAGCGCAGATAATATCGCTTTATGTTTCATGGTATTTATCCGTATTTTTCAGGGATATTATCCCTGTCGATTATGCGGTTTTATGTGAGCGTTTTTTCCGCTGATATACCAGCCTGACAGCGTAAGCATTCGACGCGCTATTCAGAGGAAAAGTGCGGTAATCACGGTGATCGTGAAATAACTGTCAGGAAACTAACATCGGGTCATCAATAAAGGGATTGTCTGTGCGTGAGTCATTGTGAATTCCTGGCTTTGGTGTTTGCTATTTAATAAAAACTAACTAAAACAAGTGATTATTTATTATTTTCGCATGGTGCGAATCAATCACAGCCCGTTGCTGAGGCAAACTTTCTGACTGTGCTTATTGAGGCTAAACCCTATCCTAACGTGCGTTTTAAACAAACGTTTAAATCTGCATAAGCAAAGCTATATTCCGCATAACCCGCGTACTTGATGTATCTGGGGTATTTCTTTTATAACTGTGGCATTGTTTGTTGCGACAATGTTTTTACGATTTTTTTAACGCCGTATTTGGCGTTGTTTCTTACCAGGGCTGCGTTGTTGCGCTATCCAGCGTGACACGAGAAAGTATTGAGGTTGCGAATGGCTATTAAGCGTTATCCACATCTGGCGCATTGGGGCGCTTTTACCGCCGTCGTGGAGGACGGAAAACTGATCCGCTGCGAGCCGTTTGCCAGCGATCCGGCCCCCTCTGCGATGCTTGATTCTATCGTGCCGTTGGTCTATTCGGACAAGCGCATTCGTCGCCCGGCCGTGCGCCGTTCCTGGTTACAAAAGCGTGAAAACAGCGACGGTGCGCTGCGCGGCAAAGAGGATTTCGTTGAGGTGGACTGGGATGTTGCGCTCGATCTGGTGGCGCAGGAGAACCGGCGCGTACGCGATCGCTACGGCGCAGATGGCCTGTTCGCCGGATCCTACGGCTGGTCCTCTGCGGGGCGCTTTCACCATGCGCGTTCGCAGGTGCGACGTTTCTATTTTTCCGGCGGCGGTGCCGTTGATCAACAGGGCAACTACAGCTGGGGCGCGGCGCAATTCTTTTTGCCCTACGTCATCGGCACCTTTCAGCCGTTAACCGGGAAGGTGACAGAGTGGCGTAGCGTGTTAGAACACTGCAATATTTTTCTCGCGTTTGGCGGATTGGCGCTGAAAAACGCGCAGGTGGCTTCCGGCGGGGCGGGGTATCACAGTCTGGAACCGGCGTTGCGTCAGTTGGCTGAGAAAAAAATTCCGGTTATCAACATCAGCCCGATGCGCGACGACTGTCCGGCCTTTCTCGGTGCCGAGTGGATCCCGATTCGTCCAAATACCGATGTGGCGTTGATGCTGGCGCTCGGTTATGAAATTCAGCGGCAGGGCGCGGATGACACCGATTTTCTCCGGCGTTATTGCGTGGGCTATGAGGCGTTACGTCACTATCTGACCGGTGAACGCGATGGTGTGCCGAAGACGCCGGAGTGGGCCAGCGCCATCACCGGCATTCCCGCCGAGCGCATTCGTCGTCTGGCGCAGCAACTGATTGGCGTGCGCAGTTTCATCACCTGTGCCTATTCGGTGCAGCGTGCCCATCGTGGAGAGCAGCCGTATTGGATGATGATCGCGCTGTCGGCCATGCTGGGCCAGATTGGCCTGCCGGGCGGCGGTTTCTCCTTCGGCCACGGCTCCATGAATGGCGTCGGCAATGAGCGTATCGCAAGCCCCGCACCAGAATCTCCCTCGGTGAAGAACCCAGGGCGAGCCATTCCGGTGGCGCGTATTGCCGATATGCTGCTGCATCCCGGTCAGCCCTATACCTTTAAGGGTGAAACCCATCGCTACCCCGAGATCCATCTGATTCACTGGGCCGGTGGCAATCCGTTTCACCATCATCAGCAGCTTAACCGTCTGGTTGAAGGCTGGCGCAAGCCTGAGACGGTTATCGTACAGGATATTGTGTGGACGCCCGCCGCGCAGATGGCCGACATCGTGCTGCCCGTGACCACCACGCTTGAACGTAACGATCTGGGCGGATCGTCGCGCGATCGTCATTTGTTCGCCATGCATCAGGCGATTGCGCCGCAGCATCAGGCGCGTAATGACTATGATATTTTCAGCGAACTGGCGGAACGACTGGGTTATGGCGATGCCTTTACCCAAGGGCGTGATGAGCAGGCATGGCTGGAAGCACTGTATGAGGAGTGCCGTGGGCGTCAGCAGGGCGTGGAATGGCCTGAGTTCGGCGAGTTTTGGCAGCGCGGGCATCTGGATGTGCCACAAGGTGAGAAGCCGTTTGTGTTCTTTGACGCGTTCCGCGATAGCCCCGAACAGCATCCGCTGCAAACGCCGAGCGGCAAGATTGAACTGTACAGCGATACTATCGCCCGTTACGGCTATGAGGATTTCGCCCCGCATCCGGAATGGCGTCCGCCGGTAGAGTGGCTCGGGGCCGAAACCGCAGAGCGCTGGCCGCTGCATTTTATCTCTATCCAGCCATCCGATCGTTTGCACAGCCAACTGGCCGCGACGCCGCAGGTGGCGGCGAACAAAACCGCAGGGAAAGAGACGCTTTATATGCACCCGCAGGATGCAAACGTGCGCGGCATTGTGGATGAGCAGCAGGTGGAAGTGTTTAACGCGCGCGGTCGCATTTATGCCGGGGTCCGCGTGACCGAAGGGGTGGCACCCGGCGTGGTGATCATGTCTACCGGTGCCTGGTTCGAACCGGGTTTCGGTCAGAAAGAGTGGCATGCGGTGGAACAGTCCGGCAATGCCAACGTGCTGACGCTGGATATTGGCACCTCACCGCTGACGCAGGGGCCGAATGCCATGAGCTGCCTGGTGGACGTGGCGGCAGCCTGATTTTCATTTCATCAGTAGCGCAACAGGCTCGATCGCTTTATGATCGGGCCTGTTTTTTTTAGCGATTATCAGAGTCAAGGGTTGGTGGTCATGAGTGGTACGTTATCCGAAGCCTATCTGCAACGCTTCGGCGGCACAGCGCGGTTATACGGTCAGCAGGCGCTGGCGCTGTTTGCACAGGCGCACGTGTGCGTTATCGGCATTGGCGGCGTGGGCTCCTGGGCCGCAGAGGCACTGGCGCGCACCGGCATTGGTGCGATTACGCTGATTGATATGGATGACGTCTGTGTCAGCAACACCAACCGGCAGATTCACGCGCTGCGCGAACATACCGGGCAGGCGAAAACGGAAGTGATGGCGGAGCGTATCCGTGCCATCAATCCTGAATGTCAGGTCACCTGCGTGGATGATTTCGTCACGGTGGATAACGTGGCGGAGTATCTCAACCGTGGCTTTAGCTATGTGATTGATGCGATTGACAGCGTGCGTCCGAAAGCGGCGCTGCTGGCCTACTGTCGGCGTTATAAAATTCCGGTGGTGACGACCGGTGGAGCGGGTGGGCAAATCGATCCGACACGCATCAGCGTGGTGGATCTTGCCAAAACCATTCAAGACCCGCTGGCGGCCAAGCTGCGTGAGCGTCTCAAACATGATTTCAACGTGGTCAAGAACAGCAAAGGTCGGTTAGGCATCGATTGTGTGTTTTCCGATGAGCCGCTGATGTACCCGCAGGCCGATGGCTCGGTGTGCGCGTCGCGCAGTACCGCGGAAGGGGTGAAACGTATGGATTGCGCCTCCGGTTTCGGGGCTGCCACCATGGTGACCGCGACCTTTGGTTTTGTAGCGGTATCCCACGCGCTAAAGAAAATGATGGCGAAGGCGGCGCGCGAGGCGCAGCAGGTTGCTTCCTGAGTAGTGCTTGGCCCGTGATACCTTAATCCATCATTCCTGTATACCCCTCGTCATTCCCGCGCAGGCGGGAATCTCCCACAGGCTAAACGCCTTCTTCCTGGCAGAGATCCCCGGCTTACGCCGAGGATGACATAGGTGTGGCCTAGCTGGGATCCCTTGTCGCCTGCGCGGCTATGGCCTGAATCCGCTGTGCCAGCGCGGACAACCCGCTGGCGCGTGAGGCGCTGAGCTGCGCGCGCAGGCCAAGTTGATCAAACAGGGACAACGGATCTTGCCCGAGCACATCGGCAGCCTGTTTGCCCTCTACCGACGTGAGCAGAACGGCAAGCAAACCGCGCACGATACGCCCGTCGCTGTCGCCGTAAAAGTGCAATCGACCATCCTGCTGTTTCTCATAGCCTAACCAGACGCGGTTTTCACAGCCGGACAGGGCGATGGTGTCATTTTTCAACGTGTCCGGCAGGGCAGGAAGCTGTTTAGCCAGCAGGATCAGTTGCCGATAACGCTCTTCCCACGAGCGGCAGGCATCGAAGGTGTGCTGTAAGGTCTCTGCCGTGATGGCGCTGCCAAAAGGGTGAGCGGTGTGCTCAGTCATGGAGTGTTCTGTCATGGTGTAAGCCAGTCCCATTTTTTTGCTATCAATCCAGCAGTAAATCCAACGCATTGCCAACGGCCGTCACCAGCGCGGTGACATCGTGCTCGTTATTATAAGGCGCGAAAGAGGCGCGTACTGCACCATCAAAGCCCAGTGCCGTGAATAACGGTTGAGCGCAATGGTGCCCGGCGCGAATGGCAATTTGCTGCTCTGCAAGAAGCGTTGCCAGATCGTTCGGGTGCACGTCGGTCAGGGTAAACGACAGGATGGTCGCGTTGGGACTGCGCAGTGAGCGAAAACCGGGGAAACGCGCCAACTGCTGTTCAGCCAACTGGGCCAACCCTTGGCTATATCGCTCCGCTGCGCGCCAGTCATAGCCTTGCATCCATGTCAGCGCCGCCCCTAATCCGAGCACTTCAGCGATAGCCGGTGTGCCTGCTTCAAAGCGTTGAGGAATGGCCTGCGGTGTAAATCCATCAAAAGAGACCGCGCTCATCATTTTCCCCCCGCCGTGCCAGGGCGGCATAGATTCCAGCAGGTCGGCCTTGCCGTACAGCACGCCAATACCGGTCGGGCCAAAAAGCTTATGGCCGGAGAACGCGTAAAAATCGATATCCAGCGCCTGTACATCCGGTGCGCTGTGCACAATGCCTTGCGCGCCGTCGATCATCACCACGGCACCGACCTGATGCGCCAGCGCGATGGCTCGCGCCAGATCGGGTTGACCCCCTGTCACATTAGACATCTGGCCCAGTGCCAACAGCCGTGTGCGTGAGGTCATCAGGTCGGCTAATGCCTCCAGATTGGGCTGTGCATCCGCGCCAATCGGCAGTTTGACGACGTGGGCACCGGTTTGCTGCGCCACCATCAGCCAGGGAATCAGGTTGGCGTGGTGCTCCGCTTCACTGACGATGATCTCATCACCCGGCTGCAAACGTGGACGCGCATAGCTCTGCGCCACCAGATTGATGGCCTCTGTCGTTCCGCGCGTCCACACGACACAACGTGGATCGTCGGCGTTGAGTAGTGTGGCTACTGCGCATCGAACCTGCTCGAACCGCGCTGTCACCTGCTGCGCGTGGGCATGTTGGCTGCGGTGCACATTGCCGGTCTCGGCGGTGTAATACTGCGAGATAGCATCAATGACCGGCTGCGGCTTAAGCGCCGTTGCCGCGCTGTCCAGATAAACGCCGGATTGCGCGAGTGCAGGGAAGTCATTACGAAAGGTTGCGGGATTGAATGCTGTCATGGTGTTCCTCTTCTGGCAGACGATCCTGTCGCATTTTTCACGGGGAAACAAGTTTTAGGACGATCCCTAAACGCATATTGAAATGATTTTGCTAGGCTTAACAGTGTCAATAAACGGAACTATCGTTCGGTAGTGGCGAGATAAGTAACTTAAAAATTTACTTGGAGTACACTATGAAGAATAAAATAGCAATTATTGCCATTGCGATGGCCGCGCTCTCTTTAACTGCCTGTTCGAGTAATTATGTGCTGCATACCAACGACGGGCGCACCATTGTCGCTGAAGGGAAACCGAAAGTGGATGAGGATACCGGGATGATCCGCTATATCGATGCCTACGGTCACGAGCAGCAGATCAACCGCGATAACCTGAGGGAAATGGTGGAAGCCAAGTAGTTTTCCTCTGGTGTAACCTGTGTCTAGATTCCCGCACTGCCATTTCGCTGCTTACCTACCGGGTAGGGCTAGTCTGAAATGTCAGCGCGGGAATTGTCATTTCTGGCGCACGGCGCGTCGTCGATGAGTCGCCTGTCAGGCAAAAAAAAAAGCACCGCTAAAAAGCGGTGCCACATAAAAATCACTATGGACAGACAGGGTAAATGTACAGGAAGTGAAAGGTAGCCTTGGCTACCATGTCTGAAAAGCAGACAATAAATAGCAAACACAACATCACAACCACAAGCCAAAAGCACTTCAGGAAACGCCTGCCGCACCTTTCGTTCCGGCTCAAGGAAGTGGCGCTAATATAGGTATTTGCTGGTGCATCCTCAACGGACAAATTATAATGTCTCGGATAAAAAAAACTAATGGCTGGAACGGTGCTGCCTCCGTGCACCTCTTAGGAAAAAGAAGAACATTACCCTATGTCAAAGCGACTCCCTCCGCTCAATGCGTTGCGTGTATTTGATTCCGCCGCCCGCCATCTCAGTTTCACCAAAGCGGCGGAAGAACTGTTTGTCACACAGGCTGCCGTCAGTCATCAAATCAAGTCATTAGAAGATTTTTTGGGGCTCAAGCTGTTTCGTCGCCGCAATCGCTCGTTGCTGCTGACGGAAGAGGGGCAAAGCTACTATCTTGATATAAAAGAGATCTTCTCTTCACTCAATGAAGCGACGCGCAAGTTACAATCACGCAGCGCCAAAGGGGCATTGACAGTCAGTTTGTTGCCCAGCTTTGCTATCCATTGGCTGGTGCCGCGGTTATCGAGCTTCAATGCGGAGTTTCCGGGGATTGATGTGCGAATTCAGGCAGTGGATCGCCAGGAAGATCGCCTGTCAGACGATGTGGACGTGGCGATTTTTTACGGGCGTGGCAACTGGCATGGATTGCGCGTTGAAAAGCTCTATACCGAATATCTATTGCCCGTCTGTTCTCCTGTCTTGCTAACGGGTAAACATCCGCTTAAAACCCCGCAGGATCTGGTAGGGCACACCTTGTTGCACGACGCGTCTCGGCGTGACTGGTTGGCCTACACCCGGCAGCTTGGCGTGCAGATTAACGTACAGCAAGGGCCGATATTCAGCCACAGCGCGATGGTGTTGCAGGCGGCGATCCACGGGCAGGGGGTCGCTTTGGCCAATAACGTGATGGCCCAGACTGAGATTGAAGCGGGTCGGTTAGTGTGTCCGTTTAACGACGTTTTGGTCAGCAAAAATGCTTTTTATCTGGTTTGTCATGACAGTCAGTCTGAACTGGGTAAAATAGCCGCCTTTCGCCACTGGATTTTGGCGCGTGCGGCGAGCGAGCAAGAGAAGTTTCGTTTCCGCTATGACAACGCCGCGCGTTGAGATGTGGCGTTCGGGTGGTATTTGATTCGATTTACTGTGGAAAATACGATGAACAGTCGTTTTATGCTGATGTTTTCCGCGATCAGCGGGTTTGTGTTTGTGGCATTGGGCGCCTTTGGTGCACATGTGCTCAGCAAATCGCTGGGCGCTGCCGAAATGGCCTGGCTAAAAACCGGGCTTGAATATCAGGCGTTTCATACGCTGGCGATTCTGGCGCTGTCGGTATTGATGCGCCAGCGTCGTAATGTGTGGTTTTATTGGAGCAGCATTGCGTTGGCGCTTGGCACCGTGCTGTTTAGCGGCAGCCTTTATTGTCTGGCGCTGTCGCACCTGCGGTTTTGGGCGTTTGTCACGCCGGTTGGCGGTCTGTTCTTCCTGACCGGATGGGTATTGATGTTGGTTGGCGTGCTGCGCCAGACGAGAAAGGCGAAAAGTCATGAATAAGGTAATTTTATATTGCCGCCCCGGTTTCGAAAAAGAGTGTGCGGCAGAGATAACGGAAAAAGCCACCGCCCACGAGGTTTTTGGTTTTGCCAGGGTTAAAGAAAATTGTGGCTATGTGATGTATGAATGCTATCAGCATGAAGATGCCGATCGCTTAATCAAAACATTGCCGTTTGATACGCTGGTTTTTGCCCGGCAATGGTTCGTGTGCGGTGAGCTGTTGCGCGATTTGCCGCCGGAAGATCGCATTACCCCGATCGTCGGCATGCTGACCGGGGCGATTGAACGGGCAGGGGAACTGCGCGTTGAAGTGCCGGACACCAATGAAAGCAAAGAACTGCTGAAATTTTGCCGCAAGTTCACCGTGCCTTTGCGCGCCGCCCTGAAAGAAAACGGCATTCTGCTGCCGTATGAAAAGGCCCATCGCCCGGTTGTCCATGTGCTGTTTATTGCTCCGGGGCATTGCTATGTGGGCTATTCCTACAGTAATAACCACTCGCCGTTTTACATGGGTATCCCGCGCCTGAAATTCCCTTCCGATGCCCCAAGCCGTTCTACGTTGAAACTGGAAGAGGCGTTTCACGTCTTCATTCCGGCAGATGAGTGGGATGAGCGTTTGGCAAGCGGCATGTACGCGGTGGATTTGGGGGCGTGCCCCGGCGGTTGGACTTATCAACTGGTGAAGCGCAGCATGATGGTGCACGCCGTGGATAACGGCACTATGGCGCAAAGTCTGATGGATACCGGGCAGGTAACACACCACGCCGTCGATGGTTTCCGCTTTGAGCCGCCGCGTAATAACGTGACTTGGTTGGTGTGCGATATGGTGGAGAAGCCGGCGCGGGTGGCCAACCTGATGGCCGACTGGCTGGTGAAGGGCTGGTGCCGGGAAGTGATATTCAACCTTAAGCTGCCGATGAAAAAACGCTATGAGGAAGTGACGCAAAATCTGGCGTTGCTGAGCGAGCGCTTGAGTGAGAATGGCATTAATTTTGAGATCCGTGCTCGCCAGTTGTATCACGATCGCGAGGAAGTGACGGTACACGCGCGGCGCATATGGGGCGCGGTGCCGGGACGGCGCGACGAGCGTTAATTTTTATATTCGTCATCCTCGGCGAAAGCCGGGGATCTCTGCCAGAAGAAACGTGTTTTACCGGCCAGAGATTCCCGCATTCGCGGGAATGACGGAGGGTGGCGGGAATGACTGTTCTAGTAGGTTTGTCACCAACCTCATGCGTCGTTCGAGAAGAATGGCGTGTTTATTTCCCCGCTGTCAGCCGTAACTGCTGTAAATTCCCTTCCAGTGCCAAATCCGTGCGTAACGTTGCCACCTGACGACTCGCAAAGGCCATCTCACGCTGTGATTCCAGCTTGTGCCGCCATTTTTCCGGTACGGCATCCAACTGCTGATAAATCTGCTCCAACGTTCCCGCTTGGGCAAGCAGTTGACTGGCGCTTTTGGGGCCAATGCCCACTACACCGGGTATTTTGCTGCTGCTGATGCCTGCCAGCCCCCAGAAATCAGGCAGTTGCTGTGGTGAAACGCCAAACTCCTGGGCGATAAAAGGCACATCCAGCCAGCGCTTTTGAAAATAATCGCGAATCTGGATAGTTGGCGCCAGCAGTTGGCAGTAGCCCTTGTCGGTCGAGACAATTGTCGCCTGATGGCCAGCCTGGGCGACTTTGGTGGCGAGCGTTGCCGCCAAATCATCGGCTTCATTGCCTGGCGTATGCCAGCAGACAATGCCCATCGTTTCCAGCGCTTGCCGTATGTGCGACAGTTCCAGCGCCAGATTCTCTGGCATGGGCGGGCGGCCCGCTTTGTAGTCCGGCAGTAACTGGTGCCGCCAACTGTCGGCGCGCTGTTCATCATCAAACACCGCGACGGCGTGCGTCGGCTGGCTATGCTGTAGCAGTTGGGTAACGGCGTGCTGACAGGCTGTCACACAGGGCGATCCCTGCACGGCATGGATACGACGAATCAGGTTTAATGCATCGATAATCAGCAAATGTACAGGCATCAGGCGGTCCCGGCGTGAAGCGTGGTGAAGGTGGCGGGAAAATCCGGTTTTCCCGCCAGCATGGCATCAGGAGCAGATCTCATAGCAAGGGATGTAGGCGCTGCCCGGCAGCTTCATCCTTTGCTGCGCAACGAACCCTTGCAGCAACTTATCCATGCTTTGCATCAGTTGCGCATCGCCGTGGATCTTGTACGGGCCGTGCTCTTCAATCGCCTGAATGCCAACCTCTTTGACGTTGCCCGCCACAATGCCGGAAAACGCTTTGCGCAGCGCAGAGGCCAGCGCTTCCGGTGCTTGATTGGGGTGCAGGTTGAGGTTTGCCATATTCTCGTGAGTGGGCTCAAACGGCAATTGCAGATCGGGTGCGATACGCAATGACCAGTTGAAGCTGTATGCATCACCGGTATGGCGGCGATGATCTTTCACCTGCGGCATTGCTTTCTTCATCTGCCGCGCCACTTCTGCCGCATCATTGATGATGATGGAGTAGTAACGGCGCGCCTGACGGCCCAGGGTGGTGATGATAAATTCATCCAGAACGTGGAAATAATCGGCACTTTCTTCTGGCCCAGTCAGGATGATCGGCAGCACCTGTTCGCTGTTTTCCGGGTTCATCATGATACTCAGCAGGTAGAGGAATTCTTCCGCTGTACCCACGCCGCCGGGGAAAATAATGATGCCGTGACCAATACGCACGAAGGCTTCGAGGCGTTTTTCGATATCGGGCATGATGATAAGTTCATTCACCAGCGGGTTGGGCGGCTCGGCGGCGATGATGGACGGTTCCGTCATGCCAATAAAGCGGCCTTCTTTATAGCGCTGCTGCGCATGGCCGACGGCGGCACCTTTCATCGGCGCTTCCATTGCGCCGGGACCGCAGCCGGTGCAGATGTTTAGCTCACGCAATCCCAACTGGCTGCCGACTTTTCGCCCATAGAGATATTCGGTTTCATTGATGGAGTGGCCGCCCCAGCACACCACCATGTTTGGTTCTTCACCAACGTGCAGCGCGCGCGCATTACGCATGATGGAGAACACCAGGTTGGTGATGTGGGCGCTGTTTTCCAGATTCAGGTTCTGATAGCGGCCTGCCGAGGTGATTTGTCCGCTAACAAACAGAATATCGCGCAGAACGGCGAACAGGTTGGCCTGTAATGAACGGATGATATTGCCATCGACGAACGCGTCTTCCGGAGGGTTGACCAGTTCCAGTTTCACGCCGCGCTCACGGCGTAACACGTTGATATCGAAATCTTCGTAGCGGGATAGCAGCTCTTTGCTGTTATCGGTTTGGCTGCCGGAGTTCAGCACGGCAAGCGAACAGTTGCGGAATAAACGGTAAAGATCGCTGCTGGCCGTGCTTTTCAACATGTCCACTTCCAACTGCGATAACAAATCCATAGACCCTAACGGGCTGATATGTGTAATCAATTTTACTCCTTGAGAACGCAGTGTATAACAACAAAATTTCCAGGCTACCCCTTGTCGCCGCTGCGGTGGCAAGACGCATAACACTGATTTTATGTATTACTCCACCTTAACCTGATGGTATCAGTTTTTCCAATAATGACGTTTCTGAATGGCGATATTGTATCGTATCCCGCACTATTGCCGGGGTAAGCGCCCGGTGTTTGCAATAAAGTCGGTGTTGCTGCGCCAGGGGTTGATGTCCAGCCCGCCACGGCGCGTATAGCGCGCGTAAACGGTCAGTGCTTCTGGCTGGCAAAAACGCATCAGGTCGTTGAAAATGCGCTCCACGCACTGCTCATGGAACTCGTTGTGGTGGCGAAAGGAGACGATGTAGCGCAGCAGGGCTTCTCTGTCGATACGTTTGCCCCGGTAGTGAATTTGGACCGAGCCCCAATCCGGCTGGTGAGTGATCAGGCAGTTGGATTTAAGCACATGGCTCACCAATGTTTCTTCAACAACGGGGCTCTGCGCGTGACAGGCGCGGGCGAGATGGTCGGCATTAAACGCATAATCCGCGATCTGAATATCCAGTCCGTCAATGCATTCCCCCTGGAACTGGCCCAGCGTCTGTCCCTGAAAGGTATCCAGTGAGAACAGCGTAACGCTAACCTTACCCTGCGCACAGGCGGCCAGATCGCGCGTTAACGTCTCTTGTACCCGTTGCCAATTTTCAAATACCGTCTGATT
This sequence comes from Candidatus Symbiopectobacterium sp. NZEC151, assembly GCF_025962655.1. Lineage (GTDB taxonomy): Bacteria > Pseudomonadota > Gammaproteobacteria > Enterobacterales > Enterobacteriaceae > Symbiopectobacterium. The sequence goes on along the minus strand of NZ_JAGFPE010000002.1, from coordinate 412,107 downwards.
GAAGCTGTTCAGGTAGAGCTTGAAGCTTTTGGATTCGATCAGGTTCGGGCTATCAGCCTGCAAATGCATTTCGCCTACGGCAACCTGGGGCACCCCGTTGGGCGCCAGCCAGGAGAGCTCGTATAATGTCCAGATATCTTCACCGTGAAACGGCAAATGCGCGGCATCGATGCCCAACGGGTCGCGGTTTAAACTGCGAGGCACCGCTTGTAATAAGCCCGCATCGTAGCTGTCGTGGTAAGCTGTAGGCTTTCCTAACGGTAACGCACTGAGCGCATCCTGTTTGTCAAAAGTGGACATAACATGCCTTTGCAAAGTAAAAACGATATGCAGTAGTGTAACCGACTCGCCCAGTGAAGAGAAAAAGTATGGATGACAATGTGCAGCAAGCGCTCCAAGGGTTTACCCAGCGCTACATGGCGGCCTGGCGGCAAGCCTATGACCATTTGCCCGCCAGTGAGGCGTTGTTTGGTGTTGCTTCACCCTGCGCGGTGGAAAATGACGGCGAGCGGGTATTTTGGACGCCTCAGCCAGTGGCCGAGGGGGCAGCGCTTGACGGCGTGTCGCGTGCGCTGAATATTGCCTTGCATCCTGACGCTGAAGCCTTTTTTACCACGCAGTATGCCGGGGATATGGAAGCGCACTTTGCCGATATCGATTGTCTGCTACTGCAATCGTGGAGCGAGGATGATTTTGTGCGTATGCAGGAAAATCTGATCGGACATTTGCTGACGCAAAAGCGACTTAAACTGCCGCCGACGCTGTTTTTAGCCACGACGGAATCAGAAATGGCCCTGATCTCGTTATCCAATGTCAGCGGTGAAGTGTGGCTTGAAACCTTTGGTACACGTGAACATCGGGTGCTGGCCCCCTCTTTGTTTGTGTTCCTGCAACAGCTGCAACCGAGAGTAAGATGATTTTTGTCCGCGCTATCTGGCGGATATGCGTGTAAGAGATATCTTACATTTGTTGTGAGATATCTCTGTGTTTTACCCATTTTACGCGCTTTTTTTAAATTTTTATCCTTTTAAATTAATGTATTATATTTTTCTTTGCATTCAGGGTTTCAGCGTAAATATAAGAAAAAAACCGATCAGGGTCTTGCTGTTCGTCGCCATTTAATACATCTTAGTAACCGGTTACAGGATGTATCACTTTATCGCTAAATGTGGTGAAGAAGGATAGCGGCTTCAGGATGAAACCAAGGACACCTCCAGGAAGGAGATTGAGAGCCGTTACGGAGTGGCGGTGGGGCAGGAGCCTGAAAGGAATATCTTCACGGAAGATGCAGGAAGAACGGTCAGGACGAAAGTTGGACGCTTGCACGGAGAGCTGGTTAGGATAACCGCCAAGGAAAAGTTTTCACGGATGAGCAGGGACGCAGTGGTGTAGCGGGAAAGCTATAAAACGAACCGGGGGCACTGAATATCAGTGCCCCCAACTTTTTTGTCGCACAGTATCCGTTAACGCTATGCAGACACCGTCTCTTATTCTGCCGCCACCGCCACCGCCACCGCCACCGCAGCCCCGTGCCTGTTGGGCTCCTCTTGCTTCAATGGTATGCTTTGCCGTCCACGCAGCCGGTGAGAGGAAAGCATGACGCACCAAGACCAGATTCGACACGCCTTATGGGAAATTGAACGCACGTTACGCGACAGTGTGTTTTGGCAATCCACCCCGCCGCAGGCCAGTGCGTTTACCAGCACAGAACCTTTTTGCATTGACACCATGAGCGCCGAACAGTGGTTGCAATGGGTATTGTTGCCGCGATTGCATGCGATGCTGGATGGCGGCGTTCCCTTGCCCGAGGCGCTCGCGATTACCCCCTATTTTGAAGAAGCCCTGACGGGTGACATCAACGACACCGCGCCGCTGTTGGAGCAACTGCGTGCGTTGGATGCGCTGTTTGTGCCTGCCGCTGCGCAGGGAGATCGGGATGCTTGAAATTCTGTATCAGGATGAGCACTTGATCGCCATTAATAAACCCGCAGGATGGTTGGTTCACCGCAGTTGGCTGGATCGCAAAGAAAAAGTGGTGATCATGCAGACGCTACGCGATCAGATTGGTCAGCATGTTTTCACCGTCCATCGGCTGGATAGGCCAACCTCAGGTGTGCTGCTGCTGGGGCTTTCCAGTGACATTGCGCGCCTGCTTTCGCAACAGTTCGAGCAGCATCAGATTCAGAAAACCTACCATGCGGTGGTGCGTGGTTACCTCTCCGGCAGTGACACTATTGACTACGCGCTGACTGAAGAGTTGGACAAAGTGGCTGACAAGCTCGCACAGCGCGATAAAGAACCTCAGACGGCCATCACCGATTACCGCTCTCTGGCGCAGGTGGAGCAACCGGTGGCGGTAGGGCGCTATCCTACGGCTCGATACAGCCTGGTTGAGTTGATGCCGCAGACCGGACGCAAACATCAGTTGCGCCGTCATATGGTGCATTTGCGGCATCCTATTTTGGGCGACTCGAAACACGGTGATTTGCGTCAGAATCGCGCAATGGCTGCGCATTTCGGTTGTGGGCGCTTGATGTTACATGCCAGTCGGCTGGCGCTGTGCCATCCTGTAACGGGGGAACCCTTGGTATTACGTGCCGGGTTGGACATGGCCTGGATGCGGGTAATGACGCAATTTGGCTGGCAAGGCAGTCTCCCTGATGTTGAAAGGGTTGAGTTTCCGTCTGACTCGGGGCAGGATAACGGCCTTTCCAGTACTGCCGAATAGCGCGGATGCGCGTTATCGGGCACGCAGCGATACATTACACGTGGAGTCATCATCATGGCGCAAATTGGTATTTTTGTTGGCACGGTTTATGGAAACGCATTGCTGGTTGCAGAAGAAGCAGAGAACCTGCTGAGCGAGCGCGGCCATCAGGTCAAGGTGTTTGAAGATGCCGACCTGTCATCCTGGCTGGCGTATCGCGAGCAGTATGTGTTGGTGGTGACGTCCACCACCGGGCAAGGGGATCTGCCAGATTCCATCGCCCCGTTGTTTGTTGCGCTACGTGAAAAGGGTGGCCATCAGCCAGCGTTGCGCTATGGCGTCATTGCACTGGGCGACAGCAGCTATACCCATTTTTGCGGCGCGGGTCAGCAGTTTGACGCCTTGTTGCAAGAGATGGGGGCTCAGCGTGTGGGAGATCTGCTCCAGATTGATGCGACAGAATGCCCGGAACCGGAAGTGCTCTCCTGCCCGTGGGTAGAGCAGTGGGCAGGGTTGGTTGAAGCAGGCTGATAACCGCGCATGGGCTATACATATGCTATGCATCTGCATATACTTGGGATATGCGTTGAAAGCATCAAGGCCGAACGGCCAGTGAGGTATAACCATGCGTATCGTTTCTGTGTTTAAAAATGGCAATAACCGGGCTATCCGCCTGCCTCGTGATATGGATTTTGAAGGCGTCACCGAACTGGAGATCGTGCGAGAGGGCGATACGCTCATCTTGCGCCCGGTCAAACCCAGTTGGGGCTCCTTTCTGCAAGAAGCAAAGGCGGATGCAGATTTCCTGACAGAACGTGAGAACGTTGTCTGCGATGAGGGCCGCTTTAAGCTATGAGCAACCTGTACATGCTGGACACCAATATCTGTTCTTTCATCATGCGAGAGCATCCTGAGGCGGTTATTCGTCGTCTGGAACAGGCTGTTTTACGCCGCCACCGTATTGTGGTGTCGGCGATCACTTATGCTGAAATGCGTTTTGGCGCTATCGGTAAAAAAGCCTCTCCGCGCCATACTGCGTTGGTTGATGCGTTTTGCCTTCGCCTTGATGCCGTAGTGCCTTGGGACCAGGCTGCCGTTGATGCGACGACTGCTATCAAGGCAGCGATGGCGACAGCGGGAACGCCCATCGGGCCAAATGATACCGCGATTGCTGGTCATGCCGTGGCTACGGGCGCGATTCTTGTCACCAACAATGTGCGGGAATTTGAACGCCTGCCCGCGTTGATGCTGGAAGATTGGGTACACTGACACCAGGTCAGTGACGTAAAAACCTGTCACAGTAAAAACAAAACCCCACGTCAATGCATGGGGTTTGTTAGCAGCCATCAAAGACGTGGAGACGTGCAGCGTATCAACGCCCTTTGGTCAGCTTCTCCAGATCGGACTCGATCTCATTAATTTTATTCGCCACCACGCTTTCCAGATGACGCAGATCGTCGAGGATTTTGCGTTTCAGATCGACTTCAACCTGATCGCGTTGGCAAATCTGGTCCAATTCATCAATGACATAGCGCAGGTTGGGGCTGATCTCATTGATCTCTTTAAAGCCTTGTCCGCTGTTATCCGCGACGATGGTTTTACGCTGGCGCGGATATTTAAATTTTACGCTTTTGGCGAAAAACTCCCCTTTATCCTTACGAAAATAGATTTTCAGGATGTCGTTGCTGGCCTCCTGGCGCAGGCTATAGCGATCAATTTCATCGGGATGGGAGATACCCAGGCTTTTTAGATTGTCATACATGGCGCCACCTTTTGGGGAGTGATAAAGAAAAGGCGGGTAACACCCGCCTTGTTCAGTTTAGTCGATGGTGCGAAGCAACTCATTGATACCCACTTTACCGCGGGTTTTCGCATCCACTTTTTTCACGATCACGGCACAGTACAGGCTGTAGCTGCCATCTTTCGACGGCAGGTTGCCGGAAACGACGACCGAGCCTGCCGGTACGCGACCGTAATGCACTTCACCGGTTTCGCGATCGTAGATTTTAGTGCTTTGGCCGATAAACACGCCCATGGAGATGACGGCGCCTTCTTCCACGATCACGCCTTCTACCACTTCAGAGCGGGCACCGATAAAGCAGTTGTCCTCGATGATGGTCGGGTTAGCCTGCAACGGCTCCAGTACGCCACCGATGCCGACGCCGCCGGACAGGTGAACGTTTTTCCCGATCTGTGCGCAAGAGCCGACGGTCGCCCAGGTATCAACCATGGTGCCTTCATCAACGTAAGCACCGATGTTGACATAAGACGGCATCAGCACCGTGTTGCGGGCGATAAACGCGCCCTGACGCACGCTGGCAGGGGGCACTACACGGAAACCTTCGCGTTGGAAGCGCGCTTCATCGTAACCGGCGAATTTCATCGGTACTTTGTCGTAGTAGCGGGTTTCCGTGCCTTCCATCAGTTGGTTGTCATTGATACGGAAAGAGAGCAGCACCGCTTTTTTCAACCATTGGTGCGTCACCCACTCGCCATTGATTTTTTCCGCCACGCGCAGAGCGCCGCTGTCCAATAAGCCAATCACCTGATTAACGGCTTCACGGGTTACGCTGTCCACGGAGGTCGGCGTAATGTCGGCACGGCGTTCAAAGGCGGTTTCGATAACGTTTTGTAATTGATGCATCCTGTTTCTCTTTCTGTGCTGTCAGTCAATAATTAATTCAGGGTTACTTTATCGTTTGGGTCGAGGGCTTCTGTCAACCGTTGTTGCAAGATAAGGCGCAATTCCGGAGATAATGCGCGTCTGTCTTTGTCTGCAAGGATAAAAAGGTCTTCTACCCGCTCGCCAATCGTGGAAATGCGCGCGCCGTGTAACGACACGTTGAGATCGGCGAACACTTTACCCAGGCGTGCCAGCAGACCCGGTTGATCGAGTGCGCTCAACTCCATGTAGCTGCGTCTGTCCGTGTGCGTCGGCAGGAAGGTGATTTCCGTGGGTACGCTGAAATGGCGCAATTTGGAGGAGGCGCGGCGCGGGCGAGGATGTTGGTAATCGCGTTGCGTGAGCGCCTGAACCAACGCCTGACGAATAAATTCGTGGCGATCCGGGGCGACCGGGCTGCCATCGGGCTCCAATACGATAAAGGTATCCATCGCCATGCCATCGCGGCTGGTGAAAATTTGCGCATCATGTACGCTCAGGTTACGACGATCGAGTTCGCCCGCTACGGCGGCGAACAGGTAAGGGCGGTCTGGGCTCCAGATGAAAATTTCTGTGCCACCGCGGCTGGCCTGATGGCTGATAAGCACCAACGGCTGATGCAAATCGTGCTCAACCAGATGGCGAGCATGCCAGGCAAGCTGATTTGGCGAATGACGCAGAAAATAATCCGCGCGGCAACGGCTCCAGATAGGGTGCAGCGCTTCTTCATCGATATTGTCCATGCGCAGCAACGCCAAGGCCTGAAGGCGATGATGGCGCACGCGATCGCGCACATCGGGCGTGTTTTGCATCCCGCGGCGCAACTGTTTCTCAGTGGCGAAATAGAGTTCGCGCAACAGGCTCTGTTTCCAACTGTTCCACAAGGTTTCGTTGGTCGCACAGATATCGGCCACCGTGAGACTCACCAGATAGCGCAGGCGGGTTTCGCTTTTCATTTCAGCGGCGAATTGCTGGATAACCGCCGGGTCCTGAATGTCGCGACGTTGTGCGGTAACTGACATCAACAGGTGGCAGCGCACCAGCCAGGAAACCAGTTGCGCCTCGCGTGAATTGAGCTGGTGCAGCGCGGCAAACTCAAGCACATCTTGCGCCCCCAGTTCCGAGTGATCGCCGCCGCGCCCTTTGGCGATGTCATGAAACAGGGCGGCAAGCAGCAGCAACTCCGGCTGCGGCAGACGCGGATACAACTCCACGCACAGCGGATGCTGCGCGCGCGTCTCTTCGTCGGCGAAGCTTTCCAGTTTGAGCAGCACGCGCAGCGTATGCTCATCTACGGTATAGGCATGAAACAGATCGAACTGCATCTGCCCGACGATATTGCTCCACAGTGGCGTATACGCTTCCAACACGCTATGACGATGCATCGGCAGCAGGGCACGGTTTACCGCGTGTGGATGGCGCAGAATAGCCATAAAAAGGTGCCGTGCTTCGGGAATGGTGCACAACGGTTGGGCCAGATGGCGACGCGCATGGCGTAACTGGCGCAGCGTGGTGGAGTAGATGCCGATAATCTCACCGTTGCGCACCATGGTGCTAAACATGCGCATAATGGCTTCCGGCTTGTGCATGAACAGGGTTTCATCACGCAGGTCGATCAGGTTGCCACGCAGTTGGAATTCGTCATCTATCGCGCGCGGCTTTTCACTGGCATCCAGCGCCAGGATGGCCTCATCGAACAGTTGCAGCAGCATATGATTAAGCTCGCTGACGCGGCGCGTCGCGCGATAGAAATCTTTCATCATGTGCTCAACCGGTGCATTACCCTCGCCACGGTAATTCAGCAGCTGTGCCACGTTGAGCTGGCGGTCAAACAGCAGGCGGTTGTCATAACGCGTCAGGATCAGGTGCAAGGCAAAGCGAATGCGCCACAGGAAGCTCTGGCATTCATTGAGCTCGTTGCGCTCGGCTTCGGTGAGAAAACCAAAACCGACCATTTCGTTGAGCGAGGTAGCACCAAAATGACGTCGGGCAACCCAGAGCAGGGTGTGGATATCGCGCAGCCCGCCGGGACTACTTTTTATATCCGGTTCGAGATTGTAGCTGGTGCTGTGGTAACGCTGATGCCGCTCTTGCTGCTCGATAATTTTGGCCGGGAAAAAGGCGGCGGAGGGCCAAAAATCTTCGCTAAAAATCTGTTTTTGTAAGGAGAGAAACAGCGCCACATCGCCGCAGATCAAGCGTGATTCGATGAGGTTTGTCGCCACGGAAATATCCGCTCTGCCCTCTTGCAGGCACTCATCCAGCGTGCGCACGCTATGGCCGACTTCAAGCTTGAGGTCCCACAGCAGCGTAATAAACGCGCCCACTTGCTGAGATTGGTGGGCGCTGAGCGACTGACCGCTGAGCACCAGCACATCAATATCCGACAGCGGGTGCAATTCACCGCGCCCGTATCCGCCAACGGCCACCAGCGCCGTTTGTGCGGCGGACTCGAAACCGTAAAACGTCCACAGGCGTTGCAGCAGATGGTCGATAAAAAAGGTTCTGGCGGTAATCAGCGTTTCGGCAGCTACCCCGGCGCGAAACTCAGCGTTCAGCCACGCCTGAAAACGCTCCATAGAGAGTTTTAGCGCTGAGCAATCCAATTCGCTATCGCTGTAGGTTAACGGGGAGGCGGGGGGCTGTATGTCAGCGGTGAACAGGTCGGCGGAGTGAAAAGCGTTGTTGTCATTCATAAATTCACAGCCCTTAAGCGTTGCCTGGCAAACGCCACAAAAGAGACGCCAGCCCTGTTAACGATATCCCTGGCCGCCGCCGAAAGATAACCCGTCGGGCTGGCGCACCATTATGCCGGGTGCGAAATGATGTTGGGGATGGTGTCGTCTTTCCTCAGCGTCATAATTTCGCAACCGTTTTCGGTTACCACAATAGTATGCTCGTATTGCGCCGACAAGCTGCGATCTTTGGTTTTTACCGTCCAACCGTCTTTCATGGTGCGGATGCGGAAATCACCGGCGTTAAGCATCGGCTCAATGGTGAATGCCATGCCCGCTTGCAGCACTACGCCGCCGTCATCGGCATCGTAATGCAGCACCTGAGGCTCTTCATGGAAACCGCGACCAATGCCGTGGCCGCAATATTCACGCACCACGGAGAAATCGTTGCTTTCCGCGAATATCTGGATGGCTTTACCCAAGGCGCGCAGCCGGATGCCCGGTTTGACCATTTTCAGCGCCAGATAGAGGCTTTCCTGTGTGATGCGGCACAGACGTTCGCCCAGAATGGTGGGGGTACCGGCGATGAACATCTTGGAGGTGTCACCGTGGAAGCCGTCCTTGATGACCGTGACGTCGATATTGACGATATCACCGTCTTTCAGCAGACGCTCATCGCTGGGAATGCCGTGGCACACCACTTCGTTGATAGAGATACACACCGATTTCGGGAAGCCGTGATAACCAAGGCTGGCAGAAATGGCCTGCTGCTTATTGGTGATATGGTCGTGGCAGATGCGATCCAGCTCGCCAGTGCTGACACCGGGAACCACAAACGGTTCGATGATTTCCAGCACTTCCGCCGCCAGGCGGCCAGCGACGCGCATTTTTTCGATGTCTTCAGGGGTTTTTATTGATATAGCCATGCAAAATTGTCCGCAGGTGTCGAAGCAGTCGACGAATTTAAGGTTACTCACTAACCACTTATGTTATCAGCCCTGACCGATGGTGCCAAATCCCCATTTGGATTCAATGGCGGTGTGTCAGGAGAAAATCGGGTAAAGGGTGCAACAAAAGTTGGTGTCTGTAGCGACTTTATGGTATAAAGCGCGCCGGTGATCTGACTGGGTCTGGCTAACAGGTTCAGCGGAATTCACTAAACTCATATGTGTAAATAACACACACATGTCGACACGTTCACCGGGGTGCTCGAAGGTTACTGTCTTATGACGTGGCTGGAGGGTCGGTGTAATGGGACATGTGGAGGCTTAACCCCATACTCAATTTATAGAGGTAATCATGGCAACTGTTTCCATGCGCGATATGCTCAAGGCTGGCGTACACTTCGGTCACCAGACCCGTTACTGGAACCCGAAAATGAAACCCTTCATTTTTGGTGCACGTAACAAAGTTCACATCATCAACCTTGAAAAAACCGTTCCGATGTTCAACGATGCACTGGCTGAGCTGAGCAAAATCTCTTCTCGCAAAGGCAAAATCCTGTTCGTTGGTACGAAACGCGCTGCAAGCGAAGCGGTAAAAGATGCTGCAAACAACTGCGACCAGTTCTTCGTGAACCATCGCTGGTTGGGTGGTATGCTGACCAACTGGAAAACCGTTCGTCAGTCCATTAAGCGTTTGAAAGATCTGGAAATCCAATCTCAAGACGGCACCTTCGACAAGCTGACCAAAAAAGAAGCTCTGATGCGTACCCGTGAACTGGACAAGCTGGAAAACAGCCTGGGTGGTATCAAGGATATGGGCGGCCTGCCAGATGCGCTGTTCGTGGTCGATGCAGATCATGAACACATCGCCATCAAAGAAGCAAACAATCTGGGTATCCCGGTATTTTCCATCGTTGATACCAACTCCGATCCGGATGGCGTTGACTTCATCATCCCTGGCAACGACGACGCCATCCGTGCAGTAACCCTGTACCTGAGCGCTGTTGCTACCGCTGTCCGTGAAGGCCGTTCTCAAGATCTGGCCGTTCAAGCGGAAGAAGGCTTGGTAGAAGCTGAATAATAAGACTGGCTCCGTCGAGCCCTTATTAACCAGGTATTGAATATGTTGGTTAGGGGGCCTTAATAGGCCCCCTTTTACTTATCTCCCACGAGATAACCGAGGAAAAGATAATGGCTGAAATTACCGCTGCCCTGGTAAAAGAACTGCGCGAGCGTACTGGCGCTGGCATGATGGAATGCAAAAAAGCGCTGGTTGAAGCTAACGGTGATATCGAACTTGCTATCGATAACATGCGTAAGTCTGGCCAGGCTAAAGCTGCGAAAAAAGCAGGCCGTGTTGCTGCTGAAGGTGTGATTCTGACCAAGATCGCGGCTGACGGCAAATATGGCGTTATCGTTGAGCTGAACTGCGAAACTGACTTCGTTGCTAAAGATGCTGGCTTCAAAGCTTTCGGTGAAGAAGTTGCAACGGCTGCGCTGAACGAACGCATCACTGACGTTGACGTTCTGAAAGCGAAATTCGAAGAACAGCGTACTACGCTGGTTGCGAAAATTGGTGAAAACATCAATATTCGCCGTATCGCTATTCAGGAAGGTGACGTGCTGGGTGCTTACCTGCACGGCGCGCGTATTGGCGTACTGGTTGCCGCTACCGGCGCTGACGACGAGCTGGTTAAGCACGTTGCCATGCACATTGCTGCCAGCAAACCTGAATATGTGAAAGCAGAAGACGTTCCGGCGGATGTGGTTGCGCGTGAGCACCAGATCCAGTTGGACATTGCCATGCAATCTGGCAAACCGCGTGAAATCGCAGAAAAAATGGTCGAAGGCCGTATGCGTAAATTCACCGGCGAAATCTCTCTGACCGGTCAACACTTCGTGATGGATCCCAACAAAACCGTTGGCGATCTGCTGAAAGAGCACAAAGCTGACGTCATCAGCTTCATCCGTTTCGAAGTGGGTGAAGGCATTGAGAAAGCGGAAGTTGACTTCGCTGCTGAAGTCGCCGCGATGAGCAAGCAGTCTTAAGATGCAAAAAAAGGAGCCGCCAGTTGGCGGTTCCTTTTTATACCCGTCATACTTCACAAAATTTTCAACACGTTTTACTGCCACTGCGCATTTCTGCGTCGGTTTAATGACGCGCGCGGTATGAAGCACTAAGGCGTGACAGTAATCACATTCCCATTATGATGATAGCCCGTTAGGACAACAACACCATGGCAACCAACGCAAAACCCGTATATCAACGTATCCTGCTTAAGCTCAGTGGCGAAGCATTACAAGGAGCCGAAGGTTTTGGTATTGATGCGAGCATTCTGGATCGCATGGCTCAGGAAATTAAAGAACTGGTTGAGCTGGGCATTCAGGTCGGCGTCGTTATCGGTGGTGGCAACCTGTTCCGCGGTGCCGGTCTGGCACAGGCCGGTATGAATCGCGTGGTGGGCGATCACATGGGGATGTTGGCCACCGTCATGAACGGCCTGGCAATGCGCGATGCGCTGCACCGTGCCTATGTCAACGCGCGCTTGATGTCCGCCATTCCGCTCAACGGCGTGTGCGACAATTACAGCTGGGCCGAGGCTATCAGCCTGCTGCGTAATAACCGCGTGGTGATTTTCTCCGCCGGTACCGGCAACCCCTTCTTCACCACCGATTCTGCCGCTTGTCTGCGCGGTATCGAGATTGAAGCTGACGTGGTGCTGAAAGCCACCAAAGTGGATGGCGTTTTCTCAGCCGATCCGGTGAAAGATCCCACTGCGACGCTGCATGAGTCGCTAACCTATCAGGACGTTCTCGAACGGGAACTGAAAGTGATGGATTTGGCCGCCTTTACGCTGGCTCGCGATCATAATCTGCCGATCCGCGTGTTCAACATGAACAAACCCGGTGCATTGCGCCGTGTGGTCATGGGTGAAAAAGAAGGCACCTTGATCACGAAGTAATAACGGGTGTACTGAAAAATAAGGTACTATCCTGATCGTGGTAGTACTGCCTTATTTTCGTAATACCGATAGATAACGCGCTGCGTCGGCACCCCGGCGCAAGCATCAATGATTTACCGGGTTTGCTGTATGCATCCCTGTCTGCTTTTATCATGCGCGTTGGTTTCATGATAAAGCGCAGGGCAATAACCTGTCTGGCAACCAGTATTCAAGGGTCCGCAACGTGATTAATGACATCAGAAAAGATGCTGATACACGCATGGAAAAATGTGTAGAAGCGTTTAAGCACCAAATTAGCAGAGTTCGTACTGGCCGCGCTTCACCGAGCCTGCTGGACGGCATCCAGGTAGAATATTACGGTTCTGCCACGCCGCTGCGTCAGTTGGCGAACGTTGTGGTTGAAGACACGCGTACTCTGGCGATTACCGTGTTTGACCGCTCGTTGGGCCCGGCCGTTGAGAAAGCGATCATGGCCTCCGATCTGGGGTTAAACCCGTCCTCTGCGGGCGCGGTAATCCGTGTGCCGTTGCCTCCGCTGACGGAAGAGCGCCGCAAAGATTTGACCAAAGTGGTGCGCGGTGAAGCGGAACAAGGGCGTATCTCCGTGCGTAACGTGCGCCGCGATGCGAACGACAAGCTGAAAGCGCTGTTGAAAGATAAAGCGATCAGTGAAGATGAAGAGCGTCGTGCGCAAGATGACGTGCAAAAACTGACTGACGCCTATATCAAGAAAGTTGATGTCGCGCTGACAGAAAAAGAAAATGAGCTGATGGAGTTTTAATCGGCTTCCAATGTATACCCTAAATAATTCGCGTTGCAGGACAAAACGTTAACGTTTTGAACAGCGCTTGCGCTGGCCCTTTAGGGCGAGACTCATTGATGAGTCTCGTCATGCGGCAAGTGAGCGAATTCCGATGAGCTTACTCAGGTAAGTGATTCGGGTGAGTGAGCGCAGCCAACGCATCTGCAACGTGAAGTATGACGGGTATAAAAGCGCCAGCCAGCATCATTACTGGCGGCGCTTTATTTTTTAGAGCAATTTCATGAAGCAACTGACGATCCTCGGTTCAACCGGTTCGATTGGCGTTAGTACGCTGGCTGTAGTGAAAGCCAATCCGGATAAATTCGCCGTCACTGCCCTGGCAGCGGGGCGTAACGTTGATGTGATGCTGGCGCAATGCCTGCAATTCCAACCTGCCTATGCCTCCCTGTCCGATCCTCAGGCTGCAACACAGTTACGTGCACGGCTGATGGCCGCAGGCTGCCGTACCGAAGTGCTGGCGGGTGAGCAGGCTGCGTGTGAGTTGGCTGCGCTGGATGGCGTCGATCAGGTGATGGCGGCCATCGTCGGTGCAGCAGGATTACTGCCAACGCTCGCGGCCATCAAGGCCGGTAAGCAAGTGCTGTTGGCGAACAAAGAGTCTTTGGTCACCTGTGGCCGATTGTTTATGAACGCTGTTGCACAATATGGTGCGCAACTGCTGCCGATAGACAGTGAACACAACGCCATTTTTCAGAGTTTACCTGAGCACATTCAACGCCAATTGGGTTACGCTTCATTAACGGAACATGGGGTGGAACGTATTGTCCTGACCGGTTCGGGTGGCCCCTTTCGTGAAACACCGCTTGGTGCATTGGCGGCGATGACGCCCGATCAGGCCTGTGCTCATCCAAACTGGTCCATGGGTCGCAAGATTTCCGTTGATTCTGCCACCATGATGAACAAAGGGCTGGAGTATATCGAGGCGCGCTGGTTGTTTAACGCGTCAGCGGCACAGATGGAGATCATCATCCATCCGCAGTCGGTTATTCACTCCATGGTGCGCTATCGGGATGGCAGCGTCTTGGCTCAACTTGGTACACCGGATATGCGTACGCCGATTGCTCATGCAATGGCCTATCCGCAGCGGGTTGTATCTGACGTGGCACCGCTGGATTTTATGCGTCTTGGTCCACTCACGTTCAGCGAGCCGGACATGACGCGTTATCCCTGCTTGCAGTTGGCGATCGATGCCTGTAATCAGGGCCAGGCGGCAACAACCGCGCTTAATGGGGCCAATGAAATTGCCGTTGACGCCTTTTTGCACGGTGAGATTCGCTTTACCGATATCGCGTCGTTGAATCAGCGCGTGCTGGCACAGCTTTCCTGCGCCGAGCCAGAGTCCGTTGACGATGTCCTGGCCATTGACCGTTGGGCTCGCGAGAAAGGCCGGCAGGCGTTACGCGCTTTCCACTGACAATGTGCGCTTGCTGACGCGATCGTCACGGCACAATTTGTTCATGTGGGATCAAGGTGATATAGTCTGCGCCATTCGCGTCGAGGTCAGTGCGAAAACACTGGCGAAAGACGGACAGCCGTGCTCGTTCACGGCTTTTTTGTGCTAACGGGTCTGATGTTAGGGATGGATTGTTTTCTTACTTGAGGATATTAAGTTCGCGTTATGCCGTCGGATAATCAACAAACACCCACTACGCCACCCGAAAGCGGGCCAAGGCATGTCGCCATCATCATGGATGGTAATGGCCGTTGGGCGAAAAACCGTGGCAAGCTGCGCGTTTTTGGCCATCAGGCTGGTGTGAAAGCGGTGCGGCGTGCTGTGAGCTTTGCGGTAAGCCATCGGCTGGATGCCTTGACCTTATATGCCTTTAGTAGCGAAAACTGGAACCGTCCGGCGCAAGAAGTGAAAGCGCTGATGGAACTGTTTGTTCGGGCGCTGGACAGTGAGGTCAAAAGCCTGCATAAACACGGCGTTCAGTTGCGTATCATCGGTGATATCAGCCGTTTCAGTCCGCGTTTACAAGAGCGCATTCGCCGCTCCGAAGCACTGACAAAAAATAATCCAGGGTTAATACTGAATATTGCCGCGAATTATGGCGGACGTTGGGATATCATTCAGGGCGTCAGACAATTGGCTGAGCAGGTGCAGGAAGGCACGCTCCGCCCGGATACGATCGATGAAGATACCTTATCCCACACCCTGTGTTTGAGCGATCACACGCCGGTCGATTTGGTCATCAGGACGGGGGGAGAACACCGCATCAGTAATTTTTTGCTGTGGCAGATTGCTTACGCTGAGCTTTACTTTACCGATGTCCTTTGGCCTGATTTCGATGAACACGATTTTGAAGGTGCGATGAATGCATTTGCGCAACGTGAACGGCGCTTCGGTGGAACTGCACCTTCCGATGCTGACGCATCATAGGGGGAAGGTGTGCTGAAGTATCGATTGATAACTGCCTTGATTTTAATCCCATTGGTGATTGCGGCACTGTTTATGCTGCCACCGAAGGGATTTGCTCTGGTAACGCTTGGCGTTTGCATGTTGGCCGCCTGGGAGTGGGGTCAATTCGCCGGGTTAGGCTCCTCTGCCCAGCGCTTGTCTCTTGCCTTTATGTGCGGCGCACTGCTGGCATTGATGACGCTATCACTGCCCAATTATCACTATTCAGTCCATCTGCTGCCTATCCGCGTTTCGCTCTGGGTATCACTGGTGTGGTGGTGTGCCGCACTGCTGCTGGTGCTCTCCTACCCCGGTTCTGCGGGATTTTGGCGCAACTCGAAAACGCTGCGTCTGCTGTTTGGCGTATTGACCATCGTGCCTTTCTTCTGGGGCATGGTGGCGTTGCGCCAGCACCATTATGATAGCGATCCCTTCTTCGGTGCCTGGTGGTTGCTCTACGTGATGTTGCTGGTGTGGGGCGCAGACAGCGGTGCGTACATGTTTGGTAAACTGTTTGGCAAGCATAAACTGGCACCCAAAGTGTCTCCGGGTAAAACCTGGGAGGGCTTTATCGGTGGCTTAGCCACGTCCGCGATTATCTCCCTGCTGTTTAGCGTTTATGCGCCTTTGGGCGTTGCGCCTTTTACGCTGCTCATCTGTTCGGTGATTGCGGCGCTGGCATCCGTGCTGGGCGATTTGACAGAAAGCATGTTCAAACGGGAAGCCGGTATTAAAGACAGCAGCCACCTGATTCCCGGACATGGTGGCGTGCTTGACCGCATCGATAGCCTGACGGCGGCGATCCCGGTATTTGCCTGCCTGATGTTTTTAGTGTTTAAAACGGTTTAGGATGACCTGACAGATGATGAATGTCCTTTGGAGTTTGGCTGCATTTGTTGTTGCACTGGGTGTATTGATCACGGTGCATGAATTTGGCCACTTCTGGGTTGCTCGTCGCTGTGGGGTTAAGGTTGAGCGTTTTTCTGTCGGATTTGGCAAGGCGCTATGGCGTTGGCGCGATCGGCGGGGGACAGAGTTTGTCATTGCCTTAATCCCGCTGGGTGGCTATGTCAAAATGCTCGACGAGCGCGTAGATACCGTCTCGCCGGAACAGCATCATCTCTCTTTTAACCGTAAAACCGTGTGGCAGCGCGCTGCCATCGTCAGTGCGGGTCCGATTGCCAATTTCTTGTTTGCGATTGCCGCCTACTGGCTGGTGTTTATTATTGGCGTGCCGGGTGTACGGCCCGTGGTTGGCGAAATAGTGCCCAACTCGATTGCCGCTGTGGCGCAAATGTCGCCGGGTATGGAACTAAAAGCGGTAGATGGTATCGAAACGCCTGACTGGGACACGGCGCGTTTAACGCTGATCGGCAAGATTGGCGATAACGAGGTCACGCTTGATGTGGCTCCGCTTGGCTCTTCTTCCGTAGTGCGTAAGACGCTGGATTTGCGTGACTGGCAGTTCAATCCTGAAAAGCAGGATCCCGCTTCCTCATTGGGTATGGTGCCGCGCATGCCGCAAATCGATGCGGTGCTGACACAGGTGCAGGATGGGTCGGCGGCGCAAAAAGCCGGTTTGCAAGTCGGGGACAGGATCGTTAAAGTCGATGGGCAACCGCTGACGCGCTGGTCGCTGTTTGCCAGTACGGTGCGTGACAAGCCGGATGCAGATATTGCGCTGGACATTGAACGAAATGGTGAGACTCGCTCTCTAATCTTGACGCCGGACAGCAAAACGACCGGTGGCAGGGTGGAAGGGTTTGCCGGGGTGGTGCCAAAAGTCATCCCGCTGCCCGAGGAGTACCGGACGGTGCGGCAATACGGACCGTTTAGTGCGATTTATCAAGCTGCGGATAAAACCTGGCAACTGATGCGGTTAACCGTCAGTATGCTGGGAAAACTGATAACAGGCGATGTTAAGCTCAACAACCTGAGCGGGCCAATCTCTATCGCTCAGGGGGCCGGGATGTCGGCCGACTATGGGCTGATTTACTACCTGATGTTTTTGGCATTGATCAGTGTAAATCTGGGCATTATCAATTTGTTCCCGCTACCGGTTTTGGATGGTGGACACCTGCTCTTTCTGCTGGTTGAAAAACTGAAAGGCAGGCCGGTTTCTGAGCGTGTGCAGGACTTTTGTTATCGTATCGGCACGGTGGTGTTGATGCTGTTAATGGGGCTCGCACTTTTTAATGATTTCTCTCGCCTGTAGGCGGGGGAGTAGGTTAGGAAAAACGCATAACAACGATGGCGATGAAAAAGTTGCTCATAGCGTCGCTGCTGTTCAGCAGCGCCACCGTATACGGTGCAGACGGATTCGTGGTGAAGGATATTCATTTCGAGGGCTTGCAGCGTGTTGCTGTCGGTGCGGCACTACTCAGCATGCCTGTCCGTGTGGGTGATACCGTCAGTGATGACGATATCGGGAATACCATCCGTGCTCTGTTCACGACCGGAAACTTCGAGGATGTCCGGGTACTGCGTGACGGTGAAACCTTGATTGTGCAGGTGAAAGAACGGCCCACCATCGCCAGCATCACATTCTCCGGCAATAAAGCGGTCAAGGATGAGATGCTGAAAGAAAACATGGAAGCGTCCAGCGTGCGTGTCGGCGAAGCGTTAGACCGCACCACACTCTCTTCTATCGAGAAGGGGCTGGAGGATTTCTACTACAGCGTCGGTAAATACAGCGCCTCTGTAAAGGCGGTGGTGACACCGCTACCGCGCAATCGTGTTGACCTCAAACTGGTGTTTACCGAAGGGGTTTCCGCGCAGATCCAGCAGATCAACATTGTTGGTAACAAAGCCTTCACCTCTGATGAATTGATTGCCCAATTCCAACTGCGCGATGACGTGCCGTGGTGGAACGTCATGGGCGATCGTAAATATCAGAAACAGAAACTCTCCGGCGATCTGGAGACGTTGCGCAGCTTCTATCTCGATCGCGGCTACGCGCGTTTCACGATTGATTCCACTCAGGTGAGCCTGACGCCCGACAAAAAGGGCATCTACATTACCATCAACATCACGGAAGGCGATCAGTACAAGCTGTCCGGTGTGGCGGTGCGCGGTAATCTGGCGGGCCACTCAGCCGAGATTGAAGGGCTGACGAAAGTGAATCCGGGCGAGCTGTATAACGGCGCCAAAGTGACCCGCATGGAAGAGGATATCAAAAAGCTGCTGGGCCGTTATGGCTACGCTTATCCACGTGTGGTGACACAGCCTGAAATCAGCGACGGGGATAAAACCGTCAAGCTCAATATCAACGTCGATGCCGGTAACCGCTTCTCGGTGCGCCGTGTGCGCTTCGAGGGTAACGATACCTCCAAAGATTCCGTACTGCGCCGCGAAATGCGCCAGATGGAAGGGGCGTGGTTGGGCAACGACTTGGTTGAGCAGGGCAAAGAACGTCTCAACCGTCTCGGCTACTTTGAAAGCGTTGACGTAGAAACCCAGCGCGTGCCGGGCACCGCCGATCAGGTGGATGTCACCTACAAGGTGAAAGAGCGTAATACCGGTACCTTGAACTTCGGTGTCGGCTTCGGTACGGAAAGTGGTGTCAG
Source organism: Candidatus Symbiopectobacterium sp. NZEC151 (assembly GCF_025962655.1). Lineage (GTDB taxonomy): Bacteria > Pseudomonadota > Gammaproteobacteria > Enterobacterales > Enterobacteriaceae > Symbiopectobacterium. Next base: position 393,369 of record NZ_JAGFPE010000002.1, on the reverse strand, counting down.
CTTCCAGGCAGGGGTTCAGCAAGACAACTGGCTGGGCACCGGTAACTCGGTGGGCATCAGCGGGACCAAAAACAGCTACCAGACCTATGTCGAGCTGTCGATGACCAACCCCTACTTTACCGTGGATGGTGTCAGCCTCGGTGGTCGTATCTTCTATAACGACTTTAAAGCCTACGATGCTGAACTTTCTGACTATACCAACCGCAGCTATGGCGTAGGCACGACGTTAGGTTTCCCGATCAATGAGAACAACTCATTGCGTCTGGGTCTGGACTACGTGCATAACGATGTGTCAGATATGGCACCGCAGGTGGCGATGTGGCGTTATCTGAACTCGGTCGGAGTAAACCCTGGAACGGTAACGGGCAATGACCACTCCAGCGCTGATTTCAAAGCCAATGATTTCTTCCTTAACGCCGGATGGGTCTACAATAGTCTGGACCGTGGCTTCTTCCCGACGGAAGGGAGCCGTGCCAGCTTCAACGCCAAGGTGACGGTGCCGGGTTCCGACAACGAATACTACAAGCTGACCTTCGATTCAGCGACCTACTTGCCGTTGAGTGAAAACCACCACTGGGTGTTGATGGGCCGTGCGCGTGCCGGTTATGCGGACGGTATTGGCAGCAAAGATGTGCCGTTCTACGACAACTTCTATGCCGGCGGCTCCAGCACGGTACGCGGCTTCCAGTCGAATACCATTGGTCCTAAGGCTGCATACTATAATTGTAGCGGGCAAACGTCTTATTCAGATTGTGCCCTGAGGAAGTCTGATGATGCGGTGGGCGGTAACGCTATGGCGGTCGCCAGTGCGGAACTGATTCTGCCGACGCCGTTTGCCAGCGATAAGTATGCCAGTTCGCTGCGTACCTCGTTGTTTGTGGATGCCGGTACGGTATGGGATACCAACTGGAAAAACACCGCTCAAACAAGACAGTATAATATTCCAGACTACAGCGAGCCGGGCAATATCCGCGTATCGACCGGTCTTGCCGTGCAGTGGATGTCCCCGCTTGGGCCATTGGTGTTCTCCTACGCCCAGCCGGTCAAGAAAATTGACGGAGACAAGTCGGAGCAGTTCCAGTTTAACATTGGTAAGACATGGTAGTGTAACGACAAACACGTCGTCTCTATGTGAGGTATAGGGCTCTGGTAACGCGCCGCGTGCGTCGACCCAGAGCTTTATGCACGTTAATGTGTGATAAAAAAGATCAGGTTGAGGAGTAATAACGTGAAAAAGTGGTTGTGTGCCGCAGGTCTCGGTTTAGCTCTGGCTGCGTCTGCCAGCGTTCAAGCGGCCGACAAGATTGCCGTTGTCAACGTTGCCAGCATTTTCCAGCAGTTGCCACAGCGTGAAACCGTTGCCAAGCAGTTGGAAAACGAGTTCAAAGGCCGTGCTTCTGAATTGCAGAAAATGGAAAACGATCTGCAAACCAAAATGCAAAAATTGCAGCGTGATGGTTCTACCATGAAAGCCAGCGATCGCAGCAAGTCTGAAAACGATCTGATGGCGCAGCGTGAGCAGTTCTCCAACAAGGCTCAGGCGTTTGAACAAGACAATCGCCGTCGTCAGATGGAAGAACGTAACAAGATCCTGAGCCGTATTCAGGATGCCATCAAAAGCGTTGCCAGCAAAGATGGCTACGATATCGTGATTGATGCCAACGCGGTTGCCTATGTCGGCAACGCGAAAGACATCACGGCTGATGTGCTGAAACAGGTTAAATAACTCATGGTTTCAATTCGACTGGACGCCTTGGCAGCACAGTTGGATGCGCAATTACACGGTGATGGCGATATCGTCATCACCGGTGTTGCTTCTATGCATTCGGCACGCTCTGGACAAATCACCTTTCTTTCAGACAGCCGCTATCGTGAGCAACTGGACTCGACACAGGCGTCAGCCGTGGTGGTGACAGAGGCTGACCTGCCGTACTGCAAAGCAGCCGCATTGGTGGTGAAAAACCCGTATCTGACTTATGCGCGTATGGCGCAATTGATGGATACCACGCCGCAACCTGCGCAGGATATCGCACCCAGTGCGGTGATTGCCGATGATGCCGTGCTGGGGCGCAATGTCGCCATTGGTGCGAATGCGGTTATCGAGTCGGGCGTTGAGTTAGGCGATGGTGTGGTGATTGGTGCCGGTTGTTTTGTCGGGAAACACGCAAAGATTGGCGCGGGTTCTCGTCTGTGGGCCAATGTGACGATCTATCATCGGGTTGAGTTGGGGGCGCAATGCCTGATTCAATCTGGCGCGGTGATTGGTTCCGATGGTTTTGGCTATGCCAACGAGCGCGGTAACTGGATAAAGATCCCGCAGCTAGGGACAGTGCGCATTGGCGATCGCGTCGAAATTGGCGCTAGCACCACCATCGATCGTGGCGCGTTGGATGACACCATTATTGGTGACGGCGTTATCATTGATAACCAATGCCAGATTGCACACAACGTCGTGATTGGCGACAATACAGCAGTCGCGGGTGGCGTCATCATGGCAGGCAGCCTGAAAATTGGCCGTTACTGCATGATTGGCGGTGCCAGTGTGATTAATGGTCATATGGAAATTTGCGATAAGGTCACGGTTACCGGCATGGGGATGGTCATGAGACCTATCACCGAACCCGGCGTATACTCATCGGGAATTCCGTTACAGCCAAATAAAATGTGGCGTAAAACCGCAGCGCTGGTGATGAGTATTGATGATATGAGCAAACGGCTGAAAGCCGTTGAGCGTAAAGTCAACCAGGATTGATCCCCGTGCCAGCCTTGCCAAAACAGCGGCAGGCGGCGTGATGGATACGGGTTTATACGCGTTGGTTGTTGTGGATTGCCTGCTTAGGCCGGCGTAAAAATCCTTATTTGCGGCCTGCCAGATGATCCTCCTTTTGGGATCTCGCAGGCCGTGTTGTTGATGGCATCAGTTTTTACGGACAGGAAGAGTATTTTGACAACTAACACTCATACTCTGAATATTGAAGAGATATTAGAACTATTACCGCACCGCTTCCCCTTTTTGCTGGTGGACCGCGTATTGGATTTCGAAGAAGGGAAATTCCTGCGTGCGGTGAAAAACGTCTCGTTCAATGAACCCTTCTTTCAGGGACACTTCCCCGGTAAGCCGATTTTCCCCGGCGTGCTGATTCTGGAAGCCATGGCTCAGGCCACCGGCATTCTGGCGTTTAAAAGCGTGGGTAAACTGGAACCGGGTGAGCTTTACTACTTCGCGGCTGTGGACGAAGCACGTTTCAAACGTCCGGTGCAGCCAGGGGATCAGATGATTCTTGAAGTTGAATTCATTAAAGAGCGCCGTGGTGTTGCGCGCTTCAAAGGCGTCGCCAAAGTAGATGGCGAAGTGGCTTGTGAAGCGTCAATGATGTGTGCTCGTCGTCGGGAGGCCTGATAACGTGATTGATCAAACCGCCTTTATTCATCCCAGCGCCATTGTTGAAGACGGTGCCATTATTGGTGCGCGTGTACACATTGGCCCGTTCTGCTATGTCGGTTCTCACGTTGAGATCGGCGAAGGCACGGTATTAAAATCCCATGTTGTGGTAAACGGGATCACTAAAATCGGCCGTGATAATGAGATCTACCAATTTTCCTCCATTGGTGAGGTAAATCAGGATCTGAAATACGCCGGTGAACCTACCCGCGTAGAGATCGGCGATCGTAACCGTATTCGTGAAAGCGTCACGATTCATCGTGGTACGGAACAAGGTGGTGGATTGACTAAAGTCGGCAGCGATAATTTGCTGATGATCAACACGCATATCGCCCATGACTGCGTCATTGGCAACCGCTGCATTCTGGCGAACAATGCCACGCTGGGCGGACACGTTGAAGTCGATGATTTTGCGATTATCGGCGGCATGACGGCGGTGCACCAGTTCTGTGTCATCGGTGCACACGTCATGGTCGGCGGCTGTTCCGGTGTGGCACAAGATGTGCCGCCGTACGTTATTGCTCAAGGTAACCATGCGACGCCGTTCGGCCTCAATATTGAAGGGCTGAAACGCCGCGGGTTTGAAAAAGAGACCCAGCAGGCGATTCGTAACGCCTACAAGCTGCTGTATCGCAGTGGGAGAACGCTGGAAGAGGTGAAACCGGAAATCGAAGCGCTGGCGAAAGATCATGCTGCGGTTCAAGCTTTTATCGATTTCTTTGCCCGTTCTACCCGCGGCATTATCCGGTAATTCATGTCAACGCGTCCCCTTGTGATTGGTATCGTCGCCGGAGAAACCTCCGGCGACATTCTTGGTGCGGGCCTGATTCGGGCGCTGAAAAGTCAGATGCCTGACGCTCGCTTTGTCGGCGTTGCCGGGCCGCGCATGCAGGAAGCCGGGTGTGAAACCTGGTATGAGATGGAAGAGCTCGCGGTGATGGGCATCGTTGAGGTGCTGGGCCGTTTGCCGCGCCTGCTGTCGATCCGCCGTGACCTTACGCAGCGTTTTACCGAACTTGCGCCTGACGTTTTTGTTGGCATTGATGCGCCCGATTTTAATATCACGCTCGAAGGCCGTCTCAAGGCGCGCGGTATCCGTACTATTCATTACGTCAGCCCCTCTGTGTGGGCCTGGCGTCAGAAACGCGTTTTTAAAATTGGGCGCGCCACCGATTTGGTGTTGGCGTTTCTTCCCTTTGAAAAAGCGTTTTACGACAAATTCAACGTGCCTTGCCGCTTTATCGGTCACACCATGGCCGATGCCATGCCGTTACAGCCGGATAAACTGGCGGCGCGCGCGCATTTAGGCATCGCGCCTGAGCGCCATTGCCTGGCGCTGCTACCGGGCAGCCGCGGGGCCGAAGTGGAGATGCTGAGCGCTGATTTTCTACGCAGCGCACAGCTATTACGCCAGCGCTACCCTGATTTAGCCGTGTTAGTGCCGCTGGTGAATGCCAAACGGCGTGAACAGTTTGAACGCATCAAGCAAGAAACCGCTCCTGAGCTGGACGTGCATTTGCTGGATGGTCAGGCGCGTGAAGCGATGATCGCCAGCGATGCGGCGCTGCTGGCATCTGGCACCGCCGCGTTGGAATGTATGCTGGCGAAATGCCCGATGGTGGTGGGTTACCGCATGAAGCCCTTTACCTTCTGGCTGGCAAAGCGACTGGTCAAAACCCCCTGGGTGTCGTTGCCCAATTTGTTGGCCGGGCGCGAACTGGTAAAAGAGTTGCTGCAAGAGGATTGCACGCCGGACAAGCTGGCGGCGGCGTTGCTTCCCTGGCTGGACGGTGGGGAAGACGTGAAACAACTGCACGAGACCTTTTTGGCGCTGCACCAACAGATTCGTTGTGATGCGGATGCGCAGGCGGCACAGGCTGTGCTGGAATTGGCCCGAGGTGAAGTGAACCATGTATGATGTTTTTGTCTATCCGGATGCTGCGCGCATAGCCGGTGTAGATGAAGTGGGGCGCGGCCCGCTGGTTGGCGCGGTCGTCACCGCAGCGGTGATTCTCGACCCGCAGCGCCCGATTGTTGGATTGGCTGATTCAAAACAGCTCAGTGAAAAACGCCGCCTGGCGCTTTATGATGAGATCAAGGACAACGCGCTGTCATGGAGTCTAGGGCGCGCCGAGCCCGAAGAGATTGACCAATTGAATATCCTGCATGCCACGATGCTGGCAATGCAGCGCGCTGTGGCTGGGTTACACCTGGCACCCGATTACGTGCTGATAGACGGCAATCGCTGCCCGCTGTTGCCTATGCCCGCGCTGGCGGTGGTGAAAGGCGATAGCCGTGTTGCCGAGATCAGTGCCGCATCCATTCTCGCCAAAGTGACGCGAGACCGGGAAATGGTCGAACTGGATGCCCGTTTTCCTGAATATGGCTTTGCGCAGCATAAAGGTTACCCGACGGCTTATCACCTTGAGAAACTCGCGCTGTTAGGCGCTACCGAGTACCATCGGCGCAGTTTCGCCCCCGTAAAACGCGTATTGGGATTGGCATAGCCCGTCAACCGCGCGCAATCAGGTAATATCGGTACCCCGCGGGTAACGCGGGGCTGTTTTCGACAACGTCTAGGATCTGGATATGGCCGAACCACGTTTTGTCCATCTGCGTGTGCACAGTGACTATTCCATGATCGATGGGTTGGCAAAAGTCGGGCCGCTGGTAAAAAAGGCGGCCGCGCTGGGCATGCCAGCCCTGGCGATCACGGATTTCACCAACCTGTGCGGGCTGGTGAAATTTTATGGCGGTGCACACGGTGCGGGCCTTAAACCCATTGTCGGCGCGGATGTTCTGGTGAGTAGCGATGTGTTGGGCGATGAACTTGCGCAACTCACCCTGCTCGCCATGGACAACGAGGGCTATCAAAACCTCACCCTGCTGATCTCCCATGCTTATCAGCGCGGCTACGGTGCCGAAGGTCCCACCATCGAACGCGACTGGCTGATCGAATACGGTAAAGGCTTACTGCTGATTTCGGGCGCCCGGCACGGCGACGTGGGCAAGTTTATCCTGCGCGGTAATCAGGCATTGGTCGAGCAAAGCCTGGCCTTTTATCAAGAGCACTTTCCAGGCCGCTATTATCTGGAACTGATTCGCACCGGTCGCCCGGATGAAGAGAGCTATCTTCACGCGGCGATTGAATTAGCCATGAAACACCATTTGCCGGTGGTGGCGACTAACGATGTCCGATTCATCAACGCCGAGGAGTTCGATGCCCATGAGATTCGCGTCGCGATCCACGATGGGTATACGCTCGATGACGCAAAGCGCCCGCGTAACTACAGCGCGCAGCAGTATATGCGCAGTGAAGACGAGATGTGCGCGCTGTTCGCCGACATCCCGGAAGCGCTGGTTAACAGCGTCGAGATAGCCAAACGTTGTAACGTCACCATCCGTCTGGGGGAGTATTTCCTACCCCAATTCCCTACCGGTGAGATGTCCACTGCGGATTTTCTGGTTAAACGCGCCAGGGAAGGGCTGGAAGAGCGCCTCGCTTTCCTGTTTCCCGACGAAGAGGTGCGTAAGCAGCGTCGCCCGGAATATGACGAGCGTCTGGAGATCGAACTCAACGTTATCAACCAGATGGGGTTCCCTGGCTACTTCCTGATCGTAATGGAGTTTATCCAGTGGTCTAAAGACAACGATGTGCCAGTAGGACCGGGGCGCGGCTCGGGGGCGGGTTCACTGGTGGCCTACTCACTGAAAATCACCGATCTCGACCCGCTTGAATTTGACCTGCTGTTCGAACGCTTTCTTAACCCGGAACGCGTGTCAATGCCTGACTTTGACGTCGACTTCTGTATGGAGAAGCGCGATCTGGTCATCGATCACGTCGCGGAGATGTACGGGCGTGATGCGGTATCGCAGATCATCACCTTTGGTACCATGGCGGCCAAAGCGGTTATTCGCGACGTAGGACGTGTGCTCGGGCACCCTTACGGCTTTGTCGACCGAATTTCCAAGCTGGTGCCGCCCGATCCGGGCATGACGCTGGAAAAAGCGTTTGTGGCCGAGCCGCAACTACAAGAAATTTACGACGCCGACGAAGAAGTCAAAGCGCTTATCGACATGGCGCGCAAACTGGAAGGGGTGACGCGCAACGCGGGTAAACACGCCGGTGGGGTGGTGATATCACCGACCAAAATCACCGACTTTGCGCCGCTCTATTGCGATTCGGAAGGGAATCATCCAGTTACCCAGTTTGACAAAAACGACGTGGAATATGCCGGGCTGGTGAAGTTTGACTTCCTGGGTCTGCGCACGCTGACCATCATCGACTGGGCGCTGGAGATGATCAACGCCCGTCGTGCCAGACAAGGGCTGGAGCCGATTGATATCGCGGCCATCCCGCTTGACGATAAAAAAAGTTTCGACATGCTGCAACGTTCGGAAACCACGGCGGTGTTCCAGCTTGAATCGCGCGGCATGAAAGACCTGATCAAACGTTTGAAGCCGGACTGCTTTGAAGACATGATCGCACTGGTGGCGCTGTTCCGTCCGGGGCCTTTGCAGTCAGGGATGGTGGATAACTTTATCGACCGTAAACACGGACGTGAAGAAATCTCCTATCCTGATATTCAGTGGCAGCATGAATCGCTCAAGCCGGTGCTGGAGCCGACCTATGGTATCATCCTGTATCAGGAACAGGTGATGCAGATAGCCCAGGTGCTTTCCGGCTATACGCTGGGCGGCGCAGACATGCTGCGTCGCGCCATGGGTAAGAAAAAACCCGAAGAGATGGCCAAGCAGCGCTCCGTGTTTGAGGACGGGGCGAAGAGTATGGGCGTCGACGGCGAATTGTCGATGAAGATCTTCGACCTGGTGGAAAAATTTGCCGGGTATGGGTTTAACAAATCACACTCAGCCGCTTACGCACTGGTGTCGTATCAAACACTGTGGCTTAAGGCGCATTATCCTGCCGAATTCATGGCCGCCGTAATGACGGCGGACATGGATAACACCGATAAAGTGGTGGGGCTGGTGGATGAGTGCTGGCGTATGGGGTTAAAAATCCTGCCGCCGGATATCAACAGCGGGCTGTACCATTTTCACGTTAATAATGACGGCGAAATTGTCTATGGCATCGGCGCGATCAAGGGCGTCGGTGAAGGGCCGATAGAAGCGATCATCGACGCGCGAAATCAGGGCGGGTATTTCCGCGAGCTGTTCGATCTCTGTGCCCGCACTGATATCAAGAAACTGAATCGCCGCGTGCTGGAAAAGCTGATCATGTCCGGTGCGTTTGACCGGCTGGGGCCGCATCGCGCGGCGTTGATGAATTCGCTCAACGATGCGCTGAAGGCCGCCGATCAGCATGCCAAGGCCGAAGCAATCGGTCAGGCAGATATGTTTGGTGTTTTGGCGGAAGCGCCGGAGCAGGTAGAACAGTCCTACAGCACGGTGGCTCCCTGGCCGGAGCAGGTGGTGTTGGACGGTGAGCGGGAAACGTTAGGGCTTTATCTGACGGGCCACCCGATCACGCAGTATCTCAAGGAGATTGAACGCTATGCTGCTGGCTTGCGTTTGAAGGACATGCACCCGACGGATCGGGGCAAAGTGACAACGGCCGTCGGCCTGGTGCTGGCTGCCCGCGTAATGGTCACCAAGCGAGGCAATCGCATTGGCGTGTGTACATTGGACGATCGTTCCGGTCGATTGGAAGTGATGCTGTTTACGGAAGCGTTGGATAAGTATCAGCATCTGCTCGAAAAAGACCGAATTCTGATCGTCAGTGGACAGGTCAGCTTTGATGACTTTAGCGGGGGCCTTAAAATGATGGCCCGAGAGGTCATGGATATCAGTGAAGCGCGTGAAAAATATGCGCGCGGGCTTGCTATCTCGCTGACTGACAGGCAAATTGATGACCAGCTATTAAACCGTCTCCGCCAATCGTTGGAACCTCACCGATCGGGGACGATCCCGGTACACCTTTACTACCAGCGGGAGGATGCCTGCGCCCGGTTACGTTTTGGCGCGGCATGGCGTGTGACGCCAACCGATGTGCTGCTTAATGACCTGCGCACGCTGCTGGGGAACACCCAGGTGGAACTGGAATTTGACTAAAATAGGAATACTATGAGTCTGAATTTTCTTGATTTTGAGCAGCCGATTGCAGAGTTGGAAGCGAAAATTGACTCGCTGACCTCAGTCAGCCGTCAAGATGAAAAATTGGATATTAATCTGGACGAAGAGATCCAGCGACTGCGGGAAAAAAGCGTTGAGCTGACGCGCAAGATTTTTGCCGATCTGGGTGCCTGGCAGATTGCGCAATTGGCACGTCATCCGCAGCGTCCCTACACGCTGGACTATGTCAGCCATATTTTTACCGACTTTGATGAGTTGGCGGGCGATCGCGCCTATGCCGATGACAAAGCGATTGTGGGCGGCATCGCGCGTTTGGATGGGCGTCCGGTGATGATCATTGGTCATCAGAAAGGGCGCGAAACCAAAGAGAAAATTCGCCGCAACTTCGGTATGCCTGCGCCTGAAGGATACCGTAAAGCGCTGCGCCTGATGGAAATGGCAGAGCGTTTTAACCTGCCGATCATCACCTTTATCGACACGCCGGGCGCATACCCTGGCGTTGGCGCTGAAGAGCGCGGCCAGTCAGAAGCCATTGCGCGCAACTTGCGTGAGATGTCCGGTCTGAGCGTGCCGATTATCTGTACGGTGATCGGTGAGGGCGGTTCCGGTGGTGCATTGGCGATCGGCGTGGGTGACAAGGTCAACATGCTGCAATACAGCACCTATTCCGTGATTTCACCGGAAGGCTGTGCCTCTATCCTGTGGAAGAGCGCCGATAAAGCGCCGCTGGCGGCGGAAGCGATGGGCATAATCGCCCCGCGTCTGAAAGAGCTGAATCTGATTGATGCTATCATTCCTGAACCGCTGGGATCTGCGCACCGTGATGTAGAAACCATGGCGGCGTCGCTGAAGGCGCAACTGCTGTCAGACTTGCGTGAGCTGGATGAATTTGATAAAGACGCGCTGCTGGATCGCCGTTATCATCGTCTGATGAACTACGGTTACTGTTGATCCCAGACGTATCAGGCTGAACAAAGTCCGCTTTCCGCAAGGAGGCGGACTTTTTGCTATTATGCGGCTATTCCCATTACCCCCTTGCCACCACAAGGAGTACGCATGCTGGCGTTGACCGCTATTCACCACATTGCCATTATCGCTTCTGACTACCAGCGCAGTAAGGCATTTTATTGCGATGTCCTTGGGTTTGAGCTGTTGGCGGAAACCTATCGGGCAGAGCGTGACTCATGGAAGGGCGATCTGGCGTTAAAGGGGCGCTACGTTATCGAGCTGTTCTCGTTTCCCTCTCCACCGCCACGACCTACTCAGCCTGAATCCTGTGGCCTGCGCCATCTTGCTTTTGCGGTGGCCGATATTGACGAGGCGTGCGATGCACTGCAACGCGCAGGCGTCGCCTGTGAGCCTGTGCGCGTGGATGAATTTACCCAGCGTCGTTTCACCTTCTTACGCGATCCGGATGGATTACCGTTGGAGCTTTATGAGCAGTGAGCGAACAGATGTGGCAACGCTACTCAAAAACGTAGCGGTGCAGCTTGCTGGCTGTCAGCGTGTGCTGGTGGCTTATAGCGGTGGGCTGGATTCCAGCGTGCTGTTGCATATGCTGTATCAATTGATGCAGCAGCGCTCGGATCTTGTTGTACGTGCTGCCTATGTGCACCATGGGCTAAGTGCTCAGGCGGATCGTTGGGCGCAGCACTGCATGCATACCTGCCAGCAATGGGACATTCCCTGCGCGGTGCTGCCGGTCACGGTCGATGCGCGTGAGCGTGGCGTTGAAGCGGCAGCGCGCGAGGTGCGCTACCAGGCACTGCGCCAGCATCTGCTGCCTGACGAGGTGCTGCTCACCGCACAGCATCTCGACGATCAGAGTGAAACGTTCCTGTTGGCGCTCAAGCGCGGCAGCGGCCCCGCCGGGCTTTCCGCGATGGGGGCTACGGGGAAGTTGGGGGCGAATTCCTTACTGCGCCCATTGCTGGGTGTAGCGCGGGCGCGACTTGACGATTATGCCCATCATTACCGGCTCGCGTGGGTGGAAGACGAGAGCAATGGCGACGCGCGTTACGATCGCAACTTTCTCCGTTTGCAGGTACTACCGCAACTAAAACAGCGCTGGCCGTCATTTCCAGAGGCCGTAGCACGCAGCGCGCGGCTGTGCGCCGAGCAGGAACAACTGTTGGATGAGCTTTTGGCGGCATCGCTTCAGTTGGCCTGTGATACAGAAGGCGCGCTGGCGATTGATGCTTTGATCCCTCTGAGTGAACCGCACCGTTTTGCGCTGTTGCGGCGTTGGCTGAGAGCGCATGAGGTGACGATGCCTTCACGCGAACAACTGCTGCACCTGTGGCAGGATGTGGCACTCAGCCGTCAGGATGCAGAACCGCTGTTACAGTTGGGTAGCGTGCAGATTCGACGCTTTCGTCAGCGTTTGTACTGCGTTGCCCCATGCGCCAACGTCGCCAGCCTGGTGTTACCCTGGTACCCCGAGCAGGGCGCACTAACGCTTCCGCACCGGTTAGGTTTTCTGTCCTTGGCCGAACAAGGGATGCGTATCCGACGCCCGCATCCCGACGAGCAAGTGAGCGTGCGTTTTGGCCTGAAAGGGACACTGCATATTGTTGGGCGCAGCGGCGGACGATCTGCGAAAAAACTGTGGCAGGAATATGCGATCCCTCCGTGGAAGCGCGAACAAATTCCTATTGTGTATTATAACCAGCAGCCGATCGCCGCTGTTGGTGTCTTTGTGATGCGGGAAGGGGATACGTCAGCAAATGATACCGTATGGCAGATAGTGTGGCGGATGACGTAGCGCTGATTCAGAATCTATCAGCGCTACTCAGGCTACTGACTACCCATGCAGGGGCAAAGCGATAAAGGGTAAGTCTGTTTCGGTGTGAGCGGGTACTATTTGGGGCTGTATGTTGAGCTGCTGCCTCAATCTCTCTATTTCTGCTCGTAACGGCTGTATTGTCACTTCTAACTGTCGCGTGATTTCCTGCTGGATACTTTCTTGTTGTTCTGATGTATCACGCAGTAACGCGTTGCCCCCGTTGAGTAATTCCGCTTTTCTTGTGGCCAAACTGGTTATACCGATGAGTTTAATCTCATTCAAATAATCGTGTAATTTTGAAAATGCATCAGCGAATTCAATGGATTCCGTTTTCTTCGACTTTTGATAGCACTTATTTATTGCATCACGAATATTCAGTGACCCATCGGTGCAGGAAACCAACAACCCCAACCCGCGTAGCGCACCCAGTAATAGCGGGGCTGAAATAGCCAGTGCCGGAATAGCGATAGGCAGAACAAATGCGGTAGCTGCCAACGCCATACCGACGATTGTAAGGGCGATTCCCAACACCACCCGCCTGGAGAAAAAGCATTTTTGAGACGCTTCACTGTGGATGATTCTGTCGCTCTTCCTGATGTCTGACAAGGTATTGAAGAACAAATCCGCAGTGGCTTCAATTTCTTTTATTTTTTCTTTCAATTCAGGGGTGATGCGATGTGAAGCCGATTCGTCATGGTGCAGCGCTAAGATTTTTTCCACAACCTCAAGATCAATTTCGCGTAACTTTTTCTGGCACTGTAAGATCTTTTCATAGGTGGCAGAGTCACTGGCAAAATGTCGGGAATAATTCGTTTCCATCAGCGCAGCCTGTAATGCCGGGAATTTCTCCCATTTCTTTTTGGTGAATGTATTACTGATATTACTGACATGCAGTAATTTTTGTGGCCACACGGCTTTATCGGGGTTTGTCTGCGAAGATTTCCCCATGACGGTAGCATTTTGACCCTGGTTTAATGGCTGGTAGTCGTTCGTTGAATAGAGTTGGCGATCCAGACTTATTCCAGCGATACACATAAAACCCCCTTGAACAGATTGTCTGATTTATTTCATAGATAGATTTATCTGAGAGCGGTTTTTTGTCACTCGGGTTTTTACTGGGGGACATTTTTTTTCGCGTGATCTACAGCAAATATTAGCGATTTAGTCGTGGATGCAAAACGGACAACCAGGGTTGTCCGTTAGCGAAATGTTGTATTGAGCATTGGCGCTCTTAGGCGTCAGGATTCACTGACCACCACTTTGCCGATGCCTGGATTACTGAAGCTCACGATATGATCCAGACGCAGCTCTCGCAGTGCGCCATTTTCTTCCACTACCAGATATTCCACTTGCTTGCGCGAGACAATATCCTTGGCCTTGCCTGTGAGGGTTTCTCCGCTGCGCAACTCGAGCGTCAGCGTGAGATGTTGCTGGCACGTAGCCTCAAGGCTATCGTAATCATCACAATTGATGGGTTGATATTCGTTACTCATTGACATAATCGCTCACCAATAAGTTAGCTGCGGCGAAGGCCGCCTGTTCCCTGACGGTGGACGGCAAGTCGCCATTGGCTGCGATCCCATCCAGGGTTTGCAAAACACAACCTAATGCATCGGGTATGTAGCCCAGATTGCCGCTGGCGATCTCCGCGTATAAACGACGAACCAATTCAGAATGTTGCTGCACAATATCCTCCCTTGGAAGCCCACCGCCGTAGGCTTTTGTGCCTGTTGTCGCCGCGATGGCCTCGTTTTTTGCTGATAAGGGGAGATAATCCCACGAAAATAAGTATTCGTTATCAAAAGGACTATAGCATAGGCATCAGCAGGATATCAGCATTCCGCTGTTAAGCAATGCTTCAGTTAGCGCACAATTTTAACCTTTTGAGGTGTTATACGTGAGGCTGTGACCGGTCTGTTTTCCGAATTGCTGTCGGTATGCTGTGCGTCTCACCGGTTCTCAAGGTACACTTGTGGCAGACGGAGACGAGGTAGCGAATGGCATTAAAAGCAACGATTTATAAAGCAGCAGTGAATATTGCGGATTTGGACCGCTCTTTTTTTTACGATGCCAATTTGACCTTGGCGCAGCACCCCTCCGAAACCGAACAGCGCATGATGCTGCGGCTGCTGGCGTGGATCTGCCATGCGGATGAAAATTTGCGCTTCACCAAGGGGTTATGTGCCGATGATGAACCGGAAATCTGGTTGCGTGATGACACACTGGCGCTGAAACTGTGGATTGAATTAGGGCTGCCCGATGAGCGTCGGCTCAAAAAAGCCTGCAACCAGTCTCCCAACGTCGTGCTATATGTCTACGGTGAGCGAGCCGCCCATGTCTGGTGGCAATCGATGGAACAAAAGCTGCGGCCGTATCGCAATCTTGCCGTCCGTTTTTTAGACGATCGCCAATTGCAGGCGCTGGCCTCCATGGTACAGCGCACCATGACGCTACAGGCAACCCTTCAGGATCGTGCGGTATGGTTGTCTGATGATAAGAATAATCTGGAAATTACCTTTGCCGAGTGGCAACCGGCCCAATAGTCGTCATGATCCTGGGTGACAGGAGAGGATGGGGGAGGAGTATAGCGTGAAAAAAATGGCGCTTGGCTTACTACTGGTTTTAGTGGCAGCAGGGTTGATGGGGTGCCATACGCCCAAACCGGTGCGTGAGGAAGCATTGCAGCCCATGGCACAGAGTTATCGCGGCGTATTGCCTTGTGCAGATTGTGCCGGTATCGATACTTCATTATTCCTGGCTGAAAATGGTACGTTCATACTACAACATCATTATCAAACCGATCGCCCTGGCAATCGCGTGTTTGCGACCTATGGTAAATGGGCGCGCACGGCGGATAAGCTGGTGCTCACCGATGTGCAAGGCGAAAAAAGCTATTTCAGACCGCTGGAAAATGGTCTGGAAATGCTCGATCGAGACGGTGCGCCAATCGTATCGTCCAACACCTATCGCCTGACGGCGACCCAAGCGCCGTTGCCGACCACACCGATGGCGATGCGTGGTTTGTACCGCTATATGGCCGATGCGGCGGTATTTGCTGATTGTTTTACCGGTGTCACCTACCCGGTGGTAAACAATATCGTGATGGAAAAACGTTACTTACAGGTGCGTAAATCCTCGGAGGACGCGGTGCTGCTTACCTTCAGCGCGCATTTTGCCGTTGTGCCTTCGATGGAAGAGGCGATGACGGTAAAAAGCCTGGTGCCCAGCAGCGCGCCATTTCAGATGAAAGCGCAAAACCACTGTAACGAATAACAACACCAAAGCGACGGGATAAAAAGCGGCCCTCCAGAGAAAGGCCGCTGTGGTCGTGACGCTATACCATCGCTTTCAGTTTATACAGCCATTCCAGAGCCTGACGCGGCGTTAACGTATCGGGATCCAACGCTTCCAGTGCTTCGACCGCCGGAGCAGGCTCTTCACTGGTTAACAGTGCCAGTTGCGCACCATCCACGTGGCTGGCAGAAGCGTGATTGGAAAGTGACTCCAACTCTTTAAGCTTTTGCCGCGCACGTTTAATCACTTCCTTGGGCACGCCCGCCAGTGCCGCAACGGCGAGGCCGTAGCTCTTGCTGGCGGCCCCCTCCTGAACGCTGTGCATAAACGCTATGGTGTCGCCGTGCTCCAGTGCATCCAGATGCACATTCGCTACGCCTTCCATTTTTTCTGGCAAATGGGTTAATTCAAAGTAATGGGTTGCAAACAGTGTCATGGCTTTGATGCGTTGCGCCAGATTTTCCGCACAGGCCCAGGCCAGGGATAAACCATCGTAGGTTGATGTGCCACGCCCAATTTCATCCATCAATATCAGGCTGTTGGCGGTGGCATTGTGCAGAATGTTGGCCGTCTCCGTCATCTCTACCATGAAGGTGGAACGTCCAGAGGCAAGATCGTCTGCGGCACCAATACGGGTGAAGATGCGATCAACCGGCCCAATGGTGGCCTTATCGGCAGGCACAAAGCTGCCGATATGGGCCATCAGCACGATCAGCGCCGCCTGACGCATATAGGTACTCTTACCGCCCATGTTCGGGCCGGTAACGATCAGCATACGGCGCTGCGGTGTGAGCGACAGCGGGTTGGCAATAAACGGCTCGCTCAACACCTGCTCCACTACCGGATGGCGGCCACCTTCAATTTTTAACCCCGGCTGCTCGCTCAGCGTCGGGCAAACGTAATTCAGCGTATCAGCGCGTTCTGCCAGATTGCTTAGAACATCAAGTTCCGCTAACGCGGCGGCGCTTTGTTGCAGTGCTTCAAGGTGCGGCAGCAGTTGGTCAAACAGGTCGTCGTACAGGGCTTTTTCCAGCGCCAGCGCCTTGCCCTTAGAAGTGAGCACTTTATCTTCGTACTCTTTCAATTCAGGAATAATGTAGCGCTCGGCATTCTTTAGCGTTTGGCGGCGCACATAGTGAATGGGCACCAAATGGCTCTGCCCACGGCTCACCTGAATGTAATAACCGTGCACGCCGTTAAACCCGACTTTGAGGGTATCCAGCCCCAGTTTTTCGCGTTCGCGTATTTCCAAACGATCGAGATAATCGCTGGCACCGTCGGCCAGCGCACGCCATTCATCCAGCTCGGCGTTATAGCCGCTGGCGATCACTCCGCCATCGCGTACCAGTACGGGGGGGGCTTCCACCACGGCACGCTCCAGCAGTGCGCACAGTTCGTCAAACTGATGAACATGCTGAGAAAGCTGTTGGATATATGCTGCGCTGCTTTCTGCCAGCAGCGCATGGATGGCTGGATATTGATGAAATGCATGGCGCATGCGCGCCAGATCGCGCGGTCGGGCGGTACGCAGCGCCAGACGAGCCAAAATACGTTCCAGATCGCCAATCTGCCGCAAGGGGGGCTGAAGGGCTTCCGCCAGCGGCTGCAAAGCGAGAATGGTGCTCTGGCGTTGCGTCAGCGCGTGTCTGTCGCGAGTGGGCATGTGCAACCAGCGCTTAAGCATACGGCTACCCATTGGGGTGACGGTACAATCCAGAATGGCAGCCAGGGTATTTTCGACGCCGCCTGCCAGATTCTGTGTCAGTTCCAGATTGCGACGCGTAGCGGCATCCATAATGATGCCGTCTTGCAGGCGTTCCATGGTGATGCTGCGGATATGTGGCAGTGAGGTACGCTGCGTATCTTTGGCATACTGAAGCAGGCAGCCTGCGGCGCGCAGTGCCAGTTTCGCCTGTTCTACGCCGAAACCGATCAGATCGTGTGTGCCAAACTGCATATTGAGCTGCTGACGCGCCGTTTCCAACTCAAATTCCCACAGCGGACGGCGGCGCAGCCCATGGCGATGCTCAATCAAATGAGAGGCACCAAACGATTCCGGGTAAAGCAACTCCGCCGGGTTGGTTCGTTGCAGCTCTGCCGCCATGGTCTCTTCATCAGCCGGTTCCATAACGCGAAAACGCCCGGAGCTGATATCCAATGTGGCATAGCCAAAGCCACGCCCGTCCTGCCAAATGGCGGCTAAAAGATTGTCCTGTTTTTCCTGCAACAGCGCTTCATCGCTGATCGTTCCCGGGGTGACGATACGCACCACTTTGCGCTCTACCGGGCCTTTGCTGGTAGCAGGATCGCCAATTTGTTCGCAGATGGCGACGGATTCGCCTTGCTGCACCAGTTTTGCCAGGTAGTTTTCAACCGCATGGTGCGGGACGCCTGCCATGGGGATGGGCTCACCGGCCGAAGCACCGCGTTTGGTGAGCGAAATATCCAATAGCTGTGATGCACGTTTGGCATCATCGTAAAACAACTCATAAAAGTCGCCCATGCGGTAAAATAGCAGGATGTCAGGATGCTGCGCCTTTAGCCTGAAATACTGCTGCATCATGGGCGTATGGTCGGTGAAATCCTTCTCGATAGGTTCATTCATCTCTGTCTTACTCATTTTTAGCTATTGGGGATTCAATGGACAAGCCACTTATGCTGCAAGCACTTGCTTAAACCAAAAGACCCTGCCAGCAACATTTCCAATCCAGGGTACGGTATATCTTACCACTTCCCCCCGCACGGATTCACCCAAAGAGGTTTACCCTCCAGAACGTTATCAAAGCGCTAACGGAAAATGTATCTGATTCTGATGCTAGCTTCTTCATGCGCGAAGCGTATCGTATATTTATGCGGATAATTTGCAAACGGCGGGCATGGGTACCGAGTACCATGATAACAATGCGACGGATAGTTGCGTTGAACGAACGGCATTGTCTATTTTTTTCTTGGTATGGTTAATTTCCTGTGTCCTGAGCAAAAAGGGATTGTTATATTCCCCCCATCTTTATGACTTATCCACGCGTTATTATAGTGGGAAAATTTATTATCTATAACGATAAATGTATTAATCTCTCCGGAAATTGTCTTTGCTGTCTTGGTGGTGAACAAGGGATGCCGTAAATAGCGGCATCCCCCTTGTTATGCATTATTTATTTTCCCGGGTATTCTCGTCAGGCAAAACAATAACCGGTTCGATATCACTTTCTTTTTTTATCACCAGGGTATCATCGCCACGCAAACAAGCGCCGCCATAACTGCCGCCGATGGTAAAAGTACAAACCTGAAGGTATTTTCCGTCCACCTTCGGCAGGCACCAGAGTTGTTGATAGATGTTTTTCCGGTCAACAAACTGGCCGTGGGTCTGGTCCAGCACTTCCTCGTGCCGGTTGATCAAATCAATGTTGTTGCCACAGCGTCCCGATATCGGTTTTACCGCATATCCCGTTTGCGCCAATTCCTCATTCACCACGAAGTCGGTATCGAGTAAGTAGCGATGGTGGGGAAACAGTGACCACAATACCGGCAGTATTGCCTTGTTTCCGGGGATCATGGTCCACAGCGGCTCAAAGACTCGCACTTCAGGGCGCAGCAGCACGTCAATGAGGCGCACCTCATTTTGCGGATGGCCGGTACGGATAGGCAGCGCGGCATATTCGGTATCGCTTACTTCACGAAGCTGCTCAACCACGGTTTCCCATGCCCAGGTTTTCCACACGCAGTTAACCGGGCGACTTTCGCTATCAATCAGTTGCCCGGCACTATCCCAGCCCAATTCATCCAGTCCGTAGAGGATTTTGCTGTCAAAGCCCGCCTGTGTCAGTGCGCGTTGCATAAACTGCGCGTGATAACTTTCTTCCACATCTTTGTCCTGCATGATGTGAACGAAGGGGGCGGCGTGGCTGTGCTGCCAGGCACCCGCCAATTCGTCAAGCAACGCTTCCGAGGGGTTGTAGCCGTCGGTGATATTGCCCTGCTTCATCCACTGCTCAAGAATCAGTCCACCTTCTGTGTGGCATGATGCGGAATCTGCATTGTATTCATAGACTTTCAGGCCACGCTCATCCATACAAAAATCCAGCCGCCCGGTGATCATATGGTGACGCCGGCGTTGCCAGGAAAGCCGCAGACGTGGCCACAAGATCCTGGGGATATCAAACAGTGCCAACAGATCGTCATCTTTCAGGACCTTATCCGTTGCATGTAGATACATCAAATGCAGTTCATTAGTGGCCTTGATCAGTTCCTGCTCGGCGCGTTCCGTCATGGTGAAGTAACGGCAGGGATCGGCATTAATGCGGTGGCCGTTGGCCTGCGCATAGGCATTCTGCAACGGATCGGCTTCATTGAGCCATTTGCCGTCGAACTGCCCTTTATTTTCGAGCCGCGCGCTACCAAGCACCAATGCTGCCGGGGGAATGGTCGGCTGCGGCAGGCTGTGCTCCGTGTTGCTGGTCTGGATCATCCAACCCAGGATGGTGGTGTCGCTGAAGGTATCTTTGAGGGTGTAGTGGCCTTCACTGACTTCCAGCGTTAATTCTCGTGTCCACTGCTGACCGGGGGGCAGCGGTGTGTGGTGAACGTTCTGTTCGGCAATCCTGACCTTATTACCCAGCAGTTGGGTAATCACGGCGACGTGGCCCGTGTGTTTGAACTCACCGCCTTTCTGCCAGATCAACAAGGCCCCGGCGACAGGAGGACGCGGGGAGCCGTTGGCGAAGGCTTGAAGTGGCAGCAGATTGTCGTTAACGACTTGGCGCAGGAAGCGTAAGGAGAAGATTTCATAGGCCATCCCGACATCAGTAAAGACGGAGCCATAGTTCAGGAACAAAAAACGGCGGGCAAACTCAACGCACTGCCATTTATGCCCCATATATTCATTGCCAATATAGCTGCGGAAACTGGCATCACGGTGATCGTGTTCTGGGGGTAACGTGCTGTAATTCGAAGAATAAATGGCTACGCCGCCGGGCGCATATCCCAATAGCGTGCCAAAGGGGGCATCGCTACCTGTTGACGCTGTACTCATTAGTCAGACCTCAGATGTATGCCTCTCTGGCCGTAGCAATTGAAATCCCTCTTTGCCCTTCAGCCAAAGGAGCGTCTCAGACAGATGTGGCTCCATGATAGCACCAATCGTTCCCGTCAAAAGCACATGCTGTTTGCCCAGTGTGTAACCTGATAATGCTGCGATAGTCAGGAGGGAGAAGATAAATGCGCGAAATAAGATTGAAATGATATTCATTTTCTTTTTTCTTTTTTTTATTTGAGTCGATTTTTGGTTTGTGGGTTTGTTTTTTAAATTTTTTTAAAATGAGTGTATCGAAATTAGGAAGAGCGTTCATGAGGTTATATGTTCCAATATATTGTGTTGATGTGGCGTTAATTTCTTCGCCCTGATTTTGGGCGTATCCTGCCTTTTCGTATTCTGGTCGATGTTAATTGTTTTTTGAAATTTCCAGTGATGAATAAATAGGCTTTCATAGTAGATGGCCATGTTTTTATTTCTTGATTTTTGTAATTCGTTTTTCTTCTTTTTTTACGGTGAATAAATATGAACATGACTCCCCAGCGGGGAACGACATTCTGTCAAAAACTTTTTGTCTGGATAAATATAGGCATTCAGGTCTGCTTTCCGCTTCTCGGTACGTTTTCCGTGTCACGGGTTTTCGCCGAGCCAGCACCCACTGTCGACGCTGTCGGCGCTGAGGAACAGACCCTGGCGGAATGGGCTTCCCGGGCCGGAGGATGGTTAAGTGACCGCCATCGAGCCGATTCTTCTGACATGGCGCGTGGCGTTGCGGCAGAACGCGCCAGCCAGGCGATTACGCAATGGTTAAGCCCCTATGCTTCTGTTCGCGCACAGTTTGGCATAGATCGGGAGTTTTCGTTAAAACGGTCTCAATTCGATGTGCTGTATCCGTTGCAGGAACAGAAAGATCGGCTGATTTTTATGCAGGCAAGCTTACATAATAATGATGACCATCCTCAGACCAATCTGGGATTTGGCGTGCGTTATAGCTCAAACGATTATCTCATTGGGGGGAACGCTTTTCTTGATTATGACCTGTCTCAGTCCCATGCTCGCATCGGTTTTGGCCTGGAGTATTGGCGTGATTTTTTAAAGTTTGGTTTCAATAGTTATTTACGCATGAGCGGCTGGAAACCATCACCAGACATTGTTGATTATCAGGCGCGTCCCGCGCATGGCTGGGATATTCGCACCGAGGGATATTTGCCAGACTGGCCACAGCTTGGCGGCAAGTTGGTCTATGAACAATATTACGGTGATGAGGTGGCGCTGTTTGGCAAAGATGACCGCCAACGCAACCCTTATGCTCTCACGATAGGGTCCAGCTATACGCCGTTCCCGCTCTTGACCTTAAACGCCGAACAGCGTCAGGGGAAATCAGGGGCGAGTGAGACGCGATGGGGAATGGAACTCAATTACCGCTTGAATCAACCGTGGCATCAGCAGATCGACCCTGGGCAGGTGACCGCTCTGCGTCGCGTTGCTGGCAGCCGGTTTGATTTCGTCGATCGTAATAATCAGATTGTCCTGGAGTATCGTAAATCCCGCCTGCTTCATCTGTTTACCCCATCTTTACTGATGGGATATGGCGGTGAGCAGAAGGCGTTCCCCCTTTCCGTCAATAGCAAATATGCTCTGGCGCGCATTGACTGGTCTGCCTCTGCGTTACTGGCGCAAGGGGGAAAGATTATTAAAGAGAGCCACGATCGTTTCAGTGTTCAATTGCCGCAGTATCGCCCGCAAGGAGAGAATACCTACAGCATGAGTGCGGTTGCGGTGGATACGCAAGGCAATATGTCGCGCAGTGCGACAACGCAGGTGACGGTATTACCCGCAGAGGTCAGCGCACTCAACAGCAGCCTTGAGCCAGAAAATGTCTCGCTCCCCGCCAATGGTAAAGCGCAGCAGCGCTTAACGCTTAAGGTGAGAGATCTGCACGGAAATCCTGTCGATCTGGATCCCAATGAGATTCAGATTTCGGCAAAAAGGACGAAGCGCAGTGCGGATGCCTCGGTGATTTCTGCATTTCAGCGCCAGTCTGCGGGAGAATATGCCGCAACCTTAACGGCTGGCACGCAGCCCACCGTGTTCACCATCGCGCCTTCTGCGCGTGACATCACGCTGGCGACAACGCGTGTCACGTTGACTGCGGATGCGGCAAGCGCTGCCATTAGCGATTTGGCGGTGGAAACAAATAATGCCGTAGCCAACGGTAAAGCGGCCAATGCGGTTAGCGTTACCGTCACGGATGCCAGTGGACATCGGGTTCCCGATGTGCAGATACACTTGCAGGCTGACAATGGCGCCGTGATAAGTGCGACCGCGCTCACTGATGCTCAAGGCGAAGCTCGGGTATCACTGACCAGTACCCGGGCGGGCAACACCACGGTGACTGCGCATACTCAGGGTTCATCCGCGCATCAGGTTACGCTGGCATTCCAGCCTGAGCACCACACTGCACAGGTGGTCGAGCTATTGCCCTCCGCAGCACCTTACATCGCGGACGGCCAATCACCAGTGCACTATCGTGCGTTGATCAAGGATGCTCAGGGTAACCCCGTGCCGGGTGTCAGAGTGAACTGGTCTTCCGATCGTGATGCTCGTGTGGTCAGGTTTAGCAACGTGCAAAGCCTTTCCAACCAGGAGGGTGTTGCCGTAACCGCTATAACCAGTAGCCAGGCGTTTGGTGTTACTGTCACAGCGTCGAGCCCACTTTCAACGCGCGCGGCGGAGACGATAATCTTCACAACCGGTACGTTATCGGAAGCTCACTCCTCGTTACGGGTTCACCCCACCACGCTGGTGGCAGGCAAAGAAAAGGCGGTCTTGCTGCTGGTATTGCGCGACAACAAAGGCAATCCACTGACAGGGCAGCGCGTCGTTGCTGTCAGCGACAAATCCAACGTACTGTTTGGTGAAACCAAAGCGTTCGCGGAAGGACGCTATCGCATCGAGGTCAGCTCGACACATGCACAAGAGGTGTTGCTTTCCGTGCGCGTCAATGATGTTCCGCTCAGTCTTACGCAACCCTTGGTGGTGACCGGCGATGGCAGCCAAGGGGTTATTGACGCAGTAAGTGTCAACAGGATGCGATTGACCGCCGGAGATCCTGTTGGCATCACTTACAGCGCAACCATTGTCGATCCCAATGGCAATCCGCTACCGGGCATGATGGTATTTTGGCAGCCGGAGGGTGATGTCAGCACGGGAGAGCGGATTACGAGTACCGATGCCAATGGGATCGCTCATATCACTTTAAACACTCAAACGGCAGGCATTCTGCGCATGACGGCGTATCTGAACGATCGGAACCAAAAAAAGGCACCCGATGTCACGATTGATCCCGCTGCCGTTGACCAAGATGTTTCTCGATTCCACGCGGATAAAACGGAGATTGGTTCCGACGGTAAAGATGCCGCATTGTTGAACGTAATGTTGCGGGATGTCTACGGTAATGCGATTTCGGGTAAAACGGTGGTGTTTCATGGCGCAGCGTCGCTTCCCGGATTTTCTATTACGCCAACGCGCGATAACCAGGATGGCTCCTATCAGGCCAGGGCAACATCAGTAGAGAAGGGGCGCGTGTCTCTGAATGCAAGCGTTGAAGGAAAATCCATAGGCAGCACTGTGGTTATCTCGGTGGGCGCAGTGATGCCGGATTTGCAGTTCGACAATGCCCTACAAAAGGTGACGTATACGCATCAATTTCGCCACTCTCAGACGGTAAAAGGGGCGCCTGCGACGCTGCAACAAATGTGGTCAAGTTCCGATCCTGACATTGCATCGGTTGCCAGGGGAACGGGGCAAATAACGCTGCGTAAAGCGGGAACCGTAGCCATCACGGTGCAGACCGCGGGGAACGCGCAATATCATCCCGCCAGTGCGAGCTACCAGCTTCAGATTGCGAAAGCGTCGCCTGGGCTCAATGTCAAAACTCAACAGATTGCGGCTGTCTGGGGGGAGGGGAAGACGTATTCTGTGGAAGGCCATTTCACTAACCCAGATGTTGGCGCATCGTTACCGTTAACCTATCAGAGCGATCGGGAACGCGTGGTTCAGGTAACGGACAGCGGTGAGCTCCGTCCGATCGCGCCGGGCAATGCCCTGATCTCCCTTCATACGCAGGAAACCGCACAGTTTCTCTCTGAGACGGTGAACGTTTCATACCTGTTAAGTAAGGGAAGTGTACCGGTGCGTTTTGCATCAGAGGTCGTGACGACGACCGATCTCAGCGTATTCACGTTACAGAAACCGACGAACCTGCCTGCCGATGCCATCGTTGAGTGGAGTTCAAGCGATCAGGAAGTCATTGCCATCACGCCTCAAGGGCAGATCTCAGGGCCATTAAAAAAAGGCAAAACCCGACTTCGGCTGACGATTCAGGAAAATGCGTTTTATACCAGCAGCACGGGCGCTTACGATGTGCAGGTGTTCACTACGCCTATGCCCAGCGTATCGGGGGTAAAATATGGCAACAACGGCTTCCTGGTGGAGTCAGGGCAGATATGGGCCCCGGTTTTCACCGAGGATAAACTGCGCGTAATCTGGTCGGTTAACAGCAGCACCCCTTATGATGCTCCGCATTATGTCGAGGTGACGTTACTCGATGAATGGGGCCGCAAACTCGATTATCAACGTATTGATTCACCGACTGGCAGCGTCGAAACCGCTTTTAGCCCGCAGGAACGCTATATCGGTAAGCGTGTACACGTGGAGGTGGTTGCTTATGGCCATGGCATATTGCAAGGGAAAACATCCACTTCTGAGGCAAGTGTCAACCCGACCAAACCGACGCAAATATACGGCAGCCATTTGGCGACCTCGTATTATTCGCGCAGAATTGTCACCAGCACGGGAGAGTATGATGATGCGTGCCAAGGAAGCCATTTTGGCAAAATGCATCATGCACTGGTACAACCCAACACGCGTTTTGATTTAGCAGGGCAAAGGAGGCTGATGGCACCGTTGACCATTGTACACAAGGTTATCGATGGGCAAGGTGATACGCGTAACGTTAATTATCCCATTAATCCAGGCGTCTTTACGAGCGCTGATGTGGGCTATCAAGAGAAGTCACATGTTTATGCGATTAAGGAACAGTGTTGGGCCAGCCATTCCGGCTCGGGCATTTTGCAAACGCGTATAACCTTTACCGGTTTGTCGGAGGTCACCACACATCCTTTCCGGTGGCACGGATAAGCTCTGCTTGCGCCCTGAGGGATATAACCTGGGTGCATCCTTATTATTTACCGTGACGAGGGCAGGGAAGTTTTGCAAGAATCGTTTTTTGCAAGAGTAACCCTGCCCGGAAGATTATAGTGCCATATCATAAATGAATCATATCTTGAAAAAAGGGGGTTATATCAATGTCTAACCAATACCACAAAACCGCTTTCATAGTAAAATTATGTTTTATTATTTTTAATGGCTTGGTGAGACATTTTCAATGTGGCAACTGTTATGCACCGAGCCAAATAACCTATGCTAGCAGCCTGGCGTGATAGCCTGTCTTAAAAATTATTATTGTATATATATTTACTTTTTTTCTCTGATCACTTATCGCTAAAAGACCTGGCGTGGCCATCGCGAATCTGAAAATAGATTAGCTGGCATTGATCGTGGAGCCATTTTATTTGATGATTTCGAATGGAATGTGTGAAAGTGTTGTGGTGAGATTGTCTTTTAATTGGCTATCGGTTTTTTCTGTTTCAATGCATTGAAAATCATGCACTTATATGTTTTTCTTTTGATGGGAAACCACCAGTGAAATGACATTTTTATATCTGATTGTGGCGTATTTTTCTTTTTGTAGCTTAATTGAAAATAATAGTTACACTTGGTTATTAAATGCCATTTTTATCTTGGTATGATTTGTCTTATCGATTGGATGCAATGTTATTAATAGTTTTAAACAGTTTTTAATTCCGCGCATTTACAATGATCATGTATGCATTGCATTAAGAAAAAAACAATGTATTAGAAATCAAAACATCGTTTTTATTATTTCACTTCATGTTTTTATAAAATATTTTCGCTGCTGCATGAACCAATCAAGGTGCGTTTTTATGGTGGGTTATCATAAGGATGGATGATGAGTATCTTGGTGGCAGACATTTAAGGAGGAGAGGTAATCACTGCCACCATGGTTTGTAGTGAGAATTCCCTGATGGTGGATTCCTTTGTTAGATAAAATATCAGGCGGATATGCAAATGAACATTAGCTTAATGAATGATGGCAATATTTACTTTCTTGGCTTCATTTTTAGCCCCAAGCTCAGGACATTAAGCTGTGGTGACACCTTATATCAATTAAGGAAAAAGGAGTCCGATGTGTTGGCTCTGCTTTGCGAAAGATACCCTCATCCCGTGTCACAGGATGATTTCCTGTCCTGTGTGTGGGAAGGGGGATATGTAACATCGCAAAGCATTGCGCAGGTGATCCGCGCACTGCGGCGTAATTTGCAGGATAAAGATAAGCAAATCATCGTGACTATCCCTAAGTTGGGATACCGTTTTGGTGTGACCCCTTCTTTTGATGAGCCTCAGGCAGGTGTGGTGGAGGATGCTTTTAGCACTCACCCTGAAGTAGAAACCCTCTATACGGCGCAGTATGACACGTCGTGTGGGCAGTTTGTTTATGACAGAACCTCATTGATCAATCTGACATCCATTCCTGTCAATTCATTGGCGATTTCTCCTTGTGTCAGGCCAAAGAAAAAAAATATGCGTCTCAGGAATGCAGTGCTGGTTGTGGTGTTTATCATTACGGCTTACCTGTTATGGTATTTAACGAAAAATTCGATGACCTCGGGACATTCGGTTGTCATTGAGCAAGATGGTGAAGTTCACTCGTCGGAATGGACAAATCAACGCTAAACAGGCGCTCCTTGCCACCTTTTAAAGGTGGCGTTGGTCACTCTCTGCTAATGTCTAAAGCAATGCCATGATGGTGTTAAAATTTGTCCAGAACCGTATTCTCCTCATCCGTAGGGAAAAATATATCATTCATC
Organism: Candidatus Symbiopectobacterium sp. NZEC151; assembly: GCF_025962655.1. Classification (GTDB taxonomy): domain Bacteria; phylum Pseudomonadota; class Gammaproteobacteria; order Enterobacterales; family Enterobacteriaceae; genus Symbiopectobacterium. The sequence continues at coordinate 365,713 of NZ_JAGFPE010000002.1, read as the reverse complement.
ATCGTCGTGTATAGGATATTAGTACCTGTAAGTTGCATGGCCCTTTTGTAGAGAATCGTATTCGCGTATTGCGCATGTGCGGGGTCCTTGCGCATCTTTGCGTTAGCGACATTTACTGCTCTACTCAGAGCCATTAACGTTAATGGTGAGTTGGGCGCAAGCGCTTTCAGTTTTTCCAGTATGCTTTGCAGATTGCCCTGCGGATGATTAACGCTAAGGTAGTGCAAAACCAGGGCGTCGAAGCCATCATTGTCTGGGCCAGGGACATGATTCGATACGGGATTAATTCCTTCGGGTTGGGTGCGTGATATCATCAATCTTCATCCTTGGCAGTGTATGTGAAAGTGGGTATAGCCTGTTGCAGCATGTCAATAATCTCTTGTAGCGTTGCTGGCGTTAATGCATCCAGTTGCTGTGTGAATTCCTGTGTTTCGCTATCAGCCTGTGTCATCCATTGCTGGCAAAGTGCTTGCGCAGGAAAGCGTAGTGCGTGCGAGCCACATTGCAGCGTAATGTGATTTTCATGAGTGGTTAAACACGTCAAATGTGGCGATAGGTCAGGTACCGCGACACCCTCGGGCAAGATAAGCGTCATCGCATCGCTATGGCTGCAATGCGCGTTTAACTGTGTAACCACGTATTCAACGATGATCGGATCGTGCAAGGTTTGGGTCAGCGCCTTCTGCAAATGTTGGCGCTGCTCTGTCCAGCGTTGATGCTGTAGCGTTTCATAGTCGTTCAGCATGGAAAGCATTGTGGTGAAGAACAGTTTGAAACCTGCGGAAAATCCTTCCTTTTCTTTCTGCTTTTTTATCTCCTCGGATGTCTGCTTTTGTTCATCATAAATCTCATGGCAGCGGCGTAAGGTATGCTCAATGGCATTTTGGGAACGGCATTGTTGTTTACGATTTTTAGACCTAATCAGTACTGAGTCGCGGCACTCTTCAGGCAGTTCTGCCAGGGAAATTGTTCGCATAATGCGTGGCCATATTGAATAAGTTGAGATGATCGGGTGTAGGTGGCGCGTCTATTTTTGGGAGTTCAATGCCGGTGGGGAACAACAACATAAATCGTTGTTGCAGGGCCTGTGGAATCGGATGGCATTGATTTAATATGAACCTTGCCCCACAAGCCAGCATCGTATACCGTCCTTGCTTAAGCGGGCCGGGATCGACATGGTGCATCAGTGGCAATGCAATAAAATTAAGCAATTGTGGATCTGAAAATAGCGCCAGGTTGAGATCTGACATTGATGATTTAAGAAGATACCCCCCTAATAAATGAGCAATGTCCGGCATGTTATGCCATTGCTTTATCATGACTGCCGCCAGCGTGCATGATGCATCCCAGTTTTTTGGGGGGGAGGCAAGTTGGTAGCGTCTATAAAGCCAGTAATTCAGTAAGGGTTCGCTGGCGCGCTCCTTTGCGCGCCAGGTATCCGGTAGATGAGAAGGGTGTGCGTAAGCGACTGGGTGGTACAGAATACGAAAGAGCTGCTCATGACAAATATTCATGCCGGTGGCTCCTTCTCATGCGTCATCGGTGTTACCGCATCATTGGGCGTTGAACGGCGCATCATCTTGGCGATGAAATAAATTCCTGTCATTAACACCATGAGTAGCGCAAGTATCAGCGCGCCTTGCCAAACCGTAAAGTCGACAGAACGCACTTTTGTAGGGGGAACGTATTGAATAGCGGGAACAGCAAAAAGCACTACAGAAATGTTTTCATAGCGAATATTACTAAGACTGTTTTTAATCAGTGACTTTACCTGCGAAATAAATACGCTTTCATCAATATTTCCCTTATGAGTAATGATCACACCGACATGATCGGAGGTGAAACGATTGGCGGCATCATTGCTAAATAATGGGTAACTGATGTGGACTTTCGCATTTACCACCTGGCTAATAATGCGTAATGACTGTTCAAGGCGTTGCTCTTGCAGTGATATGACCCTGGCCTGCTCTGCGTTGGGAGACGCTACCAATGCGCTCTCCGGGAATGCCTGCCCGATTTGTACATCACCTGACCAGGGCAACTGGTAGAGATTGATAATCGATAATGCAGCAGTGGCCTCAGCCCGGTTAATGGTGATCGTGTAGCCGCCTTTCCCACCGCCTTGCTTTTGGGCCGCAATATCGTATTGCTGTAAAACAGCCAACACCTGATTTGCTTGTTGCTGCGTCAAATTTTCAAGCAGGTGGCTCTCATTACACGCCATGAGTAACATGGCGAGTAGCGTGGCCAGCAGCTTTTTGGCGCATTTGCGAAACATCATTGTGCTTTTTCCAGCGTTTCTATCGTGCTAACGCCTTTACGAGCCAGCGTGCTGATTAATGAAACGTAATTACTGTATTCTCCAAGATAGTTTTGCAGTTGTAATAATGCTTCTGGGTTACTGGTAAACTGTGGTGAGTTGCTAAGGGCATTAATGGCTTGTTTAAATTGCTCATCTGTTTCACTCATTTGCTTAAAGGTAGTGGATACCAGCATGGAAAATGCTTGGTCGTGGACTCGCGTCGAGTCTGTCTCTTCCCAATCATTTTTTTCCGGCGTCAGTTGCGTTAACTCAACCAACGTTTTATTTGTCAGTTCCATAAACATTCCTCGAGTAAGAATAAGATGAAAGCAGTCAACACAGCATTAGCGGAAGTTCTGAATAATGGCTGCACCGATATCTTTATAGGCTTTTATCGTGCTTGTTTGTGCGTTTCTAAATAGCGTGTAAGCCTGCAACTTGGACTGATAGTCAGCCAGAACAGAGGGATTCGAGGGATCAGCAGTCAGTGCCGTTTTGGCTGTGTTCAAATGTTCCATTAAGGTTTTTGCACCCGCTTCAAATTCGCCCGACATCTTGTCGAGAAAAATAGTGTCAACGTGTTGCGGGGTGTATTTTGTATCAGCCATAATTTATATCCTTTTTGTTTAGTGGAAAATACCAATGCGTAGGGGATATGAAAAGATATCCCTCTTTTGCGTTAAGGTAAGACTTATCTTTGAGAATGTTTTCATTCATGTTGATCGAGAAACTAACGATCTGATCCCCCCATTGATTGTAAAAATCAGTAATAAAAATATTGAGTGCATTTATTGCACTGTCACTAAGGTCATCTCTGATGATCAGTGCAAAGCCATTATCTGTAGTGACACAGCGGTAGAGAATCTGAATACGCTCAAGTCCATGCTGGGCTTGCTTTACAAGGGATTCTTTATCTCTAAAAAAAACATCAATACGTTTTGCATAAGGGAGTGATTGATGTGCCTGTGTTTTTAATGAAGTTTCCTGTTCATTATCGAGTTTCCTGTAGGTATACAGTTGAGGAAATTCGGGCAGCGTCAAATCCAACTGTAAAATAGGAAACCCCTTGTTATGCAGTTTTTTTATCACTTCCTTTCGTGTTCTTGATGTCCATATCGGGGTAACTTTGGTGGTTTCATTGAGTTTGTAGAGAACGTCATGTAACCAGGCAATTTCTTGATATCCCTCTCCAAAAACATAAATCTGATTGTCAGATTTAATGATCTTCAGTGGTGCCGGCGATCCAGCAAGGACGGCATTGAGTGAGACTATTTGACTGGATTGCTGCGAATAGTTATACCAGGCAATGTAAGTGCAAATACAAAAAATTGTTAATATAAGCAAAGAATAGGAATACGTTTTTAGGTTATCCTTTTTGGCTCTTCTTAGAGAGGCATCCGAGAGTGAGAGCGTTTGGTTTGCTTTTACCCAATTAGACGTGGATATTTCATCTGACCATTTATCATGATTTTTTTTAAGTGCAAGTCGTATATTTCCTTGTTGAAAAAAAACATTCTCTTCGATGAGTACTGTTTGTGAGTTATCGGGTCCCAGTATGTCAACCTGATATCCGGATTTTCCATCAATTTCCAATTTTTCAGTCAAATAGAGCCGAAGATTGTCTGAATCGACTTCGCAAGGAATATATAAAGTTTTGCAAGCAAATGAGGCCATGTTCGCAACCCCTTCTTGCATATCACCACCTGTGCTACTCTGCTTTATTTCGGGATGAATGTTAAAGAAGTAGTTATCCACAGGCAGGTTTAGTTCGCAACCATACATGGGGCCAAAAAGGATTTTTAGGGTGAAAATTTCTCTGTTTGTCGTATTGTCATCAATGTGTTTTTCATCCATATGGCTACCCTAAATAGTTTGTTCCTTGAAATGAGTGGCAATTCTTGATGTCGCCCTACTCTTAATAATTAATAATGAAGCTATGTATGATCACAATGACGGTTTTCGACGAGTGAATACACTCGTGTATCAAACTTTACTGATACGGTTGGAGATATCCTTTAGCTAAATATGATTATGACGCTCTGTACAGGGCCGGATGAAAAAATGTAGGGACATGATAGCGACATAATTTGATATGGCAATGGCGTGGTGTTGAGTTTTTTTTGATTTTTTTATTTATTGTTATGTTTTGTGTTGTTGATTTGGTTATTTTATGCTTTTGATATTATCACGTTTGATGTGGTTTTTTTTGATTTCACATCAATAGGTTACGATGCAGCTCAGGGTGCTTGATAAAAAGATAATATTGCCACCTTCTAAAGGAAGCGTGTGTTCGTTGGTGATGCGTGCAAATATAATTATGATATTTCTGTGATATATATATTATCTTGATTAATTTATTTTTACATTTTTTGATGTGTATTGACCTCTTGTTTTTAAGTGAATATTCTGGCCCTACACACCGCACCGATAGCTATCGTGGGCTCGCTATTATTCTAGAGCGTATGAGCTGCGCAGTTCAGTATGGCTGACGCAATTTTCTTTAAATGTCATGCGAATTATACAGAGGTCACTATGTCTAGAGAGCTTCAGAATAACCAGAGTAAGAGTATTGCTATTAATACAAACCTCCAGAATTGTAAATACACCCCTGGTTATAATGCAATGGTTGAAGATTCAGTCATCACTGATGAAACATTTAGGGTTAATGACTCATTATTCTTTATCAGGCCATTGACCCCTGAGTCGACATTTACCTTTTCTATAATGAATAGCCGGGAACGCGTCACCTTTACGGGAGATCAATCTGCGGTATTGGTATCAAATAGTGCTATTGAGTTATCGCTTCATGGCAAATGGTTGGTGGGACGATCGTTGATTACCCAGTTGGCGACCTTTTTAGCCTTCACTGAATACCGCTTTAAAGAGTCCTCTCGACTATGGGGGGCGAATGCTGCTCCTTTACAACATAAAGTCCTGTTCGAGACCGAGAAAATTTTTTGTGCGGTCATTGACAACGCACAAATGAGTTTTATGGATTTGGTTTTTTGTCGTGACTTTATCAGCGATACGGATGTTATCAATAAATTATGTCATTTCATTCGCGGTATCGAGAGCTATTGGGTTGCACAGTTCTTGCTGGATCAAGTTCTTGATAACAGTAAAAGCATGAAGTCACACAAACTTTATAATTCTTGTAAAGAATATGGTGTTTCAGAATCCTATTTTAGGAAGCTTTGCTATAACGCTTTTACCTGTGGACCGAAAAAACAGCTCAGAATGTGGCGAGCTGCCTACAGTGCGCTGCAACTGATTGAGAATGATGAGTCGATTGCTACCGTGGCCTGGAATAACGGTTATGCATCATCATCTCATTTCTCCACGGAAATCAAAACACTTTTTGGTATAACCCCAAGGGAATTCAAAAATTTGGAAGGCTTTCTGAATGAATAGAATAGGTAAAATGGATTTTTATCTACTAGGGGTTGTTATAGGAATCAGCATGGTTTTTCCTGTATCGGGTGCGTTGCCGATAGAGAGCATGACACAGAATGATGAAATAAACAGCAGGGACGCTTTTTCAGCTGATAACACAACGACGTATGTTGCTAATAATAATAGCGTCCAGCAACTTTTTTATGTGCTCGGTGGGGTATTGAAAAAACCTGTTATTGTCAGCGTGGAAGCTGCTAAAAAACGTATTTCAGGTAATTTTGATTTGACGAACCCGCGCCAGTTATTAAATATGTTATCGGCCCGTATAGCCTTGATCTGGTATGACGATGGCAGTTCGATTTATGTCTACGATGTCAATGAGATGCAGAGCCGCGTAATCAAGCTGGCCTATGCTTCGTTTAATCGCCTGGAGGCCTACTTACAATCGACGGGATTATATGACGATCGTTTCCCACCGCGGTCTCACAGTGGTTCCGGTTCGTTTTATCTATCGGGACCGCCCGTTTATGTTGAACTCGTGGCAGCAGCGGCAAAGTATATTGATAGTACCTACTCTCAGCCAGGTGCTGGAGAGAACGTTATCAGGGTAATCAAGTTGAAAAATACCTTTGTTAACGATCGGGCATATTCACTGCGAGATACGCCAATCACTATTCCGGGGGTGGCGACGGTACTCAATCAATTGCTCAACAGCAGGAAGAGTCATAATAGTGCCAATATAACGCTATCTGGTGAGCCAGATGCCATTGAAAATGACATGCGCTACACCCAGGATGGTGGATATATTCGCCAAATGAGAAACCTACTTCCGTCAACAGGAGACAATTATAGCCAGCGACCCCGTCAAGATGAGGCATTCAACGGCGTGGAGGGTAATGCAATAAATATTGTTGCGTATACCGATACCAATAGTTTACTGATCCAGGGTAGTGAAAAACAGGTTGCCTTTGTGGACGATATTATTCGTGCGATAGATATTGCCAAACAGCAAATCCAACTTTCACTCTGGATTATCGACATCTCGAAAAATGATGTAGAAACCTTAGGGGTAGCGTGGCAAGGTCAGGCAAGTATAGGAAATGTTGGTATTAATTTTAATGGCGCTACAAGCGCATTGAATCCAACCAATAGTATGAATTTTCTAACAAAAGTCAGTGCGCTGGTTGAGAAGGGAAATGCACAAGTGGTTTCTCGGCCAGAGCTTCTTACCCAGGAAAATGTCCCAGCGTTGTTTGATAATAATAGCAGTTTCTATACCCGATTATTGGGAGAACGTTACTCATCATTAGAGAAAGTGACATTTGGCACGATGATCAGTGTTATTCCTCGTTTAGGGAAACAAAGCCAGGAAATTGAGATGATACTCAATATCCAGGATGGAAAAATACCGCAAGTTAATGGCGTCACGGAGAGTATTGATACGTTGCCCGTTGTGAACAATACGCAAATCAGTACCACAGCCCGTGTTCCGATGGGCTACAGCCTGTTGATTGGCGGTTACAGTCGCGAACAGGATGAGCTGCGTGGTGCTGGTATTCCATTGCTCAAAGATATCCCACTAGTGGGAAAGCTGTTTGATTACACCTATACCAGCCATAGAAACATGGTACGGCTTTTTCTTATTCAGCCACGCTTGTTGGCATATGGTGAAACCTGGCAAGGGCGTTGGGACAATAACCCGGTACTGGGTCGAAACCTTGTCGGCGCAGATACGGCAACACTGCAGTCAACGGTCACCATGTTGCGGCAATTTATGAACAAACGGCAAGGCATGTAGATGGCAATACCTCCTCTTGGGCGAGCAAGCCTCCTGCGCACGGATTTTAGGGAGGAGAACAACAGGTTAACGGTGTCAGCCACCAGTGAGGAGGGTGAGCACCAGCCAGTGGCGAACCTGCAAGAGCAGATCAGCAATGCTGCCGAAGAATTTGCCGATGTGCTGAGTACATTTGGTCGTTTTAGCCGAATGGGCCGCAGGAACGACAGTATTGAGCATGACTTTCTTTCTTCCATGTTGGAAGAGAAGGCTGACGAAAAGCACGATGCTTTGATTAAGCAAGTGTCCAGGCTGTCCTTGAACAGAGATGGACTGCTGAAATACGGCAGAAGTCTCTTCCCCAATGACAGCGACTTGATGCTGGCATTGCGTGAACTGATGCTTAATCGTCAACTTTCTGCGTTACAAAAGAAAAGAATAAAAGAGGCGATGGCCGATCTCGAAAAATTCTCGGATTGCCCGAAAATGCGTTCCGGCATCAATATCGGCCGTCTTGCAAAACGTTTTAGCAGCATGGAGGGCCAGCAAAGCCTCTCCGCTGGAGACTTGCGCGACTGTTACTTGCGCTTTTTAGAATTGGATCTGCCCGGCAGCTTTATCTACCAGGACTGGATAGAACAATACGGATGCCATAACCGGCAGCGTTTATTAGCTTTTACCATGAATGCGCTTATTGCCGATATGAAATCGAGTGAGCCGGGTATCCATTTTGATGAATTTGGTCCGTTAAGCGATCGGTTGTCTGATGCCAGAACTATTCACACCTTGGATTTACTATTGAATGAACAATTTTCTACGCTGCCGTTTCGTGAGAGTTTAAAAAATGAAATAAAAATAATGGATGAAAGTGATATAGTCATACTTTACCTCAATGGCATTGTCGCAAGCCATCAATTTGAAGGTTCGCTTTATCATTTTAACCATGATTTTATGCAGCGTTTACTGTTAACACAACGTGCAACGGTGATTCAGATATTAAGAGGTGTGTATAATAAAACGCCAGAAAGAATGTACATTGAACCCGAGTGTCGGAAATATCTATTAAATTTTATTTCTTCGCTGCTTGCTTCTTTTCATGATAAAGAGCGTCGACAAGGTCCGTGGTCTGATTACTACACCTAATCTAAAGCATAACCACTTTGATATAGACATGACGTTGAAATATGATGCTACAGAATTTTATTCTACAAATTAGAAACCGTCCTGAACTCATTATTTTATTGATAATGATTCTTGTCGTCGTGATGCTGATTATCCCTTTGCCTACATATGTGGTCGATTTTCTTATTGCTTTTAATTTGACAATGGCATTGATGATATTTTTAGGGTCATTTTACATTAACCGGATTCTCGATTTTTCATCGTTTCCTGCCATTTTATTGATCAGTACCATTTTTCGATTGGCGATATCCATCAGTACGAGTCGTTTAGTGTTGATGGATGCTGATGCTGGGGACATTATTGCCAGTTTCGGGGAGTTCGTGATTGCCGATAATCTGATTGTCGGTTTCGTTATTTTCTTTATCGTCACTATCGTCCAATTTATTGTTATTACGAAAGGTTCTGAGCGTATCGCTGAGGTGGCGGCGCGTTTTTCTCTCGATGCCATGCCTGGAAAACAAATGAGCATCGATGCCGATCTTAAAGCGGGAGTGATTGATGAAAATGAAGTAAGGCAGCGGCGAACGGTATTGGAGGCCGAAAGTCAACTTTATGGCGCACTGGATGGTGCGATGAAATTTATCAAAGGTGATGCAATTGCCGGGATCGTCATCATATTCGTTAATCTGCTAGGCGGCATTTCTGTTGGGATGATGCAACATGGGATGAGTATGTCGACAGCGCTTTCAGTCTATACGCTGTTGACGATAGGTGATGCGTTAGTTGCACAGATACCTGCACTCCTCATTTCTATCAGTGGTGGTTTGATTGTTACTCGGGTAAACAACAATGAAGATAATAATCTGGGATCCAAAATCATCCACGACATGTTTTCCAATAAATTTATATTGGTGGTTACCGGCATTCTTGCCATTGCGCTCGGTCTGCTGCCAGGTTTTCCATTGGCGGTATTTCTGTTATTGGCCGCACTGCTGTTTGGACTCTATTTCAAACACCGGCGGGAAGAAAAACAGCGGGGAGCAATGGCATCACGTTCAGATCAGAAAGAGAACGAGGGTGAAGATAAGGGAAAACCTGTGGTAATCGATGGTGAGTTTATCCCTGAAACCATTCCTTTAATCGTTACTGCATTTTCTGGGCATGAAAAAATAGTAAACCAATATGGTTTTTCATCGTATTTAAAACGCCACTTTTTTATCGAGTACGGTGTTCGTTTACCTGATGTGGTGATGAACTATAAATCGGATACACCACAAAATACCGTCGTCATTTTAATTAATGAGATTGAGGCGGCCAGCTTCCCGCTCTTTCCCGGTATGCATAAGATCTTGCTACGCGGTGATGAGTACCAGGTTCTGGACAGCAATGTACAGGTTAATGAAATTGATCAAGTAAAAACCTATTGGCTCCCGGAGGAACAGTGCAAAAAAGCACACAGTCTTGGATTTTATACGCGTAGTGCACAGGATGAATTTTACGTTTGCGCATCGACACTGCTGGCGAGAAACATTACCGAGTTTTTCGGTATCCAGGAGGCGAAAATGCTGCTTGACGATCTTGATAAAAAATATCCGGAATTACTTAAAGAGTGTTACAGAAATAATACCGTTCAGCGTATTACTGAGGTTTTTCAACGTTTGCTGCAAGAACGTATTTCTATCAGGAACATGAGGTTAATTCTTGAGGCATTAGTACAGTGGGCTCCGAAAGAAAAAGATCCCATTATGTTAGTGGAGCATGTGCGCGGTGTGTTATCGCGCTATATATCAAACCGATTTTCTACGGAAGGAAAAATTCGTGCGTTTGTTATGTCGCATGAGTTGGAAGCGGTAGTGCGTAATGGTATCAGACAAACGTCGGGGGGAACCTTTATCAACTTGCCTCCACCAGAAACTGAGCGAATTATGCAGTGTTTAGAAAAAAGTATTCATGGCAACGGAGTCAATGCCAGGGATATTATTTTAATGGTATCTCTTGATATTCGACGCTTTGTGAAAAAACTGGTCGAAGAGCATTATCCTGAAATGGATGTGCTCTCATTTGGTGAAATTTCACAAAGCGTGGACATTGATGTTATAGGTTTACTACAAAACTAACGGGTGAATTATGCAATATGATGTTGTTGCGTTGCTAACCGAGATTTTAGCTGAAGTGGGGATGTCAGAGGTTCTTGATAAAGACCTGAATAATCACTCTACGATATCGTTACATATGAAGGATGATATTCCCACTATCCATATCAAGAGTAATGATGAGGAAATTTGGGTTTGGGCGCAGTTGGGCGAATTCAATCTTTCTACCCTGAGTTATTGCAGTGCCAATCTGTTTCCATTGTTATTGGCGCATAACGAAGAGGTGTTTCATGCAGGGCAACCTTGTCTATATCAGATTGATAACAGTTTAGATCTTCGCGCTCAGGTAAAAGAAAAACATTGTGAGTCAGCCTCCGCATTCATGGAGATGCTGGATACCTTTTTAACGGTGTTGCAGCAGTATCGCACTGCATTAAATTAAAGACGGGAGTGCAACCATGGTCGCGCAAAACTTTGTCCATCTTGCTCACCCTGTAAGAATTCAGGGAAATGTAATAGAGGCCTATTTACCCGGTACCTATATTGGCGAGGTGTGCGAGGTGCAGCGTTCCCTTCAGGATTCAACACGAGTAGGGCTTGCGCAAGTCATTGGTTTTAATCACGAGTACACGCTATTAAGCCTGCTAAATGATAACCAGGGGTTTTCTCGTCGCAATGTGCTCTATCCGACGGGTAACCCGTTCAAGATTGCGCTGAATGACGATGTTGCTGGCACTGTTCTTGATGCGATGGGCAATGTCCGCGCTCGGCTCGATAGCAACGCGTCGCGCGATTCCGGCGTGAAGCATGTGCTGACGGTGCAAGGAGAAGCCAAAGATTTTACTCAGCGCAGGCCGATTGATACGCCACTGGTGACGGGAGTACGAGCGATCGACGGGCTGCTCACGTGCGGCTTGGGTCAGCGCATGGGTATTTTTGCCTCTGCTGGCTGTGGCAAAACATCGTTAATGAGCATGCTGATTGAGCATTCCGAAGCGGACATTTATGTTATTGGTCTGATTGGAGAACGCGGGCGTGAAGTTACCGAGTTTATCGAAACGCTAAAACAATCCCCGCGCAGTGCGCAAGTGGTGCTGGTTTACGCCACATCAGACCGGTCGTGTATTGAACGTTATAATGCCGCGCAGATAGCGACACGTGTGGCGGAATATTTTAGCGCTAAAGGGAAGCATGTCCTGCTGTTTATTGATTCAATAACCCGTTATGCGCGTGCGCTGCGTGATACCGCACTTAGCATGGGGGAAATGCCGGCCAGACGCGGTTATCCCGCCTCGGTGTTTGAAGCATTACCCAAGCTGTTGGAGCGGCCTGGACGTTTTCATCAGGGTTCAATAACGGCCTTCTATACGGTATTGATTGAGAATGAAGAAGAACCGGATGTTATTGGCGATGAAGTTCGTTCTATTCTCGATGGACATATTTATCTGAGTAAAAGGTTGGCTGCTCAAGCACATTATCCGGCGATTGATATTTTACAAAGTATTAGTCGTGTGTTTCTTCATATCACGCCATCAGAGCAACAGCGTGCCGCAGCACGTTTTCGAGAATTGCTGTTTCGGCAACGAGATATGCAACTGTATCTGGACCTGGGAGAATACCAGCCAGGAGAGAATGCAGAAAACGATACGGCGCTGAATAAAAAGGAGCAGATGGAGGATTTTCTCAAACAGGACATGACGCAGAAAATCGAGATAACCACGTGTTTGGATAAACTTTATGCATGCCTGGCGTAAAGGACATGCTTTTTTGGCTTTGCTGGAGCATAAACAACATCGTGCCGGGCATGATAAAAAAAAGAGTGAAGCGCTATTGGATGAGATGTTTTACGCCATTGCGCAATGCCGTAGGGAGTATGACGCAATAAGCACGAAGATTGCTCAGTTGATGTCGCCTGGGGTGCTTAGTCGCAGTGAAATGTACCAGCGTATTCGGCAGCAGGGTGTATTGATGAGTAACCAGCAAGATATTACTCAGCGCATTATTGATTTGCAGAATGATGCTGATATTGAAAAACAAAAAATAGAACAATGTCAGAGCGTGATAGTCGGGTGTGAAAAAAGACACCGCAATATTGCACGCAATCTTCAACGTATGCGACGTAACCAACTTCAACGTGCAGATACCACTACTGAAAATGATATTGAGGAGAGAGTAAGTTATGGAGATAAAACCGGGTGAGGCATCAATAAAATCCCAGATGTCATCGGAAACCGACTCTGAAAGTGAAATATCCCTCGAAAAAATAGCGGAGAAAAAGAAAAAGAAGGAAACACACAGTTCCGAAAAAATTACGTATTTGCATTATTACACTGCAATTCTGCATGACAAACCGTTGAGCCTGAAAAAGAACGGAGCGCCAGTGACAGAAAAGGGAAAAAAACATGAGTTACACGATCAGGAAATGCGTCGGCGTGATGTACCTGTTTCACCCACAATCGCGTATTGCGCTACAGCACAGGATGGGATGCCCGTCGTGGTAAATAGCACGACAGTACAAGCCAACGGTCAAGCGGGTTTCGTTCCCCTTCTTGAACAAGGAAACAGCAAGGTGCCTGATATGACTGACCCTGTCACAGTATCTGACGTGTCCAGCGCTGTCGATGTGCGGCCCGTGGCGGAATATGTGCCTGCTGTGGGTCCTGTGCATGACATCAGAGGGCAATACGGCACGTTCCGCTCGCCAGCGGATGTAACCCAGCCCCAGCGTAATGAGCCAATGACCACACCCTTTACCACGATTACACAGCGAGAGAGGTTGAATGCGTTGCGCCTTGGTGACTCTCGTGACGATCAAACGGTGCGGATCAGCTACCCGTTCCAACGTTGGTTTGGCGAACACTCCGTCAAGGTGTCGCTACGGCGTGACAGCCTGTTTGAAAGCGCAATGGTTCTGCAACCGTCCGATGTGCGCGCCTCCGATGCGTTAACCCGGCAACTTGATCACTGGCCAAAGCAGACTCCGCACATTTTGCTTCCCGATAGCGTGGGCGATGAACAGCAGCAAGGCCAGCAGCAACGAGAACAGGAAGAGGAACAATAATGAATGTGCGGGAGCGGTTGCGTCGCAGGCCTCAGCAGGTCAATGTCGCCTGGGAAGCAGCACTGCCTGTTCCGGGCAGTGAGATTGCGCAACCCAGTCCCTCGCGTCGTTACCTCAGCCTTGATTTAACGGATGAGGAGCAGAATTGTGCCCAGGCATGGGTTGATGCCGATGAGTGGGCTGCGGCGAGTGGGTGTGAACTGCCTGGTATTGCGTGGGAACAGGTGCCGCTTGGCTATCTTTCTCGTTGGCTGTGTCATCAACAGCCTGATTGGTGGGTGGCAAATAAACGGTGGGAAATTCAACAGGCCTCTATTCCTGCAAGATCGTTGCCGGTTTCACTTACGCTTATACCTGCCAGGCCCTGTTCGTTACTGTGTTGTGACTGGCCGGAGAACCAAGAACAGGCGCTACTGATTTCCCGTCCCTGGCTTGAACATCTTCCTTTTACCCTGCGCTATATGTTGGGCACTACCCGCTTGCTATTGGCGCAACTGGTGACGATAGCCAAAGGCGATTTGATTCGTATTGAACATTACGATCCCATGCTGCTTATTGAACGTTGTCCAATCGCACATTTTTGTTTAACTCAGGACCTGGAGGTTTTTGTGGAGGAGTTTTATATCGCTGACTCAGATGATGCGCTACGAGAAGAGGATGAAATAACATTTGAATGGATGAATTTGCCTGTCAATATCGAATTTGTATTAGATAAGGTGACGCTTACGGTCGGCGAATTGGATAGTTTGCAACCCGGCGCGCAGTTGCCGTTAAATAGCAATGCGGAAAAACAGATCAGAATTTATTTGAATCGCAAGCTATTTGCGCGTGGTGAGTTAGTTGTACTGGATGACGGCTCACTGGCGGTAGAGGTAAACAATATGAACGGCGCTGCAACGGGGCAAGTGGGCTCAATGTATGCTGAGTAATGACGTCTCATTAATTATACTGCTGTCGTTCTTTACGTTGTTACCTTTTATTATTGCCGGTGGCACCTGTTTTATAAAATTTTCTATCGTGCTTATCATGGTTCGTAACGCGTTGGGGATTCAGCAAGTGCCTTCAACGTTGACATTGAATGGCATAGCATTGATCATGACCGCCTTTGTTATGATGCCCGTCACCCAGAATATACTGAAATTTGTTGAGCGAAATAATATCAATTTTAATGATACGCAGTCGGTCAGCCTGTTTATGGATAAAGGGTTAGGAAGTTACAGAAACTATCTGGTGCACTATTCCGATCGCGATCTGATTTATTTTTTCTACAATGTCCAGCAGGGCAACAAAGACAGCGTGCTTCAACTGGAAGAGCATGAAATGCAATCTTTACCGTTGATGACGTTGATGCCAGCATATGCGTTGAGCGAAATACAAAGTGCCTTCAAGATTGCATTTTATCTCTACGTGCCATTTGTTGTTATTGATATGGTGGTTTCCAGCATTCTGTTAGCGCTTGGGATGATGATGATGAGTCCCGTCACGATCTCTATCCCGATAAAATTAATTCTATTTGTTGCGATGAATGGCTGGAGCCTGTTAACCAAGGGGTTAATCACCCAATATACAGAACTCATGACATCATGAATAATATCCTCTTTATTGGTAATAATGCATTGTTGTTAGTGCTTAAGTTAACGGCTGTTCCTATTGCTTTTGCAACTATAGTAGGGATTGTTGTTGGTCTATTTCAAACGGTAATGCAAATACAGGAGCAGACGTTGCCTTTCGGGGTGAAATTATTGGCGGTGTTTGCCAGTTTGTTCATGCTGACTGATTGGTTTTCGGCGGAGATGCTCTATTTCTCATATCAGGTGTTTTCAATGGCGTTTCAGTGAGTAATAACATCATGTTATTCGTTAGTCTCTATTTACATTTTCAACATAATGTCATGATTTTAATGCTTGCCTATGCTCGTCTGGCTATTGTTTTTTATATGTTGCCCATTTTAGGGGAGCGGGTATTGGCGAATCTTATCGTAAAGAACACCGCGATATTTCTTGTGATTATCGGCTTATGGCCCTGCGTTGAGGCGAGTCCCGCCACGGATTTAGGGGGCGGGATGGTACTGGTAACAGAACTGGTCGTGGGCCTGATTTTAGCCGTAACGCTTTGCTTGCCTTTTTGGATGGTGATAGCGCTGGGTGAACTTATCGATAACCAACGCGGCGCGACGATAAGCGATAGCATCGATCCGGTGCACGGTGTTCAAGGTTCCATTCTCTCTGGTTTTTTCAATTTTGCCTTTGGCGCGATCTTTTTTGCTCAAGGCGGTATGCGTTTGCTGGTTGAAGTATTGGCAGCAAGTTACCGGGTATTGCCCAAAGGGAGTGAGCTGAGTGAAATGAACATTAACGAGACCGGGCATTTACTCTTGATGTTAATGCAAGGCAGCATCATGTTGGCAGCACCGGTGCTCATTGTCATGATGTTGTCAGAAGTATTGTTAGGTG
The DNA here is from genome assembly GCF_025962655.1 of Candidatus Symbiopectobacterium sp. NZEC151. GTDB lineage: Bacteria > Pseudomonadota > Gammaproteobacteria > Enterobacterales > Enterobacteriaceae > Symbiopectobacterium. The sequence goes on along the minus strand of NZ_JAGFPE010000002.1, from coordinate 349,512 downwards.
TCTTTTCGCGTTATTGCCCGCAGCTTAATCCATTTTCTCTCTCGTTGACCATCAAAAGCGTCATCGCTTTTGCTGTATTTTTGCTCTATGGATTCCAATCATTGACTGAAAAACCCTTACCTCTTTTTTCTTTACAGGCGTTTCAACGCTTTTTTATTTGACGTCATGGAGAAAGAGATATGGCTGAGAAAACAGAAAAACCGACAGAAAAGAAAAGACGTGATTCAGCAAAGAAGGGACAAACTTTTCGCAGTCGGGATCTTGTTGCAACGGTGGTATTAATTTCAGGTGTTTTTTTCCTGGGGAGCGGCATGGATTTTGGCCCGCTTATCGAACTATACAGTATTGCATTACTATATAACAACAAGATGACAGCTATCTCATACAGTATTCAATTGGTGGTGATTTTATTGCAGATGTGTCTGCCTTTTATCGCTCTGTGTATCGTTGTCGGGTTTGCCACAACATTGTTGCAAACTAAATTTTCAATAGCTACTGAAGCTTTACGTTTTAACATCAAAGCACTCAATCCAATCGAAGGATTTAAAAGGATATTTAGTCTTAGGACTGCTAAAGATTTTGTGAAATCATTTTTGTATCTGGGCGTATTGTTTGGTACGTGTTATACCATTATCGTCTACGAATTAAAAAACATACTTTTGGTTTATCATGGCACCCTTATACAGTTAATTGCCTATTGGGTGTCTGTCACTATAAAAAGTATATTGCTCTTTATTCTTTGGTCTGTGCTTATTTTGTTGGCGGAATTCATTGTTGAATACTTTCTCTACATCAGAGAGATGAAAATGGATAAGCATGAGGTAAAACAAGAGCGCAAAGAGTTGGATGGTAATCCTGAAATCAAGCGAGCCCGACGCCGGGCGCATCATGAAATTCTCTCAAGTGAAGAGCGAACCGCAATCCGAAACTCAGAAGTGATCATGGCCAATCCTACACATATTGCGGTTGCAATTTATTTTAATATGGAAGTGGCTTATTTACCGTTTATCTCTTTGCGATGTTCAAACATGAAAGCGCAGGCAGCAATTGCCTATGCGGAAAAAGAAGGAATACCGGTTGTTCGTGACGTAAAGTTGGCAAGAAAACTTTATAGCAGTTACACCGCATACAGTTTTATTTCAATAAACGATGACGCGCTTATGGCTGTTATGGATATATTGATATGGTTGCGCCGAGTCGAACTCGAAGAATTGGATGCGTTTAACGATAATAATGAAGTCAATGAGTATGAAGGCGAGGTTTCTCAAGAATCGCCATTGGCAGATTCTGGAACAAAATTATGTGATAAGAAACAATAGTACGTTTTTTTTGTACCCGGGTTTCATGGGTGAACAGTATGATAGTGCTTGTATTCATTACTATCTACACTCTCGATGAATTTATCGTTATATTAACATTTTTCCATTTTATCCATAATATGGAAGGTCTAAGATGAGCTTTAAAAAGGTAATGGATGCTAAAAATGAATTGCGTGATGAAGTTGAGGAAACATTGCTCAAAGATTATTCTGAGCAACTCATGGATGCCATTCATAATGGTGCAACGTTAAAAGATGTTCATGGCGTATCGAACGAAACAATGAGTGATGTTTATAAGCTTGCCTATGACTTTTATCATATGGGCAAGTTAGATGACGCTGAATCACTTTTTCGCTTTTTATGCATCTACGATTTTTATAATCCAGAATATGCAATGGGGTTGGCTGCTGTTTATCAATTGAAGAAGAATTACTCAAAAGCCATTGATTTTTATGCATTATCATATTCACTGTCAGAAAATGACTATCGGCCTATGCTCTATGCCGGACAGTGTAACCTGATGCTCTGTCGTTCGGTTCAGGCGAGTAAGTGTTTTGATATTGTAACCGAAAAATGCACTGACGTCAGCTTGACGGAGAAGGCACAGGCTTATTTGGCTGCCTTAAAAGATATGGATGCTAACGAAGAAAATGGATCGCAAAAAGAGGATGCTAATAGGGAGGCATAATGAACATAGCTATTGATGATTTTTCTTCGGCATTCGCATTCTCTGGTGGTGGAGACGTTGAAACACATCGAACTGAATTAATAAAGCAGAGCACCGCTATTAAACGTTTTGGTGAGGCAGGGCTGAGGGAGCATCCGCAACGAGATTCTGTTGCAGTGGCGATGACACTATTACGGCCAGAGCAACTGGCTGCCATTTTGCAAAATACTACTAACGCATTGCAGGGAAACGCTGCTCAGCCCCGGACACCACAAGATGCCAATATACCGCAATTGGCATCGGAGCCTTTCGCTTTATCTCCGTTGTCCCAAATCGCATCGGGTGCAGACAACCCTGCGACTTCGCTGACTGCCTCTGCTCGCATGACTAGCCTGCTAGGCAAAATAAATCAGCTGACTGGCGATGTGACACTACAGAAAATGGTCGATCAACTGAAGATATACAATGCGCAACTGGCGGGTCATTCTCAGACATATGGTGTACTCGCCGATCAATTAGAGCAGCATGCTCAGCAGTGGGCCAATGACAGTGATGCGTTGACGCAGGCACAGACGCTGGTCAATGGATTAAAACAGCAGGCTACCGCGGCAACGGACACCTATACCGATGCGCAAAAGCAGTTGCAGTTTTTGCAGAATCAAGCAGAGCGGGAATTACAAGAGAACGGCGTGCTATCCCCTGACCTGAGTAAGAAAATAGAGGAAGCGAAATGTGCTGTTACCGAGGCATATAACCACAAACAGCGCGCTGTGGCCCACTATGAGGATGCACTCAAAAACAGACTGGAGCCTGCACGCCTGGCAGAAATTGCCAGTAGAGCCATTCTGGAAAATACCAGGCAGCAAGCACAAGCCCTGCTGGGCTCGATGCCTAACCAGCAAATATCCGTTATTGAATCTAAACGGAAACAGCAAAATGAAAATGCAAAAAGTCTCAGTTATTTGCTGGCCATTGTCGCTGAACTCATCAATAAAAGTGCCAGTGAGGATTTACAGGCTGGCGCTGCATTGAAGCAGAAACTGGCAGAAGCAGCGGTTAAAGATGCTGAAAAAAAAGCGCGTGAATACGACATTGAGCAGCGTAAAGCGGAAGAGATGCAAAAAACCATGGGCTGTATTGGTAAAATTCTCGGTTGGGCTATCGCCATTGTCGGTTTCGCAGCGGCTATTTTTACTGGTGGGACATCATTAGCGCTGGCTGCCGTCGGGTTGGCATTGACGGCTGGCGATGCCATCTACCAGGCGGTCACGGGCGAGTCTTTTATACAACAGGCTATGCAACCGATTATGGAACACATTATTAAGCCATTAATAGATCTTCTGGCTAAATATTATTCGTTTATTTTGGAACAACTTGGGGTTGATAAAGAAACGGCTGCAATAATAAGTGAAACTTTGGGGGCAATTGCTGCCGTTGTACTATTAATTGCAGTAGCAATGGTGGCAGGAAGCCTGATGGGTAAGCTGGTCGATAAACTCTCTTCCACTGCGATAATACAATCCACCCGGGAGGCAATGAAAAAGATGTTGCAAACCATGATGGACAACACGATTGGACGAACCATTATGGCGTGGGGGTCAACGGCTACGCGTTCGTTCATCGTTCAAAGTATAAAAAGTGCCAGATGGGTTAATAGGGTTCAACAATCCCAAAATGTCGCGATGACCGTTAACGTTGCAATGCAAACCGGCATGGAAATCGTTGTGGCTGGAAATAAAGTGGAAGCAGAAAAAGTACGCGCCAAAATGCTAGAGGATCTTGCACTGCAAAATATATTGAATGCACTGATGGACCGAATGGTGGATAGCTTTACTCAACGCATTGCAGCTGCCAATGCCATTATCGAAAATATGGCTACTGTGGCCGAAAACCAGATGCAAGCGGGTAAATTCATTACCCGAAAAATGCAACACGTTGCGGGGTAACCCTATTTAGCGTAAGTGGATTTCAAAAATGATATATTTATTAACACGGAGTTGAAAAATATGATGACCACATTATCACCTGTTGCAACTCAAAACGAGCTGATTTTAAAAACGGATAATACCGCACACTCTACGCAGCCTTTCACCGAGCGTTTGCCGGATGTCCTTTCTTTGGCGCACCTGGTCTCTGTTTCCAGAAGTATCGGTGACGCGAATAACGCCTATGCCAATTCGCTTCCCGTTGAATTGATGGCTCCTGCATCAACCAATAAAGTCATACCTTCCGATACCAAAGCTGAACTGATGCAGAGGCTGTCTGATTCCCAGCAAGGAAGAGACATCGACAAGATAGAACAGGTCGTTGCGGGGGCTGCTACCCTGTGCAGCGCGCAACTTCTATCTGCAACAGATAATCCGTCAAGACGCAGTGAAAATGAAAAGGCAGGCAGGGCAGCGACGTCCCATACCGTGGAACACACCGCTGTGCGTTCGCACGCCGCCGTTGAAGGGGGAACAGACATTACACCGGTACATTCTGGCGGCTATCGTTATAGTAACGTGATGGGCAATATGGGTATTTTAGATGCGTTTACCGATATTTTGCAGTCGTTAAATCGGCAGGAAGCGCATTTTAATGCATCGGCGGCACAGTGGTCTCATTTTGCCATGACGTCAGCCAATGCGACTGGCCAGCATCTGGTTCGCGCTGCACGGGAAAATCAGACTGGCGCGATTGTTGCCGGGTCGTTAAGCATGGGGATGCAGGGCATCTCGGCATTCTCGACGGGCAAATCTTTGAAATCGGAATCAGCCTCAATAGAAAACAATTTGAAAAGGTCTCATCAACTTAACGAACAAGCGGATATGGCCAGAAACGGCCTACAGCACCATAAGGATAAATTGGTTAATGACGGTATCACGGTCGATAGTGATGTTTCCGCACGTCTGGTACAAGCACACGCAAAGTTGAATACGGAAAGTCAAATACTGCGCGATAGCCATCAACAAATATCGAATACATCGATGAAAAACCGCATTCAAGCCGATGCTTTGATGCAAGCTAGCCGATCGGTTCACGATATCACACAGGGGACATACGGTGTCACGGCGGCGGAGCAAAGCAAAGAAGCCGAAATAATGCGAGCGAATCAAACGGTGAGTGGTGAAGTGGACAGTGTTCATCAGCAAACGGCAAAAAAATCCAGTGAGGGCGAATCTGCCTTACGGCAAGCGTTACTGGCTATTCTTAATAACAACAATGATGCGGTCTCCGCAGTTGCCAGCAAGATGGCATAACGCATTCGCGGCTTCTGTTGCGACATCTTCTTGATAGTTGAGCCGCTATCTCTTTTATTTTGGGCGAAAAAATGACTATTTCTACTGTGCTATTACCGGCCTGCACGGCAAGGTTTCCCGGCGTGGACGCCGCTCCCTTTACCACAGCAGCGTCTTGGCAGGGGGCACCGGAGGTCTCCGAGGCTTATTCGCTGCATGATGTGAAAACCGTTTTGCTGTTTCTTATCACTGACAACCAAGAGGAAAATACGCTAACCCGATGGCCGATAGCATTCTGCGAAATGCATGACAAAATGCTCAGTCTTGAGCAGTTGCTTACCCGTTTTAACATGAATCCCAGTTTGCCATCCGGTGAGAAATTATTGCAGTACGTTGACGATATCCGTCTTGCGCAACAACAGAGTGCTTTGCCGGGAGAAAACGGCGATGACATAACAGCGCAGTTGACGGCATTGCAGCAGGCCATTCAGGCGCAACTTAACAAGATTCAGCATCAGATTCGTGACGACAAGTTGAATAATAAAGCATCGTTAGCCAGGTCGGAAAGCATGGCGCACCATGCGCAGGATGTTATTCCTGATGAGGAATCTCAGCCCACGTTGCATCGTGCCCGAAGAAGTGTGGATGCGCGAAGTGAGCCGTTTACTACGAGTACCAGTTACGCGGATCTGTGGGCGGAAATCGTTAACGTTATCGCAGGTGTTAAAACCAACTACGTGGATTTCTATGGCAATTTATTGCAGAAATACACTGAAATGTACGATGAATACAATAAAACGGTGCAAAAGGTTGCCGCCGACTCTACGCATTCAGGAAAAGAAGCAAATTCAGTCAACTTTGATGAGCCCAACCTGAGAAAATACGGGTATCAGGTTTTTAATAACTGGATTGGAAAAACTCCGCTTGGCAGTGTACCTGACTGGGATAAGATGAGCCCCAGTCAGCAAAAAGAAATGGTAGCGACGTTGGAGCCGGCTTTCAAAGTCAGTACTGATGGGAAAGTCAGTTTTAACAAGGATACCTTTGATAGCGTTTCTTTGGCGAAAGTAACGGATGATGGTTCGTATACTGATGTTTCGACCACCCGCTATCAGGCCTGGCTGGCGAGCTTCAATTCTGTAAGCAGCGCTTTCCAGAGTAACATGCAATCTTTCGCCCAGCGATATAGTCAGGCGAACAGCACATTCGATAATTTAAACAAAGTACTGAGTAGTGTCATCAGTACGCTGGGGGAGAGTGCCAGAGAGGTACTAAAAGCACTGTCATAATATTCAATCCACCTGTTTTTTAAAATATCTATGAATTTCAAACCCAGAAATAATAGTGACATTCTTTTGCCGTATTATAATTTGATGAGAAATTCGGCAATGACAACGTCAGAATTATGTAATCTAAAAGATTATGTTTATCGATATAATTATAGTATACCGGAGAAGGTTGAGGTGATAAAAAATCAGCCGATGACGGACAGGGAGCGAGAGCTTTATCAGAAAGAACGGCGTGTCCGCTATTTTAGAAAAGTACCAGTATATAACGCTCCGCCCGTTTATGGGGATAACCCATCAGTCAATGCACACATGGATGCGATGCGTCCCAGAATACCTGAACCCAGAGCCGAAATTACCTGCTCACGGTGTTGGCGTGTGGTGGTTAAACATATAGAACGAGTAAGAAATAGTATCGTAGTGAGTTTGAGAAAATTAGTTAATTACTGATTATCGTGGAGGCTTTATGACAATTGGAGCATCTGGAAATGTAAGTCCAGGGTTTGGCAGGTATATTCAGGCCGATGTTTATCATCGAATGAATCGAGAGCTCCCCCAGATTGAGACAGTGACTGATAATGTGGTTGGGTGCGCTAACGACGGTGTTTCGCTAGCCGTAAAAAACTTTATCCATGCACCCGACAAAGTAGGCTGTGTATACGGATTGATTCACACCCAGTCGCAAGCCGCGCTGCCTGAAGCGTTACGCAATGCCAATACAACGGTTGAATGCCGTGAGTTATTCAAAAGCGTTCTGGGTCTGCTTTCCACTAAGGAAGCTAATTTCACTTCAACCGAGAAAGCCTGTTATCAAAAATTATGCGACCGTTTTTGTTCCGAAATCATAAAAGAGCCTGAGGAGTTCAACGCGAATATTAGTCTGAATAAACATGTAAAAAATGTCACTAAAGACGATAAACAATTTTGGGTAGCAGCGGCACCGCTGCTTGAAACCTACAGTAAGGATATATTGGAGGATCTCACCGCGCATATGCTCAATCAGTCGATCAATGCGTGGTGTGAATATCATAATGTCACCGATCGTGAGTGGGCGCGCTCGAATATTGAACAGATTTTCTCTGGCAATATTCGTATGTGCTTCAACGTGATCGATGATGAGGTCATGGGGATTACCAAGGAGGCAAAAGCCGCAAACCAGGATCACGCGGATATCCACGGGGCGATTATCCGCTTTGGGTATATGAAAATTTTTGATGCTGTTGCGTCAATCCCATTAGCGCTTCAGCGTCAAACGCCCACTGGCGCTGCGAAGCCAAGCACCTCAGAAAAGGCGGTGGGAACGTCAGATGCAACGGACAACGTGAATGGGCATCACTTACCGACAGCACCGACAGCATCATCTTCCCCAGGTAATATCACCGTTTATGGCAGCAATGCGACGGCCACATCGTACGGTGGAAATACGCCAACGACGCCACCTGATCCCTGGAGTTCAATAACAGAAAAGCTATTGGCTTCAGATAAAATAGATAAAGATCAGCGCTTTGTGTTATTGAAAGATCTGATTGCCTCGATGGGTGAGCGGCGCGAGACACCGTCGGATTTTATCAACCGCTACCCGCTGCTCAGCCGATTGAATGGCATCAGTACGCAAGATTTACCTGTCTATTCGACGCTGCCGAATGGGAAGATCACCACGATGGCCGAGTCTTTCTCTATGGGGACTGACAGCGTGAAGCCCACCGCACCGGAGGTTGAACACGGACGGGAACCTCGCGTTCAGGTACAACGGCTTCCTTCCTCCAGTAGCTCCGTGGGTTCCGCTATATCGACGATGTCACCGCCACGATCGCCTCTGGATAATTTCCAAATTGGTACACTATCGCCCAAGCACAACATCAACCCCTTGGCATCACTGGCGGCACACCCTACCGCCGAAGCCTATCCCTCCGCCGTTGTCGCTGAAAAGGGGCCTGCGGCAAATGACGATTTTTCTGTGACAGAAGCGACTGGCCATTCGGAGGTAGCCTCTTCAGCAGGGGGGGGCTCATCCGGCATCAACAAGGATGATCTGGCCTTGCTGAAGCGCTGGCTTGGTGAGGAAGTCCCAGAGAATGAAAACGAAATGGCGAGCATCGATAAACTGATCCTGCGCGAGGACGGCGTGTATACCCAAACGCTGGAACACTTCCTGGAAAGAGCATTTCTCGCCGATGTAGGCACTGAAGAGCGCAGTGATATGCAGCAGGTCTATATCAACGAGGCATTTCGTAAAATGCAATTGCACGAAGATTTTTTCCAACTGAGCCGCAACGCTCAGAAGTTGGTAGAGAAATACAGCGAAAAACGCAATTCTCGGGTCTTGACCACCATGCCTGGCGTGAGGCGCACCCTCTCTTCACAGACATCACGAGGATGATGGTGTGATAATGGGGAGTGATAATGAGCGTCAGGTGAAAGCATTGATTCATCAGGTAAGCGGCATCCCTGTTGACAGCATTGGGTTGAACGATAGCGTGATCGTCACGTTAGGTCTGGATTCGGTCGAGATGATAGATTTACTGATGCAGCTTGAGGCATTCGGGGTGACGATCCCGTCAGCGCAGATAGACGCTGCGCTGACGGTACGCAATATTGTTGAACTTTTCGCCGGTGCATCTTATCCCGAAAGGGGTCAACCCACTTTGTAATCGGCAAGATGGATATTAAGCAGCTTGAGTTTACGCCACAAGGACGTGCGGCCAATGTTTAACGATAAAGCCATTTGTGAGGCTTTTCCCCGGCAGTGAATGGCTGCCTGGATGAGCGCATCCCGCTCCATCTCTTGTAACGACTGAGGATGGAGGCTCGCTTCTCGCGATGATGTCTCAAGAATGTTTTCACTCAATGGTGCCGGAATATCTTTGACTTTTATTCGGTTGCCGTTGCTATAGCTGTAAGCGCGCTCCAGCACATTGCGCAGTTCTCGGTTATTTCCCGGCCAGGCATAGCGCATGAGCAATTGTTGTGCATCTTCAGAGAGCGTCACGTTAGCGCCGATCTCGCGGCTCATGATCTTAAGGTAGCGCTTGATCAATGCAGGGATATCTTCGCTGCGTTCCCGCAGGGCAGGTACGTGGATGTCGAACGATTGTAATTCGTAAAGCAGGTGGCGGCGAAAGCGGTTTTCCTCAACAAACTGATTGATGTCTATATCTGTGGTGGTGATCAACCTGACATCCAGCGGCACCAACGTCTGGTTGGCCTTGTTGAGCAACCCGGTTTTCAGCAGTTGTAACAGCGCGGTTTGCACTTCTTGTGTCAGGTATTCGACATTCTCTAACAGCAATGTGCCACCTTTCGCCAACTCGAATTTGGAAATGACCGGTTTATCGGTATGCGCGTTGTTGCCCAAAAATTCGCTCGCCATCGCCTCGCGCGGTATTGCCTGGCAATTGATGGTAATAAAGGGCTTATCCCTGCGCTCGCTGGCGTTATGAATAGCCTGTGCCAGATAGGCCTTGCCAAGTCCCTCTTCACCGTGCAGCAGGACGGAGCCGCGCCCCTTTGCCGCCTGCTGTGCAAGGCGAACCACACGCCGAATAGCGCTGGAGGTGCCAACGTAATCAAGATCGTCAAATGTCAGCCGTGCATACGCTCCGCCGTGGCGATGCACCAATTCACGAATGTGATCGATAGGGTGCAACAGCGCGATGTAACGATCGGGCGTATTGGCGACGCCTTTGACAATTTTGAGCGACATCGCCAGTGCGATAAACGCACCTTGAAATTCGACGGCGGTTTCGAACAGGTAGACATCCCGGTTTTCCGCAATGGCATGCGCGATCCGCTGCGGTAAGGTCAACGTATCCTGAATATTTTTTCCTAACAGCTTCTCGCCCTTAACATTGAGCAGGTCGCTGCCGTTTTTGTTCAGATAGAGGATGGTGCCTTTATGATCCCAGGCGAGAACGCCTTCTTCCACGCCATCCAGCAGGGCGTGTACTTCACTTAAATGTTGGTTGGATTCAGCCAAAATCATATCCGTGTGCAATTTTGCGCTGATTTGCTGCGCAGTGGAATGCACTAGCGCCAGGGCGGAAACCGTGTCGCTGTCGTTTAGCAGAATCAGCCCGACCGCACCCATCACCGCGCTGTAACTGTCGAAAACCGGCGTGGCAAAGCAGGCAAATTGATGCAAGTGCTGATTGAAATGCTCATAGCCTTGCAGGCTGACCGGCTCGTGTAACAGCAGCGCCGTTGTGACGGCATTATTCCCCATCATGCTTTCGCGCCAGTAAATTCCCTCGCCAATGCCTAACGTCATTAGCCGTTGGCTCATGGCCGGGGAGGCGTGAAAACTCAGCGTACACCCGGTTTCATCGGTCAGTAGCAGGGCGCATTCCGTGGTGGTGAGATAGGCAAAGATATCCTCCAGTATGGGCGAAGAGATATTGATCATATCGGCACGGTTGCGACACAGAGACTTGAACGTAATGCCTTTGGCGTAGAGTGGCGTTGACCAATGATCGTGACGCTGTTGTCGACGGCAACGCAGCCACGATTCGGTGACATAGGGCTTTAGCGCGAGGTGTTCCATGCTGGCGGCATCGGGATACCTTATTGGGTCCGGCGTGATGAAATCGTGCCACAGGGTTTTCAATGCAGTCTGTTTCACCGGTTGCTCCTTTATCGTACCCCTTTGGGAAATAGGTAGCGCATTTATGTTCCATTTTGGAAATATTATGTCGAATTTGTGATGCATATCGCCAACCACGAATGGCGATGAGATAGAACCAATGATTATATTTAATTTATTGAATTTGAATGTCTTTATTCTTTCATTCAACAAAGTGTGAGTTGCTACACAACTTTTGTCACAGTTTGACGGGTATCAAATAACAGGGCGTGCTGGGTTATTTATGTTTCATATTGGGACTTTTTGGTGCGCCACGATGTTCCTGAATTGAACAAAAAAATATTTTTTACAGCATAGATTCGGCTTCCTACTCTCATCGTGTTCGTTACGTCATGTGGGTAACCCCTCAAGCTAAAACGAAGGAGATAGCGATGAACGTTTTTCTTGCAGAATTGATTGGCACCATGGTGCTGATACTGCTTGGCAACGGTGTAGTAGCCAACGTGGTGTTAGCGCGAACCAAAGGAGGCAATAGCGGCTGGATCGTTATTACCGCCGGGTGGGGATTTGCAGTAGCAATCGCGGTATATATCACGGGCTGGGTGAGCGGGGCGCATCTGAATCCGGCGGTTACTTTTGGCATGTGGCTGTATGGCAGCATCTCTGGCGCAATGGCATTGGTCTATGTCGTCGCTCAATGTATCGGCGCTTTCCTTGGCTCGATTCTGGTCTATCTTACCTACAAACGTCACTACGACGAGACTGAAGATGCAGGGCTGATACTGGCGACCTTTTCCACCGGGCCTGCGGTACGCGATTTTAAGTGGAACCTGGTCACAGAAATTATCGGTACGGCTGTTTTAGTCTTTGGCGTACTGGGTATTTTTAATTCGCATAACGGGATTGCGTCCGGCTTTGGCCCGTTCGCGGTGGGGATTCTGGTGTATAGCATCGGGTTGTCGTTGGGTGGGCCTACCGGCTATGCCATCAACCCGGCGCGTGATTTAGGGCCGAGAATTGCTCATGCCTTGCTGCCCATTAAAAATAAAGGCCATTCCGATTGGGAATACGCCTGGGTGCCGATTGTCGGCCCGCTGATCGGGGGTGGCATCGGTGCGCTGTGCTACAAATTTTTACCGGTTTTTGCCTAACGGGCGGTTCGCCGCTCAGCCATGGAAATCGTCCTTTCCCCAGAGAAAGGGCGGTCATCAAGAGGAAGGGTCATGAAAAAGCTCATCAACAAAGTCGATGATGTTGTCAGAGAACAGCTTGAAGGTTTCGCACTTGCCCACCCCGAATTGACGGTGAATACCGAGCCTTTCTATGTTTACCGTCGCTCGGATAAACCCAAAGTGGCGCTGATCTCCGGCGGAGGCTCCGGGCATGAGCCGATGCATGCCGGTTTTGTCGGTTTCGGCATGCTGGATGGCGCGTGCCCCGGCCATATCTTTACCTCGCCTACGCCCGATCAAATGTATGAATGTGCGCAGAACGTCAGTAACGAAAATGGCGTGTTGCTGCTGATCAAAAACTATACCGGGGATATCCTTAATTTTGAGACCGCCGCAGAGCTGCTGCACGGTGAAGGTATTGCCGTGCAGGTGGCCGTGATTGACGATGATGTCGCGGTAAAAGACAGCTTGTACACGGCGGGTCGTCGTGGGGTTGCCACCACGGTGCTGGCGGAGAAACTGTTGGGGGCGGCGGCAGAAGAGGGGTATAGCCTGGAGCAATGTTCAGCGCTGGCGACGCGTATTGCCGATCAGGGCCGTTCTATTGGCGTCGCACTCTCCTCGTGCACCGTACCCGCAGCCGGTAAGCCCAGTTTTTCATTGCCGGAAGATGAAATCGAATTCGGTATCGGTATCCACGGCGAGCCGGGCATCCGCCGGGAAAAGTATACTGATGGTGACACCATTGTCAGCGCCATGCTGGATGAAATTCTTGATAACACCCCATACGTACGAACGCTGCGTCAATGGGATCGGGAAAAAGGCGAATGGTTTGACGATACCCGTACCACCACGCCGCTCAACGCGGGCGACAATGTGATCGTGCTGGTTAACGGACTGGGGGCTACACCAGCCTCGGAGCTGTACGGTGTTTATCGCAAAGTGGCGGAGATTCTGGCGGCGAAGCACATCAACATTGCACGTAATCTGGTCGGCACCTATTGCAGTGCAATTGATATGCAGGGCGTCTCCATCACGGTGCTGAAAGCGGATGACGAAATGCTCTCGCTGTGGGATTTCCCGGTCAGTACACCGGCGCTGAGATGGAAAATGTAGTGTAGTCAGGCAAGCTGCCGCCGTTGGCGGCAGATCGCGCGCAGATGCAGGGGGAGCCTGCATCCGGCGCTGATGCGGTGAAAACTGAGGTGCGATGATGGTGGTAACCAAAAGCAAAGTGATCGCCTGGCTGGATGCGGCGGCCGATGTGTTTGAGCAACAACAAGAGTTTCTTACCGATTTGGATCGTGAAATCGGCGACGCGGATCACGGGCTGAACATGAACCGTGGCTTTCGCAAGGTAAAAGAAAAACTGCCGACGCTGGCGGATAAAGATATCGGCACCATCATGAAGAATACCGGCATGGTGCTGCTTTCCACCATTGGTGGAGCCAGCGGACCGCTGTACGGCACTTTCTTTATCAAAGCGGCAGAAACCGTGATGGCAAAAGAAGAGCTGACGGTCACGGATCTCTACCATATGTATCAGGAAGGGACGGAGCGCATTATCGCTCGCGGCATGGCGCATCCCGGTGATAAAACCATGGTGGATACGCTGAGCGCGATTGTGGCATCGCTGAAAGCCCGGCAAGAAGATCCGCTCTCCTCGGCGCTGGCGGAAACGCTGAAAGCGGCGGAGCAGGGAATGAAAAGCACTATCCCACTGCGTGCGGCAAAAGGTCGTGCCAGCTATCTTGGCGAGCGCGCTATCGGACATCAGGACCCTGGTGCCACATCCAGCTACCTGCTGTTCAAAACGCTCTGTGATGTCGTGGACATGTGATGCCCTGATGACCCGATTGGGTAAGGCTGTAGAAAATGGTCAATATCGTGGTGGTTTCTCACAGTAAGCGCCTGGCAGACGGGGTGGTGGAACTGGCAGCGCAGATGACGCACGGCAGCGTAAAATTTGCGGTGGCGGCTGGCATTGATGATCCCGATAACCCGATTGGCACCGATCCCATTGCCGTGATGACGGCAATACAGGAGGTGCAAGACGAGGGTGACGTGTTGGTGATGGTCGATATGGGAAGTGCGATTTTGAGCACCGATCTGGCGTTGGAACTGCTGGGTGAGGCCTATGCGACCCGCGTGCACGTTTGCGCCGCGCCGCTGGTGGAAGGAACCATCGCCGCCGCAGTCGTGGCAGCGTCCGGTGGTGATATCCGCCAGGTGATGGCCGAAGCGCATCAGGCCCTGGCGGCGAAATATCACCAACTGAATCAGGATGATAAGCTCATGGCCGCCATCCCGCCCGTTGCCTTGACGGCGGAGACGCCAGCGTCAGCGCTCACCTTTTCCTGGCGTGTGGCTAACCCGGCGGGCATTCACGCGCGTCCGGCCTCGGCGATTGCCACCTGCCTCAATCGCTACAATGCCGATGTGCAACTGGTGAAAGGTGCACAGACGGTAAACGGCAAAAGTGTGAATAATATTGCGCTATTGGCGATCAAGCGCGGCGATGAAGTCACACTGCACGCGAGCGGTGAGCAGGCGCAGCAGGCGATAGATGCCTTTACCTTGCTGGCGCACGAGCATTTTGGCGATCGTTTGGAAGCGAAGGACGCTGCGTTGGCGCGCCCTGAGCGGCATCCGGTGGGGGAATTGGTAACGGCCACCGTGTGTCGGGTAGACCGGACGTTGCCCGCCGTGACGCCGCGCGTCAGTCAATCCGCGCAGGCCGAGCTGGCTCAACTGGCGCAGGCGATTGATGCTGCCGTGCAAGACCTGGATGAGCTGTGTGCGTTTACCGCGCAGCGCCTGTCTGATAAGGAAGCCGGGATTTTCCTGGCGCATCGGATGATGCTGGAGGATGGCGAACTGTACGCTGCGGTCGCCGAGCGAATGGGGCAAGCGACGGTGCAGGTTGATGCGCTGTGGCTAACGGTGATTTCCTCGCTGGCACAGGAGTATCAGGGGATTGAAGATACCTACCTGCGTGAACGCTACATCGATATCTATGACGTCGGTCTGCGCGTGTTGCGGCATTTGAACCATCAGCCCGACAGCGTGGTTACGCCCTGTCACACACCGATGGCGATTGTCGCCAACCTATTGCTGCCTTCTGAAACGGTGCAGTTAGATCCCGCCTGGATCAAAGGCGTCTACTTTACCGACAGCGGCAGAAACTCTCACGCGGCCATTCTGGCGACGGCGTTGGGCATTCCGGTGTTTATCGATAAGCCGGGCCATACGCGGGCGTTACGTCACGGAGAAACGATCACGTTCAATGATGACAACGGTGAGATTACCGCTGAAGCATGAGGGTCTGGCGTTGCTATCCCAGTGAACACGGGATAGCAACGGCGAAAACAGTCTGTCTTCTTAGCGGCTGGAGACAGCCAACGCCGATCCAGCCAACACAAACACGCCGCCAGTGGCGCGATTAAGCAACGCCATGCGGCGTGGATTGCTGAATACACCAGACAGGCGTCGCCCGGTGCTGGCGTAGAAAAACATGATGCTGAAATCAAACAGCACCCAGGTCAGCGCCAGAACGGCAAACTGGAGCGCATGGGGTTCCGTGGTGCTGATAAAATTGGGAAACAGCGCGGCAAAAAACAGCAGATCCTTCGGATTGCTGATACCGACTAAAAAGCCTTTACGAAACAGCGCAACTCGCGTGGGTGACGCATCCATCTGCACCTGTTCGGGCGCGTGAGCGGCGGCGGCCGAACGCCATGAGGCAATGCCAAGCCAAATCAGATAGAGCGCACCGACGATTTTCAGGATCATAAACGCGGTGGTTGAAGCCGCTAATACGGCTCCCAATCCCAGCGCCGAGAGTGACATCAGCACCAGCGCGGCGCTCACGCCGCCCAGTACGGTGGCGGCAGCGCGGCCACGGCCATAGCGCAAACCGTGCGTCATGCTGATCAGCGCTGACGGACCGGGAATGGCAATTAAAACGGTAATCACGCCGACAAAGGCGAGCCAAAGGTGTAGCTCCATGTTTTCTCCAACCGAATGCGTGTAACGGGCACAAATGCAGCACCGCGCGCTATGTTCTCACATATAGCGCGCGGTGCCAAAACGGAATTTAGGTAGGCAGCGGTTAACGCACGAGAGTGACCAGTCGTTTGACCAGTGGACCTTTAATCGCCATATCCAGCGTCATCAACGCCAGCCCTTTAGCCAGTGAGCGGGTGTAGCGATGAAGCGACCTGTCGATGTAGGTCTGGTTTCTGGCAACGGAAAGCCATCCTGCTGGCTCAATCTGTGCCAACAGCGCATCGCCAGACAGCATTTTGCTGTCGAAACAAATCGCGACAGAACCGGCATAATGCCGATGGGTAATCTCCTGCACGCCCACGATTTGACGCAGTTGCGCAATGGTCTCGGTCACGCGTTCCGGGTTGCGCTGAATATATTCGGAGCGAATTCGAATGCGATTCTGAGTTTGATGCAAATAGGGAGACATGTCGCCGCGACTCATAGAGATTAGAATGATAACAATTTACATTATCGTAGTGAGAGTGTCTATCACCTCTGTTTATCGCACGAATTGATAAAAAACAAACAACCAGCAATTAACCACATAAATCTTAAGTGGTTCTCCTAACGTTACGTTATTGTGACGTTGTCTTCGCGCAAAATATTTACATTCCTGACGTGGTGACAGGGGCAACCTTGTCGCTTCGTGTTGTGCGCGCGGCATGGGTTGATGTCGCACGAGGTTGACGCGGCATTGATGTTGGTAGGCAAAGGGAGGCTGTAGTCACCGTTATGGCGGCAGATGATTTGCAGAGTTTGATGGCGCTACGCCGTTTTGTCACGGTAGCGCACCATATACCGGGGCGAATTCGCCTCAGTTTTACCAATCGTTTGGTCTCCGCACTCAGCCAAAGCCGGTTGGCTGCGCTGCAATCGCTGTGTCACCCCGAAGGGTGTTTGAAATCGTGCAGCATTAATGCCGCAACCGGCAGCGTGGTACTGGAATATTGTGCCAGCACACTGTCCCCCACGCTGCTGACGCATCTGTTTGGTCACGATGATCAGGCGGCGCAACAGGCGCTGACGCAAATTCAGGCCGTGCTCTCCCAGTAAACCTAGTCAAGCGAGGGTCGTTATGAGTAATGATAATAATCCTGTGAATCAGGCTCCCTATTTCCCACCTTATGGCTATCCCTATTACGTGCCGCAAGGTGATCCCGCCGCGCAGGGGGCTTTTCCTCCCCCACCCGGATGGCCGCCGCAGCCAGCATGGTATCCGCAGATGGCGCCGGGCGCGGTGCCTCCCGGTTATTTACCGCCTGGCTATTCGATGCCTGGGTATCCGCTGCCAGGGTATCCATTCCCCGGAAATGCGGTGCCGCAAGGTGCACACCATCACGGTCATCATGCAGCGCCGGGCATGGATTGGAGCGCGCATGCGCAAGGTGTGGTTGAGAATGTGATGGGAGAACAGGCCGGACTGTTGAAAAGCCTGATCGGCACCATCGGTGCGGATGATAAAGAGTTTTGGAAAGGCGCCATGATTGGGGCGGCTGTCACGCTGCTGCTGACCAATGACAGTGTGCGCCAGACGCTGACACAAACATTGGCGAGTGCGGGCGATCTGTTGAAAACCGGCGGCGACAAAGTCAAATCCTCGGTAGCCAGCGGAGCCGAAAGTGTGAAAGAGAGCGTGGCGGCGGGCAGCACCATTTTTCGCGACACGGTGAAGGCGGGTAAGGCGGAATTTCAGGCCTCGGTAGAGCGCCAGCGCACAGCGCCTCCTGCGCCTGAGGAGACACCGAATGAGCAACAACCGTGACGCGCTAAGCCCCATCAGCCGTGCGGTGGTGGCGGGTGCGTTGGTCGGCACCACTACCTCTTGCATCGAACAGTGGCGGCGTTACCAACGCGGTGAAACCACGCTGAATGAAAGCGCCGTCAAGGTGGCTAGCGATGCGGCCAAAGCGGGCGTGGTGAGCGGTGCCGTGATGGCGGTAGCCAGCGCCAGTGCGGGACGGCCTTTGCTTACCTGGTTAACGCTGGCGAGCGCTGGTGTTGCCAGTCTTTATGTGCTGGATGCCATGCAGCGGCGTGAATCGTCACAGGACCAACCCCAAGAAGGAGTGCCGGAATGAACCCTCCCAACATGCCTTATGTGTACGCCTATCGGTTGCCGAACGGGCAGGTTGCCTATGCCAGCTACCCGCCAGCCACGCCTGCCGCCCCTTATCGTCAGGCAAACAGCAAAACCCATTTTGTCACTGGCGTAGTGGCGGGCGCTGCCATTGCGTATTTGTTGACCAATCCGCAGGTGCAGCAAGGAGTCGCCACCACGGCGAAAAAAGCGTGGGGTACCGTGCGCGGCGAGGTAGAAGAGTTAAAAGAGCGGCTGGCGGATCTCCAGGCGGAGCTGGATTACTACCGGCAGCAGGAGAATGACGCGTCGTGATGTTCGATCGGGAGGTCACTCTCGCGCCGGGTATTCGGGTCAAGCACCGCTTGCCCGGACGTTTGCGGCTGAGCATGACGCTGCTGGCGCGTTTCCCTGACGGAGCGAACTGGCTGCGCCACCAACTATTGGCGCTGTTGGGCGTCACAAGGGTGCGCCTGCGTCCGGCGATTGGCTCGGTGGTGATTGAGTACCATCCGGATCAGACCGACGAATCCACGCTGTTGACGCACGTGGCTGGCATTGACTGGCAGCAGCGTACCGAGAGCGAGCATGAGCCGGAGTATTGCGGTGGCGATAATCTGCTCAACGCGGGCGGTTTGCTGCTGGCGCAGTGTCTGCCTCGACGCTGGGCGGCGCTGCCAACGCTGCTACTGACCGGGGAAACCTTGGCTGAAGGTGTGTCCTCGCTGACCCGGCGCGAGCTGAACGTTGAGGTGCTGGATGCACTGGCCGTTGGGCTTTCCGTGCTGCGCGGTGATAACCGCACCGCGATGTTGACGCAAACGCTGCTGACGCTGGGCGAGTACATGGAGCAGGAGACCAGCCGTCATTCCGATGCGCTGTTGGCTAGCCTGTTACGACCGCAGGAACACAGCGTGTGGGTCGAGCGCGCAGGAGAACGTCATCAAATACGCTCCTCTGCGCTGACGATTGGCGATGTGATGCTGCTTGGACCGGGAGACACCATTCCGGCGGACGGCAAGGTGCTGCGTGGTGTTGGCCTGATTAATCAGGCCTCGATGACCGGGGAAAGCGTGCCAGTGCGGCGTGAGAAGGGCGCCTGGCTGTATGCGGGCACGCAGGTGCAGGAAGGCAATATTGCGGTACAGGCCGATCGGGTGGGGGAAGCGTCCTCGATTGCCAATATTCGCCGCTTTATCAGTGAATCGTTAAGCCAGCAAAGCGAAACACAAAAAGTGACACAGGCGATGGCAGACCGGCGTGTGGCGATCACGCTCGGTGTAGGGGGGGCGGTGTTTGCCCTGACCCGCGACTGGCGGCGTCTGGCATCAGTGTTTTTGGTGGATTATGCCTGTGCGCTGAAGCTAAGCACGCCGATCGCGTTTAAATCCATTATGTACCGCGCGGCGCAAAGTGGCTTGCTGCTGAAAGGCGGGCGGGCGATTGAACAACTCGCCGCGGTCGATACGGTGGTGTTCGACAAAACCGGCACCCTGACGCACGGTGATATGCAGGTGACGGAAGTGGTCAGTTTCGATCCGGAGCGGGCCTGGGCGGAGCGCCTGCTGGCGATCGCGGCCTCAGTTGAGGAACACAGCAACCATCCGTTGGCGAAAGCGGTGGTGGCGTCGGCGCACCACCATGCGTTGCCCCATATCAACCACGGCGAAGTAGAGTATGTGATTGCACACGGTCTGCTGTGTGAACTGGATGGTCATCGCATGGCGATCGGCAGCCGCCATTTTCTCGAAGCGCACTATCAGGTTGTGTTCTCACCGTACGAGGCCGAGATTAGCGCGTTGGCTCAGCAGGGGTGCCATTTGCTGTTCATCAGCCTTGATGAACGGTTGGTTGGTATGATTGGCTTACAGGATAACGTGCGGGCGGAAGCACTCGAGGTGATCGCACAACTGCGTCAGTCGGGGATCGATCGCATCGTGTTACTGACTGGCGATCGCGTTGAAAAGGCGCAGCAACTGGCTAACGCGTTAGCGATGGATGAATGCGTGGCTGAATGCACACCAGAGAGTAAGGTGGATGTGGTTCAGGCACTGCAACAGCAGGGCCGCAACGTGCTGTTTATCGGCGATGGTGTCAATGATGCCCCGGTGCTGGCGCAGGCGGATGTCGGACTGGCGATGAACCAGAGCACCGAGCTGGCGCAGCAGGCGGCGGATGCGGTACTGATGCAGGACAGCCTGCACGGCGTGGTGCTGGCGCGTGAACTGGCGCTGGAAGCGATGAAGCTGGTACACAGCAATATTGCCCTGACAGAATGGGTCAACAGCGGCATTATGCTGACGGCGGCGCTGGGCGGGTTGTCGCCGGGCGGCAGCGCCCTGCTGCACAATGGCACCACCCTTGCAGTATTGCTGCGTGCGCTGGCGGCTCGGCGGACGAGTGTGACGCGTTAAAGCGAGAACGGCGGCAGTTGACGGAACGTGTTCTGTAACCCTTCCGACCAGGCTTTGCGAATGGTGGCAAAGTAGGGATCATCTTCGGTAACACGGCGCTGTCCGCTGTCATCAAAGCTGTCAGCCCGGTAGATCATCACATCCAGCGGCAGCCCGACGGACAGGTTACTGCGCAGCGTGGAATCAATCGAGATCAGCGCACAGCACATCGCCTGCTCAAGCGTGGTTTCACGGGTTAATACCCGGTCAATGATCGGTTTGCCGTATTTGCTTTCGCCAATCTGGAAGTAGGGCGTGTCGCGCGTTGCCTCGATAAAATTGCCTTCGGGATAGATATGAAACAGTCGGGGGGCTTCTCCGGCGATTTGCCCGCCTAACAGCAGGTTACAGCCAAAGTTGGTGGTGCTGGCATGTTGTTGCATACGACTGTCACGATCGATAACTTCGCGTAAGGTGGCACCGATCAGCGTTGCGGCGTCGTACAGGGTTGAAACCTGCAACAGGTTGGGCTCGCTGTCACTGCGCATGCGCGTTTCCAGCAGGCTGACAATGCTTTGTGTGGTGGCCAGGTTTCCGGCGGACTGCAACACCAGCACCCGATCGTCGGCGCGGTGAATCACATGCAGTTTTTTAAACGTTGCAATATGATCCACCCCGGCATTGGTGCGGGAATCCGAGGCGAACACCAGCCCGTCCGACAGGCACATGGCCACACAGTAAGTCATAATCCGATCATCTCATGGTTATTGCTGCTGCGCCTGTTGTGAAAAGCGCCGCACTTCAGCTTCAGAAAACAGCATTTCGCTTCCGCCACCCAGCCGACTGCCGCGTATCGGGCAGGCATCCAGATAGTCCAACCCGGTCGCCAGACGCAAATGCTGCGTCAGGCTACGCGAGTTGTTGGTGATATCAAAACTCAGCCAGCGTCCATTCAGCCACACTTCCGCCCAGGCGTGCATCGCCACATGGCGCGAATCCGGGCTATGAACGTAGCCGCTGACATAGCGCGCCGGGAGGTGCAGGCTACGACAGCAGGCCAGAAACACATGGGTGTGATCCTGACAGACTCCCTGCCCGCGTGTAAAGGCCTGCGCCGCGCTATCTTGCACCTGCGTGGCACCGGGGGTGTAAGGCATACTGACCAACAGCGCCGCCATCAGCGCGTTCAGGCTCTCTTCCGCCGCTTCCGGCCGGTAGTAGCGCAGCGCGAAGGCGCGAATCGGCGCATCCGCCTGCGTCAGCGGCGTGCTGCGCAGGAACACCAGTGGTGACAACAGCTCATTCTCTGGCGCGATATCATCGTTATCGGCAATGTCTACCACACCCTGAGCGTGAATGACGATTTCCTGATGCGGATGATCCAGCGTCAGCACATGCAACACGTTGCCCCAGGTGTCGGTGGTGGTGACAGCGGACCCCTCAGACAGTGTTAACGACCATGAGTCCACGCGCTGGCGGGCGGAATCACGCGGCGTCAAACGCAGATACTGGGTGCTGAATTTCACTTGTTCATCATAGCGATAGCGCGTGAGATGATTAATGGTCAGTTTCATACCGTCTCCAGATAGGTTTGTCGCACGCTGTCAGCCAGCGCGTTGATCCGGGCCAACAGCCCGGTGAGATAGACCTGCATATCCGATTGCGCCAAATCTTCCCGTGTGCTGAAGCGCAGATCGACGTTCAACTGGTGCGCCAGCCGTAACGGCAGGTGAGAGCGGGTGTTAGCGATCTGCTCCAACTGGCTGACGACGTCTTCGATGCAGGCGCGCAGCGAGCGCGGCACGTCGTTGCGTAGGATCAGCAACTCGGCCACCGTATCGCGTGTCACCGGCTGACGATAGATACTGTTGTAGGCCTCGCGCGCGCTGACCGCGCGCAGCAGCGTATCCAGCCGATAATATTCACGCACCGGATCGGTGTCGTTATTCAACTGCTGATCTTTGAGCAGCAGCAGTTGCGTGGTGGCGAATGCCCGCTCGATCAGCGTGCCGATACGGATAAAACACAGCGCATCGTTACGCAGCAAGGTGCCGAACACCGCGCCGCGAAACAGATGGGCGCGATCTTTAACCCAGTCAAAGAAGGCATCGATACCGACCTCTTCCACCCCTTTTTGCCGCAGCGTGCGCAACTGAATGCGCGTGGTGTTGATGCACTCCCACACCTCGGCGGAGAGGCTGCCGCGCACCGCATGGGCGTTGTTCCAGGCCATTTCGACGCAACTGTAGATACTGCTGGGGTTATCACTGTCGAGGGCAAAAAAGTTGATCAGGTTCGCCATGGAAAACTGCGGATAACGCACCTGAAACAGCTCATGGGTCAACGAGAGATTGAGCGGCAGCGCCAGATCGCGCTGCTGCTGACTGTGGCGTGGCACCATCGACAGCTTGTAGGTGACATCGAGCACGCGGGCGAAACTCTCCGCCCGCTCCAGATAACGCGCCATCCAAAACAGTTCACTGGCTGTGCGGCTTAGCATGATTCGTCATCCTCCATTACCCAGGTGTCCTTGGTGCCGCCCCCTTGCGAAGAGTTCACCACCAGCGAGCCTTCGGTGAGCGCCACCCGCGTCAACCCGCCAGGCACCAGACGAATTTCCTGCCCGTAGAGCACAAAGGGGCGCAGGTCGATATGGCGCGGGGCCAGCCCTTGTTCCACAAAGGTCGGGCAGGTGGAGAGCGCCAGCGTCTCCTGCCCGATGTAGTTCGTCGGGTTGGACAACAAGCGCTGGCGAAATTCCTCTATTTCGGTACGGCTGGCGCGCGGTCCTACCAGCATGCCGTAGCCGCCTGCACCGTGGACTTCTTTCACCACCATCTGATCCAGATTATCCAGCACGAAGCGCAAATCCTCCGGTTTGCGGCACTGCCAGGTGGGGATGTTGTTCAATAGCGGCTCTTCGCTCAGATAGAAACGGATCATCTCCGGTACGTAAGGGTAGATGGATTTATCATCGGCCACGCCGGTGCCGATGGCGTTGGCGAGCACCACGCCGCCTGCGCGATACACCGACAACAGACCCGGCACGCCGAGCATGGAATCAGCGCGGAACGCCAGCGGATCGAGAAAGGCATCATCAAGGCGGCGATAAATAACATCCACCTTGCGCGGCCCTTCGGTGGTGCGCATGTAAACCGCCCCTTCCTTGATAAACAGGTCGGCACTTTCAACCAGCTCCACCCCCATTTGCTGGGCTAAAAAGCTGTGTTCGAAGTAAGCGCTGTTGAAGCGTCCCGGCGTCATCACCACCACGCAGGGGTCGTCCACCGGTGAGCTTTCGCGCAGGGTTTGCAGCAGGTAACTGGGGTAGCGCTCCACCGGGGCGATATGTTGCTGGGCAAACATATCCGGATAGAGGCGCATCATCATCTTGCGGTTTTCCAGCATGTAAGAGACGCCGGACGGCGTGCGCAGATTATCCTCCAGAACGTAATACTCACCGTCACTGTTGCGCACCATATCGATGCCGGTGATATGGGCATAAATCTGATTGGGCAGGGAGATGCCCTGCATGCAGGGTTGGAATTGCTCGTTTGCCAACACCTGTTCGGCGGGGATAATGCCCGCTTTGAGGATGTGTTGATCGTGATAGATATCATGCAGAAAGGCATTCAGCGCCTTGACGCGTTGACGAATGCCGCTGTCCAGTTTGCGCCACTCCGCCGCCGGAATAATGCGCGGCACACTGTCAAACGGGATTAACCGTTCGGTGCCCTCATCGTCACCGTAAACGTTGAAGGTGATCCCCACCCGATGAAACAGCAGTTCAGCCTGCTCCTTCTTCTGCCGTACCGATTGCTGATCGGTGCGTTGCAGCCAGCGCCACCATGGATCGTAATGCTGCCGCTGCCGTCCCTCTGCCGTGAGCATTTCATCGTAATAAGGTCCACTAGGAAGCGTTATTTTTATCATTGGCATCTCCGGGCATTACGCAATAAGAAGATAATGGTTGCCATGCATAAAAAATGCCAAATAACGCAATCTTGTTTTTCGCTAGTGCAATCGTGGCGCTTTGCACGCTATTGAGTCAGGAATGCACTGCCAGCGCGCGTTTGCGCCAGACGGTAGTGCGTTCAACGGCGGTGGTTTTGTGTCA
Source organism: Candidatus Symbiopectobacterium sp. NZEC151 (assembly GCF_025962655.1). Taxonomy (GTDB): domain Bacteria; phylum Pseudomonadota; class Gammaproteobacteria; order Enterobacterales; family Enterobacteriaceae; genus Symbiopectobacterium. The sequence continues at coordinate 324,631 of NZ_JAGFPE010000002.1, read as the reverse complement.
ATGTGGTGCGCATTGCTTTATCGCTGTGCAGGGCTGCGCCATGGGGTTGCAGGGCGTTTGGCTGTACGCTGTGAGAGAAATAGCGTAAAATAGTGACAATTCATCATGTTTGCTTATGATTTTATTATTTATTTTACCTTTTTATTGAATTTTCAGGAGTCATGACGTGTCAACCTTACCAAATTGTCCAAAATGCGACTCTGCCTTTACCTGGCAGGCCGATGAACAGCTCAATTGTCCTGAGTGCGGCCACGAGTGGTCCATGAATGCCGAGACCGCTGATGACGACGGGCTGGTAGTGCGTGATGCCAATGGCAACCTGTTGGCCGATGGCGACAGCGTGACGGTTATTAAAGACCTGAAAGTGAAGGGCAGTTCTTCCACGCTGAAGATTGGTACCAAAGTGAAAGGTATCCGTCTGGTCGAAGGTGACCACAACATTGATTGCAAGATTGATGGTTTTGGCCCGATGAAGCTGAAATCCGAGTTTGTGAAGAAAAGCTGAGTTTTTTCGCTACGCGCCGCGTTTGCTGCGGCGCGAGCGCATCCCCTGCAAGTTTTCCCTGAGTCTCCCTCAATAAATTCCCGATCGCGCTTTTGCCGCGCTGTGGGTATTTTCGTGTTACCCCTCAGAATCAGTGGCAAATAAGGATAAGGGATGGTGACGATACTCTGCGTGTTTTTGCTAGCGGGCATGATTAAAGGCATTGTCGGCCTCGGTTTGCCGACGGTCGCCATGGGACTTCTGGCGTTAACCATGCCGCCGACCAGCGCTGCCGCGCTGCTGTTGATCCCCTCTTTCGTCACCAACCTGTGGCAACTGCTTGCTGGCCCGGCATTTTTATTGCTGGCGCGGCGTCTTGGCAGCTTTCTGGTCGCGATACTGATAGGAACGCTGTGGAGCGGCATTCCCAGTCTGGCGGACGCGTCGCCATGGGCCCCGGTTTTCCTTGGGGGGATGCTGGTGGTTTATGGCGTGTGGGGGCTGATTGCGCGCCGCCTGCCAGCGCCCGGTCGCCATGAAATCTGGCTTTCTCCGGTCATGGGCTACCTCACTGGAATGATTACGGCGGCGACCGGTGTGTTTGTGATTCCGGCGGTGCCTTATTTGCAGTGTCTGGCATTGAAGAAAGATGACCTGGTGCAGGCGCTCGGGCTGGCGTTTACGGTTTCAACGCTCGGGCTGGCACTGTCGTTGGCGCAGGGCGGTGGTCTGCCTGCGTTGAATCTGTCGTTGTCGCTGCTGGCACTGATCCCGGCGCTGCTCGGTATGGTGCTGGGTCAACGGGTGCGAAAATATATTGGTGAAACGCTATTTCGCCGCTGCTTCTTTCTCGGATTGATCGCTCTGGGGCTCACCATGGTGCTCGGCGTCGGGGGTTGATGCCTGTCTGCCGCTTATCTGTTCGACAAATTCCTGAAGGTAGCCAGGCAGTGCGCTGAACTGGCGCGCGCACAGCAACAAGTGGCGCTGTGCCCACGCGTCGCTAAGCGAAATGGCGCGCACCTGCTGCGCATCCGTTTGCGCCAGGGCTTTTTCGGGCACAATCCCGATGCCGAGACCTTGCTGGATTAACCCAATCAACGCCGGGAAATCATTCAAACGCACGCGGTAGTTAAGACGCTTGCCATGCTGGCGCGCATGGTGGTCGATATGCTCCTGCAACGCGCTGCCCAGGTTCAAACCGACAAACTCCGCGTCCAGCAGGGCTTCAAAAGCCAGCACCGGCGAGGCCGCCCACGGTGACGTGACCGCAGCCGCCACCACCAGCGGATCCGGGCAAAACTCACGGGTTTCCAGACCCTGCAACAGGACTGAATCGGCAACGATACCCAGTTCCGCACGCTGGTTTTTAATCGCATCCACGATCTCGTGGCTGGGCTTTTCGCTGACGCTCAGGGAGATACGCGGGTGGGCGAGCAGATAGTCACTCAAGCGCGACGGAAGATGCAGGCTTAGTGCAGACGCATTGCAGAGCAGGGCGATATGCCCTCGCAACCCGTTGCCAAACTGCTGCAACTCGCTTTGCATATGATTGCGCTGCTGCAATAGCGTATTGGCATGGCGAGCCAGCGCAAAGCCCGCTTCGGTGAGCGTCACGCCGTTGCTGACACGGGTTAGCAGCGCCACGCCAAGTGCCTCCTCCATACCGCGAATACGCTCGCTGGCGGCCTGAAGCGTCAGGTGTGAGCGAGCGGCGCCGGCGGTGATGCTGCCCGCTTGCTGCACATGAAGAAACAGACGCAAATCAGTGAAATCAAAGCGCATGGTTTATCCTGAACATACGCTAGACCAGATAGCGCCGGAACCAGGCCAGGGTGCGTTCCCACGCCAGATCGGCGGCAGCCTTGTCATAGCGCGGGGTGGAGTCATTGTGAAAGCCGTGGTTGGTGTTGGGATAAATGTGCGCCTGATACACCTTTTTTCCGGCAATCAGCGCGTTTTCGTAGGTGGGCCAGCCTTCGTTAATACGTTCATCACGTTCGGCGTAGTGGATCAGCAGCGGTGCCTTGATGCGCTCAACGTCTTCCGGTTTTGGCTGGCGACCATAGAAAGGCACCGCGGCGGCCAGTTCCGGGTAGGCAACCGCTGCCGCATTGGCGACGCCGCCGCCGTAGCAGAAACCGGTGATGCCCACTTTACCGGTGCTGTCCGGATGCTTGAGCATAAATTCGACGGCGGCGAAAAAGTCGTTCATCAGTTTAGTAGGATCGACTTTTTGTTGCAGTTCCCGCCCTTTTTCATCATTGCCGGGGTAACCGCCGACGCTGCTCAGCCCGTCAGGGGCCAGCGCGATAAAACCGGCTTTCGCCAGCCGTCGTGCAACATCTTCAATATAGGGATTGAGGCCGCGGTTTTCGTGCACCACCACCACCGCAGGCACCGGGCCGGTCAGGTTGGCGGGTTTCACCAGATAACCGCGCACGCTGCCGTGCCCATTGGGTGACGGATAGGTGATGTATTCAGGGAGGATATCCGGGTCCGTGAACTCGACCTGCTGTGCCAGCGCGTAGTTAGGGCTCAGCAGCGACAGCAGCGTCATGGCGGTCAGGCCGCCCACCGCATATTTACCTGCACGTTCCAGAAACTCTCGCTTGGTGAGTTTCCCATGCGCATAGTAGTCGTACAGTTCGAGCAGTTCAGGCTGGAAATCTTGTGCGGTAAGACGTGGCATGGTGATACGCTCTCCTTTGGCAACCCATCCAACACGGGCTCTCATCACTGTAGCAAAAGTGACTCAACGCCGCGCTAATGCGCTCTGGCGTTCCTCGTCATCTTTACCTTTTTTTACGTTGGAGAACGTGGGTACCGGCTTAGCGAAACATCACACGATTACGTCCTTGCTGCTTGGCTTCATACAGCGCGGCATCGGCGGCGTTGTACAGCGTATCAAACCCGGTCGTTGCGGGGGCCCAACTGACGCCAAAGCTGGCGGTCACCGGATAAGCGGGCAGCGCTGCCAGGTTTGAGCGGTTCAGATCGGCATGGATGCGCTGCGCGTACAGGACCGCCTGTTGCAGGGCAACATTATCCAGCAAAATCGTGAACTCTTCTCCGCCTACGCGCCCAATGCTGCCGACGCCGCCCAGCGCATGACGCACGCGGGTGATCAGATCGCAGATCACCGCATCGCCCGTTGGGTGACCAAAGTTGTCGTTTACCCGCTTGAAATGGTCGATATCCAATACAATCAGCGAGGCCTGGCGCTGCGTGAGCACCGTGCTGATGATGTCGATAATGGCACCACGGTTGTAGACATCCGTGAGCGGATCGTGTGTCGCTTTGTAAGCCAACTCATCGGCCAGTTGATGGAGCTGGTGGTTTAAGCGCGTCAATTCGCGCTCTGCCCGATCGCTGCGCGAGATGAGACGGTGGGATTCACGCACCAGACGCTGATAGTGTTCGGTCAGTGCCAGCAGACTATCCCGGTAGACTTCCGCGGGCCTGTCAGGCTGCGAAGCCACGTTGCGCGCGGCGAGCAGGATGTCATATTCCGGGGTGAACAGCTCAAAGGTGCTCATGATTACTCCATGATATGGCCGTGAAAATCCAATGCGGGGAAGTCGATATGCAACTCTTCGCCAAACTCCTGCGCGATATCATCCTCACAATCGTGATACCAGTGCAGGGCGATGGCGAGCGTGTCCTGCGCCGCCAGGTGCAGCACGTTGAGCAAGCTGAACAGCATCTTGGTGCTGGAACTGTTGAAATAGCTCAGCGAAATATGCACCTCGATTTCGGTTGCGGGCGCATCATCGCGGTGCGATAGCTCAGTCAGGTAGGCTTCCACCTTCTCGATCAGCGGCCGGTAAAACGCGGCAGCGTTCTCTGGGTAAGATTCGCCGGAAAGGGATAACCGATGTGTGTCAAAACAAAAATCAACGCTGGGGGTGGATGCTGTCCCGGCGAGATGAACATTATCGATGCGAGTTATGTTTATCATTTCAGATGATCGCCTTCAGATAAAACGTGGATAACCCCGTTGATTCATCTGATTGAAAGGTGAATTGCAACGGTTCGCTGGCGTCTCGCGCCACGGTTAACAGCCCGATATCCGCACCTTTGCTCCATGCGGGGGCTTCCTGACGCAGTGAGGCCTTGTAGGCCACTTTGATTTCGTCTGCCGTCATGGCCCGCAGCGGTTCCAGCCGAACCCGCAGTTTCTCCATATCCTCGGGATGCACCGGGTTGGCGCACCACAGGAAATACTTTCCATCTTCCCACCCAAGGCAGACGGAGCCCTGTCGCGCTTCCTGCTGCTGGTCGGGCGTGGTTAACGGTAATGCGGAGTAACGGGTGATGTTTTGGCCCATTTCAATAAAGCTGGAGAACAATTTGCGGCGCACCGGGGAGGGCACCTCGGTTTTCTCAAGCTGGAGGCGTAGCGTTTCTGCCAGCGAGCTGATGATGCTCTGCGAGAAGTAGCCGATATAGTAGAGCGAGATATCGCGCGCCACGCCGGTGTGAAACAGCGCGCCGTTTGGGGATGCATACTCTCCTGGCGTATTGCCGGGAAAGGTGGAAGGTGAGGTGCCGTGGTGTTGAATAGCCATGGTCAAGGTCGCCTGGTTGTAATCACTGTCTAAAGCCCCAAAAGGTCAGGTCGTCCCGTCGGGGCTGCTGACCCTGGTAGCGTTGATGCTCTTGTTGTAATTGTTGGGCCAGTGCGGGCATCGGCAACGCGCGGTGGTGCAGCAGTGCGGCCTGAAGCCGACGTTTGCCAAACATGATGCGCCGCTCACCGCCAACCTGATCGGTTAATCCATCCGTGGTGGTGAAAAACATGTCTCGATCTGCCAGGGTTAAGCGATGGTTAGTCCAGACATAGTCGTAGGGGGTATCGGTGTAGCCGACACCCATGCGATCGGCAGCCAGTGGGCGCACCTCGTTATCATCCTGTGCCAGCATAAATGCCGCCATGCGCGCGCTGGCCCAGGTCAGGCCACGTGTGGCCGTGTTCATGTGCACCGCGATGATGTCGCAACCATCGTTTGAGCTGCTGTCACCGTTCTGCTGTTGTCCCAGCGTGTTTTTGATATAGCGGTTGATAATTTGCAGCAGCTGCGCCGGATCGTCGGGGGGGCAGGTAACCAGCGCGTGTTCCAGCGCCGAGGCAAAGATTAAGGTCATAAACGCGCCGGGCACACCGTGACCAGTGCAATCGATCACCACCGCCAGCCAGCCATCCGCCGTGGTTTTAAACGCGTAGCAATCGCCCCCCACGCAGTCGCGCGGTTGCCATGCCAGACACCAGTCGCTCAGCGTGACAGACATGGTTTGCGACGAGGTGGACATCATCGCCTGTTGGATAATGCTGGCGTACTCGATACTTTGCATCACCTGCTGATGTTGTTGCAGATGCATGTCCGATACCGCTTTAATCAGATCGATACCCAACCCAATGCCCAGATAGGTGCCTTCGCGGGTGATGATAAAACCATCGGTAAGCGATTTATCTCCGGAAATAACCGTTTGATCGGCAACGGTATTCAGCGATGCGTTGGCATCGACAATCAGCGGATTTTTGTCCATAAATGCGATGCAGCTTTTTTTGTCATACAGCTCGCGATAAAACGGACGCGACATTTGCGACAAAAAAATATGGCGGTTGATAAGCCCGAATGGTCTGCCTTTTTCTACCACTGGCAAGCTGACCAATTCTTTGTATTTATTGAAAAGCTGCAAGACCGTGGCGTTATCCGTTTCGGGGCTGGCCTCCGGCGTAGCAATGCACAAGTCGGCGGCCGTGGGTGCGCCTCGGTAGGGGCTGTTCAGCGATAACTCGGGTGTGGCGTCCATTGGGTCACTATCAGTCCAGTGTAGGGGGAACCGTATTCCCCCCACACTTTACCCGGTATTAATGACGCTATTGTGACGCCGATTTTTCTTGTCACGATCACGGTGCTGCGCTAACGGTCCCTTCGCTGCTCAATACGCTCGCCATGACCTGGTTTTGCCAGTCGAAATAGGGGTTAAAGGTTAAACGGATATGCGTTTTTCCTGGTTCCTGGTAGCCCCAGTCGGAATACCACACGTCCTCGCGTTGCTTGCAGTCATTGGCGGCGGGCGTGGTGGGGCCGTTAGAACACAGACGCAATGTCCCTGTCCGCCCATAGAGCGGATTATCGGGAGAAAACAGCACCGACATGTGGGAAAACTGGCTGATGCGCCATTCCGGCAGGCGATCGGAACGCACCAGCACGCGCTCGGATACCGGCTGAGCCGGGGGATTACCGTACCAGATGACGCGACTGGCTGGGTGAGGGAACGCCTTGTCAAACTGCGCCAACATGGCGGCGGTGTCGAGCACCGAATCGTGCTGCGCCAGCACCATCAGCACCGGCTTGTCATAAGGGCTTTTTGCCAGCAAATGGCGCACATTGGCGCTGGAGTAATAAAATTGCGCGAAACCGTTGGTAGGCACGCGCAGATAGCGCGTGGCAATCTGCTGTGGCTGCCCCGGTCGCGGCGGGCGCAGCCAATCGGTCACGGAGGCCAGTAACGGAGCCAGAAAATCGAGCGGTTCATCGGAGCGGATGGCGGGCGAAAACAGCACCAGCCCCTGAATGTCCGGATGCTGTAAGGCGTATTCCAACACCAGATTACCGCCCGTCGAGAAGCCGCCCAGATAGACTTCGCCCACTTCTTGGTGCAGCAAGGCAGCCTGCTCAGCTACCACGCGCCGCCAGTCTTCCACCGACACCGGCATCAAGTCAGCGGGTTGTGTGCCATGGCCGGGCAAAAGCACAGTGCGCACCAGAAACCCGCGTTGCGTCAGCGCCGGAATGATATCGGTAAACGAACCGGGGGAATCCCCCAGACCGTGCACCAGCAATATGCCTTTGCGCGCGGTACCTGCCGGTCGGTTTTCCGACGGGGTATTCCAGGTTAATTCCAGCGCTTTATCCAGCGTTTGAAAACGCCGATGCTCCTCAACCCAGCGTGTGGTTTCCTGCTGATAGCGGGCGAACGTTGGCTGCCCTAACGGGGTGATCGGCGGCGGCGTGCGACTACAGGCGCTCAAAAACGCCAGCAGTATCAACACACACAGGCCGCGCCAGTAGCGTGAGCCAGATAAAGGCGCAGAGCGTATCAATGCCATCGGTGAATCCATGTTTTTATCCGGTGAAAAGTGTTATCCGGTGAAATAAGCGCAGGAAGGCTATCGAACCGATAATAGAGAATGGCGGATTTTTCGGCAACGAATTTGCATGTGCTGGCAACAGTGGTCAACCGCCGTGGTAAGCGGTCAGCTAACTCAGGCGTGCTCTGCGCTGCGGAGGATGCGGTTTGCTAAAATGCGCACCCGGTGGCAATTTATGTGACAGCTTCATGTTATACTTGCGTCAGATTTGCGTATTTTTTATTCTTTGGTCAGGCCAATTTTGCGCCATCGTTGTTTGTGAAGGAAAAACAATAAGATGCGATTATATCAAGACATTGGTAACAAGATTCGGACAGATATTCTGGCCGGCAAATATCAGGTGGGTGATCGTCTTCCTCCCGAACGTGATATCGCAGAGGTTTTTTCCGTCAGCCGCAGTGTGGTGCGTGAAGCCTTGATCATGCTGGAACTTGAGAAGCTGATTGAAGTGCGTAAAGGCTCCGGCGTGTATGTGATTCAGATTCCGACCGAAGATAAGAACCGTAATGCGGATAGCGGTTACGGTCCGTTTGAGCTGATGCAGGCGCGTCAATTGCTCGAGAGCGAAGTGGCGGCGTTTGCAGCGATGCAGGCGACCAAGACCGATATTCTCAAGATGAAGCAGGCTATCGATCAGGAGCGGCAGGCGCTGGATAACGGCAGCGTAGACGAGAGTGCGGACGAGCTGTTTCACTGCCTGCTGGCACAATCGACGCAAAACAGCGTGCTGGCCAATATGGTTTATGAAGTGTGGCAGGCGCGTAAACGCAGTTCCATGTGGCGCGGCCTGCATTCGCACACGGTAGATTTCAGCTACCAGCGCCAATGGCTGGACGATCACCAGCGCATTCTGCGTGCGGTGACCCGTCGCGATGCCAAACAAGCGCGTCAGGAGATGTGGCAGCATCTGGAGAATGTGAAGCATAAACTGCTGGAAATTTCGGATGTCGACGATCCGGCGTTTGACGGTTATCTGTTTGAATCGGTGCCTGCGCCGCAGGAATCCTGATAACTAGGGTTCCAGCGCTTCCTGCAAGAGATTCCCTTACCGGCGGGGATCTCTTGCCAGGCTACACGTGTTTCTTCTGTACCAGGTCCCCGGCCTACGCCGAGGACGACGACGGGATATTACAGCGTTGAGACCGCCGCTTTTGCGCCTTTCTCACTCAGCAGCAGGTACGCTTTGGTGACGCGGCGTACAAACTCTTCGTTGTTCGCCAGATCATCACCAAAGATAGCCGTCAATCCTAACAGGCCCTGCACGCGTGCTGCACCGTCTTGCGTGGCATCGACGATAGCACGCAGTTGTGCTGCCATTGGGTCACGCACGTCGATGGTTTGACCCGCGTCATCCACGCCGCCCACATAGCGCATCCAACCGGCGATACCCAGCGTCAGGCAACTGTAATCGCTGCCGTTTTGCAGGTGCCAGCGCACGGATTCCACCATACGCTGCGGCAGCTTCTGTGTGCCGTCCATGGCGATTTGCCAGGTGCGGTGTTTCAGCGCCGGGTTGGTGAAACGGGCAATCAACTGTGCGGCATAGCCCGGTAAATCCTCGTTAACGTGCAGCGTCGGTGCCTGTTCTTCCAACATCAAGCGCTGAGTGGCACGACGATAATGGGCATCCGCCATACAGTCGTTAATGTGTTCGTAACCGGCCAGATAGCCCAGATAGGCCAGGAAGGAGTGGCTGCCGTTCAGCATGCGCAGTTTCATCTCTTCGAACGGCAGAACGTCATTCACCAGCTGTGCACCGGCCACTTCCCACTGTGGGCGCCCCGCCACAAAGTTGTCTTCCACTACCCATTGAATAAAGGGTTCGCAGGCGATGCCTACCGGATCGGCGACGCCGATAGCCTGTTCCACTTCAGCCAGCGTTTCCGGCGTAGCGGCAGGCACGATGCGGTCCACCATAGTGTTGGGGAAGGTGACATTGGCTGCGATCCACTCCGCAAGCTCAGCGCTGCGCAGACGAGCCAGCTCCAGTACCGCACGTTTCACCACGTTGCCGTTTTCCGGCATGTTATCGCAAGACAGCACGGTAAACGGTTTCAGGCCACGTTCACGACGCACGCGCAGTGCTTCCACCAGCAGACCCGGTGCAGATGCGGGCGCGGTCGGCAGTTCCAAATCTTGCTTGATCAGCGGGTTGTTGATGTCTACGCCACCGCTGGTGCGATCGATGCAGTAGCCTTTCTCGGTGACGGTCAGAGAAACGATGTTAACCTGCGGCTCTGCCAGTTTTTCCACCACGGCGTAGATGCCTTCCAGACGTGCATGCAACGATTCGTGGACCGAACCGATAACAATGGCCTGGCTGCCTTCAGCCCCTTTTTCCAGCACGGTGTAGCGGTGGTCTTGCTCACGCAATTGGCTAATCAGGCTTTCACCGCCAAACAGGATCACTTCACAGTAGCCCCAGTCACCGCCTTGTTGACTCAGAACACGGTCGGTAAGCAGTGCCTGATGCGCGCGGTGAAACGCGCCAAAACCGATGTGCACCATACGGCTTGTCAGTACATTACGATCGTACTGCGGCTGGCGCACGGCTTCTGGCAGCGGGGTGTTGGCAAGGGTGGCGTGATGCGTTGCGGTGGTCGACGTTGTCATAACAATATCCCTGAGTACGGTAGGCCATCATGCGTTAGCGCGTTCACTCGCCCTTGACGGTGGAGAGTGTAGGAGCGCAAGGTGAAAAGTGGCCTGACCAAATAATGTAAAAAGACGCTTTGGTATAAAGTTTCACGGCAAAACTGTACTTGTTTCCGAATAAAAAGCCAATTTGTTTGTCCAAAAAGCATTATTTTGGTGATATTGGTCAACCTATTTTGTTTTCTTGTTGGTGCTTTTCATCGGCTGGTGTAGGCTGTCATTGGAATGATAAACAAAATTGGTCGGCCTGTTCACCACTTTGGTTGATGAGATTGATGACCAGTCGCCCCGCAGCGATTGCCGTGGACCGGGAACAGCGCAAGAGATGATTTTACAAGTTATTGATTAAGGGTAATAAAGATGGAACAAACCTGGCGTTGGTATGGCCCGAACGATCCTGTCTCTCTGGACGATGTCCGTCAGGCGGGGGCGACGGGTGTGGTAACCGCATTACACCACATCGCGAATGGCGAAGTCTGGACAGTCGAAGAGATCGAAAAACGCAAAGCCGAATTGAAAGCCAAAGGTCTGGTGTGGTCGGTGGTTGAGAGTGTGCCGATCCACGAAGATATCAAAACGCAAACCGGTCGCTATCAGCACTATATTGCTAACTACCAGCAATCACTGCGCAATCTGGCGCAGTGCGGCATCGACACCGTGTGCTACAACTTTATGCCGATTCTGGACTGGACGCGTACCGATCTGGAATACCCACTGCCGGACGGCTCCAAAGCGCTGCGCTTTGATCAAATCGCGTTTGCGGCGTTTGAACTGCACATTCTTAAACGTGACGGTGCAAAGAACGATTACACCGAGCAAGAGCAGGCGCAGGCTGCCGCTTACTTTGAAGCGATGACCGAAGCGGATATCGCGCGTTTGACCGGCAATATCATTGCCGGTCTGCCGGGTGCGGAAGAGGGTTATACCCTGGATCAGTTCCGCGCGCGTCTGGCGGAATATGACGGTATTGACCATGCCAAGCTGCGTGAACATCTGGGCTACTTCCTCAAGCAGATCGTACCGGTTGCCGAAGAAGCGGGTATCCGCATGGCGATCCATCCGGACGATCCGCCGCGTCCGATTCTGGGGCTGCCGCGCGTGGTATCCACCATTGAAGACATGCAATGGATGAAAGAGACCGTGGATAATATCCACAACGGTTTCACCATGTGTACCGGTTCTTACGGCGTGCGTGCGGATAACGATCTGGTCAAGATGATCGAAACCTTTGGCGATCGTATCCACTTCACCCACCTGCGTGCGACCTGTCGCGAACAGAACCCGAAAACCTTCCACGAAGCAGCGCATCTGGGCGGCGACGTGAACATGGTGGCAGTGGTGAAAGCGATCCTGACGGAAGAATCACGCCGTAAAGCGGCGGGCGATCTGCGTCCGATTCCGATGCGTCCTGACCATGGTCATCAGATGCTCGACGATCTGAAGAAGAAAACCAACCCCGGCTATTCGGCTATCGGCCGTCTGAAAGGGCTGGCGGAAGTGCGCGGCGTTGAGTTGGCGCTCAAGCAAGTGTTCTTCCCTGAACTGCTCTAGTACGGCGGTTTTACCGTAAGAATACGCTTATGAGGCGCTAGCGTTCACGCAGCGCCTCATTCACTTTATTGAGCGGCTTAATCAAGTAATCGAGCACGCTTTTTTGTCCGGTTTTAATCTCCACATTGGCCATCATGCCGGGAACGATGGCAAACCGGTCGCCGTTTTTATTGGTCAACCCACTCTCCAGCGTGCGCACATAAACCCGGTAATAATACTGATCGCGCCGCACCTCATCTTGCAACGTATCCGGCGAAACGCTTTCCACCTCACCGTTAAGATCGCCATAAATGGATGAATCATAGGCGGTAATTTTTACAATGGCAGGCAATCCAGGGCGGATATAGGCGATATCGCGCGGGTTGACGCGGGTTTCAATCAGCAGCTTGTCTTCCAGCGGTACGATTTCCATTAACTTGCCGCCGGGTTGCAGTACGCCACCGACGGTGGTGACCTGAATGTCTTTGACGATACCGCGCACCGGTGAAGTGAGAGTAGCACGCCGTAGCTGATCGGCCTTGCCGTTGACCACTTCCAGCTGTGCTTCCAGGTCGGCGTTATTTTTGACCTGCTCTTCGCGCGCTCTCACGGCATACAGGTTGCGTGCTTCGTCGATCTTGCCGCGAATTTCACTGATTTGCCGTCGCAGCCGGATCACTTCGACCGCACTGGCCGCGCCGCGTGCCACCAGCGGTTCAGTCATTTTCAATTCCTGCTCCACCAGTCGCATCGATTGTTGCAGGTTAAGCACCGTTTCATCACGGTTACGCAGGCGGGATTCATACAACTGACGTTCGCGCGCCGCCAGGTTGGGATCTTTCAATGTCCCTTCGCTAAAGCGCAGCGGCTCTCCGCTCAGTTCCGCGCGCAACCGTTCCGCCGAGGCGCGCAGGGTGGTGACGCGTGAAAAGGCCTCTCCATAAACGGACTGGGCGCGATTGATGTCCAATTGTGCCAGCGTCTGGCCTTTTTCTACGATATTACCTTGCTGGACGTACAGGTTATCGATGACACCACCATCAAGGCTTTCAATCACTTGGGCTCGCGTGGAGGGGGTGACTTTGCCACTGCCGATGGTGACTTCATCAAGGATGGCAATTTTCGCCCAGACGAAAAATACCACCAACCCGAGCAGCGTCAGCCAAATCACTCTGGAGGAGGCTTTCCCTTTTGCGCTGAACAGCGTCTTGTTCATATTTCTCTCCCTCAGGCGACCTGCTGCGCGTTATCCAGCGGCTTGCTGACCGCCTTGAGTATCTGTTCTTTGGGGCCATCGGCAATAATGCGCCCGTTGTCGATGACGATCAGCCTGTCAACCAGCTTGAGCAGGGCCGGGCGGTGCGTCACCAGCACCAGCGTTCGTCCTTCCAGCCAGCTTTTCATCTGGCGTATGACCTGTTCTTCCAGTTGCTCATCCATCGAGGCCGTAGGTTCATCCATTAGCACGATCTGCGGGTTGCGCAGGATAAGACGGCTTAACAGCACCATCTGACGCTGCCCGCCGGACAGGCCGCGTCCGCCTTCCTGAATGATGCGCTCAAGGCTGGAGGCATCCTGCTGCACCATGCTGAGCGCCCCGCTGATACGCAGCGCTGCCAGTAATTCCTGCTCGCTGGCGTGGGGGTTACCCAGCATCAGGTTTTGCCTGAGACTGCCAAAAAACAGCCGGGAATCCTGAGAAAGAAAGCCTACCTGGCGGCGCATGTCTGCCGGGTCGATGTGCGCCATGTCGACGCCGTCCAACGTCACTTTGCCACGCGTTGCGGTCGCCTGCCCGGCGAGCAGTTTGAGCAGCGTGGATTTTCCGCTGCCGACCTTGCCCAGTATCGCCACGCGTTCGGCGGGTTTGATATCCAGCGTGTTGATAAACACCGCGTTATTTCCCTTTTCCGGGTCGTAGCTGTACTGCGCTTGCGTCACCTGATAGTGCCCTTGCAGCACCGGGCAGTGGGCGATTTCTTGCGCCTCAGGCCGATCGAGCGGTTTTTGCAGCAGTTCATCCAGGCCGGTCAGGGCGTTTTTGGCGTGCTGCCAGCGCGAGAACACCATGGTCAGTTGCATCAGCGGGGCGATGGTGCGTGATGACAATAGGCTACACGCCACCAGCGTACCGGTGGTGATGTCGCCGGCCAACACCTGATAGCTGCCGAACACCAACATACCGGCATAGGTAAGCTGCTGTACCGTTGACGCCCATCCGGTCAGACGCGCGCCCCACAGACGCTGCTTCATGCCGACGGCGGCGCTTACCTCGTGAGTTTGCTCCCACTGCCGTTGGAAATAGGGTTCCGCCTGAAGTGCCTTGATGTCTTCGACGCCTTCAATGGATTCCACCAGCACCGCGTTGCGCAGCGCGCTCTCGCGCATGCCGTCTTTAGCCAGTTTCGCCATCGGCCATTGCAGCAAGATGCCGGGGATGACAATCAGCGGGATTGCCAGCATGGGAATAAACACCAGCGGGCCGCCAATAAACGACATCAGCGCCAGAAACAGCAGCACAAAAGGCATGTCTGCCGCCGCGCCGACGGTGGTTGAAGTCAGTAATTCACGTACCTGATCGATTTCTCGTAGCTGGGAAATAAACGAGCCAGTGGATTTGGGGCGCGCTTCATTCTTGATCGCCAACGCGCGGGCGAACAGCATACCGGAAACACGCAGGTCGATCTGCTTGCCCATCAAATCGGAGATCACGGTGCGGGATAAACGAATCGCGTATTCAATGGCGGCTGCCAGCAGCACGCCGCCAAACAGCACCCACAGCGTGGGCATCGACTGCGAAGGGATAACGCGATCGTAGACCTGCATCGAAAAGAGAATGCCCGCCAGTGCCAGCACATTGCCGATGATAGAGGCCAGCGCCACTTCGCCAATCTGCCGTTTGGCATGGGCAAAGTGTTGCCAGAACCAGTGCTTACGGTAGGGTTTGACGAAATCATCGATGCGGGCATCGCGGCCGCGCTCGGCAATGCCCGTGAGCACCAGCGTGTCCTGAATCTGCGATTGCAACGTCTCCTTGTCGATTTTGCGCTGCAAATCGCCGCCGTCGCTGCGCCAGTACAGCAGATTCTGGTCTTCGTCGATGGCTTCGATCACCAGCACGCTGCCGTCATGGGCGGCGGCCAGCACCGGAAGAATTCCGGGGCTCCAGCGCAAGCGATCCCAGCGGCACAGACTGGTGTGCAGACCCATCAGGCGTGCTATCTGTTCCAGCTTGCGCGCCAGCGGCAGTTGTTCATGCCAGCGCATCTGTTGTGCAACAGTGCGCACATCAATCACGTGCCCATAATGAGCGGCTGTTCTTGCCAGTGCGGCGATCCATATTTCTGTGGTGGCAGACGCAGTCATGCAATCTCCTGTGAATAAACACGTGGTTAACAGCCACTTATTACGTCATTACCCTTGATGCCATGACAACGACATCCTTACAGCGATGGCAGCCGATCGCCATTGGCTTTTTCTCGTTCGATGCCAAGCATATCCAGCAGATTATCGACGGCCGCCGCGTAGTTGACCGTGGCATCCCAGCCGTCAAACTGCGCCGTGGCGCGGGCGTTTTCAGCCTGAAGCACGTCCTGCTCCACGCTCAGCAGGTCGTTAAGGCTGCGTTTGCTCAGGCGATATTCGTCGCGATAGACATCGCGGGTATAGTTGGCGCTGGTGAGCTGGCGTTCGCTGGCGGCCTGGCGTTGCTGCGCGCCGATCATATCGGCATAGGAGGTGGCCGCGCGCTGGTTGATATCCAGCTTGGCGGCTTCCACCTCTGCCTGTGCGGCTTCGCGGGCATGTTGGGCGGCATCAATCTGTGCGCTGATGGCACCGCCCTGATAGATAGGCGCTTCCACCAGCAGTCGCACCTGATCGTCCCAGTAGGCGCGGTTGCGGGTATCGTTGCGGGCGCGTGCCGCCTGCACCGAGAAACTGGGCCAATGTTTGGCTTCTGCCTGCCTGATACGCTGGCGGGCCGCTTCCTGACGCGACTGTGCGCTGCGCACCAGCGCGCTTTGCTCGTAGGGTAACGCCTGTAAGGTGACCTGTTGCTGTAGCAGCGTCTGCGGCAAATCCGGTAGGCGCGCGGGCACCACGCCGGTTAACACGGTCAATTGCGCCAGTGCGGAGCGCTGCTGTGCACGATATTGCTCAAGTGTGGCGACGGTGCCCGCAATACGCGTCTCGGCCTGCAACACATCGGATTGAGAATTGAGTCCGGCTTGCGCACGCATTTGTGCGATGGCTTTCACGGCTTCCAGCGAGGTGATATGTCGCTCCGCCGAGGCCGATAGCGTTTGATAGCGCTTGACCTGTAAATAGGCCAGCAGCGTTTGTTGACCGACGCCGGTCATGATGCTGTAGAGCTGGTAGCGATAAGCCTCCGAGAGGTGATGCTGTTCGTCGATGCTACTGCCGGTTTTACCAAAATCGTAGATAAGCTGGGTTAACGAGACGCCCGCCGAGGTGGTACGGCCGCTCGTGCCGAGGCTATCACTTTGATTTTGTCGACCAACGCCGCCGTTCAGCCCAATCTGTGGCATCCAGGCACTTTCGGCCAGTTTCAGTTCGCTGGCACCGATACGGATTTGTGCTGCCGCCTGGGCGATTTGTGGATTTCGGGCAAAGGCACGCAGAATAGCCTGCTCCAGGCTGAGACTGTCGATCTGTTGTTCACTGGGGGCTGCCTGCCAGGTCACTCCCAGTTGTTGTGCCAACGCAGGCGTGCCCCCTAGCGTGGCGGTGAAAAGAAAAAGCAGGCTCAGACGGCGTAAGGCTGTCCCTGAGTATGGCTGTAAAATGTCATTCCTGACAAAAAAAGAGCGCTTAATTTTCAACATTATCAACACCCTGACCGTCATGTGCACCACAGGCACTGGCGTGCCTGTGGTGGCTGCTTCCATTTTGTTATTAGACGATGTTGACGTGCAGACCTTGCTGCACCAGCACATCTCCCAGTGTGTTGCCGCTCTCTAACGCCGAGTTGTGATACACATCGAACATCATGCCATCCAGCGCCCGTTGCCCGGTGAAGGCCCAGGTGCCGCTGGCATCCGGGATCAAATTGACCTCGTTGCCCGCTGCGCCAAGGATGCGCAAATCGTCTTCAGGTTTATCGGTGACCGACAGCGCACGCGCCAAATCGAGCGTGATGCTGTTGGTGCCGGAAGTCCCGAGATCGAAGATTTCGATGTTGTCGATGCTTAATCCCAGCGCAGTGAGATCGAGCGCCAGATGTTCGCCATTCAGTGCCAGCGTATCGGTGCCTGCGCCGCCGTCGATATGCAGCGCGTCCAGTGCGGAAATCTGAAGCAGGTCATCGCCCTCACTGCCGGTCAACGTGTTGCTGTCAGTCGGTGCGATAGCCACGCCGCCGATGCTGTAACTGATCTCGCTCGGCGTGGTGACCGTGGCGCTGGCGCCGGTACTTTGCACCTCGTGCAGGCTGGCAAGCGTCAAGGTGCTGTCGTCATGCGCCGTGCTCGTGTCGTGACTGGTCGCCGCAGTGTGGCTGGTTTCCAGCGAGGCGCCGCTCTCCTCAAGGGCCAGGCTGTGGCTCTCAAGGCTTGCGAGCGTAAGCGGGAGTGAAATACCGGTAGTCAGTCCGGCAGAAACGCCGACGCTGTTACCTGCAATATCCTTGACGGATGCTTCTACCAGCGTGCCGGTCAATACGCCAAGGATGTTAAACACCGTCAGCCCCAGCGTCGCGAGTAGCGAGCTTTCCAACCGTGCGGTCCAACTGCCATCGGCTTGCACCGTGCCGGTCAGGCTAATGCCGTTAAGCACCGAGTTGGTTTTGAGCAGAGAAACGGACACCTGCGCACCCGCTTGCACATTGCGACTTTCGCCGTGAATTGCCAGGCCGTTGGTGATAATACTCAGCGCACTCAGCAGCGTGGTCGGGTCGATACCCAATTGCGGCAGCGCATGCGTTTTCACAATCGCCGTGCCGCTGGCACTTGTGGTGTTGCCATAGCGATCGGTCACTGTGACACCCACGTTCAGGTTGCCATCGAGAATATTGAGCAGGTTCTCCTTCGGTACGCTTACGCTCCAGTTGCCATTGGCGGCAACCGGGACGGTCAGCACCAATCCGCCGACGTTGACGCGGATGCTGCCGCCTACGGCGTTACTGACGGTCCCACTGATGGTTTGATTGACCTGCGCTTCCGTCAGATTGAGATAGCCATCACCGAACAGGGAACCCAACGACAGCGTCGGCAGGTGATGGATACCGATGCCCACGCCAGTACTGATGCTGACATTCTTGCCCGCCGGGTTGGTGAGCGCTACGCCCAGCGTCAGATTACCATCGGTCAGTGCGGTGAGATCGGTGGCGGACAAACCGACCGACCAGGTGCCATCGCTTTGTACCACGGTCGTCAGGGTTCTGCTGCCTAACGTGACGCGCAGCGTTGAACCCGCGGCGTTGGTGGTGGTACCGCTGATGATCGGATTGGTCACCGCCTCCACCGCGTTTAGCAAACCATCGCCGCCAAACAGCGGATTGAGCGTGATGGTCGGTGCGGCATTGATGGCAACCGTTACCAGGCTGTTTTGGCTGATGCTGTTACCTGCGGTATTGGTCAGTTGGGCATTCACGGTGAGAGAGCCGTCTGCCAAGGCTTGCAGATCCGTTGTCGGCAGGTTCAATGACCAACTGCCACCCGCGTTGATGGTGGTGGTGTAGGTTTTTCCTCCGAGCGTTAATGTCAGGGTGGTGCCCGCTGCCGCCTGTGTGGAGGTACCGCTCAGGATTTGTGTGCTGAGCAGATCGTTCAAATCCAGAATGCCATTGCCAAACAGCGGGTTGAAGGTGATGGTTGGCGGCGTGAGTGCCACCGTCAGGCCTGCGCTGGTGCTGTTGCTGTTGCCTGCGCTATCGGTCACCGTTGCGTTGACGGTCAGGTTGCCGTTGACCAAAGATTGCAATTGCGTTGATGACAACGGGATGCTCCACACGCCCCCGGCACCCACGGTGGTGTCCAGTGAGAGTCCACCTATTGTGACCGTTACCTTCGATCCCTCCGCCGCCTTGGTTGTGATACCGCTCAGCGTTTGGCCCAGCGCCGCTTCCGCCACGTTGAGATAGCCATCGCCGCCAAACAGCAAATTAAGGCTGATGGTCGGCAAGTTTTTGGTGATGGCCGTAATGGTTTGGCTGATTGAACCGGTGTTACCGCTGGCGTTAGTCACCTCCACCTTGACCGAGACGCTGCCATCGACCAATGCCGCGAGATCGGAAGGTTGCAAGGTCAGACTGTAGGCCCCGGCGGCACCCACCGTGGTTTGGAAGGTTTTGCTGCCCAGCGTCACGGTAACCTGCGAGCCGACCGCGGCGTTGGTGACCACCCCACTCAAGGTTTGAGCGACCAAGGCTTCTGCGGCATTGAGGAAGCCATCGCCACCAAAAATGGGGCTCAGCGTAACCACGGGCTGGGAGAAGCCCAGCGTTAAGCCACCGCCAAGTGACACGCTGTTGCCCACGCTGTCGCTGGCATTCACCGTGACGGTAACATTGCCGTTGCCCAGATTTTGTAGCAGTGCTAATGCATCGGTGCCGACGCTGGCACTCCACTTGCCGTCGGCTCCGACCGTTGCGGTCAGCGATCGTACGCCGGCCAAATCAATCGTCAGTTGCGTGCCAGCCACCAGATTCAGCGCGGTGCCGCTTATCGTCTGGTTGTTGAGCAGATCGCCGAGATTGAGCAGTCCATCACCGAATATCGGATCGAGCGTCAGGCTGGGCAGGTTATTGATGATCGCCGGAACGTTCACGGTTTTGCTGACCACGTTGCCGCCGTAATCGGTAACGCTGACGCCGAGCGCCAGCGTGCCGTCCTGCAAGGCTTTCAAATCCAGCGTGGGGACAGAGAGGCTCCACGCGCCGCCAGCCCCTACGGTAGTGGTGTAGGTTTTGGTGCCCAGCGTGACGGCGATGTTAAAGGCCCCTTTGGTCAGATCGATGTTACCGACCACACCGCTGATGGTTTGATTGACAGCGGCTTCAAGCGCATTCAGGCCATTATTGCCGAAGGCAAGGACCGAATCGATCGTTGGCACAGAGCGTAACACATCGATATCGACCAACTCATTCTTGCTGTTGCCATTGACGTCAACGATGTCGACTTCCACTTGCAGCAGTCCGTCGGAAAGCCCGGAAAGCAGCGAGGGCGGGAATGAGACGCTCCAGGCTCCGCCCGCACCGACGGTAGCTTCCAGCGTGGTGCCTGCGAGGGTGACACTGACTTTGGCACCGAGAGAACTGCCGGTGGCGTGACCGCTGATCACCTGTGTTATCAGTGATTCGGCATAGTTGAGGATACCGTTGTTACCGAAAATATCGTCAACGCCTGCGCCCAGCGTCTGGTTGAGCGCCACGTTTAAGGTCACGGTGGTACTGCTGCTGTTACCGGCGGCGTCAGTAATGGTCAGCCCGATCACCTGCGGGCCATCGGTGAGTGTGGTCAGGTCGACGGTGGTAAAGGGAATCTGCCAGTTTCCATCGTTATCTACATTTACCGGGACGCTGGTGAGCGGGCCCGCCGTCAGCGTTACCGTGGCCCCTTTCTCACCTTTACCACTCAGGATTTGCCCCAGCAGCGCTTCGGCCATCGTGAGGATATTGTTGCCCGCAAAGGCATCGATGGTCAGCAGCGGGATTTCCGTATCGACGATGATATCGAGCGGTGTTGCGTTGGTGGAGTTGCCTGCGGCATCTTTCAAGGTGGCGGTGATGACCTGCGGCCCTTGAGGAAGGTTGCTCAGATCGGCGGTGGGAACGCTAACCGACCAGATACCGCCCGTGCCGCTGCCATTATCGAGCACTTGCGCCTGATAGATTTTCCCGTTCAGCGTCACGGAAACAAAGCGCCCGACCTCCGCAAAGGAGGCGGTACCCGTGATGGCTTGCGCCGTTGCCAGTTCGCTGTTGTCCAGCGTGTTATCCCCGGCAAAGGTGAGGATGGTGACCGTCGGCGCAGTGACGTCGACCTGAACGTTGGTGCTGGCACTGATGAGGTTACCGCCTACGTCGGTGCTTGCGGTTATTTCCACGGTGCCATCGACGATAAAGGCGGCATAAGGTGCAGGAATATCCACGCTCCAGACGCCATTGGCATCGGTTGTGATACTTGCCGCTAACGGGACGTTATCAATTAGCACAGCAATGGTTTGCGGATTCGTACCGTGATGCACTACCCCGGAAACGGTGATGGTAGCTTGTGATTCACCGACGTTGATAACGTTGTCATCGGCAATGGCATTAATCACCATTGTTGGATCCGGTGGCAGGACAATATTCACCGGGACATCCAGCGTTTCATTAACGATGTTTCCGGCTTTATCTTGCGCCTGAATGGCGATCTCTGTTGGATTGGTGAACTGCTGCAACTCCGAGGCCGGAATTAACACCGACCAACTTCCCCCGACGCCAATATTGGTCTCATAGTCGTGGCCGTTTACCGTGACGGTCACTTTTTGCCCGACTTCCAGTCCGGTGGAGGTGCCGCTCAAGGTTTGTGCTGTGCGACTTTCTACATAGTTCAGCCCATCGCCGCCGACAAAAGCATCGAAAGCAATCGTTGGCAGCGTATTGACCACAATATGCACCTGACCGCCGACGCTGGCACTGTTGCCTGCGGCATCGGTCGCGGTGACCGTCAGGGTTTGCGTGCCATCGGTCAACCCGCCCAACTGGGCCGCGTTAAGCGACCATTGGCCGTTAGTCACCGTGGCCTCAATCGGTGGATTATTACCAATGGTGACCATGACCCGCGTGGCATCACCGGCATTACCGCTCAGTGCGGCAATTTCTGTCGCGTTCAGATAGCCATCGCCAAACGGGGTATCGAGCGTAACGGCGGGTGCATGAAAGTCGTTTTCGAAGGTAACCGTGTCTTTGGCTGTGTTGCCCGCCTGATCTCTGGCGGTCACCTCTAGGGTGTGGTTGTTACCTTCGATGAGTGAACTCAGTGCGTTGGCCGGCAGGGTGACGCTCCAGGTGTTACCCGTGACCACGGCCTGGTAAATCACGCCGTTAAGGTCAATCTCGACACTGATGTTTTGTGCAACGCCGGTGCTATTGGTGGTGCCTGTAATGGTCAGCGGGCCGTTGGCTTCCGCGATGTTGAGGATGTTATCGCTGCCAAATAAGGGTTCGGTGATGTCAGGTGTGGGCAGCGTCAATGCCGCAGTAACGTTAACGCTGGCGCTGCTGGGGTTGCCTGCTTTGTCGGTGACGGTCACCAGTAACGTATGCCCACCTTCGGTAAATGCCGCCAGTTGCGTGGAGGTCAGGGGCAGTGACCAGCCGCCCAAACCGTCTACTTGCACGCCAGTGAACACTTGCTGGTTTGCGGTTCCGGCATCCAGCGTCACCGTCACCGTTTGCCCGCTGCCGCTGATCCCGGTTTTACCGCTCAGCGTCTGCGGTTTATTTGACTCTTCCAGATTGAGGTAGCCATCGCCGAAAGGCAGCACTAACGTGGCGCTTGGCAAGCTATGGAATAGCACCTCTGCGCTGCCTAGGGTGGTGCTGCTGTTACCCACGCTATCCGTTACCGTGACACTCACGTTAATCGTGCCATCCGGCAACGCTGACAAGTCGGCGCTGGCGAGCGGCAATGTCCAACTGCCGTTGGCATTCACGGTGGCGTTGTAGACCGTGCCGTTGATGCTGACGCTGACGGTTTGTCCGCTGTTGCTGGCAAGCCCGGTTTGCCCGTTGAGGGTCACGCCGGTCTGGACTTCGCTGGCGCTGAGATATCCATCCGTGAATAACAGCCCGGTAATGCTCGCTGCTGGCACGCCCTCCACGATACTGCTAAATCCGCCGTTGATGGGTGCGCTGGGGTTACCGGCTTTGTCTTGTGCGGTGACGATCAGCGTGTGAGCGCCATCGTTCAGGCCTTGAAGATCGGCGGCGGGTAACGTAACGCTCCACAAACCGGTCTCCGTCACGGTCGCGACATAGGGTTTACCATCGATGGTCACCGTGACCTTTTGTCCCGCACCGTTAACGCCGGTGCTGCCGCTCAGCACCTGATCCACCCCCGCCTCAGAGGCATTGAGCTTGCCGTCAATAAACGGGGTATTCAATGTCACGTTGAACGTGGTGTGCGTGACGATATCCAGGGTGCCGCTGGCGCTGGCGGGGTTTCCGGCGCTGTCCGCAGCGCTGATGCTGACCTGTACGCTGCCATCATTCAAACTTGCCAGCGCATTGGCAGGAATAGTTGCACTCCACAGCCCGCCCGCTAAGGTGGTGCCGGTGGTGGTGTAGCTGCCAATGGTGATGGTGAGCGTGGTGTTGGCGGGCAGGTTGGTGTAGCTGCCGCCTATGGTACCGCCAGCTTGCAGTTCGGCCAGATTGAGCTGGTTGTCGGTAAACAGGGTGTTCACGGTAAGCGTGGGCAGCGCCTGGGTTTTCAACGCAATATTCAGCGTATCGCTGCTGCTGTTACCCGCACTGTCGGTGGTTTTGGCGGTCAGAGTGGCGGTGCCATCCCCCAGCGCCAGCAGATCGCTGGCGGAGAGCGTGGTTTGCCAGACGCCGTTGCTGTTGGTGACGACGGTGTAGACGCTGTTGCCCACGGTGAGGGTAACGTGCAACCCCGCTTCCCCTTTACCGCTGATCGGTACACCCGCCAATGCGGTTGCCAGACCGATATCGCCGGGCGTGACCAGCGCATCAATTTCCAGCAGCGGCGGAGTGGTGTCCACGGTGATGCTGTGGCTGTTGCTGGCCGGGTTTTGTGCAATATCACTCACGTTGGCGCTAATGGATTGCTGACCCTGTGGCAGCGCCTGCACATCGTTGGCGGGCACCGTGGTGCTCCAGGTACCGTCGCTGCCGACCGTGGCCAGATAGGTTTTGCCATTCAGCGATACGCTAACGCTACGTCCCGGTGTGACATGGGCGGTTGAGCCGCTGATGGTCATTGGGCTGCCGGCGTCCTGTGCGTTGATCACATCGTCTCCAGAAACGGTGGAGATAGCGATGGTGGGCAGATCCGCCGGTTGTGCGATCACATTCAGCGTATGGCTGTTGCTGGCCGGGTTACCGCCCTTGTCGCTGACGCTGGCGCTGACCGTGAGCTTGCCATCCGGCAGTTCGCTAACGTCCAACGCAGGGACTTGAACACTCCAACTGCCGTTTGCCTGTACCGTAGCGCTGTAGGGTTTTCCATTCAGCGTCAACGCAACAGTTTGTCCTGGTTCAATGTGGGTGGTGGTGCCGCTTAAGGTCAGCGCTTGCGTGGCTTCTTGTGCATTGAGGTAATCATCGTTTGACAAGGTACCGATAGTCACGGTGGGGGCTTGTGTGAAATCGGTATCCAGCGTGACATCGCGCGTGGCGCTGCCGCTATTGCCTGCTGCATCAACCATGCTCGCAACGACGGTGGTAATCCCGTTGGCACTGCCGGCCAGATCGCCTGCGGGAACGGTGATTTGCCAGGAGCCATCGCTCAGCGCCGTGCCCTGATAGATTTGCCCGTTGAAGGTGATACGCACCACCACGGTTTGACCACTGTCATTAACGGGAGAGGTACCGCTGATCACCAGCGGTTGCAGACTGTCGGCGATGTTGATGATGTCATCACTGCTGATCGCATTGATGGTCAGTACCGGGGGCGTCAAATCAATGTTGGCGCTGCCGCTAACCGTCGAGGTATTCCCCGCCGCATCACTGACGGTGACGGAAATCGCTGTCACGCCGTCGCTGAGTAGGGTCAGGATGTTGGCCGGTAACGGTAATTGCCAGTGACCGTTGCTGTTCACTGTGCCGGTAAAGATCTCGCTGCCGATCGTCACTTTCACGGTTTGACCGGCACCGCTGATGCCGGTGCTGCCTGTCAGCGTTTGTCCGGCCTGTGCTTCGTTCTGGTTGAGATAGCCGTTGCCAAACGGTGCGTCCAAGGTGGCGCTCGGCAGTTGATTAATACTGACCTGCACGGTTTGGCTATTGGTAACGGTTTTCCCGACCTGGTCGGTAGCAATGGCACTGACGTTGAGCGGACCATCGCTCAGTGCGGTCAGGTCGGTACCGGAGATCGTTGCCGTTTGCCAACTGCCGTTTGCCTGCACGGTGGCGGAATAGGCTTTGCCGTTGAGCAGTACGGTGATGCTGGTTCCGGCGGCGATATTACTGCTGCTGCCGCTGATAATAATACCGTCCGCCGCTTCCTGGGCATTGAGCCGGTTATCCCCGGTGATGGCGGCTATCGCAAGCCCGCTGGTGTTGGTGTTGATGGTAATCGGCTGGCTGGCGCTGGCCGTGTTGCCGGAGGTGTCGGAAACGCTGGCGCTCAAGGTCTGGGTTCCGTTAACCAGTTGGCTCATGTCCTGCAACGGAATAGTGGTGCTCCAGGTGCCGTTGGACTGCACGATAGCGCTGTAGGGTTTACCGTTAAACGTCAGCGTCACCGTTTGCCCGGCTTCCACATTGAGCGTGGTGCCGCTGAGCGTCTGGCTGCTTTGAATCTCGGCGCCATCAATGATGTTATCAAACGCCACATTGCCCAGGGTAATGCGCGGGGCGTGTTGTGCGCTGGCATCCACCGTGATGGATCGCGTTGCCGTGCTGCTGTTACCTGCGGCATCGCTCAACGTGGCGCTCAGCGTGTAAGTGCCGTCGCTCAACGCGCCCAGATCGGCAGCGCTCAAGGCGACAGACCAACTGCCATTACTGCCGACGATCCCAGTATAGGATTTGCCGTTAAACGTGACGGTGACGGTACGGCCTGCTTCCGAGGTGGACGCACTGCCTGTGAGAGTTTGTGCCGTCAGTACCTCGCTTTGGTTGAGGATATTATCCGTGGCGAGATTGCCCAGTGTTAACGTCGGCGGGGTACGATCGACGGTCACGGTCTGCGTCAGGGTACTTTGATTACCTGCGGCATCTTTGACGACAATGGATACGGGGCTGCTGCCGTCGGGCAGCGCCTGCAACGCTGAAGGCGGTAGCGACACGCTCCAGCTTCCGGTCGGCGTTACGGTTGCGGCATGTTCTGTTCCGCCAAGCGTTACCGTCACCGTTTGTCCGGGCGTGGTAAGTCCGGTCGTGCCGCTCAGGGTTTGCGCACTGCCTGCCTCTGCCGCATTCAGCACACCGTCACCAAACACTGGGTTAAGCGTGGCGCTGGGCAGCGTGTGGATAAACACGCCGATCGCGTGGCTGCCGCTGAGCGTATTGCCAGCGCTGTCCACCGTGCTGAAGGTAATAGTGGCCGTGCCGTCAACCAACTGTTGCAGGTCGGCGGCGGGAAGCAGGACGCTCCATTTCCCGTCAGCGGTGGTGCTGCCGGTGTAGGTTTTTCCGTGCAGGCTAAGGATAACAGGCGTGCCTGCCGCGACATTTTGGCTGGAGCCGGTAACGGTGATGTTTTGCGCCACCTCGCTCAGGTTAAGCTTGTCATCACCGGTGACCGGATCGATGGCGATGCCACTCAACGCGGTATTCACAGTGAATGCGTGGGTCGCCGCTGAGGGGTTGCCGCTTTTGTCCTGTGCGCTGACTTCCAGTGTGTGCTGCCCTTGCGCCAACTGTGCCAGGTCTATCGCAGACACGCTGACCTGCCAGTGCCCCTGGCTGTCTACCGTGGTGAGGTAGGTTTTGCTATTCAGGGTGACGGTAACCGTTTGTCCTGCCTCCAGATTGAGGCTGGACCCACTCAGAATTTGCGCTGCCTTGATTTCAGCGCCGTCGATGATGTTATTCCCGGTAACCGCATTAACGGTCAGCACAGGCAGGTTGGCGGCGTTGGCGTCCAGGGTGACCTGTCCGCTGGCAGTGGTGCTGTTGCCTGCGGTGTCGGAGACGGTGGCGCTGTAGGTGTAGGTGCCATCGGCCATCGCTTGCAGATCGGCGCTCTGCACCGTCACGCGCCAACTTCCATCGGCCTGCACGATTGCAGAGTATTGCTTGCCGTTGAATGTCACCAGCACGCTACGCCCGGCTTCTGTCAGTGAGGCGTTACCGGATATCACCTGGTCGCTCAGGCTTTCGGCGTGGTTGATGATCCCGTCGAGGGTGAGCGGTTTTAGCGTCAGAGTGGGCGGCACCCGATCCACGGTGACGGTACTGGAGATTTCGCTGCTGTTGCCTGCAACATCGGTGGCAGTAACCCGCAGCGGTTGTGCCCCGGCAGAGAGCACTTGAAGATCGGCGGCGGGAAGGTCGGCGCGCCAGTTTCCTTGTGCATCCACCGTCGCCTGATAGGTTTTGCCGTTGAGGGTGATCACCACGCTCTGTCCGCTACCGCTCACGCCGGTTTTGCCGATCACCGTCTGGCCGCTGGCGGCTTCGGTGGCGTTGAGCACATTATCCCCGAAGGGCGCTTCCATTGAGGGTTGCGGCAGGTTGTGGATGTGTACATCCAGATTGCGCTGGGCGGTGACAGGCTCGTCATTCGGGTTGGCAACGCTGGCATGGATCACGGCCGTGCCATCTTGCAGCGCGAACAGTGCCTCACTGGGAATGGATAGGCTCCAACTGCCGTCCGCCGCCGTGGTGGTGGTGTAGGTTTTTCCGTTCAAGGTCACGGTAACGGTTTGACCGATGGTCACGTTTACCGTGATGCCACTGATGGTGAGCGGCTGTGATGCCTCTACCCGGTTCAGTTGGTTATCCATGGCGATAATGCTGATGGAGATGCTGTCATTGCTGATATCGACATCGCTCCAGGCGGTGCCACTGCCTTCGTTGCCCGCCTTATCGCTCACCGTCGTGCTGATCGCGATCGGCCCGTCCGGCAGTTCTGCCATATGCTCCGCCGGAACGCTTACCCACCACTTGCCTTCACCGTTGACGGTCGTGAAGTAGGTCTTGGTGTGTAACTGCACGGTGATGCTTTGTCCCGCTTCCACGTTGGTGGTGGAGCCGCTCAAAATCTGGCTGACCTTGGTGTCCGCTGCGCTGATGGTGTTGTCTTCCGACACAAAGGCATTCACGGTGACCGTGGGACGCATCGCGCTGTCGGCGTCCAACCCAATGGCTTTCGTCACTTGCGTCACGTTGCCCGTGGCGTCGGTCAGGCTGGCTACCAGTGAATAAACACCGTTAGGCAGCGAGGCGAGGGCATGGGAAGGTAAATCGATGCTCCAGTTGCCGTCGTTACCCACCTTGCCGGTGTAGAACTGCCCGCCCAAAGACACGGTGACGGTTCTTCCCGCTTCGCTGACCGAGGCAGTGCCGTTGAGCGTTTGCGTGCTTTGCGCTTCCTGAATATTGATGATGTCGTCGGTGGCAATGGTGCCTAACGTCAGGGTCGGGGGCGTGACATCGACCAGGCTGCTAAAGCTGCTCGCGCCGTGGTTGCCCGCGATATCCGTTGCGGTAACCTGAAGGGTTGCATTGCCTTCCGGTAGCTGTTGCAGATCGGCGGCGGGAAGGGTGGCATGCCAGTTACCGTTGGTATCCACCGTGGCGTTGTAGGTTTTTCCCCCCAGCGTCACCACCACGGTTTGCCCGTTACCGCTGATACCGGTTTTACCGCTCACGGTTTGATCGCTGTGCGTTTCATTGAGATTCAACGAACCGTTGCCAAACGGTGTGTCGATGGTTGGCGCGGGCACTGCATGAATATGCACGCCCACATTGTGCTGATCGCTGGCGGTTTGGCCTTGAGCATCGCTGACCGTGGCGGTTACCGTGGCATTGCCATCGCTGAGTGCCTGAAGGTCTGCACTGGGGATTTGAAGCGTCCAGGCGCCATCGGCCTGAACCTGCGTGGTGTAGCTCTTACCATTCAGCGTGATGGTAACGGTTTGCCCCGTAGGCACGTTGGCCGTATTGCCGCTGATAGCCAGTGGCTGAGTGGCTTCTGCCTTGTTGATCAGATCGTCGCTGGCAATAATATTAATGGCGATGGCATTACCCGCGGTATCCACCTCAATCGCTTTGTTGGCGCTGGTGCTGTAACCGGATTGGTTGCTGACGTTCGCCGTGATGCTCGACGGGCCACTTGGCAGTAGCGCCATGTCGGCGCTCGGAACGGTGACGTGCCAGGTGCCGCCGCTTTCCACCACCGCGAAATAGGTTTTGCCGTGCAGCGTCAGTGTGACGGTGCGGCCCGCTTCAACGTGGGTTGTGGTGCCGCTGAGCGAGTGGCTGACCTTGCTTTCTGCACCATTGACAACGTCATCACCGGCGAAGGGATTAATGGTTATCGTCGGCAAAGAAGCTACGCCGTTATCGACGGTAAAGGTATGGGTCAGGGTGCTGGTGTTTCCGGCCTTGTCACTCAGGGTGGCCGTGAGGGTGTGGGAGCCATTGGTCAGGTTGCTCAAGTCGCCAGTGGGCAGGGTGATTTGCCAGTTACCGCTGGAATCGACAAGGGCGGTGTAGTTTTTGCCGTTCAGCGTTACGGTGACGGTACGATTGGCTTCGCTGACAGAGGCCGTGCCGTTGAGGGTTTGATTTACGCCCAGTTCGCTGTTGTTAAGGATGTCATCCTGCCCGACCGGGGAAAGGGTCAACGTGGGCGGGGTGGTATCTACCGGCACGGGTTTGCTCAGCACATTTTTATTGCCTGCGGCGTCGCTCACTTCCACCGTTACGGTGCTGTCGCTGCCGGAAGGTAAATTTTGCAAGCCGCTGCTGGGGATCTTCACCTGCCAGTTGCCGCTGTTATCCACGGTGCCGGTATAGGACTGGCCGCCGATGCTGACGGTCACGCTCTGGCCCGGCCCGGTTACGCCAGTAGTGCCTTTCAGCGTTTGCTCCTGACCCGCTTCCGTGCCGTTAAGCACGCCGTCGTTAAACGGGGGTTCCAGCGTCGCGACGGGCAGCGTGTTGACCACCACCGTGATGGGATGTGTTGTCGTCAGCGTGGCGCCGCTCAGGCCTGTCACGCTGGCACTGACGTTATAGCTGCTATCGGTGTTAAAGACCAAATCGCTACTGGGGACGCTGAAACTCCAACTGCCGTTGCTGGTGGTGGTAGTGGTGTAAACATGCCCATTGAAGGTAATGGTGACGGTTTGGTTCGCCGCCACGTTGGCTGTAGTTCCGGAGAGTAACAACGACTGCGTCGCTTCAACGGCGTTCAAGCGATCGTCCCCGGAAACGGTGTTGATGTTAATGGCTTCCGCCGCGCTGTCCACGGTGATGGTCTGTGCTGGCAGCGTGGTGGTATTGCCTGCTTTATCGGTAATGGATGCTACCAAGGGGTAGCTGCCGTTGGTGAGTGCCTGCAAATCTGCGCTGGGCAGTGAAATTTGCCAGGAACCGTCACTATTGACGGTGCCACTGTACGTTTTGCCGTTCAAGGTGACGGTAACGGTCTGTCCCGCCTCACTGGGTGAGGTGGTGCCAGACAACGTTTGTGCACTTTTTACCTCATCGGCCGTGAGTAAATCATCGCCGGTGAGCTTCTGTACTGTAAGGGTTGGCGGCGTAGTATCAACAATCAGTTCGCGGGTGATGCTGGTGCTGTTACCCGCTTTATCCACCGTCACGATAGTCATGGTGTTTGCGCCTTCGCTCAGCGCTTGCAGGTCTGCGCTGGAGAGTGGCAACTGCCATTTACCGTCATTATCGACAGTGGTGGTGTAGGTCTTGCCGTTGAGTGTCACGGTGACGGTGAGCCCCGCTTCACCGCGGCCACTTAGCGTTTGAGGTTGCGCTTGTTCTGCCGCCGTCAGGATGTTGTCTCCCGTGAGCATATTTTCTGTCAGGAACGGCGGTAATGTGTCTATTCCCAGCGCTACGTTTTGTTGATGTGTGCTGCCCTGAGCATCCGTCACGCTGACCTGAAGCGGGTAAGTGCCATCTTCCAGTCCGGCAAATACGCTGGCTGGCAAGGTGATTTTCCAGGTGCCATCCTGTTCGACCCGCGTGGTATAGGTCAGGCCGTTAAACGTGATTGTTACCACCGATCCAGGTGTCACATCTCGGGTGCTACCACTGAGCACCTGTGATTGACCGAACTCCTCACGATTCAGGACATTGTCATTTGCCAGTGGGTTTACAGTAAGCGACGCGGGTGTTGCGGGGGGCGTCGACGGCCTGTTGTCGTCGTTGCTGTTGGAGGCGGCTGCGGCAATTACGCCGCCACCGAGCGCCACGGCACCGAGAATGCCACCGAGGGCTGCGGCTGAGAGCCCACTGGTGCTAGTGCTGTGTAACAGCAGTGAGGTAATGTCGGTGATAACATCATATTCGGGAATAAGGGTGACCGTTTCCCCAGCGCTGAGCGCCGCTGCTTCGCCAGGAGCGCTGGAAAAATGGATATGCGTCAGGCGGGTACCATCATCAAACACCAGTTCGCTGTGGTAGCCCTCGGCATCGACCAAAAAGAAGCGCTGGTAGCGCACAACAGTACCATCCTGCATATGCAAGATGAGATCGTCGCCCTGGCGTTCGTAGCGAGCAACGCGGTCTGGTGAACCGGGAATTCGAACCGTGCTGCTGTGCTGCAATACGATATCCGTTGCGTCGGGCGAAACGTGCTGAATGACATTTCCACTGCCGCGGCGATCAGTGATACCGATATACCCTTGGACAACGTTGCTCTCTGCCATGATTCACCTTCTTCTCGCTCGTCACTGAGGTTTGAACGGGTATATACGCAGATATGACCCGTTCAATGCGGGGCTCCGGGAAAAGGGGAGCGCTAAAGCATTACCTGGTGGAGAAAGGGTGAAACAAAACCACGCCAACAGCGTGCGCGCGTCAGGTGATGACGTGCGAGAAAATGTGCTTATCGCTTATTTTTGATTGCTTTTTGTTATGTGTTGCTGGTGTTTTTATGTATCTGAGTAATAGGTATAGGAGTGCTTTTTGTAAAGATCCACATGCTTGGACATGTTTTGACATGGAAATGTAAGTTATTTCTTAAGATAACGCTGAGCGGCTTTGTGGGTGCATTTCTATCTTTGATGTGTTTTTTTCAATTAATTCATTTTGTTATCTATGTGTTAGCGCTCACGGCATCCGTGTTATGAAAATGTTTCTATAATTAACGCTAATATTTATTTATTGTTAATTTTTTATTTCTATTTTGTCATCTTCAAGAAACCTGCCTGACAGGGCGATTATCTGCATTGGGCTTGCTGTTTCGTCTTGGATTCTACGTTGATACCGCTACTTGCTGAAATTTGATGCAATATGCATTTTTTTTGCATGAAAAGTGAAGTTTGCATTTGCTGCTCTGAGGGGAGCATGGTAGGAATGATGCCGTTTGTGTGCAGCCACCTTTGCACACGCCAAGGTCGTAGCAACAGACGTTTGGAAGAAGCGTTATTCGAATAACAGGATCCGTTATCATGCGTCGTACAATACAAAAATACCCGCCGTTTCATGCCGATCATGTTGGGAGCCTGCTGCGCCCTGCCTGCTTGCAGCGCGCACGCTCGGCGTTTGTGGCAGGCAAGCTGACGCGTCCCCAACTGACACAAGTGGAAGACGATGAAGTGAGACGCGTCGTGGAGCAGCAAAAGGCCTGCGGTATTCATGTGATTACCGATGGCGTGCTGCGCCGTACCGGGGGGCATTACGACTTTTTTTCCCACCTGCACGGTATTGCCGGTCCGCTGGAGGAACAGAATTATTGTATTACGCGGCAACAGATGGCGGCCTGTCACCTTCAGGTGGTGGGGCCGGTTTCTTTTAATCCCGAACATCCCTTTTTGGCGCATTACCGCTTTCTGCATCAGGCCGTGGGTGACGATCCCCAGGCTGTCGCCAAGCAGACGCTGCCAAGCCCCTGCATGTTGATGTACCGCTCGTTGCGCCGAAATGGTGTTTATCAGGCGTTAGATGACTACTGCGACGATTTGGCACAGGTATACGTTCAGGCGCTGCACGCGTTTTATGCCCAAGGGTGCCGCTATCTGCAACTGGATGATACGTTCTGGAGCCTGTTTGGCGATGTCGCCGCGATCCGTGCCGAGCTGGATGATGACACCGATCCCTATCAGCTCATTGAGCACTGCGTTTCTTTGCTTAACCGCATCATGCAGGATAAGCCGAAGGATATGTATATCAGCCTGCACGTGTGCAGTGGCGATCTGGATACCAAAGTCCTGCACCGCAATCCCTTTGCCGATGTTATTGCCAAAGCACTCGGTCGCCTGAATGTGAATAGCCTCTTTCTGGAGTATGCGGATGCGCATTTCAGCGGATTGGAAACACTGCGCGCTATCGGAACGCAAACGGTGGTACTCGGTGTTATCACCTCCGAAACCGGAGAACTGGAGGATGCGCGCAGCATCAAACGTCGCATTAATGACGCCTCACTCTATTTACCGCTAAACCAATTGGCATTGAGCCCGATGTGCGGATTTGCTTCAGCAGAGAGTGCCGAATGGCTGACTGAGGAGCAGCAATGGAACAAACTGCGCCACGTGGTCGATCTTGCCCATGAAATCTGGGTGATGTCAGAGTAACGCGTTTCACTCCCTCCGCTATCTGCTTGTGCTCTGTAGCAGATGCCTTTCTCTTTCCCTCAGGCGCAACCCTTGACGTGCGCCTTGCATATTTACTTTCTTTTGCATTTTTTTCATTGGGTTATTGTCGTTTTGCGATCCCGCAAACGATACCTTTTCCTTCGCTCGGGCAAGATGATTTACCGCAGAATAACGGAGAGGTAAATACCAGCCCAGGCAACGTTTATACGCGATAACTACATAAAACCTATAGGGAAATGCTGCTGTGGCAGGCAGTAGTGGCATTTTATTGTTGATGCACTGAAGAGTGGATAATCGTGATGAAAAGGATAGTGAAATCGCTGTTAGTGGTAGTAGTGGTGTGGTTTTCCGCGTTAGCGGGTGCGGCGGAAAAATTACCCCATATCGTGATCCTGGCAACTGGCGGCACCATTGCCGGTTCTGCTGCGGCAAACACGCAAACGACCGGATACAAGGCCGGTGCATTGGGGGTTGATACCCTGATTAACGCTGTACCTGAGTTAAAAACCTTGGCAACCATCAGCGGTGAGCAGGTGGCGAACATTGGCAGTGAGAACATGACCAGCGAGGTGTTGCTGACGCTGAGCCAGCGTGTCAATGCGCTGTTGGCGCGCGACGATGTGGATGGCGTAGTTGTTACGCACGGCACGGATACCTTGGATGAATCCCCCTATTTTCTGCAACTGACGGTGAAAAGTGACAAACCGGTGGTGTTCGTGGCAGCGATGCGTCCTGCTACTGCCATCAGCGCGGATGGTCCGATGAACCTGTACGGTGCCGTTAAAGTGGCGGCGGATAAAAATGCGCGCGGTCGCGGGGTGATGGTGGTGTTGAACGATCGCATCGGCTCTGCGCGTTTTATCAGTAAAACCAATGCGTCGACGCTGGATACCTTCAAAGCGCCAGAAGAGGGGTATTTAGGTACGATCGTCGGCGATCGCGTTTACTTCAACAACCGTTTGGACAAAATCCACACAACGCGCTCGGTGTTCGATCTCACCGGCGTTAAAACACTGCCTCGTGTTGATATTATCTACGGTTATCAAGACGATCCCGAGTATATGTACGATGCAGCCATGGCACACGGCGTGCAAGGTATCGTCTACGCCGGAATGGGTGCAGGCAGCGTTTCCAAACGCAGCGATGCGGGCATTCGTAAAGCGCTTAGTAAGGGGATTGTGGTGGTACGATCCACGCGTACCGGCAGTGGTGTTGTCCCGCCCGATGCCAGCCAGCCTGGCTTGGTTTCTGATTCGCTCAACCCGGCAAAATCGCGCATTCTGCTGATGTTGGCCTTAAGCAAAACACACAATGCCGATGTGATTCAGGAATATTTCCATACCTACTGATGCCTGAGTCGCACGCAAAAAAAATACCGCGTCGTCGCTCCTGATAGGCGCACAGTAGGCTGCCACCCCTGTGGATGGCAGCCTTTCCTGCTCTTCCCTTTGCTGTCTATTTCATTAAATCGTGCATTTAACCCGAAATAACACACAACGTGGCAGTGATGTAAGGGAAATCCGGATAGATATGCGGATTAGCCTCCAGAGGCTTTCTTGTTGTCATGCTTTATCGGTATGATGCCTGCTGATATCGATTAATGCGTCCCGGAAGCTGCCGGGAAAGTGAGAAGGGTAGGTCATTACATGTCACAGCCCATTTTTATGGTTGGGGCCAGAGGATGCGGTAAAACCACGGTCGGCAACGCGCTGGCTCGTGCGTTAGGTTATCAGTTTGCCGATACCGATCTGTTTATGCAGCAAACCAGCAAAATGAGCGTGGCGGACGTGGTCGCTAATGAAGGGTGGCACGGTTTTCGCCAGCGCGAAAGCGTCGCCCTGCAACAGGTGACACAGTCGCGCTGTGTGATCGCCACGGGCGGAGGTATGGTGCTTTCGCCGCAAAACCGTCAATTTATGCGTTCGCAGGGGATCGTCATCTACCTGTTTGCTTCAGCGACGCTGTTGGGCGATCGTCTGGAAGCCTGTCCTGAAGCGCACCAACGTCCCACCTTAACGGGACGTCCGATTGTTGACGAGATGGCCGACGTGCTGGCAGCGCGCGAGACGTTGTACCGCGATGTGGCGCACCACGTGGTCGCTGCCTCTGCAACACCGGATGTTATCGTGACAGAGATCCTGCAAATGTTACGTGTTTCAGCCGCCTCATAAGCGGTTTTCGTCTGTTATTTCTTTCTTCTCGTTTCTGATCACAGGTGCTGTACTTATGTTGAATGTTAATGAATATTTTTCTGGAAAAGTGAAATCTATCGGTTTTGACAGTGACTCCATCGGCCGTGCCAGCGTGGGCGTGATGGAAGCGGGAGAGTACACCTTTGGTACTGGACAGCCGGAAGAGATGACCGTGGTGAGCGGCGTGCTGACGGTAAAACTGCCGGGCAGCGATGAATGGCAAGTTTTCGGACCCGGAGCCGTATTCTCTGTGCCGGGCAACAGTGAGTTCTACTTGCAAGTGGCTGAGCCGACCTCTTATCTGTGCAAGTACCTCTGAGTTATCGCCCCTGCATGCAGGGGCAACCCCGCCTCGTTAACCGTAGCAAAGCACCTTCATCTTGAAAAAATGCCCATCGTCAGGTTTTTATTCGGCCGCATTTCCGTTGATCTTGTCGTCGAAGAAACGCGTGTGGTGCCGTATGGAAATTATCACCCTGTGCGCCAAACCATTAATTGACTGGGTAAATAGCGAATAACTCGCGCAAGACTCATATCTTTTTCTTATATCTGTTAATAAGCACACTATCCCGGTGATATCATTTTATTTGATGAAATAAACTGTTTTTTTATGCCAATCTGGTAATGAACGGCGAAGTGCATGCCTGAATGAGTGAAAAATATCATACTAAGTTCTATTTTCCTGTTATACATCTTCTTTAGCGCCACAATCCGCGCTCAAGTTTGATTTTATTCTGTCGTTATAGAATATATAGCTATCTTCTACTAAGAGTGATTTATGCTGAAAACAACGCGAGCGCGCATATTGGCGGTGTGTGCGTCTATTGTGGTTTTTTCCCTCGCCGTAAATACCTACCTGAATTACACCATTGCCAATAATGCGAATGAGTCTTCCATCGAAGATACGCTGGATTCGGTAACCAGTAGCCACAGTCTGGCCATCAGTGACTGGGTGTCGTCAAAAATTCAGATGATCTCCTCCATGAACGACTGGGTATTGACTCATGAGGATCCGATTCCGCTGTTTAAACAGATGGTGTCGGCGGGGAAATTCCTGAACGTGTACATGGGATACGCTGATGGTACGGCAAAATTTGCCGATCCGGGCGGTATTCCGGCGGATTATAACCCGACAGTACGCCCCTGGTACAAGCAGGCCGTGCAGGTGGGTAAACCGGTTGCCACCACCCCGTATATTGATATGGTGACCAACAAACTGGTGGTGTCTTTTGTGTCTCCGGTGGTTTCTGGTTCCAGCGTTAAAGGCGTGTTGGGCAGTGACGTGACGATGGAAAATGTGATCGCCAACGTGCGCTCCATCAACCCGACGCCGGCCAGTTTTGGCGTGTTGATAGACAAAACCGGCGTGATCATTGCCCATCCGGATGAAAAACTGACGCTGAAAAATATCACGGATATTGCACCGGGCATCGTGCTCAGCGAATTGCTGACCGCTCAGCATCCGGTGACCGTGGAGATGGGCGGCGCGGAACGTATGGTGCGCGCCTCCCCAATTGCGGGCACCGACTGGTACATTCTGGTGGCGCTCGACCGGGCAGAAGCCAAGGCGGGCATGCGTTCACTGCTGATCACCTCGGTGATAACGCTGGTGATTATTTCACTGCTCGGCTCGCTGATCGTTGGCGTCATCATCACAAAAACCCTTAAACGCCTGCTGCAAGTGCGGGATGCGATGGATGACATCAGCAATGGCAACAACGATTTGAGTCGGCGTTTGCCCGATGAAGGCCATGATGAAGTGGCGCAGATTGCCCGTTCATTTAACGTCTTTATCGACAAACTCAGCATGGTGATGATTCAGATTCGTGATATCAGCGCCTCGGTGAAAGTCGCCGTGGATGAAATTTCGTTAGGCAACAACGATCTTTCTGCGCGCACAGAATCAGCGGCGGCGAGCATTCAACAAACTGCCGCCTCGCTGGAACAAATCTCGGCGGCGGTCACCGAATCAGCCAGTTCGGCACAGCATGTGAACAGTCAGGCGCGCATCCTGTCTGAAGATGCCAGCATCGGCGGTAAAGTGGTTTCGGATGTGATTGTGACCATGGAAGACATTGTCGCTGCGTCTGGCAAGATTGGCGATATTATCGGTGTGATTGACGGCATTGCCTTCCAGACCAATATTCTGGCGCTGAATGCGGCGGTGGAAGCAGCCAGAGCGGGTGAGCAGGGGCGTGGTTTTGCCGTGGTCGCTTCTGAAGTACGCGCGCTGGCACAACGTAGTGCGCAGGCAGCCAAAGAGATCAAAACCCTGATTGAAGCGACCGTGGTCGGCGTGACCTCCGGCTCTACGCAAGTGCGTCAGGCCAGCAATACCATGCAGGAGATTGTTGGCGGCGTTTCTACCGTGACCACCGTGATGTCCGAAATTACTCACGCGGCGAATGAGCAGATGCGCGGCATTCAGGAGATCAACAAGGCGATGGCGCAGTTGGATTCCATGGTGCAGCAAAACGCGGCGCTGGTGCAGGAATCCACGGCGGCCACCGAAGCGTTGCTGGCGCAAACGGAAGAGCTGCACTCTACGGTCGGGCACTTCAAGGTGTAACGCCTGAAGAGAAGAACATGAAGAGCGCCGTAAGGCGCTCTTTTTTTATGCCAATTTAATCAGCACCATGCCCAGCAATAACAGCCCCAATCCAACCCAGCCGCTTTTGTTGAGACGCTGGCCGAACAATATCCACCCGGCTGCCACGGTGGCTGCAATGCCAAACCCGCCCCACAGCGCGTAAGCGACCGTGAGATCGATGCCCTTTACCGCTTGCGCCAGTGCGCTAAACGCTGCCAATACGCTTATCAGCGATAACATCCCAAGCCACACCTTGCGAAAGCCGTCCGACAATTTAAGGAAAATGTTGGCGGCAATCTCCAACACAATCGCTAAAGCCAGGAACGCCGCATGCTGCCACTCAAACGGTAACATGATGGTTTCCTCGCGTTGCGCTGGCCGCAGGGGTTTTACGCACGCCCGATTTCACCAGCAGGATACCCACTAACAATATTGCCAGCCCGATGACTTTTAACACCGAAAGGGATTCATCAAACAGCATGACACTAAACAATGTGATAAAGATAATGCCGATACCTTCCCACAGGGCGTAAGCCACGCCCATCGCCACGCGCTTTATGGCAATTGATAGCAACAGGTAGGAGAGTGCAATCATGCCATACATCACCAGATGGCCCAGCGGGCTACCGCTGAGGCTGGCGTATTTCATGCTTAACGTGCCAATAATTTCTGCCGCAATTGCGCAGGCTAAAAAGATCCAGTAAATCATTATTTTTCTCCCTGAAAGGGTTATTCGTAGCATAGGGGTAATGCCCGGCGATGCCCGTGAAAAGCAGGCACAGCGAGACCGGCCCATGTGCGATAAATAGGGGGATCAGCAGACAAACGCGCAGAAATGCGCTGCCATCGCTGAATTCAGAGAGAGACCTAAAGTTCGCTACACCAGTGATGTTCACTGGCAAGAATGGCTGAAAGGAATAGCATGTAGATGGAAGTAATGATGGTTTTGTTTTGTATTTTCTTCATGATGATTCTGTATTACCCGCCGCAAATAATGCGATTTGTCCACATTCCTCGGAATTAAAAGAATATTACGCTGGAGTATTTGTAGCATGCCTCATGGGGGAAAGCAAACCAGTACTCGGCTTGCGTGTGCGCCATTGGGTGTTGGTTTAGCAAGCGGTGCAGACAGATTCTGCACCGCTGTTGTGAACAAACGGGCTGTGCCACTGGGGCTCACTGGGATAGGCGCTAAGCGCCCAACGGCATCCGCAGCAGGGGATGTGGCTGTTGTTCGGCAAAGTAGCGGTGAATGTGATGCAGGATGTCGCGCTGGCCGGGGAAGGGTAACATCCTGGCCGCTTCTTCAAACGTTGCCCAATGGAATTCGCTGTGCTCAGCGTTAAGCACAATGTCAGCGTCCGCAGCCACATAAGCCACGAACACTGGCACCAGCGTGAGGCCATTGTTATCAGCCTCGTAAAACTGCTCGCAGCGATCCGCGGAGTAGAGATCGGTTAACTGCAATCCCGTCTCTTCTTCCGCTTCACGTCGCGCCGTTTGCCAGGCGGTTTCGCCAGCCTCAATGCCACCGGCTATCTGGCACCACTGGCCCGGCTGGGTATGGCCGTTGCGGCGCAGCAGCAGGACTTGGTAGCCTGTCTGCACCGGGCGCAGTACATAAAGCGCGATGGAAAAGCAGCGGACCGGAATCTCATGTCGCATAACGCACTCTCTTCCCTGTTTGGTTTAGCGCTGCGCTTCGCCACCCAGTGCTTCCACCAGATTGGTGGTTAACGCGGAAAGCTCGCTGGTCATCAGAATAAAATCGGCATCAAAGCGCTGAGCCACATCGTCCCTGTCGATATCGTCGTTCTGCTCGCGCAGCGTGTCGGCGAACTTCAGGCGTTTCAGCGTACCATCCTCAGCCAGTATCAGTTGGATGCGTTCCTGCCAGTCGAGGGCCAGTTTGGTGACCACTTTGCCTTTTTCGATATGCACGGCGATTTCATCACTCACCAGATCTTGCTTCTTACAGCGGATCACCCCGCCGTCTTCCAGAATCGCTTTCAATTCGGCTTCGTCTTGCAAGGTGAAACCCGCAGGCACATCGCCAGAACGCACCCATTCGGTCAGCGTCAGCTCGATAGGATTTTCCAGCGCCAGGGGCACGACCGGCAGCGAACCCAGGGTTTTGCGCAACAGCGCCAGCGTATCTTCAGCTTTTTTGGCGCTGGCGGCATCGACCATAATCAACTGATTAACGGTATCAATCCATAGCCACACCTGACTGAAACGGCTGAAAGCGCGCGGCAGCAGCGTATGCAGCACTTCATCCTTCAGGGTGTCTTTTTCGGTTTTTTTCAGTTTGCGGTGCTGTTCGGCTTCCAGCTTGTCGATCTTGGCCTGGAGCGCCTGCTTGATCACCGGAGACGGCAGCATCTTTTCTTCTTTGCGCGCGCAGAGAATCAGTTGGCCGTTGACGCTGTGGGTCAGTGCATCGCTGTGGGTGCCCATCGGAGATACCCAACCGGTGCGAGAAAGATCCTGGCTTCCGCAGGGGGTAAAGGCGAACTCACTCAACTGCTTTTCTAACGCATCAGTGGAAAGTGAAATATCGCGGTTCAGGCGATAAATAATAACATTTTTAAACCACAGCATGGTGTTATCCCTGGCGGTGCGTGCCTGGCACGCGGATGGAAAAGGGGAGGGACGCATGATAGCGGATTTGGCGCGCGAGTGCAGCGCGTTATGGTGGTTCCCTATACACTAAAGTAAAGTTACTCTGTGCCAGGTGTGTGAGAAATGTGATATTTATTCATACATTATGGGAATTTTTTGAGGAGGCGCTGTGCGTATTGGAATTGATTTGGGTGGCACCAAAACGGAGGTCATCGCGCTGGGCGATAACGGTGAAACGCTGTTCCGCCATCGTCTGCCGACCCCCCGTGATGACTATCAGGCAACGTTGCAAACCATTGTTACGCTGGTCAATGAAGCCGAAAAGGCAACCGGCATGAATGGGAGCGTCGGCGTGGGGATTCCCGGTACCCTGTCGCCACTGTCCCACCATGTAAAAAACGCCAATTCGGTATGGTTGAACGACCAACCGTTGGATAACGATCTCTCCGTGCTGTTACAGCGCCCGGTGCGCCTCGCCAATGACGCCAACTGTCTGGCGGTGTCTGAAGCGGTGGACGGTGCCGGTGCCGGACTTGATGTGGTGTTTGCCATTATTATCGGCACCGGGTGTGGTGCGGGTATCGCGCTCAACGGACGTGCTCATGCCGGGCGCAACGGCATCGCTGGCGAATGGGGCCATAACCCCTTGCCCTGGCAGAATGAGCAGGAGCGCCAGTTCGCGCAAGCCGTGCCCTGCTATTGTGGTCAACGCGGGTGCATTGAAACCTTTATTTCCGGCACCGGTTTCGCCGCCGACTATCGTCATGTCACGGGCCACGCCTGCAACGGGGAAACCATTGTCTCACTGGCGCGTCAGGGGGATAGCGCCGCAGAACAGGCGCTGAAACGCTATGAGCAACGCCTGGCAAAATCCATCGCACACGTGATCAATTTAGTGGATCCGGACGTGGTGGTGCTGGGCGGCGGGATGAGCAATGTCCCGCGTTTTTATCAGACGCTGCCCGCGCTGATCGCACCGTGGATCTTCGGTAGGGAGTGCACCACGCCGATTCGTCAGGCCACGCACGGTGACTCCAGCGGTGTGCGCGGTGCCGCCTGGCTGTGGCCGGCGGCGTAACGCGCCGACGCATAGCCTGTCAGCAGAGCGCTACAGAGCGTAGCGCTCGTCAAGTTGGCTGACGCCCAACCCATTCACCTTTTTAACCTTGATTTGCGTAGAGATACGCGCTTTTATCGCTTCCACGTGACTGATGACACCAATGGTTTTGCCGGTCGCATTGAGGTTATCCAGCGCATCCAACGCGCTGTCCAGGGTATCCGCGTCCAGCGTGCCGAACCCTTCATCCAGAAACAGCGAGTCGATGCGGGTTTTGTTGCTCACCAGATCGGAGAGCGCCAAGGCTAGCGCCAGACTGACCAAAAAGCTTTCACCGCCCGACAGGGTGCGGGTGTCGCGCACCGCGTCGGCTTGCCAGGTGTCGAGCACATGCAGGCCGAGTTCATCATCGGTTTTACGCTGTAGCTGATAACGACCGTGCAGGCGGGCGAGGCGCAGGTTGGCGAGATACACCAGATGATCGAGCGTTAGCCCCTGAGCGAACTTGCGGAATTTATCACCGCTTTGCGAACCAATCAGATCGTTGAGACAGCTCCAGTCGGCATACTGCTGGCTCTGCTGCTCGATCTCCTGGAGCAGCGCCTGCTGTTTATCCCGTTGCATCTCATCGTTGCGCAGCCGTTGCTGGTATTCACCTTGTTGATAAAGATTGGTTTTCAGTGCGCTATCAAGCTGCTCCAGCCGTTGTTCAGGCGTTGTGGCCTCGTCGTCGTCCGGCCCGGTTGCCGGGCGCTGTGCCAGATGCGTGCTCAACGCGGCGGTGGCCTGCTGTAGCAGTGCTTTGGTTTCCGTGATGGCCTGGCGCACGGCGTCGAGTTTGCTGCGTAGCGCCTGACGCGTATCGTCATCCAACAGCGCCTGCTGGAAGGCGGCTTCATCGATGAAGGGACTGCGCGCCAAGGCTGTGGCAAACTGGGCTGCGGATTGCTGTTCCGCGTCGACACACTGTTCGCGGTGTGCGCGCTGTCCGGCCAATTCCCCCGCCACTGTGGCAAGCTGTGCCGCTGCTTGTTGCTGCGTGACGGCTAACTTGTCAACGGTCTGCTGATGCTGTTCGCTGTGCTGCCGCCATTCCTGTCGCACCTGCTGTGTGTCGCGATCGCCAAACAGGGCGTGGCGTTGCACACGCAAGTCTGCCAGCTGTTTTTCCCCGTCCTGCCATTGTGTCTGCTGTAGTGTGGCGCTGGCGTCGAGTGCCTGTACTGTTTTTTCCCGCTCCTGCACGGTGGCATGCAGTGAAGCCAGCGCGTTGTCATCGTGCTGCAACTGCTGTTCGGTGGTTTTCCAACGTTCTGCTTCGGTGGCACGTTCTGCCAGCCACTGCTGTTGTTCGGCAAGGGCAGGCGGAACCAGCGCGTAGGGGGCGAGCGCAGCGGTGAGTGTCTCTTGCTGTGTTGTCAGCGCAGCGGTGAGCTGTTGCTGTTTGTGCGTTGCCTCTGCAAGTCCTTCCCGGTGCGCTTGAATACGTTGTTGCAGCAGGGCAAGCTGCTGGTCCGTTTCCTGACGCTGCTGCTGCGCCGTAATCAGTGAATCCTTACTTTCTTGCCAACTGCGTTGCCGTTTTTCTTGCGCTTCTATCTGGCTAAACAGGGTATCGGCTTCGCGATCGCAGGCGGTCAACCACTCGGCAATCTCTTGTTCCTGCTCGGGCGTGAAGGTTACGTGTAAATGCTCACTCACCTGCTGCCAGTCGCTATAGCGCGTTTGGTACCGCTTTTCCTGTTCGGCACGCTCGGCCTGAAGTTCGTCACGCTGTTTTGCCAATGCGGCGAGCGCACCCTCGCGCTGTGCCAATGCACTGCGCGCCTGCTGGCACTGCGTGCGCAGTTGTACCATACGCACTTGTGTCTCGGACGCGGTTTGCGCCAGCGTTTGATACTCTGCAATCGCCGGATGGTGCGTGGATCCACACAGCGGACAGGCCTCTCCCGGTTGTAACTGTGCGCGTTCATCTTCCAGTTTGATGATACGTTTTTCCAACTCGACGCGCTGTTCGACATCGTTCAACTGCTGCTCCAGACGCTGACAGTCGGCGCGCTGTGCGTTGTTGCTCTGCGTGTCTGCCTGGAAACGTTGGTCCAGTGTGAGCCATTTGCTGGCGCTATTTTGCTGCAGTTGACGCAGGTTGCTGAGTGCTTGTGTTAATTCCCCGAGCTGGCGTCGCGCTTGTCGTGCACGCTGGTGCGCCGCGTAACGCTCACGCAAACCGGCAATCGGATTCGCGGTTTCTGCCTGTTGCCACACCTGTTGCTGCTGCTCGCACTGGCGCTGCAAGGCGTCGTAGCGCTGCTGTTGTGCGCCACGTTGTTCATTCAACGCCACCTGCTGACGCGCCATCTGTTGTTCATCGCGGATCAGGCGCTGTTGCTGCGTATCCACCGCAGCCAGCTCCCCAGATAGGCGCTGCTGTTCCTGGAATGCTGCACGCCACGCGCCGAGCTGTTCGCTCCAGTGACGGTGATGGGGATGCTGCTGCTGGTAGTGGAGTCGGGTTTCACGCTGGGTTTGCAAGGTATCGCGCTGGCGAAGCAGCTCGGCCAGTTGCTGCTGCTCGTTCTCGCGCTGCGTTTGCGTTTGGGTCAACGCCGAGAGATGCTGGGCGCAGCGCTCCCCTTGACGGGCGATGTGCTGATCGAGCGGTATGACGTGTTGCTCGATCAGCGTTTCTTCCTGCTGGCGCGCGGCACTGTGTTGCTGCTGTGCCTGTTGCGCTTGCAGGAACAACTGCTGTTGCTGCTGATGTGCGGTCTGGCTGGCGGTGTGCTGCTGGGCTAACTCGGTTTCCCGCGTTTGTGCAGCAACCCGTGCCAATTGAGTACGCTCGCACTCGCGCAGCAAGGGACGCAATTTTTCGGCGGGCTCGTCACGTTCCAGACGTAATCGATCGGGCTCGGCGTCACGTTGCGCCTGCTCGGCCGCCTCGGCT
Source organism: Candidatus Symbiopectobacterium sp. NZEC151 (assembly GCF_025962655.1). Taxonomy (GTDB): domain Bacteria; phylum Pseudomonadota; class Gammaproteobacteria; order Enterobacterales; family Enterobacteriaceae; genus Symbiopectobacterium. Next base: position 279,969 of record NZ_JAGFPE010000002.1, on the reverse strand, counting down.
TGCTGCTGCTTGTGGCGCAAGTCCTGTTGTAGATGCCGTTCTTGCGACAGCCATTGCTGGTGTGTCAGCGCTTGCTCACGTTTTTCCCGTAACCCTTGTTCTTCCTGCTGTAGCTGTGCCAATGCTGCCAGTACGCTTTGTCGCTCGCCGTCATCCAACAGTGCGATAGCCGACGCGCGTGCTTGTAACGCGTCCAATGCCAGCTTTACGGCTTTATGCCGCTCATAGATGCGGCTGGAGATCTCGCCATAGATCACCGTACCGGTCAGCTCTTCCAGCAGTTCTGCGCGTTTGTTCTGTTCGGCGTTGAGGAAGGCGGCAAATTGCCCCTGTGAGAGCATCATCGAGCGGGTAAAACGCTCAAAGTCCAGCCCGGTAATACGGACGGTGTAAGCCAGCTTTTCGGACAGTTTTTGCGTGAGGATCTTGCCGTCTTCGATCAGCGCCAGTTCGGCTTTCGGGGTTTGCAGGTTGCCATCCGCCGCATCTTTGGCGCGGCGTTGGCTCCAAAATGCGCGATAGCCGACGCCTTTGACCTCAAATTCCACCTCGGCCAGACAGTCGGCGGTGTTACGCGTCATCAGCTCGTTCTGCGTGGCGGAGAGCGTATTCAGTCGCGGCGTCTGGTGATACAGCGCAAGACAGATGGCATCCAGCAGCGTGGTTTTACCCGCGCCGGTTGGGCCGGTGATGGCAAACAGCCCGTTGCTGGCAAACGGCTCCTGCGTGAAATCAATCTTCCATTCACCTTTGAGCGAGTTGAGGTTTTTTAACCGTAAGCTCAGGATTTTCATGCTTGCGGCGCTCCTTCGGTGACGTCTCGGACCATTTCATCAAACAGCGGGCGTAGCCGCGCTTGTTGTTCTTGCGCCATATCGGTCAGCGCCAGTTTGCGTTCGAAAACGTCCTGTGGGGATAATTCGTCCAGCGTCTCTTTCTTTTCGCGCGCAATGGCCTGCAAGCGCTGCTCACGGTTGCGCCGTAACAGCAACACGTCGACGGGTAATGTGTGCGTTAACTGCTGAATGCGCTGCTGCATGTCGCTGAGGTAGGTGTCGGTGGCGATCTCGATGTCCAGCCAGATACGCTGCCCCGTTTCGGGGGCGGGTAGGCTGTGCAACTGCTGCTCTATTTCCGTCAGATTGCCTTTGATGAGGCGCATCGGTTGCGTCACGGGAACGGGCAGCAGCGTTATCTCCGGGGGCGCACTTGGCGGGAAGTCGATCAACACGACCGATTTTTCACTGCCAAGCTCATCAAAACTCAGAGCAATCGGTGAGCCGCTGTAACGGATATGCTCGCTGTGTCCCACGCGCTGCGGGCGGTGGATATGCCCAAGGGCGATATAGTCGGCAGGTGGAAAAGCCTGCACCGGGTAGGCATCGAGCGAGCCGATGTAGATCTCGCGCACCGCTTCCGAGGCGGTAACCCCGACGGTGGTCAGGTGTCCGGTGGCGATAATCGGCAGGGGCAATGCCAGCGTGTCGCGTAAATCGCAGGCGTACTGGTAGCATTGCGCATAGTGTCCGCTGATGGCGTCTTGCAAGGCGAGCTGTTTTTCCTCGCCGGATTGACCCGCCAGACTGCGCAGGATGTCGCGCGGACGCAGAAAAGGAATGGCGCACAGCATCGCGCCGGGCGCGCCTTGGCGGGTATTGAGTGCCAATACCTGCTGCGTCACATCTTCGGCGGCGTTGGCGATAACACGGGTATTAAGGCACGCCAGCAAGTCCCGTGATTCATTCAGGGTCGCCACCGCATCGTGGTTGCCGGCCAGCAACACCAACTGGCATCCGGTGGGGCGCAATGCCACCACAAACCGGTTGAGCATTTCGCGCGCATAGCTGGGCGGCGAACCGTTATCAAAAATATCACCCGCCACAATCAGCGCATCGACCTGATGTTCGGTTATCTGCTCGATGAGCCAGTCGAGAAACGCTTGATGCTCCGGTGCGCGACTTTTAGTATAAAAATATTGGCCCAGATGCCAGTCTGCGGTGTGAATGATACGCATGGCGTTTCCTGTTAGACGTGCTATCTACTGTAGGGCGATTATAAGCAGTGTGGGCGGTGGCTGTCGTTATCGCCGCGAAAATTTTGGAAACAACCGCTAAACAGGGTGTTACCTTCAGCGTTGATTTTCATAAATCTGTCATAAAACTGACGCATACTGCTTTCGCCCGCAGAAGATGAGCCACTCAGGCACCTGTTGTTTAGGTAAAGTGGGCAATCGTGATATTTCGTTATTGTTGACGCGTTTCATACGCTGACTAACGGCAGGATGAACAATGGCAAGACGCATACTGGTCGTAGAGGATGAAGCGCCGATTCGTGAAATGGTGTGCTTCGTGTTAGAGCAAAACGGCTATCAGTCCGTTGAAGCGGAAGATTATGACAGCGCAGTGACGCGTTTGTCCGAACCCTATCCGGATCTGGTGCTGCTGGACTGGATGCTGCCAGGTGGCTCGGGGTTGCAGTTTATCAAGCACATGAAGCGCGAAGCGCTGACGCGGGATATTCCGGTCATGATGCTGACGGCGCGCGGCGAAGAGGAAGATCGCGTGCGCGGGCTTGAGGTTGGCGCGGATGATTACATCACCAAGCCGTTTTCGCCCAAAGAGCTGGTAGCACGTATCAAGGCGGTAATGCGCCGTATTTCACCGATGGCGGTGGAAGAAGTGATTGAAATGCGGGGGTTGAGTCTGGACCCCACCTCTCATCGCGTCACCACAGAACAGCACGCGCTGGAGATGGGACCGACCGAATTCAAGCTGCTGCATTTCTTTATGACGCACGCTGAGCGTGTTTACAGTCGCGAGCAGTTGCTCAATAACGTTTGGGGAACTAACGTTTATGTTGAGGATCGTACTGTGGACGTGCATATTCGTCGCTTGCGCAAGGCGCTGGAAACCAGCGGACACGATAAAATGGTGCAAACGGTCCGGGGAACGGGGTACCGTTTTTCTACGCGTTATTGATGTGTGCGTTAGCCATAGCGTGCGCGACATCGTGGCTGAATACCGCCAAAGCGGAGAATTTTTAACGTGTTAGAACGTCTTTCGTGGAAAAAGCTGGCATTGGAGCTGGCTTTTTTTTGCTTGCCCGCCCTGTTGTTGGGCCTGATTTTCGGCTACCTGCCCTGGTTTATGCTGGTGGCTGTGTTGGTGGTGCTTGGCTGGAACTATTACAACCAGCTTAAACTCTCCTATTGGCTGTGGGTCGATCGCAGCATGACGCCGCCGCCCGGGCGCTGGAGTTGGGAGCCGCTGTTTTACGGGCTGTATCAAATGCAACTGCGTAATCGGCGGCGGCGGCGCGAGCTGGCCTTGCTGATCAAACGATTTCGCAGCGGTGCCGAGTCGCTGCCCGACGGTGTGGTGATCACCACCGAGGAGGGCACCATCATCTGGTGCAACGGCCTGTCGCAGCATTTGCTCAGCCTGCGTTGGCCGGAAGATAACGGCCAGAATATCCTCAATTTGCTGCGCTATCCCGAGTTCACGCAATACATGCGCCAGCAGGATTTCACCCGCGCCTTGACCCTGCAACTGATCAATTCACACCATGTCGAATTCCGCGTTATGCCTTACTCGGAAGGGCAATTGTTGATGGTGGTGCGCGACATCACCCAAATGCACCAATTGGAAGGCGCGCGGCGCAATTTCTTTGCCAACGTCAGCCATGAATTACGCACTCCGCTCACCGTGCTGCAAGGCTATCTGGAGATGATGCAGGACGACTCGCTGGATAGCCCGCTGCGTAACAAAGCGCTCTCCACCATGCAGGAACAGACGCGGCGCATGGACGGGCTGGTGAAACAGTTGCTCACGTTATCGAAAATCGAAGCGGCAGCGCCGATCAATCTGGCGGAAAAAGTCGATGTGCCACGCATGCTGCGCATCCTGCAACGTGAAGCACAGACGCTGAGCCAGGAGCGTCACGAAATTGTGTTCCGCATCAACGATGGGCTGAGCGTTTATGGCAATGAAGAGCAGTTGCACAGCGCCTTCTCCAATCTGGTGTACAACGCGGTTAATCACACGCCGGAAGGCACGCGCATTGAAGTGTGCTGGCAAAAAATCACGCAGGGCGCGCAGTTTCAGGTCAGCGATAATGGCCCCGGTATTGCCGCAGAGCACATTCCTCGCCTGACCGAGCGTTTTTACCGCGTGGATAAAGCCCGTTCGCGCCAAACGGGCGGCAGCGGGTTGGGGCTCGCCATCGTCAAGCATGCGCTCAGCCATCATGATTCGCGATTGGAGATCCTCAGTGAACCGGGTGCCGGAGCGCGTTTTATGTTTACGCTTCCTAACCGGTTGATTGTCCCTGCCTCTCTGTCGGAGAATAGCACTACCCCTTCGGCCTGATGGACAGTTGACCTATGATGCCAGCCCCGCGTTTTTCGGGTTTCTTGCTCTGTACTGCGCTGCTACTCAGTGGCTGGAGCCACACTGCGCGCAGCGAGCAAATGCTGGCGGGGAATCTCTCCAGCGCAGGCTCTGATACCCTGGCGACGCTGATGGCGTTTTGGGCTGCCGATTTCAACCAGCATTATCCCAGCGTTAACGTGCAGATGCAGGCGGCGGGATCGTCATCGGCACCCACGGCACTCGCTTCCGGTGCGGCACAGCTTGGCCCGATGAGCCGTGCCATGAAGGCCAGTGAGATTGAGGCGTTTGTGCAGCGCTACGGCTATCCTCCCTTGGCCGTTCCGGTGGCGATGGATGCGCTGGTGGTGTTAGTGAATCAGGATAACCCGCTGCCGGGGTTGAACGTGCAACAGCTCGATGCGCTGTTCTCCATTACCCATCGCTGCGGGGCAACGCAAACCGTTACCCATTGGCGCGATCTCGGGCTGACCGGTGAATGGGCACCGCGCCGCGTGCTGCGCTACGGGCGCAACTCCGCGTCAGGCACCTATGGCTTTTTTAAGCAGCAAGCGCTGTGCGGCGGGGATTTCTTGCCGCTGGTGAATGAGCTACCGGGCTCGGCGTCGGTAGTGCAGGCTGTCGCCACCTCCACACAGGCAATTGGCTATGCCAGCATCGGTTTTCGCGCCAGCGGGGTGAAAATGTTGCCGCTGGCGGCGCAGGGAAGCGACTACGTTGCGCCAACGGTGGACAATATTCGCAGTGGCCGTTATCCCTACGCGCGCTATCTCTATATTTATGTCAATAAAGCGCCAGAGCATGCGCTGGATAGCCTGACCGCCGCCTTTATGGATCGGGTGTTGTCTACCGCCGGGCAAAATCTGGTGAGTCAGGATGGCTATCTTCCCTTGCCTGAGCCTGTGCGGGTTAACGCACGCCAGCAGCTCGGTCTGTAGCACGCTGTCATTCTCATCCATCACCGTCATTCCCGCGAAGGCGGGAACCTCGTGCAGGTGAAACGCGTTCATTCTGGCGGAGATCCCCGGCTTTCGCCGAGGATGACGAGAGGGAAGGCCGAGGACGACGAGAGGGGAAAGTGACTTTGTCATCAGTCTGACGTGAATTTTATTCATGTTTGTCGCGGAAAGTGAAAATTATTCTATTGCCCTCAACCTGCTGCCATGACAGGATTTACCTACCTTCTAGCCGTCCAGATGTCTAAATAAGTATAAGGCGTGATTACTGTACGGCGTGACTATTCATTTTGAAACTATTTCGCAATGCCGCTTGTCTCGTGCCGTGTCGGGAGGGGGTTGTTGCGAAAGATCAGGAGTTTACCATGGCTAAAGTACTTCCCCCTTTCCGCGCTGACGTGGTCGGCAGCCTGTTACGTCCCGCTGCAATCAAAGAAGCGCGCGTGCAATTCCAGTCCGGTGCCATTAATGCGGAGCAACTGCGCACCGTTGAAGATGCAGAAATTCTGCGTGCGGTTGAGCTGCAACGTGAAGCCGGGCTTCAGGTTGTTACCGACGGTGAATTCCGTCGCGCCTGGTGGCACTTCGACTTTTTCGAAGGCTTGAACGGGGTGGAAGCTTTCGAAGCGGACCACGGTATTCAGTTTAACGGTATCCAAACCAAATCTCGTGCCATCAAAGTGACGAGCAAGGTCAGCTTTAACCCGCAGCACCCGATGCTGGCGCATTTTCGCTACCTGAACAGCATCGCGGGTGATGTGACCGCCAAGATGACGATTCCCAGCCCGAGCGTGTTCCATTTCCGTGGCGGACGCAAGGCCATCGACAGTCAGGTTTATCCCACGCTGGATGCTTATTTCGACGATCTGGCGCAGACCTGGCACGATGCGATTCACGCTTTCTACGCCGCAGGCTGCCGCTATCTGCAACTGGATGATACCGTATGGGCTTACCTGTGCTCTGACGATCAAAAACGCCAAATTCGCGAACGCGGTGAAGATCCGGAGCAACTGGCGCGTACCTACGCCGACGTGCTGAATAAAGCCCTGGTGGGTAAACCTGCCGATCTGACCATCGGTTTGCACGTATGTCGCGGTAACTTCCGCTCTACCTGGATTTCTGAAGGCGGGTATGAGCCGGTGGCATCGATCCTGTTTGGCGAAGTCAATGTGGACGAGTTTTTCCTCGAATACGATAACGATCGCTCAGGTGGCTTCGAGCCGCTGCGTTTCATCAAACCGGGACATCAGCAAGTGGTGCTGGGTCTGGTGACCACCAAAAACGGCGAGTTGGAAGATCCGGCCTTGCTGAAAGCGCGCATCGCGGAAGCGGCGAAATATGTCGATATCAACCAGCTTTGCCTCAGCCCGCAGTGTGGTTTTGCCTCCACGGAAGAGGGCAACAGCCTGACGGAAGCGCAGCAGTGGGCCAAGCTGCGTCTGGTTGTGGATACCGCTGCCGCCGTGTGGGGCAAGTAACACACGAGCGCATAACGCCGGGGCAGCGCTGATGCGCTATCCCCGGTGTATTCTCGACGCCCCGCCGTGGGGCGTCAAAATCTGCAAACCCTTTCATACCGCTTACCGCGTAATCCCCTGCCACTTGCCCCTTCTTGCAGCAAAAAGCGCTTCTTATGCTGAAGCACTGCCTCTTTTATGTCCATTTTGCGCGTATTACGCGTTTTTATACTGGTTTTATTGCAAGGCAAAGGCACTAAATGCACAAATCATGTGCGGAAGGTTGTGTGAGTGGTGATATTATCTGCTAACTATTGTTGTTAGGTTGGCGTAATACTTCGCATTTTGGATCGCTACTTGTCTTTTATTGCTATAAACGTTTTACTTAGCGCCCTATAACGTCTGCGCGATAAGAATAATTTATACCACGCCGCGGTTCGTCTTCTCATTTTGTCGCATTTATATACAGGCAACACAACATAACTATGAGTCATCGTTTAGCATCCAAAGATATCGTGGCGCTGGGGTTTATGACCTTTGCGCTGTTTGTCGGGGCGGGGAACATCATTTTCCCGCCAATCGTGGGTTTGCAGGCGGGTGAACACGTCTGGACCGCAGCGCTTGGTTTTCTGCTTACCGCTGTTGGCCTACCGGTGTTGACCGTGGTCGCGCTGGCGCGTGTGGGCGGTGGTGTCGATGCGCTGAGCTCCCCCATCGGCCAGAAAGCCGGCGTCCTGCTGGCGACCGTGTGTTATCTGGCCGTCGGACCGCTGTTCGCGACGCCGCGTACCGCCACGGTATCGTTCGAAGTGGGATTGGCTCCGCTGTTTGGCGATTCCGCCACGCCGTTGCTGATCTATAGCGTGGTCTATTTCGTGCTGGTGATCGGCATTTCGCTCTACCCGGGGCGTCTGCTGGATACGGTCGGCCACGTGCTGGCTCCGTTAAAAATTCTGGCGCTGGCGGTGCTGGGATTGGCGGCGGTGATGTGGCCTGCGGGCTCGCCGATCCCGGCGACCGACGTCTATCAAAGCGTGCCGTTTTCTAACGGTTTTGTGAACGGTTACCTGACCATGGATACCTTGGGTGCCATGGTGTTCGGGATCGTTATCGTCAATGCGGCCCGTTCACGCGGCGTGACCGATGCCACGCTGCTGACCCGTTATACCATTTGGGCCGGTTTGATTGCCGGCGTCGGGTTGACGTTGGTCTATCTGAGCCTGTTCAAATTGGGCTCTGTGAGCGGCGAACTGATTCCTCACGCGCAAAATGGGGCCGAAATCCTGCATGCCTACGTACAGCACACCTTCGGCAGCATGGGCAGCGGCTTCCTGGCGCTGTTGATTTTTATCGCCTGCATGGTCACTGCGGTTGGCCTGACCTGCGCCTGCGCCGAATTTTTCTCCCAGTATTTGCCGTTTTCCTACCGCACGCTGGTGTTTGTGCTGGGCGGCTTCTCTGCGTTAGTCGCCAATCTGGGGTTGAGCCATCTGATTCAGCTTTCCATTCCGGTGCTGACAGCCATCTATCCGCCCTGTATCATTCTGGTTTTGCTGAGTTTTACTCTGCGCTGGTGGAATCAGGCTTCGCGTATTGTGGCCCCGGTCATGTTAATCAGCCTGTTATTCGGCCTGATTGATGGGGTAAAATCATCGACCTTTGCGTCATTGCTGCCAGCCTGGAGCCTGAACTTGCCGTTGGGTGAACAGGGATTGGCCTGGCTGCCACCGTCGCTGGTGGTGCTGCTGGCTGCGGTTATTTATGACCGGCTGAGCGGGCGTCAGGAAGTGACGGCGCACCAATAACGCAGTAACGCGGTATTTTTCACCACAGGCGGTCGCCTGTGGTTTTTCATTTGTAAGACAGGGCTGCTTAATTTATGGAACAACAATCCGCTAAGCTAAAGCGTGGGTTAAGCACGCGGCACATCCGCTTCATTGCACTCGGATCGGCGATTGGTACTGGGCTGTTCTATGGCTCGGCCAGTGCCATTCAGATGGCAGGGCCCAGCGTGCTGTTGGCTTATATCATCGGTGGCGTTATCGCTTATATCATTATGCGGGCGCTGGGAGAGATGTCCGTTAATAACCCGCAGGCCAGCTCCTTTTCCCGCTACGCGCAGGATTATCTGGGGCCGATGGCAGGTTATATCACCGGATGGACCTACTGCTTTGAGATCCTCATCGTTGCCATCGCCGATGTGACCGCGTTTGGTATCTACATGAGCGTCTGGTTCCCTGACGTGCCGCATTGGATTTGGGTGCTGAGCGTGGTGCTGATTATTGGTGCCATCAACCTGATGAGCGTGAAGGTGTTCGGTGAGCTGGAGTTTTGGCTCTCGTTCTTCAAGGTTGCCACCATCATCATCATGATCGTGGCGGGTATCGGGATTATCGTGTGGGGTATCGGTAACGGCGGCCAACCAACCGGAATCAGTAACCTGTGGAGTCACGGCGGTTTCTTCAGTAACGGCGTGATGGGCATGGTGCTGTCGCTGCAACTGGTGATGTTTGCCTACGGCGGTATCGAAATCATTGGTATCACTGCTGGCGAAGCCAAAGATCCGCATAAATCCATTCCGCGTGCGATTAACTCGGTGCCGTGGCGCATTCTGGTGTTCTACGTGGGCACGCTGTTTGTCATTATGTCGATCTACCCGTGGAATCAAGTGGGCACCGAAGGCAGCCCGTTTGTGCTGACCTTCCAGCACCTTGGCATCACGGCAGCCGCAGGCATTCTCAATTTTGTGGTGATTACCGCTTCCCTGTCTGCGATTAACAGCGACGTGTTTGGCGTGGGCCGCATGATGCACGGTATGGCCGAGCAGGGCAACGCGCCCAAGGTCTTTGCCAAAGTGTCACAGCGCGGTATTCCGTGGGTCACGGTGGTGGTGATGATGGCGGCACTGTTGGTGGCGGTTTATCTGAACTACATCATGCCGGGCAAAGTGTTTTTGGTGATTGCGTCGCTGGCAACCTTCGCCACCGTGTGGGTGTGGATCATGATCCTCTGTTCACAAATTGCGTTCCGTCGTCGTTTGAGTGAGAACGAGGTGAAAGCATTGGCGTTCCCGCTGCCGGGTGGCGTGGCGTCTTCGGTAGTCGGTATCGTGTTCCTGGTGTTTATTATCGGGCTGATTGGCTACTTCGAAGAAACACGCATTTCCCTCTACGTGGGCGTGCTGTGGATTGCGCTGCTGCTGTTGGGCTATGCCTTTAAACAGAAATGTCAGAAGCTGGCGAATAACCACGCGTAAGCGTGGTTGAGCGCGAACAGCGTGCTGATGCGGTCAACGCATCAGCCTGATGGGACGTATTCAGGCGAACACACGCTGTGCGCCTGAAGAAACAACCGGTTAATCCGGGCTCATCAACGCTCGACCAACCTGCGGGTATAGCTGGATTGAGGGTGGTGGAACAGGTTGTGCGTATTGCCTTGTTCCACAACCTGTCCCGCTTTTAACACCAGCACCCGGTGTGCCAGCGCTTTGACCACGGACAGATCGTGGCTAATGAACAAATAGCTCAGGCCATATTCCACCTGTAAGTCGCGTAATAGCGCGATCAGTTTTTTTTGCACCAATCTGTCGAGTGCTGCGGTAGGTTCATCCAGGATCAGCAGTGCAGGATTGAGGATCAACACGCGCGCCAAGGCAATACGCGCGCGCTGCCCGCCAGATAACTCATTCGGGTAGCGTGCGGCAAAGGTTTCGTTTAATTCTACGTCCTGTAGTACCTTGCTCACACGCTGATGCACCTGTTCAAGGGAAAGGTGCGGTTGTTGATAGCGTAGCCCTTCGCTGACAATATCAAACACACTCATGCGCGGTGACAGTGCGCCGTAAGGGTCTTGAAACACATACTGTAGCTTATTGCGCAAAGCCCCCCAGCCATACAACGACCAGCGATCGACGCGTTGGCCGAGAAAGACGATTTTTCCCTCTCCCGGTTGCAACCCCAGTATGGTTTTTGCCAATGTCGATTTACCGGAGCCGGATTCCCCAACAACCCCCAGGGTTTCCCCTTGCTTCACGGTTAGGCTGATATTTGTCAGCGTAGGGGAGGTGGGGGGGGCTTTTCTGAACCAGCGGCGTTGGGCAGGGTAGGTGACGCTCAGATTTTCAATGGACAGTACCTCTCTTGCTTGAGGTTCGACGGGGTGGGGGCATCCTTCGGGTTCGGCGGCAATCAACTCGCGGGTATAGTGGGTTGCTGGTGCAGCAAGCACCTGTTGTACTGTCCCTTGTTCGATGCATTTTCCTGCCCGCATCACGCTGACATTATCGGCATAACGCCTGACCAGATTAAGATCGTGCGTGATCAGCAATAACCCCATACCTTCACTGTTTTTTATCTCATCAAGCAAGTCGAGAATGTCCCGCGCCACCGTGACATCCAGTGCCGTGGTGGGTTCATCGGCAATCAACAGCGAGGGACGGTTAGCCATTGCCATCGCGATCATCACCCGCTGGCGTTGCCCGCCGGAAAGCGTATGTGGAAAAGCCTCGAACCAGCGCGGTGAGGCGCCCAGTTTTACGCGGTCCAACAGTGCCATCGCCTCATGACGCAATTGCGGCGTTGTCCGCTTGCGGTGCAACGCAATGGCTTCCATCACTTGCTTGCCGATGGTGTGTAACGGATTGAGTGAGGTCATCGGCTCCTGAAAAATAAAACTGGCGGTTTGGCCTCGATGGCGGATGAGAGTGCGCTCATCCAGCAGTGACAGATCCATCCCGTCGAGTGTGATGCTGCCGCTGACCTGCAAGCTACGAGGGAGCAGGCCGAGTAGTGACAGGGCGCTGATGGATTTGCCTGAGCCTGATTCTCCTACCAAAGCATGGGTTTCACCGCGTTGCACGTGAAGGTCAAGCCCGTCTACCAGGCAGCGATCCGCGTGGGTGATGCGCAGTTGTGTGACGTCAAGTAAGTGTTGCACGGAGTGCCTCCTTGGGCTGTGGCGAGCGTGATTTACTGACGACGCTCATAACGGGGATCGAAGGCATCACGTAATCCTTCCCCGATAAATACCATCAGGGAGAGGAGCAACGTCAGTGAGAAAAACGCGGTGACCGCCAGCCAGGTGGCCTGCGGGTTGTTGCGTGCCTGATTGATCAACTCCCCCAGAGAGGCGGAGCCCGGTGGCAGCCCAAAACCGAGAAAATCCAGTGATGTCAGCGTGGTGATAGCCCCGGTAAAGGTGAAGGGTAGAAATGTCAGGGTCGAGATCATGGCGTTGGGCAATATATGACGCCACATCACCGTTCTGGCTGGCAGGCCCATCAGCGTAGCGGCCACCACGTAATCCTGATTGCGCGTGCGTAAGAATTCAGCGCGCACGATATCCACCAGGCTCAGCCAGGAAAACATCACCATCGTCAGAGTCAACCAGCCCAAACTGGGGGTGACCATGCTTGAAAGGATCATCAGCATAAACAGGGTGGGAAGCCCGGCCCATATCTCAATAAAACGCTGCCCATAGAGATCGACCCGTCCGCCCCAGTACCCTTGTATGCCACCGATCAGGGTGCCGAGCACAACGGCTCCGGTACTGACAATCATGGCGAACAGTAGCGAGATGCGAATACCGTAAATGACTCTGGCCAGCACATCGCGACCGGCGTCATCAGTGCCCAACCAGTGGCGACTCGAGGGCGGGGAAGGCACCGTCTGTGTATTGGCAATGTCGATCGTTTCCCATGTCCAGGGAACCGGGGCCCGAACCCAATACCCTTTACTCAATATCCAGTGTTGTACCTGGGGATCGCTGTAATTAGCCAGCGTAGGTAATGTGCCGCCAAAGGTGGTTTCCGGATAATCAAACAATAAGGGAAAGTAAAAGTTTCCATCGTATTTAAGCAACCAGGGTTTATCCGTGGCGATCGCATCGGCAAATAATCCGATGACAATTAATAGCAGCCATAAAACACAGGCAATAACCACTTTACGGTTAGAGAAAAAAAGTCGTGCGCGACGCTGTGTTAATGGAGAAAAACGTGTGGGTTGATAAATAGCCACGGTTTCATTTGTCATGATCTGCCCTCAAAATGAATACGGGGATCGATCCATGAATAAAGCAGGTCACTCATGATTTTTACCAGTAAATGGATCAGGGTGAATAAATACAGCGTGCCAAAAATAACCGGATAATCTCGCGTCAGAATCGCTTCATAACCCAGAAAGCCCATTCCCTCCAAAGAGAACATATATTCAATCAACAACGAGCCACTGATAAAAATAGCGGCAATGGACCCCGGTAAACCGGCCACTACAATCAGCATGGCATTGCGAAAAACATGGCCATACAACACTTGCCGGTTGTTGGCACCTTTAGCGCGTGCGGTCAGCACATATTGACGATGAATTTCATCCAGAAAGCTGTTTTTGGTCAGCAGCGTCAGTGCAGCAAAACTGCCCACCGTATTCGCCAGCACCGGCAGTGCAATATGATGAAAATAGTCGGCAATTCTACCCCAGGTGGACAGCGATTCGGCATTTCCCGACGTCAACCCGCGTAATGGGAACCAGTGGAAGTATTGTCCACCGGCAAAAAAAGTGATCAACAGTGAGGCGAACAGAAAACCGGGTACCGCATAACCGATAATAATGATGCTGGATGTCAGGCTATCGAAGCGCGAACCGTGCTTGACTGCCTTGGCAATGCCGAGTGGAATGGACACCAGATACATCAATAGCATGGTCCATAACCCGAGAGAGACCGTGACCGGAAGCCGCTCCTGAATCAAGGTTGCCACGCTGACACCACGAAAAAAACTGTCGCCGAAATCGAATTGAAGGTAATCGCCAACCATTTTGGCAAAGCGTTGCCACCAGGGTTTGTCAAAGCCAAACTGGTGGTTGAGCTGATTGATAAAAACCTGATCCAGCCCCTCACTGTGTGCGGTGTCGGATTGGGAGACCCCATCATTATTGCCACCGAAGAGACTGCGTTCGGCACCCAATGTGTTCATGCGCGCCAGCATTTGCTCCACCGGCCCGCCCGGTGCAGATTGAATGATGGCAAAATTGAGCAACAAGATGCCGAGCAGGGTGGGCACCATCAGCAACAAGCGGCGAACCAGATAGTGCATCATCAGCGTGTCTCTCCAGCACCCGGCGTGAGCCACCAGGATTCTATGTCAACACCGTAGCGGGGTTGGCGCTCCGGTCGGTTAAGCCGCCGTGACAGCGCCATGTTATAGCCCGCCGCGTGGTATAACGGCACCACATAGGCATTGAAACGCAACAGCCGATCCAACGCGCGGGTAGCCGCCAACAGTTCCTCCCGCGTCTCGGCTCTGATCAAGGCGTCAACCAGCGCATCAATCGCGGGGTTTTTGATGCCTGGCGTATTGTTACTTTCCGGCACATCGGCATAGTCACTGGTCCAGTAATAGCGTTGCTCATTGCCCGGACTGTTGGATTGACCAAAAACGTCATGGATCATATCGAAACGGTGTTGCTGAAGCCGGATTTGGTACTGGGCGGGATCGATAACGCTGATCCGGGCCTGAATACCGAGTCGGGCCAGATTCTGCACGTAGGGCAATGCAAGGCGCTGTAACCCACTGTCGGAGAGCAACAGTTCAAACGTGAAGGCGTTGCCACTGGCATCCACTAACCGTTGCTGTTTGATGTGGTAGCCCGCCTGTTGCAGCAGGCGGAATGCTTTATCCAAACGCTGGTAACGATGTAATGCCGCGTCATCGGGCAGCGCGGTATCAATTACCGCTGACGGAATTTTTGTGCCCAAGGTGCGTAGCAGCGCCAGTTCATTGCCCCGAGGGCTGCCCGTGGCTCCCATGTCCGAGTCCTCAAAAAAACTCTGTGTCCGCCGGTAAAGTTGGTAGAAAAACAGGCGGTTGACGGTATCGAAATCGAAAGCCAGCGCCAACGCTTCTCGAACCCGTTTATCCTGAAACATCGGATTGCGCAGGTTCATTACCCACGCTTGCATCGGGGCGGGAGATCCCCGCTTCACGGTGATTTTCTGAATATCGCCCCGTGCCACTGCCGGGCCGCGATAGTCGTTCATCCAGCGTGATGATGAGGTTTCCAGCCGGTAATCCACCTGACCCGCAAGAAATGCCTCCAGTGCGACGCTATCGTCACGGTAGTAGTCGTAGATGATGCGGTCAGGGTTGTAACGCCCCCGATTGACGGGCCGATCGCGGCCCCAATATTCCGGGTTACGCTGGTATTCAATCTGTGACCCCGGAGAGACTTTGGTGACACGATATGGGCCGGAGCCAATGGGAATATCCAGCGTTGGCCGGGTGAAGTCACGGCCACGCCAGATATGGGCAGGCAATATGGGGAATTGCCCCAGAATAAGCGGCAACTCGCGTGAGTTGTTCTCCGCCAGTGCGAAGCGCACCGTGTTGGGATGGGGGAGCGTGACGTCCAGTACATCAGCGTAGTAACCACGATACAAGGGTAACCCCTGCTGGCGTAACAGCTCGAAGCTGAATTTTACATCGGCTGCGGTCACCGGGACGCCATCGCTGAAGCGGGCGTCAGGATGAATATCAAACTCAATCCATCGGCGCGCCGGATCCAGCCGAATGCCGGAGGCGATCAGGCCATACTCGGTAAAGGGCTCATCCGCGCTATGCACCATCAGTGACTCATACACCAACCCGCTGCCCAATGCCTTCAACCCCGCGGCGGCGGTGCCGGTGATAATCATGGGGTTGGTGGAATCGAAACTGCCCTGTACGGAACGTACCAGCGTACCGCCTTTCGGCGCACGGGGATTGACGTAAGGAAAGTGATCAAAATCAGCGGGCAGCATTGGATTATCGTAAAGCGCCAGCCCGTGTACCGTTGGCACGGTTGCCTGTGCCAACGGTATCAGCGCCAACATCAAGGCGCCGCCGAGCGCACATCTCCCCACCGCCACCTTACGCTGGACATCGCCTGGGGTGGCCGTCAGGGTGCACTTCAGGCGCTGATAGAGTGACTTAACCATTCGCATCGGTAATGACCGCCAAACGAGTAATACCGGTTTTTTGAATCGCCGCCATCGCTTTGGCTACGTGCTCATACACCACCTGGCTGTCTGCCCGCAGTTGCACGGCGCGCTGTTCATCCTGTTGATGGGCGGCGCTAACCGCGAGGCTGATTTGCTCCAGGGGCATCTGCTGGCGATCGATATAGTAGTTGCCTTCCTTGTCAACGCTGACCACCAGTGGTTTTGGCTGATTCGGTGGCGCAACGCTGGCAGTGCTGGGCAGCTTGAGCGGGATGGCATTGGTTAGTAACGGGGCGGTGACGATAAACACCACCAACAGCACCAGCATGACATCCACCAGGGGCGTCACGTTCATTTCACTCAGTATTTCGTCGTCTTGATGATGAGATATCGCCATTAGATCCCGCTCCCATCATGCTGTAGCTCCGTGGAGAAGCCGGTTTCCTGCGCCAGACTGTAAAACTCTTCGGCGAAGGCTTCCATATCGCCGCTGGCGAGTTTGAAACGGCGGACAAAGTAGTTGTAAACCAGCACGGCGGGCACGGCGGCGGCGATACCGATACCGGTGGCGATGAGCGCGTGCCCAATCGGGCCAGCAACGCTGTCCAGCCCGGCTTCACCGGTAATGCCGATGCGCACCAGCGCTTCCATAATGCCCCACACGGTTCCGAACAACCCGATAAAAGGCGCGGTGCTGCCAATGCTGGCGACAATGGCTAATCCACTCTCCAATACCCGCCGTTCACGCAAAATTTGTTGACGCAGGCTGCGCTCCAATCGTTCGCCCCGGTTAATTTTGCGTGCGAGCTCGCGGCGATGCGTGGAGATATCGTTTCCGCTGATGACATCCAGACCCACCCGTGCGATGCGTGCGAGAGAACCCTGGCTCTGCCGCGCAACCTGACCGCCTTCCAACAGGTCAGGCGATTTCCAGAATTGATAGGAAAAATGCTTGTTTTGCCTGCGAAAACGAGAGAACTGTACCCCCTTGATCAACAGCGCGGCCCAGGTTACCACCGAGAAGAATATCAACACGCTAAGCACCGTGGGGACAACCAGCGAACTGAGCGGGCTGGAAAGCAATTCATTGCCAAACAGCGCCGTCTCGGGCTGAGAAGGCACGGCTGTCTCGGCCGTGGTCGGTGACGTCGACGGGGTGGGCGCCGCTAAAGAGGGGGACTGCGCTGTTGATTGGCTACTGTCGGAGGACACCAGTGCCGGGAGCGTTTTTTCGGTCATGATAACAATACCTTATGCTGACGCTGTTAATGGCTTCATTTGGGAAGCCTGAACGTAATGGTTTGAATCGCGTAACCCTTGATCGCGACATTGCCGCGTTTGGCCGGAATAAAGCGCCATTGCTGCACCGTCTGGACCGCGGCATTATCCAGCAGCGTTGACTGGCTGGACGCCGTGACCTGGACTTCCCCCGCTTTGCCATTTTCCAGGACCAGAATCCGCAGCGTCACGCTGCCCTCCTGGCGGCGGCGAAGTGCCAGCGTAGGATAATCCGGTGCCGGGTTTCCCAGGCTCTGCATGCCAGAAACGGCTGGCGTAACGCTTTCTCCCCCGCTGCTGCCTTGTGGGTTGCCTTTGGCCTGAGTGCTGCCCGTTGCGGTTTCTCCCGGTGTGGTGCTGGGGGCGCTGCTGTTATTGGTGCTGGCAGGCGCTGCCGTCTTGGTCACCGCACGGGGTATTGGCTTGGCTTTGACCACCGGCGTGGGTTTGGCAACGGGCGGTTTACTCACCACTTTCTGCTCGGGTTCCGGCGGAGTAACGGCGTCTTCATCGACATGAACACGCTCGGACTCCTCGGGCTCCATCGGGAGCGGTTCTGGCGCGGGTTGAGGGGTACTCTCCTGCGCCTGCGATGCGCTGGCGGTGTCAGTCAGATCCACCATGACGGATTGCTCGCCCCTGGCGGCAATCATGGGCGGGATTTCTGCCGAACGAATACCGGGCGGGTGCAGTAGCAGCCAGAGCAGCGTGCCGTGCAACAGCAGGGCGACTACCGATAGCGCCATCACCTCAGTGCGAGAGATAAATCTGTGTTGATTTTTTGCTTCCAGAAACATCACTGGCCTTCACCATTACCACAGGGCAAAAGAAGACATCAGCACAGCACCGCAGGGTTGCCGGGACGCTGCGCCAATGTCGTTTAGGAACTCAACTCATTGGAAGTGATAGCTGAAGTCCAGCCACCATTGACGTCCGTAAGGGTCGTAATTTCCTGTTGGATAATTAGGCCAACCGGCAGACTCATCTTTCTTCACTTTGTCGAGCACATTGTTGACGGTGAGGCCGACGCTGGATTGCGGTGTGGTTTTATAGCGAACGCTGGCGTTGACGACGGCCCACGGAGTGAGGCGGCCGGTCCCCGCGGCGTTGGCAACGCTACCGTACCGATTAACGAACACGGTTGAGGTAAAATCATTGATATTCCAGGTTAAACTGGCGTTGATTTTACTTCTCCAGTTCGCTGACTGGGTGTAATCGTTGCGCAGATCGAGAGTCGGTGCATCATCGGACTCTTTGTAGAAGTGAGAGAGCACCAGCGAATAGCCTATGCTTGAGCTGAAATCACCCCATTGGTTGGCATCCCAACGTGCATTCGCCTTGAAATCCAAACCGCTGGTGCGTTCGCTTGCCGCGTTGATAGCGTTGATGCGTACCCGCTGCAACTTGTTAGGATCCACCGCGCTGGTGGCGGGATTACGTATAATGCGCGACAGGACTTCCTGGCAATGACTGCCGGTATTGCCGGAGATGCGGCACTGATACTCTTCCTGCAACAGACGGTTGGCATCCACGGTAGTCAGCAGATCCTTGATCTGTACGCGCCAGAAATCCGCTGAGAAATCCAGGTTGCTGCTGGGGGACCACACCACACCATAGCTCCACGATCTACCGTGTTCTGATTCAAGATCGCTGGTGCCGCTTTGGGTGTAGTTCACCGCATTCGGATCGCACGCCCCTTCGATGCCTTGCGCACAGCCGTAGTAGTCTTTCTGTCCAGAGAAGTAACCGTTGCTGTCAGCCTGGTAGATATAGTTGAGGTCTGGGGCGCGGAAACTGGTGCTGTAGTTGCCGCGGAACAGCAAGCTTTTCACCGGACGCCACTCCAGCCCGGTATTGTAGGTAAAATCTTGCTCTGAGCGTCCGCTGAATTTGTATTGATCCCAGCGGCCTGCGGTTGATGCCAGCAGTGTATCGGTCAACGGAATGCTCAGTTCAGCACCGAGCGCGTAGCGGTCTCGATCGCCACCGGAAACCGACCCTGGGGTGGTGTTATAAAAGGTGCCGTCATTAAGACGTCGATCGGGGCGCACGGAATACGATTGCTTGCCGTATTCTGCAACGCTGGCGAACCCTACCGGACCGGCAGGTAAGTTAAACAGCTCACCGTTGGTGGTAAAGCTGTAGGTTTGCGACTCGGATTTACTTTTTTGCTTCAGCACGCCGCTGTATCGGGCCCACTCTTCGCGGGTGAGCGGCCTATCGAGGCGCGATGCATCCGGCGCATAGACGGGGTAGCCATCCTGTTCACCCAACTGTGGCCCCAGGTAGAAATCCTTAATTCCACTTAACGGGGTATAGCGCGTGCTGCGATCGCTGGTGTATTGCGAACGGGTGTAAGCGACTTCATAATTCCAGTCGCTGCTACCTATTTTATCCGCGAAACCCAGCGTGCCAGTCCAAGTGGTTTCGCGCCATTCGCTGTTATTACGCTCCCGTCCACCGATCTCCTCGGGAGAAAAAATACGCGCCCAACGTTCGATATTGCCGGTATTGGCATTGTAAAAATCGGGCGAGGTAAAGCTGGGGCCACGGGTATTGGTTTGTGTTTTGTCGAAACCAAATAACAGATTGGCAAACACTTTAGCGGTGTCGTTGAGGTGATAGGCTCCGCTCAGGTAGCCATCGTAGTTTTCTTTCTTCGACTGCACTGTCCAATAATTATTGTAGTATTGGTCAGTGGTGCAGCGCCCGTTTCTGTTCGTTACGTTGCCGCCAAACAGGCCGCCATATCCTTGACACCCAGGGCTGATATACGCGCCGGTTTCCAGATTACGTCGATATCCCACCGTAGAACCGTCGGGATAGCTGTTCATGAAATCACGCTGGCTTCCCCAGATAGGGTCGCGTTTAGTGGCTTCTAAACCGAAGAAACCATCAAAGCGATCCCAGGTTCCACCGCCGCTCAATTGTAATTGATAGTTATCGCCGCCGCCGCGTTCAGTGGTCCCTCCGCGTACATTAACATCGACACCCTGGGCTTTCTCTTTCAGGATAATATTGACCACGCCAGCGATGGCATCCGAGCCGTATATTGCCGAGGCTCCGCTGCTTAATATCTCAATGCGATCGATAATCACGCTGGGAATATTGGCGATGTTGGTAAAGTTCACCGAACCGCCATACGCATTGGGATAATCTGCCAGACGCCGCCCGTTGACCAGCACCAGCGTGTGGTTGGGGCCCAACCCACGTAAATTAAGCGCATTGGCAGCGGGCTGCCAGGTGTTGCCGTAGTCTTCCCCCTGCGTCATCCCGGTATTCTGGGTCTGTGTGGCGATAGCATCATAAACGTTGCGATAGCCGCGTGCCTTCATCTCTTCCCCGGTTATCACCGTAACCGGAGAGGGGCCTTCCGCTTGCGCTCTGGGTATGCGAGAGCCGGTAACCGTAATCTTGTTGAGGTTCTGATCCGGAATGGCGGTATCACGGGTCGCTGTATCGCTGACTGACGCCGCCGCAGGGGCGATAGGTTCTTCTTCTGCCGCCGCCGCCACCGGTTCTTCTGCGGCGTGCAGATAAAACGGTATTGGCGTCAGCAACGATATTGCCAGCGATAAATAGAGTTTATTGCGGATAATCCTTGTTGTTTTTTTTAATAACATTGCATTTAAGCCCGACATCCTCCCTCCTGATAAATTTGTCAGATATACCTAATGTGTGAGTGTTATTAGAGCGTCAGTATTCAAGGCAAAACACTGCCGAGCCGATTTTAAAAAATCAGCTGTCAGCGTTGAAAAGGCCCCATTAATTAAATAGGACAGTGTTAAGTTTTTATATTAAATACAACAACGTTTTGTTAACATAATTTCAATTTGTAAATATCCACTGAAAGTGTCGGGCATTGTGTCTTTGCTTCGTTAGCTAAGGAAGTAATTAAACTGAGTTAGTATTTCTGAATTCTGTATTTAGCGTTATTGAATTAAATAACGTGAATAATATTCATAGGCAATCAGTGAGAATGTTCTGGTCGCGTGAGCCAGGCGTGGATTTAATAAAATACGCTAAGGAAGGACATGGTTTTAAGTGAATTAGAGGAGTGATAATTTCTTGTTGGGATTATTACCTGATGTGACAGGTGATTTGCCAGCAATAAAAAAAGAACCCGATGCCACAGCACCGGGTTCTTCGGCAGAATCAAACCGCCAGTGCACAGGCGGTTAAGGAAAAATGGCCATTACAGCTTATCGGCGTTTTCCGTCAGGTATTTGGCAACGCCATCTGGCGATGCACCCATACCGGATTTGCCTTTTTCCCACTGCGCCGGGCACACTTCGCCGTGCTCTTCGTGGAATTGCAGGGCATCAACCATGCGCAGCATTTCGTCAACGTTACGGCCCAACGGCAGATCGTTAACGACCTGATGGCGAACGACGCCTTGTTTGTCGACCAGGAAAGAGCCGCGCAGTGCCACGCCCGCATCCGGGTGCTCAATGCCGTAGGCTTTCTGGATTTCACGCTTCACGTCGGCGACCATGGCGTATTGCACCGGGCCGATACCGCCGCTTTTCACCGGCGTGTTGCGCCAGGCGTTGTGAACGAATTCGGAGTCAAAAGAGACGCCAACCACTTCCACGCCACGATCTTGAAACTCTTTGTAGCGGTGGTCAAAGGCGATCAGTTCTGACGGGCAGACGAAGGTAAAGTCCATCGGCCAGAAGAAAATCACTGCCGCTTTACCGCTGATGTGTGTTTTCAGGTTGAAGTTTTCAACGATTTCGCCGTTGCCCAATACGGCAGCAGCGGTGAAGTCAGGGGCTTGACGCGTTACCAGGACCATAATAACTCCTGTAAAAGTGATTAAGGGGAAGAGAAACCAAAAACAACAAGCAGTATAGGGTTTCTTCTTCTGTGAATACAGACTAACAGACCGATTGATGAGATAGGTTTTGTCTATTGAATTGATTGGTGATGCCCAGCATAAATCGACAGATTTACAGTTGTTGCAAGCGAGCCTGTTCCATCATGCGTGGATAGAAGCACCAAAAATAGTCTTCAAAGGCGGTGTAGTGACGCTCGATATCCTCAAACGAGCCTGCCAATGCCGCCAACCGAGGACGCCGTATTGCCATGCGTTGCAGCACATCGGCAATAAAGGGTAACTCGGCGTAGCGCTCCAGCCAGCGTTCGCGCCACAAATAGTGATTCAGGTTTTGAAAGCGTTCCGGCGTCTCTGCCAGATGTGGCTCTATCTGGGCGCGAGCCGTATCAACAAACGCTTCCAGCGATTGCTGCGGACACACGCGCGTCCAGTGACGGGCAAGAAAATGGTCCCACAGCACATCCAGCGTGATGGGGGCCACGCGGCGGTAATCGGCGCTGAAATGGGCGGCCGCGGCTTTTACTTCAGTCTGACTATCGGTCAGCACATCGATGCGGCGGTGCAGGCGGATACCCGACACCACGTCATCGCTAAAGCCCTGCTGCGGGTTACCGCGCACAAAGTCTGCCATCAGGTTGCCGAGAAGCGAACTGTCGGCTAGCGTGGCTAAGTGAAGATGAGCAAGAAAATTCATTCTGCCAGTTTACATCAATTTCGTGCGCCGTTTGCTTATTTGTTGCAGCCGCGCGCTTACGGCTCTAGACTAGACCGCCGTTTTTTTACCTGTTCCTGTCGAACACTCTTTATATAAAAAGCACAACCAAGTGAATAGCCATGCGAGTCTCTGATTTTTCGTTTGAACTTCCCGAAACGCTTATTGCGCACTATCCGCAGGCGCAGCGCAGCGGTTGCCGATTGCTGTCGCTGGACGGTCCGACGGGAGCCCTGACCCATGGTGTTTTCACCGATCTGCTGGATAAGCTGGCACCGGGCGATCTGCTGGTGTTTAACAATACGCGGGTCATTCCGGCACGTCTGTTTGGCCAAAAGGCCAGCGGTGGCAAGATTGAGGTGCTGGTCGAGCGCGTACTGGATACGCGGCGCGTGCTGGCCCATGTCAAAGCGTCCAAGGCGCCCAAGCCGGGAACGGAACTGTTGCTGGGGGAAGATGGCAGCGTCAAGGCTGTGATGGCCCAGCGCCACGATGCGCTGTTTGAGCTGCACTTTGACGATACGCGCGATGTGCTGACGATATTAAACGACATCGGCCACATGCCGCTGCCGCCTTATATTGACCGACCGGATGAAGACGCCGATCGCGAACTGTACCAAACGGTGTACAGCCAGCGTCCCGGCGCGGTTGCCGCACCGACGGCGGGCCTGCATTTTGATGATCCGCTGCTGGCTGCGCTGCGTGAGAAAGGCGTTGAAATGGCGTTTGTCACCCTGCACGTCGGCGCAGGCACTTTTCAGCCGGTGCGGGTTGATACCCTCGAAGATCACATCATGCACGCGGAATATGCTGAAGTGCCGCAGGACGTGGTCGATGCCGTGCTGGCGTGTAAGGCGCGCGGTAATCGCGTGATCGCCGTTGGTACCACCTCGGTGCGTTCATTGGAAAGTGCAGCGCAGGCGGCGCAAGACGCGCTGATTGCCCCTTTCTTCGGTGATACCCGCATTTTTATCTATCCCGGCTATCATTATCGCGTGATCGACGCGCTGGTGACCAACTTCCATCTGCCGGAATCAACGCTGATCATGCTGGTGTCTGCGTTTGCAGGCTATCAGCACACCATGGCGGCTTACCGTGCGGCGGTGAGCGAGCAGTATCGCTTTTTCAGCTACGGGGACGCCATGTTTATCACGCGCAATCCTGCTGCCGAGGCGGAGCAGGTCGTCAGTGCAGTGGACGACGGCGCTTGAGTTTTTAAAAGCAAAAGTATAACCGCGTCGCAGAGTACGATCTGTTGGCGTGTTGACTGACTTACCAATGACAACATCGGACTGTTTTTCTGGTGCTGGAGGCAAAGTGAAATACGAATTGTTGCAAACCGATGGCCGTGCGCGCCGTGGTCGTCTTGTTTTTGACCGTGGCGTTGTGGAAACCCCGGCGTTTATGCCGGTTGGCACTTACGGTACGGTAAAGGGCATGACGCCCGAAGAAGTGAAAGAGACTGGCGCACAAATCCTGTTGGGTAACACCTTCCACCTGTGGCTGCGCCCAGGACAGGAGATCATGAAATTGCACGGCGATCTGCATGATTTCATGCAGTGGCACGGCCCGATCCTGACGGATTCCGGCGGTTTTCAGGTGTTTAGCCTGGGTGACATCCGCAAGATCACCGAAGCGGGCGTGCACTTCCGTAACCCGATCAATGGCGATGCGATTTTCCTCAGTCCGGAAAAATCGATGGAAATCCAGTACGATCTCGGCTCTGATATCGTGATGATTTTCGATGAATGTACGCCTTATCCTGCTGATTGGGATTATGCCAAACGTTCGATGGAAATGTCATTGCGTTGGGCGAAACGCAGCCGCGATCGTTTTGATGAACTCAATAACAACAACGCGTTATTTGGTATCATTCAGGGAAGTGTTTACGAAGATTTACGTGATGTCTCCGTAAAAGGGCTGGTAGAGATTGGCTTTGATGGGTACGCTGTGGGCGGCCTGGCAGTCGGTGAGCCAAAGGCGGATATGCACCGCATTCTGGAGCATGTTTGCCCGCAGATCCCGGCGGATAAACCCCGTTATCTGATGGGGGTCGGCAAGCCTGAGGACCTGGTGGAAGGCGTACGGCGCGGCATCGACATGTTTGACTGTGTGATGCCAACGCGCAATGCGCGCAACGGCCACCTGTTCGTCACCGACGGTGTGGTAAAAATCCGCAATGCGGTACACAAGGATGACACTCGTCCGTTGGATGAGCACTGTGATTGCTACACGTGTCGCAATTATAGCCGCGCTTACTTGCATCATCTCGACCGTTGCAACGAAATACTCGGCGCGCGCCTCAATACCATCCACAATTTGCGGTATTATCAACGGTTGATGGCGGGTTTACGTCAGGCCATCGAAGAGGGTAAATTAGCGCATTTTGTGGCAGATTTTTACCAACGGATTGGCAAGCCAGCGCCGTCCCTTGCTGAAACGGCGGAAGGTCAACACGACTGACAACGCGGTTTCGTACCTGCTGCGCGTGATGTGTACGGTTGAAGCGTTTTAGGCACATTTGGATTTCATATACTTTTGCACACGTTTGGTTTGATAACAAAGAGGATAGTTAAATGAGTTTTTTCATTTCTGATGCTGTGGCTGCAACTGGCGCTCCGGCTCAAAGTCCGTACTCTCTGGTGATTATGCTGGCTGTTTTTGGCCTGATTTTTTACTTCATGATTCTGCGTCCTCAGCAAAAGCGCGCTAAAGATCACAAGAAACTGATGGACTCCATTTCCAAAGGGGATGAAGTGCTGACGACGGGCGGTCTGGTGGGTCGTGTGACGAAAGTCTCTGATACCGGGTATATCGCCATTGCATTGAACGACACCAATGAAGTGGTTATCAAACGTGATTTTGTGGCTGCCGTATTGCCAAAGGGCACCATCAAAGCCCTGTAATTTTTGATTTTCCCGAAGGGAACTGCCGTGTTAAACCGTTATCCTTTGTGGAAGTACCTGATGCTGACCGTGGCCTTGCTCATCGGTCTGCTTTATGCACTTCCTAACCTGTATGGTGAGGATCCGGCGGTACAAATCACTGGCGCGCGAGGCATCGCCGCCAGTGAGTCAACGCTGATCCAAGTCCAGAATGTCTTACAAGAACAACAGATCGCCAGCAAATCGCTCGCGTTAGAAAGCGGCGCGATCCTTGCCCGTTTCTCCACCCCGGATATTCAGCTGCGCGCTCGTGAAGCGCTGGTGAACGCATTGGGTGAGAAGTATGTCGTGGCCTTGAACCTGGCCCCTGCTACGCCAAACTGGCTGCGCGTGCTGCGTGCAGAACCCATGAAACTGGGTCTGGACCTGCGTGGCGGCGTACACTTCCTGATGGAAGTGGATATGGAAACGGCGTTAGGTAAACTGCAAGAGCAGACCATGGATTCCCTGCGTAGCGATTTGCGTGAAAAGGGCATCCCTTACGCCACGGTGCGTAAAGCCGACGAAAATACCGTTGAGATCCGTTTCCGCGATGCGGCAACGCGTAACGAGGCTATTTCGTATCTCACCACCCGTCATCGCGATCTGGTGTTTAACGCCAGCGGCGATAACCTGATGCGTGCGATGATGAGTGCCGAGCGCCTGCGTGAAGCGCGCGAATACGCCGTCCAGCAAAACATCAATATCCTGCGTAACCGTGTTAACCAACTGGGTGTGGCCGAACCGCTGGTACAGCGCCAGGGTGCGGATCGTATCGTGGTTGAGCTGCCCGGTATTCAAGACACCGCGCGTGCCAAGGAAATTCTGGGTGCGACAGCAACGCTGGAATTCCGTCTGGTAAACAGTTCTGCGGACGTGACAGCAGCGGCCAATGGCCGTGTTCCGGTTGATTCTGAAGTGAAAAACATGCGTGATGGCACCCCGGTGGTGCTGTACAAGCGTGTGATCCTCACCGGTGACCACATTACCGATTCCACCTCGGGTGCCGATGAATACGGTCGTCCGCAGGTGAATATCTCGCTGGACAGCGCGGGCGGCAACGCCATGTCCAATTTCACCAAGGACAGCATCGGTAAACCGATGGCAACCCTGTTTGTGGAATACAAGGACAGCGGGAAGAAAGATGCCACGTCGGGTCGTTCGATTCTGGAAAAACACGAAGAAGTGATCAACGTCGCGACCATTCAGTCGCGTCTGGGTAACAGCTTCCGTATTACCGGTATCGATAACCCGAACGAAGCGCGTCAGCTCTCCCTGTTGCTGCGTGCCGGTGCGTTGATTGCGCCGATCCAGATTGTTGAAGAGCGTACCATCGGGCCAACGCTGGGGATGCAAAACATCACCCAGGGGCTTGAAGCCTGCTTGTGGGGTCTGGTGGCATCCATCCTGTTTATGGTGGTGTTCTACAAAGGGTTTGGTGTCATTGCAACCACCGCGCTGGTGGCTAACCTGGTGCTGATCGTCGGGGTGATGTCACTGTTGCCGGGGGCGACGCTCACCATGCCGGGGATTGCCGGTATCGTGTTGACGCTGGCGGTAGCGGTGGATGCCAACGTACTGATTAACGAACGTATCAAAGAAGAATTCAGGAACGGGCGCACGGTTCAGCAAGCCATTCATGAAGGGTACAAAGGTGCGTTCTCCAGTATCGTCGATGCCAACCTGACAACGATGATCACGGCAGTGATTCTGTACGCTGTGGGGACCGGTTCAATCAAGGGCTTTGCCATTACAACGGCGATTGGGGTTGCGACCTCGAT
This sequence comes from Candidatus Symbiopectobacterium sp. NZEC151, assembly GCF_025962655.1. Classification (GTDB taxonomy): domain Bacteria; phylum Pseudomonadota; class Gammaproteobacteria; order Enterobacterales; family Enterobacteriaceae; genus Symbiopectobacterium. The sequence continues at coordinate 252,663 of NZ_JAGFPE010000002.1, read as the reverse complement.
GTTTACCGCTATTGTCGGCACCCGTGCGATTGTGAACCTGGTTTACGGCGGCAAACGCGTTAACAAGCTGTCTATTTGAGGAGTGCGTCGTGGCACAGGAATATACTGTTGAACAGCTCAACTATGGTCGTAAAGTCTATGACTTTATGCGTTGGGATAACGTCGCGTTCGTCATTTCGGGCACTTTGTTAATCCTGTCACTGATTGTTATGGGTGTGCGCGGGTTTAACTGGGGGTTAGATTTCACCGGTGGTACGGTGATTGAAATTAACCTGGAAAAACCGGCCGATCTGGACTTGATTCGTGACTCGCTGGAAAAAGCCGGTTTTGCCGATCCGTTGATTCAAAACTTCGGCAGCAGCCGCGATGTGATGGTGCGCATGCCGCCGAGCGTGGGCACGTCAGGTCAGGAACTGGGCAACAAAGTGGTTAGCGTGATTAACCAGGGCACGGAACAGAGTGCAACGGTGAAACGCATCGAGTTTGTTGGGCCGAGCGTAGGTAACGATTTGGCGCAAGACGGTGCCATGGCATTGCTGTCCGCGCTGATCTGTATCTTGATCTACGTAGGATTCCGCTTTGAATGGCGTCTGGCGTTGGGGGCGGTGCTGGCATTGGCGCACGACGTGATCATCACCATGGGGGTGTTCTCGCTGTTTCAAATCGAAATCGATTTGACCATCGTGGCATCGCTGATGTCGGTTATCGGTTACTCGTTGAACGACAGCATCGTGGTATCGGACCGTATTCGTGAAAACTTCCGCAAGATTCGCCGTGGTACGCCTTACGAAATCATGAACGTGTCGCTGACGCAGACGTTGAGTCGTACCTTGATGACCTCCGGCACCACGCTGGGTGTGGTATTGATGCTCTACATTTTCGGCGGCGCGATGCTGGAAGGCTTCTCGCTGGCGATGCTGATCGGGGTGTCTATCGGTACCATCTCCTCCATCTACGTGGCCTCGGCGCTGGCGCTGAAGCTCGGGATGAAGCGCGAACACTTGCTGGTGCAGAAAGTCGAGAAGGAAGGGGCGGATCAACCCTCCATCCTGCCTTAAGCCTGTACGATAACGTTGAGAAAATCCCTGCCGCGGCAGGGATTTTTTTTTGCATCAAGGACGGTTGGTTTCAACCTGATGCAGACGTATAAACCCGAGTTGCTCCGGCGTTACACCGCTCAGACGCACACCAAATACCGCTTCGGCTTTGGGCAAGAGGGGGGCGTCGAGCGCCAGCGCCTGTGTTTGGGTTTCGCTGGGCAACGGCTTGTTACTGACCGGATCGAGCTGACCCCAGTCGAGTTGCGCGTGAAACGCAGGCAGTGCTGCACCTTCCAGCAGCCGAATGTGCAGCAGCGCTTGAGTGCCATTCGCCTCTGATTCAATATTGCTCAGGGAAACGCTCAGTTTGCCAATGTTGCTTTGCAAAATTGCGCTACTTTTCGCACTGGGTAGCAGATACACGCCGTGGGTCGAGTGACTGTTTAAGCTATTTTGCTGCTCCAGGGCTATCGCCTGGGCCGTCAGCGTTTGTAATTGCCGGTTAAGCTGCCCGACTTCCCGTTGCAGCGTAGGGGTTTGCGGCGGCGCTGAACAGCCCGCCAGCACCAGTATCAAGAGGCCAGATGCACGATAACAGTTATTCATTCAGGTTTTTCCCTCATTGCATTATGCCTTTTTTCGTGTCGTCTTTACGTGGCAAGTATATAAGCGTAGTGGCGAATGAGAGTTAAATCATGCTGCGTTTATACGGGCACCTATGCAAATATTGGTCTGTAAGCGCTGGATATTTGGGTTAGTCAGTCAAATCAGGGTAAACTAGGCGCAAGAGAAGCTAATCATCGGGATATGTTATGCACTGCCCATTCTGCTCCGCTGTTGATACCAAAGTTATTGATTCTCGTCTGGTCGGCGAAGGCACGCAGGTGCGGCGCCGCCGTCAGTGTCTGGTGTGCAATGAGCGCTTTACCACGTTTGAAGTGGCGGAGCTAGTGATGCCCCGGGTGATCAAAAGCAATGACGTTCGCGAGCCCTTCAACGAAGAAAAATTGCGTAAAGGGATGCTGAAAGCGCTGGAAAAGCGGCCGGTCAGTGCGGATGACGTTGAAAACGCCCTCAATCATATCAAATCTCAACTGCGCGCCACCGGTGAGCGTGAAGTCACCGCCAAGATGATCGGCAACCTGGTGATGGATGCCCTGAAGCGCCTGGATAAAGTCGCTTATATTCGTTTTGCCTCCGTATACCGCAGCTTCGAGGATATCCGGGAGTTTGGCGAAGAGATTGCTCGGTTACAGGATTAGTCATATGGAACGGCAAGATGAATTCTGGATGGCGCGCGCGCTTGAATTAGCGCGGCGCGGGCGCTTCACGACCTCGCCAAACCCTAACGTTGGCTGTGTGATTGTGCGCGACGGTGAAATGGTCGGCGAAGGTTATCACCTGCGCGCCGGTGAACCGCATGCGGAAGTGCATGCGCTGCGCATGGCGGGTGAACGGGCTCGGGGAGCCACCGCCTATGTGACGCTGGAGCCGTGCAGTCACCATGGGCGCACGCCGCCCTGTGCGGATGCGCTGATTGCGGCGGGCGTGGTGCGCGTCGTTGCGGCGATGCAAGATCCCAACCCTCAGGTGGCCGGGCGCGGTTTACACCGCCTACAGCAGGCGGGTATTGCCGTCAGCCACGGTCTGATGATGCAAGATGCCGAGCAGGTCAATCTGGGCTTTCTGAAACGGATGCGCACCGGCGTTCCGTATGTCCGTCTTAAAGTGGCCGCTTCGCTGGACGGCCGCACGGCGATGGCGTCCGGAGAGAGCAAGTGGATTACCTCTGCCGAGGCGCGTCAGGATGTGCAACGCTTTCGCGCACAGAGCGCCGCTATCCTTAGCAGCAGCGCTACCGTGCTGGCGGACGATCCGCTGTTGACGGTGCGCTGGGAGACGTTGGATGCCGATATGCAGCAACAGCTTCCCGATGTGCCGCTGCCGCAGCCCGTGCGCGTGATAGTAGACAGCCACGGCCGCGTAACCCCTCAGCACCAACTGATCCATCAGCCGGGCCAAACCTGGTTGGCAAGTACCCAGCCGAACCATGATACGACGTGGCCTGAGAGCGTGACGCACCTGACACTGCCAGAGCACGGGGGCGGTGTCGATGTGGTTGCGCTAATGATGACGCTCGGCAAGCGCCAGATTAATTCGGTTTGGGTTGAAGCCGGTGCCACGTTGGCCGGTGCGCTGTTAAATGCGGGCGTGGTCGATGAACTGATCGTGTATATGGCCCCGAAACTGTTGGGGCAAGATGCCCGGGCCCTGTGTGTACTGCCGGGGTTGACGCAGTTGGCGCAAGCGCCTGCATTTACGCTGACGGAGGTCTGCCAGGTTGGCCCCGATCTCCGCCTGCGCTTGATACCACAATCCTGACGCCGATATCCTGCGGTTTTGGTTTGCTCTGGCCTCAATGGGGTGTGGCAGACAAAACCGGATACGCCGTCGCAAGAATGTGATAGAATCCGCCCCCCTGCGGGGTATTAGCATGCGATTATGATTATAAGGAACGCTATGAACGTCATTGAAGGTGTTGTTGCCACCCCTGATGCCCGCGTCGCGATTGCGATTGCCCGTTTCAACCATTTTATCAACGATAGCCTGCTGGAAGGCGCTATCGATGCGCTGAAGCGTATTGGTCAGGTTAAAGATGAAAACATTACCGTTGTCTGGGTGCCGGGTGCCTATGAGCTGCCGTTGACGGCGCGCAAACTGGCGAAAAGTGGCTACGACGCCGTTGTGGCGCTGGGGACGGTGATCCGTGGTGGCACTGCGCATTTTGAATATGTTGCGGGTGAATGCAGCTCCGGGCTGGCCGACGTTGCTATGAACAGCGATATCCCGGTGACGTTTGGCGTTTTGACGACAGAAAGCATTGAGCAGGCGATTGAACGCGCTGGCACCAAAGCGGGCAATAAGGGTGCAGAAGCTGCGCTGACCGCACTGGAAATGATTAACGTATTGAAAGCTATCAAATAAGTTTGATTAAGAAAGGGGTATTCCGTGAAACCTGCTGCTCGTCGCCGCGCTCGTGAATGTGCGGTTCAAGCGCTGTATTCCTGGCAATTGTCAAAGAATGACATTGCTGATATTGAACTGCAATTCCTGAGTGAGCAGGATGTCAAAGACGTCGACATCAGCTACTTTCGCGAGTTGCTGGCGGGCGTCGCCATGCAGGCAGAAAAACTGGATGCATTGATGGCACCCTACCTGTCACGTCAGCTCGAAGAGCTGGGCCAGGTGGAGCGCGCCGTGCTGCGTATTGCCCTGTTTGAACTGAGCAAGCGCGACGACGTCCCTTACAAAGTTGCCATCAACGAAGCCATTGAACTGGCGAAAGTGTTCGGTGCGGAAGATAGCCACAAGTTTGTTAACGGCGTATTGGATAAAGTCGCTCCTACGGTGCGCCAAACCAAGAAGTAACGCTCAGGGCCGGAATACCGGCCCTGTTCGCGATTGTCTTTGACGGAAACGGTTATGGTTTACGGTGAGTTTGATCTGATTGCCCGCTATTTCAATCGCGCGAACGCCTACAAGGCGGGAAATCCGCGTCGCGACGTGGAATTGGGGATTGGCGACGATTGTGCGTTGCTCACAGTGGCAGAAAAGCAGCTTTTAGCCGTCAGTACGGACACGCTGGTGTCTGGCGTGCATTTCCTACCGACTATCGATCCTGCTGATTTGGGTTACAAATCGCTGGCCGTTAACTTAAGCGATCTGGCGGCCATGGGGGCCGATCCTGCCTGGCTCTCCCTGGCCATTACCTTGCCCGACATTAACAGTGCGTGGCTGGCGGCCTACAGCGATAGCCTGTTCACGCTGCTGGATTACTATGGCATGCAACTGATTGGCGGCGATACTACACGTGGCCCGCTGAGCCTTACCTTGACCATCCATGGATTGGTGCCCGCTGGTCGTGCGCTCACCCGTGCCGGTGCCCGCATTGGCGATTGGATCTACGTGACGGGAACGCTGGGTGACAGCGCCGCCGGGCTGGCGATTTTGCAACAGCGCTTACAGGTCAGTGATAGCGCGGCGCGCCAGTCGTTGGTGCAACGCCATTTGCGTCCTCAGCCGCGCATTCTGCAAGGTCAGGCGTTGCGCACGCTCGCCAGCGCGGCTATCGATCTGTCGGATGGATTGATCTCGGATTTGCGCCATATTTTGGCGGCCAGTGATTGCGGCGCGCGCGTGCAGCTTGATGCCGTCCCTTATTCATCGGCAATGATGCAACACGTTGAACCCGAGCAGGCGATGCGCTGGGCGCTGTCTGGCGGGGAAGATTATGAACTGTGTTTTACCGTGCCGGAAATTAATCGCGGGGCGATCGACATGGCGCTGGGCCAACTCGGCGTGGGCTATACCTGCATTGGTCAGATAGCTCCCTCGTCGGAGGGACTACGCTTTTTCCGTGGTGACAACGCAGTGGAACTGAACTGGAAAGGCTATGACCACTTCAGCCAATGAACGAGAAGCAAAGCGCGCTGCTAAGCAGCGCTTGCGCCTGAGCAATCCCTGGCATCTGCTGGCAACCGGATTTGGCAGTGGACTCTCTCCCTGGATGCCGGGCACGGTAGGATCGCTGGCAGCGATCCCGGTGTGGTACCTGCTCTCTTTCCTGCCTTGGCAACTGTATTCGCTGACTATCATGCTCAGCATTTGTATCGGCGTTTACCTGTGCCATCAAACGGCCAAAGACATGGGTGTGCACGATCACGGCAGCATCGTCTGGGATGAGTTTGTCGGGATGTGGATCACACTGATGGCCATTCCGGATGAACAGTGGCAGTGGGTGCTGGCAGGGTTTGTGGTGTTTCGTATTCTGGATATTTTCAAACCCTGGCCGATACGCTGGTTCGATCGTAACGTGCACGGCGGCATGGGTATCATGATTGACGATATTGTGGCGGGGGTTATCTCCGCCGGCATTATCTACTGGATCGGGCACCACTGGCCGCTATTTTCCTAAACGGAAGATATGATAGCTGACCGGGGCTGCTGCCTCGGTCGATACAACTATTTCAGCCATTCCTCAATGCGACGCTCGATGCCCGCCGCATCCAGCCCCAGATCGTGGCGTACTTCTTCCTGTGTCCCTTGTGGGATAAAGCGGTCCGGCAGCCCCAGATTTAACACTGGAATGGTCAGACGCTGCGCCATCACTACCTCATTTACGCCGCTGCCCGCACCGCCCATCAATGCGTTCTCTTCCAGCGTGACCAGCAGATCGTGGCTTTTTGCCAGTTCAGCGATCAGCGCTTCATCCAGCGGTTTGACGAAACGCATATCGACCAATGTCGCATTGCGCTTTTCGGCAACCAACTGCGCTTCCGGCAACAGTGTGCCGAAGTTGAGGATGGCAACCTTCTCGCCCGTGCGCCGTACCACTCCTTTACCGATGGGCAGTTCCTGCAACGGTTCAAGCGTGGCACCCGTTCCGGTACCACGTGGGTAGCGCACGGCACAAGGGCCGTCTTGATAACGGTAGCCGGTAAACAACATCTGACGACATTCGTTCTCATCGCTTGGCGTCATGATAACCAGATCGGGAATGCAACGCAGGAAGGACAAATCGAACGCCCCCTGGTGCGTTTGGCCGTCGGCCCCGACAATGCCACCGCGATCGATAGCAAACAGTACCGGCAGGTTCTGGATGGCGACGTCATGAATCACCTGATCGTAGGCGCGTTGCAAAAAGGTGGAGTAGATTGCCACCACCGGTTTGTACCCGCCCAGCGCCAAACCGGCGGCAAAGGTGACGGCGTGCTGCTCGGCAATGGCAACATCGAAATATTGCTGTGGGTAATCGCGCGAGAAGCGCACCATGCCGGAGCCTTCGCGCATCGCGGGTGTCACCGCCATCAGCTTGCTGTCTTTGGCGGCAATTTCACACAGCCAATCACCGAAAATGGTGGAGTAGGTGGGAAGGCTCGCCTTACTTTTAGGCAAGGTGCCGCTGGCCGGATCAAACTTGGGCACGGCATGCCAACTGATAGGATCTTGCTCTGCGGGGGCATAGCCACGGCCTTTTTTGGTCATGATATGCAGCAACTGCGGGCCTTTCAGGCTACGCATGTTTTTCAGGGTTTGTGCCAGCCCAACCACATCATGACCATCGACCGGCCCGATGTAGTTAAAGCCGAGCTCTTCAAACAGCGTTCCAGGCACCACCATGCCTTTCAGGTGTTCTTCCGTGCGTTTGACCAGCTCTTTGATCGGCGGAATACCGGACAGCACTTTTTTCCCGCCTTCGCGCAGGGTGGAGTACAGTTTTCCCGACAACAGCTGTGCCAGATGGTTATTGAGCGCGCCAACGTTCTCGGAAATGGACATCTCGTTATCGTTCAGCACCACCAGCAGATCGGAACGGATATCGCCCGCGTGGTTCATGGCTTCAAAGGCCATACCTGCCGTCAGTGCGCCGTCGCCGATAACGCACACGGTGCGGCGTCCTTGGCCTTCGCGTTCGGCGGCAACCGCCATGCCCAGCCCGGCACTGATCGAGGTGGAGGAGTGCCCGACGCTTAACACATCATACTCACTCTCGCCGCGCCAGGGGAACGGGTGCAGGCCGCCTTTCTGGCGGATGGTGGCAATGCGATCGCGGCGACCGGTGATAATTTTGTGAGGATAGGCCTGATGACCGACGTCCCACACCAGATGGTCAAATGGCGTGTTGTAGACATAGTGCAGCGCCACGGTGAGTTCAACGGTGCCGAGCCCAGACGCAAAGTGGCCGCTGGAGCGGCTAACGCTGTCCAGCAGATATTGACGAAGTTCATCGCACAGTTTGGGCAGGCTGTCACGCGGCAGCATGCGCAATTCGTCAGGTGTTTCCACTAAAGCCAGTGTAGGGTACTTTGCAATATCAAAACTCATTTGCGACTCATTCTGAGGTGTAATCCCCGTTCTCTTTCAAGCGGCGAATGGAGTGTCCATCCGGGCGTTGTCACCGTGCGACACGCTTGAAATCCACTGGGTGATGTTGAAATTATTTATCTCGTTCGACGATATAATTCGCCAATGCCCGTAGTACCGTGGTATCGAGCGGCGTTGCGTTGGCCGCTTGCAGTTCATCCAAAGCAGCCAGTGATTCCTGGTAGAGATCCCACGCCTTTGCCCGCGCACTGTCAAGCCCGAGCAAACCGGGATAGGTGCTTTTGCCCAGTTGCTGGTCGGCCCCTTGTCGCTTGCCGGTGGTGGCGCTGTCGCCGACCACATCAAGAATGTCATCCTGCACCTGAAAGGCCAGACCGATGGCATTGGCATAGCGATCGAGGTGGGGCAGGGCCGCACGACCCGCAGTGCCAGCGCTGAGCGCGCCGAGCCTGACTGCCGTGCGAATCAATGCGCCGGTTTTGTGGCGATGAATTTGCTCCAGCTCGGCCAGATTAACCTGCTGACCTTCCGCCGCCAAATCCAGTGCTTGCCCGCCGCACATGCCCGCCACGCCGCTGGCTTGCGCCAACTCTGCAACCATTGAGAGCCGATCGCGGTCACTGACTTCCGGCATGGACGCGTCAGCCAGAATGGAAAAAGCCAACGTTTGCAGCGCATCTCCGGCCAGAACCGCAGTGGCTTCGCCAAATTTAATGTGGCAGGTGGGTTGACCACGACGCAGGTCATCATCGTCCATGGCAGGCAAATCGTCATGGATCAGCGAATAAGCGTGGATAGATTCCACTGCGGCAGCCGGTGCATCCAGGCTGCTCAACGGAATGCCGAAAAGTTGCCCGGTAGTATAAACCAAAAAAGGCCGAAGGCGTTTGCCCCCCAGCAGCGCACCGTACGCCATGGCGTCAACCAGTGGACTGCCCTGAAACGGCAAGTCGGAAATGAAACGGTTCAATGCCTGATTCACGCGATCGGCATGGGCGCTTAACTGCTCAGCGAATTCCGTCATAGTGGCTTACTGTTCGGGTTTGTGGTGCCCGGAGTGAAAGGGGACAGCGCGGCATCCGGCTCGTCGCTTAGCAGGATCTGCACGCGTTGCTCTGCTTGTTGCAACTGCAACTGTCCCTGACGTGCCAACTGAATGCCATTTTCAAAGGCGCTCAGCGCGGCTTCCAGGGGCAAATCGCCCGACTCAAGGCGGGTGACAATCTGTTCCAACTGTTGCAGCGCATTTTCAAAACTCAGCGCTGAGTCGGCGGTGTTCAGCGTTTCGCTGTTTGCCTCTGTGTGAGGCGACGTTTTTTTTGCAGGCATGACCTATTTTACATCCTGATCGCTAAGTGATGCTGTTCTTTTAGTGTCGTTAATCGTTACTGTTCGGTACCGGCCCATCGCACAGATAAGCACATCCTTCCTGCGCGCAGCGCGCGAGAAGATGATATACTCCGCGCCCTGGATGCTATTGGTAAAATCACCCCATGGAACGAGTTTACCGATAACGTGAATGTAGCACTCGGGTTAACACATACGCCCATTTGACCAAGTAACGACAGCCATCATGAAGTTTATCATTAAATTGTTCCCGGAAATCACCATCAAGAGTCAATCTGTGCGGTTGCGCTTTATTAAGATACTTACCGGTAACATTCGTAACGTGCTTAAGCAGTATGACGACCAACTGGCCGTCGTCCGTCATTGGGATCATATCGAAGTCCGCGCCAAAGAGGAAAGCCAACGCGAAGAGATTCGCGATGCGTTAACCCGAATTCCCGGCATTCATCATATTCTGGATGTTGAAGACCACGCTTACACCGACGTACACGACATTTTTGAACAAACGCTGGCGCTTTATCGTCCGCAGCTGGAAGGGAAAAGTTTCTGTGTACGCGTGAAGCGGCGCGGTAAGCACGACTTCTCTTCGCAGGATGTTGAACGTTACGTGGGCGGTGGACTGAATCAGCACATCGACAGCGCGCGTGTTAACCTCACTACGCCGCAGGTCACGGTTCATCTGGAGATAGAACAGGATCGTTTGCTGCTGATCAAAGGGCGTTATGAAGGCATTGGTGGTTTCCCCATTGGTACGCAAGAAGATGTGCTGTCACTGATTTCCGGCGGGTTCGACTCTGGTGTGTCCAGCTATATGCTGATCCGCCGTGGCTGTCGCGTGCACTACTGCTTTTTCAATCTGGGCGGTGCCGCGCATGAAATTGGCGTTAAGCAGGTCGCACATTATTTGTGGAAGCGCTTTGGCAGCTCGCATCGCGTGCGCTTTGTCGCCATTGATTTTGAACCCGTGGTGGGCGAGATCCTGGAGAAAGTGGATGACGGCCAGATGGGGGTGGTGCTTAAACGCATGATGGTGCGTGCCGCCTCGCGTATTGCAGAGCGTTATGGCGTCCAGGCGTTGGTAACCGGGGAAGCGTTAGGGCAGGTTTCCAGCCAAACCTTGACCAACCTGCGTCTCATCGATAATGCGTCGGATACGCTGATTCTGCGCCCGCTGATTTCACACGATAAAGAGCACATCATCAAGCTGGCGCGTCATTTAGGCACGGAAGATTTTGCCAAGACCATGCCTGAGTATTGCGGGGTGATTTCCAAAAGCCCGACGGTAAAAGCGGTCAAATCCAAAATCGAAGAGGAAGAAGGCAAGTTCGACTTTGAGATCCTGGACCGAGTGGTCTTTGAAGCGCGTAATATTGATATTCGTGATATCGCCACCCAGTCTTTACAAGAGGTCGCGGAAGTCGAAACCGTGGCATCGCTTTCTGCTGACGACATTCTGCTGGATATTCGCTCTGTGGATGAGCAAGACGATCGTCCGCTTGCGCTGCCCGGCGTTGAAATCAAATCGCTGCCGTTCTACAAGCTCAGCACTCAGTTCGGCGACCTTGATCAGGGCAAGACCTATCTGTTGTACTGTGAACGCGGTGTGATGAGCCGTTTGCAGGCGTTGTATCTGCGTGAGCAGGGGTTCAGTAACGTGAAGGTCTATCGGCCTTAGCCGCTTCGCATCATCCTCCGCATAGGCGGAGGAGGATGCGAATCACAGAAGATTGAGAGCATCACTCCCGGTAATCATAAATTCCCGGTGGCAGCACCAGCTGTGCAGCCACTTCTGCCGCCTTAGCGCGTCCTGACAGTAAATCAATCAGCTTTAAGGCGAAATCCATGCTGGTGCCGGGGCCCTGGCTGGTCAGCAGATTGACGCGTGGATCGAATACCACGCGCTTATCCATCCATTTTTCAGGCGCGATTTTCTCTTTTAACGTGGGGTATCCGGTCATGTTGCCGACCGGAAACAGCTGGTGGTGTTCCAGCACCAGTGCAGGAACGGCACAGATGGCGGCCACGATTTTCCCTTCCTGATGCTTTTGGCGAATACATTCCACCAGTAACGGGCTGTCGCGAAAGCATTCCGCCCCTTTGACCCCGCCCGGTAACACGATGGCGTCAAACGGGTTATCCGCAACGGAAACCAGCGGCGCATCCGCCACCAACCTTGCGCCGCGCGAGCAGGTCACCGTGGTAGCGCCATCGCTGGCGACACTGGCTACAGTGACAGCAATACCGGCGCGTACCAGCAGGTCGAAGGTAGTGACGGCCTCGGTTTCTTCGCTACCAGGAGCCAGACAGAGGAGTACCGATGCGGTCATATTCGCTTTCCTTTAGCTTGATCATTTCAAATAAACGGCTGTTTTCAGGCAACGTTAACCCGTGGGCACGGGCGCGTTGCAGCAGATAGCCGGTAATATAGTCAATCTCGGTATGGCGCTGGGCACGGATATCTTGCAGCATGGAGGAGGTATTCTCAGCGGTATTCTGAATCAATTGTTCCACGTACAGTTTCACCTGCTCCAGCGAATCGGGATGGCCTTCGCGCTCCATGACGCGCACGATCTCCCGACACAGCAGGTCTATCTGCTCTGGATAAGCGCTTAGCGCCCCATTTTTGCAGTTATAGAGTACGGTTAACGGATTGATCACGCAGTTCGCTGCCAGTTTACGCCAGCACGTCACGGCAATGTTATTGTACCAGGCGACATCCGGCAGCGCCTGATGCAGCAATGCTGCCAGCGCAGAATGCGTATCGCTGTGAGGAACCGCCCCACGACTGTTACCGCTGGTAATGGCACCAATGTGCGTGGTTCCTCCGGCAACGTGCACTACCAGCGTCGCATCGCGTCGGGCGGCGTGGGTGGTGACCCCTTGTAACAGCGCTTGGGTCAATACCGGCAACTCCTCCCGGGTGCCCATGCCATTGTGTAGCAACAGAATGGTACAGCCGGGGGCGATGGTCGGTAATAAGGCGCTGACGGCATCGGAAACCTGCCAGGCTTTAAGGGTTACCAGCAGCAGTTCGCTCTGCATCAGGTGTTCGGGATCGTTTGTTGGTAGCATCAGATTGCACAGTTTTCCGTCCAGCATTTGTACATTGACAGCACAAAACGGGGCGGGGAAACGCATCCATCCCTGAACGTCGTGGCCTTGCTGATGTAATGCGGCAAGCCAAAGCTGACCCAGTGCGCCGCAACCCAGCACGGTAATTTTCATCTGAGGTTTCCTTTATCGATGCGCGTAGCGCGCAGTGTGACGGCGGCGGTTATCTTTTGGTTGATTCATTCTGCCCGACAATTACGTATTATGGCGCGTGAGAAAGGGACTGCAAGCGTCAGGTCGGGTGGATGTTGTTTCTCCGCGGAGAACAGGTATCATGCATGCCACATAACCCTATTCCTACGCATAAATCAGGGAGAATTGATTATGCCATCTTTCGATATTGTATCGGAAATCGATATGCAGGAAATCCGCAACGCGGTTGAGAATGCGTCACGTGAACTGACTAATCGCTGGGATTTCCGTAACGTACCGGCGAGCTTTGAGCTGAATGAGAAAAACGAACAGATCAAAGTGGCCAGCGAGTCCGATTTTCAGGTGCAGCAACTGGTTGATATCCTGCGCGAAAAACTGGTGAAACGGGGTATTGATGCGGGTGCGTTGGAGGTTCCTGAAGAGATGGAACACAGCGGCAAGACCTACAGCGTTAACGCCAAACTGAAGCAGGGCATTGAGCCTGAACAGGCGAAAAAAATCGTCAAGCTGATCAAAGACAGCAAGCTGAAAGTGCAAACCCAGATTCAGGGTGACCAACTGCGGGTTACAGGCAAAGCACGCGACGACTTGCAAAGCGTCATGGCGTTGATTCGCGGTGCCAATCTGGGGCAACCTTTCCAGTTCAACAATTTCCGCGATTAATCGCCAAGGGCCAGCGATGCTGGCCCGCTGTGACTCACGCTTGCCCGATCAGCGCTTCGAGCTGTTGGCGGTTGGTTTTCTGACGATCGATTTTAACATAGGCGCTGCGCTCCTCCGGCACCACGATGGCTTCCGCCACGCCGGGGTGTATGCGTATCTTCTGTGCCAGCGCTGAATCGTCCAGTGCTTCGTCGGGCAGTGCAATACGCAAACTGCTCAGATAGGGCGGCTCTTTCATGCTGATGCCGACAATCAGCCATAACGCACAGAGCAGCGCCCCTGCGGCAAACACCCAGGCCGCACCGTGGAATTGAAACAGTGCGCCGCCCATGCTGCCGCCGATAGCAACGCCGATAAATTGGGTGGTGGAATAGACCCCCATGGCGGTGCCTTTATAACCCGCCGGGGCCTCTTTGCTGATCAGAGAAGGCAGCAGCGCTTCCATAATATTAAACGCCAGAAAAAATAGCTGAACGCCCGCCACAATCGGCCAGAATTGGCTGCCCGCCATCCATAAAACCACCTCTGCGGCCAACAGCACGATGATACAGCCGACAAAGACACGCTTCATCTGCCGCTTCACTTCGGCATAAATAATAAAGGGTAGTACGCAGACAAAAGAAATCAGCATGGTGTACAGGTACACCTTCCAGTGTGACTCCGCGGGCAGGCCCGCCTGTTCCAGCACGCGCGGCAAGGCGACAAAACTCGCCATCAGCAGGATATGCAGGCACATGATGCCGATATTGAGTTTCACCAGCCGACTGTTACCGAGCACCTGGCGAATGCTGCCGCGCACGATGGCGGATTCGCGATTGAGCGCATGGCTAGCGGCGTTGGGGATCAGCGTCAGGGTGATGATAATACCAAGCGATGCGAGCAGGGCCATGCACCAGAACAGCGATTGCAATCCCCAGGCGTGCGCGACGATTGGGCCAAGCACCATGGCGATGGCAAAGGTTACGCCAAAACTGATGCCGATAAAAGCCATTGCTTTGGTGCGATTTTGTTCGCGAGTGAGATCGGACAGCAATGCCATGACAGCGGCAGATATTGCCCCCGCGCCCTGCAATGCTCGACCAAGAATAATGCCCCAAATCGTGGTGCTGAGGGCGGCAACCACGCTGCCGAGCACAAACATCAGCAGACCGATAACGATGAGCGGTTTCCGACCGACGCGATCGGAAAGTAACCCAAAGGGCACCTGAAACAGTGCCTGCATCAGGCCATAGATACCAATCGCAAGGCCAATCAGCGATTCGCTGGCCCCTTGCAGCGCCATGCCGTAGGTCGTGAGCACCGGCAAAACCATAAACATGCCGAGCATCCGCAGGGAAAAAACCGCACCTAAACCCCAGGTTGCGCGCCGTTCTTTCGGCGTCATTATATTGTCAGTGAGGGACGTATCGTTCATGAAAACCTCAAAATTGCGTTGGCGCTATTGTAGTGCCTTACTCATCGGGCCGTAAATGGTGGCATTGTTACTTGATTTGGCGCGCCGTCATAAAATGACATATTAAATGCAGCAAAACGTGGGGAAGGGCGAAAAAAAACAGACGATGGGCATCGTCTGTTTTTTCAAGGTGCGAACGGTAAACGTTAGCGCAGTGCGGTGATCAGCACATCCTGCATCGGCGTCATCGAGTCGACAGACATCATCACGCTCAGTGATGTGATGGCTACAATCGAGAACACAAACAGTTTGCGCGCCCACACCTTGTCATCATTGGGTTTTTTGTAGCCCGACAGCGCCATGCCTAACCACCAGATGCTCACGGAGGCGGCCACCACCAGGTATTTATACCCGGCATAGCCTCCCAGCGACAGCATCAGCGTTGCTACCATAAACGCCACGATATACAGCGTAATATGGTTTTTAGCCACGGAAATGCCTTTCACCACCGGCAATACCGGAATGTTGGCAGCCTGATAATCCTTGAAACGGAAAATGGCGATAGCGTAGGAGTGCGGCATTTGCCACAGGCTGAAGATCAACAGCAGGATCAACGCGCCCGCATCAAACTGGTTGCTCACGGCACAATAGCCGATAACCGGCGGCGCGGCACCGGACAGGCTGCCGATCAGCGTGCCGTATACCGAGTGGCGTTTCATATACAGACTGTAGACGCCTACGTATACCGCAAAGCCCATTACCGAAAGCCACATGGCCAGCGGGTTTGCCGCCACGTAGAGCAACGCAAAACCGGCAATACCTAACGCCGCCGCATAACCCAGCGACACCTTGACGGAAATCAGCCCCTTCACCATCACTCTGTTTTTGGTTCTCTCCATCTTTTTGTCAATGTCACGGTCGATCACGTTATTGAAAACGCAACCGGACGCAACCACCAACGACACCCCAAACAGGGTAGCGATAAAGAGGGGGTAATCGATGCTGCCTTTGGACGCCAGCAGAAATCCCCCGATAACAGAAATCAGGTTGCCAAAAATGATCCCTGGTTTTGTGACTTGTAGGTATTGCTTAATCATCATGTCTGGCTCGATTACGGAATCATCATATTGTGGTGCGCGCTCAGCATAATCCAGATGGATCCTACTACCACGATGGCGATAATCAGAATGGCGAACACCAACGCTACCACGTTCCAGCGCTGCTCAGAAGAACTGTTCAGGTGCAGGAAGTAGACCAGGTGAACCAGTATCTGTACCACGGCACAGCCAACCACACCGGCCATGATCACGCTGGGGGAGGCGGCACCCGCCATCACCAGACCAAACGGGATCACGGTCAGAATGACCGACATGACAAAGCCGATGACATAAGACTGTACGCTACCGTGGCTGGCGCCGTGATCGGTCGTTGAATGACTCATTACATCGCCCCCATCAGATAAACTACGGTAAAGACACAAATCCATACCACGTCAAGGAAGTGCCAGAACAGGCTCAGGCACATCAAACGGGTTTTCACGGTAGGGGTGATGCCCCAGCGTGAAACCTGAATCATCATCACCACCAGCCAGATAAGGCCTGAGGTTACGTGGATTCCGTGGGTGCCGACCAGCGCAAAAAAGGCTGACAGGAACGCACTGCGATCCGGGCCGTACCCTTCTGCGATCAGGTGATGGAATTCATAGACTTCCATCCCGATAAACACCAGACCAAACAGGAAGGTGATAGCCAGCCAGGTGTTGATGCGCGCTACGTTGCCTTTGTACATGGCGATCATCGCCATGCCGAAGGTGATACTGCTCAATAGCAAAGCGAAGGTTTCGACCAGCACAAACTTGAGATCAAACAGATCTTTTCCGGACGGACCGCCCGCCGTGCCGGTTACCAGCACGGCATAGGTGGCGAACAGCGAGCCGAAAATGATCAAATCGCTCATGAGGTAAACCCAGAACCCCAGCACCTTGGTGCCGCTGGCGTCGTGGTGCCCATGCTCGGCATGGGCGTCATGAGCAGCGTGATGATGCGTCAGAGTTTCAGTTGTCATGTTTCACACCTGCTTTGCTGATATTGTCGAAGTGCTGGTTTTCAATCTCTTCGATCTGCTTGACCGGAACGTAGTAATCCACATCACGGTTAAAACTGTGCACAATCCAGGTCACGATCATGCCGACGAAACCGGCAATCGCCATCCACCAGATATGCCAGATCATCGCGAAGCCGAATACCAGACTGAACGCCGAGATAATCACGCCAGCGCCGGTGTTTTTCGGCATATGAATTTCTTCATAGCTGACCGGTTTCTTGTAGGCTTCACCGCGCTGTTTCTGTTCCCAGAAGGCATCGCGTTCCTGAACGTTCGGCACGATGGCGAAGTTGTAGAACGGCGGTGGGGAAGAGGTTGCCCACTCCAGCGTGCGGCCACCCCACGGGTCACCGGTCAAATCGCGGTTTTGGTCGCGATCGCGGATACTGACATAGAACTGCATCAGTTGGCACAGCACGCCAAGGCCAATCAGGGCGGCACCGACAGAGGCGACGACCAGCAGTGAGTGGAATTGCGGATCGATCTGTTGGCTAAGGCGACGGGTCATACCCATAAAGCCCAGCACATACAGCGGCATAAAGGCAGTGAAGAAGCCGATAATCCAGAACCAGAACGCGCGTTTGCCCCAGGTTTCGTTCAGCGTGAAGCCAAACGCTTTCGGGAACCAGTAAGTAATACCGGCAAAAATACCAAACACCACGCCGCCGATGATGACGTTATGGAAGTGCGCAATCAGGAACAGACTGTTGTGCAGCACAAAGTTGGCACCCGGCACTGCCAGCAGCACCCCGGTCATCCCACCGATGGTAAAGGTGATGATAAACCCGGTGGTCCACAACATGGCGGAGTTCGGTTGGATGCGGCCCTGATACATGGTGAACAGCCAGTTGAAGATTTTCACCCCGGTCGGGATGGAAATGATCATGGTGGCGATACCAAAGAAGGCGTTAACGTTCGCGCCGGACCCCATGGTGAAGAAGTGGTGCAGCCAGACGATAAACGACAGCACGGTAATGGCGATGGTCGCCCACACCAGCGAGGTATAGCCAAACAGGCGCTTCTTACAGAAGGTGGCAACCACTTCGGAGTAAACGCCGAAGATAGGCAGCACCAGAATGTACACCTCAGGATGGCCCCAGGCCCAGATGAGGTTGATGTACATCATCATGTTGCCGCCCATATCGTTGGTAAAGAAATGGGTGCCCAGATAGCGATCCAGGGTCAGCAACGCGATGGTGACGGTCAAAATCGGGAATGCGGCGATGATCAGCACGTTGGTGCACAGTGCCGTCCAGGTAAAGACCGGCATTTTCATCAGCGTCATGCCCGGTGCGCGCATACGGATAATGGTCGCGAAGAAGTTGACGCCGGTCAGCGTGGTGCCCAGACCGGAGATTTGTAGACTCCATATCCAGTAATCGACCCCTACGCCGGGACTGTACTCCTTGCCGGAAAGCGGCGGATAGGCCACCCAACCGGTTTGCGCAAATTCACCAATACCCAGCGACAGGTTGATCAGGACAACCCCCACCACGAACAGCCAGAAGCTGAGCGAGTTAAGGAAAGGGAAGGCCACGTCGCGCGCGCCGATTTGCAACGGCACCGCCAGGTTCATCAGACCGACCACAAACGGCGTTGCCACGAAGAAAATCATGATCACGCCGTGCGCGGTAAATATCTGATCGTAGTGGTGTGCATTCAGGAAGCCTGCCTCACCGGCAGATGCCAACACCTGCTGACCGCGCATCATGATGGCATCGGCAAAGCCGCGAATCATCATGATAAACGCGACGATCATATACATGATGCCGATGCGCTTGTGGTCTACCGAGGTGAACCATTCCGCCCACAGCCACTTCCATTTACCGAAATAAGTGATGGCCGCCAACAGGGCGAGGCCGCCGACGATGATGCCGGCCACCGTGACCATGATAATGGGTTCATGATACGGAACCGCATCAAGAGTTAGTTTTCCGAACATCGTCTTATCCCTCGGCGCCTTGGTGCGAGGCGTGCTCGCTCATGTTCATATTGTCACCGTGTTGCATGCCGCCTTGCTGCGTTTCGCTTTCAGCGTGGTGATGCGCAGGTGCGCCGCCACTTTGCGTGAATTTGCGAATCAGGTTTTCAAACAGCTCAGGTTGCACGCTGGAGAAGTACTCGACCGGGTGGAATTCGCTGGGTTTGGCCAGAGTATTAAACTCTTCCATGCTGTTCAGCGTTTTGCTGGACGCGCGCACGGTGGCAACCCACTGGTCGAACTCCTGCTGGCTTGGCGTGGCAATGGCGGTAAATTTCATGCCAGAGAAGCCTTTACCGCTGTAACCACCGGAAATACCGTCATATTTACCCGGTTCGTTGGCGATAAGATGCAGCTTGGTTTGCATGCCAGCCATGGCGTAGATCTGCCCACCCAGACGCGGGATGAAGAAAGAGTTCATCACGGTATCGGAGGTGATCTTGAAGTTCACCGGTACGTTGGTCGGGAACGCTAACTCGTTGACCGTGGCGATACCCAGTTCTGGGTAAACAAACAGCCATTTCCAGTCGAGGGAAATCACTTCGACGGTAATCGGCTTGGCATCGGAGACCAGCGGTTTATACGGATCCAGTGAATGGGTGGTTTTCCAGGTAATGGTACCCAGAATAAGAATGATGATGATGGGAACTGTCCATACCACCGCTTCAATCTTGTTGGAATGCGACCAGTTCGGGGTGTATTTCGCCTTGGTGTTGGAAGCACGGAACTTCCAGGCAAAAGCGATGGTCATCACGATTACCGGAATAACCACGATCAACATCAACCCGATTGCCGTCAGAATCAACGACCGTTGCTCCAACCCGACCTGTCCTTTGGGGTTCATCAATGCCATATCACAACCGCTCAGCAGTGCTGCGGCAGCGAATAAAGACAACATCCCAAAAATTTTATTGTATTTCCTGAGTCTCATCTAGCGACCTCAATAACAAGGGCTCTATTGTCATTTCATGCGAGCGGGCATTTTACGGTAAGGTTACTGCACTGTAAACATGATTAAGGTTATGTCAGCGCTTTGTTGCTGATTTTTGCCCTGAATGTCACAATTACCTTGTCGTTAGGAAAAATTTATTAAAAACAGTCAATTAAAATTTATCCCGTAGAGAAGTATGGATGGATAAAAAAAAATTACAACCCACCTAATGGGTAATTTTCCCTCGAAAGAACATCGCTTGCTCTAACACGTTTTCTCAACAATTAAATAGCCGAGAAAAAGCAAGCCAACGCTAAAATAACATTGGCCGATGTCAGACTATTGGAAAAAAAATAATACGATTGGGTGATAACCACGCGTGTTTATCGCTATTTGTGCGTATCGGCAGCGTGTGAATTTCTCAAGGATAAATAGTCGAGAAAACTCCCCAAAAGCGTGCCAGCGATTACCAAAATACACCCTAGCATCAGAAGGTTATCATTGATTGCTTCAACCGCATTGGCTCCCAGTGCGTGGGCGATGGTCAAGGTCAACCAGATGAATAACAAGGCACATCCGGCAGCCAGCATACGCAGCGCGAAGCGGTAGTGGCGGGGATAGGTCATGCGTACCATGAAGGTGCCGGTGCGTTGGGTGTATTCCAGGGTTTGTCGGCATACCAGCAGCAGGACTAATCCCGGCACTGAGACAGCAATGGTAAATAAATAGAACCAGGCCCAACCGTGGGTTTCTACAAACCAGCCTGCAATCGGGCCAACGTAGACGCGCCCGACGGCCGAGAGTGCGGAAAGCAGCGCAAACTGAGTGGCGGAAAATGACGTGTTGCATAAGGTCATCAGTAACGCAACGAATGCTGCCGTGCCCATCCCGCCGCACAGGTTTTCCAGAAAGATAACCCCTGCCATGCTAACCAGATGTTTGGTCGTGATCGCCAGCAGCCAGTAACCTGCGTTAGAGACGGCCTGCAAGATGCCGAATAGCAGCAGCGCACGGAACAAGGTCATGCGTTGCATTAACAACCCGCCGTACAAGGCACCAATAATGGTGGCGAGTAACCCCAACGTTTTGTTGACCAGTCCGACGTCGCCGGCATTGAAGCCTACGCCGCGAATCAGGAACGGGGTGCTCAGGCTCATTGCAAAGGCGTCGCCCAACTTATACAGCACGATCAGTAATAAAATCAGCCAGGCGTTATTGCGCGAAAAGAAGTCGCGCAACGGAGCAAACATTGCCTGTTCAAGGGTGCGCGGTGCCGGGGCATCCAATACCGGCTCTGGAGCACGTAAGGTGGCGATGATACCCGGCAGCAGCAGCAGTGCCATCAGCACATAGGTGGCGTGCCAGCCGAGGTAGCGATCGGCCAGCCACAGCGCTAGCCCACCGGAAACCAGCATGGCCAGACGGTAGCCCAATACTGAAATGGCCGCGCCCGAGCCGCGCTGATCGGCGGGCAACAGGTCGGTTTTGTAGGCGTCAAACACGATATCCTGCGAGGCCGAGCAAAATGCCACCAGAACGGCAATTGCGGCTAACCACCACAGATGCTTACCGGGCTCGAGCAGCGCCATTGAGGCTATCAATCCGATCAATAGTACCTGAGTGACCAGCAGCCAGCCACGGCGACGGCCGAGGAAGGGTGGGGTGTAGCGGTCCATCATCGGTGCCCACATAAACTTGAAAACATAGGCTTGTCCCACCAGGGAGAAGAAACCAATGGTTTTCAAATCGACGTTAGCGACAGTCATCCATGCCTGCAACGTACCGGAGGTCAGCGCCAGCGGTAGCCCGGACGCAAAACCCAACAGCAGCAGTGACAGAGAATACGGCTGACGAACAAGAGTAAAAAAGCGATGTAGCATGGCAGATCCTTTCCTCTATCCCACCGAGCAGGATAGAGGAAAACAGCGTGGGAATTATCGGGCGTTAGCCTTAATGAAGCCACTGACAGTGGTGTCTTGCGCCATATCATTGATGACATCGCCCAATACCGTATTGACAGCGTTGGTGATTTTTTCGTTGGTCGCGGTCAACGCGCCTTGAACGTTATAGGTTGAGCGGTAGTTTTTGACCTGTTTGTTGCCGTTAGCCGCCTGAGAGATGATCGAAATATCCGCGCGTGCGGTGATATTATGACGCAGGTTGCCTTCTGAAACGTCAGCATACAGCTGGTTTACTACGATTTGCAGCGCAACCGGGCCACCGGTACCGATCATGTAACCGCGTGCAGACATTTGTTTTTCCAGGGCTTCTTGCAACAGGAAACGCAGGTCGCGCGAAGGGGTCAAAACGATCAGTTGCCCGTCGCGGTTGATTTTAGCCAATGCCTGATCGGCGCGCTGATCGGCCCCGTTGATGCTGACGGTCACGCCCATCAGGGTTGGGTCTTGCGCTGGCACGTTAATTTTAGGAGAGACATCAAGCGTGTTGCTTTGATTGGCGCATCCGGCGAGCATCAGCACGGCCAATACGGGAAAAAACAGTTTTTTTAACATTGTGCATTTTCTCAGTAATGATTAGGGTGGTTCGCTGGTAAAAAATTCCCGTTATCATACCATTGCCCGCAGCGGGTGAAAGGACGAATTCAGGGGAAATACTCTGGAAATGGCCATTTTTTCGGCGCGATGCGGTGAGATATTGCGATCGCCGGATTGACAGATAGTGTGTTCACCGCATTTTGCTGCCAGTGGAATATACTGTCTGGCGAGATCAACAAGCAACAAAGGACGACGTCATGCATGCCACCATTGAGGCGAAATTGCGCGCAGCTTTTGCCCCCACGCATCTGGATGTGATCAATGAAAGCCATCAACACCGCGTGCCTGCGGGTTCGCAAAGCCATTTTAAGGTGGTGCTGGTGAGTGAAACCTTTACCGGACAGCGCACCATTGGCCGCCATCGTGCAGTGTATGCCACGCTGGCGACGGAACTGGAAAATGGCCTACACGCGCTGGCGCTGCATACTTATACGCCGCAAGAGTGGGCCGATGCGCAGGGTCAAGCCCCTAAATCGCCTGCCTGTGGCGGCGCAGGTATTGACGCCTGAAGGGTGTCAAAGAGGGATAAAAAGTGGCGCATAAGAGGTGACCGACATCAAAGCGCGCTTATCTTGTCACAATAGTCTGCGCGCTGTTCTCGACTCACTCCCTCTATGCCGCTATAATGCCGCGTCTTATTTTCCGGAAATGTCATCGGGACGCTTCTGACGACAAGGAACGGGGTTCAGATACCAGCTGTTGCTGTCCCGGTTCTGTGGGGTTATGTCCAAACCGACACCCATGCGTATATGGTTTTGGAGCTGACCGAGCACTGTGATTTTTTGAGGTAACAAGATGCAAGTTTCAGTTGAAACCACCCAAGGCCTTGGTCGCCGCGTAACAATTACCGTCACTGCGGATAGCATTGAAGAAGCGGTAAAAAAAGAGCTGGTTAACGTTGCTAAAAAAGCGCGCGTTGACGGTTTTCGTAAAGGCAAAGTGCCGATGAACGTTATCGCTCAGCGTTATGGTGCCTCCGTGCGTCAAGACGTGTTGGGCGATCTGATGCAGCGTCATTTCGTTGACGCCATCATCAAAGAAAAAATCAATCCCGTTGGTGCACCGAACTATGTGCCGGGCGAATACAAGCTGGATGCCGATTTCACCTACGCGGTAGAGTTTGAAGTCTATCCGGAAGTAGAGCTGAAAGGCCTGGACACCATCGAAGTAGAAAAACCGCTGGTTGACGTGGTTGATGCTGACGTTGATGCCATGCTGGAAACGCTGCGCAAGCAACAAGCCACCTGGAAAGATACCGATGCTGCCGCTGGCGCAGAAGATCGCGTAACCGTTGACTTTACCGGCACTATCGACGGTGAAGTGTTTGACGGTGGTAAAGCGTCTGATTTCGTTCTGGCCATGGGCCAGGGCCGCATGATCCCAGGCTTTGAAGAAGGTCTGGTGGGTCACAAAGCCGGTGATGAGTTCACTATCGACGTGACCTTCCCAGAAGACTACCACGCTGAAAACCTGAAAGGGAAAGCGGCTCAGTTTGCTATCGTTCTGAAGAAAGTGGAAGAGCGTGAACTGCCAGAACTGACCGCAGATTTCATCGCACGTTTCGGCGTGGCGGATGGCTCTGTTGACGGTCTGCGCGCTGAAGTGCGTAAAAACATGGAGCGCGAGCTGAAAGGCGCAGTGCGTAACCGTATCAAGTCTCAGGTGATCGACGGTCTGGTGAAAGCCAATGACATCGACGTTCCTGCTGCACTGATCGACGGCGAAATCGACGTTCTGCGTCAGCAAGCGGCACAACGCTTTGGTGGCAACGCCAAGCAAGCTGCTGAACTGCCGCGTGAACTGTTCGAAGAGCAAGCCAAACGCCGCGTTGTCGTGGGTCTGTTGCTGGGCGAAGTGATCAGCACCAACGAACTGAAAGCGGATGACGCTCGCGTTAACGCGCTGATCGAAGAGATGGCTTCTGCCTACGAAGATCCGCAAGAAGTGGTTGCTTACTACAGCAAAAACAAAGAGCTGATGAACAACATGCGCAACGTTGCTCTGGAAGAGCAAGCGGTTGAAGTGGTGTTGTCTAACGCGAAAGTGGTTGAGAAAGCCGTCAGCTTCAACGATCTGATGAACCAGCCTGCTACGGCGTAATTCGCTGTCTGGCTTCGGTCGGTTATCTTTGCCAAAAAAGCCCGCGCCTCTGGCGTGGGCTTTTTGTTATCACTGATTTATGTTTGAAAGCCTTATCCGTCACGGATAGGCCAGATTGCACTATGATAAGGCTAGGCGTGCGTGGCATTGAAACGTTTCGCGAGTGATAAAATCTGCATTGTCGCTTGGGCATGCAACATCTTATTTTCTATGCAAAACGTGGTTTGATATGCAAAGCATTGTAAACGCGGTGGGCACGATACCCCTTTAATCTAAAATAAAGGATAGTGTAAGCTTGAAATAGCGCGCAATGCCCCAACTAGAAGAAACAGAGGCGCGTGGTCATGGATTTTGGCGAGTCGGTGTCGTTCTTGAGGGATACGTGGGGCCGTGATGGTCAACCGCCGTTATCTCAAGTAGAATCTGATACATGGCACCAAAAGCATTTTATCGAGGAGAGGTGAATGTTATACAGTGGCGAACAAGAAAAATTAGCACCCCAGATGGCTTTGGTGCCGATGGTGGTAGAACAGACTTCGCGCGGGGAACGTTCTTACGATATTTTTTCCCGACTGCTTAAAGAACGCATCATCTTCCTGACCGGTCAGGTGGAAGATCACATGGCCAACCTGATCGTTGCTCAGATGCTTTTCCTGGAAGCCGAAAATCCGGAAAAAGATATTTATCTGTACATCAACTCTCCGGGTGGCGTGATTACCGCAGGGATGTCGATTTACGACACCATGAAATTTATTAAACCGGATGTCAGCACCATCTGTATGGGACAGGCCTGCTCGATGGGGGCTTTCCTGCTCACTGCCGGTGCCAAGGGCAAGCGTTTCTGCCTGCCGAATTCGCGCGTGATGATTCACCAACCGCTGGGCGGATTCCAGGGTCAGGCAACGGATATCGAAATTCATGCGCGTGAAATACTGAAAGTGAAGCAACGTATGAATGAGCTGATGGCTGAACATACGGGCAAACCTCTCGAAGTGATAGAGAGTGACACTGAGCGTGACCGTTTCCTCTCTGCCCATGAAGCGGTAGAGTATGGATTGGTTGACGCCGTGATGACACACCGCGAATAACGCCGCCAGCCATAGCGTACCTGTGGTTCACGAATGCGCGCTTGCGCGTGATTCAGGTTGTAGTGATATCGCTGTTGGGCCTGCGGGCAAGAGATAAAAGAAGAGGTTTACTGATGACAGACAAGCGCAAAGACGGTTCAGGGAAGTTGCTGTACTGTTCTTTCTGCGGCAAAAGCCAGCATGAGGTCCGTAAGCTGATTGCCGGGCCGTCAGTGTATATCTGCGATGAATGTGTCGATCTGTGCAATGACATCATTCGCGAAGAGATCAAGGAAGTGGCTCCGCATCGTGAACGCAGTGCGTTACCCACGCCCCATGAAATTCGCCGTCACCTGGATGATTATGTGATTGGTCAGGAGCAGGCGAAAAAGGTGCTGGCGGTTGCGGTTTACAATCACTACAAGCGCTTGCGCAATGGCGACAGCAGCAATGGCATCGAACTGGGCAAGAGTAACATTCTGCTGATTGGCCCGACCGGGAGTGGTAAAACCCTGTTAGCCGAAACGCTGGCCCGTTTCCTGGATGTGCCTTTCACCATGGCGGATGCCACCACGCTGACCGAAGCGGGCTACGTGGGTGAAGATGTGGAAAACATCATCCAGAAGCTGTTGCAAAAATGCGATTACGACGTACAGAAGGCGCAGCGCGGTATCGTGTACATCGATGAAATCGACAAGATTTCGCGTAAGTCCGATAACCCCTCCATCACCCGCGACGTGTCGGGCGAAGGGGTGCAGCAGGCCCTGCTGAAACTGATTGAAGGCACCATCGCTGCGGTACCGCCGCAAGGTGGGCGCAAGCATCCTCAGCAAGAGTTTTTGCAGGTTGATACCTCCAAGATCCTGTTCATCTGCGGTGGCGCATTTGCTGGCCTGGATAAAGTGATCGAGCAGCGCGTTGATACCGGTCGCGGTATCGGCTTTGCCGCAACGGTGAAAGGCTCGGCGCAAAAGGCTACCGAAGGCGAATTGCTGGGTCAGGTAGAACCGGGCGATTTGATCAAGTTTGGTCTGATTCCCGAATTTATCGGCCGTTTACCGGTGGTCGCGACGCTGAGAGAGCTGAGCGAAGATGCGCTGATCCAGATCCTGCGCGAACCGAAAAACGCGCTGACCAAACAGTATCAGGCGCTGTTCAATCTTGAAGGGGTTGAGCTGGAGTTCCGTGAAGAGGCGTTGACGGCGATTGCCAAGAAAGCCATGGCGCGTAAAACCGGCGCACGCGGTTTGCGCTCCATCGTGGAAGCGGCGTTGCTGGACACCATGTACGACCTGCCCTCCATGGAGAGCGTCGATAAAGTGGTGATCGATGAATCGGTGATTGCCGGTCAATCAGAGCCGATGCTGATCTACGGCAAACCTGAAGCACAGCAGGCTTCTGGCGAATAAATCGTCAATTGAACGTCTGACATAAGTTAAAAATGGGGGATTTTATCTCCCATTTTTTTTTTCGCATGTTCTGGTCGTTGAATGTCGGATATCTATCCCCATATACTCCAATACTTGTTGGCGAAACCCGTGACATCCGCGTTTCACGAGATTCCTTTAACCTGGCGGAAACGAAACTAAGAGAGAGCTCTATGAACCCTGAGCGTTCCGAACGCATTGAAATCCCCGTATTGCCGTTGCGCGATGTGGTGGTTTATCCGCACATGGTCATTCCGTTGTTTGTTGGCCGGGAGAAATCGATTCGTTGCCTTGAAGCCGCGATGGATCACGATAAAAAGATCATGTTGGTGGCACAAAAAGAGGCTTCAACGGATGAACCCAGTATTAACGATCTTTTCTCGGTAGGCACGGTCGCCTCCATTCTGCAAATGCTGAAACTGCCGGACGGCACGGTCAAAGTGCTGGTCGAAGGGTTGCAGCGCGCGCGTATCACCACGTTGTCTGACGGTGGCGAACACTTTGCCGCCCAGGCGGAATATCTCTCGTCGCCAGCGATTGAAGAGCGCGAGCAAGAAGTCCTGATGCGCACGGCGGTCAATCAGTTCGAGGGATACATCAAACTGAACAAGAAAATCCCGCCTGAAGTGTTGACCTCGCTGAACAGCATTGAAGATGCAGCGCGACTGGCGGACACCATTGCCGCCCACATGCCGCTGAAACTGGCTGATAAACAGTCCGTGCTGGAAATGTCTGATATTACGGAACGCCTCGAATATCTGATGGCGATGATGGAATCGGAAATCGACCTGTTGCAGGTGGAAAAACGTATTCGCAGTCGCGTGAAAAAGCAGATGGAGAAAAGCCAGCGCGAGTACTACCTCAACGAGCAGATGAAAGCGATTCAAAAAGAGCTCGGTGAGATGGACGATGCGCCGGACGAACACGAAGCGCTGAAACGCAAGATTGAAGCGGCCAAGATGCCGAAGGAAGCGCGGGAAAAAGCCGAAGCCGAGCTGCAAAAACTGAAGATGATGTCACCGATGTCCGCTGAGGCGACGGTGGTGCGCAGCTACATCGACTGGATGGTTCAGGTGCCGTGGAATGCGCGCAGCAAGGTGAAAAAAGACCTGGTCAAAGCGCAGGAAACCCTGGATACCGACCACTACGGTCTGGATCGCGTCAAAGAGCGTATTCTTGAATATCTCGCGGTACAAAGCCGTGTCAGCAAAATCAAGGGGCCGATTCTGTGCCTGGTCGGGCCGCCGGGGGTGGGGAAAACCTCTCTGGGGCAGTCCATCGCCAAGGCAACGGGGCGTGAATACGTGCGTATGGCGCTCGGTGGCGTGCGTGATGAAGCGGAAATTCGCGGTCACCGTCGTACTTATATTGGCTCACTGCCGGGCAAACTGATCCAGAAGATGGCCAAAATTGGGGTGAAAAACCCGCTGTTCCTGTTGGATGAGATCGACAAGATGTCGTCCGATATGCGTGGCGATCCGGCCTCTGCGCTGCTTGAAGTCCTGGATCCTGAGCAGAACGTCGCGTTCAACGACCACTATCTCGAAGTGGACTACGATCTGTCCGATGTGATGTTTGTTGCGACCTCTAACTCGATGAACATTCCTGCGCCGTTACTGGATCGTATGGAAGTCATTCGCCTGTCTGGCTACACCGAGGATGAGAAACTCAACATTGCCAAGCGCCATTTGCTGCCGAAGCAGATTGAACGCAACGCATTGAAGAAAGGTGAATTGACCGTCGATGACAGTGCTATCTCCGGGATTATCCGGTACTACACGCGTGAAGCTGGCGTGCGCAGTCTGGAGCGTGAAATCTCCAAACTGTGCCGTAAAGCGGTAAAAACGCTGTTGATGGATAAAACCGTTAAGCATATTGAGATTACGGGCGATAACCTTAAAGATTTCCTTGGCGTTCAGCGCTTTGACTATGGCCGCGCGGATGAAGAAAACCGTGTTGGGCAGGTCACTGGGTTGGCCTGGACGGAAGTCGGCGGTGATTTGCTGACCATTGAAACCGCGTGCGTGCCGGGCAAGGGGAAATTGACCTATACCGGTTCACTCGGGGAAGTGATGCAGGAATCTATCCAGGCGGCGCTCACCGTAGTGCGTGCGCGTGCTGAACGACTGGGTATCAATGCCGATTTCCATGAAAAACGTGATATCCACGTGCATGTGCCGGAAGGGGCAACGCCCAAAGATGGTCCAAGCGCCGGGATCGCCATGTGTACCGCGCTGGTTTCCTGCCTGACGGGTAACCCGGTGCGTGCCGATGTCGCGATGACCGGGGAAATCACGCTACGGGGTTTGGTATTACCGATCGGGGGCTTGAAAGAGAAGCTGTTAGCAGCCCATCGCGGTGGCATTAAGACGGTATTGATCCCTGACGAAAACAAACGCGACTTGGAAGAGATCCCGCCGAATGTGATCGCCGATCTGGACATTCACCCGGTTAAACGTATCGAGGAAGTGCTTGCGTTAGCGTTACAAAATCCGCCAGACGGTATGCAGCCGGAGCCTGTCAAGGCCAAGCGAGCGCCTGCCAAGGCGAAAGCGGTGCCCGCCAAGACCGTGAAAGAGTGACCTATCGCAAAAACCCTTGAGAAAAATCACGCTGGCAGCAGAAATGGCGCTTGCCAGCGTTTTTTTGTACCGCTAAGTTATGGCACTGTTAGTCTTAGCCAGTACGCTGTGCTAAGGTTTGACAGGATTGAAAAAAGCTACGTGTCGCGTTTTGGGGATATCCAGCGCGACAACAGGATTTCAGAGGGGATGAGAGAGTGAACAAGTCACAATTGATCGACAAAATTGCCGCAGATGCTGATATTTCCAAAGCGGCAGCAGGGCGTGTGTTAGATGCAATTATTGGTTCTGTTACCGATTCTCTGAAAGCAGGGGATGACGTTGCACTGGTAGGATTTGGAACGTTCTCCGTGCGTGAGCGTGCTGCTCGCACTGGGCGCAATCCGCAAACGGGCAAGGAAATCAGCATTCCAGCAGCAAAAGTACCGGGCTTCCGTGCCGGTAAATCGCTGAAAGACGCCGTTAACTGATTATCTCGTCACAGGTTTGTGCTGTAATCCGAGTACGTTACCAAACATTACCTGACGCCACGGTGTCGGTAAGGTAAGATAAGGGGCGCATCATTTTATGATGTGCCTTTTTTATGACGGGCGAACACTGCCCATCACCCTGCGGGGCGTCGCGTTGCGGCGTAACGTCTTTCCCGCTCCTCTCTCTGGCAGTTCATGCTCTGGCATTACGGTTCGCCAGCAGCGCAGGGAAGCGTGGTTTTAGCCAGCGCAGGGCGTGTTATCCATACTACAGCGGAGTGTTGTCACATTATGATGGACAATTTACGCGCGGCCGCTAATAACGTCGTGCTGAAAATTATTCTGGGCTTGATCGTCGCCTCCTTCGTATTGACGGGCGTGGGTGATTACCTTATCGGCGGTTCTAACGATTACGCCGCCAAAGTTAACGGGCAGGAAATCGGTCGTGCGCAGTTTGAACAAGCGGTGCAAAACGAGCGTAGCCGCATGCAGGAACAGTTGGGAGATAACTTTTCCGTGCTGGCAGGCAATGACGGTTATATGCAGCAGATGCGCCAGCAGGTGCTCTCACAGCTGATCGATGAGGCGCTGATTGACCAATACGCCCGCAAGCTTGGGCTCAACATCAGCGATGCACAGATCAAACAGGCAATATTCGCGGTTCCCGCTTTCCAGACCAATAACCAGTTCGATAACGAAAAGTACCTGGATCAGGTACGTCGTTTGGGCCTGACACCGGATCGCTATGCGGAATTGCTGCGTAAGCAACTGGTTACGCAGCAACTGATTCAGGGGCTGGGGGCAACGCAATTCTCGCTGCCAAAAGAGATCGACAGTCTGGTGGCGCAGGCCGCACAGGATCGTGTGGTGAGAACGGCAACGATTGACGTGGCCGCCATCGCCAAAACGCTCAACGTGACGGATGAAGAGATTAAGGGCTATTACGACAGTAACAAGAGCCGTTTTATCGACCCGGAAGCCTTCAAAGTCAGCTATCTGCTGCTGGATGCCGCACGCGTTATGGACAGTGTGAAACTCACTGATGCTGATATCGCGGCGTTCTACGAGAAGAACAAGCAAGAATTTACCCAACCTGAGCGTAAGCGCTTTAGCGTTATTCAGCTTAAAACCGAGGCGGATGCCCGTGCCGTGTTGGATGAGCTGAAAAACGGTGCCGATTTTGCCGCACTGGCAAAAGAAAAATCGCAGGATGTGGTCTCGCGCCGTAACGGTGGCGATCTGGGCTGGATGGATGCCAATGCCACGGTCGATGAATTGCAGCAGGCAAAACTGACCGAAAAAGGCCAAATATCCGAGCCAGTAAAATCCTCTGTGGGCTACCTGATTGTACGTCTGGATGACATCCAGGCCGCGCAGGTAAAACCGTTGAGTGCGGTGCGCGATGACATTGCCGTCAGAGCAAAACGTGAAAAAGCGCTGGATGAATTCTTTGCCGTGCAACGTAAAGTCAGCGAAGCGGCAAGCAATGACAATGAATCGTTGGCATCAGCGGAAGAAGCAGCCGGTCAAAAAGCCACTGCAACGGCCTGGTTTAGTCACGATCAAGTGCCTACTGAGCTGAATTTCCCGCAGGTGACGCAGGCTATTTTTGGCGGCACCCTGTTAGGGGATAACGGTGCTCCGGGCAGCAACTCCGATGTTATCGGCGTAGAGGGCGATCGCGCGATCGTGCTGCGTATCACCGATCACCGTGCAGAAACGCCGCGTCCTCTGGATCAGGTGCGTGACGAGATTGTACAAGTGCTGAAAGTGCAGAAAGCGCAGCAGCAGGCTAACCTACAGGCTGAAAAAATCCTGGTTGACCTGAAACAAGGTAAAGATGACTCGCTGAAAGCGGCCAACCTCAGCTTTAGTGCGCCAGAGACCTTGTCCTCCGTTTCTCAAGGCAACGTGTTGGCAGAAAGCGTGTTTGCCTTGCCCGTACCGCAAAAGGACAAGGTAAGCTATGGTGTTGCACGCGATCAGGCAGGCAATGTGGTACTGGTTGCGCTGGATAGCGTGAAACCCCACACCATTACTGATGAGCAGAAAGCACAGTTTACCAGCCAGGTTGAGCAGAGCGCGGTGACAACGCTGTTTGATACCTTGGTTTCCAGCTTGCGCACTGAAGCGACCATCAAATTAGGTGCCGCCGCTCAGGAGCAGCAACCGCAATAAGCGCAGCCAACGCATCTGCAACGTGAAGTATGAAGGGTATATGCATTAATTTGTAATCCGCTGTAATAACAAAAGGCCGCTTTCGCGGCCTTTTCCACATTTGCACGCTGTGGTTTGTGTCATCTCCCTTATTTCGGCACCCTGTACCTGCCAATTAATCAATAGGGAGATACCGTATGAAAAGGAAAGGAATGTCAGCACTGTGTTTGTGTCTGGCCCTGGGATTATCCGCTTTCACAGGTGGGATACTGGCGAATACGGGAGATGCGGCAGCAAACAGCGGTGCCTCATCGGCCCCGGCAACCGCATCGACGCAGGACACCGTAAATATCAATACGGCGACCGCGCAGCAATTGACTCAGCTACAAGGGATTGGCGCGCGCAGAGCGGAGGCGATTGTTCAATATCGCGATGAGAATGGCCCTTTTACCGATATTGAACAGTTGCAGGAGGTGCCCGGCATCGGGCCGACGCTGATTGAGAACAACCGAGCCCGCCTCGTGTTGTAAGCATCAGATTGGTGGCAATCCTGCTCTCGACTGCCATGCCTGCACGGCAGTGCGGTTATTCACTGCCGTTATTTTCTGCTAACCTTAGCAGCAGGTCCAACCAGTTTGTGGCGTTAATCTGTTTAGGAGTCATTACGTGGTGCATACCTTTATTACCGTTCGCGGCTTTCACATCGATGTCTATCAGCATGTTAATAACGCGCGCTATCTGGAGTTCATGGAAGAGGCTCGCTGGCAATGGCTGGAGAATTTGCCCGCTTTCCAGTGGATGCAACAGCACGACATTGCGTTTATCGTGGTCAATATCAACATCAATTATCGCACCCCGGCGGTATTAGGGGACGTGTTGCGTATAGAAAGCGCGCTGTTGCACCTGAATGCCAAAAGTGGGGTGATTAGCCAAAAGATGGTGCGTACTGTGGATGAGGCTTCGGTGGTCGATGCTACCTTAACCTTCGTATGTATCGATCTGACAACGCAAAAGGCATTGCCGCTGGAAGGCGAGCTGCTGGCGCATTTGCAGGCGTTTATGCAGCCGCCATCACCCGAAGATTCAGCGGTAGCCTAGTGAGGGCGCGGTGCCAGGTGAGCGCCTGCTTGCCCCGCTATCCGGTGATATTATTGCAAACCTGTTTTGCGTTTCATTGATGCCATCACCCCGACCCGATCCTGTTGGTACTGCGCTAAGCCGTTTGCACGCAAATGGCACGCCGCACAGTGGCCGCAGCCGTCGCCCTGAATGCCGTTGTAGCAGGTCAGCGTCTGGTTGCGTACCGTATCCAAATGGTGGTAGTGGTCAGCCAACGCCCAGGTTTCCGCCTTGTTGAGCCACATGAGCGGCGTAATAAACTGAATATCACGGGCGATACCGAGCACGATAGCCTGATTCAAGGCTTTGACAAACTCATCGCGACAGTCAGGATAGCCCGAAAAGTCGGTCTCACAGACGCCAGTGATCACCGCTTGCGCACCGACCTGGTAGGCGTAAATGGCAGCCAGCGTAAGAAACAGAATATTGCGCCCGGGCACGAACGTGCTGGGAATGCCGGACGCAGAGGCGTCGTAATCCGGCACGGCGATGTTGTCGCGCGTCAGGCTACTGACAGCCAACTCATTGAGTAAACCGACGTCCAGCACTTTGTGCGCTTTGGCACCCAATTGGTTTGCAAGCGCGCGCGCAATATCGATTTCCGCCCGGTGGCGCTGACCGTAATCGAATGTGACACAGTGCACTTCATCATACAGGCTGAGTGCCTGAATCAGGCAGGTGGTGGAGTCCTGCCCGCCGCTGAAAACGACAACCGCGCGTTTTGTCATTGCTGTACCTTTGATGCTCAAGGGCAATGTGCCCTGTGTGACGTAAAAGGTACATGCTATAGCAAAACCGCGTCGTTTTCAGCGTTAACGCGGTATCAGGCCAAAATCAGCTCGGGCTGACGTTGCGCTTGCCCCGCGTTGAGCTGTGCCAGATACGGGCTGATATCGCCGATGTGTTGCGCTACCCATTCGGCGTTGTAATAGGTATCCAGATAACGCTCCCCGCTGTCGCACAGCAAGGTGACAATCGCCCCTTGTTTGCCCTGCGCACGCATCTGGTTAGCCAGTTGCAACATGCCCCAGACGTTAGTACCGGTAGATGCGCCTACCTTGCGCCCCAGAATGCCCTCCAGCCAATACAGGGTGGCAATGCTGGCCGCATCCGGCACCTGCATCATGCTGTCGATCACGTCAGGAATAAAAGACGGTTCTGCGCGTGGGCGACCAATCCCCTCAATTTTACTGCTGCAATGCCCCGTCAGAGCGCGGTCACGCTGGTGGTAGTAGTCAAAAAACACCGAGTTCTGCGGATCAACCACCATCAACTGTGAGTCGATACCCTGATAGCGGATGTAGCGCCCTAAGGTGGCTGAGGTGCCGCCAGTGCCTGCACTCATCACGATGTAATCGGGAACCGGATAGGGTTCACGCGCCATCTGACGGAAAATGCTGTCAGCGATATTGTTATTGCCGCGCCAATCGGTAGCGCGCTCGGCATAGGTAAACTGATCCATATAGTGACCGTTCAGTTCACGGGCCAGTTGCTCCGATGCGGCGTAAATCTGACTGGATTGCTCAACGAAGTGGCAGTGTCCACCGTAGAAGGTAATCTGTTCCACTTTACGTTTGGCGGTACAGCTGGGCATCACGGCAATAAAAGGCAGGCCCAACAGGCGGGCAAAATAGGCTTCCGAGATAGCGGTGCTGCCGGAGGACGCTTCAATAATGGGCGTGCCTTCCTTTATCCAGCCGTTACACAAGCCATACAGAAACAGGGAGCGCGCCAGACGATGTTTCAGGCTGCCGCTCGGGTGCGTGCTTTCATCTTTGAGATAGAAGTAAATCCCTGGATAGTGCGGTAACGTCAGGCGAATCAGATGGGTATCGGCTGAACGCTGAAAATCCGCTTCGATAGCGCTAATGGCCTGTTTCACCCATGCCGTTGTCATGATATTGCTCTCTTTACCTGTTTTGCATTTATAGGGATAGCCTATCCGTTTTTGCAGAAAAAAGGATTGTTTTTTTAAACTTCAATTAGTGTTTTAAGGGTGTGAATTTCTTTTATATTTCTTTATTGGAGATTATTTTTCTCTTATTTTGAATTTATATGGAAATTAACGTGTTTTTATCGTCCTGGCGAGCGATGATAGAATGAAAAAGAGCGGGTTTTCCCGCACTTTGGTTGCCTTTTCATTCTGTTGCGCGTGAAATAGGGTAAAAATGATTCTGGAATGCCGCTATGCTGGATAAAATCGATCGTGCACTGCTCAACCTGTTGCAACATGACTGCACCTTGTCGTTGCAAACGCTGGCCGATGCGGTGCATTTGACATCGACCCCCTGCTGGAAACGTCTAAAACGTCTGGAAGAAGAGGGCTATATCCGTGCTCGCGTTGCGTTGCTGGATAATGAACGTCTCGGGCTGGGGTTGACGGCTTTTGTGCTATTAAAAACGCAGCAGCACAATAGTGCCTGGTATGAAAAATTTTCCCAAGTGGTGTCCGATATGCCCGAAGTGTTGTCCTTTTATCGCATGGCGGGAGAATATGATTACCTGATGCAGGTTCAGGTCGCCGACATGAAAAGCTATGATAATTTTTACAAACGTTTGGTCAGTGGCATTCCCGGCCTGATTGATGTGACCTCCAGTTTTGCCATGGAGCGGATAAAGCACACCACCGCACTCCCGATCGTGCCATGATGAATCTCCTCTCTGAGATTCTGCCTTTGGAACAGCGCTTGCCGCCTTGCTGCAACCCGAATTATTTCGGGTATAAATGATGACGCGCATAAGCTTTCTGTATAATGGGCCTGTGATGTTTCGCAGCCCTTTCTGGAAAATGGAATAACAACAGCGTGCGACTTTTTGCTCAATTGGCCTGGTATTTTCGTCGAGAATGGCGGCGATACCTCGGGGCCGTGGTTCTTCTTATCATTATCGCCATCCTGCAACTGCTGCCACCCAAGCTGGTTGGTGTGATTGTGGATGGCGTTACGCGCGATGTGATGCCAGCGGCGACGGTGATGAAATGGATCGGCGTGATGCTGCTGATCGCCGTCATGGTGTACCTGTTGCGTTACGTGTGGCGCATCTTTCTGTTTGGCGCTTCATACCAGTTGGCCGTGGAACTGCGTGACGATTTCTACCGCCAGTTGAGCCGCCAGCATCCGGCCTTTTATCTGCGCCATCGCACCGGCGATCTGATTGCCCGTGCCACCAACGATGTCGATCGCGTGGTGTTTGCCGCCGGGGAAGGGGTGTTGACGCTGGTGGATTCCATGGTAATGGGATGCGCGGTGTTGGTGGTGATGAGTACCCAAATCAGCTGGCAGCTTACGCTGTTGGCGCTGTTGCCGATGCCCATCATGGCGTTGGTGATCAAACACTATGGTACGCAACTGCACCAGCGCTTTAAGGGCGCGCAGGCGGCGTTCTCTTCGCTTAACGATCAGGCGCAGGAAAGCCTGACCAGTATTCGCATGATCAAAGCCTTTGGGCTGGAGGATTACCAGTCGAACCGTTTCGCAGCGGTGGCGGAGGATGCGGGGCAAAAAAACATGCACGTAGCTCGGGTCGATGCGCGTTTCGATCCGACGATTTATATCGCCGTCGGTTGCTCGCACCTGCTTGCCGTTGGCGGCGGCAGTTGGATGATTATTCAGGGGACGTTGACGTTAGGACAACTGACCAGTTTCGTGATGTACCTGGGCCTGATGATTTGGCCGATGCTGGCGCTGGCGTGGATGTTCAACATCGTGGAGCGCGGTAGTGCGGCTTACGGGCGCATTCGTCAACTGTTGAATGAAGCCCCTGTGGTGGCAGACGGCGATGCAGTACTGCCACCGGGCCGCGGTAGCCTGGAGGTTGATATTCACGCCTTTGCTTATCCGCAACAGTCGCGTCCGGTGCTCGACCGGGTGGCGTTCACGCTCGCGCCGGGCAACATGCTGGGACTGTGTGGCCCCACCGGTTCTGGTAAAAGTACGCTGTTGGCCTTGATCCTGCGCCATTACGATCTTGATGACGGCGAGATTCGTTTTCATGGTTTCCCACTCGCGACGCTGAATCTGGATAGCCAGCGCCAACGTTTTGCGGTGGTCGGGCAAACGCCATTTTTATTCTCTGACACGGTGGCGAACAATATTGCACTCGGCAACCCCGGTGCCACGCTGGCGCAGATTCAACATGCTGCACGTCTGGCCAGCGTCCATGACGACATTACGCGCTTACCGCAAGGCTATGAAACGCAAGTGGGTGAGCGCGGCGTGATGCTTTCCGGTGGACAAAAACAGCGTATTGCCATTGCGCGCGCGCTGCTGCTGGACGCGGAGATCTTGGTCCTTGATGATGCGCTGTCGGCGGTTGATGGGCGCACCGAGCACAACATTTTGCAAAACCTGAAACGTTGGGCGGAGAAACGCACCCTGATTATCAGCGCGCACCGTCTTTCTGCCCTCACCGAAGCCGACGAAATTCTGGTTTTGCAGCAGGGTTGCGTGGCGCAACGCGGTAACCATGGCGCGTTAGCGTCGCAAGCCGGGTGGTATCGCGACATGTTTCGCTATCAGCAGTTAGAGGCGGCGCTGGATGAAGAGCCGGTCAAGGGAGAGATGACAATTGGCTAACGCAAAGCAGTTATGGCCGACGTTAAAGCGGCTGTTGGCGTATGGTTCCCCGTGGCGGAAATCCCTGCTGTTGGGCGTGGTGATGCTCTGGGTGGCGGCGGCGGCCGAGGTGGCTGGACCCGCGCTGGTGAGCTATTTCATCGATCATCTGGTAGCAAAAGGCAATATTCCTCTGGCAATGGCAGGGGGCTTGGCGGCGGTTTACATCCTGCTGCAATTGTCCGCCGCGCTATTGCATTATGTGCAATCGCTGCTGTTCAACCGCGTTGCGGTCGGGGTGGTGCAACAGTTGCGTATTGATGTGATGGATGCCGCGCTGCGCCAACCGTTAAGTACCTTTGATACGCAACCGGTGGGGCAACTGATTTCCCGGGTAACCAACGATACCGAAGTGGTGCGCGACCTGTATGTCACCGTGGTTTCTACTGTGCTGCGCAGCATGGCGCTGATCGGTGCGATGTTGGTCGCCATGTTCACCCTTGATTGGCGCATGGCGCTGATTGCCGTGATGATATTCCCCGCAGTGGCTATCGTGATGGCGGTCTACCAGCATTTCAGTACGCCGATTGTGCGGCGACTGCGCCGCTATCTGGCGGACATTAATGATGGTTTTAATGAAGCGATCTCGGGTATGTCGGTGATC
Organism: Candidatus Symbiopectobacterium sp. NZEC151; assembly: GCF_025962655.1. Taxonomy (GTDB): domain Bacteria; phylum Pseudomonadota; class Gammaproteobacteria; order Enterobacterales; family Enterobacteriaceae; genus Symbiopectobacterium. The sequence continues at coordinate 214,362 of NZ_JAGFPE010000002.1, read as the reverse complement.
CAGCAGTTCCGCCAACAGTCGCGCTTTGGTGACAAACTGGGGGCCTCAAGCCGTGCGCATTTCCAGGCGCGGATGCAGACGCTGCGTCTGGATGGCGTGCTGCTGCGCCCGCTATTGAGCCTGTTTTCCGCCATGGTGCTGTGCGGGCTGTTGATTCAGTTTGGTTTCAGCTCGGTGGGCACGGTAGGCGTTGGCGTGCTCTATGCCTTTATCAGTTATCTGGGGCGTCTTAACGAGCCGCTGATTGCGCTGACCACCCAGCAGTCCATGTTACAGCAGGCGGTGGTGGCCGGTGAGCGAATCTTTGAACTGATGGATGCGGTACAGCAGTCCTACGGCGAAGATACACGCCCATTAGCGGCGGGCAGCATCGAGATGGACAACGTTTCTTTTGCCTACCGGGATAATCAACGTGTCCTGAACCATATCAGCATGCAGGTGCCAGCGCGCGGCTTTGTGGCGTTGGTGGGGCACACCGGCAGCGGCAAGAGCACGTTAGCGAGTTTGCTGATGGGGTATTATCAGCCGGATGAAGGGGAAATTCGTCTCGATGGCCGTCCGCTGACGTCGTTATCCCATCAGGTATTACGACAAAATGTCGCAATGGTGCAACAAGACCCCATGGTTCTGGCGGATTCACTCTATACCAACGTTACGCTGGGGCGTGATATTCCTGAAGCGGATGTGTGGCGCGTGCTGGAAATTGTGCAACTCACTGCGCTGGCAACGGCACTGCCTGAGGGCATACACACCACCATCGGCGAGCAAGGTAATACGCTTTCTGTCGGGCAGAAGCAGCTCCTTTCTCTGGCCCGCGTGCTGGTGAAACCGCCCAAAATACTGATTCTCGACGAAGCGACGGCCAACATTGATTCCGGCACCGAGCAAGCGGTTCAGCGCGCATTGCGTCTTATCCGTCACCACACCACGCTGGTGGTGATTGCGCATCGTCTTTCCACCGTGGTTGAGGCTGACAACATACTGGTGCTACATCATGGTGAAACGGTAGAGCAGGGCGCACACGAGCAATTACTGCAACGTCGCGGGCGTTACTACCAGATGTATCAACTGCAACTGGCGGGGCAGGAGTTGGCTGCCAGCGAGGATGAACCGGTTTCCGTCGTCTGACGAAAGACACGCTGCCTGTCGCAGTCGTTTTTGATCCGCGCACCATCAACAGGCAGATGATTTTCATTTTTCCATGTCATGCACCGCAATTACGCGTCATGCACCAAATGGGTGCGTGACCTGTGCGCAACATCACATCTTTATCCTTTCCTTTTACTTCGCCAGCCGTGTTCCACGTTATTTCCCCGCGCAATTATCGGTTCCTTTCATTTGTGGCACAGCCTTTGCTTTATCCCTGTCGTGAAGGTTATTCGAAATGGTGGCGGGCGTAAGTCTGAACTCAATTGGTAAGGGGAAGATAATGAAACTGGTTACTGTGGTGATAAAACCATTCAAGCTGGAAGATGTGCGTGAAGCCTTATCTTCTGTCGGCATCCAGGGGCTCACCGTCACTGAGGTGAAGGGATTTGGACGCCAGAAAGGCCATGCCGAGCTGTATCGCGGCGCTGAATATAGCGTCAACTTTTTGCCGAAAGTGAAAATTGATATTGCCATCGCTGACGATCAGGTTGATGAAGTCGTTGATGTGATTAGTAAGGCGGCTTACACCGGTAAAATTGGCGACGGTAAGATTTTTGTTGCTGAACTGCAACGCGTTATCCGTATTCGTACGGGCGAAACTGACGACGCCGCACTGTAATGCCTGGCTGACGAAAAATTGGGATGGATGAAAATGAAAATACGTGTCTCTTCATTATTAGGCCTTGCCGCCGCAGCGTTACTTCCGTCGCTGGCAATGGCCGCTGATACACCGGCAATCGATAAAGCGGATAACGCTTTTATGATGATTTGTACCGCGTTGGTCCTGTTCATGACGCTGCCCGGCATTGCGCTGTTTTACGGCGGCCTGATTCGCTCCAAGAACGTGCTCTCCATGCTGACGCAGGTGACCGTAACGTTTGCCATGGTGTGCGTGCTGTGGGTTATCTACGGGTACAGCATGGCCTTTGCGACCGGTAATGCCTTCTTTGGCGGCCTGGATATGTTCATGCTCAAAGGCATCGAGCTGAAATCGCAATCTGGCACTATTTATCAACTGATTCACGTCGCGTTCCAGGCTTCCTTTGCCTGTATCACTGTCGCGCTGGTGGTCGGTGCGATTGCTGAACGTATCCGTTTCTCTGCGGTGCTGATTTTCGCGGCTATCTGGCTGACGTTCTCCTACCTGCCGTTGACGCACATGGTATGGGGCGGCGGTTTCCTGGCGGCCGATGGCGCGCTGGACTTTGCAGGCGGTACTGTGGTGCACATCAATGCCGCGGTTGCGGGGTTGACCGGTGCTTATCTGCTGGGCAAACGTGCTGGTTTCGGTAAAGAAGCCTTCAAGCCGCACAACCTGCCGATGGTGTTTACCGGTACGGCGATCCTCTATATCGGTTGGTTCGGCTTTAACGCAGGCTCTGCTGCTGCCGCGAACGAAATTGCCGGTCTGGCTTTCCTGAACACCGTCGTTGCGACTGCGGGTGCGATTCTGGCATGGGTTATCGGTGAGTGGATGGCACGTGGTAAGCCTTCTCTGCTGGGTGCCTGTTCCGGCTGTATCGCGGGTCTGGTTGCTATCACACCCGCCGCGGGAACCGTGGGCGTCGGTGGTGCGCTGATTATTGGTCTGGTCGGTGGTTTCGCTGGCCTGTGGGGCGTGACGGTACTGAAAAAATGGCTGCGCGTGGATGACCCGTGTGACGTGTTCGGTGTGCACGGCGTGTGCGGCATCGTCGGTTGTATCCTGACCGGGGTATTCACCTCCGCGTCTCTGGGCGGCACCGGCTACGCAGAAGGCGTTACCATGGCGCACCAGGTTTGGGTGCAGCTGTTCAGCGTGATCGTTGCGTTCATCTGGTCCGGCGTTGCTGCCTTCATCGCGTTCAAAGTGGCAGACCTGGCCGTTGGCCTGCGTATACCGGAAGAACAAGAGCGTGAAGGCCTGGATGTTAACAGCCACGGCGAAAACGCTTACAACCAGTAATTTCTACAGGATATGAAAAACGCGGGCCTTGGCCCGCGTTTTTTTTTGTTCAGGATTGTGGATAGTGCGCAACGCCTCTCTTTTTAAGGCGCATCATGCCGCCGCATGACCCCCTCCTGCACCGTTGAAGCCACCAGAATCCCCTCCCGGGTGTAGAATTGCCCACGCACAAAGCCACGGGCACCGGAGGCCGACGTGCTTTCTACGGTGTAGAGCAGCCAGTCATCAAGGCGGAAAGGGCGGTGGAACCACATGGAATGGTCGATGGTCGCGACTTGCATACCCGGCTCAAGAAATCCGACGCCGTGCGGTTGCAAGGCGGTGAGCAGGAAATTGCAGTCTGATGTGTAGCCCAGCAGGTATTTATGAATGCGCTCGTCATCGGGCATGGTGCCATTGGCTCTGCACCATACGTGGCGAACGGGTTCATCCACCTGACCTTTGAGTGGGTTATGAAATTTTACCGGACGCATTTCGATGGCGCGCTGTTGCAGAAATTTGTCACGAAACTGCTCAGGCAGTAGATGTACCATGCTCTGTGCAATCTCTTGTTCCGACGGCAAGGATTCTGGCGCAGGGACTTCAGGCATGGTGTTTTGATGTTCAAAGCCGCTCTCCTGACGCTGAAAAGAGGCGGTCATAAAAAAGATGGGCTTGCCGTTTTGGATCGCGCTGACGCGCCGTGCGCTAAAACTGTTGCCATCACGCAGGTTCTGCACATCGTAGACAATCGGTTTTCGGCTGTCTCCCGGCAATAAAAAGTAGCTGTGGAAGGAGTGCAGCCCTCGGCCCGCCTCGACGGTCTGTTTGGCCGCATACAGCGCCTGGCCGACCACCTGTCCGCCGAACACCTGGCGTAACCCTAAATCTTCGCTTTGTCCCCGGAAGAGTCCTTCCTCAATCTTTTCCAACTTCAGCAATTCGAGAAGATGCTGTAGTGCATGGCTCATGGATACTCTCCCTTGGTGGAAATAGTATGTTGGTAATGCGTAACGGTAAGTCATCAAACCGATAACGGCGGTCAGTAGGGTTCAGCATAGGTATTTTCGAAAAATGATAAATTCAGAATGTTGAACACTGCCAAATGGCTAATGTAGGTCATACTTTCATTATCGCGTCGGTGTAAGCATGCAGCGCAAAACCGTTACATTGTACGTTGCTGCTAATCCCTGACGTCGTTACAGACAATAACGAAAGGAGACTCGCCAATGAAATTATGGCATATCTTAGGTAGTATCACGTTATCTGTCGTGCTGACTGGCGCGGCGCTAGCCGCGACAACGGTCACCGATTCTCCGACCGCTTCACAAACCCAGCTCGCCATGCCGGCGGTCAGCGGCACCATTAATCTGCATCAGCGCATCGCGCTGCCGCCCAATGCAGCCTTAACGGTTACCGTTTCTGATGCCACCGTGCCGGATACGCCGTCGCGCGTGCTGGCGCAAAAAGTGGCGTGGACGGACGGCAAACAGGCACCGTTTATCTTCTCCTTGCCGTATAACCCTGCCGACGTGCAGCCGAATGCGCGTATTCTGCTCAGCGCCGCGGTGACCATTGATAACCGCGTTGTGATGGCGACGCAGGATTTCCCCGCAGTGATCACCAACGGTGTGACGCGCGCGGATTTGCTGTTGATTCCGGTGGAGTCGGTTGCACTGCCAACCCATTCGCAGGGAGGCCTATTGACCCCCAGTGCGCCAACACCGCTAAACACTGAGGGATAACACCTCATGGCTCTCAGGGCGTTTCGCCCTGCCAGCCATAGCGCGCGAGATCGATGTTGCCCTGACGTGTAAAGGTTACCCCCTCGGCCCTGAGCGCTTCGCGTTGGCGAAGGTAATCCGGGCCAGTTAGCGAAATTTCACCATGGCGATTTATCACCCGATGCCAGGGAAGTGAGCTGCCTTCGGGCAGCTTTTTTAATACGCCGCCGACCTGACGGGCAGCGCGTGCGGAACCCGCCAGGCGCGCCACCTCGCCGTAGGTGGTAACCTTGCCCCAGGGAATGGCGGCTACGACATGAAAAACGCGCTGGCGAAAGTTATCCTGCTCCATCGCTGCTCCTGTAAATACTACGATGAATCAACATAGTGGCACAGCTGCGCGGGCTTGCAAATGTGCGTTTCACTGGCCGAAAGGCTGAAATCGAATAAGAAAACACCGGTCGGCTGCGGTCAACTTGCAATTGAGGTGCGCATACCCGATAATGCCCACGCTCTGTACCACGCAGAGCCAACGAATCAATGGAGGCCCTGTCGGTTCTCCCGCAACATTACCCTGTGGACTCGGTCAGGTCCGGAAGGAAGCAGCCGCAGCAGGAGACGTGTGTGCCGGGATGTAGCTGGCAGGGCCTCCACCCTTTATGTTCACTTCTTTTTTTATTTTCCGCGCTTTTTTATTCTCATTGGTTTCATTCTGTTCTGCGTATTGAATACGTTTATTGATGACATCCGTTGCTGATGATTTGTTCTGTTCGTATTAACGCGCATGTGGATAAGCATGACAAGATATTGTTCCCTTGGGATAAGTAGAGGAATTTCACGGTAATAAAATTGCACCAAAAAAAGGCAATGGAGGCGACCAATATTGAGATCAATGCAGGTGATTTACAATTGTGATATTTACGTAAGCAAAGGGCTTGGAGAAAGTAAAACGCCAGCGATAACGCTGGCGTAAGATATTCACCCTAAATCATTTAGGTATATACCTGTCATACTTCAATTTGCATCTGCGTTGGCTGCCTTCACTCATCCGAATCACTGACGTGAGTATGCTCATCGGTGTTGCTTCTCTTGCTGCCTGGCTGAAAATCAAATTATTAGGGTATATAAACACAATGATTTAGCGTACGTATTTCCAAACGGCGGTAGGGACCTTGTCGTAAAGCTTGTTCATCGTCAGCTCCGCTAAACGATGATCGGCGGCGGAATAAAACATTTCCAGCTCATCGCTAGACAACTCATACTTGTTCTTCTCGATAACGCGTTCAAGCGTGTCGATCGTGGTACACTTGCGTAAGCGCATCAAATAATCAATTTTTTTCATGGCGACCTTTATCAAAACAATACCAGCACCTGGTGGTTAATTAATATAAAAGCATCTATTGCTTAAGATTTAGCAGATGAACAGACGTTCTCCTGTGAGAACATTCCTAATAACGTGGCTTTGGAGCGTTGCCAGCGTTGCAGTTCGGCACCATTAATCCCATAGTTACTGAACAACGCATAGGTGTCATCTAAATACTGCTCGACCCGTTTTGAAAGCTCGTCTTCATCGGGGTATTTTATTTTAAATGTCAGAATAAATGTAGCTATATGCTCAATCAATTCATTTAATTGGAGATTGATCGCAGATGTTGGGTCATTGACCCAGCCATGACTGCTATCCCCCAATGTGGCGATGCTTTCGTCACAGAGATTTTCACACAAGAATCGGAGTTGGGCAATATCATAATGTTTCGGTGAGTACTCATCCATATCGTTCACTCCGTCATGCTGTTATTCCACATTACCCCAGCTTGCCTTTGAAACCCGCAACGCTGATGGAACGTAATAGAAAACCCTGACAACAGTTGGTGACTCCTTGGGTTAAGTGATGAAATAAGCTCACATTTATCCTGATGGAGAGTGCGGATTACACGACATATCGCACCACCCATACGCTAACTATAGCAAAAGAATCACAGATTATCGCAAAAAATAAGTAAGGTTTTTGACCCTATTTAATCAGATAGACCCTCGGTATAGCCGATATATATAATAGGTGATACCGTGTTTCATAATATTACTTTATTAAATTATCTTACAAATTAGAGCGAGAATTATCTTATAAAGGTTACTTGGGTAGCTATATCATCACGAGGAGAAAGGAAATTACGGGTGTGGGTAACTGGCAATGGACTTTTATTAACGCGTTGATATGTAAAAAAAAGCCCTGAACAGGTCTAGGGCTTGAACGGTGTGTTGCTGTCATTATCAGCGTTTTTTCTTTCTGCCTTGCACGGCCTTAAAACGTGGATTTGTCTTACAAATAACATAAACCCGTCCGTGCCGACGTACAACTTTACAATCTTTGTGGCGCGTTTTCGCCGAACGTAGTGAACTGAGAACCTGCATACTTTCTCCCGCTGGAAATTACATATTTCGCTATTTTAAGAAATGGCCAAAACGCTTGTTAAAGCGTGCCGTACTTCCTTCTTTGGCATACTCTTTTTGTTTCCCGGTGTAATAGGGATGCGATGCTGACGATACATCAATGGTGACATAGGGATAGGTTACGCCGTCCCGCTCGATGGTACGATCTGTCTGGATGGTTGAGCCGACCATAAAATACACATCAGCACTGGTATCGTGAAAAGCCACGGTACGGTAGTGCGGGTGGATATTCGCTTTCATGAAAAACCTCATTGTTATGTTATAACATAACTTATTGTGCGCTTCTTCGGGCACAAGATCAACCCTGTTATGTCTGAGGGTTTAATGCGGCAAGGGCAGGGGGCGGTCAACACCGGCAGGCAAAAAAAAGGCCGCTTGCGCGGCCTTTGGAGGAATAACTCAGTTACGGTTTTTCAACGATATGGCTGTGTTCGATATCTTCATTTTTCTTGCTAAAGCGGCGGCGTACCACCACAAAGAAGACAGGAACAAAGAAGATCGCCAACACCGTTGCGGTAATCATCCCGCCCATTACACCAGTACCTACGGCGTTCTGTGCGCCGGAACCGGCACCGGAGCTGATGACCAACGGCACTACGCCGAGAATAAAGGCCAACGAGGTCATCAGGATGGGGCGCAGACGCATACGTACGGCATCAAGCGTCGCTTCCACCAGGCCTTTGCCCTCTTTCTCCATAAGATCTTTGGCGAATTCAACGATAAGAATAGCGTTCTTCGCCGATAGACCAATGGTGGTCAGTAGCCCTACCTTAAAGTAAACGTCGTTCTCCAGCCCGCGCATGGTAGCGGCCAGCAGCGCACCGATGATACCCAACGGCACCACCAGCATAACGGAGAAGGGAATAGACCAACTCTCGTACAGCGCGGCCAGACACAGGAACACCACAATCAGAGAAATGGCATACAGGGCCGGTGCCTGGTTACCCGACAGACGTTCCTGATAAGACATCCCAGTCCAGTCGTAGCCAATACCTTCCGGCAACTGTTTGGCGAACTCTTCCATCAGGGCCATTGCTTCACCGGTACTCTTACCCGGTGTGGCTTCACCCTGAATCTGCATGGACGGCTGTCCGTTATAGCGTTCCAGACGCGGTGAGCCGTGCGTCCAGTGGCTTTGCGAGAAGGAAGAGAACGGCACCATTTGGTTATTGCTGCCGCGAACATACCAACGCTCAATATCGCTTGGTAGCATACGGAACGGCGCATCAGCCTGCACATACACTTTCTTCACGCGGCCACGGTCAATAAAGTCATTGACGTAGCTGCCGCCCAGCGCGGTTGCCAGCGTGGCGTTGATATCCGACAGGGACACACCCAGCGCCTGGGCTTTTTCCTGATCGATATCGATACGGAACTGCGGAGTATCTTCCATGCCGTTTGGACGAACACCGACCACGGTATCAGGACGCTGTGCGGCCATTCCCAGCAGTTGGTTACGCGCCGCGGTCAGCTTCTCGTGCCCCAGGTTAGCCTGATCCAGCAACTGGAAGTCAAAACCGGTTGCGGTACCCAGCTCAACGATCGCCGGGACGTTAAAGGCGATAACGATCGCTTCCTTGATTTGCGAGAATGCGCCGTTAGCCCGACCGGCAATGGCACCGACCTTGTTTTCAGCACCAGGACGTTCGCCCCAATCTTTCAAGCTGGCAAACACCAGACCGGCGTTCTGTCCACGACCGGAGAAGCCGAAACCGTTAACGGTAAACACCGAGTTAACGTTGTCTTTCTCATTCTCCAGATAGTGTTTGGTCACACGTTCCAGCACGCGCTCGGTGCTCTCTTGGGTTGCACCTGCGGGCAGTTGCACCATGGTCAAGAGCACGCCCTGATCTTCTTCCGGCAGGAAGGAGCTTGGCAGGCGCATGAAAAGCACCGCGAGACCCACCACGATCAGCAGGTAGACCACCAGATAACGACCGGTACTGCGCAAAATGTTGGCAACGCTATCGGTGTAGTGGCTGGTGCTCTTTTCAAACAGCTTGTTGAACCAGCCGAAGAAGCCGGTCTTCTCGTGATGGTCGCCCTTGGCGATCGGTTTGAGCAGCGTGGCACACAGCGCTGGCGTCAGAATCAACGCCACCAGTACCGACAGCACCATCGCGGACACAATGGTGATGGAGAACTGGCGGTAAATGGCACCGGTAGAACCGCCCGTGAACGCCATCGGAATAAATACCGCAGACAGCACCAGCGCAATACCGACCAGCGCGCCCTGAATCTGCGTCATCGATTTCTTGGTGGCTTCCTTGGGCGGTAGCCCTTCTTCCATCATGACACGCTCGACGTTCTCCACCACTACGATGGCGTCATCCACCAACAGGCCGATGGCTAGCACCATGGCGAACATGGTCAAGGTGTTAATCGAGTAACCGAAGGCAGAAAGGATCGCGAACGTGCCTAACAGCACCACCGGCACCGCGATCGTCGGGATCAGCGTGGCGCGGAAGTTTTGCAGGAACAGGTACATCACTAGGAACACCAGCACGATGGCTTCCGCCAGCGTTTTTACCACTTCGTTAATCGAGATCTTAACGAACGGCGTGGTGTCGTAGGGATAAACCACTTTCAACCCAGCCGGGAAGAACTGCTGTAACTTACCCAACTCGGCTTTAACGGCGGATGCGGTATCCAGCGCATTGGCGCCGGTTGCCAGTTTAATCCCCACACCTGCGGCTGCCTGGCCGTTGTAGCGAGCAATCACGCTGTAATCTTCACCACCCAACTCGACGCGGGCGACATCACGCAAGCGCACCTGCGAACCGTCGGCGTTGACGCGCAACAGAATGTTGGAGAACTCATCGGCGGATTTCAGTCGCGTCTGGGCAATGATGGAGGCGTTCAGCTTTTGCCCCGGCAACGGCGGGGTACCACCCAATTGACCGGAGGCAATCTGGTTGTTCTGCACTTTAATGGCAGCCACCACATCGCCGGTGGTCATCTGGAAGCTGTTGAGCTTATTCGGGTCCAGCCAGATACGCATTGCGTATTGGGCACCAAACAACTGCACGTCACCGACACCGTTGGTACGGCTGAGCGGATCTTTGATATTGGCCGCCACATAGTCAGCGATGTCCTGCTGCGTCAGTGAACCTTCTTCAGAAATAAAGCCTGCTACCATCAGGAAGCTGCTGCTCGATTTCTGAACGCTGACGCCCTGTTGCTGCACTTCCTGCGGCAACAGCGGCATCGCCAGTTGCAGTTTGTTCTGTACCTGAACCTGAGCAATGTCCGGATCCGCTTTCGAGTCAAACGTCAGCGTAATCTGAACTGTGCCCGATGAATCACTGCTGGATGCCATGTACAACAGGTTATCGATACCGTTCATGTTCTGTTCGATAACCTGCGTCACGGAGTCTTGCAGTGTAGAAGCATCCGCGCCCGGGTAGTTCGCCGTTATTTCAATGGCCGGTGGTGCAATGGTCGGATATTGGGCGATAGGCAACTTGATAATTGCCAACGCCCCCGCCAGCATCACCATAATGGCGAGCACCCATGCAAAGATGGGACGATCAATAAAAAACTTAGCCATGAATTACAGGCTCCTGTTAAGACTTCGCGGGTTCAGACTGCGCAGGTTTTTCTTCACCATTCCCAGGTGCCGTCTCTTTTGCTTTGACGGGCGCGCCGGGTCTGATTTTCTGCAACCCAGTCACGATAAGACGATCGCCTGCTTTAAGGCCGGAGGTCACCAGCCAGTTGCTGCCGATAGCCTGGGCAGTCGTGAGCGTACGTGCTTCAACCTTGTCGCCTTCGCCAACCACCATGGCGGTGGCTTCACCACGCGGGTTGCGCGTCACGCCTTGTTGCGGCACCAGCAGCGCGTCATTGTTCACACCTGAATCGAGGCGCGCGCGCACAAACATGCCCGGCAGCAAATCGTGTTGCGGGTTGGGGAAGATGGCGCGCAGGGTGATAGAGCCCGTGGTTTCATCTACCGTGACATCGGAAAACTCCAGCGTGCCGTTTTGGGCATACTCAGTGCCGTTATCCAGCAGCAAACGCACGGTGGCTTTACCACCGGCTTGCTTCAGCGTGCCTTGCTCCAGCTCACGCTTGAGTCGCAGATAGTCATTGCTGGATTGCGTCACATCCACATAGATCGGATCGAGTTGCTGCACGCTGGTCAACGCTGTCGCCTGACCGGAAGCCACCAATGCCCCTTCGGTGACTGTCGATTTACCGACGCGGCCTGAAATCGGGGAAAGCACCTTGGTGTAGTTCAGGTTGATCATGGCTGAATCCACAGAGGCTTGCGCCGCTTGTACGCTGGCTTCAGCCTGACGCTGTGTGGCCAATGCCTGATCGTAATCCTGCTTGCTGACATAATTGGTGCCAACCAGCGGTTTGTAACGGTTTACGGTCAAACGGGCGATTTCTGCCTGAGCCTGTGCTTGCGCCAGCGAGCCTTTCGCGCTGTTTAAAGCCGCCTGATAGGTTGCCGGATCAATCTGGTACAGCGAAGTGCCCGCTTTCACGTCGCTCCCTTCGACGAAGTGACGTTTCTGAATAATGCCGCTCACCTGAGGCCGAACCTCGGCAATGCGGAATGCGTTAGTGCGCCCTGGAAGTTCGGTAATCACGTTCAGCGGTTGCGTTTTGAGGGTCACAATGCCAACTTCAGGTGCTTGCTGCCCGCCACCTTGATGCTGACCTTCATTTTTATTATCACACCCGGTGAGCGCTAAGCCGCCAGAAAGCATCAGGACTGCCGCCAGAGGCATAAGCCTTCTGTTTTTGTTCATAAATAAACCTCAAGTGTCCGATTTGAATTTGACCAATGGATCACAAGCCCTAAAACCCATTGCTGCGATAATCCTGCAAGCGTGTTATGTTACATACATTCGCGAATGTATGTAAATCACGCTTCCTTTAAAAAACAGCGCCATGGCACGAAAAACCAAACAGCAGGCCCAGGAAACACGAAAACACATTATTGATACGGCCTTACGCCTCTTCTCCGAGTTCGGCGTCTCCGCCACGTCGCTGGCGGGTATCGCAACCGCCGCAGGCGTCACGCGCGGCGCGATTTATTGGCACTTCAAAAACAAGGCTGAGTTGTTTGACGAAATATGGACGCTTTCAGATGCAAAAATCTGCGATTTCGAATCTGAGTATCAGGCAAAATTCCCCGATAATCCACTGCATGTGATGCGTGAGTTACTGATCTATATGCTGCGTTTGACGACGACCGACACCCAGTGGCGCTCGATAATGGAGATCATCTTCCATAAGTGTGAGTTTGTCGGTGAAATGTTACCGTCGTATAACGCCCGCAAGGCGCTCTATTTCTCCTGCTATGAACAAATTGAGGCCAGCCTCAATCACAGTGTTCAACTGGGTTTCCTGCCGTCCGATCTGCATTTGCGTCGTGCCGCCGTGACCTTGCGCGCCTATTTCTCCGGTATCCTGGAGAACTGGCTGTTTCTGCCTGAAAGCTTTGATATCCATCAGGAGGCGCCAACCCTGGTAGACAGCTTTATTGATATGCTGCGTTTCAGCCCAGCGCTCAGGCTGCCGCTTGCCACGACGGTACAAGAAAACGCCGACTAAAATTCAATCCGTTATAACACACTGTCCGTTATAATGAATCGTTACTTTTTCGTCGGGTTTGCTCCGTGCGTTTGCGTGCAGAACCGTGATATTCTTCGCCATTCTTTTTATGCCTGACGACGTATCATGTACTGCAAGTCCCTTTCTCGCGGCCTTGATTTCCCGCGTATTCTATCGATTGTTTCCCGCTGCGTTGCCCTTTTAGTGCTATTTTCCATTGGATTTTCCACTGTTGCACAAGCTGCGACCAGCAATGACATTCCCACGCGCAGTGAGATTCAAGGGCGACTGGACGCCATTGGCAAACAGAAAAACCTGACGGAAGCCGATAAGCTGACGCAGCAGGATCTCACGCACACGCTTGAGTATCTGGATACCATTGACCGGGTACGTCAGGAGACCGCGCAGCTAAAGCAGCAGGCGACGCAAGCGCCCGCTAAACTGCGTCAGGCGGCAGACGACCTGGCGGCGTTAAGCAATAACGATGTTGCTACGGCGTCGCTCGAGGCGCTCTCGCTGCGCCAATTGGAAACCCGTCTCAATGAGTCGCTGGATAACTTACAGTCGGCGCAGGAAAACCTCTCCACCTACAACAGCCAGTTGATCTCCCTGCAAACCCAGCCGGAACGCGTTCAAAGCGCATTAACCGCGCTGTCGCAGCGCAGCCAGAAGATTCGCAACCAGCTTAACGGCGTGGAGGCCAGCCAGAATGCGCTGCGCTCCAGCCAGCAAGCGCTGCTGCAAACCGAGCAGGCCTTGGTGGGTTTGCAAATGGAGCAACAGCGTAAAAGTCTGGAAGTGAACACCACGCTGCAAGATTTGCTACAGAAGCAGCGCGACTATGCCTCTGCCCAGATCAACCAGTTGGAGAAAATGGTGCAGGCGTTGCAAAGCGTGCTCAACGGCAAGCGACTCACGCTGTCGGAGAAAACCGCCAAAGAGGCGCAAACCTCGGAAGACGCGCAGCGCATCCAGGACAACCCGCTGGTGAAGGGGGAGCTGGAAACCAACCACCAACTCAGCCAGCGCCTGGTGGCGGCAACGCAGTCGAGCAATACGCTGGTGCAGGAAAGCATTCAGGTGAAGAACTGGCTCGATCGCACCCTGCAATCCGAACGTAACCTCAAAGAGCAGGTTACCGTGCTCAAGGGCAGTCTGTTGCTGTCGCGCATCCTGTATCAGCAGCAGCTCAGCCTGCCTTCTGCTTCTTCCATGAACGACATGAGCACGCAAATTGCCGATCTGCGTCTTGAGCAGTTTGAGATCAATCAGCAGCGCGATGTGCTGTTTCGTGGCGACGAATACATCAGCAAACTGATGGCGGCCAACAAGGGCGTTGCGCTGGATGACGAAGTGCACGATGCGCTGGGCCAGATCCTTGATACGCGACGTGAGCTGCTCGACCAGCTTAATAAGCAACTGGGCAACCAACTGATGCTGGCCATCAATCTGCAAATCAACCGCCAGCAGTTGGTCAGCGTCACGGCGTCATTGCAGCATACGCTGACGCAGCAGATTTTCTGGGTCAGCAGTAATAAACCGATGGACTGGACCTGGCTGAAAGAGCTGCCTGGCGGATTGAAACAGCAAGTGCGCCACTCCAGTCTGGCTTTCCAGTGGGACGACTGGCGTCAGGGGGCGTTACGGACGCTACTCTTTATTGTACCGATGCTGCTGGTGAGCGGACTTATCTATTGGCGGCGGCGTCTTATTGCCGGGTATATCGAGCGCCTGTCGAATGATGTCGGGCAACTAAAACGGGATTCGCAGCGCCATACGCCACAGGCATTGCTATTGGAAACCGTGATGGTGCTGCCGGGGATTATGCTGATCCTCGCGTTCGGTCTGTGCTTTCACTATGCCGAAAATGCCGTTGGCGATGCGGTGTGGGGCATGAGTCAGCAGTTTGCGCTGCTGTGGCTGGTGTTCGGTGTGCTCTATCGGGCGATGAAACCGGGTGGCATCGGTGAGCGGCACTTCAATTTTAGCGTTTCACTGGCGGCTCACTACCGTCGTCAGGCGCTGCGACTGGGCGGTGCGCTGCTGCCGCTGATCTTCTGGTCGGTTATCGGTGAGAAAGCGCCACTCTATCTGGTGGATGACGTGATCGGGCAGATTGTGATTTTCTGCAACCTGATCCTGCTGGGCATTCTGGTGTTTCCGCTTTGTCGTGACAGTTGGCGGGAAAAAGAGACGCACACTATCCGGTTGATTGTGATTACTGTGATGGCGATCCTGCCGTTGGTACTGCTGGGGTTGATGGTGTGTGGTTACTTCTACACCACGCTGCGACTGCTGGGGCGCTGGGTGGAAAGCCTGTATTTGTTACTGGTGTGGAACCTGGTCTACCTCACCACCATTCGCGGTTTGAGCGTTGCGGCGCGCCGATTGGCCTACCGGCGTGCGGTCGCGCGGCGTCAGAGCCTGAATAAAGAAGGGGCGGAGGGCAGCGAACCGGCACCGGAGCCGCCGTTGGCGCTGGATCAGATTGGTCAGCAATCGTTGCGTTTGACCACCATGGTGCTGTTGCTGATCTTCTCCGGCGTGCTCTATTGGATTTGGTCCGATTTGGTGACGGTGATGTCCTATCTGGACAGCATTACGCTGTGGCATTACAACGCGACCGTGGCGGGCAATGCCGTGTTGCAGGCGGTGACGCTGGGCAATCTGATGCTGTCGGTGGTGGTCGCGGTGGTGGCCTATGTGTTAATGCGCAACTTGCCGGGCTTGCTGGAAGTGCTGGTGTTGTCGCGTTTGCAATTGCGTCAAGGCACCTCTTACGCCATCACCACCATGTTGAGCTACCTGATCATGGCGGTGGGCACCACCACCTCGCTCAGTTCTATCGGGGTGTCATGGGACAAGTTACAGTGGCTGGTCACCGCGTTGTTGGTGGGGTTAGGGTTCGGCTTGCAGGAGATTTTCGCCAACTTTATTTCCGGCCTGATCATCCTGTTCGAACGACCGGTGCGCATTGGCGATACCATTACTATTGGCACCTATTCCGGCTCGGTCAGCAAGATTCGTATTCGCGCCACCACCATTACGGATTTCGATCGTAAAGAGGTGATTATCCCTAACAAGGCCTTTGTGACCGAGCGGCTGATCAACTGGTCGCTGTCGGACACCATCACGCGCGTGCTGATTAAGATTGGCGTGGCCTACGGCTCCGATCTGGACAAGGTGAAGGCGGTGTTGTTGCAGGCGGCGCATGAGAACAGCCGCGTGATGATCGATCCTGAGCCGCAGGTGTTTTTCCTGGCGTTTGGTGCCAGCTCGCTGGATCACGAACTGCGGCTTTACGTGCGGGAACTGCGCGATCGCAGCTATACGGTGGATGAGTTAAACCGCAGTATCGACAGGCTGTGTCGGGAAAATAATATTGATATCGCGTTTAACCAGCTCGAAGTCTACCTGCATAACAAACAGGGCAGTGAAGTGCAGGAGATAAACCGCGCGTTGGGCGGTAACGCGGCCGGTGAACCCGCCTAAGCGGGTTCATTGGTTGTCAGGCGCATGCTGGGTTACCGCATGCGCCTTGGATTGATAGTCGCGTTGCACAATCTCTAACGCCGCCAGCACCACATCGGGCGCGATATCGCTCTCTTCCAGCAGCATAATCAGGTCTACCGCCAGTTTGACCTCTGGCGGGGCATTTTCCAGCGACATGCGTTAGTTCCTTTGGTTGCGGTTACAGCCCTTGTTCACGCCTTTCCACCTGACGCTCCAAACGCGCCAGCGCCTGACGACAGCGCGCCAGTCGGCCCTCGAGCGCGGCTACCTCACGTTGCAACTGCTGCTGTGCGCTCAGCGTTGTCGCTCTGTCGAGTTGGCTTTCCCGGTCCTGAATCATCAGATTCAGGCGTCGTTCATAGTCCTGATGCTCTGCCAGCTTTTGGTACAAATCGCTGGCGATGGCGACCGGCGTCTTTTCCTGACGGCGTAACGCCTGTGTGGAGAGTTCCCGCTGTAAAGCACCGATCTGCGCGACCAATTTTTCCGTCATGAACGCGACGCGTTCGGTACGGTTTTCGGTTACCAGATGGCGCAAGGACTGAAAATTTTGCTCAACCTCACTCAGATAATCACGCAAACGCGTGCCATGCGATTGAAACAGCTGCCTGTCAAAACGGGAATAGGCCAACGGCCTGTCTGCCAGCGGAGCGACCGCCTGAGCCAACAGGACAAGTTGATGTTCCAACGCCTGAAGAAAGTGGTGGCGGTTCACGGGTTGACCCACATAATTAAATGATAAAGCCAAGCTTGCACGGGATTGTTAGCAGGTACAAGCCTTTTGCGCGTGCGGGAGAAAGATGAGTGCATCTTAACTAACGTCAGGAAAGGGCGGGATGCTAGAGTACCAGGGCGTAACGTGAAGAGGATGAGCAGTGATGTATCGTATCGGGTTGCTGGTGTTGGGATGGCTGGCCGTTGTGCTGGCGACGTTAGGCGTTGTGTTGCCGCTGTTGCCGACCACTCCTTTCCTGCTGCTGGCTGCATGGTGCTTTGCCCGTTCCTCCCCGCGCTTTCATGCCTGGTTGCTCTACCGTTCCTGGTTCGGTCCCTATTTGCGTCACTGGCAGGATCACCGGGCGTTGCCGCCGGGGGCGAAAGGCAAAGCGGTGGTGATGATCGTGCTGACCTTTGCTATTTCGCTGTGGCTGGTGGATATGATGTGGGTCCGCGTGCTGCTGCTCACCATCATGACGGTGTTGCTAACCTTTATGTTGCGCCTGCCGGTTGTTGATCCGCGACAATAAAACCCACCGCAGGCTGTTGCATTTGATCGTCAGTTTGACTAGATTTGAGCGTTTTCGTGTGCCGTTTGCCTCCGGTTATCTCTCAGTATCGATGAGAGGAAAGGAGCGACAGCGGTCATGGGTAAGATTTTTAAAGCGTACTATCAGGCAAAAGATGATGAGCGTAACCGCACAGCAGTCAGAATTAATTAAAAACAGCATTAAAAGCATTCCCGATTATCCCAAACCGGGGATCTTGTTCCGTGATGTCACGAGTCTGCTGGAAGCGCCCGTTGCGTATGCGACCAGTATCGAGATGCTGGTAAACCGTTTTCGTGACACTGGCGTAACGAAAGTGGTGGGCACGGAAGCGCGCGGTTTCCTGTTCGGTGCGCCAGTTGCACTGGCGCTGGGTGTGGGTTTTGTGCCGGTGCGTAAACCGGGCAAATTGCCGCGCCCGACGATTTCAGAAAGCTATGAGTTGGAGTACGGCACTGACAGCCTGGAAATTCACACTGACGCCATCAACGCAGGTGATAAAGTGCTGGTGATTGACGATCTGTTGGCAACCGGTGGCACCATTGAAGCCACGGTTAAGCTGATTCGCCGTTTGGGTGGAGACGTCACCGATGCGGCATTTATCATTAATCTGTTCGATCTGGGCGGCGAGCAGCGTTTGAATAACCTCGGTATCAACTGCTACAGTCTGGTGAATTTTCCAGGCCATTGATCCTGCCTTTTTTCCGCCGTAAATCTGTTGGCTATCCTGATAAACAGTCTCGCCGTGTCCGGCGAGGCTGTGTTAGCATGGCCTCCTCAATCACACAACCGTTGCGGTATTGATGAGCTATCAGGTACTGGCCCGTAAGTGGCGTCCTCAATCTTTCGCTGATGTTGTCGGTCAAGAACATGTGCTGACCGCATTGGCCAATGGTCTCTCTATGGGGCGGGTTCACCATGCCTATCTGTTTTCCGGCACGCGTGGCGTGGGGAAAACCAGTATCGCCCGCCTGTTGGCGAAAGGACTGAACTGCGAGAGCGGCATTACCGCCACGCCCTGTGGGCAGTGTGCAAATTGCCGGGAAATTGAGCAAGGGCGTTTTGTTGACCTGATCGAGATTGATGCGGCCTCGCGCACCAAGGTAGAAGATACCCGCGAACTGCTGGATAACGTGCAATATGCCCCTGCGCGCGGTCGGTTCAAAGTCTACCTGATCGATGAAGTGCACATGCTCTCCCGTCACAGCTTCAATGCGCTGTTGAAAACGCTGGAAGAGCCTCCCGAGCACGTTAAATTCCTGCTGGCAACCACCGATCCACAGAAGTTGCCGGTCACCATTCTTTCTCGCTGCCTGCAATTTCATCTCAAAGCGCTGGACGTGGAGCAAATCCGCGGCCACCTTGAGCAGGTGCTGCAAGCCGAGGCGATTGCGACAGAACCGCGCGCCCTGCAACTGCTGGCGCGTGCCGCTGATGGCAGCCTGCGTGATGCGCTGAGCCTGACCGATCAGGCGATTGCCATGGGGCAAGGCGCGGTGTTGACCGACGCCGTTGCGCGCATGCTGGGCACGTTGGATGATGAACAGCCGCTGGCGCTGATTGAAGCTATCGTCAATGCCAACGGCGAGCAGACCATGGCGTTGCTCCAGCAGGCGGCCTCGCGTGGCGTTGAGTGGGAAGCGCTGTTGGTAGAGATGCTTACGCTGTTGCACCGTATCGCGATGGTACAGTTGCTGCCCACGGCGCTCGGGCCGGAAGACTCCCCCATTGCGTCGCGCTTGCGCGACTTGGCGCGTACCGTACCGCCCGCCGACGTGCAGCTCTACTATCAGACGTTGCTGGTGGGCCGAAAAGAATTATCCTATGCGCCAGACCGGCGTATGGGCGTTGAAATGACGCTGCTCAGAGCCTTGGCATTTCATCCGCAGGCGGTGATTGCACCGGTGGCAACTGCGCCAGTGGCGGCGAGTGCACCTGCCGCACCGCAGGCGCACATTCCGCCTGCGCGTCAGGCGTCTGCGCCCAGTGCGCCGTCATCCCCTGCGGCTGCTCCGTCATCGCCTGTCGCTGCGCCTGAGGAACCTGTTGCACCTGCCGCGCCGTTGCCGGACGCCACCTCGCAACTGCTACAGGCGCGCAGCCAGTTATTGCAGCGACAGGGTACGCCGCCGCCAAAAAAGTCTGATCCGGCGGCGCAGGAACGCGCTCGGCCGGGCACGGCGGCATCGGCGCTGGAACGCCTGGCCTCGGTGACGGAACGCAGTCAGCAGCGTCAGGCGGCTGACAGCAACAGCGAGGCGCAGAAAAAGCCTGAAGCGTACCGCTGGCGCGCGCAGCAACAGAAGGCTGTCGTGACCGAAACCATCGCCACGCCGAAAGCGTTGCGCACGGTGCTGGAATACGAGAAAACGCCGGAATTAGCGGCTAAATTGACGGAAGAAGCGCAAGCGCGCGATGCCTGGGCCGCAGAGGTACAGCGGTTACCGCTGCCGAAACTGGTTCAGCAGTTGGCGCTTAACGCGTTCAAAGTCGATTCAGATGACGATACCGTGACGCTGCATTTACGCTCATCGCAGCGTCACCTGAATTCACCGTCGGCACAAAAAACGCTGATGGATGCATTGGCAGCGCATTATGAAAAGCCTATCACTCTGGTGGTGGTAGAGGATGACGACCCCAGCACGTTAACCCCGCTGGAGTGGCGTCAGACGATTTATGAAGAGAAACTGGCGCAGGCGCGCGAGTCTCTGACGACCGACAAAACGATTCAAACGCTGCGGCGTTTCTTTGATGCGGAACTGGACGAAGAGAGTATCCGCCCCGTTTAACCGCTGCAATTCTTGCAGCCATGCAATAGAGAGAAGCATATGTTTGGTAAAGGTGGTTTGGGCAATCTGATGAAGCAGGCCCAGCAGATGCAAGACAAAATGCAGAAAATGCAGGAAGAGATTGCCAACCTGGAAGTGACCGGTGAATCAGGCGCGGGCCTGGTCAAAGTGACCATCAACGGTGCGCACAATTGCCGTCGTGTCGAAATCGATCCCAGCCTGCTGGAAGATGATAAAGATATGCTGGAAGACCTGATTGCCGCCGCGTTCAACGATGCCGCGCGCCGTATTGACGAAACCCAGAAAGAGAAAATGGCGTCAGTCTCCAGCGGTATGCAGCTGCCGCCGGGCTTCAAGATGCCGTTCTGATGCAAACCAGTCCGCTCCTTGAGTCATTGATGGAGGCGTTGCGCTGCTTGCCGGGCGTAGGGCCGAAATCCGCGCAGCGCATGGCGTTTCAACTGCTGCAACGCGATCGCAGCGGCGGAATGCGTTTGGCGCAGGCGCTGACGCGCGCCATGTCTGAAATCGGCCACTGTGCGGATTGTCGCACCTTTACCGAGCAGGAACGCTGCGCGATCTGCACCAACCCGCGCCGTCAGCAAACGGGCCAAATCTGCGTGGTGGAAAGCCCGGCAGATATCCACGCCATTGAGCAGACCGGACAGTTTGCCGGGCGTTACTTTGTGCTGATGGGGCACCTGTCGCCGTTGGACGGCATCGGGCCGGATGATATCGGGCTCGATCTGCTGGAACAGCGCTTAGAGCAGGAAACCCTGACGGAAGTGATTCTTGCCACCAATCCCACGGTGGAAGGGGATGCGACGGCCAACTACATTGCTGAGCTGTGTGCCCAGCACGGCGTGGTCGCGAGCCGTATTGCACACGGCGTGCCGGTCGGTGGTGAACTGGAAATGGTGGATGGCACCACGCTCTCCCATTCGCTGGCGGGGCGTCATCCCATCCGCTTGTAGCGGTTGTGCTGCATTTACCTCGGTGCGGTTTCGTTATCAGAAGGCGCCGCGCTGGGGATAAATTGTTTTTTGCTCTTGAAAATCCTTCGCCTTATCCCCACTTCTTGCCTACTGGCCGGAAATACCGGCACCATTCCCACACCCGCTACAGGGATTGAACATCATCAGCCTGACTAACTATTAGGATTGAGGTAAGTGACAATGAGCATGAAGGGCCAAGAAACGCGCGGTTTTCAATCTGAAGTGAAGCAATTGCTGCACTTGATGATCCATTCACTTTATTCCAATAAAGAAATTTTCTTGCGTGAATTGATCTCCAACGCCTCCGATGCGGCAGACAAGTTACGTTTTCGCGCCTTATCTTCGCCAGCGCTCTATGAAGGGGATGGGGAACTGCGCGTGCGCGTCTCCACCAATAAAGAGCAACGTACCCTGACCATCGCGGACAACGGCATCGGGATGGGCCGCGATGACGTTATCGATAATCTGGGCACCATTGCCAAATCGGGCACCAAAGCGTTTTTGGAATCTATCGGTTCCGATCAGGCCAAAGACAGCCAGCTCATCGGTCAGTTCGGTGTAGGCTTCTACTCGGCGTTTATCGTTGCAGATAAAGTGACGGTACGCACCCGTGCAGCGGGTGCGGCGGCAGAAGAGGGCGTGTTCTGGGAATCGGCGGGTGAAGGTGAGTACACCGTGGCGGATGTGGTCAAGGCCGATCGCGGCACCGAGATCACCCTGCACCTGCGCGAAGGGGAAGACGAATTCCTCGATGAGTGGCGCGTGCGTTCCATTATTGGCAAATATTCCGATCACATCGCGCTGCCAGTAGAAATTGAAACCGAGACGCCGAGCGAAGAAGAGGGCGGCGAGCCGACGGTTACCTGGGAGAAGGTCAACAAGGCGCAGGCGCTGTGGACGCGTAATAAAGCCGATGTGACCGAAGACGAATACAAAGAATTCTACAAACACATTGCCCACGACTTCAGCGATCCGCTGAGCTGGAGCCATAACCGTGTGGAAGGGAAACAGGAATACACCAGCCTGCTCTACATCCCTTCCCAGGCACCGTGGGACATGTGGAACCGCGATCATAAACACGGCCTGAAACTCTATGTTCAGCGCGTGTTTATCATGGATGACGCCGAGCAGTTCATGCCGAACTACCTGCGCTTTGTGCGTGGCTTGATCGACTCCAACGATCTGCCGCTCAACGTCTCGCGTGAAATCCTGCAAGACAGCCGTGTTACCCAGAATCTGCGCAATGCGCTGACCAAACGCGTGTTGCAGATGCTGGAAAAACTGGCAAAAGACGACGCCGAAAAATACCAAACCTTCTGGCTACAGTTTGGCCTGGTGCTGAAAGAAGGGCCTGCGGAAGATGGCGGCAATCGTGAAGCCATTGCCAAGCTGCTGCGCTTTGCTTCCACCCACAGCGACAGCGCCGCCCCGACGGTATCGCTGGAAGAGTATGTCAGCCGTATGGTTGAAGGCCAGGAGAAGATCTACTACATCACTGCCGACAGCTATGCCGCGGCGAAGAGTAGCCCGCATCTGGAGTTGTTCCGCAAGAAAGGCATCGAAGTGCTGCTGCTTTCTGACCGCGTCGATGAGTGGATGATGAGCTACCTGACCGAGTTTGACGGCAAGTCCTTCCAGTCCGTCAGCAAAGCGGATGACGCGCTGGATAAGCTGGCGGATGATGCCAGTGATGACGAAGCGCGCAAAGAAGCGGAAAAATCCCTGGAGCCGTTTGTTGAGCGTGTGAAGACGCTGCTGGGTGAGCGTGTCAAAGAGGTGCGTCTGACGCATCGCCTGACCGATACCCCGGCCATTGTCACTACCGACGCCAATGACATGAGCACGCAGATGGCGAAGCTGTTTGCCGCAGCCGGACAGAATGCGCCGGAAGTGAAATATATCTTCGAGCTCAACCCGGAACATGCGTTGGTGAAACGCGCCGCAGACACTGGCGATGATGCACAGTTTGGCGAGTGGGTTGAACTGCTGTTGGAGCAGGCGCTGCTGGCTGAACGTGGCACGCTGGAAGATCCTAATCAGTTTATCCGTCGTATGAACCAACTGCTGAGTGCATAACCGCTCACACTTTCCCGAAAACCCGGTTTTTAACCGGGTTTTTTTTCGCTTTGCGACACGCTGAAGCGAGCCCGTTCCTTGAGGATAAGCCTGTGGAATGGTATGGTTGAGCGTTTTCAAATTTATTTTAAAAAATCTACATAGCAAGGGGATTTACGCAATGCGTATTATTCTGCTGGGCGCTCCGGGCGCAGGCAAAGGCACTCAAGCACAATTCATTATGGAAAAGTATGGCATTCCGCAAATTTCCACCGGTGATATGTTGCGTGCGGCGGTGAAAGCCGGGACCGAACTGGGCAAACAGGCCAAAGAAATCATGGACGCAGGTAAACTGGTCACGGATGAATTGGTTATTGCCCTGGTGAAAGAGCGTATAGCCCAGGATGATTGCCGTAACGGTTTCCTGCTGGATGGTTTTCCTCGCACCATTCCGCAGGCGGATGCCATGAAAGACGCTGGCATTCAGGTTGATAACGTTATTGAGTTCGCCGTGCCTGACGAGCTGATTGTCGATCGCATTATTGGCCGTCGCGTGCATGCAGCATCAGGCCGTGTTTACCACGTGAAGTACAACCCGCCAAAGGTTGAAGGTAAAGACGATTCCACGGGTGAAGAATTGACCATCCGTAAAGACGATCATGAAGATACCGTGCGTAAACGTCTGGTGGAATACCATCAGCAAACCGCGCCGCTGGTGGACTACTACCAGAAAGAAGCCAAGGCTGGCAATACCCGCTACCACAAAGTAGACGGCACCCGCCAGGTAGCACAAGTGCGCGCTGAGCTGGAATCCATTCTGGGTTAATCTAGCGCCGCGTTGCCTGAAAATGCCGGTACCCTGTGTGCCGGTTTTTTTTCGCCTGCATCCAGCGTTATGGTCTGCCATTCGCGATTTCGATGGCAAGTATCGGTAATAACATCGCTTTTCCTATCCCGCCCAGGCAACATTTTCGCTACACTCAGCGCTGGTAACGATAACCGCTGCCCGGTGTCGAAATGTGTACCGTGGGCAGCCTTTTAGTGAGGGCAGACGATGAGTCAACAAAAACTGGGCGTACTGATGGTGAATCTGGGGACGCCCGAAGCCCCGACGCCGCAGGCGGTGAAACGCTATCTGGCACAGTTTCTCAGTGATAAACGCGTGGTAGATACGCCGCGCTGGCTCTGGTGGCCGCTGTTGAATGGCGTGATCCTGCCTTTTCGTTCTCCCCGTGTCGCCAAACTGTATCAGTCCATCTGGACGGTTGACGGTTCCCCACTGTTGGCCTTCAGCCGACGTCAAGAGTGCGCGCTCTCTGCCCGTTTAGGCGACGATATCCCTGTGGCGCTGGGCATGAGCTATGGCTCGCCGAGCTTGCCGTCGGCGTTGGATAGCCTGCTGTCCCAAGGTGTCACCCAACTGGTGGTGTTGCCGCTCTATCCGCAATATTCCTGTTCCACCACCGGTGCGGTGTGGGATGGACTGGCCGATGCGCTGCGCTCGCGCCGCCAGGTGCCCGGTATTCGTTTTATCCGTGACTATGCGACGCATCCGACCTATATCGATGCGCTAAAGCAGCGTGTGGAAGCATCATTCGCGCTGCACGGCGTGCCAGACCGCTTAGTGATATCGTTCCATGGCATTCCGGTGCGTTATGCGACGGAGGGAGATGACTATCCGCTGCGCTGTCAGGCGACGGCACAGGCACTGATCGCTGCGTTGGGATTGGCACCGGAACAGGTGCAAATGACCTTTCAATCGCGTTTTGGTCGTGAACCCTGGCTGACACCCTATACGGATGAAACACTGAAAGGATTGCCCGCGCAGGGAATCAAACACATTCAGGTTATTTGCCCGGGGTTTGCGGCGGATTGTCTGGAAACCTTGGAAGAGATTCAGGAACAGAACCGGGAGATTTTTCTGCATGCTGGCGGTGAACGGTTTGCTTATATTCCGGCGTTAAATGACGATGCCAGACATATCGATGTGTTCGAAACGTTGGTGCGTGATGAATAGCCAAACTCATTACAACTAAAATGGCGCAGCGGGGTTACCGCTGCGCACTGCGTCAAATCGGGCACTCTTTTAATTCTTCAGCCTTTACCTGCTCAAGTTGTAGCAGGGTAATCATGCTGTTAGCGATTTCGCGTTCACCCATTACCACCTGATTGGCACCGTGTTCAGTGATATAGCTGACTTCATCGTCATAATGTGCGCGGGCAATGATCTCCAGGTCCGGGCGTTTTTCACGCGCCGCCGCAACGATTTCTCCAGCCTCATAGCCGTTAGGAATGGTTAACAGCAGCCAGCGGGCGCAATCCAACCGGGCCAGCTCCATGATTTCCACTTTAGTGGCATTTCCCAGCACGGCCTTGATGCCTTGCTCGCGTAGCGCGTCCACCCGTGCACGCGAATTCTCGATAACCACAACGGGAATGCCTTCCTGATGCAGTTTGGCACCGATCAGGCTGCCGACGCGGCCATAACCGACCAATAGCGCGTGATTACACATATCAACCGGGATCTGCTTCTCTTCTTCGATGGCCTCTTCCACAATCTGATCATCAATGGTCTCTGTTTTCTCCAGATAGCGTTCCAGCAGCGTGAAGAGCAGCGGGTTAATCATGATAGACAGAATCGCCCCTGCCAGCACCAGATTGCGCCCCTGTTCAGACAAGAGACCAAGCACAACGCCCAGGCCTGCCAAAATAAAGGCGAATTCCCCAATTTGCGCCAGGCTGGTCGAAATGGTCAGCGCGGTACGCTTGGAGTGGCCGAACAGGCGTACCAGCATAAACGCGGCAGCCGATTTACCGAACACGATAATGGCCAGCGTAATAATGACGGCTACCGGCTCATTCACCAGAATCATCGGATCGAACAGCATGCCCACCGAAACAAAAAACAGTACGGCGAAAGCGTCACGCAGCGGCAGTGTATCGTGGGCGGCGCGTTGACTGAGTTCTGATTCGTTCAGCACCACGCCGGCAAAGAAGGCACCCAGCGCGAATGAAACATCAAACAGCTTCACAGCACCGAAAGCGATACCGAGTGCCATCGCCAACACGGCGAGGGTAAACAGTTCCCGTGAGCCGGTGGCGGCGCTTTTTGCCAGCACCCAGGGCACCAGACGACGGCCCACCACAATCATCAGCGTGATAAAGGCGACCACCTTGCCGATGGTCCAGGCCAGGTCACGAATCAGCTTGCCGGTATCGGCATGCTCTGCGCCAATCATGTCACGGAATGCGGGCAACAGGACCAGCGTCAACACCATCGCCAAATCTTCCACGATCAGCCAGCCAATGGCGATTTGTCCGCGCTGGCTGTCAATCAGTTGCCGTTCTTCCAATGCACGCAGCAGCACCACGGTGCTGGCGGTGGACAAGCAAAGCCCAAACACCAGCCCGCTTGCCAGGCTCCAGCCGAGCAGGGAGGAAAGGCCCATGCCCAGCAGCGTGGCAACGGCGATTTGCGCAATGGCACCGGGAATGGCGATGGATTTCACCGCCATCAGGTCTTTGAGCGAAAAATGCAGGCCGACACCAAACATCAGCAGAATAACCCCAAGTTCAGCCAATTCAGGCGCTAACGCGGTATCCGCGACAAAACCTGGGGTAAACGGCCCCACCAGAACCCCAGCGACCAGATAGCCGACTAAAGGGGAAATGCGTAGTCGATTGGCCAGAATCCCCAGCAGAAACGCGAGGACCAGCCCTACGGCAATGGTGGATATTAGTGGTGTGGTTGCATGCATCCCGACTCCTTTTGCCATTGTTGAAAAACGTTCATGAGCAGACTTCTTGAACAAATTCTATTTCATTTAAAGAAATCCTGCTTGGAAAAATGAGGGTATTCTAGTAAAAATCTTCGTTTACTCATCGAATCTAAGTCTAACATAGATTTCATGATGCTTTCGTAAGATAAGCATTGATAAACCAACGTTATTGCACGCATGAAGATACTTTCTCATGTCTGTTGTGCTGCATTTTCATCCTGTTGGATGAGAGGAACCGGTTTCTCTGCGTTAAAAACCCCAGAATAGCGGGGGTAAATGACATAAATACAACAGAATCAAATGAACTGACCATTTTCATCAGCTTTCTCTTGTGATTCATGCGCGTAACGCCGGTTTTTCTTGTGATATAAGTCACAGGCCGCAAATGAAATCGAGCGTTGAGTAAAAGTGCGCTATTCTGGAGGGAGATCTCAACCTGCGCGTACCTGACTAAGACCAGGACGTGCAGAGGGCTGCTATCGCATTCTTTTAACAGGGGTTGTTTACTAAACGGAGAGTTTCCATGCGTTTTGCAACGAAAGCGTTAGGACGTGCTATTGTGATGTCGCTGATCTTTACCTCGGCAGGGGCGCTGGCGTGGGAAAAAGATAAAACCTATGACATCACCATCCTCCATACCAACGATCACCACGGCCATTTCTGGCACAACGAATACGGTGAATATGGGTTGGCTGCGCAGAAAACGCTGGTGGATCAGATTCGCCAGGAGGTGGCTGCCAAAGGCGGCAGCGTGCTACTGCTGTCCGGCGGGGATATCAACACCGGGGTGCCGGAATCTGATTTGCAGGATGCAGAGCCCGATTTTCGCGGCATGAATATGGTGGGCTATGATGCCATGGCGCTCGGCAACCATGAGTTTGATAATCCGCTCTCGGTACTGCGTCAGCAGGAGAAGTGGGCAACTTTCCCGCTGCTGTCTGCCAATATCTATCAAAAGAGCACGCAACAGCGTCTGTTCAAACCCTATGCCCTGTTTGATAAGCAAGGCATCAAGATTGCGGTTATCGGCCTGACCACCGATGACACGGCAAAGTTGGGCAACCCGGAGTTTTTCACCGATATCGAGTTTCGCAAGCCGTCGACGGAAGTGAAATCGGTAGTCGATCAACTGCGTAGTAGCGAAAAACCCGATGTGATTATCGCTGCGACCCATATGGGGCACTACGACGATGGGCAGCACGGATCCAATGCGCCGGGGGATGTTGAAATGGCGCGCAGCCTGCCGGCGGGCTATCTGGACATGATTGTGGGTGGTCACTCACAGGACCCGGTCTGTATGGCGAGCGAAAACAAGAAACAGGTGGATTATGTGCCGGGCACGCCTTGCGCGCCGGATCGGCAAAATGGCACCTGGATCGTGCAGGCTCACGAATGGGGTAAATATGTTGGGCGCGCTGATTTCACGTTCAAAAATGGCACGTTAACGCTGGCGCATTACCAACTTATTCCGGTCAACCTGAAGAAAAAGGTGGAGAAGACCGGTGGCGGCACCGAGCGCGTCTATTATACCCAGGAAATCAAACAGGATGATGGCGTAGTGAAAATGCTGACGCCGTTCCAAGAGAAGGGGCAGGCGCAACTAGACGTGAAGGTGGGGAGCGTTAATGGCACGCTGGATGGCGATCGCAAACAGGTGCGCTTCTACCAAACCAACCTCGGGCATCTGCTGTTATCGGCGCAGCGTGAACGCGCCAATGCGGATTTTGCCGTGATGAGCGGCGGTGGCATACGTGACTCCATTCAGCCCGGTGATATCACCTATAAAACGGTGCTGAAAGTGCAGCCCTTTGCCAATACCTTGGTCTATGTCGATATGAAAGGCAGCGAGGTTGAGAAATACCTGGCTGCGGTGGCAAACAAGAAAGTGGATTCCGGCGCCTATGCCCAATTCCTGAACGTCAGCCTGGTGGCCGATGGACAAGGTGTTCAGGATGTGAAAATCAAGGGTGAACCGTTGCAGGCGGATAAAACCTACCGTATGGCTACGCTGAACTTCAATGCGATGGGCGGTGATGGTTATCCGCGCCTGGATGAATTACCGACCTACGTCAACACCGGTTTTGTCGATGCCGAGGTGTTGAAACAGTATATCGAGCAGCATTCACCGCTTGATGCTGCGGCTTACGCGCCTAAAGGCGAAATTCAATACCGCTGATAAAATGGTCGCGCTAACATTTAAGAGGGCTTGCGGATTGGCAAGCCCTCTTTTTTTATGCATCTCGCTCATCAATTGCTCGGTGTGCTTTTGTGATGGACATAACAGTTAAATGTTAGCGATAACATTTTTAGCGCGCTCAGGATCACAAACGTGATCTGTCGTTGTTTTTTATTGAAAAGCCTTTGATATTTTATTAAAACGTCTTTTCAATAGAGGGTGTTGGAATGAAGAAGGGGTTTGTTTTGTCATTGCTTGGCGCATGTATTGCGGTCAGTTCTCAGGCGGGTGCCGCAGCCTTACCTGCCGTTGTCACTTTTACCGATAATGGCAAAGTGTGCGATGTCACGCAATATGGCGCGGAAGGCCATCGCCTGCAAATTGCACTGAATACGGATTCATTCCAACGCGCTATCGATGATTGTGCGGCCGCAGGCGGCGGTACGGTGTTGGTGCCGGAAGGCAACTATCTGGTCAACCCGCTGTTTCTGAAAAGCAATGTGCGATTAAATCTGGCGAAGAACGCCACCATTGTGGCTTCTACAGAAGAAGCGGCCTACCGTGCCACGGAGCAGACCAAATACGCCGAGGCGGAAAATGGCTGGTTGCCGTTTATCAGCGTTGCTGATGCCAAGAACGTCGCCATCACCGGTGAAGGTACCATTGATGGTCAAGGCGCTGTGTGGTGGGAACGCTGGCGTGCCAACATTCGTGCTACGGGTAAGAAAGGCGGTACCGATCGTCCGCGTTTGATCTACATCACCCGTTCCAGCAACGTGCTGGTGGATGGCGTTACCTTGACGCATTCACCGAGTTTCCACGTGGTGATGCGTTACGCGCATGACGTCAACGTCAACAACACCAAGATCCTGTCGCCCTGGCATGCACCGAACACCGATGCCATCGATCCTATCGACAGCCAGAACATTCGTATCACCAATAACTTTATTGATTGTAACGACGACCACATTGCCATCAAAGCCGAGAAGCCAGATGAGCGTTTCCCTGACGGCGTCGTCGACAATATCTATATTGCGAACAACGTGTTGCGTCAAGGGCGCGGTATTTCTATCGGCAGCGAAACCTCCGGTGGCGTGAATAACGTGCTGGTGGAAAATAACCAGTTCGAAGGTTCGATGTACGGTATTCGTATCAAGACGCTGCGCGGTAAAGGTGGTGAAGTGAAAAATATCACTTACCGCAACACCAAAATGGTCGATGTTGATATTCCGTTGGTGTTTGCAGGCTACTACAAGGCGGCACCCATTGTGCAGGCCGAAGTGGACAAGCTGCTGGCAGAAGGCGGTTTCACCATGGGTGAACAAATTTACCCACCCGATACCGATGCCAAACAGCCGTTTGATAAATACAAGACACCGCATTTTAGCAATGTGACGATCGAGAACCTGGAATCAACCGGCAAAAGTAAAGCCGCTGCGTACATCATTGGCGTGCCCGAAGCACCCTTGAGCGGTTTCCATTTTGACAACGTGCGTATCGATGCCGATCAGGGGATCCGCGTGCGTAACGCTGAAGTGCAAACCAAAGGCTTAACCCTCAACGTGAAGCAAGGGCCGACGCTGTTGGTCGAAAAAGGGGCCAAGGTCGATTAATTACCCGTTCTGAAGCGGTGGCAGGGGACACACTGGCCGTGGAGTCCTCTGCCATCAGCTTCTTTTACGCTTCATACTTCACGCCGTGGCGGCGTTGGCTGCGCTCAGTCACCCGAATCGCTTACTTGAGTAAGCTCATCGGGATTCCTTCGCTTGCCGCCTTGCCACAACGCGAATTATTTCGCGTAAAACGGGGGGACTTCACGCCGTGGCGGCGTTGGCCGTGCTCAGTCACCCGAATCGCTTACTGATGTAAGCTCATCGGGATTCCTTCGCTTGCCGCCTTGCCACAACGCGAATTATTTCGCGTAAAACGGGGGGACTTCACGCACGCCGTGGCGGCGTTGGCCGCGCTCAGTCACCCGAATCACTTACTTGAGTAAGCTCATCGGGGTTCTCCCACTAATCCCGCTTGGCAATATCACTAAATGACGCTTTCAGCAGGTGCGCCAAATCGGCGGGTGCGAGCCCGATATCCAATCCGCGTTTGCCGCCGGAAACGTAGATCACCGGGAAGTGCTGCGCCGGTTCATCAATGGCCGTCGGCAGCAGTTTTTTCTGCCCTAAAGGGCTAATACCACCCACCAGATAGCCTGTAACCCGCTGAGCAAGTACAGGATCGGCCATATCCGCTTTTTTGGCACCAAAGGCACGTGCCACTTTCTTTAAATCCAACTGCCCAGAGACCGGGGTGATGGCAACGGCCAAATGCTTGGCATCGCCGTTCAGCGATACCAGCAGGGTTTTATACACCTGCTCTTTATTCAACCCCAGCTTACGCGCGGCTTCTTCGCCAAAATTGGTTTCGTTTGGGTCATGGTCATAGCTGTGAAGCTGGAAAGCGACCTTATTTTTTTCCAGAAGTTTTACTGCGGGTGTCATGGTGCTCGTTCCTTAGTCAATCCCGTCGTTATCGCGCTGCACTGTCAGGTTGTAGCAGGGAAGGCAGGCTATTATCGCCATACAGATGCAACGCACCGACAGCCACCACATAATCTCCGGTCGGCAGTGCCTGCAACTGATCGCGCCAGCGGGTATTGCGCTGACGCATCAATACCTCGGACAAGGCGTGGCTGAACGTCGCCGGAATAGCGGCAGCGGATTTTGCTGGCGGTCCTTCCAGCCACCAGCCAGTCATCACCTGAAGCAGGCGTGCATTAACGTGCCAGTGATCCAGCGTATCTTCCAGCAATACTACGCCCCCCTGCGGCAATTGTCGCAGCATGGCGAGCTGTTCCTGCTGGCCCTCAAGCTCAATCACTGGGATGTTTTCCGCTTTGGCGGCCTGAATCAATTGATAGTCGATGCCATATTGAGGCCGCAAGCCGAGCGATTGCGCCTGCATCGCCTGGAGCGTCAGCGCGGCGTGCCAGGCGGGAAGATGCTCGAAGCGGGCCACGCTAAGCGCCAGCGCTTCACAGTGCTGCTGGAACCGCTGATAGCGTTCTGAGTCCAGACGCTCTGCCAGCGGACGCGGCTCGTACTCTTCCTGCAACGGCGACCCCATATCGGAAATATCGGCTTCAACCACCAGTGCAGTTGATTGCCTCAATTGTTGCAGCAACACCTCCGGCAACGGAGACATGGCTTCGCTACCCATATGAATACTGCCCACCAAATGCAGGCGTCCGCCCTGTGGCAGAGAAACATCCAGTGCGGGGTAGGCATAGGCGACCGGGGAAATTAATCCTAACCAGGTGGCCAGTTGGCGCAGTAACGGCATGATTTATCTCCATCAACCACAAACGCCCATGCTAACCGCTTGCGCTGCGCGAGGATACTGCCATAAGGATGAAAAATCCCCAGCCCCTGTTGTGGGGTGGGGATAATGGGGAAGGGGCGTTAAACCTTGAGGGCGCGAACGTGTAACGTGATGCCTTCGATGGCAATCACCTCAACCGCCGTTCCAGCGGGTAAGGCATCATCGGCTTTTACTCGCCAGGTGCTGTCACCGATTCTGGCACGGCCTATGCCATCGACTACGGCTTCCGTGAGTGTGGTGCGTACCCCGATCAATTGTTGACTGCGCTGGTTGAGCACAGTGGTCTCAATCGTGCGACGCGCACAGTTGCGTAACCAGTACCACCACAATATGGCTATAGAGATGGTCAATAGGGCAAACAGCGTGCCTTGCCACGCCCAAGGTAAAGGCAGGCCCCAGGTCAGCAGACCGATGATAACCGCGGAAACACCGCTCCACAGCAGATAGCCGCTGGCACCCAACATCTCAGCCGCCAACAGCAAGCCGCCAAGAGAGAGCCATAGCCAATGCGCATTCTCCGCGAGTAACTCAACGTCCATCTTTACTCCGCGTATTGCCGCTTTCTTTGATCAGTTCTGCAATTCCGCCAATGGCACCCATCAGGTTACTGGCTTCCAATGGCATCATAATCACCTTGCTATTGTTGGCTGAACCAATCTGTTGTAGCGCATCGGTGTATTTCTGCGCCACGAAATAGTTGATCGCCTGGATATTGCCGGAAGCGATAGCATCGGACACCATTTGTGTGGCGCGGGCTTCTGCTTCTGCTGCACGTTCTCTGGCCTCGGCCTCAAGAAAAGCAGATTGCCGTAATCCTTCTGCTTTGAGAATTTGTGATTGTTTTTCCCCTTCGGCTTTGAGAATAGCGGCCTGCCGTACCCCCTCCGCTTCGAGAATGTCAGCACGTTTGGTTCGTTCCGCTTTCATCTGGGCGTTCATTGACGCGACCAGTTCGGCAGGGGGGCGCACATCGCGGATCTCGATACGTGTAATCTTCACGCCCCACGGGCCGGTGGCTTCGTCTACGATATGCAACAGCCGGGTATTGATGCTGTCTCGTTGAGACAACATTTCATCCAGCTCCATCGAACCGAGTACGGTACGAAAGTTGGTCATGGTAAGGTTTTTGATTGCCAGTTCCAGATTACTCACTTCATAGGCGGCGCGTGGCGCATCCACGACCTGAATAAAGCAGACGGCATCGATCGTAACGTTGGCATTGTCCTTGGAGATAATTTCTTGTGATGGAATCTCAAGCACTTGTTCCATTACATTGATTTTACGTCCTATTCTGTCCATGAATGGAATGAGGATATTTAAACCCGGCATCAATGTCTTGGTGTAACGGCCAAAGCGCTCCACCGTCCACTGGTAACCTTGCGGTACTATCTTGATCCCGGACCATACAATAACCAGCGCGACAAATATCAATACGGGAATCACACTTAGCATGGTTTTCACCTCCAAAGGTTGTTTTAAAAATAATGCACTGAAATAAAAGTGTATTTTTCTTCATCCTGAAAAAGTCATTCTAGCGCCGTCGGGGTGTAAAACCTATCTTTTCGCAGGCGTAATCGCGCGTTGTTATTGACGCATTATCTGAAAATAGCAAAAACGAGAGGTGAGGCAAGAAGGGGCGTCAATACGCCCCAGTAAGCGGCAGGATTAAAAAGTTGTCCAGTTATCGTTTGAGGATGTCGTGCTGGGACTCGTGCCCGCAGCGGCCAGCAGCGGTGTTTTTGTCGCTGCTGTCGGGGCCGTTACGGTCGTTGAGCCGGTAGGCGTAATGACAAACACCGCTACGGCATCCGTCAGACGCTGCGCTTGATGTTGCAACGACTGTGCGGCCGCAGAGACTTCCTCGACCAGCGAAGCGTTTTGCTGTGTTGACGCATCAAGCTGTCCGACGCCAATGTTGACCTGATCGATCCCGACGCTCTGTTCCCGGCTGGAGTGCGCAATTTCCGACATAATGCTGCCCATGTGAGAGGCGTTGGCGCTCAGGTTCTTCATGGATGTTTCGGCACCTTCTACCAGCTCCATCCCTTGTTGTGTCGTGTGCACGGCATCGTCGATCAACACTTTGATCTCTTTTGCCGCGGCGGCGCTACGCTGCGCGAGATTACGTACTTCGCTGGCAACCACGGCAAACCCGCGACCTTGTTCCCCTGCACGAGCCGCTTCAACCGCAGCGTTAAGAGCCAATATATTGGTTTGGAAAGCAATGCCGTCGATCAGGGCGATGATTTCCACCATGTGATTGGCAGAGTCACGGATTTCATGCATTTTGCTGGCGGCATCGGACATTTTGCTGCCGCTGTTTTTCATCTCTACGGCGGCATCGTTCACCAGCGTATTGGCCTGTTGGGTGCTTTCTGCGGTGTTTTTGACGGTAGCCGCCAACTGGTTCATTGATGCTGCCGTCTCTTCCAGAGAACTGGCCTGTTCTTCGGTGCGGCCAGACAGATCCAGGTTACCCGCCGCAATCTGTGCGGTAGCGGAGGCAATGCTGTGTGCACCATCGCGCAGTTGCCCGACAAGCTGCTGAAGATTGGTGGTCATCTTGTTCAGCGCATTCAATAAGATACCGGTCTCATCTTTACGCTGATGGGCGATCGATCGCGTCAGGTTGCCCTGCGCAACGGACTCCGCCAGTGACACCGCTTGCTGTAAGGGCAGCACCACGCTGCGTGCTGTCACGAATGACAGCGTCAGGCTGATAACGGCGCCTGCGAGAATAATGCACAGCAATATAATGCGAATGCTGCTGTAACTTTGATTAACCGTTTGATCCGCCTGCCACATCCGGTATTCGGCTTTGCTGATGAACTGTGAAATATCTTTTTTGAGCGCAGTACCCAGAGGCCAGGTCACCTCAAGTGCCTGATGGCGTAGGTCCTGACGGTTTTTCGCCAGATTCAGCAGTGCGTCGCTGGCTTCGGCAAACTTACTGTAATCCTGCTTGATGGTATTTAATGCCGCAGTGAGTTCAGCATCGCCCTGTACAGAGTTGCTGAGCGTCGTAATATGTTTAACGATAACGCTGCGATCTTTTTTGATTTGTTCAACCGTAGTGTTGATGTTATTTTCATCATTTTCTGCGGTCAGGGCAAAGAAAGCGGATTGGCTAATAAAGACGTTATTTAAACTGCTCATGACATTGTTGGAGAGCATCACGGTAGGATAATTTTTCTTTACTACGGCGTCGATGTGTTCGTGAAAACTTTTAAGCCCGCCAAAGGCCAATGCACCAAAAATAAGTAGAATAATCAAGCTGGATATAGAGCCGATGGTTAGCCGTGTAGCGATTTTCAAATCCGAGAATTTCATGCGCTTCCCTATTATAAGTATTTGGAAATTTATATTCAGGTGAATGTAATGCAGGTCAGACTAGCCTATGGTGTGATAAATAACCGAGGAGTATATAAGCAATTTTTTGATTTTTTTATATCGATTTCATCCTAAAAATTCTACAACGGTATGAATTACGATAAAAAATCTTGCGTTAATAATATTTCTGAAGCGATAAATTTATCGGGTGAATAATGCTGTGTGGGAAATATGTAGCGTGGTTGAATAGTTGCTTTTTTGAATAGTTACAGTTGTGAGCTAATTTAAAAAAAGGCCCTTTATACGGGATAAAGGGCAAACAACACCAGGGAAAGAAAATGATAAAATAAACGCTTTCATCGGGATGTCAGGGGTGACTGAGTGATAACCTCTGAACGGAATACCCCGTGAATAAAGAATCACTATACCCGTCATACTTCAAGCTGCAGGTGCGTTGGCTGCGCTCATTCACCCGAATCACTTACCTGAGTAAGCTCATCGGGATTCACTCCCTTGCCGCCTTCCTGCAACTCGAATTATTTAGGGTATACCTACAATACTTATTTCAAATCGCCCACAAATTGACCATCTCGCATTAACACTACTCTTCCTGTTTTATAGAAAATCACGGTGTTAAGCCCTTGAGAGTAAACTTGCGCATTTTCATTGTGCTCATCCAGCGCTGCTGGCTTGCCATCGACGGTGATGATGCCATCTTTCGCACGGTTCACCGTAATGCCAAACCCTTTCCACGAGGATTTTAGCGTTTGCTTTTGTGCCACCAGAACACTGTGCTGTGAGTTATCCGCTGCGTGCGTCTCACTGTTTACCGGAAAGCCGTAGCTGGTAGCGGTAACCAGTGAGCTTGTTAATGCCAGTGCGGAAATCACTAACCGATTGGTTTTCATTCTTTTTTACTCCTTAACGCACGGCGTGTGCGGCATTTTCCAGCGCCTGTTTTTCTGCGCTGGCCGCCATGGTTGACTGGCGATTCTTCTCCGCGATGTAACAGGCATCGCGGCTGACGCCCTGGGCTTGACACTCTGCCATGCGTGATGCCTGTGAGGAACAACCGGCCAGCATAACGACAGCGATCAGTGAAATCTTGTTAATCATAGAAATAACCTGTTGTGACTTTCATGTATTTCTCAGGTGACTAAAGTTACCGTTGAGATCGTCAATCTGTTGGCTGTTGTCAACGGTACGAGCGTGCGTGGCTTTGATTGCTGAATGCTCTTCTGTGAGCACTTGGGTCGTGTTATCTGCCAGCGTTTGAATCTGCTCACTGTAATAAATGCTTTCTATCTGCTGTTGTTTCGCCAATTTTCTCACGCTTTTGTTTGCGGCCTTGATGGCAATGCGGTTAGCTGTGATGACTTTGCTGTGGTCATCAGCAGGTTGAGCATTGGTTTGAGTCTGCGTCGCAGGCGTGGCCGCTGATAGGGTTGCGTTCCGTTGCTCTACGTAGCGTTCACTATGCGCTAACCTTTCTTGCTGCTGTGTTTCATGATTCCAAGGATGATTTCCTGAAAGCTGATGGTTTGCAGTGGCAAAATAAGCATCAGCGGCCTGTTTGTCAGCACCAGACAAGCCAGCAAAAGCAGGCACACAAACCGCGCTGATGATAACTGCCAGAATAGAGCGAGAACATGTTTGTTTCATTTGTTAATTTCTCATTAAAATTAACGCGCGAGTCTGTTTCTCTCGTGGCGTAATTGTCGTTTATATTAGAAAGGATTTTGGTTTACGTTGTGCGGAATTTACGCCACGTGTTTTGTGATGTAAAGCACGTTTGATTGCGGATTGTTGTTCTTTATCCCTCATTTATTTCCAATGGAAACTGATTTGGTTTCTTAATGGTGCGATAATTGTTCTCATTTGGCACTGAGGCGGAATGGATCGCAGATAACGAGTTGTTTTTGCTTGTGAAATAATTCTGGTTTCTGATGGGTAAATGAATTTGATGCTGAAATATGCTATCATCGGTTTCTTTGAGAAATATCAATTTTTGCCGGGGTTAGAAACAGACAGGTGAAAGTAAATGAATGATTTTGAAGAGATTTTTAATGAGATGGGAATTGATAGGGCGCTGTTACCTATCCTTTTTCGCTCGAATCGGTCAACGGTTCACAAATATTTAAGCGGCGAGAGTCTCGCGCCAGCATCAGCCATGTCACTGATTCTCTTGCTGCAACTACTTCAGAAGCGCAGCCCTGAGCTGTTTGCAGAATGGCTTACGCTGAGTGACTTCACCATTCCGCCTGAAATTTATTTAAACCAACCTGATTACTGGAAGGGTTGGAAGTTCACAGAGCATAAAGTGAATAAAGCGGTGTTGCAGTACCTGAAAGACAATGTTGAAAAAAAATAACACCGCGCTAAACGCGAGCTTAACGCGGTGGCAATGCATCCGCTAAATAATCCTGACAGGGAAAGCGAAAGGGCGTTCATCGTTGAAAGAGGGTGAGCGCCTTTTTCTTACCGGATAAATCTGTTTTCGCGCTGATTCATCCGCCTTTACCGCATCGGTCATTGATTGTTCACAACTCCAACTCAATATCATTCACCGGCATGCAGCAGCACGGCAAAATTTCATCTTGCTGTACACAGGCAAGCGGCGTTTGGCGATAGGCTACGCGACCTTTCACCAGCCGTAAGCGGCA
Organism: Candidatus Symbiopectobacterium sp. NZEC151; assembly: GCF_025962655.1. Lineage (GTDB taxonomy): Bacteria > Pseudomonadota > Gammaproteobacteria > Enterobacterales > Enterobacteriaceae > Symbiopectobacterium. The sequence goes on along the minus strand of NZ_JAGFPE010000002.1, from coordinate 175,603 downwards.
GGCACCGCAATAGCCCGAGCGGCACTGATACTCCACCGGCACGCGATGTTGTTCCAGCACATCCAGTAATGAGGCGGCGCTGTCGTTGCTGGCAAGTTGCGCGCCTGAGACGCGCAGTGTGATGGTTGAGGTGCTCATCGGCTTAGAGCTGGAAGTCACTCAGATCGTCGGCGTTGATTTCAGAATCAATTTGGCCGACCAGATAAGAACTCACTTCCACTTCTTGCGGGGCAACCTGCACGTTGTCAGAGACCAGCCAGGCGTTAATCCACGGAATTGGGTTAGTGCGCGTTTGGAACGGCAAGGGCAATCCCACCGCCTGCATGCGGATATTGGTGATGTATTCAACGTACTGGCAGAGAATGTCTTTGTTCAGGCCAATCATCGAGCCGTCGCGGAACAGGTATTCCGCCCACTCTTTTTCCTGCTGCGCCGCCAGCACAAACAGGTCGTAGCATTCCTGTTGGCACTCTTCGGCGATTTGCGCCATTTCCGGATCGTCCTGGCCGGAACGCATCAGATTCAGCATATGTTGGGTGCCGGTCAGGTGCAGCGCTTCATCGCGGGCGATCAGTTTGATGATTTTGGCGTTGCCTTCCATCAGTTCGCGTTCGGCAAAGGCGAATGAGCAGGCGAAACTGACATAAAAACGAATGGCTTCCAGCGCATTGACGCTCATCAGGCACAGATAAAGCTGTTTCTTCAAGGCATGCAGATTGACGGTGACGGTTTTACCGTTCACCTGATGCGTGCCTTCGCCCAGCAGATGGTAATAGCTGGTCAGTTCGATCAGATCGTCATAGAAAGAAGAGATGTCTTTTGCGCGTTTCAGAATCTCTTCATTGGTGACGATATCATCGAACACCAGCGCCGGATCGTTGACGATATTGCGGATAATATGGGTATAGGAACGGGAGTGAATGGTTTCTGAAAACGCCCAGGTTTCTATCCAGGTTTCCAATTCAGGGATGGAGATCAGCGGTAACAGTGCGACGTTCGGGCTGCGTCCTTGAATGGAGTCCAGCAGCGTTTGGTATTTCAGGTTGCTGATGAAAATGTGCTTTTCATGTTCCGGTAGCGCCTGATAATCGATGCGATCGCGAGATACATCGACCTCTTCCGGACGCCAGAAAAAGGAAAGCTGTTTCTCGATCAGTTTCTCGAATATTTCATATTTTTGCTGATCGTAACGCGCGACGTTAACGGACTGACCAAAGAACATCGGTTCCAGAAGCTGATCGTTTTTATTCTGTGAGAAGGTAGTATAAGCCATAGGGCTGTATCTCCAAAAAGGGACAGGAGGCGTTTCACCGCCTCCTGAAAAAGACTTACGTAAACAATACCCTACGCGGGAAGCGGTTTAAATCTTGCAGGCACCGCCTTCGCAACCGTCATCCTGTGCGTCGGTTAGGATATCTTCCTGAATGTCTTCCGCGCCGTCACGGGTGTTTTGATAATACAGCGTTTTCAACCCGAATTTATAGGCGGTGAGCAAGTCAGTCAGCAACTGTTTCATCGGCACTTTTCCTGACGGGAAGCGTGCCGGATCGTAGTTAGTGTTGGCAGAAATAGCCTGATCGACAAACTTTTGCATCAGTCCAACCAGTTGCAGGTAGCCGTCATTGTTCGGCATTTCCCACAGTAACTCGTAGGCATCCTTCAGGGTTTCATAATCCGGCACCACCTGGCGCAGAATACCGTCTTTTGACGCCTTGATGCTGATGTGTCCGCGCGGCGGTTCAATCCCGTTGGTGGCGTTGGATATTTGTGACGAGGTTTCCGACGGCATCAACGCAGAGAGCGTGGAGTTACGCAGACCGTGTGTTTTGATACTGTCGCGCAGCGCTTCCCAATCGTAATGCAACGGTTCGCTGCAAATGCCATCCAGATCGCGCTTGTAGGTGTCAATAGGCAGCACGCCGCGCGCATAGGTGGTTTGGTCAAACCACGGGCAGGCACCCTGTTCGCGCGCCAGCTCGTTTGACGCTTGCAGCAGGTAGTACTGAATGGCTTCAAAAGTCTGGTGCGTCAAGTTGTTGGCGCTGCCGTCGGAGTAGCGCACACCGTTTTTCGCCAGATAGTAGGCGAAGTTGATGACGCCGATGCCGAGCGTGCGGCGGCCCATGGCACCGCGTTTAGCGGCCAGAATCGGATAGTCCTGATAGTCCAGCAGGGCATCTAGTGCACGTACTGCCAGGCGTGCCAAATCTTCCAAATCATCCAGGCTATTCAATGCGCCAAGGTTGAACGCGGAGAGGGTGCAGAGCGCGATCTCGCCTTTTTCGTCGTTGACGTCTTCCAGAGGATGGGTCGGCAGTGCAATTTCCAGACACAGGTTGGACTGACGCACCGGTGCGATGGTCGGCTCGAACGGGCTGTGGGTGTTGCAGTGATCGACATGTTGAATGTAGATACGGCCGGTGGAGGCGCGCTCTTGCATCATCAGCGAGAACAGATCGACCGCTTTCATGGATTTCTTGCGGATGCTGTCATCTTTTTCATACTGCTGATACAAGCGTTCGAACTCGTCCTGATCGGCAAAAAACGCGTCATACAGGCCGGGCACGTCAGAGGGGCTGAACAGGGTGATTTCTTGCCCTTTGACCAGACGCTGATACATCAGCTTGTTCAACTGTACGCCGTAATCGAGATGACGCACGCGGTTGCCTTCCACGCCACGGTTGTTCTTCAGCACCAGCAGGCTTTCGACTTCCAGATGCCACAGCGGATAAAACAGCGTCGCTGCACCGCCGCGCACGCCGCCCTGTGAACAGGATTTCACTGCGGTCTGGAAATGTTTATAGAACGGAATACAGCCGGTATGGAACGCTTCACCGCCGCGAATCGGGCTACCCAGCGCGCGGATACGACCCGCGTTGATGCCGATACCGGCACGCTGCGAAACGTATTTCACGATAGCGCTGGAGGTGGCGTTGATGGAATCCAGGCTGTCGCCGCACTCGATCAACACGCAGGAGCTGAACTGACGGGTCGGGGTACGCACGCCGGACATGATCGGCGTTGGCAGCGAAATCTTGAAGGTAGAAATCGCGTCATAGAAGCGTTTGACGTAATCCAGACGCGTTTCGCGCGGGTAACCGGAGAACAGGCAGGCGGCTACCAGTACATACAGGAACTGGGCGCTTTCGTAGATGTCACCGGTGACGCGGTTTTGCACCAGATATTTCCCTTCCAACTGCTTAACCGCAGCGTAAGAGAAGGTCATGTCGCGCCAGTGATCGATGAAAGCGTCCATCTGAGCGAACTCTTCTGGCGTGTAGTCCTGCAATAAGTGGGTGTCGTATTTGCCCAGTTCCACCATGTTGGTGACGTGATCGAACAACGCCGGCGGTTCAAACTGGCCGTACGCTTTCTTACGCAAGTGGAAAATGGCCAAACGCGCGGCCAGATATTGGTAGTCCGGGCTGTCGCGCGAAATCAGATCGGCGGCGGCTTTGATAATGGTTTCATGGATATCGGCAGTCTTGATGCCATCATAAAACTGAATGTGGGAGCGCAGCTCTACTTGAGACACTGACACATTGTGCAGGCCTTCTGCTGCCCAGGTAATCACCCGGTGAATCTTGTCCAGATTGATGCGTTCTTTGCTGCCATCGCGTTTGGTTACTAGCAGGCTCTGGTTCATGTGGTGTAGTACCTATCCGTTTTTCCTATTGCAATAGTGTTTTCCCCGATCGAAAACGCACACGACAGTCTAGTGCTGCGGTGTGTGGAGGAAACACTACATATAGGGGGTTTGGTTTAGAATGATAACAAGATAGTGAGAATTTTCGGCTATTGCAAGTGAACAAAACACACTGAAATTGTGGATAACATGGGGAGGAATTGTTACACAGTGGCTAAACGCCTGTAGCGTTGCGGCCTTAACTTTTGTCAATGGATGGGGATAAAAAAATAAAAAATTGATCGGTTGCCGCTTTTTTCCGCGCACAGAAAATGCTTAATTTGATCAGCGTCTAAGGTTATGACTGAAGAGGGAATGGCAGATTGGCGACGATATCACCAATCTGCGTTCCAAACGCTGAGTTATTCCGCCTCGCGCTGCGTATGCAGCATATAGTTCACATCCACGTTAGGACCGAGCGTAAAACGATCGCGCAGCGGATTATAATGCAGACCGGTGATATGCTGGTCGGCCAGCGAGGTGCCGTCCACCCAGTCCAGCAGTTCTGCCGGGCGAATAAATTTCTTCGCGTCATGGGTGCCTTTGGGCACCATTTTCAGCACGTATTCGGCACCGAAAATCATCAACAGCCAGGCTTTGGCATTACGGTTGATGGTCGAGAAAAACACATGTCCGCCGGGTTTGACCAGGGCGGCACAGGCGCGCACCACCGATTGCGGGTCTGGCACATGTTCCAGCATCTCCATACAGGTCACAACGTCATAGCGCCCGGCGTGCACCGCTGCGTGAGACTCCACGGTTTCCTGCACATAGTGCACGCTAACGCCGCTCTCCAGCGCGTGCAACCGGGCTACCTGCAACGGTTCGGCCCCCATATCTAATCCGGTAACCTCTGCCCCTTCGCGCGCCATGCTCTCCGCCAGAATGCCGCCACCGCAGCCGACATCCAGCACCTGCTTGCCAAACAGCCCATCGGCGCGGCGCGCGATATAATCAAGTCGCAGCGGGTTGATGCGGTGCAGCGGTTTGAACTCGCCTTCCAAATCCCACCAGCGTGAGGCGACGGCTTCAAACTTGGCGATTTCATCATGATCGACATTGTGCGTCGGTGTTTCTGCGTTCATGCGGTATACCACCTTTTGTTATTCTCATCTGCGGTGAGTATATCGGGTGTACGCAGGATGTAGTAGCGATTCTCCCTTTCGCTTCAGCGATGGAAAAGGCGGTGAATGAAAGAAAAGCGTCATTACTCGTGCGCGTATTTTCCCTGTGAGGTGGGTTTTGTGCTATCATTTTCCACCTTTTGAACTCGGGTTGATGCATTAAATAGAGGGATAGCGGCTCCATGAGCGACCTTGCCAGAGAAATAACACCGGTCAATATCGAAGATGAGTTGAAAAACTCATATTTGGACTATGCCATGTCCGTTATTGTCGGGCGTGCCTTGCCTGATGTTCGTGACGGCCTGAAACCCGTGCACCGGCGCGTGCTCTTCGCGATGAGCGTGCTGGGAAATGACTGGAACAAACCCTATAAAAAATCGGCCCGTGTGGTCGGCGACGTAATCGGTAAATACCACCCGCACGGTGATTCCGCCGTGTATGAAACCATCGTGCGTATGGCGCAACCTTTCTCCTTGCGCTATATGCTGGTGGATGGTCAGGGCAACTTCGGGTCAATAGACGGCGACTCCGCGGCGGCCATGCGTTATACCGAAATTCGCATGTCGAAAATCGCCCACGAGCTGCTGTCGGATCTGGAAAAAGAGACGGTAGATTTTGTGCCCAACTACGATGGCACAGAACAGATCCCCGATGTAATGCCGACGCGTATCCCTAACCTGCTGGTGAACGGTTCTTCCGGTATCGCCGTGGGGATGGCAACCAACATTCCGCCTCATAATCTGACGGAAGTGATCAACGGCTGCCTGGCGTACATTGAAGATGAAAACATCAGCCTGGAAGGGTTGATGGCGCACATCAAAGGGCCGGATTTCCCGACCGCCGCAATCATCAACGGCAGACGTGGCATTGAAGAAGCGTACCGCACCGGGCGCGGCAAAATTTACATCCGCGCACGCGCTGAAGTAGAAGTGGACGAGAAAAATGGTCGTGAGACCATTATCGTGCACGAAATTCCCTATCAGGTGAACAAGGCGCGTCTGATTGAGAAAATTGCCGAACTGGTAAAAGAGAAACGCGTCGAAGGCATCAGCGCATTACGCGATGAGTCTGATAAAGACGGCATGCGCATCGTGATTGAGATCAAACGTGATGCCGTGGGCGAAGTGGTACTGAATAACCTCTATTCTCTGACTCAGCTTCAGGTCTCGTTCGGCATCAACATGGTGGCACTGCATCAGGGTCAGCCGAAGATTATGCCGCTCAAGGATATTCTGGTTGCCTTTGTTCGTCACCGTCGTGAAGTGGTGACGCGCAGAACCATTTTTGAACTGCGCAAAGCGCGCGAGCGTGCCCATATTTTGGAAGGGCTGGCGGTTGCGCTGGCAAATATCGATCCGATCATTGAAGCGATTCGCAATGCGCCAAACCCGGCGGAAGCCAAGGCGGCATTGATTGCTCGTGCGTGGGATCTGGGCAACGTCGCGGCGATGCTGGAACGCGCCGGTAATGATGCTGCACGTCCTGACTGGCTGGAGCCGGAATTCGGTATTCGCGACGGTAAATACTACCTGACCGAGCAGCAGGCACAGGCGATTCTGGATCTGCGGTTGCAAAAGCTGACCGGTCTGGAACACGAAAAACTGCTGGATGAGTATAAAGAGCTGTTGGTACAAATCGCCGAGCTGCTGCATATTCTGACCAGCCCTGAGCGCCTGATGGAAGTCATTCGCGAAGAGCTGGAAGCCATCAAGGCCCAGTACAGTGACGAACGCCGTACCGAAATCACTGCCAACAGCGCTGACATCAATATCGAAGACCTGATCAATCAGGAAGATGTGGTGGTTACGCTCTCGCATCAGGGCTATGTTAAATACCAACCGCTGAGCGACTATGAAGCGCAGCGTCGTGGGGGCAAAGGCAAGTCAGCGGCACGTATCAAGGAAGAAGATTTTATCGACCGTCTGCTGGTGGCCAACACCCATGACACGATCCTCTGCTTCTCCAGCCGTGGCCGCCTCTATTGGTTGAAAGTGTACCAACTGCCGGAAGCGAGCCGCGGTGCGCGTGGGCGTCCTATCGTCAACCTGTTGCCGTTGGAGCCGGAAGAGCGTATCACTGCCATTCTGCCAGTGCGTGAATACGAAGCAGGCCAAAACGTGTTTATGGCGACCGCCAGCGGCACCGTGAAGAAAACCGCGCTGACCGAGTTTAGCAATCCACGTTCGAAAGGGATTATTGCCGTTAACCTCAATGACGGCGACGAACTGATCGGCGTTGATTTGACGGACGGTGAGAACGAAGTGATGCTGTTCTCTGCGGAAGGCAAGGTGGTGCGTTTCTCCGAAGCGGCAGTGCGCGCTATGGGACGTACCGCTACCGGTGTGCGCGGTATCAACCTTCAGGGTGACGATCGCGTGGTGTCTCTGATCGTGCCGCGCGGCGAGGGGGATATCCTCACTGTGACGCAAAACGGCTTCGGTAAGCGTACTGCGGTGAGTGAATACCCGACCAAATCTCGTGCGACCAAAGGCGTTATCTCTATCAAAGTGAGCGAGCGTAACGGTAAGGTTGTCGGTGCGGTGCAGGTCGATGAACTGGATCAGATCATGATGATCACCGATGCCGGTACGCTGGTGCGCACCCGTGTTTCTGAGGTCAGCATCGTAGGCCGTAACACCCAGGGCGTGACGCTTATCCGCACCGCGGAAGACGAAAACGTGGTAGGGCTGCAACGTGTTGCTGAGCCGGTCGAAGATGAAGAGCTCGACAGCGTGGCAACTGCGCCAGGTGAAGTCGCCGAAGAAGAAGACGGCATTGATGATGCCGAAACTGACGACGATGTGGCTGACGACGAATAATCGCTCGCTACACCGGTGAAACCAAAGCCAGCATCTCAGATGCTGGCTTTTTTTATGCGCTCTCGGTACTGTATCGGCAAGCCTTTGCCTTGCAACCGTTTACCAACCCGATGGAATAAATTTGAAATACCTCGCTTCATTTCACACGACGCTGAAAATTTCCCGCTACCTGTTCAGGGTGCTGGCGATGATGTTATGGATGCTGGGAGCGCTGATTTCCATCTTCTATTTCAGCAAGGTTCTTAACGATAAAGAAGCCGAGTTACGCCTGGAATATAACCAGAGCTACGATCAGTCGCAGGAGTATATTCGTCGCACCACGGACATCGTGCGGGAATTACGTTATGTGGCCGTCAGTCATGTCAACATGGCGCCCGCACACGCCATACCGCCTGCCGCCAACACCCTGCGTACGCCGCTGCTTTCACTTTATCCCTTAACCGCAGGTGCAGACTGTCAGGCGATCTACCAGACCCAAAAAGGGCAGTTGGATGCCGTCAGCGCATTTTTTACCGATTGGCAGGATAACTTCTCTACCGTATACGATCTGAACCGGGTGTTTTTTGTCGATGGCGCCTGGCAGTGCATGATGGATTTTGGCATCCGTAATCAGGCGCTGGATCGCGATAATTTGTTGCAGAACCTGCAAGAGCGTTTTGCCGATAAAAAGCATGCCACCCAGGGCGAATGGCGCGATGAAACGGTATATTGGATAACCCCGGCCTCCGATCCTGACATCGGCTATCTGTATGCCATTACGCCGATTTATAAAGGGGATCGTCTGGAAACCCTGATGGGCATTGAGCAAACCATCCGTCTGGATGATTTTGTTGCCGCAGGTAAATTTACGGTCGGTGCCAAACTGCTCGATCAGTTCAACCAACCGTTGCTGCAATTTACCGATAAAGAGCGCAACGGATCGATGACCTCCAGCTACCCGAACGATCGCACCTATTTTGGTTATGTGGACGGTTACGACGAAATTATCCTGAAGAAAGCCTTACCGCCAACCACCTTTAATATTGTCTATTTCATGCCGTTCAGCGTGCTGTTGTCGCAGTTGAACTCGCTGATTATCAACATGGTGCTGTTAAATCTGCTTTCTGCGCTGGTGCTGTTTATTCTCGCCTGGACGTTTGAACGCAAGATGTTTCTGCCCGCGCAAATTAATGCGTTTCAACTGGAAGAGAACGAGCAGTTTAACCGTAAAATCGTCGCCTCTGCGCCGGTGGGCATTTGTATTCTGCGCATCAGTGATGGCACCAATCTGCTCAGCAACGAACTGGCGCACAATTACCTGAATTTGTTAACCCATGAAGACCGGCTCAAGATCACACGCATTATCTGTGAACAGCAATCAAAATACGTCGATGTGGTCACCAGCCGGAACCATCACCTGCAAATCAGTTTCGTTCATTCGCGTTATCGCAATGAAAATGTGGCAATTTGCGTGCTCTCCGATGTGAGCGCACGGGTGAAGATGGAAGAGTCTCTGCAAGAAATGGCGAATGCCGCTGAACAGGCGAGCCAGTCGAAATCGATGTTTTTGGCTACGGTCAGCCACGAACTGCGCACGCCGCTGTACGGGATCATTGGTAATCTGGATTTGCTCCGCACCAAAAGTCTGTCGAAAGATGCGAATCGATTGGCGGCGGCGATGCAGAACTCCTCGGCGCTGCTGCTAAAAATCATCAGCGATATTCTCGACTTTTCCAAGATAGAGTCGGAACAGCTTAAAATTGAACCCGCTATTTTCACCCCACAGGAAGTGGTCAGCCACATTACCAGCAACTATCTGCCGCTGGTGGTGCGAAAAAATCTGACGCTCTACTGCTTTATCGATCCGTCGGTGCCCGCGACGTTGTCCGGAGATCCGGTGCGTTTGCAGCAGGTACTCTCCAATCTGGTGAGCAATGCGATTAAATTTACCGATACCGGCTGCATTATCTTTCAGGTGTGTTGCACCGACGGCTATCTCGAATTTTGGGTACGTGACACCGGCGTGGGCATCAATCCCCGCGAAGCGCTCAAGCTGTTCGATCCCTTTTTCCAGGCGGGCAGCGGCGTTCAGCGCCATTTTCAGGGAACCGGACTGGGGTTGGCTATCTGTGAAAAGCTGGTGAACCTGATGGATGGCGACATGTCGCTGATATCGGAGCCGGGGCTGGGCAGCCAGTTTGGCATTCGCATTCCGCTTTATCAGGCACATTACCAGGCACGAACGGTCAGTGATGCACTCAGGCAGAAAACCTGCTGGCTGCGGATGCGTAATGCCAGTCTTGAGCACAACGCGCTGAGTTTGCTGCATCAATATGGTCTCTCTGCTGCACGGTATTCTGATCAGGCGGTGCAGGAGGACGACATCGTCATCAGCGATTATCCACAGGCTACGCCGCCGCTCTCGCGCTGGAGCGTGTTGTTTAGTCACGTGCACATCGGCAGCGCACAGGAGAGGGAGGCAGGGCGCTGGGTCATGAGCACCGCTGGATTGCCGGATTTGCCGACGCTGCTGGAACGCCTGTGCCGCCACAAAGACGGAGAAGAAGATACCGTGGCCGTGCCGGGGACGCGCGTCCAAGCGCACTATAACCTGGTGGAAAATAGCGACATATTGATTATGGTGGTGGACGATCATCCAATAAACCGTCGCTTGCTGGCCGATCAGCTTGGATCGCTGGGGTATCAGGTCATTACCGCTAACGATGGCGTGGATGCGTTAAGCACGCTGGCAAAGAAAACGGCAGATATCGTGCTGACCGATGTCAACATGCCGAATATGGATGGTTATACGCTGACGCGCACCCTGCGTGCACAGCGCTGGGAAGCGCCGGTGATTGGCGTCACCGCCAACGCGCTCGCGGAAGAACGACAACGTTGTTTGGCGGCGGGGATGGACAACTGTTTATCGAAACCGGTTACGCTGGATGTGCTGCAACAGTGTTTGTCGCAGTATAGCCAGCAAGTGCGTGAACAGCGTACTCATTCAACAGGAAAGGGTTAACACCCGTCGTCGTTCCTGCGAATAACCATCACGTCATCCTCGGCGAAAGCCGGGGATCTCTTGCAGAATACATGCGTTCATTCTGCAAGAGATTCCCGCTTTCGCGGGAATGACAGAGGGAGTGGGGGAATGTTTAGGCGCCCTCGTTTGGCTCGGCACCGTTGATAGAGGACAGGTATTTCAGCAGGGCAATATCGTTGTCGACGCCCAGCTTGGTCATGGCAGATTTTTTCTGGCTGCTGATAGTTTTGATGCTGCGGTTAAGCTTTTTGGCAATTTCTGTCACCAGAAAGCCTTCTGCAAACAGGCGCAGCACTTCGCTCTCTTTCGGTGACAGGCGTTTGTCGCCGTAACCGCTGGCGCTGATCTTTTCCAGCACCTTGGCAACGCTATCCGGGGTGAATTTCTTGCCCTTTTGCAAGGCAGCCAGCGCTTTGGGCAAATCGGTCGGTGCCCCTTGCTTCAACACAATGCCTTCAATATCAAGATCTAACACCGCGCTCAAAATGGCGGGGTTGTTGTTCATTGTCAGCACAATGATCGCCAGATGGGGAAAATGGCGTTTGATGTATTTGATCAGTGTGATGCCATCACCGTATTTATCGCCAGGCATGGATAAATCGGTAATTAACACGTTGGCATCAAGTTTCGGCAGATGGTTGATCAGTGCTGTCGAGTCTTCAAACTCGCCCACCACGTTAACCCACTCAATTTGTTCAAGCGATTTTTTAATGCCAAAAAGGACAATCGGATGGTCGTCAGCGATAATTACGTTTAAATTACTCATCGTTTTATTTACTCGTCTTGTTGGCCATTAGGCTGCAATAATACACGGACAAGTTCGTCGATCTCATCAAGGTCGTTTTTGATTTCTTCACTCGCCTGTTCGGTAATATGCCGCTCAAGTTGTTCACACAATTGTTTGCCAGGGTGCAGATTTAGCATGGCAAACACACCCTTAAGTCGATGCGCCGTTTGTGCCAGCGTTGAAAAGTCGCCTGCTTCTGCATCAGTATACAGTTTGGCAATGTCGTCGGGTACCGTTTCAACGAACAGCGAAAAATAGTCGCTGGCTTTCAGTTGCCGGGCATATTCTTGAATATCCGTCGGTGCAGCGTCGAGCGTCGTGGACTCAAACTGTTGCTCAATCAAGGTCAATAATGCGTCTTGCAGTAACTGACTGATATTAAAATTGGTGCGTAAACGCCTCGGTGCCAGTATGGTCACCTGGGTATCCTCACCGTTCACCAGCAGCGTGTTATCCGCCATTTTTGCTTCATCATCGACAATGCGCAGGTCGAACTCCTGAGGCATCTGTCGCTCATCAGCGTTGATACATTCTGCCCCCCAACTGGCGAGCAGGTGCTGCACGATCTGCCGTACCTCATTGGCGGTGATGTCTAACAGCACCGTCATGTCTTCCAGCAGTTTTTCGTCTTCATCCCGGCTGCTGGCGCTGGCGGGCAGCGTGAACGTCAACTGGTAGTGCGTGCCGAGATCTTGCTTGCTGGCGATACTTAGCTCTCCGCCAAGCTTGCGTGCCAGTTGATGGCAGAGGAACAGCGCAAACCCTGAGTTTTGCCGGGAACGATCCGCAGACGGCACCGTTAGCCAAGGGTGGCGCAGATTATCCAGTTCTGCCGCTGACATGCGGGTGCCGGTATCACTGAGCCGGATAGTGAGTTTGTCCGCCTGCTGGGCATCCGCTTCCAGTGTGAGCGTAATCTTGCCGTAATCCGTATTGGTGATGGCGTAATCGAGCAACAGCTGCAGCGCTTTTTGCAGCATGTCCATGTCGCCCATATACAAACGTTGCGGCTCCAGACGGTAGTGATGAAACAGGTGCAGCCCTTTCTGGGAAAGGCGCGGCAGGCTGGCAAGCAGCAAGCTATCCATCATGGCTAAGGGAGAAAATGGCACCACTTCCGGCTGCCACGCGTCGCTGTCGAGCTGGTCATGGAGCGCAATATTATCCAGCAGTGCGATCGTTTGCGCCGTTTCATCCGAGGCTTTACCTAACAGTCCCGCGCGAACGTCGTCATCCGTGGTTTGCGCCAGGGACAGCAAGTGTTGCTGCAAGGCCTGCATTGGCGTATGCAGCTCCTGACGCAGGTTGGTTAACAGCCGTTGACGCGCCAGCACGTTTTTATCATATTCCCGCTGCGCCAATTGCATCTTTTTATGCACCAGGATTTCTTTATCCTGCTCGCGAATCAGAAACAGATTGTGCTCTGGCATCTGCGGCTGGCTGAACTGCAAAATCTCATACATCTCGTTGTTGATGGTTGCCTGCACTACGCCCTGATGCTCGCGCGCCATCGCGGCGATTTTCTCCAAACTCAGGTGAGGCAACAGATGTTCGGCAATGGCGTTTTGTACCACCACGCGGTTGGCAGCAAAATCATAAACCAGAATGCCAACGGGGATGCGTTTCACGATCTCCTGATAGAGCGCCTGCTGTTTACGCAAGCGCGGTGACGGATCGTCGCGCGCATCGCGGTTGGGCTGACGCCACAGGTAGAACCCCGTGAGGGTCAGCGCCAGCAGCGCCAGATTCAGCAGCAGCAACCAGATATTATTACGCGCCATATCGGCAGCGAATTGCCGCAGAGGTAACTGATAAACGATGTTTACCGGCGCGTTAACCAGCGGTGCCGCCACCTCTAACAGCGAACCGTTTAACTGGACGCGGGTGGTATCGTCGTTGTTGGTGAACGCTTCACTGCTGGCACCCACGGTGTCCGCGCGCAGAATGAAATTGTCGCGCGACAGCGTATGCGGGATCAGATCGTTGATGGGCAAATCAAAGGCGATAATGGTCGCCAGATGGCCCGGCTGGTTGAAGGTGGTGCGCAGCGTAAAATAGTAGTCATTATAAAAGCGCAGCTTACGGATCGGGGAGAAGCTCTCGCGTTCATCGAGCGCGTTCGACTGTTGCAGCATCTCCGTGCGCCGGGCTTCGGCAATGGCGGTGATATAGCTGCCGCGAAACTGTGCGGAAATATCCTTCAATATCTGCGTGGAAATCATGCTCAGGCTGTTATCTACGCCGTTGAGGTAGTACATGGAGTAGATATCGCTCTCTGCGCCCCACAGGATATCGAGATAACGTGAAATCTTGCGTACCGCGCTCAGCGTTGATTTATCGTGCTGACCAAAAATCAGCGCATCGGTTTTCTGGCCGTTTTTCTCCACATAGAACACCTCTGGCAGCAGACTGATGGCACTGACGTTATCTTCACCACCCGCGTCGTTGTTCAGATTGCTATAAATTTGGTAGGTGAAAAAGCGGTAGGTGTCGATGCGCTTTTGCATCCCCAGGGCGAGGGTGTTGAGCGTAGACTTCTTCTCTGCCAACCAGCTGTTCACGATATTGTAGCTCAGCGTGCCGGTCGTCAGCAGTAGCAGCAGGGTGAACAGGGTAAGGTAGCGAAGCAGACTCGCAGGCATGATGACAGTTCCTACTTGGCAGTGCGTAAAGATGAGAGAATGAAATTTTTGTCCGGCTCCCTTTTTATCATAACTTCCCCACTGAATCGAAACTTCCTTAATGCCGTTGGCTAACTTCCGAGATTAATCGGAACAGTTAACCCTTTTTGCTGTGATATTCACCAGTGTTTAGGGATAACGCTCCCAATCTGGGAACGTTATCCCTGCATCTTGTGTGCTGTTCAGCTCGGGTTTTAGATCGCTTTGCGCATAATTGCGCACCATTTCATGGTGTACATAGTACTCAATTGGTGTACTATGTACCCTTGCAGGGAGAGCATTTCAGTGAGCTATGGGATAGCGTTTATCGAAACTCCGATCTTTACTCGTCAGATAAAGCAGATTGCCACTGATGATGAGCTTAAAACACTACAGAGAACGCTTATCGAATCGCCAGAAAAAGGCGACCTGATACCGCAAACGGGTGGATTGCGAAAAATCAGAATGGCCGTGGGTGCTAAGGGAAAAAGTGGTGGTGTCAGAGTGATTTATTTTCTGGCAACGGTCGAGGTCATCTATCTTGTGTTGGCCTACTCGAAAAGCATGAAAGAAAGTCTGAGCGACGCAGAGAAAATTGAACTGAAAAAATTAACGGCATTATTGAAAGGTGAGGTGTGAAATGCGTTTATTTGACGAACTAAAAATGTCTTTGGAAGAGGCTGTCGATATCAAGCAGGGAGGTAAGTCTCCCGCGCGTGTTACCCACTACGATATTGCAGATGTTCGGGCGATAAGAGAACAGCTCAATATCTCTCAGGGTGAAATGGCAAAAGCACTTGGAACCAGCATTGATACCATCAAAAGCTGGGAAGCTAAACGACGTAACCCCACTGGGCTTGCGGCAAAAGTATTGGCGACCATTCAGGCTAATCCCGCTTTCTTTTATGAACTGGCTGCGCATTGATGAATTTTACCATCTCTGACCGCTAACCCTTATCGGGCCAATTTGTTTATTTTTGCTGTCGTGATAGCCCATATTTCTGTCTCTGATTAGCATGACGGCCAAAAAAAAGCCGGTAAAAACCGGCGAAAGGATCGGAAATTGGGAAATAAATGATGATAGCAACACCATTTTACCGCGTTGCGTTCGCTGCTTTTGTCGATTAATGCGATTACTTATTGCGCGATCATCGCCATAATGCGCAGCCCCCGTTTGCTGTTGTGCTTGTTTACAATGATTTGACCGTGGATAGCACGCAAGCCTGTCTCACATCATCCGCTTTTTGCCGTATAATCTCGTGCTTTACGTTTGAGTTTTGGGGTAATGGTGAAACAACTTTCTCACTTGTTGCGTCGTATGCAGCAGGTATTGCGTGAACCACAGCCAGCAATGCCGGGAAGCCGACAGCTCGTCGTCTCTTTGACCGTGGATGTCGCGGCGGCAGAAGAGAGTGAGCCGTCATTGTTGCCCTGGTTGGCCACCCAGCCCGTCTATCCCCAGTTTTACTGGCAGCACCGGCAGGAGCCTGAAGAGGCTGCCGTGTGCGGTATCGTGCGCGGTTTTCGTCATATCAGTGATGCCGAAGGGTTTTTTCAGCGCTATCGCAGTGCGCCGGATGTGCGTGTCTGGGGCCTCAACGGCTTTGAGCACAGCGCCGTAGAAGGGGGAGATCCGGCCGACTATCTCTTTTTACCGCGCGTTGAAGTCATGCGGCAGGGCAATCAACTGAGCCTCAAGGTGAATCTCTTCAGTGAGACCTCGTTGCAGGAAGATACCGATGAAGCTGCTGCGTTTATCAAATTCCTGTTGCCTGCGCATCCCATTGCGCCGCTGACCAGTCGCATTGTGGCGCAACAGCACCGACCTTCGCGGGAAGGGTGGGTTAGCATGCTCGAACGGGCACTGGCGAGCATCGCTGCCGATGAGATGGAAAAAGTGGTATTGGCGCGCTGTACCACGTTGACGCTGTCGCAGCCGCTGCGCGCGGCCAGTATGATGGCCGCCAGCCGTGCCGCCAATCATCGCTGTTTCCACTTTATGCTGGCCCACAATGCAGAACAGGCCTTTATGGGCTCCAGCCCTGAACGCCTGTATTTTCGTCAGGGGACCATGCTGAACACGGAAGCGCTGGCCGGAACGGTCGCCAGCGATGACAACGACCACACCGCCGAGACGCTGGCGCAGTGGCTGATGAACGACAGAAAAAACCAGTGTGAAAACCAGTTTGTGGTGGAAGATATCAGCCAGCGTTTGCAGCAATCCGCCGCTACGTTGGATGTTATGCCCCCGGAAGTGATAAGGTTGCGTAAAGTGCAACATTTGCGTCGCGCGATCCGCGCCACGCTGCATCAGGCTTCTGATACTGCCTGCCTGAATGATTTGCAGCCGACAGCGGCGGTGGCTGGGTTGCCACGTCAGGCTGCGCGTGCGTTTATTCGTCAGGTCGAGCCTTTTACACGCGGCTGGTACGCGGGTTCTGCCGGTTATCTTTCACTGGCGCAGGCCGAGTTTTGCGTTGCCTTGCGTTCAGCAGAGATCAATGGCGACAAAATTAACCTTTACGCCGGTGCAGGCATTTTGCCGGGATCTGATCCAGAGCAAGAATGGGTCGAGCTGGATAACAAAGCAGCAGGGTTAAAGACACTATTCGACGGCGAAGTGTCATAGTTTTGTTTTATCTTTGTTGTGCAGAGTGCGGGTTTATATCAAAGTCAGCCTCATGAAAAAAAATATAATAAGCGGCATATCCTGAAATCAGAGCAGTCGAGTCCACCATGTCAACAAGTGTATTTAATCGTCGCTGGGCCACATTATTACTTGAGGCGTTGACTCGTCATGGCGTTCGCCATATTTGCATCGCGCCGGGCTCGCGCTCAACACCGTTAACGCTGGCTGCGGCTGCGCATTCAGCGGTGATTTGTCACACCCATTTTGACGAGCGTGGGCTGGGCCATCTTGCGCTTGGCTTAGCCAAGGCATCGCGTGAACCGGTGGCGATCATTGTGACGTCTGGCACGGCAACTGCCAATCTTTATCCGGCAATCATTGAGGCTGGGTTGACCGGGGAGCGATTGGTGGTGTTGACTGCCGATCGCCCACCCGAATTGATTGACTGTGGCGCTAATCAAGCCATTCGCCAACAGGGCATGTATGCTTCTCACCCGACTCAGGTGCTCAATTTGCCGCGTCCAACGCCGGATTTGCCCGCGCGCTGGCTGGTGTCGGCGATCGATGGTGCGCTGGGGGAATTAACCCACGGCGCATTGCATATCAACTGCCCCTTTGCTGAACCCCTGTACGGCCCCGATGACGACGATTTGTACCAGGACTGGCTGGCCACGCTGGGCGGATGGTGGCAAACGCGCGCTCCCTGGCTGCGGGTGGCACATCCAACGGCGGTTGCGGTGGAGCCTGATTGGCCGCTGTGGCGCAAAAAACGCGGCGTGGTTCTGGTCGGCCGAGTGACCGCGCAAGAAGGGGCGCAGTTGACGGCCTGGGCCGAAACCTTAGGCTGGCCGTTGGTTGGCGATGCGCTATCGCAAACCGGCCAACCGTTGCCTTACGCAGATTTGTGGCTGGCGCACCCGACCGCCGTGCAGCAATTGCAGGCGGCCGAAGTGGTATTGCAATTTGGCGGCAGCCTGACCGGAAAACGCGTGTTGCACTGGCAGGAGCACTGCTGTCCTCAGGAGTTTTGGCTGATCGATCCGATGCCGGGGCGACTCGATCCTGCCCATCATCGCGGGCGTCGTCTGGTAGCACCGGTCAGCGACTGGCTTAACGCCCATCCGGCGCACGCGCAGGCACCGTGGGCGCGCGGGTTGTCGGCATGCGTCGCGGCGGTGCGTGATTATGTGGCCGCGCGCTTGGCGGGACCCTTTGGTGAAGCGCCATTGGCACACCGTGTGGCAGCATTGCTGCCACCAAATGGCCAGCTGTTTGCCGGCAATAGTCTGGTGATTCGCCTGATCGATGCACTGGCGCAGTTGCCGGGTGCCTATAACGTGTATGGCAATCGCGGTGCCAGCGGCATTGATGGCCTGATCGCCACGATGGCGGGGGTCCAGCGGGCAAACGGGTTACCGACGCTGGGGATTGTCGGCGACCTCTCCGCGCTATACGACATGAACTCGCTGGCGTTGCTGCGTCACGCACCGGCTCCGCTGGTGCTGCTGGTGGTGAACAACAACGGCGGACAGATTTTCTCTTTGCTGCCGACGCCCGCTCGGGCGCGAGAAACCTTTTACTGTATGCCGCAAGACGTGGAATTCAGCCATGTTGCTGCCATGTTCGGGCTGAACTACGTGCGGGCGGAAAGCTGGCAACAGGTGAGCGAAGCCACGGCGGCTTGCTGGGCGCAGGGCGGCGTAACCTTGCTGGAAGCGGTTGTCGACGCCAAGGCGGGCGCTGACACGCTCAATCAACTCGCGACGCAGGTTGCCAGCGGTGAGATTGAGACACAGCTGGAAAGCGACATTGCCCGTTTAGAACCGCTCCCGCTATGATCGCTGGGCCCTCCATGAGCTTGCACTGCCTGCGTATTGCGCCTCCCGATGTTTCGCCCGAGACGCCCTGGCTGGTGCTGTTGCACGGGTTGCTGGGTCGCGGTGATGACTGGCAGGCGCTGTGCCCGTTGCTGCAAGAGTGGCCCATTCTGCAAGTGGATTTACCGGGGCATGGTGCTTCGACGTGCGTGCCTGTCCGTGATTTTAGCGAGATGCGCCAGCAGTTAGCGCTGACGCTGCGCGCGCAGGGTATCCATCATTACTGGCTGATTGGCTATTCGCTCGGCGGGCGTATCGCGATGGATTTCGCGGCCTCCGTCGCGGGGGACGCAGCGGCGGGATTGCGTGGCCTGTTGGTGGAAGGCGGCAACCCAGGGCTGATGGATGACACAGAACGTCAGGCACGCGTGGAGCACGATGCGCGCTGGGCGCAGCGTTTTCGCCGCGAACCCTTATCCGTGGTGCTTGCTGACTGGTATCGTCAGGGCGTATTTGCCGATTTGGATGATGAGTCGCGCCAGACGTTAGTGTCATTGCGCAGCAACAACGATGCCGTCGCCGTGGCTGATATGCTGGAAGCCACCTCGCTCGGTCGGCAACCGTGGTTATTGGATGCGGTGCGCCGTAGCGGTTTACCCTTTGGGTATCTGTGCGGCGCGCAGGATCAAAAATTTCAGGCTATTGCCCAGACATACCGCTTGCCGCTGCTGTCGGTTGCGCGGGCGGGCCACAATGCGCACCGTGCCAACCCGGCAGGCTATGCGCAACAGATACGTAGGTTTATCTCTTTGCCCGATGCCGCACAGGCGCAGGGCTGATTCTCTCTCTGCCACGGTAGCGCCCTGGCACCCTATGAAGGAAGGAACACCATGCTTTATCCGAGTGAAGAACTGCTGTATGCCCCGGTTGAATGGCACGATTGCAGCGGTGATTTTGTCGATATTCTCTACCACAAATCGACGGACGGCATTGCCAAAATCACCATTAACCGCCCGCAGGTGCGCAACGCGTTCCGTCCACTGACGGTAAAAGAGATGCTCCAGGCGCTGGAAAATGCCCGCTATGACGACGGTGTCGGCGTGATTATTCTTACCGGTGCCGGTGACAAAGCGTTCTGTTCCGGTGGCGATCAGAAAGTGCGCGGCGATTACGGCGGTTATCAGGATGACAGCGGCGTTCATCACCTCAACGTGTTGGATTTCCAGCGTCAGATTCGTACCTGTCCGAAACCGGTGGTGGCGATGGTTGCGGGTTACTCTATTGGTGGTGGTCATGTACTGCACATGATGTGCGATCTGACCATTGCGGCAGAAAACGCGATTTTCGGGCAAACCGGTCCGCGCGTCGGTTCCTTTGACGGCGGGTGGGGCGCTTCTTACATGGCGCGTATCGTCGGGCAGAAGAAGGCGCGTGAAATCTGGTTCCTGTGCCGCCAATACGATGCGGCTCAGGCGCTGGATATGGGACTGGTCAACACCGTTGTGCCGTTGGCTTCCCTGGAGAAAGAAACGGTGCGCTGGTGCCGCGAAATGCTGCAAAACAGCCCGATGGCGCTGCGCTGCCTGAAAGCGGCGCTCAATGCCGATTGCGACGGTCAGGCAGGGCTTCAGGAACTGGCTGGCAACGCGACCATGTTGTTCTACATGACGGAAGAAGGGCAGGAAGGCCGTAACGCCTTCAACGAAAAACGCCAGCCTGACTTCAGCAAGTTCAAGCGTAATCCATAATGCGTAGCGCATCGGTTTATCGCTATAGCGTTCCGATGGACGCAGGCGTGGTGTTGCGCAATCAGCGGCTAAAGACCCGCGAGGGGCTGATCCTGCATTTGCGCGATGGCGCGCACCAAGGCTGGGGCGAAGTTGCCCCGTTGCCGGAATTCAGTCAGGAAACGCTGCCGCAAGCGCAGGCTGCCCTGTGTGCCGCGCTGACACAGTGGCAAACGGGAGACACGCCGGACGCCGCCGGATTGCCACCGTCGGTAGCGTTCGGGCTAAGCTGTGCGCTGGCTGAGTGCGACGCGCGCTTGCCGCTGGCTGCCGATTACCGCAAAGCGCCGCTGTGCAGCGGCGATCCGGATGAGCTGTTTGCGCTGCTGCAAGGCATGCCGGGCGACAAAGTGGCGAAAATCAAGGTCGGGCTGTACGAAGCGGTGCGTGACGGCATGATCGTCAACGTGCTGCTGGAAGCGCTGCCGGATTTGACGCTGCGTTTGGATGCCAATCGCAGTTGGACGCGCGCCAAAGCTGACGGTTTTGCGCGCTATGTGGCACCGGAATTGCGCTCACGCATCGCGTTTCTTGAAGAGCCGTGCAGAACCCGTGAAGAGTCCCGCGCGTTTGCCCGTGACACCGGTATTGCTATCGCCTGGGATGAGAGCGTGCGTGAGGCGGATTTTCGCGTGCAGGCCGAACCCGGCGTGAGCGCCATTATCATCAAACCGACGCTGGTGGGCAGCCTGACACGCTGCGAGCAGTTGGTGCGTGAGGCGCATCAGGCCGGTTTGACGGCGGTAATCAGCTCCAGCATTGAGTCGAGTCTGGGGCTGACGCAGTTGGCGCGCATCGCCCAGTGGTTGACGCCGAACGTTGTTCCCGGCCTGGATACGCTGGATCTGATGCAGGGACAGGTGGTACGCGCCTGGCCGGACAGTGTGCTGCCGCTGCAATCGTTGGAATCACTGGATAAGGTATGGCAGGCATAACGGATTGGCCCTGGCGACATTGGGCAGCGCGTAAACCGCAGGCGTTTGCGCTAACGGTGGAGGCGCAGGCGTGGAGCTGGCAACAGCTGTCCTCGCACTGCGCTGCGCTTGCCGCAGCGTTTTCCCGGCAAGGGGTTAACCCTGACGATATCGTGGCACTGCGTGGGAAAAACAGTGCCGAGATGCTGTTCAGCTATCTGGCGTTGCTGCAATGTGGCGCGCGGGTGTTGCCGCTGAATCCGCAATTGCCGGCGTCGCTGCTGTCCACGCTGTTGCCATCGCTTGGCGTGGCGCATTTTCTTTCTGTCGCACCCGCTGAAGATGAACCCTTAACGCCCTTCAATCAACTGCACTATCCCAATAATGTCACCGCCGAGACGCCGTCAGCGCGACCATCACCTGAATGGCAGGCTTCTCGCCTGGCTACTCTGACGCTGACCTCCGGTTCCAGCGGGCTGCCGAAGGCGGCGGCGCATGCTTTCTCCGCTCATATTGCCAGTGCGCAAGGCGTTGTTGAACTGATGGCCTTTACGGCACAGGACAGTTGGCTGTTGTCGCTGCCGTTGTTTCACGTCTCGGGGCAGGGCATTGTCTGGCGCTGGCTGACGGCGGGAGCGCGGCTGGTGCTGCGCAGTGCGCAACCGTTGGAGCTCGCGTTGCAGGATTGCTCATACGCCTCATTGGTGCCGACACAGTTGTGGCGTTTATTGGCGCAAGACACCTTGCCTGATTCGTTACGCGCCGTGTTGCTCGGCGGTGCGGCGATTCCGCTGGAACTGACCCAGCAGGCTGAGGCGCGAGGCATTCGTTGCTGGTGTGGCTATGGCATGACGGAAATGGCCTCAACGGTCTGTGCCAAACGGGCTGATGGCCGAGCTGGCGTCGGTCTTCCTTTACTGGCGCGTGAAATCGACGTGCAGGACGGCGAGATTCTGCTGCGTGGCGACAGCATGGCCGCAGGATACTGGCGCGACGGTGCATTGTTGCCGCTCACCGACAGCAACGGCTGGTTTCATACGCGCGACAGCGGCGTATTCCAACACCATGAGTGGCACGTGCTGGGGCGGTTGGATAATCAGTTCTTCAGCGGCGGTGAAGGCATTCAGCCGGAAAATATTGAAGCGCTGCTGCTGGCGCATCCGAAGGTTAAACAGGCTTGCGTGGTGCCGGTGCCGGATGCCGAATTCGGTCAGCGTCCGGTGGCCGTAATAGACGTCTCCCCCGACGTGACGCTCGCGGCGATCCGCGACTGGCTCACGCCGCAGTTGGCGGGCTTTCAACGTCCGGTCGCCTACTACGCGTTGCCCGCTGAATTACACGGCGGCGGCATCAAAATTGCGCGGGTTCAGGTGCAAGCCTGGGCGGAAACAATCTATCGCGATGGCGCGAATTAAGCGCTTTTTTTACGCGTTCGTTGATGATATTAATGCAATTTGTTGCTGGTCACCGGGGCTGATTCAGGTAAAATCCCTCAGATGCGATGTCTTGGTAGCGTTTAATGATCGATTTAAGGATAAACACAATGAAAAAGATTGCGATTGCCCTGGCAGGCAGCCTGCTGCTGGCAACAGCGACGGCTCAGGCTATCAGCCTTTCCGGGGAAGCGGGCGATGACTATGCGGGCGCGAATGCGGGCTTTGGTCTGGGCGTTCCTGGTCTCGGCGCTAACGTCAGTTACGGTCACGGTAAAGATAACAACGACGTGTACGGTTTCGGGCTTGGTTATACGCTGCCGCTGGGCGCGCTATCACTGACAGTGGGCGGCAAAGCGCTCTATTTGAACCAGCAACACGCGACCGACGGTTATGGTGTGGCGCTGGGCGGTGGGTTGCAGTTCCCGATCAACCGCTATTTCTCCCTGTATGGTGAAGGGTATTATGCGCCGGACGCGTTCTCCAGCCATATCGATCACTATGTGGAAGCAAAAGGTGGCGTGCGCTGGCAGGTATTGCGTCCGCTGAACCTGGATCTTGGCTACCGTTACATCAATATCGGTGGCGAAAGTGGTCGCTCTGATAACAAAGTGGCCGATACGTTCTATCTGGGCGCTGGCTTTACTTTCTAAGCCAACGCGTAGCGCCATAAAAAACGGGTGTTCGCTGAGCGACACCCGTTTTTGTTGGGCGGTGTTTAGCCCTAATGGGATAGGCTATTAGCCCACCGTTGGCAGCCAGCCACTCGCCATGGCGCACTGGATGGCAATAATGCCGATGCCGCATAAAAACACCAGCAGTAGCGCCGGTGTACCGCCCGGCGTCGATCTTCCCACCGGATGTTGTTGCCGCACGCGCCAACTGAGCAGCGCCGGAATTAACAACGCCAGCACCGCGAGCGCAATGGCGGCATACCCCAGCGCCATGACAAATCCTTGCGGATAGAACAGCGCAAAAATCAGCGGCGGCAGAAACGTCAGTGTACCGGTTTGTAGCCGTCCACGGGCATTGTTCTGGCGTTTGAACAAATCGGCCAGATAGTCAAACAGGCCAAGCGCCACGCCAAGGAAGGAGGTCGCCAGCGCCAAATCGGCGAAAAGGTGTACCGCAACCTCTACGTGGGGAGAGGCCACCAACGTTCGGATCGCTTGCATCAGCCCATTCAGACCGGCTTGCTGCGCCAGGATCGCCGTGAAGGTGTTGCCACTCAGCGCGCCAAGCGTTGCCAGTTGCCAGAACAGATACACAAACAGCGGGATGGCGCTGCCGATGATAAAGATGCGGCGCAGCTTGCGACTGTCTCCCCCCATGTAATGCACAATGCTGGGAATGCTGCCGTGAAAACCAAACGAGGTCAGTACCACAGGCAGTGCGGAGAGCGTGAGCCCCTGTTGCAGCGGAAGCGTCAGCAGGTTCTGCTTTTCGACGTGCGGCATCATCATCCCCAGCATGACCAGCAGCATCAGCAATTTTCCGCTGAACAACAGACGGTTAAAGAAATCTACCGACGTGGTACCAATGCACACCACGCTGCCCGCTAACAGGGTAAACAGCAAAATACCCGCAGACGATGGGAGCGCGTAGCCACTCCACTGGTGCAAGCTGCTTGCCAGCAGTTCGCCTGCGCCACTGATATAGGCGGCGGTGAGGGCATACATCAAAAACAGCATGCTGAAGCCCGTGAGCCATTGGCCCCACTGACCCAGATAAATTTTAGCCAGCGTGCCCAAACCGGTTTGGGACGGCTGATATTGATAGACTTCGACCAGTAATAACGCGCTGTAGCACATCAACAGCCACAGGCTTAACAAGATAGCGAAGGTGACGCTAAAACCCACGCCGGAGGTTGCCAACGGCATGGCGAGCATACCCGCGCCAATGGTGGTGCCTGCAACGATAAATATGCTGCCAAATGTACGATTTTTCACCCTTTCTCCTGAGCGTGATGGTATCTCTTTTTCTTATGGCTGCGCAGACTAGAGTATTCCGTAAAGTATGTCAAAACGCCGTTACGACGGCTGTAAAGTTGGCGTTACGATTTAGGCGCTTTCACAAAAAGTGGGCGGCGATGAGCGCAGCGATTGTCTTTCTGCGAGGGAATTTTTACAGTGAAAGAAAAACACAGGAGTAGCACATGCTGAGGGTGGAGATGTTGTGTACCGGAGACGAAGTGCTCCACGGACAGATTCTGGATACTAACGCGGCCTGGTTGGCGGATTACCTGTTTGAACAAGGTATACCGATGACCAGCCGTATGACGGTAGGTGACAAGCTGGAAGAACTGGTAGCGGCGCTGACGCAACGTAGCCAGATTGCCGATGTGCTGATCGTGAACGGTGGCCTGGGGCCAACCAGCGACGATCTAAGCGCGCTGGCAGCCGCAACGGCGGCAGGGGAAGGGCTGGTAGAACATCCTGAGTGGATTGCGCGCATGGAGGCGTTTTTCACTGAGCGC
The DNA here is from genome assembly GCF_025962655.1 of Candidatus Symbiopectobacterium sp. NZEC151. Classification (GTDB taxonomy): domain Bacteria; phylum Pseudomonadota; class Gammaproteobacteria; order Enterobacterales; family Enterobacteriaceae; genus Symbiopectobacterium. Next base: position 150,450 of record NZ_JAGFPE010000002.1, on the reverse strand, counting down.
GGCCGGGTAATGGCACCGAGCAACCGTAAACAGGCGCAGATTCCTACCAGTGCCGAGGTGGTGGATAACCCGATAGGGACAGCCTGTGGCTTTATGTTAACGCTGAACCGTTGCCTGATGTTCTTTACGCCCGGCGTACCGTCGGAATTTAAACGGATGGTGGATGAGCAGATTGTGCCGCGCCTGCGTGAGCGTTTTTCTGTGGCCGCTGCGCCGTTGTGCCTGCGCTTGACCACTTTTGGTCGCTCAGAGAGCGATTTGGCAAACCAGCTCGACAGCCTGCCGCTGCCGGAAGGGGTGGTGCTGGGCTATCGCTCCTCCATGCCGATCATTGAATTGAAACTGACCGGCCCGGCATCGCAGCGAGCCGCGATGGAAGCGGCGTGGGAGACGGTGCGCTCGGTGGCGGGTGAAAACGCCTTGTTCGAAGGAACGCAAGGTTTACCGGCCCAACTGGCGCAGCGCCTGTCCGAGAAAGGCTTGACGTTGGTGGTCGGTGAGTCATTTACCGCTGGTCTGCTCCATTGGCAACTGAATGCCGCACAGGTGCCGCTTAACGGCGGTGCGCTGTGGTCACAGACGCCGTTTGCCTCGTTGACCGTGCTGGCAGAGGTGGCAAACCGTTTGGCTGACGAGCATCAGTCTTCGTTGGCGCTGGTGGTGAGCGATCGTCAGGACGATCGTTTATCCCTTGCATTGCACACCCCGGAAGGCACCTTTGCCCAGGCGATTTCGTTCAATGTGACGCGCTACAGCCTGCAAACCCATCAGGAGGTGGTCGCCATGCTGGCGATGAACATGCTGCGCCGCTGGCTGAATGGTTGGTCACCGTACGGTGGGCATGGTTGGATCACGGTGGTGGAAACATTAGGGTAGGCACCCTGGGTGCAAAAGCGATTTATGCCACTGATTGGCTTGTTTTCGTGCGCGAATATTACCGTGTTTCTCTGCTAACGGCGTAGCACGCGCCCGACGAGGGGTGTGCAGTCGCCCACACCCCTCGACCCCGCGCTTTTTGCGCAATGATGCCGCTGCGCGGTACCTTCGCAAACGGGGTCGCCGGACGGACCGCGCCTGACGTGCTCCCGGCACGGCAGGCGCTTTCGCCGCATCCTTGCGGCTCATCCTGGCGTCCCCTTATTGCTCAGCATCATTGGACGCGGGAGTTCAAAACCCTAAAAGCGCATAACAGACAGAGGATTAATATAATAGCGCGTAAAGTTGGCGTCTGTAGCGCGATGCAAGCGCATCACCGGTCCCTAGCGCGGCCAAAATATCCATCATGGTTTTACGCGCGTTGCCATCGGCGGCGGCCAGATCTTTTTTCAGCATCACCATCAGGCTTTCCAGCGCTTCTTCGTTGCGTCCTACCTGATGCAACTGCAACGCCAGTTTCACTGCCAGTTCCGCATTGGTCGGATCCGCAGCGAGTTGCTGTTGTAGCTGCTGAATTTCTGGCGTGTCGGCGGCTTGCTTGAGTAGTTCAATCTGTGCCACCAGACTGTGATAACGCGTATCCTGATCCTGCAACGGGATGGTGTCCAGTACCGCTTGCGCATCGTCGCTGCGGTTCAGTTGAATCTGCACTTCGGCCAGCATCAGGCCGATATCGCTACGCTGCTGGCTCAGTTGCCAGGCATCTTTAAGCAACGTCAGCGCCGCCGGGAGATCGCCTTCCTGAATACGCTGCTGCGCTTCTGCCACTTTCAGCTCTTCTTCGCGCGGCAATACCCGTTGCAGCAGATCGCGGATCGCTTCTTCTGGCTGCGGGCCCTGGAAACCGTCCAGCGGTTGACCGTCTTTAAACAGATAAACCGTCGGAATGGCGCGCAAACCAAACTGCGCCGCCACGCGCTGTTCTGCATCACAATCAACCTGCGCCAGAATAAACTGACCGGCATATTCCTGTGCCAGTTTGTGCAGCACCGGCGTGAGCGTCTGGCAGTGTTGACTGCGTTCTGACCAGAAATAAAACAGCACCGGCAGTTGCGTGGATTGCTCCAGCAACTGATGCAGGTTGGTCTCGTTAACATCCATCACGCTCGCGTAATGGGCGGTGTTGGCATTGGGATCTAGCATGGCAATCTCTCTCATCCGTTTCAGGGATAAATGGGGGCGAATAACGCCATTTCAAGCGGTTGTACTGTTCATCGTTCCACCGCGCTGTCGGCGGAATCGTGATGACTATGGGTCAATAGTATATGCCGTTAATCAAGAACGGGTACGCAATATCCCATCCAGCCAGCGGGCAGGTAACAGGCGACGCAGTACGGTAAGCGCGTGTGCTACCAGCGTTACCGGATAGCGCAGTTTGGGGCGCGGGCTTTCCAGCGCATGACGCAATTTTGGCAGTATCGCCTCAGGCGGCAGGGTAAAACGCCGGGCAATGCCGGGATTGGTAACGGGCGCTTCCGCCTGCATTTGCGATACATTATCGGTAAAGCGCGTGGCGATAGGCCCGGGTTCAATCAGGCTGACCTGCAGACCGCTGCCGTGCAGTTCCATGCGCAGTGTGTCCGACCAGGCTTCCAGCGCGTATTTGCTGGCCGCATAGGCACCGCGCCCCGGCGTGGCGACAAACCCCATCACGGAGCTGGTCTGAATAATGCGTCCTTCGCCGTGCGGCAGCATGGCGGGCAGCAAACGTAGCGTCAACTGGTGCGTGCCGAACAGGTTGCTGGCAAACTGCTGTTCGAGTTGCTGACGCGAAATAGTGTTCAGCGGGCCATAAACCCCATAGCCGGCGTTATTAAACAGCCCGTACAGTCGATTGCCGGTCAGTGCGATAACCTGCTCGGCCGCCGCCTCCACGCTGTCAGGATCGTCCAGATCGAGCGCAATGCCTTCAAGCCCCAACGTGTTCATGCGCTGCACATCCTCGGTGCGGCGGCAGGCGGCCAACACGCGATAGCCGCGTTGGTGTAAGTCCAATGCCGCAATCAAGCCAATGCCGCTGGAGCAACCGGTAATCAAAACCGTTTTTTGCATAACTTAACATACCCTTGAATTTAATATTGTTTTTATTAAAAACAATAAGTTGGTGATGTTTTGTGTCATCCTTATTACCACAAGTTAACACCGTGTGCCGCCACTTTGCCGCCACCACGTTGCACTAGTCACCGCAGGCTACAACTGGGTTTTTCGTGGTTGCATCTTCTAAGTGATTGGGCGAAAAATGAGCATAAATCATTGTCATTGTGATTTCAGAATGCCCCAATATTTCCTTTAATACGAGGATATTCCCGCCGTTCATCATAAAGTGACTAGCGAACGTATGCCTTAATACGTGAGTAAACTGGTTCTTCGGTAGCGCGATTTTTGCCATTTTCAGCACTGACTTAAAGCGCTTGTAGACATTCTCGAACAAGCGGCCTTGCTTCTTAGGAATACTGTCATAAAGTTCTTTGGTTATGGGAACTGTTCGGTTTTTACCGCTTTTTGTGTGAATGAACGTTATTCTATATGGGATGATCTGTGTGCCAGTCATCAATGCCGCCTCGTTCCATCGGCACCCTGTGCTAAGACAGATTTTTACAACGGTTGTTAAATCCTGATTTCCATACCTATCACATGCATCAAGTAACGCCTTAACCTCAGAACCTCTAAGAAAAGATAGCTCACCCTGTTTGACTTTAAATGGATCTAAGTCTTGAATGGGATTCTGATATTTAATGTATTGAAGTTTTTTAAGACGGTTATATACAGTAGTAAGCGCGGTGCATTCCAAATTAATAGTGCTCAGTGATGCCGGTTTCAGAAAGATATTATTATCCTTCCTATACACTTCACCGGCCAATCTCTTTTTCCGGTGTTCAGCTACGTCCTTACCTGTGACACTGGAAGCAATAGGATCGCCCAAAGACTCACATATTATGCTGAGTTTTTGTAATCTAGATATACCGCTGGAGAGTGTTACGCCGTGAACGTCATACCATAACTCGATGAGTTCGCTTAGCGTCCGGTTATCTTCTCTATCTCCAAGCCACGGCTTGCTATCTACCTCAGACATAATATGTTTTTCAAAGGCAACGGCTTCACCTTTTGTCGCAAATTGTTTGCGAACGCGGCGACCTTTTCGGCCTGTTGGGTAGCATTCACATAGCCACTTGCCATCATCTTTTTTTCGGACGGTCACTTGTTAAACCTTAACTATAACTTATTGTCATGGCTACGCGGCCGATCGCCTTTACATCATCAACACTGCATTCAAATGTTATTTGGTCATCACTTATTCTTATCTTTTTATTAGGTATGCGGGATATTTTTTTTAAACTAGTAATCCCATCAATTTCAACCAGCCATAACCCGTCAGTAATATCAGTGAATGACGTTTCGAGAATGTATTTACTATTCGATTCGATTAATTGAATCGGTTTTTTTAAATCACTCATTAGAAATGATAAATCAAATAATGTATGACTTGCTGGGTGGGGGATGCCACCGATTAGTTTTATGTTGTTAACTCGCACAACATCGGAATCTTTTGGATCGAATGCCTGTCCATTGCCAGTCATAAGCCAAGTCAGTGAGGCTTTGGTCTCAATTGAGCACTGTATTACCCAGTCAAACGGGAATGTGTCTCGCAACCATCTGTTCGCAAGTGTGCTTTTGGAGATACCTAAATGGTCACAAAGTTGCTGGCGTGAGGTATAGCCATAGGCTTCAATTAGGCGTGTTATGGCCTCCCTTCCTCCCTCGTTTGGGTTCTTTTTGGTCTCATTTGGGTTTTTATCGTTTGACATTGGTTGTTCGTACCTCTATCTTTGGCTCGTACCCAAGTGCGACCTTGTGTACAAGAGATGTTAACTCACAGTATACAAACAGGAGACTATGCCTGATGGCAACGTTGATTTCAATTTATATCCCAAAGGCTAAAGTGACGCCCAAGGAATTCAGTGAACTACAGGGCGTGAAAGTGCGTACTGTGCGTTCATGGTGCGAAAAAGGAATACTTTCGCAAGACAAAAAGGAAAAGAAAAACGGGCGCGTGGCTATTCACTACCTGAAATATATAGAGCGGCAGACACGTCAGGCGTTGGGACATAACCGCTTTCAAATCATCGTTGGGCAATCATCTTGTACCCAATAGGGGACTGTGGCCATGTTTGATTATCAGCTATCTAAACATTCTCACTTTGATGCCGCTTGCCGAGCGTTCGCGCTGGCGCACAATATTGAGGACGTCTCCGCCGCAATTGGTGTTCGCTCTCAGGTGCTGCGTAACAAGCTGAACCCTGAGCAACCGCACCGTTTAACGTGTGATGACCTATTAGCCATTACCGCTCACACGGAAGACGCTGTTTTATTGGATGGTTTGCTGGCGCAAATCAATTGCCTGCCGTCTGTGCCACGTAATGAAGCTAATTCACACAATGTGCCTATGTTTGCACTGAGTGCCACGGCTGACGTGGGCGCGATCGCTGGGGAAGCGGTATCAAATGCTCCAATGTCACAGGCGCGAAAAACCGCCATCCTCCATCGGGCAAATAGTGCGATCCGTAACCTGTCGCTGATCGTCCTTTCCGTTGAAGCCCGTTTTCAATCCACGCCTATGATGGCCGCCGCTGTTGATGTTTTCAATACGGTTGCTGTTCCGGCGCTTTCGTGAGGAAAAACGATGATATCTATTGCTAAGTTTCTTGTTTATCCCGCACCAGGTCTGCAAGCGCAGGCTGAACAACGGGGTAAGGGTTGGTTTGAATTGCCGAACGGCCAACGCTGTTCACCGAAACCGCACCAGGTTTATTTTCATCCGCAGAGCAGCAAACCCTATATACCTGAAGTGAAGCGTCGCCCGTGGTGGCATCGTCTGTTTGGTAAAAGGGGGTAATTGTGATCTCTGAGAATACACCACTCGAATTGCCGGACGGGCTTAAGGCGCTGCGTCGTATGCTTTCAGGAACAGATAACCCTGCTGAAATCTTTTGGAGTGATGCATCTTGGCGTGACAGAGAAAACCTGATTTTCTTCTGCCGTCCACGGCTGGGGAATAGTCACGTTGGTTGGCGTTGGGTGGATTTTGACTTTAATCAGCGCAAGGCGCTGTGGAATGGTTTGCTGGAAATGCGGCGCTTTCATGAAAAAACCTCTGTATTCCGACCAGATCATTTTAATTGCAGTGTGCTCCATGTCTGTACCGATCCTATCCCTGATTTAGTGGGGCCAGGATCAGAAGATATCCCATCAATTAATTAACCCGTAATACGCAATGCTTTTGCGGCCATTCATTGGCCGGGGCTTCGTATTGCCTGAAATCAGGAAAATGCCATGCATAACGTAGAAACAAGAAATATGAATGTTGCTGAAAACGGTGCCTTATTGGCCTTGTTGAATAACGCGCGTTTGGAAGAAAAGCGGGATCAGCATTTGGCTATGTCGGTGCGCATCGCAAAGCTGACCATTCAGATCCAGCAGCAGGGTATGAGCGTCAGTGACGTTATCGAACTGCTTAGCCAGGAATCAGAACGGTTTGAGCATTCAGCACAGGAGCTTTGCGCATGAGCGTCAACGGCACCCCGCTGAAATGGGCGGGCAGTAAAGCCCGTATCATGGATACCTTGCGCGAGCATCTGCCAGCCGGTCAACGGCTGGTTGAACCGTTTGCAGGATCTTGCTCGGTCATGCTGAACACCGATTACGCCGCGTATTTAGTGGCAGATATCAACCCCGACCTTATCAACCTGTATCAAGTGATTTGTGAGGACACCAGAGGTTTTCTAGATACGGCCCGTTTGCTGTTTTCAACGGCAAACACCGCAGAGGGTTATTATCATCTGCGCCAGAGCTTTAACCGTGATAAATCCAACCGTACCCAATCGGCGGCGATGTTTCTTTATCTCAACCGCCACGGCTATAACGGGCTGTGCCGCTATAACAAGCAGGGCATTTTTAATGTCCCCTATGGCAAGTACACATCCCCGTATTTCCCTGAGCAAGAGATCCATTTCTTTGCTGAGAAAGCCAAACGCGCCACCTTCCTATGCTGCGATTTTGAGGAAACCTTAGCGCTGGTTTGCCCTGATGATGTGGTGTATTGCGATCCACCTTATTACCCTGCGTCGGATACCGCAAACTTCACGCAGTACCATACACAAGGCTTTGATAAGTTTGACCAATACCGGCTGGTGACGGCGGCGGGCAAGGCCGCGCGGGATGGTGCACAAGTGGTGGTATCAAACAGCCATATTGCCCATGACGTCGGCTTGTATGCAGGGTTTGAAGTCAATCATATCAGTGCACCCCGCACGATATCAGGTAACGGCAATCGTGGCCGCGTCGGTGAAATCATCGTTAAGATGGGGCGTTGACGTGTCCCAGCTTGGCCTTAGCGAAACCAATGGAACCTATCACGCTGCCTTAGCCTGGCAGCGTGAACACTTTGCCCCCGGTGAACCGAAAAATATAAGCTACGTTGAGCGTAACTTATGGCATTTGGATAAAACCGATCATGACTGGCGGCAGCAATACTTTGCCGGGCTGCCTGACTATCTGGCCAAATACTTTGGTCACCGCTACGAAACCCTTTTCAAATCCGACTCGCACAAAGGCCGCCGCCGTGCCAATACGTTTCTACGCCGTACTTTGGGTGGGAACGTATTGCCACGCCTGCGCAAAGTCGTCGCCCGCTATCAGACAACCTTTAGGGCGGCTGGTGAAATCCCCTTCCCGTTTAATGACGATCTGGAAAAACTGCCGACCTATGGCCGTGATGATATCCGGCGCTTATCGCAAGAGGTTGCCGACTTTATGGCAGCCAGCTTCCGCGACTACACCGAACGCGGCATTAAAGGGGCTGCCGATCTGGATATGCGCGCTATCACGCTGCTTGCGTTCCGTCACCTGGGGCAACTGACATTACAGGCTGGCACCCAGCCGCCCTACTGGAGTGTATTTACTAAAGGCCGCCGCCCGCTGCCAACGCACACCGCTGAATCCGGTTTGTTGCGAATGATGTCGCCAGAGTGGTGGCGAGTGCGGATACAGCGACGCCGTGACGTGCAGCGTGAGCACATGGCGATCGCCGTTGGCCAGGTGCAAAAATCCGCATCGGCCTATGTCTCCCGCTCAACGTTAGGCGAATGGATAGAGCAGAAAAAGCGCAACCGCGAATTCTTTAAGGCATTCGAGTTGGAAAACGAAGAAACCGGTCAGCGGGTATCACTCTATGACATGGTTACTGGCAGCAATGCCAATCCAGCAATCCGCCGCTGCGAGCTTATGGTTAGGATGCGTGGTTTTGAAGATTTAGCCAATGAAATGGGCTGCGCCGGTGAATTTTACACCATAACCGCCCCAGCAAAATATCATGCAGTGCACAGCGCTGGCGGGTTTGTTGAACACTGGAACGGTGCTAGCCCACGAGATACGCAAAAATATCTATGCAGTGTGTGGGCAAAAATTCGTGCAGCTCTCTCACGCGAGGAAATCAACGTGTTCGGGTTCCGCGTGGTTGAGCCGCATCACGATGGCACACCGCACTGGCATTTGCTGTTGTTTATGCGCCCTGAGCACGTTGATCAGGTGCGAGACATTATGTGTTACTACGCCCGTCTGGAGGATTCAGAGACATTACAGACAGAGAAAGCGCTTAAAGCACGCTTTCATGTGGAACCTATAGATCCTACCAAAGGTAGCGCCACGGGCTACATCGCTAAATACATTTCAAAAAATATCGACGGTTTTGCGTTGGACGATGAAACCGACGAAGAAACCGGAGAAAGCCTAAAAAGCATGGCTAAGTCGGTTTCTGCGTGGGCTTCTCGCTGGCGTATTCGTCAATTTCAGCAAATTGGAGGCGCACCGGTGACGGTTTGGCGTGAATTACGCCGTTTGCCAGGAGATGAACAATTTTTGGTTACTGAGGATATGGATAACGTGCGTTTCGCTGCGGATGTTGGCAACTGGTATGCCTATACAGAATGCCAGGGCGGTGCCTTTGTGAAACGGTGTGATCTTACTGTGCGACTCGCTTACGACATCACAGAGCAGGGCAATTTATACGCAGAGGATGTAAAACGCGTAGCGGGGGTGTATTCCCCCTCAGTTGCAGACTCACAAACTGATACCCGGTTAGTTAAGTGGAAAATGGTCCCGAAGTTGGCCGAAGCGTCAGCGGAGGCGGGTTTTTCTGGCGGCCCCGCCGCCCCTTGGAGTTCTGTCAATAACTGTACGCCGCCCATCCGGCGACGGTTAGCGAAACTGTTAAAAGGCCGTGGTTTGAGTGGTGATGAGGAGCAAATCAGCATCCTTTTACGGGGAGGTAAATTATCAATAGGGGAGGGTAGTGCGTTGCACATCGTTGATGGCCAGTTAGATGAGGTAAGACCGTCGTCAGACAATGACCTGTGGCCAGGCTGGAACTGGCATGGCAAATAACCCCTTAAGAAACAGTCACGTTATACAGTATTTTTTTAGAAACATTCTGATATACTGGTTATACATACAGTGATGTAGAGGTGTTTATGCGGGATTTTTTATTTGAATCGTTGGCTTTGCAGCGTATAGATCTGGTCGTGCGATTGATTGCTGACAGCGAGTGTTGTGATGAAGATATGACGTTGGCAATTAACTGGATTGCGGAGTTAACGCGGGATTTGGTCTGCAAGGTTGATGAGTATGGACGTAAAAACCCCCATGAAGGGGGCAAATCAGGCGGCGGGGTTTTGCAGTAAATTTAACAGCATTTGTCGCCGTTCGGGGTCTAAGGTATCTACGATCCCCTTCAATAAGCTGTCTTGTGATTTAGCGCTTGGGCTGATTGTGTGTGAAAACGTCATGTTTAATACAAATGTATGCCCACACTCGACGTCAGCACATGCACAGTAAATATCTGATATATGGCGATGTTTACGAACGGTTTTGCGGATAATCGCCTTGCTATTGCACTCAGGGCAAACGACTTTCAGTACACGCATGTTTCTGGCTCTCGATGAGTGAAATTGGCCAAATTTTAGCATTTTTGACCTCATTTATCACCCTCGGGCGTTTCATCAATAGTGAATTTCAGATGTAAGGCGGGCGGCACTTCTTTATCCCCATTCACGGCGGCCATAAAACGGCGCTGGATGGGGATCACCTCATCTTTGCGATAGGTAGTGCGGGCTTTCTCGGGATCACCCAATCCCGCCGCATTTTGCGGGATAATACCGCACAGGCCAGCCGGGAAGCGGTGGGCGTTGAGGATATCCTGCGCGCTGATGTTCTTCACGTTGGCAAACTCATCTTTGGCGCTGATGTCGCCCATCTGGATAAATTGCACCCCTTCTTTGTCGCCGTTAGGGATGTTCACCAGAATGGTGGAGAAATTGCCAATTCCTTTGCTGCTGGCTAATTGCCGCTCGATCTCTTCTTCAATCTCATCAGTCATGTTCGGGTCGCTGGTATACAGAATGCCCCCTGTGTGCGCCCCGTTATGGTAGTAACGGCGTCGGAAAATCACCGCCTCACTGTTGAGTAATGCGGAGTGAATGCCGCCGATATAGTCGGGCAGGCCGTACACCTGCTGTTGGGGGTCATACATCTTGATAAAAATCACATCTTCCGGGGGGTAAACCAGCGGTTCACCGTTCTGGAGTACCACAAATTCCTCGGATTTTCGGCAGCGTAGATAAAGTGCCGGCAGCGGGGCCAACGCCACAACATCCCCCCACCCGTTACGCACTTTCAGGATGGCTACATCCCCAAAGGTGATGTAATCAAACAGCACGGCCAGAATGTCATCGTGAGTTAATCCGCCGCTCAGGTAGTCAGAGGCCACCATGTTACGGCGTGAATAGACGATGCCGCCGTGCTGGCCATTCAGATTGATGAGCTGTGCCAGCGCCAGGCGATCAATCGGTAGCGTGTAATGGTCGAAATTGTTGTCGTACCACACATCGTGATAATCGGTGCCAGTGGTTAACACCGGTTCCGGCTTACCAAAAGTGATAATGCTCATTTTCTTTTGCGGAGCGCTGTTAGCCGTTTTGCCGCGTCGGTTAGTCGTCTTTTTCATGCTGCTTTTTTTAGTCTCCATCGGGATTGCAGTTTGTTCTCATAGTTCAGCGGTTCATTGTCCAGCGCGTGCATGATGGCAAAAGCGGCCTCCGCGTGACCGGTTTCCGCACTGCGATCGGCAACAAAGGTCATGGCATTGCCGCTGGCGGTGGTGGTTTTTCTGATGGCCATAAAGGACGCGGCGATCGCCTTTTCATCCTGATCCCATTCAATGCGTTTGCTTTCCACCACGTCAGCGGCTTTCATCACCAGGCGGTTTTTTGTCTCTACGCCGTAGCGAATGGCTTTTGCCTGGCGCATGGCGAAATGCTGGATGTTTTCAAACACGCCAATGCCAAGGCCGGTGATATCTATGCCGATATAGGTGAAGTGGTATTGCTGGAACAGCTTCTTGATCTGGTTGGCCTGATAGCGAAAATTCATGCCCTGCCAGTTAATCACCCGCAGCACACGGAATTTTTCACCCTCATAAAGCGGCGGCGCGATGATCACAAAGGTAGAGAGGTCGCCGGAACGGGCAGGGTCATAGCCGCCCCACACTTCACGGTTGCCAAACGGGCGCGGTGCGCTGGGGTCATGGTCTTGCCAGGTGGCCGGGTCAACGCCGCAGCGCTCCAGGTCGTCAAAGCTGAAAACCGCGTCTTTGCTGTCCACAAACACGCACATATACAGCATGTTGAACGTGTCCACGTTGTAGCGGTTGCGCAGCTTTTCGATGTTGGCCAGGTTAAACCCGCCTGCGATCGCATCTTCCATCGTGATGACATAGCGCCACTGCCCATCGGGACATAAACGCCCGCCGTCGCGCAGCTGGTCAACATCAGGGAATTTAATCCCTGCACGTTTCTTGCTGCCGCGCTTCCACTCTTCACCCGTCCAAAATGGGTACGCCTGGTGTGTTTTGGCGCTCGGCGTAGAAAAATAGGTGGTGCGCCATTTGTCATGGGTGGCCATAGCGCTGGCCACTTCATTCAGGCGGGAAAAGTTCGGCACCCAAAAATATTCGTCACAGTACAGATGGCCGCTGTAGGATTGCGCCGTGTTTTTGTTGGTAGACAAAAAACGCAGTTCGGCACCGTTCGACAAGCGGATCGGGTTGCCGGTCAACGTGATATCAAAATACTGCTGGGCGATGTTGACGATGTAGGAACGGAACACCTCCGCCTGGGCGCGGCTGGCTGACAGGAATATTTGTGGTTCACCGGTCAGCACCGCATTTTCAAAGGCTTCAAAGGCAAAGTACCAGGTTGCGCCAATCTGGCGGCTTTTCAGGATATTGCGCACCGCTTGTGCGATATTGGCGCGCAGGTGTTTTTGATAGCCAAACAGGTGTTCTTCTGCCCAGGCATCGAAATCTTCTTTGCTTAAGCTGGAAATGTCGTTTTTGCGGTACTGGCGCTTTTTCCTGGTACGTTCGTTACCGCCTTCATCATCTTCAACCTGCTGGCGCTGCCCTTTAGCCTCGGCCAGTTTTTCTTTATGCTTATTGCTCTGCGCCCGCAGCTTGGTGGCGTGAGCAATAAGCATGTCCATTTCTTTTAATTCGAGTTCGGTTTTCGTGTCGCGTCCGGCCAGTAACTGATAGCGGCGCTCGATCGCTTCTTCTGTACTTTCCTGACTCAGCAGGTCAGCCCATTTCCCTTTCTCAGCCCAATAGTAAATGATCCGCGCATTCGGCAGATTTAAATCAGCGGCAATTTCCTTTGGTGTCGCTCTTTTTAAATAGAGCGCCCGCGCTACACCTATTAATTCATCTGAATATTTAGCCATGTCGCTATTATGCGGTGTTATTTCTTCTTTTTTTGAATGGCGATTCTTATCTGTTCGGGAAATGGCGATAACCGAACGCATAAGAATAATGACGGTCGCGGCATGTGTTTTAATCGTCAATAATACGGTTGACCGAATATCACGGGGAAACGGAATTTAATTATGTCGCAGTTAATGACTAACTGGATTTGTATCGCGACGGAGGGCGAAACCGTTGATAAGCGGCAAATGGATCGACAATGGTTAATTGAAGCCGCTGAGCTTTACGATCCGCAACTTTACACCGCCCTGATTTGGCCTGAGCATGAAAAATGGTTTGGGAATATGGGGGAGGTGTTAGCCGCCAAGGCAGAACAGGGCGACGACGGGTTGATGAGGCTTTATGCACAACTGCGGCCAAATAACTATTTGTTGCAGGCCAACCGGGACGGCCAAATGATTTTTTGTTCGGTGGAGCTAACGCCGGATGGCAATTTCCGTGGTACCGGAAAGCATTACCTCGAAGGGCTGGGGGTTACAGATACACCCGCCAGTGTTGGTACAACGCGCTTAAATTTTCACAAGCGAAAAAATCGGAATCGCCTGTTGGGTGCATTTAAACCACTGGTGATTGATGAAGTAAAAGCATTTAAGGAAAAGGGAATGGCAAAGGAATCAACAAAACCAACGTGGCATAGCCTGTTTGGTATTAAGCCGAAAAATTTTGCTGAGGAAGAAGGCAGCGAAGGCAACGACGATAAATTGCAGGCGCTGGCCGAAGCCTTAACCGCACTTGAAACGCGTGTAGCTGCATTGGAAACCGGGCAGGAAGAAGTTCAGGAAGATTTGGAAGTTGTGAAAGATGTGGTAGACACGCAAGAATTTGCCAAGCTGCGTGATGCCCTGCCGGAAATTATTAAAAACTTTGGCAAGCTGGATGCGAAAATCACCAAATTACCGCAACGTAAAATCGGTGATAAAGAAAAGCGCTTTAACCATCTGGTGTAATTCGTAACAGTATATTAGCCAGTTATTTCAGGTTTACTTTTATTTCGCTAAGACGCGAGAGGGATTTCTATGTTTTTAAATCAGCGGGCGCGTGACTTTCTACACTCGTTTTCTGCTGCGCTGTCAGAGGCGCACGGGGTAACGGATGTATCCAAGTACTTTGCGCTGTCCGATCCAAAGGAAACGCAGTTGCGGGATGCGCTGCTGGAGTCGGTGGATTTCCTGTCACTGATTAACGTGATGGACGTTGATCAGCTTGCGGGCCAGGTGGTTTCTGTTGGTAGTTCGGCCTTGCATACCGGGCGCAAAGAGGGTGGGCGTTTTCTCCGTGCTGTTGGGGTCGAGGGTAATGAGTACAAGCTGGTTGAAACTGACTCTTGTGCCGCCTTGCCCTGGGATCTGCTGTCGGTATGGGCAAACGCCGGTGGGGAGAATGAATTTTTCCAAAAGGTACAGGCGTTTTCTAACCAGGCGTTTGCCTTGGATATGCTGCGCATCGGTTTTAACGGTACGTCTGTTGCCAAGACAACCGAACCCGATAAAAACCCGAACGGCGAAGACGTCAATATTGGCTGGCACGCTCTGGTTAAGACGTTCAAGGACGGTCAGCAAATTATCACCGATAAGGTGACGCTGGACGAAAAAGGCGACTATCGCTCGCTGGATTCGATGGCCTCTGACCTGATTAACGCCAAAATCCCGCAGCAGTTTCGCAACGATCCGCGCCTGGTGGTGTTGGTCGGTGCTGACCTGGTGGCCGCAGAGCAATACCGCCTGTTCCAAAAAGCCGATCGCCCGACTGAAAAGATCGCCGCGCAGATGCTGGATAGCACCATTGCAGGCCGTCCGGCCATTGTGCCGCCGTTTATGCCAGGCAAGCGCATGGTCGTGACCACGCTAAGTAACCTGCATATCTACACCCAACGTACCACGCGCCAGCGTAAAGCGGAATTTGTCGAAGATCGTAAGCAGTACGAAAACAAGTACCTGCGCAACGAAGGCTACGCCGTGGAATACCCGGAGCTTTACGCGGCGATCGATGAGTCAGCGGTGACGATTGGCACCGTGGCCGAACCGCAAAACCCGCCTGCCGGTGACGGGGAATAATTATGGCCCTGTCGCCCGCACAACGTCATAACGCCCGTTTACAGACTGAGCAGCAGCTAACATGCTGCCAGCCGATCACCGGTGGCCATAGCCTGCATCTTCAAATTCAGGCGTTGGAGCGTGATGTTGTGCGGCTGCGTGACTTACCCATGACCAGTGATCGGGTAGAGATGAAGCGGCGCGAACTGCTGCCGCGCTGGTTGCCCACTGTCCAGGCGTATCTGGACAGCGGCGAAACCTACCAGCACCCGATTTTCTCTTACTGCGTGGTATGGCTGTTTGATGTTGAAGAGTTTGATCAGGGGTTGGATTGGGCGGATATCGCCATTGCGCAGGGACAGCGCACCCCGGACAACATCAAGCGCAGCTTTGCCGCCTTTGTGGCCGATACGATGCTGGAGTGGGCCGAGATTGCGGCCAGCAGCGGGCAAAGTGTTGAACCGTATTTCTCGCGCACCTTTAAAAACGTGGCTGAGCATTGGCGATTGCATGAAGAGATCACCGCCAAGTGGTTCAAGTTTGCCGGGTTGCTGCTGTTACGGGACGACAATGGCCAGCCGCGCGCCACGGCGACGGAAGATGCGGAACTGTTGCAGAAAGCCGATGCGTTGCTGGCACAGGCTGAACATTATCACCGCAAGGTTGGCGTAGGCACGATGCGTAAAACCATCGCTGCGCGTCTGCGTACCTTGCAAAAAAGTTAAACGACTACCGCAAGCCAGGCGGGCGCGGTGGAGGCAATGCACAACGGTGCGATGTGCCGTGGAAGCCGGTCAGCCCGCCTTTTTCGGGAGATGTAATGTTTAGTGGCACACCAGTGGATTATCAGGATGCGGTACTGGCCAATGATGGATTTTGGCCGGATCTCAACCTAAAAGATTTCCAGGAGCAACGCAAAATCCCGGCAGACATGGACGCGGGAACGGTGGCGCAAGCGTTATTGACCGCTGCCGGAGAAGTTAACACGGATTTGGTCAGTGTGGCACAGCGACACCAGACGAATGGCCATGCAACGGCCAGCGCGGTGCCGGGTGTCAGTCTCGACGGAAAAAACCTGTTGAGTGCGCAATATCAAAAAGCGGTGTTTGCCAGGGCGAAAGCCGATTTGATGGGGGAATTCGCCACCATTGGCCGCCGCGAGTCTCATCCAGGGCAGGAGGGAGACGATACACGCAAGGGACTGCTGGCGGAGGCGGCGATCGTTATCCGCACCATGAAGGGGCTGAAACGCGCCACGGTGAAAATGGTATGAGCCAGTTAGAGGCGTTAACCGACTTTGTGACTCAAAACCTGCCACGGCGTGTGATGCAGGGCTTTGACAGCTTTATGGATGAAATCAGTTTTATCAGCGCGCAGCGGGATCTCGGAGAGGGCCAGTATCAACTGGCGGTGATGCAGTTTGATGCGGTACTGAGTTGGGAGCGTTGGCCCTATCGGGAGTTTGATCCTAAAAACCTGTGCGCTTTATTGCTGGTCTGGCAGACAGAGCAGGACGAACAGCCCTTTATGGATGCCGGGCTGGATAGGGAGTTGCCCACGTTGGATGTTGACGTTATCGATCGGGATACCGCTACGGTGGTGGTGTCGGTCAAAGGCGCGTCTTCACTGACCATCATTGAAGATGATAACGGCATTATCCCGTTCGACGGCAAACGCTGGCGACTGGCTGACCCGGAAATCTGGTTTGCCTCAGAGGCCAGCGTGTACGGCGCTGATGAAACCGGTGCGCCGATTGGCCAAACCACATGATTGTTGATGGCCAACTGAATAAAGGGCAGTTGAAGGAACTGCGCCAGGCGTTGCGGCAACTGGATTTCCCGCCGAAAAAACGCCAGCGCCTGCTGTGGCGGTTGGCCAAGTACGGGGTGATTAACGCGGCTGCGCGCCATGTGCGCCAGCAACAAACGCCGGACGGTACAGCCTGGGCGAAACGCAAAGGCAGGCGACGCGGCAAGATGCTGCGCAACCTGCCCAAATTGCTGCATATCCGTGAAATGCCGGAAACAGAGTCGGTACGTATCTATTTGCAGGGCGGTGGATATCGCAACGGGGCTAACCCGGTTCCGGCTGGCGTGGTGGGTTATGGCCAGCAGCGTGGCATGAGCGTATCGGTGAAAGGTCGCCAGGCGCAGAAAGGCAAATCTGATACGACACGGTTAGCTACACGTCGCCAGGCCAAAAAATTGCGGGCGTTGGGGTATCGGGTAAAGCAGGGCACGCGCTGGCGCAAACCGGCTTATAGCGAGATTGAGGGCGTGATGCGCTTTGACCAAGCCGGTTTACTTATCAAGAAGCTGAGCGGTAAGGCAGCAAAAGCCGCCTGGACAATTGATGTTCCCGCCCGTCCGTTTTTGGGCATGAGCGACGAAGAATTTAACAAGGCGTTGGCACGCCAGCTACAGGCGATCGGCTTTGGCTGGAATGTGAACGCGCAGGATATCAAGGGGTAGGGATGAGTTGGCCAACGGTACAAATTAATCAGGTTAACCAGCTACAGGGCGAAACCAACGAGATCGAGCGTGTGG
The DNA here is from genome assembly GCF_025962655.1 of Candidatus Symbiopectobacterium sp. NZEC151. Taxonomy (GTDB): domain Bacteria; phylum Pseudomonadota; class Gammaproteobacteria; order Enterobacterales; family Enterobacteriaceae; genus Symbiopectobacterium. The sequence goes on along the minus strand of NZ_JAGFPE010000002.1, from coordinate 133,066 downwards.
TGTTGTTCGTTGGGTTGGGCAGCGGCAAGGAAGCCACCACGGGCCAGGCCATGCCGGTGAATACGCAAAGTGATTTTGATGCGTTGTTAGGCGCAGACGATAGCACCCTGAAAAGTACGGTCAAAGCCGCCATGCGTAATGCGGGGCAAAACTGGAGCGGTTATGTGTTTGTGCTGCCCAGCGATTTGACCGCCGCCGATGCCGAAAAGGCGTGGGCGTCGGCAGTGAAAACTGCGCAGCAGGTGGCAAGCGTTGAAGGGGTAGTGCTGACGCTGGACGCGAGCAAAACCACAATCCAGACCGCCGCCACGTTGCGCGCGGAGTTAATCGCGCAGTTTGGGCGCTGGGTGTGGTTTGTGCTGGCCGTGGGTGGCCCCGGCAAGGATGAGGACTGGACAAAGTACCTTACCCGCCTGAGTACCTTACAGAACGGTGCAGCGGTGCCAGCGGTGCAACTGTCGCCGCGTCTGTGGGGGAATGAGCCTGGCGTGTTAGTGGGCCGCCTGTGCAATCGTGCGGTGACGATCGCAGACAGCCCGGCACGCGTGCAGACCGGTGCCTTGCTGGATATGGGCAATGCGGATTTACCGGTAGACGGCAAAGGTAACGTGCTGGAGTTGGCCACGTTGCAGGCGTTGGAGAAACAGCGCTACAGCGTGCCGATGTGGTATCCCGACTATGACGGCTATTACTGGTCAGATGGTCGCACGTTGGACGTGGAGGGCGGAGATTATCAGGCGATCGAAAACCTGCGCATTGTCGATAAAGCGGCGCGGCGTGTGCGTCTCCAGGCGATTGCCAAAATTGCCGATCGCAGCCTGAACAGCACACCGGGCAGCATTGCCGCACACCAAGCGTATTTTGCCAAGACGCTGCGCGAAATGTCCCGCAGCAGCCAGATTAACGGCGTGACGTTCCCCGGTGAGGTGAAAGCGCCGCAGGATGGCGACGTGGTGATCACCTGGCGCAGCAAAAGCCAGGTTGAGATTTATATCACGGTGCGCACCTACGAATGCCCGAAAGGCATCACGGTGAGCCTGCTTCTTGATCAGTCAGTGGAGAGTGCGGCATGACGAAACGGATTTCAGGCCAATCGGTTGATTTCAACATGGACGGCGATCTGGTTCATGCGGAAAAAGTCAGCCTGAGCATTACCGACAACACCGCCGCCGCGCAAACGCAAGGGGTGCCGGATGGCTGGGTGTCGGGGGATGTGGCCGCAGAAGGTGAGATGGAACTCAGCACCAAGAGTCTGTCTGTGGTGACGGCCAAAGCACGCAGCGCTGGATCGTGGCGCGGTATCGAACCGGTTGATTTGATGTGGTATGCCAAGGCTGGTAATGAAGAAATCAAGGTGGAGGCGTTCGGCTGCAAGCTGGTTGTCAGTGACATTCTGGACAACGATCCAAAGGGCGGCAGCGTCATGACACACAAAATTAAGTTTTTTGTGACCAGTCCGGATTTTGTGCGCATCAACGGCATTCCGTACATCGAAACGGACCTTACGGAAAAACTGATCGGGTAAAGATACCTATGCAGGAATATGAAAAAAACATCCTTTGGTTGGCCGTGTTGGGAGCGTTGATCGCCATCGGCAAAGTGCTGGCCAGTGATGAGAAAGTGACGCCGCGCCTGTTTGTTGGGCGGGTGATTTTGGGTTCCGCCACGGCGCTGGCTGCCGGTGCGGTATTGGTGTGGATCCCAGGGCTATCGCAGACCGCGATCACCGGGTTGGGGGCGGCGTTTGGTGTCGCCGGTCACCAGGTGGTTGAAATCTGGTTGCGGCGTCGTGGTAGTCAATTGCTGACAGGGAGAAAAGGCAATCATGACATTAAGTGAAAAACAGCAGCTTTTTACCCAGCTTGTGGCGCAGCTTATCGCCTGGGCGGGTGAGCGTGGCTACCGCCTGACCTTTGGTGAAGCCTACCGCACGCCAGAACAGGCAAAACTGAATGCCAAAAACGGCAGCGGCATTGCCAATAGCCTGCATACCCAGCGCCTGGCCGTTGATCTCAATCTGTTTGTCAATGGCGTCTACCAGACCAAAACAGAGGATTATTTACCGCTGGGTGAGTATTGGGAATCGTTGGGCGGCAGTTGGGGCGGGCGCTTTACATCGCGCCCGGACGGCAATCACTTTAGCCTCGAGCATCACGGGGTGCGTTGATGGATAAGGCCCTTTTCTGGATGTTCGCCATTGCGCTGGGTGTGAGCATTCTCTGCGATGTGGTTCGTACTGCAATGACCGTCTGCATGGTGTGGGGGTGATTGGTGAATATCTGGGCGATTGTCGGTGTGTTGGTCGCTACGTTTGCCGCAGGTTGGCAAGGGGCAAACTGGCAGCGTGATAGCGTTGAGTTGGCCATCACGCAGGCGGCCAACAAAGCCGGGGAACAATCCCGCCAGGCGATGCAGCAGATTGCCAGCCAATCGGGGCAACGGCTGGAAAGCCAACTGGAGGCGATACGCAATGCGCCAAACAAAGAGATCTATCGGGAGCTGGTTAAGCCGGTGTTTACTAACGTGTGCCTGTCTGCTGAGTATGTCAGCCTGTACAACACCGCTGTCGAAAACACCGAACGTATCCTTTCAGGAAAACCTGAAAAAGAAATGCCCGGTCACTAATTTACCCCGCATTAAGGGGAATACCGGAACGGATGCCGCCATGCCATTAACGCAATGGCCGGAAATATATGCTGATTGTGCAGTACGACATAACCAGTTAGTGGACGAAATCAATCAAAGGGAATTAATTAAGTGAGCAAAATTACATTAGCTATTGCCGGAAAAGAATTGGTGTTTGAACCCAATATCGTGGCGTATAACAGCCTGATTAATGATATGTCTATGGATAATAAGGTGGCACCGGCGGTGACGTATTTACGCCGTATTGTGTCTGCACCCCATAAAGCCGAACTTGATGAACTGCTGCAACGCCCCGGCGCAGCGCTGCAAATCACCGAAGCGGTTAATACACAGTTCGCGCCAAAGTTGGACATTGACGTAAAAAACTAACCGAGCGGTTGCGGGCCATCGACAATAATTTCATCGAACAAGCGTTAACCTTACGGCGGCATTATTTGCCGCATGAATCGGACGATATCGATAATTTAGCCCGCGCCGTATGGCTTGATAATTCTCATTGGGAAAAGATGCGCGTATCTGTGGCGAATGGTATTGCGCTGGCATTTAAGGGCGATTAATGAAGCAATTAGATTTTACGCTGAGCTTAATAGATAAACTGACGCGCCCGATTAAACAGGCGCAAGCGTCAGTTACTGGCTTTGCGGATAAATCACAAGCGGCATTTAAAAAAATCGCCATTGGCGGCGCGGGATTATTTGCCACGGCCATTGCTATTAAAGATGCCCTTTCGCCCGCGATTGAAATGAATGATGCGCTGTTGTCTGCCTCAGCCCAGGGCGTCAGCGATGCCACGCTAAAGCAGGTGGCGGCCAACGGCCTGAAATTCAGCATTCAATACGGTAAATCGGCGTTGGAGTTTGTGCAGTCTACGGAAATCATCAAGCGCTCTGTGTCCGGGTTATCTGATGGCGAACTGCCACGCATGACAACCATCACCAACACTGTGGCCGCTGCGCTGAAAACCACGGCAGCGGAAACCACGGAATTTATGGGGCAGATGTTTGCCAATTTCCGCACCGATGCCAAAGCGTTGGGCAATGTGGATTTTGCGGAACGGGTAGCCGGAAAAGCGGCCTACATGCGCCAGGCGTTTGGCACCGAAATGGCCACTATCAAGGATTTGATGGAAGGGGCCAAAGGTGCCGGGACAAACTTTGGTATCGGCATGGATGAGCAAATGGCGGTGCTGGGCGAGTTACAGCGCACGCTAGGCACGGAAGCCAGCGGATCGTATGAGTCCTTTCTGACCGGTGCGGCGGAAGGGGCTAAAAAGCTGGGGCTGAGCTTTACCGACGCCAGCGGAAAAATGCTGTCGATGCCGCAAATGCTGGAAAAATTGCAGGGCAAGTACGGTGCCACCATTGAGGGCAACCTGAAAGCACAGAAGGAACTGGATGAAGCCTTTGGCGGTGGTTCTGCCGTTATCAAGCAGCTTTACGGCAATGTCGGCGTGTTGCAGCGCCATATCACTGAATTGGGCAGCAGCGACGGGATGAAGCGCGCCACGGAAATGGCCGAGAAGATGGCAAATCCGTGGGATCGCCTGGTGGCCGTCTGGTATGCCATGCGCGCCGCGATGGGGGCCACGTTGCTGCCGGTGCTCTATCCGTTGATTAACAAGCTGGCCGACGTGGGACAAACGTTGGTGCGGTGGCAAAACCTGTTTCCCAATATCACCCGCGTGATCGGCTATGCGGTGCTGGCTGTGCTAAGCCTGGCCGCTGCCGGTGCGGTGGTCAACATCGTGATGGGGGTATCTGCCTTTGTCATGGTGGGCTTGCGTGGACTGTGGGCCGGACTCACCACGGTGATGAAAATCCATGTTGGCGTGATCTGGTTGTATCACCGCGCGGTGCTGGCCTGGACGGCCACCATGCGGATATTACGCGGTGTGCTGTTGGCGGTGCGTATGGCCACGGTGTTAACCGGTGTGGCATTCAATTTTGCCTTATGGCCGGTGATGTTGGTGATTGCGGCGGTGGCGGCACTGGTTGCCGGGTGCTATCTGCTTTATCAGCATTGGGATCAGGTGATTGCCGCCATTACGCAGACAGAAGCCTTTCAGGTGCTGGCTGAGATCGTCAAGGTGACTGCGCAACTGTTTTCACTGGCCTGGGCGAACATTACCGAAGGTTGGGAACGTCTGGTGGCGGCTATCGGTAATTTTTCGCTGATGGACACCCTAAGCGGCGTGGCTACAGGCATTAGCAATCTGTTTAGCGGATTGTGGGAGGGCATTAAGGCGTCTTTTGCGGGCGTCTACGGCTGGATTGTCGAAAAGCTAAATCATATTCCCGGCGTCAGTATTGATATGCCCGGTAATACGCTGGCCGCAACGGGGGAAAACATTCAGCCGGTGGCGCAAATGCCGGTGATGCCCTTATCGGCACCGGTAATGCCCCTGGCGGCGCAGCCCATAAAACCGGGTGGCAATGCGCTGTTGACCGGGGGAAACCTCAAAGGCATTGAGCGCGGCGGGTTGAGTAAAGACATTAACAACAATACGCGATCGATTACGGATAACAGCAAACATATTGGCAGCGTGGTGATCCACGCCAATAACGGCATGACGCCGGAAAAATTGATGGAATGGGACGAACTGCGCAATGGATGATGCGAAATATATCGATCTGCTGATCACCGGGCGTAATTTTTCATTGAACGCCGGTAATGAGCCGAATCTGTGTAATAACCGGGTAAGCATTGGGCAAGACTGCGTACACACCATTATTGAAAGTGGACTCACCACACAATTAATCGCCGAGCGTAGCCCGACATTACGCGCCGACATCATGACGCAACTGATTATGTTAGTTGAAGAGGATGAACGGATTATTCCCGGTACGGTGGTATTGAGCGAAGAAACCAAAACGCGGCTATGGATCACCGCAGAAACCTATGATTTTGGCCCGCTGCAAGTGAGTGCAGATTATGACAGTTAAACCTCAGATTGATTACGAGCAGGCGCTGAGCGATGCCGGAATGCCGGTAACGGCGCAGGCGGTTAACGATAAATTCCAACAACTGGTTACTGCCGAAGGGCTGATCACCAATACCTCGAAAATGTCGCCTTTCTGGCGACTGATTAACGCCATCGTTACCACGCCGGTGATGTGGCTGAAAGACGTATTAATCAATGTGGTGTTGGCCAATATGTATTTGGCCACCGCATCCGGCAGCTTTTTGGAGGTGTTCGCCTGGGGCGTCAATCTGTCGCGCAAGCCTGCGACGGCCGCGCGCGGCGCGATGCGGTTTTTTAAAACCGCTGCCGATCAGGCGGTGATTATTCCTGCCGGAACGCTGGTGCAAACGGAGCGCATTAACGGCCAGGTGTACAGCGTGCGCGTACTGGCAGATACCACACTGGACGCGGGCAGCCTAAGCGGCTTGGTGTCGGTGGAAGCCAGCGGAACGGGCGGGGCGTTTAATCTGGCACCCGGTTATTACCGCATTCTGCCGGTAGCCGTATCGGGGATTGAGCGAGCAGAAAATGAGGAAAACTGGTTACTGACGCCAGGGGCTGATGCTGAATCTGATGATGACCTGCGCGATCGCTGTCGCAACCAATACAACCTGGTCGGCAACTACCACACCGATGCGGTGTATCGCAGCATGATTGCCGCCGTGGCGGGCCTGAGTATTGACCGGATTTTCTTTTTGCACGATGCGCCACGCGGGCCGGGAACGGCGAATGCCTATTTGTTGCTGGATTCCGGCGTGATTTCTGCGCCCTTTATCACAGCGGTGAATGACTACATCACCGCGCAGGGGCATCACGGCCACGGCGATGATATGCAGTGCATGGCCATGCCGGAAACGCAGCACGACCTAACACTGACGGTGTACGTCAACAATCTGGCCAACGTGACCGATGAAACGCTGACGGCATTACTGACCGGTTGTGAAAACCTGGTGCGTTGCGCGTTTCGGGAAAACAGCGCCTTTGACGTAAAAAAGACATGGCCTTATGCGCGTTTCTCGTTTTCTAACCTGGCGCGCGAGTTGCACCGCCAATACCCCCTGATCGATTCGTTGCATTTTTCGCTGGACGATATCGTTAGCGATCTGAGCGTGCCGCGTCTGGCGTCGTTATCGGTGGTGTCAGCCAATGCCTGATTTTAAGCAGCGGCTGGATAGCCTGCGCCTGCCATCATGGATGGACAGGGGCGAACCGGCCAGCCTGTTACGAGCGGCCCGCCACCACTGGCAGCAGGTGGGCGACTGGTTGCGCTGGCCACTCCAGCAGTGGGATGCGGAAACCTGCCCGTTGCCGCTGCTTGACGTGCTGGCGTATCAGCGCGATATCGAACGCTTTAACGGTGAGCCGATCAGCCTGTACCGCAAACGGGTAAAGCACGCGTTTATCAACGCGGTGGATGCGGGCAGCAAAGCCGGATTTATCGCCATCTTTGAACGGCTGGGCGTGGGTGCGGTGCAGTTGCAGGAACGGCAACCGGGCTACGATTGGGACGTGATTCTGGTTGGTATCAACGACGAGCAGTTGAGTACCTATAACGCGTTAATGATGAATCTGGTGCGTCAGTATGGCCGTACCTGTCGCCGCTATAACTTTGATGTGCTCAATGAGACACGCACGCAGGTTCATGCCGGGGCGTTTTCGCATGATGCGGAATATTTTTCTGCGGCTACGGATACCCTGCACGGCCTGGTGATGTTAACGCAGGTGACGAGTGCGCCGGATTTTTCAGCGGTAACGGACTACCACACCGCCAGTATTTAAAGGGAAAGGATATGGCCCAAAGCATTGTGACCCGCGCGTTTGAGGCGTGGAATGTGAACAAGGTTCTGGACGGGAAACCCGCCGTACCTGACAAGATTATTTTTGCGCTGATCCCCGGTCAGGATGAAAACCAGCCGATCAGCCGTGATGAAGGGATGCCCGCCGCCGCGATGATTAAAAACGCGCCGGATATTACGCAATATGGCGTCCTGAATGATAACGCGGTGGTTTACTCGGTGGTGCTGGATACCAGCGTGGGCGATTGGGATTACAACTGGATCGGGTTGGCTGACAGTAAAACCAATACCGTGCTGATGATTGTCCACGTTCGCACTCAGCAGAAACTCAAGACAAAGAACGGCCAGCAAGGCAATAGCCTGACGCGCAACCTGTCGATGCAGTTTGATGGCGCAGCAGAAGCGACGCAAATCAATGTCTCTGCGCAGACCTGGCAAATTGATTTCTCTGCCCGCCTGGCGGGTATTGATGAAATGCAGCGTCTGATCACCCTGGACACGTTCGGCAATGCGGCATTTTTGGCCGCTGGCTTTGAGGTGGTGCGCGCGGGTGAGCAATACACGGTCAGAAAAGGGATCGGTTATGTCGGCGGGCTGCGTGGCGAACTAACGCAAGAGCAAACGCTTAACGGGCTACGCTCAACCAAACTCTATGCCGATTTCAGCTACCAGGGCAGCGTGGTGGGTAAATGGCAAACGGCGGTTACGCTGCGTGCCGCCAACGATCTGAAAAACTACATTGATGCGGCGGGTTTTGCGCATTATGTGGCTCCGATTGCCAGTATTGACGCGTCCGGTAATGTCACTGATTTGCGGGTATTGGGCGCGCGTTACGATCGGGATATTGACGACATTAAAACGCGCTATGCCATCAAAACGGATTTATCAGCCTGGCAGTACACGGCGAAAGGGGACGAATTAACCCTATCCCCGCCGTATACGCTCAATGCCTGCATGATTTTTATTAACGGGGTTGAACAGGCGCTGAATTACTCGTATTCGCTGGAAGAAAACACCATCACGTTTGCCGAAGCCTTACTAAAAGGTGATTTTGTGAATGTGGTTTTTAATGTGCCGTTGTCAACGCAAGGGGCATTAACAAACGATAGCGAAACCAACGCGCTGTTATATGAAATCGATAAATTGCGGGCAGAGGTTAGAGGGCTAACCGGCAACAATTTTTTAAGCAGCGATAAAAATAACCTGATTGCAGCCGGAACGGATGCGGGGCTTTTTTTGCCGGAAAGCGTGTTGCAGAAAATCACCGGGATTGAAGTCAGTAATTAAGTTTTTAAACAAGGAAGGGAATTATGCCAGCTAAACGCACAGTCACATTAAATTTTAAAACCTCAGACGGAAAAACGTTACCTGCTGCATTCGACGTTTCTGACGGTGCAAGCGCTTATGAAGTCTGGAAAGCACAGGCCGGGAACGCCAATAAAACCGAAGCGCAATATGTGACAGAGAATAAGGGGGCTAAAGGTGATAACGGCGTCAGCATTACCGGCGTTGAGGTAACAATCAAAGAAAACGCGTGAGGTAATACATGGCCGCTGGGCGTACTGTTTCGCTCATTTTTAAAACCAGTGATGGCAAATCGTTACCCGCCATTTCTTTCAATGTTAACGATGGCGCAAAGGGCGATAACGCTTCACTGGTGATTGAGAATTTACGCCCAGCCGTTAAAGGCGGTGAAACGTCTTTTGCGGTGGGCAATGTCAATGTGATTTCTGTGCACCTTAACGGTGTCGGTCAACCGCTGGGATATGCCTACACCGTCGAAGCCAATACGGTGTATCTGGCCGAAGCGGTTAAAAGCACGGATGTGGTATCAATTGAGTTTGTGAGGTAATTAATGGCAAAGCCTACAGGGAAGTTAATCCGCCCGACGCCAGAATCGGTTGGGGCGTTACCCACTGGCGGAACGGCAGTGGCGGCAACAAAACTGGCAACAGCCCGCAAGATTAACGGTGTCGCCTTTGATGGCACCGGCGATATTAATTTATCATCGGCCAATATTGGGGCGCTGACGGATGCACAAGCGGCCCAAAAATATGCGATGCGCTCTATCAAAATTAACGGTCAGCCGCTTTCCGCTGATGTGAATTTGCTGGCTGGTGATGTGAATGCCTGGAATAAAACGGAAGCCGATGGCCGCTATCTGCTTAAAGCGGCGACGGCTGCCGCTGCCACTAAACTGGCGACGCCGCGTAAAATTAACGGTGTGCCCTTTGATGGAACAGCAGACATTAACTTAACGCCTGAGCAAATCGGCTTTTTGGGGATATCAGAGTCAGGCAGTGGAAGCGGTTTTTATTGGCGAAAATATACCGATGGCCGTATTGAGCTATTTGGCCGATTTGGTTTAACCATTGGTGCGCTGCTTGATGTCGTTTTCCCGAAAGTGTTTACAGAAAACCCAATGATTTTTATTCAAGAGAATGGCAACCCCGAGGTCAATGGTTGGGTGATGAGAGTTCGATCTCTGTCAAAGACGGGCTTTTCTGTGGCGTGGAACCAGTGGAGTGGTTCCGGCGCAGGTACTGCCATTGATGTGTGTTATCACGCTATCGGTAAATAATCAGTGAGTGCCACTGTGTACCTATTTGATGAGGAGCAAAGGCCGATGTGGCGTGATGCGGATATTCGTTTTCCGGCAGACATGGCCGCCATTCATTGCGCCGTGGTGCCGGTACATCCGTGGGTGTACGGCGCAGGCCAGAAAACGGCAACCGGCAGTTATTTAAGTCCGGCCAATGCGCTGGCGTATCTGGCTCCACGTATTCAGGCGGCGCAGGGTGAAAATCAGGTGGTGGTTCTGATGGTTTGTGCCGCAGCCCATGCAGATTTTATGCAACGCCTGGCGGCATTGACGGCGGTTTTTCCGCTGCCCGATTTAACCCAGGTGGCGCGCATGGCACAAGCGGCGGCAGAGCTGGAGACGGTAAAGATGCAGTTACCGGCGAAAGGCCAATCACTGCCCGCCGCCCTTCCGTTATCCGTTGCCACCAACCGCCAGGCGCTCAACGCGCAGCGTATTGCGGCCGCACAGGCGCAAGCGGCGGTATCCAGCAGTGTGGATGCCATCAAAAGCCAGTTGGCCAGCTTTGCCGCTGAGCGTGGCAACCTGCTGGAGAAAATCAGCCAGGGGCTGAGCGCATTACAGCAAGCCAGCGCCCGCGCCTGGGTATTTAGCGCTAAAGGACAAGGCAGCGTGATCGCTGCTGAAATGGTGAAGGACATTCCGCAACCGTCAACGGTGTATACCGCGGCGGTGATGTTTGTCGGGAAATCACTTAATGCACTGGAAGGCATGATCCATGAGCCAGATTATTACGCTCGCCCTCGATGGTGAGGCGATTCCCCTGCGTAGCCTGACGGTTACGCCATCAATGCAGTTTCAGGAAAAAGACCAATCCGGCCAAACGTCGAGCACCGCCAATGCAGAGCAGGGCATAAAGCCCAAAGAACTGCGCGTATCGGGCGTTATCCCGTTTACGGATGCGAAGGTGTTAACCCGCCTGTTTGCTCTGGCAGAAGCCAAAGAGGGCGGCAAACTGAAACGTTACCGGGTGGCCAACCCTACCGCACAGGCCATTAATTTTCGCCTGGCCACCTTCACCGGCTCGATCGATGCACCGAAGCAGGACGGGAAACAGGCGTGGTTAGTGACCTTTACCCTGCGTGAGCATGTGAGTGTGGCTGAGAAACGGGACGCGCGCGCAGATGGCAAAACCGCAGCACAAAAGCAATCACCAGGGCAGGGCGGTGGCAATGCCGCAGAGAGTGACGAGCAATTAAGCTGGTTTGAGCGCAAGGTGTTGAAACCGATCAATGACGGGTTGGGCAGCTAATGAAACCGATTAGGCGGCTGATGTTGTCCGGGGATGCGGTTCACCTGGTCAACGCTAACATGGTGCTGGAGCTAAACGCCTGTGGGCGCGGCTTTATCACCGTGGAAACCGATCAGGACTATACCGGCAAACTGGTGCGGCTGGATGTGGGCTACACCGATCTGGTGCTGCGCTGGTTTACCGGCTACGTGGAGCGCTCACAACCGGCAGAGAACGGCTATCAACGCTTGTTTGTGCGTGAACTGGCGGGCGTGTTCGAAAGGATGTGGCCGTGTTCGTTTCAACATCCGACGCTTAAGCAGTTGGGTGCCTGGCTGGAAGAAAACAGCGGTATCACTGTGCATCTGCCGGATGCCGACTACACGCGCAAACCCATTCCCCATTTCACCCATAGCGGCACCGGCTATCAGTTACTGGCTAACCTGGGCGCGGCGTTTGGCGTTACGGATTGCATCTGGCAAGTGTTGCCAGACGGTGGCCTGTATATCGGCAGTTGGCAGCACTCGCTGTTTGCGGATAAGCCTGTGGCTATTCCGCCAGAATTCAGCACAAGCCAGGCGGCGGGCAATAGCATGACATTGCCGGTGATCCAGTCGGTGCGCCCCGGCGTGGTAGTCAATGGCCAGCGCCTGACGTCAGTACGGCTAACCGATGATGATATGGCCGTTACCTGGACACCGCTTAATGCCCTGACGGGCAAACCTTTGCAACGCACACCGGCGCAGCGCCAGATTGATGCCGCCTATCCCGAATTATCCGCAGGGCTGCATCTGCCGCGCTTTGCCCGAGTGGAAGGGCCAGCGGAGAGCGTCAGCAGTGGCAATATTGCCGATCCGTTTCGCCCACGCTATGCGGTAGATGTGCAGTTGCTGGATGCAGACGGCAACCCGGTCAAGAATACGCCGGTTTACCCCGCCGTCCCGCTGCCGGTGCCGATGGCGGGCAGTGAGTCGGGCATGTTCCAGTTTCCCCCGGCTGGCACACTGGTGGAGATAGGTTTCACTGAGGGACGGCCCGATCGCCCGTTCGTGCGGCAAACGCTGGCACAGGGCCACAGTCTGCCGGATGTGAAGCCAGGAGAGCAGCTACAGCAGCAGCGTGCGGAAGTGTCGCAGCGTGTGACGGTGGCGGGGGATTGGGAGCGGCAGACCGACCAGGCCATTAAAGAATCGTCTATGCGTCGGGATATCACCGCCGATGAAGAAAAACGCACCGTTGTGGCCAGAGAGACCACGATACAGGCCATGGACAAAACCACGGTATTGGGCACCTCTACGCTGATGGCCGGTGCCGTGGTGCAGATTGCCCAGGGAGATCACAGCCTGGCCACGCAGGCGGGATATGTGGCCAGCGTCGGTAAATCGGCAACATGGGACGTAGGGCAAGACCTGATAGAGAAAATCGGCAATATCCGCCGCAGTATCGCCGCACAGCGTCAGGAGCTTATCGCGCCTGTGGTGTGGGTAGGCAATCAGCAAATCAATGTGATGCAGTTGATGATCGAGACGCTGGACGTGGTGCAGGAGCTGGCAGCGCAGACCGCAACGCATACCCATTCCAACACCGGCGCACCGGTCAATGCTAATGCTATTGCAGCAACCGGCACCAAATCTAGCGCGTTGCAAGCCAGGTACAGCCCGGTTATTGGCTAGGTTCTATTTATTTTTCCTTGAGTTGGTCTATTTTATAATTTCCTACAAACCATAAGGGAATGCCATGAAGCTTACAAATTCAGAAAAATTAATTCTTACTATGCTCAGCGAAATCTATGAAAAGTTGGGTATGAATGACGGTCATAATGAAATCGATGGTAATTTTGTCAAATCTGCCATCCAAAAAAATCATACATGGGCCTTATCATGGAAGTATCAAGGTATCGCGTTTGATGAAGAAGACCAGCCTCATGAAGTTGATGAAGTCGTTAACTATCTAGATATGTGGGATTTTTTGGAAGAGTCAGCGGGTAGCCTTTCTGCTGCAGATCAAGCAGAGCTAGTTGAAAGAATGCCTGGATTTGCAGGGTTACCTGTTTTTAAAGGTTTTGATGGAAACAACGAGTCCCGTTATTGGAGTACGGCTCTTTTCATGGTCAATCACCTAGACAGTTTCACCAGATTCCAGGGCAGGGATCTAAACTCCCACTGCCCATTGGTACAGCGCTATAGTCGAATGTATGCAGTGTTCGAACCTATAAGAAATAGGCTGTTTGGGAGATGTTTAACCATTGACGAAATGGTATCAATACTCAACGCTTGATTATGTATAACCCGCCCGCCGAGAGCGGGTTTTTTGTACCCGCAATACAGCGCCACCAAACCGGCCACAATCTGTTATCTCCATCAATCACCTAATGCCATGTCCATCATTCGGATCGCCTCACCACGTCCCGCAGGCGCAGCCAGCGCATACACAAAATAAACGCTCACATGACAAAATCCGCGCTACACCGCACCCGCCTGCGGTTTTCTGATCAGGAAAATTTTTCAGTTTTTTTTTTCTACAAACCGATACGCCAGCCCACGCCGCCGCAGGGGTTTTGGTGAAGGTCTCAAACTGAAAAGATTGAAAGGAATTTCATTTATTTTCAGTTTTAAACATCTATCAATGAGTTGGTCTTTTCTTTAAAGTATTGATAAATAATAATAAAATGTGTTTTCTGTGAGTGCGTTATTATCGTGGAAGGTGATAGGTTCACTACTAACACTGGATGATGATTGTAAGTGTGCTAGATTAGTTGCTGATTTATAATGTATTTTTATTTTTCTCTCTATTAAAGGAGAAGGGCGATGGCTGAAAAGTATACCGCGATTCTTATAGATACTTCAGTTTATGAGCAGTATGGGCTGCGCATGGAGAAAGGGTTACTTGGCAAGTTAACGCAGTTCAGTCGTGTAGAAACCAAATTATTATTGCCTGATGTTATTTACAGCGAAGTAAGGAAGCATCTTGATGTCAAAATTAAGGCTTCAAAAGTTTCATTAGAAAAGGCTCTTGATGAAGCTAGTGACCATTTATTCTTCGAAGGTAGTGAACTTAATTGCGCAAGGAAGAGTTTAATAGAAGGTAAGGAGATCGAAGGATTAGGTAAAAGTAGGATAGATAAGTTTGCGAAAGCAACCGCAGCACTGATGTTGGAGACCGGTGAGTATGTATCTGTTCCTGAGTTACTGCGAAGCTACTTCACATCTAAACCTCCTTTTGCTGAAACGGGAAAGAAAAAAAGTGAATTTCCAGACGCCATTATACTGATGGCGGTTCAGTCGTGGGCTGAGCAAAATCAAGAAAATGTTCTTGCAGTTGCGAGGGATGAGGATTGGGCACGTTTTTGTGAACATTCTAAATTTATTCATTACGAAACCGATTTGGCTAAAGCGTTAGCGTATTTTAATGAGGAAACCGCTCCTTATGCACTGACTGATAATTTGGAAAGGGCATTAAATGAAGGTGTTGCTCAAAAATTTATCGATGATATTGCCGAGGAGTTAAATTCAGCATTATCAAACTTTGCACCCTACCAAGAGGCTAATTCTTATTTGTATTGGGAACCTGGTGGAAGTTCTGGTGGCTTTAAACATTTTGAGTTCTCAGACAATCGTTTTAGTGTGATCGATAAGGACGAAAACAGGGTGGTTCTCGAAGCATATGCTGATATAACTGTATATATAGATGGTGATTTCTCTCTATCAGTTTATGATTCTATCGATAAAGACCATGTTTTCATGGGATCAGTTACTAAAAGGGTTGTGGAAACTTTTACCTCTGCAATATTGATTACTATCTCAGGGGAGTTAACAGGTCCGATTGAGAATTTGATTGTGGAAGAAGTGGAGGTAATAGAAAAACCGGACTTGATCGATTTTGGTGAGTTAGAAATGGAATATCAACCAGATTACGATTGAAGTCTGTCATGGCCGTTTTTTAGCTCATATTTATATAGGATTTACTACATGACTAATAATTTCAGCAATAAAATTAATAGATTAACACGAAACCTTGAAGGGATTGGAAGTACAACGCAGCTAACTTTTCCTGAGTTATTCAACCCGACGTTCCTGAAAGAATGTTCCTCGTTTACTTCAATTGAAGATTTGTTTGAAAAATCTGGTTTCAAAGTAGAGTCTATGGAGGATTTCAAAGCGATACCGGATGAGGAGTGGGAACGCTTCATCGTAAAAAACACAAAGTATGAAAGTTGGTTAGACATGCAAAAGGATGCAACGACCAAACTGCTAAGTCAGCGACTTATGGACGGTTTATAGCAGTTAATGATCCATGCGGCTAATATTTGATCTGTGTGGACGCAAAATGGACACTAGACGTAAAAAGGGGTGCGATCTCACGCAACCCCTTATTTTAATTGGTGGTTTGGTAGGATTGAACCGCCTCCGAAATTCCTACATTCACCGTGCTAGATAGTAACATCAGATATACAGTGCCGCCATTTTGCCGCCCATATCAATGTTTGTTTATTTAAGTGTATGATTTAATTGTTTTTTATTTTATCATTAAGTATTTTTGCATAACTTTACCTAAGTAAAAAGCCCTATTTTTCAAGAGTCATGGTTAACTAGCAATGAGACGCAAATAAGCGGTCACAGATTCACTAACGGTTTAAGCTGTTTTGCCATCCAGTCGGCAATAAACGGCTGCGCTTCGCGCGTAGGGTGGATACCATCGTCTTGCATCCATTCCGGCTTAAGATAAACCTGTTCCATAAAGAACGGCACCAGCGGGATGGAAAATTGCTGCGCCAGTCGCGGGTAAATGGCGCTGAACGTCGTGGTGTAGCGCTGACCGTAGTTGGCAGGCAGGCGGATTTGCATTAGCAAAGGCTGTGCATTGGCCGTTTTCACCTGATTGATGATGGTGGTCAGGTCCTGTTCGATGGTTGGTGGGGGAAAGCCGCGCAGGCCATCATTGCCGCCCATTTCGATCAGTACCCAGCGTGGCTGATGTTGTTGCAGCAGTGCCGGTAAACGCGCTAGCCCTTGTGAAGCGGTATCGCCGCTGATGCTGGCGTTAACGATTTTTATGCCGTCAGGGCTCGCTTTTTGCCAGTGCTCATTGAGCAGGGCGGGCCAGGCGGAAGCGGCGGGCATGCGATAGCCCGCGCTCAGGCTGTCTCCCAATACCAGGAGCGTTTCCGCAGCAAATGCGCGGGCGCTGAGTAATCCCAGCAGCAAAAGGATGTAGATATGTCTTTGAATGGCGTCTCTTCGGCAGCCACCGCGTCGGCGGAAAATATTCTGGAAGTTCATCATTTAAGTAAGCACGTCGGTCAGGGTGAACATCGGCTTTCCATCCTCACCGGAGTTGAGCTGGTTGTCAAACCCGCGCAGTCGATTGCGCTGATCGGTGAGTCCGGTTCAGGGAAATCGACGCTGCTGGGAATACTCGCTGGGCTGGATGACGGCAGTGAAGGTGATGTCAAACTGCTCGGCGAATCGTTGGGTGCCCTGGATGAAGATGGGCGCGCTGCGCTGCGTGCCCGCGATGTCGGGTTTGTGTTTCAGGCGTTTATGTTAGTGCCGACGCTGAATGCGCTGGAGAACGTGCAACTGCCCGCGCTGTTGCGCGGTGAAAGTGATGCACAAAGCCGTGCGCAGGCAGAACAGTTGCTGCGTCAGTTGGGATTGGGCGAGCGCTTGCACCATTTGCCCGCGCAGTTATCCGGCGGTGAGCAACAGCGTGTCGCCATTGCGCGCGCCTTTAGCGGACGGCCCCGCGTGCTGTTTGCGGATGAACCGACCGGCAATCTGGATCGCAAAACCGGCGAACGCATTGTGGATCTGTTGTTTTCACTCAATCGTGATTATGCCACCACGCTGATTCTGGTTACCCACGATGAGCAGTTGGCAGCACGCTGCGAACGGCGTTTGCGGCTGTTGGACGGCAAATTGCAGGAGGTGGCATGATCTGGCGCTGGTTTTGGCGGGAGTGGCGATCTCCATCGCTGCTGATCGTGTGGCTGGCGTTAACGCTGGCGGTGGCGTGCGTGCTGGCGTTGGGCAATATCAGCGATCGCATGGAGAAAGGGCTAAGTCAGCAGAGCCGTGATTTTCTGGCCGGCGATCGCGTGCTGCGCGCCGCGCGTCCGGTCGATGAGGATTGGCTGCAAACGGCACAGCAACAAGGGTTGACGGTCAGTCGTCAGGTGTCGTTCATGACCATGACCTATGCCGGCGAACAAGCGCAGTTGGCGCGCGTCAAGGCGGCGGACGATCGCTACCCGCTCTACGGCCAGCTCCAGACGCGTCCGGAAGGGTTGCACCCGGTTCCTGGCTCGGTATTGGTCGCTCCGCGACTGCTGGCGTTGCTGGGCCTGAATGTCGGGGATAACCTCGATGTGGGCGATACCACGCTGCGCATCGCCGGGGAACTGATTCAGGAGCCGGACGAAGGGTTTAACCCGTTTGATACTGCACCGCGCGTGTTGATGAGCCGCGCCGATGTGGAAAAAACCGGAGCGATACAGCCGGGCGGACGCATTACCTGGCGCTATATGTTTGCCGGTGATGAAGCGCGTATCGCGCTGTTCAGCGATTTTATCAAGCCGCTGCTAAAACCGGATCAGCGCTGGTACGGCATGGAAGACAGCGACGGGGCATTAAGTAAATCCCTGCAACGTTCGCAGCAGTTTTTACTGCTATCGGCGCTGTTGACGCTGCTGTTGTCCGTTGCGGCGGTGGCCGTTGCCATGGGGCACTATTGCCGCAGCCGCTACGATTTGGTGGCGGTACTCAAAACCCTGGGGGCGGACAAACGTGCGCTGCGGCGTTTGATTGTCGGACAATGGGTGTCGGTGCTGGCGTTGGCTGGCCTGTGCGGCAGTCTGGTGGGGTTAGGTTTTGAAGCGATACTCACGCGTTTGTTGGCGCCGGTGCTGCCCACGGCGTTGCCTGCGGCGGGGTTGTGGCCGTGGGTATGGGCATTGGGATCGCTGGTGGTGATTTCGCTGCTGGTGGGATTACGTCCTTACCGCCTGCTGCTGGCAACCCAGCCGCTGCGGGTGCTGCGTCAGGATATCACGGCGAACGTCTGGCCGTTGCGTTACTATCTGCCTGCGGTGGCGCTGATTGTGGTGGCTGGGCTGGCGCTGCTCTCTGGCGGTGGCACGTTGCTGTGGGCGTTGCTTGGCGGTACGGCGGTGCTGGCGCTGTTGCTGGGTATTGTCGGCTGGGGCGGGTTGATAGTGTTGCGCCGCCTGACGGTCAAGCATCTGCCGTTGCGTCTGGCAGTCAATCGCCTGTTACGCCAGCCGTGGTCCACCTTGAGCCAACTGGCGGCCTTTTCCCTGTCGTTTATGTTGCTGGCGTTATTGCTGGTGATGCGTGGTGATTTGTTGGAGCGTTGGCAGCGTCAACTGCCGCCGGAAAGCCCCAACTATTTCTTGCTGAATATCGCACCCTCTCAGGCGGCACCACTGAAAACCTTCCTTGAGCAGCACGCGGTGAAGCCGGAATCATTTTATCCGATCATTCGTGCGCGCCTGACGGCTATCAACGGTCAGGTGGCGACCGAGCGTATCCACGAAAACGATCCGGGTGCTAATACGGTTAACCGCGAACTGAACCTGACCTGGATGGAGGGGTTGCCGGATCACAATGTGCTGACGGCCGGGCAAGCGCCGAAAGCGGGGGAAGTCTCGATGGAGGCGAATGAAGCACAGGAGATGGGCATTAAGCTCGGTGACACCCTGACCTTCACTGGCGACACGCAGCCTTTTAGCGCCACGGTGACCAGCTTCCGGCGCGTGGATTGGGAAAGTTTGCGACCGAATTTCTTCTTTATTTTCCCGCCCGGCGCGCTGGATACGCAGCCGCAATCGTTACTGACCAGTTTCCGCCACGACGGTGACGACAAGCTTGTCGTGCAGCTTAATCGCCAATTCCCCACGGTCAGCGTGCTGGATGTGGGCACGATGCTGCGCCAGATTGGTCAGGTATTGCAGCAGGTGAGTCGCGCGCTGGAAGTGATGGTGGTGCTGGTGTTGTTCTGCGGCGTGCTGCTGCTGTTGGCGCAAATTCAGGTTGGCATGCGCCAGCGGCGTCAGGAGTTGATGGTTTATCGCACGCTGGGGGCTGGGCGTCGCTTGCTGCGTGGCACCCTGTGGTGTGAGTTTGCAGCGCTGGGCCTGATGTCGGGCGTAGCGGCCGCTATTGGCGCGGAAGTGGCGCTGTGGCTGCTGCAACGCAAAGTGTTTGATTTCCCCTGGGAGCCTAATGTGGTGATGTGGGGAGCGCTGCCACTCAGTGCGGCCTTGCTGCTGTCGCTGTGCGGCGGCTGGCTGGGACTGCGGTTATTAAGTGGTAAAGCGTTATTTCGGCAGTTTGCCGGGTAGCGAGTTGGGTCATTGAGACGGAATAGTGGTGTCCGTTGCGCTGACACGTTTACAGTGAATGATGACGCCATCCTTAAGAGAAGTGCAGTTTATTCTCGCGGGGATGACGTCAACCCAAAGTACATCGACTCAGTCGGAAGGTCCCTTACCGATCAGACTCACCTCCAATCTCGTTTTATTATTATCACCTTTTGAAGGTGTTAATAGAATACTTTGAATACTAGGCGCGCTGAGGCTGATCGTTTTTGTTTTTGATACTGAAAATAGATTTGAGTTAATCATGTTTGTGACGCTGATATTTATTTTTTGCTCATCCTTATTCTTGCCTTGAGATAGAGATACGGAGTTCAGGGATGAGTGTTTGATATTTAATATTCTCTTCAGTATGTTGTAGGGTGAATGGTTACTTAAATGACTTTCAGAGTTGAAATCAATGACGACTGTAGGGGAAGATGTTTTAACTGCTGTCGCTGATAACATAACTATCTCCTTAGTTGAGCTCATAGAGTAATTTGTATTGCGGTCAGTTAAGAGCCAGGAAACGCTTTTTTTTATCTGTGGTATTTTCTTAAGAGATATGAAGTGGTTTTGTTATGTTGTTCATAAGGAAACGCATGGCTGTATTTCCCTTACAATGTATGTTCTATGAGAGTTAACTGATTATATGTGTTTGTTAATAGTCGATTATATTCAATTTAAATATAACCGACTGTTTAAGTATTTTGAATGCGATTAAATATCAACGCGTGATATCTGCTTCTGGTGACGGTTTTTCTGCTGTCGCGTTCGCCTTGTACCGTTCCATATACTGGTGCTGGAAAATGCACATGCGAATGGTATTCCGGTATTCGCCGTTAATAAAAAACTCGTGGCGCAGTTCGGCCTCGACTTCGAAACCCAGCTTGGCATAAATGTGGATAGCCTTGGTGTTCTCTTTATCCACAATCAGGTACAGCTTGTACAGGTTCAGCACGGAAAACCCGTAATCCATCGCCAGCTTGGCGGCGGCGCTGGCGTAGCCACGCCCTTGATGGGCGGGGTCGATAATAATCTGGAATTCAGCACGGCGGTGGATATGGTTGATTTCCACCAGTTCGACCAGACCTACCCGATTTTTTTCAAACGCGATGATAAAGCGCCGCTCGCTTTGGTCGTGAATGTGCTTGTCGTAGAGATCGCACAATTCCACAAAGGCCTCATAGGGCTCTTCGAACCAATAACGCATCACGCTGGCATTGTTATCCAACTGATGGACAAAATTGAGATCCTCTCGTTCCAGAGGCCGTAAACGCACGATATTGCTCGCGCCAGACATGGTTCCTCCCATTACATGTTTGCCACATGGCAACAGGATGAGTATAGCGTGCTTTGTTCTCAGAACCACCGTTTGTGAGGGGAGGGAAAGGAGCGCGCCCTTATGGTTAAGATCACAGGGCGCGGCATGGCAGGATTAAAAATCTACGCTGGCGCGCAGCAGTACCTGACGTGGTTCACCCACCGCCACTCGCAGGTTGTTGCCGCTGGACGGATAGTAGGTTTTATCAAACAGATTCTTCACGTTCATCTGCCATTTCACCTTGTAGCCGTTAAACGGCACGGTATAGGCAACGAAGGCGTCAGCAACGGTGTAATCATCGACATAGAAACTGTTGGCTGCATCTCCCGCGCGGCGACCCACGTAGCGCGCACCGGCACCTGTGCGCAGGTCGTCTCCGGCATGCCAGCCAAGCGATCCGAAATCTTGCGTCAGAAACAGCGCGGCAGTGTGGCGGGCGGCGTTGGTCATTTCGTTGCCGTTGTTTTTCGGATCGGCAACCACGCGCGCCTCGGTGAAGGCGTAGCTACCGATCAGGCTCAGCGAGTCGGTAAGCTTACCGGCCATATCCAGCTCAATGCCCTGTGAGCGTACTTTGCCTGAGGTGCGCGTCACCGTTTCATTGCCGATGGTTTCATCCACCATCACGTTACGTTTTACGATATCGAACAGCGCCAGGTTGGCGGTGATACGGTCCGGCAGATCGATTTTGGTGCCCACTTCATACGAACGGCCCAGTTCCGGAGGAAGTGCGCCAATTTGAGTGGCAATGGACGAGTTGGGTTTGAACGATTCGCTGTAGCTGGCGTAGAGCGAACTGTTTGGCGTCAGGCTGTAGATAACGCCGGTGCGCGGAACCAAACGGTGGTAGGAACCGTCGGTGTTGGCGACGAACGGGCGGCCTTTGCCTGCCATGACATCAAAGCTGTCGTAGCGTAACCCGCCCAGCAATTGCCAGCGTTCGTTCAGGCGCAGGGTGTCTTGCACGAAAAAGCCGGTGCTGTCGATATTTTCACGCTGATCGCTGTCTTTGGCGCTGACCGTGGTGGAAGCGGGCAGTGTGCCGTAGACCGGGTTGTAAATGTTGAAGCCGGAGGCTGCTGTGCCACGGATCATGTCGCCACGGAAGGTACGATCGGCTTCATAGTCAACGCCAAACAGCAGTTGATGGTTGATGCGTCCCCAGTCTACGTCGCCGTTCAGGGTCAATTGAACGATTTGCGCCTGACTGCGTGCGTCAGCTGTGGCATCCGCCTGACGGGTCAGTATTCCGGTCGCCGCGTTGAATTTGGTGGCGCGCGCCTGATTGTCGCTATAGCGGTTACGTGCATAGGAGTAGGCGAGGTTGCTTTTCCAGCGATCGTTGAGCGTCCGCTCCATCTGGAGCGTCACGGTGTCCTGATCGCCGCGCGTGGCGTTGTAATGTTCATCAAAGCGGCGATCGCGCGGCGTATTGACCGGCTTGCCGGTGTTAGGATTGATGATGGTGCCGCGATCGAACGGCGTCAGGTATTCCTGATGTTCATAGGCAAGGCGCACCGTGGTGTCATCGCCATACCACATCACTGACGGCGCCACGGTGGTTTGGCGCTTGCGGCCAAAATTGCGCCAGTAATCGGTTTCGTCGTGATCGACCAGCATGCGGTAAGCGAGACCGTTGTCCCCCAGTGGGCCGGTGACATCCACCTGACCGCCGCCCCCGTTAAAACTGCTCTGCCAGCCTTCGATATGGGTTTTTTGAACCAGTTCCGGTTTTTTGCTGATGATGTTGATCACGCCGCCGGGTTCACCCATGCCGTACAGCATCGAGGCGGGGCCTTTGAGGACTTCAACGCGCTCGCTGGTAGGCGTGAAATTGCGGGCCTGAATCGAACGAATGCCATCGCGAAACAGCGAGCCATCGCGGTTGTCGCCAAACCCACGTTTTATCACCGCATCCTGCGTACCCCCGAGCGTGTTGGCTTGGGTAATACCGCTGATGCTGTACAGCGCTTCGTCCAACGTGCGTGCTGCCTGATCGCGTAACACCTGCGGTGGCACAACGTTAACTGCCTGCGGCACGTCCAGCAGACGTGCTTCGGTGCGTGTGCCGGTTACGCTTTTGTGCGGTTGATAGCTGCTGTCTGTATCCGCGGTAGCGCGGTCAGATTGGGTGACCACCACGGTGTCTTCCTGCGCGCTCGATGAGGCAGCGTGCGAACCCAGTGGCAACAGCGCGATAAGTGGCCAGCCGCGACGGATAAAATTAGCGTTCATGTGCGATGTGACTCCAGAATGTCCCTGAAAATTCAATAGGTAAGAATTGTTGGTAGAGTTGTTTTAAGGTGTCTTGCGGTTGCAGATCGGCAAACAGATCGGGGTAGAGCGCTTTGGCAAACATCTCCACCATCACCACGTGATACGGGCTCAGGTAGAAGTTGTGCCACATACTCCAGGCGCGCCCCTGCTGCACGGCGTTCAGGTGTGACAGAATGGGTTCTTGTTGTAGCAGGGTAGTAAAACTGTTTTGCGCTTGCTGCTGGGAAACATCCGGGCCCAGCATCAATGTTGAGAAACGTTTTCCTTCTGGCCCTGCCATGCCGGTGGCGATGTAGACATCCGGGTTGGCTGCCAGCACTTTTTCCGGGTTGAGTTCACCGTAGACGCGCTGAATGCTGTCGGCCGCAATGTTATCGCCACCCGCAAAGGTTAACAGTTCACCGAGATTGCCACCGACCGCTGTGGTACAGCAGGTATCGCGGCGGCCCAGATGCAGGTGCAGCATCACGGTAGGCTTTTGCCCGTGATAGTGCGCCAGCCGTTGCGAAATGGCATCCATATGCTGCTGATAGAACGCGCTGAACGCGGCAGCACGCTCAGTGCGGTTTAGCACCTCGCCGAGTAAACGGACGCTGGGCAGGGTGTTTTTCAACAATTCAACGCGCAGATCGACATAAATCACCGGGATGCCTGCGCGTTCAAGCGTTTGCTGTAGCGCCTCATCCTCCGCCGAGGTTTTAGCCAGACGCGGCAGGATAACCAGATCGGGTTTTAACGGCAGAATGGCTTCGGCATTCAGCGTACGCGGTCCCCCATCGCCAAGGCGTGGGATTTGTGCAATGGCAGGAAACGCAGCGGTGTATTTTTCCCAGCTTTGCGCATCGTAACGCGCCAGATCGCCGGGCCAGCCGACCACTCGCTGTGCCGGATTGCCGGGTTCCAGCAACGCAAGGGTATAGAGCAACCGGCTTTCACCAAGAAAAAGACGTGAAGGATTATCGGGAATGGCTACCTGGCGTCCCAGCAGGTCGGTAACGGTCTTTCCCCAGGCGGTGGTGTTCGCCAACAACAGCATGACCAGTAACGCTTTGGTCAGGAATAACGCACGCATATTCGCCCTCTGCATAAAATCGAGCAGGGGAAGTTAATGAGTATGAGAGTGATTATCAATAATACTAAGGTGGGGAAAGTGCGACAAAAAGATAATGTTGTTTTATATCATTAGGATGGTAATTATTTTGTAAATAAATAAAGTGTCGAACAATGGGAACTTTCAGGGCGGCAGGGTGCTACCGCCTGAACGTCAAGGGGGATTACCGTTATTCGGCAGCGTAACCCTGTTTGGGAATACGCACGCCGTCAAGCCAGGCTTCGCCCTCGCGCATTTTAAGACGGCCTTCGGCAAACCAGTTCACCACCAGCGGATAGATGGTGTGTTCCTGAGTTTGTACCCGAGCCGCAAGCGCTTCTTCCGTATCATCACCAAACACCGGGACCTTGGCTTGCAGAATCAGGGGGCCACCGTCCAGTTCGTCAGTCACGAAGTGGACCGAGGTGCCATGTTCCTTATCGCCCTTTTCCAGCGCTTTGCGATGGGTGTGCAGACCCGGATACTTGGGCAGCAGAGACGGATGGATATTCAGCATTTTGCCTGCAAACAGCGCAACGAATTCCGGGCTGAGGATGCGCATATAACCCGCCAGTACCACCAGGTCCGGCTGGTATTGCGCCATCTCTTCTGCCATTGCGGCGTCAAAGGCGGCTCGGTCAGCAAACCCTTGCGGGTCGATGACATGGGCCGGAATCTCGGCTTCTTGCGCCAGCACCAGACCATAGGCTTCTGGATTGTTGCTGAACACGGCTGCGATATTTGCTTTGACGCGCTTGCGCGCGCAGGCGTCAATCAACGCCTGCAAGTTGCTTCCTTGACCTGAGAGCAAGACAACGATGTTTTTCATTAATTAATGACCACTGCGTCTCCGGCGTTAGCGGGTTGAATAACGCCAATTTTCCATGCGGTTTCACCCTGGCTATTGAGGAATGCCACGGCTTCCTCTGCCTGTTCAGCAGGCAGTGCGATAATCATACCCACACCGCAGTTAAAAGTACGGTACATTTCGTGACGGCTGACGTTGCCCGTCTGTTGCAGCCAGTTGAACACGGCGGGCCACTGCCAGCTGGATTCATCAATGTTGGCCTGCATGCCTTCTGGCAGCACGCGTGGGATATTTTCCCAGAAACCGCCACCGGTCAGGTGAGCAATTGCGTGTACATCTACTTTTTCAATCAGCGCCAGAATAGATTTAACGTAGATCTTGGTCGGTGCCAACAGATGATCGGCCAATGACTTGCCTTCAAGCGTCGTCTGTTCCGGATCGGTTTTGCTCACCTCAAGAACCTTACGTACCAGTGAATAGCCGTTAGAGTGCGGGCCACTGGCTGCCAGTGCTATCAGGGTATCACCTGCCTGCACTTTACTTCCGTCGATGATCTCTGATTTTTCAACAACACCGACGCAAAAACCGGCGACATCGTAATCTTCACCGTGGTACATGCCGGGCATTTCAGCGGTTTCGCCGCCGACCAGCGCGCAGCCTGACTGCTTGCACCCTTCGGCGATACCGGTGATCACGCTGGCGGCGGTATCGACATCCAGTTTCCCCGTGGCGTAGTAATCCAGGAAGAACAGCGGCTCGGCCCCTTGAACTACCAGATCGTTGACACACATGGCCACCAGGTCGATACCGATGGTGTCGTGGCGTTTCAGATCCATGGCAAGACGCAGTTTGGTGCCGACCCCATCAGTACCGGAAACCAGAACCGGTTCACGGTATTTTTGGGGCAAGGCGCACAGGGCACCGAAACCGCCCAGACCGCCCATCACTTCAGGACGACGGGTTTGTTTCACTACGCCTTTAATACGGTCTACCAATGCGTTGCCAGCATCAATATCCACGCCTGCGTCTTTGTAGCTAAGAGAGGTTTTGTCGGTCACTGCGGAGTCCCCACGGAGAATACAATTGGTGGTGAGATAGTGAGCATATCCAGCCTGGTGGATCTACCCCTATCGAAGCGCGCTAATTCTAACAGCGAGAGCAATCGTTTGCGAGTGGTGTGTTGCCTGCTTTGCATTTTTCCTGTTCAATGAGAATTTCCCTGCCCGGTTGATCTGGATCAGGCTATAACCTGTAGCGCTTAAGCAAAAAAGCGGTATAATCCCGCGATTTTTTTTATGATGGGCTGCCATGTCCGCCCTCGGCGCACCGATTCTGCGTCGTGAGGATATCCGTCCACTTTCTATAGGGGGAATAGAATGAAGGTCGTCGAGGTTAAACACCCGCTCGTCAAACATAAGCTTGGCCTGATGCGTGAAAACGATATAAGTACAAAACGCTTTCGTGAACTGGCATCCGAAGTCGGCAGCTTATTGACCTATGAAGCCACTGCCGATCTGGCTACAGAGAAAGTAACCATCGAAGGCTGGTGCGGTCCGGTGGAAGTCGATCAGATCAAAGGCAAAAAAATTACCGTGGTGCCGATCCTGCGTGCAGGTCTGGGCATGATGGAAGGCGTGCTGGAAAACGTACCGAGCGCGCGCATCAGCGTGGTGGGCATGTACCGCAACGAAGAGACGCTGGAGCCGGTGCCTTATTTCCAGAAACTGGTCTCCAACATTGATGAGCGTATGGCGCTGGTGGTGGATCCGATGCTGGCGACCGGTGGTTCGATGATTGCCACTATCGATCTGCTGAAGAAAGCGGGTTGCCAGAGTATCAAGGTATTGGTGCTGGTGGCTGCACCGGAAGGGATTGCCGCGTTGGAAAAAGCGCACCCTGACGTTGAGCTGTATACCGCTTCCGTCGATAAGGGACTCAACGAGCATGGCTACATCATGCCGGGTCTGGGTGACGCGGGCGATAAGCTCTTTGGTACTAAATAAGCCGTATCAGCCGACTGAGTAAGTCGGCTTTTTTTTGCGCCAGTTTCGCCGCGCAAAACCCATGGCGGTTTTTCACCCATGTTTCGCACGATTTTTATAATCAGCCTCGCTTCCCTACGCGGTGACGCGTGGGGGCGGCTGGGCTGTGATAATGATGCTGGACCAACCGGCTAACCACAACATCAAGTGACTTTTACAGAGGATATAAACGATGACTCGTCGCGCCATCGGGGTGAGTGAACGACCCCCCTTGCTACAAACCATCCCGCTGAGCTTCCAGCACCTGTTTGCCATGTTCGGCGCGACGGTGTTGGTGCCGATTCTGTTCAAAATCAACCCCGCGACCGTGCTGCTGTTCAACGGCATTGGCACATTGCTGTATCTGTTTATCTGTAAAGGCAAGATCCCGGCGTACCTGGGTTCCAGCTTTGCCTTTATTTCTCCGGTACTGTTGCTGCTGCCGCTGGGCTATGAAGTGGCGCTGGGCGGTTTTATCATGTGCGGCGTGCTGTTCTGCCTGGTATCGCTGATTGTGCAACGCGCGGGTACCGGCTGGCTGGATGTGATTTTCCCACCGGCGGCGATGGGGGCAATTGTTGCGGTCATCGGTCTGGAACTGGCGAGCGTTGCGGCGGGCATGGCCGGTCTGCTGCCTGCGGATGGTGCGTCTGTCGATAGCAAAACCGTGATTATTTCGTTGGTGACCTTGGGCGTTACCGTTCTGGGCTCGGTACTGTTCCGCGGTTTTCTGGCCATCATCCCGATTCTGATCGGCGTGCTGGTGGGTTATGGCTTATCGTTTGCCATGGGCGTGGTAGATTTCGCCCCCATCGCACAGGCTCACTGGTTTGCACTGCCAACCTTCTATACGCCGCGCTTTGAATGGTTTGCCATTCTGACTATCCTGCCTGCCGCGCTGGTAGTGATTGCGGAACACGTGGGCCACCTGGTGGTTACCGCCAATATCGTGAAAAAAGATCTGATGCGCGATCCTGGCTTGCACCGTTCGATGTTTGCCAACGGCCTTTCTACCATGATCTCCGGTTTCTTCGGTTCAACCCCGAATACCACTTACGGTGAAAACATTGGTGTGCTGGCTATCACCAAGGTCTACAGCACCTGGGTGATCGGCGGTGCGGCAATCCTTGCCATTCTGCTCTCCTGCGTGGGCAAACTGGCGGCAGCGATTCAAGCGGTACCCGTGCCGGTTATGGGCGGCGTTTCTCTGCTGCTGTACGGCGTGATTGGTGCTTCCGGTATTCGTGTGCTTATCGAGTCCAAAGTGGATTACAACAAAGCGCAAAACCTGATTCTGACCTCGGTTATCCTGATCATCGGGGTGAGCGGTGCGAAAGTGCATCTGGGTGCTGCCGAATTGAAAGGCATGGCGTTAGCCACCGTAGTGGGTATTGCACTGAGCCTGCTGTTCGCGCTGATCAACCGTTTCAGAAGCGAAGAAGTGGTGCTGGATGCCGAAGATAACGCCGAGGAGACTTCTCGCGCGTCATAAACTGAGCATTGCTCAGGTTTCCGGGGATGGTATTATCCCCGGAAACAGAAAAACATCACAAAGGATTGTTAATCATGAAGAAAACAACGTTGGCGTTGTTACTGGGTCTATCGTGTTCTGCTTTTGCCCAAGACGCTGATGACGCCGACAGGCTCTACGACCGCCTCGAACAGCAAGATACCACTGCGCTGACCGCCCTCACCGATTTGGCTAAACGTCAGGATCCTCATGCACTCGCTGTGCTGGGGTTTGTTTATGAGTTTGGCGTTTCCGTTCCCAAAAATACCCAACAGGCGATCGACTATTATCAGCAGGCCTGTGCGCTGGGTGGCGATTATGGTTGTTATAACGCCGGGTATTTTTATCAATATGGCGTCGGCGTGCCGCAGGATAACGTCCGTGCCGGCCAATTGCTGGCAAAGATTAATGCTGCGGATATTGATATCGAAACGGCCAAGTCGCTTGGACACACCATTTATGAAGCCAAAGCCAAGGCTGAAACCGATGCAGAGATGCGCGCACCGATCCTGAAATATGTTTCCCGCTATTTAAATACCGCCGATGCGGAAACACGGCGGATATTCAGCCGCCTTGGTTTGAGTAAAAGCGACACGTTACGGCTGGCAAAGCGTTGGGCACAGCAGGGCGATCCCAAAGTAAATTTCTACGTCGGGCATTTTTATAATTTCGGTTACTCCTCGATCAAAGAGAAAGATATTGAGGCGATGCGCTGGTTTCGCCGCGCGGCAGAGGGCGGAGAGGCGGACTCGCAGAATCTTCTTGGCCTGGCCTATCGCGAAGGACGCTGGGGTGTAGATGTTGCTGCGCAAGACGCTGTCACCTGGTTTGAACGTGCCGCGCAGCAGGGCAATAAGGATGCCATGATCAATTTGGGGGAAATGTATTACACCGGTGAAGAGATTGACGTTGATTATGACAAGGCGCGCACGCTGTTTACCCAGGCCTATGACAAAGGCGTATCGCGGGCGGCAAAATACCTCGCCTGGATCTATTACAACGGTCAGGGTGTGACGAGCGATTGCCAGAAGGCTTGGGAGTATCGCGACCGGGGGCGCACTGACGAAACAAAAGCCAGCTATACGGCGCACTGCGTCAACGATAAGCGTGAGCGTGAAGAAAATCGCCAAACCTTGCCCTCATTGGTATTGAAAAACGAATCGACCTTTCTTGGTGGCAACGGTGGTGCATTGAAATGTGAAAATCATTTTATCGTTGATACCAACAAACTTGCTGAAGTGGCTAATTTGCGCGTCGTCGTCACGCTAAGAAACCGCGAGGGTGCCAGTGGACAATACACGTTGGCGTTTGCCCCCTTTGGCATGAATACCATGAATGAAACGCTGTACGGCCGGGAATACAGCTCTTTTCGTTCCGCCGAGCTGGTTCCACAAAAAACCAAAGACTTTTGCCAGCCTGGTGACGTGACATTCCAAATTGATTCCGCCACGGCGCGTATCAACGGGCAGGAAAAAGAGCTGCTGGCGACCGGGATTATCAAGCCGTATGTCAAAAATGCCGGGTAATGGCCTTTCGTTAGGACAATTCGCCTGAACAGTGAGGCGGTATCGAGAAAAACAGCCCGGTTGATGCGCTATCAACAGGGCTCGCTTTCTGTGGTAAACTCAGTCCGTTTTCCTGCCGAATTGAACATGAGGTGCTTCTGAACACGCCGGCACAGCTTTCACTGCCACTTTCTTTGCCTGATGACGAAACCTTCGCCAGTTTCTATCCGGGAGAAAACGCGTCACTTCTGGCCGCCCTTCACAACGTGTTGCAGCAAGAGCACGGTAGCTATATATACTTCTGGTCGCGAGAAGGGGGAGGGCGCAGCCATCTGCTGCATGCTGCCTGCGCAGCGTTATCGCGTCAGGGCGATGCGGCGGGCTATGTGCCGTTAGATAAACGCGCCTATTTTGTGCCTGAAGTCCTGGACGGCATGGAGCAGCTCGCGCTGGTCTGTATCGATAATATCGAATCCATTGCAGGCGATGATGTCTGGGAAATGGCGATGTTCAACCTCTATAACCGCATTCAGGAAGGGGGGCACACCCGGCTGTTGATCACCGGCGATCGCCCACCGCGCCAGCTTAATTTGCATCTGCCTGATTTGGCATCTCGTCTGGATTGGGGACAGATTTATAAATTGCAGCCGCTCTCCGATGAAGAAAAAGGTGAGGCGTTGCAGTTACGTGCTCGCCTGCGCGGCTTTGAGCTGCCGGAAGATGTGAGCCGCTTTTTGTTGAAGCGACTCGATCGTGAAATGCGCACGCTGTTTATGACGCTCGACCAACTCGATCACGCCTCCATTACCGCCCAGCGTAAACTGACTATCCCCTTCGTCAAAGAGATCCTGGGGCTATAACAGCGCCAGCACCTGCTCCGGTGGACGGCCGATACGTGCCCGTTCACCATTGATCACGATTGGGCGCTCAATCAGCGTGGGATGCTCAATCAGTGCAGTAATCAGCTGTGTTTCACTCAACGTCGAATCCGACAGGTTTAATTCGCGGTACAACGCTTCTTTCTGGCGCATTAATTCACGTGCGCTGCTAAAGCCCAACTGTGATAACAGTTGACGAATCTGTGCGGCATCCGGTGGCGTATCCAGATACATCACCACGCGCGGCGTAACGCCGTGTTGCTGCAACAGCGCCAGCGTTTCACGGCTCTTGGAGCAGCGCGGGTTGTGATAAATAACGATATCATGTGACATGGACTGTTCCTTGCTGTTTATACCCGTCATACTTCAAGTTGCAGGTGCGTTGGCTGCACTCATTCACCCGAATCACTTACCTGAGTAAGCTCATCGGGATTCATTCGCTTGCCGCCTTCCTGTAACTCGAATTATTTAGGGTATATCAGGATTTTTCAAACTGACGGAAGCGTTGCTGTAACTGGCGTAACTGGTCAATGCGGGCATCGTAGCGCGCCTGCTCCAGACTGCCGAGTTTACTCAGCGAGCTGGCATTGCTGAACAGACCGATTGCCTGATCCAGTTTTCCGGATAGCGCCAACTCCTCTCCGCGCGCGGCAAGCTCTTCGGCGCGCATGCCCTGTGCGGCAGAGGCCTGCGCCAGCAGCGACCAGCCGTTGGGATCGCCCGGATTGGCGTAGGTATAACGGTAGAGCAGGCGGCTGGCTGCCGCGGCCTGACCGCCCGTGACATAGGCGTTAGCCAGGTTCAATTGCAGTACCGGGTTGTTTTGGGCTCCCGGCGCTTTTTGTAACCGGGCGATGGCCTGCGCGGCTTTGTTTTGCGCCAGATCGATATCCGTCATCAGATCGAGAAACCAGGGGCTGTCTGGGGTTTTATCCAGCAACGGCTGAAGCACGGCGCGGGCATCGTCATATTTCTTCTCTTCATAGGCACGCACCGCTTTGCCATACTGTGCGGCAAGCTGCTCGCGCACATTGCCTTTTAACCAGTTATCGATGGTTTCATCTGCGGTGGCCTTATAGGCGGTGCTGTACATAGACAGCGCGCGCATCTTGGCAAACAGAAAATCCTGTGAGGACTGGGTGGGGGCTGGACGCATCTGGTTGGCGCGGTTGCGGGCATCGGCCAGGCGGCTCTCCGGTAATGGGTGTGTCAGCAGCATCTCCGGCGGCTTGGTGGCGTAGCGTGATTGGTCGGCCAATTTTTGCATAAAGTTAGGCATCGCCTGCGGATCGAACCCGGCACGCTGCAACACCTGTAGGCCAATGCGATCGGCTTCCTGTTCGTTGGACTGGGTGAAGCTGATAATCCCCTGCTGCGCGCCCGCCAAGGTGCCGCTCAGGGCTGCCATCCCCACCTGCGGATTTGCCATTGCCAGCAGAATGGAACCCAATGCACCTACCCAGGTGAGCGGGGCGCTGCGCTGCTGTGATTCCATGGCGCGCGCCAGATGGCGTTGGGTGACGTGCGAAATTTCATGCGCCAGCACCGAGGCCAGTTCGCTTTCGTTTTCCGCGTAGCGGAACAAGGCTGAATGGATAACCACGTTGCCGCCGAAGAAGGCGAAGGCGTTCAGCTCATCGTTGCGAATGATGAAGAAGTGAAAAGGCGTGCGCACCGAGTTGGCGCTTTTGACTAAGCGCTGGCCCAGTTGGTTGATGTATTGTACCAGCAGCGGATCGTCAATCAGCGGCGCACCGCCGCGCATTTGCCTGAGGTAGAAATCACCCATGGCAATTTCTTGATTGATACTGAGCGTACCGCCCGCAGTGGTGCCAATATCAGGAAGCTGATCCTGCATATCCGCAGCCACCGGCGCCGCGACGCCGCTCAGCATTGCGCCGAACAGCAACGCAGTCAGGGTTTTCTTTACTCTGAATCCACGCAGAAACGTCTTGCCTGCCGGAGCGGTAATGCGAGGACGTTCAGCACCTAACCAATTGAAGACCATGAGTGGGACCTTCTCGACTGCACGGTAAAAGCGATTAGCGCCTATCTTAGCCAGCGCGGAGGGAGCATGCAAAGTGGAATGCGGGAAAAGTGCAGCATAACAGCGCGCCGTGCAAAAAACAGCAAGCACAAGAATGCGCGCAGTGTGAATCAGGGCAATGCAAAAACACCGACACCCTAGCGGTGCCGGTGGATACCTAACGCGCGGTCAGGCGCTTTTCAGATAGTTCAGTACGATATCGTGGTGATCGCTGGTTTTGAAATCATCGAACACATGCGCCACGTTACCGTCTTCACCAATCAAAAAGCTGATGCGGTGAATACCGTCGTAGGTTTTTCCCATAAACGTCTTTTCGCCCCACACGCCGAAGGCTTGTGAGATCTGATGATCTTCGTCGGACAACAACGTAAAGTTCAGCAGCTCTTTTTCCGCAAAGCGAGACAGTTTTTCCGGTTTGTCGGTGCTGATACCCAGCACTTCCACGCCATGTTTCTTTAGATCGTCCATGTTGTCGCGCAAACCACAGGCTTGCACGGTACATCCCGGCGTCATCGCTTTAGGGTAAAAATAGACCAACACTTTTTGTCCCTGGAAGTCGGTTAAATTTACTTGTTCGCCATCCTGGTCGGGCAAGCTAAATTTCGGTGCGGTATCACCGGCTTTCAGTGTGTTCATCACTACTCTCCATCTTTCTCTTCATGCTGTGGATAGTTCACGACGCTAATACTGCCTTGTGCGTGCAGTTCTGTACATAGCTGATGAAAGGCTGGCTCAATAATTGCGCCATTAAGCGTTTCAGGGCTGTGTGCGGTGATTTGAATATATAACGTTGACGGATGTCCACTGGTAGCGGGCTGCGTTTTTGAAACCAGCTCCGCAATGTTCATGTGATGGGCGTCAAACAGGGCGGTAAAGCGTTCGATGATATGCGGTGAATCCGCCAGTTCAACTTTGACCCATACCGTCGAGGGCATTGGTGGGCGAGCCTGAGACTCGGTGCGTTTCATCACGATCAATAATTCCATTTCCGCCCCTTTGAGCGGCAGCGTGGATTCGATCAGCGTAATGGCGTTCCAGCTTCCCGACAGCAGCATGATGAACGTGAACTCTTTGCCCAGCATCGCAAGACGACTATCTTCAATGTTACAGCCACAGCTACTGACGTGACGTGTGATGGCGTTCACAATCCCAGGGCGGTCGACGCCGAGGGCGGTGATAACCAGAGAGTGTTCTTGTTGGCTCGGCAAAATCTTGCTTCCTCTGCATCGGGTTGAGAGTAACATGGTAAACACAAAAAATTGTCTGGGGCAATTTTGAGTGTGTTCTGGGTGCGTTTTCCCGCGCCGTCGTCAGTCGCGGCATGCAGAAAGAAAAAAACCGCATGTCAGACGCCGACAACGCGGTTGCGCGCTTGCTTTTGCAGTGAAGTCAAAAGTACCATGAAGAACTTGTTTTTGGAGGGGATGGCGAATGTTTACGGGAAGTATTGTTGCACTGGTTACGCCGATGGACGACAACGGAGCCGTCGATCGTGCGAGCTTAAAAAAACTTGTTGATTATCATGTTGCTAGCGGAACTGCGGGGATAGTGTCCGTCGGAACCACCGGAGAGTCCGCCACCTTGAGCCACGATGAACACGGCGATGTGGTGATGATGACGCTGGAACTGGCAGACGGACGTATCCCGGTGATAGCCGGAACGGGTGCCAATGCGACGTCGGAAGCCATCTCTCTCACCAAACGTTTTCACGGTACTGGCGTAGTGGGCTGCCTGACGGTAACCCCTTACTACAACCGCCCGACGCAGGAAGGGTTGTTCCAGCATTTTAAAGCGATCGCTGAACACACCGATTTACCGCAGATTCTGTATAACGTACCGTCGCGTACCGGTTGCGACATGCTGCCGGAAACCATCGCCCGCCTTTCCGAAGTAAAAAATATTGTTGCGGTGAAGGAAGCTACCGGGAACTTAAGCCGTGTGAGTCAGATCCAAGAGTTGGTTGATGATAAATTCATTTTGCTGAGCGGTGATGACGCCAGCAGCCTGGATTTTATGCAACTCGGTGGTCGCGGCGTGATTTCCGTGACGGCGAACATCGCGGCACGGGAAATGGCACAGCTGTGCGCACTGGCGGCGCAAGGTGATTTCGCTGCGGCGCGCCGTTTGAATCAGCGCCTGATGCCACTGCATCAGAAATTATTTGTTGAACCTAATCCGATCCCGGTGAAATGGGCATGCAAGGCATTAGGATTGATGGCGACCGATACGCTTCGCTTGCCGATGACGCCGCTGACTGACGCCGGTCGGGCAGTGATGGAGCGCGCATTGAAGCAAGCTGGTTTGCAGTAACCCTTAGGGAGATTTGATGACTTCTTCAGTGCAAAAGTCCATGGTGGCAAAAGTGGTTGGTTTGTCGCTGGTTATGCTGTTAGCAGCGTGTTCTAGCGATCAGCGTCACAAACGTCAGGTCAGCGGCGACGAATCCTATTTGAAAGCGCCGCAACCGAGGACGTTAGTGGCACCGGCGGGAATGATCCTTCCGGTGCAGAATGGGGATTACGAGATCCCGGCAGCCGCATCAACCGGTGAACTGGGTAAAGCGTTAGATATTCGTCCTCCTCTCCAGCCATTGGCGTTGTTAAGCGGATCGCGCACGCAAATTTCGGGTGATACAGCCACCTTGCTGATCGAAAACAGCGCGCAGGCGAACCGTCTGTGGCCGCAGGTGGTGCAAATCGTTCAGGACAAGGGCTATGTGATTGCCAGCCGTCAGGATGCTACGCAGACGCTGACCACCGATTGGATCTTCTGGCCGCGTGACGATGAAAGTGTGCCGTACCGTGCGCGTTATCAGATCTCCGTGCAACCTCAAGGGTATCAGGTCGCGGTTGTGGTGAAACTGCTCGGCCTCGAAGTGCAAAACACGCCGGTGGCAGAAACGCTTCAGGTGCAACGTTACACCAGTCTGATGGCCAATACCCTGTCAGAGGCATTGGAAAAACAGGCGGCTGCGCGTGAAAATGCACAGGTCAATCGCGCGGTTGGTACGCTGGACGTGCTGAGCGGTGCCGATGACAGCGGTCTGCCGTTGCTGGTGGTGCGTGGCCCTTATTCGGTGGTCTGGGATCGTCTTCCTGCCGCGCTGGAAAAAGTCGGCATGAAGGTCAACGATCGTAGCCGTCCACAAGGCTCTATCGCGCTGACCTACAAAGCACCGGGCAGCAGCGCCTGGGAACGTCTGGGGGCGAAAGACCCTGAATTGACCAACGGCGATTACAAATTGCAGGTTGGCGATCTGGGTAACCGCAGTACGTTGCAGTTTATCGACGCGAAAGGGCATACGCTCAGCCAGTCGAAAAACGACGCGCTTGTCGCCGTCTTCCAGGCGGCGCTCAGCCACTAACAGCAAGGGCCGGTCACCTCCGGCCCTTCTTTATTCGGCCCGGCGAATGCCGGTAATTTTGTTATTTATACCCTAAATAATTCGCGTTGCAGGAAGGCGGCAAGCGAAGGAGTCCGATGAGCTTACTCAGGTAAGTGATTCGGGTGACAAATCTGCCGGGAGCAGATTTGAACGCCGCTTGCGGCGGCCTCGCTAGAGGTGAGGCCCAGGGATGGGCCGAATAACGAGCGCAACCAACGCACCTGCAACGTGAAGTATGACGGGTATATCAGTATTAAATCATCGGGCCCGTGGTCGGTGGCCCACAACTGTGTGGAGTAATAAAAGATGCAAAAGCTAGCTGAGTTGTATCGCGGAAAAGCGAAAACGGTCTACACCACTGAAGATCCCGATCTGCTGGTGCTGGAGTTTCGCAATGATACGTCAGCCGGTGATGGCGCGCGCATTGAACAGTTTGATCGTAAAGGCATGGTGAACAACAAGTTCAACCATTTCATCATGAGCAAACTGGAAGAAGCGGGCATCCCGACGCAAATGGTCAAGTTGCTGTCCGACAACGAAGTGCTGGTGAAAAAGCTGGAGATGGTACCGGTAGAGTGCGTGGTGCGTAACCGTGCTGCCGGTTCACTGGTGAAACGCCTGGGTGTGGAAGAGGGCATTACCCTGAACCCGCCGCTGTTTGACCTGTTCCTGAAAAATGACGCCCTGCACGACCCGATGGTGAATGAGTCTTACTGCAAAACCTTCGGTTGGGTGAATGAAACCCACCTGGCACGCATGAAAGCACTGAGCTACAAAGCCAACGAGGTGCTGAGCAAGCTGTTTGATGACGCGGGCCTGATACTGGTGGATTTCAAACTGGAATTCGGATTGTTCAAAGGTGAAGTGGTACTGGGTGATGAGTTCTCTCCGGACGGCAGCCGCCTGTGGGACAAGCAAACCCTGAACAAGATGGACAAAGACCGTTTCCGTCAAAGTCTGGGTGGTTTGATTGAAGCCTATGAAGAAGTTGCACACCGTCTTGGCGTAAAATTAGACTAACCGCGCAATCGTTTTCGTGTTAAGCGTAACGCGTGTGCCGTTGCCTGTCATTCTCTGCGCTAAGCGGAGAATGACAGTTTACCCTTACCAATAGGGGTATTGGGCTAATGGGCCGTGCCAAAACAGTGCTATCATCTGAGTCTTGAATGAAACCGATAACTTGACTCCAGCATAGCAGGAACCCCCTTCCTCATGACTTCTTTCGATCCCACGCTTCTGATCCTGCTTGGCCTGGCGGGACTGGGTATTATCAGCCACAACATGACGGTCACCTGGGCGATGTTGGCGTTGCTGGCGGTGCGCTTGACGCCGCTCAACGGCTATTTCCCGCTGGTGGAAAAATATGGACTGAGCATCGGGATACTGATTCTGACTATCGGCGTGATGGCCCCGATTGCCAGTGGGAAAATCAGCGCCCATGACTTCTTTCAGGCGTTCCTCAACTGGAAATCGCTGGTAGCGATTGCGGTGGGCGTTGCGGTTTCCTGGCTCGGTGGTCGCGGTGTTTCTCTGATGAGCAATCAGCCTTCCGTGGTGTCGGGATTGTTGATTGGCACCGTGGCCGGTGTGGCGTTGTTCCGTGGCGTGCCGGTAGGTCCGCTGATTGCGGCAGGTCTGCTCTCGCTATTGATTGGCAAATCCTGAGAACGGCATTGGCATGTCTGAGCTCATCACCCCAAACCTGCTCGGTGCTGATGCGAACGGCGCTCCTGCGCTGCTGAGGCATGTTGGCGCACGTCGCCTGCTGGTCCTCAGCGGTGAATCGCACTGGGTGCAAACGCAGGCGCAAGCGCTGTGCCGCCAGACGCGGGGGGATTGGCTTTGGTTGGGCGGTGCACAGCCGGACAGCATACCCGTTAGCAAGGCGCGAAGGCTGCTGGGGCAGGAGTATCAGCATGCCGTGTTTGATGCCCGCATCGGGCTGGATGTGGAAGCGCTGGCGATCGTTGCTGGCACCTTGCGTGCGGGCAGTTGGCTACTGCTGCTGGTCCCGCCCTGGCAAGCGTGGGCACAACGGCCCGATGCTGATAGTCTGCGCTGGAGTGAGCAGCCGCAGGCGATAGCTACGCCAAATTTTATTAGGCATTTTCAGCAACAGTTGCTGGCGGACGAAGAGATAACCCTGTGGCGACAGGGAGAAGATGGCGCAATAAAAGCGCTGTCCCCCCGTGCACCGTGGCACCCCGCCAGCGGTGGCCCAACGCCACAGCAGCAGGCATTGCTGACCCGGCTACAGGCTGCGGCACCGGGCGTCTATGTGATTACCGCCGCGCGCGGGCGCGGTAAATCGACGCTGGCGGGGATGCTGGCCGCGCAGTGTAGCGGTGTCTGTTGGGTGACTGCGCCTTCCCGCGACACGGCGGCCCAGTTGCTACAATCCAGTGATGCAGCATTGCCCTTTTGGTCTCCGGATGCCTTGCTGGCGCTTTGCCAATCGTCATCTGTGCCGCCGCCCGACTGGCTGTTGATTGATGAGGCGGCGGCGATCCCGACGTCAGTGTTGCAGGCGCTGGTAAGCCATTTTCCTCGGGTGTTAATGCTCACTACGGTGCAAGGGTATGAAGGGACCGGGCGTGGTTTTCTGCTGAAATTTTGCGCCTCGCTGCCGCAGTGCGAGATGCTGACGTTGGATCAACCGCTGCGCTGGGCCGCGAACGATCCGCTGGAGCGTTTTCTGGATCAGGCTCTGCTTTTTCGAGACGCGTTTACCGCTGCCGATATCCTGAATCCGGAGACAGCGAGATTACCCACTGTTATCACCAAACCTCTGGCGGCGGCGTGGTTGAGCGAACCGGCCGGTTTGCATTCGTATTATGCCTTATTGTGCAGCGCGCATTACCGCACCTCGCCGCTGGATTTGCGACGGTTGTTGGATGCGCCCGGCATGCATCTTTACGGTGCCCAGCGGGGCGACGCACTGTGCGGCGTGGCCTGGTGGGTTGATGAAGGTGGCCTGTCGTCAGCGTTAGCGCATGAGGTGTGGGCGGGCCGCCGTCGCCCGCGCGGCAATCTGGTGGCACAATCATTGGCGGCACACGGTGATGAGTGGCAAGCTCCCTGTTTACGCTCGCGGCGTATCAGCCGTATCGCGGTTGTCGCGCAACAGCGGCGCAGCCGCATTGGTCATGCACTGATTGCCGCACAACGGGACATCGCGAGCGATGACGGCATTGATTTTTTGTCGGTCAGCTTCGGCTATCAGCCCGAACTGTGGGCATTCTGGCAAGCGTGCGGGTTTCGGCTGGTGCGCATTGGCAGCCACCGCGAGGCGAGCAGTGGCTGCTATAGTGCGATGGCGATTTTGCCTATCAGCGAGGATGGTCGGCAACTGGTCTCGCGTGCCGAACGGCGTCTCGCTCAGGCGTGGCCTGCCTTGCGCCGCATTATCCCTTTGGCACTGCCGTTGGCGCAGACCATACCGGATCCAGATAAACTCGAAGACGCCGAATGGTGCAGTCTGGCCGGGTTTGCTTTTGCGCATCGCGGCATGGAGCCGACCTTTGCCGCATTGACACGTCTGCTGGCGCGCTCGGGTTTGCCGCTGCCCGCATTGCGTGAGCTCAATGCGTACCCGCACGATCCCGAGCGGGGTGTGACATCGTTTTCATTAAGCGGTAAAAAAGCGCTGTTACAACGCTGGCGTGAGGAGACGGCTCAGGCACTGGCCGAGCTTGATGCAGCGGCCTGCGCGCGTTGGCAACGTTGGACGCAACCGGGTGGTTTCCGGCTGAATAATTAAATGCCTGGTGGAATGGAGATGTTTGCCGGCATAGGTAGGTAATCGACATGGAGAAGAGAGACATATCATGGTGATGGGAATTTTTTGCGGTTCGAGTGCGGGAAGTGACACCGCCTTTATTGATGCGGCGCGTGTGACGGGCAAAACCCTGGCGCAGGCCGGTATCGCCATTGTTTACGGCGGTGGCCGTGTGGGATTGATGGGCGCGGTCGCGGATGCGGCGTTGGCGCAGGGCGGCGAGGTGATTGGTGTCATGCCGCGTCTGTTGGCCGATCAAGAGCTTTCTCATCCGGGTCTGACCACGCTGCATGTGGTTGAAAACATGCATGAGCGTAAAGCCAAAATGGCGCAGATTGCTGATGGTTTTATCGCGATGCCGGGCGGTCCGGGGACGCTGGAAGAGATTTTCGAGCAGTGGACCTGGGCGCAGTTGGGGATTCATGACAAACCCTGCGCGTTTCTCAATGTTAACGGCTATTTTGACCCGCTGAAAACCATGAACGACACTATGGTCAGCCAGGGGTTTATGAAGCAACCCTATGCCGATATGCTCACGTTTTCTGACAGCATTGAAGATATTCTGCGCGTTTTCGCTGCCTATACGCCGCCGCCGCACAAGTGGACGCCCGCGTTTCGTCAGGTAGGGTGAGCGATGGAGACGTCCTGTGTGATCCGCATCGCCGCTGCCGTGATTACCGACGCGACGGGGGCCTGTCTGTTGGTACGCAAACAGGGCACCACCGCGTTTATGCAGCCGGGGGGAAAAATGGAACCCGGTGAAACGGCAGAGCAGGCGCTGGTGCGCGAACTGAAAGAAGAGCTGTCGATACAGGTTGCGATAGCGGATCTGACGTATCTTGGCCATTTTTCCGATCGGGCGGTTAATGAGCCTGGGTATGTTGTTGAAGCTGACGTGTACCGTGTGCAGGGTGTGAGTAGCGTGACACCGGCGGCTGAAATCGCCGAAGTTGTCTGGGTCAACCCAAAAGTGCCGACGGCGCTGTGCCTTGCCCCTTTGACTGAGCAGCAATTATTGCCCCTCGCCGCCGCGTTTTGAGGCCAGGGTGACAGGCTGACCGCCGCGTCAGCCTGGTATTTCCCTGTTTCGTTCCGGCCTATGGGGTGAAAGCGGTTAGGGCGGGTCATTGGAAATAATGGAATGACTTGTTCAATAAATCCCGATAGCACGTGATAGCCGCAGGGGTATCATGCTGGAATACCACGACAAAACGGGACATATCATGAGCGATGCAATTACAGTACAACAACCGGAGCGGGCGCAACGTCTGGTCCTGCTGTTTCACGGCGTTGGCGACAGTGCCAACGGCATGGCGGCGTTAGGGCGTTATTTTGCTGATGCCTTGACGGATGCCTGTGTTGTCAGCCTCAATGGGCCTGAAAGCACCGAATGGGGCGCCGGGCGTCAGTGGTTCTCCGTGCAAGGGGTGACCGAAGAGAACCGTCAGGCGCGCGTTGATGCGGCGATACCGGGGTTCCTGTCAACCGTGCGCCAGTGGCAGGAGAAGGTTGGGGTTGACGCTGCACATACCGTGCTGGTTGGGTTTTCGCAGGGGACCATCATGTCGCTGGAAGCGCTCAAGGCGGACCCGGCCATTGCCGGTACGGTTATCGCGTTTAGCGGCCGTTTTGCCTCGTTGCCGGAATCTGCATTGACGCCAGCGGTGGTGCATTTTATCCACGGCGAGCAGGACAGCGTGATTTTGCCTGCGCACGCACAGGCTGCCGCTCAGTGCCTGCACGCGTTGGGCAGTGCGCATTCACTCGATATGATTGCCGGTGTCGGCCACTCGATTGACGGTCTGATGCTGCAACGGGCGCTGGGTTATCTGGCATAACCACTCACCTTGCTGGTAAGGCGGTTCTACCCATGAATCGCCTTTATTTTTCTTTGCCCTTTCTCGCTATTTTCGCCCCGCACTGAATGAGATATCGCGCCAAAATCATGTCGAGTAGTTTTCCTGTCCATATAAAAAGTGAATTTTTCCATATTTAAATAACGTTGAATGGCAGACGATGTGATTGCACTACACACACCATAATGTCTGACGTTTTTCCCGCTATACCCAAATGTATTCGCGTCGCTGGCCTATTTAACGCCGGTTATTTATACCGCCGCATTATTACGTCAGTGATGTAACGCGCATCATTGAGGGTATATACATGTCACGTCCTTTTAGGAAATAAGGGTGTTATATGTTTAAACGTATAAAAGTTGTGACCATTCTCATTATTGTTCTTTTAACTCTGGGTATTTCACAATTTCTCACCGGTGCGCTTTCCATGCGTGCGCTGGTCAATGACCGAGAAGGGTTTCAGGCTTCACAGCGTGCTAATCAGAGCGTGGCCGCGTTTACCGATGCCTGGATTATGATGAACCAAACGCGTATTGCCGTCGGCACCATGATTCAAAATATGATGATGGGGAATGCGGATAAAGACGCGATGCAGTCGCTGCTGCAAATGGCGAAGGAGCGTATCACCAGTTCCGAAAGCCGTTATAAAGCCTATCAGGCCATTCCGCCTTCGCCGGGGGTGGATCCGGCGCTCACCAAAAAGCTGGAAGAGAGCTATATCGTTTATCAGA
The DNA here is from genome assembly GCF_025962655.1 of Candidatus Symbiopectobacterium sp. NZEC151. Taxonomy (GTDB): domain Bacteria; phylum Pseudomonadota; class Gammaproteobacteria; order Enterobacterales; family Enterobacteriaceae; genus Symbiopectobacterium. The sequence goes on along the minus strand of NZ_JAGFPE010000002.1, from coordinate 90,245 downwards.
AACTGTTGAACGATATCGTCAATTCACTGGCCGGTGGATTGGCCGGGGCGGCAATGAAACTGCATGAAGGGGCGGCCCCGTTAAATGTTGCGATGCAGGAAAACTATCTGGCGTGGCGGGAAGCCCAAACGCAAGTCGCCGATAATGGGCTGCATGATAACCATCGTGCGTTTCAGGAGATGTTGTGGCTGCTGGGTATTATTTCACTGCTGGTGGTATTGGTGATTGTGCTCAGTTGGGTCGGATTGCAGCGTATTCTGTTGCAACCGCTGCATGCGCTGATGCGCCATATCAACGCGATTGCCAAAGGCGATCTGACGCAATCGATTGACGTTCAAGGACGAAATGAGATGAGCCAGCTTGCCACCGGTTTGCATCATATGCAGCGTTCACTGATTGATACGGTAAGCGCGGTGCGTGACAGCGCGCAGTCAATTTATACCGGTGCCAGCGAGATCTCGGCAGGCAGCAACGATCTTTCATCGCGCACCGAGCAGCAGGCGGCGTCGCTGGGCGAAACCGCGGCCAGCATGGAACAGTTGACCGCCACGGTAAAACAGAATTCACACAGCGCGCGGCAGGCGGCGCAGGTGGCAAAAGAGGCGTCAGAGACGGCAGACAAAGGCGGGGTAAAAGTCAGCCATGTGGTGATCACCATGAACCAGATCTCCGACAGCTCGCAAAAAATCGCGGATATCACCAATGTGATCGATGGTATTGCCTTCCAGACCAACATTCTGGCGCTGAATGCTGCGGTGGAGGCGGCACGAGCAGGCGATCAAGGTCGTGGCTTTGCCGTGGTGGCAGGCGAAGTGCGCACGCTGGCACAGCGCAGCGCGCAGGCCGCGAAAGAGATCAAAACCCTGATTGACGATTCGGTCAATCGCGTCAGCACCGGGGCGATTCAAGTGCGGGAAGCGGGAGACACCATGCAGGAAATTGTCACGGCGGTGAGTCGCGTGACGGATATTATGGGGGATATCGCGTCGGCGTCTGATGAGCAAAGTCGTGGCATCGATCAGGTGGGACAAGCGGTGAGCGAAATGGATCGGGTGACGCAGCAAAATGCGGCGCTGGTAGAAGAATCTGCCTCTGCGGCAGCCTCTCTGGAGGAGCAGGCGGGCTTTTTACAAGGTGCGGTGTCTGCGTTCAATATTGGCAATAATCAGGGCGTGCCAGCAGTTGCCGCCCGGCCGTTTACACACGGTGCGCCAGGATTATTGCCTGCGGTGAAAAACGCCTCCGGGCGTGGATCAGAACGCGACTGGGAGGCGTTTTAGCGCGGTATACTCGCTGGGCCGTGGAGCGATGCAGCGGCCCGGTTACAGGCGCTCAACGATCAGTGCGATGCCCTGACCGCCGCCGATGCACAGCGTTGCCAGCCCCAGCGTTTTGTCGTAGCTGTGCAACGCGTGGATCAGCGTAACCAGAATACGTGCGCCGCTGGCACCGATCGGGTGGCCCAGCGCAATCGCGCCGCCGTTGACGTTCACTTTTTCCGGGTCCAGACCCAAATCGCGCTGTACGGCCAGGAATTGTGCCGCAAACGCCTCATTGGCTTCGATCAGATCGATATCCTGAATGGTCAGTCCTGCCTTGAGCAGCGCTTTTTGGGTGGCAGGAATTGGGCCTAATCCCATCACCTCGCTCGGCACACCGGCGGAGGCCCAACTGCGAATGCGCGCCAGCGGCGTGATACCCTGCTGGCGGGCTTCGGATTCCCGCATCAGCACCAGCGTTGCTGCCGCATCGTTGATTCCCGAGGCGTTGCCCGCCGTGACGGTGCCGTCCGGCAGGAAAGCCGGGCGCAGTTTACCCAGAGAATCCAACGTGGTATCGGCACGCACGAACTCATCCTGATTGAAGATACGCGTCTCTTTTTTCACGCGCAGCGCAATTGGGGTGATCTCAGCCTCAAAGCGACCGTTCGCCTGCGCGGCGGCGGCTTTTTGCTGCGAGGCGAAAGCTACGCCATCCTGATCTTCCCGGGTAAAGCCGTACTGTTTGGCGATGTTCTCGGCGGTGATCCCCATATGGTAATCATTGAAGGCGCACCACAAACCGTCCTGGATCATGGAGTCGATTAATTTGCCATCGCCCATGCGGTAGCCCTGACGTGCTTTTTCCAGCAGGTAAGGGGCAGCACTCATGTTTTCCATACCGCCCGCGATACAGATCTGATTGTCGCCCGCCACAATGGATTGCGCACCGAGCGCTACCGCTTTGAGGCCGGAGCCGCACACTTTGCTGACGGTAAAGGCGGGCGTCTCCACACCGAGCCCGGCAGCCTGACCCGCCTGATGCGCCGGGTTTTGGCCTAAACCGGCGCTCAGCACGTTGCCCAGCATCACTTCATCAATCTTCAAACCCTGCGGCAGGGATGACAGGCTATCTTTAATCGTGGCGCTTGCCAGTTCAACGGCGGAAGTATTGGCTAAACTGCCCGCGAATTTACCGATCGCGGTGCGTTTGGCGCTCACAATCACAACGGAATCTTGTGTGTTCATCAGGGTCTCCTTAGTGGATTTTTAACGGTTGCAGAGAGTCGGAGACAATGAAGTGGGCTTCTGTCTTCTGGCGCAGTTCGTCGAGGGTGATATCCGGGCTGATTTCACGCAGCACCATCTGTTGGTCGATAAATTCAAATACCGCCAGTTCGGTGACCACCATGCTGACTTTGTTGGCGGCGGTAAGCGGGTAGGTGCATTCGTGCAGCAGTTTGGGGGCACCGTTTTTGGCGCAGTGTTCCAGCGCAATGATCACTTTCTTGGCGCCGACCACCAAATCCATGGCACCGCCCATGCCGGGCACCATTTTGCCGGGTACCACCCAGTTGGCGAGGTTGGCATGTTCGTCTACCTGCAAACCGCCGAGTACGCATACGTCTACATGACCACCGCGGATCAGGGCGAACGAGAAGGCGCTGTCAAACATCGCCGCACCCGGCACCATGCCGCAGGGTTGCCCGCCCGCGTTAACCAGATTGGTATCGATGTCGGTGACAGCACCTAAGCCGAGAAAGCCGTTTTCCGACTGAAAGGTCACTTCAATGGTTTCGGGTACGTAGTTGGCGACCTGAGTCGGCAAGCCAATGCCTAAATTCACCACGTCGCCGTCGTTTAACTCCAGCGCGACGCGGCGAGCGATAATTGATTTAGCGTCCATTATTTTTCTCCAACATAAAGGTGATCGACCAGTGCAGCAGGCGTCACAATGCATTCCGGCGCTAATTGACCGACAGGAATAACCTGTTCGCATTGCGCAACAACGTTATCTGCGGCAAGTGCTATCAGAGGATTAAAATTACGGGCGGTAAGGTGATAAATCAGATTTCCACGAGTGTCGGCAACGCTTGCCTCAATAATGGCAAGATCGGCTCTTAACGGTAATTCCAATAAATAGGTGGTATTATCGAGGGTGATTTTTTGTTTATTTTCTTCCACCACGGTGCCAACGCCCGTCGGGGTGAGAAAACCGCCCAATCCAGCACCGCCGCTGCGAATACGTTCTGCCAGCGTGCCCTGTGGCACCAGTTCGACATCCAGGGTTTTGGCAATCATGCGTTTGCCGGTTTCCGGGTTGGTGCCAATATGCGAAACGATGACTTTTTTAACCTGACCGCTGGCAATCAAGGGGCCAACGCCGGTGTCGGGAAATGCCGTGTCATTACCAATCAGGGTTAAATCAGTGACGCCGGATTTCATTATTTCTTTTACCAATAAATCCGGGGTTCCGACACCCATAAAACCACCGAACATAATTGTCATTCCGTCTTTTAATAAAGAACGGAAATAACTGGCATCAATGATTTTGTTTTTCATTATTCAGCTACTCCATCAATCAAAGGGCGCTAATGCCGTTTTTTAGGCAAAAGTTGCCCTGTAGAAAATTGCCGCCAATTTTCTAAGGTCGTTATGTGGATATATCGGGGTATATAGTGGGGCAATAATCATTGCCCCATCGATCTTTTATTTCCGTGCCACGGGCGAACCCGTGGCAATCGCTTAGATATCCATGTCCAGAATGGCTGCACTCAGCCCTTTGCCGTGCATATCCAGCGCCAGTGAGCGGGTAACACCGCCACCCAGTGCGCCATACATGACAAAGTTCAGCGCGCCAATGGCGGGCAGTTCGTAGCGAACGACGTCACCGGTGACGATATCGGCAAACCAGGCCTTGACCTTTTCCGCGGTAACGGCCGTTTTGATTTTCTCAAAATCTTCCGCACGATAGGCAATCAGAGAAATATTCGACGTATTGCCTTTGTCGCCAGTGCGAGAGTGGGCGATTTCACGTAGTTTCATTATTTGATCTCCAGGTAGTTAACCGCTGGGGTAACGAAAGCACGCGCCAGCAGGGTGGAATCCATGGCCAGAATCTCTTTGACGCCTTTATTGACGCCACCGCCGCCCGCAGGGCCGTTGGTGTATAGCGTTTCCACTTCATTGCCCACTTTCACTGCCTGTGCGCGGGTGGCGCAGCGAGCGGCCACGCGCGCGCGCACTTCATAAGGCTCGCTGCGTTGAGAACGCTCTGCGCCGTGCAGCGCGTCTACACCAATCAAATCGAAACGCACTTCTGACGGTGCGAAACCGCATACTTCAAAACGGCCTTTGACGATATCGAGCGCCAGACGTCCGCGTGCAACGGCACCTGGTCCGGCGTAGGAAATTTCCCCTTCGCCGATAAAGCCATCCTGATAACCGACGGAGACTTTCAATGTGTCGGTTTTGGCGCGGCCCGTAGCACCTTGAACGCGAACTCGGTCGTCACCGACCTGAGTGAAGGTGACACCGGTGAAATCGGCTACCACATCGGGAGTGATATAGCTGTCCGGACGGTGGATTTCATACAGCATTTGCTCTTTGCAGGTATCTACGCATACCCGGCCGCCAGAACCGGCGACTTTGGTGATGACCGCATCGCCGTTTTCATCAATTTCCGCGATCGGGAAGCCAAGGCGTTCCAGATGCGGAATGTCCTTGAAGCCAGGATCGGCATAGTAGCCGCCGGTGATCTGTCCGGCACATTCCAGCAGGTGACCGAGGCAGGTGCCTTTGCCCAGGTGTTCCCAGTCATCGGCTGCCCAGTTAAATTCATACATCATCGGTGCCAGAAACAGCGACGGGTCAGAAACGCGCCCGGCGATAATGATGTCCGCACCATCACGCAGCGCTTTGACCATGGCATCAGCGCCCATGTAGGCATTGGCGGACAGGATCTCTTTACCGCAGGTAGAAACCGGCTGGCCGATTTCATCCAGACGCGCATCTTGTTTAATCAACACATCACGCACGTCATCACCGGTCACCACGGCAATTTTTAACTGTTTGGCACCCAGCTCTTTGGCGATCTCCAGCACGCGCTGGCCCGCTGCCGTTGGGTTGGCGGAACCCATATTGGTGATGATTTTGATGCCTTTTTCCAGACAGGTCGGCAGTACCGCGTACATTCTGTCTGCCAGCAGCTCGTTGTAGCCCTTTTCCGGGTTTTGCTGCTTCTGTTTCTGGCCGATAGCGATGGTGCGTTCTGCCAGGCATTCAAACACCAGGTAGTTGATATCGCCTTTTTGCGCGAGCTCAAGTGCGGGCTCGATGCGATCGCCGGCATAGCCTGCGCCGGAACCTATACGGATAGTTTTCATAGCTTTACCTTCTATATTTAAAACGGCTCTGGTTACGGTGTGTGGGCGCTTATAGCGGGAACACACCAAAGATGACGCAGGCGAATGTCATGACGACACTGGCTGCCCAGAGCACGGGAATAGAGAATTTCTGGTGGTCGGCCAAATCGACGCCTGCCAGGCTGCACAGCAGGAACGTGGCTGGGGTCAACGGGCTGACCGGGAAACCGGTGGTCATCTGGCCCAGAACCGAAGCCTGCGCCACCTGAATGGCCGGCACGCCTAACATTTCGCCGGTGTGAGCGATAACGGGCATGATGCCGAAGTAATAAGAATCAGGGTCAAACACCAGGCTCAGCGGCATGGAGATGAGACCCACCACGAACGGAATGTGGGATGCCAGAGCAGGAGGAACAAAGCCGACGGCCGCTTCAGACATGGCTTTCAGCATACCTGCGCCACCCATGATGCCGGTGAAGGCACCTGCGGCGAACAGGATACTGGCCATCATCAGTGCCGCTTTGGCGTGCGCATTGATACGCGCTTTCTGCATTTCAACGTTGGGGTAGTTCACCATCAGCGCGACGGTCAGCGCGACCATAAAGGCAACGGTTGGCGAGATTTTGGTGAAAACCATGGTGCCGATAACACAGACCACCAGCGCGATGTTAATCCAGAACATGTGCGGACGACGCAGGGCTTTTTCTTCGTCGGTCAGTTCCTTCACGTGCTCTTGTGCATTGAACGAAGCAGAACCGCCAGCCAGCGGGTTGCTGCCCGACAGACCCAGGCGTTTCTCTTCTTTCTTACCCCAGTAGTAGCCCATCAGCACCATGAAGACCAGGCCACAGATCTGCGCAGGGATTAACGGGATAAACAGATCGTGAGTGGAAATGTTCAACGCCGCCGAGGCGCGGATCATCGGTCCGGTCCACGGCAGGAAGTTCACACCGGCGCTCAGCGCGGTGATACCGACCAGAATGCGCTTGTCCATGCCCAGCTTGTTAAACAGCGGTAGCATGGCCGGCACCGTGATCAGGAAGGTGACCGCACCGTTGCCGTCCAGATGCGCCAGCAGCGCCAATACGCCGGTACCGATGATGATCCTGACCGGGCTGGTTCCCACCATCCGCAAGATGCCGCGAATGATCGGATCAAACATGCCTGCGTCGGTAACCACGCCGAAAAAGCAGATAGCAAATACAAACATGGCGGCCATCGGTGCCAGTTTGGTAATCCCATCTACCACGTATTTTGCTGTGTCAGTGCCGCTTCCGGCCAATAATGCCCCAGCAATCGGAATGACAATCAATGCCACCAGCGGTGACATTCGTTTGGTCATAATGAAAAATAATAGGGTGGCAATGGTGAGCACCCCGATTAACGCTAACATATAGCACTCCTCTACTTATTATTGTGCGCAGTTGACAATCCATGCCGGCTTAACGATTATGTTAAAAATTATCGTTTATTTATAACAAACATGAAAATCAACGCCTAACCCAGAACAGATATTGTTGGCTGCGCTATTTTTATCATTTGGAATTGCATCAGACTAACTCATAATGGCAATGGATTCATTTGAAAACAGAATGGGTTTATTCTATTTGCAGATCAAATAAATAGACAAGAATTACCCATATATGGGTAACTGGTTGTTTTGAAATGGTATCGCAGAATAATTTGCGATAGGCGTCGGTGAGGTGTTGTGATTTTGCTTCAAAATGTAGCAATTGCATCTTTTATCTGAAGGTCAAATAAGATTAAATAATTGTGGCAGCGATCATAAAAACAAAATAAGTCACTTGATTGAAATAAAGTTTGTTAATTTTTTACCGATGTGTAAGGTCTATTTCAGATAGAGGTGTTATGAACTTATCCATTAAACAATTGAGGGCATTTATTGCGCTCACGGAAACTGAAAACTTTACCCGAGCAGCGCAGAAAATAAACCTGTCGCAGCCCGCGTTTAGCGCGTTGATCGCGGCGTTGGAAGATGAGGTAGGATATCGCCTTTTCGATCGTGATACACGCAAGGTGCAGTTAAACGGTAATGGCATTCACTTTATTGATATTGCTCGCCGACTCATTCAGTCACACGATGACGCCGTCGTGGAGATTAAATCTTATGCCACCGGGTACAAAGGTAAAATTGTATTGGCGGTGTTGCCTTCGATGGCGGTGGAGTGGTTGCCGCAGGTGCTGGCCCAGCACCATCGCGCACATCCTGACATCAAGGTTGAGCTGCTGGATACGCAGTGGGATCGCTGCCTGAAAGCCATTCTGGACGGGCGCGCGGATCTGGCATTAACCGCAGGTCAGCCTTCTCCGGGCACGTTCAGTTCCCGAATGCTGTTTGCCGATGAGTTTTTCCTGATTTGCCATCGCAATCATCCTCTGGCACAGCGTCAGAGCGTTGACGTTGCCGAAGTGGCGCAGCACGCCTTTGTGGGCTTCTCGCAAGGGACCAGCATCCGTCAGTACACCGATCAGCTGATGGCGCCGCACAGCTTTGACTACGTGCTTGAAGTGCGTCAACTGACCACCATGATGGGGCTGGTCGCGGCCAACTATGGGGTGAGCATTGTGACCGGCCTGACGCTGTTTCAGTTTCAGCACAAAGATATCGCCATTGTGCCGTTTCGCGATCTGTCGCTACAGCGCGGCATCTATCTGGTGACTGACAAAGAGCGACAACTGTCGCAGTGTGCCAAAGAGTTCTATGAATTTCTGCTGGAAAAGGCGGAGAGTTTCACCCCGCGCTCTGCACTCTGACGTGTTGTTAAAAGCGGCCCGCAGGCAACAGGCTGGTGGGGAAATGCCTCAGGGCTTTTTCTCCGGCCAGTCATCTTCCTTATCCCACTCGGCGTTGTTGTCTCTGTGGGGAGGCAACTCCGGTTTATTCTTGAGGAAGCGCTTATGGTCGAGGCGGCTCAGTTCTTTCATGCCGTTAATCACCATGCCAACCAGAATAATCAGAATCACCCACCAGTAATCAGCCAGCCAGGACATGTTCAATCCTCATCGATATTCGTGATAAAGCGGGAAAAAATATCAGGCAGATTCGGGCGTAACCAGACATCCCCCGCGATATCTTCATGTTGCCAGGCCGCCAGAATAACCTCTGGCGTCAACTGTTGGGCTGCCGGTCTGGACAAGGGCTGGTAGCTGATGTGCCAGGGTTCCACGGCAACGCCGCCGCGATCGTGGGCAAAGGGTCGGTAAAAATCGAACTGCGCCATATGCGCCGTGAGCCAGTCGCTTAGTTCAGCAAAATAGCCGCCCGCCTGATATTCCCACGGCTCCAGCTGCAGACGAGCCCCTTGAGGCAGGCGTGACGGATCGTAAATATCAAGCTCGGTACCCCAGTGATGGCGGCTGGCACCCGGCAGGGCAGACCAACGCAATATCGCGGCACAGCGTTGCGCCACGGGAAGCGTTGCCGCCACCAGCGGCTGGCTGTTTTTATCCAGCAGCGGGCGCTCGCCGTCGAATTTTTGATTCCAGATGTGGCGCTGGCGGGCAAAGTCACGAAAGGTGCTGGCGGGTTGTAGATTAAAGCCATCACGTGCAGCCGCCTGCTGTAAGCCAGTAAAGGCGGCGAGGGCGGCCGGTTGCAGGCTGTGTGCCTCACCGAGCGGGACAAGGTGCTCACGGGTTTTCCCCGTGAGCATGGCGTGCGTCATCATGCGATGAGCTGCTCCATAATGCGTTGATAAATACGGCTCAGTAGTTGCAGATCGGCGGCGCTGACGCACTCGTCCACTTTATGGATGGTGGCGTTTACCGGGCCAAGCTCCACCACTTGTGCGCCCATCTGCGCGATAAAGCGCCCATCCGAGGTACCGCCATTGGTCAGCAACTCCGGGGTTATTTCGCTGTAATGCTCAACGGCGGTCACCACGGCATCGACCAGATCTCCTGGCGGGGTTAAAAACGGTTGGCCGGAGAGATTCCAGTTCAGCGTGTAGTTAAGCTGATGGCGATCCAGCAGGGCGGCGACGCGCGCTTTGATCACCTCGTCCGTCAACTCGGTGCTAAAGCGGAAATTAAACTGCACCACCAGCTCGCCGGGGATCACATTATTGCTGCCGGTGCCCGCATTGATATTGGCAATTTGCATGCTGGTGGGAGGAAAGAAAGCATTGCCCTGATCCCATTCGGTGACCACCAATTCATTCAGAGCTTCCATGGCGCGATGCACCGGGTTGTCGGCCAAATGCGGATAGGCAACGTGGCCTTGTACGCCATGCACGGTCAGATTGGCGGTGATAGAGCCACGGCGCCCGTTTTTCACCACATCGCCCAGTTTGCTGGTGCTGGAGGGTTCGCCCACCAGACAGTAATCCAGGCGCTCGTTACGGGCTATTAACGCCTCAACCACCTTCACCGTGCCGTTCACCGCACTGGCTTCTTCATCTGAGGTAATCAGAAACGCCAGACGGCCCTGATGATGGGGATTGGCCTGTACAAACCGCTCGGCGGCCACCACCATGGCTGCAACCGATCCTTTCATGTCTGCCGCGCCGCGCCCATACAAAAAGCCATCGCGCAGGGTGGGTTCAAACGGTGGATGCTGCCAGCGGCTGGCATCGCCGCTCGGCACCACGTCGGTATGCCCGGCAAACGCCAGCGTTTTGCCTTCACCGCGCCATGCCCAGAGATTCTCGGTATCGCCGAAATCCATTTTTTCAATGGTAAAGCCCACCGCTTTCAGACGTTCAATCAGCAGGGCCTGACACCCTTCATCGCGCGGGCTGAGCGACGGGCGTTTAATCAATTGTTGTGCAAGTTCCAGTACGGGGCAGGACATCTCACTCTTTCTCCGCGGTAAAGGCGTGGTAACTTTCGGCATTAAAGCCTAACAGGGCGCGCTCCCCGCTCACCAGCAGCGGGCGTTTGATCAAGGCAGGATGAGCCAGCAGCAGGGCGCAGGCGCTTTCGGCATCGGTGACGGCGGCGCGCTCAGCGTCGCTTAACTGACGCCAGGTGGTACCGCGCGTATTGATCAACGGTTGCCAATCACCGACAAGGCGGATAAAGGCGGTTAACTGAGCGTGCTCTAACCCATCAACACGGTAATCATGAAACTGATAGGCAACCTGATGCGCTTCCAGCCAGCGTCGTGCTTTTTTGATGGTATCGCAGTTTTTGATACCGTACATCATCAGCGTCATGGTGATAACAGTCCTTTCTCATCGGGAGGCCACTAAGGCGGCATGTGGATATGTCAGCATGCCGAAAAATGGCCGGGAGATCCACCGATGCAATCTGCGCAGAATGGGATCTTGTTCGCTTTTTATTCGACAGGAAAACGTTTCGCTGGTCAAAAAGTGGGCGTATAATGGCCGCAGTTAACCACCAGGGGGACATGATGATAGAAGTAGAAGTGCGTCACTGGAAAGACTTCATTGAAGAAATGCTACGTAAAAAATAATTATCGGCTACCTAGTTTTTCCCATTGATAGATTTGAGTACAGAACCAGGAACAACATTCCACCCAATGCAAAGGCAGTCAGAACGTTCTGACTGCCTTTTTTCATGGCTAAAATGAGGAAATCTTGAGTGTTTTAGTCAGGAAATTGTGATTTAAAACAATGATTACCTTATTTATGAATATATATCAATTAGTTATTTTCTAATGCGTAGTCCGCAGCGGCGATGGCATGTAGGTGGCTGGTATCAAAAAGGGGAATTTTCGTATCGGATTGCTGGATTAAAAGGGGAATTTCGGTACAGCCGAGGATCACCCCCTGAGCACCTTGCTGGGCAAGCTTGTCGATAATAAGGCGAAACGCCTGCCGTGAACGGTCGCTCAATACGCCGCGGCACAGCTCGTCGTAAATGACCCGATTGATCTCATCGCGCTGATCGGGCTGCGGAATGATGACATCAATGCCGTGGCGCTCCTGTAAGCGACCACGGTAAAATTCCTGCTCCATGGTATAGCGGGTCCCCAATAAGCCAACGCGCGTCATGCCATGCTGTTTCAGGCTGTTGGCAGTGGCATCGGCGATATGCACTACCGGCAATTGACTGGCGCTTTCAACGTCATCGGCCACCTTGTGCATGGTGTTGGTACAGATGACAATCGCTTCTGCACCTGCCTGACCTAGCCCGATGGCTATTTTAGAAAGCTGCAGTGCGGCCTGCGCCCATGCGCCTTGCGCCTGAAGCTGCTCGATATCGTGAAAATCTACGCTATGCAGTATCAGTTTCGCTGAGTGTAAGCCCCCCAGACGCTGTTGAACGCGCTCATTAATGAGACGGTAGTAGGGCACGGTGGATTCCCAACTCATGCCGCCAATCAATCCAAGGGTTTTCATTGTTCGTTTATCCTGTGGGTCATTTACGGTTACCCGACACAGTGTGTAGGGAGAAAACGGTAACAAAGGTGCCCCATTTCAAACTATTGGTAAATCGGAGCGCTTATTTAGCGATTTTCATCACTTTTTATCCAAGTTCAACTGGACAAATGCGTTACTAATTGCTGTACTGTACCGGACACACATTTTGTGTCTTTCATTCATGTTAAAGGTAAGTTTGATGTCTAAGATTAAAGGTAGCGTTAAGTGGTTCAATGAGTCCAAAGGTTTTGGTTTCATCACTCCGGAAGACGGCAGCAAAGATGTATTCGTACACTTCTCTGCAATCATGAGCAATGGCTTCAAAACTCTGGCTGAAGGTCAGCGCGTAGAGTTTGAAATCACTGACGGTGCTAAAGGCCCATCTGCGGCTAACGTTATCGCTATTTAATAATACCGATTTCTTGAAAACCCGCCTCACGGCGGGTTTTTTTTATCCTGTTTTCAGGATGCCATCCCGTTAACCAGTGCGAATGCCAGCGCCGTCATGAGCAGTGAACCCGCCAGATTACATAGAATGTTGATGGCAGCCGCTGAGAGTTGGCCTTGATTGATAAACAGGAACGTCTCCGCCGAGAAGGTGGAAAATGTGGTCAATCCGCCGCACAGTCCGGTGGTTATCAGCAGCTTCCAATGCGATGGCAACTCCGCATGACGGGAAAAATAGGCGAGTGCGCCGCCGATGACGAAAGCCCCGATCAGGTTTGCCATTAGCGTACCTAAAGGCAACACTGACACCGCGGTGGTGTTATAGCGCATTCCCAGTGCCCAACGGGCAACGCTTCCCGCTCCGCCGCCGATAAACACGGCAAGAAACATCATCCACATAATGACCTCGAGTTGTGCATTATTTGACGCTGAAAGTGATACAGAGCGGGCAGACTCCTACGCGCCTGCTCTGAGGCGTACGTAGGCATCATCAGCCCAAAAGGCGGTTAGGGAGGAATGCCATCTCCATGTGACAAAAACAGTGTAGCGGGGATAGGTATCTGGATTCAAGCACTGGCAATAGACGTATCAGCAGTAGGGTCTAATTTTGTTACAAATGGATGTTGTGTTCGCGCTGTAGTAGGCATAAATAAACAATATCGGTATTTTTTCGCTGGTATTCCAGTATTCGTAATCAGGTAGGTGTGTGATGGAAGGTATTAGCATTGCCAAGCTGTTGGTGATTGGCGCACTGATTGTTTTACTGTTCGGCACCAATAAACTGCGCTCGTTGGGCGGTGATTTGGGGGCAGCAATCAAAGGCTTTAAGAAAGCGATGAATGACGATCAGTCAGTGAAACCGACTACCGCAGGGGACGACACAGCGCCTGCCGGTGAAATTCGTCATAACAAGGATTAATCGGCGTTATCAAAAAGGACGGCCCGGTGGCCGCCCTTTTGCACGAGATATACCAGCAACACCTTCAATGTGTAACTAAATATTGTTACACCCTGCGTGCTTACTTGACCTCAATCCCTTTCGCTTGCAGATCGGCGTGATACGACGAGCGCACGAACGGGCCGCAGGCTGCGTGGGTAAAGCCCATCGCCATCGCCTCGGCTTTCATCTCATCGAACTCTTCCGGGCTCACATAGCGTTTCACCGGTAGGTGATGACGACTCGGCTGCAAATATTGCCCTAACGTCAACATGGTGACGCCGTGGCGGCGCAGGTCACGCATTACCTCAACGATCTCGGCATTGGTTTCTCCCAACCCAACCATCAGGCCGGATTTGGTCTGGATTTCGGGATGCAAGGCTTTGAAGTTTTCAAGCAGCTTCAATGACCATTCGTAGTTGGCACCAGGGCGTACCTGACGGTAGAGGCGCGGTACGTTTTCCAGGTTATGGTTGAACACGTCTGGCGGCGTCACGTTCAGGATATCCAACGCTTTATCCATTCGGCCGCGGAAATCGGGCACCAGCGTCTCAATGCGAATATGCGGGTTTTTACGGCGAATAGCGGCGATACAGTCAGCGAAGTGCTGTGCGCCGCCGTCGCGCAGGTCATCCCGGTCTACGGAGGTGATAACCACGTAGCGCAGCCCCATGTCATGAATGGTCTGTGCCAGTTTCTCTGGCTCATTGGCATCGGGCGTTACCGGGCGGCCGTGTGCCACGTCGCAGAACGGACAGCGGCGGGTACAAATCGCACCCAGAATCATGAAGGTTGCGGTACCGTGGTTGAAACATTCGGCCAGATTCGGGCAGGAGGCTTCTTCACACACGGAGTGCAGGCCATTTTTGCGCATGGCCGCCTTGATGCCCTGAATACGGCTGGAATCGGCAGGTAACTTGATTTTCATCCATTCAGGCTTACGCAGTAGCTCCTGCCGCTCAGTGACGACGGTGCGCACCGGGATGAGTGCCATTTTGTCTGCATCGCGGTATTTGACACCGCGTTCCATCTGAATCGGTTTACTCATGATAGCCAGGTTCCAGTTCTGAATCACAGGTTGAATCATAATTTAAACCTTATGATTCAATGGATTATGTTTCTAGTTAAACTTTTTTTTAAAATCTATAAAAATTATACCATCTTTGCTGGCTGACATTCAGCCTTTACGTCGCACAAATGCATAAATAATGTAAACGGAATGTGATTTGGCACCGATAGGCATAAACCCAACGGCGCGATTTCACGCCGACATACCCTGCGGTGCGGGGGCACCCTGAGTGGCCCAATCCCATACCAGCGGCGCTTGTTGCGTGTAACCTAGCTGTTGCATAAAGGTGGTTACCAACACCGGGGCGACATCTGCCACCGCCACACCGGGGGCTTGCTGACTGACCTGCGTCATCACCATGCCCGCATAACCGCACGGGTTAATGCGCAGGAATGGTGTCAGATCCATGTTGATGTTGAGTGCCAGCCCGTGGAAAGAACAGCCTCTGCGAATGCGCAGCCCGAGTGAACAGATTTTGGACTCCTGCACATAGACACCCGGCGCATCGGCGCGAGCATGCGCGGCAATGCCGAACTGCGCCAGCGTGCCGACCACGGTATTTTCAATGGCGGTGACCAGTTCCCGCACACCCACTTTTCGGCGTTTTAAATCCATCAGCACATACATCACTTGCTGGCCCGGCCCGTGATAGGTTACCTGGCCGCCGCGATCGCTCTGAATTACCGGAATATCGCCGGTAGTAAGCAGATGCTCTGCTTTGCCAGCCTGGCCTTGGGTAAAAACGGGGGGGTGTTGCACCAACCAGAGTTCATCCGCGCTCTGTGTGTCACGCAAATCGGTAAACCGGTGCATCGCCAATGAAACGGGCTCATAGGGTTGTACGCCAAGCTGACGCACGATGATCTTATCCTGTAGCAAAATCGTAATCTTCAGGTTAAGGAAAACAATGGAGCCGATTATAGTCGCGGGAAGCGCCATCGAACAGCGCTGATGCACATTTTCCCGCGATTATCCGGTCAAGCAGGGGTCAAGCCCTTACAGCACGACGCGCACGATATCGATAGCGCCCAGCTCTTCATAGAGCGTCTCGACTTGCTCAATGTGGGTGGCCGTAATGGTGATGGATACCGAATGGTAATTGCCCTTGCTGCTCGGTTTGACCTGCGGGCTATAGTCACCCGGCGCATGGCGTTGCACCACTTCGACAACGCGGTCTACCAATTCTGGCTGCGCGTGCCCCATCACCCGATAGGTGAATGAGCAGGGAAATTCGAGCAGTTCATTGAGTTTGGTTTTCATGTGTTCTCCAGATGGATCGGTGCCCATGCTGATCGTCGCTGTTCACTAGCGTTTGGTTCAACATAAAGTATATACCCGTCATACTTCAAGCTGCGGGTGCGTTGGCTGCACTCATTCACCCGAATCACTTACCTGAGTAAGCTCATCGTGATTCATTCGCTTGCCGCCTTCCTGCAACTCGAATTATTTAAGGTAAAACTCCCGCCGCAGCGGGAGTAATCATCTCTGAATATGGGGCCAAAAAAGGCTAACCCAAGGGCTTAGCCCAACCAGCGATGGAACATCAGGCGAATGTAGTCAAACAGGCGGCCAAAAATGCCCCCTTCTTTCACTTCATTCATCACCACTAGCGGGCGCTGCTCAATGGTTTTGCCATCCAACTGGAAGTTGATGGTACCAACCACCTGGTTCTTGCTCAGCGGTGCGTGCAGTTCGGTATTATTGAGTACATAGCTGGCTTTCAGATCTTTCATCCGGCCGCGCGGGATGGTGAGATAGGCATCTTTTTCCACGCTCAGGGAAACCCTGTCGCTGTCACCGAACCAGACAGGTTCAGACGCAAATTCTTTGCCGGCTTTCAGCGGAGCAACGGTTTCAAAGAAACGGAAACCCCAGGTGAGCAACTTTTTGCTCTCGGTTTCGCGGCCTTTGAAGGTGCGTCCACCCATCACTACCGAGATCAAACGCATCTGACCTTCGGTCGCCGATGCAACCAGATTGTAGCCTGCCGCATTGGTGTGGCCGGTTTTGATACCGTCAACGGCCAGGCTGCTGTCCCACAGCAAACCGTTGCGGTTCATCTGCTTGATGTTGTTAAAGGTGAACTCTCTTTCTTTGTAAATGGCGTACTCATCCGGCACATCGCGAATCAATGCCTGACCAATCAGCGCCATGTCGCGCGCAGAGCTGTGTTGCCCCGGCGCATCCAGGCCGTGCACGGTCTGGAACGTGGTGTTCTGCAACCCCAACGCTTTCACATAGTTATTCATCAGGTTAACGAAGGCATCCTGGCTACCCGCCACGTAATCTGCCATCGCCACGCAGGCATCATTACCCGATTGCAGAATGATGCCGCGGCTGAGTTGTGAAACCGGCACGCGATCGCCCGGTTTCAGGAACATCAGCGACGATCCCTGGAAGGTCGGATTACCGGTTGCCCAGGCGTCTTTACCGACGGTCACGATGTCATTTTGGGTGATCTTGCCGGATTTCAGCGCCTGCCCGATAACATAACTGGTCATCATTTTGGTCAGGCTGGCGGGATCGCGGCGCGCATCGGCATTCATTTCCGCCAACACTTTGCCAGAGTTGTAATCAATCAGGATGTACGACTCGGCGTCGATTTGTGGTACGCCGGGGATCATCGTCTTGAGATTGACGTCTTCCGCATGGGCCGATGTGGCAACGCTGACGGCAAGCAGCGTGCCCAGCGCTGTACCTAGGGTGAAACGAGACGTGATAACAATATTCATGATTGGAACTACAACATCCGTGGAGTGAAGTTAAAAACGAGCCGTACTATAGCAGATGCACTATAGCGCGGCACCAGACATTCCGTTACTTGATTTTGCCAAAGCAGAATAGCGTAACATCCCCTGCCCGCACCTTAACCGCGGGCGGGCAGGGGGCGAGAGGATTATTGCGCGTCTGCCGCCGTCACAAAGGCGTGCTGCTGCGCTTCCGTTGCCAAACGTTGCTGAAGGTCAGTGGCCTGTTGGCGGTTTGGAAAGGGTCCGAGCTGAATGCGATACAACCCGTTGCTGGGCGACACTTTCCCCGTTACGCGGAAGCGTTCGCTCAGGCTTTTCAGCCAGGTTTGTGCGCGCTGTGGGTCGCTCAGCGCGCCGACCTGCACCAGATAGCGTCCGTTAGTGTTGCCAATCGGTGTTGCTGTGGATGTCACTGCAAGCGGGCGTGCTGCCGTGGTTGCCGTTGCCGGTGTGCTGGTAACCGGCGTAGCGGCATGGGTCTCTTCCAATACGCCAGAACGCAGGGCAGTGGGGGCACCCAGCAACCCACTTTGGCGCGCACTGGTGCTGCTGGCTGGCATGTCGCTGTTATTTTGCACCCCGAGGGCGCTGTTGCTGACGGGCCTGCTGGCGATGGCTGTCGGCGCACTGGTTTCCATCATCGGCGTACCCAATCCGCTGGCACCGAGGCTCGGGCGATCGGGCAGGGCGAAACTTTGTTTGGCAACGGCAGTGCCAATGGTGCCCGGCCCAGATAGCGTGCCATCCGGCGCGACCACGATCGCTTCGACTTTCACTTTGGTGTTATTGGAGATATTGAGGCGATCGCCTGCCGCCTTGGACAGGTCAATGATTCTACCTGGCGTATACGGGCCGCGATCGTTCACGCGAACCACCAGACGGCGGCCGTTGCTCAGGTTGGTCACGCGGACATAGCTGGGTAATGGCAGCGTCGGGTGCGCAGCGGTAATAGCGTTGGGATCGAAGATTTCGCCGATAGACGTACGGTTTCCGTTGGCCTCAGCGCCATACCAGGTTGCCAGACCAACCTCGGAGAAGTTCTGCGCATTCTGGACAACCTTGTAGGTTTTTCCCTTGACGGTGTAATCCTGCAACGTGCCCGGATTATAGGGCTCGTAACGCGGCTCGGCTCCGCCAATCTCTTCCACCGGACCGCTATAAGCCGGGGTCGGCGTAATCGGTGCTCGCGGGGCTTCCGTGGTGGTACAGGCTGCGAGCATCACGGTGACGATGCTGACCCAAAGCCAGTCCTTACGCATGTGTTTACCTCACTTTATAAGTTTTTCGAGAGCATCTTACGGTGCGTGTGGATTGACATCACGATGCCAAATCCTGCCATCAACACCACCAACGCCGAGCCGCCGTAACTGATAAGCGGGAGTGGCACCCCAACCACGGGCAATATGCCGCTCACCATACCGATGTTAACAAAAACATAGACAAACAGAATGAGAATCAGGCCGCCGACCATCACCCGGCCGAACGAGGTCTGGGCATTGGCGGCAATCATCAGACCGCGCATGATAACAAACAGATACATGGCGATCAGAATCAGCACCCCAATCAACCCCAACTCCTCTGCCAATACGGCAAAAATAAAGTCGGTATGGCGTTCTGGCAGGAATTCAAGCTGTGACTGGGTGCCTTGCAGCCAGCCTTTGCCAGACAAGCCCCCGGAGCCGATAGCAATCTTGGATTGAATAATATGGTAGCCCGCCCCTAGCGGATCGCTTTCCGGGTCGAGCAGCATCATCACGCGGGCGCGTTGGTAATCGTGCATCAGGAAGAACCAGAGCACGGGAATAAACGCCGCAACCAACATCAGCGCCACGGCGATCAGTCGCCAGCTCATGCCCGCTAAAAAAAGCACAAACAGGCCTGATGCCGCGACCAGAATTGACGTCCCCAGATCGGGTTGCGCCGCCACCAGCAGGGTTGGCAAAAAGATTAAGATCAGGGCGATACCGGTGTTTTTCAGCGACGGCGGACACATATCACGGTTAATAAAACGCGCCACCATCAACGGCACGGCAATTTTGGCAATTTCTGACGGCTGAAAACGGATAAAGCCAAGATCAAGCCAGCGCTGCGCGCCTTTACTGATCTGGCCGAACACATCCACCATGATCAACAGAATGACACAAACGATATAGAGATAGGGCGCCCAGCCTTCGTAAACGCGCGGCGGAATTTGCGCCATGACGATCATCACGGCAAGCCCAATGGCTATCTGTGCCGCTTTACGCTCCATCATGCCGATATCCTGGCCGCTGGCGCTCCACATCACGAATAAGCTGTACCCCAGCAGCGCCAGGATACACAGCAGGAAGGGCAGATCGATATGAATCTTGGTCCAAATCGATCTTTTTTGTTGGCTTTCAGTCATGGCGGCGGTTACTCGCTTTCAGAACCGGGTGCGCTCGGTGGCGCATCGGGCAATTCGGTGTTGTTATCGCCCAGCATAATGTGGTCGAGCATCTGGCGTACCAAGGCGCTGATGGCGGGGCCGGCACCGCCATTCTCCAACACGATGGAGATGGCAATTTTGGGGTTGTTATAAGGTGCAAATGCCGTCAGCAGTTTGTGGTCGCGCAGGTGTTCGGCGATTTTATGCGCATTGTAGGTCTCATTTTCTTTCAGGCCAAATACCTGTGCAGTACCGGTTTTTGCCGCGATCTTATAGGGAGCATCGGCAAAATATTTGTGTGCCGTGCCGTTCTGACGGTTAGCAACCCCGTACATTCCGTCTTTGGCGATTTCCCAGTAGCTGGCGCGCACATCGCTCAGTCGCGACACTTCTTGCTGACGGTAAGGCACTACGATGCCGCTATTGCGGGCACTATACAGCAGGTGCGGTGTTTTGACGTTGCCATCGTTGATAAGCGTGGTCAGCGCTTTCGCCATTTGAATCGGCGTGGCAATCCAGTATCCCTGACCGATGCCGACCGGAATGGTATCTCCTTGATACCAAGGACGTTTGAAGCGTTTTTGCTTCCATTCGCGGGTTGGCATATTTCCGGAACGCTCTTCTGACAGGTCGATACCGGTATATTCCCCGTAGCCAAACTTGTTCATCCACTCAGACAGGCGATCGATACCCATGTCATAAGCGACTTGATAAAAGAAGGTATCCGCAGATTCTTCCAGCGATTTGGTCACGTTCAACCGGCCATGACCCCATTTTTTCCAGTCGCGGAACCGTTTTTCTGAGCCCGGTAACTGCCACCAGCCGGGATCGAACAGCGAGGAGGTGGGGGTAATCACATTGGCACTTAACGCAGAGGCGGCAATATAGGGTTTCACCGTCGACGCGGGAGGATACAACCCCTGCGTGGCGCGGTTGATCAGCGGTTTGTTGGGGTCATTCAGCAGCGCGCGATAGTCTTTGGTCGAGATGCCATCAACGAACAGGTTGGGATCGTAGCTCGGGGTGGAAACCAGCGCGCGCAGGCCGCCATCGCGCGGATCGATAATCACCACCGCTGCCCGGCTGCCTTCCAGCAGTTTTTCAACGTAGATTTGCAGGTTAAGATCGATAGTGAGGTAGATGTCCTGACCCGCCTGCGGCGGCTGCTCGTGCAATTGACGGATGACGCGACCACGGTTATTGACTTCCACCTCTTCATAACCGGGTTTGCCGTGCAGAATATCTTCGTAATAGCGCTCAATGCCCAGTTTCCCGATGTCGCGCGTGGCGGCGTAATCGGCAATTTTTTCTTCCTTGTTCAGTCGCTCTACGTCTTTATCATTGATTTTTGATACGTAGCCGAGGACATGGGTAAGGGCGGAACCATACGGGTAATAGCGGCGTTGATAGCCTTTGACTTCCACGCCGGGAAAACGGTACTGGTTGACGGCAAAACGGGCGACATCAACGTCGCTTAAGGCGGTTTTGACCGGGATGGAGGTGAAGCGGCGTGAGCGTTTGCGTTCTTTCTCGAAGTTTTCCAGATCATCGTCAGTGAGATTGACGATGGGTTTCAGAGCAGCCAGCGTATCTTGCAGGTTATCAACCTTGTCCGGCACCAGCTCAAGCTGGTAAATGGTGCGGTTGAGCGCCAGAGGAATGCCGTTGCGATCGTAAATGATGCCGCGGCTGGGCGCGATGGGCACCAGCTTGATGCGGTTTGCATTCGAGCGTGTGCGGTAGTCATCAACGCGTACCACTTGTAAATGGTACAGATTGGTCACCAGCACGCCGGAAAGCAGCAAAATGCCGATGAACGCCACTAAAGCACGACGTACGAAAAGGGCGGATTCCGCCGAATAATCACGAAAGGGTTTATGTTCTGTTTTCATCCGGCAACTATTTCGTGTGTTTCATCGGACAGTCTTACTCTCTATGGTAAGGGTGATTGGTGGTGATGCTCCACGCCCGATACAGGCTCTCGGCCACCAATACGCGCACCAGCGGGTGCGGCAGCGTTAACGGTGACAGTGACCAGCTTTGCTCGGCTGCCGCTTTGCAGGCGGGTGCCAGCCCTTCCGGGCCACCAATCAGCAGGCTGACGTCACGCCCGTCCTGTTTCCAGCGTTCTAACTGGCTGGCAAGCTGCGGGGTTTCCCACGGTGTACCGGGAATATCCAGCGTCACAATACGGTTACCTTTGCCCACTGCCGCCAGCATCAGTTCACCTTCGCGCTCGAGAATACGTTTGATATCCGCATTCTTCCCCCGTTTACCGGCAGGGATCTCTGTGAGCTCGAAGGGCATGTCTTTGGGAAAACGCCGCAGATAATCGGTAAAACCTGTCTGCACCCAGTCCGGCATTTTGGTGCCAACGGCGACCAGTTGCAGCCTCATGCTAGCTCCACAGCTTTTCCAGTTCGTACAGGTGACGACTTTCTTCCTGCATCACATGCACCATGACATCACCGAGATCGACAACCACCCAGTCCGCACTTTGCACACCTTCAACACCCAGCGGGATCATCCCGGCGGCGCGCGAGGCTTGTACCACATGGTCGGCGATAGACGCGACGTGGCGGCTGGATGTACCGGTGCAGATGATCATGCAATCTGTGATGCTGGATTTGCCACGCACGTTTAGCGCAACGATATCCTGGCCTTTTAAATCATCTATTTTATCAATAACAAAATCTTGGAGTGCTTGGCCTTGCAAAGGTTCCTCCTGCCTGGCGGTTCAACCGGAGAAATGCGCTCCGGGGGGATAAAAAAGGTTACGTGTACATGCATGACGCACCGCAGGTGTTTCAGGGTATTAACGGTCCATTTTGCGGCACATGGTGTGGCATAGAAACGCGCTTTACCGTTTTTTACTGGACTGAAAAACCAGCGGCGGAGTATAGCATGCCCGATGAGAGAGTGGTACGTGGGAAGCGGGTTAACGGTATAAGTCGTGAGCATCCATAAAATGCAGCACGGCAGGGGGAACCAAATCGTCGCAGGGCTCACCTTTCTGGCGGCGCTGGCGAATATCCGTGGCAGAAACGGTGACCAGCGGCGTGTGCGCCAAATAGATCAATCCGTGCGGCTGCGCGTGCAGGGCGGCCGCATTTTCAACGCTGTGCGCTTCCAGCCACGCCTGCTGTTCTGGCGTATCCAATACGGTGCGATAACCTGGGCGCGCGCAGACCAACAGATGGCATACCTTGAGCAGGTCTTGCCCGCGGTGCCAAGCGTGTAATGTGAGCAGTGAATCCTGGCCGATGATAAAAGCCAATGGAGTGTTATCGCCCCTTTCTGCGCGAATCATCTCCATGGTATCAATGGTGTAAGACGGCGTGATGCGCTGCAATTCGCGGTCATCCACGCTGAATAACGGCGTCTTGGCGATGGCGAGTTCCACCATGTGTTTTCGCTGTTGTGCTGTGGCTTCAGGTTGTTCGCGGTGGGGCGGTACGTTATTGGGCATCAGCGTGATGCGCGTTAACCCGATCTCATCCGCCAATGCGGTGACCGGACGCAAATGTCCATAATGGATGGGGTCAAAGGTGCCGCCGAAGTAGGCGATCAGTTCAGCGGGATTAGGGCTATTCATCGGCGTTGACCATACCCGGCGCAAGCGCTTTGCCGCACAACAACAGCGTCAGCGTTTGCATTTCCGGCCAGATGGATTGGCCATAATCCTGTTTTAGCGTCAGTTCCAATCGTGTCAGCAGGTGCATGGCCTGCTGCAACTGAAGTGCGTTCAGCCGCTGGAGTGCCTGAGTGAGCAGCGTGCGTCGGTTTTGCCACACCTTGTGCTGATCAAACAGGGTGCGTAGCGGTGTCGTCGCCATGTTGCGCTGCAAGGTCACCAACAGCGTCAGCTCACGCTGGAGTGTGCGCAGCAAAATCACGGGTTCGTTGTCTTCAGCCTGTAACTGTTGCAACACATGCCAGGCGCGTTTGCTTTTGCCTGCCAGCACCGCATCCAGCCAGTGAAACGGCGTGAAGTGTGCGGCATCGTTTACCGCCTGCTCAACGCGTGGCAGCGTGAGCTTGCCGTCAGGATAGAGCAGGGCGAGCCGCTCGAGCGCCTGCATCAAGGCCAACAAATTGCCCTCGTAGCAGTAACACAGCAGTTGTATGGCAGCATCATCCAGTTGCAGGTTGCGCTGCTTGGCACGCTGCGCTACCCAGCGCGGTAATTGCGCCTGTTCCGGGGTTAAGCAGTTGACGATCACGCCGTGTTGCGACAATGCTTTAAACCAGGCGCTGTTTTCTTGCGCTTTGGTCAGCTTGTTGCCACGTAGAATCGGCAGTACGTCCTGATGCAGCAGCCCAGCCAGTTTGACCAGATTTTCTGCCATGGCGGCGTTCGGGCCGTTTTCCGGCAGTTGCAGCAGCAGGCTCTGTCGTGAAGCGAACAGGCTGAGTGCCTGACATACGCTGAAAATGGCATCCCAATCGGTGCTTTGATCGAGTGTGAAGCTGAAATGCTCGGTGAAACCCTGTTCACGCGCGCGATGGCGCAGCGAGTCCAGGCTTTCCTGCAATAACAGTGGGTCGTTGCCGAACAGCAGATAGCAAGCGCGCAGCCCTTCATTGAGCTGCGCAGCAAGCTGTTCCGGATAGATACGGATCATGAACGCCCGTTGTTGGCGCTGATGGCGGCGGCACGTTGCTGGCGGTTTTTCACCTCATCATTGCCGTTGATGGTCACCAGTTTACGCACTAACTGCTCGGCAGCCTGGCGGCGCATCTCCTTACGTATAATGTCCTGCTCCGCGTCTTTTGCCAACGCCGCGAGCGGGTTATCAAAGAAGGTGCGGAACACCGTGACCGAGAGTGGATAAATATCCTCACCCGGCAACAACACCTGCGCCTGAACGGTCAGTACCAGTTGGTACTCTGCGGTGGTCCCGTCCTGAAAAATAGAGACGGTGTCTCTGGTTTCCGTGGAGCCGAGAATACGCAGGGATGCGATATCCTGACGCGCGGCGTCGTCCTCGATTCTTACATCACTGGCACGTAGCTGATCGCGAATGGCCCGGGTCAACGGACCAAAAGGATCGTTACTGGTCAGCGTTAATACTTTCAATTCGCTGGGCAGTTGTGTGGTGCCACGCAGATGAAAACCGCAGCCAGCGGTGACCAGCACCGCCAACCCCAGCAACAACGTGAATAAACGATGTCGCACAGTGCCTCCTTGGCTTAACCTACAACCAGGTTAAGCAGTTTGCCCGGAACGTAAATGACTTTACGTACTGTAACGCCTTCCAGGTATTTTGCCACCAGATGTTCCTGTGCGGCACGCGCCTGAACCTGCTCCTGAGTGGCATCGGCAGCAACCGTAATTCTGCCGCGTACCTTGCCGTTCACTTGCACCACGACCAGCTTGGAGTCTTCCACCATGGCGTCTTCATCGGCGACAGGCCACGGCGCGGTGTCGATATCGCCATTGCCGCCCAGCGCCTGCCACAGCGTGAAGCAGGCGTGCGGTGTGAACGGGTACAGCATACGCACCACGGCCAACAGCGCTTCCTGTGTCAACGCGCGATCCTGCTCGCTCTCCTGCGGCGCTTTCGCCAACTTGTTCATCAGTTCCATCACGGCGGCGATAGCGGTGTTAAACGTCTGACGACGACCAATATCATCGGTGACTTTAGCGATGGTTTTATGCAGGTCGCGACGCAGTGCTTTCTGATCTTCGGTCAGTGCAGCGACATCCAGCGCGCTGGTGGCACCTTTTTCCGTGTGGTCGTAAACCTGTTTCCACACGCGTTTGAGGAAGCGGTTAGCCCCTTCAACGCCTGATTCCTGCCATTCCAGCGTCATTTCTGCCGGAGAAGCGAACATCATGAACAGACGCACGGTGTCTGCACCGTATTTCTCTACCATCACCTGCGGGTCGATACCGTTGTTCTTCGATTTCGACATCTTGCTCATCCCGGCATACACCACTTCGCGGCCTTCTGCATCGAAGGCTTTCAGGATGCGCCCTTTGTCATCACGTTCAACGGTGACGTCAGACGGTGATACCCAGATGCGCTCGCCGTTGTTGCCGGTGTAGTAGAAGGCGTCAGCCAACACCATACCCTGACACAACAGACGCTTGGCGGGTTCATCGGAGGTGACCAGGCCAGCATCACGCATCAGCTTGTGGAAGAAGCGGAAATACATCAGGTGCATGATGGCGTGTTCGATACCACCCACGTATTGATCGACCGGCAGCCAGTAGTTAGCCGCAGCCGGATCGAGCATGCCCTGATCGTACTGCGGGCAGGTGTAGCGCGCGTAGTACCAGGAGGATTCCATAAAGGTATCGAAGGTATCGGTTTCACGCAGCGCAGGCTGACCGTTGACGGTGGTTTTCGCCCAGGAGGGATCGGCCTTGATGGGGCTGGTAATGCCATCCATCACCACGTCTTCCGGCAGGATCACCGGCAGTTGATCTTCTGGCGTCGGGATAACGGTGCCATCTTCCAGCGTCACCATCGGGATGGGCGCACCCCAATAACGCTGACGGGAAACCCCCCAATCGCGCAAGCGATAGTTGACTTTGCGTGCGCCGACGCCGAGTGCAACCAGCTTGTCAGCAATGGCGTTAAAGCCTGCTTCGTGATCCAGACCGCTGAATTCGCCTGAGTTGAACAGTGCGCCTTTCTCGGTCATGGCTTGCCCAGAGATATCGGGTTCGCTGCCGTCCAGGTTCAGGATAACGGGTTTGATCGTCAACTGGTATTTGGTGGCGAATTCCCAGTCGCGTTGGTCATGGCCCGGAACGGCCATCACCGCGCCGGTGCCGTAATCCATCAGAACGAAGTTGGCCGCCCATACCGGCAGTTTGTCGCCGGTCAGCGGGTGCACCACGAACAGGCCCGTCGCGATGCCCTTTTTCTCCATGGTGGCCATGTCCGCTTCGGCAACCTTGGTGTTACGGCATTCATCGATAAAGGCGGTCAGCGCCGGGTTAGTGGCGGCAGCGCGCAGCGCCAGCGGATGCGCAGCAGCAACGGCGACATAGGTAGCACCGATAAAGGTATCCGGACGCGTGGTGTAGACGCTCAGCTTGTCAGCGCTATCAGCCACGTCAAAGGTAATTTCTACCCCTTCCGAACGGCCAATCCAGTTGCGCTGCATGGTTTTGACCTGCTCCGGCCAACTTTCCAACGTGTCCAGATCGTTGAGCAACTGATCGGCGTAATCGGTGATTTTGATAAACCACTGCGGAATCTCTTTACGCTCCACTTTGCTGTCACAGCGCCAGCAGCAGCCATCGATAACCTGTTCGTTGGCCAGCACCGTCTGATCGTTCGGGCACCAGTTCACCGCTGAGGTCTTCTTATAGACCAGCCCTTTTTCGTACAGCTTGGTGAAGAACCACTGTTCCCAGCGGTAGTAATCGGGTTTACAGGTGGCGACTTCACGATCCCAGTCATAACCAAAGCCCAGCAGCTTCAGCTGGTTTTTCATGTAATCGATGTTGGCATAGGTCCAGGGGGCCGGTGCGGTGTTGTTTTTGACCGCTGCGCCTTCAGCCGGCAGACCAAAGGCATCCCACCCGATCGGTTGCAGGACATTTTTCCCCAGCATGCGTTGGTAGCGGGAAATAACGTCACCGATGGTGTAATTACGAACGTGCCCCATGTGTAGGCGGCCAGAAGGGTAGGGGAGCATGGAAAGGCAGTAGTACTTTTCCTTGCCGGGCTCTTCGGTCACTTTAAACGTTTTGTTTTCTTGCCAGTGAAGCTGGACGCGAGTTTCTATCTCTTCTGGGCGGTATTGCTCTTGCATGGCAGCCAGGGGTCCTATTTAGTAAAGAAGCGCTACACCCGTAGCGTGTTCCGATTCATCATAATGATCCGCATAGCATAGCTGATAAGCAACGCTGGCAACAACCGTCTCTATGCCCTTAGCACGTATTTCTGCGCGCAAGCGACAAAGTTGGCAAAAAGTGAGGCAAAGAGCGGCAATGATCAAGAATAGTGCTTAAAACCGTCTAAAATAGAGAGGGATAGCTAAACAGGTACCGTCATTGCCCCACTAATGTTAACCAATCCGCGTATTCAGGAGGCACCATGAACAAGAAAGCTCGGCATTATCGTGCGCTGATGTCTTCCATCATGACGCGTTTAAGCGCCGGTGAACGCGATCTGACGCAGATGCTCCAACACGCCCGGGAGAGCTTGCACGACAGCGAAGATCTCACCCACAGTGAACGCGAAGACATTATTCAGTCTGTGGAGCGCGATTTGGCTGAATTTGCTCAGCGTTATACGGATAGCCAGGAAGAGGATTTATCCGATAGCGTGTTTCTGCGTGTGATCAAAGAGAGCCTGTGGCAAGAACTGGTGGATATCACGGATAAAACCCAGTTGGAATGGCAGGCGCTGTTTAAAGATGTCAGCCATCACGGCGTTTACCACAGTGGCGAAGTCGTAGGGCTGGGAAATTTGGTGTGTGAAAACTGCCATCATCATGTGGCATTTTATACGCCGGAAGTGCTGCCTCGTTGTCCGAAGTGCGAGCACGATCAGTTTCAGCGGCAACCTTTTCAGCCCTGACGGGGCAGCTTAAGAGAAGCACGTTCCCGCTTGCGCGGGAACGTGAGTCGCAGCGCCTGACATTGCGACGCTGGGTGATGGCTTAGTGCAGGATCTTCGCCAGAAAGTCTTTGGCGCGATCGGATTTGGGATTGTTAAAGAACTCGTCTTTTGGCGTATCTTCCACAATCTTGCCTTCATCCATGAAGATGACGCGGTGTGCCACTTTGCGCGCAAAGCCCATTTCGTGGGTAACGACCATCATCGTCATACCTTCTTGCGCCAGCTCAACCATTACATCCAGCACTTCGTTGATCATTTCTGGATCGAGCGCGGACGTCGGCTCATCAAACAGCATGGCTATCGGATCCATGCAGAGTGCGCGCGCAATGGCGACGCGCTGTTGCTGCCCGCCGGAGAGTTGGCCGGGAAATTTGTTGGCGTGCGCGGACAAACCTACGCGATTGAGTAACTTGGTGGCCTTTTCACGCGCGGCCCCTTTGTCACGCTTGAGCACTTTTACCTGTGCCAGCGTCAGGTTCTCAATGATGGAGAGGTGGGGAAACAGTTCAAAATGCTGAAACACCATGCCCACTTTGGAACGCAATTGTGCCAGATTGGTTTTCTTGTCGTTAACCGAGATGCCGTTAACGTCAATCTGACCTTGCTGCACGGGTTCAAGGCCATTAACGGTTTTGATAAGCGTAGATTTCCCCGAACCTGACGGCCCACAAACCACCACCACTTCGCCTTTCTTCACTTCTGTTGAACAATCGGAGAGCACCTGAAAGTGACCATACCATTTGGAAACGTTTTTTAGAGTAATCATCGAACAGTCCTTCTTTTCAGGTAACTGACCAGCATTGATGCACTAATGCTGATAACGAAATAAACCAATCCGGCAAACAGCACCATCTCCACCTGGGTCCCGTCGCGCTCGCCAATGGTTGACGCGGTGCGGAAGAAGTCCGCCAGGCTCAGTACGTACACCAGCGAGGTATCCTGGAACAGGACGATCCCCTGCGTCAGGAGCAACGGCACCATGGCGCGAAACGCCTGCGGCAGGATCACCAGTTTCATGGATTGCCACTGCGTCATGCCGAGCGCCAACGCCGCGGAAGATTGTCCGCGTGAAATGCTGAGTATGCCCGCACGAATGATTTCAGAGTAATAGGCGGCTTCAAACAGCGAAAAGGCTACCATAGCGGAGATCAGACGAATATCCGTTTTTGGTGATAGCCCAAGCACATTTTGTAATAAGCTAGGAACCACAAGGTAGAACCACAGCAATACCATCACCAACGGGATGGAGCGGAAAATGTTGACGTAGCCTTTGGCGAACCAGCGAATCGGGGCGATAGGCGACAACCTCATTACCGCCAGAACGGTTCCCCACAGGATGCCAAACACCACGGCAATCACCGTGATTTTCAGTGTGACCACTAGCCCTTGCAGCAGGTAGGGCATGCTTGGCGCAATGGAGCTCCAGTCAAATGCGTACATTATTTACTCCCCATATTGCCGGGCAAACGGGTCTTTTTCTCAACCACTTGCATAATCAGCATGATAATGGCGTTAATCGCGACATACGCCAGCGTGATAGCGGTAAAGGACTCATAGGCGTGCGCAGAGTAATCCAGCAGCTTGTTCGCCTGTGCAGCCATGTCAACCAGCCCGATGGTCGAGGCGATGGCCGAGTTTTTCACCATGTTGAGCATTTCAGACGTCAGGGGCGGTACGATAATGCGATAGGCATTGGGCAGCAGAACGTAACGATAGGTCTGCGGCAGCGTTAGCCCCATGGCAAGCGCGGCGGCTTTCTGGCCGCGGGGCAGTGATTGGATGCCAGCACGAACCTGCTCGCAGACGCGAGCGGCGGTAAACAGGCCTAAACAGACCATGGAGGAGACGAAAAACTGAATGTTGGGATCCAGTTCCGCTTTAAACCACATGCCAATCTTTTGCGGCAGTAATTCGGGAACCACCAGATACCAGGCGAAAAATTGGACGATAAGCGGGACGTTACGGAACATTTCCACATAGCAGGTGCCGAGACCTGACAAAAACCGGTTGGGGACGGTGCGCAAAATGCCGAAAACAGAGCCGACAACGAATGCAATGATCCAGGCGCAGATGGACAGCGCCACAGTGACCTGCAACCCAGACCAAATCCACCCAAGATAAGTGGTATTACCGAACGGGGCGGCTTGTAAAAAAATACCCCAGTTCCAATCTATAGACATAGCAAACTCCGGTAAAAAAAGGGTAGCAGAGCTACCCTGAAGATTGATGAGTGGCGATAACCCATTGGTGGGAAAGGGCAGTGCGGTTAATCAACACCTGCGATATCCACCGGTTGGGCCGGGACGCCAGACGGGGAACGACCGTCTGGCGTCTGTCTGTCCAGCCACGAGTCAACAATCGAGGGCAAGCTGTCTGCCCTTGTTTTCACTTGTTGTTAGTTTAATGCTTTATCGTTAGGGGCTTTGAACAGTGCCTTCATCTCTGCTGACAAATCGAAGTTCATGTTGAGATCTTTAGGCGGAATCGGCTGTTTGAACCAGCGATCGAATGATTTTTCCGCATCACCGGAGGTTTGCAATGTCGCAATGGTGTCATCAACCAGTTTCTTGAACTGCGGATCGTCTTTACGCAGCATACAGCCATAGGCTTCTTCGGACTGCGCGGTACCAACGATCACCCAGTCGCCCTGCTGTTTGGCCTTGGCACGTTCACCGGCCAGCAACGCGTCATCCATCATAAAGGCAACGGCACGACCTGTTTCCATGGTGCGGAAGGCATCGCCATGGTCTTTGGCGCTGATGATACGCATATCCAGTTTTTTCTCTTCGTTCAGCTTGTTCAGCAATTTCTCAGAGGTGGTGCCAGAGGTAACCACTACGGTTTTGCCTGCCAGATCCGGGAAGTCTTTAATGCCCGAGTCTTTTTTAGTCAGCAAACGCGTACCGACGATAAAGATGGTATTGGAGAAAGCCGCCTGTTGCTGACGTTCCAGGTTGTTGGTGGTGGAACCACATTCAAAATCAAAGGTGCCATTTTGCAACAAGGGGATACGGTTCTGGGATGTGATCGGAATCAGTTTGACCTGAAGATCGGCAACGCCAATTTTTGCTTTGACCGCATCGACAATTTTGTTCGAGTAATCCTGAGAGTAACCAACGACTTTCTGTTGGTTGTCATAGTAGGAAAATGGCACGGAAGACTCACGGTGGCCTACAACGATAACGCCATTGTCTTTGATCTTTTTCAGCGTCCCCGTTAATTCTTCTGCATGAGCCAGGCTGCTTGCGGCTGTACCAATCAGAAGCAGTGACAGTGCCAGTTTACGCATTTGCATGTTGTAACTCCTTTGCTGTTGTGATGACGGCAGTCGCTATGACGCTAAGGCGGTTGCGAATTCAATCATGCCGATAGAGCGCTCTCTTGGGTGCGACGGGCTATGCACCATAAAAGAGCGAGTACTTGCCTTTATCTTTAAAAAATAGCCGATTGTGAACAAAATGAAATAAATTTGTTTGTCTTTTGAGAACTCAACTGCACTAAATCACTGCACTAAAATCGTTTGGCACTATTTTGGTGCGCTGATTGCCCTGTTAAGGTGCTTTTTCGCTGGTTTTCAGAGAGCAAACAACGGAATCATCCCGTTACACTCTGTTATTCAATGAATAATAAGCAAATGATGTGCCAATTATGCAAATGGGCGATGGCAGGTATTACGCAAAGGTATGGCAGGTATTGGCGGGAAACCGGCAGACAACGCCTGCCGGTGATAACGTTAACGACGCAGACGGGTGACGCAGGCAATACCGGCCAGTACGGCGAGAATGATCCACATCGGCCAGGCACCAAAGCGAGCGTAGGGGGTGATGCCGGTGGTTGGTGTCACCTTGGTGAGCAGCACTTTGCGCGTAAACTGCGGCAGTTCGGCACTGATTTCACCCTGAGGGCCAATCACGGCAGTCACGCCATTGTTGGTCGCCCGCAGCAGCGGACGCCCTAATTCCAGAGCACGCATGCGGGCCATCTGGAAATGCTGCCATGGGCCGATAGAACGACCAAACCAGGCATCGTTGGATATGGTCAGCAGCATATCGGTATCAGGCTGGAAGTTATCGCGCACTTGTTGGCCGAGAATAATTTCATAGCACACCGTGGCCGTCATCCGTATACCGTTTACCATGAGCTGAGGCTGTTGGTAAGGGCCGCGGCTAAACGAAGACATCGGCAGATCGAAGAACGGTGCCAACGGCCGTAACAGCGTTTCCAACGGCACGAACTCACCAAACGGCACCAGATGGTTCTTGTTGTAGCGGTTAGCGCTGGGATAGCGGTACGGCTCGTTACCACCCAGCACGATAATGCTGTTGTAGAAGTCAACCTGCTCGTTTGTGCGACGGCGTGCATCCACAACCCCGGTGACCAGACTGCTGTTGTGCGCGCGCAGCAGGTCGTCGATCTGGTGCAGGTAGTCTTGCTGACGCGTCTCCACATCTGGGATAGCCGATTCTGGCCAGATAACGATTGGCGCTTTATCCAGATAAGGTTGCGTGGCGTCGCGGTAGATATTCAGAATCTGTTGCAGTGCATTCGGATCCCACTTTTGCGCTTGGGCAATATTGCCTTGCACCAGCGCAACGTTGACCGCGCGCTCGGGCTGAGGTGTGAACCAGTGGATAAATTTCAGCGGCCACGGGAGCACCAGTAACGCGATAGCGCAATAAAGAGGGAGGGTTTTGCGTCGTGCGGTACCAAAGACCAGCAGTCCGGCAATGATCACCAACAAGAGATTGATACCGTCAACCCCTAGCAGCGGTGCCAGGCCTTGCAGCGGCCCGTCAATCTGGCTGTAGCCAAATTGTAGCCAGGGAAAGCCGGTGAGTACCCAACCGCGCAACCACTCAGTGAACTGCCACAGTACTGGCGCGACCACGATCAGGCGCACCAGCGTCGTTCGCGGCCAAATGCGCGTTAACAGCCCCGCGAAGAGCGCGGGATAAAGCGACAGATACAGCGCCAGCAGTACCACCAGAAATACATTAATGGCTTCCGGCATGCCGCCGAACTCGGCGATGCTGACGTACACCCAGTTCACTCCGCTGCCAAACAGGCCAAAGCCCCAGCTAAAACCAATGGCGGCGGATTGCCGCCAGGTTCTGTTCAGCGTCAGGGCTTGCAATCCGCACAGCGAAACCAGTGCGGCAGGCCAGAAATCAAACGGCGAAAATGCCAGGGTGCCCCAGGCACCGCAGAACAGCGCCAGCAGGATACGCACCCGCTGGCGTCGTAAAACAGACATGACAGACATTGTCGAATTAGGGTTCCAGTGTTGGTTGATGCGCTTCGTCAGGGATTCTGACATGAGCCTGAATAATACGTCGGCTGTCCGCCATGGCAACTTTGAACAGGTAACCGTTGATGTCGATGGTTTCACCACGCGCCGGCAGATGGCCGAAGGCTTGCATCACCAGCCCGCCGATGGTGTCCACTTCTTCATCGCTGAACTGCGTGCCAAACACCTCATTGAAATCTTCAATCGGTGTTAACGCGCGCACGGTGTAGGTGTGTCGGTTCAGTTGACGGATATCGCGATCTTCCTCGTCGTCGTACTCATCTTCAATTTCGCCAACGATCAGCTCAAGAATATCTTCAATGGTGACCAGACCAGAAACACCGCCAAACTCATCGATGACGATAGCCATGTGATAACGCAGCGAACGGAACTCGTGCAGCATGCGGTCCACGCGTTTGCTTTCCGGCACCACGACCGCGGGACGCAACACCTGTTCCATGCTGAACGGCGCGGCATCGCTGCGCATAAACGGCAGCAGATCCTTGGCCATCAGGATGCCTTCAATATGGTCCTTGTCTTCACTGATCACCGGGAAACGCGAATGTGCCGATTCGATAATCACATCCAGACACTCTTCCAGTGTCTGATTGTGCTTCAGCGTGATCATTTGCGAACGGGGGATCATGATATCTCGCACGCGCTGCTCTCCGATATCCATCACCCCTTCGAGCATGTCGCGGGTGTCGGGATCGATCAGATCGTTTTGTTCGGAATCACGAATAAAGGCGAGGAGGTCACTACGATCCTTGGGTTCACCATGAAAAAGCTGGTTAAGGATCAGTGAGAAGAATCCTTTCTTGGGACTGGGGCTATCGCTGTTTTGAGAATGGTCGTCGCTCATGGCGTTTTATTTACTGTCTCTCTGGTTAGTCAATCATCATCAACCACGCAAAAGGGGCATACGCCATAAGACCATCAGGGCGCGCGGGCGGGTTGACATTAAGGTGCACGGTGCTAACCGCGCGTGGCGTTATGTTTAACCATAACGCCGTGAAGCTATGATGACGGAAATGGCACCATAATGGAAAATACATCATCATGAAAAAGCCGAGGCTTGTCGTAATCTACTGTACTTTTCGCAATAACAGAACAACGTGTGCCCTAAATAATTCGAGTTGCAGGCCTGTTGGCTCACTCTTTTTCAGACAGATAAGGGTCCGCATAGCCCATTTGCTGCATGATCTCGGTTTCCAACGCTTCCATCTCTTCCGCTTCGTCGTCCTCGATGTGATCATAACCCAGCAGATGCAGACAACCGTGAATCACCATATGTGCCCAGTGGGATTCTGCGGTGATTTGCTGTTCAATGGCTTCCTGCTCCACCACCTGGCGGCAAATGATCAGATCGCCCAATAACGACAGCTCAACTTCCGGCGGCGCTTCGAACGGAAAAGAGAGCACGTTGGTGGGTTTGTCTTTGCCACGATAGGTGTGATTCAGTTCGTGGCTTTCCGCTTCATCAACGATACGAATGGTCACTTCCGCTTCTGGCTGAAACTGCGGCAGTACCGCCTCCAGCCAACGTTGAAAATCCTGTTCGCTGGGCAGCCCTGCGCTGTTGTCGCTGGCGATTTGTAAATCGAGAATAACCTGACTCATTGTGACTCCTGCTTATCACCCGCCTCTGATACGGCGGGTGCACTGGCTGCTTGTGCTTCGCGTTTGCGCTCTTCGGCCTGCGTGGCGCGACGTTTCTGATCGGCTTCTTCCCAGGCTTCATAGGCGTTGACGATGCGCGCGACCACCGGATGGCGTACCACATCTTCACTGTGAAAGAAGTTAAAGCTGATCTCTTCCACATTGGCCAATACGTCAATGGCGTGGCGCAACCCCGATTTCATATTGCGTGGCAGGTCAATCTGAGTGATGTCACCGGTAATCACTGCCTTGGAATTGAAGCCAATACGGGTCAGGAACATTTTCATCTGTTCGAGCGTGGTGTTCTGGCTCTCATCGAGGATGATAAAGGCGTCGTTCAGGGTACGGCCGCGCATATAGGCTAACGGTGCTACTTCAATCACGTTGCGCTCAATGAGTTTTTCCACGCGCTCAAACCCCAGCATTTCGAATAATGCATCGTAGAGTGGGCGCAGGTAAGGATCGACCTTTTGGCTCAAATCACCGGGCAGAAAGCCGAGTTTTTCCCCCGCTTCAACGGCCGGGCGCGTTAACAAAATGCGGCGGATATCCTGACGTTCGAGCGCATCCACCGCAGCAGCGACCGCCAGATAGGTTTTCCCCGTTCCCGCAGGGCCTACGCCGAAGGTGATATCATGGTCGAGGATGTTGGCGATATACTGCGCCTGATTCGGCGTGCGCGGCTTGATGATGCCACGTTTGGTGCGAATGTTGATTGCCTTGCCAAAATCCGGCACGCTCTCGGCGCTTTGCTCCAGTACGCCCGATTCTTTGATCGCCAGATGAATCTGCTCAGGATCGATATCGCCTTCCACGCCACGCACGGGCGCGGTATCAACATAGAGACGTTGCAGAATATCTGCCGCTGCCTCAATGCACAGGCCTTTTCCGACCAGTTTGAATGTGTTGTCTCGACGGTTGATTTCGATTCCGAGACGGCGCTCCAACTGTTTGATATTGCTATCAAAGGGGCCGCACAGGTTGAGCAGGCGTTTATTATCAGCGGGTTCGAGGGCAATCTCTTTTATCGTAACGTTCAAATTATTCCTCTTGGTATGTCAACGCTCGTCATCGTGAGTGATGAGAACAATAAGGTGCGAGATGATGATTGAATTATTTATCGGTAACAGGGAAAGGTGCAAGTGGCAATACATCTATGATGACGCGCGGCTAACAAGTGCACGGGCGAGTGCATCGCCCGTGCGGGTCATCCATCAGGGTTGGTAGATGCCGACGCCGATATCGTTCTCTTTACGGGTACGTGCAATCACGGAGGCCGGAGATTCACTGATGCGCAGGCCCATCTGGTCTTCTGTTTTGACAACCATGCCGCGCAGTGAATTCGGACGAACGTCGACAATTTCAACATCAACGAACTTACCAATCATATCCGGGGTGCCTTCGAAGTTAACCACGCGGTTATTTTCCGTGCGGCCTGACAGTTCCATCACGCTTTTACGTGATGTTCCTTCCACCAGAATGCGTTGGATGCTGCCCAACATGCGACGGCTGAACTGCATCGCCTGCTGGCTGATACGTTCTTGCAGAATATACAAGCGCTGCTTTTTCTCTTCTTCGCTGACATCATCAACCATGTCTGCGGCGGGCGTTCCCGGACGCGCGGAGTAGATAAAGCTAAAACTCATATCAAAATTGACGTCACCAATCAGTTTCATGGTTTGTTCAAAATCTTCCTGGGTTTCACCGGGGAAGCCGATAATAAAGTCGGAACTGATGTGTATATCCGGTCGCGCGCTGCGCAGTTTACGAATAATGGCTTTGTATTCCAGCGCGGTATGGCGGCGCTTCATCATGGTCAGAATGCGATCGGAACCGCTCTGCACCGGCAGATGAAGGAAACTCACCAGTTCAGGCGTATCTTCATAGACGCTGATGATATCGTCGGTAAACTCAATCGGGTGACTGGTGATAAAGCGGAGGCGGTCGATGCCGTCTATCGCGGCCACCAGACGCAGCAAATCGGCAAACGAGCAGATGCTGCCATCAAAATTTTCACCACGATAGGCGTTGACGTTTTGACCCAACAAGTTAACTTCGCGTACCCCTTGTGCGGCCAACTGCGCAATTTCATATAAGACGTCGTCGCAGGGGCGGCTGACTTCTTCACCGCGCGTATAAGGCACCACGCAGAATGAACAGTATTTGTTGCACCCTTCCATGATGGAAACAAACGCCGACGGCCCTTCGGCACGAGGCTCCGGCAGTCGGTCAAATTTTTCGACTTCCGGGAAGCTGATATCGACCACCGGACTGTGTGTGCCCTGAACGTGGTTAATCATCTCTGGCAGGCGGTGCAGCGTTTGCGGGCCAAAAATCAGATCGACATAACTGGCGCGTTCGCGAATATGCTCACCTTCCTGAGAAGCCACACAGCCGCCCACACCAATAATCAGGTCTGGATTGTTCTCTTTCAGCGCTCTCCAGCGGCCAAGTTGATGGAAAACTTTTTCCTGTGCCTTTTCACGGATAGAACAGGTATTCAGCAGCAGAACGTCAGCCTCTTCGGCCACCTCGGTCAGCTCATAACCGTGTGTACTTTCCAGCAGGTCAGCCATCTTGGATGAATCGTACTCATTCATCTGACAGCCCCAGGTTTTAATGTGCAGTTTCTTTGTCATCGACTTGTCATTACTCAGTGCGGGTGAAAAAGCGTATTACCAAATCATAGATGCCCGGAAATACGGACGGGGCACGTATTGTAATCTTTTGCTGCGGTTGTGACCAGAGCGCGAAATTTGTTGAGCGTTTTTTCGCAGAGTCAACGCGGTTGGCGAAAATCCAGTACACTGTGCCTATCAGTCACACAGTTTGAGTCGGTTTAGGCACGATGAACGGAATAAATCAACGGTATGATGCCATCGTGGTCGGTGGCGGGATGGTCGGTGCCGCAGTCGCGCTCGGGCTCGCGCGCAACGGTTTTCAGGTCGCGGTGCTGGAGCAGGCGGCCCCCGCTACCTTTATGGACGACAGTGCGCCGGATATTCGGGTTTCGGCGCTGGGATATGCCTCTGTTTCACTGTTAAAGTCGTTGGGGGCGTGGTCGGGCGTTGAGCAGATGCGCTGTGCGCCTTATCGCCGATTGGAAACCTGGGAATGGGATGATGCGCGCGTTGCTTTCAGCGCCGCCGACTTGCACCTGCCCGAATTGGGATTCATGGTGGAGAATCGGGTACTGCAACTGGCGCTGTGGCAATGCCTGGCCGAACAGCAGCGGTGTGATATCCGTTGCCCCGCGCAGATACGCAGCATGGTTCGCACGCCAGCGTGCTGGCAGATTACGCTGGAGAGCGGAGAGACATTGAGCGCGCCTCTGGTTCTCGGTGCGGATGGTGCCAACTCGCGTGTGCGCCAGTGGGCGGGCATTGGCATCAATGGATGGCAGTATCGGCAATCGTGCATGTTGATTGCCGTCGATACCCAGCAGCCTCAGCAGGATTGTACCTGGCAGCAGTTTACGCCTCAGGGGCCGCGCGCATTTTTGCCGCTGTTTGGATCGTGGGGCGCGTTGGCATGGTATGACAGTCCGCGTCGCATTCGTCAGCTTCAATCACTGTCGCTGCCGCAGTTGGACAACGCGATTGCAGAGACCTTCCCCGCGCGTTTGGGGCCCGTGAAGTCGGTTGCCGCCGGGTCGTTCCCGCTGGTGCGTCGTCATGCACAACGCTATGTGGCTGAGGGCGTCGCCCTGGTGGGGGATGCGGCCCATACCATTAATCCGCTCGCCGGGCAGGGCGTGAACCTCGGTTATCGTGATGCTGACGCACTGATTGAGGTTGTGACTGGCGCGCGGGATGCGGGGGAGTGCTGGCACAGTGAGGCCGTTTTGCTGCGCTATCAGCGCCGGCGTAAGGCCGATAATCTGTTAATGCAAAATGGCATGGATTTGTTTTATAACGCGTTTAGCAATAGTTTACCGCCGTTGACCTTTGCCCGAAATATGGCATTGCTGGCGGCTGAGCGCGCGGGACATCTCAAAACGCTGGCGCTGAAATATGCCATCGGTGTGTAATGTATTGGTGTTAGTGTGGTGATGGTGGTCGATTTCTAAGGCTAAGGCGCTCGGGCGCGATTTTGTAAGGTAGCGGTTGTTTATGACGTATCTGTTTCTTTCTCTCGCCATTGTGGCGGAAGTGATCGCCACTTCGGCGCTCAAGCTTTCAGATGGCTTTAGTCGTTTAATGCCCAGCATTATTACTGTGATATTTTATGGCGTGTCGTTCTATTGCCTTTCTCTGACTATGCGCACGCTGCCGACTGGCATCATTTATGCCATCTGGTCAGGGGTTGGGATTGTGCTGATTGCCACGGTCAGTTGGCTGTTCTACGGCCAAAAACTCGATTTGCCCGCGATGCTGGGAATGTTGCTGATTATCCTGGGCGTGATAGTGATTAACCTGTTTTCCAAGTCGGTGGCGCATTGATACGACATTTTTGATAGGGAAACAGAAGCGCTCTTCGTTTGTTGATTCGCGGTTCAACGTTCTCACCATGATCGTCTCTCTGGTAGAGTTGTCATCGGCCGATGGAGAAGGTAGACTCAATGTGTTAGTAACGATTGTCGCGCCGCGCTGAGGCCACCAACCTTGGCAAGCAAAAAACCCAACTTCGCTGTTGGGTTTTTTTTTGCCTGTTTACTGTGCGTTAATTGTGTTACTCAGGGCCGCTTTTTACTCTCTAGTTGTTGGTATGCGGTTGCGTTCTAGGGCTACGGTTATGTGGCACAAGTCATGTTGAGAGGTAAAGACCTGTCCGGGTTACAGGTGGTGCTGGTTCGGTGCCTTGACCTGAGCGCGACAATTGTTACTAACAAAGGCGATAATCCTTCGTGCAGGCAGCGTAAAGGTAACGATCAGGGGAATCGCGCTCCCAACCGGAGCAAACGGATGAGAGCGATTGTAGAATCGGCCATCATCGTTCTAAAGGCGCTAGTAGCGTTTTTGGAGCTGATCCGCATTTTCCTGACTTAATGCCGGAAACGTAACTAAGGCCACCGGGTTACCGCTCGGTGGCCTTTAATCGTTTATTGAATAACGAATAAAAGCAAACAGGGCGACGTCTTTCGACTGTCGCCCTGTTTCTCGCTGTGTTACCAGCGTTTTTTTGGCTGGGGTACGAGGATTCGAACCTCGGAATGGTGGAATCAGAATCCACTGCCTTACCGCTTGGCGATACCCCAAAAATGTGGTGGCTACGACGGGAATCGAACCTGTGACCCCAGCATTATGAGTGCTGTGCTCTAACCAGCTGAGCTACGTAGCCAAATAGTACATCTTGGTTTTTTGCTTTTCAACAAAAACTTTTAACTTCAATCACATAGCATCAATTACATGGCTGGGGTACCTGGATTCGAACCAGGGAATGCCGGTATCAAAAACCGGTGCCTTACCGCTTGGCGATACCCCAACAACGTGCAATCCGATGCGGCATTAAGGTGGCTGGGGTACCTGGATTCGAACCAGGGAATGCCGGTATCAAAAACCGGTGCCTTACCGCTTGGCGATACCCCAATACCCTAACATGCCTTGTTGCATAACAACCGTGAAGGAATGGTGCGGGAGGCGAGACTTGAACTCGCACACCTTGCGGCGCCAGAACCTAAATCTGGTGCGTCTACCAATTTCGCCACTCCCGCAAGAAAAGATGGTGGCTACGACGGGAATCGAACCTGTGACCCCAGCATTATGAGTGCTGTGCTCTAACCAGCTGAGCTACGTAGCCATCTTTTCCGCGTCACCTTCATCGGCGTTGCGGGGCGCATTATGCGTAGTTGGCCGAATTGCGTCAACACATTTTTTCCCTAAAAACGCCTGTGACGGTTCGTTTGTTTGGGTTGTGAACAGTATGATGAGAAAAGCGACAATAAAACAGGTTTTCCTGCGACAAAAGTAAAAAAACGGGCCCGCAAAGGGCCCGTTTTTATTCGAGACAATCACCATAAGGCAATGTTCTATAACGTTTGCTATCAGTAGGCTGATTGGTGAACGCCAACCGAACGGCCTGAAGGATCGTCCAGCTTTTTGAAGGACTCATCCCACTCGATCGCTTTTGCCGAAGAACAGGCGACAGAAGGGCCTCCAGGCACGCATTCTGCGGCGCTCGGTACCGGGAACAGCTCTTCGAAGATTTCACGGTACAGGTAGC
Organism: Candidatus Symbiopectobacterium sp. NZEC151; assembly: GCF_025962655.1. Classification (GTDB taxonomy): domain Bacteria; phylum Pseudomonadota; class Gammaproteobacteria; order Enterobacterales; family Enterobacteriaceae; genus Symbiopectobacterium. The sequence continues at coordinate 48,969 of NZ_JAGFPE010000002.1, read as the reverse complement.
CTTCTTTGGATGTCGGCGTGTTGTACGGGAAACGGAAGTGGGCGGTTTCCAGTTGCTGATCGGTAACCTGTTTTGCCGCTACCTCTTTCAGCGTGTCAATCCAGCTATACCCTACGCCATCAGAGAATTGCTCTTTCTGACGCCAGGCGACGCTGTGTGGCAGGTAGGATTCAAAACATTCGCGCAGAATGTGTTTTTCCATTTTCCCGTTGCCACACATTTTGTCCTGAGGGTTGATGCGCATTGCTACATCCAGGAATTTTTTATCCAGGAACGGCACACGTGCTTCCACGCCCCAGGCGGACATGGCCTTGTTGGCACGCGCGCAATCGTATTGATGCAGGGCCAGCAGTTTACGTACCGTTTCTTCGTGCAGCTCTTTGGCGTTTGGCGCTTTGTGGAAATACAGGTAACCGCCGAACACTTCATCAGAGCCTTCACCGGACAGCACCATTTTGATGCCCATCGCTTTGATTTTACGCGACATCAGATACATCGGCGTAGACGCACGAATGGTAGTCACGTCATACGTTTCGATGTGATAAATCACGTCACGAATCGCATCCAGCCCTTCTTGCACGGTGAAATGAATTTCGTGGTGCACCGTGCCCAAATGGCTTGCCACTTCCTGCGCGGCTTTCAGATCCGGCGCGCCTTCCAGGCCCACTGCGAAAGAGTGCAGTTGCGGCCACCAGGCTTCACTGCGTTCGTCGTCTTCCACGCGGCGTGCGGCAAATTTCTTGGTAATCGCGGAAATAACGGAAGAGTCCAGACCGCCAGAAAGCAGTACGCCGTAAGGCACATCGGACATCAGGTGGCTTTTCACCGATTCTTCCAACGCGTCACGCAGCGCTTCTTTATCAGTCACGTTGTCTTTGACGGCATCGTATTCGAACCAGTCACGGCGGTAGTATTCGCGAATTTCGCCGTCTTTGCTCCACAGGTAGCTGCCTGCCGGGAATTCCTTGATGGTACGGCAGACCGGCACCAGCGCTTTCATTTCGGAGGCGACATAGAAGTTGCCGAATTCATCGTGGCCCATATACAGCGGGATAATGCCCAAATGGTCACGGCCAATCAGGTAAGCGTCTTTCTCACTGTCATACAGCGCAAAGGCGAACATGCCGCGCAGGTCGTCTAAGAATTCCGGCCCTTTTTCTTGATACAGTGCCAGAATGACTTCGCAGTCAGAACCGGTCTGGAAGGCATAACGGTCGCCGTACTGCTGGCGCAATGCCTGATGGTTATAGATTTCACCGTTGACAGCCAGAATATGGGTGTGCGCCTGGTTGTAGAGCGGTTGGGCACCGGTGTTGACGTCAACGATGGAGAGACGTTCGTGGGCCAAAATCGCTTTTTCATTGGCATAAATACCAGACCAGTCCGGGCCGCGGTGGCGCATCAGGCGAGACAGCTCCAGCGCTTTTTTACGCAATTCAACCGGATCGGTTTTGATATCCAACACACCAAAAATAGAACACATAAAGAACTCCCTCTAGCTCACCTGTCTGTAGTGAAATAACACGGTTATGGCGTCAGCAACCTTGAGTGGGACAATACCACAACGCTTCGCGTTGCCTTTTGCTCTACCAATGACAATGATTTAGCATCAAAACGCCACTTGAATTCAATATCATTTAATGAAAAAAGCCTTTGGCATGTGTTTTATTCAATGCGAAAGGCTTGTTTATGAAAAAATGATAATCGGTGTCGCTATTGAGGGCGAATTTTTGCGGATTACATAATCCCGCAAACGAGCGCGATCAAGAGGGCTCCAGCAAATGTTGCAACAGCACGCCGTTAAGCATGGCGCGTTTTACCAGTGCGAAAGCCCCGATGGGAGAGAGGTGGTTCAGTGTGGACACTTCGATCGGCAGGTGCTGACGAAATTCTTTCAGCACCTGAGTGTTGATGCAGCGTTGAATGGCGGGCAACAGAATTTTCTCGGCATCGGTGATTTCACCGGCAATCACTACCTTTTGCGGGTTGAACAGGTTGATGGCGATGGCAAGCGCTCTGCCTAAATATTTACCCGCGTGCTCGAGCACATCTTGTGCCAGCGTATCACCCCGGTTGGCGGCTTTGCAGATGGCGGTGATGGTGCACTCTTCGCGTGTCAGTTTGCTGCTGAACCCTTGTGATAGCAGGTGAGCAACACGTTGCTCAATCGCACCGTTGGACACCACCGTTTCCAGACAGCCAAAGTTACCGCAGTGGCAACGCTCGCCGAGGGGATCGATCTGAATATGTCCGATTTCGCCCACGTTGCCGTTGCTACCGAGGAATATTTGACCGTTGACCAAAATGCCCGCACCGGTGCCGCGGTGAACGCGGACCAAAATGGAGTCGGGATAGTCGTGAGTGGCACCAAAATAGTGTTCAGCCAGCGCCAGGCTGCGAATATCATGGCCGACAAAGCAGGTAACCTTAAAGCGCTGTTGTAACAGTTGTACCAGCGGCCAGTTATCGACGCTGATATGCGGCATGTAATGCACAATTCCCGCCGAGGGATCGACCAGGCCAGGGAGCACCACCGAGATAGCGATCAATTCCCGAATACGGCGTTGATTGATGGCGATAAAATCGCTGATGGCGTCAAACAGCGAAGCTTCCAGCGTATCCTGAGTGCTTTCTGTCAACGGGTAGTGGGCATCGTTAAGTGATTTACCCTGAAGATCGTAAAGTGCAATCGTGGCACCGTGACGGCCCAAACGCACGGCAATCGCGTGAAAAGGCCGCGTTTCACAAATGATGGAAATGGCGCGCCGCCCGCCGGTAGAGGCCTGTTGGTCAACTTCTTTTATCAACCCACGCTCCAACAGTTGGCGCGTGATTTTTGTGACGCTGGCAGGGGCAAGCTGACTGAATTCGGCTATCTGAATACGGGAAATGGGGCCTTGTTGATCAATCAGACGATAGACAACGGCACTATTTAACTGCTTGACCAGATCAACATTCCCTATTTGTGCTTGTCCGCCTGTCGTCATTCTTGAACGCTCGCTTATCTTTTCGGCCTCGTTTTATATCCACCCTACCTCAGATAGCCTAAGCGTTTGCTACACGTGTTATCGCGTATAGACGCTGTTGCCATTCACGAAGGTCTGAAGGACGTGGTACCCATCATCAAATACTGTCAGGTTGGCGATTTTTCCACTTTCGATACTGCCTAACCGATCGTCGACATGCATGGCGCGCGCTGGGTAAAGGGTTGCCATACGCAGCGCTTCATCGAGCGCAATACCGACATGTTTCACGCTGTTCTTGACGGCATCGATCATCGTCAGTGCCGAACCGCTCAGCGTGCCGTTATCATCCACGCACAACCCATCACGGTAGTATATGGTTTTACCGGCAAAAGTGAACCTATCGATATCAGCGCCAGCCGGGGCCGTGGCATCGGTGACCAGCACAAGCTTTTCGCCTTTGATCCGTTTGCTGTTGCGGATATTGGCCCAATCAACGTGCATGCCGTCGGCGATGATGCCGCAGTAGATCTCAGGCGCATCATAAATAGCGCCCACCAAACCCGGTTCGCGTCCGCTAATATACGGCATGGCATTAAACAGGTGTGTGGCAAAGCGAATACCGGCAGCAAATCCGCGTTTCGCTTCCTGCCAGGTGGCATTGGAATGCCCGGCAGAAACCACGATCCCCGCCTGGCTAAGCTGTCGAATCATGGCAGGTGGCACCTTTTCCGGTGCCAGCGTGATTTGACCAATCACATCCGCATTGGCACAAAGATAGTCAACCAGCTGTTGCTCTGGCGCACGGATCAGGCGGGCATCGTGCGTACCTTTTTTTATTACATTCAGCCAGGGCCCTTCAATATGCAGGCCGAGCGCCTGATTGGCGTATGATGCGAGATAAGCGCGCATCGTTTCTACCGCGTGCTTGATAAAGGCATCACTGGAGGTGATAAGCGTAGGGAGAAAACTGGTGCAACCTGAGCGTTGGTTGGCATGCTGCATGGTTTCCAGCGTGGCAATGGAAATGGCATCAAGGCTGTCATTGAACTGGACGCCACCGCAGCCGTTAAGCTGTAAATCGATAAAGCCGGGGGCCACCGAGGCACCATTCAGACTGTGGCGTGGCAGGGTGTCGGAGAGATCGGATTCGAGACACACGCTTTCGATCGTGCCATCGTTGATAACGATAGCATGGTCATCCAGGATTTGGTGCCCGGTATAGATACGACAATGGGTTAACGCATACATCTTGAACTCCCGGCTTACAGATTAAAGACCGATAAGGCTTTCTGCTTCCAACTCGTGGAAGTATTTCACGGTTTTGACTTTCAACTCCATGGTAGAGGGCTCATCACAAACAATGATGGCCTTGGCATGCAGTTGCAAACAACTGATGGTCCACATGTGATTCACATTGCCCTCTACGGCTGCCTGTAACGCTTGTGCTTTGTTACGGCCAGACACCAAAATCATCACTTCCTCTGCATCTAGCAGTGTGCCGACGCCGACGGTAAGCGCATATTTGGGAACCTGAGACACATCACCGTCGAAGAAACGGGAATTGGCGGTGCGGGTCTCTTCGGTCAACGTTTTGATTCGCGTACGGGAGGCTAAGGATGAGGCCGGTTCATTAAACGCAATATGCCCGTCATTACCTACACCGCCCATAAACAGGTGAATCTTGCCATAGGCGGTCATTTTCTCTTCATAGCGTTGGCACTCGGCCATCACATCTGGGGCGTTACCGTTCAACAGGTTAATATTTTCCTGCTGAATATCAACGTGATTGAAGAAATTCTCATACATGAAGGTGTGATAGCTTTGCGGATGTGCGGCTGGCAGACCGACATATTCATCCATATTAAACGTCACCACGTGTTTAAAGCTGACCAGCCCCGCGTTGTGCATCACGATAAGCGCTTTATAGGCTTCTAACGGTGAGCTGCCTGTTGGGAGGCCCAGCACAAAAGGGCGCTCGGCGCTGGGGTTAAAAGCATTGATGCGCTGCACAATGTGTCGTGCCGCCCATTTGCCTACCTGCTCTGATGTGGCTACGGGAATAAGTCTCATACATAAATCTCCGGATAAGCGTTCCAAAACCAGTGAACCAATTTGCTGCTGTCTGGATGATAAAGACAGGTTATTAGTTAGTCTAGCCTGTTTTTTTTTATCTTGAAATAAGGTGAGTTAATCGATAGGTATAATGATTTAATATGCGGGTGTTTTGCGCGTTCTGTCACAGAATGCTAGGGATTAATTTGCGTGGCGAATTATTTTTTTTACACTTCAAGCACAAGCCGCCTTGAATGGGATGGCTGCTGTGAATGGGTTTAACGGGCAGTTTGGTATCCCCTGGCGGGAGAGAGAGGATAATGTGAGTGTTCTTAGCTATTTACAAAGGGTAGGCCGTGCGCTGATGGTACCTGTGGCGACGTTGCCAGCCGCCGCGATTCTCATGGGGATAGGGTACTGGATCGATCCCAACGGTTGGGGCAGTGAGAGCGCGCTGGCGGCGTTGCTGATCAAATCCGGTGCCGCAATCATTGAAAACATGGGGGTGCTGTTTGCGGTGGGTATCGCTTATGGCATGTCCAAAGATAAAGACGGGGCGGCGGCGTTAACCGGATTCGTCGGTTTTCTGGTGCTGACCACGTTGTGCTCTCCCGCAGCCGTTTCGATGATCCAGCATATTCCGTTGGCCGAAGTGCCCAAGGCATTCAGCAAAATCCAAAACCAGTTTATTGGTATTCTGGTCGGTATTATTTCGGCGGAACTCTACAACCGTTACAGCCATGTCAAACTGCCCGAGGCATTGTCGTTTTTCAGCGGGCGTCGACTGGTGCCTATTTTGACCTCATTCCTGATGATCGCTGTTGCCTTCATCCTGATGTATGTCTGGCCGGTGATTTATAGTGCGCTGGTCACACTGGGCGAGCATATCCAGCAGTTGGGATCGGTGGGGGCCGGCGTGTACGCGTTCTTCAACCGCCTGCTGATCCCTGTAGGCCTGCACCATGCGTTGAACTCGGTATTTTGGTTTGATGTGGCGGGCATTAACGATATTCCGAATTTCCTCGGTGGACAGCAGTCCATTGATGCGGGCAAAGCGGTTGTTGGCATCACGGGACGCTATCAGGCGGGGTTCTTCCCCATCATGATGTTTGGTTTACCGGGTGCTGCGTTGGCGATTTATCACTGCTCGCGTCCGGAAAACAAAAGCAAAGTGGCGGGGATTATGATGGCCGCCGCGTTTGCCGCTTTCTTCACCGGGATCACCGAGCCGCTTGAGTTTTCGTTTATGTTCGTAGCGCCCGTGCTGTATCTGCTGCATGCCGTGTTGACCGGGATTTCGGTGTTCATTGCGGCAAGCATGCATTGGATTTCCGGGTTCGGTTTTAGTGCCGGGCTGGTGGATATGGTACTTCAATCACGTAACCCGTTAGCTACCCAGTGGTATATGCTGATTCCGCAAGGGCTGATGTTCTTTGTTATTTACTATGTGACGTTCCGTTTCACCATCAAACGTTTCAACTTGCTGACGCCGGGGCGCGAGCCGTCGGTTGATGGTGGCGAAGCGGAGGGTGTGACGCTACATCAACGCGTTGCCGAAAAGAAGGTGAATGATACGACATCTCTGGCTCAGGGGTATTTGGCGGCGCTGGGCGGTAAAGCCAATCTGGTCGGGATTGATGCCTGTATCACGCGTCTGCGGCTGAATGTGGTGGATTCTGCGCAAGTGGATGAGGCCCAGGCGAAACGCCTGGGGGCGGCGGGGGTTATCCGCTTGAATAAACAGAATGTGCAAATTGTTGTAGGGACGCAGGCGGAGGCGATCGCCACGGCCTTGAAGCAAATTCACCACGAGCAGTGATGGTGTTGTGAGCGTTAAATGGTGCGGCGTGGGGTATTCCTCACGCCGCATTTTTTATCGCCGTTAGCATAACAGGACGCCCGTTTTAGATTACTTCATGCGTAATCATCCGTTGTTTTGCCTCTTTCTGTGTATTTCATAAGATTTAGTGCAAGTAACAGTTGTGTCCTGCCGTAGCTTGTTGGATCATTGCGGGTTATGTGTCGTTTTGCATCGAGGAATCAAGCATGAGTGAGGCCGAAGCCCGCCCAACCAATTTTATCCGTCAGATCATTGATGAAGATCTGGCGTCTGGAAAACACAGCCTGGTACAAACCCGTTTTCCGCCGGAACCCAATGGCTACTTGCATATCGGCCATGCCAAGTCCATTTGCCTCAATTTCGGGGTGGCGCAAGATTACAACGGTCAATGTAATCTGCGTTTTGATGACACCAACCCGGTGAAAGAAGATATCGAGTACGTCGAGTCCATCAAGCAGGATGTGCAATGGTTGGGTTTCACCTGGAGCGGTGAGATTCGCTATTCTTCTGATTATTTTGACCAGTTGCATCTGTATGCGGTCGAACTGATTGGTAAAGGGCTGGCCTATGTGGATGAACTCTCTCCCGAGCAGATCCGCGAGTACCGTGGCACGCTGACCTCCCCTGGTAAAAACAGCCCTTACCGCGATCGCAGCGTTCAGGAAAACCTGAACCTGTTTGAAAAAATGCGCAACGGCGGGTTTGCTGAGGGCACCGCATGTCTGCGCGCCAAGATTGACATGGCATCACCGTTCATCGTGATGCGCGATCCGGTCCTGTACCGCATCAAATTTGCCGAGCATCACCAGACCGGGAAAAAGTGGTGCATCTATCCCATGTACGATTTCACGCACTGCATTTCCGATGCGCTGGAAGGGATTACGCACTCACTGTGCACGCTGGAGTTCCAGGACAACCGCCGCCTGTACGATTGGGTGTTAGACAACATCACCATTCCTTGTCATCCGCGTCAGTATGAATTCTCGCGCCTGAACCTGGAATATGCGGTGACGTCCAAACGCAAACTGAATCAACTGGTGACGGAAAAAGTGGTTGAAGGCTGGGACGATCCTCGCATGCCAACCATCTCCGGCCTGCGCCGCCGTGGTTACACAGCTGCCTCCGTGCGTGAGTTTTGTCGTCGTATCGGCGTGACCAAACAGGATAATAATGTCGAAATGGCGGCGCTGGAATCCTGTATTCGTGACGATCTGAATGAGCATGCGCCGCGCGCCATGGCGGTGTTGGATCCGGTAAAAGTGGTTATCGAGAATCTGCCAGAAGGCCACGAAGAGTGGGTTTCCATGCCGAATCATCCGAATCAGCCGGAAATGGGAACGCGTCAGGTGCCGTTCAGCCGTGAGATTTATATCGATCGTGCCGATTTCCGTGAAGAAGCGAACAAACAGTACAAGCGTCTGGTACTGGGTAAAGAAGTGCGTTTGCGCAATGCGTATGTCATCAAGGCGGAACGGGTTGAGAAAGATGAACAGGGCGTTATCACCGCGCTGTATTGCACTTATGATGCCGAAACGTTGAGTAAAGACCCGGCTGACGGGCGTAAAGTGAAGGGCGTTATTCATTGGGTTTCTGCCGCACATGCGCTGCCGGCTGAGTTCCGCCTTTACGATCGCCTGTTCAACATGCCAAATCCAGGTGCGGCGGATGACTTCCTCGCAACCATCAACCCGGATTCGCTAAAAGTGGCTCAGGGATTTGTTGAACCGAGTTTGGCGAAGGCAGAAGTAGAAAAAGCGTATCAGTTTGAACGCGAAGGGTATTTCTGTGCCGATCGCCGCTATTCGAGCGAAACGCATCTGGTGTTCAACCGCACGGTAGGTCTGCGTGATACCTGGGTTGGCTGAGGCCAGCGTTTGACTGAAATGAAAAAACCGCCTGTTTGGGCGGTTTTTTTATGGCATCAATCAGAAAAAACCTGACTTATTTTGGGTCGTGGAGCGTTTCTTCTTCGCGGCAGTCGCCCGTAGCGCAATGGCCATAGAGGTACAAACTGTGGTTAGTCAGTTTGATACCGTGTCTGTCTGCGATTTCGCGCTGACGCGCTTCGATAGATTCATCACGGAATTCAATAACGCGTCCGCAATCCAGGCAAATAAGATGGTCATGGTGGTGTTGCTGTGTCAGCTCGAACACTGACTTACCACCTTCAAAATTATGACGGGTGACAATACCGGCATCATCAAACTGGTTAAGCACGCGATAAACGGTCGCAAGACCGATCTCTTCGCCCATATCTATCAGTTTTTTATACAAATCTTCCGCGCTGACGTGATGACACTCCGGATCCTGCAACACTTCCAGAATCTTCAGTCTTGGCAGAGTGACTTTCAAGCCGGCCTTCTTTAATGCGGTGTTATTGTCAGTCATGCGGGTTTAGTCCTGTTGCTTTCTCGTCGATGGGGGCAATTAAGCCTATGACATCGGTCGGCTCAAAAATTGTAATGGCGTCTCAATTATAGAACCGCGCATTAAAAATGAAAACCATGGGATGTTAACAATACCGTCTCCATAAAGAAAGTGTGCATTCGCGCGCAATCTCTTGTTGTAAAATGGAGAAAATTGATAAACGTACAAAACCGATGGGTACTATTGTACAGGCTTAGACCAGGAAGTTAAAAAAATGTTTCTATTAATTTAATCGGTTTTATCTATTAATAAAGCCCTGACATTGCTATCAGGGCTTTTATGTAAAACAGTGGCGATCAACCGGCCAGTGATTTCAGGTTGAGCTCTTCGCTGATTTGTTTGACCCAGGCACTCACGCGTTCACCGGTCAGTTCAGGTTGACGGTCTTCATCAATCGCCAGACCGATAAAGTGGTTGTCGTCTGCCAACCCTTTAGAGGCTTCGAAATAGTAACCTTCCGTTGACCAATTGCCGACAATCGTTGCCCCGCGCGGTTCAATAATGTCGCGCAGCGTTCCCATCGCGTCACAAAAGTATTCGGCGTAATCTTCCTGGTCACCACAGCCAAACAGGGCAACGATTTTTCCATTGAAATCAATTTCTTCTAATGTCGGGAAGAAATCGTCCCAATCGCACTGGGCCTCACCATAGTACCAGGTCGGAATACCCAGCAGCAGGATATCAAACGCTTCGATATCTTCTTTGCTGCTCTTGGCGATGTCATGAACCTCTGCAACATCACTGCCCAGTTGCTGTTGGATTGTCTTGGCAATGTTTTCGGTATTGCCGGTGTCACTGCCAAAGAAAATGCCTATGAGTGCCATGGATAAAATAACCTCTTTATTCTTAATGGTATGGTGCGGTTTATCACCTACATATCAAGTAATAATATCAGACGCAGGGGGTAGGAGAAACTTGTATCTTTTCCCTGACCCAAAGCGAAAATAACCGCTATTAAGTCAGGGTTTTTATCACATAGCTCATTTGCGCAATTCCGCCAGTTTTTTTAATTACTTTAGCGGCGGCATTGTTATCACCCGTTTCCCTATCTTTGTGAAAAATATGAGTAATAACTAATTTTTAGTCACAGCGTGCTGTAGATCACGGAGGGAAACTACTAAATATTCTTTTAATATTGACGATGAAAGTAGAAGGTTCGCTGTGTGCTTGCAAACGTGAAGCATCGCGTGTTTTTCCCGTTAGGGATTGTTTCAAACCTGATGATTTTTTTAAAAATAATAACCCTACCGTACGTTATTTTATATCTGGAGCTGGCTTATGCAATTTTTTAGAAACATCGCCATCAGAACGGCAATGTTATGGGTTTTAGGGGTTTTCTGTGTGCTTTGGGGCGGTGTTTCCGTCTACACCATTTTCTCCTTCAAAGAGATGACCACGACCTCACAGACCAGTACCTTACTGGTTCATAACATGAATTTAGTCAATCAGGGCAACGATCAATATTTTCGCATGGTAACCCGTTTGGCACGGGTAGTGGATTGGCGTCGTAACGGTGAAAACACCCTGGCGGATAAAGAACAGGCGTCAGCATTGACGGCATTGAACAACCTGAAATCCGATCTGGCCACCTTTAGCAGCATCGATCATGCGGGATTGGATGCCGCGCTGGCTGAAGCGGTGGTCCGCGATTGGGGCAACCTGATTACCCAAGGCGTTGATCCGATGTTTCAAAAGGCGCAGGCCAACGCATTGGATGAATATCAACGCTATGCCAAGGAAACGGTGCCTGCCCTCAGTCGTCAATTCGGGGCCTCGGTAAACGCGTTTAACAAGGCAGGCTCCGATAAGTTTGCCGCAGCGGGCGTGCGTTTTCAGCAAATCACTGCCGTTGGTCAAAATATTTTGCTGACGGGATTGATTGTCGGGCTGCTGCTACTGTTTTTCACCGATCGCTATCTGGTGGCCTGTTTGGTGAAGCCACTCGATACGCTACGCGATCACTTCAGCGCTATCGCTTCCGGGCAACTCGGCAAGCCGATTCATGATTTTGGTCGTAACTGTGTGGGGCGGTTGCTGCCTCTGCTGCGGAATATGCAAACCAGTCTGGCGACGACGGTAAGCACCATTCGTTCCAGCACCGATGCCATCTACCTTGGCGCATCCGAGATTGCTTCCGGCAATAATGACCTTTCATCGCGTACTGAACATCAGGCTTCCGCACTGGAAGAGACGGCGGCCAGCATGGAGCAGTTGACCGCAACCGTCAAACAGAATGCGGAAAACGCCAATCACGCGAGCCAATTGGCGTTGCAAGCGTCCAATACGGCGAGAAAAGGGGGCGAGATTGTCGATAACGTGGTGAAAACCATGGCGGAGATTTCAGGAAGTTCAAAACGCATCGCCGAGATCACTACGGTGATCAACGGTATTGCGTTCCAGACCAACATCCTGGCGCTTAATGCCGCCGTTGAAGCGGCGCGGGCCGGTGAACAAGGGCGCGGTTTTGCGGTGGTCGCGGGTGAAGTACGCAGTCTGGCGCAGCGCAGTGCGCAGGCGGCAAAAGAGATCGAAGGGTTGATCGCCGAATCCGCCCACTGTGTGGGCACTGGCTCTCAGCTGGTCGAAGATGCTGGCGTGACCATGAGTGACATTGTTCGTGCCGTGACCAATGTGACGGACATCATGGGGGAAATTGCCTCGGCATCCGGTGAGCAAAGCAAAGGTATCGCGCAGGTTGGACAAGCGGTGGCGGAAATGGACAGCGTGACGCAGCAAAACGCGGCATTGGTGGAGCAGGCTTCTGCGGCCGCGCTGTCGTTGGAAGAGCAGGCTGCGGTACTCAACCGGACAGTGGCCGTGTTCCAACTGTCTGAGTCCTCCGTGCCGGTGGCCGCTCCTGCTGCGGCGCCAGTCGCTGCCCTGGCGCGTGCTGGCAGTGCGACAACCGTCAAAAAGGCGTTGCCACCGGGAAACGATAACTGGGAAAAATTTTAACCGAGCGGTTTATCGAACAATGCCGTTACCAGGGAGGGAGACAGGGCGTCATGGATGACGCCGGAAATCAACGTATCAGGATGAAAGGTCTTTGTCCGCCAGTTGCGCCAGCAACATGCGCTCAATGAGTTCACTACGGCTGATGTTCTGCATTTCAGCCAGGCTATTGAGTGCTTCCACGGCTTCTTCATTAATTTTCAATTCGATGCGACGCAAACCTCGCACCTTGTCACGACGCAATTGATTGCGCTTGTTAATGCGAAGCTGTTCGTCGCGTGAAAGCGGGTTGGTTTTGGGACGACCAGGCCGACGTTCATCCGCGAACAGATCCAACGTGGTACGGTCCGTTTGTTCTTTTGCCATAGGTAGTGCTGCTGCAAGGAAGTCTGACCAAAATGCACGCATCGGTTCAGCGTGACATTTTGATGATGTGGTTACGGTGCATAAGGCTGATTCAGCCGTCCCTCTACTGCGGGCGCCATCATACCCCAGCGAGGCTGGCGGCGACAATGGGTAACTGCCGCCGATCGCTACGGATTATGCGGGGGACACCTCAAGAAAACGGTGGATAGCGCGCAGAACCGCATCGGGCTTTTCTGCGTGAACCCAGTGACCACTGCCTGCAATCACATGCGCTTTCGCATTGGGAAACTGCTGCAACAGCGTTTCCCGATAGCGGTCGTCCAAATAAGAGGATGCGGCACCGCGAATAAACAGGATAGGTTTGCGCCAGGCGGGTACGGTTTCCCAGCCAACGATGTGCTCATACTGCTCCCACAGCACCTGGACATTGAAGCGCCACTCCCCCTGCTGAAAGGATTTCAGTAGAAATTGCACCACGCCCTCTTCCTTAAGGTGGTGACGCATGATGGCGGCGGCTTCGGTGCGACTGGTGACGCCCGCAGCGCTAACCGCCCGCAGTGCCGCAAAAACGTCATCGTGGCGACGCAGTTGATAATCGACCGGTGCAATATCAATGGCGACGATTTTCTCGATGCGGTCAGGAATCTGTGCACTCAACGCCATCGCGGTTTTCCCCCCCATGGAGTGCCCGATGATAATCACCTTATCGATAGTTAACGCATCCAGCAGTTCTTTCACATCGCTTGCCATGGCGGAGTAGTTCATTTCCGGCGTGCGCGGTGATAATCCATGGTTACGTAAGTCGACCTGAATGACATCGTGCTGCTTTTGCAGGTCACGCGCCAGAACGCCCAGATTATCCAGATTACCAAACAGGCCGTGAATCAATACGATAGGCAGTGTATGCGTGGGGTGTTGCGCATTTTGCAGGCGATAATTCAATTTCATGGTGAAGTTCATTCAGAGACACAGACGCTTAGGGTATCATGACCGCTGCCGATGATGTTGCCCTGTGGGAAATGAAGGCTATGCTTTTTGCAGGTTGCAGGTAATGGGGCGAGGGAGCAGATGGGAGATCGTCTGACTTTCGATATTGTTTGTGTTATGCCGCTGTTCGGTGGTATTGATTCGCCTATATACTTCTTGCCGATTAATTAGAGTAAAAACAGTACTGGATAAAGATGAAAACTATTGAGGTCGACGAAGAGCTGTATCGTTATATTGCCAGCCACACGCAGCACATTGGTGAAAGCGCCTCGGATATTCTGCGTCGCATGTTGAATTTCCGGGCAGGACAGGTCGTCACCGCTTCTGAGGCTGCGCCAACCAAAGCGCAGACGTCAGCGAGCGTAGCTACAAAACCGCGTGATGGCGTCAGGGCGGTGCGTGAACTGCTGTTGTCCGATGAATATGCCGCGCAAAGTAAAGCCATCAATCGCTTTATGCTGGTGCTCTCCACATTATATTGCCTCGAACCGAATGCCTTTTCTGCGGCAACCGAGCAGCTTCATGGCCGCACGCGCGTGTATTTTGCTGGCGACGAACACACACTGCTTCAGCATGGCGTCCATACCAAACCCAAACATATACAGGGCACGCCCTACTGGGTCATCACCAATACCAATACGGATCGCAAGCGCAGCATGGTTGAACAAATCATGCAGTCGATGCAGTTCCCAACGGAACTTATCGAAAAAGTGTGCGGTACTATTTAGCAAATAGCGTCTTAACGAATAGCGTCAGGGAGAACGCCGATGGCTAATCACCCCAGAGCCGGACAACCCACCCGGCAAAGTGATTTGATTAATGTGGCGCAATTAACGTCACAGTATTATGTATTAGTTCCCGATGTGGAAAACGCCGCGCACGCGGTGAAGTTCGGGACCTCTGGCCACCGCGGCAGCGCGGCGCGCCACAGTTTTAACGAGGCGCATATTCTGGCCATCGCTCAGGCGATTGCCGAAGAGCGCAAAAAGCAAGGGATCACCGGTCCATGCTTCGTGGGTAAAGACACCCATGCACTGTCGGAACCGGCCTTTATTTCGGTGCTGGAAGTGCTGGCAGCGAACGGCGTTGACGTGGTGGTGCAGCAGGACAATGGTTTTACGCCGACACCCGCTATCTCCAATGCCATTCTGGTGCATAACCGCAAAGGCAATGCGCTGGCCGATGGGATTGTGATTACACCGTCTCACAACCCGCCGGAAGATGGCGGTATCAAATATAATCCGCCTAATGGCGGTCCTGCTGATACCAATGTCACCAGCGTTATCGAAAAACGCGCCAACGCCCTGTTAGCCGATGGGTTAAAAGCGGTGAAACGCCTGACGTTGGATAAAGCCTGGCAAAGCGGTCATGTGCATGAGCAAGATCTGGTGCAGCCTTATGTCGAGGGATTGCGTGAGGTCGTGGATATTCCCGCCATTCAGAAGGCAGGGTTGACACTGGGTGTCGATCCGTTGGGCGGTTCGGGCATTGCCTACTGGCAGCGCATCGCAGAGCACTACCAGTTGAATTTGCGGCTGGTCAACGATGCGGTCGATCAGACTTTCCGCTTTATGACCTTGGATCATGACGGCGTTATCCGCATGGACTGCTCCTCAGAGTCAGCGATGGCTGGGTTACTGGCGCTGCGTGATAAATTTGATCTGGCCTTTGCCAACGATCCGGATTATGACCGCCACGGCATTGTGACACCTGCTGGCCTGATGAACCCGAATCACTATCTGGCTGTCTCCATCGATTACCTGTTCCGCCATCGTCCGCAGTGGGGGCAATCTGTTGCTGTCGGCAAGACGCTGGTTTCCAGCGCCATGATTGACCGTGTGGTGGCCGACCTTGGGCGCAAACTGGTGGAAGTACCGGTCGGGTTCAAATGGTTTGTTGATGGGTTATTCGATGGCAGCTTTGGTTTTGGCGGCGAAGAGAGTGCGGGAGCATCCTTCCTGCGCTTTGATGGTACGCCATGGTCAACGGACAAAGACGGTATCATCATGTGCCTGCTGGCGGCTGAGATCACCGCGGTAACCGGCAAAAATCCGCAACAACACTATGATGCGCTGGCGGCCCGTTTTGGCGCACCGAGTTACAACCGTATCCAAGCCTCTGCAACCCACGCGCAAAAAGCGGCACTGTCGCGCTTATCACCCGAACAGGTTGCGGCCAGTACGCTGGCGGGCGATCCGATCACCGCACGTTTGACGGCTGCGCCGGGTAACGGTGCCTCTATTGGCGGATTGAAAGTGATGACGGATAACGGCTGGTTTGCGGCACGTCCGTCGGGCACGGAAGAAGCCTACAAGATTTACTGTGAAAGTTTCCTGGGCGCGGAGCATCGTGCGCGCATTGAGAAAGAAGCGGTAGATATTGTCAGCGCCGTGCTGGCGAATGCCAAATAAGCGTTGCTCGATTGAGCCCTCTCTGGGGGGCCGCTGACCAACAGCACTACGCCCACCGTCATTCCCGCGAAGGCGGGGATCTCTTGCAGAAGAAACGCGTTTATTCTTACAGAGATCCCCGGCTTTCGCCGAGGATGACAAAGGGGAAAGTGACGTAGTCATCAGACTGAGGACGCCCTGTGCGTCCTTTGTTTTTTCTGCTTGAAATAGCAGGAAAGGTTCTCGGCGGCGATGCTATGTAACCACTCATGGAGGTCGGCATGGTTTTTCAGCATCAACTTTTGCATGGCGTGATTACGGTATGCGCTGATGGCTTTGATGGATATTCCGGATAGTTCACTGATTTTACTGTTGTTGAGTCCCTGTTTGTAGCCCCATAATACCTCCCGTTCGCGTGGGCTGAGGCAATGCACGATATTATATCGCTGTACGTGGGAGGGAATCCCAGGCGATGAAGGGCTGGCAACGAAAGTATTCAATAACGCTGACAGCGTTTCTGGCGGATCGTTTAGTGCCAACTGTCCGTCTTCGTAACCACAGCAGAGTGTGTTCTTCTGCTTTACCAGCAAGAAAAGTAAGGTAGCACGCCGTTTGCGGCGAAATTGACGCCACCAGCGCGGTGCATGCTGCGTCGGGGTGGTGAAAATAATATCCGCGTGTGCAAGCTGCTCAGCGCTATGTTGAATATTAACCTCAAGTTTTTGGGTATGGAACCATTGATGGATGAGGTGTTCAAGGCCGACAGTAAAATAGCGATCAAAATGAAGGAGCACAACAGTTCTTTCCATCGTCTAGTACCTATTTAACAGGTTGTTCCCGAAAAAATGTCTGCCTGGGCAAATGCACCTGGATCCTATGTAGGGTGAATACATTCATCGATGGTGAGTTAATAAATGATTGATGTAAAAATTTCCTTGTGTTTATTTTATTATCTGGTTTTATGAGGGTTTATGTGTGCGGATACATCTTCCTCTTGGTGGTTCACGTTTTGTATTAATATTTAATAGCATGGTTTTCTCTAATGTCCATTTTTTTTGTTTAGTTGTTGTGTAACTGTTATCATTTGAAATGACACCCATTGTAACCGTGCGATATCCGTAGCAAAACATATGAATAGTAATCATTTTCTTAAAATGAAAACGAGTGTGAGAGTTATATCCTTTTTGTTCTGTGATGTACTTTTAATTTATCTAAACAGGTAAAGGTGAAAGATATTCATTGAGATTTTTCAATGGTAATCGTTTGCTCAGTCGATTGATAATCTTTTTTTATCGAGTATCGCTACTAATAGCAGGGGCGTTTTTTTATTGGTTTGCCTTTCGTTTATCGTTTATTGGATATTATCATTGCGTATACTTGTAACCACTAACGGTGAAACCGACGCTCTCAGTGTTGAGCAGGCTTTTAGTTGCGTATGCTTAGTACACCGCGCTGTGTTCGTGCTGCGGCATCCCGCTTAAGCCCGCCCCCCTCAATAAGGTCAATTGCAGGCAGGTCAGAGTAACAACAATTGGGTATATGACAGCGTTAACCTGTTATACCTCAGAGTACTTTTTAATTCTTATCTCATGGGATAGCGATATGGACAGAAAAAATGTTTTTCTTCAATATAAATCATGTGCGGCTCGTTCATTGAAAAAAATCAATACTAAGCGAAAGAGTGATTCTGTTTATTTAATGATGACTCATGTTTATAAAGAAAAAATAAATTGCTTGAGGAATAGGTATGACCTCTATTTCTATTTCAGTGGCAGGGATAAACAGCATTCTGAATTCATATTTTATTCAATATGCTGCTTGCATGAAAAGAGAAAGAGCCTTGGTTGCCATGTGATGCGATTTTCATAACCTGAACCTGTTGCTAACGGCCTGTTGTTTCTTCTTTTTATAAGCCCTCGGCAACGCCGAGGGACACCCTTAGCCTAATGCGACCAGTAGCGCACCAACGGATATCATGGCCACACCCACGCCGCCTAATAGCGATATTTTCTCTCCCAGGAGAACGGCCGCCAAAATAACAGCAAACACAACGCTGAGTTTATCAATGGGGGCAACCTGAGCTACATTACCATTTTTTAATGCCAAAAAATAAAACAGCCAGGAAAGCGCTCCTGCAATCCCGCTTAACACAATAAATGCCAGTGCTTTTTTATTGGCAAGCACTTCACCGATCAGGGTGGTTTTCCCTTGCACCACCACAACGCCCACCAAAAACAGCGCCATCACCACGGCACGAACAGCGGTCGCCGTGTTGGCGTCAAGATTTTGCAATCCCACTTTACCGAACAGGGCCACCGCAGCGGCACACAGGGCGGAGAGCAATGCATAAAGTAACCAGCTACTCATGATGAGCCTCAGCATTAAAATCAGGATGGAGATCAATAGAATGAGCGTGGGATGTTACGCCTGCTCGGGGGGGATAACCAGTGTTATCCGCTGTTTAATCAGCACGGTGGCTCAAGGCATAAAACGGTAACCTACCGCGGTTTCAGTGATAAAGTGGCGAGGCCGTGTGGGATCGTTTTCCAACTTTTGTCGCAGGTGTCCCATATAGATGCGCAGGTAATGGCTGCTTTCCACCGCATTGGGTCCCCAAACGTGCACCAGCAGTTGGCGCTGCGTCAGCACTTTGCCCGCATTCGCCAGCAGCAGCGCCAGGAGTTTGAATTCGGTGGGCGTCAGATGTAGCGTTTCGCCGTCCCGGCTGACCAAACGCTGGCTGAGATCAACGGTAACGCTGCCGAATGTCACCAACGGGCTTTCCATTGCGTTAGCCCCGTGGCGGCGTAATGCCACGCGCACACGGGCCAGTAATTCACCAATCCCGAACGGCTTGGCGAGATAATCGTCAGCACCCGCATCCAGCGCGTCGATTTTATCCCGTTCATCACTGCGTGCGGACAGCACAATAATCGGTATGCTGCTCCACTGGCGAACGTCACGCAGGTAAAGGGTGCCATCACCATCAGGCAATCCGAGATCGAGAATCACCAGATCGGGCTTGCGGGTAGCGGTTTCCAGCAGGCCACGTTGCAAGGTCTGTGCATCAAAAACGCGCAGCCCTTCGTTTTCCAACGCGCTGCGTACAAAGCGCTGGATCTCTTTTTCATCTTCTACGATCAAAACGCTAGCGGGTAACAGGGTATTTACTCCTTCTGTCTCGTTGCTGCTGGCATTGAGCCGTCTGCACGACGTCGAACGCTACTCTATGACGCTATCATATATTTCCGTGTGCTTGCGACAAAAGCCTTTCGGGTGACGGAAAGCGAGCAGCGCGGCGGTAGCGGATAAAAAAGCCAATAAACGCAACATGAATTTATACATTAAATGTAATTCATTAACCATTATGTAACTCAATAACAGAATATTCGGGAAAATTGACGAAAACACGATCTTTTTCTGGTCCGATGAGTAGTAAAGTTTCAACAAAAGCGGTACTATTTTGAGCAGTTATTCATCGTTATGTTGATTTTGTGAGCCAGGTCGTTGCAGTGGCCGCTCACTGATGAAGGAGGATCGCTATGTCGATTTATACTGCTTATCCCTTGTATCGCGTTCTCCTACGTCGCGTTGCTGTTGTTGCTTTCGGATTACTGGCGTTGCCTGTAATGCTGTTTCGTACCGATCGCGCCCGCTTTTACAGCTATTTGCACCGTGTTTGGTTGAAAACCAGCGATCAGCCGGTCTGGATGGCACAATCTGAAGCGGCAGCCGGTGATTTTTTCTAAGCCTCTCAGCAATTCAGTAACCAACATCGTTGTGCGCTACTGACCTCAAATACGCCTCGGTCAGTAGCTCTGTCTTTTTATTCCCTTTGCTCTTCCCTCTGATACGCCTTGGTTTTTGTTTTCGCTCGATCTGCTCCGTAACCGCTTGAAATCCGCTATGCTGAGGGAATGTTGACGAACGGGAGAGCGTTTATGATGTCAGCTCCTATTCCTGTTGGAATAAGTGCATGTTTGCTCGGTGCGCCAGTGCGGTTTGACGGTGGGCATAAGCGTCTTGAGTTTGCTGTTGATCAATTAGCCCCTTATTGCCATTTTCAGCCAGTATGTCCCGAAATGGCGGTCGGACTGCCTGTGCCGCGCCCGGCGCTGCGGCTGGTCAACGAGGGGCAGCAGGGGATTCGGCTCTGTGCCAGCAACGGTTCTGGCATCGATGTCACGGATAAAATGCTCGCTTTTTCCGAGCAAAAAATGGCATCGTTGCGCGATCTGTGCGGTTTTATCCTGTGTGCCAAATCCCCCAGTTGCGGGATGGAACGGGTCAAGGTCTATGACAGTCAGGGAAAAAATGCCCGGAAAAGCGGGGAAGGGCTGTTTGCACAAGCGCTGAAACGGCACATGCCGTGGTTGCCGTTAGAGGAGAATGGCCGCTTGAGCGATCCTGTGCTGCGAGAGAACTTTATTGCCCGGGTTTATGCCTTGCATGAATTGCAGCAAATCTGGCAGCAGGGGCTGTCGCGTGGCGCACTGATGGCGTTCCATAGCCGCTATAAATTGTTGTTACTGGCGCACTCGCAGCCCGAATACCGAGAGCTGGGCCCTTTTGTCGCAGGCATGGCGCAATGGCCGACGTTGGAAGCCTTTGCCACGGAATACCGGCTGCGTTTTATGCGATTGTTGTCGCACCCGGCATCGCGTCGTAACCATACCAATGTATTGATGCACGTTCAGGGTTATTTTCGT
The DNA here is from genome assembly GCF_025962655.1 of Candidatus Symbiopectobacterium sp. NZEC151. GTDB lineage: Bacteria > Pseudomonadota > Gammaproteobacteria > Enterobacterales > Enterobacteriaceae > Symbiopectobacterium. Next base: position 28,280 of record NZ_JAGFPE010000002.1, on the reverse strand, counting down.
CCCCACCTGACCTCCCAACAGCGTCAGGAGTTAGCCAATCTGATCGATCGTTATCGGCAAGGTGTGCAACCGCTGCTGGCACCGATGACGCTGTTGCGTCATTACATGACCGAATACCCTGATGATTACCTGGCGCAGCAGCGCTACTTTGACCCCTATCCTGAAGCTTTGCGTTTACGCTATGGCCACTAATATTTTCCAGTAAGGAACAGTTATGACCACGCATCTGGTCTGGTTTCGCCATGATTTACGGATCACCGATCACTCCGCGCTGCATGCTGCTTGTCAGAACGCCGATGCCAAGGTCATTGCGCTTTATATTGCTACGCCAGGCCAATGGCAGGCGCACGGCATGGCGCCGCGTCAGGCGACGTTTCTGCTACAGAATCTCCAGGCATTACAACAGTCGTTGGCAGATAAAGGGATTCCGCTGTTTTATCAACAATGTGAGGACTTTCATCTGGCGGTTGACGCCGTTGATGCGTTTTGCAAAAAGCAGCATGTTTCCCACCTGTTTTATCATTACCAGTACGAAATCAATGAGCGCGAACGGGATCGTGCGCTGGAAGCCAAACTGCACGGGCAGGTGGTGTGTCAGGGGTTTGATGACAGCGTACTGCTAGCGCCAGGCAGTCTGGTGACGGGAAAACAGGAGATGTACAAAGTCTTTACGCCGTTTCGCAAAGCGTTTATCCAGCGTTTGCTGGAGATGGAGGTTACCTGCTTCCCCGCGCCGAAAAAGCGTGCCAACGCAGACGTGGGAAAATGGGCGGCGTTGATCCCCTTCGATTACCCTCAACAGGCGGTGGACGAGACGCTGTTTCCGGCAGGAGAACAGGCCGCGTTGGCGCGATTACGCCAATTTTGCCAATCGAACGCGGCTGATTATCACCAACAGCGTGATTTTCCCGCACAGCAAGGCACCAGCCAACTTTCGCCTTATCTGGCATTGGGCGTCATCTCACCGCGTCAGTGCCTCAATCGTCTGCGTGCAGAGCATCCCACTCTGTTAGAACAGTCTGACGGTGGGGCGTTTACCTGGTTGAGCGAACTGGTATGGCGTGAGTTTTATCGCCATCTGCTGGTTGCCTGGCCGCGCTTGTGTAAACACCACCCGTTTGTAGATTGGACGCAGCAGGTGCAATGGCGGCAGGACGAAAAAGCGCTGGCAGCCTGGCAACAGGGTAAGACTGGCTTTCCGATTGTTGATGCCGCGATGCGCCAATTGAACGGCACCGGATGGATGCATAATCGGCTACGCATGATCTGCGCCAGTTTTCTGGTAAAAGATTTGCTTATCGACTGGCGGGCAGGGGAGCGCTATTTTATTTCTCAACTGCTGGACGGCGATTTGGCCGCGAACAATGGCGGCTGGCAGTGGGCTGCCTCTACCGGTACCGACGCGGCACCCTATTTTCGTATTTTTAACCCGACCACGCAGGGCGAACGTTTCGATCCGCAAGGGACATTTATCCGCCATTGGGTGCCCGAACTGGCCGAGGTGCCAGACGGCGATATTCACCAACCGCATCGCTGGGCGCAGCGGCAAGGGCGCACGTTGGATTATCCGACGCCGATGGTCGATCATAAACAGGCCAGGCTGATGACGCTGGAAGCCTTTGAGGCCGCGAAAGCGTCGCAGGAAAAAGGCCAGAATCAGGCATATTAAGGAGCGTTATGCGCAACAGCGAATTGGAAACAGTGATCAACCAGCAACTGAATGTGGCCGCGTTTCAGGATTACGCGCCCAACGGGTTGCAGGTTGAAGGGCGTGAAAACGTGCAGCGGATTGTCACCGGAGTGACTGCCTCGCAGGCACTGCTGGACGTAGCCGTTGCTCAACAGGCTGATGCCGTGCTGGTTCACCACGGCTATTTTTGGAAAAACGAGTCTCCGGTGATTTCCGGCATGAAGCGGCGTCGCTTGAAGACATTGCTGGCGAACGATATCAACCTCTATGGCTATCATTTGCCGTTGGACGCCCATCCCGAGTTAGGTAATAACGCCCGTCTGGCGGCGCTGTTAGACATCCGCGTGCTGGGTGATATTGAGCAACTGCTGCCTTATGGCGAACTGTCTCAGCCTGTGAGTGGCGAGGCGTTACGTGAGCGTCTGGAGGCGCGATTGGGGCGTTCCGTGCTGCATTGTGGGGATAATGCACCGTCGCAGATAACGCGGTTGGCCTGGTGCTCCGGTGGCGGTCAGGGCTTTATTGAGCAAGCGGCGCGCTTTGGCGTCGATGCGTTCTTCACCGGAGAAGTATCGGAACAGACGATTCATATCGCCCGTGAGATGGGGCTGCACTTCTATGCGGCAGGCCATCACGCGACAGAGCGTGGTGGCATTAAGGCGCTGGGGGAGTGGTTGGCGCAGCAGCACGGGTTTGATGTAACCTTTGTGGATATCCCTAATCCCGCCTAGTGCTAATCAACTCACTGTTTTTTAAAAATAATATAAAAATTTTAGTGAGAGAAAGTGGCATCTTTATTGCTTGTCTATTAACAAACCTTATCGCTCGTGGTGTCGGGCGAAGTGCGTATCAAGGCGGCATGGCAGAGTAATGCCCTACCGCGATGGGGAGAAGAGCGTGCAACGAGCGCGGTGCTACTTATTGGGCGAGCGGGCCGTGGTGCTGGAACTGGAGCCGCCGCTGTCATTGCAAAGCCAACAGCGTATCTGGGGGCTGGCTGAACGTCTTCATCAGCATGAAGCGGTGGAGGCGGCGATCCCTGGGATGAATAACCTGACGGTGGTGTTAACCCATCCGCAGCAGGCGGCGCGCGATGCTATTGAGCGTTTGCAGCGCTGGTGGGAAGAGAGTGAATCGGTAACGATTGAAGCGCGGGACATCACGATTCCGGTGGTGTATGGCGGCGACGCTGGCCCGGATTTGTTGCAGGTGGCGCAGCATTGCCAGCTCTCTCCGCGTCAGGTGGTGGAGGCGCATGCAGCGGCGCACTATGTGGTGTACTTTCTGGGTTTTCAGCCGGGATTTCCTTATCTGGCAGGATTGCCAGAACCCCTGCATTCGCCACGGCGTGCAGAGCCGCGCCTGAGTGTGCCCGCTGGCAGTGTCGGTATTGGTGGTCGGCAAACCGGCATTTACCCGCTGGCAACCCCCGGAGGCTGGCAGTTGATTGGCCGAACGTCGGCAACGCTGTTCGATCCGCGAGCGGAGCCACCCACGTTGCTGCGTCCCGGTGACAATGTGCGCTTCGTGCCGCAGCCGGAGGGCCTATGCTAAAGATAACTCATGCCGGGCTGCATACCTCGGTGCAGGATGCCGGGCGGCATCATCTGCGTCATCTGGGTATCAGCCAGTCTGGTGCGCTGGACATGCCAGCATTAAGCATTGCCAATTTGCTGGTGGGCAACGCGATGTCCGAAGCCGGGCTGGAAATTACGCTCGGAAAATTCGCGGCGACCTTTACCTCATCTTGCTGGATTGCATTGACCGGGGCTGATAGCCACGCCGAGCTCGATGGTAAGCCGGTCTGGACCGGTTGGCGTTTTCATGTGAAAGCGGGGCAAACGCTCAGGCTGCGCATGCCGCGTCGGGGCATGCGCAGTTATCTGGCTATTTCCGGTGGCCTGGGGCTGCCAGAGGTGCTCGGATCGCTAAGTACTGATTTGAAAGCCGGGTTTGGTGGCTATCTTGGTCGACCGCTCCAAGATGGCGATATCCTTCCGCTGAAAAAAGCCGCCTACCGCAAGCCGCATAAGCCTGTCGGCATCAAGCAGATTCTGTTCAGCAATCGGGTGCGGGTGCTTCCCGGGCCGGAATATCATGAATTCAGTGAAGAGGCGCGCGACACGTTTTGGCGCACCGGTTGGCAACTGAGTCCGCAGAGTAACCGTATGGGATATCGGTTACAGGGACCGGCGTTGACACGCATAACACCGCGAGAGCTTTTTTCTCACGGCGTACTGCCGGGGGTGATTCAGGTGCCGCACGGGGGTCAACCGATCCTGTTACTGGCCGATGCGCAGACCACCGGTGGTTACCCACGCATTGCTTGTGTGATTGAGGCGGATTTATTCCATCTGGCGCAGATTCGGCTCGGTGAACCGATACATTTCATTCCCTGCACGCTGGATGACGCCTTGCGTGCGTCAGAGGCGCAAAGGCGTTATCTGGAACAACTGGCGTGGAGGCTCAATGATTATTGATTTAAATGCCGATCTGGGCGAAGGCGGCAACAATGATGAAGCGCTATTACAGTTAGTCACGTCTGCCAATATTGCCTGTGGGTTTCATGCGGGGGACGCTCAAACCATGCGCCAGTCGGTGCGTTGGGGGATGCGCTACGGCGTGGCGCTGGGGGCCCATCCCAGCTTTCTCGATCGGGAAAACTTTGGCCGCAAGGCGATGTCGGTATCCGCAGACACGGTCTTCGCTCAGGTGGTGTATCAACTGGGCGCGTTAAGCGCGATTGTGGCAGTTGAAGGCGGCAGGCTGACGCATGTCAAACCGCACGGCATGCTGTATAACCAGGCCGCGCGCGATCCCATGTTGGCCGATGCGATTGCGCGTGCGGTGCAATCGGTGAATCCGGCGTTGCGGCTGGTCGGGTTGGCGGGAAGTGAACTGATTCACGCGGGTCAGCGGTTGGGATTGGCAACACGGCAGGAGGTGTTTGCCGATCGCGGTTATCTGCCGGACGGCACGCTGGTGCCGCGCGACCAGCCTGCTGCGTTGATCAAAAGCGATGAGCTGGCGCTGGCGCAAACGCTGGAGATGATCAAACGTCGCCGGGTGCGTGCCAGCGATGGCACTTGGGTTGATGTGGAGGCCGATACGGTTTGTCTTCATGGTGATGGCGATCATGCCCTGCTGTTTGCGCGCAAGTTGCGTCAGTGTTTCAATGAGCACCAGATTCAGGTTAGGGCGGCGTAAGTTACGCCACACCAGCAAAATGAGTGAAAATCAAGCATGAAAACCGTATTGGTGACGGCGTTTGAGCCCTTTGGCGGGGAAACCATCAACCCTTCCTGGGAAGCGGTAAAGGTATTGCAAGGGCGTGAGATTGCCGGTGCGCGGGTGGTGACTTGCCAGTTAGCCTGTGTGTTCGACCTGGCGTTGCAGCAGCTCAATGCCGCGCTGGCTGAGCATCAGCCCGACTGCACGATAGCCGTTGGACAAGCGGGAGGGCGCGCCGAAATCACCGTCGAGCGCGTCGCCATCAACATCAACGATGCGCGTATTCCCGACAATCACGGCAAGCAACCCATCGATACCTCGGTGATCCCAGGGGGACCGAGCGCCTATTTTGCCACTTTGCCGATCAAATCGATGGTCAATGCGTTACGCGAGCAGGGGATTCCCGCCTCGGTGTCCCACACCGCAGGCACCTTTGTGTGCAATCATGTGATGTACGGCTTATTGCACGCGCTGGCGCAGCGCTCCGGCGCAGTCAGTGGTGGGTTTGTTCATATTCCCTATGCACCGCAACAGGCGGCGCGCCATCCTGGGGAGCCATCAATGCCGATTGCTATGGTGACGCAGGCGCTGGTCGCCATGATTGCCGTCGCGCTGACTCAGCAGCAAGATGCGATTATTTCTGGCGGCACTACGCATTAGCGTCCGGGGCACATTCCCCGACGAGAAAGGAGAGATTGATGCCTGAAGGGCCAGAGATCCGCCGCGCCGCCGACGCGTTAGCCGCGGCGGTGGTGGGGGAGCCGTTAACCGGGGTTTGGTTTGCTTTCCCTGAATTAAAACCTTACGAAACGGAGCTTACCGGGCAGACGATTGAAAAGTTGGAAACGCGCGGTAAAGCGCTGCTTACCTACTTTTCTACTGGGCGGATTCTTTATACCCATAACCAGCTTTATGGCCTATGGCGCGTGGTTGATGCGGGCGTGATGCCGGATACCAAACGCGATTTGCGCGTTCGCTTCGAAACGCAACATCGTGCGATTCTGCTGTATAGCGCCTCGGATATTGTCATGCTCACGCCGGATGCGCTGGCCACACATCCTTTCTTGCAGCGCATTGGCCCTGATGTGCTTGATAGGTCCGTTACCCCGGAACAGGTGCGAGCCAGAGTGTTGAGTAACAGATTCTGCCGTCGCCGTTTGAGTGGCTTGTTGCTCGATCAGTCTTTTTTGGCCGGACTGGGCAACTATTTGCGCGCGGAGATTTTATGGCACGCTGCGCTGTCGCCACAGCACAGTGCGACGACGTTGGATGAAGAGCAACTGAGTGCACTGAGTGACGCGTTATTATCACTGCCGCGCCTTTCCTATCACACGCGGGGAACGGTAGATGACAATCGCCATCACGGCGCGTTATTCCGTTTCAAGGTGTTTGACCGTGAAGGGGAACCCTGTGAGCGCTGCGGGCACCCCATCGTGCGCACCATGCTCTCTTCGCGTCCGTTTTTCTGGTGTCCACATTGCCAGCATTGAGGCGTAAAAAAGCCGGGAAAATCCCGGCTTGTCGGTGTGGCTGCCTCGCGGATGACGCTTAGCGATTGTTGAGCGAAGAGGTGAAGTCGCGTTTGTCGTAGCCGGTGTACAGCTGGCGCGGACGCGCAATCTTCAAGCCGTCGTCGTGCATTTCGTTCCAGTGGGCAATCCAGCCGACGGTGCGTGCCATCGCGAAGATCACGGTAAACATGGAAGACGGAATACCCATCGCTTTCAAAATGATACCGGAGTAGAAATCCACGTTGGGGTAGAGTTTTTTCTCGATAAAGTAGGGATCGTTGAGCGCAATGTGTTCCAGCTCCATAGCCACTTCCAGCAGGTCATCTTTCATGCCCAGCTCTTTAAGCACTTCATGGCAAGTTTCACGCATCACGGTGGCACGCGGGTCATAGTTTTTATACACCCGGTGGCCGAAGCCCATCAGGCGGAAGGAGTCGTTCTTGTCCTTGGCGCGTCTGACGAATTCAGGAATATGCTCAACCGAGTTGATCTCCTCCAGCATTCGCAGACAGGCTTCGTTGGCACCGCCGTGCGCCGGTCCCCACAGAGACGCGATGCCCGCAGCGATACAGGCAAACGGGTTTGCACCGGAAGACCCTGCGGTACGCACCGTCGAGGTGGACGCGTTCTGTTCATGGTCGGCATGCAGGATCAGAATGCGATCCATGGCGCGTTCCAGTACCGGATTCACCACATACTCTTCGCACGGCGTAGCGAACATCATATGCAGGAAATTACCGGCGTAGGACAGGTCGTTGCGCGGGTAAACGAACGGCTGACCGAGTGAGTATTTGTAACACATGGCGGCCACGGTCGGCATTTTGGACAGCAGGCGATACGCGGCGATTTCGCGGTGACGCTCAATGCTGATATCCAGTGAGTCGTGGTAGAACGCCGCCAGCGCACCGGTTACGCCGCACAACACCGCCATCGGGTGAGAGTCGCGACGGAAACCGTGGAACAGACGCGTAATCTGTTCGTGGATCATGGTGTGACGGGTTACCGTGGTTTTGAAGGTGTCAAACTGCTCGGCGGTTGGCGCTTCGCCGAACAGCAGAATGTAGCAGACTTCCAGATAGGTGGATTTCTCCGCCAATTGGTCAATAGGGAAGCCGCGATGCAGCAGCACCCCTTTATCACCGTCAATGTAGGTGATTTTGGATTCGCAAGACGCCGTGGAGGTAAATCCCGGATCGAACGTAAAAAAGCCTTTGGAACCGAGGCTACGGATATCGATTTCGTCTTGTCCAAGCGTGCCGGACAACACATCAAGCTCGATGGGCTCTTTACCATTTAGGGTAAGTGTCGCTTTCTTATCAGCCATTTACAGTCTCCTTAGCGCTTTAATTTTAAAAATTTATCACCGAAGAAATACCGTTATGCCTGTACACCGAACGGAGAAACTCGGCCAAAACGCCGAGGTCTCGGCATTTGCACCTATCAGGGTACAGCATCGGGCAGTGGCCGGGCTCACCACCCCATCAAAGGAAAACCGTGTTCTTCTGGTTAGTAACGATTCTCTAAATTCTAGTCTACTCTAGTCATTAACATGACTTTATACGTGGAATTCGACTTTCCACTGTTACACAAGTCATGTCACTTGGGAAAGCCTATCTTGAATTCTTTAACGGATGACTTTCAGATTACAGCTCTATTTGTAATTTAATTGTTTAATATATGTCAAATGAGATGGTTAATTTTATATAAAATGTGAAATAAGTGATCTCACTCACTGTTTAGCTGAAATGTCACTAAACAATTTGTGGGCTAATTGTAATAAGATTGTGAAGTACTTATACTCGCCTCAGGTCTCCGGAACCCCCTGAAGTAGGAGCACCCAGCGTGAATAAGTCATGTGCCGTTTAACATGGGATGTTGACGTTAAGGCCAACGTATCACCCGGAAGCATGTGGCTGCATTCTTCGCGCTGTCTGACCTAGTTACAGGTCCGGAGGAACGAAAAATAATAAAGGTGTGTGGGCAAATCCGTGAAAAAACAAAGACCTGTCAATCTGGATCTGCAAACGATCCAGTTTCCCGTAACTGCGATAGCCTCAATTCTTCACCGTGTCTCTGGCGTAATTACCTTTGTGGCCGTCGGCATTCTGCTGTGGCTGCTCGGGCACTCTCTTGCCTCAGAAGAGGGATTCCTGTACGCCGCGGCCATTCTGGATAGCGTGATTGTTAAATTTATTCTGTGGGGCATCCTCACCGCGCTGGCCTACCACATCGTTGGCGGATTACGCCACCTGATGATGGACTTTGGCTTTCTGGAAGAAGATCTCGCGTCGGGAAATCGTTCCGCAAGGCTCTCTTTTATCATTACTGTCGTGCTTTCACTACTGGCTGGAGTCCTCGTATGGTAAGCAATGCTTCTGCATTAGGACGTAATGGCGTTCACGATTGGCTGCTCATTCGCGCTTCTGCCATTGTTATCGTGCTCTACGTGATTTATCTCATCGGTTTCATCGCGACGGCGGGGGATATCACCTATCCGGTCTGGCGCGGTTTCTTCGCGATGCCCCTTACCAAAGTGTTCACGCTGCTGACGCTGTTCGCCATCCTGGTTCACGCCTGGATAGGAATGTGGCAGGTGCTGACTGACTACATCAAGCCGCTGGCGCTGCGTCTGATATTGCAACTCGCCATCGTGGTGGCGCTGCTGGTGTACGTTATTTATGGAACCGTTGTGGTGTGGGGTGCGTGATGAATTTACCAATTAGGCAATTTGATGCCGTTGTTGTCGGCGCAGGCGGTGCAGGTATGCGCGCTGCGTTACAAATCTCCCAAATGGGGCTTTCCTGTGCCCTGCTGTCCAAGGTATTCCCGACGCGCTCGCACACGGTGTCTGCGCAGGGCGGTATTACCGTCGCACTGGGCAATACCCATGAAGATAACTGGGAATGGCACATGTACGATACCGTAAAAGGGTCGGACTACATTGGCGATCAGGATGCCATCGAATACATGTGCAAAACTGGCCCGGAAGCCATTCTGGAACTGGAACATATGGGGCTGCCTTTCTCTCGTCTGGATGATGGCCGCATCTATCAGCGTCCGTTCGGCGGGCAATCGAAGAATTTCGGTGGTGAGCAGGCGGCGCGTACGGCCGCAGCGGCTGACCGTACCGGCCATGCCCTGTTGCATACGCTTTATCAGCAAAACCTGAAAAATCACACCACCATCTTCTCTGAATGGTATGCGCTGGATCTGGTGAAGAATCAGGATGGCGCAGTGGTCGGCTGTACCGCTATCTGTATTGAGACCGGCGAAGTGGTCTATTTCAAAGCGGGTGCAACGATACTGGCAACCGGTGGTGCAGGCCGCATCTACCAATCCACCACCAACGCCTACATCAATACCGGTGACGGCGTCGGCATGGCGCTGCGTGCCGGTGTGCCGGTGCAGGATATGGAAATGTGGCAGTTCCACCCGACCGGAATTGCGGGCGCGGGGGTGTTGGTGACCGAAGGCTGCCGTGGTGAAGGGGGCTATTTGCTCAACAAGCACGGTGAGCGTTTTATGGAGCGCTATGCGCCTAACGCCAAAGATCTGGCTGGCCGCGATGTGGTTGCGCGCTCCATCATGATTGAAATCCGTGAAGGGCGCGGCTGCGACGGCCCGTGGGGCCCGCACGCCAAGCTGAAACTGGATCACTTGGGTAAAGAGGTGCTGGAATCACGCCTGCCGGGCATTCTGGAGCTGTCTCGTACTTTTGCTCACGTCGATCCAGTGAAAGAACCGATTCCGGTCATTCCCACCTGCCACTATATGATGGGCGGTATTCCCACCAAGGTGAGCGGTCAGGCGTTGACGGTCAATGAAAAGGGCGAAGATGTTGTGGTGCCGGGGCTGTTTGCCGTCGGGGAGATTGCCTGCGTTTCCGTACACGGCGCTAACCGTTTAGGCGGTAACTCGCTGCTCGATCTGGTGGTGTTTGGCCGCTCTGCCGGCATGCATTTGCAAGAATCGCTGCAAGAGCAGGGTGAACTGCGCGATGCCAGCGACAGCGATGTTGAAGCGGCGTTGGAACGTTTGAACCGCTGGAACAACAATCGCACTGGGGAAGATCCGGTGGAAATCCGCAAGGCATTGCAATCCTGCATGCAGAACAACTTCTCGGTGTTCCGTGAAGGGGATGCGATGGCGAAAGGGTTGGAAGAGCTGAAGGTGATTCGCGAGCGTCTGAAAAATGCGCGCCTTGATGACACCTCTACGGAGTTCAATACCCAGCGCATTGAGTGTCTCGAACTGGATAACCTGATGGAAACTGCCTATGCAACGGCCGTCTCCGCCAATTACCGTACCGAAAGTCGTGGGGCGCACAGCCGCTTCGACTACCCGGATCGCGATGATGAAAACTGGTTGTGTCATTCGCTGTATTTGCCGCAAAACGAGAGCATGACGCGCCGTGAGGTGAACATGCAACCTAAATTACGTCCGGCGTTTCCGCCGAAAATACGTACTTACTAATGTCGCGGAGATGGCACGATGAAACTTGAATTTTCAATTTATCGCTACAACCCGGATGTTGACGACGCGCCGCATATGCAGGAGTACACGCTTGAGGCGGAGGAAGGGCGCGACATGATGTTGCTTGACGCGCTGATCCAGCTGAAAGAGCAAGATCCTACGCTGGCGTTCCGTCGCTCTTGCCGTGAAGGGGTCTGTGGTTCTGACGGCCTGAACATGAACGGCAAAAACGGGCTGGCTTGCATCACGCCTGTCTCGGCGCTGCAACGGGCTAAAGGTAAAATTGTCATCCGTCCATTGCCGGGATTACCGGTAATCCGCGATTTGGTGGTGGACATGGGACAGTTCTATGCCCAATATGAGAAAATAAAACCTTACTTGTTGAATAATGGACAGAATCCACCGGCACGTGAACATTTGCAGTCGCCGGACCAGCGTGCCAAGCTGGATGGATTGTATGAGTGCATCATGTGCGCCTGCTGTTCCACGTCTTGTCCGTCGTTCTGGTGGAACCCGGATAAATTTGTGGGCCCGGCGGGGCTGCTGGCGGCTTACCGTTTCCTGATCGACAGCCGTGATACGGAAACCAAGCCGCGACTGGATGCGCTGGATGATGCCTTCAGCGTATTCCGCTGCCACAGCATCATGAACTGCGTCAATGTCTGCCCGAAAGGACTCAACCCCACGCGGGCGATTGGGCACATCAAATCGATGTTGTTGCAACGCGGGGCCTAAAGTACCGCGCGAAACCGCGTAAGCGCCGCCGCGCAGAGAAATTACGGCGCGGCGCAGAGGTAAAACTGCCGTAGTGTGCAGTGGTAAGACGTAACATGATTATCCCCCCGGCAGTTAGCGGGGGGATGATAGGAAACCTTTAAAAACGGGCTTGTGCGCCAAACCGGTTTTTAAAGGTTCCTTAAAGGGTAAGGATACCCTGGCCCTGCGTATCTGACAGGGAAATGAACCGTTTACGGTGCCTGGTTTTTTTACGGCACAGGACATGTTAACCACGGCGAAAACTGAAGCTTATTAGCTTAAGGGATCACAATGCAGAACGGCGCAATGAAGGCCTGGCTGGATTCCTCCTATCTGGCGGGCGCGAACCAGTCCTACATAGAACAGCTCTATGAAGATTTTTTAACCGATCCGGATTCTATCGATCTTAGCTGGCGGTCTATCTTCCAGCAGTTGCCTACGGCGGGGGTCAAACCCGATCAACTGCACTCCAAAACGCGCGACTATTTCCGCCGTCTGGCGAAAGATGCCTCGCGCTTTAGCTCCTCTGTGACCGATCCTGACATTGACGCCAAGCAGGTCAAAGTATTGCAGCTGATTAACGCGTTTCGTTTCCGTGGACATCAGCAAGCCAAGCTGGACCCGATCGACTTACGCCCGCAAGCCCCGGTTGCTGAACTCGATCTGGCCTACCATAACCTGACGGCAGATGACCTTCAGGATTCCTATAACGTGGGCTCTTTTGCCATTGGCAAAGAGACCATGAAGCTCGGTGAATTGTATGACGCCTTGAAGCGCACCTACTGCGGTTCTATCGGTGCGGAATACATGCACATCACCAGCACCGATGAAAAACGCTGGATTCAGCAGCGTATCGAATCCATCACCGGCCAGCCTTCTTTTAGTTTGGAAGAGAAGTATCGCTTCCTGAAAGAGCTGACGGCGGCGGAAGGGCTTGAGCGCTACTTGGGTGCCAAATACCCCGGCGCTAAACGCTTCTCGCTGGAAGGTGGCGATGCGCTGGTGCCGATGCTCAAAGAGATGATCCGCCACGCGGGCAACAACGGCACGCGCGAAGTGGTGTTGGGCATGGCGCACCGTGGCCGCCTCAACGTGCTGGTTAACGTACTGGGCAAAAAGCCGCAGGATTTGTTCGATGAGTTTGCCGGTAAGCACAAAGAGCATCTCGGCACCGGTGATGTGAAATACCATCAGGGCTTTTCGTCTGAATTCGCGACTGAAGGCGGTCTGGTGCATCTGGCGCTGGCGTTTAACCCCTCGCACCTTGAGATTGTCAGCCCGGTGGTGACCGGTTCCGTGCGTGCGCGCCTCGATCGTCTCAGCAGTGAGAGCGGCCCACGCGTGTTGCCGGTGACCATTCACGGCGATGCCGCCATCAGTGGGCAGGGCGTGGTGCAGGAACTGCTGAACATGTCCACCGTGCGCGGCTACGAAGTGGGCGGTACGTTGCGTATCGTGATCAACAACCGCATTGGTTTCACCACCTCCAACCCGCTGGATATTCGTTCCACGGAATATTGCACCGACATTGGCAAGATGGTGCAAGCACCGATTTTCCACGTCAACGCTGACGACCCGGAAGCGGTCGCCTATGTGACGCGTCTGGCGCTGGATTTCCGCAATGAGTTCAAACGCGATGTGTTTATCGATCTGATTTGCTACCGTCGTCATGGTCACAACGAAGCGGATGAGCCAAGTGCCACGCAGCCGATGATGTACCAGAAGATCAAAAAACACCCGACGCCGCGCAAGGTGTATGCCGATCGCCTGGAACTGGAAAAAAGCATCACGCTGGAAGATGCCACCGTACAGGTTAACCTGTATCGCGACGCGTTGGACGCGGGCGAATGCGTGGTGGAAGAGTGGCGTGAAATGGACATGCAATCCTTTACCTGGACGCCTTACCTGAACCACGAGTGGGATGAACCCTATCCACACAAAGTGGAGATGAAACGCCTGCAAGAGTTGGCAAAACGCATCAGTGAAGTGCCGGAAGCCATCGAGACGCATCCGCGTGTTACCAAGGTGTATGCCGATCGTGCCGAAATGGCGTTGGGTAATAAGCCCTTCGATTGGGGCGGCGCCGAAACCCTGGCTTACGCCACGCTGGTGGATGACGGTATTCCTATTCGAATTTCCGGTGAAGACAGCGGTCGTGGCACTTTCTTCCACCGCCACGCCGTGGTGCATAACCAAAAGAATGGCTCGAGCTACACGCCGCTGGAACACGTGCATAACGCGCAGGGCACGTTTAACGTGTGGGACTCGGTGTTGTCCGAAGAGGCGATTCTGGCGTTTGAATACGGATATGCCACGGCAGAGCCGCGCACGTTGACCATTTGGGAAGCGCAGTTCGGCGATTTCGCCAACGGTGCGCAGGTGGTGATCGATCAGTTCATCAGCTCCGGTGAGCAGAAGTGGGGACGCATGTGCGGCCTGGTGATGCTGCTGCCGCACGGCTATGAAGGTCAGGGTCCGGAGCACTCCTCCGCGCGCCTCGAGCGTTATCTGCAACTGTGCGCTGAGCAAAACATGCAGGTGTGCATTCCGTCGACCCCGGCGCAGGTTTACCATATGTTGCGTCGTCAGGCGCTACGCGGTATGCGGCGTCCGCTGGTGGTGATGTCACCGAAATCGTTGTTGCGCCATCCGTTGGCGATCTCCTCGTTGGAAGAGTTGGCAAACGGCGCGTTCCAGCCGGCTATCGGTGAAATTGACGAACTTGATCCGCAAGGAGTGAAGCGCGTCGTGCTCTGTTCCGGCAAGGTCTACTATGATTTATTGGAACAGCGTCGTAAGAATGAACAGAACAACGTGGCGATTGTGCGCATCGAGCAACTCTACCCGTTCCCGCAGCAGGCGGTACAAGCGGCGTTAGCGCCGTTTGCGCATGTGCATGATTTTGTCTGGTGTCAGGAAGAGCCGCTTAATCAGGGAGCATGGTATTGCAGCCAGCACCATTTCCGCGAAGTGATTCCCTTTGGAGCGTCTTTGCGTTACGCCGGACGCCCGGCCTCCGCCTCTCCGGCGGTCGGTTATATGTCTGTGCATCAGAAACAACAGCAAGATCTGGTTAACGACGCGCTGAACGTTGATTAAATAAAAGGATAGATAATGAGTAGCGTAGATATTCTTGTCCCTGACCTTCCCGAATCGGTAGCGGATGCTTCCGTGGCGACCTGGCATAAAAAGCCGGGTGACAGCGTCCAGCGTGATGAAGTGCTGGTCGAAATTGAAACCGATAAAGTGGTGCTGGAAGTGCCGGCGCCTGAAGCGGGCGTGCTGGATGCCGTGCTGGAAAGCGAAGGCGCTACGGTGACATCGCGCCAAATTCTTGGGCGTCTGCGTCGGGGCGACAGCTCCGGTAAAGAAACCAGCGAAAAATCGCAGAGCAAAGAGTCTACGCCTGCCCAGCGCCATACCGCCGGGTTGACCGAAGAGAACAACGACGCGCTCAGTCCGGCAATTCGTCGTCTGATCGGTGAGCACGGTCTGGATGCGGCTGCGATCAAAGGCAGCGGCGTCGGTGGCCGTATCACGCGTGAAGATGTGGAGAAGCATCTGGCGGCGCAGACGCAGGCTGCCAGCGGCAGTGATAAAAAAGCGGAGAAAGCGCAAGCTGCACCCGCTTTGGCCCATCGCAGCGAAAAACGTGTGCCGATGACACGCCTGCGTAAGCGTGTTGCGGAACGCCTGCTCGAAGCGAAAAACAGTACCGCCATGTTGACGACCTTTAACGAAGTCAACATGAAGCCGATTATGGACCTGCGTCAGCAGTACGGCGATGCGTTTGAAAAACGCCACGGTGTGCGCCTGGGCTTTATGTCGTTCTACATCAAAGCCGTGGTGGAAGCGCTGAAACGCTACCCCGAGGTGAACGCCTCCATTGACGGCGAAGATGTGGTGTACCACAACTATTTTGATGTCAGTATCGCGGTCTCCACGCCGCGCGGTCTGGTCACGCCAGTGCTGCGCGATGTCGATGCGCTGGGTATGGCTGATGTTGAGAAGAAAATCAAAGATCTCGCGGTGAAAGGGCGCGACGGCAAACTGACGGTAGAAGAACTGACCGGCGGTAATTTCACCATTACCAACGGTGGCGTGTTCGGCTCCCTGATGTCCACGCCAATCATCAACCCGCCGCAAAGTGCGATTCTGGGCATGCATGCCATCAAAGACAGGCCGATGGCCGTGGAGGGGCAGGTGGTGATTCTGCCGATGATGTATCTGGCGCTTTCTTACGATCACCGGCTGATTGATGGTCGCGAATCCGTGGGCTTTTTGGTCACGGTAAAAGAGATGCTGGAAGATCCAACACGCCTGCTGCTGGATGTATAGCGTGTGATGACGTAGACCGCCGCCGCCTGCCGAGCGGCGGTCATACGGGAGTATTGGTTTACTTTGTGCTATGCAGCCGCCCCTGGCGGCGTTATCCAATAATATCAAGAAAGTCATGCGACTTATCTTCAAACCGAGATGGATAGAACATCATGAATTTACATGAATATCAGGCAAAACAGCTCTTTGCTCGATATGGCCTGCCGGCGCCGACCGGTTATGCCTGCACCACGCCGCGCGAAGCAGAAGAGGCCGCCTCGAAAATTGGCACCGGTCCGTGGGTGGTGAAATGCCAGGTGCATGCGGGTGGCCGTGGTAAAGCGGGCGGCGTAAAAGTGGTGAGCAGCAAAGAAGATATTCGCGCGTTTGCGGAAAATTGGCTGGGCAAACGTTTGGTTACCTACCAAACGGATGCGCAAGGTCAGCCTGTACACCAGATTCTGGTGGAAGCTGCAACCGACATCGATCAAGAACTCTATCTCGGTGCTGTGGTCGATCGCGCTACGCGTCGCGTGGTGTTTATGGCCTCGACTGAAGGCGGGGTGGAAATTGAAAAAGTCGCGGAAGAGACGCCGGAACTGATTCATAAAGCCGCGCTCGATCCGTTGACCGGCCCGCAGCCTTATCAGGGCCGTGAGCTGGCCTTTAAACTGGGCCTGAGCGGCAAGCAAGTGGCGCAGTTCACCAAGATTTTCATGGGACTGGCGACGCTGTTCCTGGAGCGCGATCTGGCGCTGGTAGAGATTAACCCGCTGGTGATCACCAAGCAGGGCGATCTGATCTGTCTGGACGGCAAACTCGGCGCTGACGGCAATGCATTGTTCCGTCAGCCGGAACTGCGCGAAATGCGCGATCCGAGTCAGGAAGATTCCCGCGAAGCGCACGCGGCGCAGTGGGAACTGAACTATGTGGCGCTCGATGGCAATATCGGCTGCATGGTGAACGGTGCGGGTCTTGCCATGGGCACCATGGACATCGTCAAACTGCACGGCGGCGCACCGGCCAACTTCCTGGATGTGGGCGGTGGCGCAACCAAAGAGCGCGTAACGGAAGCCTTTAAAATCATTCTCTCCGACGACAACGTGAAAGCGGTACTGGTCAATATCTTTGGCGGTATCGTGCGCTGCGACCTGATCGCTGATGGCATCATTGGTGCGGTAGCCGAAGTGGGCGTTAACGTACCTGTGGTGGTGCGCCTGGAAGGAAACAATGCGGAACTGGGTGCCAAGAAACTGGCGGACAGCGGCCTGAATATCATCGCCGCCACCAGTTTGACAGATGCGGCTCAGCAGGTTGTGAAGGCAGCGGAGGGTAAATAATGTCTATTTTGATTGATAAACACACCAAAGTCATTTGCCAGGGATTTACCGGCAGCCAAGGCACCTTCCACTCTGAGCAAGCACTCGCTTACGGTACGCAACTGGTGGGCGGCGTGACGCCCGGTAAAGGCGGCACAGAACATTTGGGTTTGCCGGTGTTTAATACCGTGCGCGAAGCGGTGGAAGCGACCGGCGCTACGGCTTCGGTGATCTACGTACCGGCACCGTTTTGCAAAGACTCGATTCTGGAAGCGATTGATGCGGGTATTGAGCTGGTTATCTGTATCACTGAAGGTATCCCGACGCTGGATATGCTGACCGTGAAGGTGAAGCTGGAACAGAGCGGTGTGCGGATGATTGGGCCGAACTGCCCGGGCGTCATTACGCCGGGTGAATGCAAAATTGGCATTATGCCCGGCCATATTCACAAGCCGGGTAAAGTGGGGATCGTTTCACGTTCAGGAACGCTGACCTACGAAGCGGTTAAACAGACCACGGATACCGGGTTGGGTCAGTCAAGCTGTGTCGGTATCGGCGGCGACCCGATTCCAGGCTCCAACTTTATCGATATTCTGGCGCTGTTCGAGCAGGATCCGCAAACCGAGGCCATCGTGATGATCGGTGAAATCGGTGGCACGGCGGAAGAAGAAGCGGCAGCCTATATCAAAGCGCATGTTACCAAACCGGTGGTAGGGTACATCGCCGGTGTGACGGCACCGAAGGGCAAGCGCATGGGCCATGCGGGTGCCATCATTGCCGGTGGTAAAGGCACGGCGGATGATAAATTCGCTGCGCTGGAAGCCGCTGGCGTGAAAACGGTACGCAGCCTGGCGGATATCGGCGATGCGGTGAAAGCTGCGTTGGCACGCTAGTACCGGCTACTACCGTCATTCTCGCGAAAGCGGGAATCTCTTGCAGGTGAAACGCGTTTCTTCTCACAGAGATCCCCGGCTTTCGCCGAGGATGACGAGGAATAAAGTGCAGTTTGGGGGCCATCTTTGGATGGCCCTTTTTTATTGTCTGTACAGTAATAAAAGAAGAATACAAAAATAATTAAGACCCGTTATTAATCCAGTGCTCAATATATTAACCATGGCAACATTAAATTAACAATTTAAACAATGTGGTTATGGTTAAATCATCTACGCTTGATAGGGCAGAAAATTAACTCTGCGCGAGCAAGTCAAAAATTGGTTTGCTAATTGATGCCGTTGTTACGTTTATTTCTACATTTATTTAACAACTAATAGCATGGCGAAAACCTGGTAAACCAGAAATTAACATTAGCGGCGCTATTTGCGCCAGATCAAAATCTTAAGCTGGCTATAAACAGGGAAATACGCTTAAATTGCGCCACATCAATTTTCACCGAAGGTGCGCCGAAAGGGTAAAGTTGATTTGAAACCAAAAACACAATCTGTGTCACGTAAAAACCTATTTATTGTAGGGGATTACAAGCGTAATATAGCCGCTACCCTGTTTGTGGTATCGTTTTAAGCTATTTTTAACGTGTTTTCTTTGGCTTGTTATTGGTTTAACGGTGAACTCTCGCTGTTTATAAAAGCCGGTTCTGAAGCAATTTTCTGTTGTGTTCTTTTTGGGTGTTTAGCGGCTTGTTGGCATTGACAAGCTAAAACCTTCCTGCGAGGAGCAAGGAGTCAAGATGTTTGATATAGTCGAACTGTCACGTTTACAGTTTGCCTTAACCGCGATGTACCATTTCCTTTTCGTACCATTAACGCTGGGGATGGCGTTTTTGTTGGCGATCATGGAAACGGTCTATGTGCTAACGGGCAAACAAATCTACAAGGATATGACCAAGTTCTGGGGCAAATTGTTTGGTATCAACTTTGCACTGGGCGTGGCCACCGGGCTGACCATGGAGTTCCAGTTCGGTACTAACTGGTCCTATTTCTCTCACTATGTCGGGGACATTTTCGGCGCGCCGCTGGCGATTGAAGGCCTGATGGCGTTCTTCCTCGAATCAACGTTTGTTGGCTTGTTCTTCTTTGGCTGGGATCGCCTGGGCAAAGTGCAACACATGGCTGTGACCTGGCTGGTGGCGTTGGGGTCCAACTTCTCCGCGCTGTGGATTCTGGTCGCGAACGGCTGGATGCAAAACCCCATCGCGTCCGAATTCAATTTCGAAACCATGCGCATGGAAATGGTGAGTTTCTCTCAACTGGTGCTGAATCCGGTTGCGCAGGTGAAATTCGTCCATACCGTGGCCGCAGGTTACACCACTGGTGCCATGTTCATTCTGGGTATCAGTGCTTACTATCTGCTCAAGGGCCGTGATTTGGCCTTTGCCAAACGCTCATTCGCCATCGCTGCCAGCTTCGGCACTGCGGCTGTGCTGTCAGTTATCGTACTGGGTGATGAATCTGGCTATGAAATGGGCGACGTCCAAAAAACCAAGCTGGCCGCTATTGAAGCCGAGTGGGAAACCCAACCGGCACCTGCCAGCTTTACGCTGTTCGCCATTCCTAATCAGGACAAAATGGAGAACCAGTTCGCGGTGCGCATTCCGTTTATGCTGGGGCTTATCGCCACGCGTTCGACGGATGGCGTGGTGCTGGGGCTGCGTGAGCTGATGGATGGTCATCAGGTGCGTATTCGCAACGGCATCAAAGCGTATGAGTTGCTGGAACAGCTGCGTGCGGGTAATACCGATCCGGCGGTGCGTGAAGCCTTTAACCAGACCAAACAGGATCTGGGTTACGGCATGCTGCTCAAACGATACACGACGGACGTTGCTAACGCGACAGAAGCGCAAATTCAGCAGGCGACCAAGGATTCAATTCCTCGCGTTGCGCCACTCTACTTCTCGTTCCGCATCATGGTGGCCTGTGGCGTACTGATGCTGCTGATTATCGGCCTGTCGTTCTGGAGCGTGATCAGAAACCGTATCGGTAAAAACAAGCTGCTGCTGCGTGCGGCCTTGTTCGGTATTCCGTTACCGTGGATTGCGGTTGAAGCCGGTTGGTTTGTTGCTGAGTACGGCCGCCAACCCTGGGCTATCGGTGAAGTGCTGCCAACGGCGGTGGCGAACTCTTCGCTCACGGCCGGTGACATCCTGCTGTCGATGGGCTTGATTTGCGGTTTGTATACGTTGTTCCTGGTCGCCGAAATGTATCTGATGTTCAAATTCGCGCGCCTCGGCCCAAGCAGCCTGAAAACAGGGCGTTATCACTTTGAACAGCCGTTGACGCTGGCTCAGGACGCACGGTAAACAGGAGTCCACTATGTTTGAATATGAAGTATTACGTTTTATCTGGTGGCTGTTGATTGGCGTGCTGATGATTGGTTTCGCCATCACTGACGGCTTTGATATGGGCGTTGGCGTGCTGGTGCGCGTGATGGGGCGTAATGATGTAGAACGCCGTATCATGATCAACAGCATCGCTCCGCACTGGGACGGTAACCAGGTGTGGCTTATCACCGCGGGTGGGGCATTGTTTGCTGCCTGGCCGATGGTGTATGCCGCCGCGTTCTCCGGTTTCTATATCGCGATGATTCTGGTGCTGGCATCGTTGTTCTTCCGCCCGATCGGTTTTGACTACCGCTCCAAGCTGGAAGACCCGCGCTGGCGCAACATGTGGGACTGGGGCATCTTCATCGGTAGCTTTGTGCCACCGGTGGTGATCGGTGTGGCGTTCGGTAACCTGTTGCAGGGCGTGCCGTTCCATATCGATGCCAGTGCCAGGTTGTTCTACACCGGTAGCTTCTTCCAACTGCTCAACCCGTTTGGCCTGTTGGCGGGCGTTGTCAGCCTGACCATGATCCTGACTCAAGGGGCTACCTACCTGATGATGCGCACCAACGGCGATCTGCATGTGCGTTCCAAAGGTGCAGCTCAGTTGTCGGCGTTGGTGATGATGGTGACCTTTGCGTTGGCTGGCGTGTGGGTGATTTACGGTATCGATGGTTACACCATCACCTCCGTGCTGGACAAGGCGGCAGAGTCTAACCCGTTGCACAAAGAAGTGGCGCATCAGGCCGGTGCCTGGTTGGCTAACTTCACGGCGCATCCGGTGCTGTGGGCGATCCCGCTGTTGGGCGTGGTGTTGCCGCTGCTGACTATCGCGACGGCGCGTGCTAACAAGGGCGGCCTGGCCTTCCTGTTCAGTTCGCTGACTATCGCCTGCGTTATCCTGACCGCTGGGGTTGCCATGTTCCCGTTTGTGATGCCTTCCATCACACAACCGAACGTGAGCCTGACCATGTGGGATGCCACCTCGAGCCTGTACACGCTGAAAGTGATGACGATCGTCGCGATTATTTTTGTACCCATCGTGCTCTCTTACACGGCATGGTGTTACTACAAAATGTTCGGTCGTATTACCAAAGAGCATATTGAACAGAACACCCACTCTCTGTACTAAGTAAGGAGCTTAATGATGTGGTATTTTGCCTGGATACTCGGAACGCTTCTTGCTTGTTCGCTGGGGATTATTACCGCTCTGGCGTTAGAGCAGAGTGAAGCGACCAAAGCGAAAGCGGCAGAAGACAACGCGCAATGAGTAGTCTGGTTGATAAACTCTACCAGCTTATGGACAAGGGCCCGTTACGGGCTCTTGCCCTGCTCATGGCATTGCTGATGGCAGGCTGTGTGATGTGGGACCCGACACGCTTTGCCGCGCGCACCAGCGCGTTGGAAGTGTGGCAAGGCCCGTTGCTGGTGTGGGCGGTGTGCACCGGTGTGATATACGGGGTAGGGTTTCGCCAACAGCGCCTGCTGTGGCGCGTGATTTTTGCGCCTTTTCCTGCCTTTGTGATCCTGCTCGCAGGGCTAATTTACTTCTTTCGCTAGTATCTACCCTAAATAATTCGAGTTGTAGGAAGGCGGCAAGGGAGCGACAAATTTGTCTGGAACAAATTTGAGCAGCGCTTGCGCTGACCCGTAGGGTGAATCTCAGGATGAGATTCATTAATCCCGGTGAACTTACTTAGGTAAGTGATTCGGGTGAGTGAGCGTAGCCAACGCACCTACAGCTTGAAGTATGACGGGTATGTTCTATTCCGTTTGGTTATGGGTTGCGCGCAACCCATAATTATTTTATTTCCCTCTAAGCTAGCCATTCCAAACCTCATTTCTCTTGCGTATAGTAGCGGTGTTTCGTTGTATTACCGGGATGTAGAGTGAGCAATACGTTGTTTCGTTGGCCTGTGCGTGTCTACTATGAAGACACAGACGCCGGTGGCGTGGTGTATCACGCCCGTTATATCGCCTTCTATGAGCGTGCGCGGACAGAAATGTTACGCCAGCACGGCTTTCATCAGTGCGCCTTGCTGGAAGAGCATGTGGCTTTCGCTGTGCGCCGTATGGCGGTCGAGTATTTTTCTCCGGCCCGTCTGGATGATTTATTGAACGTAGAGAGTGAAATCACAGTGATACGCGGTGCTTCTCTCACGTTTGCTCAGCGTATTCTCAATTCTCACGGCGATCTGTTGAGTCAGGCCGACGTATTGATCGCTTGTATCGATCCACATCACATGAAGCCCATCGCGCTTCCTAAGTCTATTGTCGCGGAGTTTAAGCAGTGACTGACATGAATATCCTTGATTTGTTCCTGAAAGCCAGTCTTTTAGTGAAACTTATCATGCTGGTTTTGATTGGTTTTTCCATCGCTTCTTGGGCGATCATCATCCAACGCACGCGCATTTTGAATACCGCTACGCGTGAAGCTGAAGCCTTTGAAGATAAATTCTGGTCAGGCATTGAACTCTCCCGGCTGTATCAGGAAAGCCAGACGCGCCGCGATTCGCTGGCAGGTTCAGAGCAGATCTTCTATTCCGGCTTCAAAGAGTTTGCCCGGTTGCATCGGGCTAACAGCCATGCGCCGGAAGCCGTGGTGGAAGGGGCTTCTCGCGCCATGCGTATCTCCTTTAACCGCGAGTTGGAAATGCTTGAAACCCACATCCCGTTCTTGGGAACCGTCGGCTCTATCAGCCCGTATATCGGCCTGTTCGGTACCGTGTGGGGGATCATGCACGCCTTTATCGCGTTGGGTGCGGTTAAGCAGGCCACGTTGCAAATGGTTGCTCCGGGTATTGCCGAGGCACTGATTGCGACCGCCATTGGTCTGTTTGCGGCGATCCCGGCGGTAATGGCCTATAACCGTCTGAATCAGCGCGTGAATAAACTGGAGCAGAACTACGACAACTTCATGGAAGAGTTCATCGCTATCCTGCATCGTCAGGCCTTCACTGAAAATAGCAAGTAATCAGGAGGCAGCATGGCTCGTTCACGTGGTCGCCGGGATCTAAAATCCGAAATTAACATCGTTCCATTGCTGGACGTGCTATTGGTGTTGTTGCTGATTTTCATGGCAACGGCACCCATCATCACGCAGAGTGTGGAAGTGGATTTGCCTGATGCGACAGATTCCAAAACCGTCTCCACTAACGATAACCCGCCTGTTATCGTTGAGGTGTCGGGCGTAGGCCAGTACAGCTTGGTTATCGAGCAAAAGCGGATGGAGCAACTTCCCGCAGAGCAGATTGTGGCGGAAGCCCAGGCGCGTATGGTTGAGAATCCCAAGTCAGTGTTTTTGATCGGTGGCGCGAAAGATGTGCCCTATGAAGAGATCATCAAGGCACTGAACTTGCTGCGTCAGGCCGGGGTTAAATCAGTAGGTCTGATGACTCAGCCTATATAATCAATGCGTTGCAGTCAAAGCGTGACGTTTTTTCTGGCAATCGTTAATTACAGCAACACAGTATTTGGGAATCGCTTGTGCTAAAGGCCACCGAAAAACCTGATAAGTTAAAACGCGCTATTATCGTCTCGGCCGTTTTGCACATCATACTGATTGCTTTGCTGGTTTGGAGCTCATTCCATTCCTCTATGGATGCCAGTGGCGGCGGTGGCGGCGGCTCGGCAATCGATGCGGTAATGGTTGATCCCAATGCCGTTGTCGAACAGTACAACCGCCAGCAACAGCAGCAGAGCGATGCAAAGCGTGCTGAACAATTGCGCAAAAAGCAGGCTGAACAGCAGGCTGATGAGTTACAGCAAAAGCAGGCTGCTGAGCAACAGCGCTTAAAAGAGCTAGAGAAAGAACGCCTGCAAGCGCAAGAAGACGCCAAGCAGCAGGCGCAAGAGCAGGCCGAGCAGCGTAAGCAGTCAGAAGCCGCTGCCGCTAAGGCCAAAGAACAGCAGCAGCAGGCGGAAGCCGCTGCGGCGAAAGCGAAAGCAGAAGCTGAACAACAAGCCAAAGCCACCGCTGACGCGAAGAAAAAAGCTGAAGAAGAAGTGAAGAAACAGGCAGCCGCTGCTGCTGCCGCGAAAAAGCAGGCTGAAGAAGAAGCCAAGGCCAAAGCGGTAGCCGATGCAAAAGCCAAAACCGATGCTGAAGCCAAGGCGAAAGCGGAAGCCGATGCCAAAGCGAAGGCCGCAGAAGCCAAGGCGGAAGCGGATGCCAAGGCCAAAGCGGAAGCCGATGCCAAAGCAAAAGCCGCTGCTGATGCGAAAGCCAAAGCCGCAGCAGACGCAAAGGCTAAGGCGGCTGCGGATAAAAAAGCCGCAGCGGAAGCCGCGGCACAGTCTGATTCAGTCGACGATCTGCTCGGTGGTTTGGCGTCGTCGAAAAACGCGCCTAAATCGGGTGGCGGTGCGCCAGCCGGCGCCGGTGCGGCGAAAAAGAGCGGTGCCTCCGGCGCCGCCCTGGACAGTTATGGCGGTCAGGTGCGCGCGGCGATCCAGAGTAAATTCTATGATTGGCAGCTTTATCGGGGTAAAACCTGTACATTGCGCATCAAGCTGGCACCGGATGGTCTGCTCGTGTCCGTTGATGCGGAAAGTGGCGATCCGGCACTGTGTCAGGCGGCGATTGCCGCAGCGAAGCAGGCAAGAATACCGAAGCCGCCAAGCACGGATGTGTATGAAGCTTTCAAAAACGCACCGATTGATTTCAAACCGCAATAATCGTGGCGTGCAGTACGAGGCTAAAGGTGCCGCTATAGCACCTTTAGGACAAGGATGATGGCACCACCCACGGGTATTGTGTTTTGGTGATACCGGTATGTTAAAATTCTGCTAATTTATCCGAGGCGATACCTCTGGATAAGGGAGATGAAATGAAGCAGGCATGTAAAGTTGCACTAGGGTTTTTAATGCTGTGGGTCACAGCGCTGCACGCCGAAGTGCGTATCGAGATTACCCAAGGGGTTGACTCGGCACGTCCAATCGCCGTGGTTCCGTTTAAGTGGGCTGGCGGCGGTGCGGCTCCGGAAGATATTGGTGGTATCGTTGGTGCGGATCTGCGCAACAGCGGTAAATTCAATCCGATCGATCCCAGCCGTATGCCGCAGCAGCCGGGTTCTGCCTCGGAAGTCACCCCTGCGGCCTGGACGGCGCTGGGTATTGATTCCGTTATCATCGGCCAGGTTCAGCCTGGTGCGGACGGCAGCTACGTGATCTCTTACCAACTGGTTGATACCTCGGGTAACCCGGGCAGCGTATTGGCGCAAAACCAGTTCAAGGTCACCAAACAGTGGCTGCGTTATGCCGCGCATACCGCCAGTGATGAAGTGTTCCAGAAATTAACCGGTATCAAAGGTGCTTTCCGTACCCGTATCGCCTATGTGGTGCAGACCAACGGCGGTCAGTTCCCTTACGAACTGCGCGTCTCTGACTACGATGGCTACAACCAGTTTGTGGTGCACCGCTCTCCTGAGCCGTTGATGTCACCGGCCTGGTCGCCGGATGGCAGCAAGGTGGCATACGTCACCTTTGAAAGCGGTCGTTCTGCGCTGGTGATTCAAACGTTGGCCAATGGCGCAATCCGTCAGGTTGCGTCCTTCCCGCGTCACAACGGTGCTCCGGCGTTTTCCCCGGATGGCAGTAAACTGGCCTTCGCGCTTTCCAAAAGCGGCAGCCTGAACCTGTATGTCATGGACATCGGCTCCGGTCAGATCCGTCAGGTGACGGATGGTCGCAGCAACAATACTGAGCCAACCTGGTTCCCCGACAGCCAGACTTTGGCATATACTTCGGATCAGGCTGGACGTCCACAAGTCTACAAAATTAACGTCAATGGCGGAGCTCCGCAGCGTATCACCTGGGAAGGGGCGCAGAATCAGGACTCAGAAGTCAGTGACGATGGCAAAATGCTAGTAATGGTGAGCTCCAACGGCGGCGCTCAGCATATTGCTACACAAGATCTGGTGACGGGGGCCGTTCAAGTCATTACGGGCACCTATCTGGACGAAACGCCGAGTATCGCACCGAACGGCACGATGGTGATTTACAGCTCTAAACAAGGGCTGGGCTCAGTGCTGCAACTGGTGTCTACTGACGGACGTTTCAAAGCGCGTCTTCCGGCAACTGATGGACAGGTTAAATTCCCTGCCTGGTCGCCGTATTTATAAACATAAATAATTTTTTCAAAGGACATAAGAGATGCAATTCAATAAAGTACTGAAAGGCCTGATGTTGGCTCTGCCGGTGCTGGCTATCGCCGCATGTAGTTCACACAAGAAAGACGGCAATGACCAGTCTACCGTTGGCACTGCAGGCAGCGGTTATGAAAACGGCAATATGTCTTCTTCTGAGCAGGCTCGCCTGCAAATGCAAGAACTGCAACGCAACAACATCGTATACTTCGATCTGGACAAGTACGATATCCGTTCTGACTTCGCTCAGATGCTGGACGCGCACGCTTCCTTCCTGCGCAGCAACCCGTCCTACAAAGTGACCATCGAAGGTCATGCGGATGAACGCGGTACGCCGGAATACAACATCGCCCTGGGCGAACGTCGCGCAAGCGCTGTTCAGATGTACCTGCAAGGCAAAGGTGTTTCTTCCGATCAGATCTCTATCGTTTCTTACGGTAAAGAGAAACCTGCGGTTCTGGGTCATGACGAAGCGGCATGGTCCAAAAACCGTCGTGCGGTCCTGGTATACTAAGAGCATTGCATGAACAGTAACTTCAGACGTCATCTCGTGGGTCTGTCGTTATTGGTTGGCGTAGCGGTCCCTTGGGCCGCTACTGCCCAAGCGCCAATCAGTAATGTCGGCTCTGGCTCGGTGGAAGACCGTGTCACCCAAATGGAGCGTATTTCCAACGCTCACAGCCAGCTTTTAACTCAACTTCAGCAGCAGCTTTCTGATACGCAGCGCGATATTGACAGTTTGCGCGGGCAGATTCAGGAAAATCAGTACCAGTTAAATCAGGTTGTTGAACGCCAGAAGCAAATCTATCAGCAAATGGATAGCATGGGCTCTTCGTCGTCAACGCCGTCGGCGTCTTCTGCGCCAGCAACCGATACCGGTGCTTCCACCGCCAGCCCCGCCAGCAATGGTGCGGGCGCGGCCGTTGCACCGGCCAGTACGGGTGACGCCAACAGCGACTACAACGCTGCGGCGGCATTGGTGCTAGAGAAAAAGCAGTACGATCAGGCTATTGCTGCCTTTCAGGCATTTATCAAAAAATATCCTGATTCAACCTACCAGCCGAATGCCAACTATTGGCTGGGCCAGTTGAACTACAACAAAGGTAAGAAAGACGACGCCGCTTACTACTTTGCGAACGTGGTCAAGAATTACCCCAAATCCCCCAAAAGTTCCGAAGCCTTACTCAAGGTTGGGGTGATCATGCAGGAAAAGGGGCAGACGGATAAAGCGAAGGCTGTCTACCAGCAGGTCATCAAACAATATCCCAACACAGAAAGCGCCAAGCAGGCACAAAAACGACTGACTGGGCTTTAACCCCTTTCCAGGCACAAAAATTGCGCGTCATGAGCGATTTTTGTGCTTTGTCGTTTGATGATTAAGCAGTTGAACAGTTTTTCAGGAAAATAGGTTGCACTGAGCGGATAAGTTAGTAATATATGCCGCCGTTGCCAAGGCAAGGTGAAAACGCCGAAGTAGCACCATGATGGGTCGTTAGCTCAGTCGGTAGAGCAGTTGACTTTTAATCAATTGGTCGCAGGTTCGAATCCTGCACGACCCACCAT
>NZ_JAGFPE010000024.1 GCF_025962655.1 Candidatus Symbiopectobacterium sp. NZEC151 | reverse complement strand
ACTAGTCAAATTATAATAACCCAAGGTATCAAGGAATAAGGTAATCAAGAACAAAAGGGCTATAACAAACAATAGGTTAATTCCACCCAATGACATTCGAAAATAAATGCAATAGTTGAAAAGAAACAATAGCTTTAAACGGGATCAACATGCTCAAAGGGTTGTTTGGGATCTGTGTGACTTGCCTTGCTGGCCTTGGAACTCTTCAAACTCTTCTCCAGTGAAAACGGACTCTCCGGAAACGACGGAATCTAAGCAGAAAAGAACAAAATCAACAAAACAGCACAAAAACAAGCATGAACAGCACATGTGGATATTTTTAATGTGTAGATCTCAATTTTAGAAAAATTTAGAGACTTGAACCAACTAAATCGGAGCTAAGATGAATTAGTTATGAATTTTTAAAGATTAAATCGGATTAAAACACTTAAATCGGCTTAAATTGAATTATGACGCAATAATGAATTATTTTTGAAAAGGAAAAGGGGTTTATTGCGTCAGCGGGTCGGTTTACGGTGGACCGGGCGCACGGCGGCGGTTCACGAAAACGGACGGCTGAGATTCATCCATCCAAAACGGACGGCCGAGATCGATCGGTCCACGACCGGCCCACGGGAGACGGCAACGATGACGTCGGCGATGACGTCATCACCGGTGACGACTCGGCCTCGCGTGCTCGCCGGCGATC
>NZ_JAGFPE010000022.1 GCF_025962655.1 Candidatus Symbiopectobacterium sp. NZEC151 | reverse complement strand
GGTTTGGAGGTTTAATTTGTTCAACTGGGGTTGGTTGTTCAAATGTGGTTGGGCCTATGCAACATGGGTGTGTTGTATGGTGTTTATTTAATATTGATTAATTATTCAACTGTTTTACTATTCTCTTAAATATTTATTAAATGCTGTTTTCTGCAAATGAGCTATATTATGCCATCCTTTGTTATCCTGTGCACTTGCATATTTGCTGTGTGGCTTGTTGAGTATGTCATATGCTCATTCTTGCAATAATCATCAAACCTCAGTTGAAGATAAAGGATCCAGAAGGAGAAGACGTTTGGCTTATACCCCAGTTGAGCTGCCTGTGGGAGTGGAGCCGGAGCTTCGCTAGATTTTATTTTCCGCTGCAGTTTTCTTCATGGTGAGGACTAAGTGCCTCTTAAGTAAGTATTTATCGTTTTAGTTAATTTGATGAATCTGTATATTAAATTGTCAGTTTGTGTACCTCGGCTGATTCCTGGACGAGGATTTTATGCACAAATAAGTTCGGAAATTACTAGTGAATTTCCGGGCGTGACAAGTTGGTATCAGAGCCATCTCGACTGTAGGATAAGCCAAATGGTCAAACCTTAAGGACTATTTTTCCGACAAAAAGGATTTGTGAAAATTTCTCCTTTCTTCCTTATCTAGAATTCTTTGCAAATTGTTTCATTGTCTACTCTCCTCTCTCTTTCAACTTGAGTAGTTCTGAAACTAGTTGTTGAAACTTGAAGACGCCAATGTGGCCTACTAATGGAGGTTAAGTCAAGTGGAT
>NZ_JAGFPE010000021.1 GCF_025962655.1 Candidatus Symbiopectobacterium sp. NZEC151 | reverse complement strand
GGGGTGGGTACCGTTGGGTTCGTCGCGTCGCCCGCTACGCGTTGGTGCCCTCCAAACTCGCCGCCGAAGTCCCTAGCGCCGGCGAGCTCGTCGTCCCGAGCCGGCCGCCGTTGGGTGACGTCATGCTGATGTCAACCCTAGGGCTGACGTCACCGCTGCCAGGGCTGACGTCATCTCCTTTCTTTTTTCCTTTTTCTCGATTTTCTAATAGATTAAATCTTTGGAAAATCATAACTAAATAACCGTAGATCCGTTTTAGGTGGTTCAAGTTTCTAAATTTTTCTAAAATAAAGATCTACATATTAAAATTGTCCATAAATTGAATTAAATTTATTTAATTCTTTTTAAATGGGCTTTAATTAGATTTAATCTTGTAAAATTCATAATAAATTCATTTGAAGTCAGAATGAGGCCGTTCAAGTCTCATAATTCATCTAAAATTATGATCTACATGTTTGTTTACTTTTTATGTACTGTTTATTTGGTTTTTATTAGTCTTTTTCTTGTTTTGCGTGTTAGCTTGTCGTTTCCGTCGTTGTGAAGGTTCGCGAGTGCGTCGGAAGTGTTCAAGAAGATTAATTGAAGACCGATTATTGCAAGGCAAGTCACACAGATCCTAAACACAATCCTTTGAGCATGTTGATCCTATATTTAAATTCTCTATTTATTTCAACTGTGCATTTATTTTCGAATGTCATCGGGTGGTGTGAACCTATTCCTTTGTTATGACCACTTTGCATTGCTTACTCTATTCCTTGATACCTTGGGTTATTATAATTTGAGTAGTTGAGCC
>NZ_JAGFPE010000020.1 GCF_025962655.1 Candidatus Symbiopectobacterium sp. NZEC151 | reverse complement strand
GCACAGGTTGTGAGCTCGATGAGTAGGGCGGGACACGTGACATCCTGTCTGAATATGGGGGGACCATCCTCCAAGGCTAAATACTCCTGACTGACCGATAGTGAACCAGTACCGTGAGGGAAAGGCGAAAAGAACCCCGGCGAGGGGAGTGAAATAGAACCTGAAACCGTGTACGTACAAGCAGTGGGAGCCTTGATTTATCAGGGTGACTGCGTACCTTTTGTATAATGGGTCAGCGACTTATATTCTGTAGCAAGGTTAACCGTATAGGGGAGCCGCAGGGAAACCGAGTCTTAACTGGGCGTTAAGTTGCAGGGTATAGACCCGAAACCCGGTGATCTAGCCATGGGCAGGTTGAAGGTTGGGTAACACTAACTGGAGGACCGAACCGACTAATGTTGAAAAATTAGCGGATGACTTGTGGCTGGGGGTGAAAGGCCAATCAAACCGGGAGATAGCTGGTTCTCCCCGAAAGCTATTTAGGTAGCGCCTCGTGAATTCATCTTCGGGGGTAGAGCACTGTTTCGGCTAGGGGGTCATCCCGACTTACCAACCCGATGCAAACTACGAATACCGAAGAATGTTATCACGGGAGACACACGGCGGGTGCTAACGTTCGTCGTGAAGAGGGAAACAACCCAGACCGCCAGCTAAGGTCCCAAAGTCATGGTTAAGTGGGAAACGATGTGGGAAGGCACAGACAGCCAGGATGTTGGCTTAGAAGCAGCCATCATTTAAAGAAAGCGTAATAGCTCACTGGTCGAGTCGGCCTGCGCGGAAGATGTAACGGGGCTAAACCATGCACCGAAGCTGCGGCAGCGACACTTAG
>NZ_JAGFPE010000019.1 GCF_025962655.1 Candidatus Symbiopectobacterium sp. NZEC151 | reverse complement strand
AAGGGAGTACAAGGGGGGTTATAATATAAGGGGTTAGGGTTGCAGTAAACAGCATTTAAAGACATTTAGTTGCTCAAAGCTATTTTGTAAACACGATCCTAGAGCTATACAATATTATTAATCAAGGCCGTGAACCCACACGAACCTGCCTTAACCCAAGGCCTACGATGATTCAGACCGAACTGGCAACCCGACCCTGGGTCCCAGCTCGTCCCAAGCCAACCCAGGCCAACCATTCCACATTTTAGTTGTTAAGCAGGTTTTAAGAATTAAAACACTAACTTGGGTACATTGCTCGGCTTGCCCATAACCGAGGGCGCGGCTATTCGAATAGATTATACTCTGATCAGAGGTGTACATCTTTACCCACAAGACACATCTTCCTCACGTGCAACCACGTGCCACATACCACCACGGTATACGGACGGAAGACGTGACATAGTTTCCAACCCATCCTAGCCATAGACAAGAGTACCGACCCAATCCCACCTACGGCCGGAACCCCCGGGACAGGTAGGCAGGACTGAGCCCCTAGCAGCAGGACACCGGCCCTGTGCCATGACATCTCGACTACCGGGCCGCAGCTCGTGTAGCCTTCATTTGCCCTGGAGATGTCCATCGACCCCCGACTTCGTCCATCTCCATCCGTGTACTTTTGTTTATGACCAGACTGAGCCACAAACTAAGCCTTACCCACTAGACATGTGGAAGTACGGTAGTGCTTTGCAACAGAGGCCCGAAGACCGGTCCTTATATGGCCGAGGTGCTACTATCAAAACCATGCACCCCGAGCCCAGCCTAAAACCATTTTGAGGATTTTGAATAGAGGGGGAGGTGTGAATCCAATTCCACAATAATCCATC
>NZ_JAGFPE010000001.1 GCF_025962655.1 Candidatus Symbiopectobacterium sp. NZEC151 | reverse complement strand
TTAACCAAATTTTACTTGTAACATTATTGATAATAGCAGAGATTCCAGAATTATCTGCATGCGTATAAAAACAGATGGAAATTATGTTTTTTTTGATTTTTTTTATATTTAATTTTAGCGTATTGTTTTTTTATTTGTTGTAATGCTAAACATTTCAAATGATACAAAATTTAATATCAATAGATGTGAAATTAATAATTTGATCTCCGTCAACATTTACGTTTTACATTGTAAGCGCGTTGTAAGTAGGGGACCGTTTAAATAACGTTGCCAGACAAAGTTCTTTGCTTTCAGCCAACTGGGTTTTCAATACAGAGCGTTCCACCTGATGACCGGCATGGCGGGATGCCTGAGCCGGAGATTGCCCTTCGAGTGAGGCCGCTGTCAATTCGGCACAGAGCAGACCGCCAGTACCTTTCGGCGCGATCGGTAAGGGGGGGTGACGGTCAATCATGTAAAAACCATGAAAAAGAGGTAATTTATTGTTTATAGCCGTGATCATTGAAGGTGCTTGATTTTACGTAGCAAGGAGATCCATGCTCTCGCACATGAAAATTTTTATCACTGTTGATCAAAAGACTGAACTTGAGCGCCTCCATGATACCAGTCGTGACAAGCGGGTTTGCGATCGCATCAAAGCCATCCTTCTGGCATCTGAAGGATGGCTTTCTCCCATGAGTGCTCAGGCTCTTCGCCTGCATGAGAGCACTATCAACCGCCATATCAGTGATTATCTTAATGACCGGAAGCTCAAACCTGAAAACGGCGGCTCTGACAGCTTGCTCAACGCTGACCAAACCGATAAGTTAATCCAACACTTATCTCAGTATTTGTTCCATCATACCCATGAAATCGTGGCTTATGTTGCTCATTGCTGGCGCATCCGTTTCAGCGTTCCCGGCATGAACAAATGGCTGTACCGCCATGGTTTCACTTACAAGAAACCCGCAGGCATTCCTCATAAATTCAGTGAAGAAAAGCAGAAGCAGTTCATTGAATATTATGAAAGTTTAAAAGAAAGCGCCGGTAATGAACTGTAGTGGTTCACTGATTCCGGACACCTCAATAGCCTGTTAATGTAACAACAGAAAATTGAGGTGATCGAGCAATGACTCAACGTAAGCGAACCAAACGTCGTTTTTCTCCCGAGTTCAAGCTGAAAGCTATCGAGCAGGTGATTAAATACCAACAGCGTGCTGTTGATGTTGCCCAATCGCTGGACCTGGACCCCAGCCAACTTCGCAAGTGGATACGTCAGTATGAAGCTGAAATTCAAGGCATCACTCCTGCTGGTGTGGCGTTGACACCGGATCAATGTCGGATTCAGGAACTGGAAAAACAGGTTCGACGCCTTGACATGGAGAAAGAAATTTTAAAGCAGGCGGCCGTGTTGATGAGCGAAATCCCCGTCAAATCTGCGCGTTAATCACACGGCTAAACACGAAATGGTCGGTAACGGAACTGTGCCGTTTGCTGAATATAACGCGTAGTGTTTATTACGCCTCACGGCATCAACAGGTTGATGTTAAACCCTTGCAACTACGGGCGCTGGCGCGCGAGCTACATCAGATAAGCCGTGGCTCTGCCGGCAGCAGAACACTAAGTTTACTTATGCGTCGGAATGGTCATGCTGTAGGGCGCTGGCTGGCAAGAAAATTGATGCAGGAATGTGGTTTACTCAGCCGACAGCCAGGAAAATACCGATATCTAGGAAGTAGGGAAACGTCCCTCGCTTCGCCGAACCTGCTGAAAAGACGGTTCATGCCGGCCTCACCGAACCAGGTCTGGTGTGGTGACATAAGTTATAGTGTGCCCGGAGTTCAGGGCGAGCATGGATGCTCAAATGAACCACGAGTCTGTCTGGAATATTGAACCGGTAACTCGCCATCAGAAACCCAACAATCCCACCGGGTGTGACGGTGGAGAACCTGAGCGGCAGTGACCTGCGGCATGCCCGCAGCGTGACGTAACCCGCTGACAACGGGGATTGAGGCGAGATCACTAAGCCGAGATGATCCTCAAGGTTGAGTACTGAAAGGCTGAAGAACATGAACCCGTTAATCCACCTCTGTGGGTTGAAAATGTCACCACGGCCTACGTGATCTGACAAGCCGTGCAGAAGGAACTGGCAGTGATACGTAAGCACTGGCAGTCGAAGGTGTTTTGAAATATATTCGAAACACTGGAACAGCAGCGTCTATCACACTCGCATTGCTGACTTCTGCCAACTTGCGGCAAGCAAGGACAAAGAGTGCGACGGGCAGCCTCCTCAATACGTCTGAGTCCAGGCAGGTGAACCGGGGAAGGTCAGCGACGAATGTTAAGGGGGCATGGCTCCGATGACGCACTGGCTGGCGGAGCTTCCGTAGTAGTCTGCGATGGGGAAAGCCCATTACATGGCGAAGGGGAGCAGTTTAAATGTGTTTGCGACGTGAATTAACTGACCTAACGAGGTGAAGACCTTTGATAATCAGCGAAATGCAACGCAAGCTTGCCACATGGACAGCAACCGATCCGTCCCGACGGATTGAGCGTCTGCTACGTCTGATAACACAACCAGAATGGCTGACTGAAGCGGCGCGGATCACGCTCTCATCAAGGGGGGCACATACCCCCGGCGTTGATGGTGTGAACAAAGCAACGCTACAGACCAGTCTGGCTGCTGAGCTGCAAAAGCTCAGGGATGAACTCCTCTCAGGTCACTACCAGCCCCTGCCAGCCAGACGGGTCTACATCCCTAAAAGCAACGGCAAACAGCGACCGCTGGGTATCCCTGCCTTGCGAGATCGTATTGTTCAGCGGGCTATGCTGATGGTCATGGAGCCGATCTGGGAGAGTGATTTTCATACATTCTCATATGGTTTCCGGCCTGAACGCAGCGTCCAGCATGCGATCCGCACGGTGAAATTACAACTTACCGACTGCGGCGAAACGCGGGGCCGCTGGGTGATTGAGGGTGACCTGTCCAGCTACTTCGACACTGTGCATCATCGACTGCTGATGAAAGCCGTGCGCCGCAGGATCAGTGACGCACGCTTTATGAGCCTGCTGTGGAAAACCATTAAGGCCGGGCATGTTGATGTAGGTCGGCCAGTGAAGGCGTGCCACAGGGAGGCGTAATATCGCCGCTGCTGTCGAATATCATGCTGAATGAGTTCGACCAGTATCTGCATAAACGCTACCTGAGCGAAAAAGCCCGCAAGGATCGCTGGTACTGGAATAGCAGTATCCAGCGGGGCCGAAGTACTGCAGTCAGAGAAAACTGGCAATGGAAACCTGCCGTGGCGTACTGCCGTTATGCCGATGACTTTGTGCTTATTGTCAAAGGCACCAAAGCACAGGCGGAAACCATCAGGGAAGAGTGCCGAAACGTACTTGAAGGCAGCCTGAAACTCAGGCTGAACATGGACAAGACCAGAATCACCCATGTTAATGACGGTTTTATCTTTCTGGGTCATAGAATTATCCGCAAACGCAGCCTTTATGGTGATATGCGGGTGGTATCGACGATCCCGAAGGAGAAAGCCAGAAACTTCGCCGCGTCGCTGACGTCTCTGTTATCAGGCAATTACAGTGAAAGCAAAATCGATATGGTTGAGATACTCAACCGGAAACTGAAAGGCTGGGCCGCGTTCTATCAGTTCGTTGATTTTAAGGCCAAAGTGTTTAGTTCTGTCGATCGTGTGGTGTTCTGGAAGCTGGCTCACTGGCTGGCCCGAAAATACCGTAAAGGTATCGCATACCTGATGAGGTGGTGGTGTAAACCACCGAAACCGGGTCAGAGTAAAACGTGGGTATTATTTGGTAAAACCAACCACGGGAAGCTCAACGGTGAAGTACTTTACCGGTTGGTAGGGCAAGGTAAGAAGCTGTTCCGCTGGCGTCTGCCCGAAGGAAACCCTTACCTGAGGACAGAAGCCAGAAACACCTATACATCACGGTATCCGGAAGTGGCAATGGCGTTCGCCAGCGTTTAAACGGAGAGCCGGATGCGCTGAAAGGTGTACGTCCGGTTCGGAGAGGAGAGGCAGGGAAATAGTCCGACTACGCCCTGTCTCTTACTCTACTTAAAACACATGAAGGTTGGTTATATCTTGCGGTAGTGGTCGATCTGTTTTCCCGTAAAATCATTGGCTGGTCGATGCAGGCCAGAATGACGAAGGACATCGTGCTGAACGCATTGCTAATGGCGCTGTGGAGGCGTAATCCGCAAAAACAGGTGTTGATACATTCAGACCAAGGCAGTCAATATACTAGCCACGAGTGGCAGTCATTCCTGAAGTCACATGGTCTGGAAGGTAGCATGAGTAGACGCGGCAACTGTCATGATAACGCCGTTGCCGAAAGTTTTTTCAAGCTTCTCAAGCGTGAGCGGATAAAGAAAAGGATCTACGGAACGCGGGAGGAAGCCCGAAGCGATATTTTTGATTACATCGAAATGTTTTATAACAGCAGGCGTCGACATGGCTCGAGCAATCAGGTGTCGCCGAATGAATATGAACAGCAGTATTATCAACGACTCGAAAGTGTCTAGATTACCCGTAGCGATTCACACAGTATGCTCGTATGTATGCTAAGAGTAATTCAATTTCGAGTAATTGTATTGTAGAATTGAACTCGCTTATCAAAAGAATTTCATCTATAACTACAGAAACTCCTGTCCCTAAAGCTATAGTACTGGTAGACGATGTTGTAGTAAGTGGTGAAACCCTTTCAGATGGAATTTAATCTTTGTTAAATTCCATTGGAACTAATCTTCAACAGCAAAAAATTCCCTTATTAGTCATCGCTATCGTCGGAACTGAAGAAGGTGAAGCAAAAGTTAATGAGATTCTTAAGCGACATTTAGAAATTAATAAAATTTATGTCGCAGAAATGCTCGAAAATACCAGCACTGCTTTTCATAAAGATGGATATGGTTTTTGGAATGATATGGATGAAATGCACAGAGCTAAATCATTATGCTTGATATTAGGGACAAAAATTTATAAAAAACCTTTAGGATTTAATGATCAAGGATTATTATTGGTATTGCCTGAAACTTGTCCAAACAACTCTTTACCTATTCTGTTTCAGAGCAAAGCTGGCAAAGAACCTTGGAAGCCGTTATTTGAGCGGCCTACATCCTAAATCGGGTCAAGAGAAAGGGGCGATCCCTTATTATCAATAATGTAATATTTGAATCGGATCGCCTATTTTTTAATTTAATTAAAAAAACATCCTTAATTTTTCAAATAATGATGTGTAATAGTTGCGACTTGATCTGACTCATGACCTTGAACGGTTGAGTTTTATCGGTTTTGATATGGGTACCGAATCCTTATACAAAACACGAGGTAACTCTCATGATTCATACTAACAATCCTGTCATCAAACACAAAACAGGTTCGCTCCATCTTGCTAAAGAACTCAGCAATGCTTCTAAAGCCTGTAAAATCATGGGTGTCTCTCGCGATACCTTTTACCGTTATCGGTGTAGTCTCTCCGGTTTTTAGTACCACCGCCAATGAGGATCTCCGGCCAGTTTTTGCCGCGCATAGATAACAGGCGGCATATCACCCAGTGAGCTATGTGGGCGTTCTTGGTTATATTCTGTGCGCTAGTCCTCTGTGAGTTCGCGCACTTCAGACAAGGTTCTGAACAGATACATATCGAGTATTTCTGTTCGTAGCGTTTTGTTAAATCGCTCGATAAATCCGTTCTGCATCGGCTTTCCGGGCTGAATAAAATTGAGTTTCACACCGTGGCGTTCTGCCCATTCGGCTAATGCTGCAGCGGTGAGCTCTGGCCCATTATCACTTCGTATAAAAGCCGGGTAGCCTCGTTCTGCGCTTAATCGTTCCAGAATGCGAACAACACGATGAGCTGGTATATTTAAATCAACGTCGATGGCCAACGCTTCCCGATTAAAGTCATCGACGACGTTAAATAACCTGAATCGCAGCCCGTCGCTCAAGGCATCACTCATAAAATCAACAGACCAACAGTGGTTCATTTTATGCGGTATAACCAACGGCTGTGGATGTCTGTTAGGTAAATGTTTTTTCCCTTTGCGCCGAAAGTTGTGTTTTAACAACCGATAGATCCGGTAAACCCGCTTTGCATTCCACAGTAACCCTGCCTGTCGTAACTTATTGAACATAAGCCCAAAACCATAGGCACGGATACTGGTGCGCCAGTTTTTGTAGTGCCTCGACCACAGGCAGATCCCGTGTTGTGTTCGGGCAATAATGCAACAGACTTCGACTGATACCGATAATCCGGCACCTGCGTCGTTCGCTGGCCTGATGTTCCGTCATAACATAACGCACCAGCTCACGCTTCTCAGGCACCGTTAAAGTTTTTTTGAAACAACATCCTTAAGAATTTCATGATATAAGCATCAGGGATGCGTACATTTGCTTTAATCGGCGATTTTCCTCTTCCAACTCTTTCATCCGTTTGATATCAGAGGACTCCATACCGCCATATTTGGATTTCCAGTTGTAGTACGATGTCTCGGATATTCCCGCTTTTCGGCAGACGTCTTTGACGGTACGTCCGGTTTCAACGGACTTTAACACGGCGATGATCTGGTGTTCTGTAAATCGGGCTTTGCGCATAGCGATCTCCTCAACGGGACATAATCAGTATGTCGGAAGATCTCTAAAAGTGAATGGTTCGGTTTACCGGGATACTTACACCCAAACCCCAAACCCCAAACCCCAAACCCCAAACCCCAAACCCCAAACCCCAAACCCCAAACCCCAAACCCCAAACCCCATACCCCATACCCTTTTTCACCGCTACAGACCAAGGGGCGCTAGCTCCGGGTAGGCAGGGTTGGTTTTTTCTCCCGTGTGTTTTTCGTTCGTCTCTGCTTCCGGTTAATTGTTTCCCAGCACAACCCGTCACGCAAGGGTGAAGTGCACGCATGCTGCGCCCTTGCATGCCAGAACGATGCCGGGAAAGCAAACCGTCAGGCGATACGAAGACGAAAACCACACAACCGACGGAGAAAAAACCATGAAAACTTCCCTGCATACCCGGACCAGCGCCCCTAACACTGCAACGGCGACCAGCGTATCCCCGCTGGACCCGTCAGGCCCCTCAAACACGAAATGGTCTCAAACCCAGACGGATATCTGCCAGACCGTTACCAACAACATCATTGCAGCCCTGGAAGCGGGCGTAAAACCCTGGACCTGTCCCTGGCAGCGAGTGCCCGGTATGTCAGATTTACCGGCTAACTTTGCCACCGGCATTGCTTACAGCGGCATCAATATCATGTTGCTGTGGTGCAGTGCCTCAAAGCAGGGATTCAGTGATCCGCGCTGGATGACCTACAAACAGGCGCAGGCAGTGGGCGGGCAGGTGCGCAGAGGTGAGCATGGCACCACGGGCATTTTTTACACCACCGTGGAGAAGGAAAATAAGGAGGGCGATATCGAGCATTTTCCCATGTTAAAAACGTTCGTTGTTTTTAACGTTGAACAGATTGACTGTTTGTCCCAGGACGTTGCGCCAGCACAGCCCGCTGAAACCTTCGCGCCGTTGTCGCGTGTTGAAGCCCTTTTTCATCACACCGGCGCGACCATTACTGAGAAAGGCCAAAATGCGTTTTACCGGCCATCAACCGATGAAATCTGGCTGCCAGAGCGCCGTCTGTTCGCGGATGCTGCTAGTTTTTACGCAACTGGCCTGCACGAACTGGTGCACTGGACGGGGGCCAAAAGCCGTCTGAACCGTGACATGAAAGGACGCTTTGGCAGTGAGGATTATGCGTTTGAGGAACTGATTGTGCGCCGTAGAGGCGCGAATACTGGAGTGGATATGATTATTCTGGATAGCTGGGAAAATCCATGCGAGCCTGACTTACCGGTGCCGGTGATGAACTGGTTGAAATCCCAAAAGGGGAACGGAACCATAGCATGTCAGGAAAAGGCTCAAACTGCCGAAGCCATCGTAGGCCGGGCGGGTCATCGCAAGATGCGTATGGTGAAAGCTAAACTGCCTGAACCTCAGTCCTCAGAGTTTTATCCTCAACAACGACGTAGCGGTGGCTGCAACGTCGTGCCGTGCCGATACCGGGATGCCATCAGGCCCGGTCTGAAGAAGATGGTGCGACTAAACATCTTCGGCCCAGCCAGCACGGTCTGCCCCCTGTCAGGGGGATCAAAAGGACGAACGGGGCACCTGTCCGCATCGTATCTCCATATTCGCGTAACTACGGGATCGCCTAAATGGGCGCGAGTTTTGCGACCCACATGGCGACAGAGCTGCCATAGTAGCCAAATGCCTGAGGTAATGCTCAGGACAGCCATCTCAGGGTGGATGATCGGGAACGAAAGGTTCCGGGTGACCGGGCCGGGAGTATCCGCTGATCAGGTGAAGGGCAGCAGTGTTTGCGATTCGGGTCTGCCTACAGAGGGGGTGTGCTGATGCTATCCGATACTCTGCAAAGGCGACTGGAATCAATTCCCGTCCTGTCGAAACAGGGGAAGAGAATCAATGGATTGTCACGGATTATGACTGCGCCGAAGCTCTGGTTGCAGGCGTATGAAGATATTGCACCTAACCGTGGGGCGACGACCCGGGGAGTCTCCAGCGACACGCTGGATGGTTTCTCTCTGGAGCGTTTAACCAAAATTATCGATCAGGTCAGTAACGGCACCCACAGGTTCTCCCCTGTGCGGCGGGTACTCATTCCCAAAGCCAATGGAAAGACCCGCCCTCTGGGCATTCCAACGGCGAGTGACAAACTGGTGCAGTCAGTGGTGAAAATTATTCTTGAGCGCATCTATGAACCGGTGTTTTCGCCAAAATCATACGGTTTCCGGCGGGGATGTTCGTGCCATGATGCACTTCTGGATATTAAACATCACTGGACTGGAGTTAAGTGGTTGATCGACATAGATGTGGTCAGCTTTTTTGACAACATTGATCACCGTGTACTGCTGGCACTGTTATCCAGGAAAATCGAGGATAAACGGTTCCTCAGGCTGATAAACAATATGCTGAAAGCGGGTTATATGGAGGACTGGAAGTTCAGCGCCACCTATAGCGGAACGCCACAGGGCGGCGTTGTTTCACCCATCCTTGCCAATATTTACCTGCATGAGCTGGATCAGTTTCTGATACAGAAAAAATCACAGTTCAATAAGGGTGAGCGCCGTGTGGAAAACCCGCAATACCAGCGTCTTACACAGCGTATATATCAGAGGAGACGCAGGGCTGAGAAATTACTGAGTGAAGGCCGTGAAGGTGATGCTCAGGTAATCCTCACCTCGGTCCGTTGTCTTGAAGAGGAACGGTCCGTCATGCCATCAAAAGACGGCATGGATCCGGGCTATAAACGGTTAATGTTCTGCCGGTATGCTGATGATTTCTTGATTGGCGTTATCGGTTCCAGAGACGAAGCACGGGAAATAATGCGCGAAGTCACAGCATTTCTTTCTGAAATTCTCCATCTGGAGGCGTCTCAGGAAAAGAGCAAAATCAGTAAGGCGACGGATGGAACGATTTTCCTTGGTTATACAGTGAGAGCGATCACCGACAGTCGGATCAGAAGAACGAAACTGGGCAGACGCGTAGTTCGTTCAAGGGACCCGGCGGGTCGGATCCATCTTCTTGTTCCGCCTGAAAGGCTGGTCCGGTTTAATCAGCGTAATGGCTATGGCGATCTCGGTCGACTGAAAGCGATACACCGGCGTCATCTGGTGGACAGCAGCCTGCTGGAAATCGTTTTAGCCTATAACGCGGAAATGCGGGGGGCTGGCCAATTATTACCGTCTGGCTTACTGTGCGAAGTTCAGCCTACGCAAGCTGTGGTTCCTCTGGGAAACCAGCCTGCTCAAAACGCTGGCC
This sequence comes from Candidatus Symbiopectobacterium sp. NZEC151, assembly GCF_025962655.1. Taxonomy (GTDB): domain Bacteria; phylum Pseudomonadota; class Gammaproteobacteria; order Enterobacterales; family Enterobacteriaceae; genus Symbiopectobacterium. Next base: position 1,756,659 of record NZ_JAGFPE010000001.1, on the reverse strand, counting down.
TTCAAATTACGCCTTTCCGTAAATCAGGTGGCTCATCGTCTTAAAACAAGAAATGGTCTCGTGGTTCGCTTTTGTATACATGGTAAAGAACGGGCTGTTGCCGTGTTCAGTCTGAAACACCTGAACCAGCTTCCGAATCTCGGAAACAAAGTTGATAAACTGGCAGTTCCCTGGTTTACCAGCGGACGTTCTGATGTTATGGACAGGCTTTTAGCCCGACAGTGTGAATACTGCGGAGCAACAGGCGTTCCATGTGAAATCCATCACAGCCGTAAGCTTGCGGATATGAAGGATACACCACTCTGGAAGCAGGTGGCGGCAGCAAGACGGCGCAAGCGAATCGTTTTGTGCCTGACATGCCACAAGTCTCTGCATGCAGGAACACTGAAACCACGTAACGGGAATGGGAACAGGCAAACATGGAGAGCCGGATGATGGGAAACTATCACGTCCGGTTCGGTGGGCGGGAGAGGCATGTTCTCTCTGAGACATGATCCTCCCGACCCAATGCTGAGCTTGGAAGCGCGTTCCTTATGGCGGATCTGGGGATTCTCGGCGAGGTTCAGCATGAAAGCTATATCGCCGCATGGTTAAAGGCCCTGAAAGATAACAAGCGTTATATTTTTAAAGCCGCTAGCGCTGCCTCAAAGGCGCATCGATATTTGATGGATAGACTCTGAATTGGACGGGGCAGCAAAGGAATGCTGCCTTTGGAATTATAGCGTTAATTGGTAGTGTTATAGAGAAATAACGATCAGAATCAAGCCGACTTTAATAGCGATGCACTGTTTACTGGTGCAGCCGCTATTTCCTTGCTGATTATCAATCCCAGAAGGATAATTGTGAGTAATAAAAATCTGTCCATTTCATATTGACCTGATAACATAGGTAATGAGAGGGATCCTGACTCTGTCGGTGAGCGCCTCGCTCTTAACCGACAGTCAGATTGAGTAACACCTTACCCGGTTTATGAGTATTGCTTCAGCTCCAGCTGTTGCAGTTCAACAAGGGTATAAATACGAAAAACATTCCGATGGCGTGTCTCCAGAGGAATATGCTGATGATTCACGATGACGTATTTTATATTAGCGAACAGCAGTTCAAGGGCGCGTTTTTTCTGTAGATCTGGCACGATATAGAAAACGTATATCCAATGCTTATTGGTCCGCGCCAGTAGGTGGTTGGCGATAATCATCTGGTAGCGCGCTTTGGTTTTCAGGTGTCTTTCTGTTTCGATGGCGATGACTTTTCCGCCCGGGAGAGTGATCACCCCATCCGGACGGTGTTTTACCTGATATTGTCTGACAAAGCCTGAACGGTCACCGTTTATCCAGCCAGAAGCGCCTTTCTTCTCCAGAATTAGCTGGGCTGCCTGATTATCCAGGTGATGTGCCAGCGTCCAGCCCGTGATTTTTGAGGGCTCGAAGCGAGCCGGGAATATATCATCGTCAGGGGTTAAAACGAGGGCCAGTCCGTCATTGGTTATCCCCCATAATGAAGTTTTTATGTGAGGTAATTTGAGCTCATGTTTTTGGATTAACCCCATCTCCACGACCTTTGCCAGCAGCGTATAAAGCGACTTGTGATCTCTGAAACCAAAAAGCAGCATCAGCATTTTGAAGTCGCTGTAGGTTTCTTCTTTCAGAAAGCACAGTAATCTTTTTATCTTCCCGCTATTCAGTGCTGTGCGTTCGCCCGGTGATGAGATAAGCATTAATCCTCCTGATTATCGGGTGAGTATGATCCTGTTTCATGGGATGCTGGTGCGACTGCGCTTTCTTCTTCATCACTGAAAGCCAGTGCGACTTTTACCGTTGCTGTGCGGGTGGCAATATCAGGAGAAAGGGAACAAATCTCCAGCGTGCGTTTCTTGACCCTGATGGGTGAAATCAACGAGGCTGTGGGAAGGGCTTTTGTCGTAAAGATGAAGCTGACAAAGTCGGGCAGGTTCAGCACCATATTACTGTCGATAAAAAACCGTTCCGCCTGCCTGATGCTACGTTCACTGTCGATCGTCTCTGTCAGTACCGCATTGGTTTGTGCCTTGCGGATTTCATCATCAACTAATATGGTGCCAGACATTCTCGCTACCCATTCAGCGGTATCCGGATCCATAACACGATAAACCAGTTTGAATTTGGCGTTTTCAACGACAGCGCTAATAACTGCCTCACCGTTCAAATCTGCCGGACAGTCTTTCAGATCGGCGATGGATTGATGCGCCATGATGATATGTACGCCTTTATCCCGGGCCGCCCCCAATCCTTCCAGTGCCGGTTTTGATAAATGGTATTTCAGTTCATCGAGAAAAATAGCAATGGGGCGGGGCGCTGCGTTTATCCTGTCGCGTCGTTCGGCTAACTGATAAAGGCGAACCAGCAACATGCGTTGTGCGGTAATAATTTTGCTGTTGCGCATCGAGCCGATGACATAGCAACAGCCGCCTTCCTCAAAGGTCTGTTTAAGTGCATATCCTCCCGGCGCATTGATGGCATTGAGTAATGCCTGCTCTTCTATCTTGCCGTAAAAAGCTTTTATGTTTTCCGCAATACCCTGAACATAATCACCGTTATAAATATCCCGGAGGGTAGCCTCTGGATGGTGGCGGATAAATTGCGCTGCCATCCGTGCCGCCTTTCTGTCATCGATACGGTAAAAGTCGGACTCCTGACCTTTCTCCGCCAGACTGAATCCCGCAACAAAAAGCTCTTCCAGTTCGTCGTCGGTAATATCCTCAATGAGATTTAACTGGTAATGCTGTTTTCGCAGGTCAATCAGGACAAAGGGTTTACCGGCATCCTCGCAGGCTTTGCGGTAAAGATGCGGTGCCCATTCATCATCTTTGGGGTCCATAATAAATACGCCTTCACCGGCAAGAATACTTTGATAAAGTAATATTCCGGTGGCTACCCCCTTACCGGCACCGGTGGTTCCGATAATATCCGCATGTTGTTTTTGCCAGTCTTTTAACGGGAGATACATGGGGCGTTTCTCCCGATCTATGCCGATGAAGATGCCTTTGTTCAGGTTGATATAATCCAGAGGATCATAATGCAGTGTGTCTGGCAGGAGTGACTTTACCGTGCGGATATCCGTTCGCAGCGCTCTTTCAAGCGTTGTCTTTTTGACGAGACGTTTTTTTATCCTGTCCAGTTCCGGTGTTAATACCCGGCGCAGCATAATATGAAAAATAATCCCGGTGACAGTGAAAGCCATCCGTAGTGACCAGGCCAGCACGGTATTATCACTGGTGAGTCTGATCTTATACAGCCACTGAAAAAATTCGATAACGACCGGGGCCATGGTGCCAGAGAGAAAACATAACAGGGAAAACGCCATAATCAGTTTTTTCCATAACACAATATGTTGCCGACCATCGTTTCTGAAGGTCAGTAAAAAGGGCATGGTCAGACCCGAGAATAATGCCAGCACCAGTTGATAAGCTTGCGTGAAAGCAATAACGGTCAACGCGCCATTGACTATCGGAGAGAGTGAGATGGCCAGCTTATGTAAAATCATGGAGCCTCCTTTGTGAGCCACTCGCCCCAACGCATTGCCCCAGCCATTCGCCCCACGGTGTTGGGCGAAAAGGCGGGGCGAACGTCTGGGGTTAAGAAGGTGGCCGCTGTGCGGCCATGTGCAGGAAAGCATGCTTCCCTGCACGAAACGGCGTGCGCCAGTACATGCGGGCTGGACGCCCTTATTGCCTGGCACATGGGTGTAATGTTGCGGCTGGACGCCGCACCAAAACCCCCAACGTCAAAGGCGGCACACCGTCGCGCGCTACGCGCGACCAACCCCTTTAAGACGGTCGCTTTGGCCCTTTATTTCCCTTGCGCGTTCCTTGCAACGTGAAATAAGCGGGAAGCGGACCTTTAAAGGGGTTGGTCGCGCCACGCTACCGGCTGTTGGCCGGAGACTTGGCAGCGACGGTGTGCGGGGCTGCCGCCCCCCAAATAAACCGACGCGTGGGCGCGTCTTTTTGCTCGCTGGGGCGGCAAAATTTATTCGGCTCCCCCCGGCCAGCGCGATTCACCTGGGGTGAATGCGCGCCGGTGGGTGCGGCGACGCCAATTAGCAATTTCTGCGAAATTGAATTTACTCACCGCACACCACTTTTTAATGCCTGCGCGGGGCAAGCATTAAAAAGCCTGAAAGCGCCATGCCCTGCGCCGGACTTGCCCAAATTACGGCGTAATTTGCCCCGCCCCTCCGGGGGGGCTATCGCCATCCGTTGCTAAAAACAGGTCGGGGTTCTGGGTGATATTTTCAGCGGGGGTTTTGTCGGGGGGCCGTTATTTTTATGCTCATGCTTACTCTTCGTTATAGCGGATCGCTACGAGCGTGTCCTGATAACACTGGCGACTCTCTTTAACGCTGTTTTTATCCAGAGTAAATCCACGTCTGGCTGCTTAGCCGGGTTTAGTCATGATGGTTATTTCTCCTGGTTAACCCCGCAGGCGGCCAAATTGCGTGATTATCTGGCGGATAATGGCAGGATCTGCAGATGCACATTCCGCTAAATAGGCCTGGCGCGCCCCGGCGGTGGCAGCGGGCAGAAAGCCCCAGCGGTTGGTTTTCACGATAGTAAAAAAGTCCCGTTCGGCGTTTTGGCATTCACTGCCGGTATCGCTTCCGGTTATTTTTCCGTACAGGCATAACACCGTTTCACAGGCATCAGCGGCGAAAGCCGATGAAGTAAATAATGTGGACGTGCAAAAAATAATCGTGGATAGGGTGTGTTTCTGCATAGTGTTTTCCTTATTAAGATGGGTGCGTGTTGTTGATGGTGTCCTTCATTTCTTTCAGGTGCAGCGGTTTGAAATAGATATCGCCCATGCGGCGAATATCACCGTCGATATTCACGCTGACGATAATATCGACACTGTTAAGCACCTTGCGCAGCAGTACATCAAACGGGATGTTGTGGCAGTCGGGGTTTTCGTAGCAGCGATCGATGATCCCTTCAATACATTCTCTGGGGCTGCCGGCATGCAGTGAGGTCATCAGTCCCTGATGGCCTGAGCCGATTATTTTTAATGCGTCCCAGGCTTCCTTGCCGCGTATTTCTGCCAGCAGGATCCGGTCTGGATTCATGCGGTAATTGGCACGTATCAGCCTGCCGGGGGTAATAATCGCCTCCTCCCCGGCATCCGCCGGGTAAAACAGATGCACATAATTGCTGTGGCGATAAAATTTGATTTCCGTGTTGTCTTCGAGGGTGATCAGCCTGAGGTGCAGCGGAATATAGTGCAGCAGCATTTTCATGTAGGTGGTTTTACCTGAACCGGTTTCACCGACAATAAAAAGGGTCTTGCCGTATTCCACCGCCTTTTCCATAAAACGGGGAATATCGCCCCGCTGATAGTATTGCGTCAGTGCATCATCGCGACTTTCCGTCTGCTGCTTATTGGTTACCCGGTGATAAAACCCGTTATCGATGTACAGCTGATGGGCTTTTTGTTCAAAGGCGGGTTTGCGCAGCGTAATGGAAACGGTATCGCGCTCGCACGCCGGAGGAATAATTACCTGAACGCGCTCACCGGATCCGAGTGTGGCAGAAAGGATAGGGGATACATCATCAATATTGTCCTCGTGCCAGGCAGCCAGCGCGTTGGCAAAGGCATAACACTGGCGCAGGGTGACGGCGGCAGCGTGCCTTTTCCATGCCCCGTGTATTTTGGTGTGGATCTCGCCCGGTCGGTTAATGGCGATTTCAGTTAGTCCTTCAATCGGCAGTAGTTCACCGAACAACTGCTGTTTCATGAAATCCAGCGACAGGTTTTCAGTGCCCATATCCCCTCGCTTTCAGCCGTAGCTGATAGATGGAAGAAAAATCAATATCCGCCCCGGTCATGATGCCGATGATGTCCCCCTGATTCAGGTAGAGCGTCGGAGGGATGTTGATGCTGTTCTCCAGCGTGATTTTTGCCATTTCAGCCGTGGCGGCACGGGTGTTTTCGGTGTAGTCGGTATGGCGGTCTTTGCCCGGCGCTGCGCCTGCCGCTGCGGCGGCCACATCCTGCACCGTGCTCAGCATCAGCGCATTGCCAAACCGTTGCCAGAAATGGCTGTCGATCCGGCCCGTGATACCGGCTTCGCCCAGTTGGCCGGTGACCTCGGTATCGGTCAGCGGTATTTGCAGGCTGCCGGGCTCCGGCGTGCGCAATTCAGTCCAGATAACAAACATCCGGCTGCGCCCGTGCTGCAATGCGCCGGTGTGATAGACTCCCCGCGCCAGGGTGCCTGCCGGGATCAGCCTGACGTGGTTGCTGGCGCTGTAGACATCCTCACCGATCAGGCAGGAGATCCTGCCGCCCACCTCGGAAACAAAACGCCGCATCATCGAGCAGGGGATATAGCGGTCAACCGGGATATACAGATCGGGATCGAGCCCCAGCCGCCTGACATGGGTAATGGGGGCTAATGCCGGGCGGTCATGGGGACTGTCTGAAGGCGACGCGTTCTGTTCACTGCTGTATGGCTGCTCTTCTTTGCCCTTAACCAATGTCGCAGAGGGGACGCTCGAACTGCGCTCTGAGGCGGCTGTGGTTGTACCGGTGCTGTCGGCCAGCGCCGCCGCCTTATTTAACGTTGGCGGTTCAGGGGGCAACGTGGCGGCAGGTGGGCTGGCAGGCGCTGTGACGGAAGGCGGTGTCTGTTGCCCGGACAGCCCGAAAGGGTCGCTGTCCATACCCAGATTGCGGCGCACAGGCGCTGGCGTAACGCCTGAGGGTGACGCGCTTCCTGCCTCATTCTTTCCTCCTGTTTTCAGCGTACCAAAAAAGCGACTACCACCCAGCGACAGTGCTATCGATAAGGCCAGACTCAGCAGGATGACAATCAGTGTGCGATGCCCGGAGGTTTTACGAAAACGCGCCACTTCAGGCTGGTTGGGATCATGCCGCTGCGCCTGCGTATGTGGGGTCCTCTCCGCACGCAGGCGTGTGCGGGCTTCCGCTTCCCGCTCTGCGGTTGTTTTCTCTGTTTCGGTCGATGGCGTGTCTGTCATTTGGCCTCCAACTCGACGTCTGGCGACACGGTGTCACCCCTGATCAACGGTGTTTTGCCAAAGGCGCTGTTTTCAATGCCGACCACGGCGTGCCCGTAGCGCAACACCAGTTGCGGCGAAAGGGCGCGTAGCGTCAGCACGGTGTAGCGGCCCTGCTGCATCACCACGGGCGTGACCACCTGCTCCTGACCGTTAACCACCAGAAAAGGCGCAGGCAGGGTTTTGGACGGTGAAAAGCCGAGATAGGTAAAACGGCCATCATCATAGGCAAAGTCGGGCGTAATAAAGGCGGCGTGTGCGGCAACCCGTTTGGTGTAATCCCAGTTGCGCGCTGTACCCGACTGGCTGAATGCGGCCGCGATACGCTGTTTTTCTTCCTGCTCTGTTTTTTGCTGCGTTGTACTGGCCGCCGTTTGCAGAGCATTATCCGGGTAGTGATAGCGGATAACGAACGCCAGCGTGGGCGTATCCTGATCCAATACCCTTAGCACCATGCTGTAAACGCGTTTGCTGGTCACCACAATCAGATTGGTGTTCCAGTCCTTGCCGGTCGGCAGAAACACCTGATTGACGCTGTTGCCCGGGGTATCGGTGACCGGCTGGCTGATGGGCGTGGGGCTGACGTCTACCCGGTTGCCATTTTTGGTGACCGTCCATCCTTTGGCAAAGCCGGTTTGTGCGTCGATAACCTGTTCATCATCATCAAACAGCAGCGTGGTGAGATAGCCGGGGCGGGTGTTCACTTCGGTGGCATTCTGGCTGTTGTAGGTGACGTTTTGTATCCGGCGATCGTATCTGCTGCTCTGGGGCACCGAGGCGGCCCAGACGCAGGACATGAAAAGAAGGCCGAGGGGCAGGAGAATTTTCAGCATCATTCTTTCCTCAACTCTTTATCGCGTTGGTAACTGGTGACGATAAACCCGAGCGGGTTTATCTCGCGTTGGCTGTCGGTCAGCACCTTGTGTGGCAGATAGCGGTAGGTCAGGCGGATATTCCAGAAATCGGTTTTGACCGCGTTATCGGCAATGTGTCTGAGGGTGCGTTTGACGCGTAAGGTAGCGAGATGATCCGGCTGGGTGGCAGGGGCATGGACATTGGAAATAATCTCTATATCCACCCGGTATTCCGCTTTATTAAACAGAATATCCGGTGCCTGCACGCCATTAAATTGGTCCAGATAATCCCGGTTCACGCTGTCGCTGTTAAATAACTGCACCTCGTCGTAATCGCGCTGAAGTGAAAAATAGTTATACCCTTCGCGCAATGTGACGTACTGCGCTGCGAAGGCATGAGCAAGGGCGTCCTGGGTGGCAATGTCCCGCTCTTTAATGCGCGTCATATATTCATAACGCCCGGTTTGCTTATCCACCGACCATAATTCAACGTTGGTGGTTTTCAGCGGCAGCAGCAGAATGATGGCAATGAGCGCCAGCGCGGTGAGAAGGGCACCTGTCGCTGCCAGACGCCAGGCGAGCTTTTTTTCACGGGCCTCTTTTTCCAGCATGACGCTTTCAAAGCGGCGGGACGAGGCAATGATTTTTTCGGTTTCAAACATGCGCGGTGACCTCATGAATGATGGCCGGGGAATTGACGGGCTCCCGGTCGCCGGAGACCGGCGGGAGCTCGTCGTGATGCCGTGCGCAGCCGATAAGCGCGCACAGCAGCAGGAGAAACAGGCTGGCTTTCATGGCAACTCCTTCGATGATGAACGTGACCCCACCGCGCCGGTCGGCGTGGTGATTGCACGATGAGGGAATAGGGGAGGAATGCTTAGCGGTGACGTTGCAGGTTGAGGTGTTTCATACTTTCGATGGACGCGGCGCGTTTTTGCCAGGCGGAGATTGCGTTGCCGGTACTGCCGGCAATAGCTTTACCCGCTGTAATACTGCCTTTTGCTACCCGTCTGGCTGCGGATGCACCCGCTTTGAGGGTGGGTTTGGCGGCCTCAGCGGATTTTCTTATTCCGCCGCCGATGCCCGCCATTGCTGCACCCTGTAATGTTGCGTGAACGGCGACGCCAGCTAATGCACTGGCGATTTTGGCTGAAAAGAAAATGATGATGCCCGCAATGGCTCCGGCAATAGCGCATTGCGCGCCCAGCGTGATGATATTGGCGTTGTCGGCGAAATGCGTCGCCTCATCGAATACCCCGTTGAGGTAATTAATCACAATACGTATCGACAAGGCGGAAAACATCACGGTAAGAATGGCGGTGAAGATAATTTTCAGCCAGTTATTAAACATCGGGATCAGAAACCCATACAGCAGGCAGAAAATAAACAGCGGGGCAGTGGTGGTCATCAACAGAAGAGTGATTTCAGCGAGCAGGTTAACGGTGGTGCCCAGCAATAAGGTGATGAGCGCACCGCCCCACACCAGACCTTCAGCCAGACTGCCATTCAACTTCAGGTAGGTTGACTCATCCCGTTGATAGAGCTGTTGTGCGATAGCCTGGGTCTTTTCCCACACCGTATCCAGTAATGCCCAGACGTTGTCATTGCCGCTGACGCCTTCCCGCAATCCATCAATGGCGAGCAGGGAAATATCCAGCCAGCCGCCGAGATTTAACACGAACGTCATGATTAACGCCATGCGTCCGATATCCCAGGCGATATCTTCAACCGGGGTCTGAAGTTTTCCGGCGAGCGTCTGGTAGCCACGATAAGTGATAAACAAGGTGAATGAACTGACGGCGATAACTCGGATCATATTGCCGTACACGGCGGTTTGCCCCTGCAGTACGGCATGTAACCCGTCAGTGATGGCCTTGTCCATTCCGACAAAGAGACCTGCTGACATGGGGACCTCATTGGTTGACGTTGGGAACCGGGGCGTTCTCCTGGCTGAGTTGAAACCGTGCTTCACGCACGTTGCGGCAATCCTGAGAATCGTTACCGGAATATTCACATTCTTTATATCGGACGGTTAATTCATTCGGGTGCGCCTTGTACCACGCTATTGATTTGGGAGAATCACACCCTGCCAGTAATAACGTAGCGAGCAGGGTTGGATAAAAGAGAAAAGGGGGTTTCATGGTTGACCTCTCAGTGATTAAAGTCAGGAATGGGGGCCGTGGCTTGTTGCTTGTCGAATGCCTGTCGCCGTTGCTGTTCCAGCAATGTGGCGCGTTGCTCGGCTTGTTTGATGGTCATCTCCCATTGGTGAGTCAGTACGTTTAATTGCACACTTCTGGCTGCTATGGCATTGGCCAGATCCTGTGATTCTTTTGCGTCTTTGGCATCGGTGATGCGCTTGGATAACAGGGCTATATCGTTGAGCGCGTTGCCGATGCGTGTTTCAACGTCACGGGTATGCTCAATCGCCAGCGCCTGATTGAGGACGATTTGCCGACAGATGGCCTGATAGTAGTCAGATGCGCTGGCCGGGTTGCATACATTAAAAGCCTGGTATTTGTCGTACAGCTTATTCAGCGCCGAGGAATATTCCCCGTCCGGATGAGTCAGTAACGCATCGAGTGAAATCCCGTTTTTACGTAACGCATCAATATCGGTTTTAAGGTTTCGGGTCTCGCTGAGAAAACCCTGAATATCGCGAATGCCGGTTGCGGTGGCTAATTGCTTTTGATAGGCATCAAGCTGGCTTTTATAGTGGGTGACGGTCTCCTCCCATTGCTTTAATTCCTGAGTCCACTGTCTGATGGATTCGGCGTTCTGTATGGTATCGAATACCGGGATGCCGCCGCCGATGGCCGGTAGGGCAATAAGCAGCGATAGCGCCAGCATGGCGTGTCGGACAGGCATAGTGATCACCTCTGTGGTGGTGTCAGATGGCTAACGCGAGGAATTTTTCTTTCCACTCACCGGGCGGCATTCCTGGCTGATAGAGCGTGTCAAAGAGCTTCAGGTTGTCTTCCGTCCCGCTTAGCAGTTTGGTGAGTCTGCCGAGGCCGGACAGGTCCATTTTTGCCAGTGCGATAAAGGGGCGGGTCTCCCCAGTGTGTAACGGTGTTTTCACTACCACCATGTAATGCTCACCGGGATCAAGGTTTCTCACGATGTCGTAAACGCTTTCCGGGACTTTGAGTTTCTCTACGTAATCGGTACGGCTGGCTTTCGGGTTGGCGAGAAAGAGTTGTGTGCTGCACTGTTCAATGATGGCCGGGGCAATCGGGTGCCTGACGATTTCATCCGGTGACTGGGTGGCTGCGATAAAGATGCCGTTCAGCTTGCGGATCACCTTGAGCATGTTGAGCGAGAAGTCAGAAAACTCGACGTCGGCCAGCCACTTCCAGAATTCATCCATAAACATCACCAGTCGGCGACCGTCCAGCAGGCCGGTCACGCGGTACAACAGGTAACAGGTGACGGGCCCGCGAATGTCGTCATCATCCAGAAACTCGGTGCCGTCGATGCCCATATTATCGCTGTCACCGATGTCAAAGCTGTCCTGCTCGTTGTCAAACACCCAGCCGAATTCACCGCCCTGCGCCCAGGGTTTCAGGCGGATACGCAACCCGTTGGTTCTGGCCTCTCTGGTCGGCGCTTCGGGCAGCACTTCCAGCAGTCGCGTGATACCAAAGCGGCGGTATGCCTGCGGGTAGTCCAGCATGATGGTTTCCACGGCGGTGCTGATCCGCTGTTCGTCGCGCGGATCTAACGGTGCGCCGTTGCGACGACACAGCATGCGCACCAGATGCTTGATAAAGCCGATGTTGCGCCGAGTGGGGGCCAGTGAAAACGGGTTAAAACCGGTCGCAACACCCGAGCGGATACGGAAGTAATGGCCGCCCATCTGGCGGATCGCCATCTCCGCTGCCCGATCTTTATCAAAATACACGGTGGTCAGTCGTTTGATGGTGGCCGATCCGGCAAACGTGGCCGGGTTACGGTATTTCTGCATCAACTGCTGCAACACGGTCATCAGCAGGGTCTTGCCCGATCCGGTTTTACCGATAATGGCGGTATTGCCCGGCGTTTTTTCGTTGAAGTCATCGCGTCCGACCTGACTGTCATGCAGGTTGAGGCAGTAACCGCCGCCACCGGGTGATGTCAGAATAGCGATGGCTTCGCCCCACGGGTTGCCGTCCCGCTTGTGCGGATGAAAGTTATGCAGGCTTGCCATGTCCGCATAGTTCTGGCTGCTGATCACCACCAGCCGGGGGCGCAGGGTATACACACCCGGCAACTGTGCCAGATACGCGGCAGGCAGCGACAGCGTAGACAGAGTAGTCATGATGCCGAGATCGGCAAAGGGCTGGGCCAGCGTGTTGCTATCCTTCACCACCTGGTCGGCATTGTCGGCCGATACCAGCAGAGAAAAGTGGTATTTGCCGCACGACACATGTCCGGACTGGAGTAAATCACGCAACACAATCAGTTCTTCACGCTGCGAAAGCGCATCATCGTCGGTGGCATTCAGCCGCTTTTCTGCCAGCCGGATATGCTGTTGTGCTTCATCGCGCGCCATGCAGGTGAAGGACTGCGTCAGAACGTATTCGCTTTCGGCATACAGCAGCGCATCCAGCAATCCGGTCGCGGTTTCCGGTGAATAATCCTTGATTTCCAGAGCGCGAAAGAAACGCGATCCCCACAGGGTGCGGCATTCGGCGGTGTCGGTACTGAAGAACAGGTCTGATGTGCCAAGCAGGTCGTAAAACGGGGTGCGGGTGACTGCCACGCGCTGCCATTTTCCGCTGAGCAGGCGGTGATAAAATGACAGCTGTGAGGAATACACCCGGCGCTTTTCTTCGAATAAACCCAGCGGTTGTGCCTGATAGCGTGATAACGCGCTCGAGAGATTTTCCCGGTATTCCAGCATCACGTTTAAGGCCTCATCAAGTTCGGAGCGGGGCGCATAGCAGAGGGTAAAAAACAGGCGATGTCGCCACAACGGTTTGTCTTTACCCGGCTGGTAATAACGTTCGGTCACCTCGTCTGAGAACGGGATACCCGAGTTTGCGGCAAAGGCATCGTGGTATTTTTCCCGGATACGGTGCACGTAGAACGTCACCGGCAACCCTTCATACGCGCGAATGACGTTATTAAGGTGAGTTGCCATTAACGTCAGGTGATGCTCATTTTCACCCTCGAAAAGGGTTCCATCCACTTCCCAGGTGGCAACAAAATCACCGCAACGGTTCCTGATAACTTGAGGATGAACGTGAGTAGAATAGGGCAGGTAGTTATCCAGCGTGATGCATTGGTTTAATTTCATCGTTTGCATAAACTCCGAGATATCGACGGCATCGTATTGCCCGGCCAGAAGGGCATTGACGCCAAACCGTTTATTGGTGGCAAACCGCCCCCGGGTTTTAAACGCCAGCCACAACAGCCCGAAATAATGTACGTCGGCTCTGGCTTTCACTTTCATTTCTACCCAGACCGGGAGCAGTAACAGCGCGAGGGAATAGCTTATATAGACCGACAACAGAAGGATGAAGCCGCTGACGATGACGAAGGGCACCAGCGGAATACCCATGATGGTGGCGGGGCGGGTAAGCGCTTTATTCAGCGTGGTCATTGGTTTTTCTCCTAGGAGGCCCAGTAGGCACCGAAGCCGGAGGCACCGACAATCAGGATGGCCCCGATGATCACGTTGCGCATGTCGTGCAGGCTCTTGCCGTCAAACAGCACTTTGTAGCCTATCCACATGGTAGCCAACGTGATGGTGGCAGCGGCCAGACCGAGCAGGCCTGCGGAGGTATGGTTCAGCGTGTCGTTGGCTTTGGTAAAGCCACTGTCGGCGGCCAGCGTCTGTACAGAAATAAATGGGGTGATGAACATCGTGGTCCAATATTTTCGTTTGTGCATGGTGACGGCTCCTTATAAATGACAAGTAACGGCAACGTATTGAGGCAATAAACCGGTCACATCCCGATCCTGCATTCCGGTTCTAACGGGTCAGCGAGGACATTCAGCGGCACCCTGAATTGTGGTTATGTGACAGCCCGATCCCTGTTGTTAAAGAGCGATACGGTACCGAGACGAATAGACGCCCCTGTGGTTCGCCAGGCGGTGCTGGCGAGAGTAGGGTGTGCTATGGAGAGATGTTTCGATAGGGGAAACTCTGATTGGAAAAGTGGAAGAAAAAAGGGGAGTTTTTAGAGTGGGTTAGCGTTATTGGTTAAGTGTGGGGTGACGCTTTACGGCTCTAATCAGGCCGACCGCTTTGTGCCAGATATAGTCATTCGAACCCTGAGAGTTACACTTTTAAGTGATTCAGGGTATGCGCTTATTGGTTACGAATATTGTGCCAGAATCATGTGATTTGATGATTGCCGCTTTGCTTTCGAGCCAGTAAGTGCTCCACGTTCGCTAACGAATACTCAGGGCATGCAGACAAACTGCTGACTATATTTCTTTCGAAGAGCGTGGAATGCATACCAATCCCCGGTAAAAGGAGTTGGTGATGACTGCTATAGATCAGTTTGCTGCTCATGTTGGTCTGGACTGGGCGGATAAAAAACACGATATCTGCGTTCAGTTTAAAAATGGTGATCGCATATTCCATGTGATTGAACATACGCCTGAGGCGCTTGATATCTGGCTCAATGAGTTACACCAGAAGGCAAAAGGCAGGATTGCTATTGCCGTTGAGCTGAAGAAAGGCCCGGTGGTGTATGCCTCCAGAAGTACCCATTTGTCACTGTTTTTCCAGTACACACCTTGTCACTGGCCCGCTACCGACAGGCTTTCTGGCCCAGCGGTACGAAGGATGATCCGCAGGATGCTGAGCTGGCATTAGACCTGATGCTACGTTATCCGGGCTCTAGCGTTTAAATGGATAAGGATCATTTACCGCTGTTGGAAGACCAAAACCCTGTACGACGAAGCGAAATACTTGCTGGCACTGGAAGCGCGAAAGTCGCCCTTACTGAAGCCATAAAAAGCTTGTCGAATGTCTCAGGGCGTGAAGCGGAAGTTTGCAACATGGTTGATGCCCATTAAATAGAGGAGTTTCGTGTATATTTAAGCTGAATACTGGGCGTTACAAACGCCCTCGCTGTGATTTTCTCAGATGAGAATATAAGTAGTTTAAATGCAAAATTCCTAGCCCTTGAATGTTATTAACGATCTATTTGTAATAAAGAAGTGGTATATTTCTTAAAGCTTGAAATTATTTTATTAATTTCAATTTTTTCTATAGTTATATCTTCTATAATAGGGTGTTTAATATCTTGCCAAACGCGCCTCTCGCCATGATCGACTAATTCAGATACCTTACCACCTAAGATTCTAACGAAATTTTTGTTCGAAACGGCAAAAAAACATGCTCCAGATTCTAAAATGATCGTGGGTGAAGCATTGAACTTACAAATTCCATCAGGATATTCATTCTCTGGCGTGGGCTGTGGGTAAGCCATTTTATACAGATATTCAAAAGCTTCATCTGTTGATGCA
This sequence comes from Candidatus Symbiopectobacterium sp. NZEC151, assembly GCF_025962655.1. Lineage (GTDB taxonomy): Bacteria > Pseudomonadota > Gammaproteobacteria > Enterobacterales > Enterobacteriaceae > Symbiopectobacterium. Next base: position 1,741,287 of record NZ_JAGFPE010000001.1, on the reverse strand, counting down.
TTAAATATTTCATCATCGCATGGCATAGCTATAAGAGCATTTTCAGAATCAATAACATCATCATAATCAACGAATAAGGTCGATGTGCGGATATCATTAGGATACATACTCCCGTTCAAAAAGAAATAGAAGAAACCATTCTTTATAGAATCGCCCCATTGCGGAACGTATTCAATCCAGATTGCAAAGCGATAGGGATCACCAAAAATCATAATATTCCTTTACCGAATAGTTTACCGATTTAGAGAAGTTCTGTTCGAAGAACATCTATGCTCTTAAAAATTTATGGTTTTTTTATATAGTAACCACTCATCCCAGGCATTTTGCACATCAATATCGGGATAGCCTAGGCTTTTGATCATGTCCCAGGCAATCTCTGCAGGTAACTCAATAGCAGTAGCATTATCTCGGATCGACTCAACATCCTCTCGTGTCAATTCTCGTCTGAAGTCCTTCTCTTTGGCTTCAAGCAGCGAAACAAGGGCAGGAATGAACACTATAGCCATGATTTGCAATACTCCGTAAATGATTGAATTCAATTCATTTTGGCATAGATATCATGTCAATACATTCCTTATAGCCACTGCATAACTGGAAAAATTTTATATTTAAGTTCGTTCGTGAGGTGTAAACGTCCGTTCCTCGTTGTGAGTTCAATGAGTCGATGCAACGCTATCCTTAATCAAGGGGGTGTTGCCATGAAACGAAGAACGCGTATTAACTACACGCCAGAACAGAAAGTGCTTCACCTTTGGTGACAAGTTGCTTGCGAATTCGTTTGCCGTTTGTCCCAAATGGATAACACTCCCTAAGCCATCTTTCCTGATGGGTGCTTACGAACGGTCATTCTGTTTAGTTTTCATAAGTAAATCCCGAATTTTCGCAAGGTTTGAATTTTCAGGGACTGAATCAATGTAGGGATCGCGCTCAAACACTAATTGCTCAGACTCAACGAAAGCCTTCCACTCTGCTGGATCTAGCTCAAATTCCATCGCAGACATATCACTTTCATCTTCCCCCTCGATCCAGCGGACTAAATAAAACAATTCATCATCAGGAGAGTCATCGACAATATCAACGGCGGTTACAGTGATGCAAAGGGTGGGATCGATTTTTGAGACATAAATCCCTAACTGCGGCATAGATGGAAGATTGTTCATGAAAATTCCTTTTATTGGTGTTTGCTATTTGATTAAAAATACGCCAAACAGAGTACTTACGGTGAATACGGCAAGAATCGTTGCAAGTATCCCGCTTAGACGCCCCATTCTCTTTTAGAAATCCTCTTGCATATGGATTATGTTACCCGAAAACGAATTTCCGGACTTCGCTCACTGCAGACCTAACTGCCTTTCTTTAGGTCTGCTTCGTGTCAAGGAGCGGACGTTGTTACAGCATTTTGTAGTAATCACTGGTGAGCAGGTCACTAATCGCAAACATTAAGTGCATATTCTGACCTAATCCGGAGCGCTGATATGGCCGCCGAAGTTGCTTGTTACAGCCTTGCCAGCATGGGCGAGGGAGTGTGGCCCAATGCACAGCGACGGTCGGAATTAATAAAATCACACTATCTAATGAATGGGTCATGCAGATTTGAATGAGCAGTTTTGTAATAAGATAATTTAAATGCTTCAATTGCCTTTTCGGCAACTTCATCAATCTCTTACTTCAAATTTATATGATTTTGATCCAGGCATGTTAACTCCTTGTGGTGCTTTTATTTGCAATGCATAACTCTCAAAATAAAAAATATCTTTACTTCTCATTCCAATTATTGAATTTGTGATTTTAAAATTTTCTCTTGATTTCTATTTTTTATAATATTAGGTGTCTCTGTTTTATATAAACCGCACTGAACCAATTCGTCAACCTCTTTTGGATTGCCCTCCATTGCAAAAGCCATACTTCCCAACATCAAATTGGCCCAACGAGTCTCCTCTCCTTGTACTTGATCTGACATCTCTCCAGTTAACGTTATTGACCGCGAGCTCATTGACTTAACTACTGCTAGACTAAATGGGAACTGTGGTGGTTCGATATTATAATTATTTCGCTCACTGATAAGTTGGTTCAGTTCTTTTGCTTCTTCCATAAGGGTTTGTGGTATCTGCTGGTTATTTATCTGCCTGGTAGAGACAAGAACCTGTGCCCTTACCGCATCTAAACTTGGCATTATGAAATCACTGAGAACAAAGTAAAACTCAAGCTGGCTTATTTGTGCAGCTTCTGCAGGTTCTCTTAGCTCAATGAACATACGATCCATAATCCCCTTATCCTTGAATGGCGGACAAAGAGCTTTCATATTATGTAGCACATTTTTTTCAAATGAACGGGTTCTGTCGGACGCAATTAGCACTTGCCTATAATCTACACGAAATATCTTTAAAATAGCGGACAGATTGTCAAAAGCACGCGCGTCTATATTTAACCCAGTTTCTTTCACTTGAGATTCAATTTCCCCCAGCGATATTGACACCGGTCTTGCACAGAATGTATCCAGTTCCCATGATGATAAAAATGGTTTTTCATCAAGGGTCTTCAGACATGTGCTGTATGCATGATCCAGTTTATTGGTCAGAGTTAAAAACTGAGAGATGTCTTTATCCGTGTTCTCTCTGAGATCAACCTGAGCATTGTGATAAGTTAGATACTGATGAACTACGTAAATACTGCTAATGATCAACAGACATCCAATAGCAATTCGCATTGCCCACTGTAGAGTGGATAAACGCTTGAACCAATACCCAAAATGTTCCCGCTGTACAGATTCATACCTCCTAATTTGATTTTCAAGTGTCTGCCACCCCCAAAACGTTACCGGAAAGCGTCCTTGAAGCAAATGCGACTGAGTAATCTGCACGGCTTCATCTTCAAGAGCAACATCATTTGGGCAGGTCGACAGAATGTAGAAGTAAGCGATTCTATTCTTGAAATTCTTAGTTTCTCTAACTGCGGTATGAATATCCTTTGGTTTAAGTCTACTACCATAACCTTGATCCCTACCTTTGCACTGAACTGCGATTACATCTCCATTTGGAAGAATGCCAAGCGCATCTACGCCGTTCTGCCGCTGCCCGCTACGGCCATAGGCCTGAAACTTGCAACCATAGATTTCGCTCATCAAAGTGATGCAAAGTCTCTCAAAATTTTGCCAATCAGCAGGAATGGGATAGCTTGCGGAGTTTGGGGCCGTCATTCGTAAACCTTATTTATTCCATATTCACTTAAGTGATTGTCCATAATCTGACTAACAAGGGGTTGTTAACTCCTATGACCTTTAGTCAGTAACGGAGTGAAAACATTATGCATCAAAAAGGGGATGTCGGTAGGATTTATAACAGGTTTAGCTCGGAACGCTTATCGATTTTCATTTTGTCACCCATCCGCAGTGTGAGCAATGAACTCGTTAAAAAAGCTCTCAAGAACTTTGACACATAAGAACAATCATTCAATAAATACAGATATCGATAAACATTAAGCTATCAAGGTTGGCTCTGCCTAGTAGGGCCATAAATGCTCAGTTACGCGCCTGGCCACTTCCTGAGACCTGCTCCCCGATGGTTAATATACCGCGATGTAAGCAATGTCCGGTCCTCGCTCATTTCGGACTGTCAGGTTTTATCCTGTGAAAACGCAGAACACCGCTAGCCCAAGTCTGAACATTCATAGCCTAGTGTTCTGTGTTCCCGAGCGAAAAAGATGTTTTGTGTCTAACGCTGTATTTTTAGCGCCGAATGCCTTCAATTTTTTTCTGACAAGAAATACATGTGGTCACACCGGGCAAGGTCTGACGTCGTTTGTCTGGAATGGGGTCACCACAGAGTCGACAATGAAATAGTGATGGTGTTACGGCCGGTTGAAAACGGCTTTTTTCAATCATTGCTTCCAACTGCTGCTCATTAAATCCCTGATCGCGATCGATGTCATCCGGCATACACGTTTCTCCTGATTAACGTCTCTTTTTCATAACGTGTGATGAGATGCCAGACAGCAGTAAGGCTCGGAGCGTCGTCAGTACAAGAGAGTTGCTCGGTGATTAGCATCATGGCATCGAGTGCATGGAGAGATTCGATGTTTTCCGTGCGGTGCTTTTGCCAGCGTAGCCAGATATCGATATCGACATTTTCATTCGGATGCGGTGTTCTTCCCTGAGCAACGCGGATACCCAGCAATCGGCGACGGGCGCATGTTTCGTGACAGCTAAGGCCAAAATACTGATTAATGAGCTTAAGCGAACCGCCAAGCGAAATTGCCCGATTAATTTGATGCTGAAGTTTTACTTCCTGGTCGGATTGGATCAGAAGAAGATGCAACGCCTCATGGTGAATGGTCACATTCATAAACTGGGCAGATGCTCTGCTGATAATAAAAAAATCATCCAGGGTAATTCGATTGAGCGCATTCATTTCATCGTAAGTGAAGCCTAATTTTTCGCAATAACGAATGTTCCCTTCTTTTAGCGCGCGTAAGGCATCAATCAATATTACGTAATTGAGTGAGGGGCTCATGGCTATTCACCCTCCTGTTTTTTCTGACTACGGCCAGATAATTTTTGTTCAATCCATTCATTAATCTCGGATTCAAGCCAGGCAACGCTGGTGGGGCCAATTTTAATAGATTTCGGAAAATCATCTGTTTTCATATACAAATAAATTTGTGAACGTTTAAGCCCTGTTTTTTCTCTCACTTGTTTCAAGCGCAGTAATTGATGAGATGTCATTGCTTTCCTCCTGAAACCGAAAGGTGTTATGTGCATCAATACAACAACACAGACGGTGTAGGAGAGGAAGTATATGAACCCGTATTACGGATCATCCAATGCTTAATACGGGTTTTTATATCGGCGTTTTTGACAGAGGGATAGGGTGTATCATGTTGTTAGTGATAATAAATCCAGATTCTCAGGCGAGATTCTGGATTATAATATTTGGGGTTTAACCCTACAGGCTTTAAACAGATGATCTAAACCAGTGGCTTGTATTTTTTTGAGATCTTTTCAATAATGGAGGAAGGATCTACGGCGAGCAGGCGGGCAATATGGATAAACTCTACAATGTCTAACCGTCTTTCCCCATTCTCAACCTTGGCGATAAAGGATTGGGGACGATTTAGCGCACGCGCTAAATTTTCCTGTGTGATGCATTTAGCAATACGAGCCTCACGTAATGCCTTAATAATGCTTTGATATTCATCAGAGTAAATGGAGGCCATCAATTCAATCCGTAAAAAATAAGTAATCAACTATCAGCTTTCTAATGATTAATCCCAAAATGGGATTTTATTGTCTGTTATTGAACGTTATCTCATAGGTTTATCATCATGTTTTTTATTGATTATTCTATCTAAAATCGCTGAGGGATCTACCAATAACAGGTTAGCGATGTGAGCAAACTCAACAACATCTATCCTCCTTTCTCCATTTTCGATTTTGGCGATAAAAGATTGTGGGCGCCCCAAACACTTCGCCAGCATTGCCTGGGTCATACCTTTCTGAATTCGGGTATCGCGGAGTTTTTTTATAACCATTTGATATTCATCAGAATAAATTGATGCCATGTCGCAAGCCTTGACTGATATCCTAAAATGGAATATTGATCATTTTAGTTGTTATCCCAAAATGGGATAATTGGTTGGGGTTGTTACTGAGAGGAGTGACTGATATGGAAAAAGGTGACTGGCATCCTGCTGACATCATTGCATCTTTAAAAAAGCGGGGGACAACCATGACGGCGCTTTCAAGGAAAGCGGGACTGGCGTCTTCAACATTAGCGAATACGTTAGCCCGCCACTGGCCCAAAGGAGAACGCCTGATTGCCGATGCGTTAAACACACAACCGGAAAAAATCTGGCCCTCGCGCTATCGAAACATCCAACGTGGTCACGGTGAACAAGGAGAGTAGTGGGGCCGTGTTTTGAGTTCAGCGCTCCTGACGGGATACCTATTTCATAGATATTCCGTCAGGAGCCAACAAGCGCAGCGCGTTAGGGGCTGTTGCCTAAGAATCACATTCTCTTTGACGAAGCAGAGAGGTCAGGGTTGTTAACATCGTGAAAGACGACTTATTGAGCCTGACACAATGAAAAAGAGCAGCAACACGCCGACACCCCATGATGCGACTTTCAAACAGTTTCTGGCAAACCCGGATACCGCCAGAGATTTTATGCAACTCCATTTGCCGGGTGAACTGCGGGAGCTGTGTGACCTTACCACCCTGAAACTCGAGTCAGGCTCTTTTATTGAAGATGACCTACGTGCCTACTTCAGCGACGTGCTGTACAGTGTAAAAACGCGGGTAGGGGACGGGTACATTCATGTGCTGATTGAGCACCAAAGCTCAGCGGACAAGCACATGGCATTTCGTCTGATGAGATACGCCATCGCGGCCATGCAAAAGCATCTTGACGCGAAACACAAGACATTACCGCTGGTGATCCCGATTCTGTTTTATGCAGGCAGTCCCAGCCCTTATCCGTACTCCACCAATTGGTTAGACGGATTCGATCGCCCGGACGTGGCTGAACGGCTTTACAGTAGCCCTTTCCCGCTGGTGGATATCACGGTGATCCCGGATGATGAGATCATGGAGCATCGCAGCATGGCGGCGCTGACCCTGTTGCAAAAGCATATTCGTCAACGCGATCTGGCGGAGTTGATGGACAGACTGGTGACGCTGTTGCTGGCGGGTTACATGACCAGACAACAGACGATATCACTGGTAAACTACATGGTAGAGGCAGGAGACGCGTTAGACGTAGAGGCTTTTGTCCGAGAACTGGCATACCGGGTGCCACAGCATGAGGAAGAACTGATGACCATAGCGCAGCGACTAGAGCAGAAGGGTATTGAGAAAGGTATCAAAAAGGGTATTGAAAAGGGAATTGAGCAAGGCGTGGAATTAGGAAAGCGCAGTGAACGCCTGGCTATACTGAAAATTGTTAGCACCATGCGGCAGAATGGCATGGATGATGCGGCTGTAATGAAAATGACTGGGCTGACAGCAGAGGAACTGGCGCAACTGCATCAGTAATCGCTTATCAAACAACAACGCGCGTTGTGAGCATGGGCGATGAGTATGCCTGAGTCTGTCTTCGTAGTGAGTTTTATCCTTTCAATATATGAGGCTTGCCGCGTTCAAGTGCAGCTTTCAATGTGTCGCCACTGAGTCGATCGCTGATCCCGTCAGCCTGAGCCCACTGCTCAAAGATAGACACCAGTTTATACGGCTGATTAATTAATGGGGTGATGATTTGATTATGCTTACAGGAAAGCCAAAAAAGACGTGAGAGAGGAGATGATATACGCGTGGATGAGGGTGGAGTTGAATCTTTTTTTAATAATATTCTACGAAGTTTATCGAGTTCAGTTTGACGGAGTACAAAGCAAGCATCCTGAGGGATATGATGGATAGGAAAATACCGCTTTTTGCAATGATCCTTTAGACAGCAGGAAGGAATATGCTGATTAACCTCTTCGGCTAATGCTTTGGGTAACCTAATTATTTGTTGTTTTATTCTTTCGGATAATGAGTTTATTTCAAATGCCTGAAATAACTCTCCTGCATGTATGACTGAGATACCATAGTTTACATCACAGTCTTGCTGCAAGGGCCGACGTAGATGCAGCGTAGTTGCTAATAATCGTTGTGTTTCAAAAAACTCATGTCCAATTAACGCCGTATCAATAATTTGGGAGTGAGGCGATATATACTCACCTGTTGCACTAGGTATTAAATTGTTTCCGTTAGAAAAACTGTGAGTGTCAAGAAAACATAAACGGTTAACCAATGAATCATCAATTTTAATCAGATGTATTTTACCTTGCGATAATCGTACTCTTCTAAGTTTAATCGGTGATTGAAAGTAAATGGATAAATGTAATTTATTGCACAGAGCATATCTGTATATGTCACTGTCTGATAAATCCAGACTGGCTTGTTTTTTCATAATGTGAACAGCTTCATTAACTGTCACCCAGTCGCACATCTTGCTGCCAGCTTTTGCATATGGATCATGTTGTTGCATAACACGCCTCCTTGTGACCTAGGCTGACGTTACGATGCTATCATTAATTATCATGTCAAATTTAAACGGTGTGTGTCGATAACTTAATACTTCTCAAGAGTAAAAATCGAGTGGTTAAACCTGAGCTGGGTGTTATTTATAATAATGCCCATCACTTTTAGAGGGTTGGGTTTGGGAATTTTCTTTAGCGGGAAAAAAGAAATGAAATCTTTATTTGCAAAGATGATTTTAATAAAGAAATGCGAGCAGCAATGAAAAAATAATTTGTAGAATATTCTGTTAATGCAAAACTCCTCGTAAACATACCCCAACCATCCTCACTGACGGTTGGGGACTTATCACAGTCAGATACTAATCTTGCTAGTCAATGCTTGCGCGCGTTCTTGCATATCGGTGAGGGCAGGAATAAGTAGGCAGATAGCCGTCAGCCCATGACCTAATTGGCACAGGCTCTCAGGCGTGGATTCGTATACCTCATTCTCGGCAAAGGTGATCAGTGCATCGCCAATAAAATTGAGGCAATGACAAAGCCCGGCGCGCGCCTCGGCACAGTAATAGGCGGTCAGCGACAACTCATCCTTGTTCATGCTTGCGAAGTCCAGATGAGCCAGTGCGGCACTCATGGCAGAATAGAGGCTATCGCACTCCGCCAGTGATTGATAAGGCGTGCTCGTGTTACAATCGATATCAGCCATAGCATTAATCTCCTTAATGTTGTGGTTAGACGCCCTGGCAGTGTTACAGCACTGTTGGGGCGTTGTTTTGACCGGTATTACCATGATAGGGTGTACACCTAAATGTTACTCTACGCTTTAGGTGTACACATGTCAATCAGGGATAGTCAGGCGCGCGGTGCAGGAAAATCGCCTCCGTTCCATATGCGCATTCATCCTGAGTTGAAAGCGCAGCTCGAATCGGCAGCGGCGGATGCAGGGATGAGTCTCGGTAATTGGTTGAAAACGCTTGCCCGGGCAGAGTTAAAGCGCCTTGGTATCGAGCCAAAAGGTTAAGTGAGTCTGGTTGGGGCCACCTGTATTGCATGGCCCCTTACTAACCTTTTCGCTAAGAGAAGGGTAGAAACGCCTTAACCACTGACTCTGCTCTTTTCATTTTCCCGACAGCTTCTCGCATAAATATACGGCGCAACGTACCCCTCACGGTTTACATCCAGATAATCCGACCACCACTGCATCATCGCAATGCGCGCATGAAGGTGCTCCGCTTTATGAACATAGGCTGCCCGCACGCTGTTACGCTCCTGATGGCTCATTTGGCGCTCGACGGCATCCCGCGACCACAGTTCCGATTCCATCAGGGCACTGCATGCCATCGCGCGGAACCCATGACCACAGACATCATTTTTGGTGTCATACCCCATTAACCGCAGTGCCCTGTTAACCGTGTTTTCACTCATCGGTTTGGACGGGTTATGGTCGCCGGGGAACACCAATGCCTGATGGCCGGAGATATCTTGTATCTGTTGCAGAATAGCTACGGCCTGTTGAGAAAGGGGGACGAGGTGCGGGGTGCACATTTTTGCTCCGCGCCCGGAGTAGCGCACGTTAGTAATGGCCTCCCGGGTGGCGGGAATGGTCCATATCTTGTTTTTGAAATCAAACTCACCCCAGCGGGCAAAACGTAATTCACTGGAGCGGATAAACAGATGCAGGGTGAGCATCACCGCTAATCGAGTCAAATGCCTTCCGGCCGTATAATCGCCAACGCGCGCCAGCAACTCCGGCAAGCGCTCAAGCTCTAGGGCAGGGTAATGACGCTTTACCGGCGGTGCGGTTACCCCTTCAAGGTTCAGCGCCGTGTTGTTTTCTACCAGCCCCTGCTGCACGGCATAACGCATGATGTTGCACAGATACTGCCGGGAGCGGGATGCGACTTCCAGCAATCCCTTTGCTTCGATGCCTTTTAGCAGAGTGGTGAAGTGCTGCGTTTTTAACTCCGTCACGAGCATGTTTCCAATCGACGGAAAGAGATGGTTGTTCATGCTGGCAAGCAGTCGGGCGGCGTGGTTTTCTGACCAGGCCTTGTTGCTGCGATGCCAGTCAAGTGCGACGGTTTTAAAGCATTTTTCAGGGGAACTGGCAGCCTTTTCAGCGATACGCTGCTGCATCGGGTTGATGTTCTGCGCCAACTGCTTGCGGATGGTTTCACTCTGCTGACGTGCTTCGGCAAGGGTGATCAGCGGATAAGCCCCCAGGCTGAGACGGGATTCTTTGCCTTTGATGCGATATTTAAGATACCAGTTGCGTGAACCGTTGGGATTGACGAGTAAATACAGACCGTGTGAATCGGAGGCTTTAAAAGGTTTAGCGGATGTTTTTAAGTTGCGGATTTTTAGATCGTTAAGAGCCATTTGGGGTCACTCCATTATCGAACCAATCTGACCCCAAATCTGACCACCAAATTCGCCCGATGCAGAGGGAAAAGTAAGAACGCATCGGGAAAGGTTTTCACGCTAACCTGTTGAACCTAAAACACATAGGGATTCGCAAGGATGCATAAGAACAAGAATTTGGCTCCTCTGACTGGACTCGAACCAGTGACATACGGATTAACAGTCCGCCGTTCTACCGACTGAACTACAGAGGAATCGGTGAGTGCGGAGGATAATAGCGATAGCGTATGGGCTTGTCAAAGGGTGTTATGCACAATCTTTATCGATTGCCGATCTAATAGTCAATTCTTCGAATTATCATGGTGTTGATAAGCGATTTTGTCATGATGGACACTGCCCATCCTCAGGCTGTCAATAAGGGGTTGCACCCTGATATGGCAGGTTTTGCCTTATCCTGGTGCATTGGCTTGTTGCTTTTCTGGCTGTGCCTTGTCGTGGCGATAGTGCAAAAAAATAGGCCAACCATTTCTTTTCCTTATTTTACGGGCAACTGTGCTCACAAAATGAATATGAGAATCGCAATGTAGAACAAAGTGGCGCGCTTCTTGCTACCTCTAAAGGGTAACTACTCAGGAGGCGAAAATGAATCTAAGACGGCTCAAATATTTTGTTAAAATCGTTGATATTGGTAGCCTGACACAGGCTGCCGAGTTGTTACACATTGCACAGCCAGCATTAAGCCAGCAGGTGGCGACGCTGGAAAGTGAATTGGAAAAGCAACTGTTAGTTCGTAGCCGACGTGGTGTTACGCCGACTGAAGCAGGGAAAATTCTTTACTCACACGCACAAACTATCCTGCACCAATGTGAGCAGGCGAAAACTGCCGTCAATAGTGTCCGGCAGGCTGTTAATATCTGACCGTGCAACACCAGCCATCGTCATGATGGCTGGTCATCTCTCTTTATCACTGACCGCCGTTGGATTCGATTGTAACTAATCCAGGCTCCTTTCGTATTATTTGCCAGCCCGCGCGCTAACTGAATAATGTTTTTATTCTGATGCTAGTAGAAGATGCAATTCTAGTGTTACATTAATCTCAATTCCTGTTTTTTCCGCAGGCGTATATCACTTTATACTGGGTTGCTCACAGGTGCATTATTTTTGATGAAGGAGTTCAAATGAATACTCTTCTTTCTCAATTACTCATCAAGCTGGCGCAAAAGGAGGCGGATGAGAAGCGGCTTCAGACGCGTGTCGCATCTCTTGAAATGCTGGTCTCTGCGGTTATTTCCACAATGGATGATCATAAATTGATCAAATTGAAAGGGGAGATTGATCTCCTTGTAAGGCGAGAAACGATGCCTGTCGGCGAAAAAGACGATGTGTATCTGCTTCTGAGAAATATCAGTGGAATGGCATCTATCCATTCGCCTGAGTGATTGAACGGCTCTATAGCATCATCTATTTGCTAAATGAAAGCCTATGTCACATTTTATCTTTAATTATGCCTAGAGTTATTAACCCTGTTTTGATTGGTGCGTTACCCGTGCAGGGAACCCATTAAAAACTAAAGACGCCAATAATAAGCGTCTTTAGTATGAATGCCTGCAATGATTTATACGGGATTAAGCGCTCCGTTTTTTCTTCAGCAAGAACTGATAAGCAATTGCAAGAAGGACAAACCAAAGCGGTGTCACGATAAGTGCCTGCAATGTGTCCGGCTGTAATGTCAGCAGAACAATTACACCAGCAAAAAAGGCAAGGCATACCCAGCACATGACAATACCGAACGGCATTTTGTAGGTTGAATTGGCATGCAACTGAGGCCGTGTTTTACGATATTTAAGATAAGAGCACAGGATAATGCTCCAGATAAACATGAACAGAATGGCGGAAACCGTTGTGACCAGCGTAAACACGGTCATCACATTTGGAATCAGGTAAATCAGCACCACGCCACTCAGCAGACAGATGCAAGAGAACAGCAATCCTGTCGCAGGGACTGCGCGTTTTGACAAATGAGCGAATGCCTCAGGTGCATCGCCCTGTTTTGCCAACCCGAACAGCATCCGGCTGGTAGAGAATACGCCGCTATTGGCGGAAGAGGCTGCCGACGTCAGCACGACAAAATTGATCACGCTGGCGGCGGCTGGGAACCCGACCAGCACGAACATCTCTACGAAGGGGCTGCGATCGGCGGCAATCGCGTTCCACGGCGTAACGGACATGATCATGATCAGTGAGAAGACGTAAAACATGATGATGCGGATGGGGATGGCATTGATGGCGCGCGGTAGCACCACCTGCGGGTTTTTGGTTTCTGCGGCGGTAGTACCGACCAGTTCGATCCCTACGAATGCAAAGACCGCTATCTGGAATCCGGCAAAAAATCCGCTTATCCCTTTCGGAAACATGCCACCGTGATCCCACAGATTAGTGAAAGAGGCGACTGAACCTGATGGGGAAGGGAAGTGCATGAAGACCAACACTGCGCCGAGGATAATCAGTGCGACAATTGCCACGATCTTGACCATGGCGAACCAGAACTCCATTTCTCCGAACAGTTTGACCGTAGCAAGATTGAGCGTAAGCAACAGCAGCACGCACAATAAAGAAGACACCCACTGAGAAAGTTCGGGAAACCAGAACTGGGTGTAGGCGCTGATGGCGACCACATCGGCGATGCCCGTTACCACCCAGCAGAACCAGTAGGTCCATCCGGTGAAAAAACCGGCCCAGGGCCCCAGCAGGTCAGCGGCAAAATCGCTGAAAGATTTGTATTCCAGATTGGAGAGCAGTAACTCGCCCATTGCGCGCATAACGAAGAACAGCATAAACCCGATGATCATATAGACAAAGATGATCGAAGGGCCAGCCAGGCTGATGGTTTTACCCGACCCCATAAATAAACCGGTGCCGATAGCGCCACCGATAGCAATAAGCTGTATATGCCGGTTAGTCAGGTTGCGCCTTAGGCCTTCATCATGGCCTGAGGTAAGGTCGTCGACCTCTTTGACGTTATCTACCATGTGTTAAGTTTCCTGTTTTTGTCGGTGATGTTGTGTTGAGCTCTTGAATGGCTCTCTGATGATAGTGATAGGTATAAATAGATCCCGTTAAACCAACCTGACAATGCCGCGCATGATACCGAGGACGTGGCATAGAGAAGGTGAACATTCGCACGTTTTACGTCTGTGTATTTTCTGTTCGAACAAGGCTGGCATACTAGGAATTGAGATGACGGATATAAACGCGGGCAAGACTAACAAAATCGGCTTTTGCCGACAATCGGATTTTCATGGTTGGAAGCGAAAAGAAAAAAATCGAATTAACCGTTTGACAGCGGCAGGCAACGAGAGAATAATCCACGGCGTTGGGTCGTTAGCTCAGTTGGTAGAGCAGTTGACTCTTAATCAATTGGTCGCAGGTTCGAACCCTGCACGACCCACCAACATTCCACACTGCTTTATTCTTCGCTATTAAACCCGTTATTTGTAATAAGCGCTTTTCATAGGAACGGTATTTGTTTTTTATTCATTATCCTTGGATATAACATATCCACCTCTTATTTATGTTTCATTTACTCTTCCTCCATTATTAAATAATCCTCTGGCTGTTGAGTCATGGTTTCCATTTCGTCATGGCATAATGCGTTGTTTCTGTCGCGACGTAGATCACTGACGGCGTGTCTCGCGTCTCCTGTTTGATGTAGACCTGCTATACTTTTTGCACTACGGCTTGCACGTTGTTAAGCGCTGTTGGCCTTGATGCGTAGCGTAGCGCTCCAGATATGTCATGCAACAACTTCATTCAATCAGGAGGGGTTCATGGGGATAGAAAAACTCTTGGCAGTGGTTGAAACAAGCTATCAGGATCCAAATGCCGTAATCCCGCTTTCGGCACTCAGTCAGGTAATCCATGAGATTATCTGTACCGAGCAGTCGTCGGAGTACAAAATTAATGGGTGTTACAGTGAGTTAAAGTCGCTGGTCGATGAAATCAAGCAACTTTCCCGAAAACGCCTGTTCGATAAGGTTTATGTTCTGGATTTGACGCACTATAAATCGATGGAACACGCGCTGTTGCTCAAGTTGCAAACGCTGATGAGTGAACGTCAGATGTGACACTGAGACGGTGTGCCGAGATAGAAACGGCCAGAAGGATCTGGCCTTCAGACTTAACCTGCTGTTGTTATTGACGATAAGCGTGTTTAATCTGTTTCAGCGTGGTGGAAAAGACTTCTGCCTGAGCGGCATCGTCGATTTGAGCGATCTGTTTTTCCATATTGATGATTACTTTTCCGGCATCAGCCTGACCGATGGCTTTTAGCAGCAGCGTAATCATTGCTTTTAAACAGGTTACTTCATCTGCCAGTGTTTCAACGGATTTACCAGTAGAAAAATCTACGTTGCTCATGCGCTCTCCTTAACAAGCACAATATTGTGGAACGCCATATTCTGCTATGAGCATGATGGCTCATTCTCGCAGTAGGGCTTTGGAATGCGCGAGAGTATAGCATAGTGCGTTACGCGGTGGTGTTGGATTGATTATGTCAGGGAAGTAATGATGCTTTTCTGTTCGCAACGCAACTTTTTTATCTTTTTTAACCGACAAGATTCGCATTATGTATTGTAAATGTTGCGAGCGATACATTTCATTTCAATTGTATATGTCAGCTTATCAACATAGATATGAGAATAGGGAATGACAGCGCACTGAAAAGAAAATGTAAAGGCTGTTTAAATTAATGCATGTGCGCTTTCTTATAGCAAAAGTCCAATGCCACGCCAATGAACGTAGCGTGCTCAATCCACTGAATAACGAATAAAACCACTCTCTTACCGCTGAAACATCAAATTTATGTGGCATGGCTGTGACTGATGTGTATCATGATGTTTTAGGTATTTTGTTGCTCTGATTCAGCGACACTGGGTTATTGTTGCTAAATACGTTGATATACCCGTCATACTTCACGTTGCACGCGCGGTCGTTACGTTTGTTGATCCCAATCACTTTTGAGTGAGTGTCGAGATTAATGAACGGCGTTTCTAACGTTCACCTTTCGGCCAAGTGCAGAGGCTGCTCGAATGTGTAACAAACATTTTTCTCGTTTGTCGCTGTCCTGCAACGCGAATTATGCAAGGTGTAAATGTGAAATATCGCTGTTTTATCATTTTCTCAAAAAATTGTCGCTTCCATCTGCGGTTGCCTGGCGTTCAGCGTTACACCCTTTTCGGAGAATAATTTTTGATTAGCGTTTTTCTTGTAGATGACCATGAACTGGTGCGCACAGGGATAAGGCACATTCTCGACGACACCAAAGGGTTAAAGGTGGTTGGCGAGGCGCAGTGTGGTGAAGATGCGGTCAAGTGGTGCCGCCAGCATCCTGTCGATGTCGTCTTGATGGACATGAACATGCCGGGCATTGGTGGGCTTGAAGCCACGCGCAAGATAGTGCGTTTTGCGCCTGCAATTAAAATTATCATGCTAACCATTTACACCGAGAATCCATTACCTGCTAAAGTCATGCAGGCGGGTGCTGCGGGTTACCTCAGCAAAGGGGCTGCGCCGCAGGAAGTCATCTGCGCCATTCGCGCGGTGCATGCGGGTAGTCGCTATATTGCGTCTGATATTGCACAACGCATGGCGTTGAGCCAATTGGCTCCGCACACCGAAACCCCGCTGGCGTGTTTGTCTGAACGCGAATTACAAATTATGATGATGATCACTCAGGGGCAAAAGGTCACGGAAATTTCCGAACGGTTGAGCCTGAGTCCGAAAACCGTAAACAGTTACCGTTACCGCATGTTTAGCAAACTGAATGTGAGTGGTGATGTTGAGTTGACACATTTGGCTATCCGCCACGGATTGTTTAACGCGGAGCCGTCCATGAGCAGTGAATAACAGGCAGTGAGCGAAGGTTAAGTAGTGAGTGAACATTTCGATTCCCCCGCGTTTTTAAAAACCGTCACCAGCCAGCCTGGTGTATACCGTATGTACGATGAGAGCAACACGGTCATCTATGTCGGTAAAGCAAAAGATCTCAAAAAGCGCCTCGCAAGCTATTTTCGCAGCAACGTTGCCAGTCGTAAGACGGAAGCGCTGGTGAAGGCTATTCACCAGATTGATGTCACCATCACTCACACTGAAACCGAAGCGCTGCTGTTGGAACACAACTACATCAAGCTTTATCAGCCGCGCTATAACGTATTGCTGCGTGATGATAAATCGTACCCGATGATCTTTCTTAGCGGTGATACTCACCCACGGTTGGCGGTGCATCGCGGTGCCAAGCACGCCAAAGGGGAATATTTTGGCCCCTTTCCAAACGGCAATGCGGTGCGTGAAACGTTGGTGCTGCTGCAAAAGCTTTTCCCCATTCGCCAGTGCGAAAACAGTGTGTACCGAAATCGCTCGCGGCCTTGTCTCCAGTATCAGATCGGGCGCTGTCTGGGGCCCTGTGTTGCGGGTCTGGTCAGTGAAGAAGACTACCGCCAGCAGGTAGAATATGTGCGACTTTTCCTTTCAGGCAAAGATCAGCAGGTGCTCAATCAACTGGTCGCACGTATGGAAGCCGCCAGCCGTCAGTTGGATTTCGAAGAAGCGGCACGTATTCGCGATCAAATTCAGGCGGTGCGTCGCGTTACCGAAAAGCAATTTGTTTCCGGCGATGGCGAAGATCTGGACGTGATTGGTGTTTCCTTCGATGCCGGTATGGCCTGTGTACATGTGCTGTTTATTCGTCAAGGCAAAGTGCTGGGGAGCCGCAGCTATTTCCCGAAAGTGCCGGCAGGCACGGAGCTGGCGGAAGTGGTGCAGACGTTTGTCGGGCAATTTTATCTGCAAGGCAGTTTGTCTCGCACACTGCCGGGCGAAATCTTGTTGGATTTTGCGCTGTCAGAGAAAGAGGTATTGGCAGAATCGCTGTCTGAGGTCGCGGGGCGACGCATTCATATCCAAACCAAACCGCGCGGCGATCGCGCCCGCTATTTGAAACTGGCGCGTACCAATGCGGCCACGGCATTGGTCACCAAACTCTCGCAGCAATCTACCATCCATCAGCGCTTAAAGGCGTTGGCCGAGGTGCTTCATCTGGAACACATCGCGCGTATGGAATGTTTTGATATCAGCCATACCATGGGCGAGCAGACCGTGGCGTCCTGCGTGGTGTTTGATGCTAACGGGCCGCTGCGCTCGGAGTATCGTCGTTACAACATCAGTGGCATCACGCCGGGGGATGACTACGCGGCGATGAATCAGGTTCTGAAACGTCGCTATGGCAAAGCGTTGGAAGAGAGCAAGATTCCCGACGTGATCGTTATCGATGGCGGTAAGGGCCAATTGGGGCAGGCGCTTGCGGTGTTTGATGAGTTAGACGTGCCGTGGGACAAACGCAAACCGCTGCTGCTTGGCGTAGCCAAAGGCACGGAGCGTAAAGCAGGATTGGAAACGCTGTTTTTCGAAGCGACCGGGGAAGGGATCGCTCTGCCTGCGGATTCGCCAGCGCTGCACGTTATCCAGCATATTCGAGATGACTCGCACGACCACGCTATCGCCGGGCACCGCAAAAAACGTGCAAAAGTAAAAAACACCAGTTCACTGGAACTGATTGAAGGGGTCGGGCCGAAGCGTCGACAAATGCTGCTGAAATACCTGGGTGGAATGCAGCCACTGTTAAATGCCAGCATTGATGATATTGCGAATGTGCCAGGAATTTCACATGCATTGGCAGAAAAAATCTTTCATGCATTGAAACACTAGGGACAATGTAGCAACATATCCACCAACCCACACCAGCCAAAGTAGCCAATCCCTATGCAATTGAACATTCCAACATTGCTAACTCTGTTTCGCGTTGTCCTTATTCCGTTCTTTGTGCTGGCGTTTTATCTTCCTTTTGTCTGGGCTCCGCTGCTGTGCGCCTTTATTTTTGTGGTCGCGGCGGTTACCGACTGGTTTGATGGTTTTCTGGCGCGTCGTTTGAAGCAAACCACGCGCTTCGGTGCTTTCCTCGATCCGGTCGCTGACAAAGTAATGGTCGCAGTGGCGTTGGTGCTGGTGGCTGAGCATTACCATGTGTGGTGGATAACCTTGCCGGCCGCCACGATGATTGCGCGAGAAATCATTATTTCCGCCTTGCGCGAATGGATGGCTGAGATTGGCAAACGCAGTCACGTAGCGGTGTCTTGGGTAGGGAAGGTGAAAACAACGGCGCAAATGCTGGCGCTGGTTGGGCTACTTTGGCGTCCTGAGCCTATGGTCGAAGGGGCGGGCATTATCGCGCTCTACATCGCCGCCGTGTTGACCTTTTGGTCCATGTTCCAGTATTTAAGTGCGGCGTGGCGCGATTTGCTGGATTCCTGACCTCGACGTCGTAAAAAACAGCAATCGATGAGCGTTAAGGGATAATTTTATTGACTGGTCAGGGCAGGTCAGTAAAATGCTCGCCATGGACAGGTTGGTGGCCAACGCTAACCGCGTAACCGTTTATACCGTTGCGATGTCCAGTGTTTATAGCATGATGCGGGAATAGCTCAGTTGGTAGAGCACGACCTTGCCAAGGTCGGGGTCGCGAGTTCGAGTCTCGTTTCCCGCTCCAACATTTGAAGAACCGAAAGGTTCTTTTTTTGTTTCTGCATTATCTCCGCGCCGTTTATCCCATTATTCTTTTAGGTCTCCTTTGTGGAGTCCTCCTACGTGCTCGCCCTCGGCATCAGAAAAAAAGCCCCATCGTTGTCATCCTCGTTAGCTATACCTGCTTATTCTAGCCATCGTGGGTGGGTGGGCTTTTCTCTATAAAACGGCAAAAGGAATTGACATGATAGACAAGAACTGGCGGTTCCCTTACTGCAAATTTGTTGGTAAACAAAGCGATATTGAGGGGGGCGTGGCTCAAGAGCGGCGTGACTTTATTAAAGCCGGGTTGGTGGCTACCGCTGCCGCAGTGTTACCCGGTTTTGCCACTGGTGCGATTGGTGCAGCACAGCCTCGCGTAAAAAACGTGCTTATCATCAATGCACATCAGACTTATCCTGGCCTTAGCGAAGGGGCGCTTAATCGAGAGTATGTCGCGTTGATTAAGGATGAAATGGACAAAAAAGGGTATCGCACCCAGCAAACCTATATTGAGAAGGGCTATAACATTAACGAGGAAGTTCAGAAACACCTTTGGGCAGATATTATCATCACCCAGTCGCCCGTGTTCTGGTTTGGTACGCCCTGGCTCTACAAGAAATATGTTGATGAAGTCTTCACAGCAGGGATGAGCCAGCAAAGTTTTTTGATTGACGATGGCCGCATAGCGAACGACCCGAGTAAGCAATATGGAACGGGTGGCAAGCTGCACGGTAAAACATTCCTGCTTTCGCTGACCATGAATACGCCTAAAGAGGCGTTTGACGATCCGGCCCAACGACTCTATGCCGGGCGCTCCCTGGAAGACTTGTTTTCCTCAACCACCGCAGTCTATAAATTCTGTGGATTTGCTATATTGCCGGTGTTTGGCTCATTCGATGTGATTAAAGCGCCGCAGATAGCAGAGGATAAAGTGCGGCTTAAACGCTCTCTGGCGGGGTTATAGCGAACGCGCCGGAGAAATACGCGTGAGGTGCTAATGGGGAAGTGAACCACTAATAACGGCTCACTCCCCCGGTTCTTGTGCTCAGCCAATCAGGCTGTGCGCGTTGATAACAGCAACTTAGAATTTATAGCTGATACCCCCATAAATTGTCCGACCTGACAGGAAGTAGTCATTCGCGGTAGCCATATAATCGCGTTTTTCATTGGTGATATTGGTGACACCCAATTTCAGATCAACGTGTTTGATCGGCGTATAGGTCGCGCCCAGATCGACGGTATTGAACCCTCTGGTTCTTCTCGACTGCTTATCGAGCAGATATTGATTGCCCGTGTATTGATAGGAGAGCGACGTAGAAAGGTTGTCCAGCACTTGCCACGTTAACTGGGTATTGACCGTATTCTTAGGCGTCTGCTTCAGACGCATTTTGGTGCTGCGATCTTCCGCATCGACGATGGTCCAATTGGTGGCCCAATTGAGGCTTTCGGTCAGATCGACCCATACGGAGGTCTCAATACCGCGAATGCGTGCTTTATTCACATTTTCATAGGTTAGCAGTGTCGCTTTGCCATCCCAGGTTTGAGCCTGAATCATATCCTTAAGGTCGTTATTGAACAGGGTCAGACCCGCACCATAATGCTCAGCCTCATAGGCAGTGCCCAACTCATAGCTGACAGCGGTCTCTGCCTTCAGGTCAGGGTTCCCTACCGTATGGCAGAAAATGCGGCAAGAGATCACGGCGAAGCCTGGGGTAAATTGCGCGATGGTTGGTGCCTTGAACGCCTTGTTTACCCCCCCCTTAACCACCCAGTTATCGCTCAGGCTGTAGGTCGCGTAGGCGCGCGGGCTAAATTCTGAGCCGTAAATTTCGTGCGAATCGACTCGACCGGCAAACGTCAGAGCCAGATCGCCGAGTTTAAATTCATCCTGCAAGAAAAACGCTTTCTGGCTTACCGCCACGTTGCCATTTTGCAAGTTCAGGCTGTGTTGTAATTCGGTGTTCCGATATTCGCCGCCAGCTGTGATCAAATGATCGCCAAGGTAGCCAGAGACTTGCCCATCCAGGGTTTTATTATCCTGAGTAATGTAGGCTTTGCCGCCGTTGAGTTGCGAGTTATCCATCAAATCGACGCTTTCGAAGTAGTAACGTAAGCGCGTATCGATGTACTCCCAACTACCATTGTGTGTCAGGCCAAACCCAATGCGTTCCATTTTTTGAATATTTCGTGGTGATGCACCGTTGTTATTCCACAGCACATCACGATCGTCTTTTGCGTAAGTGGTGTCGAATTCAATATTTTGCCTGTCATCGATAAGCCAGGTCAGATTGGTCAGTGCATTGAAGGTATCGCGGGCTTCCAGCGCATCCGAGTTGGGGTTGCGGGATTGATTGGTGCGCCAGGCATCACGTTTCCCCCCGTCAACGATCACGCTGCCGAGCAGTTTATTGTCCAACAACGGGCCGCTGAGGTAGCCGCTCAAGCGGTTACGCCCGCCGCCATCGCCTTCCGTGGGGGCTTCAAAACCGTAACCTATTTCACCCGCTGCCGTTTCACCCGGCTGACGCAGGATCACGTTGACGACGCCACCCAGCGCGTCGGCACCGTACAGGGATGACATCGGGCCGCGAATCACTTCAATGCGATCGATAGCGGAGACGGGGATCGTGGAGAGATCGAAATCGTTACCCATGTTGCTGGCGAGCGCTTCACGCGAGTTGATGCGTCGGCCATTGAGCAGCAATAACGTATAGTCGGATTTCATGCCACGAATTTTGATCTCTTTGCGGCCGTAGGTGGTTGAAGGATTAATGCTGATACCGGGCAGTTTTCTGACAGCATCAGAAACGTCGTTAACCGACATTTTTTCCAGTTCGGCGCGGGTGACGACCGAAACGCTGGCCGGTGCGCTGAGCGTGGTGTGTTTTGTCTGTGTGGCGGTAACAACAAACGTTTCATTTGTTACATTTTCCGCGATCGCTCCAGTGGAAAGGACGGTCAATCCTGTGGCGAAAAGGGTGCGATAGAGGGTATTAAAAACCAGGCGGCGTGGTACATTTTGCTGCATGTTAAAAAACTCCGTGGTTGAAGCGCGCAAAGAAAAAATACTGTGATTTTTTTTGTCGTTTTAAATCATCAAAATAGAGATATTAAAGGCCGGTTCGCGAGTGATATGCATTAAGCGCCAATGCATCCATGCCTGATGGTGGCAGCAGTAAAGCACGTGCATTTCGGCTGAATGTAACATCCATGTTAAATGCATCTTTTGTAATAATTTGAAATAACATGACGTATCTTAATGGGCGTTTACTCTTTTTAAAAGTAAATGATAACTATTTTTATTATCAAATGAGTGGACGATCACGCACCGATTTTCAGGGTGATGATGTGTGAGGGATGAGTGATAAGAGATCGACAACGAGAGATCGGCAATAGCGGCTACAGGCTGTAATGCCACAATCCATGTTGGTTACAATAGATCCATACACAAAAACCACGCTTACAGTTGAATTTGCAGTCGCGCCCTTTGCATATGGCGCGATCGCAATAAACGTAGGCATCTTTATCTGCCAGGGCAAACATCACTGTGCTTTCTTCTCCTGGGGCCATAAATTTTAACTGCCCCCCCTGGAAGGTATGCAGATACACCCAGGCAATGTGATGCGGGAGCGTCATTGGGTGTACAGGTTGACCGACAGTGACGCTCAGGCTATTGCTCTCGAAACCGCCTCTTACCGTGAGAGTGATGTGATGAGCATCGTCAGGTGTCTGTGCGAGAAGGTGTTTCATTACGTGACCACAGCAATCAGGTGGCTGGGATGGGTTGTTGCCAGCAACGTCGATCATCAGGCGCAGGCAGCGCTCACACTGGTAGAACTGGGGTATCGGCATGTAAAAGGAGGGTTTGGTGCTATTTTTGTGGCGCATTGAGCGCTGTGTCGCCGTAGGTTTACTGTTTTTTGGCGTAGTGGATAATAACTTCATTATAAACCTCCGCAGATCATATTTCTGTGATGAATATTTCCATTAAAATAACGTGAAAGAAAAATAATCCCATAGACATTTTATTTATTTTCCTGGATAAATCGATCCTAAAAATAATAATCATATGAAATAATAAATCATAGGCTATTTCAGCACTGATTACTTTTTTAATTTTCTTTTATTCATTGATTTTAAATGATTTTTTATTTTATGTTTGATTTGTCCAGTTTTGTGTTTTAAATGTCGCTGGTTGGATAATTAGCACCAAATCTATACTCAGTTTAGAAACGGGAACACACAATAAATCTACTCATTCTAAATGGAGTAATATCATGGCCCTATTATCAGAGCAGGCACTGGTTGCGTTGAAAGAAAAAATTCGCCGTGTGACGGAAAATGATTTGGAAGAATTACAGTTGGAAGTGGAAAGAACCAATGTTTTTCCCGATGCCTATTATGATGTTTGCCGCAGAAACGATCTGTTTCGTCTGGCCATCCCTGAGACCTATGGCGGCATGGGACTTAACTGCGAGCAATTCTTTGCTGTAATGGAAGAATTTTGTCGCGGCCCTGGTGGGATGCGCATGAATCTGCATCATGCCAACGGCTTGAATTGGCGAATTCTTCACGATCACGGGGCAGAAGATCTGCGCGCAAAATGGTTGCCCAAACTGGCCAATAAAGAGGCTTACATCAACTTTGCTTTGACAGAAGCCGATTGCGGTTCGGGGGCTGATATTCGCACCACGGCGGTAAGAAAGGGCGATAAATATATACTCAATGGCAGTAAAACGCTGATCTCACACACCGATATTTCCGATGCTTCCTACGTGATAGCGGTTACCGATGAAGCCAAGCGGAAAAAGGGCGGCCTCACCGCATTCTTTATCGAAACGAATACCCCCGGTTACTACATTGATCCGATGCCGCACATGATGGGATGCCGAGGGGCTGGGCATGCTTATCTGCGCTTTGAAAATTGCGAAGTGCCAGCACATAACATCATGGGCCAGGAAGGCGATGGGCTGGATATCTTTATGAATGCCCTGGCGCATTCCCGCGCGATGATCGCGGTAACCTGTCTCGGAATGTCGCAGCGTTTTCTTGAACTGGCCATTGCGAGAGCCAAAGACCGAGTGACTTTCGGTAAACCGCTAGTGGCGCGCCAGGCGATTCAACAAACGTTGGCGGACATGGGCACCCAGGTGCATGCGTTACGCGTCATGTTGCGTGACTGTGCGCAGAAATTCGATCGCGGTGAGGATATCGAAATGGTATCCGCCATGTGCAAACTGCACGGCATCGACACGGTACGCACGGTCTCTGACAGTTGCCTGGAAATCTTCGGCGGTATTGGCTATTTCGAAGATAACCCCTATGGCCCGGTAGAGAGAATGTACCGTGATGCACGCGCGTTATGGTTCGAGGAAGGGCCACGTACGGTGCAGCGTCTAACCATCGCCCGTCCGTTGATTGAAAGCCGCGGCGTCATTTTGTGATAACGCCCTACACCCTGCAATAGTGACCGCCGTAAGGCACGTCCTGCGGCGTTCCCCCCCTGGGAGTCATCATGAACGCATCTCTTGGAAACAGACGCTGGGGTATCATTGCCCTGCTGATCGTCGATTACTTTGTTATGTTTGTCGCCCGCAGCAGCATGTCCGTATGTGGGCCTGCGTTAATGCAACAGTTTGGCTGGAGTGCCACCGAATTCGGCTGGATTTCCACCGCATTCTTTATTGGCTATGCCGTAACCATGTTGCCTGCCGGTATGCTTGCCGATCGTTTGGGCGGCGGGGTCGTACTGGTCACAGGCACGTTGTGGTGGGCGCTTTTTACTTTCCTTACCCCGTTAGGCGAGACGCTGGGGGCCATGATGGCGTTACGTATTCTGGTTGGCGTTGGGCAGGGGTTGCTGGTGCCTGCCAACTTTTCACTGTTGGCCCACTGGGTGCCAAAAAGTGAAACGGGAAAAGCGACCGGATGGTTACAGGTGGGATGCCCCGCCGGGATCGCTGTGGCAATGATCGTTGCCGCGGCGATCGTACAACTCTGGGGCTGGCAACGGGTGTTCCACATTTTGGCGTTGCCGGGGCTGCTGTGGTGCCTGCTGTGGTGGCGCTGGGGCGCTAATCGCCCGCAGGACGATAAGGTTGTTAGCCAGGCAGAGCGCGATTATATCTACGCGGGTCAACAAGGGGATAATATCACGCAAAATAGCCCGCCATTGAGTCGGCGCGATATTTTTTCAACACCTTCCGTGTGGTGCTGTGCGCTGTGCTATTTCTGTACTAATTATCTGTTTTTCCTGTTTATGACCTGGCTTCCGACCTATTTTGCGTTGGGGCGCGGCATCAATTTAAAACAAAGTGCGATATTTTCCATGTTGCCCTATTTGGCCGCCATCATCGCCTATCCTTTAGGAGGGACAATTACCGATTGGGCGGTTCGGCGTATGGGACAAAGCGCAGGCCGGAAGTTTACGCCAATGTTGGGGCTGCTGCTGGCAGGGATGTTTCTGATTCTGGGTACACGCGCTAACAGCCTGGGCGCGGCGGCAGCGTTAATCTCTGCTTCCAACTTTTTTCTCTGCTTTACGATGGGCGCACATTTCTCCATCCCGATGACATTCTCGCAAAGCAATACCGGGCTGTTGGTGGGACTGAACGGGGTATTCGGCACCACAGCGGGTATCTTGGCACCGGTATTTTCTGGGGTAATCATCGATATTACCGGCCGGTATGAGTATGCCTTGTATCTGGGAGCCACTGTTGCCATTTGTGGCGCGTTGTTTATCTGGGCTGCGCGTATTCAACCCATTGTCAGCCGTGAGCAGACGTCTGCTCATGCTGCCCACCCGGTGCGTTAAGGGGAATCTGTTATGGCAACCACTATTCCTGCCTATACGCTCTATGGCGAGCAAACAGCGCTAAGCTGGGAGAACTTCTTCAACGTAGAGCGGATTTCGTTTCGTTCCCGCGCGCTGAACTGGAAAGTATCCCCCCACGTACATGAGACGTTGATACAACTGCTGTTTATCGAGCGTGGAAGCGTCGATCTGTTGCTCAATTACAGCCATTACACGGCGCAAGCGCCTTGCCTGATTTTGGTGCCTGCGCAAACCGTGCATTGTCTGGCCTACACGCCTGATTCTGAAGGGCTAACGGTGACGGTTTCACAAAAGCCGCTGGAGTCGGTCATTAAGTTGCTGGCGCCCAATGTGATAAAACTTCTGGCAACGCCCTGTATGTTTTCATTGGCTCAGATGCCGGAGGAATGTTCGGTGGTGCAGGACGCTTTTGAGGTTCTGTTGCGTGAATGGCACACACCGAGCTCGACACAAACGGCCATGGGCATGTCGCTGCTGACGTCTTTGCTGTTGCACATTGCGCGCATTAGTGGGCGGGCCAGTGCGCCGCAAACCTATGAAGTGTGTTCGCGCAAGACCGCGCAGGTGAACAAGTTTCTGGCCCTGGTTGAGGAGCGCTTTCGCCAACGGCTGGCGGTGAACAGCTATGCGCAGCACATGGGTATGACTCCCGGCCATCTTTCCCGTCTGTGCCGCTTGACGCTGGGGATGTCCAGTCTGGATGTGATCAATCGTCGAGTGATTCAGGAAGCGCAGCGGGAGTTGGTTTATACCGCTAAAACCATCAAACAGTTGGCGGCGACGTTAGGTTTTAATGATGAAGCCTACTTCACCCGATTCTTTCACAAACACGTAGGCGTTAGCCCGACACTGTTTCGTGAATTAGCGGTAAAGCAGATGGCCGCGGATGCGGCGCAGCAAGAATGTGACTGCCCATTGAGCGAGGCTGCCTGCTGGGAGGCATTGGCGTAAGTGATAACCTGTACCGCGGGTTACTGATTATTGGCATAACAATCAGGCTCTCTTAGCGAGAGACTGAGATTGCTGACAAACCGTTTTCGGCACGTCCGTGTTTCCCGGCGAATCACGACGAGGGGCGCTCCGGCGGCTTACGCCGCTACGACCCCATCGCCGCACTTCGCCTAACAACGGGCTTTGTCATCAGTCTGAGGCTCTCTTAGCGAGAGCCTTTGTTGTTGGGATCAGGCGGAGAACAGGGAAGGGTGGACTTGCTGGTGTTCATCCAGCCCGAGGCGTTGCAGAATGTCTTGTCGCAGCAGGTATTTCTTTATTTTCCCGGATGCGGTGCGCGGCAAACTCTCGACGATCACCAGATGCTCGGGGTACTTGTACTTTGCCACGCGTTTACGGCTGAAAAAGGCAATCACATCTTCTAGCGTCAGCACGTGGTAGGGGGCTTTAAGCACCACATAGGCGCATGAGCGTTCTCCCAAACGTTCATCGGGCATGGCGACCACGCCCGCATCGCGGATGCGCGGGTGTTGCATCAGAAGATCTTCCACCTCGCGGCTGCTGATATTCTCGCCGCCGCGCACGATGATATCTTTCTTGCGCCCGGTGATTTTGATATAGCCGTCGGCATCCATGCGGCACAGGTCGCCGCTGTAATACCAGCCATTTTCATCCAGCGCGCGCGCCGTTAATTCCGGTTCATCCAGATAACCCATAAATACATTTGGGCCGCGCGACGCTTCTTCACCTTCTTCCCCATACGCAACGGTGTTGCGCGCTTTATCGACCACTTTGATTTCAACGCCCGGCGCCGCCTGCCCGTCAGTGTTGACGATCCGTGCTGTGGGATCGTCCAGCCTCACGACGGCGTGCGGTGAGCTTTCCGTTGACCCGTACACGCTGAGCAGTTTGATGCCCATCTGCATACAATCTCGGGTGATCTTTTTAGGGATCGTAGTGCCGCCGCACAGGAAAAAGCGCAGCGATGACAGGTCGTAAGGTTTTTGCTGTACGCAGCACAGCAGGTCGTAGACAAACGGCGTCGCGCCCAGCACGCAGGTACAGCGTTCCTGCTGTAGCAGTTCAAGACAGTTTGTCGGATTAAAAATATCCAGCAGTACGCTACGCGCACCGATGATAAAGGGGGCGGTGACACCGTGTAAAAAGCCGGTGGCATGGCCCAACGGTGCTGGCATCAAGATGGTATCCAGCCAGGTCAGGTTCAGTCGCGCACAGTAGGCGCGTTCGCTGGCCAGAATATTGTTGTGTGTCAGCATCACCCCTTTGGGCACGCCCTCCGTGCCGGAGGTAAAAAGTACGGCGGCCAATGCATCGCCGTGCACGCGGATCGGCGTCTCCAGTGGTGCAAAATCCTGCAATAGTTGACTGAGCGCCAACGTGGTCGCGTTGGCGGGCGCCAATTTATCCACGGCTACGATGTGCCGCAGGTGAGGCAACTGCCCACGCAGTGGAATGGCCCGGTCGATAGGCTGAGTATTCTTGAACAGGGTGGGGGCGAACAGCACTTTAGCCTGGCATTTATTGAGGATCCATACCAGCTCGGTTTCACGGTAGGCTGGGAGTAGCGGTACGGATACCGCGCCCACCTTCAGACAGGCCAGATAGATAACCGTAAACTCACACCATCCTGGTAGCTGAAAAGCGACGCGATCGCCGGGTTCAATCCCGCAGGTGAGTAGAAAGCTTGCAACACTGCTTGCTGCGCGGTCTAGCGCGGCATAGGTGTAAGACGTCCCTTGATGGTCAATCACGGCAATCTTGTCCGGCATGGCGCTTTGTGTTTGGTGCCAATAGTCGGCGAGTGAGGCGTCTCCCCAGAATCCTTGCTGACGGTATAACGCCCGACGTTCAGCGTTAAATGCTATTGAAACGGTCATGTGTTTTTGTCTCAGTGTTTAACGGCCGCCAGGACGGCCGTCGATCACTTTTACGGGGGGATCAACCAAAGCGGAATTCGATGCCGAACGTACCCTGCGGGTATTCCCATTGCTCCAGAATGGTTTCACCGCACAGTACCCGGCAGGTACCGCATTCCAGACAACCGGCAGAGTCGAAATGGATATTTCCTGCCTCATCCTGCTTGTAGAGCCCCGCCGGACAAGCCTTGAGCAATTTACGAAACTCAGCCATATCGGGGTTGTCGGCCAGAATGATGTGTGGATGGCCTTCATCCACATGGAACTTGTTGACGCCCAGTTTGACGTCCACATTGACGCTGTTGTCGTGACTCATAGCGCTGTCGCTCCTTTGATGCCGTCTTTCAACAGGTTTATCAGGCCAACCTGTTTGGCACGCTTCATGATTTTTGCCCGCACTGGCACGTTAGGGCCGCCATCAATGATGAACAGATCGCTCATGATATCGGCCACCATGCGTGGGTACTGGGTGAACATGCGTGGGTTTTCCATCATGGCGGGCACCTTGCGATAGTGGTGCATATCGCGCAGCACGAAGCTGTGTTCCAACGTGCGTTTGTATTCCATCAGGCTGGCGGATGAGAAGTCCTGCCGCTGTTTTGCGGCAATCGCCGCGTTGGCAGCTGCCTGTGCAGAGGCAATCGCCAGATCCATGCCGCGCACGGTGTAGCCCAGATTGAGGCATAGACCGGCCGCATCGCCGACGATCATCACGCCGTCATCCACCAGACTGGGCACCATCTCCAGCCCGCCTTCGGGCACCATGTGTGCCGAGTACTCCAGCAACTCTCCCCCCTGAATCAAGGGGCGGATCGTCGGGTGTTGTTTAAAATCTTCCAGCATCTGCGGCACACTTTTACTGGCGTGGGCGATATCGCCCAAACCGCAGACCAGACCCAGTGAAATTGAGTCTTTATTGGTGTAGAGAAAACCACCGCCCATCAACCCGTTGGAAGGCGAACCGGCAAACAGCCAGGCCGCACCTTCTCCCGGTGCCAGGTTAAACCTGTCTTCGATTTGCGATGCGGGCAGGGCAATCAGCTCCTTCACACCGACCGCATAGTGATGCGGTGACGGAGGCGGAACCATACCGACGGAACGGCCCAGCAGCGAATTCACGCCATCGGCCAGAATCACCACGTTTGCCTCCAGCGCATCTTCCCCCGCCTGCACGCCGGTGACCCGGTTGCCTTCGCGCAACAGGGCATCTACCCGCACGCCGGGAATAAACTGCACGCCAGCCTGTTCGGCTTTTTCCATCAGCCAGGGATCGAACCGGTTACGCAACACGGTATAAGAGGCTTTGGCGGGGATATCCGGCTGTTCGCTGTGGTAATCCATGGTGACGGCGCTTTCGTCGGTGAGAAAGGAAATTTTTTCTCGCGTGACTTTGCGTTCAACCGGGGCCTGTTGCGCAAACCCAGGCATGATGCTCTCCAGACTGTGGGCGTAGAGGCGTCCACCGGTCATATTTTTACTGCCTGCGCTGTTGCCACGTTCAATGACTAATACATCAAGCCCGGCTTGCGCCATCACATAACCGGCGATGCAGCCCGCAACCCCGGCACCGACGACGATGGCATCAAATTTTTCTTCCGACATGGTTCCTGCTCCCTATCCCGCCACAGTGGCGTGGCGGGATACGTGCTGTTAACGAAAAGACCAACAAATGAGGGTTAGCGGGTCAATTGCTCAACCAACGCCGGGACCACTTTGTAGATATCACCGACCAAACCGTAGTCGGCGTATTTGAAGATCGGCGCATTTTTGTCTTTGTTAATGGCGACGATGGTTTTTGCCCCGTTGCCGCCCACCATGTGCTGGATTTGACCGGAGATCCCCAGTGTCAGGTAGAGATCGGATTTCAGCAGCACGCCAGAGACACCGATATAGCGCTCGCGCTCCATCCAGTGTTCCCCTTCAGCAATCGGGCGTGAGCAGCCGACTTCCGCGCCCAATACCGTTGCCAGGTCTTGAACCATGCGCAAATCTTCTTGTGAAACTAATCCACGGCCCACGCCAACAACGCGTTTGGCCTTGCTCAAGTCGACGCTGCTCAACGATTTGGCGCGGCGTTCAACACACAGGATTTCCTGGCGCGGTGTAACATAGTTAGCCTGATAAACCGGACATTCAGACGTCGCATTGGCCGTCTCGGGCTCGATGGCACCCGCTGCCAGCGTCACGATGGCAACCGCGGTATTGATTTTCTCTTTGCCAAACGCCAGGCCACCGTACATACGATGTTCGGCATACAGCGCGTGCTCTTCTACCGTCAGGGTAGTGACGTCGTTGACGACGGCGGCATCAAGCAGCACGCTTAACCGGGCCGCCAGCGCCTTACCGCGCTTGGTGGCCGCCAGCAGGATCAGCGTGGCGGGAAAATCCGTCGCTGCCGGTTTTTCGATCAGCGATGCCAGCGTTTCGGCATAGTTTTCGATACGTTGCTGTGCCGTTTTGCCCAACACGTAGAGCCCCTGCGCGCCGAGCGGTTTAACGGCGGCAACCTGCGTGTCATCTTGCACAACGGCGTAAACCTGCTGTCCCCACTGGCGTGCGCCCGTCATTAATTCGCCGTAGCGCTCAACGTTATCGCTGAACACCCATACATTGGTTAATTGACTCATGATGATATTCTCCGGGTTAGTTCAGCGCTTTTTTCAGGTGTTCGGCCAGTTCGGCGATCGCTTCCGGCGAATCGCTTTCCAGAATGATGTGCTTACGTTCCGCCTGTGGTGGCACGTGGATCTGCGCCAGCTCGGTGTGAGGTGCAGTGCGCTGCCAACTGATATCGTCGGCTTTCCATTGGGTTACCGGCTTTTTCCCCGCGCCCAGAATCGCCTTCATGGAGGGGATTTTTGGCGCATTAATATCTGATGTTACGCAAAGCACAGCGGGCAGCGGCAACTCAAGAATTTCCACTTCCTCTTCCAGCGTGCGTTCCACGCGCACCCGGTTGTCCAGCAGTTCAATCTGGCTCACGGCATTGACGGTAGGCAACTGCAACATTTCACCGACCAGCAGCCCAACCTGCTGCGCATAGAGATCGCCAGAACCTTCGCCGAACAGCAGCAGATCGAAGCCAATCTTGCGGGCCGCCGCCGTTAACACCTGTGCGGTATCCTTGGGTAGCGCATTGTCTAACTGTGCATCCTGTACCAGAAACAGTTCATTCGGTCCGCGCGACAGCACATCCTTGCGCACTTTGGTGTTGTCCAGCAGGCTGCCGCCGACGCTCAGCGCCGCGACCTGCCCATCGGCACCGGCCAACTGGATGGCGGCCTCGATGGCGTTTAAATCAAACTGGCTGATTTTTGCATCGGCGCGGTCGAAATTGAGCGTGCGTTGGGCGGTAACCACAATGTCTTGCTCTTCGGGCACCAGCTTAAAGCAGGTTATTATTTTCATGGCGTCTCCTATTGGTCGCTCGCAGGCGGTGCATCGAAAAATAATATCGATGTGCCTCAGAGAGATATAAAAATTTGATGGAAATAGTGTGCGGGGGATAGGGGTAAAAAACGACATGATAATATGTTTTAGTTACCAACAATCTTGCAAAAAAATTGTGCGCGGCGGCAGATAAATGTATTCCATGACATATTGCTAATGCGCTATCACCTTTAAACATCACGGTGACATTTGCTACTGTGCATTCTCGCTGAAAACAAAGGGTGAAAATAAGATGTGATGCGCATCATAAATGCGAGGCTTTTTTTTAATTGGAATTATTAACACGCTCACTAAATAATGAAAATCTCAGGGAATTGTAAATGTGATGTTTTCTGTATGTAGGAAGTGCGTATTTTAAATGAGAAAAAACAGTCAGGGTTATGCGTTAAAAACACCCCCTTTTCTGGTGGGGCAATCAGGCGGTGTAATCTTGCATGATATGCAAACAATCTTGTTTTGCGTGGTTTAAAACGTGATATACAGTACAGGTCGTTGCGCTACTTTACCCCTAAATAATTGGCTTACACCTTACTGCTTCCCGTGGAGGTTGTCATGTATCAGCGCTGGTTTGACAATAATACCGATACCTTGTTTGAAAAGGGAATGACGCCCAAATTGTCCCGTTTTGTGATCAGTGATGACCCAAACTGGGAGTCAGGACACCATGTGCATGATGCTGAAACGGAGCTGATCTACGTGAAAAGTGGCGTAGCCCGGCTTATCATCGATTCGTCCAATTATGTTGCACAGACCGGGGATATTGTGGTGGTGGAGCGTGGCCGATTGCACGCCGTCGCCTCCGATAATGCGTCCCCGGCAACCACCTATACCTGCGCCGTTTACGGATTTAAATTCCGCGACAGGGATGAGAATCAGATCATGCAGTCCAATTCCTGTCCGGTGGTGTCGGTGGTGAAAGGAAAAGAAGTAATAAAGAGTATATTTCACGAACTGGGCGTGATGTTACCCCAGCAAAAAAATCTTTTATCCTCGCCAGTCTACGATGCTTTCGGCTATGCCTTGACCGCGTTGTTTTATGAAAACTTTAAGAATGCCTACCGTTCAGAATCCGGATATATCCGCAAGGAAGTGTTGGTAAAAGATATATTGGTTTATCTGAATAATAATTATCGGGAAAAGATAACCCTGGATCAGCTCGCTAAAAAGTTCCGTGCCAGCGTGAGCTACATCTGCCATGAATTTACCAAGGAATATCATATCTCTCCCATCAACTATGTGATTAAGCGCCGGATCACTGAGGCAAAATTTTCGCTAACTAACACCGAGTGCAGTTTGAACGAGATAGCCCTTCGCGTCGGGTATGACAATGTCGATCACTTCGCCAAATTATTCATGCGCCATGTTGGCTGTTCACCCAGCGAATACCGTAAACAGTTCAAAAATAGTCTGAATGGATTGGAGTATATAACGGAGTTTGGCGAGAGCTCAGAATTGTTGCTGTGAGGGGGATACTCGGTTGAGACGCCAGTGTGAACCGGCGTCTCAACCCGTCAGTTATTTACTTTGATAATCTTTCAGGATCTGCCGTCCGGCAATGTAAATCATGATCTCATCGGTGCCGCCGCCAATTCTTTCGCAGCGCACGTCACGCCAGAAACGGGATACGCGTGCATCATCCGTATAACCCAGCCCGCCCATGATCTGAATGGCATCATCGATCACTTCCAACGCGGTGCGTGCGCAATAGAGTTTGCACAGCGCGGCACTGGTGCGTAATGACAGCTCCTGATCCGCCTGCCAGGCGCATTTCAGCACCATATTACGCATGTTCTCGATTTTGATGGCCATCAGCGCCAGTTTCTCCTGGATCATCTGGTTATGACCAATTGGCTTGCCAAAAGCGATACGCTGGTTGGCATAACGTGCGGCATCTTCGAAGGCGCACTCGGCAAAGCCGGTGCTGCGCGCGGCATTGATCAGGCGTTCCATTTCGAAATTGTACATCACGTTCAGGAAACCCATGCCTTCTTCGCCCACCATGTCGCTCTCTTCCACTTCGACATTATCGAGATAGACTTCGCAGGTGGTCAGCATATGCCAGCCGATTTTGTGCAACGGGTTGATTTTGATACCGGGCTTATTCGATTCCACCCACCACAGGGTGAAGGCTTTTTTCGGATCCTGCGGCTCGGGATCGCGTGCCAGCACCAGCATATAAGGGTACTCTTTGGCACCGGTGATAAAGGTTTTTTGCCCGTTGAGATACACCTTACCGTTTTTACGCGTGTAGCTGGTGGTCGCACTGCTGTTGTCCGAGCCTGCGCCCGGTTCGGTCAGGGCCAGTGAATAGGCCGGATCGCCGGTAGCCAGCGTGCTCTCAGCGGTTTTGCGCAACTGCTCGGCAGAACCAAAACGACGCATGCTGTGGATGCACTGACCGTTAGTGATCAGGAACGCCGGTGCGCCGTTTTTAGACACTTCCATCAGCGCCAGCATCTGGGTGACATAGTCCGCCGGAATACCGCCAAATTCTTCCGGCACGCCCAGCAGGGAAATGCCGTTATCGGCCAGCGCCCGCATAAATTCTTTCGGATAAGTACCGGTTTGGTCGCAGGTTCTGAAATACTCTTCCGGGAAATCACTGGTGATCAATTCCCGAATACTGGCAAGCAGCAGCTCTTGCTCTTCAGTTAAGGCAAAGTCCATCGTTTTTACTCCTGTTATTGTTCAGCGTCAGGCAATACAAAACCCATCACGTCATCGAAAAAGAGGCGTGTGTCCATCAGTTTTAAGTCGGGCGAAATGACCGGGGTAAAGTCCATCTGTGCCAGAATGTCTTTTTCCAGATCGACGCCGGGAGCGATCTCAACCAGGTGCAAACCGTCGGCTTTTAAGGTGAAGACGGCGCGTTCGGTGATGTAACGCACATCCAACCCGCGTTCGAGCGCAATTTTTCCGCTGAACGTGATCTCCGGGATTTCCTGAATGAATTTTTTGACTTTCCCTTCCTGCACGATCGACAGCTTGCCGTCGCCGACGTCAGTTTTTAAACTGCCCGCCGTCAGGGTGCCGCAGAAGATGATCTTCTTCGAGGTGGCGCTGATGTCGATAAACCCGCCGGTACCCATGATCTTGCCGTTGAATTTATGCACGCCAACGTTGCCGTGTCGGTCGATTTCAGCAAAGCTCAGGTAGCACACATCCAACCCACCGCCGTGGTAAAAATCGAACTGAGAGGTCATGTCCAGAATGGCGCGGGTATTGACGTTGGCACCGAAGGCTACGCCTTGCGTGGTAATCCCGCCGATGGGGCCGGTTTCCACCGTCAGCACGAAGTCATCGGCACAGCCCTCTTCGCGAGCCACCAGACCGATGCCGTCGGCGATGCCGACCCCGACGTTACCGACCGCACCTTTGCGCATTTCGAACAGCGCGCGACGTGCCACCAGTTTGCGTTGGTTGAGGGGGATGGCCATTTTGGTGCTGTCATCCAGCACGAAATCGCCGGAGATAAAGCGGTTGACGGGCGCACCGCCATACAGCTGGGTTTGCGTTGAATCAACCACCACAATGTCGACCAGATAGCCGGGAATGCGCACGGATTTAGGATGCAACGTGGCCTTTTTAACCATCTTCTGCACCTGCATCATCACGATACCGCCATTGTTGTGTACCGCTTGTGCAATCACCAGCGCATCGAGGTACATCACTTCATCCTCGAAAGACGCGTATCCTTCGCTATCGCAGGTGGTAGCGCGGATAAAGGCGACATTCGGCGCAATGGCCTTGTAGAACAGGTATTCCTGATTATCGATTTCGACCAGTTTGATCAGATCGTCTTTGGTCACTTCATTCAGTTTGCCGCCCTGTTGGCGCGGGTCGACAAAGGTACCAATACCGATATTGCTCAAAATACCCGGTTGGTGAGCAGCGGAGGCGCGGATTGCTTGCGTCAGCACCCCTTGCGGGTAGTTATAGGCGACGATCTTGTTTTGTTCTGCCAGATCGGAAATTCGCGGTGACTGTCCCCAGTGGCCGCACAGCGCCCATTTGACCAGACCTTCCTGTGCCAGCGGACTGATGCCACGCTCGGCGCGGTCGCCTAATCCTGTTGGGCTGATCAGCGACAGGTTGCGCGGTGACTGCGTGGTTTTATAGCGGTCGGCGAGGGCAGTGATCAGTGAGGTGGCTTCCAGAATGCCACCGCCGGCCCCCAATACGCACAGGGTGGCTTCATCGGGGATGTAATTGACCGCATCCTGTGCCGAGAGCACCGGCACTCGGCCATTAATTCTTTTCGGTTTTTCCAGTTTCATTGCAACTCCTCGTGATAAGCGAATGAACGTGCGCTGCCCTTGGCGGCGCAAACGGCTATAGCCGTGCCATCGCTATTCAGGATTGGTGTAATACCGTCAATACGGCGCGCAAATCTTTAACGGCAATTTGTCCTGGGGCAGAGGCCTTTTTCAGTGCGCCAAAGGTGGCGGCTGAACCAAACAGTTCGCCGGAGAGACGGGAGATAACACCGGTTTTTGACATGGACATGGTGATGATCGGGCGGTCCGCGTGCTTCTCATGCATTTCCAGCGTGGCGGCCAGCAGGGTGAGCACATCGTCTTTGTTCTGCGGCATCAGGGCGATTTTCGGGATATCGGCACCCAATTCCTGCATCTTGCACAGGCGTTTGACGATCTCTTCTTTTGGTGGCGTCTTGTGAAAATCGTGGTTGGACATGATGACTTTCACGCCGTGAGCATGGGCAAACGCCACGGTATCTTTCACCAGCGCATCACCGGTAAACAGCTCCAGGTCGATCATGTCCACCAACCCGCTCTCCACCACCGCTTTGTTCAAGGCAATGTAGGCCTCGGCAGAGAGCGCTTTTTCCCCACCTTCTTGCTTGCTGCGAAAGGTGAACAGCAGGGGTTTGTCGGGGATGCCGTCGCGCAGCGTGCGCACAGCCTCCAACACACTGGCGATGGAGGTAACGTCATCGAAATGATCGGCGCGCCACTCCAGAATATCGACGTCGCCGTCCTGATAATGGTGGGCTTCAGATTTGATGGCGGCGATGTCTTTGCCCATCAGCGAGACGATAATTTTTGGTGCGCCTTCGCCAAACACCCGATTTTTTACGGTTACGGTTTTCATGCTTTTCCCTTTACGTCATCTTTTTCCACACAGTCCGATAACGCGGCGTGAGGAATACGCCGCGTACCGACGTGTTTTAGGCGTTAAAGCCCATCACTTTTTTGATGTGTTCCAGCGGAAACTCTTTACCGGTCCAGAGCTTGAACTGCTCAGCCCCTTGCCACAGCAGCATGCCGTAGCCATCAATGGTCTTGCAGCCTGCGTCCATAGCCATTTGCAGCAGCTTGGTGATGTGCGGGTTGTAAACGCATTCGGTGACCAACAGTTCCGGACGCAACATGGCGATATCGCTCACAACGCATTGATCTTCGAGTGGCTTCATGCCGACTTTAGTGCCGTTGGTCAGAATATCGGCGTGTGCGATGGCGTCGGCGAAGGCTTTCTGATTCGCTAAATCACTGACAGTGACGGTGCAATCGGTGTTGTCATTAACGCGTTTTGCGAAGGCGAGTGCCTGCTCGTAAAATTCATCTTTACGGTTGAACAGTTTGATCTCTTTGATGCCTTCAATCGCTGCCTGAGCACCAATTGCTGTTGATGCGCCACCCGAGCCGACCAACACCATGGTTTTGCCTTGAATATCAAAACCGCTTTCTTTGATGGCGCGAATATGCCCGGTGCCATCGGTGTTATAACCACGCAAATACCCGTTATCATTAACAATGGTATTAATGGCACCGACCAATTTGGCGGCCGGTGTTAATTCATCCACATATTGGCAGGCTAATTGTTTATTGGGCATGGAAACGCCAGTGCCGCGCATTTTCAGCGCTTTAAGGCCTTCAATTGCTTTACCGAAGGTGGTGTTGTCCACTTCAAAAGCCATATAGGTGAAAGGCAAACCCGCTTTTTCCAACGCCTTGTTTTGCATTTCCGGCGAGAGGCTGTGTCTGATGGGATAAGCCATTAATCCAATCAGTTCGTATTTTGCGGTAACATCCATTCTAAACTCCTTACACAAGGTAATAATTGGTGGTGCAGTTATTCAGGCAATAGGCGGGCGCTTATCGCGCAAATTGTCGATTGCCGTTCTGTTCAGGTTTTGAAATCTATATTCACATTCTTGAGGCGGCGTTATTGAAAGAAACGTTCGCCGAACCGTAAATCGCTTTGCGGGATTTTGAACACTTTGTAGTAGCGAATAAAAACCAAGATGGCAGTAACAAAGGCCAACAGGGCAAAAGCGATATCCAGCAAAATAATGTATTGCAGACCGATTTTTGACAGATACCCCGTGATTAGCGGAATTAAGAAGTTAGCCAGACCGCCCATCATCATGTAAACGCTGGTGACTTTGGCTTTGCTTTTTGGGAAGAATTCGGACATCACAGAAACGCCGAGCTGCAATATCCCGCCTGCGGCTGAAAAGCCGATAACAAAGGCGCCCACATTACACACCAACGGTGACGGGTAGAGATAAATAATCGTGGCGGTAATCACCGAAACCCCGGTATTAAACACGTTGGCCCATACCGGACGCACCATGCTTTTCAACAGCAGGGCGAAAATAAATACGCACACCAGTGAACCCATGCTGTAATACGAGATGGTTTTCAGCGCATCGGCTTCTGCCATACCGGCAAATGCCATAGCATATTTGGGCATCCAGACCACAATGACATAAAAGGTAGAGAATGCGGCAACGCCAAAAATGATAGAGGCAACCCCTTCCAACCAGGCGAGCGGCTTGCTGTTCATCTGCGGTAATTCATTGGCAATGGAGGCATCCACCAACTGGCTGGGGAACTTGCTTTTCAGCAGCAGTAACGATACCAACACAAACAGCACGCCGGGGATGATCATCGCATAGCCATACCAGATGTGACTGAGCAGCAGGTAGCTGACCAGCATCGGATATAACATCTGCCCAAAGGAGATCATGGCTTTTAATAGAATGACGGCTGAACCTGATGTTTTGGGATAACACTCCATCAGTGCCGGATAGCCACCGGTATCCAGCGCCGCATTGGCAACGCCGACGCACACGGCCAGGGCGAAGGCGACAATCAGATTCGGGCTGGCGGGAATACCAAAGAAGAACAAAATATATAAACTGACACCCAGCAGGATGACAGAACGGCGGCCAAATTTGTCAGAGATGACGCCAAAGAAGAGAATACTGACTAATCGGCCTAAGCCAATGCCCGATATCAGGTACGCAATACCCGCATTGTCAGTACCAAATTTCTCCGCAAGGGATGTCATGTTTTGTGCCAGCGTAATAACGCTGACGCCATGTAAAAAATAACTGAGATAGATACCGACGACGGCTAATAAGAAGGGCGCATTGAAGGCCTTATTCTGGCTCATGCTTTTCTCCGCATTTCGTTAATGATTCTGCTTGTTGTTGATATTTTTTATAACCAGGGATAGCGGTTTTCGTTTTTCCTGACCTTTTGTATTTCAATAATGAGCGGTGCTGCGTGAGAGATGGTTTATTCTCGTTATGTAATGTATTAAATGCGGGGAATAATAAATACGTAATATGCCGTTTTAGTTGCCAACTTTATTGCTGTGCAATGTGAGAAAGGGGAGAGGGGGGATGTTGATGAAATGTTTTTATTTCACAAGTGCCCTACAATAACGCTATCTGGAAAAAGGCGGGTGTGCATCACATTGTGTTCACGAGCAGACACTATTTTGTGATCTCACAGGCAGTATTATTTTCTCAATTTATCAGATGGCGTATATATGCTATAACGCAGTGTCATTCTTGTCTGATTTATGTTTTTACTCATTAACAATTGCGTTACGCGGCGCATTTTTGCTGCGCCGACAGGCGTACCGCTTATATTGCACAGCACCGAAACAATGTTGCATTAGCCCTGTTTGACGGGCAGTGGCAACGGTAAAAGCGGGATATGCTGGCAATAGGAACTCACCACTCTCACTGCGTGCGAATGATGCCGTGATACCTTGCCAAGAGGCTGGTTATGAATTTAAAACAGCTGCACTACTTTAAACGCCTGGCTGAAAAACAGCATTACACTGAAGCGGCCTCGAGCCTGTTTATTACGCAGCCGTCGCTCAGCCACGCTATTGCAGAACTGGAGAAAGAGCTGGGGGTGATGCTGTTTGAAAAATCGGGCAGGAATGTACGCATTACCCATGCGGGCAAGCTTTTTTTACCTTATGTGGACAATGCGTTACTGGAACTGGAGAATGGCCGTCTGGCGCTGCGTCAGATGTGCGGCCCACAGGATGACGTGATCAGTCTGGCATTTATCTACACCATGGGTGAAACCGTGGTGCCGCGCCTGGTCGATCGTTTTGTCCATCAACCGGGTAATGACAACAAGCGCTTCTGTTTTTATCAGGGCACCACGTCAGCGCTGGTGGACGACCTGAAAGCGGATAAATACGATATGGCTATCTGTTCGCTCGTCGCGGATGAGAATGAAATAGAGTTTTTGCCGCTGATAAGCCAGGAACTGGTGCTGGTGACCTCATGCCAACACCCGTTGGCTCAGCAAGCGCAGGAAGATATCTCACTGGAAGAGGCGATTTCCTATCCGTTTATCTTCTTTTCGCCGAAAAGCGGGCTGAGTCAGTTTATCGATAAGATGTTTATGCAGAAAAAACTGATCCCGGAAATTGCCTGCTACGTTGAAGAAGATACGGCAATGGTGGGATTGGTTAGCGTCAACTACGGCATTGCCGTGATGCCGCGTATCAGCACGCTCTCACGCTCGGATCTGCATGTGATGCGCATCCGCGATCCCGGCCCAACCCGCTATATCTATCTGGCTACGCGTAAAGACAAAATGCTGTCAGCGGCGGCTCAGGGGTTTAAAAAATTTGTCTTTACCGCCTGCCAGACCCTGCAATTTTAGCGTTTGATGCTACTGTGCCCAAGGGCACAGCGGAGCGGTATCAGGATGGACGACGCAGCGCATCGTCAACCTGAAGTTCATCCTCGGTAAGAAGGTTGTCGCGCGTTTTCCGATTACGGTAGCCGATAAACAACGCCAGCAAGAAACCGACGGCAGCAATCCCGGTATCAAACCACATAATGCTGGCAATGCTGGTTTGTGAAAGTCTGGCAGTGATGAGCGGGATCGTGAAGGTGGCGATGCTGCCTGCGCTGTAGTAAATCGCGGTGGCCTTGCCTTTGGCGTGGGGAAACCGTACTGCCATCAGCGTTAGCCCCAGTTGTAGCACGCCCCCCGCAGCGGAGAAGCCAATCACGAAAGAAAACACCATAACGGTGTTCGGGCTGGGATACAGGCACACACCCAGCAGGGCCACGAAAGAGATAAACGTGTAGAGCATCAACAGTGATGTCGAACTGACGGTTTTTCTCACTAACACAGCGGAGATCACCACACAGAGCAGAGAGCCAACGGTGTAGATACTGAGCAGTTTGATTGACATGGTGTAGCTCATGCCCGCCACAAACTGGCCGTATTGCGCCAGCCATTGGCTGATAAGGTAAAACGTTGCCATGGCGATGTAGCCATACAGCGTATAGCTGGTGAGATCCACCAACGAGCAGGCGTGTTGTGTGGTCGTGCGTGTCACAGGAACGTCGGCAGCCAGGGGTTTCTGTGCCGCTTTTCCCGGATGTGCCGGGAATGGATAACGGAACAGGCAAATGCCATTGAGCAGCATGATGCCCGCCGCGATGATAAACGACCAGCCAAACCACAGATCTGCCCATACCAACAGGCTGATGATCATCGGCAGGAGAAACTGTCCGCTGGAGACAAAGGCTTTAATGAGAATGTTAGCGGTGCTGGGGGAAGAGGGGAACGCTTCCATCAGTGACGGGTAGGTGCCGGAATCGAGGAAGCTGTTTGCCATCCCGGCGAGAAAGCCAAAGCAATAGGCGGCAGCAATGCTGTGCGAGCCGAGAATGCCAACGAAAAAGCCGAGATAGCATATCATCCCCAGATACACGAACGGCTTACGGCCAAAACGGTCGGACAACATCCCCGCCAGCAGCAGCAAGCTCAGTCTGCCAATGCCCAGCGATGAAATCACCACGGACACCCCTGCGGCGTCGGTCTGCCACTGTTGCTCCAGATGCGGCATGTTCAGGCTGATTAATATCACGCCCATGCCATGCACCATATAATTGAGATATAATCCGAAGGCGGTTGGTATATATTTGTTTTTCATAGTTAGCCTTGTGAGAAAAACGCCTGAGTGGAAAAGGAAACTCTGTCGTTTTCCTGCCCTGATGCATAATTCCAGTCTTATCTTGGTGTCCTGTCGTGTTCAATTGACATAACCTACAGATTTACGGCCGGTTTTTAAGATGTTTTGATGCTAACAATCCCTTCGGGAAATGAATAATTCCTTTTTTTTTATTAATTCATAGATTGTCTCTATCGGCAAACCCGATAAATGTTATTGATGTTAATTTTTATGCTGAAAACCCCGATATACCTTTCTATTTATTCAATGAAAAAGATACGGATATGTAACACCGGGCAGACGATGCGCTATTGATTAATTTCTCTTGAGGGTAATGGTGATTTTCTCCCGCGTAATAAAGTGGTTAATTTGTGATTTATCTCTCAATAGAGGGCTTGGGCGGGGTAAAAATAGATTTCTGTTTATCATTTTGCTACCGATTATAACGGAACGCAGAGCGCGTAAATTTGTTGTAATACCTCGGTCTTATCTTTATTGGCATCAATGACGTAATGCGCACTTTCCTGATAAAGCGGATCGCGTTCTTTAATAATTCCGGTGATTTCTTCAGTAATAGACAGGCCGGTGAGTGAGGGGCGCTGACTGACCGCTGGGTTTGATTTCAGTCGAGCCACCACGGTGTCGGCAGAGGTGGCAAGGTAAAACACCATGCCGTTATTTTTCATATAATGACGGTTTTTTTCCGATATCACCATCCCGCCGCCCGTTGCGACCACGGCATCACCCAACATAACGTCTTTGAGAATCTGACTTTCGATTTCGCGAAAACGATCCCAGCCTTGCTCATCCACGATTTGCGCGATGGTTTTATTCGTTTGTTTTTGCACCACATCGTCAGTGTCTATAAAGTGCCGGTGTAGCCGGGCTGCCAGCATTTTACCCACCGTCGTTTTACCGGATGCACGCGGGCCGACTAAAATAATCGAATGAGTCATCTATTATCCTTAACATAACCGTTCCAGGTTGTGCGCGTAAAGTTCAGCGGCAACGGATTGGTATATTTTCCACTCAATATAATCACCTTCGGTATAGACGGTGCGAAAGTCAGCATAATCCGGAAAAAAACGCATGGTATTATTCCCGATGCGATTATTGATTTTTTCGATGATGGCATTGAGCCGCTGTTTGCGTTTTTTATTCATCAGCGTCAGCGTATCAATAACGTCTGTGGGTATCGGCTGTGAGCCACTTTCCCATAAACGCCAGCTTTCGCTTTCAGCGCCGTTGGCAATATAGGTGGCCGCTTCCTCAATATTCATAAAAAAGAGTTGACGTAA
This sequence comes from Candidatus Symbiopectobacterium sp. NZEC151, assembly GCF_025962655.1. Classification (GTDB taxonomy): domain Bacteria; phylum Pseudomonadota; class Gammaproteobacteria; order Enterobacterales; family Enterobacteriaceae; genus Symbiopectobacterium. Next base: position 1,697,577 of record NZ_JAGFPE010000001.1, on the reverse strand, counting down.
GGCTTGTAGCTCTAAATGGTTCATCATAATACCACTCCACAACGCAACGAATTATCCTGTCAGTAAATAACATTATTGCCTATTTACCGGCTTGATTGCTGTCACACTATTCTGTGCAACATTGTTTATTTGCAGTGTGATACAGGTTGGCTCGATCTTTGCAATACTCGATCTTTGCAATAAATTGTCTCACCGCTGTGATAGCAGTGTGTTTGATGAGAAGGCCTGTGCGCGGAGTAATCTGATGGTAGCGAACCCTGAAACCACCCTGCAATTTTTGATGACCTCGCGGCAGTGTGAACTGAACAGCCTGCGCTGCCTGCTGCAAAGCGGTGAGTTGGTTGGCAAAATAAGCCAACTGGTGCATATGCTGCAACGGGAGCGCGGAACTTCGAACCTGTTTTTGTGTGCGCAACAGAGCGTGGCGCCTGACGAGCTGAGATTGCGCGAGCAGGATGTCGGTGTGGCACAAGCGCAGGTGATGGCCCATCTGCTGCAACTCGAACAACGCACCGATTTGCTGCCTCAGGCGAGTCGACTGTTCAGCCGAGCGGCGAGTGTGGTTTACAGCCTCAGTTTGCTGCCGGCATTACGCCAAAAGCTACGGCAGCGCAGCCTGTCTCAGCCAGACGTGATGACTGCCTTCAACGATACCATTCGTCACCTGCTGGCGCTGGTGTTTGAGGTGTCTGATACCGCCGCAGAGCCGGGCATTGCCCGGGCGCTGATTGCCATGTTCAGCTTTATGCAGGGCAAAGAATTTGCCGGACAAGAGCGCGCGTTAGGTGCAGCAGCCTTTGCCACCGGCGCATTTACCCCGGATCGCCAGCAGGCGTTGCTGGATTTGATTGAACGGCAAGAACGGTGTTTCGATACCTTTGTCGATTTTGCCGATGATGACAACAAGGCTCGCTGGCAGCAACTGGGCACCGACCGCGAGTTTGAGCGCTTGCGGCGTATTGCCTGCACGCGCACGGCAGCGGGCGCGCTGAATGCAGGGGAAAGCATGCGCTGGTTTGCACTGGCGACGGCGCGTATCGATGGGATGAAACGCCTGGAAGATGCCCTGGAGCAAACGTTGATGGCGCTGTGCCAGCAGCGTATCGCGGCCGCAGAAGCGGCCTGCCGCGATCAGGCCGCCAGCGTTGAAAGCTTGCTTGAACAGCAGCAGGACCATGCGCATGGTTATTCGGTGTTTATGCCGGGTGAAGAGATGGCGGCCTCACAGAGTGCAGCCCAGTGGATCAGCAGCGATGGGGTGTGTCCGCAGTTGGGGCGCTCTTTGCTATCGTTGGTGCAGACGCAATCACGACGATTGCAACGCCTCGATAGCGCATTGACCGAGATGCGCGCTTCTTTAACCGAGCGCAAGCAAATCGACCGTGCCAAAGGCATGCTGATGCAGCATCGCGGCATGACGGAGGATGAAGCCTATAAAACGCTGCGCAGTCTGGCGATGAGTCAAAATAAAAAGCTGGTGGAGATTGCCACTGCCATGTTGGCGGTGGCCGATGTGTTCCAAAGCCCTCCCTGACGCCGTCGTCAGCGGCTTTATATGCACACTAATCGTGCGTGCGTTGCCAGATTAGTGTGCAATCCTGTGCGTCATATTTCAGCTTATAGAGCGATTGGCTGCTCGCTGGCAATGGCCTTACCGTTAGCGTTGTGAAGGTTATCTCCCTGCAAGTTATGGTGTTAACGGTGTTTCAGCGCACACTATTTGCAGTTTTTTTTGTGTTACACCGATGTTGGTATGGTTGTTGCTTTTAACTTCGTGCAGCGATGAGTCATTGCGAAACCTCGGGGATCGCAACGGATTCATACAGTAAACATGATTAAGTGCTCCTCTTCTGCCAACGGCGGTAGCTGGGGAACACGGGCAAAGGCGTCCATCAGCATGCGTTCGCGCATGGCTTATGGACGCCTTTTTTGTTTTTTACAGTCCTACCGGCTGTTGACGTAAGGGTCGCGTTGATGAGTGAGACGAAAAACAACACATCATTTTCCCGCCGCCAGTTTCTCGCGGGAAGTGCCGCACTCGGCGGAAGTTTTTTATTACCGGGGTTGATGAATAGCGTTTGGGCGGCCGGTTCTGACGCACCGGAGAAAACCACGATCCGCGTTGGTTTTATCCCTCTGACCGATTGCGCTTCGGTAGTGATGGCCGCAGAAAAAGGGTTCGATAAAAAATACGGTATCAGCATCGTGCCGAGTAAAGAGGCGAGCTGGGCTGCCGTGCGAGACAAACTGGTCTCCGGCGAGCTGGATGCCGCGCATATTCTCTACGGCCAGGTTTACGGCTTGCAGCTTGGGCTGGCGGGTCCACAGCACGATATGGCGGTGCTGATGACCCTGAATCAGAACGGGCAGGGCATTACGCTGGCGAATGCACTGCGTGATGCCGGTGTGACCGATGGCACGTCACTGAAGCAATTTATCGCCGCCAGTCCGGCGGGCACACACACTTTTGCGCACACCTTTCCCACCGGTACGCATGCCATGTGGCTTTACTACTGGCTGGCCGCGTCGGGTATCCATCCGTTTAACGATATCCGCACCGTGGTGGTGCCACCGCCGCAGATGGTGATGAACATGAAGATTGGCAACATGGTGGGCTGCTGCGTGGGTGAGCCTTGGAACCAGCGTGCCATCAGCGAAGGGATCGGTTTTACTGCCGCGACGTCGCAAGAGGTCTGGCCCGATCATCCCGAGAAAGTATTAGGCACTCGCGCCGCCTGGGTCGATGAAAATCCGCACAGCGCCCGTGCGCTGACGGCCGCCGTGCTGGAGGCCGGGCGCTGGATTGATGCTTCTGATGACAATCGGCGTGAAACCGCTGCTGTTATTGCCGGACGCGCCTACGTCAATACCAAGGCGGAGCAAATCGTCGATCGTATTCAGGGCAATTACGACAACGGCCTGGGTAAGCGTTGGAAAGATGAGCACGCCATGCGCTTCTACCGCGACGGAGCGGTGAATTATCCCTATCTCTCTGACGGTATGTGGTTTCTGACCCAGCACCGGCGCTGGGGGTTGCTCGATAGCGATCCGGATTATCTGGCGATAGCCAAAAAAATCAACCGTACCGAACTCTACAAGCAGGCTGCCAGCAGCGTGGGCAATGTGCCGCTGCCGGGCAGCGACATGCGCAGCAGTACGCTCATCGACGGCATTCGCTGGGATGGCAGCGATCCGGTGGGATACGCCAACGGTTTTAGTGTGAATAAGCGAGGCTAGCCATGAAAGTTCAGGCACAGGTTGTTCCTATTGTGGCACAGGTTGTGGAAACCGAGCCTCACAGCGCGCAGGTGCTCTCACTCCCGGAGACCGCTCGCCCCATAACATCGTCGCCCCCGGTTTCCGCGCCAGCATTACGGACGCCTCGTTGGCCGGTTCAGGCCAGGCGTCTGGCGCAGGCGATATTGCCCGCGCTGTTGGGCATCGTGCTGCTGCTGGGCGTGTGGCAAGTGGCCGCGCTCAATAGTGAAGGATTCCCGACGCCGTGGCAGACGGCGCAATCAGCCGCCGTGCTGTTCGCCGATCCTTTTTATGTCGCGGGTCCTAACGATCAGGGCATTGGCTGGAACGTATTGGCCTCTTTGAAACGCGTCGCTATCGGGTTTGGGCTGGCCGCACTGGTGGGGATCCCCACCGGGTTTATGATTGGCCGCTTTCGTTTTCTCGCTGGCATGCTCAACCCGGTTATCGCACTGCTGCGCCCGGTCAGCCCGCTTGCCTGGTTGCCGATCGGTTTGCTGCTGTTTCAGCGCGCAGAACCCGCTTCTAGTTGGACCATTTTTATCTGTTCGATTTGGCCCATGATCCTCAACACGGCAGAAGGTGTGCGCCGTATTCCTCAGGATTACCTGAACGTCGCGCGCGTGCTCAACCTCTCCGAATGGAACCTGATGTGGAAAATCCTGTTTCCTGCCGTGCTGCCCCATGTGTTAACCGGCGTGCGCCTGTCTATCGGTATTGCCTGGCTGGTGATCGTTGCCGCCGAGATGCTGACCGGGGGCATTGGCATCGGTTTTTGGATCTGGAACGAGTGGAACAACCTGAACGTGGAAAACATTTTGATCGCTATTCTGGTTATCGGCGTTGTGGGGTTGCTGCTGGAGCAGGGGCTGATGTTGTTGGCAAAACGTTTTAGTTACGACAACCAATAAGAGGATATCGCCATGTCATCAACGCCAATTATCCAAGTTCAACAGGTGAGCCAGCGCTTCTCGACCGCCAGCGGCGAGTTTCTGGCCCTGGACAACGTCAGCTTTGATATTCAGGCCGGTGAAACCCTCAGCCTGATTGGTCACTCGGGCTGTGGCAAATCCACCTTGCTCAACCTGATCGCCGGATTAACTGCGCCAAGTGACGGCGGATTGCTGTGTGATAACCGCGAAATCACCGGGCCGGGACCGGAGCGGGCCGTGGTGTTTCAGAATCACTCACTGCTGCCGTGGCTCACCACCTACCAGAATGTAGAGCTAGCGGTTGATCAGGTGCTGCGTCGCACCATGAGCAAAGCGGAACGCCATGACTGGATTCTGCACAACCTTGATCTGGTGCATATGAGTCACGCCAGCGACAAGCGACCTAACGAGATTTCCGGCGGCATGAAGCAGCGCGTTGGCATTGCGCGCGCGCTGGCGATGAAACCCAAAGTGCTGCTGATGGATGAACCGTTTGGTGCGCTGGATGCGTTAACGCGTGCGCATTTGCAGGATGCCGTGATGGACATTCAGCAACGGCTTAACACCACGATTGTGTTGATCACGCACGATGTGGACGAAGCCGTATTGCTGTCGGATCGGGTATTGATGATGACCAACGGTCCGGCGGCTACGGTGGGAGAGATCATGACCGTCGATTTGCCTCGTCCGCGATCTCGCGTCACGCTGGCAGACGATGCGCGCTACCACCAGTATCGCCAGCAGGTGCTCTATTTTCTGTATGAAAAACAGCCCAAAGCAGCCTGATAAGCGAGTAGCAGCATGAAGCGACTGGTGATTATCGGTAATGGCATGGCCAGCGCCCGGCTGGTGGAAAACCTGCTGCACGCCGCAGAGCAGTGTTTTCGGATCACGGTGTTCGGTGCTGAACCCTGCGCCAGCTATAACCGCATTATGCTCTCCCCGGTGCTGGGCGGCGAAAAATCCTTTACGGAGATCCTGTTGCCCGCTGTGGCACCCGAGCACGGTATTTGTTACCGCCTGGGGGAAGCCGTATACCACATTGATCGTGAACGGCGTTGTGTCGTCACGTCAGGCGGTGAAACCGGTTATGACCATCTGGTGATTGCCACCGGGGCGCGTCCGATGATGCCGCCGTGGCCCGGCGTTCACCTGGAGGGTGTCGTGGGGTTTCGCACCCTGCAAGATGTCGAAGCCATGCTTGCTGCGGTAAGCACCAAGGTTCCCGTGGTGGTGATCGGTGGGGGATTGCTCGGCATTGAAGCGGCGGCAGCGCTGCGGCAGCGAGGTGCACCGGTGACGCTAGTGCATCGTTCCTCGATCTTGATGGACCGACAACTGGATGCGACAGCCAGCGCGCTGCTGGTGCAGTCGCTGCAAACACGGGGTATCCAGTGCCTCATGTCGGTAGAGGTCGCCGCGCTGCAGGGAAACCCCCGTGTGGAACAGGTGCAGCTAACCGATGGCCGCTGCCTGTCCACCGGGTTGGTGGTGGTGGCGACCGGCGTTCAGCCGGAGTGTGAACTGGCACGTAACAGCGGTGTGCCTTGTGCGCGCGGCATTCTGGTCGATGGGCAGTTACGCACGAAGGATAGCGCGATCAGCGCGCTAGGCGAGTGCTGTGAGCTGCGGGGAGAAACGTTTGGGCTGGTTGCGCCTTGTCTGGCGCAGGCTCAGGTATTGGCGCAGCGTTTAGCGGGACACCCCGTCGAGGATTATCACTCAGAAATGCTGGCAACGCGCCTTAAAGTCACCGGGATTGAGGTGGTCAGTGCCGGTGAGCTGACGCCGCAGACGGATGACGAGGTACACACGCTGTTTGATCCGCTGACGCTGCGTTATCGCCAACTGATTTTTCGCGCCGGACGCCTGCGTGGCGCGCTGCTGTTCGGTGATGCCGGGGACAGTGCACATCTGTTGTCGGTGATGAAGGCGGGGGCAGCCCTTGAGCCTGCTCCTCTGCTATTTGGTCTCTCTTCCACGGCGGTTGAAGCCGTGCCGCAGTCTGCGAGGAGTCGTATGATGAGTAAACCTGTATTGATTGTTGTTGGCCACGGTATGGTCGGCCACCATTTTCTTGAGCAGTTGGTCGAGCGTGGTTTGCATCAGCAGTACCACATCATTGTTTTTGGTGAAGAACGCTACCCTGCCTACGATCGGGTTCACCTGTCCGAATATTTTGCCGGACGCAGCGCTGACGATCTTTCTATGGTGTCAGCGGGTTTTTTTGAACGTCATGACATCGAGCTGCGTACCCAGTGCGAAGTGACGGCCATTGATCGTCAGCGCCGCTGCGTAATCGATGTTCAGGGAAAAGAAACGCCTTATGACCAACTGGTGCTGGCAACAGGGTCGTATCCCTTTGTGCCGCCGCTGTCAGGCAGCGATCGTCTTGGATGCCTGGTGTATCGCACCCTGGACGATCTCGATGCGATTGCTGACTGTGCCGCGCAATCGCACAGTGGCGTGGTTATCGGCGGAGGGTTATTGGGGCTGGAAGCGGCCAATGCCCTGCGTCAACTGGGGCTGGAAACCCACGTGGTGGAATTCGCGCCGCGTTTGATGGCGGTGCAACTGGATGACGGCGGTGCCGCGATGCTGCGGCGCAAGATTGAGGCCTTGGGTGTGCAGGTGCATACCGGGAAAGCCACACAGGCGATTGTGGATGGTTCGGCGGCACGCCATCGCCTGTGCTTTGCCGATGGCAGTGAGCTGGAGAGCGATCTGGTGCTGTTCTCCGCAGGCATTCGTCCCCGTGACCAACTGGCCCGTGACGCGGGACTGGAGATCGGCGCGCGCGGCGGCATTGTGATTGACGATCTCGGGCAAACGTCTGACGCCAACATTTACGCCATTGGTGAATGCGCCTGCTGGCAACAGCAGGTATTTGGGCTGGTGGCCCCCGGCTACCAGATGGCACGCAGCGTGGCGGCGAGCCTCGCCGGACAGAATCAACCCTTTACCGGTGCCGATATGAGCACCAAATTAAAACTGCTGGGCGTCGAGGTAGCGTCTATCGGTGATGCTCACGGCAAAACCGTGGGTAGCCGACACTATCAGTGGCATGATGGTCCACGTGAAGTCTATAAAAGCATGGTGGTGTCGCAGGACGGCAAGCGCTTGCTGGGAGCGGTGTTGGTCGGTGACAGCAGCGACTACAGCACGCTGCTGCAAATGAAGCTCAACGACATGACGCTATCCGCGCATCCAGAAACCCTTATTCTTCCCGCGCATGAAGGCGCACCGGCGAAAGGGCTGGGTGTAGCCGCCTTGCCTGCAACCGCACAGATTTGCTCCTGCCATAATGTTACCAAAGCGGATATTTGTGCGGCAGTGGCGAGCGGTTGCCATGAATTGGGGGCGATAAAAAGCGGTACCAAAGCGGGAACCGGCTGCGGTGGCTGCGTGGCGCTGGTAAAACAGGTCATGGAGTATGAGCTCACGCAATCTGGCGTTGAGGTTAAAAAGGACATCTGTGAGCACTTTGCTTACGATCGTCAGGCGTTATATCACTTGATTCGCGTCAATGACATCCACACCTTTGATGACCTGATTGCTAACCATGGGCAAGGGCGTGGCTGCGAAATATGTAAACCGCTGGTTGGCTCGATACTCGCTTCCTGCTGGAACGACTATCTGCTGCAACCGCAGCATTTGCCTTTGCAGGATACCAACGATCGTTTCTTTGCCAACATTCAGAAAGACGGCACCTACTCAGTGGTGCCGCGCATTCCCGCCGGAGAGATCACGCCCGAGGCGCTGATCGCCATTGGACAGGTGGCTCAGCGTTATCAGCTCTACACCAAGATAACCGGCGGTCAGCGAGTCGATCTGTTCGGGGCCAGGGTCGAACAGTTGCCTGCTATCTGGCAGGAATTGCTCGACGCCGGGTTTGAAACCGGTCATGCCTACGGCAAATCGCTGCGCACGGTGAAATCCTGTGTGGGATCAACCTGGTGCCGTTACGGTGTGCAGGATTCTACCGCTCTGGCTATCCGGTTGGAGAACCGTTACAAGGGATTGCGCGCCCCGCACAAGATCAAAATGGCCGTGTCCGGTTGTACGCGTGAATGCGCTGAAGCGCAGAGCAAAGACATTGGCGTGATTGCTACGGATAAGGGCTGGAATCTCTACGTCTGCGGTAACGGCGGCATGAAACCGCGCCATGCGGATTTATTTGCCAGTGATTTGGATACTGACACCGTGATCCGCTTTATCGACCGGTTGTTGATGTTTTACATCCGCACCGGCGATCGCCTGCAACGCACCAGCACCTGGATGGATAATCTGGAAGGCGGTATCGACTACCTGCGCGAGGTTGTCATTGATGACGTGCTGGGCGTTGCCGACACGCTGGAAAGTGACATGCAACGGGTGGTGGACAGTTATCAATGCGAATGGCGCACCACGCTGGAAAGCCCCGATCGTCTGGCGCTGTTTCGTGGCTTTATCAATAGCGACGTGCCCGATGAAGGTGTGGTGCAGATTGCTGAGCGCGGACAACCTCGCCCCGCACCGCGCGATGCACTGCCGATACCTACAGCTGAAGCGACGTTGACCACAGAAGGCTGGACCTGCGTCGGCACCGTGGCGGATATTCCACCCAACGCCGGCATGGCGGCACGCGTTGGGGAACAGCAAATCGCCCTGTTCCATCTGGCGGGGCCGGTGCCACACATCTATGCGTTGGACAACCATGAACCGGGGAGCGCGGTCAACGTACTGTATCGCGGTATTGTTGGTGATGTTGACGGTGAACCTGTGGTTATTTCGCCGCTCTATAAACAACGCATTCGGCTTGAAGATGGCATCAGCTCTGATAATGACTGCCTGCGGGTTCGCGCCTGGCCGGTGAAAGTCGAACAGGGAAAAATCTGGGTGGCACATCGCGCCATGGCATCGTTTTCGCCTGTCGCGGAGGCATCATGAACACCTGCCGCACCACATGCCCCTACTGCGGCGTAGGCTGTGGTGTGCTGGCGGAGGTGACAGCCGAAGGGCAGGTTGCCATCAGCGGTGACAAAGCGCACCCGGCGAACTTTGGGCGGTTGTGCGTCAAAGGTGCGGCGCTGGGTGACACACTCGATCTGGCGGGCCGTCTGCTGTGGCCGATGGTCGACGGCAAACGCGTTGCCTGGGATAACGCGCTGGATAAGGTGGCGAATGAGTTGCGTGCCATTATCGATCAATACGGTCCGCAGGCGGTGGCGTTTTACGGATCAGGCCAACTGTTGACCGAAGACTACTATGTGGCCAACAAACTGATGAAGGGATTTATCGGCAGCGCCAACATGGATACCAACTCTCGGTTGTGTATGGCATCGGCGGTGATGGGTTACAAACGCGCCTTTGGCGCGGATGCAGTGCCGTGCAGTTACGAGGACATCGAACGAGCAGACATGGTGGTACTGGTAGGATCCAACACCGCCTGGGCTCATCCGGTGGTGTATCAACGTCTGTTACAGGCGAAACAACAGCGGCCCGCACTGCGCGTTGTGGTTATCGATCCGCGTCGAACGGCAACCTGCGATATTGCCGATTTGCATTTGCCACTGCGTCCCGGCAGCGATGCGGGATTGTTTAACGGGTTACTTCACTATTTGGCACAGCGCGATCGGCGCGGCCATCTCGACCTGACCGACGGCGAGACGGCGTTAGATCATGCACAGCGCTGGACACCGGAACAGACCGCCGATTTTTGCGCGTTGTCACAGCAAGAGATTACGCTGTTTTACCGCTGGTTCGCCGACACGGATAACGTGGTGACGGTCTATTCGCAGGGGATCAACCAATCGTCTTCCGGCAGTGATAAATGCAATGCCATCATCAATGCCCACCTTTTTAGCGGCAAGCTGGGGTATCCCGGCAGTGGACCGTTTTCGATAACCGGTCAACCGAATGCGATGGGGGGAAGGGAAGTCGGGGGGCTTGCCAACCAACTGGCAGCGCACATGGGGTTTACACCACAGGATATCGATCGCGTTGGGCGTTTCTGGGGAACAACCCGTGTGGCCCAACACCCTGGGTTAAACGCGGTTCCGCTCTTTCAGGCGATTGAGCAAGGCGAAGTAAAAGCGATATGGATTATGGGGACCAACCCGGTAGTCTCATTACCGGATGCCGATCGGGCGCGGCGTGCTCTACAGCGCTGCCCGCTGGTGATCGTCTCAGATGTTATGCGCCATACCGACACCACGGCATGCGCGCGCGTGCTGCTGCCCGCATTGGCGTGGGGAGAAAAGGACGGCACCGTGACTAACTCAGAGCGGCGTATTTCGCGCCAGCGGGCTTTTCTGCCATCGCCCGGTGAAGCGCGCGCGGATTGGTGGATACTCACCCAGGTTGCACAGCGCCTGGGGTTCACCGCCGCATTTTCCTATACCCATCCGGCGCAGATTTTTCGCGAACATGCAGCGCTATCTGGTTTTGAGAATCACGGTACGCGTGCGTTTGATATCAGCGCATTGGCAACATTAAGCGATGCGCAATGGCACGCGTTAACGCCGGTTCAATGGCCGGTCACCGCGGATGCGACTCAAGGAACCGCGCGATTATTCAGTGAGGGGCGATGCTGGCACCCTGATGGGCGAGCGAGGTTGATCCCGATTGTACCCAGCCTGCCTGCCGCAGCCCCTGACCGTCACTATCCATTGATACTCAATACCGGGCGTATTCGCGATCAGTGGCACACCATGACGCGAACGGGAAAAGCCGCCCGTTTGCTCCGTCACCTGAGTGAACCCTATTGTGAGATGCACCCGCAGGATGCTGCCGACAACGGTATACACGCCAGTGAGATTGTGCGATTGAGCTCAGCGCACGGATGGATGTTAGCCAAGGCGCAGTTGGACAGCGGGCAACAGCGTGGCAGCGTTTTTGTTCCGATGCATTGGAATCAACAGTTTAGTGGACAAGCTCGCGTAGGGAGCCTGATTGCGCCAGTAACCGATCCCCATTCAGGACAACCGGAAAGTAAACACGCGCGAATACGCATCCAGCCGTGGGCCACACGCTGGTTTGGCGAAATTTTCCTGCTGGGGGAACAGCCTCCGCCTCCCTGTGGTTACTGGAGCAAAATCACGGCAACGGGTATCAGTCATTATCGTATGGCAGAGCGTGAGCCTTTCGGTGACGGTTGGCAATGGCTGGCGCGTTACACCGCATCGATGGCGAGCACCTTTCAGCAACTGACCTATCAATGGGCACAGAGTGGCGATGGGCTGTTCTATGCCGTTGGTTGGCAAGGTCAGCAGGCTGTGATGGCGTTTTACGCACAACGCGAACCGCTGGTGCTAGCAAGCGCAGTGATCTATGAGACGCTTTTGAATGACGATTTACCGCTTGCGGAGCGCAGCCGAATTTTACTGTCTGGCGGCGCCTGCACTGAACAAGATGCAATGGGCGCCACCGTATGCAGCTGTTTTGGTGTAGGGGAGGGGGCGATTATGCAGGCAATACGCGGTGGCTGCCAGACGGCGGCAGCGTTAGGCACTCAGCTCAAATGCGGCACCAACTGCGGTTCCTGTATTCCTGAGCTTAAAGCATTGATACGACAACACGGTGAAACCATCGCCTTACAGCATGCTGGATAACGGGGTAAAGGTAACAGATGAAAAAAGTAACGAAAAACTGCCAGATTCCGGCAGGAGAGGCCGTTAACCCTGGCGATGTTTGGCTGGTGGGCGCTGGCCCTGGCGATGCAGAGCTGTTAACGATCAAGGCATTGCGTGTGATCCAGCAAGCCGATGTTATCGTGCACGACCGCTTGGTTTCCGAGCAGGTTATGGCATTGATACCTGCGACGACACTGTGTATTGACGTTGGTAAATGCCGTGGACGTCATCCACTGTCGCAAACCCAGATCAACCAACTGCTGGCGGAGTTGGCGCAAGCGCAGCAGCGAGTGGTGCGGCTGAAAGGCGGTGATCCGTTTATTTTTGGACGAGGCGGAGAAGAGATGAACTTCTTGCAGCATCAGGGTATTCGCTGCTGTATTGTGCCGGGTATCACGGCGGCTACAGGGTGCGCTGCCGCAGTCGGATTGCCGCTGACACACCGCGATTGTGCACAGTCTGTGCGTTTTATTACCGGGCATAGCCGAGAGGGTGAACCCGCACTTGATTGGCCGATGCTGGCGCGAGGCGAACAGACGTTAGTGTTCTATATGGGATTGAGCCATGCCAATCGACTTTCTCAGCAACTGATTGCGCATGGTATGGCAGGCACCACGCCGTTAGCGATTATTGAGCGTGGCACTCAGCCACAACAACGGCTACTGACCGCAACCTTGGCGACATTACCGAGACTGCTGGCGCAGTATCAACCTCAGTCGCCAGGTTTATTGGTGGTGGGCGATGTTGTACGTTTTTGTCGTTACCCGGCATTGACGCTGACTCCGGATGATGACATCGCTGTGCAGTGGACTGATGAACTTGTGCCGACTAAACAGCCATTTTGCTGTTAAATTCAGCGAGAGTTGTAAATAATGGGCTGCCGTGGTGAGCTTTTGAGCGTTCGGTTTTATCCCGGCGACAAAGGGCTTGCCATCAGCACGTAACCAGTCCATAATAGCGTCCATTCCTGAAACGGAAATGAAAAAATCTTATTTAATCAATAAGTTATAAGTGAAAACTTGTTGATATGACCAGAAGTATCAGGTCAATAGGCAGAATAAAGGCGCGTTGGCAGAGTGGCCATGCAGCGGATTGCAAATCCGCCCACCTCGGTTCGACTCCGGGACGCGCCTCCAATTTTCGCCCGGGTGGTGAAATCGGTAGACACAAGGGATTTAAAATCCCTCGGCGTACGCGCTGTGCGGGTTCAAGTCCCGCCCCGGGCACCATCATCACATCAATGGACGTCAACAGACGTCTATTTTTTTGTCTAAAATCCACGAGTTACAAGCTTTTCCTTCGTTCCGTACTCTCCCGGTATCAACACAATTCTATCGACATCAACTTGCGTGTGCGGGTACAAATACGGGTACATTTCGGTTCAATAAATCTCTGTACCCGCAACATCGCTTTTATTGAAGGAGCTGCATGATGGCACTCACGGACATGAAGGTACGTTCAGCAAAACCGGAAGAGAAAGCTTACAAACTCACCGACGGCAATGGGTTGTTTCTCCTGATACACCCCAATGGTTCAAAATACTGGCGCTTGCGTTATCGCTCCGATGGCAAAGAAAAGACGCTGGCCTTGGGACTCTATCCTGAAGTTAGCCTTTCTGAAGTGCGACAGAAACGCGATGAAGCGCGAAAACTGATTGCTGCGGGCATTGATCCCAACGAGCACAAGAAGGAAGTTAAAATTCAGCAGCACCATGCTGAACAAACCTTCGAGGCAGTGGCCCGCGCATGGCATGCCGACAACAAGAAATGGTCGGATGCACATGCAGCACGGATCCTGAAAAGCCTGAGCGACAATATTTTCTCCGCTATCGGTAGTACTCACATAGCAGATCTGAAAACGCGCGACTTGCTGGCCCCGATCAAAAGTGTTGAACGCTCAGGGCGGGTAGAAGTAGCCAAACGTTTGAAGCAACGAGTTAGCGTCATCATGACCTATGCCGTGCAAAACGGCCTGATTGACTATAACCCGGCACATGATATGGCCGGGGCAATTATGCCCGCCAAGGTTGAACACCGCCCGGCGTTAGAGCTTGAACGTTTGCCTGAACTGCTGGGCCGCATTGACAGATATAAAGGTCGGGAGTTTACCAAGTGGGTGATTAATCTCTCCCTGCTGCTTTTTATCCGCTCCAGTGAACTGCGCTTTGCCCGCTGGCCGGAAATCGACTTTGAACGCGCTTTGTGGACCATCCCGCCAGAGCGTAAACCGATCCCCGGCGTGAAGTTCTCTGAGCGCGGCTCAAAAATGCACACAGCGCATCTGGTTCCGTTGAGCCGTCAGGCACTGGAGATCCTTAAAAAGATTCGAGAGGTGAGCGGGCAGTATGAGCTGGTTTTCATTGGCGATCATTCACCACGTAAACCGGTTAGTGAGGGAACGGTGAACAAGGCGCTGCAAACCATGGGCTACGACACGAAAACGGAAGTATGTGGTCATGGATTTCGCACTATGGCCTGTAGTTCGTTGATTGAGTCGGGGTTGTGGTCGCGGGATGCAGTTGAGCGGCAGATGAGTCATCAGGAGCGCAATGGTGTGCGCGCTGCGTATATCCATAAGGCGGAACATTTGGATGAGCGTAAGCTGATGCTGCAATGGTGGGCGGATTTTCTTGATGCGAATCGGGAGAGGGCGGTGAGTCCGTTTGATTTTGGGAGGTTGACGGCGGGTTAGTGTGTAGTGGATAAGTAGGCTGTTATTCTGGCTGGATCAGATAACAGCTTATTTATCGGAACACTGCTAAATATTATATTAGGTGCAGCGTGTAATCATAAATTTTCGGTTTAAAAACTATCTTCCTAAAAACCCATGCATTATCTAGAACATGTGAATATTTTTGTTGCAGAAGTGGAAAAATGACACAAAATTGCATTCCTACGGAAACTTGACTGATATAATCATCAGAACCAAGTAATATTTTTCATAGCGTCAAGTATATCAGTTTTTAGCTAGGGTTTTCACACGGTTTGCACTGAAAACAGAAGTCAGATCGTTTTACTTAGATAATTTAAGTGTATTCAAAGATGCCGCTTATGTAGACGGCATTCTTCGTTCATGCTTGTTGCTGATATAAATAGCTCTCTTGCATTAAAAAAATATCGATCTCGTCCATTAAAATATCTATGCTGTGTTTTACTGCATCAATAAATTTTTCTATATTTTCTTGAGTCGGTAATATTGAGTTCTCACCATGAGCAATACAATTTCTGACATGTACCAGACGGTCTAGTGTACTGATTAAGTGTGTAAATCGTGCATAGTTAAAGTTAAACATCTGGCATAATTCCTTCAAAACTTCACTATGTAAATTAGATTTTGTTTCGATCTTTGTATTAAATCTAACAGTATTTCTCAACAATTCATTGAACTTATCAGTAAAAGTACATCTCTGTTCAAATGATTGTTTGCCACTTAAACTCCTATAAGTATCACCCAATCCGACAACAACAAGCCGGGTAGGGATTTGTAAAGGGGTTAATCCTAGACTATTTAAATGTTGTAAAAGCATTTTTAGTGAACTTACAACAAAACCCTCCCAATTTGCATAAATCATAGGTACGCACATACGCCCCCATAATATACTTTCTACCTGATGAGGGTTGACTCTAAATTTTGCAAATTCCCCATCCCTCCAGGCATTTGTCTCATTGATCTCTTCTACTAAACTATGCACTCCTGAAAATCTCCAATGCACGATCCATACGGTTACGGATACGTGTAGTTGAAAATGCTAAAACACTTATACCTTGGTATGCCTCATCAGTTAAAAGGGTGCTAATCGATCTTAAAATTTTATCCTCATTACCACTAATGGTGTCATATACTTTTGGTAAAGCGTAAGACATTGAGTCAAATAAATGAAGTGCAAATGGACCTTTGGGTCTAAACAGCTCCCTACCGTTATTTATTACTAGAAAATCGATTAAATCAATAAGGGATTTTTTTTCAGCATCTAAATCGAAGGCGAACTCTCCTTTCGAAACAACTCGCATGAAATCTGAAAGGAAATTCGGTATAGTTGTCTTGAAATCATCATTGAAATGTTTAAATGCAAAATAGCGTAAAACAAGTTCCTCTAAAAACATTTCTTCTTTTTTTGTTGGTGAGGGACTTATTAAATTAATAAAATTAGGCATCGCAGCCACATCACGTAAAATTTGATTTAGATCTACAGGGTAAGATCTAAATATACAGTTTCTTATTTCTTGGTCAGAAAGTGGGCTTGCGCCAGTATTGAGTCTGTTAAAAAGTTCATAACGAATATCCTCATTGCTATCCCATCTGACTATTTCTACACGACACACAGCTCTCTTAATTGTGGTTTTTAATCTTATAGGTAAGTCATTGATTTTTATGTTTACTAACTCAGAGACTATTTCACCTTCACAGAGTTGAAGGTTATTTTTTTCAGGAAAGCTAGAAAGTATCCCAAAAAATGAAAAAATTGTAGATATGCGTTGAAGCCCGTCAACAACTTCCCATTTACCTTTGTCATCTTCGGCTACGAAAATTGGAGGGATCGGAATTCCTAATAATACTGATTCAATAAATCTTGTTTGTTGAAAATTAGACCATCGGAATGCTCTTTGGTATTCAGGGGTGATGAATAAATCACCATCCTCGTACATATTCATCAGTTCACCAAAAGACATATCTAAGCGATCTGCTTTTAGCGAATTTCTTTTCTTGGTTATAACTTCTTCAATATCAACCATGGCTGCTCCGTCAAATCACTAACAATTAGGAAAATAATGATTTATAAAAATACTGATTTTACCCCTCATTATTACAGGTTAGGCAGGGCAGAAACAATACTTGTGAACAGATTAAATTTGATGCTTATTGGTGTGTTTTTTGCTAACGTGTTGATTGTATTGTAAATTAACATATTTGCTATCCTGAATGATCTAAAAATCAAGCTGATGAATGATAAGTTTAACGTTCGTTCCACTCGCTGAGACATTTGGAATACCTGTTATGGCTTCGATGTGGGCTTTGTGTGTCATTAAATATTTCACTTTGTTGTGATAAATTCAGGTCTTCCAATATCAGTAAATTTTTTATATCAGAGCTTTGAAAGTGGAGCAATAAAATTTTCCTTCTTCTCGCAATCTCTGACAATACTGCTTTAGTCAATTTAAAGAGTTAACTGCCTTGGCAGTCTATATTTTCAACCTCTGTCGGGATAAGTTGGTATACTACCAACGCAGTGGGGCGCTTTGTTCTGTCAATAGAACTTTGTCTATATCGTCTAAGTTTCTTCTGCACTGTTAAAACGATTGTAGTTATCACTTAGTGCTGCAGGCATTCGATGACATCTGAGTTTATTTTGTAAATATTCCTACTCACTGACCTATTATTCATAATAACGCCTTTATTATTTTTAATGATGTTGCACGAAAGTTAAAAATGGCTGTCTGGTGTTGCCTTACTGAATTACTATAAAACAAGCTTCGATTGCACAAGAATTGATTGGATGCATGAGAGCTATTCAAGCCCCCATGCTGATATCAACAATTTGTTAAATCTAACTCTTCAACGGCTGTATATATACCAGTTATATCTTTCCATTTTATTCTAAACTGATTTCTCTTTTTAACAGTAGCCTTTTTATCTGTGTATTTAATATTGATGCCGGGATCATAATAGATAGTCGAAGCAGCTAATGCAGAGAAAAACTTTTCAAATTCTGCACCTGTTGCTAGTGTTACTGAAGGTCCATAACGATAATATCTTTCAGAATCAGAGTCTTGATATTCATAAGATACAAAACACGTTTTTGCATGTTTTCTTTTCCAGTGGTTTAGTAATTTTTCAAAGCTCCATCCAGCAACTAGCTCTCCTGAACGATCCCTGAGAAATAATCCCCCATTCATGTCTATGATTTTGTTTTTGATTAAGTCATAACCTTCGAGATTTAATGATAAGCCTGTTTTATTATTTGTATCTCCAATTTTATGTATACTGGCAAAGTCAACCCGATCTTCTCTTTTACTGGATGCATAATTATGCATGAATGAATGGATATCTTCAATATATTTCCCTGTATTAGGTTCAGGAGTCATTAATGTTACTACAGAACCAGAGTGTGCTTTTAATTCCCAGTCTAAAAAATCCGGTTCAGATTTACCGTTAGGTATTATTCCGAAGAAACTTTCAAGAGTAAATCCAGCACCGTTTTTAGCTTTGTAATCTATAACATTCCCTGTTTTATCTAATCTTCTTGATTTTATATATCCGTATTCATGAATTTCTTTTAGTTTTTCTATAAGAACTGTTTTGCTTTTCTGAATTAAGGAAGGGACTTCATAAAAGACGGAAAAAACAATTGATAACTCTTTTCTTTCTATTGCGCTTTTTATTTCTAATGATACATTATCGTCCCATGCACTCATATATGTTAAAACATGGTTATTACATACACCAATGATAAGATATCGATGCATGTTTTTTCTAAGTTCTCTCTCCTGCTTTGTCGGTGGCCGCATAAGATGAGATGGTGAAAGTTTACATTTTTTCAGTGTCCCTGAAAGCCTAACTTCCGGGTATTGTGGATATAAAATTATTTGTGAACCAGGTGCAACTTCCTTATTCCCATCAGGAGTGATCCAAAATAAATTTATGGCTGCATTAAGTGTGTCACCTTTGGATGATATTCCTGAATATATTATTTCTCCAATAGGCAGGCCTTGGATAACTGAATAGTCTGAACCAAGGTATATCTGTTGTTTAGAGTTATCATTATTAGCAAGTCTTTTTACGATGACTCTTTCCGCACCCATGTTTGACAAAACACTGCATATCTTTTCAAAATTAACTGAGCCTTTGTTCATTTTGACTTCCCCATCAGTCAGCGTCATCCATCACAGAAAAATCTTAGATACAGGGTAACCCGATTGATGAGAAAATTGAATGAGATTTAGTATGAGGGAGGTCTGAGGATGGAAGGCAACATGGTTGTTAATATTTTAGTGATCATTTATTAAAGTCAATGTAATCATATTGTTATATCTTGTTTATGCCTTTTGTATTGATCTCTGCACTTACATCACTTGCGCAGAGCCATTCTTCTATTCGCTCTGATACTTCTGTTTGAGATGCTTTTGAGCGGCCTTTAAGAGCACATTCCCATATCAGTAACACTTTCCATCCTGTTGCTATCAATTTATGTATAACCAGACGATCTCTATGAACATTATCACCAATTTTTTTCAACCAGAATTCAGTTCTTGTCTTTGGGATCTTGAAAAGGTCACACTGATGCCCATGCCAAAAGCATCCATGCACAAAGATAACAGCCCGGTATTGTTCTATAACAAAATCCGGCCGGCCAGGAAGTTCTTTTACCTGAGGGCTATAATCCACTTCCAGTTCATCAAGAATTCTGGAAATTTTTTTTTCTATGGCTGTGTCACAGTTGCGTATTGCCTGCATATTTTTTCTGCGAGTCAATTTGTCGTGGACATCAGCCATAGTGGTTTATGCCGCCTGATTATTTTTCTTCTGTAATTGTACTGCCTTCAATATAAAAGGTTTCAATAATTGTGCTGTAGCGGAAAAAACCGGGACGATAACAGAGTTACCAAATTGCCTGTATGCCTGCGTATCTGATACAGGTATGAAAAAAGTATCCCCTTTGGGGCTCTCAAAACCCATTAATCGGGCGCACTCCTTGGGTGTGAGCCGCCGAGGTCGGTTCCTCTGATTTTCTGGATTGTCAAAGTCGACTTCTCCAAGCTTCATATCCCATCCGCGGTCAATCAGTATCTCTGAGCCATCCTTATGGTAACGTGCTGATAAGGTACGCGCTACACTTTCACTGTTTGAAGGGGATACTAAGCCAAACCCAAATCCATTGCCTTTAGCTTGGTGTTTTTTTGCATAGTTGTATAAATACTTCCATAACTTTGGTGTAAGAATATATTTATCATCGACACTGTTCTCAAGTAAATCGCCAAATGTGGGGCGTTTTTCAGGGAAATACTGTGAGATATTACGTAAAGTGAAACCTTGATGGATATTCAAATCACGGCGAAACCCTACTAACACAATCCGCTCTCTGTGTTGAGGAAGGAAATTTTTCCCGTCAATAATTTTAGGATCTGATGGACCTGAAAATTCAGCATCTGCGACTGTATAGCCTAACTCATCAAGAGTGTTCATAATTACTTTGAATGTTTTACCCTTATCATGACTTTTCAGATTTTTCACATTTTCAAGTAAAAATATGGCTGGTTTTTTTGATGCAATAATTCTTGCAACATCAAAAAACAGCGTTCCCTGAGCTTCACATTCGAATCCGTGTGCTCGTCCGAGTGAGTTCTTTTTCGACACACCTGCTAGTGAGAACGGTTGGCATGGGAATCCTGCTAGCAATACATCGTGATCCGGTATTTCTTTTTGGATGTTCTTGTAGGCGTCTGCTTCGCTGATCTCTTCTTTATCACTTAGAGTTATTTCTCTGATATCAGAATTAAACACATGCTGTTCTGGATCACAAAACCAGTTTGCTTTATAAGTACGGACAGCTTCTTTATTCCACTCGCTGGTGAAAACACATTGTCCCCCTATAGCCTCAAACCCTTTTCTGATACCACCAATTCCGGCAAACAAGTCAATGAATCGAAAATCATAGCATGGATGGTTTTTCGGTGGTTTTGGTAGCATGTTTCTAAGGACTTCAACCTCAGCTTCAACCAGAGGTTTTTGGAAGGTTTTCCCACTGAGCCATCGACTAAGCGTCTCTCTTGTCCAGTCGCTGCAACCTGTTTCTCGTAATATTTTAGCTATAGACTTTTGGTCATAAGATTCAAGAAGTTGGTAAACTAACTTTTTATCTTCCTCAAGCTTTTGTTGTTGTGTAGCCTTCGATTTTTCATTCACGTCTTGAGCGTATGAGATAAACTCTTTCATCTTAGTGTCCAGCAGTGTCAAATTAGTGACACCATATCACGTATTTTACCCAGAAGAAATAAATTGTATGTATATACAGTGTTTTCAATTGACTATATACAGCAATGCTCTGTTTAATAAGTGTTCTTTCACTCGAAAAATCTTTTCATTGTTTTGCTGATTAGCACTTTTATACCACAAAATATCGTTTTCCAGCCTTTCATGTGTCCCCGATTAGCTGCAGATACCTTTGACAGCATGTTCGGCTTCAATACACCCTAAAATAGCAAAGAGCTGGTGTTCGGTGAATCGTGTTTTGTGTATAGCGATCTCCGCTGAAGGCATACCGTATGCCGGAGCTTGGTTAAAGTTAACAGCGTTTAAATTTCAACTGACTCATCCCTGTAGACTACCTAGCCCTTTAGTTTGAATACAAAAGAAGGGATTAGTATTAAGGGGGCGATCTGGTAGCATAGCTTTCACCATTCCAACACAGCGATAACACGCTGTTGAGGGCTATTTTTTCGTCGAGCGAAAATTAAGAACTAATTCGGCAAGCTCATCTTCGACGGTATAAAAGTAGCTGGCAGGAATATCAAGCACTGTTGCCAAACGACAGGCAAGATCAAAATCAGGGGTATGTACTCCTCGCTCATATTGATTCATCCGTGCGCTTGCCGTGGATTCATCAATGCCAGCAAGAACGCCAAGCCGCTGTTGCGACAAGCCTGCTCTCAATCTGGCTTCTTTTAAACGCTGTGGCAGCATGACAATCCCGACCAACCCAATGTGGAATCCTTAGTGTTGACGTACTCTGTTAGGAAATATACTAAGTATTACTTAGTTAAGTGTCTTAAAATAAGCGCTTTTATGCTCGAATACAGGGATAAAGCGGACTTAACGCGCGGTGCGGTTTCTGTTAAAGAGCGCAACTATCGACATCTTGTATAGCCAACAGTGATTTTCAGAGCTGTATGTTGGGCGTGACTAAGTATTACTTAGTATTGGTGTTGGAAACGTCTTCTGTCACTTCAAACAGGGAGGAAACATGGCTAGGAAGAGTGATAAACATCCAGCAGATATTATTGCTATGTTGCACAAGAAACGGATTACGCTGGCAGCGCTATCCAGACAGGCTGGGCTTAGTTCATCAACACTGGCTAATGTCCTTATCCGACCGTGGCCGAAAGGTGAATTCCTGCTCGCAGGAGCATTAGGGATTCATCCTTCGGAGATCTGGCCAAGCCGCTACTTTGATTCAGCGGGCAACCCTATTGATCGTCAAAAGCAGATCAGGCGAAAGCTTGAGTAACTATTCTTTGGTGCCAGTAGATGTAAATTAGGAGTGGAGGGGATCCGATTTTTTGAGGTCGGGTTCCCCCTTCTGATGCGTTGATTGGCTAATGGTGCAATTCGACGTTAATCCTACTGCTTTATGACGACGGACGCGAGCGATCGATACGTCGCTGCATCCACTCTTCCACTTCACTTCTTAGCCATCGCGATCGGCGGCCCAGCTTGATCGGTTTCGGAAACTCGCCGTCCTTAATCAGTTTATAGAACCACTTGTCGGTCATGCCGGTATACGCGGTGATATAGGCCATATCAACGAGTGGGTTATTTGCAGAATGCTGTGGGTGGGTATGGGTCATGAGTCGAACTCCTTCTGAAAGATGAAGGGTGGAAGAAAACCGGCACGCGCGTGTCCTGATGCATGACGACTTTCTCTTTAAGAATTGGAGGGGGGCTCTATTGATGTCCGTCGTGCTCTCTGAAATCCTGCTTTTCACCGCTGCAGACCAAGGGGCGCTAGCTCCGGATATGCAGGGCTGGTTTTTTCTCCCGTGTGTTTTTCGTTCGTCTCTGCTTCCGGTTAATCGTTTCCCAGCACAACCCGTCACGCAAGGGTGAAGTGCACGCATGCTGCGCCCTTGCGTGCCAGAACGATGCCGGGAAAGCGAACCGTCAGGCGATACGAAGACGAAAACCACACAACCGACGGAGAAAAAACCATGAAAACTTCCCTGCATACCCGGACCAGCGCCCCTAACACTGCAACGGCGACCAGCGTATCCCCGCTGGACCCGTCAGGCTCCTCAAAAACGAAATGGTCTCAAACCCAGACGGATATCTGCCAGACCGTTACCAACCACATCATCGCTGCCCTGGAAGCGGGCGTAAAACCCTGGATCTGTCCCTGGCAGCGTGTGCCCGGCATGTCAGGTTTACCGTCTAACTTTGCCACTGGCGTCGCTTATAGCGGCATCAATATCATGCTGTTATGGTGCAGTGCCTCTAAACAGGGATTCAGCGATCCGCGCTGGATGACTTACAAGCAGGCGAAGGCAGTGGGCGGGCAAGTGCGCAGAGGTGAACACGGCACCACGGGCATTTTTTATACCACCGTGGAGAAGGAAAACGAGGCGGGCGATATCGAGCATTTCCCCATGTTAAAAACGTTCATTGTCTTTAACGTTGAACAGATTGACGGTTTGTCACGGGACGATGCGCCAACACTACCCGCTGAAACCTTCGAGACGTTGTCGCGCGTTGAAACCCTTTTTCACCACAGTGGCGCGACCATTACCGAGAAAGGACAAAACGCGTTTTACCGGCCATCAACCGATGAAATCTGGCTGCCAGAGCGCCGTCTTTTTTCTGATGCCGCTAATTTCTACGCGACCGGTCTGCATGAACTGGTGCACTGGACGGGTGCCAAAAGCCGTCTGAACCGTGATATGAAAGGGCGCTTTGGCAGTGAGGATTATGCGTTTGAGGAGTTGATTGCTGAGCTCGGAAGCGCGTTCCTGATGGCCGATCTGGGTATTACCGGCGAGGTTCAGCATGAAAGCTATATCGCCGCATGGTTAAAGGCACTGAAAGACAACAAGCGTTATATTTTCAAAGCGGCCAGTGCGGCCTCAAAAGCGCATCGCTATTTGATGGATAGACTCTGAATTAGACGGGGCAGCAAAGGAATGCTGCCTTTTAGGTTATAGATTTAATGTTGTAGAGCCATAGTGAGATGACGTTCAGTCATGTTTGGCATTGAAGAGTTATGTCATGCTTAGGCACTTTTTTCAATCAGTTCTCACGAGCAGATAAGTGTTGTGAGTTAAACCGCTTGATTTTTTAATAGATAAGATTAAAATTTTATGAAATATTTATTTTGGAAAAAATTTCGACTGGTTTGCTATGAATATGCAACCATGAAATGACCAATTAATGGTTTGGTGATGTAATTACTTCGCCGTTTTACAATTCCCATGAGCTGAAGGATAGATGCAAATGATTAAATGGATACGAATGATATTGTCTTCAGAATACATCCCCTCTGTTATTTTGTTCATTTTTCTTGTGAAAATGGATTTTTCAATAATATCTAATTGGCCACTGAATCAATCGCCCGATAATAGGCTTAAGCTAGCGTTGTTATTTGTGCATTTGGTGATTGTATTTGCAATTCTCTCGCCTATCATTAGCCGATTATTGTCACAGTTCGGTGATGAGAAATTAAAAAAATTCATTGGTCTTCCTGAAGTTGGGAAAAATATTACGTATATTGATTTTTATGATTTTTTAAGTGGGCTCGCTTTATCAGCATTTTACTTAACTATTCTTCTCTTTTCATTAAAAGAGGTTTACGAAAAAACCGGGTGGGTGATCGCTGGGATATATGCTTTTCTTATGTTTGTTTCCTCTATATCAATTGCAGTATTGTCGTTGGTGAGATATATATGGTTATTTACTAAGTTTAATAACTATGCATACTATTCTGTCGCATTACTAGCGAGCAGTATGTGTATGGCGGTTATTGGAGTAGCGATGAATATGGTTTCATGATTCCTTCTAGTATATGCTATCGGGCGATTTAATGGTGGGAATAAAAAATTTTTTTCTCTGGATGTTTTGTTAATAGTTACATCTCGCGTTGTCGTTCATGATAGAAATATTAAGAATGATATTTAGTTCACGCAGATATACTAAATGTAGGTACAGCGGTGATTTTCATTTGTCCTTATATGACTACTAATACGTTGTAGGTAGGCGGCCTACTTCTCGCGGTGAGTTCAACTGAGCGATGTAACACCTCATCCATTTTATGAATATCGTTCCAATTCCAGTTGTTGCAGTTCATCGAGAGTATAGATACGAAAAACGTTCCGATGACGTGCCTCCAGCGGAACATGCTGATGATTCACGATGACGTATTTTATATTGGCAAACAGCAGTTCAAGGGCGCGTTTTTTCTGTAGGTCTGGCACGATATAGAAAACGTACATCCACTGCTTGTGGGTACGTGCCAGTAAGTGGTTGGCGATAATCGTCTGGTAGCGCGCTTTGGTTTTCAGGTGTCTTTCGGTTTCGATAGCAATGACTTTGCCGCCCGGGAGTGTGATCACCCCATCCGGGCGGTGTTTTACCTGATATTGTCTGACAAAGCCTGAACGGTCACCGTTTATCCAGCCGGAAGCGCCTTTCTTCTCCAGAATCAGCCGGGCTGCCTGATTATCCAGGTGATGTGCCAGCGTCCAGCCCGTGATTTTTGAGGGCTCGAAGCGAGCCGGGAAGATATCATCGTCAGGGGTTAACACAACGGCCAGCCCGTCATTGGTGATCCCCCATAATGAAATTTTTATGTGGGGTAATTTGAGCACAACTTTTTGGATTAACCCCAGCCCCACGACTTTTGCCAGCAGCGTATAAAGCGACTTGTGGTCTTTGAAATCAAACAGCAGCATCAGCATTTTAAAGTCGCTGTAGGTTTCTTCTTTCAGAAAGCACAGTAATTTTTTTATCTTCCCGCTATTCAGTGCGGTGCGTTCGTCCGGTGTTGAGATAAGCATTAATCCTCCTGATTATCGGGTAAATATGATCCTGCTTCATCGGATGCCGGCGTTGCTGTACTTTCTTCTTCATCACTGAAAGCCAGTGCGATTTTTACCGTCGCTGCAGTGGCAGCAATATCAGAAGAAAGGGAACAAATCTCCAGCGTGCGTTTCTTCACTCTGATGGGAGAAATCAACGAGGCTGTGGGCAGGGCATTTGTCGTAAAGATGAAACTGACAAAGTCGGGCAGGTTCAGCATCATATTACTGTCGATAAAAAAGCGTTCCGCCTGCCTGATGCTACGTTCACTGTCGATGGTCTCTGTCAGTACTGCATTGGTTTGTGCCTTGCGGATTTCATCATCGACCAATATGGTGCCGGACATTCTCGCCACCCATTCAGCGGTATCCGGATCCATAACACGATAAACCAGTTTGAATTTGGCGTTTTCAACGACAGCGCCAATAACTGCCTCACCGTTCAAATCTGCCGGGCAGTCTTTTAGATCGGCGATGGATTGATGCGCCATGATGATATGTACGCCTTTATCCCGGGCCGCCCCCAATCCCTCCAATGCGGGTTTGGATAAATGGTATTTCAGTTCATCGAGAAAGATGGCTATGGGGCGGGGCGCTGTATTTATCCGGTCGCGTCGCTCGGCTAACTGATAAAGGCGAACCAGCAACATGCGTTGGGCGGTAATGATTTTGCTGTTGCGCATCGAGCCGATGACATAGCAGCAACCGCCTTCCTCAAAAGTCTGTTTAAGTGCATATCCTCCCGGTGCGTTGATGGCATTGAGTAATGCCAGCTCTTCTATCTTGCCGTAAAAAGCTTTCATGTTCTCCGCAATGCCCTGAACATAATCACCGTTATAAATATCCCGGAGGGTAGCCTCTGGATGGTGGCGGACAAATTGTGCCGCCATCCGTGCTGCCTTTCTGTCATCGATACGGTAAAAGTCGGACTCCTGACCTTTCTCCGCCAGACTGAATCCTGCAACAAACAATTCCTCCAGTTCGTCATCGGTAATATCCTTAATGAGATTTAACTGGTAATGCTGTTTTCGCAGGTCAATCAGGACAAAGGGTTTACCAGCATCCTCACAGGCTTTGCGGTAAAGATGCGGTGCCCATTCATCGTCTTTAGGGTCCATAATAAATACGCCTTCACCGGCAAGAATACTTTGATAAAGTAATATTCCGGTGACAACACCCTTACCGGCACCGGTAGTCCCGATAATATCGGCATGTTGCTTTTGCCAGTCTTTTAACGGGAGATACATGGGGTGTTTCTCCCGATTTAGACCGATGAAGATGCCGTTGCTCAGGTTGATATAACCCAGCGGATCATAATGCAGGGTGTCAGGCAGGAGTGACTTTACCGTGCGGATATCCGTTCGCAGCGCTCTTTCAAGCGTTGTCTTTTTGACGAGACGTGTCTTTATCCTGTCCAGTTCCGGTGTTAATACCCGGCGCAGCATAATATGAAAAATGATCCCGGTTACGGTGAAAACCATCCGTAGTGACCAGACCAGTACGGTGTTATCACTGGTGAGCCTGATGTTATACAGCCACTGAAAAAATTCGATAACGACCGGGACCATTGTGCCAGAGAAAAAACATAACAGGGAAAACCCCATAATCAGTTTTTTCCATAACACAATATGTTGCCGACCATCGCTTTTGAAGGCCAGTAAAAAGGGCATGGTCAGACCCGAGAATAAGGCCAGCAACAGTTGATAAGCTTGCGTGAAAGCGATAAAGGTCAGTGCGCCATTGACTAGCGGAGAGAGTGAGATGGCCAGTTTATTTAAAATCATGGAGCCTCCTTCGTGAGCCACTCGCCCCAACGCATTGCCCCGGCCATTCGCCCCACGGTGTTGGGCGAAGAGGCAGGGCGAGCGCATGGGGCGAAAGCGGGTGACCGCATTGCGATCATGTGCCGGGAGGTATACTTCCCGGCCCGAACGGCGTGCGCCAGTTCATGCGGGCTGGACGCCCTTATTGCCTGACGCATGGGGGTAATGTCGCGGCTGGACGCCGCACCAAAACCCCCAGGGTCAAGGGCGGCACACCGTCGCGCGCTACGCGCGACCAACCCCTTTAAGACGGTCGCTTTGGCCCTTTATTTCCCTTGCGCGTTCCTTGCAACGTGAAATAAGCGGGAAGCGAACCTTTAAAGGGGTTGGTCGCGCCACGCTACCGGCTGTTGGCCGGAGACTTAGCGGCGACGGTGTGCGGGGCTGCGCCCCCCAAATAAACCGACGCGTGGGCGCGTCTTTTTGCTCGCTGGGGCGGCAAAATTTATTTGGCTCCCCCCGGCCTGCTCGGTTCCCTGGGGGGAACGCTCGCCGGTGGGTGCGGGCGACGCCAATTAGCAATTTCTGCGAAATTGAATTTACTCGCCGCACGCCACTGATTAATTCATGCAGAACGCATGAATTAATCAGCCTGAATAACAGCGTCACAGACCCTATTACGGCAGGTTAAATGGCGGTCCTTTAATCTGCTGTACTATCGCCATCTTTCCTATGTTGTCTGTTGAGATAGCGCGAAGGCCAGATCGTCTCAGGACGAGTATGTAAGGCTTCTACGATTAATTGTTCTCCCTTAGGCCAATGGCGGAATAACGTATTTCCCCAAAGTAGATGAAGCCAGCCCGGCCCGTCGGGAAAATGCTGTCAGTGTTGTGCCTTTCTTTGTTAAAACAGCGATGATATCTGCCGGATGGCCACCGAAAGCGCCTTAGGTTGATGCCTGCCAGCGTCAGTGAAATGGCTTATGGTGGGACGCGGAAAATAAAAGTAGGCTTAAAATCATCAAACGGAGCTGAGGGCAGGCGAATTTATAACTGCTGGCTTAGAAGCGTTGCCGGAATCTGACTCTGGTGCGATATCGCCAATTCGGTACTGGTTCTCACTGTACTTTGATTTTGTCCTTAAGAAGGCATCCAACATACCCGTTGATAGGCGTTATGCTGACCGCTGCATTCCGATTTTTTATCAGGCATTACAGGGTGTAAACAGCGCAGGAATAACCACCTATTGAGGAACCAGATAGGTCAAGATCGCTAAACTGCTGCGGATAACCTTCAGAGTCCGCGCTAATGAAAAAGGCCAACAAAACTACCTTCCCGCACGATGCGACGTTTAAGCAGTTTTTGACGCATCCAGAGTCCGCCCGAGATTTTATACAACTGCATTTACCTGAGAAACTATTGGCGCTTTGCGATCTCACCACCTTGAAACTGGAGTCTGGCTCATTTGTTGAGGATGATTTAAGAGCGTTTTACAGCGATGTGCTTTACAGCCTACAGACCCGCGCGGGAGCCGGGTATATCCATGTGTTGATTGAGCACCAAAGCAAGCCGGACAAGCATATGGCATTCAGGCTGATGCGCTACGCAGTTGCCGCAATGCAACGGCACCTTGATGTGGGAAACAAGACACTGCCTCTGGTGATCCCGATACTGTTTTATGCGGGCAAGCCGAGCCCTTGCCCGAACTCCACCAACTGGCTACAACTGTTCGACGATCCGGCTTTAGCTAAGCAGCTATACAGTGAAGATTTCCCGCTGGTTGATGTGACGATCATTCCTGATGAGGACATCATGCAGCATCGTAGTATGGCCGCGTTGACACTGATACAAAAGCACATTTGCGAACGGGATTTGTCTGACTTGATGGACCGGCTGGTAACGATTATGCTGACGACTAACATGACCAGACAACAGGTCATATCGCTGATAAATTACATGGTACAGGCAGGCAACACATCAAATGCTGAAGCTTATGTAAGGCAACTGGCACAACGGGTGCCGCAACATGGAGATGAACTGATGACCATAGCGGAACAGTTGGAACAGAAGGGTATTGAAAAAGGCATCGAACAAGGCATTGAAAAAGGCATCGAACAAGGCATCGAAAAAGGTAGCAAAGAAGGGCGGCGTGAAGCCACGTTGAACATCGCCCGCGAACTGCTTCAAAACGGTGTGGAGCCGGATATTATTATGAAGTCGACGGGCCTTTCTCCAGAGGAATTAGCTGAGCTATGGCATTGATGCGAAATGCTGCGAACGCTGCTAATAGCGTGTACCGCAACATGGAGATGAACTGATGACCATAGCGGAACAGTTGGAACAGAAAGGTATCGAGAAGGGTGAGCGCGAAGCAACGTTGAAAATAGCCAAAGCCATGCTGGAAAACGGTGTGGAGCTGGGTATTGTTATGAGATCGACGGGCCTTTCTGAAGAGGAATTAGCTAAGCTACGGCATTGATGCAAAATGCTGCGAACGCGGCTAATGGCCTGACAGTATCGGAAGTGACGATGTAATTAATTGAAATATATAATCTAATTTCTGATTCAACCTTTCTAAGGTGCCTATACAGGTGCCTGAAAATTCCTTAACTCCTTTTTAAGGGTAAATAAAGGAGGAATAGCGAAGAGGGCTAATATCACTCACGTGCCCATCAGCGCGGTAGCTTTCCTTGCTCTGAGAATATTGGTCGCGGTCAGGGAGGGCGTTTGCTCCTGGCATATAAATTCTTTTCGGTCAGTGCGTACCCGTTCATAGCCGTCCATCAGAAAGTTCACAGCATCAGCAAGCGTTTTGTTAAAAGTGATTGTTAGCCGCGCGAAGGGACAATAATGATGAATGCGTTAAACATAAGCTGGAAACCTGAATTCGGTACAGTTTTCACTTGGTTTGCGATGGATAAGCATGGAAAAATTGCCGTAATGGTTAACAACTGCTTTGGCGATCTGCCGAAAGCGCTTTTATCAATCAATGATGCCGAGACATTACTCGACCAGTTGAACGAGTATTTATGGGAAGAATCTGAACAATTTAATGTCTATCCTGAGAATAAGAGTGGTCTGACTGTGTCAGATCTCTATTCCGGTTTAAGATATAGCCATATGGCGAGCAGAGAACAATTTGAACAATGGCTCAAACAGCGATCTGGTCATGAACAAAAAATCGGGGAATATAATCTCCCCTCAGTAAAGGGGTTTTTTGTCTATCATGGGATTGAGGGAAGTTTCGAAGGCGAAGATTATCTTGCTGGTTATGAAGGTAGCACGAAAATGGGTGATTACTTTCGCTTCTTAACGCCTACAGTTTATGGTTCGATAGGCGATTTTCCCAGCGAGTTACATCGTGGCATTGTCGTGTCAGATGTCGTCGATTTTACCATGGATAGACTGTTTGATAACGCAAAAATCAACGACTACTTCCCCCGAATGTACAGTGAATGTGGTGTGGCCTCAGCGTAATGCTAAGGCTTATTTTTACTCTGGTTGAATAAAGCATTTAGATATTACTCCCTCTCATCAGACGATCTGAATAGCCCAGCGATTGAGGAAATGACAGTGAAATTTTTACGGCTAGCTAATCTT
Source organism: Candidatus Symbiopectobacterium sp. NZEC151 (assembly GCF_025962655.1). Lineage (GTDB taxonomy): Bacteria > Pseudomonadota > Gammaproteobacteria > Enterobacterales > Enterobacteriaceae > Symbiopectobacterium. The sequence continues at coordinate 1,666,634 of NZ_JAGFPE010000001.1, read as the reverse complement.
GCTGCGATAGCTCTTTTAGCGTCAGGCTGCTCCATCATGCCGAATAACTCCTTTTTTATCCCACCAACTGAAAAAAATGATTCGCCATGGGTACGTGTCGTAGATAACACCGAGCAGACCAGTATCTACCAGACGTTGAACGGCAAACGCATTGGCGGTCTTATTCGTTCCAGTGAATGGGTTTTACAGAACACCCAGGATCGCGGAATGCCAAAAATATCTGGAGAAAAATACGATATTGACTATTACGAAACGCCATTAATGCCGGGTCTTGAAACCGCGATTGTCAACGTCTATGTGGAAAGTAAATACTCATGCCTGATTACCGCTAGCTTTATTCCGGAAAAAGGCAAAAAATATCAGTTCCAGTTGGAGTCCGATACCTTGAACTACCAGTGCCGCGTACAGGCCAGCGAGATTGTGAGGGACAGTCATGGTCAGTGGAAACGTGAACCTCTACAGAATGTTCGCTACAGCGCGAAAGAGGGAAATGGCTGGCATCCGATGCACAGCGGTAGGTGATCATAGCGATTGCCTCCTTACTCTTCGTGATAGCGGATCGCTGCGAGCGTGTCCTGATAATGCTGGCGACTTTCCTTGACACTGTTTTCATCCAGATTAAATCCACGTCTGGCCGCTTCCTGGGTAAATGTCAGCTTGTCATCTTCATTAAGGGTGTCGTACAGACCAAGCAACCGACACAGTACGCGGTAATGATAAATTTCATAATAAAGTCCACACCCGCGTACCTCCTCGTGTTCAATATCTCGAATAACGCAGTCGGCGCGAAGAAAATCACCCCGCAGAGGTGACCAGGGATGCTGAATAAAGCCGGGTTTTGTCATGATGGTTATTTCTCCTGGTTAACCCCGCAGACGGCCTAATCGCGTGATTATCTGGCGGATAATGGCCGGGTCTGCGGATGCGCATTCCGCTAAATAGGCCTGGCGCGCCTCAGCGGTGGCAGCGGGCAGAGATCCCCAGCGGCTCTTTTTCACAATATTGAAAAAGGCCCGCTCGGCGGTGTGGCATTCACTGCCGGTATCGCTTCCGGTTATTTTTCCGTACAGGCATAACACCGTTTCACAGGCGTCAGCGGCGAAAACCGATGACGTAAATAGCGTGGAAGCGCAAAAAACAATCGTGGAGAGTGTGGGTTTCTGCATCGTGATCTCCTCCTTAATGACGGTTCGTGCTGTTGAAGGTTTCCTTCATACCTTTCAGATGCAGCGGTTTAAAATAGATATCACCCATGCGGCGAATATCACCGTCGATATTCACGCTGACGATAATATCGACACTGTTCAGCACCTTGCGTAGTAGCACATCAAACGGGATGTTGTGGCAGTCGGGATTTTCGTAGCAGCGATCGATGATCCCTTCAATACATTCTCTGGGGCTGCCCGCATGCAGTGAGGTCATCAGTCCCTGATGGCCGGAGCCGATTATTTTTAATGCGTCCCAGGCTTCCTTGCCGCGTATTTCTGCCAGCAGGATGCGGTCCGGATTCATGCGGTAATTGGCTCGAATCAACCTGCCGGGAGTAATGATCGCCTCCTCTCCGGCATCTGCCGGGTAAAACAGGTGCACATAATTGGTGTGGCGATAAAACTTGATTTCCGGATTGTCTTCGAGGGTGATCAGCCTGAGGTGCAGCGGAATATAGTGCAGCAACATTTTCATGTAGGTGGTTTTACCTGAACCGGTTTCACCGACAATAAAAAGGGTCTTGCCGTATTCCACTGCCTTTTCCATAAAACGGGGAATATCGCCCCGGTGATAGTATTGCGTCAGCGCATCATCGTGGTTTTCCTCCTGCTGCTTATTCGTTACCCGGTGATAAAACCCGTTATCGATATACAACTGATGGGCTTTTTGTTCAAAGGCGGGCTTGCGCAGCGTAATGGAAACGGTATCACGCTCGCAGGCCGGAGGAATAATCACCTGAACGCGCTCACCGGATCCGAGTGTGGCAGAAAGGATCGGTGACACATCATCAATATTGTCCTCGTGCCAGGCGGCCAGCGCGTTGGCAAAGGCATAACACTGGCGCAGGGTGATGGCGGCAGCGTGCCTTTGCCATGCTCCGTATATTTTGGTGTGGATCTCGCCCGGTCGGTTAATGGCGATTTCAGTCAGTCCTTCAATCGGCAGTAGATCACCGAACAGTTGCTGTTTCATAAAATCCAGCGACAGGTTTTCAGCGCCCATATCTCCTCGCTTTCAGCCGTAACTGATAGATGGATGAAAAATCAATATCCGCACCGGTCATGATGCCGATGATGTCCCCCTGATTCAGATAGAGCGTCGGAGGGATGCTGATGCTGTTCTCCAGCGTGATTTTTGCCATTTCGGCCGTGGCGGCACGGGTGTTTTCGGTGTAATCGGTATGGCGGTCTTTGCCCGGTGCTGCACCTGCGGCTGCGGCGGCCACATCCTGCACCGTGCTCAGCATCAGCGCATTGCCAAACCGTTGCCAGAAATGGCTGTCGATCCGGCCCGCGATACCGGCTTCGCCCAGTTGGCCAGTGACCTCGGTATTGGTCAGCGGTATTTGCAGGCTACCCGGCTCCGGCGTGCGCAATTCGGTCCAGATAACAAACATCCGGCTGCGTCCGTGCTGCAATGCGCCGGTGCGATAGATCCCCCGCGCCAGCGTGCCTGCCGGGATCAGCCTGACGTGGTTGCTGGCGCTGTAGACGTCCTCGCCGATCAGGCAGGAGATCCTGCCGCCCACCTCGGAAACGAAACGTCGCATCATCGAACAAGGGATATAGCGATCAACCGGAATATACAGATCAGGATCGAGTCCCAGTCGCCTGACATGGGTGATAGAGGCTAAAGTCGCGCTGCTATGGGTACTGTCTGGGGGCGACGCGTCCTGTTCATTGGGGTATGGCTGCTCTTCTTTGCCCTTAACCAATGTCACTGAGGGGACGGTCGAGCTGCGCTCTGAGGGGGCAGTGGTTGTACCGGCGCTGTCGGCCAGCGCCGCCGCCTTATTTAACCTTGGTAGCTCTGGGGGCAACGTGGCGGCAGATTGGTTGGCCGACGCTGTGACGGATGGCGGTGTCTGTTGTCCGAAAGGGTTGCTGTCCATACCCAGACCACGGCGCGCATGTGCTGACGCAATCCCTGAGGGGGGCGTACTTCCCGCCTCTTTCTTACCACCGGTTTTCAGCGTACCAAAAAAGCGACTGCCGCCCAGCGACAGCGCTATCGATAAGGCCAGGCTCAGCAGAATGACAATCAGTGTGCGATGCCCGGAGGGCTTGCGAAAACGGGCCACTTCAGGCTGGTTGGGGTCATGTCGCTGCTCTTGCGTATGTGGGGTCCTCTCGGCACGCAGGCGTGTGCGGGCTTCTGCTTCCCTCTCAGCAGTGGTTTTCCCAGTGTCGGTCGAAGGCGTATCGGTCATTTGGCCTCCAGTTCGACGTCTGGCGACACGGTGTCACCCCTGGTCAACGGCCTTTTGCCAAAGGCGCTGTTTTCAATGCCGACCACGGCGTGCCCGTAGCGCAACACCAGTTGCGGCGAAAGGGCACGTAGCGTCAGCACGGTGTAGCGGCCTTGCTGCATCACCCCGGGCGTGACAACCTGCTCCTGACCGTTAACCACCAGAAAAGGTGCAGGCAGGGTTTTCGACGGTGAAAAGCCGAGATAGGTAAAACGACCATCGTCATAGGCGAAGTCAGGTGCGATAAAGGCGGCGTGTGCGGCTACCCGTTTGGTGTAATCCCAGTTGCGCGCTGTGCCCGACCGGCTGAATGCGGCCGCGATACGCTGTTTCTCTTCCTGCACGGTTTTTTGCTGCGTTGAGCTGGCCGCCGTTTGCCGGGCATCATTTGGGTAGTGGTAGCGGATAACGAACGCCAGCGCGGGCGTATCCTGATCCAGTACCCTTAGCTCCATGCTGTAAACGCGTTTGCTGGTCACCACAATCAGATTGGTGTTCCAGTCCTTGCCGGTCGGCAGAAACACCTGATTGACGCCGTTGCCCGGGGCATCGGTGACCGGCTGGCTGATGGGCGTGGGGCTGACGTCCACCCGGTTGCCGTTTTTGGTGACCGTCCATCCTTTGGCAAAGCCCGTTTGCGCGTCGATAACCTGTTCATCATCGTCAAACAGCAACGTGGTGAGATAGCCGGGGCGGGTGTTCACTTCGGTGGCATTCTGGCTGTTGTAGGTGACGTTTTGTATCCGGCGATCGTATCTGCTGCTCTGGGGCACCGAGGCGGCCCAGACGCAGGACATGAAGAGAAGGCCGAGGGGCAGGATAATGTTCAGCATCATTCTTTCCTCAACTCTTTATCGCGTTGGTAACTGGTGACGATAAACCCGAGCGGGTTTATCTCGCGTTGGCTGTCGGTCAGCGCTTTGCGAGGCAGGTAACGGTAGGTCAGGCGGATATTCCAGAAATCGGTTTTGACCGCGTTATCGGCAATGTGCCTGAGGGTGCGTTTGACGCGAAGGGTAGCGAGATTATCCGGCTGGGTGGCCGGGGCATGGACATTGGAAATAATGTCGATCTCCACCCGGTATTCCGCTTTATTAAACAGGATATCCGGTGCCTGTACGCCATTAAATTCGTCCAGATAATCCCGGTTCACGCTGTCGCTGTTAAATAACTGCACCTCGTCGTAATCGCGCTGAAGTGAAAAATAGTTATACCCTTCGCGCAATGTGACGTACTGCGCTGAGAAGGCATGAGCAAGGGCATCCTGGGTGGCAATATCCCGTTCCTTAATGCGCGTCATATATTCATAACGCCCGGTTTGCTTATCCACCGACCATAATTCAACGTCGGTGGTTTTCAGCGGCAGCAGCAGAATGATGGCAATGAGCGCCAGCGCGGTCAGCAGGGAGCCTGTCGCTGCCAGACGCCAGGCGAGCTTTATTTCGCGGGCCTCTTTTTCCAGCATGACGTTTTCAAAGCGGCGGGACGAGGCGATGATTTTTTCGGTTTCAGACATGAGCGGTGACCTCCTGAATGATGGCCGGGGAATTGACGGGCTCCCGGTCACCGGAGACCGGCGGGAGGTCGTCGTTATGCTGTGCGCAGCCGATAAGCGCGCACAGCAGCAGGAGAAACAGGCTGGGTTTCATGGCAACTCCTTCGATGATGAACGTGACCCCACCGCGCCTGACGGCGTGGTGCGGGTACGGTGAGGGAATGGGGGAGAATGCTTAGCGGTGACGTTGCAGGTTGAGGTGTTTCATACTTTCGATGGACGCGGCGCGTTTTTGCCAGGCGGAGATCGCGTTGCCGGTAGTGCTGGCGATAGCCTTACCCGCTGTAATACTGCCTTTTGCCACCAGTCTGGCTGCGGACGCACCTGCTTTGAGGGTTGGCCTGGTGGCATCAGCGGATTTTCTTATTCCGCCGCCGATGCCCGCCATCGCTGCACCCTGCAATGCCGCGTGAACGGCGATGCTGGCTAATGCACTGGCGATTTTTGCTGAAAAGAAAATGATGATACCCGCAATGGCTCCGGCAATGGCGCATTGCGCGCCCAGCGTGATGATATTGGCATTGTCGGCGAAATGCGTCGCCTCATCGAATACCCCGTTGAGATAAGTGATCACAATACGTATCGACAGTGCGGAAAACATCACGGTAAGAATGGCGGTGAAGATAATTTTCAGCCAGTTATTAAACATCGGGATCAGAAAGCCATACAGCAGGCAGAAAATAAACAGCGGGGCGGTGGTGGTCATCAACAGAATAGTGATCTCAGCGAGCAGGTTAACGGCGGTACCCAGCAATAAGGTAATGAGCGCACCGCCCCACACCAGACCTTCCGCCAGACTGCCATTCAACTTCAGGTAGGTTGATTCATCCCGTTGATAGAGCTGTTGCGCAATAACCTGGGTCTTTTCCCACACCGTATCCAGTAATGCCCAGACGTTGTCATTGCCGCTGACGCCCTCCCGCAATCCATCTATGGCGAGCAGGGCAATATCCAGCCAGCCGCCGAGATTTAACACGAACGTCATGACTAACGCCATGCGTCCCATATCCCAGGCGATATCTTCAAACGGGGTCTGGCGTTTTCCGGCGAGCGTCTGGTAGCCGCGATAAGTGATAAACAAGGTGAATGAACTCACGGCGATAACACGGATCATATTGCCGTACACAGCGGTTTGCCCCTGTAGTACGGCATGTAACCCGTCAGTGATGGCCTTGTCCATTCCGACAAAGAGACCTGCTGACATGGGGACCTCATTGATTGAAGTTGGGAACCGGGGCGTTCTCCTGGCTGAGTTGAAACCGTGCTTCACGCACATTGCGGCAATCCTGAGAATCGTCACCGGAATATTCACATTCTTTATATCGGACGGTTAATTCATTCGGGTGCGCCTTGTACCACGCTATTGATTTGGGAGAATCACACCCTGCCAGTAATAATGTAGCGAGCAGGGCTGGATAAAGGAGAAAAGGGGTTTTCATGGTTGACCTCTCAGTGATTAAAGTCAGGAATGGGGGCGGTGGCTTGCTGCTTGTTGAATGCCTGCCGCCGTTGCTGTTCCAGCAATGCGGCGCGTTGCTCAGTTTGTTTGACGGTCATCTCCCATTGGTGAGTCAGTACGTTTAATTGCACACTTCGGGCCGCTATGGCATTGGCCAGATCCTGTGATTCTTTGGTGTCTTTGGCATCGGTGATGCGCGCGGATAACAGGGCTATATCGCTGAGCGCGTTGCCGATGCGTGTTTCAACGTCACGGGTATTCTCAATCGCGAGCGCCTGATTGAGGACGATTTGCCGACAGATAGCCTGATAGTAGTCAGAGGCGTTGGCCGGGTTGCATACATTGAAAGCCTGATATTTGTCGTACAACGTATTCAGTGCGGAGGAATATTCCCCGTCCGGCTGGGTCAGTAACGTATCGAGTGAAATCCCGTTTTTGCGTAACGCATCAATATCGGTTTTAAGGTTTCGGGTCTCGCTGAGAAAACCCTGAATATCGCGAATGCCGGTTGCGGTGGCTAATTGCTTTTGATAGGCATCAAGCTGGCTTTTATAGTGGGTGACGGTCTCCTCCCATTGCTTTAATTCCTGAGTCCACTGTCTGATGGATTCGGCGTTCTGTATGGTGTCGAATACCGGGATGCCGCCGCCGATTGCCGGTAGGGCAATAAACAGCGACAGCGCCAGCATGGCGTGTCGGACAGGCATGATGATCACCTCTGTGGTGGTGGTGTCAGATGGCTAATGCGAGGAATTTTTCTTTCCATTCTCCGGGTGGCATGCCCGGCTGGTAGAGCGTGTCAAAGAGCTTCAGGTTGTCTTCCGTCCCACTGAGCAGTTTGGTGAGTCTGCCGAGGCCGGACAGGTCCATTTTTGCCAGCGCGATAAAGGGGCGGGTCTCTCCGGTGTGTAACGGTGTTTTCACTACCACCATGTAATGCTCGCCGGGATCGAGGTTTCTCACGATGTCGTAAACGCTGTCCGGGACTTTCAGTTTCTCTACGTAATCAACACGGCTGGCTTTCGGGTTGGCGAGAAAGAGTTGTGTGCTGCACTGTTCAATAATGGCCGGGGCAATCGGGTGCCTGACGATCTCATCCGGTGACTGGGTGGCTGCGATAAAGATGCCGTTCAGCTTGCGGATCACCTTGAGCATGTTGAGCGAGAAGGTAGAAAACTCGATGTCGGCTAGCCACTTCCAGAATTCATCCATAAACATCACCAGTCGGCGACCGTCCAGCAGGCCGGTCACGCGGTACAACAGGTAACAGGTGACGGGCCCGCGAATGTCGTCATCATCGAGAAACTCGGTGCCGTCGATACCAATATTATCGCTGTCACCGATGTCAAAGCTGTCCTGCTCGTTGTCGAACACCCAGCCGAATTCACCGCCCTGTGCCCAAGGTTTCAGGCGGATACGTAACCCGTTGGTTCTGGCCTCTCTGGTGGGCGCTTCGGGCAGTACTTCCAGCAGCCGCGTGATACCAAAGCGGCGGTATGCCTGCGGGTAGTCCAGCATGATGGTTTCCACGGCGGTGCTGATCCGTTGTTCGTCGCGCGGATCTAACGGCGCGTCGTTGCGACGGCACAGCATGCGTATCAGTCGCTTGATAAAGCCGATGTTGCGCCGGGTGGGGGCCAGTGAAAACGTGTTAAACCCGGTCGGAACTCCTGAGCGGATCCGGAAGTAATGGCCGCCCATCTGGCGGATCGCCATCTCCGCTGCCCGATCTTTATCAAAATATACGGTGGTCAGTCGTTTGATGGTGGCCGATCCGGCAAACGTGGCCGGGTTACGGTATTTCTGCATCAGCTGCTGCAACACGGTCATCAGCAGGGTCTTGCCTGAGCCGGTTTTACCGATAATGGCGGTATTGCCTGGCGTTTTTTCGTTGAAGTCATCGCGCCCGACCTGACTGTCATGCAGGTTGAGACAATAACCGCCGCCACCGGGCGATGTCAGAATAGCGATGGCTTCGCCCCACGGGTTGCCGTCACGCTTGTGGGGATGAAAGTTATGCAAGCTCGCCATGTCCGCATAGTTCTGGCTACTGATGACCACCAGTCGGGGGCGCAGGTGATACACGCCCGGCAGTTGTGCCAGACAGGCGGCAGGCAGCGACTGGGTGGACAGGGTGGTCATGATACCGAGATCGACAAAGGGCTGGGCCAGCGCATGGGTGTCCTTGACCACCTGATCGGCATTGTCGGCCGATACCAACAGGGAAAAGTGGTATTTCCCGCACGACACATGCCCTGACTGGAGCAGGTCACGCAACACAATCAGCTCTTCATGTTGTGAGAAGGCGTCATCCTCGGTGGAGCTCAGCCGCTTTTCTGCCAGCCGGATATGCTGTTGTGCTTCATCGCGCGCCATGCAGGTGAAGGACTGCGTAAGAACGTATTCGCTTTCGGCATACAGCAGCGCATCCAGCAATCCGGTCGCGGTTTCCGGCGAATAATCCTTGATTTCCAGAGCGCGAAAGAAACGCGAACCCCACAGGGTGCGGCATTCGGCGGTGTCGGTACTGAAGAACAGGTCTGGTGTGCCGAGCAGGTCATAAAACGGGGTGCGGGTTACTGCCACCCGCTGCCATTTTCCGCTTATCAGGCGGTGATAAAACGACAGCTGTGAAGAGTACACCCGGCGCTTTTCTTCGAACAAACCCAGCGGTTGTGCCTGATAACGTGATAACGCGGTCGAGAGATTTTCCCGGTATTCCAGCATCACGTTTAAGGCCTCATCAGGTGCTGAACGGGGCGCATAGCAGAGGGTGAAAAAAATACGATGTCGCCAGAACGGTTTGTCTTTAACCGGTTGGTAATAACCTTCGGTCACGTCATCTGAGAACGGGATACCTGACGTGGCGGCAAAGGCATCGTGGTATTTTTCCCGGATACGGTGCACGTAAAACGTCACCGCCAATCCCTCATACGCGCGAATGACGTTATTAAGATGATTTGCCATTAACGTCAGGTGGTGCTCATGCTCACCCTCGAAAAGGGTTCCGCCCACTTCCCAGGTGGCAACCAAATCGCCGTGACGGTTTCTGATGACCTGCGGGTGAACGTGGGAGGAATAGGGCAGGTATTTATCCAGCGTGATGCGTTGGTTTAATTTCATCGTGTGCATAAACTCCGAGATATCGACGGCATCGTATTGCCCGGCCAGCAGGGCATTTGCGCCAAACCGTTTATTGGTGGCAAACCGCCCCCGGGTTTTAAACGCCAGCCACAGCAGCCCGAAATAATGCATGTCGGCCCTGGCTTTCACTTTCATTTCCACCCAGACCGGGATCAGTAACAGCGCGAGGTAATAGCTGAGATAGACCGACAACAGAACGATAAATCCACTGACGATAACGAAGGGCACCAGAGGAATACCCATGATGGTGGCGGGACGGGTAAGTGCCTTATTCAGGGTAGTCATCGGTTTTCTCCTATGACGCCCAATAGGCACCGAAGCCGGAGGCACCGACAATCAGGATGGCCCCAATGATCACGTTGCGCATGTCGTGCAGGCTTTTGCCGTCAAACAGCACCTTGTAGCCAATCCACATGGTGGCTAACGTGATGGTGGCTGCGGCCAGACCGAGCAGGCCTGCGGAGGTATGGTTCAGCGTGTCGTTGGCTTTGGTAAAACCGCTGTCAGCGGCCAGCGCCTGCGCTGAAATGAATAGGGTGATGAACATCGTGGTCCAATATTCTCGCTTGTGCATGGGGGCGGCTCCTTATTAATGACAGATAACGGCAAGGTATTGAGGCAATAAACAGGTCACATCCCGATCCTGCATTCCGGTTCTAACGGGTCAGCGAGGACATTCAGCGGCACCCTGAATTGTGGTTATGTGACAGCCCGGTCCCTGTTGTTAAAGAGCGATACTTTACCGAGACGAATAGACATCCCTGTGGTTCTCCAGACTTTGCTGGCGAGAGTAGGGTGCGCTAGGGGGAGCTGTTTCGATAGGGGAAACTCAGATTGGAAAAGTGAAAGAAAAAAGGGGAGTTTTTAGAGTGGGTTAGTGGTATTAGTTCAGATAGGGACTGATGTTTTTGTGGTTTAGTTGCGCGCTTAATCTGGTCGGCTGCTTTGTATCAGAAGGGGGAATTAATGGCTATTGCTGCATGGTTAATAGGTTTCACCGCTTGAATGTATCAGGCATTACCTAAAATGCGTTGTTCAGAGGATGACGGTTGAAGAAAATTTGAGAACATATCCTCTGATATATCTGTTAAATGTGTTGTAATTCACTTTTTTCCTTTTCGTGAGCATAATTTAATTTCCTATCTCGCTGGCATCTGTTATAAATGCTAAGTATAAAACTCAATGGGGTAACTTGATTGTAAACAGACCTTCTATGAAAAAAATATGGGGTTCATTAAACTTCGGTGTCGCGCATTTTTTATTGTTCTATATGGCAGTGCTCTTCGTTACGCCGCAGACCACACAGCTATATCCCATTATTGTTTGGTTAGGGATGATTATCCTTAGCGGACAAATCGTGCACTTTTACTGGAATAAAACATCGTTTAATCAATCTGTCACTCGATTCCGGAATAATCATAAAAAAACGCCAAGAGCGGCATTGCTTTCAGCATTGCTATTTTTGGTAACCTGTATTTCCTTTGATATTTCCAATTATACCAGCATCGTCATTCCGAATGCGCTGATCTTTATAACTGCACTGTCAATTATCTACACTGTCGTATCTCATATAAAATCGATCGATAATAAAGAAAAAACAATGGCTCTGAGAGTAAAACTAGGAGTTAAATATTCATGGCTAATCGTTTCATTGATCTCGTACTATCTCGCACGTTCACTAATATCTAATTCGTTTGACATTCCTTTTGATACTACACTTAATAAACTCATAACGGTAGTTGCAGCTTTATTTTTAATTTTTATCTTCTATTACATTATTTGGTTTGTTTTTATTACTATCTTATCTTCTATCACCTCGCAAGCAAAAAGAATAAAAAGAAATCCTTCTTTTAACATGACCTATTCAATGTCTATTTTTGCTCCGCTGTATATGATTGGCTATATTTCATGTATCGCACTTGATGTACAGGCGCTGTCTATCTTAAAATTTGGTTTCGAATTGGCTATGAAGTATGATACGCGCGATACGTTTTATTGCAATAATGAATATATGTTGCTTGGCGAACATCCTGATACCCGTTTTATGTTTATCTCTGAAGGAAACTATCGCGCATTAATACCGCATGATGATGACTTTACAATCTATCGTTTAACCTGCACTAATAGTGAACCTTTCTATTATCTAGTTAAAGTAAAAGATAAAAAAGACCTCATGTTAGCTGCCTTGGAAAAGCGGGCAGAGGCGCTTTCCAGTGATATGAAGGCGATAATGTCCTCGAATGTTCGATGACAAGCATCATTGCGGTGAAGATAGTTTTCAGACGTCGCCTTCCAGTGTGATGTGCTGATTATGGCCGTAGAAAATTCACACATTGTTTAATTCTGCACGCAATAACGTTTCAAACGCATTACGTGCGTGATGAAGGTCTATTCTGCTATTTTTTATAAAGTAAGTTTGTACGGGAAATAACTCGCTAACTGTATACCCCCTGATATTACCGGTTCTTTTAAACTGCTCAAAAAAGCCAGCAGGTACCAGCGAGACACCTGTACCGGAACTGACACACCCAAGAATAGTTCCATAACTTGCAATGCTGGTGATATCGACTGTGATCTGATGCTGATTTACCCAACGCTCCAGGGCCTGGCGGTAAGGGCACCCGTGAGGCCACATGTAAAGGTGTCTACCTTCTAGATCCTGAGGCGCTGATATCTTTCCTGTAAAAGGAGAAGCAATCAATACCAGTGATTCTTGGTGGGCTTTCACATAAGTGATATCCGGATGGTCATCCTTTGTCGCGATAACCGCGCAATCGAGTTTAAGTTCGGCGACATCGCTGACTAACTGTTGCCATGTCCCTGTACTGAATTGCACCTGGACTGCGGGATAGCTCTGGTTGAATTTTGGAAGAACCATCGGTAGCCGTCCTGTTGCTGCAGATTCGATAGCTCCGATCCGCAGGACCCCTCCAGGTTCTGATGAGGGCTTAAGTGCCTGGCGGGCTTCCTGGCAGTAAGTCAGTATTTTGCTGGCGTACTCCAGCAGTATTTCTCCCGAAGGTGTGATGACCAGTCCGCGCCCCTTACGGATGAAAAGAGAAACACCCAGTTCCGTTTCCAGGAGCTTGATTCTGTTTGTGATATTTGAGGGAACACAGTGCAGTCTTTCGGATGCTCTGGCGATACTACCCTGCTCGGCAACGGTTTTAAACATTTTCAGCTGAGATATATCCATCCCTTTACACCTCACTAAAAGTGAATAATTAACTCACTATAAGTCAGTTGTAGTGTATTAATCAATCACCGTACAATGCCTGGAGGTGGAATCAGATATTATTTGAAATGCTGTAATAAAAAAATAACTTTATCATCCATTTTCCAATAAATGGTTCAGAGGTCTTTAATATTTTTAGTTCGTGAATAACCGAGGTGGATATATGATTTCATTATCTATGCAATGTAGTAATGACATATCAACTAAACCTTTTTCTATGCAGGAACTGGGGGAGGTATTCGTCGATGGTTTGCCTGAACATATCGCAATGTTAAAACTGCCTGGTCGATGGATAGCCGGAGATGCTCGCAGGCCACCCATCTCCGTGTATATTGAACATGTTAAAGAACTTCAGAATATGATGTACGACGTTCTTTGTCATGAAATAACCCAGGAGGCTCAGGCTTATGCGGAAGGGACTTTTCTTGCCTTTCTGAAAACGGAAAAAGTTGAACCCGGAGTCCTCAGCTTTTTCAACGGCTGGAATGAAACGCACAAAACGACGAGCCTGGTATCCGGAAAAATAATCATGCGTCTATCCGCTGACGCACTTTACATTTCACAAGAAAATCAGGCTATCTATCATAACGTGCTGGCCCATATGCATGAAGTATCAAAAGATGACTTTGGTCTTGGTCAAAAGGGGCATGACGGAATGTATAAATATATGACAAATGCTTTTGGGGCTTCAGCCTGGGTTGATGATCAATATAAAATCAATGAGTGTAATGAATTCTCTGATTTCCTCTACAATACCGGCATTGCAAAACATAAGTCTGCAATGCATTCTACTGAATATCAGCAGTCTGTCGTGGATGCCATGATGGTCTCTGTCGCATCTGAACTCTGGAACGGACGCGAATACAATTTTCTTGCCCAGTTTATAGAGGGGAAATTATTGTCCTTTAATGCGTCGTTAAATGAGGACACCAAAGCGCTTCGTAACGCCAAAGGTTACGTCATTGGGCATGCCGGGGAGGTAGAAAACAGGCATGGTTTACATGCGCTGGCCGCGTTACAGGCCTTTAGTCGTATCGCGAAGCTTTCATTCAATACAGAACGACTTAAGCATGTCATGCTTGATTATAACAGAAGAGTTGGCATCGCCTTTTCTGCATTACAAAACGTTCTGACTCACTGAAATAAAGAACTTGCTATCGTATTTTTCGTTGTCTGTTATGAGGCAGGAAACAATGCTCAGGTGTTACAGAAGAAATAAATTTAAAATATGTCTTTAATGCATTTGCGGGGGCTGTAATAAGTGTTGAATATTGATATTTCTCTTTTTGCATTGGGAGGCTTTGCTTTCTGTGGTGGCCTGATCGATGCTGCGGTTGGTGGCGGAGGGCTTGTTCAAATTCCTGCTCTCATTCATGCTTTACCTAGCTCCAGCCTGGCAACGATTTTTGGTACCAATAAATTGGCAGTACTACTCGGGAACACATTTTCTATCTCTGGGTATCTCCGCCGGGTAAAGATTATATGGAGACTCATTATCCCAACAATGGGTGCCGCGTTTATTTTTTCATTCGCTGGAGCATACACTGTCTCTCTTATACCAAGAGAGTTTATGGAGTATCTGATTTTTGTAATTCTTATTGTTATGGCAGTCTATACCTTCATAAAAAAGGATCTGGGACGGCTACATGCTGATATCAGTATTGGTCTGAAAGAGATACTGTTGGGGATAGTGTTAGGCGCTTTTATCGGATTTTATGATGGCATCTTTGGCGCAGGCAGTGGAAGTCTATTATTGTTTGCTTTTGTTAAATGTTTTGGCTTTGATTTTCTGAATGCATCTGCATCAGCCAAATTAATAAATCTTGGGACTTTTACTGCCGCACTGTGTTTTTTTGTACCGTCAGGGAATGTATTGTGGGTAATAGGAGGTGTAGTCGGTATTTGTAATGTTGCAGGGGCTGTTACAGGTGTATTTTTAGCCTTGCGATATGGTAGTGGATTTATCAGGGTCTTCTTTCTTATACTATTACTGTTTCTCATCGGGCGGATGGGGATTTCCATTCTCTGAATCAGTCTGAAAGCAAGTTCCAGACTGTATGTTTTTTTGATTAAACGGTATAATGGATATGAAAAATCAGCCGTCTTCAGTACAATGTCTTCTATAGAAAATTCTGTATCAGTAGTGTTTTTCCTGAATTTTTTTATCGTGCGCCATTCGTCATCTCAATCCGAGCTTAAATAACCGACTCATCACGCTGGGTCTCAGGCTGATAAAAATAAATCGTCCTGTTTAACGATTGGGGTGAAAAAATTTCTGCCTAACGATTAAGTAGTTCTATACGACGAGGAGTGTTTCGTACTTTTTTTCGGTTATCCCTGCATAAACGCATGCTCATATTTTTAATTTCCTGATGGTTAAATTAGTTATGGTTTTAGACAAATGATTAGTATTTTTTCGATGTACTTTACAATGAATAGTTTCGCTGTAATCAAACTACCTGCTTAGCACAAGAACGTCCGCTCATAGCTGCTGAAAGCAGCTAAATGCTAATCGCAAACATTAGCGCTCTGGCAGTTTTAAAGATGCGCTGTAGCGATCTTTGGTGATAGCGCCACCACTTTGGCTTGTCGTTAGGCTATGATGAATGTTTACATTTTTCTTAGGAAGCATAGATGGATATCACTATCTGCAAACCATACGAATATGATGATTTGGCTGATATTTTTATCGAAATGGAAACCTACTATAACCAAAAACTTTGCCTGTCCAGGAGTGACATGTCCGCTTATCTGAAGGATAAGGTCTTTGCAGTTGGCTCCAGTACTGAAGTTCATAAAGTGGTTTGTGATGGCGTCATCGCTGCGTTTTCATGTGTTTCAGTGATGTACCCCTCGCCACGTTTCAGTGGGCAAATGTTTATCAAAGAGCTGTTTGTTTCTGCTCCTTTCAGAAGGGCAGGAATTGGCAGAAAGCTGATGGGTTTTATCGCAAGCCGTGCTCAAGAGCAGGGGTGCTTTCAACTCGATTGGTTATCGGTGGCAGCAGATCCATTGGCGCAAAAGTTTTATGAGTCTCTCGGTGCTCAGGTTATCAAGAGCGTTAACTACCATCGAGTTTTTGGTCAAACTTTAGATGAGCTTGCCGGTGGTGTCGACTGAAGTATTCAAGCAAAGCCACTCCTTGTTGATAAACACACCAAAATAATAAGCCCGCTTTACGCTCTTGAGGGGCAACCATACTGAGGGGCTATGCTAAAAGAACTCATAAACGCCTGCCTCCCAGTATCCTTTACCGGCACGGGTACGCTTTTTCCAGCCCAATGATATCAATTCATTAGCAATAAGACGGTTCATAATTCCGTGCCCTATCAGCAGCACGGGCCCGGTGTTCTCTCTGGCATGCTCTACCAGCATACCTGTAGCTTGATGTGCGCGCCTTTTTGCCATCGCTAAAGATTCCGCCTTTTGTGACATACCGCAAAGCCACATCAGACGGAAAAAAATAACCCAACTGAAGGGAGATAACTTAACAACAGGGATCAGATATACAGGCAACCCTGCTTCCCTGAATACGTTATCGATTATCTCAGGCTCAACATTGAGATTGCGTGCAGAAGACATTGCTCTGGGAAGGGGGCTGCTGAAAACCACTAACGCCCTGTGAGCCTGCACTCGACAGGCTTCTGGTGGTTGATCACTGCCGATACAAGAAAGATCGTATTGCTGAATCCAACTGGCCATTTCATGCGTAGTTACTTTTCGGGCACCAGTAAAACTGGGTTTACCGTGACGCATCAGAATAATTTCCATCGGCTGGCTCATCCTTTTATTAACGCCTGGTCAGAAGGTGAAAATATTTATCTGTGTATTCTGACGAGAAATAGTTTGAGTTTGCAACTTCATCGTGTGCAGCCATTCTACTGTAGGTGGTGTGGCTAACAACGCTTACATTCAATCTGGGTCTGGCAATCAATACACGTGGTCACACCGGGCAAGGTCTGGCGGCGTTTGTCTGGAATGGGGTCACCACAGCGTCGGCAATGAAATAGCGAAGGTGTTACAGCTGGTTTAAAACGGTTTTTTTCAATCATTGCTTCCAACTGCTGCTCATTAAATTCCTGATCGCGGTCGATGTCATCCGGCATGCGCTTTTCTCCTGATTAACGTCTCCTTTTCACAACGAGTGATGCGATGCCAGACGGCAGTAAGGCTCGGAGCATCACTAACACCAGAGAGTTCTTCGGTGATTTGCATCATGGTATCGAGTGCGTGGAGTGATTCGATGTTCTCCGTACCTTGCTTTTGCCAGCGTAGCCAGATAGCGCTATCGGTATTTTCATCCGGATGCGGCGTTCTTCCCTGCGCAACTCGGATACCGAGCAATCGGCGACGGGCGCACGTTTCGTGACAGGTAAGGCCAAAATACCGGTTTATAAGTTCAAGTGAACCGCCAAGCGAAATTGCCCGGTTAATTTGATGCTGAAGTTCCACCTCTTTACCGGATTGGATCAGAAGACGGTGCAAAGCCTCATGGTGAATTCTCACATTCATAAACTGGGTAGATGCTCTGCTGATAATAAAAAATTCATCCAGTGTCATTCGGTTGATCGCTATCATTTCATCGTGATTGAAACCTAATTTTTCGCAGTAACGAATGTTCCCATTTTTTAACGCGCGCAAAACATTAATCAATATGATGTAGTTGAGTGAGGGGATCATGGCTATTCATCCTCCTGATTTTTACTTGTTTTAAACACAACAACGGATGGGGTGTCATTTTTTTCTCCTCAGTTCACAAAGTGCCATGTGTATTAATACAACAACACATAAGGCGCAGGAGAGAAAGTACATGAACCCGTATTAAGGATCATTCAGTGCTTAATACGGGTTTTGATGTCGGAGCATTTGAGATAATTAGGGAGTAGATCATATTGTTAGTGAATAATAAATCCAGCCATCAGGTGAGGTTCCGGACTATTAGGAATACCACCATGTTATTTAATGATTATTTTATTTGAACCGCTAAGGGATCTACCAATAACAGGCTGGCGATGTGAACAAATTCAACCACATTTATCCTTCTTTCTCCGTTTTCAATATTCAACGTTAGCGAATACGTTAGCCCGACACTGGCCCAAAGGAGAACGCCTGATTGCCGATGCGTTAAACACACAACCGGAAAAATCTGGCCTTAGCGCTATCGAAACATTCAACGTAGTCATGGTGGACAAGGAGAGTTGTGGGTCAGTGTTTTGAGTTCAGCGCTCCTGACGGGATACCTATTTCATAGATATTCCGTCAGGAGCCAACAAGCGCAGCGCGTTAGCTGCTATCACATTCTCTTTGACGAAGCTGAGAGGTCAGGATTGTTAACATCGTGACAGACGATTTATTGAGCCTGGCGCAATGAAAAAGAGCAGCAACACGCCGACGCCCCATGATGCGACTTTCAAACAGTTTCTGACCAACTCGGATACCGCCAGAGATTTTATGCAACTGCATTTGCCTGGCGAATTGCGGGAGTTGTGTGACCTTACCACTCTGAAACTCGAGTCAGGCTCTTTTATTGAAGATGACCTGCGCGCCTACTTCAGCGATGTGCTCTACAGTGTAAAAACGCGGGTAGGGGAAGGGTACATTCATGTGCTGATTGAGCACCAAAGCTCAGCGGACAAGCACATGGCATTTCGCCTGATGAGATACGCCATCGCGGCCATGCAAAAGTATCTTGACGCGAAACACAAGACATTACCGCTGGTGATCCCGATACTGTTTTATGCAGGCAGCACCAGCCCCTATCCGTATTCCACCAACTGGTTAGCCGGATTTGATTACCCTGATGTGGCTGAACGGCTTTACAGTAAGCCTTTTCCGCTGGTTGATGTCACAGTGATCCCGGATGATGAGATCATGGAGCATCGCAGCATGGCAGCACTGACTCTGTTGCAAAAGCATATTCGTCAGCGCGATCTGGCGGAGCTGATGGACAGACTGGTAACGCTATTGTTGGCGGGTTACATGACCAGACAACAGACGATATCACTGGTAAACTACATGGTAGAGGCAGGAGACGCGTTAGACGTAGAGGCCTTTGTCTTTGAACTGGCACATCGGGTGCCGCAGCATGAGGAAGAACTGATGACCATAGCGCAGCGATTAGAGCAAAAGGGCATGGAAAAAGGCGGACGCGAAGCCATGCTCAAAGTTATCCGCAATATGCGACAGAATGGCATGGATGATGCCGCTGTGATGAAATTGACGGGATTGACAAAAGAAGAACTGGCAAAGCTCCGTTAAAAATTGTTTATCAGGTACTAACCTGCTTGCTGAGTACGGATACATTCCTGCAGAGTGACATGTTGAATGTAATGTTATCTTTTTTTGGCAATACTATTTTGACTGATCTGTGGAGGCCATCCTCATAGCAGTTCCGTTGAATGCTACAGCGTAAGGAGTAACTGATGACCATAGCACAACAGCTTGAACAGAAGGGGATGGAAATAGGATTTAGGAGAGGGTTTAGAACAGGGTTTGAAATAGGGTATGAACTAGGCCGACTCGCAGTAATACTCAAAGTTGTCCGCAACATGCGGCAGAATGGCATGGATGACGCCACGGTGATGAAAATGACGGGTCTCTCGGAAGACGAGTTAGCGCAGATCTGCCATTAACACATTATCGAGCAATAACGCGTGTTGTCAGCATGAGCGCTGGTCTGCTCTCGTGAATGGCTGACTGACTTCTACGGGGAGTTTTGACGCACCCAGTTAGGCTATTTTGAATAGCATAAAGCTGGTACTCGTTTGAGGGTCATCCAATAAATAACATTGGCTTTAAGATAACGATCCCCGTATTAAACTTTATCCTTTAAATATATGAGGCTTCCCGCGTTCAAGCGCTGCTTTCAGTGTGTCGCCACTGAGTCGATCACTGAACCCATCAGCCAGCGCCCACTGCTCAAAGATAGATACCAGCTTATACGGCTGATTAATTAATGGAGTGATGACTTCATTATGCTTACAAGCAAGCCAAAAATAACGTGCTAGCGGGGATGATATACGCGTGGATGATTGGGTTGTTGAATTTTTTCTTGATAACAATCTACGCAGTTTATTAAGTTCTGCCTGACGGAGTACAAAACAAGCATCCCGAGGGATATGATAGATAGGAAAATGCCTCGTTTTGCAATGATCTCTCAGGTAGCAGGATGGAATATTCTGTTTTACCTTTTCCGCTAAGGCTTTGGGTAACCTCATCATTTGCCGTTTTATTCTATCGGAATATGAACATATTTCGAACACCTGAAATAACTCTCCGGCATGTATGACTGAGATACCATAATTTATGCCACAACTTTGTTGTAATGGACGATGTAGATGAAGCGTAGTTGCCAATAATTGTTGTATTTCAATGTGTTCATGTCCAACTAACGCTGTGTCGATGATTTTGGAATGAGGCGAAATGTATTCACCTATTGTGCAGGGTATTAAATCGTTTCTGTTAAAAAAACTGCAACTGTCAAGTAAACATAGACGGTCAACCAGTGAATCATCAATTTTAATCAGGTGTATTTTACCTTTTGACAATCTTACCTTTCTAAGCCTAATTGGCGATTGAAAGTAAATCGATAAGTGCAGTTTATTGCACACCGCATATCTGTATACATCACTATCTGATAAATCCAGACTGGCTTGTTTTTTCATAATGTGAACAGCTTCATTAACTGTCACCCAGTCGGACATCTTGCTGCCAGCTTTTGCAAATGAATCATGTTTTTGCATAACACGTCTCCTTATGACCTGGGCTGACGTTACGATGCTATCATTACTCATCATGTTAAATTTAAACGGTGTGTCGATAATTTAACACTTTTTAATTTCAAGGAATCGAATGGTTGAACCTAAGTCAGGTGTTTTTAAAATAATGCCCATGGCTTTTATATGGTTGGGTTTAGGAATGTTCTTTGGTGGAGAAAAGAAATGAAATCTTTATTTGAAAAGATGATGATAAAAAATGCGAGCGGCAACGAAGAATAATTCGTTAATGCAAGACTCTTCGTAAATATACCCCAACTATCTTCACTGACGATTGGGGTTATATCATAGTCAGACTGTTATCTTGTTTGTCTGCGCTTGTGTGCGCTCTTGCATATCGGTGAGGGCAGGTATAAGCAAGGCAAATTGCCGTCAGCCCATGACCTCATTGGCACAGGCTCTCAGGCGTGGATTCGTAGACCTCATTCTCGGCAAAGGTGATCGGTGCATCACCGATAAAATTGAGGCAATGGCAAAGTCCGGTGCGCGCTTCGGCACAGTATAGGAGACAAACGACAGTTCGTCGTTCTCCATGCTTGAAAGCGCATTTACTTAAGGAGTTCCAGACACGTGATATCGAACCAAAGGATTAAGCTGTGTTGTTAGGGCCACCTGCATGGCCCTGAATTAGCATTCTTGGCTGGTAACTCGCAGATTTACCCACTGACCCGGCTCATTTCATTTTCTTGATAACGCCTGGCATGAATTTACACGGATATGTTGAATATAAAATATAGGGCTCAGTATTATATATAATAGTCATTATTATCCAGCTAACTGTATTAATGATATTGTTATTTATCAGTGCGCTAATCATAACTATGATTATTAGTGTTTAATTCTTACACAATTGTATTTATAAGCATGACGTATCGAATTTAGCGTTGGTCTCTCTTTTTGATAGCCGCCTGCTGTCATTAACGGTAAAAATGCGCCGAATTGTAAATTAACGTAAGGATTGCGTTTATTTTGCGTAGGCCTCTTTCCCTTATCAGCCTGTTTACGCTCGGTATTTGCTCTGCTGTAAGCCACGCAGAGAACGTGACACCAGCTGATCGGGCATTGATTGAACAGCAACAAAAAGCCCTGTTAGAACAGACGCAACGGCAGCGCGAAGCGCTACAGAACAGTACCGTGTTACCCACGGTTCCTGAAGTGCAGCCTGTTGCGGATGATGCACCATGCTATCGTATTCAGCAAATTGAATTACAAGGTGTCACGGCACTTTCCTCGTCGGTACAGCAGACGTTAACCGCGCCCTGGGCTGGGCAGTGCATGAGGATGTCGGATATTCAGGCGCTGGTGCGTTCGGTGTCTCAGGCCTATTTGCAGCGCGGTTATATCACCTCGCAAGCCTGGGTGCCCGAGCAGGACATCTCTTCCGGGACGCTACAGATCGCGGTAACGGAAGGCCGTATCGAATCCATCACTCAACAGGAAAAAACGCCCCTTACCCTTAGCATGGCGTTCCCCACTGCGGCTGGAAATGTGCTGAATCTGCGGGAGTTGGAACAAGGGCTCGAACAGCTTAACCGCCTTACCTCACAGCCTGTCACCATTGACATTCAGCCGGGCAGTCAGTCCGGCTATTCCCGTGTGGTGGTGGTGCCTGCCGGAAATACGCTGCCGCTGCATATGAATCTGGGGGCGGATAATAGCGGCAGCAAAGCCACCGGAACGGGCCAGATGAGTACGCAGTTGACGTTAGACAACCCGTTGCAGATGGCCGATCTGTGGGTGCTATCTGCCTCACGCGACAACGCTTTTGTGCAGGACAGGCGCAGCCGCAGTCTTTCGGGCAATCTGAGCGTGCCTTATGGCTATTGGCTGTTCAGCTATCAGAGCAGTTGGAACGACTTCTATCAGGATCTTTCCTTCCCGGGCAGCGCCTGGCGCTATCAGGGTATGGGGCAATCACATCGGCTGGGTGCGTACCGCACACTGTTGCGGGATGGTCAACAGAAGCTGGCGCTGGATATGTCTGTTACGCGGCGACATACGGAAAACCGTATCGCGGGGCAGGTGCTCTCTAACAGCAGTGCGGTGGTCAGTAGCGTGGCGCTGGGCCCGCATTACAGCCGCAGCGCAGGCAACGCCTATCTCACCCTTAATCCCACCGTAAGTCAGGGGCTGAGTGCTATGGGCGCGCAGCGTGATGATGCCCGTTATCCCGATGCACCCCGCGCGCAGTTTCGTAAGCTCAGCCTGAATGCCAGCGTCTTCTATTCCCTCACACCGTCTTTGTACTACCTGACGACGGCGTATACCCAAACCTCCCCTGACAATCTGTATGCCAGCGAGCGCGTGACGGCCGGTGGCCTTTATTCAGTACGCGGATTTAAAGAGCAACTGTTGTCCGGTAATCGTGGCGCGTACTGGCGTAACGAAGTGAACTGGCAACTGGCGTCATTTCCCGTCGCGGGTGAAGTATCGCTCACCGGGGCGTTGGATGGCGGCTGGGTCAGCGGTCAGGGAGGACTGGTCGACGGCGGCAAGGTGGTGGGATCTGCACTGGGACTGACGCTTAACGGGCGTTGGTTTACCCACTCGCTGATGATAGGCAAGCCCCTGGTTTTTCCCAGCGAATTACACCCAGACAACTGGGTCGGTTATTGGCAGGCGACCGTGACCTTATAGCACCACTCTTTAGCGCTTTTGCGCACATGCACGTTTATGACATGGACCACAGCTAACGGAAATACAACAATGGAAAAATTGCACCATCCTCTGGGTCGCGGTATCAGTTACCTGCTTATTTATCTGACGGCCATTCAGCCACTGCATCCTGCCTTTGCGGCCGGTATTAATCCGGCGAACACCACTACTCAGGTACAGGCGGGTAACGTACCGGTTATTAATATAGCCACTCCTAACAGCGCAGGTATTTCTCATAATACCTACAAAGATTTCAACGTTGGCGCCCCCGGTGCGGTACTGAACAACTCGACTGTGGCGGGAAAATCCCAACTGGCCGGTCAGGTTAATGCCAATACCAACCTCAAGGGGAATGCCGCCAACCTGATTATCAATGAAGTGACCGGCGGAACCCGTTCAGAGCTCAACGGCAAGCTTGAGGTCTTCGGTGCCAAAGCTAACGTGATGATCGCCAACCCGAATGGCATCACCTGCGATGGCTGCGGATTTATCAATACGCCAGTGATAACGCTGACCACCGGGAAACCCCAGTTCGACAAACAAGGGGCGTTAGACGCGCTGGAAGTGAAGAAGGGCAGCATCATTATTGGCAGTAAAGGACTGGATGCCAGCGCGCAGGATTATGTCGATATCATCAGTCGGGCTACCGAGCTTAATGGGAAAATTACCGCACAAAATCTCTCTCTGACACAGGGGACCAACCGTGCCAGTTATAAGGATGGTACGCTGACGGCAATAGCCGGTGAAGGCGCACAGCCGCAATTAGCGGTCGACACCAAGGCGCTGGGTGGGATGTATGCCAACAAAATCCGGCTGGTGGCTAACGAAGAGGGGGTTGGGGTTAATCTGGCGAATCTGACCTCTACGCAGCAAGGAATTACGCTCGATACCAAAGGCAAAATTCAGCTAGGCAATACCGCTGCCAAAACCGATCTGAATATCACCGCGAAACAGGCCGACATCATCAAAGGGGCGACGGTTAAAAGTGAGCGTGACATTACCGTTGCCAGTACCACGTTAAACAACGCGGGTACGTTGAGTGCCGGGAAAGACATGCGTCTGTTTAACGATAACCTGACCAATACTCAGGCTACGATCCAGGCGAATAATAACCTGTGGATCCAGAAAGATGCGGTGGGGAACAAAGGTGTTAAGGTTGAGAACCGTTCGGGGACGATAAAGACCACGACGGGGGATTTGGTGATACGTACGGAGCAGTTAGAGAATGTGCGGGATAATTTCGGTGTGACAACAACTGATATTATTCCTACGAAGGGTGATAAGAAAGGACTTGAAAAAAGTTCGAATTTGGAGGCGCAGAACAAAGCATACTTTAGCATGTTTGCGATCTATAAAGATGGACATCCTGAAAAGTGGTTTGGTGAAATTGACGTATATTCAATGTACATGTCAGTAGGTAGGCCTTTAAATATTAACATCGCAAGGAGTGAATCATTTCTATCCTTGGTTGGTGCCGAATCTAATATTGCATCTGGTAAGAACTTATATCTAAATTCTGACCTGGTGGATAATTTTTCCAGCAAGATCTCAGCTGAGAAAGATCTCATCTTAACTGGGGGAAAATTAGATAGTTACAATGTTATTACCGGTGCGTTAAATAATTTTGATACTTATCAGGTGACTGGTACCGAAGATGTTCACGGTTATTGTGTCGCAACATGTGCAATGTATGTTGTTAACTTGGTCGATAAGAAAAAAAGCTGGGAGGCCAAATCAATTTATCCAGCGCAGTTGAGTGCGGGGGGGAATCTGGTTGCTGATTTTTCAGATAGCATTAATATTGGCACTAAAAAATATACTGATGAAAAAACTGATGAAGTGAAAATTTCAAATCCTTCTGTAAATTTGAAGGCAAAAAATATCCTTCTTCATGCAAGGTTGATAAACAACGAGAGCAATTTTAATGCATCCGAAAACATTACGTTTGTTGCTGATGAGAGCGCTCAATTAAATAATAGTCAGGTGATGGCCGGTAATGTTCTATCAATAATTTCCGGCGATAGTATCGATGCTAAGCAGAGTAGTCTGGCAGGGGAAACGGTCAGTCTACAAAGTCGTACCGGTGATATTAATGTATATTCTGATGCCGCTGTAAATTACTTTAATGAAAACGGAATCCGGCAACTGAGTCAAATCAATGCATCCGATGAGCTGTCTATTCATGCGGCCAGAAACCTTGGGCTGACAGGGGTAGTTTATCTAAAGAATAAGAATACTACATTAACCGCAGGTAATAACCTGCTCATCAAAAGTAATGATGCATTCCTGAGGTTAGAACGCCTTGGCACAAGCAGTACCGATGCTGAAAAACAGGCCTATTTCAATGATACCTTAAAACAGCTTAATGCAATAAATACCACTGGTGATATTACGCTTAATGCGGGGAAAACCCTTGATATTTCAGGCGTAGCGCTTAATGCCACCAATACAATTAACCTGACGGCAGGGGAGGATATTAATCTTAACCCCAGAGTACTGGCGACGATCCCAGAATCCCTTTTCCCTGAATCGCGACAGGCAGAGCTGAGTAGTCGTCTTAGTGCGGGTAATCAGTTACTGATTTCCAGTGGAAGAGACTTACTGGCTCAATCCGCTGATCTATCTGCACAGGGCAATACCACTCTGCTGGCAGGCAACAACCTGAGCCTCTTTGCAACGGGCTATTCAGCGATTGATAGCGCCAATGATAATAACAAAGACGATCGCTATATCACGGCACGCGTGCATGCGGGAAAGAAACTGACGCTGGCAGCCAATGGGGATTTCATCGCAAACGGCACGGATTTCACTTCCGGAAACGATATGACGCTCAGTTCCGGTGGAAAAATGGAGCTGAACGCGGTGAGTAATCATATCTACCGCGAAGAGGGAAATGCGTACAGCGAAACAGTGACGCAGAAAAATGCCACCCTTAACAGCGGTGGTGTCCTTACCCTGCTTTCCAACGGCAGCATTCTGTTTCAGGCGACGCAACTTATCGCCAAAGGGGCGTTAGATGCAGCGGCTAAGGGCGGGTTCCTCTACGCACAAGCGATGGAAGAGTCCAGCCACTATGAAAAAACCACCACCAAGCGCAAGTGGTATGGCAAGAAAACCACCATTCGACAAGTCAGTCACAATGTGACCAATAAAGTGACTGAATTTACCGCAGGCGGCGATATCAATCTGTTAAGCCGTGATGACAGTACTTATGAAGCTAGCAAAATCAACGCGGGGAAAAATGCCAAACTGACCAGTACCAACGGCAAGGTCAACTTCAAAGCTGTGAAAAATACCGCGTTTGAGCAGACAATTACCACCTCGAAAGGGTTTTTCATTAAGAACGCGGACAAAGGCTACACCAAAGATACCTGGGTATTGCCGACCGTTTATACCGGTGGAAAACTCACCGTTGATGCTGCAAACGGTGTGAGTGCGGATGTGAAGGCGCAAAATGCTCAGGCTCTGCAAAATGTACTGCTGACCCTCGGAAATACGCCGGGCACCGCCTGGCTGAAAGATCTCAATACACGCAAAGACGTGCAATGGACGCAGGTGCAGGATGCCTACAGTAGCTGGAATCACAAGAGCCAGAGCCTCAATCCGGTTGTTGGTGCGGTTATAGCCATTGCGGTCGCGGCGGTAACTGCAGGCGCGGGGTTGGCAGCCTATGGGGCTGATTTGGCAGCAGGTACGTTGGGAAGCACCAGCGCGGCAGTCACTGCCGCCACCTATGGTGCCGCTTATTCCGGAATTACGGCAATCACCTCCCAAGCTGCCGTGGCGTTGCTAGACAATCAGGGCAATATCAGCAAAACGCTGCAAGCATTGAGCAGCAGCAACTCCGTTAAATCGCTAGTCACATCTATGGTGATTGGTGGCGCGCTCTCGGGGTTTGACTCCGTGATGGGCTTTGATAAAGCCGCAGGTGGTACAGTTGGCACTAACGCTGGTAATGCCAAACTGCCGCTGCTCAGTAACGGTGACTGGAGCAAGATTGCCCAGCGTGTGGCAGGACAGTCAATCATCAGTTCCAGCCTGAATACCACCATCAATGGCGGCAGTTTTAAAGATAATTTTACTACGGCGCTGCTGGCAAATATCGGTAATCAGTTTCAGGCGGAAGGGGCATTCCTTATTGGAGAAAACGGTGCAGTGCTTGAAGCACCGGGCAAGATGCTGAGTCATGCCGTCGTTGCTGGTGTTGCTGCTGAAATTGGTGGCGGAAATGTGAAAGGTGCTGCGGTAGGTGCTTTGGCGGCAGAATTAGCTGCAATCACATTAGGTAATACATTTGTTGATCCTGCTTTAAGAGAAATTCAAATAACCTCTACCGGAAGAATTATTGGTGCTTTAACTGGTGCCGCGATTACTGGTAAAACTAGCGGAGTAAATAGTGGGGCTAATTCTGCTGAAAGCGTTTTACAATTTAACTTCTTAATGCATGAAGAACCGAAGAAACTAGCTGAAAAATATGCTGCATGTAACGGAAGCCCAGAGTGTGAAGTAGATGTTCGTAAGGAAATTAATAAAACATCGGCAAAAAATGAAGCAATGTTTGAGGGGTGCCGATCGGCTGGGGATTCAACGTGTATCAATGATCTGCTATATGGAATTTCCGCCGCTTCTGGATATAATGAGTTGGAAAAGCAGATTGGATTTGATTTATCCAATCAGTTTAAAAAAATGGGGTTAAATGCTTACGAACGATTCAATAGTTGTGGCATGGATATTAGCTATAGCTGTGGATTAACGCTTTTTGCTAAAGAAACTGCAGGTGAGTTGGCAGGGTATGCGCTGTCCGGTTTGGCAGGGAAGTATTTAGCGCCCGTTATAAAAAGTTACATATCTGAAATAGGCGCTTTATCATCACAAGGGCCTTTATCAAACATAAAGAGCCTGCAAACTGGTTTAAGAAATCCTGAACAAGTCGATTTTATAAAAAACGATATGCTGAATGGGAGGTTTTTATACTCAGAACCAAAAGGTATAATCGCTGGCTACGTAGACAATAATGGTAGATACTATATCAGTGAAGGTAACCATAGGATGGTTGCTGCTATGGAGATTTATAAGGAAACTGGAGATTCAACTTTCATAAACAACCTATTGAAAAATGGTGTTTGGACTCGCACAAATAAAGTTCCTGTAGATTCAACTGCAATGCCAGTAAGGAAGTGAAATGAACAAGGTCAAACTCAAAAAGAACGAAATATACATTAAGATGTTGTTGCTTTCTATCCCTTATATAAGGAATAGACAGACATTTAAAAAATCTCCTGATTTATCATGCTATCTTGAGGCAGAGCTTGTCCATAATTTGGCTTATACTATCTTGACGCCAGAGTTTGAAGATCATGATATTTATTTTTTAAATACTCAAGCGAAATATTATATAGAAAATTGTAGTGAGGATATTTCAATCGCTTATGGAGGGCAAAAAGAACTTATAGCATCTCTTTTTGAAATTGTTCCTCAAGAAATGAGATCTAAGCTCCTTTGGGAAGGGCCAAGAAAATAGGCGGTATTGTTTTGGTATATGAAAGTAGATAATTAGACTAGACCTGATTAATTTTTCGCCGCTAACGGCCTTTGCTGGTCGCTAGCGGTGAATTTGTCCGAGTTTGCTAACCTAGCATAGTTACGTTGATAAAAATGAGAAATGCTTTTTTCAAGAAGGCAACTACCAAAGGGTGGTTGCCATGGTACTGCATCTAGAGACAGAAAAACCTATGCACCTCGAAAGTTTAATAAAAATGAGCATTGAACATATACTCATAAATGCACAAGTGATATACCTGCTACCAGTAAGAAATAAATAAAACAGGATTGTGAATGAAGGGGGACTAGTTTGATCTCTCTTCACGACACAGGTATTATTCACCCTGTGATTTGACCACTGAAGTAGTTACAGGGAATCGTACCGGAACGGTAGGGTAAGCGAAGTGGATTGTGGGTATAAATGAGGGTATATATCATGCAGAATTTTAGCATAAGCTCTTTATATTCAATAGAAATGGTGTGTTTTTCAATTCCCGCCCCGGCACCATCAATTAAGTTAATAAAAACAATTGGTTATAAATATTATTACGCCACCGCAAGGTGGTTTTTTTGTTTTTGAGACTTCTCAGTGGCAGCAATGAGCACCTGGCAGCATAATTGCGCATTCTGCGCAATTTCTTGCTCACTCTCTAGCATAAATCACTTTCTGCGCAATGTTTACAAACGATCAGCGTGGTCTGCGCAATATCTTGCTCAGAGTTGGCATTGTCGATCACCCAGATGATTTAATTTTCATAAAAAACAATAAATTACAAATTGGTATCGTTTTTGCTTATTACTGAGACTGTTATAACCCCGGTCTAACAACAAGGAGCAAGACAATGCCAACTCCATGCTATATCAGCATCGAAGGTAAAACGCAGGGCAACATCACCGCAGGGGCGTTCACATCTGATTCTGTCGGCAATATCTACGTACAGGGCCACGAAGATGAGATGCTGGTTCAGGAATTCAACCACGTAGTAACGGTGCCGACCGATCCGCAATCGGGCCAACCTTCCGGTCAGCGCGTGCACAAACCGTTCAAATTTACCGTCGCGCTTAACAAGGCCGTACCGCTGATGTACAACGCGCTCGCCTCCGGTGAGATGCTGCCAACCGTGACGCTGAAATGGTATCGCACCTCCGTAGAAGGTAAGCAGGAGCACTTCTTCTCCACCGTGCTGACCGATGCCACCATCGTGGATATCAACTGTCAAATGCCACACTGCCAAGACCCTTCCAAACTGGATTATACCCAACTGATCGAAGTCTCACTGGCCTATCGCAAAATCGACTGGGAACACACGGTGGCTGGAACCTCCGGTTCTGACGACTGGCGTGCGCCTGTCGAAGCCTAATAGGCAGAAAACCCGGCCCGGCGCCGGGTTTTCTGTATCGTACTGTCCTGAGTTCTGGCCTCCCAGACCTGAGTGCAGATACGGCTTTGATCACGGGAAACGAGGGGAACAACGGTGGCAAACAGCACGGGATTGCAGTTCACGGTCAAGGTCGGCGGATTGTCAGAATCCACCTTTGCCGTGGTGGATTTTCAGCTCAACGAGGCATTAAATCAGCCATTTGCCCTGTCGTTGAATCTGGCGAGCCCCCAGCCGGATATCGAATTTGGTGATGTACTCGACCAGCCCTGCGAACTGCGGGTGTGGTATGACGGTAACCTGCAACGACGGGTCAACGGGGTCGTCAGCACTTTCGCTCAGGGTGATACTGGCTTTCGCCGCACGCGTTATCAGGTGGAAGTCCGTCCAGCGCTATGGCGACTGGGTTTACGCACCAACGCGCGTATTTTTCAGTCGCAGAAACCGCAGGAGATTATCAGCATCCTGCTACAAGAAGCAGGAATCAGTGATTATGCTTTTGCGCTACGCGACGATCATGCGCCGCGAGAATACTGTGTGCAGTATCGGGAAACTGATTTGGCCTTTATTACTCGACTGGCGGCAGAAGAAGGGATGTACTTCTTTCACGAGTTTGAAGCAGGCAAGCACCGGGTGGTATTTGCCGATGACGCCGGGGCGCTGGCGGCAGGCCCTGAGCTGTTTTTCAACCTTGCGGCACAGGGGCTGAGTGAAGGGGAGTATGTTCGGCGTTTCCGCTATACCGAATCTGTCAGCACCGCAGAGGTGGAACTAAAGGACTACAGCTTCAAAACGCCAGCGTATGGATTATCACACAAAAAGAAAAGCGGCGATCTGTCACACCAGCAGGAGAGCTATCAACACTTCGATTATCCCGGACGGTTTAAACAAGACCCAAGTGGTAAGGCATTAACTGGCTATCGGTTAGATGCATTGCGTGCTGGGGCGATGACGGGCGCAGGCGAATCCAACGCAGCGGCACTGATGCCGGGCTGCCGTTTCTCGCTCAGCGAGCATCCCAATCCAGCGCTCAACACCGACTGGCAACTGGTGGCCATCACCCATAAGGGGCGGCAACCGCAAGCCCTGGAAGAAGAAAGCGGCGGGGAGCCTACCACCTACAGCAACCGTTTTGACGTGATTAATGCCAATATCACGTGGCGTGCGGCATTGCCCTATAAACCGATGGTGGATGGTCCGCAAATCGCCACGGTGGTTGGCCCTGCCGGGGAAGAGATTTACTGTGATGAGCACGGCCGGGTGAAACTGCAATTCCCATGGGACAGATACGGTTCCAGCGACGATCAGAGTTCGTGCTGGGTGCGCGTGAGTCAGGGCTGGGCAGGCGGTCAGTATGGCATGATCGCCATCCCGCGTATTGGTCATGAAGTTATCGTCAGTTTTCTTGAAGGGGACCCCGATCAGCCCATCGTAACGGGCAGAACCTACCATGCCACCCAGCGCCCTCCTTATGACCTGCCGGTTCACAAGACTCGCACCGTGTTGCGTACCGAGACGCATCAGGGAGAAGGATTCAATGAACTGCGCTTTGAAGATCAGGCCGGACAGGAGGAAATCTATCTGCACGGACAAAAAGATCTTAACGCGTGCATTGAGAACGATGTTGTCTGGCATATCAGACACGATGCCCACGCTGATATTGATAACAACCGCATCACGCGCATTAAATCCAACGATCACCTGACCGTAGAGAACGAGATGCGTGTTCAGGTTACGGGGGATCATTCGCTGACGGTGAATGCCTCGATGCACCAGAAACTGGGGCAGGCTTTGCTGGTCGAAGCTGGCCAGGAAGTGCACGTGAAATCCGGGGCCAAAGTGGTGCTTGAAGCGGGAGCTGAGCTGACCCTGAAAGTTGGCGGCAGCTTCGTGAAGATTGACCCCAGCGGGGTGACGGTCGTGGGCCCTTCCATCAAGATGAACTCCGGAGGAAGCGCTGGCAGTGGTTCAGGCTGGGCAGGACAAAGCCCTGAACTCCCGGGCGATGTTGCGGTGCCTCCCGCCCCGCCCGCCACTTTGCCTGCTCCGGCCATTCATAAGAGCATGGCGTCCATGGCTCCACTTGCCAAACCTTGCCCGCTCGCCACGGGAGGTGACGTATGAAGGTAAGTGAGTGGCAAACGCAGCAGAGTGGAAACCTGTTTGCCATCGTCGACGGTGCCGCTGATCGCTCAGCGGTAGCCCGGTTCTATGAACTCAGCGACGGGGAAGCCTTTCCTTTGTTTGCCGGCACCGCGTTCGGCGATCAAGCTGCGCTGGGGCCCTGGCTGCTGTCTGCACCTTCGCCTGAGTTTGTGTCGGGCTCACCCGATTTAAGCGGATTCTATCTGATGAGTGAGCAGTCGCTCGAGGTTGTTCGCCGTCACTGGCAAAGCTTGATCGAGGTGATACGGGAAGGCGAAGCCGTTATATTTCGTTTCGCTGATCCGCGTATTTTTCTGCCAATCTTGCTCGCCATGACGCCAAACGAGCAAGATGCCATTCTGGGCCCCTGTTCCGGGCTCTGGATTGCCGGCCAGGCGTTTACACGTAATGCTGCCCCTCTCAGTCATCCGCCATTAAAAGCCCCGTGGTTTGCTATCCATTCACGCCATCTTGCTGCGCTGTATGACGAAAACCGCCACGCCTATATTCTTCGCCGCCGTTTTTGGCAGGTCATGACGACGACGATGGAGCGCCATCCGGACCCGGCCAGCACGATCTTACCGGTACTCCGACAAGCCAATGCCGACAAGCTTCAGGACGATGTACTTGATGGTGTGGTGGCGGGCACCCTGACCGTGCAGGCAGGGCTACCGCTGGAAAGCATTCGCGCGCCGCTGATGTTGACCGACTCTGAACTGGCACAGATCCGCCACTGGATGGCGCAGCACGCTGAATTGATGGGAGTGAATTAATGGCCGCAGATCCGCACTGTATTCCTTGTGAACGTTATGATAACTGGATCGAAATTGATATTCGGGATGAACACAATGTTTCCTTTAAGGGGCTAAAGGCGACATTGACCGATGAGACTGGCAAGTCTCAGACGGTCACGCTTAAAGACGGGCCTACGCTGGTGCGCGGTTTTGCCGTCGGCCCGATAGCGGTAAAACTGGAGACTCAACCCTGGCTTAAGGCCGCGCAATCACGTGAAATGCTTAAACAGGGGCAGAGTGCCGTACCGGCTTATACGACACAACTCGTCGGGCATGAGAAAACAGCGCGTGAACACGTAAATGTCACCACCGGCGACCTGTGTCTGACGGCCCCCGAGCAGCCACTGCCAGAGGCACATCAGGAAGGCAAAGCCGGAGAGGCGCGTTTCTTTACCAAACATGCCTACGTCATCGAGGTAAAAGGCTATACCCTCAATGTGTTGCGCATCGGCGTTTTCTTCGATGGCACCGGGAATAACACCAGTAATGCCGAATCTGGCATGAAAAAGGTGGAACAGTGGCTGGCAGAAACCTGTTCAGACCCAGCGCAGCGTGAGAAAGAACTGCTCGGCTGTCAGAGAGGACAGTTGCCGGTCAGTGACAGTGCGGCAAATGATAAGACCAATGTCGGCAAGCTATACGATCAATACCGCATTGGACCTGAAACGTTGAATGCGCATTGTTATATCAGCGGGATTGGTACCCGCGATCCGGTCCCAGGGAATGAAGGTCAGGAATACCGCTCAGATGTGACGCTGGCACTGGCTATGGATCTCAGCGTTATGGGGGAAGACACCTCCATCGTTGGGAAAGTGAATCTGGCCTGTGGACAAGGGATTGCAGAGGCCATCCAAAGAGATCTAAGGCAAGTATTACCCAATATTGATTGCATCCACCGTATTGTGTTTGATGTGTTTGGCTTTAGTCGAGGTGCAGCAGCAGCACGCCATTTTGTCAATGTTATCGACCAGAAGGATGATCATCCGCTGGTGCAGGCGGTGGCGGAGGATCCCTCTCTCCGCCTCAAAGCCGGGTTTGACTGGCGCAGCCGGGACGATGTGCGTATTGCCTTTTTAGGAATTTTTGATACCGTCACCTCGTCGTATAACCTCAAGGTTAAGACCCGTTTGCAGGATGACTGTGCCGATCGGGTGGTGCACCTGACGGCGCTGGATGAAGTCCGCCACCATTTCCCGCTGACGCGCATTACTCCGACGGCGATCGGTACCAGTATTCCCCCCCATTTTACCGAACTGGCTCTGCCGGGTGCACATTCGGATATCGGAGGCGGGTATTACAGTCGCTGGAGCCTGGCGAATCCGAACAGCGATCCGGCGCTGATCGAATGCATTGAGTTGGAACGTTTTATGAGCCAGGAAGAGGTTTCCACCGCTGAGATACAAAGCCGCGCCTTCAAGCAGGCGCGAGCCTATGCCGAGGAGAAGGTCTCTCTGGGATGGGTTGATCGCATATGTACGCAATCGGTGCGTAGCGCGACACCGCAGGTGGGGGCAATCAGTTTGATTCCCTATGCCTATATTCGCCGACGCGGAAAGGATGACCCCTGGCCACAAAAAGCAGTCTATGTCGACGTGATGATGAGCCGGGTGGTGGAAGGGGAATACTCCCGCATTCCGCTGCATATAATGGTGGAGGCGGGGCGTGCTGTGGGGGTGCCATTTAGAACGTGGGACCCGACGGTCACAGGTCATAGACTTGATTCTGGGGCCGCTAAAGAGCCTGCGGTTAACCTGACGGAACTGGATCAACGCTGGGCGATGGCTGCAACTGAACCGGGAGTGGTGAAAAAGCTGGGAGAACAGTTATCACCCGAGGTTTACCGGGCATTGCGCCGTGACTACGTGCACCACAGCGCCAGAAATCAGGGGATCGCCAATCCGGCTAACACCAACAAGCGGGAAGGCTCCGTCAGCAAGGAACGGCGGCATATCATCGGCAATCAGGAGGTATGATGTTCAGGTATCTGATTATATTCATTGGGCTTAGTCTTTCTCTGGTAGCGTGCTCAAGCCCAAACACAACCAGCCATGTTAGATGGAGCTACGGTCACGGCAGTAATATTGATGAGCTTGCGATCACCAAGGTTGCCTTTTATCGGAATGGGACATTACTGGGCGGATATCCTGGTGGAGGTATGGGGCCGGGAGCCAGCACGAAACGCATTACAGAAAAACGATATTACTGGGCCGGAGGCGGGGGATTACCTGTGGATGGAATGGCTGTTCCCGATCAAGCGGTAGTCGAAATGGTCTCCTTCCACGATCGCAAACGCTATCGCATCAAGGTGGGTTTACCTGCTGATCTGGGGCAACAAATGCAGCAGCGTTATCAAGTTAACGGACGCACCGATCAGCGGAATTGGCTTTATTTTGGGTTAGCCCCGGGGGGGTATTATGAGGTCCTGTTAATGGGGGACTTGGCTGGAGCAAGCCCGGATATTTTGCTAACCCGAGGCATTGCCGAAGAGGTCACGGATAATTGGTACGATAAAAAATTCCCAATAGGCATCAGCCAATATACCGTCACACTCGAGGAATTCGACAAAGAATATGGTGCATTATTTAAGCAATATCCGGTACCCCAGGGAATGGCCTGGGCCCCGATAATGGATGACTACCGCGCAAAGCAGCCAAGAACCGATCAGCACCCGGTCAAATAAAACAGTTCGGGATAGAGGGTAATGAGGGATGAGAAATGGGTAACGCAGTAAAAACAGGTGATAACGATACCGGGCACGGTAGCCATCCGCCGACATCAGTCGTGGCGGGATCATCAACCGTTAAGGTTGATGGTCTGCCATTGGCTCGTCAGGGGGATCCTCTCTCTCCACACGGGCACAGTCGAACCATCAGCAGCGGTTCATCCAGTGTCTTTATCGACGGCAAGCCCGCTGCGCGCACCGGAGACACCGTTGGCTGCGGTGGTGTGTTGATAGGCGGGGGAAGTGTCACTATCGGTTGATGTACTTTGGAACCCCTTTTTTGCGGAGCAAAAGGGCCTACATTGCACTACACCGGGTTGGTGAGAAATGCGGTACAAGCTGCGTTGATTTCGTCCATCAGCTCTTTAGCCAAGGGGGTTAGCCCCAACTGCTGTTTGTAGATCAGCGTATACTCGGCAGCAGGCAGCGTTTCTTTGACAGGAACGATCGATACGATATCTTTGATGTGATCGACGCTGAGAATCGCTTTGGGACCAATAAACAGATAATCCTCATTGGTCACCAACTGCTCGCCAATCGTCATAGAATCGCCATAAATGATGCGACTGTCAGCCTGCTTGCCATTGGGGAAAATATGTTTCTCCAGTTCCTTGTAGTATCCCGTTCTGGCATTTGGGAAATACCATTTACACCCTTGCAATTGGCTGAGTGCGGTGCTGCCCGCTAACGGATGTCCATGTCGTGCCATAATGCAAAACTCGGTCTTGATGGCATTTTCGATAAAGAACTCGTTCATGGATATTTCCGGTGAAGCAATACCAAGATAGAAGTCTATTCTGCCTAAGCGTAACGACGTGATAAGTTCAGACAATTGCCCTTCTATGATGGTAATCGTGGCGGTCGGATGTTCTTTTTGGAAGGTGTTGATCACGGCGGGCATGATGCTGAAGGCTGGCAAATGTGAGCAGCCAAACACAACGGTGCCTTCTGATATCTGGCTGGCTTGGTGCAGTTCATCAACGGCCCTTTCCAGATCGTTGAGCAGCATTGCTACTCGGGGTTCAAAAATGCGGCCCATCTTGGTTAATACCATGCCTTGAGGCCCGCGGGCTAATAAGGTAACACCCAATATTCTTTCCAGTTCCTGAATACTGCGCGTCATGGCTGGCTGAGTTTGAAACAGCGCCTGTGATGCGGTTCTGATACTCCCATAGCGAATGATTGCCTGAAAATTCCTGAGTTGATTAATTTTGGGGAGTTCTTTCATGGGGCACCATCAGCATTATTGGACGCGTCTTTTCTAAGGTAGACGGATTTTTATTGTTGGCAACAACCCATTGAAAAAATGGTTTTATTGACCATAACTGGCGGAAGAAGCATGATTAAATATCATGCTCTACAGACAAACAATGTCAACGTTTTGCCGTCAACGCCCCCTTGTTTTAACGCACGGTGGCACCGTTTTACAGACCTTGTGCAAGGGAATGTCTGTAGAAAATGGGTATCCACCTAAATGGCAGCGGGAGAAAAAGAGATTACGTTTGTCACAGCGGCGTATTTAATCTGAACGTATATAAAATTGCAAGGGAGTAAGCGGTTAAATAAAAATATCAACAAAAAGATTGTGCGAAAAAATCGTATTATTGATGTCGCCTTTCAGCGTTGGCTCAATGATACCGGGTGATTCTAGTAAAGTAATTTTTATCGCTGATAGGGAAATGGCATCACCAAAAACAAATGGCTATTTATCAGGCTGTTCGATTTTACCCTTTAAAAGAGAACGCCCTTGATGAGCCCAGCAAACGGGTAAAAAGATCGTGTCCCATCACTTTCTTGCCATTTTATACAGCGTTGTGTAATGTAAATTTGTTTTTAATTTGAAAAGTTTTGTGCTTTTCTGTCTGGTTAAAATGAAGAGATAGCATTAATTTATCACTGATAAAAATTACTTTCTTTACCCCATTATCTGACGGGCTTTATAGTGTATTCCGCTAGTCGATGTTGGTGTGTTTTTTTTGTTTTACTTTTCTGGAAGTCTATTGAAAGCATCCCAGGTGACTAAATAAACGTTTTTCATGTTTATGGGAAACGTCAGCGGCTTTGAACAAAGATGTTTAATTTATCGTCATGTGAATGTTCAGGCGATATTTAAATATCAACATTAGGAATTATAACCCAGTAAGGTATATGTAAATGAATAAGATCGTTTTCTCTTCCATTGCTATCGCAATGATGTCTGTTGGTCTGGCACACGCGGCGTCAACCGGCACGATCACTTTTAATGGACAACTGAACGCTAATACCTGTGATGTCGTTGTCGATGGTCAGGCCGCGGATGCAACCGTTGTGTTGCCCACGATTGGAACGAACCAGTTATCCACCACCGGCCAAACGGCGGGTGATACGGGCTTTACCCTGGCACTGAATAATTGTGCGGGCACATTGGAAACCGCATCGGCATTCTTCGAAGCGGGGGCAACCGTGGATTCTGTGACGGGGCGTTTGAATAATACCGGGACAGCGGCCAACGTCAGCCTGCAATTGCTTGATGGTTCCAGCCCGTCTCGTGCGGTAGTTGAAGCGGGTAACCAGAGTCAACTCAACGGTAACACCTATGTAGATATTACTTCAGGCAGCGCCAACCTGCCGTACATCGTGCGCTACTTTGCGGAAGGTGCAACTACTGCGGGTACGGTTGTTAGCAACGTTGTCTACTCTATTCAGTATCAGTAATGGTCTACGGGAGGGGCATTCCCTCCCGGTTTTCCGTCAGGAGTCTCGTATGAAATTTCCCTCTTTTACTCTTCAGCGGATGTGCCTGCTCGCAGCTGCTTTGTTTAGCATGACAGGGCAAGCCAGCGTCGTCATTAGCGGCACCCGGGTGATATATCCCGCAGATGCCAATGAAGTGAGTATTAAAATCAATAACGGTGGCCCATCTCCGGTATTGCTGCAAAGCTGGATCGATAACGGCGATGTCAATGCCAAGCCATCCGCAATCAAAGTGCCGTTTGTATTGACGCCGCCGATGAACCGCGTGGAGCCGGGCAAAGGGCAAACGCTGCGTATCAGCTATACCGGGGATACATTACCATCGGACAGAGAATCGGTATTTTGGCTAAACGTGTTGGAAGTGCCGGCTAAATCTCAGGCCAAAAGTGAAGAGAACCGTTTGCAGATGGCTTTTCGTTCGCGAATCAAGCTGTTTTATCGCCCGGCGGGTCTGGAAGGTAATGCCAATGACGCGGCAAACGCTATCACCTGGAATGCTCAGGGCAATCGCCTTCAGGCAACCAACCCGACACCGTATTATGTCTCTTTGGTAAATATCACCGTAAAGGGCAAAAAAAGTGATTATGCGATGCTCGCACCGCGCAGTTCCATGGTATTGGAATTACCGGCCAGTGTCGGGAATAAGATCAGTGGCAGTTTTGTTAATGATTATGGCGCCGTACATGCCTTTGAATCTGTCGTGAAATAACGCTTCCCACACAGTCAATTTTTTAAATTTATACCCATCATCATTCAGGAAAAGGGTGTTGACAGGACTTGTTATGTCAAAGTATTTTCAAACCGAATCCAAAAATAAGCTGCCATTATGGCATGTGGCTATTTTATCTGCGCTCGTGATGAGCAATGTAAATGCTGAAATTGCACCCGCCATGTCTCTGGAGAATGCAAATAATGTGGAGTTCGATGCTTCTTTCCTGAATGTTGATAATGCGGTTTTGGTTGATCTGAGTCGTTTCGCCGACGGTGCTTCTGTTTTACCGGGGATTTATAAAACGGCAGTCTATGTTAATGCGCAATGGGTCAGTAACGTGGATGTCGAATTTAAAGCCCATACGGATAAAAAAGTATATCCGTGTCTCTCTATCGACGTGATTAAGCATATTGCGTTTAATTACGCTACGTTGCCCGCGGATTTTTTTGGCTCACAGAATGCGGGCGAGCAATGTGTCGATTTGCAGCAAAAACTTACCGAAGCGCAAATTAATTTTGACAGTAACGAGCAACGACTGGATATCGTTATTCCGCAGATATACATGCAGAACACTGCACGCGGCACGGTGAGCCCGGCATTATGGGATGACGGTATTTCTGCGCTAATGATGGGCTATAACGTCAATGGCTACACCAGTGAATCCCAGGGTAAAACGTTTAATTCGTTATTTGCCGGGTTGAATGCCGGGCTCAACGTGGGATCCTGGTATTTACGGCACAACGGCGCTTATGCCCGCATGGATAACGCGCCCAGTAAATACAGCAGCATCAACACTTACCTTCAACGCGACATTCCGACGCTGAAAGCGCGGATGCTGGTGGGGCAATCGAACACGGTTGGGCAACTGTTCGATACGCTGCCTTTCACCGGCGCGCAACTGATGACCGATGAGCGGATGTTACCTGAGTCCTTGCGCGGCTACGCGCCTGAGATTCGTGGTATTGCTCGCACCAATGCGCGAGTCACGGTGCGGCAAGGGGGGCAGATTTTGTATGAAACCACGGTTAGCCCCGGAGAGTTCCTGATCAACGACCTCTATCCAACCGGCTACGGTGGCGATCTGAATGTCACGGTGCGTGAGTCTGATGGCACCGAGCAACATTTCAGTGTGCCTTATGCGTCGGTGGCTCAACTGTTGCGTCCAGGCTCATCACGCTATGCGATCACCGGCGGAGAAGTGCGCAGTGATAATCTGCGCGATAAGCCATCACTCTATCAGGCGACGTATCAACGCGGTTTGACCAACGCGATTACCGGGTATGGCGGTGTTCAGGCCAGTGAAAATTACGCCGCCTTGCAGTTGGGCGCGGCACTAGGCACGTCGATCGGTGCGCTGGCGTTTGATGCGACCCAGGCGCGTACACAGTTGGATAATCCGGCTAACGCGGAAAGTCGACACCCGGCGGGGAGCCGCTCTAATGGGCAAAGCTATCGCGTAAGCTACAGTAAACTAATTAGTGAAACTAACAGCAACCTGTCGTTGGCCGCATACCGGTTTTCGACAGCGGGTTACATGGATTTTATGACCGCGATGCGTACACGCAACGCGCTGGCTGAGGGATATTCACCGGGGGCGATTTCCAGAGCGAAAAACCGCGTCACGGTCACTGCCGGACAGGGGCTGCCAGAGAATGGCGGACAACTGTATTTCAGCGGATCGTTGCAGAACTACTGGAATAAGGCGGGCAGCGAAAAGCAGTACCAGATGGGCTATAACAACCGTTATAAGAATCTTTCTTACGGCTTTAGCGTCAATCGCAGCTTCTCCAGTCTGGGTACGGCACAGACGAACTATCTGTTG
Organism: Candidatus Symbiopectobacterium sp. NZEC151; assembly: GCF_025962655.1. Classification (GTDB taxonomy): domain Bacteria; phylum Pseudomonadota; class Gammaproteobacteria; order Enterobacterales; family Enterobacteriaceae; genus Symbiopectobacterium. The sequence goes on along the minus strand of NZ_JAGFPE010000001.1, from coordinate 1,625,506 downwards.
AGCTTCAGCATGCCACTGGGCCGCAACGATGCTTCCCATACGCCCTATTTGCGTATGGATCTGTCTCACGACAGCAGCGGTCGCTATGGTCAGCAGGCCAGTGTGTCTGGCGCCGTAGGGGCAGATAACCCGCTCAGCTATGCGGTAACGGCGATGCACGCCAACCAGAATATGGGATCCAGTGGTTCGTTGAGTGGCAGCTACCGTAACGCGGCGACAGCGTTGAGTGGAGCCTACAGCACCGGTAAGGGCTATCACAGTGCGTCTGCCGGGATGAACGGTACGGTTATCGGCCATGCGGGTGGCGTGAGCTTCACGCCGTACTCGTCAGAGACCTTTGCGTTGGTAGAGGCCAAAGGCGCACAAGGCGCCAGCGTGTCATCGTATCCGGGGGTGAGTATTGACTCTCGCGGTTATGCCGTGGTGCCGTATTTAAGCCCGTACCAGATGAACGAGATCAACCTCGATCCCAAAGGCGCGTCAGCGAATCTGGAGCTGGATAATACCAGCATGAAAGTGGCTCCGCATTCCGGTGCGGTGGTGAAGGTGAAATACAACGCCAAGAGCGGTACACCGATTCTGGTGAATGCCACCTACCAGGGAGAACCCGTGCCTTTCGGTGCCGATATCTTTGACAGCCAAGGCAACAGCGTGGGTGCCGTCGGGCAGGGCGGACAACTGTATGCACGTGTGTCACAAGATAAGGGACAACTGCGGGTGCAATGGGGAGAGGACCCGGATATGTCGTGTACGGTCGGCTACTTGCTGATGCCAATGGCGAAAGGGAAAGAACAACGCCAGATTCAGCAATTCAATTCCGTGTGCACCTCTGCGGTGGCTTCTGCATAGACAGAAGCGACATTGCCTAAAAAAAACTCGCGTGCCCACAACAGGTGAGGGCAGTTATTCACTGCCTGCCCTTTGCGGCCGATGCCGAACGCTGGAGAAACAGTATGAAGTATTTGAACATTCCTCTTTTAACGCTGCTCGGCACGATGCTGTTAGCCATGGTCAGTAGCCACAGTTGGGCCGCAATATCTTGTGGCTATCAGGCGGGCTTCAGCGCGTCCTCGCTCAGCGTGCCGTTAAGCCCGCCGATCATATCGGCCGGTGCGGATATACCGATAGGCACCATTATTTATCAGGGGCGTTGGATGAATGCACCCACGGTGGATATTGAATGCCGATCGCCTGGCGGCGGTTTCCCCTTCAACTGGGCGGTAGGCATTGAGCAAGCGCCACTGCCGCTGAGCGGGTTGAATACCGGCCCGTTTGCCGGCGCCGTCTATCAAACCAATATCCCAGGGATTGGGGTCGCGATATCACGTCATAACGAAAGTGCTGCCGCAACGCTCGGCGTATTTGGCTATCGTAACGAAGACGTTATTTTCGGTAACGAACCCTATGGTGGAGTGACGCTGGGCGCCGCGACACGTTATATCTCGCTGATTAAAATCGGTCCGCTGACGCCTGGGAGCTATGCTATCTCGGCATCCAGTTTCCCTACGGCAAGCGATAATATGGTGAATTCGCGTTCTGGCGAGCAAATCCAAGGCTTGCCGCTCCAATTAAATCGCGTCACCTTTACCGGAAATCTGACGGTAACAGCGCAAACCTGCACCACGCCGGACGTCAATGTGGCGATGGGTACTTATGATATACGGGAACATTTCAGGGGACCCCATTCCACTACGCCGTGGATTGATGCGTCTATTTCGCTGCAAAATTGCCCGATGTTTCATGGATTTTATAATCAAACGAACACCACGACACTGATGGATTTCAATACCGGGAGTGCGGTGGCGACGCCATCGATCAATAACAGCATCGGTGTGCGATTGACACCCACCACGGCAGTGAAAGATGCTGTCAACGGCATCATGGCCATTGACGCGTCGGTGCCCGGCGCGGCGTCAGGCGTCGGGATCCAGATTGGGTGGGGCTTGAATAGCCAAACGCCAACACCGTTTAATTTCTCCTCAGAGCACGCTATGGCCTTACCAAAAGAGGGCAGCCCGACGATCCGGGTTCCGTTATCCGCGCGCTATATCCAAACGGATGCCGTTGCGACTGCGGGAAAAGCAGATGGCAAAGTGGTGTTTACGATTAACTATTACTAGCACGCCGTGCTGCGTTATTTTTAATGGCTACCTGCCGTAGCCATGGCTTAAACATTGCCGTGCTTATAAACATCCCATGGCTTTCGCTAACGTTCCTTTGCGTGATTTGAGCTTGGCCGCTACGTCCTCAGGCAAATAGGGCCAGATATTTAAATTCGGTGTGGTTTTCGCCTCTATCTCTTTAATGGTGACCTGAAAGTGGCAGATATTGGCGGCTCGTGGCGTGTTCTGATCCATGATAAACGCGGCAAACTCGCCGGATTCAGGGCTGTTGCCGGTGAAGATAACCTTCCAATAACCGCTCGGTATCTCGACGTCAGGGGCGGCTGGCAGCGTTGCTATCTTGCGCGTAAATAAGGGACCGGTCACCACGTAAACGGGGGGCGAGTCCGGGCGATTGGCCAGCAAGCGCTCTTGCAATTCTAAACGGGCCCACGGGCCTTGGTTTAAGGCTGACATCTGTGGCGTAATATTCGACAGATAATTTAGCGATTGCCAATCGGATGAGCCCGCCAGTCCGGCCAGCGGTGCCTGATGTCCGCGATCGATGGACAGGGCGGCATTCGCGCCGGTGTAAGCCGCTGGAGCGAGAGTATCCGATTCTGGTAGCACGGGATCGCGTCGCCAGTTTCTGGTTCCGCCGCTGGCAATACTGGAATGTGTGACTTTATAAGCTACCCAATTGGCAAATCGGGTGTCGCGATTGTTGTTTAATGTGTAAGCTTCACGTATCAGCGTTTGCTGACTTCCCCCTGTAGGACACCCCACCGCACAGTTATCAATCTCTGGCTCATCTACCGAGACGCTCATCGGTGAAAATGTGTGTGTTGCTACCGTCTCGGGCTGTTTTGTTGTGGTACAGGCAGCAAGAAAAATGACTGGGAGCAGTCGAAAAAAAGTATATTTCATGGCTTCGTCCTATTGCTGACAACATCGGGATAGAGGGATAACGGCAACCCAATAAAAAGCGGCGTGCAACAATAACGTGACATGAGGTGATTAAACGGCGGTTTAATATCAATCAATGCAATAAAAGTAAATGATGATATTGAGAGCGCTATTCCTAACGGAAATAGTTTTTGCGGCGACGCTCTCACGTGGCATCACCGAAGAGGGAACGACGACATCGAGGTACTATTTTATCTCGGCAGGTGGATTAATCGTTGGGGGGGATGCGGAACCCCTTTAACGAAATAACAAACATCCCGGCTTTCTTGCTGATCTTTGCACCTTGTGCACACCATGCATCAGCGATTCTGAAAAAATCGTCGGTAGTCACGGAATAATCAAGAAGGACTTTGCTGGCGGTACCGGAAGAGAGCAACTGTTCAGCTTCGCTGGTACTTTTGGCATGAAGGGTTATCATTTTTTCATCTCCAGAGGGCCGTGCCACCATTATGTGTATAAATGATGACACTATGATGACGGCGAAAGGGAGAATGTGTGTTAAATAAAAAAGCCAGCGCGTCGCTGGCTTGATAACCGAAGCGTAACGAAGGATAGATTATCCGCGCAGGCGTGATGCAACGGCGGCAACGCGTGCACCATACTGCTTCGCGGTTTCCAAATCACCGGAAGGGATATCATCTGCCGGGCCATCGGAAGGCGATTGCACCAGAAGACCCACAGAGCCACCCAGGTTGTTAACATCTTCGCGTGTAGCCGTTTTGGTGTTAGCGGGCAGTAAGCCCAGACTCACCCACAGACCACCGTGTTGGGAAGCCAGGGTTTGCATCCAAATCAGGCTAACCTGCTTGTCACCGTTCAGGCTGGCGCTGTTGGTAAAGCCGCCAAAAACCTTATCCTGCCAGGCACGAGTAAACCAGGCTTTAGAAGAAGCATCCGCGAATTTTTTAAACTGCCAAGGCACTGAACCCATGTAGGTGGGAGCACCAAAAATGATGGCATCCGCGGCGTTCAGCGTCTCCCACTCCTCAGCGGTAATATCACCGTTTTCATCCACGGCGATACGCGTTGCATCAGCACCTTGTGCAACATACTCTGCAACGCGTTGGGTGTGGCCATATCCTGAGAAATAAACAACAACAGTGTTACTCATGTTCACTTTTCCTTTCGTCAGTAATAACAGGGACGGATGCAATAGTTTGGTAAGCGATTGAAGGTAGCATCAGTTTTCAATGGAAAGATAGTATATATGGTATACTGCGTTGACAAGAAGGCACCTGAACGATACCAGGTTTCCTGGAGGATACCATGCAGAGATACCCCATTGAGGGCGATACCGCAGCCGGCTACAGCGTGTATTCATCGCACTGCCCGGCGCGCCAGTTTTTGGAGCGACTGGCCGACAAATGGACCATACTGATTATTGGTCGTTTGAAATCAGGTGAGACGCGTTTTAATCAATTGCGACGGGATATCGAAGGCATCACCCAGAAAGTCTTGTCGCAAACGCTGAAAAAGCTGGAGCGGGATGGTCTGGTTGCCCGTCGTGTATTTGCCACGGTTCCCGTTACCGTAGAGTATTCACTGACGCCCGTGGGGTTGACGTTGGTGGAAACGTTCGAAAGCCTGGCGCATTGGGCAGAATCCAATATTGAATCAGTGCGTTTGGCACAGGAACAGTATGACCGTTTACACGCAGCAACCAGCAGCTAAAGACGACGTTGAGGGCATACGCCGTGAAAGTAAATGATATTGTTACAGTAAAAACCGACGGCGCAGAGCGAAGGGAAGGCGTGGTGTTAGCGGTGGAACCGTTTCTGGAAGGGACGATGTACCTTGTCGCCCTAGCGGATTATCCGGCGGGAATTTGGTTTTTTAATGAAGAAGAAAACCCGGAAGGTCTTTTTGTGGAGCTGAAACCGCAAGACGCGCATCGGAAGTGAAGCAGGTCTGCAAGCAGACCTGCTCGGTCAGTCAGCGGTTAGAATGTTTCCCAATGCTCGCTACTGTTGGTGGCTTTCTTATTACCTGGCGGCAGTGCTGCTGGCGCACTTTTGCTTGATGCCAGCGTGTATGACGCCGGTGTCGGCGTTGCACGCTGTTCTTGCAACTTGAACACCGCCACGGCACGAGTCAGCAGTGCAGCTTGTTCTTCGAGCGAAGACGCCGCTGCCGTTGCTTCCTGCACCAACGCGGCGTTTTGCTGCGTGACACTGTCCATCTCGGCAATGGCTTGCCCCACCTGACCAATACCACGGCTTTGTTCATCTGACGCGGACGCGATCTCACCCATAATGTCGGTCACATTGGTAACGGCATCAACAATCTCTTTCATGGTTTGCCCGGCTTGATCGACGAGTGTCGAACCACTGCTCACCAGCGATACCGATTCAGAGATTAATGTTTCAATCTCTTTTGCCGCCTGCGCACTGCGCTGCGCCAGGCTACGAACCTCGCTGGCGACCACAGCAAAACCACGACCTTGTTCACCGGCACGCGCCGCTTCAACGGCGGCGTTCAACGCCAGAATGTTGGTCTGGAAAGCGATACTGTTAATCACGTTAGTGATTTCAGAAATCTTGCGCGAACTGCCGGAGATGCTATCCATCGTTTCGATAACATTAGAAACGATATTGCCCCCTTGTTTCGCTTTATTGGAGGCGTTGGCAGCCAACTGACTGGCGTGGTGTGCGTTTTCGGAGTTCTGCTTAACGGTTGCCGTCAACTGTTCCATACTGGCGGCCGTTTGTTCTAACGCGGCAGCCTGCTGTTCAGTGCGAGATGACAGGTCCGTGTTGCCGGAAGAGATTTCGGTTGAACCCTGATAAATGGAATCAGCGCTTTCACGCACCGTGGCAACGGTGTTAACCAGTGAGGCCTGCATGTGTTGCACATTATTGCCTAACGTGCCAATTTCATTCGAGCCGTAATTCATCGAGCGCTGCGTGAGATCGCCTTGGGCAATGCGTTGAATACGCATCACCAGTGCGTTCATCGGCCTGATCAAGGCACCGCGCAGGAACGTAAAGGTCAGCAAGGAGAGCAACAGGGCGATACCGAAACTGGCACCCATCAAGGCATACCCTAAGGTGGCGTTCTCTGTAGCTATCTTGTTGAGTTGCTGTGCACGCTCGGTACGGTAAGCGACCGCATCCAGCAGCGGTTTGTTATAGTTAGCATCAAGCACGCGAACTTCTTCGGCCTCATGACTCAGGACTTCTTCGAACAGACCGTCCTTTGCCGACGCCATCATGGGCGTTATGCCTTGTTTGATATAGTCTTCATACGCTTTGGTTAATCCGGCATCAAGCGAAATATCATACTCGGTTTTTATCGGGCGATTTTCATACAGCTGAAAGGCTTTTTGCGATTGTTCGACGCGTTGCGCTGCTTGCTTCAGGTTTTCATTGTAGACCGCTGAATCACCGATACGTGCAGCGGAAGACGCCTGAATCAGGAGTAAGCGCGCGGTGCGTAGGTGATTGGAACTGTTGGAAAGCCCCATGCGAACGTCGATTTCTTGCGTGACGTCGGCAAGGTACTGATTGCTGCGTGCCAGAAAATAGCTGGAAGTCCCTATCGACAAGGCGAACATCAACATGATGCCGCCGAGAATGATAACGAATAAAGGCACTAAGCGTAAATTATTCAACACACCTGTTTTCCCCTGCTGCTCAGATTGTGAAGTTATTTTCATGTCCATTCGCTCATTTTTCAGGAAAAGTGATTACAATTTACCAAACAACAAGACACATCACGCATCTTTGGTATTCAGCACCCTTACAGTAACAACGAGTGTTCCTTTTAGTCGTAACTAATATAAAAGATAATCGGCCTATAGTGAAAAATCTTAATTGTAGTCGTCGGGATCTCGATCACAATTTTTGCTTTTTAAAACGTATTTTCATTTTAGTTGCTGATAAAGTAGCTTGTGAAATTTCGTAACGCCGCTGTAAAAAAATTTGTCGTGAAAAAATAAATACCGATTCGCCTACTTTTATTGCATCAGTGGGCTGTTTCTATTGGAGTCTTTTTTGAAGAATACAACCGCATTTTTTACCAATGAAAAAATAGTCTTTGCGCTGGCAACCCTTTGCTGCCTGTTGTGGGGAAGCGCCTATCCGGCCATCAAAAATGGCTATGCTTTGTTCCTGATAGCAGAGGGGGACATCGCGTCAAAGCTGGTGTTTGCCGGTTACCGCTTCGTGCTGGCGGGCGGGTTGTTGCTGCTGTTGGCGCTGGCGAGTGGTAAGGCGATTGCGCGGTTTAAACCGGGGCAACTTAGGCAGTTAGCGGTACTCGGGATCACACAAACAACGTTACAGTATATCTTTTTTTATATCGGGCTCGCTTATACCACAGGGGTTAAAGGGTCTATTATGAATGCCACCAGTACGTTTTTTAGCGTACTGATTGCGCATTGTCTTTATGCCAATGATAAAATAACGCCGAATAAAGCATTCGGTTGCCTGCTGGGATTTTTAGGTGTCACTATCGTTAATATAAATGGCCTGGATGATTTCAGTTTTACAGTAATGGGGGATGGTTTTGTTGTTATTGCAGCATTAATTTTGTCAGCGGCAACAATTTACGGGAAACGTATTTCTCAAACCATGGATCCGATTGTCATGACAGGGTACCAACTGGCGATTGGCGGTATAATCCTTACGTTGATTGGGTATTTTAGCGGTGGATCGCTGAGCGTTCAGGGTTGGGATTCTGTATTGATTCTTTTCTATCTGGTATTGCTTTCATCGATCACCTTTGCGCTATGGAGCCAATTGCTGAAATATAACAAGGTCGGCACTGTCGCACCTTTTAATTTCTTGATCCCGATTGCCGGTGCCGTGCTCTCGGCGCTGTTCCTTGATGAGAGCATTCTTGAATGGCGCTATGCTGCTGCTTTGGTGCTGGTGTGTCTGGGGATTGGGTTGGTTAACCGGGTTCCCCAGACAAAATAAGCCGATATCCCCTTCGTGTAGCGGCGAAGGGGAGCGATTTTAATAGCTGAGTGTCAGAATTTCTCTTGCCATTGCTTCGTCAATATCCTGCCTTTCACCCTGCGGTAAAAGAGTAAAGGCTTTCAGATTGTGGATTATCGCCTCCACCGCATCCGGTGGTAATCCATAATCGCGCATGCGGGTTTTTATCCCCATCTGCTCAAAGAAATCGCGCGTTTTTGCAATCGCCTGGGAAATGCGGGTCTCGTCATCACCCTCGGTTATTTGCCAGATGCGCGTGGCATATTGTAAAAGCTTTTCATGCTTATTATTGCGTTGGACATATAATAAAGAAGGAAGTAATACGGCGAGCGTTTGCGCATGGTCCAAACCGTAAAGCGAGGTGAGCTGATGGCCGATACGGTGCGTAGCCCAGTCTTGTGGCACACCTGCGCCGATAAGCCCGTTCAACGCCAGCGTGGCGCTCCAGGTAAGGGTGGCGCGCACATCGTAATTTTCAGGCTGCGTAAGCGCCTTGGGACCTTCTTCCAACAGGGTGAGCAGTAACCCTTCGGCAAAGCGGTCTTGCACTTTGCCATAGACAGGGAAGGTGAGATATTGCTCGATAACGTGAACAAAGGCGTCTACCACGCCGTTGGCGACTTGCCGAGCGGGCAGGGTATAGGATTTCTCAGGATCGAGAACCGCAAACTGGGGGAAAAGCAACGGATGGTTAAAACCGACTTTGGCCCCCGACGCAATGTGGGAGACCACTGAAGTGGCATTCATCTCCGAACCGGTGGCGGGCAGCGTCATGACACAGCCCATGGGCAGTGCCTGAGTGAGCGGTATTTTATTAACCCAATGATCCCATACGTTTTCATGGTAATAGGCTGCGGCGATGAACTTGGTGCCATCAACCACCGAACCGCCACCCACGGCCAGTAGGTAATCGACATTCTGCTCTTTTGCCAACTGCGTGGCCTTCATCAAGGTTTCATAGTGGGGATTGGCTTCAATGCCGCCAAACTCCACGGAGAAGCGTTGACCCAGTGCTTGCCTGACTTCCGCAAGCGTGCCGTACTTTTCCGCACTTTGCCCGCCGTAGGTAATCAACACGCGCGCATTGGCGGGGATGTGTTGGCTAATCTCTGCAATTCTTCCCTGACCAAACACGATACGCGTTGGGTTATAATAACTAAAGTTGTACATTTTATAATCGCCCCAGATCCAAAGTAACAAAAAACGACTTTGATACTACTGCAAAGTCAGGGCGAGTGACATTTGGTTGAGACATAATGGTTATCCTCTCCTACACTTATTGCCGTTGGGCGCTCACTTTTGGTATCGCTGATACGCGCGTAATCTTGTTACATTTTTTATATATCTATCATTAAGATAAAACCATTTGAAAAATGTATAACTGTATCTGCTTCAGTGAAGTGAAATGTTTCTTGTCAAAAAGATGGGTAACAAACGTTCTGGTAGGAGTTCTTACCAGATGGCTTTTCGGGATAATACCTTTCAATTATGTGATGTTGGTCACATAATTACCAAAATGATTCTCTGGTCGCGTTGTGTGTTTGAGGGATTAGGCGGTACAGTTGCGAGGATTTAGGAATAATCCTATGCTTCCTGAAGCAGTGATTTGGGTTGTCATACGGGGTAAATGGATAAGCGAGTTGGGCAGCAAAAGAAGTTGGCAGTAGCATGTGATTGTCATAATAAGAAAGTAAAGTAACAAAAGATAGTCTCTGGCACCGAATGCTTTCATGCCATCAATGGAGAGTGATTTTTAACCGGGCGATAGCCTCTATCCCCCAACTTATGCTTTGTACATAGCCTGTCGAGATGGGAAATATGGGTACCTCTGAATTACTCAAGCACATTTATGACATAAATCTGTCTTATCTGTTACTGGCACAACGTTTAATCAATGACGAAAAAGCTTCTGCGATGTTCCGTTTAGGTATTAATGAAACCATGGCGGATACCTTGATGCAGCTCACACTGCCTCAGATGGTTAAACTGGCGGAAACCAATCAACTGATTTGTCATTTTCGTTTTGACGATCACAACACGATCAAGTTATTAACACAAGAATCCCGCGTGGATGATTTACAACAAATCCATACTGGAATTTTGCTGTCGAGTCACTTATTAAACCAGTTATCTTCGAAAGACGATAACTTGCCTAAGAAAAGGGCATAATAATGACGGAAAAGAGTATTGTTCAGGAAGCAAAAGACATCCAGTTAGCGATGGAATTGATCTCTCTGGGTGCTCGATTGCAGATGCTGGAAAGTGAAACACAATTAAGTCGTGGGCGTTTAATTAAACTTTATAAAGAGCTGAGGGGGAGCCCACCTCCAAAAGGAATGTTGCCATTTTCCACGGACTGGTTCATGACCTGGGAACAAAATATTCATTCTTCGATGTTCTATAATGCGTACGCTTTTTTGCTAAAGACCAGTCATTGTAATGGCGTTGAAGCCGTTATCACAGCCTACCGTCTTTATCTTGAACAGTGCTCGCCCAACAATGATACGCCGTTACTCGCCTTGACCCGCGCCTGGACATTGGTGCGTTTCGTGGATAGCGGTATGCTACAGCTATCGTCGTGCAATTGTTGCAACGGGATGTTTATTACGCATGCTCATCTGCCGAAAAACAGTTTTGTTTGCAGCTTGTGTCAGCCACCCTCCAGAGCGGTAAAAAGACGTAAACTTTCACCGAATCTTGCCGATATACTACCGCAACTACTGGATGAACCGGTAAAGCATGCTGTCTGAGCCTGGTGGCGGTTGTGAGTCTGTCTCAGCCCGTGTTGTTGCGGGCTGAGTACATCCCTCCTTAAGAAATTCCTGCTCGACGGATGTTTTACCTCAGCTTCCACCCGCGATTTGTTATAAGGAATTCTTGTGCTTGTTATATTGGGTTATCTCGTAATAATAGGTTCGATACTGGGTGGTTACCTGATGGTTGGCGGGGCGCTGGGTGCGTTGTATCAGCCCTCGGAACTGTTGATTATCGGTGGTTCGGCCGTCGGCGCATTTATCGTCGGTAACAATGCCAAAGCCATTAAAGGTACGATTCGCGCCTTCCCACAACTGTTCAAGGGGTCCAAGTATAGCCGGGACCTCTACATGGACCTGATGGCGCTGTTGTTTCGTCTGATGGCGAAATCGCGTCAGCAGGGGATGCTCTCTTTGGAAGGCGATATCGATAGCCCGCGTGAAAGCGAGATTTTCTCCAGCTATCCTCGTGTGGTTGCAGACAGCCACATTATTGAATTCATCACAGACTATATGCGGCTGATGATCAGCGGCAACATGAATGCGTTCGAAATCGAAACGCTGATGGACGAAGAAATCGAAACCCTTGAGCACGAGCTTGAAGTGCCGGCGATGAGTCTGAACCTTATGGGGGATGGCCTTCCTGCGTTTGGTATCGTTGCGGCGGTCATGGGGGTGGTGCACTCCCTGGCCTATGTCGATCGCCCTGCTGCTGAACTGGGTATGATGATCGCGCATGCCATGGTGGGGACGTTCCTGGGGATCCTGCTGGCTTACGGCTTTGTTTCGCCACTGGCTTCACTGCTGCGCCAAAAGAATTCGGAAAAGGTAAAAGTCCTGCAATGCATCAAGGTGACGCTGCTTTCCAGCCTGAACGGTTATGCGCCGCAGATTGCCGTTGAGTTTGGGCGCAAAACGCTGTACTCCACAGTCCGTCCGACCTTCGCTGAGATGGAAGAGCATATTCGTCGTGTGAAAGCACCGGCTCAGCAGGCTGCGGAAAGTGACTAATGAAACATCAGCATCCGATAATACGCAAGAAAAGGAAGTCTAGCCACGCGGCGCACCATGGCGGCTCGTGGAAGATAGCTTATGCTGACTTTATGACTGCCATGATGGCGCTGTTTTTGGTGATGTGGCTTATCGCCATTGCCAGCCCATCACAATTGACGCAGATCGCCGAGTATTTTCGAACGCCACTCAAAGTCGCGTTAACCTCAGGCTCTCGCGTCAGTGAAGACAGCAGCCCGATCCCTGGCGGGGGGAATGATTACACCCAGCAGGAAGGCGTCGTCAAACGTGAACCTGAGATGCCTCCCGAAGCCAATCAGCGCGACAGGCTCGACGATATTCGCTTGAATAAATTGCGCGAGCAGTTGGAACAGTTGATCGAATCTGACCCGCGCCTCAGAGCGCTGCGCCCGCACCTGCTGATTGAAATGGTCGATGAAGGGCTACGCATCCAGATTATTGATAGCCAAAATCGCCCCATGTTCAAAACCGGCAGTGCGCAGGTTGAATCCTATATGAGTCATATCCTGCGTGCCATAGCCCCCATTCTTAATGATATCCCCAATAAAATCAGCCTGTCAGGTCATACCGATGACGTGCAATACGCGCAGGGGCAACGTGGCTACAGTAACTGGGAGCTGTCCGCCGATCGCGCGAACTCATCCCGGCGCGAGCTGATTGCCGGCGGCCTTTCTGACGGCAAGGTGCTGCGGGTGGTGGGCATGGCGGATACCATGAGTTTGAAACAGGCCACCAATAAAAATGACGCCATCAACCGCCGCATCAGCTTAATGGTGCTAAACCGTGATGCGCAACGCGCCATTGAGCAAGAAAATAGCGAAAGCCGTGCGATTGATATCGATAAAGCGGAAACTTTGCAAAATTTGCCCGCGGAGAACACTAAACCCGACGAGCCTGCTGCCGACAATAGCAATAGCGGTGCAAGCAATGCACCGGTCCCGGGGGGAGCCACGGGCGTGGGGCCAACGAACAGTGCGCCTCCCAGTAGCAACAACACCAGTTCGAGCAGTACCACAACCAATAACAACAGCGCCACCAGTACCAGCAATGTAAGCAGTAGCAGTAATACCAATACAAGTAATAGCGGCGGTGCAGCATCGCCGCAGACAGGGAATGGAGTACCTGCTTCAGGGCGCCAGCAACCGACCACCGCGTTGCCAGCCGCTCCGGACAGCCAGGCAACACCTTCATCAATAAGCCACGATTCGCAGCAGAGGTGATCACGTGAGCATGGACATGAGTGCTTTTTATCAAACTTTCTTTGATGAAGCAGATGAACTACTGGCGGATATGGAACAACATTTGTTGTTATTAGATCCACAAGCCCCTGATACTGAGCAAATGAATGCCATTTTCCGTGCTGCCCATTCCATTAAAGGCGGCGCGGGAACGTTCGGTTTTACCGTATTGCAGGAAACTACCCACTTGATGGAAAACCTGCTTGATGGTGCGCGACGCGGAGAGATGCGTTTGAGTACCGATATCATCAACCTGTTTTTGGAAACAAAAGATATTATGCAGGATCAGTTGGACGCTTATAAAACCGCACAGGAACCCAATGCCGAAAGCTTTGAGTATATCTGTCAGGCACTGCGCCAACTGGCGCTCGATGCCAAAGGGGAAGGTAGCGCGCCGGCTGCCACTGCTGTAAGCGCATCGGCTGCGGCCGCACCCACGCTCGCGCAAGCGGGAAACGGTGAATTGCATATCACGCTCACCGGGCTCAAAACGCAAGAAATTCCGCAAATGCTCGAAGAACTGGGCAACCTGGGAACGGTGAAAGATCCTAAGCAGACGGACAGCAGCCTGGATATCACGCTGGTTACCTCTGAAAGTGAAGACGATATCAGCGCAGTGCTCTGCTTTGTGCTCGAACCTGAACAGATTCATTTTGGTGCGCCTTCAGCTCCCACGCCAAGTGCTGCTCCCGCCGCCGAGCCAGCGCCGGAACTGACCGTCGTGCCCAGCGCGCCAGAGCCTGTGGTTGAAGCGAAGGTCGCAGCGCCTACCGCACCTGTTGCTGCGGCGAAGGCTCAACAGCCCGCACACGATGCCAATAAAAACCGCCAAAAAACCGGTGATACCAGTATTCGTGTAGCGGTAGAAAAAGTTGACCAGTTAATCAACCTGGTCGGCGAACTGGTGATAACGCAGTCCATGCTGGCACAGCGCTCTACGGCGCTCGATCCGGTGGTGCATGCCGACCTGCTGAACAGCATGGGGCAGCTAGAGCGAAACGCGCGCGATTTGCAAGAATCGGTGATGTCCATTCGTATGATGCCGATGGAATACGTGTTCAGCCGCTTCCCACGCTTGGTGCGCGACTTGGCCGCCAAACTGGACAAACAGGTGGAATTGACACAGATCGGCAGCTCCACCGAGTTGGATAAGAGCCTGATTGAGCGCATTATTGACCCTCTTACCCACTTGGTGCGCAACAGCCTCGATCACGGTATTGAATCGCCAGAGAAACGTATTGCTGCCGGGAAATCGCCGGTGGGTAATTTGACGCTGTTAGCCGAACATCAGGGCGGGAATATCTGCATTGAAGTTATCGACGATGGTGCGGGTTTGAACCGTGAGCGTATTTTAGCGAAAGCGCTGTCGCAAGGCTTGGCGGTGAATGAAAACATGTCCGACGAAGACGTCGGAATGCTGATTTTTGCGCCAGGTTTCTCAACGGCCGAAAAAGTGACAGACGTCTCCGGACGCGGCGTCGGCATGGACGTGGTAAAACGTAACATCCAGGAGATGGGTGGGCACGTTGAAATTCACTTCCAGGCAGGCAAGGGCACCACTATTCGTATCCTGCTGCCGCTCACACTGGCGATACTGGATGGCATGTCCGTCAAGGTCAGCAAAGAAGTGTTCATTCTGCCGCTGGGTGCAGTAATGGAATCGTTACAACCGCGCGCCGAGGATATTTATCCGCTGGCAGGCGGTGAGCGTGTGCTGCAAGTGCGCGGTGAATATCTGCCTCTGGTTGAGCTGTTCCACATTTTTGATGTTGAAGGCGCGAAGACCGACGCAACTCAGGGTATCGTCGTGATTCTACAGAGCGCAGGTCGCCGCTATGCCCTGCTGGTTGATCAACTGATTGGTCAACACCAGGTTGTGGTGAAAAACCTGGAAAGCAACTATCGCAAAGTGCCAGGTGTTTCCGCTGCGACCATTTTAGGTGACGGCAGCGTGGCATTGATTGTCGACGTTTCGGCGTTGCAGGCATTGAACCGTGAAAAGCGCGTTGTTGAGACCGCGGCGTAATAACACATAGAACGTGAATAATTAAGGTGAAAAACATGACTGGACTTGCCAACGTCACAAAAATAGCCGGTGAAACTGTGGGACAGGAGTTCCTGATTTTCACACTGGGCGACGAGGAGTACGGCGTCGATATTCTTAAGGTGCAAGAGATCCGGGGTTACGATCAGGTTACACGCATTGCCAATACGCCCTCCTTCATCAAAGGGGTGACTAACCTGCGTGGCGTTATCGTGCCTATCGTCGATCTGCGCATTAAGTTTGCCCAGCAGGAAGTGGATTACGATGACAACACCGTGGTCATTGTCCTCAATCTGGGGCAACGCGTGGTTGGGATCGTGGTTGACGGCGTGTCTGACGTACTGTCGCTGACGGCGGATCAGATTCGCCCTGCGCCGGAATTTGCGGTAACCCTGTCCACAGAATATTTGACAGGTCTCGGCTCACTGGGTGAGAGAATGCTCATCCTGGTCGATATTGAGAAATTGCTCAGCAGTGAAGAAATGGCATTAGTCGATATCGTTGCAAAAGCATAATCTTTTTTTCAGGGCCATCGCTGGATGGCTCTGACCTTTCTTGCTCTTTTCTCTATTTAGGTTATCTGGAACTCACCCCACTTTGATGCCGGTCTTCCGGCTATTCGTTCACTTAAAAGGCGTCATATGCTAAATCGTATCAAAATTGTCACAGCGCTACTTTGTGTATTGCTGCTATTTGGTGTGCTACAACTTGTTTCCGGTGGGCTATTTTTCAATGCGTTAAAAAATGATAAAGAAGTATTTGGTAATACGCTAATCATTAATAATCAAAAATCGGCGCTTGATGCGAGTTGGTCCTATTTATTACAAACGCGAAACACCCTTAATCGGGCAGGAAGTCGATTTGCGCTCGATGCCACGGGAGCCGGCACTGGGTCATCGGTAAAAACGTTGCTGGAGGATGCACAGCGGCAATTAGTCAGCGCAAACAAATACTTCGCAGACTATGAAGGTGTAGCGCGCTCGGCACAGCAGAGCAATGCCATCGCGCAAGATGTCAAGCAGAATTACAAGACGCTAAATGTGGCACTGGCGGAGTTAATTCAATTGCTTTCCGCTGGGGATATAAAAAAGTTTATCGATCAGCCAACGCAAAGCTATCAGGATGGATTTGAAAAAGCGTACAATGCTTATAAAGTTGAAAGTGAAAAATTATATAACACAGAAATTTCACGCAACGAAAGCGCTTATCAATCGGCTCTCTGGATTTTGGCTGCGGTGATTTCTGTTGTTGTCGCGTTAATCTTGTCTGCCTGGTTTGCTATTCAACGTATATTAATTCATCCGCTGCATAATATTGTGGAGCACACGCAACACATTGCACGTGGCGATCTGACACAGAAGATGAATTATCATAGCCGCAATGAAATGGGGACACTGGCAGACAGTATGCGCCACATGCAGTCTGAATTGATTAGCACGGTGAGCGCGGTGCGCCAGGGTGCCGATGCCATCTACACCGGGGCATCAGAAATCAGCGCAGGGAATAACGACCTCTCATCGCGTACCGAAGAGCAGGCGTCGTCGCTGGAGCAAACGGCGGCCAGCATGGAACAACTGACCGCAACGGTACGACAGAATGCGGAAAATGCGCGTCAGGCGAGCCAACTGGCGTTAAGTGCGTCAGAAACCGCACAACGCGGTGGCAAGGTGGTCGATAATGTCGTGAAAACTATGCACAACATTGCCGGTAGCTCACAGAAAATTGCTGATATTACCAGCGTTATCGATGGCATCGCGTTCCAGACCAATATTCTGGCGTTGAACGCCGCGGTTGAAGCGGCGCGTGCGGGAGAGCAGGGCCGTGGTTTCGCCGTGGTAGCGGGAGAGGTGCGCAATTTGGCACAGCGTAGCGCCCAGGCAGCGAAAGAAATTAAAAGTTTGATTGAAGATTCTGTAAATCGTGTCGATGAAGGATCTGTATTAGTAGAAAGTGCGGGCGAAACCATGGGCGAGATTCTTAGCTCGGTGACACGCGTGACCGACATCATGGGCGAAATTGCTTCTGCCTCTGACGAACAGAGCAAAGGCATTGGGCAGGTTGGGCTGGCCGTTACCGAAATGGACCGCGTGACGCAGCAAAACTCTGCATTGGTAGAGGAATCCGCCGCCGCCGCCGCCGCACTTGAACAACAAGTTATTGGGCTGAATCAGGCCGTTGCGGTCTTCCAGTTGCCTGCAACGGGTGGGCGTTCGCGGATTGCATCGCCAGCAACGGCCTCGGTTGATAATACCGCGCGCCCGGTATTGCTGCCGAGCGCCTCGGCGGGCAGTAAGAAAAAGGCAGAGGCAGTGACCTCAGACAACTGGGAAACGTTCTAACCGAACGACCACGCGTATTTCTGGCACAGTGATTCATACAGAAGCAGTTTAAAACAAGAACGTATCGATCGTGTCGGCATAGCGCCGACCGATCACCCAGGTTGGAGGCAGTATGTTGACGCGAATTCGTGTTTCTACCGGTTTGTTTGTGTTGTTGTTTGTGTTTTGTGCCGTGCAGTTGCTATCCAGTAGCTTATCCTTTACGGCGTTCAAAACGGACTATCAGAATTTTACGCGCGTGGAGACGGTCAGCCAGCAGCGCGACAGTTTGAGCCAGAGTTGGGTAGCGCTACTGCAAACCCGCAATACCCTGAACCGAGCGGCAACGCGCGCGGCGCGTAACGTGCCGCAAGAGCAAGTCTCGGTGTTGATGAACAGTGCGCGCGCCTCGCTGGCGCAGGCGGATGTCTATTTCAAACAGTTCGTTGCTACCACGCAGTTGACGGAGGAAGGGCAGCGTCTGGCAGAGAGCACCAAAGTGAGCTACGACAAGCTCAACGGTGCGTTGGCAGAGCTGATTGGTTTCCTGGATAAAGGCCAGTTGCAACCTTTCCTTGACCAACCTACCCAGTCATTTCAGGATAATTTTGAGAAGAGCTTTTCTGCCTATCTGAGCTACGTCCAGACACATTTGCAGCAGGCCGGTCAGGCAAGCCGTGATTCCTATAACCACTCAACCTGGTCATTTGGCATTGTCGTGGTGCTTTCCCTGGCCCTGGTTGCTGTAGCCGTGGTGTGGCTGCGGAAAATCATTCTGACGCCGTTGACCACCATGCGTGAGCATTTTGAGCATATCGCGCGCGGGCACCTGACGGTAAAAATTGCCGACTACGGTCAGAATGAGATCGGGGTGATGTTCACGGCGCTGCAACATATGCAGACCTCGCTGGCCTCGACGGTACATACCGTGCGGCAAGGTGCCACGGGGATGCTGCTTGGCGTGCGGGAGATTTCCTCCGGCAACGTGGATCTGTCATCACGTACCGAATCACAGGCGTCTGCGTTAGAACAAACGGCCGCCAGCATGGAACAACTGACCGCTATCGTGAAGCAAAATGCGGACAATGCGCACCAAGCGTCCAAATTAGCGCAGGAGACTACCCACACCGCCCATAAAGGGGGCGAAATTACCGCCGGCGTAGTGAAAACCATGCAGGATATTGCGGTCAGTTCACGTAAAATCAGTGATATTACCGGGGTGATCGATGGCATTGCGTTCCAGACCAACATTCTGGCGCTGAATGCTGCCGTTGAAGCGGCACGCGCGGGCGAACAGGGGCGTGGATTTGCCGTGGTAGCCGGCGAAGTGCGCAGTCTGGCACAGCGCAGTGCGCAGGCAGCTAAAGAGATCAAAGCGCTGATAGAGGAATCGGTTGGGCGCGTTGAGCAAGGCTCTGTGCTGGTGAAGGACGCGGGTAACACCATGGATGATATCGTCACCTCCGTGAAGCGTGTGACCGATATCATGGGCGAAATTGCGTCTGCGTCCGATGAGCAGAGCAGGGGTATTGAGCAGGTAGCTCAGGCGGTAACCGAAATGGATAGTGCAACGCAGCAGAATGCGGCGTTGGTGGAGGAAGCCTCATCCGCCGTTCAGGCATTGGAAGCTCAGGCGATGATGTTGACGGATGCAGTTTCAGTTTTCCGTCTTGACGTGACCGACGATGAAATATCGACTAATACTTACAAAGTAACACCTGCACTCGCGTTGAAGGAAAGGCTGGATTGACTCTCTCTATAACCTTAATTGATGTTTGAGCGGTTTGATATGAAAAATAACCCATCGCCAAATCGCCTTGAATCTGCGTCTATCCTGACGCAGATGGTCGATAGATTGCCCTTGTCGGATACCCATTTTCGGCGTATCAGTCAGTTGATTTACCAACGTGCTGGCATTGTGCTGGCCGATCATAAACGGGAAATGGTCTACAACCGCCTGGTGAGGCGGCTGCGCACTCTGGGGCTCAATGATTTTGGGCAATATTTGGCGCTGCTGGAAGCGGACGTCAACAGCCCGGAATGGCAGGCGTTTGTTAACGCCCTGACGACTAACCTGACGGCGTTTTTTCGTGAGGCGCACCACTTTCCGATCCTTGCCGAGCATGCACGGTCAAGGCCGAATGGCTACACCGTATGGAGCACGGCGGCATCCACCGGTGAAGAGCCTTATTCATTGGCTATCACGCTGGCAGAGGTGCTGGGTAACCGCGTCAGTGGGTGTCAGGTCTGGGCCAGTGATATCGATACCCAGGTGCTGGAAAAAGCCACGGCGGGTATTTATCGCCAGGAGGAGCTGCGCACGCTTTCTCCCCAACAGTTACAAAAGTTTTTTTTACGCGGAACCGGGCCACACAGCGGTTTGGTACGCGTAAGGCCGGAACTCGCCGCGATGGTGCATTTTCAACAGTTGAACCTGTTGGCACCGACCTGGGATGTTCCGGCGCCCTTTGATGCTATCTTCTGCCGTAATATAATGATTTACTTTGATAAAGAGACGCAGGAGCGTATTTTGCGTCGCTTTGTTCCTATGCTTAAGCCGGGTGGGTTATTATTTGCCGGCCATTCAGAAAACTTCAGCCAGATCAGTCGGGAGTTCTACTTGCGCGGGCAGACGGTCTATGGGCTGGCTAAGGAAAGATAATGAGCAAGATTACAGTACTTTGTGTAGATGACTCAGCGCTTATGCGTCAGATCATGACGGAAATCATTAATAGCCATCCAGATATGGAAGTGGTTGCCACCGCACCCGATCCGCTGGTTGCCCGCGATCTGATCAAAAAGTTTAATCCGCAGGTATTGACGCTGGATGTGGAAATGCCGCGCATGGACGGATTGGATTTTCTGGAAAAACTGATGCGCTTGCGGCCTATGCCGGTGGTGATGGTCTCATCGTTGACGGGCAAAGGGTCCGAGGTGACGTTACGTGCGTTGGAACTGGGCGCGCTGGATTTTGTCACCAAGCCGCAGTTGGGCATTCGCGAAGGCATGCTAGCCTACAGCGAGATGATCGCTGAGAAAATCCGCATGGCGGCCAAGGCACGCTTGCCGCAGCGCAGCGCGTCCAGCGAACCGACCAAAATCATGCAGCACATGCCGATACTGAGCAGTGAAAAGTTGATCGCCATCGGTGCATCGACGGGCGGTACCGAAGCGATTCGCCAGGTGCTGCAACCGTTGCCGGCGACCAGCCCGGCATTGCTGATAACCCAGCATATGCCGCCGGGTTTCACCAAATCTTTTGCTGAGCGCTTGAATAAACTGTGTCAGATTACGGTAAAAGAAGCAGAAGATGGTGAGCGTGTTTTACCCGGACACGCCTATATCGCACCCGGTGCGCGCCATCTGGAGTTGGTGAAAAGTGGTGCCAACTATCAGGTCAGGTTGAATGACGGGCCGCCGGTAAACCGGCATCGTCCGTCGGTTGACGTATTATTTCGTTCGGTTGCGCAGTATGCCGGGCGAAATGCTGTGGGGGTTATCCTCACGGGGATGGGAAACGACGGCGCAGCCGGGATGCTGGCAATGCATCAGGCTGGCGCTTACACTCTGGCGCAAAATGAGGCAAGCTGTGTGGTGTTTGGTATGCCACGCGAAGCCATTGCGACGGGGGGCGTCGATGAAGTGGTAGATTTAAGCCAGGTGAGCCAGCGTATGTTGGCACAAATTTCTGCCGGACAGGCATTACGTATATAGCAACAGCAGCTCCCAGGGAGCAATAAAAATTAGGAGTAGGTATGGCCGATAAAGAACTCAGATTTTTGGTAGTGGACGACTTTTCGACGATGCGCCGCATTGTTCGTAACCTACTGAAGGAACTGGGCTTTAATAATGTGGAAGAAGCAGAGGATGGTGCTGACGCGTTGAATAAATTGCGCGCAGGCGGTTTTGACTTTGTGATTTCCGACTGGAATATGCCCAATATGGATGGTCTGGAGCTGCTGCAAACGATCCGTGCTGATGGTTCTCTTTCGAGTCTGCCTGTCCTGATGGTCACGGCGGAAGCGAAAAAAGAGAACATCATCGCTGCCGCTCAGGCGGGCGCTAGCGGCTATGTGGTTAAGCCGTTTACCGCTGCGACCCTGGAAGAAAAACTGAATAAGATTTTCGAAAAATTAGGCATGTAAGGGGATCGTATGACGTCACATCCTATGCCACCGGTGAATGATACCGCCTCTGCAACGGAGATCATTTCCCGTATTGGCCAATTGACGCGCATGCTGCGTGACAGCTTGCGTGAACTGGGGTTGGATCAGGCCATCGCGGAAGCCGCAGAAGCGATTCCCGATGCGCGCGATCGCCTCGACTATGTGGTACAAATGACGGCGCAGGCGGCTGAACGCGCATTAAGCAGCGTTGAGGCCGCGCAACCCGTTCAAAACCAACTGGAGTCTGAAGCCAAGGCGCTGAAAACGCGTTGGGATCAGTGGTTCGAAAATCCGATTGAACTGGCGCAAGCAAAAGAACTGGTCACGGATACGCGTAATTATTTGAATGACGTACCGCAGCACACCTCTTTCACCAATGCGCAGCTGATGGAAATCATGATGGCGCAAGACTTCCAGGATCTTACCGGTCAGGTTATCAAACGCATGATGACGGTGATTCAGGAAATCGAAAAACAATTGCTGATGGTATTGTTGGAAAACATGCCTGAGCAATCGGCTGAGAAGAAACGGCCAAATGACAGCTTGCTCAATGGTCCTCAGATGGATAAAAGCGCCGCTGGCGTGGTATCCAGTCAGGATCAGGTTGATGACTTGCTCGACAGCCTGGGCTTCTAACGCAGTCAGAGGGAGTGCGGCAATGCAGAGCCTCCCACTGACGATCGCTTCATTGGCACCGTGAGTGATCTGTGGATCAGTCACGGTGTTTCTGTTTGTTTTACCCTATCCCTGAATAAGCTATAGGTTTGTTTCGTTGTTCAAGCCATAAGGATTGCGGACATTTGTCATGCTAAGCGTTACCCCTCAACCTGACAGTATGCGATCGGAACACGGCTGTGGCTGAAGATAGCGACCTTGAAAAAACAGAGGCCCCCACACCCCACCGACAAGAGAAGGCAAGAGAGGAGGGGCAGATTCCGCGTTCGCGCGAACTGACCTCGATGTTAATGCTGATCTCAGGGTTGGCGCTGTTGTGGCTGGGCGGTAGTGCGATGGCGCAAAAGCTTTCCGCCATGGTGGCGCAGGGACTCCATTTCGATCCTGGCTTGATCCGAGACGACAAGCTGCTATTAAACCATTTGGGATCGCTGCTGATGCAGGGCGTTTCAGCGTTGACTCCCCTGATGGTTGGCGCGGTACTGGTGGCGATTGCTGCTCCGATGCTACTGGGGGGCGTGCTGTTCAGCCCCAGCTCTATCAAATTCGACCTGACAAAGCTGAGCCTGATCAGCGGTCTGAAGCGCATATTTTCCTCACAGGTATTGGCCGAACTGTTCAAAGCCATCCTCAAGTCCGTGCTGGTGGGAACCATTGCCGGTTGGTTCTTGATGCACAATTGGGCGGCGATGCTGCGTTTAGTCTCTGAAGCCCCAATTGCAGCACTGGGTGATGCGCTGGAACTGGTCGCAATATGCGCTTTCTTTGTCATCCTGGGATTGATTCCCATGGTGGCATTTGACGTATTCTGGCAGCTTTGGAGCCATTTTAAAAAATTGCGGATGAGTAAACAGGATATCCGCGATGAGCATAAGCAGAGTGAAGGCGATCCGCATGTGAAAGGGCGGATACGGCAACAGCAGCGCGCGCTGGCTCAGCGGCGTATGATGGCCGATGTGCCAAAAGCGGATGTGATCGTCACCAACCCGACACACTATTCGGTTGCTCTGCAATATGATGATAAAAAGATGAATGCACCCAAGGTGTTGGCGAAAGGTGCTGGCGAAATTGCCTTGCGCATCCGCGAGCTTGGCGCTGAGCACCGTATTCCCGTTTTGGAGGCACCGCCGTTGGCGCGTGCACTGTTTCGCCATGCAGAAATAGGCGAACATATTCCGGCAACACTGTATGCTGCCGTGGCGGAAGTATTGGCATGGGTTTACCAGCTAAGACGCTGGCGGCGTGAGGGGGGACTCATCCCGCGTAAACCTAAGAATCTTCCAGTCCCGACAGCGCTCGATTTTGTACCCCATGAAGAGATGAATACCGATGCCTGATTTGGCCTCTTTACTGCGTCTACCGACCGCATTTAAAAATACCCAGTGGCAAATTTTGGCTGGCCCGGTTCTCATCCTGCTGATCCTTTCCATGATGGTGTTGCCGCTGCCGCCCTTCATTCTGGATTTGCTGTTTACCTTCAATATCGCCCTGTCCATCATGGTGTTATTGGTGGCGATGTTCACCCAGCGCACGCTGGATTTTGCTGCCTTCCCGACCATTTTGCTGTTCTCCACCCTGTTACGCCTGTCGTTGAACGTCGCCTCGACCCGTATCATTTTGCTTGAAGGGCACACCGGTACCGCGGCGGCAGGTCGCGTGGTAGAAGCCTTCGGTCACTTCCTGGTAGGCGGCAACTTTGCCATCGGTATTGTGGTGTTCATCATCCTGGTGCTGATCAACTTTATGGTTATCACCAAGGGTGCCGGGCGTATTGCTGAAGTGGGTGCCCGTTTCGTGCTGGACGGGATGCCCGGCAAACAGATGGCGATCGATGCGGACTTGAACGCCGGCTTGATCGGCGAAGATGAAGCAAAAAAACGTCGTACGGAAGTGACTCAGGAAGCTGACTTCTACGGCTCAATGGACGGTGCCAGTAAGTTTGTGCGCGGGGATGCCATCGCCGGTTTGATCATCATGGTGATTAACATTGTCGGCGGGTTGTTGGTTGGGGTGGTACAACACAATATGCCGATGGGACAAGCAGCAGAAAGCTATACGCTGCTGACCATCGGTGATGGCCTGGTTGCCCAGATACCGGCATTGGTTATCTCCACGGCGGCGGGTGTGATCGTGACGCGCGTCAGCACTGACCAGGATGTTGGTCAGCAGATGGTTACCCAGTTATTCAATAACCCACGGGTAATGATGTTGAGTGCGGGAGTGCTGGGGCTCATCGGCATGGTGCCTGGGATGCCCAACTTTGTATTCCTGCTGTTCACCGCCGCGTTGCTGGGATTGGCCTGGTGGATGAAGCAACGCGAAAGCGCGGCGCCTGCCGTGGGCACTGAGCCACAACAGCATGAGAAACCGAAGGCTATTGAAGCCACCTGGTCTGATGTGCAATTAGAAGACCCGCTGGGCATGGAAGTGGGTTATCGGCTGATCCCGATGGTCGATCACCAGCAGGATGGGGAGTTGCTGGGGCGCATTCGCAGTATTCGCAAAAAATTCGCGCAAGAGATGGGGTTCCTGCCGCCCGTAGTGCACATTCGCGACAACATGGAATTGCCGCCGGCAAGTTACCGCATCCTGATGAAGGGCGTGGAAGTAGGGCACGGTGAAGCCTATCCTGGTCGCTGGATGGCGATTAACCCGGGAAATGCGTTTGGCGAGTTACCGGGTGACAAGACGCAAGATCCGGCCTTTGGCCTGCCAGCCGTGTGGATCGAAGGTGTATTGAAGGAGCAGGCGCAAACGCAAGGTTATACGGTGGTGGAAGCGAGCACCGTGGTGGTCACACACCTTAACCACCTGATTAGCCTCTATGCGAGTGAGCTGTTTGGCCGTCAGGAAGCGCAGCAACTGATGGATCGCGTCACGCAGGAAATGCCTAAGCTGACCGAAGATTTGATCCCTGGCGTTGTTACACTGACCACCTTGCACAAGGTATTGCAAAACCTGCTCAAAGAGAAAGTGTCTATTCGCGATATGCGCACCATCATTGAAACGCTGGCCGAACATGCGCCGGTGCAACCGGACCCTTATGAACTCACCACCGTGGTACGCGTCGCCTTGGGCCGTGCCATCACCCAACAGTGGTTCCCGGGCGAAGGCGAGTTGCAAGTGATTGGTTTGGATAGTTCGCTGGAGCGTATCTTACTGCAAGCGCTGCAAGGTGGCGGCGGGCTGGAACCGGGACTGGCCGATCGACTTCTGGTGCAGGCCAAGCAGGCACTAAGCCGTCAGGAAATGCTGGGGGCTCCTCCGGTGCTGCTGGTAAACCATGCGTTGCGCGGTCTGCTAGCGCGCTTTCTGCACCGCAGTTTGCCGCAGATGGCGGTGCTGTCCAATCTTGAAATCAGCGACAGCCGTCAGATAAGAATGACAGCGATGATTGGGGAGGCGCAGTGATCAAGCGATTTTCCGTGCTGGCAGCACTGCTTGTGCCCTTGACGGTATCGGCGGGGCAAGGCGGGTGGAATGCCAGTAAATCCGGAGTGACATTGACCTATCGAGGTCAACTGTTTAACTCGGCTCCCTTGGCACCCACCCCCGCTCAGGGCGTCAATCCACAGAATTCGATCACCGTGGTCTATTGGCGTTATGCCGTCGATGGGATATACGATCCTGGCTTGCGCGTGAAACTGTGTACGGTACAGCGCTGCGCTGACATTGAAGGCGGCAGTGGGGAAACTCAAGCCTTTCGGGGATTACCTGCAACCAGCGAATTCCGCTTCACCTATTTCCTGGAAGGGAAGGGGCGCGTTTATCGCCCAATAGACATACGGCAAGTCGAGATCGCCGTTAATTACCAATAATGGATTGTGCGCGAGACAGTGCGCTAAAGATTGATTTTCCTGCCGCCTACCACCAATCCCGCCGACTGTCCATCAGGGCCATACAGGCTCTGACCGTGGCGCGGTTTCAATATGGCAATGGCTTCATTGGTATAATTGATGTGCTGATTTAACAACATACCGTTGTGTTTGTTCATATCATGCAAGCTGGCCGTTAATGTTTGAATTGCTTGCCAACGTTCGAACAGTTCGGTATCGGCCTCATAGGGAGCCTGAAGCTGCAAGCGCACTTCAATTTCTTGCCGATTCTTATCAAGGTATTGCACCGTCGCTAACGTAGCACTTTTGATATCAGTGACTTTTTGTAGCGCAACACTATTGATATGACCAGCGCAGAGCAACGTTTGCTCTTCAGATAAAATACCGCTCAATTGGTTCAGGTTTTCCAGTACCGCATCGAGGGTTGCTTGCAATTTTTCCATAAGTATCAGTTATTCGCTAAGAAGTCTTGAGTATCTTTGATCAGCGCATCCGCGATTTTACCCGCATCGATCTGCAAAGAACCATCACGGATAGCTTGCTTCAGCGTTTCCACACGGTTCATATCGATATCCTGCGTGCCAGGCTGCATCAAACGCGCTTGTGCGTCACTCAGCTTAACCTGGGTTCCGGCCACTTCGCTCTGCGCGGGGGTCTGTACACGTTTTTGCTTCGTCGCTTCACTGGCATCGCGAGACTGTACTTGGCTAACGGGCTTCAGCGGCTGGGTGCGTTCAATGCTCATAAGGTTACCCTCTAAAATGAGGTGTCAAAAGGTTAAATAATAACCTGATTCCACTCAGGTTTACATAAACGCCACACGAAAGGAAGGGGCGACGCAAAATTTACTCTGCTAGTATCATCGGCAACAACGGCAAATACTTTAATTTATTATTGCGCAATATAGATAACACCGTCTTCACCTGCAACACCACTGACGATTTGCCCTGACGTCACGCGCACGCGCACCGACTGTCCGGCAGCGGCGTTACCCATCGCTTTACCTTCGCTGTTGATGCTAAAACCCACGCCTTGCGCCAGCACCTGCACCGTTTGACCGGACTTGACCACCCAGGCGCGCCGTAGCATCGCACTGGTGAGCGGTTGACCAGGAGGGAGGTCGCGTAATAATACCGCACCCATGGCATCTTTGGGGAGCAACAATGCGCGCGGTGGCAGCAGATCCAGCCGCCCCGTGGTTTGGCGCAGGTCTGCCGCCGCCAGCGTAACGCCGCGCCGCAACGGGCGGGCGCTGACCAGATAATTCCCTGTGACCTGCACTTCTGCCTGAATGAAGCGTCGCAGCTCGCCGCAGCGCACGGAGACGCTGACGTTGCCCCATACGCGTGTATTGCTTGATAACGCCAGCAGCGGCGCTTGACACTGCGGCCATTGTTCCTGCGGCGTTTTGATCACCACGGCAAGGCTGGTCTGCTTGTCAGGGAAGCGGGCGTGAAAAAACTGCTCAAGCTGCGCCTGCAAATCGGCAGCCGCAGCGACGTTTATCTCCCCCATCAGGGTGGTCAGTAGTGCAAAAAAAATAGAGTAAAACTTGGTTTTCACTGACTTCACCTCTTGATAATCACGGCCATGCCTAGTGTAAAGGTCTTGGGGGTGCGTTAAGGCAACAAATAGCGTCGCATTTTGCGCTTATTCTCGCGATGGTGTTATCAGCATCGGAATTATCCTACCAGCTACAAATTCTCATTTGCGGAGGGAGCATGCTTGACAAACTTGACGCCTCATTACGGTTTCAACAAGAAGCGTTGAATCTGCGTGCCCAACGACAGGAAATCCTGGCGGCGAATATTGCCAATGCTGACACGCCGGGTTATCAGGCGCGAGATATCGATTTTGCCAGCCAACTTAATAAAGTGATGGATCAAGGCAGAGTGAGCGGCACTGGCGTTGCGTTGAAAACCACCTCCACTCGCCATATTCCGGCACAGAATTTCCAGCCGCCAGAGCTGGATATGCTGTATCGCGTTCCCGATCAACCGGCGTTGGATGGCAACACGGTGGATATGGATCGTGAACGTACCAATTTTGCCGACAACAGCCTGAAATATCAAACCAGTCTTACCGTTTTAGGCGGTCAGATTAAAGGCATGATGTCAGTACTGCAATCAGGCTCGTAATGAGAGCGATGGAAGAGGAGGCTAAGGCGTTATGTCACTGCTAAGCATATTTGATATTTCCGGTTCCGCGCTCTCCGCGCAATCTCAGCGTTTGAACGTCAGTGCCAGTAATCTGGCGAACGCAGACAGCGTGACCGGTCCTGATGGGCAGCCCTATCGCGCCAAGCAGGTGGTATTCGAGGTGGCTGCACCCGCAGGACAGGCGACGGGGGGCGTTAGGGTGGCGAATGTTATCGAAGACACCTCACCTGCGCGTCTGGTTTATGAACCCGGTAATCCGTTGGCCGATGGGCAAGGTTATGTGCGTATGCCAAACGTGGATCCGGTGGCGGAGATGGTCAACACCATTTCTGCATCGCGCAGTTATCAGGCCAACGTTGAGGTGCTTAACACCACCAAAACGATGATGCTGAAAACATTAACTCTTGGGCAATAATCGGGAGATACGTACAAATGTCGGTCACGGTTAATGATACTACTTCCGCCAGCAAAACGAGCAGCACCAGCAGCAGCTCGTCAACGTCAGTAACGGCAAACACCAGTGCCGATCTACAGAATCAATTCTTGACGCTGCTGGTCGCCCAGTTAAAAAATCAGGATCCCACCAACCCAATGGACAACAACCAACTGGTTAGTCAGTTGGCGCAGTTGAACACGGTCAGTGGCATTGAGAAGCTGAATACCACGCTGGGGTCTATTTCCGGGCAGATCAACAATAACCAGTCCATTCAGGCAACGACCTTGATTGGCCATGGCGTGATGGTGCCGGGTAACGAGATTCTGGTGGGCAAAGAGACCAGCACACCGTTTGGCATTGAGCTGCAAAGTGCGGCAGAAAACGTGACGATCACCATCAGTGACAGCACCGGTAAGGTGGTGAGCACTCAAGAACTGGGTGCACAGACCGCGGGCGTGCACTCCTGGGGATGGGATGGCAAGCTGACCGATGGTACAGCGGCACCTGACGGTTCCTATACCTTTACCGTTGCCGCCAGCACCAGCGGCGCGCAACAAACTGTACAGCCATTACGTTATGCCCTGGTTAATGGGGTGGTTCGCAATGACTCTGGTGCCCAGTTGGATCTGGGGCTGCAAGGCAAAGCGACGTTGGATGACGTGCGGCAGATTTTGTAACTAAATGAAAGTGTTACGCACAGAATCCGGCTTACCTTGAAACCGTTTCTGAAGCATGATTTAACCGATTTCTCCGGAGAGCACCATGAGTTTTTATCAAGCGGTCAGCGGCTTGAATGCCGCATCGAAGCAACTGGACGTTATTGGCAACAACATCGCCAACTCGTCAACCGTCGGTTTTAAAAGCGGCACCATTGCCTTTGCAGATTTGTTTGCTGGCGGTACCGGCTTGGGGACCAAGGTCTCTTCCACATTGCAGGATTTTGGTGACGGTCCGTTAAACTCGAGTTCACGTGCGCTGGATGTTGCGATCAGCGGCAATGGATTCTTCCGCCTACAGGACGCTGCCGGCACAGTCCTTTTCAGCCGTAATGGTCAGTTCACCCTCGATGGCGCGACCCGCAATATCGTCAATATGCAAGGCATGTTGCTGACGGGCTATCCGGTTGTTGGTACGCCACCGGTCGTTCAGCAAGGGGCTGACCCGGTGCCGCTGACCATTCCTGAAACGCCAATGGCGGCTCAGCAGACCACCGTCGCCTCCATTGTTGCCAACCTGAACTCGTCTGACGCGGTTAAAGCATTCGATCCGGCAAACCGGGAAACGGCAAACTACAAGGGTTCCATTACCGTTTACGATACCCTGGGTAACCCGCATAACATCGGGCTGTATTTCGAAAAGACCGGCCCGAACAAGTGGAACGTCAACGTGCAGGATGGTTCTGTTACCGGATCGGCATTCACTAAACTTGAATTGGAATTCACCGAAAGCGGCGCGTTGAAAGAGCAGCGGCAGATACAAATGCTCGGTACGCCCCCGGTTGCGACAACCGTTACCGGGGAGAGTACTATTCCCCTGCCATCGTTGGATGGATCGCTGGCTTCCTCGTTTACCCTCGATTTCGCGGGCAGCGTGCAGCAGAACTTTGGTGGCAACAGCAACAAAGCGCCGGTCCAGAACGGTTATGGCCCGGGCAGCCTGATTGGCTATAGCGTCAGCGATGGCGGCGTGATTACCGGTAAATATTCCAACGACAAAACGCAGCCCCTGGGCCAGATTGCCTTGGCCAGTTTCTCCAACCCGGAAGGCCTGTCCATTGAGGGCGATAACACCTGGTCCAGCACGGATAAATCCGGTCAGCCGGTCATCGGTCAGGCGGGTGTGGGGAGCGTGGGGACGTTGCTGGGCAATATGACAGAAAGCTCAAACGTGGACATGAGTAAAGAGTTGGTGGATATGATTGTTGCCCAACGTTTCTACCAGTCTAATGCGCAAACCATTAAAACGCAGGACTCCATCCTGCAAACGCTGGTCAGCATGCGTTAATCGTTTAGCGGAGAGACTCCATGGATCACGTAATTTATACAGCGATGGGCGGTGCCAGCCAGTCACTTGAAAAGCAGGCGATTACCGCCAACAACCTGGCCAATGCTTCAACGCCGGGTTTCAAGTCGCAATTGGCGGCGTTGCGTGCCGTGCCCATCAATGGACCGACGAATCACACCCGGACGCTGGTTGTCGCTTCTACGCCGGGCGCGGATATGTCGGCAGGTGTGATGGATTACACCGGTCGTTCCATGGATGTTGCACTGCCGAAAGAGAGTTGGCTGGCAGTGCAAACCGCTAACGGTGAAGCCTATACCCGCAATGGTAATATGGAACTCAATGCCGATGGGCAGTTGACCATCCAGGGACGCATTGTGATGGGGGACGGTGGTCCGATCGAGATTCCGCCCAATGCGCAAATCAGCATCTCTGCCGATGGTACCATCTCCTCGTTGAACGCGGGTGATGCACCGAATACCATTGCGCAGTTGGGCCGCTTGAAGCTGGTGAAAGCAACGGGACAAGAAGTGACGCGTTCTGATGATGGTTTGTTCCGCTTGACCCCAGCGGCTCAGCAGCAGCGTGGCAATGTATTACAGAACGATCCCACCGTGCGTATCATGCCCGGCGTACTCGAAGGCAGCAATGTCGACTCGGTTGGTACCCTGGTGGATATGATTGCTAACTCACGTCGCTTTGATATGCAGATGAAAGTGATTAGCAGTGCCGACACTAATGCTCAGAGTGCCAATCAGTTATTGGCTATAAGCTAACGCGCTCATTGCGTGAAGGAGTTGCTTTATGATCCGTTCGTTATGGATTGCAAAAACCGGTTTGAACGCACAGCAAACCAATATGGACGTTATCTCCAACAACCTGGCGAACGTCAGCACCAATGGTTTTAAACGCCAACGTGCCGTGTTTGAAGATCTGCTGTATCAAACCATTCGCCAGCCGGGTGCCCAGTCTTCTGAGCAAACGACGTTGCCTTCCGGGCTGCAATTAGGGACAGGGGTTCGTCCGGTATCAACCGAACGTATTCATACCCAAGGTGGCATGACGGAAACCGGTAATTCCAAAGACGTTGCGATTCGTGGGCAAGGTTTCTTCCAGGTGCAAATGCCTGATGGGACGACGTCCTACACGCGCGATGGTGCGTTTCAACTGGACGGAAACGGCCAGTTGGTAACTTCTGGCGGCTATCTGGTACAGCCAGCCATTACTATCCCGGCCAATGCCACCGAGCTCTCCATTGGGCGTGATGGCATCGTCAGCGTGAAGCTGCAAGGCCAAACAGCGATGAACCAGATCGGGCAGTTGACCTTGGCAACGTTCATCAATGACAGCGGTTTGGAAAGTATTGGTGAAAACCTCTATCTGGAAACCACCAGTTCCGGTGCGCCAAATGAAACCAACCCGGGTTTGAACGGTGCCGGGTTGCTGTACCAAAAATTTGTCGAAACGTCTAACGTCAACGTGGCAGAAGAATTGGTCTCGATGATCCAGACGCAGCGTGCGTATGAGATCAACAGTAAGGCGATCTCTTCTTCCGATCAGATGTTGCAGAAACTGACCCAGTTGTAAAACCGGGCGATTAACGGGGCGGTGACAAGGATAAAACGGTGATGCTTCGGTTACCCGCTTTACCTCTGTCATTGCCCCGTTGAGCATGAATAAATGGGCAACCTTTTAAGGCGATATCCGTAGTGATGATGATGCAAAAGCCGGTTATCAAACCGTTGTGCCAGCCGCGTTCGCTGGCGTTGGTCGTGATGTTGACGCTAAGCGGTTGCGCCTATATTCCTCATGATAAAGTGGTTACCGGTCCCACCTCGGCCCAGCCCGCGCCGCCAACGGCAGCCGCGCCCAATGGCTCCATCTTCCAGGCGGTTCAGCCGATGAATTATGGCTATCAGCCGATGTTTGAAGACCGTCGACCGCGCAATGTCGGTGATATTCTGACCATTGTTTTGCAGGAAAATGTCAGCGCCAGCAAAAGTTCTTCTGCTTCTGCCAGCCGCGACGGTTCCACCTCGTTTGGTATGACCACGGTGCCACGCTACCTTGAAGGGCCGCTGGGCAATAATCGCGCCGATGTGGCCGCCGAGGGTAAAAATGACTTTGCCGGTAAAGGCGGCGCCAATGCCAATAACACCTTCAGTGGTACGATCACGGTGACGGTGGGGCAGGTGTTGGCTAACGGTAACTTGCAGGTGGTCGGTGAAAAGCAGATTGCCATCAATCAGGGTACTGAATTTATCCGTTTTTCCGGTATCGTGAACCCAAGAACCATCAGCGGTGCTAACTCCGTTCCTTCCACGCAGGTGGCGGATGCGCGTATCGAATATGTGGGCAACGGTTACATTAATGAAGCGCAAAATATGGGTTGGTTGCAGCGTTTCTTCCTCAACGTTTCTCCGTTCTAAGCTAAGTAAAGAGGTACAGAATGCGGATCGCGTCGTTTTTTAGCCTGATGTTAGCCTTGGTGGCTTTCATGCCTGCGTCATCGCAGGCCGACAGGATCCGTGACCTTGTTGATATACAAGGCGTGCGGGAAAACTCTTTGATTGGTTATGGTTTGGTGGTCGGGCTCGATGGGTCGGGTGACCAGACCATGCAAACCCCCTTTACCACCCAAACCCTGACCAACATGCTGTCACAGTTGGGTATCACCGTACCGGCGGGTACCAACATGCAGTTGAAAAACGTGGCAGCGGTGATGGTCACGGCGAAACTGCCGGCGTTTGGGCGTACCGGGCAAGCGATTGACGTGGTTGTCTCCTCGATGGGTAATGCCAAAAGTCTACGCGGCGGTACGTTATTGATGACCCCACTCAAAGGGGTAGACAATCAGGTTTACGCTTTGGCGCAGGGTAACGTGCTGGTCGGCGGTGCCGGTGCTGCCGCAGGCGGCAGCAGTGTGCAGGTTAACCAATTGGCGGGCGGGCGTATCACCAACGGTGCGGTGATCGAACGCGAACTGCCTTCCACCTTTGGTGCCTCTAATTTGATCATGCTGCAACTGAAGCAGGATGACTTCTCCATGGCGCAGCGCGTCAGTGATGCCATTAACCGCTCCGGGTTGGGCGGCAGTGCGGCACCGGTTGATTCGCGCACCATTCAGGTGATTGCGCCGCGCGGAAACAGTTCGCAAGTGCGTTTTCTGGCTGATGTCCAGAATATCGATGTCAATATCGGCGTTCAGGATGCCAAGGTTATCGTTAACTCTCGCACCGGATCGGTGGTGATGAACCGCGAAGTGACCCTGCAAAGCTGTGCCATTGCGCAGGGTAATCTCTCTGTCACTATCAACCAGCAAAATGTGGTTAGTCAGCCGGATACCCCGCTGGCCGGTGGTCAAACGGTGGTGACGCCGCAAACCGAGATTTCGCTTCAGCAGGGCGGCGGCGCATTGCAACGGGTTAACGCCAGCGCCAACCTGAACAATGTGGTTCGCGCATTAAACTCTCTGGGCGCAACGCCGATGGAGCTGATGTCAATTTTACAAGCGATGCAGAGTGCAGGTTGTCTGCGCGCTAAACTGGAAATCATCTAATATGGCCGATATTCAGTCGCTCAATAATGCTGCGTATGACGCGCAGTCATTAAATTCGCTCAAGCGTGAAGTCTCTAGCGATCCGCAGAGTAAAGAGGGGATTCGAGCGGTTGCGCGCCAGATGGAAGGCATTTTTGTCCAACTGATGATGAAAAGCATGCGCTCGGCTTCACTGGAAGATGGGTTGCTGAATAACGATCAAACGCGGCTTTATACCTCGATGTACGATCAGCAGGTCGGGCAGCAGATTGCCTCTGGCAAAGGACTGGGGCTGGCGGATGTGATGGTCAAGCAACTGACGTCTACGCAAAATGCGGGCGTGCCTTCTGCGGCGGCCGCAGAGGAAAATGCCCCTGCCGTGCCGTTGCGTTTTGACGGTGCCTTGCTCAGAACCATGCCGACAGCCGAAGTGGAGCAGATGGTACGCAAAGCGGTGCCAAAATTGCCCTCCATGGGGTCAGCGTTGCCGCTGTCCAGCAGCAATTTCATTTCGCAACTTGCCGGACCGGCGCAGATGGCCAGCCAGCAAAGCGGCATTCCCCATCACCTGATTATGGCCCAGGCGGCGCTGGAGTCCGGTTGGGGACAGCGCGAAATCCCGACGGCGGATGGTCGCCCCAGCCACAACCTGTTTGGTATTAAAGCGGGCAGCAACTGGGACGGTCCTGTCACCGAGATCACCACAACCGAATATGAAGATGGCGTGGCCAAGAAGGTCAAGGCCAGCTTCCGCGTGTATGACTCCTATCGGGATGCGCTGGGTGATTACGTCAAATTGCTGACCAATAACCCGCGTTATAGCAACGTGGCGGCGGCGGGAACCGCTGAGCAAGCCGCTCATGCCTTGCAGCGTGCGGGCTATGCGACCGATCCGCAGTATGCGCAAAAACTGATCAACATGATTCAGCAGATGAAGAATACCAGTGAAAAAGCGGTCAAAGCTTATACCCATGATTTAAGCCAACTGTTTTGATTTTTCTCTGAAGGTTTTTCCTGTCTTGCCGATAACTGGTATTAGCGATGAAAGTGAGCAAATCACTTTCTGTATAAGTTTTATTTGTATGGGATTCATGCCCGTGGAAAGGACGTTTACATGGCCAATTTAGTAAATACTGCGATGAGTGGGCTGAAGGCAGCGCAAGCAGCATTAAGCGCGGTCAGTAACAATATCAGTAACCAAGCGGTGACTGGATATAGCCGCCAGACCGTGCTGCTTGAGCAAGCATCGGGCACGAAGAACGGTAATGCCTATGTTGGTAACGGTGTGAATT
This sequence comes from Candidatus Symbiopectobacterium sp. NZEC151, assembly GCF_025962655.1. Classification (GTDB taxonomy): domain Bacteria; phylum Pseudomonadota; class Gammaproteobacteria; order Enterobacterales; family Enterobacteriaceae; genus Symbiopectobacterium. The sequence goes on along the minus strand of NZ_JAGFPE010000001.1, from coordinate 1,590,010 downwards.
TGGTTTCAATCAATCGTGATTACAACGATTTTATTGCCAACCAACTGCGTGCAGCGCAAAGCACCAGCAGTTCGGTGACCACCAGCTACGAACAAATCTCAAAAATTGATAACTTGTTGGCAAGCAGTACCACCAATCTCTCGTCCTCCTTGCAGGAGTTTTTTACCAACCTGCAAAACGTGGCCAATAACGCAGGCGACTCTTCTGCGCGTCAAACCATGATTGGTAAAGCGCAAGGGCTGGTGAACCAGTTTAAGGTCACCGACAAATACCTGCGCGACATGGATTCCAGCATTAACAGCGAAATTAAAAGTGTGCTCGGCCAGGTAAATACCTACTCCAGCCAGATTGCCAATCTCAACAAAGAGATTACCCGCTTGCAGGGTGCTAATCAGGGAGCTCAACCCAACGATCTGCTGGATCAGCGCGATCAGTTGGTGAATGACCTCAATAAACTGGTGGGCGTGGATGTTACGGTTCAAGATGGCTCTATTTACCATGTGTCGCTTAAAAATGGCATGAACCTGGTTCAGGGCACGCGCAGCTTTGATTTGGTTCCGGTTGCCTCCAGCAGTGACCCGCAGCGTGTTTCCATTGGGTATGACGATCCTACCGTTGGCGTCAGCGAGCTTCGTGACACCTCCATCTCCGGCGGTAAACTTGGCGGGTTAATCTCTTTCAGAACCGATACCCTTGATACCACACGTAACCAGGTCAACCAATTGGCGCTGGCATTCTCGGATGCGTTCAATACCCAACATAAAGCCGGGTATGACTATGAGGGTAACCCTGGCGAGAATTTCTTTAATTTTGGTGGCCCTGTCGCTTACGAGAACAGTAGAAATACTGGCAATGCGGTGCTGAGTGCGTCTTATAAAGACACTTCCGCCGTGCAGGCTACGGATTACTCGATGCGCTTCAACGGCACATCATGGGATGTTACGCGCACTGCAACCAATACCACCGTGTCAGGTCTGACACCGGATCCTGTTACCGGCAAGCTGACCTTTGACGGCCTTGAAGTCACCGTCACGGCAGGAAGCACCCCGTTGGCGGCTGGCGATACCTATCTGCTTAAGCCGGTCAGCGACGTGATTATCGATATGAGCGTTGCCATCACCGATCCGAAGGCGGTGGCGGCAGCATCGACCAAGCTTGACGAAAATGGTAATCCAGTGCCCGGCGAATCTGGCGGCGCGAGTGACAATACCAATGCCAAGGCGCTGCTGGCCTTGCAGAATCAGAAGATTGTTGGCGGTAATGCCACCTTCTCGGGAGCCTATGCGGGCATCGTGGGGGATATTGGCAACCAGACCAGCGCGCTGAAAATCAATAACACTTCACAGCAAAATGTGGTGAAACAGTTAACGGCCGAGCAGCAATCGGTGTCTGGGGTAAACCTGGACGAAGAATATGGCGATTTGATGCGTTACCAGCAGTATTACATGGCAAACGCGCAAGTGATTAAAACCGCACAGGCACTTTTTGACGCGCTGCTCACCATGCGCAGCTAATTGGCGATCGAATAAAGAGGAATTTATACCATGCGTTTAAGCACCAGCATGATATATCAGCAGAATATGAACGGTATTCTGAATGGTCAGTCCATTTGGCAAAAGGCCGGTGAGCAGTTGGCCACGGGCACCAAGGTAACTACACCTTCAGACGATCCTATCGCTGCTTCTCAGGCTATCATGATCGGTCAGGCGCAGGCGGAAACGGATCAGTTCACGCTCGCCAGAACGTTCTCTCGTCAGAACATGTCACTGGAGTTGTCGGTGTTGGGAAGTATCGTTGACGCAGTAACGACGGCGTCCTCCGAAGTTATCAGTTCGGGTGGCATAAAAAGTAATGATGACCGTACTACTCAGGCTCAAGCACTGGAAGGTCTCAAAGCGCAGCTGTTGAACATCGCCAATACCACAGATGGCAATGGCAATTACATTTTTGCTGGTTATCAGACCACGACCGCGCCCTACGTGCAGGATCCTACTACCAAAGTCGTGAGTTATGTCGGTGGTTTCACGCCGATTTCACAGCAGGTTGATTCAAATCGTACCATGACGGTGAGTAATGTCGGGCCGGATGTATTCAACAGCGCGACGGGGGATGCAGCAAAAGAACCCGATGGTTCAGTGCAGAAAGATCTGTTTGCCACCCTGGATATCGCCATCAATGCCTTGAGAACCCCTATCGCGGACGGTGATACTGCTGCACAAGAGGCACTTCAGGCTGCATTGGATACGGCAAACCGTGGGCTACGCAACTCACTGAATAACGTCTCCTCCGTTGAATCAAGCATTGGTATCCAGTCGCAAGAGCTCGATCAGCTTGATGCCATTGGCGCCGATCGCAAAATGGCTAACTCGCAGGCAAAGAGCGCGTTAGTGGATACCGACTGGGTTCCGGCTATTTCCTCCTATATCATGCAGCAGGCCTCTTTACAGGCGGCTTACACCACCTACCAAAATATGCAGGGAATGTCACTGTTCCAAATTAACAGGTAAAAGCAGTGATGCAGCACAGATTTGAATACGCTTAAACCGGGCGTGTTCTTTGGGCATGTCATTTTTTAAATGGCGTGCCATTTTTTGTTTTTGTTCCCTTATCTGCCTGCATTCCCGATCCCCTTAAAACCGAGTCACTGCGCTGGCAATGCCCTAAATCATTGTCGGCGGGTCTATCCGGGGGTTCGTCCCAGTTTGGTCAGCACGTCAGCGAGAACGTTGAAGATTTCACTGAACAGGTGTTCGGTGAAAGGGGCTAACAGGAAAAGCAGCATACCGAGCGTCATGATTCCCACGCTTAATGTCAGTGGAAAACCAATCACAAACACGGTGAGCTGAGGGGCAACGCGGTTTAACAAACCGAGCGAGATATTGAGTGCCAGCAGCAGTGTAATCAGCGGCAGGGCAAGCATCATGCCGTTAATAAATATCATGCTTCCTGCCCGGGCCAGTCCCAGAAAACCATCACCACTGAGCGGTGCAGTACTGATTGGCAAGGTATAAAAGCTGTCGGCAATCAGTGAGATCATCCATAAATGGCCGTTGAATGCCATAAACAGCAACATCGCCAGGATATTGAGAAAGCGTGCCAGTACCTGCATGTTCGGCCCACCGGTGGGGTCAAAAAAGGTGGCAAAGGCCAGCCCCATTTGCATACCGATAAGCTCTCCCGATAACCTGACCGCGGCGAAGGACAATTGCATGGTGAATCCGAGCGCAGCGCCGATAAGTAACTGTTGAATAATGATCCAGATACCGCCAACAGAAAATATCGGTGTGGTATTGACGGGCAAGTAGGGGGCGACCAGCAGGGTAATCACAACGGCGAGGCAGATCTTCACGCGAGCCGGAACTGCACGCTCATTGAACACCGGGCAGGTGGTGATTAACGCCAGAATGCGTATCAGGGGCAACAGGAACTGATTGACCCAGATCTCCCACTGTGTGCTATCAAGCGTCAGCATGGCTAGCCGATGATCGTTGGCAGTTGGCCGAACAGCGTGCGCATGTAATCCAGCATCAAGCTAAGCATCCAGGGTCCCGCAATCACCAGTGTGAAAAACACCGTCAGAATTTTAGGGATAAAGGACAGCGTCATTTCGTTGATCTGGGTTGCCGCCTGTAACAGACTGATAATCAGGCCGCTAAACAGCGCTGACAGCAGCGGTGGGGCTGCGAGTGCCAGTGCGACCTTCATTGCTTCATAGCCTAAAGCCATTACGGATTCTGGCGTCATCGGGCGACCTTAGTAGGAATTAACTGTAAAAACTTTGCGCGAGTGAACCAAGCAACAATTGCCACCCGTCAACCAGCACGAACAGCATAAGCTTGAACGGCAACGAAATGGTGGCCGGTGGCACCATCATCATACCGAGCGCCATCAGCACACTGGCAACCACCAGGTCGATAATCAAAAAAGGGATAAAAATGGTAAAGCCAATCTGGAAGGCGGTTTTCAATTCACTGGTGACAAACGCAGGAACCAATACGCGCATCGGAACCGCTTCTGGTCCCTGGATCTCGCCCATCTGAGCCAGACGGGTAAACAATGCCAGATCGGATTGCCGTGTCTGGCGCAGCATAAATTCGCGTAAAGGCTGAGCGCCACGCTCAATAGCCGTTTGCATGCTGATCTGATCCTGACTGAACGGCACGTAGGCCTCATCATAAACACGGTTCAGAACCGGTGACATGATGAAAAAAGTCAGAAACAGCGTCAACCCCAGCAACACCTGGTTGGGGGGAGCGGTAGGAGTGCCTAATGCGTTACGCAACAAACCCAGCACGATGATGATGCGCGTAAAACAGGTCATCATCAGCATGGTCGCCGGGATAAACGTCAATGACGTCAGGAAAACCAGCGTTTGAACCGGTAATGTCCAACTCTGACCGCCGTTGGCAAGGGGTTGGCTAATGATGCCCGGCAACTGTGCCCAGACAGCGGGGCTAAACAGCACCATAACCGCGGCAAGTGCCGGCAGTCCACGCTTTAGCATGGATAACAATGGAACATGAACACGCACTTTCATTCCGATTTTTCCGGACGTTTGATGACTTTATTTAATAATTGCCGGAAATTGGCCGGTAGGGCCATCTCGCCAGCAGGCGCGTCGTCCATTTCTTGAGCGGGCAGGGTGTGCAAGGGCGTAATCTGTTGTGCCGTTACACCCAGTACCAGCCAGGTATCCTCAATTTCGACCACCACAACGCGTTCGCGTTGCCCAACCTGGCAGCTTGAAACTACCTTGACCAGCTTATTTTGTCTGACGGGCGGGGTTAAGCCGAGCTTACGCACCACCCAGGCAATCGCCAGGATGAGTATCAAAACGCCCACCAGCACGGTGCCTACCTGGGTAAGCAACGAACTGGCGGGGAAGGGAGCTGTGGCAACCTGCGTCGTGGCATGAGAGGTCGGTGCCGACGGCGCAGGGGCAAGAGGTTGGGTATCGGCCATTAGCGACTCAAACGACGCATCCGCTCAGAAGGCGTAATAATATCCGTAATACGAACCCCGTATTTATCCGATACCACCACCACTTCACCCTGAGCAATCAGATAGCCGTTGATCAGAATATCCAAGGGCTCACCGGCCAACCCGTCTAACGCCACTACGGAGCCCTGCGTTAAACGCAGCAGCTCTTTAATGGTCATCTTGGTCCGACCGAGCTCAACCGTCAGCTTCACCGGAATATCAAGGATCAGGTCAATATCCTGCAAGCTGCCGAGTGCATCGCTAGGATCCAGGCTTTTGAAGATATTGTCCGTTGCGCTTGGTTTTTCTGCGGCTTGTTGCTCGTTAAACGCATCAGCCCACAGATCGTCCACGGATTCCTTGTCGTCGGACGGTTGCTTGGTGTCACTCATTGGGCTGTTCCTCATTATTTAGAGAATTCAAAATAGGGTTAATCAAATGTTCGACGCGCAAAGCATATTGCCCATTCAGCGTGCCGTATTGGCTGGTCAGTACCGGAACGCCATCGACGTGTGCAATGATGCGATCGGGTTTATCAATAGGCAGTACATCACCCGGCTGAAGTTTCAATACTTTGGAAAGCCGCAGCGGTATATCCACAAAATTGGCCACCAACTCCAATTCAGAATGTTGTACTTGCTTGGCTAACGTTTCGCGCCAATTCTTATCTTCCTGGCGTGAGTTTTCCAATGGCGGATTGGTCAGCACTTCGCGCAACGGTTCAATCATCGAGAAGGGGATACAGATGCTGAACTCACCCAACAACGTACCGATTTCAACATGAAAAGGCGTTGTTATCACAATATCGTTCGGTGATGTGGTGATGTTGGTGAATTTTACCTGCATCTCTGAACGTACATACTCGATGTCGAGTTTGTAGATGGCATTCCAGGCTTCGCCATAGGCATCAAGCGCCAAACGCAGCATGCGCTTTACGATACGCTGCTCGGTGTTGGTGAACTCGCGTCCTTCCACTTTGGTGGGAAAGCGGCCATCACCGCCGAACAGGTTGTCTACCGCAATGAATACCAGGCTTGGTGAAAACACGAACAGCGCCGTACCACGCAACGGCTTCAGGTGGATCAGGTTCAGGTTCGACGGCACAGGCAAGTTGCGCGCGAACTCATGGTAAGGCTGTATTTTAATGGCGCCAACGGTGATATCCGGGCTACGCCGTAACAGGTTGAATAACCCCATACGGAATTGACGTGCAAAGCGTTCATTGATGATCTCCAACGCTTGCATACGTTCACGAACGACACGTCGCTGCGTATTGGGATCATAAGGTTTGACATCGCCGTCCGATTTCGCGGCGGCGTTGGCACTGCTGGCGTCATCACTACTGCCGCCGTTGAGCAATGCGTCAATTTCTGCTTGAGAGAGAATGCTATCGCCCATAAGGATTACCGCAAAATAAAGGCAGTGAATAACACGTCAGTAACGACCTGATTCGGCTGTCCGGGGACAAGTGGGGGGCTTAGCACCTGCTTGATTTGTTCAATCAGCTTCTGCTTACCCTGCTCATTTGCCAAGGAGATGGCATCCTGACGCGACAACAGCAATAACAAGCGGCTACGCACTTCAGGGAGGTAATTCGTCAAGCGTGTTCTGGTTTCTTCGTCTGACAGACGCAACGTGAAACCGACGTAAAGTACGCGATCGGGGTTATTGTCTGCATTGACTAGATTGACAGTGAACGTGTCCAACGGCATAAACACTGGCGCTGGGGGCGGCGGTGCCACCTGCTGCTCAGAGGAGGGGGACTTGTGGTACAAGATCCACCATGCTACGCCCGCAGCTCCTGTTGCCGCCAGCGCAATGATAATAAGCAGTATCACCCAGATAGATCGCTTACGCCGTGAACCAGCTTGCATGTCAGACATAGCCAAAGAGAATTCCTGTTATTAATCAATATCTAATGCTATTACTTTGCAGCACTAAATGAATATATGATGTTAATGATTATCCTGTCTATTCGTCCATTCAATACAAGGAATAAACCAGAAAAATCGCGCTAACTTGTTCGTTTACCTGATGTTTATGCAAAAATATCGACACCGCTCACTGGTCTCGCGCGGACTGTGCTTGACATTTCAATCTCGCTCACATCATCGCCATAGGGCACAGAGGACGCAAATTGCTGCCGATAAGAGGCACTGTTATCACCGGTATCGTTGTTATTGCCCGCCATTTGCTGCTGGGCTTGTTGCCAACCGCTATTATCACTCGCTACGTTGCTTTGGCCCAGGTTAATACCGCTTTCTGCCATCGCTGCACGCAGATGAGGCAACGCGGCCTCAAGGGCGCTACGCACCTGACTGTTTGCCGATGCTAAGTGAATTTGTGCTTGATTATCATCCAGACGCAACGAGATATGCAACGTGCCCAGTTCTTCAGGGTGCAGTCGCAATTGTACACTTTGCTGTCCGTTACGGCTCAGCATGATGATTTGCTGACCGAGAGAATCCTGCCACTGCGTGGTGCCCAGTTGGGCATTTAACTGGGCGCTGGCACCCGGTTGTGCAATGTTGTTGGTCATTGACGTCTGCGCATTGGGGGCCAGACTCACCGGAGCAGTGTGTGCGGTCAACGGCAGTTGGTTGCCGCTGATATCCTGTTTGGTCACATCGGCGATGGTGTGTGCCACGACTGCCGATTTATCCTGCACGGCGGTGCTGTCATCAACCTGCGCTTGGGCACGAGACGGATCGTTCGCTGTCGATCGACTGTTCTTGGCGTTGGATATCGCTGTTGCCAGCGTATCACTTGCGCTGGTGACCGCGTCGCGCGGGGCGAGCGAACTGAACAATGATGCGGATGCTGACGCTGTTGCGCTGTCTTGGGTGTTCTGCTGAGCCGTATTATTCAGGCCAGGTATCGATAGTGACTGTGCAGCCTGAAGCAACGATGACATGTCGCTGCTTTGTGGCGTAGCGGGGGTTACCACCGGCGCTAACATCGCCATTAACGCTTGTACCGCTTGCGTATCGGTTGACGGCAGTTCATCGCTACTCTTCTCAAGGGTCGCCTCTTTGCCTTGAGCAAAAGACTTACGTAATGACGTCACCAGCTCTGACAGCGTTTTGTCATCCAGATTATCTTGCCCATTGACGGCTTTGAGCAGCGTATTCAGATCCTGCTGGCTTAAATCAATATCTTGTGCTGACAACGCATCCAACAGCTTTTGCTTACTGTCTTTCCCGCTCAGCGCCGACGTATTGTCAGTCGGTACGGCAGTGACGGCAGCTTTTTTCGGCAGGTGCAAAGACAACAGTTGAACGAAATCCTGAGGCAGTTCATCCGTAGTAAGCAACCCCGAAGCCGATCCTGCGGTGTCACTAACGCCGGTGCTTGCTGTTGTGGTAACGATTGGCAGCATCATAAATCTGTTTTCCTCAGAGAGGCCCGTTGGGCAAATTCATCCATCCGTTTTTGATCGAGGCGGTTCTCGTGCGCGAGCTGCCTGATATCTTCTCTTTCTTGTAGCGTCTCAAACGCATTGAGGCGCTTTTGTTTTTCTTGCCAGGTTTTCATCGCCAGATCCAGGCGTGAATTCCAGTGTTGCAATTGTTTCTGATGCTGATCAATAGCGACGTCCAGCGTTTGAATAAATTGCTGGAAATTCTGCCAACTGGTGTTGGCCATGCCCTCTGACATCGTCACTTGTAACCTGCCGCGATAATCTTCCTGATAGTTTAACAGCATATTCAGTTGTTGTTCAGCTTGTTGATAGGCTTTACGCACTTGCCCCAACTGGGTCGCTGCTTTTTCGACCTCTTTTTGGGCCAGTTCACGTAATGTAACCAGCGGTGACTGCGTTTTCATCTGTCCTCCTACTCGTTACGGGGAAAAATGACGTGTAAAGCCTGACAAGAGGCTTCATAACCACTGCGTTCAAACATGCCCTGCTGCAAAAAATCCTGAAGCTGTGGGTAGAGGCGAATGGCCTGGTCAAGCGTCGGATCGCTGCCCGGCGCGTAAGCCCCCACATTGATCAAGTCCCGGTTACGTTGGTAACTGGAGAGTAACTGCTTAAACAACCTGACCGTGGCGTAGTGCTTATCATCAATAAGCGCGGTCATGGCGCGACTGATTGAGGCTTCGATATCAATGGCCGGGTAGTGACCGGATTCGGCCAACTGCCGCGACAGGACAATATGTCCATCCAGAATAGCACGCGCCGAGTCGGCAATCGGGTCCTGCTGGTCGTCACCCTCAGTCAGCACCGTATAGAACGCGGTGATCGAGCCGCCACCGTGAATGCCATTGCCTGCGCGTTCGACCAGTGCAGGGAGTTTGGCGAACACCGAAGGCGGATAGCCTTTGGTAGCCGGTGGCTCACCGATGGCCAATGCAATTTCACGCTGCGCCATGGCATAACGCGTCAGCGAATCCATGATCAGCAACACGTGCAGACCGCGGTCGCGAAAATCTTCAGCAATGCGTGTCGCATAAGCGGCACCCTGCATACGCAGCAGGGGCGAAACGTCAGCAGGTGCGGCGATCACCACTGAACGGGCGCGGCCTTCGTCACCCAAAATGTTTTCAATAAAATCTTTCACTTCACGACCGCGTTCGCCGATTAACCCGACGACGATCACATCTGCTTTGGTATAGCGCGCCATCATACCCAGCAGCACACTTTTACCCACACCGGAACCGGCAAACAAGCCCATACGTTGGCCGCGGCCCACGGTCAACAACGCGTTGATAGCGCGCACCCCCACATCCAGCACATCTTCAATCGGTGTACGCTGTAGCGGGTTAAAAGGCGCAGTCATCAGCGGCGCGCGATAGCCGGTATCCGGAGGCGGTAAGCCATCAAGCGGCTTAGCGCTGCCATCCAGCACGCGGCCAAGCAGTTCTGGCCCTAAAGGCAATTGTTTCCCTTGTACCACGCCCTGAGTCGCTGCACGGGCATAGACACGCGCACCTGGCGTGATGCCTTCCATCTCTTCCAGTGGCATCAGGAACAGGCTTTGACCATTAAAGCCAACCACCTCGCACTCAACTTCATCCGTCTTGGCGCCCATATGGCGTTCAATCAGGCAGGTGGCACCCAAGGGCATTTGCAGCCCGGTGGCTTCCAGTACCAGCCCGGTCGCACGCTTTAACCGCCCGTAACGACGCACGGACGGTGTCTCTTTGATGCGCTTTTCGAAAGCGTCCAATTCGGCAAACCAACGTGCGAGGTGATGGGTCATCATAACTCTCCCGGCGCAGCCAAACGGCATAGCTCATGCCAGCGCGTGGCGAGGCTGGCATCAAGGTCGCCTTCCTCTGCGCTCACCTTGCATCCGCCAGGATGCAGTTGACCGTCGGCCAACAACCGCCAGCCGTGCTGCTCCAGCGTCGGACCCAGTGCCGCCTCGATACGCTCGAGATCGCCGGGGTTGACCCGTAATTGCGCTTTGCCACTAAACAGCGGCTCTTGCTGGATCAACTGTTGAATCTGATGTTGCAGTGCTGTGGCATCGCACAGCGGTGCCTGACCAATAACCTGTTTCGCGACGGTCAGGGCTAATTGCGTCAAACGCGCTGGAATAGCTGTGTCCATGGCATCCAATGTCTGCTGGAACCCACTCACCATCTGCTGCATGCGCTCAATCATCGGTTGCTGTTGCTGCAAGGCATCTTGGGTACCTTGCTGCGTACCGGCGGTTAACCCTTCCTGATACCCTGCGTCATAGCCTTGTTGGCGTCCTTCGGCAAAACCCGCTTCACGTGCCTGTCGCATGGTCTGTTCACGCATGCTTTCCAGTTCCGCCTCAAACGAGCGGAATTGGTCTACCGACTCTGATGCCACCTCTTCCGGTTCAACGGCGTTGATTTCCGGTTCGGGCTCAACATCAAAGGGGGAGGCCAGGTCTTTTAGCTTCCAGGGCTTCCAGGCCATGTTGTCAGCGGCATTAGACATAAGCATCCTCGCCGCCACCGATGATCATCTCGCCGCTGTCGGCCAGACGACGCACAATAAGCAGGATGGCTTTCTGTTCGTTTTCCACTTGAGACATGCGAACCGGGCCGCGCGTCGAAAGGTCGTCGCGCAGAATTTCTGCCGCACGCTGCGACATATTGCGCAGGAACTTCTCGCGCAATGGCTCGTCGGAGCCTTTCAGTGCCAACAGCAGCGATTCCGACTCCACTTCCTGCAACAGACGCTGGATGCTGCGATCGTCGACATCGATAAGGTTTTCGAACAGGAACATTTCGTCGATAATTTTTTGTGCCAGTTCGCCATCGAACTCGCGCACCGCATCGATAACCGCCTCTTCCTGCTGACTCTTCATCAGGTTGATAATCTCGGCCGCAGTACGAACACCGCCCATTTTGCTGCGTTTCACGTTCTGACCATCCAGCAAGCCATTCAACACTTCGGTCAGTTCTGCCAACGCCGAAGGCTGAACGCCGCCGAAGGTGGCGATACGCAGCATGACATCGTTACGCAGTCGCTCATCGAACAGCGCCAGAATATCGGCAGCCTGCGCCCGTTTTAAATGCACCAGGATGGTTGCGATGATCTGCGGGTGCTCGTCGCGGATGACATCTGCGGCAGTTTGCGGCTCCATAAAGTTGAGGGTTTCGATGCCGCCGCTGGTTTCGCGGCTTTCAAGAATATCCTCCAACAGGCTGGATGCGCGCTCTTCGCCGAGTGCTTTCACCAGTACCGAGCGCAGATAATCACCGGCATTGACGCTCAGCGCGGCGTATTGATCTGCTTCAATTTCGAACTCTTTGAGTACTTCCGCCAATTGTTGCGGTGAGACTTGGCGCAAATTCGCCATTGCCGTACTTAAATGCTGCACTTCACGCGTGGAGAGGTGGGTAAATACCTCTGCCGCGCGATCTTCGCCCACGGTCATCAACAAGATGGCGCTCTTTTCTGTGCCTGTCATACTCATAGTTCAGTACTCATCCATTGGCGAATCACCAGGGCGACGACGCGCGGATCGTTTTCTGCCAGATCGCGAACACGCTGGCTTTGCAGCTCGGTGTTGATGCGTTGTTGTGAGCGACGTTGCAGTTCTTCTTCGTCTTTACTCAACTTGACCACAACATCGTTGTTGGCATTACGCATTTGCGTGGCAACCTGAGCGGCGGCCTGCTGTTCTTCCCGTTTCTTGATTTGCGGTCTGACCAGCTTGCGCCACAGGATCCACGCCACCAGCAGCACCAGCAGCCAACGACCGACTTCAATCATCAACTCAAAGAAGGCTTGCTTCTGCCAGAAGGGCAGTTCGCTGGCCGTATCGTTGGTGGACATGAACGGTGTGTTGACCACGTTTAACGAGTCACCACGATCGGTTGAAAAGCCCATAGCTTCCCGCGCGACGGTGTCAATTTGCTTAATCTGATCGTCTGATAACGCAATAGGTTTGCCGTCTTCGCCAGGCGGCAGATAGTTGACAATCACGGCAACGGAGAGGCGTTTTACACCACCGGTACTGTGTTTGGTATGCAGGATCGTCTTGTCAACCTCGTAGTTTGTGGTTGCATCATTACGTGAGTTTGACGTTTGCACCACCGCATTCCCCTGTGTGCCAGCCGCATTGTTTTGCTGATTGGCCTGAGGGTTTTGGTTGGCGTTCTGATTCTGGTTTGCGTTATTGGCATTCGCGGCGTTGTTTGCCGGTGTGGTAATCGGTGCCGTGGGTGCCGGAGCAGGCTGGTTAGAGAGGGCTCCCGGTACGCCGCCGACGTTAGGGCCGCCACGTTGCTCGCTCTGACTGGTTTGTTGCGAACGAACGGCAGCCTGGTTTGGCGCGGAGTTGGGTTGATACTGCTCGTCGGTCTGCTCACGCGCTGAAAAATCGATTTGTGCAGTGACTTGCGCATGCACGTTACCACCGCCGACGATCGGGGCGATAATGGCCTCAATGCGCCGCTGATACATGGACTCAATTTCAGTCACGTATTTCAGCTGTGTGGCATTGACATCGCGCCCAGCGGCACCGGCGGAGGTCAGCAGGCGGCCCATCTGGTCTACCACCGTGACGTTATCTGGCGGTAAACCGGATACGCTGCTGGAGATCATGTAGACGATGGAGTTGATTTGTCCCTCATCCAGGGCGCGACCCGGTTGCAAACTCAGGGTAACGGAGGCAGAGGGCGCTTTCTGTTCGCGAACAAACAACGAAGGCTTGGGAATGGCCAGATGCACCCGCGCAGTTTGTACCGGTCCGAGGGTTTCTATCGTGCGTGACAGTTCACCTTCCAGCGCGCGCTGATAGTTGATCTGTTCGCTGAACTGGCTGATACCAAATTTTTCCTGATCCAGCAATTCGAAACCCACCGCGCCACCTTTGGGCAAGCCTAATTGCGCCAAACGTAAACGGGTTTCATACACGTTTGTCGCGGGGATCAGTATCGCACTGCCGCCTTCGGCAAATCGGTAGGGAATGTTCATTTTTGTCAGTTCACTGACAATGGCTCCACCGTCACGATCGGTGACGTTATTGTAGAGCACCCGGTAATCAGGCCCTTTGGCCCATAACACCATAGCAACGACGATGGCAACCGCAGCTGCCGCAGCAATGAGCAGGGGAATTTTAGGATTGGCGCGCAAGCGGTTGAGTATCTCGCCAAACCCTTTCCCACCGGACGCAAAACCGGTTGTGGCGTTCATACTCGTTCTCTGCTTGGTTGTTGAGCGATAAAATTAACGTTGGTACGTAACAAAACAGCACTCCCTGATTGCGCAATCGTTAAGACATGCACCTACTTTTGTCGGCATAGTATTATTTTCCGTAACGGTAAAAACGATGCTCCGATAACGTGGCATTTTCCCCGTCTTTTACGCCTTTTAGGATAAGGCTGATATGGTAGCTTAGTGCACTGTGTTAATCGGGTGATTTTTGTGCGATGGATAAAGTGAGCCATCGCGTGATCGTTTACGGTGTCTTACGTGCGCGTAGCGTCTTGAGCATGTAGTAGTGATGCCGTCGGAAAAAGGTGAGCAATAATGTCAGTTCAAGGTATTGAGAGCGTCGTGCAGCAATTGCAAGCTACCGCGTTACAGGCGGGAAATTCGCCTGTCGTGAAACCGACTATCGAGCCCGGTTTTGCCAGCGAACTAAAATCTGCATTGGATAACATCAGTGGCACGCAGCAAGCCGCGCGTGAGCAAGCGCAGAAATTCACCTTGGGTACGCCGGGTGTCGCGTTGAATGATGTGATGGTGGATTTGCAGAAATCTTCAATCAATATGCAAATGGGTATCCAGGTGCGCAATAAACTGGTTGCGGCGTATCAGGAAATGATGAGTATGTCGGTGTAAACCGTCAGGAAATAGTATTCTTGATTCTGGCAAAAGGCCCTCAAGCGATGACTCGCGTCGAGGGCCTTTTTAACATTGAGGGGCAGAACAATTCACAGCAAACGGGTGGCAAACAGCATTATTCGTTGTTGTGGTTTACATGCCCGGGGATAATCCCTTGCGGTGAAAATTCACCGTAGGCAGCGTTAACGCTATGCTGCTTTAATGATGTTTGCATCAGAGCACTGAGCTCATCCATCCGCTTTTGCAGCAACGCCTTTATTTGAGCTTCACTTTCAACAATTTCCCGCAAAATTTTGCGGAACTGCAACTGAATAACGCTATCAAGATTTTCTGGAATTGGCGTTTTACTCAGGTGTTCTACCGTCTGGATGTAGATGATTTCTTGTTCCACCACCTCATCCCATAAGCCATTCGTTGCCAAAGCAAGAATGCTCCGGCTAAGTTGCTGTAATTGCTGATACTCACTAAGTAATTGCTGTAGCGATGTCATCATGCAACTCCACTGCTAACAGCCTGTTGCTGAGGGTTTATTTGTCGCCAGGCATCCGCGATATTTGCCAATAGCGTATTCACTTCGTCAATAACCTGGACGTCATTGTGCAAATTAGCGATGGTCAACCGCTGCGTCATGTAATCATACAAGGCTGAGAGATTTTCCGCTAACTCGCCTCCCTTTTCCATATCCAGTCCCGCTTTGAGACCGTTGTTGATAATGTCAATGGCTTTAGATAACGCATTGCCCTTGCCTGCAATGTCTCCCTGATTCATGAGGATTTTTGCTCGCGCTAGTGCGCTGTGCGCCCCATCAAAAAGCAACGTAATGAGTTGATGCGGACTGGCACTCATTACACTACTTTCGAGGCCTACATTCGCGTAGGCCTGACTACCTGTTCTGCTGTACATCAATAGGCCTCTCAGGTCACCTGTCTTAGCTGCTCAGTTGGGCTAATTGGGTGGTCAAATAATCACTGGTACTGTTCATTTGCGACACCAGTTTATCCAACTGGGTAAATTGTGCTTTAAGCCGTGTGATGTTGTCATCGATGCTTTGTTGAGTTCGGTCATACGTTTGTTTAAGCGTTTTTATCGTTGAGGCAATCCCGTCTTTGGCGATTTTGATCGTACCGTCGGTGGAATTCAGGACGCCATCAAGATAACTGCCAACTTGCGTGGCGAAACCCGTATTTTTTCCATCACCAACAAAGAAGTCCTCTACGGCTGTCGGGTTATCTTTGAGCGCGGCCTGCAACTTGGTTGAATCAATTTCCAGCATACCGGTTGATGCGTTCTGTTTTACACCCAACTGCGACATGTTGGCGATGCTTCCCGACTGAGCACTCGAGAGTTGCATTTTCAATTGGGTCTGGATCCCACGCACCGTACTGTTACCCAGCAAGACGCCATTGCTGGTATCTGGCGACGACGCGCCCACCTCAGTTGCGGTAAATTTGGTCAACGTGCCAATGGTGGTTTGCAGTGCGTTGTAGGCATCAACCCAGTTCTTCACTGCCGCTTCCATCGGCGCCGTATCGGTATCAATCGACAGCGTTTCTGGTTTTCCAGCGGTGTTTTCCGCTTTCAGCGTCAGTGTGACACCGTCAATGGCATCGGCAACGGTGTTGCTCTGGCGTGTAACCGTTACGGAACCATTCAGTTTAATCACCGAGTTCTCAGCAGCGACTTGCTCAGACATGTTGCCAGTGACGCCGCTGGTGTAACCGATTTTTCCCTTGAGGGTATCATCACCGGTCACATTGATGGTCATCTTGCCATCGGTGCCGGTCGATTTGGAGGTGATAGCCAAATAATAGGAATCATCATCTGCTTTAATAATGCTGGCACCGACATTGCCGTTGGCCTTATTGATTGCATCACGGATGCCTTCCAACGTCGTTTGACCGTCGGTCAGGTTGATTTCCAACGGTTTTTCCTGACCCGGCTGGCTGATAGTCAGCGTGCGCGTGCCGCCTGTTGTTGCCCCTAACTGTGTTTTATTACTGTCAAATTCGCCTGACAGCAGGGAGTGGGCCGTGGCAAGGTTTTGTACTTCAACCTGATAAGAACCCGATACCGCACCGTTCGCCGTGGTGGCCGCAAAGGCCGTATTGGTGCTGGTTACGGTAGTTTGGTTGATGGTCTTCGCTTTAGCTAACGCATCATTAGCGGTATCTAACTTGGTAACTGCCGCACTCAGCGTATCGAAAGCCTTGCTGCGATTGGTATATAAGGTTTGCTGAGTCTTGATCGGGTTTATCCGGGTCTGCTCAAGTTCGGTCAATTGCTGGAGAATGCTACTGAGTCCACTTGTTGAACCCGTAAAGCTGATGCTTGCCATGATCAATCCTTAATGTTGTGACCAGTATTTCGTGGTTATCGGCGGCTTGAAGCAGAAGTTTAGCATTGTTTGTTACTATCCCAAGCGCGTTCTTCTTATTGGCTATTTGCCTTTCTCTATGATGCCTAAACCGTGCGTTCGACGCGGTAACGCGTAAAGACCTACACCAATAGACGACTGCTGCTTTCGAACCGTTATCATTATTATGTCCGAAAACGGCTCTCAGGTCGTTAACCACACGCATGACGACCCCGCTATTTAACGGTGGTTCTGTAATCGTCGAAGTGGGATTTTTTAGTGGTATCATTTAATTCGTTGAATATTAAGTGGTTTGTTGTTGTTTCAATGCATGGGATAAGAATAAAAACGGTTTGCTTGAAGAATTTTTCAAAAAAAATTAAAGCTTCTTTGGCATAGGCCGATACAAGGGTTACGGTGATAAAAGCCGTGGGCGATAGCCCAATCCCTAACCCGACCTGAATTGGAAAAGGAATACAATTATGGCAGTCATCAATACTAACAGCTTGTCGCTGTTGGCTCAAAACAATCTGAACAAATCTCAGTCAGCTCTGGGGACGGCTATCGAACGTCTGTCTTCTGGCTCTCGTATCAACAGCGCAAAAGACGACGCTGCTGGTCAGGCGATTGCTAACCGTTTCACCGCTAACATCCGCGGCATGACTCAGGCTGCACGTAACGCTAACGACGGTATCTCTCTGGCTCAGACTGCTGAAGGCTCTCTGAACGAAATCAACAACAACTTGCAGCGTGTTCGTGAACTGGCTAACCAGGCGAAAAACGGCACTTACTCTGCTTCTGATATCGACTCCATGCAGTCTGAAATCAACGAACGTGTTGCTGAAATCAACCGTGTTGCTGACCAGAGCCAATTCAACGGCATCAAAATTCTGGCTAACACCAACACTGATACCACCATCAGCATCCAGGTTGGTGCAAACGATGGCGAAACCATCGGTATCTCTCTGACTTCCAACCAAGGCTGGAACAAACATACTGGAACCTTGACGGCAGGTACGACGGGTGGTCAGGTTACCGCTGCTAGCGATCGTAAAGTTAGCGTTGACGGCTTCGACGTTCTGGCGACCGACGTGTTGGCAAGCGTTGATGCTGCACTGAAAGCAGTTGATACTCAACGTAGCTCCCTGGGTGCGATTCAGAACCGTTTTGAATCTACCGTTGCTAACCTGAACAACACCATCACCAACCTGACGTCTGCGCGTAGCCGTATTGAGGATGCTGATGTGGCGACCGAAGTGTCCAACATGAGCAAGAACCAAATCCTGCAACAGGCTGGTACTTCCGTATTGGCACAGGCAAACCAGGTTCCGCAGACTGTTCTGTCCCTGCTGCGTTAATGGTCAAATTATCGCTAATCGCCTTTGGGTGATTGGACATATAAAGCCAACCGTAAGGTTGGCTTTTTTTTTGCGTTGCGTACCGTTAACCCGCCTGCTCTACCCGTGAACTGCTCCTATTTCCCATCAAGAGTAATACTCAGCCCTGAATTAAGCCCGCTTCTGTGCGGTGTTCAGGAGATTGCAAGCGTGATGGGAAGAATAAACTAGGATAAATTATTTACTCTTGGTAAAGGATTTTTGTTTTGGCCACGTTAGATACCCGCACTGTCGATGCACCTCACACTATTAACGCGAAAAATACGCCCAGCGAAGATGATCCTTTTCAGATGATTAGCCCTGATGTGTCTGCGAGTCATATTCGGGCCGCTTCACACCTGTATGGTATTTTCAGTCCAAGAGTGGAAACGGCTCGGGTGTTAGAGCTGGGATGCGGCACCGGAGGTAACTTACTGTCTTTTGCTGCGGCCTATCCGCAGGGCAGTGCGATTGGTGTCGATCTTGATGACGCCGCTGTTTCTTCTGGAAATCAGTTGGTTCAGTCATTAGGCCTGACGAATGTGCAGTTCGCTACCGCCAGCCTTGATGAGTTACTCAGCAGTGAATTGGGTATGTTTGATTATGTGATCATTCATGGCCCTTTCAGTGCAGTAAATGAGGGTATTCGCAGCGCGTTGTTGGAGTGGGCAAAACGTCATTTGAGTGAGCGTGGCGTTATCGCAATGGCATGGAACGCCTATCCAGGATGGAAAGCGGCGGAAGTGCTGCGCGATGCCTTTCAGCTTCATGGTAGTCAGGCGCAAAGTCAGGACGAAAAAGTGGCGAGCGCCCGAGCGATGTTAACGTATTTATCCCTCGGCAGCGCAGATCGGAATCCACTCAAGGGGGTACTGCATCCCTTAATCGAGCAGGCGGAAACACAGACTGACCTGATGCTCTCTCTTTGCTATTTGGAGGGAATCAATGAACCGTGCTATCTGGTTGACTTTCATGCGATGGCCGCTCAGAACGGTTTAACTTTTGTTGGTGATGTCCTGCCACAGCGAGAATTAGCTGAACATTATGGCGGCGAAGTAGCAAAATTAACCGACACGGTTTCTCCTGGGCACAACAAGATACTGCGGCAACAATATCTCGATTTTGCCGTGGGGCGTAGCGAGCGTTTCAGCCTGCTAGTGCCAGACAGTCGGGCGAATGAGATTCTTCCTGAGCCAGCGTTGAGCCGCTTAAAGGATTTTCATTGGGGCGGCAACTTTGAGCGTGTGGTTACGGATACGGGGACAGTGACTAACACTTACCTTTCAGGACAAGGGGTGACGATCGGCGTTAACCACGATCTGACGTTGCACCTGATGGACGTGATATGTGATGCCTGGCCGCATAGCGTCAGCTTCGAACAACTGGTGTTTAATACGCGTGCTCCTGAACGGCAAGGTGAGGACGAACAGCACCGACAGGATGTATTGGCTGCGTTGAAAATCCTGTATACCCGGGGTATTTCTGAGCTGAACTATAGTCTTCAAGAGTCTCGCTATAATCTTTGTCCTGCATCGACAGTGAGATTGTTACCGGAGTTAGCGACCTTATGGCACAAACGGAACGGTGCAGCCCAAGCTATTACCGGTTTCAATTTTTGGCATGAAAAGATAAAAATAGCCGTAGAACCCTTAGAAATAGCGTATTTACAGCTCCTGTTAGAGCAGAAAGACGTGCCGCTGCACGCCGAGTGCTATCAGTTCCTGGAGCGGTTACGTAGGGCAGGTGCTCTGTGGGGAAATCCAAATGCATGGCAACACTATTTTCAGCAATTGCTCCAGGTTTTCTCATCTACCAGTGAGCGTTACCTGGGCTCACTGATTATTTATGCCAGTGAAACCAGCGTGGGTGGATATAAGAAAACGTCGCGTCATCAAGGCAAAAGCAAGCGTAGCAAGGATGCAATGGCAGCACCGACGCCAGACAAAAAGATCTATCAACGTATTATCGATTTTATCGACAATAATGACTTTTCTGAAGCGCGTCAGGCCGCCCAAACGTTGGTGGGCAAAATGCCTGACAACATTCATTATCAGCATTTGCTAGCGCAAACGTATCTAAAGACCAACGCTTTTGATGAATCATTAGCCGCTTTGATGAAAACGCTTTCGCTGCATGCGACCAGTTGGTCAGTGTACCTTGATGCAGCGCATGTCTTTTGGCACACCGATAAAAACTACTATGCCGGGCGTTTGGCAAGGAAAATTTTACGTTGCGATCCGAGCAATGTCGCAACCTGGAATTTGCTGGGGGCGTTATATAAAGAGAGCAATAACCCAATTCAGGCTGAAGCCTGTCTGCGTAAAGCGGAACAGTATTCTCACGACGATGCCAATATTCTGAGTAACTTAGCCAGTCTGCTGAGTAATCAAGGGCGCATGGCGGAGGCCGTTGAGTGCTTTCGCCGTATGCGTACCCTTGCTCCTGATAATTACATTTTGCATAGCAACTACTTGTTTAGTCTGTCTCACGATGTGCAAATTTCTTCAGAGGCATTGTTCGCCGAACACTGTGAGTTCGGTGATATGGTTGAGAAGCGAGCGCAACAGTATCAACGTAACTTTTCGTATTCAGGGCTTCGTGATCCTGAGCGTAAATTGCGTATTGGATTTGTTTCAGGCGATCTCTGCCGACACCCTGTCAGTAATTTTTTGAGTCCTTTCTGGGAATCGCTCAATACCGATCTTTATTCCATCCATGCCTTTGCAACGTCGCATCAATACGACGATATGTCCCGTAAATTGCAAAAGGCGACGCAAGGGTGGCATGCCGTTTATGACAAGAGCGATGTGGAACTGGCTGCGTTGATTAACCAGGAACAAATCGATATTTTATTCGACCTCTCAGGCCATACGGGGCATAACCGCTTGCCGATGTTTGCGTTTAAACCCGCGCCGATTCAGATCAGTTGGATTGGTTATCCGGGCACCACCGGCATGCGGGCGATGGATTATTTCCTTATCTTGAATTTGCAACCGCTTCCTGAGAGTTTTGATCGACAGTTTACCGAAAAGACACTCTATGTGCGCAGTACTCAACAGTTCAAACCGACCGATAATAGTCCTGATGTGAATGAGTTACCGGCGATTAAACGTGGCCAGTTCACTTTTGGCAGTATGAACCGCATGCAGAAATTGAATGACTATATATTTGAGGCCTGGGCGGCAGTATTGAAAGCGGTACCCAATAGCAGAATTATCATTGGTGCGTTAGCTGGGCAGAAAAATATTGATATTATCCGTGCCAAGCTTGAAGCGTTGGGAGTGGAACCCAAACAGTTACTTTTCCTTGAAAAAATGGGAATGCACGAATATCTGGCTGCGCACCATGAAATCGATCTGCTTCTGGATACCTATCCCTACACTGGTGGAACAACCACTAACCATGCGCTGTGGATGGGCGTACCGACCTTGACGATCTCAGGGGAAACCCTTCCAACACAACAAGGCGTTGCGGCTTTGCAATGGCTGGGGTTGAATGGTTTTGTTGCCACCTCAAAAGCGGATTATGTCACCAAGGCTGTCGCATGGTCTACCCGCCTTGATGAACTTAACCAATACCGACAAGAAATGCGTTCCAAATTTGAACGACCCAAGCCTGACGGCATTACGCCAGCAACCCATTTTGAGGAAATGTTGCGTGCAGTGTGGCAAGACTATTGCGAAAATACGCCAGCTCAAAGCCGTACGTTTGGTTATTGATGTTGTCTAAACATTTTCAGTCGGCACATTAGGCAGCCTACAGTGCTGCCTTGCTGATACACAACTGTGTGGGCCTGAACGTGGTATTCACGTTGTACCGGTAGCCTTTGGCTTGGCATGTACAACGGTAGTTCTATATGATTAGGTAAAATGAATACCTCGCGTGTGGTTGCACCCGTAATATTACCGAGAACCGATGATGAAAGATATTTACGTTACCAGCCCGCTTCTTCCGCCATTAACCGAGTTCATTCCTTATCTTGAACAGATATGGGACAACAAATGGTTGACTAATAACGGCCCGTTCCACCAGCAACTTGAAAAACAACTTGCTGAATATTTGGGCGTTGACTACCTGAGCCTGTTCTCCAATGGCACTCTGGCGTTGCTCACGGCCATGCAGGCTTTGCGTATTTCAGGTGAGGTGATCACCACACCTTATTCCTTTGTTGCTACGTCGCACTCGCTTTTGTGGAATGGTTTAAAACCGGTATTTGTAGATATCGATCCTGTCACATGCAATCTGGATCCGGAAAAGATTGAACGTGCCATTACGCCAGAAACGTCGGCTATCCTGCCAGTACACTGCTATGGAATACCTGCAAACGTTGAGCGTATTCAGGAGATTGCGGATACCTATGGGTTAAAAGTGATCTATGATGCTGCGCATGCATTCGGTGTGAAGCAAAATGGGGCCAGTATTTTAAACCATGGTGATCTGTCTATCCTGAGTTTTCATGCTACCAAAGTATTCAATACCATTGAGGGTGGGGCAATCATTTGCCCTGACGCGAAAACTAAAAAGCGCATTGATTATCTGAAAAATTTTGGTTTCGCTGACGAAGTGACCGTGATGGCCCCAGGTATCAACGGCAAGATGAACGAAGTGCAAGCGGCATTTGGTGTGTTGCAACTCTCTCATATTGATCAGGCACTGGCAAACAGGCGGGTAATTTACCAACGTTATCATAACGCGCTGAAAAATATACCCGGACTCAGATTGGCTCAGGTTCCTCAGGATATTGATTGGAACCAGGCTTACTGCCCTGTCTTTATTGATGAAAACTTCCCTTGCACCCGCGATGAACTTTATTCTTTATTGAAAGAGGAGGGGATTTTCGCGCGCCGCTATTTTTACCCTTTAATCAGTTCATTCCCAATGTATCGTGGGCTTGATAGTGCTAAAGATGATAATTTGCCTATCGCTCGTTCTGTTGCTGATGCTGTGCTGTGTCTGCCGATTCATGCCGAGTTACAGCTTGAAGAGCAAGATCGGGTGATTTCAGTCATTTTGCAGCAGGCTAGCACGCCTCGTGCAGTTTAAGAAAAAAGATAGGGAGGACAGCACGATGAAACTGGGTATTTATGGCGCAGGCGGTTTGGGGCGTGAAGTGTTGGTTCTGGCTCAGATTATCGAGGAGAATCAGAAACGCTGGAGTGATATTTATTTTATCGATGATGTGAATCCAGGGCGCGAGCTTAAGGGCGTCCCTGTGTTGGATTTCGATACTGCAAAAAAAATTGAGAATATCGAAATTGTCATTGCAGTTGGTGAACCGAGAATTAGAGTGTTGTTGGCTGAAAAAGTAAAATCTGCTGAGTTAACCTTGGCAACATTAATTCACCCTGATATCCGTCTTACGGCATGTACGAGTATCGGGAACGGTGTTGTTTTATGTAAAAATGCATTTCTTTCCTGTGATGTAATATTAGGTGACAATGTTTTTCTCCAACCAACATCTAGCCTGGGACATGATGTGGTCGTGGGTGAAAATAGTATTATCTCTACGTTTGTTACGTTGGGCGGAAATTGCCAAATTGGTAGTGGTACCTTTATTGGAATGAGTGCCTCTGTTAAAGAAGGTACAATTATTGGTGATAATACAATTATTTCCATGGGGTCTATCGTAATGAAAAACATCGAAAATGATGTGATCGCGTTGGGAAATCCTGCTCGAGTGATGCGAAGAAATGAAGGCAATGGCGTGTTTCACTGATAGTTGACTTTATGTTGAATTACCCTTACCAAGGAGACATTTTGAATATGCTGTCTAAGATAACAGAGACAAGTCCGATAGAGATGTATGAAGATATCGAAACAATCAAAAAAAATGGATATCCTGTCGTCTTGATTGGCACATCTCAATATGCATCCATTGCGCACAAGTTTTTGAAAGATAATGGTGTGCAAGTCGATATCGTGTCAGTGAACAAAAAATACCTTGACAAGGAAGTGTTTTTTCTTGGGAAAAAAGTGCTTCCGCTCGAGGATGTTGCTGCCAATGAGGGGTTATATAATTATATTGTTGGTTTCCAACCTCACAATGATGATTACGTTAGATTAATTTCATCGAATTCTGCGGTGGTATTTTTTTATGATATTTTGAATTTAAATCATGAAAACGTTTCTTATGACTTTATCAAAGAGAATGAAAATAAATTACAATGGTTTTTTGACAAGCTTGAGGATGATGTTTCAAGAGACGCATTAATTGCTTTTATAAACCAGCGGATCAGTTGCAAAACAGAGTATTTCAATAGGGTTTTCTTTGAAAATATTTATTTTTTAGATTCGATAATTAATTTCTCAGAGAATGAAGTGTTTGTGGATTGCGGCGCTTATACTGGGGATACGATATTATCCTTTTTAGCTAATTACCGGGAAAAAGGATTTATCAATCCACGTAAAATCTATGGGCTGGAACCGGATAGTAGTAATTTTAAACAACTTGTCAGTACTGTGAGTCAGTTTGATTTTTGTCAAGTTGTTAATTCTGGCGCGTGGAGTGTAAATACAAAACTCAGTTTTCGACAAGGTATAGGTGAATTATCAAGAGTTGATTTGGATAATAAATCCGACGTTATCGATGTTGTCTCTATTGATTCTCTGCTAAAGGGCGATGAAGCAACATTTATCAAGATGGATATTGAAGGCGCTGAGTTGGCTGCATTACAAGGCGCAGCGAAAACAATTCGTGATTACAAACCTAAATTGGCGATTAGTTTATACCATAAGCCTGAAGATCTTATTGAAATACCGAGCTATTTAAATGAGTTAAATCCAGATTACAAATTTTATTTAAGATGCCATCAACGTTATTTTTCCGTCGATATGGTACTCTATGCTATTGTGTGATTTTATTGTTATCTTATAGAGGTGATTGGAATGAGTAATTTAGAAAAATACAACAACGTTTTTATTGAGGTTTTTGAAATTACAGAGGATATGCTGCCAGATTATAAATATCAGGATACTCCTTCTTGGGACTCCGTCGGGCATATGACCATGATCGCGTCATTGGAAGAAGCTTTTGATATCATGATGGATACTGAAGATATTATTGATTTCTCTTCCTATGCCAAGGGTAAAGAAATTTTAACAAAATATGACGTGGAGCTATAAGGAGTCATTCATGTTGCTGCCTGGAAAGAATGCGGTGATCACCGGATGCTTGCAGGGCATAGGACGTGCCACGTTAGAAGCATTTGCCCGTGAAGGGGCAAATGTATACGCCTGCTGTCAAAATGAAGATGCTGATTTTGATAAGTATACTATTGATTTGTCTGAGAAATATGGCGTGAGTATTATTCCCGTCTATTTTGATTTTCTGGATGAAACAGCGATAAAACATGGGGTTAGCGTTATCCTGAAAGACAAAAAAAACATTGATGTATTAGTCAATGTTGCTGGTGTCACGCTAGATGCCCTTTTCCATATGGTCACGATGGAACAAATGAAAAAAACATTTTCAATTAATTTTTTTTCGCAAATGTTTTTTACCCAATACATTACAAAAATGATGTTGCGACAGAAAAAGGGAAGTGTCATCAACGTTGCCAGTATTTCTGCTTTGGATGGCAACCCTGGACAGCTTTCTTATGCGGCGTCTAAAGCAGCGCTTATTGCAGCAACTAAAACACTTTCTGCTGAGCTGGCCCCCAAGGGCATTCGTGTTAATGCAGTGGCACCTGGAGTGATACAAACTGCAATGACCGCGAACTTGCCGCAGGAAGTGCTACGTCGTCAGATGGCACGTTGCGAGTTGAAGCGTCTTGGTTTACCCGAAGAGGTTGCCAATGCGATTCTTTATTTGGCGTCTGACGCATCCAGCTATATTACAGGGCAGGTGGTGCGTATTGACGGCGGTATCGGTTAAACATAAGGATCTCCTATGTTATTGCAAGGAAAGAATGTGCTGATTACTGGAACTCGGCGCGGGATGGGGCGTTCAATGGTTGCTGCTTTTGCTGCCAACGGGGCAAACATTTACGCCCATGCGCGGCAAGAAGACGCCACGTGGCTGGCCGAGTTGCAGGCTGTTGCAAAAGAACATCAGGTTGAGATCTGGCCGCTTTGTTTTGATATGACGGATTACGCAGCCATGAAACTGGCTATTAAGCGTATAATGGCGGATAAACGCCCTATTGATGCCGTTGTTAATAATGCAGGCATTACGGTGAATGCACTGTTTCAGATGACGAGCGACGAGGTGTTGAGAAAACAGTTTGAGGTCAATTTCTTTTCTGTTTTCCTGTTTACGCAATATATTGCCAAATTTATGACACGTCAGAAGCACGGTAGCATCATTAATATTTCCTCCACTGCTGGAGAAGATGGCAATCCGGGCAAATCAGCTTATGGCGCTTCCAAGGCCGCAGTAATTGCAATGACGAAATCCATTGCGGCTGAATTGGGTGAAATCGGCATCAGAGCTAACTGTATCGCACCGGGGATTACTGATACTGATATGCTGGATACCTTGCCGGCCCATATTCTGGAGGAAACTAAGAATACGGTGGATTTACGCCGGGCTGGATTACCGTCAGAAATTGCTGATACAGCCGTTTTCCTGGCGTCAGAGTTATCAAGTTATATTACCGGCCAAGTTATCCGTGTTGATGGAGGATTAAAATGAGCAGAAACATGCAATCACTGCTCGTGGCTGCACGTGATATTCGTAAAAATATATTACGGGTGGCATTTCACGCACCGAGTGATGGTGTACACATTTCACCAGCATTGTCACTTGTTGATATTTTGACGGCACTGTATGGCGCTAAGTTACGCTATGAGCCGCATGATATTACCAATGCTAATCGAGATACGTTTATCTTAAGCAAAGGGCATGGTGCATTAGGGCTGTACGCCGCACTGTGTGAGTTTGGTATTATTAGTCGTGAAACTCTCGACTCTTTCGAGATCAACGGCTCTCCTCTGCAAGTTCATCCGACACGATATCCGGAATTAGGTATTGATTTTTCCAGTGGCAGCCTGGCCCAGGGATTATCTTTTGGTATCGGCCTCACGCTCAGTCGTCGTTTGAAAAAACAGCCCTGGCAGACTTATATTCTGGTTGGTGATGGTGAATGTAACGAAGGTGCTATTTGGGAAGGTGCTTTCTTCGCAGCCCATCAGCGACTGGATTCTTTGACCGTGATTGTCGACTGCAATGGGCTGCAATCGGATGGCTTTACTCAGGACATTATAAATCTGAATCTTCCCGCTCTGTGGGCGGCGTGCGGCTGGGAAGTGGTTGAATGTGATGGCAACGATCTGAATGCACTGCTCGGTGCTTTAGATGCCCCCCATAATGGAAAACCGAAAGCGATTGTGGCACACACAGTTAAAGGAAAAGGCGTTTCCTTTATGGAAAACAATAAAGAATATCACCGGAATAGACTTTCAGAGCAGCAGTACCTTGCTGCGATGGCAGAGTTGGAGGGAGAAATATCGTGTTAGTCATTAAACCTACCTCTATTCGCTCATGGTCCATGCTCGGTTCTCGGGGTACTTTTGGCGTAACCTTGCTTGAATTGGCACAGCAACATGACAACCTCGTTGCTCTGTCCGCTGACTTGGGCAAGTCTTCCGGCTTGGATCGTTTTAATACAACATACCCAGAGCGTTTTTTTAACGCTGGCATCGCGGAACAAAACATGGTGGGTATGGCTGCGGGATTGGCCGCGGGGGGATATGTTCCTTTTGTTACGTCGTTTGCCAACTTCCTGACTATGCGCGCTGGGGAGCAGGTGCGTCATAATCTGGGATATATGAATGAGAATGTGAAGTTGGTTGGTCTAGCCTGCGGCCTGGCGACCGGCATGTTCGGCGCAACGCACCATGGCATTGAAGATATTGCCGCTATTCGCTCCATTTCGAATATTACTATTCTTTCCCCTGCTGATTGTACCGAAACCGTTAAAATGACCGAAGCCGCACTCAATCATAATGGCCCGGTTTATTTGCGTCTTACCGGTAATATGCGCGCCCCCACCGTTTATAAAGATGATTATGAATTGACGATTGGGCAGGCTATCAGCCTACGCGAAGGGGCAGATATCAGTATTGTGGCCACGGGTACCATGGTGCACTTCGCGTTGAAAGCGGCGGAACTGTTGGCCGCTCGCGGGATTGACGCCACGGTTATCGATATGCACACCATTAAGCCATTGGACACAGAGATGCTCGATCGCCAAATGGGCAAGAAGCTGATTGTGACAGTGGAAGAACATAGTGTTATCGGCGGATTGGGCAGTGCGGTTGCTGAACATTTAGCCGCGAAGCGACAACGACCGCCGCAGATGATATTGGGAATACCTCAAGGGTATCCAGACGCGGGTGATTACGCTTATCTGCTGGCCCAATGTGGATTGACCGCAGAGGGTATCGCTGAGTCTATTCAAAAATATAATGGATGAGTATCGCTGTGTTTCTTGACCTGTGTAAGTGCAATCCGGCTGCGATAGCTGCAATCGATGAACAAGGATGCCAACTGAGTTACGGAGAGTTATGTTCTCAAGGAACCCTGTTGGCTAACTGTCTTCCTGCGAGGTCGTTGGTGTTTTCTTTTTGCGAAAATACCTTGGGGTCGCTGATTGGCTATGTGAGTTTTTTGACGCATGACATCGTCCCCTTGATGCTGGATAAAGATCTCGATCCTGCACTGTGTGATCAACTTATCGCGACCTATCGCCCGGGTTATCTGTGGCGGCCATTCGGCGAGAATGGACCCTGTCATGATGCGCTTTTTACCGTGGCAAACTATGAACTGGTGTCCACGGGGCTCGATGGTTACCCGATGCATGAGAGCCTGGCGCTGCTGATGTCTACGTCGGGCTCAACGGGGAGTCCGCGTCTGGTGCGGCAAAGCCGCCTTAATTTGCTGAGTAATGCGACCAGTATTGCAGACTATCTGGCGATCGACAGCGGTGAACGTCCGGTGTTGAATTTGCCCATGAACTACGTATACGGGCTGTCGATCATCAACAGCCATTTACTGCGCGGCGCTACGATATTGCTGACAACCCGTGGCATCATGCAAAGAGAGTTTTGGGCTTTTATCAAGGACTATGAAGCCAGTTCGATCGCCGGAGTGCCTTATACCTATGAAATGCTAAAAAAACTGCGCTTCATGACGATGAAACTTCCGTCACTCAAAACTTTGACTCAGGCGGGAGGTAAGCTTCACCCCGATTTACATCTCGAATTTGCCCGCTATGCGCAGGAGAGCGGCAGAGCGTTTATTGTGATGTACGGGGCGGCAGAGGCAACGTCGCGCATGGGCTATTTACCCGCCGATAAGGCGCTGGAAAAGTGCGGCAGTATGGGCAAACCGATTCCGGGCGGGCGCTTTAGTATCATTGATGAAGAAGGCAATACGATCGAGGGCAGCGATCGTGTAGGCGAATTGGTCTACTTTGGCGACAATGTAACGCTAGGCTATGCGCAATGCGGTGACGATTTGCAAAAAGGCGATGAAAGAAACGGCCGTTTGGTCACTGGCGATATGGTCCGCCGCGATGATGACGGTTATTACTATGTTGTCGGCCGTAAAAAACGCTTTTTGAAAATGTTTGGTAACCGTATTGGGCTCGATGAAGTGGAAGGCATAATCCGAGGGGCCTTCCCTGAACTTGAGTGTGCGTGCGGGGGAACGGATGATCGGCTGTATCTGTTTATCACAGATGATAAATCGAGTGAGGCAGTTAAACAGCTGGTTGTGCAAAAGACGCAGTTAAATCATGTCGCGATACGCGTGAAAGTGCTGACGGTCTTGCCAAAAAACAATGCCGGAAAGATCCTCTATAGCCAATTGGATGCACATTATGACGCCATTTGATGAGATCCTAACGCACCTGCCTTATTCATTGGCGCGCGATGAAAAACGGGCGCTGATGATGGAGCGCTTACGCGGGCTGACGTTACACCATTATGAGCACTGTGCCGCCTATCGCCGCATCCTCGACGCGCAGGGCACCGATATTGATTCCTTGAATGCGATTGAAGATATTCCGTTGTTGCCCGTTTCATTGTTTAAAAATATCGATTTACTGAGCGTTGAACCGGAGCAGGTGGTGAAAACCATGACATCTTCGGGGACCACCGGGCAGGCCGTATCAAAAATTTACTTAGACAAAGCAACGGCGACCGGCCAGCAAAAGACCTTGGTAAAAATCGTTAATGATTTCCTTGGCACTTCGCGTATGCCTTTACTGATTATCGATTCGCCCTCAGTCATGAAAGATCGCCGTCTGTTTTCTGCGCGCGGTGCCGGCATCTTGGGGTTCTCCATCTTCGGTGCAGACAAAACCTACGCCTTGAATGATGATATGACGCTCAATCTGGATGCGGTGCGCGCGTTTTTGGCGAAACACCAAGGGCGTTCCGTGTTGCTGTTTGGTTTCACGTTTATGGTCTGGCAGCATTTCTACAAATCGCTTTTGGCCTTGGACGAGAAACTGGATCTGTCTGCGGGCATATTGATTCATGGCGGCGGCTGGAAAAAACTGCAATCTGAAGCCGTGTCGCCTGCGGATTTTTCTGCTGCGCTGCATGGTGTATGCGGTATTCCACGCGTTCACGATTACTACGGAATGGTGGAACAAACGGGGTGTATCTATATGCAGTGTGAAGCAGGGCATCTGCATGCCAGTATCTTCTCCGATATTATCATCCGCGATCATCATGATTTTTCTGTATGCCAGCACGGGCAACCCGGCATCATCCAGGTGTTGTCCCTCCTTCCTGAATCCTATCCGGGCCATTCACTCTTGACGGAAGATCAAGGGGTGATTTTAGGTGAGGATGACTGCGTTTGTGGCAGGAAAGGAAAATACTTCAAGATCCTTGGACGCGTAAAAAATGCCGAATTGCGAGGATGCAGTGATACCTATGCCGCACAATTTTGACAATATATCCTTCCTGGTTGGCGACCGCAGTGTGCTTGAACAAATGGTCGAGCAGCGTGCATTGCCTCCGTTTGATGCTCTGGTCATCGATTTTCTTGATGCGCTGGCGAAGCGCCTGATGCGTCAACCATCAGCGAAACCTTTTCCTGATGTGATCAGTTTCGCATTTTGGTGTCGAAAAAGTTCTGTATTGCAGATGCGCCAGACTTATCCGGACCTGTCATCACGCCGAGGACGCGGCATTGCATTCCATATCGCACCGTCTAACGTTGCCGTTAACTTTGCCTATTCACTGGTCGTGGGGCTCCTGAGCGGCAATGCAAATATCGTCAGGGTGCCTTCGCGCGATTTCATGCAGGTCTCCATAATATGCGAGGCGCTCAGCGATACATTGCGTGAATGGCCGGCTATGGCGCCATTCCTGTGTCTGATTCGTTACGATCGCAACAAATCGATCAATGACACCCTGTCAGCCTACTGCCAGAGCCGACTCATTTGGGGCGGCGATGACACCATCGGCGCACTGCGGCAGTCCCCCCTTGGCGCGCGGGGGATAGATATCGCGTTTGCCAATCGATATTCGTTTGCCCTGATTGATGCGGCAAATTACCTGACAATGTCGGATAAACGTGCGATAGCCGATCGTTTTTATAATGATACCTTCCTGACCGATCAGAACGCGTGTACCTCACCCCGGCTGGTGGTGTGGCTCGGTGAGGATTCGGTGACAACGCGCGCGCGCGCTGCATTCTGGAGCGAATTTGAGCAATTATCGCAGGAGAAGTATCAGTTGCAGGAAGCGGTTGCCATCAAAAAGCTGGGGCAGTTCTGTGTACTGAGTGCCACCAAAGCAGGGGTAAAGAAGGCTTCTGACAGTAATAATCTGGTCTACCGGGTACAAATTGCTGCTCTTGATGACTCCACCATGGGGTTTACCGAGGTCGGCGGATACTTCCTTGAGTATCTGGCTCAGGATATTGCTGAAATTCTCCCGGTATGTGATGAGCGCTGCCAAACACTCTCCGTTCTCGGCGTGGAGAAAGAAAATATCGACGCGTTTTTACGCGATTATCGTCCTGCTGGCATTGATAGAGTGGTCGCTGTGGGTAAAACCATGGACTTCAATCTGCATTGGGATGGTTATGACCTGATTTACACCCTTTCGCGCACAGTATCTGTGTCACTTTGAATAACTGATTTTATGTTTTGAGATTTCTATGCAAATTACAACGGATGACGATTGTACGGGGTTCGATGAAACCCACCCTTGGGCAAAACAGTTTAAAATCATTTGCTACCAAGATGGTTTTCATAGTTCTATACCACATGGCTTCTTCCAGGACTGGTTAGGGGAAGAGTCGGATACTGGAACATTCTATATCAGTAAAGCGTCGGGTTTCGGGGTTGGGTCGATCGTAAAATATGACGCAGGTATTCAAAGCTTGCGCGTTGGACGTTTTGTCGCTGGCGGGCTGCGGCTTAAATTTTTACTGAACGGTCAACATGATATGACCACTATATCTACGTCAATGTTTTCCGTGTTTGGCGGTGGTTTGACCAATACATCTCCGCCACAGTATTCAGACTCCATCATAAAAAATGACGTTTGGATCGGTGACGAAGTCATGATGTTGGGCGGCGGAATCATTGAAAATGGCTGTGTGATTGGTGCAAGAGCGCTACTGCCCCCTAATTTCAGATCAGAGCCCTATGGCATTTATGCGGGTAGCCCGGCCAAACTGATCCGTTTTCGGTTTTCTGAAAAAATTCGTGAAGCATTGATTGATTTGGCCTGGTGGGACACCCCGGATCTGTTTGCCTGGTTACAGGAAACAAAAGATTTTTATCTTGCCGATCTCACTGCTGATGAAGGAAAAAGTTTGGCTATGCTCGCCAAATTAAAAGAAAAGCGAAATAGATGGATCCGTGACAGAGAGAAAAAATCAGCGTAATCGCGCTTCTGCTACGCGAATAGCCTTTTTCATGTATATGGTCTTCGAAGCCATCAAGCGTCATTGAGCATTGTTATAACGCGGTTGCTACGACAATCATGCATGAAAATGATGGCGTGTGATGGTGGGTAGATAAATCTATCGCCATCACATACCCCAAATAGCCCCCCTTTTACACCCCTATTCGCAGCATTGGACACTCTACGCAAACGCATAATAGTGTCGATAACATTATCATCGTAGGTATTTGTCACTGTGAGCGATCTGTATACCGCCGAAGGCACAATGGATAAAAATTCCCTCTGGCAGCGCTATGTTCCTTTAGTGCGCCATGAAGCCTTGCGTTTACAGGTTCGCCTTCCCGCGAGCGTCGAGCTGGACGATCTGCTGCAAGCAGGAGGCATTGGCCTGCTGAGTGCCGTTGAACGCTTCGACTCTTTGCAGGGAACCGCCTTTACCACCTATGCCGTGCAGCGCATCCGAGGCGCGATGTTGGATGAGTTGCGCAGCCGGGATTGGGTGCCGCGCAGTGTGCGGCGTAATGCGCGGGAAGTGGCACAGGCGATGCAACAGGCGGAACAACAACTTGGCCGTGCGCCCACGGAGCAAGAAGTGGCGCAGTCGTTGAGCATCACGCTGGAAGATTATCGTCAGATATTGCTGGATACCAATAATAGCCAGCTGTTTTCTTACGATGAGTGGCGTGAAGAACACGGCGACAGCGCTGAAGCGCTTCTGGAAGGCAACGAAGAAGCGAATCCGCTACATCAGCTGATGGAAGGCAGTTTACGCCATCGCGTGATGGACGCTATCGAGAATTTACCCGAGCGTGAGAAATTGGTTTTGACGCTCTATTACCAGGAAGAACTCAACCTGAAAGAAATTGGGGCGGTTCTTGATGTCGGTGAATCTCGTGTCAGCCAGTTGCATAGCCAGGCGATAAAGCGACTGCGCGCGAAGCTTATGCAGGAACAGTAACCACTGCGTGCAGGAATAGTGTTATCAAAGGATATCAGGCTTTACGCTCGAGCATGTCTCACCGCGTCATGGGCACATCATGTCGCTGCGGCGTGTTCGGCTGTGTAACCGTGATATCCACTCTCATGGAATGGATTCATGTTATCTTCACCGCGAAAAAAGCAGCTTCTTAGCCGCTATCTGAAAGACTTCAAACACAAGCAAACCCATTGCTCAAATTGCAGAAAACCCCTCGATCGCGTATCGCTGGTGTTTCGCAACCAGCTTATTAATAAAAAAAGTTTGGGTGATTTCGATCGCTTGATTGAAGAGGATGTATGGCTGTCGCTACAAGATGAACTTATTCCGGTGTGTCGTTTTTGCAGCGAAGTTTTTTGTAACACACACACCAGTTATTTCAAGATCAAAGATTTTACCCAATATCTGATCGACCAAACGGATGTCCGCCATAGCACCATGCGCGAATATGTTATCCGGCTGCGGCGGTTGGATGACATCCTGCTGGCGAAGAATCATCCGGCAGAGACGTTTTCACCCGCCGGTGTGCAACAACGACTTGGTGAATATTTACCCGAGAAAGAGCACATGCTGTATCGCAGTGCGTTGCGTAAATATGACCAATATCTCTCCTGGCAACGCCTCTATTGATCTTTTAACGATACCGAACCGGTAGTCGTCGTGTTCGGCATCTCGCTGTGTGTCAGGCGGGCAGGGCGGTGTCCCTGCCTGCGGCCCTGTCCGGTCTGTCAGAAAAAAATGAAGCGGTAAAAGTCTGTAACGGCAAAGGGTTATATTTTTTGCCATAGATAAATGTTATGGAACTGTAAAAAACGCTTGCCAACGCAGGGCATTTTATTGCAATGTCATCTTACTGACATCAACCCGCGTTATTTTTTCCGGGTGATGATCGGGAGTTCTAATACGGTCAATCATTATTCTGTGGAATAGTTGTTGCTACAGTGAGGAACGCACATGGTAATGTCCTTTTGGGGACCCAATCAGCAACTTCTGACATGTCGTTTTCAATATCACCTCTGTTGTCGCCGTCATCAAACGCGATGGTCGATAAAGGGAGGTGAGGGGCTCACTGCCCGTGTGAATTTCTCCCGCAGCACATCTTGTCATTATTCTTCTCTACTGCTTCATCATTTTTTAGCCCTCGCGCCCACCTTGCGGGACGATATTATCGTCCGCCGCCGTCATTGGCGGTGCGCTACGCTTGTCTCCAGTATCGGCTTAATAAGGAAGCCAACCTCGTTTGTGAGTGAAACGTCACGCACAGTGGTTATGTGCGGTAAGTGAAACAAACTGTAAGGTGCCACTATGGGAAGACAAAAAGCAGTGATCAAAGCGCGTCGTGAAGCTAAACGCGTTATTCGTCGTGATTCACGCAGTCATCGCCAGCGTGAAGAAGAATCGGTCACTTCTCTGGTCCAGATGGGGGGAATTGAGGCCATCGGTATGGCGCGAGAAAATCGCGATACGTCACCGATTGCTGCGCGTACCATCGCCCAGGAGCATTACTTGTCTGCAATAGAAAATAAACAGTTAATCTTTGCCACCGGTGAGGCGGGGTGTGGCAAAACGTTTCTCAGTGCGGCCAAAGCGGCTGAAGCGCTGATTCATAAAGAGGTTGAAAGGATAATTGTTACCCGGCCGGTGCTACAGGCCGATGAGGACCTTGGCTTTTTACCTGGCGACATTACTGAGAAGTTCGCACCCTATTTCCGCCCGGTGTATGACGTATTGCAGCGGCGTCTTGGCGCATCGTTCTTGCAATACTGCTTGCGCCCGGAGATTGGGAAAGTGGAAATCGCACCGTTTGCTTATATGCGCGGGCGTACATTCGAAAATGCCGTGGTGATCCTTGATGAAGCACAGAATGTCACGGTGAATCAGATGAAGATGTTCCTGACCCGTCTGGGTGAAAATGTCACGGTGATTGTCAACGGTGATATTACGCAATGCGATTTGCCTATCGGGGTGAAATCCGGTTTGCAGGATGCACTGGATCGTTTTCAGGATGATGACATGATCGGCATTGTTTCTTTCCGCGCATCGGATTGTGTCCGCTCGCAATTGTGCCAGCGCACGCTCTTCGCTTATAACTGATACATTCTGCCGTCAGCGTAGTGACTTACACTGACGGCAGCTTTTCGACCCTCGCTGTTCGGCCCTATGCTTGCCACTGAGATCCCCCCCTGAAACGCCAACGTCTTTTTTCTGTCATCACGCCGTCGCATTGCTTTTTTACCCTACCAATTCCGATATAAAGTCCCAAAGAGGATGCCCGTATGTTTATGTTTTTCCTGCTTTACTGTCAGGCGGTTTTTACACGCCTGTCCTCCCCACTGCGTTATCTCGCGTTGCTGCTATGGCAATGCCGGGTTGCACAAAACCTCTATCGTTCACTACGTGGAGCGGAGCGATGAACCGCTCGGTGGATATCACGGTGAGCGGCCTCTGCTTTCACATTGCGCAGCAACCGATTCTGCGTGACATCGATCTGCACGTGCCTGCCGGCACGGTCCTTGCGTTGTTAGGTCCTTCCGGCTGCGGCAAAAGCACGCTGCTCAAACTGCTGGCGGGGCTACTGCAACCGACGGATGGCAGCATTGACTTCGGTGGCGTTCGGGTCGCGGAGGCGCGTTTTAGCGCACCGCCGGAGCAACGTGATTTAGGCATGGTGTTTCAGGACTATGCGCTGTGGCCGCACATGACGGTGCGTGAGAACGTGGCTTTTCCGTTGAAAATGCGCGGCCTTAATGCGGCGCGCCGTAAAGAGAAAACGGATGCCGCTCTGGAACGTGTCGGGCTGCAAACGTTGGCCGAGCGCCATCCCTCCGCGTTGTCGGGAGGGCAACAACAGCGTGTCGCGTTGGCGCGCGCCGTGGTGGCCGAGCCTCGGATCCTGCTGTTCGATGAACCGCTTTCCAATCTTGATCGCGATCTCCGCGAGTCACTCAGTAAAGAGATGTCGGCATTACTGCGTCAGTTAGGCACGACAGCGGTGTATGTCACGCACGATCGCGAAGAGGCGAACACCATGGCCGATGCGATTGCCACTTTATCCGCGGGCCAACTGGTCTCCGTTTCCACCTTAAAGACAGAGTAGGGGCGTTATACGATGAACATGAACACAGTAAACCTCAGCACAGTTTCCCTCAGCAAAAAGTTAACCTCAGGAGTATTAACAGGTATGGCGCTTTCTTTGGTCATGGCAAGCAGCAGTGCGCTGGCATTGACGGTGTATACCGCCGGTCCAGGATCGTTAAGCAGCAAGCTGGCAGCCGGGTTTGAAAAGGAAACCGGCGTTAAAGTCGATATCTTTCAAGCCACCACCGGCAAAGTGATGGCCAGGCTCGATGCCGAGCAAGCGAATCCGCGCGCGGATGTGTTGATCTCCGCCTCGTGGGACACCGCTACGGATTTGCAGCAGCGTGGCTGGCTGCTGGCCTATGAAAGTAAAAACGCAGCCCAGGTGCCTGCACCGTTTAAAACCCCTTATTACGTTGCACAGGGCATTTCTGCGCTGGGCATTGTGTGGAACAGCAAGAGTGGGACACCAGAGCCGAAAGATTGGCAAGATTTGGCCCAGCCTGCATTCAAAGATAAGGTGACCACGCCCGATCCGGCGCTTTCAGGTGCTTCGTTAGACCTGATTATCGGGTTACAAAATGCGCAAGGTGAGAACGCCTGGAAACTATTTGATACCTTGAAAAACAACGGGATGATCGTGTCTGGCCCTAACGCGCAAGCGTTGACGCCAGTGCTGCAAGGCGCCAAGGCTGCCGTATTTGGTGCGGTGGATTACGTGGCCTATAACAGCGTTGAACAAGGTGAGTCGATCAAGGTGATTTTCCCCACCAGCGGCACCGCGATTGCGCCGCGTCCGATGATGATTCTGAAAAGCAGTCAGCATCAGGAACAGGCAAAAGCATTCGTCGATTATGTGCTCTCTCCCGCTGGGCAAGAGGCCGTTGCTGAGGCCTGGTTGATGCCTGCACGTCAGGATATTGATGCCAAACGCCCGTTGTTTAAATCTCTGACGCTACTCCCGGAAGGTGATGCCGCCAGCACCTCACGTAACGCTATTCTGGCGCGTTTTGCGAGCCAGTTCGGGCAACGTTAAGGATCAGCAGCGCCAGCCCACTGCTGGCGCAGGAGTTAAACATGAGAGGTTTTGCATTATTGCCACTGGTGACGGTGGCAATACTTTTCGTGCTGGTGGGTATTCCCGTTATCTTTGTCGTGCTGCAAGCCGTTTTCCCGGGGCTTGAAGAAGGCTCGATGCGTGAGCCATTGAGTGCATTTATTGCCGTGGCACAGGATCCCCGACTTGGTCCATTGCTCTCTAATACCTTCGGCATTGGTATCGGTGTTGCATTATTGAGCGGCTTGTTAGGGGTAACGCTGGGCACCTTGCGCGGGTTGTTCCATATTCCCTATGCCCGCGTGTGGGATTTGTTATTTCTAATCCCCTTTTTGATCCCTCCCTATATCTCGGCCCTGTCGTGGATGCTTGCATTGCAAACGCGTGGCTATCTGGAACAGCTTTTCTCGTTCAAGTTCAATGCGCTGCTGTTCTCATTGCCCGGCATGGCGATAGTGATGGCGTTAAATATTTTTCCTGTGGTCTATTTTGCCGTCTCGCGCAGTATGGCGAGTCACGGCGGGCGTCTTGCGGATGTTGCCCGGGTACATGGCGCGGGTCCATGGGCGGCATTTTTCCGTATCACATTACCGCTGGCATTGCCTGCGATTGCGGCCAGTACCCTGCTGGCGTTCGCGCTGGCAATCGAGGAGTACGGTGTGCCTGCCGCGATTGGCCCGCATGCAGGGATCCAGGCACTTACCACTGGGATTGAGCAACGTCTTGCCGATTGGCCCATCGATCTTTCCGGTGCAGCCGTGCTGTCGTTGTTGCTGGTTGCATTGGCATTGACGGCCTATACGGTTCAGCGCGCGCTCACTGCGGGAAAAGACGTTGGCACCATTACCGGGAAGCCAGCGGCTATTGTCATTCGCGATCCGGGGCGCTGGACCTTGCCCATCATCGGGTTGTTCTCGTGTGTCGCGGTGATTGCGGTAGGCATTCCGGTGAGCGCCATGTTGGCAACCGCCTTTTCCGGCACCCTATCCGGCGGGTTATCCGCAGACAATGTAACGCTAAGGCATTTCAGTGCCGTACTAAGCGGTAAGAACCAGGCGCTAAGTGCGCTCTCAAGCAGCATGGGATTGGCCAGTGGCACTGCGCTACTGACTGGGGTTGTCGGCACGCTGGTTGCCTGGCTGGTGACGGTAAGACGTGTGCGCGGCGCAGCGCTATTGGATGGTCTTTCTCTGTTGCCCGTGGCGCTGCCCGGCATTGTGGTTGGCTTAGGGCTGATATTGGCCTGGAACCGAAGCTTCTGGCCGATTACGCCCTACAACACCTGGGCGATTCTTCTATTGGCCTACAGTTGCTTGTTGTTGCCTTATCCCATCCGCTATGTGAGTGCGGCATTGCGTCAACTTGGCCCTAACCTGGAAGCTGCCGCACGCGTTCATGGCGCCTCGACGTTGAAGGCATTGCGCTACGTGGTGGCACCGCTCATTTTCCCCAGCTTGCTGGCGGCGATGTTGCTGGTGTTTGCCGTAGCCGTTCGTGAACTGGTGACCTCATTGCTCCTGGCACCGGCGGGTGTGCAAACCACGGCTATCTTTATCTGGCGACAGTTTGAGCAGGGATCAGTAGGGCAGGGAATGGCGATGGCAACGGTGGCAATGACGGTAAGTCTGGTAACCATGCTGCTGGGGATTCATTTGTATCAGCGTTTTCAGCAGGGGGAATGAGAACCTGGCTACACCCTAAAAGCAAAAACGCCCCTGATTACTCAGGGGCGTTCTTTTATATGGCGGTGAGAGAGGGGTTCGAACCCTCGATACGCTTTCGCGTATACACACTTTCCAGGCGTGCTCCTTCAGCCACTCAGACACCTCACCGGGGGTTGCCGTTCAAGGGCAACGGGGCGCTACTATAGGGAGTCGGCCGCCTTCGGTCAAGCAGAATTTTATGGATTTCACGCATCTGATTACACAGTGAACGCCTGACGTGAAACGGAGGGAATTGAATGCGATAACACGACGAGCGACACGCGAACAAGCGAGCATTGGCGCATAAAAAAACCGCAGGTGTTTCCACCCGCGGCTGATTAATCGATACGGCAGCTTTCCCTATAGGGGAATTATGCCAGCAGCGATTTGATAAAGCTGGTCAGTTCTGCATCTTTGCTGTTAGCAAAGAAGTATTCCTGGAATTTAGCACCAGAAATAGCACCTTTAACCAGATCCTGATCCAGATTTTTCAGGATGGAGATCAGATCGTTATAGGTAACTTCTTTTACCGCGTCCAGGATCTTCTTGTTGCGCTGTTGCGGAACAACACGGTCGCTCGGGTAGCCACGGCCACCTTCTTCTTTGAACAGCTGAGTGAACAGGTTTTCCAGGTTCAGCTCTGCGCCCCAGCCGAAGCCTTTGGCATACGGCAGAGAAACCGCGTTACCGTTGTTGATCTGGGAGAACAGGTACGCATCGGACGGGTCAACAACCAGACCACAAAGCACGCCCGGGAAAGAGTTACAGGCCAGCATCGCACCCTGGCCAGTGCCGCAACCGGTTACCACGAAATCAGCAGCACCGGAGTTCAGCAGGATAGCTGCCAGAATACCGTTCTGGATGTAGGTCAGTTGTGCTGCGTCATCAACGGCGTACTGACCGTAGTTGTATACGGTGTGACCTTGCGGTGCAACGGCTTTAGTCAGCGCTTCGGCAATGATAGCGTTCTTGGCAGCCTGGCTGTTCTCGTTAATCAATGCAATTTTCATGTTCGTTCCTTTATTGTGACGGACAACTACAAATACTAAAACACTATTTCATTTCGATGGGTGCAGTATACCTTGTCAAAAATAAAGCGCAAATCATCCCAACGTAGAATTGCCTTTGCTGTGGCAAAACCGGGCCTGTGCCACATTTTCATTGTTATACATTACCTGACAAACAACGGGCATAACAGGCTCTACTATGCATAGATACAGGTAATGTTCGCCTGGCGAGCACAGATGATAATGATATCAACAACGGGGAAACGGCCATGAGCCAATGGATGCAGCAGATACAAACGCTCCTGGGAGCTGCGGGAGCAAAAGCGGGTTCGGCAGCGAGCAGCACTAAAAACGGCAACCTGGGCGATATGCTGAAACCTGCGGCGTTTGGTGGGTTGGCCGGGGTGTTGCTGGCGAACAAATCCACAAGAAA
The DNA here is from genome assembly GCF_025962655.1 of Candidatus Symbiopectobacterium sp. NZEC151. Classification (GTDB taxonomy): domain Bacteria; phylum Pseudomonadota; class Gammaproteobacteria; order Enterobacterales; family Enterobacteriaceae; genus Symbiopectobacterium. The sequence continues at coordinate 1,548,887 of NZ_JAGFPE010000001.1, read as the reverse complement.
GATGCTGGGGTCTCTGGGTAAAAATGCCTTGATCATCGGCGGGAGCGCTGCTGCGGGCGTCATGCTGTGGAATCAATACAAAAAGCGTGTACGCGATACCCACGTTGAGGATGCCGATTTCGGCGCTCAGTCATCCAGCGATAACGTGCGTGCCCGTCGTTTGATCATGGCATTGGTCTTTGCGGCCAAGAGCGACGGGCATATTGATTCGGCAGAGCAGCAACGGATAAAAGAGAACGTTCAAGAGCTGCAACTGGGAGCTGAAGCCGAAACCTGGATACAAGAGGCTATTGACCAGCCGCTGGATCCCGCATTGCTAGCGCGTGGCGTCAAGAATGAGGATGAAGCGTTGGAGGTCTACTTTTTAAGCTGTGCGGTGATTGATGTCGACCACTTTATGGAAAAAAGCTACCTCGGTGCGCTCGCACAGGAGCTGAAAATTCCGGCAGACGTCTGTGAATCGATCGGTAATGAAGTGCAGACCAAGCGAGCCGTATTGTAACGGCGCGGGGAAAGCGTGGACGGTCGGGAAACCGTCCACATGTTGCGCTTAGAACGCGGTGGTATCTTTGAACAGGCCCACTTTTAATTCGTCAGCCGTGTAGATCTGCTTTCCATCAACCAACACTTCACCATCGGCAATGCCCATCACCAAACGGCGATTGATAACGCGCTTGAAGTGAATACGGTAGGTGACTTTTTTAGCCGTTGGCAATACCTGACCGGTGAATTTCACTTCACCTACGCCCAGCGCACGGCCTTTACCTTCACCGCCCAGCCAGCCGAGATAGAACCCGACCAACTGCCACATGGCATCTAATCCCAGGCATCCAGGCATTACCGGATCGCCGATAAAGTGGCAACCAAAGAACCACAGGTCAGGCGTAATATCCAACTCGGCTTCAACGTAGCCTTTGCCATGATTACCGCCGTCTTCCGTCATTTTGACGACACGGTCCATCATCAACATGTTCGGGGCAGGCAACTGGGGGCCTTGAGGGCCGAACAGTTCACCGCGGCTAGAGGCAAGAAGGTCTTCTTTCGTATAAGATTCGCGTTTATCTACCATATTCTCAGTAAGCCTTATTCTAGTGAAGCACGCAGGTTAGCTTACACCTGTAAGCTGAGCAACCCAGAAACATCTGGTTAAACCAGTTTCTCACCGAAAAAACCACGGGAAGCGGCGTCGCTCTGGCGGTGAGAATTGCGCAATACGCTCTTTAATCAAGCCCAACAGATTTGGCTGTTGTTCATCGTCATAGAGCATGTTGGTCAGTAACGTGACGGCTTCCGGCACCGTTTCCACCGGAATGATATGGAATTGCCCGGCACGAACGGCCTCAACCACATCGGCATTCAGACTCAAGTGGCGAAGATTGGCCGCTGGAATAATGACACCCTGATTGCCGGTGAGTTCTCGCCGCTGACAAATATCAAAGAAGCCTTCGATCTTCTCATTGACGCCGCCAATGGGCTGCACGCGACCAAACTGATCGACCGAACCGGTAATGGCGAGTTGCTGATTGATCGGTTGCAGCGACAAGGCGCTAATTAATGCGCACAGCTCGGCCAGCGATGCACTGTCACCATCGACTTCACTGTAGGACTGCTCAAACACCAGCGATGCGGAGAAGGGCAGTTGTTGCTCAAGCTCCAGTTCGGAAATCAGAAATGCCTGCATGATCATCATGCCCTTGGCGTGCAAATTACCCGCCAGTTCAGCTTTGCGATCGACATCGGTAAATTCGCCATCGCCAGGATGAACAACACAGCTAATGCGTGTGGGTTCACCAAATGCCACCGGATGGCCGGGGTATTCAAGCACCGAAAGCCCGTTGATTTGGCCAACGACTTCGCCCTCGGTTTCGATCACTATCTGTCCCAGCTCAATTTCGTCATGCATACGCTCGGCCAGATAGCCTTCTCGCCAGCGTTGGGCTGCGATCGCATCCGTGATGGTTTGCGCAGTGATATGCGCTTCCTGAGCGTAAATGGCAATGTGCTTGAGCTGATGCGTAAGCCACTGCGGACAAAGCGGCAGGCTGCCCTGATCGCCGCTGTAGCGCACGGCTAATTGCAGCAGTGAAGGCCAGGCATCCGCTGCGAGCAAGGGGAGATGATTGGCGGTGCATAACGCATTAATGTATGCACACCAGCGTGACATATCCTCTTCGTCAATCAGCGGCAACTCGGATTCAAATTCACCGTACACGGCCAAGTCACGCAGGTCGGGTTCAATATCATGCAGATCGCCAAGGCTTTCGCGGTCGCCGACCACCATCAGCCGAATATTCATCGGCATTGACGGAATCGCGAGAGGCAAAGGACGCCTTTCATCCGGTGAAAGCCAATGGTATTGGCCTTCTGCGATAATTTGCTTTAAGCGTAACCACAGTAGCGGTTGTGCTAACAAGGTTCGCGCAGTCAGGATCAACGTCCCGCCATTGATACGGTGTAATAATCCGGGTTGCAGGCTAATGCGTTCCTGAAAATAACGGACACAGCCGAATAACTGTTCTGCTTCGATCCATGCCTTGAACTCGCATGCCTGCTGGGCCGCGAAATTATCGTCAAGTTGCTGCGCCGGTTGAATATCAATCCGATCGTGCTCAATACGATAACGGCTGCCGCGCGGGGCCGCGATCGGTGGGCACAGATGCCTTACCGCTCCGGTAATGAGCGCGAGGTAATCATGGGTCTCTTCTGCCTTCACCAACATATAGGGAGACGGTGAGTGAGGATGGCAAAATACCTTCAGGCTATCTGCCAGCCGGGGCTGAAGCGCAGCAAAATCCAGCGATTCAAGCGTGTCTGCCCGATCGAACAGAGACTGGTAAGGCGTATGGTCGGGCAGCAGATGCTGCCATGCAAGTTGGTTATTGGTCAAAGTATCAAAGGTAGTTGTCTGAATGAAGAGCGTGATTATACAAGAATAATACCTGCTGCACAGACGAAGTGTTGGAACGTTAAGGAAATAGATAATTGATGTGTGATGACGCCACCTCTTGACGTTGTTGGCAAAAACGTGAGCCCTGAGAGGAAAGTTGACTAAAAACTGTTATGCTAAGGTAAGCGTTACACGGTCACTGAAGAATTTATCATGAAATATCAACAGTTAGAGAATCTTGAGTGCGGTTGGAAATGGAAATATCTGGTGAAAAAACACCGGGAAGGTGAAGCCATCACGCGTTTTATTGAGCAGAGTGCAGCTGATGATGCGGTAGACGCGTTGCTGAAAATGGCGAACCAACCGGTGCTGGTGCTTGCCTGGATTAAACAGTGCATGAACCCTGGATTGGAGACTCGTCTTAAGCAAACGATACGTGCACGCCGTAAGCGCCATTTCAATGCCGAAAGCCAACTCACGCGCAAAAAATCTATCGATCTTGAATATCTGGTTTGGCAACGGCTGGCGGCATTGGCAACCCGTCGCAATGTGACACTGTCAGAAACCGTAGTGCAACTGATAGAAGATGCTGAGTCCAAAGAGCGCTATGCCAATCAAATGTCACTGCTAAAGCAGGATCTGAAAGCGATTCTTTCTCAAGACGACAGCGATACAAAAAAGCGCTGATCAAAAAAAGAACCGTTTAAAAAGGAAGTAAAAAAAAACCTCGCAATCGCGAGGTTTTTTATCAGTACCCGGTTATTCAGAAACGAATAACTTAAGCCTGAGGCTGAGCAACAACGTCTTTGATGCCTTTCACTTCGATCTCAACGCGACGATCCGGTGCCAGGCAGTCAATCAGCGCTGCACGCGGTTTCGTGTTATCGCAGGTAGAGCCGGTAACCGGGTTGGATTTACCCATACCGCGAGCAGAGATCTTGTTAGCCGGGATACCCTTGGATACCAGGTAAGACACGACGTTCTGAGCACGACGCTCTGACAGCGCCTGGTTAGCTTCTACAGAACCGATGCGGTCAGTGAAGCCCAGAACAACAACAGAACCGTCTTTAGGATCCAGGTTGCTCAGTTGGCTGTACAGTTGGTCCAGAGACTGGCGACCTTCTGGTTTCAGCGTGTCTTTACCGAAGTTGAACAGAACGTCAGAACGCAGTGTGAAACGCTTGGTTTCAACAACCGGAGCTGGCGCAGCAACAGGTGCCGGAGCAGCAACAACCGGTGCCGGAGCATCACCCTGACCGAAACGGTAAGAAACGCCAACGCTCATCAGCAGGTTATCAGGACGTGCACCAACGGTGCCAGCATCGCCAATGTTGTTGGTCCACTGGTAGTCAACGCGCGCAGCCCAGTCACGATCGAAAGCATATTCGATACCAACAGCAGCCAGCGGGGATACGCCAGTGTCGCTGTCGCTCAACTGAGTAGCACCATTTTTGCCGTTTGCGTCAACACGCCATACCATGCCGCCCAGACGAGTATAGACGTCCAGATCTTGCATTACCGGGTAGCTTAATTTCGCGGCCAACTGAACGCCCTGAGCTTTGAAAGCGGCACTGTCAGTTGCACTGTTCTGGGAGCCTGAATATTTCAAACGGCCCAGCCAGTCATAACCTAATTCAAAGCCCAGATATTGGTTTGCCTGATAGCCGACGAATGCGCCTGCGCCCAGTTTACTTTTGATCGGGTTGTTGTTGATACCGTCGAAACCATTACCGTAGAAGCCGGTGTCGTGGAACTGGGAAACACCCAGTTTGCCGCCAACGTACCAGGTTTCTTCTTTGGGGGCTGCTTGTGCTACTGTAGCAAAGCCAGCCAGTGCCACTGCAATTGCGATAGCTGTTTTTTTCATTTTACGCCTCATTATCATCCAAACCGGCAATCAGCATTAATGCCAATAGGCCTTTGGTTAAATCCTTGACTGAAGCCACTGCTCTTTATTTATAGCTTGCTGCCAGACAACTGGCATTATGCAAAGAGCAACTCCAGCGGGTTAAAGTCTACAACGTGATACGAAAGTTACAAGTACGATATGATCTGCCTTGTAGAAAAAACAGCGTTTCATACATACTTCCTAACAAATAATAGTTTATTTTGGCGAATCGCAACGTTTATCCGTAATGGTTGACACGCATCACACCTGCATATCCGTGATTTTTACGTCAAACAAACCAGGATGACGATACGCAGATGAGAAAACTCTTAATTTACTTAATGGTACAGCGTCGAATGAATTTTTAGGCGAGAAAATAGTCCATCCTCTTCTCCGCTTATGCACTGTGGTCTCATGATAAATCCGTAGGCGTTTCCTTTTTGGGCCGCTTGCCTTAAACGCATACGCTCTTCTTCCGTTAAATTATGCTCAAGCCAGCATAAAACAACGCTGTAATTTCCCGTTAGCAGTGCTTTTTCCATTGCATCCACGGTTTCATTGGGGTTGAGGTGATAAGGTTGGATCACTTTATCAAGGGGCAAACCCGATTGCTGTAACCAGTGGCGGCTGATTTTTTGTTGTGGGGCCAGCCATAACAGCCAGCGCGATTGCGCCGCTAATTGTTGCAAAAGTGGAAGTAGTAGGAGCGTTGTCATCGGGTGCTCAACGCTGTAGTCGATTTCGCTGATGATACCGCTGCCGTATCCTGTAACAGCGTGCTGTGGCAACGGGGCGCTGTGCAGTGAGGCCGGCTGATGACGTTCTGAACGAATAGAGTGCGCACGCATGATGGGTTTCATCCTTAGTGTTACTGTATGTCTATACAGTATATCGGCTATGGATGAAAATCAACCTGCTTTTTTTGGAAGCGCTTCGCATAATTGGCATGGCGGTGGGGGGAGATCACATTTTGTGTTTGAAGCCTTACCAACCTTGTGATTAATTACTTTAACACGTTAAGAACACATATACAGACAGAGGATTGATTTTCAATACTAAAGGGTGTTGTATGAATCAGTTATGCAAAAAAAGGATTTTGCAATCAAAAGTTTCTTTCTCCTCGTTGGGAGAAATTACCACCCGTTCTCAATTCGGCGGTTATAGCATCGCAGCAAATAAAACGATCTTTGGCCTTATCTCCAACGGAGAGCTTTATTTACGCGCGAGCAAGCGTTGTGAGCCACATTTCCTTGCACTGAATATGCCGCATCTGGTTTATACCAAACGCGGCATGCCCGTGCCGTTGAGTTACTATTTGGTGGGGGAGGTCTTATGGGAGGATCCGACTCAACTGCTGCAACTGGCCAAGATGTCGCTTGAGGGCGCAGAGCAGGATAAATCGGAACGTGAGCATTGCACACGGTTAAAAGATTTGCCCAATCTGAATCACGATCTCGAGCGGATGCTATGGAAGGCGGGAATCAGAAATGCTGACGAGCTGCAACAACACGGTGCAAAGGAGAGCTACTTGAAGTTAAAAGCTGTCAGTAAACATGCCAGTGTGAATATTTTACTGGCGTTGGCGGGCGCGATTTGCAGAACGCACCAAGCCGCGTTGCCTAAAGGGGTAAGAAACGAGCTGATTGAATGGTATAAACACCATTCTGCGCCGTTGCCTAAAACCTGAAACGTCATCTCGCGCGGTATCTTTAGAGGCAATGATGCCGCGCTACATGGCTTTTACGCTTTTGAGTCTTCTCTGCACCGATTTTGACGGTGCGTACTTTACCGAATAGCCCCTTTCAACTGGGTCAGTTCCGGCAAGACATCGATGATCAGACCGATTTGCTGCAACACCAGTTGTTCCTTGCTGTCTGGATCGGGTGCCAACTGTTGTACCTGTTGCTGACGCGTCAATAATCCTTCTCGCTGCGCTTGTACGTCAATGTCAGGATGATGCAGGGCTGCATCAATGTAGCAGATGGCATCATCCAACAGTTGCAGCGTCTGCGGCATCACCATCTTTTCTCGGTGGGCACCGAGCGTTGAAATATAGCTTAACAGCGTATGGTTGAGGCACATAAAGCGAAACGCATCATCGAGCGTATTTCTGATGGCATGGGGTTCAGAAGACATATTAGCGACGACAGAGGCCAGCTCTGCGTCGCCGTTGTGCGCATCGCGGCGCGCGATACGATAACGCAAGCTGTTGCTTTTCCCTTGATGATACTGTTCAAGAATGGCATCCAGATAACGGCAGTTGGCGTTGATGGTTTTATCTATTACCGCAGGTAAACCGCGAAAACGCCAGTCCGGCCAGATAAAACTGACAGCCGCCCAGGCAATGGCACATCCAATCAGCGTATCCAGAATGCGCGGCCCTGCCACTTCGAAACCCTCACCCAGCAAGTTAAAGCAGAGCAGCACCAATAGGGTAATAAACAGGGTGGCATGAGCATATTGTACGTTGCGAAAGGCAAAGAACAGCACGCCGCTGATAACAATCAACGTGAGTTGTCCTTCAAGAGAGGGGACAAAATAGAGTACCGGTATCCCAATCAGAATGCCCGCCAGCGTCCCGATGATACGCAGTGCCAAACGTCGCCGCGTTGCATTGTAGTTTGGCTGACACACAAACAGGCTGGTGAGCAGAATCCAGTAGCCGTGCTGCATGTGTGTCAATTGAATCAGCGCATACCCCCCGCACAGCAGGGCAGACATACGGATCGCGTGGCGAAACAGTGCTGAGCGCGGGGTAAGATGGCGACCGATGCGCAGTCGAATATCGCTCCAGCCGGTCAGCCCATCATCCGCCAGACTTTCTTCCATCTGTTGCTGCGATTCCAGCCATTGCTCTGATTCGATATTCATTAACTGAGCATCAATGGCGCGCAGGTTATTCAGCAGATGACGTAATGCTTTTCCTTGGGCTGTATTTGCGCCATCTTGCGTAAAAAAAGCATGAAGTGCGGCATCCAGATAAACAAACGCCCGCTCGATACGGCCATCGTGCTGATATTTTTGCTGCAACAGAATGGATTGCGCCAATTGGCGACAGGCGCGTGCCTGCATCGTTAGTAACCGTTGAAACCGAAATAGAATATCGCTGTGGCGAAAGGTTTCACGTAACTGTGCGTACTGCACGTGCGAGGAACTGGCGCGTTCGTGAATATCTTGTGCAGCAAAATAATAGTGCAGCGTTCGGCGGGTTCCGCGCTGGCCGCGATCCCCGCGCAACCGGGTTAACAAAGAGGCTTTAGCCTGATTGAGGGTTGCCACCACATCGCTGTTGACCAGCGCCACATCGATCAAGGGGTTATCTGTCGAATCATCAATATCGGGATCAAACAGTGCCGCTTTGGCATCCAGATAGTGGGAAAGTTGCTCAAAGCACCTCGCCAGACTGTCCTGCAAGGGACGAATGGGGAAGATAACATGCCCCATCAACGTCAGCAGGTTGTACCACAAGGCACCTGCGAGCAGTAAAAGCGGTTGTTGATACCAATTGTCATACAGGGACACGCCAAGCATGGTGTAAATGGCAATCAGCAGCGCGCCGAAAGCAATAGTGGCGTAGCGTTGACCCAATGCACCAAGCAGAATAAAACCTACAGTAGAAAAGGCCAGTCCGACGCCAAATAACCACGGGTAAGGAAAAAGCAGTTCTATCGATACCGACGCGATAAAGAAACAGAGCAGCGTAATAAACAGATTGCGCAATCTGCCGGTTAGCCGATCGTCGAGGTCGGTCAGCGCAGCGGCAACCACCCCAAGCGTTAACGGAATGGTGGTGGTGGGTTGGTCCATCCACCAGGGCAGCAACGCAGCGCCAGCTAAGGCAATAAAGATACGCGCGTTGTATAACCAACCGCTGTTGTATAGGTAACGCCGAAATCCTGAGATGAAAGTCAACAACGCCTGTTCCTTACCGACGGTTAGCGATAGCGACGGCGTGCGTTTCTTTCGCGTATCGCCTGTGCTTCTTCAATAGAAACCACGCGACGGCCTACAGGCCACAGCGCGATGACCGCCAGTTTGAAGTTGGCTATCCCGACAGGAATACCGATGATCGTGAGGCATTGCGCAATACCGCTGACAATGTGCGATATACACAGCCACCATCCGAAAAGAATAAACCAGAAGACGTTGAGAACTGTCCCGCCCGCGCTCAATACGGCATTTTTACGCTCAGGTTCTACCTCATCGATGTGAACGGCCTCATTGCCGTAAGGGAACAGCGATAGCTTGGTGATTTCCCAGCATGATCGGGTCAGTGGCAATGTGAAAATCAGAACGATGCTGATTAGCGTTGCAATAAACCATGCCAGCGTAGTGAAAAATCCGCCCAGCACAAAATTAAGAATGTTCAACACGGCTCGCATTGTTGCTCCATGATGTCAGGCGTAGCGAAGGTATCGCAAATAGGGTATCTATCATTACAAAATACAGACATCTCATGGCGTTGCTTCAGCACACATCGCGTATGATGTCATCAGAACGAATACTACATCAAGCGCAGGGATATCTTAACGTGTTTTAACACTGGAGAAGGGGTCTGTGTCGCAGGTAAACTACCGAAAAGCCGTTTTTTTCATGGCGTAACGAAAATGGAACTAAAAGCAACCTCTTTAGGCAAACATCTGGCGCAACACCCCTACAATCGGGTGAAGCTGCTCAATGCGGGCGTTCAGGTGAGCGGTGAGAAACACGAGTATGTCATTCCCTTTAACCAACTGCTTGATATTCAATGCAAGCGTGGTTTGGTATGGGGGGAGTTGGAATTTGTGCTGCCGGACAACCAGGTTGTGCGGCTGCATGGCACCGAATGGCAGGAAACCCAGCAGTTCTACCGCTACCTGATGAAAATGTGGCGTCAGTGGAGTGACGACATGAGCGCGGTGTGTGCCGACGCGTTGCAGCGCCAGGTCACCGACATCGAGCAAATGACGAACCACCATGGGTGGGTTTCACGCCATGCGTTGGCTGAATTGCAGACGGCTATTCGCGCAACGCTGGCATCCTTGCCGCTGCCTGCCGCGAGACTGACGGAGTTTGTCAACTGCTGTGACAGCTACACCCTTTGTCAGCAGTGGCTCGCTGAGGGTGAATCGTGCCGAACAGCCTGTAACCAGGCCTGGATGGAAAAAACGCTCTCCTCAGAGCAGGCATTTTTTGACGGCGTTGAAACCACCCCGCTGAATGTTTCGCAGTGTCGCGCCGTAATCAATGGTGAAGATTCCGTATTGGTGCTGGCCGGTGCGGGCAGTGGAAAAACATCCGTGCTGGTGGCTCGTGCCGCCTGGTTGTTGCACCGAAACGAAGCGATGCCGGAACAAATCCTGTTACTTGCTTTTGGCCGTAAAGCCGCGCAGGAGATGAACCAACGGATTCAAGAGCGCTTGCACACGGATGCGGTGCAGGCCAAAACCTTCCATGCACTGGCTCTGCATATTATTCAACATGCTACGCGGAAAGCGCCGGCTATCAGCCGTTTGGAAAGCGATGGCGCGCAGCGACATGAGCTGCTGATTAAAACCTGGCAGCAGCAGTGCGCGGAGAAGAAAGCGCAGGCCAAAGGATGGCGGGAGTGGCTGAGCGAAGAGATGGCGTGGAACGTGCCTGACGGCGAGTTCTGGCTGGATACGCGTCTGGCCGCGCGCCTCAGTGGTCGTCTGGATCGCTGGCTCGGACTTATGCGCATGCAGGGCGGTAGTCAAAGTGACATGCTGGCGCTGGCCGATGATGAGCAACGCCCGCGATTGCAGCGTGGTTTACGCTTGATGGCGCCTTTGCTTAAAGCATGGAAAGCGGCATTGAAAGAAGAAGGCGCAGTGGACTTCTCCGGCCTGATCCACCAGGCGGTAAATCTGCTGGATAAAGGGCGCTTTATCAGCTCCTGGAAGCATATTCTGGTCGATGAGTTTCAGGATATCTCGCCCCAGCGTGCGCAACTGTTGGCCGCGCTGCGTAGGCAAAATCTGCGTACCTGCCTTTTTGCTGTCGGCGATGACTGGCAGGCGATTTACCGTTTCAGTGGCGCGGAACTGACGCTGACCACCGCGTTTGAGCATCACTTTGGGCGTGGTGAACGCTGTGCGCTGGATACCACCTATCGCTTTAACGACCGCATTGGCGAGATTGCTAATACCTTTGTGCAGCAAAATCCGCATCAATTAAAGAAACCGCTCAACAGCCTGCGCGCTGGCGACAAAAAAGCGGTCATGTTGCTGCCTGAAACACAGTTGGAAGCGCTGTTTGATAAGCTCAGCAGTTACGTCACGCCTGATGAGCATATTCTGGTGCTGGCGCGCTATCACCATTTGCGGCCTGCGATGCTGGATAAAGCGAGTGTGAGGTGGCCAAACCTGGCTATTGATTTTATGACTATCCATGCCAGCAAGGGGCAACAGGCTGACTATGTGGTGATTGTGGGATTGAATGATGGCAAAGAGGGTTTCCCAGCCTTGTCTCGCGAAAGTTTGCTGGAGCAGGTCTTGCTGCCCCAGCCGGAACCTTTTGCTGATGCGGAAGAACGTCGTTTGCTGTATGTAGCGCTAACCCGAGCGAAACACCGGGTCTGGTTACTCTACGATCGAGACGCACCGTCAGTCTTTGTTGAGCAATTACAGCGTGTCGGTGTGCCGCTACAGAGAAAACCTTAACAACAGCGCTACCAACAACCGGGTAGCGCTGAACGCGCCGCGTTACTTCAGACGCTCATTCAGATAGCGTTGGTAATCTGGAATGGCGATCTCAACGGGCTGTTTAAAAAGGGCGGAGTTAACCAAAAAGTCGGCGGTGGAACGGTTGGTTGCGACCGGAATATTCCAAACGGTTGCCAAGCGCAGCAGGGCCTTGACGTCAGGATCGTGTGGAACCGCATTCAGTGGGTCCCAAAAGAAGATCATCAGATCGATTTTTCCTTCCGAAATCAAGGCACCGACCTGCTGGTCTCCCCCCATCGGGCCGCTTAGCATGCTCTTGACCGGGAGCGCGGTGGTGCGTTGGATCAGATTTCCCGTAGTGCCTGTCGCGTAAAGGTGGTGTTCGGACAGCGTGTTCTTGTGTGTACTCACCCAATCCAGCAGAGCCTGCTTACAGTGGTCGTGTGCCACTAAAGCAATGTGCTTATGTTCAGGGATAGTACGGGTGGTGAGTTCCATGTTTACGTCCTTTCAGCAGAATAATAAACACAGATTACGAGAACGCTATTTCGCTGAAAAGATATAGATGAAAAAAATGCGACTAACCACCGACGCATTGGCGCAACTGCGGTTAAAATAATCAAAAAGCGCTGCGTTTGTATTACTTGTCTTTTTCCTTCGCCCATTTCAGAAAGCGATCCTGAGTGTCTTTATCTGCCTGCCGAAACCAGTATTTGAGAATAAGAAAGGGATCAATGCTGTCCTGGGCATTGGCGGCATTATTGTCGGGCCAGGTTTTAGCGTTCTGTTTGGGCGAGGTAAATGCGGTTACGGATGCAGTTTTATTGGCGGCATTGTACTGCGCCAGAATGGACTCCAACTGGTGAGCAAGTTCATCATTGCTCAGTTCCAGCCTATCCACTCGCGCGCTGATAGGGTTATTGTGGTTATCCACGAGTTGATAGTGAGTGTCGAGGTCGAAACGCTCCCGTGCCTTGGGCGTGTCGAGTGCAGGCAGCAGGATGGTAATGACGTCCTGATTGCGCATATTGAACGCGGCCAACAACAGCGGCGATGAATAGGTGCGTTTTTCGCTGCCTGAGACGGAAATAATTTTTACCACCCGAAACAGCAATTGGTGCTGACCGTTGTCCAGTTCCAGGCTATCGGCACCTTTCAACAGCGAGCTGGACACTTTTTGCCCATCGACGGCGAGCAGTTCAATATCCTGATGTAATTTTAGGGTGGTGGCCGCGCTGACCATACTGCTTGTAACGAAGAAAAGCAGCATTAAAACACGGTACAATTTCATCAGCTTTCCTCCGGCATCATTTATCGCGCCATTGTTGAGTATTTGGCTAAATGTGTCAAAGTTTTCATTTTTTAACAGTTTTTTATCGGGTGTTCTCCTTTTAGGCATGTCAGATTGAATGCCCGATCTGTCGTCAATGTAAGACAAAAATAAGTCGGCGCGGTGGTGTACACTGTAAAAGAGCCCATGCGATACGAGGTAACAACAATGAAGGATGCAGAGATTAAATCGGTGTTGGAGAAGGTAAAAACGATTGCGTTGGTCGGTGCCAGTGAAAAAGTCTCTCGTCCCAGCTATGGTGTGATGGCTTATTTATTGGAGCAAGGATATACCGTGATCCCCGTCAGCCCTAAATTGGCAGGGCAGGAACTCCATGGTCAACGGGTGTATGCGTCACTTGCAGATATTCCCGGCAAGGTGGATATGGTAGAAGTATTTCGCCAGCCAGAGGCGGCTTACGAGGTGGCTAAAGAAGCCATCGCCATTGGCGCAAAAGTGCTGTGGCTACAGATTGGTGTCATTAACGAGCAGGCAGCGGTGTTAGCAAAAGATGCCGGACTTGACGTTGTGATGGATCGTTGCCCCAAAATTGAGATTCCGCGCTTGGGCCTTGCCAGGTAAGAGGCCTGCACCTAATACCGGCCATCACGGCCGGTATTAATGATGTAAGCGAGGCGCTCTCTGCTTAATCTCTTTGGCAAGCTCATCCAGAGAAGAATGCCTGTCGTCATCTGGCGCTTCTTGCACTAACTGGGCTTCTGCCAGATAAGTATGAATGGCTTCCCCTTGTTCATCTTCCATCACGACATGATACCAAGGTGCAGAACGAAGCGTATCGTGGGCATCCAGTTCCTCCCACGCTGGGCTTACCAGCGAATATTCGGGATCGATATCAATCACGACACCAGGGTATCCCAGCATTTTATGACGAATCTGTTCTCCAATACCAAATTTACAGATAATCATAATGCCTCCTGAGATGATCTGACTCTGTAACCTTACTGCTATATGGGAGTGAACGCCCAGATTTCAAGTCGCCTGTTGAAAGTCGACGTAGCGTATTTGCTACTGGAACGAGGTTATTTTACTGTTAATAGTATGATGCATATTGCATCACTGTGCAGGAAATAAAGGTGCCTGCCGATTGATGATTGAGGAGGCGTTTAGATGACTGAACACGGTGTGACAGCCTATGTATATGGCGTGGTGCAAGGCGTTGGTTTTCGTTATCACACACAACATCAGGCCCGACAGCTGGGTCTGACAGGTTATGCCAGAAATTGTGAGGATGGCAGTGTGGAAGTGGTCGCCTGTGGTGAACCGCATCAGGTTGAACAACTTATCTCTTGGCTAAAAGCGGGTGGGCCGCGCAGTGCTCGTGTTGAGCTCGTTCTTGTCGAACCCCGCGCGATGATGGATTACACTGGTTTTTCAATCCGCTATTAGCCGAGCATCAGATACATTTTACCGGCTTGGGTAACCCTGCAATTTTGGTTGCCTGCTTGGCTGGGCCTTTGGGAAAGAGTCGATACAGATAGCGGCTATTGCCTTTTTCTTCACCGTACTTTTGTGCCATCGCTTTTACCAGCATACGAATCGCCGGGGAGGTATTGAACTCCAGATAGAAGTGGCGAACAAAGCGCACCACTTCCCAATGCGCATCGGTTAACGCGATATCTTCCTGCTCTGCCAGCAGCGGTGCGAGAGATTCACGCCAATCAGCGCTGTTAAGCAAGTATCCTTGTGCATCCGTTTCTATAAAACGCCCTTCAAACTCCAACATAGTGCCTCGTGACCCCGGTTTTAAGCGAAGTGTAGCAAAGAAATTTGGTCGGAAGAATGGGGTAGTCGGGGTAATAAAAAGGCCCGAGCGGCAAAGATGCCAAACTCAGGCCTGTTCCATCAGTGGAATGACAACGGCATAAGCCTCAATCCGGTTAGTTGTTGCGCATGATGCCTAAAATGCTCAACAAGCTCACGAACAGGTTATAAATGGAAACGTACAGACTAACCGTGGCGCGAATATAATTCGTTTCACCACCGTGAATGATGTTGCTGGTTTCCCAGAGAATGGCACCGGCAGAGAACAGAATGAACAAGCCGCTCAGCGCAAGATGCAACGCAGGGAGTTGCAGGAACAGATTGGCAATCACACCGACGATCAGAACAACGAATCCTGCCATCATCATTCCGGACAGGAATGACATGTCTTTGCGCGTTGTCAGCACATAGGCAGAACAGCAGAAAAAGACCAAGGCCGTGCCACCCAAGGCGAGCATGATAATGTCAGAGGCACCCGCAGCAATCAGTGAGCTTAGAATCGGGCCCAGCGTGTACCCCATAAATCCGGTGAGCGCAAACGCCGCCAGAATGCCTGCGGGACTGTTAGCGAGTTTGTGAGTCAAAAACATCAGTCCGTAAAACCCTACCAGCATCAGTAACAAGCCAGGCGCAGGGAGGTTTAGCGCGGTGCTAACGGTTGCGGTAAGTGCGGAAAAACCCAGCGTAAGCGATAAAAGGAAATACGTGTTACGCAGCACCTTGTGCGTGCTGAGCAGTGAGCTTTCCTGTCTGGAAGAGACAACAATACGATCCATGGCAGCGACTCTCTCTGTTAAATGATTATTATGACTCAGGATATCAGCATAGATAGTTGCACAGGGTTATTAAAGACGTTTTACCCTTCTTTACGCTGTGAGATGCTAATTTTATAAGCATTATGATGATATTACGTTCAGTTGACGCTAAATAGGTTATTTTTAGCGCAGTTGAACATTATCAGGCTTTACAACCTGTCGGGCTGTGTTTATAGTTCGCTTCGTTGTGGAGGGGTGGCCGAGTGGTTTAAGGCAGCGGTCTTGAAAACCGCCGAGTGTAACAGCTCCGTGAGTTCGAATCTCACCTCCTCCGCCACTCATTCAATAGAATCGATGCGTTATCAACATGTCTTCGGTTTTATCTTGCATAAGATGCAGCATCAAAGTCCCCTAACAGGGACTTTTTTGTTGGTACTTTATCTGCTTTATCATTACTCGCTCTGATTCTCCCCTCTCCTGATGCAGACGGCGGAGATAGCCAAGCCGCTATCAAAACCTAAATGACAACAAAACAGCTTCCGTTTTTTGACAGAAACTCATCATATTCCTAAAGAACGAAATATTGCCTGTGACATGATCGCTGCTTATTTTGAATTAACGGTTATACACATAAAAATTTAGGTGGTGTCATGCAATTATTTAAAACGATAGCGGTATTAACGATGGGGCTGTTATCAGGGTGCGATGCGCAACAGGCGGAACACGTCGACAAGAGCAACAATAGTGTGCAGGCTGATCGATCAGTGCCGCTAATTATCGCTTTGCAAGACAGAGGGGAGGGGTTTCAGGAAATTCCCTCTATGTTACTGATCAAGCAGACGGTATCCGGTGACTCCGTTGAGTCTCCCGAGCGTGCAACAGTGACTATCGAGGAAGATATTCCCACTGATGATTCAGTGGCGGCAATGCGTTATATCTATCAGTTATCAAAGGTGGATGATACCTGGAAAATAGACAGTAAAGATATCAGCCAGCGGTGTGTCAGTGGGAGAGGGAGTGCTGATTTTTCCAAGGAACTTTGCCGCTAGCATCATTTGGACGATGGAACCCGGTGGGCACGATGACTGAATATCATGCTTAAAGCGGTTGATATTATGCCACCTGTGTTGTTGTCAGGTGGCCATATTTACGCCGCCAGCGTATTCAGGCGATCTGCGTTTGCAGACCTTCCTTTATATTCTCTTTGATGCTTTCCTGTACCTTGTGAGTGATTCGATCCTGATCCTCGGGCGACATGGCCTCAAACTCTTCTTTGGAGATCCCCATTGAGGCCAGAACCGTGAAAAAGAGTCGCTCCTCGGGAGACATCTCAAGCCATTCTTGCAATTCCTGTGCAGCAGCAGACTGTTGAGAGGCTTGTTTTGGTAGAGCACTGACAGCATTTTCTTGGTGAGCGGGATGTTCTTTAGCTACCGCTTTTTTTAACTCAACATCGAAAGCACTTCCTTGCGATGCAACCAGGCGTGATGCGGATGATGTCAAAGAGGTGCGTGTAGCCAATGTTTCAATGATGGACATTCGTATTTTCCTGAACAAAGTGAAGGAATACGATAATGCTACTTTTTCAGGGATTCCATTCAGAGGGTAGAGGCGATAATTGTGGCTAAATTGCCGGATAGCCGCACAGTTTTGGTGGATTGAGATAAACGTTGAGGTGTTTAAGTAGGGGGGACGAGCAATCGGTATCGTTAGGTGGCTAATTAAAGCATGCCTCCTCTCCGCCATTATGGCACGAGAGGAGTCATCGATTGGGGGGATCAGTGTTCATCAGTCATCCCATTTAGGGCTAAAGAAAGCGATAATAAAGCCTACCGCCACGATAACAGCGAGTACGCTGATAAATACATTTTCGTTTGCCAACATAGTAAAACTCCTTGGGTTAAGTAATTCGATAGATAATCCTCTGCGGTAAATACAGCCTGACTAAATGTCAACGACAATTCTAAGATATAGACCCTAAACGGGCTTTAAATAATCGCCACTTTTTGCCGCGTTACAGGAGAATGCACGAAATTAAAAATAGTGGGCTCATTCTTTGACCGCGATCTCAATTTGCTTTCACTCCCTCAGGTAATCTTCTCGGCCCTTTTTCTTAAGGAAGCATTAATTATGAGTAAGATAAGAGCGAAAGCGGTCTGCCTTTTTCGCCACCAAGGGCGAGTGCTGTTAGCGGAAGGGCACGATCCGGTCAAGGACTCACATTATTTGTTACCCATCGGTGGCGGCGTTGATTTTGGTGAGACGTCGGTGGCGGCGGCCATACGTGAAGTCAAAGAAGAGATTGGCGCTGATGCCATCGGTTTGACATTGTTGGGCGTATCCGAGAATATTTTCGAATATAACGGAAAACCGGGGCACGAAATAGTCTTTGTTTATGAAGGCCAGTTTGCCGATAAGGCCTTTTATCAGCAGGATGTGGTGCACGGGATGGAGTCTAATGGCATGCCGCTCGTGCTGCGTTGGATTGATCAGACGGCCGTACTGAGTGATGCGCTGACCGTGTTTCCTGATGGTATCAAGGCCATGTTATAGCTCGCGTTGCTGGGACTTGCTACGGGGTAAATCGTTGCCACGCGTTGTGCCATTTGGCGGTACACCTCTGTTATCCCTGTATCGTCGGCCCTCGCTGGGCGATTTCCCGTTCTAGCCATGTCATCACGACGGCTACGATATAGTCTTGCTCATGTTGGCTAAGCGCGCGGTGGGCGGCAATGCCATGCCATTTTGCTAAACATCCCCGGCAGCAGGTTGCCGTGGCATGCTGTGCAATAAATACCGGATGGCCACGCATTGGGGTTTGTTTGCCATCGTTGCGCGGTTCGGCGGGCGCTAAACGTTGGGCAATGAAATCAGCAGCATGTTGCTTGATGACATCGAAGCCCTTTTGATTCAGATAGCTACACTCTTTCGGCCCGAGAGTAAAACGTTGTCGAAATGCAGAGCGAGACAATCGCAAGAAAAGATCGTCCATAGAATACCTACCTCACAGATTTATAAAGCGTTATTTTACATCATACGGGGGTGGGATATGCTTTTCTTAAGCGGAAATCTGCAATAAGGAGCTGCTATGTATACGACGATACTGGTCCCCATCGATCTGGAAGAAGAGGCATTAACGCAAAATGCCTTGCAACATGCGGTGCAGTTGGCAAAGGCGTCGGGTGCGACACTTCACCTGTTTCATGCCTTGCCCGATGCCTCGGCCTTCATGTCTGCCTACTCATTTGGTATCAAAGAGTTTGAGAATCAAGCCGTAGTCAAAGCAAACGAGGTGCTTAAAGCGCTGGTGGCAACGACCGACCTTCCGGCTGAGCGTTTGCACTATAGCGTAAGCTTCGGTTCCCCACGTGACGAGACCTTGCAACTAGCGCAGGAGATTGGTGCGGATTTGATCGTGGTCGGCTCACGCAGACCCAATGTGAAAACCTATCTGCTCGGCTCTAACGCAGCGGCCATCGTGCGTCATGCAACGACGACGGTACTGGTCGTGAGATAGTGTATTGCTGTTGTGCGGCGTTGTCAGTCATGACGCGCCGCTACATCAGTGAAAACAGTAATACCAGGGGAAAGCTGAGTGGCCAGGTCAGTCCGATCAGTAGCGAGGCCAGAAAACGCATCAACAGGGATTTATCTCGGCTTAGCAAAAAGGTTATCACCATCGCAATGATGGCTCCCAACAAGTAGGCATGCTTGATAAATTCCCAGACGGCGTGGTGTGACACAGCAGGTTCCTTTTCGTGGCGGCGCGCTATTCTAATGTGTTAATATATTATGATCAACGCGTTAAGCCTGATGTTGTGGCACCGATCGCAAGTCATTTACCTTCTCTCCATTGTAAGTAAAATAATTGACTCACCAATAATTATTATTGTCATCTATTTTCGCCATAATTCAGCTCGCAGAGCTGCGATGCTGCCATGATTGCTCGGTGTA
The DNA here is from genome assembly GCF_025962655.1 of Candidatus Symbiopectobacterium sp. NZEC151. Lineage (GTDB taxonomy): Bacteria > Pseudomonadota > Gammaproteobacteria > Enterobacterales > Enterobacteriaceae > Symbiopectobacterium. Next base: position 1,529,626 of record NZ_JAGFPE010000001.1, on the reverse strand, counting down.
TCATGAAAGTCGTGCTGCGGTGTCAAAATAGATAAGTGACTGAGACTGCATAACGTGGTGTATTTTCCATGACAGAAATATTAAATTTTTGTGTCATGCTAGACTTTATCATACGACTAACATAACGTGTCCTTTTATCTCTTAAAGAAAGGTAAGAAAATGAGTGAGATATCCAGTTTATCCTTAAAGATCCCCCAAGAGTTGAAAGAGCAAATCAAAGCGGCTGCCTTGGAAAATGAGGTTTCGATTAGCGCAGAAGTAGCAGCGCGTTTGGCGAAGAGTTTTGATATCGTCGCTAAGGATAGTGTTGACGCTGAACAGGCGGATGTGGATAACCAGCATACCGAAGAGGTTGTTGAGCAACCATTAAGCCAAAAAGAATTGAAAAAAATCAGACAGTTGATTAAAGATAAAAGCAAAGGCGCCTCCAAGAAAAAGTGATGTTGCCAAATGAAACCTCACCGTATTGCTGATGACGGTGAGGTTTTCTTTTTTCTATAGCGATCGGTGTCGTATTTTTGATGCCTTGTTTTAAGGTTTTTCCTGCCCTTGCCGATGAAATGAAAAAAGTTCAGGCACTGGGAGGGGAGAAGATGTTACTGGGTATATTAAAAGAAACACTCATTTTTCAGCATCAGGATGACAATCTGTTTTATCGTTATGAGATTTTCAAAAATGAGCGCCGCGGAGGCTATTTCGCTGTTATTTATTTATCGGATATCCGTGTTGATCAGGGTGAAAAAATACCAGATTGGGAAATAACCGTTCCTTTTAAATTATTAAAATCAAATTATCTCCCTAATGCCAGAGTAGAGTGCGAATTACATTTTAATGAAATGCACAAAACTGCTGTTCTGCAATGACGTCGATATTTTAAGATGGCTGTGATTAACATATCAATAATATTGCTCCCCTGCTTAAAGGCAAGGGAGCAATGTGCGCATTAACGTCTATCGGTTTTCTGATTATCCTGTTTGCTATGGGGAAGCCTCCCCGGTTATTTACTCAAAAATGTTTTAAATTTGTTAAGGCTGAATCTGCACGGCCAGCGACTATAATTTACCTTGAATACAGATAAATATGTGCATAATGATCGATTATGGTGGTATGTGGCTTTTGTAAATAAAAATAGACATATAAATTTCATTCAATCAGTAAAGAAATCGTATAATATGCCGTTGAACATAAGTCTCTGGATTTGCGTGAATACAGCCATACCCGGGATGAGAGTATGGTTTTTTTCGTAACTATCAGAAAGTTGATTTGTGTTTATCTTAATGAATTTTATTGGCTTTTTATTGATGGTGCGGCGTATTAAACAATGACAAGGATTGTTCTAATGAACGGGTTTCATGCAAGATTTAATGCCGCACTCGCGCAGCTAACATATTCGATTATCTCGCATGTGTGTCGCCATCCTTTGGTTGATGCAATGTGTTGATGTCAAATCTACAGGGATAAATAGCGCATGCCGCTATTCAGTGAATAGACTTCTGTTGAACGAAACGGTCAGCAATCATGCCGCAACGTTTATAGTAAAGATGAATAAAGGAATTTATATGAATCTGTCAAATTGGCGTATTGGATATCGTCTAGGAATAGGGTTTGCACTCCTGGTATTAATGTTGTTGGTCGTTGGCGTGGTGTCATTGGGACGACTGGCCGATTTTAACACTCAGATAGACAAAATTGTGGCGAGTGACTATCCGCTCACGGTAAAGGGGAACCAACTGATTGGTGAACTTAATGGCTATGCACTTAGCCAACAACGCGTATTGTTGACGACATCAGAACAGGATATCAAAAAAGAGATGGAGTCGATGAAGCAGCGAACGGTCACTGTTTCAGCCCTGATGGAAGAGTTACGTAAATCCGCCAATGACACGCGCTCACAGGAGATATTGCAGGATATTAATCAGGCCCGTGGGGATTTTCATACCTCCAGCACCAAATTCTCTGGGTTTATCAACGCCGGTGATACCGCTGCTGCACGCAACGAGTTTATAACGGCAACAGAGAAAAGCATTCAGGCCTACAAATCTGCCATTAGCGCATTTATTGACCACCGTGATGACCAGATGTCTGTTTCACAGCAGCAGGTGGCGCAAAGCTATACGAACACCCGCTTGTTACTGGTGGGCATGATCCTTGCCGCCATTTTACTGAGCGTGATCGTGGCTGCCGCCATCACACGCAGCGTTACACACCCGCTTAACGAGGCATTGTCCATTGCTGAACGCGTGTCTACCGGCGATCTCTCTTCGGATATTCTTGTCACGCGCCAGGATGAAACCGGTTTATTGCTACAGGCGTTGAGGAATATGAATGACAGCCTACGCCATATTGTCAGCCAGGTGCGGGATGGGGCGGAAAGTATATCCAGTGCCGCAGGCCAGATCGCCGCAGGCAATCAGGATTTGTCCGCGCGTACGGAAGAGCAGGCCAGTTCGCTGGAGCAAACGGCCTCCTCAATGGAGCAATTAACGGCAACCATTAAAAACACCGCAGATAATACTACGGAAGCGACACAGCTCGCCGCTCAGGGCTCACAAACGGTACGCGAGAGCGGTGAGTTGATGAATGATGTCACCACCGAAATGCGCGGCATCCGTGAATCCTCACAGCGGATGGCGGAAATCATTGGTGTGATTGACAGCATTGCTTTTCAAACCAATATTCTGGCGCTGAACGCGGCCGTTGAAGCGGCGCGTGCCGGCGAGCAGGGACGTGGTTTTGCCGTGGTGGCGAGCGAGGTTCGCGCGCTGGCGCAGCGCAGCGCGACAGCCGCGAAAGAAATTAAAGAGCTGATTGATGGCTCCGTAGAAAAGGTGCGCCAGGGGATGGTTCTGGTGGAGAAAACCGCCGTTTCCATGCAAACACTGGTCACTAACGTTGAAGGGGTTAACGGCATCGTCACCGAAATTGCTCAGGCAAGCCGTGAACAGAGCGATGGCGTTAATCAGATCAACCTGGCCGTGGGGCAGATAGACACCACCACCCAGCAAAATGCGGCGCTGGTTGAAGAATCTGCTGCTGCGGCATTGTCTTTGCAAGAGCAAGCTCAGGCGCTGACCAGCACGGTCAGCATTTTCAAACTGGGCAGCTACCACGAGGACCCGGTAGCGCATCAAGGCACCCTTCGCTTGATGTCCGGCGCATAAGGTTCTCCCGGCTCTGCACCCTCGGCAGAGCCGGGTTATTCCCTTCGTGAGCAATCACTGCGTTGTGTGCGGCAGCGCATCCGCGTTTTGTATTGCTTGATAACGTCGCCACCGCACGATGTCTATCAACAAGAATATCAACAGGCTGCCGCCCATGACCGGTAAACACCCGCCCAGTAGCAGCGCGATGCTGCCTGCCAGTACGCGTACCGCGAGCGGCAATGCGGTGAACGCGGCGAAAAGGGTGTTAGCCGGGTGTGGTTGGCCGCCAGGGCGCTGCCGACGCAGCCACCACAGGCGGTATCCCCACGCAATCAGGGCGCACAGCCCCAGGCCGAACGCCGCCAGAATCAATTGATTCGGCAATCCGAACAATACGCCCATATGGGCATCGATCCCCCAGCGCGTCAGTTTGGCTGCAAAAGGGTAATCGGCGAATCTGACGTAATCGACGACAGCACCGCTGTCGGGATTAATGGCAACCATATCGGCCTGCGTCGGCCACCTCCGCTCAATTTCAGTCACGGTCCAGGCGTTATGTGCGGTTTTTGCCGGGCGGATCTCCAGTTTATTTGCGCTGATCCCCGCTTGCCGTGCTATCGCCAATACACTATCGGCGTTATCTAATACCAATGGCGGTGCGGAGTGATGAACCATGGCCTCGCCGCGGTGTTCGGCATGGGCGTCCGGTGCGGCTGTGGCGGGATGGTGGATAAGCGCGGTATTCAGTGCTGGGGTTTGCCAACCCAATGCGTTGCGCCATACGCCGATATTATTGCCCGCCCATTGTGACCAGGTCAGCCCGGTGGCGGAGAAAAACAGCATCCCGACGAGTAACGTCAGCCCCAGCGTGCTGTGCACAGAGCGCAAGCGGGCTGCGAGCGGCAATTTACGGCGAGGCGCGACTCGCGAAGGCATACGCGTTCTCCACCACAGATAGACGCCACCGAGTGCGGCGATCCACAGCCATGAGGCGGCCAGTTCGCTATAGAGGCGGCCAACGGAACCGAGAAACAACCCCTGATGCAAACGATCGAGCCAGGTTCGCAACGGCAATATTCCTGATGTGCCATACACCTTGAACTGACCCTGTATCGCCAGCGTGCTCGGATTAACAAACACGGCGAGGTATTCAGAAGGAGCGAAATCTGGGAGGCGAAACAGCACACGGCTGGTGTCGCGCGGCGTGGGCGCAGGGCGTATCGCCAGCCATTGGGCTGCGGGCTGCTCAGCCAGTGCAGCCTGCGCGGCGGCTATCTGTGCGGCGAGCGGTTGCGCCGCGCCGGACACATCAACATGCAGTTGCTGCGTATACAGACGTTCTTCAATCTGTGGTGTCAGCACATACAGCGTGCCGGTCAGGGCAGCAACAAAGATAAATGGCCCAACGAACAGACCGATATAGAAATGCAAGCGTAAGAAAAGCGCCATTACCGCCGCAGAGAGGGGCTTTTTTTCAGCGATTACGGTATCCATAGCATGGGAGCCCTTGTCATCGTAACAAGAAGAAAATAAAGGAAAAGGAGACGTCGTCTTGTGACAGGACGTTATCCAATATCAAATTTTTGTGCTTAGGGTTGTGTTATATGACTGTCGGCGGTGCGCGAGGCGAATGGGCGCGATAAAACGCGGTGGCAATCTTGTGCCGTGGATGTTGTTCATTCGCGGGTAACTGAGGGACGAACCGTGGAGCAACCGGCGGTGAGTTTTCAGGAAACAGCGCCGGGTGATGAGATAACAGCCCGCAGTAACCACAAGCGTCGTGCTCCATGGTTACGCCGGATGACATCGGTGACGGTGTTGCCGGTTTGCTATGAGAATGATGGTGCTGAGTATGAGCGGGCGGAGTATAATCATGCCGCATTAACGCCTGTGAAACGATTGGCGCGATAAAAATCAGCAGCAACGCGAAGAGGCTTAGCGTGGTGGCGATTTTATTGTGGCGCAATGTGTTCATGTGAGAATCAGTCAGCGTCGATGCAAGTAGGTGGACAGGCTTGAATATGTCATCCTACTGTACCTGATTTAACGCGATTTTGTTACCAACGGGTGCAATCCGTGTTGCAACCGAGTTTTTTAATGCGCTAGCGCGTAAATGTTCGGATTATTCTTGAAAAACGCGCATGAGGAAACTTCATGGTAACCGTGTTAACAAAAGAAGCATGTTTTCTCTGCAACCACAGCATAAATAGGGTGTTTTGCTAACAGTGCAACAGGTAGAATTGTAGGTAAGCATCACGTCGATGGCATAAATAACCCCAAGGGGTTGCCAACGGCTGACCGGTGACGGAGTATCCACTCTAATTTTCGATTTTTTACAGAAATTTATCGGGGTTGCAGTTTGCGTTGTTTAAACGCTGACCTATCATGATGAACCGGGCTTTTATCAAGTTGTCGGAAGGTTAACTTATCCATTAATATGGATTTTAGTTGATTTAAGCACACGAACAGGGGGAGCTGTGCTGGTTAATAATTTTGGGGTTGAACGTCGAGTGGCGAATCTGCGCTGGCTGTCCGCAGCGATTGTGTTGTCTTTCACTGCGTTGCCTGCCTGGGCATTCTCGCTGGATGATGTGGCGGCGCAAGCTGAAAAACTGGCAGCTAAAGGCTATGAAGCGCAGAAGAGCAATCTTCCCGCCCAGTTCCGCGATATGAAATTTGCTGATTATCAGCAGATTCGTTTTAACCAGGAGAAGTCATACTGGAATAACCTGCAAACGCCGTTTCGCATTCAGTTCTATCATCAGGGCATGTATTTTGACACGCCGGTGAGAATCAACGAAGTGACGGCCACTGAGGTTAACGAGATCGCCTATTCACCGGAATATTTCGATTTCGGTACGGTGAATCACGATGCAGAGGTCGTGAAGAATCTCGGTTTTGCAGGCTTCAAAATCCTGTATCCCATCAATAAGCTTGGCAAGGATGACGAGATTGTCAGCATGCTGGGTGCCAGCTATTTCCGTGTGATTGGCAAAGGGCAGACTTACGGCCTTTCTGCTCGCGGTCTGGCGATTGACACGGCATTACCCTCCGGGGAAGAGTTCCCGCGCTTCCGCGAGTTTTGGATCGAACGTCCAAAACCCAATGATAAGCACCTGCTGGTCTACGCGCTGCTCGATTCACCGCGTGCCACGGGCGCATACCGTTTTGTCATTTACCCAGGACGCGACAGCGTGGTTGACGTTCAGGCCAAAGTGTTCCTGCGCGCTCGCGTAGGCAAACTGGGGCTGGCACCGTTGACCAGTATGTTCCTGTTTGGGCCGAACCAGCCTTCACCGACGCTGAACTACCGTGGAGCGCTGCACGACTCCAACGGCTTATCTATTCACGCGGGCAACGGTGAGTGGATTTGGCGTCCGCTGAATAACCCGAAACACCTGTCGGTCAGCACCTATTCGATTGAAAACCCGAAAGGCTTCGGTCTGCTGCAACGTGGGCGTGACTTCTCCAGCTATGAAGATCTGGATGACCGTTACGATCTGCGCCCCAGCGGCTGGGTTGAAACCAAGGGCGAGTGGGGTAAAGGGAAAGTCGAACTGGTGGAAATTCCGACAGCCGATGAAACCAATGATAACATCGTTGCGTTCTGGACGCCGGAAGTGCTGCCTGAAATCGGCAAGCCGCTGGAAGTGGGCTATCGCCTGCATTTCACGCGTGACGAAGAGCAATTGCATTCACCTGAATTGGCCTACGTTCAGCGCACCATGCGTTCCACCGGGGATGTGAAACAGTCTAACCTGATTCGCCAACCGGATGGCACCGTTGCGTTCCTGGTCGATTTTGCCGGTCCGATGATGAAAGAGATGGAAGAGGCGACGCCTGTGACCTCTCAAGTCAGCATTGGCGACAACGGTGAAATCGTTGAGAACAATGTTCGCTATAATCCGGTAACGCGCGGCTGGCGTTTGACACTGCGTCTGCGTGTGAAAGATCCTAAACAGCCAACCGAGCTGCGCGCTGCGTTGGTGAACGGCGAAACGCTGTTATCGGAAACCTGGAGCTATCAGCTACCTGCCAATGAATAAGTTAATCTCGAGCCCTGATTATATCGGGAAATTGCCTCTGTCCGCGCAAGCGGCGGAGGCGTTGCAGCATGCGTTGCCTCAGGCTGAGCGTGAAAATCCCTCTGCCATACATCGGGCTCTGGCGCAGGGGGAATCCCCTGCGACGCTGCTGACGGAAGATGATTCGCCGCTGCAATCCGTTAAGGCGCGTCTGGATGCCGCCTGGCCCGATACGGCGACGGCGGTTAAACCGGTGGCTGCTGACAAAGAAGGGCGCGCCGCCTTACAGGCGATGCCCACGATCAAACGTGCGTCGATGTTTCCTGATATGTGGCGCACCAACCCGCTGGTGCGCTGGTGGGAAAGTATGCTGGGGCGCTCCCCGGCACCGAGCCGTCCTCATGCCAGCCCGGAAGAGAAGATTGCCGAGAATCGCTGGAGAATGGTGGGTACGCTGCGCCGTTACACCCTGCTTATCCTGACATTGTTCCAAACGGCAATCGCCACCTGGTACATGAAAACCATTTTGCCTTATCAGGGATGGGCGCTGATCGATCCGTTCGCGATGGTGAATCAGCCTTTCCTGCGCTCCTTTATGCAGGTTCTGCCTTATATCCTGCAAAGCGGTATTTTGGTGCTGTTTGCCGTGTTGTTCTGTTGGGTCTCGGCCGGTTTTTGGACTGCGCTGATGGGCTTTTTACAACTGCTGATCGGCAAAGACAAATACAGTATTTCGTCGACGACGGTAGGGGATGAGCCACTCAATCCCGAGCACAGAACGGCGTTGATCATGCCCATCTGTAACGAAGACGTTGAACGCGTGTTCGCCGGATTACGGGCAACCTACGAATCGGTAGCGGCCACCGGACAGCTCGATCACTTCGATCTGTATGTCTTGAGTGACAGTAACGACCCGGACAAATGCGTTGCAGAGCAGAAAGCCTGGATGGACCTGTGCCGTGAAGTGGATGGGTTTGGCCGTATCTTCTATCGCCGACGTCGCCGTCGCGTGAAACGTAAGAGCGGTAACATCGATGATTTCTGCCGCCGTTGGGGCAGCCAATACAGCTACATGGTGATATTGGATGCCGACAGCGTGATGAGCGGTGAATGTCTGACGCAATTGGTGCGTCTGATGGAAGCCAACCCCAATGCCGGGATTATCCAGTCGTCCCCCAAAGCCTCCGGGATGGATACCCTGTATGCACGCTGCCAGCAGTTCGCGACACGCGTGTACGGGCCGTTGTTTACCGCCGGCCTGCATTTCTGGCAACTGGGCGAGTCGCATTACTGGGGCCATAACGCCATCATCCGCGTGAAACCGTTTATCGAGCACTGTGCGCTGGCGCCGCTGCCCGGTGAAGGCTCGTTTGCGGGCGCGATTTTATCCCATGACTTTGTTGAAGCAGCACTGATGCGCCGTGCGGGTTGGGGAGTATGGATTGCCTACGATCTGCCCGGCTCCTATGAGGAACTGCCGCCCAACCTGCTCGATGAACTTAAGCGCGATCGCCGCTGGTGTCACGGTAACCTGATGAACTTCCGGTTGTTCCTGGTGAAAGGGATGCACCCGGTACACCGTGCCGTGTTCCTGACCGGGGTAATGTCTTACCTTTCCGCGCCGCTGTGGTTCATGTTCCTGGTACTGTCAACGGCACTGCAAGTGGTGCATACGCTGATGGAGCCGCAATACTTCCTTCAACCGCGTCAGCTGTTCCCTGTATGGCCTCAATGGCGTCCTGAATTGGCGATTGCCTTGTTCTCGACCACGTTGGTGCTGCTGTTCCTGCCAAAATTACTGAGCGTGATTCTGGTATGGGCCAAGGGGGCGAAGCCTTACGGTGGTGCCGTGCGCGTTTTCCTGTCGCTGCTGCTGGAGATGCTGTTTTCGGTGTTGCTGGCCCCGGTGCGTATGTTGTTCCACACCGTTTTCGTGGTCAGTGCCTTCCTGGGATGGTCTGTGCAGTGGAAATCACCGCAGCGTGATGATGATGCCACGCCGTGGAGCGAAGCCTTTGCGCGTCACGGCTCGCAACTGGTGTTGGGTCTGGTCTGGGCCATTGGCATGGCCTGGCTGGATTTGCGTTTCCTGTGGTGGCTGTCGCCGATCGTTTTCTCGCTTATCCTGTCGCCATTCGTGTCGGTGATGTCAAGCCGTGCCTCGATTGGGTTGGCGTGCAAGCGTGCTAATCTGCTATTGATTCCGGAAGAGTACGAGCCGCCGCGCGAGCTGGTGGCGACGGACACCTATTTCCGTGCCAACCGTGCGCGTAAATTGGAAAATGGTTTCGTGCAGGCTGTCTTCGATCCTTCGCTCAATGCGTTGGCGAGTGCAATGGCAACGGCGCGTCATGGCTTTAGCCGTGCGGTTGAGCAGGGCCGAGCCCAGCGCGTGGCGGATGCGTTGAAACAGGATCTGGATGCGCTGAGCGACAATCAACGTCTGGTGCTGCTGAGCGATCCCGTAACGATCTCCCGATTGCACTATGCGGTGTGGCACAACCCGCAGCAGTTTGCCGCCTGGCATCAGCGCTACCGTGCGTTGGAGTCCTGACGGTTTTACCGTAACGGCGTGTTTTACCCATAAAAAACAGCGGCTATGCCGCTGTTTTTTTATTGCACTGCCGGTAATGTCTGGCGATTTAATACAGCGCAGGTTCGCCTTCCGGACGCGTCTTAAAGCGGCGATGTAGCCACATATATTGGTCGGGGGCCAGCAGCACATTCTGTTCTACCAGCGTGTTCATCCAGGTGGCTGTTGTGGTTTCATCCTCTAACGGTACGCTAAATTCGGCGGGCTGGATGATCAATTCATAGCCTTTTCCACCCTCTCGCCGCCGAGGGACAAACGGCACAATGGCGGGTTTGGCCACTTTTGCCAACAAATAACTCCCGCTGGTGGTGGCTGCGTTCTCCATGGCAAAAAAGGGAACAAACACGCTGCTGCGCGGACCATAGTCATGGTCGGGGGCATACCAAATAATCTCCCCCTGCTTGAGGGCGCGGATCATGCCCTTGAGATCTTTGCGATCCAACATGGTCTTGTTTGAGCGCATGCGGCCCCAGGTTTGCAACCAGTCAATCAGTTTATTGTCATTGGGTCGGTAAACGCCGATCCCTGGGTTATGCATGCCGAAAATACGTGCCCCCAGTTCCAGCGTAAGAAAGTGCAAGCCAATCAACAGTACGCCACGTTTTTCTGCACGCAGCGGTCGCAGATGCTCAAGGCCAGTGACGGTGAACCAGCGGGCGATGCGCCAGTCTGGCCAAAACCAGGCCATGCCGGTTTCTAAAAGCCCCATGCCCACGGATTCAAAGTTTTTACGCAACAACGCGGCGCGCGCGTGCTCGGTCATCTCAGGAAAACAGAGTGCCAGATTGCGATCGGCGATGTGCACGCGGTGCTTCATCACGCGCATGGCGATACGGCCTAGCGCGGTGCCGAGACGATAGATAACCGGGTAAGGCAGTAAGACGGCAAGATAGAGGGTGGCGATCCCCAGCCAGGTCAGCCAGTAACGAGGGTGTAATAATGAACGCGTGAATGATGGGAGTTGTGTCATGAGTTCCAGTATCAAAAAATGCAGGCGCAGTTATACGCGCTTGCTGTTAAAAGAAGTCAGTCACACCAGGTGATAGTGTCTAATGTGGTGCGGTGCATCATCAATCGTAATAATGATGCGGGAAAGCGTTCCGGCACTGGAAGGCTAACCCTGCATAAGGCTATGTGGAATACCCCAATGATCAATATCCATCTTTTATCTTAGCATCGAAGAATAATGATGTTTAACCTTTGGTGGGATGTCTGTGCTGAAGAGACCCCTCCCGTTTAAGGCTGGGAGGGGGAATACTCAATGTTGGAACAGATTTTTAATGTGATGCGGTTCACTACGCCAGAATTGCGGCGGCGTTGATACTTGTGCGCCCAGGCGTGCGGCCGCATGCCATGGCCAGCGCGGGTTATAGAGCACAGCGCGCGCGATGCCGATAGCATCCGCCTGACCTGTCGCCACAATCGCTTCAGCCTGCTCGGCCTCTGTGATGAGACCAACTGCGATGGTGGTGATCCCCACCTCACGCTTGATGCGCTCAGCATAGCTGACCTGATAGTTGGGTCCTGGCTGAATACGCTGTGCCGGAGAGAGCCCGCCGCTTGAGACATGCATAAAATCGCAGCCAGCAGCGTGCAGCGCGTGGCTGAGCGCAACAGACTGCTCGAGATCCCATCCGCCTTCCACTCCATCGGTGGCGGAAATGCGCACGCCAACGGCTTTGTGCGCGGGGATAACCTCACGTACCGCGCGGAAAACCTCAAGTACCAGACGCATACGGTTATTCAAATCCCCGCCATAGCGATCGTCACGCGCATTCGACAACGGTGACAGAAATTGATGCAGCAAATAGCCGTGTGCGGCATGGATTTCAAACACATCAAATCCGATGCGATCGGCGCGCTGAGCGGCATTGGCAAAGGCTGCGACGACATCCGCGATCTGCTGGGCCGACATCGCCGTTGGTGCAGTTTCATTATCGTCATAAGGCAGGGCCGAAGGGGCAACAGGCAGCCAGCCTCCTTGCTGTTCACTCACGCGAGCCCGCCCTTGCCACGGTACTGCGGTGGAGGCTTTGCGCCCGGCGTGGCCCAATTGAATGCCGAGTGGCATGGCGGAGTAGGCTTTAACGGCGTTGATTGCGGTGGCGAGTGCCTGCTCGGTTTCATCATTCCACAGCCCTAAATCCTGAGGAGATATACGGCCTTCAGGTACAACCGCTGTCGCTTCAATGATCAGCAACCCGGCGCCTGAATGGGACAGATTACCTAAATGCATGGTATGCCATGGGGTTGCCAGACCGTTCTGGGCCGCATACTGACACATGGGAGCAATGATAATGCGGTTGGGCAATGTGACGGGGCCTAGCGCGAGTGGGGTAAATAGCCGACTCATGGTGGTTTCCTTATCCGAGAAAAAGCGAATAAACCATCATACGCCGAGATATTTTTGCCGTGTCGACGATTTTCTCCATGCCGCACAAATACCTCCTCTGGCGTAATCGCCGCAATCGGCTATAATCCCGCGCGTTACGCACATGTCGCCGTAACGTTATAATCTGGTTAACCCTCGCTGAAGACAGGAACGTACACCATGCCAGTGTTACACAACCGTGTTTCCAATGAGGAACTGAAAGCGCGTATGCTCGCGGAAACCGAGCCGCGCACCACAGTTTCCTTTTACAAATATTTTTCGCTTGATGATGCACAAGCGTTTCGCGATAACCTTTACCTGCAATTTCTGCAATGTCAGGTATTTGGCCGTGTCTATGTGGCGGCTGAAGGTATCAATGCGCAGGTAAGCGTGCCCGCCAGTCGCTTCGACGACTTCAAAGCGGCGCTGTACGGCGCGCACCCGGCATTGGACAGCATCCGGCTGAATGTGGCACTGGATGATGACGGAAAATCCTTTTGGGTGCTGCGCATGAAAGTGCGCGATCGCATTGTCGCGGATGGCATCGACGATCCGACCTTCAACCCCAGCGATGTTGGCTCCTACCTGAAAGCCGAGGCGGTTAACGCCATGGCGGACGATCCGGACACGCTGTTTGTCGATATGCGTAATCATTACGAATATGAAGTGGGGCATTTTGAAAATGCGCTCGAAGTGCCTTCCGATACCTTCCGTGAGCAATTGCCGATGGCAGCAGAAATGCTGGCTGATGCGCGGGACAAAAATATCGTGATGTATTGCACCGGCGGCATTCGCTGTGAAAAGGCCAGCGCCTATATGCGCCATCAGGGCTTCAAGAATGTTTACCATGTGGAAGGTGGCATCATTGAATACACCCGTCAGGCCAAGGCTCAGGGCTTACCGGTGAAATTCAGGGGTAAAAACTTTGTTTTCGATGAACGCATGGGGGAACGCATCACCGACGATGTTATCGCCCACTGCCATCAATGTGGCGAACCGTGCGATACCCACACCAACTGCCGCAATGCAGGGTGTCACTTGTTGTTTATTCAGTGTCCGCGCTGTCAGGCGGCCTATCAGGGCTGTTGTAGCGATGCCTGCCAGAGTGAGTTGGCGTTGCCGCTGGAACAGCAGCGTGAGCGACGTCGTGGACGGGAAACCAGCATGAAGATTTTTAATAAATCACGCGATCGGCTTAGAGGGTCGTTGCGTATCCCCGCGCCTGACGAAAGCGGCGGCAGTGAACAGTGACAGGATATTTAAGGGGCGCGGCTAATCGGGAAACTTAAGCGCGCTGAATATGACGACACCGCCATCAGGCGGTGTCGTTGAGGGATAATCGGTTACTGTGAAATCGGTAGACTAGTGCTTAAGTAAATCTTGTGGCTGAAAATCTGTCGACTCAATCTTAGCGATACCCGCTTCAAGAATATAAATAAGTTGCCGTGCTACATCGGTAGTAAGCCACAAGGTTCGGCCTACGTTTGCGTCTGCGGGTGCCTGGTCTGGGGTGGTTAAATAATGCAAACGGATCATCATGGCGTCATAACTGTCAACGGTGCTGATATCCCATCCTACAAGAGGATGTGTCTGAATAACTTCATTTTTTCTGTCCATACATACCCCTTATTGACTAGTTACTAACATGAGTGACTAACGAGGCTTGGGCGGCTCCTTATTGACAAGAGCAACTTAAGTATACTGTGACTTTTGTACAACAGGTGAGTTATTTTGACTCTTTTTGCAAAGAAAAATTTCTGGATATGATATCCCCTATATTCAGGGGGATATCAGTTAAGCGGGGGCAAAACGGGCTATTCGGCGCTGATACCAGCATGTTTTTCAAACACGGCAATAAGCAACGCCAGATGTTTTTTGGTCTGTTCTGAGCGATGTTCGTTGTGTGATTCCAATTTCAAATTATGCAGCAACAGCTGTGCCGTTCTTTCATCCAATGCAAATGCCAGGGAGGAAAACGCCAGTTCCAACGCATCAATCTTATGCTGCTGGTCACCAATCAGCGCTAATAATTCGCCGAACGTCATGGCTTGTTCTGGTTTCTCTACCGTCATTGTCATGTCCCTCCGTCATCGACCATTTACCGGCTAGTGTGAAGACTACAAGGATAAAATAGAAGGTCTCGATTATTAATGCCAGTGATTATTCCGCACTAAACCAATCGTCGGCACTCTCCCAGGTTTCCTGGAGGATTTCGGAAATTAACGCTTTATCATCCTTGTTGCCGCCCAACACGCTCAGATTGTTGGCCGCGGCGTAACGCACCTGAATGGCGCTATCGGGATAATGGCGGTGTACGCGCTGGGTCAATTCGTGCGTCAAGGCTTCAATGGCGCCAGCGGGTAAGGGGGCTGATTTGGCTAATGTGAGTTCTACGCGCATGATACTCTCCTTTAATTGACTGGTTATTTATACAGTTAAAGGTGAGGGAGGGCAATACGGTTGAAATAAATATTTGGGCGGTGAAATGCAACGGTCGGTAACAGCCAGTGCGCCGCGAGTGTGCAGCGCGCTGGCGGAGAGATTAACGTACTTGCCAGTTCAGGGTTTGGCCTGCAAGGAAGGGCACCAGCGCATCATCACCCAACGCGATGCTTTCCGGGAAGGTCGTGGCAGCCTTATGCAGTTCAATCCAGTCCTCATTGATTGGCAAACCATAAAAGGCGGGCCCATTAAGCGAGCAGAACGCTTCTAACTTATCCAGTGCGCCAATCTCTTCAAATACGGTTGCATAGGCACAGAGCGCGGCCTGCGCGTTAAATACCCCGGCACAGCCGCAACTTGCTTCTTTCTTGTGGCGTGCATGGGGGGCAGAATCCGTACCGAGGAAGAAACGGTCAGAACCGCTGGCGACTGCATCGCGCAGTGCCTGTTGATGAATATTGCGTTTCAGAATCGGCAGGCAATACAAGTGAGGCCGTACCCCGCCTACCAGCATGTGGTTGCGGTTAAACATCAGGTGTTGCGGCGTCACGGTAGCGCCCAGATAGCGATCGCCGTCCAACACGTACTGCGCGGCTTCACGGGTCGTGATGTGTTCAAACACGATTTTCAGCGTAGGGAAGCGTTTGCGCAGCGGCTCCATCACCGATTCGATAAAACGGGCCTCACGGTCGAAAATATCGATCGCCGGATCGGTCACTTCGCCGTGAATCAGCAGCGGCATGCCGATATCTGCCATCTGTTCGAGGATCGGGTAGAGATTGGCGACATCGGTAACACCAAAACTGGAGTTGGTCGTCGCATTCGCCGGATAGAGCTTGGCGGCGGTAAATACCCCTTGTTGGAAGCCGGAAACGACTTCTTTCGCGTCCAACGAGTCTGTCAGATAGCAGGTCATCAACGGTTGAAAATTGTCACCCGCCGGGATCGCGGCAAGAATTCGTTCGCGATAGGCCAGCGCACTGGCAATGCTGGTCACTGGCGGTGTCAGGTTGGGCATCACAATCGCGCGACCAAAATGACGACTGGTAAACGGCAACACGGTGGCGAGTACGTCATCGTCGCGCAGGTGAAGATGCCAGTCATCAGGACGGCGAATTTTTAAAACGGTAGACAGTGTTGTCATGGAAAATGCTCCAGCGGGCTAAATGCTAAATGTCACGAGCAGATACGGCGGGACACAAGCATAAGCGCAAAGTGCGGGGAATGCACCCGTTTGTTGCTGGCGAACCCTTATTCGAGGTGAGTGGCGTTCTGTGCTAACCACGGCGCTGCAAGGTACACGGGAGGGAAAGAGTAGCGTATGGTAAGTCCCATCGCTAATTTCTCAGCCAGGCCATTCAAGGCCCGTTGGGATAACTAACAGGAGCAACATATGGAATTGCGCATTGTCGCCACTATTCAGGCCAAACCAGAGCACGTCGATGCCGTCGCACAAGCGGTGAAAAAGGTAGTGGCACCCAGCCGTGCCGAAGCGGGAAACCTGCAATACGATCTGCATGAATCATTGGAAGCGCCGGATACCTTCGTCTTTTTTGAACGCTGGGAAAGTCGTGACGTGTTGACGGAGCACGAAGCAACCCCGCACTTTCAGCAACTGGTGGCCGAGTTGGAAGGCAAAACGCTGGGTATGGTGATTACCCCGCTGCGCGCGCTGGTGTAAGCGGCGGTGCTTTCAATGTGGATATAAAAAAAACCCCTCCGAAGAGGGGTTTTTTGTGCCTGAACGGCGTATTTACTCAAACGAGGCGGGTTTTGCCGCTGCTGCTGTTGCATGATTAACGGCAGAGTGACCCCCCGCGCTGCCTTTACCGGCGAACTCGGTGGTCGGGCGTACCCAGTCGCTGTGGCGCGGTGCTTCCACCTCATAGGCTGGCGCAGGCGCTTTGGTCATCGGCGCGGAGGCAGCGTGCTGCTGTTTAGCCGCGCCGCGTAACGGCTGTACCGCACGAACCGTGGTCGGAACAGCGGGTTCTGCCACCTGCGGTGCGGTCTCGACAGCGGCAACGGGTGCAACGGTCTCAATCGCGTCGGCTGTGGTGACAGGCGCTTCAACCGCTTCAACCGCTGGTGCGGTTTCTTCCGTTGCCAGAGAAACCTCCGCTACTGCGGTATGTTGCTCGACAGCTTCGACAGCTTCCTGCTCAGCGCTTGCTGCGCTTACCGTTGGTGCCACCACCGGTTGTTCTGCAACAACAGGGCTCGGCACTGAGGCGGTTTCCGCGACAGCGACATCAACAGGTTCTGTTGTTTCTACCGCGTCTGGGACTCCGGCCGGTTCAACGGTAGCTGGTGCTTCGACGGTGTCTTGTGCGACATGTTCAGGTGCGACATGTTCAGGTGCGACATGTTCAGGTGCGACAGGCGCGGTGCTGACGGTGTCGGCGACAGGCGGTGCAATGACGTCGTCCGTCACTGGTGTCGCGACAGGTTGTGCTTCCGCCTCAAGTGCAGCGATGACCGGCAGTGCGGCAATCGGTGCTTCTACGGCCGGTGCCAGCTCGGTTGACAGTTCGTCGTTTTGCGCCAGCGCAGCCACCGGATAGCGGATCCACACTTTACCGGACGCCATTTCCGGCGAAGCAGAAGCCTGCGCCAACGGCATTGGTGATTGTGTCGGATAACGCTCATCACGATAGCGACGACGACGTTGACCACTCACGCGCAGATGACGCGGTGAACGGCGCGAGCGACGTGGCATATTGGCATCATTACGGCCCGCATCTGCCTGCTCTGCGTTGGTTTCGGTCTCCACTGGCGGGTTTGCCGTGGCGTCCGTCAACAGCGGCAGGGCGTGTTCTGCCACTGGTGCAGGCAATGTTGATGCTTCAACCTGGCTATCAGCCTGTACTGCGTCACCGTCAATGATACGCACTTTCTGAGTTAACTGGCGGCGCTGACGGCGCGGCATGACCGGCGTCGGTTTCTCCTGTTCACTCTCTTCCTGCGTGTTTTCTTCATCACGGTTCAGGACTTTAACATCTTGCTGGGCTTGACGTTTTTCATCCTGACGACGACGTTGGCGCTCAGCGCGCTGTTCACGGCGCTGCTGATCGTCACGCGGCGCTTTTTCAACTGCTTCTTCAACGGGGGCGACAGTTTCCGCCACCGCTGCTGGGGCATTCTGACGTTTGTTGCGACGGTTCTCATCCCGTGATTCGCGGTTACCGTCACGGTTTTCCTTGTTGCCATCACGACCATCACGGCTGTCACGGGCACCATCACGTTGATTACGATCGCGACGGTTGTTTGAACCTTGACGACGACCAGAACGGCGCTCCTGACGCTGCTCCGTTGAGGCAGGCTCTTGCGTGTCGGTGCTTTCCGGTTGGCTTTCAGCGCTGGCAAACACGTTTTTCAACGCGCCGAACAGACGACCAAACAGCCCAGGTGTTGCAGGCGCAGCGGCTTGCTCTGGTGCGGTTTGAACGGTCGGCTTCGGTGTGATTACCGGCGATTCAGGCAGGTCAGACATGGTGAACGTGGCCAGGGCCGGTTGCTCAGGAACCTTGCGCTCCAGGGATTGCTCTTCCTGAACCTGTTGTGCCTCGGCATCAAGGCGCTGTGGCAGCAGATAGCTGAGCGTGGTTTTTTCTTCACCTTTACGCACGCGCATAACATGGTAGTGCGGCGTTTGCATGCCATCGTGCGGCACGATTACAGCGCGCACGCCACCCTGACGTTTTTCAATCGCATTCACGGCTTCGCGTTTTTCGTTCAGCAGATAAGACGCGATAGGCACCGGCACGATAGCGTGAACTTCCCGGGTGTTCTCTTTCAGTGCTTCTTCTTCAATCAGACGCAGGATAGAGAGCGACAGGGATTCGTTATCACGGATAGTACCCGTCCCGCTACAGCGAGGGCAGACGTGATGACTGGATTCACCCAGCGACGGGCTCAACCGTTGACGGGACATTTCCAGCAGGCCGAAGCGGGAGATGCGACCAATCTGAATACGGGCACGATCCTGACGAACGGCATCGCGCAGTCGGTTTTCCACTTCACGCTGGTGACGAACCGGGGTCATATCGATAAAGTCGATGACAATCAAGCCACCGAGGTCGCGCAGACGCAACTGGCGGGCGATTTCATCAGCCGCTTCGAGGTTGGTGTTGAAGGCGGTTTCTTCGATATCGCCGCCGCGCGTTGCGCGGGCCGAGTTGATATCGATCGCCGTCAACGCTTCGGTGGTATCGATGACAATGGAGCCGCCAGAAGGCAAACGCACTTCGCGCTGGAAGGCGGATTCAATTTGCGATTCGATCTGATAGTGGCTGAACAACGGAATTTCACCGCTGTACAATTTGATTTTGCTGCTGAAATCCGGACGGCCCAGGGCAGAGATATGCTCTTTGGCAAGGTCGAGGATTTTGGGGTTATCGATAAGGATTTCACCGATATCCGGGCGCAGGTAGTCGCGGAATGCACGCACGATCACATTGCTTTCCTGATGAATCAGGAAGGGAGCAGGGCGACCTTCCGCCGCTTTTTGGATGGCATCCCAGTGTTTCAGACGAAACGCCAGATCCCACTGAAGCGCATCGGCGGATTTGCCGACACCCGCAGTACGCACGATGAGCCCCATGCCATCAGGCAGTTCGAGCGAGCTCAGTGCTTCTTTCAGTTCGGTGCGATCGTCGCCTTCGATGCGACGAGAAATGCCACCCGCGCGCGGGTTGTTCGGCATCAACACCAGATAGCTGCCCGCCAGACTGATAAAGGTGGTCAGCGCTGCGCCCTTGTTGCCACGCTCTTCTTTGTCCACCTGAACAATCACTTCCTGACCTTCGCGCAACACATCTTTGATGTTGGGACGACCATGTGAGGAGTAGTTACTGGGGAAGTATTCGCGAGCGATCTCTTTTAAGGGAAGGAAACCGTGTCTTTCAGCGCCGTAATCGACAAAAGCAGCTTCAAGACTGGGTTCGATGCGGGTGATTTTTCCTTTATAGATATTGGCCTTTTTCTGCTCATGACCTGGGCTTTCAATATCCAGATCGTAGAGCCGTTGACCATCAACCAAAGCAACACGCAACTCTTCTTGCTGAGTTGCGTTAATTAACATTCTTTTCATCTTAACTTACTCGTTATTTTTACTTGCATCATTGATAGAGCTACGGACAAAGATGCTGAATGACCGGGTTCACCGATGGCCTCGTGGCTTATCGCAGGGACGTCAACCTCCCGGTTGTCGCCTGCATAGAGGCGCATATTTCGGTAGCCTGTATTTCCTGGTGGAAAACAGCACATTTATTGAGGGAACAGCTTCTGAAGAAGGGTCACCAGATCTGATTCCATTTACCGGCCAAGCTGCCATCCGCAGCCCGCTAACTGCTTGATTCCGCATTACGTCTTACGCCATTGCCGCGTTTATACGTTATCAGGCAAATTTACCTATTTTGCCCTTTCCACTGTTTCAGGAAGATAGGCGGGTAAAACCACTGCATTATTCCATTGCTGGTACTGTTATAGCAAGGTGACTTTACGGATGTGCAACAAGATTGTTGTCCTGATTTTTATCAAACGCACGAACACTATGTCTGAAGTCCGCAAGCTCGATGGCAATCAGTTGGCCCAATCTCTGTGCAACAGCCCATTAAGTACCTGACAGACAGTTAAGCACATAAAAAGAAGTGGCGCTATCTGCACGGGCTATTTAGAATCGCGCATCATGAAAACAGAGAATCCATCAGTACAATTTATCGCAGTTTCTGCCGATGAAGCAGGGCAGCGTATCGACAACTTTTTGCTCGCGCGGCTCAAAGGCGTGCCGAAAAGCATGATTTACCGCATCTTGCGTAAAGGCGAAGTGCGTGTGAACAAAAAACGTGTCAAGCCGGAATATAAGCTACAGGATGGCGATGTGGTGCGCGTTCCTCCCGTGCGCGTAGCGGAGCGCGACGAGCCTGCGGTGTCTGCCAGCCTCGGTAAGGTTGCCGCGTTGGCCAATTGCATTCTGTATGAAGATGACAGCCTGATCGTGCTCAATAAGCCTTCCGGCACGGCGGTACACGGTGGCAGCGGGCTAAGCTTCGGCGTCATTGAAGGGCTGCGTGCACTGCGGCCTGAAGCGCGCTTTCTGGAATTGGTGCACCGGCTCGATCGCGATACGTCCGGCGTATTGCTCATCGCGAAAAAACGCTCGGCGCTGCGTGCGCTGCACGAGCAGCTGCGGCTTAAGGGAATGCAGAAAAATTATCTGGCGCTGGTACGCGGTCAGTGGCAATCCCACTGCAAAGCGGTGCAGGCACCGCTATTGAAGAATATTTTGCAAAGCGGCGAGCGCGTGGTGCGCGTCAGTAGTGAAGGCAAACCTTCGGAAACCCGTTTCAAGGTGGAAGAACGCTTTGAGCAGGCGACGCTGGTGCGCGCCAGCCCGGTGACGGGACGCACCCATCAGATCCGTGTGCATACGCTGCACGCAGGCCATCCCATTGCGTTCGATGATCGCTATGGCGACAGAGAATTTGACCGGCAACTGGCTGCCACCGGGCTGTCGCGTTTGTTCTTGCACGCGCAGTCGTTGACTTTTGAACATCCCGGTACCGGCGAGACGATGCGTATCGAAGCACCGCTCGATGCGGCGTTACGCCACTGCTTGCAGGTGTTGCGGCAGCAGAAATAGCATCAGTGCTGTTTAGTAATTAAAAACGTCAGCGTGGTGTTGGCCTCAGACGGATGACAAAGTCCGTTGTTAGGCGAAGTGCGGCGATGGGGTCGTAGCGGCGTAAGCCGCCGGAGCGCCCCTCGTCGTGATTCGCCGGGAAACACAGGCATGTAGGTTACCCTAACCCGGTCAGCGTTAGCGGATTGACGCCTTCGCGGCGCAGCATCTCGCACAGCGCAATTAACGGCAGGCCAACCAGCGTATTCGGGTCGCGTCCGGAAAGTTTATCAAACAGGGCGATGCCCAATCCTTCACTTTTGAAACTGCCTGCGCAATGCCAGGGCTGCTCCCGCGTCAGATAGGCAGCAATGTCTTCTTCACTCAGCGCACGAAAATGCACGTCAAAGGGCTCGACCTGCGATTGCAGCACGCCACTGGCGCTGTTGAGCAGCGCCAAACCGGTATAAAAGGTGACGCGGTTGCCGCTGGCCTGACGCAACTGCTGCGCCGCCTTCTCCGCTATCAGCGGCTTTCCTGTAATGACACCGTTAAGCACGCAGACTTGATCGCCGCCGATAATCAGGTGTGCGGGGTAGCGGCTCGCCAGTGCCTGCGCTTTTTCCCGTGCTAATCGCTCAACCAGCGCGACGGCGCTTTCTTGTGCACGTGGGGTTTCATCAATATCGGGATTGGCACACTGAAACGGCAGTCCCAGCTTGTCGAGCAGGCTTTTACGGTAAGGAGAGGTAGAGGCGAGCACTATCTGAGACATAATTTTTACGATAAACCGTAGCGTAATCAAAAAAGGCATTTTACACTGTGCGCCGCTGAGAAAGCGAATCTGGGCGAATGCGAATCTTGATAAAATAGTGAGACAACGCAGCCTTTTTCTTTGACTCTATGTCGTTACGACGTTAATATGCGCGCCCTATGCAAAAGGTAAAATTACCCCTGACCCTGGATGCGGTTCGCACGGCTCAAAAACGGTTAGACTATGTTGGTGTCTACACGGTTGAACAAGTTGCACGCGTTGCCGAGTCTGTGGCAAGTGTGGATAGTGATGTTCAGGTCTCTTTATCGTTTAATATCGATAATCAGCGCCTGGCGGTGATTAACGGCAGTGCACAAGTGGACGTTACGCTGATGTGCCAGCGCTGCCAAAAGCCGTTCGAACATCAGATTCACACCACATTTTGTTTCAGTCCTGTCGTCAATGACGAGCAGGCAGAGGCTCTGCCGGAAGCGTATGAGCCGATCGATGTCGATGAGTTTGGCGAGGTCGATTTGCTGGCGATGGTTGAAGATGAGATTATTCTCGTATTGCCCATCGCTCCGGTACACGATTCTGAACACTGTGAAGTGTCCGAAGCGGACATGGTGTTCGGTAAACTGCCTGAAGAGGCGGAGAAACCGAACCCGTTTGCCGTATTAGCCAGTTTAAAGCGTAAGTAATTAAGGAGTAAGGTCCATGGCCGTACAACAGAACAAACCTAGCCGTTCCAAACGTGGTATGCGTCGTGCTCACGATGCGCTGACCACCTCTTCTGTTTCCGTAGACAAAGTTTCTGGCGAAACTCATCTGCGTCATCACATCACTGCGGATGGTTACTACCGCGGTCGCAAGGTTATTGCCAAATAATTCTCACGAATTATTAGCAAGGCAATACCTTGACACGCCTCACACTGGCGTTAGATGCAATGGGCGGGGACGTCGGTCCCTGCGTTACAGTGCCTGCGGCATTGCAGGCACTGGCTTCTAATCCGGGTCTTCACTTGTTATTGGTCGGCGATCCCGCTGCGCTTTATCCATTACTCGCCAAAGTCGATTCTGCTTTACTCTCCCGGTTGGAAATTGTGCCGGCTGAATCGGTTATTGCGAGTGATGCGCGCCCGTCGCAGGCGATCCGTGCCAGTCGTGGCACGTCGATGCGCATTGCGCTGGAACTGATTAAAACGGGTAGGGCACAGGCGTGCGTGAGCGCAGGAAATACCGGTGCTTTGATGGGACTGGCGAAACTGCTGCTCAAACCGTTGGAAGGTATCGATCGTCCTGCCTTGGTGACGGTGCTGCCGCATCAGCAGCAGGGCAAAACGGTGGTGCTGGATTTGGGTGCCAATGTCGAGTGTAACAGCGCGCAATTGGTACAGTTTGCCGTGATGGGTTCAGTGATGGCCGAAGAAGTGCTAGCGCTGAACAATCCGCGCGTCGCCCTGCTGAACATCGGCGAAGAAGAGACCAAAGGCTTGGCCGCGATTCGCGATGCGGCTGCGCAGCTAAAGAATACGCCCTCGATTAACTATATTGGTTATCTTGAAGGCAATGAGTTGTTGACGGGCAAAACCGACGTGATGGTCTGTGACGGCTTTGTGGGTAATGTCACATTGAAAACGATGGAAGGCGTGGTAAGGATGTTCCTGTCACTGCTTAAATCGTCGTCGACCGATGTCGGGCATAAAGCAAAGCAAGCGTGGTGGCTCACGTTGATCGGCCGTTTTATCCAAAAACGTTTGGCGAAACGGTTCGGACATCTCAATCCTGATCAATATAATGGCGCATGTCTGTTAGGGCTGCGGGGCACCGTGATAAAAAGCCATGGCGCGGCAAACCAACGGGCGTTTGCCGTCGCTATCGAACAGGCAATGCAGGCGGTGCAGCGGCAACTTCCTGACCGAATTGCGGCGCGCCTGAAAACTGTATTACCCAAGAGTGACTGAGCGTACATGTATACTAAAATAATCGGAACGGGCAGTTTTTTGCCTGAACAAATCAGGACGAACGCTGATTTAGAACAATTGGTCGACACTTCCGATGAGTGGATTGTGACGCGCACCGGTATCCGTGAGCGCCGCATTGCCGGGCCGGATGAAAACGTGGCGACCATGGGACATCAGGCCGCGCTGAACGCGCTGGAGATGGCGGGCGTTGACAAGGACAAGATTGGCTTGCTGATTGTCGCAACCACGTCCTCTACGCACGCGTTTCCAAGCGCCGCGTGTCAGGTTCAACAGATGCTGGAGATCCGCGACACCATCGCCTTTGACGTCGCTGCGGCTTGCGCAGGGTTTACCTATGCGCTCAGCATTGCCGATCAATATATTAAAAACGGTGCGGTAGATTACGCGCTGGTGATTGGCTCAGACACACTGGCGCGCACCCTGGATCCTGCCGATCGCGGTACCATCATTCTGTTTGGTGACGGTGCGGGCGCGGTGGTGTTAGGGCAATCGGAACAGCCCGGCATCCTGTCAACCCATCTGCACGCAGATGGTCGCTATGGCCATCTGTTGACGCTGCCTCATCAGGATCGTGCGCATCAGGATCAACCTGCCTACCTGACCATGGCCGGTAACGAAGTGTTCAAAGTGGCCGTGACGGAACTGGCGCACATCGTTGAAGAAACGCTGCATGCCGCACAGCTCGACAAGAGCGAACTGGACTGGTTGGTGCCGCATCAGGCTAACCTGCGTATCATCAGTGCCACGGCGAAGAAATTGGGCATGGGCATGGACAAGGTTGTGGTGACACTCGATCGCCACGGCAATACGTCGGCCGCTTCCGTACCCTGCGCGCTAGATGAAGCGGTGCGCGATGGGCGGATAAAACCCGGTCAGTTGATCCTGCTGGAAGCCTTTGGCGGCGGGTTCACCTGGGGTTCTGCGCTGGTTCGTTTTTGATCAAACGGGACGTTTAAAATGACGCAATTTGCAATGGTATTTCCGGGGCAAGGTTCCCAGACAGTCGGCATGCTGGCTGAACTGGCGGCACAGTACCCGGTAGTACAAGAAACTTTTGCCCAGGCTTCTGAGGTATTGGGTTATGACTTGTGGCAGCTCACTGCACAAGGCCCGGCGGAAGAACTGAATAAAACCTGGCAAACTCAACCAGCGCTGCTGACGGCGTCGGTGGCGATTTGGCGGGTGTGGCAGCAGCAGGGCGGCAAACAGCCCGCGCTGATGGCAGGCCACAGTCTGGGCGAATATTCGGCGCTGGTGTGTGCCGGTGCGCTGGATTTTCAGGAAGCGGTGCGTCTGGTTGAACTGCGCGGCAAACTGATGCAGGAAGCCGTGCCGGAAGGGACGGGCGCCATGTACGCCATCATCGGTCTGGATAACGATGCCATTGCGGCGGCCTGTGAAGCCTCTGCCGAGGGGCAAGTGGTTTCTCCGGTGAATTTCAACTCGCCGGGGCAGGTGGTTATCGCGGGTAACAAAGAAGCCGTTGAGCGTGCCGGTGCTGCTTGTAAAGCCGCCGGGGCCAAACGTGCGTTGCCGCTGCCGGTGAGTGTGCCTTCCCACTGCGCGTTGATGAAACCTGCGGCAGAAAAACTGGCAGAGGCGTTAAAAACGATTACAGTTACTACGCCAGCCATTCCAGTGGTAAACAATGTTGATGCGCGTAGCGAAACCGATCCCGATGCCATCCGTGCAGCGCTGGTAAAACAGCTGTACAGCCCGGTGCGCTGGACCGAGTGTGTCGCCTACGTTGCAGCCCAAGGTGTTGACACCTTGCTGGAAGCGGGACCGGGCAAAGTATTGACCGGGCTGACAAAGCGTATCGTTGATACCCTGAGTGCGGCGGCGATTAACGATCCGGCTTCACTGTCTGCGGCCCTGGAACAATAAGAACGGAGAGTACCATGAGCTTTGAAGGAAAAATCGCCCTGGTAACGGGTGCCAGCCGCGGTATTGGCCGTGCGATCGCAGAAACGCTGGTTGCTCGCGGTGCCACCGTGGTGGGAACCGCCACCAGCGAAAATGGCGCGCAAGCCATCAGCGAGTGGTTGGGTGCCAATGGCAAAGGTTATAGGCTCAACGTCGCCGATCAGGCGTCCGTTGAAGCAGTACTGACAGCCATTCGTGCGGATTTCGGTGAAATCGACATTTTGGTCAACAACGCGGGTATTACGCGTGATAACCTGTTGATGCGAATGAAAGACGATGAGTGGCAAGATATTATCGACACCAACCTGACATCGGTATTCCGTCTGTCAAAAGCGGTGTTACGTGCCATGATGAAAAAGCGCTTTGGCCGTATCGTCACCATCGGTTCCGTAGTCGGGACCATGGGGAACGGCGGACAGGCGAACTATGCGGCAGCGAAAGCGGGCCTGATTGGTTTTAGCAAGTCGCTGGCGCGCGAAGTGGCCTCACGCGGCATTACTGTCAATGTGGTTGCGCCAGGTTTTATCGAAACCGATATGACGCAGGCATTGACAGAAGAACAACGTGCAGGCATTTTGAGCCAGGTTCCTGCGAACCGTCTTGGGGACGCTAAAGAAATCGCCAGTGCTGTTGCTTTTTTGGCCTCCGATGAGGCTGGTTATATTACGGGTGAGACATTGCATGTCAACGGCGGCATGTATATGATCTAAATAGCTCGGAATTTATTTGCGTTATTTGCGGTGAAAACCGCAAAATAGCACAAAATCGTGGTTAGACCAGCCGGGATTTTGTTGCATCTTTTTCAACATTTTATACACTACGAAAACCATCGCGAAAGCGAGTTTTGATAGGAAATTTAAGAGTATGAGCACTATCGAAGAACGCGTTAAGAAAATCATCGTTGAACAGCTTGGTGTTAAACCGGAAGAAGTGGTTAACAACGCTTCCTTCGTTGATGACCTCGGCGCTGATTCTCTTGACACCGTTGAACTGGTAATGGCGCTGGAAGAAGAATTTGATACTGAAATTCCAGACGAAGAAGCAGAAAAAATCACAACTGTTCAGGCAGCCATTGATTTTATTCAGGCTAACCAGCAGTAAGCGAACATATCTAGGCGGTCATTCGACCGCCTAAGTTTTCTTTGTCCCGCAGTGTCATATTTTCCCTCCCTGGAGGACAAGCGTGTCTAAGCGTCGTGTAGTTGTGACCGGACTGGGCATGTTAACTCCTGTCGGCAATACAGTTGAGTCCACCTGGACTGCTCTTCTTGCCGGTCAGAGTGGCATCAGCCCGATCGACCATTTCGATACTACTGCCTATGCAACTCGGTTTGCTGGCTTAGTAAAGGATTTCAATAGCGAGGATTTCATCTCGCGCAAAGAAGCGCGCAAGATGGATGCCTTTATCCAATACGGTGTCGCCGCGGGCATTAACGCCATGCGCGATTCCGGTATTGAAGTGACGGAAGAAAACGCGACGCGCTTCGGTGCGGCGATCGGTTCCGGCATTGGTGGCCTGGGGCTCATTGAAGAGAACCACAGTTCACTGGTGAACGGCGGTCCGCGTAAAATCAGCCCGTTCTTTGTCCCTTCCACCATTGTTAACATGGTGGCTGGGCATCTGAGCATCATGTTCGGACTGCGTGGTCCGAGTATTTCCATTGCCACTGCCTGTACTTCTGGCGTGCATAATATCGGCCATGCGGCGCGCATCATTGCTTACAACGATGCAGATATCATGCTGGCTGGCGGCGCGGAAAAAGCCAGTACGCCTCTGGGCGTTGGTGGATTTGGCGCAGCCCGTGCACTTTCCACGCGTAACGACAATCCTCAGGCGGCAAGCCGTCCGTGGGATAAAGATCGCGATGGTTTCGTGCTGGGTGACGGTGCCGGGATCATGGTGCTGGAAGAGTATGAACATGCGAAGAAACGCGGCGCGAAAATTTACGCCGAAATCGTTGGCTTCGGCATGAGCAGCGATGCCTATCACATGACGTCACCGCCGGAAAACGGTGCGGGCGCGGCGCTGGCGATGCAAAACGCTCTGCGCGATGCGGGCATCACCCCGGCTCAGATTGGGTACATCAACGCGCACGGCACATCAACGCCTGCGGGTGACCTGGCGGAAACGCACGCGGTGAAATCCGTGTTTGGTGAACAAGCGAGCCGCGTAATGGTGAGCTCAACCAAATCCATGACCGGCCACCTGTTAGGGGCTGCGGGCGCTGTGGAATCTATCTTCACGGCGCTGGCGCTGCGCGATCAGGTTGTTCCGCCGACCATCAATCTGGATAATCCGGACGAAGGTTGCGACCTGGATTTTGTACCGCATGAAGCACGTCAGGTTTCCGATATGGAATACACACTGTGTAACTCCTTCGGTTTTGGCGGCACCAACGGTTCACTGGTATTCCGCCGCGTGTAACAGCGTTGCGATACCGCTAAAAGCCCGGGCAACCGGGTTTTTTTTTGCCTGTCACCCATCATTGTGGTAGGGCAGAATTCAGAACACGCCACTTGTTGCCGCCCTGGGTTACTGGCACTCTGAACGTCACGCTACTGCCGCGGCTATTGGTGTTGTTGGCGTCAGTGTAAATGAACGTGTTGGGTGAGGACTGCGTATGTTTTGGATAAATGGTCAGGTGCAAGAGCAGATAACCGTTGCCGATCGTGGCCTCCAGTACGGTGATGGATGCTTCACCACCGCGCGCGTGCTGGAAGGCAAGGTCGTGTGGTTAGCATTGCATATGGCGCGGTTACGTCAGGACGCTGAGCGTTTGCTTATTCCGTTTGCGGCATGGGATACACTGCAAGCCGAAATGGAGCGGGCGGCGCAGGGGGTTGAGCAAGGCGTAGTGAAAACCATCCTAACGCGCGGCAGTGGCGGTCGAGGTTACAGCACACTGTCTTGTGGCGAACCGACGCGCATTGTGATGCAGACGGGTTATCCAGCGCATTACATCGAATGGCGCAAGCAGGGCATCACCCTTGGCATCAGTCCGGTCACATTAGGGCGCAACCCACGATTGGCGGGCATTAAACACTTGAACCGGCTGGAGCAGATCCTGATACGCCAGGAGATGGAAGCACAAGCTGTCGATGACGTGGTGGTGCTTGACACTGAGGGCTACCTGGTGGAATGCTGTGCGGCTAATTTGTTTTGGCGCAAGGGCCGTCAGGTTTTTACGCCGGATCTGTCAGCGGCGGGCGTGAGTGGCGTAGCGCGCCAGCAGGTGATGACCCGCTTGGCCCACTACCCCGATTATCAACTACAGGTGGTGCGCGAACCCGTGACGACGCTCGCCGATGCTGATGAAGTGTTGGTGTGTAATGCGTTGATGCCGGTGCTTCCGGTCAATCAAATTGATACCTGGTGTTATCGCTCCAGAGCGTTGTACCAACTACTGAGCCCTAACGGTTAGTCGATGGTTGAATGATGAAAAGAAAGAAAACGCTATTTTTCCTGCTGTTGGTGATAGTACTCGCCTCGGCACTCGGCGCTGCATGGCATAACCTGCAACAGTTTGCCCGCTCATCGCTGCTGATTGAACATGAGACCATTTTCACCCTTCCGGCCGGAACTGGTAGAGAAGGGCTGGAAACGACGCTGACAGAACAGCAGGTGATCCCTTCAACCGTGCTGTTTCAGTGGTTGCTGCGCGCAGAGCCCGAATTAGCCAAGTTTAAAGCCGGGACCTACCGCTTTATGCCGGGCATGACGGTACGGGAGATGCTGGCGCTGCTGGCGAGCGGCAAAGAGGCGCAGTTCTCTATTCGTTTTGTCGAAGGATCGCGACTGCGCGACTGGCTGGAAACGTTGAAAACCGCACCTTACCTGACGCACAGCGTGCAGGATCAAACGCCGCAAGCGATCGCCGCGCTGTTGGACATTAAAGAGGCAGAGAACCCGGAAGGCTGGCTCTATCCCGATACCTATCTTTACACCGCTGGGACGCGCGACAGCGATCTGCTGCTGCGTGCACATCATCGTATGCGTAGTGTGGTGGACGGGGTGTGGAAAAACCGCGAAGCGGGCTTGCCCTATGCGTCGCCGGAAGAACTGCTGACCATGGCCTCCATCGTTGAAAAAGAGACGGCAGTCAAAGAGGAGCGCCCTCAGGTCGCCTCGGTGTTTGTGAATCGTCTACGTGCTGGCATGCGTCTGCAAACCGATCCTACCGTGATTTATGGCATGGGTGAGGATTATCGTGGCGTGATAACGCGTAGCGCGCTGGACACCGCGACGCCGTATAATACCTATGTGATTGCCGGGTTGCCGCCGACGCCGATCGCCATGCCGAGTCGAGCTGCACTTGAAGCCGCCGCGCATCCGGCAAAAACAGATTATCTTTATTTTGTGGCGGACGGTAAGGGTGGGCACCGTTTCACCACCAACCTTGCCGATCATAACCGTGCAGTGCGCGCTTACCGCTCAACGCTGAAGGACCGGGATGAACAGTAAATTTATCGTGATTGAAGGATTGGAAGGCGCAGGCAAAACCAGTGCGCAGAACACCGTATTAACCACTTTACGGGCGCACGGGGTGCAGGATGTGGTTTTTACCCGCGAACCGGGCGGTACGCCGCTGGCCGAGCGGCTGCGTGACCTGATAAAACAGGGCGCTGACGACGAAAGAATCACGGATAAAGCGGAATTATTGATGCTTTATGCCGCGCGCGTGCAACTGGTGGAAAATGTCATCAAACCCGCCTTGGCGCGTGGCAGTTGGGTGATTGGCGATCGCCACGATCTCTCCTCGCAGGCTTATCAGGGCGGCGGGCGCGGTATGGATCAACAATTGATGCAGTCACTGCGCGATACCGTGCTGGGCACCTTTCGCCCCGATCTGACCTTGTATTTGGATATTCCGCCGGAGCAGGGATTGGCGCGCGCGCGTCAGCGCGGTGCACTCGACCGCATTGAGCAGGAATCGCTGGATTTCTTTGCCCGCACCCGCGCACGCTATCAGGCGCTTGCCGCCGCCGATGCCACCATCGTTACCGTTGATGCCTCGCAGTCGTTGGACAAGGTGAGTGCTGATATTGAAGCCGCGCTGGTGCAGTGGCTTGGTCAGCAGCCGGCACCAGAAGCTGCGCCGCTGTCGGTACAGGAGCGCTAAGCATGGAATGGTATCCCTGGTTGAATGGACCCTATCGGCAACTGATTGAGGGATATCAGGAGGGGCGGGCGCACCATGCGGTATTGTTGCACGCGCTGCCCGGTATGGGTCGCGAATCTCTGGTGTATGCGTTATCCAGACGCGTGCTGTGCCAGAAGCCCGAGGGCATGAAAAGCTGCGGCGAGTGCCATTCCTGTAAATTGATGATGGCGGGCACGCACCCTGACTGGTATGCCCTCAGCCCGGAAAAGGGCAAGCAGACGTTAGGGGTTGATGCGATACGCAGCGTATTGGAAAACCTCTATCAGCGTTCACGGCAGGGCGGAGCCAAGCTGGTATGGATTGAAAACAGCGAACAGTTGACGGAAGCGGCGGCCAACGCGCTGTTAAAAACCCTGGAAGAGCCGCCAGAATCGACCTATTTTCTGCTGGGTTGCCATGAGCCAGCGCGTTTGTTGGCGACGCTGCGCAGCCGCTGCCTGCACCTGTATCTGCCAACACCCGACGAAGCGCAGAGCGTTGTCTGGCTGAATAAACGACACCCTGCGCCTGCGCAGGCGCTGCAAACCGCGCTGCGGTTGCAGGCCGGTGCGCCGCTGGCGGCTGAGCACCTGCTGCAAGACGACACCGCGCGTCAGCGCACCGCCTTATGTCAGGCGCTGGCAAACGCGGTGCCAACGTGTGCGTTTTATTCGTTGTTGCCGCAACTGAACCACGAGGACGCACCGGAGCGTCTTCACTGGCTCTCCTCGCTGCTGCTTGATGCGTTAAAAATACAGCGTGGAGCTGCGAGCGCGCGCGTCAACCTCGATCAGGATGCGCTGATAGCGCTGTTAGCCAACCAATTACCCGCTGCGGAAATCGATGCGGTGCTGGCGCGTTGGCTGCGCTGCCGCCATCAACTGTTGACGGTGACAGGCGTGAACCGTGAACTTCTGCTGGCCGATGTGCTGCTGGAATGGGAACAACGGTTCCAAACGGCAAGCCTGAATTCCCTCCCTCCTTTCTCTGTTTGATAAGCGTTGAGTAAATAGCATGTTATTAGTGGATTCGCACTGCCACCTTGATGGTCTGGATTATCAATCTCTGCATAAAGATGTGTCTGATGTGTTGACCAAAGCGCGGGCGCGTGACGTCGGCTTTGTGCTGGCGGTGGCAACCACACTGCCCGGTTTTCGCACCATGCGTGAACTGATCGGCGATCGGCCGGGGGTGGCTTATTCGTGCGGCGTGCATCCTCTTAATCAGGACGCGCCGTATGATTATGCCGAGCTACGCCAACTGGCCGCCGATCCGCACGTGGTGGCGATGGGGGAAACCGGCCTGGATTACCATTATCAGCCGGAAACGCAGGCGCAACAGCGTGATTCCTTTCGCGAACACATTCGTGTCGGCTGTGAGTTAAACAAACCGGTTATCGTGCACACCCGTTCGGCACGTCAGGATACCCTTGATATCCTGAAAGAAGAGGGGGTAGAGCGCTGTGGTGGCGTGTTGCACTGCTTCACGGAAGATATCGCGACCGCGCGCACGCTGCTGGATATGGGGTTCTACATCTCGTTTTCAGGCATTGTGACGTTTCGCAATGCAGACGAACTTCGCGACGTTGCCCGGTTTGTTCCGCTGGATCGCCTGCTGGTTGAAACCGATTCGCCCTGGCTGGCGCCGGTGCCGTTTCGTGGCAAAGAGAACCAGCCTGCCTATGTGCGCGATGTCGCCGAGTACCTGTCCGTGCTAAAAGGTGTTGATCTTGCACAATTAGCGACGGCTACCACAGACAATTTCTCCCGCCTGTTCCACATCGATTCGCAGCGGTTGACCGCCGCCGTCTAGTGATTAAAATGGCCGAGTTTTTTTGTGCCGCGTAATTAATTGACGCTCATCTGTGCGCTGGTTGGTGATTTCGCCACCAGCGACAGAAATTCTGCCTGCCTGTTAGGGACAGAAATAGTGATTTTGTGCGCTACTCGACCTGCTGGCGCAATGAAACGTGATAGCAGTCAAACATTGAATGATTCATTTATTTTACTCTGCGTAAAAATTAAAAGAGGGATAAATCCCTCAAATAACAAAGGGTATCCTCCCCGCCTTTTGTTGCTATAACGCCGTAAAGCACTATTACTCAGGAGCACACTCAATTATGTTCAAGAATGCATTTGCCAACCTGCAAAAAGTAGGTAAGTCGCTAATGCTGCCTGTTTCCGTACTGCCCATTGCAGGTATCCTGCTGGGCGTCGGATCGGCCAACTTTAGCTGGCTACCGGCCATCGTCTCAAGCGTGATGGCGCAAGCGGGTGACTCCGTATTCGCCAATATGCCACTGATTTTTGCCATCGGCGTTGCCCTCGGTTTTACCAATAACGATGGGGTTTCCGCGCTGGCGGCCGTTGTTGCCTACGGCATCATGGTGAAGACGATGGCTGCGGTGGCTCCACTGGTGCTGCAACTGCCGCCCGAAGTGATCATCAAACAACATCTGGCGGATACCGGGGTGCTCGGCGGGATCATCGCAGGTTCGATTGCGGCCTACATGTTCAACCGCTTTTACCGCATCCAGTTGCCAGAATACCTGGGCTTCTTCGCCGGTAAGCGCTTTGTGCCGATTATCTCCGGCCTGACGGCGATCATCACCGGCGTGGTGCTCTCCTTTATCTGGCCACCGGTAGGGACCGCAATCCAGACGTTCTCGCATTGGGCTGCCTATCAGAACCCGGTGCTGGCATTCGGGCTGTACGGTATTGTTGAACGTTCACTGGTGCCGTTTGGCTTGCACCATATCTGGAACGTGCCGTTCCAGATGCAGATCGGTGAATTCACCAACGCAGCGGGTCAGGTGTTCCACGGTGACATCCCGCGTTACATGGCCGGTGACCCGACCGCGGGTAAACTGGCGGGCGGCTTCCTGTTCAAAATGTACGGTCTGCCTGCGGCGGCGATTGCCATCTGGCACTCAGCCAAGCCGGAGAATCGCGCTAAAGTGGGCGGTATCATGCTCTCTGCGGCGCTGACCTCGTTCCTGACCGGGATCACTGAACCGATCGAGTTCTCCTTCCTGTTCGTGGCACCGATCCTGTACGTGATTCATGCCATTCTGGCGGGTCTGGCGTTCCCTATCTGTATCCTGCTGGGCATGCGCGATGGCACCAGCTTCTCCCACGGTTTGATCGACTTCGTGGTGCTGAGCGGTAACGGTAGCAATCTGTGGCTGTTCCCGATTGTTGGCCTGTGCTACGCGCTGGCTTACTACACCATCTTCCGCGTACTGATTGCCAAACTGAATCTGAAAACGCCGGGCCGTGAAGAGAGCACCTCTGAACAGTCTGCGCATAACAACAGTGAAATGGCAGCGGCGCTGGTGAGCGCATTCGGTGGCAAAGCGAACATCACCAATCTGGATGCGTGTATTACGCGTCTGCGTGTCAGCGTCGGTGATGTTGCCAAAGTGGATCAGGCAGGCCTGAAAAAACTGGGTGCAGCCGGTGTTGTTGTCGCAGGTTCCGGTGTACAGGCAATTTTTGGTACTAAATCGGACAACCTGAAAACGGATATGGATGATTACATCCGTAATCACTGATTCGTGGTCCGGGGAGTGATAAAGGGAGCGTAAGCTCCCTTTTTTATTGGGCGCTGACCTGCGGTGAACACGCTGAAATTCAAATGTCTGAACAAGAAAAAACAGAAAGAAGGTTGAAAGCAACCGAAAGAGTCACTCATACTGCCGTAACCATTCGGCGTTACACGTTTACAAGGAACTCAAACATGGCTGAAGAAACCATTTTCAGTAAAATTATCCGCCGGGAAATTCCGTCCGACATCGTCTATCAGGATGAGCTGGTGACCGCTTTTCGTGACATCGCTCCCCGTACGCCAACGCACGTTTTGATCGTGCCTAACGTATTGATTCCGACCGTAAACGATGTTTTGCCTGAGCACGAGCAGGCGCTGGGAAGATTGTTCACCGTCGCCAGCAAGATTGCGCGCGACGCGGGCATTGACGAAGACGGCTATCGCCTGATCGTCAACTGCAATCGTCATGGCGGCCAGGAGGTCTATCATATTCATATGCACCTGCTGGGTGGTCGTCCTCTGGGACCGTTGCTGTCGGACTAACGTCATGAACTTCCAGATTGTGCGCGGCCTGTTATCTGCCTTATTGGTATTGGGGGCCGTCGCGTGCTCCAGTAAGCCGCCCGTGCTGACCATCAACGAACGGCAAACATTAGTGCTTGATGCCTCGCTGCTTTCCGCCGGGATTACGGCATCGAAACCCGATCTGACCACGCGCAGTGAAGGCGGCAGGGCGTCGGCAGTGCTGCGTAATACCGCATCACAGTCAGTGATGGTGCAGTACCGTTTCTACTGGTATGACGCAAAGGGGTTAGATGTGCTGCCTTATGACGAGGTGCGCAGCGTGCTGGTGCCAGCGCAGAGCGAAGCGCGTATCTCCGGCGCGCATGAAGGTCAGAATGTTCAGCAAGTACGCCTGCATCTGTTTCTGTAAAAGCGTTTAGAGAGGAAAGCATGAAAAAGTATCTTGTGCTGCTGTTCGCTGCAATGGTGTTGACCGGCTGTATGACGCGTCCGCCAGAGCAACAGCCACCGGCGCAGATCGAGCCGGTAAAACCGTCACAGCCGGAAGTGGTTACGCCGCCGCCGGGACAGTCGGTGCCCACGCCTCCGAAAATTCAAACCCTGAACTGGGATGGCAGCGTCGGGCCGTTAGTAGCACAACTGCGACAGGCCAGCGGCGTAGCACCCGGCAGCATCCTGCTGGTTGACAGCGTGAAGAACAACACTAACGGATCGCTGCCGGTCGCGAAGGCGACAACGGCGATTTACGAGGCACTGGCGAGTGGTAACGCGTTCACGCTGGTGCCGCGTGAGCAGGTCGCCGTGGCGAAACAGACGCTGGGGTTATCGGCAGAGGACAGTCTGGGCTCGCGCACTAAAGCCATTGGCCTGGCGCGCTACGTGAGCGCACAGTATGTGCTCTACAGCGACGTGAGCGGTGATGTGAAGACGCCGCAGTTGGACATGCAACTGATGCTGGTGCAAACCGGTGAAATCGTGTGGTCGGGAAATGGTGCCGTCCAACAGTAAATCGGCGCTTGAACGTCTGCTTGCGCAACACTTTCCGGCGGTCGATACCGCCGGTTTTCATTTCGATGCCGTCAACGGTTCGGGCAGCGGCTGCTGGCGCGTTCGCGTGGGCCATCGTGAGCTGCTGGCGCGGCCACAAACCGCCGAGGCGGCGCAGTTGGGGGTATTCAGGCAGCGTGAATATCGGGTGTTACGTCAACTCTCGGCACGGCAGTTGGCACCCAAGCCTGTCATCTACCGCGACGGGTGGCTCATCGTGGAATGGGCCGCAGGGACGACGGCGTGCGCGCAGGATTTTTCCTGCATATTGGAAAACGGTGCGCTGGCACAGCTGCTCAGCCAACTTCACCGCCAGCCGTGCTGTGGTTATCGCTTGAATTTGCCGGTGCAGTTCACCCACCATTGGCAAAACATGGATCCGCGTCGCCGCTCGCCAGCGCTGCTGCGCTGGCACCAGCATTTTCAGCGCAGTGCGCAGCCTGACTTGCTCGCGTGGGCTCCTCTGCATCTTGACGTGCATAGCGAGAATGTCTTGATCACGCCGCAGGGTTCGCTGCTGCTTATCGATTGGGAATACGCCGCCGATGGTGATATTGGCCTGGAACTGGCGCTGCTGGTGCGTGGCAACGGGCTTGACGGTGCATCACAACGACGCTTGCTGCGAAACTACCAGCAGCAACGCCCCGGCTTTAGCGCGCAGGCGCTGAACGCATCGGTTCAACAGTGGTTGCCCTGGGCCGATTTTCTTATTCTGATGTGGTGTGAGGTGTGCTGGCATCAAACGGGGCAAACGGCGTTTTTAGCGGCAGGTTCGGCATCGCGTCGTGCTCTGGGGGTAAACGCGTAATCCGAACGGATAATCCACACGCCCGTGTGGTAGATAACCTGTCACCGGTCAATGCAGGCACAATACATCAGGTGTATTATCAAAGAGCGTTTGCTTGCCGTGATGGCAGCGACGTTTCGCGTTGGCTGTAACCGGAGGATGAAGTTCAAATGATTATCTACTTGCATGGCTTTGATTCCACTAGCCCCGGCAACCATGAAAAAGTGTTGCAGTTGCAGTTTATTGACCAGGACGTTGAGCTGCTGAGCTACAGTACGCTTCATCCCCGGCATGATATGCAACATTTGCTCAAACAAGTCGACAAGCTGATTCAGCGTGCACAGGATGAGCGCCCGCTGATTTGCGGTGTAGGGCTGGGCGGCTTTTGGGCCGAACGTATCGGCTTTTTGTGTGATATTCGCCAGGTCATTTTTAATCCAAACCTGTTCCCGCAAGAGAATATGGTGGGAAAAATCGACAGACCCGAAGAGTATGCAGATATTGCCACCAAGTGTGTCGCCAATTTCCGAGAGAAGAATCGCGATCGCTGTCTGACCGTGCTGTCGCGCAACGATGAAATGCTGGATAACCAGCGCAGCGCCGCGCTGCTGGGATCGTTCTACGAAGTGATTTGGGACGATATCCAGACGCATAAATTCAAGAGTATCTCGCCGCACCTTCAACGCATTAAGGCGTTCAAAACGCTCGGTTAATCGACAACAATCCTCTCCATTTTTCCCTGTCACGGCGTTTGACGTTCCTCGTCCAACGCCGTGTGTCCTATACTGCTATCACCCTTTGCAAAATAATTTGATGAATTCAAAAGGAAAATTTTAGCTGCGAATCAAGTGGATAAAAAATAAATTGATATATATCAATTTTGGTATGACCAAATGACCTGGCGTGCTATTCTTCCCACAGATTTAGCATTTAACTTATGAGAACCCTATGTAATATAAGGATATTATTTTTTACGCCTTATTAACTATTGGTTCACAATCAGGGGGTCGTTTTGACATCAGCACTCAAAAAAATTGTTATTGTCGGCGGTGGAGCCGGCGGTTTGGAATTAGCCACCAGCCTGGGTCATAAGCTGGGGCGCAAAAGCAAAGCTGAGATCACCTTGGTCGATCGTAATCAAAGTCATTTATGGAAACCGTTGCTGCACGAAGTGGCCACCGGATCGATGGATGATGACATTGACGCGCTGAGCTACCTGGCGCATGCACGCAACCATGGCTTCCATTTTCAGTTAGGCACGCTGATGAATATCGATCGTGAAAGCCAGTGCATTCGACTGGCCGAAATCGATAATGAGCAGGGTGAAATGCTGGTGGCTGAACGTTCGCTGCCTTACGACATTCTGGTGATCGCGCTGGGCAGTATCTCCAACGATTTCGGTACCGCAGGCGTCAAGGACAACTGCATTTTTCTCGACAGTCCCAAACAGGCGCGCCGTTTCCACAATGAAATGCTCAACCTGTTCCTGAAATTCACCTCAAACGCTAACGACGACAAGGAAAAGGTCAACATTGCCATCGTTGGCGGCGGCGCGACCGGGGTAGAACTTTCCGCAGAACTGCATAATGCGGTGAAGCAACTGCACAGCTACGGCTTTGACGGGCTGGACAATCAGGCGTTGAACGTGACGCTGGTGGAAGCCGGTGAGCGCATTTTGCCTGCGTTGCCGCCGCGCATTTCTGCCGCTGCACATCAGGAACTGACCAATATCGGTGTGCGCGTTCTGACCAAAACGCTGGTCACGGAAGCGAAGCCCGGCGGTTTACACACCAAAGAGGGCGAGTTTATCGAAGCCGATTTGATGGTGTGGGCCGCAGGGATCAAAGCCCCGGATGCCATGAAAGAGATTGCCGGTCTGGAAACCAACCGCATCAACCAACTGGTGGTGGAACCGACGCTGCAAACTACGCGCGATGCAAACATCTATGCCATCGGTGACTGTGCCTCGTGCCTGCAACCGAGCGGCAGCGTTGTGCCGCCGCGCGCCCAGGCGGCGCACCAGATGGCGACGCGCTGCTATCACAATATCCTCGCCCAGCTTAACGGTCAGGCGTTGAAGCCTTATGTCTATAAGGATCACGGATCGCTGGTGTCGCTGTCCAAATTCAGCACCGTCGGCAGCCTGATGGGTAACCTGATGCGCGGGTCGGTGATGGTGGAAGGGCGCATTGCGCGCGTGGTGTATATTTCACTGTACCGTATGCACCAGATTGCCTTGCACGGCTACACCAAGACTGGGTTGATGATGCTGGTGGGTGGCATTAACCGTGTGATTCGTCCGCGTCTGAAACTGCATTAACAGACCGGGTGCTACGACGTGCTGCCTGTCAGGGCGGCACGTTGTGCTGACGGGCCTTGCATCGCAGTCTTTTTACTCTCAGAACAACATCTCGCCTTAACGCCAATTTCCCCTAAGAAAAATCCCAAATAACCGCATTTTATTAACATATCTACGCTTTTGGTTAACTAATCCGATTGTCAGCTTTTCTCT
Organism: Candidatus Symbiopectobacterium sp. NZEC151; assembly: GCF_025962655.1. GTDB lineage: Bacteria > Pseudomonadota > Gammaproteobacteria > Enterobacterales > Enterobacteriaceae > Symbiopectobacterium. The sequence goes on along the minus strand of NZ_JAGFPE010000001.1, from coordinate 1,490,207 downwards.
TCGAATGCACACTTTCGCCAGTGATCAACGAAACAACGCACGCTGCAATGGCTGACACCGACGTTAAGGGCATTGTCCCCTAACGCTCAGGGATACAGCGGATAAAGCAGGTGCGGGTAGTCATTCAGGAGGTTTCTGTGAATAAATCCATGTTAGCGGGGGTGGGTATTGGTGTGGCTGCTGCTTTAGGCGTAGCGGCGGTTGCCAGCATGGAGGTTTTTTCAACCGAGCCGCAGTTTGCCCAGGTTATCTCGGCAACACCGATTAAAGAAACGGTGAAAACGCCGCGTCAGGAGTGCCGTGATGTCAGCGTGACCCATCGTCGTCCGGTGCAAGATGAGAATCGTCTGGCGGGGTCGGTGCTCGGCGCAGTGGCCGGTGGCGTATTGGGCCATCAGGTCGGCGGGGGCCGAGGAAAGGATATTGCCACGGTTGCGGGCGCGTTGGCGGGCGGGTATGCAGGTAATCAGGTTCAGGGCCATATGCAGAACAATGATACCTACAGCACGACGCAACAGCGTTGTCAGACGGTATATGACAAATCGCAGAAAGTGCTGGGCTATGACGTCACCTACAAAATTGGCGCGCAGCAAGGCAAGATCCGTATGGACCGCGATCCCGGCACCCAAATCCCATTGGACAGAAATGGGCAACTGGTGCTGAATCAAAAGGCATAAGTGGAAATCTGACACGCCCGTCAGGGCGTGTCAGTCACCGCTTAACGCTGAAACAGCAATTCTGCCCAGCGCGCCAACCCGGCGGTGACGGAACCAAAATCATCGCCGCTGGCGATTGTCACATCAGGCAATGTCTGTTGTACCGCCAGACGCAACTGCGGCGAGCGCGCACTACCGCCGGTCAGATAAACCACGTCGGGACGTGTTCCGCTGTCCTCCAGCGCCTGGCGAATCTGGGTTTGAATCTGCGACACGGGCTGAGCGATAGCCTGCACCATCTCTTCGGCAGAGACGCGTGTTGCCAGCGCGGTTTCGATAAACGCCAGCGCAGCGTCGGTGATGGGCGCATCGGATAAAGCAATTTTGCAGGCTTCCGCTTGCTGCACCAACCGATAGCTCAAACGCTGCTGCCAGACGTTCAACAGGCGTTTGATCTGCGCGGGTTCACGCGCATCGCGGATCATCTCGTTAATCAGCGTGCGGGTCGCATTGTGATAAAACGCACTCTGCGCCGGCACATCGTTAATCGCGACCGCGTTCCACCAGGGCAGAGTCGGCAGGGCAATGCCTTTTTCCGTCATGCCATTCATACCGAGCAGCGGCATAAACTGTTTGAAGGCCAGTTGGATATCGAGGTCGTTGCCGCCGGTGCGGCACCCGCTGTGTCCCAGCAGACTGTCGTGGCGCTCTTGCTTGCGGTGCCACGCAGGCCCCATCAGCAGCATCGAGCAGTCGGTGGTACCGCCGCCGATGTCGACCACCAGTACCCGGGTTTCCTGCTGTAGCGTTGCTTCGAAATCCAGCCCGGCGGCAACCGGCTCAAACTGAAACGCGATATCACGGAACCCGGCGCGCGTTGCGGCACGTTCAAGAATGTCCTGCGCTTGCTTATCCGCAGCGTCGCCACCGATACTTTGGAAATGGATAGGCCGACCAATCACCGCCTGGGTGATGGCATCTCCCGCGTGCTGCTCCGCCTGCTGGCGAATATGCAGCATCATGGCGCACACCAGATCTTCAAAAAAGGCGATCTGCTGCGCTTTTAGCCCTACCGCACCTAAAAACGACTTCGGGGATTTCACGAACCACACTTCTTGCGGATCGTCCATATAACGCGCCAGCGCCGCTTGTCCAAAGTGTACGCTGTGAGATTCAACGGCAATATCTTCATCGCGGTTATAGCTGATGGCGCGCCGCAGCAGCTGCGCATTTTCGCCTTGAGCGTCTACCTGATGATGACGCCACAACCACTCGCTGACGGCTTCACGCGTGGGCGCGCACAGCATAGACGAGAGATAGGGAGAGTTGTTTTCCAGTGGCAACAGGCGTGGCGTGCCATTTTGCATTAGTGCAACGGAACAGTTCGCCGTGCCGTAGTCAAAGCCGATAAACATGTTATCTCCCCCGGTAATAAGAAAAAGGCGGGGATTTTACTGCGTGCGAAGCGGCTTGTATAGAGGGATACCTTTTTCAGAGTCCCTGGCCGAGGATAAATCCGTCTGTGTGCGATCGCCTAAGACGCGCTGGCAGCGCGTGCATAAACCACCAACCGCAGGTGCCGGTCCTCATCCACCGTCAACGAGGTGTGCTCGAAGGGGGATGGCTGGCCGTCGATCACCAGCTTGCGCACGCCGCTACAGGAGGCATGAACGTCGTGCTGCCGCCACCACGCCCTGAACTCCGGCGACACCCGCTCCAGTTCATCCACCAGTTGGTGAATATCGGCTTCCTGCGTACCGCGAGTGAAGTCGCGGCGAAAGCTCGATAGCATCAGGGGCGCTTGTTGTTCCCAATTGTCTATGCGTTGATGCAGCAACGGATCGGTGAACAGCAACCACAGTAAGTTGCGCCGTTCGGGCGCGTGCTTGCCAAAGCCGAAAAGCCTATCGGCTTCGGCATTAAAGCCCAGTACGTCCCAACGCAGGTTGAGCACGAAGGCTGGATGCGGCAGGTCGTGCATCAGGCGTCGCACCAATGGAGGCAGCACGCACCAGGTTTTTCCAGGTTCTGCGGGCGGGCGTTGGTGGGCCAACAGATACAGGTGCCTGCGCTGGGCCGCGTCCAGTTTAAGCACCCGCGCCAGATTATCGAGAAAGCTGGCCGACACCCCGATGTCACGCCCTTGTTCCAACCAGGTGTACCAGGTCAGGCCAACGCCAGCGAGTGCGGCGACCTCTTCGCGCCGCAGTCCCGGCGTGCGACGTCGGTTGCCACTGGGCAGCCCTACCTCGGCTGGCGTAAGACGCTCACGGAGCGTGCGCAGGAAAGCCGCCAGATCGGGGCGGGTTCGTTCCAGAGTTCGCATCATTTACCTCGTTGCTTTTAGTAATAGCATAACGTGTTAAATTGTAATCGTTTAAAAAGAATTTGAGAATGTTCGCTTCTTTACTCTGGAAACGCAATATGAACTCAAATTCTTGCTGTACGCTGTCGTCCGAGCGCGCCGTCAGTGCTCCACCGTGGCTGGGGTTGTCCGTGCTGCTGTTCGCCGGTTTCATGACCATCTTCGATCTGTTCGTGGTCAACGTGGCGATTCCCAGCATGCAAACCGGGCTGGGTGCGAGCTTTGCGCAGGTCGGTTTTATCGTGGCTGGCTACGAGTTGGCCTTCGGTGTCTTGCTCATCACCGGTGGGCGGCTGGGAGACCGGTTTGGTCGCCGCCGACTGTTCATCGTCGGCATGGCGAGTTTCACCCTGACATCGGTGTTGTGCGGACTGGCACCCAGCGCCAACTTTTTGATCGGCGCACGGGTGTTACAAGGTTTGGCCGCCGCCTTGCTGTTCCCCCAGGTCTATGCGTCCATTCGCGTCAACTTCGGCGGAGATGACAGCCGCCGTGCCTTCGGCCTGCTGGGGATGACGCTCGGTCTGTCCGCGATTGCGGGCCAGGTGCTGGGTGGCTGGATGGTATATGCCGATCTGCTCGGGCTGGGCTGGCGCAGCATCTTTCTTATCAATGTGCCCATGGGTCTGTTTGCCCTCGTCGCTGCGCGCTGTATTCCAGAAACTCGCGCGCCACAGCGCTCAGACTTGGACGGGACGGGGATGGTGTTGAGCAGTGCGGGGTTGACACTGCTGCTGGTGGCACTGATCGAGGGGCCCGCACAAGGCTGGCCGGGGTGGAGTTTCTGGTCGATGAGTGCGGCAATGGTGCTGTTTGCACTGTTTTATCGGCAGCAAGAGTGGCGGCGGATGCGCGGCGGAATCCCTCTGGTCGACATGCAGTTGCTATCGCAACGCCGTTTTGCGTTGGGGGCTGTGCTGGTGTTGCTGGTCTACTCGACGTCGAGCTCCTTCTTTTTGTGCTTCGCGTTGCTGATGCAAACCGGTCTGGGTCTCGATCCCTTGGTGGCGGGCAGCATCTTTGCACCCTGTAGCCTGGGTTTTATCTTGGCGTCGCTGGCCGCACCGAGGCTGGTGGCACGCTTTGGCATGCGAGCGATCGTGGTGGGGGCGTTGGTCTATGCGCTCTCCATCGGCGGGCTGATCGTGCAGGTGAGAATGGCCGGGGCGGAGTTGGTCGCTGTGCGGTTGATTCCCGTGCTGGTGGTGGTCGGTGCCGGTCAGGGTTTCATCATGACGCCATTGCTGAATGTGGTGCTGGGCTTTGTCGCTGAAACGCAGGCTGGTATGGCGTCAGGGGTAGTTTCTACGGTGCAACAAGTGGGCGCGGCGCTGGGCGTGGCGGTGGTCGGCCTCCTGTTTGCTGAGGCGCTGACCACCGATGATGGCGTGATAGCGCAGGCAGGCCAGTACGCCGATGCCTTTGTGGCGGGGATGTTCTATAACCTGGGTGCGGCCATGCTGGTCTATGTGTTATTGCTGTTGCTGGCTAGAGCACGGTAGTGCAGTGTATTGAATCCTATTAAAAATTCAGAAAGCACTTGGTATTTTATATTTATTTCAGTATTGGATAGTTTTATGTCGATAAGATTAATGCAGTGAGCTAGGTGAGTTATTTTCAACCACAAGGGGGACCGATGAATTACCTATTACACTGCACGCCTGATGAAAATGAAGAGAAGCAGATACTTGATGGCTTATGGAAACATAATGACCATTTTGCACCTGTCGACATTCAACCATTAAGAGTCACGGTTAATGATGCATCAGGTAATATAAAGGGTGGGATAATAGCCAGAACATGGTGGGGCGGATTAGACATTCAATATCTGTGGGTTGCGGCTGAGTATCAAAAAAACGGCGTCGGGCGCGAGTTGATGCTAATGGCAGAGGGGGAAGCGATAAAGAGAGACTGCCATTTTTCTTATGTTGACACCTTCAGTTTTCAGGCCCGCGGGTTTTATATAAAATTGGGTTATTCAGAATATGGCAGTCTGGATGGTTTTTATCTAAAATTTTCAAGGCATTATCTTGTGAAGCCACTTCGCTAATAGAAAATATCACGCCTTCGAAATATATCTTTACGCACGGTATTATTACAGAGCACACTCACTTTTTAATAAATTTGATATCTATAATAGTGCTCAATGACATGCAATTTATGTTGATCCAGGGCGAGTTTTAGCCTTGGCGCTTATTCCTGGGGGTTACCGTTTGGTTACACTCTATTCAACCCCGTACACAGTGGTGGCTAAGAGATACTAGCCACCACTGTGTGAGCTTATGCCGCCAAGGTATGCTGGGCCATGTCTGTCAGAAGTCCAGTGATGAAATCGACACGCTGCGGTCTTTCGCTGAGGTCTTTAATGAATTTCAAACGGGTAGGGCCATCCAAACGATAGACGCGAGGATCGCGCTGTAACAGGCCAATCAGATGCGCAGGATCGACCCGATTATGGGCGCCGAACTCGATAAATCCGCCTTTTTCGTTACCCTCGATACGTTTGATACCCAGCGATTGTGCGCGCTGGCGCAGCGCGGCAATCTGCAACAGATGGCGCGTGGCATCCGGCAGGGTGCCAAAGCGATCGATAAGCTCCACTTTCAGTTCTTCCAGCGCGTTATCATCCTTGGCGCTGGCAATGCGCTTGTAGAACGACAAACGGGTATTGACGTCAGGGATAAAGGCCTCCGGCAGCAGGGACGGCAGGCGTAATTCCACCTCGGTCTGGCTGCTGATCAGATCTTCCAAAGAGGGCTCGCGCCCGGCTTTGAGCGCATCGACCGCGCTTTCCAACAGCTCCATATAGAGCGAAAAACCGACGGTGGTCATTTGCCCACTCTGATCTTCGCCAAGCAGTTCACCCGCACCGCGAATCTCTAAATCATGGGTTGCCAGTGCAAAGCCTGCGCCCAGATCTTCCAATGATGCGATGGCTTCCAGCCGTTTATGTGCATCGGTGCTCATCGCCTTCGGGTTCGGTGTCAGCAGATAGGCATAGGCCTGATGGTGCGAGCGGCCGACGCGGCCGCGCAGTTGGTGCAACTGAGCCAGACCGAAATGGTCGGCGCGCTCAATGATGATGGTATTGGCGCTGGGAATATCGATGCCGGTCTCAATGATGGTGGTGCACACCAGCACGTTAAAGCGTTGATGGTGGAAATCGCTCATCACGCGTTCCAGATCCCGTTCGCGCATTTGGCCGTGACCAATCGCGATGCGCGCTTCAGGCACCAACTCCGTCAGGCGCTGAGCGGCTTTCTCGATATTTTCGACGTCGTTGTAGAGGTAATACACCTGTCCACCGCGCAGAATTTCACGCAGCATCGCTTCGCGCACCAACAAACTATCATACTCGCGTACAAAGGTTTTTACTGCCAGGCGGCGCGCGGGCGGTGTGGCGATAATCGAAAGATCGCGCATTCCGCTCATCGCCATATTCAGGGTGCGCGGGATCGGCGTGGCGGTCAGCGTCAGGATATCCACGTCGGCACGCATCGCTTTGATACGCTCTTTGTGGCGCACGCCAAAGCGGTGCTCTTCATCCACAATCAGCAGCCCAAGGTCGCGCCAGTGCACGTCACTTTGCAGCAGTTTGTGGGTGCCGATCAGAATATCCACCTTGCCTTCCTGCGTTTGTTCCAGCACCTGCGTCTGTTCTTTGGCGCTACGGAAGCGGGAGAGCATTTCGATACGGATAGGCCAGTTGGCAAAGCGATCGCGGAAATTGTCGTAATGCTGTTGTGCCAGCAGGGTGGTCGGCACCAGCACCGCCACCTGTTTGTGGTTTTCCACGGCGAGAAACGCGGCGCGCATCGCGACTTCAGTTTTGCCGAAGCCGACATCACCGCACACCAGGCGGTCCATTGCCAGCGGTTGGCACATGTCGCTCAGCACGGCATTGATGGCTTGCGCCTGATCCGGCGTGGTTTCGAACGGGAAGCCTTCGCAGAAGAGTTGGTATTGCTCACGATCGTGCTTAAAGGCAAAGCCGCTTTTCGCTGCGCGCTGCGCGTAGATATCCAGCAGTTCGGCTGCCACATCACGCACTTTCTCCGCCGCTTTCTGTCGCGCGCGTGACCAGGCATCGCCGCCCAGTTTGTGCAACGGCGCGTTGTCATCCGCGCCACCGGAATAACGGCTGATGAGGTGCAGTGACGAAACCGGGACGTAGAGTTTATCTTCCCCGGCGTAGGTCAGGATCATGTACTCGGCCATGATGCCGCCCGCTTCCAGCGTCGTGAGGCCGACATAACGCCCGACGCCGTGCTCCAGATGCACCACCGGTTGGCCCGGATGCAGTTCGGCCAGATTGCGGATCAGCGTATCGGTATTAATGGTACGTCGGCTGTCCTGGCGTCTACGCGCGACGCGTTCGCCGAGCAGATCGCTTTCACAAATCAACGCGCGCTGGCGCATGGTGTCGATAAAACCGTGCTCGCTGGCACCGATAATCAGGTAAGCGCCGGGCTTGTCCGCCTGATCCAACCGGGTAATCGGCGTTGGTGCCAGTTTGATGCGTGCCAGTAATTCCTGAAGGGTTTCGCGGCGCCCTTCGCTTTCAACGGAAAAGATGACCTGTCCGGAAAAGCCTTCCAAAAAACGCCGCAGCGCATCCAGCGGTGATTTGTGCTGGTGCTGGATGGCAATGTCTGGCAGCGTTTGGTAACCCAGGTTGCGGTGCGCCGCTTTTTCCGTCAGCGTCTCTTTGCTGAGCTGTACGCGCGGCCAGGCTTTCAGTTCGCTGAACAACGCATCGACACGCAGCCACAAGGATTCCGGCGCTAACAGCGGGCGCATTGGGTCTACGCGGCGGCTTTCAAAGCGCTGTTGAATGTCGGCCCAAAAACGGGTGGCGCTCGCTTCAAGATCGCCGGTGTTGACCAGCAGCGTATTGCTGGGGAGATAGCTAAACAGCGTGCTGAGTGGCTGTTCAAAAAACAGCGGCTGCCAATATTCGATACCGGCGGGCCAGGTGCCTTTGCTGACCTGCTGATAAATATGCTCGGCATCGCGACGCACTTCAAAGGTTTCGCGCCACTGGCTGCGAAAGCGTTCAATGGCATTTTTGTCGGTAGGAAATTCGTGCGCAGGCAGCAGGCTAATCTGTGCCACTTCGTGCAGCGTGCGCTGGCTATCAACATCAAATACGCGCAGGCTGTCTACGTCATCGTCGAAAAAATCGATGCGGTAGGGCTCCTCACTGCCCATGGGAAACAGGTCCAGTAGCGCACCGCGCGTGGCGAACTCCCCGTGCTCCATCACCTGATCGACACTGCGATAGCCCGCTTGCTCCAACTGCGCGCGCAGTTTATCGCGCGACAGGCGTTGCCCTTTTTTCACCATCAATGCATGACCGTGCAGGAAAGTGTGCGGGCAAACCAACTGCATCAGCGTATTGACCGGTAACACCAGCACGCCGCGCGTCATCTCTGGGAGGTGATACAGCGTGGAGAGGCGCGCGGAGATGATCTCCTGATGCGGCGAGAAGCTGTCGTAAGGCAGCGTCTCCCAGTCAGACAGCGTGGTGACCGGATGCGCAGTAAACTGCTGAAGTTCATCGCGTAGCCGCAGCGCGTTTTGCATATCGGGTGCGATAAGCACCACCGGTCCGGCGTGGCGTTCAATGATGTCGGCACACTCGACGGCGCAGGCTGCGCCGGTTAGCTGACCCAACAGACGTTGTTCACCCGATTTAACGGGCAGAGCATAGCGATTTTTTTCAGGCATATTCCGAATATCTGGTGTTGCCCCGTTCCAGCATAAGAAAAAGCAGTGTAGAAAGCGGGGTAGGGTTCCATAAAGTGATATGACCCTTTATTATCCTTGATCACTTTGCTTTAGCAACCTTATCCAGACGGATTTCATGTATCAACCTGTCGCTTTATTTATTGGCCTGCGTTATATGCGTGGGCGAGCATCGGATCGCTTCGGGCGATTTGTCTCCTGGTTATCGGCCATTGGCATCACGTTAGGCGTAATGGCACTGGTGACCGTATTGTCGGTGATGAACGGATTTGAACGGGAGCTTGAGGAAAGCATCCTGGGGCTGATGCCGCAAGCAGTGGTGACCACGGCAAATGGTTCACTCGATCCGCAGGCGTTGCCCGCATCGTCGCTGAGTAGCTTACAGGGCGTGACGCGCATTGCCCCTATCACCACGGGCGAAGTGGTGTTGCAGAGCGCGCGCAGCGTGGCGGTGGGCGTGATGCTCGGCATTAATCCCGACGAGCCTGAGCCCTTGTCACGTTATTTGAAAAATACCGCGCTCACCCAACTCCAGCCGGGTGAATATCAGGTGATCCTTGGCGAGCAGTTGGCCTCGCAGCTTGGGGTTAAACGCGGTGAACAACTGCGTATTATGGTTACCGGTGCCAGCCAGCTCACGCCGATGGGACGCATTCCCAGCCAGCGCTTGTTTACCGTGGCGGGCACCTTTGCTGCGGGCAGCGAAGTGGATGGTTACCAGATGCTGGTCAATCAGCAGGATGCGTCGCGTCTGATGCGTTACCCGACCGGGCACATTACCGGCTGGCGTTTGTGGCTGGAAAACCCGTTGGATATTGTGGCGTTCAGTGCGCAGCCGGTGCCACAAGGGCTGGTGATGAAGGATTGGCGCGAGCGTAAGGGCGAGCTGTTTCAGGCCGTTCGCATGGAAAAAAACATGATGGGGCTGTTATTAAGCCTGATCGTCGCCGTCGCGGCGTTCAATATCATTACGTCGTTGGGGTTGTTGGTGATGGAAAAGCAGGGTGAGGTCGCCATTTTGCAAACGCAGGGGCTGACTCAACGCCAGATCATGGCAGTGTTTATGGTGCAGGGCGGAAGCGCCGGGGTGGTGGGTGCCTTGTTGGGGGCAGTGCTCGGTACGCTACTGGCCAGCCAGCTCAATACCCTGATCCCGGCATTGGGATTATTGTTGGATGGTGCCGCGCTGCCGGTTCATATTGATGCTGTGCAGGTGGTGACCATCGCGTTGGTGGCGATGATCGTCGCACTGCTCTCTACCCTTTATCCTTCCTGGCGCGCCGCCGCCGTTCATCCCGCCGAGGCTTTACGCTATGAATGATTCCCTGTTGCTGCAATGTAATGACCTGTGCAAAACCTATCAGGAAGGAAAACTGTCCACCGAGGTGCTGCGTCATGTGACATTCAGCATGCAAGCCGGTGAAATGATGGCGATTGTCGGCAGCTCCGGGTCGGGGAAAAGTACCCTGTTGCACCTGCTGGGCGGGCTGGATGCGCCCACCACGGGCGATGTTATCTTCAAAGGAGAAGCGCTCAGCGGGCTCTCTGCCGCCGCCAAATCGGCGCTACGCAACCGCGAACTGGGCTTTATCTACCAGTTTCACCATTTACTGCCGGATTTCACCGCGTTGGAAAACGTGGCGATGCCACTGCTGATTGGCAACACGCCGCCCGCGCAGGCGCAGGATCAAGCGCGCGCCATGCTGGCCGCCGTGGGACTGGATGCACGGCGCGAGCACCGCTCCAGCGAATTGTCCGGCGGGGAGCGTCAGCGCGTGGCCATCGCCCGTGCGCTGGTGAATAGCCCGTCGCTGGTGTTGGCGGACGAGCCCACGGGTAACCTCGATCAGCGCACGGCGGATACCATTTTTGAACTGCTGGGCGAATTAAACGTGCGTCAGGGCACGGCGTTTCTGGTGGTGACTCACGATTTGTCGCTGGCTGCGCGTTTGCGTCGCCAGTTGGAAATGCGTGACGGGCAACTTCAGCAAGAGTTAACCCTGATGGGAGCTGCGCAATGAGTTTTCCCCCGCTTTCCCTGCTGATTGGGCTGCGTTTTAGCCGGGGCCGTCGGCGCGGTGGCATGGTTTCCCTGATCTCGGTGATTTCTACCATCGGTATTGCGCTCGGGGTGGCGGTGCTGATCGTTGGCCTCAGCGCCATGAACGGTTTCGAACGTGAATTGAAAAATCGTATTCTGGCGGTGGTGCCCCATGGTGAAATGGAACCGGTCAATCCGCCGTTCACCGGTTGGCAGGGGATGTTGCCCAACATTGAGCAGGTGCCTGGTATCGTTGCCGCTGCGCCTTATGTGCATTTCACCGGGCTGCTGGAAAGCGGTGCCAGACTGCGCGCGATACAGATGAAAGGCGTCGATCCACAACAGGAACAACGCCTCAGCACCTTGCCAACGTTTGTGGCAGGAAACGCGTGGGCCAATTTTAAGGCCGGCGAGCAGCAGGTTATTCTCGGGAAGGGCGTCGCGCAGGCACTTGAGGTAAAAACCGGGGATTGGGTGACAGTGATGATCCCCAACAGCGATCCGCAAATGAAACTGTTGCAGCCAAAACGCATTCGCCTGCACGTGAGCGGTATTCTGCAACTCAGCGGGCAACTCGATCACAGTCTGGCGTTGATCCCGCTGGCTGACGCCCAGCAGTATCTGGACATGGGGGATGATGTCAGTGGCATTGCCATCAAGGTTGATGACGTATTTGCCGCCAGCAAACTGGTGCGTGATGCCGGGAAAGTGACTGACACCTATATCTTTATCCATGACTGGATTGGCACCTACGGCTACATGTACCGCGACATCCAGATGATTCGGACTATCATGTATTTAGCGATGGTACTGGTGATTGGCGTGGCCTGTTTTAACATTGTTTCCACGCTGGTGATGGCGGTGAAAGACAAAAGCAGTGATATCGCCGTATTGCGCACCCTGGGGGCGAGCGACAGACTGATCCGCGCCATTTTTATTTGGTACGGTTTGCTGGCGGGCCTGCTCGGCTGCGTGATCGGTGCTGTGATTGGCGTGGTGGCAACGTTGCAACTGAGTGCGATTATTCGCGGGATCGAATCGCTGACCGGACACCATTTTCTGTCGGGTGATATCTATTTTATCGATTTCCTGCCGTCAGAATTGCACATGACGGATGTGGTGCTGGTGCTGCTCACTGCCGTGGCGTTGAGCTTGCTCGCCAGTTGGTATCCGGCGCGGCGTGCCAGCCGTATTGAGCCCGCTCGCGTGTTAAGCGGGCAGTAATCGCGCAACCTATTCAGCCACAGAGGAGTGAGCCATGTATTATGGTTTTGACCTGGGCGGCAGTAAGATTGAAGTCGGCGTCTTTGATGCGGACATGAAGTCCGTGTGGCAAAAACGCGTGCCTACGCCGCGTAATGACTACGATGCGTTGCTGGCGGCCTTTGTTGCGCTCACGCAGGAAGCCGATGCGCTGAGCGGAAAAACGGGGACGGTCGGCGTTGGTATTCCCGGTATGCGCGACGGGGATGATGGCGCGCTGTTTACCGCTAACCTGCCTGCAACCATGGGAAAACCGTTACAGGCCGATTTACAACGCTTGTTACAGCGCGACGTGCGCATGACCAACGATGCCAACTGTTTCGCGCTTTCGGAAGCCTGGGAGGGGGAGTTTCGTCAGTACCCTGTGGTGTTGGGGCTGATCCTTGGCACTGGCGTCGGTGGCGGTCTGGTGATTAACGGCGAAGTGATTGATGGGCGCAACGGCATAACCGGCGAGTTCGGCCATTTCCGGTTACCGGTGGACGCGCTGGATATCATGGGTGAGGATATTCCCCGGGTTAAATGCGGCTGTGGTCAGTCGGGCTGTATTGAAAACTATATTTCTGGCCGGGGTTTTGAGTGGCTTTATGCGCACACCTACGGCGAGAGTCTCAATGCGGTCACCATTATTCGCCATTATCGGGCGGGTGAGACAAACGCGTTGGCGCACGTCGATCGCTATATGAGCGTGCTGGCGGCCTGCGTGGGGAATCTGTTGACGATGTTTGACCCACACCTGCTGGTATTGGGCGGCGGTTTGTCTAATTTTGACGAGATCTATCAGTTTCTCCCGGCACGGTTGCCTGAGTATTTGCTGCCGGTGGCGCGCTTACCGCGCATTGAGAAGGCGCGCTACGGCGATGCTGGCGGCGTTCGGGGCGCGGCCCTGCTGCACTTTTCTTCGCATTAGTTTTTTAGCGATACACGGTTATTGGCAATCAAGCAGGCATTCCACCCAGCTTTCACAGGAGCAGACATGCATACGCGTCAACGGATGATCCGGTTTCATCAAGGAAAGCGACTGCGTCAGCAGCGTCTGCGTTCACGTATTTTCCATAAGGATTATCTGGCGGTGAATGAATCAAAAAGCCCGCGCGTGGTGGTTCTGACCGGCGCCGGGATTTCAGCGGAATCCGGCATTCGCACCTTTCGTGCGGCGGATGGTCTGTGGGAAGAGCACCGGGTGGAGGATGTCGCCACGCCGGAAGGGTTTCAACGCGATCCGCAACTGGTGCAAGCGTTTTACAACGCGCGCCGTAAGCAGTTGCAGCAGCCAGAGGTGGTACCCAATGCGGCGCACCTGGCGTTAGCCAATCTTGAGGCGGCGCTCGGGGATAACTTCCTGTTGGTGACGCAAAATATCGATAATTTGCATGAGCGTGCGGGCAGCCAGCGGGTTGTCCATATGCACGGCGAATTGCTCAAGGTGCGCTGTTGCCAGAGCGGGCAGGTTATCGAGTGGACCGGTGATATTGCTGCCGATGAACGCTGCCACTGTTGCCAGTTTCCCGCGCCGCTGCGTCCGCACGTGGTGTGGTTCGGGGAAATGCCCCTTGGCATGGAGCGCATCTATCAGGCGCTGGCGCAAGCCGATTATTTCATCGCCATCGGGACTTCCGGCCATGTCTATCCGGCCGCAGGGTTCGTTCATGAAGCGCACACCCATGGCGCTTACACCATCGAACTGAATCTCGAGCCGAGTCAGGTAGAGAGCCAGTTTGATGAAAAAATCTACGGCGCGGCGACGGCGGTGGTGCCTGAGTTTGTCGGTGCCTGGCTGACGGGGCGGCGTAAAGTGGCGTTTTAATCGCTACCAGGCATCCTGAATGCCTGAACGAGATGAACGGCGTGCAGTGACGCTACACGACATGGCGGTCGAGTTAAGCAGAGTTGAGTTTGCGGGGTGTGACCGCAGGGTACAGGATAGCGTTATGCAGTCATTGAACAAGGGATACTCGCTGTTGCGTTTGCGCCAGCGCTATCACGACCGTCAACGCATCGTGGTGTTGGCGCTACTGGCGGCGGTGACCGTGATCATCGGGTTATGTGCTGGCGATCGTTGGGTAATGCCCTGGGCGTGGTGGGATGACGCCGAGCGCGTTTTCATCTGGCAGTTGCGCTTACCGAGAATGCTGGCTGTTATGCTGGTAGGGGCGAGCCTGGCGATGTCAGGGGCCGTGATGCAGGCCATTTTCGATAATCCGCTGGCAGAACCGGGCTTGCTGGGCGTTGCTAATGGCGCGGGCGTGGCGCTGGTGCTTGGCGTAATGCTGGGGCAGGGGTTGCAGCCCGTTTGGGTACTGAGCGTCGGCGCTATCGTGGGTGCGCTCGCCACCACATTCTTGCTATTACACTTTGCCCGACGTCATATCTCCAACGCGCGTTTGCTGCTGATTGGCGTGGCGCTGGGGATTGTATGCAGCGCGGTGATGACCTGGGCGGTCTATTTCAGCACCAGTCTGGATCTACGCCAACTGATGTATTGGATGCTGGGCGGATTCAGCGGCGTTGACTGGCGCTACGGGTGGTTGATGGTGGCGTTGCTGCCTTGTCTGGCGTGGTTAAGCCGCCAGGGACAGACGCTCAACCGTCTTTCGCTGGGTGAGATTCAAGCACGGCAGTTGGGGATCTCCGTTTACCGCTGGCGTAACCTTTTGGTGCTGGTCGTGGGCATTCTGGTGGGGATTAGCGTAGCGCTGGCCGGCGTTATCGGGTTTGTCGGGCTGATTGTACCCCATGCGCTGCGCCTGATCGGGTTGACCGATCAACGTTACTTACTGACGGGCTGCGGGCTGGCGGGTGCCATGACGCTGTCACTCTCTGACACCATGGCGCGCGTGGTGATCCCCTCGGCCGAGTTGCCTATCGGTGTGATCACCGCGACGCTCGGCGCACCGTTATTTATCTGGCTGCTGCTGCGCCAGGGTAATCCGGTAAATGTAACCTAATGACGTACAACAGGAAGGTGACTATGAGTAACGACATCTATGCAATCCCGCTGACCACCATCAACGGCGAAGCGACCACCTTTGGCGCTTATCAGGGACAGGTCGCACTGATTGTTAATGTGGCTTCCAAGTGCGGTTTAACTAAACAGTACGATGCGTTGGAAAAACTGTATGAAAGCTATCGCGAGCGCGGCCTTGTGGTACTGGGTTTTCCTTCCAATGAGTTCGCCGGACAAGAACCCGGCAGCGACGACGAGATCCAGGAATTTTGCCGTGCCACCTTTGGCGTACAGTTCCCGATGTTCAGCAAGATTGAGGTGAATGGCGAGCAACGCCATCCTCTGTACCGTCACCTGATTGCCGCACAGCCTAAAGCCAAGGGAAATCTGCTCAGCGGCTTCTACGAACGGTTACTCAATAAAGGCCGTGCGCCCAAGCATCCTGAAGATATTCTGTGGAATTTTGAAAAATTCCTGATCGGGCGCAATGGTCAGGTGATCCAGCGTTTCTCTCCCGATATCGCCCCGGATGACAAAATGATTGTTAACGCCATTGATGCTGCGGTGGCCGAGTAATTGTTGACGCAAGAGTTGAAGCATCACGTTCCCTGCGCGCTGCGTCTGACCCACGTTGCCTGCGGGCGGCGTTTACAGCCCGTCAGCGTCAGCGCCTATGCCGGTCGCTTGATTCACGTGGTTGGGCCCAATGGTTCTGGGAAAAGCACCTTGCTGGCACGGGTTTCCGGACTGCTGGAGGGAGAAGGGCGCGTGGAGCTGGACGGCATGCCGATTGCCGATTTGTCTGCGCGAGACCTGGCGCTGCGTCGCGCTTATCTGTCTCAGCAGCAAAGCCCGGGGGCGCTGATGCCCGTGTTCCAATATCTGGCGTTACACCAGCCGAGGCAGGTCAGCGTGATGGCGGTCGATGAAGTGGTCGCTCAGATCGCCACGCGCCTGATGTTAACCGATAAATTGACGCGGCCGTTGACGGAACTCTCCGGCGGCGAGTGGCAGCGTGTACGCCTTGCCGCCGTATTCTTGCAGGTGTGGCCTTCGCTTAATCCGCATGCCCGCCTGTTGGTGCTGGATGAGCCCGCCACCGGTCTGGACGTGGCGCAACGTGTCGCGCTTGATGCCATGCTGAAAGTGTTGTGTCAGGCTGGGTTGATTGTGCTGGCCAGCGCCCACGACTTGAATCACAGCCTACAGCAGGCTGATGATATTTGGTTGATTTCAAAAGGTAAGTTGATTGATGCTGGCGATGCGGCACAGGTCATGCAGCCTGAACGACTGGCACCGGTTTTTGGCATTGATTTCCAACGTCATCGCGTGGGCGAGAGCGACTGGCTGGTGCCGGTGTCCGAGTAACCGGTCATTTACCGCATCAGACTTGCCAAGACAGTGAAATCAACGCTAAATTAGGCAGCAATATCATTCTGATAGCGTGACATTCCCCGCAGGACGCGGTGAACACGAACCGATACTCGCAGGATACCGCAGATGCGCTTGATTCAGGGGTTGCTGATCGCAAGTTTGTTTTTGGTTGGGTGCAGCAGCCATCGCGCGCCGCCGCCCAATCCGCGTCTGGGCGACTCCATCATGGTAATAAGCCAACTTAATGAACAGCTCACGCAGTGGCGTGGCACGCCGTATCGCTATGGCGGGCTGGATCACCGCGGCATCGATTGCTCTGGCTTTGTCTATTTAACCTTTCGCGATCGTTTCGGTATGCAACTGCCGCGCACCACCGAAGCGCAAACGGAATTGGGCTCCCGCATTGACCGGGACGATCTGTTGCCGGGCGATTTGGTGTTTTTCAAAACTGGCAGCGGCAGCAGCGGATTGCATGTGGGTATTTATGATAAAGACGATCAGTTTATTCACGCCTCAACCAGCCAGGGCGTAATGCGATCGTCATTGGATAACGTCTACTGGAAGCGGGCCTACTGGCAGGCGCGCCGAATCTGATTCCACTCTGAAATAGCGGCTGCCGCTGCCGGCAGGCCGTTTGCGCATGGAGCCTCAATGTCATCACTCCGTTTATTGCTGTCTGACTCTTACGATCCCTGGTTTAATCTGGCCGTCGAAGAGTGCATCTTTCGCCAAATGTCACCCACGCAGCACGTGCTGTTCCTCTGGCGCAATGCGGAAACCGTGGTGATTGGTCGGGCGCAAAACCCGTGGAAAGAGTGCAATACCCGCAAGATGGAGGCAGACGGCATCAAACTTGCACGCCGCAGCAGCGGTGGTGGTGCCGTTTTTCACGATTTGGGCAACACCTGCTTTACTTTTATGGCCGGAAAGCCGGGCTACGATAAAAGCGTTTCTACCGCCATCATTCTCGATGCGCTGGCCGCGCTGGGCGTTACGGCTTCGGCTTCAGGGCGGAACGATCTGGTGGTGGCGACCGCAGAGGGCGAACGTAAGGTTTCGGGGTCTGCCTACCGCGAAACCAAGGATCGCGGCTTTCATCACGGTACGCTGTTGCTCAATGCCGATCTTTCGCGTTTGGCAAATTACCTCAACCCGGATGTGAAGAAATTGCAGGCCAAAGGCATCACCTCAGTACGCTCCCGCGTTGCCAACCTGGTGGAACTGTTGCCGACGGTCGATCACGCGCAAGTGTGTGAGGCGGTGCGTGACGCATTTTTTGCCTATTACGCGGACAGTTGCACCGCGGAGCACATTTCACCCGAGCAAATGCCCGATCTCCCCGGCTTTCGCGAACAATTTGCCAAGCAAAGCAGTTGGGAATGGAATTTTGGTCAGGCACCGGATTTTACCCATATGCTGGATACGCGCTTTCCCTGGGGTGGCATTGAACTGCATATGGATGTCGATCGCGGTGTCATTACGCGCAGCCAGCTGTTTACGGACAGTCTTAACCCCGCGCCGTTAGAGGCGCTGGCGCAGGCCTTGCAGGGTCGCCCATACCGTGTGCCCGATATCATCGCGGCGGGTGAAGCGCTGTTTGAACAATTTCCTGAACAGCAGCCCGAACTGCAACAGGTGCACCAATGGCTGGCGGAGAATATCCGCTAAAGCAGGATAATCGTTAACAGCGTGACATCACTGTAAGGGGAGCATCAGGATAACGAAAAAGGGATTGTTGAGCGCTCATCGTTGGCGCTAGAGTGATATTGCACGCTTATCTCCGCAGATCTCGATCATGAAAATCACGTTAGACATTGACTACGAAAGTGAATACCTGTTCTGGCCTATCTATAGTCGGGATGAACGGCTATTGGCCTTGGAAATGACAGGTTGTTTCAATAGTGCGGATGGCAAACTCACCGTGCCGGGCGATATCCTGATGAGTATGTTGACCACGGCGCAAAAACTGACGTTGCTGGATGAACAAATCGATATCATTCAACGCAAAGCGGAGTGGCTCAAACTGCACCGGTTTTTGCTGGTGTGGCGCATTGAGAAACATTGCGCCGAACTGCTGATGGCATCGATTCCACGCCGCAACGCCATTCGTGCGTTACCCTTTGTTCATCTGGAAATTAACGAGGCGTTTCCTCACCTCGGCGAAGGTAAAGGAAACCGGGGTATCACCGAACTCAGTAATATGTTTCCCCTGTGGCTGGATAACTTCGGCTCTGGCAAGGTAAATCTCAAAGCGTTCCATGATGGCTTGCTGAGCTATGTGAAAATCGATCCTAAACTGGTGTGGGACATTCTTTCGCGTCCGGCCCCCGACCTGATCATGGACCCGTTGCTTAACGTGATGAAAAGCCACCAGCGGGGCCTCGGGGTGATTGCTAAAGGGATTGATACGCTCGATCATCTGAAAAAAGTGCATCACCTCAACGTGGATGCGATACAAGGCAAGCTATGGCCCGCCATCCCGCTGCATGCGTTGGAGCGGGAGCTGACTCCGGCCGCCTAAACCAGTACCCCTGCATTTACTCCGTGTTTATTTCCCCGCTGACGTTCTACACTCAAGGTTGACAGACGCAGTAGAGTGATAGAACGACGATGACACAGGGACTACGATTTACCCACCACTACCATGACGCCTTGCCCGGATGCTACACGGCGCTTTCACCCACACCGTTACAGGGTGCTCGCCTGCTGTATCACAGCGCGCAGCTGGCGGAGCAGTTGGCGGTGCCTGCCAGTTGGTTTCAGCCTGAACACATTGATATCTGGCAAGGCAAGACGCTGCTGCCCGGTATGCTGCCGCTGGCGCAGGTTTATAGCGGTCATCAGTTTGGCACATGGGCCGGACAACTGGGCGATGGGCGGGGCATTTTGCTGGGTGAGCAACGGCTGGCAAACGGCACTGGCATGGAGTGGCACCTGAAAGGAGCGGGGTTGACACCCTATTCGCGCATGGGCGACGGTCGCGCGGTGCTGCGATCGGTGATTCGCGAATTTCTCGCGTCAGAAGCACTGCATCATCTGGGCATTCCTACTACGCGCGCCTTGGCGATCGTTACCAGCGATGAACCCGTTCAGCGCGAACGGCAGGAGCGGGGCGCGATGCTGATGCGTGTTGCCGAAAGCCATCTGCGTTTCGGCCATTTTGAGCATTTTTATTATGCGCGTCAGCCGGAGCAGGTGAAAAAACTGGCTGATTTCGCCATCACACACCACTGGCCGCAGTGGCAGCACGACGAACAGCGCTACTCGCTGTGGTTTACCGATGTTGTCGAACGCACGGCGCGCATGGTCGCCCATTGGCAGGCTGTGGGGTTCGCCCACGGCGTGATGAACACCGACAATATGTCGATCCTGGGCCTGACGTTTGATTATGGTCCCTACGGTTTTATGGATGACTATCAACCTGACTTTGTCTGCAATCACTCCGATTACAACGGTCGTTATGCGTTTGATAACCAGCCTGCGGTGGCGCTGTGGAATTTGCATCGCTTAGCGCAGGCACTCTCGGGGTTGTTGTCAGTGGAATCACTGGAAACCGCACTGGGTTGCTATGAACCGGCCCTGATGGCGCATTTTGGCCAACTGATGCGCGCCAAGCTGGGTTTTTTCGATACCGATGCCAGCGATAACGATCTGCTGGTGGGGTTGCTGAATTTGATGGCGCGTGAGCGCAGCGACTATACCCGCACCTTCCGCCTGCTGAGTGACACCGAAGTGCAGAGCGCCGATTCGCCACTGCGCGACCTGTTTATCGACCGGGTGACGTTTGACGCCTGGTTTCGCGACTATCGTGCACGGCTGGCGCTGGAGACGCAGAGCGATGCCCAACGTCAGCGCAGCATGAAAGCAGCCAACCCGAAATATATCCTGCGTAACTATCTGGCGCAGCAGGCGATTGAAGCGGCAGAGCAGGATGATATAGGCCCGCTGTCGCAGTTGCATCAGGCCCTTTCGCGCCCGTATGACGAACAGCCTGAATACCAATCGCTGGCGGCAGCGCCGCCAGCGTGGGGGAAAGCGTTGGAAGTGTCTTGTTCCAGCTAGGTTAACGGCGCAGAAAAACCTGCGGCGTCGCGTCATCGGGGTGTGGGTGTACCAGCACGTCGGCCTGATACCATTGTGTGAGCGTTTCGCTTTGCAATACCGCCTGCGGTGTGCCTTGTGCCACCAGTTTTCCCTGATGCAGCAGAGCAATGCGATCGGCATACAGTGCAGCCAGATTCAGATCGTGCAGGATGCAGCACACCGCAAGGGGTTGCTGTTGCGTGAGCTGCTTGAGCAGACGCAGCAGGTGTTGCTGATGATAGAGATCGAGTGCCGAGGTCGGCTCATCCAGAAACAGCCAGCAGGGCGTTGGTGTCGGGTGCCATAACTGCGCCAGCACGCGCGCCAACTGCACCCGCTGCTGCTCCCCGCCGGAAAGGTGGCGATAATCCTGCCGGGCCAACGCGGTGCATTCGGTTAACGCCATAACATGGTCGACCACGCTGTCACCCGCGCGATCGTGGCGATAGGGCGCACGTCCCATGGCAACCACGTCGCGCACGCTAAACGGAAAATTCAGTGCCCCGTGTTGGCGCATTACGGCGCGGGTTTTAGCCAAGGCATCAGGCTGCCAGTCAGCGAGCGCTTTTCCGGCCAACTGGCATTCACCGCTGTCCGGGGCCAAATAGCCGGTGAGCAAGCGCAGCAGCGTGGATTTTCCCGCCCCGTTCGGACCGATAATCGCAACGATCTCACCGCCGTTAATGTCCAACGAAACGTCATCAATCAAGGTACGTCCGGCAACCTGATAGTGCAGATGCTGGGCTGTCAGACGGTTAGTCATGAGTTCGTCCCTTATGCGTGACAATCAGCCAGAGGAAGTAGGGGCCACCAATCAGACTGGTGAGCAAACCCACGGGCATTTCCGCCGGGGCCAGCAGGGTTCGTGCCAGCGTATCGGCGGCGATAAGCAATCCCGCGCCTGCCAGCGCTGAACCGGGCAGCAACCAGCGGTGATCGGCGCTCAGGTTCATGCGCACCAGATGCGGGATAACCAGCCCGATAAACGCAATCACGCCGCTGACCGCCACCGCCGTGCCAACCAGCAGCGCGCTGAGCAGCAGCAAAATCAGCTTGGTCTGTTTGACCTTCACGCCCAGATAGTGTGCGTCTTCGTCACCTAACTGGAGCAGATTGAGTTTGCGGGCATAGCACTGTACGCCCACCATGGCGGGAACGATCAGCGAAGCGGCCACCAGCAGCACTGGCCACTGCGCTTGCCCCAGACTGCCCATACCCCAGAGTGAAAACTGGCGCAGTTGCTGATCGTTACTGATGTAGGTCAGTACGCCGACGGCAGCGCCGCACAGCGCATTCAGAGCAATGCCGGTTAACAGCAGGCGGGTAACGCCGCCGCGCTCATCGCGTCCCAACATAAACAGAATGGCGGTCACCGCCAGACTGCCCGCGAAGGCGGCCAACATCGGGCTGTAGAGTGCTAATAACGGAGGCAGGCCCAAAGGCATCAACAGCGCAAACGCGACAAACAAGGCTGCGCCGCTGCTAATGCCCAGCAAACCGGGGTCAGCTAGCGGATTGCGAAACAGCCCCTGCATCACTGCCCCAGCCGCGGCGAGCGCGCTGCCCACCAGCAGTGCCAGCATCACGCGCGGTAGGCGAATGTTGAGCCAGATATGCCACAGCGGATCGCTGAGCGGAGCATGCCACAGCTGGCGTAACGAAAGCGTAAGTGCCCCCATATTGGCGGCACCCAGCATTAACAGCAGAGTGAAACACATCAGCCCCGCCAACATCAGGCGGGGACGTTCTCGTAGCCTCATTTCACCTGCTCGGCGGCGTGACGCAGTGTGGTTAACAGCGCCGGAGTTTCCAGCGTAAAGCCGAGCATCGCCATATCATCGACCACCACCACGCGGCGGTGTTTGCCTGCCGGGGTCAATGCCACACCGGGCAACTGCCAGATTTTCTCTTCGCCACCCAAACTCTGCAAACCCTGTGCCGAGATCAACAGCAGATCGGGCGCGCTGGCGATAACGCCTTCTTGCGACAACGGCTGGTAGCGCACCACGTCAGGCATGGCATTTTGTAACCCGGCTGCGCGAATCACCGTATCGGCAGGGGTGTTTTTCCCCGCCGCCATGGCCGTCATACCGCCGTGACTGAGAACGAACAGCGCTTTGACGGGCAGCGGTTGCTGTGCCACGGCGGATACCTGTTGCTGATAACGGTCGGTCAGCACCTTGCCTTCGCGCTCTTTGTGCAGCGCCTGTGCGATGGCGCTGATTTTCTGCGGAATGCTTTCCAGCGTCGGTTGCGCAGGCACCATGATCACCTTGACGCCGCTGTCTGCCACTTGCTTGAGCACCAGAGAGGGTTGCGACAACTCACTGGCAATCACCAACGTCGGTTTTAACGACAGAATGCCTTCTGCATTCAACTGGCGCATATAGCCGACATCCGGCAGTGCTTGCGTTGCGGCCGGGTGCGTACTGGTACTGTCGCGGGCGATAAGCTGCTGCTCAGCGCCGAGCGCGTAAATAATTTCGGTGACATCACCGCCAATGGAGACGATACGTTCATTGGCGCTGGCACCCAGCGGCAGCGTCAGGAGCAGTGCGTAAAGCCAGTTTTTCATGCGACCAGTTCCTTATTTGCGGTGAGCGCTTCGATTTGTGCGCGCCATTGTGCCTGTTCCGGCGTGCCTTCAGTGCGCTGGCCGAATAACTGTGCGATTTGCGTGCCGTCAGCTGCATAGAGTTCCAGGCTGGTGACGACGCCATCTGTGGTCGGTTTACGGGTGATCCAGCTTTCGGCAATGGCATCTTCAATCAAGTGCAGGGTGAAATCCGGGTTAAAAATGTTGATCCACTCGGCGTGCTGCGCCATTTTCTCCACCCGTGCGATGGGGCCGGTGAAGATCTGTACGCAGCCACGGCTGCCAACGAACACCATGATGTCGTTTTGATCCTGCTGCGCGGCGGCCAAAATCTGCGACAGGGCGCTGTTATCGACCTGGCAGGCCAGATCGTCTTTCACGGCGCGGAACGCCTGTTGACGCGTAAGGTTATAACGTTTGAGCAGAATGAAAAATTGATGTACGTCCGTCATGGCACGCCATTCGGCCTCAAATGCTGCCTGGTCGATGCTGGGAGCCTGAGTGGCCGCCGGGGTTTCCGGACGTAACTGCACCTCAGGGTTAACCTCCGTCACAAATTCGGCCAGATACGCGGCCCATGCCGTCATATCGGTCTGTTCGGTGGCATACACCTTCAGGATGGCATCACCCTGATGGTCAAAAAATTGAATGCTCTGACGTTCGCCGCGCGCGGTCTCTTCCCGCAGGCTGAAGGCCACATTCCACTGGTGCAAAAACAGGCGAAGATCCAGCGCGTAAGGGTTAAGGATCAGTCCCGCATGGCCGTCTAAGTGCTGATTTTGGTAAACGCCGACCTGTTCATGTACCGCATAGGTGTTGCGCGTAATGGATTTGGTCTGGCCGACCTTCTCCAACGCCAGCAGCCAGCGCTTGGCATCGCCTTGCAAGCGTTGCGCATCATGACCGACGCGGGCGTGCGTCAATACTGCTTCACTGATGCCGAGCGTCGTGGCGATATCACGGGCGTACTGGCGGGGATTGTTGTTTTTGGCTTGCAGGTATTGAGCATAAATCGCGTTCGGCATTGTCTGTTCCTGTGGTCGTTCTGCGATGGGTGTTATCGTATTAGAAATAATTTACTTAATAAATGAGAATCATTTTCATGTTGCCAAAAGGTGACATCAAGTGAAGATTTCTTAATACGTGGGAAACAGACGAGCCAGCGGGGATGACAGAGCGGCAGCGCACGGCCAGAAATGACCGTGCGCGGTTGAAAGGCAGTAGGGCGTTAGAAGCGGCTGTCTACCGCATCGGCTAACTGTGCAAGCAGGGTTTCAGTCTCCTGCCAGCCCAGGCAACCATCGGTAATCGATTTGCCGTAAACCAGCGTTTGCGGCGCAGCCAACGGTTGCTGACCTTCAACCAGAAAGCTTTCCACCATAACACCTGCAATGGCGCGCGAACCCGAACGTATCTGTTGGCACACATCGGCGCACACATCCATTTGTCGCTGGTACTGTTTGTAGCTGTTGCCGTGGCTAAAATCCACCACCAGCTGTGACGGCAAGGCGAATTCGCGCAGCAGCTCGCAGGCGGCCTGAATATCGGCGGCGTGATAATTGGGATTTTTCCCGCCGCGCAGAATGATGTGACCATAGGGGTTGCCGTGCGTCTGGTAGATGGTCATCTGCCCTTGTTTATCCGGCGACAGAAACAGGTGCGACGCGCGCGCGGCTCGGATGGCATCGATGGCGATACGCAGATTGCCGTCGGTTCCATTTTTGAAACCCACCGGGCAGGAGAGGGCGGAGGCCATTTCGCGGTGGATCTGACTTTCCGTGGTTCGCGCGCCAATGGCTCCCCAACTGATGACATCGGCAATATATTGACCGGTAACCATATCCAGAAATTCTGTTGCTGTGGGCAGGCCGAGCGCGTTGATATCCAGTAACAGACGGCGTGCCAGTGTCAGACCGTGATTGACCTGATAGCTGCCATCAAGGGCCGGATCGGAAATCAATCCTTTCCAGCCGACAACGGTGCGCGGTTTCTCAAAATAGGTACGCATCACGATTTCCAGGCGATCCAGATAGCGATTACGCAGTGCAGATAGCAGCCGTGCATAATCCAGCGCAGCATCAACATCGTGAATGGAACAAGGGCCAACGATCACCAGCAAACGGGGGTCTTTTCCGGTGAGAATATTTTCTATCCTGTTTCGTGACGTTGTCACGTTTTCAGCAACGGCGGACGAAACTGGCAGCTGCGCCAGCAGCGCCTGCGGCGCGATCAGACGATCGAGCCGCTGGCTGCGTAACTCATCAGTTTTTAACATGCAATATCTCTACTTACGGGTCGATCAGGGGACCGTGTCGCATGGCGGTTCGTCTCGCAAAGAAACGCCGCTGAACCAAGGGGTGACGCGCATAGAAATAAGTCATCGCCCACACTGCATTTATCTTCTTGAAGATAAGGCCAGTGTGAGTGAATGGTTCGCGCATCGTGTCAGACGGCGGCGGGGCGCTTGGGCGCTAAGCGAGTGTCAGATTTTCCCCTTCTCCTACCAAATGGGTTGCTTCGCTACGACGACATGTCGGGAAGTCATGGCATCCACGATAACTCAATCAGGGGGCAATTCAACCCGCTTTTGTTAAAAAATGATAATGTACTAGTACATGCGACGACTCATGCCTAATATGTCGATGATCTTGGCTGAAATCTCCTCCACGGAGTAGTTTGTCGTGTTGAGGTAAGGGATCTGATGACGACGAAACAGTGCTTCCACTTCGCTCAGTTCCATCCGGCACTGGCGCAATGACGCATAGCGACTGTTGCCGCGCCGCTCTTCACGGATCGCCGCCAAGCGTTCGGCATCAATGGTCAGGCCGAACAGCTTGTGTTGAAACGATTTTAGCGCTTCAGGCAGGCGCAGGTTGTCCATGTCATCGGCGATGAAAGGATAGTTGGCGGCGCGAATGCCAAACTGCATGGCGAGATACAGGCTGGTGGGCGTTTTGCCGCAGCGGGACACGCCGAGTAATATCACCTGCGCTTGATCGAGATTGCGCAATGAAATGCCATCGTCGTGGGCGAGCGTGTAGTCAATGGCAGCGATGCGCGCATCGTATTTGCCGAGGTTTTTAGCTGTCAGGCCGTGGGTGCGGTTGGCCTCCGGCGCGGGAGGGATATTGAGTTCTTGCTGCAATGGCGCAACCAGTGCCTGCACGATATCCTGACAAAAACCGTCGCTGCTGTTGATAATATCCCGCACGGTCTGGTTAATGATGGAATAAAACACCAGCGGGCGCACACCCGTTTGCTGATAGAGCGTATTGATGCGTTCACGTACTGCGTTGGCGCGCGCTTCACTTTCCACAAACGGCAGCGTGTAGCTAACCGTGTTGACAGGAAACTGAGAAAGTACCGCATGACCTAACACTTCGGCGGTGATGGCGGTACCATCGGAGATATAAAAGACGCTTCTTTCCACATCAACCCCTGCTTTCATGTCTGCGAAAAATAATGACTAAACTCGTTCAAAAATTGGCGTTGAACGATATTTTTAATGAAACGGTATTTCATTATCTTCATGATAAACCAGTTAAACTTTTACAGTATTGTATTTTTACCCCGTTAAGCAAGATTCAGCAGTGAAATCGTTTTTATTTCATAGGTTGAACGATTCACCTTTCCCAGGTTTGTTAAACGCTATGCTACATTCATGGCGTTGAGGCAATTGCCCAACCAACATTTTACCTATCCCCAATGGTCTCCATACCCTGTGGTATGCAGACCGAAATCGTATGCAGAAAGGATTATTTTCGATGTCCAATAACGGCCCTGATTTGCGTAATGTCCTTTGGTATAACCAGCTTGGCATGCATGACGTTGAGCGGGTGGGCGGCAAGAATGCCTCTCTGGGTGAGATGATCACCCATTTGTCAGAACTTGGCGTATCGGTTCCCAATGGTTTTGCGACAACGGCGCAGGCGTTTAACGATTTCCTTACGCAGAGCGGTATCAACCAGCGAATCTATGAGCTGCTGGATCGTACCGATATCGATGATGTCAACCAGCTCGCCAAAGCGGGTGCGCAAATCCGCCAGTGGATTATCGACACGCCGTTCCAGCCTGAGTTGGAGCAGGCGATCGCTGCGGCTTACGATCAACTGGCCGAAGGGGAGAAAGAGGCCTCTTTTGCGGTGCGTTCTTCCGCGACGGCAGAAGACATGCCGGATGCCTCCTTTGCCGGGCAGCAGGAGACGTTCCTCAATGTGCAGGGTATCGATGCGGTGATGGTGGCGGTGAAGCATGTGTTTGCCTCGCTGTTTAACGATCGCGCCATCTCGTACCGTGTGCATCAGGGCTACGATCATCGTGGCGTCGCGCTCTCCGCCGGGGTGCAGCGCATGGTGCGCTCGGATCTGGCGGCATCGGGGGTGATGTTTACGCTGGATACCGAATCCGGTTTCGATCAGGTGGTGTTTATCACGTCCGCCTATGGCCTTGGGGAAATGGTGGTGCAAGGGGCGGTGAACCCGGATGAGTTCTACGTGCACAAACCGACGCTGCTTAACGGGAAACCGGCCATTGTGCGCCGTACCATGGGCTCGAAAAAAATCCGCATGGTGTATGCCGACAGTCAGGCTCACGGCAAACAGGTGCGTATTGAGGATGTGCCCGCAGAACTGAGCGTGCGTTTCAGCCTCACGGATACCGAAGTGGAAGCGTTATCGCATCAGGCGCTGCTGATTGAAAAACACTACGGTCGTCCGATGGATATCGAATGGGCGAAAGACGGGCATACCGGCAAGCTCTACATCGTACAGGCGCGACCGGAGACGGTACGCTCCAACGGTCAGGTGATGGAGCGCTACCAACTGATCAAACGTGGCAAGGTGCTGGCGGAAGGTCGTGCCATCGGTCATCGCATCGGTGCCGGTCCGGTAAAAGTGATTCAGGATATCAGCGAAATGCATCTGGTGCAGGCGGGTGATGTGCTGGTGACCGACATGACCGACCCGGATTGGGAGCCGATCATGAAGAAAGCCGCAGCTATCGTGACCAATCGCGGTGGACGTACCTGTCACGCAGCCATTATTGCGCGTGAGCTGGGCATTCCTGCGGTAGTGGGCTGTGGCGATGCCACCGAACGTCTCCATGATGGCGAAAAAGCGACGGTATCCTGTGCGGAAGGGGACACCGGATACGTCTATGCCGATCTGCTGGAGTTTCAGGTCAAGAGTTCACAAGTCAACGAAATGCCGCCTGTGCCGTTGAAAATCATGATGAACGTGGGGAATCCCGATCGGGCATTTGATTTCGCCTGCCTGCCCAACGATGGCGTCGGCCTGGCGCGGCTGGAGTTTATCATTAACCGAATGATCGGCGTGCACCCGCGTGCGTTGCTGGAGTTCGACAGTCAAACGCCAGAGCTGCAAAAAGAGATCAAAGGGTTGATGCAGGGCTATGACGATCCGGTTGAGTTTTACGTTGCGCGCCTGACGGAAGGGATTGCTACCCTGGCGGCAGCGTTCTGGCCGAAGCGCGTGATTGTGCGCCTGTCCGACTTTAAATCCAACGAATACGCCAACCTGGTGGGCGGTGAGCGCTATGAGCCGCATGAGGAAAACCCGATGCTGGGCTTCCGTGGGGCCGGACGCTATGTGTCACCGGATTTCAAAGCGTGTTTTGCCTTGGAATGCGCGGCGGTGAAACGCGTGCGTAATGACATGGGGCTGACCAACGTAGAAGTGATGATCCCGTTTGTGCGCACCGTGGCGCAGGCGGAAGCCGTGGTCGCTGAGCTGGCGCAGCAAGGGCTCAAGCGCGGCGAGAACGGCCTTAAGGTGATCATGATGTGTGAGATCCCGTCGAACGCGCTGCTGGCGGATCAGTTCCTGGCGCATTTCGATGGTTTCTCCATCGGCTCTAACGACATGACGCAGTTGGCGTTGGGTCTGGATCGCGATTCTGGCGTAGTGTCTGAACTGTTTGATGAACGCAACGAGGCGGTGAAAGCGCTGCTTTCGATGGCGATCAAAGCGGCCAAGGCGCAGGGGAAATACGTGGGGATTTGCGGACAAGGCCCTTCCGATCACGAAGACTTTGCCATCTGGCTGATGGAGCAAGGCATCGACAGCCTGTCGCTCAATCCGGATACCGTGGTGCAGACCTGGCTAACGCTGGCAGAAAAGTAATCGTGCAATAACAACAGGCCCCGGCGATGTCGGGGCCTGTTTCATCCGGCGTTACGGTTTGGCTTCTTGCTGCAAGAATGCCTTGAACTGAGGGGTCATTACCGTTTCGAATCCGTTGTCGGTTTTGGTGATCAGGTAAACGGCCAACCCGTGCTGCTCGGCCACTTTCAGCGCTTTTTCCGTTCCCAATACCATTAATCCCGTGTCCCAACCGTCCGCTTCGAGCGCGGTTTTGGCAATCACCGTGGCAGACACCAGCGTATGGTTGATGGGGTGACCGGTGCTGGGGTCGATCACGTGGGAGTAGCGTTTGCCATCCTGCTCGAAGTAGTTGCGATAACTGCCCGAGGTACTGATGGAATACCCTTGCAGATCGACGGCCGCTTGCACGGCGTTTTCCCCATCGGTGGGTTTCTGAATCGCTACCCGCCATGGCATCCCTTGTCCATTGACCCCGCGACTTGAAATGGCGCCGCCGACGGAGACCAGATAATTGGTAATGCCCTTGCGCGTCATCAACTGTGCCAACAGATCGGCACCGTAACCTTCACCTAACGTCGAGAGATCCACATACAGCGAGGGCAGATCTTTTTGCAACCACTCTCCCTTGCTGTTGCTGGTAAGCGTAAGGTGCTGCAAGCCCACGCGCTGACGGGCGTCATCGATTTGTGCTTGGGTGGGAATGGTCACCGGCTGTTTTTGCGGTCCAAATCCCCACAGATTCACCAACGGTCCCACGGTGATATCCATGGCATTGTCTGTTGCCCGGCCAATCCGCTGGGCCGCCAGAATAATGTCCGCCATGCCGCCGGGAATGGGCTGCGGATCGCTGCCTTGATACCGGTTAAAGCGCGACAGGATGGAGTCTTCGCGGTACGTGGAAATATCGTTGTTGGCCTGTTCAAGCAGGGCATCGATCTCCTGTTGCAGATGCGCCTTATTTTCAAGCAGGTCGCCGCTGATCTTTACGCTGTAAAAGGTCCCCATGGTTTTACCTTCCAGGCTGGTCAATGGCCGGCTGTCGGCCATCGCGGTGTTATAGACCGCCAGACTGACCAGAATCAGGCACACCCTGCGTGCCAGTGGGGAATGTGACATAGAAAATGACTCCTGATAAAAAGAGACGTTAGAAATAATCCATTAATGCACGCTTGCAAAGCGGTGATTGATAAAAACAGGATGAGGCGCAATTTCTCAGTAACCACAGCGGGAAAGTACAGAATAAACCACAAAAAAAATGCCCATCTTAGGGGATGGGCAAAGACTACACACAGCAATTCGTTACTAGCTCTGACGAGGAGGAAACCTCATTGGCAAACTCGCGTTGTCATTACAAAAAGCGTTTGTTCAGCAAGACAACGGTTGACAATCGTTTCATGAATAATGCTAGAAGCTGTGGGGCATTAAGTCATTAAGAATCATCCTAATGGTTAACGTTTTTTTAATGGATTTGTCACGCAGAGATACAGCCTGTCAAACTATTTGATGTAATTTAAGGGGTAATTACGAGATTATCAGAATAATCCGTGGGTGTTGCGCATAAATCATTAAGATTATTTATCTATTGATGGTTTTGTTAATGGATTGGCCGCAGCGCTGTGTGTCCACGCTGCGGCAGCGATCTTATTGCGAGTGTGTCGGCCGATCGTTCGGCGGTGACGATGCGCCGGTAATGATTTCGGGCAACGGTGTTTCCTTCATCCAGGCGGAGAGCAAACGGTATGAAACGGCAAGCACCACCGGGCCGATAAACAGGCCAATCATGCCAAAGGCCAACAGGCCGCCAATCACACCGGACAGAATCAGCAGCATGGGCAGATCGGCGCCCATGCGTATCAACATCGGGCGGATGACGTTATCCAGCGTCCCCACCACACAACTCCACACCAGCAGAATGGTGCCCCAGGTGGTATCTCCGCTCCAATAAAGCCAGATTATCGCGGGGATCAGCACCAGAAGCGGCCCCAACTGCGCCAGACAGAACAGGAACATCACGACGGTGAGCAAGGTTGAATAGGGGATGCCGGAGATAGCGAGGCCAATGCCGCCCAGCACCGATTGCACGATGGCAGTCACCACCACGCCGAGCGCGACGGCACGAATCGATTGTGCTGCCAGGATCACCGCCGCATCACCGCGCTCGCGTCCCAGACGAAGCGCAAAATGGCGCACGCCCTGGGCGACCGCTTCACCTTTATAGTAGAGCAGGGCGCTGAAAATCAGCATCAGGCCACAGTGCATCAGGAAACGCCCGATGTGTGCCGCTTGCGATAACAGCCAGGTGGCGGTTTGGCCGATATAGGGCTGCACTTTGGCAAACACGCCGCTGCCGCCACTTTGCAGCAAACTGTGCCAACTGTAAAACAGCCTGTCGCCGACGAAAGGCAGGGACGTCAGCCACTCCATGCGGGGAGGCGTCAGTTTTTCTTGCCCGGAGGCCCAACTGACGATGGCGGAGGTATTGTCCATCACCGTGCTGACCAGGATGGAAATCGGCATCACAAACAGCAGGCAAAGTAACAGCGTCATGCCGGTTACCGCCAACGCGCGCTTGCCCCACAGTAGATTTTGCATTTTCAGCATCAGCGGCCAGGTGGCAATCACCACCATGCTGGCCCAGGCAAAGCCCAGAATAAAGGGTTGCACCACCCAGAAACAGGCGATGATCATGATAGTGATAAACAGCAGACTAAACAGGATTCGTGGCAAATCAAAACGCTGCTGGCGCGTGTTTTGCGGCATCGTTGCCGACAGTGGAGAGTGCGCGGCCAGCGGTTTTGGCGATGATGACTTCGTCAATGGACAATACCTCTGTAGAGAGACCCAACGTTGAACAAGTTCCCTGCGATCGCTCGGGTCATCCGGCGGGGATAACTTATCATGGGGTATTTCTCGCGTTTTTGACAGCGAGTGAGTTATTTTGTTAACGCATTCACGGACAGGGCTCCAAAAATCATGCTGTGCCGCCAGACAAAAAGTTTTTCCTGGGATGGCGGCGCATAGCACGGAAATGTGATAAAACGTAAAACCGCGATTTCGCACAATGATTTTTACAACAAACACACTCACAACACGCTAATAATTTTTTTAGTCGACAGACAGGGTCAACACATAATGATCCCACAGATCTCTCATGCACCTGGGCTGGCTCAGCCGGTGCTAAATTTTTTGGATGCTTTGAAGCAACGTGGTTTTACCGGCGATACCGCCACCAGCTATGCCGATCGTTTAACCATGTCGACCGACAACAGCATTTATCAGCTGTTGCCCGATGCGGTGGTGTTTCCCCGCTCGACGGCAGATGTGGCACTGCTGGCCCAGTTGTCAGTACAAGAGCCTTACCGTGAGCTGACGTTTACCCCGCGCGGCGGCGGTACCGGCACCAATGGGCAGGCGTTGAACCAGGGCATTGTGGTGGATATGTCCCGCTACATGAACCGGATTTTGGAAATCAATCCCGAAGAGGGCTGGGTTCGCGTTGAAGCTGGGGTTATCAAGGATCAGCTCAATCAGTACCTCAAGCCTTATGGCTATTTCTTTGCGCCGGAACTCTCCACCAGTAACCGCGCCACCCTGGGCGGCATGATTAACACCGATGCGTCAGGGCAAGGCTCTCTGGTGTACGGCAAAACCTCGGATCATGTCCTGGGGGTTCGCGCCGTGCTGTTGGGCGGTGACATGCTGGATACGCAGGCGATGCCCGTGGCGCTGGCGCAGCAGTTGGCGCAAGAATCTTCACCGATAGGGCGCGTATACCGCACCGTTTTTGAACGTTGCCGCGACCAGCGAGCGCTGATCCTCGATAAATTCCCCAAACTGAACCGATTCCTGACCGGATACGATCTGCGTCACGTGTTCAGCGATGATATGCAAACGTTTGACCTGACGCGCATCATGACGGGCGCAGAGGGTACGCTGGCCTTTATCACAGAAGCCAAGCTGGATATTACGCGCTTGCCAAAGGTCAGACGTCTGGTCAACGTCAAGTTTGACTCCTTCGATTCAGCGCTGCGCAGCGCGCCTTTTATGGTGGAAGCCAAGGCGCTTTCAGTAGAAACCGTTGATTCCCGCGTGTTGAATTTGGCGCGAGAAGATATCGTTTGGCACTCGGTCAGCGAACTGATCCAGGATGTGCCTGGTCAAGAGATGCTGGGCCTGAACATCGTCGAATTTGCCGGGGATGATGAAACGCTGATCGATGGGCAAGTCAGCGCGCTATGCGAGCGCATTGAGGGCCTGCTCTCGGCCCGTGAGGCTGGGGTGATCGGCTATCAGATTTGCCATGACCTTGCTGGCATTGAGCGCATTTACGCCATGCGTAAAAAAGCGGTGGGGCTGCTGGGTAACAGTAAAGGGCAGGCCAAGCCGATCCCGTTTGCGGAAGATACCTGTGTGCCGCCGCAGCATCTGGCGGATTACATCGTCGAGTTCCGTGCGCTGCTCGATAGCCACAACCTGACCTACGGCATGTTTGGTCACGTGGATGCGGGCGTGCTGCACGTGCGTCCGGCGCTCGATATGTGCGATCCGCAACAGGAAGTGTTGATGAAACAACTTTCCGATCAGATTGTTGCGCTGACGGCCAAATATGGCGGCCTGCTGTGGGGGGAACACGGTAAGGGGTTCCGCGCCGAATACAGCCCGGCATTTTTTGGCGAGGCACTGTATAACGAACTGCGGCGCATCAAAGCCGCCTTCGATCCGCATAACCGCCTCAATCCCGGCAAGATTTGCGCGCCGTTGGCCGTCGATGCGCCGATGATGCGTATTGATGCCGAGAAGCGTGGCACCTTCGATCGCCGCATTCCGCTGGCGGTACGTACGTCGTTCCGTGGTGCGATGGAGTGCAACGGCAACGGTCTGTGCTTCAACTTTGACGTGAACAGCCCGATGTGTCCTTCCATGAAGATCACCGGCAACCGTATTCATTCGCCGAAAGGGCGAGCGACGCTGGTGCGCGAATGGCTGCGCTTGCTTGCCGAACAGGGCGTCGATCCGGTGACGCTGGAGCAGTCGTTGGCCGAGCGGGGACCAAGCTTGCGTGGCTTGATTGAAAAGACGCGTAACAGCTGGCGCGCGCACCAGGGCGAGTATGACTTCTCTCACGAAGTTAAAGCGTCCATGTCCGGGTGTCTGGCCTGTAAAGCCTGTTCAACCCAATGCCCGATCAAGATAGATGTGCCGGGATTCCGCGCGCGTTTTCTCCATCTTTATCACACGCGTTATTTACGTCCCGCGCGTGATTATCTGGTGGCCAGTGTGGAAAGTTACGCGCCGTTGATGGCGCTGAGCCCCAAGACCTTCAACTTCTTCCTGAAAATGCCACTGGTTGACGCCTTGAGCCGCCGGACGATCGGTATGACCGATCTGCCGTTACTCTCTTCTCCTTCGTTGCGTCAGCAATTTGCCGGACACCCGGCAATGACGACTACGCTTGAGCAGTTGGAAAGCGTTGCCGCAGCGTCACGCGATCGCTACGTGCTGATCGTGCAGGACCCGTTTACCAGCTATTACGACGCGCAAGTGGTAGCCGATTTGGTGCATCTGGTGGAAAAACTGGATCTCAAGCCGGTACTGCTGCCCTTCTCACCCAACGGTAAGCCGCAGCATATCAAAGGCTTTTTAACGCGTTTTGCTAAAACGGCGGCGAAAACCTCGGATTTCCTGAACCGGGTCGCCAGGCTGGGTATGCCGATGATTGGCGTCGATCCGGCGCTGGTGCTCTGTTATCGCGATGAATACCGCGAAATTCTGGGTGACAAACGCGGCGATTTTCAGGTGCAACTGGTGCATGAGTGGCTGCTGCCGCTGCTGTCGGCGAGAACACCGACGACCGCACTGCGCGATGATGCCTGGTATCTGTTTGGTCACTGTACCGAATCAACTTCGCTGCCGACCAGCAGCAAACAGTGGGCCGATATCTTTGCCCGTTTCGGTGTCCGACTGGAAAACGTCAACGTCGGTTGCTGTGGTATGGCTGGCACCTATGGTCATGAAAGCAAGAACCTGGCTGACTCCAAGGGGATCTATGCCTTGTCCTGGCAGCAGGCGTTGCAAAAATTACCCTCTGCGCGCTGTCTGACAACCGGCTATTCATGCCGCAGTCAGGTGAAGCGTATGGAAGGCCAAGGATTGCGTCATCCGTTGCAGGCATTACTGGATCTCGTCTGACAGGAGAGCGTTATGTTGTGGAAAAGAGCGGCTACGCTGGAGCTGATTAACCAGCACAGCCTGGGCTGTATGATGGAGCATCTGGGGATCCGTTTTACCCATATTGCAGAAGATACCCTGGAAGGCACAATGCCGGTGGATGCGCGCACGCGCCAATCCTTCGGCCTGCTGCACGGCGGAGCATCGGTGGTGCTGGCGGAGTCGCTCGGCTCGGTTGCAGGCTACCTGTGTACCGAAGGAGAACAGCGCGTGGTGGGGATGGAGATTAATGCCAACCATCTGCGCGCAGTGACTTCAGGACACGTGCGTGGCGTGTGTCGCGCACTGCACGTGGGACGTCGCAATCAGGTGTGGCAAATTGACATCTACGACGAGAGTAACCGTCTGTGTTGCACTTCTCGTCTCACCACGGCAGTGGTGACGCCTTAATCTCGCCGTAACGGTAAAATGCGCGCCAATCGGCGCGCATTTTCATTCTTGCGCTCGTCAAGGCAAAAAGGGGACGCGCCGCACAAAATCGGTCTGAAACGCGGTGGCCTTATCCCAACAGCCTTCAAGGCTGAGCTGGTGGCAAATCAGCTTTAGCGTGTTGCGTGCAAAGTAGTAACTCTGCACGCGAAAAAGGTGGCAACGCCCTTCATTGTTGATTTCTTTAATCAAGCGGTTATGCAATTTGACCAGGGCGTGCAAATAGCTCTCATCGTCGCCGTTCTTCCGGCACAGATCGATCATCTCCATGCAGGCATTGTGGTAGCGGCGCAAGTGGTCGATATGGCTTTCGTGCCGATTCAGCCGCGCTTCGGCCATATAGAAATCCACGGTGACATCCCGGATCAAGAACTTGTACTCGTCAATCTGATGCTGTAGCCAGGCGTTCACGGATTGCATAGGGATTACCATGGATATTAATGATAATCATTATCATATTTCTAATGTTCATCGGGATCAACCTATCACCCGGTGCCTGCGAAAAAAAAAGTGTACGGCCCGATAAATCTTTTTATGGTCAATAAATGCGCAATCAAACGATAAAAACGGTCACGATTTTTCCTGTTTTAAAAATAGGTATCGTCTATGAATGTTATAATTATGATAACAATATGTTTATACTAATTCATCTGTCTGTCACGTGGTGGTAAATTAGTTATTTTATATCAACAGGTTATTTTTTTATTGTCAGCTTATGAACGTGCTGACAGGCAAAAAAAAATCGTTTTTTTTTAGGTTGCGGTGAAATGTTACAAATACCCCTTCGAAACAAGAGGTTGAAGCAATAATCATTATCACTAACATTAGGCTCAGACAGAGCTTTTCTGAAACGAGGTATGGCGGATGCAAACGGGAAACGTAGAAACATTTTCACTGGATGAAAACACCTGGAAAGGGCTGACGCTGACGGCCAGCGCCGCTCAACAGATCCTGCGCCTGGTCCAGTCTGATGACACGGTGAAAGGGTTACGTTTGAGCGTCAAGCAATCAGGATGTGCAGGGTTTGGTTATGTGCTGGATCTGGTCAACGCACCGGATGCCGGCGACCTGGTGTTCGAGCGCGAGGGCGCACATTTGTACGTACCCCTAAAGGCGATGCCCTTTATCGATGGTACCGAACTGGATTATGTGCGTGAAGGCTTGAACCAGATTTTCAAATTTAATAATCCCAAAGCGCAGCATGCCTGCGGGTGTGGCGAAAGCTTTGGCGTTGAGTGATGACTGATATGGCGCGTAGCAATGTAGATGTACCCGACGATGTGCAAATCTGGATGGGGGATGGCCGCTACAAAGAGGGCTTTTTCACCGAACTGGCCACAGACCAACTGGGGCGTGGCGTCAATGAAGAGGTGGTGCGAGCGATCTCCGCCAAACGCAACGAACCTGAGTGGATGCTGGAGTTCCGTCTCAATGCCTATCGCGCCTGGCTGGAGATGGAGGAGCCGCACTGGCTAAAAGCGCACTATGACAAGCTGGACTATCAGGAATACAGCTATTATTCAGCACCCTCTTGCGGCCACTGTGATGACACCTGCGGCTCTGAACCCGGTGCCAAGCAGCAGTCCAGCATTGCCGAGGTGAACAGCTACCTGACTGCTGAAGTTGAAAATGCCTTCAATCAGCTCGGCGTGCCAGTGCGCGAAGGGCAAGCCGTGGCGGTGGATGCGATTTTTGACTCGGTATCGGTGGCGACCACCTACCGTGAAGAGCTGGCGCAGCAGGGGATTATTTTCTGCTCGTTCAGCGAGGCGATTCAGGAACATCCCGATCTGGTGCGCCAATACCTCGGCACGGTAGTGCCTGCCAACGATAACTTTTTTGCCGCGCTCAATGCCGCGGTAGCCTCTGACGGCACCTTTGTCTATATACCCAAAGGCGTGCGTTGCCCGATGGAGCTCTCCACCTATTTCCGCATCAATGCGGCGAAAACCGGGCAGTTCGAACGCACCATCCTGATTGCCGATGACGAC
Source organism: Candidatus Symbiopectobacterium sp. NZEC151 (assembly GCF_025962655.1). GTDB lineage: Bacteria > Pseudomonadota > Gammaproteobacteria > Enterobacterales > Enterobacteriaceae > Symbiopectobacterium. Next base: position 1,452,364 of record NZ_JAGFPE010000001.1, on the reverse strand, counting down.
AGCTATGTCAGCTATATCGAAGGATGCTCAGCGCCAGTGCGCGACAGCTACCAACTGCATGCCGCCGTGGTGGAAGTGATCGTCAACAAAAACGCTGAGGTCAAATACTCCACGGTGCAGAACTGGTTCTCCGGTCAGGATGCCAAGGGCGGTATCCTTAACTTTGTTACCAAGCGCGCGCTCTGTGCCGGCGAGTATGCCAAGATGTCCTGGACCCAGTCTGAAACGGGCTCCGCCATCACCTGGAAATACCCGAGTGTGATTTTGCGCGGAGATAACTCGGTGGGTGAATTCTTCTCTGTTGCGCTGACCAGCGGGCATCAGCAGGCGGATACCGGGACCAAGATGATCCACATCGGCAAGAACACCCGTTCCACGATTATCTCCAAAGGGATCTCTGCCGGACACAGTGAGAACACCTATCGCGGTCTGGTGAAAATCATGCCGAGCGCCACCAATGCGCGCAACTTCACCCAGTGCGACTCGATGCTGATTGGCAGCGACTGCGGCGCACACACTTTCCCTTATGTGGAAGTGCGTAACAACAGCGCGCAGCTGGAGCACGAGGCGACAACCTCACGCATTGGCGAAGACCAACTGTTCTATTGCCTGCAACGTGGCATCAGCGAAGACGATGCTATTTCGATGATCGTGAACGGATTCTGTAAGGATGTGTTCTCGGAGCTGCCGCTGGAATTTGCCGTCGAAGCGCAGAAGCTTCTGGCGATCAGTCTGGAACACAGCGTCGGCTAAGTGCGTCGCAGACTAAAAATGCAGCGGGGTGCCGAATGTCAATCTGACAGCACCCCACGCGAATTGATGTTATCAGGCGTGCTCGGCACGACGCCGCAAGGATAAACTATGTTAAGCATTAAGAATTTACACGTAAGCGTTGAAGGTAAGGCGATCCTGAACGGACTGAACCTCGAGATAAAACCCGGTGAAGTTCACGCCATCATGGGACCCAACGGTTCTGGTAAAAGTACGCTTTCCGCCACGCTTGCGGGCCGTGAAGATTATGAAGTGAACGACGGCACGGTGGCGTTCAAAGGCAAAGACTTGTTGGAGTTAGATCCGGAGGATCGCGCCGGTGAGGGCATCTTTATGGCCTTCCAATACCCGGTTGAGATCCCCGGCGTCAGTAACCAGTTCTTTTTGCAAACCGCCGTAAACGCCGTGCGCAAATACCGCGAGCAAGAGCCGCTGGACCGCTTCGATTTCGCCGATTTTATTGAAGATAAAATCAAACTGCTAAAAATGCCGGCAGATTTGTTGACCCGTTCGGTTAACGTGGGTTTTTCCGGCGGCGAGAAAAAACGTAATGACATTTTGCAAATGGCGGCGCTGGAGCCGGAGCTGTGTATTCTGGATGAGACGGACTCCGGACTGGATATCGATGCGCTGAAGATTGTTGCCAACGGCGTTAACGCGCTGCGTAACCAGCAACGTGCGTTTATTATCGTGACCCACTACCAGCGTATTCTGGATTATATCCAACCCGATTATGTGCACGTGCTTTATCAAGGTCGTATCGTTAAATCCGGTGATTTTTCGCTGGTGAAACAGTTGGAGGAGCAAGGCTATGGCTGGCTTACCGACCAACAGTAACACGCTGGCTGAAAAACAGGCCAAAACGCTCCAGCAGTGGCAGGCGTTGTTTAACGCGTCACGCGCGGCGGATGCACCCAGTGCTCAGCATCACTGGCAGGAAGTGATGCGGCTCGGCTTGCCGGGGCGCAAGCACGAACATTGGAAATATACGCTGTTGGATGGGTTGCTGACGCAGACGTTCAGCGCGCCGGATGCCGTGTCCGTTGATGAAGAGACGTTGGCAGCACACGCACTGGCGCTGGAGAGTTGGCGTCTGGTGTTTGTCGATGGCGTATTTAACGCGGCGTTGAGCGATGCGCAGTGGGGCCCCTACCAGATTGCGGTGAATGCGCCCCATGCGGCACCCACCGATCTGGCGGCCGTTCAGCCGGAACTGTTTTTGCACCTGACGGAAAGTCTGGCGGCGCAGCACACCGCCATCCGTTTACCGACGGGATGCCAGGCGGAGAAACCGCTGTATATTCTGCATATCAGCAGCGGGCAGTCTGCCAGCCTGAATATGGCACACCAACGCCACCATCTGTATGTCGGGGCGGGGGCCAGCGCAGCGATTATCGAGCACTACGTCAGTCTGGATGACAAGGCGCACTTCACCGGTACGCGCCTGACGGTGCATGCGGCGGCGAACAGCCAGGTAAAACACCTCAAGCTGGCGTTTGAGGCTGCTGCCAGTTACCACTTTGCACACAACGATTTGGTGTTGGAACGGGATGCGCGCGTGCGCAGCCACAGTTTCTTGCTGGGTGCCGGATTAACCCGGCATCACACTAGCGCGCAAATCAACGGTGAAGGCGTCAACCTCTCTATCAATAGCCTGATTTTGCCGATTGGCAGCGAAGTGTGCGATACCCGCACCTACCTTGAACATAATCAGGGCCACGGCGAAAGCCGCCAACTGCACAAGGCGATTGTCAGTGACAAAGCCCGGGCGGTGTTCAACGGTATGATCAAGGTTGCGCCGGGCGCATTGAAGACCGACGGACAGATGACCAACAACAACCTGCTGCTGGGACGTCTGGCGGAAGTGGATACCAAGCCGCAGCTCGAGATTTATGCCGATGATGTGAAGTGCAGCCACGGTGCCACGGTGGGGCGCATTGATGAAGAGCAACTGTTCTACCTGCGTTCGCGCGGTATTTCACAGCAGGATGCACAGCAGATGATCATTTACGCGTTTGCCGCCGAATTGACGGAAGCGTTGGATAACGACACGCTGCAAGAGGCGGTGTTGCAGCGTATTGCGTTGCGCCTGCCGAACGCGGCAGGAGTAGTCTAATGAATTATCCGATTGAGCGGATTCGCCGCGATTTCCCGGTGCTGGCGCAGCAGGTCAACGGGCAGCCTCTGGCCTACCTGGACAGCGCGGCCAGCGCGCAGAAACCGCAGGCGGTGATTGACCGGGAAGTGGCGTTTTACAGTAATGAATATGCTGCGGTGCACCGTGGCATTCATACGCTAAGCGCCAAGGCCACCAGCGCGATGGAAGCGGTGCGTGAGCAGGTTGCGCGCTATATCAACGCGGCCTCGGCGGAAGAGATCGTCTTTGTGCGTGGCACCACGGAAGCGATCAATCTGGTCGCCAACAGCTATGGCAGCGCTTTTATTGAAGCCGGTGACAATATTCTGATCACCGAAATGGAGCACCATGCCAATATCGTGCCGTGGCAAATGCTGGCTGAACGCCAAGGCGTTGAGCTGCGCGTGCTGCCATTGACGGCGCAAGGTACGCTGGATTTAAGCCAACTGGATGCACTGCTGGATAAGCGTACCCGCTTGCTGGCAGTGACTCAGGTCTCTAACGTGCTGGGCACAGAAAACCCGCTGGACACCTTGATTGCGCGGGCGCGGGCGGTCGGTAGCGCGGTGCTGGTGGACGGTGCGCAGGCGGTGATGCATCAGCGTGTGGACGTACGGGCGTTAGACTGCGACTTTTACGCCTTTTCCGGGCATAAAATTTACGGCCCCTCCGGTATTGGCGTGCTGTACGCCAAGCATGCGCTGCTCAATGCCATGCCACCGTGGGAAGGGGGCGGGGCGATGATCCGTGACGTTAGCCTGACGCAAGGTACCCGCTATGCCGATGCGCCGTGGCGCTTTGAAGCAGGATCGCCCAATACCGGCGGGATCATGGGGCTGGGCGCGGCGCTGGATTATGTCTCTGCAATCGGGCTGGACGCTATTCACGATCACGAAACGGCGCTGATGCACTACGCGCTGGATGCGCTGAGTTCGGTACCGGATATCATCCTCTACGGTTCGGCCGAGCGAAAAGGGGTGATTGCCTTTAACCTCGGCAAGCATCACGCCTATGACGTCGGCAGTTTCCTTGACCAGTACGGGATTGCCATTCGTACCGGCCATCACTGTGCGATGCCATTGATGGCACATTATGGCGTACCCAGTATGTGCCGCGCCTCGATAGCGGTTTATACTACCCGCGAAGAAATAGATCGGCTGGTTGCCGGACTACAGCGTATTCATCGTTTGCTGGGAGGCTGATAAGCCTCGATGCGCGCCTGCGTTTTCCCTTGTGTTTTTGTTTTGGTGCTGTCACCAGGCGGCTATGGGGTGGGCGTGCTCAGCCTGTTGGGAGGAATTCATGGCAAGCTTGCCAGAGCCAGAAAAATTGTTGCGAAACTTTTCTCGTTGCAACAATTGGGAAGAGAAGTATCTGTATATCATCGAGCTGGGCAGTCGTTTAGACCCGTTGCCTGACCAATGGCGTCAACCCGAGAACCTGATTGCCGGGTGCCAGAGTCAGGTGTGGATTGTGATGACGCGTGATGAGCAGGGCCGCCTGATTTTCAGCGGTGACAGCGATGCCGCTATCGTCAAGGGACTGGTTGCCGTGGTCTTTAGCCTGTATCACGCGTTGACGGCGCAGCAAGCACTGGCGCTGGATGTGCGGCCTTTCTTTGCGGAACTGGCGCTGAGTCAGCATTTGACGCCATCACGCTCACAGGGGCTGGAAGCGATGCTGCGTGCCATTCGCGCCAAAGCGTCTACCCTGGCCTGACGTTACCTGCCAGCCCGTATACTACGGGCTGGATCACTCCACGATGGCGTTTGTACGCCAACCGCCCGGTTTTTTCAGATTACCCCACTGGTTATTACCGCCAACTCCTTTTATTCTGGCATTGTGCTTTGTCAAGAACTGCATATTAACGCATTGATTAGCAAATAAAACCTGTGGATATTTTTGGCATGCTACACTTGCAGAATCCGACGGAAGTGGTCGCATTCAGGCCCCGGCTGGTATCAATGGCAAACGAATAATAACGTCAACCTGTAGAGATTTTCGTATGAAGCGTATGTTTACATTTTTGGGTATGGTACTGGCGACCTACCTGGTAGGAAGCTCGGCGGCGAGCGCCACCGAATACCCATTGCCCCCAGCGGGTAGCCGACTGATCGGTGAGAACATTGCCTATCCGGTGCCGCATGATGGTCGGCCGCTGGAAGCTATCGCGTCCGATTTTAAAATCGGCCTGCTGAATATGCTGGAAGCCAATCCCGGCACCGATCCTTATTTGCCGACGCCGGGATCCACCTTGACCATCCCGACGCAGATGCTGCTACCTGATACGCCGCGCGAGGGCATTGTCGTCAATCTGGCTGAACTGCGCCTTTACTATTATCCAAAAGGGAAGGGCACTGTCCTGGTTTTCCCGATCGGCATCGGTCAGCAGGGGCGTAACACCCCGTTGATGGTGACGTCGGTCAGTGAAAAACGCGCGAACCCGACCTGGACGCCGACGGCCAACATCCGCAAGCGTTATCTGGAAGAAGAGGGCATCAAACTTCCGGCGGTTGTCCCGGCGGGACCGGATAATCCGATGGGGCTGCATGCGCTGCGTCTGGCGGCCCATGGCGGCGTGTATTTGCTGCACGGTACTAACGCTAACTTCGGTATTGGCATGCGTGTCAGTTCCGGCTGTATCCGCCTGCGTGCCGATGACATCGAATGGTTGTTCAATAACGTACCGGTAGGCACCCGGGTGCAGATCATTAACGATGCGGTGAAAACCTCGGTGGAGCCAGACGGCAAACGCTACATCGAAGTGCATCAGCCGCTGTCTAAATCGTCCAAGGACGATCCGCAAACCATGGCAATCCCGCTGAATAAACAGATTCAGAGCTTTATCCATGCGTCGGAAACCGATAGCCAAATGGTTGGTGATGCCATTGTGCGCCGTTCCGGGATGCCGATTCTGGTCAGCGCCGGGCAAAGCGTCGAACATTTTCAGGAACCTGTGCTAACAGCGCCTGAGACGCACCAGGCTGCGCCTATTTCTTCAGTGAGTGCCTCGCAGTAGTTCATAGATAAAACGCGCTCAGCGGCCGTTGGGCGCGAATTAATGCCATTCCCCGTTTCAAGCCGGGAACCTATCCTCTTAAATGACAGATTATCTGAATCTTGTGGCGTGCATCAGCGGGTTGCGGCAGAGGGTAATGACAGAGGCTGAATAAGCGAAATGGCGGGCAAAAAAAAATGGCGCACACTGTGCGCCATTTTCACTACTTAACCAATTCTTACTTTTTGTAAGTACGAACTTGGTTGTCCAGACGCTGGTTAGCACGAGCTGCGTCATCTTTAGCAGCCTGTACATCAGCGCGGATTGCGTTCACGTCGTTGCTCAGTTGATCAACTTTAGCGTTCAGAGTCTGAACGTCAGAAGACAGTTGGTCAATTTTAGCATTGCTGGAGCAGCCTGCCAGCAGAGTAGAACCCAGGATTACCGCGCCCAGTACCAGTTTAGTACGATTCATTCTTAATACCCTCTAGATTGAGTTAATCTCCATGTAGCGTTACAAGTATTACACAAAGCTTTTTCTAATGAGAATAAATTTTTGATGAGAACATGCTTAATTTTGATCGTTCGCTCAAAGAAGCAGCGAGTTTTACAGAGTAGTTAAAAAAGGAGTGAAAACAGCGGTATTTTATGATGCGAATTGGAGATATATTCTGCGGAAATAGGTGGAGCGGAATAGGTCTTATTTCTTGAGTGTAGTCGATTGATAACATAAAAATATAAAAAAGCGCCCTTTGCGGCGCTTTTTTACTATCGGTCATTCACTCACGATCGCAAATTGACGGGCTGTCGTGTTTTTAACGGCGACAGCCCGTGGCAACGATCAGAGACGGTGAACGGATGCCGTGTTGGTGGTGCCACTGGAAACCAGCGCGCCCGATACCATGACAACGATGTCGCCCGGCTGTGCCAAACCGCTTTTCAGCGCCGCTTCTTTACCAATGCGGTAGAAGTCGTCGGTAGAGGCGATTTCGCTTACCAGCAGCGTGTCAACGCCTTTGCTCAGCAGCAATTGACGTGCAGTGATGGCATTGGTGGTCAGTGCCAGAATGCGCGCGTGCGGGAAGTATTTACGAATGGATTTCGCTGACTTGCCGCCACTGGTGGCTACCACGATTAACGGCGCATCCAGTTTTTCTGCGGTTTCTACTGCACCGCGGCATACCGCTTCGGTGATACGCATTTTGGCAGAGTCTTGCTGTGCGTCCAGACGGGCTTTCATTACCACGTCAGTGCGCTGGCAGATAGTCGCCATGATGGTGACCGCTTCCAACGGGTATTTCCCTTTGGCACTTTCGCCAGACAGCATCACGGCATCGGTACCATCAATGATGGCGTTAGCGACGTCGCCAGCTTCTGCGCGGGTTGGGCGCGGGTTTTTGATCATGGAATCCAGCATTTGGGTGGCAGTGATAACCACTTTACGTGCTTTATTGCATTTCTCGATCATCATCTTCTGCGCGAAGATAACCTCTTCAACCGGAATTTCTACGCCGAGGTCGCCACGGGCAACCATGATGCCGTCAGACGCTTCCAGGATGTCGTCAAAGTTGTTCAGACCTTCCTGGTTTTCGATTTTGGAGATGATCTGGATATTTTCGCCGCCGTGCGCTTTCAGATGCGCGCGGATCTCTTCAACGTCAGAACGCTTACGAATGAAAGAGGCCGCCACGAAGTCAACGCCTTGTTCACAGCCGAAAACCAGATCGCTCTTGTCTTTTTCAGCCAGTGCTGGCAACTGAATGGACACGCCCGGCAGGTTAACGCCTTTTTTCTCGCCCAGGTCGCCGTTGTTCAGCACTTTACAAACCACTTCACCGTTGTTGATGGCGGTGACTTCCATACCAATCAGACCATCATCCACCAGTACGGTGTTGCCGACGGTCAGGTCAGTGGCGAAACCTTCGTAGGTGACCGCAACGCGATCTTGGTTACCGATAACCGTTTGGTCAGTGGTAAAGGTAAAAGTCTGACCAGCAACCAGGCTAACGTCCGCGCCGTTTTCCAGTTTCATGGTACGGATTTCTGGCCCTTTGGTATCCAGCAGAATGGCGGCTTGTTTACCGGTCTTCTCGATAACCGCGCGCATGTTTTTGATGCGCTGCCCGTGCTCAGCATAATCCCCGTGTGAGAAGTTAAGACGCATCACATTCATGCCTGCATTCAGCATGTTGGTCAGCATTTCCTCTGATTCGGTTTTCGGACCGATAGTACAAACGATTTTAGTCTTTTTCATACGAGTGTTTTCTACAAGTTGTGATGGATAAAAAAATCATGAGTTCGCGGGCACCGGATACCAGGCCGACGAAGCGAATGTGTTTGCGAGTCCAGAGCGAATAGTAATTGTAGCGGGTAACGATGAATGAAAGATGATGGACGTGGCCTGTTACCACCGGCGGTAAGCCGAGAGCGGAAATGCGCTGCAACCGTGTTGCTTGCCACCGGTAAAACGCGTCTTTTAAACCTGAGCGCGTCTCGGGCAGTTATGTTTGCAGTAACAGTGTCTAATCGTAGTATTTTCGGCACGTCGATTTGCTGAAACCATTCAATGAAACAACGTTTCGTATTATAGTTATAACGCGTGGGGAAACAAGATAATTACGCTGCTAAGATACCCTGTTTTCTTGTGTTTGCGCAAAAAAACCAACGATTTTGTCATTTTCCCTCATTTTCTTTCTTTTTATTGCGCAACTGCACAGTAGTGATTTAGCGCTGTGCCCTGTGGTAGCGCTGGCTGAGCAACCATCGCGGCGTTGGTAAGCGATTGATGTCATAGTGAACAATACCGAGATGTCGCAGGAGAAAAAGGCCGCCTTTCTGTTTGAAAAGGGCAGCCTGAGTGCGTTTAATGCGGTTTTCTGTGTGTCGTGCCAGAAGAGATCTGTTTAGCGGTTTTCTAAACCGCGTGCCTGACGTTCAGCGCGAATCTGGCTTTCGTTATCACGGATATAACCGTCGAGTTGCATCAGCCCGGCACGCACCTGTTGCCATTGCGCGCCATACTGCTCTTTGGGTGTGGTAGGGTTAGGGTGTGATGCATCCCATGCCAGCGCTTTGCCAATCGCTGCGCGCCAGGCCTTGGGAGAACCGCCCGCCCATTCGTTGATCGCTTGCCCCAACGTGGCATTAAGGGCATCCATGGCCGCCGGTTCACCATCGGGCGGCAGTTCGGGGTGCACCAGTAAATGGTAGCGCCAGCGCAATTGGCCGATATAAAACCAAGCCACAGCGTCATCTTTATGGCCGGTTTCAAACAACTGCTTGGCGTGCAGATAGAGTTCGCTGGGATGCTTTTTTGCCAACCCGGCATCCGTATCTTGCTGGGATTGCGTTGTCATGGTGATATCCGTGGCAGCGGGCGCTGCGGGTAGATAAGCGGTGAGCGTTGCCAGAAGCAAGGTCGATAACAGGCGTTTCACACTAACTCCAAAGAGATAGAAAAAACATGAGCTTATCGCTAATCTGGTTTGAGTGAAACCGTAAACACTCACATAATGCGCGCGTTATTAGCCGGATAGTGGACCAATACCGCGATCTTCCTGATGTAAAAATGTTGCATATACAATGGTTGCATATACAATTAACGACATGAAAAACACAGACACGTCTCAGGGCTGTACCAACCTCAAGCTGCGCCAGCTTACGCGGATGGTGACGCGACATTACGATCACTACGTTGCGACATGTGGGTTGAAAAATACCCAATATGCGCTGTTGTCGTATGCCGTGAGCCTGGAGCCTGTTCGCCCGGTCGATCTGGCCCGACACATGCAAATGGATGCCTCTACCTTAACACGCAATATGCAGCCTCTGGTTGCGCAAGGATGGCTAAAAATTTGTGCCGGGAGTGACGCGCGCAGTCGCCGTATTGAAGTGACTGCGGCAGGGCGGGAGAAACAGGCGCAAGCGCAGCGGGTGTGGCAAGAGGCGCAGGTGGCGATCGTGGCACAACTGGGTGCTGAACGGGTGGCTGCGTTGCATCAACTGCTTGAAGCGTGCATCGATTGCCTTGATGACAGCGGCGATGGTGCTACCGAGCCGCCTCACCGATGCCTGTGATGCAGCCTGTCTTGAACGCTGACTGTGTTTACCTCACTTCGTGAACGTTACTTGCTAAAAAGGAAAGGTCCATGTCCGACAATATTTTGTTCACTCCCTTCGCGTTGAAAGGGTTGCAACTGCCTAACCGAATCGTAATGGCACCGATGACGCGCGGTATGGCGAAAGAGGGCATTCCTGGCCCGGAAAATGCCGAATATTATCGTCGTCGCGCGCAAGGCAACGTGGGGCTGATCCTGACGGAAGGCACGGTGGTGAACCGTCCTGCTTCGCGCAATATGGCGGGCATCCCCTTTTTCCACGGTGACGCGGCGCTGGCCGGGTGGCAGGGCGTGGCTGATGCCGTCCATGCGGCGGGCGGTAAGATTGGCCCACAGATTTGGCATACCGGGTCGACGCGCACGGGAGAATGGGAGCCGGATGCGCCGGTGGAAAGCCCTTCAGGGCTGCTTGGACCGGATGCTCCGCGCGGTGTGGTGATGACCGAAGAGGATATCGCTGACACGGTAGCCGCCTTTGCTCAGGCGGCGGCGGATGCTAAACGTTTAGGGTTTGACACGCTGGAGTTGCATGGCGCGCATGGTTACCTGATTGACCAGTTCTTCTGGCCGGGAACCAATAAACGCACCGATGCTTTCGGTGGAGCAACCATCCGCGAGCGTTCTCGCTTTGCGGCGGAGATTGTGCGTGCGGTTCGCGCTGCCGTTGGCCCTGATTTCCCGCTGATCCTGCGCGTCAGTCAGTGGAAGCAGCAGGATTATAAAGCGCGTCTGGCAACCTCACCGCAAGAAATGACGGAGTGGCTGGCACCGTTGGTTGACGCGGGCGTTGATATTCTGCACTGCTCTCAACGTCGCTTCTGGGAGCCGGAGTTCCCGGAGATTGACGGCGAGCAAGGGTTGAATTTTGCCGGTTGGGCGAAGAAATTAACCGGTGCGGCCACCATCAGCGTCGGGTCGGTGGGGTTAACCTCTGACTTCTTTGCCGCCTTCGGCGGTGAAGGCTCTGGTACTGCGGCGCTGGATAACCTTTACACGCGTATGGAACGGGACGAGTTTGACCTGATCGCCGTAGGGCGTGTTCTGCTTTCTGATGCGCACTGGGCAGAAAAAGTCCAGTCGGGTCAGACGGCGTCCTTGCGTGGATTTAATGCGGCAGATTTGGCCGTACTCGCCTGATATACCGCTATGACAAAGGGAGCCAGTGGCTCCCTTCGCAGACACAGCAATGAGGGGCGGCGCTTAACGTGCCGCTTCGTAGATCTTCTGGCTCACTTCCGGCGTAATATCAGCGTGTTCCCCGAGCGCCGTCATACCGTGTTCTTTCAGTTTGGACACCAGCGTCGGGATGGTGCTGCCATCCAATTGGTAATCCGCCATGTGGGTGGGTACGCCCATTTTCTCGAAGAACGCACGCGTGGCCGCGATAGCGCCATCGATCCGCTGCTCTTCGCTACCTTCACGCAAATCCCACACGCGTTCTGCATATTGCAACAGTTTGGCGCGCTTTTGCGCTTTTTTCGCTTGCAGCAGAGAAGGCAGCACGATCGCCAGCGTTTGCGCATGGTCAAGGCCGTGCAATGCGGTCAATTCATGGCCCATCATATGGGTAGCCCAATCCTGCGGCACGCCAGCACCAATCAACCCGTTCAGTGCCATGGTGGCACTCCACATCACGTTGGCTCGAACTTTGTAGTTTTCCGGTTCTGCCAGCGCGCGCGGACCTTCTTCAATCAGCGTTAACAACAAGCCTTCAGAAAAACGGTCCTGCACCTTGGCATCCACCGGATAGGTCAGATACTGCTCAACGGTATGCACAAACGCATCGACAACGCCGTTGGCAACCTGACGCGGCGGCAAACTGTAGGTGACCACCGGATCGAGCACGGCAAACAGGGGGAAGGTGTAGGGGGAGAAGAAGGGCAGTTTGTCACCCGTGGTTTTACGACTGATAACGGCACCATTGTTAGACTCGGAACCGGTCGCTGGCAGAGTCAGCACGCAGGCCATTTTCACGGCATTGGTCACCTGTGCTCCGCTGGTTTCCAGAATATGCCAGGGATCTTGTGCGGCGTCATAGTGCGCAGCGGCAGCGATAAATTTGGTGCCATCGGCGACGGACCCTCCGCCCACTGCGAGCAGAAAATCAATGTTTTCGGCACGCACCAGCTCAACGGCTTTCATCAGCGTTTCATAAGAGGGGTTCGGTTCGATACCGCCGAACTCACGCACATTGCGGCCTTCCAATGCCTGATAAACCTGATCTAACACGCCGTTACGCTTGATGCTGCCGCCACCGTAAGTGATAAGGATGCGCGCATCAGCAGGAATTTCTTTGCCTATTTCGGCAATTTTGCCTTCACCAAACAGAATTTTGGTCGGGGTATGAAGTGTGAAATTTTGCATAGGGTAATTATCCAGTTCAACGCCTTGATAAGAAATCCCGAGTAACGCATACGGGAGGTGGATACCGATCGTTCAGTATGAATGATGTGGGCTATTATCAGCACCTGACCGCAGGCATTCAATGCACATTTCTGTTGGGTTATTGCCTATTCCTACAATTACTCGGAGAATTGGGTGATAAATAATGACGTTTGTGTCATGTTGTTTTCCTATTGAAGAGACTGTACCCACCCCAAATAAGGCCTGACTGATGACGCGTGCCCAAACAAATCCGGTGTTTGCCAAGATAATCAAGCAGGCGCTCAGTTACACCACCCAACACTGGGTCACGCCCTCGCCGATAGCGCAAGTGAAAATCCTTTACGCGGACCAACCCCATCCGCGCGTGCCGGTGATGTATGACCCGACGATAGTCATCCTGTTTCAGGGCCGGAAGATTGGCTATGTGGGCGATACCGTTTTTCAGTATGACGCAGAAAACTATTTGTTGATGACGGTGCCGTTGCCGTTTGAATGTGAGACGGTTGCCAGCGCTGAACAGCCTTTGGTGGGCATCTCTATCCGCATCGATCCGCAGGTGCTTCAGGCATTGCTGCTGGATATTGGCGATGATGATAGCGTGATTCGCCCGTGCTCTGGCTCTTGCGGTGTGAACAGTGTGCCGTTTACCGAAGAGATGCTGTGTGCGGTTGAACGATTGTTTGATGCGATGCAAACCCCCCGTGACGCTCGCGTGCTGGGGCCGATGATCGTTAAAGAGATTACCTATCATATTCTGTGCGGGGAGGGCGGGGCGGCGTTGCAGGCGCTGGTCAACCGCCATACCCATTTCAGCCAGATTGCCAAAGCGCTGCGCCGTATTGAAAATCACTATGCGGATAACCTGAATGTGGAGCAACTGGCGGCGGAAGTGAATATGAGCGTGTCCGCGTTTCATCATAATTTTAAAGCAGTGACCAATACCTCACCGCTGCAATACCTGAAGTCTTACCGGCTGCACAAAGCGCGCCTGATGATGCTCAACGACGGCGTGCGGGCCGGGGCAGCGGCGGTGCGCGTCGGGTATGAGAGCGTGTCGCAATTCAGTCGGGAATTTAAACGCTACTTTGGCGCGACGCCAGGCGATGAAGTAGCACGGCTGAAAGTCACCAATATGGCGGTTGAAGAGAGCTGAAATAACCAGACCGCTAAATTGGCAGGTAAACGGAAAAGAGGCAGGAACAACGTGCATTATGCCGTGCAGGGCGTTGTGTCAGACTACTTTATCAGCATAACCGCGCATTCTGCGCAACTTCTTGCTCACTTTCTGGTGTAAATCACTATTTACGCAATGAATGCCGTTTTTTCGCGAGGTTTGCGCAATTTTTTGCGCAAGTTGGCTCAACAGAATTTGAGTTGAGGTAATTAATAGCAGAAAAACAATAAGATAAAAATTGGCATATGGATTGCTGTACGCAGCGTGAAGTTACTCATCACGTTCAACAACAAGGAGCAACACAATGCCAACTCCATGCTACATCAGCATCGAAGGTAAAACCCAGGGAAACATTACCGCCGGTGCCTTCACCTCTGATTCTGTCGGCAACATCTATGTGCAGGGCCACGAAGACGAAATGCTGGTGCAGGAATTCAAACACGTTGTCACCGTACCGACCGACCCGCAATCAGGCCAACCTTCCGGCCAACGCGTCCACAAGCCGTTCAAATTCACCGTCGCGCTGAACAAAGCCGTACCGTTGATGTACAACTCACTGGCCTCCGGTGAAATGCTGCCGACCGTGACCCTGAAGTGGTATCGCACCTCGGTGGAAGGCAAGCAGGAGCACTTCTTCTCTACCATCCTGACCGATGCCACCATCGTGGACATCGACTGCAACATGCCACACTGCCAGGACCCGGCAAAACTGGACTACACCCAGTTGATCGAAGTCTCTCTGGCCTACCGTAAAATCGACTGGGAACACACAGTGGCTGGAACCTCCGGTTCTGATGACTGGCGTGCGCCGGTTGAAGCGTAATCCTTCTGTCACTGACCCGGGCTTGCCCGGGTTTTCTGCGTGTCCTGCCCTGAGGTCTGATTCTCCCAGACCTGAGTGCAGACAGCGCGGTTTTCATCACGGGAAGCGAGGGAATAGACGTGGCAAACAGTACAGGATTGCAGTTCACGGTAAAGGTCGGTGCATTGCCCGCCTCGACCTTTGCCGTGGTGGATTTTCAACTCAGCGAAGCACTTAACCAGTCATTCTCCCTGTCGCTGAATCTGGCGAGTGCCTTGCCGGATGTCGATTTTGGTACGGTGCTGGACCAGCCCTGTGAGCTGCTGGTGTGGTACAACGGCGAGTTGAAGCGCAGAGTGAACGGGATTGTCAGCGCCTTTGCCCAAGGGGACACCGGTTTTCGCCGTACCCGCTATCAGATAGAGGTGCGTCCTGCACTGTGGCGGCTGGGTCTGCGTACCAATGCCCGCATCTTTCAGGCGCAAAAGCCGGAGGTCATTATCGGTACCTTGCTGGAAGAGTCCGGCATTACCGATTACGCCTTTGCGCTGCGTAACGACCATGCGGTGCGTGAATACTGTGTGCAGTACCGGGAAAGCGATTTGGCGTTTATCACCCGGTTGGCGGCTGAGGAAGGTCTGTACTTCTTCCACGAGTTTGAAACGGGTAAACACCGTGTCGTGTTTGCGGATGATGCCGGGGCTCTCAGCAAAGGCCCCGAGCTGTTCTTTAATCTAGCCGCTCAGGGTCTGAGCGAAGGCGACTATGTGCGCCGTTTCCGCTATGCCGAGGCGGTCAGCACCGCAGAAGTCGCCCTCAAGGACTACAGCTTCAAAACGCCAGCCTACGGTCTGCTGCACAGCAAGCTGAGCGCTGAACTGGCGCACCAGCGCGAAAGCTACCAACACTTCGACTATCCCGGACGTTTTAAACAAGACTCGAGCGGCAAGGCCTTTACCGGCTACCGGTTGGATGCATTACGCGCCAATGCCATGACCGGCTCCGGCGAATCCAATGCCGCGATGCTGATGCCGGGCAGCAGCTTTACCCTGACCGAACACCCCAATTCGATGCTGAATAGCGACTGGCAACTGGTCGCGATAACCCACAGCGGGCAGCAACCACAAGCTCTGGAAGAAGAAAGCGGCGGTGAACCCACCACTTACAGCAACAGCTTCGAGGTTATCAGTGCCAAAAGCACCTGGCGTGCCGACCTGCCGTACAAACCGATGGTGGATGGCCCGCAGATAGCCACCGTGGTGGGTCCGGCGGGGGAAGAAATCTACTGCGATGAACATGGCCGGGTGAAGCTGCAATTCCCGTGGGACCGCTACGGCGCCAGCGATGACCAAAGTTCCTGCTGGGTGCGGGTTAGTCAGGGCTGGGCAGGCGGTCAGTACGGGCTGATAGCCATTCCGCGCATCGGGCATGAGGTGATTGTCAGTTTCCTCGAAGGCGATCCGGACCAGCCTGTCGTGACGGGTAGAACCTTTCACGCCACCAATCCGTCACCGTATCCGCTGCCCGCCAATAAAACCCGCACCATTTTGCGCTCCCAGACGCACAAAGGTCAGGGATTTAACGAGCTGAGTTTCGAAGATGCCACGGATAACGAAGAGATTTTCCTTCACGCTCAGAAGAATATGGCTGTGCGGGTGCTCAATTCCAAAGATGAGCGTGTGGACTATAACCGTACAACCAGCATCGGACATGATGAAGAACTGGTGGTTGCCAATAATCGCAAGGTTACGGTGGAAGGCAATCAGGATTACAAAACCACGGGCAACCATTTATCGCTGACGGAAGGCGATCGGGGCATACAGGTTAAGGGCGATCTGGCGCAGAAAATCAGCGGTGTATTCAGCGTGGACAGCAACGGCGATCTGACGCTGCAAAGCGGCAGCAAATTAACGCTCAGGGTCGGAGGCAGCTTTGTGGTTATCCATGCCGGAGGGGTGGATATCAAAGGTCCGGCTATCAACCTGAACTCAGGCGGTAGCCCAGGGGATGTGGCACTCCCAGCCGATCCTGCGATATTGAAAGCGGCCGCGGCCGCAGGGACGCTGTTCGTCGCGCACTGTCCGGCCAAGGAGAAAGAAAACCGTGAGTGAGACTGTGCAATATGCCGTTATCGATGGCTCAATTGAAGAAGAACTACTGGATTTTTTGGCTGAACACGATCCGCCGCATTGTTGCTTATATGCGGAGCCCTTGCAGCAGGAATTAGTCCCGCTGGCTCCCTATTTAGTTGAAGTCACGCATGAGGTTTCAACCTGGCTGGTGAGTAAAACCTCGCCATGGGGGATCTATTTATATACACGGGTCAGCATGAAGGATTTACGCCACCATCTGCGTAAATATTTACAGGTTCTTCTTACCTCTGAAGAGAAACCCGTTTTTTTTCGTTTTTATGATCCCCGGAATATCTGGGATTTATGCCATGTTCTGAGTGAATGGGAATTGCACTGTTTTCTGGGCCCGATTGAAAAAATGATGACGGTCTATGATGGAAGAATTCGGGAGGAGCATTTTCAGCCCATTCGTGACCAGTTTCCGCCAACGGCTAAGCATCGAATGAAGTTTTTGAAAATTAGCCAGCCACAGCTTGATTTACTGAATCACTATGCGGAAGTGAAATACATTGAGGGGTTAACGGCTAAAATGATAACCCTGTACGCAGAAAACATACAACATAGTGTATCACAGACTCCCGAATGGAAAATAAGTCAGGGGGATGGTATTTATCATGGTCTGCGAGATGAACCTGAACGCCTTACGGTCAACGAGTCTGTGAGTGAGTGTTATCATTTTTGTAAGGCAAAAGGCATTGAAGATGATCGCGCTATTCGCGGACTACTGCATTTGTTGGTAGAAAAAAATATATATTCAATAAAAAAACTTCCTGCGCAATGGCAGGACCTATTAAGTAATGAAAGCTTTCCTGGTCACTACCGGGTTGAACGTTTGCTTAACGATACACTGGGATATATTCCCCGTTAAAGGAAAAGCGTATGTCTGAAGGAAAAATCTCACTCGCTGCGGGCAGTGCCTGCGCCAACTGCAATAATCCCGATCCTTGTACTTATGAGATAACGCTTGATGCATTTGATGAGAAAACCCATGTCTGGCCTGTGGAGAAAAATATTCGCCTGAAAGTTCTGGATGGTGGCACTGGCAGCCAGGGAACGATAAAAATCGAAGGAAAGTGTGAAAAACCCACCTGTCCGCAGGCCACGCTGGAAAGTGGAAATGAAAAAATTGCGTTAAAGAAGGGTGTGCCAAACCCCATCACGCTCTATTACAAGAAACCCGCCGATAGCGAGCAGGCCGATCTGCCCGTCGATCCGATATGGTCCTATTTCAATCGTATTCATCTGCCCTCTGATGCCATTGCCACTCCCCATCGTTATCAACTGATTACGCAGGGCTGCACGGGTAAAGCGAGTTATGCACAAATAGAGGTTTATCCTGAAGTGGAGCTACGGGCTGTCATTGGTTTCAGTTACGAACTGGCTGGAAGAGAGCGCACGTGGAAAGAGCGACGGGATGAACAGATAGCTGCCAGAAAAAAGATGGAGAATACCCTGCCTAAAAATGGCAATAAGCTGCGAAGCGGCTGGACGTTGCATACCGATCAGTTCCAAATCACGCAGGAGCAGAAGCTGAATGTTGAGTACGGGTTGAAAATCGGTGGTACGGAATATTCGGCCACGTTTGCCGAACTGACCCGCAATAAAGTCAAAACGGTTAAGACGCTGGAGCAGATTGGCAAAGTGGAGCGATTTTTATCGAATATCAACCAATATCTCCTGCCCGACCCCGATCCCAAGAAAAAGGGAACGCGCGAATATCGCCTCTTTGATTTCTCCGTTGAGCCGATTAATCTGGGGGTGTCCTACGCGTATCAGTGCAAGGACAGTGTTGATGATGCCACGCATTATATGGGGCTTTATGCAGCACCCTTCCTTAGCATGAGTATGAAAATAGATCTGATACAGCTTCTGGCTGCTTATTGTAAAATAGATCGTATTGCCGCGAAGTGTCGGGAATATATCGAGAAGGGCGGCAGTTCCCTTGAGTGCTATATAAAATTGACGGCAGAGCTGCACTTTTCCGTCGGTGCGGCCTATAAACAGGCGCAATGGACTTTCACACCTGAGGATGACAATAACAAGCTGGCCTTTTTGCTGGAAGGGGTGATCAGTACGGCATTTGAAACCAAAGTGTTGTTTGTTGAAGTTGCCCTAAAGGCTCTAGGCGTACTCAAAACAGAAGCGGGAATGAAGCTGGATCCGCATGCTGAGGGTATTGATTTGGTGGGATACCACGATGGTATCAAGGCTGAAGTGGCATTAATGGCTGATTTTAAATCATCACCAGATCGTGGTGTGAAAGGTGATACGGACGATGAATATTCGTACAAATCAACAACGGAACTGGCTGGACCATTAGACGCGGATCAATCGGCGATGAGAGTGAATCTGTTTGGTAAAGAGAGAGTTATCGAAAAACCAAAAGTGATACCCGCCGAGCCGTGGGCAATGGGATCGAATCCCAAATATAATGCTGTGGAAAAACCGAGTCAGGAGCCCTGGGCGATGGGATCCAACCCGAAACGTTAGAATGATGAGGAAAACGCATGATCAGGATGTTTTTTCAATGGCAATGCTTAATACTGTCAGGAGTGATGATGATGTCTACCGCGAATGCCGCTAATGAACCGTTAAGGGTCCGCAGCGTATTTGATATTAACTCGGCCTTTTGCGCCATCAAGACCAACGGCGTGCTTGGGATGGATAACCGGGATTCAGCAGTTGCCGGGAGAGGATTTGGCTCTTCCAGCACTAACGCATTGTTATTTTTGGAAAATGGAGAAAATGAGATTACTGCCGAAATCGGGGCGTTGGGCTGGTTCTCAAAAGGGAATAACGGTGATGAATCTCGCAGTGTGTTTAAACCGGATGCGAGTTGTAAAGTCGCTTTAACCGCATTTAAAGGTGAACAGTCGAAGGTATTGAGCCAGCTTGCTATCGCGATCGGTCAAGACGGGATTCCCTATGCGCAACCAAGTGAAAAAACGGACGAAGCTGAAGAGGTGTCAGTAATGAAAATTCCTGCACAGCAGATTGAAATGGGACATTTTCCTTCCAATTATCTGATTGATAACTATTTCCCAACTGAGATGAATCTCTATCAATTTACAAAAAAAGTCCATCTTAAAAATATCCCGGAGTGGAAGTGGACAAAAGCCACTCCTTTTACTGGAAAAACCGAGCAAATTCAGGCGTTAAAAATTGCCTATCTCGACCTTTGGCATCTTTTTGCTGAAAAAAATGATGTAAAAATAAAACAATACCTTAATGAATCTTTACAAGCATGGGCGCTCACAACCGGAAATTCTATCGATGAAATATATAACGATCGTGGTTTTAAAAAGGATTTAAAAAACACTTCATTTGAAATTCGCTCTATTAATTGGAATGATTATAAAATTGAAGTGATGAATAAAGGCAGAATGGTGCGGTTTGTTAATAAATCAGACCCTACTATATCTCCTCTTTCTTATACATTCAAAGATGACGATGGAGATAATAGTGTAGGGTATTTTTCTCCTATATTCTCCTTCATCGATGGAAAATTTATTCCTGTTATTTGACCACTATTTACACTGAGGATTGTCGCACGTGCAACGCCGCTAAATTAGGCGATATCGATACCGGGCACGAAAGTCATTCGCCAACCTCTGTCGTAGCAGGTTCTTCTACCGTTAAGGTTGGCTGGCACGCCAAGGCGATCGGGAGATGCCGTTAGCTGTGGCGGAGTCATGATCGGAGGTGGAAGTGTGACGATTGGCTGACTGGCTATGGTGCTTATTGTAGTGATACCCGCCCAGCCCTGGGTGATGGGACCCAATCTGACGTTAGATAAACAAGGAAAGCGCATGATGAGGACGTTGTTTCAATGGAAATGCCTAATACTGCTAGGTGTGATGATGATGTCTACCGCGAATGCCGCTAATGAGTTGTTAAGGATCCGCAGCGTATTCGATATTAACTCGGCGTTTTGTGCCATCAAGACCAATGGTGTTATAGGTCTGGATAACCGTCATTCGGCGGTGGCCGGGAGAGGGTTTGGTTCGTCCAGTACTAACGCATTGTTATTTTTGGAAAATGGAGAGAATGAGATTACTGCTGAAATCGGGGCACTGGGCTGGTTCTCAAAGGAAACTATCGGTGATGAAGCGCGTAAGTCGTTTAAGCCCGATGCGGGTTGTAAAGTTGCTCTAACCGCATTAAAAGGCAAAGAGTCAAAGGTATTAAGCCAACTCACTATTGCTATCGGTAAAGACGGCATTCCTTATGCGCAATCAGGCGGAGAAGAGGACAGCGCTAAAACTGAAAACCTGTCAGTAAAAAAAATCACAGCGCAGGAGGTAAAAAAGGGACATATTCCTGATGATTATTTTAGAGGAAATAAATTCCCTGTCGGAATGGAACTCTATCAGTTTACGCAGAAAGTCAATCTTAGAGGACTCCCAGAGTGGAAATGGACAAAAGCGGCGCCCTTTACTGGGAAACCCGAACAGATCCAGGCGCTAAAGATTGCCTATCTCGATCTCTGGCATCTTTTTGCTGAAAGAAACAATCAGAAAATAAAGAAATACCTTAATGAATCATTGCAAGCGTGGGCTATCTCTACTGGAAACAGCATTGATGAGATATACAACAATGAGATTTTTGTTGAAGATCTTAAAGATCCCTCATTCAAAATGATATCTATTAACTGGAATGACTATGAAATTGAAATATTAAATAATAGTAGAATGGTACGTTTTATCAATAAATCCAATCCCAATTTTTCACCTATATCTTATTTCACAGGGAATGATGAGGAAAGTAAACTCATTGGATATTTCTCTCCAGTCTTTTCTTTTGTTGATGGAAAGTTCATTCCTGTTATTTGACCACTATTTACAATGAGGATTGCCGTATGGGCAAAGCCGTTAAATTAGGCAATACCGATACCGGGCTCGGAAGTCATCCTCCAACCTCCGTCGTGGCGGATTCCTCAACCTTTAAGATTGATGGTCTGCCACTGGCATGCCAAAGCCATCCTCTGGTTCTGCACGGACATCGTCGAATCATCAGTGGTGGTTTATCCAGTGTCTTTATTGACGGAAAATCCGCTGCACATACGGGGGACAGCCGTTAGCTGTGGCGGTATCATAATCGGCGGTGGACGTGTGATGATTGGCTGACTGGCTGTGATACCCGCCCAGCCGTGGGATCGAATTCCAAATATAATGAAGTGAAAAAAACGAATCAGGAGCCCTGGGCGATGGAATCCAATCCTAAACATTAGGAATATAAGGAAAGCACATGATGAGGCCGTTTTTTCAATGGAAATGCCTAATACTGTCAGGCGTAATGGTGATGTCTACCGCGAATGCCGCTAATGAGCCGTTAAGGGTCTGCAGCGTATTCGATATTAACTCGGCGTTTTGCGCTATCAAGACCAACGGTGTGCTTGGTATGGATAACCGTCATTCGGCGGTGGCAGGGAGAGGGTTTGGCACATCCAGCACTAACGCATTGCTTGCGTTGGAAAATGGAGAGAATGAGATCACGGTTGAAATCGGAGCGCTGGGCTGGTTCTCAAAGGAAACTATCGGTGATGAAGCGCGCAAGTCGTTTAAGCCCGATGCGGGTTGTAAAGTCGCTTTAACCGCATTTAAAGGCAAAGAGTCAAAGGTATTAAGCCAGCTCACGATTGCAATCGGTAAAGACGGCATTCCTTATGCGCAATCAGGTGGAGAAGAGAACAGCGCTAAAGCTGAAAACGTATCAGTAAAAAAAATCACAGCGCAGCAGGTAGAAAAGGGACATATTCCTGATAATTATTTTAGGGATAATAATTTCCCCGTAGGAATGGAGCTCTATCAGTTTACGCAGAAAGTCTATCTTAAAGGCCTCCCAGAGTGGAAATGGACGCAAGCCACACCCTTTACCGGTAAACCTGAACAGACCCAGGCACTAAAAATTGCCTATCTCGATCTCTGGCATCTTTTTGCTGAAAGAAATCAAGAAGCAATCAAATCATCTCTCAGTGAATCACTACACGCATGGTCGGTAACCACAGGCGATAGCGTTGCTGAGATATATAACAGCACAAATTTTTCCGAATCATTTAAAGATCCTTCATTCAAAATGGTATCTATCAATTGGAATGATTATGAAATAGAAGTGATGAATAACAAAAGAATGGTTCGTCTTGTTAATAAATCAAGCCCTCTTGTTTCCCCTATTTCTTACTTTACTGAAAACCAAGACGGAAAGAAGAAAATGAAATATTTCTCCCCCATATTCTCTTTTATTGATGGAAAGTTCATTCCTGTAATTTGACCTCTATTTACAATGAGGATTGTCGTATGGGCAACGCCGTTAAATTAGGCAATACCGATACCGGGCACGGAAGTTATCCGCCAACATCAGTCGTAGCGGGTTCCTTAACCTTTAAGATTGATGGTCTGCCACTGGCACGCCAAAGCCATCCTCTGGTTCTGCACGGATATCGTCGAATCATCAGCGGCGGTTCATCCAGTGTCTTTATTGACGGCAAATCCGCTACACATACGGGGGACAGCCGTTAGCTGTGGCGGTATCATAATCGGCGGTGGACGTGTGACGATTGGCTGATTGTTTGTGGTACTTATGCACTACTCGGACGCTGGGAGCATATTTGCCGGAATTTCTTTCCGCTCAGGACGAGCGTACAACCACCAGGGGCGTTGGTGTATCAGTATGTGGCTTAAAAATCTGTCTCGTTTTTTTAATGGCGTCGGTTTTCTGCTGTTACCGGTCATACTCTCTGTTCTGCTTGTTGCAGCAGGCAAAATTTTTCATCTGATCTTTGGCGATGCTTTTTCCGATAAGCTCTTGACGCCGGTTGGGATTATTGCGCTGATTGTCGTGCCTGCTCTGCTATTTTATGGCATTTCGGCACTGCTGCGCGTCGTTAAGGATGATGACCAGGGTACTTCTGAACCGCCACAGAAAAAGGCTGCATCCCGCAAGTCTGCTACCAGTAGACTAAAAGCAAACATCACAACCACTACGACAAAACGCGTATCGTTGTGGCGAATTGTGCTGAATGCTATGACGCTTATCGCGCTGATACTGATTCCTTTTTTCGGCATATTGGGCATTGTCGCGTTTATAGGTATCGTGATTTTCCGCTTTATGCAGCCATCCGCGCAGAGCCGTTTTATGCGTTTTCAGGAAATGTTGCCTGGCAGTAACGTGCGTTCAATGGCGACCGGCATGGTTCAACTGAAAGGCAAACTGGTGGCGCAACAGCGGATCTTGGCACCGCTGAGCGAAGAGAGCTGTATTGGTTATTACCACTGTATCAGTGAAGAAGATCGCGACCTTGAGGGAAGAACGCATTACCGGACAATTCACGAAGAGCAGTGCTGCCATCCCTTTCTGCTGCGTGACAGCACGGGTAGCGTGCTGGTCGATGCCATCGGCCTGGATTTCCATCTGTTATCGGTTAATGCAGAGCGGCGCAGCGGACGTGAGATTGAGCGTGAATATATTCTTAGACAAGGCTCCCATTGTCTGCTGATTGGACGTGCCGTGCGCCGTGGTGATGAGTGGGTGATCACGCGTGATAAACTGCATCGAGTATTTGGCATTGCCCCCATCGCCCATATCCAGCGCCGCAAAAAGTTAAATGTTGTGTTTAGCCGCGCTCGCTACTTTTTGGTTGGCACCGCTCTGGCGATAGCGCTGATACTCGCGGTTCCCATTGAAGTAAAACAGCACCAGGTCGTTATCCACTTTGAGCAGTTGTTTTCGTTCTTCTCTTCCTTACTGCCAATTTCAGAGATCATGAATTGAATCATCGCATTGTTTATCGTTCCATTTTTTAATAAAAGTGTCTCCTTGTATCACATTGGCATCAATGCATTTCCCAGACTGATTCGGGCGAAGCTGATGTGTGATCACTTCCGTCCACTTTTACAATTACCTCTAAAGAGATGAGTTATGCTGGCTTTACCTTTTGATTTGAGGTTTCTGATGCAAGAACCGGGCTACGCGCTGTTGATCACTATTTTAAGCCCGCTGGCGACAATTCTTATCCTTGCGCCTTTCTTCTACTCGCCGACGGTTAAGTGGCTGAGTGGTGTATTGGCAGGAACTGCCGCCATCGTGTTTTTTCCAGGATTCGCGCTGTCCTTTATTCTGTTGTTCAGCGGTGTCGGCGGGGTAAAAATTCTGTTCTGCTGGCTGGCGCTACTTGTAGGGGTTCTGAGTTTTGTGCTGCTCAATCACCGCCAGCTCAGTGTGGTGGTTGGTGAGTATAACCGCAAGGTCACCAAAGGTGTGGTAGAGAAAAAACGTTAACCACAGCATTACGCCGTTCACGTCGGTCACATAAAATATACTGGTAAAGCCAATAGACAGATATTACTCGATTTTTTCTCTCAAAGAGAGGGTTGGTGCATGTGGCTAAGCCAAATTCCCAGAACAACTGCGCATTCTGCGCAACTTTTTGCTCACTTTATGGTGCAAATCACTTTTCACGCAATTTATGCCGTTTTTTCACGAGGTTGACGCAACTTTTTGCTCAGGCTCGACGTAAGGAAGAGAGTGCTAAATTAATTACTGATTAAAAACAATAAGATAAAATCTGGCATGCGAATTGCTGTGCAAACGGTGCAATGACTCAACCCGTTCAACAACAAGGAGCAACACAATGCCAACTCCATGCTATATCAGCATTGAAGGTAAAACTCAGGGCAATATCACCGCAGGGGCTTTCACCTCGGACTCCGTCGGCAACATCTACGTGCAGGGCCACGAAGATGAAATGCTGGTACAGGAATTCAAACACGTGGTTACCGTACCGACTGACCCGCAATCAGGTCAGCCTTCTGGTCAACGCGTCCACAAGCCGTTCAAATTCACCGTCGCGCTGAACAAAGCCGTACCGCTGATGTACAACTCGCTGGCCTCCGGTGAAATGCTGCCGACCGTGACCCTGAAGTGGTATCGCACCTCGGTGGAAGGCAAGCAGGAGCACTTCTTCTCCACCGTGCTCACCGACGCCACCATCGTGGACATCAACTGCCAGATGCCACACTGCCAGGACCCGGCAAAACTGGACTACACCCAGTTGATCGAAGTGTCGCTGGCCTACCGCAAAATCGACTGGGAACACACAGTGGCTGGAACCTCCGGTTCTGACGACTGGCGCGCACCGGTCGAAGCCTGATATCCCTCAAACCCGGGCGTTGCATCCGGGTTTTCTACCCTGAGTCATGGCCTGCGCCATGCCTGAGTGTGGATGATGGTATCTGGAGGGCGTGTGGCAAACAGTACAGGATTACAGTTCACGGTAAAGGTCGGCGCATTGCCGGAAAGCACCTTTGCCGTGGTGGATTTTCAGTTGAACGAGGCGCTGAGTCAGCCGTTCGCCCTGTCGCTGAATCTGGCCAGCGCCCAGCCGGGTATCGATTTTGGCGCGGTGCTGGACCAACCGTGTGAGCTGCTGGTGTGGTACGACGGTGAACTGAAACGCAGAGTCAGCGGGATTGTCAGTGCCTTCGCGCAAGGCGATACCGGCTTCCGGCGCACCCGCTATCAGGCGGAAGTGCGTCCGGCGCTGTGGCGGCTGGGTCTGCGTACCAACGCCCGCATCTTTCAGGCACAAAAACCGGAGATGATTATCGGTACCTTGCTGGAAGAGTCTGGCATTACCGATTACGCCTTTGCGCTGCGTAACGACCATGCGGTGCGTGAATACTGTGTGCAGTACCGGGAAAGCGATTTGGCGTTTATCACCCGGTTGGCGGCTGAGGAAGGTCTGTACTTCTTCCACGAGTTTGACGCGGGTAGCCACCGCGTGGTGTTTGCTGATGATGCCGGGGCGCTCGGCCAGGGCCCCGGGCTGTTCTTCAACCTTGCTGCGCAGGGGCTGAGTGAAGGCGAGTATGTGCGCCGTTTCCGCTATGCCGAGGCGGTCAGCACCGCAGAAGTCGCCCTCAAGGATTACAGCTTCAAAACGCCAGCCTACGGTCTGCTGCACAGCAAGCTAAGCGCTGAACTGGCGCACCAGCGTGAAAGTTACCAGCACTTTGACTACCCGGGGCGTTTTAAACAGGACCCGAGCGGCAAGGCGTTTACCGGTTACCGGCTGGATGCGCTAAGAGCGGGTGCGATGACCGGCTCCGGGGAATCCAACGCCGCGATGTTGATGCCCGGCAGCAGCTTTACGCTCACGGAACACCCCAATACGGCACTGAACATCCCCTGGCAACTGGTGGCGATTACCCACAGCGGCCAACAGCCACAGGCGCTGGAAGAGGAAGGCGGCGGCGAACCGACCACCTATAGCAACTGCTTTGAGGTGGTCAAAGCCAGTACTACCTGGCGCGCTGACCTGCCGTACAAACCGATGGTGGATGGTCCGCAGATTGCCACCGTGGTGGGTCCGGCGGGGGAAGAAATCTACTGCGACGAACATGGCAGGGTGAAGTTGCAATTTCCGTGGGATCGCTACGGATCCAGCGATGACCAGAGTTCGTGCTGGGTGCGTGTCAGTCAGGGCTGGGCAGGCGGCCAGTACGGCCTGATCGCCATTCCCCGTATTGGTCATGAGGTGATTGTCAGTTTCCTGGAGGGTGACCCGGACCAGCCGATTGTTACTGGTCGCACTTTCCATGCTACCAATCCGTCGCCGTATCCGCTGCCTGCCAACAAAACGCGCACCGTATTGCGCACCGCAACACACCAGGGTGATGGTTTCAACGAACTGCGTTTTGAAGATGCCGCAGACAACGAAGAAATTTTTATCCATGCACAAAAAGACCAGAATATTCAGGTCAATCATGATGAGACGCACGCTATCGGCAACGATCAGAAAATTGCCGTAGCGCGCGATCGCACAACCAATATTGGTCAGGATGAAGCCAATACGGTTGGCCGCGACCGCAAAGAGCATATCCGCCAGGACGTCTTCGTCACCATTGATCGTAACGAGGTACGCAATATCGGTAATACGCTGAAGGAAGATATTACTGCCAGCCATCTCGTCACGATTGGCGAGCATGAAAAAGTAGTCATTGAAGGCATACAGTCCATTGAGGCCAAAAGTGGTCAGCGACTACTGACGACCGAATATATCCTGCAAGGCACAGATCGTATTTTAATTCGCGGCCCGGCAGGCAAAATCCTGCTTGATGGCAGCGGTATTACGCTGAATGCGCCGAATATTCAACTAAAAGGGAATGTCAGCATTACGTCTCCCTCTGGCGACCAGATACAGGCCATTGAAGCGGCGATCAATCAAGGAACACCACTGGTTGAAGAGTGCCCCCTTAAAGAGGGCAAAGAATGAGCCTCTATCAACAACTGGAGAAAGCCGGGCTACCGACTCGCAATAGTCGTACCCACCTCTATGTACTGACGGAAACCCGTGCCGAGCGAAATCTGCTGGCACGGCTGGAGTTTCACGAGGTGGTCCATTATCCGTTATGGCATCTGGATGCACAGGCAGGGCTTGAGCCATATACACCGTGGCTTTGTGTGCCAGAGCCTGACAGCGACTTTGATCTGTGGCTGGGCAAGGCGTTTGAGACGATGCCCATGATTGTGCTATTTGCCCGCATGTCACCGGATCAGGTGCGGCGACATCTGAGGCATTTCAGTAAGTTTGTGGAGGGAACACGGCGGTTTATTTTGCGTCTGGGCACCCCGTCAGCCCTGCAACTTTATATTGCTTCCATTGCGCATACGTCTTCCGCTGTATCACGTTTTTTCGCCGATGGTGAGATTGAAGAGATGTATTTCCACGACCCACAGGCATCACTGTCACGGCGCGTACAACCCCTGTTTGAGCAACAGCGCCATGAAGAAGCCGAGTGCGATGGTTGTCTGGTCTGGCTCGATCTTCCCGTTGATCAGGAGGCCTGATGATGCTGAATGCTATCGATCTCGACAGCATGGCGCGTGTTGCCAGAAAGCAGTCGGATATCCGGTTGTCACGGTACTTGTGCGATACACTGGCTCCGCTGTTACCCCGTCTGCCCAGCACACCGCAATACATGCCTGCTTTTGTTGACGCCGCCGGTAAAGAAGCAATAACGGCGGGATATAGCGATGGGCGTCAATACAACACACACATTACCCTGAGCCTGCTGCTGGGTCTGGGATGGCAGAATGATATCCATCAAGCCACCCTCAATCCGATTTTGACGGCGCCGGGGCTCCCTGAACCGACCCGGCTGAATCTGGTTGTTAACACCGCCATTACACTGAGGCAACAGATTGAACGTGTTATGCCGCAAGCGCATCAGATTTTTATCACGCTGTTGTCAATCAATCCTGGCGCATTACAGGCACAAAACATCTGGCGAGCCTTTGAGCAATCCGCACTGCTGTACGGCATCAATGAGTCTCAGCATGTACAGATACTGTTTGAAACCTATGAGGCGGATGCGCTGCACCAACTGGCGTTGCCTCCCGTCAAGCGCCGGAAGTATTCAGTCTATGAGCAGGTTGGCATTCGTCATATGGGCGGACGGATACCCCTTCCTAGTGATGATTTGCACCACCTGCAATCGCACCAGCTACTTTATTTGGGCCACCATGTATTACTGGCCTTGAGCTTTGGCCGTTTCTTTTACCGCAACCCCTTATTCACCGAATTGCATGACGTGCTGTACAGGAAGATAGCGGCTCCACACCAGCTCCAACATCTCCTGCTGCAATTTCTGCAACGGCATCAGCATACTCTCACGGAGGAGGCATCCAATGGCGACTAACGCCCTCAGTGCCAGTTTTGAACAACTTTCTCAGGATGCAATGGATGGCAATGTACCCAGCCCGGCATCGATTTGCACCGATTGTGCCGGACTCGGCGTACCGTTCTCGATCAATGGCAGCGACGGGCCACGGGACGCGGATCAATGGCTGGGTATCCCCTCTTATGATGATTCGGCCACACCTGACTGGTTCATGCAAAATCCCTGGATCACCGATCGTGTCGAAAACTTCCGTAATACCTTTCTGTCACGGGTTCTTTACCAACTGGGAGAGCGGCATGGTGATGCTTATCTCGCCGAGCTCCATGCGTTTCAGTCGGCACAGGGGATTGAATTCCATTGTCTGGAAGACGACATGGAAACGGAAACCCACGTTACGCCCGCCTTTCTAATGGAAGTGACCCGGGGAGACATAACCGAGCGCCCCACGATCTCTTGTAACCAGACAAACTGTGTCTTTCTGGGGAGCCGTATCTACTTCTGGACATTTACGTCTGCCCGTTATCGAGAAGACTCACTGGTGGGCGCGGATGGACAACGCCTTGCTCTGACGCAGTTTGAGTGGACGATTTCCGGCCTGTTTGACCCAGCGCAGGCCGCACAGGCGTTGGCTCAACACTATCAGCAGGCTAAAACGTTGAACCAACTCTGGATGCGCGTATTAGCCGTCGCACAGATAGGACTTGGCGTCCTGTCGATTATTCCTGTCGTGGGTGTAGGTAGAGGGCTTTTCGGCCTCTACAAAGGGATACGGTATACCTTTGCGGCTATTGACGCGGCACTTGCCGCCAACGCCATTGCCAACGGCAGCACGACACTGATCACTGGCGAAGGAATTGACCACGGCGAAGCCCTTTTTGAAAGTCTGGGCAAGGCGTTCGATCCGAAAGACGGCAAAGAGCGTGGCCGTCAGGTTTTTATGTTCATCAACCTGGCGATGCTTTCCCCAGCGGCACTGGGCGCAACACGCTGGGTGCTGCGCAAGATACGGAGGGATGTCCCCGTCAGCGCCCGTTTCGACACCGATGCCATCAGCGAAGAAGAGCGCCGCCGACTAGGGGGGCATACCAGCGGTGAGCCGCTGGCGATTGAACTGCGTGGTCGCAGACCGGCAGGGCGCCATGACGAAACCGGCGACATCGAATGGCGAAACAGGCCATCATTAGATACCAATCGCAGCCAGGTTGCCCTGACCACGGCCACGGGTAAGGCGAATTATTGTGTGATGAGCAATACACTGCGCAGCAATCTGACGTCGTTGATTATCCAGCGCGGTGGGAGCCTGAAAGTAATAGGCCGTATCTGTAAAGTGGTCGGTGATGCGGGTGAAGAGGCCTTTGCCGCTGCCATGGTGGAAAAAATGGGCTTCAACGCTGAACGCATCCTCGGCTACAGTAATAAAGCCGGAGTGCCCAGTCGTTTCGGGCTGACGAACAAGAGCGGCCACGGCCTGGATATGCTGGTCTGGGTGCCACCGCCGCCGTCGCTGACCGTGCGAGTTCCTACTTCCAACACCATGCGCCACAGCATGGATGGGGCAAAGAGTACGCCTGCACCGACCCAGACGCTAACCTTCAAGGAAGATACGTTGCTGGTGATTGAAACCAAAGCGACATTGGGTTTGACTAAGACACCGGGATTTAATAAGACACAGGGAACAGGGGCAGGCAAACTCTCAGACCTCCAAGCTAAGATTGGCTTAGATTCTGGAGGATGGAGTAAAGCAAAAATGTTGGAGGTTGATCCCAACGTCCAAGATAAACTTAATGCTATTGAGGACGCTGTTGCATTAGGAAAAATCAAGTTTCTGCATGCCCAAGTATTTTTTGATTCGCAAGGAGCACTAAGCAAAACTGTCGGAAATGGCTCTGGAATTCAGATTAACACATGGTAGAGGACGAGATGAAAAAGGATAAAAGTAGACTCGGTAGTATTTTGCCACAAGTTAGAAAGTGGGCTTCTGATGGTTTTCTGCCTCGTGATCGGGTTGAAGTTTATGTGAGTGGACAAGGGCACCTTGCTCTCGCTACTGTTGACTTATTCAAGCATAGTATGGTGAAAGTTAAGCAAAGCCTACTATTAACTGATGACAATATAAGCAAAGCCAATGTTCATATGGCACATGCGTTCAGAAGGTTTATATACTCTCAATTGATAGACCTTAACGACATGAGGACAAATGATCGCTTATTCATTTATAGCCTCGACACCCTTACTCACTTCATGTTTGGAGCTATAGCTACAGGCAACCATAAGCTCCTTGAACCATTCCACGAAGCAATTTTCGATAGTCTCAACGGCGGTTATGGTGTTCATGATGGGCGCAAGCCTCCGATCAGTTCCACGCTGCGCTATGCTGCCTTCGGCCTGACTATTATCGGCGACTGGTTAGGCAAACCGCTGGATCTGGACAAACACGCCTTACCACGCGACCCCGCCTGGGGCCAGTTGGTCGCTCACTGGCGCGAACCCGATCCTGAAAAGTTCTTACCTGTGCTGCTCGGTGCCTGTAATACGCATGTCGAGCGCATCGCCGTGACCGAGAGAGAAGCCAACCAGCAAGCTAAACAATTTGAGTTCAACTCTGTTTTCCTCGCAGTCCACCCCACAGAGATCTTGGCTATATTGCGTCTGCGTGAAATCGTGGGGTTGACGAACCCAGCTCACATCGACCATCCACTGATGCAAACACCCTATGCCGCGATTACCTGTCTGCCAGGAGAAGTGACAGAGCGCGATGAGCTGCTTGACCGCTTTCTTGAAGTGGTACGTCAGCGTGATCCGCAGGTGCTGCCTTCAGGCCTATGAGAGAGCGAGCCGCTACCATGCAAATTCCAACGTGGGAACAACTTTCTGCTGTGTTCGCTGCTTCCGGTGACGAGCAGGCACAGGCTGTGCGAGAGGCGTTGCTCCAGCAATACAGCGAGTTCGATGACTATCCGGCGACATCATCCGTAGACAACTACGTGGATGCCTTGATCACAATCTATGGTTACTTTCTGGATTATAAAGAAGGCACGTTCAGTATTGTCGAGTGGCTGGAAGACAAACTGGGAGATACCTTCACCGCCGAATTTGATTACGACGACGATACGGTGAAAGTGCACTTTGGCGACAGGGTGATTGTGCTATCTCATCATTCGATGGGAATGGATGGGTTCGCGCAGGATTTGGCGAAGCTCGAACAACTGATGAAAGGTCGATACCTCTTCCTCTACCGACGTCCAGGAGAAGGTGGTGTCAATGACACTGTAGAGTTCCACAAAGCATTGGCAACGGGCGGCACAGCGCTATGGGCAGGCGCAGGTGTCAGCCTATTTCAGGCGCTGTGTCAATAAAGAGAGTATATGGGACGAACTTTACCGCTGTAAGACCAGAATATTTTTGTGGTTGGTGCTACCCGTGATAGTCGTTTTCTCTCTCTATGTGGCATGGGGAACGCTCAAAAGCGATACGCCACCACCACAGCCGAAAGGGTGTGAGAATGTGGACAGGGCTTATAACGATCAGTCAGAACAGGTAGCCGCTATCATGAGATACCAGATGCGCAAGAAACTCGGTTGCGATGGTAGATAAAATTGACGGTGCGGTGTAACGAAGGAGAAAGTCTATGTCAGGACGTGGTGCCATTCGCCTGGGGGATGCCCATTCAGGTGGAGGAAAAATGATTGAAGCCAGTGGCTTTCCTGTTAATGGCGTTCCGCAGTGTCTGCTTGGCGATAACGCAGTATGTCCTACCCACAAAGGAACGTTTCCGCTGGTTTCAGGCGGTGATGGTGCAGCGGTTCAGAATGGACGCCCCATGATATTTGAGCCAGGGAAACTGGCCTGTGGCTGTAGCGTGTCATCCTCATGTGCGGGGAATTACAACCGTAAGTAGTGATTACAGGGTAATAATTTCACATGAAACAGGACAAGTGATACTCCATCATTTATCAAAGCAAGGAATGGCCGCTGTGAACAAACACTGCGCACGATAATTGACGAATATCTTTTGATACCGGGCGTAAGTCACTCGCCAATATCCGCCATGATAGTGTCATGATCGGCGGTGGACGTGTGACTATTGGCTGATGGTTTGTGGTGCTTATGCACTACTCGGACGCTAGCTGACGCTATACTTTCTCAGGTAAATAGGCAGCAAAACGCAATCGACCTTTGTGGTAAAATGCCTCAGTGCCATTGGCATTTTATGCAACCGATGAGTTTTGAGTATTTTTCAAACCGATTAATCAACTTTAAAAGTATTAAAACATGCCATACACCTTAAGGCGTTAAATAATGCGAATTGAATTTAATATCTATATGAAGGTTATTGGTGCTGAGATTGGGGCCATACTGGGTATTTTTCAACAAATTTCAAGCTTGGATAATATTTACCGAGGGCAACGTGTTGATTGGTTTTTGACAGCTAAAAGCAAAAAAAAAGCCATGGAGAAGCTTATCATCAGAGATGAAAAACTAACTGATAAAGCTGTATACTTTCTAAAGAAAGATTTAACCAGTCATCCCCTGGTTTCAAAAACTATGTGGTCTGAAAATGGCACACAATTGATTGTGCAAAATTATTTAGGTAGCAGTATCGATAATTTCTGTTTCAGCTTAGTATTGGCAAAAGAAGATGACATTGATGTAAGAAAGGTGATGAATCTGCTGACCGAAATGATAAGCCGTTTTGAACCTAAAATCATCACCCTTGAAACCGAGGATTATGCACTCAAAAAGAGATATGTCTTCCCTGACAGGCTCCCTATTGGCTGGCTTATGTATATTGGTCATGCGTACGGGGAAGGCGCTTTTGACCTAGGCGATAGAGCAATAGATGTAAATAAATCAGGAGAATCAATTGGAACCCTGTTTTTGAGCAAAGAGGGATTGTTCAATGGTGAGGATGAGCAGGATATTAAAACTGCAAATGATTTGGAAACTTTATTAGCTGCACACAATGTTCTTCCTACATATGATGAAATCTTCTGAGAAGAAATAAATGGACAAGATCATTCGCCTTAATGACTCCACCTCACACGGCGGAAAAGTCATATCTGCGCAGTCAGGGCTTACTGCACAGGGTATTGCGGTTGCTTGTGTGGGCGACCTGGTCGAATGCCCCCTTTGCAAAGGGGGTTACCCAATATCAGAAGCCCCTCATTTGGTAAAATATAAAGGCAAAAAGCTGGCCGTTGCAGGGATGCAGAGTACTTGTGGCGCAGTATTAATCGCAAGCCAAGGTTCGGCAAAAATTAAATGAAAGCTGCCTGCAACGAAGCGGCCCGGACCAGAATATTTAACTTAAATTCTGAGCAGCGTTACCCGTATATTATCCCTTCAGCGCTCAATCTGGCTAAAAGGACATAACTATGCCATTACCCTTAGCGGCATTAGCGGTACCGGCTATGGTTGCCGACTCCTCTAAATCCTGTGAAGAGTGCCCGGCTATACCCAAAGTGACCCCTGAAGAAGAGTTGTTTGACGGGGCAAAAATCAACCTGATGTATCAGGCGAGAATTTGCTCAACAGCCGTTCGCGAAGATACCAACAGTAAGAACTACATTCAGGAATTTGCTTTTCGCGATCCCAGACTGCTTTTTTCTAAAAAGAAAGTTAAATTTGATGGTTGGAAACCTGAGCGCTGCCTGTTTCTTGAAGCAAAGGGACGCTATGACCAATTTTTCGACCAAGATGGAGAGCCCATCTCATGGTATTCAAATATGAAAATTTTCCATACGCCCTAGGAACGTTACATGCTGAAAGTAGAAATCGAGATTTATCTAAGAGAAATAGGCTTCAAAAAAGTTGAAAATGAGATAGATAGAGCTTCCGCTGTTGCCAATGGTGTGACAACTGTGCTTAAGCGTTTTCTCAGCATCGCAAATGCTTTGACTGAACTCAGAAGCGGGTGCAACTGGTTTCTACCAGGATCATCAAAAAAAGATGCGATGCAAAAGAAAGTGATCAGTAACGCTCACATTACTGACGAAGCAAATTCATTAATGTCTAATAAATTTATGAATGACTATCCACTAGTTGTGGAGAAAATATGGAACGAACCTGGAGATTCAATCCTTTGTAGAAATTATATGCAAAGTAACGTAAATTATTTTTCTTATGGGATAGTCTGCAAGATAGATAACAAAGATCTTGCAATAGATTTCGTATCAAAATGTCTGAGTGGTTTAATCTCAGAATTATCACCAAGAATCATATCGGTAGAAACGAATAATTACAGCATTAATGAAAAAAAAGTTTTTCCAGACAGACTGCCTGTTGGATGGATGTTTTATATAGATAAAGTGATTAATGGGGAATTAGCTGGTCTTAATGGGGAAATGCATAACATAACCAAAGAGGGTAAGTCTATTGGAACTTTATTTTTAAGTAAAAGAGGATTTTTTGATGGTAACAATGAGAATGATATAAAACAGGCAAATGATTTGGAGGTTTTACTGGTATCGCACAATATATTGCCAACGTATAAAGATATCTTCTGAGGAGAAATAAATGGCAAGAATAATTCTCGTTAATGACGCCACCTCACATGGCGGAAAAGTAATATCTACACAGTCAGGGCTTACTGCTCAGGGTATTGCGGTGGCCTGCGTAGGAGATCTAGTCGGATGCCCCCTTTGCAAAGAGGTTTATCCAATATCAGAAGCTCCACATTTGGTAAAATATAAAGGCAAAAAGCTGGCCGTTGCAGGGATGCAGAGTACTTGTGGCGCAGTACTAATCGCAAGCCAAGGTTCGGCAAAAATTAAATGAAAGCTGCCTGCAACGAAGCGGCCCAGACCAGAAGATGTAACTTAAATTCTGAATAGCGTTACCCGTATATTATCTCTTCAGCGCTTAATCTGACTAAAAGGACATAAAACGTCGGCTCCTCGCTCATAGCAGACCTGATGACCACCCTGTCTGTCCGCTGCGTGCCAAGAGCAGACCTTATCGTGCGGTAAAGCTTTACCACGCAATTCAGGAACATTTCTGCCAGATGAACATGCAGTAAACTTACGAGCTCGGTAGCCATGCAGCGATCTTTCTTGCCAACTCCTGAGGCTGTTCCAATGGGAGCATATGACCACTCTCACTCCTCTGTGGTTGCCGGGGATCAGCACAGAGAATTCAGCACTGCCGAGCATCAGCGTATTCAGGTTATGATTGCCGAGGGGGAAGGGCTGCGCTCTTTCAGCTCGCTGATTGTTGATATCGATAAATCAGATTTTGAAACAACGCTGTCAGTTCTGGAAACCCGGCCGCGGGCACTGCTCTTCCAGAATAAATAATTTATATTCGGTAATACCCCCATTCTGGAAAATAAGCGATTTCAAGGAAAAAGGTATTGCCGTCGAACAAGTGACTGACGGTGAACAGCAGCCAACAAAGCTCCCCATCTTCTGCTGCATCAGGAAGTGAAGTGACATCTGTCTTGATGTAACGGGAATAACTTTATAAAAGCCCTTTTAATATCAGGCTGATTTTATCTATTGTTGCCTGTTAAACCTATTTTTTGCTATTTTTATCGTCTGGCTAGATCTTATAATAAGAAAAATTGTCGAGATGAGCGAATTATGAATAGTTATAGTGTAATTGATAAAGATAAATGGCACAGGAAAGCGCATTTCAATTTTTATAGTAAGTTTGATAACCCTTGTTTCAATCTATGCGTTCCGGTTCCAGCTCAAAAACTATATGATTTTGCCAGAGATAAAAATGAATCGTTTTTTCAACTGGCGCTGTATGCCATCCTTCGTGCAGCAAACTCAGTTCCCCAACTGAAGCAACGGTTGTTAAACAAGGATGTTATTGAATATTCAAGCATTAACGTCATGACTCCAATCATGACTGAGAGCGAAGGATTTCGTCAGATTCTGTGTGAAAATACGCCTGACTATCCGAACTTCACGCAACAAGTGACTGCAAAAATTGATGCTGTAAAAACCTCTGACCCAGGGCCAATGATTGTTAAAGATGAGGGGTTTTTATGCGCAAGTTGCCTTCCATGGGTTCATTTCAGCTCAATCACTCACGCTGAATTTCATTTTAGCGGGGCCGTTCCTACGCTGACCTGGGGAAAGTTACAAAATGGAATAATTCCGGTGGCGTGCAAATTTAACCATGCGTTTGTTGATGGTCTTCATGCAGGCCGTTTCTTTGCTCTGGTTGAAGACTATTTTGACCGTCCAGATGCGCTTTACAGGCCCTGATCCTGACGTGTTTTAGTAGGTAAAAAGCAAATTACGCCAGAGCGTTACTGAGATTCTTAGGTGGGCATCGTAACCTGTTGCTCTGTAGGCGAAAAAATACCCTGTAAAGAACTGCACCCGAAAGCTGAATAGCAGGTCTGGTGAGGTGCAGTTTTTCGAAAGTTCATTAACCGGCAAGTTTCTAAGCAGCCGTAACCGGATGTTGCTCTGACAAAGCTGACCAGCACATATCGAAATATGGTGCTGATTTATTACCACTAATATCATCACGCACTAACATGAATTATCTTCTCGTCAGAAAGAGGGCAACAGACATTCCCTTCTTATTGTCAGACTTTCAAATCATTCGGTAGAAATAAAACCATCACTTTTTTTCTCAGTTTGGAGTTAAGTGAAGTCAGGCCGTTTCAAACAGCTACCTGATTTATCTTCTGCTGGCGAAGCCGCCAAAATGACAGCAATTATTTCTCTTGTCCGTAACTGGAGAGGCTGCGTTCAAGGCGTTCCTGCACCTGCGGCCACTCATCATCAATAATGCTGTAGCGTATAGAAGTGCGTTTTCGGCCATCGGGCATGATCCGTTCATTTCTGATAATGCCTTCCCTGGCTGCGCCAATGCGAAGAATTGCTGCCTGAGAACGCTCGTTCAACACATCGGTAGTAAACTGAACACGAACGCATTGAAGCTGCTCAAAGGCGTATCGCAGCAGTAGCAGTTTACTCTCCGTATTGGCAGCTGTTCTTTGCCAGCGCTGTGAATACCAGGTGTGGCCAATTTCGAGTTTGCGATTTTCGCGGTCGATCTTCCAGAAACGCGTTGACCCGATAATGCTTTGATCGGCTGAAAGCGTAATAGCAAACGGCATGACG
Source organism: Candidatus Symbiopectobacterium sp. NZEC151 (assembly GCF_025962655.1). GTDB lineage: Bacteria > Pseudomonadota > Gammaproteobacteria > Enterobacterales > Enterobacteriaceae > Symbiopectobacterium. The sequence goes on along the minus strand of NZ_JAGFPE010000001.1, from coordinate 1,414,081 downwards.
GTGCCTTCGGCTTGCCCCTTAAGGGCCTTTTGGATGTACGCATCAACGGTGTCTGCAGAAGGCACGACGGTGAACGGCAGTGACCAAAGCTCTCCGGCCGCCGCCGCATTAACAAGTGACTGTGCATCAGCGTGAAGTAGCGGGCGTAGTGTTACAAGAGATCCTTGTAGAACAGGAGTCATATTTGTGACCTCAAGGTTATTTTATGTAGATGGGGATTACACATTAATGGTTCTCCCCGATCTCATTCTGGTCTGAGAAGAAGCCGGGAACGCCGATTAGCATGAATAGGGCTTCGTAACTCTTCGGCACTGTATCCGAGCATAATTTATCGAACCTGCATCCGGTATTCGATCATTCCGCTTTTACTGGCAACCCAGTCATACAGCCGCTGTCCACGGAAATTGGTTTCGTGCGTATGCCAGTAAACATGGCTAGAGCGATGCTTGCGGGCCTGCTTCTGAACGAACTCGATGAGTTTTTTGCCAATCAGTCTGCCACGCATGTCCTCACTGACATACAGGTCCTCGAGGTAGCAATAGTTATTTTCAGACCAGGTGGAACGATGGAACAGATAATGAACCAGCCCGACTATGTGTCCGTTTTCTTTTGCAACGGCGCAGAAAACGGGTTCAATCGGGCTGTGAAAACGTTGCCATACCAGCTTGGTTACCTTTTCGGAAATATCGACGCCATAAAATAGCTGATAATCTTTCCATAACGGCAACCACTGTACAAAGTCGTCTGCGGTGGCGGTTTCAATGGTTATTTTTTTAGCGCTGAGAGTGCTCATCTTTTTCCTCTGAGGTTCTTTGCTGATTTGCGTCATGCTGCGTCAGTGTTTCAGAACATGTGGTCATCAGTACCTGCCCAGTTCACAAGGGCGCGTAGTTACCAAATGGTCTGTCGGTAAATTGTCATATTACGGATGATTAGTTTTACCGCTAAAATGGCATGATTAGCCCAGCCAATTTCCCATTTATGAGCAGACCAATTCAGTGGGGAATGTCTGCTGGCACCGTACCGGTGTGGCAGCGCCGCAGTATTCAGGGAGACTATTGTGTTTGTTGCATTAGTTAATCGGACAGCATCAATGAATAGGCGGCTTCACACCTATGCGATAATGCCTCCCAAAGAAGGCTGATTGTCGATAGCTTGAAGACTTACGGCAAAGTCTTCGAGAAGACATACATGCCAACGCCATCAATCCTCATATCTTCTACACGAACGATTGAAAAACAACATTTGTTGACGTAGAAACATAGCTAATATTGTCGTTGAGAAACAGTGATCCTATTATTTTCAAAGCTACTGACTTCTGCGGACTGCTTCGTGCCAGAAGTGAACACTGATGACCTTGAACGGTGCTAATCAATAACAACCCTGTCAGGCATATCCATTCATTTTTCAGCGTAGGAAATGCGGTATCCACTACCCTCCCTGAGAATGCGGGTAAACCCTGCCTGACTTAAGTGCATGCCAGCAATGATCAGTTTTTCGCTGACAGCTTGTTCCATAATATTTTTCCTTGTTTCCTCGGCCTGCGCGGGATCGGTGTCGAATAAAATAGAAACAGCTGGTTGCGCTGACTGAATATGAGGATAGTGGACAATGTCTCCCCATATTAATAAGCACTCATCATCCGAATCGATGCGAAACCCTGTGTGTCCCGGCGTATGGCCCGGTAGCCATACCGGCAGAATGCCTTCTGCTATTTTGTCGCCGTTAAAAAAACGCACCTTCCGGGCATAAGCGTCTAAGGTTTGGCGGACCAGCCAAAAATTACGTTGTCCGCGCTCATTTGCTATGTTGAATTTTTCATCATCCAGCCAGTGTTGCGCTTCGAGAGGATGAAGAATAATTTCAGCGTGGTTAAAAACCGGCTGTTTCTCAGAATCCAGTAGGCCTCCAATATGATCCGGATGGCAGTGCGTCAATAAAACGGTATCGACGTCGTCAGGGCTGACACCCGCTGCGGCAAGGTTTGCGTTGAGTTGTCCCGCCATGTTGTTCAGCGGGCCTGTGCCAGCGTCAACCAAAATGATCCGACCCAGACCGCGGATAAGGTAACAATTTATATGGATATCACCGGGCTCACTGATTCCGGCACGGCATTGAATAACGTCCGCATCAGCTTTTTCAATGCCTGACAACAAATCCAGACTCGCTGACATATTACCGTCACTCAGCGCAGTTATCTGAAAATCGCCAATCTGACGGAACGAAAGGGGATGGCTCATCACTACCTCGGGATCAGTTGCGGGCGAACAGGTGTTCTGCTAGGGAGCCAAAACAGCGAATACGGGTCATCAGACCAGAGGCCTGTTGAGTGGCAAAATCCAGTTCACGCATAAAGTTCTCCATCACTTCATGGGTTCGCAATGTGGTCAGACGATAAAAGAGCTCGGCATAAACCGGTTGCCCGCATCCCGGCTTTACATCGACAAAAATGATATGAACGTTTTTGGGGTCTGCACCCAGGATGTCACAGCAGAGGGCGCTGCATTTATGGGTAAAATCACCAAGGTTTTTAAACTTGTCAGAGTGATTTTCAGAAATATAAAAAGTCAGATTAGGCATGATGTTATGGCTTCCCTTTTTCAGCACTCTGCAACTGCGGTGTCAGAGGCCCGTAGAGAGACACACCAGACATATCTGTAAACAGCGAGGCCTTCTCAACAGGCAAGACATATGCAACGCGATAGTCAGGGGATTTATCCAGCCCCACCGCATGCATTTCCAGACCCCGATATCCCAGTTCTGTTTCTAAAAAGTCTATTGGCTTTACGCTCAATAGCAGAATTTCATCGGAAGAGATGGCTGGAGCAAGGCCTTCACCTTCATAGAGGTTACGATACCAGTCAGTAATGCAGTCCTGCCAACGAGAGAAATTACCGCCTCCTTTTAAACGGTAATCCTCACTGCTGAGAATGTCCGCATCATTAATCGTATGAATGGCAAGGTAAACAGGGCAGCCGGATTTGACGGCGCGAAAGCGTTGAGAGGTCGTGAAGCCCGCAACAGATATCAATGCGGGTAGTTTTTGCTGGCTGTAAAAGGCATTCCATTCTGTCTCGCTTTCAGGATCGTTATACGAGCATTCCACGGTATAGAGCATCAGCCGATCTCCACATGAGTTATAAACGCGAGCAAATACATTTGCTCAATGATTTTTCATCATGCTACAGGCTGGTTATGAGGTTTAAAAACGATAATATGTCACGGGTTAGTGATATTAAGTCAATGAAAGCACGTTGCAGGCACTGAGCAAGGAACAGATTTTATGCGCAGAAAAATACCCAGTAGTGCGTCCCTGCAGGCTTTTGATGCCGCCGCAAGGCACGGTAATTTTGCCCGGGCCGCAGAGGAGTTATCGTTAACCGAAGGGGCGATTAGCCGTCAGATTGCGCGTCTTGAAGCATTGCTGAACTGTAAACTGTTTGACCGTATGGGAAGCAGGGTAAAGCTTAACCCTGTTGGCGCGCGCTATGCACATCACGTGCGTGAAACGCTCGATCGGCTCGAAAGAGATACGCAGTACATCATGGGAATGCCTGAGGGCAGTAAGAGTCTGGATATCGCCGTCCTGCCGACCTTTTCCAGCCGTTGGCTTATTCCCCGCCTGAGCGGCTTTAACGCTTTATTCCCAGACATAACGTTAAATATTGCGGCGAGAACGGATCCGTTCATTTTGCCTGGAAGTGGCTTTGACGCGGTCATTCATTTTAAACATTCCGCATGGGCAGGCATGCGTATGCAATTTCTGTTTCAGGAAAATTTGCTTCCTGTTTGCCATCCCGCACTGTTAACAGATAGCGACGTCAATCGACAGTTAAACGAACTTCCGCGCATTCACCGTCGACAGAATCCTGACGCATGGCATCACTATGCCCGGGAAAGTGGAATACGCCTCGATAATCTGGATCAGGGTGTGCGGTACGATCTCCATGAAATGGCCATCGCTGCCGTCATCGCGAGACAAGGCGTAGCATTGGTTCCGCGTATCTATGTCGAGAATGAATTGAGTTGCGGCATGCTTGTTTCGCCCTGGCCAGCCTCAGACTGCCTGAGCAAAAAATTCTGTTTAGTAAAACCGACGGAAACGGGAATCAATGAGGCTGCACTGGAAAGTTTTGAACGCTGGTTGCTTGCTGAAATGAATACGCTCACCAGCCTTAATGCAGAACGGTGACGTTACGTCCGCCCCTCGCTCATAGCAGGCCTGATGACCACTCAGCCTGTCCGCTGCGTGCCGTGAGTTCAACGGGTCAGCAGCGCTGAAACGATTAATTGTCAGACGCTGCAACATGGGCGTGTTTTTCACAAAAAAACCGACGGCATCAATATGGTCGGTTTCTTTGCCAGGATGAGCTTATTCTCGCGTCAATTCAAAAGCGCTCTTATCACCGTCAATGTCGATAGTCATACGCATTTTATCATTAGGCAACAGACGGATTTGAGTCGGGATTTGTGATTTGTGGAACGGGTGATCAAACAGCTTAGGCTTCTCGGAATAGGCATAGCTGTTGAAATTCAACTCGTCGCCGACCCAATGCACATTATTAAACAGGTAACGCCAATTATCATCTGCCGGTTGGAACAGTGTGAATCGACCCTGTTTGTCCTTAACGATCTCTAACTGAGTAGCCTTTTCCGACCGCCATTTGCCAACGAATTTATCGAGATCTTTATGCTCAGGGATCGCCGGCGCTGCAATAAAATCGCCGGGCTTAAAGGCCGTTTTTGGACTTTTGTCCTCTGGTTTATACATTTCACAGAAGGGCACGACTTGCGCCACTTTCAGATAGGAAAAGGTCAGGCTTTCATTCTCAAAACCAATAGGCTGTTTCAGCTTCATCGCCCGCCCAACGATACCAAGGATCTTCAGTTGGGTGGCATGGTCGGGCGATGTCAGACGAATAGTCAGGCTACTTTTGTCAACCGCATAGTGATATTGCTCAACACCCATTTTTACCTGTGGGTTTTCACAGTTAAATGAATGCAGTAGCACCTGGTCATCGGCGCGGAACTCCACAACATTAGCGATACCATTTTTTAATGGTAGCATCGCCCAGATTCCGATAAGCGCCTTTTTATCAACAGCAGAAGGCGAGGCAGGCTGGGTAGTTGGACGGACACAGCCACTGAGTAGAGTCACAAGCAATACAACAATCACGTGTTTAAACATGTTACATCCTGTAAGGGGACAGCGAAAAAAGGTCAATATAAACCAATCTGGGGAAAGCGATAACAAACATAACAACGTTTTCTTCAGCCATGCTGACGGTAGTCTGGCTCAAAATTTATTATGATTTTCATATCGTTTTGCATCCACCCTTTAGCCTACGCCATGTATGTTAGGTGACTGGCTACATGATCATTACTGATGTCTGCTTTTAGCTCAGTTTTTAATGTTGAGAGCGACCTCCTATAGTAAATCCAGCAAATGATAAAGATAACATTCACTCATTTACTGTATTAACGCCTCTCATTGGTCGCTGACGCATAGCGCCCGGCGGATATCCATTGATGCGCTTAAAGGCTCTGCTAAACGCTGCCTGTGAGGCATAGCCGAGGCGTAGGGCAACGGTGTCAATTGAGATTTTATCGTGAATAATCCAGTGACCTGCGATGCGCATTCGCACCTCCCTTGCATAGCGCTGGGGAGGTGTGCCGATGATTGATTTGAAGCGTTCAGCAAAAACAGAGCGTGACACATGCGACTGGGCAGCAAGCTCAGCAACAGACCACTCCCGACTCGTATCGCGATGAATGGCCAGAATAGCACGGGCAAGTCGCGGATCACGTAACGCAGCGATCAGACCTGCGGCGTTCTCGCTGCCGTTTTCGATCCATCCACGCACAATCATGGCAGCCGCCACTTCTGCGAGGCGTGCCAGAATGCCCGCGAAGCCAGCTCGTCCTGAACAGATTTCAAATTTCATCGCGCCCAGAATGGGAACCAGCCCCGGATAAATCTGTTCATTTGCCTCAACCACTATGGCTTGCGGCATCAGTTTACCAAGACCTTGCATTCCACCGAGATCGAACTCCATACAGCCATAAAACAGAACCGTGCTGGGTGTCGGATGCAAACTCGGGCAAGTATTGATTCCGCTGACGGCCTCGCCTAAAGGAGCAGAGCCTAACGTGTCGATATGTTGAAATGAACAGCTGACATCCGATACAAGCTGATGATCTTCACCCTGCGGCATGAATACCATGCTTCCGGCTTTCAGTTCGTACAACGTACCGTCGTGTGTGCGAAGCAGAGCAGTGCCCACAGCGATGTAATGAAAATAGGCATGTCCCGGCCTGTTGCTAAAACCGACGCCAAACTCAGAGCCAGTCTGTAAACGGCGATACTGCACGCCACGCAGGCGCATTTCCAGCAGCAATTCACTGATGAGCTCGGATGACAGGGCAAAATGTTTGTTCACATGCATATTCGGAGTTTCGGGTAAAAAATCAGGATATGGCATCATAGATCGTCCAACTGCTCGACTCTAGACTTGGCGTTGTAATTTTTCTCCAAGAAGAGTGTGTTATGAGAAATGAAGCAACTGAAGCTGTATCCGCTAATTTGAATAGTTCTGAACCCAAAGAATCCGCATGGATGGCCGTTATTTCACTGACTATGGGCGTGTTTGGCTTGCTGACTGCGGAATATCTTCCTGCCAGCCTGTTGACACCCATGGCCGCCGATCTCGGTGTGACCGAAGCTCTTGCCGGTCAGGCTGTGACGGTAACGGCTGTGGTGGCTTTGTTTGCTGGTCTGATGGTTCCCCGCCTGACGCGTAACTATGATCGCCGAAATGTTTTGCTTGGTTTTACCGTGCTGATGATTGCCTCCAACCTGCTTGTCGCACTTTCATCCAGTCTGACCGTTCTGTTAGTCATGCGCATATTGCTGGGCATCGCGCTGGGAGGCTTCTGGAGTATGGCTGCTGCCGTAGCTATGCGGCTGGTCCCTGCTAAAAGTGTCCCGCGTGCTCTCTCCATTATTTTTAGCGGTATTGCTGTTGGTACCGTAGTTTCGATCCCGCTGGGGAGCTATTTAGGTGGGCTTTATGGCTGGCGTAGTGCTTTTATCGCTGCAACCGCAGTAGGCGTGCTGACACTACTCTTTCAGCTGTTTACCCTTCCTGGAATGGCTCCGCGTAGAATGATGATAACGGCATCTGTCATGGATTTACTCCGCCGCCCAGGTATTGCGATGGGAATGACGGGGTGTGTGATTGCCCATACTGGTCAGTATGCGCTGTTTACCTATATTCGTCCGGCTCTTGAAAATATTGCCCAACTTGATGTGGATCATTTGTCTTTGATACTACTTGGATTTGGCGTCGCTAATTTTATCGGTACGCTGCTGGCTGGGTGGCTGATGGAGAGAAGCCTGCGTCTTACCCTGATACTAATGCCAGCGCTTGTCGGTTTAGCGGCATTGAGCATGATTTTGCTGCCACTAGAGGAAAAAGGATTGATGTTGTTCGTCGCGTTATGGGGGATGGCATTTGGTGGCGTACCCGTTGCGTGGTCAAACTGGGTAGCGCGTTCCGTTCCCGATCAGGCTGAAACCGCTGGCGGCATGGTAGTCGCAGCAGTTCAGTCCTCAATTGCTGCGGGTGCTGCGTTGGGGGGATTACTCTTTGGTATCAGCGGCGTAACAGGTGTTTTCATCACCGCTGGTTGCATAATGTTTTTTGCCACGCTCATTATTGGACTAAAGGTGAGGGTTGCGCTGACCTGACCGATTCCCATATAACAAGGTTTCAAATGAAGGCCAACTGAACCGGGTGGTTGGCCTGAAAGAAAGTAGCGAGATTTCCTACGCCTTTCTGCTCAATGTATTGTTCGCTAGCCAGCTCTTAGCTGACCTTCCTCGCGCGTCTCCTTCGTGCCAGGAGCGGACTTTGATAACATCTCTTTATCATCAATTCTCACTCAGCAAACTATTTGCGTCCCAAGCCTTCATCGCAAATGATACCGAGGCATTAAGTTCTTCGCCTGTTACGCCATCACGCGCTTCAGTTGACAGGCCTATCTCAAAGCTGTGCAAATATATGGCCAGCGCCCGTGCATCGGTGTCTGCGGCCAGCTCGCCCGAATCAATTGCTCTAAGGACGCACTTAAGGAATCCTTCGCGGGTACGGGTGCGTCGTGCTTCAAGAATCTGGCCAATATGCTCGTGCCCGGGCGAACAGGTATTAATAGATAACGCGATAAGACAGCCGCTTGGATGTCCCTGCTCTGTCTGCATTTTTGCTGAACGTCGCAACGCCAGTTCAGTAGCCTCACGCGGGTTGAGACTGTCATCCCAGAGGCAATCGTTAACCTGACCATAAGTTGACGAATAGCAATCAACAACTTCTTCAAACAGCGCTTCTTTCGAACCAAATGCCGCATAAAAGCTCGGTGCGGTTATGCCGTTACCGAGATTTGCTTTAAGCAAGGCAAGCGAAGTGGACTCATAGCCATACTGCCAAAAAAGGTACATTGCCTGACGAATTGCTTCGTCGCGATCGAATGTTCGTGGACGTCCCATCTTAGCCATACCTTCTCCTCGTCTGGCAAATGATACATAAATACTAATCGATACATATGTTCTTGACAACCCGCAAGGTGATCTATAGCTTCGAATATATATACCAATTAGTATATATGTGTTCGCAATATGATTTTGCGAATTATTCAGCTATTTCAGTAATATCAAAAAGGGCTCATCGTGCACGTTAATACAGAATTTCCGACCTCGATAACATCGCGTAGGTTGCCTCTGGCGACCTTGCTGGCGTTTGCCATGACCGGCTTTATCGCCATCCTGACTGAGACGCTTCCGGCGGGCCTGCTTCCGGCCATCGGAGAGGGCCTTGGCGTTTCACAGGTGATGGCGGGTCAACTGGTGAGCATCTATGCGCTGGGTTCGCTGCTCGCAGCGATTCCGCTAACGGTGCTTACCAGCGGATGGCGCCGTAAAAAGGTGTTGTTGCTGGCGGTGGGAACCTTTGTGGTTTTCAATACGATTACGACCGTTTCGACCAGTTACTCGCTGACGCTTGCGGCTCGCTTTATGTCCGGTGTGGCGGCAGGGTTGGCATGGGGGATACTGGCTGGCTATGCGCGGCGCCTCGTTCCGGCTGATTTACAAGGCCGCGCGCTGGCTATTGCTATGGTCGGCATTCCGATTGCTCTGTCACTGGGCACTCCGGCAGGAGCATGGCTGGGCGGCATAATGGGGTGGCGAGTGTCGTTTGGTCTCATGGCAGCGTTGGCGGTTATTTTGTTTATCTGGACGTTAGTGGTGGCTCCTGATCTGCCGGGACAACAGGCTGAGCGGCGTTTGCCCGTGTTGAAGGTTTTTATGATGCCCGGCGTGCGTCCAGTTCTGGCGGTCATCTTTTTATGGATGACCGCCCACAACATCCTTTATACGTTTATAGGGCCATTTCTGGAGTTGTCGGGTCTGACAGAGCGCATCGGCCTCGTCCTGCTTGTTTTCGGTCTTACCGCACTTGTCGGCATCTGGATTACCGGAACGCTGGTTGATCGTCACCTCCGTAAACTAGTTCTGCTCAGCCTTGCAGCGCTGGCTACTGTTTCAGTGGTGCTAGCTGCGGGCATGCGAGAGCAGAGCGTTGTCATGCTGGCGGTTATCGTGTGGGGATGGTCATTTGGCGGTGCGTCAACCCAGATGCAGACAGCAGCGGCTGATGCGGCCGGCAATCATGTCGATGTTGTTCAGGCGATGGTAACTACCGCATGGAATCTGGCTATCGCAAGCGGCGGCGTTGTCGGGGGCGTGCTCCTCAATAATGCCGGTGCGGCATCCTTTCCCTGGGCACTGATGGTCTTTATGGCGGTCGCCTTTCTCATCGCTTACATCGGGAAAACGCATGCCTTCAGGCCAGGTGCCAGAAATCAATAAATGAAATAATGGGCTGGATACAAATAATTATGTCCAGCCTTACTACAGCGTGGGTTGCGTTGTAATTTATAACAGGTAAGTCCGCTTCTGGCTTAAAACTGAAAACAGTGAGTTTGACGCGCTAAATGCGCGTCCTGATAAGTCAGCCCTCTGTACTCCGCATCAGGTATAGAGAGGGCTGGAGCACATCGTCACTCCAATTTACTGCGGCACAGACAGAGCAAAGTGGTATTTCAGTATATGGGGAAGGTCTTTTTCCGCCACTTGCTGCTTTTCTACCCCCTGCGCGGTCACTGTTGTGAGTGTATCACCCAGCAAAATCAGGCGCCCCTCGGCGAGATGTTGCACGATCAGCAGCTTCTGCACAAAAATGGCATCAGGGTGGGTGGAGTTGAGGTAGTTTGCCGGGACGAAATCAATCCATTCCTGAGGGATCAAATCAAAGCCGTATTGATTAGCCCATTCACCCTCAACCTTCGCCTGCAACAGGTACTCACCCTTTGCGTCACGGGTAAGTCGGAACATATCGAAATCCTGATTAATGTCGGTGTCGAGCAAGTCTAAGGCCAACGGCGCGCGGATACCGTAGCTACCGAAACCCAGATCGCATAGCCACTGACGGCCATCGACTTCTGCAATTAACGCCATATGGGTTTTCGGCCGACGCACCGGATAGAACATCGGACGTGCCGCCACGAAACAGTAGGGGATTCCTAACGCTTCCAGCGCCATGGCAAATAGCCCGTTGACCTCATAGCAGTAGCCGCCCCGACCCCGTTGTAGCAGTTTGTCGACAATCTCTTCTGGCACCAGCGAGACAACCTTGCCTGCCTGCACATCCAGATTCTCAAAAGGCACCGAAAAGAGTTGATGGCGCATCAGCGCATAGAGTGTGGCGCTGTTGGCAGATACCTGAGCGGTATAGTTTATACGGCGTAAATAAGTAGAAAGATCAAAGTTGTCGCTATGCATCATGCCTCCGTGACTGAGTAGTGTTCGCCACTATAGATGGTGAACATCATTAGCTGTATAGTCAGATTTATCGAAAATCAGACTGTACAGATCGCCATGTCCGTCCCGTCCCAATCGTCTCCACATTACCGCCGAATTGCGGCAATGCTGCGCCTCACCCTCGACTCAGGTGCGCTGCGAGCCGGTGACCGGATGATCTCCGCGCGTAAGCTGGCCGAACGCGAGCACGTTAGCCTGCCAACGGCACTGGAAGCGCTCCGCTGTCTTGAGGCAGAAGGTCTGATTGTTGCGCGTCCGCGCTCGGGCTACTTCGTCAGTCAGGTCAATACGTCCTCCCATCCTTTGCCTGGTCCCGTCCCTGTGACAATGTCAGCCGTAGCCCGGTCACTATTCAGTAGTGCAGAAGCGCGTCTGGTGCCACTTGGGGCCGCGCTACCCGATCCCACCTGGCTACCTGGCGATATCCTGCAGCGGGCACTGCATGCAGCAAGCCGTCGCCTGGCCGCCCACGGGCAAAGCTACAGCCTGCCACCGGGGAGGGCTGACCTGCGCAATAAGATTGCCGCTCACGCAGCGCAGTGGGGGGCCCATTTTGGCGCGGATGACATCGTCATCACCACAGGCGCGACGCAGGCGCTGCGTCTTGCTCTGCGGGCAGTGTGTCAGCCAGGTGATGTTGTGGCGATCGAGCAGCCCGCCTACTTTGGCACGCTCCTGCTGCTGGAGGATTTAGGTCTGAAAGCATTGCAAATCCCCACGGATCCTGCCGAAGGTTTGTTGCTGGCACCGCTGGCTGACGCCATTGAGCGTCACCGCCCGGCCGCCGTTCTGGCCTCGCCCACGGTGCAGAACCCGCTCGGTGCCAGTATGCCCGTCGCGCGCAAGAAGGAACTGGTTGCCCTGATTGAAAGTGCAGGCATCCCTTTAATAGAAGACGATGTGTATGGTGATTTGGCCGGCGAAGGTCAGCGTCCTCCGGCCTGCAAAGCGTTCGACCAGAGTGGGAGTGTGCTTTACTGCAGTTCGTTATCCAAAACCCTTGCTCCGGGCTGGCGAATCGGTTGGATTGTGGCCGGACGCTATCATATGCAGGTATTGCAGGCTCGCATGGCCGGGGACTGGGCAGGCGCGCCGTTGCTTGAAGCCGCCGCGAGCGAGGTACTGGCAAGTGGCGACTATGAGCGTCACCTGCGGCGCCTGAAATCCAGGGTTACGCAGGGGGTACAAGTCGTTACAGCACGGGTCGAAGCTAGCTTCCCACCGGGTACGCGCGTTACCGTGCCAACAGCCGGTTTCTTGTTATGGGTAGAACTCCCGCAGCAGATAAATGCGCTGGAGGTACATCGTTGCGCGCTAGCGCTGGGCATTGGTGTTAGCCCTGGCCCCTTGTTTTCCCCCGGGGCGGAATTACAAAACTTCCTGCGCTTAAATTGTGCGAACGAACCCACACCTCACCTGCTAAATACCGTGGAACAGCTCGGAGCACTTTGTCACCAACTGGCGAGAAGTGAGTAATAGTTTTATATGCGCCCATGTCGCGAATACCTTCAGCTCGATATATGCCACCAGCACATCAATGCCAGGGCGGTTTTGTGCCAGGAGCGGACAGACCGTGATGCTAACTGCATTGTAGATGCGCGATTTCACTATTGATGGCTTCTATACCCTGTTTATAGCGTAGCATGACCTCTTCATGAGTCACCATTAATCCGCGGCCGTACTCTGTGGCTAGGAATGTGTATCTTTACAGGTGTACGAGATAATCTATATTGCCAGTAATGTTACTGGCAATATAGGTGTTTAGGGTAACGATAAACTCACGCAATTCATCCGTATAAGAAAACCATTCTCTACCAAGTCCCTTCTTATCCACCCTGTATTGGTGAAAGAAGCGGTGTAACGCAAATTCTGTCTCCACGCCTCCGGAGGGGATGATGGAGATAAAGCACAGTGTGCTGGTGTTCGCCTCGTCGATCAGCCTTTTAGGTAGAATTGCGGCAAGATTTTTCAAATTAGCCAGGGTGTTGAGCGTGATCAGCGATGATTTCTGGAGCGTAAACTGCACAATTTGATTACCTGCTATACAGATGTAACATGATATTCGGTCGCTATCATCCTCCCGATTGCCAGAAAACAACCTTACGTTGTAACCAGCGTACAATTTGTGCGCCACACACCCCGATCAATGCCAGTAAAAACACGCCCGCAAACATAGTGGACAGACTCATATTCACAGAACTGGATGCTATCAAATACCCCAAACCACGTTGTGCAGATAAAAATTCAGCCACAACCGCACCAATTAATGCCAACGCCACACCAATCTGCAATCCGGCAAAAATATCGCCTGCCGCTGAAGGCAACTTTACATGAAACAATAAATAATAACGGGATGCCGAAAATGCACGACAGGTATCCAGTAATTCAACATCGGTGCGGCGAATACCATTAACGGTGTTGACAAATAGAGGAAAAAAACAAACCAACGTCACCAGCACAATTTTAGATGCCACGCCAAAACCGAACCAGACGAGGATAATCGGCCCCAATGCCACTTTGGGTGTGGCTTGTAACGCAATCAGCAATGGATAGACAAAGCGTTCAAACATCTGCGACTCTGCCAGCACGCTGCCAAGCAGAACCGCCAGCAAACTGCCGATGATATATCCAGCCAACGTCTCACCCACAGTCATCGCAATATGCGGCCACAGGCTCTGATCGCTGAATCCATCGCGTAATGCGCGGAACACGGCTGCAGGCGGAGGCAGAAGATAATCAGGAACAGAAAATACACGTACAGACACATCCCAAATAAGAACCAACACGGCAAGACTCACCAAGGGGAATAACAGGGAGAAAAATCTATGCATGGGTGAAATATCTCCGTAAATGCTGACACAGTGCCATAAACTCATCATTAGCCAGCGTATCCAACGTGCGCGATCGGGGTAGTGGAATTGTCACACTCTCAATAATGCGCCCGGGGCGAGGCGACATCACCAACACCCGATCGGCAAGAAATACCGCTTCCTGAATACTGTGAGTAATGAACAACACAGATTTGCGCTGTTGCTCCCAAATGCGTTGGAGTTCCAACATCAAGAATTCGCGTGACAGGGCATCCAGAGCGGCAAAGGGTTCATCCATCAACAATAAATCAGGATCGTGTAGCAACATCCGTGCGATGCCTACTCGTTGTTGCATCCCCCCGGAAAGCTCGAAGGGATAATCGCTCGCAAAGTCGACCAGGCCGACCAGATCAAGTAATTGTCGTGCCCGCACTCGGGCAGTTGCATCTGACAACCCCAGCGTGCGAGCAGGAAGCAGCACGTTATCCAATACCGTTTTCCAGGGCAGTAAATTGGGTTTCTGAAATACCACCCCTGTGTGTCGGCTTGGGCCAACGACAGTTCGAGAGGCCACCTGTACTTGTCCTGAGGTGGCGGACATCAGTCCTGCAGCAAGCTTCAGGATAGTAGACTTGCCGCATCCAGAGGGGCCCAGTAACGCGACAAACTCCCCTGTGCCTACCCGTAAATCGACCTCAGCCAGCGCGTTAATCTCTCCTCTGCGCGTTGCATAGGTCAGGCTGACATCCCGCAGTTCCAGCGCAGCAGTCATGCTTTCGCCTCAGATGTCGCCGTTGCCGCAGACAAAAATGCCAGTACGCGCTGCCAGCTCTGTCGGTTTGCCCGGGCATTGGCAAGCGGTGTCCCGCCGCCATCAATCACTACTCCTGCGACTGGATGCACTTTGGCAATCTCCGTTGTCGGGAGGAACGGAAATCCGATGGCATGTCCGGCATGCTCGTTGCGCAGATGCTCGACGGGCCAAGGGTGCTGTTTATCCGCCAGAGTAGTGACAATGTGCTCACAATAATCCGATGATGGCCAGAATCCGTCATCAGTACCTGAAATCAACAGCACAGGACCGGTAATACGTTCTACCGGAATACGTGCAGCAGCCAGACTCTCTGTATCACGCAGAACCGCGACAAACGCCGGAGCTTGACGAATAGGTGCACCGGGTTGTGGTGGATGATCGAAGGCGTGCCAGTCTGCCTCCGGGTTACCCTGCCAAACATTACGGAGAGGTTGCCCATGCCAGGTCCAGGCAGTGGCATCCCGAGGTTCATCAGGGCGGCCTGCTCGCAGGGTGCCATGCACCACGGCACTGGGAACATAGCCAATCACTGCAGAGACGCGCTCGGGAAATGTCGCGCCTAGCAGCAGTGCCAGTTCACCACCGCGAGAATGCCCAGCCACGGCTATAAACCCCTTTTTCGGCTGCAACGTATCCACCGCCCAATCAAGCGCCTGCTGAAAATACTCCAATGGTGTCGCGGAAATAGAATCAGGCCTTCCTGGCGCGTTAAAATACGCCAACGCCAGCCCGCTATACCCGTGAGCGGCGAATAGTGCAGCACGTTGCTCTGGCGTTCCTCCGCCAGAACCATTAAGAACAATGACCAATGGATGAGGGCCAGCGCCTTCTGGCGTAAACAGGGTTGCAGAAAGTCCATTGGTACGAATTTCCTGGCGCGTCACGCCCGGTGCCAGCAAACGTTGAATCAATGTCGTTTCAGCCACGGCGCCAGTTGTATCTTCCACACGTAATGTGACATGGCGGGCGTCAAGGCTATCGCTTAAGGCAGGATTAACCGGTTCAGACACCAGACGCAGTGACCAGACAGGCGCCATCGGTTCAGCATCGAGCCAGTCACCAGACAAGGGGAGGGCAGTTTCCAGATCCAGCACGCCGTCATCTCCAACGTCAAACACCGCATCACTGTGCCAGATACTGCCATCCGTATGGGTAAAATCGGCCATAAATCGCACCCGGCCAGGGGCAAGTCCGTCAGCACGAATCTTACGCGACACATCAATCAGGCCATCCGGCGTATCTATTCTTAGCGTCGCGCTCATTTGGCTTCCTCCGCCCGGATTTTCAAGGCCTCCTTATCGAAGTCATCAAATGCCGCAATGAATGCGTTAGAAAAAATACGTTCTACTGGCACATCTGCTTTTGGAAACTCCCCATTTTTTGCCATAGCGCTGATTGCCGCTCGGATCACCGGCAGATCGTACTCCCCTGGCGTACGGCGTGAGCCATCTTCCCGATACAACGTGCGTTGCAAACGACGGGAGAGTAGCGTCTTTGCCTCCTCTAGCCCTTTGCCTTCCGCATCAGCAGGTTTGCTTTCGGGATATTGACGCCAAAAAGCCCGCACGCAGAACTCAGGGTTCACATCACAGACGTATTGTGCTTCGGTATAGGCAAGACCGAAGCGCCGAATCAGATCGGGATGTTCTTTAAAGGTATCCTCATGCGCGATAAAACCGTTGCCAGGGTTTTCCTGAAAGACATCGGGGTATGCAATACGGCGGATTTTTGTTCCGGTAAACTCAAAAATATCGCCCCAACTGCTGTTATAGTTCAGCGCATCCACCTGCTTGCTGCGCAGTGCCTGAAAGCCGGAACCCAGCACACCAACAGCAACAAACTCAACGTTTTTACCCGGCTCAAGACCGGCTACCCGTAAAGCAGCACGGCTGTTTGGTATCGTGCCCCACGTCAGTGCGCCAACACCGATTTTTTTATCCTTCAAATCAGATAACGTTTTAATGGGAGAATCCGCCAGCACGGTATATTCCATCGTCTGGGCGGGAGTGCCGTTATAAAAATAACGCAGTGGTAACGGATCTTTCCCGTTGAAATAACTTGAAATTACGGGTTCCGATACAGGATAACCAAAAGTAACCCGTTTGCTGGCCACCTGCGGCAGCAATGCACCTGCACCTTGAAATACAATCAGTTTGACAGACAGATTCTGTTCTTTAAACAACCCCAGTTCCTGGGCTGCAGCATAAGGCGCTCCGTCATGGACCGCTGGCGGGATCGCTAATGCGATAGTCACTTCATCCAGAGCTTGCGCCTGGGAAACACCCATAAATATGAGAGATAATAACGACCACTTCAAACGCATATACGCCCCTTGCTCAATAGGTTTCCTGTGGGGAAAGGTAAAACGGTGGCCTGCAAATCAGAACGAATAACTTTATCTAATAATGTGCATATCTTGGATGAAGTGAGATGCCCACAGTGGGCTGCAAAAAAATGCTGAATATCTTTTATATATCTACTGAGCACCTCAGTTAATGCAAATAATAACATTCCATTGCTGATTTAATTATTAGTTTAGTCCTCGGCACTGCGACAGAATGCGTCCATTAAGGTATTCAACGTGACGCTGTGAGATGCTCACAGAGGTGAATTGAGAGGACCGGAGTGACCCATTCCCTATCTTTAAGCGACCATGTTTATCACACGATTCGTCGCGATATTCTAACGTGTCGTCTGTTGCCAGGATCGCTGGTAACAGAGTCCGAAATGATGGAGCGCTACCCGTCAGGGAAAAGCACCATCAGGTTGGCACTGACTCGCCTGAGCCAGGAAAAACTGGTGATTTCACGCCCGCGCAAGGGTTACCGTATTGCCCCAGTGACACTGCAAGATGTGGAAGAAATCTTCACCATCCGCGCCGCGCTGGAACCACTCGCCGCGCGTCTGGCTGTCGGCAAAGTCGATATTGATTTACTCAAAACACTTGAAGCACAGTGCCGAGTTGAAGTTGCTGCACCGCTATCGACGCGAATTGATGTGTTTATGAACGCCAATAAGCGATTTCATTTAACCATTGTCGAAGCCACGGGTAACAGCCATTTAATCCGCACCCTTTCAGGGTTAATGGATGAAATGGCGCGACTGGTGGCCTTGGGTTTTAATGTGCAACGCGTTAAGCCAGAAATAAAACACGATCATAATGCCATGATTGATGCGTTTATTGCCGGTGATGTTAAACGGGTCGAATTTATCGCTCGCCGTCATATTGAAACATTCCAAGCCATGACATTGGAAAAAATCTACGCCACGTTAAGTAAAGAAGGCACGCTATTACCCGTATTGCCACGGGAGATATTTGAATGAATACTTCCTTACTTTCCGCCACAAAAGACAGCATTGAATTACGCGGCGTCAGTAAATCTTTTGCCAGCCAGAAGGTACTGGAAAGAATATCGCTGACGATTAAAGAAGGTGAAATTGTTGCGCTATTAGGCGCATCGGGTGGCGGTAAAAGTACGCTATTAAACCTCATGTCGGGTCTATTACCTGCCGACAGTGGCGATATCGTCATTCAGGGTGTCCCTGCCAGGCAGTTTCAGCACTGGCAACGCATTGCCTATCTGTTTCAGGAAGATCGCTTACTGCCGTGGCGAACCGTTGAACAGAACGTGCATTTTGGCTTGGAAAACAGTGCACTCAGCAAACAGGAGCGCCGTCGACGCGTGGCTGACGCGCTGACGCTGGTTGGCCTTTCCGCTTTTGTTCACCATTGGCCACATCAATTATCCGGGGGCATGCGCAGCCGCGTAGCGCTGGCACGCAGCCTGGTGGTTCAGCCGCAAATTCTGCTGATGGACGAACCTTTTTCACGCCTCGATCCCCAAACCCGCGGCTCTATGCATGAGGAATTACTGCGTATCCAGGCACTGACCGGTATGACCGTTGTGCTGGTAACCCATGATGTGGAAGAGGCGGTGGTACTGGCAGATCGCGTAGTCATTCTGAAACCACAACCAGGGCGCATCCATCTTGAAGCCACGCTGCATCTTCCGCGCCCGCGTGTTGCCACCCACCCTGACGTGAACGAACAGATTCGACTACTGCGTCTTGAGGTATGAGATGAAACTATTTTCGCGCACCTTCAGCCTGCTCCTGCAACGACTGGTATTACTGGCGATATTCCTTTTCGCATGGTGGCAAGGGTCACTGCATCTTCCGACGTTTGTATTACCCAGTCCCAGCAGCACCTTGCAGGCATTGCTCTCTCTGTGGCAGGGAGAAACGCTCCTGCACGACATCAAAGTGACATTCGGCCGCGTTGTCTCTGGTTTTGTACTGGCTGCACTGGTAGGCACCGTCTTCGGCCTGGTACTGGGTGCCAGCCAGCGTGTGGCTCGCTTTTGTGAGCCGCTGTTAGCGGTATTTAACACGGTATCGTCTGCTATCTGGGCCATTTTCGCCATCATCTGGTTCGGCATTTCTGATGCCACCACCATTTTTGTGGTGTTTATGACGGCGATGCCGCTGATCCTCACCAATGTCTGGCAAGGCGCGCAAAACGTCGAAGCGCAGTATGTCGAATTGGCGCATAGCTTCCGAATGAACCGCTGGCAGACGCTGCACAAAATCTATCTCCCCACCATTATGCCCTACTTCTTTTCGGGGGCCCGGCTGGCATTTGGTTTCGGCTGGCGCGTATCGCTGGTGGCAGAAACGCTGGGGTCATCGGATGGCATTGGGTACCGCCTGCGTCAGGCCGGCGATCTGGTGCAAACCAGCCAGGTATTCGCCTGGACATTGTTACTCGTCTCACTGATGTTGCTGCTGGAAGGGGGGTTGCTGAAACCCTTGGAGCGGCATCTGTTTCGCTGGAAAAAACGTTCATAGCATTTCATTGAATCTGAGGTAATAACATGAAAAGACTGCTCGTTGTTTTTGCCCTGCTGGCAGGACTTCTGCCGCAACTGAGCTTTGCTAACGGCAAAGTGCGTATTGGTTACTGGACATCCGGCGTCAGCCTTGGCTACGGCGCGGTGCTCGAAAGTCAGGATTTCCTGAAGAAACGTGGCGTCGATGCTGAGTTCGTTCACTTTCCTGATGTTAACGCCCCCTTGAAGGCTCTGGCTTCTGGTTCTATCGATCTGGCATTTGGTGCACCGGTTGCCGGTGTATTCAGCGTTGCCAGTGAGGGCGTGCCGGTGAAAATCATCGCGGCCACGCAACCTGCGGATGTGGCATTCGTGGTGCCAGCCGACTCACCGATCACATCGCTTTCCCAGCTAAAAGGTAAAAAAGTGGGCATGTCACCCGCCGGTTCTTCCGTCGCCGTGATTGGTACTACGTTGTTGCAGGAAAACGCGGGTATTGCGGCAAATGCATTTTCACTGGTCGGAGGAAATGAATCACGTTTGGCACAGTTCCTGGCGCAAAAGCAGGTGGATGCAGCAGCCTTACGGACCTTAACGGTAAAGCAATTACCGGATCTGAAATTGCGGGTTATCAGTACCTATGCGGATGAGTGGAAAAAACTGACCCACAGCGATGCTCAGCCCTATATCGGCGTAGGTACCGTGCGCAATGAATTGCTTACCCAGCAGCCAGAAACCGTCGCAAAAGTGATCGCGGCACTGCGCGACACGCTGGACTGGGGACGTGCTCACCCTGATGACGTTGTAAATATCCTTAAAGTGAAAGCCAGTCTGCCGGAAGACCAGGCGCGTGCCTACGTTAGCCTATGGGACCGCATGAATCAGATGTCCTTTGAAACGGCTGACATCGATACCCTGAAACGTGAACACGCGGTGCTGTTAGGCAGCGGTTCTATTAAAGGCGAGCTGAATAACGACTTGTTTGATCAGCGTCCTTATCTCGCTTCGAAAAAACTGAAATAACGGAGAGATGTACGTGAGTAACACACTTTTTTCGAGTAATACGATGAAAGCATTGGTATTACAGCAACATGGTGGGCTCGAGCAATTACAGATTGATAGCCAGAAAGCTCGACCGCAAGCCCAGGCCGGACATGTGGTGGTACGTGTAGGAGCATCCTCGTTCAATTACCACGATGTATTCACTGTACAGGGGATGCCGGGTATCAAAATCCCACTGCCGGTAGTGCCAGGACTCGATTTAGCCGGCACCATCGACAGCATCGGTGAAGACGTGACGGGCTGGCGCATTGGCGATCGGGTGCTGGTGAACCCACTAAAACCGGGTATTGGTCTACTGGGAGAAATGGCCGATGGTGGCATGGCGGAGTATGCGCTGGTCGATGCGCGTCAGCTTATCGCCTTGCCGGATGGCGTTACCTTCGAGCAGGCTGCCGCACTTCCTGTGGCCTATGGCACTGCACATCGCATGTTAATCACCCACAACACCATCAAAGCCGGGGACCGGGTATTGATCCTCGGGGCCAGTGGTGGTGTCGGCACCGCCTGTATTGTGCTGGCGAAATACCTCGGCGCAGAAGTGATCGCGTGCGCGGGGAGTGATGAAAAAGCGATAGCTCTGCAGGCGCTTGGCGCTGACCATGTCGTGAATTACCGCGAACAGGATTTCTCGCGCTGGGCCATTGAAAAATATGGCAAACCACAGCGGCGCACCCACGAAGGTGGCGTCGATGTGGTGATCAACTTCACCGGCGGAGACACCTGGCGCCCGTCGCTGAAATGTCTGAAACGTGGCGGCACTCTGCTGGTATGTGGCGCCACCGCAGGCTATGACCCTCAGGAGGATCTGCGCTACGTCTGGAGTTTCGAGCTCAACATCAAAGGTTCCAACAGCTTCTATGAAGAAAATCTGACTGCGCTACTGGCGCTGGTCGCTGAAGGAAGCATTACCCCATTGATTGACCGTGTGCTACCGCTGGAACAAGCGGTGGAAGGGTTACGACTGATTCGTGACCGCGAAGTATTAGGCAAAGTGGTTGTTACCCCCTGATTCGGAAACAAAGCATGAACGCACAGGATATCGAACAAAAATTACTGAAAGGCCCTTATCACCAATGGCTGGGCTTAAGAGTACAACACGCTGGCGAGGGTGAAATAACCCTACAGGTACCTTTTCGCGATGAATTTATCGTCAATCCTGACGGGAAATATATTCACGGTGGCATTCTCGCCACATTGGTTGACCTTGCTGCAGACTGGGCGCTGTTCTCCTGGACAGGCAAAGGCGTACCCACCTTCAACCTGCATGTGGATTATCACCGACCTGCCCGGGGTGACCTGACGGTAAAAGCGAAAGTGCTCAAACTCGGCAAACAGGCATCCTGCGCAGAGGCCTGGGTGTATGACGCAGAAGGTCGTTTGGTTGCCAGCGGTCGGGGTCTGTATGCCATGCCAACGGAACAGGGGGCAGTATGATCCTGAAACTGGATCATCTGGTGATAAACAGCCACTTCGCGCTGGATAACAGCGCGGAACTGTTCCGGGCACTGGGATTCACCTTAACACCTAAGGGGTATCACAGCCTGGGATCGATCAACCATCTGATCATGTTTTCCGACCACTATCTGGAGTTGATTGGACTACCCTGCGAAGACGAACCGCTGCGTCGAGAACTGCTCGACAATCCTCCCGGTCCTGACGGGTTGGTGTTTGCCAGCGACAGCGCCGAACAAACCAAAGCAACCCTGCAATCTGCCGGTTTTATTGTACAACCGGTGCAACACTTTTCTCGTGAAGTCGTCTGTGGCACAGAAAGAGGCGAGGCCCGGTTCAGCACCGTACGTCTGGCATCGGGGACTTTCAGTGCCGGCCGGGTGTACTTCTGCCAGCATCACACCCCGGAATGGGTGTGGCGTGATGCCTGGTTACAGCCGGGCAAGATTCAGACATTAACCGTGGTGGCGCATGATGCTGCGGCAACCCGAGCACAGTACGCACAGTTAGGCGACACCGAACTGCTTAAGGTGATCAGCCACGAGGAATGGCAGGCAGAGTATGGCACTTTACTCCCTCTGATTGATGATCGCGAAAGCCGATTTGCAAGTATCCGGATTTCTGGCAGAGATACCCGCACCATCCGACAAAAAGCCCAACAGCTTAATTTACCGCTGGAGCAACGGAGTGGACGCCTGCAAGTGGCAATTCCTGCCTTAACGCTGGTACTGGAGTTTGACCATGCCTGATTCTCCGTCATTTACGCGTTCGGACAATCTCGGGGCGTTCAGTGACGCATTACGTCACAGTAATCAACCCGCATTTATTATGCCATTTACCGATGGTCAGCCGCGCGAAATCACTTTCCAGCAGTTAGATAATAGGGCTAACGCCATCGGTCTTGGATTACAACGTTTTGACTGGCCACAGGGATCTCGCGTCGCGGTTCTCGCCCGTAATTCGATTGACTATATTGCCAGCCTGCTCGGCATTATGCGTGCCGGACTGGTCGCGGTACCGATCAACTTTCGTTTCCCAGTCGATACCATCGAACGCATCCTCACCGACAGTGAGAGTCGCCTGCTGTTGGGTGATGAAGATCAGCTCAAACGCGTTGTCAGCGATATCGCCCGAGTGCCCTTTGGCGCTGAGCTGACCGCGCTGCAACGCGTAGGTCAGTTGGAATGCTTTACACCTGCCCACGACGATCTGGCATTGATGCTGTACACCTCCGGTTCGACCGGGATGCCCAAAGGCGTGCGGCTGACACACGCCAGCCACCGCTGGGTGGTTGAGACCCGACTGGCAGCACAGGAATTAACGGGTGAACGAGTATTGATTGCCGCACCTTTCTACCATATGAACGCGCTGGCACTGGCTCTGCTTACACTGGCAAGCCAGGTAACCACCGTGCTGCTGCCGCAATTTGAAGCACGTCGTTATCTTGAGGCAATGAACCACTACCGTTGTACCTGGCTGACAGCCGTTCCCCCCATGCTTGCCATGATGTTACAGGAGAAAGATTTGCTGGAAGCCTATGACCTCTCCTGCATACGGGTGATCCGTATGGGCTCCGCCCCCGTTAGCAATAGCTTGTATCGATCATTGCGCCACTGGCTACCACAAGCACGCATCATTAACGCTTATGGCACAACGGAAGCCGGGCCTGTGGTATTTGCTCAACACCCGCAGGGCCTGACAACGCCAGCGGGTTCACCCGGGTATCCGCATCCCGCAGTCAGTGTGCGGTTGCGTAATGATATCGGGGTGCTGGCAGATGAAGGCGTATTGGAAATGAAAAGCCCGGCGCTCATGCAAGGTTATCATCGAAGACCCGATGTGCCCGAGCCGTTCAGCGCGGATGGCTATTACATTACCGGAGACGTATTCCGTCGTGATGAAAATGGCTTTTTTTGGTTCGTTGGCCGCCATGACGATATGTTCGTTTGTGGGGGAGAGAACATCTGGCCGGGTGAAGTTGAAAAGCTATTGGAAAGCCACCCTCAAGTACAACAAGCCTGTGTTGTGCCAGTGACGGATGATATCAAAGGACAGAAACCGGCTGCATGGGTGATCCTCAGAGCCGGAGAGTCAGTCGACCCATCGGAATTGAAAAACTGGGTGCTGCAACACGGTCCGGCGTATCTGCATCCACGTCATATTTGGCTCACTGACCACTTTCCCTTGGCGGGAACCAACAAGATCGACCGTCGAGCATTACAGACGGCAGCGGAGCAACGCGTAAACAGAGGGAACGCGCATGACCTTTAACTGGCATAACCCCTATCTCACCCCCCGTACCCCGGTATTTGCACGTAATGTCGTCTCAACGTCGCATCCCCTCGCTGCACAGGCGGGAAACCGTATTTTAATGGAAGGGGGGAATGCAGTGGATGCGGCGATCGCAGCAGCAGCCACGTTAACGGTGGTAGAACCGGTATCAAACGGATTGGGCAGTGACGCTTTCGCACTGGTATGGGCGGACGGGAAATTGCACGGACTGAACGCATCTGGCCCGGCACCAGCGGCCTGGGATGTGAATTACTTTCGCCGCCGTTATGGTAACAATGCGCAGGGTCTGGCACAGCGCCCTGAACGCGGTTGGGATTCCGTCACTGTGCCGGGCGCAGTTGCAGGCTGGGAGGCATTGCACCGCCGCTTTGGCAAACTGCCTTTCTCCCAGTTGCTGAACAGTGCCATTGAGATTGCTGAACGTGGTGTCACTCTGGCGCCCATGGTAGCCCGTAAATGGCAAGCGGCGGTACCCATCCTTGCACAGCAGCCGGGGTTTGCCGACGCTTTTATGCCAAACGGACATGCGCCTCAAACAGGCGAAATATTTCGATTCCCCTCTGCCGCCAAAACGCTACGCACGCTGGCGGATCAGGGGGCAAGGGCATTCTATGAAGGGGAAATTGCTGAGGCCATCGTCGGTTGGTCACAGCAAACAGGCGGTAGTTTGACATTGCAGGATTTACGGGCCTATCAGCCAGAATGGGTGACACCAATAAGCCAGCAATATCGAGGCCATGAAGTGCATGAAATCCCCCCTAATGGCCAAGGTATTGCTGCATTGATCGCATTGGGTATTCTGGAACAATTTGATCTGCAAAGCCTGACGTTGGATGGCGTAGATGTTCAACATCTGCAAATAGAAGCAATGAAGCTGGCGTTTGCCGATGTGTACCGCTACGTTGCCGACCCGGCTTCAATGGAGGTCACGCCACAACAGATGCTGGATAGCCAGTATCTAAAACAACGTGCAGCGCAAATTGATCTGACCCGCGCTGCGCTGCCCGTTGCAGGAATACCACGCAGCGGCGGCACGGTATACCTGACGACCGCTGATGAAAGCGGCATGATGGTGTCATTTATTCAATCCAACTATATGGGGTTTGGTTCTGGTGTGGTGGTACCGGGATATGGCATCAGCTTGCAAAACCGAGGTGCAGGATTTTCCAGTGACCCAAAATCCGCCAATGTGGTGACGCCCGGTAAACGACCTTTCCACACCATTATCCCCGCGTTTCTCACCAAGGATGGTCAGCCACAAATGAGTTTCGGCGTGATGGGGGGGGATATGCAGCCTCAAGGTCATGTGCAGACGGTGGTCAGAATGCTGGATTTCCATCAGCAACCTCAGGCCGCCTGCGATGCCCCGCGCTGGAAGGTTAACCGGGATTTTACCCTCGATCTGGAAACCCGTTTTGATCCAGCCGTAGCACAGCAATTACAGTCACGAGGCCACACGTTAAAGGCTGTTGACGATCCCTATATGGATTTCGGCGCTGGACAGTTTATCTGGCGTCTATCAAATGACCCAAATCACGGCTATGTTGCTGCCAGCGATAGCCGACGGGACGGTCAGGCACTCGGTTTCTGATATTAATCGCCACCCAGGGAATATTTCACGCATGTCATGCCCTTATATTTTTATAAGGGCATTCAGTTCGGCGAGAACGCCAACGATAAAGTGCACCAGACATTGATCTTGGCGTAGTAGGGGGGGATGTTCGGCTAAGGTTTCAATATTTCGTTCTCGGGTAAAAGCGAGTGTTATCTCCTCAACGATTTTACTGGGTTTTTGCCGACATGATCAGAATGCGATCGACAAGAAACAATGCCTCCTCCACATCATGGGTCACGAACAGCAGAGTGGTCCCCGTCGCAAGCCAGGCGTTATAAAGGCTCAAGTCGGTTATCGCAGTCCAAGATCGTACAAAGGTGAAGCAAACATTGTGACACCCAACAAGCTCCAGCGGCAATTTAACCCGATGGCTCGGTGACAGATATAACGTACATCAGAACGCATGAAGGCTGGTTTTATCGTGCGGTGGTGGTCGACCTGTTTTCCCGTAAAATCGTTGGCTGGTCGATGCGGGCCAGAATGACGAAGGATATCGTGCTGAACGCACGGCTAATGGCGCTGCGGAAGCGTGATACGCAAAAACAGGGGCAATGAGTTTCAATCATTGGGCGTCACGTACTGACTCTTTTCCCGTCTGATGGTAGAGCTATTCAGCCCTGATTCAACGTCAGTGAAGCCTAGACCTGCGCTGGGGCCGAACCCTTTTGCATGTGAATCAGATGAACCGGTTCACCTGGTGGTGAACCTGGGAAAACCAAACCATTCGCCTGCATTCCGAGGAACCGTGACATTTTGCTCTCGGGATAATAACGGCCATTTTTGGTTAGGGAAGGACGACAGGGCCTTTAAGACCAAATGGTTAACGGAAAATGCCGGGTGTATTCATCTCTATGATGATCTTCAGGAGGCGAATTTCTCTGCATTTGAGGTGATAGAGCCAGGTGATGCTGAGGTGCTGAACGAAAATGGCATCGCCGTATTGCAGAATTGTCATGGCTATTTTATGGCAATACAGGCGCAAAAGTTCTCTATAAGGACAAGGAGGGGTCGACAGGCATGAAGTGACAAAATACGTTAAGAAAGTAATTCATTGTTAGCATTAAAACTCAATAGGTTCAGCACGCCTTAAGAATATTGCAGCAGTAGAATGTATTATGCCCCTGCATATCGATACGCCCGAATATCGGTGGTGACACTCGGGCAATATGTTCATCATCTGGTGCTTTGCTTGTTGTTGTCCTGATAACGCGTGATTACCATTGTTTTGAAGCCTGGGCCACCACCTCGGCACTCCAGTCTACGAAGGCGCGCACGGCCGGGGAGAGGTGCCGACTGTATGAATACAGTACTGAAATCGGCTCCGGTTCGGCATGCAAACCTTCGAGTACGCGGATCAACCGCCCTGAGGTCAGGTGTTCGCGCACCATGTAGCTGGCCACGCGTATCAAGCCCAAGCCGGCGATGCCGGCATCCACGTAGGCGTCGGTATCATTGACGCGAATACTCTCCTTCATGCCTATCGCGGCCGCCTGTGCGCCGTCCTGAAATTGCCAATGGGCAAAGCGCCCTGCGTGGCCGCCGAGATAGCCTACGGCGACGTGCTGTTTCAATGCTTGCAAATCGCCGGGTGTGCCATTCTGTGCGAGGTAGTCCGGGGCCGCACAGACGATCCAGTGGAAGTTGCCGATGCGTCGGGCCACCAACTGTGAGCTGCGCAGGGCACCGGTGCGAATGACGCAGTCCAGGCCCTGTTGTACGACGTCCACGGTGGTGTCAGACAGGCGCAGATCCAGTTCGATCTGCGGATAGCGGCGTGTGAACGCTGGCAACGCAGGAATGAGGCAATGTCTGGCTAGCGATGAGGTGGTACCAATCTTGATGGTACCGCGCAGCGCTTCGGCCCGCTGGGATGCCAGTGCCTCGGCCTCCTCCAACTCACGCAGGATAGCCTTGCAACTGTCGTAGAAGCGCAGGCCGGCGTCGGTGGCGCTGAGGGCGCGTGTGGTGCGATTGAGCAGCCGTGCGCCCAGATGCGACTCCAATTCCTTGATGTTGCGAGTAACAGTAGAGGGGAGCACGTTCAGCGTGTCGGCGGCCTGACGGAAACTGCCGGCCTCGATCACACGTACGAAGGTCTCCATGGCTTGCAGCCTGTCCATAGAATATCTCCTGGGAGCCGATACACGGGAGTGAAGCGTTTATTCCATCCCCCGCAGGGGAAAGACGTGTTTTATTATTGCATTTATTCGAATTATGAAAGTTACCCTGTCCGCTTTTTCATCTGCTTAGGTGATTCTAAGATACCGGGGTGTTGACGCATATCACAATGATATTCAGACAATGACTGTCAATAGACCGCTTTATGACCCGCAGGTAAGGTCGAATGCGAAATCCTTCATTTATTCGGAATGAGAAAATTATGGCAATGTTAAACAACGAACCCGAACGCCGCGACCTGCTGGTCCTTGGGGCCGGCCAACTGGGGATGGCGGTACTGCGCGCACTCGCTCCACGTGCGGCCGCACTACGTCAGTCGGTCACGGTTATCGTCTCGCCGCATACACTCTCCAGTTCCACTCCCGGCAACATGGAGAGCCTTGATGCCCTGCGAGCGCTTGGAGTGGAGGTCATCGGCTTTGACCTGACCAGCGATGTCGCCGCCCTCCAGGTATTGTTCGAGCGCTATCGTACGGTGATCAATTGCACTGGCTTCGTGGCCGGTCCCGGTACCCAGCTCAAGATCACCCGCGCCGCATTGGATGCAGGCATTGAGCGCTACTTTCCCTGGCAGTTCGGCGTGGATTACGACGTGGTGGGGCAGGGCAGTGGCCAGCCGGTGTTCGACGAGCAATACGACGTGCGGCAACTGCTGCGCGCCCAGCGGCAGTCCGAGTGGGTGATCGTCTCCACGGGCATGTTCACCAGTTTCCTGTTCGAGCCAGAGTTCGACGTGGTGAATCTGACGGCGAGGACCATCCACGGTCTGGGCTCGTGGGACACCAAGGTCACGGTCACCACGCCGGAAGACATCGGCAGGCTCACCACGGAAATCCTGCTGGCTGAACCGCGCATCGTCGATCAGGTGGTATTCGTTGCCGGGGACACGATTTCATACGGTGAGTTGGCCGATGTCATCGAGCGCATCACCGGCCAGACGTTCGAGAAGACGCTGTGGACGCTGGACAAATTGCATGCCGATCTCGCTCTTGCACCCGATAACGTCATGGTGCGCTACCGTGCCGCCTTCGCATTGGGCGACGGCATGTGGTGGAACAAGGCGAACACCTTTAATGCGCGTCACAATATTGAAACGGTCGACGTGGCGCACTATCTGCCACGTTTGCTGGAGGCCTGATTCGCTTATTTGCCTGCGGCAAAGCCGGTTCTTATAGTTCGCGGCGTCTGGACAAAAAGATGTATAAAGCAGGAGCAATGACCCGTTCTGTTAATCGTGAGGTGGCTAACTTACCGATCACCATACGGGTCAACGCGTTAATTTAGCGATAGCTCAGGAAATATTCGGCAACCATCTGTGCATTGGCTGGCGTAGCTGTTTCAAAACCATAATATTTTCCATAAACGGGACGCAATTCTTCCGTTGCGCGTCGTGCTATTTCGCCATACCAGGAGGGAAGCATTACCGTATGAGCATTGATCGCTTTTGTATCTACGCCCGCACCAAACGGGACTGCCTTCATCGCTTTCGACACTGCGGTTTTGAGATCGCCAATAAATTTCAGATGAAAAAAGAAATCATCATGTGAACCGATATTACCATGTCCGCCGCTGAAGTAGTCCCAAGGCAGACTGTCGGCTTGCTTAATATTCTGCTCAAGGTATGTAAAACGTTCTGAGCCAGCGAAATTCCAAAATGGCGGCTGATCGGGATTGAGCAGATCCGGCGCATGGAGTATGCGTTCATTTTTCAGCAACCAGGCTGCATGGTCCTCTGTGTGCGCGGCGTGCTCAAAACCGTAAAGTTGAACCGTAAGCTTTTCGAAGGTGAAACTGCCATTCGGCCAGCTTACGACCTCTGTCGGACGCGGTAATGAACTGTTAAGCCGGATCATTTTCTCGGCAGTTGCACTTGAGGCAATCAGCCGTGGCGGGTGAGGTTGTCCTTTTAGCTCAGCAAGCAACACTGGCGTATCCGCGATGTGATCCGCATGGTCGTGCGAATATACGATAGCCGTTATTGGTTTTTTCGTTACAGACTGTATGGCAGTTAACAGTTGTTTTGCATGGCCTTCTAGTGGATCGAACAGCAGCACACCGTTATCGCCTACATAGAAAATGGTCGCGTAAAAGCCGGACTGGAACCAATACGTTTGTTGCGTCAGTCTTTGCAGTACATACCCGCCCTGCATGTTCAGATTAAACAGGTTGGCTACTTTCTCTCCCGGTTGCAAGACGGTTGTACTGGATGGTACCCGATAATGGGCTGATACCGTAGACGGTGCTTCTGCAACCTCAGCGTATACGGTGTTGGCAAATGCTGACAGAGACATCAATAATGTGAGAGATGTTAAACGCAATTTCGTCATGTTAATTATTCCACTGCATATAGCGCCACTGGTGCATTAACACGAGTCGTTATTTTTATCCCGATCCGGGAGACTGTTGTTTTCAGCACCAGGTTAGCTTATAAAGTATTATGAGCCAGCCAATGCGTATTCCATAGCATAAATGATAAAATGCAATGAACACATTGGTTAACAGAAAAGAACGGTTAACCAGGATCAAAATATCTATTTTCATAGTCAACACAAAGATAATGCCACTAAAAATGTTATTATAGAAGATAAACAAAATTGACAGTTTGTATGCTTTTACTATACGGCTAAGGATGATAAAAATTAAACGTAAAGCGACAATTAACGCTAAATTCAATCTTAACCGACTGGTTTATTTTGCAGCGGTGGTAAATACCGGTTCGTTTACGCGTGCTGCCGAAAATCTCGGGGTTACTAAAGCGGTTGTCAGCCAACAGGTAGCTCGTTTGGAAGAAGACACCGGAGTCACACTTCTGATTCGTACTACCCGCTATGTTCATCCCACCGAGGCGGGTAAACATCTGCATGCCAGATGCATGACGATTTTAGGGGAGACTGAAAATGCATTCGATGAGCTTGCCCAGGCTGTTGAGGAACCAACGGGTTTATTAAGGTTATCAGCCCCTTATGATTATGCTTCGGCAATGGTAATGAAAGTTGCGACAGACTTTTGTAATCGCTACCCCAATTGCAAAATAGAATTAAAAGTGAGTGATCAAAAGCTGGATATTTATAATGAAAAACTCGATATTGATATACGCTTAGGTTGGTTGGCTGATTCCACGTCACAGGCAAGAAAAATTGGCACATTTCGACAGTTGATCGTCGGTTCTCCAAAATTAGGTGAACGTATTCGCACTGCTTGCAATCCTGATGAAATAGTCGATTTTCCATTCATCGCAAATTTGATATTGAATGATCCATTATACTGGCACTTTTCCGGTAAGAGCGGTGAATTAGCCTCATTGGAGATGAATGCTGTCATGTTCATCGACTCGACATCAATGGTGTTATCTGCTGTTCGTGAGGGGGCGGGGCTATCAGTTCTGCCAGATTTTATGGTCAATGATGACATCAAATCAGGAAAGCTTGTTCAGGTAATACCTGACTGGCAACTGCCATCTGGTGGCATTTATACCGTTTATCCTTCAGCAAAATTCAGACCTTCAAAGGTCTCTATTTTTACTCAGATGCTATATGAAGCGGAACAAAATCGCATCAATAAATTTAGGGGTTAACGCCACACTGAATAGAAATACCCATCATGCCTGAGACTCGTGTTTGCCCAATTTGGGGTTGGCATTGGGGGCAAACGGGTGGCTAGAGACGTAATACTTTTTTCAGGGACAAGGTCATTTCAGCCATCAGCCATCAGCCATCAGCCATCAGGCAATCAGTAAAAGTGGCAAGAAAATCCGTTAACCATTCCGCCTGCACGCGTCCCCCCAGCCCTGGTCGATGCACCAGATAATAAGCCGCACCGGTTTTCACCATCAATTGGGATGAAGTACAGGCTGCCATCACTGCGCGTACCCGCATGATCATCCTCAACTCGCCGCATAATCCGAGCGGCCAGGTGCTAGGTGCTGACGATCTGACGCAATTGGCACGACTGACACACAATACCGATATTGTGATCCTCTCTGACGAAGTCTACGAACACGTGGTGTTTGACGGCCAGCGTCATCACAGCATGGCGACTCACAATGAACTGGCTTCACGTAGTGTGATCGTCTCGTCGTTCGGTAAAACGTTTCATGTCACTGGCTGGCGCGTCGGTTACTGCTTAGCCCCCGCCGCGTTGATGGACGAGATCCTGAAAATCCACCAATTTATGATGTTTTCCGCCGACACGCCGATGCAGTACGCCTTTGCGGAGTATATGGCGGACCCGGCAACCTACCTGTCACTCGGAACGTTCTATCAACACAAACGCGATCTACTGGTGAGTGCCTTACAGAACGGCCTATTTGAATTATTGCCCGCCGCCGGTTCGTTCTTCATGTTGGCGAGCTTTGCCAACTTCAGCGATGAAAGTGACAGCGACATGGTAAAACGACTGATTAAAGACCAGAATCTGGCCTATGAAGATCTGGCGGCAGGCCGCCTGGACGGCACGCTGGTGATGGCCGCAGCAGGACAATCCGGTTTCCTGGATAAACCGGAAGGTAAAGGTTTTGGCTTTATTGGCAAGGCGGTGGACGACGCGACTATTCTCGGTAGCGGCATCGGTTTCGGCCTGCGTAAAAGCGACACGGCGCTAAAAGTGGCGTTGGATAAAGCCATCAAGCAGGTGCAGGATGACGGCACGGTCGAGAAACTGGCGAAAAAATACTTCCCTGGTTTTGATGTGCGGGTGCAGTAATCCACGCTTTGCGCGGCCTTCCATTGGCGCGACGGAAATGAAACAAGAAGGCCTGCGCGATTGCGCGGGCCTTCTTGTTGGCAACGGCTTTCTAATGAACGGGGAATATTAATACAATAATGGAATTGGCAAAGAAAATATTTCACATGAGTCTATAAAACGCATTTTATTATCGGCCCTTTAGCTATTATCAAAGAGCAACAGATTGCAGTCTGTCTGTGTGGTTTTGAGAAAGCAAAGCAGAAAATTTGCTTTGACAAAAAATAAACTGCATGAGAGGTTTATTTTAATGGGGTTAGAAATTTAATTTATTCAGATTCAGTGATAATAAAAGCATTAGCCTATATCGATAACTGTTTTATATCATTTTAAACGATGGGTTTTTATTGCACAGGGGCAATAATAATGAACACTGTTAGTCGTGTTATCCTCTTTTTATTTCTAATGTTTTCTGCTGTTTTCACCGCGCAGGCTTATCCCGAACGACCAATTCGCTTCATCGTGCCATTCAATCCCGGTGGTGGCCAAGACATCCTTATTCGGCATATTACGCCTAAAGTCAGTGATATCCTCGGGCAGCAGCTTGTGGTAGAAAACCGACCCGGGGCGGCTGGCACATTAGGGGCGTTGGCTGTTGCTAATGCTAAACCGGATGGTTATACCATCGGTTTGGGGAGTTCATCGACCCATGCAGCGAACGTGTCACAGATAGCGGGGCTCTCCTATAACCCGGTCACGGATTTTGAACCCGTTGCTCTGTTGGCCGAATTTATTTCGCCGCTGGTGGTCACTGCAAGTTTGCCGGTTAATTCAGTTGATGAGTTGATCCAACTGCTGAAAGCAAATCCGGGTAAATATAATTACGCGTCTGCCGGGCAAGGTTCACCAACGCGATTCAAAGCCATTTTGTTTAATCAAATCGCAGGTGTTAATACCGTCGAAATCCCTTACAGTGGCTCCGCTCCTGCGTTGGTGGACCTTGTGGCTGGTCGCGTTGCGTTAATGTTTGATGGAATGGCGGCAACGGCTCCCTTGGTGAAAGCGAATAAATTGAAGATATTGGCTATTTCCTCTCCCGAACGTCTCCCGGAGTATCCCACTATACCGACATTGGATGAACTCGGTATCAAAGGGATCAATGCCAATGCCTGGGCAGCCGTCTTTGCGCCTGCGGGGACGCCCCAGCCCGTGGTGGAAAAGCTCAACCTAGCCTTTAATCAGGCGATTAACGACCCGGCTATCCGCGCTAAATTGACCGAGCTTGGCTATCAACCCTATGGAAATATTGCGCCACCGGCATTGCGTGATTTTGTGAAGAGCGAAATTGCTGAATGGGCACGCTTATCGAAACTGGCTGGCATTGAAGCAAAATAATCGTGATAGCGGGATAACGGATTTATCCTGCTGATATCACGCTCTCGTTGGTCTTTTTCGGAAGCGATCCATGATGTCTGATAAGTCATTATTGTATACGCGTGACGATACCGTGTCGGGTGGGTTTCTACTGCTCATCGGTAGTGCTGCAATGACGATAGCGATCGTCAAATACCCTGTAGGAAACGCATCGCAAATGGGGCCGGGCTATGTTCCCGCGCTTCTTGGTGGATTGCTTGCTCTGTTGGGTTTTATCATTGCATTGCGAGGAACGTTAAGCCAGGTTTGGAAAACCGATAAATTTCATTCAGCCGTGCGTCCGCTGTTTTTTATTCTCGGTGTGATTATTCTGTTTGGATACATCATCAGCGTAGCGGGAGTGATTGTATCCAGTGCGTTGGCTATTGCCGGTGCTGCACTGGGTACGCGAGAAACGCGAACCAAAGAGATTATTATCCTGGCGATTATTATGGCCGGACTATCGGATCTTTTCTTTGTAAAAGTACTCGCTATTCCGTTTAACGAGTGGCCCCTGCAATGAGCGAATTGTTTAACGGTTTTGCCAGCGGTCTGGATGCCGTATTCACCCTGAATAATCTCTTCTATTGCTTTCTCGGTGCCCTGCTAGGGACATTTGTCGGTGTCTTGCCCGGCGTAGGGCCTTTGGTGACGATTGCACTGTTGCTGCCGTTCACTTTTTTACTCGATCCCAGTGCTGCGCTGATTATGTTAGCGGGGATTTATTACGGTTCAGCCTATGGCGGCTCTACCACGTCAATTTTGCTCAATATTCCAGGTGAAACCTCATCGGTAATCACCTGCCTCGATGGCCATGCGATGGCGCGGCAAGGCAGGGCAGGTCCAGCACTGGCTATCTCTGCGATTGGCTCATTTTTCGCAGGCAGTGTAGCGACGATCATTATCGCACTCTGTGCGCCGCTGCTTTCCTCTCTGGCGTTGCTTTTTGGGCCTGCTGATTATTTCTCGTTAATGCTGCTTGGCCTTGTCGGTGCGATTGTTCTGGCACAGGGATCGTTGCTTAAGGCGTTTGCCGTAATGGTGCTAGGGATGCTGCTCGGATTGATGGGGGTTGATGTCAATTCAGGGACAGAGCGTTATACCTTTGGCATTATCCAACTCACGGACGGTATCAGTTTTGTTGCGTTGGCGATGGGGCTGTTTGGTATCAGCGAAATCATCCGTGTGGTTTCCCTTCGGGAACAATCTACGGGCAACGTTATTCCCCACGGGCGCGTTTTGCTAAGCCGTGACGATCTCCGTCAATCGGCGGGTCCTGTGTTACGCGGTACGCTGATTGGGTCGCTGTTTGGACTGCTGCCCGGTGGCGGTGGGGCGCTGGCAACGTTCTGTTCGTATACGGTAGAAAAAAAGGTGTCGGCAAATCCTGAGCAATTTGGTCACGGCGCGATTGCCGGTGTCGCGGGGCCCGAGTCTGCTAATAATGCAGCGGCTCAAACGTCGTTTATTCCCTTATTAACGCTGGGTCTCCCCTCTAATGGCACCATGGCCTTGATGGCGGGTGCGATGATGATCCACGGTATTACACCGGGCCCACAATTTATCACGGACCAACCCACTCTGTTCTGGAGTGTGATTGCGAGTATGTGGATTGGCAATATCATGCTGCTGGCGCTCAATCTGCCACTGGTCGGGGTATGGGTACAACTGTTGCGAATTCCCTATCGGTTACTGTATCCGGTTATCATTATGTTCTGTTGCATTGGTATATACAGTGTGGCGAGCAGTTCATTCGATATTTTTACGGCGGCGCTATTTGGGCTGATTGGATTCGCGTTGGTGGCTTATGACTACGAGCCAGCCCCCTTACTGATGGGTTTTATTCTCGGGCCGTTGATGGAGGAAAACCTGCGTCGGGCCATGATGATGTCGCGAGGACGTTATGCCGTCTTCATCGAAGAACCCATCAGTCTGTGTTTGCTGTTAATGGCATTGGTGCTGCTAGCAATCACTGTACTCCCTTCGATCAAAACAAAGCGCGAGCATATTTTCACTGAATAATGACACCTGTGGCGTATCGCTTATGCATGCGCAATACGTGGTATCAGCCAGTATCTGGATAACGGCTAACGTTGGATGAGTCAGTGATTGCTATACCTCATGCCGATTCGCTTATTCTCTATGTCGGACGCTTGCGGTCACTCGCCTCATCTTGATGCGGGAAACTCACGCATCGCGCACGTCAGCACGGCTTGGCGAACAGAGCTATAGCAGAAAGTACCATGATCGTCGCTCCTGATAAGGACCAGAGCTGGATTTTTGTTCACGGTGGTGCTGCCTAACAGTAACAATCTGGAACCGAAATCACCCGCATTCAAATGGACTTAAATGTGTACTTAAAGTCATCGGATTTGAGTGGACGTCGATAGATTATACTGGAATAAAAGAAGATAGAATTTTTCTTCTTTTCAGAGTGTTATAGACATCGATAGGCGTCTATAGAACATGAATTGGTACGACCAAGTGGACTCGAACCACCGACCCCCACCATGTCAAGGTGGTGCTCTAACCAACTGAGCTATGGTCGTACTGTATGTAGTATCAATCAATTAGTTGATTAGATACATTTTTTGACACTCCCGCTGGAGGAGTGGGCGCTATTATGGCGTTGTCCTCCCATGATGGCAAGTGCTTTGTTACCGCTTTTTTACCGA
Organism: Candidatus Symbiopectobacterium sp. NZEC151; assembly: GCF_025962655.1. Classification (GTDB taxonomy): domain Bacteria; phylum Pseudomonadota; class Gammaproteobacteria; order Enterobacterales; family Enterobacteriaceae; genus Symbiopectobacterium. The sequence continues at coordinate 1,377,325 of NZ_JAGFPE010000001.1, read as the reverse complement.
GTGCTGAATGTTTGTGCTGCACGGTTTTCCGTAGGTCATTTATCCTGATAGCGTATCGCATCGATAAACAGGGCGAATGCCGTGGGGTGCTGCTTGCGTGTCGGATAATAAAGGTAGTAGCCGGGAAACGGCGCGCACCATTCTTCCAGCACCCGCGTCAGTGTGCCTGCTTCAAGTTCCTTGGAAACCGCATCTTCCGGTACGTAAGCCAGGCCGAAACCGTGGCATGCGGCATCAATGCGCTGGCGCAAACTGTTGAAGGTTAACTGCCCATCCACGCGTACTCGCATTTCGCGACCGGCATGGGCAAACTCCCAGGCATACAATCCGCCCAGCGTAGGCAAACGCATATTAATGCAACGGTGTTGCTGTAACGCCTGAGGGGATGAGGGCACGCCGTTGCGCTCAAGATAGGCGGGCGAGCCAACAACGGCCATGCGCATCTCCGGGCTGATACGCACCGCCACCATATCTTTTGCCACCTGTTCGCCTAAACGAATGCCGGCATCGAAGCGCTCGCTGACGATATCGGTGAGTGCATTATCAACCGTGATTTCAATGTTGATATCCGGATAGGTCGCGAGGAATGATTTCAGTATGGGCCACAGCACATAATCGGTGGCGTGTTCACCGGCTGTGATGCGGATATTGCCCGCCGGACGTGCACGCATGTCGCGCAGCGCGATGAGTTCGTTTTCAATATCGGCCAGATGTGGTTCAAGACGGCTTGCGAGCTGTTCGCCGACCTCCGTCGGCGCGACGCTGCGCGTGGTGCGGGTGAGTAATCGCAGTTCCAGACGCTCTTCCAGACTGCGTACCGAATGGCTCAGCGCGGATTGCGATACGCCAAGGTGAGCGGCGGCTTTGGTAAAGCTGCGCTCTCTGGCAACCGCCAAAAATGACATCAGATCGTTGAAGTTTTCTTTCAGCATGCAACCTTCCGGTTTGCGCCACCGGCGTTGTGCGGCGGCGCGTTGTTCAGATGATTACTGTGCGCTGGGCGCAGGCAGTGAGGCCATATCGATGACAAAACGGTAACGCACATCGGCGCGTTCCATACGATCGAAAGCCTCGTTGATCTGGTCCATACGAATCATTTCGCAATCGGGCAGGATCTGTTTTTTCGCACAGAAATCAAGCATCTCCTGCGTTTCGCGGATGCCGCCAATCAGCGACCCTGCGATACGTCGACGTCCGAGGATCAACGGCACCGTGGTCGGTTCTGCCAGCGGGCCAACTTGCCCCACCAACACCAGCGTGCCGTCGACTTTCAACAGCGGCATGTAGGGGTTCACGTCGTGCTTGACCGGAACGGTATCAATAATCAGATCGAAATGGGATTGTGCGGCCGCCATGGCAGCGCTGTCGCTGGAGACCAGAAGGCGGTCAGCCCCGAGCGATAACGCATCGGCTTCTTTGCTGTTGGTGCGGCTCATTACCGTAACATCAGCGCCGAGACCCGCCGCCAGTTTGACGGCCATATGGCCTAAACCGCCCAACCCAATGACGCCAACCCGGCTGCCGGGGCCGACATTCCAGGTGCGCAGCGGAGAATAGGTGGTAATGCCCGCGCACAGCAGCGGCGCGACATGCGCCAGCGTCAGGGTATCCGGTACGCGCAGCACAAACTCTTCACGCACCACCACATGCTTGGCGTAGCCGCCGTAGGTGTTTTCTCCGGTAATGCGATCGGGTGCGTTATAGGTATCGGTTCTGCCATTGGTGCAAAACTGCTCCTCGCCCTGGTGGCAATGGTCGCACTCTTGGCAACTGTCGACCAGACAACCCACTGCAACCGCATCGCCCACGCGAAAACGGGTAACGTCGGCCCCGACCTGGGTGACGCGTCCAACAATTTCGTGGCCGGGCACGGCGGGGTAGAGCGTCCAACCCCAGTCGTTGCGTGCCGTATGCAAATCCGAGTGACACACGCCGCAGTATAAAATTTCCATAGCCACATCATTGGCGCGCAGGGCGCGGCGTTCAAAGGTGAACGGGGTGAGCGGCGTGCTGGGGCTCAATGCGGCGTAACCGATAGTTTTCATGGTAGGCTCTCTGTTTGGCGTGATTGACGGTCTGCGTCGAAATAAAAGGATGATGCGGCTGGCGATTAGCGCGCATCGTCGTGTTATGGCGGCGCGACACGGTATTACGTCGAGCGTAGCGCATCGCGTAATCCGATACCAGATAGCAAAATGTGCATGCACCAATGAGTATAATTCATGAATCTCGACGTGAGGCATGCTGTTTGCCATTGCTATCGTGATTATCGACGTGGGCGTGCAGAGTGAACAGCGCGCTGTGTGGCTAATAACGCGATGCCCGAACGTTATATTCGGGCATCTTTTTTTATTTCTCACTCTGGGGCAAGGAAATAAACAATACGATAATCCCAGAAATAAACGCACAGACAGCCAGCGCAGAGAAGGCGTAATAATAGCTGTTACCAAAGGTGTCCAGAATCATCCCCATAGCGATCGGTGCGGATAACGATCCCAATTGCCAAATGGTATTAAGGAATCCCACTGCCGCACCGGTTTTTTCTACCGGAACCAGCTCACCGATAAACGTATTCATTACCGGGCTGTAAGCGAAGGCGGTGATCCCTAACAGCGGAATCAGCACATAAAGCGCACTGACGCTGTTATTGCGACTAAACCACATCAGCGCAGGCACCAGCACCAGCAGCAATGTTGACAGATAATATTTCTTGTTTTTGCGTTGGAATTTATCCATCAGGGAGCCGGTCAGCGGCTTGGCGATCACGGAAGCAATGGCATACAGCGACATCCAGGAACCGGCAGTCACCAGTGACAAGTTCAGTTGACCGTTCAGGTAGGTGTTTGCCCATGATGCTGTGCCCCAGGTGGCAGCCATGGCAAAGAAGCCAGAGAGGCCCAGTAACACCAGATTGCGGTTCTTGAACATCGACAGCACGTCACGCCAGAACGTTGAGGGGGCGCTACTGGCTTTGGGCTTATCGGTCTGCACCGGGTTAGGCAGGTAGAAGAAGGACAGCGCAAAGAACACCAGCGGTATCAATCCCATAATAAAAAAGGTGTATTGCCAGCCGTGCTGCTCGGTAAACGGCGGTGCTGCCAGATTCACCAGCAGTAATCCGCCGGTGGTGCCGGTTTGCAGAATGCCGGTCGCCATCCCTTTGTTTTTCGGGAACCATTCAAAGATGGCACGCAGGCAAGCGGAGAACGTGGCCCCGGAGCCGATACCGGCCAGCACGCGGATCATAAAGCCGGTGTTATAGCTGGTCACGGTGCCAAACAGCAGGGTACTGATACCTAATGCCAACAGGGTACCGAGAATCACTTTACGGTAGCCGAGTTTGTCGGTTAACAGGCCTCCCGGCAGATTGGTCAACACGTAGCCGAGATAAAAGGCAGACATAAATCCGCCCATTTGCGCCTTGGTTAACCCCAGGTCGACGGAAATGGTGGGGATTATTGGGTTAATCAATAACCGTGAAAAAAAGGAAAGTAAATAGCAGGCATACACCAGCACAAATATCGTAATGTGCTTTCGGGTAATATGCGAGGTAGGTTGAACCATCGTTTCTGTTTTCATTGTGTTTCCCTGATTTAAATGAGCGCGCCTTGTCGTTTTAATTCGCTTTGGATCGCGGTTATATCGTTTTCTGTTGGCGTGTTTTTCATGCTGGCGGCAATACCTGCGGCGTGACCGGTTAAAAATGCCGTACCCATAACGCGTACCGAAGCAAAGGCTTCGTTGTCGCAGGAAATAATTCTTCCCGCCAACCACAGATTATCGATATTGATACTTTTCAGACTGCGCAGTGGAATTTCGTAATAGCCGTCATCTTTGATCCAGGTATATACCTGCATCTTGTTGGCAGAGGTATGGCGTTCAATCGGCCAGCATCCGCGTGCGATGGCATCGTCAAAGGTGGCGGCATTGACCACATCGTCACCGGTCAGCGCATATTCACCCACCGCATGGCGCGATTCGCGAATACCGATATGCGGTCCGGTGTTGATGACGTAGGCCTGTTCAAAACCCGGCAAGTAGCGTTTGAAGGTGTCCAGATAGGCCATCGCCTGCTTGCGTGCGCGAATTTGTCCTTGTGTCAGGCTGTCGGCGTCGAGCGGGTTCACCTTCTCATTGCACAGAATGGCGATGACATCCTCGGTACCGACGATACGCATGGCAAAACCGCTGTCTTTGCTGAGCGGTGTAATGCCCGCCGCCTTGCCTTGGGCGATGGCGGCACGCAGCGCTGTCGGGCTGACATCCGCATCGCTTGCCACGCCGCCAAAGCGTGTCAGCAGCGAACCGAATTGCAGGTTTTCTACGTCGGGTGACGTGTGTTCCGCACCGGACAGGTAAACCAGGTTGCCATCGCCGCTGGCATCGACAAAGGCCTGTGCCGTGATGTTTATCTTGCCGCCATCGGTCAGTAAGGTAATGCTTTTGATGGTATTTCCGCTGCGCACCACGTCGCACAGCTGGCTGTTTAGCAACAGGTGGGCACCGGATTGCATGACCAGCTCTTCCAATACAATCTTGGTCATTTCGTTGTTCACCGGGAACATAACGTTGCCCCATGGCGATCTCAGCGGTTCGCCGCAGCCGTGGTATTGTTTGAGTTTCTCCATTACCATGCTGGCGACGCCGCCCGCTATTTGTTCGCTATTTTCATGACGCGTAAAAAAGCCGTCATAAGTCGGAATTGAACAATGCGTGGCTTGCCCTCCCAAATAGGAGTTTCTTTCCACCAATAACGCTTTTTTCCCTGCCTGTGCTGCGCCAATGGCTGCTGCAACACCGCCGGCACCGCCGCCGATCACCACAACGTCATAATTATTTTGAAGCATTGTTACTCCTGTTCGCCGATAAATTGATGGCGGCTATAGTTGCGGAACAGCGATCAGGATAGTGGGATTAGCCTCACATTATTTTTTTTGAAATAATGGATATCATTTATTAATAATTTCGATAAAAAAGGTTTTTCATTTCATGTTGAATATTAAAAATATCATTCATTTTCAGGTTCTTAGTAAAGTTGGCAGTTTTACCAAGAGCGCGATTATGTTAAATATTTCACAATCGAACTTAACACACTCAATTACAAAATTAGAACAAGAGATCAACATCAAATTAATCAACCGCACGACACGCACTTTTTCACTGACGGAATTTGGTGCTATTTTTGCGCAGCGCTGTGAGCGCATTGTCGATGAATTCGATCAGTTAATGGCGATCGTCGATGCTCATCAGGAGCAGGGGACATTAGATCATGCTTTTATCGGCGTTATTCCGCCTGTCGGGCGTATGGATTTTTTTAAAAACTTCCTGGCATTAAATCAGACCGCCAAAAATATTAATTACTCCTTTGTCGACGGCTCCAGCCATGCCCTGATTGAAAAAGTGAAAAATACAACGTTGCTGGCGGCGTTCGGTACCCCGTCACAAGAGGAGCTTGACGATGGTCTGCTGGATCATCATCTCGTGCTGGAAGATCACGTTGTCGCGGTGTTGCCGCCACAGCACGCGCTGGCGTCGAAATCGGAGATAGGTTTGTCAGACTTGGCGCATGAAAACGTTATTTTGCCGCAAAAGGATACGGGGGCATATTCTATTATTTCAACGGCATTTTCTCTGGCGGGTATTAAGCCCAGACAGTATAAAGAGTGTAGCCAGATCGATATTGTGATGGATATGGTTGAGAGCAATGCGGGCATTGCGCTATTTTCCAGCTCAATTGTTGATTTATATAAACGTGAGCATGTAGTGACTATTCCGCTAAAGCAGAAAATCAATAAATCGATATACCTGAGTTTTTTACGTCGTAACCGAAAAAATAAATTACTGACGCCGGTCATGGATATGGTGACGCAATAATCGCGCCGTGTTTCTACCGCAGTGGGTTGTGCGTGCCATGCTGGTGAGTGCTGTCGTCTACTTTGCAATCGGCAAGTCGGCAAACCGGGTGGTATACGCAGGTGACAACATGTTGCGCTTCATCGCCCAGGGCTGCTGAATGCCTTGTCCGGCGAACCATATCGCCCCTTTTCCTGAGGTATTTACCTGATCAATAACCTGCATAAGCGTCGCGCTATTGGCTTGCGGTTGGTTGGTGTCGAACAAATTAAGCTGGGCCGTGCCCTGGCTGTAAAAATCGCTCAGCATGACACCGGCTTTCATGTAACGGTGTCCGTTGGTCCAGATGCGATCGAGCGCCTGAGTAGCCACACGGATAATGTCGCGCGTGTCGCTGGTGGGAATACTCACTCTGCCGGAGGCCTGATTACCATAGAAGACTTCACCATCGGCATGTGGGCTGGTGCGCAAAAACACGCTCACCTGACAGCAATATTGCTGCTCCTGCCGTAGCTTTTCGGCGGCGCGCTCGGCGTAGGCGCAGATAGCCTCATGCATATCGACATAATCAGTGATGCGATAACCGAATGAACGGCTACAGACGATCTGCTGTTTTGTTGGTGCAAACTCATCCAGTCCGAGGCAGGGTTCGCCGCGCAATTCACGCACGGTGCGTTCCAGCACCACGTTAAAGTGTTTGCGAATCAGCCAGGTTGGGCTTTCCGCCAGGTTTAGCGCGGTTTCTATGCCCATCAGATTGAGTTTTTTGCTGATACGCCGACCCACGCCCCACACCTCGCTGACCGGCACCAGTGACAGCAGCTTGCGCTGTCGATCGGTATTCGACAAATCCACCACGCCGCCTGTTTTTTGCCACATCTTGGCGGCATGATTTGCCAGCTTGGCCAGCGTTTTGGTTTGTGCGATACCGACGCCGACCGGCAGCCCGATCTCTTTAAGCACTTTTTGCTGGATCTGCTGGCCTAACAGAGCAAGAGGCGTGGCGTTGCTGACGCCGGACAAATCCATAAAGGCTTCATCGATCGAATAGATTTCCAGCGTTGGCGCTAGCTCAAACAACGTGGCCATGACGCGGTTGCTCATGTCGGCATAGAGGGTGTAGTTCGAGCTGAACACGGCTATTTGCGCATCGGGAAACGCTTTTTTCATCATGAAATAGGGCGCTGCCATTTTTATCCCCAGCGCTTTGGCTTCTCGTGAGCGAGATATCACGCAACCGTCATTGTTGGACACCACCACCACCGGTTTTCCGCGCAGGTCCGGGCGAAACAGGGTTTCACAGGAGGTATAGAAGTTATTGACGTCGATAAGGGCAAACATGGTGTAAATCTCTGTATCTGTATTTATATACAGTACATTTGTGAGGGTGGGACGATCAAGCGGTATTGCATGTGCTGCCAGCAATGCATTGATAGGGCGGGATAACTATTTTTATTCGCCGCACGTGCAGGCAAATGACACACATGCTCCATGATAGCCTCGGTGAGCAAAATCGATTAGCATGTCGGTAAATTTTCGCCCTGTGCATTCACGGATACTGACGCGTTTACGGCCACGATGAGCAAACTGGATTACATAAAGCATTACCCATCAGAACTGATCGCGAGTGTCGATAGCTTGCTGCAATCTGGCAAGCTGGCTGCGGTGATTAAACAAAAGTACCCAGCGACGCATACGGTGACAAATGACAAGCAGCTCTACGAGTATGTCAATGGCATTAAAAACCGCTATCTGAAAAAGGAAAGCGCGCTTGCCAAAATTATGTATGACGGCGCGTTAAATCCGGTTAAAGGCACGCTCGGCACCAATACGTTTATCTCCAAAAATCATGGCGGGAAGTTAAAAGCCAAGAATGAGATCAAGATAGCAACCCTGTTCAGGAACGCGCCGGAAGCCTTTTTACGCATGATCGTGGTGCATGAACTGGCGCACCTGCGTGAGAAAGACCACAACAAAGCCTTTTATCAGCTCTGTTGTCACATGGAGCCGGACTACCATCAGTACGAGTTTGACATGCGTTTATGGTTGATCTGTAAAGAAGAAGGGCTGATTTAACCGAATGTGATGCGTCGAGCGCTAGACGCATTTTGATGTTTTCTCCCGCTAGCGCATGGCTTTTACCGTAAAAGTAACCACGCCGAAGATCTCAAGCGCTTCCTCATGCTGAAAGTGTATCGGTGAATAGCGCGTGTTATGCGGCACCAATTGCAGAAAAGGGCGGGTGCGCAACTCCTTAACGGTAAATTCGCCGTCCACGGCGGCCACCACGATATCACCGTGCTGTGCCGTCAATGCCCGATCAACCACCAGTAAGTCGCCGTTGCCAATGCCGGCATCAATCATCGAATCACCGCTGACACGGATAAAGTAAGTGGCATTGGGGTGCTTGATCACCAGTTGATTGATATCGAGCCGATCCTCCACGTAGTCCTGCGCTGGGCTGGGGAAACCACAGGGGACGTGTTCGATAAAAAAGGGCAACGAAGCGGTATTGACGCTGAGGCGTGGGAGCAGTGCGGGAGTGGATAACGGCATGATGATTTTCTCTATATATGTATATAAATACAGTATATGTGCGATGCTCATCGATCAAGCGGTTTTCTGATAGTTTCCAGTAATAGCCTGATATGCTGAATGATTTAAAGGCGAGATTAGTATGGTGACGCGTTCTCCGTCGGATGCACTCACAACATTAGCAAGAAACGCTTTTCTACCGTAGTTATCGATGACGGTTTGTAGGCATAGTGATTGATGTCAACGGGTTATTGGTGCAATGCAGGGCATTGAAAACTGGAGGATGAATTTTGTTGCTGCTAATCTTTGTCCATGAACGTGTCTTTTAGTGGACACCTTACCAGCCGTAATCGTCCGCTGAACATGGATTGTCGGCGTAGTACGTTTAGGAAAAACGGTGATACGCGTGACGCGTCTTGTCTGGTATCTTATCTACCACAATGCCTTTCCCTGATGGTGGGTATATTGAAACACCTATTTTTCTTCTAAGAGTCTGAGTCTTATGCTGTCTACATTGATTTACCGAAGCCGTGCAAGCCGAATCTTTGATCTATCGCTGCTCGATAAGCTAGTGGCGCAGTCTCAGGCGCGTAATGTGACGCTGCAACTGACCGGTATTCTGATCTTTGATGGCAGCCATTTTCTTCAGGTTTTGGAAGGTGAACCCGACATCGTGAATCAGCTATATGACGCTATCTGCGACGATCCTCGCCATGACAGCGTGGTTGAGTTGATGCGTGATTATGCGGCGAAGCGCCGTTTTATCAATATGGGCATGGCACTGTTTGATTTACGCCATGATAAACCCGGTGCCGTGCTGCGTGCGGTGATAAAAACCGGCGCGCTGCGCTATAACCTGGCGAGTGATGACCGGATTTATAAATTTATTCGTACCTTTGTGGAAGGGCGCTGGAAGAAACAGCTGGCCTACAGCAGCGAGCCTGAGTCGTGGGGCTTCTTATCAGAAGCGCCGCCCTTTGCTTCACCACCAGAATCGTCGTTTTTGGGGCAACCTTGCCAGTTCGCGTTGCAACCGATCGTTGAGCCGCTGCGCGGACAAATCAGCTCGTTTGAAGCGCTGATTCGTGGTCCGAACGGTGAGTCGCCACAGGCTTTTTTTGCGTCGATCCCGCCTGACAAACTGCATGAAACCGATCTTTCGTCCAAAGCGTGGGCGCTGGCGTTGGCGAAAAATATCAATATTGGTAGCCATAAAATTTCTATTAACCTGCTGCCAATGTCGCTGGTCAAGGTGCCGAATGCCGTTGATATTTTACTGGAGCAGATTGCCCGCAATGGCTTGGTGCCTGAACAGGTCATCGTTGAAGTGACGGAGGATGAAGTCATTTCCAGTTTTGACGCGTTCTCCTCCGCTATTCGGCAATTACGTTCGGCGGGGATCGGTCTGGCTATCGATGACTTTGGTGCCGGGTTTGCCGGACTATCGCTGCTCGCGAAGTTTCAGCCCGGAAAGGTCAAGATTGATCGCAGTATCGTAACGGATATCCAGGCTCATGGGCCCAAGCAGGCTATCGTCCAGGCGATAGTTAAATGTTGCGCGGAGTTGGAGATCAGTGTCGTTGCGGAAGGGGTGGAAACGGTGGAAGAGTGGTGCTGGTTAGAAGCCGCGGGCATTCGGCGTTTTCAGGGATTCCTCTTTGCCAAACCCAAACTTAATGGCGCGCCCGCGATTTGCTGGCCACATCGGCGGGGCTGATTGCCGAGCAAAACGTTACAGGGCAACCAACCGACCCGCGTTTATCAACCGCGTTTTCCCAAAATATGTACTGGGGCACTTATGCCCGCAGCCTGTATTCCCAAGGCATTGATGTTTGTCGCTATAAGCTACGCTGGAGAAAAGCGTCAATATCATTCATTGCCTGACGGCGAGCCTCTGGTGTTGGATTAATCATCAGATGGTCGGCATAGCCGTTGAGTAATGCACTGAGTTGGCGGGTGACCTGCATCACATCGATATCCTTCGTGACATTCGCTGCAATAATGTCGCTCAATAACCGATCCCAGGCATGGGTCATTGCTAACGCCAATTCGGCATAACGCGCTTCACGAATAGCTTTGCGCCACAATGCGCTATAAAGCTGCCAGATAGCATCGGTAGTTTCGGGTAAATATCCGGTAATAAACGCGCGCAGCTGTTGCTCGGGCGGCGCTGCCTGCACGGTTTGGGTGAAATTATCTAAATCGGTCAGCATAAAACGCGAATAAGCGTCGAGACACAGTGTCTGCCAGTCCGAAAAATAGTGGTAAATATGGCTGCGTGAGAGATTCAATGCTTCTGTTAACTCGCGCGTAGTGACATTTTCACTGCCCTTTTCGATAAAAAGGGCAATAGCGGTATCCAGAATTTTTTCCCGCAGTGTGGTGCGATCTTCTTTCATACTTTTGTCCGCATTGACTTTGAGCAATCGCTCAAATACACTTTGTTCGGTTTTGAGCAGGTGCTCAAAATTATCACTCACGAATGAATGACCATGCAAAACACATCTTACCATGTCAGCACTGCGCGCTCTCATAGCGCGATGGGCACACTGAAAAAACTGGCCGTCAGGCATAAGAAAAAGCTGTTTTTAACGCTCTTGCTGGTTGTGGCGGAGAACGTGGTCTATTTGCTCTATCCCTTACTGGCGGGGTTTGCCATCAATGCGATTATGAGCGGTCAGGCGGCGCAGGGGATTTTTTATGCCGTGCTGGTGCTATTTATGTGGGTGATCGGCGCCGCGCGGCGCAGTATCGATACGCGTACCTTTGCGCGTATTTATGCCGCGCTTGCTGTCCCGGTGATTTTGACGCAGCGCGAGGACGCGCAGAATAACTCTACCATTGCCGCCCGTGTGGCGCTGTCTCGGGAATTTGTCAGCTTTTTTGAAACGCATTTACCCCTGTTCATTACGTCATTGGCATCGATGTGCGGTGCCGTTGTCATGCTGCTGGCGATTGAGCGGACGGCTGGGTTTCTCTGCCTGGGGATACTGATTTTTTTCGCTTTTTTCCTGGCGGAGTACACGCGTCGCAATGAGGCGTTGTACCAACGGCTTAATAATCGGCTGGAAAAGGATATTACGATCGTCAGTAACGCCGGAGAAGGAAAACTGCACCGTCATTATGATGTGATGGCCCGGTTACGAATTCGCCTTTCCGATCGTGAAGCATGGGGTTATCTGGCGATTGGTGCCGCATCGGCACTGCTGTTTGGCGGTGCCATCATGCTGATGGCAGGGAAAAAAGGCATTGATGCCGGACACGTCTATTCGGTGATGACCTACTTATGGATGTTTGTGATGAGTCTGGATGACAGCCCGGCGTTGCTGGAAAAGTACGCGCAGTTGAAAGAGATTGGTAAACGCGTGAATACGGGTCTCGGTTGACGCGGGTTACCGGTTTATTCCCGCACCAGTCGGGCGATCGCCTGTAAAATTTTTTCCCGGCTCATGGGGTGACGATTAAAAAAATTATGAATGGTATACCCCTCAATCAACACATCCAGCGTCCATGATGTCTCCTCGCTAAAATGGCGGTGCAGGGCGGCTCTGCTGCGCGACATCCACTCCTGCAACAGCGCGCGATAGGCTTCCTGGCGCGAAGCCAGCGCATAGAGTTCAAAGCTTAACGTCAGGTGGTTCGGCGTTGCCCAGATATTTCCACAAATCAGATCGGCGACGGCCTCACAGGCATCGTCAATGTCTTCTGCCTGTGCCAGGCGTTGATGAAAGGCGTGAGAGATTTCGTCAATCATAACGATGAACGCGTCGATCAGCAGGGCATCAATGCTTTTATAACGGTACGTCAACGTTCCCGGCGACAGTTGCGCTTGTGCCGCCACCCGGCGATAGGTTGCCCCGCGCACGCCGTGCTCAAGGATCACGGTTAACGTTGCCTGAGCGATTCTGGTCCGTGTATCTGTGCCATTGTCTTCCCGATCGCACGAAACGGCCATATCCTGCTCCTTATTCCCCATTACTGATGCGCTGGGCTAGTGAAAGTTACCACTGCTGCATTCTACGCTATCCGGCACCATGAGGCGATAATCGCTGTCGTTGGTGTTTCATTCTAAAAGATAGTCAATATACAGCTATTTCATCCGTTATCTCAGTCTGTGATATTCTTCAAATTCATAAATGAAAATATTTTCATTTAAATAAAATGATTAATAATCAATATATTACTGTGATTTTTATTTTTAAAGTGGAATGCCATGGGATTTTATTCAAATATGTGGCTGTTGCACCGTTGGGTGAGTCTTTATTCTGAACCCATAATCCAAACTATCTCGAAAACCAAGGCCTGAAAATGCGTTGGTCGTGAGAGTACTGACGTTGAGAGTCGGGGAAGGAGACTGTTTTGAATAACATGGTTGCATTTTATACCAATAAGAAAGTGGTATTTTTGCTGGCGACACTCTGTTGCCTGCTGTGGGGAAGTTCTTATCCAGCGATAAAAAATGGCTATGCGCTTTTTCATATCGCTGACGGCGATATTCCAGGGAAACTGTTATTTGCCGGTTATCGCTTTGCGATTGCAGGAATCTTGTTACTGCTGCTGGCAAAAATACGAGGGTGCTCACTGACGCAGTTAATGCCGGGTCAACCGAAACAGTTGGTGATCCTCGGGTTAAGCCAAACCGCTGTGCAGTATACGCTATTTTATATTGGTCTGGCGCACACCACTGGGGTTAACGGATCGATCATGAATGCCACCCAGACGTTTTTCAGCGTACTGTTGGCGCATTATTTGTACAACAATGACAAGTTGAGCATCAATAAAAGTATCGGCTGTCTGGTGGGCTTTATGGGTGTTGCCATCGTGAATATCAACGGGCTGGGCGATTTCACGTTTACGCTGATGGGCGACGGCTTCATCGTGATGTCGGCGTTTTTAATCTCTGCGGCGAGTATTTACGGTAAACGTATCTCTGCTGCCATGGATGCGACAATGATGACGGGCTATCAACTGACGATTGGCGGCGTGGTGATGCTTGTGGCGGGCTACCTTTTGGGGGGCAGTATTCGCGTCGAAAGCGGTACGGCCTGCATGGTGCTGTTATATCTGGTGCTGATTTCTTCGGTCAGTTTTGCCTTGTGGAGCCAACTGCTGAAATACAACAAAGTGGGTGTGCTTGCGCCGTTTAACTTCCTGATCCCGGTTGCCGGTGTGCTGCTCTCTGCGCTGTTTTTGGGCGAGAAAATGCTGGAATGGCGCTATGCCATCGCGTTGGTGCTGGTGTGTGCCGGCATCGGAATGGTCAATCGTCAGGCGTGGCGGCCATCCTCAAGATAATGACTGTCTCGCTTTTCCGTTGGTGCCAGACAACAGGCACCAACGGCGAGGTCAAAACGCATCACGCGGGATGTTTCAACGGGGCTTTTTTCTCACTGGCGGCTGAGGTGCAGAAAAACGCCAGGATTACCATGCACAATACCGGCAGCATGGCGATGCGCAGCCCGGCATGTTCGCCGATAAAACCCAGCGCTGGCGGCCCGACGAGAAAAGCGATGTAGCCGAGGATGGCAGCAAGGGTGACGCGCACCGCGCGATTTTCCCCGGTAGCGCCAGCGGCGGAGATAGTGAGCGGAAAGCCCAACGATGCGCCAATCCCCCACAGGACTACCGCCAGGGCGGCGAGCCACTGTGTGTGGGTTAAAATAATCAGCCCCAGCCCCACGGCGGCTGAAACCGCGCTGAATTTGAGAATGGCCGTGCGGCCAAAGTGGTTGACGATGTAACCGCCCGCAAAGCGCCCGACGGTCATGCCAGCGGCGAACCCGACAAAGAACAGCGAGCCTGAGGTATGGCTGAAACCATGCGCATCGATCATCAACAACGGCAGCCAGTCATTGGCAGAGCCTTCCGCCAGCGCCATCGCTAAAATCACTACGCCCAGAAGCGCCAGGCGTGTGTCTTTCAGTTCATGAATCACCTGCGCTTTATAGCTGCGGTTGTCACTGTGCTGTTCTGCCACCAGAGCACTGGCCCAAGGCATATGGGTAAATTGTAATGCCAGCGTCAGCGCAGTCAGGATGATAATTATGCCAAAATGCAGGTTGATGCTGATGTCCAGTGCGGTCATCCCCATGCCGATCAGCGCGCCGACCAGCGTGCCCAGACTGAAAAAGCCGTGCAGCGTGGTCATGATGACTTGATTGATATGCTGTTCAAATGCGGCACCTTCGATATTCAAGACAATATCAATCATGCCCAGTCCCATACCAAACAGCGCCAGCGCACAGAAAGCCATCTGTTGATTTGCCAGTAGCAGCGCTACGGCCAGCAGCAGGAAACCGACGGCCAGCAACATAAAACCCGCCAGCGCAACGCGGCGAATGCCGTACTTGTTGATCAGTTTTCCTGACCAGAGTATTCCCACCATGGAACCGCAGGAAAAACCAAACAGAATTAACCCGAAAACCTCAGTAGAGGCATGCAGCGTGTCCCGAATCAACGGCGTTCGGGTGATCCAGGAACTCCAGGCGAAGCCGGGCAAAAACATCAGGGCGAATAGCGCCACTTTTTGACGCAAAACGGATGAAGACATAACAACCAACCTTACTCGCATTATCGGGTTGCACAGCACGCATAGCAGTGAGTGTGATTATTGACCGGTTATGAATATTCACCATCAATAATCGTTTTTTTGCGTCGTACATTTGTACGAGAGAGTGTTGCATATCCTGCTAAGGTTGTCAGCTATCGCGTATTTTATTTCTCGCATAGTCAGGAGTGCGCGGGTGTAGCCGTAAGATTAACCCTCTGCACCTGGTTATCAGTTGTAGGTTACCGCCACATTGACGGATGCTGTTACCAGGCCGGTAGGTAAAGCGTTTCCACCCGAGCACAATCGCCAGGTGATTTGGTTGGTGTAAGTGTGGTTTAACTCGTTGGCACCAAGCACGCCGACATTGATGTCGGCGTAATTAAAAGTGACCCCGGTAGTGGCATCACAGGCGCCGCTACCGGTGACGCCATTATTGATCTCACCGGTGATATAGCCCCCTCCTAGGTTTAATGCCAACCTCGCTACGTTACCGTTATATAAATTGCCACTGAATTGCACGTTGATATTGGTATCGATGGTGTCCGGCGCATCCTGATCGCAAGTAACGGTGAGCGGAGCGGTGACGTTAGCCAACTCGGCGAATTGTGTCGTATTGCGCGCTGCGGTACCGAAGTTGACACTGGTGGTGGTGGCAATTAAGCAGGCAATGGCGGTCACACGCAGAAGAGTATAGGGTTGGATTATTTGAGATTGGCTGTTGCTGGGGGTTGAGGTGATAGCATACATCGGTGGTATAACGTACGTGCCGGTACGCTGTGTACCGTCGGTAACAATTGCCCATAAACCAGAAATGTTCGCTGTTTGTCGCTCGTTACCGAATATAGTGAAGGGAAAAGGAGAACCGTGGTCTGCAAATGATAAGCACCAGCCCCTATTAGTAGGTACGATGGCATTGCCAGAAGTAGAGTTTGATGTATAAGTCCCTTGGGTACCATTTAAACCAATGGTTCCCGTTAAAGCGGCTATTTCTACAGGCATGGTAGCACCAACAGTAAGTGTGGTGAGCGCTGTGGCAATAGGTACGATACCGACACCTTGGCTAATGGTATACGCTTGAGTACTATTGATGGTGCTGAGTTTGGTGGTTGAAATACAGTCTGTCGTTAAATCACTGATAGCGGCTATACCGCCGCTGGTGAGTATGGTTGAATCGTTTTGATAAGTGATGGAAAGATTGTTTACACTAAACGGTGACCCCTGCCATACCACCCCCGAACCTTTACCAATCGTCAACGTATTGGCCTGCAAGGCCTGTGCGCTAAACAACATCAACCACGCTGCTATGCTGGCGGTTTGCTTGACAGTCATAAAGTGGCTCATGTATCACCTCATTCGCAGCGTACGGTCAGTGACCGTATCGGGTTATTGTCCATGGGCTTGGAAAGTTTGCAGAGATCAAAACGTGCCTGGCACTGTGGCTGTTGTTCCCGTCCCCAGTTGACGTTCAGCGTGCCGCGTTCCGGCAAATCGCTCCTATAGACCTGTCCGTCATCGCCGACAATGCCGGTATTGATGTCATCGTTCGGCGTGCTATCAACTGCGGCGAGTACGCCAAACGGCACGCTGCCGGTGGCATCGCCGTAAGATTAACCCTCTGCATCTGGTTATCAGTTATAGGTTACCGCCACATTGGCGGAGGCGTTTACCGGGCCGATAGGCAAAGCACTTCCACCTGAGCACAGCCGCCAGATTATTTGGTTGGTGAAAGTTTGGCTTAGCGTACTGGCAGTGAGCACGCCGACATTGATATCGGTACTATTAAAATTGACTCCAGTAGAGGCATCGCAGGTGCCGCTGCCAGTGACGCCGTTACTGATCTCTCCTGTGATATAGCCACCCCCTTCGTTTAATGCTAACCGCGCAGTGTTACCTTCAAACACATTGCCGCTGAATTGGACGTTGATATTGGTGTCGATAGTATTGGGATTATCTTGTCCACATGAAACAGTGAATGGTTGAGGCATATTTGCCAGTTCAGCGGCATGTAAGGTATTTCGCGCCACGGTACCAAAATCGACACTGGTGGGGGTAGTAATGGAGCAGGAGACCAGATTTACACGTAAAAAAGTGTAGGGAAGGATGTTTTTTGTACTTTGATCTCTATCAGAGAAAGTCGCTCCGTACATCGTTGGCATGGGATAAGTACCTGATTGTTGTGTTCCATCAGTCACTATTACCCATTCACCCGAACCACTCATGGTTTGCGAGAGATTCAATAGAATTGATGTGTTGGTATTGAAAAAATTGATACACCACGCGCGATTTGGCGGGACAACACCATCACCCCCTTGGGGAAAGTCACTGCCAGACAACGTCCCGGCAGTGCCATTCATCCCAAGCGTTCCAGCCATGTTTACGGGGTAGAGTGACAGATTTGTGAAGGTATTTACGTTAAAACTCGCTGTTGGTACTAACCCGATGCCTGGTGCAATGGGAAAGGCGTCAATACTAGCAATATTGACAAGACTGGAGCTTGTAAGGCATTCCGTCATTGAATTTGTTATCGAGGCCGCGCCTCGCGTCGCCGTCGTTGCGCTATTTTGATTCTGTGTTTGCAGGCCTAGTGTAAAGGGGGCCCCTCGCCAAACCTCACCCGAACCCTTGCCAATCGTCAGCGTATTGGCCTGCGAGGCCTGAGCGCTAAACAACATCAACCACGCTGCTATGCTGGCTGTTTGCTTGATAGTGATAAAGTAGCTCATGCATTACCTCATTCGCAGCGTACGGCCAATGACCGTATCGGGTTGCTCGCCGTGGGTTTGGGCAGTTTGCTGAGATCAAAACGTGCCCGACACTGTTGCTGTTGTTCCCGTCCCCAGTTGACGTTCAGCGTGCCGCGTTCCGGCAAACCGCTCATATACACCTGCCCATCGTCGCCGACAATGCCGGTATTGATGTCATCTTGCTGCGCGCCATCGACCGCAGCGAGTGCACCAAAGGGCACGCTGCCGGTGGGTAACTGCAACGTGATCAACGCCTGATAACCGATGCGAGTGGCGAAGTTGGCTAACACCACCGCCCCTTTGGTGGGGTAAAGGTTCAGGCTGGATTGGGTGATATCCACATCGTCCGGCAATGTCGCCGGGTTAAGATCGATACTGTTGCGCTGGTAGTTCGACATATAGGGCACCAGCGCATAGCCGCGGCTGTCGGTTTGTACGTTGCCCTGCATAATACTGACGCCGCCTGCGCCGGGCGCACTGACCAGCGCCGCAGAGCTGCCTATCATCTGACCCAGCGTCACCCCTTGGGGATGAGCCACCACGGAACCACTGCCGCCCAGATTGAGGGAGCGGTTGTTACGGCTGTAGCTGTAACCCAGGGTGGCGTTGCCTCTGCTGCCCTGATAACTGGTGTTTAACGTGCTGGTGCTGTTGTTTTGATCGTTTGACCACCCCTGCATGACGCTGTAACTCAGACGATCGTCCAATGTGCTGCCGCTAAGACCGGCCTGCTGCTGTACGCGACCGTGATTGTCGTGCGTCATTTGGTAGCTGGCATAGAGACGATTCAATGAGGCGGATGAACTGAACAGGCTCATCGGTACTTGCACGTTTACGGAGAACTGCCGGTTTTCCGGCCAGCTATTGTTGCTTTTAATCCTGTCGATACTGTAGGCCAAACCATAGCTGACACCGCGATAGTTGCCGTTGTAACCGGCAGAGAGCGTGTTCATGACATTTTCATTGCCCCAGTAGTCGCTGCGTACGCCGGAAAGGTAAAATGAGCCATTGCTTCCCACCTGCTGGCTGATTCGCATCTCAAAACTGGAGCGTTGGCGCGTTAACGCCCAGGGCACCTGACCATAGCTGAGCCGGTGCCCCAGACTGTTGAAATCGGTAAAGTTGTAGTAGTGCTCGGTGGAATAACGGTAAGCCGCCAGATCGAGCGTGGTGCCGGTCTCCTGTACGCTTTTCGCATAACGAATCCGGTATGAAGCGCCGTGCTTGCGGTCATTCTGCTGTGGCAGTGTGGTGCTTGAAGTGGTGACATCCGCCGAAAGCGCTCCCCATGCGCCTAATGAAATGCCCGAACCAGCCACCAGCGACAGGTAGTCATTAGCAAACAGGCCGCCGCCGTACAGCGTGATATCCTGCGGCAGACCGTAAATTGCGGTGCCGGAAACAAACGTCGCCTCCTGAGAATTGACGGTGATGCCGCCGTTGTAGCGCCCTGCGGTTACTTCATATTTAAGGCTGCCCGGACGACGCATCACCGGAAGGGACGTTGCCGTCACCGTTTGGGTACGCACCGTGCCATCCGCTTCTGCAATGGTAACGGTGAGATCGCCCGACTGGCCGGTCTGGAACAGATCGCTGATGCGAAACGGCCCCGGTGGCACGAAGGTCTGATAGACCACGTTACCGTTCTGGCTCACGGTGACGCGGGCGTTGGTTTGCGCAATACCGCTGATCACCGGCGCAAAACCACGCTGGCTGATCGGCAACATGTCATCGTTGGAGTTAAGTTTGACACCGCGGAAGGGGACGCTGTTGAGCACGTCATTGCTGGTGGTGCTTTCACCCAACAATATTTCAGAACGCCAGGGCGTAATGTCCCGTTGCAGGTAAGTGTTAGTGAACTGCGTATTTTGATTGCTTTGGTTTTCTTCGCCGTTGCGACTGGCGCTGTTGCGGGTATACGTCATGGTGCTGCGTAACCGCCAGGCGTCGAGATTGATCCCGGCACGCAGGTTGGCGAACAGGTTGGTCTGCGTCTGCTTTTCCATGCCGTACTGCGCATCTTGCCAGTTGCGTCCGCCGTTAACCGTGTAATTCAGTAAAAAAGCCGGAATGCCGTGGTCCCACAGTGCAGGATCGACGGCACCGCGGATGTTGGGGCGCAGTGCAACCTGTGGGATGCTGAGATCCAACCGTAGCTGGTTAAAATTAAAGCGGACAGAGGATTCGGGAATCAGGGTTGCCAGATTCTCTACCGGCTTTTCCGCAGGCAAACGCGCAAAGGCGGGCAAGGCTTGCGTGTTAATACCTAGCTCATGCAGCATCGCGGGCGTGAGTTCTGGTTCGACTTTTCCCTGCGCATTCGCGTTGAAGACCAGCGTGTGTTGCCCCTGATCCAACTGGTTGACGAAGACGTTAACCATATAGGTGCCGGGAGGAATATTGCCGGGCTTGTCGAACACGCTAAGATCGGTAGTTGTTAACTGCGCGCCGCCCAGTGAAAGCAGGCCCGGATCGAAGTAGTCCTGTGCCCAGACGTTACCCGTCGCCAACATGCACACGCCAACCAGAGGCGAGAGAGGAAATGCGTCAAAATATTGTTTTTGTTTTCGCATTGTTGACGACTCTTAAGTCACAAAGGGTTAGCTACTGTTCAGCAGCGTAAGGGGAATGCACTACAAGGCGCGTTGCTCTACCTCTGTATTCCACCCGTCTTCGTCAATCAACTGCCAGACGACGTTTTTTCCCGTAGCGCCAGGTGGCAAAGCATAAAATTGTTTGCCAAAGGGCGGCACCATCAGCCTCAGTTGGGGCTTGCTCAGCGCGTGCGTGCCGACTTTCAATCGAGAAAAAGTTAGCCAGTAGGGCGTGGGATTATCAGCAACCAGTTGGTTTCCCTCGCGCTTAAAACGCAGTTTGGGTGCCATCTCGGCGACAGCTTGTTTTTTTAATCCTTCCGGGCGATAGAACACCTTTAAGTTATTGGTGATGGTCAGGATCACCTTTGCCGCGTTGTCCTGCTGCGCGGCGGCAGGCTGAGCCGGGATAGCCTTCATTGAAATAAAAAACACCGACTCACGATCGTCCGGCAAGGGTTGACCGTTACGCCGGATACGCAGTGTCAGGTTGTCATTTGGCTCTAAGCGGGATAACGGTGGCGTGACGATAAACGGAACCACCGTGCTGCCTGTTGCGGTGTTATCAACATCACCGGTAGCCGTATCCTGAGGGCGCATGCGGGATTGCATCAGATAAGGACGTGGCGTTTTGTTATACGCCGTAAGCGCGACGCCTTGCCTATCACTGGCCATATAGATAACGCGCAACACATAAAAGGTAATGCCCTGCGGCTCTCGCTCTTCGGCGTGTGCGCTAATCGCCATAAAGCAGCCTGCCAGCAGACTCAGTACCGCTAACCATCGACGCTGTAAAAAGAACAGGGATATCATGGCACCTCCTGCATCGTGGTGATCTGCTGTTTGCAAGGTGCGGATAATCCACCGTAATCGTTGATGGTTTGCCATTCAGCCTGTAAAGGCGATGCGGAGACCGTAAAGGTCAGCGTGCTCATCGGTGCCAGCATGGCGGGCTGCGTGTGTAAATTTACCCCTGTCTGATCAAACACCAGTCGTCCCAGCGTTTGATGATAGGGCGTCGGGTTTTGCACACGAATAGCCTGTCCCTGGCGACTGAAATGCAGTGGGCAGGCGGTTGTCTCCGAGACAGGAGGCAGCGCTGGCGGGCGATAAAACAGTTTAATCAAAAACTGTAACCCCGCCGAAATTTGCACCGGAGCATCATCTTTGGTCGGTCGAGAGGGGATCGCCACTACCGAAAGGTAAAAGACGGATTCACGATCGCTGGGCAGTGTGCCTCCCTGCGGTACGATGCGTAACAGTTGGCGGCTATCAGGCTTGAGTAAAAACACCGGGGGCGTGGCAAAGAACGGCGCTGGCGCGGTGTTATTTGCCTCGAGCTGCACGCGGCTCTGCACCAGATAGGTTCGCGTGTCGCTATTGGTGATGGTTACCGTTTGCGCTTTTTCGCTGGCAGGAAAAACGATCCGCGTCTGATTCAGACGGATACCGCCTTCTGTTGGCAACACGGCGTACGCAGGGAGCATGCCCGACAGCAATGTGCCAGTGCCCCAGAACAGTAGCCCTCTCCATGCAGGTTGTGCCATGTTTCCCTCAGCGATAAGCGAGTTGGAATAAAATTGGCGCCGTTAATGTGCCAGGGGTTACGCTGGCACAACTTGCAATGCCACAGGTTAACCCGGCATAAAAGGTGAGGTCTTGGTCGACGGGCGCATCTCCACGATCGGCCAATGGAATATCATCGTTGTTTTTGACCTCGATATCCGAGAAGGAGGGCGGTGCGTTGGTATGGACCAGCATCACC
This sequence comes from Candidatus Symbiopectobacterium sp. NZEC151, assembly GCF_025962655.1. GTDB lineage: Bacteria > Pseudomonadota > Gammaproteobacteria > Enterobacterales > Enterobacteriaceae > Symbiopectobacterium. The sequence continues at coordinate 1,355,284 of NZ_JAGFPE010000001.1, read as the reverse complement.
CCCACATTGGTGGCCGTGGATGACGCGGCGCGGAACAGCCATTTAGTGTCCTGAAGGACTCCTGGTCCGGTAACATTTACCACGGGAAGCTGACTGTTACCCACGGCATTACAATCTCGTACGCTCAGAACGAAAGGCTGTGCGGCCAGCAGTGAGGAGGGGACTAATTGCGCTTGTTGCAGTGTCCCGAGATCCAGCGTGGATTTATCCAGACTGAATGCGCAGGTGCTTTCAATCAGCGTGGCCGAGAAGTTGATCGTAATAGCCTGTACCGACGCAGAGAAAATACTTAGCGTGCTGATCACGCCGCCAATGATAAATGCATTAAGGCAACGTTTGGGTAAATGCATTGACGGCCCCCTCGTCATTGATGGTTTGCCAACGGACATCACCTCGGGTGGCACTGGTTTTAAATATTTGATTCGAGAACGGTGCCATCGTGAGTTTTTCTGGGGTGTCCAGGCGGATATGTTGTCCACCAACCTGAAGGCTGGCAAAGCTGATAAAATACGCTGAGGCGTTTTCCGCTTTTATGCCGCCATCCACACGAGAAAATTTAATATTTTGCTGTGCCTCTCGGGATGTAGAGGGCAATCCGCTCGGGCGATAAAACAGCTTAATAATGGACCCCACGCCAAATTGGGTCGCGCCATGCACTTTGCTTGCGCTATTTTGATCGGCGGGGGGAGTGGACGCTGGTACGGCACTGGCGTGAAAATAAAACAGAGATTCGCGATCGGTCGGCGCATTAATATTTTGGGCTGAGATGCGTAATTGATTAACGGCTCCGGGTTCAAGACGAAATAGCGGCGGTCTGACAAGGAACGGCGCGGGCTGGTAGTTGGCCTGCGCGCGACTGACGCGGGCTTGAACCAGATAAGGTTGCGATACCGTCGTATTGCGGACGGAAACGCTGATACTGTCAGCACCTTGCGGGTAAATAAGGCGAGAGGCATTAATGCCAAACCCGTCAGCCTGCGAAGTGGTGGGCACTGTAAACAAAGAGAGCAGCAGAGCCATAACCAACGATATGCGTTGCATGTGCCAGTCCTTGTCTGAAAAAGCGGGGCGGCTATGCCGCCCAGCCGGAATTAATTGGTGATAAAGTTGAAAAGGATCGGTGCGGCTACTCCTCCAAGATCAACATTAGCATTAGTTGTGGTTGATGCCAGTCCGGCTCGCAAGTTCAGGCGTTGGCCATCAAAGTCGCTGGCATCTGGGTCGGTACCATCAGCGGTGGCAATATCCAAAACCTCATTGTTCTCGATGTAAACCGATGGCGTGCTGGCGTTGCTGATCATCACGCCAGTATTGCGTGTGGTATCGCTATTAAAGATGTTGGTCTGCCCCGGTAATACCGGACCCGTAACTTGCACCTGCGCAACCTGGCTGGCATCTGGTGTACCACAGTTGCTCAGCGTCAGTGAGAAATCACGCTGGCTGGAATCCACGGGGGTAAGCGCTGCGGCGAATGCTAATTGTGCGACGTTGCCGAGATCCAATGACGTGGTGCTCAAGTTAATATCACAAGAGGTGGCTACCACGCTGCCCGTGATGGTGATTTGTGCGTTATTAGCCGCCAACGCGTTATTGGCAACCAGCAGCAACAGACCCAGCGGGGCTAATGCGAATAATGATTTTTTCATTGTAAACTCCTGACATTTAGTAAAATAGATTTGAAATTTTTTTGTCTTTCCCTAATACCTGGTGAAAATGGGAAAAAATACAACAGTGCTGATTTTTATATCGTTATAATGATTAGCACTTGTGGTATTTACAAAAAAACGTATGCTATATACATATAACGACAATGTTTCCAGGTTTTACACTATGACGCTAACGTTGCATCATCGATTAAGGATGTTGCTTTCTATAAAGTGCTGCTTCCTATATACAGCGTTGACCGCTTATTCGATTCATTTTCTCTCATCGGTTTTTGATGAGAGGTTATCGTCTGACTGGTGCATCATTCAGTGTTGATGTAAATACAGTGAATGCGGTAGAAGCATCAGTTGCAGCGATTTTATATAATTATGGCATTGCCAGAAATGTTTTTTTTGGCGCTGATGTTGGTTTTATTTACGTAATCTATCCTTTTTTAACGTAAGCAAATTATTTATATGCTGTTATTTTTCATTTCCATGGTTTTTAATTCTTGGATTTTTATTTATGGTTGGTGTTTTACACTGCTTTTTGCGTGGCGGTTTGAAAATCGCTAGTGAGCAGGGCTTATTGGCAAGGTTATGTATTTAAAGTAAAAAATATCGCTTGTAATTATAATCCTAAAATAAATGCACGGCATAATATACACATCATTACATGGCAGAAAGGATAAGAGAGTTCTATAATTTAAAAGCATTGTTTGTGATTTTATCTATTGCCAAGAATATGTTATCGCAAGGTACCCAGTACATTATTCCACAATAAATGCATGTTTATTTATACCGTACCATTACCCCGCGTTGAGACCAAAGGCAAGCCTGGTAGCGCCTGCCTCGGTATAAATGTCGCTATCGCGTTTGTACTGCGGTGCTGTTCGTGTTATTCCCACGCCAGGTGTAACATCCCGAGTAATTGATCGTAGGTTAACGGCACCGGATTGGCCTTCATCGATGATGCACTGCTGGCCGCCAAGGCCGCTGATTCAAGCGCATCATGTGGTACACCGAGCGTGCTCAATGAACCTAACCCAGCCTGGCAACGCCAGTCGCGGAGCGCATCAAAGGCCTGCATTGGAGCAACCCCGAGCGCATTGGCAAACCAACGGCGTATTTCATCAAAGCGCGCCAGTAACGTCGGATCGGTGACCTGAGCATTATTCAGCATTAACCCAAAGGGAAGCAGGCTACCGCACAGCGCACCGTGTGGGGCATCGCATAACCCCCCCAACGGGCCTGCCAAGCCATGAATCACGCCAAGCCCGGCATTTGCCAGTGCCAGACCGCCACACAGGCTTACCCACGCCAGAGTATCCCGACTCTGTGGACACTCTTGTTTCATCAATTGCATTAATGCGTTGATGCTCTGTGGGATCGCGGCACGGCACAGCGCATCCGTGTAAGGCGTAGCGCGATTGCATATATAAGGTTCAATCACCTGCGTCAGCGCGTCCAGTCCCGAGGCGAGCGTCACACTGCGCGGCGTATGGTCTGTCAGGGCTGGGTCGATGATAGCGAGGTCTGGCAGCATGCGGTTATCACGCAGGCTGACTTTGCGACGGTGTGCCGGAACGTTGATGACGGCATTTTTGGTCACCTCGGCACCGGTTCCGGCGGTGGTGGGCAGCGCAACGAAGGTCAGCGGGGCTGACTCCAAGATTCGGCCATTGCCGACCACCTCCAGATAGTCAATCAGCGGCCCGTGTGCCTTGACCAGAGCAGCGATCGCTTTACCGGCATCGATAACCGCTCCGCCGCCCAGGCTGATAACGGCCTCTACGCCACGCTGCCGGGCGAGTTCGACCCCTTGCTCTATGTCGGCAAGCGTGGGCTCGTGAGCGACCGTGAACGTGCTGACGCGCACCTGTGCCGCATGGAGCCGCTCGACGAGAAAAGCGGCACGTTGCGGGTTGGCACCCTGAACCAGCAGAACGTGCCGGGCGCGGGCGGCCAGCCAGGTGGAGGCGCCCGCGGCTTCACCGCGTCCAAAACGAATTTCACCGGGGCTTACTACAGAAAATGACAGGGGCATGGAAAACTCCTTTATCGCATCAACCTGCACAAACCTGTGCGGCTCATTAAAACAAGTAATGTATCTATTTTCAGGCGGTTCACAAACTGAAACGCATGATTGCCATCAACATGGCGGAAAAATTTCACAGCCTTTTTGGTTGCTGGCGTGAGATGAAAAAGCGTAGGAGTGGCGGAATTATGTAACTTTGGCCTACGCTTAAGTCTGTGAGGTTTTTTGTAAGATTTTCTGTATGGTTTGGTATTAAGGAGACTCCATGAAGTGTCCGAGCATTCCTGATGATGATTCACAAAGACTGAAAGCGCTCTGCGAGTATGCGCTTGATCCTGGAGCTACCTTGTCCAGTTTGTCGCCGGTCGTGCGCATCGCGTCCCGTATGTTCGATATGCCCATTGCCGCGGTCAATATGATCGGCAGCGATCGCGTCTTCTTTGCCGCAAGCCATGGATTGGGTGATGGCTCCGTTGACATGACTCGAGATGCCTCTTTCTGTGCCCATGCCATTCTTACCGAAAACGGTATGATTGTGCGTGACGCCGAACGGGATGAGCGTTTTCATGATAATCCCTTGGTGACCGGGCCGAGCCATATCCGTTTTTATGCGGGGGTGCCGTTACGCTCTCCCGAAGGGTATGCACTGGGTGCTTTGTGTATTCTGGATAACACCCCCCATCAAAATTTTACCGCTGAGGATCACGCACGTCTGACCGAACTGGCCAGAATGGCGTCCGATCGTCTTGAACTGCGACGCATTGAAGTAGCCAGCGAACATCACGCCGATAGGAACACTGCGGTATTGACGGGGGAAGCGCCGGTTATCCACTTTGATCGGGCCTTGCGCATTACCGGTTGGAACGCGGCGGCGTCGCAGCTATGTGGCTACGCTGAGGATGAAAGCGCCGAATTAGTGGTCAGCGATCTGTTTGGCATTGATGAAAATACCGAATTCTGGAACGCCATCCGCCGTGTTATTGCGGACGGCACATGCAGTGAAACACCGCCTTTTGAGGTTGGTGGCCGTCATAAAAACGGCAGCAAGCTGTTCTTTGTGTTATCGCTGTTTTGTGAATGTTGTGGCGGTAATTTACAGTTTACCGCCGCGTTACGCGACATGACGCGTTACCGGCAGGATAAAAAGGCCGTTGCCATCAGTGCCGATTGCGATCCGCTAACCGGGCTGAGAAATCGACGCCGCTTTTATCGTTGCGTCGAAGACGCTGTATTGCGAGACCCCAATGCAGCCATCATGATGATTGATATTGATGGTTTCTCGGATGTCAACGCCGCTTTTGGGCATGCTGCCGGTGACGAAATTTTATGTGAAATCACCCATCGCCTGCTGACATCAACCAAGGAAACGCAGATTGTTGCCCGCATTGGCGGCGATGAGTTTGCTGTGCTGCTGCCGGATATTTACGATCAGGCCGAGGCCGGTTTTTATGCCCAGCAGATCATGGCGCATATTGCTCAGCCGATTCTGGTGCAGGGCAGCCCGATAAGTGTAACGGTCAGCGGGGGCATTTCACTGGCACCGAAACACGGCTATGAAGCGCTGGAGCTGATTGCCAATGCCGATCTGGCCCTATCAAGGGCGAAACGCACGGGACGAAATCAGCTGTATATTTTTACGCCGGAGCTACGTCAGGAGGCGACGGCGCGCCGTCACCATGCCATGGAGCTGTTGCGTGCAACGGACAACAGCGAGTTTGTGCTGTTTTATCAGCCGCAGATAAAACTGAGCGACGGCTCATTGTCCGGCGCTGAGGCGTTAATTCGCTGGGTACACCCGACGCGTGGGCTATTACCTCCTTCGGAGTTTTTAACCACATTAGCGCGCGGACCAATGGCGGTCAGCGTGGGCTCCTGGATCCTCGATGAAGCCTGCTCACAGGCGGCCTATTGGCGTCGTTGTGGTGCGCCTGATTTTCGCATTGGCGTGAACTTGTTCGATGTGCAACTGACCACCGGGGATCTGGCCGCAGAGATTGCGGACGTGCTAAAACGCCACGGTCTTCCCGCAGAAGCACTGGAAATTGAATTAACGGAAAACATCGCCCTTAATAATAACAATGATTCAATCATGTCGGACACACTGCAAAAAATTCGTGATATGGGGGTCTCTATTGCCTTCGATGATTTCGGTACGGGCTATGCCTCGTTGAGTATGCTCAATCAGTATCCGGTAACACGCATAAAGATCGACCGTTCATTTATTCAAAATTTGCTCACATCACGACGTGATGCGTCTGTCGCCTACGCCATTCTTGATATCGCCCGCAATTTCGAGATTGAAGCGATTGCGGAGGGCATTGAAACCGCAGAACAATGGCATGACTTACGCCAGCACGGCTGTCAGGAAGGACAAGGCTATTGGTTTGGCAAGCCGCTGGAGGCGCAAGCCTTTGCCACACAATTCGGGCTTGTACAGCAGTCATTTAGAAAGAGGGTTAATCCGTAATCAGGCTTTTTATGAGTAACGGCGGTGTGAATATTAGCGTTTTGCGCCCAGCCAACGTGACGCGATGGCTGGGCGTGATTATTTTGGAGCCGCCTGCATTACACCGGGTTTAGGCCTTGCGGTGCCGTGCTGGCGCCGGTGGGTAATCTAGCGATACCAAATCCGGTAAAGCCGTATATCAGCGCGAAGAAAATTGCCGCATAGCATTGGATTGCCCAAGGGACAAAATCCAGTGTGCTAACCCCCAGGGTGCTGGCCATATACACCCCGGCCGAGGTCCAGGGCAGTAACGGCTCTGTCACTGTGCCCGCGTCTTCCACCGTTCGCGACAGGTTTTTAGTGTCCAATCCCATACGCAGGTAAGATTCTCTAAACAATTCAGCGGGAATAAGCAGTGCCAATTTCCCATCACTGGTGGCTCCAGTGACCAACAGGGTGGTTGCCACGGTGGCCGCAATCAGCTGACCCACACCGCGGATCGCCTTTAGCAACCGGTTAATGATAACGGTCAGGGCACCCGTCAAGGTTAAGGCCCCGGCAAAGGAAAAGGCGCAGAGTACCAAGAGGATGGTGCCCATGATGGAGAACATCCCACCGCGATCGAGCAGGCGGGGAATGTCGCTGAGCAGGCCGGTGACATCAGTACCCTGTGCGGCAAACATGGACGTGGTGAAACCGTGAATCAATGAAATACACCCTTGTTGCAGGGTGAATCCCTGGAGGCCGACGCCGATACCTATCGCCATGACTGACGCTGCCAACATCACGGGTATCACCGGGCGTTTGGTGATGGCCCCCCACAGTACCAAGATGGGGGGGAAGAGCAGGAGCACGTTAAAGTGATACAGATGCGCTATCGACGTTACGATTTCATTCACCTTGTCCAGATTTGCCGCGTGGCTGGGGAGGTGGGTGTATCCGAAAAACAGATAGACTCCCGCGGCTAAAGCAAAGCTCGGCAGGGTGGTATACATAAGATGGCGGATATGGCTGTAAAGGTCGGTCTCAGCGACGATGGCCGCAAAATTGGTGGAATCAGACAGCGGTGACAGTTTGTCGCCAAAATAGGCCCCTGACACCACCGCGCCCGCTGTGGCGGCTAAAGAGACATCGAGGCCTGCGGCGACGCCCATTAACGCCACACCCACGGTGCCTGCGGTGCCCCACGAAGTACCGGTGCAGACCGACGTTGCACTGGTGATAAGAAAGGCCGTGATAACGATATATTGAGGACTGATCAGTTTCAGGCCCCAATACACCATATAAGGGATCGTGCCGCTCAGCATCCAGGCACCGATCATGCCACCGACGCAAATCAATATCAGTATCACCGGCATCGCTTTGGCCAGCTTAGTGACAATAGCGTCCATGACCTCCACCCAGCGGTAGCCTTGCCAATAGGCTACTGCTGTCGCAACGGCAGCCGAAACCAGCAATAGCGCCTCGATGGGCAATTTATACTGACCATAACCAATAACCAACAATGTAAGCATGGCAACGATGGGCAGCAGCGCCAATCCCAGATTAAGCTCCTTTTTGGCTTTCATTTATCACTCCTGTTAAGCGTTGAAGGGGCCCAGCGTATTCAGAGTGAGGCGATATAAATGTGATCCCGGACTGCCGTGGGTGTAACGGGTTTCATTGGCTGAATCACTGCGACGCCATTCGCATTTTTCTGGCTTGCGCCGGGCTGACAAGGCGGAATTAAAGATGCCTGACCGATGCTCGCGGGATAAGCTCAGCGCAATAGCAATTATTTTGTGGCGGCCCGACGATACCGGCGTTGAGTTGTAACGCCAGCGTCGCGGCACGGCGCGCCATTTTCTCAATCGGATTGTGCATGGTGGTCAAGGTGGGGTGCAGATATTTGGCCCAGGCAATATCATCAAAGCCGACCATGGAGATGTCGTCGGGTACGCGTACCTGATGGTGGTGAAAGGTGCGCATGATGCCAGCGGCCATGACATCATTGAAGGTGACCAACGCCGTGAAGGCGAGCCCGGCGTGTAGCAGTTTTTCTGCGGCTTGCTCGCCCCCTTGTTCATTGAAGGGAACGCTGATGATCCAGTCATCGGCTACCGGGATACCGGCAATTTCCATGGCTTTGCGGTAGCCTTCGACACGGTGTGTTCTGTCATCAATGGGAATATCTGCCGCGATACAGGCTATTTTGCGATGACCGTGTTGAATAAGCTGGTTGGTCGCGGCCTGAGCGGCACCCACATTATCCAGCCACACGCAGCGATTGGCGATGACCGGCAAATAGCGATTTATCACCACCAATGCCGGAGTATGGGCCGCATAGCGTAAGATATCCTCCTCATCCATGCGGGGCAGGTGGGCGACAATGGCTTCACACCCCTGATTGATCAGGAAATCCAGACCTGCTTTTTCCAACTCGGAACGGTGCCCGCCGCTGCAAACCACCAACTGTACTCGGGCTTTACGCGTAGTATCTTCAATGCCCCGCGCCATGCGCGAGAAGAAGGGGTCGTCCAGGTTGCCGGTCAGCAGCCCGAGTGTCTTACCACTTCTTTTTGCCATGGCGAGTGCGGCTGCATTACGCTGGTAGTTGAACTCACGCATCGCTGTCTCAACCCGTTCCCGCGTAACCGGCTTAACGTAAACGGTATTGTTGATCACTCGGCATACCGTTGCCGCAGAAACACCCGCATGGCGGGCTACATCCTTCATTGTAGCCATGATGACTCCCTGTCATTGCATTGAGAGCTACTGTGTTATCACAGTTAATTATGCTAACCCAATATCGCACCCTGTAATTTTTAATGGCTCATTGAGCTTTCGTTATTCAATTTTTTCAGCAAGGCGACCGCGACGGCTTCTGAACTGGCCGGATTCTGCCCTGTTACCAGATTGCCATCTTCCACGACGAACGGCATCCAATCGGCACCTTTTTGATAATGTGCGCCAGCGGCAATAAACGTATCTTCGATCAAAAACGGGACGATATGGGTGAGTTCGACGGCCTCTTCTTCACTGTTGGTGAAGCCGGTGACGTGACGGCCTTTGATCAGCAGATCGCCCGTTGCGGCGGTAACATGGCGTAGCACGCCTGGCGCATGACAGACAAAGGCCACCGGTTTTCCGGCGCGATCGAAAGACTCAATCAGTGCAATCGAGGTGGCGGACTCCGCGAGATCCCAAAGCGGGCCGTGGCCGCCAGGATAAAACACGGTGTCAAAATCGTTCTGAGACACGGTGTCCAGTTTTATCGTTTGAGAAAGCGCGTCCTGCGCATCTTTGTCGGCTTTGAAACGTGCCGTCAGTGCCGTCTGGAATTCAGGCAGATCGCTTTTCGGATCTAGTGGCGGTTGGCCGCCCGCCGGGGAAGCGAGAACCACCTCAGCACCCGCATCTTTAAAGACATAGTAGGGTGCGGCAAACTCCTCCAGCCAAAAGCCTGTTTTCTTGCCCGTGTTGCCCAGTTCGGCATGTGATGTCAGAACCATTAAAATTTTCATTGTTAACCTCGATAGTGCGGGTGCAGGTGAATTAATTGTTGAGGAACGCTTCGGCAACAGCCGCTTTATCCTGATAAGGCGCGCGAAGACGAAGATTGGTTATGGCGGCGCTGTCCTGAACAACAACCGGTTTTGCATGACTGAAACGTCTGAAACCATGGATACCGTGATACGCACCGGTACCTGAAGCCCCGATGCCGCCAAAGGGCAGGCTGTCGATCGCGGCATGGGTCATGACGTCGTTGATCACCAAGGCACCTGACGTTGTCCTTGTGGCTATCTGGCGCTGGCGCTCCGCGTCATGACCAAAGTAGTAGGCAGCAAGCGGGCGCGGGCCCGCGTTGATGTAACGAATCGCGTCACCGATCCCGGCAGCGTAGGTTTTTAGCGGCAGCAGCGGTCCGAAGATCTCTTCCTGCATCACCAACATGTCCTGCGTGACGCCAAGAATGAGGTGTGGCGCGATCTTTCTGCTGTGCGGATCGACATCAGGTTCGTTGTCGGGAGCGAGACTGATGATGTCAGCCCCTTTGCGGGCGGCATCGTCCAGCAGCATGATCAATCGTTGATAGTGTCTGTCGTTAATGATAGCGGTGTAATCCACATTGTGCTGAAGCGTTGGATAGCTCGCACGCATAAAACGTTTTGCCGCGTCGACAAAGCCCGCTTCGGACGATTCAGGCAACAGGACATAATCCGGGGAGATGCAGATTTGTCCGGCATTGAACGTCTTTATCGTCAGTATCCGTTCGGCCGCGATGCTGATTTCTGCGTCAGTATCCAGCACCACCGGGGATTTTCCACCCAGTTCCAGCGTGACGGGCACCAGATTTTCAGCCGCCGCCCGCATGACGTGACGACCAACCGCCGTGCTGCCGGTAAAGACCAGATGATCGAACGGTAATTGGCTAAACGCCTGGCCCACGGCCGCATCGCCCAACACCACGACAAGTTCATTCGAATCAAAGTAATGGGGGACAAGCTCCGCGAGCAATTCAGAGGTGAACGGCGTCAGCTCCGAGGGTTTCAGCATCGCGGTGTTGCCCGCCGCAAAGACACCCGCCAGCGGACCGAAGGCGAGGTTTATCGGGAAATTCCACGGGCTGATAATGCCCACAACGCCCAGCGGTTGTGGTTCGATCCAGGCCTGCATCCCCGGAACCGGCACCTCCGCCGCCTCCGGTTGCATCCATTGCTCCAGCTTTTCAGCGGAATGCATCAGCATGTTGATGGTGGTAATCAGATCGGCGGCCTGCGTCTGATAACCGCTACGGTGACCAAAATCGCGGCCGATCGCCTCGGTCAAGGCCGCATGGTGGTCACGGATCAAGGCGGCGCTGCGCATAAGGCGATCGCGGCGTAAGGCCGCCGTGGCAGGTTCATTCTGTCGATGATGCTTTTTCATGGCGTCAAGGATGGTTGATAACGTCTGAGAATGCTGTTGTTCGCTCATTTCACTTTCCTGTTGGTGCTGAGATTTCCTGCGTTGGGAACAGCATAACGGGTCTGGATGTTTGCAGATAACAACGCTATTTTGTCAGGGGTATAAATTAATTTATGGGTAAACTATGTCACTGTTGCGTCTACGCACCTTTATGGAGGTGTACCGCCAACGCTCGATTTCGGGTGCGGCACGCGTGTTAAACCTGACGCAGCCTGCGGTCTCCCAGCACATCAGCGGCCTTGAAATGGCCATTGGAAGGCCCCTGTTTGAGCGCCAACCGCAGGGGGTGAAACCGACGGTGGTCGCTGACGATCTCGCGGCGGATATCGGTAATAAACTGGATGACGCTGAATCCGCGCTCGCCTCAGCAAGGGCAAGGTCCATGGATGTCGCGGGAACCCTGCAAATCATTGGTCATTCTGACTTTATGGCAGAAAAATTGGCGGGTGAACTGCTGCCATTGTTGGAAAGCGGTATTCGCGTGCATTTGCATGCGGGAGATGGCCCGATGGTTTCCCAGATGGTGATAGAAGGACATTGCGATCTGGGTATCACCGCGCACCCTGTCACCGATACGCGATTAAAAGGGGATGTCATTTTTACCGACCGCGTGATCGCTATTGCAGCGCCCGCCCTTGCCGAACGCCTGAACAGCAGTGAGCATTTTGGCCGGGATTTACTGAATGAGCCGCTGCTGGCTTACAACCTTGAGCTTTCACTGATCGAACACTGGCTGGGTAAGAATCGGATAAAATTCGGTTCGTTGCTTCCTGCAATGGTCGGTCAGGATTTACGCGGTCAGAGAAGCCTACTGTGTAAAGGATTTGGCTGGACGGTGATGCCGGAATTTTTGTGCCGTGCGCATCTTGCTGAAGGTAAGCTGGCCCGTATTAAAGCCCCGGTGGGAGACACCGAAATTCGTTACAATCTGGTGTGGCTGCCGAGTGCATTACGTCAGCCGCGTCTGGCACACACCCGACAGATCCTACTGAACAGGCTTGGTAACCCGGATTAAACGAGGAACGGACGGGGAAGGGCGTGGCACGGGTCATTGACGGGCGATGCGCGAGAAAAATTCAGCACCGCCCTTGAGTGATGTGCGGTGCAACGCTACTCATTGCCCCATTGATTCAAAAACGTCGCTATCTCATCAATGCGTTGTTCGTCGATATGGGCTTCACGGGCCATCTCTTGCTGAGCCTGCTCGCTGATTTCTTCATTATTCATTAAGCGGGTGAGCAGTAATTGGAAATAGTGCGCCAGAGCGTCACGTTCTGACTCGCTCACCAATGTGGCAGCTTCCGTCGAATACTCATCCACAATGTCATAATATTTAAGGGGTATTTCATTGTTCATGCGTCGTCCCCACGGGGTAAGGTTTCTGTCGTCTGTTAGGTGGTTAAATGCTGCATTAAACCGTTGCAACATGCAGCGTCAATTACCACATTAAATCATCAGGCACTTTAAAGTCGGCATAGGGATCTTCTTCATCTTGCTCTTCCTGACTCAGCGCACTGTGTAAAACGATACTGCTTGCATCCCGCTGCGCAATTTTCTCAGCTACGCTCGCGGGGATGATCGCGTATTGGCTCTCACCCTTGCTATCAACAACCAGGCGAGCGATGGCGAGACGACCATTAATCAACTGGGCTTGGGTAAGCTTATCCACAACCACTTTTTTAATTAAATTGTTATCCGTGAAGTTAAAGCTAATATCACCTTTTGAAATGTCGATTTTGTTCATTTCAATGAGTTGCTTCACCTGCGCTTTATACTCTTTAGATAACACAGCCTGTTTTTGTTGCTCGCTTAGCTGTTTATCGCGCTCGAGCTGTGTTTTTTTATTTTCCTCTACAGCGGCTCGGGCCTCACGCGCCTGAACGCGTGATTTTTTGGCCGTTCTTTGCACTTTGGCCACTTTTTTGCTGGACACTAATCCCGCTTTCAGCAGTTGCTCTTGTAAGGTGAGTTTTGTCATCGTCGTTTCGAAACCCGTAAGAATAATGGGTGGGATTATACCTGTAATCGTCAAGGCTGTAACCGGGCGCAGAGCCCGATCGCGATGGCGTTTGGTCTGGAGGACGCCATCAGGGGCGCAGTGAATACGGTTCGCTGCTGACACGGGGCCAGCGAAAAGGTTTCACACCTTGAGCAGTTTCACTGTGGCGTCTATGTCTATCTCATCTTCGGTGAAGATTAACGTTGAACCCTGAAAGGTGGTAATCGCCAGCTTTTTCATCGAGCGAACTTCGCTGGATTTAGCGGCTGATTTCGGCCTGATGTTTCCCATCAGCGCGCCCACAGAAAGCACCGTATTCTCTTTATCAATGCGGGTATCGGCCGGCACTTCTTCGCTGAACACCAGAAAGGATTTAATGGCGGTAAGCTTGATGCGTTCGCCTGCGATATAAATGTATTTGCTTTCCGGTTCAACTTTCACGGCATATGCCGATAGACCCTGATTATTGGTGGTGGGTTCGAAAGTGACGCTCGCGCCTTTTTTAAGCAGATCCGGGTTGGCAACCTTAATCACATGAAAATAACGGTTATCACCGTTTTCATCTTTGATAAATCCAAACCCTTTATCTTTAAACCAGGTTGTGATCGTTCCGTTCATCGCCATTACCGCCTACGTAATCGTTTATTGCCCTATTTTTGCAGCGCGCAGTGTAAAGCACAATCCCTGCGCAGACCACCTCTTTACTTTACCTGTTGGTGATAAATGTCCGGTAAGAACATGGCGTGCATTTCTGCAAGAATCGGGCTATCAGGAGAGTGAAAATAGAGTAGGAAATGGAACGCTGAGAAACCAGAAATGGTGCGTTCTAATGGACTCGAACCATCGACCCCCACCATGTCAAGGTGGTGCTCTAACCAACTGAGCTAAGAACGCATTCTGTGAGGCTTGTTGCTAAAGCAGCGGACGATACCCTGTGCTGCCGTGCGGGGCGCATAGTAGCGAGTGAATAGGGTGCTGGCAAGACGCAAATGCAAAATTTATGCGGTTGAACTGCACGACTGCTGCGCTTGTATTCACTTTGTGTTTTTTTCACCCAGCGCCAATGGCGTATTGCCCCTTGGCGCTGGGTGACATCAGGGTTAGCGCGCCGCGCGAGCCAGAATATCGCCGGGCGGTTGACGTTGCAGATAACGGATACGCAGCACCATCATGATCGCGGCCGCAGTGAGTCCGATGATAAAACCGCACCAGAAACCGGCGGGCCCCATGCGTGGCACCCAATAATCGGTCATTGCCAGCAAATACCCGCTGGGTAAACCGAGTATCCAGTAGGAGACGAAGGTGATGTAGAAAATGGATCGCGTATCTTTATAGCCACGCAATACACCGTTGCCGATAGCCTGCACTGCATCTGAAATCTGATAAATCGCGGCAAAAAGCATCAACTGTGCCGCCATGGCGACCACTTCGGGGCTTTTGTTATACAACAAGGCGATCTGTTCACGCAGCAGTGCCGTGAAAATGGCGGTACAACAGGCCAGCATCACGCCGGTCGCAATGCCGGTATAGGCCGCAATACGCGCATCTTCCACGGAACCTTCCCCCAGTCGATGGCCAACGCGGATGGTCGAGGCGATGCCGATCGACAATGGAAGCACGAACATCAGTGAACTGAAATTCAGTGCTATCTGGTGTCCGGCAACGTCAATCACGCCGAGCGGCAGGATCAGCAGGGCGACGATGGCGAACAGCGATACTTCAAACAGCAGGGCCAGCGCAATCGGCAAACCGAGCGAAAACAGACGCCGCATGGCGGAGAAATCAATCTGCCAGCGCTGCCACTTGATGTCACGCAACCAATGTGCGCGCATACTGTAAAACGCCATCATCAGCATCATGATCCAGTAGGTGGATGCTGTCGCGACGCCGCAACCTACGCCGCCCAGTTCGGGCATGCCAAATTTGCCGTAGATAAAGATATAGTTCAGCGGAATATTGATCAGCACGCCAATAAAGCCAATCACCATGCCCGGCTTGGTTTTGGATAGCCCTTCACATTGGCAGCGCAGCACCTGATAAAACAGATAGCCCGGCACCCCCAGCAGCATCACGTGCAGATAGCCGATGGCAACATTCGCCAACTCCGGTGAGTCGGTGTGCATCATGGCAATAACATGTTTGCCGTTGTACAGCACCACCATGGTGATAACCGCAACGATCGCTGCCAAAATAAACGCCTGCTGAACCTGATGGGCGATGCGCGGGCGTCGACCGGAGCCGTTGAGCTGGGCCACCACCGGCGTGAGCGCCATCAATAGACCATGTCCAAACAGGATGACCGGCAACCACACGGAGGTACCGACCGCCACGGCCGCCATATCGGTGGCGCTATAGG
Source organism: Candidatus Symbiopectobacterium sp. NZEC151 (assembly GCF_025962655.1). Lineage (GTDB taxonomy): Bacteria > Pseudomonadota > Gammaproteobacteria > Enterobacterales > Enterobacteriaceae > Symbiopectobacterium. The sequence goes on along the minus strand of NZ_JAGFPE010000001.1, from coordinate 1,339,855 downwards.
CACCCGCAATAATGGTATCCACGACACCCATGGACGTTTGGGAAACCTGCGCAATAATGACAGGAACCGCGAGCGTTAACAGGCTCCGCGCCTCTGACAAATATTTCTGCACGCAAACACCTTCCTTGAATTGTTAAAACGAGACACTGACGTCGATACCACCTCGCGCTCTGTCATACGGCCTCACCGCGAGGTGGCGCGTTGCTTTTCCAGCAGGGGGTTGGGGTGAAAGAAAGTAAACAACCGCAAGCGAGATAATGAGCATAAATGGCTTTCACAGCCATCCATCTGAGATGGAAAATCGATCGATGACAGAACGTTGTTCTAGTGTAGCGGCTTGGCATAAGTAAACCAACTTCTTCGTAAGATATTGTGTCTATAGAGAGGGTCTGTTGTCTTATCGGATTTGTCGGGGGACAAAGGGGGGAATACGTTTGGTTTTCCAGTCGTTATGAGGCAAACTGCAAGATGATTTGTCAGTCTTTCTTCCCTCGCGGCTTGCCACGGTAACGAAGGGAGGGGCGACTGGCACAGTAGCATTCAGTTATTTCACTGATTTATTAAGAGGCAAGCGTATGTTTACCGGTATTGTTCAAGGCACCGCGCCGGTGGTGTCCATCGATGAAAAAACGAACTTCCGCACGCATGTGGTAAAACTTCCTCCCGAATTACTGACCGGTCTGGTGACGGGTGCCTCGATCGCCAATAACGGCTGCTGCCTGACGGTGACGGCAATTGATGGCGATCGGGTCAGTTTTGATTTAATGAAAGAGACGCTACGCCTGACCAACCTGGGCGATATCACGCCGGGGGATCTGGTGAATATTGAACGCGCCGCCAAATATGGCGATGAGATTGGCGGGCATGTGATGTCCGGGCACATTATGTGCACGGCCGAAGTGGTTAAAATTCTGACCTCAGAAAACAATCACCAAATCTGGTTCCGATTGGCTGATGAATCGCAGATGAAATATGTGCTGCACAAAGGGTTTATCGGTATTGATGGCATCAGCCTTACGGTGGGTGAGGTGACACGCAGTCGTTTCTGCGTGCATTTGATCCCCGAAACGCTGCAACGCACCACCCTCGGGCAGAAACGGTTGGGGAACCGGATCAATATCGAAATCGATCCGCAAACGCAGGCCGTGATCGACACGGTTGAACGTGTGCTGGCGCAGCGTCAGGCACAAGAGGCCGCAACGGCGAATGCCGCGCAGAGCGCCTGAAGTCTGACCTGAACAGGCAATAACATAACGCCGTACCCTTATCTGTACGGCGTTAGCAGACCGCTATCAGCGCGCTACACGCACGCCGCCTTCAATCCCTTGAGGGCTAAACAATACCTGCCACAGTTGAATATTGCGTGCGCGAAACGCCCCGGCGCAGGCATTCAGGTAGTAACGAAACATACGATTAAAACGCAGTGAGTAACGGTTCGCTAACTGTGGCCAACCGGCAACAAAGCGATCGTGCCAGGCCATCAGGGTCTTGTCGTAATCGGCCCCAAAATTGTGCCAATCTTCCATCACCAGATAAGGTTCACTGCGCGCGGCAATATGGCGAACGGAGGGCAGACAACCGTTGGGGAAGATATATTTGTTAATCCAGGGATCAACCTGCGAATCAGTTTTATTTGCCCCAATGGTATGCAGCAGAAATAGCCCTTCGGGTTTGAGGTTCTTGCTGACGACGCGAAAGTAGGTGTCGTAATTTTTCGGTCCAACGTGCTCAAACATGCCGACAGACACGATGCGATCGAAATGTCGGTTAAGGTCACGATAATCCTGCAATTCAATGGTAACGTTAAGATCGTGACAGCGCGCCTGAGCCAGTTTTTGCTGCTCACGCGAAATGGTCACGCCGTAAACCGATACGCCATAATGGCGTGCCGCATAGGCGGCCAGTCCGCCCCAGCCGCAGCCAATATCCAACAGGGTCATGCCCGGCTGAAGCTGAAGCTTTTCGCAAATCATGCGCAGTTTGGCCTGTTGCGCCTGCTCAAGGGTCGTGGCCTCTTTCCAGTAGCCGCAGGAATATTGCATGTGCGTATCGAGCATCAGGCTAAACAGATCGTTGCCCAGATCGTAATGCTCCTCGCCGACAATCCAGGCACGCTTGCGCGATTGCAGGTTAATCAAGCGCGTGGCGACAATATGCAAAATGTCTTTGAGATGATGAGGGGCTTTTTTCTCAAGCCCCGCGCGTAAGAGACGCCGAAAAAAGCAGTCTAAACGATCGCACTCCCACCAACCGTCCATATAGCTTTCCCCGAGTCCCAGTGAGCCTTCACGCAGAACGCGCTTGTAGAAATCGGGGTTGCGTACCCTGATATCAAACGGTCGAGAACCATTGATTTTGATATCAGCGATAGCCAATAACGCTTGAACGATCCGGAACCAGGACGTGTTATTTTCTGCCAGTTCCTCTACATATGATGAACTCATAACTTCTCCCAACCTTGCCAGGCAGCGCCGCAAGGAACAGCATAGACAGTCTTTCATCAACCCTAACGCTGCGGTTTGCGCACAGCGTGTTCGAATCACGGGCAAGTTACCCGTTGTTCAAAGAGTAAGCGGTTGCATTCGTGCGCAGCCGTTTATGCTTGCCCGTTGCACAGTGGCAGCAGGCATAACATCCATCGTCTACTCTCTGGATACCCAGAGGGAATGAAGAGTCAAAGCCGGTACGTGGTAGCACGTAGGGGCACGTATCCTGATACGCAATTCTGCGCTTTTTGTAATAAGGATAAGTGTAGGGATATTGTCCGAATGAAAAACAGTGTATGACTGCTTCAATCAGAGGACAAGTCGAAATTGATTGATGCAGCCATGAAGAATATAAAAATCAATATATTATAAGAAAATCGTCTTAAACATTAACGGCGATAGTCGCGGAACGGACCATCACCCACGGAACGCCGCTCAATAAGGGTCGGATGAACCTCAATCACCTGTGCATCTTCGCGCTTGCTGGTGATGCGATCGAGCAGCATGGTAAAGGCAGATTGACCCAAACGCTCTTTGGGCTGGTGGATGGTGGTCAAGGCCGGCGTGAAATAACGCGCATGGCGAACATTATCGTAGCCAATCACGGAAATATCTTGCGGTACACGTAGCCCTAGCTCATCTGCCGCGCAGATAGCGCCCATCGCCATGATATCGCCGCCGCAGAAAATGGCGGTCGGGCGCTGTTTCTGCGCCAAAATCTGGTGCATGGCTTTATAGCCGGATTCCGGTTCAAAATCGCCCTGAACAACCCACTCATCGCGTACCGTAATATCCGCTTCGTGCAAGGCTTTGAGAAAACCCAGATAACGCCCACTGCCGGTGTTGCGTTCCTGAATACCGGGAATGGCACCGATGTCGCGGTGGCCGCGCTCAATCAGGTATCGGCCAGCCAGGTATCCGCCTTCAAAGGCGTTGTCAATAATGGTGTCGGTGAAATCGCTGTGTGCCTGACCCCAATCCATCACCACCATGGGAATGCTGCGATAATCCGCCAACATGCCCAACAGTTCGGGCGGATATTCCGCACACATCACCAACAGGCCATCGACCCGTTTTTGCGCCAGCATGGAAAGATAGGCTCGCTGTTTTTCCAGGTTATTGTGCGAGTTGCACAGAATCAGGGTGTAGCCTTTGGCATAACAACTGTTTTCAACCGCTTCGATGATTTCTGCGAAGTAGGGTGCTTCGCTCGAGGTGGCGAGCAGTCCGATGGATTTGGTGTGGTTGACCTTTAAGCTCCGCGCTACTGCGCTCGGGGAGTAGTGTAATTCCTTGATGGCTTCCCGCACGGCCGTTTTGGTCTCTTCGGCGACGAAACGTGTTTTGTTGATGACGTGAGAGACGGTTGTAGTTGAAACGCCAGCACGCTTTGCCACATCTTTGATCGTTGCCATCTAAAAATGACTCCTGAACCTACTTGTTACGGCAGTATATAGTTTGTTAATCGTTTGCTTTTGCGTAATGTTCTCTTTCTGATGGAATAAACAGGATATCAGAAGGAGACTGCCGACGTACTTTGTACCTAAAGGGGACGCATTGATCCCATTGAAGATGACGTGTTCGGACACCGACGCAGCGCACGGTAAACTGCGAATTCTGGCTGATTTGCCGCGAAAGTGAAAGGGATAATTGATATAATTAGTGCAGCCGGGATCGGAGATTTTCCCTATAAATTGTGTAACAATACCTTCTTGGCGTCATTGTGCTGCGGCGATTGGCGTGCAAAAACAATGTGGCATCCAATGCGGCGGCAATTTCCACGCGTTTCTGTGTTTCAAGGAGATAGAATGAATACTGATTTGAAAATGTCATTACTGACCACGGTTGGGGCGTTAGTCATGATCATGGTATTTAGCTTTGTTGCCGTATTGAACTGACAGCGATTAAAATAAAGACCAGGCTGCGTAGGCATCACCTGGTCTTTATTATCTGTAACGTATCAATGCGTCGGTTGGGCGATTAGCGAATCGTTTGTGGTGTCACCACGCGACGTGCGCCAATGTAGTGTTCCTGCCAGTAGTCCTCACTCAACTTACTGATCTTGATATCGGCACCGGTACGCGGTGACTGAATAAACTTGCCATTGCCAAGATAAACCCCGACATGATCGGCGGTGCCACGGCCGTTGATGCGGAAGAACACCAGATCGCCAATCTCCAGTTCACCCTTATTGATGGGAGCAGCATCGCGCAGGTGATACATCTCATTGGCGGTGCGTGGGATAGGAATTTTCACCACATCCTTATAGGCATAATAGACCAGACCGCTACAGTCGAAACCGGTGTAAGGCGAGTTACCGCCCCATTGATAAGGCTTACCGATCTGGCTCATCAGCTTGTTCATTGCCGTCATTTTTGCATGCTGGTAGCGGCGCTTATGCGCTTCGCTCAGCACTGGCTCTTTGCCCGCTTTTTTTGCGCCTGGCTTTATCGCCGCCGTTTTTTGCGTAGTCGTTTCCGCCCCTTTTTTGAGCCCTTTTACCAGCTTTGCCGGCGTTGCGCTGTGGTAGCGCGATGACGTGGTTTTTGATGCTGCGGTCTTGGCTTCAACGTCGCCAGAGATCTTTTTAGTGGCCGTGGTTTTGGTCGGTTTCGTACTTGGGGCTATTTTGGCTTTTTTCTCAACTACCTTTTTCTCAGCGATCTTTTTTTCAGGCTGCGCTTTGGCTTTCGCTTTTTCCGGCGTCGCCTTTTTCTTCGGTGGTTCCGGCGGAGTTTGTGGCTTTTTAGTGGTTTTGGTGGTCTGGTTTTTTTTCAGGTGCTTGTCATCGGTGCTGGCGCTGGCTTTCTTCTCCGCATTGGTGTGCGGAGCTGCCTGGGCAACATTAATAAACAGATGGCTGAAGAAAACAAAGATCAGAGTAATAAATACGCGCATGATAAAAGAGACCGAATACAATCCTTAACTCGCTCAATTCGAACAGTATTGACGAAAACGCCATGAGAAAAAAGCAGGAAATCACCTTTTCGCTTAACAGAATCATGAGAAAACGTTAATAATTGTTTTCCCGCTGTAAATATCATCATTTATTGCGGCATATTTCACCGAGGGACCTGGGGAGAACGGTGACAGGAAAAGACCCTACAAAAAATGGCGTTTTTTTGTCATGACCGCTCTCGCTACAATGACGCAACGGTAAATGTGCTTTGGGATCGCGTGGATCACAAAGCGCATACGCGACAATGGTGCGATAATACCCCGTTACATAATGATGCCGTGCGATCCCTCCGCCATGAAGAGGGCAGCGTAATGGCTCGCAGAAACACCGTTTGAGGAAGCAATAAGCATGACGACGACAACGATTGAAAAAATTCAGCGCCAGATTACAGAAAACCCGATTCTGCTGTACATGAAGGGTTCCCCGAAGTTGCCGAGTTGCGGTTTCTCCGCGCAGGCCGTGCAAGCGCTGTCGGCCTGTGGTGAACGCTTCGCCTATGTAGACATTTTGCAAAACCCGGATATTCGTGCTGAGCTGCCAAAATATGCCAACTGGCCGACCTTTCCCCAACTGTGGATTGACGGCGAACTGATTGGCGGATGCGATATCATCATTGAAATGTATCAACGTGGTGAATTGCAGCCGTTGATCAAAGAAACCGCAGACAAATACCGTGAGCCGCAGGACGGCGACAGCGCGCAGTAAATCGTGCCTGTTGGCGGTATACTGCCGCTATCTGATGCAGAAGAGGGGACCCGCATAAGGGTCCCTTTAATGTTGGTATGAACCCGATGGGGGAACTCAGACCGTTTGGTCTTCCACGGGCAATGGCCAACCGCCCAGCCGCTTCCAACGATTAACCAGTTCGCAAAATAGCGCCGTGGTTTGCTGCGTGTCATAAAGCGCTGAGTGAGCCTGCGCGGAGTCGAAGGCGATGCCAGCAGTCATGCAGGCCTTTGCCAATACGGTTTGTCCCAGTACCAATCCGCTCAGCGCGGCGGTGTCAAACGTGGCAAACGGGTGGAACGGGTTGCGTTTGAGCCCGCAACGTTCCGCTGCTGCCATCAAAAAGCTGTGATCAAAATTGGCGTTGTGAGCGACGATAATCCCGCGATTGCAGCCCCTGTCTTTAATACCTTTACGCACCATTTTGAATATCTCATGCAAGGCGTCGTATTCAGAGACGGCACCGCGCAGCGGATTATGGGGATCGATGCCGGTAAACGCCAGCGCGGCGGGATCAAGCAGCGCACCTTCGAATGGCGCAACGTGAAAATGCAAGGTTTCATCGGGCTGTAACCAACCGTCCTCATCCATTTTCATTGTGATGGCGGCAATTTCCAGCAGTGCGTCAGTTTTCGCGTTGAACCCCGCGGTTTCAACATCAATAACAACCGGGTAAAACCCACGGAAACGGCCACTCAGCGCGTTCAGGTTATTTTTATCAGCCATGTTCTCTTTAGTCATTTACTAAATGCAGCGCGCATTATGGCAAATTCCTGGCGCCAATGCAGTAAGCCTGATGCCTTCAGCACCCTGACGGGGGGAAGCGGCGGGCAATCGAATCAGCGACGCGTAACGGAGAAGGGGAGAGATGAAGCGAAAAAGCGGCGGGCAGAGGCCGCCGCACAGCATCGAGAAACAATCAGTTGCCGAGTCCGTTTCCGGATTGTGCTTTTTCAATCAGCTCAATCTTGTAACCATCGGGATCTTCGATAAAGGCAATAATCGTGGTTCCACCCTTGACCGGACCGGCCTCGCGCGTCACTTTCTCGCCTGCCTGACGAATACGTTCGCAGGTTGCGGCAACGTCTTCAACGGCCAGCGCGATGTGCCCGTAGGCATTACCCAAATCGTATTTATCAACGCCCCAGTTGTACGTCAGTTCAATGACGGCCCCTTCGCTCTCTTCGGTATAACCCACGAAAGCGAGCGTGTATTTGTATTCGGTGTTTTCACTGGTTCGCAGCAAACGCATCCCCAGTACCTTGGTGTAAAAATCGATTGAGCGTTGTAAATCCCCAACACGCAACATGGTATGAAGTAAGCGCATAATATCCTCGATTGACTACTGTGGTTGACCGCCATCACAAAGGCTCGTTACAAAGTATACCAGTTGTCACGGGATTGAGTCCAAATCCTTGATGTAGAAGGTACACCCTGGGTGCCGCAGCGGATGGAAATCACATTTATGACATAACCTTGCGGTATATTAATGACAGACTAAATAAATAGTGTCGCTAGAGAAATCTTCGGCGCTACAATATATAATACTGAGTATCGTTTACAACCAGCGCCGCTCTACACCTAAAGCTTGCCATTGTCGCCCTGTAACGCTTCAATGAACGTGATGGGTTGCGGAGGTGCAGTGCCTGAGCAACTTGAGCTCTTTGCTGTTCCAAACCCTTGTCGTGGCGTGTGTCAATCGGATGCGCGCGGCTATTGTCTGGGGTGCTTCCGCAGTCGCAGCGAGCGTTTCTCCTGGGGGCAGATGAGCGATACGCAAAAACAGGACGTGTTAAGACTTTGCCGACAACGCGAGAAACGGCTGTTACGTTCGGAAAAGGCTACACTGAATAGCGAGTGGCAGCAGCCTTCGTTATTCAACGATGATTAGTGCGCCTCTGGCCCTAATAACATATGTTACATAATGCAGAGAGAACAACTCTTTTGCAGTTTCACGCGGTGAGAGAATTTCCTCAAGGTGAATATATTTGGTATAACAGCAATGTGGCTACTGCCATTTATGGATAAATTATTAAGCAAGATGCCTTTTTCATTTTTTTTAAAATCAGATTTGATTGCAATCCAGGGATATAACTTAGTACGCTAATAATAAGGAGATGTTATGGAATTGCCGTTAGGTTCTGATTTGGCCAGATTGGTTCGCGTGTGGCGATCATTAATTGATTTTCGCCTGAAACCGCTGGAATTAACCCAAACCCATTGGGTCACGCTGCATAATATATACCAACTGCCTCCGGGGCAGTCGCAGATTCAATTGGCAAAAGCCATTGGTATCGAGCAGCCATCGCTGGTAAGAACCTTGGATCAGTTAGAAGAAAAGGGCTTGATTACACGAAGTATTTGTGCACACGATCGGCGTGCAAAACGCATCGCGTTGACCGATGCGGCAGAGCCGATCATCCAGGCGGTGGATGATGTGATAAGCCAAACGCGTGGTGAGATATTGCTGGGTATTTCGGTACAGGAAGTCAGTGCACTGACAGGGCTTATTGCCCGCCTGGAAAAAAATATACTCGCCTTACATGAGAGCCATGAAAGCCATCATTGATGCGTCATCAGACAGAATAATGCTTGGGTAGAATAAATGTCCATCAAGCCGAATTGAATAACGCTCTGCATTCAAACATGGCATCATGCTGCGATCCTTTACCTGCGCGATATTTCTGGTGAATTATTGATGTTGTGTGAATGTTTTTTTCTGAAAAAAGCTGATGAGGTTTCAACCTAAGCGGGTGATATACCTTTTGACATGTTTTTTAGACGATGTGCTATTTTTCGTCAAAAATGTGTTGTACCCGACGTGTTTTTTGCCAATGCAATTATTTTTTCAGCATGTCTGTGCGATTGATGCTGCATTACGATCGAATGAACTTTTCGTGCGAAGTAACATTATTGACCAAAGTAATAATGTAGGTTATCACCACCGGGTCGGTGGTGATAACAGAAAATGGGGGGTGTTTATCGTGGTGCTACTGTCACGCTTTGGCCATTGCTGGACATGGCAACACGTTGGCCCACGCTGAAACGGGTATCACCCTGGCGCTGCACAACCATGATGGTGGTACCATCATCACGACGAACTTCCAACTCAACGCCCTGAACGCGGTTCATCGCACCTTGTGCACTTTGACCCGCTACGCCACCCGCCACCGCGCCTGCTGCGGTTGCCAGTGAACGACCCGTGCCACCACCGATGGTATTACCCAAGAACCCACCCAGTACTGCGCCACCAATAGCGCCCATGGTGCCATTCTCATCGCCAGCCTGAATCTGAACAGGTCGTAATGAAACGATGGTGCCATAAGTTACCGTACGAACCTGTTTGGCTTCAGAGGCGCGATAAACGTCACCGGAAAGCGAACTGGTGTTGGCACAGCCCGCCAGTGTCATACCGGCTAAAGTAATCACAAGTAAACGCTTCATCATATATAAGACTCCTGTAATCGCAGTGTGTCAGCTTTCCGTTACTGAAGGCCAACGTGGTAATGCTTATCAAACGGTTACTGCGAAACGCCAAATGGCCGTTGCGCACAACTCACCCTGATATAATAGGATTATATTGATAATGAAAAATGGCTAAAGTTCCTTGCTGCCACTATTCTCTCTCATCCTATTGGCGCATATGTTCATTTTATAGCAAAAAATGGCCTTTTTTTCCTCAAAATAAACGCGCATTCAAAGAATGGGACGTCGAATCCACCCTACAATGAAGAATAGCTGAGCCGTTTGCCTGCTCGCCATGTTATTTTGTAAACAAGTGCAGCGTGGTTTATGGGGATTTTGTGTGCGTGTACAGTGCGGGATGGGAAATACACCGGTATGAAATCAGGCAGATACATCGGAGTGATGTCGGGCACCAGTCTGGACGGTGTCGATGTGGTTCTCGCGGCGATTGATGACCACACGGTCGCGCAGCAGGCAAGCTATTGTCATCCAATGCCGTTGGCATTGAAGCAAGCGATTCTGGACGTCTGCCAGGGGCAGGCGGTAACGCTGTCTACGCTCGGTCAACTGGATACGCGTCTCGGCAAACTGTTTGCCGAGGCGGTGCTGATGCTGTTGAAACAGACTGAACTTAATGCCAGCGATATCATGGCGATTGGCTGTCATGGACAAACGGTGTGGCATGAGCCGGTCGGTGGCGCACCCTGTACGTTGCAAATCGGCGATAACAACCAGATTGCAGCATTGACCGGTATCACTACGGTGGGCGATTTTCGCCGACGTGACATCGCGCTCGGTGGGCAAGGTGCGCCGCTGGTGCCAGGGTTTCACTATGCGTTGCTGATGCACCCTGATGAACGCCGCGTAGTGCTCAATATCGGGGGGATTGCCAACATCTCCCTGCTGGCACCTGACTGCCCGGTACGTGGCTATGATACCGGGCCAGGGAACATGTTGCTCGATGCCTGGATCTGGCGTCGTCAGGGGCAACCCTATGATAAAGACGCGCAGTGGGCGGCGACCGGGCACGTGAATGTCTCCTTATTGCGCCGTATGCTGGCCGATCCCTATTTCGCGTTACCCGCGCCGAAAAGTACCGGGCGCGAATACTTCAATCTGGGCTGGTTGGAAAAACAGCTTGCCGGATGTGGCACGCTTGCTCCTCAGGATGTTCAGGCCACGCTGGCGGAGCTGACTGCGGTCAGCATTGCCGATCAGGTGCTGTTAACAGGCGGCTGTGAGCGTGTGCTGGTGTGCGGCGGCGGGGCGCGCAATCCCCTGCTGATGGCGCGTCTGTCTGCGCTGTTGCCCGGCATTGAGGTCAACACCACCGATGAGTTCGGCGTGAACGGCGATGATATGGAAGCGCTGGCTTTTGCCTGGCTTGCGGCGCGCACGCTGTCTGGCTTGCCCGGTAACCTGCCGTCAGTGACCGGTGCCAGCAAAGCGAGCGTATTGGGGGCCATTTTTCCCGTTCTGAACGACTAATCAGATTTTGCTGAGAGGTTGTTGTAAAACCCGTTGTTACACTGTTGTTATCTGTGACTCGACAGGCTGTTTCGTGGTCATGTGGCGATAACCTTTAGACAGGTAACAACGGGAAAATAACAATGAAAATCATGCTATCGGGCCGCGCAGCTGTGCTGTTAGGGCTTATGATACTGTCCGGCTGTAGCGGTTTTAACCGGCCAGCACCGGTAAAAACGCTGCATTATCAGTGTGGCACCCTGCCACTCACCGTGACGCTGAAACAGGATGTCCAGCCAGAGGAAGTGCATTTCTTGCTGGATGGCGAGCGCCTGCAACTTCCGCAGGTGATTTCTGCTTCGGGCACCAAATACAGCAATAACCGCTATACCTTCTGGAGCAAAGGGGATCGCGCCTTTATCGAGCGCAATGGGCACATCATTGCGGACGACTGCCTGCTACAGAATGAGCCTTAACGCGACGCGTTACATTGAGATTTTCCCGCTGTGGGCGCAGAATGGAACGATGATTTTCGTCCCGATACACCACAGCAGGATGTTATGACACAGGACAACACTTCACCTCCCTCCGCCGCATTTCCCACCGAAGATGAAATTGCGGACGTCAGACGCGAATATACCCGCGGCGGTTTGCGCCGCAATGAATTGACCGCCAACCCTCTCGATCTGTTCGACAAGTGGCTCAAACAGGCGTGCGATGCGCGCCTGTCCGATCCGACTGCGATGTGCGTTGCCACCGTCGATGAGCAGGGGCAGCCCTACCAGCGCATCGTGTTGCTTAAACACGTCGATGAGCAAGGCATGGTGTTTTACACCAATCTGGGCAGTCGCAAGGCACAGCATCTGGCACTGAATGCGCGTATCAGCTTACTGTTTCCCTGGCACAGCCTGGATCGCCAGGTGATTGTAACGGGGCATGCCGAGCGTTTATCCACTATCGAGGTGCTGAAATATTTCCACAGTCGGCCGAAAGAGAGCCAGATTGGTGCCTGGGTTTCACAACAATCGAGCCGAATTTCAGCCCGTGGCGTGCTGGAAAGTAAATTTTTAGAATTAAAGCAAAAATTCATGAAGGGCGAAGTGCCGTTACCGAGTTTTTGGGGCGGATACCGCGTGGTCATCGACACTGTCGAATTTTGGCAGGGCGGGGCACATCGCCTGCATGACCGCTTTATCTATCAGCGCGATGGCGATAACTGGCAAATCGATCGTTTGGCACCTTAAGTGCGGTGAATTGCAGCAAATATCCCCTTTAAATGCTGGCGCTCCCATCGGGAGCGCTTTATTCTAAGACGTTTCTCAATTTCCCTTGGAATACTGTTTTTCAAACATTGTTTATTTTACGAAAATGGAGCTATTGATGGCGAGTGGTAACCTGATTCAACAATTGCAAGAGCGGGGCCTGGTTGCCCAGGTAACGGACGAAAACGCGTTAGCAGAGCAGCTGGCGCAAGGGCCAATTGCACTGTATTGCGGTTTCGATCCGACCGCTGACAGCTTGCACTTGGGGCATCTGGTGCCGCTGCTATGCCTGCGTCGCTTCCAGCTTGCGGGGCACAAACCCGTCGCGTTGGTCGGTGGTGCTACCGGCCTTATCGGTGACCCGAGCTTTAAAGCCACAGAGCGTAAACTCAATACCGGCGAAACCGTGGGCGAGTGGGTTGAAAAGATCCGCGATCAGGTATCGCCGTTCCTGGATTTTAACTGCGGAGATAATAGCGCTGTCATGGCGAACAACTATGACTGGTTTGGCGGCATGAACGTGCTGACCTTCCTGCGCGATATCGGTAAGCACTTCTCCGTTAACCAGATGATTAACCGTGAAGCGGTCAAACAGCGTTTGAACCGTGATGATGTGGGCATCTCTTTTACCGAGTTCTCCTACAACCTGTTGCAAGGCTATGATTTCGCGGCGTTGAATGAAAAACATGGCGTTGCGTTACAGATCGGCGGCTCCGACCAATGGGGCAATATTACCTCCGGGATCGATCTGACCCGCCGTTTGCACCAGAAGACGGTGTTTGGCCTGACCGTTCCGCTGATCACCAAATCAGACGGCACCAAATTTGGTAAAACCGAAGGCGGCGCAGTCTGGTTGGATGCCAAGAAAACCAGTCCGTACAAATTTTACCAGTTCTGGATCAATACCGCTGATGCGGATGTGTATCGCTTCCTGAAGTTCTTTACCTTCCTCAGCATCGAAGAGATTACTGCGCTGGAAGAAGAGGACAAAAACAGCGGCAAGGCGCCGCGCGCCCAGTATGTGCTGGCAGAAGACGTCACGCGTATGGTTCACGGTGAAGAAGGCCTGCAAGCGGCGCAGCGCATCACTCAGAGCCTGTTCTCTGGCGCCCTGAATGATCTGACCGAAAATGACTTTGCCCAGTTGGCGCAGGATGGCATGCCGGTTATCGAACTGGGCCGAGACGCTGACTTGCAGCAGGCCTTGGTGTCGGCTGAACTGGTCCCTTCCCGAGGTCAGGCGCGTACCATGATCGCCTCAAATGCGGTGACCATCAACGGCGAAAAACAGGCTAACCCTGAATATGTTTTCGCGGATAGCGATCGTCTGTTTGACCGTTACACGCTGCTACGCCGCGGTAAAAAACACTACTGCCTGATCTGCTGGGCAGCATAAGAAAACAGCATGTACAAGGGAGCGAAGGCTCCCTTTATTCTTGGTAATACTCTCAAGTCAGTGATATGCAAGGTCAGGTTGTCGGTAAATGAAAAACATTCTTTCTATTCAGTCCCATGTGGTTTTTGGACATGCAGGGAACAGCGCCGCAGAGTTTCCGATGCGGCGTATGGGCGCAAACGTTTGGCCGCTCAATACGGTGCAATTTTCCAATCACACGCAGTATGGTCAGTGGACCGGCAGTGTGATGGACGCCAGCCATTTGACCGACATTGCGCAGGGGATTGCCAATATCGACAAACTGGCACGCTGTGATGCGGTGCTGAGTGGCTATATCGGCTCCCCCGAGCAGGGTGCGAGTATTCTGGATATCGTCCGTCAGGTTAAAGCGGCAAATCCGCAGGCGATCTATTTTTGCGATCCGGTGATGGGCACACCCGAAAAAGGCTGTTTTGTGGCACCCGGTGTTTCGGGTTTCCACTGCAACCAGTCACTGCTGGCTGCCGATGTGATTGCGCCGAACCTGCCAGAGCTGGAATTGTTGGCTGGCGTGACGGTGCACACTGTGGATGAAGCCGTTACCGCAGCGCGTCAGCTCTGTGAACGTGGGCCGAAGATTGTGTTGGTCAAACACCTCAGCCGCGCAGCACGCCGCGCCGACAGTTTTGAAATGTTGCTGGTCACGCCTACTGACGCCTGGCATATCAGCCGTCCGCTGGTGGAGTTTGAACGTCAGCCTGTTGGCGTGGGGGATTTAACCAGCGGCCTGTTACTGGTGAACCTGCTCAAAGGCGTCGCGTTAGATAAGGCGCTCGAGCACACCACGGCGGCGGTGTATGAAGTGATGCTGGTGACCAAAGAGATGGATGAGTACGAACTGCAATTGGTGGCGGCACAGGATGGCATTGCCAACCCACGTCATCATTTTCAGGCGGAACGCCTCGGTTAATGGCGCGTTAGGCGGCACCCTTGGGTGCCGCACTCTCTCTTACCCTTTCAATCGTTCAACTTTCAATGCCGTCAATACCGCCGGGCGTTCTGCAATATGGTCGAGATAAGCGGCCAGCGCCGGATAGCGGAACATATCGAGCTTTAACGACTGTGCCCAGCGCATCACGGTAAACAGATAGGCATCCGCGACGGAAAAACGGTTTCCCACCAGATAGTTTTGTTCACTGAGCACGATGTTGATATAACGGAAGCGAACCTGAAGGTATTCCTGTAGCAGTTCCTTATAGGTTTCCGGTGTGCCAGGGCGAAAAATGGGCGTAAACGTTTTGTGCAGTTCGGCGGAAATATAGTTGAGCCACTCTACGCAGTGATAACGCGCCATGGTGCCTATCGGCGCAATCAGGTTGGATTCGGGCACTTTATCAGCAATATACTGCGCAATGGCGACGCCTTCCGTGAGCACCGTACCGTCATCCAGTTGAAGCACTGGCACCATCCCTTTCGGGTTGATGGCCATAAAATCCTTACCGCCGGCCGTTTTTTTCTTTTTGATATCGACACTTTCTAACGTGAAATCTTGACCGGCCTCGCGTAAAACAATGTGGGGAAAAAGCGAACAACTTCCTGCTGTATAATACAACTTCATGAACAGCTCCTTCTTATCATTAGATTAGGACATGGAGAGCGGAAGACCCTTTCCACAAAATAATGCGCCAGACCGTGGTGTGTTTCAAACGCCCCAACCACTCTCTATCGTGCCCTAAATCCATTCAACAAGGTGTGCGATCACTCGCAATTAGATTGTGATATATAAAATTCATATTCCTGACAATAACTAAACGATGTTTTTACACGTTTGTACCGGTTTTCGGCCAGATATTTCAGAAATGCCCGATTTGTAACGGTAACGGCATTAATAGCCGAATGACGACCTTGTTATTAAAACGTTATTTTTTGTTTGTGTTATCTTTAAATAAGACCGCATGAAGCAGCGGGATATTTCTCTCCCTGTGACATGGCGGCGCGATAATATCGATAACCTGTCAAGCCATTGGGAGGCAGCATGTCACAGGCGCTACACCATGCATATCTGGATAGGCTCACTGTTCGGCAACAGACTTATCACTACTACAGCCTGTCTCAGGCAGAAAAATCGTTAGGTTCATTAAAAAAATTACCGAAGTCTCTGGCCGTACTGCTGGAAAACCTGTTGCGCCATCTTGATGGTGAGACGGTGCAACAGGCGGACCTCGAAGCGGTATCCGCCTGGTTAGAACACGGCCATTCCGATCGTGAAATTGCTTACCGCCCTGCACGCGTGTTGATGCAGGATTTTACCGGCGTACCGGCCGTAGTGGATTTGGCGGCGATGCGCAATGCGGTGCACCGTTTGGGGGGCGAGGTCAACAGGGTGAATCCACTGTCACCGGTCGATCTGGTGATAGATCACTCGGTGACGGTCGATCACTTTGGCAATCAGCAGGCGCTGGTAGAAAACACGCGGCTGGAGATGACGCGTAACCATGAGCGTTACCAGTTTTTACGCTGGGGGCAAAAAGCGTTTCGCCATTTCCGCGTGGTGCCGCCCGGTACCGGTATTTGCCATCAGGTCAATCTGGAGTATCTGGCTAACGTGGTGTGGAGTGAAACCGAGGCGGGCAAAACCATTGCCTATCCCGACACGCTGGTCGGCACCGATTCACACACCACCATGATCAATGGTCTGGGCGTGTTAGGGTGGGGCGTTGGCGGTATCGAAGCCGAGGCTGCCATGTTGGGACAGCCAGTGTCGATGCTGTTGCCGGATGTGGTGGGGTTCAAACTCAGCGGGAAACTGGGCGAGGGGATCACGGCAACCGATCTGGTGCTTACCGTTACGCAAATGCTGCGTAAGCACGGCGTTGTCGGGAAATTTGTTGAATTCTACGGCGATGGACTGGACAACCTGGCGCTGGCTGACCGGGCAACCATTGCCAATATGGCCCCCGAATACGGTGCCACCTGCGGCTTTTTTCCTATCGACGATGTCACGCTGGCGTACTTGCGCTTAACCAACCGTAGCGACGAGCAGATAGCGCTGGTAGAAGCTTACAGTAAAGCGCAGGGACTGTGGCGGCATCCTGGGGATGAACCCCGTTTTACCAGCCAACTGGCGTTGGATATGGGGACGGTGGAAACCAGCCTGGCGGGGCCAAAACGCCCGCAGGATCGCGTCGCGTTGGCACAGGTCCCCGATGCGTTTACCGCCAGCCGTGAACTGGAGCTCAGCAGCGGCAATGCCCATGCTGAAGCGATTGACGTGACATTGGCGGATGAAACTTTCTCGTTACGTCAGGGAGCGGTGGTGATTGCGGCGATCACCTCGTGCACCAATACGTCCAACCCCAGCGTGTTGATGGCGGCGGGCCTGTTGGCAAAACACGCGGTAGAGCGCGGTCTGCGGCGTAAACCGTGGGTGAAGACGTCGCTGGCGCCCGGCTCCAAAGTGGTACCGGATTACTTCGCTAAAGCGGGATTAACCCCTTATCTTGATGCGCTGGGTTTTCAACTGGTGGGGTATGGATGTACTACCTGTATCGGTAACTCAGGGCCTTTGCCGGAGCCGATAGAACAGGCGATTAAAGCCGCCGATTTGACGGTGGGTGCCGTGCTCTCGGGCAACCGCAACTTTGAAGGACGCATCCATCCGCTGGTGAAAACCAACTGGCTGGCATCGCCGCCGCTGGTGGTGGCCTATGCATTAGCGGGCAACATGACGCTGGATTTGACCCGCGATCCGCTGGGCGTCGGACACAATGGTGAACCGGTGTTTTTGAAAGATATCTGGCCTTCCGCGAAGGAAGTGGCCGACGCGGTGCAGCATGTCAGCGTTGACCTGTTTCATAAAGAGTACGCCGCTGTATTTGAAGGCACCCCCGAGTGGCAGGCGATAGCCGTGGGGGATAACCCTACCTACGAATGGCCACAGGATTCCACCTATATCCGCGAGACCCCATTTTTCACTACTATGGGCAAAGCGCCCGATCCGATACAGGATATT
The DNA here is from genome assembly GCF_025962655.1 of Candidatus Symbiopectobacterium sp. NZEC151. Classification (GTDB taxonomy): domain Bacteria; phylum Pseudomonadota; class Gammaproteobacteria; order Enterobacterales; family Enterobacteriaceae; genus Symbiopectobacterium. The sequence continues at coordinate 1,322,103 of NZ_JAGFPE010000001.1, read as the reverse complement.
CACGGGGCGCGAATCCTTGCTCTGTTGGGGGATTCAGTGACTACCGACCATATCTCTCCTGCGGGCAGCATCAAAAAAGAGAGCCCGGCGGGCCGTTACCTGCTCGATCGCGGCGTGACTGTAGACGATTTTAACTCCTACGGCTCCCGACGAGGCAACCATGAGGTGATGATGCGCGGCACGTTCGCCAATGTGCGCATCCGCAATGAGATGGCCCCGGGAACCGAAGGGGGCTTTACGCGCCATATTCCGTCACAAAACGTGATGGCCATTTACGATGCGGCAATGCGCTATCAGGATGAACAGGTGCCGTTGGCGTTGATTGCCGGAAAAGAGTACGGTTCGGGCTCCAGCCGCGACTGGGCGGCAAAGGGGCCGCGCTTGCTGGGGGTCAGAGTGGTGATTGCGGAGTCGTTTGAGCGTATTCACCGCTCCAACCTGATCGGCATGGGAATTTTGCCGCTGGAGTTTGCCCCTGGGGTGACGCGTAAAACCTTAGGGCTAACGGGGGAAGAGCGTATTTCGATTACCGACCTGCAAGGGTTGACGCCGGGTGCGACGGTAGACGTCACCCTCACGGACAGCCAGGGACACGCGCAGGTGATTGCGACTCGATGCCGTATCGATACCCGTAATGAGCTGACCTACTATCAGCACGGCGGCATTTTGCATTACGTCATTCGCAAGATGTTGTGATGGTCAGAGGTAAAAATATCGGGGCCGGAAGGCCCCGATAGCAGCGTCAATGTATGGTTGATAGCGGTACGTCGCTATACACCAGCATTAACGCGGCGGGAGATCCAGCATATGGCCCATTTTGGCGGCTTTGGTTGCCAGATAGCGCTCATTTTTGGGGTTGCGTCCCACCACCAACGGCACACGTTCAACAATGTTGATACCTGCATCATTGAGGATTTTTACTTTTTGCGGGTTGTTGGTCAGCAAACGCACTTCATTCACGCCCAACAGCTTGAACATATCCGCACACAGCGTGAAATCGCGCTCATCAGCCGCAAAGCCGAGTTGATGATTCGCTTCGACGGTATCGGCCCCCAGGTCCTGTAACGCATAGGCGCGAATCTTGTTTAACAAGCCGATATTACGCCCTTCTTGTCGGTGATAGAGCAGCACACCACGCCCCTCTTCAGCAATATGGCCCAGAGCCGCTTCAAGTTGGAAACCGCAATCGCAGCGCAAGCTGAACAATGCATCACCGGTTAAACATTCGGAATGGACACGTGCCAAAACAGGCGCTGGACCGGAGATATCACCGAAAATCAGCGCGAGGTGATCGTGTCCTGTGGCTAACTCTTCGAATCCTACCATGAGGAAATCGCCCCAGGGGGTGGGTAATTTTGCTTCGGCCACCCGTTTAAGCTGCATTTTACATCTCCAACACAAAAAGATTGGGCATATCCTACTGCCGGATAACGCAATTAACCAGTAAAAACGCCGTTGTTAAACAAAACCAAAAGCAAACTGCGCAGGCTTATCCGATTGCCTCCGCACCATGCCTGTACAGCAGCACAGATACTGACATAACGATGGAGTAGTTTACGTTCCATTGACGAAGGGGCTGAGATTTCATGATAAATTTATGAAAAATTTGTGAATTGCACCCCGTCTTCAGTCGTGTGTTTCTGCGGTTACTGATGACGGGAAGATACAGGGGAAGCTATGTACGACATCGCCAAACGCACCGCCCTCGGTGCGGGTATTCTGTTGTTATTGCCGATTGCCGTAGGGCTGAGCGGCTGGCAATGGCAGCCCGAAACACAGGGGGTGTGGCTACACGGACTGTTCTGGGTTACGGAAACGGTGACGCGTCCTTGGGGGATAGTGACCAGCGCGCTGTTGGCGCTCTGGTTTCTGTGGTGCTTACGCTTTCGTTTCAAACCGGCCTTGGGCGTGCTGGCGATCATGGCGTTGACGGTGCTGGTCGGCCAGGGCATGAAATCGTTGATTAAAGAGCGGCTTCAGGAGCCGCGCCCCTTTGTGGTCTGGTTGGAAAAGGCCTATCAGGTCGACGAACGCTATTTCTATTCGTTGCCCCGTCCTGAACGCGCGCGTCTGGTGGCTGAACAGTTGAATGCACAGACGCAGATACCTGAATGGCTGCGCGCCCATTGGCAATTTGAAACGGGCTTTGCCTTCCCGTCCGGGCATACCCTGTTTGCGGCAACCTGGGCGTTGCTGGCGGTTGGGTTGCTGTGGGCGCGGCGACACTATAAAACCGTGGTGGTGTTGATGGTGTGGGCGTCGGGAGTGATGGGCAGTCGTTTGGTCTTGGGCATGCACTGGCCGCAGGATTTGATCGCGGCGACTCTGATGAGTTGGGTATTGGTGGTGCTGGCTTGTACGCTGGCGCAGCGCTGGTGCGGTCCATTAACGCGCTCACCTCAGGAAACGCAAAGTGAAGATGACCCCCAAAAGGGGAACAAGGGACCTATCCCGTAATGCGTTTTTCACTGTATTGCAGTGCGAGCAACGCCGACGTCAGGGTCACGTCGGTATGATCTCTGGCATTGTTGGTCCGGCTGTGAACCTCTCCGGGGTGCCATGCAGATGGACAATCGGTCACGATCACACATCGTGGCGGATGCCGTTGAACCGCTTGATACGTAACGTCCTCTGCGTGACCAATACACACCAGCGCAAACGCAAACGGGTCCCTGTGGTGCTGGTCCCTACAAGGTGCGTGAACGCGGGGGTGCGGGCAAGGTTAAATCAAGTGATGGCCAATGATGGAACTACATTACAAGACGCGCTAGAGAGTTTACATCTGAGGCTGAAAGTCACACTGGCGTCGCAACACCCCATCGTCAAAGGCAAAACGGTGCAATTGCCTTACGGCCCGAGCGAAATTTTTACCTTGGAAAAGTGGGGCGCGGAGTACCGAATGGTCAATGCGATCGAAGGCGTAGCCTCACACACTGAAGGTTATTATGTTTTCATTATCCCTGTCGACGCGCCGTATAAGATCCAGTGTGCCGCGCTGGCCTGCCCGGAAGAACCGATAAGCAGGATCCCCCTCAAGGGGCACTCTTCGTTTGTGAATGTCACCAAGGTGCATTTCGCCGGGGTGCTAAAATTCGTTCAACAGCGGCTGGCTTTTTGGAGTAATGCCAGCGGCCATTTTATGCCTCCGGCTGAAGCCCGCTATGCGCTCTTGCCCTATATAAAATTGCTTTTGCCTGAATCGCGTTTTGTCGATCATCGCTTTTTGTTATCAGGTTGCGCAAAAACAGGCGGCGCTGCCGCTGTTGCCTGATGCTACCTCAGTTAGCCGTGCCCTTTATCGGGCTATAATGGATAATTCTATGGGGTTTAGCGCCAACATTTGGCATAATCATCAGGTTAAGGCGATATCACAGGAACAAGAACGTGAAATACTTGCTGATCTTCTTATTGGTACTGGCGATATTCATCATTTCCATTACGTTGGGGGCGCATAACGAGCAGGTTGTCACCTTCAACTATCTGCTGGCGCAGGGCGAATATCGCGTTTCCACGCTACTTGCGACGCTGTTCGCGGTAGGTTTTGTGCTGGGGTGGGTGATCTGCGGTTTATTCTACCTGCGTTTGCGCATCACGCTGGGCCGTGCGCAGCGTAAAATCAAACGTCTGGAACAGCAACAGTCTGTGACAGAGAGCGAAACGCCGCCCTCTGCGCCCTCTGCTTCCCACTAAGGATCCTCCTCTATGTTAGAACTGCTGTTTCTGTTATTGCCGGTGGCCGCCGCATACGGGTGGTACATGGGCCGCAGAAGCGCGCAGCAAGACAAGGATCAGGAAGCCAACCGCTTGTCGCGAGAGTATGTGACGGGCGTAAACTTTTTGCTTTCCAATCAGCAGGATAAAGCAGTTGAGCTGTTCCTTGACATGCTCAAGGACGAGAGTAACACCTTCGAGGCACACCTGACGCTCGGTAACCTGTTCCGCTCTCGCGGCGAGGTCGATCGCGCGATTCGTATTCATCAGGCATTAACGGAAAGCGCATCGCTGTCGTTCGAACAGCGCCTGTTGGCGGTGCAGCAACTGGGGCGTGATTATATGGCGGCCGGGCTGTATGACCGCGCTGAAGAGATCTTCGCCCAACTGGTGGATGAAGAGGATTTTCGTCGCAGCGCGCTTCAACAACTGTTGCAGATCTATCAGGCCACCAGTGACTGGCAGAAGGCTATCGATATTGCGGAAAAACTGGTCAAGCTTGGTCAGCCGCAGTTGAATACGGAAATCGCCCATTTCTACTGTGAACTGGCGCTGCAAGCGATGAGCAGTGACGATCTGGATAAAGCCCTGACGCTACTGAAAAAGGGCGCAGCAACCGATAAAGCGTGCGCGCGTGCGTCGATCATGATGGGGCGCATCCATATCGCTCAGGAGCGTTATGCGCCTGCGGTAGAAGTGCTCCAGCAGGTGCTTGAGCAAGATAAAGCCTTTGTCAGCGAAACCTTGCCGATGCTGGAGACCTGTTACCAGCACTTGCCTGCGTCGGAGGCATGGGAAGATTTTCTCAAACGCTGTGTCGAAGAGAGCACCGGCGCTAGCGCCGATCTGATGCTGGCGGATATCCTTGAGCGCAAAGAAGGGGCTGAAGTGGCGCAGGTCTACATCAACCGCCAGTTACAGCGCCACCCGACAATGCGGGTTTTCCATCGTCTGATGGATTTCCACTTAAGTGAAGCGGAAGATGGTCGGGCCAAAGAGAGCCTGCTGGTGCTGCGCGATATGGTGGGAGAACAGATACGCACCAAACCGCGCTACAGCTGCCAGAAGTGTGGCTTTACCTCGCAATCCCTCTACTGGCACTGTCCGTCATGCCGCGCCTGGGCCAGCATCAAACCAATCCGTGGTCTGGATGGACAATAGCCTGAGGCGTAAGGTACGTCTTATGCCGTTGTCTGGTTTATAAAAACGCCAATTTAGTTACAACATACTTATGTTTGACAGCAAATCCGCGGTGAACACCGCGCGAAATGCAGCGCAGTCCAGCAGGGCCGCTGGGCTTTCGGGGGCGAGAAGGGTAGAATGCGGCGAAAAATTTTCATACGCGGACCAATCTCACTCCACGGATTTAATCGCCAAGCAAAACTGAGGGCCACATGAGCGAACACATCACCCCACCGCATGCCGTTACGTCGCCGATCGTTGTCGCGTTGGACTATGCTGACCAGAATCTCGCGTTGGCGTTCGTCGATCGCATCAGTCCGCAGGATTGTCGGCTGAAAGTGGGCAAAGAGATGTTTACCCTATTCGGTCCGCAATTTGTTAACGCGTTACAGCAGCGCGGTTTTGACGTTTTTTTGGACCTCAAATTTCACGACATTCCTAACACGGCTGCGCATGCAGTGGCAGCAGCGGCAGAGTTAGGGGTGTGGATGGTCAACGTCCATGCCAGTGGCGGTCGGCGTATGATGGAAGCGGCGAAAGCCGCATTGCAGCCCTTTGGTGCCGATGCGCCGTTGCTGATTGCCGTGACCGTATTGACCAGCATGGAAGCCGACGATCTGCTGGCGTTAGGCATTACCGCGACACCGGCGCAGCAGGCCGAGCGTCTTGCGGTGCTGACGCGTGATTGTGGATTGGATGGTGTGGTGTGTTCGGCGCAGGAAGCACAACGCCTGAAACAGGTATGCGGTAACGCGTTTACGTTGGTCACGCCGGGGATCCGTCCGGCGGGCAGCGCCAGTGGCGATCAGCGCCGCATTATGACGCCGGAACAGGCGCAGGCGGCAGGGGTTGATTACATGGTGATTGGGCGTCCGATCACCCAATCTGCCGATCCGGCGCAAACGCTGGCTCAGATTCGGCATTCGTTGTTGGCGGGAGGGCAGGCATGAGTGAGAGCAACAGTCGGTTGGTCTATTCCACCGACGCCGGACGCATCAAGGAAGAACCGACTCCGGTAACGCGTGAGAAAGGCGACGGCGTGGTGCGTATTCAACGGCAAACCAGCGGGCGCAAAGGAAAGGGCGTGTGCATTATCACCGGCCTCGATCTGGATGATGCCGCACTGACCGCGTTGGCCGCAGAGTTGAAAAAGAAATGTGGCTGTGGCGGTGCCGTGAAAGAGGGCGCCATTGAGATTCAGGGCGATAAGCGCGATCTGTTAAAACAGTTGCTGGAAGCGAAGGGATTGAAGGTTAAGCTGGCAGGCGGCTGATAAGAAACGTGACAGCAGGGAGGCCCCTGCTGTCACCGGCGATTAATCGACCTGATGCCCAATAACGCCACCGATAGCAGCGCCGCCCAGCGTGCCCAGCGTGCCGCCACCGGTCAGGATGGCCCCACCGACTGCGCCAGCCCCAGCGCCAATGGCGGTATTACGATCGCGTTTGGACATGTTGGAACAGCCGCTAAGCGTCATGACTAACGCAACGGCGAGGGCAGTAACGACGAAACCTTTTTTCACAATCATGGTGATCTCCTGATGTTTTCGCCCGCGACGGCGGGAAAATATCGCATTACACGATATTTGCACTATTTAATCTGACCTTGTCGGCCATCTCACTCTTTCACTTAGTATAATCGTCGGAAGTGCTCTGGGCAGGTGGAAAAATCCTAATTGCTTCACGCAGGGTTTGCCGTAAATGCTATTGACGTCATTAAGGCAGCGCGGTGATAAATGACTTCCCGGTCATAAAGGCTGATGCGCAGCAGAACCTAGCAGGGTTTATAGCCAGTTAGCCCATGGGTGCCGCCCTCCGACTCCCCGACAATATCCTATCGGATGAAAGGGGGGCGAATGATGTTGGAAGAACTCAAACAGCAGGTGCTGGAGGCGAATCTGGCGCTGCCAGCGCATCACCTGGTGACCTTTACCTGGGGAAATGTCAGTGCAGTCGATCGTCAACAGGGCCTGATGGTGATTAAACCGTCGGGCGTGGCTTATCCCGTGATGACCGCCGAAGATATGGTGGTGGTTGAATTGGCGACCGGGCGCGTGGTTGAAGGTAACAAGAAGCCATCATCGGATTCAGACACACATCGCGTACTCTATCTGGCGTTTGACCAGGTTGGTGGCATCGTGCATACGCACTCGCGCCATGCGACGATTTGGGCGCAGGCGGGTAAAGATTTACCGGCTTTTGGCACCACCCATGCCGATTACTTTTATGGCGCCATCCCTTGCACCCGCCTGATGACAGACGCGGAGATTGACGGCCGCTATGAGTGGGAAACGGGGAATGTGATTGTAGAAACCTTTCACCAACGCCAGCTTTCCCCCTTGGATATCCCCGCCGTGTTGGTCAATGCGCACGGGCCTTTCGCCTGGGGAAAGGACGCCGATACCGCCGTGCACAACGCGGTGGTACTGGAAGAGATCGCCTACATGGGCATCTTTACCCGCCAGTTGACACCGGATGTTGGCCCGATGCAGCAGGAACTGCTGGATAAACACTACCTGCGCAAGCACGGCAAAAACGCCTATTACGGGCAATAAACTTAAATCAACCCACCGCGTGGATAGCTGACGCGGTGGGCTGCTATGCGATCCCACACCGGTCTGATGCGTATTAACGCATCTTCGATTTCACTGACAGGCAGCGTAAACGGGACGCGTAAAAAGCGTTCAAAAGCCCCTTCAATCCCAAAACGTGGCCCTGCGCCAATTCGAATCCCCAAAGTTTCCGCATTGGCTGCCAGCATGGTGGCAACGGGTTGTGGCAGCTCTGCCCACCAGCAGAGACCGCCACTGGGTGTATTCAACTGCCACTCAGGAAACTGGCGCGCGATGGCGGCACCGGTCTCGTCCCGCTGTTGACGCAACCCGGCGCGGCGCGCAGGCAAAATCTGTTCTGCATCCTGCAACAGTTCCGCACAGGCGAGCTGTTCCAATAATGGTGAGCCCAAATCCACGGTATCGCGCATCTGGATCAGCGCGGCGATGGTGCGTGCACTGGCACGAATCCAGCCGAGCCGCAGCCCGCCCCAAAAGCTTTTGCCCGCCGAACCCAGCATGATGACGTGTCCGCTGTCGTCAAAGGCGGCCAGCGGCGGTGGCGGCGGCACGTCGTACCACAGTTCCGACATGGTTTCATCCACCACCATTGGCGTGCGCGTGCGTGCGGCGATCTCCGCCACGGTGCGGCGCGTGGCGCTGTCCATACAGCGACCGGTGGGGTTGTGATAATCGGCGATCAGGTAAGCGAGGCGTGGCGCTGCCTGAGCAATCGTGATGGCAAGGCCGTCGGTATCCCATCCCTGATCGGGCAGTGCCACGGGAATCGGGCGACAGGCCGCGCCTTTTATCGCACCAATTGCATGAGGATAGGTCGGGTGTTCAATAATCACCCGATCGCCGGGACCGGTCAGTAGCCGCAGCAGCAGGGTAAAACCGCTGACCGCCCCGTTCACCACCATGATCTGATCTGCCGTGGTGGGCAGACCGCGCGCGTTGTAACGCTGTGCAATCGCGGTGCGCAGCCGCGGCAGTCCGGCAGCGTCATAGCCGCTCAGTTCGAGATACTCTGGCAACTGAGACAGCGCGCGCGTATAAGCCTGATGGATCTCCGGGCCCGCGGGTAAGGCGGCGCAGGAGAGATCGACCGCAGGCAACGGCAGCCTGGCCGAATTCGGCTCCGTGCGTGCGATGGGCAGCGTCGTGAGGGAGCCGGAGCCCTGTCGGCTGGCAAGATAGCCTTCGCTGCGCAGCTCGGCCAACGCGCCGGTCACCGTGGTGCGGCTGATGTGCAATATTTCCGCCACATCGCGTTCGCCCGGAAGGCGGGTATCCAGCGGCAAACGGCCATCCAGGATCAGCAGCCGCAGGCTATCTGCCAACTGGCGATAGGCCGGAATGCGCGATGCGGGTTGCTGCCAGTTACCGAGCAGACGCTGTAATGAGGCCGAGCCGATTCGCCGTGCAGCCATGGTCAACTCCCAGACGGATTAAAAAGCCACTTTCGATAAACTGGACCTTAAAATAAAGTCCATTTTGCGTCAAGGTAGCACAACTTCCTTGATGACGTCACCCTGTTGGTGACGAAGGGCTTATGGTGGGGTGGAGTACTATGGCGTATCGGCTTGGGTTACTGTATGTGGGATTGGCGCTGTACGGCATGGCAATCGCCATGATGATCCGGGGAAATTTAGGGGTGGACCCGTGGGATGTGTTTCACCTCGGGTTAGCGCAGCATCTGCCCCTGAGTGTGGGCACCATCATTATCCTGATCGGCGCGTTGGTGCTGCTGCTGTGGATCCCGCTGCGCCAGCGACCGGGGTTGGGGACCATCAGTAACGTTGTCGTGATTGGACTGGCAACCAACGTGGGTCTGGATTTACTGCCTGAGTTCGAGCACCTCGGGGCGCGCACAGCGCTGTTGGTGGGGGGTGTCATTACCAACGGGCTCGCCACGGGCATGTATATCGGTGCCGGTTTTGGCCCCGGCCCCCGCGATGGCTTGATGACCGGGATTGTGGCGCGCACCGGATGGCAAATTCGCTATGTGCGTACCGGAATCGAGCTGACGGTGCTGGTGGTGGGATGGATTCTCGGCGGCACGGTGGGCGTGGGTACAGTGGTGTATGCCTTTGCGATTGGCCCGCTGATCCAACTGTTTTTGCCCTATTTTGTCGGGCAGTCACGCGAACGCGCGCTGCAACCGAAGGCCTCATCCTAGTGCCGAAGGCGTAAAAAAATGCCCGTCATTGCTGACGGGCATGGGCAAACAGCACCGTTAATGAGGCGGTTAACGGTGCGGCGTCTCTTCACGCAAGATAACAGCCACTTCTTTTGCCGTCGGCGTCTCGCTTGCCAGAGCACGGCGAATCACGAAAAAGGCAGAAACCAGCATGGTAACCGCTACCAGCATAAAGAACCCGCACAGTGCGGCGTTGATCTGGTTGCTGAACACAATGGTTTCCATATCTTTGAGGGTCTTGGCCGGCGCGATTAGCGTGCCTTGCTCAATGCCCTGCGAGAAGCGTTTAGCCTGAGCCAGAAAACCAATGCTGGCTTTTTCATGGAAAATTTTCTGCCAGCCGGCGGTCATCGAGGTGATAAACAACCAGATGGTTGGCAGTATGGTCACCCAGGCGTAGCGCTGTTTCTTCATTTTGAACAGCACCACGGTGCCAAGAATCAGCGCCATGGACGCCAGCATCTGGTTCCCGATACCAAACAGCGGCCACAAGGTGTTGATCCCGCCGAGCGGATCGATAACGCCCTGATAGACAAAGAAGCCCCAACCAGCGACTGCCACCGTGGTGCCCGCCATGTTACCGAGCCAGGAGTGGCTCTTGCCCATGCCGGGAACGGCGAGGCCAACCAGATCTTGCACCATGAAACGACAGGCACGGGTACCGGCATCGACGGCGGTCAAGATGAACAGCGCTTCAAACAGGATGGCGAAGTGGTACCAGAATGCCATCATGGCCCGACTGTTAAAAATTTCGGTGATGATATGCGCCATACCGACGGCGAAGGTCGGCGCCCCCCCGGCACGTGACAGAATAGAGGCTTCGCCCACGTCTTTGGCAATCTCACTCAGGGCTTCCGGTGTGATCATAAAGCCCCAGCCGTTGATCACCTGAGAGGCTTGCTCCACGGTGGTACCGATCAGCGCAGACGGAGAGTTCATGGCAAAATAGACGCCCGGATCGATCACCGAAGCGCAAATCAGTGCCATGATCGCCACAAACGATTCCATCAGCATCGCGCCATAGCCAATCATGCGAATGTGACTTTCGCGTTCAATCAGCTTCGGCGTGGTACCGCTGGAGACCAACGCGTGGAACCCAGAGATGGCACCGCAGGCGATGGTGATAAACAGGAAGGGGAACAGGCTACCGGAGAATACCGGGCCGCTACCGTCAATAAAGCGTGTCACTGACGGCATTTTCAGTTCCGGCGTTGCGAACACAATGCCCACGGCCAAACCGGCAATCACACCAATTTTCAGGAAGGTGGAAAGATAATCGCGTGGGGCCAGCAGTAGCCACACCGGCAGCACCGAAGCGATAAAGCCGTAGATCACCAGCGCCCAGGTTAGCGTGGTGCCTTGCAAGGTAAAGAAAGGGCCCCAGTAAGGGTGTACAGAGATGTCGCCGCCGTACACGATGGCCATCATCATCAACACAAAACCGATCAGTGAGACTTCAGCAATTTTCCCGGGGCGCAGAAAGCGCATGTAGACGCCCATAAACAGCGCAATCGGAATGGTCGCTGCAATGGTAAACACCCCCCAGGGGCTGTGTGCCAGCGCTTTGACTACCACCAGAGCCAGTGCGGAAAGGATGATTATCATCACCCCCAGTGCACCCAGCATGGTGACCACACCCGCAAAGGTGCCTAACTCTTGCTTTGCCATTTCCCCGAGTGAACGACCATCGCGGCGCGTTGAGATAAACAGCACCAGAAAATCCTGTACCGCACCGGCGAACATCACCCCGACCAAAATCCAGATGGTACCCGGCAAAAAGCCCATCTGCGCGGCGAGAATTGGGCCAACCAACGGGCCTGCCCCGGCGATAGCGGCGAAGTGGTGACCAAACAGCACCCACTTGTTGGTGGGAACATAATCCAACCCGTCATTGTGGCGCTCGGCCGGCGTGACGCGGCGGTCGTCCAGTTCAAACACTTTTTTAGCAATAAACAGACTGTAAAAGCGGTAGGCAATGCTGTAGCAGGATACGGCAGCAATGACCAACCACACGGCATTAACGTGTTCTCCGCGGCTTAAGGCCAGCATAGCGAAGGCGATAGCCCCCGCTAATGCGACCAACAGCCAGATCACTATGCTCTTGACATTATTCATGACAACGGCTCCTTCGTTACCCAACTAATGGGGCGAGAGTTTTGCTGGCTTTATAGGGAGTGACGCCATAGCAAACGGCGTGACCATTAAAAACATAGTGTATTTCAGCGTGATGCGCGGCAGGTGCAGATGAGAAAATGTGAGCAAGAGTGAATTTTTGTAAATTAAATGCAGTTTTGGCTAACGATGATGGGTGCGGGGAGAACCTGATGTGGGGAAAACAGTGTCGCCAACCGGCAGGCTGGCGACACCAAAACGTTATGCTGCGGGCTTGGCAATGATACTGCGTGTTTCCATGCGAACATCGGTCAATACCACGTCCAGCGTATCGCTTTGACGGTAGACCACTTCACCTTTGACGGAGACCGTGCCAGTTTCCTGACTGCTGACTAACTCATCGCGCACCGCGTGAATAAACGAGGCCGGGATAAAGGCAACGGCACCGTTATCCAGCAAACGCACCCGCAGACCACCGCGCGTCACATCGATGATCTCGGCGTTGAAGCGAGTATCGCTCCCGGCTTTCGGTTTCAGGAAACGCGCATACAGCCAGTCACCGACGTCACGCTCTGCCATCCGGTTTAAACGGCGGCGCTCCGCCATTTGTTGCGTGATGTCATCTTGCGGTTTCTCGGCAGGCTGTTGGCAAATAATCGCTTTCAGCAGGCGATGGTTGATCATGTCACCGAATTTACGGATAGGCGAGGTCCAGGTGGCATACGCGTCCAGCCCCAAACCGAAATGCGGCCCCGGCGTGGTGGAGACTTCGGCGAAGGTTTGGAACCGACGAATGCGGCTGTCTAAGAATGACGTTGGAAGCGCATCCAACTCGCGGCGCAGTTTGCAAAAACCGTCCAGCGTCAACAACGCGGCAGCATCCGCTTCAATGCCGTTGTTGCTCAACACCGTCACGGCCTGATCGACCTGCGTCGGTTCGAAGCCGTTATGCACGTTGTAAATGCCGAAGCCCAGCTTCTCTTTAAGCATGCGCGCGGCGCAGATATTGGCGGTGATCATGGTTTCTTCGACGATGCGATTGGCGATACGGCGCTGCTCAACCACGATATCCAGCACATCGCCCTGCTCGCCGAGCAGGAAACGGTAATCGGGACGATCTTTAAACACCAGCGCATGGGTGGCTCGCCAGGCGCTGCGGGCCAGACCGATGCGGTGCAGCAAACGAATCTGCTCGGCAACGGCATCGTTCTCCGGCTGCCATTCACCCTGTTGCTCCAGCCAGTCTGAAACGTTGTCGTAAACCAGCTTGGCCTTGGATTCTACCCAGGCGGCAAAGAACTGCACATCGTCGCCCAGCGTACCGTCTTCCGCGACCGTGACGCGGCATACTACCGCCGGACGGCGCTCTTGGGCGCGCAGGGAGCAGAGGTCATCGGAAAGCATGCGCGGCAGCATCGGAATATTGAATCCCGGCAGATAGTTGGTGAACGCGCGTTGACGCGCCAGCGTATCCAGCGTAGTGCCCGCTTCCACGTAGGCGGTAGGATCGGCAATGGCGATAGTGAGTTCCAGCGTGCCGTCGCCGTTGTCTTTGGCGTACAGCGCATCGTCCATGTCTTCGGTGCTGGCGCTGTCGATGGTAACAAAGGTCAGATCGGTCAAATCTTCGCGCGTCAGGTTGCCGTCATTGAGCGTCAATTCGCTGTCCATCTCTGGCGCAGTACGCTCAAGGTTATGACGTGACAACGTCACCCACCACGGTGCCAGCGGATCGTCACCGGTGGTGATGTATTGCGTTAATTCAGCATGAAAGCTGCGATCGCCTTTAAGCGGATGGCGGCGCATTTCCGCCACGGCCCAATCGCCGTCCTGAAAGGTGTGATTCGCATCGTGCCCGGTACGGCAGGGAATCGCCTCTTTTAACAGCGGATGATCGGGCAGGATGGCAAAGCGGTCATCCTTTTTCTGCACGCGGCCAACAAAGCGCGTCAAAAAGGGTTCAATCAGGGATTCCGGCTCGGCGATTTCACGATCTTTATCGGTGTGCAGCGTCGCAACGATGCGATCGCCATGCATCACTTTCTTCATCTGCGGTGGCGGAATAAAATAGCTTTTTTGTGCGTCGACTTCCAAAAAACCAAACCCTTTATCAGTGCCTTTTACCACGCCTTCAGCACGCGGAGTTTGGGAGTGAAGTTGCTGTTTTAGCTGGGCAAGCAGCGGATTATCTTGAAACATAATAAGTAAAAGAGATGTCCAGATGCGGTTATTAACGACACTAATGAATGGCAAACAGTTTTACGCGAAACCTGTGCTGGCGGCAAGCGTGATGTATATCAATCAGGGCAATCTTCGCGTTTTGAGAATAACCGCTAATGCATCACGTAACGCGATTGCAACGCAGGCGTCCCGGTTGCTGCCGGGACGCCTGAACGTCAGGCGATGCGTCGCTCAGGTTGTGTATCGCGTTGGCTGCGGGTTATGGCTACGGGCACCGATTTTGAGGTCGGCGTAGAGGTTTCATCACCTACGCTGGAGAGCGGCACCAAAGGATTGGTTTCCGGGTAATAGGCGGCCAAATTGCCGCGAGGAATGTTGTAGCTGACCAGGCGAAACCCGCTCACCTTGCGCGTGACACCATCGTGCCACAGTGTCTCGATGTCTACGTTGTCGCCGTCAGCCAACCCCAGCGCCGCGATGTCCTGCGGATTGATAAACAGCACTTCGCGTTGCCCGTAAACGCCGCGATAGCGGTCATCCAGGCCATAAATGGTGGTGTTGTACTGATCGTGCGAACGCAGGGTTTGCAGGGTAAAGGGGGCCTGCTGCGCGCCGAGCTGTGGGAACAGGGTTTTCGGCAGCGGAGCGGCGCAGAAATTGGCTTTGCGATTCGGGGTGTTAAAGCAAAGCTCAGCCGCCGCATTGCCCAGATAGAATCCGCCCGGCTGTTCACAACGGAGGTTGAAATCGTTAAAACCGGGCAGGGTGGCGGCGATGTGATCGCGGATCAGTGAATAATCCCCCGCGAGTGCCAGCCAATCCACCGGTTGGCTGCCCAACGTTGCATCGGCAATGCCCGCGACGATAGCGGTCTCAGAACGCTGCTGTTCTGAAAGCGGATAGCCCACGCCCTCTGAGGCGTGCACCATGCTAAACGAATCTTCCACGGTAACAAACTGCGGACCGCTGGCTTGGATATCGCGCTCGGTGCGTCCCAGCGTCGGCAGGATCAGCGCGTCTTGCTCTCCGGTGATCAGGTGGCTGCGGTTGAGTTTGGTGCTGATGTGTACCGTGAGCTGACAGCGGCGCAGGGCGGCTTCGGTGCGCGGCGAGTCCGGCGCTGCGGCGGCAAGGTTGCCGCCCAACGCGATCAACACGCGAACCTCATCGCGCAGCATGGCTTCCAGCGCTTCCACGGTATTATGGCCGGATTCGCGCGGTGGTGGGAAACCAAAGTGCGCACCGAGGCGGTCGAGAAATGCCTGACTCGGTTTCTCATCAATGCCCATGGTGCGGTTTCCCTGCACATTGCTGTGTCCACGCACCGGGCACAACCCTGCGCCCGGCTTGCCTAACTGACCGAACAGCAGTTGCAGATTGGCGATCTCGCGCACCGTAGCCACGGAGTGTTTGTGCTGTGTGACACCCATGGCCCAGGTGCAAATGACGCGCGGCGAGCGTTGATAGATATCGGCCACGGCGCGTAATTGCGCTTCGCCTAAACCGGATTGCTGTTCAATCTCGTCCCATGTCGTGGCATCCACCACCGCCAGGTACGCTTCAACATCGGCGGTGTGGCTGGCGATAAACGCACTGTCGAACAGACCCGGCTGCTGCTGCGCCAGACGCTGACGATGTGTCTCCAGCAGGGCCTTGACCATACCGCGCACGGCGGCCATATCGCCGCCGAGATGAGGTTGCAGGTAGGTTTCGCTGATGGTGCCGGACAGCGGTGTCAGCAGCTCCAGCGGGTTTTGCGGGTTGGCAAAGCGCTCCAGACCGCGTTCGCGCAGCGTATTGAATGACACGATGTGCGCGCCGCGATCGGCGGCATGACGCAGGCTGTGAAGCATACGCGGATGGTTGGTGCCGGGATTTTGTCCGAAGACGAAAATGGCATCGGCATGTTCAAAATCTTCAAGGCGAATGGTGCCTTTACCGACACCGATACTCTGTTTCAAACCGGTACCGCTGGCTTCGTGGCACATATTGGAGCAGTCGGGAAAATTATTGGTGCCAAACAGGCGACCAAACAGCTGATACAGGTAAGACGCTTCGTTACTGGCGCGTCCCGAGGTGTACAGTTCCAACTGGTTGGGGTGTTCCAGTGCCTGAAGGTGCCGGGCGATCAGCGCAAAAGCCTCCTGCCACTCTATCGGGACATAGCGATCGCTGGCGCGGTCGTAGCGCATCGGATGGGTCAACCGCCCCTGATACTCGAGAAAATAGTCACTTTGCTGACGCAGACGGCTCACGCTGTGGGCGGCAAAGAACGCCGGATCGATGGCTTTGCGCGTGGCTTCCCAACTCACCGCCTTGGCCCCGTTTTCGCAAAAACTGAAGGTGCTGCTGTTATCGTCACCCCAGGCACAGCCGGGGCAGTCAAATCCTTTCGATTTATTGACGCGCAGCAAGTTTCGGATATTTTTCAGCGCTTGCTTGCTGTCGAGCACAAAGCGGGTTGTGGCTTCTAAAGAGCCCCAACCACCTGCTGCGCTCTGATAGGGCTTGATGGCGGGTTTGAATTTCATGGTGGTGTCCGCAGGTGTTGAATGTTTATGTTATGTAAATTTTATATTAAATATTTGCGATGTGTGATCAGTCTAAGAGTGAGGACGACAGTCGTCTAATCGACTGTGGCTATGGCGCGATTAGCCAGGACTATTGAATTTATGTGATTGGTATATTTCACATTTTATAAACCCTCCGACGCGAATGACTTGCGGTGCACGGAAAAATTGGTTTCACTGTCACTTCTGCGGGGACCTCTCCCTTATTGCGAGTGTGCGACAGGAAACGATATTATCGACATCAAACAGCTTATTTACCTGTGCAATCTTGAGAAAGAGCGTCATTTCGGGCGCGCGGCGGAGGCCAGCTTCGTCAGCCAACCCACGCTCTCTATGCGGCTGAAAAACCTGGAGCGTGAGCTCGATTTGTCGCTGATTAATCGCGGTAACAATTTTGAAGGGTTCACCGCGGAGGGAGAACGCGTTTTAGCCTGGGCGCGTGAAATCGTCTCGATATATCAGGGATTGAAGCTGGAAGTGGCATCGCTCAAGCGCGGCGTGAGCGGCGTATTGCGTATCGGTGCCGTGCCGCAATCGGGAATGGTGCTGCCGCAACTGCTGGCTGCTGCCCATGAACGCTACCCGCAGCTCGACTATCAGGTCTCGTTATTCAGTGCCGATCAGCTTCTGGAAGCGCTCAATGCCCATACGGTGGATATTGGTCTGGGATTTTTCGAACTTGCCACGCTCAAAGAGCTGGCTTTCCAGGCGGCACCCTTGCACCGCAGCGACATTGCGCTGGTGTATCACCCGCAGGCATTCCCGCAGATGATCGGAGAGACGCCGCTGGCATTAGCGGATTTGGCCGATGTGTCGCTGTGTCTGGCAGAGCCCAGCCGCTATTTTCGGCGCTATCTCGATGGACACTTTCGCGAGTCGGGTGTGACGCCGCGGGTTAAAGTGGAAAGTGCCTCGGTGATGCAACTGATGCAGAGTGTCTTTTTAGGATTGGGCTGCGCCGTCGTGCCACAGGGAAGCCTGCTGCCGGACATGATACCCGCACTGCGTTTTCGCCCACTGACGTTGCCACCGATGCTGCGTCAGGCGGCACTGGTTGTGGCTCCGGTCGGTAAGGTGACGGCACTGGCGCAAAACTTCTTTGTTTTCGCTCAGGCGTGGTTGGCAGAAAACGCGGATTAAGTTGGGACGAAAAAAAACCACCGGATACCGGTGGTTTTCATCGATAGCGGTTGGAAATTAATCCAGTTCCAGCTCATTCATCGCAGCAATGTTGAAGCCGCCATCTACGTGCAGAACTTCACCGGAGATACCGGCGGACAGATTCGAGCACAGGAAGGCGGCGGTATTGCCCACGTCTTCAATCGTGACCACACGGCGAATAGGCGTCACGGCCTCGCAGTGGGAGAGCATTTTCTTGAAGTTCTTGATGCCAGACGCGGCCAGCGTGCGGATCGGGCCGGCGGAAATGGCGTTAACACGCACACCCTGCGCGCCCATGGCGTTCGCCATGTAGCGAACGTTGGCTTCCAGAGAGGCTTTTGCCAGACCCATCACGTTGTAGTTCGGGATAGCGCGCTCGGCACCCAGATAGGAGAGGGTGACCAACGCAGAGTTCGGGTTCAGCATGGCGCGGCAGGCTTTAGCCATCGCCACGAAGCTGTAGGAACTGATATCGTGCGCCACGCGGAACCCGTCACGGGTCACGGCGTTGACGTAATCACCATCCAGTTGATCGCCCGGGGCGAACGCGATGGAGTGAACAAAACCGTCAAAGGTCGGCCATACGTTAGCCAGTTCTGCAAACAGGGCTTCGATGCTGGCATCTTCCGCAACGTCGCACGGCAGTACGATGCTGGAACCCAGTTCTTGTGCGAAACCTTCAACACGCGATTTCAGCTTGTCGTTCTGGTACGTAAACGCCAGTTCAGCGCCTTCGCGTTGCATCGCCTGTGCGATACCGAATGCAATTGAGCGGTTACTGGCAACACCCGTTACCAAAATGCGCTTACCGGTTAGAAAACCCATAGCAGTAATCCTTGTGATTATAGTTGCTGCGAACGCCTGCACAGAATGCGTTAATCGGGGCGTTCGAAGTGAGTAAACCGGGCGATTCTAGCATGGTTGCCCCCCGTGGGGTACTCCGAGCAGTATCACCCGCGCGTTTGCCGCGATGTCGCGCTGGCGAATCCGGCTAAAACTGTGCACCATCGCGGCGCCAGGCATCGGCGCTGAGCGCCTCGCCAAAGTGGCTGGCAATCAGGCGTTTGGTCAAATCGTGCAGCGGCGCTGCCAGCACGTCTGCCGTGCTGCCTCGCTCTACCACTTCACCGGCGTGCATCACCACGATCTGATCGCTGATATGCTTCATCATGCCCAGATGCTGAGTGACATAAATATAGGAGATCCCTTGTTCCTCCTGGAGTTCCAGCATCAAATTGATGATTTGCGAGCGCATCGACATATCCAACGAAGCCAGTGCCTCATCCGCCACGATCACCTTGGGCTGCAAGATCAACGCGCGCGCCAGCCCCACGCGCTGTTTTTGACCGGGGGCCAGCGCCTGTGGGTAGTAATAGGCGTGGTCAGGGCGCAAGCCTACCTGTTGCAGCGTCTGGTTGATCATTTTTTCCCGCTCGTGGCCGTTCAACGTGGTATTCAAGCGCAGCGGCATATCGAGCAGTTGGCCGATACGCTGGCGCGGGTTGAGCGCGTTGCCCGCGTCCTGAAAAATCATGCGTACCTGCTGGCAGCGGTAGCGATAATCGCCGTAGCATAACGGATGATCGTTAATCAGCAGTTCACCGGAGGTCGGTGGAATGACGCCCGCCAGCATTTTCGCCAGGGTCGATTTTCCCGAGCCGTTCTCGCCGATGATTGCCAGCGTCTGCCGCGCGCGCAGCGTAAAACTCACCGATTTCACGGCTTCAACGTGTTGGCGGTGAAACAACCCGGTACGGTAGCGGAAGGTTTTGGTCAGGTTGCGCGCTTCGAGCAGAATGTCATCCATCATTGCTCCTCCGTATTAAGCGGGAAATGGCAGGCAAACCAGTGATTTTTGGTCGATACCAACAGCGGCGTCTGCATGCATTTTTTCTGCGAATAGGGGCAGCGCGGGCCCAAACGGCAGCCTACCGGCAGGTATTCAAGGGACGGAATGGCTCCCGGCAGCGTGTTGAGTCTGCTCTTGTGCGGCAGCGAGCGCCCGAAATCGGGCATGGCGCGGATCAACGCCTGGGTGTAAGGGTGGTGCGGTGCGGTAATCAAATCTTCGCTCGGCGCGCTTTCCACCGTTTGTCCGCAGTACAGCACGTTGATGCGATCGGCCCACTTGCTCATGGTTTGCAGGTCATGGCTGATCAATAGAATGGTGGTGTTATTGTTCTGGTTCAGCCGCGACAGTAGCCGGAAAATCTGCGCCTGGGTGGTAGATTCCATCGCATTGGTCGGTTCATCGGCGATCAGCAGGCGCGGCTGGTTCGCCAACGCGATGGCAATCATCACCTTCTGGCACTCGCCGTCCGTCAATTCGTAGGGGTAGCTGCGCATGATATCTTTGTGATCTTTGATGCCAACCCGGTGCAACAGCTCGATAGCGCGGCGTTTGCGCCACTGAAAGCGTTGCCACCACCGGCCTTTATAGGTCCAACCGGGGATGGCAAGCATCAGCTGTTTGCCAATGTGCTCGGAAGGATCGAGACAGGATTGCGGCTCCTGAAAAATCATCGACACGTTATGGCCGACCAGTTTACGCCGGGCGCGGGGCGACAGTTGCAGCAAGTCGATATCATCAAAGCGGAAGCGGTCAGCGGTTACCCGCCAGTTATCTTTGGTCACGCCGCAGATGGCTTTGGCGATAAGGCTCTTGCCCGATCCCGATTCGCCCACCAGACCGCGAATCTCCCCTTCGGTCAGGGTAATGCTGACGCGATCGACCGCCTTGACCGGGCCGTCAGGCGTAAGGAATTCAATGGTCAGATTACGAATATCAAGTAGTGCCATGGTTCGTCTCCGCCATTAATCCATTTGCGACAGCAGGGAACGGCGGATGCCATCACCCAGCAGATTGACAATCAGCACGCTGAGGGTAATGGCCACACCCGGCAACATCACCGTCCAGGGCGCGGCATACACCAGTTCCAACGAATTGCCCAACATGGCACCCCATTCGGGCGTCGGCATCTGGGCCCCCAAATCGAGAAAGCCCAGCGCGGAAATGTCCAGAATGGCGATAGAGAGCGCACGGGTAAACTCGGACACCAGCACCGGCCCGATATTGGGCAACACCACGTACCAAATGATATAGCGGGTTGATGCGCCGTCTAACCGGGCGGCGATCACATATTCCTTATCCATCTCATCGTGCACGGCGGTGTAGAGCGTTCTCACCATGCGCGGCAGCAGCGCCAGCCACACGGCCAGCATGGCATGGACCAAATCCGGGCCGATAAAGGCGATCACCACGATGGCTAGCAGCAATGACGGTATTGACAGCAGCGTATCGAGAATATGGTTCAATAATGCGGAGCGCAGGCCGTGGGTTACGCCGGCTAAGGTGCCGATCACAATGCCGCAGAAAGCCGCCGCGTAGGTGACGATTAGCGCCGAGCCGACCGTCGCCGCCGTACCGGTTAGTAACCGGCTTAACAGATCGCGCCCGAGATCGTCTGTGCCGAGAAAGAAGGAGACTTCACCGTAATGTGACCAGGAGGGCGGTAACAACTGATAGCCCAAAAATTGCTGATCGACGGCATAAGGGGCGATGGCTGAGCCAAACAGACACAGAAACAGCAGC
The DNA here is from genome assembly GCF_025962655.1 of Candidatus Symbiopectobacterium sp. NZEC151. Taxonomy (GTDB): domain Bacteria; phylum Pseudomonadota; class Gammaproteobacteria; order Enterobacterales; family Enterobacteriaceae; genus Symbiopectobacterium. The sequence continues at coordinate 1,300,840 of NZ_JAGFPE010000001.1, read as the reverse complement.
GCCAAAAAGCCGTACAGCCCAATCATCGCCAGCGTATCGCGATGGAAAAATTGCCAGATATCACGCACCCGGCTGGGCAGGCGCTTTTCACTGTAAACGTTATCGAAGGGCATATGATGTCACTTGAACTGCTTTTGATGCATGTGGTGTTACTCTACTTATATCAATCATATCATTACCTTGGATCAGGAAAGCACCGAAACAAAGTAGAGGTAATCTATGATTCACATAGACTGAATGTCAGGCTCTCGATTTCCGGTAGCGCTACTTACCGATGCCGCAGGGAAAAGAAACCCGCAGCATTAAGCATAGGTGATTATCCTTCTATATCCCCGTCGCAGGCAAGAGAGCGCGGGCAGCAATTTGGTACCTGGATCACCGAAGGTCACCACCTGCGCTGCGGACTGCCTGGATGCCGTTTACTGTTCCACATTTATTCTTTCAAAAAAGGGCGTTTTCTTGTCTTTGATTTTATCAAAAGAGAATTCTGTGTAGTTAATATCGGTATATCCTTTCACCAACATTTTCCCTTGCGTAAGGTCAGACAGGCTTGTCCATACGGTATATTCCGTCTGCGATGGTTTAGCGTCTCCCTGCCCATTTTTCTCATCCACACTACTATCTTTGATACGGTCAAAGCGGTTCATAATGTGCGCTAGCGTATTCATCGCGAGTTGTGAATTTGCCGGCTTTTGCGCATAGGTCGTGTAAAATACACCACGAATGAATCGGCCTACAGAGGTGTCTGACGATGGCAGCGCCGAAACGGCAATACCGCTGTCGGGTTGACTGACGGGGATGTTCCCAAGGGTTGCGTGAGAGCGATCAACATTGGTCAGTTGCGTATAGTTATTCAGATTCTGCAAGTGCCAAGGGAAACCAGGTCCATTGGTCATTACGCGAGTTGGATTTTCATAGACCTTTAATTTACCATCAACAGCTTCAATAACGATACTGCCGCCGTTTTTATCATAAAACGCATAATGAAATGGCGCTTTAATGTTGCCAAATCCTTTAATCACAGGCGAGCGAAATTTAGTCTTTTCTACCGACGCTTTGACTTCACTGACGCTAGAAAATTGAGATAAGGCCCATTCGCCTATCGCAGTGACTGGGATGGCATCTTTATATTCATTGGGCTTTAAATCATCAAGCTCAGCGCTATTTATCATGTTGGCACTGAATGAAAGCCCTCCGCTATTCATTCCTTGGAAAATGTTATATATATCACCATCGTCATATACCTTGGTACTAATCGCAAGTATTTTGAAATGAGACTGATAGCGTACCCCATTTTCTCCATCGGGTGTCTTCTTCTGAAAAACCGTGTTTTCAGGATAATAGGTTATCCAGGAAGGGAGGTCTGTCGTTAGCTCAAGCGTACGGCCATGGTATAAATTATTGTTGGTATCCAAAATGGCCAGGCTGGTACAGGATTCTGCACTAAATTGCACAGAAAAAAACAGCGGAAACATAAAATAAAGAAGGTGTTTTTTTTTCATTCAAGATACTCCTTATGATTAAAAAATATAATGATATCAATTAAGTATCTCTGCCGCCCATAGCTGAAATTCTATTATAATCACCCTCTATCATAGCGCTAAATCCGCACAGGTTACAGCAACATAGCAAAAGATTTGATGAGTGTAATGCTATCCGGATGCGTGAATATTTCGAATAATCGATCGTTGTTTATTTGGTGCGCACGGCAGGAAGCTAACAGAAAGCGTTGCCACGCCGGGGCAGAGACCATACTGAACCGAAGGTGATAGGGGATGCGACGCTTGGGTTTGCAAACATCAGGGACGATAAGCAGCAGCGACAGGGTCATCGGCACTGCTCTTAAGGAATATATTTTCTTTGGCTATCCACGGGATCTGGCTTATGGAGATCTTTTAATTCAGTAACGTAAGAATTAATGATTCCTTTATTGTAATGCGGTAGCAGAATCGTTCTTCAGTTCGCTGAAAAAAGAACGCATCAGTAAGCGGATCTACAAAACCCGCGCGCTGGCCAGCGCCGATATCTTCGATTACATTGAAGTCTTCTACAACCGGACGCGCCAACACAGTCACCTTGGTGGTGTCAGCCCAGAGATCTTCTTCTGTTTTAAGGCCTTAGGCCAGTTCGGTAGCGAGTGCCTTAAGCTTCTTTTCGTCCATAATGTGCCTGTCTCCGTTGTTGGCGTGAACACATCAAAAACAGGCAATTACACAATTTAAATTATAGTCTCATTAAACCAGTTATACTAACTGGTTACCTTGCCTTTTAACTAAACCTAATTTACCGCTTTATTATTCATCTTTTTTAAAACACTCTCCCAAAATTCTTTTTGCTTTGGAAGTACCTCTTCAGACCATTTTCGAGTAACATATTCATTTAAATGGCTATGAAATGAGTACGCCATTAATCCATGGTATATAGGCCATTCTTTTTTAGCGTTTTCATCTAAATATGATAAAGGATCGAAAAATATAGCTTTACCTTTCAACTCACTTTTAACTAAGTTATTTGCAATTGTCTCTCCATAAGTTAAAAATTCATTAGATTGGTAATGTTTCCCTTTTAAAAAAGCATTCATAAACTTTAACCGTTCATTTTCGCTAATCGTTGGAACTTGAGCTAACACAATCACTTGCTGTTCTTTTAATTTTGAAACCATCTTGGGCAAGTATTTACTCGCTAAAAACTCAGATCCTATTGGAAATAAGTTATATTTTAAGGCATAGATGATTATTGGATATTGGTCAATTTCGTTTTTTATATCATTCATTGCTTTTATGCAAGGTTCTTTTTGCGATAAAACAGCCCATTCGTTTTCATCTTCTTGCTCAGGTAAAAATTCACATCCATGGTAACTGATGATTTTTACTGCAAACTCATATTTTTTACCTGCCTCATCCAAATAAGGAGAGTAATGCCCGGCATGAGAGTCCCCAATCATCAATATTTCTGGTTTTTTAGATTTATCACCAAACACACAATTTCCTATAATTCTTCCGTCACAAAAATCATTCTCAGGATTTAAGTATTGTGTTTGTAATTTATATGGCTTAACTGCTTCTTCATATTTTGCATAAGATGATGAATTTATTTTTCCTTCAAATGCATAAATCATAAGAATTATAGCAGAGGGGATCATGTAATACGCAATCAATGAGAATTTAAAGGTTTTCTTATATTTACGACAAGGTTTCTCAACCACATAAAAGCTAAATAATGAAAGAAAAGTAATAAGTAAAATAACGACTAAATATTCATTGATAGTCGTAAAGTTATCAATGAATGAATATTTACGAGCAAGCACAATAATCGGCCAGTGCCACAAATATAACGAAAATGAAATTGTGCCGATGAAAACGATGGGTTTAATCGAAAGTAATTTAGCTACATAAGTATTCTTATCGTAACAAAAAATAATTAACGCTACGCCGATAGTGGGAATAACTGCCCAAAAACTCGGAAATAGATGTTTTTCAGATAAGAAGATAATTGACAATAACATCATCAAAAATCCGATTATTGTTAAGCTATTTTTAATAGTTAGATGATTTTTATCATCACGCACTATCTCACCAATTTTCATTGATCTTTTAACTGACAAAATGCCAATGATAGATCCAATTAATAGCTCACCAGCTCTGCCTGTGATAAGTGAATAGTAATTATACTTGGTTAAAAATGCTGATAGCGGTGACAGTTGCGCCAGTGAAAATGAGATGAACGCAATTAGCCCAAGCGTCACTAAAATTTTTGAACGATTAAATCTTAATCTAAAAAAAAAGAATAATAAAAAAGGCAGTGCAATATAAAACTGCTCTTCAACGGCTAAGCTCCAGGTATGTAGTATTGGCATATCTGTTGCCGATGAATCCCAATAGCCACCTGTATTATAAGCAAACCACATATTTTCCCAAAAGAAAGTGGTTGACTTTAAACTCTCCATAAACAGCGTGAAATCATTCGGCAATAACACATACCACGCTGCAAAAGTCGTGCAGAACATGACCACAAAAAAGACCGGTAAAATGCGGTTAATTCTTCTCTGATAAAAAGATTTAAAGCTAAACTCTTTGTTTAAGATGTCGGTGTAAATAATTTTAGTGATTAAATAACCCGATATTACAAAGAAAATATCAACGCCAATAAAGCCACCGTGAAGCCAGTGCGGATTTAAATGAAAAGCGATAACGGATAAAACGGCAATGGCTCGAAGGCCATCAATATCGGGACGATAGTTTATATTCATAGGATAAAATAAACGAGTGAAAAAAAAGGAGGGTCAATGTAAATAATTAGATTTCACTTTAACAGATGATTCTTAACGAATCTACTTTTTGTGAAAGGATATCGTTAAGAATGCGTCATTTTTTGATTTTGATAGTGGTTTGGTGCTGAAAAGGTATTTCGTTTTTGATTTGTTAACGTGAGGGAGCGAGTAACAAACCTCGTCGCTCGGCAATAATGTCGAGCGCATCTTCCAGCGTGAATACCAGATCAGGATGGATGGTCCAGGCATCGTTACCAGTCACCAGAAGAACGACATAGAACCCAGAGTCTTCGATCACGGCGTAAAACCCTTCCGGGCACAGTATGAGTTTGTCATTGCTAGCAAGTACGCAGATTGTCGTTCCTTGAAAATCTGTTTTGATCATCAGCGGATTTCGGCTCCTATCTCATGCATCTTGTTAACGACACGCTGTAACCCATCATCAGATAGTGCAAGCTGTGCCGCCATATAAAACAGGATATACCGTCAGTCCGTCGCGACCCGCCCTACGCACCGTTAACTTGCAATCTGGGTACCGCGCAGCCAGTCGGCGGCCAAACTCTTTTTGCAGCGCTTCAGCGGCACCGTTGGGTAACGTCTTCTCTTTGGCGATCGTGCCTTCGACTTTCATGGTGGCCTCGCATGTAGATATTAATTAACTGTTTTTATATACAGTAATTATCATGCAATGAGGAGTCAAAGTATTTCACATTCAGTGTAAAACACTTGTGTGTTTTATAATGATTAATTCAAATTAAAAAAAACTCAATTCATTGATAATTAATAAATTTTTAATTTAATGAAATAATTTATCGAAGGGCATACCATTCCTTGTGTTTCAGTGAATTCGCCATTGCGCCCCAAATATCGGACAGCACATTGACCGTAATCACCATCGCCCCGACCACCATAACCCCGGCGGAGATAGCGGAATAATCCTGCTGGCGAATGGCATCCACCAGCCAGCGCCCTATACCGGGCCAACTGAACACCACCTCGGTGATGATCGCCAGCGTCAACATGGTGGAAAACTGAAGTCCCAGTTGCGGAGCGATAGGGGGCAGCGCATTACGTAGCACGTGGCGGCGAATAATGGTCAGGCGCGACAGACCGCGGGTAGCCGCGGCTTTGACATAATTCTTGCTGAACACATCCGTGGTGCTGATGCGCATCAGGCGAATGACCTCCATCGTGGGGCCAACGGCCAGTACAATAATCGGCAAAATCAGATGGCGCACGGCGCTGATCAGCATTTCATCGCGATAAGGGGAATCGGATAACCAGGCGTCAATCAGCGCAAACCCGGTCACCGGTTCAACCTGATAGAGCAGATCGAAACGGCCTGAAACCGGCAACCAGCCGAGTTGCAGCGAGAACAGCAGCGTCAGCAACAGCGCCAGCCAGAATACCGGAATAGAAAAGCCCACCAAGGCGATGGCGCTGATGATGATGTCGGGGGTTTTATTGCGCATCACGCCTGCGGTGACGCCGAGCGGAATACCCACCAACAACGAGAGTGAGAAGGCCAGCACGCACAGCTCGATGGTGGCGGGAAGCACTTCTTTTAACTGCACACTGATCGATTCGCCGTTAATCGACGAAATGCCGAGATCGCCGCGCATCAGGCTGCGCATAAAGAAACCATAGGCGTCAAACAGCGTCGCACCGCCCAGCGGGGCGTTGGGCGTGTAATAACAGAGGCTAAAGCCGACCAGCGTTAGCAGCAGCAGGGTTATCAGCAACAGCAACAGGCGACGCAGGGTAAAAATGATCATGGCTGCTCTCCCTCGTTACCCACCAGCGGTGGCCCTTCTGGCGTCGGCGTCTCGCCAAACTCGCGATACACCCCGGCAAAAGAGGCATTGCCGAACGGGCTTAATATCAGCCCTTTCATGTCATAGCGGTAAGCCAGCATACGCAGCGAAGAGGCTAACGGCAGCACCGGTAACTGCTGTGCCAGTATCTGCTGGGCCTGCTGGTAGTACTCAATGCGTTTGGACAACTGCTGCGAGGTGAGAGCGCTTTGCAGCACGCTGTCGAACGTAGGATCGCACCAATGCGTGTAATTGGTTTGCGAGTGAATTGCAGCGCAACTGAGCAGCGGACGGAAAAAGCTGTCAGGATCGTTACTGTCGGTGGTCCAGCCTGAGAGCGTCAGGTCATGGCTCATTTCCATCAGTCGCGCTTCCTGAAAACGGCCTTCAACCGGGACAATGGTCACTTTCACCCCCACCTGCGCCAAATCCGCCTGAATCAGCTCAGCGGTCTTTAACGGACTCGGATTATAGGATTGCGAGGCGACGGGCACCCACAGCTTGAGGTTAAGATCGGTTGCCCCCAGGGTTGTCAGCAAGCGGCGCGCTTCTTCCGGATTGTATTCGGTAATGCGCGATTCGCTGTCATAGGCCCAGGAGGCGCGGGGCAGCAGCGACGCTGCGGTTTCTGCCGTGCCGTAATAGATAGACTGCATCAAACGGTCATTGTTGATCGCCAGCGCAATGGCGCGGCGAATGCGCATGTCGTCCAACGGTGGTTTACGCACGTTAAAGGCGAGATACGCGATGTTCATCCCAGGACGCAGCGAGAGCCGCAAGCGCGGATCGTTGCGCAAAATAGGCAACTGGTTGGCGGCGGGATAAGCCAGCACGTCGCATTCGCCAGTCAGCAATTTCGACAGACGCCCGGTGCCACCGACGCCCAAATCAACGACCACCTGCTGCATCCGCGGTTTGCCGCGCCAGTAGCGATCGTTGCGCATCAAGCGCAGATATTGACCGCTGCGATAGGCTTCGAGACGATAAGGCCCGGTACCGACCGGCTCACGGTCTAACTGCTCCTTTCTATCCTGTTTGATCAACTGCTGACCATACTCGGCGGAAAGTACTGGGGCGTAGTGGGTCGCCAGGTGCCACAAAAAAGAGGCATCAGGGCTGTTAAGGCGGATTTCCAGCGCATAGTCACCCAGCTTGCGGATGCTTTGCACCACATCGGAAAACTGCAAACTGGTGAAATAGGGGTACTCACCGCCGTTCACGTCATGATACGGATGGTTTTTATCCAGCATCCGTTGCAGGCTGAAAATGACGTCATCGGCGTTTAACGGGCGCGTGGGCGTAAACCAGTCGGTGGTTTGAAACGGCACATCGTGGCGCAGGTAAAATCGGTAGGTTGCGCCGTTATCCAACACCTCCCAGCGCTGCGCCAGTTCCGGCATCAAACGGTAGGTGTAAGGGTCGACATCCAGCAGCCGATCGTAAAGCTGTGCCGCCAGCGTATCGATGATCACGCCGCTGCGCGCCATCTGTGGGTTAAAAGTATTGACCACGCCGTTGACGCAGTATACGAAACCGCTGCGGCGTATATCTTCCCGCTGCGCCTGTGCGGGGGCTGCGGCGAACGCAGACCCTATCAGGAAGGCGGAGAACAGCGCGCCTATTTTTATCAGGCAGGAGGTGTATCCAGACATACGATGCGCTTAAGTTGGCTGAAAATCAGAGTTGTCATGATAAGAGTGTACCGCACTCTGCTAAAGTGCCCCACTCCGTAGATGCTCACCTGCTGTATTTTCCACCAAATTTCAAGAAATACGAACAGGACACCTCACGGGGCTGATCGACAGCCCGAAGAGCGTATCGGGTCGCCAGGGTAAACAGAGAAGAACCCTACCGTTACTACGGAAATGAGAAAAATTCTCAACAAAGTGCTTTACAACTGATACTGATAACTATTATCATTCATCTCGCACTCCAAACGGCTTCAAGTAAGCGCGCAAGGGGAGCACGACATTGCTCACATTGCTTCCAGTATTATTTTAGCCAGCGTTTGCTGGCTTTTTTTTTGCCTGCGGTTTACGCCTCTGCGCTGGCGATATCATGTTTTTTCAGCAGTCCACGCAACTGATGGTAGGTTAACCCGAGTAGCGTAGCCGCTTTGCGCTGGTTAAAACGCGCTTGAGACAACGCCTGCTCGATCAGCGCTTTTTCTTGCGTCTGCTGCCATTCGCGTAACGCCAACGGCAGACGCGGCAGTGCGGTGTCCTCGGCGGTGTCGGCGATGGGCGGTTCAACGGTGCGTTGAAACGGGTTAATGATAATGGCATCCAGTGGTTCGGCGGTCGCCCCGTGCCGATAGACCGAACGTTCTACCACGTTTTTCAATTCACGCACGTTGCCGGGCCAGGCGTATTGTAATAGGGCATGGCGAGCGCGTGCAGAGAACCCGGTAAACAACGGCAGATGCAATTCCCGGCACATTTGGATAGCGAAGTGTTCTGCCAGTAACATGATATCCTGCTGGCGTTCGCGCAGCGGGGGCAGTTGCACCACGTCGAAGGCAAGCCTGTCGAGCAGATCGGCGCGAAACTTGCCCGCAGCAGCGAGTGCGGGCAGATCTTCATTGGTGGCACACACCAGACGCACATCAACCTGAAGCGGCTGGCTGCCTCCCACTCGCTCCAAAACGCCATATTCGATGACGCGCAGCAATTTCTCTTGCACCAGCATCGGCGCGGTTGCCAGCTCATCGAGGAACAGCGTGCCGCCGTCGGCGCGCTCAAAACGGCCCAGATGACGGCGTTGCGCCCCGGTAAACGCCCCGGCTTCATGGCCAAACAGCTCTGAATCAAGCAGATTCTCATTGAGCGCCGCGCAGTTCAGGGAGATAAACGGGCCTTGCCACCGTGGCGACAGATAGTGCAGACGGCTGGCAATCAACTCCTTGCCGGTGCCGCGTTCACCTAATACCAGCACAGGCTTGGTGAGCTGCGCCAATTGTGAAACCTGCTCCAGCATCTCAACAAAGCTGTTGGCTTCACCCAGCAGATTTTCCTGGCCTTTATCCATCAGATGTCACCTTTTATTGCGGTTAATTTTGCTAACTGTTGGTGTATTTTACTAATCTATCCGATGAGACTTATTTGTCAAAAAAATAATAATCAATAATTACAGTTAGATAGATTTGTCGCAATGTTGGCATGCATCTTGTAATAGCAAGAGGGAACGCTAAGGTTGGTCGACATCAAGCATGACGAATCAACATCACCAACCAGTGCATGCGCACTGTGACATGACCAAGAGGACACTGTAATGGGTATTTTTTCTCGTTTTGCCGATATCGTAAACGCGAACATCAATTCGTTACTGGACAAAGCGGAAGATCCGCAAAAGCTGGTGCGCTTGATGATCCAGGAAATGGAAGACACACTGGTAGAAGTACGCTCCACGTCAGCGCGGGCGCTGGCGGAGAAAAAACAGATCGCGCGCCGTGTCGAGCAGGCTGAATCCCAGCAGGGGCAATGGCAGGAAAAAGCTGAACTGGCGTTGCGCAAAGACAAAGACGATCTGGCGCGTGCGGCGCTGCTTGAAAAGCAGAAACTGGCCGACGTGATTGCGGTGCTAACCCGTGAAGCGGAAAATGTAGACGAAACGCTGACCCGCATGAAACGTGAAATTGGCGAGCTGGAAAACAAACTCACGGAAACCCGTGCCCGCCAGCAGGCGCTGTCGCTGCGTCATCAGGCGGCCTCTTCCTCTCGCGATGTGCGCCGTCAACTCGATAGCGGTAAACTGGATGAAGCGATGGCCCGTTTTGAACAGTTTGAACGCCGCATTGATTCGATGGAAGCAGAAGCAGAGAGCGTCGGTTTCGGTAAACAGAAATCGCTGGATCAGCAATTTGCCGAATTGCAGGCTGATGATGAAATCAGCGCCCAGTTGGCAGCGTTAAAAGCAAAAATCAAACCGGAAGCCTGATGGCGGCCAGTCTGTTGGACCGCTCGCACTACACTAACACGCCTATCAAGGAGATATAATGAGCGCTTTGTTTCTTGCCATCCCACTGACCATTTTCATGTTGTTCGTGGCCCCGGTATGGCTTTGGCTGCACTACAGTCAGCGCAAGCAACGTGACGCGGCGCAAGGGGCGGCATCCTGGGGGCAAGGCGATCTCCAGCGTTTGACCGCGCTGTCTCAAGAGGCGAAGCAGATGCGCGAGCGGATCCAGGCACTGGAAGAGATTCTGGATGCAGAACATCCCCACTGGAGGCAATCATGATAAAAGGAAAATTGAACGCGATGATGAATTCGCACGGGCGCAAGCTGTACCGGTTACCGCAAGAGGGCATGATCAAAGGCGTGTGCGCCGGACTGGCGCGCTATCTGGATGTGCCGGTGAAACTGCTGCGCGTTATTGTGGTGCTGTCGCTGTTCTTTGGCCTGTTTTTCTTTACGCTGGTGGCGTATATCGTGCTGACCTTTGTTCTCGACCCGGCACCAGCGGGCGCTTATGACCACGACGATGACGCCGTGCGACCCAGTCAAACGCTGAACGAGGCCGATGCGGTACTGCGTGACAGTGAAGCGCGCCTGCGTGACATGGAGCGTTATGTCACCTCGGACACCTTTGCGGTACAAAGCCGTTTTCGTCAACTGTGATGTCACCTACTGGCGCATGAATCATGAGGTATAGAACAAGGAGTGACGGATTGCCCTTACAGCAACCTTTGCATCATTTACAGCATGAATTTGAAGCCCTGGTTAACCGCAGCGTGGATCGCCAACTGCGGTTGGCTGTCACCGGACTGAGCCGCAGCGGTAAAACCGCCTTCATTACCGGATTTGTCAACCAACTGCTCAACGTACACAACGGCGCGCAGTTGCCGCTTTTTTCCGCGGTGCGGGAAGGGCGATTGCTTGGCGCAAAGCGGGTTCCTCAGCGAAATCTGGCGGTGCCGCGCTTTGCCTATGACGAAGGCATGATGTCGCTGTTTGGCGATCCGCCGCAGTGGCCGACGCCGACGCGCGGCGTCAGCGAAATCTGCCTGGCGCTGCGCTACCGCTCCAACGATTCGCTGCTGCGCCACTTTAAGGATACCTCCACGCTCTATCTGGAAATTGTCGATTATCCCGGTGAGTGGTTGCTGGATTTGCCGCTGTTGGAGCAAAATTATCTTGCCTGGTCGCGGCAAATGCTCGGGTTGTTGCAAGGTGAGCGCGCCCTGTGGGCCAAGCCGTGGTTAGATCTGTGCAACAAACTCGATCCGCTGGCACCTGCGGATGAAAATCTGCTGGCCGAGATTGCGCAGCGCTACACCGATTACCTGCTGCGCTGCAAGCAAGAGGGGCTGCATTTTATTCAGCCGGGACGCTTTGTGCTGCCGGGGGAATTGGCCGGTGCGCCGGTTCTGCAATTTTTCCCGTGGCCACAGGCACAGCAGCTCGGTGACGTCGCGCTGGCGCAGGCGGATGAAAAAAGCACGCTCGGCATGCTGCGCCGTCGTTATGACTATTACTGCCAGTCGGTGGTGAAAGGGTTTTACAAACACTACTTTTCACGTTTTGACCGCCAGATTGTGTTGGTGGATTGCCTGCAACCGCTCAACCGCGGGCTGCACGCTTTTACCGATATGCGTCTGGCGCTGACGCAACTGATGCAAAGTTTCCATTATGGCAAACGTACCTTGCTGCGCCGTCTATTTTCGCCGTGCATCGATAAACTGATGTTTGCGGCCAGCAAAGCGGACCATATCACGGCGGATCAGCATGCCAATCTGGTGTCGCTCTTGCAGCAACTGGTACAGGAAGCCTGGCAGAACGCGGCGTTCGAAGGCATCACCATGGATTGCGCGGGCATTGCATCCGTGCAGTCAACCCAAAGCGGTATCGTGGAGTATCACGGGCAGAACCTGCCCGCGCTGCGCGGACATCGTCTTGGCGACGGTGAACCGTTGACGCTCTATCCCGGTGAAGTGCCCGCGCGTTTGCCCGGTGCCGCCTTTTGGCAGCAACAGGGTTTCCATTTTGAAGATTTTCGACCTCAAGCGATGAACGTTGATACGCCGCTGCCGCACATTCGGCTGGACAGCGTCATGGAATTTTTATTGGGGGATAAATTGCGATGAGTGAACCGCTAAAGCCGCGCATCACCTTTGATGATGAGGCACCTTCGGCAACCGCACCCCGCTTGCGCAGTACCGTCGCCTTTGATGATGATGCGTCGCGTCACTTTGCTCCGACGCTGCCGGAAGCGGCGTTGAACAGTGAGGGCGAGGCGGAAGCCGCCGTTGAAGCCGCATTGCGACCCCGTCGCAGTCTGTGGCGCAAACTGGTGCTGGCGGGCGTCACCTTATTCGGTGCCAGCGCGGTTGCGCAGGGCATTCAATCGGTACATACCGCTTGGCTGGAACAGCAGTGGATCACGCTGGGCGGCTTGGCGGCGGGCGGGATGATCGTGGTCGCCGGTGCGGGCTCCCTGATGGCGGAGTGGCGGCGCTTGTACCGGTTGCGGGCCCGCGCCGAAGCGCGTGATAAAGCCCGTGAGCTGCTCGGCAGTCACGGTGTCGGTCAGGGGCGCGATTTTTGTGAAAGACTGGCGCAGCAGGCCGGGTTGGATAGCGGGCATCCCGCACTCCAGCGTTGGCGTGCGTCGCTGCATGAAACGCATAACGACAAAGAAGTACTGGTGCTTTACGCCAATCTGGTGCAACCGGTGTTGGATAACCGCGCACGTCGCGAGATCAGCCGTTCGGCCGCCGAATCGACGCTGATGATTGCGGTCAGCCCGCTGGCACTGGTGGACATGGCCTTTATTGCCTGGCGTAACCTGCGCCTGATCAATCGCATTGCCGCGCTCTACGGTATTGAGTTGGGCTACTTTAGCCGCATTCGCCTGTTTAAATTGGTGTTGTTGAATATCGCTTTCGCTGGCGCGTCAGAAATGGTGCGTGAAATCGGTATGGACTGGATGTCGCAGGATCTGGCTGCGCGCCTTTCGGCCCGCGCCGCGCAGGGCATTGGCGCCGGTTTGCTGACCGCGCGACTGGGCATCAAGGCCATGGAGCTCTGTCGGCCATTGCCCTGGCTTGACGATAAGCCGCAGCTTGGGGATTTCCGGCGTGAATTGGTCGGGCAGATCAAGGCCGTGGTACAAAAAAAATCCACACTAACGCCGCCGTAACGCCCACGAACGCTCGAAACACCGTCAACGGAAAAAAAGATGTTGCCACCTGTCAACTTTTGCTGACAGGTGGCTTCATCCGTGGAAGGGGACGCGGTATGATGCCTGTGATATCCATTCCCCTGGAAGAAGGTAGCTGTTAATGCGTCTGGAAGTCTTTTGTGAAGATCGAATTGGCCTGACGCGCGAGTTGTTAGATTTACTGGCCTCGCGCGCTATTGATTTGCGTGGCATTGAAATTGACCCCGCCGGACGGATTTACCTGAATTTTGCCACGCTCGGATTTGACGATTTTCGCGTACTGATGGCGGAAATTCGACGGATCGAAAGCGTGCGCGATGTGCGCACCGTGGCGTTCATGCCTTCCGAGCGAGAGCAACGGGCGATGAGCGCCGTGTTGGAATCGATGCCTGAGCCGGTTTTCTCTCTCGATCTGAAAGGCAACATTGAATTGTTCAATCCAGCGATGTTGGCGCTGTTTGAGCAATCGGCTGACAGCATCAGTGCGGTCACCATTAGCCAGTTGATCCCCAATTACAACTTCACACGCTGGCTGGAGCACGATGAGCGCAGGCTGGAAGCGGAGCGTGTGGTGATTCGCGGGCAGGATTTCCTGTTGGAAATCACGCCGGTGCACTTGGATAATGAAGCGGGCGAAAGCGTGATTGCCGGTGCGCTGGTCATGCTGAAATCGGCGGTGCGCATGGGCCGTCAGTTACAAGATCTGGCGGTTAACGATGAGAATGAATTTAATCATATCGTCGCCGTCAGCCCGAAAATGCGGCAGGTGGTTGAGCAAGGCAAAAAGTTGGCGATGCTCGATGCGCCGCTGCTGATCGTGGGTGATACCGGAACCGGTAAAGATATGCTGGCCCGTGCGTGCCATCTGCGCAGTTCTCGCGGCAAAAAGCCTTTCTTGGCGCTCAATTGTGCTTCACTGCCTGACGATGTGATGGAAAGTGAACTGTACGGCCACGCACCGGGCGCTTATCCCAATGCGCTGGAAGGCAAAAAAGGCTTCTTTGAGCAGGCCAATGGCGGGTCGGTGCTGCTGGATCAGGTGGGTGAAATGTCGCCGCAGATGCAAACCAAGCTGCTGCGTTTTCTCAATGACGGCACCTTCCGTCGGGTAGGGGAAGAGCACGAGGTGCACGTTAATGTCCGGGTGATTTGCGCCACGCAGAAAAACCTGCTGGAACTGGTGCAGCGCGGTGAGTTTCGTGAAGATCTCTATTACCGGCTTAACGTACTGATGCTCACCTTGCCGCCACTGCGCGAACGTCCGGCAGATATCATGGCGCTCACCGAACTGTTTGTGGCGCGTTTTGCCGATGAACAGGGCATTGCCCGACCACGCATTGCGCCGGAACTGTATCATCTGCTGCCGCAGTACGGGTGGCCGGGTAATGTGCGCCAGTTGAAGAACACGGTGTATCGTGCATTGACTCAGTTGGAAGGGCGTGAACTGCGCGTGCAGGATATCGATCTTCCTTCGTTCACTCTCGATACCGTACAGAGCGATGATTTGCTTGAAGGTTCACTGGATGATATCAGCAAGCGCTTTGAACGCTCGGTGCTGACCCGCCTTTATCAGGCTTATCCCAGCACGCGTAAACTGGCAAAACGTCTGGGTGTTTCCCATACCGCCATTGCCAACAAATTGCGTGAATACGGCTTGAGCCAGCGAAAATCCACCGATGAGGCGGATGAGTAACCAACAAAAACGGCTGCCTTTGGCAGCCGTTTCTTTTTATCCGCTGAGGCTTATTTCAGTGCGGCCAGCGCGGCATCATAATCAGGTTCGGTGGTGATCTCGTTCACCAACTCGCTGTGCAGCACGTTATCTTGCTCATCCAACACCACCACAGCGCGCGCGGTCAGCCCGTGCAGCGGGCCAGCGGCGATAGCGACGCCGTAGTTGTCCTTGAATTCCGCACCGCGCAGCAAAGAGAGCACGACCACGTTGTTCAGACCTTCTGCACCGCAGAAACGCGATTGTGCAAACGGCAGATCGGCGGAGATACACAGCACTACAGTGTTATCCAGCTCAGAAGCCAATTGGTTAAATTTGCGCACGGAAGCGGCGCAGACACCCGTATCGATACTTGGGAAGATATTCAGGATTTTACGCTTACCGGCGAACTGGGTGAGCGCGACATCGGAAAGGTCCTTGGCAACCAGTGTGAAGGCAGGAGCCTTACCGCCTTTTTCAGGAAAGCTTCCGGCTACAGTGACAGGATTGCCTTGAAAATGCACATTTTTTGACATTTCTTTGTCCTTCAATTACAGGTGGTTAACACGGTCATCAGTGTAGGGCAACATTAGCAACATTGATATAAAAACTTTTGTTGCAACAAGGTGACACACGGGGACAGATAGCGTTCGCTGGCATCATCGGCGGAAACGGCGGGCAGCTCTAAGGTAATGCAGGGCAACTGGTGCTCTGCGCACCAACTGCCAAAAGAGCCTGGCGTGGGATAACCAATATGCTCGACCTGTGGCAACGAGAAGGCCTGTGACAGCCATCCTGCCAGCGAAGAACGGTCCGGGTCGTCAACGCAGGCAAGCGGTTCGTGGAAGGTGACAATCCAGGCCGGATCGAGACGTTCAATCAGCGAGCACAGTGCCTGGGTTTCAGGCTCGGAGCCGGGATAGGCGCCGGTGGAAAGCTGCACGTCGCGTTCAGGCGTGGCGCTGTTCCAGCGGTAGACCGTATTGGCCTCCTGCCAGTTACCGGTGGGGAAATTCCGGTTCAGATCAACGCCATTGGCGTTGGCGCGCAGACCAAGCTGGCAACCATCCGGATTAACGCACAGCACCAGATGCTGGTGGCGCTGTCCGGGGAGCAGGCTACGCAAGGCGCAGGAGAGAACGGCGATCGATGCGGCTTCATCGCCGTGGGTGCCCGCGAGAATCAGTCCGGTATCGCTGCTGGCGTGCTCGGCAGGGAAGTAGAGTAACGGCGCGCCCAGCGCGGATGAACCATAGCGTTCACCGGATATCTTAAGGGGTCCACGCTGGTGGCGTGGTGTCAGTAAACTCGTGCCCGTCATGATGATGCCCAAGCCTTATTGTGGTCATTTATTTGACTACTTCATCATAAACGGTGTGATGAAAAAAGTCTTATTCGTGCCCCGTTTCGCATTGATACACACAGAGCGCCAACCCAATAAGGCGGCATAGCCCATTTCCCGCTATCATGGTTGCAATACACTGTGACTGATACCGTAACCTGATGATGGATGAGGTGAATGGCTATGCAATACCCTAATAATACCGGGCTGAAACGGGGCGTATCACGCAGCCTGCTGGCGGTCATTTTGGGCTCGATAACGGGCAGTGCGGTAGCGGCCAGCGTGCCCGCCGATGCGATATTGGCGGATAAGCAGGAAATTGTCCGCCATATCAAAGATGAACCCGCCTCTCTGGATCCGATTAAAGCGGTCGGCTTGCCCGAGGCGCAGGTGTCGCGCGATCTGTTTGAAGGGCTGCTGAATCAGGACGCACAAGGACGGGCGATCCCCGGCGTTGCGCTGCGCTGGCAAACCAATGACAACCGCACCTTTCTGTTTACGCTGCGTGATGATGCACGCTGGTCGAATGGCGATGCGGTGACCGCACAGGATTTTGTCTACAGTTGGCGGCGTTTGGTTGATCCCGCTAACACCTCGCCGTTCGCCTGGTTTGCCCGTCTGGCGGGAATCGTCAATGCCGAGCAGATCATTGCCGGGACTCAGGCTCCCGACCAGTTAGGCGTGACGGCGGTGGATGCCCATACGCTACGTGTGCAGTTGAATAAGCCGGTGCCTTACTTTGTTAACCTCGTTGCCCATTTCAGCCTGTTTCCGGTGCACCAGAAAACCGTTGAACAATTTGGTAACGACTGGACTAAACCGGGAAATCTGGTGGGTAACGGCGCTTTTGCGTTAAAAGAGCGTGTGGTTAACGAGAAGCTGGTGCTGGCGCCTAACCCTTACTACTGGGATCGTGCCAACACCCGGTTGACCAAGGTGACTTTTGTGCCGATCAATCAGGAATCCAACGCTACCAAGCGCTATCTGGCGGGCGATATCGATATCACCGAATCCTTCCCCAAACAGATGTACCAGAAGCTGCTTAAGGATGTGCCGGGGCAGGTGTACACGCCGGAGCAGTTGGGAACCTACTACTACGCCTTTAATACTCAGCGTGCGCCAACCAATGATGCGCGCGTGCGCCGGGCGCTCTCCTATGCGATCGATCGCAAGATCATTGCCGAAAAAGTGCTCGGCACCGGAGAGAAACCGGCCTACCGCTTTACGCCTGATGTGACGGCAGGCTTTACACCTGAAGCTAACCTGTTGCAGCACTACTCGCAGGAAGAGTTGGATATGCAGGCCAAAGCGCTGATGGCCGCGGCAGGCTACGGGCCCGATCGCCCGCTAACGCTGTCACTGCTGTACAACACGGCGGAAAACCATCAGAAAATCGCTATCGCCATCGCCTCGATGTGGAAGCAAAAGCTGGGCGTCAACGTCAAGTTGACCAATCAGGAGTGGCAAACCTATATCAATAGCCGCAACAGCGGTGATTTCGACGTGATCCGTGCGTCCTGGGTGGGCGACTACAATGAGGCCTCGACGTTTCTGTCATTGCTGACCTCAACGCACAGTGGAAATATTGCGCGTTTTCGCAGTGCGGATTACGATCGGGTGGTCAACGATGCCAGCATGAAAACCGATGCGGCAGCGCGCAACACGCTGTATAACCAGGCCGAGAATCTGCTGCTGGACGCCGCGCCTATCGCCCCTATCTATCAATACACTAACGGCCGTTTGATCAAACCCTGGGTAAAAGGCTACCCGATCACCAATCCCGAAGACGTGGCTTACAGCCATACCCTCTATATCCTGAAACACGGGTCGTAACTGTCAGCGATTAGGCAGCCCGTTTTGCGCGGGCTGCCTACGGCTAGCGAACGACAAGCACCGAACAGGTGGCGTGTCGCACCACGGCGGCCGCGTTGGATCCCAGTAAAAAGGTTGTGGCGCTGGGGCGGTGGGAGCCTATGATGATGAGGTCAGCATCAAGCGAATCAGCAAGCTTCAGGATCTGCTCCTTGGGCGTGCCGGTCATGATGTGAGGCATAACCCTGTCTTCCGGCAGGTTAAAACGCTTGATAACCTCGGTAAATGCCGCGCTGGTGTTGCGTTTCATCTCCTCAATATCGGGCAGCCCGGCAGGATAGGTAACACCAAGGGTGGTGTAGTAGGGGTATGAAGGGAGCACGGTAACAAAGTGCACGTAGGTGTCATGGAGCTTCGCCAACGCCTCTACGTGCGTAACAACGCGTTGCGTTAACTCATTTTCAGATATGTCGATGGGAACGAGCACGGTCTTATACATATCACCTCCTGTTTATTATCTGATGCGGAAACAAGAGCTCATCTACACTGTAGCCGGTTTTTACAAACGGGCAGTGATATGTGTCAAAAATGTGCTATTCGACGATAAAGCACACGCGTAACGACCGGGAGCGATTTTGTTACTGATTGAATTTGCGAAAAATCTAATTATCGCTAGGCTTTAGCTGTTGTAAAACCGTTACGGTATCACCGTCATTGTGATGTTGTAGCGTAAGGGCTGTAGGAGAGAAAAACATGAAGCCGTTTGAAGGAAAAATATTGCAGGATTCAGAGGCGGTTCATGCCTGCCAGTTGGATGGGCAGGGCGGAATCAAACCGATTTCGGCGGAGGGGCAGGTCGATAGCACGCATCCTTGCTGGCTGCACCTGGATTACAGCCTGCCCGGCAGTGCGCGCTGGTTGAATGAAACGCCGCTGCTGCCTGACGGCATTCGTAATTTACTGGCCGGAGAGAGTGCGCGCCCTCGGGTCACGCGCCTGGGGGAGGGGACACTTATCACCCTGCGCAGCATCAACCTCAATGCCGATTCGCGCCCAGACCAACTGGTGGCCGTGCGGGTCTTTATCACGGATACGCTGATTATCTCAACGCGCCGTCGTAAAATTGCCGCTATCAATGATGTGCTGACCGATTTGCAGGAGGGCAACGGGCCCACCGACAGCGGCAGCTGGCTGGTGTCGGTGGCGGAAGCGCTGACAGACCAAACCAGTGAATTTATCGACGACCTGCACGAAAAAATCATCGATTTGGAAGATGACCTGCTGGAGCAGAAAATTCCGGCGCGCGGCACGCTGGCATTGATTCGCAAGCAACTGATTGTGCTACGGCGCTACATGACACCGCAGCGCGATGTCTTTTCCCGCCTTTCTGGCGAACGCCTGGCCTGGATGGGCGATGACGATCGCCGCAGGATGCAGGAAATTGCCGAACGCCTTGGGCGCGGATTGGACGATCTGGACGCCAGCGTTGCCCGCACCACCGTGCTGGCCGATGAAATTACCTCACAGATGACAGAGGCGCTGAATCGACGCACCTACAGTATGTCGGTGTTGGCGATGATATTTTTGCCAACCACCTTCTTAACCGGGCTGTTTGGCGTCAATCTGGGCGGGATCCCCGGCGGTGGCTCATCCATGGGGTTTATCACCTTTTGCCTGATGTTGCTCGCCTTGGTGGGGGGCGTTGCCCTGTGGTTAAAGCGCAGTAAATGGCTATGAAATTTTCCAACGAGTTACTGCGTTTGCTATCACATTATGTTGAGTGTCTTCAAAAAAAATTGAATATATTGAGAAATATCAACATTTCATGCACTCAGGTACGGCACTATCACTCTCGCAGGTGAATGCAACGTCAAGCGATGGGCGTTGCGCTCCATATTGTCTTACTTCCTTTTTTGAATTACTGCATAGCACAATTGATTCACACCATGCCGACGTTTATGTCGGCATTTTTTTTGCCTGAAGGTCAGGCGGGCACCGCAGTGCCCTGGCATTATTTGATTTCGATAACGTTAAGGCGCTCAGGTTCGGCAACGGCATCGTCCTCGGGGTGCCAACCGACCGGCTGGAGCGGAAGCGTTTCACGATCGAACGCCAAATCGCCACCGTCAATCACTTCGCTGCCGTGCTGAATTCCCTTGAAATCGAAAAGCTGATGATCGGCCAAATGGGAAGGCACCACGTTTTGCATGGCAGTGAACATGGTCTCAATGCGACCGGGATGACGTTTATCCCAATCGCGCAGCATATCCTTGATCACCTGACGTTGCAGATTAGGCTGCGATCCGCACAGATTGCAGGGGATGATCGGGAACGCACGCGCTTCGGCAAAACGTTCGATATCTTTTTCGCGACAGTAGGCCAATGGGCGAATCACCACGTGTTTACCGTCGTCGCTCATCAGCTTGGGCGGCATCCCTTTTAGCTTGCCACCGTAGAACATATTGAGAAACAGCGTTTGCAGGATATCGTCGCGGTGGTGACCCAGCGCAATTTTGGTGGCTCCCAACTCGGTCGCCGTGCGGTAGAGAATACCGCGACGCAGCCGTGAGCAGAGCGAGCAGGTGGTTTTCCCTTCAGGGATCTTATCCTTCACGATGCCGTAGGTGTTCTCTTCGACAATCTTGTATTCGACGCCCAGACTGTCGAGATACTGCGGCAAAATATGCTCAGGGAAACCCGGCTGTTTCTGATCGAGATTGACGGCCACCAGTGAAAAATTCACCGGGGCGCTCTGTTGCAGATTACGCAGTATTTCCAGCAGCGTGTAACTGTCTTTACCGCCGGAGAGACACACCATAATGCGGTCACCCTCTTCAATCATATTGAAGTCAGCGATCGCTTCACCCACGTTGCGGCGTAAACGCTTTTGCAGTTTGTTGAGGTTGTATTGCTGCTTTTGATTAATTTGTTGATTTTCTTGCATTTTATTTCTTTTCCAAACGCTTGGGGGGCACCACAGGGGCAAATCGATGCACAGGGAAAGCCGTTTATTCAGCATTCCGACCCGATCTGCATTCAGGTCTTCTATCCATTTGCCCTAGATTTCATATACCTATTGTGCATTTTCATGCTCCCTTTGTGTAGTGATCAACCAGGGGTTGGTTCTTGCAGAAAGCAACCTGCATGTATAAGTATGGCGCGTATGGTACGGATTACGGCGACGAATGCCAGATCGTTTTACTGCTGAGTTCGATAATTGTGCCACCATCCCCACCCACATTGGGCGAGGATTTGTCGGACATTGGTTAAAATATTACTCTGTTTGGTAGTCTTTTAATTTTATCAAACAACTGGACTTGGTTTCATAGTCATAACATTTCTGAATGTAAATGTCAGGGTTCTCCTCTAAGGGATAGGGTATACATAAACTATTCTTTTGTGTACAGCTATCGAGTTGAGTGCTTTTTATCCTTTGTTTAATGTTAAGTTTTTTTGTGTCTATATTTCTTTGGGGTTCGACCACTCTCACCACTGGTTTATTGACATCCTCTGGATTTTCACAGGGCTTTTCTTTTGAGTAAAGGAAGCAATATCTCTGGTAGTTATCAGTATTAATATGCCTGACATGGCAATCTTTATAATGAGTTGTTGAATTATCACACACTTTTGTTTGTTTAAAAAAATCTCCCCTTGGGTTCTTTCTCATTGATTGTATTGATTTTATCGTACTCGCGCTTGAGGTTAACGCTTCTGCTTTTTGTGCGGATTGATCCGTGTCGGGTCTGAATTGCATAGCTTCGGTTGTTGACTGTGTCGCCGACGATAGGGGCATTGAAAATGGACTTAACGGTGAGTGGTCATTTGGTGGGCAACTATTACCAGGTACTATATTGTTTTGTTGTCGCGCCCACAAAAAAGCGCCGCAACTTACACTGGCACCTGCAAGTAAGCCCAATCCAAATATCGTTTTCCATCCGCATGAGGGCGCAGTGGAAAATGAAAAATTATTGTATTGCTGATTTTGTTGAATTAACTTATCACTTTTTAGTACCAATGACCTCCCTTCCTCTATGAACCTCAGTTCTTCAGGTGTTGCTTTCTGTGTCGATGCTGATGATGACGGAGAAAAAAATTCACGTACAGAACAAAGTAACGATCGTTGCGTATCGGATGAGCTTGAACAAGGCTTGTGTAGCGTATGATCTTCTTGAGAGTTAGAGACAGTGGATATCTGATTTAGCGTCTCATTTGATTGGGTTTCACGATGGTAATGTTGTATGGCGGTATTTTCATGATGGGTGCTTGTGATAGCATTCGTCTGCATTGAAACTCCATTTTAAATATCAATTTCTAAGTTTTAACACTATGGTTTATATCGTTGTCGGTAAAGACTATAGTTTTAAGCTGATAAGACTACAATTGTAAATAAAACCGAATTGGTTCAATTGTTAACTTAGTTTAAATAACACTGATTTTGTTACAAATAACGATACCGTATTTAATTTGAAGGATTTATGATATTTTGCATTGATTGTTATTTGCTACTGAGATTTACGCGCATGATATGATAATCATTATGTTTTATCATTCAAAGGAAATGTAAATATTAACATTATCAAAGACAGTGACCAACGGTTTCTATAGTTAACTATTTGAGTTTAAATGGTAAGTATGGAGAATTATAATTTATCCGGTGTTTTATTTTCAAAATATTATATCAATGCTGATTATGTGAATGCATCTTCGCTTGGAAATGTTTTCAATCATGCAGTTGATTTTTACTCGTTATGATTAATCGCCCGGAACTCTTATTTCAGTAATTGCTCGGTTTCTACAGGCTATGAGATGAAGAGCCAATTAATAAATAATATTTTTAGTTTTTTAAATTCTTGGTTGGATAAGTTTCATGACGGAAAAAATATTCATGGCAATATTTTCCATTGATTAAAGAACAATGATGGTGATGGCGTCATCGACTCTCTCTGGTATGGATAAGGCCGATTGGGCGATTGGTGATGGGGGAAGCAGTGAGTGGGCAACCTCCACTATTAATGCGAAGGCGTTGTTGACCGGAAGGAGGCTGTAAGGCACAAAAAAAGCTGCCGAAGCAGCTTTTTTTCGTATAACACGGGTGCTTAGAAAAAGCCGCCTTTCGGGGCATTTTCGAATAATTTGATATAGGAATCGATGATGTCTTTGAAGAAAGCGCGAATTTTCATTGTTGACTCCGTATAGCGTTAATAAGTTGGCGATATCTGTTATTGCCTTGTTGCTGTCTATAATATGACTTTCGTCACACAATGCAAGTTTTTTGTGATGTGTGTCGCAAAATTATCACGTCGTCATTCCGCCCGTGGAGCAGAAAAATAATAGTGCGGGTGGCGTGACCTGCCGCGCAATGCTGACGGTAGCGACGCGAAGACCCTCACGTAATGAGAATAAAACAAGTAATGGAGCCAATGAATGAAAGGGTATCAATGGCTATTGGTCGGTATCAGCGCTGTGCTGGTAACCGCATGCAGCAGTGACAATCATTCGGTTGCGCAGAGCGAGGCCAATACGATAAGCCGGAATGAGACCGCATTATTGCTGAAAAGCAACTCGCCGGCAGAGGTCAATTGTACGTTGGCGGGCGGCACCATGGCGCAATCTCGGCAATTGAATGGCAGCAATATCGGCACCTGCCAGTTAGCCAACGGTAAGCGTTGCGATGAATCATCGTTACTGAACGGGATGTGTCCGGCGGGCTGAGTTGCTATTGCCCGCCGGTCAGGGTTATGCGTCCAGCTGGTTAGGGCAGGATTCACCTTGGGCAAGTTGCTTGATGTTGCTCAGGGTGGTTTGAGAAATGCTGAGCAAAGCCTCTTCGGTCAAAAAAGCCTGATGGCCGGTAAACAGCACGTTGTGACAGGAAGATAAACGACGGAACACGTCATCCAAAATCACATCGTTGGATTTATCCACAAAGAACAGGTCGCGTTCGTTTTCGTACACATCCATCCCGAGCGCGCCAATCTTCTGCTGTTTCAGAGCGTCAATCGCGGCCTGCGAATCAATCAAACCACCGCGGCTGGTATTAACGATCATCACACCATCTTTCATCTGCGAAAAGGCATCGGCATTCAACAGATGGTGGTTCTCCGGGGTGAGCGGGCAGTGCAGAGAAATGACATCAGATTGCGCATACAGCGTGTGCAAATCCACGTACTGTGCGCCCAGTTCCAACGCCTGAGGATTGGGGTAGGGATCGAAAGCCAGCAGTTTCATGCCGAATCCTTTCAGGATACGCATCGCCGCAATGCCTATTTTCCCGGTACCGATGATCCCGGCGGTGCGCTGGTGCATATTGAATCCAATCAGCCCCTCCAGAGAGAAGTTGGCATCGCGGGTACGTTGGTAGGCACGATGAATGCGGCGGTTGAGGCACAGCATCAGCCCGACGGCGTGCTCGGCAACGGCTTCAGGTGAATAGGCGGGCACGCGCACCACGTCGATGCCCAATTCTTTTGCCGCCTCGAGATCCACGTTATTAAACCCGGCGCAGCGCAGGGCTAGCGTTTTTACGCCCAGTTGTGCCAGTTCGGTTAGCACCTCGCGGCCGCCGTCATCGTTGACAAAAATACACACCGCCTGACTGCCCACCGCCGTTTTGGCCGTTTGCGCGCTCAGCATAAAATCAAAAAATTCAAGCTCGTAACCAAACTGCTGGTTGGCTTTTTCCAAAAATTTACGGTCGTACTGCTTGGTGCTGTAAATAGCGATTTTCATCACGCGTCTCTCCGCAAGAATACTTCCGCTACGTTAGCAAGAAAATCAGGGCGAGACAAACCACCGACTGCGGTATCGCGGTGGTTTGCTGAAAAAGAAAGCACAGAAAAATCAGGTTATTATCTGCGCACGGTGCTGAACACAGAAACGGCATCTGCCATGGTGGAGATCTGTTTTTCCAGACAGTCAATCGCGGAACTGGAGTGGGTCGCCAGCAGCGTGTTTTGGCGCGTTAGCTCGTCAATGTTATTAACCGCATCAGTAATCTGATTGAGTCCGATGGACTGTTCCTGGGTTGCCAAACTGATCTGACCCACCAGCTGGGTGACCTGCTGCACCTGAGTGAGAATATTTTCCATCGAATCACTGGTATGGTGCACCAGCTTATCGCTTCGGCTGATGTTATCGATGGTGGTATCAATGATGCTCGCGATGTCCTTGGCGGCGATAGCACTGCGCTGCGCCAACGTGCGCACTTCACCTGCTACCACGGCGAAACTTCTGCCCTGATCGCCGGCATGCGCGGCTTCCACGGCGGCGTTGAGCGCCAGGATATTGGTTTGAAAGGCCAGATTGTCCAGCACGCTAATGATCTCGTTAATCGCCTGGCTGGATTGCGTCATGGTATCCATGGTACTGGCGACTTGCTGAACCGCTTTTCCGCCCACGTCAACCGCGCTGTTGGCATCCATGGCACACTGCGAAGCCATGTGGGAAGCGGTCGCGTTATTTTTGACGGTAGCGGTTAACTGTTCCATTGACGCTGCGGTATTTTGCAGGCTTTGCGCCGTATCCTCACAGCGCTGACTTAGCGTCAGGTTGTCATGGGCGATGGACACACAGGCGCTGCGCACTTCTCGCAGTTGTCCGTTCACGTCATCCACAAAGGTGCGAAAATTCATGCCTGATTGATTGACAGCACGCAGCAACATGCCAACCTCATCGACACGATTTAATTGGAAGTGGTTGTCTGCCTGACCCGATGCAGAGTTAATTGCCTGAGACAGAATTTTTTCTAACGGGGCGGCAATATGTCGCACCAGAAACTCACTGGCAAGCAAGGTGGCGAAAAAGAATGACAGCAAAAAGAGGGCGAGCGGCGGCGTAATGGGAATGGTGACATATAAGGCCATCAAGGTAAAAACAAACAGCATCAAGAGATAGCTGCGAATACGCCAGCGCAACGGGATGACTTTGCCGATACTGAGAAGTTTTAGCGGCCCGGTAAATATCAACACGCCCTGGTAAAGGGTTCGATAGGTGAGCTTGCCATCATTCATTTCCTGATACAGCGCGCTGGCCTGTTGAATGTCTTCTTGCCCGACGGGCGTGCGCACGGACATGAATCCCGCCAGTTCGCCGTCTTTCATCAGCGGCGTAGAGCTGGCTTTAACCCAATAATAATCCCCGTTTTTTCGCCGATTTTTTACCACCGCCGTCCAGAGCTTTCCTGCTTTCAGGGTACGCCACATATCTGCAAATGCCAGAGGCGGCATATCGGGATGTCGCACAATATTGTGCGGCTGTTGAAGAATTTCGTCGGAGCTGTAACCGCTGGCGGTAATAAAGTCGGCATTGGCATAGGTAATATGTCCGGTCGGTGTTGTGACCGACATTAATTTAGCTTTTTCATCTAATGGATACTGAATGTCGCTTACAGGAAAGTTCTTTCGCATTTGCCAGTCCTTTTCGTTAATGCCAATACGACAGCGATAAAGGTTCGAATGATAATGACAATACACATAACCCCGCTCAGGCTGATTACCCGCAAATACCGGAAACCGTGAGGAGGCTAATGACTTTTTTGTGATAATGGCGAAGCGTGATAAATAACAAAAAACGACCCTATTCATTATAGGTGACGTCCAGAATTTTGAAGGGTGCAGCAATGTTTTTCGTGTGAGAAAAAAAGACCGGACAGTGTCCCTATCCGGCCCTGAACCGAGGGATTAACGCGGGGCGTTGAAAACGGAAATGGCGCGGGCCATATCGGCAATTTGTCGCTCCAACTGATCGGTCGCGCTGTGCGACTGTCCCGCTAATACCGTATTTTGATGGGTCAGTTCATCAATCTTGGTGACCGCGCTGTTGATCTGATTCAGCCCGTGTGATTGCTCCTGCGTGGCAAGGCTGATCTCTTGCATCAAATTGGTGACACGCTGCACCTGCTGTAGAATGTTGCTCATGGACGAATGGGTATGAGAAACCTGGTGTTCACCGGCGCGGATGGTGTTAAGCGTCTCATCAATGATGGCGGCGATGTCACGCGCCGATGCGGCGCTCTTTTGTGCCAACGAGCGCACTTCACCGGCCACCACGGCAAAACTTCGCCCCTGTTCTCCGGCATGTGCGGCCTCAACCGCCGCGTTGAGTGCCAGAATATTGGTCTGAAAGGCAAGGTCATCGAGCACGCGGATAATATCGGTAATGCGCGCGCTGGACTGGGTGATCGCCGCCATGGTCGCAGAGACCTGAACTACCGCCTCCTCGCCGCTGTTGACCGCCCGATTGACGTCCTGTGTGAAATGAGACGCTTGCAATGTGGCGTCCGCATTGCTTTTAATGGTAGCGGTGAGTTGTTCTACCGACGCCGCCGTCTGTTGCAAATTGTCCTCGGTGTCTTCACAGCATTGCGACAGCGTATGATTACCCTCTGCAATATCACGGCAGGCGGCATTCAGCGCTTGCAGGTTGCTGTTGACGTCGTCAACGAAGGTGCGAAAGTTCAGGCCGGATTGGTTTACTGCACGCATCAGCATGCCTATTTCATCGACGCGATCCAGTTGCTCCATGGAGTCTGCCTGACCGGCGGCGGCGCGCATCGCCTGCTGCAAAATATGCGCCAGCGGAGCTGCTACCTGGCGAACCAGTAATTCGCAGCCGGCGAGGGAGCAGGCGGCAAGCAGCCCCAGCCATAAGGACGCAGAGGGGGTGGTATGCAGGGCTGCGCCAGCCAGTGACAGGGGCAACAGGCTGCACAGCAGAAAGCAGATACGAATACGCCAGCGCAAGGGTAAGGTTTTTGTCAGGTTCAACCACCCCCACAGGCCGCGATAGACTAACAGGCCTTGAAAAAAGGTTTGGCGTGTCAGTTTGCCGCGGTTAACCCGGTCATACAGGGCTTCCGCCTGGGCGATTTCCTCGTGGGTAGCGGCAATCCGCACCGACATATACCCGGTAAGTCGATCGCCCGTTTTTAACGGCGTGGTGCTCGACTTAACCCAGTAAAACTCGCCGTTTTTACGGCGGTTTTTGACTATACCCGTCCAGATTTTGCCCTTTTTGAGTGTGTTCCACATATCCGCGAACGCGGATGGCGGCATATCCGGGTGTCGGATAATATTATGAGGCTCCCCCATTAGCTCCTCGGCGTGGTAGCCGCTGACCTGGATAAAGTCTTTGTTGGCGTAGGTAATAAAGCTACCGGGCGTGGTCACAGACATAAGCCGTGTCTCAGCGTCCAATGGATAGCGCTGCGAGAGGATGGGGAGATTTTTGCGCATGACGTAGTCCTTTAAGTACAAATTCCGGGTACAACGTTTGCATCACAAGAAATGTATTACCTAACCTGCATGCTGTTACCCGTGGCCGTGGCACTTCTATGCTTATCACTGTGCCTTAAGCCTGCGATGATTTTGGTGCTAAAGCATTGCAGCTTTTACGCGTAAGTAAACATTTTATCACTAATCTGTAAGTAATATGTGCGCTGAATGGTGTAAGGCGTGACTGAATAGGTTAATGAATGTTAATAATAAAGAAGTATACACACTTCTGCACAGGTGAAAAAAACTGCTGCCGATCGGATGAGCAATGAGAAAGTGTCTGTTTGCCGCAGGAAGCGCGATGCTGCTTGCGCTGGTTGTCTGGTATACCTCACCCCAGTGGCTGGCCGCTGCGGCGAGAAGTGTATTGCCTGAAGGCGCATCCTTCACCTTGAAATCACGTCCTGTCTGGATCCAGGGCGTGAACACGGCGGGCGTGCGCATTGCGCTGGGCGACTGTGTGCTACTGGATGTCGATAACATCCAGCTCACGCGCGCACCACACCGTTGGCGCGTGGACATTGACCGCTTGACGCTCGATACCGCCTGTCTGCCTGCGTCTTCCTCCGATGGTGCAGACGCCGAACCGGCGTTACTCGCGCAGTGGCAGGCGCGGCTGTTCGCTGCTGAAATCAATATCGGTCGTCTGGCAGTGTTGCCGTGGGACAGCTATGCCGGGCAACTGCATCTGGTGCTTGACCGCCAGCAGCAATCCCTGCGTTACCGAAGTGAACTGTTATCGCTGACGGCAAAAGTGGAAGACGCGCATTTCACCTTGGAGAGTGCGGAGTTCTCTGCGCCTGATGTCGCTTCTCGTCTGGTGCTGCGCGGTGAGGCCGATCTGGCGGAGAGCGTGTCGCATCCGCCGCTGCGTGGCGCTTTGCAAGGGCGCATGGAAAGCGGCAGCATCCCCGATCCGCTCACGTTGGCGCTGAACTGGCAGGGAACGCAAGGGGTTCTGCGTTTGGAGGCGCAACATGACAGCACGCCGCTGGTATCGCTGCCGTGGAAAATGAGTCCCGATCGTATCGATATCGAAAACGGCGTCTGGCGTTGGCCTTACGCCGCGCAACCCTTGTCAGGCAATGTCTCGATGACGCTGCACGACTGGCGCGACGGTTGGCAGCAAACGCGCATTGATGCGCGTCTGAATATGCTGACGCAAGGGCATAACGGCAGGGCAAACGCGGTGCTGGTGCTGGGGCCTGGGCGGTTGGGGCTGCTTGACAGCGCCTTACGCTTCCAGCTTACCGGGCAGGCCAATCTAGCCGATATCTCGTTGAGTGCCACCATTCCCGGCGAGATCCGTGGTTCTGTTATCAACCCCACCCTGGCGCTGTTGCCGGGATCGCTACTGCGTGCCTGGGGACGCCCCTCGGCGCAGACGGTGCTGGAGGAGGCGCGCTGGCCGCTGGCCGGCCTGCGGCTGAATGCCAACGGGGTGAATGGTCGGTTACAGGCGATCGTCCGCGCGCAAGATCGCTATTGGGGCCGTATCGCGCTGCATCTGGATGGACAGGCACATGATTTCTGGCCGGACAGCGGCCGCTGGCAGTGGCGCTATTGGGGGGAAGGGCGCTTGCCGCCGCTCGGGAGCCAGTGGGATGTCGCCGGACATGGACGCTGGGAAGATTCGCTTATCACGGTTGAGCAACTCTCCAGCGGGTTGGATCAGTTGCGCTATGGCCATGTACTGGCGCACCAACCGCGTTTAACCCTGACGGCCCCCTTGCAGTGGCAGCGTAAAGCAGGGGAAGAACATTTCGCTGGTGCATTGCGCTTGACATCACAGCGGGTTGACCTGGGGGAAGGCGGATACCTTCCTCCCTCACAGTTGCTGTTTAGCGTCGACGGACGTAGCCCATCAAATTTTCAATGGCAGGGCGATCTCAATGCCCAAGCGATTGGTCCGGTAGCGCTGCGTGGCCGCTGGGATGGAGAGCGTCTGCGCGGTATGGGGTGGTGGGCGGCACAGCCGTTAACCGTGTTTCAGCCACTGCTATCGCCAAAACTCAACATCAACGTGCGTTCGGGTGAATTTTATGCGCAGGTGGCTTTTTCGGCTGCCCGCCAGCAGGGCTTCAGTGCAGGCGGACACTGGGTGGTGAAGAATGGCAGCGCCTGGCTGCCGGATGGGGAAGTGCGCGGCGTC
Organism: Candidatus Symbiopectobacterium sp. NZEC151; assembly: GCF_025962655.1. Lineage (GTDB taxonomy): Bacteria > Pseudomonadota > Gammaproteobacteria > Enterobacterales > Enterobacteriaceae > Symbiopectobacterium. Next base: position 1,270,309 of record NZ_JAGFPE010000001.1, on the reverse strand, counting down.
AATTTTGTTTTACCGTATCGCTTTGCGCAGCATCGGTGGGAATTCGGTGTCAGGCATCCCGTCACGCTACATATCGACAAACTGGTCAGCGTCTTCACCATGCAGGATATCCATCTGGCATTGCAGGGCGCTTATCCTTTCGGTGAGGATCATCCTCTGATTTTGTCGCAGGCGGAGATGGGCGTACTCGGGGGGCGGGTCAGCCTCTCCGCGCTGCGTTGGCCGCTGCGCGATCCGGTGTTGTTTACCGTTGAGGGTGTCGATCTCAGTGAACTGGTGACCGCGCTCAAGATAAAGCAGTTTGCCCTTTCGGGAAAAATGAGCGGCGTTCTGCCGCTGGATTTCACCGACCCGAACAAGATGATTACGCGCGGGCAACTGCGTAACGATAAGTCACTCACGCTGCGTCTTGACCAACAGTTGGCCGATGAGCTGGCGCAACGTAATATGGCGCAAGGTGCCGTGGTGAACTGGCTGCGTTATCTGGAAATCAGCCGTGCCTATGCCTCTGTGGACATGACGCCGCAAGGTGAAATGGCGCTGCTGGCGCATATCGAAGGCAAGAACTCCACGCGTAGCATGCAAAAACCGGTCATACTTAATTACCGCCACTGGCAGGATCTGAGCCAGCTTTGGCAAAGCCTGCGCTTTGGCGGCACCGTGCAGGACACACTAGAGCAACGAGCCAATGAACGAGAATAAATTCAGGAAGAGCGGCAGGGCGCGCATGCGGCGTGGTTCTGTCTGCGTGCATCACGCGGCTATAAGCCTGCTAACCCTGTTGCTGGCAGGCTGTGTGCCGCGCATTGAGGTGGCTGCACCTACCACTCCGATCACCATCAACATGAACGTCAGGGTGGAGCACGACATCACCATTCGTGCCGATAAGGACGCCACGCGATTGCTGGAATCCGGTAATAACGCGGCGGTGGATGCGGTGAATGAAAGCGAAAGCCGGGTTAAAACCACAACCCGCGAGCAGGCGCGGGCAGAAACGGTGGTCAGTCCCGCCGCGGCGGCGGCACAGGGGCGCTGAAAGCAAAAAAAAAGCGCGTCGAAAGACGCGCAGTGGCTAACCAAAACACACAATATTGAGACAGGGTAGTAATGATGAATCTGGGATCTGATGGCGCTGGCGCCATCAGACAACGGCAAGCAGGGGTTAGGCTGCTGCCAGTGAAGAGAGCTGCGCTTTTGCCGTTTCGGTCGCTTTCTGAGCAACATCCGGGCCGTAGCCGTAGCCTTCTGCGAACACAAATTCCACGTTGGTAATGCCGATAAAACCGAGGAACAGACGCAGGTACGGTTCCAGCAGGTCAGACGGGGTGCCTTTATGAATGCCGCCACGGCTGCTCAGCACGATAGCGCGCTTGCCTTTCACCAGACCTTCCGGACCCTGTTCGGTGTAGCGGAACGTCACACCGGCACGGGCAACCAGGTCAAAGTAGTTCTTCAACTGGGTCGGGATATTGAAGTTGTACATCGGTGCGGCCAGTACCACCACGTCATGCGCCTGCAATTCGGCAATCAGGGTATCAGACAGTGCCAGCGCTTCTTGTTGACGCGGGGTCAGCGGCGCATCGGAAGGACGCAGTGCACCCACCAGTTCACCATCCAGCACCGGAACCGGGTTGGCTGCCAGGTCACGCACGGTCAGGGTATCGTTAGGGTGCGCGGCTTGCCATTCGGCGACGAAGTGATCCGCCAGTTGGCTTGACTGGGAATACCCTGCCAGAATGCTGGATTTAAGAACTAGTACTTTGCTCATTGTGTCATTCCTTTTCTCGTTTGGATGGGGTACGTCTTGTCATTGCCCCCGGATGACTAGCATCTTATGCAGTGTACCAACAGGTTGAAAGTGCAATATTTCGAGGGCATTGTTCGATTTTATTGAACAAGAGAAAAAGGGCGCGGTGATAACAGCCGCGCTGGCATGTGATAACATGCCCGCCGAATGATAAAACGCAGGCGCAGAGGCAGCCTGCGTGGCGCTTGCGCTACCGCGTTGGCGCGATATACGTTTGAGGAACAGGATTGTGACATCACCCCTTACAGCATTGTCATCTCAGTTGGATGAGCTCATGTTGCGCGATAGGTTGCGCCTGCAACGCCGTTTACAGGGGGCGGCGAAAGTGCGTAACCCACAGGCGCAAGCCGCTATTGCGCAAGAACTCGGTGTAGACATCGCGGCGGCGCAAACCCGCGTTGCGCTGCGTAAGGCCAGTTGTCCCACCATCAGCTATCCGCCCGAACTGCCGGTAAGCCAGAAGCGTGACGAGATTTTGCGCGCGGTGCGCGATCACCAGGTGGTGATCGTTGCCGGTGAAACCGGCTCGGGTAAAACCACCCAGTTACCGAAAATCTGCCTGGAACTGGGACGCGGTGTCAGAGGCATGATCGGTCATACCCAGCCGCGCCGTCTGGCCGCGCGTGCCGTGGCCGATCGCATTGCCGCCGAATTGGACACGCCGCTGGGCGGCTGTGTCGGCTATAAAGTGCGCTTTAACGATCAGGTGGGGGAAACCTCACTGGTGAAGCTGATGACCGACGGTATCTTGCTGGCAGAGATTCAGCAAGATCGGTTATTGATGCAGTATGACACCATCATCATCGATGAGGCGCATGAACGCAGCCTGAACATCGATTTCATACTGGGCTATCTGCGCCAGCTGTTGCCTAAACGCCCCGATCTCAAGGTGATTATCACCTCGGCCACTATTGATCCCGAGCGCTTTTCACGCCATTTCGGCAATGCGCCGATCGTGGAAGTGTCAGGGCGTACCTATCCGGTGGAAGTGCGCTACCGTCCGGTGGTCGAAGAGGCGGATGACAGCGACCGCGATCAGCTACAGGCAATTTTCGACGCCGTCGATGAGCTGAGTCGCGAAGGGCCGGGGGATATTCTGGTGTTTATGAGCGGCGAGCGGGAGATCCGTGACACCGCCGATGCGCTCAATAAGCTGGACTTGCTGCACACTGAAGTGGTGCCGCTCTATGCGCGCTTATCCAATCAAGAACAGAACCGTGTTTTTCAATCCCATGCCGGGCGGCGCATTGTGCTGGCCACCAACGTGGCGGAAACCTCACTCACGGTGCCGGGTATCCGTTATGTGATTGACCCCGGCACGGCGCGCATCAGCCGCTACAGCTATCGCACCAAGGTTCAGCGCTTGCCGATCGAAGCCATTTCGCAGGCGTCGGCCAATCAGCGTAAAGGCCGCTGTGGCCGCGTGGCCGCCGGGGTTTGTATTCGGCTCTATTCGGAACCCGATTTTTTGTCGCGTCCTGAATTTACCGACCCGGAAATCTTGCGCACCAATCTGGCCTCGGTCATTTTGCAGATGACATCACTCGGGCTGGGCGATATTGCCGCTTTCCCGTTTGTCGAAGCGCCAGACAACCGCAACATTCAGGACGGTGTGCGCCTGCTGGAAGAGTTGGGGGCGATCGCTACGGCCGACAACGGTCACTACCGGTTGACACCTTCAGGGCGGCAGTTGGCGCAGTTGCCCATCGACCCGCGTCTGGCACGCATGGTGCTGGAAGCCAGCAAAACCCGCTGCGTGCGTGAAGTAATGGTAATTACTGCGGCGCTGTCGATTCAGGATCCGCGTGAACGTCCGCTGGACAAAAAGCAGGCGTCCGATGAAAAACACCGGCGCTTTGTCGATACCTCCTCCGATTTCCTCACGCTGGTCAACCTGTGGAACTACCTGCGTGAACAGCAGCAGGCACTCTCCTCCAGCCAGTTCCGTAAACAGTGCCGCAGTGACTATTTAAGCTACCTGCGGGTGCGTGAATGGCAGGATATTTACACCCAACTGCGCCAGGTGGTGAAAACGTTGGGCATTCCAGTCAACAGCGAACCGGCAGACTATCTCAGTGTACACAGCGCGTTGTTGACCGGCATGCTGTCCCATATCGGTCAGAAAGACGTCGAAAAGCAGGAATTTACCGGCGCGCGCAATGCACGCTTCGCACTGTTCCCCGGTTCAGCGCTGTTTAAAAAACCGCCGAAATGGGTGATGGTGGCGGAACTGGTGGAAACCAGTCGCTTGTGGGGGCGCATGGCAGCCCGCCTTGAACCGGAATGGATTGAACCGGTTGCGCAGCACCTGATTAAGCGCAGCTACAGCGAGCCGCACTGGGAAAAAGCGCAGGGCGTGGTGATGGCGCAGGAGAAAGTCACGCTGTTCGGCTTGCCGATTGTGGCGGCGCGCAAGGTTAACTACAGCCAGATTGATCCGGTGCTGGCGCGTGAACTGTTTATCCGCCATGCGCTGGTGGAAGGGGATTGGCAAACGCGGCACGCTTTCTTTCGCGCCAACCTAAAACTGCTGGCAGAAGTGGAGGATCTCGAGCACAAATCGCGGCGTCGCGACATTCTGGTCGATGACGACACGCTGTTTGCTTTTTACGATCAGCGCATCCCGCACGAGATTATCTCTGCCCGTCACTTTGATAACTGGTGGAAAGCCGCCAGCCGCGAAGATGCTGATCTGCTCAACTTTGAAAAGAGCATGTTGATCAAAGAGGGCGCGGAGAAGGTTAGTGCACTGGATTACCCCAATTTCTGGCATCAGGGGGCGATTAAACTGCGTTTATCCTACCAGTTCGAGCCCGGTGCCGATGCGGATGGTGTCACGGTGCATATTCCTCTGCCCATCCTCAATCAGGTGCGTGAAGACGGGTTTGAATGGCAGATTCCCGGCCTGCGTGAAGATTTGATTATCGCCCTGATCAAATCGCTGCCCAAACCGTTGCGACGCAATTTTGTGCCGGCGCCGAATTATGCTCAAGCGTTTCTCGGGCGCGCCACGCCGCTGGAGCGAGGTCTGCTGGAATCGCTGGAGCGTGAACTGCGCTTGATGACCGGCGTGACCGTGCCGCGTGAAGAGTGGCAATGGGAACAGGTGCCCGATCATCTGAAAATGACGTTTCGCGTGATCGATGAAAAAAATCATACGTTACGCGAAGGCAAAGATCTGGCGGTGCTGAAAACCCAGCTCAAAGAGAAAGTGCAGCAGACCTTGTCCGCCGTCGCCGACGATGGGCTGGAGCAGCAGGGACTGCATATTTGGAGCTTTGGCACCCTGCCGGAACGCTATGAACAGAAGCGCGGTGGTTACTCGGTGAAGGCTTATCCGGCATTGGTGGACGAAAAAGAGAGCGTCGCCATCCGGGTATTTGATACACCGGAACAGCAGCAGCACGCGATGCGCCACGGTCTGCGCCGCCTGCTGCTGCTCAATATCCCGTCCCCGATCAAATACCTGCATGAAAAGCTGCCGAACAAAGCCAAGCTCGGGCTCTATTTCAATCCCTACGGCAAAGTGCTGGATCTGATTGATGATTGCATCGCCTGCGGCGTTGATAAACTGGTGGTACAGGCGGGGGGCGTGGTATGGGAAGAAACCGCGTTCCAGCAGTTACATGAAAAGGTGCGCGCGGAGCTTAACGACACCGTTGTCGATATCGCCAGGCAGGTTGAGCAGATCCTGACTACCGTTTTCGCTATCAATAAACGGCTTAAAGGCCGGGTCGATATGGCGCTGGCGTTGGCGTTAAGCGATATCAAAGCGCAACTGAGTGGCTTGGTATACCGCGGGTTTGTCACCGATGTCGGCTGGCAGCGACTGCCCGATGTGTTGCGCTATTTGCAGGCGATTGAGCGTCGGCTGGAAAAATTGGCGCAGGATGTTCACCGTGATAGAGCACAAATGCTGAAGGTGGAACAGGTGCAGCAAGCCTGGCAGCAGTGGTGGCATAAGGTGCCTGAAGCGCAGCGCGATGATGACAACGTGAAAAACATCCGCTGGATGATTGAAGAACTACGTGTCAGCTATTTTGCCCAGCAGCTGGGTACCCCTTATCCGATTTCGGATAAACGGGTGCTGCAAGCCATGGAGCAGATTGTGTTGTAAGCGTCAGTGAGGCATTACGGTACACCGGCATGCGGGCGTAACGGAAAACGGTACGCCCGCTTTTTTTGCGCACGCTGTCTCAGGAAAAGGGCGGTTAGGGGGAGTGATGTAAACGATACGCGCTGGCGAGCACGCTGGGGTGCAAGATGAAAGCGGTTGCAGGTGATAAAACGACGGGGGTTACGACTTTATGCTGGCATCATGTAGCTCTAACCACTGTGCAAAATTGTCGGCCACCAGCGGGCGTGAGAAATAATAACCCTGGCCTTGATCGCAATTGTACTGCCCTAAATAGTGGAGTGTTTCCTCATCTTCAATGCCTTCCGCCAACACCAGATAATTCAATTTATGCAGCATCTCGATGGTGTGTTGCACGATAATGCGGCTGCTCTTATCGGTCTTCATATCCTTGATCAGGGATTTATCGAGCTTGATCACGTGGGCAGGGGTATTTTTCAGGTAGTTAAGATTGCTGTAACCGGTTCCAAAGTCATCCAGGGAGATCATGAAGCCCTGGTCTTTCAGTTTTTTAATGGTGGAGAGTGCGGCGGAGTTTTCGACAATTTTTTGTGTTTCAAGGCATTCAAATTCAATATCATGGATGCTGAGTTCATTGGTTCGTAGGATGCGTTGTAAACGTTCAATCAAATCTTCTTCGGCGAAGTTGGTGACGGTGACGTTGACTGAGACGGCGATATTAATGCCAGATTGCCGCCATTTTCTCACTTGCCGCGCCGCCTGCTGAATCACCCACTCCGTTAACGGGCGCATCAGGGTGGTATCTTCGGCCAGTGGAATAAATTGGTCCGGATAGATTTCACCGAATTCAGGGTGTCGCCAGCGGATCAACGCTTCAGCACCAATAACGCGCCGGGTTTTGATGTGCAATTTGGGTTGATACACCAGATACAGCCCCGGATGGCCGTGCTGCAAGGTATCCGATAAATCGTTAAGCAGCGTGAAGGCGCGCTTCTGGTACTCATCACTCTCTTTATGATACGCCATCAGCCGGGTGTTTTTCTTGAGTGCATCGTGAAGTGCGCTCAACGCCTCACGCAGAATGCGTTGCGGATCGTCAATCGGAATCTGAAATTCGGTGTAGCCGATAAAAATTTCCAGTTTCAATGGGATATGGCTGGTGATGCTCTGTTGAATGCGGTCGGCACACGACATCAGCGTACCCAGTACCTGCTCTTGTTGCTCTTTTTTGACCAGCAGTGCAAAACGACCCGCAGAAATGCTGTAGATGCTGGCTTGTCGGCTGATATTCAGCCGCAGGAACAGGCCGATATCCTTGAGTACGCTTTCCACGGTTGGCATCCCGAGTGAGCGCGCCATTTCATAGATATAGGTGAGATCGATACTGTCGAGCAGGATGAGCACGAAATCTTCAAAAATATCCGTGGACTGGCTGATGTCTTCGATAAGCCGCTGACGATTGGGCAACAAGGTCACGGCATCGATCAGGCCAATGGCGTTGCGGTATTCGATCAGCGCCATGGTAATCGACGCCAGCGTTTTTAAATCACGGCGCTGCATTTTCGAAAACGAACGCGCAACATAGTCGACCACGCTCAGGGTGCCGATGGCATAACCGGCTTTGGTAATCAGCGGGATACCGGCATAAAACCGGATATGGGGCTCACCGCTGACATACGGGCTGTTCTTAAAGCGGTCATCCTGCGAAGCATCGTTGCAGACCAGCAGTTCGTTGGTTTGCATGGTGTACTGATCGAGCGCGCCGACTTTACGCATCTCGTTGAGAACGAAATTATGTTTGGCTTTGATATGCAATGAATGGGTATCACTGACGGTGATCAGCGCGCTGGGCATATTCAATATCTTGCTGGACAACGTTGTGATTTGGCTAAGCACATTATCTTGAGAGGTATCCAGGTGAAACAATAACCTATCGAGCGCATGCATCCGCTGCTCCTCATCATGATTCAACTGTCTTAGCATTGATGACTCCATTTTTGCGCTATAAGAACACCTCATCTTAGCCTATTCAATAGGGGACAAACCTGTCATTAGGCACCGCTATTCATGATATTTCACAGGATAAAAAACCGGAGAAGTACCGCGTTTGCATTATCTGATGAAAACGAGAAGGGCGTAGTAAGGCGATTTTACATGAAACCGATCGCCTGGCTAGCGCTTGTATGCGCGGCGTTTAGCTTTACGCCGCGTTTGGCGATAAATTATTCTGAATCAGCAGCGTTTTTCATCGCATGGCGCGCCAGCGCCTTCAATTGACGCTGAATGGCGGAGAGGGCAACGGCATGATTGTCAGCGCGATCGCGTTCGCTGGCATCGGGTGCAGAGCTTTGAATGCCAATCAACTTCCAGCCTTGCAGCGTTTTCAGCATCAACGGTGAACCGCTATCGCCGGGTAAGGTGTCGCACTGGTGCGATAAAATCGCGGACGCGGCCCAACCGGTAATCACACAATCCTGATGACGATAGAGCGCTTCCTGATGGTCTTCGGGATAACCGGCCTGGGTGACTTTTGCTTGCTGTTGCGCCAGCGCGACATTCAGTTCTGACTGCGTGCCATTCCAGGTGGTTAACGGCGTGATACCCGCAGGCGTATCGCGTAGCCAAATCAGGGCATAGTCCAGCGGTGCCGCGGCGGGAGAAACGATCCACCCTTCGCCGTCGGGCTGCAATTTTTTGCGCAGCGCGCTATTGGTCACCGCTTCGATGGCGTGCGTTTCATACTGCCATTCGCCATTGACCGCAATAAAGCGCAGCGCAACCGGTTTATCGGGTTTTCCTGATGGCGGGACTAAGACGCAGTGGCCTGCGGTTAATGCCAGATGCGGAGCAATCAGCGTGGCGGTGCACAGATTGCCGCTGGCGGTCTCCAGTTGGCCAATGGCCTGCCAGGGCCAGGCGTTGGGTGTCGGCACCGGATCGCGATCGTCATGATTAAAGAACAGGATTTGCTGACGTTCCGCTTCAGAGGGGGATTGTTCAGCCCAGCCAGGGGCTGCGGGTAACGCTATCAAACAGAACAACCAAGCCAGTTTACGCATCAATAGGATTACCTTGCGGAAAAAGCGATATCTTTTTTACGTCACCCACTAACTATAGCCGGGTTTGCCAGCGTTGCGGGGGCGGGCGCGACCCTGAGTGCGTGAGTGCTCGTCATAAAAAGAACAGCAGCGTGATAAATCCGCACACCAGCACCAACGAAAACGCGATTTCAAATGAGTAGCGATGGAACATCATCAAGCACCCCATTAAACATACCGTGTGCGTATGGGCATACGGCGGCTACCGGGAGGCAACGGCTGGAATGCCTGTCATAAAAAAACACCCGATTCACCGGGTGTCAGACTCATTATCACTGCGTGAAACCGTTCGGTGTTGGAAGCGGAACGGTTCACGTTTTGTGGCTAACTCGTCCCTGCCGGAGCAGGGATCTTGAGACAAGAAGCGGTGATGCGATTACGCTGCGGTCGGAGCCGGTTTTTTAGCGGCTTTCTTCACGTGTTTTTTGGCAGCCTGCGCTTTCTGTGCAGCAGGTTTAGCGGCTTTCTTCACGTGTTTTTTGGCAGCCTGCGCTTTCTGTGCAGCAGGTTTAGTGGCTTTCTTCACGTGTTTTTTAGCAGCCTGCGCTTTTTGTGCAGCAGGTTTAGTGGCTTTCTTCACGTGTTTTTTAGCAGCCTGCGCTTTTTGTGCAGCAGGTTTAGCGGCTTTCTTCACGTGTTTCTTAGCGGCTTGCGCTTTCTGTGCAGCAGCCGGTTTGGCTTTTTTCACGTGCTTTTTAGCCGCTTGAGCCTGTTGTTCAGCCGGTTTAGCGGCTTTTTTCACCGTCTTCTTCGCATGTTCCTGAGCATGCGCAGCAGGTGTGGATGTTGGCGCTGCCGTGGTGTTCGCTGCAAACGCGACAGAGGAGAGACCCAGAGCTGCACCTGCGATCAACACTAATACTTTATTCATCATCAATTCCTCATTATTCCGTTCACATGTGGGCCCTGAAGCGGCCCGGTGAAAGAAGCATAAGAAAAAGCCCGTTGGGGGTCTGTGAGTCATTGGTATCGGTGTGTAACGCAATGTACACCCTCAGGACGGGAGTGCAGGGCGAACGGGGATATCGGTTTTAATCGGCCAGCAGAAACGGAAACGCGCGCCGCCCCATTCATTACTCTCTACCACGATGGTGCCGTCATACGCCTGCACGATGGCATAAACAATCGCGAGGCCAAGTCCACAGCCTCCGCTGCTGTTTTCCAACCCTGCCTCCAAACGGATAAACGGCTCAAACACATTTTCCCGATCTTCCTGAGCAATGCCGGGGCCATCGTCATCCACCTGAAGACAGGCCATTGGCCCAGCGCGCGATACGCTGACGGTAATGCGCGAGTGGCAGAAGCGCAGTGCGTTATTGACCAGATTATCCAGCACCCGCTCCATCAGGCGCATATCGAGATAGCCAATATCGGTATCGGGCGGCATCGATAGCTCAAATGTTTTATCCGCGTGCAGCATGCGCCACTCATCGATTTTGTTTTGCAGCCAAGCAGCAACATCAATCTGCGTCAGGTGGAGCGAGACCTGCGGACGATCGAGGCGAGCATAGGTCAGCAACTCGTCGATCAGGGCTTCCAATTGCCCAATGTCGCGGTTGAGCGCCGTTTGTTCCTCCTCACTCAGATTGTCGCTCATGGCGAGGCGATAACGCAGGCGTACTAGCGGGGTGCGTAATTCATGGGCAATGTTGTCAATCAGCCGTTTTTTACTGACGATCAGTTGATTCAGGTTATCGGCCATTTGGTTGAACGCGATACCCAGTCGCACCATGCTTGAGGTGTTGTCATAGTGCAGCCGTTCTTCAAGATGGCCTTCCCCCAATCGCTGCGCGGCATTTTCCAGCTTCAACATGGCCTGCCAATGCGGCCGCATCCACAAGAACACTGGCAGTGCCAGAGAAAGGCCTATCAGCATCACAAACAACAAATCCCATAGCCGCATCTCATGCAGGAAAAACAGATAAGGGATTGGCCCGACCGACAGCACGTAGTGAGAGCGCGGGATACGCTGGATAAAGGTGTATTGGTCTTCAATCGCGATAATTTCACCCTGATTCAACCGCTGCTGCGCTTTCGGCGATAAGCGGTATTTACTCAGCGGCTCAATGTTCAGCGTGAACGACAGGTTCAAATCCATCTCGTTGATGGTTTTATGCCATTCGCGCGGTGGGATGGTGCGCAGCTCATTGCGGATCAGATAGAGCGAGCTTTTCATCAGATCGTCCATTGACTGACGGCCTGCGCGCTCTGCGGTCATTTTGTAGACCAGGCCCACCAGCAGCGTCATCACCACGAAGCTGGCAAACAGTAACAGAAAAAACTGCACAAACAGTTTTCTCATGGTGTGGCGCTCTCCCAGGCGTTCGGCGCAAAAAGGTAACCTTTGTTGCGCACGGTCTTGATGCGGAACGGCTCCAGCGCATTGTCGTGCAGCTTTTTGCGCAGACGGGAAATGGCTACGTCAATACTGCGATCCATGCCGTCATAACTGACACCGCGCAGATTTTTAAGCAACAGATCCCGGTCCATGGTGTGCCCGGCATGGGTCGCCAACTGCCACAGCAAATCGAAATCGGCGGTGGAGAGCACAATATTCTCTTCCGCCAGCGTCACTTCGCGGTTAACCGGATCGATACACAGCAAGCCAAAGTGCAGCGTTTTGTGCACCTGAACCTGCGCCTGCACCGAGGGCGCTTCGGGCGCGGCCTGCGTGGCTGGCTGCGTTGAATACTGGCGCAGATGGAGTCGCAGGCGGGCCAGCAGCACGGCGGGTGGCGTGGTTTTCAAAATATAATCATCTGCGCCCATTTCCAGCGCCAAAATGTGGTTCATGTCGCTGTCAAGGGAGGTCAACAGCACAATCGGGCCGCTGTACAAGGGGCGCAATTCGCGGCAGATGGTCATACCGTCTTTGCCCGGCAGCATCACATCTAACAGCACCAGATCGGGGTTTTGCTGCGCGATGAAGTCGAGCGCTTTATCGCCGCGCGGCTCCAGATGAACATCTATGTCATGTTTTCCCAGATAAGCCGCAATCAGTTTGCCCACTTCAGGGTCATCTTCCACAAAGGCAATCTTATGCATAGTCACCGTAGCTATTGTTGCTCTATCGTCAGCCTGCCGTGTGGCAAACCGTTTTTCGTCTTGCGTTAGCATAGCGCCCACACATTGGCGGCGCCAGCAGTGAAGCGTAAAAGGGTATAACGCGCAGATACCGGATTTCATTGCAATATCGTGAACTTGATAACGTGCTCGCGCTGTCAAATCACTCACGCTCGTGACAATATAGGGGGGTAACCCGTGAGCCTGGTAAAACAGGGCAGATGTATTATCGACGCTTGATGAAAGGTGATTGACGTACAAGTGACGCGATGAACCCACTGGCGAACAGGAGAGAAGGACATGGGAGATAACCCAGAGTCTGTGTGTTCCAATGAGGCGTTAAGTATTGATTACGCTGAGTATTTGGCAGCGCTGTGTAATAAACGCTGGCGTTTTATTGATGCCATGTATGGCGTGTTGCCGATTATCGGAATGGTGACGAAATCTGCGTCGACCCGTCAGGTTGCCCCGCAAGAGCAAATGAAAATGCTGGCAATGCAGGTGCTTTCCACCCAGGTCAACGATGAAACCAACCTGACGCGACTGATCGCGCTGGCACAGCAACAGAAACTGACCGCACTGAATATTGTGCTGCCGTATCCGCTGACGTCACAACAGTTGGTGACGATCCGCGAAGCCTGCGCGGCGTCGACAACGGTGTCGCAGCGCAATGAATGCCTGAACGTCCAGATTACACCGGTCTAGGCCGCTTGCGCGGCCCCATTGTCAGTCCGATTAATCGATAGACTCCGTTGCTTCCAACGCTTGCGCCAGCGTGGGGTAAAACGTGCGGCGTCCCGCGATGGGATGCACATTGGCGCGCGCCAAGGTTTTCAGCGGTTGGAACGGAATATCGGTTATCAATAGCTGCTTGTCAGCGGGCAAGGCATCGCTGAAACGCAAGAACGCATTCAGTCCTCCTGCATCCAGAATCGGCACCGCGTCCCATTGCAGAATGATGGTCTGATAATTCTCGCTGCGTTGCAGGATATCGTTGAAAATGCGCTCTGCGGCGGCGAAAAACAGCGGACCGTTAACCCGCAGCACCAGTCGCGTCGGCGACGAGGTTTCAGGCCGTTCGCTGAGCCGGGTCATCTGGGCAATGCGGCGCATAAACAGCAGCGATGCCAGCACAATCCCCACCGTAATCGCAATCACCATATCAAACAGCACGGTCAGTGACATGCAAAGCAGCATGACAATGATGTCATCTTTGGGGCCGTGACGCAGCAAATCCACCACTTTATGGGCTTCGCTCATGTTCCAGGCGACGATCAGCAGCAGCGCGGCCATGGCTGCCAGCGGCAGATAAGAGAGCCAGGGGGCCAGCACCAACAGCGCCAGCAGCACTAACAGCGCGTGCACCACCGCCGAGACGGGGGAGGTTGCCCCGGCGCGTACGTTGGCGGCGGAGCGCGCGATAGCCGCGGTGGCGGTAATGCCGCCAAAGAACGGTGCTACCAGGTTACCAAAGCCTTGCCCCATCAATTCGGCGTTGGAGTTGTGTTTTTTACCGGTCATACCGTCCAGCACCACCGCACACAGCAGGGATTCGATAGCGCCGAGCATCGCCATGGAAAATGCCGCAGGCAGCAGGGCGGAAATGCTCTGCCAATTGAGCGTCATGGCCGGTTCACCGGCGGCGGAAACGTTCCACGGCAGCACCCACTGCGGCAGAATGGGCGGAATACCCTGACCCTGCGAGCCATCAGCCAGCATATAGCTAAAGCGTGAACCGATGGTGGCGACATCGTGGCCCATCAGCGACATGATACCCATCACAGCAACGCCCGCCAGCAGCGCAGGCAAATGGCCCGGCAAGCGGATGCCCAGTTTCGGCCAAAAAACAAGCACCGCCAGCGTTGTCAGGCCAATCAGCGTGTCAGCCAGCGTCAGGGTGGGGAACGCCTGTGCCAGCGCTATCACTTTTTCGATATAGTGCTCTGGCACGATGGTCAGGTGCAGACCAAACAGGTCTTTAATCTGCATGGTGGCAATGGTGATACCGATACCGGAGGTAAACCCCAAGGTGACTGACAGCGGAATATATTCAATCAGTCGCCCAAAGCGGCAGACGCCCATCAACACCAGAAACACCCCGGAAAGCAGCGTAGCTACCAACAGCCCAGACAGGCCAAACTGCTGCGAAACCGGGTAAAGGATCACCACGAAGGCCGCCGTTGGGCCGGAAACGCTGTAGCGTGACCCTCCGGTTACCGCGATAACAATCCCGGCAATCGCCGAGGTGTAAAGTCCGTACTGCGGTGGAACACCGCTGGCAATCGCCAGCGCCATTGCCAGTGGAATGGCGATAATCCCTACGGTAACGCCCGCGATAATGTCGTGAACCAAACGTTGTGCGGTATATTTTTCGCGCCAACAGGCGGCGATCAGCGCACTAAAGGGTGTAACCCCGCTTACTCCATGCGTTTTCATCTTATGTCAGACCAAAAAAGGACAAAAAAATGGCGGGCAGTTGGCCCGTCGTCGATAAGTGAAGTGTAGGATACGCCTGTTGAGCGGGGAGTGTTACGACTTACATCAAAATGCAGGGTGCCCTGACGCAAAATCAGGGCTTTCCCGTAGGATTACAGCATGATTGTCATCAAATAGGCGGCAAACAGGGCTAAGTGTGCGCTGCCGTTCAACACATTGGTCCTGCCCGTTGAGAACGAAATATGACACAGCATCAACACCGAGACCATGACGACGATGCTTGGCATTTCCAGACCAAAATTCAGCGTATTGCCCGTTAAGCTGGCAATCACGGTGACTGCTGGCACGGTCAGTGAAATGGTGGCGAGCACCGATCCGAAGAACAGGTTCATCGCACGCTGCACCTGATTACGCAGCACCGCTTTGATAGCGCCCAGTCCCTCGGGCGAGAGAATAAGCAGAGCCACCAGGAAGCCGGTGAATTGCTCTGGAGCATTCATGCGCGTCAGCAGCGCGTTGAGCGGCGCGGAGTCCATTTTGGTGATGCTGATCACCGCCACCAGATGAACCAGCAACCAGGCCGTGTGCCACAGCGAACTGTGCGCAGAGGGTTTACCATGGTGCGGGTCGCCGTCATCACTTTCATCTTCATGTTCGTAGATAAACAGGCTCTGGTGCGTGCGCGTTTGGATCAGGAGAAATACGCCATACATTGCGGCGGAAATAAGGGCGACAATCAGCGCTTGCCCGGTGGTGAAGTTACCGCCCGGCAGTGAGGTGGGGAACACCAGTACGATAATCGCCAGCGGGAAAATGGCCATCAGGTACTGTTTGATACCGATCAAATTGACGTGCTGCGTGGCAAATTTCCGACCGCCCAGCAGTAAGGCAAACCCGACCAGGCCGCCGCTGACGATCATGATGATGGAGTACAGCGTATCACGCATCAGGTCAGGACCGGCATCGCCTGTAGCCATCAGCGCAGAGATCAGGCTCACTTCAAGGATAACGACGGAGAGACTGAGGATCAGCGACCCGTAGGGTTCGCCCAGTCGGTGGGCCAACACGTCAGCATGGCGCACTACGCTAAAGGCGCTGGCGAGGATGCCCACCAGCGCAATAAAGTTGATACCAAGGACCGCAATCAGATTTTGCGCATCGCTCCATTGCAACAAGATAAACAGCGCGATAATGGGGAAGATCAGGGAATATTCGTGGTGACGCGTTTTGATCACCTCAGTGTGCGACTTCATGGCAGGCGGTTCCTTATCAAAAGTATTGAATCTCACTGGCAGTGCCGCACGCCTTATTGTTCTCTTCACTCATGCCAGGCGGGTAGCGACGGCAATCCATGTGCAAGGGTGTGACGTTGCGGAAAAAGTGGCTTAGAGATAGTTATAGCCTAAAAAACAAAAGCAGATTAGCAGAATGCGCGCAGCAGGCGGGAGATTTTAAGTAATTTTACATTCTTGGTGATGAAAAAAAGGCAAGCGGGGAGAATCTGGCAGTTTTCTCCCCACTGTATTGATGTAGCTAGTGAATTTTAGTCCACTCAGTCATCTGGGTTATCCATAACATCGTGGCGTTTCTGGTGGTAATCCTCTTCGTTTAACCCTTCACGCCAGTATGGCACGGCGTAGAGCTGATTTCTCTCAACCTTGAGTTCTCTGCGTACGTAACGGCGCAGTTGCACCACGATGCGGTCTTCGCCCGCCAGCCAGAAAAAGGCGGTGCTGGCGTCAACGTCACGCGTCACGGCATGGAACTGTTGCAGCAACGTCTCGGTGCTGGCGGTCGAGCCGACCACCCAATGCACGCTGAGACCGCTAGGGGCGGCCAGTGTCAAACGATCGGCCTCGCTGTCGATGCGAATAACCGCATGGCCGGTGGCATCGGGGGGCAGCGCGCCGAGCAGCGCCGCAATGGCGGGCAACGAAGAGGGGTCGCCTGCCAGATAGTAGGCGCTGGACGCAGGCAGCATCGGGTGCGGACCACCCGGTTGGCTAATGCCTACGCTGTCACCGGGCTGTGCGTTGCGGGCAAAGGTCACGGCGGGGCCGCCGTGGTCGTGCAGGGCAAAGGCAACATCCACTTCACCCAACTCGGGCCGGAATGCATAAACCGTGTAGGTGCGCACGATGGGGCGCGCCTCACCTTCCGGCCACTGCGGACCGCGTTCTCCCAATGTGGGCAACGTCGGCGCACTCTGGCCGGGACGAGCCAAAAACAGTTTGATATGCGCGGCATGTCGTTCGACTGCCGGGTAGTCGCGCAGGGTGTCGCTGTGAAAGGTGATGCAGCGTAAATGCGGTGAGAGATCGCTAATGCGTTTGACCTGAATTAATCGGGGTTGGGCTGGGCGAATACCTGTCGGATGAGCCATTAAATTTCTCCATCATTCAGCCGATATCATTATTGATTTGATGGACAACATCATAGCATGTTGATGATAGTGATTATCATTTTAGTGACAGGCAAAAAGCACGCGTGGCTAAAAACGCACTGTTCAACATTTTTTCTTACGGTTTCAGCGTTACATTAACCCTTTGTGATTAAGATCAAGCTTGATTGCCACACAAAGAATGCATATTCTGGAATGAGTTGCAGAAATTTTAAGCAGTTACGCTGTTTTTGTCGGAAAGAAAGTACCGCTTATTGTTAAGTTTTTGGCTGTTGGGGGTTTTAAGGTATTGTTAACACGCGATTTTTTACAAAAGGCTGATTGTGGTACGTCTTTTGGTTGTATCGAAGAAAACTTGCTGCTCACGCCTTCGCAGCGAGCGGACTCCCTGAACCAGACGCTATCGCGTCGTCCTGATAGCCCCGTGTGGGTCTTTGGTTACGGCTCACTGATGTGGAATCCGGTGTTTACGCCGGAGGAAGCCCGTTTAGCCACACTTCCCGGCTGGCAGCGTGCGTTTTGCCTGCGCCTTACCGCAGGACGCGGCACGGCAACGCAACCTGGGCGTATGCTGGCATTAACGCCCGGTGGGAAAACGACGGGAATGGCATTTCGCTTACCGGAAGTTTCCTTGCGTGAAGATCTGGAACTGCTCTGGAAACGCGAGATGATAACCGGTTGCTACCGTCCGGAATGGTGCGATCTGCACTGTCAAAACGGCGAGATACTCACGGCGTTGGTGTTTGTTTCGCAAGAGCAGCATCCGCTGATTGAAGCGGATACCTGCATACACCGCGTCGCGCCTCTGATTGCCAAAGCCAGCGGTCCGCTGGGCACCAACGCACAGTATCTGTTTGCACTGGAGGACGCGCTCAAAAAACACGGCATGGCCGATGACTGTTTAACGGCGCTGGCGCAGCGGGTGCGAGAGCTTCAGGAACAGGCGAAGCAGGCACATCCCCAGCAGGGTGACTGGTGGGGCGTTTAGCTTCGTCAATCAACATCACATCGCGTCGCCATTGACCGCAAAAAACCAGCCAATGGCGACCAAACGGATTACCAGCCTACGCCAAGGCCCAGCGTATACATGGTATCGTCCACATCCCCTTGATTACTTTCGATGCGGGTACGCACCACGCGCATACTCAATGAGGACCAGTCGGTCAACTTGAAGCGCAAGCCGCCTTCCGCTTTCAAATAGATGGGTGCAGTACCATCCAATGAACGCCCAACTTCACCGTTGGTGAAGGCTTCAATGGTTTTGCTATACAAATAACGGTTGTAGGCCCATTTCAGACCGGCAGAGTAGAAGTTATCTTCTTTGCCTTCCGCTTCGTTTTGGTAGGTAAAGGTTTGGCTGTTGATCAGCGACGTCAGTGAGAACGCGCCTAAATCATTGTCCCAGAATTGGTAACCGGGACCAAGACCGAACGAGCGGTTAACCTTGATGTTTTCGATCCAGTCGCGTTTGTAATAGTAACGAGACTGGACGAACCATTGCTCATCCAGGAATTTATCCAGTGCGTATTCACCGGAGGCATTCTTGGTGCTGCGCACATCATTCTCGGTGGCTTCGTGGTAGGTGCCATCCACGTTGTGACGCCAGGTGCCGTGACGCATCCGGGTATCGAGGGTGACATCGTAGTTTTCTGTCTCGGTAGAGCTCTTCTTGTGCGACATCCCTGCGTCGATGTTGCCTTTCCAGGAGAAGTCAGTGACCAGCGGTTTAGCGGTAACGATGGATTTGATGTTGGTCAGCGCCAGCGTTTGTTCACCTTGACCTGCACCGGCAGGCGCGCCGACGACGGAACGGGTTTCACCCGCTTTCAGGCTCGGATACAGCACGCCATTTTCATAGCGCTCGCCCTGAATAACCAACCCGTGGTCGGATTGAAAGGTTTTGACCTGATCCCAGGCGACAGAAACGGAGCCTGCATAATCCGTGGTGACAAACAGTTTGCCGCCGTCAAGCAGCGTAATTTTCCCGGTAATTTTGTCCCCGTTGTTGAGCCAGACCGTATCGGCGTGGCTTGCAGATGTGCCAGCCGTTGCCAAAGCAAAGGCCAACCCCAGGGAAGATAATGCGCGTTTAGTATGTGTCATTTTTTGGGAGATAATACAGTGGAAGTTGTTGATGAATAATGCTGCCAATGGCGCTGGCTAAAGCAGTTGGGCCGTTAATTTCGGCACTGCAAACAGTAACAGGAAATGTGATCTGGCTCTACAATAAATCATCAATTCGTTAGAATCTAAATTGTTATAAAACATATCAATGATGATTAAGCGCTATAACGAGAACAAAATCACATTTCAATCGGCGTGCTATCCCCTCTGCGCCGTCCGGTGGTGCGCAGAGGGGGAGACATCACGCTGTTTGTTGCGGCTTGCGCAGGTTTCTCTCAGGACGCGCTTTGCGCGGCAGGAAACGTGTTGTGAGAAATTGGCGTACCCGCGTCACGATTTGCTCCTGGAACAGTAAGCAGATAACCACGGTTGCCAGCAGGAAGATGCCGTAGCCGGGCAGTGAAAGCTGTACGTTCCCGGCGGCCACGGCGCACTGCTCCCAATCGCTAAAGCAGGTCATGGGATCGCCGCGTACTAGCTGCTCCAGCGTTCGGAACAGGTTGAACAGCGGAACATGTAACGCAAAAATAGAGAGTGATGCCGCACCCAATCGCGGTGACCAATGGCGCAGCCAGTGGCTGTCCGGATCGCGTGCCAGCGCGCTCAGACACACCAATCCCACCTGAGCGGGCAGCAGCAGACCGTTGTGCAACAAGAAATACCAGTAGGCTTCGCCGTTAGTGAACAGCCAGGCACCCGCGATGAAGTTCAGCACAATGAACGCGACAACCCCGGTGCGTTGGCCGCTGGTGAGTGGCATTCTGGCGCGATCGCGGTAATGGCGGAACAGCGCATAGCCCAAAATCCCTGCTAAAAATTCCGGCAAACGGAAAATAGGTCCGCGTTGCAGCAAACCGGTGTAGGGCATACCAAACTGTTGCTTCCAAATAATCCAGGCCGGCGGTATCAAATAAAGCAGACAAATAATGCCAAGCCAAATCCAGGGGTGGCGGCTGTTGAGTAAGCGTGGGCCCAACGCAGGAAACAGCAAATAGAAGAAAAACAGCGTTGAGAGCGACCACAGCGGGGCATTGAACGTCAGAAAATAGGGGTTCCATGCTTGCAGCATAAACACTTGCAGCAGGCTATTGAACAGCAATTGCGCGTTGGTCATGTAATGGCGCAGGCTTTCCGGATCGACATTCGGCTCGTTGGTGTCATAAATGACAAAGCGTGCGCTGGCGACCTGACCTTCCGGCGGCACCGCCAGCCATTGCATCAGGGTGACCACGGCGATAGACGCCAGCAGCGCCATGATATGGATGGGATAGAGCGTGAACAGCCGTTTGGCCCAAAAATGGCGGGCGGGTTCGCGCAGTTGCCCACCGCGAATATAAACGTGGGCCAGCAGGAAACCGGAAAGCACAAAAAAGGTGCTGGTGGCGAAAAAACCCATGCTGGTCAGTTCACTTAAAAAAGGCACACGTTTTATCTGGGGATACATATGTGCAGTGTGATAGATCATCACATAGCAGCCGAGCAGAAAACGCAGCCATTCCAGTCCGATAAAGCGTTCTGTACGCGGTTTAACCATGATTATCCCTCTGGGCCGAGCAGCGATGCGCGTTGCGCCAGAAGGCGTCGCACATCATGGCTGTGGCAAATGGCAAAAAATGACTCTTAATGTGAGTTTAGCGAAGTAACTGCCGGGAATAAGTAGGATTATGACGATAATCCCCGATATTGTTTAGGAATGGTTTAATATTCATGATGTTATTTAACCAACTGAAAAGAAACGTAAAGTTTCTTAAGGATGATGGGCTTTCATATGTTATCGGCATTCAGGTTTTTCGGTGAAGGAAATTCGCTCTCACACATCAATGATAGTAACGTTTATGGGGTCCTGACATCTCACAGGACAGCGCTAAGCCGCCTGACAATCAAGGAGTAACAATGTTAACCGTGGATTTTTACTTGGTCGATGCGTTCACGCAGCACACGTTTGGTGGCAATGCGGCAGCGGTATGCCCATTGGCAGCCTGGTTGCCGGATGAACGCCTGTTGCAGATGGCGCGCCAGCACAACCAATCGGAAACGGCCTTTTTTGTGCCGAGCGAGCAGGGATATGCGTTACGGTGGTTCACTACGCAGGGCGAAATCAACCTGTGTGGACATGCCACCCTGGCAGCAGCGCATGTGATTTTCACCGCCATTGGGCATGCGGGAGACACCATCCGTTTCTCGACCCGGTTCGTCGGGGAACTGACGGTCACGCGCAGTGACGCAGGCTTGACGCTGGATTTCCCCGCCTGGCAGGCGGAGCCGGTCACGCCGCCATCGCTGCTGTTGCACTGTTTGGGGATCGAAAAAGCCGTAGAGGTGCGCGCGGCGCGCGATTATCTGGTGGTGTTGGAAAACCAGCAGCAGGTAGAGGCGTTAACACCAGATATTCACGCCATGAAGCCCCTGGGCAAAATGGTGTGTGTGACGGCGCCTGGAGACGACTATGATTTTGTCAGTCGCTTTTTCTGCCCGGGAGAAGCCGTTGCCGAAGATCCGGTCACGGGCTCGGCGCACAGCATGCTGATCCCCTACTGGCACGATCGTTTGGGAAAAACCGCGATGCGTGCACGCCAGGTTTCCGCACGTGGCGGCGATTTGCATTGCCAATGGCAAGGCGATCGGGTGCTGATTAGCGGCCAGGCTATCACCTATTCGGAAGGCAAAATCTTCTTGCGATAACCGCCAACGCGGCGCCGCCGGGATGTCGCTTACGACGGCTCCCGGCGATTAAAATATTTTCTCTTGCAGCACCCATACTGCCGCTTCCACACGCGATTTCAGCTTCATTTTTTTCAGCAGATGCTTAACGTGCACCTTCACGGTACTTTCCGTGATGGAGAGTTTGCGTGCAATCACCTTATTGGCAAGCCCTTGTGCCAGCAGTTTCAGAATATCGCGCTCACGGGGCGTCAACTGCTGAATGCTGCGATCGCTACCCTGACGATTTTCACGCAGGCTGGCGGCGAGGATCGGCATCAGGGTTTCGCTAAGCACCATCTTTCCCGATGCGGCCTGATGCAACGACGCCAACAGATCTTCCGGTTCCATGTCTTTGAGCAGGTAGCCGTCCGCACCGTTTTTCAACGCGCTCACCACGTCATCTTCATGATCGGAAACGCTAAACACCACCACGCGGCCAGAGAGCGCCTTTTCTCGCAAACGCACCAGCGTTTCCAATCCATTCATGCCGGGCATGTTCAGATCCAGCAAAATCAGATCCGGGTCCAACTCTGCTGCCAATATCACCCCTTGTTCCCCGTCGCTGGCTTCACCCACCACGCACAAACCGGGCACCATGCTGAGCAGCTGTTTTACGCCATTGCGCAACATCGGGTGATCGTCAATCAATAAAAGGGTCGCGCTATCGTCATTTGTCACTTCATTCGTCATGGTGTTCTCCTGTTAATTCTGGGCGGTAGCGGTTTTCTGCGTCAAACGTGACCTTCACCTGTGTTCCGCCATCCTGATGGCGCGCAATGACGCACTCTCCGTGCAGGCTGTGCGCGCGGTCGCGCATGATAATCAAACCGTAATGATTGGCGCGCTGGCTATCCTGAACGATGCCGATGCCGTTATCCCGCACGGTCAATTCGATACGTTTTTCGCGCCGCACCAGCGTAATGTCCACCTCGCTGGCCTGCGCGTGTTTGTAGATATTGCTGAGCGCCTCACGCACAATTTGCAGGACATGAATCCCCTGATGGGCCGATACCGCTTGCGGTGGCAATTGATAATGCAAACGCAGGGGGAATCCCAACCGTTTTTCATATTCTTCAACGGTGGCGCGCAGCGCGGCCAACAGGCCGGATTCGTTGAGCTGAAGTCGAAAGGTGGTCAACAGCTCGCGCAGTTGACGGTAGGCGGTGTTCAGCTCTTCGCGCATCTCGGTCAACTGACTGCGTACCTCATCCGACAGATTTCCGCCTTGCATCTGAATGCAACTGACGTGAATTTTCAGGCAGGAGAGCGATTGGGCTAGTGAATCATGCAATTCACGCGCGATTGCCGCACGCTCTTCCATCAGTATCAACTGCTGCTGGTGCTCAGATTGGCGTTCGAGCGCCAATGTGCTGGTGAGTTGGCCCAACAGGGTATTCAACAACTGCTGTTGATCGGGGCTCAGTTCGCACTCACTGGCACGCGTGGCCAGCACCATGCCGTATTGATGGTGTTGATCGTGTAACGTCCAAAATACCGGCTCGCCGCTGGCGGTATTCGCGCTGCTGTATAAACCACAGCTTTGGCAGTTGGTGTCAGGACAGCTTGCCGCATCGTAAGGCGTTTGGTGACTAAACTGGTGAAACTGCTCCTGATTATTACTCTCATAGAGCCGCAGTTGGATATTTTTCAGCGGGGTTAAGGCGGGCAGCTCGTTGAGAATAGGCATCACCCGACTGCACAGCGGCGCATTGGTATGCAACCGACGGCTGGCGCGGTACAGGAAGGAAAGGGTATCGTTTTTCTGACGCAGACGGGTGGTCTGTTCCGCGACGCGTTGTTCCAACTGGTGGTAGATGGCAGAAAGTTCGTCCGACATGCTGTTCAGCGCTTGCGCCAGCGTGCTCATTTCATCTTTGCCGGAGAGGCTGACACGTTCGCTGAAATCACCGTGGCCGATGGCCTGTGCCATGGCGACCAGTTTACGCAGCGGCGTCAGCAAACGGTGGCGCAAATAGAGAATGGTTGCCAGCAGCACCATGCCCATTAGCGCGATAAACAGGCGTTGGATTTTGGTGACCAGCGCGATGCGCTCTTCGGTGCTGTGATCGATGGCGGACACCAGTGCGTCCAACTGCGCAACAAAGGCGGCGACATCGCTGGCGGCTTCGTCGGGTCGCGATGCCTGCTGTAACTGAGGACGAAGTTGGGTTTGCCAGAACGCGCGCAATTCAGAAAACGGTTCGCTTAACCCTTCGCGACGCACCGCCTGTTGCAAATCGCTGTTGGCCTCATCGCGTTCGAGATCGTCCAGATAAATGTGGTTGCTGTTGGATAACGGCACCATGGAGAGCAGGCGATAGCTCTGCATGCGCAAGGAGCCCGCTTTATTGATGGCGTGCGCATTCCCTTGAATGTTCTGTGACATCCAACTGGATATGGCCATGCCCGCAATGCCGAGGAGTCCGAGTAACAGCATCAGCATCGCTACCTGATGTGTCAGTGACAGCGGCAGCAAAAGGCGTTTAACCATGAGAACTCCACGTCGCCATCCTTCGCTCACATTGTTGTTCAACGAATGTCCTGTTTTTGCGCGTGTGCGTTGTGGCTGAATAGCGCGGCAACGCTAACGGTATCTGATAGGTCTGCATTCTTCACCATCCTTTGATATAACCCTATACCCCTTAATAAGTACCCACAAATATCCATCGCGGATCATGGCTGGGAGTAGTTGAGGTTAATGCCGCGTTAACGGGCTGAATTCGCGGTTTTTATTTTTTAACTCAGGGTTACTCACAAGGGGGTGGGTGGCGTTGGTAGGGCGTTTTTTACCTGACAGCGCGTTGATTCATATCAATTTTATTTACACTGGCATCCCTCATGTTGCGCCCTGAATACCCTGTTATTTCCTCAGGGTTATATACCGAGTTTTTACTCACTGAGGTTTTTATGACGCAGCCTACAACAACAAAAAATGATCCTACGAGAAAGCCGCTTAACGCGACCATTGGGGAGTGGTATCCGGAAGATCCCGATTTCTGGCAACGGCACGGTCAGCGCATCGCCACCCGTAACCTGTGGATTTCCATCCCGTGCTTATTGCTCTCTTTCTGTGTCTGGATGCTGTTTAGCACCGTGGCCGTTAACCTGAATAAAGTGGGTTTTCACTTCTCGACAGATCAACTGTTTTTATTAACCGCGTTGCCCTCGGTGTCCGGTGCGCTGCTGCGCGTACCGTACTCCTTTGTCATCCCCCTTTTTGGTGGGCGGCGTTGGACCACGCTGAGTACCTCGATTCTGGTGATCCCGTGTCTGTGGCTGGGGTTTGTGGTGCAGGATACGCAAACGCCGTATCACACCTTTGTCATCATCTCGTTGCTGTGCGGTTTTGCCGGGGCCAATTTTGCTTCCAGCATGGCAAATATCAGTTTCTTTTTCCCCAAAGCCAGACAGGGCGGTGCGCTGGGGCTAAATGGCGGGTTGGGCAATCTCGGCGTCAGCGTGATGCAAATTCTGGTGCCGTTGGTTATCTTCTTGCCCTTACTCGGCTCCGCCGGTGGCGTAGCGCAGGCTGATGGCAGTACCGTGTGGTTGTACCGTGCCGCCTGGATTTGGGTGCCCTTCCTGCTGGTAGCATCGCTGGCGGCCTGGTTTGGCATGAACGATCTGAGCACCACCAAAGCCTCAATCAGTCAGCAGTTGCCGGTGCTCAAGCGCTTGCACTTGTGGGTACTCAGCTTTCTTTATCTCTCCACGTTTGGCTCGTTTATCGGGTTCTCCGCAGGGTTTGCCATGCTCGCCAAAACGCAATTTCCCGATATCGTGATTCTGCACTACGCGTTCTTTGGCCCGTTACTCGGGGCATTGGCGCGACCGGTAGGGGGAATGCTGTCCGACCGTTTCGGCGGCGTGCGCGTCACGCTGATCAACTTTATCCTGATGACGATATTCTCGATATTGCTCTATCTGTCGCTGGCTGCTGATGGTCATGCGGGCAGCTTCGCCGTGTTCTTTGGGCTGTTTATGCTGCTGTTCCTCACCGCCGGGTTGGGCAGTGGATCGACCTTCCAGATGATTGCTGTGATTTTCCGACGTTTGACCGCAGAGCGCGTTAAAGCGCGCGGTGGCAGCGATGACGATGCGCTGCGTGAAGCGGCGACGGACTCCGCTGCCGCGCTTGGCTTTATCTCTGCCATTGGCGCTATCGGCGGATTCTTTATCCCCAAAGCGTTCGGGACGTCGCTCGAACTGACCGGTTCACCGGCAGGGGCGATAAAAGTGTTTATCCTGTGTTATGTGGTGTGCGTGTTGGTCACCTGGCTGTTTTATGGGCGTAAAACAGCGCGCTAGCCGCTAACCTGATGGTGGGCTACCCGCCGCGTCCGTCATTCCCGCGAAAGCGGGAATCTCGCACAGAAGAAACGCGTTCATTCTGACAGAGATCCCCGGCTTTCGCCGAGGATGACGAGGAATAGAGCCGGGGATGATGAAGCGTAAAGTGAATTTTCAGCAACCTCGCGCGGCGCACATTTGCGCCGCGTTTTGCGTTCTATCCACCTCTCACCACTCTACCTACCTCCAAATAGTCACGAGTGGAAATCATTGTTATCCCTTTGGGTATAAAGGTTATTAATATCTATATTTTTCATATGGATATCAGTTTTTATTTTCGTAATCCCTTGGTGGTATTTCACTCGGCGTTGCCGTTTGGCACCCCGGAGGAGCTTGATCGGTATCAATTTCGAACCCGCCTCAGGTCGTTACCCTAGCGCCAATTGGAGCAATGTGCCGTAGGCAACACACCGTATCGGCTACGCGCATTCATAACGACAGAAGCCAACAGGCTTCGCAGCAGGAGAGTCCGGATGAGCAAATTTCTTGACCGGTTACGTTACTTTAAACAATTGGCCGAACCCTTTGCAGATGGGCACGGTCAAACGCTCAATACCAACCGGGATTGGGAAGATGGGTACCGCAGCCGTTGGCAGCACGATAAAGTGGTACGCTCAACGCACGGCGTCAACTGCACCGGATCGTGCAGTTGGAAAATCTATGTGAAAAATGGTCTGGTCACCTGGGAAACGCAGCAGACCGACTATCCTCGAACCCGTCCGGACCTGCCAAACCATGAACCGCGCGGCTGCCCACGCGGTGCCAGCTATTCCTGGTATCTCTACAGCGCAAACCGCCTGAAGTACCCGATGATGCGCAAGCGGCTGCTCAAGCTGTGGCGCGAAGCCAAACTGGCGCATCCCGATCCGGTCGATGCCTGGGCTTCCATCGTGACGGACCCGGAAAAAACCGCCTACTACAAGAAAATCCGTGGTCGCGGCGGCTTTGTCCGCTCTGATTGGAACGAAGTCAACGAACTGATCGCGGCCTCCAACGTGTACACCGCTAAAACCTTTGGACCCGACCGCATTATCGGCTTCTCGCCAATCCCGGCGATGTCGATGGTGTCTTATGCGGCGGGTGCTCGCTATCTCTCGTTGCTCGGCGGTGTCTGCCTGAGCTTCTACGATTGGTATTGCGATTTACCGCCGGCGTCGCCGCAAACCTGGGGCGAGCAGACCGACGTGCCGGAATCAGCCGACTGGTACAACTCGTCGTACATCATCGCCTGGGGTTCCAACGTGCCACAAACGCGTACCCCGGATGCACATTTCTTTGCCGAAGTGCGTTACAAAGGCACCAAAACCGTGGCCGTCACGCCGGATTATGCGGAAATCGCCAAGCTGTGTGACCAGTGGTTGAATCCGAAACAGGGCACTGACAGCGCCATGGCGCTGGCGATGGGCCATGTGATCCTCAAAGAGTTTCATCTGGACAACCCAAGCCGCTATTTCACCGACTACGTGCGCCGCTATACCGACATGCCGATGCTGGTGCTATTGGAACCGCGTGAAGAGGGTTACTACGCGGCGGGCCGTATGCTGCGTGCGTCCGATCTGGTGGACAACCTCGGTCAGGAGAATCACCCGCAGTGGAAAACGGTGGCGATTGATGAGCAGAGTGGCAATCTGACCGCGCCGCAAGGCTCAATTGGCTACCGTTGGGGCGATCAGGGTAAATGGAATCTGGAGCAACGCGACGGCGTCAGTGGTGAAGAAGTACAACTGCGTTTAAGCCTGCTGGGTGCGCACGATGAGGTGGCGGAGGTTGGCTTCCCGTACTTTGGTGGATTGCCAAGCGAGCACTTCAGCAGCGTCGCACTCGACGAAGTGTTACGCCATAAACTGCCGGTAAAACGCCTGACGCTGGCCGATGGCAGCGAAGCGCTGGTTGCCAGCGTTTACGACCTGACGCTGGCGAATTACGGGCTGGATCGCGGACTGAACGATGATAACTGCGCCCGTGACTACGATGAGGTGAAAGCCTACAGCCCGGCATGGGCCGAGCAGATCACCGGTGTTTCTCGCCACAACATCGTGCGTATCGCGCGCGAATTCGCGGATAACGCCGACAAAACGCACGGCCGTTCAATGATTATCGTGGGTGCCGGTATCAACCACTGGTATCACATGGACATGAACTACCGTGGTTTGATCAACATGTTGGTGTTCTGCGGCTGCGTCGGCCAAAGCGGTGGCGGTTGGGCGCACTATGTCGGCCAGGAAAAACTGCGTCCGCAGACCGGTTGGACGCCGCTGGCGTTCGGTCTTGACTGGCAGCGTCCGCCGCGCCACATGAACAGTACCTCCTTTTTCTATAACCACTCCAGCCAATGGCGTTACGAAACGGTAGCACCGCAAGAATTCCTGTCGCCGCTGGCGGATAAATCCCGTTTTACCGGCAGCATGATCGATTTTAACGTGCGTGCCGAACGCATGGGGTGGCTGCCCTCTGCGCCGCAGTTGAACGTCAACCCGCTCCGTATTGCCGCCAACGCGCAGCAAGCGGGGATGACGCCGCAAGAGTATGCCGTACAGGCGCTAAAAACCGGCGATATCGCGTTTGCCGCTGAACAGCCGGACAATCCGCAAAACTTCCCGCGCAACCTGTTTATCTGGCGCTCCAACCTGCTGGGCTCGTCCGGTAAAGGGCACGAATACATGCTCAAATACCTGCTCGGCACCGAACACGGCCTGCAAGGTCAGGATCTCGGTAAGCAGGGCGGCGTTATGCCAGAAGAGGTGGAGTGGCAGGCGCAGGGCGGTGAAGGCAAGCTGGATCTGGTGGTGACGCTGGATTTCCGCATGTCCAGCACCTGTCTCTATTCCGATATCGTATTGCCGACGGCCACCTGGTACGAAAAAGACGACATGAATACCTCGGATATGCATCCGTTTATTCACCCGCTCTCTGCCGCCGTCGATCCAGCCTGGGATGCCAAGAGTGATTGGGAAATCTACAAAGGCATCGCCAAAACCTTCTCCAGCCTTTGTCAGGGGCACCTCGGTGTGGAAACCGATCTGGTGACGCTGCCGATCCAACACGATTCTGCCGCCGAAATGGCACAACCGTTCGGCGTGGATGACTGGAAAAAAGGCGAGTGCGATCTGATCCCCGGCAAAACTGCACCGCACCTGATGGTGGTAGAACGCGATTACCCGAACCTCTACGAACGCTTCACCTCCGTAGGGCCGTTGCTGGACAAGCTGGGTAACGGCGGTAAAGGCATTGGCTGGAACACGCAAACCGAAGTCGATTTCCTGAAAAAACTCAACTACACCAAGGCTGATGGCGCAGCGGCCGGTCGTCCGAAAATTGACACCGCCATCGATGCGGCGGAAATGATCCTGGCGCTGGCACCGGAAACCAACGGCCAGGTGGCAGTAAAAGCCTGGGAGGCGTTGAGCAAGTTTACCGGTCGTGACCACAGGCATCTGGCGCTGAATAAAGAAGACGAAAAAATTCGCTTCCGCG
The DNA here is from genome assembly GCF_025962655.1 of Candidatus Symbiopectobacterium sp. NZEC151. Taxonomy (GTDB): domain Bacteria; phylum Pseudomonadota; class Gammaproteobacteria; order Enterobacterales; family Enterobacteriaceae; genus Symbiopectobacterium. The sequence continues at coordinate 1,240,757 of NZ_JAGFPE010000001.1, read as the reverse complement.
ATATTCAGGCTCAGCCGCGCAAAATTATCTCCAGCCCGACCTGGTCAGGGTTGGAAGATGAACATGTCTCCTACAACGCCTGCTACACCAACGTACATGAACTGATTCCCTGGCGCACGCTGTCGGGCCGTCAGCAACTGTATCAGGATCACGAATGGATGCGTGCCTTTGGTGAAAGCCTGTTGGTGTACCGCCCGCCCGTGGATACCCGTGCGGTGGCACCGGTGATTAATCAGAAACCGAACGGCAACCCTGAGAAGCCGCTCAACTTCCTGACGCCACACCAGAAGTGGGGCATTCACTCCACCTACAGCGACAACCTGTTGATGCTGACGTTGGGGCGCGGTGGGCCGGTTATCTGGCTGAGTGAGGATGATGCACGGGATCTGGGCATCGTGGACAACGACTGGGTGGAAGCGTTCAACACCAACGGCGCGCTGACGGCGCGTGCGGTGGTGAGCCAGCGTGTACCGGCAGGCATGACCATGATGTACCACGCGCAGGAGCGTATCGTAAACCTGCCAGGGTCAGAGATCACGGCGCAGCGCGGCGGCATTCACAACTCGGTGACGCGTATTACGCCGAAACCGACGCACATGATCGGCGGTTATGCGCAGTTAGCCTACGGCTTTAACTACTACGGCACAGTCGGGTGTAACCGCGACGAATTCGTGGTGGTACGCAAAATGAAACGTATCGATTGGCTGGATGATGAAGGCCAGGATTACGAACAGCCCGCAGCCCGTTCACTGACCGCGCAGGAGAAAGCCTGATGAAAATTCGTTCCCAAGTGGGCATGGTGCTGAATCTGGACAAATGCATCGGCTGCCATACCTGCTCCGTCACCTGTAAAAACGTCTGGACCAGCCGTGAAGGGATGGAATACGCCTGGTTCAACAACGTCGAAACCAAACCGGGTGTGGGCTATCCCCACGCCTGGGAAGATCAGGAAAAATGGAAAGGCGGCTGGATCCGTAAAATCAGCGGCAAGCTGGAGCCGCGCATGGGCAACCGCGTCAGCGTGCTGTCCAAGATTTTCGCCAACCCGGATGTCCCGCAAATCGATGACTACTATGAGCCGTTTGATTACGACTACGAAAACCTGCGTAAAGCGCCGGAAGGGAAACATCAGCCGATAGCGCGTCCGCGCTCGCTGATTACCGGTCAGCGCATGAAGAAAATCGAAATGGGGCCGAACTGGGAAGATGACCTGGGCGGTGAGTTCAGCGTGCGTGCCAAAGATAAAAACTTTGAGCATATGCAAAAGGAGATGTACGGCCAGTTCGAAAACACCTTCATGATGTATTTGCCGCGCCTGTGTGAACACTGCCTGAATCCGGCCTGTGTCGCGACCTGTCCGAGCGGCGCGATTTACAAACGGGGTGAAGACGGCATTGTGCTGATCGATCAGGATAAATGTCGCGGCTGGCGCATGTGCCTGACCGGCTGCCCGTACAAAAAAATCTACTTCAACTGGAAGAGTGGCAAATCAGAAAAATGCATTTTCTGCTACCCGCGTATCGAAAGTGGACAGCCGACGCTCTGCTCTGAAACCTGCGTAGGTCGCATTCGTTATCTCGGCGTGCTGTTGTATGACGCCGACCGTATTGCTGAAGCAGCGGCCACGGAAAACGAGCAGGATCTCTACCAACGTCAGCTTGAGGTATTCCTCGACCCGAACGATCCGGCCGTGATTGCTCAGGCGCTGAAAGATGGCGTGCCGCGCGGGGTTATCGAAGCCGCTCAGCAATCGCCGGTCTACAAAATGGCGATGGAGTGGAAACTGGCGCTGCCGCTGCACCCGGAATATCGCACGCTGCCCATGGTGTGGTACGTTCCGCCGTTGTCACCGATCCAGTCTGCCGCCGATGCGGGCGCGCTGGCACACAGCGGTGTGCTGCCGGACGTGGAAAGTCTGCGTATTCCGGTGCAGTACCTGGCGAACCTGCTGACAGCGGGCGACACCGCACCGGTACTGCTGGCGCTGAAACGTATGCTGGCGATGCGTCACTTTAAGCGCGCAGAAACCGTAGAAGGGGTGATCGATACCCGTGCGCTGGAGCAGGTAGGCTTGACCGAAGCTCAGGCGCAGGAAATGTACCGCTATCTGGCGATTGCCAACTATGAAGATCGCTTTGTGGTGCCGTCCAGCCACCGTGAGCTGGCGCGTGAAGCCTTCCCGGAAAGCAAAGGGTGTGGTTTCAGCTTCGGCGACGGGTGTCACGGCAGCGACAGCAAGTTCAACCTGTTTAACAGCAAACGCATTGATGCCATTGATGTCACCAGCAAAACGCGTGACATGAACAGCAAAGTGATGCAGGAGGATTGATGATGACGTTACGCATTATTGCCCGCCTGCTCGATTATCCCGATGGGGAGCTGTGGGCACATCACCAGGAGCTTATCGAGGCATTGGCGCAAGACAGCACGCTGTCACCGCCACTGCGCGAGCGACTGGCGCAGTTTATCCGACAACAGTGTGCGCAGGATCTGTTGGATAAACAGGCCGAATACAGCGCGCTGTTCGATCGGGGCCGGGCGACGTCGCTGTTGCTGTTCGAACATGTGCACGGTGAATCGCGCGATCGCGGTCAGGCCATGGTCGACTTGATGCAGCATTACCATGCGGCGGGCCTTGAGCTTGACTGCCGTGAACTGCCGGATTTCTTGCCGCTCTATCTGGAATATCTCTCGCGGTTGGAGCCAGCAGAAAGTCGTGCAGGGCTACTGGATGTCGCGCCGATTCTGGCGTTGCTCGGTGCGCGTTTACAGCAGCGTGACAGCGATTATGCCCTGCTGTTTGATGTGCTACTGGCGCTCTCAGGCAGTGCGTTAAAAAGTGATGATGTTACGCATAAAGTGGCAGATGAAGCCCGTGACGACACGCCACAGGCATTGGATGCGGTGTGGGAAGAAGAGCAGGTGAAGTTCTTTGCGGATCAGGGATGCGAAAACGCGCAGCAGACCGCGCACCAGCGTCGCTTTGCAGGCGCGGTAGTACCCCAGTATCTGGATCTTGACGCACAACCTGCCGGAGGAAAAAACCATGCACTACGTTAATATGCTGTTGTTTGATATCTACCCTTATCTGGCAGGCACGGTGTTCCTGGTAGGAAGCTGGCTGCGCTATGACTATGGGCAATACTCGTGGCGTGCCGGTTCCAGCCAGATGCTGGACAAAAAAGGTATGCGCTTGGCCTCGAACCTGTTTCACCTGGGTATCCTGGGGATTTTTGCCGGTCACTTTTTGGGGATGCTGACACCGCACTGGATGTACGAAGCCTTTTTGCCGATTGAAGTGAAGCAAAAAATGGCGATGATTGGTGGCGGATCGGCCGGTGTACTGACGTTTGTGGGCGGTATTTTGCTGCTCAAGCGCCGACTGACGAATCCGCGTATTCGCGCCACATCGAGCGTTGGCGATATTCTTATCCTGTCGCTGTTGGTGATTCAGGCCGGGTTGGGCCTGTTGACCATCCCGTTTTCTGCGCAGCACATGGACGGCAGCGAAATGATGAAGCTGGTCGGCTGGGCGCAGTCGATTGTGACCTTCCACGGTGGGGCGTCAGCGCATCTGGAAGGGGTCGCCTGGGTGTTCAAACTGCATATCGTGCTGGGGTTGACGCTGTTTGTGCTGTTCCCGTTCTGCCGCCTGGTGCACATCTGGAGCGCGCCGGTGGAATATCTCACGCGTCGTTATCAGTTGGTGCGTAACCGCCGCTAAGCGATAGCGATACAGAAAATCCCGCCATTCTTTTGAAGTAACCCATAAAGGTTGGCGGGATTTTTTTGTGCTTATTTAAACAGCCCCAGCACAAAATTCAGGATCAGAGAGGGTATCGTGAAATCCGGGTCAGCAAAGGTCACACCTTTGGCACCCAGATCGGCAAACAACGGCAGCGTAAGGGCTGGCAATACGCACAGCAACAACCCATTGATAAAGCTGGCGATGATGGCACCTCTGAAGCCGCCGGTTGCGTTGCCGAAAATGGCTGCTGCGCCGCCGGTGATAAAGCTCGCCATAATGCCGGGCACAATGATAGGCAGACCAATAAACGGGAAAATCAGAATACAAATCAGCTCAACCAGGAAACTCACCAAAAAGCCGATCAGCGTCGCGTTCGGCGCTTTGTCAAACAGCACCATAACGTCAACTGCCGGCACCGCGCCGGGCGCGAAGACTTTGGCAAATCCTTTAAATGCCGGAACGATTTCAGCCGTGAACAGCCCTACGCCTGCTTTTGCCAAATAGAGGCCGCAGGCGAAGGTCGCGGATTGTTCCAAAATGAAAATCAATACGTTTTTATCCGCCGCGCCGCTGCCATACACCATCACCATGGCGTCTTTGATTTGCGGTTGAGTGGCAAAAATGCAGGAAATGACCAACAAAATCAGCATGGTCAACAACGTGGCCACATTGGGCTCGCGCAAGAAGTCGAAACGGTTGCTGATTTCCAAATGCTCGGTGTCATGCTGGGTGTTACCAAACCATTTTCCCATGTAAGAGCCGAGAATATAGGAAGAAATTGCCGCATGAGAGATGGAGTATTCATCAGAGCCGATGATTTTGCGGCTGAATCGCCCCAATACGTAAGGGGCAAATGCCATGTAGAACCCAATGAAAGCCGACGCGATGATCACGATAAACAACACGCTGTAGCCTAATTGTGCTAACACGGCGGTCAGAGCGAATGCCATGAACAGCACCAGATGTAGCGATAAATAGATATTTTTCATACGAGTAAAACGGGCGAGCAGGATATTGATGATCATCGAGAACAGCAATATCAACGCCGCCGTGGCACCTATCTTATCAATAGTTGCCGCCATGATGGCTTCGTTACTGGGCACCACGCCAACAATATTAAAGGCGTGTGAAAATAAGCTGCTAAAAGCGGTAAGCACTTTCATTAAAATGCTCCCGCCTACTTTTATCATGGTAAAGCCAATAAAGGAGAGAAACGTCCCTGTTATTAATCGTGAAATCGTGGCCTTTTGGAATAATAATCCTAAAAAAGCGACAATGGCAATGATGACAGACGGCGTTTTAACCAGACTTAACAATATGTCCATGTTGACCCTGTAGGTATAGTGATAGCAAACGTGTTTGCAGAACAGCCGTTGTGTGCACGCCAGGCGTGAGCGTGCACAGAGGCAGGGCGAACCTGTTCTCATTGGCGTTATGCTACATTCGTTGGTGTTATTAAGAGCCTGTCCCTGGTTTCTGCGCGCTGCCCGTAAACAAACTGGCTACGCTAATGATGCCCACTGGGATAGGCTCTACGTCTTGATAATTTATCTTTACAATAATCCTTGCCACGCTACTACAGCACGAATAACCAATTTTTCTCAGTGCGATTTTTTTAATATGAGATCTTAATCAGAAAAATAAAACATCGTTCCAAAATTGTAAAACAATGTTTCTTTGTGTTTGTATATGGGATTTTTACTATTTTATCGAAAGCGCTATTATTATTTTAACGCTTTGTTATTGTCGTTGGTTAATTGTTTGTTATCACTTTTTTATGCAATATAACCCGACGGGAGTTTCATCTGTAGAATACCCTTTATTCTTGGTTCTAAGAATAAAACGCCAGTAGAGAGAAGGTGATGCATTTTTTAATATCTGTTTTACCCGTTTAACGTTAACTCATTAATCTCCAATTGAATTGTCCATAAAAATCTTCAACGCAGCACAACTCGCTTGCTGCCATTTGTGCCTATACTTGATGAAGTACTGGTCGTTCGCGTGTGTCCTGGATGCGCGTTTTCATCTGTAAAACATGAGGTGGTTATGGGAATCTTGTCCTGGATTATCTTTGGGTTGGTTGCGGGTGTTTTGGCAAAATGGATCATGCCGGGAAAAGACGGTGGCGGATTTATTATTACGGTTTTGCTCGGCATCGTTGGCGCGGTGGTGGGCGGTTATATCAGCACTTTCTTTGGCTTTGGCCGCGTGGACGGTTTCAATCTTGGCAGTTTCTGCGTTGCGGTGGTTGGCGCTCTGGTGGTGCTGCTGGTGTACCGTAAAATTCGCGCGTAATCGCACAAGGCGGGATCACTGTCCCGCCTTTACCCTTGTAGATAAGGCCACAGCGTCAGCCCTAGCAGCATCAGCCCGCCACCGAGGTTGATGGTGGTTTCCATGGTCTGCATATTGACGGCGCGCGCCGAGCGCAGCAGCACCTGTGTTGTCAGCAGCAACCATCCGCTCATGATGGCGACGTGCACCGTCGCCAACGCCATAAAGCTCATCACGCTCTGTTCCAGTGGTTGACTGTCACGCGTAGCGCCTGCAAACAGAGGCACTACCGTCACATACAGTAAAATGGCTTTGATATTGAGCACATTGGCAACGTAGGCGGCACGAATCCCCAATAAACGGCCGGATGCAGGGGCTCGCGCGGCACCTTGCCAGCCGCGCTGTATCAGGCGTAACGCCAGATAAACCAAATAGCCGGTGCCGAGTAGCGTGAGGGCGCGCATCAGCGCTGGATAGCGCATCAACAGCGCAGAGATCCCTATGCTTGCCAGTATCGCATGGGTATAAATACCCAATGCGGTGCCAACAATAATACGCAGTACGCCACGCGCGCCCTGTGTCACCGCGTTATTCAGCGCCAGCGTAAAGCTGGCGCCGGGCGACAGGGCGATGGGCATCATGGTAGCGATAAATCCGATAACATCCATGCGGTTAGCCGAAAATGTGTCTGTCAGCTGATTGTAGCGGATCGCGACCTGAAAGGCTGTGACAGGGCGAGGGGATTTGGCGTTGACGACCAAACCCTGGCTGAGCTCAAGTCAGACTGATTACAACGTCACTTTACCGTCACGTCATCCTCGGCGAAAGCCGGGGATCTCTGACAGAATGAACGCCTTTAGTCTGTAAGAGATTCCCGCCTGCGCGGGAATGACCGTATTAGACCGGTTTGTCAACAACCTCGCCCTGGCGAGGCGGTTAATGGCTAACAATCACATCCAGCGCACGCAGGTGTTCCGGCTGCCAGGAGAGCATCAATTCCGTGCCGGGCTTCCAGTGTGGCTGGATTTCGCTGGCGGGCAGTTTCACCATAAAAGGCGATTGGCCTGCCACTTCGGTCATCATGCGCACATGATCGCCCAGATAGATAAATTGCTGAATACGCGCGCGAACCTGTTCTGCACCGGCAGTCAGCGGGTTGGCGTTGACGCGAATACGTTCCGGACGGATACACAGGCTGATTTTTTTACCGGGTGAACTGGGGCGAACCTTGAGGGCGCGTAACACGGTGCCATCGTCCAACGTTGCCAGATAGTAATCGCCGTCAGTGCCGCTTTGCGTGGCAACCAGCGTATTATTTTCGCCGATGAACTGTGCGACAAAGGTGTTCTGTGGGCGTTCATAAATATCGCTCGGGCTGTCCATTTGCTGGATGATGCCATCGTTGAATACGGCGACGCGGTTCGACATGGTCATGGCTTCGCTTTGATCGTGCGTCACATACACCACGGTCAGATCCAAAGATTCATGCAGGGCTTTAATCTCCAACTGCATGTGCTCGCGCAGCTGTTTATCCAATGCGCCCAGCGGCTCATCCATCAGCACCAGTTTCGGTTCAAACACCAAGGCGCGCGCCAATGCCACGCGTTGCTGCTGCCCACCGGACATCTGCGCCGGGTAGCGATCCGCCAGCTCTGTCAGTTTTACGCGATCCAGCACGCGATCTACCTTTTCCTTGATATCACTCTTGTTCATACGACGAATCGAGAGGGGAAACGCCAGATTCTCGGCAACGGTCATGTGCGGAAACAGCGCATAGTTCTGGAACACCATGCCAATGCCGCGCTGGTGTGGCGGCAGGCTGTGTAGCGGGGCGTCTTTTAGCAGAATTTCGCCTTGAGTGGGGGTTTCAAACCCGGCCAGCATCATCAAACTGGTGGTTTTACCGGAGCCGGAAGGGCCCAACAGCGTTAAAAATTCCCCTTCCTGAATGTCCAGATTCAGGTTCTTGACCACCAGACGATCGCCGTCGTAGGTTTTCTGAATATTCTTGAAGCTGACGTAGGTTCTCATGCGTCCAATCTCTCGCGTAACGGTATCATCACAACCGTTATGCATAAAGCATGCCCATTCAATGAAACCGTTGTGTAACTAAGTGGTTAAAAGTCAAAACCGGGTGTGAGCGGTTATTGGTATGCGCCATGGTGGGGCGTTGCCGACGGGGTTTGCCTGCGTGTGGTGCAGTGCGCCGCGCGGGCGGCGCACGATAACAGGGCGCTAGTCAGTATGGCCGGGCAGGGTGCGCAGGCAGGCAACCACCACGTCGAAAGCGCGCACAATCTCACCCTCTTCAACGCTGGCATAGCCCAGTAGCAGGCCGCGTTCGGCGGTGGGGCGCAGGTAGTAGCTGGAGAGCGGTTTTACCATAACGCCGTGGCGCAGAATCTGGGTGCTGAGCAACACATCGTCCACCTGCGCAGGCAGCTTTAACAGCATATGCAGCCCGGCATTGCTGCGGTCGCCGACGTACTCGCTGCCAAGGTGGGTTTCAATCAGTTGGGTCAACAGCGCGCGTCGCCGGGCGTAAAGCAATCGCATACGGCGAATGTGCGCCGCATAGTGTCCTTCACGAATAAACTCACTCAGCGTGGACTGCGTTAACCAGTGCCCGCCACGGTACAACTCGGCGTGGGCGACTTTGAGCTCCTGTGCCAACGGCGGCGGCAGCACCATGTAGCTCACGCGCAAACCGGGATAGAGCGTCTTGCTGAAGGTACCGATGTAGATCACCGGCGCATTTCTGTTCAACCCTTGTAACGCCGGTACCGGGTTGCCGGAGAAGCGGAATTCGCTGTCGTAATCATCTTCCACGATCCAGCTGTTGTGCTCCTGCGCCAGTGCCAGCAGCCGTTGGCGGCGCGCCAGACTCATCACCGCACCCAGCGGATACTGGTGTGACGGGGTTACGCAAATCAGCCGCGGTGCGCGCCCTGGGGGCGGCGTTTCCGGCGGGGCCATCCCCTGATCGTCCACGGTAATGGGCGTTACGCGTAATCCATTAATGGTGAGTACGTTGCGCATTCCCCAGTAGCAGGGGTCTTCAATCCATGCAGTATCACCGGGGTTGCACAGCATTTTGGCCAGCAGATCCATGCCCTGATGGGTGCCTTCGGTGATCAGCACTTGTTCCGGCGTGCATTCCACCGAGCGGGCCACGCGCAGATATTCCGTCAGCGCCAACTGCAACTCCGGGCTGCCACCCATGGGGGAGTAGGAGAGCTGTTCCGGTTTCATGCGGCGCATCAATCGCGTTTGCGTGCGCCGCCACAGGTCGTGTGGAAAGCTGGCAATATCGGGAATGCCCGGCATAAACGCGCCCCATTGGCGCGCTGAAGCACCGGCGTAACCCAGCAGGTTCATACCACGCCGCGACAGCGCCGGCGCGGCGGAGTGCGAAGCACCCTCCTGCGCATCGGGTACGCGCTCCATATTGCCATCCGGCAGTTGTTCCGTGACAAAAGTGCCACTGCCGGGCCGGGTTTCGATGTATCCCTCTGCCAGCAACTGTTCATAAGTCGCCAGCACGGTATTACGTGACAGATTGAGCTGCTGCGCCAGATCGCGAGATGAGGGTAGACGACTGCCCGGCGTGATAGCGCGCGCCAGTATCGCCTGACGCAGCGTATCGTATAGCCGCTTGTTCAGCGTGCCTGACGTCTGTTTGGCTAACCGTTGCATCAGTAAGTCGGTAAGCAGCGAGCGCAAAGTGGATCCCTCAAATTGTATAAACTGGCTCTGGATTATAGGACCAGAGCGCGCATAAATAGAATCAAATTTGATATCGGGTTGGTCGCCATGGCATTCACCGGCCCGTCAACACGACCTTGTGCTTTGGGTGCGAACGTAATCGGGAGCTGAAAAATGAGTAATAGCGAATTGAATCAACGCCGTTTAGCCGCTACACCGCGCGGTGTGGCTGTCATGTGTGATTTTTATGCGGCGCGTGCCGAGAACGCCACGCTGTGGGATGTGGAAGGCAACGAGTACATCGATTTCGCTGCCGGTATCGCCGTGCTGAACACCGGCCACCGTCACCCGAAAATTGTCGACGCGGTGCGCAAGCAACTGGATTGCTTCACGCACACTGCCTATCAGGTGGTTCCCTACGGCAGCTATGTGGAACTGGCTGAGCGTATCAATCAACGTGCCCCGATTGAAGGAACCGCAAAAACCGCTTTCTTCACCACCGGTGCCGAAGCAGTAGAAAATGCGGTGAAGATTGCCCGTGCCTACACCAAACGTCCGGGCATCATCGCCTTTAACGCCGCATTTCATGGCCGCACCCTGCTGACGTTGACGTTAACCGGCAAAGTGGCACCGTATTCTACCGGCGTCGGCCCGTTCCCCGGTTCTATCTTCCATGCGCTGTACCCGAATGAAGCGCGCGGCATCTCGGTGGAACGCGCGCTGGAGAGCCTGGATATTCTGCTGCATACCGATATCGGTGCCGATCAAGTGGCTGCCATTATTCTTGAACCGGTCCAAGGGGAAGGGGGTTTTGTCCCGGCACCGCCGGAATTCATCACCGCCATTCGTAAGCTGTGTGACCAGCACGGCATCCTGCTGATTGCCGACGAAGTACAAACCGGCTTCGCGCGCACCGGCAAACTGTTTGCTATGGAATACTATGCGGAGAAAGCGGATCTGATCACCGTGGCGAAAAGCTTAGGCGGTGGTTTCCCGATTTCTGGCGTGGTAGGCCGTGCCGATGTGATGGATGCACCTGGCCCTGGCGGATTGGGCGGCACCTATGCGGGCAACCCGCTGGCCGTGGCTTCTGCGCTGACCGTGCTCGATATCATCGATGAAGAACAGCTGTGCCAACGAGCGCAACGCCTCGGGGCGCAATTGGTGGAAACGTTGCAAGGTGCCAAGGCATCGTGTCCGGGGATTGTGGCGATTCGCGCCCAAGGGTCAATGGTGGCCGTCGAGTTCAACGATCCGGCGACCGGCAAACCTTGCGCAGAACTGACGCGCCGTTACCAACAGGCGGCGTTGGAGCAAGGTCTGCTACTGTTAACCTGTGGGGTACACGGCAACGTGATTCGTTTCCTGTATCCGCTGACCATCCCTGATGCGCAGTTCAGTCAGGCGCTGAAGATTTTGACCAGCGTGTTGGCGAAGTAACCAGAGGAATATTATGCAATTGAAAAACAACGTGCTTTTCCGTCAGCAATGTTTGATCGACGGTGAATGGCAGAACAGCGAACGCGGCGACACCCTTGAGGTGACCAACCCGGCGACTGGGGCCGTGCTCGGTTCTGTACCATTAGTGACAGCGTCACAAACATCGACAGCCATTGCGGCCGCGGAAAAGGCGATGGTGAGCTGGCGGGCGTTGACGGGGAAAGCCCGTGCCAGCCTGCTGCAAACCTGGGCACGTCTGATAGTAGAACATCAGGATGCGCTGGCAGCGATCCTGACGGCTGAGCAGGGCAAACCGCTGGCGGAAGCCAAAGGTGAAATCACCTATGCCGCCTCGTTTATCGAGTGGTTTGCCGAAGAAGCAAAACGCATCGAAGGCAGCGTGTTGCAGACACCGCAAGGGCATCAGCGCCTGTTGGTGATCAAACAGCCGATTGGCGTGTGTGCCGCTATCACGCCGTGGAATTTCCCTGCGGCGATGATCACGCGCAAAGTAGGTCCGGCACTGGCGGCAGGCTGCACCATGATCGTCAAACCGGCCGAACAAACGCCTTTTACCGCGTTAGCGTTGGCAGAGCTGGCTAACCAGGCGGGCATTCCGCGCGGTGTGTTGCAGGTGATCACCGGTGAAGCGGCGGATGTCGGTAAAGTGCTGTGCGACAGTCCGGTGATTCGCAAGCTGAGTTTCACCGGGTCGACCGAAGTAGGCCGTATCCTGATGGCGCAGAGCGCGCCCACGGTGAAAAAACTGTCGCTGGAACTTGGCGGCAATGCCCCGTTTATCGTGTTTGATGATGCTGATTTGGAATCCGCCATCAAAGGCATTCTGGCCTCGAAGTTTCGTAACAGCGGGCAAACCTGCGTCTGCGCTAACCGCATCTACGTGCAACAGGGCATCTACCCGGCACTGAAACAGCGTCTGGTCGAAGAGGTTGAGAAGCTGAATGTGGGCGAAGGCACGCAGCCGGGCGTCACGCAAGGGCCGCTGATCGATGCCGATGCGGTCGCTAAAGTTGAGCAACACATTGCCGATGCGTTGGGCAAAGGCGCGACGTTACTGACCGGTGGCAAGCTGCATGCGCTTGGCGGCACCTTCTTTACCCCGACCGTGATTGCTGATGTCACACCGCAAATGCGCTTTGCCCGTGAAGAGACCTTTGGCCCGGTGGCGCCGCTGTTTCCGTTTAAGGATGACGCCGAGGTTATCGCCATGGCGAACGACACCGAGTTCGGTCTGGCCGCCTATGTCTATACCCGTGATGCGGTGCGCCAGTGGAAGGTGCCGGAAGCGTTGGATTACGGCATGGTGGGCATCAATACCGGTCTTATCTCTAACGAAGTGGCCCCGTTCGGCGGGGTGAAACAGTCCGGTTTAGGCCGTGAAGGCTCGCGTTTCGGTATTGAAGATTATCTGGAGATGAAATATCTCTGCGTAGATTTGTCGTAATGCCAAGGTGGCACGGTTCAGAAAACCATTTCTGACCGTGCCGCATTCTGGCGCGAGGTTGCTGGCAGCCTCCGCCTTGTGCTGGTGCAGTGTGTCACCGGATGCACCACAACAAAGCAAAAAACGCCGTTATAGGATAGTGCGGCCGGCCATAAAAATTCCCTATGCCTTTTTCAGGCTCCAATCGCGGTAATTCTGCTAATCAGCCAGGGGTAATCCGAATTCATGGCACAGATTATGCTTTTTATTTGATGCATGATGCATCAAATAAATTGTGATGGGTACAGCCCGCATTTAACGTTGACGAACTCTCCAGGAGCCGCACTTATGTTGACCCAAAAGTTACCGACCAAGCTGTCCGCAGTGAAAAAAATGGCGCTCTGCGCCCTGGTTACTGCCATGGCTTCACAGGCCTATGCTGAAACCGTAACCGTCGTCTCGTTTGGCGGCTTGAACAAAGATGCTCAGGATAAAGCGTTCTACAAACCTTTCGCTGCGGCGGGTAAAGGAACGGTAGAAGCGGGTGAATACAACGGGGAGATGGCCCGTATTCGCGCGATGGTGGAAACCGGTCAGGTTGGCTGGGATGTGGTTGAAGTGGAAGGGCCGGAGCTGGTACGCGGCTGTAACGAAGGGATGTTTGAGCCGCTGGATTGGAAAAAACTGGGCAACCCCTCTGACTTTGTGCAGGGTGCGGTTTCTGAGTGCGGCGCAGGGATTTTCCTCTGGTCTACCGTACTAACTTATAACGCGGCCAAACTGCCGCAGGCACCGAAAAGCTGGGCTGATTTCTGGGATGTGAAAACCTTCCCCGGTAAACGTGCGCTGCGTAAAAGCGCCAAGTTTACGCTGGAATTTGCATTGCTGGCGGATGGCGTAAAACGCGAAGATCTCTACAAAGTGCTGGCAACCCCTGCCGGTGTCGATCGCGCGTTCAAAAAGCTGGACCAAATCAAATCAAATATCCAATGGTGGGAATCCGGTGCACAGCCGCTGCAATGGCTGGTGTCTGGCGATGTGGTGATGACCTCCGCCTACAACGGTCGCGTTACTGCGGCGCAGAAAGAAGGGCATGATTTCCGCATCGTGTGGAATGACAGTATTTACGATCTGGACAGCTGGGCCATCGTCAAAGGCACCAAGCACAAAGCGCTGGCAGAACAGTTTATCGCCTTTGCCAACCAGCCAGAAAACCAGAAAGTGTTTGCTGAAACTATCCCCTATGGCCCAACGCACGTTAAAACCACCAGCCTGATTTCACCTGATGTGGTGAAAAACCTGCCGACCGCGCCGGATAACCTGGCACAGGCCTTGCAGGTAGACACTGAGTTCTGGATTGACCACGGTGAAGAACTGGAACAGCGCTTTAACGCCTGGGCTGCGCAGTAAGTTGGTTTTGCCGTATCTGTGATTGGAGGTAAGTGTATGTCCCAGAATAACCTGGCCGCGGCGTTGCCGCCCGCCAACGAAAGAGAAGGGAGCCCGCTGCTGAAACAGCAGCTCAAAACGGCTGAGGCGCTGTATAAAAAACGTTCATTGCTGTTGATTGCGCCGCTGTTCCTTTTTTTGGTTGTTAGCTTTCTCTTTCCGATTTTTTCGATTCTGGGAAAAAGTATCTCGAATCCAGAACTGCGGGAAGCCATGCCGATGACCATTGCCGCGTTGCGGCAATGGTCTGGCAACGAATTACCCAATGACGCGGCGTTTACTGCCGTGGCCGCTGATTTGCGTCAGGCGCGCAGCGCCGGGCAAATTGCCATGATAACCAAACGTCTCGGCTATGAAGGGTCTGATTATCGCACCCTGATTAACCGCACCTTGCGCCAGTTGCCCGCGCCCGATAGCGGCAACGTGCGTGAACAACTGATTCAAACGCAACCGCTGTGGGGAGAACTCTCCACCTGGCGCACGCTGGATCGCGCTTCGCGTCCTTTCACCAGTTATTACCTGCTGGCGGTGTTCGACTATCGTGTCGACCCGGCATCGGGAAACATTGTTGCCCAACCGCCGGAACAATCATTGTATGTTGATGTGCTGCTGCGCACGCTGCTGATGGCCGGTGTGGTGACGCTGCTGTGTGTTGGATTGGGCTATCCACTGGCCTACTGGTTGGCAAAACAGCCGACCAATCGCGCCAACTTGCTGATGATTCTGGTACTGCTGCCGTTCTGGACCTCACTGATTGTGCGCACCGCCAGCTGGATTGTGCTGTTGCAATCGGGCGGGTTGATCAACCGCGCCTTGCTGAGTATCGGCATTATCAATGAGCCGCTGGTGATGGTGTTTAACCGCGTCGGTGTGTACATCTCAATGACGCACATTCTGTTGCCGTTTTTGATCCTGCCGCTGTATGCGGTGATGAAGGGCATTTCCCCCAGCTATATGCGCGCGGCCATTTCGCTGGGTGCACACCCGTTTGAGGCGTTCTGGCGCGTCTATGTGCCGCAAACCTACGCCGGGATTACCGCCGGGGCGTTGCTGGTGTTCATGATGGCGATCGGTTACTACATCACACCGGCGTTGCTGGGTGGTCCGAGCGACCAGATGCTGAGCTACTTCGTGGCGTTCTTCACCAACACCACCATGAACTGGGGCATGGCGGCAGCGTTGGGTACCCAACTGCTGATCATCGTGACGCTGCTCTATATTGTTTATATTCGCGTGACCCGCACCGACGCCGAAGCGGCGGCGCGTTAAGACGCAAGGAGAACCCTGATGAGACAACAAGGTGCCGTGGTCCTGCGTTTATGGAAAGGCTTCTTTAATTTTTACGGCGCGGCGATGCTGCTGTTCCTGGTGGTGCCGGTGCTGGTGATCGTGCCGCTGTCGTTTAACGCCGGTTCTTTTCTCAGCTATCCGCTGACCGGATTTTCGCTGCGCTGGTATCAGGAGTTTTTCAGCTCCAGCGCCTGGTTAGGCGCGCTCGGCAACAGCCTGATGATTGCGCCGCTCTCAACCCTGTTAGCCACGGTGCTTGGCGTGCTGGCCTCCATCGGTCTGGTACGCGGTGAGTTTCGCGGCAAGGCGTTGGTGATGGCGGTGCTGATCTCCCCGATGATTGCGCCGGTGGTGATTGTGGCGGTCGGGATGTTCTTCTTCTTCGCCAAACTTTCGCTGCTCAATAGTTATCTTGGTTTGGTGTTGGCCCATGCCATGCTCGGCGTCCCCTTTGTGGTGATCACCGTAACGGCGGTGCTGAAAAATTACGATCATAACCTGACCCGCGCAGCCGCCAGTCTGGGCGCGCCGCCGCTGTATGCGTTTCGCAAAGTGACGCTGCCGCTTATCGCACCGGGCGTGTTCTCCGGCGCGCTGTTTGCCTTCGCCACTTCGTTCGATGAAGTGATCGTCACGCTGTTTCTCGCCAGCCCGCGTCAGCGCACGCTGCCGCTGCAAATGTTTGCCGGTATCAGGGAAAACCTCGATCCCACCATTGCGGCGGCCGCCTCTATGATGGTGGGTGCAGCGCTGGTGCTGCTGATTGTGATGGAAGTGCTGCGCCGCCGTGCGGAGAAGCTCAGAGGCGGTCGCCCTGGGTGATGGTGTCGGTTTAGCGCATTCTTGTGAAGAAATAGTGCTGCTAATTATATCCTGAAGCCCGTGCAACAAAGCGTTGTCGGGCTTACAGACAGAATTCTACTGAACAGTGCGCTGTTTCAGTTTTTTTTAACGCTGATTTTATGATGCATCAAATATCTAATGAGGTGCCTATGTCCGAGCAAAAGACCTTGCTGTTGACCGGCGCAAGTCGGGGGATCGGTCACGCCACGGTGAAGCATTTCCATGCCGCCGGGTGGCGTATTTTCACCGCCTCACGGCAGAACTGGGTGGAGGATTGCCCGTGGGTGGAAGGGGTGCTGAACCATATCCACCTCGATCTGGAGGATATCGATAGCGTGCAGGAGACGCTGCCGCTGATCAAAGAAAAACTTGGCGGCAGGCTGGATGCGTTGGTCGATAACGCCGGTATTTCGCCAAAAGGCGTGGATGGCAGCCGCCTTGGCGTGCGCCAGACTGACTACGCCACCTGGCTCAGGGTGTTTAACGTCAACCTGTTCTCCTGCGCACTGCTGGCTAACGGACTGTTTGATGAACTGCGTGCCAGTCAGGGCAGCATCATCAATATCACCTCGATTGCCGGGTCGCGCGTGCATCCGTTTGCTGGCAGCGCCTATGCCAGCTCTAAAGCGGCACTCTCTGCGCTGACGCGGGAAATGGCAAACGAATTTGGACGCTACGGCATTCGCGTCAATGCGATTGCGCCGGGTGAAATTGAAACCAGCATCCTGTCACCGGGTACCGATGAGATCGTGGCGCGTCAGGTTCCGATGCAGCGCCTGGGCAAACCCGAAGAGGTGGCGAGCCTGATTTATTTCCTGTGCAACAGCGGCGCTTCCTATGTTAATGGCGCGGAAATTCAGGTTAACGGAGGCCAGCATGTGTGACGCGCAGGACTCGGGCACGCTGATGACACAAGCGGTACCAGAGGTTTCTTGCCAGCAGGCGCAGGCGCTGGTGTGGCAATACTACGGCCTGCAAGGGAATGTCACCTTGCTCACCGGCGAACGGGATAAAAATTTCTGCCTGACCGTGCCCTCCGGGCGGCGCTATATGCTAAAGGTGATCAATGCCGCTGAATCGGTGGCCGAGAGCCATTACCAGACCGCGCTATTACTGCATGTTGCCCAGCAGGCGGCGGCGCTGCCGGTGCCGCGCGTGATACTGACGCGCTATCAGCAGGCGGAACCGGTGGTGGACATTGACGGCAGCGCGTTGCGCATTCGTCTGGTGAGTTTTCTTGAAGGCACACCGCTGCACGCGGTTAGGCCCTCTATCGCGCTGATGGAAAGTTTAGGCAGCACGCTGGCACAGCTGGATGTGGCATTGGGCCGTTTTTCACACCCGGCAGAGAAAAGGCAACTGTTGTGGGACATCAGTCGCGCCGAGCAAATTCGGCCTTATCTTGCGTTTGTGCACGACCCTGAGCAGCAACAGGCTATCACGCAGATCCTGCAACGCTACGATAGCCACGTCGCGCCGCAGTTAAAAACGCTGCGTCAGCAGACCATCCATAACGACATGAATCCGCATAACGTGCTGGCAGATACCGGTGATGCTACGCGCGTAAGCGGCATTATCGATTTTGGTGATGCCCTGTATGCACCGCTGATCAATGACCTGGCGACGGCATTGGCCTATCAGGTCCATGACGGGGACGATCCCTTCGCTTTTATCGTGCCGTTTACCGCGTCTTATCATGCACATTTGCCATTGACCGAGCAGGAGATTGCGCTATTGCCCGATCTCATCATGACGCGTCTGGCGCTGATCATGACTATCGCGCAGTGGCGTGCCGCACGCTATCCGGACAATCGTGACTATTTGTTGCGCAATTTGCCGCGCAGTTGGCGCAGCCTGCAACAGATATCCCGCTATTCACACGATCGGTTCTGCCAGCGGATATGGCAGGGGATAAAGGAGATAAATAATGGCTGAAGTGACAATGTCACCCGTGAATGACAGCGCTGAACTACTGGCGCGCCGCCAGCGCGTATTGGGTCAGGGTTATCGACTCTTCTATCAGGAGCCGTTGCATCCGGTGCGCGGAGAGGGCGTGTGGTTGTTCGATGCGCAGGGCAAACGCTATCTGGACGTATACAACAACGTGGCATCGGTCGGGCATTGCCATCCGGCGGTGGTGGAAGCGATTGCCCGGCAGAGCGCGCAGCTTAATACCCATACCCGTTATCTACATCATGCCATCGTTGATTTTGCCGAAGACCTGCTGCGTGAATTTCCGGCGGAGCTGGATAACCTGATGCTGACCTGCACCGGCAGTGAAGCCAATGATTTGGCGCTGCGCATTGCGCGGCATGTGACGGGCGGCACCGGGGTTATCGTGACACGTTGGGCCTATCACGGTGTTACCAGCGCGCTGGCGGAACTCTCCCCGTCCCTTGGCGACGGCGTGGCGCGCGGCAATTATGTAAAACTGATTGATGCACCAGACAGCTATCGCCAACCCGGCGCGTTTTTGGCGTCGGTGCAGGCGGCACTGGCGGAGATGCGTGCAGAAGACATTCGTCCTGCGGCACTGCTGTTCGATACCATTTTTTCCAGCGACGGCGTCTTCTCCCCCCCGAAGGGTGAAGTGGCGCAAGCGGTACAATGGGTGCGCGATGCAGGCGGGCTGTTTATTGCCGATGAAGTGCAGCCGGGTTTTGGCCGCACCGGCGAAGCCATGTGGGGGTTCGCCCGTCATCAGGTGGTGCCGGATCTGGTCAGCCTGGGCAAGCCGATGGGTAACGGGCATCCGATCGCCGGACTGGTGGGAAAATCGGCGCTGTTTGCCGCGTTTGGCCGCGACGTTCGCTATTTTAATACCTTTGGCGGTAACCCGGTGTCGTGTCAGGCGGCACACGCGGTGCTTAGGGTGATCCGCGAAGAGCAACTGCAACAAAATGCATTGCGGGTCGGGCATTGCCTGCGCGAAGGGTTGCACGCGTTGGCGCAGCGTCATGAACTGCTGGGCGACGTGCGCGGCAGCGGGCTGTTTGTCGGCGCGGAACTGGTGAGCGACCGTGAAAACAAAACGCCAGCCAGCGCTGAGGCGGTAGCAGTGGTAAACACCCTGCGCCAGCGCGGCGTATTGATCAGCGCCACCGGGCCTGCGGGCAATATTCTGAAGATTCGGCCACCGCTGGTGTTCAGTGAACAGCATGCCGCGCTGTTTCTCGATACGCTGGATGCGGTGCTGACAGAAGTGGCGCAGCGCTAACGGCTGCGCCTGTCGGGTGGGCGTTAGCGATTACCACACGCGGACCTGTGATGCGCTAATGCCCTCTTGCAACGATCGGGTAAAATCAGCGAGCGAGAGGGCATCCAGTTCCAGGGACGGCAATACATCATTTTGGGCCCGAAGATCGCACTGCCACACGGCGCTGGCGAGGGTAATCGATGCACTGTGTAGCGGCAGCGCGATCCCTGCTTTGCGTGCAACCGCTTCGGCGAACACCAACCCGTAGGGCGTATCTTCCAGAATAAAACGGGTATTCATATCGGTCGGGCCGGGTGGTCCACCGCGCCGACGGTGCAACTCGGCGGCGATCTCGCTCAACGTACGGCAGGATACATCGAACGATTGCTGAAAATGCGCTTCAATGCTGTGCAGCCTCAGGCCAAATGCCTGTGCCAAGGCTTGCCGTTCCTGCTCCAGTGCCAGAATCAGGTTCGCCACTCCATCTGTCATATAGTGATATTGCGGCCAGCGCTCCTGATGCTCGATGCGTGTGACATTGCACAGCGCCAACCCCAAATGCGCAATCGGATTGATATTGATTAATGACGTCGCCAGGATATTGGATTGCGGCTGGAACCGTTTGCCAAACAGCTGCTCGCACAGGGCGATTGCCTCGGCATTGTGTGCGGCGGGGAGCGTGGCGACATGCACACAGCGGCGTGCGGTCATCAGGGTGACGCCGTTTTCCGCTTTGCGTCGGGCGGTGAATGCGGTGGTTCCCCAGGTAATAATCGGTGCGCGGATGGCGCGCTGTGCCAGCAGTTGCGACAAAAACAAGGCGCTCAATGAGCACGCGGAATTAATGATAACCGGCTGTCCGGTTGTCAGATGGGGTGCCAGTGCTTCCATCACTGCACGATGGCCATAACCCGGAACGCACAGCAGCACGGCATCCGCGCCGCGTACCGCAGCGGCGATGTCAGTAGTAACGGCCGGGCGACATTCTCCTTCGATAACGCCGGTATAGTGAAGCCCTGAATGGGCGTGAGAAATACCTGCCAGCGTGTGCGCATCCCTGGCCCAGAGCACCGTCTGGTGGCCGTGATGGCAGAGCCAGGCTGCGCTGGCAAATCCAATGTTCCCTGCACCTAACAGTGCTATTTTCATCTGTGATTATCCTTTCAATCACGCGAATGACGCATCAGGCAAGGTGAATGCCTCACCTTGCGTAATACCCTAGGTCGCTGTGTGTCCAAACCTGGGTTATTTCAGGCTGCACGTAGCTTGCGGCGAAAACGCCAATAAGGGGTAACAAAAATAAATAATGTGAGCAGCACCAGAATGATTGACAGCGGCGAACTGACTAACGCGAGGGTGTTACCGCCGGAAATAGTCAACGCGAGATGTAATTGTGTTTCGGCGATAGGGCCCAGGATTACACCCAAAATAATCGGTGCGCTAGGGTAGTCCAGTTTTTCCAGGAAATAGGCAACCACACCAATACTAAAGAAAAGATACAGATCGAAGAGGGTATTATTGACCGCATAGACCCCGACGGTAATAAACAACATGATTACTGGCACCAGCAATATATTGGGGAGTCTTAATACCTGACCAAATAATCGCGTTGCGGTTAATCCTCCGACCACGGCCAGTAATAACGCTGACAACAGCATTTGCAGCATAAATCCGTACACGATATCGGGATAATCCTGAAACAGCTGCGGGCCGGGGCGTAACCCTTGAACCAGCAGGCCACCAAGGATCACCGCCGCAATTCCCGAACCGGGAATACCCAGCGTTAAGGCCGGAATCAACGAGGCGGCATTATCGGCACCGTTGCCCGCTTCTGAGGCGGCGACGCCTTTGGGGTTGCCCTTACCGTAGCTGTCCGGATCGCTGTCGCGCCGCTTTGCGTCGTTATAGGCCAGATAGCAAGACATGCTGCCGCCGGCACCCGGCAGTACGCCGACGATAATGCCAATCACCGAACTTCTCAGCCAAACGGGCAAGAAGCTGCGCCATTGCGCGAGTACCGATCCCTGTCGTTTGAGTTTCAGCAAGTGACCGGGCATGCCCGCGGTAATGGCCTGTTCCAGCATATGAATCAGAGGCGGGAACGCGAACAGCGCGGTCAACAACACCACCAGGTCCAGCCCTTCGGTCAATTCAAGAATACCAAAGGTGTAGCGCTCATCGCCGGTGGAAATATCCAGCCCGACGGTGCCGATCAGCAGACCGATGATGGCGGCAATGACACCCTTGATAAAATCATCACCGAGTAACGAGGTCACGGTAGCCAGCCCCAGCAGCGCCATCCAGAAATACTCCGCCGGACCAAACAGCAGGCTCATGGAGGCCAGGCCCGGCGCGAACAGAATCAGGGCCAGGGCAGAAAGTGCACTGCCGATCACCCCTGACGTGACCGCTACCTGTAACGCATAGGCTGCCTTTCCTTGCCGGGTCAGGGCGTAGCCATCCAGTACGGTAGCGACCGAGGCGGGTGTGCCGGGAATGCGTAGCAGAATGGCAGGAATGGCACCGCCATAGCTGCCGCCGTTATACATCCCGGCCATCATGCCGAGTGCAAACAGCGGATCGACGCCGAACGTCAAGGGGATCAGAATGGCGATACCGGTGGTGACCGTCAGGCCGGGCAACGCGCCTACAACCAATCCCGCTACGGTGCCCAGCACCACGGCAAATAAATTGGCCGGTGCAAACACGTGCGGTAATGCACTGAGCAGAGCGTCAATCATAGCAGGGGCTCCAGTAATGCGGTTAGCGCGCCTGAGGGCAGTGGGCGCTCAAGCAGCAGACGAAACACCACCAGAATAAAACAGAGCGTACCCAACACCACCGGCAGCGACAGACGCCAGTGGTGGTAACCGAACAGCCACGGTATTCCGAGGCCAAAAATTACGCTGGCGGGAACATAACCGATCGCATCCATCGCCGTGATATAAGCAAACATCAGCAAAAAGCCCATCACCACGCGGACTGGTTGCGCGAACAGAGGGCGTTCATCGCCTGCCGGAAACTTGATTTCACGCACGATGACGGCCAGCGCACACAGCGCCAGCAGTACGGTTAACACGCGTGGAAATGCAGCGCCGGTGCCACTGAAATGGCCCGCTTCCCGATAAAGCGTGCCTGCGGCCAGAATCAATACGGTCGCAAACACCACATCCGCCCGCCGATGGGTTAGTGAAGCACTTAACGCCATGGTGTCACCTTCCAGGTGTCGGAGAGATCGGCACTGATACGGTCGATAAGCGTGCGATATTCCGCCGCATTCAGATAGTTAAGCGGGATCTCTGCTTTTTGCGCTGCCGCGAGATAGTCGGGATCGGCGATCACGCCCGCCAGCGCTTTCTCCAGCGCTTTGACAACCTCTGGCGGCGTGCCTTTCGGCGCGGCAATACCGCGCGAAGCACCGGCAATCAGATCGATATTTTGCTCACGAAAGGTGGGCGCGTTAGGCAGATAATCAGCACGTTTATCTGCCATCAGACCCAGCACGCGGATTTGACCGTCGCGGGCCAGTTGCAAAGCTTCGCTCAGGTTCATGGTTGCGGCGGGAACGTGTCCACCCAGAATCGCCTGACGTACCGGCGCCGTGCTGCCGAAAAATGCGGGGGTAAACGTGACTCCGGTCAGGCGATTGAGGTTAAGGATCGCAATGTGCTCCGAAGAGCCTGATGCGCCGGACGTGCCTATCACCAGTTTTTCCGGCGCGTGTTGTGCCGCGCTGATAAGCTGGCTCAACGTTTGGTAGGGGCTGTCTTTGTTCACCACCAGGATCGCCGGGTCGTACACAATATTGGCGATGGGCTGATAGTCACTCATGGTGAACTTGGCTTTGCCTTCTACCACGAGCCCATTAATCGCCGGGGGATTGATCATGCCGATGGTGTAACCGTCGGGCTTGGCGCGTGCCAGCGCGGTCCAGCCAATTTCTCCGCCAGCGCCCGGTTTATTGATCACGGCAATGCGCGCATTATTACCCAAATGTTTTTCCAGATAATGTGCAATAGAGCGTGCCGCAATATCCGTGCCGCCACCGGGTGCAAAAGCGACCAGCATTTCTATCGGTTTATCCGGGTAGGCGGCGTAACTGCTAACCGGTAATGCGGCGGCAAGCATAATAAACGCTGCACGATAATGATTTCCACGAGATAGTGTTGATGACATACATTTCCTTATCGCAATAATGTGGCGAAATTAACGTTGAAATTAAAAATAATGTTCAGAGAAAAATAATACCTGGTGCTGTTTTAGTGATTAATCGTATTTAAGGTATGACTATGCGTTCTTGTCAGGTATGACAAAAATAATAGAGATATATTTATGCGCCACTTACGTGGCAAAAATTAAAATGACGTTTATACCCGTCATACTTCAAGCTGCATGTGCGTTGGCTACGCTTATTCACCCGAATCACTTACTTGAGTAAGCTCATCGGGATTCATTCGCTTGCCGCGTTACGAGACTCATAAATGAGTCTCGCCCTGAAGGGCCAGCGCAAGCGCTGTTCAAAACGTAAACGTTTTGTCCTGCAACTCGAATTATTTAGGGTATATGCTGTTCCCAACATTAACTATTAAGCGACACCATGATTTTATGGTGCTCATCAGAATGAAATAGCGTAAATGCAGGGAGTAATTCCCGCGCGCTTTGCTCCAGTGCATCAATTAATTGCACAACGATAGGGCGCACTGTTTTTGCCTGAGGCGTAATAACGCCAAAGTAATAGGGAATATCCACGTCCAGCTCTCTTACCGCCACCCCGCTTAACGGGAAGCCATAGGCCGTCACCGGTTCCGTAATGGCAACGCCCAATCCGCTGCGCACGCACGCCAACAGGTTGGCAGAGGCGTTGGTTTCAATCACGTACTGCGGTGTAATCTTGGCCTTTTTCATCGCCAGCTCAAAACGGTGACGCTGGCGGTACGGATTGTACAGCGTGATGATTTTCCGCGCTGCCAAGGCGTCCAGCGCGATGCGCTCCTGCTGTGCCAGCGGATCGTCCTCGTGTAACACCACCACGCAGCGCGTTTGCCCGATCCAGTGCCGTTCGACATTCTTGTGCTCCAGCGGCAAACTGCTGATAGCCATATCGGCACGTCCCTCGATCACGCTGTGCACCGCTTGTTCCGCCGTATAACTGAGGATTTGCAGCGGCATGGTCAGCGCCAGTTTTGCCAGTGCGTCAGGCAATAACCCCGCAGCCATGGCTGGCGTGGCAGCAATCACCAGCGGTTTCTCTTCCGCAGCACTGATCTCCTGAGCGCGCACCTGCACCTGATGCAGCGAAATCAAGGCATGTTCCACCGATTCATGCAGCTGTAGTGCCTGCTCGGTGGGGTGAATGCGTGGCCCGTTGCGCACAAACAGCGGGTAACCAATCTTGCTTTCAAATTCCTGAATCAATCGCGTTACGGCGGGTTGCGAGCGATGTAACTGCTTGGCGGCGGCCGTAATGCTTCCCGCTGAGATCACCGCAGAAAAAGCTTCCAACTGGCGCAGATCCAAATCTTCGATTAAGGGCGTTTTCAACATAGTGCGTTATTTTCCAACCGGGAAGCCAGCCTGCCACTATACACCCTAACCCCCCGGTGTACCCGCCACGTGGCGCGTTGGCGTGATGGTAATGCATGGTGCCAAGCATGCGTGAAAATGCGCGCGCTGTATATTTCCTTTTTTGCATATCCTCATGCGGAATAATTATTAAGAATAAGCATTAACAATGGATAATAATTCAAATAACGCATAATTAAAGTTGTGACGAATAAGCAACATCATCAAAGGAACGGAGCGAAATGAACACGAGTGAGGGGGCTGGACTCTCTGCGCTGGAAGCCCGGTTATATGACGATTTGAGCCTGCTGGAACTGCCAGCCAAACCCTGGGTGCCTTTGCACTATGTCGAGGAACATCCGGTGCTGGATGTGGCTATCCTCGGCGCGGGAATGTGTGGCCTGACGGCGGCGGCAGCGCTGCGCATGGTGGGGGTGGATAATATACTCTGTTTCGATCGTGCGCCCGCAGGCCAGGAAGGCCCGTGGGTAACCTACGCGCGCATGGAAACCCTGCGTTCGCCAAAGCAGCTTACCGGTCCGGCCTTGGGGTTGCCGGCGTTGACGTTTCGCGCCTGGTATCGGGCGCAATTCGGCGCTGCGGCGTGGGAAGCACTGGATAAAATCTCCCGAACCCAGTGGATGGAGTATCTTACCTGGTACCGCCGCGTGCTGGCGTTGCCGGTAATCAATCACACGGAAATCGTGGCGCTGACGCCCTATCAGCACAAGCTGATTGCGGTGGATACCCGTAATCGACTCACCGGTGCAACGCAGCGCTACTACGCGCGCCGTGTGGTGCTGGCGAATGGCCGCGACGGTTTGGGCGGGCCCGCTGTGCCGGATATCGCACACCGGGTGGATCGGCGCTATTGGGCGCACTCGGCGCAACCGATCGATTTCTCCGCGCTACAAGGCAAACGGGTGGCGGTAGTGGGGGCCGGGGCCTCCGCCATGGATAACGCGGCGACGGCGCTGGAAGCTGGCGCGCAGCGTGTCGATCTCTTCATTCGACGCGACGATATTCCACGTATTAATAAATTTACCGGTATTTCCAGTCAGGGGGTGGTGCAGGGATTCGTCGGACTTAGCGATGCCTGGAAGTGGCAGTTTCTTGCCACGACGCTCTCGGCACAAACGCCGCCCCCGCGCGACTCTACCCGTCGGGTGTCACGCCATGCCAACGCCTATTTTCATTTGGCAAGCCCGATCGTCACCCTGGAGGAGGCTCAGCAGCACCTGGTGCTGACCACGCCCAAAGGGCGCTACGAGGTTGATTTCGCGATCTTTGCCACGGGTTTTGACGTTGATGTCTCCAAGCGCGGCGAATTGCGCCATTTCGCTGATGAGATGCTGTTTTGGTCGGATGTGTATACGCCGCCCGCGGGGCAGGAGAACCGCGAACTGGCGTCATCGCCTTACCTGGGACCGGCCTTTGAGTTTCAGGCGAAAACGCCGGAGAACAGCCCGTTGATTTCGCGTCTGCATTGCTTCAATTACCCCTCGACGCTGACACACGGCAAGCTATCGGGGGATATTCCCGCGGTGAGCGAAGGCGCAAAACGATTGGCTCAGGGGATCGCGCGCCACCTGTTTGTCGAGGATTGCACGCAACACTACGACGCGTTAACCGCGTTTGATACGCCCGAGTTGCTGGGAGATGAGTGGTACGATGCTGATGCACAGTAATATCACCTTGCAGGAAGCGGGAAACGACCTGATCAATCAGATGGCAGGCATTGATGCCGGCTCACCGCGCGATAGGCTACGTCGGTTACGCCCGGAATATGTTTCTGGCGTGGAGGCCTGTCGTTGCAGCGTGTTGACGCCGCAAGACGATCAAGGATTATCGGCCGCGCTGCGTGTGGTGCTCGCTTTACGTATGGCGCTCGCATTGGGTGTGTCAGCGCAGGTGGCCTTTTACCAACGGCTTGCGGATGATTTGCCGCCCTCGCAATCGCATCAGGGGCTGGGCGCAAACGGCAAGGGCGACGATGCAGCCTTTCAGGCGTTGGTTTATCATTGTGACAACGTCACGAATAGTCCCGCGATGAGCACGCAGCAGGATCTTGGGCGTTTACAACAGGCGGGGTGGACAACGCCGCAAATCATTGCGCTATCCGAACTGATCGCCTTTATCAATTTTGAATCGCGCATTGTGGCTGGGTTGTCAGCGCTGGGTGAGGGACAATGAAGCCTGGGAAAACCACGATACCTGCGGTAAAGGTCCGCGTGCTGCCCCTGACCTGGCAGCCCTATCTGACCCCAGTGGATGTGAATAACGCCACGCCCGCGCAACGGGCCGCAATGCAGGTGACGCCGTCAAGCACTCAGGTTTCTCCCTATGTGCGAACCCTGGCACACGATCCTGACTCTTATGTGGCCCGCACCACGCTGTTTAACGCCATTATGTACAGCGAGGGAGGATTAGGTCGCGCCGAACGAGAGCTGGGTGCGCTGGTGGCTTCTGCGGTTAACGGCTGCGCCTATTGTGCTTCGGTTCACGCGCGGCGGTATGAAGCGCTGTCGGCGCGTAACGATGTGATCAGTGCGATATACACGCGCGGGTTGGATGCGCCTTTCGATGAAAAAACCCAGGCGCTGGTCGATTTTTGCCGTGCCCTGTCACAGACCCCTGTGGCGGTTGAACCTCATCATGTCACCGCCTTGCGCCAGCAGGGATTTAACGACGGTGACATTATCGATCTGATGCATTCCGCCGCGATCTTTGGCTGGGCCAACCGCCTGATGCACACCCTCGGTCATCCCCAGCGCCGCTAACCCTGCCACTATGCCGGGACATTCCCGGCACCTTACAACGCCTTGCGTAGCCCGATCAGCCGCTCCAACACCACCACCACCGCAAGGGATATCAGGATCAAAATAACCGACAGCGCGGCTATCTGTGGGTCAGTGGCGTATTCAAGATAACGGTAAATCTCGGTCGGCAAGGTGGAGGCGCGGGTGGAGACCAGAAACAGCGACAGGGTGGCCTCATCGAAGGAGATCAAAAAGGCGATTGCGCCACCCGCCAGAACACCCGGACGAATCAGCGGCAGCGTGATGCGATGAAACACCTGCCAGGGCGATGCGCCGTGGATACGCGCCGCCTCTTCAATGCGCGGATCGACGGCGAGCAGGCTCATGGTCACGGTTCTGACCGTATAGGGCAGCGTAATGCCCAGGTGCGCCACAGCAATACCGGTATAAGTATCAAGCAGACCAAGCGGTGCCAATACCAACATCAGCCCGACGGCCAATACGATATGCGGTACCAAAAACGGTGCCACGGCCAGAAAGGCGATAACAGATCGGCCGCGAAACTGAAAGCGCGTCAGGGCGAAAGCCAGCAGTACACCCACCACAATGGCCCCAACACCCACGGAAATCCCCAGCGTCAGGCTGCGCCCAAACGCGGCAATAAACACCGGATTATGCAGCACCTTGATATACGAGCCCAGCGACAGCTCAGCGGGTGGGAAGGCAAGATACTGGCGCGTGTCGAATGAAATAATAAACACGATGATAATCGGTGCCAGCAGAAAAAGATAAAGTAGAAAGATAAAGCTGTGCCAGGCGAGAGTGCCTGGCTGCCAAGCGCGAGATATCATGGTGGTCTCACTGTTCCAGTGCCCGTAAGGCACGTTGATAAAGCACAATAATGCTACTGAACAACACCAGCAACAGTACGGAAAGTGCCGCTGCCAGCGGCCAGTTGAGGGTCACGGTCGCTTCGCTGAAAATTTCGGTACCCAGCACAAACACCCGTCCACCACCCATCAGGCGCGGGGTGACAAACGCCGAGATGGCCAACACGAAAACCAGCAGTGCGGCGGTTAATACCCCCGGCAAACTGAGCGGCAGCGTGATGCGTAAAAACACGCGCCAGCGTGCGGCACCCAGCATCTGCGCGGCTTCTTCCAGTTGCTGATTAAGCCGTCCGAAACCGCTCAGCATGGCGAGAATGGCGTAGGGCATCAGGATTTCAATCAACGCAAGGGTCGCGCCGAGCGTATTGTTACTCAGACGCCAGGGCGTTGCTGTCAGTGATAACGCCTGTAGCGTCGCATTGATTACCCCGCGGTCGCCTAACAGCACCATCCAGCCGTAGGTGCGCACCACGGAGGAGGTCAGCAGCGGGGCGATGGCTAATGCAGTCAGTACGCCTTTCCAGCGGCTGGTGCTGCGGTGCAGGAACAGGGCGATCGGGTAGGCGAGTACGACGGCGGGCAGACTGACCATCAGCCCCAGCCATAAGGTATTGCCAGCCACGCGCCAGTAAAAGGGATCGAACAGCACGGCGGCATAGGCGCTGGTGCTCCAGGGCGCAGAGGGGGCGATCAGGCTGCCGATGGGGCTGAAGGAGGCACGGATCAACCACGCCAACGGGGCGGCAAAGGTCACCCCCAGTGTCAGCAAGCTTGGCAGCAGCAACGCCAGCAGTAGCAATCGTGAGCGTCGTGTGGTTGGGCGCGTTACGGTCATGGCGTGTGCCTCCCGACCCAGGTGATATCGGCGGGTGCTACCGTCAGCATCAGGCTGTCGCCGAGTGCTGAAGTGATACCCGTCTGGGTAGGCAGATCGGCGAGTAGGTGGTGCGGGCCGACCTGCACGCTGAGGGTGTGGTGCTGCCCACGATAAACACGCTGCGTGACACGGCCAGAAAACGTGTTGATCGGTGACGGAACGCCGGGAGATACGCAGCGCAGGCGGTGCGGGCGAATTAACAGGCGCACCCGGCTGCCGGGCGTCAACGCATCTGCGAGGTGCAGTTCCCCCAGACCTTCGATGTGGACCCGGTGGGGCTGGAGTACCGTGGCGTCAAAGAAATTACCGTTGCCGATAAAACGCGCCACGAACTCGGTTTCCGGTTGATCAAAAATGGCATCCGGGGTGCCGATCTGCTCAAGTTTTCCGTGCGACATCACGGCAATACGATCGGCCATCGACAGCGCTTCATCCTGATCGTGCGTGACGAACAGTGCGGTGATTCCGGTTCGGCGCTGGAGATCGCGGATTTCATCACGCATTTCATCACGCAGTTTGGCATCCAGATTAGACAGCGGCTCATCAAACAGCAGGAGCTCTGGCTCAATCACCAACGAACGGGCGATGGCTGCGCGTTGCTGCTGCCCGCCAGAGAGCTGGCTGACGCGGCGATCGCCTAATCCGCCAAGTTTAACCAAGGCCAGTGCCTGCTGTACCCGTTTGGCGCGCTCGGCGCGTTTGATGCCCCGCATCTCGAGCCCGAAGGCGATGTTTTGCGCCACGCTCAGGTGGGGAAATAACGCATAGGCTTGAAACACCATGCCCATGTTGCGCTGATGCACGGGAATGGCCGAAATGTCCCGGCCATTAAGCTGAATACTGCCCGCTGTGGGGGCGATCAAACCCGCTATCATCCGCAGCAGGGTGGTTTTGCCACAGCCCGACGGGCCGAGGAGCGCCAGCATTTCGCCGCGCGGCACGTGCAGGCTGACGTCATCAACGGCGGGGGCCGGAGCCCCCGGATAGGATTTCGCCAATTGGTTGACGGAAAGGTGAACATCGGACATACGGCGTCTATCTCTTCAGCGATAACAGGGGTAATCGTGGCGTGCCCGCCATCAATGCAGCGCGATCACATCGCGACGAATCTTCTGGATCCACGGCGCGTAGCGTTCTGCAACCCAAGGCCAGTCGAGCGCCCATTGCGCCTGCTGTGCCTCTTTACTGCCATAAATACGCGCCGCCGCCGGTGCGCTCAACGTCACTTGGGTGTTGACGGGCCCATAGAAGCTTTGCTCGGCGAAGGTACGCTGCGCCTCGGCGCTGAGCGCGTAGTCAATAAATTGCTGCGCTGCGCTGGCCTGTTTGGAGCCTTTTACCAGACTGATGGTATTGATCTGGCCGATGCTGCCTTCACGCGGTAGCGCAATACCGATTTTTCCCCCCTGCTTATCATGCAGATACTGCGCACGCCCGTTCCAGCAGATAGCCAGATCCACTTCACCACTTTGTACCACCGCGTAGCAGTCCGGTGCGGGATCCCAGGTGGCGACGTTCGGGGCGATGGCCTTCAGCACGGTAAAGCCCGGTTCGATATCCTGCTTGTAGTCACCGCCTTTTAATCGGGTCAGAATCGGCAATAACGTGACGCCACGGGTGTCCGCTAACGGCGCCGCGATGCGCCCTTTGTATTTTGTATCGGTCAGATCGTTCCAACTGGTAGGCGGTTGCTTGACCCGATCGGTGTTATACAGAATGGCGAGATTATCCTGTGAAAAGGCGACGGAGCGTTGACCGCTGATAACCGCCCAATCGGGCTGGGCACTCAGGTTTTTGACCGCGTCGTTATCCAGTGGCGCAAACAAATCCTGGGTATTGGCACGGATGGCAACGGAAATATCCAGCAGCGCCACATCCACATGGGGATCGTTACGCTGCAAGGTCAATAACGCCAGCGATTCAGCGGAGTTCTTGCTTTGCTGGTAGTTGATCTTGATATCCGGGTGCTGTGCCTCGAAGGGGGCGATAACCAGTTTCTGGTAGTTGTCCGCAAACACGCCGGAAAACCCCACCACGTTAACGGTAGTGGGGGCCGCCTGTGCAAACAGCGGCAACAGCGTGAGTGCGAGGATGCTGCGATGCAAACCTGTAGTAGCAGACATGGTGAATCTCCTGGTGATTATGGTTGTTATTGTGGTGGTTATTATTGTGGTAATGGCAATGAGGGTGTCCCGCTCGCACCGGGCTGCCAGGCGGCGCCCAAAACCCGCAGCCAGTTTTCTCCCAGCAGTTTGCGCACACGCGTTTCACTCCATCCGCGCGCCAGCATCCGGTTAGTGAGGTTGGGGAACTCCCGAATGCGTGCAATGCCCTGTGGTTTATTGATTTTTGCTGACCCGAAGGGCGCTAATGTGCGTGCCGTTCCCTTGTCGCGATTGGCCCACAGTAACCAGGGCCCCGGACGCGGACGATCCTGAGAAAAGTCAGTGCCGATACCGACGTGGTCTTCTCCGACCAGATCGATGACATAGCTCATGGCATCCAGATAGTCTTCGACCGTGGCATCATTGCCTGCCGCCAGACCGGGGGAGAACAGGCTGATACCAATAATGCCGCCCCCCTGTGCGCAGCCAACCAGCAACTCGTCGGGTTTATTGCGTTTTACGTCTTTGAGCGCGCGGGGTAACACATGAGAGATACACACCGGCGCGCGGGATGCCGCAATAACATCGGCACTGGTGCGATCGCCCACGTGGCTGAGGTCACACAGCACGCCGACGCGGTTCATCTCCGCCAGCACTTCGTACCCAAACCCGGTTAACCCGCTGTCACGGGTTTCCAGATAGCCGGCACCCGAGTAGTTTTGGGTGTTATAGGTTAACTGCATCACCCCGACGCCGAGGTCTTTGAATATCTCGACGTATTCCAGTTTGTCTTCCAGCGGGGAGGTGTTTTGCCAACCGAGGATAATCCCGGTCCGCTGCTCCGCTTTGGCGGCATGGATATCAGCCAGCGTGCGCACCGGTCGAATCAGGTCATCGTTTTCGCGCCAAAACCGTCGCCATTGCGAGGCATAATCGATGCCTTCCCGGAAGTTTTCCCACAGCAGGGAGGCGCAGTTAACGGCAGTAATGCCGCCATCGCGCATTTCTTCAAATATGGCGC
Source organism: Candidatus Symbiopectobacterium sp. NZEC151 (assembly GCF_025962655.1). Classification (GTDB taxonomy): domain Bacteria; phylum Pseudomonadota; class Gammaproteobacteria; order Enterobacterales; family Enterobacteriaceae; genus Symbiopectobacterium. The sequence goes on along the minus strand of NZ_JAGFPE010000001.1, from coordinate 1,208,154 downwards.
GACTCCAGTCGCAGGTTTGCAGGCCATCAATCACGATGGATTGTTGGTGCAACGTCTCTTTTTCGCTGGACATAGTGACTCCCTGGTTGGCTATGGTGTGAGCGGCAGCGCGCTGAAATTGTCGGCTTCTTGCCACTCATCGCCGAGCAGTTCCGGCGTGTCGTAAGCCTGAAAACGGGCAAGCAGTTCGGCGCGGTCTTCGTGTAACAGTGAACTGACAATGCCGCGGGTTAAGCGTTGGGCACCTTCGGCGATCGAGGGAATACCACTGGTTAATTTGCCGTGACTCAGCACCGCCGGGAACGCGAAACAGTAGAGGGTCGATATCGCTGCCTGTTCGGCGTCTGCGCCCGGTTTGGGCAATAATTCAAAGTGTTCACCCAGATAAGGCGCAGAGGCTAATCCGTCATGTTGCTGGTCAGCGGCCGGGTGATAACGATCGCGCCACTGGCACACCGCGTGGGCGAATGAGGCAAATTCAGGGCGAGCCTGAAAATCCACCTGAAAGCCGGTGGCAAAAATAATAAAGTCAGCGTGGAAATGGCCGTGCGGCGTTTGCAGCGTCACTGCCTTATCCTGCTCCCACAGTGAGATCAGCGGGCTGGCACGGTGGAAGGCCACGTTGGCATGCTGCGTTACGCGCTGCACGCTGTGACGCGGCGGCGGGATTTGGGCTTGCTCTCCTGCCAGCATCAACTGCCATTTGGTTTCATCGGGCAGATGGACATACCCTAGCGTCAGTCCCTGATGGCCGATACCGGTAAATTTATCAATGCGCGGCAGCGTGGGACGACGATAGAAGATGTCGACCCGTTCGGCCCCGTTTTCCAGAGCAAAGGCGGCATTGTCCATTGCCGACGCACCGGAACCGACTACTGCCACGCGCTTTCCAGCAACCTGGTCGGGATGGATGATGTCTGCGCTGTGGGCGATGTAATGCGCCGGTATCTGCCGGGCCACCGCGGGTAATGCTGGTCCGCCAAGCCCATCAATGCCGGTCGCCAACACGACGCGCCGGGCACGCAGTTGCTGCTTTCCTTGCGCCGTCGCGATATCCACTTCAACCCAGCCCCGTTGGCCCGGCTCGACCCGTGTCACTTGCGCCTGGTTACGCACCGGCAGATTCAGCACCGCGCGATACCACGTCAGGTAGGCCATCCACAGTGCGCGCGGGATGCGCGACATGGCCTGATAGGCCGACGCGCCATATTGCGCTTCATACCAGGCGCGGAAGGTGAGGGAGGGAATGCCGAGCGCCGGTCCCGCCGCTTCTTTACGCGTGCGCAGATCGTTCATGCGCGCGGAGGTGATCCATGGGCCTTCCTGTCCGGCGGGGGCTTTATCCAGGCACAGAATGCGGGTTACGCCCGCCAGGGTTAGCGCGGCGGCGGCGGTCAAACCGCACAGCCCGGCACCGACGATAATCACATCGAAATCGGGAGCGCTCTCTTTCAACCAGGGGCGTGCGGGTAATTCCAACAGTGCCAGATCGGCACTCAGGCGTTGTGCCAGGTGAGAAAGCGGAAGTTCTGGGAATGTCATGATCGTGCGATACCTGGTGTAAATTCGTACCGCCGTGCAGCAGGGCGGTACGTGGCGAATAATTATTAATTCGCATTATTGCAGGCTGATCATGTGATATTTAAATGCTTTAATCGCATTTGCTTATGAGGGGAACTACGCTTGCGACAGATTCTCTTCCGCGTGCTCAATGAACGCCAGCATGGTATCGCTGCCATCGAGAATATCCTGCGCAATGGCGTGCTGTGCGGCGGTTCCGTCCTGTTTGCGCAGGGCTGCCACCACCTCTTGATGGTGCTCAATCGCCATCTGATGGGAAAAATGGGCATAGGCCTGGGCAATCAGCGGGCCAGTGCGCATCCACAGGCTGCCGATAAACTGGCTGAGCAGCGGCATGTCAGCCATCTGCGCCAACATCAGGTGAAACTCACTGTTGAGACGCAGCGCCGCGCTCAAATCGTTATCGTCTATGGCCTGAAGGTTTTGCGTGATATTGGCATCCAATTCGGCAAGCTTACCCGGCGTCATCAGCGCGGCGGCGTGCAGCGCGCCGCTGCCTTCCAGCGATACGCGCAAGGTGCGAATCTCAATAAACTGCGCGCTGGTGAGCTGCGGTACGCGGATATCGCGCGGCGTTTTCAGAATCAGCGCCTGCTCTTTGGCGAGTTGCAGGATGGCATCGCGCACCGGAGTGACGCTGGTGCCAACTTGCGCAGCCAGTTCGCGAATGCGCAGCCGATCGTCCGGTTTTAGCCGCCCCATAATCAGCGCTTCGCGCAGCATGGTGTACACACTGGAACCCAGATAACTGTGGTTGATTTGCCCTATTGGATAATTCACGCATTCACCCCAAGAAAACAGCGCATTCCTGTCGCTTCAATCGGCGTATTATACAATATGATGCATCATCGCGCATCGGCCACCGGAAAAGAAACCGGTTATCCGCGGCGATCGTGAAGAGAAAAATGCGTGGCAGCGCAATTTTGTTCTAAACCCGTAGAGAATGCGGAGTGACAATGGTGTGAATATCCGGATACTGCTAACAGAAGCGGTAACAGCAGGGGGCACTCTATGAGCAAAGCAACGCCACGTGAACAGGCGCAGTACCATCGATTGGAAGCCTTTGGCGGCTTGGAAATGTTGCAGGCACGCTATTATCGCCAACGCTTTTCCCGCCATGTGCATGACACCTTTTGTGTCGGTGTGATTGAAGAAGGCGCTCAGCGTTTTTATCGCACCGGCGGTGAGCACGTTGCGCCACAGGGCGACATCATTTTGGTCAATGCGGATGATGTTCATACCGGATGCTCGGCCCGTGAAAATGGCTGGGCCTATCGCGCTATCTACCCACATCCGGATCTGTTTCGCGCTATCTCCCACGATCTCCATCAGTCCGACGGGACGGTGCCATGGTTTCCTGACGCAGTGCTGCACGATCCGGGTCTGGCGCAGCAGTTACAGATGGCGTTTCGCCTGTTGGCGCAACCGGGTAACACGCTGTTAAAAGAGACGCTGCTGTTCTCATCGCTGAGTTGGTTGATGCTGCGTTACAGCAAAACCCGCCGCCCGCCGCGCCCGCTGCCTTTTTCCGAGCAGCGTGTGCTACAGACCAAAATGCTGCTGGATGATACGCCCGAGCAAGAGTGGTCGCTGACCACGTTGGCAGCGATGGCGGAGCTGAGTCCGTGGCACTATTTACGTCAATTTAAGGCGCTGGTGGGCATTCCTCCGCATGCCTACCAGGTGCAGGCGCGGTTGCGCAAGGCGAAGACGCTGATGCTGCATGGGCATACGCTTGCAGCGGTATCGTCGCAGTGCGGTTTCTCCGACCAGAGCCACTTCACCCGTCATTTTAAAAATGCCTTTGGCGCCACGCCCGGCAGTTTTATTCAAAGCATTGTCTGGGATCAGACGGCGCGAGAACCGCTGTTAGGTTAATCAACCGCGTTAAAACGGCTGGGTTTGACAGCAATCTTGTTCAATACGCTGTCCCTGACGTTTGGCTAGCCTAATGACCGCACTCTATTACAAAGGTCTCAGGACGCTATGGAAAAGCATGCTTTATCACAACCGGGCGCTGTGCCCAACGCCAGCCAACCCGACGCGCGGTGGCGCGATATCCGCGCCGGTATTCTGGATATGTTCCCGTTTTGTCTGGCGGTGCTGCCCTGGGGCATTCTGGCCGGTTCGATGGCAGTGCAGGCGGGGTTGCCGCTCTGGCAATCCGTTGGGCTGTCGGCGTTGGTGTTTGCCGGTGCGGCGCAGTTGGTTACGCTGGGGTTGGTGATGAGCGGTGCCAACGTCGTCACGATTTTGATCACCGTTTTCTTCATCACCACTCAACACATTATCTACGCGCTGACCTTACGTGATTACGTTTCCCGTCTGGCGCTGCGCTATCGTCTGCCGATTGGCTTTTTGCTGACCGATGAACTGTTTGCGTTGAGCGGGGGCAAGTCGGCACAGCAACCGCGTTCAGTCAGCTATTTGATTGCCGCTGGCGGATTTTTTTATGTCTGCTGGGTGATCTTCAGCCTCGCGGGCATCGCCATGGCGACACGAATACCGGATTTGGCCCGCTATCATCTGGACTTCTCGATTATTGCCACCTTTATTACCATCGTGGTACCGATGGTGCGCAGCATCAGTACGTTGCTGGGCGTGGTGCTGTCGCTGTCGCTCTCGATGGTGCTGGCCTATTTCCAGGTGGAAGGCGCGGTGGTGATCGCCGGGCTGAGCGGCATGTTCTTTTCAGCACTGCTGTCACGACGCGGGGGGGAGGTGCTATGAGTGGCGCGTTGTTATTTGCCCTGGCGGGCATTGTGTTTCTCAACCGTTATCTTTTTCTCGAACCGCGTCTGCCGATTCGCCTGCCCGGACTGGTACAGCAAGCGCTGAAATATTCCGCCCCCTGCCTGCTGACGGCGATTTGCGGCCCGATCATCCTAATGGATCACGGTATTGTGCGACCGCTCGGCGATAACCCCTATTTGTGGGGCGCACTGTTCAGCGTGATTATCGCTTTCTTTATCCGCAATATGCTGCTGGCGGTGCTGCTGAGTTTGATCTTTTTTGCGCTTTTGCTTTCGCTCTAACAGGCGACGGCAAAGGCCGTTTTTATCCCGGGCTCAGAACATCCTATCGCGACTCGGATTGCGCATCGAGCCAATCGATAAAACGAGAGATCGATTGGCTATCCGGATCGCAAAAATCCATGTGGGTTCCCTGCGCGATGGTTATGCATTCGACGGGCGTGCCTTTTTGCTGAGCGTGCCGTGCATAGTCATCTATTTCGCCAATCGGGAGCACTTCATCATGCTCGCCGTGAAAAATAACCTGTTTACCCTGGGCAGGTAGCTGGGCAATAGGAGAGGTATGCTGGTAAATATCCCTGTTTTCATCGGGCGTGCAGCCAAGGAATGCCGTGATAAATTCCCGCCGCTGCACATCGCGGTAGCTTGCTACTAAATCCACCACCGGGGCCAGACCGATAAAAGCGTCGGGAATAATGTTCAATGCATGCTCACTCAAGCGGGCTTTATGATTGCCGAGCCACAGGCTCAAATGCCCTCCCGCAGAATGACCGGCAATATATACTGGACTTAGATCAATCTGGGGATATTTTTCGCTCAACGGGGCTAATACATTGATGGCCTCGATCGCATCGATAAACGTCTCTGGGTACCCTTGCTGGAGATAGCCTACTCGCCGGTATTCGATATTCCAGACAGAAAAGTTATTTTCAACCAGTTTTACTGCCACGGCATCAAGTTGGCTTTTATCGTAGGGCATTTTCCAGAAACCGCCGTGAAACAGGCAGACGGTCCCCTTGCTTTTCTGGGTGGGGATGTATAAATCCCCGGTCTGGTGCGGGTCGGTGCCATATTGTTCGGTAAAAACCTGATATTGCAGATTGTTGTGCATCACCCTGTTTCCTTGCCTCTCTCTTCTAAAAATGAGAAAGCTGGTTTGCTTTTTTATTCATTGACGCAACGCTCATTTCTCACTACTTTAACATAACGATATAATAATGTTTATGTTGTTGTTTTATATGTGTTATTTATCTTGATGTTCCCCTCGTGACATAAATAAGTAGCCAAACAGACATGCAGCGCACAGCCGGATTCCGCCAGTAGCGATGTTCCTGCAACGTATCCATTATCCGCATTCACGAGAGGAGTTAACCCGGTCATGATTCGGTTAGAAGGCGTGTGCGTAGACTTTCCCGGTGGTAAAACCGGTCAGGTCAGGGCCGTCAACGATGTTAATTTAACCATTCGCTCCGGCGAAGTATTCGGCATTGTCGGCACCAGCGGCGCAGGGAAAAGCACGCTGTTACGCACCATCAATATGCTACAACGTCCTACGCAGGGCCGTATCAGTATCGGTGAGACGGTTATCAGTCAGGCAGCGGGACGCGAACTGCGTCAGCATCGTCAGCGTATTGGTATGATCTTCCAGCACTTTAACCTGATGCATACGCGCACCGTGTTTGAAAATGTGGCGTTTAGTCTACGCGCTGCCGGGAAATCCCGTGCGGAGATCGCACAACGGGTGCCGGAAATCCTCACGCTGGTGGGGCTGTCCGAACGCGGTAACGCTTATCCGGCGCAGCTGAGCGGCGGCCAGAAACAACGGGTGGGTATTGCTCGCGCCATTGCCAACCATCCCGATGTGTTGTTGTGCGATGAACCGACCTCAGCGCTCGATCTGGAAACCTCGGCCTCGATTCTGGCGCTGTTGAAAAATATTAATCGCCAGTTAGGCATTACCATGGTGCTTATCTCACACGAAATGAACGTCATCAAAAGCATCTGCCACCGTATGGCGGTGATGACGGGCGGCAATATCGTGGAGGAGGGCGACGTGTTTGATGTGTTCTGCGCGCCAAAACACCCGTTTACCCGGCAGTTGGTACAGCACGCCAACAAGATAGACTTACCCGAGCGTTTTTATCGTTCTGACAAAGGCCCGTTGCTGAAAATCCTGTTTGCCGATGACTCTGTGGAGCAACCGGTGCTATCCGAGGTGGCTCAGCGTTTTCAGGTTTCAATCAATATCCTGCACGGCAATATTGAATACATCAATGAGCGCGCGCTCGGGCATATCATTGCCCAGATTTCGCATCAGGATGGCGCGCAGGCAGATAACGTCGGTGCCGCATTGGCCTATATTGGTCAACACACCTTTGGCGTGGAGGTTGTCCATGAATGAATTAATGGGTGAATTGAGCCTGGCGTTTGGCGAAACCTTTACCATGGTGTCGATTTCTACTCTGGGGGCCGTGTTACTTGGGCTGCCACTTGGTATTGCCATCTATGTGACCGATCGTCATCTTTTTTGGCAGAACCGCGTGGTTTACCTGCTCTCCACCGTGCTGGTCAATATTATTCGCTCGGTGCCGTTTGTGATTCTGCTGGTGTTGCTGTTGCCGCTCACACAGTGGTTGCTGGGCAGCACCATCGGCCCGGTGGCGGCGGCAGTGCCGATGTCGGTGGCAGCCATCGCGTTTTATGCCCGACTGGTGGACTCCGCGCTACGTGAGGTCGATCCCGGCATTGTGGAAGCGGCAGAAGCGTTTGGTGCCAGCCCAATGCGGATCATCGCGACCGTGTTGTTGCCGGAAGCGTTGGCGGGGCTGCTGCGTGGGTTGACCATCACGCTGGTCAGCCTGATTGGCTATTCGGCGATGGCCGGTATTGTCGGCGGCGGTGGCGTCGGGGATCTGGCGATCCGTTTTGGCTATTACCGTTATGAAACAGAAGTGATGGTGATCACCGTCATCGCGCTGGTGGTACTGGTGCAACTGGTACAAACCGCCGGGGATTGGGTATCACGCCAGGCCAACAAGCGTGAGAAACGCTGAGGCCAGACACTGAGAATACAGGGTTAAAGACGCATGAAAATTGACAAGATTGTACTGCGCAAAATGAAGATGGCGCTGAAGACGCCGTTTACCACCAGTTTTGCCACTCAAACGGAAAAGCACTTCACCATTGCGGAAGTCCATGCCGGGGGCGTTATCGGCTATGGTGACTGCTCCGCGATTTCGTTGCCGTTTTACAACGAAGAGACTAACGTCACGGCCTGGCACATCATGCGGGATTTTCTGATCCCGATGGTGAAGCAGGCTGGCACGATTACCCATCCCTCTGAAGTGCGTGAAATTTTTATGCCGGTGAAGCGCAATAACTGCGCCAAAGCGGCGATTGAAGGCGGTATCTGGGATGCCTTTGCCAAACAGCAGGGCATTCCACTGCATCAGGCGATTGGTGGCACCCGCGATCGGGTGGAAGCGGGTGTCAGCATCGGCATTCAATCTTCCCCGCAAAAGCTGGTCGAGGTGGTCGCTGGCTACCTGGATGAAGGTTATCGCCGCATCAAAATCAAAATCAAACCGGGCAAGGATATCGACTACATCGAGGCACTGCGCAGCACCTTTGGCGACATTACGCTGATGGCCGATGCCAACTCCGCCTACTCGTTGGACGATATCGATTTCTTCAAGCGTCTCGATCGCTTCAATCTGCTGATGATTGAACAGCCACTGGCGCACGATGACATTGTCGACCACCGCAAACTTCAGGCGGCGATTGCCACGCCTATCTGTCTGGATGAAAGCATTGCGTCCGTGGAAGATGCACGCAAAGCCATCGAGTTGGGTAGCGCCCGCATCATCAATATCAAGGTGGCGCGGGTTGGCGGTATCACCGAAACCAAACTGATCCATGACTACTGTCAGGCGCACCAGATCCCGGTGTGGTGCGGCGGCATGCTGGACACGGCGGTGGGCAAAGCGCACAACATTGCGGTCGCCACCTTGCCCAATTTCGTTTACGCCCACGATATTCCGCCTTCCAGCCGCTACTGGCATGAAGACTTTATGCTGCCGCTGGTGGAAATGGATGCGGATAGCTGCGTCGCGGTGCCAAACGCGCCCGGTATCGGTTTTGATATCAATCCCACGCTGTATCAGCGCTATTGCTACGGCGAAGAAACGTTCCACTTTTAATGCTGAGGTTCAGCATTGGGGCGTGACCACCAGGGAAGCGCCCACTCTACTAACACAGGAATCGCAACATGACATTGAAGAAATGGTTACCGCTGTTACTCGTTCCCTTGCTGGGGTTTGGGCAAGCCTATGCCGCTGATGCGGCGAAAGAGATCACGATCGGCGTTTCCCCCGGTCCGTATGGCGATATGGTAAAACAGGCCATCAAACCGGAGCTGGCAAAGAAAGGCTATACCGTTACGGTACGCGAATTCAGCGACTATATTCAGCCCAACCTGGCGCTGTCCAACAGCAGTATTGATGCCAACTTGTTCCAAAACCGCCGCTATCTGGACCGGTTTAGCGCCGATAAAGGCCTGAAACTGTCTGAAGTTATCACCGTACCAACGGCGAGCATGGGCTTCTATTCCAACAAGGTTAAACACCTTGATGAACTGAAAGCCGGTGATGTGGTGACGCTACCGAACGATCCGTCCAATCTGGCGCGTTCGCTGGATTTCCTGCAAAAATACGGGCTGATCAAGATCAATCCGGATATCACTCCCACCAAGGCATCGCTGCGCGATATCACCGAAAACCCGAAGGGATTGGTGTTTAAACCGTTGGAAGCCGCACAGCTGCCACGCGCGTTGGGGGGCGTAACCGGGTCATTGATCAACGCCAATTTCGCCATCTCCGCCGGGCTGAAACTGGCTGATGCCATTCAATTGGATATTCTGCCGGAAGACCTGAAAAACATGATTGTGGTGCGCACTGAAGATGCCGATAAACCGTTTGCGCATGATTTGAAAGCCGCAGTGGAATCGCCGGAGTTCGAAGCCTTTTTCGATCGTAAAGACACCATGTTCTCGGCGTTCCAGAAACCGGAATGGATGACGGCGCGTCACAAGCCGTAGGCGAATTATTGCCATAAAACCAAGGCCGCGTCAGCGGCCTTTTTTGTGTGCTACTCCTGGCTGTACTCGCGATGTTTCGCCAGCAGGGCACTACCTTGTTCACCCAGTTCCCAGAACAGCCCTGTCATGATCGCCAATCCTTCCTCCACCACCGGGCGCAGAAGGTGCTCATTGACCGCATGCTGGCCGCAGGTGGGATAAGAATGCGGGATCCAGAGCGTCGGCAATCCCAAAATATCCGCAAACACGTCATTGGGCAGCGAGCCACCCAGATTGGGCAGCAGCGTTGGGTTTTTACCGCTGATCTCGCGCATCAGATCCAGTACCCAATCCACCAGCGGGTTTTGTGGATCAAAACGGGTGGCAGGGGAGCTGTTGAGCAGTTCCACCGCAATGTGCCCATAGCCGTACTGAGCCAAATGGCGACGCACATGATCAATCAGCCGATCGCTGTCAGTACCGACCACAAAGCGCAGTTGGCACACCGCCGTCGCCGACGCCGGAATGGCGTTGACCGGGCGTGCCGGATTGCCGGTAACAAACGAAAGCACCTCGAGCGCGTTCCATCCCAGCAATTTCTCGGCGGCACTCAGGCCCGGCTCACCCCAGTGTGGGTCGATATCCGGGTCGCCTGGGTTGCCCGCTGGCACCACATCTTGCAATATGGTGCGAAGCGCGGGTGTCAGCGGTGGTGGCAGTAAATCCTCGATCAGTATCTTGCCGCTGCCGTCAACCAGCGTGGCGATAGCGTTGGCAAGCTGTGTGCCGGGGTTGCTGAGCAGCCCTCCCCAGTTGCCAGAGTGATAAGCGCGGTCGCGTTCCTGCACATGCAGTTTGAAATTGATGCAGCCGCGCGAGCCTAAAAACAGCGTTGGGCTATCGGCATGCAGGCGCGGGCCATCGGAGGCGATAAAAATATCCGCTGCCAGCAGCGCCGCATGTTGGCGGCACACCTCGGCCAGCCCCGGAGAGCCAATCTCTTCGCCCATTTCAAACAGCAGCTTGCAGTTAAATCCCAACCGGGCACCGCGCGCCAGGTAGACCTGTTCCAGCGCCAGTAAATTGATGGTGTGCTGGCCTTTATTATCCGCGCTGCCGCGCCCGTACCAGCGATCCTGCTCTTCGATCAGTTGCCACGGATCCAACCCCGCGCGCCAGTTGGCCGCATCGCCGAACACCACATCCCCATGCCCATAGGAAAGGAGCGTGGGAAGCGCAGGATCTTCAATGCGTTCCGCCAGCATAAAAGGCATCTCCGGTGCCGCCTCGGTGGTGAGAAAATGGCAGACAAAGCCCATGGTTTCCAATACCGGACGCAGCTCATCGCTCAGGTAAGCGCGCAGGGCGGCATGATTATTGGTTTTTTGGCTCTCGGTGGCCAGCGCCAGGCGACGTGCCAGAGTATGAGCAAAATCGCCACGCGTCACACAGCGGGTGGCGCGGTGAATGACATCGGAACGTGTCATAGAGTCCTTTATGATTAATTTGGAAAAGCAAAGGCTATTTAAGGGAAAAATGGGCTTTGCCACCATAATAAAATTTGCAATCAAGCTTTGCTTTTCATATAAACCTCAAACGGCTTATTAGGAATTTCTCACATCATGTTGAGCAGTGAACTCCGCTATTTTCTGGCTGTGGCTACGACGGGCTCACTGAGTGCCGCCAGCCAGCAGCTCTTCGTGGCGGTATCCGCCATCAGTCGACAGGTTCAGCGTTTGGAAGAGCGCATGGGGGTCTTGCTGTTTGAGCGCCACGCGCGCGGCATGATTTTGACTGACGCAGGCCGTATTCTGGAAAATCATGTGCGCAAAAGCATGATGGATCTAGATGCGGCGGTGGCTGAAATTCAGGGGCTGAGCGCGCAGCGTAAAACGCTGATCAGCGTCGGGTGTACCGAGGGGATGGCCTTCGATGCGTTGCCCAACTTATTTGCCCAGTTTCAACAATCACACCCGGAAACCGCGTTTCATCTGAAGGTGGGATCGGCGCAGCAGGTCTCGCAGATGGTGCGTCACGGTGAAGTGGACGTGGCGTTGCAATTCGCGTTTGCGCCAGAGCACGGTGTTGAGGTGCTGCTTTCGCTACCCGCGCCGTTACTGTTGTTGATGGCGGAGGATCACCCGCTGGCGGGCAACACCATCATGTTAGCCGATCTGGCCGCTTACCCGTTGGCGTTGCCGGAGCCGACCACCACGCTGCGTCAACTGTTCGATCTCTCCTGCCGCATGCAGGGTGCCTACCTGGAGCCTACGCTCTGTTGCAGCAATTTCACCACGCTCTATCACTATGTACTCTCCACGCCGCAGGCGGTAACGGCATGCAGCTTTTACTCGGTGATGTACAAGTGCCGACAAGCGCCGCTCCGGCTGGCAACCTTGGCGATGCGCCAGCTGGAGCAGCGCGCCTTGCAGGTACAAATCCAGTCCGGACATACACTCACTGGTATGCAACAGGCATTTATCACTATGATGCAAGACGCGTTTTACGACGCCGAGCGTTACTGCAATACGCTGTTTGAGACCGATAAGTCGCTGACATAAGCAGGGCCCTTGCGTTAACTTCAGGTAAAAATCGGATTTTGTGTTCAGAACACTCTCGATAACATTGGTGTAGCATGGTCGATGTATCAGCAGAGTCACTCGCGTTGTTCGACCCGCCTTGTTGGGACGACGGTATTTTGCTGAGGAAACACATGGAGATACGTTATGTTACGCAAGCGGCCGATGGCATTCTATGCCAGCAGGAAGGGATCTGTTTGTTTTAATGGCCCGGTTACCCACCGATTACACACTGCTTATCGCGCAAAAGCGATTTCGCCAAAACACACGTTTTCAATGGCTCTGCTGCGACGGTCGTTACGCCGTCAGGGCGGTGGGGGGCGGGGCGTACTCTATTGCCATCCGATGCAACAGACCGACGTGGCGTCGTGGCTCAGCCAGCACGCGCATTTGGGCTGGCATCTTGAAGCTGATACGACATTAATGCCGGGTGAAATGCGGTTAATGACCGAAGGTGGCTCATTTATGCTGAAGTGGTAACGCCATCCATCGCTTATTATATTATTAGGCTGGTAACGATAGTAAAAAATAAAGTGTCGCAGGCTGCATTGTTCTGCTTTACAACCTAATCAAATCTCTTATTTTTGTTAGGGTGAAATAAAATAACGCGCTAATGCAAATAAAAATCTCCAGACGCAAATCTTTGACGCTATATTGAGTTTGCCATTCCTTCCTTCTATCATCCCAAAAAACATTATTCACGATGTGCGCTGTTTACAGCGCGCATCGTAATTTTTTAAATTTTATTTATTTGTCTGATATTAAATAAATTTATCATGGATGGCGTATGCAATACCCTTTGCAGCGATGGTCTTTGTTACTTTTTCTGTTCTCCTTTTCCGCCAACGCCGTACCCTTAACACCGGCGGAGCGGGGGGAGATTTCGCAACGACAATCTGACGTGATTGAGCAAGCGCAGCGCCAGCGTGAGGAAATAACCCGCGCTAATCGCGTTGAACCTATCGCGGCGCAGCCAACGCCGATAGTGAATAGCACCTGCTTTACTATTCGGCAGGTCGAGTTTGTTAATAGCACCTTATTATCGGTACGTAATAAACAGCGTCTGACCGAATCGTATATTAATCGTTGCCTGAATGTTAATGATATTAATCAACTGATCCATGACGTCAGCAATTGGTATATTACCCAAGGCTATGTCACCAGCCGCGCTTTTCTGCGTGAACAGGATCTGTCTACCGGCATATTGACCTTGATGGTGCTGGAAGGGCGTATTGAAACCATCACGATCAACGATCGTGAAGCACGCGCACTGAAAATGGCAATACCGGCCAGGAAAGGGGATATTCTCAACCTGCGCGATCTTGAGCAAGGGATGGAGCAACTCAATCGCCTTGCCACGCAGCAGGTCAAGATCGATATTTTACCCGGCGAACAGCCCGGCTTCTCTCAGGTAAAACTGACGCGCCAGTCGCGCGTACCGCTCTCTGGCAATATCGCCTTTGATAACAGCGGACAAGAATCGACGGGGGAGCATCAGCTTAACGGCGGTTTATGGGCAGATAATGTATTGGGTTTGGCGGATCAATGGTTTATCAGCGGTGGGCAGAGCAGCGATTTTATCGACGCGCACCATGCCCGCAGTCTGCAAACCGGCGTGTCATTGCCGTATGGCTACTGGAACATCAATTATGACTTTGCCAAAACACGCTATCGCAATGATTTTTTGAATCGCGATTATCTTTGGCGTTCTACCGGCGATACGCAAACCCACCGTGTTGCGCTTTCACGCGTGGTTTTTCGTAACGCAGACGCAAAAACCAGCCTGTCGGCGGGAATGACGCACCGCATCGCGCACAACTACATGCAGGATGTGCTGCTGCAATCCAGCAGTCGTCGGTTGAGCAGTCTGGTGTTTGGCGTCAATCACAGTCAGTCGCTGTGGGGCGGGCTGGCTACCTTCAATCCGGCGTTTAGCCGCGGCGTGCGCTGGTTTGGCGCACAGAGCGATGAGGGTGTCACGGCCGATTCTCCCCGCGCGCAGTTCAATAAAGTGACGCTGGCGACCAGCTACTACCTCCCCTTAAGCGACAGTGTCAACTACCTCACCAGTTTCTACGGCCAATACTCACCCCATCCGCTCTACGGCAGTGAGCAAGTGACGCTGGGTGGGGAAAGTTCGGTGCGTGGTTTCAAAGAACACTACCTGTTGGGCGATCGCGGCGGCTACTGGCGTAACGAGATCAACTGGCGTGCGCGGCAGATCCCCTATTTGGGGCAACTAACCCTGACCGCCGCGCTGGATGGCGGTCATCTGGTCGCCACCCGTGCCGACAGTGACTCCGCAGGAAACCTGTGGGGCGCGGCACTCGGCATGGGGCTTGCCAACACCCATCTTTCACAGCAAATCACGGTGGGGTGGCCGCTCAGCCATCCGGATTGGATGAAGCCCGATGCGGTGGTTGCCTATTACCGCATTGGCATAGCTTTTTAATCGTCAGTATTTTTTTATCAATGTACCAGGTGGCTACAAGAGGTCAGGGATGAGAACGATTAACACTGCGCAGCGCTACATGACTTATCTCCTTATGGGGTTGATTGCCTGGCAACCGTTGTTACCGACTTTCGCGGCGGGCGTCAATGTAGCGACCGGTAACACCGCGGTTGATAAAGCGGGTAACGGTGTGCCGGTCATCAATATCGCCACACCCAATGCGGCAGGTGTTTCTCATAATCAATACCACGACTTCAATGTGGATAAAAAAGGGCTGATCCTCAACAACGGCACCGATCAGCTTACTGCAACCCAACTCGGCGGCCTGATTCAGAATAACCCCAACCTTAAAGGCAAAGCCGCCGACGCCATCATTAACGAAGTGGTATCAACCCAGCGCAGTCAATTGGCGGGATACCTGGAGGTGGGTGGCAAACAGGCCAGCGTGATTGTTGCCAACCCTAACGGCATCACCTGCGATGGCTGCGGGTTTATTAACACGCCTAACGTCACCTTAACCACGGGCACGCCGCAGTTGGATGCTCAGGGGAACTTACACAGCATTAACGTGCAGCGCGGCGATATTACGCTAAGCGGGCAAGGGCTGGACGCCAGCAAGAGCGATTACCTGAGCCTGATTGCCCGTACCGCGCAAATTGATGCCGGACTAAACGGCAACGATGTACGTGTGGTGTTAGGCGCGAATCAGGTCAACGCGGACGGTTCGATAACGGCACAAACTGCTCCGCAGGATGGCGTAAAAGTGGCGCTGGACAGTGGTGCGCTGGGCGGCATGTACAGCAACCGTATCGTACTGATTTCCAATGATAAGGGCGTAGGCGTCAATCTGGGCAATATCAGTGCGCGCAGCGGTGATATTACGCTCTCGGCGAACGGAACGTTGCGCGTCGGCGATGCGGTGGCGCAGGGCAACCTGAGCGCGGCGGGTGATACGTTGGCACTGCAAGGCAAGCAGCAGGCTGGCGGTGCGCTCACCCTGAGTGCGCAACAGGATATCAACATAAAAGATGCCACGCTGCGTGCCGGAAAGCAGATTGACGCGCAGGCTGGCGGTAGGTTGCAGGCCAGCAACAGCACGCTCAGTGCCGGTGTGAACGCTCAGGGCACGGTCGGCGATGAGCAGAATCTCAGATTAAAAAGTGACAATGTCACC
Organism: Candidatus Symbiopectobacterium sp. NZEC151; assembly: GCF_025962655.1. Classification (GTDB taxonomy): domain Bacteria; phylum Pseudomonadota; class Gammaproteobacteria; order Enterobacterales; family Enterobacteriaceae; genus Symbiopectobacterium. The sequence continues at coordinate 1,192,541 of NZ_JAGFPE010000001.1, read as the reverse complement.
CTTTCATCAACCCAACTTGCCGCTGGCAATGTAGTGGTGCAGGCAACAAACGCGCTCACGCAGGATGCGAAAAGCGGCATCAAGGCCGGTCGACAACTGACATTACAAGGCAGCGCGCTAACGTTGGCCGGGGAGGCTGACGCACAGGATATTCACCTGGAGGCACACACGCTGAAGGGGGAATCCAGTGCCAAGTGGCAGGCGAAAAACGGGGCAAACCTCGGTCTGTCACAGCAAGGTGAATGGTCCGGCGCGATGACGGCGGGCAATGCATTGCGGGTGAATGGCGGTACTTTGACCCAGCGCGGTATGCTCGCTGCTGACACTATCACGCTACAACTGGATGCCTTGACCAACCTCGGGGATATCGCCGCGCGTGGCGACCTTACCTGGCAGGGTGCAACCCTGAATAACCGCGGCTCGCTGGCCGCAGGCCAGACGTTTCAGCTTCAGGGCAACGCGTTGAGCAATGCGGGCACGCTCAGCGCCAGCCGGGCGCTGGCGTTGGAGCTTCAGGGCGTATTGGATAATCAGGGCCACCTGCTGGCCGGTGATGCGCTCTCACTGACGTCACTCAGCATGCTCAATCAGGGTAAGGTGCAGGCGGAAAACATCACGCTTAACGTCCAGTCACTGCAAAATCAGGGCGATGTGATTGCCGAACAGCAGCTTGAGGTGCAGGCCGAGACGCTTGATAACGCGGGGGTTCTCAATGCCCAACGGCTGATTGCCTTACAGGGCGGCACGCTGAATAACAGCGGTACGCTGAGCGCGGGCGAGAAAATGACGTTGGCGCTGGGGAGCACGCTGACCAATCGCGGGATGGTGCAGTCCGGGCACGACTTACGGGTACAGGCCGGACACCTCGATAATCAGGGCACGCTGAGCGCGGCGGATCTCCACCTGAAGGCGGACAGCCTGCGCAATCAGGGCAACGTGCAAGCGACCCGGGATGCTGACATCGCGGTGGCGGAAGCATTAACGCAAACCGACGCGGGCACGCTGTTGGCGGGCGGGCAACTGGCGCTTGATGCCGCGACGGCGGACACGCAGGGCGACATTCAGGCACAACAGTTTGTGATGAAAGCGCAGCGCTGGCTGCAACAAGGCAGCGTCGGTATTCGCGGCGACGGCGACATTCAGGTGACGGATTGGCGCAACCAAGGACAAATGGTGCTGGGCGGCAACGGTGTGCTGTCGGGCGCTTCGCTGGTCAACAGCGGCAGTTGGCAATCCGCTGCGCTCGAGTGGCAAGGTGACACCCTTATCAATCAGGGGCGGCTCCAATCGTTGGGCTCGCTGGGTATCTCGGCCAGTGAACGCATAAGCAACAGCGGTTCGATTCTCGCGGCCAACGCCCTCGATCTGTTCGCACCTACGCTGATCAATGACGGCGACCTGCAAGGGTTAACGTTAAGCGCGGCGGGAACCGCCTTGACCAACCGTGGGCAGATGGCGGGGGCAAACCGTCTGTCGATTACACTGAGCGGCGACCTGGATAATCAGGGCGTGCTGATGGGCACCGAGGCACTCACTCTCGCCGTCGATGAGCGATTAAGCAACGGCGGCGAGGTGCTCAGCCATGGGACGATCACCGCCAGTGCGCGGCAGCTCAGCAATGACGGACAATGGCAGGGCAATGCGTTGGCGCTAACGGCGCAAACGCTGCGCAACGCGGGCACACTGCTGGGCACCAATGCACTCACGCTGAGCGCCACTGCGGCGCTAGATAACCTCGCGACCGGGAAATTGCAATCGCGCGGCAGCGCGCTGCTGCATGCCGCGCAGATAACTAATCTGGGTGAGTGGCAGGCAGAAAACATCACGCTGACAGCACATTCGCTGACCAACGCCGGAGCCATTCAGAGCGCGGATGCGTTGACGCTCACGCTGGACGGTGCAATGGGCAATGCCGGAACGTTAAGCGCCGGTGGCAACAGCACTTTGCGCGCGGCCAGTGTGGACAATCAGGGGGCCATCTCCAGCCGTGGTGCGGCGCTGTTTGACGCCTTGTCGCTGCAAAATGACGGCAGCATTAGCGCCAGCGACAATCTGACGCTGCACGGTAACTATCAAGGCAACGGCTCGCTCAGCACGGCGGCGCAGTTGGCGCTTCACGGCGAGCGGTTAAGCCAAAACGGTGAGTGGCAGGCGGATAGCCTGACGGTGAACGCCACCCGATTTACCCACAACGGCACGTTACGCGCCCACGTGGTAGCGCTGTCGCTGACCGATCTGTTCAATAACGGTCAGATTGACGCAGACCAAACGCTCGCGCTGACGTTGGGCAACATGGATAACCGTGGCAACGTCAATGCGGGCGATATGACGCTGCGTGCAACCACGCTCACCAACAGCGGTTCACTTGCCAGCCAGCACGCAATGGAACTGCATCTGGCCGACAGCCTCGACAACAGCGGCGTTATCACGGCACAGGGAGCGGTGGAGGCAACAGCGGAGCGTCTCCAGCAGTGGGGTACGCTGGAAGGGCAGCGTCTGACGCTGAATGCCGCCTCGCTGGACAACCGCGGCAAATTGCTGGGTGTAGAGGCGTTAACCCTGCATGTCGCCGACGCTATCTTCAACAGTGGTTATTTGCTCAGTCAGGGTGATGCCAGCATTCAAACCACGGCACTGGAGAATACCGGGCAGTGGCAGGCAAAACGTATTGATGTCAATGCGGCGCGCTTGACCAACAGTGGCAGCATGCTGGGGGTTGATGCGTTGACGCTGACCTTAGCGGAGCGCCTTGATAACAGCGCTTCCGGCAAACTGTTTAGCCAGGGCATTGCCAGCATCAATGCAGCAAATGTGGTCAACCTCGGTGAATGGCAGGCGTCGCAGTTGGTGGTGCAGGCCAACCGGTTTGATAATCAAGGGCGCATGCAGGGTGATGCGCTGTTAAGCATTGAAACGGTTGTAACACCGGCACCGCTCACCGGGCGTATTGCCGCGCTTGGCGCGCAAACCGCGCAACCAAGCTTAACCAATCAGGGCACGTTGCTATCCGGCGGGGAACTGCACCTGAACGGACAACAGATAGAAAACCGCGGTACGCTGCTCAGTGACGCAATGCACATTGGCGCGCATTCGCTGCGTAACCACGGTGATATTACGGCATTAACCACCCTGAACGCTGAACTGAGCTCCGTACTGAATAATGATGGTGCCATCAGCGGTGAAAATGTTGCTATTGTCGCTGAACGTATTGCCAATAGCGGTGATGTATCGGGAAAAGCGCAGTTGGCGCTGGCCGTCGCGCAGGATCTTGAAAATAGCGGCACGCTCTACAGTCAACGGCTCGGTGTTGATGCGCTCAATCTGCTCAACGATGGCAAGGTAACCGGCGCAACCGCGCTGGAATTGCACGTGCTCGGGGATGTTTACAATAGCGGTACGCTGGCTGGCCGTCAGCTGATGCTTGATGCAAACGCATTCGCTAACGACGGCAATATTGTTGCCACCCAAAACGGTTATCTGCACCTGCAATCGCAGTTGAATAATCGCGGTTTGATCAGCGGACAGGGCGCGCTGCGCGTCGATGCTGGGCAGGTGCAGCAAGCTGCCACGCTGGAAGCACAAACGCTGACCCTCCACGCGGATACGCTGGATAATAGCGGTACGCTGCTCGGCGTTGATGCACTGACGCTGGCGATTGTGGCTGAGGTGAAAAACAGCGGTAAATGGCTGTCGCAGGGCGAAAGCGTCATTCAGGCCGCGCGTTTGGATAATCAGGGCACGGTGCAGGCAGAGCGCCTGCACATGGATGCGCAGCAGATGGATAACGCGGGGCAGATCCTCGGACTCGCTGCGTTAACGTTGGATGTGCAAGGTGGGCTGAACAATCAGCAAACCGGCAAACTGCTGTCGCAGGGCGTGGCGACGCTGCATGCCGCTGACGTCACCAATCTGGGGGAATGGCAAGCCGATCGCCTGCTGCTCAGCGCCGCGCGCGTCACCAATAGCGGACGCATTCAGGGTAACAGCGCGCTGACGATGGATCTCGCTGCCGATCCGCACAGCACATTACATAATCAAGGCCGCCTGATTTCTGGTGGCTCCAGCCAACTGGCCGCCGCGCTGATCGACAACAGCGGCGTGATCTCCAGCCAAGGTCAGAGTGGGTTGACGGCCAATAGCCTGCTCAACAGCGGTAACATTGTTGCCAGCGAAGGCGTAACGCTGCAAGGCAACTACCGTGGCACGGGCAATCTGACCACCGATGGTCAACTGACCTTTCGCGGCGACTCACTGGAAAACGCCGGTGTCTGGCAGGGAAAAAACCTCGATGTGCGCGGCCTGACGCTCACCAACAGCGGCAGTCTGCTGGGCGATGACGTGACCCTTTATGCAGATCATGTCACCAATCAGGGGGCACTCACTGGCGTGAAAGCGATGCACCTGCTGCTCGATGCCGGGCTTAACAACGCAGGAACCATCAACAGCTATCTGCTGACGCTGAATGCCGAAAACATCGAAAACGACGGCCAGATCAACGGCATTGATGCATTTACTCTGCTCGCTAGCGGTGCGCTGCATAACACCGGCAACGGTACGCTATATGGCTCAGCATTAACGCTCGGCGCGGGCTCGCTCGATAATCAGGGCGACATCACTGGTGTCGACAGTCTGGATCTCACGCTTGCGCAGCGTCTTGACAACCGTGGCACGCTGAACAGCAACCACCTGACCGCCACCGCGCAGCAGGCGGAAAACCGTGGCACGATAACCGGCGTTAAGGTGCTGACTGTCACGCTGAATAATGCCTTAACCAACGCGGGCGCGCTGCAAAGCAAGGCCCTGACGTTGATTGCCGATACGCTGACTAACCTTGGGCAACTGACAGGGTATGACACCGCTTCACTGCGCCTGAACCAGACGCTGGAAAACAGCGGTAACATCAGCAGCCAGCGCTTGGCGATCGCCGCACTTTCTGCCCTCAATCAGGGCCAACTGCTCGGCGTTGACGACCTGCAACTGACGCTGATTGATCAGTTGGATAACCGCAGCCAGATTGGCGGCAGCGGCACAGTACAGGTGACCGCTAATAACGTGCAACAGGCGGGATCACTGGAAGGGCGTCAGGTCGGTGTTAATGCGGCAGTATTGGATAATCAGGGTAAGGTGCTAGGGCTGGATGCGCTGACGCTCAGTATCGGCGACAGTTTGACCAACCGGCAGAACGGCAAACTGCTTTCTGCCGGGCTGGCGACGTTCAACGCTGCACGGTCGGTGAATCAGGGCGAATGGCAAGCAAACGCGCTTGTGTTGCAAGGCAACCAGTTGATCAATACCGGGCGCATTCAAGGCGACCACGGTATTTCAGTGGCGCTCAATGCGACGACGTCTCCCAGTAAATTGTTGAATCAGGGCACGCTGGTGAGCGGCGGCGACAGCCAGATAAGCGCTAACGCCATTGAAAACAGCGGCACACTCTCCACGCTCGGCAAGGCGACGCTGACGGGCGACACCCTGCTTAATACCCGCGATATTATCGCTGACGGCGCATTAACCCTGAGCGGTAATTATCAGGGCGCGGGACGGCTTGTCACCGGTGGAACGCTGGCGTTGTCCGGTGAACATCTGAGCAATCAGGGCCATTGGCAGGGACAAGATATCACGCTCACAGGCAGCACCTTCGATCAGCAAGGTGCATTGGTGGGCGCACAGGGTATCACCCTGACGCTGACCGATACGCTCACCATGGGAACTAACGGCCAGATGCTCGCTGGCACGACGCTGAATGCGAACGCACAGCGCATCGATAACAAGGGTTTCTTGCAGGGCAATACATTACTGCTCACTGCGGATGAGGTGCGCAATCAGGGAACGCTGCTAGGTAAACAGCAGTTTCAGCTTGATGCGGCCACCGGCTACTGGGGCAGTGCGCTCTCGGCACTGCTGAGCGATGGGCAAGGCGCTATCAATGCCAAACAACTCACACTGGATGGCGAGATTGCGGCACAGCGCCTGACGGTCACCAGCGACACGCTGGATAACGGTGGGCGCCTGTTAGGCGTGGAACGGGTAGACGTGACCAATACGGGCACGCTGACCAACCGCGCAGGAGGTGAACTGCTCAGCCACGGCGATGAGGTTGTGCGCAGTGGCAGCATCAATAACCAGGGGCTGATGCAGGGCAATACGCTGCAATTACAGGCTGCGACGTTGGATAACGCCGCGCGCATTCAGGGAACGCAATCCCTCTCGCTGAGCGGGTTGAGCCACTATCGCGGGTTACAGAACGGGCAACTGCTGAGTCAGGGCAGCGCCACGGTATCCGCACAGCAGATTGATAATGCGGGCTTGTGGCAAGCGGGCACGCTACAGATCGATGGTGACGCTCTGGAAAACAGCGGGCTGCTGGCCGGGCTCAATGGCATGACGCTCAAGGTTGATCAGTTGCGCAATCAGGGAGAGCTGTTCTCGCAAGGCAGCATCAACGGCACCGGCACGCGCTTTGATAACGCAGGGCTGTTGACCGGGCTGAGCGGTTTCGAACTCCGCTACAGCGATCAAATCAATAACCTGAGCAATGCCCGTTTATTGAGCGGTGGCGACGGTGTGCTGAGCACCGGACGCTTTAGCAATCTGGGGCTGTGGCAGTCGGACGTATTGCATTTAACCGCACAACAGGCGGAAAACTGGGCGCAACTGCTCGGGGTTAATCAGGCCGATATATCCCTGAGTGGGGATTTTGTTAACAACGGTACCGGTGAAGTGGCGAGCGGCGGTGCGCTGACGTTAGCGGCCAACGCGGTAGACAATGCGGGCACGGTTCAGGGGCAGCAACTGCTGCTCACTGCACAAGCGGTCACCAATCAGGGCAGGCTGCGCGGGCAACAGTCGGCCCAGTTCACACTGGGTGGCACGCTGAGCAATGCCTCCGGCGCAGTCATCAGCAGTGACGGTACGCTGCGCGCTGACGCAGCGGCAATCGACAACCGGGGTACGATCAGCGCGGCCACTGTCGATCTGCACGGGGAAACGCTCAACAACGCCGGGCTGATTCAGGGCAGCGATGACGTGACGCTGGCCGGGCGTACTACGCTCACCAACCAGACACCGGGCCAAGTGCTGTCCGGCGGTAATGCCACGTTAAGCGCGAATCTGCTCAACAACCTGGGGTATCTGCAAGCGCGAGAATTGGCGGTGCAGAGTCAGCAACTGACGCAGCAGGGCCAGATGGTGGCACAGGAAAAACTCAGCCTGCATATCCCTCAGTGGCGTAATCAGGGCACGCTACAGGCGCAGCAGTTGGAGATCGTTGCCGATCAATTGGAAAATCAGGGCACGCTGCTCGGTTTAACCCAACTGGCGCTGCATACACAGCGTTTGACCAACCTGCAAGGCGGCAAAATCTTCAGCGCACAGGATCTGCTGCTCGACACCGCTGAGCTGAACCAGCAGGGCCAACTGCTGGCGCTGGGCAACCTCGATGCCACCTTTACCGCACCTTTGTTGTTTACTCAGCAAATGGCGGCGGGCAAACGCCTGTCGGTCACGGTTAACGGTGATTTCGATCAGCGCGGCACGCTGCAAGGCGACGCCGTGCTGCTCACCAGCAGCGGTAATTTCAGCAATCAGGGTTCGATTGTGTCCGGTGCCGGAGAGTCACGCATTACGGCGCACACTTTCCAACAGGCAGAGGCGGGCAGCATTCAAACCGGTGGCAACCTGACACTGGAAAGTGATACCCGCGCCACCAATCACGGTTTTATCGGCACCGCTGGGGATCTATTGGTCAAAGCCGGTGGCGCACTGGAAAACACCAGCCTGCTGTATGCTGGCGGCACCATGCGGCTGCTGACGGACAGCGTCACCAACCGCCTCGGCACTATTCTGGCGGGCAAAGACCTGTGGATTCAGCGTGACGCGCAGGGCAACGCCAATACCTCAGTCCTCAACAGCTCCGGCACCATCGAAACGCAAAACGGCGATATCACCATTGTCACCGGCGACCTGACCAATCAGCGGGAAGGGTTTGTGGTCACTGAGACCGAAGTGGATGTGTCGTCTCAGGAGATTAAACCGACGGGGACGACGTTGGTTATCAGACCTGAACAACTTAATTATGTTGGCGTGGGATATTACGATGAAATCCAGGAGAGCACTCGTGTTTATGACAATGATTGGGGTCTTGAGACTTATGTGACCCTTTGGAAACCTGCTATGTATGCAGGGTATGATAGAAAAGAATATTTGATATCAGAAAAATCAGTAAATGTAGAGGCTACTTCTGGGCAAGCCAAGATAAATTCCAGCGGTAGCATTTACTTCATGGCTAGTAACTTAATTAACTCTGCATCAGAAGTTACGGCGAAAAAAAACATTAGTATCGAAGGGGGGCAGATCAATAATATATCTTACCTGGCAGGATCTTCAAAAGAGTATGCTGTTTATAAATATAATGGACAAGCGCCAATAATCTCCCACCCCCAGTGGGAATGGGAGACAACATATACCGAGAAATGGACTAATGTTTCTAGCCCTCGCTGGGAGCAAAACGTAATTGTATTTACCTTGGAAGGAACACCAAGAACTGAAGTTACAGCTAACCAATCCTACAACGCCCTAATCCAGGCCGGCGGCACCATTTCCGCCAATGTAACGCACGATATCAGCAATACCACGGTGCAAGCGGGCAACGGCAATTATACCCCAACGACGATAGCGCCGACGCTGTCCTCCACGCAGGCGCTTTCCGGCGTGCAGCAGCAGAACGCCAAAGCGCTGTCAGGAAAAATCACCTCAACCACCACTACGCTGATCGATCTGCGCAGCGCGCCCGGCAGTTCTGCCACGCTGTCGGATTCGAATGCCACGGTGACGGCAGCCGGAAAAACGTTGTCACTGGCACCCGTTAGCCAAACCACGCTGAATACTGACACGCTGACCACCGGCAATAGCCAGCTCAATGCCCCGCAGCAGGGTATCACCGCGCAAACCCTGACGCTGCAAGGGCCGGAACAGGCACAAACGGCGCAAACCGGCGGGGCGATTCAGCCGATTACGGGTGGCGCACTTAGCGCTACCGATACACTGGGTTCTGCACCGGTGGCGATCCACACCGACATTAACCTTGCCCAACCGAATATTGTGCCAGTGTCATCGCAAACCAGCGCGACGCAGACGCCTATTGCGGTAGCTCAACCGGGCAGCGTCACCCTCGATCCGCTCAAGCCGCAGGTGGAAAATGTGTCAGGCACTGCGCCGTTGTCGCCTAACGCACTGCTGGCCGAAATCCAGAACGGGCTGCAAAACCTGAATAACAACGCGCCGGTCGACTATCCGCTGCCGACCGGCGGCAACGGCCTGATGGTGCTCGATCCGGCCAGCGACAGCCGCTACCTGATCCACACCAACCCCAAACTGGACCAACTGGGGCAGGTGGATAACCAACTGTTTAACGATCTCAATGCGCTGCTGGGACAGAAACCCACGACGGCACCGCAGATTGAAACCTCCAGCCAATGGACACAAGCCGACAAGGTGCTGGGCTCCGAATATCTGCTTGGCAAACTGAATCTGGATGCAGAACGGGATTACCGCTTTTTGGGCGATGCTGCCTTCGATACCCGCTATATCAGCAATGCGGTGCTGAGCCAGAGCGGCACGCGCTATCTCAACGGCATGGGCACCGATCTGCAACAGATGCAATATCTGCTGGATAATGCCGCCAGCGCCCAACAGGCGCTGAACCTGACGCTGGGCGTCAGCCTGAGCGACGCGCAGGTAGCGCAACTGACGCACAGTATCGTGTGGTGGGAAAACGTCGAGGTTAATGGTCAAACGGTGCTGGCCCCCAAGCTGTATCTGGCGCAGGCGGATAAAACCAATGTGCAGGGCAGCGCCATCGTCGCCAACACGCTCGATCTCAAAGTGGGCGGCAGCGTTACCAACAGCGGCACCCTGAAAGCGGTGGAGCTGTTGGCCATCGCCAGTGGCGATAAAATCGATAACCAGCAGGGCGGCATCATCGCTTCCGATGGCGGTCTGAATCTGGTGGCGCTCAACAATATCACCAACACCAGCAGCCAAATCAAAGGCAACCAGGTGCAACTGGTGAGCGTGAATGGCGACATCGTCAACGAGACGGTGACGCGCCAGTGGCAAACCGCCGCCGGAAGCGGTGCCTTGACCTACACCGGATTAGGAAACACCGCGACCATCAGCGCGGCGGGCAGCCTGAATTTATCCGCGGGCAACGACATCCGCAACACGGCGGCGACGCTCAGTGCGGCGCAAGACATGACGCTGGCCGCAGGCAACAACCTGGCATTGGAATCCCTGACGCTCACCAACAACCGCTTGGATCAATACGGTGGCAGCACCGCGTCAACGCGTAGCACTACCGTGCAGGGCAGCGAGATTCTGGCGGGCAACGCCTTCAACGCCACGGCGGGCAAAGACCTGACGATTGATGCCAGCCGGGTAACGGCGGGCAGCGGCCTGTCCTTGACGGCCGGGCAGGATATTCTGCTCAGCGCGCAGCAGACGCTGGCGGAAACGGCCAGCCGCAGCGGTGTTAATGCGATGCAGCGCACCAATCAGGGCATCAGTGCCGCGCAGTTACTGAGTGGTGGTGAGCTTTCCCTGAAAGCGGGGCAAGACATCACCGCAGAAGCTGCCAGCCTGAACGCAAAAGGCAATGCAGCGCTGGCAGCCGGGCGGGATCTGAACCTGCTTTCTGAGGAAACGGAAACCTACAGCGCCAATAATTGGAAACGCCATGCCGACTGGCAGCGTTCCGAAAAACAAGATAGCACCACGGTCACGGCGGCGGGCAATCTGGCACTTAGTGCTGGCAATGATATCAATCTGCAAGCCGCACAAGGCACAGCCAGCGGTGCATTGACCGCGCAGGCAGGCAAAAACCTCAATCTGGTCTCAGCAACGGAAACTGAACACACCTTCTTTGAAGAAACCAAGGTCAAAAAGAAAGCGTTTTCGAAAACGGTCACCCGCACGTTGCGAGAAACCGAGCAAACCAACGAGAAAGCCAGCTTGCTGTCCGGGGATAGCGTAACCCTTGCCGCCGGTCAGGATGTCAATCTGCAAGGCTCGGCCATCGCCGGGGACAAAAACGTCGCGATTGTGGCTGGGAAGGATGTCAACACCGCCGCCAGCGTGGAAAACTACCTCAATTATCAAGAATATCAGAAGAAAAAGAGCGGCTTGATCGGCAGCGGCGGCATTGGATTCACCATTGGCTCCACCTCGATGAGCCAAAAAATGCGCGATCAGGCGGCGACGCAAAGTCAAAGCGTCAGCACTATCGGCAGTACCACTGAATCGGTCGATATCAAAGCCGGGCAGCAAGTGCGTATTGAAGGCACGGATATTGTGGCGAAAAAAGATATCCGGCTGGAAGGCAGCGACGTCAGTCTGCAACCGGGTTATGACCTGCGCAAACAGCAGCAGGAAACGGTGCAGAAGAGCAGTGGCATCACCATCGCTCTTTCTGGTGTGGTCGGCTCAGCGCTCAACAGCGCAGTGCAAAGTATTCAGGCCGCCACGCAGGAAAGTGATAGCCGTTTGGCGCTGTTGCAAAGCATGAAGGCGGGGTTATCAGGCTATCAGGCCTATCAGGGCAGCCAGTCGGATCTCAACAACAAAGGGGAAAACGCGTTTGTTGGCGTCAGCATTTCCCTTGGCGCACAAACCTCGAAATCCAGCCAAAGCAGTGAACAGCAGCAAAGTTTTGGCACCACGCTCAATGCCGGGCAGGATGTGGCGATCACCGCGCGCAGCGGCGATGTGACGGTCGCGGGCAGTCAGGTCAAAGCCGGGGGCGATATTGCCCTTAACGCGGCGCAAGACGTCAAACTGCTCTCCGCGCGCAACACGGAATCGATGGAAGGCAGCAACAAGAGCAGCGGTGGAGCCATCGGGGCCAGCATTGGTGTCGGCAACAGCGGTTTCGGTATCAGTATTTTCGCCAATGCCAACGTCTCAAAAGGACGGGAAACCGGCAAAGGCAATACCTGGTCTGAAACCACGCTGGATGCAGGCAACAAAGCCACAGTGAACGCCGGACGCGACACACAACTCATCGGTGCTCAGGTGAGTGGCGAACGAATTGAACTGGTGACCGGGCGCGATCTGCTGCTGCAAAGCCAGCAGGACAGCGAGCGCTATGACTCGAAGCAAACCAGCGCTTCCGCAGGCGGCAGTTTCTCCATCGGCTCGATGACCGGCAGCGGCTACCTGAGTTTCAGCAAAGACAAAATTCATAGCAACTTTGACAGCGTGCAGCAGCAGACCGGGCTGTTTGCGGGCAGCGAGGGGTACAGCGTCAAGACGGGCGCACATACTCAACTGGATGCCGCGGTGATTGGCTCCACCGCCAGTGCGGATAAAAACGCACTGGAAACCGGCACGCTGGGCTGGAGCGGGCTGGACAACAAGGCGGACTTCAAGGTAGAACATTCGGGAGCGGGTATCAGTATGAGCCCGTCGATGCAGGGCAATATGCTCTCTTCGCTGGCGATGACGATGCCCTCGGCGCTGATGTCGCTCGGCAGCAACGGCAGTGCATCAAGCACCACCTACGCCGCTGTCAGCGAGGGCAGCCTGCTGATCCGTGATACGGCGAATCAGCAGCAGGATGTGAGCACGCTGAGCCACGACGTGGAGCATGCCAACAATGCCCTGAGTCCGATCTTTAACAAAGAGAAAGAGCAACAACGTCTGCGCCAGGCCCAGCTTATTGGGGAAATTGGCGCTCAGGTGATGGATATCGTGCGCACGGAAGGCGAGCAACGCGCGCTGAAAAAAGCAGAAGAGTCCGGTGAGGTAGGGTGGTACCCACGCCCGGCAGATGATGCCAACGATCAGGATATAGATAAGAAATGGGCTGCGTACAAGGCCGCTTTAACGCAAACGCAAAGCTACAAAGACGAGATGAAGCAATACGGCGTTGGCAGCAGCTATCAGCAGGCAGCGCAGGCCGCGACGGCGGCGATACAGGCACTGGCGGGCGGCGATATCAAGCAGGCGATAGCCGGAGGTGCCGCGCCGTATCTGGCGCAGTTGGTGAAAGAAGCCACGCTGCCGGCCAAAGGCGAACCCACCACGGAGCAAAGAGCCGCCAACCTGATGGGCCACGCGATAGTCGGTGCGGTGGTGGCACAGCTTTCCGGCAAGGATGCGGGGGCCGGTGCACTGGGTGCGGCGAGCGGTGAACTGGCCGCCGAGGTTATTCGTCAGAAGATGTTCGATGGCAGAGACGTAAAGGATCTGTCCGAAAGCGAAAAGCAATCTCTCAGCGCGTTGTCGACGCTGGCAGCAGGGTTAGCATCGGGATTGGCATCGGGCAGTACGGCGGATGGCGCGAGCGGTGCGCAGGCCGGGCGGAATGCGGTTGAGAATAACTACTTAAGTTCTAAAGAAGCCCGACAACTGGATAAAGAACTGTCTGATTGTAAAGCGAAAGGCAGTGACTGCACCTCCGTAGTTGAAAAGTACATTGAGATTAGCAATAAGAATAGCAAGGAACTAACCGAAGCCTGTATCGGCGGAGGGGTTACTTGTGTAACCTGGGAAGAGCTTATTCAGGCTCATACAAATGTCGCCAATGATGCACATCCATTGCAGTTCCGGCTGGATGAAAAGCTGAAGGATCCTGATGCAGCGGCATTAGTGAATTATCTCAACGGAGCCGATCTAAAATTTCTGAAAGAGAATATCACTAGCGGGGATCGTCTACTGTCTGTCATCAGCGATCCGACTTCATGGCCAGTTGCCGTGATGGGCGGTAAAGCCATCATCACTAATAGTGCTGGAGTCAAAGAGCAATTAATCGCTGCGGGAGTATCAAGTGCTGCTAATACAGCTATCCAATATGGAACAAGCCAAACGGGTGAAGTCAAATTATCTGACGTTATAGGAACCGGAATTATCGGCCTAATTACTGCAGGTAAAGGCTACAATCCAACAGTAACTTGGAATGCAGCAGGCGGTTATTATCAGGCGAAAATCAGTGGTGATGATCCGTTTATGGGGGCTCTGCTAAGTAAGACTGGGGCATCAGTAGGTTATGCGGCTGGTAACATTATCAAAATACCAATGGATAAAAAACTCAATCCAATATCTAAGCAGTATGAATGGGTTCCAACAGGCGTTTGGACAATAACTAAACCCGCTCCTCAAAGTAATATCCCTTCTCTTTCAGGGAATATAGCCGACTCAGCTGCTTCTGGCTGGTTCTCTGATGAATTGCAAAACTCCATAAAAAATAAGGATAATAGCAATGTTAATAAGTAAAAAATCATTACTAGTACTACTATACTTATGCATTGCCTTCTCCCTAATGCTTATTTTTGTAAGTCTTGTTTTTCAAGTTCTTGGGTATTGGATCGGGGGGGGGGACCAGATGTTGAGATACTTGAGAGATAACGTTCACAAGGTATTGAAGACAGGTTCAGTGGGGATTGGAGTTGGATTTGTCTACTGGCTCTTCTACTACCGAAAGATTTAGAGTAATTGGTAATATATACCCCGGCCTCTAAAAAGGCCGGGCTTTTTTTACCTGTCAATCTGTAGTCCCTCCGGTTTTTAGTACCACCGTCAGTGCAAACAAAAACGCACTGGAAACCGGCACGCTGGGCTGGAGCGGGCTGGACAACAAGGCGGACTTCAAGGTAGAACATTCGGGAGCGGGTATCAGTATGAGCCCGTCGATGCAGGGCAATATGCTCTCTTCGCTGGCGATGACAATGCCTTCGGCGCTGATGTCGCTCGGCAGCAATGGCAGTGCATCAAGCACCACCTACGCCGCTGTCAGCGAGGGCAGCCTGCTGATCCGTGATACGGCGAATCAGCAGCAGGATGTGACCACGCTGAGCCACGACGTGGAGCATGCCAACAATGCCCTGAGTCCGATCTTTAACAAAGAGAAAGAGCAACAACGCCTGCGCCAGGCCCAGCTAATTGGGGAGATTGGCGGTCAGGTGATGGATATTGTGCGCACGGAAGGCGAGCAACGTGCGCTGAAAAAAGCAGAAGAGTCCGGTGAGGTAGGGTACCCGCGCCCGGCAGATGATGCCAACGATAAGGATATAGATAAGAAATGGGCTGCGTACAAGGCCGCTTTAACGCAAACGCAAAGCTACAAAGACGAGATGAAGCAATACGGCGTTGGCAGTAGCTATCAGCAGGCGGCGCAGGCTGCGACGGCGGCGATACAGGCACTGGCGGGCGGCGATATCAGGCAGGCGATAGCCGGAGGTGCCGCGCCGTATCTGGCGCAGTTAGTAAAAGAAGCCACGCTGCCGGCCAAAGGCGAACCCACCACGGAGCAAAGAGCCGCCAACCTGATGGGCCACGCGATAGTCGGTGCGGTGGTGGCGCAGCTTTCCGGCAAGGATGCGGGATCCGGTGCACTGGGAGCGGCGAGCGGTGAACTGGCCGCCGAGGTTATTCGTCAGAAGATGTTCGATGGCAGAGACGTGAAGGATGTGTCCGAAAGCGAAAAGCAATCCCTCAGCGCATTGTCGACGCTGGCGGCAGGGCTGGCATCAGGATTGGCATCGGGTAATACGGCGGATGGCGCGAGTGGTGCGCAGGCCGGGCGGAATGCGGTTGAGAATAATTATCTCAATTCTAAAAATGTGCTGGATATGCTCAAAGAGCTTGAGGAAGCTGATAAGAAGGGTACAGACAAACTCGCTATTTACGAAAAGTATGCTGAAATCAGCAAGGAGAACCGCGAATCAGCAGTTGCTGAGGATTGCTCTGGCAACCCGCTCTGTGCCAATGGCACATTGTCTGAGGCAGCAGCGGGTTCAGATATTGCGAACAGTCTTAAACGGTTACCCATATTCTCTGGCCTAAGCAGCGATGACCTCGCACAGCTCGACCGCTTTGTACTAGCAGAAAATGAAGACAGTGCCAGAGCGATCTATCAGGCGATGCCTGATTATGTGAAGGTTGCGCTAAACGGTAAAGAAGCGGTAAAAGCATTAGGGCTGGGCTCCGCTGTCGGTGGTAAGTCCTTGGCAGCGTTGGGGGTGATTGGCAAGGGGGGCAAAGGAAGTTCACTCCCAGTTGCAGAAAAAACGACAGCATCTAATGGAATAGATTATAAATCCAATCCGAAGCACACACCTGGTCAAATGGGATATAATCGTGATGCCGGAACGAAGCCAGCAAACTCTATCGAGCTATTTGGAAATTCTATTGGTAGTGGTAAAAAAAGATATTCCTTAGATAGTGAAGGTAATGTACATCAATTTACTAACACTAATGATGGATCATGGCATTGGTCAGGTAGTACGGGAGATAAAAGTGTAGCAATACCCAAAAGTGATATTCCATCAGATATTAAGAAACAATTAGGTCTGCCAGGTAAATGGAGGCAATCATGATTTTTGGAGATCCCAATCGCTTTGCTATTCTCATTGAATATATTCCTGAATGGGGAGATGGTTATAAAAATGGATTATTCCACTTTTGTGTGAAAGGTAGCATATACCCTGATAAAACTAAAGTTGCCACTTTAGGTGGTGATGTGTTTTGTCTATCTGATGGAAATGCACTGACATCACCAGTGAATGATATAAATTTATTCTTGATGGATAAAGGAAAAGCATTTTATACAATGTTAGAAACCATGTTGCCTGAAAGAGTTAAATCGAAAGAAAAAATTCATGATGATTTTATTACTTCCTATAGATATCAAGCCTCAACATATAATTTAGAAAACGACTGTTGTTTTTTCTTTGCGATTTCCAACGGAAATAACATACGGGTTGTAGGATCTAAATTAAGCATTTTAAAAGAAGGTGCAAATGGGCTTCATTGGGTGGACGTTTCAGAACCATATATTGTAGATGTTATTTTAGATAAAGATGAAATGAATAGGATCATTAAATCGGCCATTGATTATTACGCATCAATATAGTTTTTTTATTTTATATTTTAACATCGTAGATGCCTGATAATGCCATGAGTCCGATTTCTAACAAAGAGCAACAGCGTCTGCGCTAGGCTCTGCCTATTGGGAAAAGTGGCAGTCGAGTGGTGGATGTCGTGCGCACTCAAAGTGCGTTGAAAAAGGCGGAAGAGCCCGGTGAGGTGTGCCGCTCATGCCAGGCAGAGAGAGCTAGTGATAAAGATAAAGAATGGGCAGCGTACAAAGCCGCTTTAGTGCAAACGCCGCTAGACAAAGAGGCGATGAAGCAATACGGCATTGGCAGGCGGCGATATCAAGCAAACGATAGAGGCAGTGCCGCGCTTTATCTGGATCAGTTGCTGAAAGAAGCTACGCTGCAGGCCAAAGGTGAACCCACCACTGAGCAAAGAGCCGCCAACCTGATGGGCCACGCGATAGTCGGTGCGGTGGTGGCACAGCTTTCAGGCAAGGATGCGGGGGGCTGGCTTCAGGTTTAGCATCGGGTGATACGGCCTCAGCCGCCAGTGGTGCGCAGGCGGGCAGGAGTGCGGTTGAGAATAACTCGCTGAGCATCATTGTTAAAGCAGGTGAAAAAGCCTTCGAAGCCTGTGTGAAGAATGCCACCTGCCGTGGTGTAATGCATCAGATGGGTATCGCAGCCGGGTTAACCAATAGTCAGTATACTGGAAAACCCGGCCCCGACGGAGAACACTGCCACCACGCTGACGACGCCGGATCAGTCTGGCATGAGTAATCCTCTTATTACAATCTCTCCTGAATCTCAGCCAGGGAAAGATGATGGAATATTCATAAACCCTCAACCTGTAGAAAATACAGGTACTAACTATATCTCTGAATCATCTGATAAGAGAATTTCTATTAGCGCAGGTGATTTCTTTAAGGATGACAATATGATTAATAAAATATTAGAATTATATGCTCGGTGTGGAAAAAGCCTTTTGGATGATGGGATTAATGATGTAGTGCTTCCGATATCTGTCGCAAATGAAGCTCTGGAGTTATTTGAAAAAGCTAAATGGACAGTACTTGGCGGGGATGTGTATCAATGCGAAAATAATAAAATGAATAATTTTTATGCAGACTGGCACTGTAATTTGGTAACACCTTATGATAGTTGCAATCATGCAAGAGAGCATTTAAGAAAACTACAAGCTGATAATATTTATATCACCTTTACAATAAAAGGTTGAAATGATCCCGGCCCTAGCGCCGGGATCGTCATTTTACCGGTCAGACTCTCAGTTCAACCTAAGTCACCCGTCGCCTGTGCGCTACAGTGACGATAGTAGACTGACTGGTGTTATAGGAGAGATCTGTCAGCCCGCGACCTTTGGCCTGAGCTGCGGGTGGGGAGTACTGGGTGCGGCGAGCGGCGAGTTTGTGGCGGACCTTGTGGCCCAGAGCATCATAAACGATCTGCATTCTGGCAAAACTATCAATAATTTATCCGAAAGCGAAAAGCAATCTGTCGGTGCTCTCTCCACGCTGCCTAAAAGAAGGCACGCCGCAAAACGGCGGTATACTAAGCTACCTGGAGCATAAAGAGCGCCGCTTTTCAGCGCATCAAAAGCGTAAAAAAATTGACAAGGAGCTTCAATGAATTGGCAGCATGTGTTCTTCTCGGCGGCGGTTGCGCTGGTCGTGGCAAGCATTCTCACGTGGATGAGGAAAAAACAATGGATTGGTAAGGCTACGGGGGCTGTTATCTTCGTTGCAGCGATCATTGGGTGGAATGTGATTGATACGGCTTACCTGATGCCGGGTAAAACACGTTCGCTGGAATTGCAATATGCGGAATCATCAATGGTGAAATTGCCTATTTTTCAAACGATGAAGCAATATGCGCCGGAAACCTACCAAGCCCTCAAGGAAAAAGTGGTTGACGCTAAAGCCGAGGGCAAAGATCTTCAGCAGGCGATCGATCTGGTGCAGGCTGATTCATCGGCCTTTTTACTGTCGCGCCTGTATCCTGCGCCTGATGACAACGTTATCACCACGCTGAAAGTGATGCTCGAACAAGGTGAGAATATTCAGCAGCAGAGCGATGAGGCCTGTTTCAAATTTTTCTTCCCTTTTGTCAGCGGTGGGGTGAATCCACTAGCGCTGAATTCGGCTGCGCTTATTCAACGTCGAATGCGTGCCGACAGTGAATTAGTGGCTGCGTCGTATACCTCTCCCAGAATCGCCGATAAAACGCGAGAAAATGCTGCCGCCGCACAAGTATTACAGCCGGTAATACAGCGGCTGTATGGGCAATATGGCGCTGATTTGCAGATGATTGTCGATCCTGCAGCAAAACAGGTCGATCGCAAAAAGGCCTGTGACATTACATTACAGCTGTATCGCCACATTCTTGCACTGCCGCCACAACAAGCCGCAGCTGTGATCCGCAGTGTGCTAACCAACTGAATGAGCCAGCCAACGACCAGTATTTACCCGTGGGGAATCCCGGTGTAACACGCGTCAAATCTCAAATCCCGGCGCAACTTCTTTCACCTGGCAGGCGTCGGGCTTCGGCGTGCCAGCGGGTATCGCCGTGCAATCGGGTTTAAACGGGTTTAGGGCATCACGGTTGAGATAAAGCAGCAATAACACGATGGCGATCAGCAGGCATTTTTTGGTCATAAGCAGGCTACTTCATTGAATAATGCAGCACGTATTACCGTGCACAGAACGGGCATGGGTTACACTGCGTCTGACTAAAACGCGATTCAGATCACAGCTGATGAAGAACGCACAGTGTAAAGGCTTTTACGCACGCTGTCTTCCCGAAGTCCCCGCACAGCATACCGGAGGTAATATGAGCGTCGAGAAACTGCGTTTTGCCGCAGTGCAGTTAGAGCACACCCATATCTATGACATGTGCAGCCATCTGATTGGCGCAGGCGCGGAGCTGGTTGCGGTGTACGATCCTGATCCGATTAAGCGTGAACGCTTTGCCGCGCGTTTTCCTGATGTGGCGCTGGCGAGCAGCGTTGATGCGATTTTGACAAACCCGGCGATTCACCTGGTCGCTAGCGCGGCAGTGCCTGATGAACGCGCCGATCTCGGTCTACGCGTCATGGCGGCAGGTAAAGACTATTTTACCGACAAACCGCCGTTGACCACGCTGGCACAGTTGGAAGCGGTAAAAACCGCTGTGGCACAAACCGGGCGCAAATATGCCGTTTATTTTAATGAGCATGTGGTGGTGGACAGTGTGTTGTACGCGGGCGAATTGGTGCGTCAGGGCGCGATCGGGCGGGTTCTCCAGACCATCGGCGTTGGGCCGCATCGCGAACGCGGTACGCGTTCTGACTGGTTTTACCAGCGCCAGCGCTACGGCGGCATTTTATGCGACATCGGTATCCATCAAATCGAGCAGTTCCTCTATTTTACCGGCAATACGGCGGCGAGCGTGGTTGCCAGTCAGGTGGCCAATTATCATCATCCGCACACGCCTGAGTTCGAGGATTTTGGCGATGCCATGCTGCGCGGTGAAAACGGTGCCACAGGCTATTTTCGCTGTGACTGGTTTACGCCGGACGGGCTCAGCGCCTGGGGCGATGGGCGTCTCACCATTTTGGGCACAGAAGGGTATATTGAACTGCGTAAATATGTCGATATCACGCGCGGCGAAAGCAACATTCTCTATCTGGTGAATAAGGAGGGCGAGCAGCGTATCGCGACGGCGGGCAACGTCGAGCGGCGTTTTTTCCGCGAGTTTGTGCAGGACTGTCTTAATCGTACTGAAAACGCCATGACGCAGCAATGGGTGTTCACCGTGACGGAATTGGCGCTATGCGCTCAAAGCCTGGCGCAGCAGATTACCCCAGCCGAGCGCGAATAATCTGCTAAATCCCATCACTGGGTCGACGCGGTTGCCTTGCTGGTCGGTGACGCGTGTTGCTCTTGTGCTAGCTGATGCAATGCGGCTTCTGCCAGTGCGGCAAAATAGCGCGATGCAGGGTAGATAGCCGACTCATCAGGGTTGAAGCCAGGATGATGCAGGCCAAACGGGCTGCCAGAGCCGATACTGACAAACGTACCGGGGCAGCCCTGCAAATAAAGCGCAAAATCTTCCCCCCCCATCTGCCGTTCTGCGGTTTCAACCTGATAGCCGTGTTCCGTAGCCACCTGGCGGCTAAAATTGGCCCAAAACGGCGTATTGACCACAGAGGGTGGGCCGGGGTGCCACACCAGTTCGGCCTGTGCGCCCAGTGCAGCAGCCGTGCCGTGGATAACCTGACGCATCATATCTGGCACCTGCTCCCGCACCTGCGTGCTGTAAGTACGTACCGTTCCTTCCAGTTCGACCGTTTGCGGTAATACGTTCCAGGTATTGCCGCCTTCGATACGGGTCACGCTGACCACCAGCGATTCCAGTGAACTCACCCGGCGGCTGGGGAGGGTTTGCAGGGCGATGACAATATGGCTGGCGGCAATAATGCTGTCGATCCCTTCTTCTGGCTTGGCGGCATGTGCCCCTTTACCGGTAATGCGAATGGAAAATCGGTCGACGTTGGCGTAAAAAGCCCCCGAGCGCGTGGCAAATGTGCCGCTTGGCAACTCCGGCGCGTTGTGTAAGCCAAACACGGCGGAGACCGGCTGTAGCGCGCCGGCGTGAATCAGTTGTCGCGCACCGACGGAAACCTCTTCCGCGGGTTGAAACAGCAGGCGCACACGGCCAGGCAACTGCGCTTCGCGGGCTTTCAGCAGCCCCGCTGCGCCCAGCATCACCGCAGTATGAAAATCGTGTCCGCACGCATGCATCACGCCAGGATGTTGTGAGCGGAAAGGGACATCGGTGTCTTCGACGATCGGTAACGCATCGATATCTGCGCGTAACGCAACCACGGGCCCCGAGGACGCGCCAATATCGGCGACAACGCCGGTTTTCAACGAAAGGGGTAAGGGGGAGATCGAAAGTTGATCCAGCCAGCGGGTAATGCGCTGGGTGGTCTGATGCTCTTGCTCAGACAGTTCAGGAAATTGATGAAGCTCACGCCGCCATTCAATAACGCGACGTGCCAACGCATCGGTACTGCGCGTATCGTTACTATCGGTACTACAGGGCGCTTCTGGCGCAGGTGTACGGGTTGTCATCTCACTTCTCCCCATGGATTGCCTGCTATCAACCGTAGCGGATCCCTCGACGCGAAATAAATATCGTCTGGTTATATTTTATGACTGTAAAGCAGAACGACCGCCGCCCCGCACGCTTCTCAGCGCCGTGAATAAAGGAAGAATACTGTACCGGCTTATATTTCCCTGCGTGTCTATAAGACGCGTATCAATATTTATTTCGTGACAGAAAAAAGCCAACAAAAAGTGAGGAATAGCATATCACACAGGCAGAAAGTGGCAGATTTGAACAATGTATTCCTGTTTTCTGAATGCAGAAATCTCAACGTTGCCGTTATTTTGGCTCAACGCATAGATGAATGTCTTTTGGCATAGCTTATAAAACATGATCTTGGCCGCAATAAATAAACATCATAGGTCTCTGTCAGTGAGTCAAGCCGGAGTTGGACTTCGGCAAGCAAAAGGAGAGTGAACCAGATGGCCAAAAAGGATGCGCTGTTGATCCCTTTATTGAGCAGGATACTCGACGTTCCCGAAGCAGCATTACACGACGACAGGAATCTGATGCACCATGGAATGGACTCGATGCGCACCATGCGTGCCGCGACCTGGTTACGGCGCGAGGGGGTCGCCGTGACGTTCTCGGATTTTATTGATAAACGGACCGTAAAAGAGTGGCGCGAGGTGGTATCTGCTGCTGGCGAGTTTTGCGCGGTGGCCGATGCGGATACTCAGCAGTGCGATACGCCGGGGTTCGAACTTGCCACCATGCAGCACGCCTTTTGGATTGGGCGTAATGAGCGGCAGCAACTTGGGGGCGTAAGCGCCCATTTTTATGCCGAGCTGGACGGCAAAGCGCTCGATCCGCAACCGTTGGCGAGCGCGCTGAACCGCCTGATTCAACGGCATGACATGCTGCGGTTGCGTATTGACGAGGACTCGCGTCTGCACATTGCGCCGGATAGCCCTTGCAAGCTACAGATCAATGATTTGCGTGAGCTGTCTGCGGAGCAATGTCAGGCGCGTCTGGCCGCGTTGCGTCAGCGCTATACCCATCAGCAGTTGGATATCGCCAATGGCGAAACGCTGATGTTGGCGCTATCGCTGCTGCCAACGGGCGACAGTCGGCTGCATATCGATTTGGATATGATAGCCGGCGATGCCGCCAGCCTGCGTATCCTGCTGCGCGAGCTGGCACAAGGTTATCGCCAACCGGATTATGCATTACCCCGGTTGACGTCAAGCTATCGCGCTTACCAGCAACGCTGGCAAGAAAAGCATCAATGCCGCCGTGAACAGGACAAAGCATGGTGGCAAACCCAGTTATCCCGATTGGCGGCATCGCCCGCCTTGCCCCTTCAGCCCTCAGAGAAAACGGCACCGGTGACAGAAAGACGTTACCTGTGGCTTAACAATACGCAGCAGCAGCAATTGACGACAATGAGTCACCAATCCGGTCTGACTGTCCCGGTAGTGCTGGCGACGATCTTTAGTGAGTGTATTGGTCTATGGAGCGGCGGAGCTCCCTTTCTGCTGAATTTGCCGGTATTTTCCCGCGATGAAGAGATAGACGATGCCGATCGGCTGGTGGGGGATTTTTCCAGCTCGGTGCTGATTAGCGTTGAGCCGGGCAGCGCCGTGAACGTTGTCGAGCAGGCGCGTCAACTGCAAACCCAGCTTCACCGGGCGCTGGCGCATACGGCGTGGAGTGGCGTTGACGTGTTACGCGATCTGTCGCGGCAGCAGCAGAGCAATGCCAGCCTGGCGCCGGTGGTGTTTACCAGCGCATTGGCACTGGGCGATCTCTTCGAACCCCAGGTGCGCGCGGTGTTAGGGGAGCCCGTGTGGTCGGTTTCTCAGGGGCCGCAGGTGTTGATTGACGCACAGGCTACGGAATACCTGAACGGCATCATGCTCAATTGGGATGTGCGCACTGATAGGTTTGCACCCGGCGTGATTGATGCCATGTTCGATGCGTTTCAGCAACAGGTGCTCGCGCTACTTGACGATATAACGTGCTGGCAGCGCCCGCTGCCGGTGCCGCAACCGGTAGCGCCCTGGCCGCCGGAGGCAACCGAACCCGCCGGTGCGCCGACGCTGCTGCACCGCTTTTTTATGCAGGCCGAGCGAGAACCCGATGCCATCGCCTTACAGTGGGGTGAGCACGGTGTGCTGCACTATGGCGAATTGGCACAAAACGCGTTGTGCATCGCCCGTTTTCTTCAGGAGCAGGGCATCAAAACGGGTGATAGCGTCGCCATCAGCATGGGGAAAGGGCCGGAGCAGGTGATGGCGGTGTTAGGCACCCTGGCCGCAGGCGCAACTTACGTTCCCTGCGGTATCGATATTCCGCTGGCGCGGCGTGAAGCCGTATACCGCCTGGCGAATGTTGCGCTGGTGCTTTGTGACTCGCGCAGCGCCTATCAGCCTGAGTGGCCGCCGGGTATCCCGGTGTTCCCGCTGGTGCAAGGGTTGCAGGCGTTGCCGCTTGCGGCATCGGTCGAGGTGGATGAGCAGCAGGCGATGTATGTCATCTTCACCTCCGGTACCACCGGCGAGCCGAAAGGCGTCGCGGTTTCGCACCGTGCGGTGGCGAATACCGTGGACGGAGTCGATACGCATTTCACTGTCACGCCCAGGGATTGCACCATCACGCTGTCGGCGCTCGATTTCGATCTTTCCGCTTACGATATCTTCTCCTGCCTGAGCCGTGGCGCTCGGCTGGCGGTGGTTGACGAACATCAACGCCGGGATGCCGATGAATGGCTGGCGCTGATACAGCGCTATGATGTCAGCATCATCAGCTGTGTACCCGCGCTGTTGGAGATGATTCTCACAGCAGCCGGAGACTCGCCATTATCTTCTGCCCGGCTGGTTATGCTGGGGGGCGATCGTATTCCCGTGGCACTGGCGGAGCGCTGGTGGCGGCGCACGGCGGGCGCGCCCTTTGTCGGGTTGGGGGGCATGACGGAAGCGGCAATCCACTCCACACTCTTCGTGCTGCATGCCGACGATCCGCGCTGGACTACGGTGCCTTTCGGTACGCCCTTGCCTAACATGTATTGCCGTATTGTTGATGCCTTGGGACGGGATTGCCCGCCGTGGGTGGCCGGTGAACTGTGGGTCAGCGGTCCGGGATTGGCGCTGGGGTATCGCAACGATGCGGAGCGCACAGCAGAAAAGTTTGTTGAACGTGCAGGGCGGCGTTGGTATCGCAGCGGCGACCGTGCACGCTATTGGCCTGATGGCACCATTGACTATCTGGGGCGTAATGACCAGCAGATAAAGATCCGCGGGCACCGCATCGAACCGGGTGAAGTGGAAACCGCTCTGATGCGCCATCCCGCCATTCACAGCGCCTGTGTGACGGTGGTAGAGCCTGCGGCTCGTCAACTCTGTGCCACACTGGTTACCGGTGAAAATAATAGCGCCAGCGTCTGGCAAAGCTGGTTGCAGCTGCTGCTGCCACGCTATGCCATTCCCGAACACTACGTGGTTGTGCCCGAGATGCCGGTAACGGAAAACGGCAAGACGGACCGAGCGAGCGTAGAACGCCTCGCCGCGTCACAGATTGCTCTGGCACGCACCGCGCGCAGCGCCCCTGAAAACGCTATCGAACGGCAGGTTGCCGCGCTGTGGGCCAGGCTGCTGAACGTCGACAACGTCAGCCGTGAGGATAATTTTTTCGTGCTGGGTGGCGACAGCCTTATTGCCACGCGGCTGATTGCAGCGCTACGCGAACGTCAGTTGAGCGCGCCGTTGCATGCCTTATTCACTTCCCCTGAACTGCGTGATTTTTGCCATTACGTGCAAGCGGAAAGCGCCGTTTCACTGCCGACGCTGGTCGCCGACGAGGCCGGACGCTATAAATCCTTCCCGCTCAGTGACATTCAGCGCGCCTTCTGGATTGGCCGCAGCGAACAGATGACGCTGGGCGGCGTCGGCTCGCATTTTTATATCGAGTTTGATGGCGAAGGGCTGGATGTCGCACGGCTTGAAGCTGCCTGGCAACAGTTGATCGCGCGCCACGCCATGCTGCGTGCGGTGGTGACAGAAGCCGGAGAGCAGCAGGTGCTGCCCGATACGCGGCCCTATCGCATTGAACGTCATAGCGCCTGCGACGATGTCGAAGGGGCGTTGCAAACCTGGCGCGATACGCTGTCGCACCGGGTTTACGATGTGCGTGAATGGCCGCTGTTTTCCATTCATGTGGTGGATTATCAGCAAGGGGGCGATGCGCGCCAGCGGCTGATGGTCAGTCTCGACAGTATGATGTTCGATGGGCGTAGCATCATGATCCTGTTCACCGAATGGGATGCATTGTACTGCAATCCGACGGCGGCACTGCCCGCGTTGCGCATCCACTATCGGGATTATCAATGTGGGCAGGCGGAGTGTAGCGCGGCGCTGATGCCGCAGGCTAAGTCCTACTGGCTGGAGCGACTGGCAACGTTGCCCGCTGCACCCGCCTTGCCGCTGGCGGTGAGGCCCGAGACCATCGCCAAGCCCCGCTTCCAGCGCAGACGCTATGTGTTGCCCGCGGAGTCATGGCAGCGTTTTATGTCACAGGCACAGCGGCATGGCATCACCGTCAGCGTGGCGCTGGCGGCGGCCTATGGCGAAGTGCTGGCGTTCTGGAGCAATCAGTCTGCGCTGGCGCTGAACTTTACGCTGTTCGATCGACAGCCGCTGCATCCCGATATTAACCGTGTAGTGGGGGATTTCGCCTCCATCCTGTTGCTCGGTTATGACACCGCGCAGGGTAGCGATTTTTGTCAGGCGGCCATGCAGTTGCAACAGCAGGTGGGGGAAGGGCTAAGCCATCGGCAGTTCTCGGGGGTGCGGGTGCTGCGCGAACTGGCCCGCTATCACGGCCAAAGCATGGCCACGATGCCCGTGGTGTTCACCAGCGTACTGGGGTTGGAAAAAGATGCGTCGATGGCGCTGTCGGATGCGTTTCCCCGCGTGCACTATACGCTGACACAAACGCCACAGGTGTGGCTCGATGCCAAAGTCAGCGAATCGCACGGGTGCCTGCTGCTGGAGTGGGACGTGGTGGAAGCCCTGTTTCCGCCCGGCGTTATCGACAGTCTGTTTGCGGCTTACTGCCATCTGGTTGAAAGTCTGGTACAGGCTGACTGGTGCCAGCCGATCACGCTGTCGCTGCCCGTTGAACAGCAGCGCCTGCGCGCGCAGATCAACCAAACGGCAATGGATTTCGGCAACCACACCGCGCCCTACCTGCGCGTATTTGCTCAGGCGCAACGTGCGCCACAAGCAACGGCGCTGGTATGGGGCGATCACGGCGTGATGCATTACGGTGAGATGACGCGCCAGGCGCTGAGCGTGGCGGCGTATCTGGTGCAACAGGGTATACAGCCTGGCGATAAGGTGGCGATCACCCACCGCAAGGGGGCCGCGCAGATTGTCGGCGTGTTGGGGGTGCTGGCGGCGGGAGGCTGCTATGTACCCTGCAATATTGCGTTACCCTTGGCGCGGCGCGTGCAGATTTACCAGGCAGCTCAGGTCCGCTGGATTCTGACTGACGATGAGAGCCTGACGCACCTCGATTGGCCTGCCGCATTTCCCGTGGTGGCGCTGAGCACCGCGCTGGCCTGTGCGCCGTTGCCAGAGCCCGTGATGCAACCCAGCTATGCGCCGCTCTACGTTATTTTTACCTCCGGTAGCACTGGCGCACCAAAAGGGGTGGTGGTGAGCCATGGTGCGGTTGCCAATACCATTGATGCCGTGGCCCGCCGTTTTGATCTCAGCGTCAGCGATCGATCCATTACGCTTTCTGCACTGGATTTTGATCTGTCAGCCTTTGATATTTTCACCTTCCTTGGCATCGGTGCTTCGCTGGCCGTGGTGGAAGAGCCTCAGTGGCGTGATGCCGCCGCCTGGGCAGCGTTGATGGCGCGCTGGCAGGTTAGCGTGGTCAGCGCTGTGCCTGCGCAAGTGGAGATGTTGACCATTGCGGCCCATGACCGTGGGTTGCCGCAGTCACTGCGGCTGGTGATGGTGGGCGGTGACCGCATCTTGTATCCCTTGCCGCACCAGGTCTGGGCGCTGGCACCTCAAGCACGCTTTGCGGCCCTGGGCGGTATGACAGAGGCGGCAATTCATGCCACCTGCTACATCGTCACACCGGATGAACCCTGGTGGCCTGCGGCCCCGTATGGCGAGCCGCTGGCAAATATGCGCTGTCGGGTGGTGGATGGTCAGGAACGCGATTGCCCGAATGGGGTGAAAGGCGAACTGTGGGTCAGTGGCGCAGGGCTGGCGGACGGTTACATTGGGGATGCGCAACGCAGCGCGGAGAAGTTTGTTGTGCGGCAGGGGGCAACCTGGTATCGCACCGGTGACCGGGCCTACTACCGTGACGACGGCGTGCTGGTTTTCTGCGGGCGCACCGATGGGCAAGTCAAAGTGCGAGGATATCGCATCGAACTGGCGGAAATTGAAGGCGCGTTAACGCGTCTGCCTGAGGTTGATGAAGCGGTCGCCGTGGTGCTCGATGCCCCTTCGCAGCAGGTAGCCGCCGCGCTGGTGTGCCCTGAGACGACCGAGATGGCGGCTATCAAAAAGGCGCTACAGGCGTGGTTACCCGCGTATGAAGTGCCTGAACATCTGATACGCATCTCCCGTGTGCCCTTGACGGCCAATGGCAAAATTGACCGAGCGGCAATTGGTGACGAGGTGCAGTCCTATCTGAGCGGCCTGCGTGATGAACGGGCCGGGGCTCTGCCCGTCGGCCGCGCAGAGCAGGTGCTGGCAACGCTGTGGGGCGCATTGCTTGATCTGGACACGGTTACGCGTGAGGCGAACTTTTTTGCGCTGGGCGGCGACAGTCTGATTGCTACCCGGTTAATCAGCCGTCTGCCGCAGGAAGGGCTTCACGGTACGCTGGCGTCACTGTTTCGTCAGCCGGTGCTGCACGCGTTTGCGGCAACGCTGCGGGAGGTGATGCCCGAACAGCAGATCCGTTTGCACCATGATGCCACGCAGCGCTATCGCCCGTTCCCGCTGAATGACGTGCAGGAGGCCTATTGGCTCGGGCGACGCGATGGGTTCGTACTGGGCGGTATCGCCGCCCAAAGCTACCACGAATACGAACTGCAACACGCCGATCTGATGCGCCTTGAGCACGCCTGGAACCAGTTGGTCATTCGGCACGATATGCTGCGCTGCGTCATCGGAGAGGATGGTCAACAGCACATCATGGAAGAGGTTCCCTATTTTTACTTCCGTTACCACGACTTACGCCATTTGACGGATGCGTCAGCACAGTTGGCGCTGCTGAGAAACCGAATGGCACATCAGATTCTGGCTGCCGGTAGTGGCAGGCTCTATGACATCACGCTGATTGACTATGGTGCAGGGAAATCGCGACTTGCCGTGCTGTTCGACAATTTGATTGTCGATGGTTTAAGCATGTTGACGCTATTTAGTGAATGGTTTGAATGCTACCAAAATCCGGAGACCGAACTCCCTGCGCTGACGATACAATTCCGTGATTATCAGTGCTGGCGTGCGCAGCAGGGGCAGGCGCAAGAGGATATCGTCTACTGGCAACAGCGGTTTGATGCGCTGCCGCCTGCGCCCGCATTGCCGACACGCATGGTGCCTGCCTCCATCATCACACCGCGATTTCGTCGGTTGGAAGCGCGGCTCGAACCTGCTCTGTGGCGACAGCTCAGCGATCGCGCGCGTCAGGCGCAAATTACTCCTTCGGTGCTGCTCCTGACCTGCTTTGCGGAAACGCTGAGTCGGTGGAGTGGGCAAAAAGCGTTGGTGATCACCTTGACGCAGTTCGATCGCCAGCCGCTTCATCCCGACATCAACCGCGTGGTGGGGGATTTTACCTCGCTGACGCTGGCGGAGTATCACGCCGATAACGCAGATAGCTGGCTAAGGCACGCCCAGCGCTTGCAGGAACAAGTGTGGCGCGACCTTGGCCATGCCTCAGTGTCCGCCATTTCGGTACAGCGCGCGCTGGCGCAGCGGGCAGGCAATGAGATGCAGGCCGCACCCGTGGTGTTCACCAGTATGCTGGGGGTGGCGGATGCACTGGCTAAGGCGGTGCCCTGGCCGAGCTACACCAGCTCGCAAACGCCGCAGGTGTGGCTTGATCATCAGGCGATTGATTTAGCCGATGGGGTGTTGCTCAGTTGGGATTACCTGGAAGAACTGTTTTTGCCCGACATGGTTGAGCAGATGTTTACCAGGTATTGTCACACGCTGCGCGCGTTGGCAGGCAGCGACTGGCTTGCGCCGCCGATTCGGGATTTGCCCGTTGCCCAGCGTCAGATGCGACTCCAGACCAACACCACCGGTGGTCCGATGCCAAGCCACCGGGCACTGCATGACGCCTTTTTTAGTCAGGCGCAGCAGTGGCCTGAGCGCCCAGCGCTGTGGGATAGTGTGAACGGCTACCTGAGCTACGGCGCGCTGCGTGAACAGGCGCTGACGGTAGCGGCCGGGCTGCTGCACCGCGGCATTCATGCGGGTGATTGTGTCGCACTGTGCCTGCCGTCAGGTGGCGATCGCATGGTGGCGCTGCTCGGCATCCTTGCGGCCGGGGCGGCCTATCTGCCCCTCAATCAGGCGCATCCCGCCGCGCGTCACGCACTGCTGTGTCGTAAGGGGCGCGCAAAAGCCGTTATCTGCGACAGCGATCTCTCGTTCGCCTTACCAACCTTTTCGCTGGCCTCATTGCGCGACAACGCGCCGTTAACCGCACCGATCATTCCGCCGGACGATGCGCTCGCCTATGTGCTCTTTACCTCCGGTTCCACCGGGGAACCCAAAGGTGTGATGATTGAACACCGTAACGTGCTCAATACGCTGGAAGCGGTGTGTCAGCAACTTGATATCTCGGCGCAGGATGTCTTTCTGGCGGTTTCCGCGCTGGATTTCGACCTGTCGGTGTTTGATATCTTCGCCGCGTTGAGCGTGGGGGGATTATTGGTGTTGGTGGAGGACTCGCCCCATCATGATGCGGACCGATGGTTAACACTGATGTCTACCCACGGTGTCAGCGTGTGGAACAGTGTGCCTGCTCTGTTCGATATGCTGCACACCTTGGCCTGTACGCGGCAGGTGACGCTGCCCGATCTGCGTATTGCATTGCTGTCGGGGGATTGGGTGGAGCCTGACAGCGGTGAACGGCTGCGCACGCTCGCGCCGTCGGCACAGGCATTTGCGTTGGGCGGGGCCACAGAAGCCGCTATCTGGTCCACGATATGGCCAATGTCGTCACCGATACCGGAAGGGTGTCACACGGTTCCCTACGGTTTCCCATTGAGGAATCAACGTTTCCGCGTGGTGGATGCCTTGGGCAATGACACGCCCGACTGGGTGCCCGGTGAGCTGTGGATTGGCGGGTTGGGGGTGGCGCGCGGCTATTGTGCTGATGCGCGCTTGACGGCGCTGCACTTCAACGGCGATTACCCGTGGCGCTGGTATCGTACTGGCGATCGCGGACGCTATCGACCAGACGGGGTGCTGGAATTTTTGGGGCGTATCGACAGTCAGGTTAAGTTACAGGGTCACAGAATTGAATTGGGTGAAATAGAAGCCACTTTGCTGCGTCATCCACAGGTACGTCACGCCGTTGCGGTGGTGCAAGGCGATGGCGCTACGGCAGGGTTGCACGCTTTTGTCCAGATGGATGCCGCTGAAGAAGAGATCAACGCGCTCTTGAGCGCACTGCATCACGAACTGCGTATCACTTTGCCGGGCTATGCGATTCCGGGGGCAATATCCCCGGTGACCACCTGGCCGCTGACCCCCAGCGGAAAAATCGACAGGCGTCAGTTAGCGCTGTCCCCGCCGCACTCAACGTCTCCTCTTCCTGAAAAAATCAGTGAGTTGCAGCATGTGGTCGCTGCGTTGTGGCAACAACTGGTGGAAGGGCCACCGCCATCGGGCACTGATTCCTTCTTCCGTGCGGGCGGTAACTCGCTGCTGGGAACAAAACTGGTGGCTCAGGTGTGTGAAAGATTTTCTATCAACTTGACCATAAAGGAGTTTTTCTCTGACGCAACTTTATCTGGTCTGTGTGCCTGCATTGAAAGGCATTTAGCCGACCGCGCTCGAATGGAGGAGGGATCGCTATGAATATCGCCGATTTTGTTGCCACGCTGGAGCTACAGGGCATTGAGCTGTGGTGTGAAGAGAATAATCTGCACTTTCGTGCGCCTGCCGGAACCTTGAGTGAAACGGTGAAAGGGGCGCTGCGCGAACACAAGCCTGCGCTGTTGGCCTACCTGGCAAGCCGGAATGAGAGCGAGGCGATGCTCTGCGATCGTCAAGGCCGCTTTACACCATTCCCGCTGACGGAAACCCAGCAGGCGTGGCTGATGGGGCGTCACAGCGCTTTTGCTTACGGCGGTCTGTCGTGTCGCGGTTTTCTCGCAGTGAGTTTCCCGGCGGCGCTGGAGCCGGCGCGGCTGGAGCAGGCATTGCAGCAACTGATTGCGCGCCATGACATGCTACGGGTGGTGGTGAAAGAGGAAGGCTTTCAGCGTGTCTTGTCGACGGTACCTGATTTTGCGCTGCCCACCAGCGATCTGCGCCAGCGTGGCGCTGAACCGGCGCAGCGCGCCGTGGACAGGCTACGCGATACCCTGTTATCGGCCCCGTCCGACTACGCCACCTGGCCGCTGTTCGCGGCGCATGCGGTCCGGTTGGCCCGTGAGACACAGTTGCTGCTGGCCGTTGAACTGATCGCGCTGGATGCGGCCAGCCTCTATCTGTTGGTCGATGAACTTGCGCTGCTGTTGTTCAACCCTGAACAGCTTCCTCCCGTACCTGACATTACCTTTCGTGACTGCGTGATTGCACGGCGTGCCGCACGTGAAGGTAAGCGCTATCGAGACGATCGTCACTATTGGCTGGCGCGCCTTGATGCGCTGCCGGATGCACCGCAACTGCCGCTGGCAGAAGCCACGGCCGATGCGCCGTTTCTGCGCCGTCAGCGGCTGCTGTCGGCGAGCCAGGTCAGGCAACTCGGCTCACTGGCTGGCGAACATCAGGTGACGTTGAGCGTGCTGTTGCTCGGGGCGTTTGCGCAAGTGCTGGCGCTCTACAGTCAACAGCGTCATTTCACGCTGAATTTGCCCGTGTTTCGTCGCGATCAACGGCATCCCGATATCCAGCGCGTGCTGGGCGATTTTACCGACACCGTGCTGCTCGAGGTTGATTTACAAGGTACGGCCCCGTTTGGCGAGCAGCTACGTGCGCTCAGACAGCGCCTGTGTGACGCGATGGATCACGCCAGCTACTCCGGGTTGGAACTGCTCAGAGAACGTTCTCGCCGCCGCGGGGAGGCCCAGTTAATGCCCGTGGTGTTTACCAGCACGTTGGGGCAACGCGGAAAAAACGATGGGAATAAGGCCCTCTATCACATTGTGCAAGGCATGACGCAGACACCGCAGGTGCTCATCGATTGCCAGGTGGTGGAGCAACCCGAAGGGATCCTGCTGGCATGGGATTCGCGTGAAGCGCTGTTTCCTCCCGCCCTGATTGAACAGGCGTTCGATTTGTATTGCAGCGTGATCAATCGATTGATTGAAGAGGGTGAAGGCTGTATGCAACAGGTTCGCCCGGTGTCATTGCCCGCCGCGTTCTGTCACGCGCGCCAGCGTGCCAATGCGTCTTGTCGGGCCTATCCGGCCCAGTTGCTGCATCAGGGGATGGTGGATCAGGCTGAACGGCGTCCCGAGGCAACCGCACTGATTGATGAGCATGGCACACTGAGCTACCAGCAACTGCTGACGCAGGCCACCGGACTGGCCGCACGGTTGCAGCAGGCGGGGCATCAGCCTGCGCAACGGGTTGCCATTTTCTGTGACAAAGGGCGGGGACAGGCGTTGGCCGCGTTGGCGACGCTGCTGTGCGGGGGATGCTATGTGCCGTTTTACTTGAAGCAACCGACAGCACGCCGTGACCTGATGTTGCAGGATGCTGATATTGCGTGGGCCATTGCTGACGATCTCACCTCGCTTCCCGCAGGGATCAACGCGCTTGACTGGCGGGGTGAACAACCTGCACACCCCTTCACGCCGGTGGCGGTGGCACCGGAGCAGCCCGCGTACCTGATTTATACCTCGGGTTCTACCGGCACGCCGAAAGGGGTGGTGATGTCTCATCGGGCTGCCTGGAATACGCTGGCCGACATCAACCACCGCTTTGCCGTGGGCGCGCAGGACGCGATGCTGGCGCTGGCTAATCTCTCCTTCGATCTCGCAGTTTACGACCTGTTCGGGGTGCTGGCCGCCGGAGGGCGTCTGGTCTATCCCCACGTCGCACAGCAGGGCGATCCGGCCCACTGGGCGGCGCAGATCCAGCGTCATGACATCACCTTGTGGAACAGCGTGCCGTCGCAGTTGCAGATGCTGTGCGATTTCCAGCAACCGTTGGCACCGCTGCGCGTGGCGCTGGTCTCCGGGGATTGGGTACCGCGTGGCCTGCATGAATCGCTATCGGCATTGCAGGCATCTGCCGAGCTGTTCGCGCTGGGTGGGGCCACAGAAGCGGGCATTTGGTCCGTGTGCTGCCCGGTCAATGGGCTGGAGGCGCACTGGGTTCATGCCCCTTATGGTGCGCCGCTCGCCAATCAGCGCCTGTACGTTGTGGACGATGCCATGAATGACCGTCCCGATTGGGTGGCGGGAGAGATTGCCATCGCCGGAGCCAGTCTGGCTGACGGCTACTGGCAGGATGCCGAAAAAACTGCGCAGCGTTTTGTTACCGCTCGCAATGGTGAACGCCGCTACCTTACCGGCGATCGAGGACGTTATTGGCCCGATGGCCGCATCGAATTTCTGGGCCGTTATGACCAGCAGGTGAAAATCCACGGTCACCGGGTGGAACTGGGTGAGATCACCGCGACGCTGCGCCAACATCCGGCGGTTGCGGATGGCGTAGCGCTGTTGACAGCGGACGGCACCCTGCACGGCGTGGTAGAAACGGCTGCCGGACAGCAGTCCGCCGCCATTTCGGTGACAGACGCCGCCCGCGACTGTGCGCAACAGCTCGAACGGGGTATGGATGCCCCGGCGTTCACCGCGCTGATGGCGGCGGCGGACCGGGTGGCGATGCTCGCGATGGCAGCCCGATTGCGTGCCGATGGGCTATTCGGCACGGAGCAGGTTCACCATTCGCTGGATGAGATCTATCAGGCAACGCACGTGGCGCAGACGCATCGACGCTTGCTGCGCCGTTGGCTGGATGCCTTGGTGGGGGGGCGGGCGTTAATGCGCGATGCGCAAGGCCATTACCGTGACCTGATGCCGAGCGATAACGCCGCGCTTGACGATGCCTGGCAACAGGTTGATCGCCTTGAACAGCGTACCCGCTATGGCAGTCTGACGTTGGATTACATCCGGGCGTGCAGTGAGGATCTCGCTGGGCTGTTGCGCGGTGAGCGCGATGTACGCGGGCTGCTGTTTCCACAAGGCGAACTGTCGACGGCGCAGGCCGCTTACCGTGATAACGTGGCAAGCCGCAGTATGAATGCCATCGCCATTGCGGCCATTACCGAATTTGCCAAGCAGTGCGATCGCCCATTGCGCCTGTTGGAAGTGGGGGCGGGGGTGGCGGGCACCGCCAGCGAGTTGGTGCCGGCACTGGCGGCCTATGGTACCGAATACTGGTTTACCGATTTGTCGACGTTCTTCCTGACAGAGGCGCGTAAACGCTTCGCTAACTACCACGGTATGCACTACGGCCTGTTCGATATGAACCTGCCCGCCGCGTCGCAGGGGATGCAGGCCAATAGCATGGATGTCATCCTGTGCGCCAACGTGCTGCACAATGCGCGGCATGCGGGCGAGGTGCTGGCCGGTTTGGCGCAACTGCTGACACCGGGCGGCATTCTGGTGTTCATTGAGCCGGTGCGGCGTCATAACTACCCGCTGTTGGTGTCGATGGAGTTTTTCCCCGAGCTGACCGGGTTCACCGACCTGCGCGCCGAGACCGACCAGACCTTCTTTACCCGTGAACAGTGGCTCGATTTATTGCAGCAGGCCGGCGCGACGTTGCTTGACTGCGCACCTGCCGCGCACAGCGCATTGGCAACGTCGGGACAGGGCGTTTTTATTGCTCAGTTCAAAACCGATCGCGCCAGTGTGTGCGATGCGCGCCTGCGGGTGTACCTGCAAACGCGTTTACCGGCGCACATGATCCCGACCCAACTGCATGTTTGGGATGCCTTGCCGCGCAACGCGAGTGGCAAAATCGATAGGCCAGCGTTGGCGCAAACGCTGTTGAACCACGCGTCAACCGCAGCGTCACAGGTGCAAGGCGATGCGCTGTGTGACGCGCTGGAACACGACATTGCCGCTATCTGGAGCGAGGTGCTGGATACCGAGATTGTTACGCGGGACGCGGATTTTTATGCCTGTGGCGGCGATTCTCTGTTGCTGTCGCGCATGATTGGCCGACTGCGCGAGCGTGTCGCCGCAGCCAGCGCCCTGACCTGGGGCAGTTTACTGCGTCATTTACTGCAAGATCCGACGTTAAAAGCCCTGTCTGCGCGACTGCGTCAAGTGGAAAAAAACCAAACGGCGGCGTCATCCACGCCGGTTCCGCTGGTGACCTTATGGGAAACGGCGGGCGTGTCATCGCACCCCTGTGTGCTGTTGCATGCGGGAAGTGGCGATATGCAGCCCTACCGTCACGTGCTGCCGGAATTGGATAAATCCGCCTATTCCTGCGGCATCGGAATTGAACTGCCTTCACCGGCGGCGTTTATGGCGCTACCACCGCCGCAAGCGTTGGTGAGGCTGGCGGGACAGTATGCCGATGCGTTGTGCGAGCGTGGCGAGCGCTTCACGTTAATCGGCTACTGTCTGGGGGGATTACTGGCAGCAGAAATGGCTCGCCAACTCAGCGAGCGCGGCGTCTGTGTGCAACAATTGGTGGTGATCAGTGCCTGGCAGCCTCCGCGCGTGGAGGATGTGCGTCTGGTCGAGTACGTGTTTGCCCGTTCACACGGAGCCTGCCTGGAAGCGTTGCGTTTGCCGTCGGAATCAGCGCTGGCTGAGGCGGTTCATCACGTGCTGCGCGAAACGCCTTCCCACATTCCCGCCGGTGCATTTGACCGTTTACCCGACGCCTATCAGCCCGTTGGCGACGCGCTGAGCCAATGGGCAATAAAACCGCTGAATGAGCGGCTGCGCGCCTTGCAGACCGACGGTGCTGAGCAGGGGGCCTACTTTGCTCCCGAAGGTGAAGTGCAAGCCTTTGCCGAGCGCCACGCGCTGTTCCACCATTGCATGGCCGCCGTGGGTGAACACCAGCCTGCGCCCTGGACCGGAAAAACCCTGTTGATACGCAACAGCGCAAGCGATCCGTTGTTGCCCGGTACGCCGCAGGATGTCACCGACTATTGGCAGCGTCTGAGCCTTGGCGATCTGACCGTGGTGGACACGCCGGGCGACCATTTTAGTTGTATGGCGCAGCCACATGCGGCGTCACTGGCGAACTGCATCGCACGGCACACTCGCCCGGAGGAGGCGCTGTGAAGCGGTATTGCATCGCGATTCTGGGGGCGACGGGCAGTATCGGACGAGAAGTTACCTGTTGGCTGGGCGCGGCGGGATACACATTGCGCCTCGGTGCCAGACAGCCTGAGGCCTTGCACGCGCTGGCGCAGCAGGTCAACGCGCACGCTCAGGTGGTCGATCTCTATCAGCAAGAGGCGCTGGATGCGTTTAGTCAGGGATGCGCACTGGTGGTGAACTGTGCGGGGCCATCTTATCTGGTGCTGGATCGGGTTGCGCGCAGTGCCGCTCGGGCCGGTGCTCATTATATTGATGTGTCCGGCGATGCCCCGGTATGGCATTTGCTGCAACAAACACCGACCAGCGCACGGGACTGGACCGCAGTACTCTCGGCAGGCATGTTGCCGGGGTTAGCCAATTTGATTCCTGACTGGCTGGGCGTGCTGCCTGATGATGCGATTACCGTTTACAGCGGAGGGCGTGAAAGCGTGCGCGGTGCGGCAGCGGGCGATCTGGTGCTATCGGTTAACGATCAGTACGGCACGGTAGCGGCCGCTAGTTACTGGTATGGCGAATCGAGCGCCTTCTGGGTTAAGGGGGAGCCGCATTTGCGCCGGTTACCGACAGAATTGCGCGATGATTTGGCGCATTTTCCCGGTGAAGTGACGCTGCTGCCGTTTCTCAGCAGCGATGCAGAGCGTCTGGCGACACGCCATCAGTTGCGCGAGTTGCGCTGGTATAACGTGTTTAGCGGAAGCTTCTTGCGTGAGACGCTGACCGGTCTGCGCGGTTGGGTGAACAATGCTGAACGCCTGACGCAGGCGGTGGCGCAGGTTGAGCAGGCCAGCGAGCTCGATCTGCTGGGGCACTCGCCCTATTACCGACTGGTGTTCGATCTTCTCCCCCATAACAAACCGCGCCGCCGAGCGGTGATCTCTACCGACAGCAGCGCGGCGTTGACCGCCGCCGTCACGGTGAGCACGGTGAATGCGTTATTACGCGGTGACATTTCCCCTGGCGTGCATTTTGCGGATGACGTCCTGATGGCGACACAAACCTTTAACGACGTTGTCCGCCTGCATCCGGGCACGCAGATTCGCCAATACCTGCCCGATGAACGTCTCGAAGAGGGAAGATTATGACCACCAAAATGAAGGCCGTGGTGTGCGGCACCGCGTTTGGTCGATTTTATCTGCGCGCGTTGGCGCTGCACCCGGACATTGAACTGGTTGGGATCCTGTCGCGCGGTTCTGACGCTTCCGCACGCTGCGCGCGTGAGATGGGTATCGCGCATTATCACGCGGTAGAGGCGCTGCCGGAGACGGTAACCCTGGCCTGCGTGGTGGTACGCGCAGGGGTGTCCGGCGGTAGCGGCGCGGAGGTAGCGTGTGCACTGTTGCGCCGGGGGATCCATGTTTTGCAGGAGCATCCACTGCACCCGGATGAGCTGGCGCACTGTTTTCGTACCGCGCATCAGCATCGCGTGCGCTATGACGTCAATGCGTTTTATCCCCACGTGCGCGCGGTGATGCATTTCTTGCAGGCCGCGACGTTGCTGCGCCAGCAGCAGCCGATCGCTTATCTGGAGGGAGTATGCGGCGCACAAGTGCTGTATCCCTGGCTGGATATGGCGGCGCGGGCGCTGGGGCGTTTGCAACCTTGTCGATTGACGTTGTCACAGCCTGCACAGACCGGCCCCTAC
This sequence comes from Candidatus Symbiopectobacterium sp. NZEC151, assembly GCF_025962655.1. Classification (GTDB taxonomy): domain Bacteria; phylum Pseudomonadota; class Gammaproteobacteria; order Enterobacterales; family Enterobacteriaceae; genus Symbiopectobacterium. Next base: position 1,153,345 of record NZ_JAGFPE010000001.1, on the reverse strand, counting down.
ACCACGCTTCAGGGGGATATCGGCGGTGTACCGGTAACCCTGCGCGTGCAAAACCAAATTCATCCGGGGGATGCCGATAACCATGCGTTGCTGCTGCATCGCATGTCGCTGGCGACGGAAGGCGGTGTTCTGACGTTGGCGGATACGCACGGTCCCGCCCTGTGGCAGCCGCGCTTGCACACGCACCGTGATGCCACGCACCGTCTGGTGTTGGACGGGCCGGGCACAGAACGTCTGGCGGCGCTGAGCAGCAGCACCCTGCCGGGCAGTGAGCCTGACACCTTTCGCGCCGTGTTCGATACCCAATGGCCGCAGGCGATCAATCGGGCGCTGGATGCGTTTATTGCCAGCATCGGGAACCCGGCGCTGGCGCAGAGCCAATCCGCTTGGGCATTGAGCGTCACGCGCAGTTGGCACCAGATTTCAACCCTGCTCGGTCCCCCCGCGCTGATTGAACCCGATGCGCCGCCGGTGGTGGCGCTGTGTCAGCAACTGTGCCGACAGGAGGCCGAATGACCCGTCACTTCTTGCGTTTCTTTTCTCCGCCCACGGCGTTGCAACCGCTGCTGGTTTGTCTGCCCTATGCCGGGGGCGGAGCCAGCGCGTTTCGTGCCTGGTCAACGCTGTTTGATGCGCAGATCGCCGTTGCCGCCGTGCAATATCCAGGGCGAGAAGATCGTTTTAACGAAGCGACCATCGATGATATGTCACGCCTGCTGGACACGCTGATGACCGAGTTGCAACGCGACATCGCGGCCCGGCCCTACGCGCTGCTGGGGCACAGTATGGGTGGCGCGATTGCGCATGAGCTGGCGGTGCGATTGGAAGCGCAGGGCATGCCGCCGCGACATCTGTTTGTCTCTGGTCGGCAACCACCCCGTTATCACCCGCGCGACAGCGCCGTTCATCGCAGTAGCGACAGCGATATTCTGGCCGAACTGCGTCGTTTGAATCCGCGCAATAATGCGCTGGTGGAATCGCCGGAATTGGCTGCGCTGCTGGTGCCGATTATTCGCAGCGACTATCGCTTGATCGAAAATTATCGACCTCATGACACGCCGGTGATTGGTTGTCCGATCGATGTGCTCGCCGGACGGGACGATCCCGATCTTCCCGCCGAGCAAGCCTGTGCCTGGGCCGATTACACCTCAGCATCGTGTCAGGTGCATATTTTCCCCGGCGACCATTTCTTTATCAATCAGCAACGCGACGCGGTGATTAACGCCGTGCAACAGGCGTTTCTGTCCTCGCTCACCCCGTGCACAAAAGGATAAAACGATGGATGATTTCTACTCACCCGTAGCGGAATATTATGACCTGGTGGCCAGAGCGCATTCAGAAGGCGATACCGTGCTGCGAGAACGCCTGGCGGCCACTCCCTTAAACGGCGAACCGATCCTGGATCTCGGGGCGGGAACCGGGCGCACGGTCGCGGCCATTGCCGACAGCGTGCCGCAGTGCGACATTTTGGCGGTGGAACCGGCTCCGGCCATGCGCGCCGTGTTGATGCACCGCGTTATCAACGATCCGCATCTGCGTCAGCGAGTGACCGTGGTCGCTGAGCCCGTGGATCAACTGCACCTGCCGGAAAAACTGGGCGCCGTGGTGGCCTATGGCGTATTGGGGCATATGTGTCGGGAAAAACGTCAGCAGCTCTGGCAGCTACTGTTACCGCGCCTGTCGGCGGGGGCCCCGATTTTTGTAGAACTGCTGCCGCTGGAAAAACCGATCGTGTTGCCGGCCTTTCCGCTCGCTTGTGAAACGGTGGGTAAACGGCATTACACCGCATCATTGCAAGGGGAACCGGGGCCAGACGATACTATGCTGCTGACGTCCTGTTGGACGGTGCGCGGCGGACCATGTCCGGCGCAGGTGATCCGTAATCAGAGCGTCTGGCACACATTTAGTCTGGCGGAACTTGCGCAGGAAGCGGGGTTGCGCGCAGAACGTCTCACCGCTCAGGCCGGGGTGCTTTATGCATAACAACGATGCGCAGGATGCTTATCTGACCGATACCCGTTTACACGATTCTGATGCCCGGCGATTGCCGCCGCCGCTTGCCTGGCCGCCGGAAATCGCCCAGCGCTACCAGGATGCGGGTTACTGGCAAGCGGATACGTTATCAACCCACATCATCCGCTGGCAACAGACCTACAGCGAACACACCGCCTTGATTGCCGAAGGGCACGCGTGGCCTTATTGGAAACTGATGGGTCAAGGCAGGCGTTTTGCCACCATGCTCAGGCAACAGGGGGTGTCTCCTGGCGACACGGTGTTGGTGCAGTTGCCAAACGGTGCTGATTTCGCCGTCGCCCTGTTTGCGTTGTTGCTGATGGGGGCCGTACCGGTATTGGTGGTGCCGACACTGTGCACCCAAACGGTCGTTCAGGTGGCGGCGCAGGCGCGAGCCCGGCGCTATCTGGGCAGCGCAAGCCTGTGCCAGAGCGAGAACCATGCGTTAACAACGCAACTGGCTGAGCACGGCTGCCGTACACTCTTCAGTGGCAAAACGGATCGCTTTTGTTTTTGCCAGGAGGCGATGATCGCTTCACCGCCGCCTGGGGATGACGCGGGCAATATTGCGCTGCTGTTGCTGTCAGGCGGAACCACCGGCATACCGAAACTGATTCCGCGCACCCATGCAGATTATGGCTATAACTTTCAGCGCTGTGCTGAACTGTGTGCGCTGAGCGAACGGGATCGCTATTTGGCCGTTTTGCCGATGGCGCATAATTTTTCGCTGGCGTGTCCCGGCGCGTTAGGGGTGTGGTCGCGCGGTGGCTGCGTGGTGGTTCCAGCCACGCCCGCCCCGGAAGATGCTTTCGCCGCGATTGCCCGTTTTCGTGTCACGCTCACCGCGCTGGTGCCTTCGTTAAGTCAATGCTGGCTGGAGGCGCTTGACAGTGAACTCCCTGATTTGCGTTCACTGCGCCTGATTCAGGTGGGCGGTGCCAAACTTGATGCCGTTCGTGCTGGTGCAATGCTGAATCGTTTCGGATGCCAATTGCAACAGGTGTTTGGCATGGCGGAAGGGTTAATCACCCTGACGCGGCTGGACGACACGCCACACACCATCCTCACCACACAGGGGCGGCCGCTGTGTGAGGATGATGATATTCGCATTGTGGACCCCGCCGGGAGTGCCGTTTCCCCCGGTCACACCGGAGAGCTATGGGTTCGCGGACCCTATACGATTCGAGGGTATTTCCGTGCCCGCTCTGGAGACGCGCAGTCGTTCACGTCAGAGGGTTTTTACCGTAGTGGAGATCGGGTTCGACGTTTAGCAGATGGCAATCTGTGCGTCGAAGGGCGCATCAAGGAAACCATTAATCGCCACGGCGAGTCCGTGGGTGCTGGCGACATCGAGGATGCGCTGCGCTTGCACCCTGATGTGCGTGACGTGGCCGTGGTGGCCGGTCTGGATGAAACGGTGCATGCGGTGGTGGTCGCCAAACGCTCACTGTTGCTGGCAGATTTGTGTGCGTTTTTGGAACAACAGGGCGTACCTGTATCACGATGGCCCGACGCGCTGAGCGTGGTGAAAGCATTGCCGCTTACCCCAATGGGAAAAATCAATAAACAGGCGCTAACGGTGCGCATTATCGGTCGCGTAAGGGAACAGGTAAAGGAGCAATCATGATGGGATATCACAGCAGACGGCATCTGATTTTGCCTGAGGCTCAAACGCTGCCAATCATTGCAGAGATGCTCAACCAATTGAAAGGGGAAGACCATTATGTCTACGAGCGTCAATCCTGCTGGTATCTCGCGTTAGGGCAGCGGGCATCGCTGACCGTCGACGCTGCCGGCGAGCAGGCGACCACCATTACCGATAACGGCATTAATACCACACGCGTCAAGGGATCGCCGGCGGAGTACGCCCGTCGCTTTCAAGCCGAACACGGTGGTGAAAATCTGCGTATCTACGGCGAGGCGGGGTTTCACTACGCGCTTTGTGTTCAGGAACAAGGTTACAAACCGGGTCGCTGGCCGGTGTTGAATCTGATTGTGCCGCGTGAGGAGCTGATCTTTTGCGACAACGGCGTCACGGTGTTGGCGGAGGATGCACAGCGTTGCCGGCAATTGTCTGACTGGGTGCTGAGCGCGGCTACCGTGGCGAAACGTCGAGGGGGGGATGCCAGACTGGCGCACATTGCCGAACTCGCCTGCGATCAGGGTGACTACTGCCAGCGCGTGTGCCAGGCGATTGAAGAAATTCACGATGCCCACTACAGCAAGGTGATCCTGGCGCGGGTCATGCCGCTCAAGCAACCCGTGGATATGGCAGCAACGCTGCTGCGCGGACGTCAGGCCAATACGCCGGTACGCACGTTTTTATTGAAGCAGGGAGACCGTGAAGCCGTCGGTTTTTGTCCTGAGCTGGTGATGTCCGTCGAGCAGGATAGGGTGAGCACCGATACGCTGGCGGGCACTTGCGTCCAGCATCAAGACGCTGCCACGTCAAACGCATTGCTGAGCCATTCCTTAAGCGACGACAAAGAGATTGTTGAGCACGTGATGTCGGTCAGAGCGGCAGTAGAAGAGATGAAAGGGCTGTGTCAGCCGGAGAGCGTGGTTATCAATGATTTAATGTCGGTACGCCAGCGCGGCAACGTGCAGCACCTCGGATCGCGCGTCAGCGGTGAATTGGGCTACGGAAAGGACGCGTGGGATGCCTTTGATGCTCTGTTCCCCGCAATAACCGCCACGGGCGTGCCAAAACGTGCGGCGCTGTCGGCGATTGCGCGACTGGAATCATCCCCGCGCGAACTTTACTCCGGAGCCATACTCTGGTTAGACGGTAAAACGCATTTTGAAGCGGCGCTGGTGCTGCGCTCAGCGTTTCAGGATAGCCATCAGCGCTGGTTACAGGCCGGTGCCGGGGTGATTGCACAGTCATCACCCATACGCGAACTCACTGAAACGCAGGAAAAGTTGGACAGTATTGCGCCTTATCTGGTCTTCCAGCAAAAAACGCGGTAAGGATGCAACGTCGAGGGACTGGAGGAAGGGTTACATGTCATCAGTACAGAATCTCTCATCGCTAAAACAATTAAGCGATTTGGCACGCCATTGGGACTACGAATGTGAAATGGTCGTGGCAGAAAAAAGCCCGGCCCATGAGGTAACGTTTGAGGGCACGCTTCGGGCCGTGACGTTGCCGTATGGGATCGATCTTTGTCTTAACGACATCACTACCCGTGAGGAAGATTATCGCAGCGCCACGCTCAAACAGTGTCTGACCATTCTGTTGACCCTGGACGGGGATACGCCAAATTATTATCTGGATGACGGCAGCATGTTGGTAATGGAGCTTGGCGTGGCCAAAGTGATTGCCGCGCGCAGCCCGCTCCGCCTCTGGTGCCGCAATCCGCGTGGTCATCATAGCCGGAGTCTGGTTATTCAGGCGGCACCACGGCGTATTGTCGATAGCGAATTGGCTCAGCAGATTGAACGCTTGCTACAGCATGAAGGTATTTACAGTTTTATGGTCCCGCATCACACCCTGACGCTGGCCGAAAGCCTGTTTACCCTGTGCGACAGCTGTGTGCCTGGACGTTTACATATTCATAGCTGCGTGTTGGATCTGTTGGCGCAGGGGTTGCACGCCGCAGAACAGACACCGTCCTTGATGCCCTATGCCGCACCCTGTCGGGATACGGTGCGCATTCTCAAAGTCCGCGACAAGCTGCTCGCGCAGTTGGATAACAATCACTGCCTGTGCGATTTAGCGCGTGAAGCCGGGATCAGCATCAGTGCGCTTAAAAGTAAATTCAATGCGGTGATGGGGCAATCGGTGTTTTCTTTCTTGCGTGAGCAGCGGCTGATGCGTGCCCGAAAAGGGCTGGAATCGGAAGGATGGACGGTGAAGCAGGCCGCCTATTATGTCGGTTATCAGCATCCCAGCAATTTCTCTACCGCCTACCGTCGCAAGTTTGGTCGTTGCCCTCGTGATGCGTTAAATGCCTGATGCTGGCTCCAGTCACAGCTGTTTTGGCTTTTCTCATAGTTAAGTTCGCTGTGGCGGCATCGGACCTCCTCATACACTCTTCGCACCGAAAATAATTATCATTTCGTTTTTTTTGCTGCGCTGAGGATAGACATGCTGAACAATACGTACCTTTGTCACAAGCGGGTAAAATTTGCGCTGTGCGCAAGCGTTGGTTCCCTGATGTGTGGGGCAGTGGCCGCGATGCCGATCGATGCCGAGCAAACCCCTACGGCGTCGGAAGATGACAGCGTCGTTTGGGTTACTGCGCGCAAGATCAAAGAAGATCCCCAGCGCGTACCGCTCAGTTTGCGCGTGTTCGACAAACAAATGCTCGAAGACCGCCGTATCGATGATATTGCCCGGCTGATACGCGATGTGCCGAACACGGGCATGAGCGCACTGGGCGATGGGCGTTCCACGCACCTCTCCATGCGGGGCGTCGGTACGTTGGCGCAGCCGCTCGGGCACGATGATACCTCGGTAGTGACCTATATTGATGGCGTACCGCAGCCACTGTTTGGCTCTGACTTGCGTTTTCTCGACGTTGAGCGCATTGAAGTGCTGCGCGGACCGCAGGGCACCGTGTTTGGGCGCAATGCCCAGGCTGGAGCCATCAATATCATTACGCGTCAACCAGGCGATGACGCACAGCACACGCTGCGTGCGGAAGGCGCGCTGGATCGACGTTCCCAGAATCTCGGGCAGTTGACATTTTCCGGCCCGCTGCGTGACGACACGCTGAAAGGCAGTTTTTCTGCCGCCTATGCCGATCAGGGCGGTGACGTGCGCAATCAGGTCGGAGGATGGATGGGGCGAGAGCAGAACGGTGCAATGCGCACCACGCTGCTGGCAACGCCCGATGACATCACCCAACTGGTGCTGGCATTCAGCTATGGGCGCGATCGTCTGACCCCCTCCAATTTTGTGCTGCAAGGTACGCCGAACTTTCCCGCAGTGGCGCTGGATCCCAAAGGCTGGGCACATCGGGACACCGGTGCGCTGTCGCTGACCGCCACTCGCGCGCTGAGCGCTCTGCAAGTGACTTCGATTACCGCACTGAATCGCTATGATTTTGACAACCTGACCAACAATTCCGAAGCACTCACCTACGGAACCTGGTTTAACCAGCCCAGCGCAGCATTTCTACCTGCACTTGACTGGAGTACCTACGACGAAAAACAGCGTAGCTTCTATCAGGAACTGCGGCTGAGCAGCCTGGATAAGGCGCGGGTGGGGTGGGTCGGTGGCATTAACTACCTGCACGACGACTACCGTCTGATGAGCGATTACACCACGACCTCGATGTTGGCACCGAGCGGCGACAGTTCAATGATCAACGGGGTGCGCCATAACGATTATCAAACGGACAGCTACGCGCTGTTTGGCGAACTGACCTCTGCGCTGACGCAGAGTGAAAAATTGAAGGGCACGCTGGGGTTACGTTACACCCACGACAGCAAGGGCTATCACGCTCAGTTTCAAAACAATGGTCACCTCGGTAACGTTGCCGCCTTCGATCAGCAAGGAAGATTGCAATATGACATGGTGACCGGACGCGCCGCGCTACACTATCAGCTGACTCGTGATGCCATGCTGTATACCAGCGTGGCGCGCGGTGCCAAAAGCGGGGGCTTCCCCAACTTCACCAATAATGCGCCCAGCGGTATGCGCGACGACCCTTATCAGGCGTCCTCGTCGTGGAGTTATGAGGTTGGCAGCAAGAATCGCGTCGATGGTGGGCGTGGCGAATGGAACCTGGCGCTATTTTACAACCAGGTGCGCAACGAGCACTTGTTTGCCAAAGAGAAGAATTCGATGGTCTTTACACCACAGTCCATCGATACCGCAAGCTATGGCGCGGAGTTGGAAGGCGGATGGCAAGTGGCGGAGCACTGGCGGCTTGGTGGCGGTGTCGGGTTCACCCATGCAGCGTTGCGCAACGTATCCACCAGCGTGGCGGATAAAACCGGGGCGCGCGATGGTTATCGTGTTCCTGCCGTTCCCCGTTTTACCACTTCGCTAACCCTGGCCTATTACGACTCGGCCGCCGCGTTGGGGATCCCGGACGCCAATCTGTTTGCGCTGGCACAGCACCAATTTATCGCTCAGCGTGAGGCGAATGTGGATAACAATTTTACGCTGCCTGCTTATCGCCAGCTCAATCTCAGGGCCGGGTTAGAGTTTCCGTCATTGGATGTGTACTTGTTTGCACAGAATCTAACCAATGAGCGGCCGCAGTACACCGGCATAAGCTACATGCCCGGTGTGAACGTGGTCACCGTGGGACACGGGCGCGTGCTAGGTGCCGGGATGAAGGTACACATGTAACCGCTGCGCCGCGCTGGGCGGCGCACGCTGGCATTATCAGGATTCAGGATTCGGATGAGAAAACAGAGAATAACACTGCGGGTTGTTGTACTTCTTGCTTTGCTGGTTGCTGCCGTTGGGTTCTTCTGGGGACATAGCGACATATCTCATCCCACACGCGATGACAAAACGCTGCGGGTGGTGATGCTCGGCAGTCAAAATGAGACGCTGGAGTATGGTCAGGCACAAACCTACTTTCCCTGGGCGGTGATGGGAAACGTGTGTGATGTGCTGGTCAGGTGGCGCAATGGGCGGCTGGAGTATCAGCTGGCTACGGCCATTGAACCGAATGAGGATGCAACGCGTTGGACAATACGTCTGCGCCCCGATGTCTATTTCTCTGACGGTAGCCGCTTATCGGCCACCAACGTGTTGACCAGCCTACAGCAGTTGTCGCAGTCCATCGGTTTTGGCAGTTTTTTTCAGGATGTTGATTTCGCACAGAGTGCCATACCGGATGCCCTGACGCTGAAGTTGCAACTGCGACATCCGCGCGCCGATCTGGTGCCTGCGGTGCTGGCGGCAGCCAGCATGGTGTGGAAAGCCGGTGCGCGGGCGGGCGATTTCCCCGTATGCAGCGGCCCCTGGCAGGTGAGTCTGTTTGACGGTATCAACGGTGCCGAACTCACGCGTAATCCCTATGCCTGGCAGCCCGCCGTTTACTTTCAGCGCATCGTTATTCGTCCCTTGGCCGATGCGGCTGCGCGTGTCAATGCGTTGCTGAGCGGTGCCGCCGATTATGCATTCGATATCCCCGTCAGCAGCGCGCGTATGTTGAAAGACCAACCTAAATTCCGCGTGCTGCGCAGCGGTATTGCCGGAGCCAACGCCTTCTATTTTTCCATGAACACGCGTATTCCGCCGTTTAACGATGTTGAAGTGCGTCAGGCGTTGAAGGCGCTGGTGAATCGCCAACGTTTAGTGGATGTGGTGTTGGAAGGCTATGGTTATCCGGGGAACGATCTGTTCGGTCAAGGTTTACCCGGCGGGAATACGCTGGCCTGGCCGATAAAACACGATGTCGAGGCGGCGCGTCAGGTGTTTGCACAAAAAGGCATTACCACGTTAACCCTGCTGACGGCCGATTTGACCCCAGGGCTAAACAACGCCGCCGAACTGCTGCGTCAGCAATTGGCGGAGATTGGCGTCACCCTGACGCTGGTGCGGCTTAACCCGGCAGACTACCTCAGTGATGTTGGGCGACTCCATCAAACGCCGTTAATGGCGATGTTTGCACTCAACCGTCCCTTTGTGGCCGCCTTGCCCGTGTTGTTCGGCGACAACAATCCCTATAACTACGGAGGGTGGTATCCCGCCAGTATGGCCGAGCGGGTGACACGCCTGCGCGCTACGCCCGAACCGTCATTGCAGCAACCGCTGCTGCAACAGTTGCAAATGCAAGTGATGCATGACGGACCCTATCTGGTGTGGGGCTACCGGGATCAGTTGTCAGCGGCGGCTGCTGACTTGCAGGGCGTGGAGTTAAGTCAAGGCGTACCGCTGTTTGCCGATGCTGACTGGATAAAAGGCGCGCTGGCAAATGGTCGTTAATCTCAAACGATTTTGCCTGCTGCGGGTGTTGACCACGCTGCTTTCCCTGTGGCTGGTGAGCGTGCTGACGTTTTATGCAGTGGCAACAGCACCGGGTGACGCGGTGGACCGGGCGCTGGGCGAGCGGGCAACGCCGTCGGCCCTGGCCTACTGGCGTCATCAATACGGTCTGGATAAACCGGTCATGGAGCGCTATCTGAACTGGTTCAAGGGCACGTTAAGCGGTGAGTGGGGACGCTCACTGACGAGCCAACGGCCCGTGACAGACGTGATTCTGCCCGCGATGAAGCGCAGTGCGACGCTGGCGGCCTGTGCGGCCGTTGTCATGCTGCTGCTGGGCTTCACGGGGGGCGTTGTCGCCGCGCTCTGTCACAAGGCCGGGCCCGATCGATGGTTATCCGCGCTGGCCCTGGCAGGACTGAGTATCCCTGAATTTGTGATTGCCACGCTGCTCATTCTGCTGTTTTCCGTGTGGTTGGGGGGATTGCCTGCGGTATCCCTGCTGGCCGACACCGCCAGCGTTGCCGAGCAGGCGCGTAATCTGGTGCTGCCCGCATTGACCTTAGGACTGGTTGCTGGGTGTTACCTGCTGCGGATGGTGCGGATCACGCTGTTGCAGCAGGTTCAGGCACCGTGGTTTATCAGCGCCCGATTAAACGGTGTGGCGACGGGAGTATTGCTGCGCGACTATTTATTGCCGAACGCGGCGGCCCCGCTGATTCCGATTGTTGCAGCCACCCTTCCTTACCTGCTGGGGGGAGCCATTGTGGTCGAGCGCTTGTTTGGTTACCCCGGCCTGGGCAGCCTGTGGGTTGACGCGTTTAACGCCCGAGACGGTGCCTTGCTTCAGGGGATTGTGATGCTGCTGGCGCTGAATACTGCGGTGTGCTGGCTGGTGGCGGATATCCTTTCCAGCCTGATAACGCGGCGCACAACCGCATGAAAACGGTGCTGTTGGTGGTGCTGTGCGTTCTGATCGCACCGGGTTTGGCACCTTATGATCCGGCGCGTAGCGTTGGATTGCCGTGGCAAGCGCCGGATGCGCTGTTTTGGTGTGGAACTGACGCGCTGGGGCGCGATGTGCTGAGCCGTACCTTGCACGGTGGTGTTGCCATGCTGCTGTTTTCGCTGATGGCAACGGTGGCAGCGTCCCTTGCCGGGCTCGTTACGGGCCTGGTGCTGTTGGTGTTGCCCGATCGCGGGTATCAATTGACCGCGTTGTTAGACAGTATCCTGATGTTGCCGCCATTGCTGATCGTGATGATGACCTATTACGCGCTCGGTCCCTCACCCTTAACGCTGCTGTTTGCCATCATGCTGCTGAGCGCGCCCTTTACCGCACGTTTTATCCGCGCGCTGGCCGAGCCTATGTTGGACAGCGATTACGTCATGGTTGCCCGCGCCGCGGGCGATTCTACCGGGCTGTTGCTCCGGCGTGAAATCCTGCCGGGAGTGTATCCGGCGCTGTTGGGCGACGGGGCAACGCGTCTGGCGGGCGCTTTTTATCTGTTTTCCGCTGCCAGTTTTCTTGGGATCAATGCGGTCGGACAGGGGAATGACTGGGCCAGCATGGTCCGTGAAAGCCTTGAAGGGATGGTACTCAATCCCTGTGCCTTGTTATTGCCCGCCGTCAGCATCGCCAGCGTGATGATGTTGATCAATCGGGCGGTTGACCGCCGGGGGCACGGATGATATCGCCGGTGTTGCAGGTCGCGGAATTAGGCGTTGAAGACGCCGCAGGCAACCCGGTGCTGGCAGGGGTCTCCTTCCAGCTTGCTGCTGATGACGCCTTGGCGGTTGTCGGGCGTAGCGGGGCGGGAAAGAGTACGCTGCTGCGTGCGTTACTCGGGGAACTGGCACCGGGCATGCGCAGGGTGACGGGGGAGATCGTCTGTTGCGGTTGTGCGGTGCATGATGCTGATGCTGCGCGTTTACGGACGCTGCGCGCGCAGCAGTGTGCCTGGCTGGGGCAGGATCCGGCGCAGGAGTTGGTGCCGACGCAGCGCATTGAGCAACTGTTGCTGGGGTTTATTGCAAAAACGCCCGCAACGATAAGTGACGCCGTCACGTTTCTGCGCGCATTGGGTTTACCGGCGGATAAGGCCTTCCTGCAACGCTATCCATATCAACTGTCCGGCGGTCAGCGGCGACGCGTGGCGTTAATTCGCGTGCTGCTCAAGCGGCCTCAATTGCTCCTGTTGGATGAACCCTTTGCCGGCCTTGATGAAGCCCAGCGGCGTAACATGATTGCGCTGCTGAATCGCTGGCGGCGGCAGCATCGCTGTGCGCTGTTGCTAATCAGCCATGATGCGGTCAGTGTACGCGACGTGGCAACCCATCTACTGGTATTGCAGCAAGGACAGCCGCAGGCGCATGGCCCAGTGTCTAGCCTGCTGGCCCAGACCGCTATTCCCTTGCTGAAACAGTGGCAGGCACCGGACATTTCATCGATTCCGATTCCGATTCCGGTCACTACCCGCACGGCCCCGGTACTCGAACTCGATCGCCTGCTGCTGGCGCTGCCGTGCTCCAGCCCGCCGTTACCGCCGTTGTCTTTGCTGCTTTTTGCCGGAGAGATGGTGGCGTTACACGGGGTGTCCGGCGTGGGGAAAAGTACGCTGGCTAAAACCGTGATCGGGCTTCTGGCACCTCGGCAAGGAACGCTGCGCCTAGCGGGGGAGCCGTTGGCGGCGGTGGTGAAACAGCGTCAACGTTATCAACAGCAGGCGGTGGCGCTGGTGCCGCAGGATCCGGTTCGAACCCTCAATCCCTTTCGGCGCATTGGCGCACAGTTACAACAGGCATTGCGGCGTTACGGCACTCAACAGGAGGACAGCGTTGAACGCTTGCTGGCAACGGTTGCCTTGCCCGCCGCTTATGCGCGTCGCTTTCCGGCACAGCTCTCCGGCGGGGAGTTGCAGCGGGTTGCCCTGGCGCGCGCGCTCGCAGGTAAACCCGCTGTATTGATTTGTGACGAAGTCACTTCAGCGCTGGATGCGCTCACCGCCAGAGAGATTCTTATGCTGTTACAACGACTTTGCCATGAGCATCACATGGCACTGTTGCTGATCACGCATCAGGTGGAAAGCGTGCGTGCGCTGTGCCATCGGGTGTTACTGCTTAGCCCCTCGTCGGGCATCACCCCTTCATTACCCCAGCAACAAGGAGAGCCCGTTAATGCCGGAGCCGATAATCCCTCTATCGTCACCCACTGATTCGTTTGAGAGTATCAAACCGGCGTCACTGTTAGCGCCTATTCGCGGCTGGATTGCGCTCGCCGCGCTGCTGCAAATATTTTCGGCAGGGTTGGTATTGGTTCCGCTGGTTGAATTGTGTGAATTGATTCAGGTGCTGATGAGTGTATCGCCGACGCGACATCAGGAGGCCTGGCACGTCATTATGCTGGCCTGCGCCTGTCTGGCTTCCGGTTTGGCCTTGCGCGGTCTGGCGGAGCTGATCACCCATCTGGCTGATAATCATTTGGCCTTGTCGCTACGTCGCCAATTAGCACAACGTTTGTCTCAGGCTCCGCTTGGCTGGTTTACCGCCCAGAGCAGCGGACGGATCAAACAGGGGCTTCAGGACGATGTCACGGCGATTCATCATCTGGTGGCGCACGCCTGGCTCAATATCACCAATGCATGCGCCACGCTGTTGTTTGTCTACGGCTACCTACTGTGGGTTGACTGGCGCATGACGTTGGTTGCCCTGGTACCGCTGCTGCTGTTTATGGTGTTCTATCGGCAGGTACAGAAAGGGTGTCAACGCAAAATGTCTGAATACGGCACGGCGCTGGCACAGGTGAACCAATCTGTGGTGGAGTACGTGCAGGGCATCACCGTGGTTAAGACCTTTGGCCTGAGCGGTAAAGCCCATGAGGCGTATTGTCGGGCAACAACGGATTTTCAGCGTTTTTTCCTGGATTGGGCGCTGCCGTTGATCAAACCCGAGTGTTTGTCTGCGGTGATCATTGCGCCCATTACCTTGCTGATGTTGATGTTGGTCGGCGGTATCGGGTTTATGCGTCAGGGTATGCTCGGGGTGACAGAACTGTTGCCGTTTTTGGTGATTGCGCTCGGAATCTCTGTGCCCGTGACCACGCTAAGCCACAGTGCGCAATCGCTGCGCATGGCGAAAGCCGCGTTAGAACGGCTCGCCACGCTGCTGGCGATACCGCTGCAACCGGAGCCGACACCCAGCCGTTTTCCTCAGAATAACGAGGTGGTGTTTGACCAGATTGATTTTGGCTATCAGCCCTGTGCCCCCCTGTTACACAACCTCTCGCTGACGCTCTCTCCTGGCACGGTAACCGCGTTGGTCGGTGCCTCCGGCGCGGGGAAATCAACCCTGGCGCGCTTATTGTTGCGCTTCGATGTCCCCGATCGCGGCCAAATCACGTTGGGGGGCGTTGCGTTGAGCCAGATTGACAGCCGACATTTATATCGCCAGATCGGTTCGGTGTTTCAGGACACGCAACTGTTGCGTATGAGCCTGTATGACAACATCGCGTTGGGCGATCCGCAGGCCAGTGAAGAACAGGTCATTGCTGCTGCCAAGGCCGCGTATATTCATGAACGCATCCTGCGTTTGCCGCGCGGTTATCAATCGGTATACGGCGATGATGCCACACTGTCTGGCGGTGAAGCGCAGCGGGTCAGCATTGCCCGTGCGCTGTTGCTGCAACCCGCCGTGCTGGTGCTGGATGAGCCTACCGCACAGGCGGACGCCGAATCAGAAGCGGCGATACAGGCTGCGTTCAATGCGTTGATCGCCCACCAGCGTCGTCAGGTGGTGCTGGTGATCGCCCACCGGCTGGAGACCATCACGCACGCCGACAACATTGTCGTGCTGTCGCACGGCCGCATTGAGGCACAAGGGTGCCATGCCGATTTGCTGGCCCGCGGCGGTGAATATGCGCGGCTGTGGGCGGCACAACAAGGGCAGCAGGAGGCGATATGCTGTTGATGCGATTGACCAGACTGATGGGGAAATCTCACGCGCTGTTGCTGCGTCATTATTTGCTGTGGGTGTGCGGCTATTGTCTGATGCAAGGGCTGACCTTTGTGCTGGTGGTGCCCATCATTCGCGCCCTGCTGGATCACCGCGTGGATGATGCATCGTTGTGGTTGCTGCCGCTAGGCGTGGGCGTGGTGCTGACAGGATATCTGCATTATCGCGCTGCGCACAGTGGGTTTCAGGTGGCGGCAACCTTGATGAACCAACTGCGCCGTCGCATCGGCGACCATGTGGTCACACTTCCGCTTGGCTGGTTTGTGCGCGCCAATACCAGCCGGTTGGGCCTGTTGCTCAGTCAGGGGGTGATGGAGATCCTGGGCTTACCCGCCCACCAGTTAACCCCCCTGTTGCGGGCGGTAATCACGCCCGCGGTGGTGGTGGTGGCAACCAGTTTTTTCGACTGGCGCGTAGCACTGTGCGCCGCCTGCCTGTTTCCCATGCTGGGATTGGTGTATTGGTGGGCCGGACGACTGGGACGCACCGCCGATCGGGCCGTTCAGACCGCCAATGCACAGGCGTGCGATCGCATGGTGGAGTTCGCACAAAGCCAGCCGGTGTTACGCACCTATGGCAAGGCTGCGCAGGGGTATCGGCAATTTGATCAGGCGCTGGTGGCGCAGAGCCGGGCCGCACGGCGTCAACTGTGGCTGGTGTTGCCGCCGCTGCTGCTGAACACCTGGTTGGGGCAATTAGCCTTGATGACGTTGATGGCGGGAATTACCTGGCTGGTGGTGATGGAGGGGGATGCCGCGCAGCAAACCACGCTGTTTGCCTTACTGGTGCTGGTGAGCCGGGTTATCGACCCCCTGAGTGAAGTGGCTTCTTATGGCTCCGGCATCCGTATGGCGTCAACCCAGATGGAGGCGGCAGAAAACGTGCTGTCACAACTGTCGTTACCGGCACCGACCGAGTCCGTGCCTTCACCGCAACACTACGCCATCGAATTGCGGGACGTGGACTTCAGTTACCAACCTGGCGTTCGGGTGCTGCAACATGTTTCAGCGACGCTGCCAGCCAATAGCATGACCGCCGTGGTGGGGGCATCCGGTTCGGGGAAAACCACCTTGACCAAATTGATTGCCCGTTTTTTCGATCCGGATAGCGGGGTGATTGAGATTGGTGGCATTAATGTAAAAAACTTTCCGGTCATGCAACACATGAACATGATTTCACAGGTGTTTCAGGACAATTATCTGTTCAGTGGCACCCTGCGGGAAAACCTGCTGATGGGCAACCCTGCCGCTGATGATGACACCTTGCAAAACGTCCTGAAACTGACGCGTTTGGACGAGGTGGTGCAGCGTTTACCGCTGGGGCTGGATAACCGGGTTGGAGAAGGGGGCGGATTATTGTCGGGCGGTGAACGTCAGCGTGCTGCACTGGCGCGCGCATTGCTGAAAAATGCGCCAATCCTGCTGTTGGATGAAGCAACTGGCGCATTGGATCCGGAAAATCAGGAAGCGATCGCACAGGGGCTTAGCGCGTTGCGCGGTCGCTGCACGATGCTGGTCATCGCACATCAACTGCACACCATCCGCAATGCGGATCGCATCTTGGTCCTCGATCACGGGCAAATCGTGGAGCAGGGCAACCATCAACAGTTGTTGGCCATGAACGGACGCTATGCGGCCTTTTGGCAGGCAAAAGTGCGCGCCGAAGGATGGCGCATTGTACATCCCCGCGAAGAACCAGGAGAAGATGATGTCTGAGCCGCTGTGTGATAGTCAGCATTGCGCCACGCGTTGGCCGCTGCCTGACGTTGATTTAACCGATTTGACGCTGTTCTCGCAAGGTTTCCCCCATTCTGTGTTCACGCAATTGCGACAAAATAGCGGCGCGCTGTATCATCCGGCCACGCCGTTGACGCCTGATAACGAAGGTTTTTGGGTGTTTACTCGCTATCAGGATATTGTGCCACTCGCCAGAGACATCGATACCTTCTCCTCGCACCGAGGCGGAGATCGTGCCGGGGGCGGAACCATGATAGAGGATCTCCCCAGCGCCGCAGGGCCGGGGACTGTCATCAATATGATGGACGATCCGCGCCACAAAGCCTTACGGCGTCTGATGGCGCCGGGGATCACCCGTGGGCGCATCGCTGCATTGGAGCCGATTCTTACTGTGGCGGCGCGTCAGGCGGTGGTGAGTGCGTTAGCCAAAGGCGAAGGGGATTTTGTCTCTGATATCGCCGCCGAACTTCCTCTGTTTGCCATTGCCCATTTGGTCGGGATCCCCCCCGAAGACCGGCACCCGATCTCAGGTTGGATCAATGCGGTGCTTGATTATGCCGATCGCCAATTGGGGCAGAGCAGTGTCAGCAGCCAGCAAGGCATGCAGCAGTTTATGGCTTACGCGCAGCGCTTTGTGGAACAGCGTCGCCAAGCCCCCGGTGATGACATTGTTTCGCTGGCGATTGCGGGAGAACTTTCTGCGGAACTGGGCAGTTTGACCCCTATGGAGCAGGTCATGGTGTTTAGCGTGGTGATGGTGGCCGGTTTGGAAACCACGCGCAATGCCATTGCGGGCGGAATACTGGCGTTTATTCAGCACCCGGAACAGTGGCAGTTGCTGCAACGTGAACCTGCACGCATGAACCGGGCGCTGGAGGAAATTTTGCGCTGGACCTCACCGACGCCGTACAACCGCCGCACCGCGACGCGCGATGTTGATATCGCGGGTAAACGCATCAGAGCTGGCGAGAAAGTGACACTGTGGTGGGCCTCGGCCAATCGCGATGAACAGCAGTTTGAAAACCCCTTTACCTTTGATATCAGTCGGGAAAAAAATGCCCATCTGGCGTTCGGCAGTGGCGGGCACGGCTGCCTGGGGGCGCAGTTGGCGACCCTGGAGATGCGGGTTGTCTTTCGGGAATTGCTAAACCACATTGATACTTTCGCATTAAATGGTCCGGTGGAGTGGGTGCGCAGCAATAAGCACACCGGTATTCGGCGTATGCCACTGCGCTACACAGGGTTATAACGGCTGGTGGTGTCAATCCTCTCTTGTCATAAAGGAGAGACAGTAGCCGTTAAAAAATAACGGCTTATTTTTTGAATGAATATCTCGGGTTAACGGTGTAAAACCACGCTATCTTTTACACGGAAAGTCATCGTTATGTCTATCTTAGTCCCGCACCGATCGTGCTCATCGCTAATTCCATCATCACCCTTTTATGATTCGAAACTGCATAGCCATCGGCTTGATGTGCTTATTTCCGCGGCTATCGAAGGGACATCTCTGCATCGTGACGGCGGTGATGGTCTCAGCGTAAAACAACATCTTGATAGCGTATATCATCAAGCAAAAAACAACTGTGGTGAGAGTCTTGAGTTATTACAAAATATCGCTCTGGGAAAAGGCGAGGTGGCAACGCTCGCCCAGGATCATCTCTGCCGTATCGTGTGCCAGGATGAGGGCGGAACTGCCGACCTCGCCCAACAGGCGCGCGCCCAGTGTCAGTCGTTAATCACCGATTTCCCCCAGTGGATCAACAATACCTTTCTACAGGACCGACTTACGCTGCTGTTTATCGCCGGTACGCACCTCAAGGACGAGGGACCCTGCGTGGATAATATTCCGGCCTTGGTGAAAGAAAAAATTATGCAGCTCGACGGTTTACCCATTAAACCGAAATGGTATACACCGCAACAAGGGACGTTTGATGCGGTCGATTACGCAACCTTTAACCACAACAACCGTCAACTGCGCTATGCATTGAGTGAAGACGGTGCCTGCCAGTTTCGGGCAGCTTTGATGCTGCATGATAGGGATGAAAGTTGGTTGGATGTTGATAAATCCGTTATTTTACGGAAAATAGAAAATAACGGCTGGGAACCTAAAATACACGCGGCGATAAACAACGCTATCGAGAATATGGGCGAAATTTATGGTTATTTATCGATGTCTGATGGTGAATGTGTTGATGCGCTGATTTACAACAATACCATTGCTAACGGTGAGTTTACCCTGTATTCACCACAGGCGGTAAGGGAAGCATTGCCAGAAGCATTAAGGAAAATAAAATACCAGAAAAATGGCAATGACTATTTATCTGATATGTCTGTTGAACAGTGGGAAAACTTTACCCACCTCATTTCTGAAAATCTGATTTATCAATTGGGCATCAACGTTCATGACAGCCAATTACCCTATGCTGAGTGCAATGTCGAACAGGCGCATTACAGTGTGATCGTTGCCACAGATGACCGCTTTCCCCGCTTTTAATTTCAACTATGCTATGAAGGTAAGCAGCGATTTTTTATGAATGATGCAGTCAAATCATTCCGTCGCTTATTATATTGATGCTAACAATGCGAGTTGCATCACATTCTGACGAGATGGGGTGTTTATCCATATAAATAGCAGGAAACTGCATTTCTCGTCGCCCGCCCCAAGATTACCCTTTCTTGGATTTTTACCGAAAAATCACCCTACTAAGACAACAAACGTAAGCTGAAAAAATAACCTCCATCGGCAGATGACGCGGCGGCGTTATGTGGAACACCGCAACACGGGTAGGTCACCGTGGCGCAGTGTCCTGGCAAATGGTGAATAACGAGGCTGAAAATGATGAAAAAACGTCTTCTCTGTGGCGTAGTGTCCTCCCTGCTGTTGGGCATGTCGCTTATCGCAACACCAGTCTATGCAGAACAAAAAACGGTCGTCAATATCGCGAAAGTGGATGGTATGCCCTGGTTCAACCGTATGGGCGAAGGTGTCGTTCAGGCCGGTAAGGATTTTAACGTCAATGCGACGCAGGTGGGGCCCGCCAGTACCGATGCGCCCCAACAGGTCAAGATCATCGAGGATCTGATTGCCCGCAAAGTCAATGCCATTACCATCGTGCCAAACGACGCCAACGTTTTGGAGCCGGTGTTCAAGAAAGCGCGTGATGGCGGCATCGTGGTGCTGACCAACGAATCACCGGGACAACCCAGTGCCAACTGGGATGTCGAAATCATTGATAACCAAAAATTCGCCGCCGAATACGTGGAGCAGATGGCGAAACGTATGGGGGGGAAAGGGGGCTACGTCATCTATGTGGGTAGCCTGACGGTGCCGCAGCACAACCTGTGGGCAGATTTGCTGGTGAAATACCAGAAAGAACATTACCCCGACATGTTTGAAGTCACCAAGCGTATGCCGGTGGCGGAAAGCGTGGATGATTCGCGTCGCACCACGCTGGATTTGATGCGCGCGTATCCGGATATGAAAGCGGTGGTGTCCTTCGGTTCGAACGGCCCCATCGGCGCCGGGCGGGCGGTGCAGGAGAAACGCGCGAAGAATAAAGTGGCGGTGTACGGCATGATGATCCCGTCGCAAGCGGCGTCGCTGATCAAAAGCGGCGATATCACCGCGGGCATCACTTACGATCCTGCCAGCGCAGGCTATGCGTTAGCGGCGGTGGCCAGCACCTTGCTCAACGGTGAAGCGATCGCCGAGGGTTTCTCGGTTAAAAATCTTGGCAAAGCGGATGTGGATAACGAAAAACGGATCATTCGTTTCCACAAAGTCCTGCTGGTGACCAAAGAAAACATCGATACGCTCTATTGATTCTGCTTATTCGGGGCGCATTGCGCCCCGCTTTCCCGTTTGCCAGGGGGTGTTATGGAACCATTCCTGTCCCTGAGCCATGTCAGTAAAACGTTTCATGGCACGCGTGCGCTCAATGATATTTCGCTCACTTTTATGCCGGGCGAAGTGCACTGCCTTGCCGGACAAAACGGCTGCGGCAAGTCCACGCTCATCAAGATTATTTCCGGGGTCTACCAGCCGGATGCCAAGGCGCGCATCGCGCTGGGCGGTAAAATCTGGCCTAAATTGACGCCGGGTGCGTCGGTAGCGCAGGGTATCCAGGTTATCTATCAGGATTTATCGCTGTTTCCCAATCTCAGCGTCTGGGAAAACATCGTTATCAACCACTATCATCACGGCCTGCTGGTTAAACGCACGGCGCTGCGCCAGATTGCCGAGCGCGCGTTGGCCAGCATCAACGTCAACGTACCGCTCGATGCGCAGGTGGAGTCGCTCTCGATTGCGCGCTGCCAACTGGTGGCTATCTGTCGGGCGCTGGCGCAGGATGCCAGGCTGATCATTATGGATGAGCCCACCGCCTCCTTGACGCATCAGGAAGTAGAAGGGTTGCTGCACGTGGTACGCCAACTGCGTGAGCGCGGTATCTGCGTGGTGTTCGTTAGCCACCGGTTGGAAGAGGTCATGGCGGTATCCGATCGCATCACCGTGCTGAAAGACGGCAATCTGGTGGGAACCTATCCGGCCAACGACATGAGCACACGCCAGCTCGGCATGCTGATGACCGGGCAAGCTTTTGACTACCACATCCGCGAACCCTGGCAGGGCGATGCATCGCGCAACGTGCTCGAGGTGCGGCAACTCAGCCGCGCGGGGGAATACCGCGATATCTCGTTTTCAATCGGTGCCGGAGAAATAGTTTCCATCATCGGGCTGCTGGGGGCGGGGCGCACCGAACTCTGCCTGAGCCTGTTTGGCATGACGCGGCCTGACAGCGGAGAGATACTCATCGACGGTCAAACGGTGCAGTTGCGCAGTAACCGTGACGCACTGCGCTACGGTATTGGCTATGTGTCGGAAGACCGTATGTCGCGCGGATTGGTGATGGCGCAGTCCATTGAGGACAATATTATCAGCACTATTTTCGACAAAGTGCGCAATGCCTGCGGGCTGATCCGCAAAAAACAGGTGCAGGCGATAGTGAACCGGCTGATCGCCGCGCTCAGTATCAAAGCGCCCGATCCGCGCTTGCCGGTGAGTACGCTGTCGGGAGGCAACGCGCAGCGCATTTCGATTGCCAAATGGCTGGCAATCGAACCCCGGGTACTGATTCTGGACAGCCCCACGGTCGGCGTCGATATCGCCAATAAAGCCGGTATTTATCACATTATCAGCGAACTGGCGGCGCAAGGGATCGCCATTCTGATGATCTGTGACGAACTGGATGAAGCCTGGTATCAAAGTCACCGTATCCTGGTGATGAAACAGGGGGAAATCCATCATACGTTCACGCCGGGCACCAGTAACCCCACCGAGATTGCCGGAGTCGTCAATGGCTGATGTTAAAAATTACCGGCATGAAATCTGGCTGGCGTTGCTGATTCTGGTGCTGTTTATCGTGCTGGCCTGGCGTAGCGACGAGTTTCTGACGCTGGGGAATTTGTACGATTTGGTCAACAACTACGCCATGTTGACCATTCTGGCCTGCGGGCTGTTTATGGTGCTGATTTCCGGCGGAATCGATATCTCTTTTCCGGCCATGGCGATCATCGCACAGTACGTGATGGTGCTGGTGTTGCGCGATATTGGCGGCAACTTCGTGGTGGCTTATCTGATTGCTGGCGGTGTGGGCATTCTGTTGGGCAGCGTGAATGCCATTCTGGTGAATCGGCTGCGTGTGCCTTCCATCATCATCACCATCTCCACGCTGAACATCTTTTACGGTCTGCTGCTGTGGTTTAGCAAAGGGGTGTGGTTGTACGACTTTCCCGCGTGGTTTGAATCAGGCTTTATGCTGTTCAAGTACACCGACGCTGACGGCTACGACTACGGACTGGGCTTGCCCATGCTCACCATGTTCGCGGTGCTGGCGTTGACTGCGTTTATCATGAATTTCACCACCGTTGGGCGCAAGATTTACGCCTTGGGTGGAAACCGTGAATCGGCCAGTCGCCTTGGCTTTAGCGTATTGCTGCTGCAATGCTTCGTTTATGGCTATATGGGACTGATGTCCGGCGTGGCGGGCGTGGTGCAATCCTGGACGGTGCGCACCGTGGCACCGGACTCGCTGCTGGGCTACGAACTGACGGTGCTGGCTGCGGTGGTGCTGGGCGGTACTAGCCTGGTGGGCGGGCGCGGCACGCTGATTGGCACCGTGCTCGGGGTGATCCTGCTGGCGGTGTTGCAGAATGGGCTGAATTTGCTGGGGGTCTCTTCCTATTGGCAGACCTTGATCACCGGTATCATTATTGTGGTCAGCATCAGCGCCACGGCGTGGAGCCAGCACCAAAACCGGAGTCTACTATGAAGATATCGCTGCGCGAGAACGTAGAAACCTACCTGATGGGCTTGCTGGTGCTGACGGTGGTTGGTTTTAGCATCACCATGCCGGAGGTGTTTTGGTCGGTGAATAACTTTCAGTCCATCGCCTCGCAGATGCCGGTGCTTGGCATATTAACGTTGGGCATGGCGGTCACCATGCTGTGCGGTGGCATCAACCTGTCGATCATTTCGACGGCAAATGCCTGCTCGCTGGTGATGGCCTGGGTGGCGGTCAGCTACCCGCCATCGCTGTTATCCATCGTTGCCACGCTGGTGGCGGGCGTGGGGGCGGCGGCGCTGATTGGGCTGTGCAACGGCGTGTTGATTGCGGGTCTGCGGGTGTCTCCAATCCTGGCGACGCTCGGTATGATGACGCTGCTCAAGGGGATCAATATTTTGATTACCGGTGGCAGTGCTATTGCCAATTATCCCGAATGGGTGCTGTGGTTAAATCGCGCACAGTGGTTTGGGGTACCGCTGCCGATGTGGCTGTTTGTGGTGGTTGCCATCGGACTGTGGCTGGTGCTGGAGCGCAGCACACTTGGCAGAGCGATTTATCTTATCGGCTCTAATGAGCGCGCCACCGCCTATTCTGGCATCAATACGCGTCGGGTGCTGCTGTGGGTGTATGTGATTTCAGCGCTGTTGTGCGCCGTGGCGGCGTTTTTAATGATGTCGAAACTCAACTCCGCCAAAGCCTCTTACGGGGAATCTTACCTGCTGACCGCCATTCTGGCGGTGGTGCTGGGCGGTGTGAATCCCGATGGCGGCAGCGGAAAGATTATCGGCATGGTGCTGGCGCTGATCCTGCTGCAAACCATTGAAAGTGGCTTCAATATTATGGGCGTCAGCCCGTATCTTACTCTGGCACTGTGGGGCGCTCTGCTGCTGTGTTTCATCGGTGCGAAAGGGCAATTGGGGCTCAACAAAGCGTAATTATGGCCCGGTAGCGAACTTATCGTTGTCCGCTACCGGGGCGTCAACGGCATTTATCCTGCCACGTTATCACCCAACGCAATATCCACCTGATGGGGTTGCCCGTCGTCGATGAGCGGGATCTTGCCTGGCGGCAGCGCGGTGCCGTCCAGCGTCAGGCGATATTCACCGCTGCTGTTGCGCAGGGTGATGTCATAACGGCTGCTGCCGAACTGATAGCTGAGGCTGGCCGACGGCCAGTCGTGTGGCAACGAGGTGGCAATGGTGAGTGCATCACCGTGGCGCGTCACGCCCAGCAGCGTTTCGACTATCAGGCGATAGGCCCAGCCCGCCGAACCGGTATACCAGCTCCAGCCGCCGCGTCCGGTGTGGGGTTCGACGCTGTAGATATCCGCCGTCATTACATAGGGCTCCACTTTGTAGCGTGCCGTTGCTTGCGGCGTCAGGCTGTGATTGATCGGATTGATCAGCGACCAAAGCTCCCAGGCGCGCGACGGGTTCCCGCTCTGCGCAAATGCCATGATCGCCCAAATCGCCCCGTGGGTGTATTGTCCGCCGTTTTCCCGCACGCCGGGCACGTAGCCTTGAATATATCCCGGGTTTGGCCCGTTGCCATTAAACGGCGGCGTCAGCAGTTGAATAAATCCGGCGTCCTGATTGACCAGGTGGGTATCCAGCGCCTTGATCGCCTGTGCACAGCGTTGCGGGTTGCCCGCGCCCGACAGCACCGACCAGCTCTGGGCAATGGCATCAATCTGGCACTCCGTCGACAGGTGCGATCCCAGCGGCTCTCCGTTATCAAAATAGCCACGGCGATACCAGGCACCGTCCCAGGCGTGGGTTTCAATATTTTGCTGTAACTGCGCCGCATGCTCGCGGCAGCGGGTGGCAAGCTGGTGTTCCTGTCGCCGCTCGGCCAGTGCGGAAAAGCGTTGCAAAATATCGTACAGGAAGAAGGCCAGCCAGACGCTTTCGCCTTTGCCTTCCAGCCCCACCAGGTTCATGCCATCGTTCCAGTCACCGGCCCCCATCAGCGGCAAACCGTGGCGACCCGTGGCAAGCCCGTGCTCGATAGCGCGCACGCAGTGTTGCCATAGCGTTTCAGACTGCGCGCTGACCACCGGCTGCTCATAGGCCGATTCTTCTCCGGGAAGCAGTTGCCGCCCTTCAAGATAGGGCACCGCCTGTTCCAACAAAGAGAGATCGCCGGTGGTTTCCACATAGTGGCACAGCGCCAGCGGCAGCCAGAGATAATCATCAGAGCAGCGGGTGCGCACCCCATTGCCCAAAGGTGGGTGCCACCAGTGTTGCACATCCCCTTCAATAAATTGGCGTGAGGCGCAGAGCAACAGTTGATCGCGCAGTCGCTCCGGGGCGGCGTGGCTGAGTGCCAGCGTATCCTGAAGCTGATCGCGAAAGCCAAATGCGCCGCCGGATTGGTAATAACCACTGCGCGCCATGATGCGACACGCCAGCGTCTGATACAGCAGCCAGCCGTTGGCTAACAGATTGACGGCGGCGTCTGGCGTGTTGACGATGACCGTATCAAGCATCTGGTGCCAGTAACGGTGTACGTCGGCCAACTCGCTCTGGGCGGCCGTTTCGTTCAGGTAGCGCGCGATCAGCGCTTCGGCTTCCTGCGGGTTGTTGCCGATACCCAGTGCGAACACCAACGTCTGTCGATCGCCGTCGATCAATGTGACAACCGACTGCACGGCGGCACAGGGATCGAACCCCGCGCCGGTTTTCTCCGACAGCGCGCCCTGTGCCATGGCCGCCGGGCGATAGCGCGATCCGTTGCGTCCGAGAAACTCACGCCGATCGGCAGTAAAAGTACACTGCGCGCCGCTGACGGCGAAAAACGCCGTCTGCTCAGAACCGTTGCTGCCGTAATGGTTTGTGGCAAGAATTCCGCAGCCTTGGTGCACGCAGGCCGGACGCGTCACGACGTGCAGCGCGCTGGAAAGGCGAGAAACCCCGAGCACCCATTCAACGTAGCCGGTTGCCGAAAGCTTGCGCGTGCGGCCGGAACGGTTGTGAAGGGTGAGCATGGCGAGTTTCACCGGGGCCTCCAGCGCGACCAGCACGGTTAATTCGCTGTCAATGCCGGTTTCGCGGTGGGCAAACACGCTATAGCCGAAACCGTGACGCGACAGGTAAGCGCCCTGACCGCGTACGGGGAGCGTGGTGGGTGACCAGACGGCGCCGCTCTCTTCATCACGCAAGTAAAAGGACTCCCCGGAGCGGTCGCTGATCGGATCGTTTTCCCACGGTGTTAATCGGTATTCATGGGCATTTTCATGCCAGGTGTAGGCTTGACCCGCTTCTGAAATGACGCTGCCGAACTGGGCGTTAGCCAGTACATTCGACCAGGGGGCGGGTGTTGTGTCACCCTGGTTCAACACAACGTGATATTCCCGCCCATCCGCAGAGAATCCCCCGAGACCATTGAAAAATTGCAGGTTATTCGTATCGGGATTCCAGGGCTGATAGTGCGCGCTGTCCAATGCAACCCGTGCTGCCCGCGTGGTTTGCGGGGCCTGCGCGCCGGACAGTTTTTGGCTCAACTGTGTCGCTACGTCACCGGCACGATCGTCGAGCAAAATATGCGCCACGCTCATCAACAGCAGGCGATCCTCGGCGGAGAGCTGTTCAGCGTTGCGCACGAAGATGCCGCCCGGCTTGTCGATTTGATTGCCTTCTGCGCAAGCGGTGATCAGGTTGATAATGCGGTGATGCAGCTCCTGCTGGTAGCCACCCTGACGGGTGTTGAGGATAACCATATCCACCTTCAGGCCTTTTAGCCGCCAGTAGTGGTGCGCCTGAATCAATGTGGTAATCAGCGCCATGCTTTCATCGCTGGTGACGGTCAACAGCACAATCGGTAAGTCGCCAGAAATGCCCCATCCCCACAGACCCGATTGCCCGCGGCGGTTGCGCGTGATGACGTGCCCTTCGGCGCGCAATTCAGCCACCGGGAACAGCACGGCGCTGGCAAGGCGGTTAAACAGGGCGGCGTCATCTTCATTGGCATTGATTTGACGCAGCAAAATATGACTGTGGGAACTCGCCAATTCAAAGATCCGGTTGGCAATGGGGCGATCGCGGTATTTCTCCATCAGCGCCTGACTGTGGGTGCGACTTTCCGTCACGCCATAGAACACGTCAATCGTCACCGGCACGCCGGGTTGCAATACCACGCACTGGCGTATCGCCAGGATAGGATCGAGTACGGCACCGGCACTGTTGCTCAGTGGGCCGGGTTGGTGCAGCGCGGTGGCCGTGGCGGGAATATGTCCGCGTCCCAGGAAGGCGGCTCGGTCAGTGTCAAACGACACGGTACTTTCCACCTGCCCGCGCACCACCGCCATGTGGAACAGCCAGGGCCCGCGCTCTTCCGGAGCGCGTGGGCGGCGGTGACATAAAATAGCGTCCTTGTCAGGGACCAGTTCGGTTTGTACAAACAGGTTGCTGAAGGCCGGATGGGCCAGATCGCTTGCCATCGGGGCCAGCACCACCTCGGCATAGGTGGTCAGTGCAATGGTGCGCGGGTGACGGCCCCGATGCAGCAGGGTTATCCGGCGCAGTTCGATATCATCTTCCGGTGACACCACGATATGGGTTTTCACGCGCAGGCTATCGGCTTTGCGGGTGAACTCCGCCCCGGCATCGGTAAAAATCACATCGTAGTGGCTGGCTGCATCGCTGTCGGTTTGCCAGGTGGTATTCCACACCTCACCGGTTTGCGGATCGCTGAGATAGCAGTAACTTCCCCAGTTATCGCAGGTGGTGTCGCTGCGCCAGCGGGTCAGTGCGATGTCTCGCCAGCGGCTGTAGCCACCGCCCGACTGCGTGACCATCAGGTGATAGTCATGGTTGGCAAGCAACTGCACCTCAGGGAACAGCGTGTCGGCGTCGTGAAAGCGGCGCGGTTGGTATTGCGCAGGTTTGAGACGACCATCATAGGCATCGAAGTGCCGACGGGGGCTGTAAAGCTCAATGGCCTCAGGAACGCGTTCTTGCAGCAACAGGCGCGCAGATTGAAACGCGGCGCTGGACATAAAACGTTCAACCATTGGCGCACCCAATAACACATAAGAGAGCGCCTGAAAGGCCATGCCCTGATGGTGTGCCATCCACGAACGCACAATGGCATGGCTCTGTCCGTTGGCTAAACGCGACGGGGTGTAATCCAGCGCTTCATAGAAGCCATACTCACCGTGCGCGCCGAGCTTTTTCAAACGAGCGAGATTATCGCAGGCCTTGTCCGGGGCGTTCATCAGCGCCATCAGCGTGGCGTAAGGAGCGATCACCGTATCATCAGCCAACCCGCGACGCAGGCCGAGACCCGGTACACCGAACGCATGATACTGGTAATTTTGTGAGGCATCGAAAGCGTAATAACCCGATTCGGAAATGCCCCACGGCACGCCGCGCTCTCGTCCCCAGCGTATCTGGCGCTCGACCGCCGACTGGCTCATTTTCTCCAGCAGACTGCCGGGATAGGTCGGCATCACCAGATTGGGCATCAGGTATTCGAACATCGAACCGCTCCAGGACATCAGCGCCGTTTCATTGTCGATTTTGGTGAATAACCGACCGAGCGCCGCCCAGCTTTTCACCGGCAACTGGTTGCTGGCGATAGCCACAAAACTGGTCAGACGGATCTCTGAGGGCAGCAGATCGTAATGGCTGCTGTCCAGCATGTTGTTTTCGACGCTGAATCCCACGCTGAGCCGGTTGGTAGTGACATTGTAGAGAAACGCAAAATCCATCTGAGCATGTTGGTGCAGACGCTGTTCGATGTCTGCCATCAGGCTAAGCTGCGCCTGCGCAGCGCCAACCGTGGTCTCACTGGGCGTTCCCGACCCGGCAGGGCTGGCCTGAGCCAGCCAGGAGAGTGACGGTAACGGGGCGTCGCCCCAGTCCTCTGGCAGCCAACCAAGCAGTGCCGACCAGGCATCGCACAGTGCGCTGAGCTGATGATGAAGACGTTCAACCCAGCGGCGAACCGGCTCTTCATCCGCAGGACACAGGTTGAGTAACCGGCAGGCGAGGTCGCGCATGTGCAGCAACTCGCCCAACAAGGCCGCGGGCGCGAGGGCGGCAGCGCGCGTACAGTGACGCTGCATTTGGCGCAGTGTGGTTGGCGCATTACGGCCCCAGTGCCTGACCAGAATGCGCAGCGTATCATCAAGACCGGCCACAACCTGTGCAGCATCAAAAACCGGCTGATGGCGCAGTGCACGCATGGCCGCGTGCAGCGTGAGCAGGTGACCTGCCATATTGCCGCTGTCCACGCTGGAGATATAGCGCGGGGCCAGCGGGGCCAACGTGCGCGTGTCGTACCAGTTGTACAAATGGCCGCGATAATGCTCCAGTTTGTCCAGCGTATCCAGGGTGTCCGCGATGCGTGTCAGAGCCTGTTCCAGCGGCAGGTAGCCGAAATCCCAGGCGGTCAGCGTTGCCATCAATGACAGGCCGATGTTGGTAGGCGACGTGCGGTGAGCGATGACCGCGTGCGGCGCTTGCTGATAATTGTCCGGCGGCAGCCAGTTGTCGTCTGCGGTGACAAAGGTCTCGAAGAACGCCCATATTTCCCGGCTGTTTTGTCGCAGCCGTCGCTGTTGCTTGGCGTTCAGCGCCGTTCGCTGACGTTGAGGTTCGCGGCTCATCCAGCTTAGCAATAACGGCGTCAGACACCAGAGTGCCCCCAGAGGCAGTGCCACCACCAGCAGCATGGGCGCAAGCTGTGCGCTCAGCAACGGGAGAGCCAACCCCATCGCTACGTTGAGCCACATGGCGCGGTAAAAGCGCCCCGGTGC
Organism: Candidatus Symbiopectobacterium sp. NZEC151; assembly: GCF_025962655.1. Classification (GTDB taxonomy): domain Bacteria; phylum Pseudomonadota; class Gammaproteobacteria; order Enterobacterales; family Enterobacteriaceae; genus Symbiopectobacterium. The sequence continues at coordinate 1,123,585 of NZ_JAGFPE010000001.1, read as the reverse complement.
GGCGTCGCGCTGTGCGCTGCACTGCGCAAAAGTAGTCCATTGATTAAGATTACGTCGGCTGACACCCAGTCGCCACAGGGTGATGGCAATGGCGTGAAGCGAATACCCCGCACGGTGCGGCAAGGTGAGGATCTCGACGCCCATACGCAACAAACGTTGGCGCGCGCCGACAATCACCAACCGCACATGCTGCTCGAACGGACGGCGCCGAGGCTTGCTGATGATGTCCTGAAACGTGGACAGCAGCGTGGGCAGCAGCACTGTCAGCGTTAATGCCGACAGCCAATAGGCGTGATTGGGCACGGCCAACAGGGCGCAGAACAGCAGTGTCAAAAAGGCGGGCGGCACCAGACTGCGGCGCAAATTATCGAACAGTTTCCAACGCGACAGCAGGCTCAATGGGTTTTTGCTGTGCGATCCATCCGCACGCATCACCTGAGGTTTCAGCCAGTTAAGCAGTTGCCAGTCGCCCCGAATCCAACGAGTGCGGCGCGCTACATCGGCCAGATAATGGTTCGGATACTGTTCATACAACAGCACGTCGCTGACCAGCCCCGAACGGGCATAACAGCCTTCGAGCAGATCGTGGCTCAGCACCAAATCTTCCGGGCACACTTGCTGCGTTGCGGTAACGAAGGTATCCACATCGTAGATGCCTTTGCCGACAAAAGAGCCTTCGCCAAACAGATCCTGATAAATGTCGGATGACATCATGGTGTAGGGATCGTTGCCTGCCGCACCGCTGAACAGCGTGGCATAGCGGCCTTGCCCGTAACGGGGGATCTCCTCTGCCATGCCCGGCTGCAAAATGCCATAGCCTTCAATCACGCGCTGACTGGCGGGATCGTACTTAGGCTGGTTGAGCGGATGTGCCAGCGTGGCAACCAGTTTGTGCGCGGTATCGCGCGGCAGCACGGTATCGCAATCCAGCGTGATGACATACTTGATCCGGTTTACCGGGCCCGTCACGTTACCGACAATGTGGGCAAATTGCCCTTCGGGATGGCGCAGCCAGCGGTTTAACAGCGCCAGTTTACCGCGTTTGCGCTCATAGCCCATCCACACCCCTTGTTTCGGGTTCCACGCGGGGGCGCGGTGCAGCAGATAGAACACCGGATCGCCGTCGCGGGCATAGCGGTGGTTGAGTTCGCGGGTTTGTGCATCCGCCCATGCCAGGAGATCGTTGTGCTCCTGAGCATCAGGGGTGGTACTGTCGACAAAATCGGTGAGTAGCGCAAAATAGAGGTGCGCGCTGGTGTTTGCCAGATAGCATACCTCGAGCCGCTTGAGCAGTTTACTGATACTCTCGCGGCTGGTCAGCAGGCAGGGGATCACCACCATGCTACTGAAAGCGGCGGGTATCTCGCGGGAAAAATCCATGCGTGGCAGCGGCGTAGGCGTGCGACAGCGCGTTGTGGCTTCACTCAGCAGGAACGTGGCTAACTGACTGGCGACCAGCATCAGCGGCACGGCCAGCAACCACAGCGTCCAGCCCATGCCCTGTTCGTGGGTTTTGAGCAGTAAATGGGCGGTGAACGCCGTGGTGAGCAGGCTAAGGCTGCCCAGCCAGGAAAGCAGCGGAATCTGATTAAAACCGTCCCGTAATCGCGCCATCCATGAAATGTCGGTTGCCAACTGTTGTTCCAGCCGCGCTCTTCCATCGCCAATCAAATAGTAGCCCACATGGTGGGCGGTGGTGCTGGCATCCGCCGCGCGCGCCAGGGCAAGCACCTGCTGTGCTATCTCCCCTTCGTTGTAGCGGCTGTGGCGGGCCAGCATCTCAATCACATGGCGATAGTGATCCCGGGTATCAAAATGCATCTCGGGATAGACGCCCGCCGGGTCCTGTTGCAGCGTCCGGTCAACCAGACTCATTGCTTCGGTAAAATCGGCCCAGTGGGTTTCACTCAGCAACCGCAACCCGTTAATGCTGTTACTGACGGAAAGCTGCTGGGCGGCGAGTTGCTGACTAAAGCGCTGGGTCAGTGCATCAGCGGAAGTGCCGTTATCCGCCAGTTGCTGTTCTAACCATGTCAGCGGCAGCATCAGCAGATTGCCTCGCCCCTGCAAGCGGCGCACCAACTCGGCCACGAAAGCGCTGGTTAATGGCGGTCTGGAACGGGCTAAATCGGCAATCATCATCACCAGTTCTGATGGGCGTTGTTCGGCGCAGGCGACAAGTTTAGTCACCCAGCGCTCAGCTAACTGACGCGCTTGCTGGGTGTTCGCCACTTCAATACTGACGCGCCGCAAATTTTCGATCAACGCCAGGCGCAGCATACCGGGCAATGCCCAGAGCTCTCCCAGCGTGAGCGGTGTCACCTCTTGATAGGCAACGATAAAATGGCTGAGGTTCTCTTTGTCCCAACGCCCATCGCCGTGGGCGATAATTTCAGTAGCGATATCATAAATACGCGGACGATGGCGGGGAGGGAGTAGAACAGGCAGCCCTTTGCCAAAATCCTTGGGCAGATGGTGCCTAACCAGACGAATCTGCTCTTCAATCAGATAGTAATTATCCAGTAACCATTCCCCGGCGGGCGTAATGCTGGCCTTATCGGCGGCACTGAGCATCGAGCAATGCCGCGTGATGACCGCTTCGTTCTCCGCCAGACGCCGGGTTAAATGGTAAGGCATTGATGTGGCAGAGAGTTTATGGGATTGCGCCAGCGTTTTTCCGTACTGTGCCATTTGTGCGCTGGAGAAGAGTGCCGCCTTCAGAGTGTCATCATCGGCGTCCGGCGTTGCAGACCAGGCAGGGGACTGTTGCCGTTGTTTTTTTAGGGAGGAAAACCATTGCGTTAAACGTATTTTCATCAGATAGCTCATCACCGTTTAGGTCTACACTGCGGCCAAATTGGTTTGAGTATAGATTAAATATCGAGTAATTGGCCTTTTTGCGATATTAAACACTGTTACTGTCACTTCAATTGACTTTATTGACTGATTATTAATTCAAGGCAAAGTAATGGCGAAAGGGGTCATGAATTCAATTCATAACGCTATTGTGCTTTTGAGGGATTAATGCGGTGCTGACCGTCAGATAGGATGTGAGGGTACGCCGAATGCAGGGGACCCGCTCTGCTGTCGGCCTTAATGCTAACTGCTTAGTGAATAAACATGAATCAATCGCAACAACCCGCTACCCGCAAACGATTACAACAGGGCGGATGGGGATTTATTGTCATCCTCAGCGCCTTGATGGCCTTCACTTCACTGTCTACCGATATCTATCTGCCTGCGATGCCGGTGATGGGTAGCGATCTGCACGGCAATGCCGAATTAACCATTACCGGATTTTTGGTTGGTTTTGCCATCGCGCAGCTTATTTGGGGCCCGATCAGCGATCGCATTGGGCGACGTCGGCCGCTGTTTATCGGTATGGTGCTGTTTGTGATTGGCTCCATCGGCTGCGCCCGTTCGACCTCTATTGAGCAGATTGTGTTCTGGCGCATTTTCCAGGCGTTGGGGGCCTGCACCGGGCCGATGTTGGCGCGCGCGATGATCCGCGATCTGTTTGCCCGCACGCGCGCCGCCCAGATGCTCTCCACGTTGGTGGTGGTGATGGCGATTGCGCCGATTGTCGGCCCGCTACTGGGCGGGCAGATTATTCGTGTCAGTACCTGGCCGATGATTTTCTGGCTGTTGGCAGTGATAGGCATCGCTATGTTTGTTTCGTTGCTGTGGCTGCCGGAAACGCTGCCGGTGGAAAAGCGCGTCAATGCCTCATTCACCGATGCGTTTCGCAACTATTATTCGCTGCTGAAAAACCCGAGCTATCGCCGGTTTACCCTGTGTGTGACCTTTTATTATGTCTCGGCCTATGCGTTTATTGCCGGATCGCCGTTGGTCTACATCCGTTATTACGGCATTGATCCGCAGCACTATGGCTGGCTTTTTGCCGTCAATATTCTCGGGGTGATGGCCCTGAGTCTGGTCAATCGCACAGTAGTGCAGCGCTTTACGCTGGAAATATTAGTAAAATACGCCACGCGGATCGCAGCGTTGGCCATGCTGGTTATGGCGGTGGCCGTCAAGATGCAGTGGGGCGGCAGTCTGGCTATCGTGGTGCTGGTGTTTGTTTTCTTCTCGATGAACGGCATCGTGGCGGCAACCTCCACCGCCGCCGCGCTGGACGCCGTGCCGACCATGACCGGATCGGCCTCGGCGTTGATCGGCGCATTGCAATACGGTAGCGGCATCATCTCCTCGCTGTTGCTGGCGTGGTTAAGTGATGGCACGCCGTGGACCATGGCATGGATTATGGCGTTGTTTACCGTCGCCAGTGCGGCAATGGTGACCGGTGTCGGCACCAAAAACGCGGCAGGTGAACCCGATTAAGGAACAAGGGATGAATGTTATTTTCGATATGGACGGTACGCTGGTGGATTCTGTGCCGGGGATTCGCGCCAGTCTGGCCTACGCGCTGGAACAGCAAGGGCACCGTATGGCCGAAGAGACGGACATCACCGCCTTGATTGGGCCACCGATGGATCAGATTGTCGCGACGCTGCTGGCACCGTTTGGTGACGATCGCGTAGCGCAGACGGTGGCGCTCTATCGTGAACATTATGGTCGCGTCGGGTTACTTCAGGGATTGATGTATCCGGGCATTGAGCCGGTGCTTCAAACGCTGCACGCCGAGGGACATCGGCTGTTTATCGCCACCTCAAAACGACAACCTTTTGCGGAACGGATAGTGGCGCGTATCGGCATCAGCGCGCTGTTTGACGACATTCTCGGCACACCGCTGGATGGCAGCATGGACGATAAACGGCTGCTGGTGGCGCATCTGGTGGGCAAGCAGGGTTTGCCGCCCTCCATATCGGTCATGGTCGGCGACCGTAAAGAAGATATTGTTAGCGCGCAGCATAACCACCTGTTATCGATTGGCGCACGCTGGGGATATGGCTCGTTACAAGAGTTGGTCAGCAGCGGCGCAGACCGGTTGTGCCAATCGCCAGCGGATTTGCTTCCGGCTATCCATGCGCTAGCCACGACGTCCGCGCGTTAGTATCGGAGCAGGATCACTGTCTGGGATATCAACGTGCGGTAGTCTTATCGCTCAGCAGTATTCGCGTTAAGACGGGGAAAGAGGATGGCGGTTCCACAAGACAAAGCCGCGTTGTTGGCGGCAATCGACGGCGAATTCAGTAAGCTGTGCAAGGAGTTTGCGCAGGTGCCTGCCGCAGTTGTGGATGAACCAAGCCTGCCGGGACACGCTAAAGACACGATGATGAGCGTGAACAACCTCGCCGCCTATCTGTTGGGATGGAATGAACTGGTGCTGAAATGGCTGGCGCGGGATGCCGCCGGTGAGCCCATTGATTTTCCTGAAACAGGGTTCAAATGGAATGAGCTGGGTCGGTTGGCACAAAAATTCTATCACGATTATGAGGCACTCCCTTTTACGCAGGTGATTGAACGTCTGATCGCCGCTCAGGCGCACATTGTTGCTCACATCAACGCCAGCAGCGATGAGCAACTTTACGGCCAGCCGTGGTACGGAAAATGGACGCAAGGCCGCATGATTCAATTCAATACCTCTTCCCCTTATAACAACGCGCATGGGCGTTTGCGTAAATGGCGTAAGGGGAAAGGTGATTAGTGCACTCAATGCAGGTGTGCAATGATCATTTGATTTCCAAATAGAAACCAATTTACTATATAAATCACGATTTATAGCCAAATTGGTTTCTGTAAGGAATGCAAGTGACAAGGTTATCGATGTCTGAACACGGCAAGCTGCCGGAACCCAGCGCGTTGGAAAACGCGTTGTCCGGTTTGCAGTGTGTGCTGGTGGCTCGGCGAGCGCGTTATACGCCAGAAGCCGTAAGCTGGGGGCAGTATGACATTTTGGAACTGCTGCGACTGCAAGGCGGAATGACGCCTTCTGCATTGGGCGAGCGACTGGGTATTGCTCGCACCGGCGTATCCAAATCCCTACGCGTTTTGAAAGATTTGGGGCTGATCGCACAGGTGCAGGACGATGACGATCGGCGTGCGCAAGTTACCGTATTAACCGAACTCGGGCGCGATTTTCTGGCGCGGGCGGCAGACGGCCGCCGCGATGCGGCACAGCGCGCAATGGAAGCCCTGTCTGCGGGTGAGCAAGCCATTTTCACTGAGCTGTGCGAGAAGGTCAGTGCGGCATTAGCCATGCAGGAGGCGCGGGCCGGGGCGGATCAACCATGAGCAACGCGATCCGAGGTTATCGTGATATGGAGATTATCGGCGCGCGTGAAAATAACCTGCGTAATGTCAGCTTGCGTATTCACAAAGGGTGTATCACCGTGTTTACCGGCGTATCCGGCTCTGGCAAATCCTCACTGGTGTTTGACACGCTAGCCGCAGAATCACAGCGTCAGTTCAACGAAAGCCACAGCGCGTTTATCCGCCATCGACTCACGCATTACGGTCAGCCGCAGGCTGATGCCTTACGTTATCTGCCCGCATCCATTATTGTCGATCAACAACCGCTGCGCGGTAATGCGCGTTCCACGGTCGGCACCGCGACCGATATTCAGCCTTTGCTACGCCTGTTGTTTTCTCGTGCTGGTCAGCCCTTTATTGGCTATGCAAACGTGTTTTCTTTTAATCATCCTCAGGGTATGTGCCCCCAGTGTCAGGGGCTCGGCGTGGTAGATCAGCTTGATATTGAACGGCTGTTCGATCGCCGCCGATCGCTCAATCAGGGCGCGATTCGCTTTCCCACGTTTGCGCCCGGTAGCTACCGCTGGAAACGCTACGTCTGCTCTGGGCTGTTTGATAATGACAAACCGCTGTCAGACTATTCGTCCGCCGAGTGGCAGACCTTACTGTATGACGACGATCGCGCGGTGACGCAGCCTTTACCTGGATGGCCAGCAACCGCGCGCTATCAGGGGGTGATCCCGCGCTTTCGACGCGCTTATCTCGATCATGAACCCAGCCGTTTGACACAGGCGGAGCGTGAAGGGTTGGCCGCGGTGATCGCGCGCCAGACCTGTCCTGATTGTGTGGGCGCGCGGCTTAACCCCACCGTGCTGTCGTGCAACATTGCGGGCAAGTCGATTGCGGATTGTGCGGCAATGGAGGTCGGGCAGTTGCTGATTTTTTTGCGCGGGTTGGCGATTGCTCCGGTTGTCTCGGTGGTAGCGGCAATGATCGAGCGACTGGAGCAAATGGCGACGTTGGGATTGGATTATCTGAGTCTGGCGCGCGCGACAGCAAGTTTGTCCGGCGGAGAAGCGCAACGAGTCAAAATGGTGCGGTATCTGAATAGCAACCTTGCCGATATCGCCTATATCTTTGATGAGCCCAGTGCAGGCTTGCATCCACGCGATGTGCATCAACTCAATACCTTGTTGCGCGGTTTGCGTGACAAAGGCAATACGGTGCTGGTGGTGGAGCACGATCCGGCGGTTATCGCCATCGCCGATAACATTGTTGATATGGGGCCGGCCGCCGGTATTGACGGCGGGCGCGTGGTCTATCAGGGGGATTATGCCGGATTACGACTCGCGGATACGCCAACCGCCCGTGCGCTTTCCCGTCCCTTACGTCTTAATACCCAACCGCGCGTGACGACCGGGCAATTGTCGTTGCATGATGTTTCGTTGCATAACCTGCATCATATCGATGTGACATTCCCTATGGGAGCACTCACCGTTGTCACCGGCGTAGCGGGGGCGGGGAAAAGCACGTTAGTGAACCGACTGTTGCCACGCCACTATCCGCATGCCGTGCTGATTGACCAACGCGCGCTTGGCGGAACGCGTCGGTCAACGATTGCCAGCTATATGGGGATAGTGGAGCCTATCCGCGCGTTGTTTGCGCGTGTCAGTGGGCATCCCGCCAGCCTGTTTAGCAGCAACGGACAAGGGGCTTGCCCGGAATGCAAAGGACTGGGAATGATACACACCGATCTGGCGTTTATGGACAGCGTTGAAACGCCCTGCGAAGCCTGTGCAGGCAGCGGATTTAATCATGCTGCGCGTGCGGTGGACTATTTAGGGAAAAACATGGTGCAGACACTGGCGCTCTCTGTGGCGCAAGCCATGGTGCATTTTTCCGGTCATGCGCCCATTGTGCGGTTATTGCAGCGTTTGCAGCGCGTCGGTTTAGACTATGCGCCGTTGGGCCAATGCCTGAGTACACTTTCCGGCGGTGAACGACAACGGTTGAAACTGGCATCTCAACTGGAAGAGGGCGGTTCGCTGTATCTGTTTGATGAACCTACCACCGGTTTACACCGTGCGGATGTGGACCGATTGCTGGCGCTGTTTGATGGGCTGGTCGAGCGCGGTCATACCGTGATTGTGGCTGAGCACAATCTGGATGTGATTGCACATGCTGACTGGCTGATTGAAATGGGGCCGGGTGCCGGGCACCGTGGTGGACAGGTGGTGTTTGCGGGAACGGCCTCAGCGATGATGGATGCACCGGATTCGATTACCGGCCCGTTTCTCAAGGCCGCGATGAATGCATGATCGGTTCGCCATCAACCGAACGCCTGGGCGAGATAAGCGCTCTCGCGCCAGGCGGTTTTCGGCTTAGTTTAACCGTGCCAACGCGGGCAGGATGTCACTACCATCGTCAACGCGGAACTGAGCCACGGTGCGAGACAATCCCTGAGCCTGATCGCTGAGCGATTTGGCGGCGGCCAGCGCTTCTTGCACCAGTGCGGCATTTTGCTCGGTGCTTTGATCCATCTGCGCAACGGCCAGGTTGACCTGCTCAATACCTGAGCTTTGTTCTGCGCTGGCGGCGCTGATTTCAGCAACGGTGGCTGTCACGCGTTGCACGCTTTCAACCACTTCACTCATGGTAACACCGGCACGTTTCACCAGCGTGGTGCCTTCATCCACTTTGGATACTGAGTCATCGATCAGGCCCTTGATCTCCTTGGCGGCAGACGCGGAGCGCTGTGCCAGCGTGCGCACTTCGGTGGCGACCACGGCAAAACCGCGACCTTGTTCACCGGCACGCGCCGCTTCGACGGCGGCATTTAACGCCAGAATATTGGTCTGGAAGGCGATGCTGTCAATCACCCCGATGATGTCCACCACTTTACGCGACGAGCCGTTGATGGAATCCATGGTATTCACCACTTGTTTAACCACAGCACCACCGCGAACAGCGACGTCGGAGGCAGACTGCGCCAACGCATTGGCGTTGCGGGCATTCTCTGCGTTGTTATGTACCGTCGAGGTGAGTTGTTCCATCGCGGCGGCGGTTTCCTGCAACGCGCTGGCTTGCGATTCGGTGCGTGATGACAGGTCTTCGTTACCGGATGCAATTTGCATCGATGCGGTAGTGATGGAGTGGGTGCTGCTGCGTACCTGGCTCACCAAATCAGCCAGTTTGTCGCGCATGGCTCTGATGGCAAACAAAATACTGCTGTTGTCGCCTGGACGCGTTTGCACGTCAACGGTCAGGTTACCGTCAGCGATTTCACGTACCACTTCTACCGCGTATTGCGGCTCACCGCCCAATTGACGCAGTAACGTGCGCAGCATGTTCCAGGCCAACAGCGTGGTGGCGAGTATTAACACGGTAACGAGCGCCAGCAGCATCAGCGCATTGCGCCAGAACGTCTGCTGAATATCATCGATATAGTCGCCGGTGCCAATGATCCAGTCGAAGGGTTCGAAGTGCGTGATGGCGTAGAGTTTATCAACCAGGCCATCCGTACCGGGGCGCATGCCCTTACCCGAGGTGAAGGCTAGGGGCTGGCCTTGCTGCGCGGCCTGCTTAAGCGCATCACGGTTACGCACGCCGGATTCTCGGCCGCCGTTGGCATCCACAATACCGACGCGTTTGGCGTCAGGGTGAACATAGTTCACGTCATCGCTGTAGCCGAGTACGAAGAAATAGCGTGTATCTTTATGAAAGCTGCCAATGGCACGTTTGGCTTCGGCCATGGCTTCGTCATGACTGATCTGACCTGCCTTTTCCCGGTCATACGCTTTTTGTGCGGAGGCTTGCGCTAACTCAACCAACGTTGTCAGGTGGCTGGTGCGCTCTTTCATCAGCGAAGAATAGAGTGTATTCAACGCTACAGCAGATAAAATCAATAGACCCAATAGTGTTGCGCCGCAAAGCAGCATAATCCGAGTGCGTAGTTTCATGGTGTAGTCTCTTCTCTCGTTTTCAAGCAGATCAAACGTCACACTAGGCGCTGGCGTAGTGTTTCAATAAGGAAATGACGGCGTTGTGAAAACGTGCAGTCTGAAGATGCAAGGAGGGAGGGCTGGCTCACCAACCGCCCATCCTTGGCAGCCGCAGATAACATTTACAACGTGGTACTCTTACACCACCTGTCGTTTTATTAGGCAGATAAGTCCATATTATTTATTGGTTTTCCTTATTAATACCTCTATCGGCACGCTAACCTGCTTCTTTATAGAAAAATGGCCTTATGCCGATTTAGTACCATACTTATACTGTCTATGGATGCCGTTGCTGCTGCATGTCTCGTTATTATCATTATGAAATCATTGAATATTTAGCGTGCTAATTAACGGGTGTGACAAAAATTTTATTTATTTCATGGCCAGGTTAAAGGTGGTTATAACCGCTATTTGCTGTGAATACGCTATTTTTCCACATGATAAAAAATACACAACGTGCGCTTTATGCTGAATATTTGCGTATCAATGATATTTATATTTGCGCGTTATGTGGATTGCCTCCGGAATTAACTTTTTTGGCGTAGAGCCTCGGATAAGGGACGATCGCGGTTCATATAATGAGGAGCTAAAACAATGTTTGGAGCACTTAACCGAGCCGAATCGCTCTCTGCCGAGGCTATAGCACAGCAATTTAACGCGTTGGATCAGGGCATGGCGATTGCGGAATTTGATCTCGATGGCGGGTTGCGCCGAGCGAATCAAAACTATCTTTCGCTGTTTGGCTACCGTGCCGATGAGATTTGTGGCTGGGATCACCGTCAATTTTGCTTTCCTGCGTTTGCCGACAGCCCGGCGTATTCCGCATTTTGGGACAGTCTGCGTCAAGGCGCGCCCCATTCCGATCTGGTTGAGCGTCAGCGCCGCGATGGGGCGCAACTCTGGCTTGAAGCCACTTACATTCCGGTGCGTGACGACGGCGGCGAGGTGCAGCATATTCTGAAAATCGCCATGGATGTCAGCGTCAGAGTCCAGCACGAACATGACCAGAATGAGCGCCTGCGGCGTTTGTCACTGGTGGCTGATGCCACGGATACCGCGGTGCTGATCAGCGATGCGCAGTGGCAGATTATCTATGTCAACGTTGGTTTCGTGCATATGTTTGGCTGGACGGCAGACGAAGCGATAGGGCAAAGGCCGATAGCCCTGATTTCGCCCCAACAAGATAGCGTGATGGTGGAGGGGCTACGCACCATTTTGCGTTCTGGCAAACCGTTCGAGCGGGAAGAGGTTCTGGTCGGAAAACACGGACAGCGTTATTGGGCAAAAGTGATCTCGAACCCGGTCATGAACGCAGAGGGCAGCCTGTTGTATACCGTATCGACGCTGACCGATATTACCAGCGCAAAGATGCATGAGGTATTACAGCATCAGGCGCTTGAAGCGTTGGTGGCAGAGCGTCCGCTGGCAGAGGTGCTTAATCTGATGTGTCGCGAAGTGGAGCGCATTGCGCCCGATATCGCGGCCACCATTTTGGAGGTCGATAATTACGGCAAACTGCATCCGCTGGCCGGACCCAGCATGCCCGATGAGTATTCTCAGGCGCTGGACGGCAGCTCGATAGGACCAAAAGCCGGGGCATGCGGCACCGCGGCGTTTCGCAACGAGGTGGTGATTGTCGATGACATTGCGACGGATCCCCTCTGGGAAGGTTATCGCCAGTTGATCCTGCCGCTCGGTTACATTGGCTGTTGGTCTACGCCGGTCCGCAACAACCATGGGCAGGTTATCGCCACCTTCGCGCTCTACTTCCGCACGCCGCGCAACACCATGGCGAGAGCGTTTCATCAAGGATTGATCGATGCCTGTACCCATTTATGTGCGCTGGCGCTGGTGCGTGAGCATGAACGCCAGCGCATGCGCCAACTGGCGTTCTATGACAGCTTGACGGGAATGCCGAACCGCAGCCTGCTCGAAGCCACTACCGATCAGGCTATCGCCGCCGCCACCCGCGACGACGACGAGATGGCGTTTTTGTTTATCGATCTCGATCGCTTCAAACAAATCAACGATTCGCTGGGACATCCGGCGGGGGATGAACTGTTGCGACAGGTGGCCGCCCGCTTGCGTCATGAGTTGCGGGCGGTGGACATTGCCGGGCGACTTTCCGGTGACGAATTTGTGGTGATTTTGCCGGGATGCGGCATGGGCCAGGTGGGCGATAGGGTTGAGCAGCTTCAATCGGTACTGGCTGAACCCATGCTGCTGCTGGGCACCAGTGTGTCGATATCCGCCAGCGTCGGGATCGCCATGTTTCCGACCGACGGTCGAGATTTGGATACGCTGCTGCATCGCGCCGATATGGCGATGTATCAGGCCAAAAGTGGTGGACGTGGGCAATCCCGTTTCTACAGCAATGAAATGAATCAACTGGCGCAAGAACGTCTTGCGTTGGAAACCGCACTGCGCCAGGCATTGAAGCTCAATCAACTCTCCTTGCACTACCAGCCGCAAATTGAGCTGGCAACCGGGAAACTGTACGGTGTGGAAGCGCTGGCGCGCTGGACGCACCCGCAGCTTGGCAGTATTCCGCCAACGCGTTTTATTCCGCTGGCAGAAGATTGCGGATTGATCGCCGATTTGGGCCGCTGGGCGCTGCGCGAAGCCTGCTGCCAACTGGCCGCCTGGCGGGATGCAGGACTGCCGGTGCCCTCGGTTTCTGTCAACCTGTCGCCCACCAGTTTCCACAACCTCGATCTGCCGCGCATGATTGCGTCTACCCTCGCCAGTCATGCGTTGTCGCCGGAGCATTTAACCCTCGAACTCACCGAGAGCGTGCTGCTCGATACCAACCCCAATACCATGAAAACCATTGCTGAAGTGCGTGAGCAAGGGGTGCGCCTGTCGATGGATGATTTCGGCACCGGCTATTCCAGTCTCAGCTATCTGCGCCGCTTGCCGGTTACCGAGCTAAAACTGGATCGCAGTTTTGTCGCCGATTTGGAGGCAGATGAAGCGGCGCGGGCGTTGAGCAGCGCCATTTTAGGGATTGGCAATAGCCTGTCTCTCACCGTGGTTGCCGAAGGTATTGAAACGCCAGCGCAAAATCGGTTTCTGCGCGAACAGGGCTATCCGGTGGCGCAAGGCTACCTGTTTGCCAAGCCGATGGCACCTGACCAGATGGGCTGCTGGTTAGCGGCGCGCAAACAGTGCGATGCAGATGGCTCTGTCTCTATTGAGGATACGCAGAGTCACTAAATTCGCGCGTGAGCCGGATTGTTTCCTAATGTTTCATATTATTAACGTATTAACGAAAAACTGCATAAACCCTTACGCTGGAAACAGTTACACCAGCAAAAATCATAAGGGATGCAGTAAATGATAAAAAAAATAGCAGTGGCTGTGGGATTGGCGTGTCTTTCTTCTTCCGCATGGGCAGTGGACTATGGCGATTACGCACAGGTGACCGTGGATCGTCTGATCCATGATTACCCCGGACGCTATCGCGGTACGGATAATTTTGCCGGCGCAGCGGACTGGATGGAGCAGCGCATGCTGTCATCCGGGTATACCGCAGTCAGACAGGATTTTACCTGGACGGCAGGGGGCAGTTCGCGCGCCTCACAAAACGTGCTGGTTTATAATCAAGGGGTAAGCAACGATTACATCATCACCGGCGCGCATTTTGACACGTACTTCAATCGCCCGACGTTACAAGGGCTCGACGATAACGCGTCTGGCGCGGCTATCCTGACCGAAATCGCGCGTAATTTCAGCGGCGTTCAAACAGAGAAATCCCTGGTATTTGCCGCATTCGGTGCGGAAGAAGAGGGGCTGCGTGGCTCGCAGGCGTTGGTCAATGCCTTGCAGGCCGACGGTTATGACGGCAATCTCAAGGCGATGATCAACATGGACAGCATGATCACCGGTGACATGCTGTATGCCCATGCGGGCAGCAACAGCGTGGCAAATCCCGCGCTGACCAGCTTGCGCGAACAGACGTTGCGTATCGCCAAAGAGTTGGGAATAGCGCTGTTTACCAACCCGGGCCTTAATCCTGATTATCCCGCTGGTACCGGCTGTTGTAGCGACGGTGACAGTTTTAACAATGCCTTTAACATCCCGGTGCTGTATATGGAGGCGACCAACTGGAACATCGGCGATTTAGACGGTTATGAACAGACCACGAATCCGGCCATTCCCGGTGGCGCAACCTGGCATAACCCCGCCCTTGACAACGAAACGGTGCTGACAGACGCGTTGGGTCCCGATCGCGTGGCGCAGCGGCTGAGCGACGTTTCTCGCCTGATCTCGCGTTTGCTGCTGGAAATCTCCGATACCGATCGACTTCATTCTGCAATGTCGGCGGCAGATATGCAGCGCGCCATGGAAGACAGTGTGAAACGCCAGCATCAATCGTTGGCCGATCTTCACAGCCAGCGTTGGTCGATGCTCCAGGATTTGCCACGACGGACAGGATCGCTGGACGGTGCCGTCGGGATTGAAGGGCAGCAACTGCCATCTTCCGGGTTCGATCTGGCTCCACAAAAAAATGCGCGTGCGGTGATGGCCTACGCACTGCTGGATTATACACTAAGTGACAGCGTCACCGTTGGTGGCAGCCTGAGCGTCATGCGCAATACCGATGAACTGGAACGTAATGGGCACCTGAAAAGTGATACCTGGCAGGCCGGACTCTATTCCCTGTGGCATGACGGCGGTCCGCTGTGGGCCGCTGGGGATATCTCAGGCGGGCGCGCCTCAATCGATACCCGTCGTGATGTGCATATCCAGTCTGCGGGGGGGCCGGTGCTGTTGGATAATACGCTGAGCGGTGAAACGCAAGCCCAGTTTATCAGCACGCGTTTGATGAGCGGTTATGATTTCTCACTGGGCGCGTGGCGCACCGGCCCTTTGGTCGAGATGGATTATAGCCATTATCGCATCAACGGCTTTGATGACCGGGAATCTTTACGCACTGCGGTTCGCTATGAAAAACAGAACCTGAACTCGCTGGAAGCGCGTCTTGGCTGGCGCGTGCGCGGTAATATCGATCTCAATTCCACCTTCTCACTGCACCCTTATGCGTCAGTGAGTTGGGTCAATGAGTTGGCCGATGGATTAAATGACCGTTTTACCGTTCATGCGCGCGATGGCGGCGGGGCGCGTAGCGTGCAAGTGGCATCACCGGATAAACATTTTGGTCGTGCCGCGCTGGGCTTACAGTGGGTGACGGAAAAACACCTGAATGTCTACACCGAAGTGGGCAGCCGTTTTTCCCATGATGACGGCGATCAAACGCAATATACCTTGGGCCTTCAGTGGATGTTTTGATAACCGCGCATTAACCTTTACCTTCACCTGCGATAACAAAGGTTGTCGCAGGTTTTTTTTTGCTAAACATATCCGTTTTCCGCATTTAACTTTGCTTATCGTAGCGCGCATAATTCAAAAAAATATTTCAATTAAGCTTTTATTCTCTTTTAAGAATAAGCATCGGCACCCTATTGGCTAAAGGACAGGATGATGACAACTAACACCGTGAGTAATATTGCCACATCAGAAATTACTCATGAAATTGCGCAAGATGGCGCATTTATCAGACAACAGAATCGTTTTACCACCCCTTTCGGTGATAAGCCGGGTGAACTTCCAGTAGAAAAGGATCGTTATCGTCTGCTGTGGACGCCTATTTGCCCCTGGGCGCACCGTGCGGTGATTGTGAGAAAACTGTTGGGATTAGAGGATGTTATCAGTCTGGGAACGGCACACCCGGTGAGAACCACGCGTGGATGGGCCTTTTCATTGGATGAAGGTGGCGTTGACCCGGTATTGGGCATTCATTATTTGCCCGAAATTTATGCCAAAAGCGATGCCAATTATACCGGGCGTGCCACGGTGCCCGCCGTGGTCGATGTGAAAAAGGGGATTGTGGTAAATAACGACTATTTTAAGTTGACGAATTATTTCGAAGTGGCATTTAAAAAATTTCATAAGCCGGATGCCCCCGATCTCTATCCTGAAGCGTTACGCACGGAGATTGATGCACTGAATGCGGTTATTTTCCATGACGTCAACAATGGCGTGTATAAAGCCGGATTTGCGCAGACGCAATCTGCTTATGAATCCGCATGGGACACTTTATTTAATCGCTTGGATATTTTAGAGCAGCGCCTTGCCAGCCAACGCTATTTGTTTGGTGACCGCATTACGGATTCGGACGTCAGGTTATACGTCACGCTGGCGCGCTTTGATGTGGCGTACTACAGCGTTTTTCGCACCAACCGCAATCGCGTGATCGATTTTCCGCATTTATGGGGCTATGCGCGCGATCTCTACCAGACGCCGGGTTTTGGCGACACCACCGATTTTCATGCCATCAAACAGGGTTACCAGTTAGGCGATTTCAACGCCAACCCGTATCAAATTCTGGCAAAAGGGCCTGATGTATCGCTCTGGCATTTCTCCCACCAGCGCGCCGCGCTGTAATACGACAATTGCGCATGATAGTGGATGCGAGATAACAACCTATTTCTTACGATCAGGATAACAACCATGAATTTACAGATGACCAGGCACGCGGTTGCGTCGTTCTTTTTAGTGGGTGCCGGTGTGGCTATCGGCGGTTTTTATGGCATTGACCCTGTCAACGCAGCCACGACGGATAAACCGGTTAATATCGTGGTCGCCACTTCGGCCGGCCCGCGACCTTTTACCTATTTTGATAAGGATAATCAGCTGGTAGGCTATGATATTGATCTCGCCAGAGCGGTGTTCAGCCATCTGCCGCAATATAAAGTCTCTTTTACTACCACCGAATTCCCCTCAATATTGGCCGGACTTGATTCCGACCGTTTTCAGGTCGGTGCAAATAACTTTGCTGAAAACAAACAGCGCAAAGAAAAATACATTTTTACGCAGCCGATATTTGAAAACCAGTTTGTGATTGCCATCAGTGAAAAAAATGACAGTATTCATTCTTTGAAAGATCTGCTGGGGAAATCCACGGAAGTCAATCCGGGTATCAACTTCACCACCGCGTTGGAAAAGTATAACCAGCAACATAAAGAGAATCCGGTCAATCTGAAGTACACCGAAGCGGAGCTGTTACCCGTATTGCAGAACGTAGAGAGTGGCAGAGCAGACTTCCAGTTGATTGATAAATCGATGCTGGAACAGTACATCGCAGAGTACCAGCTGAAACTGAAGGTGATACCGCTTAGCAAAGAAGAAAGCGGGCTTATCGCTGCGCCTTACAGCTACTTCCTGGTTGCCAAAGGCACGAAGGGAGAGATCCTGGCGAACGACATCAATGCGCAGTTACAGAAATTGATCGCGGATGGCACGGTAACGGCGATCAGTCAGAAATATTTCCACGGCGACTACGCACCCAAATAAAAGAAGGTCTGCGCTGAATGCCTACTATTTTTGACATAAAATTGGTTTTTACGCAGATCCCGGCGTTACTGGAGTATTTACCGGTAACGCTGTTGATCACTGCGTTTTCAATGATCGCCGGTGTTATTCTGGGGTTTGCTATTGCGTTAATCAGAATTAAACGCATCTGGTTGCTTAATTCAGGCGCGGGCGTGTTTGTCTCTTTTATTCGTGGGACGCCGTTGATTGTCCAGCTCTACCTGACCTATTACGGCATTCCTATCCTGCTAAAATATTACAATTATTACAACCAGACCGATTACAGCGTCAATGATATTCCCACGCTACTGTTTGTGTTATTGGCTTTTTCGCTCAATGAAGCGGCATATAATTCAGAAAGTATTCGGGCCGCGCTATTGTCGGTGGATAAAAAACAGATCGAAGCCGCCCAATCGCTGGGCATGACGCCCCTTCAGGTGTTGAGACGCGTGACGATCCCAGAAGCCTTTGTGGTGGCACTGCCCACCTTAGGCAACGCCTTGATCGGTTTATTGAAGGGCACCTCATTGGCATTTGTCTGTTCGGTGATTGAATTAACTGCGCGCGGCAAGATCCTGGCGAGCAGCAACTATCGCTATTTCGAAGTGTATGTCTCGCTGGCGCTGATTTATTGGGGGCTCACCATTATTATTGAGGCGCTGATCAAAGTAATAGAAGCCCGAATTCGGATACCTGAGCGTCCGCTGGTCAATAAGGGAGCGATAGCCAGTGATCGACATTAAACATTTATCGAAAACCTTTCAGAACGACACCATCCTGAATGATATCTCGTTCCACCTCGCGAAAGGGGACGTGA
Source organism: Candidatus Symbiopectobacterium sp. NZEC151 (assembly GCF_025962655.1). Classification (GTDB taxonomy): domain Bacteria; phylum Pseudomonadota; class Gammaproteobacteria; order Enterobacterales; family Enterobacteriaceae; genus Symbiopectobacterium. The sequence goes on along the minus strand of NZ_JAGFPE010000001.1, from coordinate 1,105,240 downwards.
TGGCGATTATTGGCTCTTCGGGCGCGGGGAAATCAACGCTGCTGCGCTGCATCAATCGCCTTGAACAGCCCGAACACGGCGAAGTGACCATCGCTGGCGAGGTGTTCAATCTTGCGACATTACCGCGTCGTGACTTGGTTCGTCTGCGACAGAGCACGGCCATGGTGTTCCAGCAATTCAGCCTGTTTCAGCAAAAAACGGCGCTGGAGAATGTAATGGAAGGCTTAACCATCGTCAAAAAATACCCGAAAGAAAAAGCAAAAAAGGTGGCGATGGCCCAATTAAAAAAGGTTGGGCTGGCTGAGCGTGCTGATTATTACCCACGCCACCTCTCCGGTGGGCAGCAGCAGCGGGTAGGGATAGCGCGCGCATTGGCGATGGAGCCGCAAATTTTGCTGCTGGATGAACCGACATCGGCACTGGATCCCGAATTGGTGACGGAGGTGCTGGATGTGATTAAACAGGCGGCGCTGGAGGGCAATACCATGATCATTGTTTCCCATGAGATGGATTTTGTGCGTCAGGTTGCCAACCGGGTGCTTTTTTTGGAAAAGGGAAAAATCATTGAGGATGGCAGCGCACAGCAGGTGTTTGATAACCCGAAACATGAGCGCACCAAAGCGTTTCTGGCCCGCTACTACCGACGGTTAGAGCCCGAATACCAGATTTAAACAACACGCATCGCGCTCCCTGTGGGGAGCGTGTTTCACGCGATTTAGTGCGTAGCGATAAAGATATGCTGGCGGTGGTACGCGAGTTGACTGACATCGGGCGGAAAGGCGATGGGCAGCCTGAGCGCATGCCCTTCATATTTTGCGAAACTTTGTTCACTCGCCGCGCTTTTTAGCTGCTTGATGCGGGGGGAAAGCACCAGTTCGAGGTGATCGTTAAAGGTGATCAATCCGCGATCGAAGGCTTTATCATGCAAGCTGGAAAGGCACAGGCCGTTACTCGGATCAAGGCGATGTTCAACCGCGTTATTCCAGGGACGGATGTGACTGGCAACCAGCAGCATCGGCTCTTCCAGACCGGTTAGACAACACCGGTTTTCGTAGGCGTCCAACACCCGTTTGCGAAACAGTTGCTGCCCGACACGCGCTTTGATGATGGTGGTTTTTTCTCTGCCACTGAAATCTGCTGCGGGAGTCTCTTGCAACGCCGTCAGCGGTTTTTCCAGCGTGGTCATCGCGGATTGGCATTGCTGCTCAAAGGCATCGCTATCCCGATCCATCTCCTGCCACAATTCGCGATCCGCTTTCGATGCGCCCGTCAGACCGCGACGTCCTGATTCGATAATAAAAGGGTCCAGACTGGCTATGTTCACCAGCTTCATCGCCAGTGCCGACGGTGTGCGGCCAATCAACCCTGCATAATGGATAATATCAGGATTGAGCGCATGCAATTTTCCAAAAGGGATCTGACTGTAGAGCGTAAAAGCCACCAGTAACTGTTCCCGCGTCCAGCGATTTATGGCCGCCATAAGCGATTTCCCGGCAAGTAATTCAACGCGTTATCTGTAACCTTTACTATGCCAGGCTGGGCGGCCATTGCATACCTATACGTTCGTTGAATTCACCGCGGCTGTTCTCTCAAGCCAGGACCAATAGCGCTCCGTGCCAGCGCCGCCGGGGCCGGAGGCCAACGGTGAGCCAGTCAATACATCGCGCTGGTGAGGGGCTTGCCAGCGCGTCAGCGCCGCATCGTCGGTAACGCTGGCGATGCGTTCGGTGCCAAACCCATAGCGATAGGTGCCATCGGCCTGAGGCAACAAGCCGGTGGCAACCTTATCGGCATCATCGGCAAAGCCCGGCGTGGCAAACAAATCGCGGGCATAGGCCCACAGGTGCGGAAAATCGCTGATGGCGAACGCGGTGCCCAGTTCGGGAGGCAGGCTGGGGCGGTATCCCCGGTCATACGACAGCAATGTTTGGAATAAGCGCACGTCAGAATCGGTAATCTGGGCCCCGAACAGATAGCGCCGGGTCGTCAGGCGGTGGTCGTAATCGGCCAGTCGCGCTTCAAAGATATTTTTGGCTACCCGCGCGGCCAGCAGGGAGTTGGCAAACAGGATCTTGTACGGGCCATTGTTGACATCGTCAAAAATCTGCTGGTTAAGCAGGTCGATGGCGGGACGTAACGCGCTGGGATAAAGATCCGGTGCCGTTGCACTGTGCAACGGAGCCCACGCCGTTTCGAGATCGTAGGGCAGGGTGTGGTAGTCGTTGTTAACCACCTTACCGGTTTTCAAATCGACCAGCGTCGGTACGGTGCCGCGCCCGGTGTAGTCAGGGATGGTGCGGCGATAGAGATCGTTGAGTCGTTTAACGCCAAGCACCGCATCAACGCCGTCAGGTTGACCGGCAAACAGCCAACCGTCGCTGTCGCGATGCGATACGTATCCCACGGAGATTGCCGTTTCTAACCCCAACAGGCGACGTAAAATAAGAACGCGCCGTGACCAGCCGCAGCCAGCGCTGACGATCAGGCGGTAGCGACCTGCTTCGACCGGCAGTTGATGGCTGCCTGTGCCGAAACGGCTGGTGAAAGCGTTACTTTGGCGGCGAAACCCGCCATCATCGGTTTGCTCAACGGTTTTTTCTGGGTATAGCACGGTAGACATAACCACTCCTCATCAGGGTAACTGGCGATCATTTCAACGAATGTAAAAACTGCTCCTGACCACTGCGGTAGTCGGATGGGCTACTCCCGCACCAGGATTTAAAGGCGCGCCGGAAGCTGCGTTCATCAGAGAACCCTAAGCGCTCGGCGATATGCTCTGTGGTAACACCGCTGCGCAGCAGGCGACGGGCTTCGGTGAGACGCACTTCACGCGACAAAATGGAGTAGCTGGCACCTTGCTGATCGAGGACGCGGGCCAGCGTGCGGCGGCTGATGCTGAGCAGCCGCGCCATGTCGTCGGCAGAATGAATGGTGTCCAGATGTGCCTGCAAAAACTGAAGCAGGCTGTGTTTATCCCTGATGCGGCCCGCCACTGTGGCCGCCAGCCGCTCGGCCTGCGTACGCAGTGCACTGTTTAGCGCGGGTGTGGGGCGGTTAAGCCACTGGAGTGAGAAATCGATTTGCGCGATCCCCTCATCAAAGAAAACCGGACAGCCGAAATAGTGCTCAAGCGTGGATTTAGCAATGCCGCAGGAGCGCGTAAAGCGCACGCTGTCTGCAATAGGGATGCCCGGCGTGTGGGAACGGGAAACCGCAAAGCAGTTCACAAAGTGAAAGTGTTCAAGCGTCGCGCGCAGCTCCGGATCGTAAAATCTGGGAATGTGCAGCAGGCTAAGGCCTCCATTGCGATTGGCTTCTGGCACCGCACTCCACGGCGTTTGGAAATGTTTGGCACAAAAACGAATACTTTCCTCACCGTTGTTTAATGCCATTGCTGCCAGACTGATCGTACCAAAACTGGTGTAATTAATCCGCGCCGCATGGTTGAATAAACACGCGCTCCGGTCTTTATCTTCTCCCAACCACAGATGCTCAAAAATATAACGCATTTCCTGATAGGAAATGGTAGTGGATGACCAATCTCGCTGTGTAGGATAAATAGCAAATTGCTGTTGCAATGTCTCAGTTAAAATAGATTTATTGGCTGAAGAGAGTAATAAACCTGATATTTGAAATAATGTAAAAAATCGGTCATTGGTCCCGAGCGGTTGATGTGCCGGGACAGGGCCTCTGCTGTTCGGCGACAGCATACCCGCGCGTTGCGATTCCATTTTTCACCTGGTGCTTTGTGGTGATGTCATCATGACTAAAAATGTAATCAGGATATCCCCTCAATAGCAATGCAATAAAACAGCTAACGAAAGTCTGTTTTCATCTATCCGTGGCACGGATTGTCCTTTTGCCGTCAGCGTCTGTTATTAAACAATAGCGATCACGACCGATGGATTACTGAAAATAGTATTGGTGAGGGCATTGCCATGGCGGTATCGCAAAAAGAATTATTGAGTGACTCGTATTATCAGGCCTTGCCTGCGGCGTCCGGGTGGCAGCAAAGTAGCCACCTGTCTCTGGCGTTTATCTGGATGTTGGGCGTGGTGTGCGTGCTGGATTCAGCCATTATCTCCTCCCTGCTGACGCCCATCAAAGCGGAGTTTGGTTTCAGCGATGAGCAAATGGGGCGCTTCTCTTCCATGTTCACCCTGGCTGGTATCCTTGGTGCGCCGATTATGGGCACGCTGGCGAACCGGTTTAGTCGTAAAACGGTGTTATTGATTGGCGCGACGGTGTGGAGCGTGGCGTCATTGTCGACGGGGCTGGCTGCCGGTTTTATCGGTTTGCTGTTTTGGCGCGTGCTCACCGGTTTCAGTGAGGCGGCCTATAACACCGTCGCACCGGGCTGGTTGGCGGATCTTTACCGTCCGCGTTGGCGCAACGTGGTGTTTTCGCTATACATGTTGAGAAATAAAATCGGTACCGCCGCCGCGCTTGCGCTCGGTAGCCTGCTGGCCAGCGAGTATGGCTGGCGCACGGCGTTCTTTGTCGCGGGGTTGCCGGGTATTGTGCTGGTACTGCTGTTGCTGCGCGTGAAAGAGCCGACCATTGGTGCGATGGATGGCGCGCAGCCGGGAAACACGATAAGCGAAAAAACCGGGATACGGGACAGTCTGGCGGTGTTCCGTTTTCCGGCCTACGTGCTGCACACGGTTGCCTTGTTGCTGTTTTTTATCGCTATGTCGGTACAAATCTGGATACCGGCTTATTTGCATCGCGTTTTTGCGCTCACCAATCCGCAGGCATCAGGTTTTTTGGCGCAGGTGTTGCTGTACACGCTGCCAATGGGGCTGATTGGCGGGTATTTTTCCAGCCTGTTATTGCGTCAGTATCGCTGGGGATTCCCGCTGTTTTTAGCCAGCACTTCACTGCTGGCGGCGTTGGCATTTTCGTTGGCCTATAGCAGCCCGACGCTGTCACACGCGCAGGTGGGGATTGCGGCCGGGATTGCCGCCTTTGGCTTTAGCGCCGGAACCTTGACCACGCTGATTGTTGAAACGGTGCCGCCGCATTTGCGTAACAGCGCCATGGCTTATTCCATCGTATTGACGTCCGGCCTGGCCGGTGTGATTGGTCCGGAGCTGGTTGGTCAGTTGTCCGATCGCTATACCCTGGGGGTGGCAATGTATGTCGCGCCAGTGGCTTACGCCAGTGCGGGTGCGGTGTGGCTGGTGCTTGCCCTGTGGCAGGCGCGATCGCAGTCAGGCACCACGACGGCATAAGCGAGGGAAACGTTTAAAGGGCACCGGAGGTGCCCTGAAATTGATCACTGAGTCGCTTTACCTCTCGTCATCCTCGGCGAAAGCCGGGGATCTCTGCCAGAAGAAACGCGTTTCACCTGCAAGAGATTCCCGCCTGCGCGGGAATGACGGTGAGAGTAGAGCCCTTTGTGGTTAGGGCCCCATCAATTCAAGGTTTTGGTCACGCGAATCAAGGCGAACAGGCCGCCCTCGATGATGTCGCCTTCGGTCTGATAGCCCAGTTGTAGATAAAACTGGCGCACGTCCCACTTGCTGGTGATCAGTACCTGGGTAAACCCCAGTTCTGCCGCCCAGACTTCCATCTCACGGATCAGCAGGCTGCCGATGCCTTTGCCCTGATAGCCAACCGCAACGCTGATCCGCTCGAATTTTGCCTGTCCGTGATAATGACGCAGACGCCCGGTAGCCACGGGCGTTTCACCGTCCATGATCAGCAGATAGTCGCAGTTATCGCCCGGTTTTTCGTCGATCTCACCGGAAATAGCAATATCCAGACTCAACGCCACTTGAATCCGGAGGTAGTGCACGGCAGCGAGCTGCCAGGGTTCTGCCACTCTGATTATTTCCATGTTATTTCCTGTCATGCCGGACGTTGCGCGGCCAGTTGATACAGTACTGCGAATACCCGCTGGTTCTCATCGGCATTGCCGATCGTCACGCGAATCCACGAGGGAAGGCCCACTTCCCGGCCTGAGCGCAGCACGATGCCTGCGTCGAGAAACACGTTTGCGGCCTCGTCGCCATCACGTTCCAGGTTGATCATCAGAAAGTTGGCGAAACTCGGAATATAGTCGAATCCCAACGCCTCACAGCAGGCATAGTAATCGGCCAATCCCTCGCGCACCAGTGTGACAGAGCGTGCCAGAAAATCGCTATCCTCCAGCGCGGCGCTGGCAGCAATTTGGGCCAGATGATTCACATTGGGGGGCACTTTGACTTTATGCAACAGACTGGCCGTTTCGACACTGGCGACCGCATAACCAATACGCAACCCCGCCAGGCCATAGGCTTTGGAAAAAGTACGCAACACAATCAGATTGGCGTATTGGCGGGCCAACGCAATGCCATCTGGCACATCCGGTGCCACGGCATATTCACGGTACGCTTCGTCGAGCACCACGGGAATATCGGCAGGGACCTTGGCGAGAAACGCCTGTAACGCCCCCGAGGCAACCATCGTTCCCATCGGGTTGTGCGGGTTGCATAGCCAGATCAACCGCGTTTGCGGCGTGATAGCCGCCAGCACGGCATCAAGGTCAATGGCGTGTTCGGATAAAGGCACGGCAACCACGGTACCGCCGTTCAACCGCGTGGTCAGGTTATACCAGCCGAAAGAGGGCGTGGGGATCACCACCTCATCCCCGTCGCTGACGAATACGGCGCTGATCAGCGACAGTATCTCAAAAATGCCGCTGCCAAATACCAGACGCTGCGGGTCAATATCGTGATGGCGAGCCAGCTTTTCTCGCAGTTCGTCGCAGAAGGTGGAGGGATAGCGCGAGGCGGAGGTCAGCGCCGCGCCGAGTGCCTGCGCGACCAGCGGGGAATAGCCAAGACTGTTTTCATTGAGCGCCAGATTGATCAATGGGCCTTTGGCGTCTTGCAACGCCTGCGGCGGATCAAAGCGGCGAAGCGCGTCTAAAACCGGACGATAGTGCATAGTGAGGGATTCCTGCCAGATGTTTGCAATGACAATAGAGGGTGTTATGCCATGTTGGCAGAGGAGGCGGGGCAATAAACAGGACATTTGGTGTCAGGCCATAAACAAAAAAACATAAGCAAAGCCGTATCGGGTATGAGGCGTGACAGGCAATGGACACTATCACTCCACCAACACGTCATCCTCCGCTTAGGCGGAGGATGGCATACAGAAAGAAGGCGTTAGGCTGTCGGTGCGGTGAGCATGGTCCGCGGTGTGTTTTTCTCCCGCTGCATCATCAGGCTGAGCGCGGCGGGCAGTAGCGTCAATGTCACCAGCGTGGCGAAGATCAACCCGCCGATAATCGCATAAGCCATTGGCCCCCAAAATACCTGATGCGCAATCGGGATCATGCCGAGAATAGCGGCACAGGCCGTAAGCAGGATAGGCCGAGCGCGATGCAACGCGGCGGCGACAATGGCATCATCGTGCGCCAACCCTTGACGAGAATGATTGTCGACTTCACTGATCAGGATAACCGCGTTGCGGATAATCATTCCGGCTAAGGCAATCACCCCGAGCAGCGCCACAAACCCCATTGGCGTGCCGGTAGGCAGCATGGCTGCCACAATGCCTGGTAAGCCAAACGGCGCCATCATCAAGGCGAGTAGCATCCGCGAAAACCGTTGCAACTGAACCATCAGCAAAAAAAGCATGGTCAGCAGTGTGACCGGCAATACGGCGTATACCGAGCGATTGCCTTTGTCTGATTCGGCGCTGGCACCGCCTTCTTCGATACGGTAACCCGCAGGCAGCGTGGCGCGTAGCGCATCAACGCGAGGGCGTAACGCTTGAGACAGTGCCTGAGCGTGTATACCCGGTGCCACATCGGTTTGTACACTGATAAACGGCAAGCGTTGACGACGCCATATCACCGGATCTTCCACGCCCCATAGCGGTGATGCAATCCGGCCTAGCGGCACCTTTTTGCCTGAAGGCGTGGTTAACATTAGCGCCTGAAGGGTATCCCTATTCTGTCGTTCCGCATCGCTGCCGCGCAGCACCACATCAATCAAATGATTCCCATCGCGCACCTGGGTCACCACGCTGCCAGACCACAGCGTGTTGAGCATCTGTGCCACGCTGTTGGACGATAAACCCAGTGCGCGAGCTTCAGTCTGATTGATCTGGAAGGTCATGACGCGCTGGGGTTCCCCGGCGGTCAGGTTCACTTCGCGCGCCGCAGGTTGTTGTCCAACGATGGCCGCCACCTGCTGTGCGATATGGCGTACCTGGGCATAGTCTGGCCCGGTGACACGGTATTTTACCGGCCAGCCCACGGGCGGGCCTAATTCCAGTGGAGAAACACGCGTGACAATGTCACTGAATTGCTGCGTCAGTATCTCGTTTAATTGTTGCTTCAGCCGATCGCGGGCGGCCAAATCTGTCGCGACCACCACCAACTGGGCGGTATTTTCGTTATCCTGCAAGACGTCCATCGGTAAATAGAAACGGATGGCACCGCCGCCCACGTAACTTGACAGACGAACGACATCGGGGTTCCTGAGCAGTGCCTGTTCAAGCCGCTGGGTTTGGCGTGCAGTCTCGGTTTGCGAGGCATTGGCTGGCAGCGTCAGGCTTACGAGCAATTCGGGACGATCGGAGGTTGGGAAAAACTCGCCTTGCAGAAAGGTGGCACCCAGCATGGAGAGCGCCAATAGCGCGATTGCTAAAGTCACGGTTATCCAACGATGACGCAATACGTGCCGCAGCAAGCGGTGATAACCGTGCATAAATTTGCCCTGAGTGTGGGAACGGGCTGGCAGACGGCGCGGTAACAGCCAGGTGCCTGTTAACGGCGAGAACAGAATGGCGACGACCCATGAGCTGAGTAATGCCATCAGCACGACCGCAAACAGGGAAAAACAGTACTCTCCGGCACTCGATGCGGCAAAACCGACCGGAATAAAACCCGCGATCATCACCAGCGTGCCGGTCAGCATTGGAAACGCGGTTGTCTCAAAGGCATAGGTGGCCGCACGTCGCAGGGTGTCACCGGCTTCCAGACGCGACACCATCGCTTCCACGGTGATCATGGCATCATCGACCAGTAGCCCCAGCGCAATGATCAGTGCGCCCAGCGAGATGCGTTGCAGGCCAATATCTGCCAACATCATCCCGGTAAACGTCATCGCCAGCACCAACGGAATGGCTGCCGCCACCACCAGACCCGCGCGTAATCCCAGCGAAACAAACGAAACGGCCAGCACGATGGTTATCGCCTCGATCAGCACCTTGACGAAGCCGTGAACCGCCTGTTCGACCACGGCGGATTGATTGGCAACCTGGGTTAATTCGATGCCATAGGGCAACTGTGCCTGAATGGCCGTCATCCGGTGCGTAATCGCCTGACCAAAACGCAGCATGTTGCCCGTGGGAGCCATCGCAATCGCCAAACCGATCGCGGGTTGTCCATTCACCCGAAATGCCAATGCCGGCGGTTCAACGGGTTGGCGGCTGAGGGTAGCGATATCCGTAAGGGGAAGGTAACGTCCGCCGATATTGAGCGTGACATCACGCAGGCTCTCTTCTGAGCGAAATGCACCACTGACGCGCAACGCAATATTATCCCGGTCCGTGCGCAGCGTTCCTGCGGGGGCAACGGTGTTCTGCGCGCTCAAGGCCGCCATCACCTGTTGCACATCCAGTCCCATACCGGCCAGTTTTTGCGGTGAAAAAGCAATAACGATCTGTTCTTCCTGTTCGCCTATCAGGGTGATTTTGCCGATATCCGGCAGATTCATCAGTGAACGTCGCACGTCCTCAACCCGATCGCGCAACTCACGGGGAGTAAAACCTTCTGCGGTAAAGCCATAGATTGTGCCAAAGGTGTTATCAAATTCATCATTAACGCTGGGTCCCGTAACGCCTTGCGGCAGTGAGGGGGCGATATCCTGCATTTTTTTGCGCACCTGATACCAGATATCAGGCACTGCTGCTGGCGGAGTATCATCGCGCAGGTTGACGTAAATAAATGACTGTCCGGCGCGCGTTTCACTCTCGATATAATCCAGACCGGGAATTTCTTGCAGCTTTTTCTCTAGGGTATCGGTAACCAGATTGACGGTATCCGTCAGTGTTGCACCGGGCCACTGTGCTGCAATAACGGTGGTTTTGATGGTGAAAGCGGGATCTTCATTGCGCGGCAGTTTTTCATAGCTGAAGATACCGGCGGCAATAATCATCAGCATAAAAAATGTCACCGGTTGCTGATGCTTGAGTGCCCAATCAGAGAGATTAAACCACGCTTTTTTTCGTGCCGAATTCATTGCTGCTTCTCCCCAAGGACCACGGTTTCTCCAGCCCGCAATTTACTCACACCCGCCGTCACCACGTTTTCACCCGGTTCAATGCCCGCTGTGACAAAAATCGACGCGATGGAGTAACCGCCCAGGGCAATGGGGCGCAGTTGCAGTTGGTTCTGCGGGGTAACAATAAAAACGGCAGCCTGTTCATCGGCGCGAGTCAATGCGGAAGCGGGAAGGGTCATCATTGCCGGTGCCGCCCGAGGCATTTGCGCCCGTACCGTCGCCCCCAGCGTCATGGCAACCGGGGGTGTTTCCAGCCGCACGCGCACGCGCCAGGTGCGCGTTTGCGGATCGGCCTGCGGGCTGATATCGCGCAATATCCCCGGTGTGGTGAGCGCTGGCGTGCTCAGCAGGGAGACGTTGAGTCGAGATTCGCCCTGTCCGGCCATTGCCTGAGGATCGGTGACATCGAATACCGCATCGCGTTCCTGGCCCGCCGCGAGGGTGAATACCGCTTGCCCTGCGCTCACGACCTGCCCGGCGGACGCGTTGACGGCGGTGATAACACCGGCGCGCGGTGCGGTGAGTTGGGTCCATGACAGATTTTCTTGCGCATTGTTAAGCGTAGCTTGCGCGCTTTTCCTGCGCGATTGTGCCGCCTGCCAGTTTGCCGTGGCATTGTCCAATTCAACCCTGGCAATAGCGCCGGAGGGCATTAATGCCTGCATACGGCGCAGATTAGCGGCCGCGACCTGTTCGGCGGCGCGGGCGCTCTCGACCTCGGCTTGGGCGCTGTTGAGTTGATTGCGGTTGATGTCGCTGTCCAGGGTCGCCAGAAGCTGGCCTTTGGTGACGTTGTCACCTATTTCAACCTGCCGGCTGAGGATCCGTCCTTCCAGTTGGAACCCGAGCGTGGTTTCATCGTGAGCGCGTATCTCACCAATCCATACGCCAGCAGCGGTCGCTGAGGGTGAGGGAACGGTGGTATAGCGCACCGCGCGCGGCACGCTGTCTTTTGCCACGTTATTGCCATCACACCCGGCAAGCAGCGCGGGCAGCCATACTGCCAGGATCAGCACACCCTTGATATCGGGCAAATGGGATAAAAGATGATGTAACCCGTGACGGGCACAGGTTGAAAAGGTGTCACACATGGCGTCATTCCCTGTTCAAGAGAAGGCCATTACACCCCGTGCCTGTCGAGATTTCTTGAATGTTCTGTCAAGGATTTATCAAGGGTCGCCGTTTTTTTGCTATTTATGAGGGGAAACGGGCAACTGAATCCGAAACAGTAACCCTTTTCCCGTTGGCAGTTCGGCGGTGATGGTGCCACCGTGGGCTTTGCAGATAGCGCGCGCAATGGAAAGACCCAGGCCGCTTCCGCCAGAATGGCGGGCGCGTGACGAGTCAGCGCGGGTAAAACGCTCGAACATGTCAGTAATAAAATCGGGTGTTACACCCGGTCCAAAGTCACGAAATGCTATCTGATATCCGCTTTCTGTGGCGGTCAGTGTGATATCCAAGCGTTGACCTTCGCTGGCATAGCGCAGCGCATTCTCCATCAGCACGGTGAAGGTCTGCCCAAGCCGAAAGGCATCACCCACATAAGGACAAGGCGTATCGGCCTGCACGGTAATCAGCATGCCTGCGGCTTCTGACTGCGGCTTGAGCCAGGCCGCGCGTTCGCGCATCAAGTCTGCCAGATTGTGCTCACGGCGATCCAGTATCAGCCTGTCGGCGTCGGCAAGAGAAATCAGGTGCAGATCGTCAATCAGGCGGTTGAGATGTTGCAACTGTTTCATCACCATTGCTAGCTGTTGTGGTTCGGGTGCGAATACGCCATCAAGCATGCCCTGAAGCCGACCAATGGCGGCGGTGAGTGGCGAACGTAATTCATGGGCCATGGCAACGTGGGACGTGTGCAGTTCACGCTCATAGCGGGCCAACTGCTGCGTCATGCTATTGAAATCCTGCGCAAAGCGCAGCATTTCCTCCGGTGCCTGGCTGACAAGCGTCGCCTGGGTAGTGAATGTGCCCTGAGTGACGGCCTGTGCTGAGGCCCGCAGATGATCGAACTGCAGGGAAAGCGGGCGAGCGCTGCGCAGGCCCATCAGTACGATGAACGGGATCATCACGGCCACCAACACGCCGACCATAATCCAGTCGGAGGAGGCTATCGAGGGATCGGTATATTCAATGCCCCACCAGGCATCAAAGATCTCATGAAAACGTGCGGGGTTGGTTTGCGGGTGCTGGCGTAGCGCTTCGAACTCTTCACGCAGCGCCGTCGGCATATCGTGCATCACCCAGTAATTATAAATCTCGAAACGCAACCACATACAGAGCGCGATAATCACCACGGTGCCGATAGCCAGGGTGAGGATGTGCAGGCAAATCCAACGCCAGAAGGAGTAGCGATTTGTGTTATTCATAGGTGACATCATTCATGGTTGACGAAACCGGTAACCGACGCCGCGGACATTGATTAACACCTCGCTGATGCCGGCATTTTCCAACTTCTTGCGCAGGTTATACATATGCGTGTCTACCACCCGTTCTAAGGCGTCACTTTCCGGCAGGCACTGTTCGAGCAAATAGTGTCTGGAAAACGGTCTGGTGGGGGCGCGCATCACCGTCGCCAGCAGTGAAAATTCGGTTGGGGTCAATTCAAGGTAATAAGGGGGATCGTCAACCCGAATCACGCTGGCCGTGCGTGCGAGCGTATCGACTTCGAGTTTTTCCCAACGCAGTAATTCATTGGGCACATTCTGGCCCTGACTGCGGCGCAGCACGGCCTGCACGCGGGCGACAACTTCCCCTGGAATGTAGGGTTTGACCACGTAATCATCGGCTCCGTAACGCAGCGCGCCAATTTTGTCGGGCATATCGCCCATGGCTGTAACCATGATGATGGGGGTATCGTTCTTGCGACGCACCGCCGCGAGGATCTCCGTGCCCGTCATGCCCGGAAGCATCACATCAAGCAAGATCAAATCGGGCTTTAGGCGCAGCGCAAGTTCCAGCCCGGACAGACCATCGCTGGCCAGCGTGACCTCGTAGTTTTCCCGCCGCAGATAGGCTTCCAGCACGTTGGCTGCATCTGCGTCATCCTCGATGATCAGAATACGTTTAGTCTGCATGTGTCATCTTGACCATTTCTTCATAAATCCCTGACGGTTTGTTGATATTGCCCATTCATAATCCAGTCACCGACCAGAACCTTGAGCGCGGTAGCGCAAAAACAATTTACTCGTGAGGTGACAAGATGAAAACCAGAAAAATAATACTACCTACGCTTTGCCTCCTGATAGGTGGCATAGCGCAGGGCACCAGGGCTGATGAAGGCGAGAACGCGAGTGCCAAAAGCCTCACGCTTGGCGTCGGTGGGCTATACTCGCCGCGCTACAGCGGAGCTGACCAGGGAAGCCTGCAAATAATACCGGTGATTCAGGCGCAGTATGGCGCGTGGTTCTTTGACGCATTGAGAGGGATTGGCTATCACGTACAAAACGATACCGGGCTTTATTTTGAACACAGTCTGGGTATCAATCCCGGCCGTAGCGATCGAAACAGCAATTGGCGTGCGGGTTCAGATAAACTGAAAGGCATGGGGAAAATCGATCCCAGCGTTAACACCACGTTGACGGTTGGATGGGCACTAACGCCGTGGTTGCAGCTGGAAGGTGCCGCCACGTTGCCACTCAGCGATTCACAGGGCGGACAATACCGCACCGCGCTGACCGTGATCCCTTTTCAAAGCAGCAGTGATACGCTTGCATTACAAAGTGCTGCACTGTTTGGTGATGCACGTTATATGAACCGTTTTTACGGGGTTAACCGTGAGCAAAGCGCACGCGCTGGCTATTCCCGCTTCGATGCGCAGGGCGGATTTTACGCGGTGGAGAGCAGTCTGACCTGGGGACATCAGTTTACGCCGCACTGGGGAACGTCACTGAGCGTGGGTTACACCTGGCTCGGCGACCGGGCGGCAGAGAGTCCGATTGTGTACCGCCGTAATCAGACCAGTGGCATCATGGCGGTGAATTATACCTTTTGAGGGTACTCATCCATTTGTGGTTGGCAGCGCTCACACCCGGCGAGGATAATCTTGTTGTAATATAGGGTTTTCTGCCAGCCAGTATGAGGTTAGTTATGCTTCAGTTCCGCCCGTCAACCGCAGACGATATTCCGCGTATTATGGCTATTTGGCGTAACGCCGTTGATGCAACGCATCATTTTCTGACACCACGCGATCGCGCGGCGATTGATGCAGAACTTTGCGCCTTTTTCCCTCAGATTACGCTCACGCTGGCGCTGGAGTCCAACGGTAACATCGTCGGTTTTATGTATTTACATCATGGGCATCTGGAAGCGCTTTTTGTCGATGCCGATTCTCATGGCAAAGGCATTGGCCGTGCGCTGATCGGAGCTGCGTTGGCGCGCTATCCGCAACTGACCACCGATGTGAATGAACAAAATGTCCAAGCGCTGGCTTTCTATCAACGATTGGGTTTTGTGCGCACCGGGCGCTCTGCGCTCGACGGGCAAGGGCGGGCCTATCCGTTGCTGCATTTGCAATATCTGTCGCCGTTATGATGTTGTCTCTCGCTTTGCTACCACGAGAGAGCTGAGGGTTGTCGACATTGATGACGGCTCAGTCATTGCCTGTGAACGCAATAATTAACAATATCAGCATTTTGCATTGACTGTTTTGTTCTGTGATAGGGGTTGAAAATCACCGCTGTCCCGCTAAAGAAATCCCTGCTAACGTCGTTAAAAATAACGTATCCCCTATAAAATATGGACGTGTAGCATGTGCAAAAATGGCATTTTAAAAACCACGCAAGCGCGCTTTAGCCTATTTCTTATCGGCTTTTTCGGACTATTACTCATTCTCACGTTTGTGGTTATCCGCCAATTTGTTTCTCCCCAGTTGATTGAAAATGAAAGCAATCTGATCCGCCTCACCGTTGACCGTCAGGCACGAGCGATCACCGAACAAATGAACCGGGTGCAGGCGCAACAGAAAACCATCACCGAACTGGTCAGCGTATTAAGCAGCGAGCAGATTGATACGCTGCTCCCCAATCTGGTTAATCAGTACAACGATCTGAACGTGTTTGGCGGGGGGATTTGGCCATTACCGGGCGTGCGTGATGCGGCGCGCGATCGCTTCAGCACCTTTTTTGCCCGCGATGCGGCAGGCCAACTGCACGTCAATACGGTGTGGAACCAGCCGCAGTCAGAAAAATATTGGGAGCAACCCTGGTATAAAGAGGGGATGAATGCGGCGCAAGGCCAGTGCGCATGGGCCAAAGCCTATCAGGATGCCGCCAGCCCGCAACCGCGTACCAACTGTGCCATGGCAATAAGCCGCGACGGTAAACCCTGGGGCGTTGCCACCATCGATGTCACCTTAGGCTTCTTCAACAAGCTCGCCAAGGAGATGAGTGCCGCCGTTGAAGGTAAGGTACTGATTGTCGAAGCCGATGGGAAAGTGGTTGGCAACGGTCAACCGGAGCAAGGCAGCGCGGCGCTGCTCAATCTTAAGGATCTGAAGACCCCAGCGGCGTCACCGTTGCAGGCATTGCTGTCGCGTGCCGGTAACGCCGCCACCGATGGAACCTACGACGGGACTGACGGAGAACATACGCTGTTAGTTCAACCGATTGCCGGCAGCCCGTGGTATCTGGTGGCGGATATTCCCTCCAGCCATTTGTCACGCCACACCAGCAGCATACTGACAAAACTCACCGTGGTGCAGGGAGCGCTGTGCTTTCTGTTGCTGATTGTTCTGGTCAGTTTCTTCCGTATCTTCATGAAAAATTTAAAACTGTTGCAGCATAATATTCAGGCGCTCTCCAGCGGTGGTGCTGATTTGACCCAACGACTGCCCGCCAGTAAAAATCCTGAATTTAACGCGGTGGTGCAGAGCTTTAATGATTTCATCGCCTACCTGCAAGAGCTGATGCAGCAGGTGGGTCAGAGCGCGCTGGCCATGTCCTCGGCGTCGCGCCAGATTGCCAGCGGTAACGCCGATCTCTCGTCGCGCACCGAGGAACAGTCTTCATCGATTGTCGAAACCGCAGCGTCCGTGGAAGAACTGGCGGGAACGGTACGCCAGACCGCCGACAACGCGCGCCACGCCAGCAAACTCGCGGAGGATGCGTCAGGTATTGCCCACAAAGGCGCATCGGTGGTGAATGAAGTGGTCTCCACCATGACCAGGATAAACGCGTCATCCAACAAGATTGTCGAGATCATTAGTGTGATTGATGGCATCGCTTTCCAGACCAATATTCTGGCGTTGAATGCCGCGGTTGAAGCGGCGCGGGCTGGTGAGCACGGGCGTGGTTTTGCCGTGGTCGCAGGAGAAGTGCGTTCACTGGCGCAACGGAGTGCCACCTCTGCGCAGGAAATTAAAGCGCTGATCGAAGAATCGGTCACCAACATTGAGCAGGGCAGTAATCTGGTGCGGCAGGCTGGTTCAACCATGGAAGAGTTGATGAGCGGCGTAAACAGCGTCACTGGTGTTATCGCTGAAATCAGCTCTGCCAACGAAGAGCAGAGCAAAGGTATCGATCAGATCAACGTTGCCATTAACCAGTTGGACAACACCACCCAGCAAAATGCGGCGTTGGTCGAGCAGGTCGCGGCAGCGGCGCAGTCCATGGAAGATCAATCCGATCAATTGGAACAGGTGGTGTCGCGCTTTACCTTATAACCGCCTCACAACGAGAAAGGCGGGAAATCGCCTTTCTCGTTTCCATTATTTTGACACCATGAAGTATTTTTTCGATCTGCTTAATGGCATTTGTCTCTCATTGGCATGAAAATAGGCGGTAAACAATACGGGATATATTTCCCAGGCTGATGTCATGAGGACATTTTTGATGCGATCAAAAATGAGAGTGTCGGCGATAAATTTGATTGAGTTACTGAATCAGCAACAGCACAATCATATTTTGCAGCAATTTCGCAGCAAACGCTGCCCAAAAGGAAACCGAGTCAGCGGCCCCGATAAGGCCAGTGATGACGTACTGATTGTCTCTGCCGGACGGCTGCGGGTTTTTCTTTCTTACGAAGGGCGCGAATTTACGCTCTATTATCTGGAACAGGGCGATATCTTTAGTACCCACACCCGCGCGTTTATTGAAGCAGTGAAGGATTCTGTTATTTTATTGACGCCTATCAAAGCGTTTCGCCAACAAGTCGTGGATCACCCGGAAATTGCGTTGCTGATGACGGGGATATTAGGTGACATGCTGGGAAGTTCCTGGGATGTGATTGAAGGCATTATTTTTCATGATGCCAAAACTCGCTTGATCGCGTTTATTTTATCACTGGGACGCGCCAACGGTAACATGACTGAAAACGGCATCGAGTTCGATTGTGATTTAACCATGGAAAACATTTCACTGATTATTGGCGCCACGCGGCAAACCACGTCATCGTTGTTTAATGTGTTGATGAAAGACGGCGATATTATGCGTATCGCCAAAAACCGCTATGCCATTGTCAATATGCAGCAATTGTCTACCCGGCTGGCTGAGTTTAAAAAGTAAGCCGGGTGCCCGTTTACCGGCCTGAACTTCAGGCCGGTTGTATTAACGTTCGGTGCAGGAAATACAGGGATCGATGCTGTTAACAATCAGCGCCACGTCGGCCACGGTGTTGTCGCGCATCATCACGTGCAAGGCATCCCAGTTCGGGTAACTCGGCACGCGCCATTTCATGCGTTCCGGCATATCGGTTCCGTTGGTGCGCAGGTAGTAAATCAGCTCACCGCGCGGTGCTTCGGTTTTGGCAACCGCTTCGCCGGCGGGGATCGTCGGCATGCCCACTATCGCTACGGGCCCATCAGGGAGTTGCGTCAGGCACTGGCGGATAAGCTTAATCGCCATTTGTACTTCATCCAACCGCACCATCGCCCGCGACCACACATCGCCATCGGGACGGGTCATGGTGGTGAAATCCAGTTCGGGATAAATGGCATAAGGGGTCTTGGCCCGCACGTCGTATTCCACGCCAGAAGCGCGCGCCACCGGGCCGATCAGCCCGTACTCGCGGGCGATGGTCAGAGGCAGTACGCCGACGCCGCGGGTGCGGCTCAGTATGCTGCGATGGGTGCTGTAGATTTGGTGAATTTCCGCTACCGCCGGTTCTATTTCATTCAGCCGCGTGATCAGGTAGGCGATGCGCTTGGCATCCAGGTTATATTTCACGCCGCCAATGCAGTTGGCGCCGAGATCCATGCGGTTGCCGTACAGCGTCTCCTTGATATCTTGCACAATTTCACGCGTTTCCAGCACATGCATAAACAGCGACGTAAAGCCGATGATGTGTGCCATGATGCCGACATTAAACAGGTTTGATGCCACGCGTTTGATTTCATCGGCAATCACGCGCAAATAGTGACCGCGCGGCGGCACCTCAATACCGGCGATCTCTTCCAGCGCCATGCAAAAGGTGGTGGGATGGCTGTTGGAGCATAGCGAACAGATGCGCTCTGTCAGGGTGATATTCTGGTAAAAGTTACGTTTCATCACCAGATACTCCATTCCCCGGTGCACGTGTCCGGCGGAAATATGCAACCCTTTGATGGTTTCCCCTTCCAGATCGAGTTTGAAGTACATCGGTTCTTCCAACGCCACGTGCAGCGGACCGACCGGCATCTGATAACGTGTCATGACTTCTCCCCGCGTTGCTGCATGATTTTTTCCCACAGCGCCTTGGTGCTGGCGGCGTTGACCATGTCTGAGAACGGAATGAATTTTTGCAGCACCGCGGCATCGATGTTTTCATCGATAAACAGTCGGGTGGGATTGGGATGGCCCACCGCATTCAGATCGTACAGTTCCATAAATTCTCGCTCATTCCAGTCGGCGTTACAGAACACCGGCGTCAGTGACGGCACATCGCGCTGGCCTGCGGCAAGAAACACCGTCAGGGTCAGCGTTGAGCCATCAAGGTCAAAATGGTAGGCAATCTCGTGGATGTCGGTCGGTTCGCCGCCCAGGCGCTGATAAGCACTGATGGTATGCAGCCTTCCGCCCAACTGCTTGATGGCAAGCGCGGCGGGTAACAGTTGTTCCGTGTCAGCCAGACGGCTCCAGGCGCTGACGACGCCCCATTTGTTAATGCGCGTTTCGAAGGAGAAACCGGCGGTGAGTTGTTGATTAAACAGGCTTTCAACCTGTGTAATGTCGTCAATCATGGTGCTTCTCGCAGAGATGAGGGGGCAACGTCCGGTAGGTAATGCCAGGATGGTTAATCTGGTTGATGCCCGGCGTGTTTTGCTGAGCGGCGGTGTGCGTGCGGCGACAGTCGGGGCAGCGCAGACTCAGCGCCGGGTCGACGCCACCCGGCGTCTGGTAGACGTTATCCAGCAGCGCTGCACTTGGGGCGAGAAAGGCGGCACCGCAACCGATGCAGGTGTGGTAGGGCATTGCACCTTCCTCCGTCATGCGGTATTTGTCCTCCTGCCGATGCGCCAGATGC
Organism: Candidatus Symbiopectobacterium sp. NZEC151; assembly: GCF_025962655.1. Classification (GTDB taxonomy): domain Bacteria; phylum Pseudomonadota; class Gammaproteobacteria; order Enterobacterales; family Enterobacteriaceae; genus Symbiopectobacterium. The sequence continues at coordinate 1,085,519 of NZ_JAGFPE010000001.1, read as the reverse complement.
CAGTCATTGGTGAGGTGGATAGCCTTGGGCACGCAGTAATGTTCACACAATCCGCAAAAGGTGCAGGTGTTGTGCCACAGGATAAACTCGACGCCTTGCGGCGTTTCCTCAAAACGGATCGCCCCGCCTGCGCATACGTGCTCGCACATCCGACACACCGAGCAACGGGCGGCGTCAAAAGCAATGCGGCCGCGCAGCGCGTCGGGGGTAAAGGTCTCACCAAACGGGAAGGGGTCGGTGGAAGGCCCCTGGCGCAGATTACGGATCAGGATTTTCAAAAAATTCATGCTGGGTTCCTAAATGCGTTGACGCCACATGTCGACAGCCATGGCGATCCCTTCAATAATGGCCTGCGGACGCGGCGGGCAGCCTGGCACGTTGACATCCACGGGAAGGTAGCTGTCAGCGGGCCCGGCAATGGCATAGCTGTCACGGAACACGCCGCCGGAAATCGGGCAAATGCCAATCGCCACAGTGACCTTGGGTTCTGGGATCTCCTGATACACGCGCAGCACTTTCTCTTTGACTCTTATCGTCAATGGCCCGGTGATCAGCACGATATCCGCGTGCTTTGGGCTGCCGCAGTACTGGCAGCCCAGTCGTTCCACGTCGTAGCGCGGAATGCAGGCGGTGGTTGCCAGCTCGACATCGCAGCCGTTGCAGGAACCGGCGTTGATGCGGTACAGCCAGGGTGAGCGGGTGGCGATAGCCGTTAATAACGTCATCATCTTTTTCCTATGCCTGAGCGATTACGCTGATAAGGCCGATTACACCCAGTAACTCAGGCCACTTCAGATAAAACACAAACGCCTGATCGATGCGTATTCTCCCCACCATGGCGCGCAATAGCGTCTTGCACAGGCAGGAGACAATCAGACACTTCACCAGAAACACCGCCACACCGGCGATCCCTTCCGGGCCGTTGGGGAAAAACAGCGTGATGCCCAGCGCCACGACCACCAGTGTTTTCAAGGCAGACATCAGATGGAACAGTGCCAGCGCGGGGCCGGTGTATTCCAGAATGGGCCCTTCCAGCACTTCGGACTCCGCTTCCGGGATATCAAACGGGGCAATGCCGAGGTTGGCGGGCATAAACAGCACGTAGGCCGCCAGCGCAGGCCACATCCAGGGATCGAACACAAACGCGCCGTGCTGCTGCTGATAGGCAACGATCTCGGACAATGAAAAGGTTACCCAACCGCCTTGCGCCAGCCCGGTTTTTAGCGCCACGCTTGCCAGTGCCAGCAGCAACGGTCCTTCGTAGGCCAAAACCAGCGCCATTTCGCGGGAAAAACCGATGGCACCGTACACCGAACCTGAGCAGGAACCGGCTAGCATCAACACCACGGCAGGCACGGTGAGCAAATACAGCAGTACCAGCAGGTCTCCCAACGCGGTGGCGGGCTGATAGATCTGCGCGATGGGGATGAGTGCAATGGCGATCAGCATGCTGCCGACGCCGACGGCGGGCAACGCCAGAAACAAGGCGCGCGGTGCACCGTGCGGCACCAGCGTCTGCTTGCGCATCAGCTTGATAATATCGAAAAAGGGTTGCAGCAGCGGGGGGCCGATACGCCGTTGTAAACGCGCAATCAGGATGCGATCGACCCCTTTGAGCCACAGGCCGAAAATCAGCGCGGCGGCTCCGAGCGGAAAAATCATCAGCGGTGCAAAAATCGACGTCATCATGACCTTAGTCCTTGTTCTGGGCGTGCAGCGCCAGGCGAATAAAACGTTCCGGTGCCTGATACAGCGCGGAGGCGGGAACATGCGCTTGCGCGGGAGTGATATCGGTGACGCCGCCCTGATGTAAATGAATGTGCTGCGACTGGCGGTTGCTCAGGCGGTAGAACACGCCACCACAGCCTGCCACCATCGCCACCAACACCCACAAAGTCAGAGGGTGCCAGCCGTGAAGGCCGGGTAATGCACCGCCCCAACTGGCCGTTATCTGGCCGAGACCGGCCTGCGCCATCAGATGACTGATGGGCACCAGCAACACCCCTGGCAGCAGGCTGATGACCAGCGCCGCCGCGCTCAACACGCCCATTGGCAACAGCATCGAGCGCGGGGCTTCAGTGACGTTTTCCAGATGTGCGGCAGGCTGTCCCATAAACGCGGCATGGGCGAATTTCAGCACGGCGGCCAGGGTAAACAGACTGGACATCATGGCGCTGAGTGCCAGCAGATAGTGTCCGCTCTGGAATGCGGCTTGATAAATGAGCCATTTGGAGGCGAAGCCGTTGAGCGGTGGAATGCCGGATAGCGACAGCCCGGCGAACAGGAAGAGTGCAAAAGTGATCGGCATTTTACGCCCCAGCCCGCTAAGTTGATCGAGACTCACTACGTGCACCTGCGCCAGGATGCAACCCGCCGCCAGAAACAGAATGTCTTTGAGCAGCAGATGGTTAACCAGATGCATCAGCCCTCCGGCAATCCCCTCCGGGGTGGCTAACGCCAGCCCGAGCAGGATATAGCCCAACTGGCTCACCGTGCTGTAGATCAACAGTCGTTTGATGCCGTTCTGGATCAGCGCCATGGCACCGGCATAAAGCAGGGTAACCGTGGCGATCAGCGCGATGCTGTACATCACGCCAGAGGTATCGCCCAGTGAGCCGAACCGAACAAACAGCATCCCGGCACCGCCCAGTGCGAACAGCTTGAGCACGCCATAGATCCCACTTTTTAGCAGCACGGCGGAGATATAGCCGCTGACCGGCGTGGGGGCTGTCGGGGGGTGCATCTGGTAGTCGATGCGCCAGGGCAGTTGCGCTGATTTCATCAGCAACCCAGACAACAAAAGGAACAATCCGGCGCCGAGCCAGGGAAGCGGCATATGTTGAGCGGCAGCAAGAATAGCATCGAAGCTAAAGGCATCGCTGCGCGCGCACAAGATGGCGACACCGAGGAACATGCAGGTGGCGCCGACAAAATTGAAAATGAAGTATTTGAAGCCTTCCTGCAATGCTTCTTCGGTCTCATCGTGAATAATCACGAAGTAGAGCGTCCAACTGCTCATGATTTCCCAGAACGCGAAGAAGTTGAACAGATCCTTGCTGGCGGTGATCCCTAACAGGCCGCCGATCATAAATATGAAGAAGAAGAAAAAGCGGTGTTGGCTATGGCCATGTGCCATATAGCCGATGGCATAGCACAGGTTAAGCAGGCCAACGCCGGCTATCAAGACGGCAAACCAGTAAGACAGCAGATCGTAGCGACCCGCATCTAACAGCACCGCTCCCAGCGTCAACGCCATGACGCCGACCGCCAGCATTCCCGCACGACGCGGTGCGCGCTTTCCGAGTAAAAACGTCAACAGTGCGCCGATAATCGCGATTGCCGTGGCGGGCGACCACTCCAGATTAAGCGTCGGCAGCGGCGTGACGGGCCAACCTTGATGATAGGCAATCTGCGCAATGGCCGGCTGTATCCAGTGTTGTAACCCGTAATCGGGGAACACGCCGCCCAGGACGACCAGCGCCGCCAACAGGCCGGTAGCCACACGCATCGCCAGCGGCGCTTCCTCTACAACGCCCGTGCCCTGATAACGGGCGAAGAACAGCACGCGTACGATGCGCAGGTAATATATTGCCCCCAACACGCTGCCTGTCAAAAACAGCAGCGCCACGGTGACGGCATTGGCGTGTACCGCGGCGTAGATCATCAGAAATTTGCTGTAAAAACCGCTGAACGGGGGCAACCCCATCACGGCCAACGCGCCGATGGCAAAGCACAGCGCGGTAAAGGGCATGACCCTGCCGAGTCCGGCCAGGTCTGACAGGTGTTTACCGGCGGCGCGCGCGATCAATCCGCCTGCCGCCAGGAACAGCAGATTTTTGAAAATGGCATGGTTTATCACGTGGAACAAAGCACCGGCAACGCTCAGGCTGGTCAACAGCCCGAGCATAGCGAGAATTTCTCCCACCTGTGCCAGCGTCGAGAACGCCAGAATGCGTTTCAGGTTTTGCTCACGCAGCGCCTTCACTTCGCCATAAATCACCGTCAGACAACCCAACAGGCTAAGGGCCAACCCAAAGGCAGGGAGCGCACCGGCGGTGAGCCACTGCCCGGTCAGGCTGGTTCCCAGCACCACCAGCATGATTTTTGCCAGTCCGTAGACGCCAGCCTTGGTTAAAACACCGGACATCAGTGCGGAAATGGACGAAGGGGCTACCGGGTGGGCATCAGGCAGCCAGCCGTGCAGCGGATACAAACCGGCTTTCACCCCAAGCCCGATGAGAAAACAGAGGCCAATGACCGTGGCGAATCCCGGTGTAAGCTGAGCGGCCTGTGAGGCGATCAACGCCATATCAAAGCTGCCAAACTGGGTATGGCACACCAGAATGCCGAAATGCATGATATAGGCGCCGGTACAGCACATCAGGAAATATTTACGCCCGGCCTTGAGCGCCTGTGACGTGCGTTCATGCACCACCAGAAAATAGGAGCTCCAGGTCATCAATTCCCAGAACAGATAGAAATTACCGAAATCTCCTGCCGTGGTGACGCCGATAAGCGACCCTGCCATTAAAAACAGAAAGAAATAATAGCGATTGGCGTGTTTATCATTGCGCATGTAGCCCTGGGAATAGATCACCACTACGGCTATCAGGCCAGCGAACAGGACGCTGAATAAATGCGACAGGCTGTCGCTGGCATCCATTTGCCACACGCCGTACAGTGTCGCCAGCGCAATAACGACGGCAGCCCGATCGCGTAATCGGGAATTAATTACTCCCACGCCATACAGTAAAAATCCGCCGACATAGGGCACTATTACCCAGTAATGCCAGGGGGTCTCGAAATTGGGTACTGCTGCGGTTATCGAGGGTGTCGCATAATGCTCGGCAAGATGCAATAACGGTTCTGGCGCAATACTGACCGCAATGGTGATTGCGGTCAGTAGCAGCATTATCAGCCAGCGCGGAGAAAGTAATGTGGCGAAATGAAAGGGCGCTAAAATGACATTCTCATCCCTCTCCAGACAGACGCGCTGAATGACAATAATATAATACACCGAGGCCAAAATAGTCGCGACTGTCGCCACCGCGGCGATGGCCCATTCACCTTGCTCCATCGCGCCGTATAAAATCAGAAATTTGCTGAATGAGCCTTTAAACGGTGAGAGTCCCATCACGGAAAATAAGCCAAAACCAAACAGCAACGATGCCAAAGGCATACGCGAACCACTGCCAGCCAGCACGGATAGTTCGCTGGAGCCGTTGCGCTTTATCAGGTAGGCGGCGCTGGTAAGGGTTAACAGGCGCATAATCGCTTGCAAGCCTAAATGCAACAACGCCCCGGTTTCGCCTGACGCATTGTTCAAACCCAATCCCAGCAGTACATATCCCAATTCTGCCAGCGTGGAAAACAACAGCAGTCTGGAGAGATTGCGTAAATGCAATAACGCCACTATTTCGCCGACCAATAATAATAAGGTTCCAGACCAGGCTAATAATGGAATGCCGAACAGTGATACTCCCATTTATTCCTCGCGATACGTAGAGAGCGGATAGGCGGGAGTGAATGTAATCAATGCTACCCACACTGTCTGTCGGCTGGCTGACAGATATTCGTGGGTAAAGCTGGGAATATGATGCCCAGACGGAAGGTTATTAATAAGAAGTTAACATCCGCAGAAATAAAATATGATCGCCATCACTTTATAACTGAGAATGAATATTAATACGACGTATTGGGGTGAACGCAGAAATACTATTTTTTTATGGTCGCGTTTGGTTTTATCTCAATAAAGATGATCTCAGTCAATAAAAATGCGTGTTTCAGGCAATCAAAGGGGGCGTTATCGATGTGTCTGGGTATTCCAGGTCAAATTCTGGCAATTAAAGATGCCGCCAATCTGATTGCCGTGGTGTCTGTCGCGGGCGTGAAGCGGGAAGTCAGCATCGCGTGTCTGGTTGGCCCGCAGCATGCCGCTCAGGACTGTATCGGTGACTGGGTTTTGGTGCACGTGGGGTTTGCCATGGCGCGGCTTGATGAACAACAAGCGGCTGAAATGTTGATCGCCTTGAGTGAGTTAGACGAACTTGACTGAGCGCAACGGGGGAGGAAGTCACCATGCACGAAGCGGCGTTAACGCAGGGACTGGTGAACATTCTGCTTGCTGAGGCACAGCGCCATCAGGTGACACGCATAACGCGCGTGCGGCTGAGGATTGGAAAGATGCGTGCGGTTGAGCCTCAGTCGATGGCGTTTTGTTTTAACGCGTTCAGTGCCGGGACGCTGGCTGAGCATGCTGAATTGATTATTGAGGCGTTGCCAGCCATCGCGCGCTGTGACGCGTGCGGTGAGGATTTTGAAGTGATCAAATTCCATTTTCAATGTTCAGGTTGTCACAGTCGCAGGGTGCGACTGATTCAGGGCGATGAGCTTTACATTGAAAGTTTTGATGCCTGAGGTAGAGGGTAACGAAATGAAAAGACAGGAAAATGTCATGATTTACGCCAATGCGCAGCGATGCCTTGGCTGCCATAGCTGTGAGATGGCCTGTGCGGTCAGCCACGGTGGCGATAGCGGATTGTTTGATGCGGTGAAACAACAACTGCCGCTGCATCCCCGGATGAAGGTGGTGGTGGCGGGCGATGTCAACCTACCGATGCAGTGCCGTCAGTGTGACAACGCGCCGTGCGCACTGGTGTGTCCCACCGGCGCTTGTCGCCAAAGTAATGGGCAAGTGCAGATCAACGAAGCCAACTGCGTGGGGTGCAAACTGTGCGTGATGGTGTGCCCGTTTGGTTCCATCACCGTGCGGCGCAGCGAACAGCAAAAAGGTTACAGCGTCACTAATCAGGGCGTGGCACAAAAATGCGATCTGTGCGTCACCTGGCGAGAAGCGCAGGGCAAAACCCAAACCGCCTGCATTGAAGCTTGCCCCACCAAAGCCATCAGTCTGGTGGATATGCAAACCTATCGTCAGGCATTGATTCAGGCCAGAGCGAAAGAGCTGGCGCATTCTCAGAAAAATATCGATTTGGCATTAAGGGGAAGGTAATGGATATCAAAACCAGAACAAGCGATCCCGCCACCATTGCCCTGTGTCCGGTGGCGGAACACGAAGGTATTGCCACGGTGTTCGATCGTCATCAGATGCAACAACCACAATGTGGTTTCGGCAGTCTCGGGCTGTGCTGCCGTATCTGCTGGAAAGGGCCTTGCCGGGTTGATCCCTTTGGCGATGGGCCACAGTACGGTATTTGCGGTGCGACCAAAGACACCATCGTCGCGCGCAATCTGATCCGCATGATGGCCGCCGGGGCGGCCGGTCACTCGGAGCACGGTCGGCACATTGCGCTGGCGATGCAGCGCGTAGGCAAGGGTGAACTGCCGGATTATCAGATTCGCGATCCGAAAAAGCTGATTGCGGTCGCCAAACGTCTGGCTATTGAGGTGGAGGGACGCACCACGCGCGATATCGCCTACGATGTGGCGACCAAAACGTTGGAAGATTACCAGAATCAAGACAGCAAAAAACCGTGCCACTGGCTCAATGCCTCTCTGCCGGCTAAACGCCTGTCACTGCTCGGTAAACTGGGCGTGCTGCCGCACAACATTGATGCCACCGTGGCGCAAATCATGTCGCGCACCCATATTGGCTGCGACGCTGACCCGACCAATCTGGTGCTGGGCGGTATTCGCGGCGCGCTGTCTGATTTTGATGGCATGGTGCTGGCGACGGAGTTGTCCGATGCGATGTTTGGTACGCCAACGCCGGTGGTGACGCAGGCCAATATCGGTGTTATCAAAAAGCAGGCGGTCAACATCGCGGTGAACGGCCATAATCCGCTGCTAAGCGAAGTGATTTGCGATGTGGCTGGCGAAATGCAGAGCATCGCACGCGATGCCGGAGCCAGCGAAGGCATCAACATCGTGGGTATTTGTTGTACCGGCAATGAAGTGATGATGCGTCACGGTATTCCGCTGGCAACCAACTATCTGTCACAGGAAATGGCGATTTTCACCGGCGCGCTGGATGCCATGGTGGTGGATGTGCAGTGCATCATGCCGTCCTTGTCGCCGATCAGCGAGTGCTACCACACGGAATTCATCACCACTGCGGATGAAAACAAAATTCCGGGTGCACGTCACGTAAGCTTCCACGAAGAGCACGCTCGAGAAACCGCGCGCAAGATTGTGCAGTATGCCATCGATGCCTACGGTCGCCGCGATGCAACGCGTATCAAAATCCCCGATATCAAGCAGACGGCGGTAGTCGGCTTCAGCACCGAAGCGGTGATGGAAGCGCTGGCGGCGCTCAATCCGGACGATCCTTTGGCCCCGCTGGTAGAGAATATCGCCAACGGCAATATTCTCGGCGTGGCGCTGTTTGCGGGCTGCAACACCACTCGCGTCAAACAGGATGACAGTTTTCAAACCATTGCCAAAATTCTGGCGCGTAACAACGTACTGATGCTGGCGACGGGCTGCGGTGCCGGGGCGTTCGCCAAGAACGGGTTGATGAACGCGCAAGCAACAGAAAGCTGGGCGGGTGACAGTTTAAAAGCGGTACTGACTGCTGTGGGTGTAGCGGCTGGGTTAGAAGGGCCGCTGCCGTTGGTGCTGCATATGGGCTCCTGCGTGGACAACAGCCGTGCGGTGATGTTAGCGACAGCGCTGGCGGAAAAACTGAATGTCGATCTGAGCGATCTGCCGCTGGTGGCCTCTGCGCCGGAGGCAATGTCGGAAAAAGCCATCGCTATCGCCAGTTGGAGCGTGGCGTTAGGCCTGCCGACTCACCTCGGCGTGGTGCCGCACGTGACGGGTTCGCAGCAAGTGACCGATTTAATCACCACGCAGGCTAAAGATCTGTTTGGTGGCTATTTCCTGGTGGAAACCGATCCCGCACTGGCCGCCGAGAAACTGGTGGCGGTAATGAAAGAGAAGCGTCGCGCGCTGGGGATCTAACGCATTGCCCAGCCAGCGCCATCAGGCGGCTGGCTGGCAACATCGGTTGACGAGGGTGATATGAAAATAGCTATCGCGGGTAAAGGCGGCGTGGGAAAAACCACGCTGGCGGGATTGCTGGCGCGATCCTATGCGGCACAGGGAAAACCGGTACTGGCGATTGATGCCGATCCGGATGCCAATCTGGCTTCTGCAATAGGCATTCCGGCCGAACGCTATGCATTGTTGCAACCTTTTTCCCGTATGAAAGCACTGGCAACGGAGCGCACGGGGGCCGGTGCCGGGTATGGCAGCCTGTTTATCCTCAATCCAAAGGTAGACGATCTGCCGGATGCCTACTGCGTGCAGCACGCCGGAGTACGTTTGCTGCTGATGGGAACCGTCGAACACGGCGGCACGGGCTGCGTCTGCCCTGAACATACCTTGCTGCGCCGTTTGATGAGCCACCTGCTGCTCGAACGGGAAGATGTGGTGATCATGGATATGGAAGCCGGTATCGAGCATCTGGGCCGTTCCACGGCGGAAGCGGTGGATGTGTTGATTGTGGTGGTGGAGCCGGGCCAACGCAGCATTCAAACCGCACGCCAAATTGGTGCCTTGGCCGCCGATATCGGCATTGATAACGTAGTCTATGTCGGCAGTAAAATCGCCAAACCCTCCGACAAGGCTTTTTTGGCCTCGGCGCTGAATACCGCGCAATTGCTGGGTTACCTGTCGCTGAATGACACCATTCGTGACGCAGACCTCAGCGGCAGCGCGCCTTACGATCTTGGTGGCGCGTTTATGGCGGAACTTGCCGTGATAGAACAGCGTCTCGCCGCCCTGAATCAGGGAGCTTAACCCATGTGCCAACTGCGTGTCCGCCTGCGGTATGCCGATCGGCGCGAAGAGGCGTTGAACGATATCGCAGCAATTCAGGTTACGCCGCACAACATTACGCTTTCTGCCTTATTTGAGCCGCCGCGCGAGCTGCGCGGTTTTGATATTCAATACATTGATAGCCTGCGCAACGAAGTGCTGTTGGTTCAGCGTAGCGCCGAAACACAAAACGGAGAACACCGATGATTGCTATTCCCTTGATGAAAAAACTCAATGTGCTGGTGCCGCACTGGATTGAACACAACGACGAACATATCGCAGAGATGGAAAAATACCTGCGCGCGCTGGAAACGGAAGGGCAAAGCGAACTGGCACAACAGTGCCGCGAGGTTATTGCGCAGATGACCGCGGTGAGTGAAAAACTTAACGTGATGGCGCAGCAACTCAAGCCTGTCTCACTGCGCGGCTAACGGGGCGAGGGTGACACCATGTGTGATAACTGTGGCTGCAATATCCCGCTTGCCAGCCAACTGCGCTTAGCCAACGGCACCATCCGGGCGATAAGGCCATTCAAAGCCGTTGAACCGCGCACGCTGGCGGTGATGCAGAACCTGTTGCAGGAGAATAACGACCGGGCGGCGCAGAACCGTCGGCAATTTGACGCGCACGGCACGCGGGTGTTCAACCTGATGTCATCGCCGGGCAGCGGTAAGACGTCGCTGCTGGAGGTCACCATCGAACAGCTTACGGCGCGCGGTGTAAAAGTGGCGGTGATAGAAGGAGATTTGGAAACCGAAAACGATGCTTTACGCCTGCGCCGCAAAGGTATCCCGGTAGTGCAAATCACGACGGGGATGGCCTGCCATCTTGATGCGCAAATGGTCAATACCGCCTGGCAAACGCTCTGTTGTGAGCCGGTGGACATATTGTTTATCGAAAACGTGGGCAATCTGGTGTGCCCGGCCAGCTTCGATCTCGGTCAACACCACAACGTGGTGCTACTGTCCGTGCCGGAAGGGGATGACAAACCGGAAAAATACCCGGTGATGTTCCGCCAGGCGGAAGCGGTGCTGGTGACCAAGGTGGATCTATTGCCCTATTTTGACGATTTCAGTCCTGAGCGCGTGCGCGAGGAAGTGGCGCTGTTGGCTCCGGGGAGTGAGGTATTGCAGCTTTCAACCAAAACCACGCACCATTGGGCGCCATGGTTGGCATGGCTCGGCGAGCGGTGCGTGAGCCCAGCGTGAAAGACGCCGTGTATCAGCGAAGAACCGGCTTGCGCGATCTTCGCTGATGGATCACTGCCAGTGATATCAGTGCGGCTGCTGATTAACCCAAACCAGATTATCCACCGCGAAACCGAGGGTTCTCGCAATAGACAAATAATTTTGTTTTACCTCAGCCGGGAGTTCAGGCGTGCGCGACAGGATCCATAAGTAATCGCGGTTTGGCCCACTGACCAGCGCGTATTGGTAATCGTCATCCAGCGCGATGACGTTATATCCCCCATAAAAGGGACCAAAAAAGGAAACCTTGAGCGCCGCCGTTGTGGCTTTACCGGTGAAATAGGCTTTGCCTTCGCTCGATTTCCACTGTTTCTTAAGCGGATCGTAGCCTTGATTCAGCACGCTTAGCCCCTCGTCACTGCGTTTTCCATAGGTTGCCGTAACCTGTTGCAAACCTCGCTCAAAACGGTTTTCCAAACGCGCTATTTCATACCATTTCCCCAGATAACGCTCGGCATCAAAATTGGCAACAGGCGTTACGCCTTTGGGGGGCGAGGGCGACTTGCAAGCAACCAGCGCCAGTGATAGCGCGACACCGGTAAGGATTGGCCAAATTTTCATGCGTACTCCTTGTGTGTTTTTGAGGGAGTGAGGAAGTATAGCGAGGAAATGCTGTTTTTACCGTATACGTGGTGTTAACTATATTACCTCATTAAAATCACTGCCACTGGTGTTTTATTCTGTATTTTTGTGTTTGTAAAACATTAGGCATTAGCGTTTGTGTGGATTTGTTTTAGATATGCTTAATGTGCCTTTTATAATTTACGCTATGTGCGTAAATTGATATTTTATCGCGGCAAATTATACCCAGGAAAAACATTTATCCTCTGGTAGGGATATTATTTTCTGGTGTTAACCTTTAAAAGGAGATAAAGATCGTGAGAAAAGGAACTCTTAATTTATGTATGGCACTCATTGGTGGGGTGTTTGGCATCGTTCACTTATCCGCTATTGCCGCAGAAAAAACTGCGGTCACCTATAGCAATGTGAAATACCCGTATAAAGTGATTGACGGTGTATTGCACTATCAAAGTGCCGCGAATCTTCCCGCTGTGCCGATGAAAAATGTCAAGCCGGAGAGTTTCTCGGTGGTCTATTCCGATACGGCATTTGGGGTAGGGAAAGCGAACGACACCTATTACTGCAATGCGACTGCCTTGCCCAAGGCATTTAACCCGGAGAACGCCAAAGCAATTGATTCCTATCTGGTTAGTGAAGTTGGAACCTACGCCTATTGCAATAAAATGACCGTTAACATCGACTGGAAGAAATTTGAAGCCCTGGATTTTCCCTTCTTCAGCGATGGCAAACACATCTTTATGCGTGACGGTTCGGTGTTAAAAGGCGCTGACGTTGCGACGTTCCAGACAAAAGGAACGAATCAGGCCTTCGATAAAAAACACTATTATTTCAGAGAAAGTCATTCAGCCATCGTACCCTATAAAAAAAGCGTTAACATTTTTGAGCAATGTTTTGGCTGGGCCACTATTGATGATGCGCTTTATTATCGTGGTGAAAAAAACAGCGAGTTGGATGCAAGCACCTTTACCTGTCTTTCATTCAGTGTGACGGCGGATAAAAAAGGTTTTTATATTTACGGTAAACCGTTCCCGATTTTTACAGCGGATACCGATGTGAAAAACCTTAAAGCATTATCCGATTATGTTGTCTCCGACGGTAAATCAGTCTGGTTCGTGAAAATTGAGCCAGAACGGTTAGCCGGACTGGATGCGAGCAAAGTGACCGTCGATGAGAACGTTATTTCTGATGGGGTGAATGAATGGCAGTGCGGAGACTTTAAGTCACCGGGAGAAGCGATGTGCACCAAACAGTAATTTTTTAGCTGTGGGGGAAATGCGTCAATCGCTACGGCGCATTTCCAGCGTAAAGCGACAGCCTGTTTCCGAGCTATCGACCTGCATGCGCCAACCCAGATGCTCCACGATGCGTTGCACAATGGACAAGCCCAGTCCTTCGCCACGTTGATGCGCACTGGGCAGAAAGCGCTGAAATTGCTGCGGATCGATGCTGGGCGGTAGGCCAGGACCGGTGTCCGAAATGACAAGCGTACTGTCATTAAGGGCAATGCGCACTTCACCTTGCGCCGTGTACTGGCAGGCATTGCGCAGCAGATTCCAGATAACACTGCGCGCCAGTTCAGCATTGGTGTGCAGGTGGGGCGCTTGCGCTGCATCCAGAATCAGTGCCACGGGTTTTTTTGCCAGCCAGGGTTGGCAGCGTGTAATGCATTCCTCGATCAACGGACGCAGTGGCACGTCGGTTCGAGCCAGGGTTTGCGGATCGCGTGACAGCAGCAACAGACAGGTCAGTTGGCGCTGCATTTCCTGCGTGGTACGCACGATGCGTTCCGCGCTGGGTATCAAGTGACTGTCAGCAGGCAATTGGTGCACGATGGTTTCCGCCGCGCCGCCAATGATAGCCAGCGGAGTGCGCAATTCATGGCTGGTATCGCTCACAAAGCATCGTTCACGGTGCAGAAACTGCTCCAGTTCATCGCTGTGTTGCGCAAATGCGCGCGCCAGCACGCCGATTTCGTCGCTGGCATCCTGAAACGGTAAGGGCTTCTGCTTGCGCTGTACCACGTCGGCCAGACGCGTAATCGGGGCGGTAACGCGCGCCGAGGTCAATCGGCCAATCCAGAACGCGCACAAAATACACAGCAGGATCACCAGCGGCGCGAAGCCGTCAATCATGTACTCTAAAAACCAGTAGTATTTGCCATCCTGTAACAGGTAGTAGCGTTGAACGTCGAGTTCAAACACCAGCAGATACCAATGGTTGGGTTTTTCCAGGCGGTGGTAGCCCGGAGCGTAGTGGCGCAGGGCATCGGGTACGGTTTGCGTATCATAAAACTGGCTGCCTTCAGGCAGGGTGGGAGGCGTACCGTTGGTAATAGCCGTTTCCAGCCGAGGCATCTCTTCGCGCAGGCTTTTCTCGATCACATACGATCGCAACTCATCGTAATCAAGTTGCTCCGCGATAACCACAAACCCCATGACAGCCACCATCAGCAGTACAAACGAAATCGTAATGCGTGTCTTGAGCGTCATCTGCTGGTAAAGGGATTTCATGATGGTGGTTCTACTCGCTGTGTGATAATTCCGGCGTAACCTCCCCGGGCGTATGGAGACGTAAACCGACGCCATGCACCGTTTCTATCAGAGCAGATGTGAAGTTTTTGTCAATTCGCAGGCGCAGGTCATGAATGTGTGTGCGCAACGCACCACTTTCAGGCGGTTCGTCGCCCCACAGCAGGTATTCCATCTGCTGTTTTTTAACCACGCCAGGTGCGGCGCGTACCAGACACAGCAGCAATTTATGCGTGGTGGGGGTCAGGTTGATGGTCTGGCCCTGGCGCCATGCCTGCGGTGCGCGAGTGTCCACCAGCAAGTCTTCCCAGACCAGTGTGCCTTCTACCTGTCGGCCTTGGGCACGGCGCACCAGCGCCTTGATGCGGGCGTCAAGTTCCTTGAGTGAAAAGGGCTTGACCAGATAATCGTCGGCACCCAGCGCCAAGCCCTGTACGCGGTCTTCTACGGGATCGCGTGCGGTCAGCATCAGTACCGGCACGGGATTCTGAAATTCCACCCGGAGTTTGCTGCATAGCGTCATACCGTCCAGCCGCGGCAGCATCAGATCCAACAAAATGGCGTCATAGTCATTCTGCGTAGCCATGTGCAGACCTGTGGCTCCGTCACGCGCATCGTCCAGCACATAGCCCAGCGGCTCAAAAAAACCGTACAGATTTGCCACCAGCTCTGGGTTGTCTTCAATGATAAGCAGGCGTGTCATGGGTCATCGGCATCCTAAAAAGATAAACGGCATCTTAACAACTTCCTGACATCCACTTTTTGATACTGCGCAGACTCTTTATTCGTTGGGAATTGCGCGTGTATAAATATCTGATATCCCTGCGGTTCAACTCGGTACAACTGACCTGGGTAGCCGCATTGTTCTTCACCACCGTGGGTAACGTGGCGCTATGGCAAACGCTATGGTCCAACGTGGAAGTCAACAGTCTCCACAGTTTACTGTTCTTTATCAGCCTACCGGTGTTCTTTTTTTGCCTTTTCAATTTATTGCTCACGCCAGTTTTGGTCTTGCCGTATGTGCGCAAACCGCTGCTGGCGTTGCTGGTTGTCATCAGTGCCAGTTGCAGCTACTTCATGCTCTATTACAACGTGTTAATCGATCGCAGCATGATACAGAACGTGTTCGAGACCAATCAGGCAGAACTCACCTCGTACTTTTCCATCCCCCTGCTGCTCACCATTATTGCGCTTGGCGTGTTGCCTGCGGTAGCGATGGTGTGCTTGCCGACCCAAAAGACCGGGCGGCTGTCGCAAGCCGTGCTGTGGTGGCTCGGCAATGTACTGGTGACAGTCGCGGTGCTGGCCGTGGTGACCATGGCGTTCTACAAAGACTACGCCTCGCTGCTGCGCAATAATCTGCAAATCAAGGATCAAGCGCTGCCCTTTAACGTGGTGCGCAACACCAACGGCTACCTGAAACGCTACCTGAAACGTACGAAATCACAGTTGTTGCGTATTGTGGCCGCAGATGCCACACGTCCTGCGGCGGCGGCTGGTCAGCGCCCCAAGTTGGTGATTGTCGTGGTGGGCGAAACGGCGCGAGCGCAGAACGTTGAGCTTAATGGCTATCCGCGTGCGACCAACCCATCCTTGTCGCAGCGCGAAGACATCATCAGTTTTAAACATGTCTCATCCTGCGGTACGGCCACTGCGATTTCTCTGCCCTGTATGTTCTCGCGTATGACCCGTTCGCGCTACGATGAAGTGCGTGCAGCTACCGAAGAGAATCTGCTCGACATCCTGCAACGCACCGGCATACACCTCTTGTGGCGCAACAATAACAACGGGGGGTGTAAAGGGGTCTGCGCGCGCGTGCCTTCCGAGGATATGCCGACGCTGAACATTGTCGAGCAATGTGTCAACAAGGATGGAACCTGTTATGACGATGTGCTGCTGCACCAACTCAGCGCCCGCATTGATGCCAGGCAGGGTGATATGCTGATCGTGTTGCACCAACTGGGCAGCCATGGTCCAACGTACTTCGAACGCTACCCGGCACAAGACAAAACCTTCAGCCCCACCTGTGACAGCAATCAGATCCAGAAGTGCACCAATGAAGCGCTCACCAACACTTACGACAACACGCTGGTCTACACCGACCGGATGCTGGGCAAAACCATTGACGTGTTGCAACGCTATTCCGAGCAGCGTGATGTAGCCATGATTTACGTTTCCGATCACGGCGAGTCACTGGGAGAGCGGGGGATGTATTTGCACGGGACGCCTTATATCATTGCGCCTAAGGAGCAAACGCAGGTGCCGATGGTGATGTGGTTCTCACCGACATTTGCCCAACAAGCCCACCTTAACCTCGCTTGTCTGCGGAAAAACGCCGACAACAAGGACTACAGTCACGACAATTTGTATCATTCCCTGTTGGGCTTGTTTGATGTTCATAGCACCGTGTACCAACCCGAACTGGATGTGTTTGCGCCCTGTCGAGAGCCGATTCCCGTTGCTTGACCCACAATAATGCTTGTCAGCGCAGCGTTAAGGAGGCAAGGGCACCGTACTCAGAGTGCTTTTGCCGCTGCGCTAGCCCCGGCATTGGCATCAGAAATAATGTGTGTCACATCATCAAGATGCCCAATCTGTGCTTCGCCGGAGCGATCAAACTTACTCTTGTCGAGCAGCAATAACGACTGTGAGGCGCGCTTGAGCAATACTGATTTAAAGTCGGCGTTGATGGCATTGGAATCCCACAGTACCCCATTGCTGTCAATGCCCTCGCAGGAGAAGATAAACAGATCGATGTCGAGCGATTTAAGCTGTGAGATCAGTGACGTATTGACGTAGCAGCCATACTTTCTCTGCAAGGTGCCGCCTGAGCAGGTGAGCTGAATGTGCTCGCGCTTACTCAACGCCTGGCATACCGGCTGGCTATTGGTAAATACGTGAATCTCAACATCGGGCAACTGGCGAGCCAGATACCAGCAGGTGGAGCTGGCATCCAGTGCAATCACCATTCCCGGCTCGATCCAGGCGAGCGCCTCACGGGTGATATCCGCCTTGTGAGCATAGTGGCTTTTGAGTCGGATATGAAAGGGATCGCCGCTGTCGTGGCTTTCGCGATGAATGACCTTGGCGCGACCGTGTTTACGTGACACTTTCCCTTGTGATTGCAGTTCGCTGAGATCGCGACGAACGGTTTCCTTACTGACATTCAACTGTAGCGACAAAGCTTCGGTGGTCAGGCTGTTTTGATTCATCAGCAGTTCGACGATTGCGTGCTGGCGTGCCGCTTTCATTCTCTCTCACCCCATCATTTCGCAGAACGCCCACATCAGGCGGGCGTTCTGGCATGAGATTACGGCGTTACTCCTTTTTTTAAAAGAATATTTCCGTACTTGGCGCGCTCGCCTGTGATAACGATCGCAAAGGCTTTTTGCGCCCGCTGATAAAAAGCAAATCGGTCGATGCGTGTGATATCAGGGCAGGGGCTTTGCCGCGACAGCGCGTTGCGATAGCGTGCTTCAACCTCAGGATCGAGACTATCGCCGGTCACCGCCGCCATCATCACCAACGGTGGCGCATAGCTGTCCAACTCAAACAGCGGAATGATGGCGTGCAGCAAATCGCTGACCCGTAGACCGTCGGCGCGAATCACCTGCGGACCCAGACTGTGAGCCGGGAAATGGGCATCGGAAAAAATGATTTCATCTCCGTGCCCCATTTCGGCAAGCACTTTCAGTAAATCGGGAGAAATTAATGGCGAAATTGTTTTAAGCATCTCACGCTTCCTCGGTAAATTCGGGTTCGGTTTGCGGATAGAAATAGCGGTATTGATAGTGTATCTGCGCTCGCGCCAGCTCCGGGCTGGCAAATTCACCCACGCCGTACCAGCCGAACAGGGCGGCACCGATGACCGTGGTTTCAGCCTCATCCAGCACTTTGATCGGGATGTTAAGCAGGTTGGCTTTGATCTGATTCCACAGCGTGTTGCGGCTGCCTCCGCCGACCAGCAATAACTCTTTTGCGCTAAAGTGACCAATGTTTTCCAGCGTATGCAGATTTCTCTGTAGCTGTTCGGTCAACCCTTCCAACGCGGCGCGATAAAAATGCCCGCGCGTGGTATTGAGCGTCACGCCTTGCCAGCCCGCATTCTGACCATTGAGCAGGTTACAGTGCATTTTGACACCTTCGGCGCCGGCCGGAATCGGGCCCGCCTCGTCAATTAACGTCTGCCACGGGGTTTCTGGTGTCCACAACAGCTTACGCACCCACTCCAACACCCCGGACGCCAGCCATTGCATACCGGGGTTAAAACGGCCAGTCTGGCTATCCAATTCGCAGGTCGAACCAGGATGTTGACTAAGCAGCCGTGTGTCTACCGCTGCGCTGCGCACCATCAGAATTTCCCATGTACCTGAAGAGAGCACCGGTTCATCCTGGTCTGCGCCAGCACCAAACAGTGCGAACTGGGTATCGTGCCCGGTAGCGATAACCGGGATTCCCGCAGGCAACCCCAGTGTGTTTGCCGCCGCTGGCCGCAGTGTGCCAATCACGTCGCCTGCCGCCACCAGGCGTGGAAAAAGGCGGCGAGGGAGGCCCGCAGCCTGCAAAATTGTCGGGCTGAAGTCACGTTGCTGAATGTCCAACATCTGGCTGGTGCCGGCCATGGTGATATCGGTGGTGAATTCGCAGGTTAAACGCTGGTTGATCAGCGAGGAAATAAACAGCCAGGCGTGTGCCTGCGCCAGTAACTGCGGGTGATGTTGTTTAAGCCACACCAACTTGTACAAGGTATTGAAACTGAAAGCCCCGACGCCGGAAATCTCCTGAAGCTGTTGCGGTGGCATAACGCGGCGGATATCTTCCATGATGGCCGCCGTGCGCGGGCATTTCCAACTGATGACCGGATAGAGCAATTCACCCTGTTTATCAACGAGTGCACCGTCCACACCGAAGGTGGTTACCGTGATGCCGCGAATACGGCACGCTGCCAGTTCTGCGCTGATTTTTCTGCAACAGTCGGCAAAGCGTTGCAAAATTGCCTCCAGCGACCATTGATGCCAGTTGCCATTTTCTGCGGCGCGTTCGCTGGCATTGGCAACCGAGGCGCGCGTGATGATTTTTCCCTGGCGATTGACGGCGATGGCTCGCACATTGGTGGCACCACAGTCGAGCACCAGCATAACGTCTTGTTTCATAACCGCTCCTGAAACAAAAAAGACGCCCTCCCTACGGCCGGAGGGCGTGACGGATTAACGTTTGTAGATCGGGCCGTAATTCTGGCAGGCGCGATAGTCCTGACCCTCGCTATCCATACCATGCGCCGCCCACGCCGAAGGACGATAGATGTTGGCTTCATCCACGTTGTGCATGCACACAGGGATCCGCAACATCGCGGCGAGGGTGATGAAATCGGCACCCACGTGACCGATGGTCAACACGCCGTGGTTCGCGCCCCAATTCGCCATCACCGAATAGACATCGGTGAAGGGGCCTTTGCCGGTGAGGCGTGGGGCAAACCAGGTTGTGGGCCAGGTGGAGTCGGTGCGTGCATCAAGCTGGTCGTGCACGGTTTTGGGCAATTCGACGCTCCAGCCTTCAGCAATCTGCAATACCGGACCTAACCCCTTGATGATGTTGACGCGTGTCATGGTAAACGGCACACCGCCTTCGGTCAGGAAGCGAGAAGAGTAACCGCCGCCACGGAAGTATTCATGGATCGCCGGGCACCACTCGGTGGCGGCCAGGCAGGCGTCGGCCTCTTGCTGGGTGATCTCCCAGTGTGGCTTCATGGTCGGTTTGCCTTCGCTGTCGCGCTGCGCGCAGGAACCATCCAGTGCGGCAGAGCCGGAGTTGATCAGGTGAATGATGCCATGCTCGGCCAAACCGCTCAGTGACTGACCCGTCACTCGTTTAACCGCCTCCGGTGACCAGTAGGTGCGCACATCGGCAAACACCTGGGCAGTTCCGGTTAGCTGATGGCCCAGCAACATCGCAACACCGTTAAGGCTGTCGTTTTCAGTGGCCACGACAAAAGGTTCACGCACGCCATTCCAGTCAAACGAGCTGTTCAGCAACGCCTCAGCGGTGTCACCATTGGGGTATTGATCGGTCCAGTGGCGTTGTCCCTGGAAACCCGCCGCGATGGCGTTATAGCCGAGCGATTCTTCCACCAGACCTTTTTCCGCCAGCGTCTTATTGCCTTGCATCATGTCGCGGATACAGATTGCCATCAGCAGGCCCTCTTTCAGCACGGCGTGGCTCTGCTCGGCGTTACGTTTATACTGCTGCGCATTCTTGTCTTCGCCATAGCGGAAGTGTTTATCCGCCCAGGCTAAGGCCATTTCCAGTTCGGCCTCATCATAGATCTTGTGATCGATACGGCGGCGCAGTTCGGTCATATCGACGGACTGGACTTTCATGCCGAGCCAGGATTCGAAGAAATTATGATCGACGATGGAACCGGCAATGCCCATCGAGACACCGCCGACCGAGAGATAGCTTTTGCCTTTCATGCTGGCAACGGCCAAACCGGCACGCGCGAAGCGCAGCAGTTTTTCTTCAACGTCGGCAGGAATCGAGGTGTCGTTGGCATCCTGAACGTCATGACCATAAATGGAGAATGCGGGAAGGCCTTTCTGGCTGTGTGCGGCCAGCGCCGCAGCCAGATAAACCGCTCCCGGACGTTCCGTGCCGTTGAAGCCCCAGATGGCTTTCGGGTGCAGGGGATCCATATCGATGGTTTCACTGCCGTAACACCAGCACGGCGTTACGGTAATGGTGACGCCAACGTTCTGGCTGCTGAATTTTTCTTCGCAGGCGGCGGACTCCGCCATGCCGGCAATGCAGGTATCCGCAATCACACACTCAATATTTGCACCGTTGGCATGACGGAGTTTTTCGGTAATCAACGCGGCGGTGGCTTTTGCCATATTCATGGTTTGCACGTCGAGCGATTCTCGCACGCCCATACGACGCCCATCGATCACCGGACGAATGCCAATTTTGGGTAAATTACTTTTTTTCATCACAATTCCTCACGTTATACGGATAAAGCGTTAGTGGGTTGCCGTTTGTGAACGGAAACGGGCAAAAATAAAGATGATGGCGAAGCAGGCCGCTGGCACCAGTTCGGCGGTCGGGATATTGCCGGCGGCATCGCTGACAAACCCCATCACCGGCGTAACGATGCCGCCACCAATGATGGTCATGACGATAAAGGACGAACCGTATTTGGTATCCTGTCCCAGGTTTTTGATACCCAATGAAAAAATGGTTGGATATTGAATCGACATAAACGCACTGCACAGGGTCAGGGCCAACAGCCCGAGATGCCCACCGCTGACTGCCGAGAGGAGGCACAGCATCATGGCGAGCAGGGCATAGGCCGCCAGTACTTTATGTGGTGCAAAACGGCTGATGAGCCAGGTGCCGGTGAAGCGGCCAATAAAGAAACACACCATGGTGCCCGTCAGATAGTTGGCGGCGAAACCGGGCGTCATGCCGGGGATCTCTTCGATGGCGTAGCGAATCAGATAGCTCCAGCAGGCGGTTTGTGCGCCGACGTAGCAAAACTGCGCTAGCACGGCCCAGCGCCAGTGACGGATGCGAACCAGACGAGTAAACGATGCACTGAACGATCCTTGCGCGCTATCAGGGTGCTCCTCACTTTGCAGCGTAGGGAATTTGGCAAACACGATCAGCAGTGCAACGATGAGTACCACTGCAACAATAATCAGATAAGGCGTTTGTACCGATAACACCAGACTGTGTTTATAGGCACTGAGTTGTTCTGGTGCCATATTATCAAGCACCTCCTGCGGTTGGTGTGGCACATTGGATAAAATAAGACTTTGCCCAAAGACCACCGCAATAATAGCGCCAAAGGAGTTGAAGGTTTGCGCTAAATTGAGACGGAAATGCCCACCGCTTTCTGGTCCTAATACCGTTACAAAAGGATTGGCTGCGGTTTCAAGACAACCGAGTCCGGCAGCAATAATAAACAGCCCAATCAAGAATAACGCGTAATTCATCATCTCGGCGGCAGGCCAGAATAAGGCGGCGCCAATCGCGTACAAAAATAGCCCGGTAATAATCCCTGCTTTATAGCTGAGTTTTTTCATCAGAATTCCTGCGGGAATGGGAATGATAAAATAACCAAAATAGAAAGCGGATTGGATCAACCCAGCCTGAAAATTTGTCAGGGTAAAGGCCTGCTGAAATTGCGGTAATAGAATGTCATTCAAATTATTGGCGACCGCCCAAAGAAAAAACAAAGAGCAGAGCAGCGCGAATGGAATGATGTAACGCTTTGTTTGTCCTGTATCCACAGCCCGGAAGCTCTGCGTTTGTATCGTTGTGTTTCCCATAGCAACCTCATCAGTTCAGAAGGGTGTTCAACAGCCATTGGCGTGCAGTTCGCATTCTGTTCGAATCGCAAATTTATGCGAGTTCGGGGATGCACCGGATAAATAAATCAATACGCCGGGTGAACGCATGAATTGATTTTCAAATAAACCACGTCGTTTAATATGATGCTTGTCACATTTGACAATGCTTGGTGTTTTTATGTGATTGCCATCACCTTAATTAGCGTGATGGCATGACCGTTTGAGAAAATTATTGCGTAAAACCACATTGGCAATGACCGATTTAATAAAATAGCTACAAAACGGGCATTTTTTACGGATGTTTAAAATGACCGTTTTTAATAATCTTGTTAATAACGGGCGTTTTCAAAATGCGCTGTTGATGGATTCATCTTTTTTTACGTCGAATTAATTGAGTCCCGTCACAAAAAACGGCGATGTAAATATCCTTCTTGTTATTCCGCGTGATGATGGTGACTACGAATCTGATTAATTTAATGGAACCGGGTGCGATACTGCACCGGGATTCAGCCACTTTATTGTGAATCACTGAGAGAGGTAATAAATGGAACGCAGCAAATTGGCCAGGCAAATTATTGACACCTGTCTGGAAATGACTCGCCTGGGGCTTAACCAAGGCACCGCAGGGAATGTGAGCGTGCGTTATCAGGAGGGTATGTTGATTACGCCAACGGGTATTCCTTATGAAAAACTCACCGAATCGTACATTGTTTATATCGATGCCAACGGGCAACACGAACAGGGTAAATTGCCCTCCAGCGAATGGCGTTTTCACTGGGTTACGTACCAAACCCGGCCGGATGCTAACGCGGTGGTGCATAACCACGCGGTTAACTGCACGGCGGTTTCAATTCTTAATCGTCCGATTCCGGCCATTCACTACATGATTGCCGCGGCAGGTGGGAATTCGATTCCGTGCGCACCCTACGCCACATTTGGCACGCGTGCGCTTTCTGAACAGGTTGCCATTGCGCTCAAACACCGTAAGGCCACGTTGTTGCAGCACCACGGTCTGATTGCCTGCGAAGAAAATCTGGAGAAAGCCTTGTGGCTCGCGCACGAAGTGGAAGTGCTGGCTCATCTCTATCTCAGTACGCTAGCCATTGTCGATCCGGTACCGGTATTAAGCGAGGAAGAGATTGCCATTGTGCTGGAAAAATTCAAAACCTATGGCTTGCGCATTGAAGAATAAGGTGGCATCAGGCAGGTTGCTGCGGTGTTTGCACTTAACGGTAACCACAGGGCGTGGTCACGCGGCGGCTTTTATCAGGCGATGAACACCCGGGTTAACCGGGTGTTCGGTCACGGTATTTATGCCGGTTCACGTTGGCTTATCATCAGCGCTAAATCGACAAGGCGGTTTGAAAATCCCCATTCGTTGTCGTACCAGGCGAGGATTTTGACCATATTGCCACCGATAACCAGCGTCGATAGCCCATCAATGATGGATGAACGCGGATCGCCCTGATAATCGCTCGAGACCAACGGCTCGTCGCTATAGCCGAGAATGCCCTGTAACGGGCCGGAGGCAGCCGCCTGACGGAATGCGTCGTTGACCTCTTCTACCGTCACCTCGCGCTCAAGGGTCACCGTGAGATCGACGATTGATACCACAGGCACCGGCACGCGCAGGGAATAGCCGGTCAGCCGCCCATCCAGTTCCGGGATCACTTTCCCCAGCGCTTTGGCCGCGCCACTGGAGTAGGGCACAATCGATAATGCGGCGGCGCGCGCGCCACGCAGATCCTTCTCCGGCTGATCGTGTAATGCCTGGCTGTTGGTGTAGGCGTGTGTGGTATTCATCAGGCCATGTTTGATACCAAAGTGCTGGTGCAGAACCTGTGCCGCCGGTGCCAAACCGTTGGTGGTGCAGCTTCCGTTGCTGATAACGTAGTGCTTTTGCGGATCGTATAATCCATGGTTTACGCCCATCACCACCGTTAAGTCGTCATTCTTGCCCGGCGCAGAGATGATGACGCGCTTGGCACCGCCGCTATCAATATGCACCGCCGCCTTTTCGCGTTCGGTAAAAAGGCCCGTCGCTTCGATAACGATATCCACCTCAGCCTCACGCCAGGGAATGCGTGCTGGGTCGCGTTCGCTGAACACGGTGATGGGGTTTCCATTAACGCGCAACTGCCCGTTGGTGGCTTCAACGGTGGCTGAGAGTGTGCCCAGCAGAGAGTCATATTTCAGCAGGTGGGCCAGCGTTTTGCTGTCCGTCAAATCGTTAATTGCCACAATGTTGATGTCTGGGTTGCCCAATGCGGCACGCAGCACGTTGCGCCCGATTCTGCCGAAACCATTGATACCGACGTTGACCATGATGCACTCCTTATAGGTTGTCTCTGGAGTGACTGTAGGCCATGGCGCTATTGGCGTAAATGACAAAAAAGGATCACATTACGCCATTTTGCGACAATGGAAGCGTTGGCGATATTCGCCGGGGGTTAATTGCAGCTGTTTTTCAAAAATACGACGCAGATTAATGCTGCTGCCAAACCCCGTATTGGTGGCGATCCGCTCCAGCGTGTCGGTAGTTTGTTCAAGATGTTGTCGTGCGGCGGCAAGGCGCGCTTCTGACACATAGCGCGCCGGAGAAACGCCGGTTTCACGGGTAAATACCCGGGTAAAATTACGCGGGCTCATGGCGACTTTTTCTGCCAGCGCTTCCACGCCGAGATCGGCGGTAATGTTGTCGAGTATCCACGCCTGCAAATCGCTTATCGGACCTGAATTGCCGGTTTGGCGCAGATTGTAACGGCTAAACTGCAATTGACCACCTGGGCGACGCAGATACATCACCAGATCTTGTGCGACATCGCGGGCAAGGCTAAAGCCGTAATCCTCCTCAACCAGCGCCAGCGTAAGATCAAAACCAGAACTGACGCCGCCGGAAGTCCAGATAGGGCCATCCTGTATATACAGTGGACCCGCTTCGACCTTTACCTCAGGGAAGGCCGACTGCATGGTTTCCAGCAGTTTCCAATGCGTGGTCGCTCGCCTGCCGTTCAATAACCCACTCTGAGCAAGCAGCATCGCGCCGCCGCAAATCGATGCAATGCGCCTAGCATGCGGCGCAGCAAGGCGCAGCCAATCGACGACGGCAATGCCTTCCTGCTCATTTTGCCCACGGCCGGTAATCAGGATGGTGTCGAGCGGCTCTCGGGGATCCAGCTCATGCAGGCGGTGATCCGCAAGCAGATTCAGCCCAGATTGACCGTGGATCACCTGATGCGGCTGTGTGGTGGCAATATTGATGTGATAGCGAGGATGCGCCAACCCGTCAGTATGCAGTTGGTTCGCTTGCATCAGGATGTCGGCAATACCGGCAGACTCAAACAGCATGCCGCCATCGGGAACGATAATCAGGATTTTCTTCATGTCCGAAAAATATACTTTTTGCAAAATAAGTCAAGACAGGGGCGGTGTGTGCGTATTGAGGTCTTTTACTGAGATGCCTAGACCTTCACCACAGCGGCTACCTTGGGAATAGCAAAAAACCGTTAAAAGCGCGCAGCGTTTTATCCTACGCCAGTGGATAAGTTGCGCTCCGCTGTCTACGCTTGTGTCAGCGGTGATAGTTACCGCGCGCAAATGTTTCAATTCAAATTTTTACATAACACATCTTAATGCATCTCTGCGTGCCTGCACGCGGTGTTTTGCCGATAGCTGCGGCCAAAGCACCATGAATAAAAATGCATTTCGGTGAAACCATTCCGTAATAAATATATCTTTATTAAAGGTGATTTCTATGTTTATTGTGACGAATAGGAATGTGAATAAAAATGGCAAGGACTTGAAACTGTTTGGTGATACGGCTAATGAAAATGGTCCTAATGAATTACGATTGGTAGCGGCAGAGAAAAAAGAGGGTAAGTGGACGGTTAATATTCTTCCCGATAAGATAACTGAGAAAATGAAAACAGAAGTTAATCTGACTGACGCCGGTGTGACTTATTATGCCAGTGATTATGTTGCTGCCGTTTTGTTTAAAAAATTACAGGCAGAGAAAAGAAATTTGCTGTTTTTTGTCCATGGTTATAATAATAACATAGAGGATGTGCTGGAACGTGCAGCACGGCTGGAAGCACTTTATAATGTTGAAGTGTTGGTTTTCTCTTGGCCAGCCAATGGGGGCGGCGTATGGGGTACGGCCTCATACCTTAGCGATAAAAGAGATGCGCGGGCCTCAACGGGAGCCCTCGATCGCTGCCTGGGCCGCATGGCAGCACTGTTCAGGGAACAGGTGGAAAAGGTAAAAATTGAGATTGTAAAAAAAGTCGATAAACAACTTGGGAGCAATGCTTCAACGGAAAAGCGTAATGCATTGATCATGCGGCTACAGGAAGATAAATGCCCAATATCCATCAATATGATGACACACAGCATGGGCAACTATTTGTATCAATATACCTTGTACCCTGAGAGTTCAAACGCACATGAACTGCTGTTCGATAATGTCATATTGGCGGCTGCTGATGCCAATAATAAAGATCATAAACAATGGGTGGATAAAATACCCTGTCGTAAGTCTGTCTACATCACGATTAATGAAGATGATAGTGCACTGAAATTATCAAGAGCAAAATTAGGTGAGCAACAATTGCCACGATTGGGTCATCATTTGCATAACCTTGATGCAAAACAGGCCATTTATGTAGACTTCACAGAGGTTGTTGGCAGCAGTCATGCGTATTTTGAAGGTGATGCGGTCTCAAACTCAAACAGCTCAGCATTTCGTTTTTTCAATCGCGTTTTTAACGGTGAAAGCGTTTATGACGAACTGTCATTCAACGCCGGGATAAACTGCTATCGCCTCAAGTAAAGCAGCGTGAACATCAGTGTGTATCAACACCCGGCTTGGCCGGGTGTTTTCTTATGCTATAAATCTCTAAGCCTGCTGACACTGCCGGAGTGTTCGGGCGTGCTTATTACAAATCAGCCAATCAGTAGGGGCAGTCTAGGATCCGAAATAGTACAGACCGTAGCCCACCACGGCGGCCCAGAGTAGCAACGGCAAAGAGTAGAAATGAAAGCGCCACCAGATACGGCGATCGTTGGCCATACGTAGAGCGATCAAATTTGCCAGCGAACCTGGCAACAGACCGAATCCCCCCACGTTTACCGCCCAGGCGAGTAGGGTGTCTGGCGGAACGTAATTCAGTAGCAAAATGGTGGCAGGCACGTTACTGATAAACTGCGACAAACCAATGGCCGTCAGCCACAATTCAGCCGGTGACAGATACCGGGTACTACTGAGAACATCGTGAAGCGCAGGTAGCTGTATTAGCAAGTGAACGTCGATAAACATCGCCATAAAAACCAGCAGCAGAGTCCAGTCAACCGTCAGGATGACCCGGCGCTCGAGCACTACAAAGCCCGCTGCCACCAGTGCCAGCCCCCACAGCTCCTGTTTTAATTCCAGTGCGGCGATAAAGATCAGATAAAAAACCAGACAGCACCAGACGAGTCGAGGTTGCCAGTCCACACTTTTCTCACCGCTAAGATAATTAAGCGTTTTATCGGGGAAGCAGAACCAGCACAACACCAGTAATGTCGCCATCATTGCCAGCGCCAGCGGCGTCATCTGCCAGATGAAGGCCAGAAATGATAGGTCTGAACGTCCCCACAGCAAAATATTCTGCGGGTTGCCAATCGGGGTGAGCAGGGAACCGGCGTTAACTGCCAGCGCTTCAAAAATGATCAGACGATTGATCGGTATTCTGCACAACTTCTTTAAGGTAATCGTCAGCGGCACCACAATAAACAGCGCCACATCGTTAGTCAGAAAGGTGGACAGTGTCGCGGCGGCCAGCACCATAAATATCGCCAGTCGCCGTTGACTGTGAAAACGCCTCACCATACGACGCCCTAGTACATCAAAATAGCCGCTGAGCTCCACGCCTTTCGTCAATAACATCAATCCGCTCAGGGTGATGATGGTATGCCAGTCAATTGCCCCAGGCCAGGTAGCAGGAGCGAAAGGCACGGCGAAACAAAGACCGACGCCAATAATCAATAACAGGTGCAAAAAACGGTCGCGCAGTAAGGCGCGGAAAAAAGGCATACTCATTCAGACAGCAACCCTTGTTGCAAGGTGTAAAAAGAAAACACTCAAGTATTTCTGCGCTGACAGGGTGTTTTATCCCTTCCGTATCGGATGGTTTCCGGGTTTACACCATGAAGCTGCGGCAAAAGAGTAATGACTGGCGACCCTCTCTGTCAATGCTGGGCCCATCACCGCACTGCGCCCGTTGCCAGGCCAGCAAGGCGGATGGGCATTATCAGCAATGTCCGCATAGTCAATCGTTACTATCCATTTTTATCAATAGCTTAGATGTGTTTTTTTGGAAGATTTTGGGCGTGTATCGTTGACGAATGGTAGAATAGGTACACATTCATCTTATTGGCCCACCACATCATGATCGTAGTCACCACGCCAAGACTTGTCATTCGTTCTTTCAGGGAAAAAGATGCCCTGTCACTGCTAGACTACCTGTCTTCGCCGCGCACTCCCTGTTTTCAGGATGAAAAGCTGAGCTCACTCGCAGAAGCTCGGGAAGAGGTTACCAGAAGAGCCGCTGATCCCAGCCAGTTTGCCGTGTGCCTCAAAGAGAATGACACATTGATCGGGCATCTGTTTGCCGATAACAGAGAAGAGCCGGACAGCAATACCTGGTCAGTTGGCTGGCATTTTAACCACCATTATGAGGGACAGGGCTTTGCGACGGAATCTGTCTCCGCGCTGTTTCAGTACTTGTTTACTGAAAAAGAAGCTCGGCGCCTGTACGCCTACGTTGAGGACTACAATCTCGCCTCTCAGCGGCTTTGCGAACGTCTTCATATGCGTCGCGAAGGGTGTTTTAAGGAGTTCGTTTCGTTTGCAGGGCAGAATGATGAGGCAAAATACGATGACACCTATATCTATGCGCTACTTAAGAAGGAATGGGCATAAATAAGTTAGGCAGAAGCAACCTCTCTGAATCGTTCACAACTCGCCACGATCGCGCAACGTAGCCAATGATGAGCCGGATCGGCATTCTTCCTGAAATGCCAGGCTTGTTCAAACGCGAAATCGGGAAGTTCAAGAGGGGGGTTAAAGCGACAAAGAGCATCATGACAATCTTCAGGTGCCACGGTACGGCTGGCGATGGTTAATACCAGGTCGGTTCCGGCAAGCAGGTTTGCTGCGGCACTCCAATGAGGAAGTGCCACACAGACGTGTCGTTTTAGCCCCTTGGCAATCAATGCTTTTTCAATTTCATCAACCGTATCCGGCAGCGTTGCCAGTTGTACGTGTGGCTTCGCCAGCCACTCTTCCAGGGTCAGATCACTACGCACAGGCAGAAAGCGCCTGTCGGCAAGACAAATAAACGCTTCAGTGAAAAGCGTCTCCTTCTGAATACCTTCGACAAAATTTGGGAAAACGCCCAGCGCAAGATCCACTTCACCATCTTCAAGTTGTGCCAGCATCATTTCTCTACTGGCTTGAATAATAGCCAGATCCATTCCCGGTGCATGTTGTCGCAGATGAATCACCAAAGAGGGCAATACTATCCTTGCGGCGTAATCGGACATCGCTATCCTGAAGCGTCGTTTTGCCGTATAGGGGTCAAATACGGAAGGCGCTAACAGGCTACTCAACCCCTGAAGCAAAGTTTCAAGCGGAGGAAGCAGGGCGTGAGCCTTGGCCGAAAGCGTCATTTTTCCGTTCTTACGAACCAGCAAGGGATCCTTGAAGTGAACTCTCAGTTGTGCCAGCGAGTGACTCACCGCCGGCTGGCTGCGATGGAGCCTGAGCGCCGCGCGCGTAACGTGTTTCTCAGCGAGCAGGGCATGTAACGTCAGGAGCAGGTTAAGATCAATTTTCCGTAAAGCATCCATTTCATGCATGTCCTGTATACAAATTACTAATTTCAATAAATATAGCTAATAATGGAAGATGCCTCTATCGCATTATTCTTTTTCTGGAGGTATCACATGTTGATTAAAGTTATCGCCTTATCGCTTATCCCGACAGGAACTGCGCTTTTGGCCGGCGCGTTGTTGCCGTTTCAGGTAGCGAGTAATGCTGCGGTAGGTAAGGCGCTGGGACACCCGCTGTGGGGGGCACTGGTCTCGCTCACAGTCAGTATGCTTGTGCTATTACCGCTGCTGTGGTTTTTCAAAGCACCGGGCCCTCGTCTGAGCAGTGCCCTGGAGGGGCCCTGGTGGCTTTGGATTGGCGGTGTATTTGGTGCACTTTATGTCGTCAGTTCAACAGCCTTAACACCAAAACTCGGCGCTGCCAGTTTCCTTGTTCTGGTGGTGGCGGGTCAGACGATCGCGGCGATACTTGTCGATCAGTTTGGTTTGATGGGGCTCGCACCACACCCCGTCACGCTAACCCGGGTAGCCGGTGTGATACTCATTATTGCCGGAGCCGTTCTCATGCAGCATACGGGAAAGGGAGGCGGTGGGGCAGAACAGACGCCTGTTTCTGCTTCTACCACGTTGCCAAGAGTCTCATGTCGCTAGCAGTGCTGCTAAACGTTTCACCGCCGCTTGTGCTTCTTCCGCGCAGGTAAAATTAGTAAATCCCATGAGTAGCCCGTTCTGCTGCGGGATCCCTGCATCCCATTCGCTGAGCGCTTTAACACCAAGCCCTGCTGCTTGGGCTGCCATCACCAGTGCCTTATCGGATTGTTGTTCGTTCAGGTAGGCCATAACCTGTATCCCCCCTGCCTGAGGCTGGATGTGCAAAGAAGGGCCGAAAATGCTTTCAAGTGCCTCTACAAGATAACCACGCCTGACGGCGTACAACTGACGCATTTTGCGCAAATGGCGGGCAAAATGCCCCTGTTGCATGAACGCTGCCACCATCGCTTGTGGCAGAATCGAACCCGGACCGGGCCAGTGGTTAACTGCCTCGTGAAAGGTCAGTTGCAGAGAGGGGGGCACCACCAGATAGGCCAGACGTAAGCCGGGAAAAAGGACTTTACTGAAAGTGCCGGTATAAAGCACGCGTTGCTCATGATCGAGGCTTTTGAGGGCCGGTAGTGGGTGGCCGTGGTAACGGAATTCACTGTCGTAGTCATCCTCGATGATCCAGGCATCTTTTTGGTTCGCCCACGCCAGCAACGCCAGTCGTCGGGGTAAGGACAGCGCGACGCCTGTGGGGCTTTGGTGTGAAGGTGTAACGACGGCAAATCGTGCATTCGGTGCCAACTGCTCTCCGGTGGCAACCTGTAGCCCCTCTTTATCTACCGGAACGGGTGTTAACTCCATCCCCATTTGCTCCAGAAAGTCTCTGCCGGGAAAATAGCCGGGATTTTCATACCAACCACGGTCGCCTGTCCGTAAAACGGTGCGACACAGCAGCTCAAGCGCTCCCTGATAGCCGATGGTAATAAACACCTGCTCCTGCGTGCAGGCGATACCACGAGAAATACCCAGATAGGTGGCGATAGCTTCCCGAAGCGGCGCATATCCGGCCGGATCGGGCTGATTCATCATCGATGACTCAATCATGCGCAGTGTTTGTCCCGACAGACGAGACCATATTTTCCGTGGGAACGCGTCCAGTGCCGGTACACCTGGCTGAAACGGTAAAATATTCCTCACCAGGCGCGTCTGATACGGCTGCGCTGCTGAGGTTCGGCGTTGTTGTA
Source organism: Candidatus Symbiopectobacterium sp. NZEC151 (assembly GCF_025962655.1). Taxonomy (GTDB): domain Bacteria; phylum Pseudomonadota; class Gammaproteobacteria; order Enterobacterales; family Enterobacteriaceae; genus Symbiopectobacterium. Next base: position 1,053,384 of record NZ_JAGFPE010000001.1, on the reverse strand, counting down.
ACGGATTTCCGGCGTTCGGCAGTGTCGCCAGTTGAGGCGAGACCCGGGTACCTGCCGCTCCCTTCGTCACAAGATAGCCTTCGCTGACCAGCATCTGATAAGCCATTTCCACCGTTCCCCGTGCTACATGAAGCTCACTGGCGAGATTGCGTATTGAGGGGACGCGTTCCCCCGGGCGCAACCGACCGGCAGTGATGGCATCGCGATATCGCTGATAAAGCTGCAAATAGAGCGGCGTGTCCGGCTGCCAACTGGATGTTGGCATCAGTGCTTCCACGTTATATGTCCTGGTAGTTTAGGTAATTCTTGTCACTGTAGCATAGGTCATTGCGGCGATATATTGCCGCCAGTAGACAGGAGGAACGAATGGCGACATTTGAAGTACACAAGGTTGAAGGCGAACTGGCGCTCCATGCCGCGTACCTATTAATGCGGGAGTTGCGACCACACCTGACCGATGCAGAGAATTTTATAGCCCGTGTTTACCGTCAGGCTGAACAGGGTTATTGCTTGCTGGGCATCTGGCAGGATCAAGCGCTACTGGCTCTGACCGGCTACCGGCACTCGGAAAATCTACTGTACGGGCGTTTTCTGTATGTTGATGATCTTGTGACGGCACCTCGCGCCCGCAGCCACGGTCTGGGCGCGAAATTAATCGATGCTCTGCGCGAAGAGGCGCGCTGTCAGAATTGTACTCACCTGGTGCTTGATACCGCTTTAGGTAATGCGCTGGGCCAACGTTTCTACTATCGACAAGGCTTGCTGGCGGCAGGCATGCACTTTCGCCAGTCCTTGGCATGACGTTTTTTTATAACCGGAGATAACCTGATGAACACCCCACAACGTTTACCGTATTACACCCTTTCCCCGGAAGCCTATAACGGGTTTGCTGAGACCAAAAAGGCACTGAGTAAGAGCAGTCTTGGGAAAGCGCTGATTGAGTTAGTCTGGCTGCGGATCTCTCAGATTAACGGCTGCGCATTTTGCTTGGAGATGCACGCCAAAGCCTTGCGCGCTGACGGTGAAAGCGCCGCGCGACTGGATAGCCTGGCAGGATGGCGCGTCAGCGAATTATTTAGCAAACGTGAACGTACCGCCCTCGCGTGGACGGAGTCTCTGACGCACGTAGATAAAACACATGCACCTGACGAGGATTATGCTCCTCTGAAGGCCTGTTTCAGCGAAGCTGAAATTTCCGATCTGACCTTTGCCATTGCGCTGATGAGTGCATTCAACCGTCTGGCGATCGGCATGCGTCAGTAATCCTTACGTCGGGTTCAGGGAAGCGCCGGAATGGGAAAAAGAATATATGAGTATTCTGCATATCGATTGCAGTCCACGCCAGCGCTCCTGATCGCTTTTAACTGCCGGTACACGATGTACGCCTCGCTGTTTGATAAATTCATCGACTGGCGTTGTTGATAAAATAACCGGGTTGAATGACGTGCTATAATGATTTTGTTGCATACGCCTCTGCTCAAAAGCTGATCTAAGCTTGATGCACCTCTTCTTAAGGATTTGGCATGCTTCAACAAGCAGATATCGAGAATAATCAACAAGCGAACAATGTCATTGTGCTCTATCGCGAGATGGCATGGCTGTCGCTGGTGATCAATCAGGTCATTTGCAGCTATCTTAAACAAGAGGGGCATGAACGTCACTGGCTGGATATTCCGCCACCGGAACTGGCAAAAGGCACGCCTTATGCCAATCTGATTATTGACTGGCAACTCTCTATTTATGACCGTCTGGCCCTGGCGCTTGCCATGGCGTCCAGCGTGAAACCCGATACCCTTGATATTTTCTTTGGCCTTAACCGCATTATTGATCGCCCTTTTACTGAATTTGGTGGTGTCAGTGACAAAGCTTTTAGCGGTTTTATTCCGACGGGGCAAACACTCAACTTTCTTATCAGTGCCAATAACCCCGACTGGCGCGTCTACGTCCACGCCATTTTTTCAAACACACATCGTTTGATGGCAGAGCAGGTCACTCAACTTTTATCTGTCGATGAAGGCGTGCCCAAATGGGCGGGCATTTATCGATTAAATGAAGAGTGGTTGCACTATTTTATGACCGGTGAGCGACTGCGCCCTGAGCTAAGTGCCAGCTTCCCGGCCCATTTACTGGAATCCCCTCTGGGATGGAAAGATCTGGTACTGGATGCCAACGTAATGGCGCAAATTGAAGAGCTGCATGCCTGGCTCAACTATGGCCACACGCTTATGGATGAGTGGCAATTGGTGAAAAAGGTGAAGCCGGGTTATCGGGCCGTGTTCTTTGGCCCTCCGGGTACGGGCAAAACCCTGACGGCGGCGCTGCTGGGTAAAGCAACCGGGCGGGATGTTTATCGCGTCGATCTCTCCATGGTGGTGTCAAAATACATTGGTGAAACGGAGAAAAACCTATCTCGTGTGTTTGAAGCCGCCAGTTATAAAGAGTGGATACTGTTTTTTGATGAAGGGGATGCTTTGTTTGGCAAACGCTCTGAAGTCAGCTCATCCAATGACCGGCATGCCAACCAACTGACAGGCTATTTATTGCAAAAGATAGAGGATTTTCCCGGCACGGTGATCATTGCTACCAACTTAAAAACCAATATGGATGAAGCCTTTACCCGACGTTTTCAGAGTATGGTGCAATTTACCATCCCTGGGCCGAAAGAGCGCTTACAGTTATGGCAAAACGCCTTTCATGGCGTGTGTGAACTCGCTGAAGATGTCAATTTATCCGCCATTGCCGATCGCTATGAAGTGGCCGGTGGGCAAATCATTAACGTGCTGCGCCAATGTGCATTAACGGCTATTCAACGGGATGAACGCGTAGTTAATCAGGACGACATTATTGCCAGTATTCGTCAGGAATTTAGAAAAGATAACAAAATGTTTTTTGAGTGAATGTAGCGGCGTGACATAAGCGGAAAGGGTGATCCCGATTTGATATAGCACGATTGAGAAAGAGGGCAGCTTGTGATGTTTTCAAAACAAACGACACGATATCCATCAACCCGACAGGCGGTTTCGCAGCGTAAAGCCCGCCTTGCTACGACGGCACTGGAGGACAATCGCAATGAGCCCGTGCAAAGACAGCCCAATAAAACCGGCCTGCCCGATAACCTGAAAAGTGGTATGGAAAATATCAGTGGCATGAGTCTGGATCACGTCCGGGTGCATTATAACTCTTCAAAACCCGCTGCCGTTCAGGCGCATGCCTACGCACAGGGCAGCGATATACATCTTGGTGCCGGGCAGGAAAAGCATCTACCGCATGAACTGGGGCACGTGGTGCAACAAGCGCAGGGGCGCGTTGCCCCAACCACCTCGGTTGCCGGAATGGCAGTCAATGATCATCCGGCGTTAGAGCATGAGGCTAATGTGTTGGGCGCTAAAGCGTTACGGGGCGTTTAGACCGTTGGGGGGGATAGCTATTAATTAAGTAGTGAAGTAATAATGAGTTTGGGTGTTGAAATATTACGTATAAATATAAATGGCCTGTAAGATTTGACAAAAATAAAAAAAAGGTTGGAATATGTATAAACAAATAGAAAAAACGGAGAGGAACAAGAATAGATCCGTTGCCAACGCTGCTTCTCAGAATAAAGGTGACCGGAAGACAAGTTTGGGGCTTGTGGATAATAGGCCTATACAGCCTTTGCAGTTTGTGATAAAGAACTATACGAACATAAATGAAAACAACTCTGTTATTGAGTCCAGTAATATCCAACCTCTCGCAACTGACACCTGTCTTTCCAGAACGCCAAATAAGTTCGAAAAAAATGTTAATCCTATACAGAGATTTATATCAAAATATTCTACAAGTAAAAGGCATGAATTAGCCTCTGAAGACCAATTGCAAAATTTGATTACACAATACCTGCATATTAAAGGGAAAGGCAGAGAAGCCCAAATAAGGCAAGTGATAGCAGAGCTAAGTGCTGCTCCTGGGTGGTATTCCTTAAATCAGGTACGATGTCATCTTCAAAAAATAGAGCCAGATAAAATAGCATTTGAGCATGTGTTTCAGGAAGATATTGACAGGCCTTTATTACCGACGGGCAGTTCGGAAAAAGGAATAGTTGATGTTACTAAAAGAAGACAGGCCATAAAAAATTTTTCTTTTACTACAGTAACAACGCTTGTTGCACAAGTGGTTTTAAGTGATGGAAATAGCTTTAATGTTGAGCTTCGTAATGTATCTGACCTAAGTAATATACCTGGCAGTAAGTATAATCGAGGTCATGCTGAAATGATCTTACTTCGACAAATTGATTCGGTTCTAATTAATAATAGAACTGAACCTAAGAAAATAACAATAACCATAAATAATAGCCCGTGTGAAGAGTGTACTGAAGATATTATCTGTTGGGCGAAAAAATATAAAAACTCAAAAATTATAATCCACTATGTCAACCCTTATGGAACAGAGCCGACAACATTAGATAAAATGGAAGAGTCCGGTATTTCAGTCTTTCCTTTTTCAGTATTGGATTGTATCGGTTCGGATACTGACGATGAGTTAAGTGAAAACGATGGACAAAATATTAGTGCAAAAGAAAAATTTCTGCGCTATGCGTTGAAGGCAAGTGAAGTTCAGGGTAAACGAAAAGCCGTAATACCAATAAAAAGTGGCTTTCAAATCGAGTCAGAATCAAGTCCATTTGACGAAAGCATAGAAGAGGAAATGCCTTTAAAGGATGTGCTGCACAAAAGTGTATTGTCTGAAGCTACTAGAATAGGGGTAGATCAATGTTATGATATTGGGTTTGCGGATGGAACTGATAATAATTGCTCAATTATCTCCATATTTAAGGCCGCTGATATTGATATTTCGAGCGAGGGCGCTAGTATTTATCGGGAAAGGTTGAATATTAATAATGATGGAGATATTGACCTAACCGCAGATGTGGCTTTAAATATATTAAATTTTGTCACCGAGCAAACAGGTAAGAAATATAAACTTTATGTTGTCTATGAGGGGGTGCCAGATGAATATCATAACCCTCAGCATGAGGTAACGGAACATGCTGATAACGGAGGGAGTGAACCATTATTTGTTTTTTTTGCTGGAACTCATTTTAGTCCCGCTTGGCATCTATAGAAATGGACTTAAAACTCAAAAATTAATCATAAGCTCAAAAAATCATTGGAAACGACTTTTAGCTAATTGCCATAAATGCAGTCGATAGAAAAATGCATTAGCACTCTTCTACATGCATATGAAGATGCCCCGAACCAGACAATCAGGTGCTGTTCAGTAGCCAGGGTATTGAACAGCACCAAACCGTTATCAACATCAATAACTAAAGACCGGCACCTAAGGCTTATCCTCTTCCTTCCTCACCATCCTGACCGCAAATAATATCCATCCCATCACTACGATAAAAACGAACAAAATAGGCACTTTATAACTCTCAAACAAGGGATCGGCCACAAACACCAGCATTAACCCGCTGATAGATAGCGACGTCAGTGCCACAAAGGGGATGCCACTCAAATGTTTTCTTAGTGGGTAACACCAGATACAAGCAGCCAAAAAGACGAGAATGAGCACGAACGATACAAATAAACCCGCTCTTAGTTCCCAGCGATAAACACAGATCCAATTTAGCAGGTTATTGATGTTGTTTATCATCTGATTAATCGGTTTAGGGTACTGCGGGGCCTGCTGGAAGAATGTATCATCAATCAGCGTCTCATTTTCTGCGCTTAGTGGCAGCGGCCAATAGGCTGCGCCCAAAAAGCTCCAGCTCGAAAAGTTAACCAGTTGATTCAGCATCGACTTTTGATTGCGATTGTCTTCGGTTATCAGCACGGGAACCAGTTGCTTGTACACCCGTTGCACGTCGGCCTGATCCGGCTGTTCGCTGAGCCATTTCTGTAATTGCTTTAATTGAGTCAGTTCATCTTTCGCCCCATCGCTATTTTCCGGTGAGCCAGGTCGGACGAGCAGTAGATCGATATTTTTGGATAATTCATTGATACTCCTGAAACTATAAAAATCATCTTCACGCTTTATGATGCCTTTTACCGGAACAATCACATTCACATAATACCGATCATCGTCTGCCTTAGAGGCGTTGAGTGCGTTGATACCAGACTGATGTTGATAGCTTTGACGCAAGGCAGCTTTAACCTTCTGTAGGAATGATAAAAAGGCCTGCTGACTTTGTTGAGTGTCTAAGACCGAAAGGTCTATATCAAAAGTAATGCCGTCTGCAATGGGCAGTACGGTTGCAAATCCAAGACTGATCCACTGCTGCACATTATTAATGAAATACTTGTCCATGGGGATCGTCACGGATGCAACAAGGCGCTGTGCCATGTCGTCAGTAAACAGCGCGATCAGTTGATCTTGGGTGAGATCTCGTGGCGTTGTCACCACCAGATCGAGCTTGGTGCGATAGCGGTGGGTGGTCTGAATAAACTTGCTGTACGTAGGGTCGGCTGACCAGTTTTGTGGCAGTGCTAATGTATTGCCATTCTCGCCAGGTTTCATCACTGCGCCAACATAGCCAATGCGGTCCAAGCGACTAAAATCAATGGTTTGCCCTTTTTCGAGGTGTTGCCAGTAAGGATAGAAACCATAAAAAGTGCCTATCGTAAAAATAGACTTGGTACTGTCCTGGCACCCGCAGTCCTGCGGGGCTTCCCAGTTTACAGGGACGGCGCGGATAGGGCTTTGACCTTTTTTGTATGCTAATTCAACAATGCTTTTGCCCTGCGTACTGGCTGGCGAAATTCCCAACGCGTTCATCGCCATTTGTAATAGATAGAGACTTGGAAAAACTTCATCCTGTAGTGGCGTAAGTGTTTTCAATTGATCTTTAGATAGCGAGGTAATATGCAGTTGCCCAATGGTTTGCTTCAGTGCATTAGGGTTCAGTTGCCACACTAACTGTGGTGCTGTCGTTTGAGTGTCACTTTGTGTGCTGGTTTCAATCACCTGCTTTGATGTACTAGGGGCATGGTTATTGTCGGTAGGGTTATCAGCGGTATTTAGTTTCTCTGCATCGACACTATTTGCTTCGCCATCCATAATTTGGCTCGTGCTCGTGCTCGTGCTCGTGCTCGTGCTCGTGCTCGTGCTCGTGGTAGCACTTGTGCTGGGGTGAGGGGGCTCTATCGTGTAAGCGTCGATAAAATTGTCGATATTAATGGGCTGTGCAATAGGAATATTAAGTTGGTTAAGTGAGTTAATCAGTTGGGTAAATAAATCGCTGAGCTGGTTATAAAGTTGGCTGCGTTGGTCGAATTGCTGCTTTTCTAACTTCTTAAAGGTTGCCAGTACGGTCTGTAGCTGCGTCAGGGTGGTGAAGTCTTTTTCTGTCAATTGGTAATAGTAGGGAGATCTATCACTAGCGGTTTTTTCAGGCGCCGTAGGCTCTGTGGGTTTCGGTGTATCAGAACCTTTAGCGGGTTTTGATGCGCTAAGCCCGAGTTTTATTTCAATCTCTGCTGAGGTTAAATGAAGCAACTCCGGGGGGGTTATCGTCGGGCGCCACGTCGGGAAAAGTGTATTACGCTCAGCAGCGCGATTTAACGCAATCATTAAAGATTCAACAAATATCGGGTGTTGGTCGTTGGATGAGATAGGGGCGGTGAACGCAAATTCACCACAGAAGTAATCCAGCCAGTAGCGAGTTGCAGGGCCAACAATACCATCGTTCAGCAGCTGGCCTCTTTTCAACTGGGCCTGGAAATTGTTGTCATTCTGGTACAAAACAGCAAGCTGAGTTTGTATCTCTCTCCCGAAATTGCGTTTATCACTCGCCGTTAACTGTTGACTGCACGTTTTAAACGGCTGGGCGCTGTCAGCCGGGCCGTTTTGCGCGGCGTAACCAAACGAGGGGATAGTGCAAAGCAGGCCGCCACACAATAGCCAGCAGACCACACCTCTGGCGATGCGCTGTGCTGGCTGACGAATACGTGATAACAGACTGAAGCCAGGGTTTATCATTGTTTTTATCCTCAGCGCCATGAAACAAAGAGGGGAATATCCATCCATGGGTATTTAATGGTCTGAAAGCTCCACGGCAATTGGTCGAGTAGCATGTCAAAGGTGCCAGGGATGATATTTAGCTGCCAATGTTGGGGGGTGAAGGTGAGCACGCCTTCACGTTGAATGAAAGTGGATTGCAGCCCGCTGATGGAGGTTTTTCCCAGAACTCGCCAGTGGGCAATGATGGCCGTAAGCAAACCTTCGATGAGCGTTTCGGCCCCTGCCGGTAATGCAACCTGCTGAGGAATGGCCGTAGAGGGCGCAACGCCGCAGAGTACTTTGTTCAGCAACAGTTGATATTCTGGCGCGCTGTTGGTGCTATTCGTCATCCATTGCAGGCAGAACAGCGCTTGCAGTTGTGCCTGGGTATCAACAAAGTTGCGCCCGTCGGTCAGCGCGAGCCGCTGAAATAACATTGGGATATAGGCTGAGGCGATAACTAATCCCGCATTGTGAATGATGACGGGTTCAGCCACTGCTTCTGCGTTATTCTGCGGTTTTTCCCATGAGATCTCCGCGTTTTTCTTCACGTCCTTATCTGTCATATCAATGGCCTCAATAAGTTGTTTAATTTCCGGTTGCTGGAGATTCAGGTGTGCCGCCCACGGTGTTTTTCCCGATGGACTTTGTTCGCACTGGCTTGCGATCTGTACTAACGTTTTTTGCTGTGACGTAGAGGATATGAGCGGCAGTAACCGCCCAATCAGCGCGGCAACCGACGTATCGTCAGATGCTTTGTCCTGATGCGCGTGAGCACGCCATAATTGATTTAACTCGATGAGAACAGCATGCATGAACGGGGTGCCGGTCATGGTGATCCCTTTAAGCCAATGCTGGCGATAAAGCGTTTGCCAAAACAGGAATTCGCCCTGTTTCGGCGATTCAAAGAGTTGGCAAAATGCCTGGCGTAATGCCAGCAATGCGAGGGTGGCGCTGGTGAGCGTTGGGAGCAAAATCGCTTGATGTGTTTCAGGCGATATCTCCACTAGCCAACGCTGCATATGGCGCGGATTTGCCAGACTACGCTGTAGCCATTGCCGTAGTGAATGCGGCGGTGAGCGTTGCGATAACCCTGTCAACAAGCCCTGCTCCGGTGCGGGTGCTTTACCCTCGAACCAGAGCTGTAAGCCTTCGTGTAACGTTTCTTCAGGGAGAAGGCTATCTAACCACCGTCTGCGTTCCGCCAGAGGCTCATGAGTATCGTTACTGCTGAGGATGAATTGCTGCAACTGGTGGTAGTGCGTACTTTCAGACGACGCATGGTGCTTGTTCATCTGACGTAACAGCCGTTGAAGCCATTGCTCTGGCGTGGCGGGGCATTCATGGCTGAGGAGCAGTGGGTAAAACCAGTGAAAGGCTAATGTAAATTGCCGGACGATCGCCAGCAGCAAAGGGAGCATCGCGAGTGTACGCTCACTGAGTTGCGGCTGCATGATACGTATCAGGCGCGTTAGCTGTGGGATATTCCATGTCTGTAGCTGTGTTGCTATTGCACTGGCATTGATTGCGGCATAGTGCTGTAAAATCGTACGTTGCTGCTGACTTATGACCAATACGTGGACATCGGACTGAATATTTGCGAGCAACTGAGGTGCCGTGACGGGGGGCCGTTTCTGATGTTCGACAAGGTCAACCAACTGCTGGCGCCATAAAAAGCCGCTATCGCTCAGGTTTAACCATTCGTGAATTAATACTTCAACGTTAATCTGGTAGCGGGCAGAAAGTTGTTCAGTGACATTCAGTAAATATTGATATTGATTAAATTCACTCCCTCGGCGGCTCATTAGGTAGTGTAGCGTCAGTTCCCATAAGGCATTTCTGGTATTACTCATATTAAGCGGATTTAACGCGTGGCTTATGGCTATTCCGATGGTTTGACTCTCGCGAATAATAGCCTGTACGGTCTCTGTGGCAGGCGAATTGATGGTGGTGGTTAATGTGAATAATGCGGAATCATCAAAATTGGCCACCCAGCGCTTTACTACGGAAAGTGAGCGCCCCGCACTGAAAATGAGCAGTGGTAGCCGTTTCCCATGGTCGCGCTGCCATTGATGAATGTGGCTGTTCCATTGAGTTTGATTGGCACTTTGCAGCGTTGTGGTGATGTTTTCGATGTCAGCCAACTGCGTCAAAGAGAGGCCATTTATCAACGACGGTGAGAGTGGCGACTGAAAGTAAGAAGGCGATGGTTCATCACCTTGAACGGCATTTCCCGGGAGCCTGGACGGATCGAGTTCTTTCAGAAGGCTGCTCATGGGGATGCCAGACAGGGAAAAGTCACCGGTATTGATAACGCTATTTCTCAGTGCTTCCAATTGGTCGGTATAAGAGATATTGCGCCAGGCTGCCATCTGCTGGATTAAATAACAGAGGTAGCTTTTTGGGTTAAACGCGCCGCCGCTTTCCACAATGAGAAACGCAAAAGTGAATTTCCATAAACTCGTCACTGTTGCGCGCTCGGTGGCCCCGGCACGCTGGGTGGCAAACAGAGGATGTTTCACCATCAGGAGTCGTAATAAAGGGGATGCAAGCGGTTCCAGCACGTCGGCCAGCGCTAATAAGGTTGCATCAGAATACGTTTCGGACCAATGGCGGCGCACATACTCCAGTTGGCCGCACCAGCGCAATAAGGCGGCAAACGGCTGCGAAAGTGGTGGCCAATACAGCCTGAGCTGATGTTCCTGGCCTGAACAGAGCGCCATAACCAGTTCGTTAATATGGCGTAATGGGACTGCGCTGATTAGCCGGTTTGCCTCATCAGGGTCTGTCTGGGGAGCCGTGGTGGCGGGTAAGCGTGTTTCAGCGATCTCCGGTTTATCAGGTGCGCCTAAAAGCGCAGGCGAAACAATAATGGGCTCGATGGTGTGGAGTAAATCCAATAATTGCCCTTGTAGCACGCTGTCGATGGTGGTGCTGTCAAGCGTCGCAATTAGCGACGCCAGCAGCGTATCTGCCTTTTGGTTTTGCGAATTTGCCATCTGGACCACCAGGCCAGACATATAGCTTTGGCGGTTGAACGCACTGCCACGATCGATTAGCAGGTATTGGAGCGTAAAAAGCCACACATGCTGGTGAATTTGCGATGGGGGCAATATCGCGGCGGATTTTTCAGGGCTTGATGCCTGTGTAGCGTGAACGTCGCGCGAGGTTAAATCGGCGCGGTTTTTTACCTGCCACCAGTCTGGTACGCGCAGAATAGCGGTCAAAAATGGATATTCCTGCGGTGTTAATACGCTAAGCAGCAGCAGGCGCTCAGCTTCCGTTAAATCACGCACCAAAGCCCAGGGGAGCTGGCTATCGGTGTGCCGCTGATAGAGGGCTTTTATCAGCTGTGGCGCAAACTGGTAAATCAGCTTTTCCCAATCGGGACGGAGCGGAGCCAGGTTGTGTTGCGCTAATAGCTGCGCGAAGCGGGCAAACCACGCCAGTGCCAGTCGGTCAGCGATTTCTCCCTGGCGGCCTTTAGGATGCGTTAATAAAAGTGACATCATTTCCCATTGCTGCGAAGGCGCTAACGACGGAAACAATGCTGCAATGTGGCTGACGGGAAATTGCTCAACGATCCGTCGTAATAGGTGCTCAGGCTGGTGGATATTATTGAGTGCCTCAACCAACTGGGTGGAATGTTCGGTCAGCATGTCAGACAGACCCAGTGATTCCAGCGGCTGTTCGCCGGGCACCGACCACGGGAGCGCACCGGTGCTGAGAAATTGCCAGAGTATGTTCCAGCGCTGTTGTTGCTGGCTTCGCACCTGCATGCTATTGGGGTTAGCCGAATGCGTGGATGGCCGTGCCTGTCCGGCTAGGTGCAACTGTGAACGCAGCGTTGTCTGGAGCACGTGTTTGAGTTTTTCTGGTGCTTGTTGGTAAAACATCCTTGCATTGATCTCACCGAGATCGAGCGTCAGCGTATCGATAACCAGGGTTTGATGCTCAGGACAGACCTCATCAAATACCGTTTCCATCACGGGGATAAAGTGCTGAACAACCCACTGCGCGGCGCGCGATTCAAAGGTCTCTGCATCAGCAAACCCGGTGAAATCAAATTCGAGACTAATGTGATTAATTTTGTGGAATTGGCTCATAGGCTCAACGCCTCATCTGTCTCATTGCGCGACCGCTGAATAAACTGGTAAAGCTGTTGAGCGATGGCATCGCACTCAGGCTGATCTTCTTTGCGCTGTAGCGCGTTGGATTTTGCGTGCCGCCATTGGCTATACAACGTTTCGAATTGGCCAAAAGCAGCGAAATCCAACCATAGGCACTGCGTCAGCAGGTGAGCCGGACTGTTTTCAATGATGAGTTGTTCTGCATGCTCCCGAAACCTGGGGTTACTAAAGCGAGCGGTGTAGCCCGGCAACACCAGAGTGACCCGGTTGGCATAGTCGCTAGCGTCTCCAGTACGCAGTAAAATGGGTTCGACGACATAAAGCCCTTCACTGCTTTGATTCAGCTCTATTAGCCAGCGTTGCAACTGATGGCAGAGTTGGGTGAGTGCCTGTTTGTCAGAATGGCTGGCAATATAAAGCCCCTCTTGGGTGCCTTCGATCCCAGTATTAAAAAACAGCAGATAATCATCATGCTCTGCGCGGGGCAGCAGGCGGTATCTGCGGTTATCAATACCAAACTGCAACAGCACATCAGGCAGCGTTCGCCCGTGGAAGAGGGAGGTGGCTAATAGGGTGTGCTCAATATCATCTTCATTCGGGTATTCGACTAAGCGGTTATCGGCTAAAGGCAGCAGGCTCGCCTTCGCTTCGGGGCTGAGTGACCACAACACAGTTTTGCCCGTATCGCTGGGGAAGTAGAATGAGTTTGGCACCAGGTTCAGTGAGTACCGGGCAATAGCCTGCGTATAACTCCCCTGGGAAGAGGCCAGTGGGAATAGCCCTAGAAGCAGCGAAAGACGCTGGCGGTATCCACCCTGATGTTCAGGCTGAAGCAAATTATCACCAATACCCCGGCCATTGGTCATCGTAACGATATTCAGGATAAAAACTTGTTTGTATTTCAGAAGCTGTTTTTCTAATGTTTGGGCAGAAAAATACGGATTGAACTGGCGATGTAACCACTCCGGGAACCGTTCGCTATAAAGGGCTAGCAAATAGTTAAAGATGCGATTTTTCCGCTCAGGATAATCATCAAGCTGAGCTCGCAACTGGTCCAGACGCGTGCTCGCATCATGCGGGTAATGTTTGCCGATATTATAAAACTCATCATCGTGTAACCGATGCGCATGGTAGGTGGCCTCAGTAGTTAATGAGAGCGAGAACAGCGAGTTCAACCCGGCAACGTCGTCACAAAAATTAGCCATTAGTTGGTCGAACAGCAGTAAGTAGCTGCGAAGCTGATGTCGTTGAGCCTGCTGCTGCGCATGGTATTGATTCGGCATCCCAGGCGCTAAATGATAGTTCCTGGGAAACAGCGTTTGAATGGATTCATAGCGGCTGAACTCAAAATATCGGCCAACGGGCAGCGCGGGGGGCGTGACCGTTTTGAGCTGGGCAAAACGTTGCTGGTATTGGATCTGCTCTATTTGAATGGCGAGATTGGCGTAGTCGAGGTTAACCGGGTGCTGAAACTGGATTATCTCGATGTCTGAATGCGCGGAGGGTCGCGGAAGCGTCAAATAAGAAAAAGGGGCGATATTATCAATCGGGGTTGGCTCTTCGTCACCCATGTTGCTACTGTGCTGGCTAAATTCTAGCCGATCAATTTGTAGGATTCCGTCTTCAGCGAGCAGTGATTCTTTAATCACAGTCGCAGGCATGTTTTGCGTATTTGCTTCAAGCCAAAGGCCAATCCGGTGGTAGATCTTGGCAGCTAGCCAGGTGACATCCGCGATATCGTCACTGATATGAATGACGGCGGTGAGCGTCAGCGGGTGTTGTCCGGTCAATTCAATGGCGGATAAATCTTCCCCAATCGCCCGAACCTGATAAAACTCATGGCGAATGCGCTGAATGGCGGCATGTTGCTGCGTATAGACCGAACGTTGGCTAGCTACCGGACCCTGCTGGCTTAACGCGTAAAAATGGTTGAGCTGTACATTAAGGGTGTAAATACCCAACTGCGGGGCATCTTCACTCCAGCGTAACCAGACTTTCTCGAGCTCAGGAAGCCGGGCTAATAACCACGTCTCATATTCTTCAGGCTGCTGCGGGTATGCCGGGATGATGTCTTGCGCTAACGCTAATCCATGAGCCCGGTAATCAATGTTCCCAGAGGGCTCGCTGAGATAGTCGGTTACCTCAAACTCACAGCGGTAGATCAGGTCGGTCAGGGCGTAGCACACCTGCTCCAGGATAGTCATGCCCGGATCGTGCGTATTGTAATCAGTCCAGAGATGACCACTTAGCTGCTGGATGTACGTCAGGCCAAGCTGATAAAGATGTTCAAAACTATTCGGATTATCATTATGGCGTTTTTTCGAAATAGTCTTAGACATTATTGAATTTACTCCCCCATTACTTTGTGCTGGCATTGCTGCATAAAGGGGTCATGCCATAATTGTGTAATATGGTATTGGATGGTTTGGTCTTTTCCAAATGGCGTATTGGTGCGAATTTGCAATGCGTAAGGGCGCACGGTGCCTCTGTGATTGTGTTGCCGCCAGCGCAGTTGTATTTTGTCTGCTGAAGAATGAAAAAATGCCTGAGTCATATGAATAGGGTTTTTATCTGCCCAGTGCCACCACCGTTTGTTGGGTGCGCAGGTATTAGTGGCGATGGCGTGCACAAGAGCATAGCGCCCGCTGTATCGGATGCCGATCCCCGCGACCACTTCGAACATATGGCACCCTTCGAGATCGGGAGTAATATCGTGCCATTCGCCATCAGCGGGGATGGGCGTATCAATCAACACGCCGCCCATTCTGCCTTGAGATGCGATGGTGCCATTGACGTCGAGGGTCTGCTGAGGCGTTGCGGTATTAATCCCTACATGTCCATTGGGCGTCATTGAGAGATTGGTGGACGGTACTGCTCCGGTATCCTCCGGGCTTTCTCCTGTGATATCTGCAATTGGGTTTGCGAAAATGTGTAGATTAATACTCTGAGGAGCAAATCCAACGTGCCACAGCGGGGTGTCGGGGCTATTTTGCTGGTAAAAGCTCAGCAAATGTTCCTGATCTAATGCTCTTAGCTGAAGTCCCGTTTCCGGTGGCTTGATAAACCCTTCATCACTCTGATTAACGCATGAGTCAATCAAGTCTGAAAAGTGTTCGGCTGACGGCATGGTCCCATGACGAAAATAATTCTTAAGCGTGCTTCGGTTACGTTTAGCCATTATTTTTTGCGCCTTTAGGGTTAGACGTTGTTGATGTGCTGACAATAAATTGTTCCCCGATAACCAGTTCGCCAATACCAACGGTAACGGGCCTGTGGGTAAGGTTATCGGGTGAAATTTGAATGTACTGATGCACTTCTGGAATCAACAAATACCATGGATAGGCTGCACGAATGGGTTGATTGGTTGTCGCGCTGTCCTGGAGCGTGTACTCCGTATCTTCATCAATGCTGATTTTCAGCGCGGAGAGTGCACTGACCTTAACGACGTTTTTTTGTCTGAGAATAAAGGCGCTGAGCTTCTCAAGTGATAAGCAGAATCCCAGCCCCGAGTTAAGACTGCCTGACTCCCAAGGGCATAATTGCGATTTGATAGCATATTCGAGTCTTCGTAATGCGGGGCCATGACTGACTCCCTCTTTTAACGTGACTTTGCACCTGATCTGGATTTTTTCGTAGCCAGGATGACGGACTTCTATTTGTACGTGCGGGCGAGACACGGCCAACAGGAAACGGCGAATAGCGAGAAGGTATGAAGAATCTAACTGCTTTGGCGAACAGAGCGAGTGATCGCAGTGGGTATTGACTGGGGTCACGATGACCAATACGCGGCCGGGTTCCTGGGCATGAGAATGATAGCTGCGGGTAGGGAAACAGTGTACGGAACCCACCTCCGGGAAGTTTTCCAGAATAAGGTGCTCGTAATCCCACGGCGTTAACGCTTTGCCTTTGTGACGCAAGCTTTCACTGATCCGCATCTGGAAGTGTTTATCGCTTTCAGTTTCGGGGATTTTTATCATCGCATTAAGTTGCGCTATGGCGGCAAGATTCGCCTTTCGCGGTGTGCTTCGCCATGCAGAAAATGAGAGCGGGGTGACACCATCATCGGCAAGGGGCGCGCCTTTACCTGATACTTTTACGACGTGTGTTGCCACATGCAAACAGTCAGGATAGCGGTCAATCCCCTTATTGGTACTCACACGTAGCCAAAACAGACCCGACGGCATCACGGTGTGGTCCGTATTGATGTCATCCGGTAGATCTAAGGTGACAATACCGGTGGTGAGAAAGTTGAGGGTAGTGTCATGGATAATCTGGTGCGGGTTGAGTGCCTGCCATTCATTTTCCACCAGGTAATACCAGCGATATGCGGTAGATGGATAGGGCATTAGCAGTCGGGCGTTACCGTCAAACACAAAGAAAATATTTAAATACCCCGATAATTCAGTCGCAGTGATACCGATAAAGCAATGGCTATCCTCTTGGTAATTCGGGAAGAATCTCGGTCTGTGGAGCTGGAGAATTTGCTGCGGCGGATAAATGGCGTTTTCGCCAAAAGGGTGCAAGTGAACGATTTCACTCTGGCTGTGATTGTCGATGCTTAATAAATCAATGGTTGATTCCGCTGAATAGTCGATGGCAATGCGGGTGACTAACGGCGCATAGGGTTGATTAGGCAACGTTCTTTTATGCTTTTTGCTGACATTGTAAGTCAGTGTGTCACTCAGTAAGGGCGCATAATCTTTGTGGCCGAATGCCGGTTCCGGGCCTGTAAGCATTAGCTTAAAGAGACCGTTACGTAAGCCAGATTGGTTACTGTATGGCGTCTTTGGCCACGGGCGAGCCACTGGCGTGTAGCTGTTTCTCATTTTCGGAAAATGAAGATGTCTGTCATGGTGAAGGACGCCGCTGGCCGGCGTGAATAACGGTAAGAAAGTCGGGCCGAATTCAACCCACTGCCCATTATCGAGCACTGCTGCGCGCATTTGAAAACTGGCGTTGGTGTATTGGTAAGGATATTGAGCATAGTACTGCCTGAAGCCCTCTGAGCCCCGCGGCAGGTTCCCCCAATCGAGGTGCAACGACAATTGGCTAAGGGATTTTCGGGCAATCTCTTCGTTAGCAATAACCACATAGGCATCAAGATAAGGCTGAGAGCCAAATAGGAAGAAGGGCTGTGAGGAATCAACTTGTCCCTCGGGGGTAAATAATTGCATTTGGGTTACGCCGCTTACATGCGATGACATCGCCAGTTTTGATAATTCAAAATCGCGGAAAATCGCATACGGGAAGCAGTTACTTTGCCGCTTCAGCGTTATTTTTAGCGATGCACTGTGCGGGAGATGCGCATGGCGAGGGATGATGGACGCAAAACCGGTATCAACATGACATTTCACCCTAAATCCAATTTGACACTCATTGGCGGAGCAGGGGTAAATCTCCACGTTATCAAGCACCTCCCAACCATTTTCGGTTGAGGCTTCAAGGTGAAAAACGTCCTGAAAGAGTTGATAAAAAGCCGCCGTGAGGGAATGGCTGAGTAACTCTTTGATCGTCGTATAAGCAGTTGCTTCTTCCGCAAGAATGGGTTTCAAACGAGTGAGGATCTCCGCAATATCTGATTCGGCTAACCATGACACCGTGTAAAGACAGCGTCGGCTTACTATCTGACCGATGACACGAAAGAGAAGGTCCGTCTTTGAGAGGCCATATAACACCCCTTTATCTTGGGTTGAGCAGATAACCTGTAGCATTTGCAGATAAAACAACTTATAGGCTACCCAAACACGCTGTGACGGTCTGAGATGCTGAAACTGGTTGAGTTGATCCGGTGTTACCTCTTTTACCAGTTTGCTGGCGGTTATCTGGGCAGCCCAATTCTCCAACAGATAGGCATGCAGGGTGAGTAATTGTGTAAATATTCGCGTTAACGCTGCGCTGGCTTTATCATCATCATCCACCGCCAGCAATTCCTGAGCAACGATGCCCGAGCGCACCTCTTTGAGATGAATCACGATTTCGATACTGCGATTGCCTTGCTGCATCGAAAATAGGGGATCCGTGATAATCAGCCCCATCGGTTGCGTGCTGTCTTCGGTTTTATACTTGTTGTTGAATATATTAAAGTGCTGTTCTTTCGGGAAATCGTCCCCGGTCGCGCTAGCCGTTATCAGCAGGCGCTGTCCGCTGACTCCGCATACCAAGCCAGATTCTTTTTCGGGTGAAACTAGCGGGTCGCGCTGTAGAGTGAGGTTGAAGAGGTGAGAGACCTCGGCATCCGTGACTTCAATTGGATAACCGCTACGATAAATGATCGGGTTAAAATCAGGATCATCGCCAGGGCTAAATTCGGCACCTTGCTCAAATTGAATCGAATTGTTGGTTTGATTGTTTAATGAGAGTTTTAGGTACACCGAATTATCTGGCGTAGCTTTCTTACTTTGCTGTAGAACCTGCTGGTAATAAAATTGCAGATGTTTTTCCGTGAATTGATTAAGGCTTTGTTGGGCCCGTTCAAACAATTGCAGGAAGGCAAAATAAAGTGCCTGCTGCGGGTTATTTTCCTGATGCACTAAAGCGGCCTGCAATACCTGCTGGCTTTGCTGTTTTATCTGTTCAATGACATAGACTATTTTCGCGAAGCAGTGGCGCGTTTGTTCACTAAAGCTACTGTGCTGCAATACTGACGATGCGGTGTCTAGCGTTTGTTGATCAAGATTCCACAACGGATCAAGCGCTTGTACGTGATGGTGGAATTGCTCCGGTAAGCGGGTGATCATAAGGCTTAGCGGCAACGAGAGGTGATACTGATATTCATGCAGCAGGTAGTATTTAAACTGGTAAGCGGTCTCCGGGGTGCCCGGGAGGTGTTGATACCACTCCTGCAACCGTTTTAACAGGATGAGTAAAAACTCGACGGCCACGTTTCCACCGTGTGCCTGGGCTTGCTGGAATTGTTCTTGAATCTGTTTTGTATTACAGGTTGATATCGCGGCACAAACCACGATTTCACTTTTTTGAAATAAATTTCCCCAGTGACCATCGGCCTGATCCTGCAGGTTTTTGAAGGGCAATTGTTGGGCAAACTGGTGTGCCCAAACCACTAACTGCTCAAAGCTAAGCTCGTGTGGGTTAAAAAGGGATGAATTTATCGCCTCATCCTGCCGCTGTTGCCGCGAGGTCATTATGCGATATCCCACTCGTTTGATAACGGTAGTAACTGAGGTGCTATCAACGTGCCTTCGCTTAAATAGAAGGGATAAACCATATTGCTACGCGTGTTGGTGGTGATAACGCTGTAGTCAATTTGAATAAGCAATTTCCCAGAAAAGGGTTCGGGTAAAAAATGGACATCCTCGACATTGATGCGCGATTCGAAAAATAAAATGGCATGGCGAATTTCAGAGGCGAGCTGGGTTAATACCGTCTGCGTGAGTTCTTCAAATACAAACTGATTAATTCGGCAACCGAAATCGGGCGTCATAAGTCGCTCCCCAGGCGTGGTGGAGAGTAGAATCGTTAAGCTCTGTTCGATATCCTGTATATCAGAGCTCATGACAATCTGATGATTGGGTCCAGTAAAGCAGGGCGGAAATGCCCAGCCGGTTCCTAAAAATGCATTGTCGTTTGCCATAAATTTCACGCAATCCTCGTTGGCTGTGGTTAACCGCCAATAATGACCGTAGGGTATCCTAGCGTGATCGTTCCTCCGTGGCTGGTAGTGTCACCCATTCTTGCCGCAGGTTTCCCACCAATCATCACCGTGGCCGATCCTTTAACAATGGTCGATGGCGGCCCAACGCAGACGCAACTATCCCCAACGACTGCTGCGGGCAAAGATCCAATTAAGACCGTTGGTACGCTCGGTCCTATAATGGGGCCTCCAACGTGAGGAATTGGAGGAAACCCCGGGGTTACCATCGGACACACCTGTAAGTCCGTAATTCTTGCTGCAAAGGGCATATATCAACTCCGTTAATCGCTAATTAATTTTGACCAGGGCACCCTTGATGGTCGTCATTCCTGAGCATGAGAGTTCTGCGGTGGCATTTCCTTTCAGTGTTAATCCCGTATTGGCCTGCGCTGAAACATTTAACGCTGAAATTTTAGCGTCGCCAGTGGCCTTAATAGTGGTATCGCGACTGGAATCAATTTTTACCGACCCTTTGGCTGAGAGAGTTATATCTTTACTACTGGTGATAGCAATGCCATCTTTATCCAGGCTTATCACATTACTATTCTGATCAGTCAGGGTAATGGATTTATCTTTATCACTAATCACGATGGAATTGCCGTTCGGTGTTTTTAACGTCATTACGCTATTTTCGTCGTCAAAAATAATTTTCATTTTACTTTTTGTGACGATGGTCTTGATATGGTTGTCTGACGTAATCTCTTCAGGCATTTTATTTTTACTGCTATACAGTGAGCCAAGAATAATGGGATTACTGGGATCCTGATTGATACAGCCAATAATCACTTCATCGCCCACTTCGGGAATGAAAAAGTTCCCGCACCCTGATGAAGCATAGTACGTGGCTAATCGTACCCAGATTAAATTAGCTTCGCTATTCAACGTTGGGATCTTTATCTGGATGCGATAATTTGAATCTGGATCGCCATCCAATTTTGTCACTACGCCGATTTGTAGCCCATCTACGGGCGGTAAATATCCTGAAGCGGGTGGGGCACCAATATCGCGGTGTTCTGCCGACCACATCGCAGACATTCCCAACTCGGCTGTGGTAATCCACTGACCTTTCTCAATACTGTGGTGAATGCCACCAACATAATGTGGGCCGTTGTAACGTTCACCAACGCCAGCCAATTCAAGTAAACTGTTAATCGTCGCGCTAGCGTTTCCCTGAAAAGTAACCCGGCCTCGAACTTTACTCAGCATGGCTTTAACCTGCTGACCACTAGCCCAGCGGGTTAGTGAATCTGCACTTATGGTTGAGGCAGTTTGTAGCGTGTAATCGCTGATGCCTAATACCTTCGCTAAATCGGCGCTCGCGAAATTACCTTGCCCAGAGATAGACTGAGATGAACCGGTACCTGTCACCATGTTTTGCTTAGTAGAATCCCAAGCGGTAGCGGTGACAGAACTTAGCTGGTTTCGCGCATCCACTTTTGCAGAGAACGACATTAAATCCGTTCCATAGGTCACAACGAGGGCCGCCGTACCGCTTATTGCCGGTTTATCAACGGTAACTTTATTAGACTGGTTCGTGACTACAAAGCCATTGGCCTCAGCTCGCGTGAGGATAAAATCCCAGTCAGTGCTGTTGAACTGGACGAGTTCAGGGTAGGGGTCGGTAATGCTGCCGACGGAGCCTGTGATATTGGGGTATTTTGCGAGCAGGCTGCTAATGATTTTACTGTCAGACTTAGCGAGAAAACATTGGCTATGCTTGGCAATCGTCATCGCAATCGCCTGATCTTTACAAACAATATTGAGGAATGAGCTGTTATCCGCGGTGATTTCTATACCATGACTAATAATAATGCCTTCGAAAATAGTCCTTTCATCACTCGCATAGCCAGCAGAAATAGAAATGATTGATCCTGGTTTAAACGTATCGGCATCGCTAACATCAAAGCGTTGAGAGGGCATATCACCGTCGCTAACGGTTATCTCCGCTGTGGCAATATGATTTATTTGATAACGAACATGGATGGCGATAATGCCGATGGCGCTGTCAATCGCTTTGCCACCGACTTTAATGGTGTAGGTGGTTACGCCAGTACTACTATTCTTTAATGGAGAGATGGCCATAATTAATCCAATGTCTAAATTAACGGTGGGAAGTAAAGTTTTGTGCCGGGTTTGATCTGTCTGGCACTGATCAAATTATTAGCCCGAGCAACCTCAATATAATAACTGCTGTTGTTATAGATCTTATGGCATAGCATGGGGAGCGTGTCTCCCGCTTTGAATTCAATGATATGTGTTAAGTCAGGGGAGGATTGTTTTTTTAAGGCATTTTTTTCTTGTTGAGTTAAATACTTTGCAAAGCTAAGTGATACCGTGGCCCGCAGTGGGTTACCAGAAGAATCAAAGAGAGAGTAATTAATACTGATAGCGGTTAAGCGACCCTGGAAGTTTACAGATGAACCCCATGCAATCACTACTGGATTAGGTTCATGCTGTTCACCATTGTAGACGTAGGTCACTTTTTTAAGCGTGGCAAGTTGCTTCTGCACGGTGTTTGTACTCGTATTGCCGGTGACTCCTGTACCGTCGAGCAGCAGTTCGAAGTCCAATTTCTCGCTTTCATAGCCTTTAAACACCGTTGTTGGTGAGACATCACCTTGTTGCTGAGGGCCTTTATCCGTGTAAGAAATACCAAAATTATGCTTAATGCTATTAGGATTTAACGTTGCCGAAAATGTTTGGGCAACAGTTCCTTTAGACGTCACTGATTTAATTGTTATTTTTTCCATTCTGAATTCCCTTTGTTTAAATCACTTATCTTTCTCTTACTTCATCAGGCGACATTATCAATGGGTAACAAAGCGCTGTCTCAGGCCGATTTACTTCAGAATCAACGCTTGACCTATCCGTGCCGAATGACGGGTTTTTATTATCGTCATTTATCGTTTTTGATTTAATCACAAGCTGTTTTATTTCTAATGGCACAGTTATAAGTTCCTTTTCAAATGATGAAAACAAATTTCAATCTCTTCAATGGCTATGTCATTTTGCGTTGCGTTGAAAGGTGCCATCTTCAGTTTTACTGGATATGCATTTGAGGCAGTCCAGCTTTTGCAGGTGGTTCCTTTCTCATTTAGCAAATTGATCGACACACTTTTCGTCAGAATCGGTTTTGATAGCTCATCATTCAAAATGCCAAGACACCAGGCAAGTAATTTAGATGTTTTATCCGTCACCGCTCTTTTTAGCGTTAAATTGCTACTTTTTATGGTCTTGGGCAGATGGTAAACCAGGTTATTTCCTCCCTCGCGATACTCTTCAGTTTCTATCTGGAACTCTAGTCCGGAGACTTCCTGAAAGGCTGTGTCATCGGCACAGCCACTGATAGAAACGCTGAAGTAGAAAGCCGTAAGAGGCCAGTCACCATCACCCTGAACTGCACCAGTGCCTTTTGAGGTCCCCATGATGATACTTTCTCTATCCCGGAAGTAAGGCTTTGCTCAATGAAAGAAATCAAACGGAGATTTCTAATCCTTCATGGGCCAGTTCAATGGTTTCAACTGCCACTTCATTACTGTCCGACTTTAAATCGGTGCCGGTAACTTTGGTGGGCCAGGCATTTTTTAATTTCCAGCTCATCACTGGCGCGCCACTTTCATCTAACAGGTTTATAGTGACGGCGGTGCGGGCGATTGTGTTCATTTTGATCTTCGAATACCAGGTGTAGAACTTATTATCACTTTTAAAAATACCTTTCTTAAGCGTGACGTTACCGCTTTTTATCAATCCGGGCATTTTTATGGTCGAAAATACCGGGCTATTACCCGCACGATATTCGATGGGCTGTGCTTCTAAATCAAGCCCTGATACTTCCTGAAATGCTGAAACCATTCCAGCGCCAGCACCGCCATCCCATTTCACTTCGAAATGAAATTTCGGCATTGGCCATACGGTTTCGGATTGAGCTGAGCCATCATCTGCCATAGGAGTCTCCTGAAAAGCTGTCCACGTAATATTCGACGATATTGAATGCTAACCACACAGTAATGCAGAGGTCAGAATCTAGGATTCCTGCATCTTTTGCTGGAAAGTGATTTCGATAAATTCAGCCGGGCGAACCATAGCGACCAACACGGTAATACGCAGAATACCTTCCAGAATATCGTTTCCGGTCATCGTTTTACCCAGACCAACGCTCACATTGTAAGCTTCACCTGGCGTTGAACCTGCTAACCCGCCTCGTTTCCAGATACCGTACAGGAAGTTACCCAGCATGCTTTCCATTGAGACCCAAGTATTGGCGACGTTGGGTTCGAAGACATACGCTTTTGAAGCAAGCTTAATGGACTCTTCTAACATAATCATCGTGCGCCTGACGTTGATATAACGCCAGTCTAAGCTATTGCCATCAAGCGTTCTGGCTCCCCAGACTAATGTGCCTTCACCGATAAACGGCCGAATAGCGTTGATCGATTTACCCTGTGTCGTAACGTTCAGATCTTCTTGTTCATCATCGCTGATATTAACAGTTGGAGAGACCACCGCATTGACACTGACGTTTGCTGGCGCTTTCCATACGCCGCGAGAGTTATCGACCATGGTATAAATACCGGCCATCGCCGCGGAGGGGGGCAGGATATTTTGCTGAAACTTAATGTCCGCCATAATAGTTTGGTATAACGGACTCATATTCGACAGAATCTTATGCAGTAGCACCGCATCAGGTCTCGATATTTCGCTGCTTAACTTAGCAATTTCATTGAGCATCGCTTGTTTTCGCGTCGCTCTCAGCTTGTTACCGCCCGTACTGAGTTCTTCTTCCGAAAGGCCTTCTAAGTCACTGAACATCGCAGCAACTTCGCCATTCAGTAGCTCTGCCAGCTTATCTACATTGCTGATGTTGAGGAAACTGACATCGCTGTCCTGCACGATAGAGGTGTTGAGCCAGGGGTAATAAGCCGAAGAGTAATCGAGATAATTGGTACCCAGTTTAGAACGGAAGTTTTCAACACAGTCGCCATCAGGATGCTGACGGTCTTTGTAACCGTTCCAGATATCTAAGATAGCCACTCGGTTTTTCATCTTGCCGCCGCAATGGCCGAGCATGGCCTGCTCGACGTTAATACAGTCGTCTTCTGCCAATTGTATTGCTTCAGGGATAATCAGCATGGTGGGTTCCGCTTCTTTAATCAGAGGCGTAATACCGCTTTTTAATGCGCCTGCATCGATATCATCGGAATAATTACCCACAGACACGATATAGCAAGGGCCGCCACCATTTTGAAAGAAAAAGAGCATGCTGTAGTAAAGATGATGGCGGGTGTTTGATTGAGTTATTTGGTAAGTTTTCCCTGCCTGCTTAAATGCCTCTTTGGTATTAGCATCAGGCGCGGCACCAATTTCGGATATTTCAAATAAGTGTTGTGGTTCTCCACCGAAATATTGCCGATATTCCGACATGGAAGTAATACGCCATCCTTGATTACTTAGCGATTTACCACCGTTATCCGCTTTCTCTGTATATCCAATAAACGCGGGAACCGCAGTGGAAACTTCAACAACAGAATTTGGGAATGCGTTCTGCTCAACAATATATACGCCAGGTGTTTTCATTACGCCCATAGTTTGGACCTTCATGTAATTGATTGGCAACCATGCCCAACGGTTAACACACAGGAAAAAACGCTGTTAAGAAAGGCATTCAATAAGAACTATCTGATTAACAAATGATATGTTTGGTATAGCGTTTGCTGTGTTTTCTGTCAACTGTTGATGTTGAGAAATTCAAGCGACATTATTCATCTTTACCAATATAGACTTTTCGCGGCACGGGTTGGTTTCTAGCGCCAACGAAAGGTGAAGGGTGTGTTTTAATGTATTGAAAATAATGAAAAATTTTTTCCTGTTGTGGCAGGGTAAATTTTATCATGCGATAAAAACGGCCAGAGCACGTGACGCAACTTAGAAATGATGCAACTGGTTTTTCCTGAAACCAATACCCCGGTATCACTGCGTTTCTGCTGGTCTGAAATTACCCTATAAAATCCTGATTAAACCATGTTTAAAGAGATAATGATTAAATTTTTTATGGTTTTAATCGCATAAAATTTCATGATTTATGCCCACCGATACGTATTCCTGCTTTATTCAGCGATTGTCACTTTGCGGTGCTTGCGTATGATTGCCATGAGAGGGTTACACATCATAGCGTTTTCAGTTGACATAGATGTGAGCGATAGATTTTTTTATCTCTTTGGCAATAAATATTGAAATATTATCTGGTGTAGGAAGTGGAAGGGATTTAATAATAACGTTCTTATCATCTGACAGTGAAAAGGGTTCTGTATAAACCTGCCTCAAGGGGATTTGATCGTTAGATAGAAAAACCCTTGCCGTTTTATTGGCGATCTGTTCATGCTCTTGCTCTGTGAATGCGTCGGAAATGGTGAGTTTTTTTGTGCCACTTAACGAAAATATATAATATTTCCAACAGGTCGAGATGGCGTTGAACCGAACCGTGATAGACTTTTTTTCTAAGGTTAAGTGGTGCTTTGGAAGACTGACGGTGAGTATGCTGATTAAATTTTTGTTATAAGTGGCAACCCCTTCGTAGGCAGTAGTTGCATTTAACTGATCTATATCAACCCACTGTTCTGCGCTGATATCAAGCGTTGCGCTATCTATAAATGCTGCCTTTATAGTTGAAATATCGAACATATTGGGCATTTGTGTGATGCTTCTGGTGACGGGGTCTGTGCTCACGAGATAGAACCTTAAGGCCAATTCATCGGTCAAATCGGCTAAATCAGCAAACTGTTCAGTATCGACAACCAGTTGTGTAAACCCTCGCGCGGATTTCAGCAGAATGCTGTATTGCCTGAGTAACCATGCGGTGTCCCGGTCGGGTATAAGATCAACAGGGGCTAATCCGTTGCTGTTTGCATTGTAATAATCATGCAAAACGCTAACTGCTAAGAACGATTGATAGTCTGCCATTTAATTCTCTCTTTTTGCCATCGTGGTAGCTGACAAATGGATGTTACCCACCTGAGACAGAATAGACTCACTATCCGGTATGAGTACTCTCACTCGATAATTACATGAGGGCAGGTAGTGTGAGCCGAATATTCCCCACATGTGATTAAGCTGATCACCCGGTATGGACTCCAGTTCCATGTTGATTTGTTCGATGTTTTTCGGGAGATCGGGAGAGTTCTGTCGATTGAAACTGCTAAGGCGGTTGAAGAATGCCAGGAAATGGGAAAGTACCTTTAACCCGTCTGAGTAATGGTTGGTACTAAAGTTAGCCGCGACTGTCACCGTCATGGTGATAAAAAGTGGTTGTGATGATACCGCCGTTCTATTGCTCATCGCGTTGAAATCTTGTCGATAACTTTTAGAAAATGCGTCTTTCTCAATGTTGCTAACGAAAACGAGGATCTTGTTTTGTATTTTAGGCGACTTTGAGCCATCGAGATCTGTTGGTGGCGAGACAATCACCAAATCATCGGCTAAATCAAAAACGTTCTTAACGGATTGGTTCATCCTTTCTTTTAAGTAATCTAAGCAGAGGTCTAGCATGGGATATTCCTGATTAAGAATAGGAAATGGCGTTCCCAATTGGGATTTTATAGCTATAGCGCATTTGTCGAGGGTTTTACAACCTTGAATGACGCTCTGTGGTTTTTTTAACAGGAGGATGTTTGATCTGATGACGTTGTTGTCCCTGTATCATTGCGATTTGCGCAATGTCTCTTCTCTCTGAAGATCAGTTACTGGAAGGATTGTTTAAAGACATTGCAAGTGTGACGACTATAAGAAACTGACTATAATTGAGTTGGAACTGTCGGTGAATGATAACCCGGCGTTAGAGCATGAAGCGGATGGTTTAGGGGCTCAAGCGTTGCAGAGTATTTATGGGAGTTAAAGAGCCCTCTTTAGATATAAAGATAGTCCAATTAAAGGTCACTTGACGGCGATCTGGATGTTATAGGCTTTATTCATTGCCTATAACAATCACTGAAAAATAAATGGGTTGAGATATGTATGCACAAGTAGAGAAACCGAAGAAGAATATAAGTAAAAGGGTTGCTCAGAAGGAAAATAATGTAAAGCAAGGCGTTGGGTTTGTGGATAATCGACCAGAAGCTGTTGCTCAACGAAAACTGCAAGAGAACGTGATGAACAATAGTCCACACATTCAGCAGATAGATCAATTCCAGGACAACATTTCAAATCAACAGCAGCGTGCTATTCAGAAAGAAGAAAGTAATGGTTATTTTTCTGACTCTGCGGATGATACGTATGCAAGCAAAGATGAAAATGTTTCAACTACAGATAGAAAACTAGCCGCGCACAAATGGGTTACTCAACAAATATCTGAAAGCGATCCTGATCCTGAGCAACTGAAACAGATATTGGAAGTAGCGGAATCAGATTTTAAACTGAGTGCAATTAGAGTACAGGGAGACGATCCTGGGAATTTGAAAATCGGCTATTTCGCCTCGCCAGGAGACTGGTTCAAATTAGCAGGGCGTAAGCTTATCGGTAACAATTTAAGCGACATAGGTATCGGGTTAGGTTACCGCATTGCAGGAATGATTCGTGGAAACGTTGAAGACAACAATAATAAAGCTTTACCTTTGTGGGGGCCGCTCACTGGGCGGGGATTTGGATCATTTATGCAGGTAAATGGTTTGAATTCAGGTAACCAACCTGATGGAAGCGGAACTGATTCCGATACCTTGAAGGCGAGTAACGCTTCATACAAATCATTGATGATGCGTCGAAACCCAGGCGGTCAATCTTACTATGTTGCCGGTCACTTACTTCGAGGAAAATTGGGTGGGCCTGGAGATGAATGGAAAAACCTTACTCCTCTCACTCAATCAACCAACAACCCATCAGCCGCCAGTCACCTGAATCAAGTTGAAGACAGTGTTCTAAACTTTGTTAAGGCAGGAAAAACAATTACTTATCGAGTGCAGCCTGTTTATGGCCGATGGCCTTGGGAATGGCCTCGGTATTTTGCCAATATCATACGCTATGGTTGGACTCCTGAGTTGAATGAAGTAATGGCAACAGAGGATCATATTCCTACAGCCTTGAATTGCACTTGGTGGGTGCAAGGTGGTAAAGGTAGTTGGATTCCCTACTCAAGACACATCCGCCAATGGCGTTACACAAATGGCGAATCCTATGTTATTCAAACAAAAAATAACAGTCTTGTGAATTATGGAAACACGTTGGAGGTTTGGGATGTGTTACAAATTCCTGCAAAATTGGCAATTGGTGCCGCTTTGTGGAGCGCATTTCCCCTTCTTCCTGCTTTCGCTCTTTCGCCACATCTCCTTCGCGGACTTGCAGCCGAGGCAATAGTTGATTTACTTGGGCGAGGTGGAGACTTTCTACTAACTGAAGAAGGAGGCACGCGTATTGCTGCAAATCGTGCAGAAATTGGTCTTTTGACCGTTGCGGCTTCGACATTCGGCTTGCCACAAGTAACACTTCTAGATCCATTACTATCTTTAATAATTGGCAACCAAACCGCTCAGGCTCAATTTCTTTCCGATAACGAGTACGACCTGTCGGCAGTTATAGAATTTCTACAACAGAACGTGTTGGCGATACCAGGTTTTAGATATCTCTCTGCACGTTTACCAGAGGTTCAAATATTGAAAGGGATTGCTGTTGGAGCATTGGATGTCTTTCACACAAACCCAAATATCATCAGTAATATCGCAAATAAGTATGGTGGTACTTTGCCGAATAGGTGCGTGGCTAAAACGAAAGGTGGACAAGGCCCTCGCTGCAAAAATTCAATTTGTACAGAAGGGAGGATGGACAAGTCTTTTCTTTGTAATGTGCACCACCATTAGATGCGCATGCATTCTTCGTAACACTATTGTTTATAGAGGGATAGGAATACATCGTGCATAAAATCAATCCACCAGCTCTGATTAAGCGCCTCCGGTGGAACTCATGGCGCCGGGTTACGTACTGGCAAACGTTGTTTTCCTTTTCGACGAAAATTCAGTTTTAACAGACAATAAATACCACGAACTCGCTTATAATTTCATACGTTACCCTGTCTGTGAATGACCTGATAAAGCTTCTTAAAACCGTATTGCGAAAAGAAAAAATCCACGCAACGGCGTGGATTTTAGAGGTTTCATTAGTCTTCATGAGATGCGATGAGATCCCATAAGACAACAAAATCAAATTAGACGTTAAACAAGAAGTTCATCACATCGCCATCTTTAACGATGTACTCTTTCCCTTCAGAACGCATTTTCCCTGCTTCTTTCGCACCTTGCTCACCTTTGTAAGTGATGAAGTCTTCATAAGCGATGGTTTGCGCGCGGATAAAGCCTTTTTCAAAGTCGGTATGGATTTTACCGGCGGCCTGTGGGGCCGTCGCGCCGACAGGGATGGTCCAGGCGCGCACTTCTTTTACGCCTGCGGTGAAGTAGGTTTGCAGGCTAAGCAGCTCATAACCGGCGCGAATGACGCGGTTCAGGCCCGGCTCTTCGATGCCCAGTTCTGCCATAAATTCATCGCGGTCAGCGTCATCCAGTTCAGCAATATCCGATTCCACTGCGGCACAGACCGCCACCACCACGGAACCTTCTGCATCGGCGATTTCACGCACTTTATCCAGATAAGGATTATTCTCGAAACCGTCCTCGTTGACATTCGCGATATACATGGTCGGTTTTAGCGTCAGGAAACTGAGGTATTTGATGGCAGCCTTGTCTTCATCAGTCAAGGTTTTCAGCGCCCGCAGCATGCCCGCGTTTTCCAGTTGTGGCAGGCATTTTTCCAGTGCAGCTTGTTCCGCTTTCGCCTCTTTATCGCCACCTTTGGCTTTCTTTTGCACCCGGTGCAGTGCGCGTTCACAGGTATCCAGGTCGGAGAGTGCCAATTCAGTATTGATGACCTCGATGTCATCAGCAGGATCGACCCGATTGTTTACGTGAATGATGTTGTCGTTTTCGAAACAGCGCACCACGTGGCCGATCGCTTCCGTTTCACGGATGTTGGTCAGGAATTGGTTGCCCAGGCCTTCACCTTTCGATGCGCCTTTTACCAGACCCGCGATATCGACAAACTCCATCGTGGTGGGGAGAATACGCTGCGGTTTAACAATCTCGGCCAGCTTGTCCAAACGCGGATCGGGCATCGGCACCACGCCAGTGTTGGGCTCAATGGTGCAAAACGGAAAGTTGGCCGCTTCGATACCGGCTTTGGTCAGTGCATTGAACAGCGTAGATTTACCCACGTTAGGCAGCCCAACGATACCGCATTTGAATCCCATACTTTCATCACCTTAAATAGCTTATTAATCAGATGGTTATGCTTTTACATCTGAACAAATAAATACGTTGGCGCCAATTATACACGGAATGGCGCATTAACTCGAACCGCCTGCGCAGGAATCTCACTTCACGCAGGTTTATAGGCGTGCAGCCGATTCATTGCTTTAACCATATCGTCTTTCAGCAGAATCTCGGTGCAGCGAATGGCTTCGTCGATCGCGCCGTCGATCAGCGTCTGTTCACTGGCGGGCGGTTTGCCCAGAACAAAGCCGGTTACCTTGCTTTTGTCGCCGGGATGGCCGATGCCAATGCGCAAACGGTGAAAGTTAGGGTTGTTGCCTAATTTGCTCATGATGTCTTTCAAGCCGTTGTGCCCGCCGTGCCCGCCACCCAGTTTCAGTTTGGCAACCCCCGGTAAAAGATCCAGTTCATCGTGTGCCACCAGAATTTCATCCGGTTGGATGCGGTAAAAGGTTGCCATTGCCGCCACCGCTTTACCGCTGAGGTTCATAAAGGTGGTGGGCACCAGCAGGCGAACATCATGACCGGCCAGGTTGAGGCGCGAGGTATAGCCGAAGAATTTGGCCTCTTCTTTAAGCGATTGCCGATAAGCCTCGGCCAACTGGTCAACGTACCAGGCACCGGCATTGTGGCGCGTGGCGGCGTATTCGGCTCCCGGATTCGCCAATCCGACGATTAATTTGATACTGCTCACGTTAAGTCCCAGATATTGCGTCTCATGACGCCGATAAGAGAAAGTCAAACGCGTAGTTTACACAGGAGTAGGGCAGTGAAAAAGCCTTCAGCAGGTTGTTTGTCGCGCGTTGGATGGTCGTGCAGCAGAAAATGGCTGAAAATAATTCACTTTGGTAATAATTCAAATTTGTGATTAATTATATTCACCCGCGGTGAGCACTAAATGTAAAAAAACGTTTCTACACTTGCTTATCTGTGATCGCCTACGCAATACCTTATTGCCTACAGCGTCTATAATTAGATCAGAACAAGGACGGTTACGTAGCATTTTCATTTTTCCGATCGGTCACGTATTTTACCTGACCATTACAGGAGGTGACAGATGAAACGCAAAAATGCTGTCATGCTGGGCAACGTATTTATGGGCATCGGTATGGTGTTAATGGTCGGGGGGATCGCCTTCACCATCATCAGCCAATTACCGGAGCTGAACTTGCCCGCCTACTTTACCTATTTCGACCTGATGGCCATTTTCGCCGGTGCCATGACCTGGCTGGTCGGGGCGCGTATTGGCGGGCGTGAAGCCGTCGCCGATCGCTACTGGTGGGTGAAGCATTTCGACAAACGCTGCCGCCGTCAGCAACCCCATTCCTGATAATATCAGACGCCTGCTGTTTCGGCAGGCGTCGGGATGTTTTTTTCTTCTGGCAGAAAATACCCGCTTTGCGCGCAGAGCATTTTCTTCATGTGTTTTAGCTGAACCCGGTAATAATTATCGCCATTGTTCATCGGCGATATTATTGTCACGCTGAACGGTATTTTTCTTGCACCTAGCGCTACCCACGAGAAAATAAAAAACGCCACCCGAGGGTGACGTTTTGTTATAACAACAATTCGACAACAGAAATGGACGCAGTTGATTAATGTTCAAACATGGCAGAAATAGACTCTTCGTTGCTGATGCGGCGAATAGCCTCCGCCAGCATGCCCGACAGTGTCAATGTGCGCACGTTAGGCAGTGCTTTGATATTTTCCGACAGCGGAATGGTATCGCAGACGATCACTTCATCAATCACCGAATTCTTGATGTTGTCATACGCATTGCCGGAGAAAATCGGGTGAGTGGCATAAGCAAAGACGCGTTTGGCACCGCGTTCTTTTAATGCTTCTGCCGCTTTGCACAGTGTGCCACCGGTATCGATCATGTCGTCGACCAGAATACAGTCGCGCCCTGCGACATCACCGATGATGTGCATCACTTGAGAGACGTTGGCGCGCGGACGACGTTTGTCGATGATCGCCATGTCAGTGTCGTTCAGCAGTTTGGCAATGGCACGTGCACGCACAACGCCGCCGATATCCGGGGAAACCACGATGGGGTTTTCCAGGTTCTGCTGCAACATGTCTTCCAGCAGAATCGGGCTGCCGAAAACGTTATCGACCGGAACGTCAAAGAAGCCTTGAATCTGTTCTGCGTGCAGGTCCACGGTCAGGACACGGTCAACCCCAACGCTTGACAGAAAGTCAGCGACCACTTTGGCGGTGATCGGCACACGCGCAGAACGCACACGGCGGTCTTGGCGAGCATAGCCGAAATAGGGGATAACGGCGGTAATACGTCCCGCTGACGCGCGGCGTAGAGCATCGACCATCACAACCAGCTCCATCAGGTTGTCATTGGTTGGTGCACAGGTGGACTGGATGATGAAAATGTCGCCACCACGAACATTTTCATTGACTTGCACGCTGACTTCACCGTCGCTAAAGCGACCTACAGCGGCGTCTCCCAGGCTGGTGTATAAACGGTTGGCAATACGTTGCGCTAGTTCGGGGATAGCGTTACCAGCAAAAAGCTTCATATCAGGCACGAGAAGAACCTCAGGCTTGCGTCCAGAGAAATATTGTACCCGGTGTCTCGAGGGCGATGCGAGGCAGCAGGTAAAATATGCATACGGGTGTATGAGTTAAGCGTTGAACTTAATGCATAAACCCGCCATACGGGGTAAAAATTTTTCAACGCTTAACGTTGCCCGGAAAGCACACGGTGCAGCGGCGAGGTGTTCACGCCACGCGCAACAAAACCGTTCAGCGTTTCCGGGGCCTGGTCAAGCACCTGACGGGCGGCGGATTCTGTGTCGAATTCGGCAAACACACAAGCTCCCGTTCCTGTCAGGCGCGCCGGTGCGTATTCTAGCAGCCAAGAAAGTCGCTGTTCAACCTCGCGAAAACGTTTTCTTACGGTAGATTCACAATCATTGACGAAGGTCTGTTTTTGTAGCTCATCCAATGAGCGTACCGGTGTGTTGCGCGGTAAGTCCGGATCGCCAAATACCAGCGGGGTCGGAATGGTGACGCCGGGATGCACTACCAGATACCATTTTTCCGGCGGAGAGGCGGGTGTCAGTCTCTCACCGACGCCCTCGGCGAAGGCGGCGTGCCCGCGAACAAACACCGGCACATCCGCGCCGAGTTGTAATCCCAGTTGTGCCAGCGTGTCCTCATCCAGGCCGCACTGCCACAGGTGATTGAGCGCAACCAGCACCGTGGCGGCGTTCGAGGAACCGCCTCCCAGACCGCCGCCCATTGGCAGACGTTTATCGATGGCGATATCGGCACCGTTATGTGTCAGTTGGCGCCCCTGCTCATGGCAATAGGTCTGTAACAGCCTTGCCGCGCGCACCGCCAGGTTGGTGTCGTCAGGCACACCGGGCAAAGGGGTGAGTAGCTGGATAACACCGTCGTTACGTAACCTGATGTCGACGGTGTCGCCATAATCCAGAAACTGAAACAGCGTTTGCAACAGGTGATACCCGTCGGCGCGCTGGCCGGTGATATAGAGAAACAAGTTGAGTTTGGCCGGGGAGGGCCACTGCGTCAGTTGTGCCGCATCGCTCATGCTTATTGCACCGTCCAGTTATTCATTTTCAGCTTGATGCGTTGCTCGCCCTGCGTCAGTTCCAGCGCGTTGGGCAGGGTGGGCATGACGCTTTCATCGTAGCCGAGGTATTTCACTTCCCACGTCAGGCCGTTTTGCACCAGCGTTGCCGTGCTGAGCCGTGCGTGCTCATCCAACGTAAATTGCTGCGCCTCTCCCGGCAGGCCAATCATCCATTGGCGCAGATTGGTCAACGGGATACGCATTCCGGTCAACTGAGACAGCATGTACTCGGCATCTTTGCCGATATAACGTTTACCTTGCCCGTCGGTGATTTGAATGCCATCGGGTTGCGCGCGCAGTTCCAGTTCCGTGCCGCCGAACGGATTGGTCAGCAGCAGACGGTAGCGCTGCGCAGAGGACTCTTGCCAGAAAAAGTTGGCCGACAGTTTTTTGCTATCGGAGAGATAGGCAAATGCGCCACGGGTCTGATACTGGCTTAATTGCTGTACCTGCTGCTTATGTTGTAACCAGGCTGGAGAATCCGACGTTGCGCTGGGACCAGAGGGTTTGGTCAGTGTACAGGCAGTCAGCAGCAAGCTGGCTAAAGGCAGAAACCGTAAGGCGCGGGCGGTGTGACGTAACATGTTGCATATATCCTATTAAGGGTAGAAAAACCCCGTCATCATGTCGAATGGATACAGTGTGCCATGCGTTGCAAGCGATGCCCAGCGGCAATGTATGACAGAGAAAAAGGAACGCGCCACGCAATATCACCTACGTCTATAGAGGTACTTCGCGCCGCGTCGCTTTTCATGCTGCGCCGCATCAAGTAGAATGCCCCTACTCGAAGACCATACTAACGTCGGCATTACTCTTGACGGCGTTTATTCAAGAATGACCCAATGACCCTGCTTGCGCTTGGCATCAACCACAAAACTGCTCCAGTATCACTCAGGGAACGTATCGCGTTTTCCCCTGATGCGCTGGGCGATGCTCTGCACAGCCTGCTTGCGCAGCCGCTGGTGCAGGGGGGGGTTGTGCTGTCTACCTGTAATCGTACTGAGCTGTATCTCAGTGTCGATGAGCGGGAGAATCAGCGCGAACAGGTGGTCGACTGGCTGTGCCAGTTCCACCATCTGCACCCTGACGAACTGAAAAGTAGCCTCTACTGGCATCAGGATAATGCGGCGGTTAACCACCTGATGCGTGTTGCCAGCGGATTGGATTCGCTGGTGCTGGGCGAGCCGCAAATTCTTGGGCAGGTCAAAAAAGCCTTTGCCGAATCCCAACGCGGTCACTCACTCTCCAGCGAGCTGGAACGCTTGTTCCAGCGCTCGTTTTCGGTGGCAAAACGGGTGCGTACGGAAACGGATATCGGCGCCAGTGCGGTGTCGGTGGCGTTTGCGGCCTGTGCGTTGGCGCGGCAGATTTTTGAATCACTGGTGGGTGTTACCGTGCTGCTGGTCGGGGCGGGAGAAACCATCGAACTGGTGGCGCGCCA
Source organism: Candidatus Symbiopectobacterium sp. NZEC151 (assembly GCF_025962655.1). Lineage (GTDB taxonomy): Bacteria > Pseudomonadota > Gammaproteobacteria > Enterobacterales > Enterobacteriaceae > Symbiopectobacterium. The sequence goes on along the minus strand of NZ_JAGFPE010000001.1, from coordinate 1,017,272 downwards.
TTTACGCGAACATCAGGTAAAGCGCATGGTGATTGCCAATCGCACCCGCGAACGCGCGCAAGTCCTTGCCACAGAAGTCGGTGCTGAAGCGATCACGCTGGGCGAACTGGATGACTATCTGGCACAGGCCGATATCGTGATCAGTTCCACCGCGAGCACGCTGCCAATTATCGGAAAAGGCATGATGGAACGGACGCTGAAGGCCCGACGCAACCAGCCAATGCTGATGGTGGACATCGCCGTGCCGCGCGATATCGAGCCGGAAGTGGGCAAATTACCCAACGTCTACCTTTATAGCGTGGATGATTTGCATGCCATCATTCAGCACAACATGGCGCAGCGTCAGGCGGCGGCGGTGCAGGCTGAATCCATCGTGCAGCAAGAGTCTGCCGATTTTATGGCCTGGCTGCGTGCGCAGTCTGCGGTAGAGACCATTCGAGAATACCGTTCACAGGCAGAGGCGATTCGTGCGGAGATGACGGCGAAAGCGCTTACGGCCATTCAGCAAGGCAATGATGTGGAAGCGGTGCTGGACGCGTTAACCTCGCGTCTCACTAACCGCCTCATTCATGCGCCTACCGCCGCGTTGCAGCAGGCTGCCCGCGACGGCGATCTGAACCGATTACACATTTTACGCGACAGCCTTGGGCTGGACTAGCACCCCCTCCATTCTTAGTTGACAGGAATTAACCGCACGCATGAAGCCTTCTATTGTTGCCAAACTGGAAGCGTTACAAGAACGTCACGAGGAAGTACAAGCCCTGCTGGGTGAGCCGAGCGTTATCTCCGATATGGAGCGCTTTCGGGCATTATCTCGCGAATATGCACAGTTGGCGGACATTACGCGCTGTTTCCAACGCTGGCAGCAGGTGCAAGAAGACAGTGAAACCGCAGAATTGATGCTGGACGATGCGGAAATGCGCGATATGGCGCAGGAAGAATTAAAACAGTTGAAAATTGACACTGAAGTGCTGGAACAGCAGCTTCAGGTGCTGTTATTGCCGAAAGATCCGGACGATGAACGCGGGTGCTTCCTTGAAGTGCGTGCAGGCACCGGCGGTGATGAGGCCGCGCTGTTTGCTGGCGATCTGTTTCGCATGTACAGCCGTTATGCCGAATCGCGCCGTTGGCGGGTGGAAATCATGAGCGCCAGCGACGGTGAGCACGGTGGCTATAAAGAAGTGATTGCCAAAGTGAGTGGCGATGGCGTTTATGGTCAACTGAAATTTGAGTCGGGCGGCCATCGCGTGCAGCGCGTGCCCGCCACAGAATCGCAGGGGCGTATCCACACCTCGGCCTGTACGGTCGCGGTAATGCCCGAGGTGCCCGAAGCGGAAACCCCCGATATCAACCCGGCGGATTTGCGTATTGATACCTTCCGCTCGTCCGGTGCCGGTGGTCAGCACGTTAACACCACCGACTCGGCCATTCGTATCACCCACTTACCAACCGGGATTGTGGTCGAGTGTCAGGATGAGCGCTCCCAACACAAAAACAAGGCGAAGGCCATGTCGGTGCTGGTTGCGCGAATCCGCGCAGCAGAAATGCAAAAACGCCAGCAGGAAGAAGCGTCGACGCGCCGTAACCTGTTGGGCAGCGGCGACCGTTCCGATCGCATTCGCACCTATAACTTCCCGCAGGGACGCGTGACTGACCATCGCATTAACCTGACGCTTTACCGACTGGATGAAGCGATGGAAGGCAAGATGGATATGCTGATCCAACCCGTGGTGCAAGAGTATCAGGCCGATCAGTTGGCCGCGCTGTCCGAGCAGGAATAATGGATTACCGCACCTGGGTGGCAACGGCGGCACAACGTCTTACCCACAGTGAAAGCCCGAAACGTGATGCGGAAATTCTGCTTGAACACGTCACGGGCAAAGGGCGCACGTTTCTGCTGGCGTTTGGTGAAACATTGCTTGATGAGGCCCAGCTTGAGCGCCTGTCGGCGCTGTTGGCTCGGCGTATCAACGGTGAGCCAGTGGCTTACTTGACGGGGGAGCGTGAGTTTTGGTCTCTGCCCTTGGCGGTCTCACCGGCTACCTTGATTCCGCGCCCTGACACTGAGTGTCTGGTGGAACAGGCGTTGCAGTGCATGGCGCCGCTCAGTGCACCGACGGTGCTGGATTTGGGCACCGGCACAGGGGCGATTGCGCTGGCGTTGGCGAGTGAACGCCCGGACTGCCAGGTGACCGGGGTTGACGTTCAGCCGGACGCGGTAGCACTGGCACAACGTAATAGTGCTGCATTGCATCTTTCTAATGTCCACTTTCTGCATGGCAGTTGGTTTGAACCCGTAGCGACCACGCGCTTTTCCTTGATTGTCAGCAACCCGCCTTATATCGATGCCGAAGACATCCACCTGCGTGAAGGGGATGTGCGCTTTGAACCGCTCAGCGCACTGGTGGCTGCCGAAGGCGGACTGGCTGATTTGCGTTGGATTATTCAACAGGCTCCGCAATATTTGAAAAATAATGGCTGGTTGCTGTTAGAGCACGGTTGGCAGCAAGGTGAACCGGTGCGGCAGTTGCTGCTACAGCGCGGTTTTCATCAGGTTGCCACCTGTCGCGATTATGGCGGTAACGAGCGCGTGACGCTGGGGCAGTGGCCGACGGCTGGGGGAGAGGCATAATGTCGTACCATTCCGTCGTTGTTACGGTGCACGTGCTGGCCGTTGCCGTCGCGCTTGGGCTGTTTGTGACGCGCTTTTACTGGCTGTGCTGTCACTCTCCCGCGCTGCAACAGCGCTGGGTCAAGGTGCTGCCACACATTAACGATACGCTACTGTTAGCGAGCGGTATTGCACTGATCGTAATCAATCGCTTTTATCCTTTCTCTGCTCAAGAAAGCTGGCTGACGGCGAAGCTGTTTGGCGTTATCATTTACATTTTACTGGGACACATCGCGCTGGGTCGACGCCAACGCAGCCTGAGCCTGCGCTGGGTGGCGTTTATCCTGGCATTGGTGTGTTTCTTTCTGATTGCACAGGCAGCAATCACTAAACTCGCATTTCTGATGGAATAACTATGAGTTCTATTGCGGATTTTGAATTCAATCAGTCGCCGTTAAGTGAAGGGGTTATTTTAGTTTCACAGAGAGTGCGAAGTGACTTCTCCGCCCTGAATGTACGCAAGAAACTGCAACAGTTGGTCGATGAAGCGCGTAAAGCCATTCCCCGCGATTTGGACCAGGATCAACAACTGGATATGTTGTTGACACTTTTTTACCGCACCTGGGGATTTGGCGGTGCCAGTGGCGTTTACCGTTTATCCGATGCGCTGTGGTTAGATAAGGTGCTGGAGTCTCGCCAGGGCATGCCGGTATCGCTGGGGATTGTGTTCCTGCATATCGCTCACGCCTTGGATCTCCCCATGATGCCGGTGATTTTTCCGACACAGTTGATCCTGCGCGCTGACTGGATGGATAACGAGATGTGGCTTATCAACCCGCTCAACGGCGATACCCTGAGCGAGCACGTACTGGATGTGTGGCTTAAAGGTAACATCGGCCCGTCTACGCAACTGATGGATGAAGATCTGGACGAAGCGGAAAACGTGCTGATTGTGCGTAAATTGCTCGATACGTTAAAAGTAGCGCTGATGGAAGAGAAGCAGATGGAGCTTGCGCTGCGGGCCAGCGAAGCCGTGCTGCAATTCGATCCGGAAGACCCTTATGAAATTCGCGATCGCGGTTTGATTTACGCGCAATTGGACTGCGACCATATCGCCGTGTCTGATTTAAGCTACTTTGTGGAACAGTGCCCTGAAGATCCGGTCAGTGAAATGATCAAAGTGCAAATTCACTCGATAGAGCAAAAACATATTGTGTTGCACTAACGCGTTTTTTTTAATGTTAATCACTCCGATAAGGTAACAGCATGAAGAACAAAGTGGTCAAGGTCGGTGATATTCCTGTTGCCAACGATGCGCCTTTTGTCTTGTTTGGCGGTATGAATGTGCTTGAATCGCGCGATCTCGCCATGCGTATTTGCGAACATTACGTCACGGTAACGCAAAAACTGGGCATTCCCTACGTGTTCAAGGCCTCGTTCGACAAGGCTAACCGCTCCTCCATTCACTCTTATCGTGGACCGGGTCTGGAAGAGGGCATGAAAATCTTCCAGGAACTGAAACAGACCTTCGGTGTGAAGGTGATAACGGATGTGCACGAAGCGCAGCAGGCGCAGGCCGTTGCCGACGTGGTGGATGTGATCCAACTCCCCGCTTTCCTGGCACGCCAAACCGATCTGGTAGAGGCAATGGCTAAAACCGGCGCGGTGATCAACGTGAAAAAACCGCAGTTTATCAGCCCGGGACAAATCGGCAATATCGTTGACAAGTTCAAGGAAGGTGGCAACGAGCAGGTCATTCTGTGCGATCGCGGTAGTAACTTTGGTTATGACAACCTGGTTGTGGATATGTTGGGTTTCAACGTCATGAAGCAGGTGTCTGGCGGTTGCCCGGTGATTTTTGACGTGACTCACGCGTTGCAGTGCCGCGATCCTTTCGGTGCCGCTTCCGGTGGTCGTCGTGGTCAGGTCACCGAGTTGGCGCGTGCGGGCATGGCGGTCGGGTTGGCGGGGTTGTTTATTGAAGCGCATCCGGATCCGGCCAATGCAAAATGCGACGGACCGTCAGCATTGCCGCTGAATAAGCTGGAACCCTTCTTGCAACAAATTAAAGCGATTGATGATCTGGTAAAACATTTCCCTGAACTGGATACCAACAACTGAGTACTCGCTTTTCTTAGTCCCTTCTAAAAACAGATTCCCGCCCACCACGGTCATTCCCGCGCAGGCGGGAATCTCAAGCAGAAGAAACGCATTTCTTCTCACAGAGATCCCCGGCTTTCGCCGAGGATGACGAGAAGAAAGAAGCCGGGGATAACGGGGGTAAAGTGACCGCGGTTATTTATAAAGATCCGCACTGATGGTCATATTGCTGCCTTTATTAAACCACTGCTTGGTGATGTGGTAGTACTTGGCACCTTTGTCGGCGGCACGTTTCGCCACGGCTTCTGACACATCCGTCGTTCCGTTGAAGTTGCCACGGAAGGTGATGGAGTCGAAGGGGGTCATCTGCGCAGCGGTGGCTTTGTTCAATTCCTGAATACTCTTGCCGTCAGACAAATTCACCGTATAGCGTCCGCCTTTAGATGTTTGCGTTTCGTAGAAATTACCTACGTTACGGCTCGGGCTGCCAGACATGGCAACGCCGGGGATTTCCACTTTCGCCGCCGCTTCACCGCCTGCCGCGAGGGCAGCGCGACCTGCCTCAGAATCGGCGGGGATCACGTCAGTGCTCTGCACCACACGTTTCGGCGCATCGGCTTTATAGACGTAAGCGGTAATTTTCTGATTAGTACCGGTGCTGTTGATATCGACCTGGCGCACGATAAAGAACGATGCTGCATTCTTCTCTTTAGCGGCTTTGGCGATGGCGGCATTAATGTCGGGCTGGGTAGAGAAATACCCGCTGACGCTGACGGTATCAAACGGTTCCAGATGGTAAGCATCATATTGTGGCAGTTCGCGAATGCCATCAAAGGTGCGCTGTGCCGGGGTGGCATCCGCTTTCGGTGCTTCTTTATGGTACAGGTCGACATAGACCGTCTGACTGTTGCCTCGGTTTTTCTCGTTGATCGCCTGGATGTAAAACGCATCAGCGCCAGCTTTGTCGGCACGTTTGGACGCTTCAGCCACCGCGTCAAAAATGGCGTCAAAACGGCCACTAAAAGAAATTCGATCGAACGGTTTTACCGCAGCAGCCTGCTCTGGTGTCAATTCCTGTGCCGCGTGGGCAGAAAAAGCCGCGAGAGAGAGGAGGGTAGACGCGATAACGCGGGTCTTCAGCTTCATAAAAAATCCTTTCGCCTGACGCAGGGAAGTTGCGACATAAAACGTCATCACCTGATGACACAACGTGGTGCCGATTATGGCACGTAATCAGCGCGTTCGCCTCAGCATTTTGTCTGGCAACGGCGTATCGTCAGGGGGTAAAGCATTCGCGGCACAAAAAAGGGAATAATACCCATTAATGATAATTTGCGTGCGATAAGTGAGATTTATAAGGGTTGTCAGTAATAACAACCTTGTAACAAGCGAGTTTTGTGAATTACCGCTAAATACGTTTTGGAAGATAATGATAAAAATAAGGTAGATAGCGGCGGCTTTTCTCCTGAATTCGAGCCATTCGCCGAAGTTTGCTAAGCATTTGCAGGAAAGTGATTTTATATATGGATCATCGATCACATTTTCAGTAGGTTATATGTCATTGCCTTGTGATTGTTGATAACAGAACGTTGCGCAAGCATTGCCGGGCAATCGAGTTATCAGGTGGGGTGACAATAAAAACTTCGTATAAATAAGCGATAGGGAATCAGTATGCGTATTGGTATACCAAAAGAACGGTTGGCCAATGAAGCGCGTGTCGCAGCAACGCCGAAAACGGTGGAACAGTTGCTGAAACTCGGCTTCGAGGTCTCAGTAGAACGTGACGCGGGCAAGTTGGCCAGTTTCGACGATGCCGCTTATACCGCTGCGGGCGCAGCGATTGCGGAATCGGCGGATGTTTGGCAGTCCGATATCATTTTCAAAGTTAACGCGCCGTTGGAGGATGAAACGGCGCTGTTGCGTGCAGGCAGCACGCTGGTGAGCTTTATTTGGCCCGCCCAGAACCCGGCGTTGCTGGAGAAACTGGCAGAACGTCAGATTACCGTGATGGCAATGGATTCCGTGCCGCGTATTTCTCGCGCGCAATCCTTGGATGCCCTGAGCTCGATGGCCAATATCGCCGGTTACCGCGCGATTGTGGAAGCCGCTCACGAGTTTGGCCGCTTCTTCACCGGTCAGATTACCGCTGCGGGTAAAGTACCACCGGCCAAAGTGATGGTGATCGGTGCGGGCGTTGCCGGACTGGCCGCTGTCGGTGCGGCAGGCAGCCTGGGCGCGATTGTGCGCGCGTTCGACACCCGCCCCGAGGTCAAGGAGCAGGTGCAGAGCATGGGCGCCGAATTCCTTGAGCTTGATTTTGAAGAAGAAGCGGGCAGTGGCGACGGCTATGCCAAAGTGATGTCCGAAGCCTTTATCAAAGCGGAAATGGAACTGTTCGCCGCACAGGCGAAAGACGTCGACATTATCGTGACGACCGCATTGATCCCTGGCAAACCGGCACCGCGTCTTATCACCAAAGAGATGGTGCTGAGCATGAAGTCGGGCAGCGTGATTGTCGATCTGGCGGCGCAAACCGGCGGCAACTGTGAACTCACCGTGGCCGATCGGGTCACCGTCACTGAAAACGGCGTGAAAATTATCGGTTACACCGACTTGCCGAGCCGTTTACCGACCCAATCCTCACAGCTGTATGCCACTAACCTGGTTAACTTGCTGAAACTGCTGTGCAAAGAGAAAGATGGCACCATCACCGTTGATTTCGATGACGTGGTGATCCGCGGTGTTACCGTGGTGAAAGAAGGGGATGTCACCTGGCCGGCTCCGCCGATTCAGGTGTCTGCCCAGCCGCAACAGGCTAAACCGGCAGCTGCTGCGCCGAAAGTGGACGCGGCACCGGCTTCACCGTGGAAGAAATACGCTTTTATGGCACTGGCTATTTTGCTGTTCGGCTGGCTGGCCAATGTGGCACCGAAAGAGTTTTTATCGCATTTCACCGTGTTTGCGTTGTCGTGCGTGGTCGGCTATTACGTGGTGTGGAACGTCAGTCATGCGCTGCACACGCCGCTGATGTCCGTAACCAACGCGATTTCGGGCATTATTGTGGTGGGGGCGCTGTTGCAGATCGGTCATGGCGGATGGGTGTCGTTCTTCTCCTTCATTGCCGTACTGATCGCCAGCATCAATATATTCGGTGGTTTCACCGTCACCCAGCGCATGCTGAAAATGTTCCGTAAAAACTAAGGGGTAACACATGTCTGGAGGATTAGTTACAGCTGCATACATTGTTGCCGCTATTTTGTTTATTTTCAGTCTGGCAGGGCTGTCGAAACATGAAACATCACGTCAGGGGAATATCTTTGGCGTTACCGGGATGGCGATTGCGCTGATTGCCACCATTCTCGGGCCGAATGCCGGAAACGTTGGCTGGATTATTGCCGCGATGGCGATCGGCGGTGCGGTAGGTATCTATCTGGCGCGTAAAGTCGAAATGACTGAAATGCCGGAATTGGTGGCGATTCTGCACAGCTTCGTCGGTCTGGCTGCGGTATTGGTCGGGTTTAACAGCTTCCTGGATCACGGTGAAATCACCGATCCGGTGATGGTGAATATCCATCTGACGGAAGTGTTCCTCGGCATCTTTATCGGTGCGGTCACCTTTACCGGTTCCGTGGTGGCCTTCGGCAAACTGCGCGGCATTATTTCATCCAAGCCGCTGATGCTGCCGCATCGCCATAAGATGAATCTGGCTGCGCTGGTGGTGTCGTTCCTGCTGCTGTTGTGGTTTGTGAATACCGGCAGCGTGGCCGGACAGAGCATTGCGCTGCTGTTCATGACCGCCATTGCTCTGGTGTTCGGTTGGCATCTGGTGGCATCCATCGGTGGTGCTGACATGCCTGTAGTGGTGTCGATGCTGAACTCCTATTCCGGTTGGGCAGCAGCGGCGGCGGGCTTTATGCTCAGCAACGACCTGCTGATCGTTACCGGTGCGCTGGTCGGTTCTTCGGGGGCAATCCTCTCGTACATCATGTGTAAGGCGATGAACCGTTCGTTCTTTAGCGTGATTGCCGGCGGGTTCGGTACTGATGGTTCTTCTACCGGTGCCAGCGAAGAAGTGGGCGAATACCGTGAAGCCTCGGCGGAAGACGTGGCTGAACTGCTGAAAAACTCCAGCACGGTGATCATTACGCCGGGATATGGCATGGCGGTAGCACAAGCGCAATATCCGGTGCATGACATCACGGCCAAACTGCGCGCACGGGGTATCAAGGTGCGTTTCGGTATCCACCCGGTCGCCGGGCGTTTGCCGGGCCATATGAACGTGCTGCTGGCGGAAGCCAAAGTGCCTTACGACGTGGTACTGGAAATGGACGAGATCAATGACGATTTCACCGATACCGATACCGTGCTGGTCATTGGTGCTAACGATACGGTGAACCCGGCAGCGCAGGAAGATCCGGGCAGTCCGATTGCGGGAATGCCAGTACTGGAAGTATGGAAAGCGCAGAACGTTATCGTGTTTAAACGCTCCATGAACACCGGCTATGCCGGGGTGCAGAACCCGCTGTTCTTCAAGGAAAACACCCAAATGCTGTTTGGCGATGCCAAAGAAAGCGTGGAAGCGATCCTGAAAGCGTTGTAACCGGTTTATCACCTGAACGCGTGTTGATAAGGGCAGGGGAAATCCTGCCCTTTTTTATTGATTGTCCGTTTACCAGCTCAAACCAAAACCGCGCGGAAAGGCGACCGTACCCATGTTGGTTTTTGCATCGTAGTCTTCCCACACCACCACCGGCAACTTGCCCTGCGGTGAGGCGTTTCCTGTCAGGACTTTCGCCAGTGAGATCATCGATTTTCCACGCCACACCCCGTTGTCACAGCCAAAATAGGCATAGCTGGCGACGGCGGCCTCAACGTCATTGGCATAGAGGGCAATGTCATAGGGGGCACGCAGTGACAAATGTACCCGTGTTTTGTCGAGCGAGCCCGCATAGCGCAACCATTCAAGGTAGCGCGCAGTATCGTTTTGCGGCGTGTTCGCCGCTGTTGAAATACCGTCTTTTTCTACCGGGGTAAAACGGGTAGAGAGGGTCCCGAGCAGAAACACATCACACTGCGCTATCCGCTGGCGAATCTCTCTGTCGGTTAATTGTGACTCCTTGGCTGCATCAACGTGAGAGTAGCCGTATTGTGCCATCGTCATTTTGATGCCGTCAGCCTGCTCCATCCAGGGGGTCAGGATAAAGTAGCGTAAGTTTTTTTCGAGCAGCGGTAGCGTGGCGTGTTGATTAACCACGGCGGTGATCGAACGATCGGCAATCAGGGCTTCGGTATCATCATTGGGTGGGGTTAGCGGGGGCGCACTGGCGTTGCCCAGCAGTTGGTAGCGCTGTTTCAGCGTGAGGATACGTGCTACGGATTCGTTGATTTCCGCCTCGCTGTAGTGACCCTGTTTCACGTTCTCAACAATGCGGGCAATCAACGCTGACAGCGCTGCGCCCTGTTCCGGCGTTGCAATGCTGACAGGCATTAGCGCGATGTCTACGCCTGCCCTAAACACGGCATCCAGCGCGTCTTGTTGTGTGAAGTGGTCGGCAATCGCGCCCATGTCTAACGCATCGGTGATGGTAACCCCCTGATAATGCAACTGTTGGCGCAGCAGATTGCTCTGGATTTCTCGCGACATGGTGGCTGGTACCAGGATACTTTCGCCGTTGCAGGTCTTGATGCGGCTGTCATCCAGCGCGGGGTACTGAATGTGCGCCGTCATGATCATATCGGGTGCTGACCCGTGTTCGATAGCTTGCGCAAAGGGGGCGATATCGATGGCGAAGGCGTCATGGCGTGAGCGATCAACCCGCGGCAGAGACGTATGGGAATCGGTTGAGGTATCACCGTGGCCTGGAAAGTGTTTATAGGCCGTCATCACCCCTTGTTGCTGCATGCCCGCAGCGACTTTTTCTGCCAGTGTCGTGACTGTCGCGACGTCATCGCTAAAACTGCGCACATTAATCACCGGATTGAGCGGGTTGCTGTTAACGTCGACCACCGGGGCAAAGTTGGTATTGATGTTCAACGTCCGCAGATCGTGCCCCATGTGCACGCCCTGCGCGTAGGCCAGTTGGGTGTCTCCGCCGCCGGTAACGGCGGCTGCCAGCGCCATATTGCCTGAGAACGGGGCATACTGATCGCGCGGCAAGCGAAATACGTTCCCGCCTTCATTGTCCGTGCCGATAAACATCCGAACGCCAGAAAGGGTTTCCAGTGAGGCATACCACGTGGTCAGCGTTTTAATTTGCGCTTTGTTTTTCAGGTTGTTGGCAAAAAGAATCACGCCACCGATGTGGTTGACGCGTAGCAGGTTTGCGATGACACCGTTAGGTTCGATCATATCCTGCTGCTGCCAGAGGCGAAAATCCAACATGATTTTTTGCCCTATTTTTTCTTCCAGCGTCATGGCATGTAGGATTTGCTGAACGTCCATGGTCGGTCTCCTGTATTAATTACGTGTTAACTCATCCTATCTAAGACAAGCATAAACGAGAAAACGCGTTAAACCGTTTGGCAACATAAACGAGATTACGGCACAACATGTTAGGTGACGGTTGTGGGCACATAAAAAAACGAAATCGGCCGTCAGGTCGATTTCGTCCATAGCAGCGGATTATAACCTTGAAGCGCTAGGCTTTGGTATCCTCACCTTCGCCATCGAGGGTGACAGGGGAGACAAAATCATTGGGTTTGATGGCTAACAGGTCGCATTTAAGGTGATCGATAACGTGTTCAACGGTGTTGCCGATAAAAGCCGCTGATAGCCCGGTGCGTCCCAGGGAGCCCAGCACCACCACACCCGCCTGCAAGTGTTCCGCCAGGTCGGGGATAACTTCTTCCGGTAACCCTTTTTCGACATGCGTCAGGCGTTCATCCAGCGAAAATTTCTGGCGTAAAGATTTCATGGCAATCAAGTGCTGACCACGAATAGCGTCGTTATAGACACCGGGATCGAAATCCGGCAGTTCAATGGCAATATTGATGGGGGTAACCGGATAGGCACCCACCAGATGCACTTCGGTTTTATCGACCTGCTTGGCGAGCGCAATCGTTTCTGACACCAGCTTGATGTTGAGCGGATCGTGATAAGGATCTTCACTGGCAAGGTTAACGGCGACCAGCGCACGGCCATTATCCGGCCAGGGTTGGTCTTTCACCATCCACATCGGGCAGGGGCATTTACGCAGCAGTTGCCAATCCAGTGGGGTAAAAATCACCGCTTCCAGCCGGTCGTGCTGGTGGGCCATTTTTAACACCAAATCGTGCTGATGGGCGATCACTTCCTGGATAATGGCGACATAGGGTTTATTGTGCCATACCACTTTGATATCGATAGGGATACCGGCTTCAATGTAGTAGGCGCACTGTTCTGCAATCCATTCTTTACGCTGCTCAATGACACCCTGGCGCATTTCCGTGCGTTCGTCTGGCGAGAGCAAGGTGGTCATTTCGTAAGAGAAATCATAAATCGGCAGGAATGCCTTGATACGACCACCTAACCGCTGAACCAGATAGACTGCGCGTCGCAGCGCGGGTTGGTCATCCTGATTCGGGTCAATAGCTACCAGTAAGTGCTGATATGTTGCCATAGGTCCTCCTAACAGCTGTCACCTTACAGCCGGTAATTAAGAGTACCTCATGAGAATTGCTTTTAACAACTGGTGATGAGAGCCGGATCAATAAAATAAAAACAATGACCCGGCAATAGGTTAGGCTTTAGCGCGTGTCGTTCCGGCCAGTTCTGACAGGGCATCGATGTTCTCGATGGTGATATATTTCCCTTTCACGGCCAGAATGCCACCTTTCTGGAAGCGACCGAGCAAACGGCTGATGGTTTCCACGGTAAGCCCCAAATAGTTACCGATATCACCGCGTGTCATGGTCAAACGGAACTCGCGCGGAGAGAAACCGCGCTGGGCAAAACGGCGCGACAGGTTGTAGATAAACGCGGCCAGACGCTCTTCGGCGTTCTTTTTCGACAGCAGCAGTATCATGTCTTGATCGCTACGAATTTCGCCGCTCATCAACCGCATCATCTGCTGGCGCAGGTTCGGCATTTTGCCAGAAAGGTCATCCAGCGTCTCGAAGGGGATTTCACACACCATAGAGGTTTCCAGCGCCTGCGCAAAGCTCGGGTGCTGGGCATTGCCAATAGCATCGAAACCGACCAGATCGCCCGCCAAATGGAAACCAGTAATCTGTTCGTCACCCTGTTCGGTGATGGTGTAACTTTTAATGGTCCCGGAACGGATCGCGTAGAGTGATTTCAGTTCATCACCGGCTTTGAACAGCGCTTGTCCCTTTTGGATCGGCTTCTTCCTTTCAATGATATTATCGAGCTGATCGAGCTCGTGCTCATTTAATGTAAAAGGAATGCACAGCTGGCTGATGCTGCAATCCTGACAATGGATTGCACAGCCACCAGACTGAATGCGCCGAATAATTCGCTTTTCCGGGATCATAGACTTTGCTCAGTCGATAATTGATATCGGTCAATTTTAACAGCTTTTATCGGTGATGGTAAGTGTCGTCATTCGTATATCAAACGAATAAATAGGGGGCATAGCGTGCCATTAAAAGAAAAACAGTAGCCGTCACACCGTTTTACCCGTTATTCCATGAATGCTCGATATATCATCAATTATATAACGATAGTGCACCCTGACGCGCCATCGCCCCTTCATGTGCCAGCAACCACGCTTTACGTTGCACACCGCCAGCGTAGCCGGTCAATGCGCCATTGGCACCAATAACGCGGTGGCAAGGCACGACAATGCTGACAGGGTTGCTGCCGTTTGCCATGCCGACCGCGCGTGACGCGGTGGGCGAGCCGAGACGGGTAGCCAGTTCGCCGTAGGTAATGGTGGTGCCGCAGGGAATTTTCCGCAGTTCCTGCCATACTCGCTGTTGAAACGGTGTACCGAGGCTGGCGACCGCAAGCGTATCGATAACCTGCAAATCCCCGGCAAAATAGCGCGCTAAAGCCTGAGTTAACCCCCCCGGATCGACCGATTCTGTTAACTCGAAGGGATCATTTTTATAACGCCGCGCCAGCAAGCGATATAATCCCTCTTCATATTCTTTCCACTCCACGGCGCGTAATCGCTGTTGTTCATCGGCGATAATCAATAAATCCCCGAGCGGCGTGGATAAGGTATCCAGTAAAAAGCGTTGTGGCATGATTCAGGTCCCTCAATGCGGCTTGTCCAGTTATCGCCGCCATTATTGCCGACACCCTGGACGAATGAAAATAAATTGAGATCGTCATCACGCAAAGCAGCGAAAAGAGTGAATGACGTCACGTTTTAATGCCACGAAAATGTGATGTGAGTCACCAATGAGCCGTGGTATTTGCGATAAATCTCACAACTTGGTGACATATTTCCGTTTCACCTAATTTCCCTTTCAAAACAGCGTTTCACCTGATTGGTGCAACGCTTATGCTGACATCCATTCATCGACACTGTCATTCAATCGGACGCGGGTTGACGGCAAGATTCTGCAAGTTGGTGCAAGCGCTCGGGTGCCATCAACATGGGCAGAAAGTGCGGATAATCGTACTGATGCTGTGTCAGCCAGTGATGCAATTTTTCAGCAAATGCCTGAGCGTCATTGCAGTGTTGCTCCCGAGCGGCAACGGCTGCACCGTAGCTCAGGGTAAACAGTGAATCGGCAACCAGTTGTTTCGCGTGGTCGCACAGTTCGGTATACCACCAGGCGCAATCCCAACTGGCGGCCAGCCGCGCCGAGAGCGGCTCAGGCAACAGTCGGGCATGGTGAATTTCACGTGCGGATTGACGCAGGTGGTGGGCAAAGAAATGAGATTGCTGGCGTTCAAGCGTTACCAACTCATATTGATGGCTGCCCAACGCGCGATCGTCCGTCGGGAATAGCGGCTGAAAAGCGTGAGTCCAGTTGGCGCTTCGGGTTTCTGCATGCAATAACGGAATGGCCTGTTCCAGGGTGTGGGGTAATTGACTATGGCGGTGCAACAAGCGTCCAAGGAAATACGGTGTCTTACACATCCAGTCATAGCTGTTGAAAAACAGCGATTGCACGCTATCAAGCCGTTTGCCTGCGGCGTTGCTGGTAACGGCAGAGGCGTTAACGGCATGGTTGTCCTGCAACCAACGTTGAAACAGCGCGGCGGCATGCAGCTCAGCGCCCTCGGAGTGGTTGATCAGCTGTGCCAATCCGTACAGATTGATTTCATTGATCGATTCCAGCAGCGAACTGTTGCTGATCCACTCCCAGCTAATGCGAGCGCTTATTGCTTCCAGTTCATCGCCCGCCACGGCATGCGCCCAGCTCAGGCGCCCCTGAATTTCGTCCACCAGCATGCAGGGCAGCAGCGTCCAGCCGTAGTCGATGCCCCACAAATCGAATTCGATCCATTTTTTATTGCCGGGAAAAGAGGTCAGTTCAGGATTATTGGCAAAGCCGGGACGGTAATCCATCGCCGTGGCCTTCATCGAGACACGCACATCGTCCGGCAGGCTGCTCAGGGTGTTGTGCAACTGGCGACGCGGCCAGCTGTCATCAAGGTAATCACGCAACACCAGTTTTTTGCCGTGCAGGCGCAAAATGCGGTGCAGCACTTTCATGCTCTGTTTCCACTGCTCGGGATGAAACGTCGGGGTTTGCAAGCTCAGAATCAGCCCGCTGATGTCCGGCAAGGCCGCCAGCATCTCGTCCACGGTTTCACTGTAAAACCGCGTCAGAAACGAGGCGTTGGTGGCGACGGTGTCATCGTCGAGAAAAAATTCCGGGAATTTTTGTTTGATCTTGGCGTCACCGGGAAAGGCTTCACCCTGGATCCACAGTTGAATATGGCGCGACTGGCAGTGGTGTGACACCCGTTGCAGGTAGCTCAAGGTGCTTTCGCGTTCGTGATGCAGATTTTCAATGCCGGGGTTTTTGTTATGCGCCGGCGGGCGCGCCAGTAACGCCAGGATATTTTGTTGATGCACGATCAGCCCGTTGAAGCGATAACGCGCCATGAGGTCAATCACTTCGAGAAAATGCGGCCAGTGCCAAATCAATGGCGTATTGACCTCCAGCAAGCGTAAAGGGGGGAGCACATTCATCAGGTTACAGCGCTGTGGTTGTCATGCATCGCGCCAGCATAGCAAAGAGTCATGAAGCGTTGTCAATGAGCGCACGCGATATTGGTTAACGCGCTCGAAAAATGGCGACGATACATTGCGTTAACGTCAGAAAAGAAGGAATGATAGTAATGAAGAAAAAATATGCCGTTGTCGGCACCGGAGGGCGTGCTGGCCTCTATTTAACCTCAATCGCCAGGGATTATCACCAAACCAGCACCTTTGTTGCCTTTTGCGACACCAACCAGACGCGCATGCAATATGCCAATAAAATGATTGGCGAGTGCGGACATGCGCCGGTGCCGTGTTTCAGCGCTGACCAGTTCGAGACCATGATCGCCGAGTGCAAACCGGACATTGTGATCGTGACCTCCATCGATCGCACCCATCACCACTATATTATTCGGGCGATGGAACTGGGCTGCGATGTGATCAGTGAAAAACCGATGACCATCGACGAAGAGAAATGTCAGGCCATCATCAACGCTATCGCCCGCACCGGACGTAAACTGCGCGTCACCTTCAACTATCGCTACGCACCGCACCACAGCAAGATTCGTGAGCTGATTGCCTCCGGTGTGATAGGCGATGTGTTCTCGGTGCACTTTGAGTGGCTGTTGAACACCCAACACGGTGCCGACTATTTCCGTCGCTGGCACCGTGACAAACGCAACAGCGGCGGACTGTTGGTGCACAAATCCACCCACCATTTCGATTTGGTGAATTTCTGGCTGCACTCTGAACCGGAAACGGTGTACGCCCAGGGCGATTTGCGCTTTTACGGCAAGGCCAACGCTGAAGCGCGCGGCGTAACCGAGTTCTATGCGCGTTCGCACAACAGCGCGGCGGCCAAGGACGATCCGTTTGCTTTGAATATGAGTGAAAGCGCCCAACTCACGGCGTTGTATCTGGATGCCGAACATGAGGATGGCTACTACCGTGATAAGAGCGTGTTTGACGACGGCATCAACATTGAAGACGTGATGGGCGTTATGGTGCGCTACAAAAACAAAGCGATCATGACTTACTCCCTCAATGCCTATCTGCCCTGGGAAGGGTTGAACGTGGTGTTCAACGGCAGTAAAGGGCGGTTGGAGATGAAGCTGGTTGAGAAATCCTATGTCAACGGCGGCGGGCAGAAAGAGGACGAAGGCGCGCTTGATCAGTGTGAAATCACGGTTTATCCGATGTTTGATGCCCCCTACAAGGTGCCGGTGGTGTACCAGGCTGGTGGGCACGGCGGCGGCGATCTGGTGATGTTGAACGATCTGTTTGGTACGCCGGATCCCGATCCGCTGCAACGCGCGGCCGACTATCGCGACGGTGCGCGCTCCATCCTGACCGGGATTGCCGCCAACCGATCGTTACGACTGGAACAGCCGGTGAAGATCGCCGATCTGGCCGTCAAGCTGCCTGACTGACGGATACACAAGGGCGGGGCGTAATTCTCACGCGTCGCCCACAATAAACCTGCAAATAGCCATGGGAGGCCACCCAACACAAACTGCGAGTACCCAGTTGTCGCTTGCGAGGTGGACACACGGCCCAGCGCGACCCACGTTTTTCGATGAAATCACCATTTTTCGATGGAATAGAGTACCCACGATATTCTGCTGTGTGGGTGATACCAGCACAATGACTATAATTAAGGGTTCTATTATGACGAAAGTCTTGCATCGTATTCCTCGTATCCTACTGTTATGTGCCGCATTACCAATCAGCAGCGTTGCCGTTCATGCTGCCGATCCTGTTGAAGTCCGTATCTCCTGGTGGGGCGGCAATCAGCGTCATGAAGCCACCCTGGCCGCCATCAATGCGTTCCAAAAGGCGCACCCGGAGATCAAAGTGAAAGCCGAATACGCGGGTTGGGATGGCTACCTGTCGCGTCTGTCAACCCAGATGGCGGGTGGACAAGAGCCGGATGTGATCCGCATTGACTGGAACTGGCTGCCCCAGTTTTCGCGCAACGGTGACGGTTTTTACGATCTGTATAAACAGCGCGACGCGCTGGCGTTAACGGATTTCCCGCCCCAGTACCTGAGAACCGGTGAGGTGAAAGGCAAGCTGCAAGGGGTGCCGATTTCCATGACGTCGCGCGGGTTTATCTATAACAAAGGTACCTGGGATAAAGCGGGCGTTGCCTACCCGAAGACCTGGGATGAATTGTTTGCCTCTGGACCCGCCTTTAAAAAAGCGTTGGGAGACAATTTCTACCCCCTCGGCGTGGCGCAGGGCTCCTCTGACGTTCTCGATATTCTGACGCTGGGGCGCGCCTACATGGCGCAGAAATATGGCATTGACATGATTGCCGAGAGCAAACAGAGCCTGGCTTATAATCGTGAGCAGGTGCGCGAACTGTTTGGCTTTTATAAAAAGCTGGTGGATAACCATGTGATACCCGATCAGCGTTATTTTTCGTCGTTTGGTCGCACTAACGTGTATGAAATTCGCCCGTGGATCAACGGTGAAATGGGCGGCATGTATTTATGGGATTCCGCCATCTACACCTACGCCAGCAACATGCCAAAAGAGACGGTACTGGAACCGGGTCCGTATCCTATGCTGAGTAACGCCAAAGATTCAGCGATCAATACCAAGCCGTCTTCACTGTTTGCGGTGGGTAAAAACACCAAGTATCCCAAAGAATCCGCGATGCTGATCGGCTTCTTGCTGAGTAATCCGGAAGGCATCAAGGCGCTGGCGTTACAAAACGGCATGCCGGCAAACCCGAAAGCGGTAACCTTGCTGGAGCAGAGCGGGGTGATCACACCGACCAATCTGTTGGCAAATGCCTACAAGGCGGCGGCTGAACAGCCTGCCACTCAGGTTCCGGTATCGCCCTACATGGAGAATCAGGAACTGGTACAACTGTGGACCACCAGCGTTCAGCGCCTCGATTACGGCAAAGGATCGCTCAATGAGGTCGCGGATGACTTCTACAACAACGCCAATCGCATTTTGAAACGCGCCATCCGCTAAGCGTAATCGCTTTCGAGCAACAAACCCGTAAAGGCGTTATATCAGCACAATGCTATGACGCCTTTTTTATCTCGCATCACCGGTATCGATAAAGTGACGTATTATCATTTATTCGATATTTAACGCTGTTAATTTATTTTTGTTCTGCTTTTATCTTTGTATCTGTTTTTATAACGGCATTAAAAACCATAGTTCATACAAAATTAATTTAAATCATAATTTGGTGCCTCGGTATTGGGTAAAACGGTTGCGTTGCTATCTCTCTTCCCAACCTGTTAATGGAATTGAAAATGAATAACCCAATGAAGGTCCTTTTCACTGCTGCGCTTTTTGCCGTGCCCGTTGCCGCCTTTGCCCATATCGGGGCCGATGATGGCGCCCACCACGTGACCGGCTTTATGCAGGGATTTATCCATCCGCTTACCGGCCTTGATCATCTGTTTGCCATGACACTGGTCGGCGTGTGGAGCGCCATGAATAGCCAAAAATGGTGGCTGGCACCGGTCTCGTTCGCCAGCCTGTTGCTGGTGGGGGCACTGATTGGGATGGCGGGGTTGGTTGTGCCTGCGACTGAGCATATTGTGGCGGCCTCTCTGCTGGTCCTGGGACTGATGGTGGCGATGCAACTGAAGCTGTCAGCCGCCACCGGCGCGGTGCTGGTGGGTGCTTTTGCCCTGTTTCATGGGCTGGCGCACGGTGCAGAGTTGTCTCACTCCTTTGCTGCCTTGTCAGGGATGGTGGTGGCTACTGTGCTGCTGCACATCGGCGGGCTGGCGTTGGGCTATGCGATGCTGGCGGCAAAACGCAGTGTGTGGTGGCCGCGCGTTATCGGTGCGGGCTCTGCGCTGCTTGGCGTAGGGCTGTTGAGTGGTTTGTTCGCCTGAGTGTTTTTCTCGATGTGAGACCGGTTCCCACCGTCTGAGGCGGTGGGATATCAGATTTTACAACATCGGATTTTACAACGCAGGCTGGACTGGCAACTGTTATCGTGTAATCCACAAAATTGCACGGAATATTGCCATGTTGCCAGCAGTGACTTCCGAATCCATCGCCCTGTTACCCCTTTCTTCCCGTGCCCGGCAGCACGTTGCCTTGACGCCTGCTGCGGTGATGAGTCAAACCCACCTCCGGCAGCATGGACAATTGATCTATCGCTATCAGGACGCGCTTTTCTGGTGTGAACATGAGGATGTCTCCTCGCTGCACAGTCGGGTAAATTACCTTAACAAGGTGGTTAACCATATCAGACAGACGATGCCCAACCGGGATCAACCGCTGACGTTGCTTTCACTGGGGGCCGGTGGGTTGCTGATGGAGTCCTTTATTCATGCGCAGTTACAATGCAATGGATATCAGGACATACACTGGCGGGTAATCGACATCGAATACGGGCCAGATGGCACTCAGCAGTGTCTTTCACACCGCGACAGCCTTGATGCCTTTGCTGCGATAACATCAGGCAAACTGGCCGTGTACGGTTCGGATCAACACTATTTCAATACCTTTTGGGGTGGGAATGGTGCAACGAGTGACAGAAGTCGCGGTGCTACCGTGCTGCTGGCGATTGATCCGCCTACCTCATCGTCACAGGTATTAGGTATTGCAAGCCTCGATCCGAAAAGCATGTCGGTCAAGGGCCGTCCCGTTGAGGATATCGCCGACGCCAATTGCCTCTATTTGATCGCCAGCGAGCCTGAATATAAAACGCAGGTACACCACGCGATGGCGGCGCTGGCGCGCGGCGATCACATGATGACCCTGGGCAGTATCTTAAAATGTTACGTCAACAAATTTGGCGGCTGTGAGGTGTTGTCGACGCAATCGCCAAGCAGTCTGATGATGAAAGAAGCGTGTGTACCGCTTTTGGCACAGGAAAAAACCACGCAGGCATCGACGTCGACCCTCGAAATGACGTTATCGGATATCAGGCGCGCCGTTGAGCGCTATGTTGCCGCAATGGCAGATGAAAACGGTCTGTACTTCGCCGTGTGCTGCGTGTCCGATTACGACGTCAGTCTGACGCGACTGCGCGATTACATCGTTGATAACCCGCATTCATCATTACTCGCCACACTTGAGATGAACGCGACCCGTATCGAAAACCACCCGTGAATGGCCCGATGTGAAGGCTTTGCCCCTGCGTCGAGCAGGGGCGGGGCAGTTATTTTGCGCCAGAGGGGGTGGGTTTGAAAATTTGCAGAATGGCACCTAACTGTTTGCGTTGTTCGGTATCCAGTTCTCCACCGGCAGAGTGCCCGGCGTTTTGCAGTATCAAGGTGTTGAGCCCAATCAGCCAATCGTACACGTAAAACGCCGTGTTATTGGTAGGGGTGAGCGACAACTTGGTCAACCGCTTGGCAGTGCCCCAACTGACGGCCTGTTTTTCCGGCTTGGCAAAAATTTTACGACCACGGTTGATGCGGCTTTCCGGGCGCTGCTCCTCGGGCATTTTCTGGAAGCCCAGCCAGGCAATATAATCGCCGAGCACCGTCAGGGCGCGAGAAACCTGACTGTCGATCTCATTGTCCGTGTAGGCGCTGGGGTGATCATCCTGGTTCAGTGCCGCGTGCAACGCCTGATTGATGCCTTGCCGCAGACCGGCGGTAATGACCTCTTCCATCAGCATTTCCAGCGTCGGTTTGCCCAACCCGAGCAGCTCAACCAGCGGCGCGTTGTCCGGCAAATTGCGCATATGGTTTATCCAAAAGCGCAACACCTGACGGGCAAAGACCGCATTGGTATCCACATCGCTCTGCGCGTGGGACTCATCCGTCTGTGTCACATCCAGCGGGGCGTCGCTGAATAAATCGATGTCCATGGCGATGCCAAACGGATCGGCGTTGGTCATGGCACTGGTGTTATCCAGGGCCGGATGGATGACATGGCTAACGCCGGATTGACGCTGCTGTTGGTAAAGGCGGCGCAACTCATCCCGCGTAGGTAACATGCGCTCCAGCAACTCGCCGTGTACGCCTGGCCGCGTCTGGAGTGATTTCAACACGGATTCGGCCACTTTCTGCTTTCTCATCGCCGAGATTTCACTGTCCGACTGATACCAGCCGCCGAGAATGTGCTCAAACAGTTCATTTTGCATCTCGAGTAACTGTTCTGACAGCCGCGCCAGCTTGTTTTCCCGTTTGACTTCGGTATTCAGCCAGTTAGCCATGCGTTTTACACCGCGTTCATCCGTCGCCAGCATGGTTCCCCAGGATTCTCCCGGGTTACCCACGTAGCGTTGAACGCCTTCATCGTAGTGCGTGTTGTGTAACACGCGCTGATCGAATTTGGTGACCGCCCAGATCAGGCCAGGTTTATGCTGACTGCGCTGTTGCGCCGTTTCCCCTTGCGTCTGTTTCACCCAGTAGTCGAGCGCTTTGCCGACCGCTTTGACATCGGCGCGCCGGTCTACCGCCGTGCAGACCATCAACAGATTAATGGCATGCTGCTCGGTGTACCGTTCCAGCAAATAGCTTGCCTTGGCGTGCAGCAGATTTTTTATCAGCACCGGATAACGTTGCACCGCGCCGTGCTCGCGATCGCCACTGGAAGCGGCGTGTACATTGCTGAGGGGATTGAAGCCCGGAATATCAAGCAGGTCAACTTGCTCAAACAGCGGTTCGCGCGTCGGTGACTGCAAGGTCACCACCAGTTCAACGGCGAGAAAAGCCAGCTCTGCCAGTGACAGTTCAACCGGTTTGCTGGCCCGGTTATTGATGACCGGACGTACATGTACGCTGGGATCGGAAGAGGTATTGAGATAGGCGACGGTTGACAGGTTCATGATGCCATCGGTGGGCAGCAAGACGTCATCGACCAGTACGCTTAACGGTGCCAGCACTTTATGGCTGTAATTCAGGCGCTGTAGCGTATGCGCAAACTGGCGATAGGTCGCCGTATACTCCTCTTTGCCTTGCCACAGCACCGAGAACAACCGCGCCCGATCGTCAATGGTCAACGCCGGCGTAAGGGAGATGGCCGCGGGCCAAAAGTGAGTCTCCAGCCACTTCTGCCGTTTGCCATCGTGACGCGCCAGACTGTCCCACAGGGCAATGACTTCATCACTGCTGAATCCCGGGATGGTTTCGGGCTGACGATGCATCGCCAGCAGCGCCATCTGCTCGACCAGTTGCTGCTCATCTTCGGCCAAACTGCGTGGCGACGGTGGAGCAACGGCCGTGGTTAAATACGCCTGTGCCAGAATGTTGACGATATCCGCTTCGCTTAACAGCAGCAATTGAACCGGATAAGTGGCGTTTTTCACGCCTGGCTGACGGGTAAAGCGGGTCACCAGTCCGGCGAGTTGGCTCTCCGGATTGATATGCGCCTGATAGTCCAGGGTATGGCCGCCGAGATCGCTCTCCAATCGGCCATTTTCGCCCGCGGCCAACGCGGAGATCAGGTAGGTTTTGCCTTCCTGTGCCTGACCGAACAGCCCGATGGCCATCTCTTTTCCTGCGCTGTCTGCCAGTCGTTGTGCCTTGTTGCGGTGACGACGAAGTTTTATCGTCAGCGTATCGGCTTCCATCTCCAAACGCGGCGAGCGGGAGCGGGTTGTCTCTACCCACTCTATGGCCTGCTCAATGCCTTCTGATACGGCAGTCAACTGCGTGGTTAACCGGGTCGAAAGTTGTTTTGGCGTCAGTGCTCTCATTTGCTAAATACGCTCCCGCTGTCGATCCAGTAGTGTGTTGCGCCGGAAGCGCTGTCAGCCAGCGTATTAAGCCGCAGCCGCAGATAGTGAAGAGGAACCTGGCTGCCATCTTGCAGCGTGGCATCCGCGATTTCGAAACGTTCCGGCGTGGATTGCCCCGCCTCGCGCGCCACCGTCAAACGCAGATGTAACACGCTGTCACCCGCAAGCTTGCGGGCCAGCGGCTGATCGATAATGGTCAGGGTGTAAAGCGGCGTGGCTGGCCAGCGTTCGTTATCCAACTGACGGAAACCGAGCCCAATACCGCCGCGCACCGAGAAGTAGCCGCGTTTGTCCAATTCAAAATCGGCGGTGTCCAGATCGATGTCGCTGTAATAGAGGTTATCCTGCGTTAACTGCTGATTGGCATCGATCATGCCGAAATAGCGGATGGTGGAGTAGGGTTCAAAATCACCCGCTTTGAAATAAAAGCCCGGCAGGCGCAGGTCCAGTGCCAACAGGCACAGCATGGCACCGACAGCCGCGGTGGATTTCGGGTTCTCGATGCGGCCGAATTTATTGAACGGATACCAATCGCTGGTGTGGTAGCCATCCAGTGAAACGATGCGGCTGATGGGCAACGGCTGAAGATAACGGAACAGTGCCTGTATGCCGGGGAAACGTGACGGGCGGCCGGTAAGCAGCAACACATCGCAATCATACAGCGCGACAACCTCGCACAGCGAACGCAAATTTTGCGTGATGCTGATGCGGTTGGACAAGAACTCGCCGTGCAACTTGCTCAGCCGAACGATAAGCGGCGTGTGCAGGATATCAAACGCCGCAGCATCCGCCGGTTGTTCCCGCTGAATTTCGCCGTTCAGATAGTCCAGTACCTTGCCGGTCGGTCGCTGTGGCAGCAGTTCACCAAAGGTGGCTTCCAGTTCGGCGCTCATGTCGAGCGGATCGAACCCTTCATAGGATTCCAGGATCGCGCGTCCAATCGGCATCAGTATTTGCAGGGTGGACTGCTGGCGCAGGGTAGATTGACCATCCATTCGGCCTGCGTTGCCAAACAGCTTATCCATCAGGCTGTCCGGCGTGGCGATCCCGGCTTTTTTCAGTGACGCATGCAGTGCGGGCAGCACGTAGAGCTGGATCATGTCCAGCAATATATCGTCGCCCGCCACTTTGAAACCTTCGCGGAACATCAACAACGGGCTGATTTTGACGTTACTGCCGATGCTGTCATCCAGCGTGTACTGGGTTACGGCGAGATCGGTGGTGCCACCGCCGATATCAATCGATGCGACGCGCAGGGTTTGTCCCGGCTGCTCATCGGCATCGCGTACCCGGTCTGGTCGCGCCTGACTGGCGAAAAAGGCTTTGGTATTGCCACCAAAATTGACCTGACTTTCGTTGTAGAGATAGACCATCTGGCCGCAGGTGGCCTCATCCCACTCCATTTGCACCTCAGGCACGGGAAAGCGGCTGGCCGCTTTCTCTTGTTCGGTGCTGAAGCCATCATCCGCCGGGTGCCATCCCATCGCTTTCCAGACCAGACCAATCGCTTCCTGCATGCGACGGCGGAAAATTTCGCGCTCAGGTTTTGGCATGGCGGAGGGCAGCGTCAGAATGATGTTACGCAGGCGGCGCGGTGCGCTGTCATTCATCATTTTCGCGCGCTGCGCCGCGCTGTTCATCTGGCTCAACGCTTGCGCCAGCAGTTCGCACAGCATCAACGACATCAGCGAGCTGCGGCTGTATTGTGCAGAAAACACTGGAAGACGATCGTCGAACGGCACGGTAAACAGCGGCTGACCGTCATCATTGATCAAATGCGTGAACGGTGCGGCGATGGCGTGCGGCTCCAGCGCGGCATTGCCAACGGTTTTGCTGAAGCGCCAGCCGGGGGCGTAGCTCTCTTCATCCCACAGATAGCGGCGCGGGCTGGAGAGACCACTGGCTCCGTCCGTGCCAAGACGCGCCAGCGCCATGCGGCTGGCTTCGCGGCCAACGCGCACGATGGACGGCCACAGGAAGGCGTCTTCGCGGCCACTTTCCAGCGAGAAATTGGGCTTGCCAAACTGCGCGTGCGCAAATTCAATGCGGCTTTCAAACATCTCATTGTAGATCTGATGAGGCTGTTCCATGTCGCGCAATTGCAGCTCGTAGCTCTGGCTCAGCCCGTTGTGCGCTTCGGGATGATCTTCGACCAGAATGCCGCAGGTGTGCGAGTTGCCCACATCGAGAATCAGGTCAACGGAAATGTCCGGCTCTTGCCGTGTGCCGGCAACCAGAGTGATTTCCGGGATCCGCAGTTGTTTGCCCAGCATATCAAGCAGGTTCAAGTAGTGCGCCTGATACTCAAAACCACGCAGCGCGGTGCGCTGATCGGCCTCACTGCGCTGTTCACGTGCGGTGGCATGTTGGGTAAAGACTTCGCGCAGCCAGCCATCGACCCAGGTTAAATCGAGGAATTCACCCAACTCTTCACTGTGGTACGCCAGCGTAAACTTCAATCCGGCGGTAATGTCGCTTTCGGTCGGTGCCAGCAGTTCGTTATCCTCACCGTCAGGATAGACTTTGGTGTCGAAAACGATGCAAATACGGTGGGTGTTGCCATCCTGATCCGGCCTTGGCAGAGTAACGACTTTCATGCGCGCCCAGTTATCCGGGCCACCGATAAAGGTACGCGGCGGGTTGAAGCGCATAAAAGGCAGCGGCAGCCAGACATTACTCAGTAGCAGCAGCGATTGGCCCAGCGAAAAGCTGGATTCAGGGCGTACCACTTCTGGTACAGACCCCAGCGGCGCAGGCAGGAGATATTTGCCGTTCTCATCATTGAGGATCAGACGCAACAGCGGACCGTTTGCCGTTTTGCGGACGAACTTGCCTGGGCCTTGCGCATCGATAGCCGGTTTTAGTGCAAAATCCAAAAATTGCAGACCGCTGTCCTGGATGAGGGTGATCTTTTGTTTATAGTCCGTAATCGTGGCCAGCATAGGGTTATTCGCTCTCACGCTTGAAAGTCAAAGGGATCAGGTTGTCGTCGTCATAACGGCCTGAGCACTCAGCCGGGCCGCTGGCCCCCTGAGAACAAACAATTTCTGGCATTTGATAGCGTGACCCATCACTACAGCGCGCTTTTACCCGGCTGTTGATAATCAGATTGCCCGATTGCATTAATCCGGCAGTAACGTTGGCGCGACAGCTGACTCCTTCACCGTGCGTGAGGCGCACCGTACCCTGACCATCCTTCAGTTGATAACGCAGGCTGGCCGGTTTGCCAATCGTGGGGGTTTTGGTATCGGCGGTTACGCGCCAGGTGCCGTTGAGGAAATCGGTTTTTCCCAGCTTGACCGCCAACGATGGCATTACCAGCGCGTTTTTGTCTACCGGCTTGGCTTCTTCCGGTTTTGCTTCTGCTACCACGGTTTCAACCGGTGGTGCGCTGGGCACCGGGGCCGGTTTCTGTGCTACTACCGGCGCTGTTTCTGGATGCGCAACGGCGGGCGCCTTTTCGGCTTCTGGCGGCGTTTCAGCAGCAACGGGCGGTGGTGCTATCGGTGTGGCGTTTTGTGCAACGGTCTCAGCTTCTTTGACTTTTTCCGTGGCAGGCAGCACGCGTTTTTCTGGCGTATGTGCCACCACGGGTTCTGAAGTTATCGGTTTACTCGGTACGCCAGCGCGGAACTGCCACACTAATGCACCGGCGAGTGCCACGCCCGGTGCAACCCACCACCAGCGACGCAATGCCGATTTCCCTGGTGCCGTCGCTGGCACAGCAGGGATCGCCACCTTGGGCGCGTCGTCGGGTTCGTTTTCTGGCTCAACCGGTAGTGACGCCGTTTCTGCATAGACGGCGGCAGCGTTGGGCTGTGCAATGGGCGGTGCAATCGGATCGACCAGCGGTTGTGCCGTGATGACCGGTAAGGCTTCGCGCAGGCACGCTAAGGCGTCGGTTCGAGGTTTTTGGTCGAGATTAATAAAACCCCAAAAGGTGATGACGGGGCGGCCATCAACCAGATAAACGTAATTTGCCGCGGGAAATTGGAATGCTTTGGCGAGCAGGGCACCAAATCGTTGCTGCGCCGCACTGTCTGACGCCAACGCGCGTTCACTCAGCGCCGCAACGGTGGTCAGAAAGGTTTGCAACTGCTCCAGTGCTGCCTCCCGTTCCTCCTCGCTAGCGGCCATCCATGAGGTGACTTTTCCTTCGCCGGGAGCATACCAATCAAGACGATCGCCCGTTTCATTAGGCTGCGGAATGGCCAGGCAGTCAGCGATTGCTTGTTGTCGCCGTAAACGTAGAGTTTCCCGCAACTGAAGAGCCGATGCATACACCGGTTGCCCATTTTCGCCCAGCGCAAAAAAATCGGCCAAACTTCCGCTGCGTAGTAATGATTTTGCCAAGAAAAAGACCTTATTAAATGGAGGGTTAAAAGCTGAAATCAAATCAGTTTACTATAAAATGTACTTTAAACCGGAAATGGCAATGTCAAACGGATAAAGAAACGACAAAACCACCAAATATTTGACCTATCAACGCTGTTTCTTGGGTTTAGCGTCGCGTATCGGCGGTTTTTTTCTATGGGCTGTCGTTTTCCGAGTATGCCGTGCCTCGTGATGCGGGCGGGAGGGGGACCGACGCTTTCTCGGGCACAAAGGGCATCCACCATAACGGTGGGGGCGATGATGAGTGACTGTCCACCACTTCACCCAGACGCGGACAAAGCATCTGAATACCTTTCTGCGCGGCCAGCGTGTAGCTGCGTTGTACCGGCTCTGTCCAATGATGTAGCGACAGGGTAAACATGCCCCAGTGAATAGGAACAAAGGTGCGCGGTGCCAAATCGAGTACCGCTTGAAGGGTTTGTTCCGGTGTCATGTGGGAATCGGGCCAGCGCCGGTTGTATTGACCATTCTCGACAAACGCGAGATCGATAGGACCAAACCGTTCTCTGATGGCCGTAAAGTGGTCATCGTAGGCCGAATCTCCGCTGTAATACAGGGTTTCATGCGGGCTTTGTAGCACCCAGGAACACCAGAGCGCGCGGTTATGATCGAAGGGGGTGCGCCCGGAGGCATGACGCGCTGGCGTTGCGGTTAATCTCAGCGTCTTCCACGTGTATGCCTGATACCAATCCCGTTCGGTAATGCGTTCTGCGGCGATGCCCCATTGTTGCAGCGTTTTTGCCATACCGAGCGGGGTAACGAAATGGGTTTTCTTATCGCGGAAAAACTCAACGGTTACGCGGTCCAGATGATCGTAATGATTATGCGACAACACAATCACATCGATGGACGGCAACGCTTCCATCGGGACCACCGGCGGTTGAAAACGCTTGATGCGAAAAGGAAAGGGGGCTGCGGATGCGGAAAATACCGGATCGATCAGCACAGTGACGCCATCCATGTTGAGCAACAGACTGGAGTGACCAAACCAGATGACGCGGGTTTTACTGTCCGGTTTGAGAAACTCCCGCCAATTCGGCGGGACTTCGGGCAAACGCTGTTCCGGCATACGGGATCGTGCAGTAAACAACAGGCGTCTGAGTACCGAAAGGCGTTCGCGCCAACCCATGTGCAGGTATACGCTGGGGCGCACGTTGTGAAAACGCCGTTCAGCCGCAGAATAGTGGGGTGGTGTGGTGTTTGATATCGCCTTTTCGGTCATGGTATCACTCCGCCTTAAGGTGAAATTGTGCTGTCTGGGTAAAAAAGCTGCATGACAGCGTCACGCGTGTTTAGTATGCTAAACAAACCGTGATTGACGATGACATAACAATATCATGATTTTATCTCAGGTTAGACAGGGTGCGTTATCCAGTAATAAGTTATTGCTCATTTGTGGCACCGGCTGGCTGTTTGATGCCATGGATGTCGGGCTGTTGTCTTTTGTTCTGGCAGCGCTAAAACTGGAGTGGGGGCTGTCCGCCGCACAGTTAGGGCTGATCGGCAGCGTCAACTCCATCGGCATGGCGGTTGGCGCATTTGTTTTCGGACTCTATGCCGATCGTAAAGGGCGTAAATCTGCCTTTATGATCACGCTGTTAATGTTCAGCATCGCCAGCGGATTAAGCGCTTTTGCCTGGGGATTCGGCAGCCTGCTGGTATTGCGCTTCTTTATCGGCATGGGATTAGGCGGCGAACTGCCGGTGGCATCAACGTTGGTCAGCGAAAGTGTGCCCCCGGAAGTACGCGGCCGCGTGGTGGTACTGCTCGAAAGTTTTTGGGCCGTTGGCTGGCTGCTGGCGGCGTTAATCGCCTATTTTCTGATTCCGTTGCCGAGCGTTGGCTGGCGCGGTGCCATGATCCTGTGTGCGTTGCCCGCCTTCTACGCGTTATACCTGCGTTTTCGTTTGCCGGATTCGCCGCACTATCTGCAACTGAGCCAGAAAGAGAAAAAAAGTGCTTTTCGCCATAAGATTGCCGCACTCTGGGTACCGGAGCAGCGGCGTGCCAGCGTGATGTTGTGGATTGTCTGGTTTTGCGTGGTGTTCTCCTATTACGGCATGTTCCTGTGGTTGCCGAGCGTGATGATGCTCAAAGGGTTTGATATGGTGAAAAGTTTCGGTTACGTGCTGGTGATGACGCTGGCGCAGTTACCCGGCTATTTTACCGTTGCCTGGCTGATTGAACGCGCAGGGAGAAAGGTTGTGCTGGTGGTCTATTTGCTGGGAACGCTGATCAGCGCCTATTTTTTCGGCGTTGCTACCAGTGCACCGCAACTGCTGCTCTCCGGTTCGCTGCTGTCATTTTTCAACCTCGGGGCCTGGGGCGCGCTGTATGCCTATACGCCAGAACAATACGCGACATCCATTCGCGCTACCGGTGCTGGAATGGCGGCGGCAGTGGGGCGTATCGGTGGGATCTTTGGCCCGTTATTGGTCGGCACGTTGGTCGCAAGCGGCGTGCCCATCGGCGGTATTTTTGCCTTGTTTAGCCTGGCAATACTGCTTGCTGTCTTTGCTATCGTGCTGCTGGGGCAGGAAACGCGACAGCGTGCACTGTAGCGTCGAATGAAATAAACGGGGGCCGGGCGGCTCCCTTTTTTTTTGTCTGTTTTACAGAAACGATTACCGCAGTAGGGTTAACGCAATGAGTGACGACGTCACTTTTTTGTTGTTAAAAAGGGTAATTAATATGGGTAAATGCTATAAAACGATTAATTATTGCAATGGTTTAGCGATGATTTAATAGCAACCGCGTAAATATTATTAGAACAAAGCACCTGTTTACTTGCTTATTGTGATGTTTATTGCTGTTAATAATCGCCAAGGAGGTGAATTTTTCTATGATATTCAATTCTTTTTTATCAACCATGCGCCCACACGGGCTGAAATGGCTCGCGGTAGGGGGGCTCGCGTTGGTGGTGGCCGGATGTTCTACGCCGCGCTCAACGTTAATCGATCGCGGTGATTACATCGTGGATACCACTCATCCGGCTAAAGGCCAGAATGAGCGTGTCCGATTTCTGATTTTGCATTACACCGCGCTGAATGATGCGCGCTCGTTAGAGGTATTAACCCAGGGGCAGGTCAGCGCGCATTATCTGGTCGCGAAATATCCACCGCTGCGTAATAACAAGCCCGTGGTAATGCAACTGGTGCCAGAGGATATGAGAGCCTGGCATGCGGGGGTCAGTAATTGGAATGGCCGGGTAAATGTCAATGATTCTTCAGTGGGCATTGAGATTGTGAATCTCGGGTTTACCGATAACATGCTTGGCGTTCGCACCTGGTATCCTTACAATGAAATGCAGATTACCGCGCTTGCCGCGCTGACCAAAGACATCATCAAGCGTAACAACATCACGCCGGATAATGTCCTGGCGCACAGCGATATTGCACCGCTGCGCAAACAGGACCCCGGTAAGCTGTTTCCCTGGAAACGGTTTGCGGAGATGGGCGTTGGTGCCTGGCCTGATGACGCAACGGTGAACAAGTATCTGGCCGGACGGCAGCCCACTGCGCCGACTGATGTGCTGACGCTTCAGAAAGCATTGCATAAGTATGGTTATGATAAAATTCCACAAAACGGTGAGCTGGATAAAGATACGCGTTTGACCATCAGCGCGTTCCAGATGCATTTCCGCCCGGCGGACATTGAAGGCAATGCCGATGCGCAAACGGAGGCGATTGCCAAAGCGCTGGTGGAAAAATACCGTACCTGAACCCGTGATTGACTTTTTTACTGCCAAGGAATTGCCCAAACATGCTGAGTTATCGACGTCGCTGTTTTTTGCTGTGTTTGGTGTGTGGGTTACTTGGGTGCAGTAACAGCAAAGTCACTCCTCCCTCCGTGGTTGAGGCTCCCGTCCGCGTTTCTCCGGCTGTGCCGGAGAACGTCAAGGGCGTTTGGCTGACCACGCTTTCTGGCCTTGACTGGCCGACGCCAGCGTCAAGTGATGAACCGTCTGATGCGCGCCGTATTGCGTTACAAAAACAGGCGCTGATTGACAAACTAGACAATCTGGTGAGTCTGGGCGTTAACACGGTCTTTTTTCAGGTAAAACCGGATGGCACGGCGCTATACCGCTCGGCGTTACTGCCGTGGTCTGACGTATTAACCGGTGTGGTGGGCAAAGATCCCGGTTTCGATCCCTTGGCTTTTATGTTGGCTGAAGGGCATAAGCGTGGATTGCGTATTCACGCCTGGCTCAATCCCTACCGTGTGACCAGCAATACCCAGCCAAAAACG
The DNA here is from genome assembly GCF_025962655.1 of Candidatus Symbiopectobacterium sp. NZEC151. Classification (GTDB taxonomy): domain Bacteria; phylum Pseudomonadota; class Gammaproteobacteria; order Enterobacterales; family Enterobacteriaceae; genus Symbiopectobacterium. The sequence goes on along the minus strand of NZ_JAGFPE010000001.1, from coordinate 985,132 downwards.
GTGGCCGCGCTGCGGCATACCCTTAGCGCTTCACCCTCCAGCGTGTATGCGCTACACCCTGAGTGGATACGCACGGCGAGCGATCGGTTCGTGTTGGATCCCGGTATCCCAGAGGTGCGTCAGTGGATCACCAATGTGGTGGTGGAACTGATCAACAACTACGCCGTGGATGGCATCCATTTTGATGATTATTTCTACTACGAAACGCCTGCTTCTCGTTTGCAAGACGATGCCACCTATCGGCAATATGGACAGGGGTTTGCCACCAAAGGGGACTGGCGGCGCAATAACACCTTGCTATTGATTGAGCAAATATCGATGGCGATCAAAGCGGTCAAGCCGCAGGTTGAGTTTGGCATCAGTCCGGCGGGTGTGTGGCGCAACGCGGAGAATGACGCACGCGGCTCGGATACGCGTGGCGGTGCAACCTACGATATCGCTTATGCGGATACCCGGTTGTGGGTGGAACGCGGCTTGATTGACTATATCATCCCGCAAATCTACTGGCCTTTTTCACGAGAAATCGTCCGTTATGACACACTGGTAAAATGGTGGGCGGACGTGGTAAGGCCAACAAAAACCCGTCTCTACATTGGTGTCGCCTTGTATAAAGTCGGCGTGCCTGCGCAAAAGGAGCCTGATTGGGCGCGGGACGGCGGCGTGCCTGAACTGCGGCGGCAGTTGGCGCTCAATGAAGCGCTGCCGGAAGTGAAAGGCAGCGTGCTCTTTCGCGAAGGATTTCTGCATCAACCTCAAACCGCACCGGCGGTGGAATACCTCAGAACGCACTGGGGTAAATAGCGGTTACAACGACGTTGCGGCGAAAAGCCGCTATATTTTCTGTTGAAGAACAGACTTTCCGACGCGCATTTTCAAAAATGGATTTTACCGCGCGCGGCAGGATTTAAACGTCGTGTTAACCCTAAGCAGGCCACCATGAAAACACCTGTGTGCTCCGATGATACGTTGCTGCATCGCATGCTGCTATTAGCCGCATTGGCTATCGTCATGATGGGGATCCATCTGGCAGCCTCCATTCTTTCCATTATCCTGCTTTCCCTGTTTTTGGCTATCGTGCTAGAGCCTGTGGTGGCGCTGTTGTGTCGCACACGCTTACCGCGCTCTCTGATTGTGGTGTTGCTGGGCGGCGTATTGCTGATGCTGCTGGTCTACGTCCTGCTCCGGATGGTGGCGGCTTTGCCCGAGTTAAATCAAATGAGCCTGCAAATGCGCAGCTTGCTGACGCGTCAGCTTGCCGTCGGCATGGCACCATTACAGGAGTTGGGGCTAACGCTATCGCCAGAAGCCGCGATGTCGCTGATTGACCCAGGGCAATTTCTTGGGCTGATTACCCGCGTGCTCAGTCACGTATCCAGTTTTTTTTCGTCGGCATTGGTGGTGTTTCTCACCGTGATTTTTATGCTGATCGAGGTGCCGGTATTAGTGGAGAAAATCCAACGGCTATTTCGCACGGAATCCGCTGGCATGAAAGCCGTGCGCCGCGGTATTGACAGCGTGACGCAGTATCTGATGCTTAAAACGCTGATGAGCGTATTAAACGGTGTGGCGATCTGGGTGCTGTTAACCATTTTGCAGGTTAAATTCGCCTTTATTTGGGCTGTGTTGGCCTTTCTGCTGAATTTTATTCCCGTTCTGGGATCGATTCTGGCGGCAGTACCGCCTATCATTCAGGCATTTGCCTTTAACGGCATGAGCACCGGCATGGCGGCACTGGCCGCGTTCCTGGTCATCAACCTGATATTGGGCTGGATCGTTGACCCTTATCTGTGCGGCCGGAAGCTGAATATCGCCACCAGCGTGGTCCTGATTTCACTGTTGGTGTGGCAGGGATTATTGGGGCTGATCGGCATTTTGTTGGCGGTGCCGCTGACCATGACCCTGAAACTGATTGTCGAGCAAGTCGATGGCGGCGCGCGCTGGGCGCGCCTGCTGGAAGGGGGGAAGGAGCACTAGCACCTGTCAGCCATTGAGTATGGCTAACGCCTGTTGATGAAGTTGCGGATCGCCAGAAGCAACGATATTCCCGCCGCCTTCGGGACGCCCGCCATCGAGCGTGGTCACGGTGCCGCCTGCCTGCTCAATAATCGGGATCAGCGCGGCAATATCGTAAGGTTGCAGGCCATACTCGACGCAGATATCGATGTGGCCAGCGGCCAGCATCGCCATGGCATAGCACTCTCCGCCATAACGGGTCATCAAGGTGTGTTGCGTCAAATCCTGAAAATGGACAGTAGGGTGGCTCAGCACCGGTTCGGGTGACGTGGTGTGTAGGATAGCGTGCGCGAGCGGTAGATTTTTACGTGTTTGCAACGCATGCTCACCGTAGGGGCCCCGATACCACGACTGAATCCCATCGGCCCAGAAGCGTTCTTGCGTGAAAGGCTGGCTCATCATTCCCATGACGGCGCGCCCGTGATACAGCAAGCCCATCAGCGTTCCCCACACCGGAATGCCGCACAGAAAAGGCCGGGTACCGTCAACCGGATCCAATATCCATTGGATTTCGCCGCTGCCAACAGCGCCAAACTCCTCGCCCAAAATCGCATGTTCAGGGTAGTGCGCGCTAATCAGGGCTCGGATGGCGCGTTCCGCTTCGCGATCGGCATCGGTCACCGGGTCGAAGCGAAAACCTTCCTTGGGTTTATTGCCAATATGAAGATTTTGCGCTGAACGATAGCGCGGCAGGGTTTGCTCAGCGGCGGCATCGGCCAGCGTGTGAAAAAAAGCAATATCAGGTAAGTTATGCACGATGATCTCCCTTCTAATGCAGTTCTAATATCGGCGCGGGTGCCGTTTATTCGGTAATGCGCGCTTCTGTCGGTATTCAGGATTGCACGTTTGCGCTATCCTGACATCATGAACACGATGGTCTTCGCTACGGATGTTAACGATAACGTTATCATTCAGATAAAGGAATAACATGCAGTACGTACCCATTACGCCGGACGCGGAAAGCGCCCATTTTCATTCCGGGCCTGCACACTATGATGTGATCTCCATTCAGTCGCAGGTGGTTTATGGTTGCGTAGGGAACAGTATCGCGGTACCGGCGCTGGCGCAACATGGGTTGCGTGTTGCATTGGTGCCTACGGTCATCCTCAGCAATACGCCTCATTATCCTAGCTGCTATGGTGGGAAAATTCCGGTCGAATGGTTTGAAGGTTTTCTGCAAGGTCTGCTGGAGCGGGGCGCATTGACACATGCGCGTGCTATCGTTATTGGCTATATCGGCACGACCTCGCTGGTGCCGCCGTTGGTTGCCTGGCTTAAACAGGTGCGCGCCTCTTGGCCGGATATTCACATCATTCTCGATCCGGTGATGGGGGATACTGACTGCGGTTACTACGTCAATGCCGAGATAAATGCCTGCTATCGCGATGAGGTATTACCGCTGGCTACCGGGCTGACGCCAAATGCGTTTGAGCTGAGCTGTTTATCGGCGATGACGCTGGACAGTGCCGAATCGGCTATTGCCGCTGCACGTTCGTTGCTAAAGGGAACGCTGGAGTGGGTGGTTGTCACCAGTGCACCGGGCAACCTCGATAAGCAACGGATTCAGGCGCTGTGCGTCACACGCGATGCGGTGGTACCGATCCTGCATAACCGTTTACCCATTGCGCCGAAAGGCACTGGCGATCTGTTCTGTGCAGAACTGACCGCGGCTTTACTCGCCGGACAATCTCCGGCACAGGCCGCACAACATGCCTGCCATCAGGTGGAACGCTCAGTGTTGAAAACCCAGTTGGCTGAAAGCGAAGAGCTGTGTCTGGCTCCGCTGGTGTAAGGGGATAACGACAATGACGCTCGAATCATATCAGTACAAGCTTAATTTAGTTACAACATACATTGCATTATATCAACAACCACTCTCCTGAGATAACGCCTCTCGTTGATAAAACCCCGTCAACAGTACCTGGTGGGGCAGACAATACTAAAATCATGATCGCGCTTCACTTTTTTTCTTTTTCTTGCAAATAGAATTGAAACTCGATTTCATTTTACTAATCTGCATGGGGTGAGAAGTGAAATATCAGCCATTCTCCGGTATTGCTGCTGCGGTATCCGTTTCCTTATTATTAGCGGCGTGTCAAACGGCAACATCGCCGCAGGCACAGTATCAGCCTTCGTTCCCAGGAACAGCACAACGGCCCGTGCTGTCCAGCGATGAGGCTGCGCGTTTTACACAACAGCACTATTTTGCCTATCGCGGCCTCTATGCTTCCCCCATTGCCGACGCCTGGACACCTCAGCCTATCAACATCGCTTCAGTAAAAACGCCCTATGTGGTGGGGCCAACAAAAGGGGTTGACGGTGCCAGTTATACGCAGATACAAGACGCGGTGAATGAGGCATTGAAACAGCAGAAAGGTAATCAGCGTATTTACATCAAATTGCAGCCAGGAACCTACATCGGCACAGTTTACGTACCCGCTGAAGCGCCACCGATCACGCTGTTTGGCGCTGGCGATACGCCGGAAAAAACCGTGATATCGCTGGGATTGGACTCGATGATTTCACCGGAAACCTACCGCACGATGGTTAATGCCAATCAACAATATCAGCCTGGCGACCCTGCCTGGTATATGTATGACGTTTGCGCATCGAAGCAGAATAAAACGATTGATACCATCTGCGCCGCGGTCTTATGGTCACAGAGCGATGAATTTCAGTTAAAAAATCTGACGGTGGTGAACTCGCTGCTGGATACGGTAGACAGTGGCACACATCAGGGCGTCGCGTTGCGAACGGATGGCGATAAGGTTCAGTTAGAGCAGGTGCGTTTGATTGGGCGGCAAGATACGTTCTTCGTCAACACCAGTGATAAAATGAATAATTACGTCACCGATCACTACAGCCGCGCCTATATCAAAGACAGTTATATCGAAGGGGATGTCGACTACGTTTTTGGCCGTGCCACCGCCGTGTTTGATAACGTCCGTTTCCATACCGTATCGACGCGCAAATCAAAAGAAGCCTATGTATTCGCTCCCGACACCATGCCGTGGGTAAAACACGGTTTCCTGGTGATCAACAGCGCGCTGACGTCCGACAGTGGCTATAAGACTGGCAAGCAAAAGGCCAACATGGGCCGGGCCTGGGATCAGGGCGCGCGCCAAACTGGTTATTTGCCGGGTAAAACAGCAAATGGTCAACTGGTGATTCGAGACAGCAGCGTTGATAGCGGCTATGACTTGCTCAATCCGTGGAGTGCAGCCGCCACCACACGTAGACCGTTCAAAGGTAACGCAAACCTACAGCGCGATCTGGATGACATTAATTACAATCGGCTATGGGAATATAAAACCACCGTATTGCTAAACCAATAATATTGTATTACTTGCTGCGCCGGGTGGTGGTGATTCACACCCGGCATTCTTATTATACTTTACCGCAAGGTAGCGCACCGTCTAATTGCCAGCGCTATCCCGTTCTCTGATATAGATCAGCGCTGACTGCAAAGCCTCATGGTTAATGGCGTTGACCTTGAGCGTTTCCATCTCGATGGGGAGGAACCTTTCATGTTGCGCGTTGTATAAGAAATCATCCTTGGACAATCCCATTGAATGCACATCTTTATCAATCATTCTTGCCACCGTTTTCACAAAATCGACATCGGCATTTTCGTGAAAACGGTGTACCTGTGACAGCGGATAACCGCTGATATTGTTTAACACAATCGCTCGACCGGATAACGTACTGGCGGTACCATCGCCGTAATAACGATTAAATGCCTCTGTTTGATCTTTGATCATGCCCGGTGATTCACCGTCGAAAAAGATTTTTATCAAACGATTAGCTTGCAATTTATCAACGACCACAACGGCTTCTTTGCTTTCTGCAATCACGCTGCCGATAATATTGCTGTGGTCATGCATAAAATCCGAGTAACAACACCCATCGGGTGTTTTAGGCGTTAGGGTGACACCGCAGTTCTTCATCCAGGTAGTATATATCTGCTTTACGTGCTGATGGGATACATGGCGTAGGACTTTGCATATTTCATTGCTCAGCTGTTTTGATTCTGGCGTTTTTATTGTTTTTCCCGTGTTGTGAAATATACTTTTCGCATCACTTTTGGATAAGCCAATGGATTTGGTAGCGATTTTTACCAGCTTATTAAGGGTTTTTCTGGAAATGTCAGAGTTTTTTGTTTTTTTTGCCAAGGCCACATCTAACGAGTCAGTATTTTGATTAATAATTGACGAATATATTCTCATCAGCCCACTCCATTATGACTTGTTGTAAAAATGAAAATAGAAAATCCAGCTTAACCTGAAAACAATAAAAGTCAGAAGTGGCACGTCTACGTAGAGTCATTTTTTGGCATTACGGTTATATTGATACTTGTAGCTTGTTTGATAAAAGCCAGGTGAATGCTGCTCAGATTAAATCACCATGAAAAAATGCTTGTGTGATATTTTTAGGTGTATTCGCACTTAACCCTATAAAATCCATAACCTTGTGCTACGTTTAATTCAGCTTGGTTTGTCACCAGGTTAATGCGTTTCTGTCCGCTTGGGTATCAGGTAAATGAATACGAAAAGGGTCAGCGCTTATGCACAACGATATGCTTTCAAATGACAAACCCGCTGCGAATAACGATTACCAGCGCGATGTAGAACAGGTCTTGGCCCGGCTGGATACCAGCGTGACGGGACTGGATAGCCAGGATGCCGTGAAACGCCTCCAAACCTACGGTGAAAATACCTTGCCGCAAAAGCAGGGTAAGCCGGCCTGGTTGCGTTTTTTAGCCCATTTCAACGATGTCTTGATCTACGTTTTACTTGCTGCGGCGCTATTAAAGGCCGTCATGGGGCACTGGGTTGATATGTCAGTGATTCTTGGCGTGGCCGTTATCAATGCGCTGATTGGCCATATTCAGGAAAGCAACGCAGAAAAATCGCTGAAAAGCATCCGTAACATGCTTTCCAGTGAGGCATTAGTAATACGTCAGGGAAAGCATGAAACGGTGCCGACGACGGCATTGGTCCCTGGCGATATCGTCGTCATTCGCGCCGGAGACCGCATCCCTGCCGATTTACGGGTTATCGAAGCGCACAACCTGTGCGTTGAAGAGGCTATCCTGACGGGTGAATCGACGGTCGTGCAGAAACAAACCGGGGCGTTAAGCGGCGATCTGCCGCTCGGCGATCGCCTCAATTTACTGTTCTCGGGCACAACGGTCAGTTCTGGCGGCGGGCAGGGGGTGGTTATCGCCACCGGTGGCGACACGGAGCTGGGCCACATTAACCAGATGATGGCCGATATTGAGAAACATCGCACGCCGCTGTTGGTGCAAATGGACAAACTGGGCAAGGCGATTTTTATCCTCATTTTGGTGATGATGGCAGCGCTGTTTGTTTTTAGCATCCTGTTCCGTGATATGCCGGTTTCTGAATTAACACTCTCATTGATAAGCCTGGCGGTTGCCTCTGTACCGGAAGGGCTGCCAGCCATTATTTCCATCATTCTGTCGCTGGGCGTGCAAGCCATGGCGCGTCAACGCGCGATTATCCGCAAACTGCCCACGGTAGAAACCTTAGGCGCGATGACGGTTATCTGCTCTGATAAAACCGGCACCTTGACCATGAATGAAATGACAGTCAAAGCCATTATCACTGCGGATGCGGTCTATCGCGTCGACGGAGACAGCTACGAACCGGTAGGCGCGATTCACTCACTGGAGGATTCTCACCCGGTATCCATCGCGGCAGATTCATTGCTTGCGCGCTATCTGCGCACCATCGATTTATGCAATGACAGCCAACTGATCAAAGACGATAGCGGTTTTTGGAAAATCACCGGTGGCCCAACAGAAGGTGCACTCAAAGTGCTCGCCGCCAAGGCGACGTTGCCAGCCGTGGAAACGGCACTGCGCAGTAAAATCCCGTTTGATTCCCAATACAAATATATGGCGACCCATTATCGGGTTGGCACCGAAGAGCAGATCTTGATCACCGGTGCCCCCGATGTGCTGTTCCGATTGTGTCAGCAGCAGCTAACGGATGGCGGCGTTCAACCGTTTGATTTGGGCTATTGGGAAAGCAAAATGGCAGAGTACGCGCGGGAAGGGCTGCGTATGGTAGCTGCCGCCTGGAAGCCCGCCGCTGAAGGGCAACAGGCGCTGACGCATCAGGATCTGGAACAGGGCGCGGTATTTCTTGGTATTGCAGGCATGATGGATCCGCCACGTCCGGAAGCGATTACCGCGATCAGCGACTGTTTGCAGGCGGGCATTCGCGTCAAGATGATTACCGGCGACCATCCAGAAACGGCAATGAGCATCGGGAAAATGCTCGGTATCGGCAATGCGGATAAGGCGATTACCGGCCGCGAGCTGGAAAAAATGGATGCGGAAACGCTCAGTTCCGCGGCGCAGAATTATGATATTTTTGCCCGAACCAGCCCCGAGGACAAGTTCCGGCTGGTGCAGGCGCTGCAAACCCGAAAAGAGATTGTCGGCATGACCGGCGATGGCGTGAACGACGCGCCTGCGCTGAAGCAAGCGGATGTCGGGATCGCCATGGGGATAAAAGGCACGGAGGTAACCAAAGAAGCCGCAGACATGGTATTGACCGATGACAATTTTGCCACCATCGCCAGCGCCGTGAAAGAAGGGCGTCGCGTTTATGACAATCTGAAAAAAACCATCCTGTTTATTATGCCAACCAACCTGGCGCAAGGCTTACTGATCATTATCGCGTTGTTAGCCGGCAATCTGATTCCGCTAACTCCCGTGCTGATCCTGTGGATGAACATGGCGACCTCCGCCACGTTATCCTTTGGTCTGGCGTTTGAATCCGGTGAGAAAACCATCATGAAGCGTCCGCCGCGTGACCCAAGCCTGCACGTAATGGACGGTTTTGCTATCTGGCGCGTGGCGTTTGTCGGCACCATGATTGCACTCAGCGCCTTCGCACTGGAAGCCTGGCTCCAACCGCAAGGCCACTCTGCCGAGCTGATTCGTACCGTCCTGCTGCAAACGCTGGTCACCGCACAGTGGTTCTATATGCTTAACTGCCGAGTATCCAACGGCTTTTCGCTGACCAAGGGGTTATTAGCCAACCGGGGGATTTGGATTGTCAGCGCCGTATTGCTCGTGCTGCAACTGGCGATTATCTACCTTCCCTTTATGCAAATGCTGTTTGGCACCGAGGCGTTGCCATTCCGTTACTGGCTCATCACCTTTGCCATTGGTTTTGTCATGTTCTTGATTGTTGAAGCGGAGAAACCGCTGACGCGACGCTGGCGCTCATCGTAACGCAGGCTACTGTGTGCCGCTTTTGCTGAGCGGCACACTCACTGCGTCAACGTTGGCGGGAGAAAAGGTTAACGTTTGTTACCACGGCTATTTGCCCAGGGATCGGCATCATCGGCTTTTGCGGCAGGCGCCTCTTTCAACGAATCAAGATACAGCGCTTCGACTTCAGCGCGCGCCCACGGGGTGCGACGCAGAAACTTTAAACTGGATTTGACGCTGGGATCGCTTTTAAAACAATTGATATTAACCCGTTGACCCAGTTTTACCCAGCCAAAACGTTCAACCAACGCATTGACTTGCATTTCAAGGGTTACGCCATGCAGAGGATCTTTTGAAATGTGAGCGGTCATGTAACGTCCGGTAAGGTGATATTTTGGTGATTAACAAAATGCGTCTGGAATCCCGGCAGGTTACAAGAAAAGCCCACAACCAGCAATGGTATAATTAGTTACAATTTAACTAAGTTAAGTCTGTCTGGCGTTTTTTTTGTTATTTATAACTGCGTGAAATCCCGCCAATATCCCTACAAAATAAAATATTGAGTCCATTGCTTAAACAACATATATTAGCCGCGTTTTTTACCCCTTAAACCATTATTCAACCCGGCGTTAACCATACCCGCGGTTGTAGGAGTGATATGATGACGGATAAAGTCCGTATTGATACTTTGAGTGCTAATTCATTACCGCAACGCAATGAAACCTTTTTAGCAAGACAAGCTGAATTTGAATCTAATGTCAGGAGCTATCCGCGCAAATTGCCCTTGGCGATTGCCAAAGCGCAGGGCGTTTGGATTACTGATGTTGAGAATAATCAATATCTTGACTGCCTTGCCGGTGCCGGAACCCTGGCACTGGGTCATAATCATCCTGATGTGCTTCAAAGCATTCAAAGTGTCATTACCAGTGGCTTACCGTTACATACCCTTGATCTGACCACGCCGTTAAAGGACGAGTTTTCCTCTTATCTGCTGTCATTGCTGCCGGGTCAGGGCAAAGAATATTGCTTGCAGTTTACCGGTCCTTCCGGTGCCGATGCCGTCGAGGCCGCGTTAAAACTGGCTAAAAAAGTGACCGGTCGTTCTGGTGTCATCAGCTTCTCCGGGGGCTATCACGGTATGACCCACGGTGCGCTCGCTGTCACGGGTAACCTGTCCCCCAAAGAAGCTGTCGATGGCATGATGCCTGAAGTTCAGTTTATGCCGTATCCGAACCAATACCGTTGCCCGCTGGGCATCGGCGGCGAGGCGGGCGTTAAAGCGCTGACCTACTATTTTGATAATCTGATCAACGATGTCGAAAGCGGAGTGCGAAAGCCTGCCGCAGTGATCCTTGAAGCCGTACAAGGTGAAGGGGGCGTCAACCCGGCGCCGGCAGAGTGGTTACAACGCATTCGCAAAGTGACTCAAGAGCATGGCATTGTGCTGATTATCGATGAAGTACAGGCTGGCTTTGCCCGTACCGGTAAACTGTTCGCGTTCGAACACGCGGGCATCGAACCCGATATCATCGTCATGTCCAAAGCAGTCGGTGGCGGTTTGCCGCTGGCCGTGCTGGGCATCAAAAAGCAGTTCGATGCATGGGCACCCGGTCACCACACCGGCACTTTCCGTGGCAACCAGTTGGCGATGGCCACCGGCCTGACTACGCTCAAAATCCTTAAAGACGATCGGATTGCAGATAAGGTTGCTGCACAGGGCGAATGGCTGAAAGCCAAGCTGGCCGAACTGCAAAAACGCTACCCGGTGATCGGTCATGTGCGCGGTCTTGGTTTAATGATCGGCATTGAAATCGTGAAACCCCATGAAGCGCAGGATCAGATGGGATGCTACCCGGCGGACGGTGAACTCTCAGCGCTGTTGCAGAAAAAATGCTTTGAAGCTGGCCTGATCCTTGAACGGGGTGGCCGCAACGGTTGCGTATTGCGTCTGTTGCCGTCATTGCTTATTACCAATGCCGAGTTGGACATTTTCTTCGATAAATTCGAAAGTGCATTGCTGAATGCTGGCGTCAAGCCTGTTTAACCGGAGTGAGCCATCTAATGTCTGATATAAACCCTATTCTGTCAAGTTCGGCGCAGAGCATTGCCGCCTATCAGGACGCTATCGAGCAGAGTACCCAGGCTGTCGTGGCGTGGTTACAGCAGCCCGAAATGTATCAAGGCAAGACCGTTGAGCAGTTGCGTGAGCGTATCCAGTTATCCTTTACGTCTCAGGGGCTAGGCAACCAGGTCGCCATTGAGCGCGCTGTTGAATATTTTCTTAAAGACAGTTTGTCCGTGCATCACGCGCAATGTGTTGCCCATCTGCACTGCCCGAGTCTGGTGATCAGCCAGGCGGCAGAAGTGCTGATTAACGCCACCAACCAAAGCATGGATTCCTGGGATCAGAGCCCTTCAGCCACCATCATTGAGATGAAGCTGATCGAATGGTTACGCCAGCAAGTAGGTTATACGGCGGGTGACGCTGGCGTATTCACCAGCGGCGGCACCCAAAGCAACCTGATGGGATTGATGCTGGCGCGGGATGCCTTTTTTGCACGTCAGGGACATTCCGTTCAGCAGCATGGTTTAACCGGCGATCTGAGCAAAATCAAAGTGCTGTGTTCTGAAAATGCACACTTCTCCGTGCAAAAAAACATGGCGTTGATGGGACTGGGATATCAATCCGTTACGCTGGTAAAAACGGATGCGTTCTCGCGCATGGATCTCAGTGATTTGTCCACGAAATTGGCACAGGCCGACGCCAATGGTGAGCAGGTGCTGTCCATCGTCGCAACGGCTGGAACCACCGATGCCGGCGCCATCGACCCCTTGGCAGAAATTGCGGCTATGGCGGCCGAACGGCACATCTGGCTGCACGTTGACGCAGCCTGGGGCGGCGCGCTGTTGCTTTCTGAGCAATATCGCCACTACCTGGATGGCCTTGAATTGGCGGATTCCGTCACGCTGGATTTCCACAAGCAATTCTTCCAGACCATCAGCTGCGGTGCCTTTTTGCTGAAAGATGCCCGCCACTATGAACTGATGCGCTATCAGGCGGCTTACCTGAATTCAGGCTTTGATGAAGAGCAGGGCGTGCCGAATCTGGTATCGAAGTCGCTGCAAACAACACGCCGTTTCGATGCTCTGAAATTGTGGATGGGCCTTGAAGCATTGGGTAAGAAGCAGTACGCCGAAATCATTGATAATGGCGTAACGCTGGCACAACAGGTTGCACAGTTTGTGACCGAGCAGCCGCAGTTGGAGTTGGTGATGCAACCACAACTGGCCAGCGTGCTGTTCCGTTTCCGCCCTGAGTCTGGCGACGCAGCGGCAGTCGCCTTGCTGAACCAACGCATTGGTGACGCACTGCTCGCTTCTGGCAGCGCCAATGTGGGCGTTACCGAATCCGACGGGGTGACTTGCCTGAAACTTACCTTGCTGAATCCTACCGTTTGCCTGGCAGACGTTAAACTCCTGCTGGAAAGTGTGAAAGCGTGCGCATTGCAGTTACTAAAAGCGTAGCGATCTGAAAATAAAAGCCGACAGCATCTCTGGTGTCGGCTTTTTTACGCCCCGATATATCAGAAACTATACTGAACCCCGATACGGTAGCGCGTTTGTCGATCATTCCCTTTGTCTATCGCGGGAACATTACCGACAGCAAGGTAAGGGCGCCAATTTTTATCCCATTGATAGCTCAATTTAAAATCATGACTAAATGCATATTTCTTGTTTTCTGACGGGTTGTCCTTTTCCTCATTGGAGTTTTGATAATCCAGTTCATATTCAAACGTATAGTCATTAAGAAATTTATACGCTATAGCTGACGTTAGATTATACCCCTTTTCCGTAGTTTGTTTCGGTGTTCCGATATTTTTACTGTTTCGTTTATAATAAGGGCGATAGGTCAATGATACGGAAAGATCGTTGGTAATATTCGCCTTGCCACGCAGATAAGGGCGATAGCTGTTGTAATCAGCAGTGGATTCCAACGAAAACCCAGGTTCCAAAGAAAAGTCTTTGTTTACATCATAAGAGTAACTGGCGACGACTTCCGTACCGCTACTGACCCGTTCGCTGAACGGACTTTTCTCCGATTTATCATTAGCATGCTGAGCCCAGCGCGCTTCTGCTGACAACCCAAAACCTTGCTCAAAAAGCGTCGAAAACTTAAAGCTATCATTGTGCTCCCCGTTTGATGAATCTTTAAATTCATGCTGATAATCAATGGCGGTAGCATGGGCGTTGAGTGTGATCAATGAAGCCATTGCCAACGTAACTAACTTTAATTTCATTATATCTCTCCGAGAAAAATAACATTAACGTCAACAACTCCGCAGACAAAAGCGATCCCTGCCGTCATAAATAACGGCGCATTAATGAGATAAACTAAAAAACCATCTTTATTACCTTGCCAAGAATATAATATAAGCGGTGTCGATAAAATAAACCGCTGAGCAATGAGAATGCAGGGTAATGGTCATTGTTACTTGCAACAAAATGAAGGCTTATTTACCATCAACTTAATGAAAAAATAATGAGACGTGTTTTCGATAAAACCTCATTTATTTGGTTGATTATGCAAAAACTAAAAAAACCGAACATTTCTTTCAGTAGAAACGTCGTTCGATAGGGATTAGCGGGGGCAGTGAAGGGAAGCGGGGCGGTAGACTGGAGGATAAGGTGGGCATAAACAGCGTGCGAAACACGCTCAGGATTAACACTGTTTCGATTTTGTTAAAAAAATAAGCGCTATAATCAACATAGCCAGTGATGATGCTGGCCATGAGAAGTGCTAATGCGCTCACTATTATCATGAGATTTATTATGAAAAATGTGTTTCCGTCTATTCTGATTTCGGCCTCTCTGTGCGTTTCCTTTTCCAGTATTGCATCGGCCACACTGGATGTAAAAAAAACGGTAAATGAAGCCATTGAACCTTTACTCAAATCACAAAACATTCCTGGTATGGCCGTAGCAGTGCTGATTCACGGCAAGCCTTACTTCTTTAATTATGGTCTGGCGGAGGTAAAACCTGCTCGCCCGGTGACAGAAAATACGCTCTTTGAGCTGGGTTCGGTCAGTAAAACCTTTAATGGCGTGCTGGGCGGTGTGGCGGTCGAGAAGGGGGAAATTGCGCTCAACGATCCCGCCAAGAAGTACTGGCCGGCGTTAAATACCGTTCAGTGGCAACACATTACGCTGTTGCAATTGGCTACCTACACCGCAGGCGGTTTGCCATTACAAGTTCCAGACGAGGTGACAACGCCTTCTGCGTTGCTACAGTTCTATCTGCACTGGCAACCACAATGGGCTCCGGGTGAAATGCGGCAATACGCGAATTCCAGCATTGGGCTGTTTGGCGCATTAGCGGCAAAAAATACAGGGATGACGTATGAGCAAGCAATGCAACAACGCGTATTTAGCCCGTTAAAACTCACCCATACTTTTATAACAGTACCTGACTCTGCCATGAAAGATTATGCGTGGGGATACCGAAATGGTGAGCCGGTACGAGTTTCTCCTGGTGCCTTAGATGCAGAGGCTTATGGTGTAAAAACGACATCGAAAGATATGTTAGCGTGGATGCAAGCCAATATGAATCCCGACCAGGTCACCGATCGCGTGCTGCAAAAAGGCATTCATATCGCACAGACGCGTTACTACCGCACTGATGCACTTTATCAAGGGCTGGGCTGGGAAATGCTCGATTGGCCTGGGCAGGCGGATAAGATAATCTCCGGCAGCGATAACACCGTGGCGTTGAGTCCGCAAAAGGTCATCGATAATCAGCCTCAACCACCTGTGGCTGCCTCATGGGTACATAAAACCGGTGCAACTGGCGGTTTCGGTGCCTATGTTGCCTTCATTCCCGAAAAGCAGGTTGGGATAGTGATGTTGGCTAATAAAAATTATCCTAACCCGATGCGCGTCAAAGCGGCGATGCAAATTCTCACTGCATTGCAATAACAGCATAACCCCAGTTCAACCGTTCAAACAGGACCGGGTGCGATAAACCATTAAGCGGCTTTATCGCATCTGGATAAGATCAACCAAGTAAAAGAGGTGAGGTGGGATAGGTAGCACAGGTGTTCTGGGTTGCATACATGTAATTTAACATAATATACATTATGCGAACCAATGGATAAGGAGGCGAAATCTGGTGTTTTGCGGTCATGATGGGCTTTGGTAAATCCAGCGACTGTTCTTCGTTCATCAAGTGCCACTTTTCAGCCTCATCGCCACTTTACTGGCTGATACGAGATACGCTTCTCGCACATCGCCATCACGCACGCATCTTCACAAAGCAACACCAGCCAGACTTGGGCATGTCTATTGTAGACAGACCATAAAGGCGTTCCTTTCTGCATTACTTATCACATAGACAAGGTTTTAAGCAGACATAGTCTTTTAAAAGCTCACAGATAGTTATAAAGCAACTCTTATTTTGCAGGACTGGAATGATCTACATGACGATTCACACCACAACTACTGATATTGAATATAAACCGGCTGAGGTTGCAAACCGAGCACTTCAGCTTTAGATAACAGTCTGTGTGGCGGTTTTCTGATATCATTTTTATAGAAAATTTTGATACCCGGATACAATACCCCTTTTTCAGCCGATACCACTTTTTCATACGTTGAAACCTTTGTTTCAGGAGCACCCCACCCATCCATGCTCAATATTACCTGCACGTTTGGATCTGATTTTATTTTATCAAATCCTGTCACCATCTTTTTAGTAAAACGGTGAACCACTAATACTTTGGGTGGCAGATTATTTTTTACAACCAATGCCGAAAGATAATCAACGACCCTGTTGATATCCTTGTCGTTAATTGTTCCGATTCTCGCACCCGGAATGGATTTTCCCATCATGATAAATTCAGGGTCTATGCCTAAATGAACATCCGGTTGAATAAGAAAAGGTTCAAGGCGAGATATCTCACGGTGCAAATCGCTCCGGCCGGGCTGAACGTCCAGAATAAGTACAGCACCCGGCGTCATCCTTACCACTGACAGCGCGATATCAATTTGTTTATCACTCATCCGGTTACGATAGAGGCCATCTCGTCCAGGCTGGTTGCTTGCTACGGTAGCGATGTATTCCAATCCAGGAATAACAGGCTTTGAGGGATCTGCTTTTTCCCATTCCTGAGCTTCAGCGGTCAATCTTTTCCACAGCTCAGGTGCAGGATATTCACCCAGTATTCCCATTCTACGAGAGTTAAAATTCCCATAATAGACAACCAACCTGTTTGCAGGAATAACCCCCGCTCGGCCGCTTAACGCTAAAACGTTTTCAATATTATCCATCCGTGGCGGCGTTGTTGACAGGGTTCCCTGAGCGGAGGTGGGTACACAAATATTCAACGTCAAGGTGAAAATTAATACCCCAAATTTCTTCATAAGATTCCTTTCATCTTTTTTCCTGGTGAAAAATCCACTGGTTATAATCTGAAGCAAAATAACCACCAGGCCCTATATATAAGCATCTGACGTTCAATGGCATTGAAACCAATGTAAAATTGGCTAATTTACTCTACAATGGATTTTCTAACCCACGACGAGATACCCTCCTATGCCCAGACTGACACAGAAAGACATGACTGAAAGTGAACAGCGACAGCTCAAAACGCTGCTGGATCAGGAAAGGAAGAAACGAGGTCGAACGTTAACCAACGCTGAAAATAACCGTATTAAAGACGATTACATCGATAAGTTGATGAAAGAACGCGAGTCGGCAGCTAAGCAGGCTCGCGCAGAGCAGAAGAAAAATAAATTTAAACCTGATACTAATACCACCTATGAATGGTCTGCCAATACCCATGTGCGGGGACGTCGTTAGGCGCGCGTGGTGTGGTGAACGGTATCATCAGAATAATAAACCAATGATACCGTCCTTGGGTGACGCGTTGTACGGCCGTTTAGCGTGCGCCGGGCAGTGCCAGCGTTGGTTCTGCATTCAGACGGAAATGTTCAATGGTTTGTGCCAGCAAGAGGGATTGCTCCTCAAGCGAACTGGCCGCAGCGGACATCTCCTGAACCAAGGCAGAGTTTTGCTGGGTGACGCCATCCATTTCATTGACGGCAATGCTGACCTGGCTAATGCCTTTCGCCTGCTCATCTGATGCAGTGGCAATTTCACCAATGATACTTTGTACAGAACTGACCGCCTGCGTCATTTCCTGCATGGTTTTACCCGCATCGTTCACCAGTTGAACACCACTTCCAACGCGCTGGCTGGATTCTTCGATCAAGGTGGCGATATCCTTGACCGCGCTGGCGCTGCGTTGTGCCAGGTTGCGCACTTCTGAAGCCACTACGGCAAATCCCCTTCCCTGTTCCCCTGCCCGTGCCGCTTCGACTGCGGCGTTCAATGCCAGGATATTGGTTTGGAATGCGATGCTGTTGATCATGGTGGTGATGTCACCGATCTTCCTCGCACTTTCATCGATTTCCGCCATGGTTTTCACCACCTGACTCACCAACCCTTCCCCTTTGAGGGCAATTTTAGTGGCATTTTCGGTCAACACCGTTGCCTGATACGCATTGTTGGCATTGTGTTTTACCGTGGCGGTAATCTGCTCCATGCTGGCAGCCGTCTGCTCCAGCGCTGCGGCTTGTTGCTCGGTGCGTGAGGCCAGATCGATATTGCCGCTGGCTATCTCTGCCGCGCCTTGTCGCACCGCACCGCTGGCATCTTTGATTTGCCCCACAACCTGCCGTAACTGTGTTTGCATGGTATTCAGCGCATAAAACAGACTCTTGCGATCGTTGGGCTGTACCACAATCGTATTGCTCAGTTGTCCTTCCGCGACGGCCAAGGCGATGGTTGCAGCCTCGAGCGGCTCGCCGCCCAGCGGTTTTAGCACTTTACGGTTGAACACCATGCCCAGCAGCGCACTGACAAAAAGAATACTGAGCACCATTAAAATCAATGCATTGCGTAACTGACGCTCAGAGGCTTCCATGACTGCGTTAACCGGTGCAACCACGCCCAGGTACCATTTGTCAGCGCTGTTACCAATGGTAACCGGCTGCCAGGTAACCAAGGCCTCCTCACCCAAAATGGCATCATGATGTTGTAGTACCGCAGACGTGTAATTGTCGGTTTCGCCCTGCCAGGCTTTGCTGGTTTGCGTTTTATCCGGATAAGAGATCACTTTACCCGCGCTGGAAAGCAGCATCGCATAGCCGCCGCCTTCCCAGGGTTTTATCTGGTTAACCCGCTGTTGTAATGATGCGAGAGAAATATCCGAGGTCACTACGCCCCACAGTTTGCCCTGTGACACGATGGGGGCCGCCACGGACGTCAACAGCGTTGGTACACCGTTGTAGGCGTAGGAATAGGGTTCGATCAGCGTATCCTTTTGGCTCTTTTGCGGCAGCAGGTAGTAATCCCCCTGTCCCGGCGTCGCATAAGATAACAGCGGATGCATGTTGAATTTTCCTGCCTGATCGCGATCGACAAACCAGGCATAGCGGCCGTTGGGTGCCTGACCGGGTTGCGCGGCAAACTCCGCATCCCGCCCGTCGAACGCGTCTTGTTCGAAAATCACAGAAATAGAAAGGTAGTCAGGATTATCACGCAGCGCCTGCTCCATCAGCTTGTCGACAACCGCACGATCCCGCACGCCAGCGGCGGCAAGCGCTATCAGGCTGTGTCCAAGGTTGTGGGCCACATCACGCGCATAATTGAGCTCTTGCTGAATTTTCAGCGCCTCACTCTGCGCGATTTGCTGCAAGTAGCTTTCTGCCAGAAATTTTTGTTCGCGGCTCGATTGCCAGCTCAGAACGCCAATCGTCACAGTAAAACCGAGAGCGATGGTCAGCGCACCGGTCAGTAACATTTGTGCGCGAGTACTCATTGTTTTTTTATTTATAGCGGGTATGGCCATTATGGCTCTCCTGGTGTTGATCCTACCTATAATCAACATTCCATTGCGACGAGCTCCCTGTGAATAGTCTATCGGCAACTCATTATTTAACTTTAATTTAACGATAATGATGCAAATCAATAGCGATCGCCGCACAACAGAACAGGGGTTATTCCGAAAAGAAAGGGCTTTGAACCGGGGTGCTTTGCATTATCCCGTATTTGTACATACAGTTTGTTGTGTGATTTGCATCACATTGTGAGGCCCGGTAGGCTCAGCTTACACGGTTGGTCCTGCTCCAACACATTGCCGGCGTGGTCGACGCCGGTATTGATGACAGGAGACGCGATATGCCTGAGCTTGGTGATGATATGCTCATTTTTAGCGATCTGGATGGTTCACTGCTGGATCACGATACCTACGACTGGCAACCCGCTGCGCACTGGCTGCGGCGCCTGCGACAACACCGTATTCCCGTCATCATTACCACCAGTAAAACCGCCTGCGAAACCCTACTGATTCGCCGTGAGTTGGGGCTGGAACACTGTCCCTTTATTGCGGAGAACGGGGCCAGCGTCGCATTGCCTGAACACTGGCACACCCATGCTGATTACCCTTGTAAGCTATTTTCGGCTGGCTATGTTGAGATTTGCGCTGTACTAGAACGTCTTCGATTGGAACAGTCCTTTAGCTTCAGCGGCTTTTCAACCCTGACCGATTCTGACGTTGCAACACTTACCGGCTTGCCGTTAGCCGACGCCAAACGCGCGCGCCAGCGTCAAGCGTCTGAGCCGTTGCTGTGGCACGACGATGACGCTGCACTGCAACGCTTTATCCATCTGTTGGATCGCCACGGGTTAGCGTTGACGCAAGGTGGACGCTTCTATCATGTGATGGGTAAAGGCATCAATAAAGGGCGTGCGGCCAGTTGGCTACGTCTGCAATATCAGCAAGTTACCGGAACGACACCCATTACACTGAGTCTGGGGGATGGCCCCAACGACATTGCTTTGTTGCAAAGCACCGATTATGCCGTGGTGATCAAGAGCCAAAGCCAGCAGCACATCACACTGGGAGAGGCTTACACGGGCAAGGCCTATTTCACGCACGACACTGGGCCAACGGGATGGAGTGAAGGTCTATGCCATTTCATTTCCGACAACAAGAAACGCGAGGTATGCGATGAGTGAATTTTATCAGGATGGGATAATTACCAATTTTCATAATCTTACCAGAAGAAATCCCGAAGAACTGGAGTATGAGTTGCAGGTTTTTTCTGGTCAAAACAGTATGGGTCTGATACTGCCGTCGCTCTTTTCTGAACTGGAAGGCCCTGCACTCACGCATATCATTGATGAACTGTCGCAGGTTAACTACCTGACAGAAATCGTTATCGGGCTGGATCGCGCCGACCGCGAGCAATTTGAATACGCTCGCTCCTTTTTCTCTCGTTTACCACAGCGGCATCGGATTCTTTGGAATGATGGCCCGCGGCTTACCGCATTGAGTGAGGAATTGGCAGCAAAATCGTTGGCTCCCGAAGAGCCAGGCAAAGGGAGAAATGTCTGGTTCTGCATTGGCTATGCGCTTGCGTCACGCCGTAGCGCCTGCATTGCACTTCATGATTGTGACATTGTCACTTATAGCCGTGAGATGTTGGCTCGCCTGCTCTATCCGGTTGCCAATCCGCACTTTCACTATGATTTTTGCAAAGGTTACTATGCTCGCGTTGCTAACCGGAAACTCAATGGGCGTGTTGGCCGACTTCTGGTTTTTCCGCTGCTGAAATCGCTGCAAAAGGTTTATGGCAATTCGGACTATCTCGATTACATGCGCAGCTTCCGTTATCCCTTGTCCGGGGAGTTTGCGATGCGCACCCACGTGCTGAATAACCTGCGTATTCCGAGCGACTGGGGATTAGAAATTGGTGTGTTGTCAGAAATACATCGCGGCACGGCGACCAGCCGCATTTGCCAGGTGGATATCGCCGATAATTACGATCACAAACATCAGCCCATGTCTGAAGACAATCCCGACTCGGGATTGCAGCGCATGGCCATGGACATTACCAAAGCCCTGTACCGCAAGCTGGCAATACAGGGCGTCGCCATTACCACCGACGCGTTCCGCGTGCTGCGTGCCACCTATTACCGTACCGCATTGGATATGATCGATGCTTTCGAGCATGATGCCAAAATGAATGGCCTGGCTTTCGATCGCCACGGTGAAGAGCTGGCGGTTGAGTTGTTCTCGGATGTGATTACCGCGTCCGGCCAGGCATACAGTGAAAGCCCCGGTGATAAGCCCTTCGTGCCAAGTTGGAACCGGGTGCAGTCGGCCTTTCCTGACATACTGGAACGTCTTTATCAAGCCGTTGAAGCGGATAACGACGCCGCGTAACAGTAGTAACCGCATGCCTTTTTCCGGTAAGCTGCTAGCATATCTGACATTCTGCCACGATCCCTGAGGGATCGTGACGAGCGTGCACTAATGGAATCAGACGTGAGGACTACCATGATTATTTTTGTTACTGGCGCAACAGCGGGTTTCGGTACGGCGATTACGCGTAAATTCATTCAGGCTGGTCACCGCGTTATTGCCAGCGGTCGACGTCAGGATCGTCTGGACGCACTGAAAGCGGAGCTGGGTGACTCGGTGTATACCGTGACGTTTGACGTGCGCGATCGTCAATCAGTCGAAAGCGCGATTGCCGCCCTGCCCGCTGACTGGCGCAATGTTGACGTTCTGGTCAACAACGCGGGGTTAGCGCTTGGGTTGGAGCCCGCTTACAACACCCAGTTGGATGACTGGGAAACGATGATCGATACCAATAACAAAGGACTGGTCTACATGACCCGTGCCGTGTTGCCTGAAATGGTGAAGCGCAATCAGGGCCACGTGATCAATATCGGCTCTACCGCAGGCAACTGGCCTTATGCTGGCGGGAACGTTTATGGTGCCACCAAAGCGTTTGTGCGTCAGTTCAGTTTGGGCCTGCGTGCTGACCTGTTCGGCACACAGGTACGCGTCACCAATATCGAGCCGGGACTGGTTGGTGGCACCGAATTCTCATCGGTCAGATTCAAAGGCAATGAGGACAAGGTTTCCAAAACCTACGACAACACCCAGCCGTTAAGCGCAGAGGACGTTGCTGAAGCCGTATTCTGGGTGGCAACGCTGCCTGCACACGTCAATATCAATACCCTGGAGATGATGCCGGTGAGTCAATCCTATGCGGGCTTGAGCGTACATCGCGACGCATAAAACTTATCAGCCCTGCCGGTGTCATAGGATGCGTGTGGTGTTATAGAGTTATTGCAGACAAGAATGCTATAGTGCTTCTGTTGCGATGCTGACACCCGCGCAATCGGCGCGTTTGTGGAAACACCGCGGGTCATCACCCTTTAGTTCGTCAGGATGAAACATGAACCATCAAACCCTCAAATTACTGCGACGTGCACTGTTCCCCCTGTCGCTGGTCGTTTTGGCCGGTGCATGGCAGGCTAATGCTCTCGCAGATACCCGCCACATCATTGTGGAATCAGGCGATAGCGCGCTCTCTAAAGAAGCGGCGCGTCAAAGCAAAGAGCAATGGGATAGCACCCGTTCACTGCGTAACAAAGTGAATAACCGCAGAGAGAAAGAATTCGATAAGTTCGACAAATCCATTGATTTGCAAGAGAAATGCAATACCAGCAGCAACGTCAATGCCTATTGGGAAGCCAATAGCGACCGTTGTCTGGATCGCCGCACCGGTCGTGCGATAGCACCTTGATTTTTTCTATTGCGCCTTATGCCTGGCTTCAACGCCAGGCATCTTGTCCTGACTGAATCACAGATATAACATCGCGTTCCTCTTCACGACATCTTGTTGTTCTACATCCTGCTTTTCCTCTGTCTTAATGTCTTCCATTTCCACCGTTTCCGGTAAGGGATTTTTTCTATTCTGGTTGTGGGCATAGGCAAATCCGGCATAAGCGGTACCCATGGTGCTTCCCACTATCGCACTGGCGGCATATCCGCCAAAGGGCAATGCACTTGCCGCCGCGTAGGCGGAGACAATAATAGATGCCCGACTCGCAATAGTATTTAACGTACAATCCATGATGGCTTTACGTGTGAAATCCTCTTTATTACGCATCGCCAATGTGACGTTCAGCGCAGGATTTTTCTTGCGAAATGCATTAATGCCACGATAGCAAAATTCATCGCCAAATTCACCAATGAGATTGACGGCCGACCTGCCTACTATATTCGCCATTAAGCCGCTCATTGATCCTGATAGCGCATTTGTCGCGATATCCATACCAATGTCTACCATGGTTTGATTGCCGGAATAAAGAATGCCTGAAGCCGTCACCGCAGCCAGTGACAGTTGGTCACTGTTATTGTCCCGTAGCGGGAAGATAAATTGTGCGATATCGCGCAATAGGACATAAGCCAGCCCGGCAACAAGTAACAGTGCCGCATGCTCAAAATTATTGCTGTACCACAAGCACATGCCGGTAACGGCAACAAATAACAAACTGCTGAGCCGACCCATAAACACTGACCCGTTTAATCCACCACTGAAATAATCACGAGCAAGTCCAGAAAAGTGTAACACCAGCGGCGTGGCAATAATGATGGAAGAAATAAGCGCCAGCGAACTTCGAGGCAGGTTGGCAAATGTTTCAGACAGCGCACCGCGTCTGACATATTCCCGGATTCCCGTTCCAACCGCAACCGACAAGCTATTTCGCAGCAAAACAGCCCCCATATTGCTGGCATAGCGTTCTCCCCGTTGTTTCAATGATTCGGCATTAGAAACCTCCCTGCTCGCCTGGCTATCTCGTGTGGCTTCACTACCAAAAGCGGCGGGTGGGGACATTAAAGGAATGGGAGACGGCGATGCTGGCGTTGAAGCTCCGCTGAGGCTATCACTTGAAGAGTAGACCATACTTAATTGGCTAAGGGTACTTAATTGCGAGAGCGAATAGTTGCTACTGGTTTCCGAGGAGCGTTCATCTACGGTATTTTCAATGTGTGCAATATCCAGAGAAACTGGCCGTGGTGGCGTAGTGAAATGATTCGGCATGAGGAAAGATTCAAAGGGTAACGAATGTGCTCTTTCAATATTTACCTGCACAGAGATAACTCCCCTAGTGATATATAAGGCTAATGGAATAGCATTGCAAGTGGATAAGTTATGTTTAGTGTGCTGAATTTATAGATTATCTAACAATACATCATCACTCGTGAAATAATGCAGCCTGCGTATTTAAATCGAGTGGTGTTGCCATGATATTAATATCATTCCCCTATCAATTAAACTCTAGCAGTTAATTTACAGCCTATTTGTTGAAATACTTCCAAAAACAGATTATACGATTATCTTATGAGAAGGTGAGGAATAAATAGATATCATCCCCTGTCGTAGGGGACGAATGGGGAATGAAGGATAAATTAATAACGAATAGAAGAAAGATCAATATAACCGGAGAGATCGCGTTGCTCTGCACGCGGTAAATACGGCAGTTCCCCTAACTGTGGTGCGGGAATTTTCTTGCGCAGTGCCGTAATGATATCCGCATAATTCGCCAACCCAGGGTTTATTCGGTTCGCAACCCACCCTAATAAAGGCAAGCCATCATTGATTATTGCCTGTGCGCTCAACAATGCATGGCTAATACAGCCCAGCTTGATCCCTACCACCAAGACGACCGGCAACTGCTCTTGCACCACCCATTCCGAATAGGGGCGCAAATCATTCATTAACGTGCGCCATCCGCCGCTGCCTTCGACAACAACCATATCGGCCATACCGCACAGGTGCTGTAAACCTTGCGTCATGGCGCAATAGTCAATCGCGTGCTGGCTCGCGCTGATTTCATCCTCACGCAGCGCGATGGGATTGATGTGGTCATAAGGCAACGCCACCGTTGACGCCTCTTGCAACAGCAGCGCATCTTTATTGCGTAGTCCCTCTTCGGTCTCCACGCACCCTTTGGCAATCGGCTTGTAACCGACAACTGACTTTCCGCTTTGAGCAAGCGACTGCAACAATGCGCGTGACACCACCGTTTTTCCCACGGCAGTATCGGTACCTGTAACAAAAAGACGCGTTAACATGGATATAAGCTCCGGAGGTCCCACCTGAAAATAAAAAACACAGCAAAAAGGCTTCCAATAGTGAAAGTCTAGGTGATGTACATCAGGCAGGGCTTGCGTTAGCGCAATGTTTTGTAATTCATGAAACGTTTTATAAATTTTTGTACCACATCAGCCTTGCAACAGTTTCACCAGCAGAGAACCGTTGTACAACGCCTCTTTGACCAACGCCGCACCCGGCATGGTACCCTGATTATAAAACGCAGTAGATTCCACCTGTATATTGTGGCTGTAGGCAGGCAAAGACTGTTGTCGAACACAATCCAGGATCGCAGGATGCAGAATGCTCGCGGCCTTGTTTAACGGAGAGCCAACCAGAATTTTATCGGGATTGAACAGGTTAACCATGATAGCCGCGATACGGCCCACATTGCTGCCAACGCCGTTGATAATGTCTTTGGCTAACTGATCCCCTTTCATCGCGGCATCGCAGAGGTTCTCTACGCTAAGCGGTGAACCGTTCAGCAAGGAGCTCATCGAACCGTTCAGGCGCTGTTGCGCCAGCTCAAGCATGCTTTCGATACTGGCAACGGTTTCCAGACAGCCATTATTACCGCAGTAGCAGCGCTTGCCGTAGGGATCAACCTGCGTATGACCGATTTCAACCAGGTTACGGCTGCCCGCATGGAGTAAGTGGCCGCCGGTGATGACCCCCGCGCCGACATTGTGATCGATAACAATCTGAATAACGTTTTGTGATCCCCGCGCGGCGCCGTACATCGCTTCGGCCATGGTCCAGGCATAAATGTCGTGCTGAAGGAAGACCGGCAGCCCGGTGCGGCTTTCTAACGCAGGGCCTAACGCCATCTCTTCAACCGCATAAAATGGCATGCGGTGAATCACCCCGGCGACGGCATCGACCATGCCCGGTGACGTAATGGCGATTGCCGTTAACCGCTCCAGTTTGCGCTGGTGACGAATAAAAAACTGGTCGACTTCATGCAGGATACGTTCCAGCAGCGGCTGCGGATGGTCGCCCGGCAGGTTTACACAATCCTCAACAACCAACGAGTTACTGAGATCGCGCAGCGACAGCGTGATTTCTTCACGGCCGATTCTTACTGAAAGATAATGCCAGGCATCGGTATCCAGTAATAATCCAATCGCAGGGCGGCCACGACTGCCGACATCCTGGTACTCGGTCTCTTTCACCAGATGCGCTTCCATCAATTCGCGCACGATCTTGGTGATACTGGCAGGGGCCAATTGGGCCAGTTTTGATAACGCAATGCGGGATACGGGGCCGTGCAGGTCAATGAGCCGGTATACCGCACCGGCGTTCATTTGTTTAATTTGATCGATATGTCCGGGTTGACCATCCGCAATCACAAAACGGCTCCTACTGTCTACGAATTGCCACGCTGAGCGTTCGCTGATGCATAAGGTGATTTGATACATACATTGTGCAGCGAAGGTTCTTAGCATCAATGCGTATTTTTCACGCTGCAAAATAAAAAAACTGCGGGTATGGTGGGGCTTTTAGTGAATTGCGTCAACTCTTTGATTCATTTTGTGATTTGGTGCACATATTTACCCGCATCCTGTTCCAACATAAATGAAATCAACGTGTTTGCCGCAGGATTAAGTGCCGCGCGACGCGAGGTGACCAGCCACACTTCCGTGGTGGCATCCGGTTCGCTGAGTGGCACATATTTAACGCCATCCACGGAGATACGTAAAAAGGATGCGGGAAGAATCGAAACGCCCAGCCCCGCAGAGACTAAGCCCACAATGGTCATCGCTTCCCCGACTTCCTGCGTAATGTAGGGATCAATGGCATAATTTTTCAACAAACGAAGGATTTCGTCGTAGAGCGCCGTTCCTACTTCCCGGGAAAAAAAGACAAAAGGCTCGTTAGCCAATTGCCGCACGCTGATTTGCGGCTGGTCTGCCAACGGGTGGGTTTCATGCACCACCGCAACCAACGCTTCATGCAGCAGTAACTGGTGCTGTAAATCCGCCGGTAACGGATTATTGCGCATCACCCCAATATCCAGCTTTCCGCTCAGCAACGGGTCTATCTGCTGTTTGGTGTTCAGCTCCAACATTTGCAGATGAACATCCGGGTAACGTTGCCGAAAATGTAGCAAACTGCGTGAAACCGCACGAATAAAAGGCGCTGAGGAGGTAAAACCAATCCGCAGTTCGCCGATTTCACCACGTTGTAACCTGGCGGCGTGTGCAGATGCCTGTTCCACCTGGTGCAATATTCCCCAACTTGCTTTGCGAAACGCTTCGCCTGCCGGCGTCAGCCTGACATTGCGGTTGTTGCGTTCAAACAGCGTCGCGCCGATCTGCGCCTCTAATGCCTGTATCTGCTGGCTCAGTGGCGGCTGTGAAATGTTGAGCTTCTCAGCTGCCCGGCCAAAATGCAGTTCTTCTGCAACCGCAAGAAAATAGCGGAGGTGACGCAATTCGATGTTGATGGCAAGCACCCTCAAACAAATGGATGGGATTCACTAATCATATTTTAAACATATCAATTGGTATTATTAATATATTATACAAAACATTTTTACCCTTCTATGATCCATTACGCGTCCTGCACTGCATCGCACGCAGAATGCCGCATAAATTTGCTACTTTCCCCCTGTTGCCAAGGAATAGTTTTGAGTACGTCACTTTCTTCAGTATCCGATTCGGTCACCCTACCCGATGACGATCGCCGCGAAGAGCCGCTGAATCGCAAAACCCCCGTCGCGCCAAAATCACCGTATATCACCCGTGGTACGCCCGCGTTTATTCGCGTGACGCTGGCGCTGTTTTCCGCCGGGCTCGCGACCTTTGCCTTGCTGTATTGCGTACAACCGATTTTACCCGTGTTGTCGCAGGATTTTGGCATTTCTCCGGCAGCCAGTAGCCTGTCATTATCGATTGCTACGGTGATGCTTGCGGTGGGGTTATTGTTTACCGGCCCGCTCTCCGACACGCTGGGCCGCAAGAATGTGATGGTGATTTCGCTACTGTTGGCCGCGTTCTGCACGCTGATTTGCGCCTTTATGACCAGTTGGCACGGCGTGCTATTAATGCGCGCACTGATTGGGTTATCGCTAAGCGGCGTAGCCGCGGTGGCCATGAGCTACCTGAGCGAAGAGATTCACCCCAGCTTCCTGGCCTTCTCCATGGGGTTATACATTAGCGGGAACTCTATCGGTGGCATGAGTGGTCGTTTGGTTACCGGGGTGCTGACTGATTATTTCCCCTGGCGCGTGGCTATCGGGGTTATGGGGGTTCTCGCGTTGTTTGCGGCGTTGATGTTTTGGCGTATCTTGCCTGACTCCCGTCATTTTCGGCCCGGTTCGCTGCGGCCCAAATCATTGTTGATTAACACCAAGATCCACTGGCATGACGCCGGGTTGCCCTGGCTGTTCCTTCAGGGATTTTTATTGATGGGAGCCTTTGTTACCCTGTTCAACTACATTGGCTACCGGCTGCTGGCACCGCCCTTCACCCTGAATCAGGCCATGGTTGGCTTGCTGTCGGTGGTGTATCTCACCGGCAGCATCAGCTCACCGCGTGCTGGCGCGATGACGACACGTTACGGGCGCGGCGCGGTGATGGCCGGCTCCGTCGGGCTGATGCTTGCGGGGTTATGCCTGACAGCCTTTGGCGCGTTGTGGCTGATTTTTATCGGCATGATGCTGTTTACCGCCGGTTTCTTTGCGGCACACGCCGTTGCCAGCGGTTGGATTGGCGTGCGAGCACGCCGTGCGCGCGGTCAGGCCTCTTCAATGTATCTGTTTTGCTACTATCTTGGCTCCAGCCTGGCGGGTACGCTCGGCGGCGTGTTCTGGTCACATTACGGCTGGCAGGGCGTGGCGCTGTTTATCGGGCTGCTGCTGCTGATTGCACTCTATGTCAGCCTGTATTTGCGGCGTAACCTGTAGATTAGTCGCGGCAATAGACTTCAGACGGTATATCCATCTTGTCTGGATGTACCGTCCCGAATCACAAAGCAGAATGGTGCTTGATAACAGGTTCGCAGGTCACCGGGAAATTAAGCGAATTGGCGATGAAACAGCGTTCATGTGCCTGATGATGCAACGCATAAGCACGGTCAAGATCATCACCGGGACGCAGCGTAATTTCAGGTTTAAGCACAATCTTCGTAAACGCCCCCTTTTTACCTTCCACCATCGTGCCTTCAGCGTGATCCCGATACGCGTAAACCACTATGCCAGCCTCTGCACACAAATGCAGGTACCAGAGTTTATGGCATGCTGATGCCGACGCGACAAGCAGGTCTTCAGGATTCCAGCGTGCAGCATCGCCTAAAAAGGCGGGGTCAGATGAACCGGCAATAATCTGTTTATTTCCCGAGGATATTTCATAATCACGGCTGTAGGCTTGGTAGGATTCGGTTCCACATCCCTTGTTGCCGGTCCATTCAATATTGACCTGATAATGGTGTTCGCGCTGTGACATAGCGGTTACTCCTGGTGGTTTCTAGAAAAATACGTTGTAAGACAACAATATATTCTTAAAATAGGCACCGTCCACTTATTTACCGCACGATGGTAGTAACAGACTCTCCCTTACCCCCCTTTCTCGCTGCCAGACCGGTTCGAAGCACCGTTGCTGACCCAGAATATTGTTGTTACATTATAAGTATGTTGTAACTAAATCGCCGTATTAGCCATGAGATGCTATGGATCACTATCAACTGATTGCTGCCCTTCACGACACTTTTTCCACGCTGGAACAGCAGCTTATGACGTTTCGGCAGCGTTTGGCTTCGGTTACGTTGCTCAATGCACGCGTATTCACCCTCCCCACGGTGGAAAAAGGGAAAGAACACGATCCCATCACCCAGATCCCCGTTACGGCGTTGCAAGGCGAAGCGGCCTGTGAGGCGGGTCTGGCACATTTTCAGCGTTTATTTATTCATCATTACGCCGAGACGGTGAGCAGCAAAGCCGCGATTCGCTTACCCGGTGCGCTGTGTTTTCAGGTGACGGAGACTGAATACCAACATATCCGACAATCCGCCGAGACGATTAACACCTTGAAAGCGACGCTGGAGCAGTTGATTACGCGCGAATCCGGTTTGGCTGCCGAGCAACGGTTTGAATTCGTGCACGCTCACCTGCCCGGATTGATCACACTGAGCGCCTATCGTTCGCTCACGCTGTTAACAGAACCCGACACGGTGCGGTTTGGCTGGGCCAATAAGCATGTAGTCAATACACTGACGCGAGAGGCGGTAGTAGAAAAACTGGAGAAGAGCCTTCAGGCAACGCGGGGAATTTCACCGACAGACAAAGTCACATGGCACGCTCGAGTAACTCAGGAACTGATTGATATCAAAAAATTGCCGCAAGACGCCGTGTTGAAGATTAAACGGCCGGTAAAAGTGCAGCCGATTGCCCGCGTATGGTATCAGGACGCACAGAAACAGGTTCAGCACCCCTGCCCGTCGCCGTTATTGGTGCTGTGCCGCGATCCGTCACGTGTCCCGGTGATTGGTGAACTGGGAAACTACCTGGCCGACAGCGCGCAACCTAAATTCAGGCCAAAGGCTAAAGCGCTGCGGCTGTTGATTCCGCGCCTTCACCTTTATCTGGATGAAAGCGCGTAACACGGTTATCCAATATGCAGGCTACCCACCATATCCTGCGGGCGCACCCACTCATCAAACTGCGACTCGGTTAAATAACCGAGTTTCAGCGCGGACGCTTTAAGCGTTAATCCCTCTTTGTGCGCCTTCTTGGCAATCTCCGCCGCTTTATCGTAACCAATATGGGTGTTTAATGCGGTCACCAGCATCAGTGAGTCATTAAGCAGTTGTTCAATACGATCGCGGTTAGGCTCAATGCCGATGGCACAATGCTCATCAAAGCTCTTCATGCCATCCGCCAGCAAACGCACCGATTGCAGGAAATTATGGATCACCATGGGGCGATAGACATTCAACTCAAAATTTCCCGACGCGCCCCCGATATTTACCGCCACGTCGTTGCCCATCACCTGGCAACACAGCATGGTCAGCGCTTCACACTGGGTAGGATTCACTTTCCCCGGCATGATGGAGCTGCCCGGCTCGTTTTCTGGGATGCTCAACTCGCCGATACCACAGCGCGGACCGGATGCCAGCCAACGTACATCGTTGGCAATTTTCATCAGCGATGCCGCCAGCCCTTTCAATGCGCCGTGGCCGTGCACCAGTGCATCACAGGTTGCCAAGGCTTCAAATTTATTGGGTGCGGTAATGAACGGTTGTCCGGTCAATTCGGCCAGCGCACTGGCAACGCGAACCGCATATTCAGGATGGGTATTGAGACCCGTTCCCACCGCGGTACCACCGAGCGCCAGTTCACTCAAATGGGGAATGCTGTTCTCAATGTGCTTGCGGTTATGTTGCAACATGGCAACCCAACCGGAAATCTCCTGCCCCAGGGTCAGCGGCGTTGCATCCTGCAAATGGGTGCGCCCGATTTTAACGATGTCGCTGAACGCCTCGGCTTTGGCCTGTAACGTTGCCAACAGTGCATCAAGCTCGGGCAACAGATGGGTGTTGAGGGCAATGACGGCGGCCACGTGCATCGCCGTGGGGAACACATCGTTCGAACTCTGACTTTTGTTAACATCATCATTGGGATGCACCAAGCGCGCGTTACCGCGTTCTCCCCCCAATATTTCGCTGGCGCGGTTGGCCAGCACTTCGTTCATGTTCATGTTGCTTTGCGTGCCGGAGCCGGTCTGCCAGATCGCCAACGGAAATTCGCCTGGGTGTTTTTCGGCCAGCACCTCATCGGCGGCCTCAACGATCGCCGCACTTTTGTCATTCGGCAGCAGGCCGAGCGTGTTATTGACCTGTGCGGCTGCACGTTTGGTCAACGCCAGGGCGAAAATCAGCGCTTGCGGCATTTTCTCCTCAGAGATACGAAAATGCTCCAAAGAGCGCTGCGTTTGAGCCCCCCACAGCTTATTGGCGGGAACCTCAATCGGGCCCATGGAATCTTTTTCGATACGTGTGGTCATTGGTTTTTTCTCCTAACATTCCTAAAAAGGACGGGGATCATGGCCTTGTCTGGCATCGCGATTGAGAAAACATTAACATGCACATCAAGCGCCATCGTCTGCAAGCAGAGGCAGTGTATTCATATTTAATGCATTTATTAACCTCTATAGTCACATAGTTTAACAAATTACATAACAATCGAGTGTGAACATGCAAAAAATGCGCAATAGCATCCAGCACTACGCCTGGGGAAGCAAAACAGCATTAACCGAACTCTACGGTATTGAGAATAAAGACAATCTACCGATGGCAGAGCTTTGGATGGGCGCACATCCCAAAAGCAGTTCGTGGGTGGTGAATGAACAGGGTCAGGAGCAGCGTTTACGTGACGTCATCAACGATGCGCCCGCGGAGATCTTGGGTGCCGCGATCGCTGCACAGTTTGGTGAATTGCCCTTTCTGTTTAAAGTCCTGTGCGCAGCACAGCCGCTCTCCATTCAGGTTCACCCCAGCAAACCCGCCGCAGAGCAAGGATTTGCCAGGGAAAACGCACAGGCGATCCCACTCGATGCGCCCCATCGCAACTACAAAGATGCCAACCACAAGCCAGAACTGGTGTTTGCCTTAACGCCCTTTCAGGCGATGAACGGTTTTCGCGAGCACGACGATATCGTGGCGCTATTGCAGCCCGTTGCCAGCGCACATCCGTCCATCACCGCCTATTTGCAGCAGCCCGATGACAAAAATCTGTCGATGCTGTTTGCCAACTTATTGAGTATGCGCGCAGAGAGCAAGGATCGCGCCCTGGCGGTGTTAAAAGCCGCGCTTACCTCACAGCAGGGTGAGCCTTGGGCGACGCTGCGCAACATCATTCAGGAGTACCCGAATGACAGCGGACTGTTTTCCCCGCTGTTGCTCAATGTCATCACGCTGCAACCGGGACAAGCGATGTTTCTTTATGCCGAAACCCCGCATGCTTACCTGCACGGCGTGGCGCTGGAGGTGATGGCAAACTCGGATAACGTACTGCGGGCTGGACTGACCCCGAAATACATCGATATTCCCGAACTGCTGGCGAACGTGAAATTTACCGCCAAACCGGCGAACCAGTTGTTAACTCAGCCGATTGAAGACGGCGAAACCTGCTATTTTCCGGTACCTGTCGCTGATTTTGCCTTTTCTCTGCATCACCTGAAGGCGCAGCCACAAACGCTGAACCAACAGAGCGCTGCCGTTGTCTTTTGTATCGACGGAAAAGCCACGCTGACGAAAAATGGCCAGCAACTTACGCTTCGCCCCGGCGAATCCTGCTTTTTGCGTGCGTCCGAGTCTCCCGTCAGCGTAGAGGGAAGTGGACGACTGGCGCGCGTGTATAATGGTTAGAAACATTCTTCCCTCAAAGGGATGCTTACTTAGAAAAGGAATCACACTATGAAGAAGTCTCTGGTTGCCGTCGGAATTATCGTCGCGCTGGGTGCCGTGTGGACCGGTGCGTCATGGTATACGGGCAAGCAATTGGCACAAAACATCGATACGGTAACTGCTGAATTTAACAAGCAGTTGCAGGAAACCTACCCGAATTCAGGTTTCAAGCTGGTGTATCGTGATTATCAAGGGGGCGTGTTTAGCAGTACGTTTTCGCTGGTGTTGCAGCCTGACGGTTCTGCGTCAGAAACGCGCCCGTTAGCGCCTAAACATGAAGTGGTGCTCAACGAAACCGTTTCACACGGCCCACTGCCGCTTGCGCTGCTGAAAAAAATGAATTTCCGTCCCAGCATGGCGCACATTCACAGCGAACTGGCTAACACCGAAGCGACCAAAGACCTGTTTGTGGTACTTCAAAACCAGCCGTTCGTCAGCGCAGAAACGCGCGTGGCATTCAACGGGGATACCGCTTCGGTTATCTCTCTGCGCCCGCTCGATGTTGACAGTGAAGGGACTAAATTTACCTTCAGCGGCAGTGACATTGCGCTAGACCTTGCCCACGATCTGCGTAGCAGCCGCATCTCAGGCACGGTTTCTCATTTCTTATCAGAGACCACCAACTATGAGGGCGGCAAAGAGACTATCGTTCTTGAAGGCGTTGGGCTTGAAGCGAAAAACCACCGCGGCAAGTTTAATCTGGACCTCGGCGACGGCAGCGTTACCCTGAAATCGATGAAGGTCACGCCGCCAACAAGTGACCCTGTCACGTTGAATAACTTCGTGCTCACAAGCACCATGAGCGAAGACGACAAAAACATCGCTGGCGCGATAGCCTTGTCATTAGACGCGCTGCTGCTTAAAGATCGCGACCTGGGTAGCATGAAGTTCAATTTCAGTTTTAACCAACTGGATGGTGAAGCGACACAGCAGTTCGCCAAAACTTATAAGACCCTGAGTGCGTCATTCCTGGAGTCCCAGTCCGTCATGGACCCACTGCGTTTTCAGTATGAACTTGGGCAATCGGTACGCAACGCCCTGCCCAGCCTGCTGAAAGGCAATCCGAACTTTACCATCGCGCCTTTGAGCTGGAAAAATGCCAAAGGTGAAAGCACGCTCAACGCCTCACTCAATTTGAGTAATCCGGCGCAGACCACGGCGTTAACACCGCCAGCACAAAGCGATGAAGAAGGCGTGATCCGCCGTGCGGTAAAACAACTGGATGTGACGTTAAACGCACCGATGGCGATGCTGGCCGAAGGCGTTGTTCAGGCCGGTGGACAGGCACAATCGGATCAAGAACATCAGCAACTGATTGCCAGCGCACAGGAGCAAGTGAAAATGCTGGCAAGCGTAGGCGAAATGAACCAGATCACCGTCACCAAAGATGACGCAATCACCAGTTCGCTGCACTATGCTGACAATCAGGTTGAGTTCAACGGCCGCAAAATCTCACTGGCGGAGTTTATTGCCCCTTTTATCGATATCTCTACCGATGAAGGTGACGAAGGCGATGATGCCGAGCCGGAAGCACAAGACGCGCCGGCAGTCGTTCCCCCGCAAGCGCAGTAATGCATCTACCGCCTGCGCACTCTGGCAGGCGGTAACCCCCAGAATCCACAGAGTGAATGGTCATACCATTGGATAAACACACCGTCGAGTCGCGCCAAAGCCTACTTTATTTTGCCGCAATGGCACTGGCCTGGCTGGCAGCCCACATTTTTTCTGAAACGGACAGTTGGGTAAGGTTCATCAACCCGGCGTTAGCCATTATGCTGTTCGTGACCTTTATGCAGGTGCCGCTGGTAACGTTGCTCGACGGGTTGCGCAATCTGCGCTTTATTGGCGCGCTGTTGGCCGCCAATTTTATCGGCGTTCCGCTATTACTGCTGCTGATCCGCCCATTGTTACCGGATATCCCTCTGGTGCAATTCGGCATTCTGCTGGTGCTGTTAGCGCCCTGTATCGATTATGTCGTGACCTTCTGCCACCTCGGACGCGGAGATGCTGCGCGTTTGCTTGCCTGTACCCCGCTGCTGCTGGCGATGCAACTGCTGTTGTTACCGCTCTATCTGACGCTGTTCCTGGATGACGCGGCTGCGGCGTTAATCTCGCCAGCCCCGTTTGCTGAAGCCTTTATCTGGTTGATCCTGATGCCGCTTATCGGCGCGGGTGTATTACAACACGCTCAATCACGTTTTATGATCGCGCAACGGATCGCCAACGCTGTCGGTTGGTTACCGGTGCCCGCGACGGTCATGGTGATATTTTTAGTGGTTGCATCTATCGTGCCGCAACTGGAACTGGCGATCGACCCGGTGCGTCAGGCGTTGCCGTTTTACCTGCTGTTTGCCGTCGTCGCGCCTGGCATTGGTGCGTTGGTCGCGCACGCCTTTGGCTTGAACACCGCCAGCAGGCGTGCGGTGGCATTTAGCTGCGCCACGCGCAATTCATTAGTGATCCTGCCACTGGCGTTATCGATCCCAGGCGCCATGCCGATACTGCCTGCGATCCTGGTCGCGCAAACCATGATCGAATTGATCGCGGAATCCTGCTATGTGCACGTGATCCCTCGCCTGGTGCGTAACACGCGCAGAAATCGCCCCTCGGTGTAATCTGCAATGGTATTCCATGACTTATTGTTTATACTAAACAGTACCTTAATAATTTATATGCTCACTGCACCTTGGTGCGCGCAGCGAAAGAAGCCATTATGATCGATCCTTCAATCCCGTTGACAGACATCCACCGCCACCTTGATGGCAACATTCGCGCGCAAACGATCCTCGATTTAGCACGCCAGTTTAACGTCACCCTCCCCGCGCAAACGCTTGAAACGCTGATCCCGCACGTACAGGTCATCGACAAAGCCGCTAACTTGCTGGACTTTCTGCAAAAACTGGATTGGGGGGTTGCCGTGCTCGGTTCTCTCGATGCCTGTCGCCGCGTTGCTTATGAAAACGTGGAAGATGCAGTGCGCGCCGGTATTGATTACACCGAACTGCGATTCTCCCCCTATTACATGGCGCAGCGTCATGGGCTTCCGTTGCAAGGTGTGGTCGAAGCGGTTATCGATGGTATACAGGCTGGCTGCCGTGATTACGACACCGATATCCAACTGATTGGTATCATGAGCCGCACCTTTGGATCTGAGGCGTGCCAGCAAGAGTTAAACGCGCTGCAAGCCTGCCGCGACAATATCGTGGCTCTCGATTTGGCTGGGGATGAACTGGGCTTCCCGGGCGGTTTGTTTACCTCGCACTTCCGTCAAGCGCGCGATAATGGTTGGCATATTACGGTTCATGCCGGTGAAGCGGCCGATGCGGAGAGTATCTGGCAGGCGATTCGTCAATTGGGGGCAGAACGTATTGGTCACGGCGTGGCCGCCATTGTGGATAAATCGCTGATGACGCACATGGCGCAGCAGCAGATCGCCATTGAGTCCTGCCTGACGTCAAACATTCAAACCAGTACCGTCATGTCGTTAGCCGAACATCCTCTGCCCCACTTTCTGCGCCACGGTATCCTCGCAACCATTAATACTGACGATCCGGCAGTACAAGGGATCGAGATAGCGCACGAATATCTCACAGCCGCCCCGCAGGCCGGGTTGACTACCGATGAAGTGCGTCAGGCTCAGAGCAACGGATTGACCGTAGCGTTTCTTTCCGATTGGGACAAACAGCGTATTCGGGAAAAGGTACAACGTAAGCGCGCTCGCGTATAAACTCAGGTTCCTAGGGGCGACACCTCGCCCCTACAGGCTAATAACACGGTTTATCCAGCGCAACCGGCTTAACAGACAGCAAATCAGGTATGACAGCACGAAGGTCAGCACGCCATAGAGCACAATAAAGCCATAGACGGTTAAGAAGCTGAACGCCGGATACAGCCAGTCATAAAGCGCGGTGTTGTTAATCTCTATCACGAAAATATTGTGCACCAGATAAATCCCCAACGTCTTACTGCCAACCTGACTGATCATCCCTTCAAGCCGGGTAAAACGGGTATGTAGCATCAAATAAAACAGGCAAACGGCTGAGATTTGCAGTGGCAGGTTATAAAACTTCCCGTAGAAAAACACGATGCCCCAGTGCTGCGTGAGCAGAGTTAACGCACAGAAACTGAGTAATGCCAGCGCGATCCCCGGTAAATAGTGACGTGCCGATAATGAAGTATGCTGGTACACCAATCCAAAATAGCCACCAATAAGAAAACTGACCAGACCAAATACCTGGCTGGACATCAACAATGCCGGATGAATAAACGAGGGAATAGCGAACAGGCTATTCATTATTTTCTCAACCAGCGTCACGTTGGCTAATAGAAATAGCGCAGCAATAACATAAATCAGCATCTGGCGGTTGGCATCAACAAACACAGGACGCAGCAACGGCACGATAAAATAGAGACCAATAATCGAGAATAAAAACCACAGGTGGCTGGCCTCACTCGCGGTGCGATCGGTATTAAGGTACGCCCAGAAATCGTAATGCGGTGCACCCAGCACGCGCGTCAGCACAACATTGTCATACAGATAATAAAAACAGAGCCAGAAAACCAGTGCGATGGCGATGGCTTTTGATTTAGTCATGGCATAGCAAAATTGATCCTCATGGCGATTATTCAGTAAAAAATAACCACTCGCCATATAAAACATCGCCACACCAAACTGTCCAGTCTGACGAATAAACAATACGCCGAAGTCCTGAGGATCGCGATTCATAAAATAGAGAGAAACATGTGAAAGAATAACCAGAAAAATCGCAATAATCTTCATCAAATCGAGACTATAAATTCGCATACCTCGCCCTTATCACCAAGAGATTGTCCGAGATAACTCACGTTGGAGAAGTATTGGTGATTTTTACGAGGGTATAATGCAGAAAACGATTGTTGCTGAGGAAGATCGTTAAGGTCGGACGATTATCCGGCCTGAAAATATCACTAAACAGCCTGAACCATTACGCCGATTTCACCGGTTGCGCATTGGCCTTTTTATTGGCATAGCGCTGTGCCAACGCGGCGCACACCATCAATTGAATCTGATGAAAAATCATCAACGGCAACACCATGGCACCAACGGCAGCGGCTGGAAACAGCACGTTAGCCATAGGAATTCCGTTCGCCAGACTCTTCTTGGAACCACAGAATACAATGGTGATTTCATCGGCGGTATTGAAGCCCAATTTACGCGCGGCCAGGGTATTGACCACCAGCACAATCGCCAGTAGCACCATGGAACAAACCACCACGGCAAGCAGTGACCAGCCGTTAATTTGCGTCCAAATCCCCTGCACCACCGCTTCGCTGAAGGCCACGTACACCACCAAAAGAATTGATGACCGGTCAGTGATATTAATCAATTTGCGGTGACGTTCGACCCAGCCCGCAATCAGCGGACGAGAAAGATGCCCTAACACAAACGGCACCATCAGTTGCAGGATAATCGAGCCAATCGCGTGCAGGGTGTCCGTCTCCCCACCCTGGGTGTGCATCAACAGGCCGACCAGAATCGGGGATAGGAACACACCGAGAATGCTGGACGCAGACGCGCTGCAAATGGCAGCCGCTACGTTGCCGCCCGCCATGGAGGTGTAGGCAATCGCCGATTGTACCGTGGCAGGCAGCGCACACAGGTAGAGAAACCCGAGATAGAGCGTTGGCGTCAACACCGTGGGCACCAGTGCATTCATCCCCATACCCAGTAGCGGGAAGAGCAAAAAAGTACTGGCGAACACCACCAGATGCAAGCGCCAATGCCCCATGCCTGCCGTAATGGCTTCACGCGAGAGCTTTGCGCCGTGCATAAAAAACAGCAGTGCGATAGCTGCCGTGGTCAGATATTCGAAGAACGTTTTCGCGTTACCTTCGCACGGGAAAATCGATGCTGTCAGCACCACCACAATCAATACCAGTAAAAATTTATCAATACGAAGGCGTTGTAACCATGACGATGGAGAGAATGAAGCCATTACAGGAACCTGCTGTTTTTTAAAAAAATACAGGCAATCTTACGATCGCCTTTATCAACGAAACGCCAACAAGATCAACACTAACCTTGCATCATAAGGAGATGAAATGATAAGGCATTATGCTGTCCGATTGCGATATCACTGGTTTTTGACCATCACCGCACGTCGCTCCTGATGCGAGAGCAGGCCAAGCTCAATCAATTCCATCACCTGTATCGCCTGCTCGGCCGGCACCGGGTTTTCGCCGTTGCCTTGCAGCGCATCGCGCACCGCGGCGTAATAGGCGGGATAGTTACCGGGCAACGTGGTTACCGCCTGCTCGGCCATTACCCCGTCCTGATGTAGAGTGAGCACGCCATGGCGCGAATCCTGCCCCCAATCCGTTTGCGGCAGACGTACACCGGTTTTCAAACGATCTTCTTGCGGATCAAGGCCATATTTGATGAAGCTGCCTTTGGTGCCGTGCAGCGTAAAACGAGCAGACTCGGCGGCCACCAGCATACTGGCATGCAGCACCACACGACGCTGTGGATAAATCAAGGTGGCATGGAAATAATCCGTCGCTTTACCGCCAGGGCGCAGTTGCGCCAAATCCACATTGATAGCCACTGGTAGACCAAACAGTTGCAATGCCTGATCCAACAGATGCGGCCCCAAGTCATACCAGATTCCGCTGCCCACGCGGCCATCCTCACGCCAGCGCTGGCGCACTTCCGGGCGGAAACGGTCAAAATGGGACTCAAGATAAACCACTTCGCCCAACACACCAGTATCAATTAACTGTTTTAGCGTAAGAAAATCGCTGTCCCAGCGACGGTTGTGGAACACGGACAACAGCTTGCCGCTGTGAGCCGCCACCTGCGCCAGCTCTTTCGCTTGTGACAACATCACGGTGAAGGGCTTATC
This sequence comes from Candidatus Symbiopectobacterium sp. NZEC151, assembly GCF_025962655.1. Taxonomy (GTDB): domain Bacteria; phylum Pseudomonadota; class Gammaproteobacteria; order Enterobacterales; family Enterobacteriaceae; genus Symbiopectobacterium. The sequence goes on along the minus strand of NZ_JAGFPE010000001.1, from coordinate 944,569 downwards.
AACCACCACGTGTTTGCCCGCTAACAGCGCCTGTTTGGCCAAAGGGAAATGGGTTTCGTTAGGCGTGGGAATGACAACAAGGTCAATATCGGAACGGCTGAACAGCGCCTGCGGATCGTCAACCACGCTGACGTCGGCCCAATCCGCATGCACTTTTTGCGCATCACTGCTTGATACGGCGACCAGCTCCATCCCCGGCACGGCGGTAATCAACGGCGCATGGAACGTCTTGCTGGCATAGCCATACCCTACCAGCCCGACGCGAATGGTATCACTCATGAATGTCCCCTCGGTAGTATTGTCCTTGTCATCAAGGCATTAGCATGAGTATAGCATCAACGATGGTAGCGCTGTATGCGCTTTAATGGCTGGCGCTTTCGAAAATATAAGAAAAGAATACTGCCAACGCTCTGTGTAAAATTTTAGGTTACGCTTATTGCGTTATCTCAGGGGCTCCATCTCGGTTATCATTATATATTAAGGATGATTCATGTTTAGTGTCAGTGGCTGTAATATCAAATCCTCACATTCATTTCCTGCATATAGCGATGCGGAAGATTTGCCGATGAATATACTTGAACAATATATCGAAAAAATAGAAGAAAGCCTTGAGAATAACACGTGGATGGATCTGAAGTTTTCCCTAACAGATCAAGTCGTGATGCCACATCTAGTGGCACTGGCTAACAGAAGAAAACCGGGGTTGAACTTGACATATATTGACTCCCCTTATGACTTGCCTGAGCAACTGATGTCACTCTCACCTAATGACTATCACTCTCATAAATATATTATCTGTGCTGGTGATGATAAAGTGCATATGGGTATGCTTGATGCAAGATTTATTGATAATCAGCTATCAATGATTTTATTTGAACCGACATCATTAAATTGTACAGCGCCGGCCTTGTTAGCAGTGAGGATTAACTCGGCCCTTGGGCGAGAATTGCCAACGATAAAAAAACCACTTGTATTACAAATGGATATACAAAGAAGTGACTATGAATGTGGGATTTTCAGCCTGGCTTTAGCCAAAAAAGCTTTTAAAAATGACGAATGCGTTCTCAAGTTACATCACGAAGTCGCAGCGAGAAAAATTGAAACGTCCACGTTAGCGGAAAGCAAAGGCATTGCAGACAAATTTCTTTCTGTTCTTTTCTATAAACATACTCAGGGATTAAAACGCATGAGTGAATATTTAGAAACAAAACCAGAAAGCATACATCAGCCAATCAATGGCAAACATAAAAAAATCATGGATCATATTAAAGCCAGTTATACCGAGATTAATGGAAAATTAATCTCAAAGTCGATCCACATTAAGCGACTTACTGAATATAAAGCACTAAGAGATGATCTGCTTAACAATCGCTATGATCTTTCAAATAAAACATTATCATCCTCATGATAGAGGCAAGGCTAACTACCTTGCCTCTCGCTTAACCTCTGACAGCAATGATCTACACGCCGATCGCTTGCGTACGTTGACCATGCCAATTCGCCGATTCCGCTTTTGCCGCCGTGGGATAATTGATTTCACTGCTACGACGCCGAAAATCACTCGGGCTAACGCCAACACGTTTGCGAAACACGCGAGAAAAATAGAGCTGGTCGTCATAGCCCACCACCCGCCCGATATTGGCAATCGATTCCTGCGTGGTTTGCAGTAACAGCTTGGCCCGAATCACCCGTTGATCTTCACGCCAGCGCAAAATATTGACCCCCACTTGTTCGCGGAACAAATGAGCCAGACGTGAAGGCGATAAGCAAACGTGACGCGCCACTTCATCAATACGCAACTCACCGGAAAGATTGCTGGTGATGAACTGACATGCCTCAATCACGCGCGGATCCATAATACGCTGCGGGCTTTGCGGATCCTCTTCCATGGCCCGGATCAGCAGCCGCTCCAGCAGATTCATGCCCAACTCTTCGGAAAAGCGCCGTCCCGAGCGATGGGTCTGTTCTATGTTGGCAAACAGGCGATCGAACTCCAGCAACAGGTGATTGTTGGGTAACGTCAGGCGGCCAATATCACACTGTTTACTGTGCCACTCCAGCCAATCAGCCCAGTAAGCGCGTGGACGAAAATAGACCCAGCGGTGATACCAGCAATCACTGTGCGGCGAGCGACCGTAGAAATGTTTGGATTTCGGCGGGAAAAGCAGCAGATCCCCCGGATTGCAGAAAAAATCGGTTTCCCCGTCAGATACCCTGCCTTGGCCTTTGATAGTCAGGTTAATAATGTAGCCTTTCATGCCATCCGGCCGGTCGATAAAGAAATCAAGCGGCCCGTCAGCCAGAATGGGCGTTAAACCCGCCACCAGATAAGCGTTAAATGAATAGCCTGGCAACAATGGGTTTGATTGCGACTCATGCGTCATGCGCTGGTACATCGGCCCTCCGGGAATCATCGGGTGCAAACAGAACCAGGTAGCAGCGCAATAAGTGACATTGTCACTGCTACCCGACATCCTCTCAGGCGGCTAGCCCATAAACACCTAACTGCTGATGCGACTATACGGTTTTCTTCGCCATTTGTTTGTAGCGGTCGAAAATCACCGCAGCGAGCAGAATCAGACCACGCACCACATACTGAGCAAACGGCGAGATGTTGAGCAGGTTCATCGCATTTTCTACCGTACCGAGGATTAGGACCCCGGCCACCACGTAAGAAATCTTGCCAATCCCCCCTTTCAGGGAGACGCCGCCCAGCACACAGGCAGAGATCACGATCAGCTCATAGCCGATAGAGGTCATTGGCTGCCCGCTGGTCATGCGCGATGCCAGAATGATCCCGGCTGCGGCCGACACCAGCCCAGACAAGGCAAAAATAATGATTTTGGTGCGCACCACCGGTACACCGGCCAGACGCGCCGCTTCCTCATTGCCGCCAATTGCCAGGGTATTGCGACCGAAGGTGGTTTTATTCAACAGCAAGCCAAACAAAATCATGCACACCACGGTTATCCAAATCGGCGCAGGCAACCCCAGCCAGTTGGCGTAACCCAGCGTAAAGAAACGCTCATCGACAATCCCTACCGCTTTACCGTCCGAAATGATATATGCCAAACCGCGCGCAATCTGCATGGTGGCAAGCGTGGTAATTAAGGCGTTAATTTTAAGCTGTGCGATAACAAAACCGTTAAGTAATCCGAAAGCGACGCCCAGCAGCAGGCCAGCACCGACGCCGATCCACAGGCTTTCGGTGAGATTAATCACTACCGCCGTTGCCACCCCGGCGCAGGCAATGACCGAGGCCACGGACAGGTCAAAGTCGCCCGACGCCAGACAGAACAACATCCCGCAGGCCACCATGCCGGACATGGAGATAGCCAGCCCCAGCCCTTTCATATTGATAAAGGAGGCAAAATTGGGCACAAACAGCGCGCAGGCGAGAAACAGTACGGCAAACACCACCAGCATGCCGTAGTTATCCCAGATGCGCGACATTCCTCCGGCGCGCTTGTTTTTTTCAGGTGAAGCAGAGGTAACCGTTGACATAATTGTGTGCTCCTTCGCGTTTACGCGACCACAGCGTTGATTTCGGGAGTTCGTAACATCGCCAGGCTCAGCGCTTTCTGCTCGCTGGCCTCTTGGTGTGAAAGTTCGCCTGAAATGGCACCCTCACGCATCACGATGATACGGTCAGCCAGTCCCAGCACTTCGGGCAAATCGCTGGAGGCAAACAGCACCGCGATCCCCTGCTTGGCTAGCGCATAAATCACGTTATAAATTTCATGCTTAGCCCCTACATCAATGCCACGCGTCGGTTCATCCAGCAGGATCACTTTCATCTCTTCGGAGAGCCAACGGCCTAATATTGCTTTTTGCTGATTGCCACCGGAAAGGTTCATGATCAACTGTTCAGCGGAAGGGGTTTTGATGTTTAACGCCTGAATTCTGCGCTCCGCATTCTCTTCTTCCCACTGGTTATTAATGACAAACCCGGCTTTGAGACTCTTGCGACGCGCGCTGATGTTGATGTTATCGCGCACCGAATGCACCGGAATAATGCCGTCCGCTTTACGATCCTCTGGGCACAGCATGATGCCCTGACGAATCGCATCCATCGGGGTTTTAATCGTTTGGCGTTCACCGTCCAGCAGCACATCACCGCCGGTGATACGGGTACCGCCGAACAGCGCTTTCATCAATTCGCTGCGTCCGGCACCCACCAGCCCAAACAGACCAACAATTTCGCCCTGCTTGACGCTCAGCGAGATCGGGCTTTTCACCCCCGGCGCTTTCACCTCACGCAGCGTAAAACGCTCCGGCCCTAATTCGCGCGGTGCATAACCGTAGATATCGCCTAAATCGCGTCCGACCATCGCCTGGACCAGCATTTCGTGATTCACCGCCGCCGTATCGTCAAAGGTGCGCACATATTTGCCATCCTTAAACACGGTGATGGCATCGCTCAGCGCAAAAATTTCTTCCATACGGTGTGACACGTAGAGGATCACCCGACCTTCACTGCGCAGCTCACGAATCACGCGAAACAACTGCTCGATTTCACGCGCGGACAGCGAACTGGTCGGTTCATCAAAGGCGATTATCTTGGCATTACGGGCCAGCGCTTTGGCGATTTCCACCATCTGCCATTGCCCGATAGAGAGGTATTTCAGCGGCGTATCCGGATCGATATCCAGCCCGAGATGTTCCAGTTGCAGCTTGGATTCGTAACGTAACAGGGTTTTGTTGACGATGCCCTTCTTGTGCGGCAACTGCCCCAGGTAAATATTCTCTGCCACCGTCATTTCTGGCACCAGATGCAATTCCTGATAAATGATCGCCACTCCGGCGTTGAGCGCGTCCATGGTATTGGCGAAATGGACTGGCTGGCCTTTAATATGCACTTCCCCGGAGGAAGGCAGATAGTTACCGCTGAGGATTTTCAGCAGCGTCGATTTACCGGCCCCATTTTCTCCCATCAAGGCGTGTATTTGCCCGGCGTGGCATGAAAAAGTAATATCATCGAGTGCTTTCACACCGGGAAAAATCTTCCCTATGCCGTGAAACGACAAATAAGGCGACGATGTTGCCATGTCGTTGTGCTCCATCGTAGTGCTCCACACGAGGACACCCTTGCCAGCAAGGGGTCGTCACAGTCAAGATTGGGTGACACGATTAACGATACCGCCTCACTTCGAGGCGGTATCACCGTGGTTACATCAAGCCTTTTTTCTTCAACTCTTCTTTGAAGTTTTCGCGCGTAATCAGCACCACATCGGTCACTTCCGTGAATTTCTGCGGTTCAACCCCTTTGGTCACCCACTCATTCAGCATTTGGATACTCTTGTAGCCGTGAACGTCCGGGCTTGGCAGCAGCGAACCGAAGAATCCGGTGGCTTGCCCTTTGGACAATTCATTCACCGCATCCACACCGTTGATACCAATACCAATCACGTTAGGCGCTTTAAAGCCCTGACCTTCTGTCGCACGCACGCCACCCAGTACGGTGTTATCGTTCATGCCGATAATCAGCCAGTTTTTCACTTTCGGATGCTGCACCAGCAGCGAGTTGGCGGCGTCAAAGGCACCGGGGATATCGTTGGATTTGGTCGGAATCTGATAGATCTGTTTTTCCGGGAAGCCCGCGACTTTCAGCGCTTCCATTGAGCCGGAGGTACGACGGCGTGCGGTATCCAGTTCGTTGGCGGTGATCGCCATCACCCCGGTTTCATCGACTTTCCAGCCGCGTTTGTTCATCTCTTTCCAGAGTTCTTCACCCTGACGCTCACCGATTTTGGTCGCTGCCATCATCACTAATGGCACCGTATCCATCGGCTCACCTTTGGCGTTAACGAACTGATCGTCCACCGCTATGACTTTCAAGTCATAGCTGCGTGCCTTGGCGATAATGGCTGGCCCCAATTTAGGGTCTGGCGTACAGATAACAAACCCCTTCGCGCCGCTGGCCGCCAGGCTATCAATCGCGTTCAGCGTTTTCTCGCCATCGGGCACTGCAATTTTAATCACGTCAAAGCCAAGATCTTTCCCGGCCTGATCGGCAAATTTCCATTCAGTTTGGAACCAGGGTTCTTCCGGTTGTTTCACCAGAAACCCCAGCTTAAGATTTTCAGCCATAGCTGATTGTGACATAACTGTCGCCAGTCCGATGGCAGCCAGCACCTTAGTGAATTTATGCATGATGTTCTCCGGTAGGGGTTCTCTTTTTTGCAGGTTGCTCGGCACAGCCTGCGTTATCACTCTCGGTAAGACACATTCAATCTGGTTAGAGAAAAAACACGGACTTAGTATTTATCCTCCACAGTGCAACATTCAGACGCTGTATTTGTAGCGGGTATTTTGCGCGAGAATCTAGAGCGTTATCACATCCCGAAACAATGACAGGTTTGTGCATAGATTTAGCGAATTTAACCAGCCATTAACCTTTGATTGATGTCACAAAATCATGACAGGTGGCAGAAAAATGCATACTTCCAGCTAACCCCTCCTCACTGCGCGCTTTTCTGCTGATTATCGTATGTGCATCCGGAATGTGCGTTCCCGCTTATCCCGTCCCATGACAACACGCACTTTTAAGCGCGATCCACACCCCCACAGTGACGCAACAACAGGAGCTGAACGATGAACGCGGGTGCAATAGTAATCGGCCTGGATTTTGGCAGCGATTCAGTGCGCGCACTGGCCGTTGACTGTCAATCTGGACAGGAGTTAGAAACCGAGGTGGTCTACTATCCTCGGTGGCGGGAAGGACGCTATTGTCTGCCTGCGGAGAATCAATTTCGCCATCATCCACTCGACTATATAGAAGCATTGGAACAGGCGGTGCAGGTGGTGGTGCAGCGGTTGACTCCCGAGCAGCGCGCGCAGATCCGCGCCATTGGCGTTGATACCACCGGCTCGACACCGGCTCCGATTGACGAGCAAGGCCAGGTGTTGGCACTGCGTCCGGAATTTGCCGACAATCCCAACGCCATGTTTGTGCTGTGGAAAGATCACACCGCGATTGAAGAAGCAGAAGCTATCAATACGCTGTGTCGAAGCGGTCAGTTCCCCGACTACACCAAATACATTGGTGGTGTGTACTCCTCTGAATGGTTCTGGGCCAAGATTTTACACGTCTCGCGCGCCGACAGCGCCGTGCATCAGGCCGCAGTATCCTGGATTGAGCTGTGTGACTGGGTTCCGGCCCTGCTCTCGGGGACTCAAGCGCCCCATAACATCAAACGCGGACGTTGCAGCGCCGGACATAAATCGCTGTGGCATCCTGAATGGGGCGGCGTGCCGCCGAAAGATTTTCTCCACGCGCTCGATCCGCTGCTGACTGACCATTTACAGTATCCGCTGTTCACCGACACCTGGACCGCCGATTTGCCGGTAGGCACCATCACTGCCGAATGGGCCACCCGATTGGGGGTTCCCGCCGACACCGTACTGGCGGGCGGTGCGTTTGACTGCCACATGGGTGCCGTTGGCGCGGGCGCACAGCCCTATACCTTGGTCAAGGTTATCGGTACCTCCACCTGCGATATTCTGATCGCCGATGAGGATCGCGTGGGCACCACGCCGGTTGCCGGGATCTGCGGTCAGGTCGACGGCAGCGTCGTGCCCGGATTTGTCGGACTGGAAGCGGGACAGTCGGCGTTTGGTGATATGTATGCCTGGTTTGGCCGGTTGTTAGGCTGGTCATTGCAGCTCGCAGCCCAACAACATCCCGAACTTCAGCCGCAGTTGGCACAAACGCAAGCCCATCTGTTGGAAGCCTTGACCCAACGCTGGGCGGACAATCCCTCACTCGATCATCTGCCGGTGGTGTTGGACTGGTTTAACGGCCGACGCACCCCGTTCGCCAATCAGCGACTGAAAGGCGTGATCACCGATCTCAACCTGGGGACGGATGCCCCGGTGTTGTTCGGCGGATTTATCGCCGCCACCGCCTTTGGTGCCCGCGCCATTATGGAGTGTTTCGAATCTCAAGGGGTGCCGGTGGAAAACCTGCTGGCGCTGGGCGGCATCGCCCGCAAATCCCCAACTATCATGCAAGTGTGCACCGATGTGATGAATCGTCCGTTGCAGGTCGTGGCCTCCGATCAGTGCTGCGCCCTGGGCGCCGCTATCTTCGGTGCCGTGGCCGCTGGGGTACATCCCGATATTCCGACCGCGCAGCGCCACATGGCCAGCCGCATCGAGCGCACTTTGACGCCCGATGCCACACGCGTGGCCCGCTATCAGGCGCTGTATGAACGTTATCAACAGTGGTGTCGTCTCGCCGAGCCTGCGTATGCCGCGCAGCGTAAAGCGACAAACTGATCACCGGTTATTTTCCGTTTTCGAAGCTACGTGCAAGCAGGAGTTATCATGGGGAATTTACAACAGCGTGAAGTCTGGTTTGTCATTGGCAGTCAACATCTCTATGGCCCGGAAACCTTACGTCAGGTAAAAGAGAATGCTGAAAAAGTGGTGCAAGGGCTGAATCAGGATGCCGGACTGCCGGTAAAACTGGTGCTCAAGCCGGTCGCCAAATCGCCCGACGAAATTCTGGCGCTGTGTCGCGACGCCAACTATCAGGATAGCTGTATCGGTTTGCTGGTGTGGTTACACACCTTCTCTCCCGCCAAAATGTGGATTGCCGGACTGAGCGTACTCACCAAACCGCTGATGCAGTTCCACACCCAGTTCAATGCGGAAATCCCCTGGGACACCATGGACATGGATTTCATGAACCTGAACCAGACCGCACACGGCGGGCGTGAGTTCGGGTTTATCGGCGCGCGTATGCGCCAATCGCATCAGGTTGCGGTCGGCCACTGGAAGGACAAAAACGCCCACCAACGTATTGCCAAATGGATGCGCGTTGCCGCCGCCATTGCGGAAAGCAAACAGCTTAAGGTGGCTCGCTTTGGCGATAACATGCGGGAAGTGGCAGTAACCGAAGGGGATAAAGTGGGGGCACAAATCCAATTCGGTTATTCCGTCAGCGCCTGGGGATTGGGCGATCTTACCGGTGAAGTGGATGCGGTCAGCAAAGGGGATATCGACGCGCTGATCGACGAGTATGAGGCCAGCTACCAGTTAACCGACGCTGTCAAACTCAACGGCCCTAACCGCCAGAATCTGCTGGATGCCGCGCAAATTGAACTGGGGCTCACCCGTTTTCTGGAGCAAGGCGGTTATCGCGCCTTCACCACCGATTTTGAAAACCTTTATGGGCTTAAGCAGTTGCCCGGTCTGTCGGTACAGCGCCTGATGCAAAAAGGCTATGGCTTTGGCGGCGAAGGCGATTGGAAAACGGCGGCACTGCTGCGCATCATGAAAGTGATGGCAGAAGGCTTGCCAGGCGGCACCTCATTTATGGAGGATTATACCTACCATTTTGTCCACGGTAACAATTTGGTGGTAGGTTCCCATATGCTGGAAGTGTGCCCAAGCATCGCGAAAGAGGCGAAACCGATACTGGATGCGCAACATCTGGGCATCGGTGGCAAAGCCGATCCAGCACGGCTGATCTTCTCCACCCCGGCGGGCCCGGCGCTCAATGCCAGCGTCATCGACATGGGCGATCGTTTCCGTATGTTGGTCAACGTGGTGGATACCATCGAGCAGCCGCACCCCTTGCCCAAACTACCGGTTGCCCGGGCTATCTGGCAGGCACAACCGTCGCTGGAAGAGGCTGCCGAAGCCTGGATTCTGGCGGGCGGCGCGCACCATACGGTATTCAGTCAGGCGTTAGATCTGGATTACCTGCGGCTCTATGCAGAGATAAATCACATCGAACTGCTGGTGATTGATAACGAAACCCGCATTCCGGCATTCAAAGACGCACTGCGTTGGAATGACATGTACTACAAACTCACCTCACGCTAAGTGGTAGCACGGAACCCGATTATCAAGATCGGGTTCCACCTCTCATTCATAATTCCTATTGCGCTAGACACCTGTTTTCTCTGGCATATACTGAAATCCCCTACCCACATAATTATTAAATTAAAAATCATGACCACTGCTGAATACTTACTCAAGTTTCGCAAAGTGAACACTCTGGACAGCCTTGAAAAACTCTACGACCATTTGAATTATTCGCTGACGGATAATAAGGAGATTATCAGTATGTCACGCGCTGCCGATCACCGTCGCGCAGAACTCTCTTCGGGGGGAAGACTGTACGACCTCGGTTGTATTCCCAAATCCGTCTGGCGTTTCGTGCTTTAATGCCCGGCAACCGGTCGTTTCCTGTGCGGCCTGTTTACTCACACCTTGCGTTACTTGCCTAAAAGGCTTTCACTATGCCGGTTTACCCTGCCAACTGCGGGGTAAATATCCGCTTTTGGTGAATATCCCTATTCTGGGTGTGTTGTCGAAAGCCTTGCAATGCCGGATAATGGTCCGGTTTTATTTTTTAGGCATTGTAATGACCGACTATCTACTTCTTTTCGTCAGCACGCTGCTGGTGAACAATTTTGTTCTGGTGAAATTTCTCGGGCTCTGCCCCTTTATGGGCGTGTCCAAGAAACTGGAAACCGCCATTGGCATGGGGTTGGCAACAACCTTCGTCATGACGCTCGGCTCGATGTTCTCCTGGCTGGTGAACGAGTACGTGCTGCTGCCGCTCGGGATTGTCTACCTGCGTACCATGGCCTTTATTCTGATCCTGGCGGTCGTGGTGCAGTTCACCGAACTGGCCGTGCGCAAAACCAGCCCGGAACTCTATCGCCTGCTGGGGATTTTCCTGCCGCTGATCACCACCAACTGCGCCGTGCTGGGCGTTGCGCTGATCAGCGTCAACCTGTCACATAATTTCTTGCAATCAACGGTCTATGGCTTCAGCGCCGCCGCTGGCTTCTCTCTGGTGATGGTGTTGTTCGCCGCCATTCGTGAACGCATTGCCGTGTCGGATGTGCCTGCGCCGTTTCGCGGATCATCGATTGCATTGGTCACCGCTGGGTTGATGTCGCTCGCGTTTATGGGCTTTACCGGGTTGGTGAAATTCTAATGAATGCCATTTGGATTGCGATTGCCGCGTTGAGTGTGCTGGCGCTGGTTTCCGGCTTGATTCTTGGTTTTGCCTCACGCCGTTTTCACGTTGACGCCGACCCTATCGTCGAACAGGTCGAAGCCATGCTGCCGCAAAGCCAATGTGGTCAATGCGGCTATCCGGGTTGCCGTCCTTATGCCGAAGCCGTAGCCTTGAACGGTGAGCAGATCAACAAATGCGTCCCCGGCGGTGAGGCCATGATGTTGAAGCTGGCCGAGAAACTCAATATTGACCCGCAGCCGCTCGATGGTGACGCGCCGGAGCTGCAACCGGCACTCAAAGTGGCCTGGATCGATGAAAGCAACTGCATCGGCTGCACCAAATGTATTCAAGCCTGCCCGGTTGACGCCATTATTGGCACCACCCGCGCCGTGCACACCGTGGTGAGCGATCTCTGTACCGGCTGCGATCTCTGTGTCGCCCCTTGCCCGACAGACTGCATCGAACTGCGCCCGGTAGCCACCACGACGTCCAACTGGAAATGGGATCTCGAGACCATTCCGGTTCGCCTTATCCAAGTAGAACATCATGCTTAAGCTGTTAAACCTGTTTCGTAAAGAGAGAATTTGGGATTTCGACGGTGGCATTCATCCGCCGGAGATGAAAACCCAATCCAGCCGCGTGCCGATGCGTCACATTCCGCTGCCGGAACAGTTTATCATTCCACTAAAACAGCACCTCGGGCCGGAAGGCGAACTTTGCGTGAACGTCGGCGATCGCGTACTGCGCGGTCAACCCCTGACGCGCGGCACGGGACGTATGCTGCCGGTGCACGCCCCCACCTCCGGCACCGTACATGCCATCCGTCCGCACATGACGGCACACCCTTCGGCCTTGCCGGAGTTAAGCATCATTATTATTCCTGACGGGGAAGATCGCTGGTGCGATAGGCAGTGTTTTCCTGATTATCAGCAGCATTCGATCGATACCCTGCTCGCGCATTTACATCAGGCAGGCATCGCCGGTCTGGGTGGCGCAGGCTTCCCGACCTCGGCCAAACTCAAAGGCGGGCTGCGCGGTATCGCGACGCTGATCATCAACGCCGCTGAATGTGAGCCTTATATCACCGCCGACGACCGGTTGATGCAAGAGTATGCCGATGAGATTGTGCAAGGGATTGAGATCCTGATGCATTTGCTTTCTCCTGAACGGACCTTGATCGGCATTGAAGACAATAAGCCGGAGGCGATTCAGGCACTGCGTCATGCACTGGCCGATCGCGCGGACATCCGGTTACGTGTGGTTCCCACCAAATACCCTTCCGGCGGTGCCAAGCAGCTCACCAAGATTTTGACCGGTAAGGAAGTGCCGTTTGATAAACACTCTGCCTCCATCGGCGTATTGATGCAAAACGTTGGTACCGCTTATGCCATCAAACGTGCGGTGATCGACGGCGAAGCCTTGACGGAGCGGGTGGTTACCCTGACCGGGGAAGCCCTGCGTCAACCGGGCAATGTGTGGGCGCGCCTCGGTACGCCAGTGCGCCACTTGCTGAAGCAGGCCGGGTTTCATGCCGAAAACAAAACCCCGATGGTTGTCATGGGCGGGCCGCTGATGGGCTTCACCCTGCCCGCGCTCGACGTTCCGATTGTCAAAATCAGCAACTGTATTCTGGCGCCGTCAGTGAGCGAAATGCAGGTGCCCGAGCAAGAGCAATCCTGCATTCGGTGCAGTAAATGCGCTGACGCCTGTCCGGCAGGCCTGTTGCCACAGCAGCTTTACTGGTTCAGCCGTGGGCAGGAGCATGAAAAGGCGCGCGCGCACCATTTGTTTGACTGCATTGAATGCGGTGCCTGTGCTTATGTCTGCCCGAGCAATATTCCGTTGGTGCAATACTATCGTCAGGAAAAGGCCGAAATCCGCGCCATCGATCTTGAGGCATCGCGCGCACATCAGGCAAAAGCGCGTTTTGATGCGAAACAGCTGCGTCTGGAGCGAGAAAAAGCGGCACGCGAACGGCGCCATCAGCAAGCCGCTGCTACGGTTTCCACCACCGATAAACAGGCCGTGCAGGCTGCGCTGGAGCGCGTGCGCAGCAAAAATACGCTTACTGAAGCGCTTGCCCCGATTGCGATACACCCCGATCACACGCCGGATAACAGCGCGGTCATCGCGGCGCGCGAAGCACGAAAAACCCAGGCGCGAGAAATGCAACGGATACAGGCCGAGGCTGAACAAGCCCAACCGGTTGCAACCGCGCCAGAGGATCCGCGACAGGCTGCGGTAGCTGCGGCTATCGCTCGGGTTAAAGCTAAAAAAGCGGCCCAGCAGGCACCAGACGCTATCTCAGCAGCGGCTGTCGCCGCGCCTGAACCCGAAGCGGTGCCCGAGCCCGATCTCAGCGACCCACGCAAGGCCGCCGTAGCCGCCGCCATTGCCCGGGTTAAAGCTAAAAAAGCAGCCCAGCAGGCACCAGACGCCACCACAGCAGCGGTTGTCACCGCGCCTGAACCCGAAGCCGTACCCGAGCCCGATCTCAGCGACCCACGCAAGGCCGCCGTAGCCGCTGCCATTGCCCGCGTTAAAGCACGTAAAGCCGAACAGGCGTTAATCCACACTCACGAGGAATAGATGGCCTTCAAGATCGCAAGTTCGCCTTTTACCCATAACCATCAGCGCACCCAGCGCATCATGCTGTGGGTAATACTCGCCTGTGTGCCCGGTATCGTTGCCCAGACCCTGTTTTTTGGCGTCGGCACCTTGATACAAATCGCCCTCGCCTCGGTCACCGCGCTAACGGCGGAAGCGGTGACGTTGTCACTGAGGAAATTTGCAGTACGCACCACGCTAGCGGATCAATCTGCGCTGCTAACCGCCATTTTGCTCGGCGTTAGCCTGCCCCCGTTAGCGCCCTGGTGGATGGTGGTGCTGGCCACTTTTTTCGCCATCGTGATCGCCAAACAACTTTATGGTGGATTGGGAAACAACCCGTTTAATCCGGCCATGGTCGGTTACGTGGTTCTGTTGATCTCGTTTCCGGTCCAAATGACCAGTTGGCTGCCGCCCACCGCATTGCAGGTAGCGCCGGTCAACGTTATTGATGCGCTGCATGTGATTTTCACCGGACAGACCGATGCTGGCTTGCACATTCAGGGGTTAATGCAGAACATTGATGGCATTACTCAGGCCACACCGTTAGATGGCTTCAAAACTGGCCTGCGGGCCGGGGAAACCCCTGCCCAAGTGTTGCAACACCCGATCTTTGCGGAGAGTCTGGCAGGCGTGGGCTGGCAATGGGTCAATGTGGCGTACCTTTCCGGTGGCATCCTGTTATTGCTGACCCGCGCCATTCGTTGGCATATTCCCGTCAGCATGCTGCTCTCTTTGCTGCTGTGCGCCGCGCTCGGTTGGTTACTGATGCCGGAAAAAGCCGCACCCCCGCTGTTGCACCTGTTCTCCGGTGCCACCATGCTCGGTGCTTTTTTTATCGCCACCGATCCCGTGACCGCCTCCACCACCAACAAAGGGCGTTTATTGTTTGGCGCGCTGATTGGACTGCTGGTGTGGCTGATCCGTACCTACGGTGGATACCCGGATGGCATCGCATTTGCGGTATTGCTGGCGAATATTACCGTGCCGCTCATCGATTACTTTACCCAGCCACGCGCCTATGGCCATCGTCGATAAGGAAATAGCATGATCAGTACGATGCGACGTCACGCGACCACGCTGGCGCTGTTTGCCGCCTTGACCACCGGCTTGACGGCGCTGGTCAATAGCCTGACCAAACCCACCATTGCCCATCAAACACAGTTGCAACAAAAAGCGCTGTTGGATCAGGTAATTCCGCCGGATAGTTACGACAACAACATTCTGCAAGAATGTTACCTTGTCACCGATGAGGCGTTGGGCACGGCATCCCCACGCCATCTCTACATTGCGCGTAAAGGTGATACCCCGGTGGCCGCAGCCGTTGAATCCAGCGCACCGGACGGTTATTCCGGCGCGATTCATCTGCTGATAGGGGCAGATTTCCATGGTAAGGTACTCGGGGTTCGGGTAACTGAGCACCATGAAACGCCCGGTTTGGGCGATAAAATTGATCTGCGGGTGTCAGACTGGATAACCCGCTTTACCGGGCGCACCGTGCAAGGCGCTGACGATCGCCAGTGGGCCGTCAAAAAGGATGGCGGAGAATACGATCAGTTTACCGGCGCCACCATTACGCCCCGCGCGGTGGTAAACGCAAGCAAACGCACTGCACTTTTTATGCAGAACATCCCGGCGCGCCTGGCGACATTGCCGAATTGTGGAGCAGAGTAACATGAGTGAAGCGAAACGCCTTCTGGTCCAGGGGCTTTGGAAAAACAACTCGGCGCTGGTGCAACTGTTGGGCATGTGCCCGCTGCTGGCCGTCACCTCCACCGCCACCAACGCCCTGGGTTTGGGATTAGCCACCACGCTGGTACTGACCTGTACCAATGCAGCGATTTCCGCCATGCGCCGCTGGGTGCCGTCAGAAATCCGCATTCCTATTTATGTCATGATTATCGCGGCTGTGGTCAGCTCGGTAGAGATGCTGATTAATGCTTACGCCTATGGCTTGTACCAGTCGCTGGGCATTTTTATTCCGCTGATCGTGACCAACTGTCTGGTCATCGGCCGCGCGGAAGCCTACGCCGCACAAAACCCCGTCGCCCTCTCGGCGCTGGATGGTTTCGCCATGGGCATGGGGGCGACCTGTACCATGTTTGTATTGGGTTCGCTGCGTGAACTGCTGGGTAACGGCACACTGTTTGACGGTGCAGACTTACTGCTGGGCAATTGGGCTAAAGTGCTGCGCATTGAAGTGATCCACGTTGATACCCCGTTCTTGCTGGCGATGCTTCCTCCCGGCGCGTTTATCGGTTTGGCGCTGTTGCTTGCCGCCAAGTATCTGATTGACGAAAAAATGAAACGCCGCCGCGCCGTTAGCGAAGCAAAACAGCACGCTGCGCCCGTCGCTACGCTGACCGGAACGGCGCAATAAGCACAAGGATAAGACGATGAACAAGGAAAAACGCGGCGAAATCTTGCGTCGTCTGCGCGATGCGAATCCACATCCCACCACCGAGCTACACTTTGAGTCGCCGTTCGAGCTGTTGATTGCCGTGCTGCTGTCAGCGCAGGCCACGGACGTCAGCGTTAATAAAGCCACGGCAAAACTCTATCCGGTCGCCAACACACCAGAAGCTTTGTTAGCGCTTGGGGTTGACGGTGTAAAAGCCTATATCCGCACCATTGGCCTGTTTAACAGCAAGGCTGAAAACATCATCAAGACCTGCCGTATTCTGTTAGACAAGCATCAGGGTCAGGTGCCGGAAAATCGCGAAGCGTTAGAAGCCCTGCCCGGTGTCGGCCGTAAAACCGCCAACGTGGTGTTAAACACCGCCTTTGGCTGGCCTACCATTGCCGTTGACACCCATATTTTCCGCGTGTGTAACCGCACCGGTTTCGCGCCGGGAAAAAACGTGGACACGGTAGAAGAAAAGCTGTTGAAGGTGGTGCCAGCGGAATTCAAAATCGACTGTCACCACTGGCTGATTCTGCACGGACGTTACACCTGTATCGCCCGTAAACCGCGCTGCGGTTCCTGCCTGATTGAAGATTTGTGCGAGTTCGGTGACAAAGTTTACCCCTGACGTCACTCAACAAGCTCAGCAACGTCTCTCCAAAACCCATTCTGATATCGCGTTCAGGGCACCGGGCGCGTAGGCAGACTGCCCTGCGGCTAAAAATCCCCACTGCGTCCAACGCGGCCATTGTTCACTTAGCTGGTAATTAAACCATTTGGCGCGCAGCAAACCGTGGGTGGCATCCTTGACCTCGCGCAAGCAGCGGGAGGTAGCCACCGGCAACAACCGGCTCCACACGGTTAATGTCTCCTTCGAGGAAACATTGAGATCCTGAGCCCCCATCAGCACCATCACCGGCACCCGCTGCGCGGCAATGTCCTGACGGGCGTCCGACAACGCATTACGTCGCTCAAAATCGTCGCGCGTGCAACGTGACGCGCAAGGTTGCATCACGGTTTGGGGGGAAAAGCGTTGTGCATAGGCCGCACGTTCTGTTGCGATGGCTGCGGCAATCACTGGAGGCTCTGCGCCTTCTGCTGCTAAGCGCTGCTGCATATAGTAGAAGCCTTGTTCGCGCCAGTTTATTGCGGGGCCAATCAACACGATAAAATCTGCCGTTGAATGCTGACTGGCATAGGGCACCACCCATCCGGCCTGAGAAAAACCGAGAAACCCGAGACGACTCTCTTTCAATTCCGGCCGCGCACGCAACGTCTGTACTGCGGCAACCGCTTCCTCGGCGCGATCGCGAAGCGTTTGCGCCAGCCAATCACCGCTGCTGGCCGCTACGCCGGGCTTATCCCAGGAAAAGACGCCAATCCCCTGTGCAACAAGCGCATTGACCAGCGGAAGGTAGCCACCGTCAGACCAGCGATCCTGGGCACCGTCGCCATGCACCAGCAGCACCACGGGCGGGTTTTGTTGGTTATCAGGCAATAACAGTGTGCCTTCAAGATGGGCATCGCCCAGCGAAAACGATAACGTCTGCTGGGCGCGTTCAGGGAGTTCAAAAGCGGAGAGGCCATGCAGCACAATGCCTGATATCACAAGTAGCGCACAGGCCGTTACCGATAGTACCAGCTTGATCATGCTATGCCCTCCTTGCAAACAAATAGCCGACGCTATTTCACTGGCAGCGTGATGTCCTTGAACATGGCTTCAATTTCTTCATTGGAACGCAAGGCAATGGCAGAATCCACCACATCGCGCGTGAGATGCGGCGCAAAGCGTTGAATAAAATCATACATATAACTGCGCAGGAAGGTGCTGCGCCGGAACCCGATCTTGGTGGTGCTGTAGCTAAAAATGCTGTTAGCGTTGATGGTCACCAGATCTGTCTCGGTGCGCGGATCGACGGCCATATTGGCAATGACACCAACGCCCAACCCCAGACGCACGTATGTTTTGATTACGTCGGCATCCGTTGCGGTGAACACGATGCGCGGCGTCAGCCCTGCACGGTTGAATGCGGTATCCAGCTCCGAACGGCCGGTAAAACCGAAGGTGTAGGTAACGATCGGATACGCCGCCAGCTCTTCAATGGTGATATCTTTTTTGGTTGCCAGCGGATGATCGGGTTTCACCACCACCGCGCGATTCCAGTGATAGCACGGCAGCATGATCAAATCGTCATACAGGTGCAACGCCTCAGTGGCGATGGCAAAATCTGCTGTCCCTTTCGCAACCGCTTCGGCTATCTGCGTCGGCGATCCCTGATGCATATGCAGTGAAACGCGAGGATAACGATCGATAAAGCCTTTGATGACATCCGGCAGTGCATAGCGAGCCTGCGTATGCGTGGTCGCCACATAGAGCGAACCTTTGTCGGGATAGGTGTGTTCTCCGGCTACCGCCTTGATGGCATCCACCTTGGAGAGCACTTCCCGGGCAATACGCACCACTTCCTGACCGGCGGGCGTGACCTGAGTCAGGTGTTTACCGCTGCGCGCAAAAATTTGAATTCCCAGCTCATCTTCCAGCATTCTCACCTGTTTACTGATCCCCGGCTGCGAGGTGTACAAGCCTTCAGCCGTTGAGGAAACGTTCAGGTTATGATTAACAACTTCAACGATATAACGAAGCTGTTGCAATTTCATATGTCATCCCATGTTATTGAGCATGTGCATCAGGCACGAATAAATTATCTACCGTTGCTTTACTTTTTCATGACGCCGCAACGTTTGCAATGCGATGAAAAGCAGACGGTTATTTCATCATATTAAGGTCATTTAATCATAAAAAATATTTTTATATAACTATTATCTTTTCATCGATAGAAATAGATCCCTCAACGTGAGCTGAGTGGGGGCGCTCATTCTAGCGCACGGCGGCATTATCCTCTCAGCTAGATCGCTATCTTCCTACCCAGATCAAAAAAGCCAGCCCAAAAGGCTGGCTTTTATTCACATGGCAGAGAATTATTTTTTCTCAGAGGTCCATTTGCCATCGACATAGAATGCAGACCATCCGGTCGCCTTGCCGTTTTTCTCCGAAGCAACGTATTGTTGCTTGGTTTTACGACTAAAGCGCACCACCGCCTTGTTGCCTTCGGCATCTTCCACCGGCGCATCGGCCAGATAGCGTAGTTTCTCCGGCAGGCGATCGCGGAATCGCACCAGTTCTTCCACTAACGGCGCGCGGGTTTCACGCGATTTCGGGAAGGTGTTGGCGGCCAGGAACACTCCTGCGGCACCGTCACGCAGCACAAAATAGGCATCGGATTTTTCGCACGGCAGTTCGGGTAAGGGAACCGGATCTTCCTTCGGCGGAGCGACTTCACCGTTGCGCAAAATCTTGCGGGTATTGGTGCAGGTTTCATTGGTGCAGGCCATGTATTTGCCAAAACGCCCCATTTTCAGGTGCATATCGGAACCACACTTGTCGCACTCCACCACCGGACCGTCGTAACCCTTGATGCGAAACTCACCGTTTTCTATCTCATAACCATCACATGCCGGGTTATTGCCGCACACGTGCAGTTTACGCTGGTTATCGATCAGGTAGCTGTCCATCGCGGTGCCGCACTTGCCGCAACGACGGCGTGCGCGCAGCGCATTGGTTTCCGCCTCATCCCCTTCCAGCACGTTCAACACTTCAGCTTCAGGAATCAGGTTGATGGTGGTTTTGCAGCGCTCTTTTGGCGTCAATGCATAGCCGGAACAGCCGAGGAACACCCCGGTGCTGGCGGTACGAATCCCCATCTTGCGCCCACAGGTTGGGCAATCGATGGTGGTCAGCACCATGGCATTGGGTCGCATTCCCCCCACTTCCGGATCCATTTCCGCTTTTTCTAGCTGCTGGCTGAATTCGGCAAAAAACTCATCCAGCACCCCTTTCCACTCCGCCTGATTGTTGGCGACCTGATCGAGGCTGCTTTCCATACGCGCAGTAAAATCGTAATTCATCAACTCGCGGAAATTTTCTTCCAGACGGTCGGTGACAATTTCACCCATTTTTTCCGCGTAGAAACGGCGGTTTTCTACCCGCACATAGCCACGATCCTGAATGGTTGAAATGATAGAAGCGTAGGTAGACGGACGACCGATACCGCGTTTTTCCAACTCTTTTACCAGCGAGGCATCGCTGTAGCGCGCAGGCGGTTTGGTAAAGTGCTGGCTCGGCAGCAGTTTATCCAGGGTCATCACTTCACCGACGTCAACGGTCGGCAGCGTGCGATCTTCGTCACCTTTACGCAGCGCTGGCATCACTTTGGTCCAGCCATCAAAACGCAGGGTGCGCCCTTTGGCGCGCAGTTGATAGCCTTCCGCGTTCACCGACAGCGTTGTGGAGTCATACTTGGCCGGTGTCATTTGGCAGGCAACGAATTGGCGCCAGATCAACTGGTAAAGTTTCTGCGCATCGGCTTCCATATCCTTCAGCGCTTCTGCCAGAACGGCGACGTCCGAGGGGCGGATCGCTTCATGCGCTTCCTGAGAGTTTTCTTTACTGCTGTAGAGGTTCGCGCTCTCCGGCAGGTAAGCGTTACCAAAGCTGGACGTAATATAATCGCGCGCCATGGTCAGCGCATCCTGACTCAGGTTGGTAGAGTCGGTACGCATGTAGGTGATGTAGCCCGCTTCATACAGACGCTGCGCCATCATCATGGTTTTTTTAACGCCAAACCCCAAGCGGGTACTTGCCGCCTGTTGCAGCGTGGAGGTGATAAACGGTGCCCCCGGTTTGCTGCTGGTCGGCTTGTCTTCCCGCTCCGCAACCACATAGCGCGCGGTCTCCAGCACGCTGACCGCAGCCGCCGTTTGCGCTTTATTGACTGGCTTGAACGGCTTGCCATCAAAATGCGTCACCTGCATTTGCAATGCGGCACTCGATGACAGCAAATCAGCATGCAGTTCCCAGTACTCTTCCGGGATAAAGGCCTTGATTTCGCGCTCGCGATCCACGACCAAGCGTACCGCAACGGACTGCACGCGACCGGCAGAAAGCCCACGGGCGATTTTCTTCCACAACAGCGGAGAAACCATATAGCCCACGACACGGTCCATAAAACGCCGCGCTTGCTGCGCATTGACCCTGTCGATATTTAATTTATCTGGTTTTTCAAACGCCTGCTTGATCGCGTTCTTGGTAATTTCGTTAAACACCACGCGGCTGAAACGGCCTTCATCGCCCCCAATGATTTCCCGCAGGTGCCAGGCAATGGCTTCCCCTTCGCGGTCAAGGTCGGTTGCGAGATAGACGTGGTCGGCATTGGCCGCCAGCGTTTTCAGTTCAGAGACGACTTTCTCTTTGCCGGGCAATATTTCGTAATCAGCCTGCCATCCGTGGTACGGATCGACCCCCATACGATTGACCAGCGCAGTGCGCTCATCTTTTTTGCCGGCTTTTTTCGCTTTGCCAGGCTCAGCGCTCTTCTTCGCCGCCGCAGAACCGCTGGTCGGCAAATCACGCACATGACCGACGCTCGATTTCACCACGTAGTCATTGCCCAGATATTTGTTGATTGTTTTGGCTTTGGCCGGGGACTCAACTATGACGAGAGCTTTACCCATATGTATTGTTACCTACCGAATGCTTCATATTAACGTGTTGTTGAGGGCGTCTGCTCCCTTTTTCAAGGGGCATATACGTCATTTATTCTCTACCGCTACGCCTGTTGGCGTACTTCCAGCTTCACTGGGTGGAGATTCAAGAGTACGTAACGGTCAATAAACCATTCCATAACCACATGACCATCCACGTTTTTTTGCTGTAATGACGGTTAACTGCCCGCGGTGCCGCCTAACGCTGCTGCGACACCGTAAAGAATTTTTTCCGCTTAACGATACAAAATCCCACACTCTACCTGATAAATGCCGCCACGCAACCTAATTAGCATGGAAACGCGGTTTTCGCCAACCTCTGCTGCTCATCGTTATCGGCTGAAAACGGCGTAGTCTTCAGAAAAATTACGTCGTCATATCAATCTGTTTTCACAGGCTCTGCGAAAAAAGCGCAAAAAAGCACAAGCGAATGCCGCCGGGGTAGCGTTAGAATAGCGTCATGAGTTTCAGTAGGAGTAACACCATGTCAGACAATGAGACTATTGCCGCAGAGCACAGCGCCACAGAGAAGGTTAACATCGATCGCCAGACGCTGTTGGAAGAAGCTAACCGTTTGATTCAGAACCATGATGACTATCTGCACGGCATGATTGCCACCGACGTCAATCAGAAGAGCGGCGTGCTGGTGTTTAAAGGGGATTATTTCCTGGATGACAACGGCCTGCCGACATTAAAAACCACGGCGGTGTTTAACATGTTCAAGCATTTGGCGCATGAATTGTCAGAGAAGTATCAACTGATCGACTAAGCGGGATATCCCTGTACGCGGTGTATTTTGCCGCGCACAGGGTTAAACGCCTCAAACAAACGGATGGCTGCCCCGCTGCCACCAACGCAGCAGCAGACGTTCGGCGGATTCACCCGCGTTTCCCATGATTTTGTCCAACAGGCGCTTGCGCCGCGTATAACGCACGCTCAGCACTTCATGCGTGGTTATT
This sequence comes from Candidatus Symbiopectobacterium sp. NZEC151, assembly GCF_025962655.1. Taxonomy (GTDB): domain Bacteria; phylum Pseudomonadota; class Gammaproteobacteria; order Enterobacterales; family Enterobacteriaceae; genus Symbiopectobacterium. The sequence goes on along the minus strand of NZ_JAGFPE010000001.1, from coordinate 922,014 downwards.
TCCTGGATCAGCAAATCGTCGCTGGTGCCAATCGCATCGACCAGTCCCAACGTTTGTGCCTGCGTGCCAAACCAATGTTCGCCCGTGGCGGTTTTATCGATGTCCAGCGAGGGCCGCATCTCTTTGACAAACTGTTTGAACAGGCCGTGAGTGACGTTCAGCTCTTCACGGAATTTTTCACGCCCCTGCTCCGTATTCTCACCAAACAGCGTTAACGTGCGCTTATATTCACCGGCAGTGTGCAATTCGACATCAATATCATTGTTTTTCAGCAACCGATTGAAGTTGGGGATCTGAGCGACCACGCCAATAGAACCGATGATGGCAAACGGCGCCGCAACAATGCGGTCGGCCACGCACGCCATCATGTATCCGCCGCTGGCAGCCACCTTGTCCACCGCAACGGTCAACCGAATGCCGCCGTCACGCAGACGCTGTAACTGAGAAGCGGCCAACCCGTAGCCGTGCACCACGCCGCCGGGGCTTTCCAGACGCAACAGCACTTCATCCTGCGGCGTCGCCACCGCCAGCACCGCCGAGACTTCTTCACGCAGTGCCGAGACTTCACCGGCGTCCATGCTGCCGTTAAAATCCAATACGTAAAGACGTGGTTTTAGCACTTTCTCATCGCCGCGTTTGGCGCGCAGTTTCTCTTCTTTCGCGGCAGCCTTGTCTTCTTTTTTCTTACGCTTGGCGACCAGTTTGCGTTCCGCATCACTCATGCAGGTGTCGCGCATTTCATTTTGCATTTCGCGATACTGTTCGCCCAGGTTCATCACCTGCAACTCCCCTTTGCGCGGGCGTTTTCGCTGCGTGACACCAAAGGTCAACACCACCAGTGCGCCAATGGCCAGCACTATCGTGACTACTTTTGCCAGAAATAAGCCGTACTGAGAAAGCAATTCCACAAATACCGTCCCTCGTTTACTGAGTCATATCATGACGCCGCCGATGTTAACCTGCGCAGTCGCCTGCGACACACCACACCATCATACCGCTCGTCTTACGCCACTCCACGGTTTTCATCAAACCAGCGCGAGAGCAAAAAGACAGCCTAACGTATGGCGTGAAATATGGCGATGTTATTCATGGGTTTTTTACACCTGTTGCTGTTTTTTACCGCAGCGGCCCAAGAATGCGCCCGACGCGCATTGAATTCACCGTCGCATTGAGGCATAACTGCCGTTACGTCCTATGGTTTGCGGCGTATAGAGGAAAGCACCGTGCATTATCAACCCATGAATGATCTTCTCAAACACCGCCTTATTCTGGTCACCGGCGCGGGCGATGGCATCGGCCGCGAAGCCGCGCTCACTTACGCGCGCCACGGAGCCCGGCCGATCCTGCTGGGTCGCACCGAACATAAATTACAGGATGTACAAGCAGAAATCCTGCGTGAAACCGGGACACCATCACTGATTGTGCCCTGCGATTTATTGACAGTCACCGCCGAGACATGCGCTGCGCTGGCGGCTGACCTGGAAAAACAGATACCGCACCTTGACGGCGTACTGCATAACGCGGGGTTGCTCGGGGATATCGCACCGATCGCCGGACAGGATCCGACGAACTGGCATCAGGTGATACAAGTTAACGTGAATGCGACGTTTATGCTGACGCAGGCGCTATTACCCCTGTTGCTAAAAGCCGCCAGCCCCTCTCTGGTGTTCACCAGTTCCAGCGTGGGTCGCGTCGGTCGCGCTGAATGGGGAGCCTATGCGGTTTCCAAATTCGCCACCGAAGGGCTTATGCAGGTATTGGCCGATGAGTACCGCAACCAGCATTTGCGCGTTAACTGTATCAATCCGGGTGGCACGCGCACCGCAATGCGCGCCAGCGCGTTCCCGGATGAAGATCCCCAACGCCTCAAAACCCCGGCCGAGATTATGCCGCTCTACCTTTATTTAATGGGTGATGACAGCAAACGCAAAACCGGCATGAGTTTCGACGCACAGCCGGGCAGAAAGCCCGGCCCAGCCGTATAAGGGAGCCCTGACCATGGATAACGATCGCCACAAGCAGCGCCAGCAAAAACTGAAACAACGGGTCGACGAACGCATCGCGGCGGCCAACGACGTGCGCGGCATCCTGATGGTGTTTACCGGTAACGGCAAAGGAAAAACTACGGCGGCGTTTGGCACCGCGACACGCGCGGTAGGCCACGGCCTGCGCGTCGGCGTGATTCAATTTATCAAAGGTGAATGGCCCAACGGCGAGCGCAACCTGCTCGCCCAGCACGGCGTTGAGTTTCAGGTGATGGCAACCGGATTTACCTGGGACACACAGGATCGCACCGGTGATACGCTGGCAGCACAAGCCGTCTGGCAGCACGGCAAACGTATGTTGGCCGATGCTTCGCTCGATGTGGTGATCCTCGACGAACTGACCTACATGGTGAGCTACGACTATCTGGCGCTGGAAGACGTGGTGACCGCACTGCAACAGCGACCGGCCCATCAGAGCGTCATTATTACCGGGCGCGGCTGCCACCGCGAGTTGCTGGAATTGGCGGATACGGTAACGGAAATGCGACCGACAAAGCATGCATTTGATGCGGGCATAAAGGCCCAACAAGGGATTGATTGGTAAGCAGATTGGACTGATGTCACGGGGTGTGGCGACGACACACCCCGCGTAAAACCGACTACCTTAACATCGCGCTTAGCCGTTACGCTTTGGCGCACTGCGCCGCGCTGGACCGGCCTGGCCGTGGCGTTTTACCGCACGACGAATTTGATTCGCTTTCACCCGACGACGCTCGCGCTCAACCGGCAGCTTGCTGGTGGTTTCAGCCGGTAATTGCACCAGTTCGCGCAGGTAGTTAAGTTGCTCGAGCGGCATTTCTGTCCAGCCACCGCGCGGCAACCCTTTTGGTAAGGGAATATCGCCATAGCGCACACGAATCAGGCGGCTTACCTGCACGCCAACCGCTTCCCACAGACGACGCACTTCACGGTTACGCCCTTCTGTCAGCGTGACGTTATACCACTGGTTTAATCCTTCGCCGCCGCTGTACTTCAGGGTGCAGAACGATGCAGGACCGTCATCAAGCTGTACGCCTTTGGTCAGCAGCTTGAGTTTATCCTCATCCACTTCACCAAACACCCGCACCGCATATTCACGTTCTACTTCATGGCTGGGGTGCATCAAGCGGTTTGCCAATTCGCCGTCGGTAGTGAACAGCAACAGGCCGGAGGTATTCACATCCAGACGCCCTACCGCCACCCAGCGCGAACCGCGCATTTTCGGCAAGCGATCGAACACCGTCGGGCGGCCATCGGGATCGCTCCGGGTGCAAAGCTCACCTTCCGGTTTGTAATAGATCAGTACACGACAGACCGCTTCTTCGGTTTCTTTAACGGAAACCACATGACCATCGATACGAATGCGGGTTGCCTTGGTCACTTCGACGCGGTCACCCAGCGTCGCAATTTTGCCGTCCACGCTCACACGGCCTGCCTGGATAATACCTTCAATCTCGCGGCGTGAGCCGTGGCCAGCGCGCGCCAGCACTTTTTGTAACTTTTCGCTCATTGAGCAGCCTCAGAGTGTCGCCTTCACAGGCGTCTGGTATACTTTCAAAAACAACGAGTTAGCACCAATAATAACTTAACTCACTGATATATAACTATTTCATGGTACACAGCATGGCAAACAATATGTCACACAAGCTGCCACACACAATGATTCGTGGGCGCACATTCTACACTAACTTTAGACTAAATGATTCAACAAGTTTTGTACGTCTGACTCTCGGCACTGATAGCCGAAAGCAAGCAGAAGTGATCATGAATCAGCTCCGCCCTTTCATTCCCCTTGTGCAGAATGGAACTATGAGCCTCGAAGAGTTCAAACACAAAATGCAAGGCTACCGCGCCGCCACAAAACAAGACTTTGATGAATATCTTTTGAATTGGCTAAAAGGTGGCATTGAAGAGGCTAAACGGTTACCAGAATTAGGCCGATATCACAAACAGATTACAGGTGAACCTTTATCGCCCCTAGACACGGCAAAAGAGGCGCGGGGCTACGCAAGCCACCATTTGAGTAATATGTACAATGGCGACAATTTTTCCGCCAGAATGATTACTGCAGCACTCAGAATGAAGAGGTTAACGGTTAATGAATCCGACCTTGAACAGATTCACCATATTGCCAGCCAGATAGATATGAATCAGGCCCTTATGTCACAGGCTTATGAAGCATTCTATTCTGGTGATTTGCCACGATACCAGCAGATCATTGATTCGATGGGGTCAGCTTTACAAAATGCAGTCTCGCCAGTTAACCCGACGCCAGTAGAGCAAAATATGACGACAATTGCCGAGACTGAAACAGCGCACGGCCCAAGATTGTTGGAAGCGTGGCATGACTTCAGAAAGGATAAAGGTCAAAAGTGGCGTAAGCAGACAGCAAACGAGAATCAGCGCTTCTTTGATGTCCTCTACCATGTTGTTGGTAATATTCCCGTCGATAAAATCTCTAAACAACATATAAGGGAAGCTCTCAAGGTTGCGGAAAATTTGCCTACTAGGACTAGACTGCCCTACTCCAGAATGAGTCTTGCTGATTGCATCGAATATGACGTTCCCGAAGATGACCTCATCGCCAGTGAGCACGTCCACAAGCATTTAAAGCTCTGGCGCTCGCTGTTTAAAACATATCTTGTAGATCAGAAGGATATTCTGACCAAATCTCCTACTGATCAGATTAGTTGCGAGGTGAAACCCAACCGGGGTGGAAACTACAACGCCAGCGAACTGAACCGGATCAAAGAGCGTCTTTTAGCCCTACCAGATAGTGATTATCGGAAATGGTATTTCCTTACACTGGTTTATACAGGTGCTCGGCGTGGTGAGATATCGGAGATCCGTAAGAATCACATACGAAAAGATGAGGAAACCGGGCGCTGGTATATCTTTATTGACACAGGGAAGACCGAACACGCCAGACGACAGGTTCCAATTCATAGAATTATAGAAGCAGGGCTTTTGGCCTGTGTGGAAAACCTAAAAGATTCCGATCCTGTCTTTGGCAATCTTCCAAACTACACGACTACTACGGAAGACTGGATAAGCTTGATGGATGAATTAGGCATTCCCCACTACAACGAGTATGGCCTCAAACGTAGAGTGCACTCGTTACGTCATACATTCATAAGCAATGCAATAGCTACCGTTGGTAATTCATCGCTTGTTCAGTTTGTCGTAGGTCATAGTAGAACTCAATCACTAGGCATCACAGCAAGATATACACATACACCACCCTTGAAGGATTTACTTCGTGTGGTTGATTTAACAAATCAGTAATGCTAACCCTGTGCATTATTAACACATTGATAATACATTATATCTATATTTCAATAACATATATAGAAAATGTACACAATCAGCATACACCTAACCCCGCCTGTATGGGGGTTTTTGGTTGGTTATTTTTCATTCTCAGCGGTATTGAAAGTCATAGTATGCGGGCAGGACTGAGAGCGCGTCACCAGTGTAAACAAGTAAATGCTGTTTTCGTAAAAGCACAACCGCTTTTCGCCCTGCAACTCCTGTTCGTCAGAATTGCTCATGGTGATCCGCCCAGCCTCGGCGGCAAACGTCGTTAGTAACCCACACATCACAAATATATGGCCTTTCATCTTACCCCCCTCCTGTACCGAACGTTCGCTTACACTTCAGCAACCTGTGTAGAATTTCACCCAATCATTATAATAACCATATTGATCAGTTTTAACGATCGATAGTATATTAATGATCGATTTTACTAATTAATAAATTTTGTGTGTATGCCGATTATTTCTTAACCATTTCAGCGATGGAGACTGATTTTGAAAAAGATTCTTATAGTAGCTCTGGGATTAAGTGCATGTAGTGCGTTCGCAGACGATGGCTCACCTGAGTTAAAGGCAGAAAGTCAGGCTGTGATACAGCAGGCTGGTTATCGATGTAACAAGGTGAATGGCGTCTATCCCGCAGCTTTTGGAGGTTCGGTCACGGTCTTCTGTGATGACTTGTACAAGTACATTATTAAAGATAAAGGTGGTCGCTATGTTGTTGAACTTGATGATTAAGGAAAGATTATCATGGCAATGAAAATGTGCAGGGAGTGCGGGCACGCGGTTTCATCTGGTGCAAAGATATGTCCCAATTGCGGCGTTAAAAAACCCTATGAGTCTCCTGTGCGTGGTTTTATCTTTATTGCCATTGTGGTCTTTGCTGTCATTAAAGGTTGTAGCAGCAGCTCTGACAAATCATCTGCGCCCCAAGCAGCAGCTGCACCGACAAGCACCACCTTCGCAGCAACGAGCGTAGCTAAGGTTAAAGCCGCAGCACCAGCAAACATGGCAGCGGCAAGTACAAAGCCGTTCTCTGATATGCAGGTTTGCCGAAGCGCAATCGCCGGGATGTTTGGGCGTGATTTGAATAGTGTCAAAGCAGAGAAAACGAATACAGCAGGCGTATTCACTCTTTCTTACCGTAGACAATCTGATGGTCAACGTTTTTCTTATGATTGCAAGCTTTCTGATGCAAATGTGATATGGAAAGAAACGGGGCAAAGTTCCAACCGCTGGAATGGTTCAGGCACCGTTGAGTTCAATGTAGTATTTTCTGTTAATGGCAGTGCGTTGACCATAACCGAGCTTCACGCTGGCTCCGATGTTGTAACGTACAAGTACACAATGAAAGACTTTCGCTAAATCCCACTTAGAGGTAGTACTTTTGCTACCTCACTTTACTCTCCTAACATCCGCATAAAGCACCTTCATTAAATCGATGTTTCATAATTCAAATATCGTCAAATTTGGATTGCATGATCAAGCAGGTTATTTCTATCTCGAAGGGGGCTACTGGATGTTTGGCAAATATCAGCATAGTGGTTTCGAGATGGTAGTCAGAGCGGTATCAACAATCGAACGTTTTATGACACCAGTGTACATCCCCCAGAACTAGTATCAAAAAATTAGGGTATTGACATAAAGATACCAAAGATTGATTATGATACCGTATATTGATACCAACTGAGGGGATGTTATGAGCCGTACTTTTGCCTATTGTCGCGTTTCCACCAGCGAGCAGACGACAGAAAACCAAATCATGGCGATCCGTCAGGCTGGCTATGAGGTAATTGACAGCCGTGTTGTATCGGAAGTTGTTTCCGGTGGTGTACTGGCAATGCAACGTAAATCCTTCGCCGATATGGTCAATCATAAACTGGAAGCTGGGGATCGATTGGTTGTGTTAAAACTCGACCGCCTTGGTCGCGATAATATTGATGTACAGCAGACTATCGCAATGTTGGTTGAGCGTAATATTGATGTGGTATCTTTGGATTTGCCTGTGAGGAACCTTGCCAGTGCAGAAGGTAAGTTGATGCTGCAAATGTTCTCAGCCTTTGCGGAGTTCGAGAAATCACGCATTGTAGAACGCACCAAAGAGGGCTTAATGAGGGCGAAGAGAGAAGGAAGGCAATTAGGTCGCCCCGCTGCTACAGGCACCTTCAAACGAGTACAGGAGGCCAGAGCGCAAGGCTTGAGCCAAGCTAAAGCAGCTGTCGCGTTAGGGGTGGGTATAGCAACCATTAAGCGCCATTGGAATATCTAAATCGGTTTTTGTTAAATTTTCATCATTTTTCTAAATAAGAAAAGTCAATTAAGTGGGGTTTGCACTAAGTTAAAACTAATCAGGCGATTCAAAAATGCTTTAGAACATTCAACTCTTGATTATGTAAAGGTAGCAGGGAGAGAGTATGGCATTTGATATTAGTATTTTTGAAAAAAAAGAATTCAGAAGTGCTTTAAATAAGCTTGAGGAGCTGCTTTCACATTCAAAATCTGTATTGCTTGGAGCAGGAGCCAGCGCTTGTGCGGGATTACCTTTAACTAATCAGCTTACTGCCAAAGCACTAGAAAGCGATAAACTATCTGCGGATTCAAAGCAGATATTGAATGTTATCCAATCTTCTTTTGCTGATGCAAATCCAGCCTCACACATCGAAGACTACTTAAGTGAATTAGTTGATTGGTTAGCTATTACTTCTCGCCGTGCTAACCGTGGTGTTGATACGAGTAACGTAAAAATCGGGAATGTAGAGTATAGTAATGACCAATTGTTGAAAGTTATTGATGAAATCAAATTGGCGATTTTTGAAGTTATCAACATAGACATAGATTCTGAAATTCATGAGCGATTTGTGAAAGCACTTCATCGACCTATGAGGCCAGGAAAAGATAACCATTCGGGAACTATCGATTATCTAGTGATGAATTACGATACATTAATTGAAGATTCTCTAGCATTGTCCGAATTGCGTTATGCTGATGGTCTAGAAGGTGGCGTGTCAGGGTGGTGGTCTCCTTCTACGTTTGAGCAAAAAGGATTAGAAGCACGAGTATTAAAGCTGCATGGTTCAATAAATTGGGTTGAACATCCTTTATCATCTACGCCTTTACGCATTGCCCCGCATCTTAAGCATAGTAGAAATCAATCATCGAAAATTATGATTTGGCCTGCATCAACAAAATATCGAGAAACTCAGCTCGATCCATATGCAAATCTGATGCAAAGAGCTCGACTTGTTTTAAACCCTAGAAATGGTAATCAACGTGTTTTATTAATTATCGGATATAGCTTTGGCGATGCACATATCAATTTAGAGATTGATAAAGGGTTAAAATCGTCCCATGGTAATTTGACCATAATTGTTTTCACAAGTGATGCAAACCCCACGGGTGTGTTAAAGGCTTGGCATGAAGATAATGCTATCAGTGAGCAAGTACTTATTTTTGCTGATAAAGGATTTTTCCATGCAGATACTACTATTGAATCGCCCCACAGTATTCAATGGTGGAGATTTGAATATCTGACACAGATTCTTGAAGGCGGAGTTTGATATGGATAGTAAGTATACAAAACCAATCGAAAATTTGGCTATTGGTAAGATTATAGAGGTAGATGGTTCACGTATAATTGCAGAACTTGATCCTTCCATTTCCGAATTATCCAGAGTTTTTGCAGGGGAGAACTACCCCATTGGTCAGTTTGGCTCCATTATTAAAGTTCACTTTGGTCGTCGTACGATTTATGGATTGGTTAGTCGTTTACGTATGAAATCGGATTATCAGCTTGAAAAAGGGATACCGGTTGTTGGTTCGGATGAGAGAATTATTGAAGCTGAACTATTTGGTGAAGGCGAATGGAGATTAAAGGCTGAAAGCGAGTTTACACTTGAATTTGAACGAGGTGTTGCTACTTACCCTTTGCCGCAGCAAACAATTTATCTTACACCGAAATTAGAGCTTAGGTTTATATATGGTGATGCCAAAGGTGTTGTAATACAGCTTGGCGAGCATGTCGGCTCTGGTGGCGCTCCATGCTATGCCGACCTTAATGAGTTGCTAGGGAAACATACTGCAATCTTAGGCTCAACTGGCTCAGGTAAATCAGGTACAGTAGCGGCGGTGATCCACAGCATTCTTGAACGTGGTGAGATTGCTCAGCATACGCACTGGCATCCGCAAGTTATCATTCTCGATCCACATAATGAGTACGGCAAAGCATTTCCTAAGCATCAACGGTTATCTACAGATGAAGGGACGCTAAAATTACCTTACTGGCTACTTGATCTAGAAGAATCGTTAAGTTTGTTCATAGGTAAAACAGAGTTCGCTGCTACATCTCAATCTAATATCATTAAGAATGCTTTAATTTATGTACGTGAACAAACAGCTGAGAGACTTGGTTTGGATAAAAGTCAATTAACTGTTGATTCGCCAGTTCCGTATATTTTAGGTAGTGCTGAAGGGTTAGACCATTTTGGTTGCAAAGGTGGCGTATTATATGAGGAAGGCCTAATTGGTGCAATAAATATACAACGACCAGATGGTAAGGATAAAAACAAGCATGAGGACTTTAGTAAAGTCGTTCGCAAGATCGATTCGTTGTTAAAAGATGGACGGCTTAAATTTATGATGAATGGTTGGGATGGAGAGCAAGATCCTTTACCAATTGTCGTTAATCAATTTTTGACTCAAAATACAACTGTACAGATAGTTGATCTCTCTGGCGTTCCAAATGAAGTGGCTGGAGTTGCAAGCGCAGCAATAGCAAGAATTGTTTTTCAGCTTAAAGTTTGGCAGTCTGAAACAGAGCGTCAAAATAGCCCTGTATTATTAGTCTGTGAAGAGGCGCATCGATATGTTCCCAATCGTGGCGAAGCACAGTATGAAGCAGCGCAATCAGCTATTCGCCGGATTGCAAAAGAGGGTCGAAAATATGGCGTTGGCTTATTGCTAGTCTCGCAAAGACCCAGTGAAGTTGAAGCTACTGTTTTATCACAATGTAATTCATGGATTGTACTACGGATCACCAATGATGCAGATAGAGAACACGTCCGTAGTGTATTGCCAGATTCAATGTCCGGTTTAACAAAAATGCTTTCAGGCTTACGGCGGCAAGAGGCTATTTTCGTCGGTCAAGCCGCAACGTTGCCTACTAGGGTTATGATTCGTAATTTATTGGCAGAACAACTACCTCGGTCTAATGATGTAGATTTTGACAAGGGTTGGCAACAACAGGCCCTGACCTTGGAACAGATTAATTTGGTTGTTAAGAAATGGCGCTATCAAAGTAAATGATTAATCGGCGTTTACTTTTAAAAGCATCATGCCATTAGACGAACTAAAACTTAGGCCTCTTACAACTATACATTGGCACAGTAGATCGTTCTTTAGGCGGAAACCAACAGATTTCACACAGTGATTATTGGTTTCACGCCTATAACGTATTGAAAAAAACCTTATTTTATTTGTAGTAACCTATCAAATGGCTCTGATCTGAGCATTTTTGGTTTATGAAACTTATAGTTTTGTTGTACATTTTTATAATATTTATTTTTCGTGAATAGATCTGAGAAAACAATAAAGGGCTACTCCGATTAAAGCGGTAGCCCTACGGTTAATCCTTGAGCAAAATCGAGAATGATGTTCATAAATTTAAATCTAACTTAAGGTGATGGGAAAAGAACCCTGTTAAACATCCTGAGTGCGTCACTATAAGGTTTTTTTGATATGGGTAATGGGTTGGTACTGCTTATAGTGCAAATTTAGATACTGGCCTTCCTATGAAGGATTTGGAGACTACAATTTCTTATTTCTTAATTGTGATGTTGAATGTACACGGTCACCTTTACCAGTTTGATACTTTCCACGCACCTTTGCAAGGTATGATACCCAATATAACGGACCTTCAAGTGTTTCGGGCTTACCACGCTCAATAACATAACTTTTCGGATACCGTTCATCTTTGCCCAAAAGGTCCACCAGCGTGTGTTCTCCGCCAGTTAGCTGACTCCAGACATCCATAACTGCACCCCCAATCCCATATGTCGGGCCGCCTAATCTTTGAACCTGACGATGCGGAAGTGCAATCCAGCAATGGTAATGGTCTTGTTTTGCTCTCTCTTTCTCCCGTACCCAGCCGAATGCAAAATCGTTGATTGGACTTGTGACGCCCTCCGGTCTCTTGTATTTAGACTTGAGGCGTTCACGCAGTTTTTTGAATAGCTGACGCACCCACTTATTGCCAACTTCAACAGGACTACCACTAGGCAAGCGTAATTCAAAACAAGCGAAAAATACACGGCTATAGGTTGCCAGAATAGCTTCTAGTTCTGCGGCTATTGGGCAGAGGATATCTAACCTTACACCGGAAGGTTCTGTTGTATTGATTAAATATGCGTAGCCATTATGGTGGAAGCGATCACCGATAATAAGTGGATAACTACCGTAATCGTGTGTGATGGTTTTGTATGGAGTAATAATTGAATCAGTTGGTACTGGATATGACTTTTCTATCAAAGGCCCCCCTTCAGGTAGTTATATTAACCCACGTACATACACAAGCTAAACTACAAGTTATTACCATCAGACCACCGCAAAACAAACAAAAGGACATGACAAAAAGCCCCTTTAGAACTGAGGCGAGAGGTGCAGGGTATGATGGATTTTTTTCGAACAAAGTTTTTTTACATAAATATCCATTTCAAACCCTACACCAATACATCCAGATTTGCAAGCGCGAGTTTCCCCTGCCCTACTTATTGAGGAAGATTTAGCAGGAAAATGTTACCCACTACGTACAACAAACGGAACGGTATTCCTGATTGCAGCATGGACAAAAATTAGTCTTTCCCTTTACCAACAAAAACCAGCGGGATACCCCTGATCGGTCAATAATGTAATTGGCTAAACCAGCACAAGCCAATACTGAAAGATTGCGGTGTGTTGTTGACAGCGGGATGTCCAAGAGCTTTGAAAGTTCTGACGCTGTACAAGGAATAGAAGTTTGAGTGAGGTGGTACAAAATATCAATACGTGATGTTGTCAGTGTCAATCCTGCTGACTTCAGGATAGTCGCCATACGGTTAGGCTCATCCCTTAATGGGAGGTTAAACACAGGCAACATGAACTCTGTATGCAATATATACTCTCTTTGATTAAATTTAACTTGGAAAGTATTTTATCATAAAATTCTATAAATGAGAATAATCACCATCAAGTTCTTAAGTTAAACATTGGTATATAAAACGGTAATTTAATAGCACTTTTTATATCCCCAAACCAGAGCATGCACAATGATTCATGGTCGTACATACTATAAATTATTCAACTATTTTTGTGTACCTGAGTTTTTGTACTGAAAGTCGGCCACACCAGTATGAAATAATCATTTATGTTCACTTGCGGAAGTAAGCAAATCAATAAAAATTTCTGAAAAAAGTGCATCTTTAAAAATATCAATCTTAAAGATCTTCTGATGACTACCCATAGTCAACTGTGATTTTAACCTTATTTTAATGACATCATGGTAATCTTTAGAAGCAGAGAAAACATAGAATATAGCAAACCCTTCCACAATAAAATACCATATTACACTGTCTGTTTCATCATTTTTTAAAAAGGCAAAGTTGCTAAGAATAGATTTAATAACATGATCAGGAATGTTATTAGTAGTGTCTATCAATCTGAACACACAAATACGGATGAAGTTGTCCACCTTCAAATGGCTAAGTTTATTGATCCTCACCTGTTTGTTTTTAATGCAATATCTCATCAAGTCATCGAGCTCAGGTACACCATTCACTGTTGAATAATGAACGCTTTTAGAGACGGACGCTCGCCATAGTATGCTTAGCAAGAAAAGATAAAATCGCTTGTAATCGAATGAGTTGATGATTATATGGTCAGAGTTTTTACGTATATTATGATGATTTCTCAACAACCTTGTTCCATATGATTCGAACTCATGGCTAATAAACTGCTCACATGCGAAGCATAACAATGGCTCTTTCGGATCAACATTTTCTCGTTTTGGTTTGCTTCCTTTCTGACATGTAATCAACTGTGAATCATTTTTCTTTAAACGTTTGAAATAACTTCTGGGTATGCTATGAGATTCCTGAAGTTCTTTCTCTTCGAGACATAACTTACAGATTCCTTTCATAAGCCCTCACGTTACCAGTCATATAGAAAGAAAAGTTATATTGTGTGATTGGGAAAAATAGAAAAAATGGGCTAGAACAATCATATAGTTTGATTGCCTTAAACATTCTATTATTATAAACATCAAGGAGGGATATTATTTCCACTTTAACGCCAATCAATACATTTAGTTTAATATCCTTAGTCTGTTCTTCATTTCCTCTCTGCTGGTGTCTACCTTCGATCATCGTCCCCCACAATGTGAATATACCGCCGATTATAGTGCTAATTAAGCCAGATATCAAATCAATCCCCATAGAATCCTCAGGATATTTGCTCTACTCATATTATCACAAACCGGTATTCTTTATTTATTAATTGATACTAACGCCAAAACCCCATAATGTACCTGTCGGTGACAGTTCGGACATAACGCAATAGCATTTTCCACAGAATCATCGCCTCCATTAGAAAGCCACTCAATGTGATGAACCTCAAGAAATGGTGTGCCATCTTCTTTCAGGAAAGGAGCATCACGCTTACAGCTTTGACACTTGCCATTAGCCCTTAAAAGAACTTCGGCAACTACATACGGGCTTCGCTTATAAACTCGTGTTGTTACCACGATTAGCTCGGGAGTTTTACTCTCCGTTTTTAAAATCTCTTTGCGTTCTGATGAGGAAAGTTTTGACGCAGCATCAACAGCTTTTTCAAACTCAGATTTCACTTTGCGGTAACACCATTTGCCTTGTTGATCTTGGTACAACTCCCAAACACCATGAACAGAGGGTTGATAAACTTCAAAAACGTTTCCACGTTTGAATAATCGATCATACTGATGGTATCGATGATTGGTATCATCTGTTCTTCTTGCAACTTTATTACAATCCCAATGACTTCGATTGCAATTTACGGTGTTAATCACAAGATTTGAGCGCGTATTGTCGCGATAGTGAGGATACATTCTTCTAAGAAAAGAATCGACCTGCTTTATAGTTGCAGCCCCACCTAACTCCTCTACCACCTGAACAGTAGTGATTCTTATCGGCTGATTACCGTACTTGAAAGCACGGTTTGTTCCTGTTGTCATCGTCGGCCCAATCTGAAACTAATATTAAACTCAGGCTAACCAGAGTGCAGAAAATGTGCAACTGACAAATTTTGGACAACATGCAGAGCCGTCAGGTGGAAATGTAAAATGGAAGGGGAAATGTGTACATACAGGATGAGTGTTAAGATGTGACTAATGGCTGTCACACAAGGTGGTAACAGTCATTAACTGGAAGTATTTAACTTATTGATTATAAATATTTTAATATTTCACTTGCACGCCTTCACAGGCGTCGGATAAAACAATGAGTTAACGTCACTTTCCGTCTAACTCACTGATGAGTATCTGTTTAGCAGAGGAATTCGGGCAATGCCTTCCTCTGTTTATCGCCACATCGCCGTACCCGTAGCACGAGTGGCCGATCATTCTACATGAATTTTAGGTCAAAAAGCGCATCTTGTTTGAGTACAACGCTATATCGGCCGATAATCCTGTTTCCAGGGAACCGTATACGCTATCGCCGACACAACAGGTTAAACGCCCATGACATCAATTTCACCGCTGGTCTGCCGGGATGCCACGCACTACGACAGCCATCAGCTCGCCGCCATATTGACCGAGTGCTTCACGGATTATGTGATCCCTTTTACCCTCGATGGCCCAACGTTTGCCACGCGCTTTAACGCAGAGGGTCTGTCATTGACCGAGAGCCGTATCTGGAGCGCCAACAATAACCCGGTGGCGCTGGCAATCATGGTGCGTCGCGGCTCGCGTTGCCGTTTGGCTGCCTTTGCCATTCATCCGCGCTGGCGTCGTGGCGGGTTGGGAACAGCGATGTTAGGGCGATTGCTGGATGAAGCGCGTCAACGGGGCGACAGCGCCCTGTGGCTCGAAGTGATTAGCAACAATGTGGCTGGCATTGCCTTGTATGACAGGATGGGATTTACGCGCCAGGACACCCTGTGCGGCTTTATTGCCCCTCTACCGGATGAAACAACAAACACAGCCGCACCATTAACACGTTGCGATCCGGTCAGCGTTATCGGCAGCATGATCGCCGCGCCTGATAACGCGTTACCCTGGATGCTCGATCCGTTGGGGACGGTCGCACTGCCGGCACAGGCATATCGCTCGGGCAATGACGCCTATGCCATTGTTGCCACCGCGTTTACCAAACCCCAGCTGCGGGCGCTTTATGTCACGCCCACCGCCCGTCGACAAGGTCATGCACGACGGTTGCTGCAAGCGCTGGCCGTACTGCATCAGGGCATTTCTACCCCTGTCGCGGTACCGCAGGCGTTGACCCCGTTATTTTTGCAGGCTGGCTGGGAACAGCACCCGATTACCCAATTTACCCTGTGCCACGCACTGTCAGAAACGGAAAACTAAGCGCATGGCGGCAGTGCAATCTTATCCGCGTATCTCACTGAAACGGTGAGATATCACCGGTGCCTTCACGCACCACCACCGGTGCGGAGTCGGTCAAATCAATCACCGTTGTGGGTTTTTGTCCGAGAAATCCACCGTGGATAATTAAATCCACCCGTTTGCCCAGGTGATCCTGAATCTCTTCCGGATCGGACTCCGCAAAATCATTGCCCGGCAACATCAATGTGGTCGACATCAGCGGCTCATTCAGCGCTTCCAGCAACGCCAGCGCTATCTCGTTAGAAGGCACACGCAGACCGATGGTTTTACGTTTTTCACTCATCAACCGACGCGGCACCTCTTTAGTGGCTTTTAAAATAAAGGTGTAATTACCGGGCGTATTGTTTTTAATCAGGCGAAACGCCGCATTATCCACATAGGCATAGGTCGATATTTCAGAAAGATCGCGACACACGATGGTGAAGTTGTGGTTGCTGTCCAGATGGCGAATTTGGCAAATGCGCTCCATGGCATTCTTCTCGCCCAACATGCATCCCAGTGCGTAACCGGAATCGGTGGGATAGACCAGCACACCACCTTTACGCAGCACATCGACGGATTGATTGATCAACCGGGTCTGCGGGTTTTGTGGATGAATATAAAAAAACTGACTCATGATACGTCCTTAAACATCGAATTTAGCGCGACGCGTCGCATCCGTCGCGGTGCAGCGCTTCTGCGCTCACAGGCAGTACTGCCAGCGAGGGATGTTGCCACACCGGCGTCACGCCGCCGGGCAACCAGAGCTTGCGACCCAACTCGATCCAGGCGCAGGGCCGGTGAAAATCAGAGCCCTGCGAGGCATAGAGCTGAAAATCCTGCGCATAGCGCGCCAGTTGAGTGCGTTCGTCCGGCGCTTGTTGGCATTGGGCCACTTCCATCGCATCCCCGCTTGCTGCCACAAAACTGGCCAGCACCCGCTTTAGCCATTTGGGCGACAAATCATAGCGCCCAGGATGCGCCAATACCGCTACACCGCCCGCATGATGAATAACATCAACGGCTTCTGTTATTGTACACCACTGCGGCGGGACATATCCGGTTTTCCCTTTTGCCAGATAGGATTTGAACACCTGCCCCACATTGCTGGCTTTGCCCTGTTCCACCAGAAAACGGGCAAAATGACCCCGGGTGATTTCGCCCTCTCCGGCCAGGCGCTGCGCCCCTTCCAGTGCGCCCGGAATACGCGCCTTTTCCAAACGCTCACTGATCGCCTGCGCGCGCTGCCAGCGGCGGCGCTTTTGCTGTTCAAGCAAGTCTGTCAGCGCGGCGTGTTCAGGGTCGATGCCGAGACCGACGATATGAATCTCATGGTTTTCCCACAGCGTGGAGATCTCAACCCCAGGCACCAGCCGCAACGGCAGATTCAATGCGGCTATCGCCTGCTGCGCAGCGGCCAGCCCGCCCACGGTGTCGTGATCGGTAATCGCCAGCACGCCAACGCGCATCTCGACGGCACGTTGCACCAGTTCGCCGGGCGACAGTTCTCCATCCGAAGCGGTAGTGTGGCTGTGCAAATCAAACAGCGGACTGGGAGACAGAGCAACGGAAAGTTCGGACACACAGGCACCTATGGTTGTTAATGCGGCTCAGGGAATCTGAGGCGCGGGACATCATGCCATTAAACACCGCCGCAGGGGAACCACACGACGGCGGTGTGGTATCGATAAAATAAAATACGTTAACCCGTTGACAATGCGCTCATGAACTAGTTAACTAGTACGCAAGTTCAGCGAATAAATGGAAATGTGATAATGGCAACGCACTCTCTCGCAATGGTAAACAGCAGCCCGCGCGGCAGCTTCAAAACCGCTGGTTGGTGGCGCTCTTCCCTGTGGCGGGTGGAGTATTAACGCATAGCTGTTATCACAACATGCAAAATCTCTAAACCCGCTTAATTGGCGGGTTTTTTTTATGACTTACTGCTGTGCGATGACGTGAAACCGACATAAACGGGCAGCAGACAACCAGAGTAGCGACGATGCAAACATCAGCAACGATATCTTCATCCACCGATAAGCCGCAGCTTGAACTGCTGCGCATCGAAGCCGCTTATCGCGATAATCCGAGCGCGGTTTTCCATCAGCTGTGCGGTGCCCGACCGGCGACGCTGCTGCTGGAATCCGCGGAAATTGACAGTAAACAGGATCTGAAAAGCCTGTTGATCATTGATAGTGCATTGCGGATCACCGCACTGGGGCAGCAAGTCTCCATTCAGGCATTGACCGCTAACGGCGCGACGCTGCTGCCATTGCTCGACCAGCTATTACCGGCAGATATCGATGTCGCCGTGCGCCCCAACGGTCGTGAGTTAACCTTCCCCGCCGTTGATACCCTGCAAGACGAAGATGCACGTCTGCGTTCGCTGTCAGTTTTTGATGCGTTGCGTCTGCTGCAAACGCTGGTCACCAGCCCCGCCGATGAGCGGGAAGCGATGTTCTTCGGTGGCCTGTTCGCTTACGATTTGGTTGCCGGGTTCGAAGCATTACCGCCGCTCAGCCAACAGCAACGCTGCCCGGATTACTGCTTTTATCTGGCAGAAACCTTGTTGATCCTCGATCACCAACAGCGCGTCACGCATTTACAGGCCAGTCTGTTCACGCCCGATGCCGCCGAACGTCAGCGTCTGCAACACCGTCTGGCACAGTTAGGGCACCAGTTGCAGCAGCCAGCACCCGCGCTGCCGCGCCAGACGCTGACCGATATGACGCTCAGTTGTAACCAGAGCGATGAAGAATACGGTGACGTGGTACGTCAAATGCAGGAAGCGATTCGCATCGGTGAAATCTTCCAGGTGGTGCCGTCACGCCGTTTCTCACTGCCGTGCCCATCGCCGCTGGCCGCGTACCAGACGCTGAAAGAGAACAATCCCAGCCCCTATATGTTCTTTATGCAGGATCAAGACTTCACCTTGTTTGGCGCGTCGCCTGAAAGCTCGCTGAAATACGACGCGGATTCTCGCCAGATTGAAATCTACCCGATTGCCGGTACGCGCCCACGCGGCCGTCGCGCGGATGGTTCACTGGATCGCGATCTCGACAGCCGCATCGAGCTGGAAATGCGTACTGACCATAAAGAGCTGGCTGAGCACCTGATGCTGGTCGATCTGGCGCGTAACGATCTGGCACGTATCTGTGAAGCAGGCAGTCGCTACGTGGCCGACCTCACCAAGGTCGATCGTTATTCATTCGTGATGCATCTGGTTTCCCGCGTTGTCGGTACGCTGCGTAAGGATTTGGACGTGCTGCACGCCTACCGCGCCTGCATGAACATGGGCACGCTGAGCGGTGCGCCGAAAGTGCGCGCCATGCAACTGATTGCCGACAGTGAAAAAACACGGCGCGGCAGCTACGGCGGCGCCGTGGGCTATTTCACGGCTCACGGCGATTTGGACACCTGCATCGTCATCCGCTCTGCCTATGTTGAAGACGGTATCGCTACCGTGCAGGCCGGTGCGGGCGTGGTGCTCGATTCACAACCGCAGGCGGAAGCCGACGAAACTCGTAATAAAGCGCGCGCGGTGCTTCGCGCCATTGCCACGGCTCACCATGCCAAGGAGATCTTCTGATGGCCGATATCCTGTTGCTCGATAACATTGATTCCTTTACCTACAACCTGGTGGATCAGTTGCGCGCCAGCGGCCACAACGTGGTGATTTACCGTAATCAGGTACCGGTGGACACCCTCATTGCCCGCTTGAAAACACTGGAAAATCCGGTGCTGATGCTCTCGCCCGGCCCCGGCACCCCGGCACAGGCAGGCTGCATGCCTGCGCTGTTAACCCAACTGCGCGGTCGTTTGCCGATTATTGGCGTCTGTCTCGGGCATCAGGCGATTGTTGAAGCCTATGGCGGTCACGTGGGTCAAGCCGGTGAGATCCTGCACGGTAAAGCCTCGGCCATTGAGCACGACGGCCAGGCGATGTTTCAGGGATTACCTAACCCACTGCCGGTCGCGCGTTACCACTCGCTGGTAGGCAGTCAGGTGCCTGATGAACTCACGGTCAATGCCCATTTTAACGGCATGGTGATGGCAGTGCGTCACGACGCCGATCGCGTCTGCGGCTTCCAGTTTCACCCCGAATCTATCCTGACCACTCACGGTGCCCGTCTGCTGGAGCAGACGCTGGCGTGGGCGCTGGCATAAGCCTTATCGCGACCCACAACAAAAATCATTACCGAATTTAAGGATATGTTATGCACGCATCTGTGAATACGCTGGCCGCGGCACCTATCGACGCCACACTGGAAAAACAAGCCATTCTGGAGAAACTGTTTGGCGCTCAGGCCATCTCGCGCGCGGAGAGTCAGGCGCTGTTCAGCGCGATTGTGCACGGTGAGTTGGAGCCCGCGCAGTTGGCAGCCGCACTGATCAGCATGAAGGTTCGCGGTGAACACCCGGAAGAGATCGCCGGTGCGGCTGCGGCCTTACTGGCTGATGCGCAACCTTTTCCGCGTCCCGACTATCTGTTTGCCGATATCGTCGGCACCGGCGGCGATGGCACCAACAGTATCAATATCTCTACGGCCAGCGCGTTCGTGGCCGCTGGCTGTGGCGTGAAGGTTGCCAAGCACGGTAATCGCAGCGTCTCCAGCCGTTCCGGCTCATCCGATCTGCTGTCCGCGTTCGGCATTAAACTGGATATGGCACCCGAACAATCGCGTCAGGCGCTGGACGATCTCGGCGTCTGCTTTTTGTTTGCACCGCAGTACCACACCGGATTCCGCCATGCGATGCCGGTACGTCAGTTGTTGAAAACGCGCACGCTGTTTAACGTGCTGGGCCCGCTGATTAACCCGGCACGCCCGCCGCTGGCGTTGATTGGGGTTTACAGCCCGCATCTGGTGACACCCATCGCCGAAACGCTGCGCGTGCTCGGCTATCAACGCGCAGCCGTGGTGCACGGCGGCGGTATGGATGAAGTCGCGCTGCACGCCCCTACACAGGTGGCGGAATTACGTGATGGCAAGGTGGAAACCTATGAATTGACCCACCGCGATTTTGGTCTGGAAAGCGCCTCGCTTTCTGCACTCCAGGGCGGGCTGCCCGAAGAAAACCGTGATATTCTGGCGCGTCTGTTACAAGGCAAAGGCGAACGCGCGCACGGTAATGCCGTGGCCGCCAACGTCGCATTATTGCTGCGTCTGTTCGGGCAAGAAGATTTGCGCCAGAACGCGCAGCAGGCATTGGATGTTATTCACAGCGGGCAGGCCTATCAGCGCGTGACAGCGCTCGCCGCCAGAGGGTAAAGGTGCTATGCAAGAGTCAGAACTGAACAAGACCGTATTGGGTAACATCGTTAAAGATAAAGTGAGTTGGATTGTTGCGCGCCAGCAAGCACAGCCGTTATCCAGCTTTCAAGCGGATCTTGTTCCCAGCCAGCGCGATTTTTATGCGGCGCTCAAACATAAAAAGCCCGCGTTTATTCTGGAATGCAAAAAGGCATCGCCTTCCAAGGGGCTGATTCGCGAAGATTTTGATCCGGTGGCCATTGCCCGCGTCTACAGCGATTACGCCTCCGCTATCTCAGTACTGACCGATGAGAAATATTTTCAGGGCAGTTTTGATTTTCTACCGCGCATCAGCGCTGTCGTCAGACAGCCGGTGCTGTGCAAGGATTTCATCATCTCGGAATACCAGATTTATCTGGCGCGCCATTATCAGGCCGATGCCATTCTGCTGATGCTGTCGGTGCTTGACGATCATGAGTACCGCGAACTGGCTCAGGTGGCGCACAGCCTGAAAATGGGCGTATTGACAGAAGTGAGTAACGAGGCCGAGCTGGAACGGGCTATCGCGCTCAAGGCTCGCGTGGTCGGTATCAACAATCGCGATTTGCGCGATCTGTCTATCGACCTCGACCGCACGCGCACGCTGGCCCCGCGCTTGCCCAAAAATGTTACGGTAATCAGTGAATCCGGCATTCATAACGCCGCACAAATCCGCGAGCTCAGCGCCTATGCCAACGGTTTTCTGGTTGGCAGTTCGCTGATGTCAGAGCCCAATCTGTCGTTAGCGGTGCGCCGCCTGATCCTGGGTGAGAATAAGGTGTGTGGGCTCACACGTGCCATGGACGCCGCGGCGGCGTACAACGCCGGTGCAGTGTATGGCGGGTTGATCTTTGTGCCCTCCTCTCCACGCTATGTGACACCGGCGTTCGCACCGACGGTGATGTCCGGTGCACCGTTGCGCTACGTTGGCGTATTTCGTAACGCGCCTGCCGCAGAGATTGCACAGACCGCCCGACAACTGGGGTTGTTCGCCGTGCAACTACACGGCAATGAAAATCAGACCGCCATTGATGATCTGCGCGCGCTGCTGCCCGCCACCTGCCAGATCTGGAAAGCGCTCAGCGTTGAAAAAAGACTGCCCAAACGCGATTTTGCCGGTGTGAATCGCTACCTGTTCGATAACGGACAAGGCGGCAGCGGCGAGCGTTTTGACTGGAATTTATTGCATGAGGCCGATCTGAGTAACGTGCTGTTGGCCGGTGGCGTGAATGTATTCAATAGCGCTAAAGCCGCACAGCTCGGCTGTGCCGGACTGGATGTTAACTCAGGTGTCGAAAGCGAACCCGGGATCAAAGACGCGGTGAAAATCCATGCCGCCTTTGCCCCGCTCTACCCGCAATAATCGCCGGACAGTACGGCGCGACACGCTTCAATTTTTCGATTAGCACTGACAGGAAAGACAGGAACATTATGACGTTACTTAATCCTTACTTTGGTGAATTCGGCGGGCAGTATGTGCCGCAGATACTGATCCCCGCGTTACAGCAATTGGAACAGGCCTTTGTTGACGCACAGAAAGATCCTGAATTTCAGGCCGCCTTTACCGATCTGCTGAAAAACTATGCGGGTCGTCCCACGGCGCTCACCCGCTGCCGTAATCTGACCCAGGGCACACGCGCCACGCTGTATCTCAAGCGTGAAGATCTGCTGCACGGTGGCGCACATAAAACCAACCAGGTGTTGGGCCAGGCGTTGTTAGCCCAGCGCATGGGGAAAACCGAGATCATCGCCGAAACCGGCGCAGGGCAGCACGGTGTGGCAACCGCACTGGCCTGTGCCCTGCTTGGCCTGAAATGCCGTATCTATATGGGGGCCAAAGACGTCGAGCGTCAGTCACCCAACGTGTTCCGTATGCGACTGATGGGTGCCGAAGTGATCCCGGTGCACAGCGGCTCTTCCACGCTGAAAGATGCCTGTAACGAGGCGCTGCGCGACTGGTCTGGCAGCTATGACAAGGCACACTATTTATTGGGGACCGCCGCCGGGCCGCACCCGTTCCCGACGATTGTGCGTGAATTCCAGCGCATGATTGGTGAAGAGACCAAAGCGCAGATTCTGGAGCACGAAGGGCGTTTACCTGACGCCGTTATCGCCTGCGTCGGCGGCGGCTCCAACGCCATCGGCATGTTTGCCGATTTCATCGAAGAAACCCCGGTGCGTTTGATTGGCGTTGAACCTGCGGGACTGGGTATTGAGAGCGGGCAACACGGCGCACCGCTGAAACACGGCCGCGTGGGGATCTATTTTGGCATGAAATCGCCCATGATGCAGACGTCCGACGGCCAAATCGAGGAGTCCTACTCCCTTTCTGCCGGGCTGGATTTCCCGTCAGTCGGTCCGCAGCACGCCCACCTGAACAGCATTGGGCGCGCCGACTACGTCTCTATTACCGATGATGAAGCGCTCGACGCGTTTCAGGAGCTGTCCCGCCATGAAGGCATCATTCCGGCACTGGAATCGTCTCACGCGCTGGCACATGCCTTGAAGATGATTCGTCAGGAGCCTGAAAAAGAGCAACTGCTGGTGGTTAACCTCTCTGGCCGCGGCGATAAAGACATATTTACAGTGCACGATATTTTGAAAGGTCGGGGGGAGATCTGATGGAGCGTTATCAACAACGGTTTGCACAGCTGGCTGAAAAGAAAGAAGGTGCCTTTGTTCCCTTCGTCACCTTAGGCGATCCAACCCCGGCACTCTCATTGCAGATTATTCATACCTTAATCGATGCCGGTGCCGATGCGTTAGAATTAGGCATTCCCTTTTCCGATCCGTTGGCGGACGGCCCCACGATTCAGGCCGCAACCTTGCGCGCGTTTGAAGCGGGGGTCACCCCTGGACACTGTTTTGAGATGCTGGCGGCCATCCGTCAGAAGCACCCCACCATGCCTATTGGCTTGTTGATGTACGCCAATCTGGTATTCAGCAACGGTATCGATGCTTTTTATCAGCGCTGTGCCGACGCGGGCGTTGATTCCGTGCTGATCGCCGACGTGCCGATTGAAGAATCTGCGCCCTTCCGCACTGCCGCGTTGCGACACAATGTTGCGCCGATTTTTATCTGCCCGCCTAACGCGAGTGACGCCTTGCTCAGAGAGATTGCCTCTCATGGCCGCGGCTATACTTACCTGTTGTCGCGTGCGGGCGTGACGGGCGCGGAGAAGCGCGCTGAGCTGCCGTTGCACCACCTGATAGCCACGCTGACGGAGTATCACGCTGCGCCTGCTCTGCAAGGCTTTGGTATTTCAGAACCGTCACAGGTAAAAGAGGCTATCGCTTCCGGTGCCGCTGGCGCGATTTCTGGCTCCGCCATTGTGCGAATCATTGAACAACATCACCACCAGCCCGACGTAATGCTGGCAAAACTGCATGATTTCGTCAGTCGTATGAAAGCCGCTACGCGCGTCTGATCCTGCCTTTTCTCCCCTCCCCGCCAGGTATTCCTCTGGCGGGGATAGCATTTTTCACTGCGTTATCGCGCAAATCCCACCGTTTATCAGACCTGGCACCGGACATGGCAGTGGGAAAAATATTTTTTCGCCCTGACAAGACCCTATTTATGATTATTTTACGGAGAAATTCATTGCTGGGGAAATCGATTTTTAACACAATCAAATAATCAACAATAAATATATTTCAATTTGCGTTAATTTGTAAAAAATAATTTCCAATTGAAAGATAAACTTCAAAACAGAAATATATAAAATTCAAAACGATATTTCAATTTTAAATACATAAAATTTCGCTTGATTAATTGAACGAAATCACAAAAATGAAATAGCTGAACTAATATCTGATTTTGAAGATCTTGTTCACATTACTGTAAGAAAGAATACATACAATGGACTTGCTATAAAAAAGTAGCGTCTTCTCTTTAATAATAATTCTCTTGACATGGGATGATATAATGAAAGCTAAATTACTCGCGGTGTTGGTAACCTCGTTAGTCAGCATGAGCTCCATGGCTGTGACCATTGACTACCGTCATGAAATGAAAGATACCGCTAAAGCTGACCACGCAGACCGTCTGCTGATCTCCAACCGTTTTGATAACGGTTTCGGTCTTTCTCTGGAAGGCAAATGGAAAAACGGTGAACCTAACGACAAAACTGTTGGTAACCGTATTACCCCGAACAAAGCTTATAATGAACCAGTAAGCAACGGCACCGAAGTGACTGCCAGCTATGCTTATAAGTTCGACAAAACGTTTGGTGTTGAAGCGGGCTTAAACATGGTATCGGCATCTACTACCAACAACTACCGCCCTTACATCAAAGGTACCGCTAACGTCACGGATTCCTTCTACGCTGGCCTGCGCTATCGTCCGTTCTACCAACGTTTCAGCGGCAACATCGGCCAGAACAAAATGACCGATATGACCGGTTATACTATCACCGCTACCCTCGGTTATAAACTGCCTGCCAACTTCACGGTTGAGTATGAGTTCGAATATAACAAAAACAACAAAGCCGGTTCAGACGGTTACCTGTTCGACAACGACAACTACAACATGAACCACGATGTAAAACTGTCTTACAAAGTGGATAAAAACTGGACTCCGTACGTTCAGGTCGGCAACGTTGATTACGCCAAAACCACTGACGAGCGTCAAACTCGTTACCGTGTTGGTGTGCAGTACAACTTCTAATAGCTAACCGTTTATTACGTTAGCCTTATTGGTTGGTTTTACCCTGTGTTGAAAAACGGCGGATTAATACCCGCCGTTTTTTTGTGCCAGTAGAATATATAGTTTAGTGCGTGATAGTTTATCTGGAAATAAATACGGCGCTCGAAAGCGCCGCAGGTATAATTGTTACTATCAGGTTGTATATATATTAAAAACGATAGCCAACCCCAAACATAAAGGTGAACGGATCGAGCCGAGTGCTGATCGATTGTGGGCCAGCAGGCGAATTAAAACGGACGTCGGTATCAATATCCATCCACCAAATCGAGGCATTAATCAGCCAGTTTTTATCCAGGTTATAATCCAACCCAGCCTGTGCGGCCACCCCCCACGAGTTTTTCGCACTGAGATCGCTTAAGCCCATACTCTTACCATGATCGTTGAATTTCTCATCGAAGAATAGGGTGTAGTTGATCCCCACCCCCAGATACGGACGCAGCTTATCTTTCGCATCACGAAAATAATACTGCGCCATTAAAGACGGGGGCAAATGGCTCACCTGTGCCACATTACCGACCGTTTGCAACCCAACATTGTGCGTAAACGGGGTTGCAGCCAGCAATTCAACACCGATGTTATCCGTGACCATGTAGCTGAACGTCAGCCCCAACTGCGTATCGTTATCGACCTTAAAAGAGCTGACACCCAGCACCGTGTCCCCACCCGCATTCGGGCGCACGGTAGCCGTTCCTGCACGCACAATAAAATCACCTGCCTGATGCGCCTGAGCGAAAACAGGCAGCAACGTTGCGACGAGTAGAGCCAAAGACGTTTTTTTCATTATTACCCACTCCCTTTATATGGTTTAAAGTCGAGCGCAGAATACCTCTAAGTAGGTATTCTTGTTTTAAGCCAGATCACAACTTTCACGCTAAAAAAGCGAAATCCAAAACACATCAAGATGAGCTAAATGCTTAAAAATCCTAAAATTGATTCACATCAATTTTTAGTTTAAAGCGCATTTAGTGCGCAGAGTGATACTGAGCCTTCACGGCGCTGAGGCCGTAGCGCTATAGTGAATGACTGCCCGGCCCCCTGTGATGACGTTGTGGAAGAGGTAAACCATGGATACGTCGAACCGGAAATCGAATATCGGTGATAACCTCAACAGCTGCCTGCGATGCGGTGCCTGCTGCGGTTTTTTTCGTGTCTCATTTTACTGGGCAGAGGCTGATGACGGCGGCGGACTGACGCCAGCAAACCTGACAGAACCCATTACCCCGTTTATCCGCTGTATGCAGGGCACCAACAGCACAGCGCACTGCCGCTGTGCTGCGCTTGAAGGCGAGATCGGTCAGGCTGTCAGTTGCAACATCTATGCACAGCGCCCCTCACCGTGCCGTGAGTTTTTACGGTCTGGTGAGAACGGTGAGGAAAATGACGCCTGCAATCGCGCCAGAGCCCGCTATGGCTTGCCCCCGCTTTACCCTGCCGAATAAATTTGCAGCGAATACCCTTTTCAGACGTGCAGCAAGGTGCAACCTTTTGAGGTAACAGGTTACAATGTGGATCATTGGGCGCGGAGACGCGTCGTTTTCACTGTTGAATAGCCAAGGAGCCTTCATGTCTATCACGGCCGGTACCCTCTACCGTGACACTATGAATTTTACGCGTAACCAACTTATCGGCCTGTTGTTGCTGTCATTACTCACGGCGGTCATTACTGTCATGTTAAATCAGGCATTAATACCGGCACCGGAACAGTTACAGCTATTGAGTAATGTCAGTGGCGATCTCTCCAGCACCGGCCAGTTGGGGCTGCACGATCTGATTCAACAAATGACGCCCGAGCAACAGATGGTGCTGCTTAAAGTTTCCGCAGCCAGCACCTTTGCCGCATTGGTCGGCAATGCGTTGCTGACCGGCGGTGTGTTGACGCTGGTGAGACAGGTTTCGGCCGGACAAGCCACCAGCGCGCTGCGCGCGATTGGTGCCTCCGCACCGCTGCTGCCGCGACTGTTCTTTTTGATCCTGGTGGGTACCATTTTAGTGCAACTGGGCATGCTGCTGTTGATCGTGCCGGGGGTGTTGCTGGCCATCGCAGTCAGTTTATCTCCCGTGATCGCCGCGGTTGAGAATAAAGGCGTTTTCGCCTCCATCCGCCTCAGCGCAAAGCTCGCCTATGCCAATCTGAAGCTGATTGCTCCTGCTGTGCTCTTTTGGTTGTTGGCAAAGGTTGCCCTGCTGATGCTGGTAGCGCGTCTGCCGCTGGCATCGCCTACCACCATGGCAATCCTGATGAATGGGGTGAGTAACCTGATCTCTGCGCTCTTTTTGATTTACCTTTTCCGTCTGTATATGTTGCTGCGTCAATAATGAGCGAACATGCCGTCTGCGGGCGGCATGTTTGATTAACAGAAAAGTAATGTTCTGCAAATTCTTACGATAAAACAGGATGCGAATGGCGCAATCAAGGATAATGACAACCAGCAGCAGACGATCGCCTACGGGTGAATGTGGTTAATCTTTGGCACCTCGCGTTGTAATGGGTCGATATAATGAAGCAACTTCTTGATTTTTTACCTTTAGTTATTTTTTTCGTCGTATATAAACTGCACGATATCTTTTGGGCAACTGGCGCGCTGATCGCTGCCACACTCGCTGCTTTTCTCTACAGCTGGTACAAATTTCGCAAAGTGGAAAAAACCATGCTGGTCACTGTGGTGTTGGTGGCGGTGTTCGGCGGGCTGACTATCTATTTCCATAACCCCGAATTCATCAAATGGAAAGTGACGATCATCTATGCGCTGTTCGCCGGTGCGTTACTGATTGGTCAGTGGTTTTTCAACAAGTCGCTGATTCAGAGCATGCTGGGTAAAGAGATTACGCTGCCGCAGCCGGTGTGGCGTAAACTGAATACGGCCTGGGCGCTGTTTTTCATTGCCTGTGGACTGCTCAATATCTATGTCGCATTCTGGTTATCAGAAGGGCTGTGGATGAACTTCAAAGTGTTTGGGCTGACAGGGCTCACCTTGTTGTTTACACTGGCCTGTGGCGTGTATATCTATCGCCATCTGCCGCCTGAGCAGAACAATAACGAAAGCAAACAGTAATCCTTTAACCGTTAACCTGAGACGACGATGAGCACTACTCAAACTGCACCTCACGGTGAGCTGGTTCTGCGCACGCTGGCCATGCCCGCGGATACCAATGCCAATGGCGATATCTTTGGTGGCTGGCTGATGTCGCAAATGGACATTGGCGGTGCCATCATGGCGAAAGAGATTGCCGAAGGGCGCGTTGTCACAGTACGCGTTGACGGCATGAGCTTCCTCAAGCCTGTCGCCGTCGGTGACGTGGTTTGCTGCTATGCCCGCTGTCTGCGAACCGGGCGCAGTTCGTTGGATATCAACGTTGAAGTGTGGGTGAAGAAGGTCTCCACCGCCCCCATCGGGCAACGTTACCGTGCAACCCAGGCGCTTTTCACCTACGTTGCGGTGGATGAAGCGGGCCATCCCTGCGAACTACCGGCCGGGAAAAGCCACTTTACCGCACCCGACCCGGCCCCCTAACGTCATCGGGCTTGGGCAAAAAAAGAACCGCATTTGCGGTTCTTTTTTTTGGTTTGCAGTGGCAGGTTTATTCAACCACGGCACCGCCATCAATTTTAAAGATGATGGTTACCTGCAAATCCTTGCCCGGTTTTCCCGCTTCGTAGCGCCATTTACGCATTGCCTGACGAATATCGCGTTCAAACATGTTGCGCGGCTGGGCGTTCAGCACGCGAATATTGTCTACTCGCCCTTCGCTATCCACATCAAACTGAAGCGTTGCCCGGCCTTCTACGCGCAGCGCAAAAGCGCGTGCCGGATACTGCGGTTGCGCACGGCTCAACGGCCGCGGTCCTGATGACTGCGCTGAGGCAGACGGTGCCGGGGCTTGGCGCACAGGCGCATTGTCACGGGTTTTGCTGGCATCCTCCGAGGTAAACGGCGAAGGAGGCTGTTTCTCATCTGCCTTCTCTTGCGTCTTCTTCGGTGGCTCAACCTTTTTCTTTACCGGCTCCGTTTTCGGTTTCGGCTTGGGCTTCGGTTCTGGCTTGGGCTCTGGTAACGGGATCGCGACAGGCTGCGGTAAGGGTTCCGGCTCAGGCTCCGGCTGTTTCACTGCCTCAACCTGCGGTTCTGGCTCCGGCTCGGGCTGTGCGGCCTGCGGTGCAGGGGCCGCTTCCGTCGCCGCAGGCGCAACCATCACGACGCTGATCGGCTTCGTCGCTTGCGGAAGTTCAAGTGCGTCATTAAACGATGCGTATAACAATACGGCGATTAATCCACCATGAGCGCCAACAGAAAGTAAAAAAGACCAGGATTGGCGGCGGATACCTAATAAAGTTGTTTGCGGCATAATTTTTCGTTGTCCTCTTAGCCGCCCAAGTTTAAATGCAAATAGCAATCATATTCAATAAGAACCCGATAGTTTGTTAAAAAAACCACGGGCGGAGTATGATGGTATTTTCACGCTATTCCCTTGAGGATTATCAAGATGTTGTACATCATTTTTGCTCAGGACGTTCCCAGTTCATTGTCTAATCGTCTGGCTGCACGCCCTGCCCATTTGGCACGGTTGCAAACCTTGCGCGATGAAGGTCGCTTGCTGACGGCAGGTCCGTTACCCGCCGTTGATAGTGAAACGCCCGGTGATGCAGGATTTACCGGTTCCGCGGTTATCGCCGAATTTCCCTCTCTGAGCGATGCGCAGCGCTGGGCCGATGCCGATCCCTACGTGGCCGCAGGCGTGTACCAGAGCGTAACCGTAAAACCCTATAAAAAGGTATTTTAACCCTGCAATTTCAACGGTTATTTTGTTTAAGACAGCATTTATGACGCAGCAAAAGCGCCCGGTTTGGCGCGTTTTTGCTGTATTACTGGCAGCAATTCAACGCCATAACTATTTCAGTGAATTTGAATAACATCAGCCACTGAAGGAAAAAGCTGAAATAATATAGTCATTTAACAATGTTAGGGTACTGACTCTTGTTGATTGAGAGCCAGGACTTATGCTAGCACAATTCGCGTTTCTGAAGGGAAAAGGGACATTGTTCCGCAGATTCCGACCCAGCATTTTTTTGGGGTTATTGCTGATTATCGGTTTGTTTTCACTGCTGCAACTGATGTCAATCGCGATTATTTCCAACACCATGACCCAGGTACAGCGTGATACCGCTGCCAACGATCGTTTACGTGAACAACAGGCGCTGTTGGATCAGGCGCGTATGGCGGCGATGACCGCCAGCGATAAGCTAAACCGGGCTGGCATCTACCTGATGGTTGATAAAGAAACCGGTTCCGTCGGCAGTTGGAATAGCCTGATGGAAGAGGCGCAAGTCTCACTCAAACAGGCTCAGGACTATTATCAACAGATCGAAAAACCTGACGACAATGACAGTGACAGTCAGGCGTTACTGCGTAGCTACCAACAATTGTATCAAGGGTTGGTCGAACTGGCTGACGGGATCAAACAGAGCAATCAGATCGATATCTTTTTTATGGTGCCGATTCAGGCTTACCAAAATGATTTCACGCAGAAATACGGCCACTATCTGGCGAATAATGCCTCACGCCAAAAGCAGCACGGCGAACAATTTCTGATTTCCCTCGACCGCACTCACACCATCTTCATGGTGGTTCTCGGGCTGCTGCTGGCCGTCTCGCTGTGCGTGTGGGCCACCGTAAACCGGATCATCATTCGCCCCCTCAACCGCATTATTCATCACCTTGGACGCATTGCGTCGGGAGATCTCTCCCAGCAACTTGATGAGAACAGCGGCTGCACCCGCGAAATCGCTGTGTTAAATCGCAGCATGGCACAAATGCAATCCGGGTTAACCAATCTTGTTAGCCAAGTGCGCCACGGCATTGACGGCATGACGCAGCACGTTGACCGCGTCGCGGTGGATAATCAGGCGCTGTTTTCACAGGCGCGCCTGCAAGCCAATGAGCTTAAAGCGACCACGGACAACATTCTTCAGTTGAATGCACAACTGGCGCAGCACACCCAGCATACCGAGCAGGCCAGCCAGCATGCCTTGAATACCAGCTCCATGGCGGCTCACGGTGAATTGATGATGAATGACGTGCATGCTGCGATGTCCGATATCACCGGACGCACCAAAGAGATGACGGATGCTATCGGGATGATTGAAAACGTGGCGTTTCAAACGCACATTCTTTCATTGAATGCCGCCATTGAGGCCGCGAGAGCGGGTGAACTGGGACGCGGTTTCGCGGTGGTTGCCCGTGAGGTTGGTACTCTGGCAGCGCAGAGTAGCCAGTCGGCACAGCACATTAATGTACTGATTCGCGACTCAGACAGCAGCGTCGCGACCGGTGCCAAATTGGTCAAGAAATTGAGCGACAGTCTGCAAAATATCATCAGCTCCGCGCAGGGCACCGGTGCTTTTCTTAATGAAATCGCCGACATTTCCTCGCAGCAAACCCAGCACATTCAGGCGGTAACTGACCGCATTCAAACCCTGAACGATACGGTCAAACAGAATGTCAGTCAGGTCGAAGCCAGCGCCGATACCTTCAATTCGTTACTGGACCAGACCGAGCAATTGCGCTCATCCGTCACCCTCTTCACCCTGCCCACCGCAAACGCGCTGGAAACGGGGCAACCTGCCTCATCCGCACTATTAGGAATGGCGCGCTAGCCGCGCACGGACAACGCACTAACAAACAACGGCCACAACCTGTGGCCGTTCAGACAGCTAGCATGTCCGTTTGGACCACTACCACTCGTAGGCCACCGCATACAGCAGAGCACGACGCTGATGTTTCTGTTGCAGATAACGGGCATAGTGAATATGCCGATAGGTGCGTGACTGGGCTTCCAACCAACGACCTCTGCGTCGTTGAACCTGGCGTAACATGCGCCACCGGATCACTTCATTTCTGCTGCGTCTCATGACAACACTCTTTATCGAAAACGGGAGGGGGTGCGGCGTGGTAGTATAGCGCGTTCTCAGGTCATTCCAAGCACCCTGGCCTTTTTGCTGTGTCGGTACCGGCAATTTCGCCCTATTCTATTCAGACGAAAGGAATTTCCTCTTTTGACAAACTATGCGTACACTTTATGTCAATCGTGTGCTGAAGGGATCTGTACGCTGCTATGACCACTTTTTACACGCTGTTAAGTTGGCTACTGGTTCTGGGTTACTGGCTGCTGATCGCTGGCGTCACACTTCGCGTCTTGATGAAGCGCCGTGCGGTTCCTTCTGCAATGGCCTGGTTGCTGGTCATCTATATTCTGCCGCTGGTCGGTATTATCGCCTACCTCTCGTTTGGTGAGTTGCATCTGGGTAAGCGGCGCGCCGAACGCGCCAGCCGCATGTGGCCTTCAACGGCAAAATGGCTGCGGGAACTGGCCGAGTATCGGCAGATCTTCGCCACGGAGAACAGTGAAGTGGCTCGCTCGCTGTTCCAACTGTGCGAGCGCCGTCAGGGGATTGGCGGCATCAAGGGAAACCAGTTGCAACTGTTGACCACCTTTGAAGATACCATCAAAGGCCTGGTGCGGGATATCGACCTGGCACGCAGCGACATCGAGATGGTGTTTTACATCTGGCAACCCGGCGGGTTAGTAGAACAGGTTACTGCGGCCTTGAAAAAAGCGGCGCAACGCGGCGTAACCTGTCGAATTTTGCTGGATTCTGCGGGAAGCGTCGATTTCTTCCACAGCACAGCCCCGTCACAGATGCGCGATGCCGGTATTGAGGTGGTGGAAGCCCTCAAGGTTAACCTGTTTCGTGCTTTTCTGCGTCGCATGGATTTACGCCAGCACCGCAAAGTGATCCTGATTGATAACCGGATTGCCTATACCGGCAGCATGAACATGGTCGATCCGCGCTTTTTCAAACAGGATGCGGGCGTCGGCCAGTGGGTCGATTTGATGGCGCGTATTGAAGGTCCGATCACTACCACCATGGGCATCATCTATTGCTGCGACTGGGAAATGGAAACGGGTCAACGCCTGTTGCCTCCACCGCCGGACGTCGGGCTGATGCCGTTCGAACAGGAACGCGGACATACCGTGCAAGTGATTGCATCCGGTCCGGGCTACCCCGAAGACATGATCCACCAAGCGCTGCTGACGGCCGTCTACTCCGCGCGACACCAGTTGATCATGACCACGCCCTACTTCGTACCCAGTGACGATCTGCTGCACGCCATCTGTACCGCGGCACAGCGCGGCGTCGATGTCAGCATTATCTTGCCGCACAAAAACGACTCGGTGTTAGTCGGCTGGGCCAGCCGCGCTTTTTTCAATGAGCTGTTTGCCGCAGGAGTAAAAATCTATCAGTTTCAAGATGGATTACTGCACACCAAAAGCGTGTTGGTCGATGGACAACTCAGTCTGGTAGGCACCGTTAATCTCGACATGCGCAGCCTGTGGCTTAACTTCGAAATCACGCTGGTGATCGACGATGACGGCTTTGGCAGCGATCTGGCCTGCGTGCAGGAAGACTACATCGCACGTTCACGCCTGATGGATGAAAGCAAATGGCAACAGCGTCCCTACTGGCAGCGTATTGTCGAGCGCCTGTTTTACTTTTTCAGCCCGTTTTTGTGATGCACGAGCTCCTGATAATCGCCGTGCGTTGCGCTGTCAATAGCCGAGCCGTCATGTTCTAATAGTGCCATTACTGAATCTATGGAAATGTCTTATGGACCTGAACAACCGTCTTACGGAAGATGAAACGCTTGAGCAAGCCTACGATATCTTTCTTGAACTGGCGTCAGACAACCTCGACCCGGCGGATATCATCCTGTTCAATCTTCAATTTGAAGAGCGCGGCGGTGCGGAATTATTCGATCCTGCCGAGGACTGGCAGGAACATGTCGATGTCGATTTGAATCCGGACTTTTTTGCTGAAGTGGTGATTGGTTTGGCAGCAAAAGATGGCGACCCGATCGACGACGTGTTTGCGCGTATTTTGATTTGCCGGGAAAAAGACAACAAGATGTGCCATATCTTGTGGCGTGAGTAACTCGCCGCGCTTAAGGCCTGCCTATGTGCAGGCCTTTTTTATGATCAGCCTTGTAGCGGATCGACTTTCAGACACGAGACCGCATGGGTAAAATTGCCTTCCAGCAACGGGCGCGTCTTGACACAGGTTTCGCTGGCTATCGGACAGCGAGTGCAAAATACGCAGCCGGTGGGCGGGTTAATCGGTGAAGGCAACTCCCCCTCCAACAGCTGTATCCGCTTGCTGCGCTCTTTGTCGGGATCGGGGATCGGCACTGCCGACATCAGCGCCTGGGTGTAAGGGTGCAACGGGTTGCCAAACAAGGCGTCATCGGTGGCCAACTCCACGGCGTGCCCGAGATACATCACCAGTACGCGATCGGAAATGTGTTTCACCACCGAGAGATCGTGCGCGATAAAAATCAGCGACAGTTGCATTTCCTTCTGCAATTGACGCAGCAGATTCACCACCTGCGCCTGAATCGACACATCGAGCGCCGATACCGGCTCATCACAAATAATCAACTTGGGGCGTAAAATCAACGCCCGGGCAATACCGATACGCTGGCACTGGCCTCCGGAAAACTCGTGGGGATAGCGGTTAATCTGGTTAGGCAGTAACCCCACCTTCTGCATCATATTTTTGACGCGCTCGTTGATCACTTGCCGGGACAGATCGTTACGATAAGTGCGCAGCGGCTCGGCAATGATCTCACCCACCGTCATACGCGGGTTAAGAGACGCCAGCGGGTCTTGAAAAATCATTTGAATATCGTTGCGAACGTGACGCCACCCGTCCTGATGGATGTGGCACAAATCCTGACCCAACCAGCAAATCTGTCCGCTGGTGGCTTTCACCAGCCCGATGATGGCACGCGCCAGGGTCGATTTACCGCAACCCGATTCACCGACGATACCCAGCGTTTCACCTTCATAGAGGCGAAACGTGACGCCATCGACCGCTCTGAGCGACTGTGCGGGTTGCCAGAACCATTTTTTGCGCGCATTGACAGCGAAATGTACACAGAGGTCACGTACGTCGAGGATGACGCGTTTTTCCTGTTGGGTTGTCATAGCACCTCCTCTACCGCGCGAAAACAGGCACGCATCCGACCCGCATCAAACGTGGTTAACGCGGGCACCTCCTGGCAACGCTCCATGGCATAAGGACAGCGGGGAAGGAAGGGACACCCCGGCGGTAAATGCAACAAATTGGGCGGATTACCGGGTATCGTGGCCAGCGTTTCGTCACTGACGTCCAGACGGGGCACTGCGTTCAACAATCCTACCGAATAAGGGTGCGAGGGACGATAAAATACATCGCGCGCGCTGCCATACTCCATAGTGCGACCCGCATACATCACCAACACCTTGTCACAAATGCCTGCCACCACGCCTAAATCATGGGTAATCATGATGATGGCGGTGTTGAATTCCCGTTTTAAATCCGCAAGCAACATCATCATTTGCGCCTGAACCGTCACATCCAGCGCCGTGGTCGGTTCATCGGCGATCAGCAGCTTTGGCTGACACAGCAGCGCCATGGCAATCATCACCCGTTGGCGCATGCCGCCGGAAAACTCATGGGGGTACATCTTCATCCGCTGTCGCGCCTCTGGCATGCGCACCGCATCCAGCATGTTAACCGCACCGTCGAACGCTTCGCTGCGACTGCACCCCTGATGAAACATCAGCACTTCCATCAGTTGTTCACCGACGCGCATATAAGGATTGAGCGAGGTCATCGGATCCTGAAAAATCATGGCGATCTCTTTCGCCCGCAGCTTATTGAGCGATTTTT
The DNA here is from genome assembly GCF_025962655.1 of Candidatus Symbiopectobacterium sp. NZEC151. GTDB lineage: Bacteria > Pseudomonadota > Gammaproteobacteria > Enterobacterales > Enterobacteriaceae > Symbiopectobacterium. The sequence goes on along the minus strand of NZ_JAGFPE010000001.1, from coordinate 885,309 downwards.
CAGGCAGATTAAGAATCTCATGCCCGATAAAGCGGGCCGAGCCGCTGGCTTGGCCATTTGCCGCCAGCAACCCCATCAGCGCGAACGCGGTCTGTGATTTTCCCGAGCCTGATTCTCCGACAATGCCCAGCGTTTCGCCCTGATCAATGGTAAAACTCAGCGCGTTCACCGCCGTGACATCACCTTCCTCGGTGGCAAATCGCACGCTGAGATCCGTCACGCTCAGTAACGGGTGCAGCGCGCGCAGGTTATCCCCTCTCTGTTCTGCGTCTTTTGCAATCATAGCGGCTCCTTAACGATCCTTCGGGTCCAGGGCATCCCGTAAGCCATCGCCGATAAAATTAAAACAAAACAGGGTGACAACCAAAAACGCGGCCGGAAACAGCAGCAGCCAAGGCGACACTTCCATTGAGTTCGCTCCGTCATTGAGCAGCGAGCCCCAGCTGCTGAGCGGCTCTTGCACGCCCAGCCCAAGAAAACTTAAAAACGATTCGAACAGGATCATGCTGGGAACCAGCAATGACGCGTAAACCACCACGACGCCCAGCACATTTGGCACGATATGGCGTAACACAATGCCCGTGGTAGAAACGCCGCACACCACTGCCGCTTCGATAAACTCTTTACGTTTGAGGCTGAGCGTCTGCCCGCGCACAATTCTCGCCATATCGAGCCACGACACCATGCCAATCGCAATAAAGATCAACAGTAGCTGCTGCCCAAAAAAGGTCACCAGCAGAATGACGAAAAACATAAACGGGAAGGAGTTCAGGATCTCCAGCCAGCGCATCATGATGGAATCGACCTTGCCGCCCGCGTAACCCGAAATGGCCCCGTACAGCGTCCCCACCAGCACAGCAATCAGCGCGGCGGCAATGCCCACCATCAACGAAATTCTCCCGCCGATGGCAACGCGCACCAGCAGATCGCGGCCGTTAGAATCGGTACCAAAATAGTGCTTTGAGGCCAAATCCGGTCCCTGCGACATCATGGCAAAATCCGTATCGGCAAAATTGAAAGGGGACAACAGCGGAGCCAGCGTAACAAACAGCGCAATGCTCCCCAGCATCATCAGGCTCGCCACGGCGGCCCGGTGATGCATAAACCGCCGCCCGGCATCCTGCCAGAGGCTGCGTCCTTTGATGTCCAATGATTGCCCCATCTGCATTAGCGCGTGATGATTCTGCTTTCTAAACATCCTCACCTCACTCAATAACGAATTTTGGGATCGATGACGGCATACAACACATCGATGATGGCGTTAAACAGGATCGTCAAACCGCCCACCAGTATGGTCAGGCTGAGCACCAGAGAATAGTCCCGGTTTAATGCACCGTTAACAAACAGTTGCCCAATGCCCGGCAGACCAAAAATGGTCTCGATCACCATTGAACCGGTAATAATGCCGACAAACGCCGGGCCCATGTAGGAGAGCACCGGCAACAAGGCCGGCTTTAGCGCATGGCGCAGAATGATGTGGCGCATCGGCAACCCTTTGGCGCGCGCGGTGCGGATAAAATTGGCGTGCAGCACTTCGATCATCGCGCCGCGCGTGATGCGCGCGATACTGGCGATGTAGGAGAGCGACAGCGCCACCATCGGCAGTAATACATATTTTCCCGCCCCACCGTTCCATCCCCCGGCGGGCAGCCAGCGCAAGGTAATCGAGAACACCAGCACCAAGAGGGGCGCAACCACAAAACTGGGGATCACCACGCCGGTCATGGCAAATCCCATAATGGTGTAGTCCCAACGGCTATTTTGATACAGCGCCGCTACGGTACCTGCCGTCACGCCCAATAACACGGCAAACACGAAGGCGGCCGCACCCAGTTTCGCGGAAACGGGAAATGCACTCGCCACCAGATCGTTAACCGAGTAGTCCTTATATTTAAATGACGGGCCAAAATCCCCCTGTACCAATTGCAGCAGGTAATTACCATATTGCTTCAATACCGGATCGTTGAGATGGTATTTGGCCTCAATATTTGCCATCACTTCCGGGGGCAAATTGCGTTCGCCAGTAAAAGGACTTCCCGGCGCTAGCCGCATCATAAAGAACGAGATCGTAATCAATACAAACAGCGTCGGTATCGCTTCCAGACAACGACGCAGTATAAATTTCAGCATGGTTCTACCTATAAAGGCATGGCACCTGTTACTGTGCTCGCCCCCTCTTCACCGAGGATTTTTTTCGGCAAGAGAGCAGCGAAGCACATTCAGGGACGGCGTTAATGTTGCAAAATATAAAGATCTTTCACATGAATATTGTCGAGCGGATCGTTTCCGGTCAGGCCGCCGACATACGGTTTCACCAACCGGGTATTGGCGTAATAAAATATCGGTATCGTCACCGCATCGCGATCCAATTGCGTTTCGGCCTGTTGATACACGGCCGTGCGCGCTTCGTCATTGGTCACTTGCAGTGATTTCACCATAAACGCATCAAACGCCGCGCTTTTGTAATGTGAGGTATTTGAGCTGCTGTCCGATAACATGCTGTTCAAAAATGACGACGGCTCATTATAATCCGCACACCACCCGGCGCGCGCCAGATCATAATTCCCTTGATGGCGCGTGCTGAGAAACGTTTTCCATTCCTGATTTTCCAATTTCACATTCACGCCGATATTTTGCTTCCAGAGCGACGCGGCGGCAATCGCCATTTTCCTGTGCAGATCGGAAGTATTATAAAGCAGCGTCAGCGTCAACGGCTTTTCGGGCGAATACCCTGCTTCACGCAATAGTCGCTTGGCCTCGGCATTACGTTTCTCCTGCGGCCAGGTAAACCATTCAGGCACGCTGGCTTTTAAGCCATCAATATACGGTGGTACGAATCCATAAGCAGGCATATCACCTTGGTTTTTGACCTTGTTGGTCAAAATCGCCTGATCGAGCCCTAAACGCAGCGCCTGACGCACCCGCACATCAGTAAAAGGTGCACGTTGGTTATTAATTTCGTAATAATAAGAGCACAAATAAGGTGTCACCTTCACTTCATCAGGTATTTCCTGCTTCATTTTTTGAAACAGTTCAATCGGTAAATTGGTGTAGGTGATATCAATTTCACCGCTGCGATAGCGATTTACGTCCGTCACTTCTGAGGAGATGGGTAAATACGTCACCTGCTCAATGGTAGTATGGGCATTATCCCAGTAGTGAGGGTTGCGCGCTAAAACCAGGCGTTCATTGACAACCCAATTTTTCAAGGTATAGGCACCGTTCCCCACCCAATGTTCTGGCTGGGTCCATTTCTCACCGAACTTTTCAACCGCGGAACGATTAACGGGCGACATGGCAGGATAAACCGGAAGTTTATCAAAATAAGGCACCGCTTCGCTCAGCGTCACCTCCAGCGTATGGTCATCCACGGCTTTGACGCCCAACGTGTCCGGCGTTTTCTTTCCAGCTATAATGTCGTCAATGTTGACGATATGTCCGTACTGCAAGTAGCTGGCATAAGGCGAAGCGGTTGCCGGATCGGCTAATCGTTGCCAACTGTAGACAAAATCCTGCGCGGTGACGAGATCGCCGTTTGACCAACGCGCGTCTTTGCGTAAATGGAAAGTCCAAACGCGGAAATCTTTATTTTCCCAACGCTCGGCCACACCGGGCACTATTTTTCCATTCGGATCGGTAATCACCAGCCCTTCCAACAGATCGCGCGAGACGTTGGACTCTGGCACGCCTTCTATCTTATGCGGATCGAGGGAGGCCACTTCCGCACCGTTGTTGCGCACCAGCACTTGATCCTTGGCTAACAGTGCGCCGGGCGGCGGTGCCGCCTCCGCGACAAGAACAGCGCCTCCCCACGTGCCGAGCAGCAATGCCACGGTTGCGGCCAGTCGTGTCGTCCCCGTCAGCCATTGACGCCGTTTTTGCGTCGCATCTCCTTTTTGTGAAACAGCGTAACCCGATAACCCGTTGTCCATATCTCCTGTCCTCTCTATGTTATCACATTGATATCACATGGATTCCGTCAAGACTAACCGCTCTGACGGAAATGCAAGACGTTTCCTGGAAAGTGTTTCAAACGTTATTCTGGTCAACCGCTGCCCATTCTGAAATGACGCAATAAACGACGGGCTATTCTCACGCAAGTAACAGGTGAATAATTTTATGGTAATCGAAATATTCAGAGAATAATCCAAATATTTTCCCGCCTATGGCAGGTTATAAATACCAACAAAAGCAACAATAACACTACAAATAACCACAGCAGTTAACAAATATGCTTGCTGAAAGGAGTCAGCATTTTTGAATCGGGATGAAGATCACACAAAAGGCACCCACTAATAGGTATGCTGCTTTCACAGTGTTAAACAGAAGATGCGGAATGAACCACTATCACCCACCGGGAAGAGAGGAGATTACGCCACCGCTGACCCACAGCCCTTTCAGGCAATGAGTAGGTAAACCCTGCATTCAGCCACGAATGCGATGTCGTTATCTATACTTAGCGTTTTGTAATAATGATTTGGCAGCACAGGGTTTGGCAGATCATTGCCTGAAAGAGTTTAACATTATCAGGAGAGCATTATGGCCGTAACAAACGTTGCTGAACTGAACGCATTGGTTGAACGCGTAAAGAAGGCACAGCAGGTCTTCGCCAATTTTTCTCAAGAGCAAGTCGATCAAATCTTTCGTGCCGCCGCCCTCGCCGCCGCCGACGCCCGCATTCCGCTGGCTAAAATGGCGGTAGCGGAATCGGGTATGGGTATCGTGGAAGATAAAGTGATTAAAAACCACTTTGCCTCTGAATATATCTACAATGCTTATAAGGATGATAAAACCTGCGGCATTTTGTCCCAGGATGACACCTTCGGCACCATTACCATCGCCGAGCCTATCGGGTTGCTGTGCGGGATTGTCCCGACGACCAACCCGACCTCCACCGCCATTTTCAAAGCGCTCATCAGTTTAAAAACCCGTAATGGCATTATCTTCTCGCCGCACCCGCGCGCCAAGAATGCCACCAACAAAGCCGCAGACATCGTACTCCAGGCCGCCATCGCAGCCGGCGCACCGAAAGACATTATTGGCTGGATTGATGAGCCTTCCGTTGAATTGTCCAACCAGTTAATGCACCACCCGGACATCAATATGATCCTCGCCACCGGCGGTCCCGGTATGGTAAAAGCCGCCTACAGTTCCGGCAAACCGGCCATCGGGGTGGGCGCAGGCAATACACCGGTGGTGATCGATGAAACGGCAGATATCAAACGCGCCGTTGCCTCGATTCTGATGTCGAAAACCTTCGATAACGGTGTGATCTGTGCGTCTGAACAGTCGGTGATTGTAGTCGACAGCGTTTACGACGCGGTGCGGGAACGTTTTTCAACCCACGGTGGCTATCTGCTGCAAGGTAAAGAGCTCGAAGCCATCCAATCGATCATTTTGAAAAATGGCTCGCTCAACGCGGCGATTGTAGGTCAGGCAGCGCCAAAAATTGCTGAGATGGCCGGCTTTACCGCCCCCGCTGGCACTAAAGTGCTGATTGGCGAAGTGGTCAACGTGGACGAGTCAGAACCTTTTGCCCACGAGAAACTGTCGCCAACGCTTGCCATGTATCGCGCCAAAGATTTTGACGACGCCGTCGCCAAAGCCGAGAAACTGGTCGCCATGGGCGGTATCGGTCACACCTCCTGTCTGTATACCGATCAGGATAACCAGCTGGCACGCGTCAACCACTTCGGGGCGATGATGAAAACCGCGCGTATTTTAATCAATACGCCAGCCTCTCAGGGCGGTATCGGCGATCTGTACAACTTTAAGCTGGCGCCGTCGCTGACCCTGGGCTGCGGCTCCTGGGGCGGTAACTCCATTTCAGAAAACGTCGGACCCAAACACTTGATTAACAAGAAAACGGTAGCCAAGCGAGCTGAAAATATGTTGTGGCATAAACTTCCGAAATCCATCTATTTCCGTCGTGGCTCCTTGCCCATCGCACTGGAAGAAGTGGCCCAGGATGGTCACAAACGCGCCTTTATCGTCACTGACCGTTTCTTGTTTAACAACGGCTATGTGGATCAAATCTCCTCGGTGCTGAAACAGCACGGCTTGGAAACCGACGTGTTCTTTGAAGTGGAAGCCGATCCGACGCTGAGCATCGTGCGCAAAGGCGCTGAACAAATGCAAGCGTTCAAACCTGACGTGATCATCGCACTCGGTGGCGGTTCGCCGATGGACGCGGCCAAAATCATGTGGGTCATGTACGAGCACCCGGATACCCATTTCGAAGAGTTAGCCCTGCGCTTTATGGATATCCGTAAGCGTATCTACAAATTCCCGAAAATGGGTGTGAAGGCGAAGATGATTGCCGTTACCACCACCTCCGGCACCGGCTCTGAAGTGACGCCGTTCGCCGTAGTAACGGACGACGCCACAGGGCAAAAATACCCACTGGCTGACTATGCGCTAACCCCGGATATGGCTATCGTTGATGCGAATCTGGTGATGAACATGCCGAAATCCTTGTGCGCCTTTGGCGGCCTGGATGCGGTTACCCACTCACTTGAAGCCTACGTTTCGGTGCTTGCCAACGAATATTCTGATGGACAAGCGTTGCAGGCATTGAAGCTGCTCAAAGAGAACTTGCCAGCCAGCTACCGTGACGGCGCAAAAAACCCGGTTGCGCGTGAACGCGTTCACAACGCCGCCACCATCGCCGGTATCGCCTTTGCCAACGCCTTCCTTGGGGTCTGCCACTCCATGGCGCACAAGCTGGGTTCCGAGTTCCATATTCCGCACGGTTTGGCCAATGCCCTGCTGATCGCTAACGTCATTCGTTATAACGCCAACGACAACCCGACCAAGCAGACCGCATTCAGTCAATACGACCGTCCGCAAGCGCGTCGTCGTTATGCCGAAGTGGCCGATCATCTGGGGCTGAGCGCACCCGGCGATCGCACCGCCGCGAAGATTGAGAAGCTGTTGACCTGGTTAGATGAAATCAAAACTGAACTGGGCATCCCCACCTCGATTCGCGAGGCTGGCGTGCAGGAAGCTGATTTCCTGGCGAAAGTGGACAAGCTGTCTGAAGATGCCTTTGACGATCAGTGTACCGGTGCCAACCCGCGCTATCCGCTGATCGCTGAGCTGAAACAGATCATGCTGGACACCTACTACGGCCGTCCGTATACGGAGCGTGTTGAAGAAGAGAAAGCCCCGGCAAAAACCGAGAAAAAAGGCAAAAAGGCTAGCTGAGAAGTGCTAACCCGCCCTTGCCGTTAAGGTGGGGGCCTCCTTTACCCCAGCGACGCACCGCCTCGCTGGGGTTTTTTATCTGCCTATCTTTTACCTGCCTGTGTTCACGCGCGGATTAATCCCAATGCGCTTTTGTAGTGTTTGCGACAGACCGACACATAGCGCTCATTGCCGCCGATCACCACCTGTTCACCTTCACGCAGCGGGTTGCCCTGCGCATCAAGCCGCAGCACCCGATTGGCTTTGCGCCCGCAATGGCACACCGTTTTCAACTCGATAAGCTTATCCGCCCAGGCGAGCAAATACTGGCTGCCGGAGAATAATTCGCCCTGAAAATCAGTACGTAGGCCGTAGCACAGCACCGGAATATCCAGTTCATCGACAATGTCCGACAGCTGGTTCACCTGCTCACGGGTTAAAAACTGACACTCATCGATTAATATACAGTGCACCGGCTGCTCACGTTGCGCATTAACCAATACGGTATACAAATCAGTTTGTAAATTAAACACCAGGGCCGGGGCGGAAAGTCCAATACGCGAGCTGACCCGCCCGATACCATCACGGTGGTCTATTTCAGCGGTTAAAATCAGCGTCCTCATCCCCCGTTCCTGGTAGTTATAAGAGGACTGTAATAATGCGGTAGACTTTCCCGCGTTCATTGCCGAGTAATAAAAATAAAGTTGTGCCATGTTTATAACCCCAAAAGAGCGCTTTACCCGCGCAACGCGCGGCGGCGCATTGTATCATATTTTGAAATAACCGGGGTGCCCGCTTGCCTTTGCTGCCCCAAGGGCCGTGAGCGGCAAAACGTCGGGCTCACGCCGCCATCACCGCCACAATGGCGTAGGTAATCGGCGTATATAAGGCGATAGACAATTGTGAAAATTCCTATACAGGGGAAAACATTAACAGCATGAGCGATATTTAGCGTAAATAATTAGCATTGTATGATATTGGCAAGAACAACGCGGAATCGCCCTCTTGTGAGTAAGGGAACGAGTAACTTGATTTGTGTTTATCGACGCGACAACCTGACGACAGGTAAACGTTGCCGGGTATAAAAAATGCTTATATCGCGCCCAGTCAGCAGCGCCGTTGACCGCTTTAACGCAGCGTGCGGAGTAATACTCAAGTAACCGGTATTTCATTCGTTAACAACGTGGTTTTATTTCACTGAGCAGCAACGTGATATCGGTTTTAAAAACGCCATTTTTTAACAATCTTACAAATTTGACTATTGCAGAAAATAAAATAGCCATCTATTATCACCCTACATACGCCACCAATAATATTATTTGAGATTATCACAATGAGCGAAGCACTAAAGGTTCTAAACAACATCCGTACTCTGCGCGCCCAGGCAAGAGAATGCAGCCTGGATACTTTGGAAGAAATGCTGGAAAAACTGGAAGTCGTTGTCAATGAGCGTCGTGACGAAGATAATCAGGCGCAAGCTGAAATCGAAGAGCGTACCCGCAAATTACAGCAATATCGCGATATGTTGATTGCTGACGGCATCGACCCGAATGAACTGTTGCAATCTTTGGGCGCAGCCAAAACGCCGGGCAAAAGCAAACGAGCCGCGCGCCCGGCAAAATATCAATATACCGATGAAAACGGCGAAGCAAGAACCTGGACTGGCCAAGGCCGCACCCCTGCCGTGATCAAGAAAGCTATTGAAGAGCAAGGTAAATCGCTGGACGATTTCCTGCTGTAATTCCCCATCGGAATCGATGTGCTTATTTAGCAAAAACCCCGGTAACCGGGGTTTTTTTATATCCGTTTTTCGTGACGCCCCGCGAACCACAGGCAAAGCGCCATCGAACCCGGTTATTTCACATCATTTTCATTAACGGTTTCATTAAGCCATGCGGCAAAATCATTACCCAGCGTATTGTGACGCAGGCCGTATTCTACAAATGCACGCATGTAACCCAATTTGTTTCCGCAGTCGTGGCTTACACCTTTAAGGTGGTAAGCTTCCACGGTTTCTTTTTCCATCAACATGGCAATAGCATCCGTTAACTGGATTTCATTACCTGCTCCCGGCGGTGTTTTTTCCAGCAGAGACCAAATATCAGCCGAAAGCACATAGCGACCGACAATCGCCAAATTTGAAGGCGCCTCTGAGGCCTTGGGTTTTTCTACTACGCCCACCATCGGTGCACTGTCGCCAGGCTGTAATGTCTGCCCTTTGCAATCAACAACGCCATAGCTGCTCACTTCTTCAACCGGTTCAACCATAATTTGGCTGTGACCCGTTTCGGAGAAACGCGCCAGCATTTCACTCAGGTTGTCTTTCTTCAGATTGGATTCAAATTCATCAATGATAACGTCGGGCAAAATAACGGCGACGGGCTCATCCCCTACCAAAGGATGTGCGCACATAACGGCGTGCCCCAATCCTTTTGCCAGTCCCTGACGTACTTGCATGATGGTGACATGTTTCGGGCAAATAGACTGAACTTCTTCCAGCAATTGACGTTTAACACGCTTTTCCAGCATCGCTTCCAGCTCAAAACTGGTATCGAAGTGGTTTTCAATGGAGTTTTTGGATGAATGTGTTACTAAAATAATTTCGTTCAAGCCTGCGGCGATACACTCATTGACGACGTATTGAATGAGCGGCTTATCCACCAGCGGCAACATTTCTTTTGGAATCGCTTTTGTTGCCGGCAGCATCCGAGTCCCTAGCCCTGCGACGGGGATGACCGCTTTTCTAACTTTTTTATTCACCGTTGACATAACAACCTCTGATATACCGTTCAAATAATGAACTTTATTGCCGGGTTTAATTCGGGATACACCAGCCTGCTCGGCCAGAGACGACACCCGGTAAACGCGATGGCTATGATAAAAATAAAACAACGCTTTATATAGTAGGAAATAAAAATTAATTACGAAAGAGAAGAGTATGCAACAAATTGCATGATGAGCGCCTATCAGACTATTCCGTAGGCTTCATCACACGGCGCGGGCGTTCAATCTGTTGATAACATCAGTCGTAAGCGTCCACCGCGTCCCCACACCTGACATTCGAAAGCGGCGCACTCATAGTTTAATTGGTTAAGATATGCCCCATCCAGGGTGCCGAGCGGAATGCCATTGTTTAGCACCAACTGCTCCTCTCCCGCGTTCAGCATGGCATGCAAACCGGCTGAAATGAGGATGAGTCGTTTCAATCCCCGGTGATAGTAGCCCACCAGCAGCGGAAAACGCCCATTAAGATTGGCCTGGCGCAGCAATTGGTTGACCTGTCGCAGCAAGACGGGCAATTCGGGCAGACGGTGTTGCTGATTAGCCAGGTGCTCTTGCAACAACCCGTTAAACAGCGTGCGCAGCAACAGGGCGGCCAGCGTGCCGTTATTGTTCACAGCTTGCGTCACATCAAGGCAATAGAACGCCAAATCATCATCAGACAACGCGGCAATATCCAGCACCAGACCCGGTTGCTCCAATGAGGTCAGTTGGCGATAACGCACGCTGCAACCTGCCATTTTTTGTTGCACCGGCGGCTGTAGCTGCGCCAGCAGTTGATTGACCGCGTCTGGCGATTGATTGAGTGAATCCATGTCCTCCATCAACTGCTCAACTTCGTTGAGTTGAGAAGTAAACATGTCGGGATACATGCAGGTCATCACGGCTTCGCGCAAGCGCGCATAATCGCGGATAGGTTTGAGCATCACGTCCTGTACGCCCAGGCGCAGTACTTTGGCGACATCTCCCATCTGACTGGTGGCAGACACCACCAGAATCGGCGTGCGATTATCGTGCAATCTGAGCGTTTCAACGAACTCAATGCCGCCCATCAGCGGCATTTCCAAATCGCACACGATCAAATCAGGGTGATAGTCTTGCATCACGGCTAATGCATCAACCCCGTTGACAGCTTCACGCACAGACGCACCGAGCGATGTCAGATAGCCAGCGATCACTGAACGAAACACCGCCTCATCTTCAACAATCAAAATGTGCTTATCTGTTAATGGCTGACCCATCGATGACCTCATACGTCAACTTCATGCAAATTCCCTCGCGTTGTTCGGCCTTAACCCCTGCCACTCTACACTTTTAACCGCTTCACTACCCATCAGGGCGCAGCGACTCGCACTAGACTGCCTCTCGGTTTACCAACAGTTGCAATTCATCCTGCTTTTTCTCAACCGCCAGGCGTCCTGCGGCAATCGCCTCTTGCGCACGGTGAAAATCCAGCGTGGCAATTTGCGGGCAATAGGGCTGCACCACCACATCAGGCGGGTCGCCAGCCATACGATGCATTTTTAAACGGTTTTCCAACACCTGAATGGAGGCCGTCATGATATCCATTGCTGAAGGTGCGCGGTTGGCACGCTGACGCTGCAATCCCATCGACAAGCGCCGCCGGAGCTTGTGCTGCCAGTTGAGCGACGTCTAATCCGCAGGGTTCTCCTCAGCCATCGCGGCCACTGACAGCATGTCGTCATGTCCCAGCGTTGCGTTATGCTGCAAATCCACCGCAATCACCACGTCAGCGCCCAGCGCGCGAGCCAAAGAAACCGGCACCGGGTTCACCACGGCACCATCAACCAGCCAATAGGCATTGTGTCGCACGGGCGCAAACAGCCCCGGCATGCTGCACGAGGCGCGGATTGCATGGTGCAGATCGCCCTCGGTCAGCCACAGCTCGCGTGCCGTTGTCAGGTTGGTCGCCACCGCCCCGAACTTGATAGCACACTCCTCTATCTGCTGGGTACGCAAGATGTGTCGCACCTGGTTAAATACCCGATCGCCTCGTAATAATCCGCCGCGCTGCCAGGAGAGATCCATCAGGCGAATCACATCCCAATGATGAAACCCGCTCACCCAGCGCGCCATGGCATTCAAGCGATTGGTGGCATAAGCCGCCCCCACCAAGGCCCCGACAGAGCAGCCCGCGACTACATCGACCACGATACCCATTTCGGTCAGTGCTTGAATGACACCAATATGGGCCCATCCTTTTGCCGCACCCGATCCCAGCGCCAAACCAATCTTTCTTTGCTTCATGATATCCTTCTCATCTCGCTATTCATTTTAGCGCACATTGCCACTCACCGAGATTGTTAGGTAACATATCGCCACGCCGTTGAGTTATTTTCACGCAAATATCGATATTTTTTAATTTTTTTTACTGTTAGTAATACATTCAGGAGTCACCGTGCCGCAAAGCTGTCCCTGCGGTAGTGGCAAGCAGTATACCGCATGCTGCCTTCCCTATCTGCAACGCACCGACATCGCACCCACGCCAGAAGCATTAATGCGTTCACGCTATTGTGCTTACGTGGCCCATGACGTTGATTATCTTATCGCTACCTGGGACCCGGCGCTTCAGCCTGAAAAATGGCGTGCCTCAATCACCGAAAGCGCTCAGGATACGCAGTGGCAAAAGTTGAACGTGCTGGCTACCAGCCCGGGCCGCGATGCGGAGGAAGGCTATGTCGAATTCGCCGCGCGCTATACCGATACCGCCCAGCCAGCGCGAACCTCGTTGATGCGCGAGCGCTCGCGCTTCCTTCGTCGCCTCGATCGCTGGTACTATGTAGATGGCGTGCATCTGCAAACAGGCAGAAACGATCGCTGTCCGTGCGGTTCGGACAAAAAATACAAACAGTGCTGCGGGCGTGGATAGGCGCGTAGTGTACGGCAAAAAATGTAACCCGGTGGCATGCTTCCCCTTATCGCGGCGATAAATCGCACGCACGTAGCAGCTTTCGGGCATGATGACAGACGATTTTGGACAGGGTTCTTATTTCCATGCAATCCCAAACGATGCAATCTCAGGCAATACAACGAAAAGTGTTGCGTACCATTTGCCCCGATGCAAAGGGGCTTATCGCGAAAATTACCAACATCTGCTACAAGCACGAATTAAACATTGTGCAGAACAATGAATTTGTCGATCACCGTACCGGGCGCTTTTTCATGCGTACCGAATTAGAAGGGATCTTCAATGACACCACGCTGTTGGCCGATTTGGACGGTGCGTTGCCGGAAGGTTCCGTGCGTGAACTGAGCGATGCGGGCCGTCGTCGCATCGTGGTTCTGGTTACCAAAGAAGCGCACTGTCTGGGCGATTTGCTGATGAAGAGCGCCTACGGTGGTCTGGATGTTGAAATCGCCGCGGTGATTGGCAACCACGATACGTTGCAGACGCTGGTTGAGCGTTTTGATATCCCGTTCCATCTGGTGAGCCATGAAGGGCTTTCCCGCGAAGCGCACGACCAGGTGATGATTGAGCAGATTGATGCCTACAAGCCGGATTACGTGGTGTTGGCCAAATACATGCGCGTGTTGACGCCTGCTTTTGTGCAGCACTACCCGAATCGGGTGATCAATATTCACCACTCGTTCCTGCCTGCGTTCATCGGTGCGCGCCCTTACCATCAGGCCTATGAGCGCGGCGTGAAGATCATCGGTGCTACCGCGCACTACGTGAACGACAGTCTGGATGAAGGTCCGATCATCATGCAGGATGTGATTAACGTTGATCACACTTATACCGCCGATGACATGATGCGTGCCGGCCGCGACGTCGAGAAAAACGTCCTGAGTCGTGCCCTTTACCGCGTGCTGGCACAACGGGTTTTCGTTTACGGCAATCGCACCATTATTCTTTAAGCCGCTGTTTTTCCACTCAACGTTGAGTGGAAAATCCGCAACACGTGTGAAAAAACGGCAAACAAACGCGTTTTTTTGCGTTCGGGCTTTACAGGGGCGGCGCATTTGGTATGATGCGCCCCGCTTACTAAGAAAGCGCACAATCAGTTAGGCCATGGTGGGGTTCCCGAGCGGCCAAAGGGAGCAGACTGTAAATCTGCCGTCACAGACTTCGAAGGTTCGAATCCTTCCCCCACCACCATCTCGCAGCGTCCGTTGCACCGGTTTACCTTCACTGTTTACTCCACTTCCCTGTTAGCATATTAATTTTACTCCCTACCCTTCTAACGCTTTTTGCTCGTGGTATTTACCGTACTCTTTTTTGCAGACAAAAGAGCCGGAGAGCATGAACAAGGTCAACGAAGCCAGGGTAATCAGCGTCAGGTCTGCCCCGATAAAACCTAAAGAATAACCGGCCACCAGGCTACCAATACCGGCGCTGATTTTAACCATCGTGCCACTCACCGCGGAAATCCTTGCCGCCAGTTTGAGCGGCATCTGCTGAAGGGTGTACACGTTATAGCTGACGTTCCAGATCCCCCCCATAATGGCTTTAAGGACAAACAGCACAAAGATCGATACGGGATCGGTGAAAACAACAAATCCGAAAAAAATCAGCACGCGGGCCAGGTTTACGGTGAGAACCAACTGCCTGAGCGACAATACCCTAATCACTTTGCGTGAAATAAAGCTGCCGATAAGACCGCCTGCTCCCAGCCCAGAAAGCACCAGGCCGGTTATTTCAAAGGCGGTATTTTGCGCTTTCAGGCTCCATATCACGGTCAGATAGAGAATCGGATGCAGAAAATTGTTAACCGCCGTCAGCGCAACGATGACGGTAAACAATTTATTGTCTCGCAACCAGCGAAATGCCTGTTGAATATCCGCACCCATCGTGGAATGAGCAGGACTTACTGTCTGCGGAACATCGATACGCATCATGAACAGCAAGCACACGGCTAACAGCGAAAATATCAGGTTGACGGAATAGGGAAAGAAAACATTCACGGATATCAGGTATCCACACAGCGCGGGCGCCACCAGTTGAACAGCGCGGGTTCGTATCTCGTAGGTTGACAAGGCTGAAGTAGACGCATGGCCCTGAAGCAACCCTTTGATAAGAACAGGCTCAGCCACTTCGGTAAACACGGTAAATACGCCATAAGCGAGTGAAACCGCCAGAATCCACAGGAAACTGGCATCGCGGAACAAGGTGAGAAATAGCAGGAATAGCGCCAGACAGAGGATGCGCCCACACTCGCTAAATTTTAGTACATTGATTTTATTTGATTTTTCTATGCGCGGTGAGGATATTATTTTGATAAAAATCACCGGACAATAAAAGGCAAACACACACCAGCTAATCTGAACAGGGTCAAGGCTGAGACTCAACGCCAACAAAGGCAGCGTAATGTGGTAAATTTCTATTCCCAGTAGTGAAAACGCAGAACTCGCGACAAAAACGTTGAAGTTGTTCTTCATATTATCCTGATAGCTGAAGACGATCAGATCCGTCTGCTACATTGTCATGAAGAAGCAACATTACGCTGTTTTGTTACCGATTACGGTGCGGTTCCCCACATCTCTTACGCTTTGCCTTTCCAACTGCCCGGCGAGTATGAAAATACTGGCAACTGCCATGACCAGCGGATCGCCGCCAGACGCAGCGACAGCCCCAGCGTAAACGACACCAGCAGATTAATATCGTGGTCTACCTGTAACGCTTTCAGTCCGAGATAAAGCAGCGCTACCAGCAGTGATACGCTGGCATAGAGCTCCTTTCTGAGTACCATCGGCGTGCGGTTGCAGAAGATGTCGCGCAGAATACCGCCGAAGATCCCGGTAACAATCCCGGCCATAATCACCACGGTAAAGGAGTAGTTCAGCTTCTGTGCTACGTTGCAGCCGATAATGGTAAAGGCAATCAGCCCCATGGCGTCCAGGATCAGGAACAGTCGATGCAGGTGGTGCATGATACGGGCAATGACGATAGTGAACAGGCCAGCACCAATCGTCAGATAGATATAGCCGGGGTGTTGCGTCCAGCCAATGGGATAGTTGCCGAGCAGAATATCACGAACGGTGCCACCGCCCAGTGCGGTGATAAAGGCGATCATCGCCACACCAAAAATATCCATGTTCCTGCGCCCGGCGGCCAATGCGCCGGACATGCCTTCTGCGGTAATAGCGATCAGATAGATGTAAGTAAGCACACAAATTTTCCTGTGAAATGTGCCTCTCCCCCTGTCCGTTTTACCTGAGAGTTTATGCAGCTTACGCCGCTTGCCCCTTCGGTGGGTGGCTACGCCGCTAAGCAGCGTGCACACCGCTCTCCAGTCGGCGTATCAACAAAGTGCAGTAAGGTGGCCTGAGCGATTATGGGAGTTTGCGCCTTCGGCGGGTCGCGCGTTGCGCGGTCCTCTCTCCTGCGAGCTGCGAAGTATAAGGGCTTACTATCGCTACTTCAACCTTCCGTTCGTTCGGCAGACCTGAGATAGCATCCGCCGTGCGCCTCTGGCGTGACCTTTGCCTGTTTTTTCTGATACCATCAGCGTCACAATTTCCTGACATGGCAGTGAAGATGAAAGTTATTTCTTTTAATATCAATGGGCTGCGTGCTCGCCCGCACCAACTGGCCGCCATCATCGCCCAGCATCAGCCGGATATCATTGGCTTGCAGGAAACCAAAGTGCACGATGATATGTTTCCCTTCGAAGAGATACGCAAGCTCGGCTATCAGGTCTACTACTACGGGCAAAAAGGCCACTATGGCGTCGCATTGTTGTGTAAAGAGACACCGATTGCCGTGCGCTACGGCTTTCCGACCGACGAACCCGATGCTCAGCGGCGCATCATCATGGCGGATTTTGCCACACCCGCTGGCACGCTGACCGTGATCAATGGTTATTTCCCGCAGGGCGAGAGTCGCGACCATCCGGTGAAATTCCCGGCCAAAACGCGCTTCTATGCCGACTTGCAGAGCTATCTGACACAGCATCACACCCCGGAACAGCCGCTGATCGTTATGGGGGATATCAATATCAGCCCGACGGATCTGGACATTGGCATTGGCGAAGAAAACCGTAAGCGCTGGCTGCGCACCGGTAAGTGTTCGTTTTTACCCGAAGAGCGTGAATGGATGGCGCGCCTGCTGGGATGGGGATTGGTCGATACCTTCCGCGCGCTGGCGCCAGACAGTACCGATCGCTATTCCTGGTTTGACTACCGCTCTGCCGGTTTTGATGACAACCGCGGCCTGCGTATCGATGTAATCCTCGCCAGTCAGGGATTGGCATCGCACTGCACCGCCAGCGATATTGATTATGAGATTCGCGGCATGGAAAAGCCGTCCGACCACGCGCCGATTTGGGCCACGTTCTCTGGGCTGTAACACCCCGCACCGGCAGCCGCTCGCGGCTGCCCTGTCTCTAAAACCATTACTGTTTCAGCACCTGCCAAATCAGATTATTGGTGCCCAACGTTTGCCTGTCACGCGTGCACTGCAACAACACGCCTTCCGTTCGCACCACGGCACCTTCGGTATAATTACGGTTCTCAAACACGCAGCAACGCATACAGTGGTTTTGTGGCTCTCGCCGCGTCGAACCATTGTTATCGCCCCAAATCACACTGGGCGGTACGCCAACCACGATATCCGTGTTGCCCCGAGAGGGCACGGGCATGGTCGTCGCGGCAGATTGCGCCCACGCGGGCAGAGAGGCCAGTGCGCCGACAAACAACATCACCTGTGATGATTTCATCCGTTCTGCTCCTTCGCGGCCTTTTTCGCCGTGGGTTTACGTGTTTTCTTCTGTGTTTTTTGTGGTGCTTGCAGCCCGCGAAACGCCGATGCGGACCGGTTTTGCCGCGCTTGCGCTATCAATCCGCTCAGGGTTTCGGTGAGCGGTTGCATAAAATCTTGATAACGATGTTTTTTTTCACTGATCAGCGTCAAGGTGGCTTCCCAGTTGGCGGTCATATCCGGCAACGCGGCGCTAGGCGGTAATGCATGAATCAGCGCCCGCCCCGCTTCGCTGGCGTGAATGTAACGCCCTTTTTTAAACAGAAAGCTTCGTTTAAAGAGTAGCTCAATAATGCCTGCACGCGTGGCTTCGGTGCCGAGGCCATCGGTTTCACGCAATATTTTCTTCAGCGTTTTGTCTTGCACGAAACGGGCAATACCGGTCATGGCGGAGAGCAACGTGGCATCGGTAAATGGACGTGGAGGCTGGGTTTGCCGCTCCACCACTTCACCTTTCTCACACAGCAGCACATCTCCTTTAGCCACCACTGGCAGCGGCAGGCCGTCGTTTTCGTCGTCGCGCTCCTTGGCACCCAGCAGCGCACGCCAGCCCGCATCGGCCAGAAAACGCGCTTTGGCAATAAATTTCCCCCCGACGATATCGAGGGTAATAACGCATTTACGAAACACCGCATCAGGGCAAAACTGCATCAGATACTGTCGGGCAATCAGCCCATACACCTGACGCTCGTTGTCGCTCAGCGAGACGTTGGCGCTGCGTGCAGTGGGAATAATCGCATGGTGCGCATCGACTTTGCTGTCATCCCAACAGCGGTTACGGCGCTCAAGACTGACCACCGGTTGCGGCAATAGCCCGGAGGCGTGCACCGTAATCGCGTTGATAACCGCGTGACGCCCGGCAAAATGCTCTTCAGGCAGGTAACGGCAGTCCGAACGCGGATAGGTAATCAGCTTATGGGTTTCATACAACCGCTGGCAGGTGTCTAACACCTGCTGTGCACTCAGGCCAAAGCGTTTCGCGGCTTCGATCTGCAATGCAGAGAGAGAATATGGCAGCGGTGCCGTTTCCGACTCGCGCTTATCGGTGTAATCCGTGACGGTGGCAGGCTGTCCGGCAATGCGTTTGACCACATGTTCAGCCAAAGAACGGTGCAGCAGGCGCCCTTCTTCATCCTGATACGGTTCACAGGATTCGCTCGGTTGCCACAGCGCCACAAAGCGTTCATCGGCGGGCGTGACAATGTGCGCCTTGACCTCAAAGTAATCTTTGGCGACGAAATTTTCGATCTCTTCATCACGGCGTACCACCAGCCCCAGCACCGGCGTTTGCACCCGTCCTACGGAAAGCACGCCGTCATAGCCGGCATTGCGCCCCAACAGGGTATAGGCGCGGGTCATGTTGATGCCGTAGAGCCAGTCAGCGCGCGAACGCGCCAGTGCCGATACGCACAGCGGCACAAAGTCGCGGTTATCGCGCAGGCGTTCCACCGCACGCGTCACCGCTTGCGGATTGAGATCGTTGATCAGGCAGCGCCGCACCTGCTGGCGTTTTTCCGGAGCCAACGCCAAATACTCCAGCACTTCATCCACCAGCAGTTGCCCTTCGCGATCCGGGTCACCGGCATGAATTACCTCGGTCGCCTCACCCAGTAACTTCTTGATGGCATTCAGTTGCTTGCTCACCGACGGGCGCGGCATCAACAGCCATTTTTCGGGGATAATCGGCAGATCGGCTAATGACCAACGCGCATAGCGTGCATCATAGGCATCGGGCTGGGCCTGCTCGAGCAAATGCCCGACGCACCAGGTAACCACATCCTGTGAACCGCAGGCAATATAGCCGTCGCCTCGCCGATGAGGTTTGGGCAAAACATCGGCTATCGCTCGGGCGAGGCTGGGTTTTTCAGCAATAAACAGGCGCATTATCAGAAATAACGAACAAATTTTTCCGTGTCCAACGGCACAACCGTGGTGGACGCTTTCAGTTGCGGTGTTCCCAAATAGAGGAACCCAACAATTTCATCTTGTTCGCGGCAACCGAAGGCTTCACGCACCAGTTCGTGTTCAGTCCAAAGACCGCTGCGCCAGATACCGTTGAACCCTTGCGCCAGTGCAGCCATTTGCATCGCCTGTACCGCGCAGCCCGCAGAAATCACCTGCTCCCATTTGGGCACTTTGGGATGATCTTCGCAGTGTGCAATCACGGTGATGACCATTGGGGCGCGAAACGGTGCCTGACGGGCTTTGTCCTGTGCGGCGGCGTCCAATCCTTCCTGTTGAGCTGCGGTGTGCAATACCTCACTCAGGCGGGCCAGCCCCTCATCCTGTGCAATCACAAAACGCCACGGTTGCAGTGTGCCGTGGTCTGGCGCGCGCATACCGGCGTGAATAATGTTGGCTAACGCGTCGCCTTGCGGTGCCGGAGCGGCCAAACGCGAGGCCGAACGGCGATTGAGTAACAAGTCCAGTGCATCCATCATTTTTCTCCTGTGAACGGCCTGCGTGAAAAACAGCGCCACGCGTTGCCATTACCTGTCATTGCGCGCCACGGTATCACAACTCGCGGTGCGTCAGTAACGGTTTTATGGCAATCCTATCATAGCGGATACCGGTAATAATGCGGGGAGATTCTGATTGTTACTGGCGCTGTTCTGGCGGTTGGCAGGTAATGATGCGCAAGCAGCAAACGCCTGCCTGCGCATCCAACGCAGTGAGCTGCAACGCGCTCAATGCTGCGCCGCGATCACTTCGCGTCGTGACGCAGATGGTACACCTTTAGCTGATTCCAAAAATCGAGGCCAATCAGCTTGTCGTCTCCTGCACGACGAAAGGCGAAGGCACCGCCTTTATTGTGACCGATACGGATAATGCCTTTTTCTTCTGTGCAGGCAATCGCTTTTCATTACAAAATAGACACATTTTTATCAACGGAAGCTACTAATGAAGTTGGCATTTTCCTATACGCTCATTAGGATAGAGAGTAAGTTCGCCCATATTAGCGTGAATGTCGCGGGGCAACCCTTTACTGCTTGCATTGCCCTCAAAAGGAACAGCGAGCAGGCATTATGTTTGGCGTTTTTGGAGATAACATGCGCACACTGTGGCGAATCTTTAGCGGACTTTTCAAGTGGACTTGGCGTCTGCTCAATTTCACCCGCGAGTTTATTCTTAATCTGTTTCTGATTGTGTTGATTCTGGTGGGTGTCGGCATTTATGTGCAGTTTAAAAATGCACCGGCCCAAACACCGCAGGGCGCGCTGCTCGTTGATATAACCGGCGTTATCGTCGATAAACCGACGGTGAATAATAAACTGCGCCAGTTAGGCAGGGAATTTTTTGGCGCTTCCAGCAATCGCCGTCAGGAAAATTCGCTGTTTGATATTGTTAACACTATTCGTCAGGCCAAAACCGACAGCAATATTACCGGTATGGTGCTCGATCTGAGTGATTTCGTCGGCGCCGACCAGCCCTCGCTGCAATATATTGGCAAGGCGTTGCGTGAATTCCGCGACAGCGGCAAACCCATTTTCGCGATCGGTGACAGTTACAGCCAAACGCAATACTATCTGGCCAGCTTCGCGACCACCATTTCGCTGACCCCGCAGGGTAACGTCGATCTGCGCGGTTTCGCCACCAATGGCCTCTATTACAAATCGCTGTTGGAAAAGCTGGATGTGACCAGCCACGTATTTCGCGTCGGTACTTACAAGTCGGCGGTAGAACCCTTCCTGCGTGACGATATGTCCCCCGAAGCGCGCGAAGCCGATATGCGCTGGGTGGGTGGATTGTGGCAAAATTACCTGAATACGGTTGCGGCAAACCGCCAAATCACACCGCAACAGTTGTTCCCCGGTGCCAGTGCGATTATCGCCGGCCTTCAGGCTGTACAAGGCGATCCGGCACGCTATGCGCTGGATAACAAACTGGTGGACGAAGTGGCATCCCGTTCGGTCATCGAACAGAAGCTGGTAAAAACCTTCGGCTGGGACAACAAGAATCAGAGCTTCAACTACACCAGCATTTATGACTACAGCGAAAAACCGACCAACCAAAGCGGCGCGGAAATCGCGGTGATCTTTGCCAGCGGCGCTATCGTTGACGGTCCGGAAACCCCGGGGGTGGTCGGTGGTGATACCACGGCGGCCCACATTCGGCAGGCCAGACTGGACCCTAAAATCAAGGCGATCGTGCTGCGCGTCAATAGCCCCGGTGGCAGCGTAACCGCCTCGGAGAAGATTCGCGCGGAGCTGATGGCAGTACGTCTGGCTGGCAAACCGATCGTGGTATCGATGGGCGGTATGGCCGCGTCCGGCGGCTACTGGATCTCCACGCCAGCCAACGCCATTATCGCCAGTTCGAGCACCTTGACCGGGTCGATTGGGATATTTGGCGTGATCACCACGTTTGAAAATACCCTTGGTGCTATCGGCGTGCATACCGATGGCGTGGCTACCTCGCCGTTAGCGGATCTCAGCATCACCAAAACGCTGCCGCCCGAGTTTTCGCAAATGATGCAAATCAGCATCGAGCGCGGTTATAAAAACTTCGTCGATCTGGTGGCGCAGTCACGCAAGAAAAGCCCGGAAGAGATTGATAAAATCGCCCAAGGGCACGTTTGGACCGGTGACGACGCCAAGACCAACGGTTTGGTCGATCAGTTGGGTGACTTTGACGATGCGGTCAAAAAAGCGGCCGAACTGGCCAAGCTGGGCCAATACCAGCTCAACTGGTTCGAGGAACAGCCAAGCCTGCTGGATATGATGCTCAACCGCGTCAACGCCGCCGCTCACGCCTGGTTACCGGCCCGACTTCAGGCGATGTTGCCTGCTCCGGTAGCGCAGTTGGCTGAAGTGGTGCAAGCGCAACCGGCGTTGCTCAATACCTTCAACGATCCTCAGCATCGCTATGCGCTTTGCATGGCCTGCGGTGAAGTGAAATAAACCGGGTAACACTGGATTTTCCCTCAGCCCGGCGTATGTCGGGCTGTTTTTCATTTTTTCATCAGCACACCCTTTTTTCATAAGAACAGCATGCAAAAGAAATCCATCTATGTCGCGTATACCGGTGGTACTATTGGTATGCAACGCTCCGCCAATGGTTACATTCCGGTATCTGGTCACCTGCAACAGCAACTGGCTAACATGCCGGAGTTTCATCGCCCGGAGATGCCTGATTTTACCATCCATGAATATGATCCGCTGATTGACTCCTCCGACATGACCCCTGCCGATTGGCAGGCCATTGCTGAGGATATTCAACAGCACTACGATGAGTACGATGGCTTCGTTATTCTGCACGGCACCGATACCATGGCCTTCACGGCGTCAGCCCTCTCCTTCATTATGGAGAATCTGGCCAAGCCGCTCATTGTGACAGGGTCACAAATTCCGTTAGCGGAGTTGCGTTCTGATGGACAAACCAACCTGCTGAACGCCCTGTATGTCGCGGCTAATCACCCGGTGAATGAAGTCAGCCTGTTTTTCAATAACAAGCTGCTGCGCGGTAACCGCACCACGAAAGCCCATGCGGACGGCTTTGATGCGTTCGCCTCCCCCAACTTCCCGACGCTGCTAGAAGCCGGTATTCATATACGCCGCCTGGTGCCGCCTCAATCGGAAACCCCCAGTGGGCCGCTGATCGTGCATCCTATTACCCCGCAACCGATCGGTGTGATTACCGTTTATCCGGGAATTTCAGCGGATGTGGTGCGTAACTTCCTGCGTCAGCCGGTCAAAGCGCTGATATTGCGCTCTTACGGTGTGGGGAATGCACCGCAAAGCCCGGCGCTGTTGGACGAACTGCGTCAGGCATCGGCACGCGGTATCGTGGTGGTTAACCTCACCCAGTGCATTTCCGGACGGGTGAACATGGAAGGCTACGCCACCGGCAACGCGCTGGCGCAGGCCGGTGTGATCAGCGGTTTTGATATGACGGTGGAAGCCGCGCTGACTAAACTGCATTATCTGCTGAGCCAGCCTGATTTAACCCCGGATACCATTCGCCAGTTAATGCAACAAGACCTGCGCGGCGAACTGACTCAGGACGCCTAACCCGGATGCTGGAGCTGCCATGAACCCTACCGTCCTACACCATGCAGTCATCAATCATGCCCTGCTGTTGGTCGATTTGCAGAATGATTTTTGCCCGAACGGCGCACTGCCTGTCGCACAGGGTGATGTCACCATTGAGGTTGCCAACGTGGCGATAGCGGCGGCACAGAAGGCCGGGATGCCCATCATTGCCAGCCAGGATTGGCACCCGGCCAATCATCTGAGCTTCGCCAGCAATCATCCGGACGCTGTCGTGGGTGAGTGTGGTGAACTGGCAGGATTAGCGCAGATCTGGTGGCCAGTGCACTGCGTACAGGGTACGCGAGGTGCGGAGTTCCACCCGCGCCTTCATCATCATGCGTTTGATGCGGTGATACAAAAAGGCACTCAGCCTGACATTGACAGCTACAGCGCTTTTTTCGACAACGGAAAACGCGCCACCACCGCACTGGATAACCTGTTGCGCCAACGCGGCATCACGCGGTTGACCATCATGGGGCTGGCAACGGATTACTGCGTAAAATTTACCGTGCTCGATGCGCTGGCACTCGGGTATGAGGTGCAGATCGTTGAAGAGGGCTGCCGCGGTGTGAATCTCCAACCGGACGACAGCGAGGCTGCCCTGGTAGACATGGTGGCTCGCGGAGCGCGCCGCATTTGCCTGGCCGACTTTATCGCAACATCAGCAAATGACTCCGCATAATACTGCGCCCCTGTGCATTCAGGGGCTCGGCTACTGTCGTTCTCGCTGAATCAGGTTGTCGATGGCAAACGCCTGCTTCAGCTCTTGCTTGCTTTTCATCACCAACTCACCGTCGGTATTGATGGTCATGTGCTCCGCATCAACATTATGGCGCGACTGCCACAGCATCACCATTTGCAGGCAATTTTCTTTTTGCTCCGCTGTCAGCGGAACGCCATCAGGCCATTTGCCCAGTTCCACGGCGGTTGCCAGGCGTTGGTAGATATCCGGCGTCAGCGCCGTCACAACCTCATCAAGCTGTTTGTCGAGCATCGTGATTGCCATCCTGTCATTGCTATTTTTGAACAAAACCCAGCAAGCTGAAACGTTTTAGCTACAAACATCACTGTGAAACGTCAGCCATCCACTTTCCCACCGTCGGTGCCATCGATAAAACTTAACGAGGCCGAGTTGACGCAGTAACGCTCACCGGTAGTTTGCGGGCCGTCGGGGAACACGTGCCCCAAGTGCGCATCGCATTTACCGCAGCGAATTTCAATACGCTGCATGTTATGAGAAAAATCTTCCAAATAGCGAATTGCCCCCTTCGCCACGGGCCGGTCAAAGCTGGGCCAACCGCATCCAGAGTCATATTTGTTGTCGGAATAAAACAGCGCGCTTTGGCAACACAGGCAGTGATACACCCCGGTGCGTTTATTATGCAACAGTTTGCCTGAATAGGCGGGTTCCGTGCCACGTTGCTGTGTCACGTACTGTTGCATCTCCGTCAAGGTTCCCTTGTCTGCTGGTGCAGACGTTGAAGCTGGCTTATCCATGATTGTCTCGTCATCATTTCTGTTTGGCATGGCTTAGTTTAACAAGAATTAACATCCTCATAACGTTTTTTCCGACTAAAATGGGGAGTAACCACGCAACGCCCCAGCAATTGTGATACTCATCACATTTATCGGGCCTGCGGGCTTTATATTGGTGCAAACGCTCCCATTTAAGGGAAAGATGTTCCTAAGTTTCATTACGGCGCTTTTTCGTGCAACCGTTGCGCATCAGATTTGACTTGCCGCAACTATTGACACGATTCCGCTTGACGCTCAGCAAGGTTTTTGTAATTTTACAACCAACCTTTATTCACTAACCATTATTCACAAACCATAGCTGGTGGAATATATGACTATCAAAGTAGGTATCAACGGTTTTGGCCGCATCGGCCGTATTGTTTTCCGTGCTGCTCAGAATCGTTCTGACATCGAGATCGTTGCAATCAACGACCTGTTGGACGCTGACTACATGGCTTACATGCTGAAATACGACTCAACTCACGGCCGTTTTGACGGCACCGTTGAAGTGAAAGACGGTCAGCTGATTGTTAACGGCAAAAAAATCCGCGTTACCGCAGAAAGAGATCCGGCTAACCTGAAGTGGGACGAAGTTGGCGTTGAAGTGGTTGCAGAAGCGACCGGTATCTTCCTGACTGACGAAACTGCACGTAAGCACATCACCGCTGGCGCGAAAAAAGTGGTTCTGACTGGCCCGTCCAAAGACAACACCCCGATGTTCGTTCGTGGTGCCAACTTTGACAAATATGCCGGACAAGATATCGTTTCCAACGCATCTTGCACCACTAACTGCCTGGCACCGCTGGCAAAAGTGATCAACGACAACTTCGGCATCATCGAAGGTCTGATGACCACTGTTCACGCCACCACCGCTACCCAGAAAACCGTTGATGGCCCGTCTCACAAAGACTGGCGCGGCGGCCGCGGCGCATCCCAGAACATCATCCCGTCCTCTACGGGCGCAGCCAAGGCTGTAGGTAAAGTTCTGCCAGAACTGAACGGCAAACTGACCGGTATGGCGTTCCGCGTTCCTACCCCGAACGTTTCTGTGGTTGACCTGACTGTTCGTCTGGAAAAAGCAGCCACTTACGAAGAAATCAAGAAAGCCATCAAAGCCGCTGCTGAAGGCGAGCTGAAAGGCGTTCTGGGTTATGTTGAAGATGACGTGGTTTCCACCGATTTCAACGGCGAAATTCTGACGTCTGTGTTCGATGCCAAAGCCGGTATCGCGCTGAACGACAACTTTGTGAAACTGGTTTCCTGGTATGACAACGAAACCGGCTACTCCAACAAAGTACTGGACCTGATCGCCCACATCTCCAAATAAGGCGACGGTGCGATAAGCGATGCAAGGGGCGACGTAATGTCGCCCTTTTTATTAGCTGCGTTCCGCCATGATGCAACACGAAATACAAATAAAACAAGGTAACATCATGAACGATAAAATTTTTTCACTTCCCATCAAATCTGAAATTTCGTCCACGCTCAGTCAACGCCAGATCGACCAACTGCCGGTTATTGTCGTTGACCATCCGCAGGTACGCGCTGCCGTCACGCTGCAAGGTGCGCATCTGCTGCACTGGCAGCCGCAAGGTGAAACGCCAGTCCTGTGGTTGAGTGACAACTCGCCGTTCGCTGAAGGTGTCGCCATTCGTGGCGGTGTGCCGATCTGCTTCCCGTGGTTTGGTCCGTTTGCAGAACCTAACCACGGTTTTGCCCGTCTGCTGCCATGGGAATTCACCGCGCACCGTGAAGATGCTGACGGCGTTGAGTTGACCTTCACCCTGCGCGATACGCCAGAGACGTTGGCAAGCTGGCCGCACGCTTTCACGCTGACCGCGCGCTACAAGCTCGGCAAAACCTGCACTATCGAGTTAGAAGCGCAAGGCGATTACAGCATCACCAGCGCCCTGCACACCTACTTCCAGATTGGTGACATCGACCATATCCGCGTCAGCGGTTTGGGCGATACCTTTATCGATAAGGTCAATCAAGGCAAGTTGACGACGCAAGGTGGCGATCTGACGTTCACTGAGCGCACCGATCGCATCTATACCCATCCGCAAGCAGTGAGCAGCATCGTGGACCCGACGCTGAAACGCACTATCGACGTGCACCACACGCACCACAGCGATGCGGTTGCCTGGAACCCGGCGGCGGAACTGTCTAAAACCATCGCCGACATGCCGGATGACGGTTACAAGACCTTTGTCTGCGTGGAAACCGCACGCGTGACCCAGCCGTTTGTTGCCACGCCAGCCGCACCTGCGCGTTTGACCACGGTGATTAGCGTAAAACGTTGATCAACGGCACGGGTTTATAGCGATAAACCCAAAACCGCCGCTCGCAGGCCTGCGGGCGGCGCTAACCGCGTAGTGTGAGCCCAGTCATCTCTCATCGCCCTATCCCGCTACACAACATCCAACGGTTGTTTACTTGTCGGTGCGGGAAAAGCGGCATCCAGCGCAGCGATATCACCACTATCCAATACCAGCGTGAGCGCGCGCGCGTTTTCTTCAACGTGGGCCACCGAACTCGCTTTCGGAATGGCCACCACGCCGGGTTGTCGCAATACCCATGCCAGCATGATTTGTGCGGGCGTTATCTGGTATTTGTCTGCCATGCGCGTAACCACCGGGTGAGAAAACAGATTGCGGCGCAGCGTACCCGCTTGCGCTAACGGACAGTAGGCCATCACTGGCATCGCACGCGCCTGACACCAGGGCAGCAGATCAAACTCAATGCCGCGCGAGGCAACGTGATAAAGCACCTGATTGGTCATGCAGTGCTCACCGCCCGACAAGGACCAGAGTTCGTTCATGTCCTCCACATCCAGATTGGATACGCCCCACTGACGAATCTTGCCCGCCTGTTGCAGCGCTTCCATCGCGTTGATGGTCTCTTCCAATGGGATACCGCCGCGCCAGTGCAGCAGGTATAAATCCAGCACATCGGTTTGCAGGCGTTTCAAGCTGCGCTCACAGGCTTCAATCGCGCGCGTGCCACCCGCATTGTGGGGATAGACTTTGGAGACCAGAAACGCCTCGTCGCGCCGTCCGCACAGTGCGGCACCCACCACGCTCTCTGCTCTCCCATCGGCGTACATTTCTGCGGTATCAATAAGCCGGAGCCCGAGATCGAGCCCGGCCTGCAAGGCCTTTATTTCACGCGCTTTCTCACTGGCCGCTTCTCCCATAAACCACGTGCCCTGCCCGATAGCGGGCAGACTTGAACCGTCAGGAAATCGAATCTGTCGGGTTGTCATCGCTATCCTCCTTGCATCCCGTTGAACATCATCGCTGAGCCGCAGCGCCCCCAAAACGTGCAAATGGGGTGAAATCACCCCATTATTGTGCGGCACCCGCCCTGTCTTAGCGCATCAGGCGTTAGAAGCGATAGCTCACACCCGCGCCAAACACCATGGTATAGCTGCGATCGACCATCGGGCTCTCTTTCACTTCGTCCGCCAGACGCACATAGCGTCCGGTGGCCCATGCGCTCCAGCTATCGTTAATACGGTAGTTGGTGCTCAACTCGGCGTACGGCGACCAGTCACCGTCCGGGCTGTAAGCCCCCAACCCTGAGCGCGATGCCTCTTTGCCGCTGACACCAAAGTAATAGCGGTTGAGTCTTTCGCTGCTCCAGGTGACACCGACGCCCGGCGTCAATGACCAGTCACCCAGTTCGAAGCGATACAGGTAGGTGTTGTCCCACAGATAACCGTCGCTATAGCCCAAGGTATCCGCCACGAGAGAGGTGCG
This sequence comes from Candidatus Symbiopectobacterium sp. NZEC151, assembly GCF_025962655.1. Taxonomy (GTDB): domain Bacteria; phylum Pseudomonadota; class Gammaproteobacteria; order Enterobacterales; family Enterobacteriaceae; genus Symbiopectobacterium. The sequence goes on along the minus strand of NZ_JAGFPE010000001.1, from coordinate 856,315 downwards.
CAGGATCCCCCAGGACGCGGAGTGAGAATAGGCCAGACCTGCCATCAGCGTGCCACGGCGCTTATCCAGCTGCTTCATTTGCGCGTCGTCGTTATCACTCGGTTTAAAACCTAACGGAGAATAGAGTGCCGTCACCGACAGGCGGTTTTGACCATCGTTCCACAGGTAATAACCCCCGCCCAGCCCGCGAAAATAAAAGTTGTCACTTTCATAGGTCACCATTGGCACCGGATACAGCGCGTTATCGCCCCCGCGATAAGGGCTGATGGAACCTAATACCCCGGCCCCCAGTGAGAAGTCCGCCGCAACCGCCGTTGTTGCCGCCAGCGACCCTGCCAACAGCAAAGAGGTATAAATCACAGATGATTTTTTCATAACGTTATTATTCCCATTACTGATATGAATTATCAAAATCGTATTTCGCTCATATCAATCATAATCGTTAAATGTGCAAATCGCATGGCATTAAACCACATGCCGCACCTATCGTCGCTCCAAATGAGCCAGAGGCACGAATGCCCAGTGGCTACCGCCATTGTAGCGGCATACTTCGCTGAGTGAGTTATTGAAATATCTTAAAAAGATGTTTTTACCAATGAGGAAATTTTGCAGATGCCAACTACGCTTAATGACAGGGAGATGAATGTTCCTGAGTTCGCAGGTCAGCATAAGCGCGTTGCCCCTGCCTTTCCACCTCGCCGGGTGTGGGTTAAGGAAAACGCGCCTTGTCAGTGTAATAACATCCGCACTGCTGCGAATATGGCATAAGGGTTGCTGTATTCAGAGAAATCATCTGCCAGAGGGCTACACATCTATGGCCGCATAAATAACGCCGCACATTATTTAACAGGCTCTCTAAATCTGTGCTAATCGACGAAGGACGGGCATCGCTATGAACATATTTGATCATTACCGTCAGCGTTATGACGCTGCCAAGGACGAAGAATTCACGTTGCAGGAATTTCTTAACATCTGTCAGCAGGATCGCAGTGCCTATGCGAGTGCCGCCGAACGATTGTTAATGGCGATCGGCGAACCCGTGATGGTGGACACTGCCCATGAATCTCGCCTTTCCCGTTTATTCTCTAATCGGGTGATTGCGCGCTATCCGGCCTTTGAAGAGTTCTACGGCATGGAAGATGCCATAGAGCAGATCGTCGCTTACCTGAAACACGCCGCGCAAGGGCTGGAAGAGAAGAAACAGATCCTGTATCTGCTCGGTCCGGTGGGCGGCGGGAAATCGTCGCTGGCTGAGCGCCTGAAAGCCTTGATGCAACGCGTGCCGATTTATGTGCTGAGTGCCAACGGCGAGCGTAGTCCGGTCAACGACCATCCGCTGTGCCTGTTCAACCCGCAGGAAGATGCCGATATTCTCGAAAAAGAGTATGCGGTGCCACGCCGTTATCTCGGCACCATCATGTCCCCCTGGGCGGCCAAACGCCTGCGCGATTTCGGCGGTGACATCACCAAGTTCAAAGTGATTAAGGTGTGGCCTTCCATTCTGGCACAAGTCGCGATCGCCAAAACCGAACCGGGTGACGAAAACAATCAGGATATCTCTGCACTGGTCGGGAAAGTGGACATCCGTAAGCTGGAGCATTTTGCCCAAAACGATCCTGATGCCTATGGCTATTCCGGTGCGCTGTGCCGTGCCAACCAGGGCATCATGGAGTTTGTCGAGATGTTCAAAGCGCCTATCAAGGTGCTTCATCCTCTGCTGACCGCCACACAGGAAGGCAACTATAACGGCACGGAGGGCATTGCCGCCCTGCCGTTTAACGGCATCATTCTGGCCCACTCCAACGAATCGGAATGGGTGCAATTCCGTAATAACAAAAACAACGAAGCCTTTTTGGACCGCGTTTACATCGTCAAGGTGCCCTACTGCCTGCGCGTCTCCGAAGAGGTGAAGATCTACGAAAAACTGCTCGATCACAGCGAACTGTCGCACGCCCCTTGCGCGCCCGGCACGCTGGAAACGTTGGCACGCTTCTCTATCCTGTCGCGCCTTAAGGAGCCAGAAAACTCCAGCATCCACTCCAAAATGCGCGTCTACGATGGGGAAAGCCTGAAGGATACCGATCCCAAGGCCAAATCCTATCAGGAGTACCGTGATTACGCGGGCATCGATGAAGGCATGAGCGGTTTGTCCACCCGTTTCGCCTTCAAGATCCTCTCGCGCGTGTTCAACTTCGATCACAGCGAAGTCGCGGCTAACCCGGTACACCTGTTCTACGTGCTGGAGCAGCAGGTCGAACGTGAGCAGTTCCCGCAAGAACTGGCGGAAAAATACGTCGAGCACCTGAAAGGCTATCTGATCCCCAAATACGCCGAATTTATCGGCAAAGAGATTCAGACCGCCTACCTGGAGTCTTACTCCGAGTACGGGCAGAACATTTTCGATCGCTATGTCACCTATGCGGATTTCTGGATTCAGGATCAGGAGTACCGCGATCCGGACACCGGGCAACTGTTCGACAGGGAATCGCTGAATGCCGAACTGGAGAAAATCGAGAAACCGGCGGGCATCAGCAATCCCAAAGATTTCCGTAACGAAATCGTCAATTTTGTGCTGCGTGCCCGTGCCAGCCACAGTGGTCACAACCCGAACTGGACCAGTTATGAGAAACTGCGCACCGTCATTGAGAAGAAGATGTTCTCCAATACGGAAGAGCTGTTGCCGGTGATTTCGTTCAACACCAAAACCTCGACCGATGAGCAGAAAAAACATGACGACTTTGTCGATCGCATGATGGAGAAAGGCTACACCCGCAAGCAGGTGCGCTTGCTGTGCGAATGGTATCTGCGTGTCAGGAAATCATCATAACGTACGGGCAGCTTGACGACGTCATGCGGGGGAATCATGGCCTATTTCATTGATCGACGGCTGAACGGCAAGAACAAAAGCCTGGTGAACCGCCAGCGCTTTTTACGCCGCTACAAGTCGCAAATAAAACAGTCGATTTCCGAGGCCATCAACAAGCGTTCGGTAACCGACATAGACAGCGGGGAGTCTGTATCGATCCCTCAGGGCGACATCAGCGAACCGATGTTCCACCAAGGACGCGGCGGGAAGCGGCATCGCGTCCACCCTGGCAACGACCACTTTGTTACCAACGATCGCATCGAGCGGCCACAAGGAGGTGGCGGCAGCGGTGGCGGTCAGGGCAACGCCAGTAAAGATGGCGATGGCCAGGACGAGTTCGTGTTTCAAATCTCCAAGGATGAATACCTCGATCTGCTGTTCGAAGATCTGGCGCTGCCTAATCTGAAAAAGACCCAGCAGCATCAAATGAACGAGTACAAAACGCACCGTGCGGGTTATACCGCCAACGGTGTGCCCGCTAACATCAGCGTGGTGCGTTCGCTGCAAAATTCACTGGCGCGACGTATGGCAATGACGGCAGGTAAACGGCGTGAACTGCACCAACTTGAGGAAGATCTGACAGAGCTTGAACACACCGAGCCTGCACAATTGCTCGAAGAGGATCGGTTGCGCCATGAGATTGCGGCGCTGCGCGAGAAGATTGCGCGCGTGCCCTTTATCGATACCTTCGACCTGCGTTTCAAGAACTATGAACGCCGGCCCGAACCATCCAGTCAGGCCGTGATGTTTTGCCTGATGGACGTTTCCGGCTCGATGGATCAGTCCACCAAGGACATGGCGAAACGCTTTTATATTCTGCTCTATCTGTTTTTGAGTCGGAATTATAAGAACGTGGATGTGGTTTATATTCGCCATCATACCCAAGCCAAAGAAGTGGATGAACAGGAGTTTTTCTACTCTCAGGAGACCGGCGGCACCATTGTGTCCAGCGCATTGAAATTGATGGAGGAAGTGGTTAAAGCGCGCTATAACCCGTCACAGTGGAACATTTATGCGGCACAAGCCTCCGATGGCGATAACTGGGCCGATGACTCACCGCTGTGTCACGATATTCTGGCTAACCAACTGTTGCCTTTTGTGCGTTACTACAGCTACATCGAAATTACGCGTCGCTCACACCAAACCTTGTGGCGCGAGTATGAAGCGCTGCGTGATACCTACCCCAATTTTGCCATGCAGCATATTCGCGATCAGGATGATATTTATCCGGTATTTCGCGAATTGTTCCGCAAACAAACCGTTCACGGCTAATCGTCTCACCTTCCGCCAGCCTTCGCGCTGGCGGACACTAAACCCGTGTCAATTCGCGTCAAACCGCGGCGTGGTCTCAGGCAAGGTTGAATCCCCTGCGCCCAGTGCACGTTGCAGCATCACCGTGTCCAGCCAGCGCCCGTGTTTTAACCCTACGCTTGCCAGCGTTCCTACCAGCGAGAAACCGGCCTGACGGTGTAAATGCAGCGATCCCTCGTTTTCACTGTTGCCCACTACCGCAATCAGTTGACGAAAGCCGTGTTGCTCCGCCCACTCAATGGCATGGGCGAGCAGTGCTTTTCCCACGCCCTGTTGTTGGCATTGCGGATCAACATAGATCGAATCTTCAAGCGTATACTGGTAGGCCAGACGCTCACGGTAGCGTGACAGATAGCAATACCCAGTCAGGCGACCGTTTTTGATGGCGACAAACCAGGGCAGGCCGGCGTCGTGGTTTTTCTTCAATCTGGCGTGCATCTCGTTTATATCCGGTGGCTCTGTTTCAAACGATGCGGTGCCATGGATGACGTGATAGGCATAAATTTTCTGGATAGCGCTAATGTGTTGTGGTTCTGCTGCAATAATGTCCACGGTTTTACTCCCAAAAAAAACCGATCACAGGCTACGTGAAATCAGCCAAGGCTGATACCCACCTACGCTTATAACCTGCATAAGGGAAATGAGGGATGGCGCAGTTTAACCTCGACCAACTGGTCACCTATAAACTCGTGATACAACGAGGAAGTTTTACCTCAGCAGCAACAGTATTGGGTATTTCACAGCCCGCAGTCAGCCTGCAAATCCGGCAATTAGAACAGGCGCTGCACGTGCGTTTGATTGAGCGCACCGGACGGGGTGTTCGCCCGACGGCCGCAGGGCTGGCGCTGCTCGATCACTGTGACCACATTGAAAATGCCGTTAACGCCGCCCTGCATGCAGTGGCACAACACCAACAGGACATCAGCGGAACCGTAATGTTGGGTACCGGCGCGACAGCCTGCATTCATTTACTCCCGACGCTGCTATGCCAGCTCCAGAAAGCGTATCCGCGTTTGTCTATCGGCGTCAGGACCGGCAATACGCAACACATTGTCAGAGCCGTGGAAGAAAACAGTATCGATCTGGGATTGGTTACGCTGCCCGTGAGTGGCCGAAGCCTGAGTGTTACGCCGGTCATCAAAGATGAATTTGTTGCGATCGCTCAGGCAGACAGCACGGGTGACATCCGGGCACTCACGCCGAAAGCGTTTGCAGAGCAGTCCCTGATTGCCTTCGAAACCGGGAGCCATACCCGGCAACTGATTGATGACTGGCTTCACGCAGAAGGTAAGGCAACAAATCCGATCATGGCGTTAGGGAGCATTGAAGCCATTAAAAGGATGGTCAGCGCGGGGTTAGGTTACAGCATTGTGCCCAGCATGTCGGTCATGACGCCTGCCGATAAGGCGGGCCTGAGTGTATATCCGCTGGAACCGAGATTACATCGCACGCTGGGCATCGTGATGCGGCAGGATAAAGTGATTAATCGCAGCATGGCAAAAGTGCTGGAGCACATCCATACCCTGGCCGACAGCGAGGTTACGCCTTTTTAAGCTGTATTCCCTCACACTAAATGTTACGTTATATTATATCATATGATACATTATAACGTATCTTTACTGTACCACAGGGATCCTCCTGCATGGCGTTGCTGACCGTTGACAACCTCACTCTCACCCTTGATGGCATCACCAAACTCGACAACCTCAGCTTTTCGCTGCATCCCGGCGAGCGTGTTGCACTGCTTGGCGCTTCGGGTTCAGGAAAATCGCTTACGGCGCGCGCCCTGTTAGGTTTATCGCAAGCGGGAGAACGGGTAAGCGGTGCCATCCGTTTTTACCGACACGACGGGCTGCCGCTCTCTTCTGCGGATCAAGCACGGCAATCGCGCACTGCCGCCATTTTCCAAGATAGCTCGGCGGCGTTACATCCGCTGATTGGCGTCGGTAAACAGTTGGTACTGGCGCTACGCGCTAACCGCGCCCTATCCGCACGCGCCGCGTGGGAAGCGGCGATTGCGTTACTGGCTACCACCGGATTTTCTCAGCCGGAGCACATCGCGCATCGCTATCCCGGTGAACTTTCTGGCGGACAACGTCAGCGCGTCTGTATCGCTCTGGCGCTCGCCAGTCAGAGCGCATTGTTGATTGCAGATGAACCCACCACCGCGCTGGACGTCATCACCCAGGCGCAGGTACTACAGGCGCTGGAAACCTATACCACCCGTGCGCCAGGACGCGCCTTGCTGTTTATCACCCATGATATCGCCGTGGCCGCAGCGCTCTGCCAGCGGGCATTGATTTTGTCCGATGGCAAGATCGTTGAGCAAGGCACTATCGATGAGATAGTGCGTCACCCGCAACATCCTTACACCGCGGCGCTGGTGACTGCTGCACGTCAGCAACGTCATCGTCTACCTCAGCACGCGCTGGCGTTGGCGGGGTGAAATAAGATGTGCGCTTCTACCTTGCACGCGGCCACGACGCCGCCTTTCCTGGCATTGCGTCAGGTAACCCAGCAATATCCGCTGCCGGGCACGCGCTTCTGGCACGCCACGCGCTATCAGTGCGTTATCAATAACGTGACATTGTCACTTAATAAGGGTGAGCATGTCGGATTAGTGGGGGCTTCGGGTGCTGGAAAATCAACGCTACTGAAGATTCTGCTGGGGTTAGAAACGCCGGATTCAGGAAGCGTGAGCTGTCAGGGCCGTGCCGTTGTTCCGGCTTCCACCGCAGCACTGCGCTGGTATCGCCAGTTGGTACAGTATGTTCCCCAAGATCCGGCTTCCACGCTGGCGCCCAATAAAACCGTGGCGCAGTCGATTGCCGAGCCACTGCATTTTTTAGGCCACGGCGCAGCGTCGATGTCGGTATTGCAACGCGCCCTCGACGATGTCGCGTTGCCAGCATCACTGTTGCATCGGCGGGTGGCAACACTCTCCGGTGGGCAAGCGCAGCGGGTCGCCATTGCTCGCGCTCTGGCCTTGCGCCCGGCCTTCCTGATTGCCGATGAACCGGTGAGCGGTTTGGATTTGCCGTTACGCGAGCAGATAACGGCGTTATTTACTCAACTCGCCCAGCAGTATGACATGGGAATGCTGTTGGTCTCCCATGATATCTCCGCCGTGGCGGCGCTGTGCCAACGCGTATTGGTTATGCATGAGGGCCAGATTGTTGAGGACAGGCCGCGTAGCGCACTGCTCTCCACGCCAGCCCATCCGCATACGCGGGCGCTGCTGGCCGCCATCCCGACACTCCCTGATTGTTATTGCTAATTTTTTCCCTGAAAGGACGCTGTTATGTCGTTAGTCTATCGCCGAATTTTTCCGTTACTGCTGGCCGTTGGCAGTGCCGGGCTGACTGGCTGCTTTGGCAGCGAAGAGAAAACCGCGCCGCAAGCCGCCAGCGATCGTATTCGCATCGCGATGCTGCAACCGCCTCGTGCGGGCCTGACCCCGCTCAGCGACGATGCCTTCAAACTTTCGCGCTGGAGCACCAGCGAAACGCTGATCGTGCTGGATGAGAATGGTGACGCACAACCGGCGCTGGCAATGGCCTGGCAGCCAGTGGATGACACCAGTTGGCGTTTCACGCTGCGTCCCGATGTGCGCTTCCACGACGGTGAACCCTTGACGCCCGCCGCCGTGGTCAATGCGCTGACGGCGGCAACGCAGGCCGCACCCAAGCCGCGTATTCTGGATGGCGTTACGCTACACATTCGCGCTGACGGCGACAACGCGGTGCGCGTAACGACCGCAACCCCCGATCCCCTGCTGCCGCAACGGCTCTCCAGCCCACAACTGGCGATCCTTTCACCCAATGCCTATCAGCAAGGCCGCGTTGATCCGATTCGCCACGGCAGTGGCCCCTTTGTGTTAACCGCTGTTCAGGGCACCAGCCACGCCACCCTTGAGCGCTTTGATGGCTACTGGGGCACACCTGCGCAGGCGGCAGGGATTGACGTTGATTTCGTTCCAGACGGCACTGCCCGTGCCGCCGCACTGCGTAGCGGCAGCGCGGATATTGTGGAAGCCGTGCCGGTTGCGCAGGCTCCCTTGATCGATCCGGCGCTGATCCATGAGGTGCCGATGCCGCGCACCAATACCCTTTATCTCAACACCCGCGTCGGCCCGCTGCGTGATGCCGGACTGCGCGCCGCCGTGCGCGACGCCGTTCAGCGCGAGGTGCTGGTCAAGAACGTGTATGAGAATCGTGCGGATATCGCCAGCGGCTTGCTCGGCCCGGCGCTGCGTTGGGCTGGACCGTTGCGCCACGCAGTAGACCACCCGACACCGGCTCGCCACCCGCAGGGAGAGGTTATCAAACTGGCCACCTTCAGCGATCGCGCAGAGCTGCCAGAAGTCGCCGTTTATCTGGCACAACAGTTAACCGCGGCCGGTTTTACCGTTCAGCAGGAAGTGCGTGAATATGCCCAGATCGAAGCCGATGCCTTAGCCGGAAAGTTCGATGCCTTTATCCTGTCGCGCGCCACGGTGCTGGATTCCGGCGATCCGGTGGCTTACCTGTACAGCGATTTCAGTTGCAAAGGGTCGTTTAACCTGTCACAGCTGTGCGATCCCGCTGTTGATGAAGCGCTGCTCGCCGCTGCCGCTATTCCCGCCGGAGACGCGCGGCGTAAAGCCATCATGGTAGCGGAACAGCGTATTCTCGCCACGGATGCAGCGATCCCCTTGCTGCACGAACGGGTTATTCAGGGCGAGGCAACCGGTGTACGTCAGGCAGCACGCGATCCGCGTGAACGGATACTGGTTACGCCACAAACGCACATCAACGGACAGATGCATCAACCATGATGGTTTCTCCCTTGCGCATCGGGGCGGTTATCGCCCCGCTGGTATCCCGTGCCCTGAGCGCCTTTGCGGTCATCGCGCTCATTGGCCTATTGCCATGGCTTTCCGGCAGCGACCCGGCACTCAGCGTGCTGCGCGCCAAATCCGCCGAACAAGAAGCAACGCCAGAAGCATTGCAGGCCATTCGCAGTCAACTGGGCCTCGATCAAGGCCCGCTAGCGCTGCTGTGGCAGTGGTGGCGCGGTATATTGCAGGGCGATGCCGGGCACTCCTGGATCTCGGGCAAGCCGGTATTGCCCGCCATGGTAGACGCAGCAGGCGTATCGCTGACGCTGATGGGCGCAGCGTTAACCTTGGCAATACTGGTTGCCACGCTGCTGTGTGTTTCCACGCTGCGTAACGGACTGCGCGGCAAGGCGGATAGCAGCCACGGGGCATGGGCGATGGCGTTCACCACCCTGCCAGAATATTTGCTGGCATCGCTGTTGCTGATGGTGGGGGCGGTCTGGCTACCGCTGTTTCCGCCTTATGGCTGGCACGGTGTACAGCATTTGGTGCTGCCTGCGCTGTCGTTAGGGCTGCCCGCCGGAGGATTACTGGCGCGCTTGCTGGCGGATGCGCTGCGCAGCACCTTTGCCGAACCGTGGCTTATCACCTGGCGCGTGGCGGGCATCAGCCAGTTTGATTGCGCCATCGCGGTTCTGCGGCGCGCGCTGCCTGCGCTACTGCCACAGATTGGCTTTATCACCGTAGGGCTGACGGGTGGCGCAGTGGCCGTAGAAAAGATTTTTGCCATTCCCGGCTTGGGCCGCGCCACGCTCGGGGCCTCAGCCGCACAGGATCTGCCCGCCCTGCAATGCGGTGTCCTGCTGTTGCTGTTGATTGCCACGGTAAGCGGTACCCTTGGCAACCTGCTACGCCAACTGATACTGGGACGTGCGCTGCGCAGCGGATCGTTGCCCGCCCCCACCATCAGTCCAATGAGGCGACCGCATTATGCCTTCCCGATAGCGATTGCGCTGATATTGGCACTGCTGATCGCCGTCGGACTAACTCGCGATCCGCTGGCATCCGATTTTCTTCGCTTGCAACCCCCCAGCCTCGCGCTACCGTTAGGCGCAGATGCCACCGGACGCGATCTGCTGGCACGCGTGGCGCATGGCGCGTTTGCCACGCTGATCACCGCTACCGGCGTCAGCGCTGCCTGTTTGCTTCTCGGTATTGTGTTTGGACTATTCCCACGGCTGTTTATTGGTCCGATGGAGATAGCCAATGCGCTGCCGCCGATGATGGCGGGCCTTATCGTCGTCACGCTGACCGGGCCGTCTACCTATGGCGCAGCACTGGCGGTGATGCTGGTCAGTTGGGCACCGCTGGCGGCGCATACTGCCGCGCTGGTTGAAGAGATCCTGGCGCGCCCTTATGTGCGCATCACCCCACTGCTGGGGATCGGGCGTTGGCATCGCTTTACGGGCTATGTGCTGCCAGCACTGATTGGCCCCGTGACCCGACACGCCTTAGTGCGTTTTCCCGGTATCACACTGGCACTGACCGCATTAGGTTTTCTCGGGTTGGGACAACAGCCGCCGTACCCTGAATGGGGCCGGATTGTTGCTGAAGGCATGCCTTATATTGAGCGCGCGCCGTGGGCGGTGCTGGCCCCTGTTGCCACGCTGATGCTGCTGGCAATGTTGGCGGTCTCATTGGGACAAATGGCTAATGGCGTGAAAAGCACAAAGTGACAATGTCACTTATATCATATCGAAGCGCCCGTCAGTTGCGTGCAGCAAAACAGCAAAAAACGCTTCTGGCGTGGTAAAGCACGCCCGTTGTGTCGTACCATTCGCTACAGTGTGGTTATGCAACCCGCCTTTCCTGACGATGACCAAAGGCAAGCACCACGTTATTCATTCACTTGCCAGGGAACGGAATTCACCTTGCCATGACCATACAAAAATTTGTGCTGTTGTTATTTATGCTGGTGCTGCTCGGCCCATTAGCCATCGATCTTTACCTTCCAGTGATCCCGGCCATTTCGCAGGGTCTAGGCAGCGATAACGCGACCATTCAATCAACCATTTCATTGTTTATCATGATAATGGGATGGGGACAACTGGTGGCTGGCCCGCTGGTTGACCGCGTAGGACGCCGCCCGATGGCACTGATCGGGATCGTGATTTACATCGTGGGTGCCATCACGGCGGCGCTGGCGACCAATGGCTCGGTGTTTATCGCCTCCCGCATACTGCAAAGCGTTGCCGTGTGTTGCACCGCCGTGGTGGTGTTTAGCGGCGTGCGTGACCGGTTGAACGGTGATGATGCCGCACGCACTTTCGGCTTTCTTAACGGTACGCTGAATATCGTGCCCGCGCTGGCCCCGTTTTTTGGCGGCTTGCTGTCCGCCGCATTCGGTTGGCGCGCCTGCTTCTGGTTTTTGACGCTGTATGCCAGCGTAGTCCTATTGCTGACCCTGCGCTATCTGCCAGAAACCCGCCCGGCAGACACCCTGCGCCTGCCGGGTTTGCCCATCAAGCAATACGCCAGAATCCTTTTCACACCGCGCTTTATCGGCTTTGCTGGCTGTAATGCTGGCATTATGGGGATGGCCCTGACCTATCTGTCGATGGCATCCGTGGTATTGATGGTACACGGCGGGTTGTCACCGTTACAGTTCTCGCTGGTGTTCGGCGCAAACGGCTTTTGGGTGATGGCGATGAGCCTGCTGGCAACGCGCGCGATCGTGAAAATTGGCCGACCCGCTTGCCTGAGGCTCAGCGTGATATTGATTGGCAGCGGCTTTTTGTTACTGTGCGCCATTATTCTCTGGTTGCCCGAGGCGCTACAGGCGCGTTGGTGGATCTTTATGGCACCGGTCGTGGTAGCGTTTGCTGGCCTGGCGTTTGCCATTGGCCCCGCCACCAGCTATGCGTTGGAACCTTATGCGAATGAAGCGGGCACGGCATCGGCGCTGGTGGGATTCGTGCAAATGGCCGGTGGCGCGTGCGTCGGACTGGGGGTAATGGCGCTGCCCCTTACGCCGCAGAGCACACTGGCACTTTCCATGCTGTGCGCCACGCTGTTGGCGCTGCGCGCCCAGCGTTTAAGCGCAAAGGCGCGCGGCACGATTACAGCGCTCAGTTGATCGCAGCACGCGCTGCGATCGTGCTCGATAAACCGATGGATTTACACGCTGGCGTAACGAAAGATCGACAAATCGTCATGGGCAATGTCGGGCGTGTTGCCAGAAATGATATCCGCTAACAACTGTCCTGAACCGCACGCCATCGTCCAGCCTAAGGTTCCATGTCCGGTATTGAGATAAAGATTGGCGAGCGGTGAGCGCCCTACCAGCGGCGTGCCGTCCGGCGTCATCGGGCGCAGCCCGGTCCAGAACGTCGCCTGATCTACCGGTCCGGCGTCAGGATAAAGATCGCGAACCACCATTTCCAACGTTTCACGGCGTTTAGGATTCAGCGTCGTGTCAAAGCCAACGATTTCCGCCATACCCCCAACGCGGATACGGCGATCAAAGCGCGTCACGGCCACCTTGTACGTCTCATCGAGCACCGTTGAAACCGGTGCAGCGGCTTCGTTGGCAAGCGGCAGCGTTAACGAGTAGCCCTTCAGGGGATAGACTGGCAGGTGCATCCACTGACGAACCAGCGCCGTCGAGTAAGAACCACAGGCCACCACATAGGCATCTGCGGTTACGGTTTGCCCATGACAACGCACCTCAGTGACGCGGCCGCCAGCCACCTGCAACTGCTCTACGGATTCGCCAAAACGAAAAGTCACACCTGCCGCCTGCGCCATTTCAGCCAGACGCTGAGTAAACAGTTGGCAGTCGCCGGTCTCATCATGGGGCAAGCGCAGCCCGCCGCTCAGCTTATGCGCCACCGCAGCGAGCGCAGGCTCTACCGTCGCCAGTTCCTGCGACGTCAGCAACTGGTACGGCACGCCAGCCTCGCGCAGTACTGCAATGTCCCGGCTGGCATTGTCATACTGCTGCTCGCTGCGAAACAGTTGCAGCGTCCCGCCCTGGCGTCCTTCGTACTGAATCGACGTGCGTGCGCGCAGTGCCTGCAAACAGTCGCGGCTGTATTCTGCCAACCGCACCATACGCGCCTTATTGACCTGATAGTGTGCCGAATCGCAGTTCATCAGCATCTGCCACATCCAACGTAACTGATCGCTGGAACAATCGGGCCGGATAGCTAACGGTGCATGGCGTTGAAACAACCATTTGATGGCTTTCAGGGGGATGCCGGGTGCGGCCCAAGGCGCTGAATAACCGGGGGAAATTTGTCCGGCGTTGCCTGCGCTGGTTTCCAGCGCCGCGGCAGGCTGTCGGTCAATGACCGTGACATCATGCCCTGCCTGACACAGATACCACGCCGTGCTGACGCCAATAACGCCACTGCCTATAATCACAACCCGCATGTTGACTTATCTCCGTGATAACTCGCCGTTTGCGGCGCAATATGCTGCCTGAATCGCCACTAGCCAAAATAAAAAGCTAATGTAACATGGGATTTACCGTTGTCACGCTTGGCTAACATACTATTTATCTATTATTACGCGGGTGCAGTGCCGTTTTATGCTGCTGTTTTCGCCGCAATATTATCTGCCAAACACCGGTTTTCACGGCACTTTTATCAGAGTGAGCTACGATTAATAGAGTCTGCACGAAAGCGTGTGGATGGCACTGTAGGGGGCGCGCTGATGGTGACAAAAACAAAGACTCGAGTACCGCAAGCTGAGACACGTTTGAATGACGGACCAGACTGGACGTTCGATTTGCTACAAACTTACCTCGAGGAAATCGATCGGGTGGCGAAGCACTATCGCCTCGAGACCTACCCACATCAAATCGAGGTGATCACCTCAGAGCAAATGATGGATGCCTATTCGAGTATCGGCATGCCCATCAATTATTCCCATTGGTCTTTCGGTAAGCGGTTTATCGAAACAGAGCAGCGCTACAAGCACGGCCAGCAAGGACTGGCCTATGAGATCGTTATCAACTCCGATCCCTGCATCGCTTATCTGATGGAAGAAAACACCATCACCATGCAAGCGTTGGTCATTGCGCACGCCTGTTATGGCCACAACTCCTTTTTTAAAGGTAACTATTTGTTTCGCAGTTGGACCGATGCCAGCTCGATCGTTGACTACCTGATTTTTGCCCGCCAATACATCGCACAATGCGAAGAGCGTTACGGTGTGGAAGAGGTTGAACAACTGCTCGATTCCTGCCATGCGCTGATGAATTACGGTGTCGATCGCTACAAGCGCCCGCAAAAAATTTCGCTGGAAGAGGAAAAACTGCGTCAGAAAAGCCGTGAGGCGTATCTGCAAAGTCAGGTCAATGAGCTGTGGCGCACCCTGCCACGCCGCGATCCCGAGGTGTCGTTCGAAGCAACGCGGCGTTTCCCGCGCGAGCCGCAGGAAAATATTCTCTATTTTATGGAGAAGAACGCGCCGTTACTGGAACCCTGGCAGCGCGAAGTGCTACGCATTGTGCGCAAGGTCAGCCAATATTTTTACCCACAAAAACAGACTCAGGTCATGAATGAGGGCTGGGCAACGTTTTGGCACTACACCATTCTCAATCATCTCTACGATGAAGGGAAAGTGACCGAGCGGTTTATGATGGAGTTCCTGCACAGCCACACCAATGTGGTCTATCAGCCGCCGTACAACAGCCCTTACTACAATGGCATTAACCCCTACGCACTCGGGTTCGCCATGTTCCAGGATATCAAGCGTATTTGCCAAACGCCGACGGAAGAGGACCACCACTGGTTCCCTGATATTGCTGGCAAGGACTGGCTGGAAACCCTGCATTTCGCCATGCAGAACTTCAAGGATGAAAGCTTTATCAGCCAGTTTTTGTCACCCAAGGTGATGCGCGATTTCCGGCTTTTTACCGTGCTGGATGACGACCACAACAATTATCTGGAAATTGCCGCTATCCACGATGAGGAAGGCTACCGGATGATCCGTCAGGAGCTGTCTGCGCAGTACAACCTCAGCAATCAGGAGCCGAATATTCAGGTCTGGAATGTGGATCTGCGCGGTAATCGCTCGCTGACGCTGCGCTATGTCCCTCACCATCGTGCACCACTGGACAAAAGCAGCCACGACGTGATGAAACACGTACACCGCCTGTGGGGATTTGATGTCTATCTGGAGCAACAGAATGCGGATGGCAGTGTAGAGCTGGTTGAACGCTGTCCACCACGCAATCCTGGGGTCAACTGAAGCTAACCTCGCGTGTTGCGCTCACACAGGGCGCGACACGCGACGGCATTAATTAACGACGAACCTCAGCAATATCGCGCGGGATCTGGTTTTGCATACTGTGCCAGATAGCGCCGCTCTCTTTCCCGTAGGTGCGAACGGCATCCATTACACGCTCGTGTAACCCTTCTTTCGCGATGGTTTCCAGACGAGCATAAAAATCAATAGCCAGCTTGCGCGCATCCGGGTTAGAGAAGTAGTAACGCCCAACCCGCATATAGAGCCCTTTCAGCCCGTTGAGAATCAACCCATAAATCGGGTTACCTGAAACAAACGCCAATCCACGGAAAATTGCATAATCCAGTTGTGCAAATGCATCGGCGTTGTCTTCGACACTTCCCCGCTGTATTAATACTTCCTGACTCTTATCAGGATGTTGACGCAGGGCAGTACGAATAAAGATTGCGGCAATGTTGGTGCGCACGGCCAGCAGATTATCAATCAGTTGCGGCACGCTGTCGTGATCGAGCCGCGCCAGCGTTTCCAGGATATTCAGCCCGGAAGTTTCCCAAAAATTATTGATTTTCGTGGGTTTACCGTGCTGAATCGTCAGCCAGCCATCACGTGCCAGGCGCTGTAACACCTCGCGTAACGTGGTACGGGTTACCCCGATCAGTTCCGATAATTCACGTTCCGCAGGTAAGATAGAACCGGGAGGAAAACGATTATTCCAAATGCTTTCGATAATATATTCTTCCGCGAATCCGGCAGGACTTTGCGCCTTGATAACCATGTGTGTGATGTTCCGTTGCGATATAAAAGCGGACTCATCATACCAGAGCAGCCCGCTATCACATAGCGTGGCGGGGAGACAAAAACACAATTCCGACAGAAACTGTGACACTTCACCCGCTGATTTATTTAAAAGTCACCGCATTGGGCTTAGTATTTACCCGGTCGTTTACCGTCGGTGAACGGCAAATCGGGTTTCACACCGTTAGACAATAAGGGAACAGCGAAAAAAATGACGGACATGTCTTTAGGGCGCGCACTGCGCAATAATTTTCTGGGACCATGCCCCGGCTGGTATAAATTAACCCTGCTGGGTTTTCTTATCCTCAATCCTCTGGTGTTTTTCTGGGTCAGTCCGTTTTTAGCGGGCTGGTTGCTGGTCGCGGAGTTTATTTTTACCCTGGGGATGGCCTTGAAATGCTACCCGCTTCAGCCCGGCGGGCTATTAGCTCTGCAAGCGGTGTTTATCGGCATGACGAGTCCGGATCAGATCTGGCATGAGGTTTCTCGCAATATTCCTGTCATCACGTTGCTGATGTTTATGGTTGCGGGCATCTACTTTATGAAGCCGCTGCTGCTGTTTGTGTTCACGCGGCTGTTATTGCGCATCCGTTCCAAGGTAGTGCTTTCGCTCGCCTTCTGCCTGGCGGCCGCGTTTCTCTCGGCCTTTCTTGATGCCTTGACGGTCATCGCCGTGGTGATTGGCGTCGCCACCGGATTTTACGATATTTATCACCGCTACATCACCGGGCTGGATCAACAGGCCGAGTCCAACATCAACGCTGAGCATGCGCAAACGTTAGAACAATTTCGCGCATTTCTACGCAGTTTACTGATGCATGCCGGGGTAGGCACGGCCCTCGGCGGTGTGATGACCATGGTCGGTGAGCCACAAAACCTGATCATTGCCAAAACCGCCGGCTGGGATTTTGCCAGCTTTTTCTTGCGGATGGCTGCGGTGACCATCCCGGTATTCCTGTGCGGAATCGCCACCTGCATTCTGGTAGAACGCGTAAAAATATGCGGCTACGGCGTCACGCTGCCCGACACCGTGCGTCAGGTGCTGGAGGATTACGAGCGTAAGACCAGCGCCGAGCGGGCACCGCAAGAGCGCACCATGCTGTGGATTCAAGGCATTATTGGCATCTGGCTGATTGCCGCGCTGGCGTTTCACCTGGCGGAAGTCGGTTTAATCGGACTGAGCGTGATTATTCTGGTTACCTCGTTTTGCGGCATCACCGAGGAGCACGCCATCGGCAAAGCCTTTCAGGATGCAATGCCCTTTACCGCGCTGCTTACCGTGTTCTTCGCCATCGTCGCGGTCATTATTGACCAACAACTGTTCACACCGCTGATTCAGTTTGTGCTTCAGGGTTCGGCACAACAACAGCTTACGCTGTTTTATCTGTTTAACGGCCTGCTCTCTTCTATTTCCGATAATGTGTTCGTCGGCTCGATTTATATCAACGAGGCGCATCAGGCCTTTGAACAAGGGCGCATCTCACTGGAGCAGTTTGAGCTGTTAGCCGTCGCGATCAATACCGGCACTAACCTGCCATCGGTTGCGACGCCTAATGGGCAGGCCGCCTTTCTCTTTTTGCTGACCTCGGCCCTGGCACCGCTCATTCGACTTTCTTATGGCAGAATGGTCATCATGGCGCTGCCCTATACGATCGTGATGACGCTGGTAGGCTGGCTGTGCGTTGCCTTCTCGTTAGTGCCTGCAACAGAGCTGCTTACTGAATGGCAATGGATAACGCTACCAAAACTGTAAACACAGACGCATCGCTTAGCACAACTATCGTGTATAGTGAACGGGTTACAACGCTTAAACGTTGCGTGCGATTTGTCAAAAATGGCAATCGTAAAAATGATAGATAAAGAGTATCAAATAAATAGATTGTTACGTTTTGCTCAGTGAAATGATGGCGGCATTGCCTGTACCGTCTTTGCCGCCAAATCGATCATTTTTTTTAGCATGGAATATTCGTTATGTTGCGATTTCTTAACCGCTGCTCACGTGGGCGCGGTGCCTGGCTGTTAATGGCTTTGACGGCGTTTGCCTTTGAGTTGGTCGCGCTTTATTTTCAGCATGTTATGTTGCTCAAACCTTGTGTGCTCTGTATTTACCAGCGCAGCGCACTGTTCGGCGTGATGGGAGCCGGGTTGCTGGGTGCTATCGCTCCCGCGACGCTGCTGCGGTATCCGGCGATTTTTCTGTGGATCTACAGCGCGGTCGAAGGGTTAAAGCTCGCCTGGGAACACACCAATGTCATGCTGCATCCTTCACCGTTTGCCGTCTGCGACTTCTTTGTCAGCTTCCCGTCATGGCTGCCGCTGGATAAGTGGCTGCCCTCCGTGTTCGTCGCTTCCGGTGACTGTGCCGAGCGTCAATGGCAGTTCCTGTCACTGGTGATGCCGCAGTGGATGCTGGTGATTTTCGGTGCGTTTCTGGTGATGGGCGTACTGGTGCTGATTGCCCAGCCGTTCAAGCCTAAACGTCGCGACCTGTTTAGCCGCTAATCCTGTTGTTGCCAGATGGCCTGTGCCATCTGGCCCCACATTAGCGTAAGGCCCTGTCGGCCATGCGCGACGTCAGTGGTGAAGCGAGAGGTCTAACGGATACCTGAAATCGTTACGCAATGCGTCCAACACCACAACGCGTACATGCCGATTGCAAATAAACCATATCTCATCGCGATCGTTTGCCAATATGTAATAGGCATCTGAGGTTTCTGAAGGATTAAAACACCCCAACACGCGGTACGCCGTCCCCACCGAAAATCCGCTTTGCAGCGGTAGTGGTCGGGGGCCGTTGTCCAACTCCTCAATGCGTAGATATAACCCTTGTTCTAACCAAAGCATCACGCCTCACTCACCGTTAATCACATAAACTGCAAATGTAGTAAACGCCTATGCATAACGGCAAGTTTACCAGGATAAATTAACGCTACACCGACGGTATTAGCGCACCAGTCTGGTTTATTCAGGTTAAGTGGCAGTATGGCCCCATGCCACCATCATTCCTGTTATTTGATATCATTCATCCCCTTTGTGGGAGAACATAGTAAAAAGAATTGAATTTAAAGAGATAATTAACATGTTCACTATTAAAAATAACGACCACTCCTATTCAGCATCTTTGATAAACACCGCGTCAGCGATCTCTACGTCGAATTCAAACATCTCGTCTCAAGCTATAACATCACCTCAGAATGCTGAAGAATATCATGCTGGTTGGTCAGCTTGGGAGAAAGACGCCCGGCAAGGAGAAGGAGAAGAAAGGGATATTGCAGTGACGAAAATGCAAGATTGTTTAAAAAGAAACGCTGACTCCCTTAACTTAAGCAAACTCAATCTCAGTGCGTTACCAGATTTTATTCCTGAGCACGTTAAGGAATTACATTTAGACAGGAACAAAATTCGTTGGTTGCCTGAAAACTTACCCAAAAACCTTCATAAACTGTACGCACATGACAATCGATTAACCACACTGCCCACCAGCCTTCCAGAGACACTCTCCGAACTTTTCTTATCCAATAATGCCATAAGAGAATTTCCACGAAACCTACCATCCGGTATAGCCAAACTGGATATCAGTGATAACGGGATGGAAGGTTTTGTTAGCGATACGCCCTCTTCTCTTGTGTATCTGGATTTAAGTGGGAATGTTTTAAAGGGTTTATCCGCAGCCTTACCCCACTCAATAAAATACATCTCATTAAATGATAATAAAATAACCAAATTACCTAAAAACCTGCCAACGTCCATTCTGTATCTGAATCTAAAAAACAATTGGTTAGAATCACTGCCAAAAAACATTTTTGGCATGACAAAAGAGACAGAGATTCATCTCAACCAAAATCCTTTATCAGTAAAAACCATACTAAAACTGAATAAAATCATCAATAACGCCCACAATATCGGCCCCAGTTTTTTTTATTAAAAACAGACAAAACATTAGCAGTTTTTCACTTTCCTCAACTAACACCGTTAACTACCATAGATAGCGGAAAAGAAAAGGCCCACCGAAGTAGACCTACAGTTAAACTTGACCGCAGTTTCTTACTGCGGCAGAACCCAGGTCTGTGCAAAAGAACCCGTGCAGCTTTGCAACTTGAGTGGTTTATCAAGTCCCACTGACGTCAGGCATCTTTTTGTCTCGAAGTTTTTAACGTGGGTGGGTCCCGCGGTTAGCGCATCCCAATGCTGAGCGGGATCCTTGATATCGCATCTCTTAACTACAGGCCCCATGCCATCATCAGCCAGGCACTCATCATGACTGAGTTCAATGATCTTGAAAGCCGTAGTAACCGGTGCAGTTTTTGATGCCTCGGGGCACGTTAGCAGGGTGGGAATGCCATTTGCTCCCTGAACCACACAATTACGGCCTCGGGCAATACTCACAAAGCCGTTAACCGTTGTGGCGTTCAGTGTAATGACAAACGCCTGAGCAAGATCTTGTTCCCTGATTGTGCTCTTTTCCGCTGCCATCAATGATGCTGAGCTGACCATTAAAGCCAGAACAACGGCTAACCGGCTGCAAACCTTTGCGTTTTTCATACTATTCCTCGTGTCGATTCAGTAGTCTTGGTACCACAGTGCCGTCCTGACGCTGGCCTAGCTCGCCAGGTCTTAACTGAGAAAGATACTTCATTCTCCACAACGACAAGTCACTGAACCCTGTATTACTGCCAGTAAAGCGATCGCTGCTCTACATGTCGTAATACACCCACAGGCCAGGTTATTGGTGAATGCCCATTTAAAGGTGCCGTTCTATGCCCCGTTGTAGACGCGGGCTACCGGATCATAATGGGAGGGAACGCGGACAATGCGCCCATCGGGCTCACAGGTTTCGGACTACAAGAATCAGAAATGAGGTTCACCGAGCAACACCATAACCCACCGAACTCCCGTCTTTCTTATCCCAATCAGGCCGTTCTCCGGACATGATAGCCGCTCTCTGTGATGGGGTTGGTCTGTCGTACTGATTAGGCATGGTGCTCTTAGGCTGACTGATGTGAATTTTATTCGGGTCGAAGTTCTCGACAGCGCATCCAGATACCATGATTGTTATTATCAGGGAAGTAATCACATTCCTCATGAAAAAATCCTTATGATTCCCAACAGTAGTCGGGTAATTATACAAGCTGGTATATTAGGCGACCCCACCTATCAATTCTCTCAACGTCTGCCTATATCGTTCCTCTTCAAACTCGACGCAAATGCATTGCGCCCCAACTTAATCGCAGCCTTAATCATTGCCCCTGAACCCATTGTGGTTCTGCGATAGGATGCCCCTTCCCAAGATAACGATATTTATCAAGATTTATTTGCCAGGTATATTTAACTGACCCCGTTTGCGGATAACTTCGTTCAAAGTTGCTAAGATAAAGTCATTAATGTCATAACCAGTGACGCGTTTTTAACTAAACACAGTTGGTTTACCCTTTGTTTCTGTTGTTAAAACTGACGTCCAGATACCATTTTGGGCCATAAACAAGACAACGGTAGAAGGACTCGCCATGACCCTATTAGTCACATCAATCCCATTTGTTGCATTTGCCCAAGGCTCTTATCGCCAGGAGTGCTCATGAAATTAACTTTAGCAATGGCACTGGTTTTATCCGGGTGCGCTGCCACAAGCCTATCCAGCCAGCAGATATCTGCGTACAACAATGACGATCTGTGTAAAGCATTAGGCACATACAACAGTCATGGGCACACAGTACTTCGCATAACCGAAGAGATAAACAAACGGGGGGCGGACATCAATCAAGAGCGGTGTTACGCTCTTTCACGAATAGAGATGAGGCGCGGTGGTAATACGCTTAAACGTGATAATCTTTTCTTTGAGAATCAAGAATTGGAACGGCAATCACGTATATCGAGAGATATACAGCGATATTTAGAAAGTCAACATTAAGCAAAGTAGTACTTATGCTCTAACCTAAAGCGTAATGACATAGACTTCTTCCAAATATTATTGTAGCCGTGCCGTTCCCATGTCTCTGACGGTTTGAGACTCTACTGCGTTCGTTTGAAACGCGCTGAGATCAGCCATCGCAGCGCAGAGGATATACGGCGTTTACGGGAATGGGATGACTGTTAACAACAGCAGTCAACACGCTGCACCACAATGCTTAGCGCGCCCACTCCGGTTTATTCAGGATATGGTCCTGCCAATCGACAACCTCGGTTTCACGCACCGCAATGTGGCGCACGGAGATGCGTTCACTGTGCATCAGCGCTTTGTTACCCGCGCGCAGCGGATGCCAGCCGGGCAGATCTCTCCCTTCGTGGATCAATCGATAAGCGCAGGTAGCGGGCAACCAGTCGAAAGAGAGCAGGTTTTCCCGCGTCAGCTTGATGCAATCCGGCTCATACTCGAATCGCCGTTCATAATTACGGCATTGGCAGGTTTTGATGTTTAACTGATTACAGGCGACATTGGTGAAGTAGAGTTCTTCAGTGTCTTCATCAATGAGTTTATGCAAGCAGCACTGACCGCAGCCGTCGCACAAGGACTCCCACTCGTGGTCGGACATTTCAGACAAGGTTTTTTGCTGCCAAAAATCGCGTTCGCTCATGCACAGTATCTCATCAATCTTTATGTTATCTGGCAACGCACAAACGCCCCGCCAACCACATCTGCAATGTGAATTATGACGGGTATATAACGGATTTGGCGAGGTGAAGCAAGTGCTTTACCCGTCCCCAACGGGAACGGGTCAGAGAAAGATCAGATAATCCGCGTGGACAGGCTGCGATCGTTGATGGTGATAGTCAGCATATCGCCGGACACAATCGGGCCAACGCCCGCAGGGGTGCCGGTCAGGATCACATCCCCTGCGCGCAGCGTGAAAAAGCGGCTCATGTAAGCAATCAATGGCAGAATCGGCGTGATCATATCGCGCGTATTGCCCTGCTGGCGGATTTCATCATTCACCTTCACGCCTAAATCCGTCTGCTGCGGATCGCCAAACTCGGCGACGGGAATAAAACCGGAAATCGGGCAAGCACCATCAAACCCTTTGGCTTTCTCCCAGGGGCGACCGGCCTTTTTGCATTCGGACTGAATGTCACGCAGCGTCAAATCCAACGCAACACCGTAACCGGCAATCGCGCGCGCCACGCGCTCTTCGTTTGCCTGCTTAAGCGGCGTGCCAATCAGCACCGCCAGTTCAACTTCGTGATGCACCGAGCCCAGGTTTTTCGGAATAGCCACTGGTTGGCGCAGATCGCACAGTGCGGTCTCAGGTTTGATAAATAGCACGGGTTCAGGGGCGACCGAGTTTCCCATTTCTTTGATGTGGTCTGCGTAATTACTGCCAACGCAAACCACTTTATTTACCGGGAAATCGAGCAATGCGCCCTGCCAGTCTCTGTGTTGGTACATGGATATCTCCTGCCCTGTCAGTTGAAAATCACGCTCAGATACCCAGTGCATCAGGCAAACCGGTGGGTATCCCTTTACGTCAGGGGTTTATTTATACGTCTCTGCGCCGATAAAACAAGCCTGTAGACGGTAATGCGGAAAAATATAAGTAAAGAACTCAACGCCAGATCATACTTTTTAAGCGCCGTTACGCATCAGCACGACGCCTAAGCTAGGCAATTTGGGGTGGAAAACGGTTAAGAAAAAACCGAATTTTCATCCCAAACACGGTACCACGTTATTTGCTGACGTTGTGATGAACGGATAACAAATTCTCCGGAGGCGGCGGCATTTGCAGATAAAAACCTTCTTCTTTTAGCGCCTGCTTTACTTTTTCAATGTCGGCTGACGCTAATTTTTTGCTGCCATCAAGCGGTAATAGCATCACCAACTGCGGCGTGCCAAAGCTTTTCATCAGCGCTTCCGGCACGCGGGAAAAATCGTCTTTTTTATCAACATAGAGATAGGTTTGATCGCGTTTGGCGCTTCGATAGATCACACAAAACATTTTTTTACTCGATTAGATGGGAATGTCACCTTGCCTGTATATAATTGTGACTATAACATGCTTACAGCACTCTGGAATATCATGTTGCCATGCCAATCCAGGGATTTAACAGGCTGAAACTGAGTCAGGATAGATGTCACAAACGCCAATTGAGTTAAAAGGCAGCAATTTTACCTTATCGGTTGTTCATTTGTATGAGTCGCAACCCGAGGTAATTATTAAAGCATTACAGGAAAAGATCGAGCAGGCTCCCGCATTTTTAAAAAATGCGCCTGTGGTTATTAATGTTGCCGCCCTGACGGATGAAATAGACTGGTTATCTATCCAGCACGCTATTATTTCTACGGGGTTACACGTGGTGGGTGTGAGCGGTTGTAAGGACGAGACACTGAAAAAAGCCATTATCAAGGCGGGATTGCCGCTGTTAAATGAAGGCAAGTCGTCGCGTCGGGCACCTGAACCTATTCCCATGTCACCTGCAATAGCCAAAACCAAAGTGATTACCGCGCCGGTTCGTTCCGGCCAACAGATTTACGCCAGAGAAGGCGATTTAATTGTACTGAGCAGCGTCAGCGCCGGTGCAGAAGTGATCGCCGATGGCAATATCCATATTTACGGCATGATGCGGGGCCGCGCGCTGGCGGGCGTCTCGGGCGATGTGCAGAGCCAAATCTTCTGTACGCATCTTGCCGCCGAACTGGTATCCATCGCCGGGCGCTACTGGCTCAGCGACAAGATCCCAGCGGCCCACGTCGGGCAGGCTGCGCGCCTGAAACTCGATCTGCTCGCAAACGATTTAACCATACAACCTCTAGACTAAGCCCTTTAACAAGGAACTATTTATGGCACGCATTATTGTTGTTACATCGGGTAAAGGGGGCGTTGGCAAGACTACTTCAAGCGCGGCCATTGCTACCGGTTTAGCCCAGAAAGGTAAAAAGACGGTTGTTATCGACTTCGATATTGGGCTGCGTAACCTCGATCTCATCATGGGATGCGAGCGCCGCGTAGTCTACGACTTCGTCAATGTGATTCAAGGCGATGCCACGCTGAATCAGGCATTGATCAAAGATAAACGCACGGAAAACCTCTATATCCTGCCCGCGTCACAAACCCGTGACAAAGATGCGCTGACGCGCGAAGGCGTGGAAAAAGTGTTGGATACGCTGGCAGAAATGGAGTTTGATTTTATCATTTGTGATTCTCCGGCTGGGATTGAAACCGGTGCGTTGATGGCGCTCTATTTTGCCGACGAAGCCATCATTACCACCAACCCGGAAGTGTCGTCAGTGCGCGACTCTGACCGCATTCTTGGTATCCTTGCCTCCAAATCACGCCGGGCCGAACGCGGTCAGGATGCGATTAAAGAGCATCTGCTGCTCACCCGTTACAATCCAGGCCGCGTTAGCCGCGGTGATATGTTAAGTATGGAAGATGTACTGGAGATTCTTCGTATTTCGCTGGTTGGCGTTATTCCTGAAGATCAGTCCGTACTGCGTGCATCAAACCAGGGGGAACCGGTGATCCTTGATATCGCTTCCGACGCAGGTAAGGCATACGCTGATACCGTCGATCGCTTGCTGGGTGAAGATCGTCCCTACCGTTTCATTGAGGAAGAGAAAAAGAGTTTTCTTAAACGCCTTTTTGGGGGATAAATTATGGCCTTACTCGACTTCTTTCTGTCCCGCAAAAAAAACACCGCGAATATTGCCAAGGAGCGGCTGCAAATTATCGTTGCGGAACGCCGCCGTGGCGACAATGAGCCACATTATTTGCCACAGTTAAAGCGGGATATTTTGGCGGTGATCTGTAAATACGTACAGATCGACCCGGAAATGGTGACGGTACAGTTGGAGCAAAAAGGAGATGATATCTCCGTGCTCGAGCTTAACGTCACCCTGCCAGAACCGGAAGAACCCGCTAAATGAGTCTTGGGAATTAATAACCCCCACATCCTGTGGGGGTTATTCTGACGTTACCCTTCGCGCGTCAATAAATCGCGCAATGGCGCATCGAACAGTTCGGCTCGCCAGCCGTTCAACATTTCAGGCGCAGTGCCTTCCTGAGCAAACAGCTTCCAATGCCAATTCAACAAGCGGTTGATCTGACGCCGTGATGCCAGTAACTCGGCAGAAAGCCCGCTACGTTCACTCACCTGTGTCACCAGATTCTTGATGTCCTTGAACACGCGCTTATAGCCCGGATAGTCGATCAGATTGACGATCGGCGCGGGATACTGGGATTCCGCCAGCGCATTGGCCTGGGCCACAAGATCGAGCAGTGTTTTACCGTGGTAACGGATTTCCGGGCCGCTCAGCCCCAGTGCGCTCAACTCGCCCAGCGAGGACGGCATGCAGCGCGCCACCTGAAGCAAATTTTCTTCCCGCACCACAAAGTTGACTGAGCTGTCGCGCTGGCGCGCCAGGTTCAAACGCCACTGAGCAAGCAGTTGCAGGCAAGCCAACTGCTTACCGCGCAGTTGCCAGGCGTTGCCAAATTCGCGATAGGCCAGTTCTGGCGTGAGAATATCCTGCTTACGCTGACACAGTAACCGGCACTCATCCAACGCCGCGTTCAGCCATCCAGCCTCACGGGTTTCGGCCACAATCTTCTCCGCCATCGGCAACAAATAGAAGACGTCTGCGGCGGCATAGTCACACTGTTTCTCAGTCAATGGGCGAGCCAGCCAGTCGGTGCGCGATTCGGTCTTGTCCAGCGTCACGCCTTGATAATCTGCCACCAATGCAGCAAATCCATACGACAAGGGCTTACCGAGAAAGGCGGCAAAAATCTGAGTATCGATAAACGGATGCGGCAACACGCCAAACGCGTTAAGAAACACCTCAAGATCTTCACTGCTGGCGTGCAGGAACTTGGTCACCTGCGCATCCTGCAACAGCGCCACAAACGGCTGCCAGGCGCTGATAGTGAGGGGATCAATCAGGGAGAGGGTTTCACCGTCAAACAGCTGGATAAGACCCAACTGCGGATAATAGGTGCGAGTGCGAACAAATTCGGTATCCAGCGCGACTTGCGTGTGCTGACGCGCCTGCTGACAAACCTGTTCCAGGCCATTGTTGTCGCTGATTAACTGATAATTCAAAACGTGTTCTCTTGTTTTTTAACTGTCGGCTACTGCAAAAACAACGCCGGTAAAACCGGCGTTGTTAACCTTTTGCTATGATAGCCTGTCCTGCTGCGATCTGGCAGACGTTTTATTGATAAATCAGGAAACCTTTGCGGCACCTTCATCGGAGGACTTTTTCTTGCCATTGTCGGCACGTAGCTCGCGGCGCAGAATTTTTCCCACGTTTGATTTCGGCAATTCTTCCACAAACTCGACCAGTTTTGGCACTTTATAAGCGGTCAGATTACGGCGGCAATGGGTGATCAGTTCATCTTTGCTCAGGCTGCTATCACGGGCCACCACATAAGCTTTTACCGCTTCACCACTCAGTTCGCTTTCCACACCGATTACCGCTGCTTCGGACACTTTTGGATGGCGCGCGATCACCTCTTCGATTTCTGTCGGATACACGTTAAACCCGGACACAAGAATCATGTCTTTTTTGCGATCGATCACGCGCAGAAACCCCTCTTCATCTGCCGTGACAATATCGCCGGTTGCCAGCCAGCCCTCTTTCAGCACCTCTTGCGTCGCGGCCGGTTGCTGCCAGTAGCCCAGCATCACCTGTGGCCCTTTTACCCACAGCTCGCCCGATTCTCCCGGCGCAACATCGTGCCCCTCATCGTCGACAATGCGCACATCGGTGGAGGGCACCGGCAAACCAATGCTGCCGCTGTAGTGTTTTAAATCATAGGGATTGCCCGCCACCAGCGGTGCGCTTTCCGTCAGGCCATAGCCTTCCAGCAGGTGTTTACCCGTCAATTTTTCCCAGCGCTCCGCCACCGATTGCTGCACCGATGCGCCGCCGCCCACCGACAAACGCAGCGTAGAAAAATCCAGCTCGTGGAAGGCCTTGTTATTCAGCAGCGCGTTAAACAAGGTGTTAACACCCGTGACCGCGGTGAACGGGTATTTGCCCAGTTCCTTCACCACCGCCGGAATATCGCGCGGGTTAGTGATCAGCAGATTTTGCCCACCCAACTCAACAAACAGCAGGCAGTTTACCGTCAGCGCAAAGATGTGATAAAGCGGCAGCATGGTGACCACCAACTCATGGCGCTCTTGCAGCACCGGGCCGTAAGCGCCTTTCGCCTGTGCCAGATTCGCCTGCATATTGCGGTGCGTCAGCATCGCGCCTTTCGACAACCCGGTGGTGCCGCCGGTGTATTGCAAAAACGCCAAATCGGCATTCACGATCTGCGGTTTGATGTATTGCAGACGGCGTCCTTGTTGCAGCGCGCTGCGAAACGAAATGGCATCCGGCAGATGGTATTTCGGCACCAGACGTTTGATATATTTGACCACAAAGTTGACCAGCGTCCCTTTCGCAGTGGAGAGCTGATCGCCCATGCGCGTCAGGATCACGTGCTTAACGCTGGTGTTATACACCACTTTTTCCAGCGTATGTGCAAAGTTGGACACAATCACAATCGCGATGGCACCGCTGTCTTTCAACTGGTGTTCCAGCTCACGCGGCGTGTAGAGCGGATTGACGTTAACCACCACCAATCCGGCGCGCAAAATGCCAAACAGCGCGACCGGATATTGCAACAGGTTTGGCATCATCAGTGCCACGCGATCGCCCTTTTGCAGGTGCAGTTGATTCTGCAAATAGGCGGCAAACGCGCGGCTACGCTCTTCCAGCTTGCGGAAGGTCATCACTTCACCCATGTTAATAAACGCGGGCAGGTCGGCATATCGAGCAACCGCATTTTCAAAAAGATCGACCAACGACGTATAGTTATCCGGATTAATGTCGGCGGGCACGTTCGCCGGATAACGCGTTAACCAGATTTTCTCCAAGGCATCACTCCCAAGGTATTTTTTTAGTGGCATGATGATTCTCCCACCGCTCGTTCAATTAACATTATTTTAACTCAGCTTACCAGTTGCTGCTGAGACAATATCGAGGTTGAGAGTTCGATCACGCCTTATTGTTAACTATATGTATCAAAAAAATGAGGCGACCTGCGTCGCCTCGTTGTTCCGGATTTATCTAAAAGAGAAAAACCGTCATTTATTGCGTCACGATGGTCTCGATGCGCGCCGGGCCCCAGTCATTGCCAAAGCCCCAACCCCGCCGGTAACGCCAATCCCATCCCCAGGGATCGGCCGCGCCGGGCGGCAAGATGACCTGCTGCGTTTCGTTCCAGCGCTGATAACCCGTCACATTGATTACCACGAAACGATAAGGTCTGCTGCCTATCTGCCCTTGCTCCATTTCTGCCACCGAACCCACCACCGTCACCAACCGCCCCTGAAAATCGAGGGGTTCAAGGAAGCCTTTGACGTTGGCAATGAATCGCCCTTCCGAAACGCTGTCCAACTGAGGTCGCGCCCAGCGATCCAACGGCAGGCTGACAATCACCAAACGGGTTTTGTCATTGTCGTTATGCACGGCAACAACGCGGCCGCCGAGACGCGCCTCCTGGCCCAAGGCCACCTGCGGCATCAACGTGATTTGCGACAACCGGTCGTACGGTCTTTCCGAGCTACTCTGGATTGATTCAGGAATCGAGGAACAGCCTGCCAACAACAGTGCCAGCGCTGCGAACGTCACCCGCTTTGACCAATAAGACATCGCCATGATACTGATCCCTTTGCCATTACCTACTCATTAGAGTAGGTCGTAATGCAATAAGTTGCGCTGTTATCAGGCGCGACCGGGTAATTTTTTCCAGGTGACGTTGTTGCGCAAATAGCGCGGCAACGCATCGGCGACGGCAACCGCCTTGCCCGACTGCCATTGATGGCAGGCCAGCGGCAGCATATCCTGCGCCTGCGGCAGCAGCATGTCGCCCGGAGACAGAGCGATCTCCGCGTGGGCAGCCAGTGTCGGATAGGCTTCCCACCCGGTTCCAACGGTCGCCCATTCACCGCGCAGTAATAGAGTGCGCTCCAGCACCTGCTGCGGCGTCAGCACCGCTTCATGCTCGTCGCCCTGCCAGTTGCCGTCAACGTCACGCTGATACTCAGCCCAATAG
The DNA here is from genome assembly GCF_025962655.1 of Candidatus Symbiopectobacterium sp. NZEC151. Taxonomy (GTDB): domain Bacteria; phylum Pseudomonadota; class Gammaproteobacteria; order Enterobacterales; family Enterobacteriaceae; genus Symbiopectobacterium. The sequence continues at coordinate 826,233 of NZ_JAGFPE010000001.1, read as the reverse complement.
ACTTCTCCCATGCGGGCGTCAATCGCCGCCAGCACACGCGTGGCCCCGGTACGACGCCAGGCCCCCTGCGCCATCGTGGCGAGCGTGGAGATCCCCAGCATCGGCAAATCCGCGCCTAACGCCAGTCCTTGCGCAATACCAATACCGATGCGCACGCCGGTGAAGCTGCCGGGGCCCTGACCAAACGCCAGCGCATCCAGACTGTTCAACGACACACCGTTTTCAGCCAGCACCTGTTGCACCATCGGCAACACGCGTTGGGTATGTTCACGGGGACACACTTCATACAGGGAGAAAATTTGACCATCATTCCAGAGCGCAACGGAACAGGCTTCCGTCGCAGTATCGAGCGCTAAAATTCGCGTAGACATGCCGACCTCAGGCAGGGAAACAAAATAACGCGGCGAAGCATAGCACACCGCGCAGGGAATTACTCAGAGGCATCACACCGCCTCGGTGCGGGACAGAAAACGTATCGCTTGCGCCAGATCGCGCGTGCGGGCAGCGGGCGGCAGGCTTTGCAGAAAGGTTTTGCCGTAAGGACGCATCACCAGGCGGTTATCGCAGATAACGATAACGCCGCGATCGTCCACATCCCGAATCAAACGCCCCACCCCTTGCTTCAACGTGATGACCGCATCGGGCAGTTGTACCTCATCGAACGGATCGCCGCCGCGCAGACGACAATCTTCAATACGCGCTTTCAGCAGCGGGTCGTCGGGTGAGGTAAACGGCAGTTTATCGATAATCACGCAAGAGAGCGCATCACCGCGCACATCTACCCCTTCCCAGAAGCTGCTGGTTGCCACCAGCAACGCATTCCCCGCAGAGACAAACTGCGCTAACAGTTGCGCCTTGCTGGTTTCGCCCTGGAGCAATACCGGTAGTGTCAGTGAGGCGCGGAACTCGGCGGCCAAATCGCGCATCATTTGGTGCGAGGTGCACAACATAAAGCAGCGTCCGCGATTCGCCTCGATGAGCGGGCGCAACTGCGTCGCCAGCCGCTGTGCGGCACCGCGTTGCTGCATCTCCGGCAGAAAACGCGGCACGCAGAGCAACGTCTGTTGCGCATAATCAAACGGGCTCGGCAGCAGCATGGAGTGCGCATGGTCCAATCCCAGACGCTCGGTAAAGTGTTCAACCCGGTCGTTGACTGACAGCGTCGCCGAGGTAAATATCCATGCGGCCTTTTTCTCTTTCATCAGCTCACGAAAACGGTCTGCCACGGACAGCGGAGTCAGTGCCAACACGAAGTGCCGCGCATTGCATTCATACCAGTAGCTGTAACCGGCCTGTTGCACATCCTGTAGCCGCTTGAGACGAGCGCGATACAGGGTAGCGCGTTCAAAAGCGGCATCCAGCAGCGCCGAGCGCCCAAGCGAGAGTTTGGCGACGTCATAGCAGAGTTCAAGCGCATCATCGAGCAACAGCAGCGCGCGTTGCAGCGACGGCTGTGCCAGCACATCGCGCAGGTTGCCGCGAAAGCCGGGTTCACCCAGTGCCAGCCTGAAATCCTGCGTGCTTTGCGATAAGCGATCGGCGGATTTTTGCAACTGCGCCGCATCGCGCACTTCAGTGCGGTAGGCAATAATGATATCTTTCGCCAGATCGAGCAGTTGGCGGCTGGTGAGTTGCTGACCAAAGTAGTGGCTGGCGATATCGGGGATCTGGTGCGCTTCATCAAAAATCACCACATCGCTGTCGGGGATCAACTCAGCAAATCCGCTCTCTTTGACCACCATATCCGCCAGATAGAGGTGATGGTTAACCACCACCACATCGGATTCCATCGCCTTACGGCGCGCCTTGACCACGAAGCATTCTTTATAATGCGGGCAATCGCTCCCCAAGCAGTTATCGTTGGTACTGGTGACTAACGGCCATACCGCGCTATCTTCCGCTACGTCGGTGCAGGTGCTGACATCGCCGTCCACCGTGGCCGATGACCAGCCGCGCAAACGCACCAGCTCACTCAACGCCTCACCGCTCAGATCGCCCCCGGCCAGTGATTGCTGCTCCAGCCGCTCGATACACAGATAGTTAGAGCGCCCTTTGAGTAACGCTACCTGTCCGGTGTAGCCCAATGCACTGGCGATGCGCGGCAAATCGCGGGCGAAAAGCTGATCCTGAAGGGCTTTTGACCCGGTGGAGACAATCACCTTGCGTTCGGAACGCAGTGCCGGTACCAGATAGGCATAGGTTTTACCGGTCCCGGTGCCCGCTTCCACCACCAGCGCGTGTTGTTCGCAAATGGCACGTTCAACCGCAGCGGCCATATCACGCTGGGGTTCGCGCGGTTTAAAACCGTCAATGGCTCGCGCCAGAGTGCCTTCGGGAGAAAAGTCGTCCTGTACGGAATGTTTTGTCACACACGCTCTCTATTTGTCACTGCCCATTGTCACAACCACAACCGCAGGGGATGCCGTGAAGCTATTGCCCAATTATGCCCTTTGTCTGCCCCGGCAGCCACCCTGCATCGCGATCGCGTCGCATCACGTCGCAGAATCATGGTAGGCTGCAAAACGATTTTTACCTCACAGGATTGATTCAGGGAGACAACCCATGACAGACATTATCAGAATTCAACCAGAAGCCCGCTGGTCCGATGCCGTGATCCATAACGGCACCCTTTACTACACCAGCGTACCGGAGAATCTGGATGCCGATGCCGAGGGACAAACCGAAAGCGCCCTGGCGCAGCTTGATGCCATCCTGAGTCAGAATGGTTCAGACAAAACGCGTCTGTTAGATGTGACGATTTTTCTTGCCAACGCGGCAGATTTTAACGCCATGAATGCCGCCTGGGATGCCTGGGTGGTGGCAGGCCACGCGCCGGTACGCTGTACCGTAGAAGCGCGTCTGATGAACCCGAAATACAAAGTGGAAATCAAGGCTATCGCCGCGCTGTAGTGCATGGCTATCGCTCATCGCTGGCAGCGTTTGCCACTAAGCGACAGCGTTAAGGATTATTCATCCTCGTCGCTTTCATCATAAGTGACAGCGTCACTTCTATGTTGCCGCCGCAAGTCAGCGGCAACCAGTGCGATGGCCTCTCCGCTGCTCATGCCGTCCGCCATCAGCGATTGGATACGTTCAACCGCATCTTGCTGCTGCGAGTGGGTCAAGGGGGGCATATCATTAAACATTCAGTCAGCTTCCTTATACGCCGTAGGCGAAGTGTGCTAGGCTGACGCACTCGCGTGGCCTATAAGCGCGCATCATAACGCTATATCCTAAATTAATCAGCACCTGCACGATGACATTACAACCGATGGATTCTCGTTTACCCGATTACCACTCGCTGCCCTATCAGCCGGATGCCCTGCTGCGCCTGTTTGCGCCCTTCGCCGATCAGCAGTGGGCCATGCTGTTGCACTCCGGTTTTGCCGATCACCAACATAACCGCTTCGATATCATGGTGGCCGATCCGGTGACCACATTAACCACACGTGGCGATGAGACGCTCATCACGCGCGCGGACGGCACGCAGTGCTCCACGCAAGATCCTTTCTTGTTGGTGCGCCAGGAGATGACGCGGGCCGGGATCACCGCGCACGCGCACCCCGATATGCCTTTTCAGGGCGGTGCACTCGGCCTGTTTGGTTACGATCTCGGGCGGCGCGTCGAAACGCTGCCGTCGCGGGCACAGCAAGATATCCACCTGGCGGACATGGCGGTGGGCATCTACGACTGGGCGCTAATCGCCGATCACCAACGGCAGACGCTGACGCTGCTGACCTATGAAAATCATGCTGCCCGCCTTGCCTGGCTCTTTGCGCCGCAGGATACGGCAACCCATGACGATTTCCAACTGACCACGCCGTGGCAGTCCAATATGACGCGGGAAGCGTACGGTACACGCTTTCAACGCATTCAGGCCTATCTGCGCGCAGGGGATTGCTATCAGGTCAACCTGGCGCAGCGTTTCAGCGCAGGTTATCGCGGTGACGAATGGCAGGCATTTCTCTCGCTCTCGGGCGCCAATCGGGCCCCGTTTTCTGCGTTTATCCGCTTGCCGGAGCACTGCGTGATCAGCGTATCACCCGAGCGTTTCTTGCAGTTACACAACCAGCGCATCGAAACGCGCCCGATCAAGGGCACACTGCCGCGCGCCGCCGATCCGCAGGAAGATGCGCGCCGCGCCACGGCACTCGCCGCTTCGCAGAAAGATCGGGCGGAGAATTTAATGATTGTCGACTTGCTGCGTAACGATATTGGGCGCGTCGCCGTCCCCGGCAGCGTGCGGGTGCCTGAACTGTTTCACGTTGAGGCGTTTCCGGCGGTACACCATCTGGTCAGCACCATTGAAGCAAGGCTGCCGGAAAGCAGCCATGCCACGGATTTGCTGCGCGCCTGTTTCCCCGGCGGCTCCATCACCGGTGCTCCCAAGATTCGCGCCATGGAGATTATTGAAGAGCTGGAGCCGCATCGCCGCAACGCCTATTGCGGCAGTATTGGCTATATCAGCGTCTGTGGCACCATGGATACCAGCATTACCATTCGCACGCTGATCGCAGAGCAAGGCCAGCTTCACTGTTGGGCGGGCGGCGGTATCGTGGCAGACAGTCAGGAACAGGCGGAATATCAGGAAACATTGGATAAACTGGGCCGTATTCTTCCTCAACTCAGTGCGGCGCACACGTTATGAGCACGGTTATTCAGCCCGTTACTTTGCCATTCCCCACGCTGACTGACGATTTGGCGAACTTCGTCACCCGCTTTCAGTTACAGCGCGCGCCGCAGGCCAAACCGGTGCGTCAAGTGCGTAAAGCGGCGGTGCTGGTGCCGATTGTGTGCCACGCCGATGCCCCGACGCTGTTGCTAACCCGTCGTGCCAGCACGCTGCGCAAGCATGCCGGTCAAGTGGCCTTCCCCGGAGGTGCTGCGGACAGCAGCGATGCCAGCCTGATCGCCACGGCATTGCGCGAAGCCCAAGAGGAAGTGGCTATTGCCCCTGAGGTCGTGACGGTGTTAGGCACGCTGCCGCCGCTGGACAGCGTCAGCGGCTTTCAGGTCACACCGGTGGTTGGGCTGTTGCCGGCCAATATCCGCGTTAGGCCCAATGCGGATGAGGTGGCGGAACTGTTTGAGATGCCGTTGACTGATGCATTTTCGCTGACACGCTACTATCCGCTGGATATTGAGCGGCAGCGCCAAACGCACCGCGTTTACCTCTCCTGGTATCAACAACAGTTTGTCTGGGGGCTGACCGCCGCCATCATTCGCCAGCTTGCCCTGCAAGTCTCTGCCTCAACCGTCTGAAATCTAGCATTTTATTCTGACGGCCCCCGACGCCAGCATTAACCACAGATAAACAGGGGTATTTCTATTCCCCTGTTTATCCTTCGCTAGCGCAAGTGTGACGGGGATCTGCTATAAGTTATCTTCACCTGGCGCATAAGATTTTTTCATGTGAAAAGCCCACTCCTGCCATATAAACCCCACTACAATAGCGCGATCTAAGGAGTATTATTCTAAACCTGCGCTTTTGAGGAGTTTTCGCGTGATAAGCGTTTTCGACATGTTCAAGATCGGTATTGGCCCTTCAAGCTCTCATACGGTTGGACCGATGAAAGCCGGTAAGCAATTTGTCGATGATTTGATTGAGCTGGGCAAGCTCGACGAGGTTACCCGCATCGCCGTTGACGTCTACGGCTCGCTCTCCCTGACCGGGAAAGGACACCATACTGACATCGCCATTATTATGGGGCTGGCGGGCAACATGCCCGATACCATCGCCATCGATGCCATTCCGGGATTTATCCGCGACGTGGAACAGCGCGAACGCCTGTTGCTGGCAAAGGGTCAGCATGAAGTGGATTTTCCGCTGCACGGTGGCATGAATTTTCGCAGTGAGAATCTCTCCCTGCACGAGAACGGCATGACAATTACCGCCTTTGGCGGCGACCTCCCTCTGTATCGCAACACCTATTACTCCATCGGCGGTGGATTTATCGTTGATGAAGCCCACTTTGGTCAAAGCAGCGCGGGTGACGTTCAGGTTCCGTTTCCCTTCCACTCGGCAAAAGAGATGCTGATGCACTGTAAACAGCACGGTTTGTCGCTTTCCGGGTTGGTGATGCGCAATGAGCTGGCGTTGCACAGTCGCGATGAGATTGAGCACTACTTTGCCGATGTCTGGCAAACCATGCGTGCCTGCATCGATCGCGGTATGAATACCGAAGGGGTGTTGCCCGGCCCGCTGCGCGTACCGCGTCGCGCCTCGGCGCTGCGTCGCATTCTGGGTGCCGCAGGCAAACACTCCAACGACCCGATGGATGTGGTCGATTGGGTCAACATGTTCGCGTTAGCCGTCAATGAAGAAAACGCCGCTGGCGGCCGCGTCGTGACCGCACCGACCAACGGGGCGTGCGGGATCGTTCCGGCGGTGTTGGCCTATTACGACCACTTTATTGAGCCGATTACCACCGACATTGCCCTGCGTTACTTCCTCGCTTCCGGGGCGATTGGCATACTGTACAAAATGAATGCGTCGATCTCCGGTGCGGAAGTCGGCTGTCAGGGTGAAGTCGGCGTAGCCTGTTCCATGGCGGCAGCGGGCCTGGCGGAATTACTCGGTGCCAGCCCGGAGCAAGTGTGCGTGGCGGCTGAAATTGGTATGGAGCACAACCTCGGTCTCACTTGCGATCCTGTCGCCGGTCAGGTTCAGGTGCCGTGCATTGAGCGCAATGCCATTGCCTCGGTGAAAGCCATTAATGCAACACGCATGGCCATGCGTCGCACCAGCGAACCGCGCGTATCGCTCGATAAAGTGATTGAAACCATGTACGAAACCGGCAAAGACATGAACGCAAAGTACCGCGAAACGTCGCGCGGCGGTTTAGCCGTGAAAGTGCAATGTGATTAACCGAGCCTGATTGGCTGAACGTAACGACCAAAAAGCAAAACCCCTCGACAGAGGGGTTTTTTTAGTCTACGGAGCGGGCGATTACTCTTCTTCATCCGCATAAGGATCGGCCAAGCGCGTAACCTGTACCAATTCGATACGGTATTCCGATACGGCCTTGATCTCAAAGCGGAAGTGATGCAGTTCAATCACCTCGCCCACCTTGGGAATTTCATTGCTGTGTGCCAGCAACAACCCCGCCAACGACGCATATTCTTCTTTCGGATCGACCAGTTCATGGCTGTCCAACACCTGTTGCAGCGTGTGCAAATCGGTGCCGCCTTTCACCAACCAGCCGCCCTCTTCAACCACAATATCCGGCGTTTCATCTTCATCCGGGAATTCACCGGCAATCGCTTCCAGAATGTCCAACGGCGTCACCAGTCCCTGCACCACACCAAATTCGTTGGTAACGACAACCAGACTGCCCTTGGCACGGCGCAATACCGGTAGCAGATTGATGGCATCCAGCGTATCCGGCACCACCAGCGGCGGTGTGGCAGCGGCGAAGCTTTCCACATCTACCCCGCTATCCAGCGCCACCAGCAATTCTTTGGCGCGCACCACACCGACCAATTCGTCTAGCGAACCCCGGCACACCGGGAACAGGCTGTGCGGCGTATCCAGCAGTTGCACGCGAATATCGTCAATCGAGCGTTCGCTGTCGACCCAGGAGATCTCGGTACGTGGAGTCATCACGCTGCGCAGCGAGCGCGATGCCAGCGTCAATACACCGCTGATCATATAGCGTTCTTCTGCTGCGAAGGTTTCCATGGCAGGCGATGCCGGTTTTGCTTCTTCATCATCCGTGGCTTTACGCGCCCCCATCAAACGCAGGATCGCTTCGGCAGTCCGCTCACGCATCGGGCGGCGCGACTGGTGCTTGATGAAATTGCGGCGCGCAATCTGGTTAAACAGCTCAATCAGAATCGAGAAACCGATCGCGGCGTACAGGTAACCTTTCGGGATATGGAAGCCGAAACCTTCCGCCATCAAGCTCAAACCAATCATCAGCAAGAAGCTAAGGCAGAGTACCACCACCGTCGGATGGGCATTGACGAAGTTCATCAGCGGCTTGGAGGCCAGCAGCATCACTACCATCGCAATCACTACTGCTGTCATCATCACACCGATATGGTTAACCATACCGACAGCCGTGATCACCGCATCCAGTGAGAAGACGGCATCCAGTACCACAATCTGTGCGACAACCGCCCAGAAACTGGCATGAACCCTGGGCCCATTATGTTCATGCGGCCGGTTTTCCAGCCGTTCATGCAGCTCTGTGGTGGCTTTGAATAGCAAAAATAGCCCCCCCGCCAGCAAGATCATATCGCGTGCGGAGAAACCGTAACCGGCGATAGTGATCAGTGGGTTGGTCAGTTTCACCATCCATGAAATCAGGGAGAGCAGCCCCAGGCGCATCAAGAGCGCCAACGAGAGGCCAATGACACGGGCCTTGTCGCGCTGCTTCGGCGGCAATTTATCCGCCAGAATGGCGATAAACACCAGGTTATCGATACCCAGGACGATTTCCAGTACCACCAGCGTCAACAGGCCCGCCCAGATTGAGGGATCCAGCAAAAATTCCATGTCAGACTCCAGAAATGGCGCAAGCAGACAGCATCAACACCGTCGGTGTGATGTGGCGCAGCATAGGGGAAACAGCAAGAGAATAAATACCGCCCTGACGGCTATCGATACGTGGGTGACCCATCAGGTCAGCCCCAGAAACAGCACCGGCGCAGGCCGGCTGGGTAAGAAAGGATTGTCGGTGACGGTCCATATAGAGTGGGTCGAGACCCTGTGCTCCTGAGCAATTAAACAGGAGATTACTCTAGCAGGTTGTTTCGAATTTTTACAAAGATTTCTTTGCTACCAAGAAACGCCGATATCCACTGTTCCTTAACATACCCGTGATATTGTTCTCAATCACATAACAAACGCCGTTTTAACCAGCAAATACGTAAGCAGCATCACACTATTTATTTTTTCAGTGGGTAAAATAAATCGGACTTTACACCCATGATGGGGAGCCTGAATCGTTTCATAGCATATAACGCTACAGCGCATCCTTTTTATTCTTTTATGATTCTTGAGTAAAAACTTGCGTTCATACTGATATCACTTCGGTTAACCGCCTTACCCCTTAACCGGATGCATTGAGTACCTTAAATAGAATGAGGAGGTAGCAAGTGAGTATTGCAATTATGTTGTGCACTCACGGATCCACCGCCGGGCCGCTGCTGAAAACAGCGGAAATGATTCTGGGTGAACAAAGTAACGTCGCCTGGATTGATTTCGTTCCCGGTGAAAATGCGGAAACGTTAATTGAGAAATATCAGGCTAAGCTCGAAACGTTGGATACGTCGCTTGGCGTGCTGTTTCTTGTTGATACCTGGGGCGGCAGCCCGTTTAATGCCGCCAGCCGTCTGGTCACGGACAAAGCCAACCATGATGTGATTGCCGGGGTGAATATCCCGATGCTGGCAGAAACGTTTATGGCGCGCGATGATAACCCTTCCTTCGAGGAGTTGATCGCCATCGCGCTTGAAGCGGGCCGCACCGGCGTGAAAGCGCTGAAAGCCGCTGAACCCGCACCCGCCGCCAAGCCGGTAGCCAAAGCCGTCGCGCCCGCACAGGTTGGCCCCGGTGGACATATGAAAATTGGCCTCGCACGTATCGATGACCGCTTGATTCACGGTCAGGTAGCGACCCGCTGGACCAAGGAGACCAATGTCAGCCGTATTATCGTCATCAGCGATGAAGTTGCCGCCGATAACGTACGCAAAACGCTGCTGACACAGGTGGCCCCTCCCGGCGTAACCGCCCACGTGGTGGACGTTGCCAAAGCGATCCGGGTGTATGAAAACCCGAAATACGCCAACGACCGCGTGATGTTGTTGTTCACCAATCCCACCGACGTGCAGCGTCTGGTTGAGAATGGCGTTGAAATCACGTCGGTGAACATCGGCGGTATGGCATTCCGTCAAGGTAAAACCCAGGTGAATAACGCCGTCTCCATTGATGCCAAAGACATCGAAGCCTTCAAGGCGTTGGATGCACGCGGCATTGAGCTGGAAGTCAGAAAGGTATCCACCGATTCTAAACTTAAAATGATGGATCTGATTGCCAAGGTGAATAGCTAACGACAATAGCATTACCGCACCCTGGCACCGTAATGCTGTGTCTCGACTATGTTTATTTTGATCATATTTACTCAGACAGTTTTCTCATAGGAGAAGTACAATGGAGATAACAACACTTCAACTTGTGCTGATATTTCTCGTCTCATGCGTCTCGGGGATGGGGTCTATTCTTGATGAATTCCAGTTTCACCGTCCTCTGGTCGCCTGTACGTTGATTGGCGCCGTGCTCGGTGATTTGCAAACCGGGATCATCATCGGTGGGACCCTGGAAATGATTGCGCTGGGATGGATGAATATCGGTGCTGCTGTAGCACCTGATGCTGCACTCGCGTCCATCATCTCTACCATTCTGGTTATCGCCGGTGGTCAGGGCGTGGGGGCCGGTATTGCACTGGCTATCCCGCTTGCCGCCGCAGGCCAGGTATTGACCATTATCGTTCGTACCATCACCGTGGCCTTTCAGCATGCGGCTGACAGTGCAGCGGAACGCGGTAATTTAAACGCCATCAGTTGGATTCACATCTCTGCCCTGCTGTTGCAGGCAATGCGTATCGCTATTCCTGCGCTGATTGTGGCCGTGTCCGTCGGTACTGAAGCCGTCCACACACTGCTGAACTCCATCCCTGAGGTAGTGACCAACGGGTTGAATATCGCAGGCGGCATGATCGTTGTGGTTGGTTATGCGATGGTTATCAACATGATGCGTGCTGGATATCTGATGCCGTTCTTCTATCTTGGCTTCGTAACTGCTGCCTTCACCCAGTTCAACCTGGTTGCGCTGGGCGTTATCGGTATCGTCATGGCGATCATGTATATCCAGTTAAGTCCGAAGTACAACAAGGCGCAGGGGCAACCCGCCAGCGCATCGGGCAACAACGATCTTGATAACGAACTGGACTAACAGGGGTGAAAGAAATGGTTGATTCAACGCAAGAGAAAAAACTGACGCCCAGCGATATCCGTGCGGTGTTTATTCGCTCCAACCTGTTTCAGGGATCGTGGAACTTTGAACGTATGCAGGCCCTGGGATTCTGTTTCTCCATGGTGCCAGTCATTCGTCGCCTGTATCCGGAAAACTCGGAAGAGCGCAAACAGGCGATCAAACGCCATCTGGAGTTCTTTAACACGCAACCTTTCGTGGCCGCGCCGGTACTGGGCGTTACCATGGCGATGGAAGAACAGCGTGCCAACGGTGCTCCGATTGATGACGGTGCGATCAACGGCCTGAAAGTGGGTCTGATGGGACCGTTAGCCGGTGTCGGCGACCCGATTTTCTGGGGAACGGCCCGTCCGGTGTTTGCCGCGCTGGGTGCGGGTATCGCCATGAGTGGCAGCCTGCTCGGCCCGATTTTGTTCTTCGTGCTGTTTAACATGGTACGTCTGTTAGTGCGCTACTACGGCGTGGCTTACGGTTACCGTAAAGGCATCGATATCGTCAGTGATATGGGCGGCGGCTTCCTGCAAAAGATGACCGAGGGGGCATCTATCCTCGGCCTGTTTGTCATGGGGGCGTTGGTTAACAAATGGACCCATGTGAACATTCCGATGGTGGTTTCCCGCGTCACCAATCAGAACGGCGAGACCACGGTCACCACGGTGCAATCGATCCTCGATCAGTTGATGCCAGGGTTAGTGCCGCTGCTGCTGACGTTCGGCTGTATGTGGTTGTTACGGCGCAAAGTTAACGCGCTGTGGCTGATTATCGGCTTCTTTGCCATCGGTATCTTCGGCTACTGGATTGGCCTGCTGGGCGTTTAATCGCGCCAGCACGCGGCAACGACGATGGGCGGAGTGGGTGCCGCAATCCTCTGTGAGCCTGTGATAAACTACCGGACGCGCCGTGCCTCACGCCGCGTCCTTTATTTTTCGCCCCACATCGCGGTTAGCTCAACGCAACAACGTAGGAGAATGCTATGTCAACAACGGATATTGTGCTGATTGTCGTTATTGCGCTTATGTTGGCGTATGCCATTTTTGATGAATTTATCCAACCCCTGCGTCAGGGAGGCACCCGTTTGCTGGTGCCGTTGCGTCGCACCAATCGGCTGGACACGCTGATTTTCGTCGGTCTTATTGGCATTCTTATCTACCAGAATATCATTCATAACGGTACGGTATTAACCACCACGTTATTAATATCCCTGGTGGCAATATCGCTATATCTCTCTTATATTCGCCGACCAAAATTATTATTCAAGGCAACCGGTTTTATCTATGCCAACATTTTTATTCCTTATACCCGCATTCGTAACATGAATTTATCCGAAGACGGCATACTGGTGGTCGAACTGGAAAAACGTCGCTTACTGATCAACGTGCAACAATTAGACGACCTCGAAAAGATATATAAATTTATGGTTGAAAATCAATAATATAAATAGATTGATTTTTGACATACCGAGTTTCCCCGGTGAGTTCCCACACGATAACTGGTTATATTTAACCCTGTTAACGCTGTTATTATTTTGTGAATTTAACATCGTATATGATAATGAAAACAATTATCAATTACATTTAAAACCACAGTAGAGAAATCCCTGCTTTTTATCGGTTGTTTCACGCGTAAATATTATGGTAAGGTTGCGCCGTCATTTGGGGAGTAGCCAATTTCTGAATATAAGATTCAGGAATGCCCGTATCAACATACTCGTTTTATACCGAAAGATTGTCAGTACCTCCGTCATGCAGAAGCGGATATACGGCAACAGGTATAGTAAAAACGTGGTGCGGGCGGCAGTGATGCAGGCGAGACCATAGACACATGTCCCCTATTTAGGTTGGGAAGGCGACATGTGGATATGGAGAACCGCCCAGCCGAGGCTATTGCTATGAATCTTTCTGCTACGCTTATTCTTGCTTTTGGCATGTCGATGGATGCGTTTGCTGCTTCCATTGGTAAAGGTGCCGTCTTACACAAACCTCGCTTTCGTGATGCGATTCGCACCGGATTAATCTTTGGGCTGATTGAAGCCATTACCCCCCTTATCGGCTGGGCACTGGGTTTCTTTGCCAGCCAATATATTATTGAATGGGATCATTGGGTGGCTTTCACCCTGCTGGTCATCCTGGGTGGCCGCATGATTATGCAAGGCATGAGCAGCGCCAACGAGGATGATGAACCCGTACGCCGTCACACGCTGTTTGCTCTGGTTTGTACCGCCATCGCTACCAGCCTCGATGCCATGGCCATCGGTGTGGGTCTCGCCTTCTTGCAGGTCAATATTTTCCACACCGCGATGGTTATCGGCTGTGCCACCATGATCATGGTGACATTGGGTATGATGATCGGCCGCTACATCGGTCCGCTGATGGGGAAAAAGGCTGAAATCTTTGGCGGCGTGGTATTGGTTGGTATTGGCAGCAATATTCTCTACGAACACCTGTTTCGCGTTGCCTGATTGGAGATGCGTTAGCAGTTTTCCACGTTTTAAAAAAAAGGGAGCCTGTGCTCCCTTTTTTTAACGCTGCGGCTCAGGCATCTCGCTGATGAAAACGAATAATGAAATCCGTTTCACACTCAAAGCGCTCGCTATCCAACAGTTGCTGTTTAACCGCTTGCGACGCGCGCCAGGCAAAGGGCGTCATTTGCAACAATGCCGCGGCCTCATCACCGGCTAATGACATCCAGTATGCCAGCGAGTGCTCTTCTTGCAGCGTAAAGCCCGGCAGCACTTCCGCTTTTACCGGATGCAGCATGACAGCATCATAGACCTGTGCCTTAAGCTGGTACAAATGACGCGGACCGGGAGAAACGGTGATCACCCACCCTTGCGCTTTGACGGTTCTCGCCAACTCTTCACCGTCGCAGGGCGCATAAATTTTCAGTATGCCATCCAACGTCGCATCTCCGAACGGCAAACGTCGGCTTGAGGCAACGCAAAATTCAACCGCCGTATAGCGTTTCGCGGCCCGCTGAACAGCGGCCTTAGAGATATCCAGCCCGAAAATCTGCACTGCCGGTAACGCGTCCGCCAATGCCCCGGTGTAATACCCTTCTCCACAGCCAATATCCAGCAAGGCCTGCGCCTGGGATGCGAGCACGCGATGGAGATGTTGCAGTAACGCGGCCTGTAGCGGCTGATAATGGCCTGCATCGAGGAAAAGGCGACGGGCGCGCATCATCTCTGCGTTGTCACCGGGCATTTTGGATCGTTTAAACTGCACCGGTAACAGATTGACGTATCCTTCTCTGGCGCGATCGAAATGATGCGTACCGCATGACCATTGGCGATCGTTAGCCAGTAACGGCTGATGGCAGAGCGGGCATTGATAGAACATGAACATATTTTCCTACAGAGCGATAAAAACACGAGCGGATAGGCGGCAAGGGAAAAGGCAGACAACAAAAAACCCGCACCATGGCGGGTTTTGCACCGGAAACGGTAATTACAGCGCGGTTACGTTAACAGCAGAAGGACCTTTCTGGCCGTCTTGAATTTCGAACTCTACGCTCTGGCCTTCAGCCAGCGTTTTAAAACCGGTACCTTGGATTGCAGAGAAGTGAACAAACACGTCTTTGCTGCCGTCAGCAGGCGTAATGAAACCAAAACCTTTGGACTCATTGAACCACTTAACCTGACCTTTAATCTTTGCCATTTTACACATTTCCTTTAATTGTTTAAACCGCCCAAAGGCGTTATACAGACAAACCAAAGTCGTTACTGCTTTGAGGCACCAAGATAAAGATCGGCAGAGAAGTAGTACGCAACGCTAACGGTTGTATCATTAACTTCTTTACTGAAAATGCCACTCATATACAGAACCGCACCTCGTTTCACCCAGATGCGTTATTACACACTCTGAAAACGATGGCAAGCCATTTTTCTTCAGTCACAGAGGTGCCGCACAAAATAAGGCTTCAACCCCTGTAACAGTCGCATGAAACCCGCCGTTGGCATCACAAACAGGTCATGGATAACCCACTGAATATTCGTGGTTTTATTTATTAATCCGTAAAATGTAACTCCCTGGCAATCCTTGCTACTGTTAAGGCGCATTTGCCATAGCAAAATGTTATAAATTTAGAACTTATTTACGATAAGAAAATAAAAGGAGTGGTTTCTTATTATTATGCTACCGGGAGGAAAATGCATCGCATGACACAGGTTCCTCCCGCTACGATCCATTAATACCCTTGAACCATTACGCCAACTAATAACGCCAGTACTACCAGGAGAATGATACTGGCCAACTTCCAGCGCCTTTCTGATTTTGCTCCCATTGCGAATACCCTCTCAACATCGCATATTTCCATTGCACCTATTTGGTATATCGGCCGATCAACATTTTTTTTTATGCATGTTGTGCCGCGGTACATCATTTTAGCGGCCAACGAAAAAACACCTTAAACACCGCAGCAACAGTTAGACTTCATTCGTTACGTTAAGTAAGATTTGTTAACCAGAATCACGATTTTACAACAGGGCAACGCTCAAGATATGCAAGGATCGCGCAAAAGCACACGGCAGTGGGTAAACACAGGGTATCAGCGTCGCAGTAATCGTAAGAGACGCTTGACTTAAATGCGATTGAGAATTATTTTCATCTAATAATTAACCATCGCGACTTGTAAGGATATGTCTATGCGTTTCTTCCAGGCCTTCACCCCTTCTCGAATTGTGCGTCTCACTCTGCCTCTGGCACTCCTCGCCGCGTCTACTCTCGCCTCACCCGCGTATGCCAAAGACAAACTCAAGGTGGTAACCACCTTTACCATTATTCAGGATATCGCGCAGAACATCGCGGGAGACGCAGCTACCGTAGAATCGATCACCAAGCCGGGCGCAGAGATCCATGACTATCAGCCCACACCGCGGGATATCGTCAAGGCGCAGTCTGCGGACCTTATCTTGTGGAACGGTTTGAATCTGGAGCGCTGGTTCAGCCGCTTCTTTGAAAATATCAAAGATGTCCCGGCCGTTACGGTAACCGATGGGATAACACCACTGCCTATCCGTGAAGGGGCCTATAATGGCAACCCGAACCCACATGCCTGGATGTCTCCCAGCAACGCCTTGATTTATGTCGAGAACATCCGTAAGGGACTGGTGCAATACGATCCGGATAACGCGGAGATCTATAACCGTAACGCAAAGGCTTATGCGGAAAAAATCACCGCACTGGATGCCCCACTGCGTGAGCGTTTGTCGCGCATTCCTGAGGCACAGCGCTGGCTCGTCACCAGCGAAGGCGCTTTTAGCTACCTCACCACCGATTATCAGTTCAACGAAGTCTACCTGTGGCCGATCAATGCTGATGAGCAGGGTTCCCCTCAGCAAGTGCGCCGCGTGATCGATACCGTGCGTGAAAAACACATCCCGGTGGTGTTCAGTGAAAGCACCATTTCCGATAAACCGGCCAAACAGGTCAGTAAAGAAACCGGCGCGAAATATGGCGGCGTGTTGTATGTTGACTCATTGTCCAATGAAAAGGGTCCGGTTCCCACCTATCTGGATCTGCTGCAAACCACGGTGAACACCATCGCCGAAGGATTTAATCAATGAGTCGTACACCTGCATTAGCACTTACCGTTGACGATGTCTCCGTGACTTACAGCAACGGCCATCAGGCGATTCGTAACGCGTCCTTTTCACTGGGCGGCGGCACCATCTGCGCGCTGGTTGGGGTCAACGGCAGCGGTAAATCGACCTTATTCAAAAGCATCATGGGGCTGGTGAAGCCCTCTTCGGGCCAGGTTCGTCTCAACGGCGAAGCCATCAGTGACGCGTTGAAAAAAAATCTCATCGCCTATGTGCCGCAAACCGAAGAGGTTGACTGGAATTTTCCCGTGCTGGTCTCCGACGTGGTGATGATGGGGCGCTACGGCAAAATGAATTTTTTGCGCATCCCGCGCCAGCAAGATCGTGACGTGATAAACGATGCCATGGCTCGCGTCGGCATGAGCGCGCTGAGCCAACGGCAAATTGGTGAACTCTCCGGCGGGCAAAAAAAGCGCGTTTTTCTGGCGCGTGCGCTGGCGCAGCAAGGGTGTGTGCTGCTGTTGGATGAACCCTTTACCGGCGTGGATGTGAAAACCGAAAATGCCATTATCGATCTGCTGCGCACTCTGCGTGATGAAGGACATCTGATTTTGGTGGCGACCCACAACCTCGGCAGCGTGCCTGAATTTTGCGACAACGTGATTCTGGTCAACCGCACCGTACTGGCAGCCGGTCCCACCGCAACCACCTTCACCCAGAGTAATCTGGAGAAAACCTTTGGCGGCGTGCTGCGCCACATCAATCTCGGTGGCGAGCATCTGCACGACGATGACGACGCCCGAACTGTCACCGTATTAACCGATGACGAACGCCCTGCCGTCTTTTATGGCGCAACCCCCAGCGATACACCGGCATTCCGCTCCCGGCCAGAGGATAACTAACGTAGATGTTTGAACTTTTGTTGCAGCCGTTCCACTACAACTACATGGTGAAGGCAATTTGGGTGAGTGCCATCGTAGGCGGCGTCTGTGCCTTTCTTTCCGCCTACCTGATGCTCAAGGGCTGGTCGCTGATGGGCGATGCCCTCTCCCACTCTGTGGTGCCGGGCGTTGCGGGTGCCTACGCACTGGGCTTGCCCTACGCGGCGGGCGCTTTTTTTACCGGCATGCTGGCCGCCTTGGCAATGACGCTTATCCGTCACATCACACGTTTGCGTGAAGATGCCATTATCGGCTTTATCTTTTCCACCTTCTTTGCCGCCGGATTGCTGATCATCTCCCTTAACCCCACCTCGGTTAACGTACAGTCGATTATTTTCGGCAATATTCTCGGCATCGCCGACGAGGACGTGCTTCAGGTCGAGATTATTATCGGCATTACCTTCATCATCATGTGTGTGCTGTGGAAAGATCTGCTGGCGGTGTTTTTTGATGAGAACCACGCCCGTTCCATTGGTTTATCGCCGCTGAAGCTCAAAATCCTGTTTTTTACCCTGCTCAGCGCCTGCACCGTAGCCGCGCTGCAAACCGTAGGTGCCATTTTGGTGATTGCCATGGTGATCACACCGGGTGCTACCGCTTACCTGTTAACCGATCGTTTTGGCAGACTGATTGTGATTGCCATTGTGCTCGGTGCCATCAGCAGCGCGTTGGGTGCCTATCTCAGTTTTTATCTTGATGGTGCAACGGGCGGGGTGATTGTCACCTTGCAGACGCTGATCTTTCTGCTCGCGTTTTTGTTTGCCCCGAAACATGGCTTACTGGCGACACGGCGTGCGCGCCACCGTGCGGCAGAGGGAGATGTGCAATGACAATGTTGTTTGATTGGATCATTGAACCGCTGGCCTATCCGTTCATGCAACGCGCACTGCTGGCTGCCGTCGTCACCGGCGTGGTGTGTGCGGTACTCTCCTGCTATCTGGTGCTCAAAGGGTGGTCGTTAATGGGGGATGCCATCTCCCACGCCGTACTGCCCGGCATCGTTGTGGCGTTCTTGCTCGGTATTCCCTTTGCGGTAGGCGCATTTGCCTCCGGCGTGCTGTGCGCGCTCGCCACCGGTTATCTGAAAGAGCATAGCCGCGTCAAAGAAGATACCGTGATGGGTATCGTTTTCTCTGGCATGTTCGCCCTCGGGCTGGTGATGTTTGCCCGGATAGATACCGACCAACATCTGTCGCATATTCTGTTTGGCAACGTCTTGGGGATCACCGCACAAGAGTTGACGCAAATCCTGCTGATTGCCGGTGTCACGCTGGTCATTGTCATGCTTAAACGCCGTGACTTGATGCTGTATTGCTTCGATCCACACCATGCCCGTGTGATTGGCCTGCCGGTCAAATGGCTCCACTACGGTCTACTTTGCCTGCTGGCGATGACTATCGTTGCATCGCTGCAAGCCGTTGGGGTTATTTTGGTCATTGCCATGCTTATCGCCCCCGGTATCGTCGCGTTTATGGTGTGTAAAACCTTTGATGGTATGCTGATTGTCGCCACCTGCGTATCGGTGTTCTCCTGCGTTGCGGGCACGCTGATCAGTTTTTATCTGGATGGCGCAACGGGGCCTTGTATCGTATTGGTTCAGGCGCTGTTCTTCGCGCTGGCCTTGACCGTGCATCAGGTTCGCACCCGACGTCAGCGCATCGCGCAAGCGGCGTTGTCTTAACACGATAGCGCGTTTTTCAGCCAGCGGCTGACGATTCGGGTTATACTGCTCTCGGTGTGGGCGATTGCCCATGCTGTGCGACAGCTTCAGGTTTACTGATAAGGAATACGCTAAGGTAACAATCTCTTCGTGACATCATCAACGGGGGTGGCGCTATGTGGCAAGCAATCGGCAAGCTATTGGATGAACATCTTGGAACCGCTGATATCTTCGAGTACCAGGCGTGTGAAGCCGGAGAGATGCACACCGTCTGGCAGGTGAAATACGGTGAGTATGATGTTTTCGTCAAGAGCGATATCCGCGAGATGTTGCCCAAATTCACCGCTGAGGCCGATCAACTGGCGCTGCTGGCACGCAGTCGTACGGTACGTGTGCCTGCCGTGTATGGCGTAGGGAGTTCACGGGATCACAGCTTTCTGCTGATGGAATACCTTGCTCCAAAGCCGCTGGATGCGCACAGTGCCTGGTGCCTCGGAGAGCAGCTGGCACATCTGCATCAATGGAGCGACCAGCCACAATTTGGTTTGGATTTTGATAATGACCTCTCAACCACGCCACAACCGAATAGCTGGCAGCGGCGTTGGGCCACGTTCTTTGCCGAACAGCGCATTGGCTGGCAGTTGCAGTTGGCTGCCGAAAAAGGGATGTACTTCGGTGATATCGATTCGTTGATTATGCAGGTGGAGTCGCGCCTGGCTGGACATCAACCGCAACCCTCACTGCTGCACGGCGATCTTTGGCCCGACAACTGCGCCAGCTATCATGATGGCAGTTTCCTGTTCGATCCGGCCAGCTATTGGGGCGACAGAGAGTGTGATTTGGCTATGTTACCCCTCACACCCTCGCTGCCACCGCAAATCTATGACGGTTATCAAAACGTCTGGCCGCTGGATAAGGGCTTTATTGAACGCCAGCCGTTATACCAGATCTATTATCTGCTTAACCGGGCAAATTTGTTTGGCGGGCAACATGTTACTGCGGCGCAACAGGCTATTGAGCAGCAGTTGACCACGTGAATCAGACGGTGGCACAGCCCTTGCAGCATCATGTCGCAAGGGCTGCGGTAGCTATCACACGGGTACGCTCAGCAGGCGCAACACCAGGTAACCGGCAACGGCGGTAATAATCGGCATGATATACAGCGGGAAATATTGCAGAAAAATGGTGTGATGCGGCACTTCTGCCCGTGATGCCAGCTCTTCACGGGTGCGTCCCTCACTCCCTTTCATTTTCTCAAGAATCACCTGATCCTCAATGCCCTCACGCACCGCCCGCGCCTGGCGCGACATGCGCGCACCGCTCACTTGCAGTGCCAGCCCAACAAAAATCAATAAATAGATAATCCAGAACATGATACTGGCGACAGCGAAGGGCCGGGAGAAATCCGGCATCGGCGAGTTGTACCAAAAAAGGTTAAGAAACGGCGTGTTAAAGCGCGTCATATCAATCATAAGGTGCAGAAAATCCAGAAGTACGGCATCAATGCCCTGCTTTTTTTGCGTGTATTGATAGACATAGTTCGCCAGCGATATGCAGGTTGAGAGCAGAGCCGGGATAAAAAGGATCCATCCTGCAATGCGTTTTATAATCGCAATAAGACCCGCCTGTTGATACGTCATGAGTTCCCCTTATAAATGACGCGATAAAATAGCCCTCACCCAGCACGAGCGGCTCCGGGGTAACGGGCAGGCAACGCCGAAACAGAAGCCGCTGGCATATCCCGTTGCATTATAACCATAATAACTGTCGATAGGCAGTGTAGACACCCATACACAACGCCCCATGACGGTGAAAACTGTGGTAGCCTGCCCGTTGCAGGGCTGATATACGCGGGCTGGAAGCGGCCAACTCAGCCCCATGACCTCTTTTTACCTGACAGGAGACGTAGATGTCTGTAGCTAACGCGCCTCGCGCCGCCTTGTTTGATATGGACGGCTTGCTGATCGATTCTGAACCCTTGTGGGAACAGGCTGAGGTAGAAGTGATTGCAGCATTAGGGGTGGATACCTCGGTGCGCGATACCCTGCCCGATTTGTTAGGCTTGCGTATCGATCTGGTGGTTGACCTGTGGTATCAGTACTCCCCTTGGAAAACCCCCAGCCGCAGTGAGGTGGTCAAGCGTATTATCGCCCGCACCCTTGAACTGGTGGATGAACGCCGCCCACTGCTGCCCGGCGTTGAGCACGCTTTGCAACTGTGTCAGGAACAGGGCTTTCGCATCGGACTGGCTTCCGCATCCCCGCTGTTTATGCTGCAACACGTGTTGCACACCTTTGGTTTGACGCACTATTTCGCTACGCTGGCCTCTGCGGAATCACTGCCTTTCAGTAAACCGCACCCGCAGGTCTATTTAAACGCGGCGCAGGCGTTAGGTATTTCACCGCTGTGCTGTGTCACACTGGAAGACTCTGTCAACGGCATGATTGCCACCAAAGCCGCGCGTATGCGCTCCATCGTGGTGCCAAGCACTGCGCATGCCCAGGATCCGCGTTGGGTATTGGCTGACAAAACGTTGCATTCACTGGCAGCGTTAACGCTGGAAGATTTGACGGGAAAGTGATCGGGACTGACGGGGAGGATAAACCGGCCAATCGCCTGGCCGGTTTGTAACGCTAGAATCAGCGGCGCTTAGAGGAAATCAGCGCGTTTCGGATTGAAGGTATCAATCAAGATGCTGCCATCTTCCAATGACACCACGCCGTGCATTTCATTCTTAACGGCCAGATAGGCATCGCCCGCTTTCAGAATGTGTTTTTCCCCTTCAATCACCACTTCAAAGCTGCCCGCAGCAACGTAGGCAATCTGATCGTGGATATCATGGGTGTGCGGCGTACCGATAGCCCCTTTATCAAAATGCACCAACACCATCATCAGGTTGTCGGTCCAGGTCATGATTTTGCGTTTAATACCGCCGCCCAGTTCTTCCCACGGGGTTTCATCATCAATAAAGTAGCGTTTCATGGTCACTCCTTCCTATTCATTGTTATCGCCTAATTCCCAACGGGATGCGGGTAGGCACTGCATACGGATTGCGCCATTCTAGTAACATTCGTTACGAACGAAACTGAAAAGGTGTAAAAGCATGACGGCCTTCAAGAAATAAATAAAACAATATTTCACTTTTATTGAATTACTATACCATCAGCTTCACGCTTCTCCAAACATGAAAGCGCCGGGCGCGCACCGGAACAGGTCAGGTTGTCACTGCCACGCAACTTGAGCTGTTTTGCCCGGCGCTTTCGTTCTCTCAGTGGCGAGCAAGCGTAAATGTAGCGTACCAAGAACCAGTAGCAGCAAGCAGACTTGGCTAGCAGCATCCCGGTTCTTTACTACACTTCTCTGGTTTCACCAATGAAAGCAATGCGGTAGCAATTCTGACCGATAGCACGCTGACAAGCTCACACATTTTTTTAACAGATAACGCGACACGTTCCAACAATGCGTTTTCTTTGATATATATTTCAATTAGTTAGTTAAAACAAGGTGGCGCAACCCTTGCCAAAACCGCCTCCTTAAAAAAAATCAAAACAACGTTCCGACTTTGATCACACTTTCGAGATTGCGTGCATGACGAGCGGGCAAATAGCGCAATATAATCAATCGAAACAGTGTTTCTATTTATAAGGAACTGCAACGCAGTTCGATAAGAAGGTTCTCGATGAGTATTTTTACGACTTTACGCACCAGCTCAGAAACGACACTCAACGAATGGTTAGCCGCCCTGGATAGCCATATCGCTCGCGTATCGCAGGCCGCTCAAAGCCGTAAAAATCCTTCACCGCTGCGGGCAGACGGCTTTGATGTCACCACGCAACAACCCGTAGTGTGGAAATTCCCGGATGGCCATGATGCGCCCATCGCGAATTTCGCCAGCCAGCAAAACTGGTTAAGAACCTTAAGCGCCATGAGCATCATTACTGGCGATTCCAGTTACGAACAGCAGGCAACCGCTTATACCGACTACTTCTTCCAACATTATGTTGATGACAACAGCGGCCTGTTCTATTGGGGCGGGCACCGTTTTATCAATCTGGATACGCTGGGCAGCGAAGGGCCGGAATCCAAAGCCATGGTGCATGAATTAAAACACCATCTGCCCTATTACGCGCTGTTGCACCGCGTCGACGCAGAAAAAACGCTGAACTATTTGCAGGGTTTCTGGAATGCCCATGTTGAAGATTGGCAGCAACTGGATCTTGGCCGCCACGGTGATTACGCCAAAACGCGTGACCCGCAGGTGTTTGAACACGCACGCCGTGATGTGGTTGACCCGGCGATCTGGCCTGAACTGCCGCTGACCAAAGGGTTGACCTTCGTCAACGCGGGTACCGACCTGATTTACGCCGCCTTTGCGTATGCGCGCTTTACCGGCGATGCGTCAGCGGCGGCATGGGGTAAGCATTTATATCGCCAGTATGTGTTGGCGCGTAATCCTGAAACCGGGATGCCGGTGTATCAGTTCAGTTCGCCGTTGCAACGCCAGCCGGTACCGGAAGATGACAACCAGACGCAATCCTGGTTCGGCGACCGTGCACAGCGTCAGTTTGGTCCGGAATTTGGCGTTATCGCCAAAGAGGCCAATGTGCTGTTCCGCGACATGCGCCCGTTATTGATTGATAACCCGCTGGCAATGTTGGATATTCTGCGCCAGCAGCCCGATAGCGACATCATGACCTGGGTAATTTCAGGCTTAAAGAATTACTACCAGTACGCTTATGACGTGGTCAGCAACACGCTGCGACCGATGTGGAACAACGGCCAGGATATGACCGGCTTTGTGTTCCCGCGTGATGGCTATTATGGCAAAAAAGGCACCACATTAGCCCCCTTCGCACTCGAAGGTGATTATTTGCTGCCGTTGGTACGTGCTTATAGCTTGAGCGATGACGATGAGCTGTATGCCCTGATTGAGACAATGGCGCAGCGCGGTGAGCAAGATGGCTTGGAAAACAGCGCAACGCCTTTCCTGTTGGTTGCCTTGACGGAACTGGCGGAAAAAACGCAGTCCCCACTTTGGGCAGAACGCGCCTGGCGCGTAGCGGAAACCTTATTCAAACAGCACTTTCATCATGGTTTGTTTGTTCGTTCGGTACAACATCGTTATTTACGCCTGGATGATCCTCTTCCTCTGGCATTGCTGACGTTTGTTGCCGCTTGTCACGGTAAACGTGACGCGGTACCGGCACTTTTAACGCAGGGTGGATACGTCCACGGTGATTTTCGCTTTAATGGGGAAAACAGAATTGTTTATGACGTGGAATTAATTTATCCAGAGTTATTAACACATTGATTTTTATTTTAATGGTTCTCAATTACTAAGTAGGTAAGCATTATGAATGAAAACAAAAGGCTGGGGCTAGCCTATATCTCCCCTTATATAATAGGGTTGATAGTTTTTACCGCTTTCCCCTTTATTTCATCGTTTGTGCTCAGTTTTACTGAATATGATCTGATGAATCCACCTGAGTTTACGGGTTTGGAAAACTATCACCGGATGTTCCTGGAAGATGACCTCTTCTGGAAATCTCTGTGGGTTACCTTTGCCTATGTATTCCTGACCATTCCGTTGAAATTGATTTTCGCACTGCTGATTGCATTTGTGCTCAATTTCAAATTGCGTGGTATCGGGTTCTTCCGTACTGCTTACTATGTACCGTCTATTCTCGGTAGTAGCGTAGCCATTGCCGTACTGTGGCGTGCCCTGTTCGCCATCGACGGTCTGTTGAACAGCTTCCTTGCCGTATTCGGTTTCGACGCTATCAACTGGCTGGGCGAACCTTCACTGGCGCTGATGTCGGTAACACTGCTGCGCGTATGGCAGTTCGGTTCCGCGATGGTTATCTTCCTGGCCGCATTGCAGAACGTACCGCAATCGCAGTACGAAGCCGCAATGATCGATGGTGCGTCTAAATGGCAGATGTTCCTGAAAGTGACCGTACCGTTGATTACACCGGTTATTTTCTTCAACTTCATCATGCAGACCACGCAGGCGTTCCAGGAGTTTACCGCGCCGTACGTTATTACCGGTGGTGGCCCGACGCACTACACCTATCTGTTCTCGCTCTACATCTACGATACGGCGTTCAAGTATTTCGATATGGGCTACGGGGCAGCGTTAGCATGGGTACTGTTCCTGGTTGTCGCTGTGTTCGCATCAATATCGTTTAAATCGTCTAAATACTGGGTGTTCTACTCCGCCGATAAAGGAGGAAAAAATGGCTGATATCCATTCCAATCTGTCATCGGCGCAAGCCCTCGCAGAAGCAGAAGTTCGTCGTACGTTGCGTAAAGAAAAAATGAATGCGGCTGTACGCTATGTTGTGTTGTTATTCGTCGGTCTGTTGATGCTGTATCCACTGGCGTGGATGTTCTCTGCATCGTTCAAACCGAACCATGAAATCTTTACTACGCTGGGACTGTTCCCGGACAACCCGACCAGTGACGGCTTCGTCAACGGCTGGAAAACCGGTACAGAGTACAACTTCGGTCATTACATGCTGAACACCTTCAAGTTTGTAATCCCGAAAGTGATCCTGACCATTATCTCCTCGGTTATCGTGGCTTACGGCTTTGCCCGCTTCGAGATTCCTTGGAAAAACTTCTGGTTTGGGACCTTGATCGCTACCATGTTGCTGCCCAGCACCGTACTGTTGATTCCTCAGTACATCATGTTCCGTGAAATGGGCATGCTGAACAGCTACATGCCGTTGTATTTGCCTTGTGCATTTGCAACCCAAGGGTTCTTCGTCTTCATGTTGATTCAGTTCCTGCGCGGTGTACCGCGTGATATGGAAGAAGCAGCACAGATTGACGGCTGTAACTCCTGGCAGGTGTTGTGGTATGTGGTTACGCCGATTCTGAAACCGGCCATCATCTCTGTCGCATTGTTCCAGTTCATGTGGTCCATGAACGACTTTATCGGCCCGCTGATCTATGTCTACAGCGTGGATAAATACCCGATTGCGTTGGCTCTGAAAATGTCCATCGACGTAACAGAAGGCGCACCCTGGAACGAAATCTTAGCAATGGCAAGCATTTCGATCCTGCCATCCATCATCATTTTCTTCTTGGCACAGCGCTACTTTGTTCAGGGCGTGACCAGCAGCGGAATTAAAGGTTAATAGAGGATTTATCATGGCTGAAGTAGTTTTCAACAAACTGGAAAAAGTTTACTCCAACGGTTTCAAAGCAGTTCACGGTATCGATCTGACCATCAAAGACGGTGAGTTCATGGTTATCGTTGGACCGTCCGGCTGTGCCAAGTCCACTACCCTGCGTATGCTGGCAGGTCTGGAAACCATCAGTGGCGGTGAAGTTCGTATCGGTGAACGCATCGTAAACAACCTGGTACCCAAAGATCGCGGTATCGCGATGGTGTTCCAGAACTATGCCCTCTACCCGCACATGACAGTGCGTGAGAACCTGGCATTCGGTCTGAAACTGGCGAAATTGCCGAAAGAGAAGATTGAAGAACAGGTTAACGAAGCCGCCAAAATCCTGGAGCTGGAAGACCTGATGGACCGTCTGCCGCGTCAGCTGTCCGGTGGTCAGGCACAGCGTGTAGCCGTAGGCCGTGCGATTGTGAAAAAACCAGACGTGTTCCTGTTCGACGAACCCTTGTCTAACCTGGATGCCAAACTGCGTGCCTCGATGCGTATCCGTATTTCTGACCTGCACAAGCAGTTGAAGAAAAGCGGCAAGCCAGCAACCAGCGTCTACGTTACCCACGACCAGACCGAAGCCATGACCATGGGCGACCGTATCTGCGTGATGAAACTGGGTCACATCATGCAGGTGGATACGCCGGATAACCTGTATCACTATCCGAAAAACATGTTCGTGGCAGGCTTTATCGGCGCGCCGGAAATGAACATTAAACCGGGCAAACTGGTTGAAACTAACGGTCAGATTGCTCTGCACGTAGGGGGTTATACCCTGCCCTTGAATACGGCACAGCAGGATAAAGTCCGCTCTCACCTGACACAGGACATCTTCTTCGGCGTGCGCCCTGAATATGTGTCAGTCTCTGATGCACCGTTTGAAGACAACCACTCTGTCGGCGAACTGGTGCGCGTAGAGAATATGGGTCATGAATTCTTTATGTACATAAAGGTTGATGGCTTTGAGATAACCAGTCGTATTCCTTCCGAGGATGCACGATTGATTATTAAGAATGGCCTGAACCGTCAGGTGTTCTTTAAGTTTGATATGGATAAGTGCCATATCTTTGATGCAAAAACAGAACAAAATATCTCTCTTTAACAGGAGTAGTTACCGATGAAAAAAGCGATCCTACACACGTTGATAGCCTCATCTCTGGCATTGCTGGCGCATCAATCTTTCGCAGCGGATAACGTTGAACTGCGTATGTCCTGGTGGGGCGGCAACGGTCGTCACCAACAGACGCTGAAAGCGATTGAGGATTTCCAGAAGGCAAATCCGAACATCACCGTTAAAGCGGAATACACCGGTTGGGACGGCCACCTGGCACGTTTGACCACACAGATCGCCGGTAACACCGAGCCTGACGTGATGCAGACCAACTGGAACTGGCTGCCGATTTTCTCTAAGAGCGGTGACGGTTTCTACGATCTGAACAAACAGAAAGGGGTTATCGATCTGGCTCAGTTCGAACAAAAAGAACTGAACAACACCACGGTTGACGGCAAACTGAACGGTATTCCGATCTCCGTGACTGCACGTGTGTTCTACTACAACACCGATACCTGGGCAAAAGCAGGTCTGGAATACCCGAAAACCTGGGATGAATTGCTGAACGCCGGTAAAGTGTTCAAAGAAAAACTGGGCAGCCAGTACTACCCTGTCATCATGGAGCACCAGGATACGCTGGCGCTGCTGAACTCTTACATGGTACAGAAGTACGGCATTCCTGCTATCGACGTGAAAACCCAGAAATTTGCCTACAACGATGCGCAGTGGGCTGACTTCTTCGGTATGTACAAAAAACTGGTTGATGGCCACGTGATGCCGGACCTGAAGTACTACGCGTCTTTCGGCAAGAGCAACATGTATGAAATGAAGCCGTGGATTACCGGCGAATGGGCGGGTACTTACATGTGGAACTCCACCATTACCAAGTACTCTGATAACCTGCAACCGCCAGCCAAGCTGACGTTGGGTAACTACCCGATGCTGCCAGGTGCTAAAGACGCAGGCCTGTTCTTCAAACCGGCCCAGATGCTCTCTATCGGTAAATCGTCTAAACACCCGAAAGAAGCTGCAATGCTGATCAACTTCCTGCTGAACAGCAAAGAAGGTGTTCAAGCGCTGGGTCTGGAACGTGGCGTACCGTTGAGCAAGGCAGCTGTAGCACAACTGCGTAGCGATGGCGTCATCAAAGATGATTCCAACGCGGTCGCGGGCTTGAATCAGGCATTGACATTACCGCACGAAATCGGTGTATCTCCGTACTTTGATGACCCGCAAATCGTAGCGCTGTTTGGTGATACCATTCAGTCTATCGACTACGGCCAGAAAACGGTTGATGAAGCGGCTAAATACTTCCAGCGTCAATCTGAGCGTATTTTGAAACGTGCAATGAAGTAATAGTGTTTATGTAATATACACTTTAAATCCCTGTCATCCTGCATGGCAGGGATTTTTTCATTTTAATTGAAACACACTTTATTTCCCCGCCGATCAAGTTCACATTTTGAAACCCTATTTTACTTTTTGTTACTCAAGCCGATCCGGATCACAAAATAGAATTTGAGAATAAATAAAATAGAACTTGTTCCAATAAGCACAAATGCGTCTTTTAGCATAAATGTTATTACTCGATGGGAAATAATAAAATGAAATTAAAATTATTAGCTCTGGCCGTGGCTTCGCTCGTTAGCGTCAACGCAATGGCAGTCACAATTGATTATCGTCATGAAATGCAAGATACCCCAAGCGCCGATCATAAAGACCGCTTGTCAATATCTAACCGTTTTGCCAATGGTTTTGGTCTCTCTGTTGAAGCCAAATGGAGACAGCATAAGAATGATACTACGCCGAACCGTCCGTTCAGCGAAACTGTAAGTAACGGTACTGAAGTCGTTGCCAGCTATGTCTACAACTTTGATAAAACCTGGTCTATCGAACCTGGTTTCTCTTTAGATTCAAGTTCTGACTCCAACAACTACCGCCCTTACCTGCGCGGTAAAGTGAATATCACCAACGACTTGTCTTATTCACTGCGCTATCGTCCTTACTACAAACGTAACAGCAACAACATCGGGCAAAAAGGTAAGCAAACCGATGAAACCGGCTACAACATCACCGGTGTGCTTTCTTATAAATTCCTGAAAGATTGGCAGGTTGATTACGAAATGGATTATAAAAAATCCAACCAGTATCAAAACTTCCAGTTTGACAAAGAAACATGGAAACTGGAACACGACGTAAAACTGTCCTACAAATGGGATAAAAACTGGAAGCCGTATACCGCTATCGGTAACGTGGCACAGGATGGTAAATCTGATCACCGCCAGACCCGTTTCCGCGTAGGTGTTCAATATAGCTTCTAATCGTGATTAACGATTAAAAGTCAGGCAAAAGCCGTTCAGGGATATTCAGGTTAACAAAGTGTGATAGCGTTCCGGAATATCCCTTTTTTATGTGTTTGCCTTAGCTGTACAGCAGTAGTTTTAGCATTGCGATAGTTAGCTTTAGTTTATGTATTCTGTGTCTGAATTACCCTCTTCGTGTATGAACGTTATTTCTTGATATATATTTTTGTGGTTTTTAGGGTGTTCGTTTTCTCTCCGATGTGATGAATACCCTTTTTTTTTCCTCTCCAATTCTCCATGCTAGCTCACTCCTTCCCTAATGACTTTGTTGCGAGTAATAGACTATGATTTCGCGTTCTCTTATTGCCGGAGCTTTATTAGTGTCAATGTCTGGAATCAGTTTTGCCAACACCACGTTTCCTGTCTGGCCACAGGGTGAAGCACCGGGAGCAGCAACCTCATCGGCCAAACCCGAGGTGGTAGAACGCAGTAAGGACCCAACACTGCGCGATCGCGCAGCCACCGGAATAAGAGCCCCGGAAATCACCGTCTATGCGCCAGAAAAACCCAATGGCGTGGCCATTCTGGTCACCCCGGGTGGATCTTATCAACGCGTGGTATTGGATAAAGAAGGCAGCGATCTGGCCCCCTACTTCAACGCACAAGGTTATACCTTGTTCGTCATGACCTACCGCATGCCGGGAGAAGGCCACAAAGAGGGCGCAGAGGCGCCTCTGGCGGATGCGCAGCGCGCGTTGCGCACGTTGCGGGCACAGGCCGCCAACTGGAAGCTCAATCCGCAGCGCATCGGTGTTATGGGATTCTCCGCCGGTGGGCACGTGGCAGCCAGCCTGGGCACCCAATTTGACCGTGCAGTAACGCCAGCGCAGGATGATATCGACCGCCTGAGCGCACGCCCTGACTTTATGGTACTGATGTATCCGGTGATTTCCATGCGCGATGATATTGGTCACACCGGCTCGCGCAAACAGCTGCTGGGACAGCATCCTGACGACGCGGGCATCGTGCGCTATTCACCGGATCAGCATGTCAATACGCAAACCCCGCCAACGTTTTTGGTGCATGCCGTGGACGATCCGTCAGTCTCGGTTGAGAACAGCATGGTGATGTTTTCTGCACTGAAGACGAAAGATATTCCGGTGGAAATGCACCTGTTTGAAAAGGGCAAACACGGTTTTGGCATTCGCGGCACCACGGGGTTGCCCGTCGCTGTCTGGCCGCAACTGGTTCATGCCTGGATCAGTGCATTGCCCGTTGACAGCACCAGCAGCAAGAAATAACCACAAGACATAAATAGTTACGCCGTCACAACTTCCGCAGCGGGGAATATTTCTCTATACTGGATAAAATAACAGTTCACTGAGAAACCCCATGACTGCGGAAGGACATCTGCTATTCTCCGTCGCCTGCGCTATTTTTGCCAAAAACGCAGAGCTCACGCCAGCGCTGGCGAGCGGAGATTGGTGGCATATCATTCCGGGCGCGCTGCTGACCGCGTTGCTGCCAGATATTGATCACCCCAAATCCGTGTTGGGTCAACGTTTACGCTGGATTTCCACACCAGTCGCCCGCGCCTTTGGGCACCGTGGTTTCACCCACAGTTTGCTGGCCATTGTGGCAGTCATCTGTTTTATCCGTCTGCAATTGCCTGCCGATTGGCCCATCCCCACCGATGCCTACCACGCCATGCTGATTGGCTATCTCAGCCACATCATGGCCGATATGTTGACCTCGGCCGGTGTGCCCTTGTTGTGGCCCTGCCGCTGGCGCTTTCGCTTGCCGCTGATCAACAGCCAGAAAGGCAACCAGCTTGAGCGGGTGCTTTGTCTGGCGTTGATTGGCTTTTCGCTGTACCACTCGCCGCGCGCGGGCGCCTGTTACGGCTATGAGCAGGCCTGCCGCTGGTATGATTCCGCCCGCAGTCAATTCAGCCAACTGCTCCGCTAGTGCTCCTCATTAAAACCGTAAACGCTATACGTTTTAGGCAAAAGATACGTCGGATTGGTATAACGAAAGCCATAAGGAGCTGTTATCCTAGCGCCCGTTTTCATTTTTAGGGAGGAGACGGTATGTCCGTTGCGCTATTGGCTAATATTATCGTTTTTTTGGCGTTGATCGTCCTGCTTGCTCATGCCAGCCGTAACCCGACGTGGAGTCTGGCGAAAAAGGTTCTGCTCGGTCTGGTGATCGGCGTGCTGTTCGGCTTCGCGCTGCATCTGGTGTATGGCGGCAACAATCCGGTCATCAAGGCTTCCGTTGCCTGGTTTAACATCGTGGGGAACGGTTACGTTCAACTGTTGCAAATGATTGTTATGCCGCTGGTTTTCGTTTCAATCCTCAATTCGGTTGCCAAGCTTCACAATGCGTCGGCGTTGGGTAAAATCAGCGTATTGACGCTGGGCACCCTGCTGTTAACCACCCTGATCGCAGCGCTGATCGGCGTGTTGGTTACCCTGCTGTTTGGCCTTAGTGCCTCAGGGCTGGTGCAAGGTGCGCAGGAAACCGCGCGTCTCAGCGCCATTGAGAGTAACTATGCGGGCAAAGTGTCCGATCTCAATGTGCCGCAGTTGATATTGTCGTTTATCCCCAAAAACCCGTTTGCTGAGCTGACTGGCGCTAACCCCACCTCAATTATCAGTACGGTGATTTTCGCCGCCCTGCTCGGTATTGCGGCGCTGCAACTGCATCGCGATGATGCTGCCAAGGGTGAACGCGTCTTGGCGGCGATCGATACGCTGCAATCCTGGGTGATGAAGTTGGTTCGCCTGGTGATGAAGCTGACACCCTACGGTGTGTTGGCGCTGATGACCAAAATGGTCGCGACGTCGAATTTGCAGGATATCATCAAGCTGGGCAGCTTTGTCATCGCCTCCTACCTCGGCCTTGGCATCATGTTTGTGGTGCATGGCCTACTGTTGGCGACAACGGGCATCAACCCACTGCGCTTCTTTCGCAAAATCGCTCCGGTGCTGAGCTTTGCGTTTACCAGCCGTTCGAGCGCAGCCACCATTCCGCTCAGCATTGAAGCGCAAACGCGCCGCATCGGCGTGCCGGAATCCATCGCCAGCTTTGCTGCCTCCTTTGGCACCACCATTGGGCAAAACGGCTGTGCCGGGCTCTATCCTGCCATGCTAGCCGTGATGGTTGCTCCGACGGTCGGCATTAACCCGCTGGATCCGGTGTGGATTGCCACGCTGGTGGGTATCGTCACCATCAGTTCTGCCGGCGTCGCCGGCGTGGGCGGCGGTGCAACCTTCGCTGCATTGATCGTTCTGCCCGCCATGGGATTGCCGGTAACGCTTGTCGCGCTGCTGATCTCTATCGAGCCGTTGATTGATATGGGGCGTACCGCGCTCAATGTGAGCGGTTCAATGACCGCAGGTACGGTGACCAGTCAGTTACTGAAACAAACGGACAAGGCGCGTTTCGCGGCCGATGATGAGTCATCGCTGAACACCTCTCACGCCTGACACAAAGGCGAGTTGGTTCAGGCATAAAAAAACCGGCAGGTCTACCCTGCCGGTTTTTTGTTTATGCAAACGGCAATACGCGCACAACGCGATTACCGTTGGGGATTGGTGTCATAGGCTTCGCAGCTTTGGAAACCTTTGTTCAACACTTGTCCACGGTCGTTGAAACTTACAAAATAGTTCTGCGCCGTGCCATCACGGTTTTTCAACAGGTAGTTAAAGCAGGTGCCTCTGGCATTTTTCAACCGCACTTCTGACGCAGGCGCGCCAGCAACTTGCCGCACTTGCTGTTTGGTCTGTCCGGCCTTCACCTCTTTAACCACCGGCTCAGTAAAACTGCTTTCTGCACGATTATAGGCTGAACACCCAGAGAGAAGGATAGCCCCCGCAGCACCAAGACATATCAGTAGTTGATTATTTTTCATGTTATTACCTCATTCATTAATGGGTCACTGACAAGGCTAGATCGCCCGCTGCAATTTTTCAAATCATCAGTCGACTACGTTTTTGGTCCCGATGACCTTTTTTGCACCAAAAAAAGTAAAAATACGCGCGCACGGCTTGTCCTTTTTCTTCACGGCGATTAGCTTTACACTCTACCCATCAAGATAATTATTTTGCAGTATCAACAGGTTCAGGAAGGGGGCCATCATGTCATTGCAGCAAGAGATCATCCAGGCACTGGGTGTTAAGCCTACTGTCGATCCCAATGCCGAGATTCGCATCAGCATTGATTTTTTAAAGAATTATCTTAAGGCCAATCCCTTCATTCGTTCGTTAGTGCTGGGGATCAGCGGAGGGCAGGACTCCACGTTGACCGGCAAACTGTGCCAGACCGCCATCAATGAGTTACGCAGCGAAACCGGCGATACGCGTTATCAGTTTATCGCGGTACGCTTGCCTTATGGCATTCAGGCGGATGAAGCCGATTGCCAGGATGCCATCGCCTTCATCCAACCGGACAGCGTGTTAACGGTTAATATCAAGCCCGCCGTCGAAGCGAGTGAAGCCACCCTGGCGGCCATCGGCGTGACGCTGTCTGATTTTGTCAAAGGCAACGAAAAGGCGCGCGAGCGCATGAAAGCGCAATACAGCATTGCGGGCATGAACGCGGGTCTGGTGGTCGGCACCGACCATGCGGCAGAAGCCGTCACCGGGTTCTTTACCAAATACGGCGACGGCGGCACGGATATCAATCCTATTTTTCGTTTAAATAAACGGCAAGGAAAAGCGCTGCTGAAGGTACTTGGCTGTCCGCAGCACCTGTATACCAAAGCCCCGACAGCCGATCTGGAAGAGAATCGCCCTTCTTTGCCTGATGAAACCGCCCTTGGCGTCACCTATAACGAGATTGATGACTATCTGGAAGGAAAAACGATCGACGCCGATCGCGCTGCCATTATCGAAAACTGGTATAAAAAGACCGAACACAAGCGCCGTCCTCCGGTTACTGTATTTGACGATTTCTGGCACTGATAGGCAGGCAGTAGAGGCTGCACGGATGCCACAAACGGCATCCGTTTTCTTTTGGAACAATGATAATCAACATGGATATGACCCCACAACGCGCCACGCTGGCAGGCCTGTTAGCCATTCTGCTCTGGAGTACTTCTGTCGGCCTGTTACGCAGTTTAACCGAAGCCCTCGGCCCTGTCGGAGGGGCGGCGATGGTATACAGCACCTGTACGCTCTGTCTGGTGCTGTTCTCCGGATTCCCCTCTCTACGCGGTTTTTCCAAAGGCTATTTGTTCGGTGGTGGATTACTTTTCGTCTGTTACGAAATC
Organism: Candidatus Symbiopectobacterium sp. NZEC151; assembly: GCF_025962655.1. Classification (GTDB taxonomy): domain Bacteria; phylum Pseudomonadota; class Gammaproteobacteria; order Enterobacterales; family Enterobacteriaceae; genus Symbiopectobacterium. Next base: position 791,287 of record NZ_JAGFPE010000001.1, on the reverse strand, counting down.
TTTTTATCGCTCTCCATCGGTTTCGCTGCTAATCGCGTACAGGCGATGGAAATGGGCATGATCAATTATCTTTGGCCCAGCCTCACACTGCTGTTCGCGGTTTTTATCAATCAACAAAAAAGCAGCCTTGGGCTATGGATTGGGGTCGCGCTCGCGCTGGTCGGCATCGTCTGGATGATGAAAGGCGAAAGTCACTGGTCGCCATTAGTGATGTGGCAAAACATTCTGACCAACCCGCTGGCCTACGGCCTGGCCTTCGCCGCGGCCATTTCCTGGGCGCTGTATTGCAATATCACCAAGCGGCTCGCGCGGGGCAAAAGTGGCAATACCCTGTTCTTCCTCGCGGTCAGCATTGTGCTGTGGATTCAATACGCGGCCTCCACTAGGCCGCCGATGGCATTTTCCGTTACCACCGGGCTGGAACTGCTGTTTATGGGAGCATCGACAGCCGTCGCCTATTCTGCATGGAATACCGGTATTCAGCGCGGCAACATGACACTGCTCGCCACCGCGTCATATTTCACGCCGGTGTTCTCAACGCTGCTGGCCGCCCTGTGGTTGCATACGGTGCCCGATGTGGCCTTTTGGCAGGGTGTCGCCATGATTACGTTGGGCTCATTGGTCTGTTGGTGGGCAACGCGAGAGACACAAAAACAGTAGGGTTTTATCGCGCTCCCTTCAGCGGGCAATACCTGTTATAGTGCGTTTCACATTTATTTAACTCATTTCATCGTATTGTATGTTAAAGCGTTTTTTTGCTTACTATGCCCCCTACAAGGGGCTGTTCGTTCTTGATTTTGGCTGTGCCATCATCGCCGGTTTACTTGAGCTTGGTTTCCCGATGGCTATCAAGGCCTTCATCGACAAGCTGTTACCGGCTCAGGATTGGTCGCTCATTTTACTCGCCTCGGTTGCCTTGCTGCTGGTCTACCTGCTCAATACTGCGCTGATGGCCATCGTCAACTACTGGGGACATGCGCTGGGCGTCGGGATCGAGACCGATATGCGTCGTCAGGCTTTTGACCATCTGCAAAACCTGCCATTCCGCTATTTCGATAATATGAAAACCGGACATATCATCGCCCATGTGACCAAAGATCTTGAAGAGGTTGGCGAAGTAGCCCACCACGGTCCGGAAGATCTGTTCCTTGCCATCATGACCTTTATTGGTGCCTTTATCCTGATGGCTACCGTACACCTGCCTCTGGCGATGATTACCGTGGTCATTGTGCCGTTCATGACTTATCTGGTCAGTCGCTACGGTGCGCAGATGACCGACACCTGGCGCCGTCTGTTTGGCCAGGTCGGCAACTTTAATGCGCGCATTGAAGAGAGCATCGGCGGGATCCGCGTGGTGAAGGCGTTTGCCAATGAGTCTCATGAAAAAGCGCTGTTCGCGCAGGACAATGAGAACTATCGCACCATCAAACTGCAAGCTTACCGCATCATGACCGCGAGCCTGACGCTGAGCTATCTCAGCACGCGCCTGATTCAACTGATCATCATGCTGGCGGGCATTTGGTATGTGATTCAAGGTGAACTGTCTTACGGTGGCTTTATTGGTTTCCTGTTGCTGATTGAAGTGTTCTTCCGTCCGGTTGCCAAGATAACGTCGGTATTGGAGAGCTATCCGAAAGGGATTGCCGGGTTCAAGCGCTTCACCCAATTGATCGATACGGTGCCTGACATCAAAGATGCCCCCGATGCACGTGCCGTTACGCACCTCAAGGGCGATATCCGCTTCGAACGCGTTAGCTTTGGCTACACGCCAGAAAGGCCGACGCTGCATGACATCACCCTCGCTATCCATGCGGGAGAAACCGTGGCATTCGTTGGTCCATCAGGAGCGGGGAAAACCACGTTGTGTTCTCTGTTACCTCGTTTCTACGATTTAAACGCGGGTGCTATCACCATCGACGGGATCGATATCCGCAACATGACGCAAGCGTCACTGCGCCACCAGATCGGTATCGTGCAGCAGGATGTCTTCTTATTTGGTGGCACTATTCGGGAAAACATCGCTTACGGTAAACTGGGCGCAAGCGATGAAGAAGTGATGCACGCCGCTCAGCGCGCCAAGCTCGATGAACTGATTGCCACCCTGCCAGACGGATTGAATACCGTGGTGGGGGAACGGGGAGTGAAACTCTCCGGTGGGCAGAAACAGCGTTTATCGATTGCACGGATTTTCCTGAAAAACCCACCGATTCTGATTTTGGACGAGGCCACCTCCGCGTTGGACACGGCAACCGAACAGGCGATTCAGCAATCGCTGAGCGAGTTATCAAGCGGACGCACTACGCTGGTGATCGCACACCGTCTGGCGACCATTCAGAACGCCGATCGTATCGTGGTGGTGGATGAGGGCCGAATTATTGAACAAGGCAGTCATCAGGCTCTGCTCAATAACAGCGGCAGCTATGCCCATCTGCATCAGGCCCAGTTTGGTCAAGCGTAACGCCTGATCGATAGGCCGTGATACTCAGGCGAGAGCGTTGTCTCTCGCCTTTTTTCTGTCTACTCCCTTTTTTCCCCGCATTTTTGACATTCATGGTTTCTTACCCAATAAAATGCATTTAAAATACACCAATAAAGGTAACGGGATGAGAGACGAACCGTGGCACGAAAACCAATGGGAAAATATCGTCTGCGAGAACTGCGCACCGTTCTGCTGATGATAGACCTGTATGAAAAGCACCATCCCACAGACGCGGAGGATGGCGATCGCTATCAGCACCTTTCTGCCTATGCCACCAATCGCCTTGAGCGCTGTCAGTTTGGCGAAGAGAAACCAGCCTGCAAGCATTGCCCGATCCACTGCTATCAACCCGCCAAACGCGAACAGATTCGCGCCATTATGCGCTGGTCGGGGCCAAGAATGTTGTTGCACCACCCTATTCTGGCGATACGCCATTTAATTGATGACCACCGCCCGGTACCGGCGCATACGCCGCGTCAGGAACCCACGACGCGGGTGCGCCAACCGCAGACTGCCAGCCCGGATCGCGGCGTAAAAAAAGGCCGCTGACGCGGCCTTTTTGTGAATCGCATGTAAGAACTACTCTTTGGGAGAGGCGTTCTCGACTCTGCTTTTGAGCTTTTGCCCTGGACGGAAGGTGACCACCCGGCGCGCCGTAATCGGAATATCTTCACCCGTTTTAGGGTTACGTCCCGGCCGTTGGTTCTTATCGCGCAGGTCGAAATTACCAAACCCCGATAACTTTACCTGCTCACCATTTTCCAGAGCGCGGCGAACTTCTTCAAAAAAAAGTTCGACGAGTTCTTTGGCATCCCGTTTACTCAGCCCGAGCTTTTCAAACAGGTATTCTGACATTTCAGCTTTAGTAAGCGCCATAGGTTCAATCCCTCAAGGATGCTTGGAATCGCTGTTTTAGTGCCTCTACGCATTGTGATACGGTAGCGGCAATATCCTCTTCTGCCAGTGTACGAGAGGTATCTTGCAATACCAGACTGATCGCCAGGCTCTTATACCCTTCTTCCACGCCCTTGCCTCGGTACACGTCAAACAAGTTTACGCCAACTAACTGATTTGCGCCAACTTTCTTACATTCTGACAAAACTTCGCCTGCCGAAACGTTTTCTGCTACCACAACCGCGATGTCGCGACGGTTTGACGGGTAGCGAGAAATCTCGCTCGCATCAGGAACCACGCGGTCTGCGACCTTGTTCCAGCTCAATTCGAACACCACAGTACGGCCATTAAGATCCAGTTTGCGTTCCAGCTCCGGATGGATTACACCAATGAAACCAACCGCTTCCCCTGCCAGATAAATCGCTGCGCTCTGGCCCGGGTGCAACGCCGGATGCGATTCGGCTTTGAACTCAATTTCCGAAAGTTTACCCGTCAGTGACAACAACGCTTCCAAATCACCTTTAAGATCATAGAAGTCAACCGTCTGACGCGCCAGATCCCAATGTTCATCATAGCGATTCCCGGTAATCACGCCAGCTAACATAACATCCTGACGAATACCGAGTTTATCCTGACTATCAGGAACGAATCTTAAACCGCTTTCAAAGAGACGCAGGCGGCTCTGCTGGCGGTTTTGGTTATAAACCACCGCGCCGAGCAAACCGCTCCACAGCGACAGACGCATTGCTGACATTTCCGTGGAGATCGGGCTTGGCAGAATCAATGCTTCTTCACCAGGATGGATCAGCGATTGTATTTTAGGATCGACAAAGCTGTAGGTGATCGCTTCCTGATAGCCGCGGTCAACCAGCAAGGTTTTCACGCGCTTGAGCGAAAGTGCCGCTTCACGGTGCGATGTCATGGTGAGCGGCGCGTGGGTCGGGATATTGGGAATATTGTTGTAGCCGTAAACACGGGCAACCTCTTCCACCAAATCCTCTTCGATCTCCATGTCAAAACGCCAGCTCGGTGCTACTGCGGTCCAGCCTGCCTCGGTACGAGCCACGCTGCAACCGAGGCGAGTCAGGATATCGCTCACCTGTTCGTCTGAAACCACATGCCCAATCAAACGGTCCAGTTTTTCTCTGCGCAGCGTAATCGTAGCGCGTGCCGGCAAGTGTGCCTCATTGGTCACATCGATCACTGGCCCGGCCTGACCACCGCAAATGCTCAGCAGCAATTGGGTCGCACGTTCCATCGCTTTGTGCTGCAACGCCGGATCGACACCGCGCTCGTAACGGTGCGACGCATCGGTATGCAAGCCGTGACGACGGGCACGCCCGGTAATTGCCAAAGGATTGAAATAGGCGCACTCAAACAGTACGTTGCAAGTTTCACCGTTAACGCCAGAGTGTTCACCGCCGAAAATACCGCCCATTGCCAGCGCTTTACTGTGATCGGCAATCACCAGAGTGTCTGCATTCAGCGTGGCTTGATTACCATCCAGCAGCGTCAGGGTTTCGCCTTCCTGCGCCAGACGCACCACAATACCGCCGTCCAGACGGTCCAGATCGAAAGCATGCATCGGCTGCCCTAACTCCAGCAGTACGTAGTTGGTCACATCCACCACCGCATCAATAGAGCGGATACCGCAACGACGCAACTTTTCGCGCATCCACAGCGGCGTTGCCGCCTTCACATCGATACCCTTCACCACCCGACCCAGATAGCGCGGACAGGCGTCAGACGCGTCGACCCGAATCGGAAAGGTGTCAGAAATCGTTGCCGCAACTGGCGTAATGTCCAGTGCCGTCAACGGCAGTTGGTTCAGCACCGCAACATCGCGGGCCACGCCAATGATGCTCAGGCAGTCGGCGCGGTTGGGCGTTACGCTGATTTCGATGGCGTTATCATCCAGCCCCAGATAGGCGCGAATATCGGTACCGATCGGCGCATCGTGCGGCAGTTCAATAATTCCGCTGTGGTCTTCAGAAATGCCCAGCTCGGAGAACGAGCACAACATCCCTTCAGAGGGTTCACCGCGCAGCTTGGCCGCCTTGATGTTGAAATCGCCCGGCAGTACGGCACCAATGGTGGCAACAGCCACGCGCAGCCCCTGACGACAGTTGGGTGCGCCACACACGATGTCCAGCAGACGCTCACCGCCCACGTTGACTTTGGTGACGCGCAGCTTATCGGCATTGGGATGCTGTCCGCATTCGACCACTTCACCGACCACTACACCATGAAACGCCCCGGCAACTGCCTCAACGCCATCCACTTCCAGGCCGGCCATGGTAATCTGTTCTGACAGTTCGTCACTGCTGATCGCCGGGTTAACCCACTCGCGCAGCCAATGTTCACTGAATTTCATAATACTGTACCCGCCTTACTTAAACTGTTTGAGGAAGCGAAGATCGTTTTCGAAGAATGCGCGCAAATCGGTTACGCCATAGCGCAACATGGTCAGACGCTCCATCCCCATGCCAAACGCGAAACCGGAGTACACTTCCGGATCGATGCCCACGTTACGCAATACGTTAGGGTGCACCATGCCGCAGCCTAACACTTCCAGCCATTTGCCGTTTTTACCCATCACATCCACTTCTGCGGACGGTTCAGTAAACGGGAAATAGGATGGGCGGAAACGTACCTGCAAATCTTCTTCGAAGAAGTTACGCAGGAAATCGTGCAGCGTGCCTTTCAGGTTGGTAAAGCTGATGTTTTTATCCACGATCAGCCCTTCCATTTGATGGAACATCGGCGTGTGGGTTTGGTCGTAGTCGTTACGATAGACGCGGCCTGGCGCGATAATGCGGATCGGCGGCTGCTGTTTTTCCATGGTGCGAATTTGCACCCCGGACGTTTGGGTACGCAGCAAACGCGTGGCATCAAACCAGAAGGTATCATGGTCAGCGCGCGCCGGGTGATGCCCCGGAATATTTAAGGCATCGAAGTTGTAATAGGCATCTTCGATTTCCGGCCCGGTGGCAACCGAGAAACCCAATTCACCGAAGAAAGTTTCGATACGATCGATGGTGCGCGTGACCGGATGCAAACCGCCGTTTTCCATGGTGCGTCCCGGCAGGGAAACATCGATGGTTTCTTCGGCCAGACGGGCGTTCAGCACCGCCGACTCCAACGTTTGTTTGCGGACGTTCAGCGCTTCTTGCACATCCTGCTTCGCCTGGTTGATGACCGCACCCGCCGCAGGGCGTTCATCTGCGGGCAAATCGCGTAGCGATGTCATTTGCAGGGTCAAATGCCCCTTTTTGCCCAGGTATTCGACACGCACATTGTCCAGCGTCGCAATATCCTGAGCCGCGTCTATGGCTGTTCTGGCATTCGCTACCAGCTCTGCGAGATGTGGCATTGCATTCCTCTTCTTCTGCCTGTATGGCCAGTTATCATGATTAGAACCAAACGCAAACAAAAAAGCCTCCCGGCGGGAGGCTTCAAGCGCTATTTTTCGTTTCTTTTCTTACGCGCAAAGCCTCCTGAGATCAGGTGCTAAAGTAAAAAAAGAAACGGAAAATAGCAGTAGTCATACTTGCGTTACCTTAATGTCAATACGCTTGCGCGTCACCAGTGTCGATGTTTATCGCCAATAGCATTACTGGCGGACACGTTTACGGTAAAAATGTTACTACCAACAGTACTGTCTTATTGGAAATCGGCGCGAATAAAAAGTCAATCACAACCGTTATGGATATCGCTCACTGTGACAGTCAGGACACACTGGCGTCTCCCTAAACGAAAAGAGGGAGCAGCGCTCCCTCTTTCCACTGGCTTACGCCAGGGCTGCTTTCGCTTTTTCAACCAGTGCAGAGAATGCCACTTTGTCGAATACGGCGATATCAGCCAGGATCTTACGGTCGATTTCAACAGAGGCTTTTTTCAGGCCATTGATGAATTTGCTGTAAGACAAGCCATTTTGGCGAGCTGCTGCATTGATACGTGCAATCCACAGCTGGCGGAATTGACGTTTACGTTGACGACGGTCGCGGTAAGCGTACTGACCAGCTTTGATTACTGCCTGGAAGGCAACACGATAAACGCGCGAACGGGCACCGTAGTAACCTTTCGCTTGTTTCAGAATTTTCTTGTGACGTGCACGAGCAACCACACCACGTTTTACGCGAGCCATATGCTCTCTCCTAAAGTCTTATTCTTGATTCAAAAAGGTTACTTATGCGTACGGCAGACATGCGATAACGAGGCCCAGATCTCCTTTGGAGACCATACCCTTCGGACGCAGATGACGTTTACGTTTAGTCGCTTTTTTGGTCAGAATATGACGCAGGTTAGCATGCTTACGCTTAAAACCACCTTTGGCGGTCTTTTTAAAGCGTTTAGCGGCGCCACGTACTGTTTTGATTTTTGGCATGTTAATTTCCACTTCGCATTGTTGATATAACGAATCAGCTAAGGCGAACAAAACCCGCGCGATGCGGACACCGCACGGGTTCTATTACTTGAATGCCTTACTGTTTCTTCTTCGGTGCGAGCACCATGATCATCTGGCGGCCTTCGATCTTCGTAGGGAAGGATTCGACCACTGCCAGTTCACTCAGATCGTCACGAACGCGGTTAAGCACTTCGATACCAATCTGTTGGTGCGCCATTTCACGTCCACGAAAACGCAGAGTGATTTTGGCCTTGTCACCGTCTTCCAGAAAGCGAATCAGGTTGCGTAGTTTGACCTGATAGTCGCCATCATCGGTACCAGGACGGAATTTGATTTCCTTAACCTGGATAACTTTCTGTTTCTTCTTCTGTTCCTTGGTGGCCTTACTCTTCTCGTAGAGGAACTTGCCGTAATCCATGATTCGGCAAACCGGCGGCTCGGCGTTAGGACTGATTTCAACTAAATCAACACCTGCTTCCTCGGCTTTCTCTAACGCTTCATTCAGACTGACAATGCCAATCTGCTCGCCATCGACGCCTGTTAGACGTACCTCTTGCGCGCGAATTTCTCTATTGATGCGATTAGGACGCGCCGGTTGAACTCGTTTTCCGCCTTTTATACCTTATTCCTCCAACTGATGAAGACTACGGCTGCGAATTTCTTGTTGCAGCTGCTTGATCACTTCGTTAACGTCGATGCTTCCCAAATCTTTGCCGCGACGGGTGCGAACGGCCACTTTGCCCGCTTCCACCTCTTTATCACCGCAAACAAGCATATAGGGAACACGTCGTAAAGTGTGCTCGCGGATTTTAAAGCCTATTTTCTCATTTCTCAAGTCCGCTTTTACACGAATGCCTGCATCTTGCAGTTTTCGTGTCAATTCACTGACATATTCGGACTGTCCGTCGGTGATATTCATCACCACAGCTTGCACCGGTGCCAACCAGGTTGGGAAGAATCCGGCGAACTCCTCGGTAAGAATACCGATGAAGCGCTCCATGGACCCCAAGATGGCGCGGTGAATCATCACCGGCACCTGACGCTCGTTGCTTTCGCCCACATAAGAGGCGTTTAAACGGCCCGGCAGTGAAAAGTCGAGCTGCACCGTACCACATTGCCAGGCGCGATCCAAACAATCGTGCAAAGTAAATTCAATTTTCGGACCATAGAACGCCCCTTCACCCGGCTGATAATCAAACGGAATGTCGTTCTCGGTCAGCGCCGCCGCCAAATCGTGCTCAGCGCGATCCCACATCTCATCGCTGCCGATGCGCTTTTCAGGGCGAGTGGAAAGTTTAACCACAATTTTTTCAAAGCCGAAGGTGCTGTACATGTCGTACACCATCTTGATGCAGCTATTCACTTCGGCACGCACCTGTTCTTCGGTACAGAAGATATGGGCGTCATCCTGCGTAAACCCGCGCACACGCATCAACCCGTGCAGGGAGCCCGACGGTTCGTTACGGTGGCAGCTGCCGAATTCGGCCATGCGCAGCGGCAAATCACGGTATGATTTCAAACCCTGATTAAAGATCTGCACATGCCCCGGGCAGTTCATCGGCTTGATGCAATATTCCCGGTTCTCTGACGAGGTGGTGAACATGGCTTCTTTGTAGTTTTCCCAGTGCCCGGTTTTTTCCCACAGCACGCGGTCCATCATAAAGGGCCCTTTCACTTCCTGATACTGGTACTCTTTGAGCTTCATGCGCACAAAGGCTTCCAGTTCGCGGAATACCGTCCAGCCGTCGTTGTGCCAGAACACCATGCCCGGCGCTTCTTCCTGCATATGGTACAGGTCGAGCTGTTTGCCGATTTTGCGGTGATCGCGCTTGGAGGCTTCTTCCAGACGCTGCAAATAGGCACCCAACTGCTTTTTATCTGCCCAGGCGGTACCGTAGATACGCTGCAACATTTTGTTTTTGCTGTCGCCGCGCCAGTAGGCACCCGAGGTTTTCTGCAATTTGAAATGGTGGCAGAAACGCATATTGGGCACATGCGGACCACGGCACATGTCGACATATTCTTCGTGGTGATACAGGCCGGGACGATCGTCGTGGCTGATGTTCTCATCCAGAATGGCGACCTTATAGGTCTCGCCGCGCGCGGCGAAGGCATCACGCGCTTCCTGCCAACTGACCTTTTTCTTGATGACGTCGTAATCTTTGTCGGCCAGCTCATGCATGCGCTTTTCAAGCAGATCGATATCTTCCTGCGTCAGCGTGCGATCCAAATCAACGTCATAGTAAAAACCATTATCAATGACCGGGCCGATCGCCATTTTGGTATCCGGCCACAGTTGCTTGATGGCGTGTCCCAACAGATGCGCACAAGAGTGGCGCAGGATCTCCAGCCCCTCTTGGTCCTTGGCGGTAATAATCGCCAATTGCGCATCAGAGTCGATCAGATCGCTGGCATCAACCAGTTCACCGTTGACCCGGCCCGCGATACAGGCTTTCGCCAGACCCGGACCAATATCCAGTGCCACATCAAGAGGAGAAACGGCACGATCGTATTGACGCTGACTTCCATCAGGAAGCGTAATAACAGGCATTCTAGTTCCCTTATTCGCAGTGGTGACCCGCACGAAAGATCACATACGAAAATGAATTCATTTAGTTTTCAAAACATTGTGTAACCATCTAACCAACCGTCGTTAAATTGGTACACCTGGCACAAAAATCAAAATCCCACGAGGCGTGGGATGAGTGACAAACTTTATGCTACCACCATTAGCGGGCATGAACCAGTCACTTACCGCGTCCGTTAGCGTGTGGAATAACCGCATTTTTCCCGCTCACCGATACCCGTTTGTCTTACCGATCACAAATTGCCCTACAATTATCATGGTCATGACGTCGTTTTGTTAAGCAGAACACTTTATTTAACTAAAGTCAGCGGTAACCTTCCTCCACTATTGGTGCCTGAAATTGGCCCCAACAGACAGATTCCTTTGCACATTTACGCACACATACACTGATAAGAATATCGAGGATGAAACCATGAAAATGAAGTTCATACCCATTGTTGTGGCGAGCCTTTTCGCTGTGGGTGTCCACGCTGCCGATGGCGCCATCAAAGACGGGACATACCGCGCTGAAACCGTCAATTTCGACGATAAAGGGTGGAAACCGTTTGTAGAAGTGACCTACAAAGACGGGAAGATTGCCGCCGTAAAATTTGACTACAACAGCCAGAAAGATGGTCATCTGAAAACCAGCGATGTGGAATACAACAAGAAGATGAAGGCGGCAAGCGGCACCAATCCTAACGAGTATACGGTTAAACTCGCTCAAGGGTTGGTCGAGAAGCAAAATCCGGAAGGCGTGGATGGCGTGACCGGTGCCACGCACTCCAGCGAAGATTTTATCGTGTTGGCGAATGCGGCCGTTGCCAATGCAAAAGCAGGCAAAACCGACGTAGCAAAAGTCGAGTAACCCCTCACAACGCCTCATCGCCGGTATCGACATTATGCCACCGGCGATGAAGCGAGAACCCGCTTAATTCTGCTATTCTTTCACGCCATGCGCCAGCATTTCTGCCGCTTTACGACGTAGTGACAGGTAAAAACCCAACCAGATAATGCCGACCCACACCGGGATTAACAGCACAGAAATACGGATACCCGGCGTCATCAGCATGATGACCAGAATGGCTGCCAGGAAAAGCAAGCACAGGTAGTTACCATAAGGATAGAAAATCGCCTTGAAATGGGTCACCACGCCGTGCTGATCCATCGCGTGACGGAAACGCAGATGCGCCACACAAATCATGATCCAGTTAATCACCAGCGTTGATACCACCAGCGCCATCAGAAGCTCAAAGGCCTTGCCCGGCATCACATAGTTAATCAGCACACCCAAGGAGGTCGCCAGCGCGGAAAGCGCAATAGAACGGACCGGGACACCACGGCCGTTGACGCGTGACAACCAACGCGGCGCATTTCCCTGAGTCGCCAGGCCAAACAGCATGCGACTGTTGCAGTACACACCACTGTTGTATACCGACAATGCCGCAGTCAACACCACCAGATTCAACACATTGGCGATAGCGTTACTGTCTAGCGCATGGAAAATCATCACAAACGGGCTGCCGCCGCTGACCACGTTCTGCCACGGATAGAGTGACAGCAGGATACCAAGCGAGCCAATATAAAAGATCAGAATGCGGTAGACCACCTGATTGGTCGCTTGCGGAATGGAACGCTTGGGATCGGCGGCTTCAGCGGCAGTGATCCCGACCAACTCCAGCCCGCCGAATGAGAACATGATCACCGCCATCGCCATCACCAGGCTATTGACGCCGTGGGGGAAAAAGCCGCCATGCTGCCACAGATTGCGTACTGTCGCCTGCTCTCCGCCCTGCCCGCTGAGCAGTAACCAGGCACCAAAGCCAATCATGCCAAGGATTGCCAGGACTTTGATGATGGCGAACCAGAATTCGGTTTCACCATACACCTTCACATTCACCAGGTTGAGCGCATTGATCAGTATAAAAAATACCGCTGCCGATACCCAGGTGGGCACATCAGGCCACCAATATTGAATGTAGATCCCGACGGCAGTCAGTTCAGCCATGCCCACCAGGATAAACATTGCCCAGTAGTTCCAGCCTGCAAGGAAACCGGCAAAGCTGCCCCAATATTTATAGGCAAAATGGCTGAACGACCCAGCAACCGGCTCTTCAACCACCATTTCGCCCAACTGGCGCATGATCAGGAAGGCAATAATGCCCGCGACACCGTATCCCAACAGTACGGATGGCCCCGCCATCTGAATGGTCTGCGATATCCCTAAAAACAGCCCCGTCCCTATCGCACCGCCGAGGGCGATTAATTGAATATGGCGATTCTTCAATCCCCGTTTTAACACCAGCTCACTCTCTACCGCCATGTTGTGTTCACTTTTCCATTTGCTGTTTTTGATTATTGTACGCACGCCGTCACGTTTGCCACGTGCGCTATATTGTTGCGTGCGCTATGTAGAAGCAATGCAAACGAGCGCCGAACCGTTGCAATCCGCCTTAGCGTTCGGGAATAACGTTGAACGCATCAAATTCTGGCGCGGGTGCAGCCGCCGGGTGCAACAGGGTTTCAGGCTCAGGCGGTGTGATAACCGCAGTGGCAGGTGCTAGCGATTGGAGCAGCGCGGTTTGAAGACGCTGCTGTTCCAAAATTTCTTGCAGCAGGCGGATCTTTTCATTGGCACGGACACTGGCGCGATTGACAAAAAACCAAACCAGCGCGGCAAACAGTACCATCAACATGATAAAAACAATCTGTAAAATATTCACAACAACCCCAGCTCATCCTCTCAACCCAAGCATATCCGGGTCATACTATCACTTCGTAGCCGCCCACGCCTATTACATCCTGCTCATGAACCGCCTTTCAACCGAGACTGCCTGATATCGGCCAGCGATTGGATCTGTTTTCCTTCAGTATCGAAGTTACCCGGTGCCAGCCAATCGATAAAATCCAACTTGCGCTGTGGCCACTCATTATCCAGCAGGGAGAACCAGGCGGTATCACGCGTACGCCCTTTATAAACAATAGCCTGACGGAAAATGCCCTCAAAGGTAAACCCCAAACGCAAAGCAGCGCGACGCGACGGCGCATTCAGGCTATCGCATTTCCACTCATAGCGACGATAGTTGAGCTGTTCGAAGACATAGCCCATCAGCAAAAAATGCGCTTCTGTCGCAAGTGGCGTACGTTTTAACGCCGAAGAAAAAGCGACAGAGCCAACTTCGATAACGCCGTGGTTTACATCAACGCGCATTAACGAGAACGTCCCCACCGCGTTATCGGTGAGTGTGTCGATAACCACATAGCATTGGCTATCCTGTTGCTGCTCTGCTGTGGTCAGATAAGCACGGAACGCATCCTTGTCACCAAACGGGCCAACAAACATATAGGTCCAATCACGGCCATCTGGCGCAGCGGCGTATGCCGCATAAAGCGCATCGAGGTGCTGTGCCACGTTCAATGGCTCAATCCGACAAAAACGCCCGGTGAGCGTGATACCCCCTGGGAATGCCCGTGCTGACCATAAAGGAAGCGCTGCGCCGACAGGCTGCCCATAGCGGTTCAGGTGCTCAGCCATTATTCTCGTCCTCCATATGTTAAAAAACCCACCGTCAGGCAGGCTTTTTGAAAAGAAACCGTTTGTTCAGCACAAGACGGTTCAGAACGGATAGTCGTGATAACCCATCTGCTCAGAGATGTTTTTTGCTGCGTGATGCAACATGGCAACATATTCGTGCATGCTCTCTTCAGCGAAGCGAATGGTAGGGAATGAAATACTCAATCCGGCAATCACCACGCCGAAACGGTCAAAGACAGGCACAGCAATACAGCGCAAGCCTTCTTCCTGTTCTTCCTTGTCTTCCCCATACCCTTGCACACGTACGGTATCAAGCAGAGGCAACAACTCCTCAGCGCTACCCACCGTATGCGGCGTGCTGCGGGTGAATTCCACTTTGCTCAGAATTTCAACCACTTCGTCACGATCGCGCCATGCCAGCAGCACTTTACCAATGGCGGTACTGTGCAGTGGGTTGCGACGACCAATGCGAGAATACATACGCAGGTTGTACATGGAATCGATCTTGTGAATATAAACGATACCATCTTCATCCAACGCACCGAGGTGGATAGTTTCTTTCGTCAGCGTGGACAATTCGCGCATCTGAATATCAGCACTACGGATCAAATCTACGTTTTGCAACGCCTTGGCGCCCAGTTCGAACAACTTGAGCGTTAATGAATATTTCTCGGATTCGCCTTCCTGCGCGACATATCCCAAGGACTTCATCGTTTGCAAAAAACGGTACACTGTACTTTTAGACATCATGACGCGCTGAGAGAGTTCCGTAATACCGATCTCTCTTTCCTCACCTAATGCCTGCAAAATACCAAAAACTTTCAAAACGGACGACACGGAATCGGGCTGTTTATCTAAATCTGCAATAGCCATTTTTTTGGGTACCCTACTCAGTTTTTTTTGTTTTAAAAAAAATAGAACGATGGTTTTAGTATAAAGGGAACACGCTGATTATGGCAATGGAACAATAACGATAATCAAGGGACTTGCTTATTATTAAAGTTATTATACCCGTCATACTTCACACTACAGTCGCGTTAGCGACGCTCGCTTGCCCGAATCACTTATCTCTGCAAGCTAATCGGACCTCGTTCGCACGCTGGCAACTTTACTGTAACGCGAAATAGTCAGGGATTATTCTATTCATCACCGATAGCTCGGTGATGAATAGAAGAAACCCCATTCCGTTGCCGGGATGGGGTTCTGGGCTTACTTCCAAACTGAATCAGGTACGGCGGCAAGATAAAGGGCTGGTTTGCCATCCACATCCGAGGTAAACAGGATGCGTTTATTATCCGGCGTGAAGGACGGGTGCGGGTGCGTTACCTGACGGTCGCCTTCCAACACTTTCCACGATGTGTTGTGCTGCGCAACGCGGTGTTCTTTACCGGTTTGCAGGTTGAACACATACAGGAACGGATCGTTTTCGATTTTGTAACCGCCGTCATCTTGTACATCAACCGGTGCATCGGAACCGTCACCGACCAACAGCGTGCCATCATAGTTACTCATCAGGTGAGAACATGGCGGCATCACGCGCAGTTGCGTATCTTCCAGCGTAACCGGGTTGATGCTGCGGATATAACGGTTGGTGTCATCTTTCAGGTAGGACACATAGATCATGGCAGAGCCATCCGGTACCCAGAATTCGTGCGTGCAGCTTTCACCTTCCGCATGCTCTTTGACTTTACGCATGTTGCTGCCGTCTTCATTGATGAACCACATACGGGCATCAACCAGGTCGTGCGGACCTTCATGACAGAACGCGACGGTGTTGTCGTCGCCCGGACGATAAATCGGGTGACCCAGCCAGCGTTTTTCTTGCAGAATAGTTTGCGCTTCGCCGGTTTTCAGATCGATACGGATCAGGCGGCAGCACGGGTTGGTGAAATAGAACTCCTGGAATTTTTTCCAGTCAGTCAGCGGCTGCCAGTCTTCTTTCTTGATCTCGATCCCCACCATCTTGGTGCAATCGGAGTTGGCAACCCAGGTACCGTAACCTACCCACTCATCCGGTACTTGATAAATCGTGGTTTCTTCCAGGGTGTTCAGATCGACACGCATCAGGTTGCGGGTGTTCTTCACATAATACAACGCGTCATCTTCAGGAGACATGAAACCACCGAAAGTGTTGTCGCCCTTGCCTTCCGTCAGCTGTGTGGCTTCCTGCGTGTTCAGATCCAGCAGGTAGTAGTTCCAGGGACCATCAAACGCGCCGCCAAACAACAGTTTGCTTCCATCATTGGAGAAGCACTTCTGGTAGAAATAGTTGCGATGGCAAATAACATCGGGAGGCGTTAAACGCACCACTTCGGTGCCGGTTGCTGCGTCTTGATAGGTATGAAACGAGAGGGGAATCTTTTTGCCTTTGGCCATCGTAAATCCTTAGAACATATCGAAAAGAATACGGCTAGCACCAGCAGATGACACAAGTCTTGCGACTTACAGCCACCCTGATGCGATAGATCTGTAATACCAGCATTATAGAAACAATGTTTCATTTTTCCGTGATCACGGTTTTATTTTATGAAACATTCTCCTGATTTTCATCCCCTGTTTTCCCAGTAAAAAAGGAATTTATGCTATCAAGACAGAGGTATAGAGGATAACACGTTATTGCAGACAGGGAGCCCGTAATGGACTCCCTGTTGTGGAATGGTTTGTTTTTGCGGAAGTTTTATTTCAGATAAGCACCGCTGCGCAGCGCTTCGATGCGTTTATCCAACGGCGGGTGCGACATAAATAACTCACTGAAAGATTTTGATTTGCCGTTGATGCAAAACGCCATCATGCTGCCTTGTTCCTGGGGTTCGTAGCTGGTTTTCAAACGCTGCAACGCGGCAATCATCTTCTCACGGCCCACCAGTTTCGCCGATCCGGCATCCGCATGGAATTCGCGGTAGCGGGAGAACCACATGGTGATAATGCTGGCCAGAATACCAAACACCAGTTCCAGCACCGTCGCCACGGCAAAATAGACCAGCGGGTTACCGTTGCTGCTTTCACCTTCGTCGCGGTTGCCAGAAAGGAAACCGGATGCCACCTGAGCGATCAGGCGCGAAATGAAGATAACAAAGGTGTTCACAATGCCTTGTATCAGCGTCATGGTGACCATATCACCGTTCGCCACGTGGCTGATTTCGTGGGCAATGACCGCTTCGGCTTCATCACGGCTCATGTTTTGCAGCAAACCGGTACTGACCGCCACCAGCGACGCATCACGCCGTGCACCGGTCGCGAAGGCGTTGATATCAGGCGCGTGATAAATAGCAACCTGCGGCATCGCAATGCCCGCCTGCTGCGATTGCGCCCGCACGGTTTCAAGCAACCAACGCTCCGTTTCATTACGCGGCTGCTCGATCACTTCACCGCCCACCGAGCGCAGAGCCATCCATTTGGACATCAGCAGTGAAACGAACGCACCACCAAAGCCAAACAGGCCAGCCATGATCATAAGCCCCTGGACACTGCTGGACCGAATTCCCGTCAGGCTGAGAACCAGCCCGAAAACCAACATCACCGCCAGGTTGGTGATCAGGAAAAGCGCAATACGCATCATAACAGTCTGATTTCCTCTCTAAAGGGATTAACGTCATTCACAACACGATGGTATGGGTTATCACGCCGTTTTCAAGCATTCTTAATCTTCCTATCGCTAAAACGACATAACTTTACATTTTGCAACAACCTTGCCCGCATCAACGCGTCACGCAAGCGTTCAGCCGCTGACAACGCCCGTCGCATACCCGTGAACGCGCGCCATAAAAAAGCCCCCGGGTACAACCCAGGGGCTCTGCATAATAAGGCATTTGTGTCGTTAGTACAGCGTATTATCCGCGAGCATGCGCCACTGTTGCTGGCATATCGGGCTGTGTGCGGGTGTACTTGGGCGGTTTGATCCACAGCGCAATCAGCAGCGATAGCACCGACAGTACCGCAATCGCAATAAATGTGGCGTGAAAACCACCCAGCCGTGCCGCAATGAAAGAGCCAGACAGTGCACCGATACCAAATCCCTGATAGATGACGCCATAGTTTTTACTGTGATGTTGCAGACCGAAGAAGTCGCCGACAATCGCCGGGAACACGGTGATATTGCCGCCAAAACAGAAGGCAATGGCACTGACACAGATGAAAAACAGCACCGGTGACAGCGGCAGGAAGGCCATAACCGTTACCGCCAGTGCGGTAACCAGCAGCGTCCCGCTGACGACACGCAGGCGACCGACCTTATCTGACATGGCTCCCAGTACAATGCGCCCTACCGTGTTGAAAATAGCGATGGCTGACACGGCGTTAGCCGCCATTTGTCTGTCCATACCGGCCATTTCCACACCGATATCTTTTACCACGCCAATCAGATACAAGCCGCTCATACACGCCGTGAAGAAGATCACAAACAGCAGATAGGCTTCTTTGGTGCCCAGCATTTCGCTCAGGGTAAAATCACGCGTACCGTAGGTGATTGCCGTTTTTCCATTGGCAGCATGCGTTGGCGGCTCTTTCAGCAACGTGCTACCCAGTCCGATCATGATCATCGCCATCAGTCCCCAATAGAAAAAGGCATGCGATGCCCCCACTTCTGCGATCAGAAAGCTGTTGATGTATTTGAATATCAGGCTCCCGGTACCAAATGCTCCCACAGAAATACCGGCAATCAACCCTTTGCGTTCAGGGAACCATTTGATCAGGTTAGACAGCGTGGTGATATACGCGGTGCCATCGGCAAAGCCAACCACCACGCCCATCAGCAAGTACATCCCCAGCAAGGAGGTCACGCCTGAACTTGCCATTAACCCCAGGCCCAGCACGATACCGGCGCATAACGTTAAGCGCCGGATGCCAATACGCTCCTGCAATTTACCGGCAAACAGCGTCGCAAACGCCAGACTGAAACTGGTGATGGAAAACGTCGTTGCCACGGCGCTGAGTGACCAGCCAAAAATGTCGACCAGCGGTTGGTTAAACAGACTCCAGGTGTAAATAGTTCCCAGCCCCATTTGCGCGATGATCGTACCCAGTACGATCTGGCCGCGACGTGTTGGTTTGGCATTCATAGGCCGACCTCTTAGTAAAACGGTTCCCTGAAGGAACATCAAAGAAGGTAAGCAAAATGGGCAATGGTGCCTGCACCCTGGACCACCCGCTTACGTGTTGGGGCCAGTCTACAAGCGGCATGAGGTGAAAAGATCGAATCGGGAATGAGATGCCGTCAGAACGGAATGAAATGCCGTTACAGACGCATCAATGCACGGAAGGTTTTTACCTTACTGCGACTCACGGGCACTTCAAATTCCAACTCGTGCAACCGCAGGATGTAGGTGTTATTAAACCAGGGAACGATTTCGCGGATTTTCGTCAGGTTGACGCAGTAAGAACGGTGGCAGCGAAAGAACACCGCTTCCGGTAACCGGCTACAAAATTCTGTAATGTTCATCGGCATGACAAACGTTTCACGCCGGGTATAGACCAACGTCACTTTTTCCTGCGCAGCGGCGTAATAGATTTGATTGATGTCGGTAACAATAATGCGCTCATCTTTCATCAGGTTGATGGTGTGTTGCCCATTGCGCGGCGCAGTAGTGGCACTGGTGTTTTCCAGCGCCGGGGTGGATTGCCGTAGCTGCCAGGCATTTTCCAGCTTTTGCAGCATGGTGACGATGCGCGCCTCATGATAGGGCTTGAGGATATAGTCAAAGGCATCCACTTCAAAGGCTTCAACCGCGTGTTCTTTATACGCGGTGATAAATATGATGTACGGCTTTTGCGCAAACTTGCTGATGTTTTGCGCGAGAAACACGCCGTTGAGCGATGGAATGTTGATATCAAGAAAAATGGCATCTACATCGTTCTGTTGCAGGTATTTCAGCACATCCATGCCATCGTCAAACGTCGCTACGATCTCGATGTCACTGTGCTGGCGAATCAGATAATTGAGTTCTTCCTGCGCCAGGAATTCGTCTTCAACAATAATGGCTTTCACCGCTTATCTCCTGTGACCAGCGCGGCCATCACATTATTTTCTGGCACCATACGCGCAGCGTCGGCCACGCGAGGGATATAAAAGACAATTTCCGTGCCCGGCTCCAATCTGCGAATGTGCAGACCATCGCCGTAAAGCAAGCGCACACGGTGATGCACGTTAAGCAGGCCGATTTTATTACCGGGTACCTCATTGCGCGCCACACGCTCAATCGTTTGCTGATCGATACCGTGCCCGGTATCGGTGACGGCCACGCGCAACCGTTCCCCCTGATCCTTTACCGCTATCACCACCGTGCCCTTGCCGCGGCAGGGCTGAATGCCGTGCACAATGGCATTTTCCACCAGAGGCTGAATCAACAGACTGGGAATTTGATAGGCCAGATCGTCGTCAATGTCATAAATCACCGTGAGCTTGGCACCAAAGCGCGCCTGCTCAATGGCAATATAATCACGAATCTGGTAAAGCTCTTTTTTCACATCAATCAACGCGTCGTCGTTCAACTCAAGGTTGTAACGCAGATAGCGTGACAAATTGATCACCAACTGACGTGCGGTATCGGGATTAATACGGATCGACGATGAAATGGCATTTAACGCATTAAAGAGAAAGTGAGGGTTAATTTTACTCTGCAAGGCTCTCAGTTCCGCCTTATTGGCCATATCGCGCAGTTGCTCGGTGCGCGAAACCTCGATCTGGGTTGACATCAGCTGTGACAAACCAACGGCCATCACCTGCAAGGAATAAGTGATTCTGTGCGCATGGCGATAATAAATTTTGAGCGTACCCGTCACCTGTCCATGCTCAAGCAACGGAATAACAATCATCGAATGGATTTCCGGCGTCAGATGTTGTTCATCGTTATTTTTAATGATTATTTTGCCGTCGTGAATCACCTGCTGGGTCATCGGACTAATAATGTCATGACCAATATTGTATTTTTCTTCCCCGACGCCGACATAGGCCAGAATATGCTGCGTATTGGTCATTGCCACCGCATCGGCATTGATCTCGGTGCGAATAATACGACAGATCGCTGCCAGTGAATGGCTGTTGATATTGCGAAAATAAGGCAGCGTTTTATGGGCAATATCCAATGCCAGTTTCGCTTGTCGTGCGGCGATCACCTCTTTTTCATTCGCCACACTCTGCACCAGCAACACAATCAGCCCAATGCAGACAGAACCGGTAATCATCGGCACCGCAATCTTGGAGACGATATCCAATCCCAGCGCCGTCGGCGTGGCCCACAGCACTACCAGCAGCATCGTCAGCGACTCGCACATCATGCCGCCAAAAATACCGATGCTCCACTGTTTCTCTTTCTTCACCTTGCGATTGATGTAGCCTGCGGTAATGCCCGCAATAATGCTGGTTATCAGACACGGGACAGAAGTGATTCCATTGATATCAATCAGATAGCGGTGCACACCGGCAACGGTACCGGTAGCGATACCCACCCACGGGCCAAACAGAATCCCGCCCGACATCACGGCAATCACCCTGACGTTCACCAGGGAGCCTTCGACGTTGATACCCGAATAGGTGCCAAACAGCGCAAACAAGGAGAAGATAGCGGTGACCGCTGCGCGCTCGCGTAGGGAGTGATCTTCTTTTTGCAGTAATTGACGGAATTGCCGCGTTCGCGTTAAAAAAAACAGGCAAATCAACATTAACGCGGCGCGTTCAAACACTGCCAGTAACATTTCGAAGATTTCGTGCACAACCCATCCCACATCTCACGCAGCACAAGCCCACCACTATAAAAAAAATGTGATCTATATTCCATTTTTTGTTTAGGGTGGCGGGCTGAATAACGGAGATATAGGGTGTTAGCGGGATTCCGAGGCCATCTGGGCGCGTAACTGCTGAGTAAAATCCTCTGCCATCATCGGGTGACCAAACAGGTATCCCTGCGCCTCTTCACAGCCTTTATTGCGCAGGCGCTCGCATTGCTCCATGGTCTCTACGCCTTCGGCAATGACGTTAAGGCCAAAGCTTTTGCCTAAATAAAGAATGGCACGCACGATCGCCGCATCCGGCGGAGAATCGCACATGGCGCGCACAAAGGTCTGATCGATTTTGAGCCGGGTTACCGGATAATTCTTCAACATGCTCAACGAGGCATAGCCGGTGCCATAATCATCAAAAGCAATACCAATCCCCGCATCCCGCAGCACTTTCAACGGCTGCAACATGTTTTCGTCATAGCGCAAGATGATGTTTTCCGTAATTTCCAACTCCAGCGAACCCGCATCAAGCCCGGTGCGCGCCAGCACCTGCTCGATCTTTTGCGCCAGGGTGCCAGAACGGAACTGGGCGCTGAACAAATTAATACTGATACGGAAATTTTTGGCCCCGGCTTCACACCACTCCGCCGCTTGACGACACGCGGTTTCAACAACCCAGTCGCCGATACGTTCAGCCCAAGGGCCGCGTTCCAGCGCCGCTAAAAACGCGCCGGGCCCCAGTAACCCTTTTTGCGGATGCCGCCAGCGTAATAATGCCTCGGCGCCGATAATTTCATTGGTGATCAAATTGACTTGAGGTTGATAAAAAACTTCAAATTCACTCTGCTCGTAGGCGCGGATGAACTCGAGTTGAAATGCGTGCTTGGCTTGAAAGATTTCGCGCATTTCGCGCGTAAAGAAACGGTGGCAGTTGCGCCCTTCCGCTTTCGCCTGATAGAGCGCCAAATCGGCGCTGGTCAGCAAATCCTGTGCAGTGATGCCATGCATCGGGTAAAGCACCATGCCAACGCTGGCACTGATGTTGATCTGGTGTTCCTCCACGATCATCGCCTGCGAAATTTCCTGGATAATGCGCTCCGCTGTCTCGGCCGCGAGTTTGAAATCACTGACGCCGGGCAGCAACACGGCAAATTCGTCGCCGCCCATCCGCGCCACGAGATCCCCTGCGCGCACGCTGGACTGTATCTTCTTCGCGACGCTGACCAGTATTTCATCACCCCGAGCGTGCCCAAGGCTGTCGTTCACATCTTTGAAGCCGTCCAGATCGACCATCATGACACAGATGGCCGGTTCATCTTTCAACGCCTGCTCCAGACTGGAGGTCAATAGCGTTCGGTTTGCCAACCCTGTCAGCGGGTCCATGTGCGCCAATAAAAACAAGCGCTCTTCATTGCGTCGCCGCTCAGTGATATCGCGCAGAATAGCCCCGTAGCTTACCGTAAAGTCATCTGCCCACATGGAGACAGAAAGTTCTACCGGAATCAGGGCACCACTGCGACTTTGAACGTTCAGCTCAACGGTGACACCTTTGATGAGCGCTTCCTTGTCACTCACCACGGCGTTGAATTTTTCGATAAAAGCCTTGGGAACAATCGTATCGATGTTATTGCCAGTAATTTGCGCACGAGAATATTCGAGCATTTTCTCCGCTGACGCATTCCAAAATGTGATAATTCCCTTATCATTCACACAGATAATTGAGTCTGGTGAGGTGTTGGCAATATTCTCAAAGCGAACCTGACTGGCGTTTCGCGCCAATTCAAGTCGCCGCATTTCCAGTCTGTCCATTACCAGTGCGGCTAAATCCTGCATGTTATGTTCGTCTCGGGCGCTCAGCGTACGCCGGGGTTTAAGGTCAATGATGCACAATGTCCCAATAGCATAACCTGATAGCGTGCGTAACGGTATCCCCGCATAGAAACGGATATGGGGCGTTCCGGTCACCATGGGATTATCTTTAAAGCGCGCATCGAGTCGGGCATCGGGAATGACCATGATCTTGCGCCGCAAAATGGCATGTGCGCAAAAAGAGGCTTCACGCGACGTTTCACAAACCGATATCCCCAAGCCAGCAGCCAGTAACTGACGCTGTTCTTCAATCAGGGATACCAGCACGATGGGGACGTTAAATACATTTGCTGCCAAATTGAGCAAATTATTCAAACCGGGATCGCTAAGACCATGATCGATGCCATATTCGCTCAGGGCAGCCAAGCGTTTTGCCTCATCTTTTAGTCTTGGTGCCTGGCTCATACAGTGCCCTCTACGCTACCGATGTTCATAACTTTGAGATAATGATGCAGTGCCTGGCTAACAGGTGCAGATAAAACACGCGTTTTCAATTCACAAGGATACGGGAAATCGTGAGCCATCCAACATTCAAGCCACACTCTGCTTGCTGATTGCCTACCCTGTTGCTAAACGTTGGTTAGCAAAACCTTGTTTTCAAGCGTAGCAGAAATGCCTAAAAATCTGTTCACGTATTAATAGTATGGCTGCGTTTTGTTTGCTCCGTTGCAGAAACCAACAAAATTAAGAAACATCGCATGCCCTTGGCAACGTTGGCATCCGTGAGGCGTGATTAGCATCACACCACGGGGTGTGACTCAAGGTATTGGTCTTACCTTTGATGAGGGGCGCAGCGATTGTCGGTACAGAGGAGAACGCTTAATAATAATAGCACGTAACCTATTTCTTAGGCGCTACGTCACTATCAGCATTAGCCGATATATTGCGCCATAGATAGAAAATATTCGCTATTTTATTTATCTCATCCCTGAGCAATGTCGTTATTATGCGGGGAAATAACTAATAGAGTACTCTGGCGTATCATTCTTGGCATTAATGGTTAAGTTCCACTCACCCGTATAAGGTACGGTGAAATAGACCTCATCTTCAGCACTAATGCTAATACTGTTGTTTTGCACCACCTCCGGTGTGGTAGGCAATTCCGGTGTAGAATCGCTCATATGAATATCAAACGTATTAGAACACCGTACAATTACCGTATCACCACCAAACAGGTTAAGGCATGTGCGAATAACCGACATATTTCCTCCGCAGCATAACGCAACGTTATACCTTGCTCAAATCAGTTTATATTAATGGGACCATTTTCCCTACGACGGGATTTTCATAACACCAAAAAGCGGGTCCGTCGATTGTGATTTAGATCAAGGTTTGCTCACGTTTTTACTGTCGGTCATACCGATTAGAATCGCACATAAAACATCTTATAAATGGCAATATTATTGCCATTCCATGGACGCATTTTAATTACATCAGCGCAACACTTTGCGCTGTGGTTACACCAATTCAGATAAACCTTGTGTATTTTTAAAAGCAAACGCATCCCCGATTCGTTGACGCGTGGACAACGTCAGAAATCCGGGCAATGGTTTTGCCACCTTATTCCCGGGAACACCAGTGTTATACTGTTGCACTTCGCTATTGCCACCGTGCAGCAAAATGGTCCGCAAAAGTTGTTGTTCCGCACTGTCCAGCGAACGTCCCGGTACACTGACACTTGACGCTTGTGGCATCACGCCGGTGTCATGTTGATGCATTTTCACTGCTTCACGTTTGATTTCTGCATCCAGCATACCGGTTCTGTCTTTACCACTCTTACAGTTCCAGCACGGCATAGCGCCAATTTCATTGGCGAGTAGAGCAACACGCAAAGCCGCTTTATAGGGTTCGCCACCATCACGATGATGCGTTTTATTGGCCCAAATCGCTTTTAACTGCTGGCTTAGCGTTCTGACTTTTTGTGCGTTTTCTGCCGTCGGATGTTGAGCTAAATAGTCACCCACCCATCCTTTTGGCGGTGCGGTCACGCTTAAATCATTGCCGAGCAGCGTTTTCAGCGCCGCTTCGTTATAACCATCTGCCTGTTTCCACCCCATATTGCCGATAAGCGCAAACTCGTTGACACCAAAGTTGAATGCCGCAACGTTGAGATTTACCGAAGCGTGATAACTATTACCCTGCGCATCCCTTAACGGAACCTGTAACGGTTGCTGTTGACTCAACATCGCCCACGCCTGCATCTGGTCATCCATCATCTCTTTCTCCGCCCCGATACCGCCGGTAACCAATGATGTTGATGCCAGATTCAGCCCCACCGTTTTTCCTTGTTCAGCGTCGCGCAGCAGCTCAGGGCGAGCGAAAAGCGCAGCGGTCACTACTTCCATGGCGCGGGTTTGCGCACCGAAATAGCGCGCATCTGAATTTTTTGCCAAACCGTAAGGAGACAAAGTGCCGTGACGTATTCCGCTAAATAGCCGTTGTGTTGATCCCTTTTCACCGAGGACGCTGAATTCGGATAGCCATAAATTCGTGGCATGCGCGGTTTCCTGCGAGGAAGAGGAAGCGACCCCCTTGTCATTGTAAGGGGTATGAAAAACGTCATTTCCTCCCTGCTTCATCTGTCCGGCGGGCGTAAGCTTGCAGCGATAGTCCACATTGTTGTGTTGAAAGCGGGTATCAACCGTTTCCCATTTCCGGGTGTTTAGCACCTCGCGCAAACCCGTTGCAAAGGCTTGTTTAGCGTGCGTTCTTGCCTCTTTTTCGGGAAAGCCTTGCTTGATAAACTCTCTTGTCAACCCGTCTATCAATAGGGGTTTTAGGGTTTTCGCTTCCTGCAAATCCTGTTTGGTGAGCGCTCTGTTTTCCGCATGCAGTTTCTGACGCGTCTGATCCAGCAGTGCCGAGGGATCGCGCCCCAATGCCAACATTGCGCTAGTGGCTGCGCTGAGAAAATGCCCTTCTAAGACGCTCAGCGTTTCTGTTGTACGGGAAGTATTAACGGCTTCATGTTGACGTTCAACATTCGAGCGCCCTGCTGCCTGATAATGTTTAACGCGCCGCGCCACAGTGCCTGTAAAGGTTTTCTTTTTGTCAGCCGCGGCGTGCAATGTCGGTTTCTCATTAATCTGCACCGCAGACTTAAGATGATTCGCCCACAACGTTCTATTGTCAGAGGTTACCGGCCCCTCTGTTTTAGTACTAACGTTCTGATAATGATTAACATGATACTTCTGTTGCCTGATGCCACCGAAAAAACCATTAACGCCCATAGAATAACGCCTCCGCTCATTGAGCGATAACGTTACTGGCCCCTGATGAGATTAACTACTACTAAACGCCCAATTCAACGGCGATAGCGATTACACGCTGATGAGGATGATCATTTCTGGGTTGCTGGAGGGTAGCCTACTGATAAATCGATAACTGCTTCATCCCTGAAGGTAATTCCCTTAGCAAATAGCGCGATGCCAGGCATGAAGGAAAGCAGAGTGCCGCTGCAATCTTCACATCACTCGACCAGCGTTTGAGATTTATAGATGCTCCGGTAATGCTCTAACCGAGCTTCAAAATAGGCTCTTTTTTCCGGTGGGATTTTCAAGGCGATTGTATCTGCGCATATTTCGCGCTTCTGGCTTTCCATAAAGGCGACTGTCGATGCAGCAAAATCTGCATACTTGTCACTGTATTCGAGAATCATCTTTTCAAAATTAATCATACCAACAGATCCTCCCTTGTGGTCAGCACCATGCTGTATTAAAAATATACAACACCCTGTGCAAAACACGCTGTAAGCGACACAGAAAAACATTGCACTGGATCACAAAGCGAGCAGTCAATTTTCCTATCACGGGATATGCAGGTAACGCTGGATGGCACGCTCCGAAATGCCGTATAGTTTGTCTTTGCTGACAAGTATAGAGGACATACGTGGTGTTGCGGCATTCAGTCACATCCTCCAGAATTCGTGCGCTCGGTTACGACTCCGATAAGCGCTTATTGGAAATCGCCTTTCATAACGGTGAGATTTATCAATACCTAGATGTTCCGGAACGCATTTATAAAAAATACATTTCCGATGCAGTGGTTTCAAAAGGCCGGTTTTTCGATGGGGTGATAAAAGGGAAATTTTTATGCCGCCGATTGGCCTAATCTGACCGTGGGCGTTTTTCAGTGACAGTGATTCGGGGTAACAAAAATGCAAACGGGAGCTACGCTCCCGTTTGTTGGTTAACGCTGTTACTCACCAGGCAAAGGCCTGGCGAATGACAATTACGGCTGCTTACCGATGTAAGCCAGGATGCCGCCGTCAACGTACAGAATGTGACCATTCACGAAATCAGACGCATTAGATGCCAGGAATACAGCAGGTCCTTTCAGATCGTCGGTCGTGCCCCAGCGTGCAGCGGGCGTTTTTGCGATGATGAATTGGTCAAACGGATGACGAGAGCCATCAGCCTGAATTTCACGCAACGGTGCAGTTTGCGGCGTAGCGATGTAGCCAGGGCCAATACCGTTACATTGAATGTTGGCTTCACCAAATTCAGAACAGATATTTTTGGTCAGCATTTTCAGGCCGCCTTTTGCCGCAGCATAGCCAGCGACAGTTTCACGACCCAGTTCGCTCATCATAGAGCAGATGTTAATGATTTTGCCGTGGCCTTTTTTGATCATTGACGGCAAAACAGCCTTGGAAACGATGAAAGGCGCGTTCAAGTCAACATCGATCACTTTACGGAAATCAGACACTTCCATTTCAAGCATCGGCGTGCGTTGAATGATACCGGCATTGTTGACCAGAATATCAATCACACCCACTTCTTCTTCGATTTTCTTGACGGTTGCGTTTACCGCAGCTTCATCAGTTACGTCAAAGACATAACCGTGCGCTTTCAGACCAGCGTCTTTATAAGCGGCCAGGCCTTTTTCGATCGAGTCTTGTTTGATATCGTTAAAAACGATTGTCGCCCCAGCTTCGCCCAATGCGCTGGCAATGGCAAAACCAATACCGTAAGAGGCCCCTGTGACCAGAGCCACTTTACCTTCAAGAGAAAACTGCTGCTGATAATTACTCATTTAACCATTCCCATATCGATTTAGCGAAGAGATTAAGAGCGATATGATTCACATCATCGCATCTCTGTAATCGCCCCTTCATACTTCCGTCATCTGATACCGATCAACCAGAAGCGCGGCGCTTACTGTGAGGCTACTGCGTTAGAACAACGTAATCATATCCAGTCCTAGGGTCATAAAATACCACACGCCCCACAAAAACGAAACATTGTTTCATTTTAGAAGCAACGATATTTTGTGAAAAAGCTATGGAGATCAAATTTTATAGCGCGTTGTTCCGCATGACCGTACCCTGTCACCCGTTTACGCTACCTGACGTTGCAGGCTGCAACATCAATAAAACCAGCGCGCCATCGAAGAGATTCGTAAAGAAAATGCAAATTGGCAAATTGATGAATGAAATCGCTGGATAAGCGGAAGACCTTACCTCTATCATATAGCCAGTGTGAATGAGGAGTGCGCCGTTTCCTGAAACCTTCAGGTCAGGCAGCTTGCTGGAGTGAGGACATCCCCCAGGTATCAGGGTTTTCGTCCCAGTGTGCCGCTTACAGAAAGTCTGTTTCTTTATGCGATACATCCCTTTTTTTTGTATAGTGCGTATAGGAACATCATGAGTTCAAGCGTTCGTTTTTGTCCTGCCTTTTTTCATCCTCGCTACTGGTTAACCTGGTTTGGCGTTACGGTACTTTTCCTTCTAGTCCAACTGCCCTACCCCGTGCTTATTCGCCTGGGTGCCCTCTGTGGCAGATTGTCACGGCCATTTCTTAAACGAAGAGAAACCATCGCGCGCAGGAACCTTAAACTTTGCTTCCCAACGCTAAATGATGAAGAGCAAGAAAGACTGATTGCCGGTAACTTTTCGTCGTTGGGGATGGCGCTGGTGGAAACCGGGATTGCCTGGTTTTGGCCCAACGAGCGCATTCGTAAACTGGTTGACGTGCAAGGATTACACAACCTCCAGCGCGCTCAAGAGAACAAACGCGGCGTAATGGCGGTTGGCGTGCATTTTATGTCGTTGGAGCTGGGTGGCCGTGCTATGGGCCAGTACCAACCGATGATGGCGATGTATCGCCCGCACAATAATCGCCTGTTGGAATGGGTGCAGACCAAAGGCAGAATGCGTTCCAACAAAGCGATGATCGATCGCCGAAACCTGAAAGCCATGGTTGCCGCCCTGCGCCAAGGGGAAGCCGTCTGGTTTGCTCCCGATCAGGATTACGGCCCGAAAGGCAGCACCTTTGCGCCCTTCTTTGCCGTCAGCGATGTGGCAACCACCAACGGAACATACGTGCTTTCTCGTTTGTCCGGTGCAGCGATGCTGACCATCACGCTTATCAGAAAGCCTGACCTTACTGGCTATACGTTAATCATCGAGCCCGAATTGCTGGATTACCCGAAAGACGATGAATTTGCGGCAGCAACCTACATCAACAAGGTCATTGAGCGGGAAATATTGCGTGCCCCTGAGCAGTATCTCTGGGTTCATCGGCGCTTCAAAACGCGACCGCAAGGCGAAAAATCACTGTATATATAAATGATACTGCCAAGGAAATAAGGAGAAAGACCAATGAGTAAAATCACAATGATAATGATTGGTGTGGCTATCGTTGTGGGCGCTGGCAGCTATCTGGGATGGTGGTAGCAGAATCCACAGAGGGAAAAGGCGAGCAGTTTTTTCTGCCCACTACATAATTCCTTGTCTTTAAACCCAAATCAGCCCAGCGGTTACCGCTGGGCTGATTTGGGTAGCATGGACGTTGGAAGCATTGATCAATGCTGTTTTTTATATCCTGGTTGCGCACCTGTCCGGCATGGGCGTCATGCCCCCTTCCTCTATCGTTATTCTCTTTTATTTAAAATCTACCATCATCTGTTGCGGTATAGATAAATGACGAGTACTACTCACACACAAGCCAATATAATCAGTAAACCTAGGCGGTTTTGGCATGCCCAAACTTAATAACTTATGGTTATCAAACCGCACATTCAATTCTGCAAATTGACCATATAAATACATCGCTTTGAGCATAATCCGTTCATTACAAGGACCAAAGATTTTTTTCAAATCCCGGCGCATCGTTAATAAAACATCATACGTGACCTTGGCATAGTTATCGCCAACCGGTTGTCGCTGCATAGCATCCGCTATTGCGTTATCAATTTCCATAAACTGTACGCAATGCTCGTCCCCTGCCGATATATGAACCACCTCTCCATTGGGCAGATCGCGGTTAAGAAGCATGACTAAGGCTTCAGCACAATAATCTACCGGAATAACATCGATGCGATCTTTCATTGAGCACATGAATTTCTGTAACATCAGTCCCATATTGAAAACCCAGAAGATGCTACTAGACGGTTTACAACCATGTTTGGTGTGGCCAACAACGATAGAAGGACGAGCAAATAAAAGTGGCATCTGTGGACAATGCTGACGCATTAGTTTTTCAACAATCAGTTTCGAGTGTGTGTATTCGACAAAATGGCTGTTTTTTTCAATAAAATGAGTATCTTCAGAAACGAGTGTATTGGGCTCTGGCGTACAAGACATCGCCGTACCGACATGCAAAAACCGCTGCAACCCCTTAACAGTGGCCATTCTTCGGGCTAACGCGAGAGTACCATCAACGTTAACTTTCCAAATCATTGGATTCTTACCAAATGACGCGATGGCAGCACAGTTAATCACATGCGTTATGCTATCTAACCGAGGATCCTCTAAATATAATTCGGGTTTACCAAGATCCCCCAACAATATATTATCTTCAGTTATTTTTGTTAGCTTATCCTCACTAATATTGAATTTTCTCATATTTTCATGAACGCGTTTCACCGCGTCACCATGAGAATCAGCGCGGACTAAAAGGAGTAAATCACAGCCAAGATCATTATTAATGATATTTTCCAGTGTAGCCCCACCAATAAACCCTGTAACCCCAGTAATTAATATCTTATTCATTTTCTCTCGCAAATTCACTTTTTCTAAAAACACGAATAGTGCACATCCACCACGTTAATTTAAAAGGACGACACTATCCGCTTACAAAGTAGCAATATCATTATATGACTCTGGCTATCTCAGACTTCTTTACGTTTCTGTGGATACCAAGCAATGTATATAAACCCCATGCATTGCTAAGGACCACACCTAAATCAGCGTATCCTGCATACAAAGAGTCTATTTAATCGTGTTCTTTAACATATTAATCAGCCCATACCGGACCTAAGAATTATCAGGCACAACAATGTTCCCCCTATCTCTTTTCTCACCGTAACTGATGATGGATGGGGATATTACACAGACGTTATTAAACGAAGTTTCAATAAATGCATCTTTGTTTAATCTTTGTGGGTATCTCAAAAATGGGCTGGCGGTGTTATCAATTCGATGACTCTTATACTGGCATCCACGCTGGATGCACGACCAATGCCATTTTCAATCTCATCGTGAAGGCGATTACCAGCAACAAAACAGCCTGATTTTTGCACAGCGCCAGGTTTGATGTAACGACGGGCAGATTGGTCGTTCAATCCATGCTCTTCACACCATTACTGCGCCGTGATCCCCATCTCCGCGTTATCCATTGTAATATTTGACATACGCATGACCTCAACTCTGACACTACCGTGGCGCTATGTGAAATTGACGAGAAATAGAACAGGCCGTAGGCGAACCATCGGATTTAAGGACTGACCCAACAAAAACCGGAGAATGGAATAATGCCCTTTTTGATGGAAAATAATTGCAAAAATTAATCATTAAAACACAAGATTGATAATTCTTATTTATCAGGAAATCGTTCATGCGTTGATGGTAATGTTATTATATATAATCATACAGCAACCTTTGCAGCTATATATTAATGAACACTCCCTTAATCATAATTCACAATAAAATGATTTAATTAACAAAGCCGAAAAATGAAAGTATTAGGATCATTGCTTTTATAAATTCAACCCGCAACAAACCAACGTTAACGAAGGAGTAATACACATGAAGTATAACATGAAAAAAATGTCATTAGCTCCCATCCTGCTTTTGATAAGTCAGTCAAGTTATGCTGTTTTAGCCGGTGGAATTATTGCAGTAGAACATACCTGGCCCACAAATGCAGAATTTAATAAATTATCTTTTTTCCAAAAGATAAGCACAGATGGAGGTAAAGACTCCAATTACTACTGGGCAAATCAGTTTTACTTTAAGCGAGGGGATTCAGGTTATATTGGTTTACAAAATAGAGGAAAAGGAGTTCATGCTTTCAATTACTCCATTTGGAATGCAAAAGGGTGGAAAAATGGTCATTGTGGTTACTTTGACCATGAAGGTTCAGGAGTACAATGTCAGTTAATCGTGCCATGGAAAACTGGGCATCAATACAAATTAGATGTTTCAAAAAAAGGGAGTCTAGTTACAGGGGTTATCACAGATATGATGGATGGTACAGCGATAACTATTGGTGTTATCGAAGTCCCAGAAACATTTGGCAAGCTATACTCATCTTCAGGTTTTGTTGAAGAGTATTCGCAAGGGGATGATCAACTTTCTTCCTGCTATGTGATGGGAGCCCAAAGCTCAACTTTTTTAAATCCAATTGGAGATGATACAACGACAGCACGACAGAGTACTAATACCTATGGAAACTGCAATGATCCTTATGTTGTTCAAGCTGCATGTAATGACCAAGCTTGCATTAATAACGTAAGCGATCTTGGTGCTATTGCTTCTCCTTCTGCACCAACAGTAACAATAGTTAATAACAACGATTTAACGGCTAAGTCTATCGCTAACGAATTAAACAAGGCCAATCTGGTTGTTATTCACTCTATGGATGGCGCCTGGGCACCTAACATTTATTTTCCGTCCCCTAGCGCTTTCAAATGGAAATCAATATTTGTGATTCATAACGCCACTAATAGTTCATATTTTCAAATAAATGGTACCACTGCAAAAACAGACAAAGGAAGACTTAATATGTATATGTCAGATGGTAGCCGTTGGAATATTATCAATCCTAAATAAAAGGCAAAAGAATCATATATGAACACATTGAAAAATTTTAAAATACCAGAATCCTTACCAAAAGATTCACCACAAGAACTTTGGAACCTTCAGCGTCAGCTTGACAAGTATGCTCAGAGTATTTTTGGCCCTAGAAATTCAAAGAAAAAACTATTGGCACCAGAATTTAACGCTGATGCAGCAGAAGGCCCACATGTTTCTAATACGATTGATTTGGATGGTGGGTATGCTAGCTTAAGTACCGTTGCATCGACTTCTTGGTATGCAACGGTATATGAATTAGCTCATGAAACTATTCATCTCTTAGATCCGCGCCCTGCTCCGCCTTTTGCCAAAGGTTCAAACTGGTTTGAAGAGGGTATAGCCGTTGAATTTGCTTTACATTGTACAGAAATCGTTTTCGGCGAACGCCCCGCTATCAACTCACCGACCTACGAGACAGCATGGAATCTAACCAAAAAGATTGTTGAAGCAAAGTTTTTCAATGACTGTAAGAATATTCGTCTAGAATGTGGTCATTTTGCTGACGCAAATTTTCATGTAATAAAGAAGCATGCCCCAAAATGCGATAGCCGCGTCATTATCGAGTTAATCAAACGTTTCGACAACACGCCTATACAAAACGTATAAACCCACCCAACGTTAAATATAAATAGAGGCTTCATAATAAGCGTTGCTTATGCAACGCTTTAGTTAGGGATGAAATCTAAGTACTAATGCACTCTCTGCACTGCCTATTGATACCGATTATTGCGCTGCCCATCATGCGATAGAAATCGTCCGCGAACTGGGTGGGCTTACCTCTGCCAGAGCTCGTGACCGGAAAGGCGAGCGCCCCTATAAGATGACACCCGCTAAATTGCACCTAGCGCTAGCCTCAATGAGAAAGTCAGAAACCAAAATCAGTACTCTGTGCCAGGAACTAAATACCACACGGCAGACTCTGTACAGGCATGTTTCTCCAAATGGTGAGTTGCGTCCAGATGGAAAAAAACTGCCAGGTCGGGTCTGATTATGGATTTCTATCACCTTGACAACTCACCAGTGCTGGCAACTGAACTCACTGAATCTTCAAAAAGGAACAATCTCATGACCATAAGCATTCGGCTTACTGTTGCAGTAACCTTACTTGCTGTGACGCTGCCAGTATTAGCTAAAACGCCAGAAAACTTTATCTATACCAGCTCTGGTGACCTCGAAGCAGCCTCTGCCATTATGGGGAGTAATGACATTGGCGGTGCGCAGATCGTTTACAATTGGCGTTCACTTGAACCTGAGAAGAACAAATACGACTTCTCGCAGATAGAGAAGGATCTGACTCGCCTTAAGGTAGCCAATAAAAAACTCTTCATCCAAATTCAGGACCGGTTTTTCGAACAAGATGCCCGTTACGTTCCTGATTATCTGATGAATGATGCCAGGTATGGTGGTGGAATATCGCCACAATTTGATAATCCTGGCGAAGGGAAACCAATTGGGTCGGGTTGGGTAGCACGGCAATGGGAACCTGCTGTACGTCAACGTTATCAGGCTTTGTTGGCAGCGATTGCAGAACGTTTCGATGGCCAAGTCTATGGAGTGAACTTACCCGAAACAGCCATTGATCTCGACAAGAAAAAACTACCCAAGGGATTCTCCTGCGAGAACTATTTCGCAGGAGAAATGGAAAATCTTACCTTTGCGCGAAAAGTGTTCGCCAAATCACACGTAGTACAATATGTCAATTTCTGGCCGTGCGAATGGAACAACGACCACAACTACATGGGCAGATTGTTCGAGTTTGCCAGTACCAATAATATTGGGCTTGGTGGCCCGGATATTGTTCCCAACCGCAAGGCGCAAATGAAGAACTCATATCCGTTCTTCAATAAATACAAAGGTAAACTGGCACTCATTGCCATGGCAGTACAGGAGCCGACCTTGACCTACAGGAACCCAAATACGGGTGAGCCATTTAGCAAGGATGAGTTTGTACAATTCGCAAAAGATTATCTCGGTGCAGATATCATTTTTTGGAGCACGACCTCTCCCTGGTTAGCTAAGAAATAGGTAACGGTCGCGAGATCATCCTGTAGGGTCTTTTGCGGATAAAATCACAGCACTACCCGTTGAACGGGATGAATGGGCTACTGGACACATCCAAAATATGAAGAGTTTTGCGCCGGGCGTGAATCTATTCCTACAGTTATTTTGAAAC
Organism: Candidatus Symbiopectobacterium sp. NZEC151; assembly: GCF_025962655.1. Classification (GTDB taxonomy): domain Bacteria; phylum Pseudomonadota; class Gammaproteobacteria; order Enterobacterales; family Enterobacteriaceae; genus Symbiopectobacterium. The sequence continues at coordinate 755,572 of NZ_JAGFPE010000001.1, read as the reverse complement.
TAGCGACCTTGATGTATCAGGCTGGAACCCAACTCCGCCAGAGGGTGAAAGTTGGTTGGTTTGTTCTATCCACAATACTGAGGATGGGCCGGTTTGTATCTGGTTGCGTATCAGGACGTTATCGTAGAACAATAAAACACTGATTAGGCATGCGACTTCCCAAGCCCCTCGAGGGGGAAAAACCTAACGGGATTCTCTTTATTTTATCAGATAAAATCTCCGGACAGACGATCATAATGGATATGACGCTTCCTATGAAAATTACAGAATTTAATGGAACAAGAATCTGCGTGCTCGCCGACAATGACAAACTGACACAGTGCCCAGAAGGCTCTTACGCAGTGATTGAAGATTCAGGTTTCTATGTGTCGCTGCTCGTTATAGGCAGCGAGGCATGGACCATTCACCCGGACCTGCTCCCCACACTTGAGGATGCGCTCGATCTCATAGCCGAGCGACGTGGGCTTTTCGTTTAGTTTGAAATATTACTGCGCATCACTTTGGTTTGGGCTCCTCACGTTCTGGCATCTGCACGCGCACCGATAGCCATGTTGCCAAAATAGCGAGCGGTACCAATAGCCACCAACACTCCGGCAGCGGCGACATCCATGAGCAGCGCTCTCTTTCAGAAAGGATTCATCGTGAGCTGGGGATAGATACTCAAATATTACTGGGTTATCGCACAAGCAAAATGACTGATCAATACAACGATGACAGGGGTAAAGACAGGGGGTTACTGGCAATAAAACAGCCTATTTTTTTATACAGCCTTGGGGAGAAGTTTTCAGGTAAAAATAAGGGGCCGAAATTGGCCCCTATTGTTAACTCACGCTTAACAGCGGATTACATATTGTCGATGATATCCTGAGCAAACTCGCTACATTTCCGTAGCTTAGCGCCTTCCAGCTGACGTTCGAAATCGTAGGTCACGGTCTTGTTCTTGATTGCGCCTTCCATACCCTTAACAATCAGGTCAGTGGCTTCGAACCAGTGCATGTGACGCAGCAATAGCCGGAAAGTGACTTAATAACAACATGATTTATCTAATGAAAAATACAAAATAGCGCATTATTTAAGGCAAATTTCTCAAAAAAATTTATCCTTATAAAACAGTGTCCTACTTTGTATTTTCCTAAACAGATCTTTCTTCACATTGATGATTTTTTACTCTTTAACACTTCTCACGAACCGATAACATGTCATCCACTGCTTTCATTATTTGCCTGATTCTCGCTGCGGTTATGATGACAGTGCATCCGTTTTTTGCCGTACCGTTTGGGATTGCCGCGTTGGTGATCACGTCTTTCGTTGTTATGAAGGCGAACAATGCACTATAAATCTACTCGAATAAAATAATAAACAACGTTAATCGAATGGATGATTATGAAAAATTATATGTAATGGCATTATAATCCTGTTGTTCAAACGTGGAAAGCCACGATATTTAATATATGCATACATATAAAAGGAGTGGGTAATGGAAAAAATTTTATTTATATGCATTTTGGTTCCGTTTATAAATTACATTACTCCAAAATTTAAATTTATGTTATCTTCAGTTGTGCTGTTGTTTTTTATTTTTTTCGTTTTATTTTTAGTTGATTTTTTAATTCAAAAACAATGGGACATACGCTGCATAAATTTTTTACATGTATTTTCATACGCATTCATTTCTTCAGCTATATACCTTGCTTTTTTATGGTGTAAACGTTCAAAAAAGGAGTGATGAAAATGAGGGAGTTAACCGTTAAAGAAGTTAAATCAATTAGTGGAGCTGGTAACGATTCTTATGATCCAACCTCATTAATTGTTGGGATTGGGAGTACACTTATGAAACTACCAACTCCAGTTGGCGTAGGTGTAACTGTAGGTACTGAAGTTTTACTTCAAGCAAAACAACATTTACCAGTAAGCACCCCAATCCCGGTTATGATTGGTCCAACCTGGAACGGCAGTGGAAATAACACTCGTATACCTGATACGGTTGGCCCAACATGGAACGGTAGTGGCAATAGGCGAATACCGTGATTTTTCTCCCATGATTCGCAACTAACGTATTAGCTTGCTAAAATTGAACACAGGTTTCCTTTGTTTTTTCAAAGGTGTAGAAAGCCCCGGGTGTTTGCAGCACGCTGGGGCTTTCGCTTTTTAAGTTAGGGATTAATCGAAGTACGGATGCACGCGCTCCACAGCCTGCTGATACAGCTTATTGCGCTGCCCCATCATGCGATCGATACGCTCGCGTTTTTCCTGCGCATTCAGCGTGCGGTCAATACGCACCATCTCGATACGGTCATTTAACTGGCGGATCGCCTTCTGGGTTCGTGTCAGCGCCTGGCGTTTGGACAGTAACCCGCGGTTGTCTTCTTGTAGCGCACGCGCATCGGCACTACGCCCCTGCTCTCGGTAAGCATTAATCGTGCGGCTAATCTGGTTGGCCTGGCTCACCATGCGATAGAAATCGTCCGCGAACTGGGTGGACTTGGCCGGATCAGCGCCGCGCAGAAAGGATTTAATCACCGGCAGTTCATCCAGTCGTAACGTGGGCGTTTCCCCTGCATCGGTGAATTGTCGCGCCACAATGTTACCGGCACCCAGCACGTAAGCGCCCAACGTACCGGTGTAACCCTGAACGATATGATCGAGCATCTTCGGCGACAGCCCGGTTGCTTGCCCAATTCCGCGCATTAACAAACTGGTCTGATCGTTGTAGCGCGCTTCAGCAATCAGGTTGCTGTCCGCCATGTTTTCGATCGGGCCATCACGGAAGAAGTCATAATTCACATAGGCTTCGGCAATCGGCTTCACTACCTGTGGGATTGGATTGAACGCCATGGTTTCAAAGAAGTTACGTGCCACCATCTTGCCAAATTTACCCGGCGTATCCTCGCCACCGAGCATACGCACGAAACGCTCCGGTAACGTGCCGAACATCAGGCCAATCTCGAACGGTTTCGGGAAACGGATATGCTGATCACCGGCCCAGAAATGCCAGTAGGCGTCTTTGTCCCAATCCGGCAATTCTTCATAGCGCTTATCATCCCAATTGAGCGCCAGTAGTGCTAATGACACCCCAGCGATATAACCGCCGCGCTTCAGCACCTCACGCGGATCCTCTTTTATCGCCCTGCCCAGCTTACTCACCCCCTGCAACCGCGCATTGAGGAACGGCACCACATCGGTAAGGCCGATAATCAATTTGCTCGAGCCCATCATGCTGAAATCCATCAGGTCGCGCGCTTCAAACGCTGCCTGAGCCTTGCTCTTGCCGGATTTCAGCGCCGCATCATAAGTTGCCACGCGGTTGGCATTCTCAGCCCCTTCACTGACCTGCCGGTATTTCTCCCAGCCAGTTTCTAATTTCTCCAACACATCCTTGCTGCTGCGTACCAGCGTCGATTCAAATTCGCGCATCTGGCTATCGCTGTACCCTTTGCGGCGCAGCACTTTGCGGATATTCGCCGCCGCCCCTGCCGGATCGTAGACGTTGAGGTAACCGCCGCCGAACGTGGCACCAGCCGCCATCATGTCCACCAGCGTATCATCCACGGCCAGCGCCTTTTTCAAGCCTTGCCATGACGAGATCCCTGCACGGAAACCGTCTTTGTTGATAGCCCAGGAGTGGAGAGAATCGCGCATAAAGTTGCGCAGGATAAAATCAGGCATCGCCGTGGTGCCGATGGTCAGCACGCGTTTTGCCTGGCGCGCCGCCCGCATAAACAGCGAGTTGCTACGTTCCATGTCGATCATGGTGAAGGCGCGGAACAGATCGGGGTCATTGACCTGCACCAGCTGTTCCTGACCGTCGATGTAGACTTTCACCACATTCTTACCGATACGCCCGTAATCCATCTTGTTCGGGTTTTCGATAACCTCCAGCGCGCCGGTATCCGCCAGATTCACCACGGAGCGGCGCATCGCCTCGTTTTTCATTGAAGCATCAACGGATTTCGCCACATAGTTGAACAGGTTTTCGATCGGGTCTTTGATGGTCAGTTCGCTGCCTTTCAGCTTACGTACCGTACTGCTCTGGTTGGCGACGCCGCGCGTGGTCCAGGGGCCATGCGTTTCACCATTCTCAGCTTCACGGAAATAAGGCAAATACCAGGCATCTTCCCACGTAGCCCGACTTTCAGGATCAATCAGGCCCATGTCCTGTTGCAGGTCCAGAATCGATTTGATAAACGCGTCATACTTGCGTTTCTGCTCGGTGAACAGCGTTTCGTTGCCCCGATTCAGGGTTTTCATGTAGGCAATTTCGTCTGCCGTGAAGTTGTTTTCGCGCCCTTCTGCCAGTAGCCGTTCGGAGCGGTGACCAGCGATCCACTTGAGGAAGTTTTCACGTTGGTTACCCAGCGCATCAAAAATCCCCATCAGCGAATCAGCCTTGCCGGTGCCTGAAATACGCTCGGTGACACCCTCTTTTTTGTTATAACGCACCAGACCATGTTCCCATACCACGCCGGAAACCGCCCCAGCACCGGCCGCCATACGCGCGGCGGTATAGCCCGACGCCGTAGCATCAAAATCCCCTGCCGCGTCTTCGGCATATTTCAGCGGTGCCAGTCCATCAAAGGTGCGAGTATTGAGTTTACGCGAGGTGTCATGCCACCACTGCTTAAGTGCCGTCTTGTCCTTGTCGGTCGCCATTTGCCAGAAATCACGCGGCTTCTCGAACCAACCTTTTTCGACGTTAAAGCCCATTTTGCGGCTGGTTTCGGCATCCATTGTCGGGTTACCAGCGCGTGAGTAGAGGGCCTTGTTCTTGCGGATATCGGCGGATGAGAGTATATTTTGACCTGATTCTGCGGGGTCGCCCTCCTTGGGCAATTGAAGCCTCTGTGAGTATCGGCGACTGGCAGGATCTGAACCCTGGTTAGTGCTCTCCCCGGACAATTGGAGTCCGGCTGAATGAGGCTGATTGGGGTTTTCTTTTGTCCGTCGATAAAGTGCCAACCCCGCATCTTCCATCCCTTGAACTTTTGTCATCCCCCCAACGGTGCCATAAACCGACGCGATTCTATTGATCACTAAGTTTTGTTTCTTGGCATTCATATGGACTGCGGAAACTACCGGATTACCGTTAGTATCCTGCGCCTCCAGTAGCGCCACCACGGCATCAGCTTGAGTGGACGAACGGTAAACTGCCAGAGGGTCATGCATCAGTTCCGGCAATCGTTCAATCACGTCCATTGGCACGTCGTGCTTCACGCCATTAGTCGCTTTACGCACCGTGTCACGAGAGATCACCATATTTAAATTGGGCGCACCCAGCGCCCGCAACACAGGCGGTGTTCTACCCATAGGGATAGTCATGTCCCCAGACCGTAGCGACCGCATGGCTTTATTCAGTTCTGCGCGATAACGTTCCGCCTCGTCCGGTAGAGGCCTGAGTAGATCGGTATCTTCCGCTTTGGAATACAACGCATCAGAACGCGAAAAAGTATCCTCAAACTCTCGAGTACCTGGCTGTTCGTTGGCGTACATTGCCGTTTTTTTAAAGCGGCCGGTGATAGTGTGCAGAATGCTGCGGATCTCTGCTGGCGTAACATCAGTGTGTGGGCTGATAATACCCACACGACGCAGCGCAGCCGTCAGCATGGAGACGAACCGATCCCAAGCCGCACCAAGCCCGCCAGACTCCGAGCGTTCTGCCATATGGGCAAGAAACTCATTGGCTTGCTCCTCCAGCGATTCATTACCATAAGAGCGCTCAACCTGCCGCCACACCTCCTGAATGGTTTTATTCTGGCTATTACGGGTTGCATGCAGGACGCGCATGATACGGTCATATTCCACATCGCCGATCACTGATGCCAGACCATGGTGTGCGATCACTTCATGCCGCAATTTGGCGCGCAGTTCGCGTGGATTGGCAATATTGTCTGCGATGACAATCACCCGACTCAGTTCGGGCTGATAGATAGCATGCACTATGCCAAACTCCGCCGGAATGCCGTTGGGCATCATCGCCGCCGCTTCAGCTTGCGTTTGCACCGCTTTCACTTTGATTTTTGCAGCGCCGTTCAGGTTTGAGACAAAACCATCAGCTGCCAACTGTACGCGGTTACGCAGCATGCCCGTGGCCGGTTTACTGCCATCTTTGCTGAAACTGCCATCGTGAATAATGTTGCCATCACCGATATCAGCCCCAGAAACGACAACGCCCCCATTTTTGGGGGCGCTGGCGCGGGAGTAGAAGGCGATGCCCTTCTCTGTCGGTTTCGTTTTAAGCGTTCGGAACAGATTATCAAATGCGGTTCGAATACCACCGGACAGCTCTGCTTCCGTAGGGTAAGCATAGGTTTGCGGATCAGCATGCTCATTCGATTTACGAACGTTAACCAGATAATCATTGCTGATGCCCTTCGATTGCGTTTTATCCTGCACATAGCGCTCGAAGGCACGAGCAGAAAGTTCTACTACCGTAGACCAGTAAGGTTTACTGCGGGTGCTATCCAGTGTATGAGCACGTTCAACCATGCCACTGTTGTTTATAGCTTGCAGGGTATCCTTGAATGCACGGTAAACCTCCTGGCGAACCGGGTGTGTAGTGGGCACCATTTTCCCATTCTGAAACACCCGATCACGCCGCTGAGAGCGGGTTATGAAATTGTCACCGGTTCCCTTGTTGTCGTAACCATGCTGATCGGCCTGACCAAAATAGTTATCCAGGGCATGGAACCATTCATGCGCCAGTGAACCCGCTCCACTGCCTTTGGTGAGGTTGATCACCACTTGTCCCGGTTCATAATGCGCGCTGAAACTTCTGGCACCTCCGCGCCCGCGTGCACCAAACGCCAGCCCAAGTTCACCATTCAGTGATAACGCTTTTTCTGGTACGCCAAGCACATCGGCCATATCGGTTAACGCATCGAAGGCATCATTCAAATCTGCCTGGCGCCGTGCATCTTCGACATAATTGCCAAATTGGACGCCACGAAAACCGAAGGTGTCACCAAACTTATCTGGGGTTACATCACTCTGCCGGCGCGCTGGCCCGCTACGTTTTTGGTTTTCTGTGCCGCGTTGTTCTTCCCGGGAAATTTTGCGCAGCTTCTCCAGCTTTTCTTCCAGTTCCGCACGGTTATTTTTCAGGTAGTCGCGCGCTTCAGCACTGTCTTTAAAGCCAGCCTTAAGCGGTAATACCTGCGTACTGCCCTTATAACCCAGAAAAATCTGCCCATCGGCCCGGCGGCGGAAAACCTCAATCTTCGACTGTTTACCGCTACCATTCTCATGAGCAGCACCGATCTGCTGTTCAATGTAGGCTTTTGCCTTGGGCAGCAGTGCCTCCACACTCTCAGCATACGTATCCCGAATGGGCTTGTTGCCTATCGTTCTCAACTCATAGATTGTTTTACCGTTTGGGTACGGCTTCCCGTCATAGACCGTGTAATGCCCGGAACCTATCCGATATTTAGCCGCCTCTTTCATTTGATCCGGCGCGAACTGCGATACCAAATCAATGGTGTCGGCCACGCGCGACAAATTCGCTCTTGCGCGCATGTGGTTTTTGAAATCATCCATTTTCATATCGCCGTTGATAATGCCATTCGCCAGCGATTTCATGTTCAGCACGTTATCGGCCCAATTTGCAGCCTGGTAGGCGTTAGTTGGCTTATTGGGGATGTGCGCCCGTAATACCGCCAGCGACGCCAGCACATCGCTGCCGATCCCTGCTTCAGCCATTTTGCTGTATTCAGGGTGAGGAAATACTTTGGATAGTGGCTGCGCACTCACTTCATAACGGTTAAAAGCCGTGTCCATGGCCTGAGAGAATTGCCCCCAGCGGTGTTTAGCGGCACCACGTAACTCTTCACCGAAATCCGTGATTTTGCTTTGCGGAGTTTCAGTGGCTGGCAAACGTACCCCATAGCCACCTTCAACTTTTTCGACTTTGGCCCCTGGCATCTTGCCCCATTTGGAATGCTTAGCGACACGCTCATTACTAAATGGGCGATCGCGTTGGTAAAACTTCAACGCCCCCACAGGTTCACCGCGCGCATAGGCCTCAGTAGTTGCATCAACCGGAACGCCAGCAACCCGATGGCGCTGATCGGTCAGTCCGGCAAAAGCGTGAATCTCAGCCCCCGTATTATGGCTCTCTCTCGATTGGTGCTGTGTGCGCATCTCACCGCCAGAGAACTGAGGGGGCTGCCCCGCTTGGCCTTCATCAATCGTCGGCGAGCTCGCGAAAAAAATATTCTTATCTTCAATGGCATGGGTTGGCACCGCTTCAGCATCATAGGTCTGGTTGGCGCGGCCCACTTCATTCATAGGCTGCTGCGACCGTTCGGCAGGAATGAATTGCTGCCCGCGCACCTGCTGCCCGGCATCAAACTGTGGCCCAACCCCAGATTGTGTTTCGTCGTTCAGTGGCGCATGCAGATCACCCGGCATGGCAATCACAGAAGTTTGTCCAGGTGCTGGCAGCCGTGGTCGACGAGCAGCGATAATCTGCTCAGCCTGTGCCAGCGTCTCCAGCTCTTGCGGTGAATAGCCTTGCTCTCCATTGTCGATCTGCTGACGAATCAGTTCATCGGCGGTGAGTGCAGGTTGCGAATTGGCTAACGCTTGTTGCACCTCGCTATCGTCGGCAAAACCCTGAATGCGCGGATCCTGTCGCAGATAGGCGGGTGTATCGCGGAAATCGTCGAGTTGGCTGACAGGGATACCGGCTGCGTTTTCTGTTGCCTGCGGACTGGGTGCAACTGGAGCACTCGGCGCAGCGGTTGGTTCAGCGTTCTCCGCAAACGGTTCACTACCCGGTACAGAATCAGTCTGCACAGCAGAATCCGCTGTAGGCTCACGTTGCGCTTCGGCCCGTCGCCCACGCATCCCGCCAACGGCACCGAACGCACTGCCCATGCCTGCGCCGACCACGGCATTATTGGCGCCGACCTCCAGCACATCCTTCATCGGATCAATTTTCTGCCCAGCAGTATCGATCAGTTGTTCATTCTGGGCATAGCGTTGCCCTGCGCCTTGCGCAAATTCCGTCGCCCCTTCTGCGGAGGCCCCCGTCACAATGCCGGATGTTAAACCACTTGCAGCCCCTTTTTTCGTCAGTAGCGATAACAGTGTATGGTCACCCAAAGAGGATGCAGCAATGTTGATTGCCAGCAGACGCGGATCAGACGTTACCGATGCGGCAGCTTGCTCCGCTACCTGGCTGCGTGCCATGGTTAGTTTCTGCGTATCGTCCAGGTTGGCATTGTTCGGATCGGTATCAATAGCGGCAAAGGCTTTCTGGAATAACGTGCTGTTCATCAGTTCGTTGAATGACAGCGCGTTAATCTCATCGCGCATATCAATACCGCCCTGGCCTTGCGCCGTGGTAGTCATGGTGCCGACAAAGGCAGTTTTGCCCGCAACCGCGGCGGCGCGATCGGCGGTTTCTTTCGCCAGTTGACGGGCTGCCGCTTCTGGCATGGACTTGCTCAGTCGATTGAACGTGGCCTGTTCAGCCATTTCACGCGCGGCGGCTGCACCCACTTTTGACATCGCCCCACCTGCAATTAACTGAGCCACGGTAGGCACCGCATTAATCAGCCAGGTATCTTTATCAAACAGACCATCGCCAGCACTGATGCCTGTGAAATTCCCCTCTTTGTCATGATCGACTTTTACAAAATCCTGTGATGCCGCCTGCTTTGCGCCCTCGCTATAGGTATCTTTGATGGCCTTTGATGCTTGCCCAGCAAGATTGCCAACACCTTCAATAACCGCACTCCCTACTCGGGACAGTGGGTTTCCGGCGTTGTCGCGCATGACTTGCATCGTCTGATCATCAATGCCGAAAGGATTGGGATTCTCCCCAGCTTGCGCTGCCGCTTTATCATCGAGGATTTGGTTACCCGCTTTAAACATCTGACCGCCAGCAGCAACCATATCCAGCGGCGCGGCAACGGCAGACTTGCCGATATCGCCCAGCGTGACCTTGGCTTCTACTGGCGCTTTGTTCCAGTTCTCTGGGGCGAAGAATTGGCGATCGAAATCGGGTACTTCGCCGGGCTGCTGGATGTTCAAGCCTTGTCGATTACCGTTGGTGATTTGCTGCTCGGGGCGCTGTTGTTGCGGATCGTAGGCCATGACGGGCTCCAGAATTTAGGCACAAAAAAACCGCCGAAGCGGTAGGATTATGAGATGCTCTTGATTATGACAATGAGGGAAATAGTGGCGGGCAATTCAGTGCCATGACCTGTTTTTCCTCTTCACGCAAAACTGAGATTTCTTTTCTGCGCTCGTTCATAAGGCGACTGCCGATCGTTCCTTTTAACTTAGAACGAGTCTCTTTAACCGCCAGCCGATGCATAGCTTTTTCGCCTATCAGTTGGCGGCGCTGAAGCTGATCCGTCATCCAGTTGAAAGCCTCAATATAGGTGATTTTGATTTGCATAGCTGCCCTGCCAGTGAACCCCATGACCACTAATATGTAACCGTCTTTCGTCATGTTGAACATCGGCTGAACATCACCATTTTTATCAATGAAATCAGTAGGCTCAAAATTGAGCTGGGCGAAATCATCAGGGCACTCACTGATAGTTTTCCGGATTTTTCGCAGTACGTTTTTATGATCTTTGCCGAAGAAACGCGCCACTTTAATACTGTTTGTCAGCACTTTCCCACTGGCAGACATAACCATTTCTCGGAAGTCGTAGGCGGGGATTACTGCATGATTGCTCATAACGTTTACCTTCTCTTTGAAATGAACCTTTGCCGCACAGGAAATCAGCCCGTCGAGGCTCGCCAGCACTAACTGACTTCCTCAAAGGTTCATTCCAAAGGGTTGGGTTCGACGTGGGGGAATGCGCGAGCGGTGCGCATAAAAAAAACCGAGTCAGCTTTTTAGGGCGTAACTCGGTATCTTTCTGGAATTTAGCGCGTATTGGCGATTAGGGAAAGTACATTGCTGTTTTGAAACCCATCTTCAAGTCATGAAACCATGGGAATATCTGAATGCTGGCAATGTCAGAAGTTACCTAAGAAAGTATTTAATCTGCTAATTACGAGTTCCCTTACAGCGTGGATAATGCTGGCAACCCCAAAACTGGCCGTACTTTCCCGAACGACGTTGCATTAAAGAACCACATTTTGGACAATGCGGTACAGTAGATGCTGACCGAGTATGGCCCGGAGTTATCTTAGAAGTTACGATATTAGATAGCTTCGAGGGAGGGATTATTGGTTGTGGTGATGATTTAATGGGTAATGATACAACAGATATTGGCACAGGCAATCCTAGTGTTTTTAAGTCATGTTCAGCCTGTGCACGAATAGTGATTGCCTCACACAGGGCCATGTCAGCTCGTGCTATGTCAGGCAAAGTGTTCAAACGTCTTTTAGCATTTTTAATAACAGCTAAACCATTACGAATGGTATTTTCTAGTTTCGCTTTATCAGCTGCATACCGCCCTTTTAGAATTTTTTCGTCGGCAGCGTCTTGAGAATTTGGCTTTTGGTCATACCTAAATTTCGCTTCTTTCTCGCGCCGCCAGTCTAAAAGCTTACCAGTCATCACCTTACCAAACCCTGGCACACGCAGCACATCCGTGCGATTCACGTCTTCAGCGGTTTCAATTCCGAATGATATTAACGTCGCAGTTTTTGCGGGCCCGATACCTGATATATTAGCTTGACGAATAGAGAAACTGTCCAGATAGGCTCTTAATTGACGAGCCTCTCGATTGGACTTTAATAGGGCAAGATCATGAGTTAAAGCGACATCTTGCTCCCTATATATAGTAATTGCGATATCAAGCCCCCCCCGAACCTTAATAATTTCCGTCAATCCATTGCGCTGTAAAAAAACATCCAGTTCATGTTGCACCAATTCATCAGCTTCTTGAAAAGCCTTTAAAAATCTTGACTGTTCAACTTTACGCTCAGAAAAAAGAGAATAACCCCATATAGCGAGACCTATCCATACATAGAATATTGCAGGTTCATATATAAAACCATAAACAGCCGCTCCCATCATGAAAAAACCTAATAAGGAGTTACGATATTTACTATTTTTGACTGCTATAAGTGCATCGCTTGGTCTATTTATAGATGATGGTGAAGGTAATAAATCATCTGCAGTAGGAAAACGGAACATCTGTATTTCTTGGATAGCTTTTTCTGTTCCATGTGTATCGGTTGATAAAGTGGGGAATATCGCAGACAGATCAGGAAACATATCAAACGCATTATTGCTAGCTAATCTGCACCAAACGCAACCTTTAGCTTTACTAGGATAAAAATGTGTCTTAGTTTTACTACAGTGATTTAATGAAGATTCAAGCGTTGTCAGAATTTGAATCCATACTTTGGCATCCGGACGAGCACTGGGTGTCAAACCAAACGCTTTTTCAAATGCTTGGGCTACGACATCAGGAAAGAGATCAAGTGTTAAAGCGCCTGGAGGTGATGTGGTCTGTGTTTCGTTTTGCCTAAAGAGAGAAAATGCAAAACGATTTTGAGCGATGGCTTCGCTCATAGATATGTCTGGTCCCTTATAGCGTCCAGCGTATGGATGACGCCCCATGAATAAAAGATGAAAGATTGCGACAGCGAGGCCAAAATTATCATGTTCAATCGTTCTTTCCACTGAACTGAGATTTTTACCGTGAAGTTCGGGAGGGGTAAAATCAGGAACGCCGACGACACAAGGATAAATAATACCCTTTAAATAGAACTGAAAACTATCTGCATCAATCAGAGCAACGGTTGCATCCTGAGCCACCAATACACCTGAATGGTTCAAATCTCCTATTACTCCACCATCTTGATGCACTTTACCTACCGCTCGAGCTACATTTAGCGCTGCTCGAACAAGAAATCGATAATCAGCTTTAGGGAAATGGTGCAAGCGGGATTTAGGACTATATAGCTCGTGTAGCGGATGGTAACCTGATACAAACCGCATGACGAAGCCCAGAAACTTACCCGTTTTATCGGTTACTATGTCTCTGGGGTACGCTATCAGATCGGTTTTACTATAAAGCGCTATATCAACCATAGCGCGAATTTTATTTTCACGCTCGGAACGTCTGTTGACATTATATATTTTTACCACTACTCCAGGGCGGTCATTTATTTTATAAACTTCACCTTCACCGCCTTTTCCAACCAACTTAGCAACAGAAACTCGCTCATTTCCTATAACAATTTCCTGCATGCTTACTTTCCTGAAATAAGGATCAAAGTTTTATCATCATCGGTACGTTCGCAAACCGATGGGCTACCAAGATATGTAGCTAGTTGATTTGACAACTGAATAAATCGACCTTCACCCGTTGCATTATCTACAGGGCGCATCATAGGTTCAAAAAATCGAGGATGGGCCGTTTTTTCATGTTGTGATAATGCAAGATCGCCCACACCATCAGAAAATAAGGCATAAGCATCATACATATTTTTCTGACGTCGTAAATTGAGGCGGGGTTCTGGACTGTCTGTTATAAAATAGGTACTGGACGCATATTCTCCATTTTCTGGCCAACAAATTGCCTCCCATTCATTTCCTTTTCTACCAACAATAGCACTATCACCAATGTGTAACGTCAATATCTCATCAGGTGATATAAGAGCAGCTGCCAGAGTAGCCGCAAATTGCCTAGGCATGCTATTTCTGCGATTAGCCAAAGTAAAAATAAGGTCGCGTAAATCGTCAATCCAATCAATTAACTCTTCGGTAGTGGGTAAATCAGAATTAGTATGTAACCATTCTCTGAAGCGAACGGTTAAGAAACGACATGTAAGCCACGCTCCATATGCACCAAATTCCGCACTTCCCGCACCATCTGAGACCACTGCAAAAAGAGTCGAATGCCCAATACGCGACACAGCACAGGCATCTTGCAATTTACTACCAGATCGAATGTGTGAAGTACCTATTACTGATGCTGACGCCCATTTCCAAGCCACTTATCATTACTCCACAATGGCCCATCCATCCGGTGCTGTCGGATTTTCGAGGGGAACTGCATCGCCTGGGTTAGACTGTGAAACTGCACTTAGTGAACTGGACAGCCACTGGAATAACTCTTTGAACGCCAACCCTTTAAGTTTGAGAGGCTGACGAGTTGCGATTTGTTTAAGCACATTCATGTCAGCTTGTTCAACACCAACAGCGTAAAACATAAACTCTTTGCGCTCCTCACCTTCATGGACACGGCGTCTGGCCTCATCCCAGTTATCGGTAGGAGCTCCATCGGTAATCAAAAAAATCCAAGGCCGGTAATATTTCACACCATTTTCACGATATCTCTGTTTACGTTGCTGCAACATGCTTATTCCAGTCACAATGGCGTCCCCCATCGGGGTCGCATTATTTGCTTCAAGCATCTCAGGATAGAAGTTGTCAACAGTGGCGAAATCAGATTTCACTTCAACGGGGCCAAACGTAACAACAGCTAACTCAACTCGTTTTGCTGCCATTGGGTCATTCAAAAGTTCTGAACGAAGTGTCATAAGCCCATCGTTCAGTTGTGCAATAGGAGCTCCACTCATTGAATATGATGTATCAAGAAGAAGAATTACTGGGCACCTTTGTTCAGGATTCTCTGCAAACTCCACATCACTAAAAGGTTGTTGTTCAAAATTATCCATTTCTTTTCCTTGATGAGTGTTCGTATCAATCACTAGTGTTCTTATCAGCGAAGTCAGACACAATTGATTATTAATGTAGTTAGTCAAAATAGCTAAAACTCGATTGCCACATGTTGCGTTGCTGATGCAGTAAAAAAACTGTCATATCACATTTTAAAGACGATATTGGTTGCCATCTCACTTAGACTGGATCGTATGATTTCCGTCGGTATCACGGGGCTAGACCCAGTTTTACTTAATGAGTATACGTCCAGACATTACTATACTGGACCGCGCAGATATAAGGCATTCTCTTCTTAATACCACGAATTTTTTGAGATTTCTGCGTTTTTGATCTCTTTCTAATGTCGATGTCAGTTTATGAACCCGGCACAACATCTGCTCTTAACTGATTGTCAGCTATAATCATGCCTTTCTAAAGAGCACAGCTAAATTGAGTAATGCCTAGTGCCTTTTATCCCGCGTTGCCCCCCCACTGCGCCGCCAGCACCCGCTCCCGCAACCGCTACGCAGTCTCAGTGTTGCTCTTCCGCGCAGCTTACTTCGGGGCTGAGAGGCTGGTACGGCATACAGATGGTATTGACTCAACACAGTTAACAAGTTTGCTTTATCTCAGATACCACGCCTGAAGCTACATGCAGTCTTATCTGTGCAAATAACCGACGGTAAGTATTTATCTTCCCGTTCTTTTGTTGGGATAGCTGCACATTGTTTGCTGAGTGCTAACCGCCGTGTTGCCCGAACTGTCATAGATTTATCTTGGGGCATATAAAAGTTAACCTCAATATCTGATGGTTTCTGCCCCGGCCAGTAGCCAATGGTACCCTTGGCTCGTACCATCTCTTCCCCTTTATCGTCATAAACATAGTAACTTCCCACGCCACTGCGATCCTCCATGATACGAATGGCACCGCTGGGATAGTGATTTACAAGAGAATCACTTACCCACTGGTCGCGTACGCAATATGCCATCCCAGCTGTACCAGGAGTGCCGGTGAACGTATCTACAACTTTGGTTGTACTACAGGCGGTTAACGCAAAAAAGGACATGAAAAGTAGTGGTTTAATAGACATTTTGCCAAAGCATCCTTTGCTTTATTTTAAGAGTTCACATCATATCATTGGCAATAGCATTTGATAATGATTCTTATTTAGTTACCATGCTATCTATCTCCTGTGTAATACGGCGGATGCGTAGGTGCGGCCTTAACACGTTCCCGCAGTTGCTGCGCAACCTGACTGCTTTGCTGCTTGGCTTGCCCACGAGTCGCTTCAGCATAGTTAGGGGAAGTACATTACCGCTTTGGTTATTTTGAAACCCGTCTTCGAGTTCAGAAACCAGCATCAACCCCAGCAACGCAGTACGGCGTATTGTTTCTGGATTTACGTCATTGTCGATGTTTGTTAGTAGATCAAGTAGCCCATGCAGGCTACTCAGTGCCATCTCAGCCCCTAAGTTCATCAGACACCTCCGCATCCAGAGCGAGACGGATTTCTCCAAACGAATCACTTGCAATACCGATCAGCGCGGATAGCTGCCGCGAGGTTTTCTTCTCAGTTGCCATCTTCAAAATAACATCGAATAGAGATGTTGACCGCTCCCCGCCGTAAACGGTGAAGAGCAGTCAAGAAACGACTTCAAGCTGCTTTGATCGTAACGCATTATACAAAAATATATTTTGGGATAGGTTCTAAATCTGTGTCACGGCCTAATCGATATCATTTAATGAAAGGAATATGATGATAATGTTACTATATAGAAACATATACTCTGAACATATATTCAATTATTAATAAATGTTTAATTTTAAGAAAATGATTTTTTACAACCTCGAATGTTAATAAGGGTAAATTATTATTGAACTGAGCTGACAGATTGTTATAAGGTAACTGAATCAAACATTTAATAAAATTTACTAATAACATGAAGGTGATTAGCTATGATCCCATCGGTATCCATAAAACCAGATACCTCAGTGCATGTTTCCCATGATGATTATCAGGTAAGTCTATTAACAGCCGATCGTGTGATAAAAGAATCTCAAATAAAACATGATGGACTATGCAGCTTTCGTTACAAAGGGCGCCGTTCTTGGTTTGAAAATGAAAATGTTGCATCACTTAATGGTAGGGTTAATTTTATAAATAAAGTTACATCTCGTATTATAGAATCAATGCCATTGCGCGATAAACCAATAACATTTATATCATTAGGTTCAGCTGGCCTGCTAACAGAATCGTTCATAAATGAACAACTTAAAAACGCAGGTTATAAAGATATAAGCTGGAGAATTATAGAAGTAGACTATCAAAGCAATGGTTATGAACAGTGTCGTAAAGAATTTAGAGAACATGTAAATGCCAATGTCAGAGCATTTACGACGGAACAAGCATATTTAAATAAATCCCACAATCATGGCATGTTGGCTGAAAATGATAAAAACCGCGGGGGCGTTGTTATCTTATCTATTGATCCTCCTACAGATTTAGAAAAAAAAAGCTATGACTCTGATTGTATGATTCTCAAAGGAAGGCCTGTTGAAGACGTTAAAAAAGCAAATGCGATCTATTTTATTTTTGCGCCAATTGTTCATAAAGAAATGTTCTGTCAAGTACCACAAGAATTATCTAAAGGGGATAAATTAGTTGGTCTTGACTGTGCGCTAAAATGTTCAATAAACAAACATGGAAAGCCTGAATTTAGCTATAGCCAATCTGAAAAAGGCAAATATATATATAATGGCGTTAAACGTTTACTGGATCTTCACTACGAAAAACCTGATCTGGCACAGAGGAAAATTGAGTTAAGTGATGTTGCCGAAGTTTTCGATAAATTCATCGAAATAATAAATATTGCAGGGATGACTGGCATCAGATTTTTTGTTTCTGACTATGACACAAGTAAATTAAATTTACACAATTACTTTACCAATTGTAATAATGAAACATTATTTGCATCTTTCGAAAATAATGACATATCTTTCGAAAGAAAAGAATAACACAGCTTATTCTAATAATGTTTTTTATCAGGAGCGTCGTAAAACACCGCCCTTCAGGGCGGGGGAGGATGTCAATTAATTACCATGCTATCTATTTCCAGTGTAATACGGAGGATGCGTAGGTGCTGTCTTACCTCGCACCCTCAGTAAGTGCGCAACCTGGCTATTCTGCTCGTTAGATTGCCCACGAGTCGCTTCGGCATATTTAGCATCCAGATGCGCTTTCGACACATTATTCCCCGGCGCATAAGTCGCCGCCACCTGTTTCACAAATGCCACTTTACCCGGATCGCCCACCGCCCATTGATCCAGTTGCGCGCTAACACCGTCATTATCGGGTTTGTGCGCCTTCCCATATGCACCATCAATTTGCTCATCCAGTAGGTCAAACTGTGCATTAATCGCTGCGGCGTTGTTCGGATCTTTGGCAATCGCATTCGCCCGCGCTTTTTTGGATGAAATTTTCTGAGTTCGGTGCTCCTTGGCCTCGGCGCTTTCCTGCTTCGAGGTCGGATTAACCATATCGTTGAGAAATTTAGCTCGGTCCCCATAATTTAACTGCCCGACCACTTGGCTGTAGCCTCGGAACTCTTCCATAAGACGGGGTAGCGCAATTGGCGTTATGGTGTCATTTGGATCTGTTGAACCAAAGCGCGTCATGGGTTTAAAGGCTGTTGAACCATCACTATAGGTTACTTTCAGCGATGGAATAACCCCTTTACCATCTTCCGTTAATCCAATATGGGCCAGCTCTTTCGCCTGAATAGTTTTGCCTGTTTCTTTATCCTTATCGCCAATCCCGCGTTGAATATGCCCGGATAGCACGCTATTCATCACACGGATTGCGGCAGGATCGTTAAGCACAATATCAACGTTCCCAATCTCTTTTGTTTTGCCGATCCGCGCACCAAGCGGATCTATTGGCAATATAAGCATCCGTTAACAGGCAAGCGTCATGGTCTGGGAACAGATGAAACCGAAGCCACTTCCATTGCGATAGAAGCCAACCTGCGCATTAGCGCGCAACAGGCCAATCAGGTGTCCGTGATCCGCGAACGCTCGCTGGCTATCGCCGGTCAGGGGATCACTGTTAGCGGCTGGCTGGAGAGATACAAAGCCATTCAGGATGAGCGACTGAAATCAGGTGATATTCGGCCCAACACCTATAAGCAGCGCAATAAGCCTATCGCCCTGCTCAACCAGCATGCCGGCATGAAGCTGCTGGCAGAGGTGGGGGCCAAGGATATCGCAGAAATTCTTGATGATTATAAGGCGAACGGTCAGCCACGGATGGCTCAGGTAGTGCGTTCGGTACTGATCGATGTGTTCAAGGAGGCGCAGCATGCCGGTGAAGTACCGCCCGGCTACAATCCCGCGTTGGCGACCAAGCAGCCACGTAAGAAGGTGCTGCGCCAGCGGTTAGATCTGGAAGAGTGGCAAGCCATCTTTTCGATTGCCGAAACCAAGCATCGCTATATGGGCAATGCCATGCTATTGGCGCTGGTCACCGGGCAGCGCCTTGGCGATATCGCCAACATGAAATTCGCGGATATCTGGGACGACCATCTGCATATCGAGCAGGAGAAAACCGGAACGCGCCTAGCTATTCCCCTTTCACTGCGATGTAACGCCATCGACTGGAGTCTGGAAGATATCGTTAAGCGCTGCCGTGATTATGTGGTCAGCCCTTACCTGGTTCATTTTTTTCACACCACCTCACAGGCCAAACGCGGCGATGGCGTCAAGCCGCGCACCCTCACCTTGCGGTTTAGCAAGGCCAGGGATAAAACAGGGTTGAGTTGGGAGAATGGCACCCCGCCCACCTTTCATGAACAGCGCTCACTGGCAGAACGGCTGTATCGGGAACAAGGTGATGTCGATACCCGGCATTTGTTAGGGCATAAATCGCAGCATCAGACCGATGCCTATAACGACGATCGCGGTAAAGATTGGTTAACAATTCAGGTGAAGTCTGGTTGAAAGGCTATTACTGCGCGGGCGATTTTTAATCTATTTTACTGAGGAATTTTACTGGGATTTTACTGAATGACTTTTGCGATGTTAAAAACCAGCGGCAGCAAAGCGCCACCGCCGATCTTTATCGCAACAATACGATTACATGTTATCGATGATGTCCTGAGCAAACTCGCTACATTTCCGCAGCTTAGCGCCTTCCAGCTGACGTTCGAAATCGTAGGTCACCGTCTTGTTCTTGATTGCGCCTTCCATACCCTTAACAATCAGGTCGGCCGCTTCGAACCAGTGCATGTGGCGCAGCATCATTTCAGCGGAAAGAATAACTGAACCAGGGTTCACTTTATCCTGACCGGCATATTTCGGTGCTGTACCGTGAGTCGCTTCGAAAAGCGCGCATTCATCACCAATATTGGCACCGGGCGCGATACCAATACCGCCGACCTGTGCGGCCAGTGCATCGGAAATGTAGTCACCGTTCAGGTTCATACAGGCGATAACGTCGTACTCCGCCGGGCGCAGCAGAATCTGTTGCAGGAAGGCATCAGCAATCACATCTTTGATGATGATGTCTTTGCCGCTGTTCGGGTTCTTGATGCTAACCCAGGGTCCGCCGTCGATCAGTTCGCCGCCGAATTCGTCACGTGCCAACTGGTAGCCCCAGTCTTTGAACGCGCCTTCGGTGAATTTCATGATGTTGCCCTTGTGGACCAAGGTCACGGATTCACGATCGTTGACGATAGCGTACTCAATGGCGGCACGGACCAGACGCTTTGTTCCCTCTTCAGAGCACGGCTTGATGCCAATACCACACTGTTGCGGGAAGCGGATCTTGCTAACACCCATCTCTTCACGCAAGAATTTGATCACTTTGTCAGCGTCAGCGGTACCGGCTTTCCATTCGATACCCGCATAAATATCTTCAGAGTTCTCACGGAAGATCACCATGTCAGTCAGCTCAGGCTGTTTAACCGGGCTAGGTGTACCTTCGTAATAACGAACCGGACGCAGACAGATATAGAGATCCAGTTGTTGACGCAGGGCTACGTTCAGAGAACGGATACCACCGCCGACAGGCGTAGTCAATGGGCCTTTGATGGCGACGCGGTAGTCACGAATCAAATCCAGCGTCTCTTCCGGCAACCACACATCGTTGCCATACACCTGGGTGGATTTTTCACCGGTGTAGATTTCCATCCATGAGATAGCGCGTTTGCCGTCGTAAGCCTTTTTCACTGCGGCATTAACAACATTGATCATCGCAGGAGTTACATCCACGCCGATACCGTCGCCTTCGATAAAGGGGATAATCGGATTATTAGGAACGTTCAGCTTACCTTGGGCATCGACAGTGATTTTTTGTCCGTCTGTTGGTACAACTACTTTGCTTTCCATTAACCTCTCCTTCGAGCGCAATTTTGTTAATGATTTGTAAGATGCGCGTCAATACTACTTGAATATTTTGCCCGCGCCAATCGCAAACCATTTCGAGTATAATGCCTTTGTAACTCTCGGCTATAAAGATGATGAATAAATTCTCGGTTAAAAATCACAACCTTAAGCGATTCAGCTCGCAAACTTCGCGTAAACGCGCGGTTTCCACTGCGCCACGCCGCATCGTTCTGTTCAACAAACCTTTTGACGTGCTTCCGCAGTTTACCGACGAAGCAGGCCGCACCACCCTGAAAGACTATATCCCTTTTCCTGATATCTATGCCGCAGGACGGTTGGATCGTGATAGCGAGGGTCTAATGATTCTCACTAATGACGGAAAACTGCAAGCCCGACTCACTCAACCGGGGAAAAAAACCGCGAAAATCTATTATGTTCAGGTTGAAGGCACCCCGACAGAGGCAGATTTGCAGCAATTTCGTCGCGGCTTGTCGTTGAAAGATGGCATGACGTTGCCCGCCGGGGCCGAAATTGTTGCGCCCCCGGATTGGCTATGGTCACGTGTGCCGCCGATTCGCGAAAGAAAAACCGTTTCTGACAGTTGGCTAAAAATCACGCTACATGAGGGGCGGAACCGTCAGGTTCGTCGCATGACAGCGCACATAGGCTACCCAACCCTACGCCTGATACGCTACGGTATGGCTAATCAGACACTGGACCATTTACCGCCTGGCACCTGGAGAGAGATTCTCGATGTTTAAACCGCATGTAACCGTGGCCTGTGTGGTGCAGGCTGAAAACCATTTTTTAATCGTTGAAGAAGAGATTCGCGGCAAAGCTACCTGGAACCAGCCCGCAGGGCATCTTGAGGCTGACGAGACGCTGATTCAGGCGGCTCGACGCGAACTGTGGGAAGAGACCGGCATCAGCGCAGCACCGCAATTTTTTCTGCGTCTTCACCAGTGGATTGCCCCCGATCACACCCCGTTTCTGCGTTTTTGCTTTGCCATTGATCTCCCTGCAAGACTCCCGACCACGCCGCATGACAGCGATATCAGTTGTTGTCACTGGCTTACCGCCGAGGAGATTCTACATTCCACGCAGTTGCGCTCGCCGTTGGTGGCAGAAAGTATTCGCTGCTATCGCACAGCTGAACGCTACCCGCTCAGTCTGTTGGGGGCCTTTAACTGGCCTTTCGAAATGCCCAATGCGCAGGATTAGCCATGCAGCCGTGACAACATCATGATAAAATATGCCGCTTGTTTTTCATGCTGACGCGCTGAAGTCCTTTGAGTCGCGCGTCAACACTTCAGTTCGTGAGACGCCCATGTCAGATAACAGCCAGAAAAAAATCATTGTCGGGATGTCCGGCGGTGTCGATTCTTCCGTTTCCGCCTACCTGTTACAGCAACAGGGCTATCAGGTTGAAGGCCTTTTCATGAAGAACTGGGAGGAAGATGATGACACGGAGTATTGCTCAGCCGCTACCGATCTGGCCGATGCGCAAGCCGTATGCGACAAATTGGGCATTGTGCTACACACCGTCAATTTTGCTGCGGAATATTGGGATAATGTGTTTGAACATTTTCTGGCGGAATACCGTGCCGGTCGCACGCCCAATCCCGATATTCTGTGTAACAAAGAGATAAAGTTCAAAGCGTTTTTGGAATTTGCCGCGGAAGATTTAGGGGCCGACTATATCGCTACTGGCCACTATGTGCGCCGCCATGACAGCGGCTGCGCCACGCGTTTGCTGCGTGGAAAAGACGGAAACAAAGATCAGAGCTATTTCCTTTACACGCTCAGCCACCAGCAAATCTCGCAAAGCCTGTTCCCGGTAGGCGAGTTGGAAAAACCTGAAGTACGCCGTATCGCAGAACGTCTCGGGCTTGCAACCGCGCAGAAAAAAGATTCTACCGGTATCTGTTTTATCGGTGAACGCAAATTCCGAGATTTTCTGGCGCGTTACTTGCCTGCACAACCGGGACCTATCCTGTCCGTTGACGATGGCAAACCCATGGGGCAGCACCAAGGCTTGATGTATCACACGTTTGGGCAGCGCAAAGGGCTAGGCATCGGCGGTGTCAAAGAAGGCAGTGAAGACCCCTGGTATGTGGTTGATAAAGACGTCGCGAATAATATTCTGTATGTTGCGCAAGGGCATAATCATCCGCGTCTGATGTCGCAGGGGCTTATCGCACAACAGTTGCATTGGGTCGATCGCCAACCGCGTCTTGATCCTTTCCGCTGTGTCGTGAAAACGCGATATCGTCAGGAAGATATTCCCTGTACGGTGACTCCGCTGGATAGCGAGCGTATCAGCGTTCGTTTTGATGCGCCGGTTGCTGCGGTAACGCCGGGTCAATCCGCGGTGTTTTATCAGGGAGAGGTTTGTCTTGGCGGCGGCATCATCGAAGAACGAGTTCAGGAGTAGCCTGTGGCTAAAAATTATCAGGACATCACGCTGGCGCTGGCGGGCGTTTGCCAATCTGCCCATCTGGTTCAACAACTGGCGAATCACGGCCACTGTGATAATGACGTACTGCAAACCTCGCTCAACAGCCTGTTGGATATGAACCCAGGCTCTACCGTAGCGGTATTCGGTGGCGATGAGCGTAACGTAAAAGTTGGATTGGAAACCCTGCTGGGGATTTTAAACAGCAGCGCCAAGGGTGTAGGCGCAGAATTATCCCGCTACGCCTTTAGTTTGATTGCCCTGGAGCGCAAGTTAAGCGGTAATAGTGCTGCGCTCGACGAATTGGGTAACCGTATTAGCCAATTATCACGCCAACTCGAACATTTCGAGCTGATGTCAGAGACGATTATCAGCGCGCTGGCAGGGATTTATGTCGATGTCATCAGCGCCCTCGGCCCGCGAATTCAGGTAACCGGTTCCCCGGAAGTGCTGAAAAACACGCAGGTGCAGGCTAAAGTACGCGCCGCGCTGCTGGCGGGGATCCGTGCCGCCGTGCTGTGGCAACAGGTCGGCGGCGGACGTTTACAACTGATGTTTTCTCGCGCCCGTTTGGTGAAAGAAGCCAAACAGATGTTGGCCCGTTGTTAAGCCATGCGCGGCCGATTGCCACACAAAGCGACAGCGCTGCGGCCGCTCATGCATCATCACGACACCTGAACGTTGCTGATGTTATCTTTTTTAATTTATGCGTTGTTAAACCTATACTTTGATAAATACACCCCAGGAGTTGCTTGCGATGGAATTATCCTCACTGACCGCCGTGTCCCCCATTGATGGTCGTTACGGTGATAAAGTCAGCACGTTGCGCGCTATTTTCAGTGAATTTGGTTTGCTGAAATTCCGTGTGCAGGTTGAAGTCCGCTGGCTGCAAAAATTGGCAGCCTGTGCAGAAATCAAGGAAGTTCCTGCATTTGACGCCGACGCAAACGCTTTCCTTGATAAAATTGTCGCAGAATTCAATGAAACTGACGCCGCGCGTATCAAAACCATCGAACGCACCACCAACCACGATGTGAAAGCGGTAGAGTATTTTCTGAAGGAAAAAGTCGCAGCAGTACCCAGCCTGCATGCGGTCAATGAATTCATCCATTTCGCCTGTACGTCAGAAGATATCAACAACCTGTCCCATGCCTTGATGCTGGATGGCGCGCGTCGTGATGTGATTCTGCCGTTCTGGCGTCAAATTATTGATGCCCTTAAAACATTGTCACAGCAGTATCGCGATATTCCCCTGCTCTGCCGCACCCACGGCCAGCCCGCAACGCCGTCGACCATCGGCAAAGAGTTCGCTAACGTGGTGTACCGCATGGAGCGCCAATATCGCCAACTGCAACAGGTCGAGATTCTTGGCAAAATCAATGGCGCAGTGGGTAACTATAACGCGCATTTGGCCGCTTATCCGACGCTGGACTGGCACGCGTTCAGCGAAAGCTTCGTCACCTCGCTGGGTATCCAGTGGAATCCCTACACCACGCAGATCGAGCCGCACGACTACATCGCTGAACTGTTTGACTGCATCGCCCGCTTCAATACCATTCTGGTCGATTTTGATCGGGACATCTGGGGCTATATCGCACTGAATCACTTCAAGCAGAAAACCATCGCGGGTGAAATTGGTTCTTCCACAATGCCGCACAAGGTGAACCCTATCGACTTCGAAAACTCCGAAGGCAATCTGGGATTAGCCAATGCTGTGCTGGGCCATTTGGCGACCAAGTTACCCGTGTCACGCTGGCAGCGCGATTTGACCGACTCTACCGTACTTCGTAACCTGGGTGTCGGTATCGGTTATGCGCTGATTGCCTATCAAGCGACACTGAAGGGCATCAGCAAACTGGAAGTGAACCGCGATCGTCTGCTGGACGAGCTGGATCACAACTGGGAAGTGCTGGCAGAACCTATCCAAACGGTCATGCGCCGTTATGGCATTGAGAAGCCTTACGAGAAACTGAAAGAACTGACGCGTGGAAAACGCGTTGACGGTGCAGGCATTCAGGCTTTTATCGATGGTCTGGCGCTGCCTGAAGAAGAAAAAACACGCCTGAAAGCGATGACGCCGGCCAGTTACATCGGTCACGCGGTAACGCTGGTAGACACGTTAAAGTAATGCGTAAGCACGGGGGGTAACAGCCCCCGTGCCTGTCTTTGCGATTGATTATTAGTTCACGTTAGGCTTTTTCTCCATTCCCTCGACGTTTGTTTACATTTAGTTTACTGCGATTGTGGATAATTCACATCGCCACCGCCGATGCTCGATTCTGCTTTTTTTGTTAGAATTAGGGGGCATAGCCCGGATCGTCTGTAGTTCAATGAAGGATAAAGTCATGCGCGTACTGGTTGTTGAAGATAATGTGTTGCTGCGCCATCACCTCACCGTTCAGATGAAAGAAATGGGCCATCAGGTTGATGCGGCTGCCGATGCTAAAGAAGCGGATTATTTCCTGCATGAACATGCCCCTGACATCGCTATTCTGGACTTGGGATTGCCCGTAGAAGATGGTATGACGCTGATTCGCCGTTGGCGCAATCAGCAAGTGAAGCTGCCCATTCTGGTGCTGACGGCACGAGAAAGCTGGCAGGATAAAGTCGCCGTGCTCGAAGCCGGTGCTGATGACTATGTGACGAAACCCTTTCATCTTGAGGAAGTCGTTGCCCGAATGCAGGCGCTGATGCGACGTAACAGCGGCCTGGCATCCCAGTTGATCAGTTTGCCACCGTTCGAAATCGATCTGTCGCGTCGAGAACTCATGGTGGCGGGGACGCCGATTAAACTTACGGCATTTGAATACACGATTATCGAGACGCTGATTCGTAACAACGGGAAGGTGGTCAGCAAGGAGTCACTGATGCTGCAACTTTACCCTGATGCAGAATTGCGGGAAAGCCACACCATTGATGTGTTGATGGGACGTCTGCGCAAAAAATTGCAACTGGTGTATGATGCCGACGTCATCACTACCGTACGAGGCCAAGGCTATCGTTTCGATTTGGTCGCCTCATCATAGCTATGCGTGTAAAAAGACTGCCATTCTCCTTACGTGTTCGTTTTCTGCTTGCTGCTGTCGCTATAGTGCTGGCCCTGTCGTTGTCTTATGGGGCCGTCGCTATTATTGGCTACAGCGTCAGTTTCGATAAAACGTCATTCCGTCTGTTGCGCGGTGAAAGCAACCTGTTTTACCGTTTGGCGCAGTGGAAAGACCATCAGCTTAGCGTCACCATGCTGTCTGACATGGATATCAGCTACCCCACGCTGGTGCTGATTTACAACCAGGACGGCAAAATTCTCTGGCGTGAACGCGAAGTCCCGGAACTGGAAGCGCTGATCAAACCCGAATGGCTGACAAAGACCGATTATCACGAACTTGATACTAATACCCAGACCAGCAGCGCGGTACTCAAGGGCGATGCTCAGGTTCTCAGCAAACTGACCCGCTTTAGCAGCAAGTCGGAAGAAACACCGTTCACCCACTCCATCGCCGTCAATACCTACCCGGCCACAGAGAATTTGCCTGCGTTAACCATTGTGGTGATTGATAAAATCCCCCAGGAACTGCAACAGGCAGATATGGTCTGGGAATGGTTCAGCTATGTTTTTATCGCCAATTTACTGTTGGTGCTGCCGTTACTCTGGCTCGCCGCCCACTGGAGTTTGCATCCGATCAAGACGCTGGCAGAACAGGTGGCCGATTTGGAGAATGGCACCCGCGAACAGCTTGATGAGAACCCACCGCGCGAACTCTACAGCCTGGTGCGTAACCTTAACATCCTGCTGAATAACGAACGTAAGCGCTATCAGAAATACCGCACGGCGTTAACGGATTTAACCCATAGCCTCAAGACCCCTCTTGCCGTGCTGCAAACCACATTACGTGCGCTGCGCACGGATAAAGAAGTGCATATCGAGCAGGCAGAACCCGTGATGTTGGCGCAAATCAGCCGTATCTCACAGCAGATCGGTTACTATCTGCATCGCGCGAGTATGCGTTATGAACACAACCTGCTGCTGCGTGAGGTACACTCCGTCCCGGCATTGCTTGATGGGCTGTGTTCCGCGCTGAACAAAGTCTATCAGCGTAAAGGCGTCGTCATCACGTTGGATATTTCCCCGGAATTGACCTTTGTTGGCGAGAAAAATGACTTTATGGAAGTGCTGGGCAATGTGCTCGATAACGCTTGCAAATACAGCCTTGAATTTGTGGAAGTAAGCGCCCAGTATTCGGACCATCGCCTGCATTTACTGATCGACGATGACGGCCCAGGCATACTGCGCAGCCAACGTGAAATGATTTTCCAACGTGGTCAACGGGCGGATACGCTGCGCCCCGGTCAGGGCATTGGGCTCTCCGTCGCGCTGGATATCATCGAGCAATACGAAGGGGAAATTATCATCACCGACAGTGTCCTTGGTGGTGCCCGCGTTGAAACCATTTTCGGACGCCAGCATTCGCACCCTGATTAACGTCGGTCTTGTTATAACCGCAAGCCGCTCAGCGCTGCAACTCCGACGCTGAAATGGTTATACTCATACAGCCCCCCTTTGTTGGAACACATGGTATGGATTATCAACTGAATCTCGATTGGCCATCTTTCATGGCGAATTACTGGCAAAAACGCCCTGTGGTGATCAAGCAGGGTTTTACCGATTTCATCGATCCCATATCGCCCGATGAACTTGCCGGGCTGGCAATGGAAAACGAAGTCGACAGCCGTTTAGTCAGCCACGATGAAGGCCAATGGCACGTCAGCCACGGTCCTTTCGATAGCTTTGACCATTTGGGTGAACACAACTGGTCATTGCTGGTGCAGGCCGTTGACCACTGGCATGACGCCTCAGCGGCACTGATGCGCCCGTTTCGTCACATCCCTGACTGGCGCACCGATGATTTGATGATCTCATTCTCCGTGCCGGGCGGCGGCGTAGGGCCGCATATCGACCAATATGATGTTTTCATCATTCAGGGCACCGGTCAGCGCCGCTGGCGCGTCGGGGAAAAAATTCCCATGAAGCAGCACTGCCCTCACCCGGATCTGTTACAGGTTGGTCCGTTCGAGCCGATCATTGATGAGCTGATGGTTCCGGGGGATATTCTCTATATTCCCCCCGGATTTCCCCATGAAGGCTATTCATTGGAAAATGCGCTTAACTACTCGGTCGGCTTTCGGTCACCTAACGGGCGTGAATTAGTCAGCGGTTTTGCCGATTATGTACTGGCTCGTGAATTGGGGAGCTATCGTTATAGCGATCCCGATATTCCTGAACGTGAACACCCGGCCACGGTATTGCCCCAGGAGCTGAATGCGCTGCAAAAAATGATGTTGGATCTGGTACAGCAACCGGAACACTTCCAGCGCTGGTTTGGTGAGTTTATTACGCAATCCCGCCATGAGCTAGATATTGCGCCGCCGGAACCGCCGTATCAACCCGGCGAAGTTTATGAGTTACTTCAGCAAGGGGCCGCTTTACGCCGGTTAAACGGGCTGCGAGTGCTCTGCGTCGCAGAGCAGTGCTTTGTCAATGGTGAGTGCCTCGATACCCCACACCGTAGCGCTGCGCTCGCCCTGTCAGAGCAATTGACGTTTGAAGGCAGTGTGTTGGGCGAAGCACTGGAGGATCCTTCATTTCTGGCCAAACTGACCGTGTTCATTAACAGCGGTTATTGGTATTTTATGGATTAACTAATACCGTTATCCTCACTTGATACCGGTCATTTTTAATGACCGGTATCGATATAAACCTTACATTCTCACCGTCAACCATTTGTTTAATATCACAGTATTACTGTCTAACTAATATACACCTATAAAAACACCCTCCTTAAAGCTGTAATATTCCTACAGTAATACAGGGTGAACAATGTATTCATGATTTTCCTCACAAGAATATAATAAAAACCAACCTAGCTTTATTTATAACCGAAGGAAGAGTTATGAATAACCCAATGCATGTCACATCTGGTACTAACAATATAGCCCAATACATTCAAAACCATGTCAGTGGGAATGTAGCGCAAACGCCTTCTTGCCTAAATTGCTTCTTGGTCAAAATCATAAACATCATCACCCTCAACTTCTTAAAAAAAAACAAGGATGATGATTACAAAAAATTCGCCCTAGGCTTTACGTTTAATCTATTGCATGAGATTCAAAAAACACACAGTAGGAATAACTCCTATCATATTCCACATCGTATTGAATTTGAGTACTTAAATAACAAAATTCTTTTCGAAAGCAATGATAAAAATACCAAAGAAAAACAAATAACAAAACTCACGGTTGCAACGCAACAGGGAGAAACGTCTTGCAACACACTCAGCACTGAAATTTTTTCACAATTTTGCAGAATACAATTAGCTATTGATCGCAACATTTTAACTGAAGAGGAAATTAGCTTCACTGCGGAAGGCAAGCCTGATTCAAGCAAAATGGATGCTGCCACGGAATCATTACTTGCCTACATTCTTTTAGATGTAGATTCTTTAGAAAACACATTACAAAATGACGCTCATAAACATGTCCAGCCCAGCAACTCTGCGTGTTCAATACCGCTAAGTGAAAGCTGTCACCCTGCACAGCCTACCCTTTTGAAGCGAAATACATCCTTTCTTTATCGCCAGTTATCGAGAAAAACATCTCACGATAACAGTACGATTAATCGAGGAGACGAGTCATTAAAAAAAATAGTCTACACGTCAAAAGAAAAGTATCTGAAAGATAAAATTTGCGAAATAATTGAAAACTTGAAAAAAACTTATAGTAAAGACAGTGATCAAAGAAGAAATCCTGAGTCTGATGGTTTATTCAGGATGTCAGGTAACAAAATTGAAAATGACACTGCATTAGTTAATCTTGAGAAATGTTCTCTCGACATTAATGATATAAACAGAGAAGCGTTGCTTTATGTTCTAAAGCATAATTTTTCAAAAATAAACCCAATAAATGAAAAAGTGCTTTCAAAAATGATGAAAAACCAGAATAACGCCACCGAGATTTTCCATGAAAGAATCAATGCAATGGACACCAAGGAGAAAAATCTTTTTTTAATTGTCCTGGAGTTTTATTCTGATGCTTATCGGAGTGCAGACGATAACACAACTTCAACCTTCAATAAAAAACAATTGCTTGCAGCTTCTTTGCGGCTCACTATCCTACCCCAGCTTTATGACTCCATCACAGAGACCTCAACGGATCT
Organism: Candidatus Symbiopectobacterium sp. NZEC151; assembly: GCF_025962655.1. Lineage (GTDB taxonomy): Bacteria > Pseudomonadota > Gammaproteobacteria > Enterobacterales > Enterobacteriaceae > Symbiopectobacterium. Next base: position 724,944 of record NZ_JAGFPE010000001.1, on the reverse strand, counting down.
GTCTCTCATTAAAGAAAGGAACAACGTTGGCGATCATATAGTATCAAACATTCTTACTTCATTTCCTTATGCGAGCGATTCCGTACAATTGACAACGAACCAATAGGAATGAGCAAACTCGGTGTGATAAAGCTTGTTGTCATGGTTAAACATAATGCTGGGAACCGTTCCCAGCATCAAATCATCATTGACCTATTTAATCGCGTTATAACGCTTTTGCGCGCAATGCCGTCAACTCTGCGACGCGCATAATCACCGACACGGCTTTTTCCATGCCTTCCAGCGTGATGAACTCATGTTTGCCATGAAAGTTGTAGCCGCCGGTAAACAGATTGGGGCAAGGCAACCCTTGGAAAGAAAGATGAGCACCATCCGTGCCACCGCGAATAGGCTTGAGACAAGGTTCAATATCGCAATCGCGCATCGCTTGCTGCGCCAAACTGATAACGTGCGGATGTTGTTCAACCTGTTCGCGCATATTGTAATAGGTGTCGGTAATGGTCACTTCGATATAGCAGTCTGGCGGCAATCCAAGACCCACTTTTTCAGCGATATCAAACAACGTCTTTTTACGCAGTTCAAAACCGTGCTTCTCGAAATCACGCACAATATAGTGCATTTCGGCACGCTCTACCGTCCCTTTCATACTGTGCAGATGATAGAAACCCTGATAACCGTCGGTCTGCTCCGGCACTTCTTGTGCAGGCACTTCCTGATGGAAACGTGCTGCCAGCGCCAACGCGTTGACCATAACGCCCTTGGCACTGCCGGGGTGAACGTTATTACCCACAATCTTGATGCCAACGGATGCCGCATTGAAGTTTTCGAACTCCAGTTCGCCAACCCCCCCACCATCAACGGTATAAGCCCACTGCGCGCCAAAGGCCGCGACGTCAAAGAATTGTGCGCCTTTACCAATTTCTTCATCAGGGGTGAACGCGATGCGCACCGTGCCGTGTGGCGTTTGATGGTGTTTCAGCCGCACCATCGCCGTAATGATTTCGGCAATACCGGCTTTATCGTCGGCACCCAGCAGGGTTTTGCCATCCGTGGTGATGAGGGTGTTACCCAGCAGTTGATGCAGCACCGGGAACATCACGGGCGACAGGATTTCATCCCCGATACCGAGAGCAATGTCGCCACCGCGGTAATCTTCCAGGATCTGCGGGTTAACGTTTTTCCCGCTGTAATCCGGCGACGTATCCATATGAGAGATAAAACCGATGGTAGGCACTTGCCACGCCACATTCGAGGCCAGCGTCGCCATAACGCAGCCATGCTCGCTCAGGGTAACCTGATCGAATCCGAGCGTGATCAGTTCCTGCTGTAAGGCGCGTGCCAGCTTGAGCTGACCATCCGTGCTCGGCACATGCCTGACGCCCGACTTAGACTGCGTATCGAAAGTGACATAATTTAAAAAACGATCGAGTAATTTTTCCATATTTCAGCCCCCTGAACCCTGAGGGGTATTATGCGGATGGCTTTCCCGGCAAATATTGCGTCAGGTCAGTTTTTACCATCTTAGCCACCGAATGCGTTAAAACCGCCTTTTGCGGACGGACAAATCAGTTGATTCATGAAACCAGGGCTTTACGATGCAATGTTGTTCGCGCCACAGTCGCATTTTTTTAACATCAATAACGCATAATATTTACAGGCTCATCCCTCAGCGCTTAGGGGTTACCCCACAATCGCTAATATCATGATTAACGAGCTTTCTTCATCGCAGGAGTGCGCGTATAAGTTGGCGTACACTGGGGTTTCCCGTAGAATGCCCCCCCTAACGACCGCTATACACGCAAAGGTGATAACCCTGGTCATGCAGTGCTTTACACAAAATGCATGCACCAACGATGGAAACTGAGCCAGACCACCATGAATGAAAACCTTTCTCCCGCATCCGTACCGGTTGTTGAACTGCGCGATGTACGTAAAGGATTTGATGGCAAAGACATCATCTCCCATTTCGATCTCACCATTAATCACGGTGAGTTCTTGACCATTCTTGGCCCTTCCGGCTGTGGAAAAACCACGGTACTGCGTTTGATCGCCGGATTGGAAAATGTCGATAACGGCACTATTTTACTTGAGCAGCAGGATATTACCCATCAGCCCGCCGAACAGCGCTACGTCAACACGGTCTTTCAGAGCTATGCGCTATTTCCCCACCTTAGCGTGTTTGACAACGTCGCCTTCGGGCTAAAAATGCAGAAAACCCCGTCTGCCGAGATCGCCCCTCGCGTCATGGACGCCTTGAAAATGGTTCAGTTGGACGAGTTTGCCATGCGTCGCCCGCATCAACTGTCCGGTGGGCAGCAACAACGCGTTGCTATTGCCCGCGCCGTGGTGAACAAGCCCAAAGTATTATTGCTCGATGAATCGCTTTCCGCGCTTGATTACAAATTGCGTAAGCAGATGCAAAACGAGCTAAAAGCGCTGCAACGTAAGTTGGGTATCACCTTCATCTTTGTCACCCACGATCAGGAAGAAGCGCTCACCATGTCAGACCGCATCGTGGTGATGCGCGATGGCAGAATCGAACAAGACGGTACCCCGCGAGAAATCTACGAAGAGCCCTGTAATCTGTTCGTAGCCAGCTTTATTGGTGAAATCAATATTTTTGATGCCACGGTGATCGCCCCCGAACAGGGGAATCGCGTACAGGCGATGGTCGAAGGCCGCGCCTGCCCTATCACCGTCAACTTTCCGGTGAGCGCAGGACAGTCGTTAAAAGTCCTGCTGCGCCCCGAAGATTTGCGCGTAGAGGAAATTAACGATGACAGCGCGGTCGAAGGCATGATCGGTTATGTGCGTGAACGTAACTACAAGGGCATGACGCTGGACTCCACCATTGAGCTGGAGAACGGCAAAATGGTGATGGTCAGTGAATTCTTCAATGAAGATGACCCCGATGTCGATCACTCACTCAATCAGAAGGTGGCTATCACCTGGGTCGAGAGTTGGGAGGTCGTGCTGCACGATGAAGCCACCGCGTAAACGTTTTCAAAACATCGTTATCACCATCATCGTTGCCTGGCTGATGCTGTTTGTGTTCATCCCTAACCTGATGATCATTGGCACCAGTTTTCTGACGCGCGATGACGCCGACTTGATCGCCCTGGTATTCACGCTGGAAAACTATACGCGACTGAGCGATCCCCTGTACGCCTCGGTGCTGCTGCATTCGTTGAATATGGCGGTCATCGCGACGTTATGCTGCCTGCTGATTGGCTATCCGTTTGCCTTCATCCTGGCGCGACTGCCGGAAAAGATACGCCCACTGCTGCTGTTTCTGCTGATTGTCCCGTTCTGGACCAACTCGTTGATTCGTATCTATGGACTGAAAATCTTCCTGAGCACGCGCGGCTACCTGAATGAGTTTCTGTTATGGGCTGGGATTATCGACGATCCGCTGCGCATTATGTACACCTCGCAGGCGGTGGTGCTCGGCCTGGTCTATATTCTGCTGCCGTTCATGGTGTTGCCGCTCTACTCCAGCATTGAAAAACTCGACAACGCGTATCTGGAAGCGGCGCGGGATCTGGGGGCCAACAAGTGGCAGTCGTTCATCCGCATCGTGATCCCGTTGACCATGCCCGGCATTATTGCAGGCTGCCTGCTGGTACTGCTGCCCGCGATGGGACTGTTCTTCGTGGCTGACCTGATGGGCGGTGCGAAAAATCTGCTGATTGGCAACGTGATAAAAAGCCAGTTTCTGAATATTCGCGATTGGCCTTTTGGCGCAGCCACCAGCATTTGTCTGACGCTGGTGATGGGACTGATGCTGTTTGTGTACTACCGGGCAGCCCGCTTATTGAATAAAAAGGTGGATCTGGAATGATGGGACGTTTGTTGCGCGGTGGCTTTATGAGCCTGATCTACGCCTATCTGTATATTCCGATCCTTATTCTGATTGTGAATTCGTTTAATCAGGCGCGCTTCGGCATCAACTGGCAGGGATTTACCCTTGAGTGGTATCGCCTGCTGTTAAACAATGACAGCCTGCTCCAGGCTGCCAGCCATTCATTGACGATGGCGGTATTTTCCGCCACGTTTGCCACGGCGATCGGCTCCCTCACCGCCGTGGCGCTTTATCGTTATCACTTTCGCGGTAAGCCCTTTGTCAGCGGCATGCTGTTTGTGGTGATGATGTCGCCAGATATCGTGATGGCCATCTCGCTGCTGGTGCTGTTTATGCTGCTGGGGATCTCACTCGGGTTCTGGTCGTTGCTGTTTTCGCACATTACGTTCTGCTTGCCGTTTGTGGTTGTCACGGTGTATTCGCGCTTGAAAGGGTTTGATATTCGGATGCTGGAAGCGGCTCGAGATTTAGGTGCCAGTGAAATCATCATATTACGTAAGATCATTCTGCCCCTGGCAATGCCTGCCGTTGCCGCCGGTTGGCTGCTGAGCTTCACGCTGTCGATGGACGATGTGGTGGTGTCATCCTTCGTCACCGGTCCCTCTTATGAAATTTTACCGCTAAAAATCTATTCCATGGTCAAGGTTGGCGTCTCGCCCGAGGTCAACGCGCTGGCCACCATTTTGTTGTTGTTATCGTTACTGTTGGTGCTTAGCAGTCAGTTAATACTGCGCGATCGCACCAAAAAATCATCATTCCAACCTTTGGGACGTTAAGGAGGTTTATTGTGAAAAAATTGCCCTACCTGCTGGCCGCGTGCGCCATGGCACTCAGCCTGAATGCCGCCAATGCGAAGGATAACAAGACGCTCTATTTCTACAACTGGACAGAATACGTGCCGCCCGGTTTGCTGGAACAGTTCACCAAAGAAACCGGCATCAAGGTGATTTACTCCACCTACGAATCCAACGAAAGCATGTATGCCAAGCTGAAGACCTATCAGGATGGCGCTTATGACCTGGTAGTGCCTTCGACCTATTTCGTGTCCAAGATGAGCAAAGAAGGGATGCTGCAAAAGATTGATACCAGCAAACTGAGCAATTTTCACAATCTCGACCCTAACCTGCTGCATAAATCTTTCGATCCGAACAACGAATATTCCATTCCTTACATTTGGGGCGCTACCGCCATTGGCATCAACCGTGATGTCATCGATCCGGCAACGGTAACCGGCTGGAGTGATTTTTGGGATGCGAAGTATAAAGGCAGCCTGTTACTGACCGACGATGCCCGTGAAGTGTTCCAGATTGCGCTGCGTAAATTGGGTTACTCAGCCAATACCACCGATCCGAAAGAGATCGAAGCCGCCTACAGCGAATTAAAGAAACTGATGCCGAACGTGCTGACCTTTAACTCAGATAACCCCGGTAACCCGTTTATCGAAGGCGAAGTCAATCTGGGTATGGTCTGGAACGGCTCTGCTTACGTAGCCCGTCAGGCGGGTACACCGCTCGACGTTATCTGGCCGAAAGAGGGTGGAATCTTCTGGATGGACAGTTTGGCGATCCCGGCCAATGCCAAGAATAAAGAGGGCGCTATGAAGCTCATCAACTTCTTGTTACGCCCGGAAGTGGCGGCAAAGGTTGCCGAAACCATCGGCTACCCGACACCCAATCTGGCCGCGAAGAAATTACTGCCCGCCGAAGTGGCAAGTGACAAGACGCTCTACCCTGATGAAGAGACGATTCAGAAAGGGGAATGGCAAAACGACGTGGGCAGCGCCAGCACGCTGTATGAAAACTATTTCCAACAGCTGAAAGCCGGCCGTTAATGCGCAAAGGCTAGCCGCACCGTGCGGCTAGCCTTTTATCAAGGGTTACCCTACCCATTCGTAGTAAAGCCGCAGCCCTTTCTCGCAGGAGCAGCATCCGCTACAGCCACCACTGGCGTTCTCGTGGCTGCTGATCTTTCCCTTCTGGACCCAGATAGCAATCATGCCTTCAACCACCCCCGTTTCAACGTGGAAGCGTTGGCTGATCTCTTGCAACGAAACGCGTTGCCTTTGCTTAACGAAATTGCGCAGTTCAATCAGTGTCATTTCATCCTCCTGACCCGCACGGCCATGGGTTTACGCTGCTCGCACCACCGCAGATTGCTGCCTCAAATTGCCGTTGCGGCGCAGGAAAAACACGGTAAGCGCCCACACGGCCAGCACCACCGCGATAGCAGAGGCAGAATAAAGGGGATGGTTAGCAAACCGACCCACCTGATACACCAGTACCGCTGCGCCATAGCCCAACTCGATAGTCCACACGAAACAGAACAGGGCCCATGCCGTGCCCACTTCGCGCCAGATGGCCGACAATGCCGCGACGCAGGGCACATACAGCAAAACCATCAGTAAGTAGGCCACTGCGCCTAAGCGCCCATCGAACAGGTGCACAATGATATCCAGCGATGAGACGGAAAATTCGTTCTGTTCTGCCACGGTGGCGGTATCGCTCAAATCGCCAACGTTGATGCCCAGCGGATCGAGAAGCTCGCCACCGAGTTTGGCAAAATTCTCCGGAATGGTAGCCAGCGCGGCAACCACGCTGTCGCCCAGATTAAACGCTGCGTCTTCTTCCGGCTCGCCGGACTGGCTGTCAGCCATCGCGCCATACAGTGAATCCAGCGTGCCCACCACCGCTTCTTTGGCAAAGATGCCGGTGAAAACACCGACAGCGGCAGGCCAGTTTTCCGCTTTTATCCCCATCGGGGCGAATACCGGAACAATTTTCTGCCCGATGGAAGAAAGCACCGATTTATCACTGTCCTGATTGCCAAACGAACCATCGGTGCCCATGGAGTTGAAAAAGCTGAGCACGGTTACCACTACGACAATCAGCTTGCCTGCACGCAGAATAAACCCCTTGAGTCGATCCCAGGTACGAATCAGCACGCTGCGCAGCCCCGGTAAATGGTACGGTGGGATCTCCATGACGAACGCAGAGGCATCGCCCTGTAACGCGGTATTTTTCAGCATAAAGCCGGTGGCGATAGCGGCAAAAATACCCACCAAATAGAGTCCGAATACCAGATTTTGCCCACCGCTGGTGAACAATGCCGTGGCAAACAGCACATAGACGGGCAAGCGCGCGCCACACGACATAAAGGGCGCCATCATTACCGTGACAATGCGATCGCTGTGCTTTTCCATGGTGCGCGTGGCCATGACGGCAGGCACATTGCAGCCAAAGCCGACAATCAAGGGCACGAAGGCTTTACCCGGTAACCCAATGCTGCGCATGAAGCGGTCCATAACAAACGCCGCCCGCGCCATATACCCGGAGTCTTCCAGATAGGAGAGGAACAGATAGAGGCAGCCAATCACCGGAATAAACGTAGAGACCGTTTGAATCCCCCCGCCAATGCCATCGGCCACCAGCGTCGCCAGCCACTCTGGCGTGTTGATAGCGCGCAGCAGCGTTCCTAGTCCATCCACCAGCAGTGCGCCAACAAACTGATCGAAAAAGTCGATAAATGCACTCCCCACCTTGATGGTGAAGATAAACATCAGGTACATCACCAGCAGGAAGATCGGAATACCGAAAAAGCGATGCAGCACCACACGGTCAATTTTATCGGTGAGCGTCGCGGAGACATTGCTGCGGCGAATCACCGCCTGATTGGCGATGGAGGAGACAAACTGATAACGCCCATCGGCAAGGAAGATATCCAGTTCATCGTCATAGGTTTCTGTCAGTATAGCGACCTGAGCATCCATCTCTGCCAGCAGCGGTGCCGGCAAACGCGAACGCACCGTGGTATCCCCTTCCAGCAATTGCAGCGCCAACCAATACGGATGCGTCACGCTTGGAATATCCGTCAAACGCAACGCCATTTGCACCGCAGCGTTTTTCAGCGGCGCATCGTAAGGCACCTCAACGTTGGGCGAGCGAATGTCCGCCAGCGCGGACAGGCAGACCTGCCGCAGCACATCCATACCTTTGTTTTGGCTGGCAGTAATAGGTATAACCGGGCAACCGAGCCGATTTTGCAGAGCGGCGATATCGATCTCCAGCTTGCGCGAAGAGGCGATGTCCATCATGTTGACCGCAACGATCATGGGCACGTTCATGTCCAGCAACTGTGCCGTCAGATACAGGTTGCGCTCAAGGTTGGCCGCATCAAGAATGTTCAGCACCAAGTGCGCTTCGCCGGAGAGGATATAATCACGCGCGACGCGCTCATCTTCAGCGCTTTCCGAGGCTGGATTGAGCGAGTAAACGCCGGGAAGATCGACCAGCGTGAAGCGTTGACCTTTGTAGAGGAACTGACCGACCTTTTTCTCGACGGTGACACCGGGCCAATTCCCCACCGTTTGTTTCCCCCCTGTCAACAGGTTGAACAGGGTGGTTTTGCCACAATTGGGGTTGCCAACAACACCAATGACGGGATGTGCGACCATAACAGTTCCTTACTCGAACGGGCTTTTTATCAGGCAGGCATGCCTTGCAAGCCTGCCTGGCAAATCCAGATCCTGAAAATCAACAGGGTTCCAGGATCAATATCTGTGCTTCACTCTTGCGCACGCTGATAGCAGCACCGCGCAAACGCAATTCGATAGGGTCACCCAACGGTGCTACCCGGGTGACGGTGAAGGTCACGCCCGGCGTAACCCCTAATGCCAGCAAGCGCTTGCGGTAATCCGCCGATCCTTTTTGATAACCTTGCACACGCCAGGAACTGCCTACCGGAAATACGGCCTCTGCCATGAATACTCCTCCTCGCTGAATTGCCGCCTCGTTACGCCGCTCTGTTGCTACCCGAGGGCATCAACCTTGTGTAACCTGCGGTGCCACCCAAATCTGCTTGCCCATATCCCAATTAATCGCGATACGACCGTCGCCCGCAGCCAGCATCAACGGCTGGTTTACTTCGCGCTGAATAACCCGAATTTCGCCTCCGACACGAATACCTAACTCCATTAAACGTTGGTGGTACTCACCGCTGAGACGAATTCGCGCAACCACGGCGCTGACATTGAGGGGAATATCAAGAAGAGTGTGTAGACCTGGCGTCATAGTTGGGCTCTTAAAGAGAAACCGCTGAACCCGTGAGTGAATTCACGCGGTATAATTGCTGTAAATGCTCAGAAAACAAACAAAAGTAATAACGATTATCAATAATAAATGCACGGGTATAAGTCTACTTGATACATATCAAACAAAAATTAAATATCGCTCATTCCCTCTGCCGTGGCGGATAAAAGTCTCAGGAAACGCCAAAAAAAAGCCCCCTGTCAACCGCAAGGCTGACAGGGGGCTTTACTGCGTGAGATGAGATTACTTCACGCTGTGCGACAGATCGCTGGCGATATGCACCGTTTCTTCCAGATAGGCATCCGGAGCCTGATAATCCTTGGGTAAATCATCCAGGGATTTCAGCGGCTTTTTACCTTCGCGTTTGAAGCGTTCGTTAAGACGATTCAGGCGTAATGCTTCATCGTCGTTGTTCTCTTTTTCACGCTGCGCGTAATTAAGGGAAACGATATTACGTTTCTCTTTGTTGGCGTTGTAACGGGCAACATCCTGAATGATATATTGGAACTCAGGATCTTTGGCAACACGTGACTGGTGCTGCTCACTCAGTGCGCCAATGTAGGGTTTCAGATCCCCCAGTTTGCCGTAGCGTGCCGCATTGATGCTGTCCCAGACCAGGGCGTTGTCTTCAAATTTCTCACCGGTTTCAACCGCTTCAGTGCCGGTTGGCATCAAGATATCCGGCGTAACACCGCGCAACTGCGTGCTGCCGCCATCAATACGGTAGAACTTCTGAATGGTGTAGGAGACGGAGCCTAATCCCGGCCACGCCGGATGCAGCATCTGATCGTAGATACGGTTCAAAGAGCGATACTGTTGCACCGTGCCTTTACCGAAGGTCGGCTCACCCACAATCAACGCACGGCCATAATCTTGCATGGCAGCGGCGAAAATCTCTGAGGCCGACGCACTGAAACGGTCAACCAGCACCACCAGTGGGCCTTTGTAGTAGACCACGCCATCGGTGTCACTGTCTTCGCGCACCTTGCCATTGTTGTCACGAATTTGCACCACCGGGCCGCTGGGAATGAACAGACCGGAAAGCCCTACCGCTTCGGTCAGCGCACCGCCGCCGTTGCCACGCAGGTCGATGACAATGCTGCTCACATTCTGTTTTTCCAGCTTTTGCAGTTGCACTTTGACGTCATCCGTCAAGCCAACGTAAAAACTGGGAATGTCCAGCACACCGATGGTCTCTTTGCCCACGGTTTTGACCGACATTTTCACCGCGCGATCTTCCAAACGGATACGCTCACGGGTCAAGGTAACGGTTTTGGTTTTAGTGCCTTTGCCACCGGGCAAGATTTCAAGCCGCACCTTGCTGCCTTTGGGGCCTTTAATCAACGCCACCACGTCATCAAGCCGCCAGCCGATCACTTCCACCATCGGTTTGCCGTTTTGCCCAACGCCGACAATGCGATCGCCAACGGTGATGCTTTTACTTTTTGCCGCCGGGCCGCCCGCCACCATGGAGTTGATGACCGTGTAATCGTCATCCATCTGCAACACCGCGCCAATGCCTTCCAGAGAAAGGCTCATGTCGGTGTTGAACTGCTCCGTATTGCGCGGCGATAAATAGCTGGTGTGGGGATCCATTTCTCGCGCAAACGCATTCATCACCAGTTGGAAAACGTCTTCACTGTTGCTCTGCGCCAAACGACGAATGGCAAACTGATAACGCTTGGTGAGCGTCTCCTTGATCTCTTTGTCGTCTTTACCGGTGAGTTTTAACGTCAGCCAGTCAAATTTTACTTTGGCATCCCACAGGCGGTTCAGCTCACCAACATTTTGCGGCCACGGCGATTTGCTGCGATCCAGCTCGATGGTGTCTGTTCCGGTGAGATCAATGGGTTTTTCTAATACGGACAGGGCATATTGCAAGCGCTCGAAACGGCGTTTTTGCGCCAGATTGTAGAGCGCATAGGGCACGTCCAGTTTGCCGCCTTTCAGATCTTCGCCCAACTGCCCTTTTTGATTGGCAAATTCGGCGATATCGGAGGCCAACAGCACGTTATGGCTGTAGTCCAGCATATTGAGATAGCGGTTGAAAATTTTCTCGGAAAATTGCTCATCGAGCGCTATCTGCCGGTAGTGAGAGCGTAAGAAACGCAGTGTGATGCGATCGCTCTCGGTGGCATGCTGAAGTTCCTGGTGCAGTTGTGGGATCTGATCTGCACGCGTGATCATCTCACTGCGCGCAATCGCTTCACTGCGCGAAACGGGTGCTTCTTTGGCCACGCTCGCGCCTGCGAGCAATGCGGCGACAAGCACCGTCATTCGGATTAATGTGTTCATGCCCTGGTTGGCCCTCCGTATCAGAACTGCAAGTGTTCTGCGCGCACAATCATCGCCAGACCGGAAGCCAGTTGAACCCGAACTTCACCTTTGGCAATCTCAAGCACCGTAGCATCCATGGCGTCTTTACCCGCTCTGACTTTGATCTCTTGACCAATTTTCAGGGCAGTAATATCCGTCACGTTAACACGCTGCGGTTGCGGCGCACGCTCGGTAGCCGCTTTAGGCGGACGAGGTGCAGAAGTACGCGGCGCAGAGGTTCGAGGTTGACGCGGAGCGCTGTCGGCTGCGGGGCGCTCACGGCGCGGGGCCGGTTTACGCTGACGCGCAGGTTGATCGGTGGTTTCACCCGCTGCGCGACGTTTCGCCTGCTGTTCAGCTCGCTGCGCCTGAACGCGCGCTTTCGCTTCTTCCAACTGCTTGCGAGCGTGATCGACATGCTGCTGTTCCAGTTCACCGCACGGATTGCCATCCAGATCCACACGTTGCGCACCCAGCTTGATGCCGTACAGGTAACGCCAACTGGAGGTATAGAGGCGCAACGCAGAGCGCAATTGCGTTTTACTCACACTGTCAGTCTCTGACACACGAGTGACAAGATCCTGAAAAATACCGATTTTCAAAGGCCGCGTGTCACCTTCAGTGGTGAAACAAAGCGGAAACCGTTCTGCCAAAAAGGCAATGACATCTTTACTACTGTTCAACTTAGGTTGATTTTCCATGAAATTTCCTGATTACAACGGGTTTGCCAACCAGCGCAGGCATGAACAGGCGACATTATAATGACGCCATCAGCAATTGCTACGTTATCCTTCTCTCTGCGTGAGAGAATTGATAAAAATCAGCACATCGCTCTGTTGCAATTGTGCGCAGAGCACGGCGACCAGCGCGTTAAGACCTTCTTCGTCTTCCGCGTCAAAACGCGCATAGGACGTGCTATCGATATCCAGCACGCCAATCAGTTGCCCGTTCACCGAAAGCGGCAACACGATCTCGGCATTACTGGCGGCATCGCAGGCGATGTGACCAGGAAATGCATGCACATCATCGACACGTTGAATTTGGTTCTCCGCTATCGCGCGCCCACAAACGCCTTTGCCCGCAGGAATGCGCACGCAGGCCACTCGCCCTTGGAAGGGACCGAGAAACAGCGTGTCATCATCCAGAAGATAAAAACCCGCCCAATTAACGCCTTCCAGGCGCTCAAACAGAAGCGCACTGCTATTGGCCAAAATAGTGATAAAGCGGCGTTCACCCGTAATCAGAGCGGTAAGATCGCTGACAAGATCCCTATAAAATGATGGTTTGTTCATAAATAATAATTCAGTTGTTCCAAATATCTGAGTCCGTCGCCCCTAGCTTATTGACGCGAAGCGCATCGATAGCAAGGAGGCATCATCCCATGATTTCAATCACCCTGCCTGACAACATTGGCAACGTCTCCCCCAAGAGAAGAAGGATATACGCTTTTGCGTTTTTATTCACATAAACGTGACAGGATGAATTGAGACACACAGCACAGCATGCCACAACAACCTTGGCTTCGTCAGCGTATTGCGCACATTTCATTCCCTCCGACCTGACATCCCATTTTCCTGAAACCAGGCACACAGATTCAATTACCGTGCGCGCTCGGAAGTAGGCTATGATGCTGACGACCTTCACAGTGCAATCCGGCGTAATGAGAATATACAGCATAGTGGGTTCTGCCACGCATAGCGCTCCGCGCCCGCCCGTCACCCAGGCACGCGCTGTCGTTGCCTATGGACGCTATCACCGCTGCCATGGCTGCGACATGCTGTTCCTGCTTCCGGCAATGAACAAAGGGGAATATGCCACTTGCCCGCAATGTGCGACCCGCGTCGGTTCCGGGCGTGATTGGTCGATGACACGACTGGCCGCGATGGCCACGGCGATGCTGCTACTCATGCCTTTTGCCTATACGGCTCCCCTGCTCGATATCCGACTGCTGGGGGTGGCGATCAATGCCAGCCTGTTTGAAGGCATCTGGCAGATGACCAAGCAAGGACACCCGGTTACCGCCAGTATGGTGGCGTTCTGTACTGTCGGCGTGCCCGTTACGCTAATGGTTTCACTGCTTTATCTGTTTTTTGCCCCACGCATTGGCATGAATCTGCGGCCTATTCTGCTGTTACTGGAAAAATTGAAAGCCTGGATGATGCTGGACATTTATCTGGTCGGGCTGGCCGTTGCTGCCATCAAGATCCGCGAGTTTTCCGACATTCAGTTAGGCCACGGTATGGTGGCCTATTTAACCCTGACCCTGCTGAGTTTATTAACGCTGATTCACCTTAACCCGGATCAGCTCTGGCTGCGTTTCTATCCACGGCTGCATCCGGTGATCAACCCGGAACGTTATCGCCTGTGTCTGGCCTGCCATTTTACCAGCGCGCCGGACGCACGGGGTCGCTGCCCGCGTTGTCATACCCCGTTGCGAGCCCGCCGACGCCACAGCCTGCAAAAAGCCTGGGCGGCATTGATCAGCGCCATCGTACTTCTGGTGCCCGCCAACCTGCTGCCCATCTCGATTCTCTACGTCAATGGCGCGCGCAAAGAGGACACTATCCTGTCGGGCATTATCTCACTGGCAAACGGCAATGTTCCCGTCGCAACGGTGGTTTTTGTCGCCAGTATACTGGTGCCGTTCACCAAGGTTATTGTGCTTAGCCTCTTGCTGTTGAGCATACATCTGCGCACACAACGCGCTATCATGACGCGCATGCGCCTGTTACGTGCCATGATCTGGATTGGCCGCTGGTCAATGCTGGATCTGTTCGTCATCGCCTTAATGATGTCGCTGGTCAACCGCGACCAACTGTTGGCTTTTACCTTAGGCCCAGCGGCCTTTTATTTTGGTGCGGCCGTTATTTTGACCATTCTCGCTGCGGAATGGCTGGATAGCCGATTAATGTGGGATACCCATGGAACACGATTCAGCAACACCCGAGCCAACGCGAACCGCGATCAAGCATAAGCGTCGTATATCGCCGTTCTGGCTGCTGCCCTTTATTGCGCTGCTGATTGCCGGTTGGTTGCTCTACACCAACCAGCAAGAGCGCGGCACCACTGTCACCATTGATTTTATCTCTGCTGACGGCATCGTGGCTGGCAGAACCCCCGTTCGTTATCAAGGGGTTGAAATCGGGACGGTACAAAACATCTCGCTGAGCGAAGACCTGCGCACCATCCAGGTGGAAGCCAGCATTAAAAGCGACATGAAAGAGGCGTTACGCAGCGGGACACAGTTCTGGCTGGTAACCCCCAAAGCCTCATTAGCTGGCGTTTCCGGCCTTGACGCTCTGGTTGGCGGTAACTATATCGGTATGATGCCCGGTCCCGGCGAGCCGCAGGCGCACTTTTCTGCGCTGGATACCCAGCCGAAATACCGGGTTAACAGCGGGGAGTTGCTGGTCCATCTTCATGCTGATGACTTAGGGTCGCTCAACGCGGGCTCGCTGGTGTATTACCGCAAAATCCCCGTCGGGAAAGTGTACGACTACACTGTAACCCCCGATAATAAGGGCGTGACGGTCGATGTCCTGATTGAGCGCCGCTTTACCCATTTAATCAAGAAAGAGAGCCGTTTTTGGAATGTGTCCGGCATCAAGGCGGATATCAGCCCGGGCGGTGCCAAAGTGGAAATGCAAAGTCTGGCGGCGCTGGTCAATGGCGCCATCGCCTTTGATTCACCGGATGAGAGCGATAACGCCAGCGCGGAACAAGCTTATCGACTCTACCCGAATCTGGCCCAAAGCCAGCGCGGGGTGGCGATTACCTTGACGCTTCCTTCCGCCAATACGCTGAAAGCCGGGCAGACGCCGCTGCTGTATCAGGGGCTGGAAGTGGGCAGTGTGCAAAAACTGGTGCTGGATCCCAGCAACGGTAATGTCACCGGACAGCTGATTATCGATCCCTCTGTCGTATCGCTGATGCGGGAAGGCACGCGCATTGAGCTGACCAAACCACGTCTGACCTTGAACGATCTTAACCTCTCTCGCCTGCTCACCGGCCCAACGCTGACGTTAATTCCCGGCGACGGGGAGCCTCGTCAGACATTCCCGCTGATTGATGGCACGCAGGCATTACGTCCCGATACGCTCACCGTTCAGTTATCTGCCGCACAGAGCTATGGCATTGATGTCGGCCAACCCGTGCTGCTGCACGGCGTACAAATCGGACAGATCATTCAGCGCACGCTGACCGAAAAGGGCGTCACCTTCGATGCCACCATTGAACCCGAATATCGCGCGCTGCTGCACAAAGACAGCACCTTTATCATCAACAGCCGGCTGAACGTCAAGCTGGGGCTGGAGGGTGTGCAAATGATCGGGGCCAGCCCACAGGAGTGGCTCAGCGGCGGCGTGATGGTGTTACCCGGCACGCACGGGGAGCCGCTGGCTCGCTATACCCTGTTCAGCGATCGGGATAATGCGCAGGAGGGCATCAAAGGCAACACGCCCAGTCCAACCTTAACGCTGGTCACCGAGAGCCTGCCGGACATCCAGGAAGGCTCGATCGTGTTGTATCGCAAGTTTCAGGTCGGCGAAATCATGCGTATTCGCCCCGGTGCAGAAACGTTCGAAGTCCAGGTTTACCTGCATCCGGAATATCGCAAACTGCTGACCGAACGCAGCGTGTTCTGGGCCGAAGGCGGTGCGCGCGTGCAATTGAGCACCTCAGGGCTAACGGTTCAGGCAGCGCCCCTTAACCGGGCGATCAAAGGTGCCATCAGCTTCGATAACCTCGAAGGTGCCCCTGAAACCAAAGGTGGAAAGCGACTGCTGTATAACACCGAAACCGCTGCACGCGCCATTGGTAGCCGTATTGAACTGCGGACCTATGACGCCAGTTCGCTCTCTGCGGGTATGCCGATTCGTTACCTTGGTATTGAGATCGGGCGGTTGGATTCCCTTAAATTGGCAGAGCAGCGCAACGATGTATTGGCGCAAGCGGTGCTCTACCCTGAATACGTTAACGCGTTTGCCCGCGCGGGTACGCGCTTCTCGGTGGTGACGCCACAGATCTCAGCGGCCGGTGTCGATCATCTGGAAACCTTGCTCCAGCCCTACATTAACGTCGAGCCGGGCAACGGTGCGCAACAGCGTCAATTCGAGCTGCAACAGGCTACCATTTCCGATTCCCGTTATCAGGATGGACTGAATATCGTGGTGGATGCGCCGGAAGCCGGTGCGTTACAGGTGGGAACGCCGGTGCTGTTTCGCGGCGTTGAAGTGGGAACCGTCACTGGCCTGTCGCTGGGGCCGCTGTCCGACAGGGTGATGGTGGCACTGCGCATCAGTAAGCGACACCAGCATCTGGTGCGCAGCAACTCGGTATTCTGGCTGGCATCCGGCTACAATCTGGAATTCGGCTTGGGCGGCGGTTTGCTGAAAACCGGCACCTTCCAGCAATTTATTCGCGGCGGCATCGCCTTTGCCACCCCACCCGCTATCCCCTTAGCGCCGATTGCTACGCCCGGTAAGCATTTCCTGCTATTAGGGCAAGAACCTAAAGAGTGGCGCGAATGGGGCACCGCCATTCCTGAATAGCCTGCGTTAATCCTGCCGTCGCCGGATAAGCGACGGCAGCCATGTGCCGTGTTACACTATCAGAATCTGATTCATATTTTTCTGCTATTGTAACGAGACATTACCACCGTGGTGAAACCCCTCTCTCCCTCTTTGCCCTCCGCGTTTCTCGAGGCAATTCAAGACATCATGCCCGCGCACTTGTCCCTTGATGCATTCATTGCTGCCTGCCAGCGCCCGTTAAGGCGCAGTCTGCGCGTCAACACGTTGAAGATTAGCGTGGATGATTTTTTGGCACTGGCGGCGGATTGGGGCTGGCAATTGGCGCCCATCCCTTGGTGTAAAGAAGGATTTTGGGTGGTCAGCCCTGATGAAACGCAGTTGCGATTGGGCAACACAGTGGGTCATTTGAGCGGACTGTTTTATTTGCAGGAATCCAGCTCAATGCTGCCGGTAAGCGCATTGTTTCACGCGCAGGAAACGTCCTTATTATCCCATGAGGCAACCCCCTCGCCATTGGTGCTGGATGTGGCCGCTGCGCCGGGTTCGAAAACCACACAAATTGCCGCACACCTGGGCAATAACGGCGGTATCGTCGCTAACGAATACTCAGCCAGCCGGGTCAAGGTGCTGCATGCCAACATCAATCGCTGCGGGGTACACAATACCGCACTGACGCACTTCGATGGCCGGGTGTTTGGCGCTGCCCTGCCTGAAACGTTCGACGCTATCCTGCTGGATGCCCCGTGTTCCGGCGAAGGGGTGGTGCGCAAAGACCCTGATGCAATGCGCCACTGGTCACCGGAAAGTACGACGGAGCTGGCGCAGACCCAAAAGGAACTGATCCTCAGCGCGTTTCATGCGTTAAAGCCCGGCGGCGTGCTGATTTACTCAACATGTACGCTCAACGCACAGGAAAACCAGCAGGTGTGTCAGCATCTGCTTGATGCGTTCCCAGAAGCTTGCGCGATTGACGCCTTGGGTGACCTCTTTCCCGGCGCGCAAGATGCGCTGACTGAGGAGGGATATCTCCACGTATTCCCGCAAATTTACGACAGTGAAGGCTTCTTTGTCGCGCGGTTGCGCAAAACCGCGGCCATCGCCCCGTTGCCCGCACCGCGTTTTAACGTGGGTAAGTTTCCCTTCACGCCATTAACCGGCAAAGACAGACAAGCGGTGACGCTTTCGGCCAATCAGGCAGGCCTGATCTGGGACCCAGAGCATCAACAGCTCTGGCAGCGGGATGATGAGATCTGGCTGTTTCCCACCGCACTCAGTGCGCTGTTTGGCAAGATACGCTTCTCACGCATCGGTCTCAAACTGGCGGAACGCTATGCCAAAGGTTTTCGCTGGCAACATGAGGCTATTGTTGCGCTGGCGGACACGCAGGCAGCGCACGCTTATGCACTCAGCGACGCACTGACTTGTGAATGGTATCAGGGTCGCGACAGTTATCCAGACGATCTCCCCACCTGCGATGAAATGGTGCTTACCTATCAGCACACGCCTGTCGGGTTAACCAAACGCATCGGCAGCCGTATAAAAAACAACCTTCCGCGCGAACTGGTGCGTGATGGAGCCTGCAACCAGCTCGTTAAACAGGGATAGTTGCCCCCCCAGTGCCTCATTTTCATCTACACTCTCGCTAGGGCTACTGCCACTGTCTGGGAGGGTAAACGCCTATGTACGCACTGGTTGTCTTTATCTGTTATCTCGGTCAAGGCTGTGAAAATCTGGTCGTTGATGCCTATCTTAACGAAGCACAATGCCTGAGTGCGATGGATGAGCAGCATTTACGCCGGGGGGGATGTTTTCCGATAGAGGATTTTATCGACGGTTACTGGATCCCGGCCCATGAACGCGCCGAGTTTTGACGCGTATGCATAACAGGCATACGCGCCATGATACGGGCATCAAATGACAGCAAACGCCTGTTCCGTCATCCCTAATGACACGCCTGCGGCAACGATATTGGCCCACTCCTGATCGGATAGCGTTATCCCGTTAGCCTGACGCTGCGCGTAAGCAATACGTTCCGGTTCACCGGCAATCAGCACCGGCTGTTCAGCATCCGCCGCCGGGCAGGTGCGCACGTAATCCAGCATGGCATCATACTCTTTTTGCAGCCAGTCCATCGATACCATCGCCGCCGGGTCGATAATAATCGTGGTCATGTTATTCATGATCGCCCCTTTGCGCTCGTTTTCCGGCTGAATAGTACCGCCACCGGAAAGCAGCCCCGCCAGCATCTCTGCCGCCAACACCAGCCCGCCGCCTTTATGGCGTGCAATGGGTTTCAGCGCGCCCTGTTTTTCATCTTCCCACATCACTTTGGGATCGTTGGTAGAAACGCCCTGACTATCAAGCATCACCTCTTCATCAAACGTCTTGCCAGCCAGATAGGCGACACGGGTTTTCCCCAACGCCACAATGCTGGTGGCAAAATCGAGCACAAACGGGGCGTTATGTTCACTTTTGGGAAAGGCAATACAGATGGGGTTGGTGCCAAAACGCGCCTCACGGCCGCACCAGGGTGCCACAATCGGATCCAAATCGTTCACGTTGACAAAATGAATCGCCACCATCCCCGACTCTGCCGCCATTTCACCGTAGGTACCAATCCGCCCGAGGTGGCACGTGGAGGCCAGCGTCATCAGGCACACGCCGGTGGTTTTTGCTCTGGCAATCGCCTGCTCCATCGCTTCTTTGCCAGTGCGCTGACCAAAGCCGCGATCGCCGATAAACTGCAATACCGCGCCACCGTCACGCAATAAACGCACCGGAGTATTCGGATGCATGATGCCTTTAGCGATAAACGCCACATAGTGCGGCAGCATTCCGACACCGTGACTATCATGACCTTTGAGGTTGGCATTCACCAGATGATCGGAAACACAGCGTGCCTCATCAGCCTGTGAGCCTGCCTTTTGCAATAAAAGGCGCGTAACGTCTCGAAGCTGACGCTCGGAGATTAGCATAGGACAATTTCCTTGATTATTTCCCTTCCGACTTCAGATATCAGATTTTCTAATATCATGAAAAAGAGGGAGTTATATACCCTAAATAATTCGAGTTGCAGGAAGGCGGCAAGTGAGTGAATCCCGATGAGCTTACACAAGTAAGTGATTCGGGTGAGCGAACGCAGCCAACGCATCTGCAACTTGAAGTATGACGGGTATAGATGATTATTGTGTTTGCCTCATTATCCTACCGCTGAAAGCGCAGGGATTAAATGCCTCATCGCGCCTGGCGCACTATTGCGTTAATCAAGATCAAAACCATGGTCTAGTGTTAGCAGCACGATTCGCGCCCTCAGCCCCGTGCCTGACTGCGCTATAATAGAAAGAGTACGCCGTGATCATTCAAGGATCGCCATGAACTACTGCGCTGTAATACCTCTATCGCTCCTGCTGTTGCTTACCGCGGGTTGCTCCTCGCCACAAGGCATGAACTGTCAGGGTGAAGTGAAAACGCTGCCGGGTCATCCGATTGGCATGACTTCTGCCGTGATTGTCGATAACACCGTGGCGTTTAGCGTGTTGATGTCCAAACAACGCATCGAAAGCGGTCTGTTACACTCGGCTGACAGCTCACGCTATGTGCCTTCTGCTGTCACCAAAGAAGGCTATCTGGCACAGCGCCTTTCCGGTAACCGATTCTGCATTATCGATCCGCAAAAAAACGAGTACACCATTTACCAATGCCAATAACCGCAAACGGCGGTGATGGCATCGCTCCTCTTCTCGTAGAATTCTGTAATGTCTGGTAAGACGTATCCAGATATTTACCAAGCGTTAAAAAATCGAAAATCCGCCTTAGCCCTATTCCGCTTTGTATGACCGCCACGCAAAATCCCTCCGTCTACTGAGAGGTGAATCATGAAAAAAATGCTCTGCGTATTAATGGCGATTGTCATCACCACATCCTTAAGCGGATGCATATGGCCAGGTCCCGGTGGCGGACATGGCGGCGGTGGCCCAATGCAAGGGCCGATGGGTCCGGGTGGCGGTGGAGGCGGCCCCGGCTATGGCGGGCACGGTGGGCGCGGATAGTTGATAGGATGAACCTCAGGGCGCTTGGCCGCCCTGAGGTGAAAGATCTATAATTTTTCCGCAGCGCGTTGCGTTGCTTGCCTGCGTTTTTCAATAAACGCGGCCTGCTTGAGACGCACCGCCTGAAGCAGCTCTGGCGCAGCCGATCGCGGAGAACCCGAATTGAATGGCGGCGCGGGATCGTACTCCAGTTGTAACTGAATCTCCTGCGCAACCGCCTCGCCGTACAGCCCTGCCACCACGGTTAGTGCGAAATCGATCCCAGAGGTCACGCCAGCACCACTGATACGGTTGCCGTCGTGCACGACACGCGCCTCAACCGGTTGAGCCCCCAGCAGCGCCAATTGATCGAGCGAGCCCCAGTGGGTGGTTGCCTTATAGCCTTGGAGTAAACCCGCAGCCCCCAACACCAGCGATCCGGTGCAGACCGAGGTAACCAGTTTTACTTCCTTCGCTTTTTGACGCAGAAAGTTTAGCACCTCATCATCTTCCATCAGATCAATCTGTCCCGGCCCACCCGGCACACAAATCACATCTAACGCCGGACATTCCTCAAGGGTGACGGTAGGCAAAATAGCCAGACCGCGATCGGAGGTCACCGGCGCAATCTGTTTCCAGATCAAGTGCACCTGAGCACCCGGCGCACGCACCAATACTTCGTAAGGCCCAGTCAAATCTAATTGGGTTACACCGGGAAAAAGGAGAAAACCTATGGAGAGTACAGGAGAATCAGCCATGACAACGTCCTCTGTGATTAGGTGATATTGCTTAGCATGCGCAGGTTTTTATCGGGGATTCAATCAGAATATCAACGAGAACAGCCATGCCGATGGTATCCATGACTCGACTTCACCGCGCGCAGCCCTTATGATCGCGTTAAGATTCATTTATGTAACTCGCTGATTAACGATAGGTAATTTTGCCACGTTATCGGCTTAGCACAGAGATACCACGATGAAAAAGATCATTTTAGCGCTTACCCTTGCCACGCTTGGCACCGATGCCGTTGCCGCCGCCCAGTTGGTGACGTTAAGCCGTCAGCAATATGGCGAGCGTTGGGCGTTCACTCGTGAAGAGGTCCAGTTGATTTGCCGCTCTGGTAAGGCTGTTTTTGCGTTAAATACCGGAACGCTGATGCAATATCCGCTTAACGCGGCCGCACAGGCCCAGATGAAAAATGGCCAGGTGAATGCGCAACCGATTGATGTCATCTGGCTGGATGACCCCGATGCACCGGGCAAGAAGAAAGATTTACAGCCTTTCATCGAACGCGGTGAACAACTTTGTGTCGCCAGGTGATTTAAAAACTGACTACATTTCAGCCACATGTTAATGCATGGATAATATTACGTTATCCAGGGGTGTAAAAGCTGTTCCAGTTATGAAACGAACTCCGCAGCAACACTGGTAATCAGTGAGAAGTTGGCTACGCTTTAAAGTGCAAGGCTGATTCAGCTTGCACAAATGCCAACTTTTAGCGCAAGGCTCTCTCCCAAGAGCCATTTCCCTAGACCGAATACAGGAATCGTATTCGGTCTTTTTTTGGAAGTAGTTTAAATACAATCACTTATATTAAAATCAGCCACTTATCCCCTAGCCTATTCTACCCCATATCACCCTTTTACACTCTCTGCCGCCATTTTGTCGCCACTGACTTCAGCTAACGGATTCAGGTGGATCGCGTCATCCAAGTGGTCGGGAGCAAAATGGGCGTAGCGCATGGTAATGCGGATAAAAGTGCGATCAAAATGTCGCGTACGCTTTGGAACACAACGGCACTATGATCGTGATCATCAGTCTGCACACCGTTGGAAGAGCGCGCCGCCGCTATGCTCCATGGTGCCATGAATCGTCCCACCTTTTTGTACTTCCAGCGAGCCCATCGCCAGCTTGTTGGTGCAAACCACTTCTGGCATATCCAGCGTGATACACGTATCGACTTTCACCAATACCAACAGCACAGCACCGCCGAGAAAACTGATGTGCAGCGCATCCGCAGAGGCCGATGGTGCAGGGTTGTCGTCCAAATAGATGCCGGGCAGCACAAAGGCGGTATCCAGTTTTCCACCGATGCTCAACAGTAACACTTGCTCGCCCACTGACGGTGCCCGCCAGTCTCGGGAACGCCCGGCACGACGAAACAACCAGGTCAGCCAATCAGTAATCAGTGCTCCGGTTTATACCCGACAGAGGTTTCGGCGGTGTTCGCCTGGGTGACGACGCCGATACGGATCAAGTTGCGCAGTAGGCTCTGGATTTCGGTAAGGGTGGCTTGTGTGTTCATTGCTTCATGATGGATACTTGAAGCTATTAATACAAAGCTCTGGTGTTGTTTCGTTCTTGAAACAACAATAGCAACTTTAAATGAGTAAACTTATAAAATGACACCTTTTTTCGATACAAATGAAATGCATGAAACTCTTAAATTAAATGCAAAGCAAATTCATAGCTTAGAAGAAAATACGGATTTTCAGCGAGAAAGAAACACTCATTGCATAACCATCATAAATAGCATGATAAAAAACCCTCAACAATGGGATTCATTGACACCATTTAACATTAACAATATTGGGCGTTTCATTAGCATTAGACTATCAGATGAAAAAACAAGTGAAGAGGATATAGATAGCTATTTTGCAACATTATTTAGATTTTTAATGGAGCTTTATTTTTATCAGAATAGAGATCTTGATTATGACCTTTTGGTAATTAAGAACTTTGCATTAAATAACAGAGATGCGTTTGGCAGTGAGGCTCAAGGCCAAATTTTTTATACTTTAAATGAAATGCCATTCTCACTAATGAGATTTAAATTCAATAGCGATGATATTCAACACTTCATAAAAGCAGCACAGGCTGAAAAGTCAATGTCAGTTTTAATAAATGGATGGGACAGTAAAATCGCTTTACATATAACAAAAGTTGCAGAGTTAAAAACAAAACTTGAGGAGCAAGAGAATGCTTACAATTTCGTCGGATTATATAGTGGCTTTGATTTATTATCACGGAATAAAAATAAAGAATCCAAGAACGCATTTTGGTTTACCCTTTCTTTGGGCGTGCTGGCTTTATTCCCTCTTTGCTTGGATGTTTTTTTAGTGTATAAGGGATTTGTTAAAGTTGATTCAATTTACTCATTATTCACTTTAGTTCCAGCATTTACGCTTACCTTCATATTTATTTATTATTTCAAAACATCTTTAAGTAATTACCAATCCGTAAAATCCCAAGTGAATCAAATAGAATTAAGAAAAACACTTTGTCGATTTATTCAAAAATATACAGACTATGCGAAAGAAATGAAAGTTAATGACAAAGAATCTTTAGACAAGTTCGAAACGATCATATTCTCAAATATTATGCCATCTGCCGATCAAATCCCCTCTACATTCGATGGCATTGAACAATTGGCAAAATTAATAGAAAGTGTTAGAGGTAAATAATAATTAGGAGTACTCGTCATGACACACGACGAAATGTTCAAAAAGATGCTGGCTAATCCTCCCGTCAAGGCCGAGTATCAAAGCCTTGAGGATGAGTTTTCTCTGTTGAATGAATTGCTGCAAGCCTGCAAGAATGCAGGGCTGACGCAGGCACAGATCGCGGATCGTATGGGCACCAAAGCTACGGCCATCACACGATTGGAAAGCGGCTTGGCCTCCGGCACTAATGGGCCGTCTTAAGCTACATTGAAAAAATACACCGCCGCAGTCGGAAAAGAATTGCAGATTCGATTGGTCTAAGAATCAGCCCCACGCCACTGTGGGGCTTTTTTAAAATGATGGGCATTAAACGAAATAATACCGGTTGTTTTGGGAATGTGGAAAAAGCGAGTCAAGTTTTTGGGAGAATCGAATTAAAACCCTTACAAGAGAGAATGAAGGAGAACAATAATTGGGCAGGTTAAGAAATTATAAAACCCACACTTTATCATTTAAATGAAAAATTAAGTTAATTCATAAAAGTGCATGAGCTCATAGAATTGTGCCCATCCAACACACATTAACTTCTAATTTCATGCTGCCTGATATCTAATGTTTTATGAAGCATTTTATGTATTTTAAGCTGAAGAATTCTCTCTGCTTCCCCTGTCGTTATAGAACTCTTATTTCTGAACGACCAAATAAAACCACTATTAGAAGTTGGTTTAATACCTATAGCACCAACTTTATATAAGCAAGACAATATTGTGCTAATAATATCATTATCGTTAGATCCTTGCGTTTCTAGAAACCTCTTGGAAACAATCGAGCATGGATCATTATCATCCCGAATGGCCAATTTAGTAATAACAGCATCATACTGAATATTTTTTAACTCAGAGCAATCAAACGTTGCATCTCTACCTCTAATTATTTCGACAGTATCATCAAAGGATGGGAATGTTTCACCCCACTCTTCTTTCAAAGATCGAAGCCTTTTTTCTGAGTAATAATTCTCGGCTTCGTAAATTAGCCCCCAAGTGATTTTCTCTTTATCAACAGCAAGTCGGAAAGTTTCATTGACAAACTGAAGTACATCTCGAGGCCTATAAAGTGTTCTTTCTAATATGTATTCCATAGGCGTCATTTTTTGCGAGCTTTTTTTTGCCTCAGGAAAAATATCAGATATAGTAACTTCATCTTTAGTATATGTTCGCTTATATGTTTCACTTACTCTTTTTTCGACTAAATCTATCAACTCAGACTTAGACCACTGAATTTGCAATATATACGACTCATATTTTTCTTCCTGAAAACCTGCACCGCGGGTCTTATCAAAGACCATATCAATCAGATCTTTTCTTAAAGCCACAAGGATTTTTATATTATTTACTTTCCTAAACCCTTTGACCTCTTCAATTAATGCTCGTATAAATTTGCAACGAGTATCCGTATCAGCCCAATCCTCATCCAATTGGTCTATAAGCAAATAATAATGCTTTTGTGGATCTTTAAATGAATACTCAGCCAGCATCTCCAACATTTCATTAAGTTGTTTTATCTGTAATCCGCTGACAACTTGACTAGCTCTTTTAGTTATCTCTGTTTTTTGTTCATCACTAAGTTTTTGTACACCACTCAATGACACGTCTAAACCAGAGTATTTAGCACCAAGATTCGCCTTCGTTTCATCCTCTAGCTTTCTTGTTATTTCTTTTAGATGTTCATCCGTATCAAGCCAAAATTTATCCCCCCAATCACGAAAATAAGATATAGCCTTTTTCTTAATTTCATCTTTTCTAACCCAATCAATTAATCCACTAAAAAAACTTTCATTATCCTCTTCACTTCTAATATCATAACGCAAGCGCAACAATTCAATAATAAGGATATGCCGCCAAAGCATTTTATAAAAAAGGTCTAAGTTAACGCCAAGGTTATCCATGAATTGAATAATATCAGAGTGCTCGAGAAATTTCACTGAAATATCATTGGGATCTATTTTTTTGTAATGAGCTATAGAGGTGCTAACTTTATATAATAATGAACTTTTACCGGCCCCAGTGCGACCGACTATAATTGAACATGGGTTTTTTACGTCTAATAAATCATCAAGATATCCTTTATCAATAAAACAGGTATCAAGAAAGTCGTTATCTGTTTCTGCATCAAGATCGCCAATACTTAAGTTTCTTTTAATTTTTACTGGATTTTTAGTCATCACGAGAACCCATGCTGATATATGACTTAAACGGAATCAACCTTCGCAGGATGCTTATTTCGGCTAGCGCGCAATGCTATCCCCACCTCAACTACCCAATTCATGTGTCGCTTTTCATGCACTCGAATGATCCGGCGCGATTCGCGCCGATACTGGCGTCTTCAGAGAAAAATGAGAGCAGCATCACCATGCAAAACCATACACTCAATGCATGCATAGCTACAAGATGTTCTTTTCGAGACAGTTTTTAAGGTACTCCAGTAATTTCGACACCTCAAGCCTCTCGTGCGGTTCTGTGATGGGTATTGTGCCATGGGTCAAATCAGCGATTAACGAAATGTCGGCAATGAACTGAACAAGAGACAAAATTGTCTGTAGGTGCTCCTCACTTTCCACGGTGTATCCCTTCTATCTACCACTGTAGATAAATACAGAACCTTAAAACATGACATGGGAGTCAATCTACCGGTAAGGGCTTCTGTACCAATGAATTGCCAATTCACCATGCTGTTGACCAATCAGCCAATTGGGCTACAAATGTTTTGTTTAAGCAACTCAGATGCACCGTTTGCTACCAGAGCAGAGAAATCCAAATTTTCCTATTTCATTATCTAGCTCATAATTAGATATCAAATAATTTCGCATTCAAAATGCTGAAATACCAATTTACGGAATTAAAAAACGCAACTTGAAAAAACGGAAAGTACCCGCATATAAAACATGGGTTTGTTTACCCGTATCCGTATAGGAGAGAGTTATGTCGCTAATTGTCGGACCACATGAACATGTGGGAAGGAATGGTGGTTCTTTTCAAGAATGCGAAGTGTTAATGCTGACCAATACCTCTTGGAAGATATATGGTAGGTTTTGCACAATCCGTGATAATGAATATGCTCCACCAACAAGTGTGGCAGGGCGTAAATGGGTCCAAATTTATCGAACCCCGGATAACTTCGAATAGGCTTGAACTGCAAAGAGAACCGATAGCATCTCCTGCAACTTTCATATCACACTAATTATTGGAGCCTTATATGGTAGGTACAGTAAACCTTCCCCATGCTTGCCCGAATTGTCAAAAGACAGCGCACACTTCAAGCGAACTTTTGCAGCTTTTTGGATTCCGAACTGTTCCAGCAGGTGCAACCAATCAAAGCTGGTGCCGCGAGTGCCGCTCTACAGCAAAAAAATAATTGACTGTGGGTATCTCAGGCTAGCAATTTATCATTTTAAAAGCAGCTATTTAGGCCCTTTCTGGGCCTTTTTAACATAATGTCGCCTTCGCTAATCATTTACAATCATCAGTTATTTTCACAACAGCCGCGTTGAACACAGCAGCGTTTTCAGAGGCAAACATGGCAATGCCTTTGACAGACTTGCCTTCTTTTAAGATACCGGTGGTCAATGCCTCATCCACCGTATCGAGCCTGAACGCCTTGTTGTCAGGAGAGTACGCTTTTAAGCAAAGCTTCGACAGATCGACATCATCACCAAATAGTTTAACCACTACCACCTCGAAACTCTTGGTGTAAGCCATTTTATTCCCAATGGAGATTGAGCCATTAGACTGTGCTGTTGCATATACTGCCATATTATCAGGCGTCGATGCATTTGCGGAAAAGCTAAAACCCGCCAGAGTCAAAGAAGCAACAATCATTGAAACTTTCATATCCAATCCTTTCAGTAGGTTTTAGTCTTGATTACTGTACATACGCAAGATACAGCCTATTGAAATAGTACATCAGCGAACCTAAACCATTATTAAAGGATTGTTTTACTATTTGAAGAATACGGGGTTTCGAATCTAATCCATTAATTTTTATAAAAAATAGAAAAATCCGCTCACGCGGTTTCAGTGTTAAGTTCGCAATCTGGCGCTACTTAGCGCAATCGTCAGTCTACGCTCAGGACTTTACTACCTTTGCACCATGCGATGATCATCTGTTAATTAAAGCAGCAACTAATTATTTATTTTCGCTGAAGTTTCATATTTCAATCCAAAGCGTTAGCCCTCATTTGTCCTCACCTATACTCGTTGATATTTATCCATAAAACGTCATCACTATCCTGGAGAAATCATGAGCGTTGCATATGAAGCGAAAGACATTAAAACAATATCATGGGGCAGTATCATTGCAGGTATAGTGACGGTTATGGCCGTATCTATATTATTGTCTACCCTGGGCAGCAGTTTGGGTTTTGCAATGGTCGAGCCGAAGTCAGACGATCCGGTAAATGGCGCAGGTATGGCCGTCGGTCTATGGACGGTGTTCTCCATTGTCATCAGTTTATTTGCAGGATCGTTTATCGCAGGCCGATTGGCGGGTTACGATGGTATGATTCACGGCTTCTTGAATTGGGCCAGCGCGTTACTGGTGGCTTCAGTATTGGGTGCCATGCTGGTGAGTTCGTCAATAAAAACAGCGGGAAGTGCGCTAGGCTCAATCGCATCTGCGACAGGTTCGATGATTTCCAGCGGTGGCGAAGCGCTGGGGCATGGGCTCTCTCGCATGGGGGATGCGGGGCAAAATTTATTTGAAGAGATCATGCTTGATACGCACCTCTCAAGTGATGGCTTGCAGAGTGAAGTGGAAAATGCGTTAGTTAAATCCGGTATCCCCACATTACAACCCGATTATCTCAAGCAGCAATTACAAGGTGCCAAACAGGATATCATGCTGGCTGCGCGCCGTATGGCCGTTGGCACAGAACCGAGTGAGCAGGTTGCAGCCCAATTAACCGAGAAACTTGCGCAACGAAGTAAAACGATTGCAGCCAGCATCAATCGTGATGATATCAAGCGTGCGTTAACGCAAAACACCGATCTCACGCCAACTGAGGCTGACCGGGCGGTCGAAAACATTATCAGTACCCGCGATCGTATGGTGAAAGAAGTGAGCGAGCGCCTTACTCAAGCACAACAGAATATACAGCAGGCTCAGCAGCGTTATGAGGACTGGAAAAAGCAGGCCGTCGAGCAGGCTGACCAAATGTCAAAAGCAGCGGCAAAAGCCGCGCTGTGGTCATTTTTTGCACTGCTGCTCGGTGCCGTAATCAGTACCCTTGCAGGCGCTTGGGGAGCGAAAAGTAAGCGCCATGTGTAGTATTACTCAGGCAAAAGGTGGCTGCGATGTTTAAACCAGGGGATATCGTTCAAAGTAAAACCGGTGGGCCAAGAATGCGAGTGCTTAGCGTAGAGGACAGCAGGCTTTACTGCGCGAGAATTGACGATCCTGTTGAGAAAGAAATAGAAATCAGCGTTGATAGCGTCTCGTTTTACCGCGAGGAGGGCAATTTCGGCGTCTGTTAATGCGCATTCCCTTCAGGCTGACGACCTCTTTTAGCCTGAAGGGAACGTAATAACGCGTTACTGTTGGGTCGGTGCAGTCGTCATTTTTTTCAGGTCCTGATCGATAAAGAACAGACCCCCCTGCGCCGTACTGACCAATGCCAGCTTGTCGAGAATGGATTTAAACAGTTTCTCTTCTTCATGTTGCTCAGCAACATACCATTGCAAGAAGTTGAACGTTGAATAATCTTGCTGCGTCATTGCTGCATGAGCCAGCTCGTTGATTTTGTGCGTAATTAATTGCTCATGCTCATAGGTCTGTTCAAATACGTCAGACAGTGAAGCAAAATCGACCGGCGGCGCAGCGATAGCGCCCAGTACGGGCATGCTGCCGGTATCATCCAGATAGTTGAAGAGGCGTTGCATATGTTCCATCTCTTCTTGCGAATGTGTTTTCAGGAATGCTGACGCACCTTCAAAACCTTTATCGCCACACCATGCGCTCATTTGCAGGTACAAATTAGCAGAATAGAACTCCAGGTTTAGCTGGTCGTTTAATTGTTGAATCATCTCTTTTTTGAGCATCTTTCATTCCCTCTGATTGGCAGGTGAGTCAATTTTTTTCATTATGCCTTGCTGTTAAAAAATAAAAAACATTTTATTATCAATATAATTAACATAAAAAATAAATCATTATTAATCATCAAGATAAGTTAATTGATAACGATTTTCAATTTCATCAAATAGTTATTCATTTCATTCATCTGAGAATGGTTTTTATTTCCTCCTGGTGCATCTCAGGCAGTTTATAAAAAACGCTGCTTCATTTTAATTTTATAAAAAATAATCATTCTTTTTTAGCATCAGGTCGTGGAGCAATACCGGCGTATGCCCGCTGGGCTAAAAATGCTATCATGCGCGCTCACTGACGGCCCTGAGGATAAGAACAATGGCGTATAATCTGGCTACTCTTTCTGCGCAAGAGATGGATAGAGTGAATGTTGATCTCGCAGCCTCTGGCGTGGCGTTCAAGGAACGGTACAATATGCCGGTCATTCCAGACATCGTGGAAAGAGAGCAACCGGAGCATCTGCGTGACTATTTTCGTGAACGCATCGCATTCTACCGCCAACGATCGTTGCAGTTCTCCCGCCTACCCTACGAACCCAAGGCAAAATAGCCTGAAATCTGCTGTCCAAAACACTTTTTTCGCTTGCATGTTATGCCCAACAGGCGGTTAATGGTGAGGCACACCACCTTTTACCGAGAGAGGCAAATCAAATGAGTAAAGGCATGGACAGCAAGAAGAACAGCAAGAAAAAACCGGCAAAGACCGCAGCAGAAAAACGGGCGGATAAACGGTCAAAACGCGCCCAGCAAACCGATACGGTGAGCTGATGCCTTAGTACGCTGAACGGGTAATCCCGCATTCAGCGGGATTACTCCAGTCGCGAACCCTGTATTTTACTTCTCTTCAACCATCAGCAAAAATGCGTACTCCAGCGCAATGTCTTCGTATTGTTTGAATCGACCTGATTTTCCCCCGTGCCCGGCATCCATATCCGTCAACAGCAGCAGCAGGTTGTCGTCAGTTTTCAGCTCACGCAACTTAGCCACCCATTTGGCCGGTTCCCAATACTGAACTTGCGAGTCATGCAGTCCGGTGGTAATCAACAGGTGCGGATAGGCTTGAGCACTGACATTGTCATAAGGACTGTAGTTTTTGATGTAGTCATAATAACGCGGCTCACCAGGGTTCCCCCACTCGTCATATTCGCCGGTGGTCAATGGAATTGACTCATCAAGCATGGTGGTCAGCACATCGACAAACGGGACCTGCGCTACCACGCCTTTAAACAGCGCAGGGGCCAGGTTAACGACTGCGCCCATCAGCAAGCCTCCCGCACTGCCGCCCATGGCATAAAGCTGCTTTTCATTACCATACCCCTGCGCCACCAATGCGCGAGATATATCAATAAAATCGGTAAAGGAGTGCATCTTATTGAGCAAGCGGCCGTCGTCATACCATTGCTGCCCCAACTCCCCGCCGCCGCGAATGTGGGTCAACGCAAACACAAACCCTCTGTCGAGCAGGCTCAGGCGACTCACGCTAAAATCCGGCTCCATGCTGCTGCCATAGGCACCGTAGCCGTACACCAGAAGCGGATTATTGCCAGGTTGATAGCAGTCGCGGCGATACACCAGCGACACCGGCACTTCAACGCCATCGCGCACGGTAATCCACAGGCGTTCGCTGCAATAATCCGCAGCGGCAAAGTGTTTAACCTCCGCCTGTTTGAGCAGGCACTGTTCACCGCTGTCCAGATTGATCTCGTACAGCGAGGTCGGCGTGGTCATGGATGAATAACCAAAACGCAGCAATGAGGTCTCAGGCGTCGGATTGTAAGCAAGCCAGGTAACATAGCTGGGATCGTTAAAGCTGATGTTCTTTTCGGCGCCGGTCTGCCAATGCACCTGACGCAGGGAGGTTAAGCCCTTCTCTCTCTCTTCCAGCACCAGCCAATCGCGGAACAGCTCAAAACTCTCCAGCACGCGGGTGTTATGCGGCGCGATGAGCGTTTCCAACGCCGACTCATCCCAACCGACAGTGCGATACAGGCCGAAGTTTTTGCCCTCACGGTTCGAGCGCAGATAGAATGCGCCCTGATAGTGGTCCACCCCATACTCATGATCTTTACGGCGCGGAATAAACACCTGCGGCACGGCCTGACTGTCGTGCGCATCCAGCAAGCGAACTTCGGTAGTGGTGGTACTGCTCAGGAAGATAACGATATACGCTTCAGAGGTGGTTTCACCCAGACTGACGTAATAGGTATCATCCTGCTCTTCATAGATCAGACGATCCTGGCTGACATCATCACCGAGGCGATGCATATAGACCTGATAGGGAAGCAGCGTCTGCGGGTGCTTGCGCACGTAGTAAATCGCGGAGGCATCAGCATTCCACTGCATGTTTGCCGAGACATGCTCAATGACGTCCGGCAACCACTCCCCGCTCTCCAGGTTGCGAAAACGGATGTCGTACTGACGGCGAGAAATTTTATCCTCTGCCAACGCCAGCAGTCGGTTGTCCGGGCTGACGGACAGCGCCCCCAGATGATAGAACTCGCTGTCTGCGGCACGTTCATTCTCATCCAGCAACAGTTGCCACTGTTCCGTTTCCGATGCAGGCTGGCGCACATAGAGCGCGTACTCTTTACCCGATTCGTAGCGCGTCTGATAGCGATAACCACGTTTAACATAAGGCACCGACGCATCCTGCGCCGGGATCCGCGCCACCATCTCCTGATAAAGCGTTTCTTTCACCGCATCGCAGGGTTGCATATGCGAGGCGCAATAGGCGTTTTCTGCTTGCAGATACGACAATACGGCCGGATCTTCCCGCGCATCGTCACGTAGCCAGTAGTAATTATCAATGCGGGTATCACCGTGGGTCGTGAGGGGGTACGGACGTTTTTCTGCCTGAGGTGCTTTCATTGCGTGCCATCCTGTTTTCTGGAAAGAAAATCGTGGCACGATTCTTAGAGAAAGCCAAGCGATGCTGTTTATATGCATGGCTTGTTGCCGCAGATATCCTCGCCGCGGATGCGTACGCAAACGTTTTCCTTTATACTGCGCGCCATGTCAATACAGATCAGGAAAGCATAATGTTAACGGTTGGAACAGCGCTACGCGCAGGCGCAACACGCGTGATGTTATTAGGTTGCGGAGAACTGGGTAAAGAAGTGGCGATAGAGTGCCAGCGGCTGGGCGTTGAGGTGATCGGTGTCGATCGCTATGCCAATGCTCCCGCTATGCATATCGCTCACCGCAGCCACGTCATTAACATGCTGGATGGCGCAGCGCTGCGTGCCGTTATCGAACTTGAGCGTCCTGATTACATTGTGCCGGAAATTGAAGCCATTGCCACCGACACGCTAGAGACGTTAGAGCAGGAAGGCCACCATGTAGTGCCCTGTGCCAAAGCCACGCGTCTGACCATGAACCGTGAAGGCATTCGTCGTCTGGCGGCAGAAACGTTGAGTTTGCCTACCTCCTCCTACCGTTTTGCGGCCAGCGAAGACGCGTTTCAACAGGCCGTTGCCGAAATCGGTTACCCCTGTATCGTCAAGCCGGTCATGAGTTCTTCAGGTAAAGGACAAAGTTTGATCCGTCGTGAAGAACAACGGGATCAGGCCTGGAAATACGCGCAAGAAGGTGGACGTGCGGGTGGCGGTAAGGTGATCGTGGAAGGCCTGGTCAACTTTGATTTCGAAATCACGTTATTAACGGTCAGCGCCAGCGACGGTATCCACTTCTGTGCGCCCATCGGCCACCGTCAGGAGGACGGCGACTACCGCGAATCATGGCAGCCGCAGCAAATGAGCGAACTGGCTCAGGCGCGTGCGCAGCAGATCGCCCGCGATGTGGTCAGTGCGCTGGGGGGTTATGGTCTGTTTGGCGTGGAGCTGTTTGTCTGCGGTGATGAGGTCATCTTCAGCGAAGTGTCACCGCGCCCGCATGATACCGGCATGGTCACGCTGATCTCGCAAGATCTTTCCGAATTTGCCCTGCACGTGCGCGCTTTCCTGGGTTTACCTGTCGGCGCGGTACGGCAATATGGCCCCGCCGCTTCTGCCGTTATTTTGCCTGAGTTGGTGAGCGATAACGTCAGCTACAGTGGATTAGAAAATGCCCTGCGTCCCGGTACGCAAATTCGCCTGTTTGCCAAGCCGGATATCGAAGGTAAACGCCGAATGGGTGTGGCACTGGCCGTGGCTGATAACATCGATGACGCAGTAGGGTTGGCCGTCTCGGTCGCAAGCGCCGTCAACGTGACCGGATAATCGCCTCCGGCCCCAAAAAAAAGCCACGCAATGCGTGGCTTTTTTGTCGTAACAGCGTTTTACGCTGTAGCACCTGCTACTGCTTCACGCGCCAGCTCGGTAATGCGCGCATAGTCGCCGCTTTCCAGCGCATCGTTCGGCACCAGCCAGGAGCCGCCCACGCACAGCACGCTTTTCAGCGCCAGGTAATCGCGGTAGTTTTTCAGTGAGATACCGCCAGTCGGGCAGAAACGGATATGCGAGAACGGACCTGCAATCGCTTGCAGCGCTTTTACGCCGCCGTTCGCTTCCGCCGGGAAGAATTTGAACTCACGCAAACCGTAATCCATACCCAGCATCAGTTCAGAAACGGTGCTGATCCCCGGAATCAACGCAATCGGGCCTTCCACGGCAGCTTTCAGCAACGGCTCTGTCAAGCCTGGGCTGATAGCGAACTGTGCGCCAGCAGCAATCACATCAGCCAGTTGCTGAGGATTGGTTACTGTGCCAGCACCGACAATCGCGTCAGGTACTTCTTTGGCAATGGCACGGATCGCGTCTACTGCGCAGTCGGTACGCAACGTGACTTCCAGAACGCGAACGCCACCTGCGACCAGGGCTTTCGCCATCGGCACTGCGTGCTCCAGTTTGTTCACCACAATGACTGGAACCACAGGACCCGTGGTCAAAATTTGCTCTGCGCTCGTTTTCCAGTTTTTCATTCATCATCTCCTGTCATGCCCGGAGGCATCATTAGTCATATAGCGCGCCCCTGCCACAGGGATCTGCCAAAAGCAGACGTCCGACCGCACCGAGTTAGCCAAACATTACAAACAAAAATTCAATCGATTACCGGGCACTGCCGCACGCTGTACGCGCGGCAGAACCCAACCCTTTATTCCACTTCGTTCCAGGAACGGCCATCACGGGTAATCATGGCAACAGACGCCACCGGCCCCCAGGTGCCTGCTTGATACGGTTTCGGTGCATCGTTATCCATCGCCCAGGCTTCCATGATGGAGTCAACCCATTTCCAGGCTTCTTCCGTCTCATCACGACGCACAAACAGCGCCTGAATACCGCGCATGGTTTCCAGCAACAGACGTTCGTAGGCATCCGCCAGATGCTGTTGATTAAAGGTTTCGGAGAAACTCAGGTCCAGTTTCACGGTTTGCAGACGGTGTTTATGCTCCAACCCGGGGATTTTGTTCAAAATCTGAATCTCAACGCCTTCATCAGGCTGCAAGCGGATGATCAGTTTATTCTGCGGCAGCTGCTGGTAAGAATCGTGGAACAGGTTCAACGCCGGGTTTTTGAAATAGACCACCACTTCCGAACACTTGGTGGGCAAACGCTTGCCGGTACGTAGATAGAACGGCACACCCGCCCAGCGCCAGTCGTCAATATCAACGCGGATCGCCACAAAGGTCTCGGTGTTACTGCTTTTGTTGGCACCCTCTTCTTCCAGATAGCCAGGTACTTTATGGCCCTGGACAAAGCCGGCGGTATATTGGCCGCGCACCGTGGTTTCATGCACGTTGGAACGATCGATACGGCGCAGCGAGCGCAGCACTTTCACTTTTTCGTCACGAATCCGGTCGGTGCTTAAATCCGACGGCGGAGACATGGCGATCATGGTCAGGATCTGCAACAGATGGTTTTGGATCATGTCGCGCATCTGCCCGGCCTGATCGAAATAGCCCCAGCGACCTTCAATGCCCACCTCTTCCGCCACGGTGATCTGCACATGGTCGATGGTGCGGTGATCCCAATTGGCAGAGAACAGCGAGTTGGCAAAACGCAGCGCCAGCAGGTTGAGTACCGTCTCTTTACCCAGATAATGGTCGATACGGTATACCTGACACTCTTCGAAATATTCGGCTACCTGATTGTTGATCTCGCGAGAAGAAGCCAGATCCGAACCCAGCGGTTTCTCCATTACCACGCGCGACGGCGACTTGTTCAGCCCCGCTTCCCCCAGCCCGCGACAAATTGCACCGAAGGTGCTGGGCGGCATGGCGAAATAGTTGATGGTGGTGCGGTTCTTTTGGTCGAGCATTTTGCCCAGCCGTTTGAAACCGGCGGTATCCTGCACATCCAGATTGCAAAAATCCAGCCGCCCACTCAGCGTTTGCCACAGCCCGTCATCAATAGACTCCTTCATGAAGGTGTCCAGCGCTTCACGGACTACGCTAACGTATTTTTCCTTATCCCACTCTGCACGTCCCACGCCGATGATGCGCGTGTCCGGATGAATATGACCGGCCTTTTCCAATTGATACAGAGACGGCAGCAGTTTCCGGCGCGCCAAATCGCCTTTCGCACCGAAAATAACCAGATCACACGCCTGGGCTGTTGAAGTTACCGCCATGTTCATCTCCTCGTTGCAGGATGCTGTAATTTTATTACAGCAATAATGTACTCTTTTTGACTAGGACCCGTAAACCCGTCAATAAATGTCATTAAGTTTCACAATGCGCATCACGTAATGATGAAAAAAACCCACTGTATGAATGACTGAAACGGTTTAGGCGTTCCTCCAAAAGAGAAATTTTCTGTCTTTTCTGACAGTCGGTTACTTTTTTGAAAGTTAGACACACGTCATGTTCTCAGAAAAAAAATGCGCGGCCTTACGCAGTTTTCCCTGCCAACCCAGCATGGGGCGTAGTATATTCCCATGAATTCTGCATCGGTTTCCCTCTGGTTGAAATCGATAAAACCGCACACGGTCTCATTATATGAACATGCTGGACAAAATTCTGAGCCACCTTGAGCTCCTCAGCAAGTCAGAACGAAAAGTGGCAGAGGTTATTTTGGCGGCGCCACATACCGCCATCCACTCCAGTATTGCCACACTGGCTGGCATGGCGGAGGTTAGCGAGCCCACCGTCAACCGTTTCTGCCGCCGTCTGGAAACCAAAGGCTTTCCCGATTTCAAACTTCATCTGGCGCAAAGCATTGCCAATGGCACGCCGTATGTTAACCGTAACGTCGATGAAGATGACAGCGTCGATTCCTATACCAGCAAAATTTTCGAATCCACCATGGCTGGGCTGGAGCACGCCAAATCGAATCTGGACATCACCGCGGTCAATCGCGCCGTCGATTTGCTGACGCAGGCCAAGAAAATTTCATTTTTCGGCTTTGGTGCGTCGGCCGCCGTGGCGCACGATGCGATGAATAAATTTTTCCGCTTTAATATCCCTGTCGTTTACTTCGATGACATTGTTATGCAGCGCATGAGTTGCATGAACTCCAGCGATGGGGATGTCGTGGTGCTGATCTCCCATACCGGCAGAACTAAAAGTCTGGTTGAAATGGCCCAGTTAGCGCGGGAAAACGATGCAACGGTTATCGCCATCACGTCAGATGACAGCCCCCTAGCCCACGAGGCGTCTTTGACGCTACGCGTCGATGTGCCGGAAGATACTGATGTTTATATGCCCATGGTGTCCCGTATCGCACAATTAACGCTGATTGACGTACTGGCGACCGGGTTTACGCTGCGCCGAGGCGCCAAATTCAGAGATAACCTTAAGCGCGTCAAGGAAGCCTTACGGGAATCGCGCTTTGATAAAAGCGACCGTTTTGGCGGTTCTTACGGTAACGAGCACTAAACATCTGTTTTTATAATTTTGTGTTTATATAAACAGGTGTTTTTATTAACATATTGTTTTTGTTAGCACAATGCGTTTGTATTTAACGATTTACCCAACATGATAATCATAACAAGGGGAAGGGTTGGCTATCCTTAAGGAGTAATGGCTGCTATACATGACCATTGCCCGGTACAGCCACCCGTACTTAACCACGGATGCGGGCCGCGTTTGCGCTTTACCTGATGCCAGAGCACGGTTCGGCACTACTCACTTCACTATTGCTTCACAAGTCAACGGAGTTATACATGTCCAGACGGCTCAGAAGAACCAAAATCGTCACTACGCTGGGGCCAGCTACCGACCGCGACAATAATCTGGAAAAGGTCATTGCCGCAGGCGCTAACGTAGTCCGCCTGAATTTTTCGCACGGTACGCCTGAAGATCATCTGCTGCGTGCGGACAAAGTGCGGGAAATCGCAGCAAAATTGGGCCGCCATGTGGCAATTCTGGGCGACCTCCAGGGGCCAAAAATTCGCGTTTCGACCTTTAAAGAAGGCAAAGTCTTCCTGAACGTTGGCGACAAATTCCTGCTGGATGCCAACCTGGGCAAAGGTGAAGGCGACAAAGAAAAAGTGGGCATCGACTACAAAGGCTTGCCGGCCGATGTGGTACCGGGTGATATCTTGTTGCTTGACGATGGCCGCGTACAGTTAAAAGTATTGCGCGTGGACGGCATGAAGGTGTTCACCGAAGTGACCGTCGGCGGCCCCCTGTCCAATAACAAAGGGATTAACAAGCTCGGTGGCGGTCTGTCTGCCGAGGCATTAACTGAAAAAGACAAAGCCGATATCATCACAGCGGCCAAGATTGGCGTCGATTATCTGGCGGTGTCTTTCCCGCGCTGCGGCGAAGACCTCAATTACGCCCGCCGTCTGGCACGCGATGCCGGCAGTCAGGCGAAGATTGTTTCCAAGGTAGAACGTGCCGAAGCGGTCGCTACGGACGAAGCCATGGACGACATCATTCTGGCCTCCGACGTAGTGATGGTGGCGCGTGGCGATCTGGGTGTTGAAATTGGTGACCCGGAGCTGGTCGGTATTCAGAAGAAACTGATCCGTCGTGCACGTCAGTTGAACCGTGCGGTGATCACCGCGACCCAGATGATGGAATCCATGATCACCAACCCGATGCCGACCCGTGCCGAAGTCATGGACGTCGCCAACGCCGTGTTGGACGGTACCGATGCCGTGATGCTGTCAGCCGAAACCGCTGCCGGTCAGTACCCTGCCGAAACCGTCGCAGCGATGGCCAGCGTATGTCTTGGTGCGGAAAAAATTCCGAGTATCAATGTCTCCAAGCACCGCCTGGATGTGCAATTCGATAACATCGAAGAATCGATTGCCATGTCCACAATGTATGCTGCGAATCACCTGAAAGGCATCACCGCGATTATCGCCATGACCGAGTCTGGCCGCACCGCGCTAATGATGTCTCGTATCAGTTCCGGTTTGCCGATATTCGCCATGTCTCGCCATGAGCACACGTTGAATCTCACGGCGCTCTACCGTGGGGTTACGCCGGTACATTTTGACAGTTATACCGACGGTGTTGCCGCAGCCAACGATGCGGTGATTCGGTTACGTGACAAAGGGTTCCTGGTGTCTGGCGATCTGGTTATCGTCACGCAAGGCGACGTAATGAGTACGGTAGGCACCACCAACACCTGCCGCATCCTGCGCGTAGAATAACCCTTTGCTGCTTGCATAAAAAAAGCCCCTGAATCAGGGGCTTTTTTATTGTTTATCTCGGGTTACTTAAAACGTTTCCCAATTTCCTTCCGCTTTAGGTGCAGATTTTTGCGCGGTTAATGCTGGCACCGGACTGGTTGCTACCGGTTTACGTACCGCCAC
This sequence comes from Candidatus Symbiopectobacterium sp. NZEC151, assembly GCF_025962655.1. Classification (GTDB taxonomy): domain Bacteria; phylum Pseudomonadota; class Gammaproteobacteria; order Enterobacterales; family Enterobacteriaceae; genus Symbiopectobacterium. The sequence goes on along the minus strand of NZ_JAGFPE010000001.1, from coordinate 684,838 downwards.
GGCTTTTGGCGCTGACCCCAGCGTCGCCAATTGGAAGATAGAGACGATCTGATTGAGATGCCGCGCTTGCTCTTCTAACGAGGCAGAGGCGGAAGCCGATTGCTCCACCAACGCGGCGTTCTGCTGTGTCACGCTATCCATTTCCACCACGGCCTGGCCGACCTGACTGATCCCCTTGCTCTGTTCGCTCGACGCAGAAGCAATCTCCCCCATGATATCCGTCACGCTGGTCACCGCCTTGACGATATTTTCCATCGCACTGCCTGCCAGCGCGACCTGATCCGAGCCAATCTTGACGTTATTGACGGATTCATCGATCAGGGTTTCAATCTCTTTTGCCGCCTGAGCACTGCGCTGGGCCAGGTTACGCACCTCCCCGGCTACCACGGCAAAGCCCCGCCCCTGTTCGCCAGCGCGCGCGGCCTCAACGGCCGCATTCAACGCCAGAATGTTGGTCTGGAAGGCAATACCGTTAATGACGGAAATAATATCGGCAATTTTTTGTGAGCTGCCGCTGATCGTACTCATGGTCTTGATCACGCCGTTGACGATATCACCGCCTTCATTGGCGGTCTGTGAAGCGTTCTTCGCGACCAGACTGGCCTGATTAGCGTTATCCGCATTCTGTTTCACCACCGCGCTCAATTGTTCCATGCTGGCGGCGGTTTGTTCTAACGCAGACGCCTGCTCTTCGGTGCGCGATGAAAGATCGGTGTTGCCCGACGCAATTTCCCCGGCGCTGCGGTAAATTTCTTCAGCGCTGCCGCGAATATCCGATACGGTCTTCACCCAATTGCCTTGCATTTGCTGAACGAAAGGAGCCAGCCTGCCGACACAGTTTCTCCCCATCTGCTCCAAGGGCGTATGCAAAATGCCTTCTGCCAACACTTGCAGATGCTGCTGAATGCGCTCCAACGGGCGCACCACGAACGCCGCCAGGTAGCGATCGGTCAGTACCACAATGACTGCGCCCACGGCCAGCGCGGCAATCAGGATACGTTTGCACCACTCAACCCAACCACTAATACGTTGCTGCGCCTGCTCTTTTAAACCGGCGATAACCGCGTTGTATTTATCGATAGCCGTAGTGAAATCACGACGCAGTTCGCGGTAAGCACCGCTGGAGAGTTGTTGGAAGCTATCTGCGCGATCGCCTTTCAACGCCTCATACATCGGGACCATGGCCTGACTGTACAGCCGATAGGAGCTGTTATAGATCTCATCTACCGTAACGTTATTGATATTGGCGTGATCGGTCACCTTAAACGTTTCCAGCCCTTGTTTTAAACGGGCCAACTCTTCCTCTGCCGTGCGCAATTCCGTAGCGAGTAATGTGGGATTGTTACCGGTTTTGGCTTCAGCAGCGCGGTCCAATGCACTTTTTGCACGATAATATTGACCGCTGGCACCGTTGATAATGTCGCCGTTAATTTGCTGTACGTTGGTGAGATCAATTTCATCGTTTAGTTGGCTCAGCGAGTAGAGTGCGAACGCCGAAACGCCGCCCCACAGCAAGGAAAACAGGATCAGGATAAGCACCAGCATGGTTCTTATTTTGGTATCGCGGATAAAATTCATAATATCAGCCCTGGAAAGGTAATGATTAGGGGTTCATCGGTGTGAACCAAATCCATGCTTCCTTGCGTGAAAACCGCGCAAGTCAACCTGCGGGCCGTAATTGTCCATACTTGTGTAACGCTCAATGCGTTAAGGTTATCGACATGTTATTGAAACACTTGAGGGTTACGTTAAAATATTTTTATTATAATTAAAAAAAACACGTAATTTAACGGTGGGGACAGCAGAGGACACGACAGAATACGCGGTAACAGGCTCACGCCTGCTACCGCCGCGTTGGCAAGAAAGCGACTTAGTCGCGAAACAGTTCATCCCGGCAGTAGGGTTCCGTCTCTCCCGGTTTGCGGGTTTTCAAGATCTTCAAAATCCAGGTGTACTGCTCCGGGTTCGGGCCGACCAATTGTTCGACTTCTTCATTCATTCGGCGCGCTATCTGGGTGTCATCCGCCTCAAGCAAGTCATCCATCGGCGGGCGGATCACCACATCCAGTACCCCTTCTGCGGCGTTGTACACCGGGAACAGCGGCACCACCGAGGCTTTACAGACCTTCATCAAGCGGCCAATGGCGGGTAAGGTAGCCTTGTAGGTAGCAAAAAAATCAACAAATTCGCTGTGCTCAGGACCGTGATCCTGATCCGGCAGATAATACCCCCAGTAGCCATTACGAATTGAGCTGACGAAAGGCTTGATACCATCATTTCGGGCATGAACGCGGCCATTGGTGCAAAGGCGTGCGCTGTTCCACAGATAATCCACCAGCGGATTTTTTTGATTATGCATCATTGCCGCAATTTTCTGGCCTTTGGCAGAGATCAGCATGGCGGGAATATCAACGCCCCAACCGTGGGGAACCAAAAAAATGATATTGCGTTGTTGCTGCTGGAGCGCTTCGACGGTTTCCCAACCGTGCCAACGCAGTTTTTTCTGCACATGTTCAGCGCCGCGAACCGCCACTTCGGCCATCATCACCATCGCTTGCGGTGCGGTAGCAAACATCCGGTCAATAATCGCTTCCCGCTTAGATTCCGACAGTTCAGGGAAGCAATAGAGCAGATTGATTCGGGCGCGTCTTCTCGCACCTTTGGCAAAGCGGCCGACCAGTTTGCCCAAATGACCCAACACCGGGTCGCGCCAGCGGGCGGGAACATAAGCCGTTGCCGCCATGGCTCCTGCGGCTAGCCATACTCCCCAATAGCGCGGTAGATAAAACTCGCGTTTGAACTCGGGGATAAACTCGGCGCTATTTTTTTTCTCTGTATTCATGCCTTAACTCTTCATATACAACATAGGGTAATGATAATTGTCCGCTCAGGTTTTGCAATCATCTTCCCGATAAACGCATGACCGGTATAAATAAAACAGCCGACAGCAAGCTGTCGGCTGAAGATGAACACGGCCAGATACTAATCAAACTTGAGCTGCGGTGTCACCTCTCTGACCTGCGCCAGATATTCGCGACGATCCTGACCTGCCAACCCTTCCGAACGCGGCAGTTTGGCCGTCAACGGGTTTACCGCTTGCTGATTGATCCAGAACTCATAGTGCAGATGCGGACCGGTTGAGCGCCCGGTATTGCCGGATAGCGCGATACGATCGCCGCGTTTCACTTTCTGCCCAGGTTTCACCAGCAGGCGATTCAAGTGCATATAGCGCGTGGTATATTGGCGTCCGTGACGGATCTCAACGAAGTTGCCGGTGTCCGGCCCGCGCGATGCCGCAACCACTTCACCATCCCCAACCGACAGCACCGGGGTGCCTACCGGCATGGAGAAATCTACACCGCGATGCGGCGTCACACGTCCGGTGACGGGATTAAGGCGACGCGGATTAAAATTCGAAGAGACGCGGAACTGCTTCATGGTAGGGAAACGCATAAACCCACGGGTTAACCCTGAGCCTTCCCGATCGTAGAACTTACCGTCGGCCGCACGGATAGCAAAGTAATCTTTATCGCCGGTGTTCAGCCGAACACCGATCAATTCGCTCTGCTCACTGCGGCCGTCGAGAATTTCCCGCGATAGCAATACCGAGAAATTATCGTCTTTGCGCAGTTTGCGGAAATCGAGCTGCCATTGCAGCGCCTTGATCACCGCATTGACTTCACTGTCGGTCAGACCCGCCGTTTTGGCGCTCTGCACAAAACTGCCACTCAGGCGACCGTTGATAACGCGGTTGTGCCACTCCCCTTTCTGCATCTCCACGCGTTCTTTAAAACCGTTATCGCCGCGCTCATAGATACGGGTTTCACGACGCGACATCTGCCACGTCAGGCTTTGCAATTCACCGTCATCGTTGACTGTCCAGGAGAGCTGCTGGCCGATCTTGAGATTACGTAAGTCGTCGTGTTTATCGGCCAGCAGCGACACATCAACCATATCAATGCCGTACTGGTTCAAAATGCTGCTTAAGGTATCACCGGTTGAAACCACATACTCATGCACGCTGCTGTCATCGCTACCGGTTGTCCCCAACTCATCCGCCGGGATCGCCACCGGCGGCGTCGGTTGCTCAATGCTTTCGCTATCCATCGGCTCACTGGCCTCAGGCGCGAGCGTCTGCGGTTGCATAACGGTTTGAGTTGGCATGGGTGCAGTGCTAATCGGGGTTTCTTTGACAGTAACGGGCGTATCATCAGCGGGGGGATAGACAACGGGCCGCCAGACGGCGACGGCCAGGGTGATGACACTCAACGACCCCAGCATTATGCGATGGGGTCGCGGCAAGTTGTTATACGCTATAGCGATAGTTCGGACTATCTGCTGCACTTATCGGCATCCTCATGATCTCTTCTCCAGGCAGCGGCTATACTGATCGGACAGTTGTAGCAGAAACTCGGCATAACTGTCCTTACTTAGCGCGATGTTGCTTCCCAATGGATCCAGTACGCCAATGCGTACCTCCGTTCCTTTGGCAACAGCATTGATAACCGCTGGCCTGAATTGTGGCTCAGCAAAGACGCATACCGCCTTCTGCTCAACCAGTTGTGTTCGTATTTGGTGTAAACGCTGTGCACCGGGTTGAATGGCTGGGTTGATAGTGAAATAGCCTAACGGGCTTAACCCAAAACGCTTTTCAAAATAGCCATAGGCATCGTGAAACACGAAGTAGCCCTTCCCCTTCACAGGTGCCAGCATATTAACAACTTTTTCTTCTGTCTGCGCGAGTTGATCTGTAAAATTAAGTAGATTCGCGTCTAATTTGTCTTTCTTTTGTGGCATTAGTTCCAACAATTTTGCATGAATTGCGATCGCTGTCTGTTTTGCCATCTCCGGTGACAGCCAAATGTGCATGTTGTACTCGCCATGGTGGTGCCCTTCATGGGCGTCAGCAGTATCATCTGCGCCATGGTCATGATGCGCATCAGCACTGCCATGAACGTGCCCGTGTTGGTGCTCGGCTTCATCATGATCCGCAGCGTCATGATGGTCATGCTCCGCCGCTTCAGCATGCTCATCGTCGTGGTGCTCACTCTCTTTAATCAGTGCGTTCTGAATGGCAGGCAAGCTCGCCAAGGCAATCTGTTGTGATGCAGCATGAGATGCCAGCGGCTTGGTTAAAAACGCTTCCATTTCCGGCCCAACCCAAATAACCAGCTCTGCCGACTGTAAACGCTGGACATCGCTCGGGCGCAGGGCATAATCGTGAGGCGATGCGCCATCAGGTAACAGTACCTCCGTAGGCGTTACCCCATCGGCAATGGCCGCCGCGATAAACCCGAGAGGACGAACGGAGCTGACGACCGCCGCCTGCGCGCTTTCTACAGTGATACCCGCAAAGAATAGTGCACCCGCGACAAACAGGGCTTTCAATTTTTGCTCATTTGGCGATTTTTTCGGTGTAAAGCTGGATGGCATGCGCGTTTTCTCATTCATTTACCGTTAATTTTGTAATATTATAACGTCACAGACACTCTGCAAACTGAATTTTATGTCTACACTCGTTTCGCTCGATCGCATTTCCGTCGCCTTTGGTGAACGTAACGTGCTTAGCGACATTTCGCTGAACCTGCAATCGGGCCGCATTCTTACCCTGCTTGGGCCCAATGGTGCAGGAAAATCCACGCTGGTACGCGTGGTGCTCGGGCTGCTGGCACCTACGGCTGGCACCCTGCACAAGCAGCCCAATTTACGCATTGGCTACGTACCGCAAAAACTGCATCTGGATGTCACCCTGCCCTTGACCGTGGGTCGTTTTATGCGTTTACGCCCCGGCGTTAAACAGCAGGATATCTTGCCCGCGCTCAAGCGGGTGCAGGCCGCCCACTTGTTAGATCAACCGATGCAAAAGCTCTCCGGTGGCGAAACACAGCGGGTGCTGCTCGCGCGCGCGCTGCTCAATCAGCCTCAATTGTTGGTGTTAGATGAGCCGACGCAAGGGGTGGATGTCAACGGACAGTTGGCGTTGTACGACCTTATCAACCAGTTGCGACAGGAATTTGACTGCGGTGTGTTGATGGTCTCGCACGACTTGCATCTGGTGATGGCCAAGACCGACGAAGTGCTGTGTCTGAATCAGCATGTATGCTGCTCTGGCGCGCCAGAAGTCGTCTCTCTGCATCCTCAATTTCTCGCCATGTTTGGCCCACGCGGCGCAGAACAATTGGCCGTCTATCGCCACCACCATAATCATCGTCACGATTTAAACGGACGCATTATTTTAAAACGACAGGGCGGCAACGACGCATGATTGATATTTTGCTCCCCGGTTGGCTGGCCGGTATTTTTCTCGCCTGCGCGGCGGGTCCGCTCGGTTCGTTCGTGGTCTGGCGACGGATGTCTTACTTCGGTGATACGCTGGCCCATGCCTCCCTGCTGGGCGTTGCCATCGGTTTTCTGCTGGATATCAACGTCTATTACGCGGTTATTCTGGTAACCCTGCTGCTGGCACTGGGATTGGTGTGGCTGGAGCGTCGCCCCTATCTCGCCATCGACACGCTGCTTGGCATCATGGCGCACAGCGCGCTGTCGTTAGGGTTGGTGGTCGTTAGCCTGATGAACAACATTCGCGTTGATTTGATGGCCTACCTGTTTGGTGATTTGCTGTCGGTAACCACGCAGGATTTGTGGCTGATTGGGCCTGGAGTACTGGTAGTGATCGCCATCATGTGCTGGCAGTGGCGTTCGTTGCTTTCCATGACCATCAGCCAGGAATTGGCGCACGTGGACGGTGTCAATCTACAGCGCACCCGTTTGATTCTGATGCTGGTAACCGCGTTGACCATCGGGCTTGCCATGAAATTTGTCGGTGCGCTGATCATCACCTCATTACTGATCATTCCTGCCGCTACCGCGCGCCGTTTTGCACGCACGCCGGAACAGATGGCGGGTTTAGCGGTGGTGCTGGGGATGCTGGCCGTGACCGGCGGTCTGATCTTTTCCGCCTTGTACAACACCCCAGCGGGCCCTTCCGTGGTGCTGAGCGCCTCGTTCCTGTTTATGCTGAGCCTGATTCGCAAGCAACCCGCCTGAGGGCGGGTCAGCTTCTGTCAATACCGAAGTGACGATATGCATGCGCGGTGGCAATACGCCCGCGCGGCGTGCGCTGAATAAACCCCTGCTGAATCAGGTAAGGCTCCAGCACATCTTCAATGGTTTCCCGCTCCTCACCGATAGCCGCCGCCAGATTATCCAGCCCGACCGGTCCGCCGGTAAATTTATCGATGATAGCCAGCAGCAATTTGCGATCCATATAATCGAAGCCTTCCGTGTCTACCGCCAGCATATCCAGCGCCAGCTTTGCCGTTTCGACATCGATGGCACCACTCGATTTTACTTCTGAGTAATCACGGACCCGGCGCAGCAAGCGATTGGCAATACGCGGCGTGCCGCGAGAGCGTCGAGCGACTTCTAACGCGCCTTCATCGGTAAGATCCAGCCCCAGGCAAGCCGCGCTGCGGCTGACAATGTGCTGTAAGTCTTCCACCTTGTAGAATTCGAGCCGTTGCACAATGCCAAAACGATCGCGCAGTGGCGATGTCAGGGAGCCAGCGCGGGTCGTCGCGCCAATCAGGGTAAACGGAGGAAGGTCGAGTTTGATTGAACGCGCGGCGGGCCCCTCACCGATCATGATATCCAGTTGGTAATCTTCCATCGCAGGATAGAGCACCTCTTCCACCACGGGCGATAAACGGTGGATTTCATCGATAAACAACACATCATGCGGTTCAAGGTTGGTCAGCAGTGCCGCCAGGTCGCCGGCCTTCTCCAACACCGGCCCTGACGTGGTGCGCAGGTTCACGTTCATCTCATTGGCGACAATATTGGCGAGCGTGGTTTTCCCTAAACCGGGTGGACCAAAAATCAGCAGGTGATCCAGTGCATCACCCCGTTTACGTGCCGCCTCAATAAAGATTTCCATCTGTTCGCGCACCACGGGTTGCCCTACGTATTCCGCCAGCATGCGTGGGCGGATCGCACGATCAATGATCTCTTCTTCAGGTATTTCTTGCGAGGAGATCAGGCGGTCGGCTTCAATCATGGCAATTTCCTTACAGTGCGGCGCGCAGCGCTTCGCGGATCAGCATCTCACAGTCCGCACCGGGTCGGGCAATTTTCGATACCATCCGACTGGCTTCCTGCGGTTTGTAGCCCAAGGCCACCAGCGCTGAGGCCGCTTCACTTTCCGGATCGTCTTCCGGTGCCGCGGTGGATGCTGAGCTGCTGAGCGGGACATCGAGGGCCGCTGGATTAAACAGATCTCCGCTCATCCCTTTGAAGCGGTCCTTCATTTCTACCACTAACCGCTCTGCCGTTTTCTTACCGACGCCCGGCAGTTTGATCAACGTAGCGATCTCTTCTCGCTCAACGGCGCTCACGAACTGCTGGGCGGACATCCCTGAGAGGATAGCCAGCGCCAGTTTTGGCCCAACGCCGTTGGTTTTAATCAACTCACGAAATAGCGCGCGCTCTTGCTTATTGTTAAAACCAAACAATAACTGTGCATCTTCCCGCACCACAAACTGGGTGAAAATGACCGCTTCCTGGTTCAAATCGGGCAGTTCATAAAAGCAGGTCATCGGCATATGGACTTCATAGCCAACCCCGTTGACTTCGATCAGCACCTGCGGCGGTTGTTTTTCCAGAATGATGCCTCTGAGACGACCAATCACGTTGACCTTCCTTTTCGTTACGTTAAAACCTTTTTGCTAGCTTATAGCATAAAAAAGGCTGGATGAATATCCAGCCTGATGTTCAACGCAGTCGCCCGCGCACTAAATTCAACCTGTCGGGGCCGATGCGTGCCACATTCTGACTCAAATGACAGTGCGTAATGGCAATGGCGAGCGCATCGGCGGCATCTGCCTGCGGATTCGCTGACAGCTTCAGCAAGGTACGCACCATATGCTGCACCTGACTTTTTTCTGCCGCGCCGGTGCCAACAACCGTCTGTTTTACTTGTCGGGCAGCGTACTCGAAAATGGGTAACCCTTGATTGACACCCGCCACAATCGCCACGCCGCGCGCCTGCCCCAGCTTCAGGGCTGAATCCGCATTTTTGGCCATAAAAACTTGCTCTATCGCCAGACAATCAGGCTGAAACTGGGTGATTATCTCGCTCACCCCGGCATAAATCAGCTTCAATCGCGTCGGGAGATCGTCCACCCCGGTGCGAATACAGCCGCTACCGACATAGCTGAGCTGACGCCCTTGCTGGCGGATAATGCCATATCCGGTAATGCGTGAACCGGGGTCGATGCCAAGAATTAGCGCCATCGCGCATCGCCCCCTGTAGACGCGTTAACCGTAAGCTGCGAAAACACCATTACAGTGTTGCCGCTACCTCGTCGGAAATTTCACCGTTGTGATAAACTTCCTGCACATCATCACAGTCTTCCAACATGTCGATCAGACGCATCAGTTTCGGTGCGGTGTCTACATCCATGTCGGCATTGGTCGACGGGATCATGGAAACTTCTGCGGATTCGGCTTTCAGACCGGCAGCATCCAGCGCATCTTTCACCTGACCGAAGGTTTCCCACGGGGTAAAGACGTCAATAGCGCCGTCGTCGTAGGTCACGACGTCATCAGCACCGGCTTCCAACGCAGAATCCATCACCTGATCTTCATCCAGGCCCGGCGCGTAAGAGATAACGCCCTTTTTGGTGAACAGATAGGAAACGGAACCATCGGTACCCAGGTTACCCCCGCATTTGGTGAAGGCATGGCGCACTTCGGATACGGTACGGTTGCGGTTGTCACTCAGACATTCCACCATCACCGCCGTGCCGCCAGGGCCGTAACCTTCATAAATGATGGTTTCCATGTTGTTATCTTCATCGCCACCGACACCGCGTGCAATGGCGCGGTTCAGGGTATCGCGCGTCATGTTGTTGGAGAGCGCTTTATCGATGGCCGCACGCAGACGCGGGTTGGAGCCCGGATCGCCGCCGCCCAAACGAGCCGCCGTCACCAGTTCGCGGATAATTTTGGTAAAGATTTTGCCGCGTTTTGCATCCTGCGCCGCTTTACGGTGCTTTGTGTTGGCCCACTTACTATGACCTGCCATAAAAATCTCCGAAAAAAGCCTCTTCAGGCCGGATAAATAACAAATTCTTCAATCGCCTGCCGGTTGCTCCACGATTTGGTCAGTTGCGCCGCCTCGGACGCCGCTAACCAACGGTAGGCAAGATGCTCGGTGAGAATCACCTCGCGTTCACTCGGCAACGCGAGACAGAACCAGTGTTCCATATTGTGCGTGATGCCGGGGGCATAGCGACGTCTCAAATGAGCAAAAAGCTCAAACTCGACACAGCGCTGACAGTCAAACAGTGATAACCCCTCAGCGGCGATATCGATGTTAACTTCTTCTTTCACTTCGCGCTGCGCGGTAAGCGCCGCGGTTTCGCCTTCCTCAAGGCTGCCGGTAACCGACTGCCAAAAATCGGGATCGTCGCGACGCTGAAGCATCAGCACCCGCCCGGTATCCTGAGCATAAATAACGATCAGGGCCGAAACGGGACGCTTATAAGCCATCGGCGGTTACTCCGCATCCTGCACAGGTTTCGCTTTCGCCACCACGGCAATTGACAGCTCGGCTAACGATGCCGGATTGGCGTAGCTCGGCGCTTCCGTCATCAGGCAGGCCGCTGCGGTGGTTTTCGGGAAGGCGATAACGTCACGAATGTTCTCGGTGCCGGTCAACAGCATCACCAGACGGTCCAGACCAAACGCCAGACCGGCATGCGGCGGTGTACCGTACTTCAGCGCGTCCAGCAGGAAGCCGAATTTTTCACGCTGTTCCTGTTCATTGATGCCCAGAATGCGGAACACTGTCTGTTGCATTGTACTGCTATGAATACGCACGGAACCGCCACCCACTTCATAGCCGTTCAGCACCATATCGTAGGCGTTAGCGATGGCTGAAACCGGGTTGCTTTCCAGTGCTTCAGGCGTCATATCACGCGGTGAAGTAAACGGGTGGTGCATGGCAGCCAAACCGCCTTCGCCGTCGTCTTCAAACATCGGGAAGTCGATGACCCACAGCGGTCTCCAGCTTGCCAGATTGGTCAGGCCGAGATCGCGTCCCAGTTTAAGACGCAGCGCACCCAACGCGTCTGTCACCACTTTCGCGCTGTCCGCACCGAAGAACAGAATGTCGCCGTCCTCGGCCGCCGTGCGTTCCAACAGGGCTGTCAGCAGCGTTTCATTCAGGAATTTAGCCACCGGACTGGAAATTCCTTCGAGCCCTTTCGCCTTCTCGTTAACTTTAATATAGGCAAGGCCCTTAGCCCCGTAGATCTCAATAAATTTGCCGTATTCATCAATCTGTTTGCGGCTTAATTGCGCACCGCCCGGTACGCGAATCACCGCCACACGGCCTTTGGCATCGTTAGCCGGGCCGGAGAACACTTTAAAGTCGATCGTTTTAAGCAGATCGGCGACATCCACCAGTTCCAGCGGGTTACGCAGGTCAGGTTTGTCGGAGCCAAAACGGCGCATGGCTTCAGCAAACGTCATGATCGGGAAATCACCCAGATCGACGCTCAAAATCTCCTGCCACAGTTCACGCACCAGTTTCTCCATCACTTCACGCACCTGCGGTGCCGTCATGAAGGAGGTTTCGACGTCAATCTGGGTAAATTCTGGCTGGCGATCCGCACGCAAGTCTTCATCACGGAAGCATTTAACAATCTGGTAGTAGCGATCGAAACCGGACATCATCAGCAATTGCTTGAACAACTGCGGCGATTGCGGCAGCGCGTAGAATTTGCCTTTGTGCACCCGGCTTGGCACCAGGTAATCGCGCGCCCCTTCCGGCGTCGCCTTGGTCAGCATCGGCGTTTCAATATCCAGAAAATCGTGGCCGTCCATAAAGCGACGCACAAAGCTGGTAATACGCGCACGGGTTTTTAACCGCGTCGCCATTTCCGGGCGGCGCAAGTCGAGATAGCGGTATTTCAAACGCGCTTCTTCGGTGTTGGTTTGGTTAGCATCCAGCGGCAACGGCTCTGAGCGGTTGATAATGGTCAGCGCGGTCGCAAACACTTCCACTTCGCCGGTAGACATATCCTTATTCACCTGACTTTCAGGGCGTGCACGCACCACGCCGGTCAGTTGAATGCAGAATTCGTTACGCAGTTCTGACGCCAGAGTGAAAGCATCCTGCCGATCGGGGTCGAAAAACACCTGGACCACGCCGTCGCGGTCACGCATATCGATAAATATCAAACCACCCAGATCGCGGCGACGGTTAACCCAACCGCACAATGTCACTTCCTGGCCCACATGGGACGCGTTTAGTTGTCCACAATATTCAGTACGCATTACGATGTCCTTTTGAGCAATCACGCTAGAAACAATCTCAACGAGATATAATCACACCTACAACCACCACGCCAGAGAGCACCGGCCAAACCGCATCGTCGCAGTGAGTGCAACACGCAGGTTCCATAAAACCTATCGGTTCCACAACACTCACGGATGTCACAAACACAGCAACGTTTCCCCACGCATCAGGTCACAACGGTGTTTTTTTACACGGTATGGTAGTTCTGGATTGCTGTTCAGTAAAAAAAGGTGGCTATTATAAAGGATATTCCCCGGAACGATAAGAGTGAAGCGGTTTCCGGGCAGTGATATGTCGCAAGAATCGTGAGAATTCCCTCTCGGTTAAAAAAATGTTTTACTGTCTCTCACTCTGTTAATGGGTTGCAACGGAATGTTTATTGGCTTACCACAATGGCAACATCCCGCCTGGCACAAGTTCGGACTGCGCACGCTGGAGGACTACGCGCGGTATTTCAACTGTGTGGAAGGCAACACCACGTTTTATGCGCTACCCAGCGCCGACAGCGTATTACGCTGGCGCGACATGACCTCTGACAGTTTCCGCTTCTGCTTCAAATTTCCGGCCACCATCAGCCATCAGGCGGGGCTGCGCCACTGTGAAGAGGAAACGCGCCAGTTCTTCCATTGCCTGCAACCGCTCGCCTCGCGCGTTGGGCAATTCTGGTTGCAGCTTCCTGCGGCCTTTTCCCCCGAGCAACTCCCCGATTTATGGCGTTTTCTCGATACGTTACCGCAGGAGTTCAGCTATGGCGTGGAAGTTCGCCACCTTGCGTTTTTTGCCAAAGGCGAGGATGAACGGCAACTGAACCAAGGACTTCAACAACGGGGCATCGACAGGATCATGCTCGACAGCCGCCCGGTGCACCACGCGTTGCCTGATACGCCCGCCCTGCTCGAAGCCCAACGGAAAAAACCGCGTTTACCGGTTCATGCGGTGCTGACCGCACAGCAACCCGCCATCCGTTTCATCGGCAATGAAGATATTGCCGACAATTTGCGCTGGTTTGACCCCTGGGTTGATAAACTGACGCTCTGGCAGGAACATTCTCCGTATCTGTTTATCCATACGCCTGACATTGGCAATGTGCTACCGCTGGCGCAGGCGATGTGGCCGCTGTTAGAGCCGGTTATCGCTGCCTGCCCGCCGCGCCCTGACTGGCCGCAGCAGGACGCCTTATTTTAAACAAAGATAAAACAGCAATATATTAAAAGGCTTTTTTTAGCATTTTTTATTATAACTTCAGGTTTTGAACTGCTTTTTTTTTAAAAGCAGACATTACAGGCGACAGTCTGACAGCAGACAGCTATCATTCTGCCAGCCGAAGTCGGTTAATATTTTCTGTCAGGCAAGGTTTGCCCGACAATGGAGTGGAACATGGTAAGCGCGCTCTACGTGGTGCTTGGCGCATTGTTGCTGGTAAAACTGTCTCTCGATGTGGTTAAACTGCGGATGCAATATCGCGTAGCCTACGGAGACGGCGGTTTTTATGAATTACAGACCGCCATTCGGGTGCACGGCAATGCCGTAGAATACCTCCCCATCGGTGCGATTCTTCTGGTGCTGATGGAAATGAACGGTGCATTGATCGTCATGATCCACCTGTGCGGTATGTTGCTGATTATTGGCCGGCTGTTTCACTACGTCGGGTTACGCCAACGTGAATTCCGCTGGCGTCGCACCGGAATGGCCGCTACCTATGCCTCACTGGTATTGATGTCACTGTTCAATCTTTACTACCTTCCCTGGGAATTGGTGCTCACGCTGTATTAACGGCGCCTGTGACTCTGGCGCGCTGCACGTGCGATGGCGCGCCGCAAGGACACAGACTTTCCTCTCGATATTTGCTAGACTGTGCCACCTTTTTTATTAACCGCACCATTACCCCGTGTCCATCATGCCAAATCGCGATACGCTTTTTTCTGTTCCCATAGCCCACCTCGGTGACTGGACCTTTGACGAACGCGTCGCTGAAGTCTTTCCCGATATGGTTCAGCGCTCCGTCCCCGGTTATTCCAATATTATTTCCATGATCGGCATGTTGGCCGAGCGTTTCGCCAAACCCGATACCCAGATTTACGATCTGGGCTGCTCGCTCGGTGCCGCTACGCTGTCGATGCGGCGTAATATTCAGGCAGCGGACTGCCACATTATCGCCGTTGACAACTCACCCGCGATGATAGAACGCTGTCGCCGCCATATTGACGCTTTTCGCGCTGCCACCCCCGTTAAGGTGATCGAGGCTGATATCCGCGATATCGTCATTGAGAATGCCTCTTTGGTGGTGCTCAACTTCACCTTGCAATTCCTGGCACCGGAAGAACGGCAGACGCTGTTAACGCGGATCTATCAAGGCTTGAACCCCGGTGGGGCGCTGGTGTTATCGGAAAAATTCAGCTTTGAAGATAGCAAGGTGGGCGAGCTGTTATTCAACATGCACCACGATTTTAAACGGGCAAATGGCTACAGCGAATTAGAGATCAGCCAAAAGCGCAATATGCTGGAAAATGTGATGCTGACCGATTCGGTGGAAACCCATAAATCTCGTCTGGCACAGGCCGGATTTCAACACAGCGAAGTGTGGTTCCAGTGCTTTAATTTTGGTTCGTTACTGGCGCTAAAAGCTGAGGATAATGCGTGATCGATTTTGGCAATTTTTATCAGCTTATCGCGAAAGGTCCATTAAGCCATTGGTTAAACACGCTGCCTGCACAGTTGAGTGCATGGCAACGGGAATCACTGCACGGCAAATTTAAACAGTGGTTCAATGCCGTTGAAGCCTTGCCCGAATTAACCCCCTCGCAGTTAGATGTGCAACACAGCGTCACCGCCGCTTTACAGCCGGGCCTCAGCGAGGGTCAACGTGAAGGGCTGGAAGTGCGCCTGCGTCAACTGATGCCGTGGCGTAAAGGCCCCTATTCGCTTTATGGTGTCAATATCGACACCGAATGGCGCTCTGACTGGAAATGGGAACGTCTGACGCCCCATATCAGCCCTTTGCAGGGCCGTCTGGTGCTGGATGTCGGCTGCGGCAGCGGTTATCACCTGTGGCGCATGGTCGGTGCCGGTGCGCATCTGGCCGTGGGCATCGACCCGATGCAGCTTTTCGTCTGCCAATTTGAAGCGGTACGCAAACTACTGGGTAACGACCAACGGGCGCATGTATTACCGCTGGGCATCGAACAGTTGCCCGAACTCGCCGCCTTCGATACGGTATTTTCCATGGGCGTGCTTTATCACCGCCGCTCACCGCTCGATCATCTGTGGCAGTTGAAAAATCAGTTGGTTTCCGGCGGAGAGCTGGTGTTGGAAACGCTGGTTATCGAGGGTGATGAAAATGCCGTGCTGGTACCCGGCGAGCGTTACGCGCAGATGCGCAATGTCTACTTTATTCCCTCTGCTCTGGCGCTGGTGCGCTGGTTGGAAAAGTGCGGTTTTGTCGACGTGCGTATCGTCGATCATTGCGTCACCACCCTTGAAGAGCAGCGCAGAACCTCATGGATGACCACGGAATCACTGGCCGATTTTCTCGATCCCAACGATCACCGTAAAACCTGTGAAGGTTACCCCGCGCCGCTGCGTGCGGTGATAGTGGCACGTAATCCTTAGTGTCTCGCCCCGGTGCCATGCCGGGGTTTTACTTGCTATTTATCGTTGCATCCGTTCCTGATCTAGCCTACATGCTTTGATATTTCTGACTACGCGTTATATTTACTTCCGCAAGATTTCGTAATGCATAATCGCGCTACATTAAATAAGGCCATAACCTGATATAAAAATAATTTTTTTCCTCATATCATCACTCCTCATATTAACAGGGAGTCATCAATATGATACCGTCCATGTCAAGTGCAACGCTTTCAACTCACTCAATTTCGACATCCCAGAGTTCGTCACACGGAAACACTGCGACAGTGTCAACATCGGGGCTGGTAACAAACAAGTTATCTTCGGTAGCGCCCGATCACGCCTGTATTGAAAAACAAGATCATCTTAATCAATCAAAAGATGATCTTGATAAATTGACTCAGTCCGGTGAGTGTGAAAAGCCCAGTTTTGGCGAGCGAGTAGGTCGAGAAATTGATCGATTTGTGCCAAAAGTTAAAAGAGAAACTGAACGTGTTGAGCAACAAGTTGAACGAGGAACTGAACGTTTTAAGCAACAAGCTAAAAATGAGTTCAAACGCTGGTTTAAATAATAACAATAGCGGAACGGTTACACCGATTTTCGTTTTTTTGATACCACTGCGCGTACGGTAATTAAACGCTGGTCAGAGGAAACCCGTTATAACATTTCAACGGTAATCACTAGTACGCGTATTGCAGCCCTCCCGCTGGCGGGATATAGTGATGGTTCGGCGTGATCTGCGCCGCCATCCGCGGAAAGGGCTGCGCCCAAGACAAGTAGGCAACCTCAAGGTTACGACTCCCCACCTGAATGCGGATAAGGTTCTGGAAAGGAGCTCGTATGTCTGTACATCCGATAAGTAATGGTCACATCAGCCTTGTTCAACAACGCAAACGCGCTAAAGAGTTGCTGCAACGTATCAAGGCAGGCCTCGAGCCTGAAAAATTAGCGCTGCTTCATCGTCTTAATCCAACGTCCAACGTTACCCTTGCCAGCGCACAGTGGTTAATTGCGCGTGATGTGGGGTTTGACAGTTGGCCAAAGCTTAAAGCGCATGTGGATGCCATTGCATTTGCCCGGCGTCATCCCCATTTCGCCGCTGATGATGAAAGCAAAACCCAGCACTGGCGCTGCGGCAATGATATTGAACACAGTCTGCGACTCGCCGGTTTTCGCGGCACATTTCACAGCTATACCGACCCGCTGGCGATGGGGCCCGTTCAGGACATCCCCTTTGCAGACTACCGCACGGCGCGCTGCACCTATATCCAGCAGGCATTTCAATTGGACGCCGATGACGTGATGCGTCGTTTTGACGAGGAGCAGGCGCAGTGGCAACGTTTACCCGATGCAGAACATGCGGTGCTGTGGTGCGAAGCCGATCCTTACGACCAACTGTTTTTGATCCGCACGCTCTCGACACTCGAAAAGCAGCCACAAAAGCTTGAGCTTATCGCTGTTGACGATATACCGGGCGTGAAGCGTTTTATTGGGCTCGGGCAACTATCACCCGATGTATTGGCCTGGCTCTGGACGCAGCGCCAAACGGTGCCTGCCGATGCACTAACGCTGGCGCGCCTTGCCTGGTCGGCCTGGTGCGCGCCCTCACCGGTAGCGCTCTTTACGCTCACTCAGCGTGAACACGCCACATTGCCTTATCTCTCCCGTTCCTTGCGCCGATTATTGCAAGAATTGCCGGGTATCAACGACGGTCTTTCTCTGACTGAACGCCTGTCATTACAGTATATTGCGCAGTCCGGCCCTGTCAGCCTCAGAAAGGTATTCAGAGAGCTGATCGGCCAGCGCGATCCGCTGCCTTATATGGGTGACATGATGTTCTATTCCGCCATCAGACCATTGATACTCGGTCCAAACCCACTGCTACGTATCAACACGGCGGCAGATACTGAAGCCCTGCAAACGGTGGAATTAACGCCGCTCGGGAATGACATGCTCAACGGCAACGCTTACTGGCTTGATGTTGCACCGCAGTCTCGCTGGGTGGGCGGGGTTTGCCTTACGCCCCGTGAAGGACACTGGGCGGTGGACAATAATGGGCGTCCGGTATGGCGGGATTCGTAGTGTAGTTTTCAACGCAAGCAGAATATATAATCATTGCGGTCACAAACCCCGACCGACTGGTCGGGGTTTGTGATGCACTGCATTTAATTTCACAGCAGTGCCTTCTAAAGAAAGAAATGGGTAATCATAGGGTTATTACACCGCTCGGGACTGCATGGGACATCATACAACCTTGAGTAATTCTCTTTTTTGATATCACTCATCCTCCTGCGTAGGCGAACATAGTACAGGGAACTTAATTCATACGGGGAAGTGATATGTTCACGATTAAAAATAACGCTCTTTCACATTCAGCATCGTTAATAAACATAACACCATCGCAGCGTGCTGAAGAATATCATGCAGGCAGTGTTTCTCAATCCTCGCAAACTCAACCGAGTCAGGAGCAATATCAAGCTATCTGGTCAACATGGGAGAGTAATGCTCCCCAAGGTGAAGGTGAACTACGGAACGTTGCAGTTTTGCGAATGCAAGATTGTCTTGAAAGGGCAAGCACTTCTCTTGACTTAGCTAACCTTGAACTGAGTTCATTACCTGATGTTATCCCCGACCAGCTAATAAAATTAAATGTTTCGAACAATAAACTTGATAAATTACCGACTCGACTTCCTGAAAACCTTCAACAACTATACGCAATGAATAATTGCCTGACAACTTTACCAGAAACACTTCCTAAAACCCTCACTTTCTTATCACTTTATAATAACAGACTGGAGTCGTTGCCTAAAAACCTGCCCGAAAATATCTCTGAATTATATCTATGCCAAAATGCCTTGAAGAAATACCCTGAAGACTTACCGCCTTTCGTAAAACATTTAGACCTAAGTGAAAACAGCATCGAAGGGGCAATTACAAACTGCCCTCAAAAACTAAAAAGAATAGATTTAAGCCATAATAAAATCGAACATATATTATGCGATTTCTCTAAAAAGACCAAATATATTGACTTAAGATATAATCAAATAAAAGAAATACCTGACAGCATCATGAATTTGTCGCCCAAAGCCGACATTGATCTTCTTGGCAACCCACTTTCAGTAGAAACCTTTCAGAAATTGCGCCTCGCCGACCAAGATCCTGATTATTCAGGACCAATAATTGTATACGCGATGGGATAGCGTAAGAAAAAAAGCCCCGGCAAACCGCCGGGGCTTGGTACTCGCAAGCAAACCCGAGGGAATGCTGCGCGGTAAAGGACTCGTTCGACGGGCTTTCAGCACTCAGGGGACAGGAACCGGCTGACACCCCGCATTTAATACGCGCTTCATTTCGGCAACAATGTCGCCGTCAACGCAATAGTGGCTGAATTCGTCCAGATCGCTTTCAGCATCTGAACACATAGAGACGCCCACTTTGCGAAACCGCATCGCCGAGGGAAGCCAGTGTCCGGCTGAACTGTGCAGTTCCTGAATACCGCTTCGCTGAAATTTATGCAGGTTGGTCAAACGCACGCCTGCTCCCGCCATAATAATTGGACCACGGCTCGCATGGGTTAGTTCACGCAATAACGTTAATCCGTTTTCAGCTTGCTGCTGCTGGCCTGATGTCAACACGCGCGCCACGCCCAAATCGGTGAGCTGTTGCAGCGCCATGTGGGGATTCAAGCACAGATCGAAGGCGCGATGGAATGTCACCGCCATCCCCTCACAGAGCGCCATCACGGCTTTCATGCGCGGCAGATCGATATGCCCTTCTTCATCCAACACACCGACCACCACGCCGGGAAAACCCATTTCTTTAATGCGCTGAATATCATACTGAATGGTACGAAACTCACTGTCGCTGTAGCAGAAATCCCCGCCGCGCGGGCGTACAATCGGATGCACCGGCAGCCGAACCCTGCTCCGTGCCTCTGCCAGAACACCATAGCTGGGCGTCAGTCCGCCCTCACGCTGGCCTGCACAGAGTTCAATGCGGTCGGCTCCCGCCAGTTCCGCCGTAAGTGCGCAATCAACGCTGTAACAGCATACTTCCAACTTAGACATTTACTCTCTCCCGCCTGCGTCACATTGCGCTGTGACCATTGCACCATTAACCAGCACGCTATGGCTTTAGGGTAAATATGGCATCTGAATAAAAATGCAAAGGAGAGCCGAGTCACAGAGGGCAGGATTGCCCCGATGCTATCCATGACGTGTCACACAATTTTTACCAAAAGCCTTCAGCAGATAGCAGCATCCGGCTCACTCCCGCTCGCTGGCGATGACCTCACGGATCGAATACGGATGAAACTTGATAGTGGTTGTCCCGTCGCTCACGGCCAACGTGGGGTTGGGCAGTCGTTCTTTATCGCTGCCGGGTTGGCTGAATTTCAAAGTAATACGCGGAGAGGCTAGCGCCCGATCGGAGAGACAAGCCAGCGCGCGTGCATGCAACGTCTCTGGATTGCCCGCTAATACTAATTCGACATGCTCCCACCCTTCATTGAGATAAAAGCGCTGACCGGGCCAGGGTAATTCAATACAGTCTATGCTCAACGGGCCCACGGTTATTTTTTCGTTCAGCGAAAAAAGGCAAATAGGACGTCCGTTAATGTGATTTTCAGAAATTAATACCCCCATCGTTAATAACGCTTCTTTCCATTGTGCCGCTGTCGTATTTTGGTTGCAGCGCAACGCGATATGATCTGCTTCAAATTGCGACAAATCCAATGCCAGCGTATCCGCTAACTGTAACAACGCGCACTCAAAGCGGGCCAAATCTTGTTGAAGCGCAGGGGGAAGCATTCCAGACATTGCATTTCCTAACAGTAAAAATAATTAATTTTCAAATAGTAACGCCTGTGCTTTTTTTGCCACCATTCCGGCACAAGCCAGGTGCAGAGCGCTCTGGCTCATCGGGCACCGCACAAAAAGCCTACTGGTGCATGCAACAGATGCTGTAACATTCTGAAACATAACGTGATAAACATCACTTTATGCTATATCCCTTCATGGTTAATCACATCACCGTATTTGATAAGGATATCGAACGGCAGCGGAATTTATAAACACAGCGCAGTAAATGGTACACAATAACTAAATACACCTAATTCCTACGTCAATTATACGGATTTAGGGAATATTCTTAAAAGAAAAGATTAATCTTAAACCTCTTGACCTACATTGTAACACCTAACAAAAACAGGTAATTTGTTATCGTATCGCAATAGTATACAGAGAAATAATTATGATTTTAGCCATTTTATCGGTTCTGCTTATTGCCATTGCGGCATATGCAATTTTTAAACATTTTAAAACAAGGGAAAGTCAACGTATCGGAACCAACCATCGGGGAAGAAAGCGTTAACCCTATTTTGTTAGCGCTGGCTCTATTCTTCTTCTTTGCCCCTCTTTTCGACGCGTTACCCACCTCTTCGTGCTCCATCCCCCTTGCATTTTCTCAGGAAAATTCTCGCGGGGAAGGCTTGCCCTGCTGACGTCTCAGCCCAAATATGGTATAAGCGAGGGCTAAATTTTTATTAAAGGTATCCAGGTGAATATTCAGGCTCTTCTTTCGGAAAAAGTCAGCCAGGCATTGGTTGCAGCGGGTGCGCCCAACGGCACAGACCCGCAGGTGCGCCAGTCAGCCAAGGCTCAGTTTGGTGATTACCAGGCCAATGGTGTCATGGCGGCAGCGAAAAAACTTGGGCTTGCTCCACGACAACTGGCAGAGACGGTAGTTCAGCATCTGGCATTGGAAGGCATTGTCGCCAAAACAGAGATCGCCGGTCCGGGATTTATCAACCTGTTTCTGGATGCGCAGTGGCTGGCACAACAAACCGAACGGGCTTTGAACGCACCGAAGTTGGGTATCACCCCTGTCACGCCGCAAACCATCGTGGTTGACTATTCTGCGCCTAACGTCGCCAAAGAAATGCACGTCGGCCACCTACGCTCCACCATTATTGGCGATGCAGCGGTCCGCACCCTTGAGTTTCTCGGACACAAGGTTATCCGCGCCAACCACGTCGGTGACTGGGGAACACAGTTCGGTATGTTGATTGCCCATCTGGAAGATGTGCAGAAAGACACCTCCGGCGAGCTGGTATTACCCGATCTGGAAGCCTTCTACCGTGAAGCGAAGCTGCGTTACGATGAAGATGCCGCCTTCGCTGAGCGCGCCCGCCACTACGTGGTGAAGTTACAGGGCGGCGATGTTTATTTCCGCGAACTGTGGAGCAAGCTGGTTGATGTCACCATGACGCAAAACCAGCTCACCTATGATCGTCTGAATGTCACCCTGACCAAAAATGACGTCATGGGTGAAAGCCTCTATAACGCTATGTTGCCAGAGATTGTTGCCGATCTGAAGGCAAAAGGCCTGGCCGTTGAAAGTGAAGGGGCGACGGTGGTTTTCCTTGATGAGTTCAAAAACAAGGAAGGCGAACCGATGGGCGTCATCGTTCAGAAGAAAGATGGTGGCTATCTCTATACCACCACCGACATTGCCTGCGCCAAGTACCGCTACGAGACGTTGGGGGCCAATCGCGTTCTCTACTATATCGATTCCCGCCAGCACCAGCATTTGATGCAAGCATGGACTATTGTGCGCAAAGCGGGCTACGTGCCAGATTCGGTATCGCTGGAACACCATATGTTCGGCATGATGCTGGGCAAAGATGGCAAACCGTTTAAAACCCGTGCGGGTGGCACCATCAAGCTGGCGGACCTGTTAGACGAAGCCTATGAGCGCGCATTAACGCTGATCGCCGGTAAAAACCCGGATATGGAACAAGATGAGTTGCGTGAACTGGCGCGCGTTGTCTCCATCGGTGCAGTGAAATATGCCGATCTGTCAAAAAGCCGTACCACGGACTACGTTTTTGACTGGGATAACATGCTCGCGTTTGAAGGCAATACCGCCCCCTATATGCAGTATGCCTACACCCGCGTCGCCTCGATTTTCAAACGCGCTAATCTGGATAAAGCCTCACTGACGCAGCCTGTGGTACTGAATGATGGACGCGAAACAGCGCTGGCAACCCGCCTGATGCAGTTTGAAGAAACCATCACCACCGTGGCGCGCGAAGGTACGCCGCACGTGATGTGTGCTTACTTGTACGATCTTGCCGGCTTGTTCTCCGGTTTCTACGAGCATTGCCCGATTCTGAATGCCGACAGCGATGCGGTGCGCGAAAGCCGCCTGAAACTGGCCCTGTTGACCGCAGAAACGCTGAAACAAGGATTAAGCACCCTGGGCATTGAAACCGTCGATAAGATGTAACAGCATCACGTTATAAAAAAACGGTGGCTCAGGCCACCGTTTTTCTTTGGTGCTATCACATACCGGCTTCGGTCACAGACCGCGACGCGCAAAATCGCGCGGACGGAAGCCAAGCAGCGCCAGCATCGCAAAGTAGGTACCAGCCCCCGCCACCACCACCAGCATCAGACGCGAAATACGCACTGTCATGCCGCCGATGTCCCAGGCAGGCATCCACACTAACAGCGCTATCAATACCGCCGACATGGCAAGCACGGCGATAACCAGTTTGACCAGAAACGAGCCCCATCCCGGACGTGGTTGGAAAAGCTGCTGTTTGCGCAATTGCCAATAGAGCAGCCCGGCATTCAGGCAAGAGGCCAACCCAATGGAAAGTGCCAGCCCGGCATGCTGTAGCGGCCCGATAAAGATCAGGTTCATCACCTGCGTCAGCGCCAGCGTGACCAGCGCAATTTTCACCGGCGTTTTGATATCCTGTCGAGAATAGAACCCCGGCACCAGCACTTTCACCACAATCAGTCCCATTAATCCGATGGCGTAGGCAATCAACGCCCGCTGGGTCATCAATGCATCCAGCGCGCTGAACTTGCCATACTGGAACAGCGCAACAATCAACGGTTTCGACAAAATGCCCAAGGCAACCGCGCTCGGCAGCGCCAACAGAAAACAGAGACGCAGCCCCCAATCCATCAGGTGTGAATAGGCCTCCTGATCGCCACTGGCAACGCTTTTCGCCAGCGATGGCAGCAAAATCGTGCCTAAAGCGACACCCAGCACGCCGGAAGGGAACTCCATCAGTCGGTCAGCGTAGTACATCCACGAGACCGCGCCCTCACTGAGAAAGGAGGCGAAAATGGTGTTAATGATCAACGAGATTTGGCTAACGGACACGCCCAGAATCGCAGGGGCCATCAGTTTCATCACTCGCCCGACGCCGGGGTGACGCCATTTAAAGCGCGGCAAGACCAACATTCCGATCTTCTTGAGATGCGGCAGTTGGTAAACCAATTGCAACACGCCGCCCAACAACACCGCCCAGGCCAACGCTAACACCGGTGGATCAAAATAGGGGGTGGCGAACAGGGCGAAACCAATCATGCTGATATTGAGAAAGGTCGGCGCAAACGCCGGAACGGAGAAACGGTTCCAGGTGTTTAATACCGATCCCACCATGGATGTCAGTGATATCAGCAAGATATACGGGAAGGTAATGCGCAACAGCGCTGAGGTCAGCGCAAACCGATCGGGCGTGGCGGCAAACCCCGGAGCCGTCACCACAATAACCCAGGGCGCAGCGATCATCCCGGCCACGGTCACTAGCGCCAGCACCAGCGTCAACATGCCTGACACATAGGCAAGAAAGGTACGCGTCGCCTCATCCCCTTGTTGGCTTTTGTATTCAGCCAGTATCGGAACAAATGCCTGCGAGAAGGCGCCTTCTGCAAAAACGCGACGCAGCAGGTTCGGCAGTTTAAAGGCGACGAAAAAGGCGTCTGTTGCCATCCCGGCACCAAACACCCGTGCGACAATGGCATCGCGGATAAAGCCCAATACGCGCGATAGCATGGTCATTGAACTGACCGCAGCCAATGATTTTAATAAATTCATCCGATTCGATTCTGTTGTGTCGAGAGTTACAGCGGAACGCAGCCCGCCAAGCGTGGCGACAGTCTACGCATCAGGGGCGGAATAGCCACCCTTGATGCTAAGCCATCGCAGGATTCAGCATGATGTGAGCAGCGACTCAACCACTCGCTGCGCCAGAATCGCCTGCTCGCCTGACGTCTGTGGTTGAACACCTTGCTCCAGTGAGTCAACAAAATGGTGAATCGCCCCCACAAAACCGCGCTGTTCCAAAATACTTTGCCAGGACGGTGCGGGGTGTCGCGTGACAATCCCACCGCTCTCCTGCCAGCAATCGCTAAGATTATCGACATGGTGAATAGCCCCCTGCCCGATCATCTGCACCGACTCACGCTGGCTGCCCGCGCACCGATGCATGCTGGTGACAATCTGACAGGTTGCTGAAGCAAACAGATGTTCAGCAAAAACAAGCTGCCCTGCCGTATTATTGCGAATGACGCCGCCTTGTAACACCGCGCCCTTGCCCGCCAGCCACAGAGCCGTATCAACCACGTGCAGGTAATCATCCAACAGGGTGAAACGTGCCGGTTGCGGACCCACGTTATCCGCGCGGTGTTTCTCCACCCGCACAGAATCCGGATGCGGTAACGTTGATTTCAGCGATTGATAACCGGGGGCGAAACGGCGGTTAAATCCGACCATCACGGTTTTTCCCTGACGCTCGGCTAACGCTAACAGCGCCTCGGCCTGCGGCAGCGTTTCCGCCAACGGCTTGTCGACATACACGTGCACGCCAAGGCGCAATAACGCGCTGATTACCTCGTAGTGGCTGGCGGTGCTGCTGTGTACCATCACGGCGTCGCACGCATTCGCCAACGCTTCCAGTGACGAATAACCTGACAGGCGATATTGCTGGCACAGCGTGCGCATTTTTTGCTGATCCGGGGAAAAGACGCCGGCAAATCTCCAGCGTGTTTCCTGGCTCAGCACCGGCAGATAGGCCTTTTGCGCAATCGAACCGAGCCCAACCATGCCGATACGGATCGGCTGTGCGTCCGTTTTCGCTGTATTCATTGTGTCACCTTCACTAAGGGAACCATTCTCTCGGGCATTACTCAGGATTGTTGCGACAGCAAGTGCGCCAATTGCTGTTTCAATTCGGCCACGTCTTGCTCAAGCACACGCACGCGCTGCGCGAGATCCGTCGAGTCAGTTTCTAGGCGCTCTTCAGCGCTGTCAGCGGCGGTCGCGACGGGTTCATCATCGCCAAACAGGTGCATGAAGCGGTGCTCCCGCTTACCCGGCTCACGCGCCAAACGCACCACAAAGGGGCCATCCTCCCGGGTTTGCAGCAGTGTCAGCGTCTGTTCGACTTCATCGACATCCGCAAATTCATGCAAGCGCGCCGCACGCGTGCGCAATTCACCCGGCGTTTGCGCCCCGCGCAGCAGCAGCGTCGCGACCAACGCCACTTCCGCCGAGGAAAACTTCAGATTACCGAACTCAGAGTTGCAAAATCGGTGCTCATACTTCATCACGCGATTACCAAAACCACTCAGGGTTCTGACAACGTGTTTTTTAACCAGCAGATCGAGCGTTTGTTGCACCTCGCTTTCACTGAGATCCAACACCGGCTCGCGGTTGGTTTTCTGATTACATGCCGTTGCCACACCGTTTAGCGACATGGGGTACTGTTCTGGCGTGGTGATCTGTTTTTCCAGCAAACAGCCCACCACGCGCAACGCTTTAGCATCAAACTGATATTTCATTCTCTGGGCTCCTATCGCTGCGGCGTCCAATGTTCATTCGTCAAGGCAGTCAGAACGTGATCCTGCCAGGTGCCGTCGATTAACAAGTATTTTTTAGCATAGCCTTCACGTTCAAAACCCAGCCGCGTCAACAGATTACCGCTACGCTGGTTGTGCGGCATGTAGTTAGCCATAATACGGTGCATGTGCTGTTGGCGCTGCATATAGCGCAGCGCAGGCTGCAAGGCTTCATACATCATGCCCTGCCCCTGCCATTTCTCACCGAGCGAATAGCCCAGATAGCAGGCGTGGAAGGAGCCACGCAGTACGTTACTGAAATTGGCAACCCCACGCACCTCGTTTTCATTCGGATCGAGCAGCAGGAAGTAATAAGCCGATCCTTGCTTATGCATGTCATTGATCACACTAAGCCGCGCTTGCCAGCCCGAAGGATAACAATGGCTGGCATCACGCACCGGCTCCCAGGGTTTTAAAAAATCACGGTTCTCCGCATAGTATTCCGCCAGACGCCAGGCATCACGTTCGTGGGCTAAACGCACGACCAGCCTGTCCGTTGTCATATATACCCGTGCCGGGGTTGAACGATAGCCAAACATCTCTGCCTCGTTTTTTGCGTTGTTCGATAAGAAAAATTTATCGCGATAATTTGTAGTACAGGTTTAACTGGAAAAACCAGCCCCCAAACAGGGAACCACACGCCTAACCACGAAAAACACCGATACTCGCTACTATAACCGCATCAATTCTCTGGCGTAAAACCTCCTGCGGTGACTTATTACGCAATTACTGCAATATCGCCGCACTTTGGCTAAAAAAAAGCCATTCAAACTGCACTCACAGACGTTCGGTACGATAAAAAAATATTGTCCTGTAAAGACTATCCCGCCATCCGATTAGGGTACAAAATAGACGTGTTGTAACTCTTTCTTTTTTTTCTCTTGTGGTGAAACATGCCTCTGATGTCACAAGCTCGGAGTCTCGGCAAATATTTCCTTCTATTAGACAATATGCTGGTGGTTCTGGGTTTTTTTGTAGTCTTCCCGCTTATTTCCATACGCTTTGTTGACGATCTGGGTTGGGCAGCCTTGCTGGTGGGTATCGCACTCGGATTACGTCAGTTTATTCAACAGGGATTAGGTGTTTTTGGCGGTGCCATTGCCGACCGGTTTGGCGCTAAACCGATGATCATCACTGGCATGTTGTTGCGCGCCGCGGGTTTTATGTTTATGGCTATCGCCACCGAACCCTGGCTGCTCTGGCTCTCCTGTGCGCTCTCTGGCCTGGGCGGCACGCTGTTCGATCCTCCGCGCACCGCACTGGTGGTAAAACTGGTTCGTCCGCAGGAACGTGGGCGCTTCTACTCATTGCTGATGATGCAAGACAGTGCCGGGGCGGTTATCGGTGCGCTGATTGGCAGTTGGCTGCTGCAATATGACTTTACCGTCGTGTGCTGGGGCGGTGCTGTCCTGTTCGTGCTGGCGGCGGCATTGAACGCCTGGCTGTTACCCGCCTATCGTATCTCGACCGTGCGTACGCCGATTTCAGAAGGTCTGCTGCGCGTCATTCGCGATCGGCGCTTCCTGATTTATGTACTGACGCTGACCGGTTACTACATGCTCGGCGTGCAGGTTCTGTTAATGCTGCCGATCATGGTCAATGAGATTGCGGGCACGCCCTCAGCGGTGAAATGGATGTATGCGATTGAAGCCATGCTGTCGCTCAGTTTGCTCTATCCGATTGCGCGCTGGAGCGAAAAGCGCTTTCGTCTGGAACAACGTCTGATGGCAGGGTTGTTTATCATGACGCTGAGCCTGTTTCCCATCGGCATGACCACCACGCTGCCGACGCTGCTGATGCTTATCAGTCTGTTTTACATGGGATCGATTATTGCTGAACCGGCGCGTGAAACATTGAGCGCGTCACTGGCCGATGCGCGTGCGCGCGGCAGTTACATGGGTTTCAGTCGTCTGGGGCTGGCACTGGGCGGCGCGTTGGGCTACAGCGGCGGCGGGTGGTTGTTTGATACCGGGCATCGACTTCATATGCCGGAACTGCCGTGGTTTATGTTGGGCATCATCGGTTTAGTTACGCTAGCTACCCTGTATTGGCAGTTCAATCTGCGTAAAATAGCATCGGCCATGCTTGGCGAACATTAAGGGTAATGCTGGGGCTAACTGCCAATTTTAGCGCTTTCGGCGCTATCTGATAGTTTTGCTGGGGCTAATGCGGCAGTGTATATCCTCGCCCGTTAGCCCGCAGTTTTTCTGCTACGCTCAGGGCACCCTTGCTATCTTAAAACCGCCATACCTTGAAACACAGCACGTGCAGAGGAACATCAATGAAAAAATCAGGGATAGCCGCCATTGCCGCAGTGGCGCTGACGTTACTTGTGAGTGGCTGCGATCGACTCACGCAATATTCGCTTAGCGAGCAAGATATAAACGGTTATCTGCAAAAGCACAATGATTTCAAAAAACAGATCGGTATTCCGGGCGTAGTCGATGCCACCATCGTGTTGAGCGATCTCAGCAGCCAGATCGGACGTGCCGAACCGGGCAAGGTCACACTGTCGGGTCATGCCAAAGTGGACATCAGTTCGCTGCTGGGTGCCCAGTCAGCGGATGCGGTGCTTACGCTAAAAGCACAACCAGTGTTTGATAAAACCAACAGCGCCGTTTACCTCAAAGAGATGGAGTTGGTGGATTATCAGGTGACGCCAGAGAAAATGGATACCGTATTCAACACGCTGACGCCCTATTTGAATCAGGCATTGAAGAACTATTTTGATCAGAAACCAGCCTATGTGCTCAGCGATGAACACAGCAAAACGGAAGCGTTAGCCAAAAAGCTGGCGAAAGGCATCGAGGTAAAACCGGGACAAATCGCTATTCAGTTGACCGATTAAGCCGTTATCAGGGCGGGTTCCTCCGCCCTGATACTGATAACCAGATTCACGCTTCTTGACTATCCTGCGCGTCCTCATCGTCCTCTTCTTCCACCAAATCTTCTCGTAACGCTTCCAGCGCTTCGCGTGTTAATAGCGCCAGCGTGCGATAAAACGCCGTGGTGGCGTGGCTCTCGACTTTGCCAAGAAAGCGATCGCTCCACGGCAGCAGAAACTCGTCAAACAAGGCCAACTGTGCGGCACTTTCATCTGCCTGTGCCTGATCTTCAAGCCATGAAGCGGCCAACAGCAATGCACCAAAGTGGTCGACAGCGCCTTCTTTGAGCGGCATACCACGCTGTTGTAGAAAAACGCGCACAGCGTCTTGCGCGTCATCTTCGACATAGGCAGAGCGCCAAGGGGAAACCGCACCGCCCTGTTCAACAAACAGCGCGTGATAATCAGCCGTTAATGCACTGATATCAACGCTCTGCTGCATGCGCTCCAGCAAAGCATCCTGATTAAGCGGCCAATGCGGCTTGAGTTTGCCCTGTTCAATCATCGTCAACAAGGGGGTAACCACGGCGTCGTCAGGAGCCCGATTAAACAGCGTACCGAGCAGCCGGCATACCAATGAGAATTCGTTCATGTCATACCTGTTGTTATTATGGTGATTAAGTGACAACGTCACTTAATGATTACAAAGCCGCCAGTTCAACGATAGCTGGACGACCACGTTGTTCCAGAAAATCTAAAACGCGACGAGGACTGACGTTCAGTATGCGCTCTTGCGGAAAATCGATTTCCTGCAAAATGCGTTCGCAGTGGGTAAAATCGCCCAATGTGAATGCAATATGGGAATCAGAGCCAAGCGCCAGCCTTCCGCCCGCGTCGCGTACCGCCTCAGCAATGGCGCGACAGTTGGGTCCACTGCCTTTGCGTGAATGCATAAATGAGGAATTATTCAGCTCTAATGCAACGTCATAGTGCGCTGCGGCTTGTGCCACGGCGGCAATATCAATCGGATATCTGGGGTTGCCCGGATGGCTGATGATATGTACGTTGCCACTCGCCATGGTGGCAATCAGCGCCTCGGTATGAGTAACACGATCCTGCGGTGGAAACACCGGTTCATGAAAGCCGGCAATGACCACGTCCATTTGCTCCAGCATGATCCCGGTACAGTCGATATCGCCCTGACGGTTTTTGATATTGGATTCAATACCACGCAGGATGCCAACGCCATCGACCAACCGTGGCCAGACACGCATATTCATAAAGTGCCAATAGTGCGGCGCATCTGCCATATCAGGACCATGATCGGTAATAGCAAACAGGCGGATATTTTTCAGCTTGGCCTCTGCAATATAGTCATGCAGGGTGCTATAGGCGTGGGTACTGGCGACAGTATGCATATGTAAATCGACGGGATACATGGTCTCTCCTGGCTAGGTATTTCATCTTCAGCATACCATTTATCATCGGCACTGGCAGCCTGCGCCGCAGCTATAACCAAAATTTAACATCACTATCGCGCGCGATACGAACCAAAATTGGTCAGCAAATCAGCAAATTGCACTAAGTTTGGCTAAACGCGCATTTTGTTGCATAAACCCGTTGACGCTGCCCAGCAATTTACCTACATTAGCGCCCGTCGCCGCAGCATATCGGCAGCGAACAATCCGGTGAGGTGTCTGAGTGGCTGAAGGAGCACGCCTGGAAAGTGTGTATACGTGAAAGCGTATCGAGGGTTCGAACCCCTCTCTCACCGCCAAACAGTAAACAAAACGCCCCTGAGAAATCAGGGGCGTTTTGTTTTTGCAATAACCCTACGCTCATTTGCTCTGACTGATAAATTGTAAAATAGCTTTTTGTGCAGAGCGCGAATGCAATGCTGAAAATATATTTAATGCCATCACATTGCTTGAATGATATTGGTTTATCAATTCAGGGAGCCTCCGTGTCGCCTGAATGTTGATGCGATGTTGAAAATCAGCCTTATTGAAGTGATAGCCTAATAGCTCTGCCTGTCGTTTCTCACGCGTGTATTTACAATAAATCGTATGTGGGGACATTCCGTCTGGGATATCAATGCCCGCGCGGCTAAGCATTACTATTGTTGTGGATAAATTCCTCACAAAATATTGTGTTCTTAGTCCCTGTTTTTTTCTCATTTCATGCGGTCTTGTTGATTCTTGGATACGCGATACAGCCTCTGCTGTTAGCGAGCTTTGACTTATTACCTCTCTTCGCGAAACAGGTTGTATATCCGGCGGCAGGTGGGTGCGTGAAACGGTACGGTTATTGAACGATGGGCTGTAACACGCGGCATCACCATAGCTGATGGCGCGGCCATAAATGGCGTGACAACATGTTGTTGCCGCCTGTGCGCTAGCCTTTATCGTCGATGTTGACGGTGCAAAAAAGCCTGACCTTTCCACCACTGAACCACCATAAAGATTCAGTGATGAATTATTTATTTTATTTAAAGCGCTCACCATCAAGGGAAGCGTATTGGCATTACTGTTGTTTCCAGTTTCCGAAACAGGATAAATTATTGGCGAGCAAGCATGATGTGACGAGAGTGGTTTCATAGAATACCCTTTTATAAAAATAAAAAAATATCAGCATCACGCCATTATGCCCTTCTAGTTTTCAATCCGAAGGCTATTTATTGCGTTCTATTACATCCCATTTAATTAACTCATCATCATTCTATATATCATTAAGGGCTCGTTTGATAATAATGGGGGAGATAAAACGATCGCACATTAAAACAAAAACCTCCGCAAGTGTGCGGAGGTCATTTTAGGATAAATCAATGAGACCGGCGCAATAGGCACCGGTACAAAAGGAGACTACGCGGTAACCGCCCTATCCTCCATGGCTTGCCGCCAGCCTCCCAACCATTCAGACCGGGCATTAATGGATTGATAAGGACATAGTTCCTTCGATTTACCGGAAAGTCCTGCTTGATAGCCGCGCGACTGCGCCCGTTCCAAACGATCTCGTTTCTGTCTCTTCATGCCTCATTTCCCTCATTGTTCATCTGGTGGAAAGAAAACAGTGACTGCTTTTCGAGCACCCACAAGGTATCAATAGCGATTCTGGGCACGAAGGTCAAGGCTAAAAATTCACTATCCTGTCACATTTATACGATAAGCTTCGCAGCGAACGTTTTCTCCTGTGTGCAGAATGGTTGATCTTCGGGTAGCTTTTCCGCTGCTGCCTCCCCCACACAGGGAAAAAAGTGAGCGACGCTCTCTTCACACGCGCCAAAAAATAGGAATATTCTTACGAGCCAGCGACGGCACGCCAACAGCGCACACCATCGGTTTCATTCAGTGGCGTCAATGATTGTGGCTGCCCACAATCAACGCTCGCATACGGGCAACGCTCTCGAAAAAAACAGCCCTGCGGCAACCGTCGATTACTGGGTAATTCGCCCGTTTTCATCGTTTCTCCAGCGTGTTGCAACAGCGGCCTGTCAAGGCGAGGCACCGAATCCAACAGCAAACGGGTATAGGGATGGCGCGGATGGTTCAGGACGTTGTGCGCCGTGCCTAACTCAACAATTTGCCCTAAATACATGACGGCTACGCGATCGCTCATGTGGCGGATAACAGAAATATTGTGAGATATCAGCACGTAGGTAAGCTTACGCTGTCGCTGAAGCATCACCAGCAAATTCAGAATTTGTGCCTGAACAGAGATATCCAACGCTGAGGTGGGTTCGTCCAATAAAATGATATCGGGCTGTGCAGAAAGCGCGCGCGCAATGGCGATACGCTGGCGCTGACCGCCGGAAAACGCATGGGGCAAACGATCAAGATACTCATGGCGAATACCAACCAACGTCGCCAATTCGCACGCCAGCTCTCTGCGTTCCGTTTCACTGCCGTGCCCCTGTAACCACACCGGCTCGGTGATGGTGCGCCACACGGGCAGTCGCGGGTCGAGCGATGACAGAGGGTCCTGAAACACCATTTGCATCCCGTTTGCCAGCCAGGATCCCGGCGCTCGCGCTCGTACGCACTCGCCCTGCGAAGGTGCCAACATCCCCATCAATACCTGTGACAAGGTGCTTTTTCCGCAGCCGGACTCTCCGACTACCCCCAGGGTTTCGCCATCGTTAACCGTCAGAT
The DNA here is from genome assembly GCF_025962655.1 of Candidatus Symbiopectobacterium sp. NZEC151. Lineage (GTDB taxonomy): Bacteria > Pseudomonadota > Gammaproteobacteria > Enterobacterales > Enterobacteriaceae > Symbiopectobacterium. The sequence continues at coordinate 651,177 of NZ_JAGFPE010000001.1, read as the reverse complement.
CGAGGCCGTTAAGCGCATGCACCTGCTCGACCACGTTGCCACGCCAGTTACGCTTTGCCGGGAAGCGCACATGCACATCACGCAGCGTCAATAATGCGTCATTCATTTTCCACCTCTCTCTGAGGATTCCAGCAGGCCACCTGCTGGGAAGATGCCGCCAGCGTGTGCAGTTCAGGGCGTCGATAGCAGCGTTCCGTCGCCGCCGTGCAGCGTGGTCGAAAAGCACAGCCTTCTGGCAACTGCGATAAGTTAGGCACGGTGCCGGGGATGGCAGGAAGCACGGCACGTGGTACCGCATCATCCGGCGCACAGCGTAACAACCCTTGAGAATAGGGGTGGGCGGGACGCTGGATAACCGCCTGTGTAGCTCCGCTCTCGATAACGGTACCGGCATACATGACATACAGGCGATCGCACAGTTGTGACACTACCGCCATGTCGTGACTGATAAACAACACTGCCGTACCGCGCTCCTGCGCCTTTTGTTTTAACAAGCGCAACACCTGACGCTGCACCGTGACATCCAGTGCGGTGGTGGGCTCATCGGCAATGATCAATTCAGGATTGCAGGAAAAAGCCAGCGCGATCATTACACGCTGTCGCATGCCACCGGAGAGTTCAAACGGGTAGCGCTTCATCACTTGCTCAGCATCGGAGATCTGCATGTCTGAGAGCAATACCCGCGCATGGGCATGGGCATCGCGCTTGTTCAACGGTTGATGCTGTTGGATCACTTCTCGCATCAAATCCCCGACGCGGCGCGTTGGGTTCAGTGCCGTCATCGGTTCCTGAAAGATCATGGCAACCTTGGCACCGCGCATCTGGCGTAGGGTGCGCTCCGACGCATTGAGCATATCCTGCCCCAACAGGGTGATGCTGCCGCTGTTGATGTTATAGCTGCCCGGTCTCAGCAGTCGCATTACCAGCATCGAGGTTACCGACTTGCCGGAACCGGATTCCCCGACCACGCCAACAATTTCACCGCGCTTTACGCTCAACGAGACCTGATTAAGCGCGTGGACCTCACCGCGATAGACAGGAAAACTGAGCGCCAGATTATCAATCGTCAACAGGGTATCGTCCATCAGTGTCCTCCTGAAGTTTTCGGGTCCAGCAGGTCGCGCACGCCGTCACCGAACAGATTAAATCCGACCGCCGTGATCAAAATCGCCATACCGGGAAACGCGCAGTACCACCACTGATCGAGCACGTAACTGCGGCCATTGGCGACCATTGCGCCCCACTCCGCCGTCGGTTGCTGTGCACCTAATCCGATAAAACCGAGCGTGGCAGCCATCAAAATCGCGGCACCGATATCCAGCGATGCCTGCACCACCAGCGGCGGCAGCGCGTTACGCAGAATATGCCAGGTAATCAGATGCCAGCGGTTGGCACCGAAGGTTTTCGCGGCTTGTACATAGGCAAACTGGCGCACCACCAGCGTTTGTCCGCGCGCCAGCCGGACGTAAAACGGAATGCGCACAATGGCAATCGCCAGCATGGCGTTGAACAAGCTGGGCCCCAAGGCCGCCGCCAGCGCCATGGTGAGTACCAATGAGGGGATCGACAGCATGATGTCCATAATCCGCATGATCAGCGCATCGCCAAAACCGCCTAACACCCCTGAAAAACACCCAAGCAGCGAGCCGATAACAGCGGCGATCGCCACCACGGCCAGCCCGGCAGCGACAGATTGCTGGCTTCCCATCACCACCCGGCTGAACAGGTCGCGCCCCACTTCATCGGTGCCAAACCAATGGGTTGCCGACGGTGGCTGCAAGCGGGCAGAAAAATCGATAGCATTAGGATCGTAGGGCACCAGCCAGGGGGCAAACGCCATCATCAGCACAATCACTGCGATGATCGCGCCTCCCAGCAGCGTTAACGGGCTACGCTTGACCAGCCACCACTGCTTTTGCCAATAGGCGATGCGCGGAGACGGTACGCGCAGTGACGCGGTGTGTTGTTGCGTTACATTCATCACGCCTCTCCTCGTCCAATGCGCGGATCCAGCCACAGGTAGAGCAGATCCACCACCAGGTTAACCCCGACATAGGCCATGGACACCACCACGGCAAAGCCCATCACCGCCGGGAAATCCAGCGCCTGAATCGACGCCACCACGTAAGCCCCCATGCCCGGCCAGGAGAACACCGTTTCCGTTAACACCGCGCCATACAGCAGATCGCCGAGCGCCAGTCCCAACACGGTCACCGACGGGATCAGCGCATTGGGCAGCGCGTGGCATACCACAATGCGCCACGGGGTTAATCCACTGGCGCGCGCGGTGCGGATGTAATCCTCACTCAATTGTTCGAGCATGGCGGATCGAATCTGACGCGCCACAATACCGAGATGAACAAACGAAAGCGTGAGCGACGGCAATATCAGGTGCTGCAAGGCGTTCCAAAAGGCCTCATGGTCACCCGCCAACAGGCTGTCAATCAGGTAGAATCCAGTGACATGCGCAGGCGGCTCCAGCCAGTCCTCCAACCGGCCACCGCCGGGCAGCAGATCAAGATGCCCGTAAAACAGCACGATAACCCCCAAACCAAGCCAAAAAGCGGGCGTGGATATCCCACCGATCGCCAGTAACCGCACGCCATGATCCAACCAGCGATCGCGATAGACCGCCGAGAGCACGCCAAGGGGAATACCGGCTGCCATCGCCAGCAGCAGAGAGCAAAATGCCAGTTCGAGCGTGGCCGGGAAAAAGGTCCGAATATCGTCCAGCACCGGACGTCCGGTACGAATCGAGGTGCCTAAATCACCGGAAAACAGGGCGGTAACATAGCGCCAGAACTGCACATAAAGCGGCTGATCCAACCCGAGTTGCTGGCGAATATGGCGTACGATGTCATCACTGGCGCGATCGCCTGCCAACAAACGCGCAGGATCGCCGGGGATCAGGTGCGAAATGATGAAGGTGATAACGCAAACCCCCATCACCACCAGCACCAATCCCCAGCAGCGTTGCCGCAAAATACTCCAGAACGTCATAGTGTTACTCCACGCGATGCGGCACCAAACCGGGTTAGCGCATCGGGCTGATTATCGTGCGGCGATCTCACGGCCTCGCCGCCTGTTGCTAGTGAACTTATTTCGACATCGTGCCTATGTTGAACACCTGTTCCAGCATTGGGTTAAACACAAAGCCTTTCACCGCACCGTTCATCGCCACCTGATAGTTTTTCTGGAACAGATAAACATAGGCGGCTTCATCAATCACGATGCGCTGCGCCTGCTGGTAATCCTCAGTGCGCACGGCCTGATCGGTGGTAGCCATTGCCTTTTTCAGCAACCCATCGACCGCCGGATTTTCATAGTAGGAACGATTGCCCGGTAACCCCTTCTTGTTGGATTCAAACCAGTAATTCATAAACATGTAGGGATCGGCGAAATCCGGGCTCCAGTTCCCAATGGCAATATCAAAGTCCCCTTTACCGACCCGTTCGCGCATGGTGGCGTTTGCCAGTTTTTCCAGACTGACATTGACCCCCAACGATTTCAGCGTGGCCTGCGTTGAGATGGCAATCGGCTCCCAGGAGGGATCGTTATCCGAATAGAGGAAGGTTAATTGCTGCGGCTTTTGCGCTACCTTGCTCATTGCCGCCTGTGCTTTGTCGTTGTCCAGGCTGTATTGCATGGCCTCTTTGTCATAGCCCCACATGCCTTCCGGGATCGGGCCGCGCATCTGCTTGCCGTTACCGCCCAAAATGCCCTTCACCATGCCCTGATAGTCCGTGGCCCAGGAGACCGCGCGACGCAGATCAACCTGACTCAACGGTCCTTTACCATTGTTAAGATAGAGATAAGTCACGCGCAGCGAGGGGTGTTCCTGTACCGACACGCTGTTTTTTGCTTTCAGCGTGGCAAGCTGATCGACCGGTAACGACTCAGCAATATCAATATCGCCGCGCTCCAGTTGCAGGCGGCGCGTGGCACTCTCACTGATGATTTTGACCGAAACGCGTTTAAACGCGGGCGCATTGCCGCTGTAATGGGGATTAGGCACCAGCACCACCTGCTGGCCTTTCTGCCAACGCTGTACCTGATAAGGCCCGGAACCGGCGGTATTTTCCGCTAACCAGCCCTTGCCTTCATCGCCGCTGTGTTCACGCAATACCGCCGGGTTAATGATAGAGGCACCGTCATTGGCCAGCGTATACAGGAACGGCGCAAAGGGCGCACTCAGGGTAAAACGCACGGTATGAGCATCGACCACTTCAACCTTTAAATCGCTGGGGTAGGCTTCAGCAGGACCTTGGCCCATTTTCAGCAGGCGTTCAAAGGAGATTTTTACCGCCTCGGCGCTGACCGCGCTGCCATCGGCAAATTTTGCCTTGGGATCGAGCGTGAAGGTCCAGGTTTTTTGGTCTGGAGATGCTTCCCAGCTCAGGGCCAAATCCCCGGTCACATCGGTAGCGCCTTTGCCGTTTTCCGTTTTGTACTGCACCAGCCGCTGATAACAGGGATAGGTAATGGTCCAGTCGTTATTATCGATGGTGACCGCAGGATCTAACGTTTGTGGATCGGCGGCTTTGCCGATCACCAGCATATCTTTCGGCACCGCAGCCCAGGCAGGCAATACGGCAGCCATTGCGGTAGCTAACAGCAGAGGTCGTAACAATGCAGTGTGGTGCGTCTTCATGATTCAGCTCCTGGTGATAGTCAAAGGGTTCGCGCAGCGCGCAACAATCAAACAGCCGTCCTACAGTTGGGCAAGGTGCAACCAAACCGGTCGGGCAACAGCGGGTAACGATCGGCATCCGGCAGTTCAAAATGCCACCATTCCGTTTCAATCCCGACGAAGCCGCCCGCCGCCATCACGGCATAGAGTTGCAGTCGGTTACGTTGCACGGCGACGGGCAACGCCGCACACCACGCATAGGACTTTTCATTCATTTCATCGAAGCCGGTGCCCATATCCAGCGCCTTGCCCTGTCGATCCAACAGCGTGACATCCACCGCCACGCCGCGACTGTGGTGCGAGCCCACCGCCAGCGAGGCGACAAAGCGCGGATCGGGACAGGCATCCCACAGGCGTACTTGCGCCGCATGGGGACGATAGGCATCGTAGAGTTGCAGCCGATAGCCGCTCTGTTCGGCAACGGCCACGCTGCGCGCCAGTCCACGCGCCGCGTCCGGGTGCAACAGGCAAAGCGCTTCGGCATAAATGGGATGACCGGTCAGGTTATCCGCCGTGGCATATTTCATATCGATAATCAGTTGGGGTAGCGTCTGCGCCAGATCCACCAGGTCGATAACATCCGTCATGTGTTGTCCTGTTTACGGTTCAAATTGGCCGAATTCCGTTTGCAAAGCGCGGTTGAGCGCCAGTCTCGCCGACAGGTTGTCGCCCAACTGCTCCACCACTGCGGAGAGCAGCAGATTAAACAGGCAGGTAATCGGAGCCAGCGAATCCCAGAAATGGCCGGTATCGGTTTTGACTTGCAGCAAATCCATCGGGTAATCACGCGCCCAGGGGCACCAGAGATCGGTGATCAGCGCCAACGGGATCTGCCGATCGCTGGCGGCGCGGCAATACTGCCGGGCCACGGTGGAGTAGGCGCGCGTGTCGGTCACCACCACATAAGGGCGTTGGTATTCTGAATTGAGTGACTCCACCCAGGTGCCAGACAGCCCATCGACATAGCTCACGCGCGGGCGCAAATACTCCAGATGGCTAAAAAACGCGTTGGCGATGCCGCGCGTAGATTGGATGCCGAGAATAAACACCGCCTCTGCTTCGGCCAGTTGCTGACTGATGCGCGCGAAAGCCTCCGTTTGCGCCAGACGATAGACATCCTGAATGGCATCGACCTCCAGGCGCAGAGAGGGGCTGAGACGATCCGAGAGGGTGCGCTGCTGCTGCCAGGCATCCAGCCGGTCGGTAACGCCCCAGGGGCGGTATGGGGCCAGCGCATCGGCACGCAGGCTTGCTTTGACATCTTCCAGATTGCGGTAGCCCAGCTTGCGCAGATAACGCCCCACGGTGATCCCCGTCGTGCCGGTATAGCCGGCGATGCTATCCGCTGATTCAAACGGTATCTGTGCCAGATTATTCAGCAACCAACCGGCAATACGCTTACCGCTGGGGGTTTGCTGACTAAACGACGCTTCGATACGTGCGATAAGATCAATGCGCACAGTGGCGTCAGGGTTAGCGGAAGAGGCGTCATCTTGCTGCATGTTAGTGCCCTGTCATTCGCGGTCATAATGTTATGCGATTAACATTGCAGTATCCGTGCCAAAAAATAACTAATTGATATTTATAAAGAAGATGGGTTTTTGAGGGTTTTGAGAAAGCTGCAGTGCGCCATCATGGCGCACTGTGTGCAGGCAAATGCATGAAAACAGTGCCGAAAAAAACCAATAAACCGTTACATTACATAGCGTTAGATAAGCATTTCCTATCGCTGCAAACTACTCGCTGCGTTGAATCTGCGCGGCAATGGATTGCGCGACCTGCTGCCAACCCTGTGCCAGCGTTGTCACCAACGCGTCATAGCCATCGTCTTTAACCGGCAGCACCAGATTGAACGGCTGACGCAGCAGCCGATCGCCGCGCTGCAAGGTCCACTCCCCTTGCACCACCGCTTTTCCGTCGAACCGGCCGTGGAAGGCTTTCACGGTAACAGCCAGCTCCGAGGGGGAGGCCCCCAACGGTTGCGAACTTACCGTCCAACCCGGCAGCCCGGCATTCAGGCTGCTTTGCAGCGTCTGTTGCAACTGTTGTTCCAGCGGGCTGGCCCACAGATTATTGCTGGCAATGACATAACGTACATCATTGGTCTGGTAAACCAGCCCCGAGGTGCTGAGATAATCCGCCAGCGCAACGTGGGAGAGCCACAGCGTGCGGGCCGCGGTCAGATCGGTTTTTCCCGCTGCCGCCACAGACGGCTGCGGCAGTTGGTAATAGGTTTTTGGCGTTGTACTGCTGCATGCACTCAACAGCAACGCCACTGCCACCAGCCATCCTTTACTCATGGTTTCGCCCTCTTCGGTTGGGGATCTTCGCTCTCAGGCGCCTGGAAGATCAGTGCATTGCTTTTGTCATTCAGCGTGCGCAACACCGGCTGCAACTCTCTTAATACCTGATCCAGACGCTGCATATTTGCCACCAGGCGGTTATAGGCCGGTGAGCCTGGCTGCAAGCCTTGCATACTGCGGTTCAGCTCTTGCAGCGTTTGTTGCATATCCTGCGGCAGCGATTGCATCGCTTTGCTGGAGGTTATCTGGTTTAACGAAGCGAGCGTCTTTTTCAACTCACGCAGCGTTGACTGGCCCTCTGCCAGCGTCTTGGTGGCTTCGCTCACCATGGGCGTTAACGGCAGATCGTTGATCTTATCCAACACCGCCATCAGTTTTTGCTGGATTTGCGACAAACCGCCGCCCATGGTCGGCAACACCGGATACCCATCAACCACCCGCAGCGGCCCCGTGCTGTTACCGCGTGCTTTCGGGTAAAAGTCGAGATCGATAAACAAAGCACCGGTCAACAGGTTAGCCGTTTTCAATGAGGCACGCAGCCCCATGGTCTGTGCGTCGGCGAGCTGTTTCTGGTAATCAAACTGCTTGCCGATGATCTTTTCAAAACGAGCAGGTTCAACGCGGATCAGCACCGGAATGCGGTAATCCATATCCATGTCCTGCTTAAAGTTGGTCGTCACCAGCGGCGCTTGAGCAACGGTTCCCAGGCGAATGCCACGGAACTCCACCGGCGCGCCTACCTGCAACCCGCGGATCGATTCATCAAAGAACATCACATATTCTTTGTATTCCGTGTAGAGCGAATCCTGAATACTGCGCTCATTATCAAACAGCTGATAGTGCGCACGATCTTGCACGCGCTCACCCAGTTCCCACCCGGCAGGCACGTCAAAGCTCACGCCACCGCTGAACAAGGTGGTCAGCGATCCCATTTCCACCCGCATCCCCTGCGCCGACATATCCAGCGTAACGCCGCTGTCTTTCCAAAAACGGACATTGCTGGTCACCAGACTGTCGTATGGCGCGGTGATAAACAGTTGATAGCGCATTTGTCGCGCCTTGGTATCGAACTCGCTGGTTTCAACCGAACCAACGCGGTAACCGCGAAACAGTACCGGATCGCCGGCATTCAACTGGCCCGAACGCTCGCTGTCGAGCAGAACACGGATCCCTTTGGCGTGCGGCGGTGCCAGCGGCGGTGAGTCCAACAACGCAAATTCACTGCGCGCTTCACCGCTGACACCCGGCTGAAGTTCAATGAACGCACCGGACAACAGCGTGCCTAACCCGGAGACCCCTTCGCGGCCAATCTGCGGTTTTACCACCCAGAACACAGAATCATGACGCAGCAGCTTACCCATACCAGAATGCAAGCGAGCCACAATCTCCACCTGGCGCAGGTCTTCACTCAGCACCACGCTCTCCACCACACCCACGTCCACACTGCGACTTTTGATGGTGGTTTTACCGGCGACAATCCCTTCGGCGCTCTGCGTCGTTAGCGTGATCTGTGGCCCCAGGTGACTGAAATGGTAGAATAAAATCCAGGCACCGATCAGCACCGTCACAATGGGTACAATCCACACGGGCGACCAGCGTTTAATCGCTTCCACGTTCGCGACAGAATAGTTATTTTTCGCCAATGGCTGATCCCTCTTGGTCATTATCACGCTGGCGATCCCACAGCAAACGGGGATCAAACGTCATGGCGGCAAACATGGTCAAAATGACCACCAGCGCGAATAGCACCGCACCGATTGCCGGATAAACACTCATTAACTGGCCGATGCGCACCATGGCAGACAGCACCGCAATAACAAATACGTCGATCATCGACCAGCGACCGACAAACTCCACCATCTCATACACCACGTGCAGCCGCTCGTTATCCTGACGCCCGTTGCCCGCCGCACTCCAACATAACCATGCCAGCGCCAGCATTTTCAGCGACGGCACCATAATGCTGGCAATGAAGATAACCAGCGCTACCGGATAAGATCCCATGCCCCATAGCAGAATGACCCCCGACATAATGGTGGACGTTTCACTACTCCCTAACGCCTCAGTGATCATGATCGGCAACAGGTTCGAGGGAATATAGAGCAACACCGAGGTCAACAGCAGCGCCAGCGTCCATTGCAGGCTGTTTTTACGCCGTGCGTGGCCGTGACGATGGCAACGCGGGCATTCCCACTGATCGGCGGGCAATATTGCCGTACAACAGGTGCAGGAACGCAGTCCTTGTGCCAACCCCGATCGTGCGGTTTGCGGCACAAAGGGTAACGGCGGAGCAGGCGCTACGTCATTCCACACGCTGCGCCGATCCAGACTTTGGTAGGCCAGCAGTTGCAGCAGACAAAACAGGACATAGGGAACAAAACCGGTGCCGACGCCAATGTCACCATAAGACATCAGCTTCACGAAGCTCACCAGCACGCCAGCAAGAAAGATTTCGGCCATTCCCCAGCTTTTCAGCCAGAATAGCCAGATGGCCATTACCCGTTTCAGCCGTAATGGCATATCGCCGCGCAGCGACAGCAGGATAACCATCACCATGGAGAGCGCCGGGATCACCTGAACAAACAGCATAAACAGGAAGGCGACGCTGGCGTAATTATCGGACACCATCACCTGCGGGATCTCAAACAGCGATATCTCACTGGTGATGCCCGCCACGCGCATATAAACAAAAGGGAAGGCGTTCGCCAATGTCAGCATCAGCAAGGCGCTGAAGGCAAAGCCAATGGAGCGCTGGTGCGCCTGATTCTGGCGGTTGGCCAGGGTTGATTTACAGCGCGGACACACTGCCTTCTGCCCGTGCTTCAGGATGGGTAACTCCACCAGCATGTCGCACTGGGGGCACAACATGTAGTCGTCATGTCTCGCGTTATGATTGCACACGCTCTGCCTCCTTTATCTTTCGCCGAGCGGCACCCCAGTCAGGAGCGCCGCCGCCGTTAACCTGTCGAAGGCTGGTGTTTCCCACAACGCGGTAGCGTTTCCGCCGTGGTCCTTGGAAGGCCTTTGCCTTCTGCTAGTATACCAACGTTAGCCGTTTTTCTGCGTTTCCAACGCTTCCCAACGTGCGAAACACACTTCCAACGCTTGCTCCGCGTCTGCCAAAGCATCCAATACCTTTTGCGTTTCATCACGCGGACGGGTAAAGAAATCGGCATCGTTCATTTGCGCCTGTAACGCCGCAATGGACTGCTCCAGTTGTTCGAGTTTCTCGGGCAGTTGTTCCAGTTCGCGCTGCTGGTTATAACTGAGTTTCCCGGTTTGACGTTTAGCGCTGGGTGCGCTCTGGGCACTCTCTTTACTCTCTGCGGATTTTTCCACCGCCGCCGCCATGGATTTACGCAGTGGCACCGCTTCAGCGCGCTGTTGCTGCGCATCATAATAACCGCCAACATAGCGGTTAATACGCCCATCACCTTCGAAAATCCAGCACTCCGTGACCGAGTTATCAACAAACTGACGGTCGTGGCTCACCAGCAACACGGTGCCTTGATAACTGTCAATCAGCTCTTCCAGCAGTTCCAGCGTTTCCACATCAAGATCGTTGGTCGGTTCGTCAAGGATCAGCAGGTTGCTGGGTTTGAGGAATAAACGCGCCAGCAGCAGTCGGTTACGCTCACCGCCAGACAGGGCTTTTACCGGCGTCATCGCCCGTTTGGGATGGAACAGGAAATCTTGCAGGTAGCCCAGCACATGGCGAGAACGGCCATTCACCATCACTTCCTGTTTGCCTTCGGCCAGGTTATCCATCACGGTGCGCTCTGGATCGAGCTCGGCGCGGTGCTGGTCAAAATAGGCGACTTCGAGCTTGGTACCGCAGTGAACGCGACCGTGCGACGCTTGCAGATCGCCCAACAGCAGTTTCAGCAGCGTGGTTTTGCCGCAGCCGTTTGGCCCCACCAGCGCTATCTTGTCGCTGCGCAGCACCTGTGCAGAGAATCCCTGCACCAGATTTTTGTCACCGATGTGATAATCGACGTTTTCCAGCTCAAATACGATCTTGCCGGAGCGCGCCGCTTCTTCCACCTGCATTTTGGCAGAGCCCATCACTTCACGGCGTTGTGAACGTTCCTGACGCATCGCTTTCAGCGCACGCACCCGGCCTTCATTACGGGTACGACGCGCCTTGATGCCCTGACGGATCCACACTTCTTCCTGTGCCAGTTTGCGATCGAACTCGGCGTTTTGCAGATCCTCCACCCGCAACGCTTCTTCTTTACCCAGCAGATACTTATCGTAATTGCCGGGCCAGGAGACCAGTTTACCGCGATCGAGATCGACAATGCGTGTCGCCATGTTGCGAATAAAGGAACGGTCATGGGAGATGAAGACGATGCTGCCCTGGAAGGTTTTGAGGAAACCTTCCAGCCAGTCGATGGTTTCGATATCCAGGTGGTTGGTGGGTTCATCCAGCAGCAACACTTTCGGCCCGCTGACCAACGCGCGGCCCAGCGCCGCCTTGCGCAGCCAACCGCCAGAGAGCGAGGACAAGGGCGCATCCGCCGTCAGTCCCAATTGCGCCAACACGTCGTGGATACGATTCTCTAATTGCCACAACCCTTGGGTTTCCAACGTTTCCTGAAGTACCGCCAACTGGTTGAGGTTCTTATCGCTGGGATCCTGTTCGACCAGACGCAAGGCTTCATGGTAGCGTTTCAGGTAATCCGCCTGCTCGGCCACCCCTTCCGCCACAAAATCAAATACGCTGCCCGCGATGTCACGCGGCGGATCCTGCTGCAAGCGCGAGACGATCAGATCCTGCTCATAAACAATACGCCCATCATCCAGCCGTACTTCGCGCGCCAGGATTTTCAGTAGGGTCGATTTCCCCGCACCGTTACGCCCGACCAGACAGACGCGTTCATTTTCTTCAATGTGCAGTTCGGTGTTATCAAGTAAAGGCGCATCGCTGAACGACAGCCAGGCATCCGAGACGCTAATTAATGACATGACTTACTTTTCCTCGCCCGCGTGTCGCAGCAACCAGCAGTTGTGGATCTGGCGATTGCGGGCAAAATCTAATGAAAGGGTTTTCTCGCTGATTTCCGTGGCGCGAAGCCCAAGGGCTGCAATGCCCGCCTGATCCATCTGGAAACCGCGTTTGTTGTTGGAAAACAGAATGGTACCGCCTCGACGCAGCATACGCTGCAAATCTTTCATCAACGCCAGATGGTCGCGTTGCACGTCAAAGGCATCGGCCATGCGTTTCGAGTTTGAGAACGTAGGCGGATCGATAAAAATCAGATCGAACTGTTCGCGCGTTTCCTGCATCCATGACAGGCAATCCGCCTGAATAAGGCGATGCTGACGGCCTGCCAGGCCGTTGCTGCTCAGGTTTTTCTCCGCCCACTCCAGATAGGTGCGTGACATATCCACCGTGGTAGTACTGCGCGCACCGCCCAGCCCCGCGTGGACGCTGGCCGTACCGGTATAAGCGAACAGGTTGAGGAAGTCTTTTCCTTGACTCATCTCGCCCAGCATCTTGCGCGCGATGCGGTGATCGAGAAACAGCCCGGTATCCAGATAATCGGTCAGATTCACCCACAGCTTGGCGTTATACTCCTGCATCAGCAGGAAATCGCCTTTCTGCGCCAGTTTTTCATACTGGCTCTTGCCCTTTTGCCGCTCACGGGTTTTTAACACCAGACGGTTGGCAGGCAGTTCCAAAACGTGCAACGTGGCGTTGATGATATCAAACACGCGCTGACGCGCTTTTTGCGGATCGACGGTTTTCGGCGGCGCGTATTCCTGCACCACCACCCAACTGCCATAACGATCGATAGCCACGTTGTATTCAGGGAGATCGGCATCATACAGGCGATAGCATTCTATCCCTTGCTGCTTAGCCCATTTTTCCAGTTTACGGCAGTTTTTGCGCAGACGGTTGGCAAAATCCGGCGCAACCTCGGCGCTCACGCGCGGCACACTGGCGTCATCCGCCGAGGCGTCAGGCGCAGCGCTGATACGGTAGTTTTTCTGTACGCAATCCAGCGGCCCATTTTTGGCCTTAAACTGGCGTTCAGCGCGCAACGGCAGGCTGGTTAATAGCTCCGGTGACGCGCTGAACAGCGACAGCGTCCAGCCACCGAACTCACTTTTCAGCTTGCGGCCCAGCATATTGTGCAGTGCAATCAGCGCCGGTTCACTCTCCAGACGCTCACCGTAAGGCGGGTTGCTGAGCACCGTGCCCGCCGGCCCTTGCGGCAGCGGATTACGCAGTTGTACCGCGTCCTGTACCGAGAGCGTAATCAATTCACCGACACCGGCACGGCGCGCATTGGCGCGCGCCAGCTCAATCACCCGGCTATCGTTGTCTGAACCGTAAAAGCGGGAGGTGGTGGTTTGCAGGCCTTGCTTGGCCCGCACCTGCGCCTCGGCCACGACGTCACGCCACAGATCGGCGTTATGGTTCAGCCAGGCGCGGAATCCCCAGTGATCGCGGCGCAGGCCCGGTGCGCGATCGGTGGCCATCATGGCAGCCTCAATCAGCAGCGTGCCGGAACCGCACAGCGGATCGATCATTGGCGTACCCGGCTGCCAACCCGAGCGCAGCACAATCGCCGCCGCCAGATTTTCTTTCAGCGGCGCAGCGCCGGTGCCTTCACGATATCCGCGCTGGTGCAAGCCGTCACCGCTGAGATCCAACGCAATGCTGGCCGTCTCGCGTTGCAAAAACACATTGATGCGAATATCCGGTTGCTGTTTAGCCACGTTGGGGCGCTGACCGGTTTTACGCACGAAGCTGTCGACAATGGCATCTTTCACTTTCTGCGCACCGTACTGGGAATTACGGATTTCGTCGTTAGTGCCGGTAAAGTGAACCACAAAAGCGCTGTCAACCGAGAACACTGAGGTCCAGTCAATGGCCTGAACGCCGAGGTAGAGATCGAGATCGCTGTAAACCTTGCATTGGCCGAGCGGCAATAAAATGCGTGATGCCAGGCGACTCCACAGCAAGCTGTGATACATCAAGCGATCGTCACCCTGAAAATGCACGCCGCCTTGAACCAGGCTGCATTCCTGCGCACCTAACGCTTCAAGTTCACTTTTAAGCAGTTCTTCCAGACCACGCGCCGTGCTGGCAAACAGAGAATTCATAATACGACGACCACCAAGGTAAAAGGGTAGACCCAGACGACTTCGGGTTGCTGGAACGCGGTAAGTGGTTCGGGTAAACCGACACAGCCAGCGCACCTGCAATGTGAAGTATCACGGGTGTAAAACATAAAATTGAGGCGCATTATAGCTAATCCCAGCGACTTGTCATAAAGTTGCCGCGTTAAAAACCTTCGAACAGATAGGCACTCTTGATGATTGGTGTTTCCCAACTGTACGTTCATCCGGTCAAATCCCTGCGCGGCTTGCAACTTTCCCATGCGTTGGCAACGCCCAGCGGTCTGGCGTATGACCGTTCCTTTATGGTGACGGAACCCGATGGGACTTTTATCACCGCGCGCCAGTTTCCCGAGATGGTGCTGTTTACACCGGCGTTGCTGCCTGATGGCTTGTTTCTCACTGCACCCGATGGCGCGCAGGCGCTAGTACGCTATACAGATTTCGCCCACACGCTGCAGCCGACCGAAGTCTGGGGCACGCACTTTTCTGCCTGCATCGCTCCCGATAACATCAACCAGTGGCTGAGCGGTTATTTTAAACGTCCGGTACAGTTGCGCTGGGTAGGTGATGCGCCCTCTCGTCGCGTGAAACGCTTTCCTGATATCCCGCTGGGTTTCGCCGATGGATACCCTTTTCTGTTGGTCAATGAAGCCTCTTTTCAAGCACTGCGCCAGCGCTGTAATGCAGGCATCAAGCTGATTCAGTTCCGCCCTAATATTGTAGTGACCGGCGCGGATGCCTTCGCGGAAGACAGTTGGCAGACACTGCGTATCGGTGAGGTGACCTTCGATGTGGTCAAACCGTGTAGCCGCTGCATATTAACCACCGTGAGCACCGAGCGCGGGCGCAAGCATCCCTCGGGAGAGCCGCTCGCCACGCTGCAAGCCTTCCGCACGGCTGAAAACGGCGACGTGGATTTTGGTCAGAATATGGTGGCGCGTCAAAGCGGTATCATTCGCGTGGGCGATAGCGTTGAGGTGCTAGCAACCAAGCCACCGCGTCTCTATGGTGCAGGGACCCCAGCCGCCACCTTGGATGCGCCGGTTCAGGCGGAACAAGGCCTTTCCCTGCACTATCAGGGCCAAACGCTGTCAGGCAATAATCAGCAGATTTTGTTAGAGCAACTGGAGCAGCACGGCGTGCGCGTGCCTTATTCGTGCCGGGCGGGCGTGTGCGGTTGTTGCAAAATGACACTGGTCAGCGGTGAGGTTTCGCCCTTAAAGCGGGGAGCCGTGCGTGAGGATGGCACTATTCTGGCGTGCAGCTGCGTGCCGCAAGGAGATCTGGTGCTCGCCTGACAAGCATCTTTCCCCTACACCACCTTGGCATAGGGGAAGGATGCCGATGGCATTGCCCCTGCCAGCGCGCTCTGTTGGGGCAACAGGCGGTCATGCATAATTTTAATCGCTTCACCTAACTGCATGGTTTTGCCGTTTAGCGTCAGCGCTTCTTGTGCCAACACGCACAGGCTGGCTTTTTCACCGTGTTCCACCACCATAAAGCAGGCAATCTCCTGGCTTTCTGCCAGCATTACCCGGACCGCATCGCCCATTTGCGGAGCCTGCTGTTCGTGGGGTTGCTGCGCAAAATACCAACTCTTGGGCATCAGGGGCTTTAAATAACGGTGAGCCACCAGCGCATTTAATATCAGCTCTGCCTGTAATTCATGCTGCAACGAAATAGGCTGACATTTTTCCTGAAAGGTGAAAAACAATGCGGCGTCATCAACACAAAATGATACCGGGGCAAACGCATCTGGCGTCAGCGTTTTGGCCGAAAAACGAGAACGAAATACCATGCCGTTGGCTAAATCCAGCATCATACGATCGTGTTCCGCGTCAAAATACCAGCGCCAATTGTCGTCAGGTTTTAACTTCATATTATTCACCTTCCCCTGGGCTATTCATCGACGCCGTTGCGTCTGCACACCACATACCATTGCCATCCTTGACAAGAAAACAGTTTATATCCGTCATACGCTTTGTGAGGGTATGTCAGTCGCGTTTTTTGTAAAAAAGAAGATTAATTGCACAAACGAGTAAAATATAGACTAGCTGGGGGAATAAATAAACCCCCAACGAGAAATGATGTGATGAAAAGATTAAATATGGGTAATGATATCTTTAATCAGGCGCGGTCCGTGAAAAATAAAGCCGGAATATATCTGTATCAGGGATGCACCCGCAGCCATTTTTTCCCGTGCGGCCATCAGTGAATCGACCCCACCAACGCCAATAATCGGCAACCGGCCGTTCAATTCTTGCGCCAAACGACGAATAACTTCGGTGCTGCGCTGTTGTAATGGACGCCCGCTTAATCCCCCGGTTTGCCCGCAATGATTTAACCCCTGAATCAAGTCACGATTCAGTGTGGTATTGGTGGCAATCACCCCATCAATGTGATGGCGTACCAAACTGTCTGCAATTTGGATCAATTCTTCGTCAGAAAGATCCGGCGCGATCTTCACGGCGATCGGCACATATTTCTGATGCTGGTGATGCAATGCATCTTGTTTATTTTTAATCGCCTGCAACAGATCGTCTAACGCTTCGCCGTATTGCAGAGAACGCAATCCCGGCGTATTCGGTGATGAGATATTGATCGCAATATATCCAGCGTGTGCATAGATCTTGTCCATGCAGATCAAATAGTCATCTTTACCCTGCTCAACGGGAGTATCTTTATTCTTGCCGATATTAATTCCCAGCACACCGCCAAAACGGGATTTTTTAACGTTCTCGACCAGGTTATCAACGCCATGGTTATTAAAACCCATGCGGTTAATTAACCCTTCCGCTTCCACGACGCGAAACAGACGCGGTTTATCATTACCGGGCTGCGGACGCGGTGTTACCGTACCGACTTCAATATGACCAAAACCCATTGCCCCCAGCGCATCAATACAATCGCCATCTTTATCCAGACCTGCGGCTAAACCGAGTGGATTTTTAAAAGAGAGGCCCATGCAGGTAACTGGTTTGGTGGGAACGGATTGGCGAATAAGAAATTCAAACGGTGTAGTAGATAGACGACGTAACTGCTGGAAGGTAAATTCGTGAGCCCGTTCTGGATCGAGCTGGAAGAGTGCCTTCTTGATTACGGGATAGAACATAGTGTCTCCTGAGATCCCAAAAGTCATGCATGCAAAAACAACAATAAAGCGGGTGACTTCCTGACGCACGGCGGGAAATGGTAATGAGATCGTGAGGGAAAGTAAAACACTTATCACAGAAAACAGGTGCGAGGTTGCTGACAAAACTCACTAAGCAGCGCCCCCTCCTCCGTCATTCCCGCGCAGGCGGGAATCTCTGGCCGAGGAAACGCGTTTATCCTCGCAGAGATCCCCGGCTTTCGCCGAGGATGACGGGAGGGGAGCCGAAGATGACGGGAGGGGAGCCGAGGATGACGAGCAGTAAAGTGACTTTCTCATCAATCTGAGATCCGCGCCGGATACGGGAACCTCGAGGGCAGATTAGCTTCGTAGCGCCTTGCCAATTTTTTCGAACAGATCGCCAGACAGGTTATCCAGCGTTTTCAATTGCTCCAGAGCCTGGCGCATTAACGCCTGACGCGATTCATCATAGCGTTTCAACCGGATCAGGGGCTCGATCAACCGCGCAGCGACCTGCGGATTGCGGGTATTGAGATCGCTGAGGATCTCGGTCAGGAAACGGTAGCCTTCACCGTCCGCGGCATGGAACGCAGCCGGGTTGGCGGCAAACGCCCCGACCAGCGCACGCAGGCGATTGGGGTTATTCAAGCTGAATGAACGGTGGTGCAGCAGCGCTCTCACTCGAGACAACACATCACTGGCCGGGCTGGAGGCTTGCAAGGTAAACCATTTGTCCATCACCAAACCATCGGTGTGCCAGCGGTCGTCAAACTGCGCCATCAAGGCATCGCGCACCGGCAGTTGCGCACTGACCGCACTGGAGAGTGCCGCCAACGCATCCGTCATGTTGTCCGCCTGCTGATACTGCGCGCTAACCAGCGCATCAGCCTGAAGCGCTTCGCCAAACGCCAGATAATAGAGGCAAGTGTTGCGCAGCGCACGTTTGCCAATATCAGCATGTTCGATGCGGTACTCAGCGGTGGCGTTGACGCGATACACCGCGAGCCATTCATCGGCCAGCTCTGTCGCCAGCGTGCGAACCATCGCTTCGCGCACCGCCGCAATGGCTAGCGGGTCGATAATCTCAAACAACTCTGCCATTTCGTTTTCACTGGGCAGCGTCAGTATTTGTGCTGCCAACATCGGGTCCAGCGCCGGATCCAGCAATACCCCACGGAACGCATCGGCCAGATGCAGGGGCAGCGAGAGCGGTTGGTGTTGCTGATAGCGCGCCACGTTGAGGCGAATATGGTTCGCTAGCAGGCTTTGCGCCGCATCCCAGCGCGAGAAATCATTGCGTGCGTGGCGCATCAGGAAGGTCAGTTGCGCATCGCTCCAGGCGTAGTTGAGCTTAACCGGCGCAGAAAACTCCCTTAATAAAGAGGGGATCGGCTGACTCGGCACATTATCAAACACAAACGTCTGCTCTGCTTCGGTCAGGTTTAGCACCGAATCGATCGGCTGGCCGGCATATTGCAACGGAATCACGTTGCCCTGCTGATCGTACAGCTCAATATCCAGCGGAATATGCAGCGGGCGTTTTTCCTGACCGTCCGCGCCCACGGGCGTTTTTTGACTGACCGACAGCAGATATTGCTGCGTTGCGGCATTGTAATCATCACGCACCGTCACCACCGGTGTACCCGACTGGCTGTACCAACGGCGGAACTGCGTCAGATCCACTCCCGAGGCATCTTCCATCGCCTGCACAAAATCATCACAGGTGGCTGCGCTGCCGTCATGACGTTCCACATAAAGCCGCATACCCGCCTGAAAGTTATCTTCACCCAGCAGCGTGTGCATCATGCGAATCACTTCCGACCCTTTCTCGTAAACCGTCAGGGTGTAGAAATTATTCATTTCGATCACCTGATCAGGGCGGATCGGGTGCGACATCGGGCTGGCATCTTCGGCAAACTGCGCACCGCGCATCACGCGCACGTTATCAATGCGGTTTACCGGGCGCGATCCCAGATCGGAGCTGAACTCTTGATCGCGGAACACCGTCAGCCCTTCTTTCAGGCTGAGCTGGAACCAGTCACGGCAAGTAATGCGGTTACCGGTCCAGTTGTGAAAATATTCGTGGCCGATCACCGCTTCGATGTTCAGGTAATCTTTGTCGGTTGCGGTTTCCGCCTTGGCGAGTACGTATTTGGAGTTAAAGACGTTGAGCCCTTTGTTCTCCATCGCGCCCATATTAAAGAAGTCCACCGCGACGATCATATAGATGTCGAGGTCATACTCCAGACCGAAACGGGTTTCATCCCATTTCATGGCATTTTGCAGTGAGGTCATCGCCCAACCCGCACGATCGAGGTTGCCGCGATCGACATACAACTCCAAGGCCACTTCGCGCCCGGAACGGGTAGTAAAGCTGTCGCTGAGCACATCGAAGTCCCCTGCCACCAGCGCAAACAGATAGCACGGTTTCGGGAACGGGTCCTGCCACTCCACCCAGTGTCGGCCATCGTCCAGGGTGCCCTGTGCGATGCGGTTTCCGTTGGAGAGTAAATAAGGATAGCGAACCGGATCGGCAGTAATACGCGTGGTAAAGCGCGCCAGCACATCGGGGCGATCCAGATAATAGGTAATGTGGCGGAACCCTTCCGCTTCACATTGGGTGCAAAGCGCAGCACCAGATTGGTATAACCCCTCCAACGCACTGTTGGCGGCGGGGTTTATCTCTGTGGCGATGCTGAGCGTGAATGCGGCGGGCAGTTGCGTTAGCACCAAGCCATCATCCTCAACCTGATAGTGCGGCCAGTCCTGGCCATCCACTGTCAGGCTTAACAGCGTCAGTCCTTCACCGTCCAGTTTTAACGGCGCCCCCGCCTCTCCCTGCCGAACCACCTGGCTCACTGCCGTGACGTGCGTTTTCTGCGCATCCAGAACAAAATCAAGCGCGATATCGCTGATGGTATAGTCCGGTGCACGGTAATCATGACGGTATTTTACTTGCGGCTGTTGATTCATAGGATGTTTACACCTCACTCTTTGCTTTGACAGTTCAGTTTATGCCTGTTACAACGATGTTGCCATGACTAAGTGAATGAGAATAATAACCATGTTAAAGCACGAATGGTCCTCTCTTTTCTGGCCGAATTATGATGTTATCTGGTGATAGCGACAACGCAGCGTGAATCAAGGTATACTCACCGAACGTTGCTGATGATTTTGATAGTGGAAACGCGTCTGACGAGGATGCTGTAACGCATTATGACTTTACACCCTTCCCCGATTTTGAACTCATTGCTGGATACGGATGCTTACAAGCTTCATATGCAGCAAGCGGTGTTTCATCATTATTATGATGTGGACGTTACAGCGGAATTCCGCTGCCGCGGCGATGAGCTGTTAGGGAGTTATGCAGAGGCTATCACCGCGCAGATTGCGCTGATGAGCCAGTTGTCACTCAGCGACGACGAGTTCGCTTACCTCTCTACGCTGCCTTTTTTTACCGCAGACTATCTACTGTGGTTACGCCATTTTCGCTTTAACCCACAGCAGGTTACCGTGAGCAACCATCACGGCAAGCTGGATATTCGTATTCGCGGCCCGTGGCGCGAAGTGATTTTGTGGGAAGTGCCCTTGCTGGCGGTCATCAGTGAAGTGATACACCGCTCGCGCACCCCGGACGTCAGCGCCGTGCACGCCGTGGCGCAACTGCGCCGCACGTTGGCGCAATTCCGTGAACGCAGCCAGGGTATCGATCTGAGCCATTTCAAACTGATGGATTTCGGCACCCGACGTCGTTTCTCCCGCGAGGTGCAACATGACATCGTGAGCATGTTGCAGCAAGAGTTCCCCTATTTGATTGGCACCAGCAACTACGATCTGGCGCGCCAATTGGGACTGACACCGGTAGGTACGCAGGCGCATGAGTGGTTTCAGGCGCATCAGCAACTCAGCGCGACATTGGCTAACAGCCAACGTGCCGCCCTGCACGCCTGGCTGGTGGAATACCCCGATCAGCTCGGTATCGCGTTGACCGATTGCATTACCATGGACGCGTTCCTGCGCGATTTCGATCTCGATTTCGCCAACGCCTATCAGGGTCTGCGTCACGATTCTGGCGATCCGATCGATTGGGGCGAAAAGGCCATCGCACATTATCAGCGCTTAGGCATTGATCCCATGAGCAAGACGCTGGTGTTCTCCGATAACCTGCATCTGGAAAAAGCGCTTACGCTCTATCGCCATTTTTCTCAGCGCATCAATCTGGTATTTGGCATCGGCACGCGTTTGACCTGCGATATTCCCGGCGTGACACCGTTGAACATCGTCATCAAGCTGGTGGAATGCAACGGTCGTCCGGTGGCGAAACTTTCCGATAGCCCCGGCAAAACCATCTGCCACGACGCCGCGTTTATTTCTGCGCTACGCAAAGCGTTCGATCTGCCGCGCATCAGAAAAGCCAGTTAGTCTCCCCGGCTGCTCAGTATTTAACCCAACGTTGCCGGAATGCGCAAAACTTGACGCATTCCGGTGATTTCTGCTTGTGTCCTGCCAGACGGCAAGTAACATAGCAAATCACCCTTAGGGGTTGACCCGTTAAATACCATTCATTGAGAAGAGAGAATTTTATGAGCGTAGTGCCTGTAGTCGACGTACTGCAAGGCCGTGTCGCCGTTGACAGTGAAGTCACCGTGCGCGGCTGGGTACGTACCCGGAGAGATTCTAAAGCCGGTATCTCCTTTATCGCCGTCTATGACGGTTCCTGCTTTAATCCGTTACAGGCGGTCGTAAATAATAATCTTCCCAATTACCAGAACGACGTTCTGAAATTGACCACCGGGTGCTCGGTCATCGTCACCGGCACCGTTGTCGCCTCTCCGGGCGAAGGTCAATCATTCGAAATTCAAGCGACCGCCGTTGAGGTGGTGGGCTGGGTAGACGATCCGGACACCTATCCGATGGCGGCAAAACGCCACAGCATTGAATACCTGCGTGAAGTTGCGCACCTGCGCCCGCGCACCAATCTGATCGGTGCTGTGGCACGCGTGCGCCACACGCTGGCCCAGGCCATTCACCGCTTCTTCCATGAGAACGGTTATTTTTGGGTCTCTACGCCGCTTATCACCGCGTCGGATACCGAGGGTGCCGGTGAAATGTTCCGCGTTTCCACGCTGGATCTGGAAAACCTGCCGCGTACCGAGGCGGGCAAAGTGGATTTCAGTGAAGATTTCTTTGGTAAAGAGGCGTTCCTGACCGTTTCTGGCCAACTGAACGGTGAAACCTACGCCTGTGCGCTCTCCAATGTGTACACCTTTGGCCCTACGTTCCGTGCCGAAAACTCCAACACCAGCCGTCACCTGGCTGAATTCTGGATGATCGAACCGGAAGTGGCCTTTGCCACTCTGGACGATGCCGCAGCGCTGGCAGAAAGCCTGTTGAAATACGTATTCAAAGCCGTGCTCGACGAGCGCGCCGATGACATGGCGTTTTTTGCCGAGCGTGTAGATAAAGAAGCTATTAGTCGTCTGGAAAACTTTGTCAGCGCGGATTTCGCCCAAGTGGATTACACCGACGCTATCGAGATCCTGCTGAATTGCGGACACACCTTCGAGAATCCGGTGTTCTGGGGCGTCGATCTTGCCTCCGAACATGAGCGTTATTTGGCAGAGCAGCACTTTAAAGCGCCGGTGGTGGTAAAAAACTACCCGAAAGACATCAAAGCTTTCTATATGCGTATGAATGAAGACGGTAAAACCGTCGCGGCCATGGACGTACTGGCACCGGGCATCGGCGAAATTATCGGTGGTTCTCAGCGTGAAGAGCGTCTGGCACAGCTGGATAGCCGTCTGGAAGAGATGGGGCTGAATAAAGAAGATTACTGGTGGTACCGCGATCTGCGGCGCTACGGCACCATTCCTCATTCTGGTTTTGGACTCGGGTTTGAACGTCTGATTGCTTATGTTACCGGTGTACAAAATGTGCGCGATGTTATCCCTTTCCCACGCACGCCGCGCAACGCCAGTTTCTAAATACGCATTAAACATAAGTAAAACAAATAACTAGAAAAAAGACCGCGAATAAATCGCGGTCTTTTTTTTTCTTTCAGATAAGGCTCACAAAGTTCCCTGAAATTTACAAATTGAAACACAATCTTTCTTTTTGTTACCCGATTACGAACTTAGTATCATTTTTAGGGTAGATTAACGGGCGAGTGAATGGAACACTGCGTTCAGACACAGGAGGACACCAAACTTCCAGTGATAGTTCCGTAAGAGTTTTATTACTTTTTTCGAGAATTGTTGATGGCAGCGGCGGGTGTCTTAAAACACCAATGAGGGTAATAATGATGAAACGCAATATTCTTGCAGTAGTAATCCCGGCTTTGTTGGCTGCGGGCGCAGTAAACGCAGCAGAAGTGTACAACAAAGACGGCAACAAAGTGGACCTGTACGGTAAAGTTACCGCTAAACACCGTTTCTCTGACAATAACGGTCAGGATGGTGACAAATCTTATGCACGTCTTGGTGTTAAAGGCGAAACGCAGATCAACAGTGATGTAACAGGCTATGGCCGTTACGAAGTTGAATTCGCTGGCAACAAAAGTGAAGACGGCAGTGATAGCAGAGATGTTAAAACCCGCTACGCTTTCGCTGGTTTGAAAATCGCTGATTTCGGTACTATCGACTACGGTCGTAACCTGGGTATCGCTTACGATTCTCTGGCATACACCGACGTGCTGCCTGAATGGGGTGGCGATCAGTCTAACTCTGATAACTTCCTGACCGGTCGTTCTACTGGCGTTCTGACCTACCGTAACAAAGATTTCTTTGGTCTGGTTGATGGCCTGAACTTTGGTCTGCAATACCAAGGTAAAAACAGTAAAGATACTTTGAACGAACGTGATGATCGTGACACATCGAACGGTGACGGTTGGGGTACTTCTCTGGAATACGTATCTCCGGTTGGTGTAGGTATCATAGCCAACTATGCTGCAGTTAGCCGCACTGTCGAACAAAATGCTGTTGCGACTGATTCTGGTCGTGGCAAGAAAGCAGAAGCTTGGGGTACTGGCCTGAAGTATGATGCTAACAACATCTATGTTGCAGCCATTTACTCTGAACTGCGTAACGCTTCTTACATCAACAAAACTGTTGGTGGTGTGCATACCGATTTCGCTGACAAAACCAAAATCTTCGAAGCTGTTGCCCAATACAACTTCGATTTCGGTCTGACGCCTTCTCTGGGTTACGTTTCTGGCAAAGCTAAAGACGACACCAACAACCGTAACGCTTACATCACCAAATACGTGAGCCTGGGTGCAACTTACGCATTCAACAAAAACTTCTCCGTATACACTGAATACGACATCAACCTGATCAAAGACACTAACGCTTACGGCATCAATGATGATGACAAAGTTGCTGTTGGTGTAACTTATCAGTTCTAATTTCGTTTTATCCGCACTGCATTACGCAGTCTGATAACGAAAAAGACAGGGCCTTGCGCCCTGTCTTTTTGTTTTCTGCGACCTGACTATTAGCGCCATTTATGGCTACCGCTCCTACCACAATTTTTCCTGTTAATTCACCTGCATTTTGATCGCAAACGGTTGGCAAAGCTTATGGCTAGCGGTAACCTGAAGGTTCTTGCCTAACCTCTGTCATGGAATAGCCATCAATGTTTGAACATATTACTGCCGCTGCCGCTGACCCGATTCTTGGCCTGGCCGATCTGTTTCGCGTCGACTCTCGTCCGCAAAAAATCAATCTAGGTATTGGCGTATACAAAGATGAAACCGGAAAGACACCGGTGCTGGCCAGCGTAAAAAAAGCAGAACAATTCTTGCTGGAAAATGAAGCCACCAAAAACTATCTCGGGATCGATGGCCTGCCCGAGTTCGCCCTGCTCACGCAGGAACTGCTGTTCGGCAAGCAAAGCGCGATTATCAGTGAAAAACGCGCGCGTAGCGCACAAACGCCGGGCGGCACCGGTGGCCTGCGTATCGCCGCCGAGTTTATCGCCAGCCAGACATCCGCCAAGCGCATTTGGGTAAGCAACCCAAGCTGGCCTAACCATAAAAACGTGTTCCAGGCTGCCGGGCTGGAAGTGTGCGATTATCACTACTACGATGCCGCCAACCACGCGCTGGACTTTGACGGCATGGTAAAAAGCCTCGAAGCGGTTCAGGCGGGTGACGTGGTGTTATTCCACGGCTGTTGCCATAACCCGACCGGTATCGATCCTACGGCGCAGCAGTGGCAAACGCTGGCTGATCTGTCCGCTCAAAAAGGCTGGCTGCCGTTGTTTGATTTTGCCTATCAGGGCTTTGCTCGTGGGCTGGAAGAGGATGCAGAGGGGCTGCGTATTTTTGCCGCATCCCACCCGGAACTGTTGGTATCCAGTTCCTATTCGAAGAACTTTGGCTTGTATAACGAACGTGTCGGTGCCTGCACGCTGGTCGCAGCCAATGCTGATGTGGCGGATAAAGCCTTCAGCCAGATGAAATCCATCATCCGTGCTAACTATTCTAACCCGCCGGCTCACGGCGCGGCGGTGGTGGCGACCATCCTCGGCAACGAGGCGTTGCGTACGCTGTGGGAGCAGGAACTGACGGCGATGCGCGAGCGCATCCAACGCATGCGTCATCTGTTCGTCAATACCTTGCAGGAAAAAGGGGCGACACAGGATTTCTCCTTTATCATTCAGCAGAATGGCATGTTCTCCTTCAGCGGACTG
Source organism: Candidatus Symbiopectobacterium sp. NZEC151 (assembly GCF_025962655.1). GTDB lineage: Bacteria > Pseudomonadota > Gammaproteobacteria > Enterobacterales > Enterobacteriaceae > Symbiopectobacterium. Next base: position 625,247 of record NZ_JAGFPE010000001.1, on the reverse strand, counting down.
ACCAAAGAGCAGGTATTGCGTCTGCGCGATGAATTTGCGGTCTATGCGGTGAACTCTGGACGGGTTAACGTGGCGGGTATGACGCCGGAAAATATGGCTCCGCTGTGCGAAGCCATTGTGGCCGTGCTGTAATATGCCGCCAGGCATCCCCTGCTACGCTGGGGATGCCGATGCATTAATCATGCACGAAAGGATTGGTCTTGCGCTCCTGCCCCAGCGTCGAAATCGGGCCGTGTCCAGGAATAAAGGTAATATCATCCCCGAGTGGGAACAATTTGGTCCGGATAGACGTAATCAGTGCCTGATGGTCGCCCTGTGGGAAATCACTGCGCCCTACACCGCCGTTGAAGATCACATCGCCCACCTGCGCCAAGCGTGATGCCTTATCGATAAACACCACGTGGCCCGGCGTATGTCCCGGACAATGCAACACGGACAGCTCTATGTTACCCACCGTCACCGAATCCCCTTCTTGCAGCCAGCGCGTCGGCGTTAACGGCGCACACTCTGTCAGGCCGAACATACGGCTCTGTGCGGGCAAACCATCGAGCCAGAAGGCATCAGCGGGGTGTGGGCCGATAATCGGCACCTGATAGTGTTCGGCCAGCTGCTGAGCCGCACCGACGTGATCGAGATGTCCATGCGTCAACAGGATTTGCGACACCTTTATGTCGCACTGCGCGACAGCGCGTTTGATTTTTTCCGCTTCGCCACCGGGGTCAACAATCGCCGCGTCGCGGGTTTCTTCACACCATAACAGCGTGCAGTTTTGGCTGAACGCCGTCACGGGAACAATCTGGTATTTCATAGCACTCCACTTCACGAAAAAGCACCCTTACGTGGCCCTCATCATGACACGGTCAGGCCGCAGGGTCTATCAGCGTGAAGGGTTACCAGCTCCGCGTCGGCCCGGTATCAATGTGCACGAAATTACTTTTAGGATAGTAGCCTACGCCGCCCGCTTTCAGTTTCAGCGCCGCTTTGCGAATATTGGTCAGTTGCACACCTTCGATGTGAAAATCCATCGCCTGACCTTTGGTGTGATAGCTCTGTTTGGCTACGCCGCGCGAATGGCTGCGCATTTCATTGTTGGTGTCCACCGAGCGATAGCCCGAAATCAGCTGCACCGGTTTGTTGGTGCCTAACATCACCTGTAAGCGATAAAGCTGATCGAACAGCGCAGGATCGATGGTTTTGGTTTTATTGGCGCGGTAATCACGGAAGAAGTGGTTCAGACGGGACAATTCATCTTTGTTGTAACGGCGACCATCGAAGAATTCAGTTTTGAGGTACTCGCCCGTATTGAGGTTTGCCAGCGTGAGAATGCGCGGACGCGGGGTTGATAGCGTGGCAAACGCCTGACCCGGCAGCATGGCAGCCCCCAACGCGACTCCGCCCAGCGCCAGCCATCTGCGGCGATGATGATCGATGAATTCCATGAAGTGTGCCCCGGCTTAAAAGATGAACATAACGGCGACAAGAAACGCGCCGTTTGGCACCATAACCGTGCAGTGCAGTTGAGTCAACCCGCTTTACGACAGGGTATGCGGAGGATCGCGTAGATCCTCCGCGCCGGTGTAAACCCTGTGACGGCGCTAACGTCCCAGAATATCAGCGGTTACTGGAGCAGTTGCCCTGCTTTGCCCAGGATGCCCGCCCCGCGTTTTACCGTATCATCATAATTGTAAATATCTGTGCGGAACTGGGGTTTGCCGTCGTCAGCCACCCAGGCCGTCAAATAGTACAGATTGACGGGAATACGCTGCTTGACCGGCACATAGGTGGTATTTCCCTGCGCCAGCGTGGAGGAAATGCGCGCATCGTTCCAACCGGCATCCTGCAACAGCAGTCCAGCCAGCTCGGAGGCTTTGTTCACGCGCACACAGCCCGAACTGAGCGCGCGAATGTCGCGCTGGAACAGCCCATGATTCGGCGTATCGTGCAAATAAATCGCTTCGGAATTGGGCATGTTGAATTTATAGCGTCCCAGCGAGTTGTTGGCACCGGGAGCCTGACGAATGCGATACGGGAAACGATCGGCAGATACTACAGACCAGTCAATCATCGTCGGATCGATGGTCTCCGCTTCGGAGTGCCAGCCAGAGAGCAGCGTATAGTTGTTCCGTTGCAAGTAGCTGGGATCCTTGATGACCTTGGGAACGATATCCTGGCGAATCAGCGTTGTTGGCACGTTCCACGGCGGGTTAACCACCACGTTATACAATGAGCTGCTCATCAGCGGCGTTTTGCGTTTCGGTTGTCCGACAATCACGCGCGAAGAGAGGCGCTGCGTACCGTTTTGATAATAGTTCAACGAATAGTCAGGGATGTTCACCATGATGCCGGTGCTGACATTATCCGGCACCAGGCGCAGGCGCTGAATATTGAGCGCCAGCAGCGCGGCGCGGGTTTGCGGCGAAACGTTCAGCCAATCCCGCGTCCGCTTGCCAATGACGCCGTCGGCTTCCAACCCTTGCCACTGCTGGAAGCGCTTAACCCCCTCGACCAGATCGCCCGTGTAGGTATCCGGTGACGGCGCAGCCGCGTCGGCAGCAGCAGGTTGCTCGTTGAACAGGGTAATGGTCTCTGGGGTGGCAAGCATACCGGTGCGTTGCAATATTTCACGCAGTACCGCCAGATCCTGACTTTGCTGTTCAGGACGCAAGGTATCCGACATCGTCAACACCGGCCAGGGACGCGTGTCCAACAACAGCGTTTTCAACGCCTGATGCATCTTGGCATATTGTGAATGGCGCGGTGCCAGCGATGAGACAAACCCGACGCCGTTGCCCGCGACCAGTGCCTGCCGCCATTGCTCCACGCGCGCAGGCGCGGGCGGCTGCAAACGGTAGGGGACGCTGCTGTAGAGCCAGTCGGTGCCGTTACGCTCCACGCCATCAACAAATTGCAGATAGCCCAGCATGGCATCCGACAACAGCACGTCGCGCGCCGTCCCGTTGATACTGGCATCAGTCAACCAGGTAACCCATTGCGTAAACTGCGGCTGAACCCCTGACAGCGCCACTTCCGCCAACTGCTGCTGAAGCTGCACCACGGCATGCTCATCCGCCCACAGCCGTTGTGCCGGATGCAGTGCGTAGAGTGCGGTAATTTCTGAAAGATAATGCGGTTTAACGCCTTTCGCCGCCAGTGCCTGTAACGCCGCCGCGCTGGTTTCGTGCGAAACGGTGCCTGCGGTGTGCGAAGAGACACTCGGCGCGGCATGGGGAATTACCGTCGCCTGCCCGGTTGCCGACAACGAACAGAAAGAAAACAGGCCCAAGGCCCACAGCGTGCCAACACGGCACAGCGTGCTCTGCGCTTTTTGCTCACATAACAACATCCATTTATCCCCTGTATTCAATAAACGCGATATCAGCCACGATATTTTTATCGGCAATGAAAGCCACAAGGTCCAATGGATATGACTCCCCAACACACGTTATGCAGAAACTGATTGTTATAAAATAGCGCAAAACGGTGAGATGACTTGCCACTTTAATTATTCGCTCATCATCACAGTTAGTATATAAAGAGACAACGTTTTTTGCGCCACTTCCCGCAGGATTATTTCACTGGTCCGTCATGTGTACGGCGCAAAAAAGGGAAATAGAGAGACAAAAAAAGAGGCCGTTTAACACGGCCTCTGCACGTTACGTCATAGGGTTATCGCTACGATGCCTGCACCTGCGGCGTTTCATTCTCACTGCCAAAACCGCGCAGTCCAACCACGTGCACATGCTCCTGATTCTGGAACACTTTACGTACCAGCTTGTAGGTGGTGCCTTTTTCCGGACTGATATTTTCCGGTGCGGCAATCACCAACTGCATTTCCAACCGTTCGCACAGCTCGAATAATGTGGCGATGGATTTCGCATCCAGACGCGCGGCTTCATCGAGGAACAGCAAACGACAAGGGATAATATCTTTGCCGCGCAGGCGCTTGGATTCATCTTCCCAGCTCTGCACCACCATCACCAGAATCGACATCCCGGTCCCGATCGCTTCACCGGTGGAGAGCGCACCGCTTTCTGCACGCAACCAGCCATCGGCACCGCGATTGACCTCCACTTCCATCTCAAGGTAGTTGCGGTAATCGAGCAACTCCTCACCGATGGTTTGCGGCGTGCGCTGACCCATATCCACTTCAGGGTTGAGGCGTTGGTAAAGTTTCGCCAGCGCTTCCGAGAAGGTCAATCGGTTGCTGCTGAACAGATCCTGATGCATCTCTTGCTGTTCCGAGAGCACATTGAGCAACGTAGTGTGCGTTTCGCGTACGTTGACGTTCAAACGCACGCTTTTCACCTGCCCGAACGCGACTGCCTGCAAGCCCTGGTTCAGCATGCGAATGCGGTTTTGCTCACGCTGAATGGTTTTACGGATAATATTCGCCACGCTCTTGGAACTGATCGCCAACATTTTTTCACGCGCGGTCAGCTCTTCCGTCAGACGGTTAAGTTCAATTTCCATCTGCTCGATGGCTTCAACCGGGTCATCGGTGCGAATAATGTCCTGACGAATACGTTCACGCAGATGCTGATAGACAGCGATATAGAACTGCACTTTGCGCTCAGGCCGCTTCGGATCTTCCGAAGCACGCAGTACGTCGCGCAGATGTTCATTATCCGCAACCGCCAGTCGCAATGCTCCCAACGCCTTATCCGACATAGAACGCAATTCGTCTGCGTCCATGTAGGCCAGTTCGCGTCGGTGCAAACGGCGCTCCACGCCATTATCCTTCACCAGCCGCATCACGGCACACCAGCCCGCTTTCGCCGTTACCACCTGTTCACGCAGTTGGTGGTAATCGCGCTCCACCTTGCGCAATTTCTTCTGCAAACCATCCATTTCCGCTTCACAGAAGGTAATCTGCTTCTCCAACTGGTTACGGCGCGTGCGGTTGGCACTCAGGGCGGCATGCAATTCATCCCGGCGGGTGCGGGCGCGCGCTTCGGCATCCGCATCCGCGCGCACGCCGATCTCCTGCAACTCCTGAATAAGCTCTTTGTGCATCTCATTTTTGGCTTCATGCGCGCTGCGCAACGACGCCTGCACCTGGCTGTACTGCGTTAACTGTGCCTGCTGCTGGCGCAGTTGCTCACGCGAACGGGTACGCTCGGTTTCTGCCTGCTCTAACCGTTGACGCAATTTGTCATTCAAATCGGCATTTTCACCCAGCATGTCCGCTGAGTCGCTATAGCCGAAGTGGGCTCGCCGTTGCACCACTTCCGTTATGGCAAACGCCTGCTGTTTAGCCTGACGCTGTGCGCTTTGTGCCTGGGTGTACTGCGCCCGCAGTTGTTCATGCTGCTGTGGATCGCTTTGCAGCACCGCCACCAGCGGTTCCAGTTTCACCAGCGACGCACCGTGCTGTGCAATAAAGTGTGCGGACTCTTCTGCGGCATCCAGCTCGTCGCGAATCTCTTCGATCCGGTCGTGCAACGTATCATCACACAGCAGGCTGACGCGCGGGATCAGGCGGTTCAGCAGTGAAACGCACTCTTTGGCCTGATCGTATTGCTGACGTTGCTGCTGGTTTTCTGCATCAAAATTGTTGATGGCGCGGTCCAACTCTCCGCGCCGTGAACTCAAGGGGCGCAGCGCCGCCTCAGGATCGTTATCGAACGCAATAGCCAGGTGAGAACCGATAAAACGGCTGAAAGCCTGATGCAAACGTTGGGTTTTCTGCACGTCAAACGACAGCGTAGCGTACTGCTCCGCCAGCGCTTCACGTTCGTCACGCAAGCTCTCCAGTCGATTTTCACGCGCCGCGCGGCCAAACAACGGCACCTCAGGGAAACGCGAATAGCGCCACTGACGATCGGCGATTTTAACCACCACCGCTTTTTGCAGCTCTTCTACCGCGAACACGCTGTCATCGAACGATTGCGGATCCCCTTCAATCAGATAGAGATCTTCCGGGCAGTCATCCAGCCCTTCAAGCTGATCACGCACCAGCGACAAATCGGCGACAACGATGCCGTGGCGTGACGGCCCGTACAGCGCGGAGTAATACGGCGCATCATCAAGGGTAACGTCATCATAAATTTCGGACAGCAACACGCCGCCAAAACGTTCTGCCAGCGCGGTCATTCGCGGATCTTCTGCACCACCCGGCTGACTTAAGCGTTCGATTTGATCGTCAATGTGACGCTTGCGGGCCGCCACATCATCACGCTCTACCGTGATTTCACGCTCGCGCTCCAGCAGTTGCTGCAAATGCTCGGTCACTTCCTGACCATCAGCAAAGGTTGCGCCACTTTGTTCGGTCAGTTGCGTCAAGGCTTCCTGCGCCGCCAGCCACACCGGTGCCCGCGCGGTTAATGTCTGGATTTGCTGCTGGATCTGCTCCAGTTCCTGACGCAGCGCCAAACGGCGCTCCCCGGCTTCCGCAACCAGCGCAGAGAGGGTTTCAATCTTCACCTCCAGTTCCTGCTGCAAGCTGTCTAAGTCTTCCGGCTCACAGGACTGACCATAGCGTTTACCAAACTCTTGCAGCAGGCGTTCCGCTTCCTGCTGTTCGCGCAGGCGCTGCTCCAGCTCGGCCAGGCGACCGCGCAGGGGATGCACACGCTCGGCCTGATAGCGCTGGGAGGTACTGTCGCGCAGCACATCACGTGCCGCTTGCCAGGCCTCACTGCGCGCAACGTTACCCACAATCTTGCAGACTAACTGATAGGCTTGTTCAAATTGGCTATGTGCCGCATCGGAGACACTCAGGGTTTGTTCCAGTTGCAGCAACAGCTCAGTCGCTTCCTGCTCCCGCGCGTGGAAGGTTTCCAGCCACTCGTCGGCGTTATCTGCGGTTAAGTCCGGCAACTGACACAGGGAACGAGCACGCTCCAATGCCTGTTGCGCCTGTTGATACTGGATCGCCCGGGTCTGCTGCACGTCCAGCGCCTGCTGGTAGTCGGCGAGCTGGCTTTTCAGTTCATCCACTTCCAGCTCGGCAGCCTGCGCGCGCGCATCGTTCTCTTCGAGCAGCTCGCGCGCTTCTTCTACTACGATGTCCTGCTCTTCCAGACGCGAGCGCAGCTCTTCCAGATCGCCGTCGTAACGCTCAATCTTTTCCTGCTGACGCAGCGCCGTTTGCACCAGATTGAGGTGGTCACTGGCGGCCTGATGATCGGTTTCCAAATCGCTTTCGGCGTCCGTTTGTTCCGCCAGCTCGCGCGCCATTTCCACGTGACGGTACTGTTCATGCACCAACTGTTTGCGGCTACCAAACAGGTCATGACGCAGCGCCAGCGCACCGTCCAGATGCACCCGACGCTCATTGGCATGGCGCATATAGTCGGCGGCCACGTAGGATGTGGCTTCCGAAATCAGGTGTTTGAACAGATCGCGATCCGATTGTGTCACCCGGATGGCTTCCAGTGTCATCCGGTTTTCACGCAGTGCCGCTTCCATATCCTGGAACGCCTTGCGCACCCCGCTGTTTTCCGGCAGCAGGTAATCACGCAGCGATCGGGTAATCGCGCTGGAGATCCCGCCGTACAGAGAAGCTTCAATCAGGCGATAGAATTTACTGCGATCGGAAGCGGAACGTAACCGACGAGGCACCACGCCCAAATCAAACATCAGCGCATGGTAATCGGTAATGGAGTTGAACTGTTTGAACAGCACGCCCTCCATCTCTTCCACTCGCTCTTTCAGTTCTTGCAGCGTCAAAACCCTAACCTGGCGTTCGCCCAATGACTGGGTCAGCACCTGCGTCGGTTGCAACGTGGTGGGCAGCCCTTGGATGGCGAAGGGTTTGATATCGACCTTCTTATCACGCCCGGCGACCTGTTGCAGACGCACCCCGACCAGCACGCGCTGATGGCGGGAATTGACGACGTCTAACGTGGCATAACACACGCCAGCGCGCAGCTTGCCGTGCAACCCTTTATCACGTGAGCCGCTGGTGGCACCCGCCTCGGTGGTGTTACGGAAATGCAGCAGCGTCAAATCCGGGATCAGCGCGGTGATAAAGGCCGCCATCGTCGTCGATTTTCCCGCGCCGTTACCGCCGGACAGCGTGGTGACCAATTCGTCTAAATCGAAGGTACGGGCAAAAAAACCGTTCCAGTTGACCAGCGTCAGTGAGCGAAATTTACCGCGTTCAATCATTGTTATTCTTCCTCTCCACGCTCTGCCGCATTGTCTTGCGCACTTTCGCCCTCTTCCAACTCATCATTCAGCGACAGGCCGCTGTCTAGCGGCAGCGCTTCGCCATCGCGGATCATGCGCAACTGAGCTTCACGCGCATCGTCACCGCTGCGCACGTCGGCACCGAAACGGAACGCCGCTTCGGTGATGCGGAATTTGCTGCTGTCGTTGCCCATGAAGTAGACCATCCCCAAGCGTCGCAGGCGATTGAGCGAGGTTCTGACCTTCTCCTGCAATTTCTGTCGATCCAGATCCGAGCCGGTTGAGCGTTGGTTGACCAACTTCAGCAGCTTGTTTTCATCGGCCAGACTCAGCAGCTCTTCATAAAGCTCCTGCTGAGTAAAAATGCCCTCTTGCGCCAGCCGCTCTGGGCTGAGGTAGAGATAACAAAGAATTTTTCCCACCATCATGTCCAGTTCGGAGAGCACCGAGCGCGGGATCAGGGTGGTCGATCGCGGTCGTAGATAGAAGAAACCTTCAGGCGCGCGGATCAGTTCCACGTTATAGCGCGCGTAGAACTCCTCCAACACGTCCTGAAAATCCATCAGGTAAGCGTGGTTCTCCAACTCTTCCACGCCGATATGCCGCCCCGCACGCAGTTGGCTGTCAAGCGCGGGAAACAGGGTATTGGCTAACGCCGTTGCCAGTTTAGCTGGCATGATTTTATCAATAGTTGTCGATGACATGGGCCTGTACCTTGGCTCCGTAATCATTGATTGACTGCCATAGCGCAGGCAATCCGGTGAAATCCGCTTCGGCCACACCCAGGCGTACCGCCTGGTCGACCACGATTCGTGCCACATCAAAATGCTGCGCCCGGGGATAGTGGCTGAGGTAATCACGCACCACGTCCGCCAGGTTGAGCGGGATGCGCTCGGTTTTATATTTTTGCAGCGCCGCTTCTATCAGCGCGGCGATCTGTTCGCGCATTTCGCTGAATTCTTCATACTCCAGTTCCGGCGGCAACTCGCCCGTCACTTCATCGCTGCGCAGCGCCAGCTCTTCATCGCGCATGTCCAGCAGGCGATCGGCATTGGCGAAGGTCAGTGCCCAGGGCTGATCGAAATAACTTTGCACCGACTGGCGCAGGCGCTGAGCGAATACCCGGTTTTTATCCATATCAATGGCGGTACGGATAAACTTGTGGACGTGTCGGTCATAGCCAATCCACAGGTCGATGGTCTGTTGTCCCCAACTGATGATGCGATCCAGCTTGGCTTGCAGATCGAACACCAGTTTATCGACAAACTCCAGCTCAGGATGCTGCATCGTCGCTTCCTGAATCTGCAACAAGCTGGTTTGCAGCTTATCGCCCGCCGCCTCCAGCGTGTCCTGCAATTCACGCAGAATGCCGGACGTTTCTGTCAGCAGATGCTCGCAGCTGGAAATGGCAGCGCGCCAGTCTTGCGTCAGCAGCGCAGCGATATCCTCTTTCACACCCTGCTGCTGCTCGTCCATCACGCGCTGTGAGAGATCGATGCTGTCAAAAATTTCCGCCACCGAATATTTGAGCGGCGCGAACACATTTCGGTGCCAGTGAAACTCATCACCCCCCTCTTCGGCGGCCTCCGCGGCGCGCAACAGTTCCTGCGCCACAATGGAGAGCTGCATCGAGAGGCGCAGCGTCGAAAATTCGCGCTGACGGATATAATAGTCGGTGATGCCAATGCCGAGCGGCGTCAGCCGGTAGATGGCATTGCCATCCGCCACTTCACTGACAAAGCGATTAACCAAGCGCTGGCGCACCAAATCATTGATGGCGTTATTGGCGCGCATTGCCACGGTTTCATGGGTTTGTTCAAATCCCTTGCTGACGTGACGAAAGGCATCCACCAGTTCCCCTTCGCTCATTTCGCCATCCATTCGCTCGCCGTTCAGCGTGGCAATAGCCAGCAGAAACGCCAGGCGTTCGGTGGGGAGTGACAGGGAAAAATCATTTTTTCGCGCCCAGGCAACCAGTTCCGGCACTGTCTGGGAAAAATCACTCATAGTGCATCCTTTATAGGGCGTTTACGCGCCATGACATGAATATAGCGTCCCAGGCTAACAAAAGGCTCCTGGCGACAATAGCGCTGTTCCAACGCTAACAATTCCTCGAAATTATCGATTTGTTGCTGCTTGTTCTGCAAATAGTCATGAAACACCCGTACACCGGTCTTTCCTTCAATCATCATCCCCAACGCCTCGAGCCAGCCATAAACCTGCTGGGGATCGAGGGGGTGATCCGGCGATAGCGAACGTCGTTTGCGCTTTGGCATACCGGCTTGCACATAGGCAAAATTACCCAGCACCACATTGCGCAGCAAAAGTGCATGATGATTATAAAACATCAGCGAAAAGGCACCGCCGGGTGCCAGACAATCCGTTAGCGTCCGCAATATCGCCTGTGGTTCAGCAACCCACTCCAACACCGCGTGAAACAAGATCACATCCGCCGGATGCTCCATATAGGTGGCAATATCCTGCGCGGCGCAGTGCACGAATCGCATGTTCTCAGCCACGCCTTGTTCCTGAGCAATGCGGCTGGCGCGGTGAATCATCTCATCTGAAACATCGCACAACAAGACCTGATGTCCTAAAGCCGCCAAACGACAGGCCATGTGCCCTTCACCACCGCCCGCGTCAAGAATGCGCAAAGGCCGCGCTGGCAACGTTTTCAGCAACCCATCCAGATCCTGCCACAGCACCGCCTGACGCACCTGGCCTTTGGTGGTGCCATAGATATTACGGGCAAATTTTTCGGCGATATCGTTAAAATTGCGATCTTGCATTGCGCTGCGTTCCACGTCATCGTTAGGGCGATCGTGCGGCACGGTGTGCCCTCATATACCCGGTATTCGGGTATAACGCCATATTTCCTTCAACCTGTTATTCTGGCACAGGCGGAACGAGAATAAACCGCCTGACCGCACGATATTTTGCCGGATGCCGTTTTTTCACCCAAAGGGACCCTGATTTCATGCTGTTTACCCTCAAAAAAGTCGTTGGCGGCCTGCTGCAACCGCTTCCGTTACTGCTGGTGCTGATGGGCGCCGGTCTGACGCTGCTGTGGTTCTCGCGCTGGCAACGTGGGGGAAAAGCCGTTATTTCCTGCGCCTGGCTGGCGTTATTGCTGCTGAGTGTGCAACCGGTCGCCGATAAGCTGCTGCTGCCGTTGGAAAGCCACTATGCGACCTGGCGGGCGAGCGCGGCGCCTATTCCCTATATCGTGGTACTGGGCGGGGGCTATACCTATAACCCTGAGTGGGCACCGAGCGCCAATTTGATCGGAAACAGCCTGTCACGGGTGACCGAAGGCGTGCGTCTTTATCGTGCCAATCCTGGTGCGAAGCTGATCTTCACTGGCGCAGCCGCGCAGGGAAATCCGATGACCAGCGCACAAACCGCGGCATTGGTTGCGGAGAGTCTGGGGATTCCGCGCGAGGACATCATCACGCTGGATACACCGCGCGACACGGAAGAAGAAGCCGCAGGCACGGCGGCCCTTATCGGGCAACAACCTTTTCTGTTGGTCACGTCAGCCAGTCATCTGCCGCGTGCCATGGTGTTCTTCCAGGCACAGGGACTGAATCCAACGCCCGCCCCCGCTAATCAGTTGGCCATTACCAGCCCGCTCAATCCGTGGGAAAAAGTATTCCCTTCAGCGTTTTACTTGTCGCACAGCGAGCGCGCCTGGTATGAAACGCTGGGCTTGCTGTGGCAACGGCTGAAAGGCAGCGAAGCGCCGCCAGAAGCGGCATCACACTGAGAGGGTTATTCCAGCCAGGGCGTTAATTCGCGCGTGGCGCGATCGAACAGCGCCCGATCCAATTGCCCGGTATGCAGGTAGCGGGAAACCGCTTCCCAAATGACGTAAAGCCAGCGGCGATAAACAAAATTTTCCGCCAACGGCGCTTTTTGCAGGTAGCGATAGAGCAACGCTTCTGACATGCCCGGCTCGCACAGGCGAAACATGTCATATTCCCTGGGTGCCCATAACATCATGCCGGGGTTGATCATCGCCAGCAACTGATCGCTGCGCGGGTCTTTCAGCATGCTACGCAACGATAAATTACCGTGCACCAATACGCAGCTATCATCAAAATCATCAAACAAGCCGTCAAGACACTGGCGTGAGCGGTACAACACGCTGCGATCTTCCTGCGTCAGTAACGATGCGCCAACATTCAATAACGTTGACCAGAGCACTTCCAGCCGCTGTTCGTACCAACTGAGCCAGTCGTTATCCTGCGTGCTATCCACGCTGCCCACACAGCCGTGACTGTCGATACGGTGCCAGAGCAGCACGCTCTCGACCACATGATCCATCAGCGACGACCAACGTTCCGGGGTACGGGTCGGCGCTTCAACTGACACACCACGCAGGCGCTCAATCAATAGCAGTTCTTTATAGGGCGCTTCTTGGGTGATCACCACACCGTACACCGTTGGCAGGCGTACATCTCCCTCGCGCGCCAGCATGGAGAGCTTGTACGCCTCTTGCTGCGCAATACCCTGACAGACATAGCTTTTCGCCAACAGCGGCATGGCGTTGCCGTTATTGTCATACAGCGCGTACAAATGTGCGTAGGGCTGCTCACTGATACGTTGGAGCCGGCTTAATTTTTCCCCCAACACCGTGCTTAATTCAGCCTTCAAATGTTCCATACGTTGCTAAACCTCGCTCCTGCTTCAGGATCCCGCGTGCCATCATGCGGTGGACCGCCGTCAATTTCTTCAATATAGATCAAATAAAGTGCCATCGGCAGGCTGCGGCATTGTTTTGGAACTGAGCGCCGAGATGACCACCTCCCGTCATCCTCGGCGTAGGCCGGGGACCGCTGACAGAAGATACGCGTTTAGCCTGTAGGAGATTCCCGCTTACGCGGGAATGACGGGGGATAGACAGGAATAACAGTAAGAGTGTAGTGGCGAACGTTACACCATCGCAGCGCGCACGCGCTGTAAATCTTCTGGCGTATCCACACCGACGCTGGGCACAGCCTGAGCTACCGCAACATGGATTTTCTCGCCGTACCACAGCACGCGCAACTGCTCGAGCAGTTCGATCTGCTCCAGGCTGCTGGGTTGCCAGGTCACATAACGACGGATAAAACCCGCGCGGTAAGCGTAGATGCCGATATGGCGTAAGAAATGGTCACCAATCGTCTCTTTGCTTTGGGCAAAACGCTCACGATCCCAGGGAATGGTGGCGCGGGAAAAATAGAGCGCATACCCTTGCGCATCCATCACCACTTTTACCGCATTGGGGTTAAACGCTTCTTCTGCGGTGGTGATCGGTACCGCAAGCGTTGCCATCCCGGCCTGACACACGGACAGATTATCCGCTACCTGGCGAATAATCACCGGAGGAATCAAAGGTTCATCCCCTTGCACGTTGACGATGATTTCATCATCTGGGAATTGGTAGCGTTCGATAACCTCAGCCAGACGTTCAGTGCCAGAGTGGTGATCGGCGCTGGTCAGGCACACTTCTCCACCGGCCAGCTCCACCGCACGTTGAACGTCAGGATGATCCGTCGCGACAATCACACGGCTGGCACCGGATTCCAGGGCGCGTTCCATCACATGCACCACCATCGGCTTACCGTTGATATCGGCCAGCGGCTTTCCCGGTAAGCGCGTTGAGGCATAGCGCGCAGGTATGATCGCAGTAAAACTCATTGTGTAATCTCATCGGCGGGAATTTTGCGCGCTTCGTTTTCCAGCAGGACCGGAATACCCTCACGCACCGGATAGGCCAAAGCATCCGCTTTACAAATCAGTTCCAGCTTCTCTTTGTTGTAGTACAGCCGTCCGTTGCATACCGGACAGGCAACGATCTCGAGTAAACGGTGATCCATGCATCCTCCATTAAGGTGCTTACAAACAAAAGGGGTAGCCACGTTACGCGCGTGGTGAAGTCAACAATGACGTTATCTTATCCAGCAATATTGATGCTCCCGGCTCGGCAAGTTGCGCATCTACCGGCACGTACCACCAGTTGGCCTGAGCAAAAGTACGACACTTCACCGCATCTTTTTCCGTCATCAGCAATGGCTGCCGATTATCCTCGGTCAGCGCCTGAATGGCTTCTGGCAGATACGTTTGGTGATCGGCAAACGTGACTTCACGCACAACGCTCACGCCTTGCGATCGCAGCGTAGCAAAAAAACGGGGCGGATGACCTATGCCAGCCATGGCGACACATCTCGTCAGGCTCGCCACCGGGCTGGTTTCCCCCGTGAGCACGTTAATTGCGTCACCCGGCTGCAAATGCATGGCAATTTCGCCGGACTGGGGTTCTCCACCGTTAACCACAATGGCATCCACGCTGTGCAGGCGCGCAGCCCGCTCGCGCATCGGCCCGGCAGGTAGCCACCAGCCGTTACCAAAGCGACGCTCACCGTCCACCACCACGATCTCGATATCCCGCGCCAGCGCGTAGTGTTGCAAACCGTCATCGGTGACAATCACGTCGAGCGGTTGACGCGCCAGTAGCGCCTCAATAGCATCGCGCCGCACAGGGGATACCGCCACCGCAGCGCCCGTGCGCTGGTAAATCAGCACCGGTTCATCGCCCGCTTGGGCCGTAGACACCGAGGCATCCACCATCAGCGGATAGCGCTCCGCCTTGCCACCGTAGCCACGTGACACCACGCCAACGCGATAACCCTGGCGTTGCAGTTGTTCCACCAGCCAGACCACCAGCGGCGTTTTACCATTTCCCCCGGCGGTCAGGTTGCCCACGATTGCGACCGGGATGGGCGCACGCCAGACTCGACGCCAGCCCGCACGGTAGCTATAGCGGATAACCGCCGTAATCAGTCCATACAACGCCGCGAAAGGGATAAGCAGCCAGTAGAGCCGCGATGCGCCGGACCAGATGCGCGCTATCATTCGCCAAACTGCATTCTATGCAACTGTGCGTAAGCGCCATTTTTCGCCAGCAGTTCCGCGTGTGGCCCACGTTCAATAATCTGCCCATCCTCGACCACCAGAATTTCATCCGCACTCTCGATGGTCGATAAACGGTGCGCAATCACCAATGCGGTACGATCTTTTTGCAGTTCATCCAGTGCAGCCTGAATCGCTCTTTCTGATTCAGTGTCCAGTGCTGACGTTGCTTCATCCAGCACCAGAATCGGACAATCACGCAGCAATGCGCGCGCAATGGCAATACGCTGACGCTGCCCGCCAGAGAGCAAGACGCCATTTTCACCGATAATGGTATCCAGACCGTTATCCATTTTGCTGATAAAGTCCATCGCATGCGCCATTTTAGCCGCGCGCTCGATGTCTTCTCGCGAATAGCGATCGCCGCAGGCATAGGAGATATTGTTGGCGATGGTGTCGTTAAACAGATGCACATGTTGCGACACTAACGCAACCTGACGACGCAGCGAGGAGAGTGTATATTCGCGCAGGTCATGCCCATCCATCAGAATCTCGCCGGATTGGATATCGTAAAAACGGGTAATCAGGTTGGCGATAGTGGATTTTCCGGATCCTGAGCGCCCGACCAACGCGACCGTTTTACCCGGAGGAATGTGCAGGCTGACATTCTTAAGTGCCAACGTCTCTTTGGTCGGATAGGAAAAGCTGACATTGCGGAATTCCAGCTCACCTTCGGCTCTTTCCAGCACGCGCGTGCCTTCGTCCTTCTCCTGTTCCATATCCAGAATGGCAAACAGCGTTTGGCAGGCCGCCATCCCGCGTTGGAACTGGGCATTGACGTTGGTGAGCGATTTAAGCGGACGCATCAGGGCGATCATTGAGGAGAACACCACGGTGATGGTCCCGGCCGTCAGCGTATCCATCACACTTGGGAAGCTGGCGGCATAAAGCACAAATGCCAACGCCAGAGACGCAATCAACTGGATAATCGGGTCAGAAATCGCTGATGCCGAAACCATTTTCATACCCTGGGTACGAATGCGGTTACTGACTTTATCAAAACGCGCCACTTCGACGTCCTGACCGCCGAAAATCAGCACTTCTTTATGGCCTTTCAACATCTGCTCGGCGCTGGCCGTCACCTGCCCCATGGTGTTCTGAATATTTTTGCTGATATTGCGAAAACGCTTAGACACTACGCGGATTGCGATAGCCACGATAGGCGCAATCACAATCAGGATAATAGACAGTTGCCAACTGTAGTAAAACATCAGCACAAACAGGCCGATAATCGACGCCCCTTCGCGCACCAGCGTAATTAACGCCCCGGATGAAGAAGAAGCCACCTGTTCGGAATCATAGGTAATGCGAGAGAGCAGCGTTCCGGTTGATTGCTGATCGAAAAAGCCGACGGGCATACCCATGATATGGCTAAACAAGCGACGGCGCATATTCATCACCACCTTGCCGGATACCCAGGAGACGCAGTAAGCGGACACATAACCGGTTACCCCGCGTACCAGCATCAGGCCCATCACCACCAGTGGCATCCACAGCAAAATGCTGCGATCGGTTTTCCCAAACCCTTCATCCAGCAAAGGCTTCAACAGCGAGAGCATCAGCGTGTCACCCGCCGCATTGATGATAAGCGCAATGGCCGCCGCGGCTAAACCCGCCTTAAAGGGAGAAATCATCGGCCACAGGCGACGGAAGGTCTGCCAGGTGGAGAGGTCTTTATCATTCAGCATGCAATAAACCTGAATTATTTATAAATAGCCGCTTATTCTACTCACTATCGCGCTTTACGCCAAACCACTGATGATACCAAAACGGCGATAGCCGCTCACGATAGGGTAAAACCTGCCAGTGTTCGTTGAAAAAACGTACACTGACTTGTCCTGATTGCGCCGTATCGACCCAATGATGTCCACCTTTGCGATAACGGGCGATAACCGCAGCAGACGGCAGACGCCACGGATTATAGCGTCCAGTGGAGGCAAGCGCATACTGGGGATTCACCGCGCGTAAAAATGGTGCACTGGATGAGGTCTTACTGCCGTGGTGGGGAATTTGTAACAAATCAGCAGCCAATTCGTCTCGCATCGCGCTCTCAAGGCGTCGTTCTGCTTTCATTTCGATATCTCCGGTCAATAACACGCGGTGTCTACCATCATCGATACGCACCACGCAGGAATCATCGTTTCCCGCGTACGCCACCCGTTTTGGCGGCCACAATACCGTGAACCTCAACCTGCGCCACTGCCAGGTCTCCCCCTGAATGCAAGCACGATGCCCCGGCTGAGTAAACGGGCTGTACACCGTGAGCCCAGGATACGCCTGCAACAAAGAGCCCAAGCCACCGATATGATCCTGATGGCTGTGACTGAGAATAACCGACTCGGGCGTGATGCCACGCCAGCGTAAATAGGGCAAAATCTCGTATTGCGCCATGTCACCGCCCGGCCACTGGCTGCCCGTATCAAACAGGATTGCATGCCCCTCCCGTTCGATAACCATGGCTAATCCGTGCCCCACATCCAACATGTCCAATCGCCATTCCGCTTGCGGGGCTGCAGCCCGCTGCAGCACCAGATACAGCACTAACCCCGCCACGCTGGCAGGATAGAGGCGCCACCAGCCAAAGCGCCAGATAATAACGCCGCACCACCCCATCAGGCTCCAGGCAAGGTAGTGTTCGTCAATGGCTATCCAGCCGCGTTGCAGCGGTTTGAGCACCAGAAACACCACATCCAACGATCGATCCGCCAGCCACCAGGTGCTGTAACTTAACGTGGGGAACGACGCCAGCGGCAGTGCCAACAACACCAGGGGCGTAGTAATAAAAGAAACCAGCGGCACGGCCCAGATATTAGCCGGTAGCGATGTAAGGCTGATGCCCTTAAAAATCCCCCACTGCAACGGCAGCAGCAGTAAGGTAATGCCACATTGCAAATGCGCCACACGCAAGAGAGCCCAACGCCACCCTTGGCGAAATGGATAGGGCAACGGTGCCCATTGAAACCAGAAAATCAGCCCGGCGACGGCGACACAAGAGAGCCAAAAGCTGTTGGACAGCACCATCATCGGCTCGCCGAGAAAAAGTAATGCGATACACCACAACCACACTTGCCAAGAGGTACAGGTGACGCCCCATAAACGAATCAGCGTCCAGAGGCTAAATGCCAGCGCGGCTCGGATCGCCGGCGGGTTTTCGCCCGCTAACCACGCATAGCTCCATGCGAAGAGCACACCGGCCAACAGGGGTAACTGCGGCACGATCCAACGCAACGGCAACAGGCGTTGCACAGCACGCATCAGTCCCCAACCGAACATGGCAGCCAAAACGATATGCAATCCGGAAATCACCATCAGGTGCATGGTGCCCGTCTGCTGCAACACGGCGCTGGCTTCAGACGTTAACGATTTCATTATGCCAAACACCAGCGCCAGCAAGATGGCATGCCAACGCAGCGCGCTGGCGTGCTGTTCAACCTGCGTTAACAGGCGTTGACGCGCACCGCACGCTAGCGTAATCGGCGTAGCACGCAGCACGCGCGCCGACGCCAACTGCCGCTTGGCAATCCCCCAGCGTTGCCGGTCAAATCCACCTTGATTTAACCGACTATGAAGCGGACGAAAACGGGTACGAATCAGCCAACGCTGTCCACCGCACCACGCCTCCATCGCACTCGGCACCGTGAGCGTGGCGTAAAACGCCGGAAAAACCCATCTGCCTCGCAGCTTTTCGACCTGAACCAGAATCTGTTGATCCTGATGACCGGAGATGCGCATCTCTACGATCTTCACCTCAGCGCTAAGCGCTTTACCATCGATGTCGACCATGGTCGTTAGCATGGAATGGGCATCAAGCAGCGCCAGTGCCAAACAGATAACGGAGAGGCTCAACACCCGCGCTATTCTGGCGCGGCAGGTTGCCAACAGCAGCATCGACACCATCAACACCGTGACCGAAGCCCAGCGTGACGGTATCTGCGGCAACCACAGCAGAGGCAGAGTTCCCGCAATAACGGCACATGACGCCATGCTAAACGTCATTCTCGCCATGGCTGCCTCCTTTATGATTCAGCAGCAAGCAGCGTGACGCGTTGTGGTGGAACGGTACAGCCTTATGCCGCAGAGTTGCAGCGGGATTCGCACGGGATGACGTCAATTTTCAGGACGCAGCGCAAGGAGTGAAGCGCGATCGCAATCGTCAGCGGGCTTGGAGCAACGCGAGAAGCATCACGCAGCAACCAGAAAATGCAGCAATAAAAAAGGCCGCACAGGCGGCCTGATAAAAAAGAGGTAGCGCTTACGCGTCTTGGCCCGGCACGGCGCACTTCATTTCGCCCATCTCTTTCAATTTCTTGGAGAGATCGCGACGCTCTTTTGACAGATCGGCATTCTTGATGATGTATTCATCCACGCGATCTTCATAGTCACCGCGCATGGTGGCAATAATGCCCTGAACATCTTCAATACTCATGCCCGGTTTCAGGTATTCGCTCAAGTTATCCAGCAACAGTACGCGCTTCTGGTTATCACGGATTTTCTTTTCGTTATCGACAATTTCACGCTGCAACTTGTTCTTGCGACGGAAAATTCGCACAAACTCGAGCACATCCTGGAAACAGGGCTTGGTCGCCTTATCCATTGTTATCCCCTCACGTGGATCAGTTAACTTTGAGATCAACGGTGTGTTGACCGTCACTCCGCTCACGATACAGGGGAGTGACTATGCTCGACAAGTCGGTTTTTCAGTTACCCCACCTGCCGCCCGTTCAAAGGCGAAAATTGGTGACAATATCAACGATAATAGACGGCAATACGTTGATGGCGTACCTGTTCAATCTCGACCTGGGTATCAAAAATGGATTCCAACACCGAGGAGACCATCACTTCTTCCGGCTTGCCGTTATAGACAATCTGCCCTTTGCGCATCGCAATAATATAATCCGAGTAAGCAGACGCGAAGTTGATGTCATGAATGACCAGTACGATGGTTTTGCCCAACTCATCCGCGGCGCGACGGATCTGTTTCATCATCGCCACCGCGTGTTTCATATCGAGATTGTTCAACGGCTCATCCAGCAGAACGTATTCGGTATCCTGACACAATACCATCGCCACATAGGCGCGCTGGCGCTGACCGCCGGACAGTTCGTCCAGAAAACGATCTTTAAACTCGGTGAGATTGAGGAAAGCCAGAGCATCCGCAATGCGTTTGCGGTCCTCAGCGTTCAAACGCCCTTTGGTGTAGGGATAACGGCCAAAGCCGACCAACTCTTCAACGGTGAGGCGGCTGGTAAAACGGTTTTCCTGGCGCAACACAGAGAGGCAGGTCGCCATCTGCTCACCGGGCGTGGTGGCAATATCCATCCCATTAACGGTGACGCGACCGCTGTCCGCCGCCAACAAGCGACTTATTACCGACAGCAGGGTGGATTTCCCTGCCCCGTTAGGCCCAATGATTGACGTTACGCCACCACGGGAAATGGTGGCCGTAATGTCATTCAGCACCACTTGATCGTAATAGGCCTTGGTTAAATGCTCAATCTCAATCACACGGCAACCTTTTTCAATAACAACAAGATAAACAGAGTCCCACCGATAAATTCAATCACAACGGACAATGCCCCCGCCATATTCAGCAGGTGTTCCAGGATCAGCTGTCCGCCGACCAGGGATATCACCCCGAGCAGAAACGCCGTGGGCAACAAAATGCGATGCTGGCTGGAGCCAGCCACCAGATACGCCAGATTGGCTACCATAAAGCCCAGGAAAGTGAGCGGGCCGACCAGCGCGGTAGAAACCGCCACCAGTACCGACACCAGCAGCAGAATCAGGGTGACACTGCGGTTGAAGTTGATGCCCAGATTCACTGCGCTATCACGCCCTAACGCCAGCACATCCAGTTCGAAACGCCGCCGCCAGATAATAATGGCAACCACCACCACGATCAGCGCGGTCAACGCGATCAGCTCCGGCACAGCGCGGGTAAAGGTGGCAAACATGCGCCCTTGCAATACGGCAAACTCCGTGGGCGTCAGCAGGCGCTGCATCAGGCTCGAGGCGCTACGAAACAGCGTGCCGCAGATAATGCCGACCAGCAGCACCAGATGCAGGTTGTCGCGTCGCCCCAAAAACAGCCAACGATAAAGCACCGCAGAAAACATCACCAGCAGCAGCGCTTCACACAGAAACTTGCCGCTGACGCCCACCCAGGGAATGCCCTTAGCCCCAAACATAAAGATGATCAGCGTTTGGATCAGCACAAACAGGTTTTCGAAACCCATGATGGAGGGCGTGAGAATGCGGTTGTTGGTCACCGTTTGAAACAGCAGCGTGGAGGTGCTGGCGGCGAACGCCACCAGCAGCATGGTAGCCAACGTCAGGCCACGATGCACCAGAATGTACTGCAAATTGCTGCCGAGCTTGATGGTCATAAAAATAACGATCGCCGTCAGCGCCAACGCGCCGAGTAACCACAAGCGCTTCGCTGGCGTTCCGATAGCGGCCATCAGTCCGCTATCGCTGCGGGATAGTTTAACCTCGTTAACTGACATGGCGTTTTTGACTCAACAACAGGATAAGGAACACCACCGCACCAATGACGCCCAGAATGACACTCACCGGGATCTCAAACGGATAACGAATTACCCGGCCAATCACGTCGCACAGCAGCACCAATCCCCCTCCCAGCAGGCACACCCAGGGAATGGTTTTACGCACATTATCACCAAGCAGCATACTGACAAGGTTTGGCACGATCAGACCGAGGAAAGGCAGCGTACCGACCACCACCATCACCACCCCGCTGATGATGGCAATAATCGCCAGCCCGAGCAGCATCACTTGCCGATAGTTGAGACCGACGTTGACGGAAAATTCGCGGCCCATGCCCGCAACAGTGAAGCGATCTGCCGTCCAGCAGGCAATCAGTGTAAGAATGCCCACCAGCCACAACAGCTCGTAGCGCCCGCGCAGCACGCCGGAGAAATCGCCAGATTCCCAGCCGCTCAGCGACTGCAACAGGTCAAAGTGCATCGCAGCGAAGGTGGTGATCGCACCGATCACCGCGCCCAGCATAATACCCACCAGCGGCACCACCAGCGCCGATTTCAGCACGATGCGCCGCAACAGCAGCATAAACAGCACGGTGCCTGCCATAGCAAACAGGCTGGCAACGGTCATTTTCACCAGCAGCGAGGCGGAGGGCATTAACACCATCACCACCAACAATCCCAGGCTGGCGGACTGCGTGGTGCCCGCCAGAGACGGCTCGACAAAGCGGTTCTGCGTCAACAACTGCATGATCAAACCGGCCACGCTCATGGCACTGCCCGCCAGCAGCAGCGCCAGCGTGCGCGGAACACGGCTGATCAGGAAGATATCGCGCATAATAGGATCGCGCCACACGGCATCCAGGGTCACCTGACCCGCACCGACAAACAGGCTGGCAACGATCATCCCCGCCAACAGGACGAATACCGCCGACAAATAGACAGGTTTCATGGCAAGCATCGTGCTATCTGATTACTTCTTGTCTAACGCTTTATTGACGTCATCAATCAGACGCGAATAGCTCTGCAAGCCACCGGCGATATAGAGTGACGCGGAATCAAGATACACCACATGCTGGTTCTGCCACGCTTTGGTTTTCGTCACCAGCGGGTTATCCAACACTTGCTGGGCTGGCAAGCCACCGGTAGTGCCGATAGCGCTATCACGATCTAATACAAACAGCCATTCAGGGTTGATACTCAGCAGCAGCTCAGCGGTAACCACGTTGCCATGGCGACCCGGATCGGGAAATTCGGTGGCAGTGGCGAACCCCAGTTCGTCAAACACAAAGCCAAAGCGTGATTTCGGGCCATAGGCAGAAATCTTGCCGCCGTTGACCATCAGCACCATGGCTGTACCGGCTTGCCCCGCTTTTTCACGGGTTTGTGCGACGCGTTGTTTGAAATCGTCGAGCTTGGCTTTGACTTCATCCTGTTTGCCGAAAATCTCACCCAGTTGCTCAATGCGATGGATAAAGCTCGGCATAAATTGCTGCTCATCAACATCCAGAGAAATGGTCGGCGCAATACCGCTCAGTTTTTCATAGGCATCACGGGCACGACCACCCGCAATAATCAGGTCCGGCTTGGCGCTGCTCAGCGCTTCATAATTGGGCTCAAACAGGGTGCCGGCATTCAGGTATTCACTGCCGGAATATTTTGCCAGGAAAGGAGGAAGATGCGCGCTGCTTTGCGGCACACCGGCTACCGGGATCTGCAATGCATCCAGCGTATCCAGAATGGCGGGATCAAACACGACAACTTTTTTCGGATGCAGCGGTACCGTTGTTACCCCTTGGGCATGTTCAACGCTAATGGTTGAACTGGCCGTAGAGGACTTCTCTGACTGATCGCACCCTGCTACCACCAGCAAAGAAGCTAACAGCGTCGTTTTAATCGCACTGGAAAACCGCATCATCGTCTCCTTGTTAATTACCTTCTTGCACGGCACTGCGTGTTAGAAGGAATTTAATTATCATTCGCATTAAAGTGCGAAATTGTAACGAATGACGATGCGAATGCATAGGGATTCCTGCCCCTTAGGAATTGATGCACATCAGGAAACCCGTGCTTTGATCTTACCCACGTAATGTGGACATGACACTACGCGAGGTTTACAGGGGCTTCTTGCTGGTTGGTACGGACGTTGTCATGTGAATTATTTCTGGTTGAGCGTTGACTCACTGAGTCGCGTGTCCCCTGTTGCTGGGGAAAATCACGATGAGGCTATGGTCTGCGATCTATCGCTTTATGGGTTCCGACCCTGCGTAGCACAGCTACATCTCCGTTTAGCTCAAAACTGAGTTTGTGGCTATGATTTGCTGTGATATGGATGGTAAAGACAGGAGGCTGGTTGTTGCCTTTTAACTTCTCTAACCTCAACCTCTTAGGCTGTGGGTTTGTCAGAAGTTCTTTAATAGCATCTTTTAAATGCTGCTTTATGTCATCAGGCAATCTTTTGGCAGAAAGAACAAACGTTGTGTACGTGGTTGCATCTATATGCCTGATTATTCTGTTCATAAAGAGGCAAAAAAAGCGTCCACCTCTTCAGCAGAAGATAGTTTTGTCGCTTTCCCTTTCGGCATAACATCCGCGTTGTGTTCCATGATTGCCCAACGTAGTGCTTCTTGCTGGTCAAACAGTCCTTTCGTCACAGCCATTGCCTGTAACAATTCTTCGTAAAGCGTTTCTCCCGGCTTGCAGCATCCCATAACCCCACCTGCGTTATCAGCCATGTCTTGATACATAGCTCGCAAAGACTCCTGATCATTCTCAATCAGAGTAAGGAGTTCTTCACTGACAGGTGAAGGTAAAGAGGTGATATCAGCCACAAGCTGGCGTCCGTACTCTATGCGGGCAGAGAATTCACTATTTATCTCCGAGAAATACTTTTCAAGTTGATCCATGGCATTCAATATATTTAAGGGACGGGAAACCCTAACTGAATCTATACCACTGGCATAGAAGCTAATTTTTCCAGATATGCTATGGTCTTTTTTCATGTATTGCCCCTTTTGAACACATGGTTCACTGTCAAGTCTACTTGACATGATATCATCCTGCAATCACGGTCCTATCAGGTACCTTCATGATTTCGCCTATATGCGCGACATGCCGAATAAAAAAGAAAGTTGGGATGAAACGGGCGTGAACTCTGATATTTTCCAAGTAGTAACTTTAGCTTTGTGTCGCAGTGGGCCGTAATAGTATGGTGTACACGCAGTAAATTGGAATAGGTAGCAATTATGTACGCAAATGGCATCGGTCTAGCAAATGCAACTTAACGGTTTGTGGTGCCAAGTAAGACAAACAAAGACGGATTTTTTACATAACACACTGGTTGTAATAGACAAAATAACGCATGAGAGCGATTAATAAGACAATGAGCGACACATCAATACAGCCAACGTACTTTATCCATGACTATGAAACCTTCGGCAAACATCCTGCCCGCGATCGCCCGGCGCAGTTTGCCGGTGTGCGTACCGATATGGACTTCAATATCATTGGTGAGCCTCTGGTCATTTACTGCCAGCCCACGGATGACTACCTGCCCGAACCGGAAGCGGTGCTCATCACCGGCATTACGCCGCAAATCGCGCAGGCCAAAGGGGTTTGCGAGGCGGAATTTGCGAGCCAGATTCATGCTGCCTTCAGCGTGCCGAACACCTGCATCATGGGTTACAACAATATTCGCTTCGACGATGAGGTGAGCCGCAACATTTTTTACCGCAACTTCTACGATCCGTACGCCTACTGTTGGCAGCACGGGAATTCACGCTGGGATTTGCTGGATGCGCTGCGCGCCTGCTATGCCTTGCGCCCGGACGGCATTGTGTGGCCGCAAAATGATGATGGCTTGCCCAGTTTTCGCCTGGAGCACCTGACACAGGCCAATGGCGTAGCGCACGAACACGCCCACGATGCCATGTCCGATGTGTATGCCACCATTGCCATGGCAAAGTTGTTCAAGCAAGCCCAGCCGAAACTGTTCCAGTATCTGTTTGCGCTGCGCAATAAAAACAAGGTCAGTCAGCTTATCGATATCCCCCAAATGAAACCGCTGGTGCACGTCAGTGGGATGTTTGGCGCGGCGCGCGGCAATACCAGTTGGGTGGTACCGCTGGCCTGGCACCCGGAAAATCGCAATGCGGTGATCCTGTGCGATCTGGCCGGTGATATCACCCCGCTGCTTGAGCTGGATGCTGATGGGCTACGTGAACGGCTCTATACCCCGCGTGATCGTCTGACTCCAGAGCAAAGCCCGGCCCCCATCAAACTGGTGCATATCAATAAATGCCCAGTGCTGGCCCCCGCCAACACGCTGCGCCCAGAAGATGCTGCGCGACTGGGTATCGATCGCCAGCGCTGTCTCGATAATCTGGCGCTGTTACGCCAACGCAGCGATCTTCGCGAAAAAGTGGTTGCGCTCTATGCCGATGCGCCGCCCTTCACGCCGGACGGTGACGTGGATATGCGGTTATATGATGGCTTTTTTGGCGATGCCGACCGGGCTGCCATGAACATTATTCAGCAGACAGCGGCAAAGAACCTGCCCGCGCTGGATCTGTCATTCAATGACAATCGCATCGCGCAGTTATTATTCCGTTATCGCGCCAGAAATTTTCCCGGTACGTTGGATGACAGCGAGCAACAGCGTTGGTTACAGCACCGTAAAGCGGTATTCACGCCTGAGCGCCTTCAGGATTATGTCTCACACTTGAACGACCTCTATGCCCAGCATGAAGACGACAAGCGCAAAACTGAATTGCTGAAAGCCCTGTTTGTCTATACGCAGACGTTGGTCGGCTGATTTTTACGGCGCTAAGGCATAAAAAAGCCGGTTCACATCGTGAACCGGCCCAAGATCGAAACGTGCGGTTATCGACTACATCATTACAGCAGTTCTTCGCTGCACTGCGGTACCGGCTCACGAAAAGTGCGAGTCACAAACGCCAGGTAGATCAGGCCAATAGACGCCCAAATCAGCCCCAACGTCATGGAGCTTTTCTCCAGATTGAGCCACAGCGCCCCCACCGCCAATGCGCCTAACAGCGGCAACACCAGATAGTGGAAGGTGTCTTTCAGCGTGCGGTTACGGCCTTCACGCAGATAGAACTGCGAAATCACCGACAGGTTGACAAAGGTAAATGCCACCAGCGCCCCAAAGTTAATTAACGCCGTTGCCACTTCCAGATCGAAAGAGACCGCAGAGAGTGCCACCACGCCGACCAGCAGTACGTTCAGCGACGGCGTGCGCCACTGCGGGTGAATATAACCAAAGAAGCGTTCTGGGAACACACCGTCACGCCCCATGACATACATCAGGCGGGAAACCCCGGCATGCGCAGCCATCCCGGAAGCCAGTACGGTAACGCAGGAGAACACCAGAATAATCGACTGGAAGAATTTCCCCGCCACGTACAGCATAATTTCCGGCTGAGAAGATTCTGGCGAATTGAACCGGGCAACGTCAGGGAAATAGAGTTGCAGGAAGTATGACACCACGATAAAGATCACGCCGCCAATCAGTGCGGTCAGGAATATCGCTTTCGGGATCACACGTCCGGCATCCGGGGTCTCTTCTGACAATGAGCTGATACCGTCAAAACCCAGGAAAGAGAAACACAGTATGGTCGCGCCGGTAATCATCGGTACGACATGCGCATTCTCGGACCAGAACGGTCGCGTGCTGACCAACGTACCCGCGCCTTCACCTTGTGACACCCCGTGAATCAGCAGGCCCAGGAAAACCGCCATGATCGCTACCTGCACCACCACGATAATCGAGTTAAGGTTGGCAACAATGTTAATGCCGCGCAGGTTGAACATCGTCATCAGGGCGACCAGTCCTGCCACGAAAATCCAGGCCGGTACCCCTGGGAAAATCGCTTCCAGATAGGTTCTCGCCAGCAGGATGTTAATCATCGGCATAAACAGATAATCGAGCAACGAAGACCAGCCAACCATAAAGCCGACGTGCGGGCTGATCGCCTTTTGCGCGTAAGTGTAGGCTGAGCCTGCGGAAGGAAAACGGCGCACCAGTTTGCCGTAGCTGACAGCAGTAAACAGGATACCAATCAGCGCGAAGCCATAGGCGGTGGCGACATGGCCATCCGTCAAATTGGTCACGATGCCGAAAGTATCATAAATGGTCATTGGCTGCATGTACGCCAGCCCCATCATGACCACCTGCCACAGCGTCAGGGTTTTTCTTAACTGAGCACGTTGCGAAGCCGGAGCGGCACTGTTAACAGACATGATAAGCCTCTCCTATTCCCACAACAGACAACGTTGGACCGACAAACGCCGGTGCCCTATTGAGAAATTGCCCCATTTTCCTTTCCTCATCGTGGCCGTTTGGCACACAGAATACTGATTATCTATCCGGATCGATGTCCGGCCTCTTGGTTGAAAACACAGATGTTGCGTCATGGTTTGATGCAAAAAAATAACCGACGCTAGTGAAGCGTCGGCTATTTACAGGGCGCGTATAATGCCCTAATTGGGGTATTCTGACAAGCTATAGTGTTATTCTTAATGACATTTAGTGGGATTCTCGCCGAGCTAAATGTAAAAAAATATTATTCTGCGCGGTAGCGCCAGCAATCAATCCTGAAAACGCTTTCTTTTTTGGATTTGTAAGCGTTCCAATTCGTAGATCACCTGCTGCAAATCGCGCTCTTGAGAAGCCGAAAGCGCCGGGAATTTAAAGCTCAGCCGCTTCATCACTTTCACTTCGCCTTTGCTGTCAACGACTTTGCTGTCAGCCTGACCCACCAGTTGCATATCGACGCAGAAGAAGCCGTATTCATCCAGGTCCATCTCGACATTTTCCAGAATGTCG
The DNA here is from genome assembly GCF_025962655.1 of Candidatus Symbiopectobacterium sp. NZEC151. Classification (GTDB taxonomy): domain Bacteria; phylum Pseudomonadota; class Gammaproteobacteria; order Enterobacterales; family Enterobacteriaceae; genus Symbiopectobacterium. Next base: position 596,810 of record NZ_JAGFPE010000001.1, on the reverse strand, counting down.
CCCGGCGAAATCACGTCGCTCATGTCCCGTTCGGTATACAGCCCTAAACCACCGAGGGAAATATCTTTAATTTCAAACTGAAACGGCGTCTTATCCACTAACTCACCGCGGCACAGCAGCGGTGGCCACACGGGGGTAGTAATGCGAAAATAGTTTCTGCGCTGTATATAGAACAGCTCGGGTGGAACCTGGGCCGTGAACGCTGGTAAGCCTTGAAAATCAACAGTGCGAGCAATACTGGACTTGAATTCTACTTTAGCGCCTGCCGGTTCAGCCACGAAAGCAAGATCGCCTGCATATAACGCGCGACTGTTTTCGGTTTCAACGCCACCAAGGTCGAAAACAAAGAGGTTATCGTCTGGAAATACATCCAGAATCTTACTGATAAATTGCCCGCGCGCATGGTTAACCATCACAGTGATATCATTTTTTTGCAAGTCGCGTAACGTCGCGCAGATAGCCAGTTTATTGCGCTTGACAAACTGTTCTTTGGAATTCTGTTCCACCACACCTATCCCCATCATGAAATGAATGGTCTATGCACATCGGCAGCCAATCGCATGAAAAAAACATCACATGGGTATCGGCAGCGGATTAGTAAACTTTAGCTCAGCGGTTGCGAAACTATCATTACATGGCGTGCAGGAAATGATGCTGAGCCCCTTAACGTTACGGTGTGGAGAGGCATGGCGTCAAGCCAATACGCATCAGGCATTCAGGCCAGCACCGTGTTCAGCGCCAGAAGCGCCAGTGACACGCTCAATGCGCCGCCAACGCGGGTAGCGACTTGCGCAAACGGCATTAATGCCATCCGCTCTCCGGCACTTAAAATGGCGACATCTCCCGTACCTCCCTGCCCACTCTGACAACAAGAGATAATCGCAACGTCAATAGGATGCATGCCGATCTTTTTGCCCACCAGAAAGCCAGTAATCACCAATGACAGCACGGTGGAAACAATCACCAACAGGTTCGCCAACGTCAATGCTTCTTCCAGCGCCTGCCAGGATGTCATCGCCACCCCGACCGCAAACAAAATGGGATAGGTTACCGCCGTCTGAAAGAATTTATACACCACCTGCGAGCCCGCCAGCAGCGACGGTGAAATCCCGTTTATCAGCTTGAGCGCGATCGCCAGAAACAGCATGCCAACCGGGGCGGGCAACCCGCAGACACGGTATATTTCTACCCCCACCATGTAGAGCAGCATGGCGAGTAGCGCCCCCGCCGCGATAGACGCTAATTCAGGCTTTGCGCTGGGCGGCGCAGACAAGTCGGGCGCGCTGTTGCTGAGGCTCAAGCTGTCAGGCATCAACGCCCCCTCTCCGGTCAGATGTGGAAAGCGTTTGCCGAGTTGATTCAATATTCCCGCCAAAATAATGGCGGTCAGGCTTCCCAACATCACGATCGGCAACATATGACCCAGCGCATCGGCCTGATCCTGATTCAGCAGTAGCGCGTAACCCATCGAAAGCGGAATCGCCCCTTCACCAATGCCCCCCGCCATAATGGGTAACACCAAAAAGAAAAACAGATGGAACGGATCCATTCCCAGTGCGAGGCCCACCGCCATCCCCGTCAACATGCCGACCACCTCACCGCACAGCATCGGAATAAAGATGCGTAAGAATCCCTGAATCAAGGTAGTGCGGTTCATGCTAAGCGTACTGCCCACGATAATGCAGCAAATGTAGAGGTACAGAATATTGCTGTCGTGATAAAAGGTGCTGACTGATGCCACCACCGCCTGGGGTAACAGCCCGTAATAGACCAAGGCAGAGGGAATAAAGGTGGCGCAAATGGCCGCGGCCCCCATTTTACCCACCAGCGGTAAACGACGACCCAATTCGCCACAGGCAAAACCGAAAAAAGCCAGGGTCACGACCATCACCACAATATCACTTGATAAGGTATCGTTGACGCAGTTCAGTACCACCAATCCTCCCGCCAGAATAAACAGCGGTAGCGGGATCACACCCACCTTATAATCGTGCCAGATACGCTGCCCTTTATTTTTAAGTAAATCGGGTCGGTGCGCCTTATCAACCCGCCTGACATCACTCATATCATCTTTCATGTTCACCGCCATGGTATTATTGCTATCTACAAAAATAGAATGCGTTGACATCTCTTCGGGAATGCAGTGGAACGTGACGGATAATAGCCTGTCGACGATCGAATAATCGCCGCTCAGTGTTTCCAGATCTTCTTTGGCAATATGAGAGGGAAATAAAAATTAGTGGCCCTGCGCGACACGTAAACACTATATTAATTCTGGTTATTTTCTATCAAAAAACGCAGATATAAATAGCGACAAATTACGCTTTATTTTATTAACGATTACAGTAGTGTGCCGCGATTATTGTCACCGGCTTATCAATGCGTTCATCGAGAATACACTACCCCTGCCAACGGAAGATGCTGTCGATGGTAAAGTACGGCTATCCGCCTTCACTGTGTCAGTACGTTGATAACTGTGCATTTGCCCAGCAACCTATGGGCACCCCGCTGGAAATATCAATCCTTATCACAGATTCATCACCTGCTCAGGCGACACGCTAAATTCGTGCCCCACCGCCACCGATAACATAAAAAATGACAATAAAAGGCCTGCGGCATTGGCCAATCAACAGCGTCACGCAAGGGGCATCTCCATGGGGTTATTCAACAACGCAGTGAAAAACATTAAAATTTCGCACAAGCTCTATTTAGGCTTCGGCGTGGTATTGCTGTTAGTGGTGTTGGCTTCTTCGCTGAGCGCCATGCGCTTTCATGACATTCGCGTCATCTATGAAAAAACCAATCTGATTTACAACATCAACATTGAAGTCTTTCAGGCAAAAATCAATCGACTTAAGTATTTCTATACGCCAGATGATGCCACCCAGAACGTACTGAGCAATTTCATCAAACATGCCGCCGAGCTCACGCAAAGTGCGCATTCGCTGCCCTGGCGCCCTGAAGAGCAGAATGACCTGCAAACGTTGGACCGTATCCTGGCCGATTTCCAACAGGCCATCAAAGAGATGTCCCAGGCCTCTCAGAATACCGTGGCGTTAAAAAAACAGATCACCGAGCTAAACGGGCAGGACGCCATTCAGCGTTTTCGCGACGGCATTGCCGCGCAGCCTTTGGGGCTGTCGGAGTATCAACGGGCGGATGATATTGCCTACCTGAGCGCGGCGCTCAAGCAGGTAGCCAGTGTGCTGTATCAAAGCGACACCGACGACGCGGCAAAGGCACTGGATGCCCGTTATCAAACCGCACAGCAGGCCTATCAGGCGGTGCTGCCGACGCTTCCCGCAGAGACACAGGGACTGCTTGATGAGCTGTGGCGTTATACGCAACGCTACGTCGCGCTGCATCAGGAGCATCACAGCGCAATGGCCACGTTGAAGAAAACAGAAAACGCGGTAAAAGTGGGGGGAGACAAAAGCAGCGCGGTGATTAAATCGCTGATTGCCTCGATAAAAGACCAAAACGACCGACTGGCCTACGGCTCTGCCACTATCACGCTGGTGATAGGTGCCATTGCGGTGTTGATCGGTATGTTGATCACCGTTTATATCGTGCGCCAGATTTCACGCCCGGTGCAACGCAACCTGGCGCTGGCGGAACGGATCGCCAGCGGTGATTTGACCGCCACCATCCAGTCCGACAGCAATGATGAGCTGGGCAGACTCACGGCAGCCATGGCGCAAATGAACAACCGGTTACACCACGTCATTGCCGAGGTGCGCGACAGCGTTGGACGGGTGTCATCCTCTGCGGCAGAGATTGCCGCAGGCAATAGCGATCTGGCCTCGCGTACCGAACAACAATCGGCCGCCGTGGTCGAAACCGCCGCCAGCATGGAACAACTGACCTCGACGGTCAAAAACAACACCGATAACGCGCGGCATGCCAGCCAAATAGCGTCCGAAGCCGCGCAAAATGCACAGAAAGGCGGAGAGGTGGTGCGTAACGTCGTTACTACCATGGATGATATTGCTGCCAGTGCCAGGAGGATTGCCGATATCACCACGGTGATTAACGGCATCGCGTTCCAGACCAATATTCTGGCGCTTAACGCGGCTGTCGAAGCGGCACGCGCCGGTGAGCAAGGGCGCGGTTTTGCCGTGGTAGCGGGTGAAGTGCGCGCCCTGTCGCAGCGCAGCTCTCAGGCAGCCAAGGACATTGCCGCGTTAATCAACGAATCCGTGGAGCGCACCGGCGTGGGCAGTAAACTGGTGGCTGAGGCCGGGCAATCCATGGAAAGCATCGTCAACTCGGTCGCTCGGGTAAACGATATTATGGAAGAGATTTCGTCAGCCTCGGAGGAGCAGAGCCGAGGCATTGAGCAAATCTCACGCGCCATTACCGAACTGGACAGCACCACACAGCAAAATGCCACACTGGTTAGCGCCTCTTCCTCCAGCGCTAACACGCTGGAAGAACAAGCGATCGTGTTAACCCAACTGATGGCAACCTTCCGGCTTGGCGATTCGGAAACGACACCACCGTCGCGGCTGGCGCGTCCGGCAACCCAGGCTCTACCAGCAAAAGCGCCGGTTGCGGGCCATGAGCAGGATTGGACGCACTTTTGACGCTGACTTGATTGCCGCAGGCAAACACTGCGGCAATCAGGATCACTTACCAGGGCATGGTCATGGGATCGGGGTATTGGTACTCAAAGCCCAGCTCACGACAGATACGCTGCCCGTCAATGATTCGCCCGCCCGGCTCACTCTCGGCGTTGAAATGTGGTGCCACAACGCCGAGACGATGCGCCTGCTCAGTGTAAAACGCACGCTTAGTGGGGTGCTGTGGTGCACAGAGATTATAGCGATGACCGCCTGCGGGCAGTTGTAACAGCAATTCAATCGCGGCAATCACGTCATCGCGATGCACCAGATTGACGCCGACGTCCCCATCGGGAAGATCGGTTTTTCCTGATAAAAATCGCCCAGGATGTCGATTGGGTCCCACCAGTCCGGCCAGTCGTAGAATATCCACCGAGGTATTGGGCAAGGCATGCAACCATTGCTCTAACTGTACCAACACATATCCTGCTGACGTCTCTGGATGCAACGCAGAGGACTCACGCATCGTTCCTGCGCCTTTGCCATACACCGAGGTCGAACTGGTGAACAAGATGCGCGGAACGCCGTGCGCCAGCGCGCTGTTCACCAATTGTTGCACGGCCAGCAGATAGTTCTCCCCTCCCTGCGCCGTTCGGCTGGCGGGGAGCGTGATCACTAAAGCATCGACATTCAGTACGCTGTCGAGATCGTCGGTATCACACACCAGTTCCGGCGTTAAATGCAGCGCATAGCAGGCAATCCCACTCATGCGCGCCGCTTCCACACCGTCAGCCGTGGTTTTCGTCCCCGTTACCCGGTAGCCACGCGCATTGAGCGCCAACGCTAACGGCATGCCTAGCCACCCTAATCCTACGATTGACACCTTTTTCATCGACATCACTCCCGGCTGTCTGAGGTTACTTTCTATTCTACTCTCGAATCGCCGCCCCGTATCCGACAAGACGCCTTTTTCGCTTCATCTGCCCACCGCGCGACCCCAAAAAATGCAACGTTACGTAAAACCCTAGCTTCGTTCTAACCCGCGCCCTTCGCTGGCAGATTATCCTATTTAATCCATAACCCACCGACGATAATGTGACTATTTATCATTACAGTTACAAAATCCGCTTGTGCATTTTCCAGAAATAAACGGAGCGAAAGCGCGCGCAACAAAAAAAGGTTGCACAACGACAGTGAGATGGTTTAGGTTTATTGGCAATGCAATTAGTGCCCTTTATTTAAGAGAATTTTTTATGTTACGCGTTCTGTCAAACCACCATCATCACCATCATCCTGATTAGTCTTTCAGGCAGTTGGTGCTGGAAGACATTCGGATCTTCCAGTGGCGCAGAACCTAAAGAGAGCCCTCGGAAGATCATCTTCCGAGGGTTTTTTTATGGCCCGATGATAAACAAAAGTGGTGGTCAGCAGCGCATCCATTTTGACAGGTAAAAGAGGTTTCCATGCTGGATAAAACACGTTTACGCATTGCAATGCAAAAATCAGGCAGACTGAGCGATGACTCCCGGGAATTGCTGGCGCGTTGCGGTATTAAAATTAACTTGCAGCAGCAGCGTTTGATCGCGTTTGCAGAAAATATGCCTATCGATATCCTGCGGGTGCGCGATGACGATATCCCCGGTCTGGTGATGGACGGCGTGGTCGATCTGGGCATCATTGGCGAAAACGTGCTGGAAGAAGAGTTGCTCAACCGCCGGGCGCAAGGGGAAGACCCACGTTATTTTATGCTGCGTCGCCTCGATTTTGGCGCGTGCCGTCTGTCACTGGCCATGCCGCTGGATGAAGAATACACCGGCCCTCAGTGCCTTGATAGCAAACGTATCGCCACCTCTTACCCACACCTGCTGAAAAAATACTTCGATAAACAAGGGATCAATTTTAAATCCTGCCTGTTAAACGGTTCAGTGGAAGTCGCGCCGCGCGCCGGGTTGGCCGATGCCATTTGCGATCTGGTGTCTACCGGTGCCACGCTGGAAGCAAACGGTCTGCGCGAAGTGGACGTTATCTACCGCTCCAAGGCCTGCCTGATTCAACGTGACGGCGAGATGCCCGCTGAGAAACAGCAGTTGATTGACAAGCTGCTGACCCGTATGCAAGGCGTCATTCAGGCGCGCGAATCGAAATACATCATGCTGCACGCCCCCAGTGAACGTCTTGATGAAGTGATTGCCTTGCTGCCCGGCGCAGAGCGCCCGACTATCCTGCCGCTGGCGGGCGATCAAAGCCGCGTTGCCATGCATATGGTCAGTAGCGAAACCCTGTTCTGGGAAACCATGGAACGACTCAAGACCCTGGGTGCCAGTTCCATTCTGGTGCTGCCTATCGAGAAGATGATGGAGTAACCGCCATGACCAGCCGCAATTTCGATACGCTTATTGAGTGGGAACAGTGCGCCGAACCAGAGCGCCAGCAGTTACTGACCCGTCCGGCCATTTCGGCTTCCGACCGCATCACCCGCAGCGTGAACGAGATTCTCGATCGGGTAAAAGCCGAAGGCGACAGCGCACTGCGCGCTTTCAGTGCCCAATTTGACAAGGTTGACGTAGAGGCGATTCGCGTTACGCCGGAGCAAATTTCTGCCGCTGCCGCGCGACTGGGCAACGACATCAAACAGGCGATGGCAGTCGCCGTCGGCAATATCGAGACCTTCCACAACGCACAGCGTTTGCCGCCCGTTGATGTGGAAACGCAGCCGGGCGTGCGCTGCCAGCAGGTAACACGCCCTATCGACAGCGTGGGCCTGTATATTCCCGGTGGTTCCGCACCGCTGTTCTCTACGGTGCTGATGCTGGCAACGCCAGCGCGCATCGCCGAGTGCCGCCGTGTGATTCTCTGTTCGCCACCGCCGATTGCCGATGAAATTCTGTATGCCGCCCAACTGTGTGGCGTGCAGGAAGTGTTTCAATTGGGCGGTGCACAAGCTATCGCCGCCATGGCATTCGGCACCGAGAGCGTCCCCCGCGTTGCCAAGATTTTTGGCCCGGGCAATGCGTATGTGACCGAAGCCAAGCGTCAGGTCAGTCAGCGTCTGGACGGTGCGGCCATCGATATGCCTGCGGGGCCTTCTGAAGTGCTGGTGATCGCCGACAGCGGTGCCACCCCGGCGTTTGTGGCTTCCGATCTGTTATCGCAGGCGGAACACGGTCCGGACTCCCAGGTGATTCTGGTCACGCCGGATGCCGCACTGGCCCGCGCCGTGGCGCAAGCGGTACAGCAGCAGCTAGCCCAGTTGCCGCGCGCAGAGATTGCGCGTCAGGCACTGGACAGCAGCCGAGCCATCGTGGCGCGCGATTTGGCGCAATGCATCGACATCAGTAATCAGTACGGCCCGGAGCACTTGATCATTCAAACCCGCGAACCCGAAGCGCTGGTTGCACAAATCACCAGTGCAGGCTCTGTGTTCCTCGGTGACTGGTCACCGGAATCCGCAGGGGATTACGCCTCTGGCACTAACCACGTGCTGCCAACCTATGGTTATACCGCCACTCACTCCAGTCTGGGACTGGCGGATTTCCAGAAACGGATGACCGTTCAACAGTTAACGCCGCAAGGTTTTCTGCGCCTGGCTCCCACCATTGAGGTGTTGGCACAGGCGGAGCAACTGGTTGCCCACAAGAATGCCGTCACACTGCGCGTCGCTGCCCTGAAAGAGAAGGAGTCCCAATGAGCATTGAACAACTGGCCCGTGCCAATGTACGCACGCTTACGCCGTATCAATCGGCGCGCCGTCTGGGCGGTAAAGGTGATGTGTGGCTCAATGCCAACGAATATTTTCAGGCACCGGAATTTCAGCTCACCGCTCAGACGCTGAACCGTTATCCCGAATGTCAGCCGCCCGTGGTGATTGCGCGTTATGCTGCCTATGCTGGCGTCAAACCGGAACAGGTGCTGGTCAGTCGCGGCGCAGACGAAGGGATCGAACTGCTGATCCGTGCCTTTTGCGAACCGGGACAAGATGCCGTGCTTTATTGCCCTCCCACCTACGGTATGTATGGCGTCAGCGCGGAAACCCTGGGCGTGGAACGCCGCACGGTGCCCAGCACCGCAGATTGGCAGTTAGACCTGCCCGCTATTGCAGACAATCTCAACAACGTAAAACTGATTTACGTGTGCAGCCCCAACAACCCGACCGGTAACGTCCTTAACGCAGACGATCTGCGTAAGCTGTTGGCACTGGCCGCAGGCAAAGCGCTGGTGGTAGTGGATGAAGCCTATATCGAATTCAACCCCGACTCCACGGTCGCAGGCTGGCTGGCTGACTATCCGCATCTGGTGGTGCTGCGTACCCTTTCCAAAGCGTTTGCGCTGGCAGGGTTACGTTGCGGTTTTACGTTGGCAAATGAACCCGTGATCGCGCTGTTGCTGAAGGTCATCGCGCCTTACCCGCTTTCAACGCCGGTGGCGGATATCGCCGCGCAAGCGCTCGATGACGCCGGGATCGATACCATGCGCGAACGCGTCGCCGAGATTGCGGAAAACCGCGCCTGGCTGATGGCTGCATTAGCGCCTCTGCCTTGTGTGGAGCAGGTGTTCGACAGCGCCAGCAACTATGTTCTGGTACGTTTCGCCGCCGCCAGTAATGTCTTCAAAACGCTGTGGGATCAGGGCATTATTTTACGCGATCAGAACAAACAGCCCAGCCTTTCCGGATGCCTGCGCATCACTGTCGGCAGCCGTGGCGAATGCCAGCAGGTGGTTGCCGCACTGCGCGCCTTATCCGGCATTAACGAGTAATCACCAGGAGCAGACATGGGACAGAAATTTCTTTTTATTGACCGCGACGGCACGCTGATTGCCGAGCCGCCGCAAGACTTCCAGGTTGACCGGTTGGATAAACTGGCGCTGGAGCCTGCCGTCATCCCTTCCCTGCTGAGCTTGCAGAAAGCCGGTTTCAAGCTGGTGATGATCACCAATCAAGACGGGCTCGGTACGCCCAGTTTCCCGCAGGAGACGTTCGATCCGCCGCACCAGTTGATGATGCAGATTCTTACCTCACAGGGCATTCAGTTTGACGAGGTGCTGATTTGTCCGCATCTCCCGGCGGATAACTGCGCGTGTCGCAAACCCAAAACCGCGCTGGTGGATGCCTTTTTGCAACAGAACCCGATGGACAGTGCCAACAGTTACGTGATTGGCGATCGCGAAACGGACGTGCAACTGGCGCAAAACATGGGGATCGCCGGATTACGCTATCAGCGTGATGGCCTCGACTGGCAGACCATCACCGACAAGCTCACCCAACGTAACCGTCATGCGCTGGTCAATCGCGTAACGCGGGAAACCTCCATTAATGTGGAAGTGTGGCTGGATCAGGAAGGTGGCAGCAAGATCCACACTGGCGTCGGTTTCTTCGACCACATGCTCGACCAGATCGCCACCCACGGTGGTTTCCGTATGAACATCGATGTGAAAGGCGATCTTTACATCGACGATCACCACACGGTGGAAGACACCGGTCTGGCGTTGGGCGAAGCGCTTAACAAGGCGCTGGGCGACAAGCGCGGTATCGGCCGTTTTGGCTTTGTGCTGCCGATGGATGAGTGTCTGGCACGTTGTGCGCTGGATATTTCCGGGCGTCCACATCTGGAATATAAAGCCGAATTTAACTACCAGCGCGTGGGCGATTTAAGCACGGAAATGGTCGAGCACTTCTTCCGCTCGCTCTCCTATGCCATGGGGTGCACCCTGCACTTGAGAACCAAAGGCCGTAACGATCACCACCGTGTGGAAAGCCTGTTCAAAGTGTTTGGCCGCACGCTGCGCCAGGCCATTCGTGTCGAGGGTGATACCCTGCCCAGCTCGAAAGGGGTGCTGTGATGAACGTGGTGATCCTCGATACCGGTTGCGCCAATCTCGCCTCCGTCACTTACGCGGTGCATCGCCTGGGCTATGACCCGGTGGTGAGCCGCGACCCCGAGGTGGTGCTACGCGCCGACAAACTGTTTCTGCCCGGCGTCGGCACCGCGCAGGCCGCCATGGACCAGCTTACCGCCCGTGACCTGATCCCGCTGATCAAAGCCTGCACCCAGCCGGTGCTCGGTATCTGCCTCGGCATGCAACTGCTCGGCTCGGCCAGCGACGAGAATGGCGGGATTGATACGTTGAATATCATTCCGGCTGCGGTAAAAAAAATGCAAGACCGCGGCCTGCCGCTACCGCACATGGGCTGGAACCAGGTCACGCCGCAGGCCGGACACCGTCTGTTCCAGGGCATTGATGAGGGTGCCTACTTCTACTTTGTGCACGGCTATGCCATGCCGGTATGTGCCAACACCATCGCACAAGCAGAGTACGGTGAGGCCTTTACTGCCGCGGTACAGAAGGACAACTTCTACGGCGTGCAATTTCACCCAGAACGCTCTGGGGCCGCAGGCGCTCAGTTGCTGAAAAACTTTCTGGAGATGTAATCAGCATGATTATCCCCGCACTCGATCTTATCGACGGACAGGTGGTTCGTCTTCATCAGGGTGACTACGGTCAGCAACGCCAGTATGGCAGCGATCCCCTCCCCCGTTTGCAGGCCTATCAGCAACAGGGGGCAGAGGTGCTGCATCTGGTGGATTTGACCGGCGCGAAAGATCCGTCCGCGCGACAAATTCCGCTGTTAAAAACTCTGCTGGCCGGTGTCAGCGTGCCGGTACAAGTCGGTGGCGGCATTCGTTCCGAGCAGGATGTCGTTGCGTTGCTGGAAGCAGGCGCCAGCCGCGTGGTGATCGGCTCCACCGCAGTAAAACAGCCTGAGCTGGTGCAGCAATGGTTCAGCCGTTACGGCGCAGATGCGCTGGTACTGGCGCTGGATGTGCGCATCGATGCGCAGGGCGAAAAACAGGTCGCGGTCAGCGGTTGGCAAGAAAACTCGGGTGCCACGCTGGAAAGCGTTATTGAGCAGTATTTGCCGGTCGGCCTCAAGCACGTGCTGTGTACCGATATCTCCCGTGATGGCACGCTGAGCGGTTCCAACGTCGAACTCTATCGCGCGGTATGTCAACGTTATCCTCAGGTGGCCTTTCAGGCCTCCGGCGGGATTGGCGGGTTGCAAGATATTGCCAACCTGCGCGGCAGCGGCGTGCAAGGCGTGATCGTAGGCCGTGCGCTGCTGGAAGGAAAATTCAACGTAACGGAGGCTATCACATGCTGGCAAAACGGATAATTCCCTGTCTCGACGTGCGTGACGGTCAGGTGGTAAAAGGGGTGCAGTTTCGCAACCACGAAATCATCGGCGATATTGTTCCGTTAGCACAGCGCTATGCTCAGGAAGGCGCTGACGAACTGGTGTTTTACGATATCACCGCGTCGTCTGACGGGCGCGTGGTCGACAAAAGCTGGGTATCCCGCGTGGCAGAAGTGATTGATATCCCTTTCTGCGTGGCCGGAGGCATTAAAAGCGTCGAAGATGCCGGACAAATCCTCTCGTTCGGTGCCGATAAAATTTCGATTAACTCTCCGGCGCTGGCCGATCCTACCCTTATCACCCGCCTTGCCGATCGTTATGGCGTACAATGCATCGTGGTCGGGATCGATACCTGGTTCGACAGCGCTACCGGGCGTTATCATGTGAATCAGTACACCGGTGATGAAAGCCGCACCCGTGTTACCCAGTGGCAAACGCTGGATTGGGTGCAGGAAGTGCAACAGCGCGGTGCCGGTGAAATTGTGCTGAACATGATGAATCAGGATGGCGTGCGTAACGGTTACGATCTGGAACAGCTAAAATTGGTGCGTGAACGCTGCCATGTTCCATTGATCGCCTCCGGAGGTGCCGGTACGCCTGAACATTTTTTGCAAGCCTTTGAGCAGGCTCAGGTAGACGGTGCGCTGGCCGCTTCCGTATTCCATAAGCAAATCATCAATATTGGCGAGTTAAAGCAATACCTTAAGCAACAAGGTGTGGAGATCAGAGCGTGTTAAGCCAACAACAGAAAGCCCAACTCGACTGGGAAAAAACCGACGGGATGATCCCCGCCATTGTGCAACATGCGGTATCCGGCGAAGTGTTGATGCTGGGTTACATGAATCAGGCGGCGCTGGACACCACCGAGCAGAGCGGCAAGGTCACCTTCTATTCGCGCACCAAACAGCGACTGTGGACTAAGGGAGAATCCTCCGGCCACTTCCTTAACGTGGTAAGCATCACGCCGGACTGTGACAATGACAGCCTGCTGGTGTTGGCGAATCCCATCGGTCCAACCTGCCACCAAGGCACCAGCAGCTGTTTCGCCCCGGCACAGCACGAGTGGTTGTTTTTGCATCAGCTTGAGCAATTGTTAGCGAGCCGCAAACAGGCGGATCCGGCCAGCTCTTATACCGCAAAACTGTATGCCAGCGGCACCAAACGTATTGCGCAGAAAGTCGGCGAAGAAGGGTTGGAGACGGCATTGGCCGCCACCGTACACGATACCGAAGAGCTGACTAACGAAGCCGCAGATTTGATGTATCACCTGCTGGTGTTGTTGCAGGATCAAGAGCTGGATCTGGCAACCATTATCGGCCGCCTGAAAGCGCGTCATAGCAAATAGCGGTATCACTGTCAGGGAAATTCCGGGCCAGGCCGGAATTTCCCTGCTGCTCATCAACAGCAACCTACAGCGGCGCGTGCGTCAGCAGCGCCGATGACGACAATGCCGTCCCCGGCAACGATTGCGCGCGCCGCACTTTAAAGGTATCCATCGCCAAAATCAGTTGTCTTGACTGATCCTCCAGCGAGCGGGTTGCCATCGTCGCCTCCTCGACCAGCGATGCATTTTGCTGCGCAACCACTTCCATCTGAGTGACCGCAATATTGACCTGATCGATGCCGTGGCTCTGTTCCTGGGATGCCTGTGCGATTTCCTTCATTAACGCATTGACGTTAATAATCTGCGTAGAAATGGCAGACATGGTTTCACTGGCCTGTGCCGTCAGATTAGAGCCTTCGCTGACGCGCGTGTTAGAATCCACGATCAGCGCATGAATCTCTTTTGATGCTTGCGCGCTGCGCTGCGCCAGCGTCCTCACTTCGTTGGCTACCACAGCAAAACCGCGCCCTTGTTCACCCGCACGCGCGGCTTCCACGGCGGCGTTCAACGCCAGTATGTTGGTTTGGAACGCAATACCATCAATCACACCGAGAATGTTGCCAATGCTGTTGGCACTGGTGGCAATCTCCTGCATCTTCGCCATCACTTCCTGCACCACTTTATTACCCTGCTGTGCGGTTTGCGCCACATCTTCCGCTAACGCATGCCCTTGACGCGCATTGTCTGCGTTATTGCGCACCGTAGCCGTCAATTGCTCCATGCTGGCCGCCGTTTCCTGCAACGAGGCAGCAGACTCCTCGGTGCGGCGTGATAAATCTTCATTGCCTTGCGCCAGTTCACGGCTGCCTACGTCTATCTGCTCGCTGGCCTCTCGCACCCGCACCACGGAGTCTGATAACGACTGTTGCATATCGTGCAACGCGCTGTTTAATCGACCCAGTTCATTCTTCGCTGACGCGGGTAACGTTTGGGTTAAATCCCCTGCCGCGACAAATTCCAAATGGTTGATGGCACTGCTGAGCGGTTTAAGCAGCAGCGCGCGCAGCATTAACCATGAGATCACAATCAACACCACCACAGCGGCGCAGCACGCGCCGATAAGCCACAGCATACGCACCCGACCTTCTGAAGCCTGCGTAAGCTGATTAACGCCAGCCTGCTGGGCATAGTCGAAATAGGTTTTGTTGGCTTTATCAAATACGGTCCCGAGTTGCTTGAGCTGGGTAACCTGATACTGGTAATAGCGCTCTACGTCGCGGCTTGTTAACGCATCCAGCATCGGTAAGATGCCATTTTCGTAATAGTTTTTATAAGCTTGAGCAATATCCTGAGCCAGTATCTCTCCCTGCCCGGTGCCCTTGGTTGCAGTAAAAAAGCGGTCTAAATCGGCTTTTGCGGCAATGGCATATTGCCCAGAACGGCCCGCCGCCGCCATGGCCTCATCCCACTGCTGCGTTTCCAACGCGCGAATCGCAAAAGAAGCCGCTACACGCACACGCTGCATATTGGTGTTACTGCTCGCCAGATTGCCCAGTTCCACGCCCTGAATGCGATTAAGTACCACCAGCGCATCGTAACTTTTATTGATGGCAATGATCCCCGTGGCGCTGACCAGCAGCAGCAGTGCGGCCATCACCCCGAGCAATGCTAATAACCCTGTACGAATCGATATATTTTTCAACATGATATTCCCTTACAAAGTAAACCATAGACTTAATAAGGTTATCGGTTGGCATAACGGACGGGTTTATCAGTGCTTTGCGCTTTTGGCGGAAACCTCGCAATATTGACAACGATTGCAAGATAGTTGGGTTTAGCGGCAATAAAAAAGGCACCCTTTAACAGGTGCCTTTCAGAAAAGCTAGACATTACAGTCTATTGCAAGTAATACCACGGTGTTCCGTGCAGATTATCTCGGCGTATCAGCCATAAATATTTGCACGATCGCGCAGTTCTTTACCCGGTTTGAAATGGGGAACGTATTTACCTTCCAGCTCCACCTTTTCACCGGTTTTCGGATTGCGCCCAACGCGTGGTGCACGGTAGTGAAGTGAAAAACTGCCGAACCCTCGGATCTCAATGCGATCACCATCAGCCAGCGTTGCCGCCATCTGCTCGAGCATCTCTTTCACTGCATCCTCAACCACCTTGGCCGGGATATGAGATTGCTGTCCAGCAAGTCTTTCGATCAGTTCAGACTTGGTCATAATTCCTCCAAGTGCGTGGTTATATCAATATTGGATAGCCACGATTGACTTACTACCGTAACAGAATGAGTCAGCCGCATGGCCGACTCACCCCACCCTATTACTCGCCTTTAGCTGCTTTGAATGCTTCAGCCATTGCGCTGGAGAAGTTACCTTCTTCCTGCTTGTTATTTACGGTAGCGATAGCGTCTTTCTCATCCGCTTCGTCTTTCGCACGTACAGACAGGCTTACAACACGGTTTTTACGATCAACACCGGTGTATTTAGCTTCAACTTCGTCGCCTACGTTCAGAACCAGCGTAGCATCTTCTACACGGTCACGAGAGGCTTCAGAAGCGCGCAGGTAACCTTCAACGCCATCGGCTAATTCAACTGTAGCACCTTTTGCGTCAACAGCAGTGACTTTACCCGTAACGATCGCACCTTTTTTGTTCAGTGACAGATAGTTATTGAACGGGTCTTCAGCCAGTTGTTTAACGCCCAGGGAGATACGCTCGCGCTCTGCGTCAACTTGCAGAACAACAGCGGCGATTTCGTCACCTTTCTTGTATTCGCGAACGGCTTCTTCGCCAGCCACGTTCCAAGAGATGTCAGACAGGTGTACCAGACCATCGATACCGCCATCCAGACCGATGAAGATACCGAAGTCAGTGATAGACTTGATCTTACCTTCTACGCGGTCACCCTTGTTGTGGGTTTCAGCGAACAGCTGCCACGGGTTGGATTTGCATTGTTTCAGGCCCAGGGAGATACGACGACGTTCTTCGTCGATATCCAGAACCATAACTTCAACCACGTCGCCCACGTTAACCACTTTGGACGGATGGATGTTTTTGTTGGTCCAATCCATTTCGGATACGTGTACCAGACCTTCAACGCCTTCTTCGATTTCTACGAAGCAGCCGTAATCAGTCAGGTTGGTCACACGACCGGTCAGACGGGTGTTTTCCGGGTAGCGCTTAGCGATAGCAACCCACGGATCCTCGCCCAGCTGTTTCAGGCCCAGGGACACACGAGTACGTTCGCGGTCGAACTTCAGCACTTTTACAGTGATCTCGTCGCCAACATTGACGATTTCGCTCGGATGCTTAACGCGTTTCCACGCCATATCAGTGATATGCAGCAGACCATCAACGCCACCCAGGTCAACGAATGCACCGTAGTCAGTGAGGTTCTTAACGATACCTTTAACTTCCATGCCTTCTTGCAGGTTTTCCAGCAGTTGATCGCGCTCAGCGCTGTTCTCGGATTCGATAACGGCACGGCGGGAAACGACAACGTTGTTGCGTTTCTGATCCAGCTTGATCACTTTAAACTCAAGCTCTTTGCCTTCCAGGTGCAGCGTATCGCGAACCGGGCGAACGTCAACCAGAGAACCCGGCAGGAACGCACGGATGCCGTTCAGTTCAACCGTGAAGCCGCCTTTCACTTTACCGTTGATAACACCGGTAACGGTCGCAGCTTCTTCGTAGGCTTTTTCCAGCATCAGCCAGGCTTCGTGGCGTTTCGCTTTCTCACGAGACAGCAGGGTCTCGCCGAAACCGTCTTCTACCGCGTCCAGGGCAACGTCAATTTCGTCACCCACCTGGATTTCGAGTTCGCCTTGTGCGTTTTTGAATTGCTCTACCGGAATGGCAGATTCAGATTTCAGACCGGCGTCAACCAGTACGACATCTTTATCAATAGCAACGACAACGCCGCGAACGATGGAACCCGGACGAGTTTCGATTTCTTTCAGCGATTCTTCAAAGAGTTGAGCAAAAGATTCAGTCATGTTGTTAATCTTAAGGGTTTCAATTTAACGTCCATCTGGCATCCTGCTTGATGGGGTTGTTTCACATGCCCTGCTGTTATC
This sequence comes from Candidatus Symbiopectobacterium sp. NZEC151, assembly GCF_025962655.1. Classification (GTDB taxonomy): domain Bacteria; phylum Pseudomonadota; class Gammaproteobacteria; order Enterobacterales; family Enterobacteriaceae; genus Symbiopectobacterium. Next base: position 579,649 of record NZ_JAGFPE010000001.1, on the reverse strand, counting down.
CTTACAACAAGGTTAAAAAAACAATACTATACCGCGCCTCAATCAACCCTGTGATTGAGCAAGGATTTCGCGCGCATAAGAGAGCGATTTCGCAATAACGTCATCAATAGACATATCGGTCGAATCCAACACCAGCGCATCTGCGGCAGGGACTAACGGCGCTACCGAACGATTCCGGTCGCGCGCATCCCGTTCTTTTATCTCGGACAAAAGACGTTCAAAGTTAACATTAAAGCCTTTTTCCTGCAACTGTAGCATGCGTCGTTGTGCACGTTCTTCCGCGCTGGCATCCAAAAAAATCTTCACGGGCGCATCGGGGAACACCACCGTGCCCATATCGCGGCCATCCGCCACCAGCCCCGGCGCTTCTCGAAACGCGCGCTGACGGCGCAACAACGCTTCTCTCACACGCGGGAAAGCGGCCGCCTGCGAGGCGGTATTCCCGACCGTTTCATTACGAATTTCATTACTGACGTCTTCGCCTTCCAGAATCACTTTCAGTTGCCCGTCTTCAGCAATGAAACGCACATCAAGGTGCGACGCCAGCGGCACTAACGCTTCTTCCGAACCGATATCAACCTGATGATGCAAGGCAGCCAAGGCGAGCACGCGATAAATCGCGCCCGAGTCCAACAAATTCCACTGCAATGTTTCTGCCAACGCCTTGCACAGCGTTCCCTTGCCTGCGCCACTCGGCCCATCAACCGTTATTACCGGTGCCGTTACCGCCATCTCTTTCTCCTATTACTCGGGTCAACCGTGAGGTCTGTTACGACTTACGGTGCCTCATTATACGCGCCAACGAGCAAAACCGTTAACCTAACACCCGGAGAAAGATAAAATTTCAGAAGATGCCTTGCAAAACACAGGGCGGGCTAATGCCCGCCCTACAGGAAAAGTGCAACCCCCGCCCAGTGATTAACCGTGGCTCAGGCGTGCCAGCTGTTGAAAATAGTCCGGGAAGGTTTTTGCCGTGCATTTGGGATCGAGAATGGTCACTGGCGTATCGGATAATGCCACCAGCGAGAAACACATCGCCATACGGTGATCGTTGTAAGTACCGATCTCGGCAAAACGTAACTGCGGGGCAGGCGTAATGCGAATATAGTCATTACCCTCTTCCACCGTCGCACCGACTTTGCGCAACTCTGTCGCCATGGCGGCAAGGCGGTCGGTCTCTTTTACCCGCCAGTTATAAATATTGCGCAGCGTCGTGGTACCGCCCTCGGCAAACAGCGCCGCGGTGGCAATGGTCATCGCCGCATCGGGAATGTGATTCATGTCCATATCGATAGCATGCAGTTCAGCGCGCTGACACTCGATATAGTCATCACCCCAGCGGATAATCGCACCCATTTTTTCCAGCACATCGGCAAAACGGATATCGCCCTGCACGCTGTTGCGCCCCACGCCGGTGACACGCACGGTTCCGCCTTTGATGGCAGCGGCGGCGAGGAAATAGGACGCTGAGGAGGCATCGCCCTCCACCAGATACTCACCCGGCGCACGGTATTGCTGGTTGCCCTGCACGCTGAAGTGCTGGTAATTCTCGTTGTGCACGTCGACGCCGAAATCTTTCATCATGCGCAGCGTGATATCGATATAGGGTTTGGATACCAGATCGCCTTTGATGCTGATGCGGGTGTCTTTGCTCGCCAACGGCGCTGTCATCAGCAACGCGGTCAGGAACTGGCTGGAGACGCTACCATCCACGGCGATCTCACCGCCCTGGAAGCCGCCGTGCAGGCGCAATGGCGGATAGTCAGTCTGCTCAAGGTAGTCGATGGTCGCGCCGCCTTGGCGCAGCGCATCCACCAGATGGCCGATCGGGCGCTCTTTCATACGCGGTTCGCCGGTCAAGACAATATCGCCCTGGGTCAAGCACAGCGCGGCGGCCAGCGGACGCATCGCCGTGCCCGCATTACCGAGAAACAGCTCTAACGGTTGCGACGCGGTGAACGGCCCACCAATACCGGTGACGTCGCACTCGGTGCGGCTGGGCGAAAGCTGATATTGCACGCCTAGCAGTTGCAACGCGTCGAGCATATGGCGAACGTCATCGCTATCGAGCAGATTTTTCAAACGCGTCGTTCCCGTTGCCAATGCGGCCAGCAACAAAGCACGGTTAGAGACGCTTTTCGAACCGGGAAGGTTAATCACACCGTCAATCAGGGAAATAGGCTGTAGGGTAAGGGATTCCTGCATGTAACTCTTAACTCCGGTCATCAACATAACAAACCCCGGCGCAAACCGGGGTTTACTGGAAACAGGTTGCCGCTTAACGCGCAGCGGCAACGGTACGGCCTGCAACGCCGCGGTCAAACCGCAACGTCACTCGCAGCGGTATTAACCGTGGCGACGTTCAAAATCCGCCATAAAAGCGGTCAGCGCCTGCACACCTTCCAGCGGCATCGCGTTGTACAGCGACGCACGCATCCCGCCCACCACGCGGTGGCCTTTCAGCGCATGCAGCCCAGCCGCTTTAGATTCTTCCAGGAACAGTTTGTCCAGCGCGTCGTCACCGAGCAGGAACGGCACGTTCATGCGTGAGCGGTTGGCAGCCAGCACGTCGTTGCGGTAAAAATCGCTGCTGTCGATAGCGCCATAAAGATGATCCGCTTTCTCACGATTGCGTTTTTCCATCTCCACCAGCCCGCCGTACTCTTTCAGCCATTTGAACACCATGCCAGAGAGATACCAGGCAAAGGTCGGCGGGGTGTTGTACATGGAGTCGTTGTCCGCCAGGATTTTGTAATCCAGTACCGACGGCAGCACGCTGCGGGATTTACCCAGCAGATCCTCGCGTACAATCACCAACGTCAAGCCCGCAGGGCCAATGTTTTTCTGCGCACCGGCATAAATCACACCGAAACGGCTGACATCGATCGGGCAGGAAAGGATGCTGGAGGAGAAGTCAGCGACCACAATTTTGTCGCCAAAGTCAGGCGTTTCTTCGATCGCCAGACCATCAATGGTTTCATTCGGGCAGTAGTGCACAAAGGCCGCATCGTCAGACAGCGCCCATTCACGCATCGGTTTAGCGGCGCGCAGGCCGTCAATGCGGGTTTTCACGTCGATAACGTTCGGTTTGCAGTATTTTTCCGCTTCGTTAATCGCACTGTGCGCCCAATAGCCGCCGTCGATATAGTCAGCTTTCGTGCTGTCGCCCAGCAGGTTAAGCGGCACGGCGGCAAACTGCGCGCGCGCGCCGCCTTGGCAAAACAGCACTTTGTAGTTGGAGGGGATCTTTAACAGATCGCGCAGATCCTGTTCGGCTTCCGCCGCCACCTGCATAAATTCTTTACTGCGGTGGCTGATTTCCATTACGGAGGTTCCCAGTCCACGCCAGTTACACAACTCTTGTTCGGCACGACGCAGCACTTCAACCGGCAGCATGGCTGGACCGGCGCTAAAATTGAAAACTTGTGTCATTTCCCCTCACCACGTATTTAGTACGACTATTTTTAACGTTTTGTCTGTTTTACAGCGATTATTATGGTTTTTTGCAACAACCACATTGGCTATTTGCAGCAGCCATCATGGTTTTTTGCGGCAACCGTCATCATTTGTTTTTATCACTGGCTCCTTCCCGCTGCAATCCTTATTACGCTTTCACGTATAAAACCCGCACGGTGACGGCGTGGAGTTGTCCGTGAAAAGTCCGTATGATGCACGTCCCACAAAAGAGAAAAGTGACAATCATGAGCCAAACGTTCATCCCAGGCAAAGACGCCGCCCTGGAAGACTCCATCGCCCGTTTTCAACAGCAACTCCGTGACCTGGGGTTCAACATCGAAGAAGCCTCCTGGCTGAACCCGGTGCCTAACGTCTGGTCCGTGCATATTCGCGACAAAGAGTGCCCGCTGTGCTTTACCAACGGTAAAGGCGCCAGCAAGAAAGCCGCCTTGGCCTCAGCCTTGGGTGAATATTTCGAGCGTCTTTCCACCAACTACTTCTTTGCCGACTTCTATCTGGGTAAATCAATCGCTAACGGTGATTTCGTACACTACCCGAACGAGCAGTGGTTCCCGCTGCCGGACGATGACAGCGTGCCGGAAGGGATTCTGGATGCTCACCTGCGCGCATTTTACGATCCTGACAACGAATTGAGCGCCAGCATGCTGGTCGATCTGCAATCCGGCAACGACGAACGCGGCATCTGCGCCCTGCCGTTTACCCGGCAATCCGATGACACCACCGTCTATATCCCGATGAATATCATCGGCAACCTCTACGTCTCCAACGGGATGTCCGCTGGCAACACCGCCAATGAAGCGCGTGTCCAGGGGTTGTCTGAGGTGTTCGAACGCCACATCAAGAACCGCATTATTGCTGAAGCCATCAGCTTGCCGACCATTCCGGACAGCGTGTTACAACGCTACCCCGGCGTGGTGGAAGCCATCGCCACGCTGGAACAAGAAGGGTTCCCGATCCTCGCCTATGACGCGTCGCTGGGTGGCAACTATCCGGTGATCTGCGTGGTGCTGTTTAACCCCAGCAACGGCACCTGTTTCGCCTCTTTCGGCGCGCACCCTGATTTCGGCGTCGCGCTGGAGCGTACCGTTACCGAACTGCTGCAAGGACGCGGGTTGAAAGATCTCGACGTGTTTACCCCGCCGAGTTTCGACAATGACGATGTGGCAGATCATGCCAATCTGGAAACCCACTTTATCGATTCCAGCGGTTTGATCTCCTGGGACTTGTTTAAAACCGACGCGGATTATCCCTTTGTTGACTGGAGCTTCAAAGGTAGCACCGAGCAGGAATTTGCTACCTTGATGGCGATTTTCCACAAAGAGCATAAAGAGGTGTACATCGCCGATTATGAGCACCTGTCCGTGTATGCTTGCCGCATTATCGTACCGGGGATGTCCGACATTTATCCGGCAGACGATTTGCTGTTGGCAAACAACAATATGGGTGTGCATTTACGCGAGACCATCCTCTCCCTGCCCGGCAGTCAGTGGGAAAAGCAGGCGTATCTCGATCTGATCGCCCAGTTGGATGACGAAGGGTTTGATGACTTCACCCGCGTGCGTGAATTGCTGGGGCTGGCAACCGGCAAGGATAACGGCTGGCTGACGCTGCGCATCGGCGAATTAAAATCCATGTTGGCACTGGCAGGCGGCGATCTGGAACAGGCATTAATCTGGGCGGAATGGACGCAGGACTTTAATGGCTCGGTCTTTAGTCCAGTGCGTAGCAACTACTACCGCTGTTTGCAGACGCTGTTGACGCTGGCATTGGACGAGGCGCGTGAGCCATCGCAGTATTACGATGCGTTTGTGAAAATGTACGGCAGCGACACCCTCGAAGCAGCGGGTGCGGCTATTGCCGGTGAGCAGAGCTTCTACGGACTGTTTGACGTCGATGACACCTTCGCCACCTTGCCCGCGCACCAATCGCTGCTGGCAGCGTACGAGAAACTGCAAGCCGCGAAGCGTCGTTTCTGGGGCTAATGCCGTATCGCCCATCCTCCCCGGTTAGCGCCGGGGAGCCTTCACCCTTCTCAAGCTCAGACGCAATACCTGCCTTTTTTCGATCAATTTTCCCGCAGTACGGAAGATTTCATCATCGCATTATCTTATCGCTACGCAATCTGAATAATCCGGCATTTCGCAAAAAATGAAGAATAATGTACTTATTGTTATTAAATGGTGAATTTTTAATTAATTTGCAGCAACCATGAACACCGAAATGATACAAAAACGCATTTCATTTAACTCTTTTTCACGCTATTCTACCCCCTGCGTTCAACTCTTTTTATAATTTTTAAAATATTTTTTTATTATATATTTCAATTAGTTGACTGTTATTTGGTGCACTTACCCCAAGGGTTTCACCCTGCTAAATTTTCAGGATATGATCCAAGTCAAATTTTGCTTTATACTGCTTTGTTAGTATTCCCTCGCGGATAAATCTTGGAGAACGTTAGTGTGAAAGCTGACAACCCCTTTACACTTTTACTACCGGCAGCCATGGCGAAAGTCGCTGAAGATGCTGGTGTCTATAAAGCTACGAAACAACCCCTGACCACGTTTTTTTTGGCGATTACTGCTGGTGTCTTTATTTCAATCGCCTTCGTTTTTTATATCACAGCCACAACCGGTGCCGCGTCCATGCCTTACGGCGTGACTAAACTGATTGGTGGGATCTGCTTCTCGCTCGGCCTGATGCTGGTTGTTGTCTGCGGCGCTGACCTGTTTACCTCAACGGTATTAACAGTGATTGCCAAGGCAAGTGGCCGTATCACCTGGAAACAGCTGGCCTGCAACTGGTGTAACGTCTATGTGGGCAACCTGTTCGGCGCACTGTTTTTTGTCGCCCTGATCTGGTTTGCCGGTGAGCACATGGTCGCCAACGGCGCATGGGGCTTGAACGTACTGCAAACCGCAGAACACAAAGTGGAACATACTTTTGTCGAAGCGTTTTGCCTCGGGGTACTGGCCAACTTGCTGGTGTGTCTGGCGGTATGGATGAGCTACTCAGGCCGGACGCTGACCGATAAAATGTTCGCGATGATCCTGCCGGTCGGCATGTTCGTTGCCAGCGGCTTTGAGCACAGTATTGCTAATATGTTTATGATCCCCATGGGGATCGTTATCAAGAATTTCGCGGCGCCTGAATTTTGGGAAGCCATCGGCAAAGCGCCGTCCCAATTTGAGCACCTTACCCTCCACAACTTTATCGTGGACAACCTGATTCCTGTCACGCTGGGCAACATCGTCGGCGGCGGTTTTCTGGTAGGGTTAACGTATTGGGTTATTTATTTGCGCGGTGGCGACAAACATTAATCTGTCGCCGACTGCAAATCGGGTTATGAATTCCAAACCAAAGGTAGGTGTAATATGACCGAACTGAATGAAAAATTGGCTAACGCGTGGGAAGGTTTTAGCGCGGGTGAATGGCAGAATGGCGTCAACGTACGTGACTTCATTCAGAAGAACTACGCACCGTATGAAGGTGACGAGTCCTTCCTGGCTGGCGCTACTCCGGCAACCACCAAGCTGTGGGATGCTGTTATGGAAGGTATCAAACAAGAAAACCGCACTCACGCGCCGGTTGACTTTGATACCAACGTTGCAGCGACCATCACCTCTCATGACGCCGGTTATATCGACCAGAGCCTGGAACAGATCGTTGGCCTGCAAACTGACGCGCCGTTGAAACGTGCGCTGATTCCGTTTGGCGGCATCAAAATGGTTGAAGGTTCCTGTAAGGTTTATGGCCGTGAACTGGATCCGCAACTGAAAAAAATCTTCACCGAATACCGCAAAACCCATAACCAGGGTGTATTCGATGTTTACACTCCGGATATCCTGCGCTGCCGTAAATCTGGCGTGCTGACCGGTCTGCCGGATGCTTATGGCCGTGGCCGTATCATCGGTGACTACCGTCGCGTTGCGCTGTACGGTATCGACTACCTGATGAAAGACAAATTCGCTCAGTTCACTTCTCTGCAATCCAAATTGGAAAACGGCGAAGATCTGGAAGCGACTATCCGTCTGCGTGAAGAAATTGCTGACCAGCACCATGCGCTGTCTCAGATCAAAGAAATGGCTGCCAAATACGGCTGCGATATCTCTGCTCCGGCTACCAATGCGAAAGAAGCGGTTCAATGGACTTACTTCGGCTACCTGGCTGCGGTGAAATCTCAGAACGGTGCCGCCATGTCCTTCGGTCGTGTATCCAGCTTCCTGGATATCTTCTTCGAACGTGACCTGAAAGCCGGTAAAATCACCGAGCAAGACGCGCAGGAAATGATCGACCACCTGGTGATGAAACTGCGTATGGTGCGCTTCTTGCGTACCCCTGAATACGATGAGTTGTTCTCCGGTGACCCGATCTGGGCAACAGAATCTCTGGGCGGTATGGGCCTTGATGGCCGTACGCTGGTAACCAAAAACAGCTTCCGTTTCCTGAACACCCTGTACACCATGGGGCCGTCTCCGGAACCGAACATCACTATCCTGTGGTCTGAAAAACTGCCGCTGAACTTCAAGAAGTATGCAGCTAAAGTGTCCATCGATACCTCTTCTCTGCAATACGAGAATGACGACCTGATGCGTCCGGACTTCAACAGCGATGACTATGCTATCGCCTGTTGCGTTAGCCCGATGGTTATCGGTAAGCAAATGCAGTTCTTCGGTGCACGTGCCAACCTGGCCAAAACCATGCTGTATGCTATCAACGGCGGCGTGGACGAAAAACTGAAAATGCAGGTCGGTCCGAAATCTGAACCGATCAAAGGCGATGTGCTGGACTTTGACGTGGTTATGGACCGTATGGACCACTTCATGGATTGGCTGGCCAAGCAGTATGTCACTGCATTGAACATCATCCACTACATGCACGACAAATACAGCTATGAAGCGTCGCTGATGGCGCTGCACGATCGTGACGTATTCCGTACCATGGCATGTGGTATCGCCGGTCTGTCCGTTGCTGCTGACTCCCTGTCTGCCATCAAATACGCGAAAGTGAAACCGATTCGTGACGCAGACGGCCTGGCTATCGACTTCGACATCGAAGGCGAATACCCGCAGTTCGGTAACAACGACCCGCGTGTTGATGACCTGGCTTGTGACCTGGTAGAACGTTTCATGAAGAAAATTCAGAAACTGACCACCTACCGTGGCGCTACTCCGACCCAGTCTGTTCTGACCATCACCTCTAACGTGGTATATGGTAAGAAAACCGGTAACACGCCGGATGGCCGTCGCGCTGGCGCACCGTTCGGACCGGGTGCTAACCCGATGCACGGCCGCGATCAGAAAGGTGCAGTTGCCTCTCTGACCTCCGTTGCCAAACTGCCGTTCGCCTATGCGAAAGACGGTATCTCTTACACCTTCTCCATCGTACCTAACGCGTTGGGTAAAGATGATGACGTGCGTAAGACTAACCTGGCAGGTCTGATGGACGGTTACTTCCACCACGAATCCAGCATCGAAGGTGGTCAACACCTGAACGTGAACGTGATGAACCGTGAAATGCTGTTGGATGCGATGGAACACCCGGAAAAATATCCGCAGTTGACCATCCGTGTTTCTGGTTATGCCGTGCGTTTCAACTCGCTGACCAAAGAACAGCAGCAAGACGTTATTACCCGTACTTTCACTCAGTCAATGTAATTTCCCTGACTGACTGAAAAGGCGTAAAATAAAGGCTCCACCCCGGTGGGGCCTTTTTCTCACCCCCGCACTGATAACCTGTTTTGCCAGCCCGCTCCTTGCACTGCGGCGGGCTGGCAAAACAGATTCAACACGACATCGGCGAGACGGTTTACCGTTCGTTTATTACACGTCCTACATGACGTCGGCGCACCGTTGCATTTCCCTGTTCGTGTTAACACCGGCTGCTATTGAACGGCCACATTTGGAGAAACACTTGCAATGTCACTAATCGGTCGCATTCACTCCTATGAATCCTGCGGAACCGTTGATGGTCCCGGTATTCGTTTCATCGTTTTCTTTCAGGGATGCCTGATGCGCTGCCTGTATTGCCATAACCGCGATACCTGGGACACGCACGGCGGCAAGGAGATCGTGGTTGAGGATCTGATGAAAGAAGTGGTGACCTATCGCCACTTCATGAATGCCTCTGGCGGTGGCGTTACTGCGTCGGGCGGTGAAGCCATTCTTCAGGCTGAATTTGTGCGTGACTGGTTCCGCGCGTGCCAGGCAGAAGGCATCAATACCTGCCTCGACACCAACGGTTTCGTGCGCCGCTACGATCCGGTGATTGATGAACTGTTGGATGTCACCGATCTGGTCATGCTGGATTTGAAACAGATGGACGACGGCATCCACCAGAATCTGGTGGGGGTATCCAACCACCGCACGCTGGAATTCGCCCGCTACTTAGCCAAACGTAACCAGCGCACCTGGATTCGCTACGTCGTCGTCCCCGGTTGGTCTGATGATGATGCCTCTGCGCACCTGCTGGGGAATTTCACCAAGGACATGACCAACATCGAGAAAATCGAATTGCTGCCCTACCACGAGCTGGGCAAGCATAAGTGGGTCGCCATGGGGGAAGAGTATAAGCTGGATGGTGTAAAACCGCCGAAAGCGGACACCATGAACCGCGTGCAGTCGATACTGCAAAGCTACGGGCATAAGGTTATTTACTGATGTCCTCCCCACGCTGCCCATTGGGAAGCGTGGGGCTCCGCATTACGCCGCCAGCGGTTTTGGGTGGCGATCGCTTTTCTTCAGCAGCATGACCAGATAAACCAGCGATACGGCGGCAATCAGCACAAACAGCACACGGTCGGAATAGGTTTGCATCAGCGCAGCCGCCATACTGGGGCCAACCAGGCTGCCAACGGTGTAACTGAGCAGCAATGACTGGTTCATCGCCACCAGTTCTTCATGACGTACCGTTTCGCACGCCCAGGACATCGCTACCGGATAGAGCGTGAAACCGGCTCCACCCAACAAAAACAGCGCAGGTGCCATCACCAGATGCCCAACGCTCAAGAGCGCAACGCAGGCGACAATCACCGCAAACACCAGCACGCGCAGCACCAGCAAGCGTCCATAGCGATCCGCCATGCGCCCCACTGGCCACTGGCCGACGATACCGGCACCAATCAACAGTGCCATCCAATACCCGACGTCGGCATCGCTGGTGCCACTGTGGGAGAGATAAAGCGGCATCAGACCATACAGCGACCCCAGTATCACGCCAGAAATCACACAGCCATTGATGCCCAGCCGCGCACTGCGCTTACGCAGCATTTTCCCGACATGAACCGGATGATCCGGCTGCGCCAGACGCGGTAAACGGGTACACAGCAACGGTAGCACGGCGAGCACAATCAACATCACCATCCAGGGGATCACACTCGCCACTGCGGTTGGCAGCACGCCGACATAGAGCTGACCAACGACGCTCCCCAGATAATAGGCCACCATATAGGCGGCCAGCAGTTGACCACGGTGCGCGGACGAGCCGCTGCACAACAGCGCGCTTTCCACCACCACCCAAATCAGCGCGCAGCCGACGCCTGCAACAAAGCGCCATACCAGCCAACTGGTTACGTCCGTGGACAACATCAGTCCCAATGTCGCCACACCAAACAGCACAGCGGCGAGGTAGTAGCTGTGGTTAAACCCTTGGCGGAGAATCAAGCGTCCGGCCAACAGCGTCCCCAGCAAATTACCCGCAAAATAGGATGACCCCACGACGCCCACTTGCCACACGGAAGCATGCTGATAGTTGAGCCATAACGGAACCAGCGTATTAAGCACAGCGATACAAACCGTAAGCAGCATAAGGCCGCAGAGCAATAACAGCACTGGGCGAGAAAAAGCAGACATAGTGGGCGTGGGTAACCAATACAACAAGGAAGTGTGTGCGCATCATGCCACTGCGCGTTTAAAAGTCAACGAGGGCAATCTCGGTCCGCACGTTTTGTGATATCGCGCGGCCATAATGCAAAAAGCGCCCCGAAGGGCGCTTGTAACAGCGGAGAAACAGGGTGTTTAGCCGATAAACTCCAGCCCGCCCATATAAGGACGCAGCACATCAGGAATCGCGATACGCCCGTCCGCCTGCTGATAGTTTTCCAGCACGGCAACCAGTGTACGTCCAACCGCCAGACCGGAACCGTTCAGCGTATGCACCAGGCGAGTTTTTTTGTCGCTTTTGTTGCGGCAGCGCGCTTGCATGCGGCGAGCCTGGAAATCGCCCATGTTGGAGCAAGAAGAGATTTCACGGTAGGTGTTCTGCGCTGGCAGCCACACTTCCAGATCGTAGGTTTTGGTTGAGCCAAAACCCATGTCACCGGTGCACAACAACACTTTGCGATACGGCAGTTGCAGCAGTTGCAGCACGGTTTCCGCATGCGTCGTCAGCGTTTCCAGCGCATCCATGGAGTCTTCCGGGCGCACAATCTGCACCAGTTCCACTTTGTCAAACTGGTGCATACGGATCAGACCACGGGTATCACGGCCATAAGAGCCCGCTTCAGAACGGAAACACGGAGTATGCGCCGTCATTTTGATCGGCAGTGTGTCTTCGTCCAGAATTTCGTCACGCACCAGATTGGTCAACGGCACTTCCGCCGTCGGGATCAGGGCATAATTGCTGCTTTCCGCTTCTTCGTCCAACGGCTTGGTATGAAACAGGTCTTCACCAAACTTCGGTAACTGGCCGGTACCGTACAGCGTGGCGTGGTTAACCAGATAAGGCACGTAGGCTTCCTGGTAGCCGTGCTGTTCGGTATGCAGATCCAGCATAAATTGTGACAGTGCGCGATGCAGGCGAGCAATCTGCCCTTTCATGACAACGAAACGCGCGCCGGTCAGTTTAACGCCTGCGGCGAAATCAACGCCTTTTGCCAGTTCGCCTAAATCAACGTGATCGCGCACCGGGAAATCGAACTGACGTGGCTCACCCCAGCGGCTGATTTCCTGGTTATCGTGCTCATCTTTACCCAGCGGCACAGCGTCATCCGGCATATTCGGAATGGTTAACGCCAGCTCACGAATGGCATTTTGCAACGCATCCAACTCGGCCTTGGCCGTATCCAGCTTTTCACCCAGGGTATTCACTTCGCGGCGCAACGGTTCAATATCTTCACCACGAGATTTAGCCGCACCGATCTCTTTCGATCGGGAGTTACGCTCTGCTTGCAGACTTTCCGTTTCTACTTGTAGCACTTTGCGGCGTTCTTCTTGTTGACGCAGCGTGTCTACATCCAGTTTAAAACCTCTGCGAGCCAGTAGCTTTTCGGCAACTGCGTCTAGCTCATTACGCAGTAAATTGGGATCGAGCATGCTAATCCTGTTTTAATGTTTTTTGGTGAAATTTTACGTTGCGCGACACCCGTCGCGCGGCAGAAAAGAACCTTATAACCTTACCGCAACGCCCAGTTCAGCGGTAGCGTTTTGTCGGGCTATTTTGATCCTGTGCAGTCAGCCAGGCCAGCTTTTCACCAATTTTGGCTTCCAGACCCCGTGACGTTGGCTGATAGTAGCGCGTTTGCGCTAAGGCTTGAGGGAAATAGTCCTCACCCGCGGCATACGCATTGGGTTCATCATGGGCGTAGCGGTATTCGGCACCCAACCCCATCTCTTTCATCAGTTTGGTGGGGGCATTACGCAAGTGCTCCGGCACATCGTAATCCGGTTTCTCTCTGGCATCTTGCATCGCCGCTTTAAACGCGGTGTAGACCGCATTACTCTTTGGTGCACAGGCCAGATAGACAATCGCCTGAGCAATAGCACGCTCGCCCTCTGCCGGACCCACACGGGTGAAGCAATCCCAGGCAGCGATCGCCACCTGCATTCCCCGCGGATCGGCATTGCCCACATCTTCGGAGGCTATCGCCAACAGACGCCGTGCAACATAGAGCGGATCGCCACCGGCGGTGATAATACGAGCATACCAATACAGTGCGGCATCAGGTGCCGATCCACGCACCGATTTATGCAGTGCAGAAATGAGGTCGTAGTAACGATCGCCTTTGTTATCGAAGCGCGCACTACGCTCGCCCGACACTTCGTGCAGCAATTCAGGTGTCAGCACTCGGTTGCCCTGCGCGTCGACCTCGGCCATATCCGCCATCATTTCCAGACTGTTCAATGCGCGCCGCGCATCGCCGTTCACCAGTTCAGCCAGCAACCGCTGCGTCTCGGGTGGCAATACGATGTTCTGCCCGCCAAACCCTCGCGCGCTATCGGTCATCGCCTGCTGCAACACCTGTTGGATATCTTCTGCGGTGAGCGCCTTCAGCAAATAGACGCGCGCACGCGACAGCAGCGCCGAATTAAGCTCAAAGGAAGGGTTTTCGGTGGTTGCGCCAATGAAGGTGATGGTGCCGTCTTCAATGTGCGGCAGAAAGGCATCCTGCTGACTCTTGTTGAAGCGATGCACTTCGTCCACGAACAGGATGGTACGGCGTCCGGCATCGCGATTCTGTCGCGCACGCTCTATCGCTTCGCGAATCTCCTTGATGCCGGAGGTCACGGCAGAGATCCGCTCCACGTCGGCTTGTCCATAGTGGCCAATCAGTTCTGCCAGCGTGGTTTTTCCGGTGCCCGGCGGTCCCCATAGAATCATGGAGTGTAACTGCCCCGCCTCTATCGCTCGCGGCAAGGGCTTACCCGCGCCTAGCAGATGCTGTTGACCGATATATTGCGCCAACGTAGCGGGCCGCATACGTGCGGCCAGAGGCTGAAAGCTATTGTCCGAAAAATCCAGCGACAGGTTACTCACGATGGCCTCACTGCCGTTGATCGTCCAGCGTCACGCCTTTCGGCGGCGTAAAGGTGAACTTGCTGCTATCCACAGCGCCGTTTTGCTGGTTTTTCAGGGTATAACTGCTGCGTTGTCCATCCTGCTCCGTCGCGACAAAGCTCTTGATGGTGCCGCTGGCATTGACGTTGATGGCAAACTGTTTCAGATTGCCCTTGGCCGCTTTCGGCGTTAGCTCAAAGTCATCCCCTTGCTGACGCACGTTATACTGGCCCCATTCGCTGGCATCGTTACGGGTGATGAGCATAAAGGGCGTATTGCCCGTGGCCTCCTTCAGCCAGGTCGCTGTCACCTGTTCAACGAACGGGTTGTAGAACCACAGCGTCTTGCCATCAGAGATCAGCACGCTTTCATCCGGCGCGGTGGTCTTCCAGTTGAACAGATTTGGGCGTTTCAGCCAGAGTTCGCCCTGACCTTCCTGCACCGCCGTCCCTTCAGCGCTAGTGACTTTCTGGGTGAACGTCGCGTGGAAGCTGTTCACTTTATTCAGTCGGCTCTGTAAATCGCTCGCCGCATCAGCATAGACCGCGCTGGACGTCATCCCGGCGATCAGCACGCCTGCCACTAAGCCTGTTCTCATTATTTACATCCTTTGCTGTCGATTCAAAAGACCGCCATCGCGATCTGACTATCGTACTTTGCACCTGTCGTACTGCTCGTCGTGCTACCCATAACTATTGCCAGAGAATCACGCGCTTCGGTAGGCGAATTGTCTGTAAATGGCATCAGTCCATGGGTGGCGGCGCCAACACGTCTCGGTTGCCATTATGCCCCGGCGCGCTGACGATGCCTTGCATTTCCATCTGTTCCACAATGCGCGCGGCACGATTGTAGCCGATGCGGAATTGACGTTGCACGCCAGAAATGGAGGCTCGCCGTTTTTCTACCACAAAGGCCACCGCCTGATCGAACAGCGGATCCAGATCTTCATCACCGCCAAACTCCAGATTACCGCCTTCGCCGTCGTCGCTGGCACTGGTGATATTGTCAATGTACTGCGGACGCCCACGCGCTTTCCAGTCCAGTACCACGGCATGGACTTCCTGATCGCGAACAAACGCGCCGTGCACGCGCACCGGAATGGAGGAGTTTGGTGCCATATACAGCATATCCCCCATCCCCAGCAACGATTCTGCACCGCCCTGATCGAGAATGGTGCGCGAATCAATCTTGCTCGACACGGTAAAGGCGATACGCGTCGGAATATTGGCCTTGATGAGGCCAGTGATAACGTCCACGGAAGGCCGTTGCGTCGCCAGCACCAGATGGATACCGGCCGCGCGCGCTTTCTGCGCCAGGCGAGCGATCAGCTCTTCCACCTTTTTGCCAACCGCCATCATCAGATCGGCAAACTCATCCACCATCACCACGATAAAAGGTAATTTCTCCAGCACTGGCGGTGTGGTATCCATGCTGTCGCCGGGTTTCCAGAACGGGTCAGGGATCGGACGCCCCATGGTTTCCGCCGCTTTCACCCGCTCGTTATAGCCTTCGAGATTGCGCACGCCCAAGGCCGACATCAGCTTATAGCGGCGGTCCATTTCACCGACGCACCAGCGCAGCGCATTCGCCGCATCTTTCATGTCGGTAACCACTTCGGTCAGCAGATGCGGGATACCTTCATAGACCGACAGCTCCAGCATTTTGGGGTCGATCATGATAAAGCGCACATCTTGCGGCGTTGCCTTGTACAGCATGCTGATAATCATGGTATTCACGCCGACAGATTTACCCGATCCTGTCGTCCCGGCCACCAGCAGATGCGGCATCCGCGCCAGGTCGGCCACTACCGGCTGACCGGCAATATCTTTGCCCAGCACCACCGCCAGTGGCGACGGGTTATCACGAAATGCCTTGCAATCCAGCACTTCGCGCAGATGAACCGTATGGCGCAGTTTATTCGGCAGTTCCAGCCCGACATACGGTTTGCCGGGGATAACTTCCACCACGCGCACCGCCACAACCGACAGCGAGCGCGCCAGATCGCGTGACAGGTTGGAAATACGCGCGGCTTTCACGCCGGGAGCCAAATCCAGCTCAAAACGGGTAATCACTGGCCCTGCATCGTACCCCACCACGCTGGCGTTGATGCGATAATCCGCCAGACGCGCTTCAATCAGACGCGCCGTCTGTTCAAGCTCAAAATGGTCAACCGGGGCTTCGTTTTCCGGTGGTGCCGTAAGCAGCTCCAACGTCGGCAGCGGTGTGGTTGGCTTTTGCAGCGGCTGATCGTTACGCATCAGGAAAGGATGAATCAGGCTATCCATCAATGACGGCGCGGCATCGCTTTGCGGCTCATCCTCATACGCGGACTGCTCATCATGTTGGGACGCCGTCACCGGATGCGCGTGCGTTGCCGGTCGATCATCGTCGTCGGTCACCGCACGCCATGTGGGCGACGGGGGCACGGCGGCCTGCTCGGGCTCAGCCACATCGGCAGGCGACAGGGTAAACAGGGGCTCTTTAGGCGATTCATCCACCAAATCGTTAAACGGCGAGAACGAGAACACCGGTTCATCCGCATCGGCATCCTCAGCGACACCGGCGACAAAGGCCGCCGCCGCACTGAGTGAGGCCGCCTCTTTGGTACCTATCGGCTCGACGACTGGCGTTGCGCTCGGGCTATCTGGCGCTGCACTGGCCTCATAACGCGCCTGTTGCTGCTGAGAAAACGCCTGCGCCAATTGTGCCTGCAACAGCGCCTCTTCATCCTGCTCGCGTTCGGCATAGTCCTCGCCGTAGCGCTGCTCTTGTTGCTCCAGATAAGCCTGGCGCAAGGCGGACTCTTGTGCGGCCTCGTCAACGTCAGCAGCGTCTGGCGCTGCCATTTCGCCGATTTCAGGCTGGGACTGAACCTGACGTTGCGCTTCTCGCTCTTGCTCTTCCGCCTGACGCTGCGAGGGCAACTTGATGCCATAGGACGCCAGTTCACGCCGGGTAGGAATCCGCACCGGATTTGGGCGCGGCAATTCCGGCCCCATCCCCTGTTTCACCTGAGGATTATCCTCCCCAGCGGCCGTAAAAGCGGGCATAAAGGACACGATATCGGTAGACGCAGGCGTAGCCGTTGCCACGGTGGGAGCACCCAGTTCATGCATAGCGCCCAGCGGCGGCGTGCGATCGCGATCGGGCACCGGCGAGGGCGAAAAGGCGGGGAACGGGGTATTTTCCCGCGTAGCCGCCTGTGGCAATTCAAACGCGTAAAGCGGCGGCAATGAATCCGGCGCAGTGGTGTCGTGGCTGACGGCGGTTGCTGGCGTCGCAGGGTTGAATGCGCTGGGCGCAGTCACTGGGTCTGGCACCGTATCAACCGGAGCCGATTCCTGCACCGGCGTGATGTGATCATCAGCGACGCTCAGCGTGCTGTTTTGCCCTGTTTCATCAGCGGCGCGCTCACGCGGCGCCGGTGCCAGCAATATATCATCCGCATCCACATCTTCTGTTATTGCCTCCGTTGATGCGGTTAACGTATCGGGTTGTTCACTCTCCCGATCCGCATTGTCGTGCAAATCGTCATCACGGTAGTTTTCTTCTGCGCGCGAACGGTTAGAGAAGAACGTCAGACAGCCTAATACGGCCCCGCCGATCTTTTCCGCAATGGTCAACCATGACCAACCGGTAAACAGCGTCAAGCCCGCCGCCCAGACGCAGAGCAGAATCAGCGTAGCGCCCATGCTGTTGAAACGCGGGACCATTGAACTGCTCAGCAAACTGCCCAGCACGCCGCCAGAAGCGAAATAGTAGAGATCGTCCACATTGAGTGCTGCCAGACCGCAGGACGTCAGGATCAGCGCCAAGGTGCCAATCAGGCGCAAAGACAGAGTAAACAGATCGACATCGCTCTGATTATCGCGCTGGCGAAAGGCCACCCAGCACAGCGACAGCATGATCGGCGGAATGGCATAAGCCAGCACGCCAAAGATGAAAAACAGCGTATCGGCCAGCCACGCGCCGACGCCACCGCCCAGATTATGAATGGGCTCATGCCAGGCAGTTTGTGACCAACTCGGGTCAGACGGGCTGAAACTTAACAGCGCTACGCTCAAATAAACGGCGAATAGCGCGACAACGATTAAAATCGCTTCCAATAAACGACGACTGCCGCTGAGTTTCTTCAGCGCCACGTCTTTGTCTTCGGTGTATTCCTGGCTCAAGCGTCTCTCCAGGGGTCCTGTTCATGTTCATGACAAAACGCCGAGGCGAACTCGGCGCTGTGACTGTATATATTCACAGGAGTGTAGCTGAAATTAGCGGGCTTTGCACCCCTGCGTTTAGCGCGTTCTGATCACCAGACGATTGCTCTGTTTTACTTCTTCCATCACCACGTAGGTACGGGTATCGTTCACACCCGGCAAACGCAGTAAGGTTTCACCCAGCAGCTTACGGTAAGCGGACATATCCGGCACGCGTGTTTTCAGCAGATAGTCGAAATCCCCGGAGACCAGATGACACTCCTGAATCTCTTCCAGTTTCTGCACGGCAGTGTTGAACTGCTCAAAAACATCAGGCGCACCGCGGTTCAGCGTGATCTCCACAAACACCAGCAGTGAAGCGTCGAGGTAATGCGGGTTCAACAATGCGGTGTAGCCATTGATAAAACCCTGACGCTCCAAGCGGCGCACGCGTTCCAGACACGGCGTAGGAGAAAGCCCCACGCGTTTGGAAAGTTCCACGTTGGAGATTCGGCCGTCTTTTTGTAGCTCATTCAGGATATTGCGATCGATGCGATCAAGATCTTTTCCCGGTCGTTTTTTTGTGTCTACCATTCTTATTGTCTCTCTTCACTACGTCCTTGCCCTTGCTACACTCCGACCCACATCAATGTATCAGAGCAGCCCTAAAAGAAGACGCGCTGTCTATTTGGTATATCAAGGGTCGCTTTACGTCACTTTCCTTTCACCGCCACGGCGTACCACGATGTCATCCCTGCGTTTATAACACCCTGTCTGTCCTGTTATAAACGCACCCTCATCGGGTCGCACGGTAAAAGCCACAACATAAAGAAAAACCGAGCTTTCAACCATTCACATACAAATAGTTTCCTCTTCCTTAGATGTTTTCGCAAAACGGTAGCCGATTGTCAAAGCAAAACAATGAAAATCAGAAGAAACTGCCAAATAAAACCCTACTGCTCGCTCGGTAAGACCATTTTCAATCATTTTGCTAATAAATGACGCTGTCTTATCAGTGAATTGTATGGGTTATTGGCGCAACCGATTAAACAAATAGGTAACAATTTTGCTGCCTACTTTTTTTAGCCCGGTAATTTCCTTACAATCGGCGTTAAGTAGACCGTTGCAAAAAAGAGGAACACATGGGTACCGTCAAGCACCACAAGCTATTGATTCTAGGTTCTGGCCCTGCGGGCTATACCGCTGCGGTGTACGCCGCGCGCGCCAACCTGCATCCGGTATTGATTACTGGCATGGAAAAAGGCGGGCAGTTGACGACCACGACGGAAGTGGAAAACTGGCCGGGCGACGCGGAAGGGCTTACCGGGCCGTTGCTGATGGACCGCATGCACGCTCATGCCGAAAAGTTCAACACCGAGATCATCTTCGATCACATTCAGCGTGTTGATTTGCAACAGCGTCCGTTCCGTCTGTTTGGCGACAGTGAAGAATATACCTGTGACGCCTTGATCGTGGCGACCGGTGCTTCTGCTCGCTATATCGGTCTGCCTTCCGAAGAGGCATTCAAAGGCAAAGGCGTGTCTGCCTGCGCAACCTGTGACGGGTTCTTTTACCGTAACCAGCGCGTTGCCGTAGTCGGTGGCGGCAATACCGCAGTAGAAGAAGCGCTTTATCTGTCCAACATTGCGCAACAAGTTCACTTAATCCACCGTCGTGACAGCTTTCGCGCAGAGAAAATCCTGATCGATCGTCTGATGGACAAAGTGCAGAACGGTAACATTGTGCTGCACACCGATCGCACGCTGGACGAAGTATTGGGCGATGACATGGGCGTGACCGGCGTTCGTCTTCGTAACACCCACACGGATGAGAGCGAAGAGCTGGCGCTGGCTGGCGTATTTATCGCGATTGGCCACAGCCCCAACACCGCCATTTTTGACGGCCAACTGGCGCTGGAAAACGGCTATATCAAGGTCCAGTCCGGTATCCACGGCAACGCCACGCAAACCAGCATCCCTGGTGTGTTTGCCGCAGGCGACGTGATGGATCATATCTACCGTCAGGCCATTACTTCGGCCGGTACGGGATGCATGGCCGCGCTGGATGCAGAGCGCTATCTGGATGGCCTCGCGACCCGATAATCTGCTGCCCTTTCCTCCGTATTCAGATCGTCCCACCTGAATACGGGGGTTATTCTGGCTCCCTTTTGGCAAAATTGATCTCTCCCCGCATTTTCTCTCTCCTTTTGGTTTGCACCTGCACTTTAGCGCGGTAACATGAGTCTACGCTGAATACCTGCCCGCTTTTTGTTATATAACAGTTACATAAAGGTTGGCCTTTTGGGTGTTCCCCTTTCTATAGCGCAGCCCGGTACTCTATGAAACAGACTCGACAGCAACAACTTGCACGCTGGCTAAAACAACAGAGCAAACTGGCACAACGCTGGCTCCGCCTCTCTTTACTGCTGGGGTTGGTAAGCGGCCTGCTGATCGTGGCACAGGCGTGGGTGTTGGCGACATTGTTGCACGCCTTGATTATTGAGCACGTGCCGCGTCAGGCACTTGTCACCCCCTTCATGCTGTTGGTTGGATTGTTCGCCGCACGTGCACTCAACCACTGGTTGCGCGAGCAGGTAGGCTTTCGCTGTGGTGAGGCAGTGCGGCGACAAATTCGCCATCAGGTGCTGGAGAAATTACAGCGCCTGGGTCCCGCCTGGGTGCAGGGAAAGCCGGCCGGCAGTTGGGCCACGCTGATTTTAGAGCAGGTCGAAGATATGCAGGATTACTATGCGCGCTATCTTCCACAAATGTACCTTGCCGCCTTGATTCCGCTGTTGATTCTGGCCGCGGTGTTTCCCATCAACTGGGCCGCAGCGCTTATCTTGCTGGTGACTGCCCCACTGATCCCGTTGTTTATGGCGCTGGTCGGCATGGGGGCTGCGGATGCCAACCGCCGTAATTTTCTGGCACTGGCGCGGCTGAGCGGTCACTTTCTCGATCGGTTGCGCGGCATGGAGACGTTGCGACTGTTTCATCGCGGGGCGGCAGAAGTGGATGACATTCGCCGGGCGTCGGAAGATTTTCGCAGCCGCACCATGGAAGTGCTGCGCATGGCATTCCTTTCCTCCGGCGTACTGGAGTTTTTTGCCTCTATCTCCATCGCGGTCGTCGCGGTATATTTCGGCTTTTCTTACCTTGGCGAGCTGAATTTCGGCCATTATGGTACCGGCGTCACCCTGTTTGCCGGCTTTCTGGTCTTGATTCTCGCCCCCGAGTTTTTCCAGCCGTTGCGCGATCTGGGCACATTTTATCACGCAAAAGCGCAGGCGGTCGGCGCAGCGGAATCGCTGGTGAGCTTTCTTACTGCGGAAGCGGAAGAGGTCGGCCTCGGCACACAGCCTTTTGACGCGGAAACCATTGCCATCCGAGCTGACCAACTGGTGGTGCTATCGCCCACTGGCACTGCGTTAACCGAACCGCTGACCTTTACGCTCGAGCCGGGACAGCGGGTAGCGCTGGTCGGCGTGAGCGGTGCAGGTAAAAGTTCATTGCTTAACGTGCTGCTCGGTTTTTTACCCTATCGCGGCTCGCTGTGTATCAACGGGCAGGAACTGCATACGCTGGATGCCAATGCATGGCGTAAACACCTCAGTTGGTTGGGACAAAATCCGCATTTGCCAGAAGAAACGCTGCGCAGCAATATTCTGTTGGGGAATCCACACGCTAGCGAGGACGCGCTGCAACAGGCGGTGGAACACGCTTACGTGCACGAGTTTCTGCCCCTGTTGCCACAGGGTCTTGATACCGTGGTGGGTGATGGCGCAGCGCGACTCTCTGTCGGGCAGGCGCAACGCGTTGCCGTTGCACGGGCCTTGTTAAAGCACTCGCAGTTACTCCTTCTGGATGAACCGACGGCCAGTCTGGATTCACACAGTGAACAGCGCGTCATGCACGCCTTGGAAAACGCCGCACGCCAGCAAACCACCTTGCTGGTGACGCATCGCCTTGATGACACCCGCCATTACGACAGCGTATGGGTGATGGAAAAAGGCCAACTGGCGCAGCAGGGTGACTACCACACGCTGAGTCAACAGCCAGGGCCGTTTGCCGATCTTCTGGCGCAGCGTCAGGGAGCTTACTAATATGTCGCAGAATACCCCATTGCAGGTACTGAAACCCTTTCTCCTGCTATATCGTCGCCACATTTGGCGGCTCAGCATCGGCGTAGTGCTTGCCATTATCACACTGCTGGCGAGTATTGGGTTGCTGACGCTCTCCGGTTGGTTTCTCGCTGGGGCGTCACTGGCGGGCCTTGCCGGATTGATGACCTTCAACTACATGCTGCCTGCGGCGGGCGTGCGCGGTGCGGCGATCCTGCGTACCGCCGGGCGCTATGCCGAGCGTCTGGTGAGTCATGACGCGACCTTCCGCGTACTGCAACACCTGCGTGTTTTTACCTTTTCGCGTACGCTTCCGCTTTCACCGGGCGGGCTCGCCCAGTTTCGTCAGGCCGACCTGCTAAACCGTCTGGTTGCCGATGTTGATACGCTCGATCACCTCTACTTACGCGTCATATCGCCGTTGGTTAGCGCGCTGGTGGTGATTCTGGCGGTCACTTACGGACTGAGCTGGCTGGACACCTCGCTGGCATTGACCCTCGGCACCATTATGCTGCTGCTGTTAGCCTTGCTACCGCCGGTGTTTTATCGTGCAGGCAAACCGATTGGTACCCACCTCACGCTGTTGCGCTCGCGTTATCGCACCCAGTTAACCACCTGGCTACAGGGGCAAGCCGAATTAACCCTGTTTGGCGCACAAGCCGCCTTTCGCCGCCTGCTCACCGACACGGAACAGGCCTGGCTGACGCAGCAGCAGCGGCAGGCGCGTCTGACGGGCCTGTCGCAGGCACTGATGCTGCTCTGCACCGGTTTTACCGTTACCGCCATGCTCTGGCTGGCAGCGGCGGGGATCGGCGGTGACACACAACCGGGGGCGTTGATTGCCCTGTTTGTGTTTGCCGCACTGGCCGCGTTCGAAGCGTTAGGCCCGGTTACCGGTGCGTTTCAACACATGGGCCAGGTGATCGCATCAGCCACGCGCGTTGACCAGATTTTACGTCAGCAGCCTGCGGTGGTTTTCACAACGACAACCCCCTCCTCAGCCTCAACCGCGACGGCAACGCTGTCATTACAGCGGGTAAGTTTCACCTATCCGGGACAACCGCTGCCGGTATTACAGGACATTACGCTGGATATCGCGCCGGGCGAACACATTGCGCTGCTGGGGCGTACCGGGTGTGGCAAATCAACGCTATTGCAATTACTGACCCGCGCCTGGGATTGCGACGCCGGGGACATTACCCTGAACGGCCTGCCGCTCGCACAGTGGAGTGAACCGGCGCTGCGCGGCATGATGAGCGTGGTGCCACAGCGGATACATATTTTTAGCGCCACACTGCGTGACAACCTGCTGCTGGCTGCACCGCAGGCCAGCGATGCCCAACTGAGCCAACAACTGGAACAAGTTGGATTAGGCAATCTGTTGGAAACGTCAGAGGGCCTTAATGCCTGGATTGGTGAAGGCGGGCGTCAACTCTCCGGCGGGGAACAACGCCGCCTGGGGCTGGCTCGCGCCTTACTCCACCCTGCCCCCTTGGTGTTGCTGGATGAACCAACCGAAGGGCTGGATGCCGATACCGAGCAGAAAATACTGCATCTACTGCGTGAACACACCCACGGCAAAACGGTTCTCATCATTACCCATCGCTTGCACGATCTGGCGTCTCTGGATCGTATTTGCGTACTGGATAATGGTCGCCTGGTTGAGCAGGGTCGCCATGCCGATCTACTGGCAGCACGCGGCCGCTATTGGCAGTTCCATCAACACGCCACCCGGCAGGCATGATGCAGCTATTTCAACTGTCACCCAATACCACGCTGTTTCCTCCGGTGGAAAAAGCGTTGGCAGATCCCAACGGCTTATTGGCTTTTGGCGGAGACCTATCGCCTGCCAGAGTCTTGGCGGCGTATCGAGCCGGTATTTTTCCCTGGTACTCGCCCGGTGATCCCATTCTGTGGTGGTCTCCGGATCCCCGCGCAATATTGCATCCTGAGGCGCTGCATATCAGCCGTAGCCTGCACAAGTTCATGCGTAAGCAACCTTTTCACATCACGCTAAACTACGCGTTCGCTGCGGTGATACACGCCTGCGCTCACGCGCGTCAGGAAGGAACCTGGATCAGCCCAGAGATGATTGCCGCCTACTGCACACTGCATCAGCAGGGGCATGCGCACTCCATCGAAGTCTGGCACAACGATGAACTGGTGGGTGGACTGTACGGCATTGCGCAAGGAAAGCTGTTTTGTGGCGAGTC
Organism: Candidatus Symbiopectobacterium sp. NZEC151; assembly: GCF_025962655.1. GTDB lineage: Bacteria > Pseudomonadota > Gammaproteobacteria > Enterobacterales > Enterobacteriaceae > Symbiopectobacterium. The sequence goes on along the minus strand of NZ_JAGFPE010000001.1, from coordinate 554,879 downwards.
GATGTTCAGCAGCCGCGACAACGCCTCTAAATGCGCCCTGGTTGCCCTTGTCACGCATTTTATGCGCTGCGGCGGGCAGTTACTCGATTGTCAGGTGCTAAACGCCCACACGGCTTCTCTTGGCGCCACAGAGGTGTCGCGCGCGAGGTATCTGACGGCGCTACGCGCGTTGCAGGACGTCCCACTCGCAGCATCCAGTTGGCATCCGCAAGCCCTTCCTTTGGCTCCAATCGGGGGGGAATAAGCATGCCGTTGCGCCCTTCTTATCCGAAAGTTGCGGTTGAGATGATCAACGATCCTTTACATAATGCCGGTTTTTCGGCATTATCGTGCCCGTTAAAAAGTAAAGGTAGTTAAACCTAGAGGATTCGATGGCCAAAGAAGACAATATTGAAATGCAAGGCACCGTGCTTGATACACTGCCTAACACCATGTTCCGCGTTGAGTTGGAAAACGGACACGTGGTTACCGCTCATATCTCCGGTAAAATGCGTAAAAACTATATCCGCATCCTGACGGGTGACAAAGTCACTGTAGAGCTGACCCCGTACGACCTGAGTAAAGGCCGCATTGTCTTCCGTAGCCGTTAATCGGTTCTCCTGTCGCTAACGCTGCGACACCTGAGGATGTACCCGCCTTATGTGCCCTTTCCTGTTTCAGGAGAGGGTTTTTGCTTTACTCTGCATACCAACGAATCCCCGAAATACCCAGCTACTGTTTATCCATTAAACAGGAACACACCAAGACACATTCATAAAATTCATTTTTATTGCCGAATTATCAAACCATTGGTAACTGTTATTGTTATTCTATTATCCGTTATCTGTTAAATGATTTCTCTGCTATAGAATATTTACTTTATTCCTCCCCTTGAAAATTTGCATTCCTTTTTCCCTCTGTTATTCTTTTTCATATTAATATGATAAAACACCTGAAAAGCCTCACAAGATAATAATAATCAAACAAACTATACTTGCGCCTGCTTTTTTTCGTATGGACTTTACCTATCAATACCATCCGTATCAAACAGAACCATGCGAGTACTAGAATAGTTAGCCACCAATATTTTTTCGATGAGGATATTTATCATGAGTATAAACCCACTAAACTCTTCCGGTAACATACCTATTCAAATGGAAGGGAAAATTTATTTTAGCGAAACTGGCGGGCAATCATTAGCGGGAATAGTGAAGTATACTAATTTTTCAGAACCGTTCGAAAGACGGCAAATCGTTCTTACCGGTAAATTTTTAGAGTCCGAACCTCCTGTACTCGGAAACACGGTTGTCGACTTCAAAACACTTCATGGTTTGATGTTTATTTTTGACATTTATTCTACCCTCATCACTTACGCAGATTTTGTTATTCAAGACTCTGTCATACAGATAAGATTGTTCCAAGAATACGACCCAAATGGAGTTCAAATCTTACACACTGTTATTAATGGGGAACTCGCAACCCCTGGCGGTGATCCTATTTACCACCGAGTACGTTCGACGGAATCACTCACCGTAGCGTGGGGGCAAGAGAGCTAAAATAAAATCATCAACGTAAAAGAATAATTTCACCATTTAGATTTTCATCACGAAATAGATGGTAATAAAAGAAAATAGTTAGAAAAACATTCAGATCATACAGCATGCTGTGCATATTCTATGGCATTACGAAATCAATTATGAGGATCATTATCATGAGTACAGTTCAGCCTCTGAATTGGGCTTTAATACCTGTAAGTTTAAGAGCTCAATTATATTACTCGGCACAAGGTGGGCAATCTTTTTCAGGAATAGCGACTTATGAGCATCCGGAAGCACCTTATGGTTCGAGACAGTTTGTATTAAGTGGAAAATTTTTAGATGTTACTCCCTCGGTACTTGGGGATACAGTGATCGAGCTTGAATCCTTTGATTCCCAAATGCATATTAGTTTGCTTGATCCTTCTTTCTATTATGGTGAACTGGTCATTATAGGCACACGATTGCAATTGATAATTTATGAGTTACCCCTTCCGAATGAACCTGACAATAGACTTGTACATGCCATGATATTTGGTTATATCAGACCAATAAATGATGCATTTGTCATTGAGTCTGTGCGAACAACCCAGTCACTGACCGTTGTCAAAAGTCCGATCAGTTAATACATGAATCGCTTTGCTGATAGCTCAATTCAGTACTGATTCACAATGATGCGTTCGGTGTTTTGAATGCATCTGTTTATGCTTGATAATAAAAAAGCAGTGCTTTCGCACTGCTTTTGCTTTTACCGCTCAGTGACACACTCAGTGCACAGTCCCTTCCGTTTTTAGCTTTTGCGCACTGTGGAAGCTATAGGTCAACGCTTGCGTCGCGCTGTCCAGTTCCACCTTCACCGAGCCACCGTTCACCAACGACCCAAACAGCAGTTCGTTTGCCAGCGGCTTCTTGAGGTTTTCCTGGATCACACGCACCATAGGCCGCGCGCCCATCGCCTTGTCATAGCCTTTTCCTGCCAGCCAGTTGCGCGCATCTTCGCTGACTTCCAACGACACGCCCTTGGCGTCCAACTGCGCTTGCAGTTCCACGACAAACTTATCCACCACCTGCTGAATAATCTGCGCTGACAGATGGTTGAACCAGATGATGCCGTCCAGGCGGTTACGGAATTCCGGCGTGAAGATCTTTTTAATCTCTTCCATCGCGTCGCTGCTGTTGTCCTGTTGAATCAGGCCAATCGATTTGCGCTGGGTCTCTTGCACACCCGCATTGGTGGTCATGACGACAATCACGTTGCGGAAATCGGCCTTGCGGCCGTTGTTGTCGGTCAGCGTACCGTTATCCATCACCTGTAACAGCAGATTGAAGACGTCCGGGTGCGCTTTTTCAATTTCATCGAGCAGCAGCACCGAATGCGGATGCTTGATCACCGCGTCCGTCAGCAATCCGCCTTGATCGAAACCCACGTAGCCCGGAGGCGCACCGATCAGGCGGCTTACGGTATGGCGCTCCATGTATTCCGACATATCAAAGCGCAGAAGCTCGATGTCCATGGCCTTGGCCAGTTGTACGGTGACTTCGGTTTTCCCAACCCCGGTCGGCCCGGCAAACAGGAAAGAGCCGACAGGCTTGCGCTCACTGCCCAAACCGGCGCGGCTCATCTTGATAGCCTCACTCAGCGCTTCGATAGCTTTATCCTGACCGAACACCAGCATCTTCAGGCGATCGCTCAGGTTTTTCAGCACATCGCGATCGCTGGCAGACACGGTTTTCTCGGGGATGCGGGCGATGCGCGCCACCACCGATTCAATATCTGAAACGTTCACCGTTTTTTTGCGTTTGCTGGCAGGCATCAAGCGACTGCGCGCGCCAGCTTCATCGATCACATCGATAGCTTTGTCCGGCAGATGGCGATCGTTGATGTATTTAACCGACAGTTCAACGGCGGCGCGCACGGCTTTGGCCGTGTAACGCACGTCGTGGTGAGCTTCATATTTCGGTTTGAGCCCATTGATGATTTGCACGGTCTCTTCAACGCTGGGCTCAGTAATATCGATTTTCTGGAAACGACGCGCCAGGGCACGGTCTTTTTCAAAGATATTGCTGAATTCCTGGTAAGTGGTAGAACCGATAACCCGAATCTTGCCGCTGGAGAGCAGCGGTTTGATCAAATTGGCTGCATCGACCTGTCCACCAGACGCCGCACCCGCACCGATGATGGTGTGGATTTCATCAATAAACAGAATGCTGCTTTGATCCTGTTCCAACTGTTTGAGCAGCGCTTTGAAACGTTTTTCAAAATCGCCCCGGTACTTGGTGCCCGCCAGCAGCGAACCGATATCAAGGGAATAGAGCGTGCAACCGGCCATTACTTCCGGCACGTCGCCTTGAACGATGCGCCAGGCCAGACCTTCAGCAATGGCCGTTTTCCCTACGCCAGACTCCCCGACCAGCAGCGGGTTGTTTTTGCGCCGACGGCACAGTACCTGGATGGTGCGCTCCAGCTCTTTTTCACGACCAATCAGGGGGTCAATACCGCCAACGCGAGCCAATTGATTGAGGTTAGTGGTGAAGTTTTCCATGCGATCCTCCCCGCCTACCGGCTCTTCGTTGACAGGGTTTTCCGCGTTAGGAGCCTGACCGGGCTCTTCTTTGCGCGTGCCGTGGGAAATGAAGTTCACCACATCCAGTCGACTCACATCGTGCTTACGCAACAGGTAAGCCGCTTGCGATTCCTGCTCGCTGAAGATCGCCACCAGCACGTTGGCACCAGAGACTTCACTGCGGCCAGAGGACTGAACGTGAAACACGGCACGTTGCAATACGCGTTGAAAACTTAGCGTCGGTTGCGTTTCACGTTCTTCATTATTTTGCGGTAACGTCGGGGTGGTCTGTTCGATGAACGTTTCCAGTTCCTGGCGCAATGCGGCCAAATCCACCGAGCATGCTTCCAACGCTTCGCGCGCTGCCGGGTTGCTAAGCAACGCCAGTAGCAAATGCTCCACGGTCATAAACTCGTGGCGGCGCTCACGCGCTCTGGCGAAAGCCATGTTGAGACTGAGTTCCAGTTCTTGATTAAGCATAGGCGCCTCCCCACAATAAATTACCTGATTTCAGGCCCTTTCCAGCGTACAGAGCAACGGGTGCTCATTTTCCCTTGCGTAGCGATTCACTTGCACCGTCTTAGTTTCCGCCACATCGGCACTGTAAACACCACAGACAGCCTTCCCTTCATAGTGAACCGTCAGCATAAGTTGCGTTGCGCGTTCAATATCATAAGAAAAGAACTTTTGCAGAACGTCAATAACAAATTCCATCGGGGTGTAATCATCATTGTTTAAAATCACGTTATACAGCGATGGCGGCTGCAATTTTTGCTGCGGTTTTTCCAGCAGATCGCTGTCAGAATGCGTCCAGGGGCGGCTTTCCATACGTATCCCCGACGTTGCATCATCGTGGATAGCCTGCATCCACTTATTTTCAATCACCCTACTGCGGTTACTCATTATTCATCCATCTTCATTAATGCGACACCATGCTGAGTGTCCCACATCAGCCATTTACTCTTTATTTTATCACCTGCACGCGCACTGTGTTGCCAAGAAGCAAGAAATCGTCCGGTGATGTCATCGGTAACAGCACACGTATTGAAGCAACAACCCTGCACCAAAATCATCAATTGCGTTACCTGCATCAAACTTTGACAAACTGCCCTGTGCTGCCCCTGTGGGATGGCTTGACGCTCTTTTCGATTTCACTAGAGTGTACAGGTGAATTGACGGGGTTTTAATCAATTCGCATTCATGTCGACCAAATAACCTAACCTCTCGTTTTGATAACACTCTTGCGAAGGACGTAAATGCATGGAGACAGGTACTGTTAAATGGTTCAATAATGCCAAAGGCTTTGGATTTATCTGTCCCGAAGGGGGAGGCGAAGATATCTTTGCCCACTACTCGACGATACAAATGGACGGTTATCGCACGCTGAAGGCAGGCCAGGCGGTCAGATTTGATGTTCACAAAGGGCCCAAAGGAAATCATGCCAGTTTGATCGTCCCGCTGGTAGCCGAGGCAGTTGCCTAGCGGTGGTCTGAAATACGCTCCTCATTATCACAGAAGAAAATGCTGGTTTCACGACCGGCATTTTTATTTTAGCTTATCTGAGCGCGGATCGGCTCAATCGGCCCGCCCTCGCGCCAACCAGAGTACGCGTGAAAAAAGTGTGCGAATCAAGACAGGAATGGCGTCATTGCCGCGTTCAGCGGCAGCCATTGCTACCTCGATGGCCAGATCCGGTTTTGAGGCACGGTGAATCGCTTTCACAATCACTTTTGCGGCTGAGAGCGGCACATTTTCCGGCAACTGTGCAATGCGATGGAAAACATCCTTGTAGCCATTGCGATACATAAAATGCTCCATATCGGGGGCAGAAAGCATCGTGATATGGTCGCGATCGGTTTCGCCCTGTTGGGTCAGCAGGCTGCGCGCCGTGGCGGCATATTTTTTACCCGCGTCATCGCCGTCCACCAGCACGTGCCACTCAATGCCCATGCGGTGCGCAAATTTCAGCAGCGGGCGTAGCCCGGATTGTGCAAATTCAATGACGCGCACCCCTTCTGCCTCAAAGTGATGCCCACATTGGCGGCCGAGTTCGCTAAGCATCCACACTTCCGTTTCGCCTTCAACCAGCAGCCAGCAGCGTGCAAACAGCGATGAGGGGCGATTAAAGCGGATATGGAATGCAATACGACGGCTGTCTTCAGGATTCATCCCTTGCTTGCCAATACGGTAAGTCGCCACCCGCGAGGACTCCCGCACCAGGCGGCACACCTGCTCCACCGGCACCAACGACAGCAGATCGCCGGAATTGGTGGTGGTGATTTTTTGCAACGGCAGATGCATCAGCAACTCCCAGGCCACCGACAGCATGATCGGGTGTAATCGGGTTTCAGGATCTTCTACCAGCAATAGCGGACGCGATTCCGTATCCAGCGATACCGCGCCTTTCGCCTGCAACAGCGTTGAAAACAGTTCGAGCAGAATGATACGACGGCTGCGGCTATTGGGATCGCTCAACATCCGGTTGATATTATCCAAAGAGCGCCAGGATTTTCCGTTGTGCGCGCGCGCGTGGCGGGGATGGCGCGGCGTGAAGCCCTCATCCCCTTGCTCGGAAAAATAGTGCTCCAGCAGTTGCCGCATCGCCACCATCCCTTGACGCAGATCCTGATCGGTCAGCCGCTGCGGGTTGCGGGTCAGTTCCTGCATCAGTTGATTCAGGTGTTGGGTCAGGTCGTCGCTATTACTCTCGCGCACCGGCAACGGCGCGACGTCAACCCGTTTGCGCCGGGTGAAACGCGCATCGCGTAGCCGCAACACCGGGTGCAAACGAATGAGTTCACGCGCCAGCGCATCAATGTTGTCCAGCGCCAGCGGTTGCCCATCAGCGTCAAGGAAACTGCGCCAGGTGCACACCGCACCGCTTTCATCCACTTCACCTTCCAGACGATAGAAAATGCGCTGTAATCGCCCCTCGCCCCTGACCCAAACCGGCACCAGGCCACGGTATCGCGGCCCAAGGTGATGCCCGACGCCGCTTTCACAGAAGGTGAAGATAACCTGCAAGTGATGTTCCCGACTCGCTTCATCGCCGGGCGTAAAGTGGAAATCCTGCAAAGAAAAGTGATGCAGCGGCAATGCCGGCGACAGCAGCAGAGACAAGGCATCCAAGAGACTCGACTTGCCCCAAGCATTTTCCCCAATCAAGACCGTATTGTGCTCCAGTACCAGTGACAGACGATTGATGCCGCGGAATCCAACAACCTCCACGCTTTCAAGGTACATGCACACCTCCTGATGTTTGGGCTGCACAACTGCACAGCGCTGTTTTCATTGTATACCTTAACCAGCGTGCTTTACCCCGACGCCAGTGTCATCCGGCAGATACCTTTTCTGTGATCCCTTACGGGTTCGAACTTGCTTCACCAGACGAGTTTCTCTTCGCAGCCTTACAGTACGCCAGCACATCATTGCCTGAACGCAGCAGCGTCACATAAGATCGAATGGTGTTATCGACCTCCTGCCTGTCAAGGTTGGCGGGCGGGTGCGCGCGCCAAAACCGGTGTAATTTGACCATCATTGTGGTCAGGTAAATGCGTTGCGGAATCGCTAGTTCATTATAGAGTTGGTACGCACAGGCATAAAAATCACTGAGTTGGGATAATGTGCAAAGGTTACTCGCCTGAAAAATCACTTCGGCTTGCGCATCAAAGGTGCGCATCTCAATGCTGATATTATATTGGTACCGGTAGCGCAGCGCCGGGCACGATGACGGTTTCTGGTGCATGACCATCGTCGTCAGCTTTTTGCAAAATGCCTCCACGATCTCCATGATGCCATCGTTCAACGTCAAATCGTCTATCGGGTATTGGAACTGAACCGAAATAGCCCTGTTTATAGTAAAATCTGGTTGCACGCGTATGTTCAGCAACGTTGTGATTTCACACTCGGTCAATCTACGACAACGGGCCGCAAGATGTTTAGCCTCTGCACAAATTTTGTAGTATGCGCCTTGTGCACCATAAAGAGGTTTTTCCGCCAACGCAGTGTGCATACTGTTGATCGATATCAGGGCATCGCAAATCGTCCGATTCGTTACTCTCAAATGGTCATAATCAGTGGTTGGAAGGTAGGTCGCAATTTTTTGGATCATTTCCACCGGTAAGCTGTCAATATTGACGATCTGGCGGGTCAATGTGGAGGATGTCGATAAGCTCGACGATGATGACTGAGCAAGATTTTCATACTGCTGACAAACACGGTTCCCCTGAGAGCTAACATCCAGCATATGCAACAGAACTCCTGTGCTACAGATTATTGAGTGGCAGGTACTCTACGTGAAAGCCTTAACAGCCCCTTTCATAAAGTAGGCTTTACTGTCTCCCTCTGCGCGAACAATCTGAATTGAGACGTATTTTCATCCGCCAAGATGAAAATTGCGCTACATCAAATTTACCTAAAATTGCATGTAAAAAGCCTTTTTAACTCGAGGCGAAATCACTATGCTTCAAAACAAGCATTCCAAATGCAACTTTAAAAAAAGGATAACGTTATGTTTTGTGTGCAATGTGAGCAAACAATCCGTACCCCGGCTGGAAACGGTTGCGCCTATGCGCAAGGCATGTGCGGCAAAACCGCTGAAACCTCCGATCTGCAAGACCTGCTGGTCGCGGTATTGCAAGGTTTATCTGCCTGGGCACTAAAAGCCCGTTCGCTGGATATCATCGACCATACGGTCGATAACTTCGTCCCTCGCGCTTTCTTCGCTACGCTGACCAACGTCAACTTCGACTCGCAAAGAATTATCGGTTACGCACAAGAAGCAATCCAACTGCGTCACGGACTGAAAACGCGCTGCCGTCTGCTCGAAGCGGATGCCCGCGTTGACCATCCCCTGTCTGAACTGCAACTGGCGGGCAACGATATTCCGACCCTGCTACAACAGGCCAGCCAATTCGCACTGGATCATGATAAAGCCACGATTGGTGCCGACCTGCACGGTCTGCGTATGCTGTGCCTGTACGGTCTGAAAGGGGCCGCCGCCTATATGGAGCATGCCCACGTACTCGGCCAATACGATGACGCTATCTATGCCGAATTCCACGCTTTGATGGCCTGGCTGGGCACGCAGCCGAGCGACATGGACACGCTGCTGAACAATGCCATGGCGATTGGCAAAATGAACTTCAACGTGATGGCGATCCTCGATAAAGGTGAAACCGACGCCTACGGTCATCCTCATCCGACCCAGGTGAACGTGCGCCCGGTGGCAGGCAAAGCTATTCTGATTTCCGGTCACGATTTGAAAGACCTGCGGATGCTGTTGGAACAGACCGAAGGCACTGGCGTCAATATTTACACCCACGGTGAAATGTTGCCTGCGCACGGCTATCCCGAGTTGAAAAAATTCTCGCATCTGGTGGGTAACTACGGCAGCGGCTGGCAGAACCAGCAGGTTGAATTTGCCAAGTTCCCTGGCCCTATCGTGATGACATCCAACTGTATTATCGATCCGTATGTCGGAAACTACGGCGATCGTATCTGGACGCGCAGTATTGTTGGCTGGCCGGGCGTCAACCATCTGGAAGGGGATGATTTCAGCCAGATCGTTGCTCAGGCACAAAGCCTGGCCGGTTTCCCGTACAGCGAAATCGAGCACAACATCACCGTTGGTTTCGGACGTGAGACCCTGCTTGGCGCTGCGGATACCGTGATCGATTTGGTGGCTAAAGGCAAATTGCGTCACGTGTTCCTGGTGGGGGGATGTGACGGTAGCCGCGGCGAGCGCAGCTATTTCACCGATTTCACCCGTAGCGTGCCGGATGACTGCCTGATCATGACGCTGGCGTGCGGCAAATACCGTTTTAACAAGCTGGATTTTGGCACGCTGGAAGGGTTGCCGCGTCTGCTCGATGTCGGTCAATGCAACGATGCCTACGCAGCCATTATTCTGGCCGTGAAACTGGCGGAAAAACTGGGTTGCGGCGTGAACGACCTGCCATTGAGCCTGGTACTCTCCTGGTTTGAGCAAAAAGCCATCGTCATTCTGCTCACGCTGCTGTCGCTGGGCGTGAAAAACATCAGAACGGGTCCTACTGCCCCCGGCTTCCTGACGGATAACCTGCTGGCCGTGCTGAACGAAAAATTCGGTATGTGCGCGATTACTACCGTAGAAGAAGACATCAACACCCTTTTGTCCGCCTGAGAGCAATAGGATAACAAGCGGCGCGGCAACGCGTCGTTTGTGCTGTTTGGAGAGCACACATGACACAACCGACCTCCGCATGCCCGAACCGCATGCAAGTTCACTCCATTCGTCAGGAAACGCCCGACGTCTGGACGCTTTCGCTGATTAACCACGATTTCTATCCTTATCGTCCGGGGCAGTACGCGCTGGTTTGCATTGCCAACAACCCTGACACCCTGCGCGCCTATACCCTGTCGTCAACCCCAGGGTTAAGCCCGTTTATCACGCTGACGGTACGGCGGTTGGAAGATGGCACCGGTTCAGGCTGGCTGACGCAGCAGGTCAAACCCGGTGACTATCTGTGGCTTTCCGATGCACAGGGCGAGTTTACCTGCGTCGATGCGGGCCATGCCGAGCAGGAACGTTATCTGATGATGGCCGCAGGCTGTGGCGTGACGCCCATCATGTCGATGAGTCGCTGGTTGTTGGCAAACCGTCCGAACGTTCACTTGCAGGTGATCTTTAATGTCCGCAACCCGCAGCAGGTGATTTTCGCCGCCGAGTGGCAGCGCCTGACAGAACAGTATCCATCACAGTTGACGCTGACGTTGGTCGCCGAGTTTGACGCCGAACCCGGTTTTCTCGCAGGAAGGTTAACACCTGCGCTGCTGAACCAAGAGGTGCCGGATCTGGCACAGCGTATCGTCATGACCTGTGGCCCGGCCCCGTATATGCAGCAGGTTGCCGCACTGGTTGCCGATGCTGGCGTCCCCACGACACGCTTCTACAAAGAGCAGTTCCAGATTGGCGCTGAATCATTGGAAGAGGACGGTGAACAGCTGACGCTGACCATTCGCCAACCGCTTAATACGCTGCGTGTGCCTGTTGGTATCAGCCTGTTAGCCGCGTTGGAAAGCAATAAAATACCGGTTAATGCCGCGTGCCGCGCAGGTGTCTGCGGCAGTTGCAAAACCAAAGTGCTTTCCGGCGATTACACCACCAGTAGCACCATGACGCTGACGGCAGAAGAGATTGCACAAGGCTATGTGCTGGCGTGCAGTTGCCAACTGCACGGGGACACGGTGTTGGCGTAACGCCCAGCCAGGGCATCACGCACCAACGTTAAGGCGTCGCCACACCCGCAATTGTGGGTGTGGGCTCCTTATAGGCCAAGGCTATAATTTTTTTAACGCAGGCATCGATAGAATAGCGCGACACTACGTCATTGTAGGCGTGACGGGCTCTCTGACGGTAGGGTTCCGGGTGCATAAGGAAATCGGCAATGGCGTCCTGCCAGGCCGCGACATCATCGCACGGTAACAGTACGCCGTTTTCCTGATGGCGGATAACATCCGGAATGCCCCCAACGTTGCTCGCCATCACCGGAACGCCAAAAAACATCGCCTCAACCAGCGCCATGCCAAATGACTCATTACGTGAAGGCATCAACACCAGATCCGCATGCCGATAGACGGCCGCTGCTGGGAACAGTTTACCGGCCATCATCACGTTATCTTGTAAACCGTAGCGCGCAATCATCGCGTTGATAACCTTGCTCTCAGGGCCATCTCCGACGATCAGATAACGAAACGCATGGCCTGACTGCTTGAGCGACGCCAACGCAGCCAACGCGGTAGCGTGCCCTTTTTCACCGCGTAGCATACCTACCTGTGCAATGACGGGCGACGTGCTGGCCTCCAGCCAGCATTGCAGAGCTGCGGGCAAGGGCCGCTCGCTTTGGGCATGCAAGGTAGCAAAGTCAAACCCAGGCGCGACCACCTCGATCTTTTCATCCCGGCAGCCGCCAGCCACCATCGAGCGCTTCATACCAGCGCTGGGCACCACCACCTGATCCGCCAGATAATTGGTGCTGAACGGTTTGATTCTGCTGGTCAGATAGGTCTTTTGCCGCACCAACGTTGGCTTGTTCCAGACCAGCTTAGTGGCCAGTGCAGCAATATTTGCATCGTGCCCACTGTGACTAACGATAAATAAAGGATGATATTCATTAATAAGCTGTCTGAAACGCCACAGAGAGGGGAAATGATAACTATTTCTAAATATGATCGGGTATATTGGAATATGTTTTTCAGCGGCAAGTTTAGCCACTTCACTTTCCGGACGACATGCCAATAACACCTCGAAACCTAAATGTTGCAAGGCGTGTAATTGCATCATAGCCTGCAATTCCTGCCCGCCAACATGCTTAGAGGATTCTGTGTAGAGAATGCGTTTTCTCATAAATAAACCTAATAAAAACAATCAACACCGTACCCTCGGCCGAGGATATGCACAGTGTGTTTCACGTCTGGCGTAATTTTATGAGAGCGAAGCTAAACGGAAGGTAAATACTTTTTATACAGAGGCGCATTTTCAGAAAATAAATACATAAAATGCCCAGGAACATTACTCTGGGCATGTTGTCATTGCCGTCAAAAAAAACCATCAGGTATAACGCTGACCTTTATGTAACGCAAACAATGAAGAAATAACCGGTGTGGTATACATAAACAGCCGCCGTTTAAGCCAGGAGGTATCTTCACGCTCTTTGGTGCTGATACGTCCCAAACGCCAGGTGAGATGCTGCGGCATGTTCATCCGCCGCTCGGTGGTGTAGAGATAATCAAACCCCTGCGCCTGGGCAATGGCGGCGTAATCGTGGTTATAAAATCCCATCGGCCAGCAGAAATGGCGGCTGCACGATCCCAGTCGCGCAAGCAGCGTTTCACGACACAGACGCAGATCGGTTTCCAACGCGCGGTGGCGCTCGGCAGTATCCGTTATGTTCCAATCCCAGCGCTGATGCGTATGGGTATGCGCATGAAACTCAACTAGCCCACTGGCTTGCATCTCTTCAATTTCAGACCAGCGCATCATCACATCGTCAGCATGGCCGTTAGCCACGCGTTCCTCACACGCCTTGTGAGAGAAAGCCACCTCAGTCAGCTCACGAACCGGTCCGTCGCCAATCTGGCCGGTAATCAGAAAAATATGCGCATGCAACCCAAGACGTTTTAGCACCGGAAACGCATAAACCCAATTGTCCAAATAGCCGTCGTCAAAGGTGATCATCACACTTTTACGCGGCAAGGGCTCGCCACGGTAAAATCCTTCCAATTCAGCCGCGGTCACGGTTTTCCACCCGGCACGAGCCAGCCAGGTCATCTGTTCAATAAAGGTGTCGGGCGACAGCGTCACCAGCCCAGGCTTGGGGCCAACGTGGTGATACATCAGGATGGGAATTGCACTTGCATTCATTCTATTACGCTCTTTGCTGTACGCGCTTGCTCACCAGCACGGCTTACCGTCGCCATTGCCGCGCCAACGCCATAACCAAAAATATACAAACCATTAATCTTGCCACAAACAACTTCAACCATTCGTCACTATAACGCATTCATAACCTGTATTTTTTGAGGCTATCGGCGCTAAACCGCAGCATGATTGCCGCCGGTACGGGCAGATTTGCTGTCTGTTATCCTTCGGTCCCGACAATTACAGCCACCCCGCCGCTTAACCGATATTTTGTGCTATTATTTATGCATTAGTCCGCTAATCAGCAAATTTTAACCCACGGCGATTGCATAAGTATCCTGCCGACGTTAACATTCGCGGCATCAATGTCTATTCAATTCTTGCGCATGAGTATTCAACTAAACAGCATTAACTGTTTCTATGGCGCGCATCAGGCGCTATTCGATGTCACCCTTGATTGTCCGGCTGGCGAAACGCTGGTGTTATTGGGCCCCAGCGGTGCGGGAAAAAGCTCGCTGCTGCGCGTATTGAACCTGCTGGAGATGCCGCGTTCGGGCACACTTGCCATCGCAGGCAACCAGTTTACGTTTGCGCAGCCGCCGAGTGACGGCGCCATCCGCGAACTCCGCCGCAATGTCGGCATGGTGTTTCAGCAATACAACCTGTGGCCCCACTTGACCGTCACACAAAACCTGACCGAGGCACCTTGCCGGGTATTGGGTTTGAGCAAAGACGAGGCGCTGGCACGTGCAGATAAACTGTTAACACGGTTACGCCTGCGCGATTTTGCCGATCGTTTCCCACTGCATTTGTCCGGTGGGCAGCAGCAACGCGTGGCGATTGCCCGCGCACTGATGATGGAACCTCAGGTGCTGCTGTTCGATGAACCGACAGCCGCGCTCGATCCTGAAATCACGGCCCAGGTGGTCGGTATTATTCAGGAACTGGCGCAAACCGGTATCACCCAGGTAATTGTCACACACGAAGTGGATTTTGCACGTAAAACTGCCAGCCGTGTGGTGTACATGGAAAATGGCCGTATTGTCGAACAGGGTGATGCGGGCCACTTTGCCGCGCCGCAAACCGCCGAGTTCGCCAGTTATCTTTCTCATTGATGAACAAGATGGAAATGACAATGAAAAAATTACTCGTTGCAGCACTCCTCGCCAGCGCCAGCGTTGCCGCCAGCGCCGCAGAAACCATCCGTTTTGCGACCGAAGCCTCTTACCCTCCGTTCGAATTCGTGGGCGATGATAACAAGATTCAAGGGTTTGACGTCGATCTTGCTAACGCGCTGTGCAAAGAGATGAACGCCACCTGTACGTTCAGCAATCAGGCCTTTGACAGCCTGATCCCAGGGCTTAAATTCCGCCGTTATGAAGCCGTTATGGCTGGGATGGATATTACGCCGGAGCGTCAGCAACAGGTGGCCTTTAGCCAACCCTACTACGACAACTCTGCGCTGTTTATCGCACAGAAAGGCAAAGTGGCCGATATCGCTGCCCTGAAAGGTAAACGCGTTGGCGTGCAGAACGGCACCACTCACCAGAAATATCTGCTGGATCAACACAAAGATGTGACGACCGTGCCGTATGACAGCTATCAGAATGCCATTCTGGATCTGAAAAGTGGCCGTCTGGACGCGGTATTCGGTGACACTGCCGTGGTGAATGAGTGGCTGAAACAGAACGACCAGTTGGCTACCGTAGGCAGCAGCGTAACGGATAAGAACTACTTTGGCATCGGTTTGGGCATTGCGGTGCGTCAGGGTAACGATGCGCTGGTCAAACGCTTCAATGACGCGCTGGACAAAGTCAAACAGGATGGCACTTATCAGTCCATCTACAACAAATGGTTTCAGCAGTAATCTCGCTAAATGATAGAATTTCATCCTCTTGCAAGCGCCGCCGGCATGACCGTCGGCCTTGCCGTTTGTGCACTGGTACTCGGTTTGATTCTGGCGATGCTGTTTGCCGTATGGGAAATGGCCCGCTGGAAGCCCGTTGCCTGGTGCGGCACAGCGTTAGTGACGCTGCTACGCGGCCTGCCGGAAATTCTGGTGGTGCTGTTTATCTATTTTGGTTCATCACAACTGCTGCTGATACTGGCGGATGGCTTTACGCTCAATGTCGGTGGCACAGCGTTTCCCATCAAGTTAGACATTGAGACGTTTGAAGTCAGCCCGTTTCTGTGCGGTGTGATTGCGTTGGCGCTGCTCTATGCCGCCTATGCGTCACAAACGCTGCGCGGCGCGCTGAAAGCGGTCCCTCAGGGGCAACGCGAATCAGGGCAAGCCCTGGGGTTGAGTAAAGCGGCCATCTTCTTTCGCTTGATCATGCCGCAAATGTGGCGCCATGCCCTGCCCGGCCTCGGCAACCAATGGCTGGTATTGCTGAAAGATACCGCGTTGGTGTCTTTGATTAGCGTGAACGATCTGATGCTGCAAACCAAGAGCATCGCCACACGTACCCAAGAGCCCTTTACCTGGTATGTGATTGCGGCAGCGATTTATCTGGTAATCACCTTGTTGAGTCAATACGTCCTGAAGCGTATCGAACTGCGTACTACGCGCTTTGAACGGAGGCCGTCCTGATGCTCGCGTACTTACCTGAATTGCTCAAAGGGTTGCACACCAGCCTGAGCCTTACGCTGGTGGCGCTGATTGCCGCACTGGTTATCTCTTTGGTACTGACGGCGGTTCTTGCGTTAAAAACACCGGTGTTGTCCCTGCTGTCCCGGGCGTACATCACTTTGTTTACCGGTACACCGCTGCTGGTGCAAATCTTCCTGATCTATTATGGTCCGGGCCAGTTTCCGGCAATCCAGCAGATCCCGTGGCTGTGGCACTTGCTCTCTCAGCCTTGGCTGTGCGCCATGATAGCCCTGGCATTAAACAGCGCGGCCTATACCACACAGCTGTTTTACGGTGCGGTGCGCGCCATCCCTTCCGGGCAGTGGCAATCCTGCGCGGCGTTGGGCATGTCACCTGCACAAACGTTGCGTATCTTATTGCCCTATGCCTTTAAACGCGCCCTGTCGTCCTATTCAAACGAAGTGGTGTTGGTGTTTAAAAGTACCTCGCTGGCCTATACCATCACGCTGATGGAGGTGATGGGTTACAGCCAACTGATGTATGGCCGCACCTATGACGTTGCCGTTTTCGGTGCCGCAGGGATTATTTACCTGTGTGTCAATGGGTTGCTGACAGTATTGATGCGCCTTATCGAACGGCGTGCACTGGCGTTTGAACACCGCAACTGATCTCTACGTTGCAATAAACAGCAGGCTTCGGCCTGCTTTTTTTGTCTGTTTTATCGCCATTCAAATGTATTTTTAATCATTTTATTTGCATATAAATTCACTTGATGGCAATGTAATTGCCGTTGAGCGGGGAACATGCCGCAGGAAAAATTTAAAAAAATCGTTGGAGCACAACATGAAAAAATTCGTGGTCGCCACGTTACTGGCAGGTATGGCATTCGGCGCTAACGCCGCAGACACTATTCGTTTTGCCGCCTCCGCCACCTATCCGCCATTTGAATCGCTCAATGCCAACAACGAGATCGTCGGCTTTGATATGGACCTGGCAAAAGCCCTGTGCAAGCAGATGCAAGCTAACTGCACCTTCACCAACCAGGCTTTCGATAGCCTAATCCCGGCGCTGAAATTCCGTCGTTACGACGCCGTGATCTCCGGGATGGACATCACGCCAGAGCGCAGCAAACAAGTGGCCTTTACTCAACCCTATTATGCCAACTCTGCCGTAGTCATCGCGCAGAAGGGAAAATTCAGTGATTTTGCCGCCATGAAAGGCAAGCGTATTGGGATGGAAAACGGCACCACGCACCAGAAGTACATGAATGACAAGCACCCGGAAGTCCAGACCGTGTCCTACGACAGCTATCAAAATGCGGTGCTGGATTTGAAAAACGGGCGCATCGACGGCGTTTTCGGTGATACCGCGGTGGTCAATGAGTGGATCAAGAATAACCCGGAACTGGCCTCCGTTGGCGAACACGTGACTGACCTAGAATACTTCGGCACTGGTCTCGGTATCGCCGTTCGTCCTGATGATAAAGCGCTGCTGGCAAAACTGAATGGCGCGCTGGACGCCATCAAAGCAGACGGCACCTATAAAGCCATTAACGACAAATGGTTTCCGCAATAAGGCCTTGTCTGCCCTGTGCGACATCACGAATAAACCCAACGATAAGCGCCTTCGGGCGCTTTTTTTTGCTGCACGCCTAGATCGCAGTAGCCATCATCAGGGATCGGGAGCAAGCAGGACACCAGCAACGTCGATACATCACGGTCTTGACGCGTGGCGATACTTTCATATTGTGTTACCTATGTTGCTATGAGATAAGGATAAGACGTACTGCGCAACCCCGCTGGGACATTTCATTTGGATCGGTTCTGCTAACAACTGAGATCGAAAATGGAAAACAACGTCGTCGACTATTATACGAATACCTTTAATGAACATTTTCGTCATTTAGATGCTTTTGGAAAAATTCAGCAACGACGAACGCTTCAATTGCTAAAGAAATACTTGCTGAATAAGCAGAAGGTCATTGATATCGGGGGCGCTACCGGCGTCTATTCCTTTGAACTGGCAAAATGCGGTCATGAAGTACACCTGTTTGATATCGTTCCGATACATATCGAAAAAGCGAGAAAGGTCAGTGCAGAAACCGGCATTGCGTTGCACGGTTTTCACGTCGGCGACGCTCAAGATTTAGCCTTTCCTGACAACACCTTCGATGCCGTCATCGTGCACGGCCCGCTCTATCATATTACCGATGAAAACAGCAGATTGAGGGTGTTAAAAGAAGCCTATCGGGTTCTTAAACCGGGAGGAATACTCTTTGCTTTCGCAATCAATCGATACGCGGGCGTATTTTATGGCATCAAGCGCGAACTGATTCTTGATGATGCTTATTTTGACATGGTATCCCATGAGGTCAAAACAGGACTCAGGACACGTTCACCGTCATGGCACTTTCACTTGCCTGAAGAAATGGACGCTGAAGTGGCGAAAGCTGACTTTAAACAGATTGAAATTAAAGGCGTTGTCGGCCCTATCTGGATGCTTCCTGATGTTGAACGTCGGCTCGAAGAAGCAGAGACGCAACAAAAAATACTCCGCGTTTCTGAATTATTAGAGAATGAGCCGATTATTGGGCAGGATTTTGTCTGTATTGCGCGAAAAAGCTAATGCCAATTCACATTAGCCATTCCCTATGAGCTTTATGGTGATATTACGCCAAACGCTTGCGCTGCAATAGCGTCAGCACTTCATAGTGCGCGGTATGCGGGAACATATCGAACAGTTGCACCTGGACAATCTGGTATCCCGGCAACAGGCTGATATCGCTCGCCATGGTCTGTGCATTACAGCTTGAGTAGAGGATATACGCCGGGGCCATCTGGCTCAGATACTCACACAGTTCACGCCCTATGCCGCGGCGGGGTGGGTTTACCAGCACCAGATCCGGCGCGCTGGCATTGCCAGTGGCAAATTGTGTGGAATCCAGCGCCTGAAATGTCACCCGCGTTAGCCCGAGCTGTGTGGCGGAACGCTGTGCGCAGGCGATAGCCTCGGCGCTGATTTCAATGCCGGTCAGCGGCATGTCTGGCGTGGCGCAGTGCAAGCCAAAGCCGCCGACGCCGCAAAACAGATCCCACATGCTGGTCACCGGCAATGCCGCAACCCAGTCGCGCGCCGTCGCATACAGCGTGGCGGCAACCTGCGGGTTGGTTTGAAAGAAACCGCGTGGTCGCAAGAAAAGTGGCACCTGATTGAACGCTTCTTCCAGCATTTGGTTTTCCGTCAGCGCAATCTCCTCTTCCCCTTCCAGAATTGCCTGATGAACCGGCTGGATATTGGCAGAGATCACCGCCAACTGCGGCAACTGCTGCTGTAACCAGGGAAGCGCCTGCTGTAACTGCGCCAGCTTGGTTTTCGAGCGCAACACGAAGCGCAGCATAAACTCACCGCGCAGGCGACTTTCGGTCAGCAACAGATATTTTAATTCACCGCGCCGCCGAGCCACCTGATAGGGCGTTAGCCCGGCACGCGCAATAAAAGTTTTGAGTACAGAAAACACTGGCGTAAACGATGCCGGATAAAGCGGACAGTCACACAAATCAACCGCGCTGCCATCCTGACGCAGGATACCGAACACCGGGCGTTCAACGCTACCGCTCACCACCATTTTGGCCTTGTTGCGAAAGGCCTGCTGTGGCGAGGAAACCACGGGCAGCCAGGTGCCCACCGTCTGTTGGTCTAGCAGTTCAGCCAATTGTTGCTGCTTGTCAGAAAGCTGCTGCGTATAAGGTTTTTCCAGCCACTGGCAGGAACGGCAACTGCCTTCGGTATATCGTGCACACTGCATAGGAGAAGAGGAGCCAATAAAGTTGGGGCGACATTATAGCACTGTCAGGCGTGATGGCGCAGCGCTACGCGGTATGGCGTTGAAAATAGCGACGGCTGCGATGTGGGACAAAAAGCAAAAAAATCACCAACGCGTCGGGCAGACGCTGTGTGGCAAACTGGTGTAAAACGTCCCAGTTGGTCTCTCCGCTAAAGTGAAAAATATCAGGCAAAAAATCGCTAAAAGAGGCCAGCAGCATGTAGCCAGATATCGCGCCCTGAGCAATAAGGTAGCCCCAGCGCCCCCAGTTTTTCCCTGCCATCACCGCCACGCCGCAGCGCACTTCGAAGCAGAGAATCACCAGCGCGGCCAATAGCACCAGCGTTGAATCCCAGGACTCGGCGCTGCTGCCAATCCAGCCACCAAAACTGCTTAATCCCAGATCCCACAGCAGCATCACAAGGCTCAGTACACAGGTGGCGATAATACCGATGCCCGCAACTGTCACAGCGACAGGGGCGTAATTACCTTGTGCAACCAGTGTCTTCTTGCTTTGCAGCATCGTTAATCGCGTTCCTTTGTAGAGACAACAGCGCCACCTGAAGGGTGGCGCTGTGCAGTTTATATCCTTACCACTGAGCTCAACCGTGTCTGGCTCGCTGCATATCACGAATACGCTGCTTCTCCGCACGTGCCATAAACCACCAGGCAATCAAGCCAATCACACCTACCACCAATAATATCAGCGAGGCCAGCGCGTTAATTTGCGGATTAACGCCCATTCGCACACTGGAGAACACCAGCATCGGCAGCGTGGTCGCCCCCGGCCCGGAAACGAAACTGGCGATCACCAGATCGTCCAGCGACAGCGTAAACGCCAGCAGCCAGCCAGAAACCAGCGCCGGCGCAATCATCGGGACGGTGATGATGAAAAACACCTTGAGCGGTGCCGCCCCCAGATCCATTGCGGCCTCTTCGATGGAACGATCCAACTCGCGCAGACGCGCACTGATGACCACGGTGACATAGGCGGTACAGAAGGTCACATGTGCCAGCCAGATAGTCAGCATGCCGCGCTCTGAGGGCCAGCCGATAGCATGCCCCAAGGCAACAAACAGCAGCAGCAACGACAAACCGGTAATCACATCAGGCATTACCAGCGGCGCGGTTAGCATAAACGCAAAACCGTTGGAGCCGCGAAAGCTGCCAAAACGCACCATCACCACCGCCGCCAGCGTGCCAAGCACTACCGCCATGGTGGCGGAGGCGGCAGCGATAGTCAGGCTCAGCGCCACGGCGCTCATCATGGCGCTGTCATGAAACAGCGCGCTGTACCATTGTGTCGACCAGCCTGCCCACACCGTCACCAGCTTGGAGCTGTTGAAAGAGTAAATCACCAGCATCAGCATCGGCGCATACAGAAAGGTAAAACCGATAACCAGAATCAGGGTACGCCACGGGGAACGAACCACAGGTAAATTATTCATGCCTGATCTCCCGTACTTTTGTTCTGATGCTTGTGGAACCACATGATGGGCACAATCAGCAGCAGCAGCATAACGGTCGCCACCGCAGAGGCTACCGGCCAGTCGCGGTTGTTGAAGAACTCTTGCCACAGGATACGGCCAATCATGATGCTGTCCGGGCCGCCTAACAGCTCAGGGATCACGTACTCGCCAACTGCCGGGATAAACACCAGCATCGATCCGGCGATAATTCCGCCTTTGGTCAACGGCACAATCACGTGGAAAAAGGTTTTTAACGGGCGCGCGCCCAAATCCAGTGAGGCTTCCACCAGCGAATAATCCAGACGGGTCAACGCAGTATAAATCGGCAGCACCATAAACGGCAGATAGGAATAGACGATACCGATATACACCGCCAGATTGGTGTGCAGGATGATCAGCGGCTCATCGATTACGCCCAGCCACAGCAGGAAGTTATTCAATATCCCGTTGTTCTTCAGTATCCCCATCCAGGCATACACGCGGATAAGAAATGAGGTCCAGGAAGGCAGGATAACCAACAGCAGCAGAATGTTGCGCGTGGAAGATTGGCTATGTGCCACCGCCCAAGCCAGCGGATAACCAATGATCAGGCAGAGTACCGTCGATACCGCCGCCACTTTCAGCGACTGCAAATAGGCTTCGAAATAGAGCGGATCATCCAGCAGATGGAGATAGTTGCCCAAATTAAGGGTGATATCGAGCTTATCATCCGCCCAGGAGAGCAAATCGGTGTAAGGAGGCACCGCGCGCGCCATTTCTGCCAGGCTGATTTTGAAAACAATCAGGAACGGCAGCATAAACAGCAGAATAAGCCAGATATAAGGCAGCGCGATCACCAGTTTTCGCCCGTATTTCAGGTGCCACTGTGTCAATAACAGGCGCAGAGGACTGCGCGGCGCATCCGGTGGTTCCGCCGCTTTACCATCCGAAAAGTTATGTTCAGGAAACATGGTCATTATCTCGCCCTATCACACCGTCAACACCACACAGCTGTCCGCTTCCCAATACAAGCGCACTTCATCACCCCAGGTGGGTGCGCCTTTGCGATAGCGGTAAGCATTTTGCAACTGGGCGCTGATGATCTGCCCACTGTTGAGACGCACATGGTAAATCGACAGATCGCCCAGATAAGCAATATGCACCACTTCGCCGACAGCAAAGTTACAGCCGTCTTCGGGCACCTCTTCGCACAGCATGATTTTTTCGGGGCGCAGTGCAACATGCACCGGCACGCCATCCACCACGGAGACATCGGTATTCACTTTCAGCGGATGAACCAGACCCGGGCTTTGAATAATCAACGCATCGTCCTGACGCTCTTTCAGCAGCCCTTCAAACATATTGACCGAGCCGATAAATTCGGCGCTGAAACGCGTGGTCGGGTGTTCATAAATCTCTTCCGGCTCGCCGATTTGCACAAACTTGCCGCGATTCATGATGGCGATGCGCCCGGCCATGGTCATGGCCTCTTCCTGATCGTGGGTCACCATCACGCAGGTCACGCCAACACGCTCAAGAATATCCACCACTTCCAGTTGCATACGGTCGCGCAGCTTTTTGTCCAGTGCGCCCATCGGCTCATCCAGCAGCAGCAGTTTCGGGCGTTTAGCCAGACTGCGCGCCAGTGCCACGCGCTGACGCTGACCGCCGGAAAGCTGATGCGGTTTACGCCCGGCAAACTCCTGCATATGCACCAGCGTCAGCATTTCTTCCACCCGGTCTTTAATTTCAGCGCGGGACAGCTTGTCCTGCTTCAAACCGAAAGCGATATTCTTCTCAACCGTCATATGCGGAAACAGGGCATACGACTGAAACATCATATTGATAGGGCGCTGATAGGGCGGTACCAGCGACAGATCCTGTCCATCCAGCACAATCTGCCCCTGCGTGGGGTGTTCAAAACCGGCCAACATACGCAACAGGGTGGATTTACCGCAGCCGGAAGCCCCCAGCAGCGCGAAAATCTCACCTTTGTAGATAGTCAGACTCACATCATCCACGGCCGCCTGACCGTCAAAGGATTTGGTCAAATTGCGCACTTCCAACAGTGGCGTTACGGCCTTGTGCGTTTTAGGCTGGGGACGGGAAATTGCATCATTCACTTAGCATTGCTCTCCGGCAAAAGCAGAACAAACGAATAACCCACGGTGGAGAAGGATCTGCGACAGGCACCCTCGCTCCCTCCGTGCGTTACACCACATACAGCACAAACAGCACAAACAGGCGGGTATTAGCCGCCTGCGGATTATCTCATAATCTCAACGTACAAAAACAGTTACTTGCCGCTTTTTACCTTGGTCCAGGCGCGGGTACGCGCGCGGTCAATTTGCGGTGATTGTACTTTGAGCGTAAACAGCTTGGCGCGCACATCATCCGGCGGGAAGATGCCAGGATCATTACGTACGGCTTCATCAACCAGCGGAACGGAGGCTTTGTTGCCGTTGGCATAGAAGACGTAATTGCTGACATTGGCAATCACTTCCGGTTTCATCAGGTAGTTGAGGAACTGATAGGCTTCCTCTTTATTTTTGGCATCAACCGGCATGGCGAGCACGTCAAAGAACGCCATCGCCCCCTCTTTCGGAATGCTGTAGCCGATGTTCACGCCGTTCTTCGCTTCCTTGGCACGGTTAGCCGCCTGCTTCACGTCTCCGGCCCAACCGATAGCCACGCAGATGTCGCCGTTGGCCAGATCGTTAATGTACTGGGAAGAGTGGAAATAGCGGATGCTCGGGCGCAATTTCAGCAGCAGGTCGGTGGCGCTTTTGCTGTAATCATCAGCCTTGGTGCTGTTCGGATCTTTACCCTGATAATTCAGCACGGTGGCGAAAATCTCTTCCGGCGCATCCAGGAAGGCAACGCCGCAGCTTTTCAGTTTTTCCAGATTTTCCGGCTTCAACACCAGATCCCAACTGTCGATTGGCGCATCCGTACCCAGCGCGGCTTTGACTTTATCGATGTTAAAGCCAATGCCCGTGGTCGCCCACAGATAGGGAATGGCAAATTTGTTATCCGGATCGTGCTGAGCAATCAGCTTCATCAGCTCGGGATCGAGATTTTTGTAGTTAGGCAGCTTACTTTTATCCAGCGGCTGGAAAACGCCCGCGGCAAGCTGACGCTCCAGGAAGCTGGCAGAAGGTACCACTAGGTCAAAACCGGTGCTGCCTGCCATCAATTTGCCTTCCAACACTTCGTTGGAGTCAAACACGTCATAAACGACTTTGATGCCCGTTTCTTTCTGGAAATTGCTCAGGGTGTCCGGCGCAATGTAATCTGACCAGTTATACACATGCAGCGTTTTTTCTTCCGCAGATGCGGTGACGGACGCGGCCATCATCAAGCCGGCAACAACACCCGAGAGCCATGTTTTACGTTGGGTGAACATCCGTTCCTTCCTCCATACCAGGGGTGAATCATGGAATAAAATCCGTATCAGGACGATACCGGACACATACCTGAACTTATCGCGCCGACGGACGAGGATGTTGAATGGCTATGCACTAAAAATAATCATAGTACACACAGACATAAATGCATTGTCATCGCCTGACGGTCACAGGAAGTTAGCATAACCGCCTCGTGTTCGCGGTGCTATATGTGCAACGTAAAAAACGGCTTTTATCGATTAATTATGCAGGAGTTGGCGCGGTGAACGGCAAGTCATTACTCTGGGCGGTGGAATATATCAGAAAAATCATTTTTAGCAGAATAAACCAAACATAATCAGCAAATAAGAAAAAGTGATTGCTGCCCGCAGGCAGCAACAGAATCAATGCAGGCTGTGTGACAGGCTGCGCGCAGGAGAGCTCTCTTCTTCTTCGCCGAGAAACAGCATATTGTTAGCACAGGCCTCCAGAATAACCATGGAGATCTGCTCTTCAGACTGCTGCATAAAGTGGCGGAACTGTTCAATGACCACGCCGGCCGCTACGTCGAGCGTCTGGCAGACGATAAGCTTTGGCAGATTGTCGTCTTGCACATCAAGAAAGGCTTTCACCGTCAGAGAACTGGCATTGATTTGGCTCAGGTTGCCCGCCAGGGAAATCAACGCGCTGGGTTTTACTTCTGCCAACGCGGAAAACAGAATAACACCGTCCACCAGATCAACTTTGGCATCGAAAATGCCGTCGAAATTCTGCATATGGGGCAAATGCAACGCCTGACAAGAGTCGCATTCAAAATAGAGAATATTAAGTTGATCCAACCACCGCCGCAGCAGATTCAGATCCGGAACGATGAGTGAATCCATCATAATTTGCCTCATTTGCGCCTGTAACGTAAAAACCTTACTAGCTTACGTAAAATTTGCGCACGATACCAATAGAAAAGCGGGATTGCCTATCAGGCTGGTGATACTCAGCCGCATGCGTGCTGCTCAATAAACGCAATCATCATGTCGGCGATATCCAATTGGGTGGTGCGTTCAATCCCTTCCAAACCGGGAGAGGCATTTACCTCCATCACCAGCGGTCCGCGCGCCGCGCGTAAAATATCCACGCCCGCCACGCTCAGCCCCAGCGTTTGGGTCGCTTTCACCGCAATGGCACGCTCACGCTCCGTGATGATAACCGGTCGTGCAGTGCCGCCACGGTGTAAATTGGAGCGAAAATCGCCCTCTTTGGCCTGACGTTCGATGGCCGCCACCACGGTATCGCCAATCACCAGACAGCGGACATCCCTGCCCTGCGCCTCGCTCACATACTCCTGAACCAGAATGTGCGCATTCAGGCCGCGAAACGCATCAATCACGCTTTCGGCCGCCTGACGCGTTTCTGCCAACACCACGCCAATTCCCTGAGTGCCCTCAACCAGTTTAACCACCAGCGGTGCGCCGCCCACCATAGCGATCAGATCGCTGGTATCGTCCGGCGAGTGAGCAAAACCGGTGATCGGTAAATCGATGCCCTCGCGCGCCAACAGTTGCAGCGAGTGCAATTTGTCCCGTGCACGGGTGATTGAGAGCGCATTGTTCAACGGAAAGCTTCCCAGCATTTCAAACTGGCGCAACACGGCGGTGCCGTAGAAGGTAATCTGTGAGCCGATGCGTGGGATTACCGCATCGTATTTTACCAACTGCTTCCCGCGATAATGCACCGTGGGCGCAGCAGAGTTGATGTTCATGTAGCAC
Source organism: Candidatus Symbiopectobacterium sp. NZEC151 (assembly GCF_025962655.1). Classification (GTDB taxonomy): domain Bacteria; phylum Pseudomonadota; class Gammaproteobacteria; order Enterobacterales; family Enterobacteriaceae; genus Symbiopectobacterium. The sequence continues at coordinate 528,388 of NZ_JAGFPE010000001.1, read as the reverse complement.
GAGAGTGGGTCAATAATATCGACAACGTGCTTGCGTGCTTCTGCGGCTTCACGTAACCGCATGCAGGAGTAGAGGCTGCCGTCCCGGGATAAAATGGCGATCTTCATCAGTTCCTCTCCCCTGTTTTAGCGGATTGCCCAGCCTTGCTGATGCAAGTAGTCCAGAATAAAGGGCCTTAGCTCTTTTTGCAGCGTGCGCTGCACGTGCTCACTCCAGGTATCGCGGCGACGATTACTGCCACGCTGCTGATAGTAATCCCCCAATTGCTGGTCATACTGTGCCAGCGCGGCTTTATCTAACGGCTGATAGCCATTTTCATGCACCACCAGCGAGGCGGGCAGGCGCGGTTTGCGATCGGGCGTCGCAGCGGGATAGCCCAGACAGAGGCCAAACAGCGGCAACACCTGCTGTGGCAGCGACAACAGCGAGGTGACCTCGGCAATGTGATTACGGATACCGCCGATAAACACGCCGCCCAGTCCCAGCGATTCCGCCGCGACCAGCGCATTCTGTCCCATCAGCGCCGTATCAACGCATCCCAGCAGCAATTGCTCTGCCATCCCGGTTTGCGCCTGCGGAAAGATCTCCAGATGACGGTGGAAATCGGCGCAAAACACCCAGAACTCGGCGGCGTCAGCCACATGCTGCTGATCGCCACAATAGCGGGCCAACGTCTGGCGCAGCGTGGGATCGGTAATGCGAATAATCGAGCTGCATTGTAAAAAGCTCGAGCTGGACGCGCTCTGGGCCGCAGCAATAATGGCATCGCGCGCGTCCGGCGCAATAGGCTGTGTGCTAAAAGCACGAATGGAGCGATGGTTTAGCAGCAGATCGATAGTTGGCGTCACTCTTCGAGTCCTTATGATGGTGTGTCCTGAAAGCAGCGGGGGTCGGCTCTGTGAACCGGACAGCCAGGCGCTTAACAGGCAGTATAAGCCAGCCGTTGCGACTGACCAATGCTGCTCAGCGCATGTTATGCGGTTTGATAGCCATTACATATTAATGCAACAGGGATTTACTGCTTTTTTTTCAGCGCGGATAGGGGCATAGTACCTCTCAGAAAGACGAGAACAATATCGTTTACAGCCTTTTGTTTTGATAAGGAGTTAACATGTTTGCTGTTATTTTTGGCCGCCCTGGCTGCCCGTACTGTGTTCGTGCCAAAGCGCTGGCAGAAAAACTGACTGAACAACGTGACGACTTCAGTTTCCGCTACGTTGATATTCACGCCGAAGGGATCAGCAAAGACGACCTGTCTAAAACCGTGGGTAAACCGGTTGAAACGGTTCCACAGATCTTTTTGGACGAAAAACACATCGGCGGTTGCACCGACTTCGAAGCCTATGCCAAAGCGAATCTGAACCTGTTTCAGTAAAACGGCAACGCAGTGACCAAACCCGTCACTCAAGGCGCACTCTGCGCCTTGAGTGTTGTTATCTTCAGCGAAAATACCGCTGGCACGAGACATACACGAACAAAAACCCCAGCGCGCCCATCAAACTCCAGAACACCGCGCTCATCACGTAAGCCAGTTCCTGCCAGAACGCGTTCATTGGCGTGCGCCAAAAGTGCAGAATAATCAGGCACAGCGGCATCGCCATCAGCGCGCCGAGAAAGGGGTAACGCAAACGACCACGCGCCGATAACCCGCTGGCTACAATGCCGGGCAGCAAAAACAACAGCATCCCAGGCTCTCCCCGAAATCCCGTTTGCGTTGCGGAAAAGACATCCATTTTTTGACTCAAAAACACCACGGTAAACAACAAAAAACAGCAGGTTGCACCTACCCACCCCTTATTGCTTCCCATATTCGCCTCTCTTTGCCCCACGCCGACGTCGCCAGACGAGGTCGAATGAGGTGTATTTAATCGGAACAACATCGGAATATCCCTGATATAACAGCAAGCAAGGCGGCATCACTTTTATAAAATAAAGGCTGGCTGTAACACGAACACCCAACTAAAATGGCAGCACTCTTGCTACGCGTCGGGCAATTTATTTTCAGGAAACGGATGGCACCTGTGCCGAATCACGCGCTTTCCCTGCCGGATTCTTCACGCCCTGTTCCACTATTGCCCTACAGTGAGTATTCTGAGTGAATGGGATTAAATTTAGCCCTTACCTTCATTAATATCAAGAACTTACTAGTAAACAACACGTTACAGGCCATGAATATAAACGTCGCTGAGTTGTTAAACGGGAATTACATACTGCTGTTATTTGTGGTGCTTTCATTGGGTCTGTGCCTGGGGAAAATACGACTAGGCAGCGTTCAACTGGGTAATTCCATTGGTGTTTTAGTGGTATCGCTATTATTGGGGCAGCAGCACTTTGCCATAAATACCGATGCGCTGAATCTCGGTTTTATGCTGTTTATTTTTTGCGTCGGCATCGAAGCGGGGCCTAATTTTTTCTCCATTTTTTTTCGTGACGGTAAAAACTATTTCGCCCTTGCCTTAGTCTTGGTCAGCTCGGCGCTGGTGTTGGCACTGCTGTTGGGCAAACTTTTCGGCTGGGATATCGGCCTGACGGCAGGCATGCTGGCAGGTGCAATGACCTCAACGCCCGTGCTGGTTGGGGCGGGAGATGCGCTACGCAATGCCAACAGCGTCAATCCACAGCTTGGCGTCGAATTGGATCACCTGAGCCTTGGCTATGCGCTGACCTATCTGATCGGGCTGGTCAGCCTGATTTTTGGCGCACGCTATCTACCAAAACTGCAGCATCAGGATCTGCCGACCAGCGCGCAACAAATCGCGCGTGAACGCGGTCTCGATCCCGACAGTCAACGTAAAGTGTATCTCCCCATTATCCGCGCTTATCGCGTCGGGCCGGAGCTGGTTGCCTGGGCGGACGGAAAAAATCTGCGCGAACTGGGCATTTACCGGCAAACCGGCTGCTCCATTGAACGCCTGCGTCGTAACGGCATTCTCGCCACGCCGGATGGGGATGCGACCTTGCAACTGGGCGATGAGATCGCGTTGGTGGGCTATCCGGATGCCCATGCACGCCTCAACTCCAATTTCCGCGATGGCAAGGAAGTGTTCGATCGTGACCTGCTCGATATGCGCATCGTCACCGAAGAGATTGTGGTCAAAAACAACAACGGCGTCGGCAAACGCCTCAGCCAGTTAAAACTGACCGACCACGGCTGCTTTTTAAACCGCATCGTGCGCAACCAGATTGAAATGCCGATCGATGATGGCGTAGTGCTGAACAAAGGGGATGTGCTACAGGTGAGCGGCGATGCCCGGCGGGTGAAAAGCATCGCCGATCGTATCGGGTTTATTTCCATCCACAGTCAGGTCACCGACCTGCTGGCGTTCTGCGCCTTCTTCATTATCGGCATCATGGTCGGGCTTATCACCTTCCAGTTCCGCAACTTCAATTTTGCGATTGGCAGCGCAGCCGGATTGCTGTTTGCCGGGATCATGCTGGGTTTCTTGCGTGCCAACCACCCGACCTTTGGCTATATTCCGCAGGGTGCGCTGAATATGGTAAAAGAATTTGGCCTGATGGTGTTTATGGCGGGCGTTGGCCTGAGCGCGGGCAGCACTATCGGCACCAGCTTTGGCTCCGTGGGCATACAAATGCTGTTTGCCGGACTGGCGATCAGCCTGATCCCGGTGGTTATCTGCTTTCTGTTTGGTGCCTATGTGCTGCGCATGAACCGGGCGCTGCTGTTTGGCGCGATTATGGGTGCGCGCACCTGTGCGCCCGCCATGGATATCATCAGCGATACCGCGCGCAGTAATATCCCGGCGCTCGGCTACGCGGGCACTTACGCCATCGCCAACGTGTTGCTGACATTGGCCGGTTCACTGATCGTGATTATCTGGCCTGAATTGCCGTTTTAAGCAGGTTGAAAAAAATTGTCACTATTCTTTAAAAAAAAACGAACTTTTTCTCATGCATAACGTCTGAATAAGTGCCGCTGCTTTTCTTTGAAATCCCCTTATTGAGGAGCCCGTCGTTCCCGCCTTTTCAGGTTCAAGAATGATGGGCCTTTTCTTTTCTTACCGACCAGACTTCCCTTTGCGACCCGATTCTATTGAATGGTACTATTCACGCCGGACTCACGGGGGATAACCATACGATGGAAACACGGCGCGCAGCACGGATCAACAAACTGACTCAGGCATTGAAGAATGGCGATCGGTTGCACTTGAAACAAGCAGCAGAACTGTTGGGCGTCTCCGAAATGACCGTGCGTCGCGATCTGAACGCCACCTCAGCCAGTGTGATTCTTCTGGGCGGCTACGTGGTAAACGATCCACAGGGCAGCGCTATGGGTCACTATTTTGTGTCCGATCAACAGAACCAGCAGGTGCAGGAAAAACGGGTGGCGGGCCGTCTGGCGGCGCAACTGGTCGAAGCCGGTGATACCGTTTTTTTTGACTGCGGCACCACCCTGCCCTTTATTATCGATGCCATCGACGAAGCGCTGCCCTTTACCGCTGTTTGCTACTCCCTGAACACCTTTCTGGCGCTGCAAGCCAAACCTGCCGCCAAAGTCATTTTATGCGGCGGAGAATTCCATCCCGATAATGCCATTTTCACCCCGCTGACGCGGCAGAGTGAACTGGACCCGATCTGCACCAACAAAGCCTTTATCTCTGCGGCGGGGGTCGATATCAAGCGGGGAGCGACCTGTTTTAATTTTGCCGAACTGGATATCAAACACCGGGCGATGGCGCTATCGCAGCGCACTATTTTGGTGGCCGACAGCAGCAAATTTGGCCGAATACAGCCTGCCGCTATCGGCGCATTGACGCAGTTCGACACGCTGGTGACCGACTGCGCCCCGCAGGGCACTTATCAGGATTTCACGCTCGACAACGGCATCATGCTGATCTATCCCGGCTGTTAAAACCAGCCGCCGAACCATTTGGTCAGGGTTAGCCATACCGCATCCCACAGTCGCCCGAACAGGCCAGCTTCCGGCACCTCATCCAGCACCACCAGCGGCCTCTGGGCGATCACTTTGCCATCCAACTGGAAATCCACCGTGCCGACCGCCTGATTTTTCGCCAACGGTGCCTGTAAATGTGGCGACGTCAGGGTAAAGCTGGCTTTCAGATTGCGCATTTGCCCTTTTGGCACCGTGAGGGCGACATCGTCAGCAACCCCCAGCCGCGCTTCACTCTGTGCGCCGTACCAGACACGCTGAGTGGTAAAGGTAGTATTGCCCTGAACCGGCGTGACCGTTTCGAAGAAGCGGAAACCCCAGGTCAGCAGCTTTTCGCTGTCGCGGAAACGAATGGCATCCGTCGGTGCACCCAGCACCACAGAAATCAACCGCATGTTGCCTTCCGTCGCGGATGCCACCAGATTGTGCCCGGCACCGCTGGTGTGTCCGGTTTTGATACCGTCGACATTCAGGTTACTGCTCCACAACAAACGGTTGCGGTTGGGCTGTTTGATGTTATTGAAGGTGAATTCTTTTTCTTTGTGCAGGGCATACTCTTCCGGCACATCGCGAATCAACGCCTGCCCCAACAGCGCCATATCACGCGCCGTGCTGTACTGCCCGGTAGCATCCAGTCCGTGCACGGTGAGGAAATGGGTATTGGTGAGGTTGAGTGATTTGACGTAGTTGTTCATCAGGCTGACAAACGCATCCTGACTGCCCGCCACGTAGTCGGCCAACGCAATGCTGGCATCATTGCCCGATTGGATAACGATGCCTCTGTTCAGCTCCAGGACCGGAATTTTATCGCCGGGTTTCAAAAACATCAGCGATGAACCACGCAGTGCGGGGTTACCTGTTGCCCAGGCATCTTTACCGACGGTAACCAGATCGTCTGGTTTGATTTTTTCCGTTTTTATCGCCTGACCGATGACGTAGCTTGCCATCATTTTCGTCAGGCTGGCGGGATCAAGCCGCTCATCCGCCCGCTGTTCCGCCAACACCACGCCGCTGTGGTAATCAATAAGAATAAAGGCTTTGGCGTCGATCTGCGGCGCGGCTGGCACCTGTTCAGCCTGTACGTGTGGGGTCAGCGTCAGCCACAGCAGCGTCGCGCTGCACAGCATCAGGCGGGAGCACGCGGCCTTGGAAAATCGAGTCTGGGGAAAATGGGCCGTGGTGTTCATGCGTCCTCCATGTCGTTAGTCGCGCAGTTAATCTGGTCAAATTTCGATATTCTTTGCAACGAATAGCAATAAGCTGCCAACGTTACCGTCCGCCGGATGACAATGAAACGCCCTACTCTGTAAAGATACTCAAAGAAATGCAAACGTCTAGAAAATACGCTGATTTATAAATGCGTTATGAGAGTTTTCTCATGGAAGGAAGGAAAAACCGGCAAGCAGCATGGGGCGCTCGCCGGTAGCGGGCCGTTAGCGACGATCGCGCTTATCCGCCCGCTTGGCAAACCAGTCACCCAACATCTGCACCACTTGTACCAGAATAACCAGCGCCACCACGGTCACCACCATCACCTGCGTTTCATAGCGGTAATAACCAAAGCGAATGGCTAAATCACCGACGCCGCCGCCGCCCACAATGCCCGCCATCGCGGAGTAGCCAATCAGGCTGACCAGCGTGATGGTCAGACCGCGCAGCAAGCCCGCCTTGGCTTCCGGCAGCAGTACAGTCCCGATAATGCGCATCGGGCTGGCGCCGAACGCCTCCGCCGCCTCGACAATACCGGGATCGACTTCGCGCAGGGCGCTGTCCACCAGACGCGCATAAAACGCCATCGCGGCCACCGACATCGGCACCGAGGCCGCCACTGGCCCGATAGTGTTACCCAGCAGTATCTGGGTGAGCGGCAACAACAGCACCAGCAGGATGACAAACGGGACAGAGCGGATAATGTTGACCAAAATCGTGCTGCACAAATACACCGCACGGTTTTGCCAAAACAGGTTTCTGTCGGTGACAAAAATCAGCAGGCCCAAAGGCAGACCTCCGACAATGGCGCACAGCGTCGCGATGCTGACCATCTGAAAGGTTTCGCCAAACGCAACGGTCAGGTCGAGCCAAAAATCACCCATGTAACACCTCCACGCGCGCCGTGCGGGTTTGAACGTAATGGATAGCGCCAGCCAGTTGCTCGCTGTCCGTCGGGTGGGTCAGTAACACCACCAGAATACCTAACGCACGGTTGCCGATATATTCAATCTTGCCGTGCAAAATGTTGACCGAAACGCCATAACGCACCGCCACATCGGATAACACCGGCTGCTCGGCGGAATCGCCGATAAACAGAATTTTCAGCAACGTACCTTGCAGCTCTTCTTTCAGGCGAGCGGGCAGTTCCAGATTCAGCGTGTGGGAGACCAACTGTTGCGTGAACGGATGCTGCGGTGCGGCAAACACATCGAACACCTCACCTTCTTCCACTACGCGGCCTTGCGTCATCACCGCCATGCGGTCACACACCGTTTTGATGACGCTCATTTCATGAGAAATCAGCACAATGGTGATCCCCAGGCGCTGATTAATCTCCTTGAGCAGCACCAGAATGGCGGCTGAGGTTTCCAGATCGAGGGCCGAGGTCGGCTCATCGCACAGCAGCACTTGCGGATGGTTGGCAATCGCGCGTGCAATGCCGACGCGCTGTTTCTGCCCACCACTCAAGCGGGAAGGATAGACATCCGCCTTATCGGACAATCCAACAAGATTCAGCATTTCAGGCACGCGCTGGGCAATTTCCTGCGCAGATTTGCCCGCGGCTTTCAAACTGAATGCGACGTTCTCCGCCACGGTACGCGTCTGCATCAGGTTGAAATGCTGGAAAATCATGCCAATGCCCTGACGGGCGCGGCGCAGCTCGCTGCCGCTTAAATCACTGATCGTGACACCATTCACCGTAACGCTGCCGCTCGTCGGGCGCTGCAACAGGTTAATGGTACGCAACAGGGTGCTCTTTCCCGCACCGCTGGTGCCCACAATCCCGAAAACTTCACCCTGCTGGATACGCAAGCTGACGTTATCGACCGCCGCCGTTGCGCCCGCTTTCCCCTGCGAAAAATTCACGCTAATCGCGTTGAGTTCTATCATCACCGATTCTCTGTTTTATCCCGGCCAAAAACATTATCCCGGCCAAAGGCCGGGATAATAACACGCTATCGAGCTTATAGCGGCTTACTGTGCGGCACGCGCCTTCATCCATTCTGGCTTCTGAAATTCGCTGAACACGCTGCCCGGCGCATTGATCGCGGCGGCATACGCGTCGGACTCAACGGCAGCTTTAATATCTTTGGCAAACGGCTTATCGATATCATCAGCACGCACGGCAATCACGTTTTTCAGGTTTTCGTCCAGAATTTCCAGTTTAAGGGCGGTGGACAACTTCAGCCCGGCGGCAAACGCAAAGTTACCGTTAACCAGCGAGGCGGTTACGCTATCCAGCGTGCGCGGTAACTGGGCCGCTTCCAGCGGTTTGAATACCAGACCGCGCGGGTTATCAACAATATCTTTTTCTGATGCTTTGGTAGCATCAAGATCCGGTTTGATGGTGATCAACCCGAGCGATTGCAAAAAACGCAGTCCGCGCGCCAGATTGGTCGCATCGTTGGACAACGTAATCACGTCGCCTTTTTTCAACTCATCCAGCGAGTGAATTTTTTTGGAATAGAATCCCATGCTTGCCGTTGGCACGATGATCAGCTTCGCCAGCTTCAAGCCTTTGTCTGCCGCAAACTTTTCCAGATAGAGCGAATGCTGGAACAGGTTGGCATCAATGCTGCCGTTCGCCAGCGCCAGATTGGGCTGCACGTAGTCGCTAAACTCACGCACCACCACTTTGTAGCCTTTTTTCTCGAGCTGCGGTTTGATGGTCTGGTTTACCATGTCGCCATAGGGACCGGGTGCCACGCCAAACGTCAAGGTCTGCGGATCGGTGCTGGCCAATGCCGAGGAAGTGCCCGCCACAAACGGCAGTGCGGAAATAAGCGCCGCGCCCAGCAAAGCGCGAAAACGATGGGTCAAAGTCATTGTGATTTCCCTGTTTTATATTGTGTACTGCATTATGAAAAATCCGCTTTGGGATGATAAAGATTAAATTGGCATATCTTTATGTCGGCGACACGTTAGCACACGCCAGCCGGGATCAAAACAGCATGCTATTCAGGATGATAATTCCCTTTTCTTCTCCCTCCGCGCCATTGAAAGCAGGTATAGTGGTTGATGTTGTTGCTGTCGGGGCGTCAACGCGCTTCCTCCCATTCGCCATCAGAGGGTTATCATGCTTACTTTATGGGGCCGAGAGAATTCGAGTAATGTCAAAAAAGTCCGCTGGCTCGCCGCAGAACTGGGGTTGAGTTATCAGCACATTCTGGCTGGCGGTCAGTTTGGCCGTAATCGCGAAGCAGATTATCTGTCCATGAACCCAAATGGGCTAATTCCCTGCCTGCAAGACGACGATCTGGTGTTGTGGGAATCCAATACCATTGTGCGTTATCTGGCCGCCAAATACGGTCAGCAGAGCCTCTATCTGGCCGATCACGGTCAGCGCGCCAATGCAGAAAAGTGGATGGACTGGGCAATATCGTTGGCTGTGCCATTTGGCACCGTATTTATTGGCCTGGTGCGTACCGCGCCCGAACAGCGTGATGTTGCGCTGATTGCCAAACAGAAAGTGGAGTGCGAACGCCTGCTGGCGATTGCTGACGATGCCCTTTCCCGTCAACCCTGGCTGTCCGGGCAGGCATTTGGTATTGGTGATATTCCCCTGGGATGTATCGCTTATGGCTGGTTTAACATGGACATCGAACGCCCGTCATTGCCGCATTTGGAACGCTGGTATCAACAGCTGACCGCGCGCCCCGCCTTCCGCGACACGGTCATGTTGCCGTTAACCTGATGTGATTTATCCGGCGTGACTCTCCAACAGGGTGCGCCGGTTATTTCAGTCCAACGCGCAATAATTTGCCATCACTGTCATCGGTCAGCAGGTACAGGTAGCCATCCGGCCCGACCCTGACCTCGCGGATACGTTCATTACGATCCGTCAGCAAGCGCTCCTCAGACAGGATACGATCGCCCTCCAGCGTTAAGCGAATCAGGTTGCGCTCCGCCAACGCGCCGATAAACACCGAATTTTTCCACTGCGGGAAACGCTCGTCCTGATAAAATGCCATACCGCTGATCCCGGGCGATTTTTCCCACACATGCGCCGGGTCGGCCATGCCTGGCACGCGGGTTCCCTTCGCCTCTGGAATTTTCAACCCAGAGTAGTTGATACCGTGCGTCGCCAGCGGCCAGCCATAGTTTTTTCCGGCGGCGGGAAAGTTGATTTCATCGCCACCGCGCGGGCCATGCTCATGCTCCCACAGCGTTCCGGTAACCGGGTTAAAAGCCAGCCCCTGAGGATTTCGGTGGCCGTACGACCATATTTCGGGCCGCGCCCCGGCCTTGTTCACAAAGGGATTATCGACAGGGACTTTGCCTTCTGCCGTCAGCCGCACGATCTTCCCTTGCAGCTTATCCAGATCCTGCGCGGTGGGACGCTGGTTATTTTCACCGAGCGAGATAAACAGCATGCCGTGGTTATCGAAAGTCAACTTACCGCCGAAGTGATTGCCGCTGGAGAGTTTGGGCTGTTGACGGAAAAATACGGTGAAGTGCTCTAAGCGGCGATAATCCTCAGACAAACGGCCATAGCCCACGGCGGTACCCGCGTTGCCGTCCTCGCCCGCTTCGGCGAAACTCAGGTAGAGACGACGGCTTTGCGCAAAATCCGGGGCCAAAGCGACTTCCAACAAACCGCCCTGCGATTTGGCAAACACCGCCGGTACGCCATCAATGGGTGCGGAGAGCCCTTTTCCCTGCTGCCAATGGCGCAGTTGCCCGGCGCGTTCGGTGATCAGCATCCCGTTATTTCCCGGCAAAAAGGCCAGTGACCAGGGGTGGTCCAGCTTGTCCTGCAGCTCGGTCACCACAGGCTCTGCCGCCAACAGCGGCGTGGAAACGGTGAGAACAAGCAGCAGCAACCCACGCGCAGGGGCGGTAACGATCCGGGTCAATGAAAACAGCATGGTAGGGCTCCTAGGCAAGGCATTTCACTAACTGTAGGCAGCCCAGTCAGTGCACGCAAAAAAAGCGACGACGTTTTACTTTTCTTGACGTTAGCGCGTCCTGAACGCACAAATCACGCGCCTGATAGCGCGCATCGCCACGTTCTCGCATTAACCCCACACTTAGCTGTATAATGTTTGCCGTAATGTCATTAACATCCCGCGCCATTGATGCAAAGTGAGTAACGTTGAATGTCCCACACAAAAACACCTGCCGCCGCGCCGAAAGTCGGTTTTGTCAGTCTCGGTTGCCCGAAAAACCTGGTCGATTCCGAGCGTATCCTGACTGAGCTGCGCAATGAGGGCTATCAGGTTGTGCCCACCTACGATGACGCCGAAGTGGTTATCGTCAATACCTGCGGTTTTATCGACAGCGCGGTGCAAGAGTCGCTGGAAGCCATTGGTGAAGCGCTGAACGAAAACGGCAAAGTGATCGTTACCGGTTGCCTCGGTGCCAAAGAGAACCAAATCCGCGAAGTGCACCCGAAAGTGTTGGAAATCTCCGGTCCGCACAGCTATGAGCAGGTGATCTCGCATGTGCATCACTATGTTCCCAAACCGGCACACGATCCCTTTACCAGCCTGGTACCCGCGCAGGGCGTCAAACTGACCCCCAAGCACTACGCGTATCTGAAAATTTCTGAAGGTTGCAACCATCGCTGCACCTTCTGCATTATCCCGTCGATGCGCGGCGATTTGGATAGCCGCCCGATCGGCAGCGTGCTGGATGAAGCCAAACGACTGGTCGAAGCCGGTGTGAAAGAGCTGCTGGTGATTTCACAGGATACCTCCGCCTACGGTGCCGATGTGAAGCAGCGCACCGGTTTCTGGAACGGGCAACCGGTAAAAACCAGCATGGTCAGCCTGTGCGAACAGCTTGCCTCACTGGGCGTGTGGGTGCGATTGCACTATGTTTACCCCTATCCCCACGTGGATGACGTGATTCCGCTGATGGCCGCGGGCAAGATCCTGCCCTATCTGGATATCCCGTTACAGCACGCCAGTCCGAAAATTCTCAAGCTGATGAAACGCCCCGGCGCGGTAGAGCGTACGCTGGAGCGAATCAAACAGTGGCGCGTGATGTGCCCTGATTTAACGCTGCGTTCTACCTTTATTGTCGGCTTTCCCGGTGAAACCGAAGAAGATTTCCAAATGCTGCTCGATTTTCTGAGCGAGGCGCGACTGGATCGCGTGGGCTGCTTCCAATACAGCCCGGTCGTCGGCGCGACGGCAAACGACCTGCCGGATCAAGTGCCGGAAGCGATCAAAGAAGAACGTTTTCACCGCTTTATGGCGCTGCAACAGCGTATTTCCGCTGAACGGTTGCAAGAGAAAATCGGCCGCACGTTGCGGGTGCTGATCGATGAAGTGGATGATGAAGGTGCGATTGGCCGCAGCATGGCCGACGCACCGGAAATCGATGGCAGCGTCTACCTTAACGGCGAAACCAACGTCAAAGTGGGTGACGTTGTGCAGGTGGTTATCGAACACGCGGATGAATACGATCTGTGGGGCAGCCGGATAAACTAACCGGATCGCTCACTGCATAAACCGGCCTGCTGGCCGGTTTTTTTTGCCTGCTTTTCGCGCAATCGCGCAACAATCAATCAATAATCGGCTATTAGCTTGGCTATGGCTTGCTTACGCCAGACGGGTAAAGTAGCCTTTGTTCATGATCATTTTTCTCATTTTGATACCCGTATGAGCATATGGAAGCGCCTGATAGTCGGTTCAGGTATTGTTCTTTGCGTATCATTACTGTCAGCATTTGCACTGGACCGGTGGATTGGCTGGAAAACGGCACCCTATATCTATGACGATTTAGCCGCACTGCCGGAGCGTCAAGTGGGGGTGGTACTGGGCACGGCAAAATATTACCGCGTTGGCGCACTGAATCAGTATTACCTGTTCCGTATTCAGGGGGCTATCAATGCCTACAACGGCGGGAAAGTCAGCTATTTGCTGCTAAGCGGTGATAACGCGCTGCAAAGTTATAATGAGCCGATGACCATGCGACGCGATTTGATCGCAGCGGGCATCTCACCCAGCGACATTGTGCTTGATTACGCGGGGTTCCGAACCCTGGACTCGATTGTGCGCACGCGCAAAGTGTTTGATACCAACGATTTCACGATTATTACCCAACGCTTCCACTGTGAACGGGCGCTGTTTATCGCCATGCATATGGGCATTCAGGCACAGTGTTATGCGGTGCCTTCGCCGAAAAACATGATGACAATCCGGCTGCGTGAAGTGGGTGCCCGGCTTGGTACGCTGTTCGATCTCTACATTCTCAAACGCGAACCCCGCTTTCTGGGGCCGCTGGTACCGATCCCGGCGGAGCACAAAATTGCCAAGGATGAACCTGATTATCCCGCCGTACCGCCCGAATTGCTTAGCACGTTAGACAACCCACCGGCAGAAAAAGAGCATGACGCTAGCGCCGACGCCAACGGTAACTCGGCACCGCAACAACCGTAATGCGGGTGACCGGATTAGCGCGAAGGCCCGGCAATCAGCCTGGTTAAGCGTCGCCATCCCCACTCCAGTGGGCCTTGTTCGAAATGACGCAGCCAGTAATGTGCCGCCAAGCCGTTAATCAACCAGATAAACGGCACGATGCCCAGCAATTGCAAACGGTCGAACTGCATAAAACCGCCCCAGTGATAAAAGAGCTGGGTGCAGATCAGCGTCTGCAACAGATAGCTGCTCAACGCCATCCGTCCGATGTCTCCTATCCAGGCTGACACCCGCCATTGTCGCAGCGTTGACCAATACCCGTAGCAGAGTGCCAGATAACCGATAGCCTGAATCGGCGCGGCAATATCGCGAGGAATTTGCAGCAACAGACCACTCCAGCGGTACTCCCAGGCAAGATGCCACTGCAACACCATGCCAACAGCATCAATCAGCAGTCCCATCGCGATAAACCACAGGGCAACTTTGCGATAATGCGCCCCACTGAACTCACCGCGCAGCCAGCCGCTGCGCATCAGCCCGGCGCCCAGCAGCAATGAGCCTGCCAGCAGCCAGCCATATTGCACACCCAGCGACAATAGACTCTCGATCAGCAGATCTATGCGATTGCGCCACGCTTCTACGCCACCCAGTTGGAGCCAATAGGCCTCGTAGGCGATGTCTGCATCACTCGGCAACCAGTAGCGCCCCGGCTCCGGGCTGAGAATCTGGCTTAATACCACCAGCATGCCGACGCCTACGGCGTACATCACCACGCCGATACGCATCAGCATACGGCTGCTGTCCGCCTGTCGGATCATGGCATAGCAGAGCAGACCGATGAGGCCATAATCCAGCAAGATATCGCCGTCCCACATGAAAATACCGTGCAATAGCCCAATCAGCATCAACCAGAACAGACGCGCATGAACCCAGCGCGTACCTCGCGGCAAAAGCAGTTGTAAACCTGCGCCAAACAGCAGGGCAAACAATGTCAGAAATTTCGCCTGGGCCAGCAGATCCATCACAGCCCAGGTCAGGGCCTCATGCAGCGCAGGGTAACCGGCGTAGGCAGGATTGAGATAAGCGGCCTTGGGCAGGCCAAACGCGGTAATATTGAGCAATAAGATGCCCAATACCGCCACGCCGCGCACGAAATCCAGTGTGGCGATACGGCGCGGCGATGAAGGCGAGTGAGGCATCATAGGAGTTTGTGCCAATCCAATGGGACGCATGCCGCCGACAGCCACACCCGGTGGCTGCGGCAGGAGGATCAGTGCTGGTGGTGACGCACGGCGCGCAGGAACTCCTGACGCGTATTCTGGCTCGATTTAAACAGACCACCCAGCGATGTGGTGGTGGTCGCGCTGGTCGCATCACAAATACCGCGCGCTTTGACACAGTAGTGCACGGCGTCAATCGATACCGCAACATTGCTGGTGCCCAGCAGGGTTTGCAGTGCGACAAGAATCTGCTGCGTCAATCGTTCTTGCACCTGCGGACGCTGTGCAAAAAACTGCACGATACGGTTGATCTTCGACAGGCCAATCACCCCTTCTTTCGGGATATAGGCGACCGTGGCCTTGCCATCAATGGTGACAAAATGGTGCTCGCAGGTGCTGGTCAGTGTGATATCACGCACGGTAACCATTTCATCCACTTTCATTTTGTTTTGAATGATGGTGATTTTAGGGAAATTGGCGTAGTCCAGACCGGCGAAAATTTCATCCACATACATTTTTGCGATGCGATGCGGGGTTTCCGCCAGGCTGTCATCTTGCAGATCGAGGCTCAGCAGATTCATGATTTCGGTCATGTGTTCGGCGATGCGCGCCTTGCGGGTGGCAGCATCCAGCAGCGCGCCGCGCAGCGGGGTTTCCAGACCGCGCGCCAGCAACGCTTCATGAACCAGCGCCGCTTCGCGACTCAACGTGGGGGTCATTCTGTTTCTTCTCCGGCAGGTGTGACATTCCAAGCGCGTTCACTCTAGTGGAGTGACGCAGGATTATCCAGTGATTGTACTTCATGATCGGTGAAATAGGTTCAACTTCATGCGGAGGGATAACGGATCATGGAACGAAAAATAAGCGTCAGACTTGTCCGCCTGACGCTGTGGGATAACAGGGTGCTTAGTGAGACGCTATTACGCCGCGGGGCGTTAGAACGTCTCCCAGTTATCGTTTGCTGAGGCACCTTTCTTGCTGCTGGCTAACAGCGCAGGCGCAGACGTTGCGCTTTTGCGCGGCAGCGCCGCCGCAGGTGACTGACGTTTATCCTGATCAGAAAGTTTGAACAACGCAACGGCTTCGGTGAGCTGACGTGCCTGATCTTCCAGCGATGCAGCCGCCCCTGCCGATTGCTCAACCAGCGACGCATTCTGCTGCGTCACACCGTCCATCTCAGCAACCGCTTGCCCGACCTGGCTGATACCACGGCTCTGCTCGTCTGACGCATTGGCGATCTCGCCCATCAGATCGTTAACCCGCGTCACCGCCACAATAATGGCATTCATCACGTCACCGGTTTGCGCTACCTGCTCGGAGCCTTTACCGACCCGCGCTACCGACTCGGCAATCAGCGTTTCGATCTCTTTGGCCGCCTGAGCGCTGCGCTGTGCCAGACTACGTACCTCACCGGCCACCACGGCAAACCCACGCCCTTGTTCGCCCGCCCGCGCGGCTTCCACCGCGGCGTTCAATGCCAGGATATTGGTTTGGAAAGCGATGCCGTTAATCACGCTGGTAATGTCGGCAATCTTTTTCGAACTGGTGGTGATACTGGCCATGGTTTCCACCACGTCCGACGCCACTTCGCCGCCGCGCCGTGCGGCTACCGCCGCATCTTGCGAGAGCGTACTCGCCTGATGCACATTCTCAGCATTCTGTTTCACCGTGGCGCTCAGTTGCTCCATGCTGGCAGCGGTTTCGGCCAAGGCGGCAGCCTGCTGTTCAGTACGCGCCGAGAGATGATTATTGCCGCTGCGAATCTCGCTGGAGCCTTGATAGATGGCACCAGAACTGTCACGAATGGTGGAGACTGTGCCAATCAATTTACTCTGCACGTCTCTGAGATAAGGGATCAGTTGTCCTACGCAGTTACGCCCAAACTCCTGGACCGGACTGCCAAGATCGCCATCAGCCATCACACGGAAATGCGCTTTGATATCGTTTAGCGGTCGCACCAGATAGTTCACCAGATAACGATCGGTGATCAATAGCATCAGAGCACCAAGCACCAATGCCGCCAGAAGCACACTTCTGCCCCATGACAGTAAAGAGTAGACTTGCTGCAATGACTCGGTTGACCGCGACGTAATGCTGTTCTGGTATTTTTCCATCGCACCGCCAAAAGCAACGCTGAGCGGCGGGTAGGTGTTCATGAACAATTGTTGGAACAGCTCAGGTTTGTTGTCCTGCGCTGCCGCAATCATTGGCTGCAACCCATTGCTGATAACCGCCTGCCAGGTGTTGACCATGGCAGAAGCAATCTCAGGCTCGACGATAGAGTGATCGGTATTTTTGAATTGTTCTAAAGCCTCGCTGGTGTTTTTTAATGCGGTCGCGGCGGCGGTCAAGGTTTTTTCAGCGTCTGCGCTGTTACCGGCCTGCTTGAAATCCATTGACCGCACCATGCGGGTCACAGTACGGAAATATTGGTCATTACCTCTCGACAACATTTCTACATTTTTTTTCTGTATTTCGCTCGCTTCAAGCAGCCCCGTCATTTTGCTTAGTGATGACATGCTATAAAGGGAAACGCCGGCCCACAACAGCAGAAAAGCCCCCAAAATGATAAGAAGCATTGCCCTGATGGTGATATTTCTTAAAAAGTTCACGGATGACTCCTGTAACTAATTCAGCGATCTTCTTTTACGCTTTTTGTCTGTTTTCCGCGTATTCATCGAGATCGGCCGTCACTGCGTGACACATAGGTGATGCGCCACAACGTATCAAACACTCCTTGTCGTGTAACAAAAAAAAACATTTACTGGTCTTAACTAACATCATCGGCAATAAACGACTCACCTTTACCCCGGCCGAGCATTAAACACGATAAAAACATCGGCAACAATAGATATAGTCAATTGTTAGCACGAACTGATTTTTTTCGTAATAAATTCCGCTTTCATTTGGTTTTTTTATTTTTGAACATGAAAAACCATTGGCCATCAGCGCCTTTTTACACCGTGTATTTATTCGCCCTGCTCCGGGCATAATAACAGTAGATATTTCTCGGGTTTTAGCCAGGAAATATTAATTTATTTTTATATATAGCAAACTAATAATTATACAAAGTCACAGTGAATATCCGGTATCACTCCCTTTAGTGAGGAAAATGTTACCCATAACCTTGCGATAACATGGCAAAAGATCAGGCATTTCCTTCATGAAGCAGGTGCAATATTGCGGTTTTGTAACAGACTTGAAATAGGTTTATCACGCTTTAGCATCGTGCTGAACGGCTTGCGCCTCAGCACTGATTTTCTGTCAGATGTAACAAGGACGTTGCCAAGTCAGGTCGTAATCGTTAGACTGAGTTAATCACTTAAAATGAATAAGTTCATCAAAGTTAGTCTCACAAAATGAAAGGTGGGTGTATGGACCTGACGCAGCTTCGGATGTTCTGCCTGGTGGCGGAAACGGGCTCAGTGGCTCGCGCCGCCGAACTGTTGCAGCGTGTCCCCTCAAACTTGACGACCCGATTGCGTCAATTGGAACAGGAATTAGGGCGCGATCTGTTTATCCGCGAGAAACAGCGGCTGCGCTTGTCCCCGGTGGGGCACAATTTTCTCTGCTATGCAGAACGTATTTTGGCATTGAGTGAGGAAGCGATCAGCATGACGCGCGCCGGTGAACCCACCGGCAATTTCGCCTTGGGCGCGATGGAAAGCCTCGCCGTAAGCCATCTGCCGGTATTGTTGTCGGCCTACCATACGCGCTATCCCGCCGTGTCTGTCGCCCTGACCTGCTCGGTGTCCAGTGATATCGTCGAGCGCGTAAGAGCCGGAACCTTGGCGACCGCGCTGGTAGACGGGCCAATACAGGCCGACGAGCTCAACGGGTGCGCCGCGTTTGGCGAAACGCTGGTGCTGGTCTCCGCCCTCGACCATGCGCCCATTACCGACCCGCAGGAGATGGCAGGCAGCACGCTGCTGGCTTTTCGCGCGGGCTGCGCCTATCGGCATAAATTGGAAAACTGGTTCCATCAGGCAGGCGTCACACCCGGTCATACGGTTGAGGTGACTTCCTATGCAGCGATGCTGGCCTCTGTCGCGAGCGGTGCCGGTGTGGCGCTGTTGCCACTTTCGGTGCTTGACGCGCTGGCAGCCCGCGATCGGGTGCAACGCCACCCGCTGCCTGAGCCGCTGGCTAACGCATCCACCTGGCTGATATGGCGACGAGACGCCTTTGGTCCCAATGTGGAAGCCTTTAAGAAACTGATTATCGAGCAGTTCGATACCTGAACCGCTTGCGCCTCTCGCCGGACAATGTCACGAGAGGCACATCCCATTACTGCAACTGCATTACCTATAGGAGCACTCCATGAACATGATCAAAACCCGCGCCGCTGTCGCCTGGGGCCCTAACCAACCGCTCTCGATTGAAGACGTTGATTTGATGCCGCCGCAAAAAGGCGAAGTCCTGGTGCGTATCGTCGCGACTGGCGTGTGCCACACCGATGCCTACACGCTGTCTGGCAAAGATCCGGAAGGCGTATTCCCGGCCATTCTGGGTCACGAAGGTGGCGGTATCGTTGAAGCGGTTGGCGAGGGCGTGACCAGCGTCGCCGTCGGCGATCACGTTATTCCGCTGTACACGCCAGAATGTGGCGAGTGTAAGTTCTGTCGTTCCGGCAAAACCAACCTGTGCCAGTCGATTCGCAGCACGCAAGGCAAAGGGTTGATGCCGGACGGCACCACGCGTTTCTTTAAAGATGGCAAGCCTATTTTTCACTACATGGGCACCTCCACTTTCGCGGAACTGACGGTAGTGCCTGAAATTTCTCTGGCGAAGATCAATAAGGAAGCGCCGCTGGAAGAAGTGTGCCTGCTGGGCTGCGGTGTGACTACCGGCATGGGTGCCGTATTGAATACGGCCAAGGTGAAACCCGGTGACAGCGTCGCCGTCTTCGGTCTGGGCGGTATCGGCCTGTCTGCCATTATCGGCGCACAGATGGCCGGGGCTGGACGCATCATTGGTATCGATATCAACACCAGCAAGTTCGATCTGGCCCGCAAACTGGGGGCGACGGATCTGATCAACCCCAAAGATTACGACAAACCGATTCAGGATGTGATTGTTGAGCTGACCGATGGCGGCGTGGACTTCTCGTTTGAATGTATCGGCAACGTAAACGTGATGCGTTCCGCACTGGAATGCTGCCACAAGGGCTGGGGCGAATCCGTTATCATCGGCGTTGCCGGTGCCGGAGAAGAGATCGCCACTCGCCCGTTCCAATTGGTGACAGGACGCGTATGGCGCGGCTCGGCGTTTGGCGGTGTCAAAGGCCGCAGCCAACTGCCCGGTATCGTCGATCGCTATCTGAAGGGCGAGTTTCCGCTAAAAGATTTTATTACTCACACCATGCCGCTGGAACAGATTAATGAAGCCTTCGATTTGATGCATGAAGGCAAATCGATTCGTACCGTTATCCACTACCGTTAATCCGCGCACAAGGAGGCACGCCCCCATGAACCAGACGCTGGAATTACTGGAAGAGCATCGCTTGTTTGGCGGTTGGCAACAGCGCTATCGCCATACCTCAAGCAGCGTGAATGGCCCGATGACGTTCAGCATTTATCTGCCGCCAACCGCAGACGATACACCACCACCGGTGCTGTATTGGCTGTCCGGGTTGACCTGCAATGATGAAAACTTCACCACCAAGGCGGGCGCACAGCGTATCGCTGCCGAACTGGGGGTGGTGCTGGTGATGCCAGATACCAGCCCGCGTGGAGACACGGTGGCTAACGATCCCGGTTACGACCTGGGTCAGGGTGCAGGATTTTACGTCAACGCCACCCAAGCGCCTTGGTCAGCGCATTATCGTATGTACGATTACGTCAGCAGCGAACTGCCCGCTTTGGTGCGTGAGCATTTCAACGTCAGCGATCGTCAGTCGATCAGTGGACACTCGATGGGCGGTCACGGTGCATTGATGCTGGCACTGCGCCATCCGGAGCGTTATCGGTCTGCCTCAGCGTTTGCGCCAATCGTTAATCCCAGCGAGGTTCCCTGGGGGCGCAAAGCCTTTACCGCGTATCTGGGCACCGACGAAACGACCTGGCGTGACTATGACAGCTGCTATCTGCTGTCACAAACCTCGGCTCGATTGCCGCTGCTGGTCGATCAGGGCGACAGCGATCAGTTTTTACCCGACCAGTTGCAGCCCGCGCGCTTGGCACAGCAGGCAGCAGAACAGGGTTGGCCGCTGACGTTGCGCACCCAGTCTGGCTATGACCACAGCTATTATTTTATTGCCAGCTTTATTGAAGACCACTTGCGTTTTCATGCCAGCCATTTGAAGGCCTAACCGGCCTCCCCCAATGAGGCAGATCGTCTGGTCTGCCTCATTTTCCTTTTGTGATCGCAGTCACTCGGTACTTGGCAATCAGCAATGACAGCGCGCGTTGATAGCGTTTTTTGCGATATCGCAGACAGCAACTGATTGTTAAACTGCTTTTTTTGTCACACAATCGTAAATCGACTTGGCAATGCAAGAAACTGTTTCAGGGACCTGTTTAGCTGAACACTGCGTCAGAATAGGACGAGGTTTAAACAGGGGGATTTCACTGGGAGGGATTTGATTTGCAACGTAAACGAGTGGCTTCAAGCGAACTGTTTTCTGTCGGCTATGACGAAGAGAAAAAACATCTGGAAGTTGAACTGCTGAACGGCAGCACCTATTTATACAAAGGTGTCGCACGGATGATCTATGAAGAGTTGCTGTCCAGCACGGCAAAGTATCGCTACTACACGCGCTACATCAAAAACTCATTTCCCTACGATAAACTGTAATAACACGGCAAGCGCCTTATCGGTAGCGGGCCTATAACGGCCCGCTGCGCGCTATCTCAAGACACGGAACAGCGTTAGAGCCCCTGCTGCTGCACAAACTCATCGATATTGGCGATGGTTTTCTCCATCAGCACTTGCAACGACGAGCCGGATGTCCAGGCGATATGGGGAGTAATCAACAGGTTTGGCATGGTTTTCGCCGCTTTCATCAACGGGTTATCTAACGCCGGTGGCTCCTGTGTCAATCCATCCAATGCGGCACCCGCGATACGGTGCTGCAACAGTACCGTCAGCAGTGCCGGTTCATCCACCAACGCGCCGCGCGCCGTATTGATGATAAATGCCGACGGTTTACACAGTGCCAGCGTCTGGGCATTGATCAAACCCTGGGTCTCCGCTGTCAGTGGGCAATGCAGCGAGATAACATCGGCCGTTTGCATCACTTGGTCGAACGGTAAGTAGCCGGGCCGACACTGCGCCGCGCTGCGCCGTTCCGCAAACAGCACTTTCATTCCCACCGCGCTGGCCAATCGTGCTACCTCTTGCCCTATCGCGCCGGAGCCAATGATGCCGAGCGTTGAGCCCGCGATGTCTTTTACCGGATGATCGAAATAGCAAAACTGATTGTGCTCGGCCCAGCGATCGCTGAGCTGATCGCGATACCAGCCCATCAGGCTATGCTTGAGAGAAAATATCATCGCGATCACGTGTTCGGCGACCGATTGCGTCGAATAAGCAGGAACGTTGCGTACAGCGATCCCCAGTTCCTGTGCGGCGGCAATATCAATGTTGTTCACACCGGTTGCGGTAACCGCGATCAGTTTTAGCGCGGGCAACGCTTGCAGGATCTCACGCGTCAGCACCACTTTATTGGTGATAATCACCTCGCACCCTTGCGCGCGTTCCACCACCAGTTCCGGCGGCGTATAGCTATATTCGATCCATTCGTGTTGACATTGCGGTCTGCGAAAAAAATGCTTTTTCCAGAAAATAGTTTCAGGCAATGCCCCTTTATCCAGGAAAGTGATTTTCAACATGATGTCAGCCCCGAGAGTTATCGTTGTGATTTATTTGATGATAATAACAAACATTAAAAACGACAATGAATACTGTTTTTTATGCGATGAAGGTTAATTTTTTTCATATTGCCACGACTTATTGTCATTCGACACTTTTTTTACTTTAACTAAATAGCACGTGTTGTTATCAACAACCGGGAATAATGTTAATTCGCACATCAAGTTAACTGCAAATGGCATTGAGTTTATTAACATTCATCGTTGTGACTGACGCCAATGAAAGACGCTTTTTGATCGAAATGATGGTGGATGCGCGCCAAATAGTTACCTTGGTAAACTATTTGTCACTACGCTTATACAATATGATAGAAAAGCACGGCGGATATACTGAATTACGACATAAGCGGAGAAATTCTTTTACGCGTTGCGAATTAACGATGTCACCACATTATTCAACAGCAGTCTATTTCCATAAAAAACGCCATTGGTAATCAGATTACCAATGGCGCGATCGAATCACACGCTTAACCGTTATTTGTGAAAGTCAGGAAAAGTCATTTCTTCATATTTCACAAAACGCGTTCCGCGAGACAACTTATAACCGAACCAAATCAGCAGAAATAATGGAATGCCAATATAGGTTGCGGTAACGCCATACCAGTCAATGTTATCCTGCAAAAAGGCCTGGTAGTTTTGCCCCAGGGTGATCAGCAGACAGAGCACAAACGCAAAGATAGGCCCAATGGGGAAGAATCCCGAGCGATATGGCAGCGCGTTAAGATCCAACCCTTGCTGCACATAGCCACGGCGGAAACGATAATGGCTAATCGCAATCCCCAACCAGGCGATAAACCCGGTCATGCCGGAGGTATTCAGCAGCCAGAGATACACCGTTTGGTTACCAAACATCGAGCTCAGAAAACAGAGACCTGCCACCACGGTAGTGGCATACAGCGCATTGCGCGGCACTCCACCTTTGGAGAGTTTCGCGAATATCCGCGGTGCCTTGCCTTCCTGCGCCAGGGTAAAGAGCATACGCGTTGAAGCGTACATCCCGGAGTTACCCGCAGAGAGCACCGCCGTCAGGATTACCGCATTCATCACCGCCGCCGCTGACAGCAGCCCGGCATTCTGGAACACCAGGGTAAACGGGCTGACCGTAATGTCTTTGACATCATTACGCAGCAAGTTGGGGTCGGTATAAGGGATAATCAGGCTGATAATCAGGATGGCAAACACGTAAAACAGCAATATACGCCAGAATACCTGACGAATAGCGCGTGGAATATTTTGCGCAGGATCTTTCGATTCGCCCGCCGCTACGCCGATTAGTTCGGTCCCCTGAAAGGAGAAGCCAACGATCATCGCCACGCCAATCATTGCTGAGAAGCCGCCAGAAAAAGGCGCATCGCCAATTTGCCAGTTGTGCCAGCCCGCGTTCTCTGCGCCGCGCAGAATACCGACAATCATCAGCACGCCAACGGCGATAAAGACCACCACGGTGATCACTTTAATCAGTGAAAACCAATATTCCGCCTCGCCAAACCCTTTCACCGAGATGTAGTTAAGCAGGAACATCAATACTAAAAACAGGGCACTCCAAATCCAGCCGGAAACCTCAGGGAACCAGTAACCCATCACCAACTGCGCCGCCACCAAATCGACGGCAATCGTCACCGCCCAGTTGTACCAGTAGTTCCATCCGAGCGCGAAGCCGAAACCCTCTTCTACGTATTTGGCGCCGTAAGTGGAAAACGATCCCGACACCGGCATAAACGCGGCCAGTTCGCCCAGGCTGGTCATCAAAAAGTAGACCATCAGCCCGATAAGCGCATAGGAGAGCAGCGCGCCACCGGGACCGGCCTGGGAAATGGTCGCACCTGACGCGACAAACAGACCGGTGCCGATGGAACCGCCAATGGCAATCATGGTGAGATGCCGCGCTTTAAGCTCACGGCGCAGCGTAGGCGCGCCCTGAGATGTGCTATGTAATTGTTGCTGAGCCATAATATCCTGCGCTCTGTCTAAAATGAGGCGGGATTGTAGCAAATCGTTTTCTACAGAAGCGCAATCATTATCGAGTTATAAGAGAGCTTCATAACTGCCGCGCCATCATTAGCAATAAGAAAGTCGAATGGCTGCTGCGACCCCTACTTTGCCAGCTGACAGTATTCCAGAAAGCGTTGCAGCACATTGGAAAGGTGTTTTTGTCTGTGGTGCACCAGATAAAGTGTGCGCATCAAACGCGGTTGTTCCAATTGCAACGCCACCAGCGACCCCGCAGCAAGCTGATCGGCAATGACGCGGCGCGACAGGCAACTGATACCAATGCCGTGGCGCACGGCGTGTTTGATGGCCTCCGAGTTCCCTAACTCCATCACCAGTTTGAAATGGGGCAGTTGTGCCAACAGTTGGTGATCGAGGATTTCCCGCGTGCCTGAGCCACGTTCACGCAAGATCCACGGCGCTTCCGCCAGCATGGGAACTGTCAGCCTCTGCTGCGCAAGGGGGCTATCGGGGGCGCAAAAAACCACAAGCTCATCCTCCAGCCAGGGCTGCGTCACCAAATCCGGGTGATGACAGGGCCCCTCGATAAAACCGAGATCAACGCTGAATTCCGCCACCGCCGTCACTACGTCCTGGGTGTTTCCCACGTGAAGCTCGAAAGGGATGGAAGGGAAATCCTGCCGATAGCGAGCGATCATGGCAGGTAGCAAATAGTTACCAATGGTGCTGCTGGCAAACACGCGTAGCGCGCCATTCTCTTGCTGGAACATTTTCTCTATCTCCAGCGACTGCTCCAGAATGGCCAATGCTTTCGGATACAGCAAGCGCCCATGCTCGTTCACCACCAGCCGCTTACCAACGCGATCGAACAGTTGTACGCCCAGTTGCGCTTCTAAATCCGATAACGCTGCGCTCACGGCAGACTGAGAAAGGGCCAACATAACGGACGCTTGTGTTGTCGATCCGCTTTTCAGTACCTCTGCAAAAACTTCAAGTTGTCTCAACGTGATGTGCATCGTTCGCCCTTACCGGAAATAGCAATAGGTTATAAGCATATAATCAATTTCTCTTTTATGACCACTCATCATAGGCTATGTCCCAGATTAGCTCGACTTCAAACAGGTATTGCAATGGCATCTCTTTCTATAATTCAAGGCGATAAATCAAGCCATCCGCTTTTGTGCAAGCTGCCTGGCTTGCTTTTTATTGCCCTTATGACCGTCGGTTTGCTGCAACTGGCCGCGCTGCCCTCGGTTGCCCGCATGGGATTGGGTTCACTCACCCTTGCCATGGTTGGCGGCGCGTTGCTCGGCAACACGCTTTATCCACACCTGCAACGCTACTGTGATGATGGCGTTAATTGGTCAAAGCATCATCTGTTGCGTTTAGGCATTGTGCTGTATGGCTTTCGTCTCAGCCTGCAACATATTGCTGCACTGGGTATCAGCGGGCTCATCATTGACGCATTGGTGCTGACATCCACCTTTCTTCTTGCCTGCTATCTGGGTAAAACCCTGCTTGGCCTGGATGACAAGACAGTATATCTCATCGGTGCAGGCAGCAGCATTTGCGGCGCCGCAGCGGTGCTCGCCACCGCGCCAACGGTCAAGGCGGAGGGCGACAGCGTCGCGATTGCCGTCGCCACCGTTGTCATCTTCGGCACTATCGCCATGTTTCTTTATCCTTGTCTCTACTCGCTTGCCATGACTGGCGACTATTTACCCATTTCGCCACAGATGTTCGGCGTTTATATTGGATCTACCGTGCATGAAGTGGCTCAGGTCGTGGCGGCAGGCCACAGCATTGCGCCCGATGTCGAAAACACCGCGGTGATTAGCAAGATGTTACGCGTCATGTTGCTGGCTCCGTTTCTCATGGTATTGGGGGGATTTCTGCAACGCCGCACCAGCAGCGGTGAAACAGAAAAAACGCCGATGGCCTTCCCTTGGTTTGCCGTGGGTTTTATCGCCGTTGCTGGCTTCAATTCGCTCCACTGGTTGCCTGATACCTGGCTCACTGCACTCCACCAGATTGATAACCTGTTACTGACGATGGCGATGGGCGCATTGGGCGTGACAACCCGCCTTAGCGCCGTACGTCGTGCAGGCGTCAAGCCTTTGCTGCTGGCGCTATTGCTGTTTATCTGGCTGATTGTCGGCGGTGCCGGTATCAACGTTGGCATCACGGCCCTGTTGGCATAAGTACGCCGTTTTTGCGCTGAGCGGTTAGCATGTTGTTACGCTTTTTAGCGCAAGCGATCACCTTTGGTTAATAACAATGGCATACTGTGCGCCAGAGCAATAAGGAGAACAGCATGAAATATGTAGGCGCACACGTCAGCGCGGCCGGCGGTGTGGATCAGGCAGTCATCAGAGCCCACGAACTCAAGGCAACCGCATTTGCCTTGTTCACCAAAAATCAGCGCCAATGGCAGGCCGCACCGTTATCCGACACGGTCATTGCGCAGTTCAAGGCTGCCTGCCAGCAGTACGGCTACCAAGCGGGACAGATCCTTCCCCACGACAGCTATCTGATCAATCTCGGTCACCCGGACAGCGACGCGTTGGAGAAATCACGCAGCGCCTTTATTGATGAAATGGCGCGTTGCCAACAATTGGGGCTGTCATTGCTTAACTTTCACCCCGGCAGCCATTTGAAACAGATTGATGAGCGTGACTGTCTGGCGCGTATTGCCGAGTCGATCAATATCGCTCTTGATGCCACTCAAGGCGTAACGGCCGTCATCGAAAACACCGCCGGGCAAGGCACCAACCTGGGATTCCGCTTTGAACATCTGGCGGCCATCATCGATGGCGTCGAGGACAAAACCCGCGTGGGCGTCTGCATTGATACCTGCCACGCCTTTGCCGGTGGCTACGATCTCCGCACCGACGCCGCCTGTGATGACACCTTTGCCGAGTTCGAGCGTACCGTGGGTTTTGATTATCTGCGCGCTATGCACCTTAATGACGCCAAAAGCGCCTTTAATAGCCGCGTCGATCGCCACCACAGTCTGGGCGAGGGAAACATCGGGCACGCGCCCTTCCGCTATATCATGCGCGACCCGCGTTTTGACGGCATTCCGCTGATTCTGGAAACCGTTAACCCGGATATCTGGGCCGATGAAATTGCCTGGCTAAAAGCACAAGCCGCATAAAAAACGCCAGCCTTACGGCTGGCGTTTTCGCATCGCGTTCAGTATTGGCTTACCACTTACGCCGCTTTCACCAACTGCTCGTCAGGACGTTTCAGCACAGCATACAGCAGACCCGCCACCGCCGTGCCCGCCAGAATCGCGAACAGGTAACCCAGTACCGGCGTGATCGCCCCTGGGATCAACAACACAAACAGCCCGCCGTGCGGTGCCATCAGGTGTGCGCCCACGGCCATCGACAGCGCCCCAGTAATGGCCCCCCCCAGAATACAGCACGGCAGTACACGCATCGGGTCACGGGCAGCGTAAGGGATTGCCCCTTCAGAGATAAAGCACAGGCCGAGCACAAATGCGGCTTTGCCCCCTTCACGCTCGGACGCGCTGAATTTCTTCGCGGCCACCAGCGTCGCCAGCCCCATCGCCAACGGCGGAACCATGCCTCCGGCCATAACCGCCGCCATCGGCGCATAAATCTGGCTACTGAGCAGTGTGGTACCAAACACGTAGGCCACTTTGTTCACCGGACCGCCCATATCGGTACACATCATGCCGCCCAGAATTGCGCCCAGAATCACCGCGTTAGCCGTGCCCATGGATTGCAACCAGCTGGTCAAGCCCGTCAGGATTTTCGCCACCGGCGTACCTACCACGTAGATCATGATGAGACCGGTGATGAGCGTCGCCACTAGCGGAATAATCAGGATCGGCTTCAGGGCAGACATACTTTGCGGCAGCTTGACATGGTCACTGAGCGCTTTCGCCAGATAACCCGCCAGGAAGCCCGCGATAATACCGCCCAGGAAGCCCGCACCGGTACTCATGGCCAGCATACCGCCAACCATCCCCGGTGCCAGACCGGGGCGGTCAGCAATAGAGAATGCAATGTAACCCGCTAACACCGGTACCATCAGCTTAAAGGCAGAACCGCCCCCGATGGTCATCAGGTGTGCTGCCAGCGTGCCTTCCTCTTTAAACGCCTCAATGCCAAACAAGAATGAGAGCGCGATACACAAACCGCCCGCCACCACCACCGGCAGCATGTAGGACACGCCCGTCAGCAAATGGCGGTACGGTCCGGCGCCGCCCTTTTTCTGTCCTGTACTGGCTGGCTGTGCACCACTTTGCGCCGATGACTGGTACACCGTGGCTTCTGCCTGCGCTTTATCCAGTTCCTGCGCCGTTTTCTTCAGCGCAAGGCCGGTTGAAGTGCGGTACATTTTTTTGCCAGCAAACTTCGACAGATCCACTTCAATATCCGCTGCCACGATAACCAGATCGGCCTGCTCGACTTCTTCCGGGGTGATAGCGTTACCGGCGCCCACAGAGCCGCGCGTTTCCACTTTTACCCACCAGCCGCGTTTTTTCGCTTCCTGCTCAATGGCTTCTGCTGCCATAAAGGTGTGCGCCACGCCGGTCGGACACGCCGTCACTGCCACGATACGCGGCACTGAAGGCGCACTCACCGGTGCCGCCGCGGGTGCCTGATACGGCTCCGCCTGCGCTTTGGCCTGCGTCAGGAACTGTTCTGGCTGGCTTGCAGCCAGCTCAACATCACCGACATACACCTTTCTGCCGTTTAGCGCGCTGTCAGCAGACAGTGCACCGCCCAAGACAATCGCCAGTTCGCTTTCATCGATCTTGTCAGTCAGCGTCAGGTCCGCTTTCGCGGCCGCCGCGCCGAGCAGTTTTTTCACCAGGTGGCTTCTGGCAAGCCCCAGTGATTTATCTATTATCAGCAGCGTTTTCATGATCTATCTCTTGCTGTTAGTGATTGAAGGGTTTCAGGTCGACACGCGCCATCATCGCGGCCAACTGAGGTCGATCGGTAATGCCAACATTGCTTTGGCTTACGGCCAGCGCAGACACTGCGGTTGCCAGTCGTAAGGTGTGTTCACTCGATTCACGCATTAACAGGCCATAAATCAATCCGCCGACCATCGAATCACCGGCACCTACGGTGCTGACAACATCGCAAGCCGGTGGCTTGGCCAACCAGGCACCCGAGGCGTTAACCCACAGAGCACCTTCCGCCCCCAACGAGATCACCACATGAGCGATACCTTGCTCGCGCAGCGCGTGGGCAGCGTCTACCACATCTTCCAGCGTGGGCAGCTTGCGGCCAGCCCAGATCTCCAGCTCACGACGGTTGGGTTTCACCAACCAGGGCGCGGCCTTCAGCCCGGCGACCAGCGCCTCACGGCTGCTGTCGAAAATAATGCACGGGCATTGGGTACGCAGGCGTGACATCCAATCGGTAAACGCATCCGGATCGACGCCCGCTGGCAAGCTGCCGCTAACCGCAACCATATCGAACTGCCCTAACCAACTGAGCGAATCATTGACGAAGCGCTGCCAGTCTTGCTGTGTAACATCAAACCCGGAGAAGTTGAGATCGGTCACTTCACCGGCCTTTTCCGTCAGCTTGACGTTGATACGCGTGCGGCCGGGTACAACCTGAAAACGGTTGGCAATGCCCAGTTCGCTGAACAATTGCTGAAAGCCGTCCTGATTGTCTTTGCCCAGAAATCCACCCACCGTGACGTCAATCCCGAGGTCTTTCAGCACTTTGGCAACATTAATACCTTTGCCTGCGGCGTGAAGACCCGCCGTTTGCACCAGGTTGACTTCACCCCGTTCGATCTCAGGGCAATATCCCACCAGGTCATACGCGGGATTCAGGGTAATGGTGGCAACTCGCCTGCTCATGCTGCGCCCTCTCCTAATCCAGAATTAATCGCTTCGCCAATCGCAACCAACGCCTGTTCAGCATCGCTGCCCGCTGCGGTAAAGCGCAGCTTATGGCCCTTTTTAACGCCCAGCGCCACCACCTTCATCAGGCTGCGGCCATTGGCCGGTTTACCCGTACCGTCAAGGTTGGTCACCGTGATCTCACTGGTGAACTGCTTGATAACATTCACCAGCATGGTACCCGGACGTGCGTGCAGTCCGTGCTCGTTACGGATGGTGTAATCTGCGGTCAGCACGTCGTTGTCTTCCGGTACGTCGCTGGTCAGCAATGCCAGCAGCGTGGCAGCATCGGCCTTCAGCAAGCGTTCAGCTTTCTGCGCAATCAGCAGGTTGCTTAAATAATCAATCGGGGCCAACGCTTGTTCATCTGCGGCGGCAACCGTAATTAACAGCGCCACCGGCTCATCATGTGCGGTAAACGCAGCGGTCGGGCGGCTTACGGTGACAGCACTCGCCAGATTGCCCTGTGGGTTATCGCTCAACCACACCCCTTGACCCAGATACAGCGGCTTCTGGCTGACGACCGCGCTGACAAACCCGGCATCGACGGCACCGATCTGCTGCAAGCGGCCCGCGTTCAGCGCCTGTAGCGTCAGCAGGCTGTCAGTTGCGACGTCCAACGTAATCAACGAGGTATCAAAACGGAAATCCGCGCCCTGCTGCTCACCCATCAGCAAACTGCGCAACTCTTCTGCTGACGCCGTTTTTGCCATACGCTCTGCAACGTTTTCATCGCTTAACACGTGGGTTAGCTGACGCAATAACGCCAGGTGTTCATCAGAACGCGCAGCGATACCCAGCACCACATAGGCGGTTTCCTCTCCCCAGGCAATCCCCTGCGGAAATTGAAACACCTGAACGCCGGTTTTCAACACCAGATCGCGCGTATCGGTTGTGCCGTGTGGGATAGCAATACCGTTGCCTAAATAGGTCGACGTTTGCAGTTCACGCTGCAACATGCCATCGACATACGCCGGGCTGACACACCCGGCAGCAGCCAGCGCGGCCGCCACTTGCTGGATAGCGTCCTGCTTATTACCAGCAGTCGCCCCCATATGAATATCTTGCTGTGATAACTGGAACATGACGCTCCTCTCCGCTTTTGTTGAATCGTTTCAGCAAACAAATGAAGATATAAGGCCACAAATGGCAAGCAATGCAAAAAAAGGATGACTGAAACGTTTCACTGAGTCTGTGCCTAATGTTGCTTTTATGCAAATATTCCACGGCATTCATGTGATGGATTTTTGACATCACGCACATTTTAGTTATTCAGCATGCTGAATTGATAGTGAAAAACCATACTAGCTGAAGGCCTGCTGAAGCAAAAAAGATGAAACATCTTTTCAGAATGCGCAATGCTCGCGTAGAATACGCGCGCTGTGTGATTACAGCCTGCATTTTCTGACTCAAACGGCACTGACTCTCATCTTGCACGTTTTTTGCACGCGCGTATCTTCCATACGTTTTCTGACTCACAAACGCACTGCCCTAGATTGTTAATTATGTCTATATTGAACTCCGTACTGCGGCGTCAGCCCGATCTGACATCCTCTGCGTTCCTGGTTATTGCTTTCCTGACCGGTATTGCCGGGGCATTGCAATTGCCGACGTTGAGCCTGTTCCTTTCGACCGAAGTGAAGGTAAACCCGCTGATGGTGGGGCTCTACTACACGGGCAGTGCCGTTATCGGCATTGTCGTGAGCCAAATGCTGGCAACGCGCTCCGACAAGCAAGGCGATCGTAAACGGCTGATTCTGCACTGTTGCATACTGGGTGCGTTGGGATGTGTGCTGTACGCCTGGAACCGCAATTACTTTATCTTGCTGATTGTCGGCGTCATTCTCTCAAGCTTTGGTTCGACCGCTAACCCACAGCTGTTCGCGCTGGCGCGCGAGCATGCCGATCGCACGGGGCGTGAAGCGGCGATGTTCAGCTCAGTGATGCGTGCCCAGATCTCCCTGTCCTGGGTGATTGGCCCGCCGGTGGCGTTTGCTCTGGCGCTGGGTTTTGGCTTCCCGGTGATGTACCTCAGCGCAGCGGTTGTCTTTTTGTTGTGCGGCGCGCTGGTGACCTTTCTGCTCCCTTCAATGCCGAAATCCGCATTGAAAACCGATACTACGCTGGCATCGCCACGTCAAAACCGGCACGACACGCTGCTGCTTTTTTTCGCCTGTACCGCCATGTGGACGTGTAACGGGGTTTACCTGATTTCCATGCCGCTCTATGTGGTCAACGCCCTGGGGCTGTCTGAGAAGCTGGCCGGGATCATGATGGGCACCGCAGCAGGGCTGGAAATTCCTGTTATGTTGATTGCGGGCTATGTGGCAAAACGCGTTGGCAAACGCTTTTTGATGCGTATTGCCGTTGGCGCAGGACTGCTTTTTTATGTCGGACTGGTGCTGTTCAGCACAGAGTGGGCGCTGTTAGCATTACAGCTGCTGAACGCTGTTTTCATCGGTATTTTGGCCGGTATTGGCATGCTCTATTTTCAGGATTTAATGCCAGGACAAGCGGGCACCGCTACAACGCTGTTTACCAACACCACCCGCGTGGGTTGGATCATTTCCGGGTCGCTGGCAGGCATCGTGGCACAATTCTGGGGGTATCACGCCGTGTTTTTTATCTCCCTGTTAATGAGCGTCGGGGCGGGTTACTGTATGTGGAAAATAAAGGATGTATAGTCGCCTTTAAAATACCGTCATAATTCAATCAATAATAATTCGCAGGATAACATCCTGCGAATTTTATTATATTTACAACAGCTGTAAGCAATCTCTTATTTTCATACAAGCCATAATGCAGTTTCTTATATCAACTAAAATAAAAAAGTAAATATTTACGGGAAAAATGGAATCTGTAAAACCCGAAAACCGCTTTTATCACACACCTAATATATACCTTGCTAAGCGTTGGTCAAAATTAATTAACCTGCATAATGAATGTTATGCGGCGATGACTCACAAAAAGGTTTTATATGAACAATAATCATCACCATCCATGCCCTCCGTCACCCTTCAATGCTGACACGTTAGTTTTCAATACTAACGAAGGCATCAATGATTTAACCGGCTCATTACAAGCGAATGTTCATTTCGCACAAAGTCAAATAATCCCTGCTACTCCACGCCCTGATGATACACAACCCACTCTGGTGGAAAATCGCAGAACATTGTTAATGGTCAGACCCGCTGTTATTGTTAACAATCTGAGCGTTACTGTTAAAGATTCAAGTGGCTCTACGTTAGGCCCATTATCATTAAACCCACCTGATAGTTTACCAAGGCCAACGCCCTCAGGCCTCTCGTTTACACCACCTACTGGATCTCACCACATTATCAACACTAAAGAAGAACTCCTTACCCTTAACGATCCCACGGCAAGCCATCTTAGTAGTCTGCTACAACAATATGTATCAGTAAGGATCCGCATTGCCGATGGGTTATGGGTTAACAACATCTACCTACCCCGAAATACCAATTACGGAAACATGATCATCATTAATTCCACTGCGGGTCAAACCACCACCGTTTATTATAATGGCACAAGCACTTTTATTTTTACCGGCAATGAAGAAAAATTTATTTTTTTTGAAAGCCGGTGGTTGAGAGAGAATGCACTGTACAATGAAAATATTCTTTATGCGCAGCATACCTGGAGTGTTACGCTTCCACCACAATGGATTAAACCTGGCGTATCCATGACCTTTACTAGCGGCAATTTAACGGGAGATTTGCAAAATATCCCTGTCGGCGCACCCACACAGCTACTGCTAAATACCATTGATATTGGCATGCTCACACCACCGCGTAATGAGTTTACCTTTACCGAATCACCGGAATTTCATCGCGAGTATTTCCAAACTGTTCCCGTTTCGCGGATGGTCGTTAGCGCATATCAAGCGGTGCATCTAACCGAAGTTATGCTACCAAACGGAAACTTTTATACTGACCGCGCACCAGGCATGGGGGATTGGCATAATGGTGTTTTACGTGAAGACATTGGTAAAGGATTAATATCCCTAGGAATAAACTTTGCCAATTATGGTCTGAATAGTTCGGAGGGCTCAGGCCACTGGCACTTTGTCAACTCAGCTCAAATCACGGTACATAATAGCGTGGGTAAATATGAAAATGGGGTACAAATCCACGGCGGTTCAGGTGGCTCAGGGATGGCAACACTGGATGAATCTGTCGGTAATGAATTCAGTCATGAAGTAGGACATGCCTATGATTTGTCACACTTCCCCGGTGGGTTTGATGGTTCTGTACATCGTCCAGCCAATACCATTAATTCAACATGGGGGTGGGATGCCGGTTATGATATTTTCCTGCCAAACTTTAGAGCACAGGTAGATAATGCGCAGTCTTGTGTTGAGGGTACTTGCCAGCTCCCCTTTTACGGGCACTCATTTGGTTTTGATCCGATGGCAAATGGGGAACCGATGAGTCCATTTAACAGTTTTACCCTGCACACACCGTATACCGCAAAGCTTGTTCAAACTTTTCTCGAAAGTAAAATGGTTTTCTCCAGCACCTCACCTAGCGGCTTTCGCATGTGGGATCCAACCACCAGAACGATGGTGCCGCATATTCATAGGGTGGATATTGATAAGCCATTTACCGCACCTAATACGGATTTAAGTGCGCCCACCTTAGCGGCATTTTTATCCAACAATGCAGTTCTGGCAATCGTGTTACGCGATGGTGACTGGACAAGAGACATCCACATTCCCATCGCGCATTTAAACAATGCCGGGCGAGTCATAACCATTGATGACGACGCTGGATTCGTCAGCTATCTGCATATAAATCAGGCTCCTCCTATCGAGATTCATAGAGGATTTCAGGCCAGTTATAAATCCGATGGCACCCTGTGGAATGAAATAATTCTGCTGAATCAGAGCCAATTCAGAATTACTGTTCCCATGGTAAATAACGAAGCACTTAATCTACAATCCTATATCGCTGATTATACCGTTGTCGATATTGGAATATGGGATGGACACTGGACACCCACAATCTCCGTTCCGCCCAGTTCGCCGGATAACAATAGAAAAGTCATTATTATTAAACATGTTGCAACGTCAAGTACTGAACTACTTATTAATGGGCTGCGTAGGGTCGTTAATGGTGGAGATACGCTTTACTATATCTCTAATGGCAATAGCTGGATTCAGAAACCCGAGCTGGTTGATTTGTCAGTTGAGCGCGCGCCCTATGCCTTTGGCGTTCCGGTAACAACGTTAATTGGTTATTACGATCCTCAAGGGATCTTACAACCCTACATTTATCCTGCACTACATGGCGCATATGGCTATATCTACAATGATAACCAAGAGGTATCACCGTCAGCAGATTGGCAACTATGGGTAGAATCAAGCAATCAGACTTTACGTTTCCGGCTTCATAATTCAAGAATTGAAAGCAATATAATGAATAAATTTCACATCAATATTCCAGAAACCAATACGCCTCGCGCAGTATCGCTGGTGCGCAATGGAGTTAAAATCCTTACCAAAAAAATTGAGCCGGTCAGTTCATCCTTGCAATATACCGTCAATGGCGCATAGCGCACATCGTATGCTGTAGCATCAATGCCGAGTAAAACGGTTTTTTACTCGGCATTGTTAACACCGGCAATGGCAGATCACTTCAGACTTCACTTACCACGTTTATTCGTTTCAGGGCGCTGTCGCCCTATCCAAATCGATCAGATAAGTCAGTGCATCATCACGGTTTGTCATACACATCTCCGCCTGCGGTTGCAGCGTCGCACACACCGCAGGTCGCAGCGGTGAACCGAACAGGCCGCAGCGCATCGCGGCGTCCAGATGCAGGCAGCGTACATTGGCGGGCTTCCCCTCGGGCATTCCCGGCAGCGGACTGGATATTGACGGGGCGATACAGCAGGCCCCACAGCCTGAACGACATTCCATCCTGTTTACTCGCAACGCGGGTTTAATGGCGGCTTCAGCCTAGCAAATTTGCTCGATAACACCAGTCCAATACAGAGATATTCACCACTTTTTTTACGTTTATCCTGATAAGCGTTGGCTAATTCACGGTTGCGTGGCAGATCGACGATTTACTTAACCATAAGTTTTTCGTATCATTAAACTAGTACAATACATTTACCCTGGAGCTGCAATGTCAGCCGACGTTTTCCCGCTTTCCCGTTCTCGTTCTGCCTTTGGCGGCGCCATGATCATTGCTGGCACTGCCGTGGGCGCAGGCATGTTTTCCATTCCCATTGTTACCGCCGGTGTCTGGTTTAGCGGCTCCGTGCTGTTGCTGGTCGCCACCTGGTTTTGCATGTTTGCCTCCGGGCTGATGATTCTGGAAACCAACCTGCATTACCCCGCCGGTGCCAGCTTTCACACCATGGTGAAAGATCTGCTTGGGAAACACTGGAATACCCTGAACGGTCTGTCAGTGGCTTTTGTGCTTTATATCTTGACCTATGCCTACATTTCTGCGGGTGGCTCAATCATCACCCATACGCTGGCAGAGGTTTTTCCCGTAGGGCAAGCCACATCGGGGTTGGTATTTTCCCTGCTGGTCGCTTTTATCGTCTGGCTCTCCACGCGCGCCGTGGACCGGCTGAGCACCCTGCTGATTGGAGGCATGGTGATTACTTTTGTGTTGGCCGTCAGCGATCTTTTCACCCAGGTCAACCATCCTCGTCTGCTGATGAGCGCCCCCGCGGATGCGCCTTACTTTCCTTACGCACTGGCAGCGTTGCCTTACCTGCTGGCCTCTTTTGGCTACCATGGCAATGTGCCCGGATTGGTAAAGTACTATCACAAAGAGGGCCGCACGGTGGCGCGCAGCCTGTTGTATGGCACGTTACTGTCACTGGCAATCTATTTGCTGTGGCAGTATGTCATACAGGGCAATATTCCGCGCGACGGGTTTAAAGCGGTGGTTGCCGAAGGCGGCAATATCGGCAATTTGCTTGAGCACATGGGCAACGCCGCGCAAAGTGTTTATCTGATCCCTTTGCTAAACGCCTTTTCTTATATGGCACTGGCCAGTTCGTTCCTCGGCGTCTCATTAGGACTGTTTGATTATATTCACGACTCTTTTTCGCTAGAAGATACGCCCCGAGGCCGTACACAGGCCGCCTGCATTACCTTTATCCCGCCAACGCTAGCCGCCTTGCTGTACCCGGACGGTTTTCTACATGCCATCGGTTTTGCGGGGCTGGCGGCAACGCTGTGGGCGGTGATCATTCCCGCCTGTATGGTGGTGGCCGCCCGTAAGCGCTTTGCTGCTGATAGCACGACCTATCGAGCACCGGGTGGAATGTGGCTGGTGGCTATCGTTCTGGCGTTTGGTGCCATTAACATCGTGGCACATCTGCTTACGCTGTTAGGTGCTCTGCCGGTGTACGCCTGACCGACCTGCGATAAAATAGAACGACAGCGATGAATGCGCGAGCGGATGATAAAATGCCGCTTGCCTGAATTCAGCGGCGCGAGTAACGTGTCGCCACAAAAATGTCTTTTTCTTTATTACAGGGTTTTTTCATGGCAAGAGCTAACGAAATCAAACGTGGCATGGTGATCAATTACGGTGGCAAGCTGCTGTTGGTAAAGGATGTTGATATCCAAAGCCCCAGCGCTCGCGGTGCCAGCACGTTATACAAAATGCGTTTCTCCGATGTACGTACCGGCCTGAAGGTTGAAGAGCGTTTCAAGGGCGACGACATTCTCGATACCATCACCCTGACACGCCGTTTTGTCACCTTCTCCTACGTGGACGGTGATGAGTACGTCTTTATGGATGATGAAGATTACACGCCCTATATCTTCAAAAAAGAGCAAATTGAAGACGAGCTGCTGTTTATACCGGAAGGCGGGATGCCGGGCATCCAGGTGCTGACCTGGGATGGACAAATCCTGGCGCTGGAACTGCCGCAAACGGTGGATTTGGAAATTGTGGAAACCGCACCGGGCATTAAAGGGGCTTCAGCCAGCGCCCGCAACAAACCGGCGACCATGAGCACCGGTCTGGTGGTTCAGGTGCCGGAATACCTGAGCGCGGGTGAAAACATTCGTATTCATATCGCTGAGCGTCGCTATATGGGCCGCGCCGACTAAGTCTCTCTCGCGCCGGTCATTGGCTGGCGCGCCTCTCTCCCCCCGTTCACCTCTCATTTCCGGAGTCTGATGTGTTGACCAAAGTAAACCTGATCACTGGCTTTCTGGGCAGCGGTAAAACCACCACCATTCGACACCTGCTGACACAAAAACCCGAAGACGAAGTGTGGGCGGTACTGGTCAATGAATTTGGTGAAATCGGCATCGACGGCGCGTTATTGTCTGACAGCGGCGCGGTATTGAAAGAGATCCCCGGCGGTTGCATGTGCTGCGTGAACGGTCTGCCAATGCAGATTGGCCTGAATGTGCTGTTGCAACAAAAGAAGCCACACCGCTTGTTGATCGAACCGACCGGATTGGGACACCCGAAGCAAATTCTTTCGTTGCTCACCGCGGAAAGTTATCAACCCTGGCTCAGTTTGCAGGCCTCTCTCTGCCTGCTGGATGCGCGCCAGTTACAGGATAAACGTTATACTGAAAACGAAAACTTTCGCGATCAGTTAGCCGCAGCGGACATTATCGTTGCCAACAAGCAAGATACCTACAGCGCAGACGACATCGCCGCGCTACAGCGTTGGCAGCAGGCCGAAGCGGGCGATCGCCCTATCGTCAGCGCCGCACAGGGCGAAATCTTACTGTCACTGCTTGATGAACCGCGCCGCAATACGCGCGAACTGCCGAATGGTGCGCATCATCATGCCCATAATTCGGAACGCGGATTGGCCGCACTGCGCCTGCCCGGCGGAGAATCCTGGCGACGAGCGCTCAATGAAGGGCAAGGCTACTTTGCCTGCGGCTGGATTTTCTCGCCAGAAACACAGTTTTCCACTGCCGCCCTGTTGGATTGGGTTCGGCTGACGCCGGTCGATCGCATTAAAGGCGTAATGCGCATTCCCGAAGGCACGCTGATTATCAATCGGCAGGGATTGGACCTGCATATTGAAACCAAACCGCTTCCCCCACTGGACAGTCGGATTGAGTTGATTCACACCGCATCGGCCCCGTGGAACCAGTTTCAAAGCCAGTTGTTGAGCTCTCGTTTAAGTTTGCAGGAATAGCATTAAAGCGTTTTTTTCTTAATATTTTGAGTTATTTGCATGTCACAACGTCAGTTTTTTGCCATTCTACTGCTCAACGCAGCAGGCGTGGCGCTGTTCTTTTCCTGGTATCTTCCTGCTAACCACGGATTCTGGTTTACCCTCGACAGCGCCATCTTCTTCTACTTTAACCAGCACCTGGCGACCAATCCGTTACTGCTGTACACCGTCGCCATCACCAACAATCGCGCTTTCGATGCCTGTGCGCTGCTGGCGATGGGGCTGCTGTATCTTTACCACTACCGGCGCGGAGATAGCACTGAACGCCAACGCTTGCTGATCCTGGGCGTGGTAATGCTGATTAGCGCCGTGGTGTTGAATCAGTTGGGCCACTTGCTGCCGGTACAACACGCCAGCCCGACCTATTACTTCAGTGATATCAATCGTGTTGGCGAATTGACCGGCTGGCCCACCAAAGATGCCTCGCGCGACAGCTTCCCTGGCGACCATGGCATGATGCTGATGATTTATTCCGCTTTTATGCTGCGCTATTTTCCGCGCCGCTCGTTTTTGGTCTCATTAGCTATCGTGGTTGTCTTTACCACACCGCGCGTGATGATCGGTGCCCACTGGTTTAGCGACATTGCAGTGGGTTCACTGTCTGTGGTTATGGTGGCGCTAAGCTGGTGGCTCATCTCGCCGGCCAGCGACGCAATGATTAATTTTTTGCATCGTTCATTACCGGCACGCTACCGTCGCTGAAAGCGCCTCTCTGGCGCAACGTCCCCCCTACCATACCGGCATTCTGGCCCCAAGCGCCTGGATGCCGGGCTGTCATAGCGATGTCATCTGTTTGCGTTATGGCAAGCCGCTTTTTTTAGGATAAATCCTATGCGCAAATTTACGATTTATTACATCATTAATTCTTATAAAGAATTTCCGTAAAAAGGCTCGCAATCGCCGGAGCGTTAGGGTAGTCTCGGTAAAGTTTGAGTTTTACCGAACACGTTTATCCTCGCAATGGAAGAAATTATGTGCGATTCCACACAGTTTCATCCTCAAGTGGTTGGTCCAGGTGAAACTCTGTTTTAGTCTGACTCTCGTTTCGTTTCGGCGTTTATATATGGCGTAGTTGCATACATGACGATGGTGGTCGTTAAGGAAATCAAGGGAACATAACGATAATGGTCAAATCTCAACCGAGCCTGAGA
Source organism: Candidatus Symbiopectobacterium sp. NZEC151 (assembly GCF_025962655.1). Taxonomy (GTDB): domain Bacteria; phylum Pseudomonadota; class Gammaproteobacteria; order Enterobacterales; family Enterobacteriaceae; genus Symbiopectobacterium. The sequence continues at coordinate 487,605 of NZ_JAGFPE010000001.1, read as the reverse complement.
TATATCTGGCGGGCAATTCCCGCGTTGGCGATGGCACTTGCGCTATCTGCTTGTACAAATACAGGATCTCATCAAGCACAAACTGATCGTTCTGCAATAAATGATAAAGACAGTCTTTTATTGCAGGCCTCTCAGGACGAATTTGAAGCCATGGTGCGTAACCTGGACGTCAAATCCAAACTGATGGATCAATATGCCAGTTGGAAAGGTGTGCGTTACCGTTTAGGCGGTGACAGCCGCAAAGGTATTGATTGTTCTGCCTTTGTACAGCGTACCTTCCGCGAACAGTTTGGCATGGACCTGCCGCGTTCGACCTATGAACAGCAGGAAACGGGCACCCAGGTGCAACGTAGCAAACTTCGCCCCGGCGATTTGGTGCTGTTCCGTGCAGGTTCTACCGGTCGTCACGTTGGCATCTATATCGGTAATAACCAGTTTGTTCATGCCTCCACCCGTGCGGGTGTGATGATTTCCAGCATGGATGAAGTGTACTGGAACAAACGTTATCAAGAAGGCCGTCGCGTCATTAGCAAGAGCGCGACCAGTTAACCGCCTTATCAGTTAGTCACATTTCCCTTGATGTGCAAAACGAAACGAAAACAGAGCGCCGCTTAATCAGCGGCGTTTTTTTGTCCTTAAATTGCATGCATCCCCCTCCACGCTTAACGCTGAAAGCCACTCTTGATGAAAAGCTGTTCAACCCTCTGATATAAAGTAGGTTACGCGTAATTTTCATGGTAAAAAGGGACGGGTTTGCCTATTACCCATAGGCGGCAACATCGGTTTGACCTATATTCAAATGAAAATCACCGCAACTTTGGTCTGATGCAAGATAATTGCACGGCTTTGCAGGAGAAACACAGCGCAATGCTAAAACGTGTGGCCACTCTGGCTTTGCTCGGTTCTCTTTGTTGGGGAGCCTTTGCCGACACCGTCCAACAGAACACCTCGTTCGCCTTGTTGGGGGAGCCCAAATATCCCGAGGGATTCACGCATTTTGGTTACGTTAATCCTGACGCGCCCAAAGGGGGGAGCATCACGCTCAGCGCGCTGGGAACCTATGACAATTTCAACCGTTTTGCGTTGCGCGGCGTGGCGGCTGAACGTACCGAACGCCTGTACGATACCTTGTTTACCTCATCCGATGATGAGCCAGGCAGCTTTTACCCACTGATTGCACTGCATGCGCGCCACTCTGACGATTTTCGTTGGATGGAAGTGGAGCTGAATCCGAAAGCCACGTTTCACGACGGCTCGCCAATTTTGGCTTCTGATGTGGCCTTCACCTTCACGATGTTTATGACACAGGGTGTTCCGCAATTCCGCGTGGTGTACAAAGGGGTCACGGTGACCGCTGTCGGGCCGCGCACGGTGCGGCTGGAAATGCCTGAACCGGATAAGGAACGGCTGCTGGGGTTGTTAACATTGCCCGTTATGCCTGAGAGTTTTTGGAAAAATCACAGTCTGGCCGATCCGCTGTCCTATCCCCCACCGGCCAGTGGGCCCTATCGCATCACGTCATACCGCACCGGCCAATACGTTACCTATAAACGCGTGCAAGACTATTGGGGTGCCGATCTGCCGGTGAATCGCGGCTTGAATAATTTCGACCAAATCCGATACGACTATTATCTGGATGACAGTGTCGCGCTGGAAGCGTTCAAAGCGGGCGCTTTCGATATGCGTGTCGAAGGTTCACCCAAGCATTGGGCAACACAGTATGAAGGCGGTAACTTCGCTCGCGGTTATATCGTCAAACGCGATCTCGCGAATCAGGCGGCGCAGGATACCCGCTGGCTGGTATTCAATAGTGAGCGCCCGCTGTTTCAGGATCGCCGCATTCGGCAGGCCATCGGGCTTAATTTTGATTTTAACTGGATGAACAAGGCGTTCTATTATAGCGCCTATCAACGCGTCAACAGCCTGTTCCAAAACACAGAATATGCCGCGCAAGGCACCCCCAGCCCAGAAGAATTGAAATGGCTGGAGCCGCTCAGGGACAAAATACCGCCTGAAGTCTTTGGCCCCAGTTTTCAACCGCCAGAGAGTGATGGCAGCGGCTACGATCGTGCACATTGGCAACAAGCCTTGCAGTTGCTTGAAGACGCGGGGTGGGAACTGAAAAACCAGAAGTTGGTTAACCGCAAAACCGGGCAGCCTTTTACCTTCGAATTATTGCTTCCCAGCGCCGCCAACGTGCAGTACGTACTGCCGTTCCAGCAAAACCTCAAACGTTTGGGCATCGACATGAAGCTGCGCCTGATTGACAGCGCGCAGTTCACCAATCGTCTGCGCGCCCGCGATTTTGATATGACCGCCCGCCTTTACCCAGCAAAAATTTATCCGGATGGTAATCTCAAATTTTACTGGCATACGAAATACCTGGATTCAACCTATAACACAGCGGGCGTGAGCGATCCGGCGATTGACGCCCTCATTGAGCAAATCGATGCGCATCAGGGTAATAAGGCGGAATTGCTGGTATTAGGGCGCGCGCTGGATCGGGTGGTGACCTGGAATCAATTTATGATCCCCATGTGGTATTCCAATCACGATCGCTACGCTTACTGGGATAAATTCGCCATGCCAGCAACCCGCCCGGCCTATACGTTAGGGCTGGACAGCTGGTGGTACGATGCACAGCGGGCGCAGTCATTGCCGCCCGAACGCCGTTAAGGAGCCATGGTGGGAACCTATTTACTACGCCGACTTTTGCTGGTGATCCCCACGCTGTGGGCCATTATTACCATTAACTTTTTTATTGTGCAGATAGCCCCAGGTGGCCCGGTGGATCAAGCCATTGCCGCCATCGAGATGGGCCAGGGCAGCGGCTTTGGTGCCGGTGGCGGGATGGATGGCGCCATGGCACGCGGCGGCGGCGGCGGAACGCTGACCGTGGAAAATGCCTACCGCGGCGCTCGCGGGCTGGACCCACAGGTGATTGCGGAAATCACCAAACGCTACGGCTTTGATAAGCCGATTCACGAGCGCTATTTCACCCTGTTGTGGAACTATGCCCGATTCGATTTTGGCGACAGCCTGTTCCGCGGCTCCTCGGTGATGGAGCTTATCAAGCAAAGTATGCCGGTTTCTATCACGCTGGGATTATGGAGCACGCTGATCATTTATCTGGTCTCAATTCCGCTTGGCATCAAAAAGGCGGTTAGAAACGGCACCCCGTTTGATACCTGGAGCAGCACGCTGATCATTGTCGGTTACGCTATCCCGGCGTTCTTGTTTGCCATCTTGCTGATTGTGCTGTTTGCCGGTGGCAGCTATCTGGACTGGTTCCCGCTGCGTGGGCTGGTATCGAGTAACTTCGACACCCTGCCCTGGTACAGCAAAATCACCGATTACCTGTGGCACATCGCGCTGCCCGTGCTGGCTACGGTGATTGGCGGCTTTGCCACCTTGACCATGCTGACCAAAAACTCGTTTATGGATGAGATTCGTAAGCAATACGTGGTCACCGCGCGCGCCAAAGGGCTGGATGAAAACAGCATCCTGTACCGCCATGTATTCCGCAACGCCATGCTGCTGGTAATCGCCGGGTTTCCGGCCACCTTTATCAGCATGTTTTTCACCGGTTCGCTGCTGATTGAGGTGATGTTCTCACTCAACGGGCTGGGCCTGTTGGGCTATGATGCCACGCTGCAACGCGACTACCCGGTGATGTTCGGTACGCTGTATATCTTCACCTTGATTGGCCTGCTGCTGAATATTGTCAGCGACATGACCTACACGCTGGTCGATCCGCGTATTGATTTTGAGGGGCGCCAATGAGCCGAATCAGCCCAATAAATCTGGCGCGCTGGGCCCGTTTTCGCGCCAATCGTCGTGGCTACTGGTCACTGTGGATCTTTCTGGTGCTGTTTACCCTCAGCCTGTTCGCCGAACTGCTGGCCAACGATAAACCGCTGTTGGTGCGCTATGACAATCGCTTCTATGCCCCGCTGCTGGTGAATTATCCGGAAACCACCTTCGGCGGCCAGTTTGCCACCACCACGGATTTTCGCGATCCCTATGTGGCGGCACGTATTGCGCAACACGGCTGGAGTATCTGGCCGCCGATCCGTTATCGCTACGACACCATCAACTATGCCACCACCCAGTCATTCCCCTCCCCGCCTTCCGGGCAGAATTGGCTCGGTACTGACAGTCAGGGGAAAGATGTGGTAGCGCAAGTGCTGTACGGCTTTCGCATTTCCCTGCTGTTTGGGCTTTCCCTGACCCTGCTCTCCAGCCTGATTGGCATTGTGGTCGGCGCAACCCAGGGCTACTACGGCGGCAGGCTCGATTTGTGGGGGCAACGTTTTATCGAAGTCTGGTCGGGCATGCCGACCCTGTTCCTGATTATCCTGCTGTCCAGCGTGATCCAGCCCGATTTCTGGTGGCTGCTGAGCATCACTATCCTGTTTGGCTGGATGAGTCTGGTGGGCGTGGTGCGTGCCGAATTCCTGCGTACCCGTAATTTTGACTACATTCGCGCGGCACAGGCCATGGGGGTGAGCGATCGCGCGATCATGATGCGCAGTATGCTGCCCAACGCCATGGTCGCGACGTTAACATTCCTGCCGTTTATTCTGTGCGGCTCAATCACCACCCTGACTTCTCTGGATTTTCTGGGCTTTGGACTTCCGGTCGGCTCGCCGTCACTGGGCGCGCTGCTGCTGGAGGGTAAGAACAATCTTCAGGCTCCCTGGCTCGGCATTACCGTATTTCTGGTGTTGGCAACCCTGTTGTCGTTACTGATTTTTATTGGCGAAGCGGTACGCGACGCTTTTGATCCCAGCAAGGCACATTGATATGAACCCAACTCCGCTGTTACAGATTCAGGATCTCAGCATCGCGTTTCGCCAGGGCGGGCAGGTGCATCAGGTGGTGGATTCAGTTTCCCTCAACGTCGAGCGCGGTGAGACGCTGGCACTGGTGGGCGAGTCCGGCTCGGGCAAGAGCGTCACTGCGCTGTCGGTGCTGCGCTTGCTGCCTTCTCCACCGGTTATCTATCCTCAAGGGGATATCCTGTTTGACGGCGAATCGCTGCTGCATGCACCAGAAACACGGTTACGCGAACTGCGCGGCAACCGTATCGCCATGATCTTTCAGGAACCGATGGTGTCACTGAACCCGCTGCACAGCATTGAAAAGCAATTGATAGAAGTGTTGACGTTGCACCGCGCAATGACACGAGACGTTGCGCGCAGTGAAGTGCTTACCTGTCTGGATCGCGTAGGCATACGGCAGGCGCAAACGCGCCTGAAAGACTTTCCTCATCAACTGTCGGGCGGTGAACGCCAGCGAGTGATGATCGCGATGGCCCTGCTGATGCAGCCCGACTTGCTGATTGCCGATGAGCCAACCACAGCGCTGGATGTCACCGTGCAGGCACAGATCCTCACCTTATTGCGTGAACTCAAGCAGGAACTGGGCATGAGTCTGCTGTTCATCACGCATAACCTCAATATCGTCAAGCAACTGGCCGACAAGGTTGCCGTGATGCAGGGTGGACGCTGCGTGGAACAAAATCGTTGCCACGACCTGTTTGCCGCACCGCAGCACAGCTACACCCGGCAACTGCTGGACGCAGAGCCTTCGGGTTCAGCTCTGCCTTTGCCCGACGATTCACCGCCGCTGCTACGCGTAGAGCAACTTTCGATTTCATTCCCCATCAAGCGCGGGCTGTTGCGCCGCACGGTGGCAGAAAAAACCGTGGTCAATGGGTTGAATTTTACCTTACGGCGTGGCGAAAGCCTGGGACTGGTAGGGGAATCCGGTTCAGGTAAAAGTACCACCGGTCTGGCATTGTTACGGCTCATCGCCTCACGCGGTAACATTGTGTTCGATGAACAACCGCTGCATCAGTTTAATCGCCGCCAAATGCTGCCGCTGCGCAGCCAGATCCAGGTGGTGTTTCAGGACCCCAATTCGTCGTTGAATCCTCGGCGCACCGCGCTGCAAATTATCGAAGAAGGGTTGGAAGTGCACCAGAAGATGAGTGCGTCCGATCGAGAAATGAGGGTTATCGAGGTGATGCGTGAAGTTGGGCTTAATCCTGAATTTCGTCACCGTTACCCGTCGGAATTCTCCGGTGGTCAGCGGCAGCGTATTGCTATCGCCAGGGCGCTGGTGCTGGAACCCGCACTGCTGATCCTTGACGAACCCACCTCGTCACTGGACAGGACCGTTCAGGCGCAGATTCTGACATTATTGAAAACCTTGCAGCAAAAACGCCATCTGGCTTATTTGTTCATTAGCCATGACCTGCAGGTGGTGCGCGCGTTGTGCCATCAGGTTATCGTGCTGCGTCAAGGCGAGGTGGTAGAACAAGGGCGTTGTGAACAGGTTTTTTCCGCGCCACAGAGCGCCTATACACAAGAACTGCTGCGCATGGCTACCCTGTAAGGCACATACGCCATGTCATGGCATAGACATGGCGTTTAAAACGGATAGAGCGCGCTCAGGGGTTCCGCGATAGCGACGCCCACGTTTTTCAGGCGACACAATGCGGTGCTTTCATCATCACGGTGCAAAAACAGACAGGGTTCCCCTTCCCATTCCAACACTGCGCAATCAATCTGAATTTCAGCCAGAGACTGGTTCAACTGGCGTAAAATGACCCAGGCCATATCTCCATCATGGCTTAATAATTTAAAGCCAATCAGGTTGTTGTCCTCATCTCGTCCCCGCAGGGGTATACCGCTCAGCGGAATCGGTTCCACCTTGATACCGGCGAAACCCGATAGCCAACGATAACTTTGCGGCAAACGATGCACTACCGAAAGTTGGAGAGTGTCCACTGTTACTTTCCCTCAGGTATGATGATGGTGAACAAGCGCAATGACAATGACGTCAAAGAAAGAACGTTTACACGCAGTGCCCGAATAAGGCGGCACTGCTGAATGAGCATTTCTACAAGAATCCGCGTTGCAATAGTCATAAGTCACCCTTCTTAGCGAATGGAAATGATTGCAATACTGATTAATGCCACGTTGATCACATTTTAAGATTTTTATAGGTTGCCCTATATTTAACGCTTTCCCTGTAATATCTCAACCCCTTTTGTTTACATTGTTCACTTTTAAATCATACATTTTACATTTATAGAACAACATTCCAAAAAAAGACAATGTGACATCGATACCACTTGACCGAGAAGAAAAAGGGAAGATCACAATAATGCAGCTCGACCGAGAAGGTCAGCAAGCAGGGGCTTCCGTTTACCGCATCACTGCGGCAAACGGAAATAGCAGGTGGAATCAGCGGGAACGAGCAGCGTAACCGTACAATAGAAAAGCGGCAACGGAACAGAGTGACATGGAGGCGATCATCGGCCAGGCGCTGGTAAAACTCATCAGTGACAGCAGGCTTCCGACCAATGCACCCATGCCAAAGCGCAGCGTGCCAGCCAGCGAGGACGCGGTGCCCGCCATATGCGGAAAATCATCCAGTATCACGGCCATGGCATTTGACATCACCATCGCGATACAGCCGACATAAATAGCCACCCCCAGCACCAACGGCAAAAAGCCCAGATCCAATGCATAGATAGCTACCAGCGCGATACCGACAGCGAACTGTATCAGTAACCCGATGCGAAACATCTGGTTCGCCCCCAGGCGGCGCACTACGCGGCTATTGGTGTAGGTGGTCAGGAACAGAAAGACCACGTTCAGGGCAAAGTAATAGCCGAAATGTTGCGGAGACACACCGTAGAGATCGATATAGACAAAAGGACCGGCGCTTAAAAACGAGAACATGCCGGAAAACGAAAACCCGCTTGCCACCATGTAGCTAAAGACTTTTTTGTGGCGAAACAGCGAAGCGAAATTCCCGGCGGTGGTACGAAAATGAAACGGCTGGCGTTTCTCTACCGGCAACGACTCTTTGACAAAGCGCATCACCAGCACCGAGGCGATCAGTGACAGCCCGGCCAGCGTCCAGAAAATCGCATGCCAGCTAAACCACAGCAGCAACACGCCGCCCAACATCGGGGCCAACAGCGGAGCCACCGTCATGACCAGCATCACGAATGACATCATGCGTGAAAATTCATCTTTGGCGAAGGTGTCACGCATCAGCGCATTGATCACCACCGCAGACGCTGCCGCAGACAAGCCGTGCAGCATGCGCAGCACCGTAAGCTGCTCAATGGTTTGTGCCATCGCACAGGCCACACCTGCCAACATAAACACCAGCGTACCGCCCAATATGACCGGCTTGCGCCCCAGGCTGTCCGCCATCGGGCCGTAGAACAACTGACCGATAGCAAAACCCATGATGTAGGCGCTCAGCGTCATCTGCACCTGACCCGGTTCCACGCCAAACTCTTTGGCAATCACTGGCAACGCTGGCAAATACATATCGATAGCAAACGGTGTCAGCATCGACAACAAGCCAAGAATAAATATCAAGCCAAAATGTGATGGCGCTTTCCCCACTGCATCTCTCCCAAATTCTTGCCCGCAAAATAATAAAATTCACCGCAGCGGCAGGCCTCTACCACGGTGACAGATACGAGAGGTTCGGTGGCCGGTTCAGGGCCAAAACGTGTTTACATCAGGTTGATGACACGCGCATGACGCAGACTGAATCCAGTATGGCGTAAGGCGGCTCAATGCGGCATAACGCTGTCCACTTCTTCTTGCGTCAGTGCGCGATACTCGCCCGGTTCAAGCGTGTCCTCGAGCGCAATGGCACCAATGCGCTCCCGGTGTAACCCAACCACGCGATTGCCCACGGCGGCAAACATCCGTTTGACCTGATGGTAGCGCCCTTCGCTAATGGTTAACCGGACCTGATGGTCATCCAGCTTTTCCAACTGTGCGGGTTTGGTCAGCGATTTTTCACCGTGCAGTTGCACACCCTGTTCGAACTGGTGCGCGGTATCCTCTGCCAGCGGCAGTTCCAGCGTCACCAGATAGGTTTTTTCACAATGATGTTTGGGCGACGTGATGCGGTGCGACCATTGTCCATCGTCGGTCAGCAATACCAGCCCGGTGGTGTCAATATCCAGTCGACCCGCGGCATGCAGTTTGTGCGCAACCGGCTCATCGATAAAATAGAGAATGGTCGGGTGATCCGGATCTTCCGTTGAACACACGTACCCCTGTGGCTTGTTAAGCATAAAGTAGCGCGGGCCATTCTGCTGCATCAGCGCATTGCCATCAAACTCGACCTGATGTTCCGGTGACAATTTGAATGCGCCGTTTTTAACCACTTCACCGTCTACCGTTACGCGCTGAGCACGCAGCTCCCGCGCCACCAATGCACGGCTGATCCCGAGTTGCTGGGATAAAAATTTGTCCAATCGCATGAGAAAATCAAGTGCCTGTCTGGGTTAAGGAAGGAAAATCATGCGGTAGTATAGCGAGTGATGGCGATTGCTCCTAGAATGTCCGGCGTTTTCCCCCCTATGTGTTCATGGATACGCACAAAATGTGCGATTGCGTCTCACTAACCGCCGGCAAGGGTTCGCCCCTGGCGCATAAAAATATAGAATAAATACATCTTTTATTTTCAGGGTTATTACAGGAGCACGCGATGTCATCTATTCACGGTCATGAAGTACTACATATGATGCTGGATTCTGCCGAATCCTACACCACTGAGGGGCTGATTGCCGCCATTGAAGCGCGTTTCGGCGCCGAGGCACGCTTTCATACCTGCTCCGCCGCCGACATGAGCGCGGCCAAGCTGGTGGATTTTCTGGCAAACAAAGGCAAATTTATCCCGCAGGACGCAGGATTCAACACGGCTGCCAGCAAGATCTGCCAACACTAAGCCATGGCGTTCACCTTACGCCCCTATCAACAGGAGGCGGTTTCCGCCACGCTGGCCTATTTTCGGCAACATCAACATCCTGCGCTGATCGTGCTGCCCACCGGCGCGGGAAAAAGCCTGGTGATTGCCGAACTGGCGCGGTTGGCTCGTGGGCGCGTGTTGGTGCTGGCGCATGTCAAAGAGTTGGTTGAACAGAATCACGCCAAATATTGTGCCTGGGGATTGGATGCCGACATCTTTGCTGCCGGGCTTAACCAGCGCCGCAGCGAAGGCAAGGTGGTGTTTGGCAGCGTGCAATCCGTGGCGCGTAATCTGCCCGCCTTTACCCAGTTCTCGCTGCTGATTATTGATGAGTGCCACCGCATCAGCGATGACGACGACAGTCAATATCAGCAAATCATTTCGCATCTGCGCGCGCAAAATCCCGCATTGCGCCTGCTCGGTCTTACCGCAACCCCTTACCGCTTGGGCAAAGGCTGGATTTATCAGTATCACTACCACGGCATGATTCGCGGTGATGAGCAGTGCCTGTTTCACGACTGTATCTATGAACTCCCGCTGCGTTACATGATCAAACACGGCTTTCTGGTACCACCGCAGCGCCTGGATATGCCGGTGGTGCAATATGATTTCAGCCGTCTGAGCGTACAGTCCCACGGCCTGTTTAACGAGGCGGAACTCAACCGTGAATTACGGCGGCAGCAGCGCGTTACCCCCCAGATCGTCAATCAGATAGTCACCTACGGCGCAGAACGTAAAGGCGTGATGATCTTTGCGGCGACCGTGGAACACGCCCGGGAAATTCACGGCTTGTTGCCCTCGGGGAAAGCCGCTTTTATTAGCGGTGAAACCCCCGCCGCAGATCGCGATGCGCTGATCGCCGCTTTTAAGCAGCAACAGTTGCACTATCTGGTCAATGTGGCGGTGTTGACGACGGGCTTTGATGCACCGCACGTGGACGTCATCGCCATTCTACGCCCGACAGAATCCGTCAGCCTGTATCAGCAGATCGTCGGACGCGGCCTGCGTCTGTCACCGGGCAAAACCGATTGCCTGATTCTGGATTACGCCGGAAATCCCCATGATTTGTATATGCCGGAAGTGGGCAGCCATAAACCGCACAGCGGCAGTCAGCCAGTACAGGTGCTTTGCCCGCAGTGTGGTTTTGCCAACCTGTTTTGGGGAAAAACCACGCCGGAGGGGGATATCGTTGAGCATTATGGTCGCCGCTGCCAAGGCTATGAAGAGGACGACAACGGAGTACGAGCGCAGTGCGATTACCGTTTCCGCTTTAAAGTGTGCCCGGAATGTGGCGCAGAAAACGACATTGCCGCGCGCCGCTGCCACCAATGCGATCACATTATGGTCGATCCTGACGACATGCTGAAAGCCGCGCTCAAGTTGAAAGATGCGCTGGTGCTGCGCTGTAGCGGCATGCAACTGACCACCGGGCAGGATGAGAAAGGCGAATGGCTAAAAATCACCTATGTTGATGAAGACGGTGCAGACGTCAGCGAACGTTTTCGCCTGCATACCCCAGCCCAGCGCCGCGTGTTTACTCAGCAGTTTTTACGGGTGCACCAGCGTGCGCCGGGGCTGGCGCTGATCTGGCAATCCGCACAGGATATCTTACGCCAGCAGGCCGCCCTGCGTCCGCCAGACTTTGTCGTGGCGCGACGCCAGGGCAAACAGCGGCAAGGCTTTTGGCAAGTACGGGAAAAACTGTTTGATTATGAAGGCCGTTTTCGCCGCGCCAATGAATTGCGTTAGCTGGCACCACGCGGTTTCATTTGCCGCCACGTGGATATTCCGTTAGAATGCAGCGCGCTTTTGTCATGCAAAAGCCACTCTGTTCCATTGTGAATAACACATTCCATTGCGAATAACCTAACCTGTTGCTGGGTCGCCTGTAGCAGGTGTATTTTCTAAAGTAGAGAAAATCATGATCACGATTAATGTAGAAGTACGTAATGAGCAGGGTAAGGGTGCGAGCCGCCGCCTGCGCGCAGCTAACAAATTCCCAGCCATCATCTACGGTGGTGCGGAAGCGCCGGTATCTATCGCCCTGGATCACGACAGCGTTAAAAACCTGGAAGCTAAAGAAGGTTTTTACGGTGAAGTTCTGACCCTGGTTGTCGATGGTAAAGAAGAAAAAGTGAAAGTTCAGGCCGTTCAGCGTCACGCGTTCAAGCCTAAACTGACTCACATCGACTTCGTTCGCGCTTAATCGTTTGGGAGAGCCCGTGGGACGCCGCGTGTTTTCCTAACCAGCAAGAATGTCGATAAGAAAAACGCCGCTTATGCGGCGTTTTTCGTTTTCTGGTCGCTGACTTATCACCACTTACTTATCACCGCTGCTCAAACGGCGCTGCAACTGATCGCGCAAATTAGGCGGCGTACCTTTGATAGTCAGCGTGTCAGTGGTCGGGTCCCAGAAGATACGTTCGCCCAGCAGTAAGGCATCAAAGTTGATTGTCAATCCTCCGCCGCTGCCAGCAAATTTGGTCAGTTGGCGCAGCGTGCTGCGATCCGCCGGGAAACTATCTTCCAGTTCGTAGCCCTGCTCCTCCGAAAACGCATGGAAGGTTTTCTCTCCCAGCGGGGGCAGTTCCTGCGACAGCGCAGCGACCTCAATCTCTTCCCCAGCCTGCAACTGTTCATTGCAGTAGCTGTAAACCTGCTGACGATACTGTTGACGCTCGTTTTTATCCAACTGCGCGTCGGCGCAGTAGTCATCCACCGCCTGCAACAGGCCGCGATTCTGCGCCTTGGTATCAAGCCCGGCGCTGGCACCGAGGAAATCCATAAAGAAATCAGCAACCTTACGCCCTACCCGCCCTTTGAGGAAAGTCAGATAACGCAGAGATTCCGGGTTGGTCTCCCACTCGGTAAGATCGATACGCGCCACGATATCCGCATGGGGGATATCCAGGTAGTGCGTGCTGCTGATATCCAGTTGTTCATTGACGCGCATGCTGCTGCAACTGCTCAGCACCGCCACCAGCAGATATTCAACCGCCAGATAGCGATATTGGCAGAACAGTACGATACCGCCCTCCGCAAAGGGATATTTCGCCAGTTCATCACGTAACCGTGCGGTGGCCGCGCGACTAAACCCGAGGAAATCCTCTTCCCCTTTACGGCAGCCACGCAGCGCCTGCGCCAGTTCGCTCTGTTCCTCGAACACGCCGTAGGCCTTGTTTTTTGCACTGTAGACGCGGTGCAGCTCGGCCATCATCTCGTCAACGGCGGGGGTGGCATCTAATAACGAATCCCGTAACACCAACTCCAACGTTTGCTCATCACGTTTGACAAGCTGATGCAAGGCAATCTGGTCGATATCCAGACTCATGATAAACTCTCCTTTTGGCAAGGAGCGTATTCAAACACCAACGCTGGTCGCCTGCAAGAGAAAGCCTCTCCCCGCCAGCGGTTGAGGCTAATATGATAAAATTGCGGAAAACCTCAGGTCGTTACGGTAAGATATTCCCCTTTATCAGCCTGAGAACCGCCCTTTTATGGCACAATTATCCCGTTACAGTGACGAACTCGTCGAACAAGTGCTTTCCGAATTGGTAAGCGTATTGGAAAAACACCATGCCCCGACTGACCTCTCCTTGATGGTATTGGGCAACATGGTGACCAACCTTATCAACACCAGCGTAGCACCGGGGCAGCGTCAGGTATTGGCTCGTTCTTTTGCTGATGCGTTGCAGGCATCCATCACTACCCATAACGCGCACTAACACCGACCAGAGGCTATGGTAAGCAACCGTCACAACTATCGCGAAAAAGTTTCCCAGATGATCAGTTGGGGGCATTGGTTCGCGCTATTTAATATCCTGTTGAGTCTGGGGGTGGGCAGCCGCTATCTGTTTGTGGCGGATTGGCCCTCGTCGTTACTTGGCCGTAGCTATGCCCTTGTCACCTGGCTGGGGCATTTTAGTTTTATCGTTTTTGCCGTCTACCTGCTGATTGTCTTTCCGCTGACGTTCGTGGTGATGTCGCAGCGTTTACTGCGTTTTCTTTCTGCGGCGTTGGCGACCGCGGGGCTGACGCTGCTGCTGCTCGATATGGAGGTGTTTAGCCGCTTCCACCTTCACTTGAATCTCACCGTCTGGGAACTGGTGATCAACCCAGAGCAAAGCGATCTGGCCCGTGATTGGCAACTGATGTTTATCGGCATTCCCGTGATTTTCATGGTTGAAATGCTGTTTGGCACCTGGAGCTGGCAAAAACTGCGTAGCCTGAACCGTCACCGCATTGGCATGCCGGTCGCCGCGGTGTTTATCAGCGCGTTTTTCGCCTCGCATATGATGTATATCTGGGCCGATGCCAACTTTTATCGCCCTATCACCATGCAGCGGGCGACATTGCCATTATCCTATCCGATGACGGCGCGACGGTTTCTGGAAAAACATGGCCTGCTGGACGCACAAGCTTATGAGCGCCGCATTGCGCTACAGGGCAACCCTGAGGCTATTACGCTAGAATACCCGCTGAACAATATTCAGTTCCGTGATGCCGGCAGCGGCTACAATCTGTTGATTGTGGTGGCAGACCAGCTTCCACTTACCCGCATGCCGCAGTTGATGCGTTTTGCAGAAGAGAATGTGCACTTCAGCAACCATTTCAATGTAAGCCAGAATGCCCAAAGCAGCCTGTTTAACCTGTTTTACGGCATCTCGACCACCTACATGGATGGGGTATTGGGTGCACGCACGCCATCAGCCTTGGTGAGTTCCTTGAACCAACAGGGATATCAATTTGGTTTATTCTCTAGCAATGGCTTCGATAACCCGCTTTATCGGCAGGCATTGCTGTCAGACTTTTCGCTGTCAGTACCGGTGATTCAGCGTGATACAGAGACGGTTCAACAATGGCAGGCGTGGCTGGAAACCGGTACGCAAACCGCATCGCCGTGGTTCTCTTATATCGAGCTTGGCACCAACGGCACTCGCGCACCAACGGATGCTAAAGCCACCGATCAAAGCATCAGCGCTATACTCAACACGTTGCAAAGCCAAGGCAAACTGGACAATACCGTGGTGATTATTACGGCCAAATCCAGCGAGCGAGATAAAGGCAGTCTCTACCGTCGGTCACAGTGGCAGATCCCGCTGGTGGTGCATTGGCCAGGTACACCGGCGCAAACCATCAGCAAAATGACCGATCCAAAAGACGTTATGGTCACGTTGATGCAGCGATTGCTGCATGTAAAAACGGCCGCCACGGATTACTCGCAAGGAGAAGACCTGTTTGCTGCCCAGCGACGTAATAACTGGCTGGTGAACGGCAACCGGGGTTCGTTGATGATCACCACGCCTCAGCAGATCATCCAATTGGAAGCCAATGGTCACTATGATGCTTACAACAGCGACGGTGAAAAATTGCGTGATGAAAAACCGAGTTTACCGCTGCTGTTGCAGGTGCTAACCAGCGAAAGGCGATTTATTGCCAACTAACTGCCTAAATCTAAAGCGATCGCGCCAGCTGGCTATTGCAATCGGTTCAGGAGACGGTAATATAGCGCCCCATAACGTCGGCACGTAGCGCAGCCTGGTAGCGCACTGTCATGGGGTGTCAGGGGTCGGAGGTTCAAATCCTCTCGTGCCGACCAAATAATCCCAAGAAAACCAACCTGTTACGGTTGGTTTTTTTATGCCTGGAATTTGGCGGGGGAATAATGGGGGAATTACGGGGGAAAAACCCTAACGGGATTCACTTCATTTTATAGGCTAAAATCTGTGGATAGACGATCATAATGGACATGACGCTTCCCATGAAAATAACAGAATTCAACGGAACAAGAATCTGCGTGCTCGCCGACAATGACATGCTGACACAGTGCCCAGAAGGCTCTTACGCAGTGATCGAGGATTCAGGTTTCTATGTGTCGCTGCTCGTCATGGGTAACGAGGCATGGAGCATTCACCCAGACCCACTCCCTACTCTTGAAGATGCGCTCGACCTTATAGCCGAGCGGCGTGGGCTTTTCGTTTAGCTTGCCGCCGTTCTGACAAACCATCCTTGGTGGGGTAACTATGTTAGAAAAACTCTTTGGCGGTAGTAAAAGTCCCCTCAACTATTGGATAGCCAACAGTTGAACCAAGCGCAGGCCCATAATACTGTTTGTTATAATTCGGCTGAAAACTCACATATGCGCCGCCGTTGCCGTTCTGAGACAAGTTAAGTTGCGAGAAATAGCAATTTATCGTTACAGCATCCTCTGCCCGGTATTGCTGAATCATCCCCGTCTGCCCAAGCAAAACATCACCATCATCTTCCTTGTTAATAGCAATCGGCAAATGTATCCAGTTGAACGTGCGGGCCGATGTGCACATATGCGTGTAGATCCGCTCGCACAGAATCGGGGTGCCGGAGCCTAGTTTTATCGCATAGTTGGTAATTGCTACGCCGTCGCCGAATTGCGTTGATGCAACGTAGGAATAAAGTGTCGATGACACACGAAGCGTTGATGCGCTATGCAACAGTGCGTGCTTTGTAAGCAATAACACAGGTGCGGTTGATGAATCTAAATTGTACGATGCGCTATCCGTTCTAAAGCGCTGTAAAAATCCCTCATGCCCGCCGTGATAGGTGCCGAAGAATTTACCCGTCGATTTCTCTTTTGCTGCGAATTCG
Source organism: Candidatus Symbiopectobacterium sp. NZEC151 (assembly GCF_025962655.1). Taxonomy (GTDB): domain Bacteria; phylum Pseudomonadota; class Gammaproteobacteria; order Enterobacterales; family Enterobacteriaceae; genus Symbiopectobacterium. The sequence goes on along the minus strand of NZ_JAGFPE010000001.1, from coordinate 471,180 downwards.
TTCGCACCTAACCCGCCGAGGTAATACGAGACGCCAGATGGGAGTGCTGCCGACAATGTGCCGATAAATTGGTCATAGTCATAAATGAAATCACCATCGATGGGCTCTATATTTAATCCCGCCACATATGCGGGATTGGCATGTGCGTTCTCGACCTTCAAATACCAGGTACTTACAGTAATACCATCTATTTCCACATTATAACCACGAACAGTGCCCGATGGAGGTAATTGGGTGGTTAGCGTCTTACTCAACACCCAATCAGTTCCGTTTATGCTTGTGTAGATGTTTACAATTTGAGATGAAGCGTTTGTTCTTGCAAATCGAATTTTCGCCTTTTTCTGTGTTACCTGGTACGTGACGCTATCAGTATTTGGCACCGAATATATTTGCGGACTCGATAGTGAAAAATCGCCCGTTGCGAGAGATGCATTAATAGAACCGCCGCCGGATGCCGTGAATCCGTATACAGTTGCGATCTGTGCGGTAGTCAGAGTGGACAACACTACCCCGGCAGATTTAGCGCTCGGAACAAGTTTGGCTGTTAGTGCCGTGACAATATTATCAACACTCCCGAGCCGGAACGGACTGGCACCACCATAGTTTTCTGCATCAGCATCAGAAACTGTATTAGTTACTCGCATTGATACATAGCCAGATTTCCCATTCGATTTCTTTGAAATAATATAGAAGTCTGGTGACCCGGTAATTTTCATTACCGCTTTAACATCATTGGTGGATGCTGGAACAACTGAAGGCGTGACATGGGATATGAAATTGCTTTTAATGAGAGCATTTATGCTTGATACATCTTGATGGGTGCTGTCAATTTCTTCCTGAACGTTTTTTCCTGATGATGCCCCCAGCATGGCTGCACCACCGGCACCAGCCAACGCACTACGCAACGTCATGTCAGTGACGTTAACCCAAGCACCTTGCACTACGCCACCAGTGCTCTCAGGTGAAGATGAAGCAGGAACGGTTTTAGGGAAATCACCATCCCAGCGATAGTAATTGCCATCCGCCTCATATTTCAGCGACTGCGTTGCATCCGTCAGCGTTGCTCCTGCCTCGAATGTGCCGAAAGGAACCCACCCCATTTTCGCCATGGCTCGGACAAACATCTGCTGCATGCCATACCAAGTCTTGCGATCAACACCAAAGCGGTCGGGATGCGACTCGTTTTCCCTGTCATTAACGAGAAAATCCAAGTTTTGAGCATTATCGTAGATATCTTTTGCTGCCGCAGAGCCAAGGGGATTGCCGGTTTTATACGTTGTCATGGGTGTACCTCAGAAACAAAAAACCCGCCGTTTGGCGGGTTTCAATGGGTTGGTTAAATGGGTTTAATCGTCTGACGTGTTATCCGTATCACCCGGATACGTCGCATCGTCATACTGGTAAAGCAATGAGGTGTACTGCTTGGCGGTCACGCCACAGGTTCCGTCTGAGCCCGGATCGATAGAGTCCATAATCGCATCGTAGCCAACGCGCTCTGATGAGCAGAACACCAGGCGCGGTAGCTCAATGTCGGGGCTATCCATGATCCAGCCTTCCGGCGCTAACGCTTCGCTGTTTGGCACCGTCAGGGTGTATTCATCAATGCGCGTTGGCGTCAGGAGTGCTGATGCTGAGCCATCCTGATGCCGTATTAGCACGCGCGGGTTGTCAAAGGTCCAGTCAAGGGGTTCGCTGACATTGATGGTGATCACCGCGTCGTCATAGTGCATTTCGGTGACGAGGCAACTGATGGTGTTACTCCCCGGAATGTCATCGGTGAGGATGATGCGGTCCTTGTACTCGTAGCACAGTGCATCCAGTTCGGTTGTCGTTGTGTGGGTTAACCGTTGGTGCCGGTACGCCATCAAACGCCGCATGCCGATACGGTAAGCGCGGTCCTGATCCAGAACCCCATCCAGTTTGTAATCCTCTACTTTGCGGGGTGTAGGGTTGTCCTCCGTACGGCACTGAACGGTTTCCTCCGCCCACGTAGTGCCGTTGATGTAGGTAACGTCTACGCCGTCGTAATCATCCTCTGATGGCGCAGTAAACGCGGTCTGCATCGGCTCGGTCATTTCCTGCGGCGTGATGGCCCCCGTCCAGGGTTTTATCCCTTCCCTGCCCGCTGATGCCAGCCCGTCAGATAACAGAAAATAGCCCATTCCCGCATTGGCGATCGTCTGGAGGATATCGAGCGCCGACTTGTTGCTTTCATTCGCCTCAAAGTCGAAGGTTTCACCGCGTGGCGTCCAGTAGTTGGCCTCCAGTGCAGCAATCGTCTCGGTGTCAGTGGCAATCCCCAGGCTATCAAGAATGTGATGCAGGGCACCGCTGATGCTGCGGTTGGGGTAACCATCATACTGGCGGGTTGCCACAACGTTTACACGCCGGTCAGACTGTGCGGCGATACGATTGCCGGTACGAACTGTCAGCGCAATGGTTGTGACATCGGCGTAACGTGCTGGCCGTTTACTGAGGCGAGAGCGCAACGCCTGCCAGTAAACCAGGTCACGCGTTGATCCGCCTGCGGTCGCCGTTGTGCGTCTCACGCGAACCTCAATTTGCCCTGCGGTGTCCACGTCAAACACTTCGGTAAAGCCGATCGCATCTTCTGAGCTGTCAGAGTAACGAATGGTTTTCTCTGTCCAGTCATCATCACCGACCACGCGATACTGAATAGCGACCGTGACCGCTGCCCCGCCCTTGTTCCCCTTGTTGTCGTAAGAGCAGAGCCCGCTGGTAAAAGCAAAATTGATTTCAAACCGCTTGGTGGTTTCACTGTCCGGGCAGGCCATGTAAGGGCCAAGCCAGTTGTAATCATCATTGATGCCGGTGACTGAAGCGTCCAGCATCGTGCGCTCGATAAAGCCGGGCCATGACGGATCAACTTCGGTTGTGGTGGTTGAGGTCGGGTTGCCCTCTTCATCTTCCCCTGTGGTTGTCACATCGATAACGCGCAGCACAGAAATGGTCAGCCCGTCGATTTCAGTGATTTTGTACCGGAAATCAGAGGTGCCGAGCGTCAGGCGCTGGGTGCCATCGGGTAAACCGTTAAAGGGTGTTCCGCCCGCACTGCCGTAGGCCAGCGTGATTTTTGCGGGCGCGGCCACGCTTAAATCATCTTCCGGATCGGCTTCAACAGCTGGGGTATAACTGGCAATAACCAACGAAAAATCTTTATCGAGGTAATCCAGAATCACGGGCATGCCGACATAAGGTGCCAGTTCTTCAAGGGGGCCAGTTATAACGTTGTAGCCCCCTGCCGTACTTACGGTGTAATCGTTCGGCGCGCGAACATAAATGATTGTGCCTTCCGTCCATGAGTCGGGAATAACAGAGTCATCAGTTTCGTCATCGTCCGACGATGTGCCACCTACGATCGATATCGATGTACCTGAAACCGTAATAGCGTCAGCATTTACAGACGTTGTTTCGGGACCGCTGGAGCCCAAATCCAACCCTGATGTGCCCGCGTTGGTGCCGCCAACTTCCGGCGCGTTGTACCAGTTCTCGGTACGCGTATCAGCAGACACGTCTGCACCAGGTGGATAGATGGTGTACTGAACATCATCGCCAAAAGAAGAAACGGGAGTGGCACCGATTTTGATGCCTGAGCGCAGGATTTCAATATCACCAACACCTACGCACAGAAACATGTGTGTGAAGTATTTCTTTTTATTAACAAAGCGGCTAACCGGCTGAACAACGTAATCAGGCCAAACTTTGTAACGTCCGAGGATTTCACGGATCGGATCGCCAAGTTTTGCTGAATTAGCCTTGGCCGGATTAAGCTCAAGAGAATCACCGTTGCCTGTGGTTGTATAGCCACTGGTATTGATGTTTTGCATCATGAATAGCGCATAAGCAACGGAAGCAGCGGCGACGGCGATAGCGATCCACCCTACGACACCGATCTCAATGCCAAACGGTACTGGATACATGCGTACATCACTTTCAGGCAAGATCGTGCATTCACCCCAATCGCCGGGCGGGATTGGCACGCCATCAACCTCAACGGTAACCGGGTGAGTCATCTCAAATTGCCACCCTTTCACATGCCGCCTGAACCAGTCACATAGCGTCATCACACCGTGCTCATGGGTTTCCAGCGGCTCACCAGGCAAACGGGAGGGATAAATGCAGATCGTCACTGGTAATACTCCACTTTGACAAAACGGCGGGCGAAACGACGCAATGGGGTAATCGTTACGTTACTTTTTGGGTTGCACTCTATGGCATGGAGAACACCATCAAGCTCCACCACAATCGCTACGTGTGTGACAAGGCTGGCGCTATAACATGCGATGCCCGCGCCAATACACGGCTCACAGCGAGACAATTCCCGCATCAGGTTTTTGGCTTCCCGATCAAGCCCGTTATCCTCTTTGGTTACACCATTAAACTCAGGCCACATGGGTAAACCTAAATCACGCCGCACCTCATTCACGATGCCAAAACAGTCAAGTAGCGGGTAAGTGCGCCCCCCCTTCTGCCAGATGACAGAACGGTATTTATCGATATTGAGCATTGGTGATCCTTACGACGTGTGGCGTAATCCGGGGAATAATGGCAGTGTGTAGCGAAAGCGGGGCCACAGACGATCGAGTACGTTCATATAACCCGCTGTAATTTGGGCCTCGGTCGATTTCCAGTAGCCTCCTTTTATTTCCATGGCATATGGAGGTTCAGCCGGGGCGCTTAAATCCGTAGAGATATACTTACGGTACACTACAGATGCCCCTTCAAGATTATCGATACTCTTTTGAATTGATGATGATACAGCCCCATCAATATTGCTGATGGCAAACTTTAAGTCCTGTGTTCCATCTGCATTACGTGCGGGTAGCGCCACATCAATTGCACTTGCAATAAAAGTGACTATCGTGCTCCCATCTTCTAATGTCGCAACAACGTCTTCCCACCCTTTTGTTAAGTAGTAAACATCGTTGCCAACATTGATTTGAAGAGTATCAATAATCACCTCGATGCCGCTTGAAGCATAAAGGCGCTCTAATACCGTCATTGCGGCCACTCCCGGTTCAATGCCAGATCGATAATATTGCTGTTAACCACAAGATCAGGAAACTCAGCCCAGCCAGGTGCTAGTATCGGACGCTCCCAAAGTTCCAGAGTGGCAGAATATTGCCAATACTTACCACTTAACAATATTGGCCCCTCATATATGTCAACGAAGCGGCATTTATAGGATTCAACGCCTTTTGGTGTTTTGAGGTTCATGTAAAACCATGCGGAACCATCATTTATCGTATCGCGATACCACGCTTCAAACAGTTGTGCCTGGGCATCCTTCTTGAATGACCAGGTGACACCGGCCTGTGTAGGCGTCGATGTATACTGCCGCCGCTGCCTGGCCCTCCCGCTGGTCATTTCGGTGCGTAGTAACGGACTGACTGGCTTCATACCAAAACCATTTTGGAGCGGTATGGGTAAATAGTTATGCGGGTAATAAATATCAGCCATATTTTCTCCAGGCAACAAAAAACCTCGCCGAAGCGAGGTTTTCATTCTTTTGAAGCATTATTGGTTTTTAATAATTACAGTTTGAGGGTTTTCACGAGCTTGCTGATATATTTTCTGCGTATTTTCAGTGATGTCATCAGCTAAACTTTGCTTACCCCACTTCGTAACTTTCCCGCCAATGAATGTAACAACAAGCCTATCGGTTGCCAAATTCTCGTTATCAATTATCGTGTAACCATAGAGCGCTTTATTCCAATAAATCCAGCGCTCCCGATCTTGATTAACATCGGTTCGTCTTGGAGTACCTACAATTTGCATTACATCATTTTTACTCATCCCTAGCGAGAGCAGCATTGATTTTTGGTTGTAATCAATAGTCTGAATCGTGGGTGCACAGGCGGTAATAATTAACGATGAAACAACGATTAACGCAGCAGAAAGCAGTTTTTTCACATTAACACCCCAGTTGTAGCAAGAGATAGTAAGTTACCACCTGTTGAATTACGGATCTATATCCTCGATCACCGCTTCCTCCTTCCTGTCGCCCAACCATTGCCAAGCGCTTTGGATACCTGCCCTTGCCCTGATGCCAAGTGATTTGCCACTTTTTGATAGCCTCGCTCTGCACCCCGCGCTACAGCATTCTCTAATAGAGCCATAGTTCTATCATCAGGGTTACCATTCACATTAATATTCTGAGTCACTCCACCAGCAATAATGGATGTCCTAGCATCTTCACTGGTTTGTTTAACCTGCTCCAGCGTCTGATCAAGCTTTGCCGATGTTTGAGAGGTAACAACACGCTCTCCTTTCTCCAACAACCATGTCCCTGTAGCCGGAACACTATCGATCCCAGAGTGAGCCATGCCCGCCAAGGATACGGCTGCAATCGCAGCCACCAAGGGCTCTGTTACACCCGCAGCAGTAGCCATCGCAACTGGAGCTAGACCGGGGCCAACAATAGGGATAGCGGCAGTTGAAGCGTATGCAGCTAACTGCGCCTGCAATGCCATAGCTTGCGCGTTAGCGGTTAAACCGCTGCTAGCTGCAACCTGCCCTGCTTTACCAACGGCCAACTGGACCGCCTGATACACCAACCATTGTGCGGCCATTCTTACCAGCGTTTGAATAATAGCTTCACCAATCCCCGCAAATATGCTTTTAAAGCCATCACTGAGAGATTTAGTTCCATCAAGTATATCCATCACTCCGCTTGAAATAGCATCAACTGATCCATCAATAATTGATGTGGTTGCATCAGACGCCATACGGCTATAGTTAGTTGCCTCTTCCGCATAATTTGCCAGTGACTTTTTTGCACCGGATATCCAATCTTCGCGCATGGCATCCTGCTCAGCATAATAATTACGTTGCGCTTTCAGCTCAGTTTTAAATCCCTGATCGTTTAAATTACCGCCCTTGTTTAACCAGCCCTGACGAAGTTGAGCCTCTTCCATTTGCCGCTGAGCTTGTCTATCGCTAAGACCGGCCCCAACTTTCATTGCACTGGTTTTTTCCGCCATCTGGGTAGCATATTTGGCAGCAGCATCCTGTAGCTTGTTTAAACGTTCCTGTGCCGCGATCTGGTCACCAAGAATGGCTTTCTGCTCAGCCAATGCAATGATTTGGTCCTTGTTCGTTAATAAGGATTGTTCCTGCTTTGTCAGTTTGCGGCTCTGCGCAGCCTCTTCAAGAACGGAAAACTTAGATTCGGTTTGCCAGAGTTCCTTTCGTTGCTGGCTTATGGTGTCATTGATGCCAGTATGCTGCTGCAATACACGCAGTTGGGTTTGTAACGCAAGCAGTTCAGCCTGAGCGTTCTCTTCCGCTCGATCCCCAGTAGGCGTTTTCTCTTCACGCTGTTTAGGATCTTTGTATTTTTCATTAACTGCCGAAATTAATTTATTGTATTTTTCTTGGGTGATATAACCAGCGTCTAGCTGACGCTTGTAATCCTTCTCAAGATCGTTACGCATTTCAGCATGCGTTCGGGCCGATTTCAAAAATTCATCGGCCTTTTGGTTTGCGTCTACCTGGTCTTTATTAAACTGGCGAGTTTTAGCATTAACGTCATTGACAAATCCCAGCAAGCCAGCAGCATTAGATTCAATGTTTTTCCAATTTTCCGCCATAGTGCGCGAAGGGTTTGGATCTACCGTACTATTCCCCATTTGCTCGTTTATTCTGTCAAAGACAGGGCCAGCGCTCATCTTAACTTCTGGAAGTCTGGCTGTAGTCGCATTCTGAGCAACCTTGTCATACCAGAATTGAGTCGTTTTCAGTTTTTCTATCAGGTTATCCCAGAATCCTGATATTTCCTCCATTGTTCCTTTGGTTTCATCACCGAATTGTTGCTGGCTATTCTTTAATGAATCAAGAATGAGTTTTGTAGCACCGGTTTTATCCCCCAGTTCAATCATTCGCTTCACTTGCTCATAAAGAGCCAGATTAGCGAAATTGTATTGCTGATTGATATCGATAAATGATTTGAGCGGATCTTGAGAAATTTTCCCCAGTTGCTTAACCAGATCTTCAACACTCTGCCCGGTCGTCTTTGACATAGACAGAGCAGTTTCACTAACAAGTTTTATTTGCTCAACGGATAGACCCAAGCCGGTGGACTGGGCAACAGCGGCGGCGGCGGCAGACTTGCTAACATCGATATTTTTGGCGATTTGGTCGGTAAGGCTTTTAAGCCCGGTAGCGGTTTGGCCGCTGATATTACCGGTTTTAGCCATCGACTGATTCAAGGATTCAGTCTGCTGATGCGACTGGTAAACCTCATAGCCGAGATACCCTACCGCCCCAGCAAAAGCAGCCACACCAAGATAGGCGGGATTAATCATGCTGGATAAAGCATAGAATGTCCCACGCAGTCCGCCAAACGAGTCTTTAATCTGTCCACCTTGCTGAATAAGGATCAGGAAGGGGTTTTGCCCGCCCGCCAGCTGAGTGACAATATCCGTCATCTGCGCCGGTAGCATTTGCATCGCGGCACGATACTGGCCGACAGAAATACCCGCTTTCTGAGCCGCAATAGCTTGCTTCGACAATGCGGCAGGCATGTCATTGGCCGCAACGGCAGCAGATTTTAATAATTCCTCTCTGGTCTTGTTGATGGTGTTACTGAACTTAACGAATTGTTCACCATCAATCCGGCGATCAACAAAATGCGAGATAAGCTGGGTGTACTGTTCATCCAGGCGATTCATGGCCTTGATGTTGGGATCGATTTTCTCCAACAAGGACTGGAGTGCGATTTCTTGTTTTGCTGCCATATCAGCAGTAACTTTCGCCGCATTGTTCGCAGAATTACCAAATGTACCAAGCTGAGTTTTAGCGCGTTCAACCTGCTCATTAAAGGACGCTGTATCGGCATCCAGATTTACAACCAAATCACCCACTGGTTGGGCCATAACGCGTCCCCCCTATCAATCCCGCGCTAAGCAACATCAGTTCATCATCAGTGCGCTCAACTATCTCTCGCCGATCTGAAAGCAGGCTGAAATCATCCATATTCAGATCTGTTTTTCCTGAAATTAACGTCACAATATTTGCGGTAAGGTTTGAAAACTCAGCATCAATCAGCGAGTCCATAAACGGTTTTTCGCCGAAAAATTCAATCCATTCCATAAACTCGGTAGCCGATATTTCCGCTAACATTCCACGCCAGTCAGGACGCCGGAACTCGCGGGCCAACCGCATGGAAAACTGACGTTCGGCGTTTAATACTTTTCCGCTGGCACCGCCTCTTCCGCAGTTGCTCCCTCAGTGGATTCTGTGATTGCGGGAGGCGACTCTTCATCTTGGGATTCATTCAGTCCACTTAATGACATGACTTTAGCCGCAGCAATATAAATATTATTGGGCGACCATGACGACAACACCTGGTCTTTCAATTGATCCACTTGTTTGGTGTTATCGTTATGCCAAAGTGAGCGAGAAATAAGCCAGGCATTTACATCAAGATTAAGGCGCAAGTATTTCGCTCCTTTTTCCTCATTGGGTAACTCCTCAAAGGATTTACTCATTTTTTGAATTTCTGTTAAATATTCCAGATATTCAATGCGCTGCAATCCTGAAAGCTCGTTTAAATCAACCTGATTACCGCCAATGTCAGTATTTTCTTTTTTCAAAAACATTATTCACCCCGTAAGGCCCCACAGTGTGGGGCAGTGCAAGTTATCAGTCGGCAGTAATAACAACAGGCACAATGGCCGTCTTTTTACCGTCGTTGGTCATAATCACAATATTGGTATTGCCCTCTGCCACCCCAGTAACGGTAACCACGGAGCCGGACACGGAAGCAGTTGCTTTGCTGGTATCGGCGGCACCAACGTTAAACGTTGAGTCTGATGCGTTAGCGGGAACAATGGTTACAGCAATATCAGCAGATTGACCGACAGCAAGCTCAAGTGAAGTGGGTAATACCGTGATCCCGGTAACCGGCACCGCAGCATCACCAGCCTCTTCTGCAAGAGACGGTTTACCGCTATTAGTGATTTTTACCGTGCGAGTGATCGTTTCTTTTAACGGAATATTTTTGCCTAGAGACGACACCCAGCCCTTGAAAACATCCACTGCACCGTTGGGATACTTGATTTTATAAGCACGAACATCGCCCTCATTGAACCAGTCAATAAGATCTTGCTGGCCGCTTTCACCGGGTTTCCACGCGAGAGTAAAGGTGGCATCTCCGGCTGTTTTCTGCCCCTGTGCAGTGCTGGCCCAATCAGCATTCTCATCATCCAGATAAGTATCATCGAATGATTCAGCGGTCATTTCGCCGGGAACCAAATCTTTGATTTTTGCCAGCCGGGTCCACCCCGTATCACTTTGTGGATTGGTGTAAGGGTTTCCCGTGCCACCATAAATCCATAATGATGTGCCAGCCCCTTTAATCGGTTGCGTTGTAGACATAGAGTCCTCACATTTGATAGATAATTAAATGCTTAAGATCAGCGGAACCCCAGGTGATAGCCTCATCGTCGCGCTGGTAGTCATATCCCTGAGTGCTGATGCTTTCCACAAGCGCCTGCAAAGCGGGAATGTTGTTGGTTACTGGCTTGATGCGTTGTTCTATCCACTCATCCAGGGCCGTATCGGGTTCAGACGACTTAAGAAACACCTCGACATGCAAAATTGCCTGCCAGGTTTCCTCATCCAGATACCCATCATCAACGCTTTCTGCATCGGTTATGTATACAGCGATACATGGGAGTGACTGGGCATCGATAAACGCCGGACGCCCGTCAGAGAACGCGACATCAACATCGGTAATGTTGGATTGCAACGCAGACAGCACCGCATTGCGTATTGCTGTATGTTTGTTCATCGCTTAAGAATTAGCCTTAACTGGTTGTTCAATGCTGCGCGGAGTTCTTTCGGTATGTCCGTTTTCACCAGCGAAGTCGTCTCTTCACGGAATGCCGCCGTTAACGGCTTTTCCAGTGGAATTTTCACCACTTCGACCGGATAGCGTAATTTCGACGTACGCCTCAGAACGTGCCAGCGCCCGTTTTTCAGTTGCTGAATGAACGCCCCCGGAAACGAGAACTTACCCACCCGCAGTACACTTCCCGCTGCCAGCAAGGCCCCTTTCTTTCGCCGCAACTGAACGCGGGCTGCACCTAACTTGATGGCGGGCAGGTTCCCGCGATTGACCTTGATGGTGGCGATCGGGCGATTGCTGGTTGCTTTTTTCAACCGTGAACGCCCTCTCACCAGTTTGGTGGGGACCTTAGTCTGTTGTGCAACTTTGCGTGAACTGCGACTGATGGCCCGCCCTGCCACCCGGTTTACCGCCTGCGCTGTCGCTTTGGGCACAGCGGTTTTACTGATGCTGTTTAGATTGCTGATCGCCTGTTCAAGCCCGGACAGAGACATGCCTCCTCCTACTCAATAAATACCTGTGGCTTGCCGTTAAACCGTTGCCAGCGGGTAACCATGTAGTCTTTGCCATCAAAGACCACAGCATCACTTCGGTTCGGTTGGTAGTCAGTGAAAAACACCAGCGAGATACCATCCCCGGATACCGGCCCCATCTCGGGCAGAAGGTGACTCTCAACGGCGATATGTTCGGTGCCGTTGATCACCACCGTCTTGCCCATCTTGCGCACAGTGGCTGCATCCATGCGTGCTGCCACACGTTCAAAGGGATTAGCCATTGATCTTCACATCAACAACGGTGGCCCCCGCCGCCGCACCTGCCCAGGCGATCCCCGCGTAGGTGGCACTGGCCGAAGCTAACTGCAATACACCATCAGCATTCAGGTAAACCTTCTTGCCACGAGCAATAACATCAGCAGACAGTTTCGGGCAGGAAAACACCCCTTCCGCACGACCATCACCCGTCGCGCCCTCGGCAATGTCCACCAGCGCAACGGCAACGATATCGCCGACAGCAACCAGCTCACCGCTGGCAATGACAGACGCGCCCGCCGTGATGGGAATGGTTTTCCCGTCCTGCACATAGTTTGTAGCCATGCTTATCTCCATTCCGGCCCAGCAAGGCCGGATTTCAGGTATAAAAAAAGCCCTTTCGGGCAGACTGTTTTGCGCTTCGGATTATTCGCCGGAGGATTTGACCAGACCGCGATAATCCAGCGGAGATACACCGGCATCGATGCGCACCTTGGTAGCAACACCGTCCACCGTAAACCCTTCCTGCTGCTCGATGTAAGGGGTATCAACGCCATCCAGATAAGCAACCTCGATAGTGTCCGTACCCTGCGCCGAGGTCAGATACCAGGCCTTGGCACTGGCATCATCCAGGCGCGCTTCGGCGATAATTTCTGCGAAGTTCTGGATTGGGTTGATGATCCCGCTGTTGACGTCAGCCCCTTTGACGCTGGCAGACTTGATGGTCTGGCTCGCCAGCGTTTCCTGAGCCACCGGCACCAACATAAAGGCTGGGCGAATATTTAGGGTGCGGCCTTTTTCACCTTTCTCCCCAGTTCCCGGCGCTTTTTGTTTGCGCATCAACTGGCGCGCAGCATCCAGACTAGATACGCTGATGCCGCCCGTAGACAAGTTGTTGTGATCGGCATGGAACAGCGCCTTGTCATCAGACAACTTGGGATTGCTGGTCAGAATGGCGTAAACCAGATCGCCAACCGTCGCCTTAGCAGCACGACCCAGTTTCATCGGGACGTCCGTCAGTTGGTTTAGGTCGTCATTGATGATGGCCTGACGGCTAATGGAGAAGATTTCCCCGTAGGTGGCCAGCGCAATAGGTTCGCCGCGATCGCTGGTTGTCACATACTTGTACTCGGCCCCCTCACGCACCTGACGCAAAGAGGGGAAGCCCCCCAGACCGACACGATGTGCCGTTTTAAAGTCGGCCAGTTGACCGCGTTTGGTCCACTGGGTAAACGTTTCCTCGGCTTCTCCCCAGCCCTGCAACAAGGCCTTGGCCGATACATCCAGCAGGATGTTGCCAAAGTCAGAACTGGTATGCGTGAATGCCAGGCCGACCATCTGCATCGGGTTATAGGAGGCCACACCGATACCACGTTCAGTCAGCGACATACGAGCATATTCACGCAGCGTCATCCCGTTGTAGACGTTGCTGTTATCGCGCTGGTCATACCCGGCACGCGCCATCAGTGCCTGGCGGATACCATCACCAACAAAATTACCGTTGCCCGCGTAGATATGCGGCGCGTTTGCTGCGTTGCTGGGTGTCGCGTTCGCGCCCAGTTTCGCCAGCAACTTATCTTTGGCGGCATCCACCGAGCATTCAACATCACCGATGCATTCCGACTCCAGATCGGCATGCTTGCCGCCAAACATGGCGAACAAATCGCGGATACCATTCACACGCGCTTTTTGCTCAGCCATCACCTGTGCGCGGATAGCAGTTTGATCAGACTCAATCGTTGCTGTGGGCTGCGTTGGAGTCTGAGGTTTTTGGGTAGCCGTCGCTCGCGGCGGTTTAATCATGTTACGAATGTTCTGTGGCATTTTTTCGAAGTCCTCAATGCATTTTGAATTGATACAGGCCATAGCCTGCAAGGGCGCGACTACCTGATCGGCAAAGCCGAGTTCGACACATTCGCTGCCGGACAACCAGGTCTCATCCGCCAGCAGCGCCGCAATCTCTTCCGGCGTTTTTCCCGTTTTTTCCGCATAGGCCGGAATGAGGTTGTTTTCCACCTTATCCAGCAGGTCGGCATAATCACGCATCTCATCGGCATTACCCCCGGCGACGCCCCACGGCTTGTGGATCATCATCATGGTGTTTTCAGGCATGATGACCGGATTGCCAACCATCGCAATGTAAGACGCCATCGAGGCGGCAATGCCATCGACATGCACCGTAATGGATGCGCCACAATGTTTGAGCGCGTTAAAGATGGCGATACCATCAAACACGTCGCCACCCGGTGAGTTGATATGGAGGTTGATGAGGGAGAGTTCACCCAGGGCTTCCAGTTCAGCAATAAACTGCTTGGCTGTTACCCCCCAGTAACCGATTTCATCGTAGATGTAGATGTCAGCCGCCCCGTCACTCTGCGCCTGCATACGAAACCAGGAATTACCCTGATTAATCGGCGTTCGTTGTGCGCTGTTGCGTACCTTTTGCCGTGTTTTTGGCCGTGGCATTTCTGCCTCCTTTGTCATTTGCCGGGTCAGTATCAAACACCAGACCTTGCTTGCTGTTTTCATCAACTTCCGCCTTACGACGGCGTTTGACATCATCAGGGTTAGAGCCACGCGCCCGCACCCACTCACTTTCAGTCGCGGCACCACCACGGATAAGGATTTTCCAGGATGTCGCCTCTTTCACCGGATCAATCCATGGCATCACCGGCCCGGAATAGACCGCGTTAAACAGGGTTTCTTGATTAACATTGCGGGGGACTTTTATCCGGCCAGCCGCAATCGCCATTTTCAGGAAAGTGCGGTACATCGGGCGGGTAAGTGCAGCGATCACCGTGTCCTGCAAAATCAGGTATCCCTCAGTGGATTCAACCAACTCCTGACGCTGGGCGCTGTAGGTGCCGTTATAGTTACGGGCAATGCTGGAGAAACTGCCCCGTGAACCTGCGGCCACCGCGCGTAACTGACCATTTCGGAAAGATTCCAGATTGGCGTTAGGGCGGTCTGACTTGATCATCCCGACATCTTCTCCGGGTTGAAGGCCATCAAACAGCATGCCCGGAACGATATTCAGTTCCTCGGGACCGCGCGTTTTGCTGTCAGCCTCAGGGTATGACTGCCCATCCCCTTTTTTGATGTACATGCCTAGCGATGCAGCAATGCGGGCGGCAGTCAGTTCCGCGTCTTCATAATCCTTGAGTCCACTCAATCGAATCAGAATGCCGGAAAATAACGAATTGCCCCGTACCTGGTGTAAGCGACGGGTAAATTTCAGGTGCAGCATGAAATCAGCAGAAACGTCTTTAATATCGCCCTGTAGCATCCCGATGGTTGGCAGTTGCTTGTACACCATATATTTCGTTGGTCTGCCCCAGTCATTGAGGTATACCCCTTGCAGCAACTTTTTAGACGGGTCGGTACGATCCAGCGGAACAAAGTCCGGCTCCAACGCTTCAAGCCAGAGCGGCACGCCCGCAACAGGCTGCAATCCGTTTGCTGCGCCCTGCACCAGTTGTGCAAACACTTCACCGTCGCGCAACCAGGTACGCACCATCAACCGTTCCAACACCGGGCGCGTGTACTGCCCCGTCACATCCGGGGACACTGACCACTCACCCCACAGTGCACGGATTTGCGAGGCCAGATCTTCGGCAATGGTCCCGTCTTTGAGCAGAGGCTGCGGCTCAACGATAAATCCCTTTGCCCCGACAATCCGCTCCTCCAGCTTGTCGAGAATGCCGATCACGATGTCATGATTGTTATCCAGCCAGCGCGCCTGCTCGCGCAGGGAGCGTCCGCCGAATTGCGTCAGTTGATTAGCATTGCGATTCTCACGCTTTCCCCTGTGCGTGCGTGTTGGCATCGTCGCCTCATAGGCGCTGATCATGTAGCGACTGCGCAGACGAGAGGCTTTCCACGCCGGAGAGATGGCCCCAATAAGGTTATCCAGCAGTTTCATTGAAACCTCACCACTTTATACATAGGGCTACCGGTCTGAGCCCGTTGAAACGCCGCTAACCGGCGCTCCCATTTCTCCCGACCTGCAATGATTAAGTTCAGGTTTTCCATGGTCATCTGCTGGCCGTTAAACGTGATGCTTTTTCCTTCCAGCACTGCCTTTTCAGCATCCATGTAGAGCTGGATCATGTTTTGAATTTCTGCCTGGTTCACACCCAGCCTCCTGATGAATTAATGGGAGCCCAGGCCGAGGCTACTATCTCGCGGGCTGATGTCGTTGTGTCTGGCTGTGTCGGGCGTGGTGCGGGTCTGTGCTGTTGTGGGGAGTCATCATCTGAAGGCGTTACCCACTGCGGTGGATTATCCCAGTTGATTTTGTCATACCCGCGCAGGATAACCAGCGCATGGGCATAGACCATCAGGTCAAATGCCTCGTTTGGCCCGCGCCCCGGCTTACGCCACTTGCCGTCAGGACCACGCTCCTCATAGGTCAATTCGTCGTAGAACCACTCACCGAGCCAGTCAGGAAAATGAATGTAATTGGCCCCCGGCGTCTCACGCTGCAAGGCGTTGTCGATCCGGTCCTTTAGTGGGTCAGTCTGGAGCAGGTACAACGGCACATCCCCGCGCGCTTCCGCGCGTCGGTCTTGTCGGTCAATGTTGTTCGGGAATGTTTTGCTGATAAGTTTGCTGCGTTTGGTGCTGTCACCTTTAAACAGGTAGACACGTTTATGCAGGCCATCCCGGCGACATTGCCGCCAGAATTCATAGGCATTGCCGGTTACGCCGTCTTCCCCGCCTGAGTCCACCGCCATTGCCAGTATCGGCATGCTGCTGTCCGGGTTATCTGCCAGGGGATAGGCTTTATCCAGAACGTCAGTGCGTAACAAATCCCAGTCTTCGAGATAGCCAGCAGGGTCGATAGGTAAACTCTCGCCGTCATTACCAGGGCGAAGCGATTGGCGAATGTTGTAGCGATCGACAACCCAGCGTTCGCCATGCGCGCCATAGCCTATGACCTGTACCACAAAACGGCGCTTTTTCCCGCCCTGAACATCCACCGTGGCGACCATAAAACGAACGCCATCAGGCACCGTGCGCTTGATTACCTTCTCGGCACGATCTTTCAATGTTTCAGATTTGCGCTGCTCCTGCCCTGACTGCGGCATGTAGGGAATTCCCCAGTCGGTATTGATAACTGTCTTTAGGGTTTCTTCACTCTGCGTTACCTCGTATTCCTGCTGGGCGGTCAGCAGTTTATAAACGAGCTGGGATAATGTTTGATAGGCAGCGGCCGGACCTTCCATCCAGAAAGAGGCAATGCGTGAGCGTCGCCCCTCTCCCGTGATATTTCCGCTCCGATCTATCTGCTCACCTTCACGCAACCAGACACCACGTAAATTAAGTTCACGCTTTTTGTCAGCGGTGATTTTTCCGGCGCAGTGTGGACATTCAATAAATGCGGCCTCACTGGCTTTGACCGGATCGGGAATGTCCTGATAGCCGGTAACCACATCCTTTATAGGCTGAAAATGCTCACCACAGTGTGGGCACGGCCAGTACAAGCGACGGCGATCTCCACGGTTGTACAGAGACATGATCCCTGTTGCCGGGGGCGCTTCATGCGTTGATTTGCGACGGTACTTTTTGTCGCGGATATCCCGACCTGGCGAACTCTCCACCAGCGTCATGCCGGATGACATAAACGTCTGGGTACGTTTCGACGCCAACGTAAACGCATCCCCTTCGCCGTCGATATCTTCGGGGTAGCGATCGTAATCGGTCAGCGCTACACATTTGAAATCGGACGACGACATGATATTGACTGACGGCCAGCCGATTTTCAGGTAGTTCCCCGCCAGGAATATGCGGTCGTAAACGTTATTGTCGTTACGCCGGGGGCTAAGACGTTTCGCCAGTTCCGGGCTAAGTTTGTACATGCGCGCCAGACGCTTTTTCGAGTGCTCACGCGCTTTCTCTTCCGTCATCTGCACAATGAGCATGTCTGACGGATCGCACATCAGGTTGTAGGCGGACCATCCGTCTATGAGTGCAATGGTTTTACCGGTTCGAGCTGGGCCAACAAACACCACGGCATCGTATTCGCGTGATGTCAGGCAGTTCATGGGTTCAATAAGATAGGGTGCGACCGAAGGGTCCCACGGAACAGAGTTACCCGCCCCCATTGGCACCCGCATGTATTTGGAGACGGCCTCAGACACAGGCATGCGCCGGGGCGCTCTCACCATGTCGGCAACATTCTTCCGTACCGCTGATGCGGTTGCCTGAGCGACCATCAATCCTCCTCGGTGGCATCCTCCTCTGTATTGTCTGGTGTGTCGGCCTCTATGATTTTCTGCGCAATGTTGTCGCGCAGATCATCAATGATGCTCTGAACACGCATTACCGCTGCGGGTTGCAAGGCGCAGTCTCGCTCCAGAATGTCCGGCAGCGTTTCCAATATCTGAATAACGGCTTTTGCCATTGAAGAGAACTCGCGCACCACATCGTCAGCGGGGATCAACTCCCCCACTTCCTGCTGAAACTTGAGCCGCTCGCGCTCTGACTGAAACCACGCTTTACGATCAGGCGGTGTCATCTGATCAACTTCGAAGGTTTCGCCGGTTTTCATCAACTCGCAAAGAAGCGCGGGCAAGGCATAAAGCTTGAGGCGGGCGTTACTACCGGGAGCGGGCTCGACGTTCTTTAACCGGCTGGAAATCGTCTGCCGGTGCAGACCGGTGATGCCCGCAAGCTGGTTAATATTGAACCGGATTGACTCGATCTCTTTATCCATGATGATGGTGAACAAAAAATAAACGATTCGACATGTGGGCTAACTCCACCATTATAAAAATCAGTAACCTATACGGATGATGATGAAGTTGATCAAACACGAAAAACTAGCCGTTTCCCGCGAGTCCCCCGCCCCGTGGTGAGGACCCCTGTGGGAGGACCCGCAACGATAATGATTATCATTTGATTACAAAGTAGGCTTTCATGCCTCATTTAGACTTCTAAACGTCCATTTAAGCACCCTTGCCGACATCGACCACGTGCACCGGGCCCTCTGTCGCATGACTCGTTCATCAATCGAGATAGAAGTCATCACTCAGCGTTCTGCGGCGGGCGCCGGTTGCATTGTGTGGACATGCGCTTGATGTATGGCCCTGACCACCACAGTAACCACAGCGCAGGTTAGCGCGACGTGATGAACCTCTCCACGTCTTAAGGCAGTTGGCTACAGTGTGCAGTTGTGAGCCGCAATAGGTGCGGTCGTTATAGCTGGTGTGAGTATAATTTGGCGTAATGAGCGTCGAAGCAACAAACCGCTAGGAAGCGGCGGTTTGTTATTGTGTTGAGATCTTATTGCTTATCTATAGCGCTCTGTATTGCATCGGCAAGATTTGAAATCTCCTGTTTAGTAAATTCAATTACATTGGAAACACCACTATCAGACGCGGAGGCTTTGATTATTTCCAAAGCTGCTCTCACTGCTTCCAGTCGATTCGCTTCTTCACTTGATCTAACAATATATTTATCCAGCATTGTGAGCTCCATTATCATGATGGCTGCAATTAATAACCATTTTTGATATTGGTCCTTTTGCCAATTTTTCAAGTGTCATCACAAGCACTCAGTGAATGCCTGCTGTAATGTCTACTTCACTGTCTCAATGGTCGCACCATGTGAGTTTGTAACGTATAGCTGATCGCCGCGGTACAGGAATTGATAGCCGATGCCCCCGCCAGTAGGTAAGTCAGGGAACGCTTCGCAATTTAGGTCTGAGCAAATAATTGCGATGCATTCATCACGCTTACCACCCTGCCGATCAACAGAGAGATGCTGTTCCTCCACGATGGGCTGAGTCATTCCCTCGTCTTTATAAGTGGGAAACACCCATTCAATGGTATCTGGCACCGCTATATCCAACTTATCAGCCAGTTCGAATGCCTGTTTCCACTGTTCGGAACCTGGTCGAGCAATATTGACCGCCTTAACCTCGTAGAGCGATGTTGCGTTATTGATAATTTGTTTAACTGTAAACATCTTCTTTTCCTTCTTCTGGTCGTAAAAAAGCCCCACTAATGTGAGGCTCGGTTTGATTCTGCTTCTCGAATCCCTGCAAGTTGGCTGTTAGCCTGGTCAATCGCCGTCAGCAGCGGATCAATCCAGTAAACAGCCTGTGCGTATGTCAGTCGGCAGGCGGTGGCAATGGTGCTAACACTGGCTGTGTTAGGTTTGCCGGTATCTCCGTGCATTGCGCTGGCACGTAGACTGTTCGTGTAGTCGAGCAACCTGCCAGCAACATCATCAGGCACGCACTGGCGACCAGCCGGGTCACGTTTGATGATAGTGCGGTAAACAATCTGCTTTTCATCTGACTGCCCTTTGATGTTGATAGCGTACTGGTTAGCCTGGCGTGCTATTTCGTTGAAGCGTTGAAACTGAAATGCCTGACCAGCAATTACAGCCTGTTGCCCTGTGCTGATATCCTCAGACGCTTTCTTGCCGCGTTCTGCTACATCAGCATCCCAGCGGAGCCCCTGCACGTACCAACCGATGACTATCCCTGCCAGCAGCGCAAGAACCGTTATTTTCCAGCCTGAGAGGATAGACATAACGACCGCTCCTTATCGCGTCGAGCAACAAGTCCTGGAAGTTTCTTCTCGCCGCTATACACCCAGCGAGGAAACTGCTCACACGCAGCCACAATGTTTCCAGCACGGAATAACTGAAACATGGTTGATGCCTGAATCTTTGTGCAGCCAGCATTAAAGGCGATACTGACTGCTGCGCTGAACGGGTTACTCGGCAACTTTCTGCCACCGGCGTATTTATCAACGCAGCTTTCAGCCTCAAGGATGTTTTTTTGCCAGTCGGCGGCAATCTGCTCGTCAATCTTCCGGGTGCCATCAACAACGCCGTGCGTATTGCCAATGCCATCAGTCAAAATACCAGCTGGGCAAACGTAAGGGTCACGACGGCATGATTCGGCATTACCGATAAGTTCCAGGCCCGCTTTATTGGTTCGCACCTGGCCGTTATTCATCACAATGCCGATGATTACGCTGACAGAGCACACCACACCGGCTGCAATTTTGCGCTTGCTCATGCTCACTCACTCCGCGCTTCGTTACGGCGGTCTTCTTTGACCTTGAAATACAGGTTGGTCAGAAACGTGAGCAAGCCAAATAGCAAGCTACCGAGAACCCCGATAGCGGCCCACTGCGTCGGAGAAACCGTGTCTAGTAGTTGCAACATCCAGTAGCCACCGCTAAGACCCGAAGCGCCGTAGGAAACGCCCGTTGTAATATTTGACATACGCATGACCTCACCTCCGGCTCTGCCGTGGCGCTGTGTGTGATTTCTGGGAAAAGAAAAGGCCCACCGAAGTGAGCCTTTAAAATGGAAAGCCCCCGCAGAAGCAAGGGTTTGAAATGGATAAGCCGCTTAACGTCGCGACCACTCTTATCACACTAATACACAATTTGCGGACCGCGATAGCGTTTTGTGTGAATTTTGCGGAATTTCTACCTCTGGGTCCATTTCCAGCCGAACATCCAGTACAGCAAGGCACCCTTCAATGAATCCTTCTGCCATCTGCATCTCAACGCGAATCACTTTCTCATCGCGTTTGCGCCAGCGGGCCAACTTGCGTTTTGATATTTGGTAAAGATAGTGAGCAACAAGCAGGTGATACTCATCCGGTCGCTTTTCCTTCAGGCGAGCCATGCATTTCTCAATGACCAACCCATCATCATCAGAGCACGACAGCCGCATACCGTTCTTTTGTGGTAGTAACCGTTTAAAACCGGCTGCAACGTGCGAATAGTCCACACCACTACCATCACTCGCCGCCCAACCTGCCCAGCGCTCTAACACCATCGAAATATCACGCATTCTCTACACCTTTTAGTTTCCCGATTGAAATAGCCCCGATCCCCAATGCACGGTTGAGGGTCTGGACCACAAGCAGCAGTTGACTGCCGTATTCCGCTTCCCATGCCGTTACGTCCCTGTGCAGTTCGTCGTGGTGACGGCGACACAGGGGAATAACAAACAGGTCATGCGTTTTTGTACCCATCCCGCCAAGCCCGTACCCTATTACGTGGTGCGGATCGTCAGCAGGAGCACCACAGCATGCACATTGCTGTGACTTCACCCAGCGGGTGTACTTCTCACACTCCAACCGCTTTAACTTTGGACGCAGCATAAAACCGGCTGCTGGTTCGTCATCCTCCACCAGCGCGATAATGGGTTTAACACGCTCTATACGCTCGCCAATGATGTCGTGTATTGGTGTCTCCCAAACGATGTCGCATTCACGTTTAGGCCCTGGCTTCTCCTCTGGTGCAGGCATGCGTAGACTGATACGAATGGCATGCTCTGGCAGCAGGTCTGATATCTGTTTCACAACAGCCCACCAACTAAGCTCATGTGCCGTCACCTGATGCGCCTCCGGTAATGCCAGCCAGATACGGGCCTGATTAAGTACCCACTCGGCAGCATTCCGATCTGCCAGTTCATCATGTGCCGGTGACACATGCCCGTGTACCTTGTTGTCACAGTGCCAGCACAACCGAATGGCGCTATGTCCGTACCTCATGGTGATGAAGTTCTTGTCATGGTGGTCGCTTTCGCGCTGGCACACCGTTGACTGGTTCAGCCAGTAAATCAGCCCATCAGTGCCACCAGCGGCATTAATCACTCGTTCGTTGGTCAGGAATGAACGCCAGCGCGGATCATTACCTAGTTGCTGTTCCTGATTCGGCAGCAAACCGGATGGAAGCCCTTTAAGTTCCTCCGGCTCACTGACCACCAGCACACGGCGATTGAATAGTGACAGCAGGTTTTTACCGGGGCGCAATATGACTTGCCCCAGCTCTGGCACGATGACAGGTTTAAACAGTGCTCTCATGCCATCCCTCAAAACGTCTCAATGGTTATTTCAGCCTTGCCACCACGAGTTACCGGCCCCCACTCCACCAGCATCCGTTTTACCTGGCTGTCGTCCAGCCAGATACCCGCATGGGTAAGGGAGTCAAATAACGCTTTCAGGTAGTTATCCAGATCCCGACGTTTTCTATCGGGTGGCATGAGGATGACTTTTACCGATACCAAATCGGTACGTGGTTTGGGATAACGGTTTAGCTGTTCCACTACGTCAGCAATGGCGTTGGTAAGGTATTTGCGACCAGCAGCACTGACCAGGTGCCTGCCAGTTAACGCCCCCTTGTTCGGAGCGCGCCAGTAGCTGTTTACGCTGGGTGGGAATGGCAGGGTTAATCTCATGGCGTACTCCAGTGGTCTTCTATCGACACGCTGATTCGGTGTAACCAGTCAGCCAGCTTTAGCATTGCTTCGCGCTCTGATAGTCCTTGCGGAAAATCATCAAGCGCGACATGCGGAATAACCTTCCCGTAACCATTTCTCTCAAGCGTTACGTTTTGTTCCAGAACCGTGCCTGTGATACCGCTCCGCTGCCTGACAACCCACTTTTTAAAAGACTCATGACTACTTGTGTCGTACTTGTACTCAGTGAGAATTACCTTTCCGCTCATGCTGCGTCCTCCCGCTGGTATTTTTCGAACCAGAACACGACGGGGGTTCCGGTAGGCTTAACAAGGCCAAATACCTCGGCAGTTCGATAGCTACGTGATGCCCTGCGAGTTACATCAACCTGTGTTGCTATTCGCTCTCTAAATAGCTCTACCGAGCAACTGGCTTTGTACAGATTGCATGGGATACAGGCGGGATAAAGATTTTCCAGCGTGTTGTTTTCCGGTCTTTCCATCGCGTAACTCTTGCTGATATTTCGCAATACCGGCTCGACGTGATCGACATGAAAACGAGCAGTTAAAATTTCACCGCAATAAGCGCACCGACCGCCGAACTTCATGCGTAATTCTTCACGCTGTTTCTTGTTGAGCTTCATGCGGCCACTCCCTGACGTTCGACGCACATTTCCGGCAGGTTTGCACGCACAAGCGCCTCTGCAAACGGCGGCGGCACCGCATTACCACACCGAGCTACCTGCTTGTCCTTGGCGTATTTCACACCACGATAGTCCTGGTCGATGATGTACCAGTTGGGGAAGCCTTGAGCGGCATAAAGCTCATGTGGCTGCAACATGCGCATGCCGATATCGACAATCTGATAGTCGATGCCCTCAACCGTGACCAGGCCAAACCGATCACGGCTGGTAACCGTGTGCAGAGGATCCTCAATATTCAGCCCCTCTTTCTCGTTGCCATAATATTTCAGCAAGAACGCCCTGACCTCGCCAAAATGATTGCCACCGGCCGTAACGGTTTGCAGCGGCGTGTCTGTTGGCTGTCCCGTATTCGTACCGCGCATCTTGATGAGGTTTGATGTTACGAGCGCGTGGTGATCGGTTGTCGTGACCGTATGGGCTGGCTCATCCATCGCCACACCGGCGCCGGAATAATTTCCGCCAAAGTGTTTAGCCAGGAACGCGGATACCAGTTGAGACTTTCCTCCACCAAAACCGGTTTGACCGATACGCGCGATAACTGGTGCAACAACGCATGCATGGTTCGTATTGACCAGCGTATGCATAGGTTGCTCGACGCTGCGAGGTTTGGCTGAATATTTTGGGCCACCAGCACCAGCGACGAACGGCGCCAATGTTGCCTCTACCATGCCGAGCGCATGCCCATTACCACCAGGTCGCACCGACGAACCAGCGGTAACCGTCGGCATTGGTTCGGTAACCTCCTGCCCCGTTGCACCGGTACGGAATTTTGTCAGATGTGGGCTGACAAGCGCATAACCGTGCGTCTTGGTGATGGTCTGCAACGGCTCTGTCAGTGACTGACCACGGAAACAATCGTATTTGGTCTTTGTGCTTGTGTGGTTGCACTTCACGATGAATGGCGTCGGGTTATCCAGCACGAACCGCTGAATGCCGCGCGCAATGCGTTTCAAGGTGTTCTCGGCCAATGGACGGGAACGTTCAAAGATGCTCGGGCATGGGATTGACCAGTCGATGCATTCGGCAGCTGTGCGCCACGGTTTCAGCTTGCCAGCCTGAACTGCTGGTGATTTTGGATCCCCGTGCGTAGCCTCCGGCCATGTGACCGGCTTACCGTCACGACGCATCACCATGAAAAAGCGTTTGCGGATGGTCGGAGCGCCATAATCACAGGCCCGCAATTCACGATATTCAACGGTATAACCCAAGCCAGCGGATAAGCTTTTCGCATCTTCCCCGTCAACATCAATGCCCAGCACCTCGCAGCACTCAATCAAAGCGGGGTGATTTATTGCGATACCCGTGGTCAGCATCCCCACGAATGCCTCAAATGTTTCACCGGCACGCGCCGGATCGGGGTGTTGTGTCCCATCTTCTGCGGTGTTCAATGGCCCCCAGGTTTTAAACTCTTCCACGTTCTCCAGCATGCCAACGCGAAAACGTGTTTGCAGAGCCCAGCGCAGGACAACCCAAGCCAGACCGCGAATCTCTTTTTTAACTGGCTTACTGCCTTTGGCTTTCGAAAAATGGCGGCAATCAGGACTAAACCATGCCAGTCCAACAGGACGGCCAGCGGTCGCAGCAACCGGATCAATATCAAACACTGATTCGCAGTAGTGCAGCGTATCTGGGTGATTCGTGGTGTGCATGGCGATCGCGTTCGGGTCATGGTTAATCGCAATATCGACACTGCGGCCAATTGCCATTTCAATTCCAGTGGAAGCACCGCCACCACCAGCAAAGTTATCAACGATAATTTCCTTCATGCTGCTGCTCCCATTGCTGCGGTAAGTGCTTCTGCGGTCGTGATGATGGTGTTGTCAGGGATGCCTTCAAGTTTCAGGCGGTTGATGTGGCTGCGCAGCTTGTGCTGCAAATGGGCTGAAAGCACTGCGGCTGTTGGCACCTGATCGAACAGAAAATTAACCTCTGCGGGCCACACCGTATTGGTTGTTTCTGGAATGGTGGGCTGCTGCTGTGGTGCCAGTTTCGCGGCCTCTTTGCGGATCTGCGCCATGAATGCTTCACCCTGGGCATACAGCCGATCACGCTCGATATAGGCATTCGCCGGACCGTGCCATTGCTTGTCAAACACGGCTATTGCGCCAGCAAAGAATGCACTGGTTGCCACCTGCTTTTCGTCTTTCGGTTTGAACCAGGTCGGCAGGTCGAAGCCAATACGGCCACGGATAAACGCGATATGGTCTGCCTGTTCAGGCCACCAAACCTCTGACGTGGCTGATTTGATGAGGAACACATAGCGCCCACCCAATTCACGCATTGCTATAACGTGCTCGATGATGTGACGCATGCCGGTGATGTACTGGCCTTCGTGCTGTTTGGCGCGGGAATACGGCGGATTGCCAAACGCTGCACCGTTCAACTCAGCCAGGCACGCGGACCAGTCCTGCGCCAGCGCGTTATCTTCTGCTGTGTAGAAAGCTTCACACTTCGAGTTTTCGCCGTCGCTGAACAGGTCCAGCACCAGAGGTCCAAACATTGCATTGATACCCCAGAACAGCGGATCCGGAGTGCGCCATTGATCGCCAACATCCTTAAGTTTGTGAGCAACTTCCGCCTTGTAGGCATTCAATGCCAGCACGTACTCGGTTTGGGAGAAGTCAGTCATGGAGTACCCCTCCCGCTGCCGTCATCACTCTGATGCCGCTGTATTCGCTTCTCAGTCCGTTTGCGCTGATCTGGCATTTCTCACGGCGGCGGGCCACCTCTGCACGTGCTTGCATCCCTTTGGTTTGATCAAGTACCGTCAGCCATACACGGGCTGCTCTGCGCCACAGGCGTTTGCTTTCAAGCTTTTCGGCTAATGCGATATCGTCGGTTATCATGCGGCTTTCCCTCCCTGCTGGCGCTGGGTAACGTCTTTCCAGATGGAATTCCAGCGGCTCATTGCAAACTCTGGTTTCGCTGATTTCAGCCCAGCTTTGCTGGCTTCGGAACGCACCTGAATTTCAATCTGGCTGGGGTTCTTTGCGGGTAATGCACTGCCAATGAAACGGCGGTAGGCGGCATCACGTTCGGTGACATCAACCGGAACAGCGGACATATCCCCTGGTCGGATCCATTTCCCATCGACGCACGCAGGGCGACCGCTGGCATCCCATTTTCGGGCCTTGTCGTAATATTCTGGGAAGTTTTCAGGGCCAAAAATCGTCTTGGGACGCAGGTAGTCGCACATCTTCGGATCGTTAAGCCATTTCGCCGTCAGGTAGTCCACAACCAGAATCAAGTCCTCAGCGACGTAATCAGGTTCAGACAGTCGCCCACGGATGTACCCCATCGTGGTCTTGCCATCCCGATAGCCAGAGTTAGTAACCTGGTTGAAATGATCCAAAACCCGTTGATCAGGGTCGTCAGGCGGTTCAGCCTGACAAGAGGTTTTACCTGATGGATCTTGTTTTGAATTTACTGACGGATCCCCGCCAGATTCTGGAGGGTCAAAACTGCCGTTATTGCTCGATTTTGACGGGTCAAATTTTGAGGCGTCAGATTTTGAACCCTCAGATTTTGATGCGTCAGGATTTGATGTGTCAGATTTTGACGGGTCAGAATCTGACAGGTGAGATTGAGCAGCGGCATACAGCTTTGCAACGTTCAGTTGATACATGTTCGATGCATTGCGGTTGCCCTTCCGGCGCTGGGTACGTGTCAGCCAGCCCTCTTTCTCCAGCTTGGCTATAGTCGTGCGAACCGTGCTCGGCCCTGCCCCCAGTTGCCTGGCTATGGTGTCGATTGAGGGCCAGCAAACGCCATCATCAGACGAGAAATCAGCAAGCCGTGCCATGATGGCCACTGACGCTAGTTTCATGCCTGACGATGCACAGCCGTCCCAGACAAATGCAGATAGCTTAACGCTCATGGCTTCCTCGTGAATTTTGCTTTGAAATGCCAGAGAGGCTGGACGCATTCATGCTCATACCCTTCCCGCATGAAAATAACGCGCTCGTTCTGGCGGTCGTATCCGATGACGCGGACAACTTTTCCATACGGATCGAGGTAACGCCTGTCGAGTTCTGTGACTTGTTCTTGCATGACTCACCCCGATGTTTGCGGCGTAATTCATCTACCAACCACGCGGCAAACTGGTAGTTGATGGGTGTCCATTGGCCCTGTACATTTAGCTCATACGAGAACGGCACCGGTGAACATCCACCAGCAACAGGAACACACCGCAATTGCGGGAAGCCGGTAGCCTGCGTTACACTGTTCATGCGTTTAGTTTCTCTACACCGATTAATTACACGCACCGATGCCCTGAGCTGCACACTCGGGGCATCACCCTTTCTGGATATCCCGTTCATTGCGTTTTCCTCTTCTTGCGACCAAACAAGGCCAGAATTGAACGAATCTCCGCTTCACGCGCCGCAAGGTGACGGGAGTGGTGATGCATGATTTCTTTCGCTTCACTGTCATCGATAACGCCATCCTCAATAGCAGCCGCAATAATCTGATCTACCCTTCCCCGGCTTGCAGCTGTGTGGATTGCAAGGGTGTAGAGTTCCTCGTGATCCAGGTCGTCAAACTTCGGTGCATCCACCAGCAGTGCCCCACGGCGTTGAGCAAAGTATTCCGCCAGCAACGATGTGCCGGAGAGGTCTTCCATAGCCTCAAGTTCGTGGTTTTCGAAGAAACGGCAACCGTTCTTCTCGTAAAGGTTGTTGTTGAATTGAGCGATAGTCATACCCAGGGCACCGGCCATTGCGTTACGTCCGCCTGGATACGCCTTGCACATCGCTTTGATGGTTTCTTTGATGTCGGCCATACCTACCTTTCCCCCTTTCTTCTGGTAGTTACGCTAACTGGCTGGGTTGTGTACCCTGCCCTCGATCTGTACTGCGCAGGTACGCCCAATCAACATCAGGGCGAAGTTCTTCGCAGGTAACAGCACCGCTCGTTGCTTTCTCGATCTCGGGGCAGCGTTCAGCGGGGATTGGCCGGATTCCGTTAGCCCACTGGGAAATCAGCACTGATGGAACGTTTAACTCACGTCCCAGCCGAGCTGCTCGCCCGCGAAGCATGTTTGTGTATGTTTTAAGGTTCATTCAAGTGGCGATCCTATGTGCTATTCACACACAAATAATAGCGTGACGCTAATGCATGTCAATAGCGTTTCACGTCTTCCCATACTTAGCGAAGTGCTATTCAATAACGTTATTCAAACCAAAGAGCTTATGAAGACATGCAGACGATTGAAGAAATAAGGCGAGAGTGGCTGCTTGAACTAATCAACCAGCATAAAACTATTGCCGGTCTCAATGTCGCTCTTGGTAGAGCAAGGACAGATGCAACACTGTCACAGATAAAAAATCAGGCTATGGACAGCAAAAGTGGCAATCCGAGAAATATGGGATCGCCTCTTGCCAGAGAAATCGAAGAAAAATTGGGACTGGAAATAGGTACGCTAGACCATCCGATTAATGATGTCGATTCACACCCATGGAATGACTACCAAGCAGCAGATGAGGCGATCAAGCTTATTGTTGACTTCATTCTATCCAAAGATACTTCAACGCCACCGGATTGGGCGGACAAGGATGCTCGCGCTTACTTAGATGCAATAGAATTAAGGGTGAGGAAGTGGATAGATAAAGGAAAGAGTTCAGACCATTCGGAGAAAGCAAGGGCTTAGGCTTGTGTGGTCTGATGGAAAGTTTTGCGACAAGTAACAGCAGGAAATCAAAATGTCAGTTGAAGCGAAACAAGCCAGAATTGCATATTTCTATGCGTC
Source organism: Candidatus Symbiopectobacterium sp. NZEC151 (assembly GCF_025962655.1). Classification (GTDB taxonomy): domain Bacteria; phylum Pseudomonadota; class Gammaproteobacteria; order Enterobacterales; family Enterobacteriaceae; genus Symbiopectobacterium. The sequence goes on along the minus strand of NZ_JAGFPE010000001.1, from coordinate 441,892 downwards.
CAGCTCCCAAGTTTCTTATCCTGAGATTCCTTCATTGCCGCCTGATGGGGCTTTGATATGCCTTGATAGTGATAAGTTTCCAAATGAAATGTCTTTCGTGCTAAATGTTGCTGTCGTGAACCTCCCAAGAGGAGCGCCATACTCATTTTATATAACAGTACTTTATAATGGATTGGATATTTCAAGCGGCGAGACAAAATCAAGCCCTCTACGTCATAAAGGCTACCTTTCGCGCAATGGTGATTATTGCGTACAGCATTCATTTATAGAAACCTATACAATCGAGCAGCCTGGTTGCTATACATTTAAAATATTTCTTTATGATCATAATATTGACTCAGCACCAACAGACGACGCTGGGCTCATTCATCAATCTGAGTGCTCTATTGCCATTGCCAAGGAATGGAGATAAAAATGGGAACAGTTCATAATTTCCCTGGCAATACACACACGCCCACATCCAGTGTTCAACTAGATGACATTCTTAAAAATGGCGGCGGTAATGATGGAGGCGATGGTATGTTAGAGAGGGTTAAAAACCTTGAAAATAAGGTCTCTACACTCAGTACAGACGTGGCGGTCATCAAGGCGACGATGTGCACAAAAGAAGACTTACACAAAGAACTAAACGGTCAAACATGGAAGATCGTAATAGCATTGATTGTCACAGTTCTCATCGCATTGCTATCAAAATACTTTCTCAAATAACAATTCCTAAACTGTCTCATCCCGCTGCGGCGGGTTTTTTTTCGTCCCAAGATAAAAACAATAGCGCCACGCTATTGACTAATGATTAGCGTAGCGCTATCTTTCAACACACCAACAGCGAACAGGCAGGACGCCCACGAACGTAGCCGCCCGTGGCGTAGAAGAACGGGATGATTCGCTGGTAACAAAAAAAAGCGCCCTGTAAGGACGCTTCGCTCTTTAAGAATCTGAATATCCCCAAAAACCTGATTTGTGGAGGATTTATGCACGATCAAATGAAAATGACGCCCACTGAATTTTGGACGTTAGTAAAAATGGAGGCTGAAACTACTCTCGCTCAATTACAACTTCAACGCCTTCATGGGCAGGAAGTCCAAAGCGAGCATCACGCGGCATTATCCAGCCTTGCATTTCGTCTGCAAGAGCAAGCCTGAGATCATCTCTACTCATTGCTCTACAGGTGCTAATCAACCAGCCATGCTTATTTGCCAGATAGAGGTAAACAGCATCAAAACCATCGACGCTTTTCGGGTAGCAATTTTTCTTGGCAAGTTCATCACCAAAGCATTCAAGTGAGTAATCAAGGGCTGCTGTGGCCTGGTGCAACTTCCAACGAATTGAATAAGTCTCTCTGTTCATAACAAAAACCTTTCTTCTGTTGGGGATATTCAGATTAACGCATTCCTGTCTGTTGGGGAATAGCAGGGACCACTGCCGCCTGAGGTGGTGATGTGACCAGGCACAGATTAACCAGAACGGTGTGAGGACCAGATGAGCAAAGCAAATGTGAACCACCAACTAAAACTTTGGGCAGCGTTCTATGTGGTCGCTCTGCTGCTGATCGGGGTTGTGTCCTCATTCCTGTTATTGAAGTTTTTGTAAGCGTCCACACCAGGGTACGGCCACCACGGTGGCGCCGGAACCGTAACCGGCAAACACAATAGCGAGGGGCTTATGTTGACCTACAGCCAGATAACACAAAAGGCAGTTGATGAGATTGAACGGCTGAAAAAGAACTCTGAGCACTGTTCATCAACAGCAGAAGAAATGCACCGCGATTGGATGCATGGCGTTTTCCTCCTGTGGGACAAGTTAACAGCAGGAAGCCAGGTTGATGGCGATTACGAGCGCATTAGCAACATGGTGCGTCACTGAATTTAAGGACATGGCGAAAGCCGAAAGACTTGAAGGCGATTTTCTCGGTTTGCGCGCTAAAGCATAGCGGGGGTGAAATCGGGACGGAGAAGCAGAATCCGTGATGTCGGGACTTGATACTTCCGGCCAGACCAACAAGCCGACTGGCAACGTAACTGCCCTTTGCATCCATCCCGGCGAGGTAGCGCTGCCGGACCGGGATGGGTGAATCGCACACAACAGGTAAGAGCATTACACCGGAACACGCATAGAACTCTGTTTTACCAGTGGCTGAGGAAGTGCCCAAAGTATGGATGCCTGACGGGAACCGGTACAAACCGTATGACAGAGCAGGTCGGCGTCAGGTTGGACAAAGGTAGTGTTCTTATCGTTGTGTTGAGTATCAGAGGTAGCTGTTTTTGGCGGCTTGCGGGCCCATCTCCCAATAGCCGCACTTTTTTCTGCACAGACAGAAGGGTGTCGAATCCCTTCAATTATTGGTGAGTCAATGCTGAGGTCTGTATCCCGACGCCCTTCACCCTTCTGTGTGTGTAGAGAAACAGCGGCAATAGCCGTATTAAACGAGGGTGTGAATATGTCAGAAGCACAAAGCAAGATGACAAATATCCCTGACTTCTTTGGTGAACTTGACGGCGGTGTTTTTGAAAACAAGCTGGCTGCTGCACTGAATGAGGTCGCGTTAGGTGTCATCAACAATGGCGGCAAAGGAAAGGTAATAGTTCAGTTTGATATCGATCGGTTGAGTGCGTCGATTGAAGAAAAGCGTATTGCCATCAAACACAAACTGGCGTTCTCCAAACCAACGCCTCGCGGCAAGTCGTCCGAAGAAGATACAACCGAAACCCCAATGTATGTTGGTCGTGGCGGTAAGTTAACGATTTTGCAGGAAGACCAGGGCCAGCTATTTACGCTGGGCGGGCAACCAGACGGGAAATTAAAACAATCTGTCTAATTTCAGGTTGTCACGACCTGAACGTATTTCACCAATATTTTAAGGATCAACCATGTCTCAGACTGTAGACGCTTCTGCTATTCAACAAATTCGTGATTTGATTGCCACACAGCAATTAGATACCCGCCTTGAAGGTGTTAATTGCCCCGCCGTTGCCGTTCCGACAAATATCGGCATTAAGAGCCTGGAAGGTTTCAATAATGGTCGTTATCGCTTTCGTGGCGAATTGGAAACCGCCAGCATCGACGACTTTGTAAAATATTCCATCGGCTATTTTGAAGCCGGTGCCCGCTGCTTTATCGATGCCGATCGCATGCGTTCCATTTCCGTGTTTAACCTCGGGACGCTTGATAGCCCCGGCCACGCAGATAATAAAGCCACTCTCTCACTGAAACGTACATCGGCTTATTCCGCGCTGCTGAATGTCAATAGTGAGAAAAAAAGCCAGAAAGAACTCGCGGAATGGCTCGAAGACTGGGCCGAATTCCTCATTGGCTTTGATGCCGAAGGCAATGTCGTCGATGCAAAGAAATCAGCCGCCGCCGTTCGTCGCATCACGATCGAAGCCAACAGCAAAGCCGATTATGAAGATGAAGATTTCAGCGGCAAGCGTTCGGTAATGGAAAGCGTCGAAGCGAAGACGAAAGACATTATGCCTGTCGCATTTCAGTTTAAATGCACCACCTATGAAGGTCTGTCCGAACGCGCTTTCAGACTGCGTTTAAGCATTATCACCGGCGACCGCCCGATCCTGGTACTGCGTATCGTCCAGTTAGAGGCGGAGCAAGAGAAAATTGCCGAAGAGTTCCGTGATCTGCTGATCGAGAAATTCTCCGATACCGAAATCGAAACATTTATCGGCGTGTTTAGCGCCTAATTGCACCGCCTTAAATGCCCCATGGTTTGGGGCATTTAGTGAAGTGCAAATCCCAATGTGCAAATTAATCGCCCCATGGCGAGGGATTTACTCAACCTAAAATCGGTGTGGAGAAATATAAATGTCTAATGTTCTGGATATTTTGAAAAAGAAAAATATTAACCATTTGGTTAATGATGATGGCTCTATCGTAGTTGAGGGTGATTTGTCTCTGCTGGGACGTACTGATATCACCAGTCTGCCTGAGGGCTTGTCTGTGGGTGGCTCCCTCGACCTCGAAGGCACCGGCATCACCAGTCTGCCTGAGGGCCTGCCTGAGGGCTTGTCTGTGGGTGGCTCCCTCTACCTCAGAGGCACCGGCATCACCAGTCTGCCTGAGGGCTTGTCCTGCGAATCGCTTTATCTCGATCCGCAACGCTTTGACAACGTCACCTACCGCGATAACTGCGGCAACTCAAGCCGGACTATTTTCGCCGCGTGGGTGCAGGGTAATTTCCGGATCGCTGCTGGTTGCTTCTGGGACACGCTTGATGCGTTCGAATCCGCCGTTGATGAACGCTATTCCGGTGATGCGGCGGAAACATACAAACAGGCTGCGCGGGATTGTGTTGCTGAGTTGACGGTGAAGCTCAATAAGGCGGGTGAATAATGACGTGGATTTCTACTTTTACCGGTCGGCATTTCAATTACACCGCCCCGAGTGTGGAAGATGTTGATATCCATGATATCGCTCACCACTTGTCGCTGATAAACCGTTTCTGTGGTGCTACTCACTGGCCCTACTCCGTGGCTCAACACAGCATCGGTGCGAGCTACCTGGTGCCGCCAGAATTCGCTTTTGAAGCACTGATGCATGATGCGCATGAAGCCTATGTCAGCGACATGATGTCGCCGCTGAAACTCTTACTGCCGGACTATCAGCGCGTTGAAAACGACATCGAGGTCATTGTTCGCCTGCGCTATGGGTTGCCATTGAAAACAAGCCCCGAAGTGAAGCGCGCCGACCTCATCATGCTGGCTACTGAAAAGGATGCATTGCTGCACCCAGATTCCGGTCACTGGCCCATTCTGGACGGCGTTGAACGTTCGGAGCGGATCATTGTTCATATGACGGCGTTTGAGGCAGAACGTGAGTTTATGGCCCGTTTCTCTGAGTTGGCCGGCCCCTATGTTGAAACGGGTTATGACGGCCAGCCTATCTACCCGGATCGCTATGAGGGTGTGCGACATGGCTAAGAACTCAAAGGACGCCTACGGCGCCAGCGGTAAAACCAACGTCCTCACATTTGTGCCTGAGTCATTGCATCTTGTAGATGATCCGTCCCATCCCTTGTATGACGACCGTATTCATCTGCCTCTCGAAGAGTGGATGGTCCTAAACATTATGGAACTGGGGGTAATTGAACCGATCGTCGTTTGGAAAGATCCAGAAACAGGAAAAACATGCATCGTTGAAGGTCGCCAGCGAGTCAAGCACACCATAGAAGTAAACCGCCGCTTGCTGGCAAAAGGCGAGAATTCTCTGTTAGTGCCGGGAGTCGTCAGGCGCGGTTCAGCAAGCCGCGTAGCTAAAGCAATGGTGAGTGCGAACGAGATCTTTATTCCAGAAACACCTCTTGGGCGCGCGAAAAAGATGGCAGCGGCGATCGAGCGCGGTGATGACGAAGAAGATTTGGCGCTGACCTTCGGTTGTAGTGTGCAAACCGTTCGCTCAACTCTTGCGTTGCTCGATTGCACCCAGGCGGTACAAACGGCGGTTGAGGCTGGTCATGTGAATATCACTCAAGCCAGACAGCTTGCAGCGCTTGAACCCGAACAGCAGCGGGAAAAGGTAAAGGAACTGGTTCAGGCCACCAGCGGTGTATCCGGGCATGAACGTGTTCGCCGCCAGCGTGAAGTGATGGGTGACGCGAAACCGAAACTCAAAACCCGGAAAGAAATCACGAAAGCCCTTGATGATGCGACCGGCGATTATGCCGCCGCCCTGCGCTGGGTATTGGGTGCCGAGACCACACCAGAGGTGAATAAGTGAACAAAAATACGGTTCTCGATATGTGCTGCGGTTCCCGCATGTTTTGGCTCGACAAGACTGACCAACGCGGTGTGTTCATAGATATCCGCAAGGAAGAACATACGCTTTGTGACGGCCGGAAACTTGTTATCAGCCCAGATGTAATCGCCGATTTCCGCCAGCTACCGTTTGCTGATAATTCGTTCCCGGTTGTGGTGTTCGATCCCCCCCATCTGGAGCGGGCAGGACCAGAGGGTTGGATGCGAAAGAAGTACGGCGTGTTAAAGCACGAAACGTGGAGAAGCGACCTACGCATTGGCTTTACCGAAGCGTTTCGCGTGCTGCGGCCACTCGGTGTTTTGCTGTTCAAGTGGAACGAAACGCAAATTCCCACCAGCCAGATTTTAGCACTGACACCAGAAACTCCAATTATCCGCCAGCGGGTTGGTAAAGGCGACAAAACGCACTGGTTAGTTTTCGTTAAATCGGGGGTTATTCCGGTTGAGGGTGAATAGATGGCTAAAACACAAATGCAGTACGCAAACCGCGCGTGGCGTAAAGAAACCAAAGCACTGGGATGGGATCGTGGCTGGGCTGGCGGAAAGAAAGAATGGAAATCCTTCTGCCGCCACTACGCACAAATAACAGTCGAGGACGGCGGTCAGGTTTTCGATAGTCAAGATGCTGCGGATGAAGCAGTAGCAGAAGAACTTACCTACTGGGACTAAATAACATGAATACTTTGACGAAGGAACGCTTGAATACAATAGCGTCATGGCGAAAAACCTACGGCGATGCTCACAACGTAATGATTCCAGCGCATGAAGCTGAGGAATTGGTATCGCGCCTTCTCGCAGCAGAAGTTGAAGTTACAAGCCTGAAGCGTGAACGCGAAACCATGCACTCTATTGAGTATGTGCGGGGAGTGTTGGCGCGAGCTGCCGAGTTAGAAGCACAACTGGCAACTGGCGTAACGGCAGAGCACCAGCGTGTAATTGGGTTGCTACTCGGCGTTTGTGGTGCCGCGTTCGAGCTTGCTGATGATAGTTGCCAGCAAGAGGTTGATGGCGAGATGTGCCACGTTGCTCCCGAAAATTCATTCCAACGACTTTGTGACTGGTTGGACGAAATTGAGAACACCCTGCCGGACCAGTATGACGACCTGCCAAATACGATACTCCAATGGGGCGCGGTTCCACGTCACGCTCTGCGAGCATTGCTCCAGTCTGGTAACTCTCCGGTCGAGCCAATCCGCTACATGAACCGCTACACCGGCGCGTGCTTCACGTTAGAACAACAGCCAGATGCAGCCACTGATACCGATGTTTATATTCCGCTGGTTCCAATGCGTAAGGGGGAGTAGATGCGTACTCAGCTTGTGCGGAATCTTCCGCTCAGAAAGAAAGTAGGCATGTGGTTTCAACCCCATGCATTAGCCGGTAAAGCCGACCCTGACATGAAAATACTGTTCTGGAATATCGGTGATTACTACGGCAGGTTTCGTTAAAACACCTGAGTGCAGTCAGGCAGTGATTAATTGGTGTGGAGAATGGCGTATGAGCAAGCTAATGAAGGCAAGCCAGTGGGGACGACGGGAGTTTGAACCCGGATCAGAGCCCGATAACAGAACTATTAAGCGGTGGATTGAAAACGGCCTTTTACAGGGTCGCATCGTTGATGGGGCTGTTTGGGTGTGTTCATCTGAAAAATGGGGCGTTAACTCAGTTGTCTCTCAGGCTGTTACCAGGTTAATAAATGAGGCATAAAAATGGCTGCTCGCCCACGAAAAAGAGAGTATCGCTCTCTTCCCGATCATTTGTTTTTCGATAAAAGTAAGGATTCATATCGTTTCACTCTAATAAACGGGAAAAAGAAAACTCTTGGCTCTGATAGGGCTCTCGCTATTGCAATCGCCCGAGAATATAACAATCAAATGCGGCCAGAGTCTGCCGTTTCTATTGATTCATTGATCAGGGATTCTGGCGGGGTATCTGGTGAAGCTCTGCCATTTTGCAGTTATGTAGATCGTTTACTCCAACGCGCTATTGATGACGAGCAACCAGGTAAAGCCACCAGCGATGTATGGATAAATGACATCATCAGGGTGAAGGAATATTTCACCATGCCCGCATGTGATATCGAGCTGGAGCACGTCAACGGTTATATCCAAAGTTACCACGCTGACGCGTCGGCTAACGTCCAAAATAGGAAGGTAAGTTTTCTAAAAAAACTGTTCAGCTATGCGGTCGATGAATCATTGATGATCGATAACCCCGCAACCCGCAAGAAAATGCGAAGAGTGGAGGGAAAAAAGAGGCGTCGATTATCATTTCAAGACTTCCAGCGAATCAAGGCATCCGCACCGCTCTGGCTACGCACTGCAATGGATCTGGCATTGCAAACCACGCAAGCCCGCCTGGAGGTGTCACGAATTAGATACTCAATAAAACAACCCAAGGAAGGTGTTTGTGGGTGTGTATGGTATCAAACCGCTGAAAGTGGCATTCATGGTGTGCTATACATCCACCGGCAGAAAGTGCAGAAGAAAGAGGCATCACATATTGCCATTCCTATTGGGGATGAATTGAAGCGCATCATTGATGATAGCCGTGACCGGATCGCCAGCCCGTATGTTGTCCACCGGCTACCCGAGAAAAACAGTAACCCGATCAGTAAAGATGTTAACCACCCTACCCAGGTTAACCCTAACTACCTGAGTAGGGCATTTTCCGATCTGCGTGATGCAGTTGGCGTTGCCGCAGAATACCCTCCGGCAGAACGCCCAACATTCCACGAGATACGAGCGCTGGCCGCGTTTATGTTTGAACGTCAAGGGGTGGATCCTCAGGCAAGGATGGCGCACAGCGATGCCAAGTCAACGAAGATCTACACGCAAAACCATCTTGATTGGGTTGCTGTGCCACATGCTGAAATCAGCTTATCAAATGGCATAAAATCAGTAACCAATTGACATCTATTTAATTTATTCTCATAAATAGGTGTAACTTTAGAAAGTGATTATTTTACTTCGGAGCGCTGATGGCAACCTCAATTCATACAGACATTCAAGAACATGTAGAAATGTCAGCAAAAAAAATCATTAGAGAACAGTTAACTCCTTGGAAGTTTTTTCACTCGTCGAAACGACTTAATGTAACTCGTTTCGATGGCACAAAAATATCCTATGAGGGGAGCGATTTTTCAGGCTCACCCTCAGAAATATTTTGGAGCGATTATATAGAGCCATTTTTGAAAGACTTAATAAACAATGAGATATCAGTAACTTATGATAAAGCAAAAGCAAATTATATAGATAACTGCAAGGCATTGGACGAGTTAGAAGCAATTCTTTTTTCTTACTGTGTAAAAGTATACCGAGAAATGGCAGATATAGACCAAAAGCTCAGGGGGAAAGGGATTCCTGATTCAGTACAAAAACGTCCTATTGATAAAAAGACTGATGCAATAAAAGAGTATATATCAGAAAGAATTACCAGCAAGAAGGAAATAATACTATCCACCCCTTGGTATGAAAAACCTTGGGTAAAAGCTTGGCCGGTGCTTGTTACTATGGCTGTCTCGATAGCTAATTTGCTTTTATCCATATATAACAATTTCTTCAAATAATTATGGCATCACTTCGAGCGCCTTAGGTGTAATAATTTTGTTTACAGAAACTCAAAATAACTGTGGTAAAACCTTACCTAAGTCATTGATGTATAAAGAGTGGATCATGCTTAAAATGTACTGTTTGTTTGTCCATTCAAATGCTCGCAAAGCCAGTGCTGGCAAGGCTTACAGAGTATTTTGCTAGTTAACATGGGGTGTCAGGGGTCGGAGGTTCAAATCCTCTCGTGCCGACCAAATAATCCCAAGAAAACCAACCTTTTACGGTTGGTTTTTTTATGCCTGGAATTTGGCGATGGTAAAACCCTAACGGGATTCACTTCATTTTATCGGCTACAATCTGTGGATAGACCAGTGTCGTTGCTCAATGATCCACGACACTTGCTTCATCAAATACAAAAGACTACATTGTATACAATGTACACAATGTAGTGAGGTGCTCAGATGAGTGTCATGTCAGTTCGTTTAAATGATGAAGTCACGGCGCAATTGGAAGCACTAGCCAAAGCCACTGGACGTACCCGCTCTTTTTTGGCTGGGCAAGCCATTGAAGATTATCTTGCACGAGAAGCCTGGCAGATCGTAGAGATCGAGCAAGCCATCAAGGAAGCCGATGCTGACGATTTTATTTCAGCAGATGAGATGAGTGGCCTATTTAAAAAGCTAGGTTCTTCGAGACATGGAAATTAGATGGCTACGCAAAGCAGCGGCCAATCTGGAAGCTGAATATCTCTTCATTGCACAAGACGCTCCACAGACTGCCCGCCAATTTGTCAGCGAAGTTCAACGGGTAACAGAACTACTGCCACAGCAACCGGCAATGGGAAGACCTGGCCGCGTTATTGGAACACGCGAGCTGGTGTTACAACCCTATCCTTACATCATCCCATACCGTGTGAAAGACAATGAGATCCAAATTCTGCGACTCTTCCATACACACCGGCGTTTACCATCAAAATGGTGAACAAAAAAGGGAGCTTTCGCTCCCCTTTCTGACTGGCCCACCTGCAATCTTGACATCATTTGTACAGGATTGCTGTACCACGCAATTGATCGTTACCGGTGACAGACACAATCTTGTAGGAAGATGCGCCTGCTGCTTCAGCTTTTGCAGCCACCTGAGCTTCAAACGCGCTCAGCGTTTCTGCACCGCTCACTTGCACCGTACCAACGTCTTGTGCAGCAAAGCTACCGAAAGAAACCAGACCAAGAGCAACAACTGCGGCAAATTTTTTGATAACGTTCATGATATAAATCCTTCTGTTCGATGTTTGATGAAAAGGCTATTTGCCTTTGATGGAGTAAATCATAGCGCCATCGCTCAGAGGTGAATATCAGATAAAATCGTTATAATCATTCAAATAAATTGAATCAAAATATAATACCTTACCCGCCCTCATTTCGTCTCAATGCTTTATCCTTTTTGCCTATCCTGACGGGCGAACAATACAAAGTGAATGACAGCGCATCGTCCGCTCATGCAAACACATCCTGCCCCGCAAAAGCAGAACACGCTCACCAATAAAAAATTAACAGAATAAAAAGCCATATCAACGCACAGCTGTTTTTATAAATTCAACATTCCTATTTGTTTTCATATAATTATCTAGACATAAGGTCTAATTATTTCAACAGGGAAGACACAATGAAACGCATGCTATTGGCTCTATTTACGGTATCTTTGGTGACGTCTACTTGGGTTAGCGCAACGGAAACCGCTGCCCCCGTTGCGGAGCAAGCTGCAACCAAAATGCTGGCAATCACCGAGGGCAAACTCAAGGATACTGAAGGCGGCTGCGCTTGTAGCTATACCGTAAAAAACCTGCAAAGCAGCCCGCTGAAGAAATTTGAAGCCTATATTTTTGTAAAAAATGAACAGGGCCGATTCCGGTGTGATGCCGCGCATTTCAGCTTCAATAAGCCCATTCAGCCCAACGAATCCCGAACGTTAGCCAATGAAGCTTACGGAAAAACTTGTGGTAAAAATCCGTCAGTCTCTCTCCTGATGGTCGGCACCTGCAATTATGCCGATGGTTCAGAGTGTGATTCTGAAAATATTGAGACCACGGATTCTGGTCTGAAGTGGGTCGATTAGACAAAAACCAACGTTGAAAGGTGCCTTTCCTTCCCTACTATTGCCAAAAGCAAAAACCGTAAAGCAGGAAGGAAAGCACTCAGCGATGAGCGTGTTGTCATTCGCGCATCAGGGATAAGCGTTAAATGACCAAGGGATTATTTCCCAAGGTTCCAACGGCTGGTAAAGTGCGATTGATAGGCGGCTACGATAGCAGGCTCATCGCGTATAATCAGGACATTCTCTGAATTTTCAAATTCAGCAGAGCGCGCAAAATTGAAAGACCCCGTTTCAACAGTGTTGCCGTCGATAATCATCGTTTTATCATGTTGAATAGGGTAATGCTTGCTCAAACGGACCTGGACATTATTCTCCCTGGCATACTCGATTACCGACCTGCTGGTTTTATTTTGGTTGCGCTTATAGTCAATCACACAGCGCACCTCAACGCCGCGTTTTTGCGCCGCTACCAAGGCGTGCACAATATCTGGCGATTGAAACGCATAGCCGATCAAGTCAATCGATTTGCTAGCGTTATTGATCACTTCCAGCACCAGCGCTCTTGCACTCCCTTCAGGGCTGAATCCCACCTGCACAGAAGCCGATGCCACATTCATTGTCATCAACAATCCAACCGTTGCCATGGTTAACATCTTCTTCATAAAGCAGCCCCACTCATCAATGCTTCGTAGGCATGTTACGCTACGCTGCCCTACGCCCTTCAGCATTGATGCCGATCACGTGAATACGCCACATCCATTGAGCTCCAGAGGGTCAACGTGACCGACAAATAGACCTAATAATGACCCATCACCTGTAGATTATTCCAATTTCACATGTCCTCTTCTCAGATATAATAGTTATATAAACAACGCAATTAAGGTGCGTTGAGCTGAAGTGATACGGGGGAAAAGGTTATGCAGGAAACACTGATCGCACGGATTTCATCGGTGCTGGTGTCAGAAAAATCACTCGAGGGGTTAGTCAGACAACTTCTCGAAATGCTTGAACTTGTCACCAATATGGAATCCACATACCTCACCCGTATTGAATCCGGTAAAAATTTGCAACACGTGCTTTTCTCCCGTAATAGCAAAAAAATGCAGATCCCCGAAGGGCTTTCCGTTCCCTGGGAGGACACGCTCTGTCGACGGGCGTTAGCGGAAGACCGCTGTATTATTGACGATGTGCCCAGCCATTGGGGCGATTCTCAAGCGGCGAAACAGCTGGGTATCACCACCTACGTCACCACGCCGGTACGTCTGGATGACGGTTCGTTGTACGGCACGCTGTGCGCGGTCAGCGGTGAAAAACAGAAACTGGATGGCCGCAGCGAACAAATATTACAGCTGTTTGCCGAGCTGATTGCTCAATATATCCAGAAAGAGCAGCTACTCTGCCAATTACAGGACGCCAACGCAGCGCTGACCGCGTTCTCCTACACCGATGAGTTGACCCAGTTGCCCAACCGACGATCGGTGTTCAATCAGTTACCCCAATTATTCTCACAAGCGCAAGGCACTAAACGTTTTGTTGTCATCGCCTTTATCGATTTGGATGGGTTTAAGCTGATTAACGACCGCTACGGGCATGAGACGGGTGATGATTTTCTGTGTGCAGTAGGCCAGCGACTGAGTCAAGGGATACGCGCAGAAGATATGCTGGGACGTATTGGCGGTGATGAATTCATCGTCGCGACGACAGGCCCTTATCTTGATGAAAATGCTAAGGATGCCGCGCAGACCTTCAAAGCACGATTGAGTCCATTATTGATTGGACACTATGCGCTTGAGGGCTGTCACATAGACTACGCGGGAGCCAGTATCGGCACCATTGCCATCAACCCGGCGCTAAGTACGCCGGATGAAGCCCTGCGTGCGGCCGACACCGTGATGTATGAAGAAAAAGAGCACCGCAGACGCCAGGTGCATTGATCTTTTGTTGTCAGCAGGCGGATACCGCGCACCGCGCTGATTATCAGGTAGACTATGTCTCACCACTATGTCACCACTATCTCACCGCCCAGTGGCTAACCGAGTTTACACCGTGAAACGATTCCTGATTGCATTGATCATCACCAGCCAACTGTCTGGCTGTGGCAGTATCATAAGCCGAACGGTCAAAGGACAAGGACAGGGCCACCAATACTATCCCGGCGTGCAGTGGCTGCTTCAGGATCGCTGGTGGAAATACCTGGTGATTATCGATCTGCCGCTCTCAATGCTCGCCGACACAATCTTGTTGCCCATAGACATGAAACACGGCCCTTATGAATAAATAGGGTCTCGACCGTGTAATTCAACCCGATTACGGCCGCTGGTTTTGGCCTGATAGAGCGCCGCGTCCGCTTTATCGATCAGTCGCTGGTAATCCGGGTGGTAATCAAACTCAGCCACCCCAATGCTGAGGGTAACGGAAAACGATTGGCTACCGAAGGCGCTGATCGCCGTTGCGGCCACCTTTTCACGCAATGTATCGACGATCACCTTTGCCTGATGCAGCGACGTTTCCACTAACAGCACCATGAACTCTTCCCCGCCATAGCGGAAGACATAATCACTGCTGCGAACGTGATCGTAGATCATGGCTGAAATACTTTTCAGCGTTGCATCGCCGGTGTCGTGACCGTAGCGATCGTTAACCTGTTTAAAATGGTCCACGTCCATCATCACTACCGTAAAGGGTTTTCTGTCGCTGGTCGCCAGCGCAATTTCCCGGCGCATAATGGTCGGAATAAAACGCCGATTCAGCAGGTTTGTCAGAGTGTCCTTACCGTTTTCAAACTTGACCAGTTCATCAAACATGGACGTGATAATCAGCGTAATTTGCCCGGTGAGTTGCCGCACATGGCGTAACAGGCGCATGCGCTCCTCCGACTGAGAAACCTGCCCTGGTGAAGCGACATCGATTTCACTGTCAACTTTGTCGATCAGCGTATCCGTTTCACGCAGCAGATCGGGGAAACCAAACAGGTGTTTTCCCTTGTGAGAGAACCATAATCCAAATTCCGAGCGCCCCAGGGGGGTAATGTCAGCCAAAGGTAATTCTGTCGCCACGTGATAGATAAACTGGTTTTCCCAGTTCATTAGCGCCCCAAGCTGCCTTTCTCGTTCTACGCTAACGTCATCGTACACGCTCAATACGCGATAGCGTTCCTGATCGCGCATGGCATTTTTATAGGTAGGGGAATAGGCTATGGTCATCGCTTCCAGAGCGGTATCCATTGCCAATCCGCTAAAACAAAGCGCGCTATTGATAACAAAAGGAGAGTGTTCCCCTTTATTGGTTAACAGCGGATAGAGATCGTTTTTTAATTTACGGGCACCGCGTGCCACCAAATCGATAGGCAGACCAATGCGTGCGTGCACCACGCCCACATGGTGCTGTTGGGCGAGTAGCGTAGCCAAATCTTGCTGAGAGCTGCCCAACACGCTGCGCAACCAGTGGAACATACTGATACTTAACTGTTCTGTGACCTGGCGGGTATTCAGATAGCGATGCGCATGCTCATCGTTGAGCATGTAATCATAAAAGTGGTCTACCAGATAGCGTATTTCATCATCACTCAGGGATATCAGCAGGGCATGCGCTTCCGGCTGCGTGATGTCAACCAGGGTGCGCCATTCACTCAATAATGGCTCGATATGATAATCGTTTTTTACAGAAATAGTCATGGGTAGGACATAAAGTGGTTAACCAGATGCTATCATAGGCGATTCATCTGCCATATACCACCGTGCTAACAGTTTCATTACGGATTATTTCCCTACAACAGCATCAGATTTACAACAGTAATCACCCTCACCCATTTGATTGCGGAAAGAGCGGAAATAGTTTTTTTTCTTTTCACCTAAACGTTATGCTCATTTTGGCGCCTTTCAGAGAACCTATTACTTATTTCCACATGTTATTCAGGTCTATTACTAACCGAAAACAGGAGGTCAACCATTATGGCTATAACCATAAACCAGCATAGAGCGCTCATAGGAAATTATCATCATGATAAAATGGAAGTAAATGCAAAGCAGTGCAATAAGAAAGCATCACACAAAGTGTATAACAAGAGTCAAGAAATAACATTCACTTTGAATATTAAAAACATCGCCCCCTCATATCATGCTTGTCAACACAGGGGGCGCCGTTTGCAATTAAAACAAATAATATGCTTTATGTTATTACTGAATCACGTCCGTGGACATACGGTGCTCACTGGCGAAAACCTAGACATCCCCCCTCCCCCGCTGGCATTAAAAAAATATAATCAAACGCTGCCCTTTTTAGATGCACGTTTGCCCATCAAAACAAAGATCACAACAAATCACCAACAATGTACCGATGATAATGAAAAAAAAACCGCAGGAAAATCAGAGAAGCGACCTATTCAATAACCGATGGAGCCACGCATTCGGCAGCGTCATCGCCCGAAAAGATATATGTGTTTGGCAAAACGGGCATCATTACCAATGACGAAAAAACTTACTATACGGTGGATAAAAAAAGAGGAGATATCTTTTTTGAAAATGCAGGTATGTCATTAAAGAAATTTTATGCTGATTACCAGAAACGAATGCCTTCTTTGACAACGCTGGCCGCCTCAATCATGAAAAAAAACTTAAAAGAGAAATTCAATCTGGATATCGATCCAGATAAAAATTACTTTATGCTGTTCAATTCAGCGATGAGTTGCTCGGATTGCTTTAGTGGTTGGTGCTTCACGGGAAAACCGATAGAATATGGATCGTTGTCAAGCTACCTGCTACGAAACTTCCCCGCTGATGCTCAGGAAAATCTGGTTTCGGTAAATAGCCAATCCGGTATTTATCGCGTTGCACCTGATACTGCCAATGTCTTTGACCGGGAAAACGAAGTTCAACTACTTCCAACAACGTTTATCCAGCTGGTGTGGGATATCAACTTTTACCAACAAGCCTCATCCATCTACACCGACATCTTTAATAACAAGGGCATCCATAGCAAAAAGAACTTTATCGATTTTATTATCAACCTCTCCTCTCAACAACTCAGTCACCGCGCGATATCTGATCTATTGTCGGGAACCGGGTTGACTAAAAATAACAATGTAACGGCGTGGTTATTTGATATTAATGGTTATCAGGCGACCGATCTCATCGTTTTTTACAATAACAGCAATCGCCGTGTTACGCTGTATCTACCCAGAGCTGAGAATAAATTTGCTGAGTTTGACAGTATAGAGGATATGCGAAATTGGGTGCTCGATAGCGGTCATGATAACGCCCGTAAGGAGAGCATCGCTTCTCACTTTTCACTCAAAAACCGCCAGGATGGGGTAATCTACTCAGGCATAGATAATTGGTTAACGTCACAATCCAATAGCGTTAATCGCGAACGGGATAAACACAAAATAGGCGCACAGCGCACACCTATTGCATCCTCAACCTTCTTCACTTTTATGGCGAACAGGCAGCGCGAATGTTTTTTCAGCGATCTGGATTCGCGGATAACATCAGATGCCGAAGTCACTCGCGACATCTGGGAAAGAGACATTGATGCCTCGGCCATTCTGCCCAATCCAATCACTCCTCTTGCTGCGTTGGCAATTCATCTCGAACACGCTTTCGAAGGCGATACCAGCGAGGAAAGGCAACAAGAATGGAATAAAGTATCGAACGACATCGTCAACCTTGTCTTGATGATAACGTTAGACAAGGTCGGTCGTTTTAATACAGAGGGTTATGAGTTTATTGATAAAATAAAAAACTCACTGGCACAAGAGAGCCGCGCGGTGGTGCTTGATAACACCCTTTCTTTCGAGCACGTCAACGTCAATATCCCCGAACCGGAGATGCTGTCAGCCACACATCACATTAACCTACGCACGCACAACCTTCCTGAACTGGATAAGGCCTTTTTCTCTGAGACCAAACCCGATGCGCAGGGCATTTTCCATTATTCAGACCCACATTCTGCTACCGATAAATTAGCCATTTGTATCAAAAACCGTTTTTATGCTGTACGCCCCGGTACATTTCAAGGCATGTATGTTCTTGATGATGATCGGGAGATCGTTTTATTTGATGGCAGTTACTTTGAAAGAAAACAACCTCCCCTTGAACGCGTTAGCTATACAGAATGCCGTACTCGCCGAGCGCCTGGCACATCCTGTACTCGGATATCAACATCCATTCAAGATGCCCTCACCAGGAACAGGGATAGGGGATTTACCAAAGAAGATGCCATGATCATTGGTCGAGATCCTGCGCACCCGGCTTTATTTATCAATATTGAAGGTAAGAAATTTATCGGCTTAGATGACAGGTTTTTTAGAATAAAGGAAAAGGAAAATGTGTTTACCATCTATGCACGGAAAAGAACGGGGTTGTTAGCGACCTTTCGACGCCGCAAAGAGATTGCCACATTTCAATTCAGCCTGTTGCAGGGTGAACAGTATATCCACACGCCAACAGAAGCGATAATGGAGACGCTTGGCGCTTCCCGCCCCGCCGCCAGCCTTTATAACCAATATCGGGAGCGCGGCGGAGGACAATACCAGACAAACGCCGCCGAACGACGCGCCATTAACGATTACACGCGCAACGTTTCTGACATGATCAATGAGTATCTTGAACTCGACATGCCTGAACACTTCTTGAGTCCGCTGTTCGCAGAACAATCATTCCAGATGGTGACAAATATACGGTCGTTGCTGAACAAACTGCCCAGTTTTCACGGTGTGGTATATCGCGGTGGCGAGTTATCCCCCGAGCTCCGGGCGACCTTAAAACCCGGAGATACACTTCTGGTTAAAAAATTTGTATCCACCTCCGCCGACAAGAATATCGCGATGGCCCACAAAGCCGGTAAAGGACCCCATCAAGTCTTGTATAAAATCCATGTCACCCATACCGCACACGCCATCAGCGGGTTTACCCAAAACCTGCATGAAGCGGAAGTGCTGATTGAAGATCGCACCTTGTTTCGATGTCTTTCTATTGAGGGTGATAATGTCGAACTGAAAGAGGTGCTGGATGCCTCTCGTCTCGATGAGACCAACGTAAAAATAGCGTCAATCTAGCCTTACGCTATGCGGCGTTGGCTTTTCTGGGCAAGCAGCGTCTGACGTGACGTAACAGCAAAGCAAGATAGCCGTCACAATCCAGATAAATAAAACGCTGTTTTATATTGTATGAACGCTGTTTTGAATTATATACTCTGCACCGCCTTATAAGTAAGGTTCTAGATACCTTTGCCCCGACTCCAGTCGGGGTTTTTTTTATCTGAAACCGCTTTGGCTGACGCACCAAACCCGTGTTTTAGCCATTAAGGCCACGGCGCTTATTCCAAGGCATGTGCATTAGCAATCTGGCCATACCGCAAAATCCGCTGATACCCGCAAACACCAATCCCGCACCGATGAAACCGGCGACACTAAAAAAAGCCGGATGCAGCGTGTACCCCAAGACAACGCTTATCGCTGTTAGCCCACCGGCGACAATTTGCACCTGGCGCATCACTGGCAGCGGTTGAGAGCGGTCCACGTCAACCGGCAAACCCGCCTTTTTCCAGGCGTTGAGTCCCCCTTCCAGCAAAAATGCGTTTTGCCCGGGAACCAGTGCTGCTATCTGTTGTGCATATTGTTCGCAGCGCGCCCCTGATAAACAGTAAAAAACCACCGTGTTATTCGCGGGTAGTGTGATTCCCGGCGGTTGGTTGGCGTGATCCGCCAGTGAATACAGGCGTGATTGCGCAATGTGCTCACGCTGGAATTCAGCGGTCTGGCGAATGTCGACCATCAACGCCCCATCAGCCTGACGCTGCCGAGCATCTAACGGGGAAAGGTAGGGCAGAGTTGCCATGGTATTCCTCTCTATTCAAGGACAATAAATGTCTTTGAGCGTCGTGATGATACGTTCCAGATCGTGGTTAGCGATCGCGTATAACATTGTCGTGCCTTCACGCTGAGCGACGACCAACCCTTCAGAACGCATACGCGCCAAATGCTGCGATGTGGCAGAAGGGCTCAAGCCGCACGCCTGCCCGAGTGCGCCAGCACTCACCTGCTGACGCTCAACCAGCATACACAGGATCAGTAATCGATTGGCATTGGCCATCGCCTTTAACAACAACGCAGCGTCATGGGCACGCCGCTGCAATTCACTCACTGCATCTGGCATCATTATTACTTTAGAATAGCCTTAATTAAGTAAATGCTAAAATTAAGATTAAAACAAATCAAGCGTTTTCTCTTAAAAGTGTGACCAGGGCTGGAGCATCGTTCGGTTGGCTGTTACTCTATTAAAAATCGGTCCACTGTTTCAGATTTCTTCTGCACCTGACGTACTGTTGGGGGCGATCATTAGTCAGATCAACGTTTTCAGTAGTAAAACAAGACACACTATCGCGGCTTTGCGTAATGATACCAGCAGGTAGCGTTATCGCGATGACACTGTTGCGCAACCAGGTCTTATTCAGAATACATTCAAAGCGGTGCATGAAAAACTTCTCTCGATTAGTCAATAGATATCACCAAACGGATTGGTACAAAAAGCGGCACTCAAACCGTGTTCTGCTCTGGCGTGAGATCACACCGCTGGCCGTGCCCATTTTTATCGAAGGACTGTGTGTGGTACTGATGGGGGTATTCAGCACCTTTCTTGTCAGTTGGTTGGGCAAGGAATCCATGGCCGCCGTGGGTCTGGCCGACAGTTTCAACATGCTCATCATCGCTTTCTTTACCGCCGTCGCGCTGGGCACAGCAGTCGTGGTGGCATTCAGTCTGGGCCAGCGCAATCGCAAACAGGCCCGCGCTGCAACGCGTCAGTCTATGTCTTTGCTGGTACTGGTCTCCTTTTTGTTAGTGTTGCTGATTGAACTGGCAGGTGAAGCCATTATCGACCTGATTGCCGGTTCCGCCGATCCACATGTTAAAGCGTTGGCGCTGGTGTTCCTACGGCAAACTGGCTGGAGCTATCCGGCCATGGCGATTGCGTTAGTCGGCTGTGGGGCGCTGCGCGGTGCCGGTAATACCAAGCTGCCGATGTTTATCAACATCGGCATGAACATCCTCAACATACTGATCAGTAGTGTGCTGATATACGGGATTTTTTCCTGGCAGGGTCTGGGGTTTTATGGCGCAGGTATTGGCACGACGCTGTCACGCTATATCGGTGCGGTGTTTGTGATCCTCACGTTGATGCACGGCTTTAACGGTGCACTGCGCATTCCGTTCAAATCCTATTTTGCCCCTTTCACTTACACCATTCTGTATGAAGTGTTAAGCATCGGTATTCCTGCCAGCGTAGAATCCGTGATGTTTAATCTGGGCAAGTTGATCACACAGCGCTTTGTCGCCGGAATGGGCACAGAGGTTATCGCGGGCAATTTTATCGCCTTCTCTATCGCAGCACTGATCAACCTCCCCGGCAATGCCCTGGGGTCGACAGCCACCATCATCGTTGGAACACGCCTGGGTAAAGGGCAGGTTTTTCAGTCGATTCGCCAGTTGCAGTATATTTTTGTGCTTTCCAATATCGGTTTATGCATCCTCGCCTTATCCTCAATACCTTCGGCCAGTTTCCTGTCATCACTGTATACCAACGAGCCGGAAGTTATTGAGGTTGCCAAGCAGTTGCTGTGGCTGAACGCGCTATTCACCCCCTTTTGGGCCGCGGCCTGGGTGGTGCCTGCGGGTTTGAAAGGGGCAAAAGATGCCAGTTACACCATGTGGGTAGCCATGGCGAGCATGTGGGGATGCCGCATTGTGGCGGGTTATATCCTGGGTATCTGGCTCGGCTTTGGCGTTATCGGCGTATGGATGGGCATGTTCTTTGACTGGATTGTGCGCGGCCTGTTGTACTATCGCCGTATGACCAGCGGCCGGTGGCTGTGGCGCTACCGGCCTCCCGCCGCTTAATACGCGGTAGACGTTATTGGCTTGACCAGCAGCGCTACATTAGCGCCCGAGCGTTTTGCGGACGTTCAATGGCCGAAAGCGAAATGCCATCACAATAAGCACCACCACACCCCATGCCATGATGGTCCAGGCTTGTTCCAACCCTTCGGTGTGCTGTCGAATGACACCCGCGAGCGTCGGCATCACGCTCGCGATGATATAGCCACCGCCTTGAACAAAGCCCATCAATCGACCGGTTTCTTGCACATTTGTTGCATGATCGAGTGCAACAATTAGCGAAAGTGGAAACAGCGCGCCGATACCCATCCCGAGAAGAACCATCGCGACAAAAGCCAGAGACAGCGGTGCGATCAACAGCAGCATCATGCCTGCCAGCAGTAACACCAGTATCGGCACCAGCAGCATACGCCGATCGGGAAAGCGCGAAATCAATGCGGAAACGGCCAACCCCGCACACACCTCCGTCAGCGTTAACCCTCCCAGCAAAAAGCCACTTTGCGCGGCACTCCAGCCTAACTGCATGTAATAGGGTGGTAGCCAGGCAAGCACCAGCGAGTAAGCGCCCGTTCCTATCCCAAAGAACAGCATCAAGGCCCAATGTTGCAAACCGTGCGGCGCAGGGTGATAAATCGCATTCGGCTCGTGAGCCTCACGCGAAGACGGCGCTTTGCGCCAGACCAACAGCGCGATAAATGCAAGGATACCCCAAAATGCCAACGCACCAGACCAACCAGCGAGACCCGATAACGGCGAGGCCGTCGCCGCAGCAACGGCTGCCCCCGCCATGATCCCCGTGGTATAAAGCCCCATCAACAGACTGCTGCGCTGGAGAAAGAAGCGCTTGATAAACGACGGCACCAATGCCTGAATTAACGCAATCCCTACCCCACCAAGCGCCGCACTCACCAGCAACCCAGCGCGTGAATCCCATGGAAAACGCACCAGACAAGCGACCATAATGATGGTAATGCCGAGCAGAATGCCGCGATACTCCCCCAGATGACGTTGCAACCAGCCGCCATAAAGCGCACAGATCCCCATTGCCAAAATCGGCAGCGTGGTTAACAGACCAGCCTGACTGTCGTCCAGACCAGTAGCCTGCTGAATTTGTTCAAGCAACGGACCAACCACGGCCAGAATCGGGCGCAGGTTTATCCCAAGCAGCAGAATGGCGATAAAGAGAAACTGGCGTGAGTGCCTGGAGGAAGCGGGCATAAAATGATCCTGTGATTGTTATCTTACCGCTGAGGGTTGTGCCATGAAAAACGCAGGTAGTCGCTTACGTTCGTACCGCGTATTTTTGCACAAATTATCTTAAC
The DNA here is from genome assembly GCF_025962655.1 of Candidatus Symbiopectobacterium sp. NZEC151. Taxonomy (GTDB): domain Bacteria; phylum Pseudomonadota; class Gammaproteobacteria; order Enterobacterales; family Enterobacteriaceae; genus Symbiopectobacterium. Next base: position 419,277 of record NZ_JAGFPE010000001.1, on the reverse strand, counting down.
GTCAAGATAATAATCAGCCATCTTAGCGCTATCGTTTCGTGCTACAGACAAAAAAAATCCGCCATGATGGCGGATTTTTATATGACATCGCATTCCGGTTCAGAATTGATTTTCTGACCGCGCGACACCGTTAGAAACGGTAGCCTACGCCAACCGCCCAGGTGCCAACATCGATGCTGCGGATACGGCTTTGTTCATAACCAACATCCAGGGCAACGTCCTGAATCGGGTTGAATTGCAGACCAGCACCGTAGGTGAAACCATAATCATCATTATGGTTGTTATCAGTACCGTCAGCCGCATTGTAAGTGTATTTACCGTGGCTCAGGCCAATCACGCCGTAGACGCTTGCCCAATCATTGATACGGTAAGCCGGGCCCGCAGTAAAGCCCATGTATTGGCCTTTATTGTAGTAACCGTCGTTGGACTGGCTGTCTTCCAGATAGGTGAAGGAGCTGATCACGCCAACCTGGCTGTCGTCAAACTCATAGCGGTATTTAAGGTTAAAACCTTTCGCTTTGTTCACCACGCCCTGGGCATCACCCTGAGCATAACCGGCGGATACGGTACTTTGGCCGGCGAATGCGGAACCTGCGCTTACTGCAAATACGCAAGCCAGTGCGGAAAGACACGCAAATTTTTTCATATACTGCCTCGAATTCATCTTATGAAAGAAGTTTAAGCAGGGTTAATATAACAAAAAAAACCGATGATGCTGCGCATTAAATATTTATCAAACGGCCTACAGATGTAACAAATATTTTCAATGAATGCATAACATGATGATTTTTAATCATTAAAAAACGATGACCACGAAACTAAAATTAATTCCCACCCGGCAGTAAAATACAGATAAATCTTAATATTGCGTTCAGTTAATATACAGCCCGCTATTCATCCCGCACTGAAAATAAATATATCGTAAATAAAAGTCAATTAAAGTAAGCGCGGTGCCGACAAATCCTTTACACTAGATTAATGTGGAAAAATCCTAATTTATGGGCGTCTTTTCCCACACCATCGTAACGACTTCCCTGCTTATCAAGGCCCAAAGGATGACCTTATCTGCTTTGCGCAGCTCGATGCTGCTGCCTGTTCTTCTGATCGTGATTGCGATGCTTTCCATCCAAAGTGGGGCTGCTTTAGCGAAAAACCTGTTTCCGTTAGTAGGGGCACCCGGCGTCACCGCACTGCGCCTTGGGCTTGGTGCTCTGATCTTGTGCGTTGTTTTTAAACCCTGGCGCATGCGTATTCAGGGGAATCGATTGCCGCTGTTGCTGTACGGCCTGACCCTCGGTGGCATGAACTTTTTGTTTTATCTTTCTATTCGCACTGTTCCACTTGGCGTAGCGGTCGCGCTTGAATTTACCGGCCCACTCGCTGTAGCCATTTTCTCGTCGCGTCAGGCGCTCGATTTCCTTTGGATTCTTTTGGCGCTAGCCGGTATGTGGTTCCTATTGCCACTGGACAATGACATCGCCAACGTCGATATGCAAGGCGCGCTCTGTGCCATCGGCGCAGGAGCCTGCTGGGCGTTATATATTGTGTTCGGAAAAAGAGCGGGCGCCAACCATGGCCCAGCGACGGCAGCGATTGGCTCATTGATTGCGGCCATGGTGTTTTGCCCTGTAGGGGCTTATTTCGCAGACACGTCGTTGCTCTCTCCTGCCATTCTTCCGCTTGGCATCGCGATTGCGATCCTTTCCACGGCACTGCCCTACTCGCTGGAGATGATGGCACTGACCCGTCTTCCCGCCAAGACCTTCAGCACGCTGATGAGCATGGAGCCTGTCATTGCCGCTCTTTCCGGGATTCTGTTTCTCGGTGAGCATCTGTTGCTGACACAATGGTTAGCGCTGTTTTGCATCATTGCCGCTTCCCTCGGTGCAACGCTCACAGTAAAACGAGCACGCATCACCGATAGCGCCCAAGGCTGACACCCCACTCCGCCTGAATTCAATCGCGTTTCTTCTCTTGCAGGCAACCTACTGCGGCAAGAGAAGGTCCCTTTCAGATATATTGCATTACGGATGATACCAGCGTCTGAATAGCCGTAGGGTATTACCAGAGCTAAATAACTCTCATTCATTATGGTTATTTACTATAATAACGATGAGCGATTTTTATAATTAAATCAGCCAAAAAGAGATACACCTGCACAGTACATGGGCAATTTCTATAATAGGTATTACCTTGTTATTCCCTGCATCGAACTCTGCTATAGTTATTTCCATTGAGCAGTCAGATTATTATTTCACTTGTCAGGAGGAGATACCTTATGGCTACGGCTAAATTGGTAAAAGCAGCAGCATCCGACCTCATCTATACCCGCAATAATCTGGATGAGCACGTCAAAACGTCCACCATCAAGCTATTGGACAAGTTAGTTGTCGATTTAATCGATTTGTCATTGATCACCAAGCAAGCCCATTGGAACATGCGCGGCGCCAATTTTATCGCCGTTCACGAAATGCTGGATGGCTTCCGCACCGCCCTTACCGACCATCTGGATACGCTGGCAGAGCGCGTAGTACAACTGGGTGGCGTTGCACTGGGTACGGTACAGGTCATTAATAAAGAGACCTCGCTGAAAAGCTACCCAACCAATATCCACAGCGTACAGGATCACTTGAAAGCGCTGGCGGAGCGTTACGGCGTTGTCGCGAACGAAGTGCGCAGTGCTATTGCGAAAACTGACGATGAAGACAGTGCGGATATGTTAACGGCAGCCTCTCGCGATCTGGATAAATTCCTGTGGTTTATCGAAGCCAACATCGCTGAATAACCGCCGCGTCATACCGGCATATAGGTTAGCGGGCCATCGTAGACATGCTGTTCTCGATGGCCTACACATTCCGTTACGCTTTATGTACCCTACCCTTTGCACTTTTTCCTCTTAATATTCGTACAAAAAGTTAGCTTTTATCCCTTCAAACACAATCAACGGTTGTGTCTCGCAGCATAATCAGTTATTCATAGCGGCGTCCCGTGCCGGAGGCGACGTTCGCGTGCATTGGCGACACTGAATAAAAACAAGGAGTTATAAAATATAACCCTCTGTTTCTACAGCTTTTTTCCTTAAATACTATTATTAGTAGTGCCTGCTTGAAACAGGCTTCCCACAAACGGCTAATTAGGAAGGATCGGATGAAATCACTACTTAAGGCCTCATTGGCAGCGCTGGCGCTGACCATGAGCGTTTCCAGCTACGCGGCGGACAAGCCTCTCATCGTTGCCACAGACACAGCGTTTGTTCCCTTCGAGTTCAAGCAAGGCGATAAATACGTCGGCTTCGACATCGATCTCTGGGACGCTATCGCGAAAGAACTGAAACTGGAATACACCCTGAAACCGATGGACTTCGCAGGTATTATTCCTGCCCTGCAAACCCGCAATATTGATTTGGCGCTGGCAGGGATCACCATCACTGAAGAACGCAAACGCGCCGTCGATTTTTCTGATGGTTACTACAACAGCGGCTTGCTGGTGATGGTAAAAGCAGACAACACCAGCATTCAGGGTGAACAGGATCTGGCGGGCAAAGTGGTGGCGGTGAAAAGCGGCACCGGTTCAGTTGACTACGCCAAAGCCAATATCAAGACGAAAGAACTGCGCCAGTTCCCGAATATTGATAATGCATACATGGAGTTAGGTGTCGGTCGTGCCGATGCGGTACTGCATGATACGCCGAATATCCTGTACTTCATCAAAACAGCGGGCAACGGTCAGTTTAAAGCGGTGGGTGATTCCATCAAGGCACAACAATACGGTGTCGCCTTCCCGAAAGGCAGCGAACTGCGTGAAAAAGTAAATGCGGCATTGAAAACGCTGCGTGACAACGGCACCTATGCTGAAATTTATAAAAAATGGTTCGGCACTGAACCGAAATAATTGCCGTATCAGTCTGGAGAACGTTCATGCAGTTTGATTGGAGTGCCATCTGGCCTTCTCTGCCTCTTCTGTTAGAAGGGGCAAAAATGACCTTGCTGATATCCGTGCTGGGTCTGCTGGGTGGCTTGGTTATCGGTGTTGTCGCGGGCTTTGCCCGCGTTTACGGGAGCTGGATCTCCAATAACATCGCGTTGGTGTTTATTGAAATCATCCGCGGCACACCGATTGTTGTACAAGTCATGTTTATTTACTTTGCCTTGCCGATGATCCTGACGTCGGTGCGTATCGATCCTTTCGCCGCTGCGGTAGTCACCATAATGATCAACTCCGGTGCCTATATCGCGGAAATTACGCGCGGATCGGTATTGTCGATTCACAAAGGGTTTCGTGAGGCAGGTTTGGCACTGGGGCTATCAAAACGCGATACGCTACGCCATGTGATTGCACCGTTGGCGTTGCGTCGGATGTTACCTCCATTAGGCAACCAATGGATCATCAGTATCAAAGATACCTCGCTGTTCATCGTTATCGGCGTGGCGGAACTGACCCGTTCCGGACAAGAAATCATTGCGGGCAATTTTCGCGCACTGGAAATCTGGAGTGCGGTTGCGGTGATCTATCTGGTCATTACCTTGGTACTGAGTTTCATTTTGCGTCTTCTGGAAAGAAAACTTAAAATTATATGATTGAATTCAAGAACGTTTCTAAACACTTTGGTCAGACAAAGGTGTTGCATGACATCAATCTGAATATCAACCAGGGTGAAGTGGTGGTGATTATCGGGCCTTCAGGCTCCGGTAAGTCCACCCTGCTGCGCTGCATCAATAAGCTGGAAGAAATTACCAGCGGTGAGCTGATTGTCGACGGCCTGAAAGTGAACGACCCTAAAGTTGATGAGCGCCTTATCCGTCAGGAAGCGGGTATGGTGTTTCAACAATTTTATCTTTTCCCACACCTGACCGCGCTGGAAAATGTGGCATTTGGCCCGATTCGCGTGCGCGGTGCCAGCAAAGCGGAAGCTGAAAAGCTGGCACTGGAACTGTTGGCGAAAGTGGGTCTGTCTGAACGTGCGAACCATTTTCCGTCCGAGCTTTCTGGCGGTCAGCAGCAGCGCGTGGCAATTGCCCGTGCACTCGCCGTCAAACCCAAACTGATGCTGTTTGATGAGCCAACCTCGGCACTCGATCCCGAATTACGTCACGAAGTGCTGACAGTAATGAAAGATCTTGCGGACGAAGGCATGACCATGGTCATCGTCACGCACGAAGTGGGATTTGCTCATAAAGTCGCTTCACGGTTGATTTTTATTGATAAAGGCCGTATCGCTCAAGATGGCGATCCTGAAGAACTGATCACCAATCCCCCCAGCGAGCGGTTGCGGGAGTTCTTGCAGCACGTTTCCTGATAGAGCGACTTCGTACTCATGTTCGCAATAACGGGCGTATCCTGACGGTTACGCCCGTTTTCTTTATCCATCCACCTGAGATTACATCAGTAAACAACGCTCTTCGAGCCCTCTCCCAGGTTTACATTTGATCCTGCCCACGGAATAGATCTTTTAGTGACCACAACGCTACCCTCCCCAATAGGTTCTCCATGACCTTAGACATGACAATCCCGTTGCCCGTCGTCAGTCATCGATACGGTAGAGGAATGCCAAGGCGTTAACACACTTGACGAAGAGTCGTTTATAAACGAAAATGCACACCTATCAGATTGAGCACTATTTGACCGCCGCAGGGCAACGACGAGGCAAAGATGAAAAGAAGCAGACCCCATGACGAAGCAATGGCTACGCTCTACCGCAACGATCCTGCTCTGGCTCTTGAGGTAATCAATGATATTCTCAGCAACGGTGACCAACCGGAATTGTTAAGCGTTCTGCGCCAACTCACACAAGCGTTTGGCGGAGTGCAGAGCGTAGCCGAACAAGCACACCTTAATCCCACGCAGTTATATCGTACGCTATCGCCCAAAGGCAATCCGGCATTGAGCAGTCTGACCGCAATCCTCAAGGCCATGGGATTGCGTCTGGCCGTACAGCCACTGACTACGCCTGCTGCCAGCCGATAGTATGCCGCCTTACCCCTCTCGGGTGGCAGAGGTGAAGCGAGAAGGTTTAGCGATTCACGCTATATGCGGATATTCGCGCTCAATAAACAAAGCAAACGCCTCGCACATCGCACTATCGCCATCGCGGTTGTCTGCCAGCACGCGAGCACCGTCGACAATACGGATATGGGCGTTCAAATCGGCATCAGCCTCAGGTTGCGGATGCTGGGCGGCATGCTGGATAGCCGCTTGCGCCTGCTGCCACGCCTGCTCAACCGTCAAATTACAAGCCTGAGCCAGATAAGCCGGATTGAACCCTTCGCCTGTCAGACTGCGCAGCGTGTCATCATGGCTGACGCTGTTGCCAGGTCGCCAGTAATGCAGGGCCAGATCCGGGCCAATGGCCGGGTTATCCGTGAGATAACCATCGCGCTTGAGAAAGAAATGCCGCGTTTGCTCAACCGCCATCAGCGCCAGCAGATAACCCTGATATGAACAGGCCGACTCCATCGATAACAGATGCGGAATGGCAATGGTAGGGCGCGGGCTCCCGCCAACGCCCAAAATGCGCTGCTCGATGTCTCGCGCCAGCTGGGTGATGGTAGCTGGCGTGCGTGCATCATCATCCATGCTGTAAAGCTGCCATTCAAAGTAAGGCACCAACAGAATATGGCGCTCGTTAAAAGCACGCATCGGTTGGCGCACAGCGATATCGGCCTCAATCAACGCATCAGAGAGCGCTTCGCCCTGACGGTTCTTGGCATAGCGTTTCAGCCAGTCAGCATCGTGCAGCAGGCTGTCGCAAAACATGGATTGCGTTTCCGCATAAGCCATCGATGTAGGCGGAAACTCCTGCGAGAAGCAAGGTGCATTTTGACGGATATTGGCAAAATGCGCCGCATGGCCGCCTTCATGAAACAGGGTGTTGATACCCGTTGCGCCGCTGCCCACTTGGTCCGGTTTAGCCAGGCTGGTGAAATTGATTTTTGCCGGCAGCCACTGCCCTTCCTGAACAAAGGGCGGAACCGGGCCATGCATAAAACCGTTTTCATATTTACCTTTACGCACCAACAAATCCAGTTGCATCTCTGCGCCATTAAACCCGATGTGCAGTCGCTTAAAGCTGTTAATCCAGCGTTCTAACGAGGCGGAAAAAGGAAAATAGGGGTCGAGTTGGCGGGTAACGTCTCCTGCGCTGGCATAACGAATATTCCACGGTTGCAGCGCGCTGTCGCCCTTCTCGCTCGCGAGGGCGGCCAGACTGCGCGCATTCGCTTCGCGCGTTTGCGCTTCAAAACGGTCGAGAATGGCAAACAACTGTTCTGGAGTCATTCGCTCCGTTTTATTCACTTTATAGTCAAAATAATTGCGATATCCCATCTGCCGGGCAAACCGGTTACGCAGTGTAATCAGTTCAGGGAAACCATGGTGTAATAACCACTGTTCCACATCGCGTAGGGCCTGTTGTGAACTTTGGCGATAAGATTCGTTGTCGTTGGTTGCCTGATTGGTGAGCAATTCACCTAAGGAGGCAGAGACTTTCACCCCCTCAGCATTCAGGTGAGTGACCTCATAATTTTTCCGTCGCGTATAGAGCGCACTTTCCGCAGCGATAATCTCATCCATCAGCGCTTGCGCCTGCGGATCTTCAATCACATTACAATCAAAAAAACGATACCACCCCTGCAAGCCATGCAGTAACTCAGCCACCGGCGAGGTCTGCCCCACGTCTGGCAGGGCTTCAAGCGCAGCAATATGAGTACGCAACGCTTTCAACCGTTCAGGATCAGCGATAAAGCGTTTATAGGCGCTTTCAGCAGCAGCGAACTTCTCCGCAGCGCTGTCACCGCCAATCCCCATATAGTGTTGCCAAAAACACGCTTCTTTCTCCTGATGCACGGCGAGATAGTCGCGATTCAGAGCATTGAAATACGCTAAAGCCTGTTGCATATGCATCCCTTTCTAAAGTTGACCCAAGCCCCTATCAGGGCGTCGGTCAGTAAACATCAAGCCCCCTTTCTGCTCTCACTTACCACAGCGGTCAGGCTTAACAAGGCTTTCTTAATCATACCTTTTGATATGTTGGATTGCATAGATGATTGCCCGACATCGCGCGGCATCCTGCTGGGGAACAAGCGGCCATGGAGATCATCGATAATATTGACCAGTGAATCAGCATTATCCATGATAATATTGGCTCTGAGCATATCGTCATTGAGAACCAATTGTTTAAACCGTTCAATATTGGGGCGTTGAATACCGACGCGTTGTGCGTAAGCCTCTAAAAAGTCATCATCAAAGTGTAAAATGTTGGTTTGATCTCTCCCGGTTAATTGATCTTCGAACGCCTCGGGGATATCCTCCGGCTCGCCAATTCTCGAGGTGTAGGGGCTCGGGAAAAAATCTCTCGTTCCACCAGCAACATGGGAGACCTCATGCAATGCCGTCAAATGCAATGCATTATTAAATAATTCACTATTAGTAAACCTGTCCGCTAAAATCATTACACGCCTATTGGCATCAATATAGTGAGTAAACCCTAATGAACCTTGCGTCTCGGCATAGGGTACGCCGCTTCGTCTGGCGGTAGCCAGATAGATTTTGTCATAATAGTTATCAAAATAATGGCAAATCTTATCTAAATAGTGCTTGAGTCTTTCCAACGCGATACCAATGATCTCAGGCGTATCGATAGCAAGCACTTCTTCCATATAATCACTGATGATACGTTCAGAAATATCGGCATCAACTCGCCTTTCAACGTTTGAGAAATACACTTCATAAATTTTATTTCTCACCTCATTGGACATTATTTTCGCATCATTAATGGTTGAAGTGAAGTACCATAAATTCTCTCTTAAAAAATAGAATCTTTCGGGGATAGACTCAAGCCCATCGGCCACACTATGAATATAAACATGTGACATTTCAGTTTTTGCCGCGATGATGTCCAACCATTGGTCGGGAAAGTAATTTTCCAACACCGTTTCCCGATAAAAAGTAAGGTCCACATCTATTCTATTTTCGGGAGTATGACCAAATCGTGGTGGTAAAAAATCGGTTAACAAAGAGACACCGAGGTGTTCGATAAATTCATTTTCTACCAGATTAACATCGAATGTCTGTGAGTTAACCTCAACAATTCTCCGGGGAATATTGTAGAGAAGATGTGTATTTTTCAGCTCAGGAATCTGTGCGTTAAGAATGAGATGCTGTGGCATCACATTCTGGCGATGCAGTGGAATAAGCTGATTATCCTGGTTCAATAGAAAGCGTTTACCCGCCAATGCGCCAGTGTCAGGATTGGCTAATACATAAATACCCGGATGATTCACTCTGCTGATTCTTTCTACAGGTACACTTACCTGTGAATAAGGCAGTCGAGCGGAAATGACAGAAGAGGGAGGCACTGGCAGCCTTTCCAGCCACCGTTCAGAGACGAGTTTTTCTGCAAGGGCGATAGTGTTTTTGTCTCTGTTGAGGAAAGCGACCAATTTTTCAGTAAATCCTCTTCCTATACCTGTCATAAGTTCAAATCCGGGATCAAGGCTTCTGAGTGTGTTTTTTCCCAGCGACGTCATTTCTTGCAGGGTAGGTACTGATATCTCTTTCAAAAAGACCTCAGTTCCTGTTATTTTTTCTCCTCTACGTAAAACCTTTCTTGCATGATAGGCGGCCTTCCCTAACCCCATACCAAATTTCCCTCCCATACGCGCAGCCTGAGACAATACAGGGGCGATCGCCAGCGCATCCATCATGCACGAGGGCACTGCCTGTACGGGATTATTATTGATAATTCCATCGATACAGTCATAGAATGGAACAACCTTACTGACGAGTTTCCAGGCGTTTTGCAACTCAGACGCATCATTGCCCGTCTTGTAGAGCAAGTGATAGAGATTTTCACTGTGCATATCGCTCAACGTGCCAATGATTTTATTTTTATCATCTCCATTCCCCAATGGATTTTTTCGGTCAGTAAGAATAGTGAAATGAAACGTATCTTTATCGGTTGTTAATTCTCGGCCAGCAACCACTCGATGACGACCAAAATCCCGATAATCGAGAACATCAGCTTCAATGTAACGCAGAATATCACGGTCAACCCTGACAATAGAATAACCGCTGGATGTATCTTGGCCTCCCCACTTCAGCGCGTAAATTCTTTCCTGCTCACCATGGATTACAGATAGAAGATCTGTTTTTTCTAAATTAATATATAAATTCTTATCCAGCGCATAGTTATAAGCGACAATCATGGCGTGCCGCGTATTCATACTAAAAGAGGCAGGGTAGACCGTCGCATTCGGTGAAAAAAAGAAATTAAGCTCATTTTCTTCCATGTTTTCCAACACAGAACCGATCAGGCTTTTATCCAGTTCACCGAAGCAATCAGAGACGTTTTTCGTCAATCGATGGTACTCGCCATCCAGGCTGTCTGGCGCTGCGCGGCAAGGTTTTAATACACCATTCATATAAAGCTGTTTGGATTGACTTTGCGATTTTTCACGTTTTTGTTGCAGTGTTCGTATGGCATCCGCCCTGTCATCTAGAGCCGGTAACTCATGGGGCGGACAATCAGCAATAATTTTTTCAGCCAATTGCCCTTTACTGAGCCAGTGGTCTACGGCAGATTGATAACATTGCAACTGTGTGATTAACCGTTGCCGCGTTGCTTCACTCTTTTTCCTGATCTCAATATAATTATCGATAATATCTCTACTTATACTGTGAAATCTTTTTTCCGAATGGATCCTTCCCGGTATTTTTTCAGCAGCAAAAAACAGCGCTGGAAGTAAAAAATAGACCACTTTATCGGCACTGACGCCTTCTTCCAGGGCAATACGCCATAGCGCTTCGCCCAGTTGAATACTCTGCTCACGGTTAAAGTGACGTAACTGGCCAACATCAGATAGGAAGCGTGTACCCGTATACAAATGACTAAATTCGGTGCTGTTTAATGACAGGTCATCTATTTTTTGCTCGGAGAAGCAGAGCAACGGCAACTCTTTTTGCAAAAATGACGACCACATTGCTTCAAGATCGGCTCGCCACTCTGTTGGGACGCTCTCTAGGTTAACATGTTTTTCACTGTCAAGCGTGCTCAAGGCCGCCAGGTGTTTAATACTGCTCACAGTATAATAATTAGGGTAATCAGCAGTTGCCATTTTTCGGGTTAAATATTCACTGAGTGGCATTCCCAGAAAGGTGTCAAACACCCAGTTTCTGATCACTATCGCAACTTGCTCACGCGAAAGATGCTCTCCTTTTTGACTTCCATATTCCCCTGAGGCACGGAGAATATGCCTGGCCACGATATCCATTCTGTGTAATGGCACTGAGTCACCCTCAATGTCCATATTAAAAAGCCAATGTGCAACCCCAGAGACCAGTTGCTCTTTAGATAAAGCACAATATTTTTCACTGCACGGTAACACCCCTTTTTTTCTCAAAAAATGGATGAGGTTTTCATTGTTTTTTCCATTATTCACCGAAGGCGTTTTTCGATGCCGGATAATAGGGTGTGTTGTTAGCACCTCAGCCGGAGGCATAGGGAAAAGAGGTGTTACTCCCGTTGCTGGCCGCGATGCCTTATCGAGCTGATTTATCATGCCGATGCTCAAGGTGACATGTTGCGGCACACCCTCTGGGCTGCGTGGCGTAACTGATTGTAATTCCGAACCGGTTAACGCCTTTGCGGTGCTCACCGTGCTATTAGACACCGTACTGAGTAATGATAAAAGCTGTAATAGCGCATGAGCTATACTGTGCCTGTCCCTATTTCCTGAATGTAATCCCGGCGTGCTGGCTAATCGTTTTACCTGCTCATCCTGTTGACGCTGATCCCCATATTTTTTATCTTGCTGATAAGTATAATTACCGATGACTTGTCGATGCTGATCCGCCACCAAAGAAATTCTTGGCATGATATTTCCTTATATAGTTATAGGGCATATTGCTTAAAGGCATATAATATAGCGCTGTACTAAATACAAATTAAACCATTCCCCTGCTATAGAAATTAACACACAGAAATATAACAGAGCTCGCGATAATCCCTTTATTACTCGATAAATACGATCTGATTATCATCAGTTTTAGCACGGGTGAATAACAAATAACCGTCGTAACCAGGAAACCTATCGGGGGGGAGATAAACGCGTCGAAAAAAAACCAGTGAATACCAAATGTATTCGACTGGTTTTTCAGGGGATGAAGGGTGATGTTAGCGCTCAGACACTGGTATTTTAGCCAAAACGTTTACTAATCGTCGCCACCGCTTGTTCCATGGTCGGAGACATACCGCCCGCAACCAGACAACAGGCAAGTTGCAAACGCAGGGCATAAGGTAGCGCAATTTCCCCCGCCAGGCACTGCGCGGTCCAACGCGCGGTCGTCGCCACATCACGGGCGATCGGCAACTTATCCGGCGCTACCACAATATCCTGGCGCTGTTGCAGCACTACGCTGTGTTGGCCTTGGATAAAGTGAATTTCAGGGCAGCGCTGTGGATTAGCATACACCTCGCCCTCCGTGCCGTGCATCAACAGCGCTCGCGCCTCGATATCCAGAAAAAACTGATTAAGGCGGCTAACGTATTCCGGATGAGAAACGCTGGTTAAACGCAATGCCTCTTGCTCACCGAACGGCGTCAACAATTTAGCCAGCGTATGGCTGCTATTGCGCACGCCCATGCGCCAGCGTAGCTGCAACTGTTTATCCAAGGCAGGGCTCAGGGCTGAAATTGGAATGAATACCGGGAAGCCCTCATCAATCAATGACTGCGCCGCCTTGGCGCTGTTCGCACTTTTCACCCCGAGCGCTTGCAGAATTTCCGCGCTGGTTACCCGCGTTGGGTCATTTTCAACGCCGTGCACCACCACCGGAAAGCCCAATTTAACCAGCAGTAACGCCAGCAGCGGCGTCAGGTTGGCCTGACGTCGCGCACCGTTGTAGCTAGGGATAACGATAGGCATAGGGCGACCCGCAGGCGCGTGCAGGCGTAACACTTGCTCGCTGGCAGCCTGATAGAAACCGCGCAGTTCTGCTTCACCTTCCCCTTTGATTCGCAAGGCAATCAGTATACCGCCCAGTTCCAGATCGGGCACATCACCTTGCAGCATATGACGATACAGCGTGTAGGCGGCGTCTTGATCCAAATCACGTGCGTGATTTTTCCCCCGCCCGACCTCTTTGATGATGGTGGTAAAGTCCATGCGTTCTCCCGCGAAAAAGACGATCGATCTCTTTGTGCAAAAATAGCATGTTTATATCAGGCTGGCACATCGCGTTGTTCAATGGGAAATACCGGCAACGCCGCCAGCAGTTGCGCACCGTATCCCTTGGTCAACAAACGCCTGTCATAGATAACGATCTCGCCAAAACAGCTATGGCTGCGAATCAAGCGCCCGACCTGCTGAATCAGGTTAAAGGAAGCGGCGGGTAGGCTTTGTACCACGAAGGGATGGCGTTTTTGGCTTTTTAGCCACTCTCCTTCAGTGAGGATCACCGGGCTGTCAATCGGGGGAAAAGCAATCTTATGGATATGTACCTGCGACAGCAGCTCACCTTTCAAATCCAGTCCTTCGGCAAAAGATTGCAAGCCAACCAGTACGCTGACATCGCCCGCCTCAACGCGTTGGCGGTGTAGCGCAATCAAGCGCGAACGCGGCTGATCCCCCTGTACCAACAGCATCAAGCGCAAATCGGTGACCTGTGAGAGAAACTGCTGCATCGCCCTTTGGCTGGCGAACAGCACCAAAATCCCTTTGTGCGCCTGCTGCGCCAGTGATTGGCGGAAAAAACGCGCCATTTCGGCAATGTGTGGCACTTCATTTTCCAACAACGGCTCACAGTGCATTTTGGGGATCACCAGTTTGCCTTGCTGACAGTGGTTGAAAGGCGAATCCAGCGTAATAAAACGATCGCCCTCCTCTTCATCCAGGCCAGAAAGCTCTTTCAGTCGCTGGTAACTGTTTAGGGAGCGTAAGGTCGCAGAGGTCAGCACCACGTGCGACACATTGCGCCACAGTAGCCGGTCGAGCTGGTCACAAACGCGTATTCCCGCACAATGTAACGATAGCCGCCACTGCCCTTCTCGGTATTCCCGATGCAGCCATTTGGATACCGGCGCATTGGAGACTTTCTCCAGCGCAGCCAAATGCCAGAGCTGCGTTTTACTCTCCAGATAGCCCATGGCACGGCTCATGCGCAATAGCGCCTGATGAACCCGCACCACATCGTGCTTACCGGTTTTCTCACCAAGATCGTGAGACAGGTATTCGGTTAAGCCACGCAGGCCATCCGTCAACTTATGCAGCCGTACGCACACCTGGCGCATCTCTTCCGGCATCACCCCCATCGGGAAGCGATACTCGCTTTCTTGCCCTTCGCCCCCCAGAAACAGCTCACTCATGGCAACAAAGGCGGCGTTCTGCTCGAGCATCTCTTCAATATGTGCCGTCAACCGCTCGGGATGGGTGAGACGCGGCGGCGATTTGGGCGGGAACTGCGCCATACAGGTCGCCACCAGTTGGATCAGACTGTCCAACTGCGTTTTGACATACGCCGGGGTAATATCCCCCGCCATTTCCAGCGAATCGCGCGCCACATCCGGCACGTGATGCCCCTCATCCAGCACCAACAGCAGATCTTTCGCGGCCGGAAGCACCGAATCGCTCTCCATGGCCGCCATCACCAAGGCGTGGTTGCTCACCACCACTTCCGTATTTTCAATCTCACGGCGGGCGATAAAAAACGGGCAGTCACGGTAATAGTGGCAATTTTTACCCAGACAGTTGGCTTTATCGGTACTGACCTTACGCCATAGCGTATCTTCGACCGTCAGGCTGTAGTGGTCGCGCATGCCATCCCACTCGTAGCCTTGAAACGCTTTCGCCATCTTGAGACAGGCCCCGCGCTCTTCTTTACTGGCCGGTTCCAGCTCATCACTGAGAAACGCCAGCAAATCCCCTTGCGCCGTCTCGGAGGTCAGTGCCGCCAGATTGCGTGGGCAGAGATAGCGCGCCCGGCCAAAAGCGGCGGTGAAGGTGAGATCCGGGATGAATTTTTTCAGCAGCGGCAGATCTTTGGTCACAATCTGATCCTGCAACGCGATATTGGCGGTGCTGATCACCAGCGTCTTGCTTTCTGCGCGCGCAATTGCAATGCCGGGGATCAGGTAGGACAGGGTTTTACCCACGCCAGTGGGTGCCTCAATAACCGCGTGACGCGGGTATTCCCCCGCCAGGGTTTTCGCCACTTCGGCGATCATCTGTCGCTGCGGAGCACGAGAGATAAAATCAGGAATATGTTGTTGCAGCGCCTTATACCACTGGTCGATTTGCTGCTTGATTGTGGGGGTAAGCGCCATGCCATCTCAATGTCTGTCCAATTCTGCGGCTATTGTCCCACAGACGGCGGCAAACGTCAGCCGCCATTCCCCTCGACAAACCCGCACGCAGCCAGTAGGGTAAAGAAAATACGGATAACGAGTCTTTCCCATGTCTGCGGTGCACCGCGTCAAACAAGCGTATTGGTTTTCTCCGCACCTGCCTCAGGTCGAGTGCCGTTCAACCTGGTGCAGCGCTCAGGGTTACAAAACCCATTCGCACACCCAGCTCTCCCTCGGTTTAGTCGTGGCGGGTAACACCGTTTGCCACTATCGCGGAGCAGACCACCTGTTGCGCGCGGGGGATATGGTGTTGATAGACCCCGATGCGCCGCACAGTTGTACCCCGCTGCCCGGACAAACGCGCAGCTATCATATGTTTTACCTCGATGCGGCTTGGTGCCGGGCGATTTTGTCCCAACAGTGCGGGCAGCCGGTGGCCGCACTCCATTGCCACCCAGTGTGCGTACAAGACCCCGCGCTGTTTGGTGATGGCCTGCAACTGCTCAATAGCCTGTATCGCCACGATATACACAGCGCGACACCGCAGTTGAACGCAATGGTATCCACGCTGTTGTCTCGTTACTGTTCTGCCCAGCAGCCACTCACGGAGCAATCCACAACGCGCTATATGCGCCAGCGTCTGCTGAGCAATTTGCAAACATCGCCGTCGCTGACCACGCTGGCACAGGAACTGCACCTGCGCCGGGAAACACTGGTACGACATTTCCGTGCAGATACCGGCATCACGCCCATGGCTTTCCTTAACAATGCGCGCATTGAATATGCCAAGACGCTGATCAAGCAGGGCGTACCGCTGGCTGATGCCGGATACCAAAGCGGCTTTAGCGATCAAAGCCATTTTCACAAAATCTTTGTGCTGCACACGGCGGCGACGCCGGGACAATATCAGCAAGCAAGCGGGTCCCCCTCTGCCGCGATCACTATTTGACAATAATTAGCCCGACAAGCTCACTAGACTTGGCCTCGTTTATTTTGTTGAGGTCACTGTTATGGTTATTGATACCCTGTTTCCTGCCCATTTCCCCGCGCTCGCTTTAGCGCATTTTGTCGCATTGCTCAGCCCCGGTCCCGATTTCTTCTTGCTGGCCGCCTATGCGCTGCGCCACCGCCTGCGCGGCAGTATCGGCATCTGTGTAGGCATCGCGCTCGGCAACGGATGCTATATCCTGCTGGCTATTCTGGGCGGCGCTGCCATTCAGCAGGCGCCCCCTCTGTTTATTGTGCTGCAACTCGCCGGGGCGCTGTATCTGCTGTGGGTAGGTTCACAGTTGGTGCGCAGTTCAGCACGTACCACCGCGCTAACGGCCACAGAAACACATCGCCTGCCTTCACTGACACACCAGTTGTTACTTGGCCTGGGTTCCTCGTTGCTTAATCCCAAAAATATGCTGTTTTATATCAGCCTGATGGCCAGTATTCTTGGCCCATCCGTCACACTGATACAGCAAACCGTCAGCGGAGGGTGGATGTTCAGCGTGGTATTACTGTGGGATATCGCCTTAGCTGCGGTTATTGGTCAACAACGCATACAGCAAGCGTTGCAACGCTACCTTTATCTGATTGAACGCGGCGCAGGGGCTATTCTGATGCTGTTTGGCGGTTATCTGTTGCTGGGGTTATGGCCGGGTTGATACCGTTAAACGTGCAGGCCGCTTGTTTCATACGCAAGAGGCTTTATAATTTATGGCGATTAACAAAAGGATAACCTTATGAATCTCGGCAAAATCGCCATGATCGGCTTGTTTTCATTGATGACGTTAGGCGGCATCAGCGGTCTGATGCTGGTCGGCTACATCATTCTGGTTCACGGCGGTTGATAGCGTCGCACCAACCATGCCGTTAAGACAGACGATCCCCGGCAAATGCCGAGGATCGTGAGTACCTGACGGGGATCAGAGCAGCGTAAAGCTCTGTTGTTTCACACGCTGCGAATCCAGACCAATAAATACCTCAAATTTGCCCGGCTCAACCACCTGCTGCATTTGTGCATTGTAGAACTTCAGGTCGTCTTCAGTAACGGTAAAGCTGATAACGCGGCTTTCGCCCGGTTGCAGCATGACTTTCTCATAGCCGCGCAGTTCCTTGACCGGACGACTGATTGAAGCGACCACATCGTGCAGGTATAACTGCACCACGGTTTCGCCAGCACGCTTACCGGTGTTGGTGACCGTTACGCTCGCTTTCACGCTGCCGTTACGTTTCATCAGCGGACTGGACATGCTCACGTCTGACACACTGAAGGTGGTGTAACTCAAGCCGTAGCCAAACGGATACAGCGGACCGTTCGCTTCGTCATAGTAATGCGAGGTGTACTTGCCGGGGTTTTCCGGCGTATACGGACGACCGCTTGGCAAATGGTTGTAATAAATCGGGATCTGCCCAACCGAGCGCGGGAAGGACATCGGCAACTTGCCTGACGGGTTATAATCACCGAACAGCACATCGGCAATGGCATTGCCCCCTTCGGTTCCACTAAACCAGGTTTCCAGCAGCGCATCCGCTTGCTGATCTTCACGCACCAACGCCAGCGGGCGACCGTTCATCAACACCAACACCAGCGGCTTGCCGGTGGCTTTGAGTGCGGCGATAAGATCGCGCTGGCTCTGCGGTAAATCAATGTTGGAACGGCTGGAAGCCTCGTGCGCCATACCGGCTGCTTCACCAACGACCGCCACCACCACATCAGATTTCTTCGCCACGGCCACCGCTTCATCAATCATCGCTTGCGGAGAACGCGGATCAACCTGCACCGCATCTTCATATTGGTTCAGGAAATCGATAATGCCTTTGTGGTTACTGACATTAGCGCCTTTGGCATAGAATACCGTCGCGTCATTGCCCACAGCGGTGCGAATACCGCGATACACGGTCACCGTTTGGCGCGCTAACCCGGCCGCAGACCAACTGCCCATGGTATCGCGCTTACTGTCCGCCAACGGCCCAACCACCGCAATCACGCCTGATTTTTTCAGCGGCAGTATATTGAGGCGGTTTTTCAGCAACACCAGACTGCGTTTGGCAACATCGCGCGCCTCGGCACGGTGTAAGCGGCTTTCCGCATTGGTGTCCACCGGATCGCTACTGGCAACGCCCAGCATGCGGTAAGGATCGGCAAACAGTCCCATGTCATACTTCACGTTCAGCACCTGACGGCAAGCCTCATCCAGCTCTTGCGCTGTGACAGCGCCGCTTTTCACCAGCTCAGGCAGATACTTCACGAAATATTCATCGCTCATGCTCATCGCGATGCCAGATTTCAGGGCAATACGCGACGCGTCGCGCGGATCGCTCGCCACACCGTGTTTCATCAGCTCTTTAATCGCGCCGTGATCGGTGATGGTAATCCCCTGGAACTTCCACTGATCGCGCAGTAAATCTTTTAACAACCAGCGGTTCGAAGTTGCAGGCACGCCGTTGATGGAGTTCAGCGCAACCATCACCCCACCGCTGCCCGCATCAATCGCTGCTTTATACGGCGGCAAATAATCCTGAAACATACGCTGGGGACTCATGTCCACAGTGTTGTAATCGCGTCCGCCTTCCACCGCGCCATAGAGGGCAAAGTGCTTGACGCTGGTCATCAGCGAATGTCTGTCCGTCGGGGCCTCGCCCTGAAAGGCTTTCACCACCACGCGGGCAATTTGGCTGGTCAACCAGGTGTCTTCGCCAAAGCCTTCCGATACCCGTCCCCAGCGTGGATCGCGGGTGATATCCACCATCGGTGCCCAGGTCATGTTTAGCCCGTCTTCGGTGGCTTCGTAGGCGGAGACTCGTGCGCTTTTGGCGATGTTGTTCATGTCCCAGGAAGAGGCTAACCCCAACGCGATCGGGAAAATGGTGCGATGGCCGTGCACCACATCGTAGGCAAAGAACAGCGGAATTTTCAGGCGACTCAGTTCCATCACCTGATCTTGCATCGCTCGAATGTCCTGACGCGTTACCGTGTTGAAGATCGCCCCAACCTGCCCGTCTCTGATCATCTCGCGGATCACGTGTTTCGGGTTATCGGTTCCCACACTGATCAGACGTAATTGTCCGATTTTTTCCTCGGTGGTCATTTTACGCAGCAGATCGGAGACAAAGGCATCACGCTGCGCCTGATGGGCTGCATGACTTTGTGCTGCATGACTTTGTGCTGCATCGCTTTGCGCCGCAACCGGCACAGTGTTGGTCAGTTGCGCCCCGGCCGGAGAGCAGGCCAAGCCAATCGCAATCGTCAAAGGGGTAAGCCATTTCATTCGTTATTCTAGCCCAAGCATGCCGCACTCCACGTCATCGGGGAGCGCCTGTGAGGTTTGAAGATGACGTCATTAACGTCGTCAAAATATCCAGCGCGTAATCATAATGTATTTGTTCTGATTGTCTTTAGTAAAAACTGAAAGAATTACGCAATCCTGCGCCATCTCTCATCTGCCGCGTGTCATTAAGCGCATTTCATGATACTCCTACTTATATTCCCCACCGCTATACCCTAAATAATTCGAGTTGCAGGACAAAACGTTTACGTTTTGAACAGCGCTTGCGCTGGCCCTTTAGGGCGAGACTCATTTATGAGTCTCGTAACGCGGCAAGCGAATGAACCCCGATGAGCTTACCCAGGTAAGTGATTCGGGTGACAAATCTGCCGGGAGCAGATTTGAACGCCGCGTGCGGCGGCCTCGTTAGAGGTGAGGCCCAGGGATGGGCCGAATAACGAGCGCAGCCAACGCACCTGCAGCTTGAAGTATGACGGGTATAAACTGCCTGGAGCATCACTAACGATGTATCAACTGCATATCGCCAATAAAAACTATTCGTCCTGGTCGCTGCGCCCCTGGGTATTGATGACCGCACTGGAGATTCCTTTTACCGAACAACTGACACCGTTCAGTGCAGGTGCGGTACAAACCGCTTTCAAAGCCTTTTCTCCAACGGCAAAAGTGCCCTGTCTGGCCGATGACAAGCAGGTGGTGTGGGATTCGCTGGCTATTATTGAATATCTGGCTGAACGCCATCGCGGCGTGTGGCCGGAAGAGAGCGCGGCGCGCACCTGGGCCCGCTGCGCATCAGCGGAAATGCACTCGGGCTTTACCGCACTGCGCAATCAGTGTGCAATGAGCTGTGGTGTACGCGTAGCGCTACCAGAGATTTCAGCGGCATTGCACGCCGAGTTGGCGCGTCTTGATGTGCTTTGGACGGAGGGACTCACCCGTTTTGGTGGGCCATTTCTGGCAGGGAATGCTTTCAGCGCCGTGGATGCCTTTTTCGCACCGGTGGTGTTTCGCATTCAAACCTATAATTTGCCGGTTTCAGCAACCGTGAATAGCTACTGCCAGCATCTGTTAGCGCAACCTGCCATGCAACGCTGGTACACCAGCGCCTTAGCGGAAACCTGGCGCGAACCCGCCCATGAAGATGAAGTCACGGATAACGGCAAGCGCGTTGTGGTGAACGATTTTCGCGCCTGACGGTGGGGAACGAAACCCCGGCGGACAAGGTATCCGTCAGGGTTTGCCACACAACTGCTGCGTGATAATGCGTTATTCGGTATCCGTTGCGACGCGAGCCACCTGACCCGGCGCGCGTGAAGCCAGCGCTTTTTGCTTTTTATAGCTCAGTGCCGCCCCCGGAACTGCGGTTACTTGTCCGGTTTCCATCCAGCGGCGCAGACGGTTGGCATCCGCAAAGTGGGTGTACTTCCCGAAGGCATCCAGCACCACCAGCGCCACCGGTTTCTGGTTGATCACGGTACGCATTACCAGACAATGCCCAGCCTGATTGGTAAACCCGGTTTTGGTCAACTGAATATTCCAGTCATTCTTGTAGACCAGATGATTGGTATTGCGAAACGGCAGGCTGTAACCCGGATTGGTGAAGGTGGCGGTTTTCTCCTGCGTGGTACTCAACTGACTCAGCAGCGGATATTGCTTGCTGGCGATCAGTAATTTGATCAGATCGCGTGCGGTAGAAACGTTGTTGATCGACAACCCCGTTGGTTCCACGTAGCGGGTGTGCGTCATGCCCAACGCTTTTGCCTTGGCGTTCATCGCGGCGATAAACGCCTGATAGCCCCCCGGGTAGTGATGTGCCAGACTGGCAGCAGCGCGGTTTTCCGAGGACATCAGGGCCAGCAGCAGCATGTCGCGACGGCTGATTTGGCTGTTCAAGCGGACGCGAGAATAAACGCCCTTCATTTCCGGCGTGTGGCTGATATCGACCGAGATAATTTCATCCAACGGTAAATTCGCATCCAGCACCACCAGCGCCGTCATCAGTTTGGTGACAGAGGCGATAGGCACCACCACGTCGGGGTTAGTGGAATAAAGCACTTTATTATCACGCAGATCGACCACCATCGCACTGCCTGAGGCGATCTCTTGATGCGCGCTTGCAATGGCTGGCGCATCCGTTTTCGCCAACACGGAGGGGGTGAATGTCATGTGCGTGGACAGCAACAGCAATGCGAGCAGAGAAAACTTATGTTTTTTAATCATTATTCAACGTCTTAAATAAATAACGGTTACGGTATCGGTAACAACCCGGGCATTATAAGTTAGCGCTCGCCGCTACGCACTGCGCAGCAGAAAAAGCTTTTGTGACAAAGTTTAACAGCGATTGTTCTTCCTGCTACCGCGCTGAACGCAAGAACATGCAATAACGCCTGTGGACCCTGCCACAGGCGCTGCTTTTGGTGACGCTTATTTACCGGCTTTGATTTCTTTCACCGCTTCATCGGCACCGATCCGGCCGAAGGTAACGATATCCGCCAGTGAGTTACCGCCCAGGCGATTGGCACCGTGTACCCCGCCCGCCGCTTCACCTGCTGCGAACAGGTTCGGGATCACCTTACCTTGGTTATCGACCACCTGCGCTTTGGTGTTGATGGCGATACCGCCCATGGTGTGGTGGATGCCCGGCGTCACTTCAATCGCGTAATATTTCCCGCTATCCAAGGTTTGCTTAAAGCTTTCACGGCCAAACTCGGTGTCTTTTTTCGCTTTTGCATAGCCGGTGTAGGCCGCGAGCGTGGCAGACAGCTGTTTAGGATCCATCTTGATGGCCGTGGCAAGGGCCTCAACGGAATCACCTTCAAACACCAGTTTCTGTTTAAAATAGGTGTCAATGGTCTTATTCTGTTTAACCAGGGCGTCATTAAATATCACATAAGCATGGGCGTTAGGTTGTTTTAAAATGTTTTGCGAGACCACGTCGCGCGTCAGCAATTCATTAATAAAACGCGTCCCTTGTTCATTGACTAAAATGGCACCATCACCGCGCACCCCTTCCGTGATCAGAATACCTTTTCCTGGGACGGTGGTTGGGTGAATCTGGATATATTCCATATCCACCAGCTTGGCGTTAATACTTTCCGCCATTTTCACCCCTTCACCCAACGAGCCTGGCGCATTGGTCGTTTTAAAACCAACCAACTTGGGGTCGTAGTGTTTAATCATGTCAAAGTTGGCACCAAATCCACCGGCAGTAATCATCACCTTCTTGGCATCAATGGTATAAACATTCCCCTCTTTGCCTTTGGCTTTAATACCCGTGACTTCACCTTTATCATTTTTGATAATTTCCGTCGCAGAAGTGCGCGTGCGCATGTCAATATTAAGCGCTTTGACTTTTTTGATCAGCGCCGTAGCAATAAAGCTGCCTGCGGGTTCCCCTCCCACTGGCCGGTGAATGCGATCGACGCTGGCTCCGCCCGCTCGCGACACATCCGCTAATTCAGCGCCATTGGCTTTCAAAAATTGAATCGAGTCTTTCGCTTGTTCTGAAAGGATACGCACCAGTTCGGGGTTATTGATGTTCCGCCCCCCTTTCATCGTATCCTTAAAGAACAGCTCAGGATTATCCTCAATACCTTTGGCTTTTTGATAAGGCGTGCCCGCCGCGTTTAAACCGCCCTCTGCGCGCGCGGTATTTCCCCCGGCAAACGGCATCTTTTCCAACAAGATAACTTTAGCACCCTGGTTGTGTGCTTCAATGGCAGCGGACATGCCCGCCCCACCGGCACCAATGATCACCAGATCGGTAGATTCCCGGTTCTCACTTTGCGCCATAGAAGAAAAAGCGAGTGCCAGCGCACTGAATAACAGCACCTTTCTTTTCATGATATATTCCTTTATTCAATAATAGTGTCACAACATATTCACAGTGCATTGCACCATCATGGCTTTTAATCATGGTTTACGACGTGCAACGACGCTGCCTTTCAAATACTACACCCATAGCAGAATAATTATTTTAACTCGATCATGAAATGATAACACCTCAAGTTTTCCCACTGCTGATGAATTACACCTGGCAGCATGATGAAACCTTTTTATTATCAATATTCCCGCATGGCATCAACATAATGAAAACATTCGACGATAACATGTAGTAAAGGAGAGAATATCGACGCAGGGGTTATTGCTGGAATAAAAAAAATACCGCTTGGTATATAGAATAAAGAGGAATAAACAGTGAGGACAGTAATAACGCCTGTGACATCGGCCACAGGCGTCTAACCGATTAGGATTTCGCTTGCGCCAGCGCTTGTTTCGCGGCTTCCAGTACACCAGTACTGGACATGGTGGCACCCGTCACTGCATCAATACCGTCTGCCGTTTGTTTTTCCACAATTTCCGGCACGATATTATCAATGACACCGAGCATCAGCGCTTCTGTGTCCTCGTGTTTTACCACTTCCACATTGGCAATTTTACCCGCGCTGACTTTCACCGAAACTTCGATCTCCCCTTCTTTACCCTGCGCTTTGCCGGTGTAAGTACCGTCTTTATACGTTTGGGCAGCCTGAACGCCGGCTGAGGCAACAAACAACAAGGCGGCAGTAGCCACCAACGATGGAACGATTTTTTTCATCATGCTCTCGCTTTCTCTGGTTTTGTGTTAACAGCAACGCCGCTGCTCACGAAGCGGCGTCCCCTGAAGAATATGACTTATTTACCTGCTTTGATTTCTTTCACTGCTTCATCGGCACCGATGCGACCAAAGGTAACAATATCCGCCAGTGAGTTACCGCCCAGACGGTTGGCACCGTGGACACCGCCCGCCGCTTCACCCGCTGCAAACAGGTTCGGGATGACTTTCCCGTCTTTGTTGACCACTTGCGCTTTGGTGTTGATGGCAATACCGCCCATGGTGTGGTGGATGCCCGGCGTCACTTCAATGGCGTAATATTTACCGCTATCCAGCGCCTGTTTAAAGCTGTCACGCCCAAATTCGGTATCTTTGTTGGCTTTTGCATAGCCAGCGTAGGTTTTCAGCGTTTGCGGCAACTCTTTGGCATCAACCTTGATGGCGTTAGCCAACGCTTCCGGTGTATCACCTTCAGCCACCAGTTTTTGCTTGAAGTAGCTGTTGATGGTCTTGTTTTGTTTTACCAAGTCATCGTTGAAGACCAGATACGCGTGAGCGCCCGGTTGTTTCAGGATACTTTGAGAGACCACATCACGCGTCTGCAATTCGTTGATAAAACGTTTGCCCTCTTCATTGATCAAAATCGCGCCATCACCACGCACGGCTTCGGTGATCAGAATACCTTTGCCCGGCACGGTGCTGGGGTGAATCTGGATATATTCCATATCCACCAGCTTGGCGTTGATTTTTTCCGCCATCTTAACCCCTTCGCCCAGCGAACCCGGCGCATTGGTGGTTTTGAAATTGGCGAGTTTCGGATCGTATTGCTTGATCATGTCAAAGTTGGCACCAAATCCACCGGACGTGATCATCACTTTTTTAGCATTGAGCGCAAATTCTTTGCCATCTTTGCCTTTCGCTTTGATGCCGGTGACTTCGCCCTTGTCATTTTGCACAATTTCAGTGGCGGACGTATTGGTGCGCAGATCGATATTCAGCGCTTTCACTTTTTTGATCAACGCGGTGGCAATGAAGCTACCGGCCGGTTCGCCCCCGGCAGGCCGGTGGGTACGATCCACGCTGGCACCGCCAGTACGGGTTAAATCGGCCAGTTCAGCGCCGTTATCTTTCAAAAATTGTACAGAATCTTTTGCACGTTCAGACAGTGTGCGCACCAGATCCGGGTTATTGATGTTACGGCCGCCTTTCATGGTGTCCTGGAAGAACAGCTCCGGGCTATCCTGAATGCCCTTGGCTTTTTGATAAGACGTGCCCGCTGCGTTCAGGCCAGCTTCGGCGCGCGCCGTGTTGCCCCCGGCAAACGGCATTTTTTCCAGCAGGATAACTTTTGCACCCTGGTTATGTGCCTCAATGGCCGCAGACATGCCAGCGCCCCCAGCACCGATGATCAGCAGGTCGGTAGACTCGGGCGTCTCACTTTGCGCCATGGAAGAAAAAGCGAGTGCCAGCGCACTGAATAACAGCACCTTTTTTTTCATAATTCGGTTCCTTTATTCTGTTATTTTGTAGGATGAAGCAAACACGATTGGTTTTTTTACTTACAAAAGCCGATGATATAATATTTACTGCCTGCCACCCTTATCATCGATATCTGAAAAATCAATTCGTCCCAGAACATCCTTATACAAAGCGTTAATGTTTTCACAACATAATTCACACCGCGTGGCCCCATCATGGATTTTAATCATGGTGTACGACGTGCAACGACGGTGCTTATTCAGATACTACGCTGATAACAGAATAATTATTTTAACTCGATCATAGAATGATAAATCCTTTTGCCAATTCTATGCATCGAGTTTAATCCAGGTTGACACCGTCAAAAACCCAATAATTGACGATATGAGCGAGGCTCTTTATTTTCCATATCCAGCCCCAGACGCAGCGCGCACTGCACGCAGGCCTCTTCCAGGTCTGACAGCGCAGCCTCGTCATCGGTCATCACCGATATTTCCACGTAGTGTCCCAGTATATCAATATAGTCGAGAGTGATATGGAACTGATCGAGGAAATAGATACTGCGGGTTTTATTCACGCGATGAATGGGAATATAGCCTAACGTATGCAACATGCTGTCCGCTTTTTCGAATGATTCGATATTAACAGCCTCGCAACGCCTTTTCTCTGGACCTTTAACAATCCATAATTTAATTCCAGAAGGCGACATAGCCCGTAACACCATGCTCATATTTCTTTTTTGTAGCGAGGCGTGCGGGTCATCGTAATAGATATCGTATTCATTATTCTCAAACACGAAAGCTTCTGGATGAAGACTTAATAAAATGTCACGAAAATCGCTAATATCCTTAATCTTGAATTTCAGCTCAATCTCATATTTCCCCAAAAAGTGTGTCGTCATGACTCTTCTCCACGTCCGGTGAACGACGAGGCCGCCAGCGCCGCCAGAACCCTCATGGCATTGCTTACGGCTGTCCCTTTGGATAAAACACAGCCTGCATATCCGCTACTATGTCAAACCTACCACAGATAATAGACTTCATCACACAGTCTGCCAGCATGTTTCACTTTCCGAGCGATAAACGCATCACAGTGACAATTTCTCCCGCCACCGGGCGCTGCTCTAGCGGTTGCCAACCCATTCGGGCATAGAGCGCCTGCTTGTCGGGCGTATACAAATACAGCATCTCGATGCCCTGCTGCTGGCAGCGCGCCACACAGGCATTCACCAGCGCGGTGGCCAACCCTTTGCCGCGCTGCGAAGGAGCCGTGACCACTTCACCCAGCCAGTATTCTCGTTCCGGGCAATCTTGCAACTCATAGCGGATAATACTGGCGGTGGCAACCGCATTGTCATCGGGAGTAAACATGCCCAGCGTGAAGGCGTAATCGCTCGCCACGCCGCGCTGACGTAGCGCTGATTCAATGGCTGGCGCACTCGACCAGCGGGGAAACGCCGACCATTCGGCGTAGAGCAATGCGGCAACGCAAGCAATGCGCGCGGGGTTGTCATGCAGATCGTGGATGTCCATAAACACGCTACCAACGGTCAGAGAAAATCTGACCTTACCCTGAGACTGCGCGCAGAGGCAAGCGTTAGAGGGACTCGCTGGCCGTGGTGTTAACAATAAATACCGACAGATAGCCCAGGTGGTGCATAAACTCGCGCAAAATCAGCAAACGGGCAGTAAATGCGTTGTCCAGCGGAATGGCTTCCCAACTGGCGGGGCGGCCCAGCATCACCTGTTCGAAACGTTTAAACAGTCGCTCGATATCGTCCTGCTCAATATGCCAGCCGTGCGCATTGGCCGACACGCCGGTCGCCTCGGCCAATGACGCCAGTGCCGGATCGCACAGATAAAGGGGATGTTGCGTATCCACCTGATGGCGAATGCGTGTGACTTCATCCTCTACGGTCATGATTGCCCGTTCCATTTCGTCTGGCGTCGGGGGCAGATGGCGAAAAAAAGTCGCGGCGGTTTTTTCATACCCTACCGCCAGCCGCAACGCTTCAGCGTCCGGCGACGACATGACAACGGTTTGCTCGGCAGCGATATCAAGAAAAGTGATGGGTAAAGTGAGTGCCAGTGTGTCGCACAGTTGGCGATAAGCGCCTTCGGTCTCGTTGGTCATGATGTCTCCCTCAATGATGATGCACCTCATGCCTGCATGCATGAGAAATAGCGGCAATATCCTGCGGTGTGGTGCGACAGCACCCACCGATCAGGCGCGCGCCCGCGGCTCTCCAGGCTGACAGATGCGCGGTCAACGCACACGCCTGTTCCCCGGTTGCGCGCCAGCGTTTAGTGGTAGCATCATAATGCTCGCCGGAATTGGGATAGACAACCAGCGGCAGGGATGTCAGTGAGGATAAATGCGCTAACGCCGTCGTCGCACTGTCCACTGCGACGCAGTTTATGCCCATGGCGACAACTTGCGGATGGTTATCCAACAGCGCCACAACGTCACACAGCGGGGTGCCATCGCTGATGTGCTGCTCATCACGCAGGGTAAACGAGAACCAGGCTGTGATAGAGGGAAACTCGCGCAGCAACTGTAACAGAGCGGCCATCTCCGGCAACGAGGGCTGGGTTTCGCATGCCAGCACGTCAACGCCCGCGTCAACCAACGCGGCGATGCGCGGCCGGTGGAATGCCATCATCTCCGCCTGCCGGAGCTGATAATCGCCACGGTACTCCGCGCCATTCGCCAGAACAGCCCCATACGGCCCCACCGATCCCGCCACTAGCAGCGCGCCCGCATCGGGATGCGCCGCGCGATAATCTTCTCGGGCACGCACCGCCAGTTCGACGCTGCGCGCGATCAACGCCAATGCTTCTGCTTCGCTCAGCCCACGCGCCGCAAAACCCTGCGGCGTCGCCTGATAGCTGGCGGTGATGGCGCATTGCGCCCCCGCAGCAAAATAGTCGTAATGCACCTGATAAATTAACGCGGGCGCTTCCAGCAGCACTTTCGCCGACCAGAGCGGATCGCACAAATCACAGCCGCGCGCTTCCAGTTCGGTAGCCAGCGCACCGTCCAGGATCACCACGGGTGAGCGCGCCAACAGCGCGGCAAGGGGATTCTCAGGTAACATCGTCGCGCTCCTTGGCGCATTGCGTTTAACACCGCTGCCTTCTGACAATACGGCCTACCACCCTGTCAGGCCAGTGCGGAGATGGTTCGCGCAATGGCCTCTGACGTGGTCAGGGTTCGAATTTGGCGAAACAGATCGTCGGCCTCAGCATACGCTTTTCGCAAATAACCGAGCCACTGCTTGATGCGCGCCACGTGATACATGCCAGTATCACCCTGCTTCTCAAGTTGGGTATAGCGCTGCAACAACGCGACCACTTCGGGCCAGGGCAGCGGCGATGCATTGTATTTAATCACTTTGCTGAGGTTAGGCACGTTAAGCGCGCCGCGCCCAATCATAATGTCCTGACACCCGGTAGCCGCGATGCAATCCTGGGCGCTTTGCCAGTCCCACACTTCGCCATTCGCCACCACCGGGATCGATAAGCGCTTACGGATTTCACCAATGGCCGCCCAGTTAATGCGCTCCGCTTTGTATCCGTCTTCTTTAGTGCGCCCATGAACCACCAACTCGGTAGCGCCCGCTTGCTGAACAGCATCCGCAATTTCAAATTGACGATCGCCCGAATCCCAGCCTAAACGAATTTTCACCGTCACCGGGAGATGACGCGGCACCGCTTCACGCATCGCTTTCGCTCCCTGATAGATCAGTTCAGGATCTTTGAGCAACGTGGCGCCACCGCCGCTGCCATTCACCAGTTTGGACGGACAGCCACAATTGAGGTCAACGCCGTAGGAACCGAGCGCCACCGCACGCGCCGCGTTTTCCGCCAGCCATTGCGGATATTGTCCCAGCAATTGAATGCGTACCTGGGTGCCGGAGGGCGTCCGGCTGGCATGGTGCAGTTCAGGGCAAAGGCGGTAGAAGGATTTGACAGGCAGCAGCGTATCCACCACGCGTAAAAACTCGGTGACGCACAGATCGTAGTCATTGATATCGGTCAGCAGTTCCCGCACCAGGGCATCGAGAACGCCTTCCATGGGCGCAAGAAGGATACGCATAACGCTATTGAGCTCATCAGGACGCCGCACGGCGCGCCGGTTAAATCAGCCCGCCATGGTACTGAGGCGGGCAGGAAAAGCAAGCGTTACTCTGCCGCTAACCTTTATCCGCAACCGAGGGATTGAAGGCCTGGCGGGTGAAGCTCAACAAGCACGCCAGCGCAGCGGTGCCGCACCCCATATAAAGCGCATAGTAACCGCCCTGCATATCAAACCGTGCCAGCAACATACCCACCAGCGCGGTGCCGCTTGACTGCCCTATCAAACGCGCGGTACCCAGCATGCCGCCCGCAGCGCCGCTACGCTGGCGCGGTGCTGAGGTGACCAACAAACGATTATTGGGCGACTGAAATAACCCGAAACCGGCGCCGCACAGGGCCATGCGCCAGGCAATATCAGCCAGGGTGGTGACCGGGGAAAGCTGGCTCAATGCCAGCATCCCGACGGCAAGCAGCAGCAAGCCAACACCGCCCAGTATCGCCGGTGACATCCGATCGGAAAGTCTGCCAGCCACCATAGCCATGACGCCGGTTGCCAACGGCCAGGGTGTCATCATTAGCCCCACTTCGGCCGGAGTCAGCGCCA
Organism: Candidatus Symbiopectobacterium sp. NZEC151; assembly: GCF_025962655.1. Taxonomy (GTDB): domain Bacteria; phylum Pseudomonadota; class Gammaproteobacteria; order Enterobacterales; family Enterobacteriaceae; genus Symbiopectobacterium. The sequence continues at coordinate 388,910 of NZ_JAGFPE010000001.1, read as the reverse complement.
GTTCATGGTGAAACAGAAACGGCAGAGAAACAAAGGCCAGCATCTGCGTGGTGAAGGAGGCGATTGAGGTCGCCAGCGACAAACTGAACACTGGAATGCGCAGCAAATCAAACGGGAACAGCGGCGCAGTGGCCGACGCTTCCCGGCGAACCAGCAGTATGGTCGCCACCAGTGCCAGCCCCAGTTGCCCACCGATCAGCACGGCATTGCTTTTATGACCGATGCTCTCGATGGCGGTGATCGCCAAACCGATCATCAGAGCGCTCAATAGCGCGCTCACACTGTCAAACGGCTGCTGGCTTCGATCGTTATCCGGTAGACTGCGCATCGCCAACACAATGGCCGCGAGGCCAAGGGGCAGATTGATGGCAAACAGCCACGGCCAGGAAGCTACGGATAAAATCCCTCCCGCCAGCGTTGGCCCTACAGTGGCAGCCATGGCAACCACCAACGCGTTAATACCAATCGCCCCGCCCAGCTTGGCGCGCGGCACAATGTAGCGGATTAACGCGGTGTTCACGCTCATCAGCCCTGCCGCGCCGATGCCCTGCACCACGCGCGCCAGCGTTAACAGCGGCATGCTGTTCGCCAACATGCAGGCCAGAGACGACAGGATAAACAGGGTCAACCCGTACATATACACCGTGCGATAGCCGTAAATCTCGCCCAAACGCGCGAACGGAATCAGGCATACCACCACCGCCAGTTGATAACCGTTAACAATCCAGATGGCGCTGGCCGCGCTAATATTGAAATCCGTAGCAATAACTGGCAACGCTACATTGGCAACCACGGCATCCATCACTGCCAGCGTGATACTGATGGCAATGGTCAACATGGCATAGTGTCGCTGCGGGGTCGGCAGACCATCTTCAGTGATACCGGGGGCGGCTGTTCTCATTATTCAGTCTTTATTGGGCAAAGCGCGTCGGCTTGCGGATGAGGGCGAGTTAAGCAGCTTACTGATAAACCAGGGTAATGGGAAGGCCTGCCGAATACAGTCATTCCCGCGCAAGCGGGAATCTCTGGCAGACTGCGCGTGTTTCTTCTGTCAGAGATCCCCGGCTTTCGCCGAGGATGACAAGGGAGAAGCCGAGGATGACGAGGGGCGAGTAAAGGGGAATGACAGCTCCCCTGCGAACGCTTTTATTACTCGCTTCTGGCGCGTGCCGGACGGCGCTGACCGTTACCCTGCGGGCGCGATGCGGCAGGTTTACCCTGACCGCCACGGCGTTGCTCTCCAGAAGGAGAGCCTTCGCCACTGCGCTGGCGGCGCGGTGCCGTACTGTGGCGTTCACTGCCGGAACGATCGCCGCCGCGCGGTGCACCGCGCTGGCTTTGGCGGCCATTTTGAATCGGCTCTGCCTTGATGTTCGGATCGGGCTCAAAGCCCGGCATGGCAATGCGCGGAATTTCGCGTTTCAGCAGTCGCTCGATATCGCGCAACAGCTTGTGCTCATCCACACACACCAGCGACAGCGCCTCACCGGTAGATTCCGCACGCCCGGTACGACCAATGCGGTGCACGTAATCTTCCGGCACGTTGGGCAGCTCGTAGTTCACCACGTGCGGAAGTTGATCGATATCCAGACCGCGCGCGGCGATATCCGTTGCCACCAGCACCCGAATCGACCCTTCTTTGAAATTCGCCAGCGCACGGGTACGCGCCCCCTGGCTCTTGTTACCGTGGATAGCCGCGGCGGTAATACCGTCTTTGCCCAATTGCTCAGCCAAATGGTTAGCACCGTGCTTGGTGCGGGTAAACACCAGCACCTGCTGCCAGTTCTCTTTGCCGATCAGCAAGGAGAGCAGTTCGCGCTTGCGTTTCTTATCGACAAAGTGCACGTTCTGGGTCACCAGTTCCGATGGGGTATTACGACGCACCACTTCGACCGACGCCGGACGGGTCAGCAGCGTATTGGCCAGCGTTTTGATCTCATCAGAGAAGGTGGCAGAAAACAGCAGGTTTTGGCGTTTGGCGGGCAGTTTTGCCAGCACGCGGCGAATGTCGTGAATAAAGCCCATGTCCAGCATGCGATCCGCTTCATCCAGCACCAGAATCTCGATATGAGAAAGATCGACCGCATTCTGGTGTTCCAGGTCCAGCAGACGCCCCGGCGTTGCCACCAGAATGTCGACGCCACCGCGCAGCTTCATCATTTGCGGGTTGATGCTGACGCCGCCGAACACCACCAGCGAGCGCAAGCGCAGGTACTTGCTGTACGCCTGCACGTTTTCGCCAATCTGGGCGGCCAGTTCGCGCGTCGGCGTCAGGATCAATGCACGCACCGGGCGACGGCCTTTAACGTCACTGGGCTTGGTGCTCAGCAGTTGCAGCAGCGGCAGGGTAAATCCGGCGGTTTTACCGGTACCCGTTTGCGCACTTGCCATCAAATCCTGCCCAGACAGCACCACCGGAATCGCCTGGCGTTGTACCGGCGTAGGTTCACGATAGCCCTGTTCTTCAACAGCACGGAGAATATCGGCGCTCAGGCCGAGAGATGAAAAAGACATAGAGAAAACAACTCCAGATCCACCCTGACCGAGCCAAAGCCGGTGCAGTTTCCAGGGGGAACATCAGGCGGGTTTGCTGAGCCACCATCAACCAAGGAATAACGACGTGAGCAACAACCACAATGAACGGGCACAAACTACGGTGCATAAGGCCGCTAGTGTAACAGAGATTTCACCTTCCTGATATGCCATCCTGATAGCTACTATTCTGAATTATTCGCGTCAGTGCCATCGAGCAGATACGGGCTCACATTCAGCAACGTGATGGTAATCACGTATAAAAAACGAGAATAGGCTAAATTTAATCATACGATTGATTAAAAAGGCGGCATGCCATGTTATTTCAGGCAACATCGTCCACACGTGGCGATCACACCAAGCAGCGACTGTTACAGGCAGCCCTTGAAGTGTTTGGCGAGTTTGGCCTGCAAGCCGCCACCACGCGCGATATTGCCCGCCGTGCCGGGCAGAACATCGCGGCCATCACCTATCATTTTCACTCCAAAGAGGGGTTATATCGTGCGGTAGCAAGCGCTAGTGCCGATGAAGTGGCGCACACCTATCTCCCTTTGCGCGCAGAAATTACCGAGTACCTGCAACAGCCCGCAGGCACGCCAGAGCGTTACATGGCTTATCTGCAAAAACTGGTACTGAATTTTACCCGGTTGATGACCAGCCCGGAAACCTTACACTTCAGCCGCTTTATGTCGCGCGAGCAGTTGTCACCGACGGATGCCTACCCGCTGATGCACGAGCGCATTATCGCGCCCATGCACCAGTTGATGACACAACTGGTCGCCGGTTACACCGGGTTAGACAGCAACGATCGTAGAACCGTTATCCACGCCCATGCGCTGATCGGTGAAGCGCTGGCGTTCCGCGTTGCTCGGGAAACCATACGCCTACGTGCGGGCTGGGACGACATCGGCCTGGAACAGAGTCTGGTGATTAACGACGTGGTGACACAACACATAACACTGGTGCTTGACGGCCTGAGAGCCGCACATCATCGCTGATGCCTTCAGCCGGTCAAAAAGGGACGCCTTTCATGAATAAAGTTAAATCGCGCGTGACCATCGTGGTGCTTTTGCTGCTGGCAGCCGCACTCTATGCGGGCTGGACGCACTATGCGCACCGCGACACCCCCATCACGCTGTACGGTAACGTGGATATTCGCACGGTGAATCTGGCATTTCGCGTCAGTGGACGTCTGGCAACCTTGCAGGTGGATGAGGGCGACAGCGTCAAGGCGGGACAGGCGATCGCGGCGCTGGATGCCGCACCGCACCATAATGCGCTGCGTCAGGCTGACGCCAATGTTGCCAGCGCGGCGGCCCAGTTGGCACTGCTTGCGGAAGGTTACCGGCGTGAAGAAGTCGCTCAGGTGCGTTCTCAAGTGGACCTGGCGCAGGCGGCCTATGATTACGCCGACCGTTTCTATCAACGCCAGCAAGGCATGTGGGGCAAAGGTGCCGTGGCACAAAATACGCTGGATGATGCCCGCTCGGCGCGTCAGCAGGCACTTGCTACGCTGCAAGCCGCTAAACAGAAATTGAGCCAATTCGAAAGCGGTAACCGCCCGCAGGAAATTACCACCGCCGAGGCTGCACTGGCGCAAGCACAAGCGGCACAGGCACAGGCCATTCTCGATCTGAGCGATACCACGCTAACAGCCCCTTCTGATGGCGTGATCCTCACACGCGCCGTAGAAGCAGGCAGCATGCTAAGCGCGGGCGGCACCGTATTCACCCTCTCGTTAACCCGCCCGGTATGGATTCGCGCCTACATTGACGAGCCGCAGCTCGGGCAAGCGAAACCGGGACGAGACGTGCTGATTTACACGGACAGTCGCCCAGACCGCCCCTACCACGGCACGGTCGGATTTGTATCACCGAGCGCAGAATTCACCCCGAAAAGCGTAGAAACACAAGCGTTACGCACCGATCTGGTTTACCGGTTGCGTATTATCGTGAGCGATCCGGACGACCTGCTGCGCCAGGGTATGCCGGTAACGTTGCGCTTCGCCGCTGACAACGTAACGCCATGAACAGCCCCTTGCCGAGCATTACGCTGGATGGGGTAGAGAAAACCTTCCCTGACAGCACCACGCCCGCGCTGAAACCGCTGACGGCCACGCTTGATGCCGGTGCGGTTATCGGCCTGGTGGGGCCGGACGGCGCGGGTAAAACGACGTTGATTCGCATGCTGGCCGGTTTGTTAACGCCGAGCAGCGGGACCCTGCGCGTAATGGGGCTCGATCCAGTACAGGATGACCGGCAACTGCACGCCATCCTCGGTTATATGCCGCAAAAGTTCGGGCTGTATGAAGACCTGAGCGTGATGGAAAACCTGACGCTTTACGCCGACCTGCGCGGCATTATCGGCACACAGCGGCAGGACACCTTTGAACGATTGCTGACTTTTACCGACCTCACGCGCTTTACCACGCGTCTGGCCGGAAAGCTTTCTGGCGGCATGAAGCAAAAGCTGGGGCTGGCCTGTACCCTGCTGGGCCAGCCTAACGTGCTGTTGCTGGATGAGCCGGGCGTCGGGGTTGATCCCATTTCGCGGCGCGAGCTGTGGCGCATGGTGCATGAACTCGCCGACGACGGCATGCTGATCCTGTGGAGCACCTCTTATCTTGATGAAGCAGAACAGTGTCGTGATGTGCTTCTGCTGAATAACGGCGAACTGCTGTATCGCGGCGCGCCGCAAGATCTTACTGCCACCATGGCCGGGCGCTGTGTGTTGGCGCATGCCGATGGCGTTGCACACCGCACGCTGCTGCAACAGGCATTGCAACATCCCGCGGTCAGCGATGGCGTGATTCAAGGCAAGTATTTACGCCTGATGCTTAAGGCAGGCGCAACCCCGAACAGCCTGTGTGATACGCTCCCGCTGACGCCGGACAACATCGACGTGACAGCGCCCCGTTTTGAGGATGCCTTTATCGACCTGTTGGGCGGCGGCCCGAAAGGCGATTCGTCACTGGCGCGTATTATGCCGCTCATCCCCGATGACGGCGACGACAAGGTGATTGAAGCCCGTCATCTGACCAAAAAATTCGGCGAATTTGTCGCCACCGATCGAGTCGATTTTACCGTGCGACGCGGCGAGATTTTTGGCCTGCTGGGCCCCAACGGCGCAGGGAAATCAACCACCTTCAAGATGATGTGTGGCCTGCTCACGCCCAGTGAAGGCCATGCGCGCGTGCTGGGCATGGACCTTAACATCAGCTCAGGCAAAGCGCGTCAGCATCTGGGCTACATGGCACAAAAATTTTCCCTGTACGGTAACCTGACAGTAGAACAAAATCTGCGTTTCTTCTCCGGCGTCTACGGTCTACGTGGCCGCCAGCAACGCGACAAAGTCGCGGCCATGACACAGGCATTCAACTTTGCGCCAATAAGCCGACAAACACCCGATGCCCTGCCGCTTGGATTCAAACAGCGCTTAGCCCTGGCCTGCGCTTTAATGCACGAACCGGATATCCTGTTCCTTGATGAACCCACCTCCGGCGTCGATCCCCTCACCCGCCGTGAGTTCTGGATGCACATCAACGGTATGGTCAATCGGGGCGTGACCGTCATGGTGACCACGCACTTTATGGATGAAGCGGAATATTGCGATCGTATCGGTCTGGTTTATCGCGGCAAACTGATTGCCAGCGGAACACCCGATGCCTTAAAGCAGCAGGTTGTTACGCCAGACATGCCCGATCCCACCATGGAGCAGGCGTTTATCGCCCTGATTCATGCCTACGACACGGAGAATGCACATGACTAACGCTAACAGCAAACCCGTGTCGGGCAGCACCACCTTTTCATGGCGGCGCTTGCGGGCATTGTGTCGCAAAGAGAGCAAGCAGATCGTGCGCGATCCCAGCAGCAGCCTGATTGCATTTGTCATCCCATTGATGTTGTTGTTTATTTTTGGCTATGGCATCAATCTCGATTCCAGTCGCTTACGCGTCGGTATTCTGCTGGAAGAACAGAGTGAAGCGGCGCGTGATTTGGCCCAAACCTTTGCCGCCTCCCCCTATATTGAACCGACCATCAGCCGCGACCGCCAGACGTTGATTCAGTTGATGCAGGCGGGACGTATTCGCGGTTTGGTCACTATCCCCAGCGACTTTGCCGAACAGTTATCACGACCCGGAGGGTTGGCCCCGCTACAGGTGATCACCGACGGCAGCGAGCCGAATACCGCCAATTTCGTTTCCGGCTATGTGCAAGGGGTCTGGAAGGTCTGGCAGGAGCAGCGCGCGTTGGCTCAGGGGGGAACATTTTCACAACCGATTGAAGTACAGCTACGCTATTGGTTTAACCCGGCAGCCGTCAGCCAGCACTTTATCATTCCCGGTGCCATCACCATTATCATGACCGTCATTGGTGCCATCCTGACCTCGTTGGTAATAGCCCGAGAATGGGAGCGCGGCACCATGGAAGCGCTGCTGTCAACCCAGGTCACGCGCGCAGAGCTGCTGCTGGCCAAGCTGATCCCCTACTATGGCTTGGGCATGATAGCCATGGTGCTGTGCATGGTGGTGGCCGTCTTCGTATTGCGTGTTCCCTATCGCGGATCGCTCTGGATACTGTTTGGCATCAGCAGCCTGTTTCTCGCCTGCACCCTCGGCATGGGGCTGCTGATTTCCACCCTGACGCGCAACCAGTTCAATGCAGCGATGGTGGCACTGAACGCCGCGTTCTTGCCGGCAGTCATGCTCTCCGGATTTATCTTTGAAATTGACAGCATGCCAGCGCTGGTACGCGCCGTCTCCTACGTTATCCCCGCACGCTATTTCGTCAGTACGCTGCAAAGCTTGTTCCTCACGGGTAACGTGGTCAGCATCTTGCTGGTCAATCTCGGCTTTTTAAGCCTTGCCACGCTGTTTTTCATCGGGCTGACCGCGTTAAAAACGCGGCGCAGACTGGATTAGGAGGGATCGCGATGTTTTACCGCTTATGGACGCTGATCGTCAAAGAGCTACAATCGCTGCTGCGCGAACCGCAAACCCGTAGCCTGCTGGTGCTCCCGGTAGTGCTTCAGGTCTCTCTGTTCCCGTTCGCCGCGACGCTGGATGTCACCAATGCCACCATCGCTATTTACAGTGAAGACAGTGGACCCGCATCAATTGAACTGACACAGCGCATTGCCAACGCGCGCACCTTTTCTCAGGTATTGACCCTGCGCAGCCCACAGGCCATTGCGCCTACTATCGACAATCAGAAAGCGTTGCTGCTGGTGCGGTTCCCGCCCGACTTCTCGCGCGACCTTGCCCACGGCAGCAGCACCTCGCTTCAGGTGATTCTCGATGGACGGCGTTCTAACAGCGCGCAAATTGCGGCAAATGACATACAGCAGATTGTTCAGGATTACGAGCGGGAGTTGATGGCAGGAAAAACGCGCAGCAACCAGAGCGAGCTGGTGGTCCGTCACTGGTATAACCCCAATCTGAACTACAAGTGGTTTGTGGTGCCTTCGCTTATCGCCATGATCACTACCATCGGAGTGTTGATTGTGACAGCGCTCTCTGTAGCGCGCGAACGTGAGCAGGGAACGTTGGATCAACTGCTGGTGTCACCGCTGGCGACCTGGCAAATATTCGTTGGTAAAGCGGTCCCGGCGCTGATTGTCGCCACCGGCCAGGCCACCATCGTGCTGCTGGCTGGGATCTTCGCTTACCACATCCCGTTTGCCGGTTCACTGCTGCTGTTCTATGGCGCTATGCTGCTGTACGGCTTGTCGCTGGTGGGATTTGGTTTACTGATTTCGTCGCTGTGCGCCACGCAGCAGCAAGCGTTTATCGGCGTGTTCGTCTTTCTGATGCCCGCCATCCTGCTCTCAGGCTACGTCTCACCGGTGGAAAACATGCCGCTGTGGCTACAGAACCTGACCTGGGTAAATCCCATCCGCCATTTCACTGACATCACCAAGCAGATTTACCTTAAAGGAGCCGATTTCAGCGTGATATGGCACAGCCTGTGGCCGTTGCTGGCTATTACTGCGACCACTGGCAGCGCGGCCTACGGGTTGTTTCGGCGAAATATGTCGTGAACCGTCATCGATTTTTGCTCAACTCAACCACAGATTTCGCTTAGCAACTCAGGGTGACGATCGAGAAGTCTCAGCAATTTCACCGTAGAAGGATGCGGCTGAGATTTTCCCGCTTCATACCGGTAAAATGCGTTATCACCGCCACCAAATATCCGCCCGGCTTCACGTTGCGATAATTCGAGTTTCTTTCGTACGTTCATGATATACGCCGGTTTGACCGTATCATTGATGATCGAATTCTTAAACTCGACCACTTTCGCCATGTACTCGGCCGACTCGGCTTTGTCCATCACGGCTTCACCACACTGAGGGCAATGTGACGCTCGAATTTGCTGCAAGATCGTTTTTTTACCCCGCCATGAATACGGAACATCTTTTACAGTTTGCTCCATGTCGGCACCGCCACACTGAGGACATTTCATTCTACTTCTCCTTAAATGAGACGATGAGTACATCATCGAGTACCGTCACTTTCATATAAAACCTGATACCCTTTATCATCGGTCGATACACATCCTGCCACACCGTATGATCGTGGTATGTGGTCATACTCTTGTAAAAATCCTGACGGGTCAGTGCCACGATTACGGCACACATTCCATCAAAATCGAGATTCAGTTCGTCAGCTGAATCAAGCGCCGATCGTGTTGCCCTGACTTTTCCCTCTGCAACCATGGCCTGCACGACGTGCAGACGGGTATGTGGAGTTTTCTTTTCCATCTGCGCATCCATGCTCGGTATCAATAAAATTGTAACCCATTAGGTTACATCCATCAAAATATAATCACCAAGTAGGTTACAAACCTCAACGTCAACCCTACGGTAATGGCCACGTTACGCCCAAAAAAAAACCCCGCACGTATTACGCACGGGGCGATTTGTCTTGTTGCGTCTTAGCGGCGGTTGCCGAAGATACGCAGCAGCATCAGGAACAGGTTGATAAAATCCAGATAGAGCGTCAATGCGCCGACGATGGCATATTTGCGGAAATTGTCACTTTCGTCGGCAGAGAGTTGCTCACCGATATTTTTCAATTTTTGCGTGTCGTAGGCCGTCAAACCCACAAACACCACCACGCCGATATAGGTCACGGCCCACATCAAGGCATCGCTTTTCAGCCAGATATTGACCAACGACGCCAGCACGATACCGATCAGGCCCATAAACAGCATGCTGCCCAGGCCGCTCAGATCGCGTTTGGTGGTGTAACCGTACAGGCTCATGGCGCCAAACATCCCCGCCGTAATGACAAAGGTGCTGGCGATCGATTGCCCTGAATAGAGAATAAAGATGCTGGAGAGCGTCAACCCGGTCAACGCCGAATAGAGCATAAACAGCCCTGTCGCCACGCTACCGCTCAAGCGCTGTACCATGCCGGAAATCACAAACACCAATCCCAACTGAGCAATGATCAGCCCGAAAAAGGTAATCCGGCTGGAAAAGACGAAACTCATTATCGCGGGGGATTGTGCCGCATACCAGGAAACAAACGCCGTCAGCAATAAACCGCAGGTCATCCAGCCATAAACCTGCGCCATATACGCCTGAAGGCCGCTATTAGCGCGTTCGACTATCGAATCGCCTGAACGAGGGAACCGATCCATGATACTACCCTTACGTTGCTGTCTGGCATCGCAGACAGAGATTGTGACTCGGGCGTGCATCGCCCACCATTGATAAGTGTATCACATGGCGCTGTGCCGCATGTGGCGAAAATCACGCCAACATCAACGAACGTTAATTACCAGCGTTCAGCCGCGGCATGGTCACTGTCACGCGCATCCACCCAGCGATCGCCTTCTGGCGTCGCTTCCCGTTTCCAGAACGGCGCGCGGGTTTTCAGGTAATCCATGATAAATTGCGCAGCGTCAAAGGCAGCCTGACGATGCGCCGCACTCACGCCAACAAACACGATCTCATCGCCAGGAAAGAGCGGCCCGACACGGTGGATCACATAGACACGCGGCAACGCCCAGCGTTCTCTGGCTTGCTCAACGATCTCCGCCAGCGCTTTCTCTGTCATTCCCGGATAGTGCTCCAGCGTCAAGGCACTCACATCGCTAGCCAGATTGTGGTTGCGCACTTTGCCGGTGAACGTGACCACGGCACCGTCTTCGTCACATTGCGCCAGCCACTGATAGGCCTGCCCCACGTCAAACGGCGCGGTGCCGACCTCAATACGGGTTTCAGGTTGTGGGTTCACTGACATCATCAGCCTCCGGTTACCGGTGGAAAAAACGCCACTTCATCACCATCACGCAGCGGATGTGAGGGCTCGACCAACGTCTGGTTCACTGCCGTCAGCAGTTTGCCGGATTCCAGCGCCAGCGCCCAGCGTTCACCGCGCGCGGCCAGCGCCTGACGCAAATCCTCCACGTTGGGAAATTCCGCAGGGAGGCTAAGCGAATCCGTTTGCGTCAGTTCCCGAACCTGCGCGAAAAACAGCACGTTGATCATTTCACCTCCGCCTGAAAATCTCCGGATTTACCACCGCTCTTTGCCAACAACCGCACGGGGCCGATAATCATGTCTTTTTGCACCGCTTTGCACATGTCATAAATGGTCAACGCGGCTACCGAGGCGGCGGTCAGCGCTTCCATCTCCACGCCGGTTTTACCGGTTAAACGGCACAGCGATTCGATACGCACCCGATTGTGCTCGGGCTCGGCCGTCAGTTCCACCGCCACTTTGCTTAACAGCAGAGGATGACACAGCGGAATCAGTTCCCAGGTGCGTTTGGCCGCCTGAATCCCGGCAATACGCGCGGTGGCGAACACATCACCTTTGTGGTGCTGCCCATTGATAATCATCGACAGTGTTTGCGCTGACAGCGTGACGAAGGCTTCCGCGCGCGCCTCGCGCACCGTTTCGGCTTTTGCTGATACGTCCACCATGGTGGCTTCGCCGGCGGCATTAATATGGGTGAACTGAGATGACATGGTTAATTCAATTTCTTTAAATGGGGGAAAAAATTGCACGGTTTTTGCCGGGCATCCAACTGTTCCTGAATGATACGTTCCCAGGCGGTGCGACACGCACGTGTCGAGCCGGGTACGGCGAAGATAACCGTTTGGTTTGCCAGCCCAGCGACAGCACGGGATTGAATAGTGGCGGTGCCGATATCCTCATAGGAGACCATGCGGAACAGTTCACCAAAACCGTCAATCGAGCGATCGAACAGCGGCGAGATCGCTTCTGGCGTGACATCGCCAGCGGTGAAACCGGTGCCACCATTGATCACAATAACCTGCACCGTTTCGCTGGCAATCCAGGCGGTAACCTGCGCCTGAATCTGGTAGCGGTTCTCTTTGACAATGGCGCTGGCCACAATCTGGTGCCCGGCTTCTTGCGCCGCTTCGCGCAAATAGTCACCAGAGGTATCATCTTGCGCGGTGCGACGCGCAGAAACGGTCAATACCGCGATTTGCAGCGGAATGAAGTCATCACTGACTTTGCTCATATCACACACCTCTTCGAATTATTTAGGGTAAATCAGCCACCGATAAAAGAAAGGTTCTGCGTTATGCCGCTGTTGCCGTCATGCAGGAAGTGGGTCTGTTTTTTCAGCGATAGCCCACCCGCAATACGCAGCGCCAGGTCGTCCATTTGGCTGTCTTCCGCCAGCAGGTCACGCAAGGGAATGCCCTGTTCGCCGAACAGGCACAGGTGCAAGTTACCCACGGCAGACACGCGCAGACGGTTGCAGCTCAGGCAAAAATCTTTCTCGTACGGCATGATCAGACCGATTTCGCCCTGATAATCATCGTGACGGAACACCTGGGCTGGACCATCACTGCGGCCGCGCGGAGCCAGTTGCCAGCCTTGAGCCAACAACTTGTCGCGAATGACCGTTCCGGGCAGATGGTGGCGGGCAAACAGCTCCCTCCCCTCCCCGGTCTCCATCAGCTCAATAAAACGCAGTTGGATAGGGCGGTCCTTGATCCAGTGCAGAAACCCATTCAGCTGATTATCGTTCACATCACGCATCAGCACGGTGTTCACTTTGACTTTGGCAAAGCCGCAGTCAAAGGCGGCATCGATCCCGGCCATCACCTGATGAAACTTATCCTGCCCGGTGATCGCGTGAAACTGGCGGGCATCCAGACTATCAACGCTGACATTCAGCGCCGTTAGCCCGGCATCGCGCCATACAGCCACATCGCGCGCCAGCCGATAGCCATTGGTGGTTACCGCCAGGGTTTTGATCGAAGGATTTTCTCGGATGGCGGCCAAAATGTCGACAAAGTCACGCCTTAACGAAGGTTCTCCCCCGGTTAAACGCACTTTTTCCGTGCCGAGCGCAGCAAAAGCGCGGCTGACCCGACGGATCTCATCCAGAGAGAGAAAACGCTTGGTGGGTGCGCCAGAAGGCTGATAGCCCTCAGGCAAACAGTAGGTGCAACGAAAGTTGCATACATCTGTGATCGAAAGGCGCAAATAGTAAAACTTGCGCGCAAACGCATCCGTCAATTGACTTAGCATAAACACCTTTCCAAATTCGGGAGGCGCGGGCATTTCTCCCCTGCACCCTGGTGACCTCGAGGGCCACGGCCAGAGCACCGTATGATGCAGTCACTGCCACATCACTTAGGCACAAAGGCTAGGAGTCTGATTTTATCAAAGAAGAGTCTAACGTTACTCATGCATTACGTCACCCAGATAATCGTTATATATTTATGTATATAGCGGATATATAAAGGTTTTTTCTCTTCCACAGGACTTCAGCATAGTCGAAAAGTGGCGGAAAAAATTGTCGTAAATCATCCTGAAGCAAAGATTTTTGGTTTTTTTCGCCTTTATCAGGGAAATCAGCTACCTTAGCCACGTGAATTCCCCCTCTTTTGCAAAAGGTCTCTATGCGCAATCGCACGTTAGCCGATCTCGACAAGGTCGTCGCGCTGGGTGGCGGGCACGGCCTCGGTCGCGTCATGTCATCACTTTCCTCATTGGGTTCACGACTTACCGGCATTGTGACGACCACCGATAACGGCGGTTCAACAGGGAGGATCCGTCGCGCAGAGGGTGGTATCGCCTGGGGGGACATGCGCAACTGCCTGAATCAACTGATCACCAGCCCCAGCGTGGCCTCCGCCATGTTTGAATATCGTTTCACCGGCAGCGGCGAACTCGCCGGGCACAATCTGGGCAACCTGATGCTCAAAGCGCTGGATCACCTGAGCGTGCGACCGCTGGAAGCGATTAACCTGATTCGCGGACTGCTGAAGGTAGACGCGGTGCTGATCCCGATGTCAGAACACCCCGTCGATCTGGTGGCTACCGACAGCGGAGGAAACCAGATCTACGGTGAAGTGCAAATAGACAATCTGAACGTCCTGCCACAGGATCTGCAACTCCACCCGGTGGTCAAGGCGACCCAGGAAGCGATTGATGCCATCGATCAGGCCGATTTGATCCTGATTGGCCCAGGCAGCTTTCTGACCAGCCTGATGCCCCTGCTGTTGCTCGACGATCTGGCGCGCGCCCTGCGCCGCACGCCAGCGCAGATGGTCTATATCGGCAATCTCGGGCGTGAACTCAACCAGGCTGCTGCCCATATGACGCTGGCACAAAAGCTCGCCATGATCGAAACCAAGGTGGGACGTAAAGTGGTGGACGCAGTTATCGTCAGTCCACACACGCAGGTGCAAGGCATCAACGATCGTCTTATCGTGCAACAACCATTAAGCGCTGCCGACGTGCCGCACCATCACGATCGTGAACTGCTGCGCCAGGCGCTGGAAATTACCCTGCAACGCCTGGGCTAAAACCGCTCTGTCAGCGTGCTATTCGCTACGCAGCCACGGCGTATGGGTGACACCAATTAGCATGCCTTCGGGGCTGAGGAAACGCGTCACCCACTGCCCCCACGGTTCGAGCCGGTTATCCACCAGTAGGGTATAACCCGCCCGTTTAACCGCAGCGGTGGCGGTCGCCATATCCGCAACCTCAAACTCCAGCCAGCTTTGCGGCACGGTGACATCCTCCGGCCAGCGTTCAGTGCCAAAGCAAGACTGGCTCGCCTGCGCCAACGGCCACAGTGCAAAGTGCTTCACGCCCCCCAGGGTATCGGCCACCAGATAATCGCTCGACTCCCCCAATGGTTTAAGCGGTAAACCCAGCGTCTCCAGATAGAGCGCACGACTTGCCGCCGCGTCCGAAGCGATCGGGCCGAAGCCCGCGATAAACAGTACATCTACATCCGGTAGAGAAAATGTCATATCAGCACCTTGCCCTCACAGGGAAATCAGGATGCGGCGATAAATCGCTCACGTAAGGCATGAATCTGGTCACGCAACGCCGCCGCCTCTTCGAACTCCAAATTCTGCGCGTGCGTCATCATTTGACCTTCCAATTCACGAATCTTTTGCTCCAGCGCTTTTGGCGTCAGTGCATGATATTCTGCGGCTGGCTCAGCGGCTTTACGTCCGGCGCGGCCTTTGCCTTTCGCCGTCGGCTTGCCTAATTGCAGAATGTCATCGATCTTTTTGTTAAGACCGGTAGGCACGATGCCGTGCGCTTCGTTATACGCCTGCTGCTTCTCACGTCGCCGCTCCGTTTCCTGCATGGCGCGCTGCATTGACGGCGTTATCTTGTCGCCGTACAGAATGGCTTTACCATTGAGGTTACGTGCAGCACGTCCAATGGTCTGAATCAAGGAACGTTCCGAACGCAGGAAGCCCTCTTTGTCAGCGTCCAGAATCGCCACCAGCGATACTTCGGGCATGTCCAGCCCTTCCCTAAGCAGGTTAATGCCCACCAGCACATCAAATTCGCCCAGCCGCAGATCGCGGATAATCTCAACGCGCTCAACGGTGTCAATATCCGAGTGCAGATAGCGCACGCGCTCACCGTGCTCTTCCAGATATTCGGTGAGATCTTCCGCCATGCGTTTGGTTAACGTGGTGACCAGTACGCGCTCGTTCAACACAACGCGTTTGCGGATTTCAGACAACAAATCGTCCACCTGCGTCGCAACCGGACGGACTTCCAGTAACGGGTCAAGCAGCCCCGTAGGGCGCACCACCTGATCGACGACATCATCGCCGGAATGTTCCAATTCATAATTGCCGGGCGTCGCTGAGACATAGATGGTTTGCGGCGCGAGGGCTTGAAACTCCTCAAACTTCATCGGCCGGTTGTCGAGCGCCGACGGCAGACGAAAACCATACTCCACCAGCGTCTCTTTACGCGCCCGGTCACCGCGATACATGCCACCCAATTGCGGGATGGTCACGTGGGACTCATCGATCACCAGCAATCCATCGGCTGGCAGGTAGTCAAACAGCGTCGGTGGCGCCTCGCCCGGCCCGCGCCCGGAGAGATAACGTGAGTAGTTTTCGATACCGGAGCAATAGCCGAGTTCATTCATCATCTCGAGGTCGAATTGGGTGCGCTGTGTCAGACGCTGCTCTTCCAGCAGTTTATTGTTTTCCAACAATGTCTTGCGGCGCTCTGCGAGATCCACTTTGATATCTTCCATCGCCTGAAGAATGCGCTCACGCGGCGTGACATAGTGAGTCTTCGGGTAGATGGTATAACGCGGCACCGTTTGTAGCTGCTGACCGGTGAGCGGATCGAACAGCGTCAGGCGTTCAACCTCTTCATCGAACAGCTCGACGCGCAGCGCAATCTCATCGGATTCTGCCGGAAAAATATCAATCACTTCACCGCGCACGCGAAAAGTACCTCGCGTAAACGCCTGATCGTTTCGTGAATATTGTAGCTCAGTCAGTCGGCGTAAAATTGAACGCTGATCGATGATCATGCCGACCGTCAGGTGCAGCATCATTTTCAGATAGAGATCGGGATCGCCCAACCCGTAGATGGCAGAGACCGACGCCACAACCACCACATCGCGCCGCTCCAGCAGCGCTTTGGTGGCTGACAGACGCATCTGTTCAATATGCTCGTTGACCGACGCGTCCTTCTCGATAAAGGTGTCCGAACTGGGCACGTAGGCTTCGGGCTGGTAGTAATCGTAGTAAGAGACGAAATACTCTACCGCATTGTCAGGAAAAAACGCTTTCATCTCGCCATAGAGCTGCGCCGCCAGCGTTTTGTTGGGCGCCAACACCATGGTGGGACGGTTGAGATCCGCTATCACATTGGCAATGGTAAAGGTCTTTCCCGAACCGGTTACCCCCAACAACGTCTGATGCGCCAACCCCGCTTCCAACCCCTCTTCCAGCAGACGGATCGCTTCAGGCTGATCGCCTGAGGGGGTAAAATCGGAATGCAGTTTAAAGGGTTTGCTCATGAACAACCTGCCAGCCAGTGGACCAAACGTCGCGAAACCAAGCAACGCACAGTAACATTCAACAATGGGGATAAGGCGTCAAGCATAGCACTAACAGTGCATAGTACTAACAGTGCATAGTACTAACAGTGCGCCTCAGAAATTCGGTTAGCGACAGTATACTGGATATAAAAACAGCATCCAGTCATTTATTGATTAAAATGCGGTGAGGGGTAAACCTTCGGTCAGCGTCGGTGGGTTGCAAAAAAACGGCAAGATGGCGCAAAAAAAGCGCTAACACAGCGTTACCTATTTATCCAGTTAAAAATGTGCTATTTATCCCCAGAACGTACATTTGTCTTAACAAAGTGGTTTGACCAGTGTTGTAAAAACATGCAACCCTCAGTCAGGCGTAAATCGAGGCTTGATTTTAATTAACTGACTGATTTATATCTATTAAACAAAAAAGCAGAGAATCACATCAACTCAACCAAAACCCGCGCCAACTCTCGCTTGCCACCGTTTTTCTAAACCTAATGCACATGGTTATCCACAGAAGTAGTGGATAACTCCCACAAGCCCGCATGCCTGCTGCGTTAGTGAAATATCTTATCGCTATGGGGCTGCAGGAAATCAGGATATTTTTAGCGTTTTTGCGAGGATTTCACATCTGCATGGTTTTTTGCCGTTTTGCACAAAAAAGCGTCTTGGCGCACAAACTGGAGAGTCGAAGTAAGCAAACGTCAATCGAGAACAGAGTGACAGGCATAGCAGGAATTTGACCGCGATTTTGCGCGACCATGGTTTCGAAGCCCCATGGCCTTAAAATTATCGCAACCTAACAGACTTCGTGTTATAGGCGTGTTGGCTGTGCTCCTCAACCGGCCCATCGATAAACCTTATCTTAAACAAGACTGCCGGCAAATAACGTTCAAATCTATCCCCTAAGATCCTTTACCTGTGGCTATCATGAGAGCGTTCACAGGTGCGTAGCGGCTCCGAAGCGAACACGTAGGGCATGAGGGGGTCTAGCCCGACCCAAGACCAGAGTGGCAAACAATATCACCCTAATGAAATTGACGCTTCAGCGATGGGGAAGATATCTTCTCGGTGTTTAATAAAATACGGCAACGTCAATTGATATTGAAGGGAAATAAATGCAGCGGCATCTCATAGTCCAGTGATTGACCTATGAGATGCTTTTATTAACGCGTTTAAATACGATCTTTGATAGAAAATTATTTCCAGGATGGCTGAACAGGGATATCCTTACTTGATACAGAAAAAATCCCGCCTTCCTGTATGATATTGTTCACATCTTGAATATCAAGGAAGCCCAGAGCTTCATCTATAGCACTATCGACAGGATCATACTGTATATTAAGGGTACTAATATAATCCTCAACATTATCATCGATATAGTGATCATCGAACGCAAAGCAAGTATCCTCTCCATTGTCTTTCACAATGGTACTTGACGTATTCGCACCCCGCCTCATCATCGTTGTTGCGAGTGAAGACTTAAACTTATCACTCGGAACCTCACCTTTTTCCTCATGTTTACCCTTGCTGACGGTCACTATAACCATACCGTTCTCATTATTATTACCCGGCAGAGTAAAGGTTACTTTACAACCTTGAATGTCATTCAAAGCAATAGTTCCTGTACTTGTGAACTCATGCATTGCTTCTGAAGAATTTATAAGCTGCATAATATTATCATTAATCTGACGGTACAGTTCTTTGTTATCTTTGCGCACGCAACCAAAGGTAAAGAAATTAATAATATGCTCCAGCAATCCTTTGGGCGATATAGCCTTATTTATTGCTTCCTGATTTTCCACACCAGCTGCGCAAGCAGCCATATTGTAAAATGTACTAATACTTGTCATCACAACTCCCTTATCTGATAAGAAACACTTAACGAATAAGGGCACATTATTGTCAGGCGTTTACCTATCAGTAAGAAGGTTAATGCCTTATTTTTTGTTTCAGACAATAACGTATCAAACTCGCAGCAGTGCAATATCCAGATACGCCCCCAAATCCTGCGTAGAGGGCGCAGTAACGTAGGGAATTTCACCGAGCAACGGCGCAGAAAGATGATGTTGCAGCGTCTCCAGGTAGGCTTGATGCCAGCGTCCGGGTGGTTGAATGTCGTTAGCAATCCAGCCCGCCAGCGTCAATCCAGCCTGTGTAACGGCCTGAGCCGTCAGTAGGGCGTGGTTGATGCACCCCAGTTTGATACCCACCACCAGAATCACCGGCAGTTGCTCATGTTGTACCCAATCGGCAAACGTCCGCTGTGCGGTCAGTGGCGTGAACCAGCCACCGGCCCCTTCCACCAGCACCCAATCGGCCTTTTCGGTCAAGGCCGCCAGACCGCGCGACATCACCTCGAAATCAATTGGTCGCTGCTCAACCTTGCTCACGATATGCGGTGAGGTTGGCTCAATAAACACCAGCGGATTGACCTCATCGTAAGTAAGCGACACGCTGCTACACGCTTGCAGATGACAAGCATCTTCATTGCGTATGCCCTGCGGTGTCATCTCTGCCCCGGAGGCGACTGGCTTATAGCCCGCGCAGCGATACCCCGCCCGCGCTGCTGCCTGTAGCAATGCGCCGCTGGCGATGGTTTTGCCCACTTCAGTGTCTGTTCCGGTAATAAACCAACGTTTAGTCACGATAAATAATTCCATAAACCAGATGATAACTGAGGGGAAACCCGCCCGGTGCGGCAGGATAAACCTGCGCCAGCGCTTGCAAGCGTCGCCGGGTGAGCAAACCGCGCGAACGATCGCCATGGAGCCAGGTGGCACCAATCCCTTTCAGGGAGTGCATCACATCGCTCACGGTCGCAAAACGGTAGCTCAGCGTTTGCGGATAGAGCCGATGGCGATAGGGGCGACAGGCATCGGCGATCTGCGCCAACGGCAAAAAATCATTGACGCGTTTTGACCCATCCAACCGCAGCCACGCCTGAGCCAGCTCGCCAAGGGAGCCTTCAGCCAGCGTCGAAAACGCCACCGCGCCGCCGGGACGTGTGGCCCGATAGCAGGCCGCGATGGCACGCGGCAAATCCTCGCACCATTGCACCGCCAGATTGCTGAAGCAGAGATCGATACTGGCATCCGCTAACGGCAAATGCTCAATGTCACCTTGTACGTAGGCATCTGCACTTTGTTCAGCCACCGCCTGTTGCAACATGCCAGCAGACAGATCCAACGCGATCACCTGTTTACCCAGCGCGCGCCAACGTTGACTGAAATGCCCGGTGCCACAGCCCGCATCCAGTATCTGCTGTCCGGCAAGCGGTAGCGCCAGGGTCATCAGATGTTCACCGCTGGTGCGTTGCAGCTCGGCAAACCGGGTGTAGCGCTGCGCCGCACGGCCAAAAGCCTGGGCAATGGCCCGTTTGTTATGCAATTCATTACTCATTGACACCTTCCTGTTGCCCATGCGCCGCCGTGTGCAAAGCGGCAAGCAGGCGGGCGATGTCATCATCCGTGTGGCTGGCCGTCAGCGTAATCCGCAGCCGTGCACTGCCGGGCGGCACGGTAGGCGGACGCATCGCACTCACCCAGAATCCCTGTTGACGCAAACGCTGTGCCACGTGCAAGGCAGCGGCGTTGTCACCGACGATCAGCGGTTGAATGGCACTTTGCGATGGCATCAAGGTAAAGGGTAAATCCCCGGCCCCGGCGCGAAACTGAGCAATATGGTGGCCTAGCCTGTCACGCAGCGCGTCGCCCTGCTGAATGCAGGACAATGCCGCGCGCAATGCGCAAGCCTGAGCCGGTGGCATACTGGTGCTGTAGATCAGGTGACGGGCAAACTGTAAGAAGTAGTCGGCTACCGGTTCGCTGCACAACAGGGCGGCCCCGCTCGCGCCAAACGCCTTACCGAACGTCACGACCAGCAACTCAGGTTTTACCCCCTGCTGCCAGCAACTGCCGCGCCCCTGCTCGCCGCACACGCCTACCCCGTGCGCATCGTCCACCATCAGCCAGGCTCCGCGCGCCTGCGTCAACCCATGCAGTGCGCCCAGCGGCGCGCTGTCGCCGTCCATGCTGAAAATACCTTCCGTGACGGCAAGGGTTTCGCCCGGAGCATCTCCCTCCAGCAGGCGTTGCAGCGCCGCAGGCTGATTGTGTGCAAAGCGGCGCAAGGTGGCCGGTGACTGGGCGGCGGCTTCCAGTAAGGACGCATGGCTGAGCTTGTCTGCCAGAATGCGATCTTGCCCCTGCATCAGGGCAGCAACCACCGCCTGATTCGCGGCATAGCCGGAGATAAACAGCAGCGCACGCGGATAACCCAGCCATTGCGCCAGTTCGCCCTCCAACGCCGCATGCGCGTCGGTATAGCCCGTGACATGACCCGAGCCGCCGCTGCCCACGCCATAGCGCGTCGCACCGGTTTGCCAGGCGTCGATAATGGCAGGATGCTGGCTTAAGCCCAGGTAGTCATTGCTGGAGAAATTCAGGTAGCGCTGCCCCTGCTGCGTCAACCAACGCCCGCCCCCCTGATTAACAATGCGTGAGCGATAAGCGTCTTGTTCACGGCGCTGTTCCAGCGCCGCGTCTATCCGTTCTTGCCATCCCATGATGGTCACACGGCAGCGTTGTAGAACTGTTCGGTGTCGGCTTCCAACACTTGCTGCGCCAAACGCTGCTGTTGTTGGTTATCGCCCGCCTCCGTTTCCGTTTGTTGCGGATTGAGACCCAGTTTGCGGAACAGGATCAAATCCTTGTCTTCTTTCGGATTGGGAGTGGTCAGCAGCTTGCAGCCATAGAAAATGGAGTTGGCACCAGCCATAAAGCACATGGCCTGGGTCTGTTCGCTCATCTGTTCGCGACCGGCGGACAGGCGCACGTGAGAAGTCGGCATCATGATGCGTGCGACGGCGATGGTGCGGATAAAATCGAAAGGCTCAACGTCGTCGTTGTTTTCCAGCGGCGTGCCTTTGACTTTCACCAGCATATTGATCGGCACGCTTTCCGGCGGCGTCGGCAGGTTTGCCAACTGTACCAACAACCCGGCGCGATCGCGTACCGTTTCGCCCAACCCGACAATGCCGCCGGAGCAGACTTTAATGCCCGCGTGGCGCACTTTATCCAGCGTATCCAGCCGCTCCTGATAGGTACGGGTGGTGATGATATTGCCGTAGAACTCCGGCGAGGTGTCCAGGTTATGGTTATAGAAATCCAGCCCGGCGTCAGCCAGGCGTTCCGCCTGATCGCCATGCAAGGTGCCTAACGTCATACAGGTTTCCATCCCCATCTCCTTGACGCCTTTCACCATCTGTTGCAGATAAGGCATATCGCGCTCATGGGGGTTTTTCCAGGCGGCGCCCATACAGAAACGGGTTGAGCCCGCCGCTTTAGCCTGACGCGCAGAATCCAGCACCTGCTCGACCTGCATCAAGCGTTCCGCTTCCAGCCCGGTGCGATAACGCGCACTCTGCGGGCAATACTTGCAATCCTCCGGGCAAGCCCCGGTTTTGATGGAGAGCAGCGTACTGACCTGCACCTGACGCGGATCGAAATGCTGACGATGCACCTGCTGCGCCTCAAACATCAGCTCTAAAAACGGTTTATCAAACAGTTGTTGCGCTTGCTCCAGCGTCCAGTGAATACGTTCTGCCATATGGTTGGCCTCTTTGTTCGACAGGGTGCCATGCCGCCGAGGCGACATGAAAATGTGGCGTAAGTGTAAATGACAACGCTATACTGTCAACCATATGAGTGTGAATTTAGTTTACAATACGGTTTATTGATAATGTTGCTTTCGAACGCAGACCTGGAATTTGATCAACGCCACATCTGGCATCCTTACACCTCAATGACGCACCCCCTTCCCTGTTATCCGGTGGTAGCGGCCAACGGTTATCACCTGCAACTGGACGATGGGCGAGAACTGGTGGATGGCATGTCCTCCTGGTGGGCGGCGATCCACGGTTACAACCATCCGCGCCTGAACCAGGCCTTGCAGCAGCAGATAGCGCAGATGTCGCACGTGATGTTTGGCGGCATTACCCATCCTCAAGCCATTGCGTTGTGCCAAAAGTTGGTCGCCATTACGCCTGCGCCGTTGGAGTGCGTGTTTCTGGCCGATTCCGGCTCGGTGGCCGTCGAAGTGGCGCTCAAAATGGCGCTGCAATATTGGCAGGCGCGCGGCGAGCGTCGGGCGCGATTTTTGACCCTGCGCCACGGCTACCATGGCGACACCTTTGGCGCGATGTCGGTGTGCGATCCGCACAATGCCATGCACAGCCTCTATCAGGGATACCTGCCGTCTCATCTTTTTGCCGACGCGCCACGCAGCCGTTTTGATGGCGAGTGGCACGAATCTGACATCCAACCGCTCCACGATCTGCTGGAAACGCACAGCCACGACATCGCCGCCATTATTCTTGAGCCGGTGGTTCAAGGCGCGGGCGGGATGCGTATCTACCACCCCACTTACCTTAAACGCGTGCGTGCGTTGTGCGATCGATACGGTATCTTGCTGATAGCCGACGAAATAGCCACCGGATTTGGCCGCACGGGCAAACTGTTTGCCTGTGAACATGCCGCTATCGCCCCCGACATTCTCTGTCTGGGTAAAGCGCTGACCGGAGGATACCTGACGCTGTCAGCCACCTTGACCACGCGACAGGTCGCAGACACCATCAGCAATGGCGAGGCCGGTTGTTTCATGCACGGCCCAACCTTTATGGCTAACCCTTTGGCCTGTGCCGCCGCCAATGCCAGTCTGGCGTTGCTTGCTGACGGGGAGTGGCAGACACAGGTAATGGCGATTGAGCGCCAACTGCACGCGGAATTACTGCCATTACTGGATGCCGCACTGGTGGCAGACGTGCGTGTTTTAGGCGCGATTGGCGTACTGGAAACCACGCGTCCGGTGAACGTGGCGCGCGTGCAGCGCTTTTTTGTCGAGCGCGGTGTGTGGATCCGCCCTTTTGGCAAGCTGCTGTATGTGATGCCGCCCTATATTATCTCGCCAGAAGCCTTAACACGCTTGACCAGCGCACTGCGTGATGCCGTACAGCGGCCCGAGTTGTTTCAATAACGGCGGGAAAGTCAGCGGGAAAAACCTGTGATCTGTGGCACACCAAATTGATTAGCGCTATGATAATCGCCTCAGCTTATCAGGAACTTCCCATGCGTAATACGACAATCCTTTGCGGGCAGTATTTACGCGCTTTCGCACTTATTTATCTGTGTCTGTTCGCAGGTAATGCGATATCCGCGTTACTCCCGCTGACTATTCCCGGCAGCATTATCGGTATGCTTATCCTCTTTGCCCTGTTAGCCTCGCAGATCCTTCCTGCGCCCTGGGTAAAACCCGGCTGCCACTTGATGATTCGCTACATGGCATTGCTGTTTGTGCCTATCGGCGTGGGCGTCATGAATTACTATGATCTGCTGAGCAAGCAGTTTGGCCCTATCGTAGTGTCCTGTCTTATCAGCACGCTGGTTGTCATGCTGGTCGTTGGCTTTTGCACGCAGTTGATGCAACGTGAACACATCATCACCACGCTCGAAACACCGGATGAGGAAGGAAAAAAATGATGTTGTCCAACATCTGGTGGTCGTTGCCTCTGACGCTGCTGACCTTCTTCGCGGCGCGCAAGCTGGCGATAAAATGCAAAATGCCGCTGCTAAACCCGCTGCTGGTGTCGATGGCTATCCTGATTCCGCTATTGCTGCTGCTCAATATTCCTTACGAAAACTACTTCGCGGGCAGTAAAGTGCTGAACGATCTGTTGCAGCCCGCCGTGGTAGCGTTGGCGTTTCCGCTCTATGAACAGCTTCATCAGATCCGTGCGCGTTGGAAATCCATCATCAGCGTCTGCTTTATCGGCAGCCTGGCAGCCATTATTTCCGGCACGGTCATTGCGCTGTGGTTAGGTGCTACGCCGGAGATCGCCGCGTCGGTGCTGCCGAAATCGGTGACAACGCCCATCGCCATGGCGGTCGCAAGCACCATCGGCGGCATTCCCGCCATCAGCGCAGTCTGTGTGATTTTTGTCGGCATCCTCGGTGCGGTCTTCGGGCACACACTGTTTAATCGCGTGGGGATTCGCACCAAGGCGGCGCGCGGACTCTCCATGGGGACGGCGTCACACGCGCTGGGCACCGCCCGCTGCGTCGAGATCGATTTTCAGGAAGGGGCGTTCAGCTCATTGGCCTTGGTGATCTGCGGCATCATGACCTCACTGATTGCGCCTTTTATCTTTCCGCTGCTGGTACAACTGTTTCACTAGCGGCAAAGATGATGCAGACGGCGCGAGAAGCACAGCGCCGTTGCATTCTGCTCGATAATTTGAGATATATCGCGCAGTTTGCATCTTATTTTCAATAAGTTCACGTTCGACGAGATACTGATCACAATTTATTGATACGCTACTTTTTACCCTGACAACAAACAATAATGGCAAAAAGAGTACATCGCTATGCACCCACGCTATCACGCCCCTTTTGCACAACTTTCCGACACACTGCAACATGCCTTGCTGCCACTACTTGAGCGTCCTGACTTCGCCGGGATGCTGCTTGCTGATGACGTAACAACCCTGTGCACCCAGTGCGGTCTGACACCGGAAACATTGGCCTACGCCTTGCTCCCCCTTGCGGCTGCATGCGCCGTTGCACCGATTTCTCACTTTCAAGTGGGTGCCGTTGCTCAGGGAGAAAGTGGCAACCTCTACTTTGGTGCCAACATGGAGTTCAGTGCGGTGCCGTTGCAGCAAACGCTGCACGCGGAGCAGAGCGCCATTGCCCATGCCTGGCTGCGCCAGGAGCGCGGTTTGACCAGTATCACGGTGAACTACACCCCCTGCGGGCACTGCCGTCAGTTTATGAATGAACTGAACCGGGCAAACACGCTGCATATCCATCTGCCGGGGCGCGAACCCGCACGGCTGCACCACTATTTACCCGATGCCTTTGGACCGCAGGATCTGAACATCACCACGCTGTTGATGGACCCGGTCAATCACGGGCGCACCCTGCTTGATGCCGATCTGCTGGCGCAGACCGCGTTGGACGCTGCCAACCGCAGTCATGCGCCCTACAGCAACGCCCTGAGCGGCGTCGCGCTGGAAACCGAACGCGGCACGGTGTATACCGGACGCTATGCAGAAAATGCCGCGTTCAATCCCAGCCTGCCGCCGCTTCAGGTAGCGCTGAACCTGATGAATCTAGCCGGTGAAGATATTCACAGCGTGCGCCGCGCCGCGCTGGTTGAACCGCGCAATACCGCCATCAGTCAGTGGGTGATGTTGCAAATTATTCTGGCTGAAGCCGGGTGTACCGATGTACAGCAACACTTTATCGACTGATACAGCGCACAAAAATGATGAACACATTAGGGAGTATGGACAAAATGTTGTGACGCAAGTCATGTGTAACTATTTTAATTAACATTTTCTGTACATATTTTATGGGTAATTTAAGATCCGGGCTGTCATGTCGTGTCATTACCTAAATTCGTTTCTGTTACCCGAAGAGTAAGAAAAGTCATGGAATTAGAATACGAAAGCAAACGCGCACTCTACATCCCTTATGCTGGTCCTATCCTGTTGGAATTCCCGTTGCTGAACAAAGGCAGCGCCTTCACCAATGAAGAGCGTGCCAACTTCAACCTGCACGGTCTCTTGCCTGAGGCCGTGGAAACCATTGAAGAGCAGGCAGAACGCGCCTGGCGGCAGTATCAGGAATTCAAAAATGATATGGAGAAGCACGTCTATCTGCGTAACATTCAGGATACTAACGAGACCCTGTTTTACCGCCTGCTGGACGCACACCTGACCGAAATGATGCCGATCATCTACACCCCAACGGTCGGTCAGGCGTGCGAACACTTCTCAGATATTTATCGTCGTGCTCGCGGGTTGTTTATCTCCTATCCGAACCGTGAAAACATCGATGACATGTTGCAAAATGCCACCAAGCAGAACGTGAAGGTGATTGTAGTCACCGACGGTGAGCGTATTCTTGGCCTGGGCGATCAGGGCATCGGCGGCATGGGGATCCCTATCGGCAAGCTGGCACTCTACACCGCCTGTGGCGGCATCAGCCCGGCGTATACCCTGCCGGTGGTGCTGGATGTCGGCACCAACAACCCGCAGCGTCTGAACGATCCGCTCTATATGGGCTGGCGTCACCCGCGTATCACCGGTGAAGAATACGATGCCTTCGTGGAAGAATTCATTCAGGCCGTGAAACGCCGCTGGCCGAACGTGTTGCTGCAATTTGAAGACTTTGCACAAAGCAACGCCACGCCGCTGTTAAACCGCTACCGCGATGAAATCTGCTGCTTTAACGATGACATCCAAGGCACCGCCGCCGTGGCGCTGGGCAGCCTGATTGCCGCCAGCCGTGCTGCTGGCACACAACTGCGCGATCAAACGGTCACCTTCCTCGGTGCCGGTTCCGCCGGTTGCGGTATTGCCGAGCAAATTATCGCGCAGATGAAATCTGAAGGTCTGAGCGAAGAAGAAGCGCGTGCCCGCGTGTTTATGGTGGATCGCTTCGGCCTGCTGACGGACAAACTGCCGAACCTGCTCGATTTCCAGAGCAAGCTGGTGCAGAAGAGTGAGCTGTTGAGCGAGTGGGACGTTGCCAGCGATGCAATCTCACTGCTGGAAGTGGTGCGTAACGCCAAACCGACCATCCTGATTGGCGTCTCCGGCCAGCCGGGTCTGTTCACTGAAGAGATCATTCGCGAAATGAACACCCACTGTGCGCGTCCGATCGTGATGCCGCTTTCCAACCCGACCTCCCGCGTGGAAGCGCGTCCGGAAGATATTCTCCGCTGGACCGACGGTGCCGCACTGGTCGCAACGGGAAGCCCGTTTGCACCGGTCAAGCACAAAGACACCCTGTTCCCGATTGCCCAGTGTAACAACTCCTATATCTTCCCGGGCATTGGCTTGGGCGTACTGGCGTGTGGTGCCAAACGCATTACCGATGGCATGCTGATGGCTGCCAGCCGCGCGTTGGCCGACTGTTCTCCGCTGGCCAACAACGGTGAAGGTGCCTTGCTGCCTGACCTGGAAGATATCCAGGATGTGTCTCGCCGTATCGCGATGGACGTGGCAAAAGCCGCACAGTTGCAGGGTGTGGCAGAAGTGACCTCCAGCGATACGCTGGCGAAGGCGATTACGCACAACTTCTGGCAACCGCAATACCGCAGCTATAAACGCACCTCGTTCTAAGCGATTTTACTGCCTGAAACATAACGGCCCCTTTATCGGGGCCGTTTTTATTGGTATTGGACTACGGGCGCAATTTGGGATCGAGCGCATCGCGCAAACCATCCCCCAACAGATTAAACGCCAGCACGGTCAGGAAAATCGCCAGGCTGGGAAACAGCGCCACGTGCGGTGCCATCACCATATCGGCCCGCGCCTCATTGAGCATAGCGCCCCACTCCGGCGTCGGCGGCTGCGCCCCCAGGCCAAGAAAAGAGAGGCTGGCCGCGGTAATGATCGACATGCCCACGCGCATTGAAAAATAGACCACGATTGACGAGAAGGTACCGGGAAGAATGTGGCGCAATAAAATAGTGCTGTCGGATGCGCCAAGGCTACGCGCCGATTCCACGTACGTTTGCTGTTTCAACACCAAGGTATTACCGCGCACCAGACGCGCAAAGGCAGGAATGCTGAAAATCGCCACGGCGACAATCACATTAGCCATGCCGCTGCCCATCACCGCGACCACGGCAATCGCCAGCAGAATGCCCGGAAAAGCAAACAGCACGTCGCACAAGCGCATAATCAGCCGATCCCATACCCCTTCATAGTAACCGGCCACCAGCCCCAGTAGCGTGCCTATCACCATGCCCACTACGACGGACAAGATGCCTGCCGCCAGCGAAATACGCGCACCGAGTAGAACACGGCTGAAGATATCGCGGCCCAGCGCGTCGACGCCGAGCCAATGCAACGAAGAGGGCCCCTCGTTCAAACGGTCATAATCGAAATAGTTTTCCGCATCGAACGGCGCCAGATAAGGCGCCAACAGCGCCACAGCGATCAGCAACAGCACAAAGACCCCCGCCATCACGGCGGTACGCTGCAACAAAAAACGTCGCCAGAACTCACCGAGCGGAGTGCGGATGGTGGTTTCCCGCAGCAGCGGCAGCGTTGCCAGCACGGCCTTACGTCGCCAATGTTTCATCGCAGTTCCTTATCGATAGCGAATTGACGGGTTGATTGCCGCATAAAGCACATCCACCAGCAGGTTAATCACAATAAACTCCAGTGAAAACAACAGCACTAACCCTTGGATCACGGGATAATCGCGCATCTCCACCGCGTCCACCAACAAACGCCCCAACCCCGGCCAGTTGAACACTTTTTCCACCACAATCGACCCGCCCAGCAAAAAGCCAAACTGGAGCCCCATCATGGTGACCACCGGGATCAGCGCATTGCGCAAACCATGTTTGGTGATGACCAAAAACTCACGAACACCTTTGGCGCGTGCGGTGCGCATATAGTCTTCTTGCAGCACATCGGCAAAGGAGGCGCGGGTAAAACGCGCCATCACGGCGGCAACGGCAGCGCCCAGGGTGATTGAGGGCAAAATATAGTGACGCCAGCTCTCCGCACCGACGGTGGGTAACCAGCCGAGCTCAACGGAAAACACCTGCATCAGCAGCATCCCCAACGCAAACGATGGAAATGACAGGCCGGATACCGCCAGCGTCATCCCCAGCCTATCGGGCCAGCGGTTGCGCCAGATAGCGGAAATCATACCGATGCTCATGCCGAAAATAACCGCCCACACCATACTGGTTAAGGTGAGCCACAGCGTCGGCAGAAAGCGGATGGCTATCTCATTAGTGACTGGGCGCCTAGAGGCCATCGAGGTGCCCAGATCCCCTTGCAGCACATGGGTGAAAAAACGCCAGAATTGTTCATAGAGCGGTCTATCCAGACCTAAATCCTGCCGTACCATAGCAATCACGGCGGCATCAGCCTCGCGCCCCGCCATCAGGCGCGCAGGATCGCCCGGCAGCAGGTGTACAAACATAAACACCACGACCAGCACAATCAGCAAGGTGGGGATCATGCCCAGCAGCCGTTTGAGGAAATAATTCAGCATAACAACATGATTATCCTTCTTGTTTCATTGTCTGGCATGGCGCGCTCTGCATCCTGTTCTACACACGGCGATAACACGAAAACAGCAGGTTCTCAGCCGCGTCGATCTCGCGGCTGAGAAAACCCCTGTGCCACTTATTGCGCCAAATCAGCCTCATCAAAACTGAATGCGGTATCAGGCATCACATAGAACCCGCTCAGTTTCTTGCTGTTAGCCGAAACCAGCTGTTCCGTCACCAAAAAAGCCCAGGGCGCATCCGCCCAGATTTTGTCCTGCGCATCTTTGTACAGTTTTTCCTTCTGCGTACGATCGGTGGTCTTCAACGCATTCGCCAGGTCTGCATCCACCTGCTCGCTGCTGTAAAACGCCGTATTAAACAGCGCCGGAGGCCAGGACGCCGTGGCAAACAGCGGCGTCAGCGCCCAATCGGCTTCCCCGGTCGAGGCAGACCAGCCGGTATAGAACAGGCGCACACCGGTTTCATTCACGCCCTTGCCTTCCACTTCGGCGGCACGCTGCCCGGCATCCATCGCCGTAACCTGTACTTTAATCCCTACCTGCGCCAACTGCTGCTGGGTAAATTGCAGCACCTTCTGCGCCGTACTGTGGTTATGCGATGCCCACAACGTGGTGGTAAATCCGTCCGGATAGCCCGCTTCTTTCAACAGCTCGCGCGCTTTTGCCGGGTCGTAAGGCCATGGCTGATACTGCTGGGCAAAATCAATACTCTTCGGCAGTGGTCCCTGTGACGGCACCGCATAACCGGAGAATGCCACCTTGATCAGCGCCTCTTTGTTGATGGCATAGTTAATCGCCTGCCGCACCTTGATATTGTCGAACGGTTTTTGCGTCACGTTGAAACTCAAATAACGGTGCAAAATGGAAGGGGATGTCACTACCGCCAACTGGTTGTTTTTCTCCAACACCTTGGCTTGCTCAAACGGCACCGGGAAAGCGAACTGCGCTTCGCCGGTCTGGAGCAGCGAGGCGCGGGTGTTGTTATCCACCACCGGACGCCAGGTAATACTGTCGAGCTTAGGCAGCCCCGCACGCCAATAACCGGAGAATTTCTCCACTTTTACATAGTCGGTCTGGTTCCAGGTGACAAACTTGTAAGGGCCAGTACCCACCGGGTGGAAACCAATCTCCTTGCCATATTGCTGCAACGCGGCGGGCGAAATAATCACCGCAGCAGGGTGGGCCAGGTTATTGATGAAGGCCGAGAATGGCTGTTTCAGCACGATTTTCACCGTCTGCGGATCCACCACTTCCGTTTTCGCAATCACCTTGAACAGGTTATAGCGTTTCAGGCGATTTTCCGGATTGCTGGCGCGATCGAGATTCACTTTTACCGCTTGCGCATTGAAATCGGTACCGTCATGAAATTTCACACCGCTGTGCAGTTTGATGGTATAGGTCAGGTTATCGTCGCTGACCTGATAGCTCTCGGCCAGCAGGTTGACTAATTTCATGTCCTTATCGAAACCAAACAGCCCCTGATAGAACGATTTCGCCACCGTTTGCGACAGGGTGTCGTTAGCATCATAAGGATCGAGCGTGGTGAAATTGGATGCCACGGCAATTACAGCATCTTTCGCCGCCCAGGCGGGCGCAGACGCCATCAAGGCTGCCGCCACCGCCAGCGCACCCGCACGTTTGGCGGTGAGCAGATTAACGCGAGTCAAAAGTGTCATTGTGATCGTATCTCCCTGTATCCTCAGTCAATAAGCGCCCGCAATCGTGTGGTGGGCCACATAGTGCCGTTCACCCACCTCGACCAGCGGTACAATGGTTGGTTCATCGCCCAGCGCCCGAACAGGACTGGGTATATCATCCGCCAGCAGCGCATGGCGGTGATGGCGGCGGCCCGGATCGGCGATCGGTACTGCTGCCATCAGTTTACGGGTATAAGGATGTTGAGGGTTCTCAAACACCGCCTGACGCGGGCCGATTTCCACAATCTGCCCCAAATACATCACCGCAACGCGGTGGCTGATGCGCTCCACGACCGCCATATCGTGAGAAATAAACAGGAATGCGATACCGTATTCCTGCTGCAATTCCATCATCAGGTTGACGATTTGTGCCCGGATCGAGACATCCAGCGCTGACACCGCCTCATCGGCGATCACCACCTTGGGGTTTAACGCCAGTGCGCGCGCAATGCATATGCGCTGCCGCTGCCCGCCAGAAAACTCATGCGGATAGCGTCCGGCATGTTCCGGCAACAGCCCCACACGCTTGAGCAGTTGTGCCACCCGCGCTTCGGCTGCCGGTTTATCCATCACCTTGTGCACCAACAGCGGTTCCATGATCGAGAACCCCACCGTCAGACGGGGGTCCAGCGATGCATAAGGGTCCTGAAAAATCAGTTGAATATTACGGCGTATCCGGTGCAGCGCCTCACTGCCCAGACCTTCAATACGTTCACCGGCAAAGGTGATAGTGCCCTGCTGGCTGGGCACCAGTTGTAACAAGGCGCGCGCTGCCGTCGATTTTCCACAGCCGGACTCCCCGACCAATGACAGCGTTTCGCCGGGGTAAAGATCGAAACTGATGTGCTCCACCGCATGCACCTGATGGGTTACGCGGTTGAGTATTCCCCGGCGCAGCGGAAATCGCGTGACCAAATCGCGCACCTGCAATACGGGCGTCGACGGTTTGGGTAGGCTCGCCGGCGCCGCGCTGGCCGCTGTCTGTCTGGCAATCGTCTGCCCTTCGGCGTCGGTGAGATGCAGCGAAAACGGCGCAGGTTCGCAACGCCCGCGCATCTCGCCTAGCGTCGGCACTGCCGCCAACAACGCACGGGTATACACATGCTGTGGTGTGGCAAATATCTCGCTCACGCCCGCGGTTTCAACGCAGTGGCCGCTATTCATCACCAGCACGCGATCGGCCACTTCCGCCACCACGCCCATATCATGGGTGATGAAAATCACAGCCATCGCCATTTCACGCTGCAATAGCTGAATCAGTTGTAAAATTTGTGCCTGAATGGTGACGTCCAACGCGGTGGTCGGTTCATCGGCTATCAGCAATGTCGGCTTGCAAGAGAGCGCCATGGCGATCATGATGCGCTGGCGCATGCCGCCCGAGAGTTGATGCGGATAACGGCCCAGCACGTTTTTCGCTTCCGGAATTCTTACCAGATCGAGCATGCGCAACGCTTCTGCCTTCGCGTCCCGCGCGGACATGCCCTGATGCAGACGAATGGACTCGGCAATCTGTTCACCAACCGGAAACACCGGATTGAGCGAGGTCATTGGCTCCTGGAATACCATCGCCATGTCCGCACCGCGTAAACGACGCATCTCACGCTGGCTGGCGGTTGTGACATCCAGAATGTGACCGTCACGCCGACGAAACAACATCTCGCCGCGATGAATATCGCCCCCCGCCTGCTCGATCAACCGCATGATCGCCAGCGCCGTGACCGACTTTCCCGAGCCAGACTCACCGACGATCGCCAGCGTTTCACCGCGAGTGACCGTCAACGAGAGATCGTGGATCACCGATACCGGCTCCCGCTGCGCATGAAAACGCACGCCGAGTGACCGCACTGACAGGATCTGCTGTTCCGGCAGAATCAGTGTAGTATCAGTCGCTTCACGCACGGGCGCATGGGATATCATGAACGGTTTCTCTCCTTGTTTAACGTGTAGCGGAATCAGTCCGTATGAAAAACGGTTTTAGTTTTATTTAGCACACTGAGGGAGGTTTAGCATAAAACTGCCGTGCAATTAATAAAATATGTGTCTTATAACATTGCGTTACAGCACATAATCAATCCGTCTATACCTGTTCAGTATTAAAGCGTGTTACTCCCTGATGGTGCGCTTTCCTGCCATAACCTTGACGTTGTCACATTCACCCGCTGGGTGTTCTCTGACATAATAGCGTCCACTTTGCTGGCATAATCCCAGTGCACTGTATCGCGTTTTGCCCGATCTCCCGACGCATAGACGTCGGCGAATGGAGTCATCATGGAAGCATTTACCTCAGGTTTACTCGCGCTTGAGCAAGCGCTGCAACGTATGCTGGCGCTGGTTTCACCGCTGGCACAGACGGAAATCGTCGCTCTTGACCAGGCGGCCGGCCGCATTACCGCCAGCGACATTACCTCCCCTCTCGACGTGCCTTCGTTCGCCAATGCCGCGATGGATGGCTACGCCGTGCGCATGGCCGATCTGGCACAGGGTGATGCGCCGCTGCCCGTGGCCGGGAAAGCCTTTGCCGGTAACCCGTTCGTGGGTGATTGGCCTGCGGGAAGCTGTATCCGCATCATGACCGGCGCGCCGGTTCCGCCGGGAACAGAGGCGGTGGTCATGCAGGAATATGCCGAAGCAGAGGCTAACGGCGTGCGTTTCACACAACCGGTGAAGGCGGGGCAAAATATCCGTCTGGCAGGCGAAGATATTCAGCGCGGCGCGCGCGTCTTGCCAGCGGGTTGCGCATTGGGGCCAGCTCGCCTGCCACTGCTGGCGTCGCTGGGCGTGGCTGACGTCACCGTGATACGCCGCCTGCGCGTAGCCATATTTTCCACCGGCGATGAGTTGCAGCACATCGGCCAGCCATTGCAGGCAGGGCAAATTTACGACACCAATCGTTTTGCCGTACGTCTGATGCTGGAAAAACTGGGCTGCGATATTCTCGATCTCGGCATCATTCGTGACGATCCGGTCGCCTTGCGCGACGCGTTTCAACGCGCCGACAGCGAGGCCGATCTGGTGATCAGCAGCGGCGGTGTTTCGGTGGGGGAAGCCGACTACACCAAGCAGATTCTGGACGATATTGGTGACATCCATTTCTGGAAGCTGGCAATCAAACCCGGCAAGCCGTTCGCTTTCGGCAAACTGCGTCAGGCTTGGTTCTGCGGCCTGCCCGGTAATCCGGTCTCTGCCGCCGTCACCTTCTATCAATTGGTGCAACCGCTGATTGCGCAGCTTTCCGGCCACAGTCAGTGGCACTTCCCAGCGCGCCAACGGGTGAAAACCGCCTCGGCGTTGAAGAAAACCCCAGGTCGACTCGATTTTCAACGCGGCATAGTCAGCCGGAATGATGACGGTGAGTTGGAAGTCAGAGCCACCGGCCATCAGGGATCGCACATCTTCAGCTCATTTAGCCTCGGCAACTGTTTTATCGTACTGGAAGCCGAACGCGGGCCGGTAGCCGCCGGAGAATGGGTAGAAATTGAACCCTTCAATGCGCTGCTGGGAGAGTGAGGATGTCAACCACCACCCCGAAAGCCCCAGAGAGTGAAGATGTGCTAAGCCACAGCGAAATGCTGCGCTACAACCGTCAGATCATGCTAAAAGGCTTCGATTTTGACGGACAGGAAGCGCTGAAAGCGGCTAGCGTACTGGTGGTGGGTTTGGGCGGTTTGGGTTGTGCCGCAGCGCAATACCTGGCTGCGGCAGGCGTGGGGCATTTGACGCTGCTGGATTTTGACACCGTTGCGCTCTCCAACCTGCAACGTCAGATTTTGCACCGCGATGCGCGTATCAATATGGCGAAGGTGGCCTCTGCCGCTACGGAACTGGCCGCCATTAATCCCCATATTTCGCTGGAGTGTATTAACGACGAACTGTCGGACGACGCCTTGCAGGCGCTGGTAAGCCGCCATCAGGTGGTGCTGGATTGCACCGACAACGTGGCGATACGCGATCGCCTTAACCGCTTTTGTTTTGACAGCAAAACGCCGCTGGTCTCCGGCGCAGCCATTCGCATGGAAGGCCAGATCAGTGTGTTTACCTACGGTGAACAAGAACCCTGTTACCGCTGCCTGAGCCGCCTGTTTGGTGAAAACGCGCTAACTTGCGCCGAAGCCGGCGTTATGTCCCCCCTGGTCGGTATCATCGGTGCCTTGCAGGCGATGGAGACGATAAAACTGCTGGCGCATTTTGGCGAACCGGCCGTTGGTCGGTTGGTATTGTATGACGCCATGACCACCCAGTTTCGCACGATTACGCTACCCAAAAGCCCACACTGTGAGGTGTGCGGACACTGATCGGGCTACGGTAGCGCGGGTTACCCCCATAGGTTGAGCACATTTTTGCTTAGCAGCTATTCTTCTATGGTATTGAGTTATCAGACTTGAACCTGTCACCCAAGGGTGCCAGAGTATCATATACCCGTCATACTTCACGTTGCAGATGCGTTGGCTGCGCTCACTTACCCGAATCACTTACCTAAGTAAGCTCATCGGGATTCATTCACTTGCCGCCTTCCTGCAACGCGAATTATTTAGGGTATAGGTATTTTGCGCCAAGGTTGTGTAATAACATCCTGATAAAGAATGATTAGAGGGGAATAAAGCATGAGCAACGCATTTTTGCAGGCTATCAAGGTTCGCCGTTCCATCTACGCCATCGGTTCACATCTGCCGATTTCTGAAGAGAAAATCACCGAGATCGTCACTACCGCAGTCAAGCAGAGCCCGTCATCGTTCAACTCGCAAAGTTCTCGCGTCGTGATCCTGTTCGGCGCAGAGCATAAGAAGCTGTGGGATATCGTTAAACACCAGCTCAAAAAAATCGTGCCGGCGGACGCTTTTGAACCCACAGAAAAAAAACTGGCCTCGTTTGCTGCGGGCGCAGGGACCGTGCTGTTCTTTGAAGATACCGACGTCATCGAGACCTTGCAAAAGCAGTTCGCGCTTTATGCTGACAACTTTCCCATCTGGTCTGAACACGGCACCGGTATCGCCCAGTTCGCTGTCTGGACCGCCTTAGCGCAAGAAAGCGTCGGCGCATCGCTACAGCACTACAACCCGCTGATTGATGACGATGTGAAGCAAGCGTGGGATTTGCCCGCACAGTGGAAGCTGCGGGCGCAGTTACCGTTCGGTTCCATCGAGCAACCGGCCGGTGAAAAAACCTATATTGATGATGAAACCCGCTTTCGTGTATTCAAATAAGGGATAAACCGCACTGACGTTCAGGGGCGTAGTTACGCCTCTGAATCAGCGTGGGGCAAACACCTCAATCGCTTTTTGTTTGATGGTAAAATGTGCCGGTGTGCGGCCAATCAGCTCTCCGTCCGCGTTGATATCGTGCGGTCGCCGGGTGTTAAGAATCAGCTCCGTCGTGGAGAACGCCCGCACCTGACGCCAACGCCCCTGAGTACCTCGACGCAAAAACGGGATCAGCGCAATCATCTGCCACCAGTGAGTCACTTCAAGACTGTAGACATCAAGCAGCCCGTCATCCGGCGCGGCGCGCTGTTCTACCGTCATCCCACCGCCATAAAAACGCCCGTTACCCACCGAAATTTGTACCGTTCTGACACGTTCGACCGCGCCTTCATGAACAATTTCCGCACGAAATGGTCGACTTTGGCGCAGCAGCTTACAGGCAGCCAGCGCATAGCCGAGCGTTCCCCAGCGTTTTTTAGATTCAGCCGTCAGTTCACGCGCCAAAACCGCGGAGAAACCGATACTGGACACGTTAAAGAAAAGGTGACCGTTCACCTTTCCTAAATCCACAGCCCGACGGTGGCCTGCAACGATAACCGAAATGGCGCTTTTCAGATCGAAAGGGATATCCAGCGTGCGAGCAAAATCGTTGGCGGTGCCCAACGGCAGCACCCCCAGCGGCAACCCTGTCGCCACCAGGCCCGGCGCGGCGGCGTTCAGGCTGCCGTCACCGCCACCGACGATAACCATATCGACGCGATCGGCATAGTGCTCGATCAATTCGCTGTAGGTCATCGACAATTCTGCGCTGGGAACCATCACGCGCAGTCCCTGCGCCATTAACTGAGCCAGCACCTCTTCACGTGCGCAGTCACCTTTCCTCGCTTTTTCATTGATCAACAGCAAGGCGGTGACGGGTTCCTGTTGGCTTGTCATCATCGGCGGCATCATCGTCTTTCCCGTATGGTGTACCCAAACAACCCTTGATTTAACCACAGGATAAATCGTTCACTCAACGCCCCTTGCCGAAGGCGACAATAGTCTACAAAACATGACATTGAATGGCTTTCGACTTTCGCTTGAGCAACATCAGGAGCGTGCGCAACAGAAATGGCGCTCCTGTTTGCCGTTTTGTCAGGTGACTGCTTAACTTCAGTTAGCTGCATGTATCATCTTGATGCATAATCATCGGCGTCCTTCACTCCAGCACAGAACACTACGAGGATACAGCTTTGCGTGTAGATCTAATGACAAGCGCTGTATGGTTAAACAAAACACGAGCAGCCGTGTTGTTCACTGTCATGCTTCTGACCGCATTTCTGATCATCAGTTGGACCAGTTTTAAAGTGGCTCAACAATCGCTGGAGGCAGAGATCAAAGAAAATACCCTGCCGCTCACCAGTGACAATGTCTATTCAGAAATTCAGCAGGATCTGCTGCGCCCTATTTTTATTTCCTCGCTGATGGCACACGATACTTTCGTGCGAGACTGGGTGTTGGACAATGAATCCGATCCGCAAGCCATGATTCGCTATCTGCGTGAAATCGATAATCGCTTTGATACCATTTTTTCCTTCTTTATTTCTGACAAAACCAAACGTTATTACGATCCGCAGCGGGTTTTAAAAACCATGTCAGAGAACGTTCAAGAAGATCAGTGGTATTTTCAGGCGCGCGAACTGTCGGATGAACATCCTTATCTGATTGAAGTGGGACACGACCCGGAAAAACGCGACCGCCTCGATATCTTTATCAACCACAAGGTCAAAGACTATAGCGGCAATTTTATCGGCATTGCTGGCGTCGGGATTTCGGTTGAAAAGGTCAAACATCTGATAGAGAAATATCAGGAGCGTTACCGTCGTACCATCTACTTTACGGACAAGAGCGGCCAGGTAGTGTTGCACGGTGATGATTTTCGTAATGCGCTGAATATCCACCAGCAGCCGGAGTTATCCGCCCTCGCGACCGCCATTTTGACCAATCCGGGCGGCAGCTATCAATACGACGACGAGGGGCCGGTATTTCTCAATACGCGCCTGATTCCCGAATTTGACTGGTATTTGATGATCGAGCAGCGCAGCCATCCCAGTGAACATCGGCTGTGGATTACCTTAATGAAAAATCTCGGCGTCAGCCTGACCGCCAGTCTGTTGTTTCTGTTTTTGCTGTGGTTAACCATTGGCGGCTACCAGCGTCGCCTCGAGCGCATGGCTACCACGGATAAGCTGACCGGCGTGATGAACCGTCAGGCGTTTGATTACTTTTTCAAACGCCTGCGCGCCATGCGTTTTACTCACCGCAAACCCATGTCGATCCTGATTCTGGATATCGACCATTTTAAACGGGTCAATGACGCCTACGGCCACGGTGTGGGCGATTTGGTGCTACAAAATATCGCACAGCTTCTGCTTCAGGCGATCCGCAGCTCCGATCAGGCGTGCCGCTGGGGGGGCGAGGAGTTTGTCGTGCTACTTGATGACTGTACGCTGGAGAATGCGCTGCAACGGGCGGATATTCTGCGCCGCGCCGTGGAAATCGCCGAAGTGTCCTACCAGAAAGAAAAAATCCATATCACCATCAGCGTGGGCGTCACCCAGTACCGTGAAAACGAGAATCTGGATACCTTTATCAATCGCGCCGATATTGCGCTCTATCGTGCCAAACAACTCGGCCGCAACCGGGTGGAAAGTGCGGACAATAACGCAGAGCGCCATCGCCGCAACCCATCACTTTAAAGCTGCATACTGGTCAGCAGTACGGTCATGATAACAATGCTTATCATGATCGATGCCGAGTTGGCAAAGCTGGCGACCACGGATAAATTGCCGCTAAAGCGCGACGTAAATATCGGTGATAACGAAGAGAGCGGCGCAAACACCACCACCGCTAACACCTGGCGGATCTCTAACGGCAGGGGCGTGAAGAAATAGAACAAGCAGGCAAATGCCGCCGCCGAACCGTAACGCAGCAGCAGGATGGTCAGCACGTGTTTTAACTGCGAGCGTTCAATATTGATCTCCAGCAGCATGCCGATAATCAACATCGCCACAAACGGGTTGGCATTGCCCAGCGTAGAGACCACCAGGATTACCTGCGGCGGTAAATGCCATCCCATCAGCGCGGCAATCATCAGGAACACATAGACATCAAACGGCACGGAGGAAAACAAGCGT
This sequence comes from Candidatus Symbiopectobacterium sp. NZEC151, assembly GCF_025962655.1. Lineage (GTDB taxonomy): Bacteria > Pseudomonadota > Gammaproteobacteria > Enterobacterales > Enterobacteriaceae > Symbiopectobacterium. Next base: position 348,890 of record NZ_JAGFPE010000001.1, on the reverse strand, counting down.
TTGATAATATTCAGCCAACCGGAGCTTCTGCCGGTTGCTGCGGACGCCGCCGCAAAGCTTCCCCCGGTGCAGATGACCGAGTTACCGGCATCGAACAGGCACGTCGCCACAATGCCAACCGGCCCAAGAAAACTCTGCACATAGGGCAGCGTAAAACAGCCAATGTTATAGCCGGGTGAGTTGATCATGTAATACGCTTTCAGCCCTTCCGGGCGACGACGGCCAATCATGTAGCCAATGCCGAGCAACAGCAGATTACAGCCAAGCCCAAACGCCACCAAAATCAACAGCGAGTGATCGACCTGAAAGCTGGCAAAACCCGTAACAACGGCGGCTGGCAACGTGAAATTCATCATCAACTTGGACAACGCCGTTCCGCTTTCCGGCTGTAAAACCCCACGCCGTTTTAATTGATAGCCAATTATAATAACCAGAATAAATGAAAACGCTTTTATCAGAACATCAACCATCTCTTATCCCCGAAAACAGACCGCACCGCATCAGCCTTGAGCAGGGTTAAATGCAGCAGCAGTGAAGGTGTAACAATACCATTCTCCGTTACGCCAGTAATGAGGGATATCATGACAATCGCCTTTGATGAGCACAAAAAGGCCAGAGACGTCAACGATCGACATCACAACGATGCTAAAAGCAGCAAATGCTCTTTAAATGAAACACCACGGCGTGCCGTGGTGTTGGTGAACAACAGCGCGGCAAGCGCTCAGTGCGTTTCAGGCCGAGTCTGCACCCAGAAGGCGTGAATCAAGCCCGGAATATAACCCAGCAATGTCAGTATGATATTAAGCAAAAACGCCAGCCCTACCCCTTTCCCTAATAACACACCCAACGGCGGAAGAAGAATGGTTAACACAATACGCCAGAATCCCATGGTCACCTCCAGTCACCGTTACAAACCACGGGTTACCATTAACCCGTCACTATTCAACCTAGTACAAAAGCGCTCTGATGGCGAAAAAACAAATGAATTCAGCGCGATTCGCTAATAAAAAAACAGCGCCATCCATGACAGCGCCGTTTTTCAAGTTCAGCAGGAGTACATCACCTCAAAAGGTGATACCTCATTTCCCTTTTTTTGCATCATCATGATGATGCTCGTGCTGATGATGATGTCCGTCGTCGTGCACCTTGCCGGAACCGCCTACAGCCACAATATTGAAGGGCTGCCCATCAACCGGGATTTCTCCGCTTTCGGTGAATGCCACGGCATCCAGAACATGTATTTTACTTTTCAGAGGATCGGTAACAAAAATTTTGTCGTCAGCCACCGCAATACGTGGCCGCGGATCGTTCCAATGCCCATCCATAGAATAGGGTTCGGTGACACGGACCGATTGGGTAATTTGCCCCTTTATCACATCAACCTGATGCAGCTTGCCATCTTCGGTAAACACATAGGCATATTTAGCGCGCACCGGATCGACGGCAAAATGCACGCGACGGGTTGGCAATTGAATTAGCCGGAAGCTGTCAGACTGGGTAGGATCAATCAACACAATGCGGTCAGGGCCATAATTACCGATAAAATATTGCATCCCTTTTCCGCCAATCAGCGTGGATACGCTGCCTTGCGGGAGCGAAGGCGAATAAGGCAGGTGTTTGATTTCCGGTGCCGCAGTGTTTTGCGTAATCAGCAATAATCCGGTGCTGCATGCCAGCGCATAACGATTTCCCGAACCGGCTGAACCATGTAATCCCGGGCATAAGGCGTCTTCACCCACTTTTTTCCCATCCAGTCCCACTACGCGCGCCCCGACAGGCCGTTTGGAGGCATCCTCCGGGTTAGGAATAGAGACGACAGCATAGTGGTCGTAGGGCACAGCGACCCCGTGATGCGCCGCCACAACGTTCACGCTGGTTGCCGCATTTTTGCCTTGCAGAACGGCTTGTTCATTAAACAGCAGTGCATGCTTTTCGCCATCAAACCACTGTGCCACATTACCTTGCCGCTCCACAAAGTGGCCGGGTTTGGCACCGGTAAATTCGACATTGAGCAACGCCGGGTCATCAACGTCAATATCCGCGTGATCGCCGTGATCGTGGAAAGAAATTCCCGATGAAAGGGCCGTTACGGTATTGGCGCTGCCCTGCACCGCAAAAACCACCGCACCACTCTCGCTACGGTATAACGTGGCCGGTCCTGTGACGCTAAAGGTATTCAGTTTGTCACCGTCAAGCGCATCAATCACAGTGATCACCGGTTTATCATGATCGGCGACGAATAAACGCCAGGCATTGACATCTTCAGCCAAAGACGGTGTAGCAGCAAACCCGATAAATATTGTGGCAATGGTTAATGACAATAAGCGTCTTTTCATGGTTATCTCCATATTCATTATTTTCAGCAATGATAAATCTCACCTGTCACGGTGATAATTATTGGGTCTTTTGGTTTTTACTCAGCGCAGCAATCAACGTATTGGCGTTGTGCTGCATCATCTCGATATAGGTTGGTGCAGGCCCTGCTGCGCCAGATAGTGCGTCTGAATAGAGCACACCGGCGAGACTGAGCCCGGCTTCAGCAGCGATTTGCTCAACCAGACGCGAGTTTGCGATATTCTCGGAAAATACCGCTGCCGCGTTATTCTTCTTTATTTCTCTTAATATTCCAGCCACATCGGCCGCAGACGCTTCAGATGCGGTCGACACCCCTTGCGGTGATAAAAAATGAAAGCCATAGTCACGTTCGAAATAACGAAATGCATTATGCCCTACTACCACCGTGCGTCTGTTTTCTGGAATCGTTTTAATGCTGAGTTGAATATGTTCATGCAATTGGGTCAGTCTGGCATCATATATTTTGGCGTTGGCCCGATAGCTATCACACCCTGGTTTATCCGCAACGCAGAAGGCATCAGCAATGTTTTTCACATAAACACGCACGTTGGCAATAGATTGCCAGGCATGGGGATCGAAAGGTGCGGCATGAAATACCGCTTTGCCATTATAAAAATGGTAATGCCCACCAGCGGGATCCTGAATAATATTCGCGCCCTTGGTGACCTCAATTATCTGTGCCGACGTTTCACTCGCGGCAACCAGTCGCGTGATAAAACCTTCGAACTGCAAGCCATTAGTGAGGATGACATCCGCTTTGGACAGCGCAATAGCATCTGCCGGAGAAGGCTCATACACGTGAGCATCACTGTCTGGCCCAACAACCGTGCGCAGTTCAATGCGTTCTTTACCAATATTGCTGGCGATATCGCCAATAATCGAGAAGCTGGCAATAACCTGTATTTTTGCATTAGCCGGTAAAGGACTCCACGCAGCGATAAAGAGCAATATCGCCACATTACCGCGTAAAAAATCAGTGAAACGCATAACCATTAACTCCTTTCAGGATTGCCCGTTATTCACTCGACGAAAAGTGATTCGGGTGATGACATGACTATTTTTCAGCACAACGATGGCGGCGGATAACAGGTATAAAAACCCGCAGGCAAGAATGATGGTGGGGCCGGAAGGCAACGAGAAATGGAAAGAGAACAGCAGACCGCTGACGCAGGCGACGATCCCCAGCAGTACGGCAAGCGCGCACATGGTTTGTACCCTTTGGGCCCAGAAACGCGCCGTTACCGCGGGTAAAATCATGACACCCACGGATAACAGCGTGCCTAACGCCTGATAGCCAGCAACCAGATTGAGCACGACAAGCATCAGAAAAAGAAAATGAACCGGCGAGCCCAAGCGCGAAACCGATCGTAAGAATAGCGGGTCCAGACATTCGGCAATCAGCGCGCGCCAGAAAACCAACAGCGTTAACAGGCTGAGCAGCGTTACCGACCAAATCAGCAACAGCGCGTCGTTCCCCAAGGCCAGCACCGTACCGAACAGCACGTGCATCAAGTCGACGCTGGAACCACGCAGTGACACGATAAGTACACCGAACGCCAAAGAAATCAGGTAGAACGCCGCCATGGCTGCATCTTCTTTTTGAACCGTCAAGCGCGACACCACGCCTGCGCTCAGGGCCACAATCACCCCTGCGGCAGCGCCCCCCAACGTCATCGGAACGATATCCAGCCCAAACAACAAAAACCCGACAGCAGCCCCAGGTAAGATGGCATGTGACATCGCATCCCCCATCAGACTCATGCGACGCAACGTTAAAAATACCCCCACCGGGCAGGCGCTAAAACAAAGGAAAAGTGCACCAAGCAGGGCACGCCGCATAAAACCAAATTCAATAAAGGGCGCGAATAAAGAGGTATAAAGCCAGGCCATCATTCCACAACCCCATTCGCTACGGCGTACGATGTGTCCGCTGACAGTGATGACGCAAGCGAATCGAGCACCGCATGAGTCTTTCCCCAGGCCAGCAACTCGCCATTAACGGCTAGGGTTTCAGGAAAGTGGTCTCTAACCAGATTGAGATCGTGAATAACCACCAGCACCGTTCGACCCTGTTGATGCCAGTGATTAATGAGCGACAACATCACCCGGGTGGTTTCTGCATCGATGGCATTAAACGGTTCATCAAGCAGAATGATGTGAGCATTTTGCACAATAACCCGCGCAAACAGCGTTCGTTGAAATTGCCCCCCTGACAATGCGGTAAGCGGTGTGTTTTCAAAACCCGCCAGACCGACCGCCCTTAATGCATCGACCACCCTTTGGCGCTCCTGTGCGCGATGTCGCCGGAGCAATCCCCTTTCAGGCCATAGCCCAAGCACAACCACATCACGCACACAAGCAGGAAAACTGCGATCCAGTTCAGTCGTTTGTGGCAGATAGGCAATGCGCGCGCCCAGAGCCCTGGTATAACGACCCGCCATCGGGCGCAAAATGCCGGCAATACCTTTGAGTAACGTCGATTTCCCCGATCCATTAGCCCCTACCAACGCCGTTAATGTGCCCGCGGCAATAGTGCCTGTGATACTTTTTATCGCGGGATGACGGCCATACCCGAATGCCAATCCATTGAGGTGCACCGAGGCATCAATCATATTTGCCACTTCCCATACAACAGGTTACGAATTGATACGTTATAACATAACAATTAAGAATTGGTAAATGACAATAAATCCATTTCTGTAGAGGGGGAGTGTCGGGCCGAGTGAAAATCAGCTCAGAGGGTGCCGTGTCCCTTTAAATGAACAACCGTGCTGGGCCAGGGATCGGCAAATATCCCTCCTGTTTTCCACCAGATAATCTCGTCTTCAGTAAGAAAGCATTGGCGCAGCACGGTAGCAAACGCCTCTATTTCCGCTTTCTCGCCGATTACGGTCAGATGACAATGTCGATCGCCAAATCGACCTGATGATGTGGCTAACTGCTGTTGAAGTGCCTGTCGCTCTTCTGCGGTCAAATGATTGTCCGTATGTTCAAGCACACCCGACTTCCAATAGCTAATGAACGCCAGACTGATGCTGCCAGCAGCCTGATTCCACAACAATGCAAGATCGTCCCTTCCCGGCAACCAGAAAAACCCTTTACTGCGATACACCCCGGTACCCATATGGTGGTGGTAGATATCCCACAACCGCTGAGGATGGAAAGGACGTTCATCCTGAATGACGCATGAAGAGAGAACAGAGTGCGATGGTGCTGTTGATTCCGGCGCACAACGGGTGCCAATGTCATCGGCCAATTCGTCGATCAACAGCGCGACACGGTGAAAGTCGTAAGGGGGTAACGCCAGCACTGCCTCCAGATCAAGGTTTCCCCACGGTACAGCAATAATGCCAACCTGTGGGTTTAATGGATGAATAGCCGCGCCAATGTCAGCGAGCGTCTCGCGCGGTAATCTGTCATATTTGGTCAAAATTATCTGGTTACAGAACATAAGTTGCTCTGCCAACAGGTTGACCACACCTCTTTTTCCCTGATCCAGATGTTGCTGCAAGGCAGTGATAAGGCTATGCCCATCGTCATAATCCTCATGGAGCATCACCGCATCTACCAGCGACAGGAAAGCATGCAGACAAACTTGCGGGTGATCGCGAAAATAGCGCACCAGCGGAAGAGGATGACTACTGCCAGAGGTCTCAAGCAAGATGAAATCAGGCGTCTTATCACTTCCCGTTTGTCTACTTAACAAGCGCGTGATGGCGTTGTCGAGTTTCACAATCCCCGTATCACTACTGATATTATCGGCGGCGATGCTGACCATATTTTGGCGGTGAGACGAAACAATTTCCGTATTTGAAATCAGCACGCCGTCGACATCCAACTCGCTCATATCATTGACAATCACCGCAACGGCATAGTCGCGTTTATGGGCTTGAACCAGTAAGCTTTTTAGTAATGTGGTTTTCCCCGCACCGAGAAACCCATTGAGAATAATCAGCGGTATTCGTTTACCCCACCTCATCGTTGATACTGTATCCGACATATCCCTCCCCTATTTTCACCCTGTCATTTCCCGGCATAGACCTACACCCAGTCCACAACCGTCATGACTGTCAAATTTTAATTACGTTATAACATAACAATTAGGGTTGTGAGATAAGTAACGACGCATCCGCATGGCGCTGGAATAATGAATACAAGCGAAAGGGCAGGAAGCTCAGGGATTACCCTTCGTTTCAGGGGTTATTTTTGTCTCAATGGGAAAGGGGAAAATGGCTACCGACGAACGCACCGCGCAAGCTGAATTTTCTCTCAGATCATCTCAGCGGGATTTTAATCACAGAAGGGAATGGCTATAACTGCTTGAATAGTGGCGGAGAGGGAGGGATTTGAACCCTCGGTAGAGTTGCCCCTACTCCGGTTTTCGAGACCGGTCCATTCAGCCGCTCTGGCACCTCTCCGTTTAAGTGGTTGCTATCATGCCCTGTTTTACGGCATTTTAACAGCAGATATCCTTGCCTTTGTATTCAAGTGACGACTTAGCGAGCAACACGACGATGAAATGGCCATGGAAAACGCAGCACGCACCGGAAAACACCCCTATTCAGTGGCAAGATGCCCTTGCCATTCCGCTGTTGGCGCCGTTGAGCGATAGCGAACAACAACGACTTATCGTGCTTGCCAGTGAATTTTTACATCAAAAACGCATCATTCCTTTACAGGGACTGACGCTGACTTCCGTTATGGAGCAGCGGATCTCACTGCTGTTTTGCCTGCCCGTTCTGCGGCTCGGCATAGAGTGGCTAAACGGCTTTCATGAGGTGTTAATCTATCCGGGCCCTTTTATTGTTAATGATGAATGGCAGGATGATATCGGTCTGGTGCACGCCGGGCCAGTGGTGCAATCCGGCCAAAGCTGGGATCAGGGCCCCATCATCTTGAACTGGCAAGAAGTGCAGGACAGCTTTGATTTATCGGGGTTCAATTTGGTTATCCACGAGGTCACACACAAGCTGGATATCCGTAACGGCGGGGAGGCCACCGGTATTCCACCGATTCCCTTACGCGATGTGGTGGAGTGGGAAACGCAGTTACATGCAGCAATGGAAGCACTGCAAGATGAAATCGATCAAGTAGGAGAGGATGCCGCCAGCATGGATCCTTACGCAGCACAGGATCCGACGGAATGCTTCGCGGTGCTCTCTGAATACTTCTTTAGTGCACCAGAACTTCTGTTCGAACGTTTTCCGACACTTTATGGCTGTTTTAGTCGCTTCTACCAGCAAGACCCACTGGCGCGATTACAATCCTGGCAGCAGGCCAACCAGCGGGCCCCCGTACTCTATTGATGAAGAATTAGCCTTAACTGTACACAGCCTAAGCAATCAGACAATACGGGCGAATTTACCGTTGACAGCCTGCCAGCTGACCGATAATATTCGCCCCGCTTACGCAATTCCTCTGTAGTTCAGTCGGTAGAACGGCGGACTGTTAATCCGTATGTCACTGGTTCGAGTCCAGTCAGAGGAGCCAAATTCTTGATTTCATGCCACTCTGCGAATCCCTATGTGATTCTGATTCAATGAGTTAGCGTGAAATATCTTCCCGGTGCATTTTTAGTTTTCCCTCCGCATCGGGAGAATTTGGTGGTCAGATTTGGGGTCAAGTTGGTTCGATGACGGAGTGACCCCCAAATGTCTCTTAACGACACTAAAATCCGCAACTTAAAACCTTCAGCAAAACCCTTCAAAGTTTCCGATTCTCACGGTCTGTACCTTTTAGTTAATCCAGGCGGTTCACGTCTCTGGTATCTCAAATATCGCATCAATAGAAAAGAATCACGCCTCGGCTTAGGTGCCTACCCTGACGTGTCTTTGGCCGACGCTCGTCAGCAACGTGATGGTATCCGTAAATTGCTGGCGCAGAATATCAACCCCGCACAACAGCGCTCTGCTGAACGAGCCACTTCCTCACCAGATAAAACATTCAAGCATGTGGCACTAGAGTGGCATAAAAGCAACCGCTCATGGTCAGAAAACCATGCCACCCGCCTGCTTGCCAGCATGAATAACCATATCTTCCCGATCATTGGACACCTGACAGTCACAGAACTGAAAACTCGCCACTTCATCGAGCTGCTGAAAGGGATTGAGAAAAAAGGTCTGCTGGAAGTGGCGGCGCGTACCCGGCAGCATATGTGCAACATCATGCGTCATGCCGTGCATCAAGAGTTGATAGAACACAATCCAGCAGCCAATCTGCACGGTATCATCGCTCCTCCCGTTCAACGTCACTACCCTGCCCTTCCGCTGGAGAAACTACCGGAACTGTTGACTCGCATTGAGGACTATAAGCAAGGGCGAGAATTAACCCGTTTGGCAGTATCACTTACTCTGCACCTGTTCATCCGTTCCAGCGAGTTGCGCTTTGCCCGTTGGTCTGAGATCGATTTCAAAAACAAAATCTGGACCATTCCAGCAACCCGTGAGGCTATCCCCGGAGTGCGTTATTCCGGGCGTGGCGCGAAAATGCGCACACCGCATATCGTTCCCCTCTCCCGTCAGTCCATCGCTATTCTGAAACAGATACGGGATATATCCGGGCATCAGGAACTGATATTCCCCGGTGACCATAATCCGTATAAACCCATGTGCGAAAACACGGTCAACAAGGCGCTGCGCTTGATGGGTTATGATACAAAAGATGAAATCTGCGGTCACGGATTCCGGGCAATGGCCTGTAGTGCGCTGATGGAATCTGGACTGTGGGCGCAGGATGCGGTTGAACGGCAGATGAGCCATCAAGAACGTAATAGCGTTCGAGCAGCCTACATTCATAAGGCTGGGCATCTGGAAGCCCGCAAGGAGATGATGCAATGGTGGTCGGATTATCTGGACACATGTCGGCTCGCATACGTACCACCTTTTAATACAGAGCGGGGCAAAAAGAACGAAGCGGCATGATCCATAACAAAAAGCTGTATCAGCATACACTGGTACGGCTTTATTCATTTCTAATAGCTTGTCAGCCCCTTCATCTCGACCCGTCGCTGCCTGTAGAAAGCTGTTACACGATAACAACACACTTACGCCGTCAGTCCAAGCGTGCCATTTCATTTGAGAGCGAGGAACATCCCAGCTGCCCCGGCGACGAGAACTGCATCAATGAGAAGCTCGAACGTGTGCGTCTGGAGTTTCTGGACGAGACGTTTCGCAATCATCGAACCGACGAGCAATGCGATGCCAATGGCAAGTCCACATGTGAGGACGGGCAGCATGATTAGCGACGAGCCAGTACCGACAACGCCGCTGAGCACGCCAGCACGGCGAGGAAGAAGAGAACTAATAGCGCGATCATCGGCTCCAGGGGTCAACCGGGGCCGTCGCTCGCAGCCGCAAGAAGAGGCACCAAGATGTCGCTGACAGGCGTCGGAATGCCGTGAACCTGGCCGCGACGCGCAATGACGCCGTTGCGAATATCCCATTCAAGCGGTCGGCCAGCTTCTCGATCCGTGAGGATGGAGGTGCTCATGTCTGCAGGAGCCGCCCGGAACTTATCGAGGATCTCCTGCGGCACTTCGTCTCCGAGTTCAGCGCCCTCTGCACGTGCCACGGCCAGGCATTCCTGCAGATAAGCCAGCGTAAGCCTGGCGATATCAGCACGGCCAAACATGCCTGAGCGGCGGTGCGTGAGTGCCATGAGTCCAGCCACCGCATTCTGCATCAGCTTGCGCCAGGCCAGAGAGCTGAAATTCGCGGCCAGATCTACGGAGCACCACGTGCCTTGCAGCGCTGCGGCCACTACACGGGAAGCTGGTGCGTCTGGCACGCTGAGGCGCGCCTCACCACGCAAGCGTACCGAGCCATCGGACTGCGCTTGCGCAGGGAACCACACGACAGCGGGAACGATCTGTCCGGGCAGAGAGTACGTAGCGAGCCTGTCCAACTGTTCGACCCCATTCTGGAGCACGCATATAACCGTCTCCGGGCCAGTCAACGCCCTGAGCCATTCTGCTGCCGCGTCGATTTGTGTGGACTTGACTGCCAGAAAGATAAGATTAACCGTGCGAGTGATTTGTGCCGGATTCGTCTGTACCGGACCGGGTACGGTGATAAAGCGGTTGCCATCTTGCAAGGTCAGGCGATCGCGGGGAGTACGTCCACACAGCAATGGTGTGCGGTCGACTTCGTGCAACGCCGCCGCGACTGTTGTGCCGATGGCACCTGGACCTAAAACAGCAACAACTGTATTGATTTCAGTGTTCATGAATGCGGACTCCTTGCAACAGAATCTAATTACGTGGTGGTTGTGCCCTTCCCAAAGGACATGTAATATATTACATATGAATAAAGAAAATGGTAATAGAATTTCAGAAGGTGAGCAGCGGTTACAGCAATGGCTTGGCAGCATTCACGCCCGAAGCGGCGACCTCGCTGCAAGTGAGGCTAAAGTTGTCGATCTCCTGCTTGTCGATCCTTTATTTGTCGGTACAAGCACGGCAGCACAGGTTGCCACCCGTGCTGGTGTATCACCGCCGACAGTAATACGCGCTGCACGAGCGATCGGGTTCACCGGGTTCACTGAACTTAAGATAGAGATTGCCCGGGCTCGTGGCACTGCCCAATTCTTTGCCCCGCCTGAAGTTCTTACAGCGGATGCGACGCTGGCATCAGTGCTGGAAACATCAATTCGTGCTGGTGTAGACGCACTGACTGCGCTCAGCGGTGCTATCGAAATCTCCGCACTTGATGAGGCGGTCGATTTAATCCAGAGCGCACGCCAGGTATTTGCATTTGGTGCTGGTCCCTCTGCGACGGTTGCCGCTGATGCGGTCTTTCGTTTGCGGACGGCGGGTGTGATAACCGTCAGTATCCAGGATTATTTATCAGCGATGATTGCTGCTCGTCTACTCGATCCAGGCGATGTCATCATCGTCGTCAGTTCAACAGGGCGCACATCATCCACACTCTCCATCGCTGATGCAGCATCCTCGGCAGGAGCATCGCTTATTGCAATAACTAACCAGTACGATACCCCACTGGCGACACTCGCCAACGTTTCGCTCGTTGTTGGCGGAATGCCACTCCCGGCACAGATGGCCGCTGCCGGGAGTCGACTGGCCCAGCTCGTCGTTATTGATACGCTGGTCGCTGCTCTCACTCTGCGGGATAAAGAACAAAGTCGCCGGGCTGAACGGGCGGGTATTGATTTGCCCGATATGTCCTGATGCAGTTCAGCACGGTAGCAATGATTCTTACTGCTGCGGTAGCTCATGCAGTATGGAATATAGCCTCAAAATACAAGAGGGAAGACACTCTTGTGTTCGTCTGGGCGTACAGCTGTGCCTCAGCATTGCTGTGGGTCCCGTTCAGCCTCATTCTGATAGTTGAGGGACAACAGGAACTCGACTGGAGACTCGCTGTCGGCGCAGTTATCTCGTCTGCACTTCATATCGCTTATTCTCTAATCTTGCAGGCTGGCTACGAGCGCGCCGAACTGGGTGTTGTTTATCCGATTGCCCGAGGAAGTGGACCAGTTCTGACGATACTGTTTGCAACCCTTCTCATGGGAGAACGGCTTTCACCAGGCGCTTTACTCGGCGCTTTTATCGTTATCGCTGGTATTTTCGTTGTCACCGGCAATCCGTTCAGGAGCGGAAGCCGACCACTACAGGGAATGCTTTGGGGGGCAGCGACAGGCACCGCCATCGCTGGCTATACACTCTGGGACGGTTATTCGGTAATCTCTCTGCACCTGGATCCAGTGCGCTACTACGCCAGCACACTCCTGCTACAGAGTCTGATTCTTACCCCTGGTGCGATGCGGCGACGAAATCGCATTCCAACTGCTGTACGTGTGGATATCATCCCAATCCTTATCATTGCTGTATGCTCTCCCCTTGCCTACATCCTTGTACTGACAGCCATGCAGAGCATGCCATTGGCACTCGTCGCTCCTCTCAGGGAAACATCCATTATTGTCGGCTCCCTTCTTTCGTACTGGCTGTTTCGTGAAAATCATCTGGCACGCCGGATTGCCGGTGCAGTGGTGGTGCTGACCGGCGTCGCAATAATTAGCCTTTGATCGCTTCGTTGGATGCCAATCGTCGCCTTATTGTCAGCGTGGATCGTTCGTCGAAGTTCAGTTTTCATCACCAGTTTGATCGCAAAGCTATGCCACATAGCACTATTGGCTTTATAATCATTAACGGTAAAAGTGGTATTGAATAGTGATACTCCGATGCAACACATTCAACATGTAGCCTGATTCTGATAACCGCTTTCGTTAGAAATGGCTTACTCCATAGCGAGAGTTCGTGATGCTCAAAACAGAAGATCTCAACACTATGATATCAATTGATGAGATTCACTTTGCTGACTGGCAAATCTGGCCACAGCTAAGGATTCTGTTACATCGGGGTAAGCCAGTAAGAATTTCTGCCAGAGCTTTTGACGTTCTGGTTGTTCTGGCGAGTGCTGGAGGTAAAGCGGTAAGTAAAGAATCTTTACTTACTCAAGTGTGGGGAAATGAAATTGTCGAAGAAAATAATCTTCAGGCACAAATTTCAGCTATACGCCGCATACTGGATCATGACCGCCATCTACTGATTACTGAATTTGGTTGTGGTTATCGCTTTAATATCAATAAACTGCCAACTGAACCGCTCTCTAAATCAGAAATACCTGAGCCCGCTGTTACCCCTTTTCTAGCGTCGATTCTGGGGCGTGATAAAGCTGTGCAGGAATTATGCGCCTTATTGGATCAATACCGTCTGGTGACGATTACAGGCTCAGGGGGCGTGGGTAAGACTCGTTTGGCATGGGAAGTCGTCAGCCTTACACACTCGCATTTTCCTGATGGAATATGTGTGGCTGAACTGGCGCATATCACCGAAGCATCCAGCTTGCTATCTGTTATTTCACAAGCGCTCCATCTTCCATTAGCTGCCATTCATAATGATGCCGATTTACGGCAACAGCTTGCACGGCGTCGATGTTTACTGCTGATTGATAACTGTGAACATGTAATTAGTGAACTGGAACCAGTTATTACGTTTCTCCTGCACCTGGCTCCCCATATAAAACTGTTGTTGACCAGCCAGGTAGCGTTACAGGTTGCCGGCGAGCAACAATATCTATTACCGCCATTACAAGTTCCTGAGAGCGAAGAGGCTGATACCCACGAGTTACTGACTTTTGACAGTGTCCGCCTCTTTATCGAACGCGGGCAGGCCAACCGACATAATTTCCATCCATCAGCCAGCGAACTGTCGTTGATTGGCGAGTTATGCCGTCATCTTGACGGTCTGCCGTTGGCGATTGAACTTGCGGCCTCCCGTCTGCCAGTCATGAGTGTCAAAGAGATCTATAGCCGACTGGAAGACCGTTTCCAGCTATTGAGCAATACGCACAGCTCTCTGGTGCCCAGACATCAGAAAATACTGACCACGCTGGAGTGGACTTATCAGTTACTCAACACACGTGAACAAAGATTATTTTGCTCTCTGGGGATCTATACCGATATGTTCAGTGTGAAATCAGTAAGCGACTTTCTGCTGATTAAAGACAAGCATCGCTGGCAGGTTGTTGACGATCTGCAAAGATTGCTGTCTTTATCCCTGATTCAGGTCAGTACTCAGGTACCAGAGACCCGTTTCCGCCTGCTGGAAACCATGCGCCAGTTCGCAGGCGATAAACTCAGGCAACAGGGTGAATATACTGGTCTTGAGGCCCGTTTTGCCGGTTATTATAAAGATCTGGTAGAAGAGGCCCGAGGTGATTGGTTTATGCTGCCAACGGGACAGTGGCGTGAACGTTATAGCCATATGCTTAATGATTTGCGGAGTGTATTACAGCAAACGTTGACTGAGGGAGCCGATCCCTCTAAGGGGCTTGAGATCTTACAAGAGATGACCCCTTTTTGGATTGAATATTCACTCTACGATGAATGTCAGCGCTATATCTATCCTCTGCTTTATGAAAATACTTCTCGAGTAGTATTAACGCTACACCAGAGAATGAATCTCAGCGCTGTAGCAGGTAAGGCGTCAACCTGGGCAAAAGGCCCTACGCCTGAAACACATTCAGCCTGGAAAACCGCGCTTGCACTTGCAGAAAAGCTCGACGACAAAGAAATACGTTTACAGGCTCATTACGGATTATGGTTGTATTATCTCCGTACTGGCGAGCTGGATAAAGCGCTTGAGCATGCGCAATCTATGTGCGAGCTAGCACGGTCCATTAGTGACGAGGAGGCGATGGCAACCGGGCTGCGTATTCTCGGTGTATCCCTGCATTTTTTGGGACGTCATTATGTCGGGCGTGATTATCTCCAGCAATCTCTTGACTGGTATGAACATGGCGAATTAAGTCACTCTTTCCGTTTTGGTCTTGATCAAGAGACCGCCGGTCAGGCCTTTCTGTCTCGTTTACTATGGTTACAGGGTGAGTATAAGGCCGCGAAACAGATGGCATGGCGCGGTGTTAAAAAAGCCGCTCGTTTGCAGCATGTCTGTTCTCTTTGCTGTGCACTGGCTGAAGGCGCTTGTATGACAGCGGCACTGGATCGTAATCCACGTTGGGTTATAAGGGCCGCAAACTGGCTTATTCATCTGGCAGAAAGGCATGATTTGTATTTCTGGAAGACATACGGCGAGCTGTTTCTTGTTTGGGCCAAACAGTTCAGTCATACCGATGTTAGTCAGACCACACTGTTTAGCTCGTTGCGGGCGATGGGATTAGACTGGCAATATTCCCCCTTGTTGTCAGAAATTGATACCGGGTTATCGCTGAGAACCGCCCGCCAGGATCATGAAAACTGGTGCACGCCTGAGCTGATGCGTCTTTCTGCCACTCAATTACCTCCTCAGGAGCAACGCCTGCTGTTGGAGCAGGCCCTAGACAAAGCGCACCAGCAACAGGCTCCTGGCTGGGCCCTCCGTATTGCTTATTCATTGGCGACATTGCAGGCTGAAGCCGGGGAAAAATGGGCTGCTAAACAATTGATACAGGACGCTTTACATGATGTTGATGTCTCAGATAGGGCGGCGGATGTAAGAAATGCTATGGCACTATGTGCCCGAATGGAGACCTGAATATTTACGTCTCACGGTTATTAACATCCCCAAGATCACGAGCCCTGCCCCCGCTGTAGAAATCAGCGCCCAGTTATGAGTTGTCTCCCATATCCAGGTGGCAGTTAGTGAGCCACATGCTCCGCCAATAAACATAACGCACATAAATAGTGTATTAAGGCGGTTTCTGGCATCCGGACGCAAAGAGTAAATCGTGTGCTGATTAGCTATTAGTACACATTGTTCACCCGCATCCAGTAGTAGAATGCCCACCACCATACCCGCCATACTGTTCCATCTCCAAAAAACAGCCCAAGCCAGCAGCATGAGTATCACACCAAAAACAACCATTCGGAATGGTCCCTGACGATCGCTGAAACTTCCCGCCAGAGGCGCGCACAGAATACCGATTAACCCCAAAGCAGCTAGGGTTCCGGTTACCCCTGCACCGTAATCGTAGCGATGAGCTAACCAGAAAGGGAGCACGGTCCACAGCACGCTGAAGGAGGCAAACAGCATTGCTTGTGTAAGAGTTGCACCACGCACCTGCGGCTCGCTTTTCCACAGCTGTCCTAATGAACGTAATACCGCCAGATAGTTAAACTTTGGCGTTGGCAACGACTGAGCAGGCAAAATGCGCAAGATGAAAAATATAGCCAGCAATGTCATCATCGCGCCGGACAAAAAGACACCGCGCCAGCCGAAATACTGACCAATAAGGCCTCCGATAGCCCGGCCAGCAAGGATACCTGCCAAGACACCGCTCATCACCGTACCCACGGTTTTACCTCGTGCAGAAGTTCTGGAGAGCGAGGCGGCAAGCGGCACTACCTGTTGGGCTACTGTTGCAGCCATCCCGGTAAGGAAGGAGAAGAACACCAACACTGTCGCCGTTGGCGATAACATCATGCCGATCAGTGCCAGGAAAAGCACCTGCGCTTGACGCAGGATAAGCCGCTGACGTTCAATATAATCGCCCAGTGGGATCAGAAAGAATAAGCCCACCGCATAGCCTAACTGGGTACCCATGGGGATCAAAGAAACAGCCCCCCATTCATTGGGAAAGGATCCGGCAATTAAATTCAGGACAGATTGATTAAAATAAATATTAGCTACAACAATACAGCAAATAATCGCCAGCATAAGAATCCTGGCAGAAGAAAGCTCATGATTGTCCGTTCGCATTGACCACTCCTGGCTCTAAACTCAATATCGTCTGGAGTATAAGCAGACGGAAATCCCAACTCTTTGACCGCTTTTTTCAGACGTCTGAATTCTGATGCACAAGCTCCTGAAAAAGAGATTTGTTACTAATACTGCTCATGTTATTAACTGTGCTTAACTTGAGGAGCAGCAAATGGATTTAAAACTGACTGGAAAAGTGGCTCTGGTAACCGGAGCCCGAACAGGAATTGGTTTCAGCATTTGTGAAGAACTGGCCGTGAATGGTGTGCATTTAGTCATGGTGGCCAGACGAGAACCTGAGCTGATTCTGGCTGCGAAAAAAATATCAGAGAAATACGGTGTTTCGGTGCTGCCTGTTGCCGGGGATGTGACTGATCCCAAACTCCCTTCCCTGGTGGTTGAACAAGTGGAAAAGGTTTTTCAGCGTATTGATTTACTGGTAAATAATGCCGGAAGAGCACATACGGGAACGCTGTTAACCACTTCGGAAGAAGACTGGCAGATAATGACTGAGACCAAATTCTCCGCCATGCGACGTTTTTGTAAGGTAATCATCCCCGGGATGCAGAGACGAAACTGGGGGCGTATTGTCAATATCTCATCCATTGGCGGTATCTACCCTAATCCGCAACTTACCGTCTCACACGCACTGAGCGCCGCTATCAACAACCTGACCCGTAGTTTAGCACTTAGCGTGGCTCCGGATGGCATTCTGGTCAATGCGATCGGAGTGGGTGCTGTCGCGACGGATAACTGGGCGCAGAACATGCTACCGAATGTTCGCAATCGTCGTCCTGAACTGGCTGACAGAACAGACGAAGAGGTAATGGCATTACTGGGTAAAGAGAAAACGCCTGTGGGCCGCTTTGGACTTCCTGAAGATATTGCTGCAATTGCTGCGTTCCTACTTTCTGGGAGGAATCAGTTTGTTACTGGACAGACAATTGAAGCATCAGGCGGAGCAGACAGATTTATGTAATGTCTTCCATTCAACTTAAATAATGTTTGAGAATTGAATTAGTTTAACCTGATATTTTTTCTTCTTTTCAATCACTGCGAAATATGAGGCCGGATATGGGGGACTGAAACGCCAAGAAGCCCCCGCGTCAATATAATCCAAATATTATAACGTAATAGATCCCGCACCATGAAATTAATTTCACTGGAAAATTCATGGTATTTTTTTAAAAAATAGAAATAGAGGCAAACCACTATGTCAAAAAAACAAACACTATCAAATACAAACTATAGTTCGCCTGACTGGCTGACTATCCGTGAAGCAGTCGAAGTGATAAATAAAAAAGGACTGAAAATTAAAAAAAAGTGACATTTACAGGCATGCATTACATGGCAGCATTCATCTCTCTATTTACTTTCAGTCGCCAATTACATTACGAAAAATACAGAGGTCGGGCTACAAAGTAAGGCTCAGAGCATGTGATATGTCATCAATAAATCGTTTATGCCTTCTTGACAAAAAAGCGTTTATTGAAGGACATAATTTTATTGTTAGCACTACTGGCAAATATATCATTCCCACAGAGAGAGTTATTGACACTCTATTGATTGGATATGAATATGTTCTAGTACAAAAATTACTTGCCCAATCCCTTAAAATACCATTACCTGTAACAGGAGCTATTGATTTTAATCATGGCATAACAGTTAGCTTACAAGGAGAACCATTTCAACTATTCGATAAAATGACATGGGAAGAAAGAATAACACAAAAAATTATGCAACTCCCTAAAAACATTTCACCATATGTACATAAAGAGATATTCTCAAAGAGGATAAATAATTACCTGGGGAAAGAGTATTTCCCGGCTCATATTTTACCTCGGGATGCCTGGTTTGTTATTCGACATGCTGAACTTGATAAAGTCATTGACATCATAACCAATAGCAGAGTGCCCCCATTATCTGCAACGCGAATATCAACACCACTATCTCGTTTTTTCTGGCTGGCCTGTAAAAACAATGAAGTCATCCGTCCATTAATTAGTAAACCGTACAAACTACTATCTATTTTCGAACAATGGGCATCTGACGAAGGCATTACCGACAGGCTCAGTGGTGATACGTTAAAAACTGCACTCGTACGCGGTTCCCCCACATCAATGTCGGATTGACGCAAGTGAATTTTACCAAACCTAAATGTCCGTATTAAGGACTCTAAAATCAGTAATACGGACATAATTAGTTTTTTTGACTCCTTTTTCCTTGTCACCTCAAGGGATATTATATTTCTGCATTACGGGTATAAATACATATCATCAATTACCAAGCATTAGAAATGTAAAAACAAAATAGTACTTAAATGCTCACAACCCCACACATACATAAAAGCCACTCCTTATTCAAGGAGGATTTAGCCGACCTGCATAGGTTCGATCGAATCCAAAATCCACAAAATAGATTAACTTTAGCTCATCCAACTATTAAATACATGCATGGGTTCGTAATTATATTCCAATTAATGAATCCGACTGTACTAACCGATACCTTACACATGCAAAAGCATGAAAAAACATATTGCACAGAAAGCCTTAAGTTCATTCACAATGAAATAAATGAGAATTTTTATTTTCTTCAAAAATCTATAACAGAGGTACTAAGACCATTATTACAAGATGAACCCCGCCCATAATCCAGATGCTTACTAAGGATTTAAAAACTCATCCTTATGATACGGGTAATTACCTTACCCCCAGGAAGAGTTATTTTTAATATTGACGGCATTTTTCCTATACCGGTGTGGTGGGACATTATATCTTTTTCGGAATGCCCTAGTTAATGATTGCTGAGAGTCAAAGCCAAATCGCATCGCTATGTTTATCAAAGGTTCATTTGTTGTGATAATAGCATCTAAAATAAGACATAATTTTTTCTCTCTGATGAAACCTCCTAGACTCTGACCGGTTTCAGATAAAAACACTCTCTGCAAATGCCATTTTGAATATCCGGATTTGATAGCCACATCATCAATTTTTAGTGGCATCTCGATATTATTGTTTATCCAAATAATTAAGTCATTTACAAAATATTTTCTGTTTTTCATAACCGAAACCTCATAGTTACTCTACCAGAAATACATTCTCATCAGGCAGTTAGATCAAGAACTGACAATCCATAAGTTCTGCATAAATCCTCAATAGAGACCATACTTTTTATTATGGTGTGATGGATATACTCGCAGACAGTCCAGCCACCAATTCAACTCCATCCGGCAATCTGTCAATATGAATCCGAACCGGGATACGCTGCGCGAGCCGCACCCAGCTAAAGGTTGGCTCGACATTAGGCAGGCCAAGCCCCCCGGTCTCGTCATTGTTATCATCTATTCCGCGTCCGATACTCTCAACATGACCCGTGATCACCGGCTTAAATCCCATCAGCGTTATGTGTGCAGTATTTCCCGTGCGGATATGTTGCAACTTAGTCTCTTCAAAATAGCCAACCACCCAAAAACTATGGGCATCAATGATGGCAACTTTAGTTTCTCCCACTGTGGCATAGTCGCCAGGGCGAAGCCGCAAATGTGTGACATAGCCCGCAACCGGAGACCGAACAATAGCATGCGATAAGTTAAGCTCTGCAAGGTCCAGCGCAGCCAGTGCACCGTGGTAATTGGCCGCAGCGACGCTGGCTGCGCTGGCTGTTTGCTGTAAATCCTCGCTGGAAATCACCCCTTTAATCTGAGAGCGTCGCCTCGCCGCATCCTGGCGCATCAGCATTTCATGACGTTTCGCCTCAACATCTGCCTGTGCGCTGTCCACTGCCAACCTCAACCAGTGCGGGTCGATGGAATAGAGCACATCGCCCCGATTAACCCACTGATTATCGCGGACGGACACATTCAGCAACGGTCCGGAGACATTCGGCGCAATCTGTACCACATCCGCACGAACCCGACCATCGCGGGTCCAAGGGGTTTGCGCATAATGTTTCCAGAGAATAAAAGCCAAAAGCGTAGCCACCGCCACAGCGCTGAACGTCAGCACGTAGCGGCCCAGTAGAGAAAGTAACGATTTCATTTAAAAAACCCCAGTTCGGTCAGTCCCTGCAACAGCAGGTAAAAAGTAATAATGAAGACGGAAAAATCGATCATCGGTCTAAAGGGCAAGCGGCGGTAACCTTTGCTGAAAGAGAAAAGATGTACGAGAAATAGTGTACAGGTAAGTGCAACGAGGGCAATTACCAGCAGACCGGGTACAAAAACGCCCTCAATATTGAAATCATTGATCATTAGCAGGCTCCATTTTCTGAACGCTTAATGCGCAGTAAAGATCAACCAGTTGATCAACATAATGCCGCGATAGTTCATCTGTTACGCTCAAGCTGCGCTCAGTCAGACTGGCGATCCGTTGAAGTAAGGTGTCAATATCTGTCGAGTATGTAAGAAGAGTGAGCACTTCTTTTATTTCTTTGTTCGCATGCGCATCACATCGGCGTAATCGCATTACACACAGCCCTATACGCAGGGCGTACAACAAATGATGTGCCCGTTCCGGTGACTGTCCGCTGCGCTGCAATCGCGGCAGTATCAACGCTGCCCGATCGATCATAAGGTTGGTCCAGAGGGTTTCGTCTGTATTCAGCTTACCTTCCACGCTGCGGTTAATATCTCGCTGGCATAATTGAAGCAGCCGTTTTATCGCCGAATCAGCCTGCACAGTTTGCAGTAGGCTCATGCCGAGCACTGCAAAACCAGTAGCAAAAAATAGTGCGATAGAGGTATTCACCGCCACGGCAAAATCCCCGCTGTAGTGGGCACCCAGCTCGCACAAAATAGGCAGCGTCAGTGTGATCCCCATAGCCATAAACGTGGTAGGCGGTCTGGCCTGGAGCGATCCGGCCAGCAGATATACCGGAGCTAAAACCGTTACCAGCACGATAAAATCACTGACTTGTGGTAGTAGAACGAAGCTGTAGATCAGGCTTATCACAACGCCCCAGAAGGAGCCGATAATGTACTTAACAATATGCGGGGCAGGCGTATCGAAGCTGCCAAACAGTGTGCAACAAACGCCAAGGATAGAAACCGCCGTACCACCATCAGGCCATGCCGAGAAAATCCACACCAGACAGCCGCTCATAATGATGGCGAAAGCGCCCAGTGCGGTGCGGGCAGCAGTAAGAGGATCGCGGTGGAATACATATCCTTTCACGGTATTCTTTTCCGAGTGCGCAGGCGTCTGTTTCGCGTGATGAATGGCATCCGAAAGACGATAGCACTGCTGCACAAGGACAATGGCCTCTAACAGGTAGCGCATAAAACTTACACGCAGCGCTTCTTCAAACGTCAGCTCATACACTGAATAGCGCTGTAGTAATTTTTCACTCCTTTTTTTGAGCGCTTCACCCTCGCTTTTGAATTTTCCTTCATCTTTGCAGGCCAGCCAGACCTCAACATCACCCAGCAGAATTTGCACATCTACAGGTATCGTCGCTATCAGAGCTAAACGGTCGCGTAACTCACAGTTAACAATGACTAATCGGGCAAGCCGATCATGAAGCCTTTTTCTCGCTTGCCGGACCGGTACAGAGAACGCAAAATCATAAGGGATATGATGGCTGATACCCTGCAGGAACTGTAATGCCAGTGCCATATGCAGCGGCCCGGAAACAGCGTCGGGTTTGCCTGCTAAAGTATCTGCGACACGCTGTCGCGCCGAGAGCAGCGTCTGCGACAATTTACTGTTGAACTGGCCCGTTATGCGCGCGGGCAATACATAGCGATGAATAAGTGCCGCGCAGAAGATACCGATCATGATTTCCTGTACCCGAACAATAGCGATGTTAAAAATCGCACCAGGATCGGATACCGCAGGGAAGCCAATCAGACTCGCAGTGTAACCAGCCAGAACAAAACCATAGGCGCGGGGCGTGCGTTCCAGCAAAGATAAATAGAGGCAGAAGGTGATCCAGCCCGTCAGTATCACACTGAAAAATAACGGCATATTCACAAAAGCAGGTACAATTAATACCGTTATGCCCGCGCCGACTACCGTTCCCACCAGACGATACAGACTTCTGCTCAGCGACGCTCCGACGGAGGTTTGGGAAACAATATACACGGTGATAATTGCCCAAGAAGGCCGCTCCAGGCCAATTGACAGTGCAATGTAGTATGCGAGCATCGCTGCGGCAAAACTCTTCGCGGAATAGAGCAGAGCGTTCGCATCATTCAGTAGTGAAGGAGAAGCCATACCGCGAAGACGTTGGCATATCGTGTGTAAAAAATGAAAGTAACTCGCGTTAATTTTTTTCATGCCGGAAATTATTACCGGCTTGCATATCCACTTAAATACTCTATTCTGTCAAAAAATACCTAAATGTTGCCAATCTATGTTACCCCCACTCGCCAATACGCTGTTTGATCCGGATGCCACCCCCTGCCCCGCAGTCGCGCGTCATTTGGATTTTGTCGATTACGCGGCCGAAGTGCCTGTGCATACGCACCGCAAAGGGCAATTGATTATTGCCCTCTATGGGGCGGTCATTTGTCGCGCCGAAAATGATATCTGGATCGTGCCGCCTGATTGTGCCGTCTGGATCCCTGGGGGAGTGCCGCACAGCGCCAAAGCTACTTGGAATGCGCATCTCAACTATCTGTTTATCGAACCCGGAGCTGTCGCGCTGCCGGAGCGATGCTGTACTCTGGCAATTTCCAGTCTGATTAAAGAACTTGTTGCCCGTTTAACCCGCGAGGGCGTCGAATATCCACCGGAAAGCCATCCCGCCAGACTGACCAGAGTAACACTCGATGAATTAGCCACCATGCCTCAGCAGAAACTGAGCCTCCCTGTGTCGTCGCATCCTAAAATCCGCGCCATGGCCGATGCTCTGGTCAGTCAACCTGATGACAGAAGCACATTCAAAGCATGGGCAAAAAGACTGGCGCTTAGCGAGCGTTCTCTAGCGCGTTTAATGCTGCGCGAAACCGGGTTGACGTTCGGACGCTGGCGTCAGCAACTGCAACTGATAATTGCTCTCCAGGAACTGGCTAGCGGCGTTTCGGTTCAGAATGTTGCAGCTAATCTGGGGTATGAATCGGTTAATGCGTTTATCACCATGTTCAAAAAAACAATGGGCAGTACACCCGCGCACTATTTTGCCGAACGGAAAACAAGCGCATACTTAACCGATATTTAGCGACATCAGGTTATCCAAGAAACCAGAGGTGAGTCATAGAGCCGTATGCAGCATCCTGACGTATCCGTCTCCCTGTGCGGGGTACCGCACCACAGAATCTTTACCACATGGAACCTCCAGCCAGGACCATATTGCCTCAGCCGCCTTAACGATAACAAGAATCAAAGGACAGTATTATATCTGCTGGATCGGTCTATACATGATCGGGAAGCACAATCAATTTAGCATTGTGTCAAGGAAGTAGTTGAGCATATATGTTTTGACCACACAGAACACTTCTATGACCATGCTTCATAGCGTATTGCTACCAGAGTGGTAACGCCCCCCTGACTGAAATTCGCAATGAATGTATTTAACCGCATCTTTTTATTCTCTTCATAATCACGCTAAACCATAACGCCGTTGCAACAGCGACACGCTGGAAACTGCCCTGCAGCATCCCCCTTCACCACATCATTATCCAACTAACGACGTATTTATTTTACTACAAAACCGTACTAAGGGCCTTCCCGTCCGTAATAAGGGGTCCTCGACTTCCCCTAAGTTTTCTGCTGTGTTTTTTTATTTTCTCTGGACATATACCAGTTATTCCACAACAGGAGAATACGATGACATCACATCAGTTATTACGTTTAAAACAGGTCGAAGATAAAACCGGCCTAAAACGCTCCCAGATTTACCTGTATATGAAAAGTGGTTCGTTCCCACGGTCTATAAAAATTGGACCGGCAAGTGTGGCATGGCTCGAATCGGAAATTGATGAATGGATCAACCTTAAATTAGCCGGGCGAGAAGCCAGTTGAAGACACCTGTCTGTTTTACCATCTTCCCGAACTACAGAGTGAGGAGATAATATGATGATCCCATCAGTTAATTACACCATTCTGACAGATGCTTTGCGCGCTTTGCATGAAGGGAATATTCGTTACTGCGAATTACTGGGATTTACTTTCGACGAAATGAATGCGCTCAGTCAGCTATCACTTGATGAACTCTTTGCCGTCAGCCGGATGGCAGCTCCTTTTATTGCGGTCACAGTCCGTCATGATGTTTTGCATCATTTACTGGCGCAGGCTCACCAGGAATACCTGCGACATCAGCAGATTAACAAGGCCATCCGCTTGGGTGGTTCTATCGCATTGCTCAACCAGTTTTTTGGCCTGACGTCTAATGACGTCTGCCTTCGCCGTCGGTTACTGGGTGTCAGCGTGCCGTATGGCCGGACGCCTGAACCGGATGAGAAGACGGATGCTTCTATCTGGCGGCAATGGCAACAACGCCGGGTGGAAAACTTGGAGTCGCCAGATGCGCTGATGGCCATGATGCAGATAACTGAAGTCCTGCTACCAAGGTTCCAAAGACTGTCTCTCACCACAGTCTGGAAGCGCATTACACTCTGCGAAAAGGAAGCCGCCAACAGGAGGGCATCACATGCCGGATGAGATCGACCGCGATCAGGAGTTCAATGAACAACGACTGGAAGAGATGATTGAACAGAGCCGTTTCAAACCAGGAACAACACCATCATTATTCCACTGCCGTTTATGCGGTAAACCTATTCCTGAAAAACGACGGCAAGCACTACCGGGCGTAACAACCTGTACGGAATGTCAGGATAAACTTGAACGCCGTCGGTGTTAAATGTGAGCCAAAAGACGTATGAGTAATAAACTCTCATACGTCTTTATCTGTATCAGAAAATAAAAATAACCCCCCATAATTTACTTCCACTTCCTTTCCTGCCCCCCCCTTTCTTTATTTATCCATCCGATTAACTCTTTCATTTTTGTTTTGAGTTTATCGTTCATGACTCGATCCAGATCACTCATGCTGAACACGCCATTACAGAATGGTTGCCCTGATGGACGTTAATTCGTCCGGGCCGGGTATTGCTCTTTAATAATACGGAACGGGCTGTCACAAAACCACAATTCAGGGTGCCGCTGAATGTTCTCGCTGACCCGTTAAAACCGGAATGCAGAATCGGGATGTGACTCGTTTATTTCATTCGTTGTAGTTCTGATGAGAGGATAATTCATGAGAAAACCCATCTACCACGTATTTGTCACCCAGGAAGGCCCGCCTGATATGCAGGGCGAAAAAAACACTTACTGGACCAGGGTTGGTGTGGCATTTGCCCATAACGGCAAACCCGGCCTGAATATTGTCCTGACACCCGGTATTGCGGTTTCCGGCAAACTGGTCCTGCTTGAGCCACGGGAGGATAGCAATCTTCCACAGAGTGCGGAGCCCGGCGAAACGGCGCTTTAACCCTTCTTTATTACTCCTTACTCCGCAGCGTGCCGGGTCAACTGACTGTGCACGTTGCCTTCATTCAATTCCGGGGCCATCATGCTTTCCACCACTGCCTTTCTGGCGGCGGCCATGCAGTGTGCCGCCAGCATTCATCCGTCCACTGCACTCGACGTGGCACGGGTGGAATCCGGTTTTAACCCTTATGCCATCGCCGAAATTATCCCGAAGGCCACTCGCGCCCTCGGAGATAACAATGTTATCTCCCATCAGCCCGCCAGCCGGGACAAAGCTGAGCATATTATTCGCCGCCTTATGGCACAGGGACGCCGTTACTCTGTGGGACTGATGCAAATCACCAGCACCAATTTCCATCATTACGGCGTGACGGCCTCTGACCTGCTTGATCCCTGTACCAATTTGTCAGTTTTTGAAAGCATTCTCAGCGACTGCTACCAACGTGGCGGTTCCCTGAAAAGAGCGTTGAGTTGCTATTACTCCGGCAATTTCCATACCGGACAACAGCCGGAAGCGGCTTTTTCAGGGACCAGCTATCTGCAGCGGGTGGGTTATGTTTCAGCTTCTCCCCGTTATGCCGTACCGGGCACCCGCGAGGATAAATCCACAACTCTGACTCCCCTCGAAGCCATTCCTGCTGATAAGCCATCCCCTCCCCGTGTGATCTGGCCGGGGACCGTTGTCCGGGGCGTCCCCGCAAAACTCCGTCGGGGGAAAATCGCCATCGCACAGACCTCCGCGCCGTCAGTGCGCCGGAGCCTCTCTCAGTCACCCCGTGAGGAAGAATAATGACACTTTTTCGCAAGCTAAAGACCGCTGTCAGTGCTGTTTCCGTAGGTGTGCTCATGGTTTTTTCTACAACCCCGGCCTTTGCCGATGGTTTCACTCGCGCAAATACCGTGATGGAAAAGGTCTCCACCGGCCTTCATGGTCTGGCGGCCATCACCATCACCGTGGCCGTGATCTGGGTGGGTTACAAGACCCTCTGGAAAGGCGAAAGCCTGTCCCAGTGCGCCTACATCATCATCGGCGGGATCCTGATTGGCGGGGGCAGTGAGATCGGCGCGCTGCTGATGAGCTGAGAGGTCGTCTATGGCAAAGCTGCTCAAAGCAATGAAACGCCCGGCGGCACTGTGGGGGGTGCCGATGGTGCCCCTGCTGGGCGTCACCGGTATCACCATCATCGTCGCTGTCTGGACTTCTGTCGCTTTCCTTGCCCTGCTCCCGGTTGAATTTCTGGTGATGAAATCCGTCACCCGGAATGAGCCCATGCGGTTCAGCCTGATTGCCGTCTGGCTC
This sequence comes from Candidatus Symbiopectobacterium sp. NZEC151, assembly GCF_025962655.1. Lineage (GTDB taxonomy): Bacteria > Pseudomonadota > Gammaproteobacteria > Enterobacterales > Enterobacteriaceae > Symbiopectobacterium. The sequence goes on along the minus strand of NZ_JAGFPE010000001.1, from coordinate 321,592 downwards.
AGGGCAAGAGGAAAACCGGCAGCAAACCGTCTGTTTGGTGCAACAGTATTTATGCCCGTTGAGCATGATGCTGTTGATATCGCGGAGTTTCTCAACGCTATGAAACTGAATCAGTGTGCCACGCTCAGGAAGTACTTTCCGTATTCATCGCATATTCATCAGCATGTTGTTCGCTCACCACACAGTGATCTCTACTGCACCTGGGAACTGACGGGGACCCCGTTCGATTGCGAATCAGAAGAAACCCTCAGTATTGACTGCAACCAGTTGCACGGACTCATCCGCTCATTCGAGGGGATGCCGGTCACCTTTTATATCCATAACGTGCGGGAGCCGTTTACCGATTCCCTGCATAAAGCGTCCGGCAATCCTTACGCCGATGAAATCAGCCGTCTGTATTATGCCTCGCTGGCGGCGGATCCGTTTCGCCGTAACCGCCTGTTCCTGACCGTCTGTTACCGTCCGTTTGTCAGCCTGGAAAAGGCCGGGCGCAGACGCATGAATGACGGCCAGAAGCTGAAAGAGCTTGACGCTGCGCTGCGGGAAATGCTGGAAATCAAAGGTTCGCTCGATACCGCACTGTCACGCTACGCCGCACGTTCTCTTGGCACGTTCACCGAAGATCACGCGGTATTCTCCTCCCAGTTATCCTTTTATGAGTACCTGCTGACGCACCAGTGGCGCAAGGTGCGCGTCACCCGCGCTCCGGCGTATTCGATGATGGGGTCGGCGGCGCTGTTCTTTTCCGGGGAGTCCGGGCAGATAAACCACGCCAGCGGCACACAGTATTTCCGGGGGCTGGAGGTAAAGGAATTCCCGGAGGAGACCGCAACAGGGATAATGGATTCACTGCTGTACGCCCCTTGCGATTATGTGGTTACGCAATCCTACACCTGCATGTCTCGCGAAGAGGCCCGCAAGGCCATCAAGCGCACCCGCCGTCTGTTAATGAGTGCAGATGATGATGCCGTTTCCCAGCGACTGGATTTGGATGTGGCACTTGATCTGCTGACATCGGGGAAAATCGCTTATGGAAAACACCATTTCTCCATCATGGTGTTTTCCCACTCGCTGGCCAATCTGGTGGCCGATACCAGTGAAATCAGCAATGCCCTGAACAACCTCGGCATTACACCGGTTCCCGCCGCGCTTTCACTTTCAGCAGCGTTTATGGCGCAACTGCCCGGCAATTATCATCTGCGGCCTCGCAAGGGCGAACTGAGCAGCCAGAATTTTGTTGAGCTGGCCGCACTGCACAATTTTTACCCCGGCAAGCGCGATAACGCGCCCTGGGGGGATGCGATGGCCCTACTGCGCACTCCCTCAGGCGATGGTTACTATCTGAACCTGCATAACACGCTGGCGGACAAGGACGAATTCAATGAGAAGAACCCGGCCAGTACCTGCATTCTCGGCACCAACGGTTCGGGTAAAACCATGCTGATGACTTTCCTTGAAAACATGCAGCAGAAATACGGGCGTAAGGACAGTTTTTCCCCCGATGCGAAAACCAAACGACTGACTACCGTTTATCTGGACAAGGATCGGGGCGCGGAGATGAATATACGGGCACTGGGAGGCCGTTACTACCGCATCACACATGGCGAACCCACGGGGTGGAACCCGTTTTCTCTGCCACCGACGAAACGCAATATCAGTTTTATCAGTCAACTGATAAAACTGTTGTGTACACGCAACGGCGCGACCATCTCACCCCGTGATGAACGCCGTCTGAATGACGCCGTGCTGGCGGTGATGAGTAATGAACCACAGTATCGCATCGATGGGATCACCCGTTTACTGGAGAATCTGCCAGAGCCTGCCACCCGGGAGGCGCAGGAGAACGGTCTGAATATTCGCCTGTCGCAGTGGGCGCAGGGTGGCGAGTTTGGCTGGGTGTTTGATAACGCATCAGACACCTTCGATATCAGCCACTGCGATAACTTCGGCATTGACGGCACGGAGTTTCTGGATGATGCAAACGTCTGTGCGCCGATCTCCTTTTACCTGCTGTACCGCATCACCACTCTGCTCGACGGCCGACGACTGGTTATCTTCATGGATGAGTTCTGGAAATGGCTACGGGATCCGATCTTTAAGGATTTCGCCTATAACCGCCTGAAAACCATCCGTAAGCTCAACGGTATGCTGGTTGTGGGGACCCAGTCCCCGGCGGAGATCATCAGGGATGAGATTGCGCCCGCCATCATTGAGCAGTGCGGAACACAGATCCTGGCAGCCAACCCCAGTGCGGACCGGGCGCACTATGTTGACGGGATGAAGTTTGAACCGGAAGTGTTCGATGTGGTGAAAAATCTGGATCCGCAGGCCCGTCAGTATGTGGTAGTGAAAAATCAGTTCAGGCGTGGCGACACAAAACGTTTTGCTGCACGCGTGACGCTCGACCTCTCCGGTATCGGCAGATACACCCGGGTCATGAGCGGCAGCGCCGACAATCTCGAAATCTTTGATTCCCTGTACCGCGAAGGGATGCAGCCCCATGAATGGCTGGAATCCTACCTGGCTCAGGCACTCTGATAACCCAAGGGAGATCCATGATGAAAAGGCGTTTTCATGCCCTGATTTTCGCGTGCGTCATTGCCAGCCCGCTGGCGCACGCTGGTATTCCGGTCCTTGTTGATGCTGACCCGCTGCGTGAGCTCGAATGGCTGAAAGAAGCGCAGCGCTGGATGCAGACCGCACAACATTACCAGAGCCAGATCCAGGCGTATAAAAATCAGTTAGCGACGGCCACCGGCGTCCGGGATATTGCAGATTTTGTGGATCAGGCGAAGAGTCTGAAAGCGGATCTGGAAAAACTGCGCAAGCCAGGCCAGACACTCAATGATCTGCTACTTTCCGGCGGCACCTCAGGACAGTTCGATGCGCTGTACGCGAAATACCGGGTTTTCGATACCTGCAATGCGGAACAGTCAGGAAGTTATGCCAATACCTGCAAACAGTTGGTCATCAACAAAGCGATACAGTTTGAGCAGACTGGCGAGATCCAGGAGCAGGTCAGCCAGACGCTGGGCGAGATTAACGGCCTCTCGAACCGTATCGCACTATCCAAAGACTCAAAGGAGTCTCAGGACCTTGCCAACAGTATTCAGCTAAAATCAGTGATGCTGAACACGCTCACTGACCAGTGGGAAATGAGCGTGAAGGCAGCAGAAAAGCGCGAAAAAGTACTGGAGGATGTGCGTATTAAACAGTGGAATCAGCAACAGTTAACTGCGCCAACCCCTGATTTAAACGGCTAAAGGAGTCTCACATGCGTTTATTAACCCTCTCTTTCCTGTCTTTATTATTTATCATCAGTGGCTGCAAAGAAGAAGCCAAAACTACTCAGTGGTACAAAGATCATCCCGATGAGCTAAAAGCGGTGTATGAAAAATGCCAAAAAACCGGCGATGCCTCAGATAACTGTAAAAACGCCAATGAAGCCCATTATCAAATTCAGCAGTTAAATGCTCCCACTCCCGATCTGAACTCATAGTGAGGTTAATATGCCCGGTGGTGTATTTATCGGTGTTGAAAAACACCTGATAGGAGGAGTTACTGACGCCACAAAGGGACTGATGATGTCATACTCCTCCATGATGGTGGGGCTGGCGGCAACGTCAGCCACGCTCTATATCATGTGGCGTGGATACCAGACCCTGGCAGGTAAGTTGTCCACGCCAATGGAGGATGTCACGTGGGACATCATGAGGATGGCAATCCTCCTGTCCTTTGTGGCAAATGTCAGCGGTTATCTCGATGGGGTTATTGATGCCATTAATGGCCTGAAGGAGGGATTTTCCGGCAGCGATAATATCTGGCAGTTACTGGACAGCTTATGGGGTAAAGCGAAGGTATTGGGTAAAACGTTACACGACATGGATAACTCAACATACATAAAAGATGAGGGTATGACGGCTCAATTTTATGTCTGGCTCGGGATATTCGTTTTAATGATTATCACCGCCTTTATTTCAATGATCGCGGAAGTCATGGTTTTACTGCTGAGTATTACCGCCCCCATATTTATATTTTGTCTGCTGTATGGTTTTTTACGCCCCATGTTTAACAACTGGCTGCAAAATGTGTTCGCCGCCATATTAACGGTTCTGTTTTCTGCGTTGTCGCTACGCATTGTCGTCAATTATTTAAACTCGCGGTTAGATATTGCAACACAACTGTCTGCACAATCCAACATTGTGGAACTAGGTGCACAGGTCTGTCTGGCCGGTATCTGCGCAGCAATACTGGTCTACCTCTCCGCAAAACTGGCCAGCGCGCTGGCCGGGGCCAGTGCAACCGTGTCTATGCAGGGGCTCGCGGCGGTGGGTATCGGCGCGGCGGCGTTTGGTGCCGGGAAACTGGTAGCAGGAGCCGGTAAGCAGACTACCCGTACCCTTCAGGACACTATCCAGGGCTGGAGTGATGCCAGTGCGGGTAAACCCGGCAGCGGTCCGGGATACAGCGCAGCTCAGGCACGTAAGAATGCGATTGAACAGATGATCGCCCGCAACGAAGCCCGGAGACTGGCGCGATCAAGAGAAACGGCCGTTCAGAAATTCCATCGTTAAACCTGTCATCCCTGCTGAAATACTCCCGTTAATTCCTCCGACGAAAACATAACCCTGTCTTCATCTCACTAAGGAAACACCCCATGAAACGCTTGATTGCGCTGGTTTTGCTGTGCGCGCTTTTCGGATGCTCGCAGTCCCCTCGTCCCCCAGCCTTTGGTGGTCAGGGTATCCCGGTGAACACCCCTCAGATAATGGCGGAGTTAAACAGTCATGAGTGAACAGACCCTCATTGCGGATTCTCGCACCTTTGAGCAGCAGATGATTGAGCGGGACAAACGTGCCACAAAAGCCGGGTTTATGGTGGGTGGTGCGGGCCTGCTCACCGCCCTACTGGCACTCATCGCCGTGGTGCTGATGCTGCCCCTGAAACAGACGGTCGTTGAACTGTACACCGTGGATAATCATACCGGACGGGTGGAGCACGTCACCCGTGCATCGAAAACCAGTCTGACGGCGGAGGCAGCTTATCAGAAGGCGATGACGTCCGGTTACGTCAGGCTGCGTGAACGGTACGTTTACCCTTCCCTGCAGGACGATTACGCCACGGTACAGGTTTATAACAGTCCTCAGGTCAATGATGACTATCTGGCGCTGTATGCCGGAAAAGACGCCCCGGACAAGGTGTACCAGAATGGGACAAATACCGTACGCATCGACATTCTGTCAAACCAGATCACCTCAGGCACGGATCCCGATAAAGTTGCCACCCTTCGTTACAAAAAGACCATCCGCCGCCTCGCAGACAACAGCACCCGCACCGAATACTGGGATGCCCGTCTGACATTTCACTCCGATCCCGGCCGAGAAATGAGCGATACGGAACGAGAGGTTAACCCGTTCGGTTTTATCGTGACCAGTTGGCAGGCAGACCGTGAAATCCGGGGAGGTGAATAATGAAAAGCATCTCTCTTATCCCGCTGGCGCTGATGATGTGTGGCACGGCATGGTGCGCGGCCATCCCGCAGGCGAGCCGCTATGATGCCCGCGTTCAGCAGGTTGTCTATAACCCGCTGAACGTTACCGTCGTCAATACCCGTCCCGGTTTCATGACCACACTGGTCTTTGATAGCGACGAGGCGGTTATCAGCGCCAGACCCGGTTTTGAAGAAGCGTGGGAAGCCACACCGGACGCCAACCGGGTGAACGTCCGCCCGGTGGCGCTCGTTCAGGGTGCGCCCGGCGCGGACGGTAACACCACGCAGGTGGTGATCCCCCCTAACAGCCAGGACTGGCATACCAACCTGCTGATCGTCACCACCCGTCGGCTGTACAACGTCGAGCTGAATGTCATCGATGATAAGTCACAACAGCAGCCCGCTTTCCAGGTGAGTTACCGTTATCCGGGCGAAGACCGGGAGAAGGTCAATCGTGAGACAGCGGCCAGAGTGCTGGAACGGGAGCAAAAACAGCAGCAGACTGACATTCAGCAGGCCCTGAATGCCGCGCAGACGCCACGCAACTGGGACTACCTCAAATATCCGGGGCGCGACAGCACCCGTATTGTCCCCGATTTTGCGTATGACGATGGCCGCTTTACGTTCGTGGGCTTCTCCCCGGCCAAATCTATTCCCTCCGTGACAAAAGCGCTGAACGGCCAGGAGCATGTGGTTAACAGCAGTATCCGCAGAAAAGGCAACTTCACCGTATTGGTCATTCAGGAGGTCACGCCCCGTCTGGTCCTGCGTTCCGGTAACGCCGTGGTCGGCCTGGAAAATCGCGGTTTCGGCAGAGTCCAGACCGCTGATGGTGCCACGGTTTCACCGCATGTTGACCGGGTGGAAAAGCCCGCAACCCACTGACAACTGAGGAGTCATGCAGATGAACGATGAACACCCGCATCCGGTGCCTGATGGTGCAGAGCCTTCTCCTTCGCAACAGGATGACGATATTGCCGCGCTGGAGCGCGAAGCCCGTGCAAGGCGTGAAGCGACGCTTCTCACCGCGCAGGACGATGAAGAGAACGACCCGCTACAACCCGCCGTCAATAAACTGAAAAAGCGCAGGCGCGGGAAAGCCACCGCGTTTCTGGCGATCGCCGCCGTTGCGCTGATTGCGCTGGCATGGGCGGGCAACTGGGTATATCGCAATCTACTCTGGCAACCCGGTGAAGAGAAGCGGCAGGATGCTACGCCACAGCCGAACCGCAGCGATTACCGGCAGCGTACCGATCTGGGTACGCAAGATACCGGGGCCGAAGCATCCGAACCGGCAGAAAACAACCCGCGCATGACGACAGCCCCGGAGCCTGAGATGCCGCCTCAACTTGATAAAGCCCATTTTTTGGTTCGGCGTGATGGTTCAGCCGCTGCGGCTCAAAACCCGGTCCGGACCAGGCAGCAGGAGATGACGCAGGCAGCCTCTGCCGGACAGCAACCAGACACCACGTCGCCACCGTCGGAACTCTCCCCGGCAGCAGTCCGGCGTATTCCTTACAACCCGGACCTGTACGTCCCGGAAAATATCGCTATTCCCTGTTCACTGGATTACCGCTTTGTCTCGGACCGGGCGGGGAAAATCCGCTGCACGATCGCCGACGATATCTGGAGTGCCAGCGGTAATACGAAGCTGATTGAAAAAGGGACCACGGCTTCAGGCGTTTATCAGACTGGTGCAGAGACAGGAATGACGCAAGGACAGGGACGCGCCTTTCTTATCATCACAAAACTGCGTACCCGCCAGCCCCCTTATCTTGATATTCCGCTGATCGATACCCGTGCTGCCGGAGAACTGGGCGAGGCTGGCGTTGACGGCTGGATCGACACGCATTTCAGAGAGCGCTTCGGTGGCGCATTACTGGTCGGGATGATCCCTGATATTGGTGCATGGGCATCTAACAGTGCTGGTCAGAAAGACCGTAACACGGACTATACCGAAAACAGCCGTCAGGCCATGGCGGATATGGCACGTTCCACGCTGGAAAACAGCATCAATATCCCGCCTACCCTCTACAAAAATCAGGGGGAGATCATCAATCTGATCACAGGGCGGGATATTGATTTTTCCGGCATCTATACACTGAGGATGAAGAATGAATAATCGAAAGTTTCTGTTTGGCGTCACCGCGACAGACGTCATCGTCAGGGACGATTACAACAATGTTGTAGTCAACGACGTAATGTCACACCTTACCGGGATCAGGAGAATAGTCATGACATGTTATCGTGCCGGGGGCGCATTGACAGAGTTCATCATTGACTTTGGGGAAGAACAAACGTTCTGCCTCACCATCGGTGAAGATTCTCTGGATGTAGCGCCTTTTACCTCAGACGATATCCGGCTGGCACATAAGCAGATATCGCTGCCTGACGTCACCGATATTATCATTCTTGCGACGACATTAGCCCGCTATGCCGGACTGTCCCCATCCTTCTCCGGTGATGGAGAATCATCTGCCTTGCTGGAGTTCAGCTCGTAGTAAATCGCCAGTTGACGTAGTTTTGATATTTCAAGGTTGATAACAGATTTTCCTGCGCTGTTTTCCCGTTCAGAAACAACCGGATTGAGCAGAAACACACGGAAATATCTGACGTTTTCTGTGTCCAGTATTTCATCGATATAATGACCAAACCGGCCTTTCGCCATCAGATCTTTACTGACATACAGGCGAACAGGTTTACCCTCATGTTTATCAAAGAAATTAAAAAGAAAACCCCGTCCATACCGATGCATTAGCGTCCCGCCGCCATAGATGACGCCCGCGTACGGGTTAGTCAATCCTCGCTGAATATGCGTTATATATTCATGAAGATAGATCTGACCGTAGTTCATGATCCTGAGTCTTAACGCCCAGAACTCATCAGGCAACGTTTCTTTCGCTTCCTGCCATGTGTCGATCAACCGCTGCAGCTGGTTGGTTCGCGTGTATCGACTCCAGCGTGGCTCTTCACCTGCACCGGGCTCTTCATCATCCCCGAGAGGTTTTTTTACATAAGCTGGAGTAACAAGCTTAACGGGATCGGCTGGTTCACCCTCAGGATCATCAATCGAAGGATCAAAGCAGTTGATATAGTCTGTCAGCTTTTGCTTTGCTTTTCTTTCCGTGAAATCAGCCTCTGATTCATCCGGCCGTCTGTCCTGATCGACATCCTCGGTGAACGCGATCCATTCACATCCAAACTTGTGAGGATGGGGAGAGCGGAAGTGTGCAGCCTTGAATTTTTCGCCATCTTCAGCTTTGACGTGATAGTTAACGCCGCTAATGGTGACATTACAGTTGCGATCGCTACAGGAAAAAGTGAACCGCTTTCTTTCTTCCGGCTTTCTGGAAAAAAATTCCGTTCGCGCTTCATCAATGGACAAGCAGCGCCCCAGTTCATGGCAATAAGCGAACAGTACCTTCGTCTTCGACATGCTCCCTCCACACATTTATCCGATTAAAGGATATCACATGAAAAACCTCTCTCTCGACCGCTATAAGCAGCGATTTTTTGGCGATTTTCTGGATCGCCGAGGACTGACAGAGATCGCCGTCAACCGCCCGGGCGAGCTATTCACCAAAATTGATGGCATCTGGGAACAGCATACTGTTCCGCTGGATTATGAGGGCTGCTACAACTTTGCCAGATGTCTGGCTAAGCATCACGGCGACAATATCGAAGATATCAAGCCGGGGCTGTCAGCCACGCTGGAATCCGGCGAACGTTGTCAGGTTATTGTGCCCCCGGCCTGCGAGCGTAACACGGTGTCCATCACCCTGCGTAAACCCTCACAGGTGCAAATCCCGCATCAGGACTATATCGCCGCCGGGTTTTATAACAGAGTGACGGGCACGGAAAAAATACAGACGCACGATCAGGAATTACTGGCCCTGTATAACGCAAAAGATATTCCACGCTTTATGGAAAAGTGCATGGAGTACGGCAAAACCATCGCAGTGGCCGGGGAAACCAGTACCGGAAAAACCACCTATATGAAGATGCTTATTGGTTTTATTCCGCGCCATCTTCGTATTACGACCATTGAAGATAATCCAGAAATCACCTTATTTATTCATAAAAACTACGTCCACCTTTTTTATCCGTCGGAATCGGCAGATGAAAAAGGGTCAATTGTGACGCCCGCCAGCCTGCTACGCTGGAATTACCGCATGAATCCCGACCGCATACTATTAACCGAAGTGCGCGGCGGTGAGGCCTGGGATTTTCTCAAGATAACCGGTTCCGGCCATGAAGGCAGTATGACCTCTATCCATGCCGGTTCGGCAATGGAAGCGGTAGACGGCTTTATTACCCGCTGTTATGAAACCCCGCAATGCGCCCGACTCCCTTACACCTTTATGTTACGCAAGGTACTGGACAGTCTGGACGTTATCGTGAGTATCGACCTGGACGGTAATGTGCGTCGGATGAATGATATTTATTTCCGGCCACTGCACCGCAGCGCCTTTTTTGAGGAGATGAAAGCATGATAAAAGTTATCCATATGCTGTTATTTTCGCTGGTGCTTTCAGGCTGTTCTTCCCCCCCGCCACCGGTTCCTGTTGAATGGGATAAACCGGGTAAGTCAGTCAATACCGGTTTACCGCAATGGCGAGACAACCCGGTTATTATTCCTTCTCCGGTGGTAAAAGATACATGGTTATTAACCATTCACGCACGGAATTTTAATGAGACTCGCTGGACGCCCTCCATATTTTACGCGGTCGCCCACTCTGCGCGTATTGTTGTTGCTACACCATCAGGCGCAGAATTCTTTACTGCAAAAAACTGGCTACGGCGATATGGCGCTAAAGACGTTATTGAATATCAGCCTGTCTCTGGCAGACTGACATGCAGCGACACCCGAATTTATTTCTCGCATTAAATCTTCCCCCTCACATCCTGAAATTCACCTCACCGTAAGGAGGTCATCATGGAATATTCCGCTATTGCGGCGGCAATGCTGTGCATTGTCGCCGGAACGCCTGTTTATTCTTTCGCTGCCGACCCGTGCGAAGTTGTGCTTTGTATGTACGGTAAAACAACCGGAAACAGTGGAGGAAGTCAATGTCGTTCTGCGGAGCGTGCTTTCTTTAATATCGTTAAAAAGAATAAACACGGTTTTTTACCCAACCACACACTGAATGCCAGAAAAGCCTTTTTGGGAGAATGCGCCAGTGCTAACCCGGAGACGGTGAATAAAATCCTGTCCAGATTTGGCAGGGTCAGAGGGTAATAGAACCCTGGCCGCTATCTTAATATATTCCCTGCATGGAGAAACAAAAGTGAATAAAGAAGACCTGTTTATTGCCAATATTCACTCAACGCATCACGACAGAATATCTGTCACATGTATCTATGATTCCCTGTCAAAAGAAGCCAATCAGGGATGCGGGCTTTATTACGAAATCTATGAAAGCCGATTTACCGGTTTATTGCGACATCATCTGTCACAGCTTAATGAATCGGACGCCGAGAAGCTCAGGCGGTATGCCGAAAGTCAGGGAACGAAAGTCGATGATGACACCTATCATGCGGTATTAAACGCGGAACGAGAATGCCGGGCTGAAATAGCCCGCGAACAGATGTGAATAACAAACATTGATAATGTCTCGAATGACGCCACAGACTGACAGACGGCGGTTTTAAAGCATGCTTATTTTGGCTTCAATTTCGGAGAAATTGTTAAGCCGTAAAATAAGTGTGTGGAGCGCGGACAGAAAATTTAATTTCGCAGAAATTGCTAATTTTCAGGCACCGCGCCCACCTGCGAACATTCGCCTAAAGCGAATTGAGCAGGCCGGGGGGAGCCGAATAAATTTCGCCGCCCCAGCGAGCGAAAAGCTGTCGCCCACGACAGCGGTTTATTTGGGGGGCAAAGCCCCGCACACCGTCAAGCCAGGTAATATTTCCCGCCCCAGCGGGGAATATTGCCGATCAGGCGCGACCAACCCCTTTAAAGCAGCGTTCCCGTTTTTTGGAGCTTGCGAGAAAAAACAGGCGAAACGCGCGTCTTAAAGGGGTTGGTCGCGCGTAGCGTGCGACGGTGTGCCGCCTTTGCCGTTGGGGGTTTTGGGGTGGCGTCCAGCCACGACATTACCCCCATGTGACATGCAGGGAGAGCGTCCAGCACGAGCGTATGTCACACGCCTTTGCCCGTCATTCGGGCGTTTCAGGGAGCTGACGACCATGCGTCGGCTGTTTTCTGAAAGCGCGGATAACGGGCATGAGCGTCGCAGACGTTCAGTGCTCTTCATCCGTTTATGGGCGTCCTCAATAGGCGTCGCGCGTGGGCGTGGGGTTTAACGTCCATCGGTGACGCCCATGTGATGCGCCCGTCACACCGAAATCAGACCGGAGATCACTGCGATGGGAATCCATCTGATGCAAAGGCTGAATGCCTTTTCGGATGCCTTTTCTTTTTTTCTGCTCTGGCTACAACACAACCCGGTAATATTGTCCGTATTTGCCGGGCTGACGCTGCCATTCATCTTTCATCTGCCACGTGAAGAAAGAAAAAATGCCCCCCTCTGGTTAAAATCGGTAGCGGGTGTATCCACCTTCTTTTTCATATTTGGCACCCTGTCACCACTGACCATTCAGGGGCTGAGTTTTTTCTTTAAAGTGCTCGATAATGACATCCTGCTCAGATTATCACTCTGGATATTGACTGTCGGATTTACGCTGGCAGGTCTGGCTTTTCATATTGCAGTCCGAAGGCTGCTGACGGGTGAAATCGACAGTTTGAAACATCGGATGATTAAAAAAAGCAAGCTGGAAAGAAATGTCAGAACGGATGTTCGTGAAGTCAGAGACATGTTACCTGACAGCATTGCGTATAATCCGCTGGATTATATTGACCTGAATAACGGTATTTTTATCGGGCTGGATAAAGACAACCAGCCGCAATATATCACCGCCGAAGAATTTCAAACTCAACACGCTGACCTTATCGGTACCACAGGTTCCGGTAAAGGCGTCAGTGCCTGTGTACTGCTTTATCAGGCAATACTTTCAGGTGAAGGCGTGTTTGTCGAAGACCCTAAAAATGATGAGTGGGCACCGCATGTACTGCGGGAGGCTTGTCAGAAAGCCGGAAAGCAATTTGTCATTATTAACCTGAATGACCTTAATTTTCAGCTTGATTTACTGGCTGATATTTCTCATGAACAGCTGGAGGAGCTGTTTAATGCAGGTTTCAGCCTGGGTAAAAAAGGTGAAGGTGCTGACTTTTATCGTATTGCCGACCGTCGTGCAGCCAGAAATACGGCAGCTATTTATGAAAAAGAAATGACATTACGCGACTTATTTAACACTGACTTTGTGAAATCCCTCAGTGAAGATGTGCCTGCTTTTTATGGCGAGCTTGAGGAAATCGCTTTAGTAAACTCCATTAATGCCAATAAGGGATTTTCCTTAAAGACCATTTTTGATGAAGGCGGATGCTGCTACATCATCGGCTCGATGCGTAACCAGAAAATCATATCGGCTCAGCGCATAATTTTAACTCGCTTGATTCAGATAGCCGAAACGCGTGATCGAATAAAAGGCAAACCTCGTCCTGTCGCTATTTTTCTTGATGAACTTAAATATCACCTGTCCCGCCCTGCGCTTGAGGGGCTTGGCGCTGCGAGGGACAAAGGTGTGCATATAATAATGGCCCACCAGTCGGTAAAAGATTTATATGATTGTCCGGCAGATCTGGAGGGTGATGCCGTTGCTGGTTCGGTGATTGAGAACTGCAAGTTTATGCTGGTTTACCGCCTTCGCGATCCGGACACCGCCGACTGGGTGGCAAGGATGACCGGCTCTATTCTGGTTGACGATGAAATGAGGAAAGTTAAAACGGATATCTCCCTGACGGAGAAAATGGAAACGGACAGGATGATCCGCCAGGCTGAGCGATATTATATAGACAGCAATATGCTGCTTAATCTTCCTAAGTTCGTTGGTTTTGTTTTTACCCAAAACGATTTGGCGAAGGCAACCAAACTATTCCATATACCGGCGAAAAAACAATATATCGACCTGTTTTCGTTTGAACATAAAAGAAACCTGCATAGCGAAAAAGAAAGCCCAATTCACAAACCCTCCATTAACCTATGAGGCTATCAATGCTTGTTCATAATGTTGCTGAAAGAAATGAAGCCGCGAATCGGAGAATGCGGGCATTGCTGTATTTCCTCAAGGAAGAAACATTCTCTGATTTCCGGACCTTAAAAAGAGTTGTCGGTTATAAAGGTAAACATAACCATGCGATGTATAACCTGCTGAATAAAGCGGTTTCAATGGGTCTCCTAAATAAACATGAGTATCCAGTATTGACCGGGAAAAAATCATTGTGGGGGATCACCATGCAGGGACTGGCAATGGTGGTTAGTGCTAATGACAAGGTTTTCCCTGCCTATTTTGAGCCGGGCAAACTCAAAAACTCGACGCTGGAACATCGCCTGTTAAACCAGCGGGTCAGGATCGCCCTGGAGGAAAAAGGCGGCACAGGCTGGCTTAATGGCGACCGGGGAGAGTTTATGGCGCGGTACCCAGGTATCCGGCACCGACCGGACGGCATTATTACCTTAAGCAGCGGTGCCATCGTCGCAGTGGAAACAGAGCGGTCAATGAAAACCTGCGCACGTTACATCAGCATTATTGGCAGTCATCTGGCAGCCAGCGACGCCGGTCGCTGGCACTATGCCATGTATGTGATGCCGGATAATAAAACTAAAGAATCGCTGGTCAGGCTGTTTGTCAGTATCAGAACGGTGATGAGAAACAGTGTTCCTGTTTCGTTTGATGCGAAGCAACGCGAGATGTTCCTGTTCCGCACCCTTGATGAACTGGAAAATAGTGTCAGTGATAAACAGGGGGGCCCCTCTTCATCAGTTGGTGACGATGTCGGGAGGGAACGCCATGCATGACATTTTGAACCATGGCGACTGCCTGGAGGTTCTGCGCAATATGCCGGACAACTCTGTGGACAGCATAGTGACCGACCCGCCATATGGTATTAAATTCATGGGGAAAACGTGGGACTATGATGTCCCTTCACAAGCCATCTGGGAAGCGTGTCTGCGCGTACTTAAACCCGGTGGTCATTTGCTGTCTTTCGCGGGATCCCGTACTCAACACCGGATGGCAGCGCGTATTGAGGATGCGGGCTTTGAAATACGTGACATGATCGTATTTCTCTACGAGACCAGCAATGCTGCTCAGGTCCTCATTGAAAGTTTGTCGTCGGACCAGCTCAAATTGCTGGACGCGACATTTGGACGTGACGGAATACTGGGCTGGGTATACGGTTCGGGCTTTCCTAAATCTCACCACGCGTTAAAACCGGCGCTGGAACCGATTACCCTTGCCCGCAAGCCGAGCAAGGGAACCATAGCATCCAACGTAGGCGTGTATGGTACCGGCGTTCTGAACATCGGCGAATGCAGGATCCCTCTGGCAGAGGGGGAATCCCCCTATGATTATCCAAATGGACCGGGTGGATCTGAGCCCAACCATATGTGGCGAGGCAGAAGTAAAGGTGATGGAGGTATCGCCAGACAAGGAAATCCTGATGGTCGCTGGCCTGCCAATGTTATCCATGATGGCAGTGATGCAGTACTTACGATGTTCCCGTATACCCCTCAGCAGATGGAAATTAATAGCGCCAGTCGGTTCTTTTATTGTGCGAAAGCCAGCAAAAATGACCGCGATGAAGGGAACAATCATATGTGTGTAAAGCCCACAGCACTGATGCGATACCTCTGCCGTCTGATTACCCCCTCAGGTGGCACTGTACTTGATCCCTTTATGGGGAGTGGAAGCACCGGCAAAGCTGCGGCGATGGAAGGATTCTGTTTTATCGGTATTGAGCGAGAAGAGGATTATGTGAAAACTGCTCGCAGGCGTATTGCGGCAGCACGGAGTACCACAGCTCATTCTGATGATGCAGGAAGGCACATTGATAAATGAAGACGGGTTAAATTCCTCTATGAGTGTGTTAGCTCAGATTTGAGCTAACATTTTTATGGCTCAGTGCATAACCTCATCTGGCAGGTAGCTTTGTGCCAGGAGCGGACTTAGTTGGCACGCACATAGTTTGCAACAACAAGCGATCTACTTATTTTGTGCTAGCTTTATCATTCATGCGTACAGTAGTGATCGAAAATTCAATGAGTTATAAGTGTTCTCTGGCGGGATAACTCGCATACGCGTTATCGTGAAAAAATGGATTTGACAATTGTCAGTAATTGTCTGACCTTAAGTAATCATTGACAGCATGGTCGGGCTGGTCGAAGTGGCTAAACGTGCACGCGTGTTATTAAAATACTAGCCGGTCAAGAGTTCACTTTCACGGATGCAGAAAAATGAAGTTCAAAAATCAAGTTTATGAAGATTTAGTTAAAGATTTAATTAATGACGCTTTTTACATTGAATCCAGATCCAATAGAGGTAAAATTTCTACAATTCGACAATATTCAGAAGTTGTCATACGCAAATTATGTGACATCCCTCAAGGCGAAGAAGTTACACTCGGTAATTTCGAAGTTATTAAAAAATTAAAGGCCGCAAGTTCAAATGATAAATTTTTAATGGGGGCTGTTAGAAAGCTACAAAAATTAGGGAATAAATGCACCCATACAAAAAACCCAAAACCGATTCTTGATACTGATGTGGATTCTGCGATTGATGCGTTGTTTAAGTTGTATGCAAGCTTGTTTATTTTGTACTTTAAAAAGTATAAATTTGGCTCCAGCAATGAAATTGTGAGCGTATTTTCCATACTCCCTCCAATCATTAGGTTTTTTGTTCTCGACAACCTTTATAATAGTGATAAAAGCAATTTGCTAGTAATTGATAAGTTATGTTTAGTTCTGCTCAAAGCGTTTGACAAAAAAGACGCATTAAACTGGCTAAACAAAAGGAAAAGTGAGTTATCTAGCATATTGCCGTACACGCCTGAAGCTATTTCTGACATTGAAGTCGCCCATGGAAAACTGTATGCGGAGTTAGTTGTAGCTAACGCCCCTGCTAATATGTACATTTGTTGCCTAGACCGTTTAGAGGAAGTCGCCTTAATACTTGAGAAGCAAGGGTTGCTTTACAATAACTTTGAGCAGGCAAAACCACTCTACTTAGACGAAGGCGTTCTTGATAAGAATAGTACTGAGAATGAAGAATTCAATGACATAATGGAATTTGTTTACCTTGGGCGAAAAGCCGAAATAAACGAAAAGCTTAATAAACGGCATTTATACAGTATTACGGTTTAGAATAAATAGCTCAACTACAAAGGCGTTCATCGGTTGAACTCACAGCTCTTTGCCGACTGTCATGCTGAATGGTGCGCTAACAGAGAACACGGCCAGATCAAGTCTGAGCCAATATATCTAGAGCGATGATCGGGCTCTTTGCCGCCCGCTCCCGCAGCCTGCGAATTTTTCCTGACACACAGTGCCACGAAAAATTTGCAGAGAGCTTATATCTTTAACACCACCACGAATCTGCCCACAGAAATATATGGTCAAAGCCGCATTCCTTTGCGGCTTCTTACCCTGCCCTCAAGCTTTATCCATCAAATAACGATGCGCTTTTGATGCCGTACTGGCCGCTTTGAAAATATATCGTTTGTCGTTCTTCAGTGCTTTCAGCCAGGAAGCAATATAGCTCTCGTGCTGTACCTCTCCGACAATCCCCAGATCCGCCATCATGAACGCGCTTCCCAGCTCGGCGATCAGCTCCTCAAGAGCATAATCCGCACTGCCAAACTTCCCTTTCATTTCACGGTTCAGGCGTTTTTTGCCACCACTCCAGTGAACCAGCTCATGCAGGCCTGTAGCGTAGAAATTCGCCACATCAGAAAACAGATGGCGTTCCGGTAGCCAGACTTCATCTGTTGATGGGCTGAAAAAAGCATTTTGTCCTTTCTCGATGATGTTTGCGCCGCTCTTATTGAACAGATTTTCAGCCTGCGGTAACGGGTCAAATGTCGCTTCTGGGCTGACCGTTTCCGTTGTCAGGGGCAAACCGTCGATTTGCTGAACGTTAAACACGGTGAAGGTTTTCAGCATCGGGATATGTTCAATGTCTCCGGTGTCGTTTTCCTTTTCGAGGGTGGTGTAGAAAATAGCTGTTGTTCCATGCTCACCCTTGCGAACCTGTCCACCTGCTGCCTGAGCCTGTTTGTAGGTCATCCAGCGTGAATCGCTGAAACCCTGTTTTGATGCGCTGCACCACAGCAACATGATATTCATCCCGCTGTAAGCCACTTGAGTAGCATAGTTTGAAGGTAATCCGGACATACCTGCTACACGCTGCCACGGACACGCCCAAGGCTTAACTCCTGCTTCCAGCGCTGCAATGATGTTGTCAGTAACGGTCTGATAAATGTCGGTTCTGGTTTTAGAAAATTTCGTTTTTGAGGAGCCTGACTGCTCCAGCGGGGATACGCTGGTCGCCGCTGCGGTGTTAGGGGCGCTTGTCCGGGTGGTATGCAGGGAAATCGTCATCGTTTTTTCTCCGTCAGTGAGTGATTTTCGTCTTCGTATCGCCTGACGGTTCGCTTTCCCGGCATCGTTCCGGCACGCAAGGGCGCAGCATGCGTGCCATTTACCCTTGCGGGACGGGTTGTGTTGGGAAACGATTTGACGGAAGCTGATACGGGAACGGAAAGTGCGCGGAAGAAAAAATCGGAGACTACATTGCTGGACGTAGCCCCCCTTACTCCGAAGAGGTGAAATAGGCAGGTAGTACTCGGTCCTGAACTTACACTGACAGGAACTTTTTGTCGGTACTAACATCGTCGTATCACATAGCGAAGCCATACATATAAGAAATGATTTCATTAGGAGAGTACGCCAAACAGCGGGCAGAACCTGCAACCGAGACACTCATTCCAGCAGCGATCTTATTATCTCCGGTCTACCTAGATAAGCGCACATTGGCCCCATAGTTTCTGGGAGTAACGTCACACCAAGAGGCGAGTGACTGGATATGAAATCGTTTACACAATTATGTATTTAAATCATCAATCAATTGGAATTTTTGATCATTATCACAAAATAATCATAAGTTATTGTATTAATTCAATTATATTCAATTAATAAATGTGTTGAATCTTTACCTTCAACATTCTATCTTCTTCTATAAGATAGGATGTGTCTTAAAAAACCATCATTGATAGGAATCACTGATTGAACTGGGGGGGACGTGGTTAATTTTCCTATTTTAAAACAACTAGATATCGATGGGTATGGCCTTTATCCAGGAACAGCAGAAAAACCAGGGTTACATATTGACTTTTCTAAGCAAGGACTGACCCTTGTTCTTGGTGCAAATGGTCTTGGAAAAAGCACATTAATAAATATTCTTTTTAGGATGTTATCAGGGCCTTTTGACCTTGCAAAATTCGATCAAAACGATGAACTTGGTAATTTAAATATCATCGCCGCAGAAAGAAAAGATTTGAAATCTTTTTTCTCTGATAGGGTTTCCGATAATGCTACAGATGCAAAATGTACATTAATAGTTGATTTTGATAACACAACGTTATCCGTAACTAGAAATTTATCAAATCTTTCAATTATAGATATCAAAATTGGTCAAACATTGTTACCTCTTTCCAATCGAGTTAATGATGAAGAATTATTCCAAGATCAAATTCAAGGTCTTTCAAATGTCAGTAGCTTTGGGGACTGGCTTTTAATATTACATTATATTGTTTTTTATCAGGAAAATCGTCGTGCATTGGTTTGGGATACAAGCGCACAAAGAGAACTTTTGCGGATACTCCTTCTTGACAATGAAAAATCAATTCAATGGAAAGAACTGACACGTAAGGTACTCGAGCTTGACTCAGATTTTCGAAACTTACGTAACACGGTCAATAAACAAATAAAAAAAATTAAAGAAAATTTCCAAACCCCAGAGGATAAGACTGGGCATCGAAATCAAATTGGCGTTTTAAAAGGCCTTAGAGCAGAAACAGTTGAATATATAAATAAGTTACAGAATGATTTGGATGTTTTAAGTAATGAAAGAAGTACCATCCGTTCTCTACAATTAAGATATAAGCAGGAAATTGACAGTATAGAAAGAGATATAGAAAATAATAAAGTCAAAATATTAGATTCTACATTGCCAAAGGCGGATGATACACTTTTATTTATATTAGCCACAATTAACTCACAAAAAGATATTTTTGGTGCTTCTGATGTGGCTGGAAAAAAAATAGAACGACTACAAAAGTTAATACAATATTATCTTTCAAATATTTTCAAAATAAAATCAGACAAAATCAATCAAAATGACATTCATGAAAAGATAATATACTTGGAAGAGAATATTCATAATTTAAAAAGAAACTATGAAATACAATCAGTTAAACAAAAAGATTTAGAATCACAAATATTAGAACTTAATTATCACATCGAAAAAAATAAAAATGACATTGAAGAAATAAATTTAAAATTAATGCCAATGGAGGTTAATTTAGCTAAAACAGGAGATCCTAGTAATATTATTGATTTAAAGGTATCAACACTTGAGTCTATGGTTAAAGACAAAAACTTAGAGCTTAAATCAGCACAGGATGAATTTAGAGAATTTATAAAGACTGTGGAAGCTGATTTTCTATCAAAAACTGAAGTCAT
Organism: Candidatus Symbiopectobacterium sp. NZEC151; assembly: GCF_025962655.1. GTDB lineage: Bacteria > Pseudomonadota > Gammaproteobacteria > Enterobacterales > Enterobacteriaceae > Symbiopectobacterium. Next base: position 301,459 of record NZ_JAGFPE010000001.1, on the reverse strand, counting down.
AAAAAATGGATTCAGTAATATTGTTCAAAATTTCTTAGTCGAAGAATGTGAAATCACATGGTTTAGAATTCCATGGAAATTGGGGCAAACTGGCGAACCGATTAATTTTCCTGCATTTATTTTTAAAATGCGTAGTGGTGGTCATCAATTAATAACAGAAAGAAGCTCTCCGACACAAGTTTCTGAAAGCCAAAGAGAGTTCATTGATTTAGCTTTCCGTATTGCCTTAATTAAAACAACGGGGAGTAACGGTGTTGGAAGTATAGTTATGGATACTCCTGAGGCCTCATTAGATGCAATATTCGTCAAGAATGCAGCAAATATATTTATCAACTTTGCAAACCAAGATGGTAATAAATTAGTCTTAACATCAAATCTAATCGATGGAGAACTTTTACCTAGACTAGTGGCAAGTCTTCATGATAATGAAGCTCTAAATAGCGGCATAATCAACTTACTTAAAATTGCCATTCCCTCGAAAGCTGTAAATGATTACAAAGATGATTATCATGCTAAATATAATAGTATTATTGAATCATCTTCTCGCTTCACGACAAGGAACGAGGAGTTATGAATATGGCTCCTGTTAATAGAAACATAGAACTACAAGTTAGAGCTTTAATGATTTTGGAAGCGTCTCGAGGTGCTGGTATCACACCTTTACCTGCTGAAGTTTTTCATAACATAGCATATTTCGCGAATATTCTAGCCCCTATATATAGTGCCAAGGCTTTAGATGGGAAAGTGCTAAGACTTAAGAACGGTCCCTATTATCCAGAATTACAAAATCAGCTCGATTGGCTTGTTTTGGGTGGATATATAAAGATATCAAACTTGCAATACCATTATTTAGACGATTTAAATAACTGGAGAGTTTTTGCCGATTATGAATTAAATATAGAAAAGGCAAGTTCAACCATTGAACATTTAAATAGTTGGAGGTCTGAGTATGAAATGTTTACTTTCTTAAAAAAACTGACTCTTGCTCTGACTGAATTGTCTGATAAGGATATTATTAACTCTAATGAATTTGATGCTACATATGCAGATCAATCTGTTGATTTTGGTAATGTAATAGATTTCGGTGAATGGGTTCATGATAACCCAAGTGTAAACGCAGCTGAATTTGTCCAAGAGAGCTTACCTAACTATCTAATTACAAAAGAATTGAAACTTAATTTCTATATTAGGCATTTATCTCAAAAACTTCTAATGGGGAGAGTAGCTAAATGAGTAAAAACATTGGAGCATGGAATCCCCAAGACTTATTGAATACAGTTAATGAAGAACTCACAGGTAAGCCTGTATTTGATGAATCAGTACCAGTATATAGCCAGTTTTTAGCATATACACTTTATGAGTTAAGAAAAATAGATCACAACGATCTTGGCACATGTATTTTTTTCTTGCATCCCGACAAACCCGAGTTATCAGATGAAAATATTAAATTAAAAAATAGTATCACTTTTGACTCTGGCCGAATATCTTTTATGGATAAAGTTTGCTTTGTTAACCTCACCCTTACACGAGGGCGTTATTTTGAAGTGGATCTATCAAATCCAGATGATCTAATAGATGTATTTATTAACGATTATGGTCTAGGCGATACTCCTGTTGTAATGCTTGATAAACATAATGGTCAGCATACAGTACGTATGTACCCTAAAGGTTTTAATTCTACAGAAGAATACATAATATCACTTAAGAAAGAATTTTTAGACTTAAATAGTATTAAATATGCTATTGATAGCTTGTACCAAACAAGCTTAATTACACCAATTGCTTCTCAAAATGCAGGATTTAAGCTTTGGGAAGATTCCGGGAAATTTTTTCCAGCAGAAAATATAGAAAAAGGCATTCAAGGAAGATTATATAGCCATTTTTCGTCTCATTTTGGATGTAATTTATTAGCTCTACCAGAAATAAATACTGTTGGCGGTCGATTAGATTTACTCCTTATTTCAAAAAGTCATGAAAAGGGAAAGCAAATTAACCATGCATTGCTTGAATTAAAAGCTTTACGTTCTTTTAGTAATTCTGGAAAAAAAACTTATAACAATTCCGAGCAATTAGGATGGATTGATAAAGGAATGAGGCAAGCTCAAGAGTATAGCATAACACTCGAACCATATCATACAGTGTTATGCTGTTTTGATATGTGTAATGCAGACAATGATGATGATTATTGGTTCGCCAATACTAAACAATTTTCTATAGAAAATAACATACACCAATGGCGTTGGAAACTATATAACTCAGCTGAAAGCAAAAGGCAATCTGAAATTAATCTTTCCGAAAAGTAATTAAAGTTTCATCTAACCCCTTCTGCCCACCCTGCTGGGCGGATGTTCTCATTGATCTAAAAGCCTCATAATTAATGAGATTAATCCCTTTATTTGACATTAACTCTATAAGTATTTGTGCTGTAGATACTTTTACTCCTGCATATTTACTATCTCCAACAACCATCCATATCTCTCCTTTTGGAGAAAGCTTTTCACATACTTCATCTATTACTAATTTCATATCTGTAAAATATGCACCAACCATAGCCGGAATATTTTTATTCCATAGGGACTTTTGCAAAACCTCTAAATTTCCAATTGTTTCACTTAATAAAGCCGAACCATCAGGGTATGAACTATAGCTTCGTTGCACCTGGACATGTGAAGTTAATGTTTTTTCTCTAAGTAATTTATTATCATTTTTGGAGTTTAAATATTGTAATACCCATAGCTCAATATTATATACGTCAGTATAGTCAAAAGAATTTGGGTAAGGAGGAGAAAAAACGCACAGATCAATATTTTTTATTGAAGAAATAAGTTCTCTACTATCACCACGCAGAAGTTCGAACGACAAGCATCTCCGATTAGAATATTTTGAAATGTCAGATATCGCCCTTTTAACAGAAATCTGAAATAGCTCATCAACTTTGAAATTCTCAACTAATCTATTATTCCAATTATTACGATATCTCCGCCCTTTCCCATTGACAACGGTATTGCTTACCTCTACCAAAATCCCACCCAATAACACTTTAAATAACCTTGCATTAATAGGGTTATTTATTTTTTTTATAGCGGATATGATGGCATATATCCTATTAGCCACACCTAAATTAAAAATCCATCTATTATTAATTCCGGGCTCAACAAATGTTGGAGGCAAATAATTAATATACTCTTCAACATTTGGTATATCTTCGTAAGAAGTTTTAATAACGAAGCCAAAATCATCTACTAATGAATGAATATTATAAGTAGAAAGTTTAGCTTCAATTAAGTCAGCAAGATATGGATTGACCTCGATTGTCGAGGGGTGAACACCTAAAAACTGGCATGCTAATGCAGTAGTTCCAGAACCACCAAATGGATCCAGACAGCTAGTCACCGGTATTCGGCTTTCATTAATTGCTCTTTCAATTAATTCAGGAACATAAGCCTCTTTGAAATGTCGCCAACCTTGAAAAGCTATTTGCGATGTTCCGAAATTTGTTCCCCATGACGTGATCTTCCTTTGATTAATCCACTCATCGAAGCTGATAAACATTTAACTTTTACCCTAACTCACTAGTATCATTCAATATGGCAATAATTATGCCTAAAAACGTTAATAATTTCAAGATCTATGCATTTATTTCAAGCCCCTAACATTTGATTAGCTGAAAAATATTAAAAACTCATTATATTATGACAATTATTTCCACAAGGCATCCATCCATCGACCAGAGATACTACATCCATAGGATGTACAAATTATATATCCTGCTTGAGAGAGTAAGTAGCTTACATTTTTGTTGAAAAAAACGCTAGTAATCACTATGATAGAGTTGGTTGTGAAGAGCATACGTATTTATATAAATTAATTCTTTTTCGGCGCTAACATTCTCCATCTTACTTTCCTAGTAAATGAATGAAAAACCACACTAGCATAGACATAAATTATTATTTTTTCATTATCTGGATAACACTCTGGAGACATTTTACACTTTAATGATATAATCCAGCATGAAAAAAAACTATATTGTCATGAATTAGCATAGTATTGCAGGTGAACGTGCCTTTGGATAAAATTCTGAAAAAATCTCATCAAGGAAAAACGTTAATGAACGTTTCTGACTATTGGTCAAATTACGAAGTAACTGCCAGAAATTATGAAGATCTTCAACGACATATATCCTCAATTTCTCATATGGCAGTAAAAAAGAACAGAACAATAGTATGGCGAGGGCAAGTTGATGCTAACTGGCCGCTAACAAGCAGGCTTTATAGAACGTTTATAAATAGTAATCCGTATCGTATAACTGAGAAAGAGTTCTCCAAGCTTGAGCAAAGGATTCTCGTTGAATTGCGTAAGTGGGGTTTGCACTCTCAACGAATAGGAGGAAGACTATCCATTTTATCCCAGCTTGCCATGTTACAACATTATGGAACACCAACAAGACTTATCGATATTACTTTCAATGCATTGGTGGCTGCTTTTTTTGCTACTGAATATAGTAAAAATGAAGAATCAAAAAATGGTCGTATATTTGCAATTGACATCACAGACCGTATTATTAATGAAAATAAATATCTTAGGGACTGGGAAGATTCGCTAGATACGCCTTGGAGTAAAAGTTTTAAAAAATCTCAGCATGGATCTTTTGAAAATCCGATTGAGCTAGATGAATATCTTAAAAATTGGGATTATGAATGGACTACTCATTATTATGCTTGGAAGCCACCATCACTTGACGGGAGGATAGCAGCACAGAATGGAGGGTTTATTTTCGGTGGGGTTGTTGGTACTATATTACGTGAAGGGTATATCGATTTCCAAAATCGCGTAAACAATAACTCATCTTTTCAGGTTGTTAACCCAAGCACAGGAAAATGGTTGCCGATAGATGAATTTAGAGAGTTAACATGCCTTGCCATTAAGCCGAAAAATATTCCAACAAAAGATATCCGTGATAATACACGAAATGCCGTCTATTCAATAAAAATATCTGCAGAATCTAAAAAATCTATAAGAGAAGACCTTGAGAAGATTTACGGTTATAATCATTCAACTATTTATCCAGATTTTCCCGGATTCTCAAATTATGGTGTTTCAAAAATCCTAGATCATTAATTTATCGATTCATTTGACATTTCTAAATGAGATCTACTGCATGTTAGTTATTTAAATAATTTAAATGTGGTGACAATCACGCTCACTATTGCAGACCTGTTTTCTGCGTTAAAAAATTTCTTTACTGTCTTCGATGTTGGTAACTATTAGTTGTTTCATGTTAACCCAATATGCTCTCCTTCAGAGAATATTTTCAGATAATACAATAGCCTGAGAATTTTCATCATTGCTGTGGATATTGGCATTATTGGTAATAACAATAAATTATGCTTCAGAATTGGGTGCCGCGATCAATTAGATCACTGGACTGCACCATTCCGCTAAACGCTCTTTCTCGATAGTCGTATTCACTACGCTATAATTGAAGATCCTGAATGATGAACGTAAGCTTCTGTCACAAACCAGGCACCACAACGAACACCATAGGCGGCTATGAGTGAACAGCGGAAGTTCGCAATTGCTCTCACTACCTTGGAGGTATTACTAACATTACCGTGTATTAATCAACGGGGAGTAGCACACCCTGAATAACTTAAAAGTGTAATTCTCAGGGGCGAATGACTATATCTGGCACTTATAAGTCAGGCTAAAAGGCCGGCAGATCTGCTATTAGTGAGAAGCAAACATAGCCAGTGGTTATGTAGTACTATACTGAAGCTAGGAAAAATTATTAGATAACATCGGTTAGTTTAATTACTATGGAATAATATTAGTTATTTGCCCTGATATATCACAACCAATCTCATCTCTTAGTCGTTTTAACTGTCGACCAACTTTTTTTCGTAATATAATCAAGTGAGCATCAAGCATGCTGCTATCCAGTGAAAGCTCATTCATAAATTCTCTGTTCGCGTCCTGAATTTCTCTACACATTTCTTTAAAACGCTTATCAGCGTCAATTTCTCGCATCTCTCTCTGTATCATTTTTCTAACTTGATCTATTGAGCTGATACAAAGCATTGGATCTTCAATGAATGAACTTTGAAAAAATACGCCCTTTGAAGAAATATAATCAACAATATTTTGAGCAATTTTGCGATTCGTCGATTGTCGCGATATCAGAGGAAGAGGGCTTTTATGTGTTCTCAGAAGCACCGATATAGTTTCTTCGTGCTCTTTTTTCCATTCAAGAAGTTTCAATTCACTATAATCAATCCCATTATTTTTATCTATCAATGTGTGGCAGTTAGCGCATAACCAAAGTCCATTTTCGACACCATTAACATCAACACTTGGGTTTGAGGTGAACCTTGCTGCACCTGGTTTTTCGCCAAAAATATGAGCGGCCTCACCTTTTTTATTCTTTAATGCACTTTCAGTGAGAGCCGGACCGATAGTCAGAGTATTGCATTCTGGGTTACTACAGATATATGCAGCTCTGTAAGCGATCATTTCAGTAACTTTAATTTGAAATGGCACTGATTTCTCCAATTTTTCTCAGCATTAATGACTAAATTTAAATACGATAAGAAGCTGCATCAGCTAAAATTAATTCTTAAACAAGAATTTTTGCCGACTTGCAGTAGGCGTAGTACGAATCAGTGTGGTCCCATTTCATTCCTTGCACCGGGCCATTAGCGTACATACTAGCCCCAGAGCTCATAACAAAAAAATTCCGACGAATCAGCTCTACCGCTTCGTTGTAGAAATTGTGGAAGTGCCCCTCATCACCATTTTGGATTTTGAGGATCAAGTGGTTATCATCTTCTGGGATTGATTCGTATAGAGAGATAAAAGCATCGATTGTTGCATCGCTAACTTGTGAGAATGCTTGCATTGCAGCGATCAGATATGTCTCGTCATTCCATCGCTCCTTGTAGATGAGCGCCAGCGCAATAAGACCGATCCTTGAGTGGGTTTGGCGCACGGTCTCCAAGATACCGTAGAAGCAGTTTGAATATGTTTCACTCTTGGAAATCTTAGAAAGTAGCTCCTCATCAATCTCCGCATCTGATATAAATTTCTCGAATCGCTTCTGGAGTTGTGTATCGTAGAAGTGCTGGATGAATCTAGCTACTAATCCGACTCCGGGAATGCCAACATCTTTAGCTAGTCCAGCAACGTCACTACCTACCTGGACGATTTCCTTGCCCCATTCAATATTCTTGTTTTCCATGTGCGGCACCATCTCAGCTAAAGTCCAACTTTCGGATGAATTGTTAGGTGATGTACTTGTCTCGCCCTAGATTAGAATAAAACAAGGTTAGCAACGTTCACTTCTGGCTCTTGGTGCTCATAGGGCTTTTGCAGCTTCGAGCGTGGTGTGGACAAGAGGTCTCCCTTACCTGCATGCCTTTATGTGATTTCGGCTAATATTCACATCTGCTAGCTAAATAACTGTTCCGAATAGCAGATCACTTTGAGGGAACTCAGCCCGGATGTTTCGATCTGATCAATCGCAAACCAACCCTATCACCAACCTGACTAAGCGATGCCGATTATAGCACCAATACCCCGTAGTGAACGATGCCTGATGCATAAAACCATTCACAATACCCACGATAAGAATCGCGCCCGCAGGCTTATCGCTATGCTGATGTCGCACCGGGGTGAACGCGTCAGCGTTGTGGCCAGAGCGCCCTGCTGCGCCCGTTCTTACGTCGAGCTCTGGATTAACTGGTTTACACTTTATAGCTTTGACAGGCTTGAATCCCTGCCAGCAGGGAGAAGACGACGCTGGCTATTTGAACAGATATACAACCTGCTGAAGCGACTTGTTGCACGAAGTCCCGGCGACTTTGGTTATCAGAGATCACACAGAAGTACAGAGTTCCTGGTGGTAAAATCAACCAGATAACCGGCTGTTATCTGCATCCCTCTACTGGCGCAACTGGTTACCAGCGGCAGGACTGGTCTGGCGCAGAGCCGCACCCACACTGCGTATCAGTGATCAGCATCGGGTGGAGAAAATGGCAGTGATAAGCACGGTACTGGCCCGGTGTTGTGCAAAAAATCCTGTTTTTACGAAGACTATGTGGATATCTATCTGACCCCAAAATCGGGGCTGACTGGCAGTTGCGTGGCCAGCAAAAGCGGGTGGTGAGCACCGATCAGAATGAAAAATACTATCTTGCAGGTGCGCTAAATAGCGGCACCGTGTGGGTCTGCCATGTCGTCAGCAGCAGTAAAAGTTCGAAGGTGTTTATCAGCCTGTTGAAGCACTTGAGAGAAAGTCACCGGCGGGATAAGACCATCACACTAATCGTGGATTACTACATCATTCATAAAAGCCATGAAACACAACGCTGACTGAAGGCCAACCCGAAGTTCATCGTAATTTATCAACCGGTTTATTCGCCGTGGATAAATCATATTGAACGACTCTGGCAGGCGCTGCATGAGACCATTACCCAAACCATCAGTGCCGCTCAATATGGCAACTGTTGAAAAAGGTTCACCACTTTATGAAAACAGCCAGCCTGTTCCCGGATGGCCGACATGGTCTGGCAAAAGTGTAGCTGTATTAGGATCAGTTATTTAAGTAGACTCTTTGATGCTCGTTCTTACTACTTTTCCCCTGCAGAGAACGATAACCTCCTAAAGCAGAGCGCTTAAATCAGTTTGTGCAACCCACAACCCTTGGTGGTCATTCTGGTGGTCTTGACAGAATGAGGAACAAGGTTTAGTTTACTTATTAGCCAGTTACTGGCAAAGGCGATCCCAGTCAGAGGAGCCAAATTCAAAAAAGCAGATGTCCTCGGGCGTCTGCTCTTTACTTTATATCCAAGAAAATAACGCAAGAATCCTTCCCGATGCGTGTGCGTTTTTCCCACTGTATCGGCAGAATGTGGTGGTCAGATTTGGGGTCAGATTGGTTCGATAATGGAGTGACCCCCAAATGGCTCTTAACGATCTTAAGACCCGCAACGTAAAGCCTCCCGTTACCCTGATAAAACTGTCCGATTTGCATGGTCTGTAGATTGCCCCGATCCCCTTCTCTAACACAGATAGCCTTCCTCGCCAGCTAAAACATACCGCACACAGACACTCGCTATAAATGCATCAGCGCCATCACCGGTAAATCAGCTATTCCTGCACATCAATAAAATTTCAATTTTCAATAATGAAACTACCGACAGCACGCTATTTTGTTGACACCTTTATTGTTGATACCACAACGTTTTAACGTGAAGATGATCAATGGAATGCAGAATTTGAACGTAGTAAGTTTAGTTTTCTAAAGGGAAGAAGAATAACATGACGTAACGCGCTGAGAGCAATAGCCCCTGTTCTCGGCACACGTTTTCGCTTGATCAGCGATTACTGATGCAGTTGCGCCAACTCCTCTGCTGTCCGCCCTGTCATTTTCATCACAGACGCATCATCCATGTCATTCTGCCGCATGATGTTAACTATTTTCAGTATAGCCAGGCGTTCACTGCACTATGGTCATCAATTCTTCCTCATGCTGTGGCACTCGGTATGCCAGTTCGCGGAAAAAAGCCTCTACGTCTACCTCTACCATGTCGTTTACCAGTGATATCGTCTGTTGTCTGGCCATGTAACGCGCCAGCAAAAGCGTCACCAGTCTGTCCATCAACTCCGACAGATCGCGCGGCGCTTGTTGGCTCATAATGGGGCATCTTTCCAACCAGATACCATAATTGTCTTTTTCTAACGAACAGGAGGGCGAATAGTCATGATCCCCTCACTCAATTACGTCATATTAATCCATGCCTTGCGCGCGTCGAAGGAAGGTGATATTCGTTACTGCTAAATTAGATTTCACTTACGATGAGATAGTTACATTAACTCAGGGAAGATATGTCACATCATACAGATCGTCTGGAACAATCGCTTTGGTGCTTCGGGTTGCCCGTACTCTGGTACAGTATTTCAATCTTTACCGGGGTCTGGCTATATCGCGGTGTATCGATTAATCCTGCCTATTCGTTAGCTTTTTTTTCATTTCTGGCTTTTATTATCATTGTGCCATTCTGGTTTAGGTATACAAAACGGTATGGGTTACTGCCTCTCGGGCTTTTTTCCTCCCATTTGATGCTTAAACTCGCCTTTGTTGTGCTGCTCATTTTGATGCTGACAAGCATGATGATGCCCAGTGAAGAGCGTTGGGTACAGCAGATGGCTGATTTTTCGAAACAAGGATGGCTGAGCGTTGTGTTGGCGATGATCTTTTTCAGCCCTATCATTGAAGAGATCGTTTTCCGAGGTTTTTTGCTGCAAGGGCTTCTTACGTGGTTGCCTAACAATAGGCTGGCGTGTTGTATTCTTGTGTCGTTGCTCTTTGCCGCAGCGCATACACAATATACATCCACGGTAACGCTGACTGAGTTAATCACAATATCATTGCTGCTATGTTACGCGCGCCTGACCAGCAAAGGGCTGCTGATGCCAATATTGACACATATGCTGACCAATTCAGCCGTTTTGCTATTCTGGTATGTCTCCACAGTCTGATGTAATTTAAGGCTTGGATATGATACTTAATGGTCGTGCAGATTTATTTAGCATGCAGTGATGAATTTCCACGCCTCACACAGGGCTGGTATTGCAGCCCTGATAAACGCAGAGTTCAACAGACTCGGATATCTCCAGCACCTCGCGTTCAGATCACTTTAACAGCAACCGCACTCCCAGCCAGGCCATTATTCCCCCGCTTAATTTGTCGATGAGCTTACGGTACTTAATGTACGCCTGACGGGGTCTGTCAGTTGATAATAAAAATGCGACGAATGCATACCAGAGCATATCAATAGTAAACGCCATTACGGGCAAGACGATATACATGGCGGGTTGGATATTCGTGGTGAGCGCGGCGGAGAAAATACTGGCAAATACCAAAGCCGTATGGGGGTTACTGATTTGTGTAATGATGCCTGTTGCAAAGGCTTTTAACGCGCTCATTTCGCCTATACCGGTTGGGTTGATAAGCGGCTTTGAGGGACTACGAAACATTTTCAACGCCAGCCATAAAAGATAACAACCGCCAGCAATTTTCAGACCGGTGTAAAGCGATGGGATCAGCGTCAGCAGAGCATGCAGGCCCGCTAACGCGATAACAGCAAAGATAAGCGCACCAAGGCCCATACCCGCTGCCACGGACAGTGCCGCATGCCGTGAACTGGACATGGCCGTACGGGCAACGAGAAGGAAACTGGCCCCTGGACTCATTGCACCAAAAAGGATTGCGATCCCAATAGCAGAGAGTGCAATCAAATCATCTGTCATAAATTTCCCCCACGCATGCTATACGTTTAGTCAGTCTGCCCAGTGCGTGAACAGCACACCTCATGACCTGCTTCCCATAAATTAACATAGTGTGATGTTAGCAACGACCACTTCTGGCATTGCGCCGCCCGTTAGCGGGATTCCAGGGCTGATAAGAGCAAGAAGCAGACACCAGATATGATGATATTCATGGCTGAGGGCCATTAATATTGCCCGCGGCAAATCATTTCAACGCAGCCGCGTTAGCCCTCATCCAATCAGCCAATGAGTCTAATGTCGGACGCAATGATTTCCCCAGCTCGGTTATTTGGTACTCAACTCTTGGTGGAACTTCAGCGAACACTTTTCTGGTGACTAACCCGCGGGCCTCAAACTGCCGTAGCTGGCGAGTAAGTTCTTTTTGAGTGATTGGCTCTACAGCCCGCAGCAAATCGCTGAAACGAACAGGCTTATTTAATGAAATCAGACGATAAAGGATTGGGATCGCCCACTTCCCCGCAATCAGACTCACAAAACTTACCATCGGGCATCCTGCATCCGCCTCAGTTAAGGGCAAAATATTTTGTGTCATAGCATCTCCCGCCTCACGTCAAAGCATCCCATGTGGTTCTTTAGTATCCAAATGGTGCCTACTTCCCAAAGGATACTAAAGGATAAATAATTACGCCACGAATAAAACATGAGGTGAAACGATGGGCAGACTTGATGGTAAATATGCACTGATTACGGGTGGCAACAGCGGTATTGGTTTAGAAACTGCGCGCCAGTTTCTGGCAGAGGGAGCAAAGGTAGCAATCACAGGTCGTAGCGAACAAAAACTTTTGGAGATAAAAAAAGAGTACGGAGACATCACCACTTTTCTAAGCGATGCCGGAGATATCGCCCAACAAATCAGCCTGGCCGCAGCGTTACAGGAACAATGGCCGAGACTTGATATTTTGTATATAAATGCAGGCGATGTAACGCACAAACCGCTGGAGAACTGGGATGAGCAAGCATACGATCGTTTGATGAATACGAATCTTAAAGGCCCCTTTTTCCTCATTAGGGCGCTGCTTCCAATGCTTGCTAATCCCTCTTCCGTCATTGTTTGTGGCTCAGTGAGCGCGCGGATTGGTCTTCCACAAAGTAGTGCTTACGCTGCAAGTAAAGCCGCTCTTCTTTCTCTGGCTCGAACACTTTCTGCGGAGCTTCACCCCCGTGGAATTCGGGTAAATGGCTTAAGTCCGGGGCCTACTGAAACACCAGCATTGAACAAACTGAGTGGCGGAGCAAATGAAGATAAGCTTCGAGAAGAGATTCGAGCTCTGGTACCTATCGGTCGTTTAGGAACGCCGTATGAATTAGCTAAAGCGGCAGTTTTTCTTGCTTCTGATGAATCTTCATTCGTCGTTGGCACAGAACTGCTGGTTGATGGCGGGGTTGGTAATCTTTAGCTGAGTAACATGCCCGTAGGACTATGTGTCATTTATTAAATATAAAGGACGCACAGTCCTCTTCTGGCACGAAGGTGCCTGCCTGGAAGTTAAGTGGGGCAGCGATATGCGAGGAGCAGAAGTAAAATTTGACTGTTAGTTAGCACTGCGACTCCGAGATGCCTGTTAAACCAGTGGCAATTCACATCAATAGAAATGCCATGTTCGTGTCTACTGAGCTTTGTTGCCCAATCAATACATGAATGTACCCGTCTCCCACCCGCATTTTTACGCTGGATCGCCGGAGCAGTGCGTTTTATTCGCCATTTTTTCGCTGATCAAAGGTGGCGCGAGCACGCTTGATCGTTGCAAGGTTTTCTTCAGCCCACATCCACACGCCACAAAATGCAGCCCCCAGACTGAGACCCAGATCCGTCAACTGGTACTCCACTTTGGGCGGCACGACAGGATAAACCGTACGAATAACCAACCCTTCCCGTTCCATATCCCGCAGCGTCTGCGTGAGCATTTTCTGACTGATCCCAGCCACGTGTTTCGCCAGTTGTGTAAAGCGCAGTTTGCCCTGTTCAGCCAGTACCTCGAGGATCAGCATGGTCCACTTGTCTGCAACCCTGGCGATGACGTCATTAACCAGCGCTTCAACCTGAGGGTCCAGTTTATCGGCCTGCGAGAGCTTTTTCTGCACGTCTTCATGACCGAGTGTGTTGTCGCTCATACCTTTACTCTCTTTTCGAGGGTTATCGCCCTTTTGGGCTGTTTGTTTCAGAAAGTATGCGGCAAATCGAATTTTCTTACCAGAATGAAACGGCTCGCCGCTGAGGTGTGCCCAAATCTAACCGAAAGGTAAGTAGGGTACTTTTCGGTGCCTACTTCCTAAAAAAAGTAAATACACTTACTGTCTGAAGCGTACCCATTCTTACGCCAACTCAGAAGGCAGACTTCAGCATGAAAACAACAGATAACACCATACTCATCACCGGGGGTGGTTCGGGCATTGGCCGGGAACTTGCCCTGCGTTTCCACGAACTAGGCAATACCGTCATTGTCAGCGGCAGGCGCTTGCAGTCCCTCAGAGAAACGATCGCAGGAAGAGCAAATATATATGCGATTGAGCTTGATATCGATGACCCCGAGTCCATTAACGCGTTTGCACAGCGGGTGGTGGACGAGCATCCGGCTCTTAATGTGCTGATCAACAATGCAGGCATTATGCGTTACGACGATCTCGGTACAACCGGCGATTTGTTTGATGCTGAGGCCCATATCACTACCAATTTACTCGGACCCGTTCGTCTCACTAATGCCCTGCTTGACCATCTACGGAAGCAACAGGCCCCTGTCATTGTCAATGTCTCATCCGGTCTGGCATTTGTGCCGCGCACTGACGCGGCAATCTATAGCGCAACCAAGGCCGCTATCCATTCCCTGACCCAGTCTTTACGCCATCGTCTTACCGGGCAGATAGAAGTCATCGAACTGATTCCACCCGCTGTTCAGACCGAACTTACGCCCGGTCAGGCCGACCGGGAAGGGTATCTGCCGCTCACGCCGTTTATCGATGAGGTAATGGCACTCTTTTGCGAAAAGCCAACGCCAGAAGAAATCGTTGTCGAACGCGCCCGGTTGCAGCGCCTGGCTGAACGGGAAGGACGCTTTGACCAGGTATTTGAACGGATCAACGGGCATTGAGGACGAGAGCAAGCCTGCGAGTCAGAGTAAGCAGCGCCCCATGATGCCCGACGTAAATGCTGAGCGTGGTCGCCAAGACACGCACAGCATGTTTACTTGAATGCGGTTCTGCACTCCTTGCCGTTCTCCGTCAGACCAGCAAAAAAAGTGTAGTGCTAGCCCGCGTAGCCCCCAATCAACGCGAAATCTCACGTTTTATTCGGTTAATATCATCAGCACTGAATGAAATATTTACCTTTTCACCCGTATCTTTCACTATTTTCTGTGCAATCATTTCTGTCACAGGGCTAATTATATTGAAATGGTCAGCCCCCTCAATCTCATAGACATGAAAAGGAATGTTATTATCTTTTGCCTGATTTTTTAAACGATTAAATTCCGGCCAGTAACTTTCTTCACCCTCAAAGTAAAACGTTGGCGATGTTATTGATGTCACGAACATACCGGGTGAACGGAGGCGGAACTCTTCAGGATTTTTCTGGTTAAATGGCACAGCGACCATCATGCGGCCGCCTTCAATACGCGCTTTCAGATCGGGGATTCCTCCTAAAGAAAACGCGGCTCTAAAACCACTCAGCGCTTCGCTCGCCAGCAAAACACGGGTGCCGCCTGTACTGTGCCCGGCCAAATAAATTCTGTTTGGATCGACATACGGCAATGAGGCTAAATACGTTCTGGCAGACGCTATATCATCAATTTCGCCATAAAACATCTCATAGCGACCTGGGTTATTATTTTCTCCACGAAAGCTTGGTACCATCATAACCAAGCCAGCATGTCTGAATGCGCTTCCGCTCTGATCATTATCTTTGGGATGCTCTGCCCAGAAAAAATCATCATCACCGATACCACCATACCCGCCCACCAACCAAATTACAGCCGGATGTTTTTTTCCATCATTAGGATTGGGCGTAAGAAAAGCAGCCATGGGGCCATCTTTGGCGGGATAATGAACCAGCGAAAAAATATCAGCAGGTGGCGTTTGTGGTTCACCATCTCCCTGGAAACTGGTATCAATAATTTCGGTCTTGAATTTTGCCCGCGCACTACTCAAACTGTCGATACTTGTTGCATTTTTTTGACTGTTTTGTGCGAGGGTTGTGGCTGGCAGACAGAGAGAAAGCGCGGCGAGCAAAAGCACACCGCCGGTGAAACGGGTATAACATCTCATTACGAAATCCTTATCGTTTGAATCGGCACTGAATAATATCCATCATTCCCAAAAATGACAGAGAACGCAGCAAATACCACTACATTCAATTAGATAGAATAATGTATACTTGTTTGATAGTCAAAAAATTGAAGGATCAAACATGAGCAACGATGACATGGAAGAAAAACTGCTGGGCAAGGGGTTCACGCCCAAAGACATTGCGCACATGAAAAAGATCATCAGTCGTGATGTAAAAAAAGATGATACCGAAGAAACATTACTTTCCTTAGTGCATACCTTAAAAAATCGCTTTTATAATCTATTTTCGATAGTTTTGCTGATAATCGCAGTGTTTATTTTAAACATTTATTTTAAATATCCAATCAGTACGCCATCGTTTATAAGCAATTTTATCGTGACGCTCTTTGGCCTGTTTTGTACATCTCATATTGGCGCTTTACCCCTGAGTTATAAATCTTACCGCTATTGTAAGAAAAACAAATAACAGGGCTCTTCATTATATCTCTTAGACATAATCCGTATCTTATTTCCTGTACCTGCCCTTTTTAGCGTGAGTAAAAGATTGAAAGCGGCACGTTGACCCAGTGCATCATAGTACTGGGTACTAGCCGCCTTTTGACTCAGATAAACATCCACCGTCTACTCGTCCATTTTCCCTGACGACCAGTGCATCGCCAGCCGCTGCCCGGCTTTGATTTCATCGGGCTGCATCACTGCTTCCAGATCGTTGCGCGCATAAATGGCATCGTTCATTCCCTCCGTCGCCGCCATGGCGTACCAGGCATAAGCATGAATGCGGTTACGCGAAACCCCCATCCCATCCTGGCGCATCATGCCCATCCGGTATTGCGCCATGCGGCTCCCGGTTTGCGCCGCCAGTCCGTACTGTTTTGCCGCCGCCACATAATCAGTTTTACCACCCTGCCCAAGCCGCAGCATATCGGCATAGGCCACGCGTGCAGCAGTATCACCGCTCGCCGCAGCCTTTGCATACTCTTCGCGCGCGCGTTCCAGCGCGTTGCGTTTGAAAAACACGTCACCCAATTCACGCTGCGCCCGCACAAACCCCGCCGCAGAGGATTGCTGCAACAGTTGCTCACGCCCTTCGTGTCGAGTTTGCTGCTGGCTGAGTAAATAGCTGGCTTCGCCCGATCCACCAGCTGCCGCGCGCGTCAGCCAGTCGTGGGATTTTTGTCCATCCATCGGTAGCAATGTGCCTTCCCGATACGCTTTACCCAGCCACAGCTGAGCGCTCGGATCGCCGTTAGATGCCGCCCGTTGATACCAGGCCAACGCGTTCTGCCCGCTTTCATGTTGCGCCATCCACAGCTGTGCTTGCGGCTGACCGAGCGTTGCCGCACGGAAATACCAGCGCTCCGCCACATCGCGCCGAACTGCCACGCCGCTGCCCTGCTCATAGCGTTTTGCCAGTTGATATTGCGCATCCCGGTTATCGCGCTCAGCGGCCTTCTGCAACCAATTGGCGGCATCAGCCTCACCGCCTGTTCGGCTGGCATGCCACTGCGCCACCCTCAACTGTGATGGTGCGTAACCATTGGCCGCAGAGGTTTCAAAATCATCCAGACAGGCGGCAACCAGCTTGCCCTGATGCTGCGCCTGACAATCCGTTCCCAGACGATACCCCGCTTCACCATTGCCAAGGCGTGAGGCCCTGTTCCACCAGTGCCGTGCGGCAAGCGCATTCTTCGGTTCCCCCAGTCCAGCCTGATACCAGTCACCGACTTGCAGAGCCGCCGCGCCACGCATTTCAGGCGTCGCCGCACGTTGCGTCTCTCCGACCGTTTGCTGCATCCATTTCATCGCTTCGGGATACTTTCTCTGCCCCGCCAACTGTTTCGCCAACTGATACTGCGCCTCACCGTTGCCCCGTTGCGCCGATGCAGTGAGTTCTGCCTCTGACAACGTGGTCACCGGAGCCTGGCACGCCACCAAACAGCAAGCCGCGAACGCCAGTGCGAGTCGTTTATCTTTGAACATGCAATTTAGACCGTTTGGTTTCATCATTAACGCGCCACATCGCCTTGTTGCAGGCGATACAGCCTGATGGAGAAAGCGCGCAGCTCATCCTCAATCCCGCGCAGTTCAGCCGGAGACAGCGATTGATGCTTGGCATTGCGCGCTTCAAGCTCACGCAGGCGCAGGGTAAAGGGCACGTCTGCGGCCAAATCCTTTTGCAGATCGTACAGTTTGGATTTGAGGAACGAGAGGGTCACCGTACGCCGCTGCCGTTCCAGTTCAAGCAAGTGTTGCAGGGTATCGTCAACGTTGGCACGCGCCTGCTCGTAGCCGGTAATACGCGGTTGCTCTCCCTGGAGCTGGTCAAGCGAGCGTTGCCACTGGCGCTCCATCTCCTTCACCGCCAGTGAATCGGGATAGAGTTGATGCATGACGTTTTTCAGCCCATCGCCGTACTGATAGAGGTAGAGCGGCGAGGTATTTTTCACCTGCTCCAGTTGCGTCTGATAATGACCGATCAGTGTCCCTTCCATGCTTTGCAATTTTTGTTCTCCCAGCGCAATGCGTACGCTGCGAATCGCGTTGTAATCGGGGGCACTCGGCAGCGCAGAAGCCGACTGCTGCACTAATGCCAGCGCCTGCGCCTTTTGCTCCTGCACGTATTGCCAGACGCTGAATGCCGCCACGGGAAGCGCACAGCTCAACACACCAGCGGCGAACCACAACCAGGCCGGTGTGGGTTTCTTGTGTGTCTCAATTTTCAGCACCGTCGGTTTCATCTGCCCTTTCTCCCGTCCGATAAGTATGCTGCCCGTTGGTAACGGCGCCTTTCCGTCGCGCGTGACAACGCCGCTCGGGTCCGCCGTCACGGCCTCCATCTCGGAGTGAAAAAACACCATCGGCGGGACCTGCATGTCATGCTTGTTCAATGCCGGATCGTCCGACACGATGACGATTTCCGATTCATCAAACAGGTGGGTATAACCTTCGATAAAATGCAGCAAATTCTCCACGCGCGGAATACGGCTCAGTCCAACGTTATGCAGCTTCTCGCTCATCAGTTGCAGCGCGCGTTCACAGCGATACACCAGCCGTTTATCTTCGTGACTGATGTCGTACTGGCGAATCACTTCACTGATGCGGGCAATAAACCAATCCAACATCTCCACGCGTGCCCGTTCCTGATGCACCGGCGGCCAGAAGTTGTCCCACTGGGTGACGATAAGATTGGCGAGAAACTCGCAGCTTTCGGTAAAACCGCTCAGCCCCGCCAACCGTGAACGTGCCAGCGCGAAGTAAAGGGCGGTTTGCAAGTCCACTCCCTGTTTTTCAAACAGGGTGGTCGCCATATCATGCACCCGCATCCAGTCAACATCAGGACGCGAGGCGTGACTCAGTTTGTTGATCTCTGCCCGCAACGCGTCAAACTCAGGCAACATCCGTGGATCGCGGCCCACATTCAGGGCCTGTTGTGCATCTTGCATATCACTTCATCTCGCAGGCAGGCACCACACGGGATGCCCGTCCGGTTAGTTAGTAGAGAGACTCTGGCAGCGTAAACTGGCTGAACAGACCGCCTGCAAACGGGTTGTGGCTGGCATCGGTGTAGACGCGATAGGTCATCGCCCCCTGTTCCAGCCCGAAGCGCACGTCAAAGGTATTGTCGTTGACTTGAGTAAGCTGGGCGCTGTCGAGCAGGCGATACATCGCCCAGGGTCCGCTAAAACTCACACTGCGCGGCGAACGCTCGCGATCGTCCGGTACCAGCGTCAGCTTGCTTTCCGCGCCATCGCGCATGCTGTTCGGCCATACCAGCGGCGTTTTCAAACGGCGACCGTGGGTGTATTCCAACAACTGGCCGTCAAGGTTCAATACGCTGCGACGCTTGTTCGCGGTCAGCTCCAGCGGCTCCAGCACAAAATGCACTTCCAGACTGCCTTGCGCATTAAACAGCGTCTGTCGAATGCGGTTGGCGCGCTCCAGCTGCTTCATCAGCTCGGTTTGGCCCGGCGTTGACATGCCCTCCTCCAGCATCCCGCTCTCCAGCATGGCTTTGAGGTTGGTCTGGTAAAAGCTGTCCAGCATGCCACCCGCCATAAAGAACTGTTCTATTTCTGACAGTGGTACATCCTTGTTAGAGGTGGGATCGAACGGGTAGCGATTCGCCAGTTTCTCGTTAAACGGCGTCACCACCTTATTCAGCCACTCATCATTGAGGGACGACATCGCCAGCCCCGTAACCAGGCTGGTGCTCTCCGCGGCCAGCCTTCCCACCCAGCGATCGAGCGGCGCCGGCAAGCCGCGCGCATATTGCTGCAAAGCAAACAGCGGATCGGAAAATTTGTTGCCCTGACGCGCCTGTAGGGCTTTAAGTGCGGCCTGCCCGGGATCGGTGGCATTCACTATCTGATCCAGATAGTGGTACAGATCGGTCAGTTTCTGGTTCACTTCCTGCACCAGCGGGCCTTGTTCTCCCCGGCCGCTCAATGCCGCATTAATAGCCATGAAGGGGCGACCAGCGCGGGTATTGATGTTTTGCGCCGTGTCGTTGTCATCATCAGCCAGCTTACGGATACGGGTATTGTCGTTCACCGTGGTCAGCACACGCTGGAAGGGTTGATCGTTACCGGTGATATCCGTCAGGATATCCAGCGCCTGTTCCGGGGTTGCCAACGTCTGCACATCGATGTTAGCCAGTACCTTTTGCCACTGGTTGATGTAATCGGTGATATAGCGATCGTTCACCTGGCGCAGAATCTCACGCCGGTCTGCGTCGCTAAACTGGGCGCGTTCACGCTGTCCCAGTACCCAGGCATCCAGCGCCGTCAATTCCAGCAACGCCTTATCCTGCTTGAGGTAGTAGTCGCTAAACCCCGGATAGGTAAGCAAGCGCGGCACGCTGCCTGCGCTTTCATTGCGCAGGGTAAATACCGATTCAAACGTCGGCCCCACTTCGTCACGAATCGCCAGATCCGGTGGCAACACCTCCATTGCTCTCATCACCAGACTCTGATACACCCGCTGGTACATCGGGAGTTTGCCCAACTCCCGCTGTGCCGCGCTAATCGGCGCATTGAACGGTTCAAAGCTGCTTATCGCCACGGCGTCTTTCTGCTCGCGGTCACGGTGCCAGTCGGTATGTAGCAACGCGTAATCCAGATGCTGCATCAGTTGTTCCTGCACTGGGCCTTGTCCCGGGAACGCGCGCTGCCAACGTTGGGCCATAAACTGTTCCACCAGCGCATTGTTACGCCCGGAGGCATCATCCAGCATGCGCATCACGCGCAGAATGGTCAGCTTCTGTTCACTGTTGGCCGGTGCCTGCATCAGATCTTCCAGCAACCCCTGCATCACCGCAGGCAGAAAGCGCTGATTAAGCATTTGCAGGTAGGTTCCTTCAACAAACGGACCGATCTTCCCCCCCTGATACAGGCCGAGATCCGCCAGCATCGGCGTGCGCTCATGGTAATTACCGAACGACAAGGTGGCGTCGCGGATCAGATTAAGACGCGGTAGCTGCTGGAAACCGTAGCCCGGCTGGCCTTCCAGTTCATTGGTACCGATAAACGCTTGCGCTTTGGTCAGCACGTTGCGCCCGGCTTCTTCGTTGACACGATAAAAATGGTGCCAGCCGCCCATCAAGGCAATGCCAGCCACTACCATAGCGCTGATGCCGATGCTCAAACGGCGACGGCGATAGAGATGATGCAGGCGACTTTCCCCCGCCAGGCTCGCTTCAGAAAAGATCACCTCAGGGAAAAGGCGCTGTACAAAAAAGGTGGTCGACTCCCCGCGCATCGCGCTGTTCACCGGCTCCGGTAACTGATAGCGTCGCGAAGCGGACTGGGCAAACGCATCAAACGGTACGCCCTGTTGGTACACGGAGCAGGCATACAGGCCACGCACCATGAAAGCGCGCTCATCGCCCGCCGTCAGGGTTTCCGTCAGCACCTCAAGCACATACGCTTTCAAGCCGGCCAACTGACGCACAAAGGCAAACAGGTTATTGCGCACGCCGCGATCGGTCTGATTAAGCAACATATCCGGCAAGTTACTGTTGAGGTGTTCCGTCCAGGAATCCCAAAAGCCAGCCAAATCATCCAGCCACGCGTTGCCCTGACTCGATTCGAGGGTAAACGTCACACCGAGCACCGCCTGACGCGCCTCACGGTTAAGTTGACGATACACTTTGTCAAAACCGCTCAACATATCCAGCCGGGTCAAGGCGATGTAGACCGGCAACCGGGTATTGATGTTAACCGCGATATCCTGTAACCGCGCCCGCATCACCTGCGCATAGGCTTTACGTTCCGCCACGCTGGCCTGAGCCAGCCAGGCGATATCCAGCGTGAACACCAAGCCGTTGAGTGGCTGACGTCGACGGTTTTCGCACAGCCATTGCAGTAAATGCTGCCACAGGCGCGCATGGCGCTGCCCGTCCATATCGCCATCCAGCGCTGGCTGAGCTAACAAGTGACCGCTAGGGTCCCAAATCACCGCCGACTCTCCAACCCAACAGCTGACCTGCTGGCCGGAAGCGATATCCCGCAGTTCCGCATCCAGCTTGGGATTGAGCTTATTGGCCGGGTTGGCGCGGTGCACCAGGCTGCTTTTACCGCTGCCTGACAGCCCAATCATCAGATACCACGGCATGGTGTACAACGCCCGCGCACCGAGTTGGTTCTGGAACGCCGCCAGCCAGCGATCGAGGAAGGTTTGCTGATGGTCAACATCGCGTTGCAGCGGATCCAGCTCGATGACCTGCTGTTCACGCCGCTCGGCACGCAGTTGTCGAACGCGTCGCCAAACGCACCAGGCGCTGTAGGCAAATCCCAGCCATAACCAGATAACGCTGAACACCACCCGTTCCCATATCCCTTGCAGCGGACGCCGTTCCCCCACCTGCAACAGTGGGCCGAACCACCAGGCCGCGATCAGCACAATGCTCCACAGCAGCACACCCAGCAACAGCCAGGAGGGTTTCAATTTTGGCAATTGCTTGCGCAAAAACGTTAAAATCGTTTTGAACATAGGTAACCACTCACTCCTGAATCTCTTATCGTTGACGGATCGCAGCCAATTGCTCCACACGGCCCACCATTTCTGGCTCCCACTGCATCAGCGCTAAACGCTGACAGGTCTGCCACAGATGCTGATAGTGCTGTGCGGCCAGCGCTTTCATGCCCTCTTCCATCAGTAAATCCGCCAGCACCAGCTCGGCATAAAAGCGATCGCGCGGCGCTTTCAGGCGATGCATCCGTTCATCCATCAGCGCCAGCGCCGCATTGATGCCCTTTTCGACGCGACAGTTGGCGACTTCCGTTGCCAACCCCTCCTGACGCCTGCCGCCACCGTGTGCTGGCTGGCTGGATTGCAGCCATTGGTGACACTTCCTGGTTAAAAAGGGCGAACCGTCACTAAACGCCAAATCGCTAAGTTCGGGCACCCGTTGGAGAAATACGGATAGCTCATCCGCGATAGCGTGGGCGACCGCAGCGTGCCCGAGGTGTGTCGCAACCGTAGCCGAGAGCATATGACCGTCAAACCAGTAGGGTGCCAGCACCAGACTCTGTTCAATGCGCTGCCACAGGCTTTGATCGGCCTGCGCCAGCGCGCCCTGGTATTCATCCACGCGGTCCGGCGATACCGGTGCCAATGGGGTTTTATTGCCCAGGGTACTCATCGGCGGCGTGGTAATGCCGGACCACAGGGCATTGCGCCGCAGTCGGTAACCCACCGGCGCATCCGGTTGACGTTCAACCAACAGCGCCGCCACATTGAGTTGTGTCTGACGCCAGCCGCGCTCATCGGAAGCATTGATCTCTACGGCACTGGCCGGTGCTGGTGCAGTGACGTGCAAAGATGCCGCATCATGGCTCGGCGCTGCGGCAGGCGTTGACTCACGATCGGCCTGAGCCTGCTGGCGTTGCCGCACACGACTGATGCTGCTGACCAGTTCATCCATCAGTGCCGTTTTGTCGTTTGCAAGCTGACACCAACGTTCTGATAGCGCCAGCGCCTGGCGCTCCAGCTGTTCCAATTCGCTGGCAGACGCGTTTTCCACGGCGCGCGGTAGCACGCTCTCAAAACGGCGCAAGATAGAGATCATCACTTTCTGTTTCTGCACCGGGCTGGCTGGCCAGGCGACTTGCCAGTAGTGCGCCAGCCAGGCATCCAACAGCGTTAACGCGGTGGTGAACGGCGTCGCTCTGGCGGGATGCTGTAAACAGCGCAACAGTTGCGCCAGCACCCGCATATCTTTGGTGCGCGTCTCCAGCAGCGTCAGGCATTGACCCGCCACCGCATTGAGATCCACCTGGCTGTGCGCCAGCGATCCCAGCTTGACCAGCTCGTTTTCCACCTGTTCCCACAAGGGATCGTCCGCCGCCACGGCAGCGCGCAACAGGTCGTCCGGCAATGGAGTCAACAAGCGCCCGGCCCAGGGATGGGTATGCCTCAACACCGCCATCACCAGTGACACTGCTGACGCAACGGCGTCAGCGCCTCAGTAAGACCGGTAAGGTCGATGCGGAGCGGTTTGCCGCTGGCATCGCTTAACACTAATTGCTGATGTCCCATCCAGCGTTTAAGTGCATCGATCGCCGGCAAGCCACGCCCATACTCCAGCAGTTGACCGTGGTTGCGCACAAACCAGCTGTCTGCGCTGCGGATACCGTCCAACTGCACGTTAACCGCCTCTCCCACCCAGGGCGTCACCAGCGTCAGCCGCAGGTGCGTGATGTTGCTGGTACAGCTCACTACCAGTTGATTGCCGTCAGCCAGCGAGCGCGTTAAGGTCATGTCGCCACCGTTTGCCTCACGCTGTAAGTGGAAGCCATCGTTTTTCTCCGCAGACGACATTGCTCCCGCACGCCCCCCTTCACGACTGAGTGCGTCATAGCAGGCCAGCCGTACCTCAGAGGTGGTTTCACTGCGGCACTGTTCCCACAATGTCAGCCAAGCCGAATCCGGAGCGCCCGTCGTCGCTAACAGCAGCGGTAATGCAGTCAGCAGCATCAGTTCACCTCCAGCTTCTGGCATTTGTGATCGAGTGTACGTTTGGGAATATTGAGACTCTCCGCCACCAGCAGACGGTTACCATGGAACTGGCTCATGCGTGCTTTGATCACCGCGGCCTCATATTGCTGCGTGGCGACGCGCAGATCGTGGATCTCCTGAAAATGCGCTTTGGTTTCCTCCGCGCTTCCCGCCATGCGTTCGCGTATTTCTTGTGGCAAGGCAGCTAACGTCACCGTTTCCCCCTCCGGCGTATGCGCGCAGGCAATCTCCAGCAGGTTTCTCAGTTCACGCACGTTGCCGGGGAAGTCATATCCCACCAGTTGGCGCAACAGAGCGCGGTGCAACGGCCCGACGCGTTTCTGCTGCTGTCGGCTAATCTGTACGATAAAGTGTTCGCTCAGCAGGCTGATATCATCCGGGCGTTCGCGCAGCGGCGCGATCTGCATCAGGCATTGGCATAGGCGGTGGTAGAGATCCTGACGGAAGGTGCCTTCTGCCACGCGCTGCTCCAGCGGTTGGTGCGTGGCAGCAATCAGGCGGAAATCGGAATGGCTCTCCTTGCCCGCGCCGAGCGGGCGGAAACGGTGTGTTTCCAGCACGCGCAGCAGCTTGGCCTGCATCAACGGTGGCATATCGCCGACTTCATCGAGAAACAGCGTGCCACCGTTAGCCTGTGCCACCAGTCCAACCTTGTTGCTCTGCGCGCCAGAAAACGCGCCTTTTTCGTAGCCAAACAGCTCACTTTCCACCAAATTCTCCGGAATAGCCGCACAGTTGATCGCGACGTATGGCTTATCCGCACGGTCCGAGCACTGGTGTAACAAGCGTGCCACCACGTCCTTGCCGACACCGGTTTCGCCCAGTATCAACACCGCGAGACGATGATGCGCCGCCTGATAGATCTGGGTATGCAGTGCCTTGGTGGCGGAAGACTGGCCGATCAGCGTCGCTTCAACCTGTTTCTCCCGATCGCGGCGATGCACATCTTGATCTTTGATTTGGCGCAGCGAATCACGCAGCGCCGTCTGTTCACGC
This sequence comes from Candidatus Symbiopectobacterium sp. NZEC151, assembly GCF_025962655.1. Classification (GTDB taxonomy): domain Bacteria; phylum Pseudomonadota; class Gammaproteobacteria; order Enterobacterales; family Enterobacteriaceae; genus Symbiopectobacterium. The sequence goes on along the minus strand of NZ_JAGFPE010000001.1, from coordinate 275,821 downwards.
TGGGTAATGGCTAACTGACGCAGCAACATCAACTGGCGGCAGAATACTTGCCCAAGGCGCACTCCCTCGCCGCTGTGATGCAGTGCAAACAGGCGGTCAGACGAATCCAGCAGCGCCAACACCGCCAGCGGTTTGCCATTTTCTGCCAACAGCGGTAACGCATGCAGCCCGCAGGCCGTGCCAACACGGCACAACATCTGACGAAAATCGTGATGCTCGATGCGTGCGCCGCCGTACAAAGAATCCCAGGTGCGCACCTGATTTTTGTGCAATACGTAGGCCAGTGGGTGGCTAAAATCATCCACCGCCAGTTGCAACGATACTGGCGCATCATGAACGTGCCCGTGGCACGTCAGTTGACGGCCGCTGACATCCACCATGCCCAGCAGCACCCCCTGCGGTTGCCAGACGCGCTGAATGGTCTCCAGCAGCCAGTCGCACAACGCCGCTTCGTCGCGGGGTTGCGTGAGTCCCAGCGCCAGATCGAGGGCTCGTTGCATATTCAGCCCTCCACCTCAGACTGGAACTGGCCCTCTTTCACCTGGAAATGCACCCGACGAACCGGCTCGCCAGCGGAAAGGCGTTGCAGCAGTTGCAATGAAACCGGTGGCAACAGCGCGCCATCGATCACCGATTCCAGCATTCGTGCACCGTTTTCGCTGCGGTTTGCCAGACGCAGAATCTCTTCCGGCACCGCCTCGTCGATCACGGTTTCGGCACCAAAACGCTGTTGCAGCAGTGCCACCAGGCGCGCCAGCTTGCCGTGGACGATGGCGACCATCGTGGCGTGATCCAACGGCAGGTAGGGAATGACTTCCATGCGCGCCAACAGCGCCGGCTTGAAGAATGCCGCCAGCTCGGGATAGAGCGCATCCAGCAGATCATTCGAGCGTTCCGTCTGCACATCCTGTGACGCATGGGCGGCATAGTTAACAATGGTTTGAAAACCGAGGTTAGAGGTGAGGAAGAACACCACGTTGCGGCAATCGATGACCCGCCCTTCACCATCGGCCAATTCACCTTTATCGAACGCCTGATAAAACAGGTTAAGCACGTCAGGATGGGCCTTTTCCACTTCGTCCAGCAGCACGACTGAATAGGGTTTCTGACGGATGGCTTCGGTCAACACACCGCCTTCACCAAACCCTACGTATCCGGGCGGGGAACCGATCAGGCGCGATACCGTGTGTTTCTCCTGATATTCCGACATGTTGATGGTGGTCAGGTAATTACGCCCGCCGAACAGCAGATCGGCAATCTGCAACACCGTTTCCGTTTTCCCCACGCCGCTCGGCCCGACCAGCAGGAAAGCGCCCAACGGACGACCGGGACGACGCAGATCCGCTCGCGCCGTCAACAGATGTTTGTGCAGGTGTGCGATAGCCAACGTTTGGCCTTTGATGGTTTCACCCAGGAACTCAGGCAGGCGAGTCACCACCTCTATTTCTCCTTGCGAAATGCGGTTGAGCGGCACGCCGGTCCACTCGGCGATCACGGCGGCAATCTGGGTTTTGTCCACGTGTGGGGATACCAATACAGACGCCTGCTGGAGCGCCTCCAATTCACGCTCGCACGCCGTCAGTTCATCAGCCATCGCTTCGATATCATCGGGTAGTTGATCATCATCAGGTCGTTCATCGGCCAGCAGAGCGCTGCGCAAGGCGATAATGCGCTGCACATGCAGCTTCTGCTGTTGCCAATCGGCTTCCTGCTGCGCCAGCTCTGCGACACAGGTTTCACACTCGGTACGCAATGTCGCCAGTCGTTCAGCGGTATCACCCAGCCCAATGCGACGTTGGCGCTCCAGTTGTGCGATTTCCATCTCCTGCTGATGCAGGCGCGTTTGCAACTGGCTGACAGCACGAGGCGGCGTGGTGAGGTTGATGGCAACCCGCGCGCTGGCAGTGTCCAGCACATCAATCGCTTTATCCGGCAGTTGGCGACCAGAGATATAGCGCGCGGAGAGGTGTGCCGCCGCATGCAGCGCGTCCTCATCAATCAGTACGCCGTGCGCTTTCTCATAAATGGCGCGCAGCCCACGCAAAATAACGGCGCTTTCGTTCGCACTCGGCTCTCCCACGTTGACCCGTTGGAAACGGCGTGACAGTGCAGCATCTTTCTCAACGTATTTCTTGTATTCGCTCCAGGTGGTCGCGGCAATGGTGCGCAACTCCCCCCGAGCCAGCGCGGGTTTCAGCAGGTTGGAGACATCCAGTCCGCCAGCCTGATTACCCGCACCAATCAGAGTGTGTGCCTCATCAATAAACAGAATGATAGGCCGGGGCGAGTCTTTGACCTCCTGCATCACACCTTTGAAGCGCTTCTCAAATTCCCCCTTCACCGAAGCACCGGCCTGCATCGCACCCAGATCCAGCGTCAGCAGTTCCACCTCGCGCAACCGTTCCGGCACCTGTCCGGCAACGATGCGTAGGGCCAATCCCTCAATCAGTGCACTTTTACCCACCCCGGCTTCCCCAACCACCATCGGGTTGTTTTTACGGCGACGTGAAAGGATATCGATCATTACATCGATTTCGCGATCGCGGCACAGCACCGGATCGAGCTGTCCTTGCCGTGCAGCCTCAGTCACATTCTGGGTATAGCGGCCCAGCTGAGCGCTCACCGCTGCCGCTTGCTCCGTTGCAGCCATCGCGTTCACAGCAACCGGAGTTTCCGATGACTCTTTCACCCACTCATCAAACTGCTGGCGCAGCAGTTCACGGTTGATGTGTGCCAGTGGGCGCGATGCGACTGCCGACAGATACCGGTTTGGCATCATCAGCAATACCAATAACAACACGCCGCTGCGCAGGTGACTGTGCTGGAACTCAGCCGATGCCAGCAACCAGCTGTCTTGCAGCCACTCCACCAGCAGCGGTGAGAAAGAGGGATAGCCTGCCGCCACGAAATCGCTGTCTGCGACGGTTGGTTCGAGCAGAGCCCCGAGGGCCTGCACATCCACGTCGGCGCGCGTGCAGATCTGGCGTACGTCGCACAGCGGCGTATCCAGCATGTTCATCAACAGGTGCTCAATGCGGATTTCCGCGCCCTGATGCTGTATGCAGAGCGCCGCCGCTTGTTCCAGCATATGGCGACACACAGGGTTGAGACGTTCAACCAGCGTAGGCAGTTCGATTCGAATCACGGTGCAGCTCCTGTTACTGTAATAATTCGCCCAGTTGGCGTAGCACATCCTGGGTTTGGTGAATCAACTGGTAGTGGTAAGCCCCGAACGCCGCAGCCAGCACGACACACAGGCCGAGAAACAGGACGCTGAGCGACACCTGTTTGCGCAGACGATAGCGCGATGCCTGCTGCCCGAGATGTTGGTGAAACACCGTAGGGATCGCAGCAGGTTCCGGATGCAACGTGTCGTGCAGTTTGCGCACCACACGGTCCAGCTCCTCACGTCCTTGCACCATTACCCGGTAGCGCCCTTCAAACCCCAGACACAGGCACAGATAGATAAACTCGAGGATGTCGCGGTAGCGAGCCGGGTCTTCCTGAAGGCGATCCAGCAGCACAAACACTTTTTCACCGCCCCAGGTTTCATTGTGAAAACGCGTCAGCAGCGAATGTGCGGACCAGATACTCTGCGCCCCCCATTCCCGCGCCATCACCGCCTCATCGATAACGGTGCACAGAATGTAACGAAACGACAGGATCACGCCGTTTTCGTAGCCATGCGCCTGCAACTCCTGCTCAATGGCCTGAATCTCGGACACCACCCGTTGGTAGAGATCGGCCACGCCCTCGTAAGCCGAGAGCTGACGCACCCGCTCTACCATCCCCAACAGCGGCGTCACCGCATCGATCATCGGGTTGATACTTTGTCCGCGCAGGCTGAACCAGTAATCGGAGTCGCTATCCAGTTGCCGGGCATGGTCATACAGCAGGTCGCCCAGTTGATCGTTTTTAATCACGTCGATGCTCATCATTTCCCCTCAGTTAACCCTGACCGCGGATGGCCCACAGCTGCATATCCAGCTCCGGGAATTCGCCCGCGATGTGGAACGCCAGGGTGTTGCCGGACACCAGCACCTGCCAGGAAGGGCTTTGTCTGTCCAATTGGAAATAGCTGTAACCGGCGTGATACGGCAGTTGGCGTGGTGCAACCGGCAGCGGCAGCAGCGGCACGCCCGGCAGTTGCAGACTGATCAGTTCGCGGATCTTCTCGCTGGAGGCAATCTTGGTCTGTTGCAACAGTTGCTTGCGCAGGTGCTCCTGCGGCATCCGAGCTTTCACCGCCAGCACAAACTCGGCGCTGGACAACAGCTCGGCGTCGCCCACCATCGCCACCATAATCCCATAGGGTTGCTTAATGAGCTGGACCGAGACGGCTCGCGGCGACAGCACGGTGCTCAGCGCCTGACGCAGCGCCAGCATTATCGGCTCGAAGCTGCTCTGCGGGTGTTCGTGGCGATAGGCAGGAAACTCTGGCGGCAGTCGGGATTCATCGGTAAAGGTCATCAGCTCGCCACACAGTGCGACCAGCGCTTCATGCAACCTTTCGGGGTGCAACGTGCCCAGGCGCGCCAGGTGGGACAAGCGGGGCTGCGCGCGGTTAAGCAGTTGCAGCATCATAAATTCCGCCACATCGGCGACGCCTTGTTGTCCTGGCGCGGCGATGCGCTGTGCCAGACTGCGCGCACGCTCGGCGACCAGCCCGGCAGATTCCCCCAAAAAACGCTTCAGGGCAGGAATGGCCGTGATGCTCACACTGCACGGCATAAAGTTCGGATCGAGCACCAACCCGCCATCGGGGCGTTTATCGAGAATAGTGGCAATAGCCAATGAGGCGTAGGCGCTGCGATCGTCGCGCTCCAGCATCAGACGCAGGCTGACCTTGCCCACCTCGAGCGACACCACATCGCCGCCCTCGCTGTGCAGATCGCGCACATCGTGGCGTTGCGCCTGCAAGCGGCTGGCAACCCCCTGCCCCGGTTGCCCGACTTCGCTGACACCGCTTACCGCCAGCGGCAAGGCGAGATAAACTTTTTGATTCGCCAGCGCCACATCAGTGATTTCCAGCGGCGGTGGCAGCACATCGTCACCGGGAATGTTGAACACGGTGCCATCCGGCATCACGCCGCTGGCGTTGACCAGCGCGATACGGCCAAAGTTGAGGTACTCTTCGTTAATAGCCAGCGTTTGCAGGCCATAAAAATAGTCGCTGAGCGCGCTAAGACGCGCGTGCAGGGTGTAGTCGGTATGCCGTTGCTGCTGTTGAAAATGCTGAGGTTTGATGAACAGCCCTTCCCGCCAAATAATGCGATTTCGACTCGACATGGTTATTCTTCTTCCTGGTCTTTTTTGATGTCGACTTCATCCCGGCGCAGGTGCACCAGAACCTGATAACTGCGCCCGGTGTTTTTCAGTTTGATCACCTTGCGCCATTCCGCACTCTCTGGATCGGCATAGCGCGCGATAACGCCGATGTAATGCACCTTGGCATCCAACGCTTCGGGCGGCAGGTACTTAAACTGCCCCGGCAGCAGGGTATAGTCCTGATGACTGACATAGTTCTTGGTCAGCGCTTTTTCGATATCCTCGGTGATCTGGTCGTAGTCGGCGGCCAGCAGGCGTGAATCCTCAGCCAGTAACACCAGTTCGAATTCGATGGGCGCGGCATCACCGCTCTCGTTAGGGTTTACGTCCGGCTCTGCCAGCAGGCTAAACCCCACCGTGGAGGGTTGATGATCGTTGCTGCCCACCTGAATATCGGGATTGGCGGCGACTTTCGCCATCTTGCCAAGGGTGGTGCAGCCTGGCAGCAAAGCCAACAGGCTGACAAAACAGAGCAGACGCCACATCATTGTTGTACCTGCTGCTGGCGCACCGCGTGGTCATACGCCTGGGCGTACACCTGCTGAAACAGCTTCTGGAAACCTTGCTGACGAACAGAGGTCAGTTCACGGTAGTAGTGCTGGTACATTTCCCAAGCCCAACCGTCATCCACCACATCTTGCTCGCCGCTGCGGCGATAGTGGGCAAAACGGTCGAGCAAGGCCGCTGGAGAGAACGCTTGCAGGATGGTTTCCAGCGCAACGGTAATGGCCTGCTGGTTTGCCGCCTGGTGCACCCGGACGTTATTCAGCACTTCAGCGACTGCTGCTGGCGCAGAAAGGTGTACCGGACTTTTCCCATCGGCAAACAGCAATGGCAGGGTGTCGGCATAGTCCAGGCCCAGACGCAGCGGGTTATCTTCAATCGGGCGCAGATGGGTATCCGCCAATGCACCTTGCCCGCGCTGCAAGACCAACAGCCCTTCCACCATGGCACGCAGGCTTTTTCCCATCTCTTCCAGCATCTCTCGCTGTTGCCTGGCATCCTCCACTGTCAACGTCTGTCCCAACCCGCGCATCAACGGTGCCAACAGGTGGCTATCCAGTGAACCCGCGGCATCCTGCGTCGCAAGGGGATTATTGATGTCGGGTAATTCCACAAATTTCTGGTCCATGGTGTCCTCAGCAGCTGAAAAAGTGGTAATCGCAGTCGGTAACGCCGCCTGCGCATCGTCACCGTGGGCACTCAGCAGGCTCTGGCGCCGTTCTTGCTGCAATGCCCACAGCGGATCGTTAGTGACGTCATCGCGCGGGGCGTCCGTCTGTGTCTGACGTTTGGTCGCATCCCCGAGCCAGCCATCGAGCCCACGCGCGGTGCCCTGCCCCAGCAGTTGGTCAATACTTTTTTCCTGCATCAGGTCGCTCAGATAGACACCGAGACGAAATGGGCCAATAACCAACTCATCGCCGTGTGACAACAGCACTTTACGCCCGCGGCCGATCGGCGACAGCGAGCCATTGATAAAAGACTGTCCGCTCAGATCGCACAAACTGAAATGGCCGTCGCTCATCTCGATGCGGGCATGCTCCGGCAGCACGGCACCCAGCCTGTCGCGCAGTTGCCAATGGTCCTTTCCTGACGCCCCCAGCGTGCCTCCATTGTGGTCAAACTGGTGCTGCACCTGAGAATTGATATCCAGCTGTTCGCTGTTGAGAACAACCAGAGTGAGTGGATGACTAACGGTCACATTGACTCCTGAACGCAATGTATACGTGAAGACACGATTTACTCTTGAACACAGATGGTTACGTAAGGCTCCGTCGGAGGCTGCCCAAGGAAGCTGCTCCAACCCAAAATGCCGCTCTGCTCACTGCCCAACCTCAACCCTTTGGCTTCACCCTCGGCAAAGCCAAGGCGTAAATCCCAGGCCAACTGATCGCGCAGGATAAAAGAGACAAAACGCACCAGCGGCTGGAAGTGCTCGCCGTTGGGCAAGAAGCTAAGGAATCGGCTAAAGCTCAGGCTGCCAATCTTCAACAGGAACTTGCCCGCGCAGTCATTGACGCTGTCACCAATGACAAAATCACCGCCCAGCGCGATATTGGCCTTGCCCAGCCGGTTCTGCTGACTGTCGTGGATAGCCACCCGCCGTTTTTGCCAGGCCAGCACCTCGACGTCCTCCAGATCAAAACAGTGGCTCACCAGCCCCGCCACCACTTCCGGTGAGCGACTGGGACTGGCGAGTACTCCGGCATAAGAGAGCATCTTGGCGCGGTTGACCGGCAAGCTGTCGCGCACTGCATCGTTCCCCAGCCCAACCAGCGCAAACATCAGCCGTGAGAAGCCATCTTCGCCATCGTTCTGAAAACGCACGTGATAGCGGTATTTACGCCAGGCACGGTGCAGCAGCGTGAGCAAGCGGTGATGAAAGAAATCGAGGAACAGCCCCAGTTTCTGTTCACCCTGCGCGTACTCCCAGGCGAGATCGTCCAGGTAGTAGCCTGGCAGTGGCGACTGACTGCCATGCAGGCCCAGAAACGCCACCTCGAGCGCCTGACGTCCGTTCCCATCGCGCTCCACCTGTACGATATCGCCGGGATGAAAGCCGATAGACGCGGTGGAACGAAAACGCAATCGCTCTTGTTCCGGGCGGAAATCCAATGCCCGTTCCAGATCCACCCCTTCCAATTGGTTAAGCAGTTCCACCAACTGGTAAAAATTAAAGCGCGATGCGTCCTGATAGAACGTCACATCATCGAGTGCTGACCTATCTGCACCGGCCATCGGTAGCGCTCCTTGTTATCGAGATTGACCACCTCCAGCAGGTGGAAGGCGTTAACGCTGGCGTACAGTGAGAAAAAGTGCGCCAGCACGGTACTGAACAGATACAGCTCACCTTCGTTACCAAAGGCCGATTGCCGCACCGACAGTACCGATTTCAGACCACGCACCGGCATCCCCTGCACCAACCGGTCAATCGGTGTGGTTTCGATGGTTTCTATCCCAGCCAATCGCTTGCGCGATGCCTGTTCTGCCTGCTTATCGTGTAGCGCAGGAAAATCGTAGGTGCGCAGAATCTGCACCAGCGCATCACGGCGCAACAGCGACACATAGTTGAGTGACAGATTAGAGATCAGCGTCCAGTGCAGGCTGCCGTCCATCGCCGGACGCAGCGGCCGGGTAGGTCGCATCAGGTTGCGAAAGGTGGCAAAGGTGGGCGATGTGCCGGTAGGCACACAGATGCTGCCCACTGGCAGTTGCGCGGCGCGAGCGCGGTTAGTGCAGGTCAATGTGACCGAGACCGATTCATCAAGATTGATCGCTTCACGTTCATCCCCGCGCACAAATGACAGCAGGTGCTCGAACCCATTGCCCTCTACCGCCTCTTTCACCCGAATACGGTAGTAGAGCGCCAGCCGCCCTTTGGCACGTTCGATTTGATGCTGGAAACTTTCAAAGGGTTGGTAGATTCGTGGCACGCCGCGCGAGCGCCCGGCTCGACCTTCCACCCACCCTTCCACGTTATCCACCGAGAAAATTTCGAAGCTGTCAGCATGGCGGAAACTGGCTTTGAGCGGATACTCCGTCTGACGGCCGCTTAGGTTGATAGGCTCGCTGTCATGCTGAAACAGGTTAATGGCGGGCACACAGTTGAGCAGAAACGCGTCCGATCGGATCTTCAGTTCGGCTGGCAATGGACGATCGAAGCAGAAATGCAGTTGGAACGAGGTAAGCGTCAGCGGCAAATCGGGCCAATGGGCGCCGGACAGTTCAAAAAACTGGAAGCTTTCTGGAAAGCAGAAATACTCCTGCAAAATGCGATAACCGGAGTAGACATTACCGGGGTACGGCAGCAGCGCGTCTTCGCGCTCAAAGCCGACCATCTTCAGCGCGCTCGCCTCCTGGCGAAAACGCTGTCCTGCTACCTCCAGCTCAATGTGCGACAGTTGACTGGCAAGCCAGAAATAGAGCTCAGAGGCGGTATAGGTATCGCCGCCGAGGTAAAAGCGCAGCTTGTCCAATTGCAACTGTTGCAGCGACTGCGGGCCATGCAGCGCGATATCAACGGTGATGGTGGAGAGATCGTTGCCGCTTTGTACATTGATGTGGCGAATGTCCGCCGGGTAAATCCACGCGTCATGACAGGTTCGAAAATGGCACACCACGTCGTCCATCGGCAAGCTATCCAGCTCACACCCTCCGGCCACGAAAGCAGGTTGTGCCAGCGCCCCAGGCAGCACCGAAAACTGCATGATGGTCATGCTCGGCACCGGGCGCAGATAGTTCGGCCACAGCATGCCCAGCAAACCGTGAGTCAGTTCGGGAAACTCATCCTCCAGCTTGGCGCGCAGGCTTCCGGTCAGAAAGGCAAACCCTTCGAGCAACCGCTCGACATCCGGGTCCGTAGTCTGCTCGGACAAAAAGCGCGTAAGCTCAGGATGGGCCTTGGCGAATTCACGCCCTTGCAAGCGCAAGAAGGTCAACTCATCCCTGAAAAACTGTTCCAATGACATAACGCCTCAATGACAGGGTCAGACCATTCGGTAATGGCGGTGGTTATCCATGTGAATGTTGAACGAAGTGACCTGCTCCAAGTCGTCCAGCTTGACGTGAGCGGTCACCTGAAATGACATCTCCAAAGGATTCGATAACGAACCCGAGTCGAGGATGTCCACATGCACAATGCGCGGTTCAAAGCGGCAAATGCACTGCCGGATCGCTTCGCAAATTTTGCCGTAGATATCTGCCCCCCCCTGCGTCGCGTCATTGAAATCAATCACGCCCAACTCAGGTGCACTGCGGCAATTGCCCGGACGGGTATTGAGCACGTTGTCCAACTGGCGTTTGATGGACAAAATCAGTGTCTCAAGCTCCGTTTCAGGGGAGGCGCGCTGCGTCTCCCCCCGAATACGATCGAACAGACTTGCCGTATTTCCCCGTTCCCAGGCAGAAAGTGACGGCATCGGCCTTATTCCTTATCCAAACGCCCAACCAACGACAGTTCGAAGTTAGCGCCCATGTATTTGAAATGGGGACGCACTGACAGCGAGACCTGATACCAGCCTGGCTCCCCTTCCACATCCAGCACCTTGATCTGCGCCGCACGCAGCGGACGACGGCTACGCACGTCTGCCGGCGGGTTTTCCTGATCCGCGATGTACTGTTTGATCCAGGTATTCAGCTCACGCTCCAGATCCTGACGCTCTTTCCACGCGCCAATCTGCTCGCGCTGTAACACCTTGATGTAGTGCGCCAGACGGTTGATGATGAACATGTACGGCAGTTGGGTGCCCAACTTATAGTTGGTTTCCGCCTCTTTACCCTCTTTGGTATTGGGGAACACCTTGGGCTTCTGCACCGAGTTGGCAGAGAAGAACGCGGCGTTGTCGCTGTCCTTGCGCATGGTCAGCGTGATGAAACCTTCTTCGGCCATCTCATATTCGCGGCGGTCAGTGATCAGCACTTCCGTCGGGATTTTTGCCTGCAATTGCCCCATGGCTTCATACACATGCACGGGCAGATCGGTAATAGCACCACCGCTTTGCGGGCCGATAATATTCGGGCACCAACGGTATTTGGCGAAGCTGTCGGTGATGGCCGAGCCCATCAGATAAGCGGTATTGCCCCACAGGTAGTGATCGTGATCGGAACTAATATCTTCTTTGTAATTGAAGCCCTTGATGGGGTTTTCAATCGGATCGTAGGGCAAACGTGCCAGGAAGCGCGGTGCCGTCAATCCCAGGTAGCGCGCATCCTCGGACTCACGCAGCGAACGCCACTTGGTATAGGCTGGGCCTTCAAACACCGATTTAAGATCCTTGATGGTCGGCAGATCGGTGAAGCTATCGACACCGAAAAAGGTCGGCGCGACGGAAGAAACAAACGGTGCGTGCGCCATGGCACCCACGGCGCTGACGTATTGCATCAGTTTGATATCGGGTGAGCTTTGCGTCATGGCATAGTCGCCGATCACCCCACCGATAGGCTGGCCGCCAAATTGCCCGTAACCACTGGAATAAACGTGTTTGTAAAAGCCAGATTGGGTAATTTCCGGTGCGAACTCAAAATCATCCAGCAACTCTTCTTTGGTAGCATGGAGCACCAGCAGCTTGATGTTTTCACGAAAGTCAGTGCGATCGACCAGCAGTTTCAGCGAGCGCCAGGAGGATTCCAGTTCCTGTAGCGGTTTAGCATGCAGAATGACATCGACCTGCTTGCTCAATGTCTTGTCCAGTTCGACGATCATGCTATCAACCAGCGCTTTGTTTACCGGTTCTGCGGCATTGCCGTTGTCAAGAATATTGGCCACCAGCGCCGCAATTCCCTGTTTGGCGACGCTATAGCCCTCATCGACCGGCGTAATGCGCGCCTGCGCCATGATTTCATCCAGCAATGAGCCAGAGGCACTGGCGGCGTTGGCCTGTGTTTGTGCTTCAATGATTGACATCGTTATTTCCCTATCTCGTTGTGGGCATCAATTATTCAGCCGGTTTCACCAGATCCAGCTCTTTCAGCAGTTGTTCTCTGGCTTCATCGCTGGCTAACAGATCCTGTAAACGGTTACGGAAAGCGGGAATATTGCCGAGCGGCCCCTTGAGGGCAACGAGTGCTTCACGTAGCGCCAACAGTTTGCGCAATTCAGGCACCTGTTGAGCAATACGATCGGGGGAAAAGTCATTCAGTGAAGCAATATTCAGCTTCACCGGCATATCATCTTGAGAATCGTCTTCCAGGCGATTCGGAACGTTGAAATTCAGTTCCAGCTTGGCCTCTTTCATTACCGAAGCGAAATTATTTTTATCGATTGATACCGTCTCACGCTCCTCGATCGGTGTCTCTTCGGTACGTCCTTTCATATTTCCCACAACCATCAACGTCAGCGGCAACTCTATTTCTGCCTGCTGGCCTCCAGTGGCGGGGACATATTTGATATTAATACGCTCTTTTGGTGCGACAGATGCACCGTCAGTTCCTTTTGCCATAAGTCTATACCAGTATAGGGCTCCATCACCCGGGAAAAGTAAAGCCGAATCCCACTGGATGCTGTCATCAGTAATGAGAGAGCAAACCTGCGGAGAGCAAATAAGATTTGTCATTCGACCAGCGATGTAAAATTCAAAACCGTGTTAAAAAAATGAAAATAAATATTTAAAGACATGCATGCACGGTAAAACGGAGCAAACTAAATATTTACCCAAAAAGGAAGAAAAACAACTGTTGCCACATGTATCGCAATCATACACATAATATAAACCAACGGTCAACGGGTCTTAAATCAGACACTAAGCACAGCGTGGAAAAAATAAAAAACCATCAAAAACAACAATATAAATAACATCCATTGATAAGTTTTTTTTAAAAATCGAAAAAATCGAACAAAAAACGACTGATTTTCATTAGGGAAAAACAGAGGTATTTATACCCTTTTTATTTTAATAAAAATAAAATAGTTAGCATGTTAAGTAATTCATTTGGATATTATTCTGATTTTTCCCTTTTTCTTAAACCTCGATTAAATACCACCATTCCTGAATTAGCCATTAACATCACGGTGTTAATTTAGGATTATTCTCACCTTTATTTTCTGGGGTTAACACAGAGGAAAACAACATGATAAACCATAAAATCCGCGCACTTATACCAAATGCCAGCAAACAAATTCCTAAAAATCAGATAATGACAAAAAGAGCAATGCAATAAAGTCTGAAAATCTGCGTATTTGATCGATTTACTGGACAAAAATGAAACAGCCCCGCAATGCTTTGTTTATGGGCCTGCTCGTAGGGAGGAGTTTTCTGAAGAAGCAGAATGAGAATATTCCTATAATAAGCCATCGCACAAATTGAAAACAGCGGGTCCGTTTAATCCCTAGTGCAACTTTCTGCAACGCGTTCATTGCTCGATACCAATCAGGTTAATCTGTGCCATCAATAGCAAGGTTGAAGAAAGAGAATACGCCCAAGGCTGGGCCGATAGACGAAACTTCATCATGCTGCGCTAAAGAAAATATTCAGTGGCGATTGGTTCGTCCTGAAAAAAGCGGTGTTGTCGCGGCTCACTTCTCTGTAGACGGGCCCATTTAGGCTCCTGACCTTAACAACAATGAACGGCAATATAGGATTTGCACATAGGTGCAAACAACTCGACAAACTGTAACATTGCCTCGTTATATTCCTGCCTGTTGTCAACAGACAGGGGTAAATCTGTGTCTTACCAAGCCGAAATTCGCCACCGCAAAATCGCGTGGCCAAAGCTGCGCCATGCGCTGTCTATCGCCAGCCACGAGCCTGCCAACTTACTGGGCGCACTGCTGCTGATGCTGTTTAGCGGGATCATTCTGTCACCGGTGCTTTCCGTTTTGCTGAATGCAACACTGGTGCAAAGCGGCGATGAAGGCCGCACCGATGCCGCCGAGGGCGCATTTACCGCCTATTACCTGCTGCGCACGTTGGCCTCGAGAATGTCCGACCTGTTGCTGTGGACACCGTTACTGAACACCTTGGCTGTGGCAGTGAGTACCGTCGTGGGCGCACTGGTGGTGGGCATCACGCTGGCCTGGCTTATCCACCGCACCGATATTGCCGGGCGCAAAGGGTTTGCCACCCTGCTGATTGTGCCGTTTATGCTGCCTTCCTGGACCTTCGCGCTGGCCTGGACCACCCTGTTCAAGAACCATGCGATTGGCGGTCAGCCCGGTTGGCTGGAGGCAATGGGGATCCAGACGCCCAACTGGATGGCCTACGGCTATTTTCCCATTGTGGTCATCATGACGTTGCACTACACACCGCTGGTTATCCTGATCGTTGGCAATGCCCTGAGGCGTATTGACAGTCAGATGGAAGAGTGCGCCCGCGTGCTGGGTGCCTCACGCAAGGTGATCGCGTTCAAAATCATTATCCCGCTGGTGCGTCCCGCGCTGTTATCGGCGTCGTTGTTGATTTTTGCCGACTGCATCGGCGAGTTTGCCCTGCCCTATATTCTCGGCCTGCCGGTCCATTTTGATACGTTATCGACCAGCCTGTATCGGGCCATCAGCACCCGACAGTCCGGCGTGGCGGCGGTTATCGCCACGGTGATCATGCTGATGGGTATGATCACCTTGCTGCTGGATATGAAAATGCTGCGCGAAGCGAAACGCTTTGTCACGGTAGGCGGCAAAGGGGTCATGGAGCGTCGCCGCGCGCTCGGGCGTTGGCGGATGTTGGCCGCCGCCGTACCGCTTACTTTTATTTTGATAGGGGTCGCCATTCCGCTGCTGACGCTGTTTCTTTCTACGGTGATGCTGCTGCCCGGTCGCTTCACGGCGGATAATTTCACCCTGGCCTACTGGGTTGGTCACAACCTCGATACCGTAGCGCTGCATAACGGCATATTACTGACGCCTGAATTTTGGCGCACGGTGGCAAATACCTTGCTTATCGTCGGATCCGCCTCGGTTACCTGCGGCGTGCTCGGTCTGCTGGTGGGCTATACCGTGATGCGCTGCCACTTCCGCTGGATTGCCGCCTGCCTGCGTCAGTTGACGTTTCTGCCCTATCTGGTGCCTGGCATTGCCTTTGCCACCGCGTTTCTCTCTCTGTTTGCGGTAGCAAGAGGCCCCATTCCGGCGCTGTACGGCACGCCGTTGATCTTAATTCTGGCGCTGATTGCAGAAAAAATGCCGTATGCCAGCCGCTCGGGCATTGCCGCCATGACCCAGCTCGGCAAAGAGGCCGAAGAAGCCGCGCAGATTGCCGGCGCCGGTTGGTTGGCGCGCCTGCGCCGCATCGTGATTCCGATTCAAGCAGGCCCGCTGGCGACCGGCATCCTGCTGCCGTTTATCTCCGGCATTAAGGGCGTCAGTCTGTTCGTCATTCTCGCCACCCCCGCAACCGATGTGCTGACCACCTATTCCCTGCGTTTGATTGACTACAACTACCAGCAGGCGGCCAACGCCGTGGTACTGATGATTGCGCTGATTTCATGGGCAGGTACGGTGATGATCCAGAAGATCACCGGCACCGGTCTGGCTGACGCGCTGGAGAACTAACATGCCTTCCATCCAGTTGTCCCACCTCACCAAAACCTACGCCGGCAGCGACAGTCCGGCAGTCAACAACATCAGTCTGACCGTCAACGATGGCGAATTCATGTGTTTGCTCGGGCCGTCTGGCTGCGGAAAAACCACGATTTTGCGTATGATCGCCGGGATTGAGCACGCCAGCGGCGGGGAGATTATCATCGGCAACAAGGTGGTCGATTCCGTCACGCAGGGCCTTTATGTCCCGCCCGAAAAACGCGGCATCGGTCTGGTGTTTCAGAGCTACGCGCTCTGGCCCCATATGACGGTCGAACAGAATGTCGATTTTGGTCTGCGTTTGCAAAAAGTCCCGACACAAGCGCGTATCGCACGCACTCAGGACGTGATGGAAAAATTGCGCATCGCGGATTATGCCAAGCGCTATCCGGCACAGCTCTCAGGAGGACAGCAGCAGCGCGTCGCCCTGGCGCGCATGCTGGCCGTTAATCCCGGCGTGCTGTTGCTGGACGAGCCGCTCTCGAATCTGGACGCCACGTTGCGTCTGGAAATGCGGGCCGAACTGCGTCGCTTACACGAAACCTTTGGCACCACCATCGTGTTTGTCAGTCACGATCAGTGGGAAGCGATGACCCTGGCGACCACCATCGCGGTGATGAGCGCCGGGCAGATGCAGCAGGTTGGTACGCCGGACCAAATCTATGCCGCCCCCGCCAACCGCTTTGTCGCCGAATTTATTGGCACGCCCAAGCTCAATATGATCCCGTTACACCCGCCGTTGAGCCATTTGGCACAGCATCTGCACCAGCGATTTTCCCTGCACGACAGCGAGCACACCGAGCTGTGCGGTATCCGACCTGAAGAGATCGTCCTCAGCGCGGATGCGGGCCATAACGGCGTTGCCATGACCATCGATAACATCATGCCTACCGGCGGCAGTTGGATCATTGAACTGGTCACCGGCAACGATCGCCTGTTTCATTCGACGCAACTGCGGCCACGCTGGCAGCCTCATCAGCAAGTGTTCTGTCAGTTGCCGTCCCACTCTCTGCACTTTTTCAATCGTCACGGGCTGCGCCACGAGATAGCCGCCCAGTAACCCCCTAACTTATTATCAGGAGTCATGATGAAGCGCACGTTCACCGCACTGTTGGTCACCAGTACCTTGCTAAGCAGCCCATTAACCCATGCTGAAACCGCCGAACTGCAAGCGCTGATCGCCGCCGCACAGCAAGAGAACCCGATCACCGTTTATGCTTCAACCGGTAAAATCGTGCAGCAGGCCAAAGCCTTTAGCGAAAAATACGGGCTTAAAGCCACCGGTGTAAAAGCCGATGCGCCGCAAATCATCGAAATTATCAGCCGCGAAGCGCAAGCCAAAAACGTCAGGGCCGATGTCGCCATCGTGGAAGATACCCCTGCGGCAATCACGCAATTGCTCAGTAAAGGCTATGTGCAAAGCTGGGTTCCGGATGACCTGAAAGGCAACATCGCCGCCCGTTATCAAAACCCATTAACCGTGGTGCTGGCGCCTAACGTGTTTGCCTACAATACCGCGCGTCACACCACCTGCCCTGTCACCAATATCTGGCAGCTTACCCAACCCGCGTGGCGGGGCAAGGTGGCGATGCAGGATCCGACCGGCAAACCTGCCTACACCGATTGGTTTAGCCAGATGGAAACCCACTACGATCAGCAAATTCGTGATGCGTATCAGCAACAATTCGGTAAGCCGCTGCAAACCAGCGAGAAATCAGCTACGGCGGCGTTTGTCAAAGCGCTGGCAGGAAACAGCGTGTTGCTCACCCACTCCGATAATGACGCGGCCTCTGCCATTGGCGCACCGGACGGCAATGCGGATTTTGTCGGTCTGGTTTCAACCGCGAAATTCCGTGATAACCAACAGGGGATGAAGCTGGGACTGTGTAACGGACTCAAACCGTTTATCGGCTGGAATTATCCCAGCCTGGGGGTGATCGCCACCGGCAGCCACAGCCCTAACGCCGCCAAGCTGTTTATCCACTATTTGCTGACCGCAGAAGGGATTGAGCCGCAGAGCGTCGATGGCAAAATGTCCACCAACCAGACGGTCTCACTGCCCGCCAACGAAGCGTCCGGGATCGAAAAGTACCGCTCAGAGTTAATGGAATACCTGACGGTCACGGCTAAAGAGGATTGGAAAAGCCGTCAGGACTGGCAGGATATCTGGAGCCTGAACTACAAGAAATAACGTTTCACGCTGACCATGACATTACCCAACTTCACTTTTAAACAGGCAGATTACGTTGACGAACATCGACATTGAGCAGCGCGAAGCGGCATTAAAACGCATCATTCTGGACGCTGGCGATACCGCCCTGCGCTATTTTCTTTCGCGCAAAGCGGGAGAATATGAACTCAAGGGCCATCAGGATATCCTGACCGAAGCAGACACCCTGGTTGAAGCCCTGATTTTACGGGAACTTGGCGCAGCTTTTCCCGACGATCTGGTTTTGGGTGAAGAATCCGCGCGCCAACCCGCCAACACCGCTAGTTTGTGGGTTGTCGATCCGATTGATGGTACCGCCAACTTTGCGCGCGGCATCGCCCATTTCTGCGTGTGCATCGCCTGGGTTTATCGTGGCACCACCGAGCTTGGCGCCATCTATAACCCGGTCAGTCAGGAACTCTATCTGGCACGCCGTGGACACTACGCCTTGAAAAACGACCAACCGCTGCGCTGCACTACCATCGCAGATACGCAGTTGGCCTCTTTTGAACTGGGGTGGTCTGCGCGTCACAGCCAGCGCCGCTATCTGGACGTGATGGCCGCCCTGCTCAATCTGGGTGCCAGCATTCGCCGTGGCGGTTCGGGCGCGCTGGCGCTGGCCTGGGTCGCGGAAGGCCGCACGGAGGGTTATGTGGAAATCCATATGAACGCCTGGGACTGTCTGGCTGGATTATTGCTGGTGCGCGAAGCGGGAGGGCAAACCGGCATCATTCCTCAGGATGCCGCCGGCCTGTATAAGGGTTTGCCCGTGCTGGCAGCAGCACCGGGCGTCGCCGCAGCGTTGGCGCGCGCCGCCAGCATTCCGTTGGCCAGCGGGACGGTCACGCCTGCGCCAGTTTCTCCGTCCACGCCGGTATACCCACGTCCGCCTATCAGCCTGATTAGCGAAAACTTCCCCGGCTGGGGCATGGATATCTATATCGGCGGTGCCAGCGGCGTCTGCGACGCCGCGCTGCTGGCCGAACACGATATCGGTATTGTGATTAATTGCGCGGTGAATCTCGATATCGATTGGGTGACCACCCAGGAAGCGGCACCTGATGCCCATCTGCTTTCCCACGGTGCCGGACCGGTTCGCTATTACAAACTCGGGCTGATTGATGGCGAAGGCAATGCGCAGGAGATGCTTCACGCGGGCTATCACTTGATGCGCTCCGCGCTGTTGCAGCAAATTCCCGATAAACCCTCTTATCGCAACCGCCGTCGGGGCAATATTCTGGTCAACTGTCGCGGCGGACGCAGCCGTTCTGTGGCGCTGGTCGCCCTGTTTATGCACCTTGAATGCCCGGAACGTTACCCGACGCTTGACGATGCCATCGCGCTGATTCGAGAAAAGCGTCAGCTACACCCGGACGAATGGTTTGAAACGCCGAAGCCGTCGCTGACGCGTCTGGCTGAACATGCCATCCTGCGTGAAAAGGCATTGATTGCAACGGAATGGCACGATGAGTGAGAGCAGTTACAGCAAAAACAGCGGGTTTGCCAGCGCCGCCGAAGTCGCGCAATTGGCAGGCGTATCGCGCTCGGCGGTATCGCGCACCTTCACGCCGGGCAGCAGCGTCTCAGCGGAGACGCGGCGCAAGGTCCTTGCCGCCGCACAAACGCTTAACTACCACGTCAATCATCTGGCACGCGGCCTCTCCAAAGAGGCCTGCCGCCCGGTGTGTATTCTGGGCGGTAATCTGGCTGCACCTTATCAGGCCAGTTTGCTGGAACACCTCACCCGTCGTTTGAACCACGCCGGACGCGCGGTGATGGTGATCAACACCGACGACGGTGAAGAGAGTGTCAGGGAAGCCCTGCAACAAACCCTGAATTATCGTTCGACGGCAACGATTGTGTTGTCAGGAAAGCCGCCGGGTGCGCTGATTGAAACCTGCCTGCAAAGCGGACAGCAGGTGATTTTGATCAACCGCATGGGACAGTTTTCCGGGGCGGACAATATCGAGATTGACTACCGTTCGACGATGGCCGATGCGTTGAACTTGTTGCTCACTGCCGGCTGTCAGCAGATTGCGCTGGTGTCGTCATCGGCGCGTTCTCCCAGTATGGTGCTGCGCGAAACGCGCTTTCTCGATGCGGCGGCTGAACGGGGGATTAACGTCACGCTGACCCAACCGGGCAGCGCCAGTTACCTTACTGGCGCTGCCGCCGCGCGCGAGTTGTTAAACGCAGAATCGCGTCCGGACGGGGTGTTTTGCGTCACCGACCTGCTTGCCTGTGGCTTTATCGACGTCGCTCGGCACGAGTTCGGCCTACGCATTCCAGAAGATATCAGCGTCATCGGCTTCGATGATATCGAACAGGCCAGTTGGCTGGGCTATGACCTGACCACTTTCGCCCAGCCTTTGTCCGAGATGGCGGAAGCCGCGTGCCAATTGGTGATCGCCCCGGCAACGGGAACACCGTCGCGGCACGTGTTCAACGCCCTTCCCGTGCGGCGCAGCAGCTTACGCTAGATTTTCCCTGATGATCGTTACTCATCCTCGAGCAGGCGCATCAGGGTGGATAGCGCCTCGTTCAACTGCTGGCGCTGTGCCGCAGATAGCCCGGACAGCAGGTGTCGTTCGTTTTCGATATGGGTTTCGACGGCGCGGTCGATCACCTCGCGGCCTTGTGGCGTCAGCGCCACCAGCATGCTGCGAGCATCCTCTGGATTGGGCAGTCGCGAAATAAACGCGCGTTTCTCCAACGCTTTCAGTCGGTGTGTGATGGTACCAGAGGTGATCATCAGGGTCGAAAACAGCTGCGTGGGTGACAGCACAAACGGCGCACCAGCGCGCCGCAGCGTGGCAAGCATATCAAATTCCCAACGTACCAAGCCATGCTCCACGAAGGCCTCATCGACACGCGGCTCCAGCAGCAATGCGCAGCGCTTCAGGCGGCCAATCGGTCCCATCGGGCTGCAATCCAGATCCGGGCGTTCACGCTTCCACTGTTCTAAAATTCGATCGACGGCATCCGCCTGCGTTTTTTTTGTCATCACTCGCTCATTTATCTTGATATCAAGATAATTATCATTGCATACTTTGCTCACTAATTTAGCTTGAAGCAAAGATAAAATCATGGCCTTTCTGTCACGTTATCCCCTTTTCGATCTGCTGCTCACCGCGCTGGCACCTACGATTTGGGGCACAACCTATATCGTTACCACCCAATTTCTGCCGCCTGACAGACCCTTTATCGCGGCACTGCTGCGTGTGCTGCCTGCCGGGTTTGCGCTGCTGTTATGGTGTCGCCATTTCCCTTTACGAAACGAATGGTGGAAGCTCATCGTCACCGGCATCCTCAATATCGGCGCGTTTCAGGCACTGTTGTTTATCGCCGCCTACCGTTTACCCGGCGGCATGGCTGCCGTTATCGGTGCGATACAGCCGCTGCTGGTGATGCTGCTGGCCTGGGGTATTGACCGGCAGCGATCCCCGCTAACCGCCGTCCTGGCAGCGGTTACCGGTATTATTGGCATGGCGATGTTACTGCTTTCACCGCAAACGGTGGTAGACACCATCGGGATCGGCGCGGCATTTCTGGGTGCGGTCAGCATGGCATTGGGCACCTGGCTGTCACGGCGCTGGTCGCTCTCGATGCCGGTGATGGCACTGACCGGATGGCAGTTACTGCTCGGCGGAATCTTTTTGTTGCCGGTGGCGCTGCTGGTCGATCCGCCGCTACCCACGCTGACAGTCACCCAGATTGCCGGTTATCTGTGGTTGTGCGTGGCAGGTGCGATGCTGGCCTATGCGCTGTGGTTCCGCGGCATTCGCCGTCTTTCTCCGGTCGCGGTGTCGGCGATGAGCCTGCTGAGCCCGGTCACGGCCGTGGTGCTCGGGTGGGTATTTCTCGGGCAGCGCATTCAGGGAATGGCGTTGCCCGGGCTGATTATCGTGATGGTGAGCGTATTGTCGATCCAGTGGGCGCTGATCAAAAAACCGAAGATCTGACGCCCCTGACGTTATAAACCGCGCGTTTGCAGGTACAGCACGGTAGCTGCCACGCGTGAACTGACGTTTAACTTGCGCAGGATATTGCGGATATGCACCTTCACGGTCTCTTCCGAAATAAACAGCGCAGAGGCGATCTGCTTGTTGGACAGCCCCGACGCCACTTCCTGAAGCACGTCCAGTTCACGCTCGGTGAGTACGGTAAACGGCGAAGGGATCTCCTGCACCGCCATGCGGTTTTGTAAAACCTCCTTCACCTGCTCACTGAAGGCATCGCCGTTACGGATTGCCGCTAACAGGTTCTCCGGGGCGCTGTCTTTCAGCAGATACCCATCCGCCCCCGCATCCACCAGCGCGTAAATGTCGCCCGGTGAATCCGACACGGTCAGCACGATAATGCGCGCGCAGATGCCATCGCGCCGCAGTGCGTGGAGCGTATCCAGTCCGCTCAACCCTTTCATATTGAGGTCGAGCAAAATAATATCGGGTGAATCGCGATTGGCGAGGCTAAGCGCCTCCATACCATTACTGGCTTCCCCAATTACCTCAAAAATTGCATCGGTTTCCAATAACTGGCGGATGCCCCGGCGCATAAGCGGATGATCGTCGACAATCATCACGCGGTAGCTCAATGTATCTGACATTACCCACTCCCAAAGGACATACCCGTCATACTTCACGTTGCAAGACAACACGCGAATTATTTAGGGTCTAGATCTTATTCTTCTTTATCATTGATATTGTTGGTACTGCTGTGTTCGGTCGCTGGCGCTGAAAAGCACACGCTTACCCGCGTTCCACCGTCAGGATGGGAACCGATAGAGAGCGTGCCTCCCAAACGCTCGGCGCGTTCATGCATAATATTCAGGCCATAATGCCCCACGGGCTCCTCGTGGCTGCTGATACCGCGTCCATCATCACGAATATCAACACAGTGACCGCCATCAGGCTGAGTGCGGCAACTGACCACGATAGTCGTTGCCTGCGCGTGCTTGATGGCGTTCAACACCGCTTCACGAATGATCTGCAACAAATGCACCTGCTGCGCGGCATCCAGCGCCTGCGTCGGAATGCGGCAATCGATCTGGATGCTGGCGCTGGTTTGCGCACGCAGCGGTTCAATCATCTCTTGTAATGCAGCCGGTAAATCCGCCTGCTGCAACGTCAAACGAAACGTCACCAACAGCTCGCGCAGTTGACGATAAGCATCGCTCAGCGCCTGCTCAAAATCTGTGATGATATGCCGGGCCTGCACATTTTCTTCCGATACCGCGCGCTTGAGCAGCGTCAGTTGGATATTCAAATACGACAACACCTGGGCCAACGAGTCATGCAACTCTCGGGCGATCGTGGCGCGCTCTTCCATCAGCAACAGCTGTTGGTAGTGCTTCTGGGCCTGATTAAAATAGAGACCGCGACCCAGCATGTTGGCGACGCTCTCCATCAGTTGCGTCGACGGCTGCTGCGTGGAGGCCTGCCAGCGCAGTTGCCCAAACTCGACGTCCTGCAAGCGAATGGGCAATGCCTGCCACGCCGCCCCCCCATTTTCCTTCCCTTCGCTCAGCCGCCAGTTCTCACCGACACACATTTCCAGACAGCCAACCGTTTCATAGCGGTGGACGATCTGCAAGATGCGCTGGAAACAGTGCCTGTCGATGGTGCTGACATTCAGCGCCTGAGAGCAGTTATACAGCACCTTCAGCATGCGGTTCGCTTCTTGCAAGCGCAGCGTTTTCTGCCGAACCTTCTCCTCCAGCGAACGGTACACCTTATGCAACTCGTCCGTCATGCGGGTGAAGGTTTGCG
Organism: Candidatus Symbiopectobacterium sp. NZEC151; assembly: GCF_025962655.1. Lineage (GTDB taxonomy): Bacteria > Pseudomonadota > Gammaproteobacteria > Enterobacterales > Enterobacteriaceae > Symbiopectobacterium. The sequence continues at coordinate 252,501 of NZ_JAGFPE010000001.1, read as the reverse complement.
CCAGCAGCCCCAGTTCATTTGGCAGCGACGTGTCCAGGCGCGCATGGGTGAAGTAGCCTTTCTCCACCGCCGCACAGGCTGCCATCAGTTTGCTAAGCGGCACTACCACCTGACGGCGAATGCGGCGCAGCGTGAAGAAGATCAGTATATAAATAGTGACGGCCCCAATCATTGATGTCGCCACCACTATCTTCATTTTGCGCTCGGAATAGTGCTGCAATGCCAGTACGAAATGGTCGATCTGCGTGACATAGCGGGCAATATTCTGTTGATACCAGACCAGATCCCCCGCGCCCAACCGCTCGTCCATCAGGGTCCAGTTCACCAACAGCGCCGTGTATTGTTCATGCACCTCACGCGGCACGTACCAACGCGCCAACAGATGAAACACCGGCGAATCCAGCGTTTGCGCATAAAACTGGCGGTGCTGGGTTAATTCGGCGCGATCGCCCTGCAAGTCATAGCCCATGCGATAGCTCTGCATACGCATTGAACCGGCGATATTGATGGCTTCGGCATCGCGCAGGCCGCTGGCCAAGGTTAACAACGCAATACCGGTTGTCAGGAATGACAGCAAGGCAATGTAAAAGAAAGCGCGGGCAAGGCTGGTAGAGACAGGACGTTTGACCATCACGACGATTAATCCCCTTTCACATCACATGAGTCACCCAGAAAGCAGCAAGAATGCTGCTGGCACCATTATCACTTTCTACCGTCAATCAGGCGAGCAGGCCGTGGGGTAATCCTGCATAAGCTTGATCCTGCATCCGTATTTACCTCTAAAGGGTGATTATCCACTAAACGGTAAGAGGAATAGTGTAACCCCTACAAAAACAGTGTTTTTTCTGGGGGCATTTTTCCCCTGCCGGAGCAACGTACTGCCATGACCGATCTCTCCCGTCGTTTCCTGTTCAGCGGTGGCCGACAGCGCGCAGACAGCACGCTGCGCCCTCCGTGGAGCGGTGCGGAAGCGGTTTTTATCGATGCCTGCACGCGCTGCAACGCCTGCGTTGATGCCTGCGACACCGGCATCGTGCAACGCGGACCGGGGGGATTTCCGGTGATCGACTTCCTGCGCGGTGAATGCACGTTTTGTTATGACTGCGCCAGTGCCTGCCCGCAAGCGCTGTTTGCCGAGCGTCACACCACGCCCTGGGAGTACTCCCTGTCGATCGGCGAGCGCTGTCTGGCGCAACAGCGGGTGGAGTGCCGCAGTTGTCAGGATAGCTGCGAAGCGGGAGCCATCCTGTTTCGCCCAACGCTTCATCGCGTTGCCACACCGCAACTCGATGAGGCGGTCTGTACCGCTTGTGGCGCCTGTATCGCCGGGTGCCCCGCTCACGCGATATCAATAATAAAAACGGGGGTTACGCCCCCCCCCGCACCGCGTCTCACGGCGCAACAGGAAAACCGATGAACACAGTCTGGCACGTCTGCAGTTTGGTGGTTCACGCCCGCACGCAAAACACCGCGAGCGTGGCGGCGACAGTGGGCGCACTCCCTAACGTGGAGGTTGCCGCCTGCGACAGCAAGAGCGGAAAAATGGCCGTGGTGCTGGAGTCAGATTCAGAAGACACGCTGTTAAAACACATAGCGTCAATACGTGAAGTTGCAGGCGTACTGGCGGTTTCGCTGGTTTATCACCAGCTTGATGAACAACCTCAGGGTGAGGAAACACCATGAAACTCAGTCGACGACACTTTATGAAGGCTAACGCTGTCGCAGCGGCGGCAACGGTAGCAGGCATCAGTATACCGACGGCTGTCCGCGCCGTGACCGAGCAGCAGGACAGCATCCACTGGGATAAAGCGCCCTGTCGCTTCTGCGGCGTGGGATGTGGCGTGCTGGTCGGAACGCAAAATGGCCGTATTGTTGCCAGCCAGGGCGATCCCGACGCACCGGTAAACCGCGGCCTCAACTGCATCAAAGGCTATTTCCTGCCGAAAATCATGTACGGACAGGATCGCGTGACCCAACCGCTGCTGCGCATGCGTGATGGTCAATACGATAAAGAAGGGGAATTTACCCCCGTCTCCTGGGATCAGGCGTTTGACATCATGGAGCAGAAGTTCAAAACCGCGCTGAAAGAGAAAGGTCCGAACGGTATCGGCATGTTCGGTTCCGGCCAGTCGACCATCTGGGAAGGCTACGCCGCTGCCAAATTGTTCAAGGCCGGGTTCCGTTCTAACAATATCGACCCGAATGCGCGCCACTGCATGGCCTCGGCAGTCGTTGGCTTCATGCGCACTTTCGGCATGGATGAACCCATGGGCTGCTACGATGATATCGAGCAAACCGATGCATTCGTGCTGTGGGGCTCAAACATGGCCGAGATGCACCCGATCCTCTGGTCGCGCATCACCGATCGCCGCCTGTCGAACCCCAATGTCAACGTGGCGGTGCTCTCCACCTACCAACACCGCAGCTTCGAACTGGCGGATAACGGCATGGTGTTCACGCCGCAAACCGACCTCGCCATTCTCAACTACATCGCCAACTACATCATTCAGAACAATGCGGTTAACGAGAAATTCCTCAAGGCGCATGTGAACATTCGTCAAGGCGCGACGGATATTGGCTATGGCCTGCGCCCGACCCATCCATTGGAAAAGGCAGCGAAAAACCCCGGTTCTGATGCGTCTGAGCCGATGACGTTTGAGGCTTATAAAGCGTTTGTCGCGGAATACACGTTGGAGAAAACCACAGCGCTCAGCGGTGTGCCCGCCGATCAGTTGGAAGCGCTGGCAAAACTCTATGCCGATCCGCACAAGAAAGTGATCTCTTACTGGACCATGGGCTTTAACCAGCACACGCGCGGCGTGTGGGCCAACAACCTGGTCTATAACATTCACCTGCTGACCGGCAAGATCTCCCAACCGGGCTGTGGTCCGTTCTCGTTAACCGGCCAGCCTTCCGCCTGTGGCACCGCGCGTGAAGTCGGCACCTTTGCCCACCGCCTGCCAGCGGACATGGTGGTCACCAACGAGAAACACCGCGACATCGCGGAGAAACTGTGGCAACTGCCGTCTGGCACCATCCCCGAAAAAATTGGCTTGCACGCCGTGGCGCAAGACCGTGCGCTGAAAGACGGCACGCTCAATGCCTATTGGGTGATGTGCAACAACAACATGCAGGGCGGCCCGAACATCAACCAGGAACGTATGCCCGGCTGGCGCGATCCGCGCAACTTCATCGTGGTGTCCGATCCCTACCCCACCATCAGCGCACTGACCGCTGACCTGATTTTGCCCACCGCCATGTGGGTGGAAAAAGAGGGTGCCTACGGCAACGCCGAGCGTCGCACGCAATTCTGGCGTCAGCAGGTTAAAGCGCCCGGTGAATCCAAATCCGATCTGTGGCAGGTGGTCAGCTTTGCCAAGCGCTTCAAAGTCGAAGAGGTGTGGCCGGAAACGCTGCTGGCGCAAAAACCGCAATATCGCGGCAAAACGCTCTATGACGTGCTGTTCGCCAACGATGCGGTTAAACGCTTCCCGCTCAGTGAACTGGCAGAAAACCAGCTCAACGATGAGTCGCGCGAGCTCGGTTTTTACTTGCAGAAAGGCTTGTTTGAAGAATACGCCGCCTTTGGCCGGGGCCACGGCCACGATTTAGCGCCGTTTGACACCTACCATCAGGTACGTGGCATGCGCTGGCCGGTGGTTGACGGCAAAGAAACCCAGTGGCGCTACAGCGAAGGGAACGATCCTTACGTTAAAGCGGGTGAAGAGTATCGCTTCTACGGCAAGCCGGATGGCAAAGCGGTGATCTTCGCCCTGCCCTTCGAACCGGCGGCGGAAGCCCCTGACAGCGAATACGATCTCTGGCTCTCCACCGGTCGCGTTCTGGAACACTGGCACACCGGCAGCATGACACGCCGCGTACCGGAGTTGCACCGCGCGTTTCCCGAGGCGGTGCTGTTTATCCACCCGCTGGATGCCAAAGAGCGCAATCTGCGCCGCGGCGAAAAAGTGAAGATTATCTCGCGCCGGGGAGAAATTGTTTCCGTGGTCGAGACGCGAGGCCGTAACAAGCCGCCGCGCGGTCTGGTGTATATGCCGTTCTTCGACGCCGCCCAGTTGGTCAACATCCTGACGCTGGACGCCACCGACCCCTTGTCAAAAGAGGCGGATTTCAAGAAATGTGCCGTCAAGCTGGCTAAGGTGTAACACAGATGGCTCGCCCGGAAAATTCATCGCCTGCCCGCCGTCGCTTTCTGCGTGACGCGGTGCGTACCGTTGCCGGATTATCGGCCGCGGTGGCGGTGCTCGGTCTCCAGCAGCGGCGCAGTCAGGCCGATGTGCTGCGACTGCGCCCGCCGGGTGCCATGCCTGAAGCGGCATTCTCCGGTGCTTGCATTCGCTGCGGTCAGTGCGTACAGGCGTGCCCGTACCAGACGTTGAAACTGGCGACGCTGGTTTCCGGTCCGGCGGCGGGTACCCCCTATTTTACCGCGCGCGATATCCCCTGCGAAATGTGTGAAGACATCCCGTGTGTCGCGGCCTGCCCCAGTAGCGCCTTACAGCCATTGGAAGCCATCGATGATGCCCGCATGGGATTAGCGGTGCTATTGGATCAGGAAAACTGCCTGAGTTTTCAAGGGTTACGTTGCGATGTCTGTTATCGCGTCTGCCCGTTGATTGACAGCGCGATCACGCTGGAACCGGAACGCAACCCGCGCACCGGCAAACACGCCCGCTTCCTGCCGACGGTACACAGCAATACCTGTACCGGCTGCGGAAAATGCGAAAAAGCCTGCGTACTGGAGCAACCGGCGATCAAGGTGCTGCCGCGTTCGCTGGCAAAAGGGGAACTTGGGCATCACTACCGCTTTAGCTGGCTGGAGGCGCGCGATGGCAAATCGTAAGCAAGACGCCGGACGCGAGGCGCAGGCCAGGAAAGGGTGGTGGCGCAGCCATCGCTGGCTGGCGCTGCGGCGACTGACACAATCGCTGGTACTGCTGATGTTTCTCAGTGGTCCGCTGTTCGGTGTCTGGATCCTGCACGGCAATTACAGCGCCAGTCGGTTGCTTGATACCGTGCCGTTCAGCGATCCGCTGATGGTGCTGCAAAGCCTCGCCAGCGGTCACCTGCCCGCCACGCTCGCACTGGTCGGCGCACTGATTATTGCTGTCGGCTATGCGTTGGCAGGCAAGCGCCTGTTTTGTAGCTGGGTGTGCCCGGTCAATCCGCTGACCGATTTGGCGGCCTGGCTGCGGCGACGCCTCGGTATTACCACCTCCGCTACGCTGTCCCGCAGTCTGCGCTACTGGCTGCTGGGGCTGATCCTGCTCGGCAGCGCCGTGACCGGTGGATTGCTGTGGGAGTGGGTCAATCCGGTGTCATTAACCGGCCGTGGGCTGATTTTCGGCTTTGGCGCGGGCGTCTGGCTGCTTATCGCACTGTTCTTATTTGATTTACTGGTGGTTGAGCACGGCTGGTGCGGCCACCTCTGCCCAACGGGCGCGCTGTATGGCGCACTGGGCAGCAAAAGCGCACTGGTAGTGGAAGCCACCGAACGCGCCCGCTGTACCCGCTGCATGGACTGCTTTCATGTCTGTCCGGAACCGCAGGTGCTGCGCGCCCCTTTACTTGATAAACACAGTCCGGTGCAGGTTACCGACCGTGACTGCATAACCTGCGGACGCTGTATTGATGTCTGCGCAGAAGACGTTTTTAAAATAACCCTTAGATGGAAATCGGGAGCAAAATCATGAAAAGCCAGAGCTTAAGAACGGGATGGTGTCGCTGGATACCCGCCCTGGCGATGATTGTCAGTACCTTCGCAACGGCGCAGGCCGATCTGTTAAGCCAGTCACCGGAAGTCTCCACTGCCCAACCGGGCAATACGCGCATGCCCAAACAGCAGGAAAAAATGGCGCTCAACTACGTCAACCAACCGCCGATGATCCCGCACAGCGTGGATGGCTATCAGGTGACGCCGACATTTAACCGCTGCCTGCAATGCCATAGCGTAGAAAACTACCGCTCCACCAACGCGCCGCGCGTCAGCCCGACCCACTTTGTCGATCGTGACGGCAAGACGCTGGGCAATGTCGCACCTGCCCGTTATTTCTGTCTGCAATGCCACGTGCCGCAGACGGATGCTACACCGATTACCGGCAACACCTTCACCCCTTCTAAAGGTTTTGGACAGTGAGGTTTTCAATGAAACAACCTGAAAAAGCGGGATGGCTACGCAGCGTATGGCAGTGGTGGCGTCGACCGAGTCGGCTGGCGTTAGGGACGCTGTTAATTGCCGGTTTTGCTGGCGGTATCTTCTTTCTGGCCACCTTTCAGAAAACCATGGAAAACAGCAACAGCGAGGCGTTTTGCATCAGTTGCCATGAGATGAACAATACCGTTTATCAGGAATACATGACCACCGCCCACTACAACAACCGTAGCGGGGTGCGCGCCACCTGTCCGGACTGCCACGTTCCGCATGAGTTTGTGCCCAAGATGGTGCGTAAGATTCAGGCCAGCAAAGAGCTTTACGGTAAGATCATGGGCACCATTGATACGCCGCAAAAATTTGAAGCACACCGGCTGACGATGGCGCAAAACGAGTGGCGACGAATGAAAAACAACAACTCGCAGGAGTGCCGCAATTGCCACAATTTTGACTATATGGACTACTCAGGGCAAAAAACGGTGGCGATGGAAAAACACACTGAGGCGATTAAAACCGGCCAAACCTGCATTGATTGCCATAAAGGCATCGCGCATCAGTTGCCAGATATGCACGGTGTCAAAAACGAGTTCTGATCCTCACTTTTCTACCCAACGGGGTCGGCTTACACTGACTCCGTTGCTGCTGAAAACCTAACTGAAATAGCGAATTTCACCCAAAGTAATCATTCTCATCCACCTCCGTCATTCCCACCTACCTCCGTCATTCCCGCGCAGGCGGGAATCTCTTGCAGCAGAAACGCGTTTATTCTGTCAGAGATCCCCGGCTTTCGCCGAGGATGACGAGAGGGAAGCCGAGGATGACGAGTGGGAAGCCAGGGATGACGAAAGAGAGGCCGAGGAGGACAAAGAGATACCGTCCGAACCGCGCGCACGAAACCCTAACGGTAGAGGCAAAAATACACTTACCAACAACAGACCACGCATTAAAACGTCACGGGTGCTGCGGGGTCGCCGCCAATGCGGCTTCCGCTTGCTGAATACTGCGTTCAACCACCCCACGGCGCGTATCGTTTTGCGGTAAGACGCGCAACATCCCCTTCCAGGCGTCAATAGCTTCCTGATAACGTTGCCCTTCATAGGCATTGAACGCCAACAGGCTCAAGGCGCGCACATTGGTGGAACCCGCTGGCAGCAGTTCACGTAGCATCTCACCGCCACGCTCGCTGTCGCGCGGGTTGGTAGAGCGCGACAGGATATCCGCATAATCCAACGCCAACTCGCTGTTGTGCGGATCGCGTCGATAGGCGTTAGCATAGGCCTGTACCGCCATATCGTAGTTGTTGAGCAAGCTCGAAATCCGTGCCAGCAACCACCAGTCCTGTGCATTATCCGGCTGCGCTTCCAACTGGCTGCGCAGCCCCAGACCAAGACGAGTGACCTCTTCCATGGTCAGCGGCTCCGCTTGCGGGTCGAGTGCACGTTTCAACAGGTCTGGCGTCAATGTCACCACCTGCTGCCACTCTTGCACCCGATTGATCGAGGCGGTGTGCCAAAACACACTCAGGCTTACCGCCGCCAGCAGCACAATGCCCGGCAACAGCACCCAGCGGCTCAGCGGACGTTGCGGCACACCCGCGCTGCCGGGAATGTCCTGCAACAGCGTATGTTGCAGCTCTTCCACCAGTGGCGTGCGCTCGCCTTCATTGGCGATATCCGCGTGTATTTCACGCAGGCGGTCGTGATACAGCGCCTGATTTATCGCGTCGCGCGAGTATTCGCTTGTCGAAGACCAAGGCGCAAACAGCAATGCAGTCAGCCCCACCAACGATAAAATAATGACGGTTGTCAGTAACATCATGGTCGTTTCTCCGTGCGTCCCAACAACGCTTGCAGCCGTTTTTTCTCTTGTTCACTTATCGGTGGCTCAGTGCGCGTGGTGCGACGCGTACGTCGCACAATCATCCAGATGCCGGCAATCAGAAAGAGCGCAGGCAGCAGCCACAGCAAAATGGTGAAGGGCGTTAATGGCGGTTCGTAAGTCACAAAATAGCCATAGCGGTTCACCATGTAGTCAACCACCTGCTGCTTGCTCTGCCCCTGCTGCATCAGCTCATACACTTTTTGCCGCATATCCGAGGCAATCATCGAATTCGAGTCGGCAATGCTGTTGTTTTGGCATTTCGGACAGCGCAATTGCGTGGTTAACTCACGAAACTGTTGCTCTTGCACCTCGTTGTCAAAACGCCATGCGTCAGTCGAGGATGCCAGTACGCCAAACGACAGCAGCAGAGCGCCCAACCAAGCCATCAGTTTCATACGCCCCCCTCGCGACTGTATTTCTCCCACAGCGGCTTCAGCGTCTCCTGCCACACCTGCATATTCAGATCGCCGGCGTGGCGGTAGCGAATAATACCTTTACCATCGATCAGAAAGGTTTCCGGCGCACCGTACACGCCCAGATCCAGCCCTAACATACCGTTGCCATCAAACAGGCTCATGGCATACGGGTTGCCCAGCTCTTTCAGCCAGTCAACCGCTTTGACGCGATCGTCCTTGTAGTTCATCCCCACAATGCGAACGCCCTGCGCTGCCAGCATATTCAGGAAGCGGTGTTCCGCCCGGCAGGTTGGGCACCATGTCGCCCAGACGTTGAGCAGCAGCGGTTTACCATCTTGCAGCTCAGATTGCTGGTAGATTTTTCCCGGCACGTCCAGCGATTCGAGACGGAATGCCGGGATGGGTTTGCCGATCAGCGCGGATTCAAGCCGCATCGGGTCGTCACCGCCGCTGTTACGCACCAGTTGCCACAGCAGCGCCACGGCCAACAGCAAAAACAGCGCCAGCGGAATAAACAACACTCTACGGCTCATGGTTGACTCTCCCGAACGGCGCGGCGCAGGCGATAACGCGGATCGAACATGCACAGGATACCGCCCAATGCCATCAACCCGCCTCCGTACCAAATCCAGCGCATAAAGGGTTTGTAATAGAGCCGTACCGCCCAACTGCCGTCATCCAGCTCTTCCCCCAGTGCGGCATAGAGATCGCGGGTGATGCCAGCATCGATCGCCGCTTCCGTCATGATCATGCCGCTGGTGGTGTAGAAGCGTTTTTCCGCTTTCAGCGTCGCTTCATGCTTGTCGTTGCGGGTAATCACAATGGTTCCTTTGGCGCTGTGCCAGTTGGGGCCAGCCACATCGCGCACGCCTTCAAAGATAAAACGGTAATCATGGACAAGCGCGCTGTCGCCCGCCTTCATGCGCACATCCCGCTCGACGCTGTAATTTTGGCTGAACGCGATGCCCACGACGGTGACCGCAACGCCAAGGTGCGCGCAGGTCATGCCCCACTGACTGCGAGACAGCGAAGTCAATCCGCGTAGCAGGCCGTGGCGTCGGGTCGCATTGCTGTGCAGTTCATAAAACGTCAGGAAGAACACCCAGAGCGCCATCGACAACCCGACCACCGTCATGGCGATAATGGTGTCTTGCAACAACCACGGCAGCAGCAGTGACAGCAGCGCCGTCACGCCCATGGCAATCATCAGCAGTTTACGCAGTTTTTGCGGCTCATCGCGCCGCCAGCGCACCAGCGGCCCTACCCCCAGCAACAGGGCAAAAGGGGCCATCAGCACGGTAAACATGATGTTGAAAAACGGCGCACCAATCGAAATACTGCCGAGTCCAAGCTGCTTGTGCACCAGCGGTAACAGCGTACCCAGTAGCACCACCAGCGTGGCCGCCACCAGAATCAGGTTATTGCCGAGCAGGAAGGTTTCACGCGACCAGAGCGAGTTGGTGACCCGCGAACGCACCCGGTTGCCCTTGATGGCAAACAGCAGTAACGAACCCCCGATCACCATCACCAGAAACGCCAGAATAAACATCCCGCGCGAGGGGTCAGACGCAAACGCGTGCACCGAGACCAGCACGCCCGAGCGTACCAGAAAGGTGCCGAGCAGACACAACGAGAACGCGCCGATGGCTAACAATACCGTCCAGGCTTTAAAGCTGCCGCGCTTTTCGGTGACCGACAGCGAGTGCATCAGCGCCGTCCCCACCAGCCACGGCATCAGCGATGCATTCTCAACCGGATCCCAGAACCACCAGCCGCCCCAGCCCAACTCGTAATAGGCCCAACCGGAACCCAGCACAATCCCCAAGGTTAAAAATGACCATGCCGCCTGCGTCCATGGGCGCGACCAACGCGCCCAGGCGCTGTCCAAACGTCCCGCCAGCAGCGACGCCACCGCAAAGGCAAACGCCACCGAGAACCCGACATAGCCCATGTAGAGCAGCGGCGGATGGAAGATTAAACCAATGTCTTGTAGCAACGGATTGAGATCGCGCCCCTCAATCGGGTAATCCGGCAGCGTGCGGATAAACGGGTTCGAGGTCAGCACGATAAACAGTAAAAAACCGACGTTGATCATCCCCATCACCGCCAACACGCGCGCCACGGCGTCGCTCGACATGCCGCGGCTAAGCAGGGCAACCGCGAAGGTCCAGCCGCTCATCAGGAGCACCCAGAGCAGGAGCGAGCCTTCATGCGCCCCCCAGGCCGCCGCGACCCGATACCACACCGGCAAAGCGCGATTCGAGTTGTTCACTACGTACAGCACGGTGAAATCGTTAATGACCAGCGCGTAGACCAGCAACAGGAACGACGCCAACACCAAGGCAAACAGCGTACAGGCAAGCGGGCGAGCCAGCGCCATTAAGCGTGCATCCTGACGTGTTGCCCCCCACAGCGGATAAATACTGAGCAATAACGCCACGCCCAGCGCCAGACACAGCAGATAATTCCCAACTTCCGGCATCATAAGCGGGCACCCTCTTTGGCCGCAGGCGATGGCTGGTGTTGATGTTGTCCGTCCATGGCGGCTTTCACTTCCGGCGGCGTGTATTTCTCATCATGACGCGCCAGCACTTCTTTTGCCGCAATGCGGTTCTCAGACTCCAACACGCCCTGTGCCACCACACCCTGCCCTTCGCGGAACAGGTCCGGCAGAATACCCTGATAGGTCACCTCCACCGAGCCTTGGGCGTCATACACGGTGAAATGCACTTGCAGGCTTTGGCTATCACGCCGCACGCTGCCCGGCATCACCATGCCGCCAACGCGTAAACGTTGTCCGACCACCGGAATTTCTTGCGTCTCATTTTTTCCGTACAGGATTTCACTGGGCGTATAGAAGAGATCGATATTCGAGCGTAACGCATAGAGCGTCAAACCCATCGTCAGCGCCAGCCCGCAAACAACGGCCCCAATGGCATAAAGTCGGGTTTTGCGCGCTACACTCACGGCATCACCTCCCCGGGATTCTGGCGCGCCTGATGCTTGCGCTGTTCACGCGCCTGCTGACGATCAATGTCCCGCAGCAATACGCGACGGCACCACAGGGTGTGACCTATCAGGGCACAAAGCGGCAGCAGCGTTAACGCTGCGGCTAACCAGACATAAAAGGCATAACCGCCCATTGCAAAGAACGCTTGCCAACTGGTAAACGCAATATTCATCGTGCGGCTCCTTTTGGGTTAACCAGCGCAGCCACCCAGGAGGAACGGCGCTGTTGCATCAGGATCAGGTTACGTAAACGCATCAGTGACAAAGTCACAAACAGGCTCATAAACCCTAACATCATCAGTCGCAGTGGAAGACGCATTGCCGGATCGATAGTTTTTTGCATTTTCGTCGACCCCTGATGCAGGGTGTTCCACCACTCCACGGAAAAATGAATGATAGGCAGATTCACCACGCCAACCAACACCATGATAGCCATGGCGCGCCCGGCCAACCGGCGATCGTCAAACGCGTTGTAGAGCGCAATCACGCCAATATAGATAAACAGCAACACCAGCTCAGACGTCAGGCGTGCATCCCAAACCCACCAGGTGCCCCACATCGGTTTCCCCCAGGTGGAGCCGGTGGTCAACGCAATAAAGGTGAACACCGCGCCGACGGGTGCCATCGCCGCGATAATCAGCTCCGCTGTCTGCGAGCGTTTACTCAGCGCCCACACGGAAAAAATCGCCATGGTGGCATAAACCCCCATGGACCAGACGGCGGCGGGCACATGCAGGTACATGATGCGATAGCCCTGCCCCTGCTGGTAGTCTGCGGGTGCAAATCCAAATCCCCACACCAGACCGCCGATCAGTATCACTGCGCTGATCAGCGCAAAGAGGGGAACAAGCGTGCCACAGCGGTGATAAAGCCGCTGTGGCGGGGTATGCTGATGGTTTTTATTCAACATAATCGTGTGCTCACTTTGCGTAAAACGCATCCCTGCGGGACGATAAAATCCGAAGATCGATAATCAATTCAGGCCCACCCTTAGCGCCGCGGCAGTAGCGAACGGACACAGCGTTGCGCTACCCGCCAGAAAGGCACCGAGGATCGCCAGATAGCCACCGACCGGTAATTGCATCATGGCGGCTTCAATGGCTGCCGTGGCAAAAATCAATAACGGGATGGTCAGCGGCAGCACCAGCAGGCTCAGTAGCACGCCGCTGCGGCGTAACCCGACCGTTAACCCAGCGCCGATAGCGCCTAAAAAACTGAGCGTCGGCGTGCTCAATAACAGCGTCAGCGCCATCACCGACCACTCACGAAAGCTCAGACCAAACAGCAGTGCCGCCAGAGGGGAAAGCAGTAACAGCGGCAACCCGCTGACCATCCAATGCACCACCACTTTCGCCAGAACCACTAACGGCAAGGGCAAAGGCAGTAGCGTTAACTGTTCCAACGAACCATCCTGATAGTCGTCGCGAAACAGGCGATCCATTGCCAGCAGTGACGCCAGCAAGGCGGCGACCCATACCACGCCCGAAGCGATACGCAGCAACAGCTGCGGCTCAGGCCCTATCGCCAGCGGGAACAGAATGATTACAATCAGAAAAAACCACATCGGGTTAAGGATTTCAGCGTTGTTGCGTAACGCGACGCGCAGTTCACGCACCATAAGTCGTCGCATTATCGGTCTCCCTCATCCGGCACTAACTGGATACAGCGTATGTTCTGAGCGCGCGGGTGCAGCGGCTGATGCGTGGTAAGGATAATGATGCCGCCCTGCGCGACATGGAGCTCCATGCGTTGCGTTAACATGTCGACACCGGCGACATCGAGCGCCGTCAAAGGCTCATCCAATATCCACAACGGGACATCCGTCAACCACAACCGCGCCAGCGCCACGCGCCGCTGTTGTCCAGCCGACAAGCGCGCGACGGGCACATCCTCATAGCCCGCTAAGCCAACCGAGGCCAGCGCCTGCCACAGTGATTGCTGGCTGTGCTGCGGATAGAAAAACCGCAGATTCTCTTCCCCGGTCAACACGCCTTTGATACCCGGCTGGTGCCCTAACCACAAAAGCTGCTGGTTGAAACGCGCTCGCACCCGCTCCGTGCGTTGTCCTTGCCAGTACACCTCACCCGCACCGGGCGTTGCCAGGCCGCTTAATATGCGCAACAACGAGGTTTTTCCGACGCCATTCGCACCGGCAATCTGCACCATGTCACCCGCGCTGGCCGTGAACGATAAGGCGCTAAACAACACATGTTCATCACGAATGCAGACCACATCGCGCGCTTCGAGCATCAGGCGTTAACTCCTTACCTTACAGAGGGTTTTAGCATACCATGACGCCCTTGTTTCCCCCCGTCAGCGGCCTACTCATAAAGAGTTAATCTGTTTTATCGAGATCAATAAAACCGGCGATTGAGGACTGTCGTGCGTCTATTGCTGGCTCTGCTGTAACAGCTTTGCCGTGTTAATGGCTTCTATCAGCTGAACCCGGTTAATGCGCGGGCTGTAGCCATCGAGCAAACGCTGCCAAAGGGTCACGGCAGCGGCATAATCCGCGCGCAAGAAAGCATCCGATGCCAACAGCATCAACGCGGTCACTTCATTGGCATCCAGCGCCAGCGCGTTATCAATCATTTCCCGCGTCGCTGGCGTCATTATCTGGCCGGACTGGTAGTACAGCACGGTGGCTAATGCCGAATAGAGCTCGGCATTCTCGCCTTTCAGCGCCATCGCTCGGCGGTAAGCGCGCTGTGCGTTGTCATAGGCGTTACGGTAGAGGTAATACTCTCCCAGTTCAGCCCACAGCACGCTGTTATCCGGTGTGGCACGAATCGCCCGTTGCAGGGTCGCAAGCTGTTTTTCCTGCTGCTGCGCGTCACTAAAACCACGCAGCGGATCGGCAAGCCGCTGACGCTCGGCCACGAGCGCTTCACCACGGTGACTCAGGGAATAGCCGGTAAAACCGCTCACCACGATAACGGCAACGGCGATAACCAGCGGTAATAGCGGCATCGTCCGCTGTGCCGCCGCTGCGCCTTCGGCAACGGGTAGATCCTTCTCCAACTCATCCCTCAACGCCTGCGCGTCACGGGCCGAGAGTTGCGTTTTCGCCTGTCGGCACTGCCATTGCCAGAGATGCAGGGGTAAACCCGACAGCCGGTTGTCTTCTTTGGTTTTTTTAACGGGAAGCAGCGGCCACAGCAGGCCACCAACGATAACCACCAGCACGGTTGCAGCAGTGACTATCATGACCGCCCCCTGGCTTGCTTGCGTACCACGCGCCACAGGATGGCAACAATGGCCAGCAACAGCAGCAGAGGCGTGAACCACAGCAGGCCGGTATGCATTTTTAACGGCGGGTTATACTGCACAAAATCGCCATAGCGCTCGGTCATGAACGCCATGATGTCTGATTTGGTTTTTCCCTGTTCGACCATGGAGAACACTTCATGCCGCATACTGACCGCCACGGGTGAAGTCGACTCCAGCAGGCTTTGATTTTGACACTGCGGGCAGCGTAACTCCCCGGCGATATTCAACGCCGTCTCGCGCTGTACAGGGCTGGAAAATGCCCAGGTATCGACCACTTGCGCCTGCACAACCGCACTCAGTAACAGGAACAGCAGCATCGCACGTTTAGTCATACGCTTGCCTCCCGCGCCACCATCCCAACAGTGCACCGCCGATCATCAGCAGGCCGCCGCCCCAAATCCAACGAATACCGGTTTGTACATAGAAACGCATGGCGTAGCGGTTTTCACCGGTTTTTTCGCCCATCACGGCGTACCACTCTCGGATCGGTCCCCAGGCGATGCCCGGCTCCATCATCTGCTGCTGGCGTACGTTGTAGTGGCGGCGTTCCGGCGTGACCGTAGCGATGGGCACGTCACCGCGAGAAATAGCGATCGCCGCTTGCTCGGCGGTGTAATTTTGCCCGACCAGCAAATTAAGCTGAAGAAAATGGAAACGGTAATCCCCGAGCGCAATCTGTTCACCCTGCGCCACATTGGCGCTGATCTCCTGTTTGCTGCCCGCAGAGAAGATGATCCCCAGCGCCAGCAGCGCGACGCCGCTATGCGCCAGCAGCGCAGGAAGTTGCTGGCGCAGCGCCGTTATCGGTTGTAACCACTGTGCCGTCAACATCCACACCACCAACCCCGCACCGAGCGCAACGTTAACGCCCTGCGGCCACAGCATCAGCATCGTCATAACGCTCAATGCCAGCGTGCAACCGATACGTCGCGTTGACCAACGCGCGCTGCGTTTCCAAAAACCCCCTGCCGACAGCCCAATCAGCAGCAACATCACGCCCGCGAAAGGCAGTAATACCGTGTTGAAATAGGGGGCACCCACCGACATTTTGCCCCACCCTGCCAGCCCGTAGACCATCGGATAGAGCGTGCCCAGCAGCACCACCAGCGCAACAGCGGCAAATAACAACAATGCCAGCAGAAGGGCAATTTCCCGCGACCAGCCGCAGAAGCGCGCCGCTGGGCGGTAGGTTGTTGCGCGCCAGCCATAAATCAGCAACGCGGCCATGCTTAATGCGGAAAACAGGATAAACAGCGGCACGGCTCTGTCATGTTCAAGCGCAAAGGCGTGAACGGACACCAGAATGCCGGAGCGCACGATCAAGGTGCCAAGCAGGCTGAGGATAAACGTCAATATCGCCAGCATCATCGACCAATGGCGGAAGATCCCGCGCATCCGGGTCACGTATAAACTGTGCAACAGCGCGCTGGCGGTGATCCAGGGAAGCAACGAGGCGTTTTCTACCGGATCCCAAAACCACCAACCGCCCCACCCCAGCTCGTTATAGGCCCACCATGACCCCAACATGATGCCCAGGGTTAAGGCGCACCAGGCCGGCAGCGCCCAGCGCCAGCACACCCAGGCAGCGCGTGCGTCAAATTCCCCGTTGAGCAGCGCCGCCAGCGCCAGCGCGGCGCTTACCGTCAACCCGCCGTAGCCCAGGTAGAGCAGCGGTGGATGCAGAATCAGGCCGATATGTTGCAGCATCGGATTAAGATCGCGCCCTGCCACCGCAGGCGGCAGCAGACGCGTAAAGGGATCGGAAAAAAGCACGATGAACATCAGCAGTGCGCTGGCGATGGCGGCCAGCACCGCTAACGTAAGCGGAAACAGATTTCCTTGCGCGTGACGATAGCGAAAGGCAAACAGCGCGCTCCATCCCGACAAACAGAGCAGCCACAGCAGCAGTGAGCCCTCATGGCCGCCCCACACGGCGGCTATTTTTAGCCCAAACGGTAAATCACGGTGTCCGTGCTGTGCGACATAATTGACCGAGAAATCATTCAGCATGAAACTCAGCGTCAGTACGACAAACGCAAACAGCACCAGACCGAACAGCACCCACGTCCACACGCGCGCCAATCGATAAACCGTGTGCCAATGGCGGTAGCAGCCTGATGCGGTAAGCAGCGTCGTCGCCACGCCGACGACGCTTGCAAGCAACAACGCAATATAGCCAAACTCTGGCAATA
Organism: Candidatus Symbiopectobacterium sp. NZEC151; assembly: GCF_025962655.1. Taxonomy (GTDB): domain Bacteria; phylum Pseudomonadota; class Gammaproteobacteria; order Enterobacterales; family Enterobacteriaceae; genus Symbiopectobacterium. The sequence continues at coordinate 235,561 of NZ_JAGFPE010000001.1, read as the reverse complement.
GCAACATCAACATGCCTCTTGTCGGGGGCTACACAACGGTTAACTGTCCCGCATACAAAATAAAGAAACGCAGCAGCAACACGCCGGTCAGGCTCATGCCACTGACGGCCAGCACGCCATAGGGTGAATGCCAACGATTGGCCCAGGATTTGAGCAGCAACGGGGCGACCAACCCAATCCCCACCACGCCAACCCAGAACCATGTGGCCCAAAACCCTCCCGCCAGCGCGTTGATCAGTGCGCGGTGTTTCCCTTCATCGCCTAATGCCAGACCGATAAAGAAGGCAAACAGCACAAAGATTTCCAGCCAAACGATGGGGGTTTCCAACCGATGAATAAAGTGCGCTTCTTCACTGTGCGGATTGCGGCGCGCGCGCAGCGTCATGGCGATCAGCGCCACGGCAGCGCCAGAGGAGATGCCCGAGAACAGAAACAGTATCGGCAGGATTGGGTTATTGAGCAGCGGATAGGTTTTCAGCGCCGACAGCAGGAAACCGGTGTAGGCTCCGAGCATCACCGCCAACACCAGCATCACGATATCCAACGTTTTCATCAGCGGCGTCAGCCGGGCCAGCACCGCGGGCAGAATGCGGAGTTTCGGCAACCAGCGCTGTTGCAGCCCAATCAGCTGTTGATCGAAAATCTTCGCCAACCAGACCACCAGCACCGCCATGTAAACCTGAAACAGCATCACCCCCACCGACATTACGGAGGTAAAGCTATAATGGAACATCAGTTTCCAAAACGTCCAGGGGCGCGTCAGGTGGAACACCAAAATCAGCAATCCCAAAATAATCACACCGGGTGCCAGCAACAGCGTGGTGCGCATCAGGGTACTGTCTGACGTTGCCAGAGCCGGGCGATAACAACGCAACAGCACCGACAGCGTGACCAACCCCGCGGAGATCCCGATCAGAAACAGATAAATCGCGATCGGCCAGTCCCACACTAATGAATCAAAGTGGAACGGGCTTGAAGAGACAGGCGTCATTGATGAACCTCCCCAAATTTAAACGGTACGCGATACATCTTGGGCCGAGTTCCCAGCGCAATTTTGTAACGATAGGTCGCCCGTTGATTAAGCAGACGGGAGATGTCGCTGTCCGGATCGTCAAGGTTGCCAAACGTCAATGCCTTTGTCGGGCACACCGCCACGCAGGCCGGCTGTTTTCCCTGTTTCAGGTTGGTCTTGCGGCAGAAATCACACTTGTCCGCCGTCTTGTTCTCCGGATGAATAAAGCGCACCTGATAAGGACAAGCGGCAATACAGTACTGACAACCGACGCACAGGGAAGGATCGACATCAACGATGCCGCTTGCCGCATCGCGGTATGACGCACCGGTCGGGCAGACATCCACGCACGGCGGGTTGTCGCAATGCTGGCAGGAGTGACGGAAAAACCGGTACTTCACATCCGGGAAGGTGCCGATCGGCTCGCTGCGAATAATCTTCAGACGCGATACGCCCGCTGGCACCTGATTGACGTCCCGACAGGCTTCCATGCAAGCGTTGCAGCCAATGCACAGGGATTCGTCATGGATCATGCCGTAGCGCACGCCGTTGATATTCAGCGTCTGCGCCATCACCTGCCCGGTGGTGCTGGTGATAGCAATCAACCCGCCCATACGAGCAATAAATTGACGACGAGAACAACTCATGGCTGCCTCTTACCCAGATGAACCGAGGAAGGATTGAAGTCTGGGTTGTTGCGCTGATCGCTATGGCAATCGACGCACAGCTTGATGCGCCCCTTGTCATCCAGCCCCTGCATTTTATCCTGTGTCGGGTGCAACTGATGGCAGCTGGCGCAGGCCACTTTTGCCATATGAACATCGTGCGGCCAGAACGCTTTTTGCAGCTGTTTCGGGGTATGGCATGACATACAGACGCCGTTTTGCTGCTCTACCGTATACATCGGGTCGTTAAAGCGCATCACGTCTTTCACCCCTTCACGGTGATGCAGCGACGGCTTGCCGTGACAACTGGTACAGGTTATCGGTTGCCGATTCTGCGGATTCATTGCCTTGGCGTGTTTCCCCTTCATGCCCTCTTCTTCCGGCTTATGGCACTGCAAACACGCCTCATCGGGGTTGCGCTGTGGCATCACCGTCCACCGTTTTCCTGTCGCTGCCTGAGATGCGGGTTCCGTCTGCCCCGGCACGGTCCAAAACATGCCTAGCACCAACACCCCGGCAGTTAATAACGAACGTAATACGCTCATATCCACTCCACGTAATGACCGCCCGCACGCGGGCGGTGAGGGGTTATTGGCTCAATCGCCCGGCTTTGCGCGCCTGTTCATCCCACTGCGGCACCACCGTATTCAGGAAGTCCTGTTTTTCCGCCGTGATTTGCTGCATGTTGAGTCCTATCGCCTGCTGCGCTTTTTCTTTGGTGGAGATATCCGGCAGTTTGACCTCTTGCGTGATCCCTTTGGTCGCCAGCAGGCGCACCAGTTTGGTTCGTGCCTCGGCCGCTTTATCCAGAGAAGTACCGAGCATTCTCAACCCTTCGTCCGGCGCATGCATATGAATGCCGTGGGAGGCGATCGCCAGATCCCAACGCCACTGCGCGTGGCGGATGTCGGTCAGAATCGGTTGCATTTCGGCTTCGGTTGCACCGGCATCCCAGGCGGCTTTGGCTTCAAAATGCGCGTGAACCAGTTGATCTTCCGCTTTGAGTTTCAGTGATTGAATAGCGGCTTTACGCTCAGCCACGATGCCCTGCATAGATGCTTTGTCTTGTGTGTGACAGTTGGTACAGGTTTGCTCGTAGTTGTCGAACGGGTTGCCAATCTTATGATCGGTATACAATTTGCCCTTCGCGTTTTTCACCTTGGGCATATGACAATCGATACAGGTCACGTTGTTTTTGCCGTGAATGCCCGCGCTCCAGGTTTCATATTCCGGGTGTTGCGCCTTGATCATCGGCGCACGAGAAAGTGAGTTGTTCCAGTCGGAGAAGGCAATGGCATCATAGTATTTTTCCATGTCTTCCACTTTGGTGCCGTTGTCCCACGGCAGTTTGACCGCTTTGTCTTTGCCGGAAAAATAGTACTCGACGTGGCACTGCCCGCAGACCATCGCTTGCTGGTCGAAACGACCGGCTTTTTCGAACGGCTTACCAATCACCGCCATGCCTCTGGCGGCATAAGGGCGAGAAAGCGTCAGTGCCGGTTTACCCTGCGCAAACTCTGGCGAAGCGGTGTTGTGGCAGTCGGCACAGCCAAGATCGTTAACAATCTCCGGTCCGCCGCGCGCCCATTTCCCTTTGAAATACCCGTCTTCCCCTTCCTGTTGAATCAGGCGGGCAACATCCGGGCTTTTACAGCTCCAACACGCCATCGGTAGCGGACCGTCTTCTGCATTTTTGGGTGCCCCGGTACGCAAGGTTTGGCGTACATCGGTGATGGCGAAGGCGTGACCACGCGGCTTGTTGTAATCCCGTGAAAACGGATAACCCGCCCAGAGGATCACCATCCTGGGGTCTTCGGCCAGGGCATCATGGCGCTCAGATTGTTCACTGGTCGCTTTCCATGAGTTGTACTGGTCGGGATGTTTTTGCGTGAAGGTATCGTTACGTGCTTCAACAGCGGCAGGCGTTTTTGCAGGCGCTGCATCCTCCGCGTGCGCGGAAAAAAGAATAAAAAGGCTGGCTACCATGCCCCATAGAGAGGGGATTAACATGCTGATCCTGACCATGCATATATGTCCGAATTGAGCCACCCGCTGGCGGCCATTTTACCTATCTTGATGACAGCAATACGACATAACCCCAAAAACTGTCATGACATTACCCGCGACTATCAGTAGCAAAAAGATGCATTCAAAATATTGCTTTTGATCAAAAGTAAGAAGAAGTGATGAAATGTATCCGTGTATTTATGAAGGCCACCGCATTTCCACAATTATTTTGTGGATTTAAGGCCGGCGAGGTGCTGTTCGCCTTGCCAATGGCGTGTTAAACCGCTTTGGGGTGCGGCTAGCCTACGGTGGGATTCAGGTGCCCACAGGCACCCGCTGGACGGTGAGAGACAGAGAGAAAGGTTAAAAATTTTCCAACAGCTTGAGCTGATTAAGCGTCAGAGGACGGTAAAAAATATAACCCTGAATAAAAATGGGTAAATAGCGTTTCAGCTTGTTTAAATCCGCCGCTTTTTCGACACCTTCACAGATGATATTGACACCAAGAGGAATTAACACATGCAATAATTTTTGCATCCTCTCCAACTTGCTGGGATCGGTACCGATGCCATTAACAATAGAGCGATCGATTTTTATCGTATCGAAATTAAACAAGGAAAGGCTATCGGTTTTCAAGCAGCCAGCACCAAAATCATCGAGTGAGATCATGAAGCCATACCTTTTTGCCTGGTTTAAAAACGCTACGCCTTCAATCAATTGCTTTTGGGTAATCTTTTCACTCAACTCTATTTCGATGTTTCTCGGGTCAACATCATATAATAAGCATATTTGATGCAACTTATCCAAATACTCAATATTATTGAAAATAAGCGGCGAGAGGTTGAAGGAGATTGATAACGTTTTCTTACAATATATTAACCGGCAGACCAGATCGAAGATGAAATCGGTGACCTGGTTAATCAATCCGCACGCTTCGATCTCTTCTATCATTGATTGCGTTGGGATTAACTCGCCGTTTGAAGCGTAAAACCGGGCAAGGGTTTCATACCTAAAGATTCTATTTTCAGGAAGATGAATGATAGGTTGGTACTCGGCTTTTAGCCAAATCCGTTTTCCATTAACGTATAACAGAGTCGTGTTCATCTTACCGTCTTACTCCCTCTCCATAGGAATTAGGCTTTTTAATTTCGCCCTTATAAATTCTAAACATTTATTCAAAGCATTTGAAAATTGTTTAGAATGATCAATAATCCCCATTTGATAGGTTTGATCTATTGCTCGCAATTTAATGATCGCTAAAATCTATATCATAAAGCAGCATTAAAAACCATTAAAAAAGAATTTAATAAGGATAAATTTCAATATTTTAATTGTAATAAGAAAATTATGTCGTTTTATCCCAAAATACCTCGATTTACCTCAATAATAGAGTCATTGTAACCGCGTATAAACCTTGTTAGGATGAAAAAAACGCTGAGTTTATTAGCTTATTAACAGGATTGGCGTTTGCTTTTAACCAATAAATCATTAGATTTTTTTGATTATTACCAACGTTAATCCATCAAATAATTTGCTTACCATTCGGCTAAGAAAACGGAAACGTCGCCAAACACCAGGGCTTATCTATACCAAGAGGGATATCGTATGATGGAGCATTACGCCCCCCCGCCAAATAATGTTATTCGTTCGCTGATTCAACACCCTCACGCGATGTCAATTTATGCCAAAAATATGCCATATCCTCTGAAAGCCGATGTCAGGGAGCTCAGTCTCGATACCAGCAGTATGATATTGGAAGTCGAATACTCGGGGTCTGATATTGAGCACTACCTCGATGAAGGGGGATTAAATTTCGATCTGGAGGCCCTCAAAGGCGTCGATAGCAGTGAGCGAGAAACCTACAGCCTGTGTAATATCCCGACCCGGTTGTTTAAGGTAGACAGCATGCTGTACCGACTGGAATGCCAACTGCCAGAGTCGGTATTTATCAATGAAAACCGAGGCGCGATTCGGATTCCTTTTATTCTCGGGATGCAGGCACGCGTGCGCGTTGAAATCTATCGCCATGTGCTGACCGTAACCGGGAAATTACGCAATCTTTCAACCGGTGGCTGCCTGGTCGAAATCGATCTGGTAGAAAGTATTGCCGTAGAAGTGGGTCAGGACATTCCGGGTATCACCATAGAATTTCCTAATGGCACCACCCTGTTTGCACAAGGCAAAATTCGACATATGCGCCCCTTTGGCAATAACGGTTATGCCGCAGTGGGTGTTCAATTCATTAATTTATCTTCATCACAATCTGAAGCGCTGTTTCATTGCACGAACGAAGTGGAAAGAGAGGCGGCATTTCGTACCGGTATCACCGGCAGCATGATCTATCAATCTCCGCTGTTCATTCCGAGTGCCAAGGAGAAAAGCATTCTGTTACGGGAAAATCAGGAACGCGAGAAACGTACGCGCCAAACCCCGATGGAACGCGGCGTGCTGGAAGTGGCACATCGCCTCCAGATTGGACTGATGTACGTAAAAACCCGCCACCAGCTGCCGCTGGAAATTTTTTATGACTGCGTCGACACCTTGCTGTATCTGGTCAAAAACGATCGCAAAGCCTTCTTGTACGCGCTCTCTTTTCTGCGCGACGAAGCCGACTGGGTGCGGCATGCGGTGCAGGTCTCCGGAACAGTAGCCGACATGTTGCTGCTTCACGATCCTCACGATGCGCAAATACGCGAAGCGGTTCTCGGTACGCTGCTGCACACCATGGGTAAGCCGCTGTTAGTCAATGCCAACCTTCCCTCCCTGAAGGTCAATATGAACCCGGCGCAGAAAGCGATACTGCGCGGCCATGTTACCGAACTGTGCCATAAATTAAGCGAACTTGGCTGGGAAATGAGTCCCATTTGCCGTGAAGTGATCGAGAATGCCAATGAACGTCTTGATGGCAGCGGCTATCCAGCGGGCAAATCGGGCACTCAACTGTCACCGCTGGTCAGGTTGGTGTCGGTGATCAAAGCCGTCAACACATTACGACACGCGCGCAACAGCGTTTCGCCCCGCACGCCGCTGGAGGCTTATCGCAAAATTCATGAAGCGCACGACGCCTATGACAAGCCGCTGTTGGTGAAATATATCCAGATTTATGGCCCCTATCCCATCGGTAGCCTGGCGAAATTCTCGGCCGGTTTCCTGGGCTGGATCCTTGATATTGATAACAAAGGCCGGCCGACGGTGGTGCATTTAGTGAAAAATCTGCGCTTTCCCGATACCAATATCAGCAGCGTGGTATCCAAAGGGGATTTATCTCAGGTTGGCAAACTGGTTAACATCGCCAACCCGCAAGAGTACGGACTCAAGGTGCATAAGTTATAGCGTGGGGCTCAAGCATTGATAACGCTAACACCGTGGGTCGCCAGTGCCGCTGACAATGTGACATCGGTGTCCTCTTCCACCACCAGCGTATTCATCACTGACAAATCACCGATGACAAACGGTGATGCAGCGTTTATTTTTTCTGCCGAGGCCAGCACAATGGTCTCGGCAGCACGTTTTGATAACGCACGTTTGATGCAGGCTTCTTCATAGTCGCCGGTGGTGAGCCCCGCTTCCGGATGCACACCGGTGACGCCCATAAAGAAAATATCGGCGTGATACTGCGCAATACCTTCCAAGGCGGCAGCACCCACGGTCACGATGGAGTGTTTGTAGAGTTTGCCACCAATCAGAATCACTTCGATCAGCGGATGTGCCACCAACCCCAGCGCAATGCTTGGGCTGTGCGTTACCACGGTAATGGATAAATCCACAGGCAGAAATTTGATCAATTCAGCCGTGGTGGTGCCGCCGTCAATAATCACCACCTGGCCTGGTGAAATCAGTTCGGCCCCTTTTTTCGCCACCCTCATCTTCGAATCCATGCGTAGCGACTGACGTTCGGAAAAGGTGACCTTGGCATCAGCGGCAGGCACGGCGCCGCCGTGTACCCGTTGCAGCAGCCCTTGGGCGGACAATTCCCGTAAATCGCGACGCACCGTGTCTTCCGAAACCTCAAGCCACTCACTGAGTGCTTTAGATAACACCTGCCCATCACTGGCAAGCTTTTCGAGAATGGCTTTTTTACGTTGTGGCGTGAGCATCGGGTCCTCTTTATGCACGAAATTAATTGACCATGCGTGTTTTTGCTGTTTATGATGCCTAAAATACACAAATAGGCCACCAAATGCCATTTAAACATGCAGAAATACGCATACAAAACTGCCAGATTCTCTCTGACGATTGGTATACGCTGAAAAAATACACCTTTGATTTACAACGCCGCGACGGCGAATGGCAGCGACAACACCGTGAAGTTTACGATCGCGGCAACGGTGCCACCATCCTGCTGTATAACCGGCAACAGCGCACAGTGGTGTTAACGCGCCAGTTTCGTTTTCCGACCTATGTCAATGGCTATCACGGTTTTCTGATCGAAACCGCGGCTGGCCTGCTCGATAACATGGATCCAGAAAGCCGGATAAAAGCGGAAGCGGAGGAGGAAACAGGATACCGCATCACCAACGTGCAAAAAGTGTTTGAAGCCTTTATGAGCCCCGGCTCGGTCACCGAGAAGCTGTTTTTCTTTATTGCCGAATACCGCGCGCACGATCGTGCAGGTTTCGGAGGAGGGATTAAAGCGGAAGGGGAGGATATCGAAGTGCTGGAAATGCCCCTGGAGCAAGCGCTGGAGGCGATTGACAGCGGTCTGATCGCCGATGGCAAAACCATCATGTTGCTACAGTACATCGCGCTGAAAGGCATACTTTAAGTGCGCGATGTCGACACCATCTAGTGCAACACAACCCATTTTGATCGCCAGCCACCTTGCCCATCAGAAAGCCGCTGCGCTGGCCGTGGATCAGAAAGGGCATGTTCCGGTGTTGCGTTCCCTACTCCGCTACCACCAGGTGCACGCCGGTTTGCAGCAAGGCACTTTTTGCGCTTTCCGGCAAATTACTGTCGGTGATAACGATATCCATCTCTTCCAGTGAGACCGCATTAAACGTGCCCACCTTGCCGTACTTGCTGGAGTCACAAATCAGGATACGTTTATTCGCCGCCGCCACCGCCGCTTTCTTGATGGCAACTTTGGCCTCGGTCGGCGTGGAGATCCAGCGCGCATTCCACGACGAGGAGGAGATAAAGCTGATATCCACGTTAAGGTTATGCAGAAAATGGGTGGAACTGTCGCCGACGCAGGAACGGTTCTCGCGCAACACCAAGCCACCGGTGTGGTAGAGCTTGCAGTCGGAATGTTCGATAAGGTAGTTGATCACCATCAGATCGTTACTGACGATCAGCAGATCGTCCAGAGATTCCAACGCCTGCGCCAGTGCCAGCGAGGTGGTGCCCGCATCCAGATACAGTGACATCCCCGGCTGAACGTACTGCGCCGCCGCATGGGCGATCAGCGTCTTTTCGGCAAATTGCAGCGCACGTTTGGTCAGGTGCGACGGTTCCGAAGTGATTTTTTCCGACAGTTGCACGCCTCCCGACACGGAAAGCACGCGTCCTTCCTGTTCCAGCTTTTGGATATCCCGGCGCACGGTCATGTGTGACACACCCAACAGTTCGGTCAATTCGGTGATCGAGATCAGCTCGCGTTCAACCAGTGCTGTGAGTATCAATTGCTGTCTTTTAGCTGGAATCATCTATCGCCTTTTTATACTGTTTTTCACCGGCCATGCGCCGGTAACCGCCTGATGGAATACGCTTATTGCCAAGGCGTATTGTTCAATTCTGTTTATGGTTCGTCAAACGCTTTCCGCCAGATGAGCCCTGCATGCGTACCGGATTCGGGATGATACTCACAGCCTATCCAGTCACGGTATCCCGCCTTTGCCAGTTCCCGAAAAATAAAGGCGTAATTGATTTCCCCCGATACCGGCTCATGCCGGTCCGGCACGGACGCAATCTGTACGTGACCGATACGCCCGGCCAGCGAGCGGATCAGCATGCTGAGATCGCCGTGGGTAATCTGGGCATGGTAGAGATCCAGCTGTACGCGAGCATTAGGGCGGTCAATCATACTCACCAGCCGCTCGGTAAGGCGCTGGTCGTGCAGAAAATAGCCCGGCGCATCGCGCGGATTAAGCGCTTCGCACAGTAGCATTACCTGCTGCTGCGCCAGCCGATCCGCGGCCAACCGCATATTGGTGAGCCATAGTTCGGTCGCATCAGCAGTGGAGAGCGATGCTGGCGTATTGCCCGACATCACGTGCAGCTTTTTGCACCCCAGGTGCCCTGCATAGTGTAAAGCCTGTTCCAGTGCTTCTTCGAAGTCACGCTCGCGGCCGGGCAGCACTGCCAAACCGCGTTCGCCGCCCGCATAATCACCGGGGTTAACGTTAAACAGGGCGAGTTGCAATCCATTGCGACGCAGTTCCTGGCGAATATCCTCCACCGGATACGCGTAAGGAAACAAAAACTCTACCGCGCTGAACCCGGCTCTGGCAGCGGCTTCAAACCGTGCCAGAAACGGCACTTCGGTAAACAGCATCGAGAGATTAGCGGCAAATCTGGGCATCATGTCTCCTTTTCGCCCTCAGGGACGCAGCTCACTGATTTCGGCCTCAGTGAGATAACGCACGTTGCTATCTTTGAGTAAAAACATCAGCTTTGCGGTCTCTTCCAGTTCATCCATGGCATTGGCCGCTTCCGTCAGCGAGGTTCCCAACACCACCGGACCGTGGTTTGCCAACAAAAAGGCATTCGCCTCGTGCGCTCGCTGCGCCAGCGTTTCCGCAATCTTGATGCTGCCCGGCTTAAAATAAGGCAGCAGCGGCATCTTGCCTACTTTCATCACATAGTAGGGGGTGAAAGGACGAATGATATTATCCGGATCGAGACTGTCCAGACAGGACAACGCGGTCAGGTAGGTCGAATGCAGGTGCACAATGGCATTGCAGTCCGGGCGCTGGCGATAAATCGCCAGGTGAAATGCGATCTCCTTGGACATGCGATCGCCGGTCACTTGCTCTGCGTCCATCGTCACTTTGGATAGCCGTTCGGCCTTCAACGATCCCAGACACGAGTTGGTGGGCGTCGCCAAAATATGACCATCCGGCAAGCGCAACGACAGGTTTCCGGCAGAACCAACGGAATATCCGCGCTGATAGTATGACGCACCGCAGGAAACCATCTGTTCACGCAGTTCACGTTCCATTATTTATTATCCTTCTGATAGAAATCCTGTGCGGTAAAAAAGAAGCGTTCATCGCCAAAATTGCCGGATTTAAGCGCGAAAAAGCGTGCTGCATTCGCCGCCCGTACCCAGGGAACGCCGGGCGCGATTTGCGGGCCGATGAGTAGCGCACCCACCTGCAAGCGCTGCATCACCGCACCAGAGGTCTCTCCGCCTGCCACGATAAAATGATCGAACCCGTGCTGAGCCAGCTTCAGCGCCAACGCGGCGAAGAAAGCCTCTACCGCCGCACTGGCTGGCTTGGCACCGTAACGCGCCTGAATGCGCGCAACGTCATCGCCAGCGGTTGAATAGACGAGCGGCGCAAGCGCACCTTGCTGTTGGCAGACCCACTCCGCCACCTCTGAAACGTAATCCGCAAGGCGTTCAATACAACCGGCAACATCGAGCGGCAGCGCAGGGGCCTGAGCCGCATAAGTGGCGACCTGCACATTGGTCATGACAGAGCAAGAACCCGATAAAATCACCGTCTTGCCACCGTTAGCGGGTTTGCCCGCCTCACTGGCATCCACGTTACCCGACGATGAACCCCGCGTTTGTACGGCGGCCAGTCCGCCCGCCAGACCCGAGCCACCGGTAAGCAGCGTCAGCGTTTGGCTCGCCTCGGCAATGGTTTCCAGATGCGTGGAGTTCAGCGCGTCGGGCACCAGATAGCGATAACCCGCCTGACGCAAATCAGCAATCGCCTGCAGCACCGCCTGCACGCCCGCATCAATCACGGAACAGGGAATGTTTGCCGCGCGCCCTGTCGCCTGCGCTTCCATTAAGCGCATCACGTTGGCATCGCGCATCGGCGTCACAGGGTGGTTACGCATGCCGGATTCATCCAGCGGCACGCCGTTGACAAACAGGTAACCGTGGTAAACGGTGCGCCCGTTCACCGGCAATGCCGGACATAACAGCGTGATGTCCTGCGCCAGCGCGTCCAGCAGACTATCCGTTACCGGGCCAATGTTGCCTTGCGCCGTGCTGTCGAAGGTCGAGCAATATTTAAAGTAGATCTGCTTGCACCCTTGCTGTTGCAACCAACGCAACGCCTCAAGGCTCAGGGCGACCGCTTCCTCTGCCGGACAGGAACGGCTCTTCAGGCTGACAACGATGGCATCCACATCGGTTGTGATTTTTTGTTCATCCAGTTGCGTCACCTGAATAGCGGACAAACCGCCGTTGACCAAAAAGCTGGCGATATCGGTGCCCCCGGTAAAATCATCGGCGATAACACCTATTCTGGGCGGCACGGCGTGGGGCCGTGGTGTGTTGGTTGGCATAGAGATAACCCTGTTCCGTCGTCGAGGAAAGTGCCTCATTATCATCGCTGATTGTGAAAAAATATTAAATACGGGTCACACTATCGCCGATTCGCGCACTTTTTTGTGATTTATTTTTAAAAAAGGTCGAGAAATTATACAAAAGTCACAAATTGGGCGTTAGGTCATTGTGGTTTATTTCGATTAACGCATACTGATGCTGGACACAAAACGCGCTAACACTCAGGTGACAGTATTTATAAATAATAATAAAAGCGTGATAAATAAGCACGTTATAGAAATAAAAACGAGAACGCGCCAGCGGTCGATGCTCGTAAATCCGCCCGACGCAAGATTTAACAAAAAACAACAAAACAGCTTCAGAACTGAACGAGAGATAAGCCAACCGGCCGATCCAGCGGTTCTAACCGGTCAATATTCTCTGTACCTAACCAGTCTGTACCTAACCAGAATGATTAAGAGAGGACATCATGTCGAACATCACACGACGCACATTTCTAAAAGCCGCCGCCGTTGTCGCGCCGGCCACGGCGGTTATGGGATTCCCTTTTATTGCAAACGCTGCGCAGCCTGAATTCCATTTCAAATACGGCACCAATTTGCAGCAAGAGCATCCGTTCAGCATCTGGACACAGAAAACCGCCGATCTGATCAAAGAGCGCACTCAAGGGCGCGTGGTGATTGATGTGTTCCCGAACAACCAGTTAGGGGGTGATACCGACATGCTGGCTCAGGTAAGGCGCGGCGGTATCGATATGTTTAACCCCTCTTCGCTGGTGATTGCCACGCTGGCCCCGGTGGCGGCGATCAATGCCGTTGGCTTTGCTTTCGCCGATTACGATCAAGTGTGGAAAACCATGGATGGCCCGCTCGGTGCACTGGTGCGCCAGGGATTTGACCGCGTGGGACTGCACGCGATGGAAAACATGTGGGACAACGGTTTCCGCCAGATAACCAGCAATGCCGGGCCGGTGAACACCGTGGCCGATATGCAGGGGTTGAAAATCCGCGTGCCGGTCAGCCCGATCATCGTGGACATGTTTAAAGGCATGGGTGCCGCCCCCGTCGGCATGCAGTATTCCGAAGTCTACTCCTCATTACAGACCCGCGTGATCGACGCGCAGGAAAACCCGCTGGTGGTGCTGAAAACCGGCAAGCTGTTTGAAGTGCAGAAGTATTGCTCGTTGACCAACCATATTTGGGACGGCTACTGGTGCATCATGAACAAAAAATCCTGGCAGAGTTTGCCGCCTGATTTGCAGCAGATTGTCGCCACGGCGTTCAAAGAAGGCGCGATGAATCAGCGTGCGGAAATCAGCCGCCTGAACGCCAGCCTGCTGGACGATTTGAAAGCGACCGGTCTTACCTTCAACACCACCGATCCCACCAGTTTCCGTCAAAAACTCAAAGAGAGCGGCTACTACGCCACCTGGCACAAGAAATTTGGTGATGAGGCCTGGGCCCTGCTGGAAGGGGCGGTAGGCAAACTTTCCTAAAGGCGTTCCGCGCGGTTGCCACGTTCCAAGGTAAACGCTCCTGGCACCGTGGCGAACCGTTAAGGTCACGGCCTGTTAGGAACGATCCTGTTTATCAAACATTCACAAGAGTAAAGCGAATGGAAGTTTCACATCACATCAAGCCGCTCCTGCCACCGGGGAGACTGGCCACTGGTCTGGAAATTTTTTATGACTATATGGGCCGTGGCATCGAGGCACTGGCGGGGCTTCTGGTGCTGGCGGAAATTATCGTCCTGCTCTCCGGCGTTATCTCCCGCTACGTGTTTCACGCACCGCTGGTCTGGTCCGACGAAGTGGCAACCATTGGCTTCGTCTGGCTGACCATGCTGGGCGCGGTCATTGCACTGCGACGTGGACAGCACATGCGCATGACGGCACTGGTGTCACATTTGTCCGAGGGGAAACGCGCCTTTGTTGAAGCCCTGGCGATGGGCGTGTCATTGGCCTTCCTGATTCTGATTTTCGAACCCGCTTGGGAATACGCGCTGGAAGAGTTGATCGTGGTGACGCCAGCGCTGGAGATCAGCGTATTCTGGCGCGCTGCGTCGATCCCGGTTGGCATCACGCTGATGCTGATCACCATGCTACTGCGTCTGATGTTGTCCGCACCGCGTTCACAGGCAACCTATCTCGGCTTGCTGGTCGTGGCGATCGCAGTGGTGGCCTTCTCCTTCTCCGGCTCGATTCTGATGCCGCTCGGCAAGCTGAACCTGATCCTGTTCTTTGTGGTGATTGTCGCCATCGGCGTGCTGTCCGGTGTGCCTATCGCGTTCTCATTTGCCCTGGCGACCTTCGGTTATCTGGCATTGACCACGCGGACCCCGATGCCCACCATGGTCGGTCGGTTGGAAGAAGGCATGTCGCACATGATGCTGCTGGCGGTGCCGCTGTTCGTGTTCCTCGGTGGGTTGATCGAGATGACCGGCATGGCAAAAGCCATGGTGCAGTGCCTTTCCAGTCTGCTCGGCCACGTGCGCGGCGGGCTCTCCTATGTGCTGGTCGGTGCCATGTATCTGGTGTCTGGTATCTCCGGTTCTAAAACCGCCGATCAGGCAGCGATTGCGCCGGTGCTGCTGCCGGAAATGACCTCACGCGGTGCCAAGCGCGGGGATTTGGTCGCCCTGCTCTCCGTCACCGGTGCGCAAACAGAAACGGTTCCACCCAGCATCGTGCTGATCACCATCGGCTCCGTCACCGGGGTATCCATCGCCGCGCTGTTTGTCGGCGGGCTGCTGCCTTCTGCCGTACTCGGTGCCATGCTGTGTCTGGTTATCTGGTGGCGTAATCGGGGCGAAGACTTAAGCCAGGTCAAACGCTATAAGAGAAAAGAGATCGCCAAGCTGTTTGTCATCGCGCTGCCCGCGCTGATCCTGCCGTTCATCATCCGCGCCGCGGTCATCGAAGGCGTCGCTACCGCAACCGAAGTGTCTACCATTGGCGTGGCCTATACCGCACTGGTTGGGGCCGTGTATTACCGCCATTTTGATATGAAACGCGCCTGGTCGATGCTGATTGATACCGCATCACTGTCGGGTGCCATCATTTTTATCATCGGTGCGGCAACGGCCATGGCGTGGGGCTTAACGCAATCCGGCTTCTCCAAAGATCTGGCTACACTGATGGCCTCACTGGGCGGCGGCATGACCTTCGTGGCTATCTCGGTGGTGGCGTTCATCATTCTGGGCAGCGTGCTGGAAGGCATTCCCTCCATTGTGCTGTTCGGGCCGTTGCTGTTCCCGATTGCACGCGATTTGGGCGTTCACGAAGTGCATTACGCCATGGTCGTGGTGCTGGCAATGGGCATCGGGCTGTTCGCACCGCCGTTTGGCGTCGGCTATTACGGCTGCTGTGCGGTCAGTAAAACCGATCCCAATGAGCCGCTGCCTTACATCTGGGCTTATCTGGGCGCAGCTACGGTCGGGCTGATTATTGTTGCCATGTTCCCGTGGATTTCCATTGGGTTCTTATAACGGCAGCCGCTAACACCATTACATCCGGCTGTTGACAGCGGATAAGGAAATAGCATGGAAAATCTGACGTTTGAACACGCGCAGCGCGCCGTTAATGTCGCACTGGCGCTGTCACAAGACAACTACGCGGGTCGTCCGTTGACGGTCGCGGTATGCGATCGCAGCGGCGTACTGCTGGCCTATGCCCGCATGGATGGCACCAAGGCCTTCACGGCAACGCTGACACAGCGCAAAGCCTATACCGCCGCACAGTTTGGTATTCCCACTGCAAAATTGCTGGAGCGGCTGCAAAAAGAAAATCTCTCGCTCTCCTATTTTGCTGACGACAACTTTTCACCGCTGCCCGGCGGCATCCCGGTACTGCGCGGTCAGGCTGTGATTGGCGCCGTCGCCGTGGGTGGCATCAGCGTTGCGGAAGATGTCGAAGCAGCTGAACTTATCGTTTCCGCGATCTCAGAATAATAAGGGGTTAACAATGAAAAAAGCGGCCATATTTCACACCAGTAAAGGGACGCTCGCCATGGTGGATGAGCTGGCAAAACGCATCATGCCGGACGTCACACTGATGCACATCGTGGAAGATTCCATGATTGCCGATGTCATGGCACAAGGCGGCGTCACACCCGCCATCAATGCGCGCATTGCCGCCTATGTCACCAGCGCGAATCTGGCTGGCTGCGACATCTTCTTTACCGCCTGCTCCTCGATTGGTGCAAGCGTGGAGCGTTGCCAGTTTATCAGCCCGATCCCGGTGATGCGTATTGATGAAGCCATGGCGTTGGAGGCGGTTGAACGTTACGACACCATTGCCGTACTGGCGACGGTTGGCACGACCCTGGCACCCACACTCGAGCTGATTCAACGCAAAGCGGCCGAGCTTGGTAAACAGACGGTGATTCACTCGCAGTTGATGGCCGACGCGTTCACCGCGTTTCTGGCCGGTGAACTGAATAAACACGATGCCATCGTGGCGGCGGGTATTCACGAAGCGCTCGGGAAAAACTGTGATGCCATCGTGCTGGCTCAGGCGTCAATGTCGCGCGTATTGGCGTCAGTGGGTGAACTGCCGGTACCGGTGCTGACCTCGCCAGAGCGCGGGATTCAGTTGTTGAAACAGCGCCTGGATGCGCAGAACTAACCGCAGAGGCAAAGGTATGAGAAAAATTGTTATTTCCGTCGCGCCGGTGGCGGGAGACACCACATCCGCCAATCCGGAAGATGTCGCCAGAGAAGCGATCGAATCCTACCATGCCGGTGCAGCGATGGTGCACCTGCACGTGCGCGAGCGTAATGGGCAATTGACGCGCGATCCAACGCAATTTCAGGAAACGCTGCGTTTGATCCGCCAACACACCGATATGGTTATTCAGGGCTCAACGGGCGGCGTTTCGGCTATGACCATCGAAGAGCGCTGCTCACCGCTGGACTGCCCGCTGGTGGAGATGTCGTCGCTGAATGCCGGTTCCGTGAATCTGGGTGATGTGGTGTATCGCAATCCGATGCCGGAGATCAAGTACGTCACCGAGCGCTGTGTGCAGACCGGCATTGTGCCGGAAATTGAAGTGTTCGAGCTGGGCATGATCCATAACATGCAGCTTATCGCGCAGGAAATGCCGCTGCCGACGCCGGTTATCTATGCCATGGTGTTAGGCCATAAAGGTGGCTGCCCGGCAACGCCCGCCACGCTGGCGCTGTTTAGCCAATACATCCCACGCGATGCGCTGTGGAGCATCACCCACTACGGACGCCGGGATGATTTTTCGATATTAACGGCGGCGTTGGGTCTGGGTGCCTGTATGGTCAGAGTCGGGTTTGAAGACAGCGCCTACCTGTCGCCCACGCAGAAAGTGGAGCACAACGCGATATTGATTGAGCGCATGAGCACCATCATCAAAAATATCGGTTTCGAGGTCGCGACGCCGGAGGATGCCCGGCAGATGTTCGGTTTGAGGCCATTGGCCTGACGGGATAGCGATATCAAGCAGACGTCAATCGGCGTCTGCTACTTCCTGTTGACTACCAGCCGCAGACGTTATGTTCATCTTCCGTGTCATACGCGCGCACGGTATTAATCAACTCCCTGATCACTTCAGCCGCCACGTCCGGCGCTAATAAGGTAATGGGGGTTTCAGTCTCATAATCGGCTGACACGCCGTTGCTGTTGTTGGTGACTGTCACCGTGTACGTTATCTTGCTCATTCTACACCTCGCTCTGCGTTCAACACTTTTTTCAACCCAAACCCTTGCAGCTTCACCTCAGGATCGGCGAAGAAATCAATCATAAAATAGGTATCTTCGGTCAACGGCGCGATACGCTGAAACTGCGACGGTGCCGTTGCCAAGAATGCCCCCGCTTCAATGCGCGTTTCGCTGTCAGGCGTCGGCGCATCCGCCGCAGAGAACGCTTGATAGCTGACTGCGCCCTGCATGACCGACACACGTCCGTAAACGCCCGGCTTATTCGCATATATACCGCAAACCGGCTCTGGCAATGTGGTATTGCTCCAGAACGTCGTGGCATATTTATGAATATAATTTTCAGGAATCAATATCATGATTATTCCTTGATGTTACTGACCATTGCTGGTGCAGATTTTAATACGTCGGGCTCAACGAAAAATTCGATATTAAAATAGGTATCTTCCGTCATGACTTCGATGCAGTGCCATTTCTCTGGCGGAAATACACCAAAGTGTCCGGCAGTAATCAGCAATTCACGCTCAGGTTCGGGTGTGGTTGCATCGGCAAAACCCAGATACTTTACGGCACCGCGTATCACCGATAACCGCGGGTAAACGCCGGGCTGGGTGCCCGCATCCAGATGGCGTTTAAAAATGCCGGCAGGCGCGGTGTCTTTATTCCAAAAAGGCGTGGACCGCGTATGAATACATTGCTGCGGAATAGGTAGCATGTTTATCCCCCTTTATGGGTACAGCGTGCGTTTGAACCCTTTCAAACGACCTCATGCGCTTCCGACAATACAAAAGATTCATGAAAAATACAACTTCAAAAATAACACAACCCTACAGATGAAAATAATTAATTAACGCGGTAAATATAAAGCAAAAAAATACCGCACAAGGTTAACGGCAAATAAACCATTCCCGACGTTGATTTTATTCTTTATTGGAATAAAAATTTCTTTTATGGGACACATCCATTATTAAAAAAGAGAAAAATCACCTAGTCACCTGAAAATACTAGAGATTTATAATAGCTTTTACTACAATCCCCGCGATATTGATAGAAACCGGCGTGGCTAAAGGAATAGGTCGCTGGCGCAATAGCGTGTAGCGCTAATTTTGTGATAAACCGACGTTCGGTTTCTGCGTCACTCTTAATGCAGGAAGGAACCTGATGAAATCGAAAACACTGCTTGCTTCACTGATATTCACCACCTTATTGGTGGGTTGCGATCAATCCACACAACAGACAGCTGCCGCTCCTGCGGAAAAACCCAAAACCCCGGTACAACGGCGTGGAGACATTGCCAGCGATTATCGTTATTCGTTACAAACCGATGGCCCTGATATCTGCTTGCGCCGCGTGGTCGAGATATTGGGCAAAGAGACCAAAGTGACGTCGGTTAAATCCTTTTTTGGCACCGGCGAAGCATTGAGCAGTAGCCCTGCCTTTGTGACACCGAAAGGCGTATTGAAAACCTGCTCGGTAGAATACCAGGATCCGCAGGATGGCAAAAAACTGCTCAGCCTCGATATGGATGCTTTTTCCGGCGAATTCAAAGCACCGGTTCCGGTGAAAATCACCGTCACGGGCAATGCCGACAGCTTTAAACTGGATGATTACCTGATCGCGCTCAGCAAGGTTGATGCCGCAGCCATCAAGCCTTTCCTTGACGGTAAAAAAAGCTGGTTAGATACCTATTTCTCCGAACACGCACTTTACTCCGTAACGCTAAATGAACCGGGCCCGTTTAATGACAAGCACGTATTGTCGATCAGAATGGATGGGCTATTAACCAGCAACGGTATCAATAAATATGTCACGGCATCCCTCTCTATGGATGGAAAGCGCGTGATAAAAGACGGCTTTAAAGCAGGAAAATAACACCGTCACAGCAAGGGGTGCTAGCGAAGTTCGGGGTGAAAAATGCGCTTACTCTCGGCGCAGTGCTGACTTTACCCCCCATCAGCGCTATAACTGGACCGTTACCTTTCGGGTGTGCAGCAGCGTTTCAGGCGCTGTTGCACGCTACGTCAACCATCAATGGAGGTTTTTCATGGCCAGTTCTTCGACCTATGTGCCGCCCAACGTATGGCAGCCAGCCCCCTCTGGCGGCGCTTTCGCCAATATCAACCGTCCGGTTTCCGGCCCAACCCACGAAAAGGCGCTGCCGGTCGGCAAGCACCCGCTGCAACTCTATTCGCAGGGCACCCCGAACGGCGTAAAGGTCACGGTAATGCTGGAAGAGCTGCTGGCGCTTGGACATGCCGGTGCCGAATACGATGCCTGGCTGATTCGCATCGGCGAAGGCGATCAGTTTTCCAGCGGTTTCGTTGAGGTCAACCCCAATTCCAAGATCCCGGCGCTGCTCGACAGCAGCGGTGAAACACCGGTGCGGGTGTTTGAATCGGGTTCGATCCTGCTCTATCTGGCAGAGAAATTTGGTGCCCTGCTGCCACACGATGCGGCTACGCGCACCGAAGCCCTCAACTGGTTGTTCTGGCAAATGGGCTCTGCACCGTTCGTCGGTGGCGGTTTCGGCCATTTTTATGCCTACGCGCCGGAAAAATTTGAGTACCCGATAAACCGTTACGCGATGGAAACCAAGCGTCAGCTCGACGTATTAAACCGCCGTTTGGCTGAAAACCGTTATCTGGCGGGGGATGACTACAGCATCGCCGATATCGCCGCCTGGCCCTGGTATGGCTGGCTGGTGCAAGGCACCTTGTATGGCGCAAGCGAGTTTTTATCCGTACAGGATTATACCCACGTGAAACGTTGGGCTGATGAGATTGCGGCACGCCCCGCAGCCATCCGTGGCCGTAAGGTCAACCGCACTGGCAACGATGGCGTTGCAGAACGCCATCAGGCATCCGACCTGGATTAATGCCCTTCCCGGCGCTATCGCCAGTTCGCTGGCGATAGCGTTGTTATGCTCACCAAGCTATCAGTGCGATATCTCAGAGGCGGTGGAGGACAACGCGGCATGTTTTCCCGCCTGTTGTCGATGCGCATCGCGCCAGCACAGCAGCGCCGCCAGCGCACACACGGCCAGCATGAGCAGCGGCGGCAACAGCGTGCCATCGTGTAAAACGCCGAGCAGCACGCCGACCACACCGCCGAACAGGTACTGCATCACCCCCAGCAGTGACGACGCCACGCCGGTCTGCCCCGCCGCCGATCCCATGGCGACCGCCACGCCGTTGCCAAACACCAGGCTCAGGCTGCTCATGGTCATAAACAGCAGCGCCGTTAACAGCCACAACGTCGCGCCACCGCTCAACCACAGCCCTACCAGCAACAAGGTTCCGACCAGATGTATCCCTAATCCCACGGCGAGAATCTGCTGCTCGCGCCAGCGGTTAAGCAGAAAGATGTTGATCTGCCCGCACACCACCATGCCCAGCGCATTCGCGGCAAACAGGGTGCTGTAGAGGGTGGGAGAGAGATGGAAATAATCGATAAAAATAAATGCCGATGCGCCAATATAGGTAAACAGTCCGCCCATGGTGAACGCCCCGGACAGGGTGAATCCCATATAGATGCGCTGGCGAAACAGCGCGGTATAACCGACAAAAGCCGCACCAATATTGCCCTGCATGCGCTGACTTCGCGGCAGACTCTCTGGCACCCAGCGCCAGGTGGCAAACAGCATGATTGCCCCGACGATACCCAGTCCCCAGAAAATCGCCTGCCAACCCAGCGTGCCCGACAACAGGTTGCCCAACGGCGGTGCCACAATCGGCGCTATCGCCATCACCTGCATCAATAGCGAAAACACCTTGGCCGCTTCACGCTCGGCGTAAAGATCGGCCACGATGGCTCGCGGGATCACCAACCCTGCCGCACCGCCAATGCCCTGCAACAGGCGGAAGAAAACAAACTCGGTCAATGAGGTCGCATGAGAAAGACACAGCGATGCAGCCAGAAACAGCACGATACCCAACAGCAACGGTCCTTTTCGCCCGTAGCGATCGGTAAACGGCCCATAGAGAATCTGCCCGAACGCCAACCCGATAAGAAACACCGAAAGCGAAGTTTGCATACCAGCAGCATCGGCACCAATGGCGTGGGCGATCGCAGGGAATGCAGGCAAATAGAGGTCGATGGACATGGCGTCAAACGCGCACAGTATCCCGAGAATGGCGATAAGGGTAAAACGGTGCACGCCCGGCCGTAAAGACTCAGACATTGATGTAACCTTGTTAACAATGCAAAAGAAGTAATAACCGTCGGCAAAGTGCTGACCAATCGGCTAACATGCGTAATACGCAGCGCAATATATGACTGATCAGTCGGAAATGCAAGGTAGGGAAATGGCACGCAAACAAACCATTGATAGCGATCAGATACTTGATGCAGCGGAAACCGTTTTGCTGCGCAGTGGTGTGCACGGTTTCACCCTCGATGCCGTTGCCGCTCAGGCAGGCATCAGTAAAGGTGGGCTGGTTTACCGTTTCCCCAGTAAGGATCAACTGATTCAAACCCTGTTACAGCGGGAACTGACTCGTTTTTCGCAAGACGCTGAGCAGCAATGCGTGCGTTATGGCGACACACCGGGTGCCGACATGCTGGGTCATATCAGCGCTATCGGACAAGAGACTGAAGAAACTGCGTCGCGCGCCATTGGCTTGCTGACCGCGCTGGTCCATGCCCCGGCCATGCTGGCACCGGTACAAACCTTTTACCGCACGCAACTGGCGCGTCTGGCACAAGCGACACCGCTCACCAAACGCTTGCGCATTGCTTTTCTCGCCGCAGAAGGCGTGTTCTTGCTTCACGGCACCGGCTTTGCCGCCATCAGCCGGGATGAACGCCAATCCATGCTTGATGACGTCTGCGATATGGTGCGTTCGGCCTATAACAGCCATGAAGAAACCGCACGACCTAGCGGTTCAATACAGGCCTATTCCCCCAGTTCGCCACCGTTTCCCCCGACACCGGCGGTCGCCTGGTTATCCGCCAACGGCGTGAACGGGGTCAGCCTGTCGGTAGAGCGCAGGCATGCACGCGCGGCACAGATTATTGCCACCGCTACGCAGATTATCCGCCGTGACGGCATCGCCACGCTGACGCACCGCGCGGTCGCCGCTGAAGCCGGAGTACCGCTGGGATCAACGACCTACCATTTTAAAAGCCTGGACGACCTGCTCAATGCAGTGATGCGTGAAGCCATCGCCCTGTTTCGCGAAGATATGTTTCACTGGCTCAATGCGCGCCGCCATGACGACCCTTGCGAAGTACTGACCCAGTTTATTTTGCGCGGCACCACCGACATCCAGGATCTGGCGCGCGAGTACGAACTGTTTACCGCCGCTATTTCGCGCCCTTCCCTGCGTCCTATGGCACTGGAATGGTCAAACACGGTAATTGCGCTGTTGAAACTGGTGGTACCCGACAATGCCGCCCAGCCGCTCGGGACGCTGATGAATGGCTTTTTCATTCGCGCGCTGTTAACGCAACATGAACACCCGCTGACCCATCGGCAAATTTACCCGGCGATTGCCGCGCTGTATCACGCCTTCCGTTAATCCCTGACGGCTTTCCTGCGGGAGAGCCTCTCCACGCATTGCCATTCCCTTATGCTTTTTGTGCCTTTACATTTTATTGACAAAAAGCTGTACATACGTACTATTTTTTGCCAGATTAGCGAACGCGAATCATTAGCGTTTGGGCCAGCGCAGCCCATATTACTGACAAAAGGGAAAAGGACAATGCACAAAGCGCCTCTCTTCACACTCACGCCGCTGACGCTGATCGTCGCGGGTTTGGTCGGTTCCGTCTCCGGCATGGCGTATGCTGCCGATGAAGATACCATCACCGTCAGAGCCACCGCCGAACAGGAGCTAAAGCAGCAGCCGGGTGTTTCGATTATCACAGCAGAAGACATCCAAAAATCACCGCCGGTCAACGATTTGTCAGAGATCATCCGCAAGATGCCGGGGGTGAATCTGACCGGTAACAGCGCCACGGGCGCGCGCGGCAACAACCGCCAAATCGACCTGCGCGGCATGGGGCCGGAAAATACCCTGATTCTGATTGATGGCCGCCCGGTTACTTCGCGCAACGCCATCCGCTATTCGTGGGACGGTGAACGCGACACGCGCGGTGATACTAACTGGGTGCCGGTCGAAGCCGTGGAACGCATTGAAGTACTGCGCGGCCCGGCAGCGGCGCGTTACGGTTCCGGTGCCGCCGGCGGCGTGGTCAACATCATCACCAAACGCCCAACCAATAACTGGACGGGCACGCTATCCCTGTACGGTAACCAGCCAGAGAGCAGCAAGGAAGGTGCCACCCGACGCACCAATTTCACGCTGTCCGGCCCGTTAGCCGGTGAAGCACTCACCATGCGCATGTACGGCAATATCAATAAAACTGACGCGGATGACCCGAACATTAACCATAATCAGAACGGTTCCTACGCGGCGGGCCGCGAAGGGGTGCGCAATCGTGACATCAACACCCAACTGTCATGGAAACTGTCGCCGCAGCAGATGATCGATTTCGATGCGGGCTACAGCCGTCAGGGCAATATCTATACCGGTGACACTCAATTCAGCAGTAGCCAGGCAATACCTCAGGCGCTGGCAGAAAGTGGCGCAGAAACCAACCGCATGTATCGCCAGAACTACGCGCTGACCCATAACGGCATTTGGGATTGGGGGCAATCACGCGTTGGCGTTGCCTACGATCACACCAACAATACCCGTCTGGAAGAGGGGCTGTATGGTCGTTTTGAAGGCTCGATCACCGATCCGGGACGTTACAACACCAGCCGACTGGATAACTACCGCGTTAATGGCGAAGTGAATATTCCGCTGGAACAATGGGTCGAGCAGACGCTGACGCTGGGTGCCGAATGGAACCGCGAGCAGTTAAATGACCCGGCCTCCAGTTCGTATACCGACAATTCAGGTGTGACACTGCCAGGATCGTCGATCGATCCCAGCCAGCGCAGTAGCAAGAATAGTGCGGATCTGAGCGCGGTCTATCTGGAAGACAACATTGAAGTGGTGCCTGGAACCAAAGTGATCCCTGGGTTGCGTTTTGATTATCATAGCCGTTTTGGCAGCAACTACAGCCCCAGCCTTAATCTGCAACAGGAACTGGGCGACATGTTTAGCCTGAAAGCTGGCATTGCGCGTGTGTTTAAAGCCCCTAACCTGTACCAGTCATCGGCCGGTTATCTCCTCTATTCGCGCGGTAACGGCTGTCCGATAAACATATCTAATGGCGGCTGTTACCTGTTGGGAAACCCGGATCTGAAACCGGAGACCAGTATCAACAAAGAAATCGGGTTGGAGTTTAATCACGCGGGCTACCAAGCGGGTGTGACCTATTTCCGCAACGACTATAACAACAAAATCGTTTCCGGCTCCAATCTGGTTGTCCCAACAGTCGGCAACAATAACGTGCTGCGCTGGGAAAATGGCGGCAAGGCTATCGTGCAAGGGCTAGAAGGCAATCTGCTGGTTCCTCTGGTCGACGATGTGTTGAACTGGCGCACCAATGCCACTTACATGATCGAATCAAAAGAGAAGAAAACCGGTAACCCGCTCTCCATCATTCCCAAATACACCGTTAACACCCTACTGGAATGGCAAGCTACCGAGGCGTTCTCCACTACCCTGAGCTGGACGCAGTACGGCGAGCAGAAGCCGCGCCATACCGCGACTAACCGCATAGAAAATGTACCAAATGGCCTTTCTTCACGCACCATCGGCAGTTATGCCGTCTGGGGGGCGGGCGCAAGCTATCAGGTGAATAAAAACCTGCGCGTCAACGGCGGCATTAGTAACCTGTTTGATAAACGCTTGTACCGCGCCGCAGATGGGGCTTCCACCTACAACGAACCGGGGCGTGCCTACTATCTGGGCGTCACCACGTCGTTCTAAACCCTCACACTTCGGGCGCGAAACAGTGCGCCCATTCACAGCACTCATCGCAACTGGGGGAGCGGCACACCAGCTCCCCGTCACTGTGCAGACACCGCTCACGGTAGAAAAATTTCTTCCAGCGCATATTGTTCACGTTGAGTGCCACCAGCGATGGAAAGCAGTCCGTCATCAGCTCCCGCAGTTCCGCCCGTGAATCCAGCCCCAAATCCTGCCACAGGTGGTTAAATCCCAGCGATGCGCTGGCAATCACACGGTGCATCGGTGCCGCGTCGTCTACCCTATGTTCGTCCAGCCAGTTGGCAAGCTGGTCGCACTCGGCGTTGCGGTGTGATTGCAACTCGGTTAACAGTATCAACCGCTGCTGATGCGCTGGGGTGAGCGGCGCGGCCGACCAGCGCAATTGCGCCAGCAAGGCGCGCCAGGCCGCCGTGGATAGCCCCATATGGTAAGGAAAGCTGGCTGCCCCCGATTCATATTGTGCCAGCAGTCGGCGTAGCCAGTAATGGGCTTGCGTCATCAGGCCGCCCCTTGCGCCTTAGGTTGTACAGCAGGCTGTGCTTGCCGCGTTTGCCACCAGTCGGCCAGCACCTCGTTCACGTTCTGCCAGGCACCTTCGACACAGGGCTGAATGCCACGCTGTTCCAACTGCTGCCAGGGACCGTAACCGATGCGCGCACAAAAGACCGCCTGCACATCCGCCAGCAGTTCCAGCAGTCGCGCCATGCGATCGCCATTTTCCTCCGGCGGGCATTCTGCGCTACCGTGACAATATTGCGGGGTAAAACGCTCATTGACCCGCACCACCCCCGCCGCCGACAGGCTGTATATCTGAAAGCGTTGCGCGTGCCCGAAATGCTGGTCAATCACGTCGCCGCGCGATGACGCCACCGCCACCAAACAGGCGTCAGGCTCCTCCGACTCACCGAGCGTCGCCATGCTGGCATGCAACTGCGCGCGCTGGTGCATCAACGGTGTGTACGGCTGTGGCGTGGCAGGCAGCGCCGACAGCGGGAACTGCTGGCTGCGATCCTCGCCCAGCATCCCGATTGCATCGGCACGGCACTGTTGGCAATGCGACATTTGTGGCATCGCCTGACCACAGCGCGACCGCACGCGCGCCATACAGTCCGCATCCGGTTCCGGCTGTCCTTGCAGACCAAAGACCGTACCGTGCTCAGGACGTGCAATCAGCGGCATAATGTTGTGCAAAAAAGCGCCCCACTCGCGGGCTTTTTCACTGACGGCCAGCATCGACACCTCGTTGATATCCGGGATCAGCACTGAGTTAATTTTGACCAATACCCCGCGCTCCGTCAGGCGGCGAATGCCCTCTTCCTGACGCGCCAACAGTATTCTGCCCGCCTCTTCGCCGGTATAGCGTTCGCCATCCAACCACAGCCAGGCATAGATCTGTGCAGCAACGGCAGGGTCCAGCGTGTTGAGCGTGACGGTGACGTGATCCACGCCAACGTCCAGCAGACGATCCACCGCTTCGGGCAGCAGCAGGCCGTTGGTGGACAGGCACAGTTTCACATCCGGCAGTTGCTCGCGCAGTTGGGTCAAGGTGTTAAAGGTGCGCGTCATATTCGCCAGCGGGTCGCCCGGCCCGGCAATACCCACCACCGACAGTTGTGGAATGGCCGCGGCCACCTGGCGCGCCTGTGCCACCGCCTGCTCGGGCGTCAGCAACGTCGATACCACCCCAGGTCGCGATTCATTGCTGCAATCATACTTGCGGTTGCAGTAGTTGCATTGCAGATTGCAGGCAGGAGCGACTGCCAGATGCATACGCGCGTACCGGTGGTGACCATTCACCGAATAGCAAGGATGGTGCGCAGCTTTGCTGGCCTGCAACGGCGTCAACCCGTTGAATTGAGATGTCCGGCAGCCTGCTGCGCCGGATGCGGAAGGACATGCTGTCATAATAGTGCCTACGGTTACGGAATCCTGTCTGTAGCGTTGCAAAGGCCGTACCGATTGGATTTAATATAAAAAACATTTATAAACAATGAATTATCATATTTTTGCCTAGAGAGGCTTTGTCGGGATTGTCGCAGCGGCGCGACAATGTCTCTAATGCCACAATCCCGACACGGGCGGATAATTACAAACGGTGCATGTTGATATCCAGCGTCTGGATACGGTAGGCCACCTGGCGCGGTGTCATGCCCAGCAGGCGTGCCGCCTTGGCCTGCACCCAGCCGGTTTTCTCCAGCGCGGCAATCAGCCGCTGCCGCTCATCGAGCGATTGATCCAGCCAGCTCTCTTCGTGCGCAGGTGCCACCACGCTCGCCTTGGGGGCCGCTTCGCGGTGATTGAACAGAATGACGTCTCTGTCGATCAGTCCACTTTCCGACATCACGGCGGAGCGCTCCAGACAGTTTTCCAGCTCGCGCACGTTGCCCGGCCAGCTATAGCTCATCAGCAAGCGGATTGCGCCGTCGCTGATACGCAACGCACGGCCCTGATGCTGCCCGATTTTGCGTACCAGAAAGTGTGCCAGTTCGGCGATATCTTCCTGACGTTCGCGCAGCGGCGGGAGCGCCAGCGGCATCACGTTCAGACGATAGTAGAGATCCTCACGAAAATGGCCGGCACGCACCTC
This sequence comes from Candidatus Symbiopectobacterium sp. NZEC151, assembly GCF_025962655.1. Taxonomy (GTDB): domain Bacteria; phylum Pseudomonadota; class Gammaproteobacteria; order Enterobacterales; family Enterobacteriaceae; genus Symbiopectobacterium. The sequence continues at coordinate 207,231 of NZ_JAGFPE010000001.1, read as the reverse complement.
CTCCTCCAGATTGCGATTGGTCGCGGCGATAATGCGCACATTGACCCGCAGGGTTTCATCACCCCCCACCCGTTCCATTTCGCCTTCTTGTAAGATACGCAGCAGTTTGGCCTGAAACGAGGCGCTGCTTTCACCAATTTCATCCAGAAACAATGTACCGCCATCCGCCAGTTCAAACCGTCCTTTACGCTGGCGAACTGCGCCGGTGAATGCTCCCTTTTCATGGCCGAACAGTTCGCTTTCCAGCAGGTTATCGGGCAAGGCAGCGCAGTTGAACTTCACAAACGGTGCGGCGGCTCGCGGCGAATGGTGATGAATGGCGTTAGCCACCAGTTCCTTACCGGTGCCGCTTTCTCCCTGCACCAGCACCGTGGTGTCCCAACGCGATACCTGACGGATAATCTCCATGGTTTGGCGCATTGCGGCACTTTTTCCGACCATATTTTCAAACCCGAACGGGCGCGGAGCAGCGGCACAGACAGGAGCGCGCTCGGCAGGGCTTGGCGCTTCCGCCCCCGGACGCGCAGGCTGCATCAGGCGCACCGTTTGCGCCACCATATTGGCGACCGTTTCCAGAAAGCGCGTGCAGGCCGGAAGCCGTTCTTCATAACGCGCCATCGGTTGGGCCGCCAATACCCCGATGGGTTGGGTCTCCACGCCAAACAGGGGAACCGCAATAAACGGCAGGTTGTAGTCGTACAAGCCAAGACGATCGAGAAAGCGTTGGTCATCAGCCACTCTCGGCAACACCAGCGGTTGGTGCTGAGACAATACGGTGCCCACTAAGCCTTCGCCGGGCCGATAGCGCACCTGACTGCCGCTGGCAATTAACTGCTCATCTGCCTGGTGCAGCGCTTCCACCGCCAGCACCCCGCGCTGGGTATCATAAAGGCAGATCATGCCATGTTGCATAAAGGCATCGTCATGCAATATTCGCAGCACGGATTGCAGCGCCTCACGGACATTGGTTGAGCGGCTCAAGGCGCTGCTAAGACGTTGTATCGCGGTAAATTGCTGTGAAAGATCGAAACGCCACACCACAGTGCCGGTATCAGGTACGCGAGTCATTTTGCACCTCCAGTCAAAACCGCAGAGAGGGGAAAGCGGAGCGTAAGGCACGTACCGCCTGCCGGACGCGATGTCAGATCGATAGCGCCTTGATGATGCGCCACCAGCGTTTGTATCAAGCGTAGCTCCATACCTTTGCCCGGTGTGCTGATGGTTGCTGCTGCCGCAGCGGCATAGCGCACCTGCATCAAGGGGACGTTGTCTTCAATGTAGAGTGATAGCCAGCCGCCTTCTTCCCGGGCGTAGATCTGTACCGCCAGTGAAAAAGGAAAGGTCTCGGCGGGCACAATCTCCGTCGCCAATGCCAGCGTGCGATCGAGCCACAAACTGAGGCAGGCCAGCACCTGCGTTCGCTGACCAAATCCGGTCAGGTGTGGCGACGCCAACACGCAGTGCAAGCCGTTAAAACGGGTGTGGTAGAGGGCGCAGAGATCGTCCAGCAGGGTTTTAACCGGCCATTCACCTGGCGCTTCAAACGCCAACGATGGACGACAAGCCTGTAAGCGCGCCACGGCCTCTTCGCCCTCACGCCAGGCGGATTCCAGCGCCACATTGCTGCGATCCTCACCGTTAAGACGCCGTGCCGCCGCCAGCATGTTAAGTGGACAGTTAAGCTGCACCAACGCCGCATCCAGCGATTCGCGGATCGCCGCCAGCAACGTGCCGCTGGTAATCTGCTGCTTTAATCGGTCGAGTTGCCCTTGCTGCTGCTGTTGTTGCTGTTCGGTGCAATCGGTGATCACAATCAGCGTGCGCGGCAATGCGCTATCGGTGAAATAGCGGCTGGCTTCTTCATTAACGCCCGGCAGCGCCCAGATACCCACAGTGAGCCAGCGCGTCATGCCACGCACCGACACCGGTTGCGGCACACCGTCACGCAGCGCCGCTTTATTATTGTGGTAATCCAGCACCGCCAGCAGTTCCTGTCCCCCGCAATCGGCACACAGGGTTTTGTACGCCAGGTTATCCATGATCACGCGGTCGTTTTCATTCACCACCACCACCGCCGCAGGGATATTGTTCAGCGCCGCCGTGGTTAGCGTCATGTGGTTACGCAGCCGCTGTTCGAGGGCATAGCGCGCGCTGATGTCCTTATGCATGGCCAGATAGTGCTCCAACTCCCCCTGCGAGTTCACGATGGGGGTGATGTCGATATCCGCCAAATAAAGGCTGCCATCACTGCGCCGATTGATAAGTTGACCGCGCCAGGCCTCTCCTTGCAGCAGGGTATGCCACATCTCCTGATAGACCTCGCGCGGCGTCTGCTGGCTCGCCAGCACGCGGTGATTCTCCCCTAGCAGCTGCGACAGCGAAAAGCCGGTCAAGCGACAAAATGCCGGGTTGGTGTAGACAATACGCGCCTGCGGGTCCGTTAAGGAAATGGCCACCGACGATTGCTCCACCACGGTAGAAAACAGCGCCGGATGCTGGCGCGATAAATGGCTGGCAATCTCCCCCAGTGGGAAAGATTCCGTCATCAGGTTCATGGTCATGGCTTATCCTTACAACAACCGACGCCGTTATGTCAGGTTCGCAACAATTTGTGCCACGATCCGACAACCTTCTCCGGCCTGTTACCGGTGCGAATAACCATGCAAACACTACACCTTTTATTCATTAACTCGCCTGAACATTGATCCTGATGCGGGTTTTTTCGCCATTTCATGCGCTGGCGGCGTTTTCCCTGGATCATTGTCCTGTTTTCTCGGGTGGCATCAGCACCAGAACGGTCACTGATAGTGCAATATTGCGCCATAAATGTGCAAATTATCACCAACTGCACCCTATCAAAAGCTGGCACGATCTTCGCACCCTGATAGTCACCAGAATGTGCGGATACCCACCGCCGCTTTTCCACTTTCATCGAGTCAGTCAGGAGCATGTTATGGCGAACATTGGTATATTTTTTGGCACCGATACCGGTAAAACACGCAAGATCGCCAAGTTGATTCATCAAAAACTGGGCGATGCGGCAGACGCGCCGGTCAATATCAACCGAACCACGCTGGACAGTTTTCTGTCCTATCCCGTGCTGCTGCTCGGCACGCCTACGCTGGGGCAAGGACAGCTACCGGGTATGGATGCCGGGTGCGAAGGCGAGTCCTGGCAGGAATTTATTGACGGATTATCCGGCATGGAACTGGCGGACAAAACCGTTGCGCTGTTCGGTCTGGGCGATCAGGTCGGCTACCCAGACAATTTTGTCAGCGGCATGAAAGCGTTGTATGACGCTGTGACCGATCGCGGAGCCCGCGTGGTCGGTGCCTGGCCGAGTGCAGGTTATGATTTCAATACCTCTGCCGCACTGATTGACGACAGGTTTGTCGGGTTAGCGTTGGATCAGGACAACCAGTACGATCTGACCGAAGAGCGACTGGACAGTTGGCTTGAGCAGATAAAAACCGCATTGGCCGCCTGATGCAGTTATCGAGCACAAGGTGTGTTTCTCCACGACGAAATGCACCTTGTCTTTTTTAGCGTCGCCGCATTTTCCGCTTTCCCCTCCTACAGGTTTCATCATAGTCTTGATACTCACCGAGACGACGCCCCCGCAAGAGAACACCATGCCAATCACTGTCCGCCCTATCACGGTTGATACCTGTCTGCCACTGCGTCAAAAAGAGTTGTGGCCCGATCGCCCTCTCGATTTTCTGCGTATGGAAGGCGATGAGCAGGCCCAGCATTACGGGCTCTATCAGGAGGATACGCTTGTCAGCTGTCTTTCTGTTTTCCCACTCACCAACACAGCGCGGCAGATACGCAAATTCGCCACTGATGCCGCTTTTCAGCGTCAGGGATATGGCAGCAGGCTGTTAACTCAGGTGTTAGATAAACTCCACGCGGAGGGCATCAATGACATCATGTTGAACGCCCGACTCACCGCCACGGAATTTTATCTGCGTTTTGGCTTTCAGGTGGCGGGCGAAGTGTGCCACAAAGAGGGCGTCGCCTATGTGAAAATGACGAAAACGCGCTAGCCACGCCAGGCATCGGTCAGGCTGCGCAGCCACGCCCGCTGCTGCTGTTTTTGCCGCTGGTGCAGCAGGTGCTGAAAGACTTTCGGCAACGCCTCTTCCCGTGCCAGCGGTGTTTCTGGCCGAACCGCTTCGCACTGCAACAGATGCCAACCGAGGTCGGTCGCCACGGGCTCGCTCAACGCGCCCGATGGCAGCGCAAACAGTGCCTGTTCCAGCGGCGCAAACAGCAAACCTCGGCTGACCCAGCCCAATACGCCGCCTTCCATCGCCGTCGGACACTGGGAGTAACGCGCCGCCAGCGCGGCAAAGGTTTCACCCTCACGCGTGAGTTTGTCCCGCAACGTCAGGATTTGCGCTTTCACCACCGTCTCTTCTCCGTCATCAACCGTCAGCAGCAGATGCCGTGCCAGTCGCTGCTCCGGGCGACAAAAGCGATCTACATGCTGCTGATACCAGTCGTCCACTTCTGAGGATGTCGGTTCAGTTGCTCGCGCTGATACCTGCGCCATCTGCCATTCCATCAACGTATGATGCAAAATCACCGCCTGCCGATCGGTCGCTGAGAACCCCGCCTCGCCGAGCGTAGCCGCCAGCGCATCGGTTACGGCAAGGGTCAAGGCGTCAGGAAGCGTCGGCTGATGTTGCAATGCCGCCTCCTCCACGGCCTGCTCCAAGCGCAACTGCGGTGCCAGTTGCCGTTCCAGCGCGCGCTGGCGCTCGGGTGGCAGCGTATCAGGCGCGCTGTTCCACAGTTTGTGCGCCAGTTGCCACTGGCTAAAACGCTGCCAGGCCAGCATCAGGACGTCTCCTCGCACAGTTCCAGCGTGCTGGAGGGCACCTGAAACCAGCGTTCACCAAACACCACGGTGTAACATTCGCCGCGCTCGCCCTGATCGGTCGCCTGAATCTGTCCCTGCTGACCCGCACTGACTACCGTCTCGCCGTTTACCGCCAGAGCGTGCAGGCAAACCACCCAATCGCCGTATTGAAACTCGCCGCGGTGCCAGGGGGCATCTGCGGCGATCAGTTCCTGTGCGCGGCAGCCGACGATTTTGTCTCCCTCGAGGAAATGCACCTGATAAATCAGCTGGTCCTGAAGAAAGGTGCCCCATTCGCGCACATAACCGATACTGCCACGCCGCACCAGCAGCTCACCGCGTTTTAGCCCTGCCACCGTGCCGTCATTGCGCAGTGGGCGCACCACGCGCACCGCATCACCAAATTCGAAGCGCGCCATCATGATAGAGCTCCCGGTCGTTTGCTCTGATAGCTCTCGGCCAACAGACGGCGTGCCAGTTGCCAATCAGCATCCGGCGCCAGTTCCAGCGAATTGCGCAGCGGCACCGCCGCGCGCAATCGACGGTGAAACTCGCTGAGCACCGTCAGGTTGCACGCCTGAAGTTCCTGGGTTTCATAAGGAACCGAGAAAAACCTGAAAAAAGCCTCGGCGCTGTCCAGCGTTTCAACGCCGGGCAGTTGGTAGAACCATTCCATCGTCCCGCCTCCCCGGTAATAACGTGCTGTCGCACAGCGACTGGAACATCTCCAGCAGTTCATAATCCAGCGGATTACGCTTGGTACTTTCGGCAAACTCGCGCACGGCGGTTAATAGCGCCGCGGTCTGCGCCACATCGGGCTGATAGCCAAGTCGGGCAAAAATACCTTCCACCGCCTGCCGTCCAGAGTGCTTACCCAGCACCAGCCGATATTCCCGTCCCAGCAGCGACGGTTCAATTTCCTGGTAACTGCCACTGTCCTGCAACAGCGCCGCGACGTGAACCCCCGACTCATGAGTAAACACCTGCTCACCCACCAGCGGTTGCTGTTTATCGATCGTGCGCTGCGCGGCGTTCGCCACCCGTTGGCACAGTGCGGGCAACCTTGGAAAATGGATACCGCTGTCGTATCCCAGACAGCGCTCCAACGCCAGCGCCACCGTTTCCAACGCCGCATTGCCCGCGCGCTCGCCCAGCCCTAACACCGTGGTGTTGACATGGGTCGCCCCGGCGTTGACCGCCGCCAGCGTATTTGCCGTTGCCATCCCCAAATCGTTATGGGCGTGCATTTCGATTTGCCCTGCCCAAACCTGCCGCAAGGCGCTGATGCGGGTGAAGGTGGTAAAAGGATCGAGCACGCCCAGCGTATCGGCGAAACGCAGGCGCTGCGCGCCAGCAGCGTGCGCCGCCTGCGCCAGCGTGGCTAAGGTTTCATCGCTGGCGCGAGAGGCATCCTCACACCCCACGCAGACGCGCAACCCCTGCTGACGCGCCAGCTCGATCAATTGGCAAAGCTGCGGTAACAAGGCATCAAGCGGTTGGCGCAGCTTTTGCTGGCGTAAGCGATCGGAAGCCGGAATGGAAATATCGACCCAATTCATGCCCAAATCTGCACTTTGCTGTATTTCCTGCGCGTTCATCCGGCACCAGGTCATCATCACGGTTTCCGGCAAACGACGGCGGATCACCGACAGGCGTGCCCGCTCATCACCGCCCATCGCAGGCGTGCCGACTTCCAGCTCTTGAACGCCCGCCTCCACCAGCGCCTCGGCAATCGCCAGCTTCTCGCTGGCGCGAAACGCCACACCGGGGCTTTGTTCCCCATCACGCAGCGTGGTGTCGTTAATCATCACCGTGCCGTTGAGCGTCATATCCGCCATGTTTTCTCCCCTGTGTCAGCCATAGGTCGGTGCAAAATCGCCCGCCGTCGCCTGCGGTTTTCCCTGCTGCCAATAGGGCGAGAGCGTGCGCAACCGTTCCACGATCGACGGCAGTGCGGCGATCACCCCGTCAATCTCTTTTTCACGGGTATAGCGCGACAGGGAGAAGCGGATGCTGCCGTGAGCGGCGGTGTAAGGAATGCTCATGGCGCGCATCACATGGGAAGGCTCCAGCGAACCCGATGTGCAGGCGCTGCCGCTGGAAGCGGCGATCCCGGCGTGGTTGAGCAGCAGCAGGATGGCTTCGCCTTCAATAAACTCAAAGGCGATATTGAGCGTGTTAGGGGTGCGCGGTTGCTCCCCACCCATCACCATCACGCTTGGGATGATCTGGCTCAGCTCGTGCTGTAAGCGATCGCGCAGCGGGGCAACCGCCGCAGTCATCATGGGTAAATGCACGTCTGCCAGTTCGCAGGCGCTGCCCATACCGACAATGCCGGCAATATTCTCCGTGCCCGCGCGGCGTCCGCGCTCCTGATGTCCGCCACGCAGCAGCGGACGGAACCGGGTGGAGCGTTTCAGATAGAGACAGCCCACCCCTTTCGGCCCGTGGATCTTATGCGCTGAACAAGAGAGCATGTCGATCTCGCAGCTGGAGAGCACAATCGGGATCTTCCCGACGGCCTGAACCGCATCACAATGAAACAGTGCGCCATGCTCATGGGCCAGAGCGGCCATCTCACGCACCGGAAACAGCACTCCGGTTTCATTATTCGCCCACATCACCGTCACCAGCGCCACGCGTTCGCTTAGCAAGGCGCGATACTGCGCCATATCCAGTTCGCCCTGCGCCGACACGCCCAGGCGATGGATGGTATAGCCCTGACGCTCCAGATGTTCACACACTTCCAGCGTCGCCGGGTGTTCTACCGCGGTGGTGATAATTTCGCGCCGCTTGGCATCGAGTGCAACGGCGGAGTGGATCGCCGTAGACGTCGCCTCAGTGGCACAGGAAGTAAAGATAATTTCGCTGTCATGGCGCGCGCCGAGCAGGCTGGCGACCTGCTGCCGCGCCCGTTCTAGCGCCCCGCGACAGGGCGTACCAAAATCGTGAATCGACGAGGGGTTGCCGTAGTAATCCGTCAGGAAGGGCATCATGGCTTCCAGCACCATGGGATCGAGACGGGTGGTGGCGTTATTATCCAGATAGATATTTTTCATGTTCGTTGCCTCACTGAATACGCAGTCAGCTCACGCGGCCTGTGCCACAACCACTTCCATATAGCGCCCGGTGCGCTCCACCAGCTTTTGTTGTAGCCAGGCCAACGTCATATCAGTCATCATGCAGCCGCTACAGCTTCCCGACAGGCTGACCGTGACCTGATGGCCGCTGACGTTGAGCAACGTCATGTCACCGCCATCCGCCTGAATATGGGGACGCAATTCCGCCACTGCATCCGCTACCTGACGCCACTGGGGATCTTTAACGTCCACCACCGCTGCGGCCACTGCCATTACCGGAGCGGCATCTCGCTCAGCCAGCAGCGCTTCCAACGTCAGTTCAATTTTTTCATGGCAGGCGGTGCACCCGCCGCCCGCTTTGGTGTAATTGATCACCTCTTGCAGCGTGGTCAACCCGTTAGTCATCACCGCGCGACGAATCTGGCCTTCATCCACGGCAAAGCATTTGCAAATCAGTGCGCCTTCTTCGTGATCGTCGTCCAGCGTTTCACCACGGTATTGCGCAATGGCGGCGCGCAAAGCCTCTTGTCCCATCACCGAGCAGTGCATTTTTTCCGGCGGCAAGCCATCGAGATAGTCCGCAATCTGCTGGTTGGTCACTTGCTCGGCTTGCTGCAAGGTGCGGCCAATGATCAGCTCAGTCAGCGCCGACGAAGAGGCAATGGCGCTGCCGCACCCAAAGGTTTGGAAACCGGCCTCCAAAATGGTTTCGGTTATCGGGTCCACCCGCAGCATCAGCCGCAAGGCATCGCCACAGCTCAGCGAGCCGACATCACCGATCGCGTTCGCCTGCTCCACCACGCGGGCATTGCGCGGATTAAAAAAATGGTCTTTCACTTTCTCGGAATAGTTCCACATGCTGTTTGCTCCCTAGGGTGACGGGGGAAGGCCTCACGGGTCGTCTTCCTCCCACACGCACGTCATGGACGGGTTCACAAGGAACTAGCAAATGTGATACCACTCACAAAAATCGCCTATAATCAATGTGATAAGGTTTAATGGGCAAAAAAAACCGCAACCAATGTCGCGGTTTATGTCGGTTTTGTCGCACAAGCGACGATCTTGTCAGCGCTTAACAGGCGTCGTCTTCATCCTGCCATTCGGATTCCGCCAGCAGGTGTACAAAGCGGTTCGGATCGCGCTGGCGTCGACGGGAACTTTGTTCGCTGTCTGCCCAACACAGCTGTATCTGCTGCAACAGTTGCGCGATAGAGGTTTCCGGCGGCACGCGCACGGCGCGCACCCCCACTTGCAACAGTTGGCGAAACACCGCATCGCCGATGGCGACACAGTAGAGCGTTACGCACTCCTCCAGCGCATTGATGCGGCTGGCCAGCTTCTCTTCCTGATGGCCGTGCTGCACATTAAAATCCACCACCTTCAGCAGCCGCACCTGATCTTGTTTTACGCCATAGACCACCAGCCGCGGTGTGGCACCAAAATGCTGATCCACATGGTGGTAATCCGAACTGGCGAAGGCGACCTGCATTGACCAGACGGCCGAACTGATGGTGCTAAGATGACGGCTAACAGGTTGCATGCCCCACCTCCGAACGCGGTGCGCTGCGAAATTGCTGACGCAGCGGCGAGTGATAGGCAGAGACCGGATGATGGTGTTCCAGCATCAGGTTCGCCAGTTCGAACAAGGTATCCCGAATCCCGGCGTAGCCTTGTCGCACCCTGCGAAATTCACCCAGCCGATCGAACACCGGGAAGCCCGCGCGTATCAGCGGAATACCAAACTGTTCCGCCAGATCGGCAGCATGAGAGTTCGCCACCAGCATATCCGCCGGGTGTTTAACCAGCAGATCCTGCATGTCTTCCAGATCGCCAATCACCACCTGTTCAACCGGCAGAGAAAGCAATCCGGGCTGGCTGACGGGAGCAACCACCGGTCCCGGCTGCATGCCGTGGCTCAGTGCAAAATCACTCCACGCGGCCAGCAGATCGCCTTCGGCCGCCAGCGCCACCTTTCTGCCCTGGAGCGCCATATGGCAGTCGATCATCGCATCCTGCACCTGACCACGCTGACGCTCAATCCATGCCGGTACCTCGCGCCCGGAGAGTTGTTGCAGATGATGGATCACCGCATCCACCGTTGCCATCGTCATCATATGCGGCACCGTCAGCGACAGACCGCGACTACGCTGCGCCATCAACCCGGCAGCACGCTGGAGTGACAGCCCCACGCTGATGGTGCTTAGGCTCTGCCCCATCTGTTCAATGGCGCGCAGCGTTGTCCCGCCCTGCGTCACAGACTGGTAGTCTCCGCTGGCAAGATGCCCATCCAGCGACAACGACAGGTCGGGCACCATCACCGCTTGCAGGCCGAATGCCTCAACGTAACTGCGCAGCAGTTCCACTTCACCGGGATTCACCAGATGGCTGAGCAGCAGGTTGACGCGCCGGTTGCGCACGCCCGCCGGCGGCTTTTCCGGCACCCATTGTTCAATCACACTTTCCACCACGGCACTAAACCCGTTCTCCAGCGATCCATAGAAGTCCGGCGTGTTCACCGTCAGAATAGCGGTGGATTTAAAGCGCGGGTGCTCTGCACGAAATTCACGTACCGCGCGCGTCAGATCGCTGCCCTGCGCTTCCGACAGCCCGGTGCTGATCAATATCATGGCTTTAGGGGCATTGCGCTGACACAGGGTGCTGAGCGCCGTCATAATGTTGCCATCCGCGCCCATCACCGTGGTGGTGGGGTCCATCGCCGTCGATTGCAGCGGGATCGGGTCATGAAAATGTTGGATAAAGAACACTTTGGCAAAAGCGCTGCACCCTTGTGCGCCGTGTACCAACGGAATGCTCTGCTCAAAACCCTGACTCGCCAGAATGGCACCGAGCGGTTGCCCGCTCTTGATAGGGCTGGTGGCAAGGGGTTTCTTATTACGGATAACGTCAGCCATTGCGTACTCCTTAGCGCCAGGGGGCAGAGAGATGGGTTTGCGGCCAGACCGGGCTTTCCAACGTGAGGCAAATTTGTTCTGCCAGCGTGACAATGCCGCGATAGCCCGCATAGGCGTGCTCACGCTCCTGATTGATATCAAGAAACGGAATGCGCGCTTTGTAGGCGGTGTACATGTTGCGCCCCCCGGCAATCATCATGTCCGCACCGTAGCGATAGGCCACGTCCAACAGGGTGCGCGCATTGCCCTCATCAAGCATCACGGCATCATCTCCCATCAGGTCGCGGATGCGCGCTTTATCTTCCTGCGTGGATTTCCGCGTGCCGGTAGCAACCACCGTCATACCGAGATCTTGCAGCGCCGATACCACCGACCAGGATTTCACACCGCCGGTATAGAGCAGTGCCTTGCGCCCTTTAAGCCGTGCGCGATACGGTGCCAACGCCTTTTCCGCAGCGGCTTCTTCCCGAGCGATCAGCGTTTCGGTACGTTGCATCAGAGAATCGTCCTGCAACAGGGCGGCAAGCTGGCGCAGCGCGTCAGACATGGCACGTACCCCGTAGAAGCTGCCTTCAAACCACGGTGTGCCGTAACGTTGCTCCAGACTGCGCGCCACGTTGATGAGCGCGCGGGAACACACCAGCATGTTAGCCTGTGCGCGGTGCAAGGTCTGAATTTCGGCAAAGCGTCCATCGCCGGACAAATTGCCCAACACGCGAATGCCCAGTTCGTCGAGTAGCGGATGTACATGCCAGAACTCACCGGCGATATTGAACTCGCCAATTAAGCCGATATCGTGACGCTGCGCGACAGGGATCGGGCTGCTTTCCGGCCACGGAGCCGGTTCGCGCGTGCCGATCACCTGTTTGAGCATCACCTCACCGGCCAGACGGTTGCCAAAATTTTTGCTGCCGTAAAAACCTGCGGCATCGACGGCGATCACCGGCACGCCCACTGCCACGGTTGCGGCACGGCACACCGCATCGATATCATCCCCCTCCATCGCGGGAACGCAGGTGTTGTAGACAAAAACGGCGGCAGGATCGTAGCGTTCCACGATATGGCGCACGGCATGAAACAACCGCCGTTCACCGCGCCCCATGATCACATCCTGCTCATTGAGATCGGTGGTGAAGCCGAGCCGGTTCAACCTTGGCCCGGAACTCTGACTGCCGCGATTATCCCAGGAACTGCCCGCGCACCCGATAGGGCCGTGCACCAGATGAGCGACATCCGCCAGCGGCAGCAAGGTGATCTGTGCGCCATCAAAGGCGCACCCCCCTGCCGTGGCGCCGGGTTTCGGTGCGCTGCACCCGGTTTTTTGTTTATGGTTATGCTCACAGGCGGGCTCATCAAGCAGCGCCAGAATGTCATTCCCCTTCATAGTGCCCTCGTCATGTCAGTTGACTTTAGGACGCTATTGCAATTCGCGGGCCATGAATAAATCTCTTTATTTCATAATGATACAATTGTTCGCTTTGCAACAAACGTGACAATGACGTAAAAGAGACAGGAGCAAAACCCGTCAACACACCGCCATGCAGCGCGGCGGAAGCAGCCTTAGACGTGGGCATCCGGTGTTACCGATTTCATGCTGGCAATCATCAATCGGTAGAGTAGTACGGACACCATCGAGCGAGGTAACTGAGTTTCTCTCCTACTCCGATGATACATATCGCTATTGTGGCGCGCGCGACTGGCGAGATCGGAGATGATTCTTGCCAGAAAATCCGCATTCTCTATAAAGGCATTCGCTCTTAACACCGGATCTCTTTTGAGCAGTTCTCTAAATTGGCCTTCAGTAATGGCGATATGGGGGAATTCACGCCGATACGCATTGATAAAATCGTCGTCAATATGAACGTATTCGTTATTGATCCCCAACAATCCATCATTAAACGTTTCGATAAATTCACTGGCATCGCCCACCAAACTGGTTGACGGTGCAATCTGAAAATCGAGTGTTCCGGAAAAATGTGACGCCTCATGTAAGGCCGTAAGGTGTAATTTTGTACTGAGTAGGGGTGAGGCATGATAATTATCCACCATGATAATGATTCGTCTAAAAGTATCCTCTTTGCCCACAAAGCCCATTGGGCTATTAGGATTATAAACATAAGGATGAGCATAAGTGTCACTTGAGGCAAAATAGATATTATCAATCTCATTGTTGAGATAATCTTTAATTTTTTCGGTGTGATACCTCAGTCTTTGCATCATTTCTTTCTTTATTATCTTAGCAATGTTTGCATCTGCTATTTCATCCAGTTTCATCACTTTGGATAAATAGGACTCAATCCTGTTCCCCCTAGGGGCGAATTGTAATTCACCGTGAATGTTTCTCATCGTCGTACGAGAAAATTCATACTCCAAAGCATCGGCACAGTGCTTCGCCAATAAAACACCTTCTTTATAGTGCTGAAGATTATTTTTCAATTGAGCAAACCGCACGGGAATTTCATCGGGAGTCTGACTAAAGCGACCAAAATAGACATCATTTTGGTTATAGTTGGTGGTAACAAAATTTTTTAACTCCACCCCCATATGCGTGAAATCGTCAGAAAGATGCCTTTGTATTTCCTGATGAACAATGGGAGCGCGATTAAATTGCATATGCGGAGGAAGATAAGCAGACGATGACAAAAATTTCCTTAGCGGAGGGATGTGTGTGATATCGATAGCAGGGCTATGGGCTGCCATAGGAAAATGGTTTTGATCCATTCGGTTTATTTCTACTGTGCTTTTTTGCCTGATTTTCTGTTGATGTATTCTCGTTGCAACAGGTTTCAACCTGCCGTCGTCTAATAGGTGATAATGCCGTCCAAACATTCCGCCGGTTTCAGGATTAACCAATGAATAATATTCACCGCGTAAATCCGCACCTACTTTTTGTATGGGTACTTCAATCTCTGAATGAGGCAAACGCGCGGTCATGTAGGCTTTGGTGGTTAACGGTAATGGTTCCACCGAGCGAAAAGAAGACATTTTATCCGCTAACGGGATACTACTCTGTTTCATTCTCAGAAAAGATTCTAATTTGCGGTCCAACAATTTACCGCCCTTACTTAATAATTCGAACCCCGGGTCTACGGCTCTCAATGCACTTTTACTTAACCCGAGGAATTCATTTGCGTGGGGGAGTCTGATTTCCTTAAGCAGCACAGTTCCGGCATCACCTACCGTTCCGCGCATTAGCGACCTACCTCCATAGCGTAAGCCTTTTGCCAGCCCCGTTCCAAATTTACCTGCCATGTTTGCCGCCTGCCCTGCGACAGGAATCAGACCAATAATATCCATCATACAAGCGGGAACCGCTTGTGCGGCATCATTATTAACAATACCCTCAATACAATCATAAAAAGGAATTACGTGTTTGACAAAACCCCACGCTTTTTGCAATCCGGATTTATCATTACCGGAAGCATATAACTGATGATAGAAATCATCACTGTGTTTTTTGGAAAGATAGCCTATCAAAGGATGAGCATCGGTATTATTATTTTCGATTGGGGAACGTAGCGTAGTGATGCTGAAATTAAAATTATCGCTGTCGATTACTCGATCTGTCTCAACCACGTAATTTTTAGTAAAACCATTATCGAGCAGCCCGTTATTAATATACTTTCTGATATCACGATCGACACGGATAAGTCGATAGGAAAAGGTTGAATGACTCATCACCCTCTTCAACGCATAAATTCTCTCCTGATTATCTTTATTTACAGAAAACAGATCGGTGTCTTTTAACTTGACATCAAAATCAGTGATTCGGCAGACGCTGTGCACACAAGCGACGGGACGATCGGCGCGCATATAAAACTGCACGGGATTTATTTTTACATCTGATGATAAAATGAAATCCACTTCAGTTTTATCAATCGTACCAAAGGAAGAAAAAATAATATTCTCATCGAGTTTTTGAAAACTGTTCACTACCTCGCGAGTCAGTTTATTATATTCATCATCGAGTTTCTCTGGCGCTTTTTTGCAGGGTTTTACAAATTCATTCAAGTACAATTGCTTGGCTTGTTTTTCTTTTTTTTCACGCATTTGTTGCTTAGAGCGAATCCCATCGGCTAAATCAGGCAACCCTGGCAGCTCCGATGTAGGGCAATCAGCAATAATTTTATCAGCCAGTTTTCCTTTACTGAGCCAGGCATTGACAGCGGAGGTGTATCTTTCAAACTGATTGGTTAACGCCTGTTGTATAGCCATTACCTCTTTTCGATAATGAATATAATCCTCTACAGCTGCAACCTGTGTTCTGAATGAATGTCCACGGGTGACTGGCAGTTTCTTCTGGTTACTCGCGGGAATAATGAGAGAGGGAAGCAAAAAATAGCCAATATTATCCAGGCCGGCGCCCTGGTCGGTCACCATATCCCATAGCCCACTTCCGATTTGTAACGTTTCGTTGAGGGTGAATTTTTTCAAATCATGCGTTTTATCTAACAGGGCAGACCCTGCATAGAGATCGGCAAAAACCTGACTCCCCAGTGAAATTTTATCAATGTTCTTTTCTGACCATTTCAGCATGGGGATCTCTTTTTCTACATATAAATACCACATGCTATTAAATTCCCCCCAGCGGTCAGCAGGAATCTCTTGATAGTTCAGCAGGCCATCATTAAAGATCTGATTCAATCCTAGAATGTACTTAAGGCTGCTGACCGTAAAATAGGAGGGGTAGTCGTTAGATTTAATTTTATCCGCCAGATACTCTCCCGGATACATACCGAGAACCTGATTGAACATCCAGTGACTGATTACGGCCTGAGAAAATTCAGCAGAGATACTCTCCCCTCTTCTTCCACCGTAGAGATCGGTTTCCGCCAAAATATGTTTGGCAACGCTTATTTCTTTATTGGCTAGCGTTTTAACAGCATCACCGTCATCACCATAAATATATTCAGCCACCGCCGAGACCAAAACTTCTTTTTTGATTTGATTATTGACTACATTTTTATCCAGAAAATTATTCTTTTTCAAAAACCCGATAACACCCGATCTTATTTCATGGTTATTATCAGAATTTGAATGATCTTTTTCGTCTGGGTGCAGGTACGATTCGCTGATAAGGTTGGCACTTTGTAACGCGGGAGGAATATGTTCAAAATACCCGATATTTTCAATGTGATGATATTCTCCAATCGAATCATTGCCGGGTGCAGCGAGTGTACGCGTGCCTGCGGGCCAGTCCGTTGCGCCGCTCGACTGATGCGCTGCGTAGTGACGCAACGTTAATGTACCCGCTGTTGCACCCGCCAAAATACCTGCCCCCATGAGCCATCCGGCTTTCCCCTTCAGCCTTAAGGGCGGTGGTGAGAAAGGTGCCAACCCCTCATGACGCTGAGCGGAAATAGCCTCTGCCTGCTGTAATAATGAAGGCCCCATGACACTGAGCTCATCATTTTCTGCGGTCTTTTGGGTGTTTTTAATTGGACACCATGCCTTCAACCAACTCAGTAGGTTATGGCTAACACTGGCGCTGGTTTTTTTTAAATGTCTGGCATCAGCATCAGACGGTGAGGTTATTAAAACGAGATGGCTATTAACTGAATGATTTTTGTGATGTTGCTTTTTCTCTGCTTCAGCGTTGAGAGGCAAAACAGCATTGAGTAAAGGAGACGCGGTTGATATTACTGGCATGGTCTACTTTCCTTGTACGTTTATTAAAAAGAGGATAGTCACGCAGGGAGTTAACATTGATTTTCGCAACGGGTACAGGTTCTGAATTTACGACTCGATCATGCGGGTAAATATACGGCGCATTGTCACGTCAACACTCTATCGTCCTGTTCCTCACGGCTGATGGAACAAAAGCGATAATTCACGAATCAGGTTCCCCCTTATACCTATAGCAACGCGGCGCGGGCTCATCCTCGGAGAGGAGCAAGATTAGCGTTTTTCACTATTAAACGAGAATCAGGGGATTTTGTAGCAAGAAAGGCATTTACACGGTTAACCGTTCCCGCTTACGCGGGAACGGTATGGTTATTACGATAGCTAAAACACCCGCGTCTCAAGCGGGTTACCCTTCTCCAGCCGTTTTGCCAGCCAGGGCGGCAGGCGATCGGCCATCAGCGTTTGTAAAGCGTCACGTTGTGAAGAGACGCTGGTACCGGGCGGCACCTTCATCGGATGAATATTGTGGCGAATAATCCGCGCTGCGGCCGGACCACCAATTGCTTCACAGAACAGCAGGTGGCAGCCGGCAAGCAGTTGAGCACGCACTTCGTTGCTTTCCTGCTCCCCCGGTTCGCTGGGATAACGACGCAACCCGTGTAGCCACGAGCCGTTGCCATCAAACGCATAGATAAAAAACAGGCGACACTGCCCAAAATGGCCGTTAATCGCGATACCATCCTGTGACGAAAAGGCCACCAGCAGTTGCGGTTCGCGCCCCGGCGGCGACATTACCGCCAGATGCGCAGGCAGTTCACCGCGCAGACACGCCATCACCCGTTGCCACCGGCCCCGGGTCATCACCGCGCGATCGCCGGGAAAACGCGCCATCAGCTGTGGTTGATCCAGCGACGACAAATAGGCCAGATCGAGCGAGGCCTCATCCTGTTGCGCAATCCAGCGTAACAGTTGCGGGGAGGACAGCTCTGGCAGGCAATGCATCAGCGCAAACAGTCGCCAGAACAGACGATCATCATCAGACATCTTCACCTCCTCATGCCAGGCCGGGACGCGAGGCGCGCAGGCTGATGGGAAACTGCGGTTTTTCCGTTTGTGGGTTCACGTAGTAGCGTTTTCCCCCTTCCAACGCCACCTCTCCCCCCCAGCAATCCTGACGGTCAAACTCTATTCCGATCACCCTCGCCTCCAAATCCTGCTTGGCGATATAGCAATACAGCTGCGCGTTGCGCTCACGAAAAATCACTATCGGCATAAACACCTCCTCAGTGGCAAGGTGACGGCCCGGACAGTGCCGGGCCGCGAAGCAGGCCACTTTGGTCAGGGGATTAACGAACAAGATCGAAGTTGTAGTCGGTCTTGCCGAGCTTCATGGTATCTTTGTCGAGCTTCTCCAGTACCGCATTGACCAACTGCGTGAGAATCGACATGGCCCCTTCATAGCCCCAGGTGGTTTGGCGATGCAGATGATGGCGATCGAAAATGGGGAATCCCAGGCGGATTAACGGCACTTCAAACTGTTCCCCCTTCGCCAATGTGTCGCGCTGAATAAATTTGCCGTAGGAGTTGCCGATCATAAAATCCGGCTTGTTGGTGAACATCAGCGAGCGAAAATGCCACAGATCGCAGTTGATATACACGTCACTCTCCTGCCCATAGGGCGAGGCGCTCAGCATTTTTTTCATCGCTTTCTGCCAACGCTTGTTGCCGTTATGGCACAGGATCACCGTCGGTTCACAGCCCAATTCCAACAGGAATTGCGTCAGCCCCATCACAAAATCCGGGTCGCCGTACAGGCCAAAGCGTTTGCCGTGCAGCCAGGTGTGGGAATCCAGCATCATATCCACCAGCCTGCCGCGCTCTAACGTCAACGCCTCGCCGACCGGCACGCCGGTCAGTGCGCTAACCGCCATCAGCAGTTTGTCCGTCGCATCCAGCCCGATCGGCACCGTCACCTCGGTGGCAGGCTGGTTCCAGTTCTCCTGCACCATTTTCTTGGTTTTTATCAGGTGCCACGGTTGCAGCAGCAGCGTATCGATGGCGTTCGGTGCGTCACGCATCTGTTGCTGGGTGGTACCGCCAGCGTACATGCGGTAGTGGCCGTCGGCTGGCGTATCCAGCACCTCAGACGGATCGGACAGGATGGCGCACGGCACCCCCATCTGTTCCATCATGCGTTTCAGCACCCGGTAGTTACCCAGATAGGTTTCAAAGCCGGTAACCAGATTCAGACGCGCCAGGCTGCCTGGCTGGTAGTGTTTGTCTTCACCGCCGGTAAAGGTGCGAGCAACCCCTTCAAACATGTTGTCCCAGCCGGTGATATGGCTGCCGATAAAGCTCGGCGTGTGGGCGTAGGGGATCGGCATTTGCGCGTCCACAAACCCGTCTTTCTTGGCATTGGCGATAAACGCTTGCAGATCATCGCCAATCACTTCCGCCATGCAGGTGGTGGAAACCGCAATCATCTCCGGTTTGTAGAGCGCGCTGGCGTTCTGCAAACCGGCATTCAGGTTGTTATTCCCGCCAAACACCGCGGCGTCTTCCGTCATGGAGTCGGAAACGCAGGCGACGGGCTCCTTGAAATGACGGTTAAAATAGGTGCGAAAATAGGCAACGCACCCCTGAGAGCCGTGGACATAGGGCAAGGTGTTGGCAAAACCCAGCGCGCACAATACCGAGCCTAGCGGCTGGCACGCTTTCGCCGGATCAATGGTCAGCGCTTCGCGCGCAAAGTTAAGTTCCTGGTACTCCGGGGTGGTGGTCCACTCGAAGACCTCACGCACACGCTGCTCATCATGCGCCTCTTCCATCGGGCGTTTATTGTGAAACAGCGCCTGGTATTCATCCTGCTCAAACAACGGAAAGCAGGACTGTGTTTTTTCAGCAGTTTGACTCATGGTGTACTCCTCCCGCGCCACAAATCGGTGAACAAACGGGATATCAGGATAAGGGTTAGGCCGATTTCAGCCACGGAGCCGTCAGTTCACGCCAACAGGGGTTATTCAGCGTCATGTCCATGTCACGGGCAAAAATGGCGAAACCGTCATAGCCGTGGTACGGACCGGAGTAATCCCAGGAGTGCATCTGGCGGAAAGGCACGCCCATTTTTTGAAAGATGTACTTTTCTTTAATGCCAGAGCCGATCAAATCGGGTTTCAGCGCCTTGACGAACGCTTCCAGCTCATAGCTGCTGGCATCATCAAACAGCAGGGTGCCTTCTTTCAGATCCGGCAGCGTGCGGTCATAGTCGTCGTTGTGGCCGAATTCATAACCGGTACCGATAATCTCCATGCCGAGATCTTCATAAGCACCGATAATATGGCGTGGACGCAAACCGCCGAGATACAGCAGCACCCGACGCCCTTCCAAACGCGGACGATACTTGGCGATAATCGCCTCCGTTTGCGCCTGATAGCGGGCAATCACCGCTTCGGCGTTTTGCTTGATGGTGTCATCAAACTGCTCGGCGATTTTGCGCAGCGATTCGGCAATCTTGGTCGGGCCAAAGAAGTTGTATTCCATCCAGGGAATACCGTGCTTCTCTTCCATATGCCGCGAGATGTAGTTCATCGAACGGTAGCAGTGCACCAGATTCAATTTCACGTTAGGGGTGTTTTCCATTTCCACCAGCGTGCCATCACCTGACCACTGCGCCACCACGCGCAACCCCATTTCTTCCAACAGAATACGCGACGCCCAGGCGTCACCGCCGATGTTGTAGTCCCCGATGATCGCCACGTCATACGGCGTGGATTCAAAGGGTTTCCCTTCACGGTTATCCAGCACCCAATCGCGGATCACGTCGTTGGCGATGTGGTGACCGAGGGATTGCGACACGCCGCGAAACCCTTCGCAGCGCACCGGCACCACCGGTTTACCGATCGCTTTACGGCTGGTATTCGCCACCGCTTCGATATCATCGCCAATCAATCCCACCGGGCATTCCGATTGAATGGAGATCCCTTTACTGAGCGGGAACAGCATTTCCAGCTCTTCAATCAGTTTGGTGAGTTTCTTGTCACCACCAAACACGATGTCCTTTTCCTGAAAATCCGAGGTAAAGTTCAGGGTGCCAAAGCTGTTTACGCCGCTGACCCCGGTGTAATAGTTGCGGCGTCCGGCACGGGAGTATTGGCCGCAGCCAATCGGACCGTGTGAGATATGGGCCATATCTTTGATCGGTCCAAACACCACGCCTTTGGAACCGGCGTAGGCGCAGCCGCGCACCGTCATCACGCCCGGCTGCGATTTACGGTTTGATACCAGGCACTTCCCCACGCTTTCCTGCGCCGGGTCGGTAACCATCATGTGTTTTTGGCGCTCTTTGCGCGTTTTCTCAGGGAAAACCTCCAGCACTTCCTGGATGATCGCCTGATTGCGTTCACGGGTTGCGTTTGTCATTTCACTGTTCCTTCTGCATCAAGGCTCCCACGGGCGGGGGCTGACGCCGTTGAGCAATCAGGCCGCATTCTCTTCGGCAGCGGTTTTACCGATGATGCTGGTGTCTTCCTCTTCCATGATGCCGAATTCCATCAGCAGATCTTCCAGTTCATCCATGGTGCAAGGCACTGGGATCACTTTCATGGTGTTGTTGACAATCTTCTGGGCCAGCGTGCGGTATTCGTTAGCTTGCTTGCAGTTCGGGTCATATTCGATGACCGTCATACGGCGAATTTCAGCGCGCTGTACGATGTTGTCGCGCGGTACGAAGTGGATCATCTGCGTGCCGAGTTTTTCTGCCAGCGCAACGATTAGCTCATCTTCACGATCGGTATTACGCGAATTGCAAATCAACCCCCCCAAACGCACCTTGCCGGTTTTGGCGTATTTCACGATCCCTTTGGAAATGTTGTTAGCGGCATACATCGCCATCATTTCGCCGGAGCACACAATGTAAATCTCCTGCGCTTTGTTCTCACGAATCGGCATAGCGAAGCCGCCGCACACCACGTCGCCCAAGACGTCGTAGAACACAAAATCAAGATCTTCTTCATACGCCCCTTCTTCTTCCAGGAAGTTGATGGCGGTGATCACCCCACGTCCCGCACAGCCCACACCCGGCTCCGGACCACCGGATTCGGCGCAGCGCACGTTGCCGTAGCCAATTTGCAAAACATCTTCCAGTTCGAGGTCTTCAACTGAACCAACTTCTGCCGCCATTTCCATAATGGTGTTCTGCGCTTTGGCGTGAAGGATCAAACGCGTGGAGTCCGCCTTGGGGTCACAACCGATGATCATGACCTTCTTGCCCATTTCCGCCAGTGCGGCGACCAGATTCTGAGTGGTGGTGGATTTACCAATCCCCCCTTTGCCATAGATGGCACATTGACGCAAAGCCATGATTGCTTCTCCTGTTTCGGGTTGGCGGCGTGTGGTACGCCGAATATGTTGCATTCTCCCTGTTGCAGGGAACGTACCAGCCATGCCAAAACGGTTAATACATTGAAAGTATTAATTTTGTTAGAAGCTTAGCCGCCGGGGAGGAAACAAACACAAGACAAAGGGCAAACCAATTGTTGTAAAGCGGACAATCGCGCCACGGAGGAGCGGCAACGCGGTTTTGCGGTGACAGGCACGACAGTTTGTTGGCTGCACGACAGGATGTGGTGCTTTCTGTCTTATTTCATGCAATTTTCCCTGATGGCACACCGCACCAGAGGCAAAGAAGAGCGCATAACCCATTCAATAAAAACATCTTTTCATCTCGATAGCGAAATGGCACAGGCTGTGCTTCAAGCCTCGCTGAAACGGCGAATCGATGGCGCGACCGCTCTGCGCCCCGTAATCACCCGCGCCATACCAATGAGGAAGCCCGCATGAGCAGAAAAATGAAAACGATGGATGGAAATGCCGCCGCCGCCTACATCTCTTACGCCTTTACCGACGTGGCCGCTATCTATCCCATCACGCCCTCTACGCCGATGGCGGAAAACGTGGACGAATGGGCCGCACAGCATAAAAAAAACCTGTTCGGCCAGCCGGTGCGTTTGATCGAGATGCAGTCCGAAGCCGGCGCGGCCGGTGCGGTGCACGGTGCGCTACAGGCCGGAGCGCTCACCACCACCTATACCGCTTCGCAGGGGCTGCTGTTGATGATCCCCAACCTGTATAAAGTCGCCGGAGAACTGTTGCCGGGCGTGTTTCACGTCAGTGCCCGGGCATTGGCGACCAACTCGCTCAATATATTTGGCGATCATCAGGACGTAATGGCGGTACGCCAAACCGGCTGCGCCATGCTGGCAGAAAGCAGCGTACAGCAAGTGATGGATCTGTCTGCGGTCGCGCATCTGACGGCCATCAAAGGGCGCGTGCCCTTTATCAATTTCTTTGACGGCTTTCGCACCTCCCATGAGATCCAAAAGATTGAAGTGCTGGAGTACGATGAGCTGGAACCGCTGCTGGACCGCGACGCGCTCAACCGCTTTCGCCGCAACGCGTTGAACCCCGACCATCCGGTGGTGCGCGGCACGGCGCAAAACCCGGATATCTACTTTCAGGAACGAGAATCCGCCAACCGTTTTTACGACGCGCTGCCTGCGATGGTGGAAAGTTACATGGCTGACATCACCCGACTCACCGGACGTGAATACCATCTGTTTAATTATTACGGCGCGCCCGATGCCGAACGGATGATCGTTGCCATGGGATCGGTATGCGAAACCATTCAGGAAACGGTGGATTATCTCAACCAGCGCGGTGAGAAAGTGGGATTGCTGACGGTGCATTTGTACCGCCCGTTCTCGCTGTCGCACTTCTTTGCGCAGATCCCGGATTCGGTACAACGCATTGCCGTGCTGGATCGCACCAAGGAACCCGGCGCGCAAACGGAGCCGCTGTGTCTGGACGTGAAAAATGCCTACTATCGTCACGCTCAGCCGCCACTGATCGTCGGCGGTCGTTACGGGTTGGGCGGCAAGGACATTTTGCCAACGCACATCGTGTCGGTCTTTGAGAATCTTACCCGGCCACTGCCGCAGGATGGCTTTACCGTCGGCATCACCGATGATGTCACCCACACCTCACTGCCGCAGGCCAGCGCGGTTATTGATGTCGCGCGCGTCGGCACCACCGCCTGCAAATTCTGGGGGCTGGGATCGGACGGCACGGTGGGTGCCAACAAAAGCGCCATCAAGATTATCGGCGATAAAACGCCGCTCTATGCCCAGGCTTATTTCTCCTATGACTCGAAGAAGTCGGGTGGGATCACCGTCTCTCACCTGCGATTTGGGCAAAGCCCGATCACCTCACCCTATCTTATTCATCACGCGGATTTTATTGCCTGTTCGCAACAGAGCTACGTCGAAAAATATGACCTGCTGGCCGGGCTGAAACCGGGCGGGACTTTTCTACTCAACTGCACCTGGACGCCGGATGAGCTGGCGTTAAAGCTGCCCACCGCCATGAAGCGCTATCTGGCCCAGAACCACATTCGCTGCTACACCCTCAATGCGGTGCAGATTGCTCAACGTCTCGGCCTGGGCGGGCGCTTTAACATGATCATGCAGGCCGCCTTCTTTAAGCTCACCAACATTATTCCTCCGGAAACCGCCGCCGACTATTTAAAAAGCGCGGTGGTTAAATCCTATGGCAGTAAAGGGCCAAAGGTGGTGGAGATGAACCATGCCGCGATCGATCAGGGTATGCAGGCGTTGGTGGAAGTGGCTATCCCCACAGTGTGGGCCACGCTGCCCGATGACACACGCCCGCTCGCGCGCGCCGTACCCGATTTTATCCGCCAGATTCTGGAACCGATGAACCGCCAGGAAGGTGACGCGTTGCCCGTCAGCGCCTTTATCGGCATGGAAGACGGCACCTTTCCCCCCGGTACCGCAGCCTATGAGAAACGCGGCATTGCGATCCAGGTTCCGGTTTGGCAGCCGGAAGGCTGCACCCAGTGTAACCAGTGCGCCTTTATCTGCCCGCACGCGGCTATCCGCCCGGCATTGTTGAATGAGGAAGAGCGCGCAGCAGCACCGGTTTTCTTGCTCAGCACCCCGGCACAAGGGGCCAAGACGATGGAGTATCATCTGTCGGTATCGCCGCTGGATTGCTCCGGTTGCGGCAACTGTGCGGATATCTGCCCGTCACGCGGCAAATCACTCACCATGCAACCGCTGGAAAGCCAGCGGCATCAGGTTGGACTATGGGAACATGTGCTGGCACTGTCGCCCAAAGTGAATCCGTTTAGCAAAACCACCGTCAAAGGCAGCCAGTTTGAAACGCCACTGCTGGAATTTTCCGGCGCCTGCGCCGGTTGCGGAGAGACGCCTTATGCACGCTTGCTGACGCAACTGTTTGGCGATCGCATGTTGGTAGCCAATGCGACAGGTTGCTCGTCAATCTGGGGCGCGAGCGCACCGTCGATCCCGTACACCACCAACCACAAGGGGCAAGGCCCGGCTTGGGCCAACTCGCTGTTTGAAGACAACGCCGAATTCGGTTTAGGGATGTTACTCGGCAGCCGGGCCGTGCGTGCACAAGTGGCGAGCGATATTCAAACCGCGCTGGCGTTGCCTGTCACCCCGGCATTGCATACCGCGCTCACCGACTGGCTGGAGCACAAAGAGCGCGGCGATGGCACGCGGGCACGGGCTGAAGCCGTTATCGCCCAGTTGGCGCAGGAGCACACCACCTCACCGCTGCTGGCACGCGTCTACCAGAATCGCGACTATCTGCCGAAACCATCGCAGTGGATCTTCGGTGGCGACGGCTGGGCCTATGATATTGGCTATGGCGGGTTGGATCACGTGCTGGCTTCCGGGGAAGATATCAATGTGCTGGTATTCGATACCGAGGTGTATTCCAACACCGGCGGCCAGTCGTCCAAATCCACACCGGTAGCGGCCATCGCCAAGTTTGCCGCAGAGGGGAAACGCACGCGCAAAAAAGACCTCGGTATGATGGCGATGAGCTACGGCAACGTCTATGTGGCGCAGATTGCCATGGGGGCCGATAAGGCGCAAACGCTGCGCGCCATTGCCGAAGCGGAAGCCTGGCCGGGCCCGTCGTTGATCATCGCCTACGCGGCCTGTATCAACCACGGACTGAGCGCAGGCATGGGATGCAGCCAGCGCGAGGCAAAACGCGCGGTGGACGCCGGTTACTGGCACCTGTATCGCTTCGATCCGCTGCGCCAGGATAAAGGCAAAAACCCGTTTGTGCTCGATTCGGACGAGCCGGAAGAGGATTTTCAAGACTTTCTGATGGGCGAAGTGCGCTACGCCTCGCTCAAACGCCAGCATCCGGCAGTGGCCGACAGCCTGTTTGAGCAAACCGAGCAGGATGCCAAAGATCGCTTTGAACGTTATCGTCGGTTGGCGGAAGGCTGATCGAGTTTCGGGTATCTCTGGCACACCTAATGGAATAATGCTTTCCTTATTATCGGGTTGGTAGATGTAAACCCCAACCCGAAATAAAGCATTGCACGCTAAGCAAAAATATAAAGAATCGTTTTTTGATATCGATCACAAAAAGCCATCATAAATAAAGCGAATATAAAATAATCACTCATGATTAATCATTATGAATAGACTCCCCTGACAACATAGATTGTTCAATCTTGCGGCATACCTTTATGGAATTTAAAGAGCTTCTTGATTTGCATGAAAGACTTGAAAGCCGTATTAATGCTTATTGGACATATTGGTCTGTCGCTATATTTGCGATAGCGGGTTGGTTATTTTCAGGAAAACAGACGCTCATTCTTGATCAAAAAATAGGGATCGCCTTGGGCGCAGCCGTTTTTTTCTTTGCCAATTTAGGCGTGCTATTACCTTGTACACGACTGGCCGCCAGCGTGCGTGATGAAATCCGTTTGCAAGCACAAAATATCCCTTTCACAAGTAAAAAATTATCTCTCGCCTTTGCTGAAGATGGCTTTAAATTCCGATATACGCTCACGTTGCTTTTACATGTAGCCGTCGACATTATCGTGCTATGGCATATATTTGCACATAAATCAAGTCCCGAACCCACTGATAATAAAATAATAACCTTCTTTTTATTTCAATAAAAATTCACTTCAGACT
Source organism: Candidatus Symbiopectobacterium sp. NZEC151 (assembly GCF_025962655.1). Lineage (GTDB taxonomy): Bacteria > Pseudomonadota > Gammaproteobacteria > Enterobacterales > Enterobacteriaceae > Symbiopectobacterium. The sequence continues at coordinate 180,704 of NZ_JAGFPE010000001.1, read as the reverse complement.
TACACACACAATCGAGGAGATACCTCAATGAAAAAACATGTGTTAATTATTCATGGGTGGAGTGACACCTCTAAATCATTTTATGCTTTGGCTGAATTCTTACGAAAAAATAACTATGCAGCCACCGAGTTATGGTTAGGAGACTATATATCACTGGATGACGATGTGCGTGTGGCCGATGTCGGCAAAAAGATGGGGCAAGTCATCGATGACATGATGGAAAAAGCAGAGTTGCCCCCCTTATTCGACGTTATTGTTCACAGTACCGGGGGACTGGTAACGCGTGAATGGCTCACCTCACACTACCGTGGTAAAGCCGAAGCCTGTCCGATGAAACGTTTTATTATGCTCGCCCCCGCCAATTATGGATCCAAACTGGCAGCAACGGGCAAGAGTATGCTGGGGCGTATCGTCAAGGGCTATAACAACTGGTTTCATACCGGGCAAGGTATCCTTAACGATCTTGAACTGAGCTCACCCTACCAGTGGGAATTAGCCCAGCGCGACATGCTCATTGGCCCCGATTCTGACGACACGGCACGCTATTACGGTGAAGATAAAGTCTGGCCGTTTGTAATTGTGGGCACCCATCCTTATACCTCCCTATTACGCCAAATCGTCAATGAAGATGGCGCTGACGGCACAGTAAGAGTTTGTGCCGCCAATTTGAATACCCAAGGAATCACGATTGATTTCCGGGAAAGTGACATTGATAAAGCCGTCACTTGTTGGCAATCACGGCTTGATGGTTTTTCCATACCGCTTGCCGTATTACCTACCCGAACCCACGGCTCTGTCATTGATCCTGACAGAGCAGATAAAAGCAATCAGGACGATATTGAAGAAACACCAGAAGAAAAAGCGCAATTGGGCACGTTTATATTAGAGGCGCTGGCCTGCGACGCATTTGACCAATACCTGAAAATTCAACTAGAGTGGCAGGCATTCAGTGAAAAAACAGCGGAAAGAAAAGAAAACGCCGACTATTACCATCAATATTTGCAGGCAAACTTTTACGTTACTGACGATCAGGATCAACCGGTAACGGATTATTTTTTGGAGTTTTTTTCCAATACCAATAAACAAAGTGATTCGGCCAATGTTTACTTTCACTCTTCAGTCATTCAGGGCGTTCACGTCAATTTGCAAAATGCAGCGCGAAGAAACATTTATTTCGATCGAACTGACTTGGTAGAAGGTTATTATCCATTGTTACCCAAGCGCGACAAACCAATACTTTTCCTCTCGATTTCTGCTGCTGCGCCAGGTAAAAACATCAGTTATTTTTCTAACTTAAAACTGGGCGCAGAGATGCAGATTCCCATTCATTACGAAGATGAATCAGCAACTCGATGGTTTAAGCGCAACTCCACCCATTTTGTGCGTATTATTCTACCGCGTCAGCCGGGCAATAAAGTGTTCGCGTTAACACGATTCGACAAAGTCTAAACCCTACGCCACCAGCGCGTCTTATGTTAAGACGCGCTGGCTAGACACTCGCGCCGTTCTCCCCCTGTGCGAGCACGTCCTCCGCTTCTGCCCTTCTGGGTGTCGTATTTCACCCCGTTATCCCGATTGCCAATAACGCGCTGTGGGTAAAACAGATCGATACAGTTTGCCAAAACACCATTTAATACATTGAAAATAATCATTTTATTTTCTTGGCATCGTTATTGCTTATACCTTGTCAGTGAAAAACAGAGCAGTGATTGTCATCATTTAAGGAGCTGGTAGTGATGAACGAGCAGGTGGATAGCGATTTTGAGGAGTTGGTGATTAACATCATTGTCAACGCAGGTCAGGCGAGAAGCCATGCCATCAAGGCCATTGAGTGCGCGGCACGTCAGGAGTTTGCTCCTGCACAGGAGTTGTTGGAACAAGCCACCGAGGCGTTGCGTGTTGCTCATCAGGCACAAACTAACCTGATAGAAGATGAAGCGCGCGGTGTGCATCACCCCGTCACGCTGCTGATGGTGCACGCTCAGGATCATTTGATGAACGCCATCACGGTGAAAGATTTGGCCCGGCAGCAGGTGGCTTGCTACCAGCACATGGCTGAATTAAGCAAACAGGTGCAAGCACTCTCACTTACCCAGGCACATTATTGAAACAAGGAGTAGGCCATGTTGCATATTACGCTGGTTTGTATGGGCGGTTTTTCCACGGGCATGCTGGTAAAAAGAATGCGTGAGGATGCCGTCAAACAAGCGCTCGATGTTGAAATTAACGCAACCTCCGAAAGCAATTTTAAAAACTTCGCCGACAAAACCGACGTCTTACTGATCGGGCCGCAGGTGAGTTTTATTGAAGGCACGATGAAAAGCCGCTACCCAAATTTGAAAATAGCGGTGATTAACGCCGTGGATTACGGCTCAATGAACGGTGGAAAGGTACTCGAATTCGCCCGTAATTTGTGAGCATGTAGTTATTACTGGCGCATTGTTTCGCCGCGCCGTGCGTCACTCGGTATATTGGCAGCAGATAGTTCTCAGGCTAATGATAGTCCTTGCACCAGCACTATTTTGCGCAAATGGATCAGGAGCACCAGAGCATGCGGATCGACATCGTCTATGACAAATTGAAGGCGCTTAGCGTCGAATCTGGCATCTCCGCCCCGCAGTTGGCGGAGGCGCTTGGCTATGCCAGAGCCAATGTCAGCAACGATCTGAACAGCCTGGTCGCGCAAGGAAAAGCGGTCAAAATCAAAGGTAAACCCGTTCTGTTTCAGGCTATCAACCCAGGAACCCTGGCCCGCAGCAGTGAAGGCGAATTCGCGCAGTTTATCGGCAGCAACGCCAGTCTGTTTCCGGCGATAGAGCAGGCCAAGGCGGCGGTGTTCTATCCCCCCAACGGGATGAATATGCTGATTCTGGGTGAAACCGGCGTGGGAAAATCCCTGTTTGCCGAGCTGATGTACCAGTATGCCAAAGCCATCGGCAAACTGCCGGCACAGGCTCCGTTTGTGATTTTTAACTGCGCCGATTATGCCAACAATCCGCAACTGCTGCTGGCGCAGTTGTTTGGTTGTAAAAAAGGGGCTTATACCGGTGCCGATGAAGATAAGGTTGGCCTGCTGGAAAAGGCGAATCACGGGGTGCTATTTTTGGATGAAGTGCACCGCTTGCCGCCAGAAGGACAGGAAATCTTTTTCACCTTTATCGATAAGGGAATTTTCCGCCGTTTAGGGGAAACGCAGGTCGAACGCACCGCCAGCGTGCGCATTTTTTCCGCCACCACGGAAGAGCCGGACTCCAGCCTGTTACGTACCTTTACCCGCCGTTTTCCGATGGTTATCCATTTACCTGCCTTGCGAAAACGCACCTTTCAGGAACGTTTTGCGCTGATCCAGTTTTTTTTCAATCAGGAAGCGGCGCATTTGCAGGAGAGTATCAGCGTTTCCGTAAATGCCCTGCGCGCCCTGCTGAGCTATGACTGCCCGAACAACATTGGTCAGCTCAAAGCGGATATTCGTTTCGCCTGTGCGGGCGCGTATGCGGAATTCATGACCGGCAAAAAAACCAGCTTCGCCATCAACAGTCGAACGCTGCCTAACCACGTCAGTCAGGCGCTGTATACCCATCTTGAGCATCGCCAAATCTGGAACACCATTATTGGCATCAACAAGAAGAGCGTCACCTTCTCTGGCACCAGCAACACGCCGCTGTTTGAAGACGATGCGCTCAACGACATTTACGACATGCTTAATCTGCGCATGTCGGAACTGCGCAGCCAGGGGATTGATGGCAATACCCTGGAAGAGGAGATTGAGAAAGATATCGCGGACTACTTCCAAACTCGGATTAGCCGCTATCAGGGCAAATATGATACGCGTCGTCTGGAGAATCTGGTCACGGCAGCGGTGCTGCGCCTGACCGAAGAGATCATCCGCTATGCCGAAGGGAAATTGCAGCGCACGCTGGACAATAAAGTCTATTACGGTTTGGCTACCCATATTGAAAATGCGCTCGATCGCGTGCGTCGCAACAAAAGCATTGTCCATCCGCAGCTAAACCGTATTCGCACCGGTCACCCGGAGGCTTTCAATGCGGCGCTGGATTGCCTGCGCATGATAGAGCGAGTGATGGAAATCACGCTGCCCATCGATGAAGCGGGATTTCTCGCCATGTTCTTTGTCTACAGCGAACGGGATCTGGAGCAGCGACAGACCGATGTCAAGGTGATCGTGGTGGCGCATGGGATAGACACCGCCAGCGCGCTGGTTGCCACCGCCAACGAGCTGCTCGGGGTCAATTATGCGGTGGGTTTTAACGTTCCTCTGTACGAAAAGGCGCAGTTGGTGCTGGAGCGGATTATTCGTCACATTCAGGCCAGCGAAGGCGTGTCGGAAGTGCTGTTGCTGGTCGATATGGGCTCACTGACTACCTTTGGTGCCGCCCTGGCGCAACACTGCGATGTGGCAACGCGTACCATACAGTTAATCAGCACCATGCACATTGTCGAGGCGATCCAGAGCGCCATGAACGGCCTACCGTTACAGGAGGTGTACCATAACGTGCTGATGGTTAACCAGTTGCTTGAACAGGAAGTGCCGCGCGATCGAGAGCCAGCACCCGCCCGCGTGCCCGCCGCCGCCGAGAAGAAACTGGCCATCGTGATGATCTGCACCACCGGAGAAGGCACGGCAAAAGTATTGGAAAACCGCCTGTCACAGGCGCTATCGAGTCGTATGCAGCGCGTCGCCGTGCTCTCGCAGCGTTTTGATAACGATGCCCAGCTCAATCAGGAACTGGCCGTACTGGGCCAACGCTATACGCTGGTTGCGCTGGTCAGCCCGTTCCCCCTCGCCACGGCGCTCACCCAGTTCGATCTGGCCGATGTGCTGTACTACGACGGCGTGACGGCGTTGGATCGGCTGATCGAGCGAGAATCTACCTATCTGCTGGTAGCCGAAACGCTGACACAGATTTTGCAGCATGTGAAACCCGATACGGCGCTGCTTGCCATCAAAGGGTTTAACGCGCGCGTGTCTGCGGCGCTGGGGATAACACTCTCTTCCAATATGCTTATCGGGCTGACCATGCATCTGGCGTGCCTGCTCGATCGTTTGCTGGAGGGGCCAACCCATAGCGACTTTCCCGACAAGGTGCGTTACCTACAACAGCATGACGCGATGATTCGTCTTATTCGTCACGAGCTGGTCGCCATTGAACAGGCGTTTTCGCTGAACATCAGTGAAGACGAAATATGTACCCTTTGCCGTTTTTTTATTTCACAGGACATCAGTCAATCAACAAAAGAGGTTATTAACGCATATCCATAATGAATGTGTAGAAAATATATAAAGCATCGACCAGGCGAGTCACGTTGCCGGGCGTTCTATACCAAAAATTTTCTATCCGGTACGTATAATTATAAAGGAAAGAAAGATGGCTAACCTACAAAATGCCATGTCCGGGCTGCAATTAGCCGCCTCGCACATGCAAAGCAACAAATATTTGATGTCAATTTCCAACGGTTTTACCGCTGCACTTCCAGTATTTATTATCGGGGCATTTTCCACGCTATTGGCGAATCTGCCGATTGACAGTTATTTGGCTTTTATTAAGGCACACGGATTACAGCAGGCGATTGCATTACCCGCCAGCGTGACGTTAAAAATAATGTCGATTTACGTGTGTTTCTTTATTGCTTATAAACTGGCAGGCTCGCTGGGCCATAATGAAATGGTGGTCAGCTCGATTGCTATCATGTGCTTTCTGATCACCAGTCCGGTGACGATAGTGGATGGCGCGGAGGTCATGCCGTTTAAATATCTCGGGGCGGGCGGGCTGTTTGTGGCGATTATGGTTGCCCTGCTGGTGAATAAAATCTATTCCTTTGTTGTCGATCGCCAGCTCACCATACGTATGGGCGACAACGTCCCTCCAGTGGTCGCGGAGACCTTTAACGGCCTGATCCCCGCCATCATCAACGTCATTATTTTTGCCACCATTGCGGCCCTGTTCAAACTGACCTCCGCCGGCAGCTTGCACGCCTACATTTACTTTATTATCCAGCAGCCCTTACTCGGCATCACCGGCTCTTACAGCGGTATGATCACATTTGTGGTGGTAGCGCACGTGCTGTGGCTGTTTGGCATTCACGGTCCGATGGTCACCGGCACTATCTGGAAACCGCTTTATCTGGCGATGGATCTGGAAAACCTGACCGCGTTTCAAAATGGCGATCCGCTGCCGCACATTGTCGGCTATGCCTTCTGGGGCATCTGGGCCAGTCTGGGTGGCAGTGGCTCCACGCTGGGTCTGAACCTGTTGATGGCCTTCAAAGCCAAAAGTGAAGGGTTGAAGAAGTTAGGCCGTATGGCGTTGCCAACCTCGTTCCTGTGCATCAACGAGCCGATTATTTTCGGTATTCCCATTGTACTTAATCCGATGCTGGCGATTCCGTTCGTGCTGGCCCCGGCACTGAACGTCACCGTCGCCTATTTCCTGATCGCAACCGACGTGCTGCCACGCATGATTGGCGTGTTCAACGTGATCGGTATGCCGGTGTTTGCTAACGCCTTTATCCAGGGCAGTTGGCTGTTTGCGCTGCTACAGGTGTTTCTGATCGTGCTCAACACGCTGATTTACTATCCATTTTTCAAACGGCTGGATAATACCATGCGCACTCAGGCCACGCAGGCTTGAGCCGAGACAGATTTGAAACAAGGGAGGCCGCACAGATGACGATCGCCGTAATTGATACCGGCACCACACAGATGAAGCTGGTGCTGTTCGACATACAGGGTGCCACGCAGTTTCAGCACGCCGTCAGCACCACGCCACGCTATTTCGATGACGGACGCGTGGAACAGGATCCGCAGCGTTGGCATGATGCATTGGCGGTGCTGCTGCACGCGGCGGCGCAGTATCTCTCCGCTCAGGGGTTGGCGCTGCACGCGCTGGCGTTGACGTCACAGCGTTCGTCAATTATCGCTGTCGATGCGCAAGGCAACGCGCTGTCACCCACGCTGATGTGGCAAGACACGCGCTCACAGGCGCTGTGCGACAGCCTGGCTGATGCCTCCCCTCAGGTGCATCAACGCTGCGGACTGCCGATTTCACCGGTGTTTTCCGCCGCCAAGATGCGATGGCTGAAGCAAAACCAAACGGCACTGTATCACCGCGCCGCAAAGTTGGTCGGCATCCACGACTTCCTGCTACACAGGCTGACCGGCCGTTTTTGTACCGACTATTCGCTGGCGTCACGCACCAACCTGTTTAACCTGCGCACCCGGCAGTGGGATGACAGCTTATTGGCGCTGTTCGAGCTCGATAAGGACAAGCTCTGCACCTTGCTCCCTCCCGGCAGCGTGGTCGGTGCACTGCAACCGTCGATCGCCGCGCAGGTCGGTCTGCCGGCGGGCATTCCGGTGATCAGCGCCGGTGGCGATCAGCAGTGCTGCGCCTTGGGCATGGGGCAGTTCGCTTCAGACCGGGTGATCGTCAATGTCGGCACCGGTGCCTACGTCATGGGCATGGCCGCAACGCTAAGCACTGCACCACTCGACGGCCATTTTGCCTACAACCACGCTGCCCTGCCGGGCAACATCGTGATTGAAGGCGCGTTGCTCTCCGCCAGTTGCGCTTACGACTGGTTCAACCGCACGTTCTATCAGGCTGACGGCGACTATCACACCATCAACCAGGAAGTCAGCGCCGCCTCGCCCGGCGGATACGGGCTGGTGCTGTCGCCTTTTTTCAAAGGGAAGCTCGTCCAGCAATCGCCCGGTGAAGCAAAAGCGTTCTTTTATGACATCGCCTTGCACCACACACGGGGGGATTTCGCCCGCGCCATTCTGGAAGGAATTGCCCATGAACTTCATCACCAGATTCAGGGCATCGCCCCGCTGGTGGGGGAAATAACCGATATCTACACCGCGGGTGGCATCACCCAATTCGGCACCTTCAACCAGATTCAGGCAGATATTTACAACCGCCCGGTGGTGGCACTCGAGGATAACGCCACGGCGGCGGGTGCCTGGATCTCTGCGGTGGTCACGCTGCAACACTACCGCAGCTACGCGCAAGCCCACCAACAGATTGCCCGCCATCAACACACATGGCGCTTCTCGCCGCAGCCGGACAACGTGGCGCTGTATCAGGCACAGGCGGTAAAAAGCCGCACCGTGCGAGAACACATTTACTCATGACCATTTTCTACTACACCAAGGTGATTGCATGCTGAACAAGATAAAAACTGACTTTCCCGCCGACTTTCTGTGGGGCGCCGCCACCTCCGCTTTTCAGGTAGAAGGTGGCTATCTGGAGGATGGCAAAGGGCTTTCCACCGCGGACACGCGCGCGTTGCTGAAATCTCATCAACAGGCTGATACCACAGTTGCCAGTGGACACTACACCCACTGGCGGGAAGATATCGCCTTGATGGCCGAACTGGGCCTGCGCTCTTACCGTTTTTCCATCGCCTGGACCCGTATTTTCCCCAATGGCGATGAAGCCGAGCCGAATCAGGCTGGGATTGATTTTTATCTGGCACTGATTGATGAACTGCGCCACCACCACATTGAACCCATCGTCACCCTGTACCATTTCGATTTTCCGGAAGGGTTGAATAAAAAGTACGGAGGCTGGCTGGCGCGTGAATCCATCGCCGATTTCGAGAAATATGCGCGCACCTTGTTTAGCGCCTTTGGCGACCGCGTGAAATACTGGCTGACCATTAACGAACAGAACCTGATGCTGTCAGTGGATGTGCTTATGGGATTGCAGGGTCTGGACGCCAACGAGGCCGATCGCCGCCGCTATCAGATGAACCATCACATGTTTCTGGCGACCGCTAAGGCGATTGAAGCCTGCCATGAACTGCTGCCACAGGCGAAGATTGGTCCGGCGGTCTCCTATGTGCCTATCTACCCGGCATCACCGCGCCCTGAAGATGTTTTAGCCGCGCGTCACAACCACGATCTGCGCAACCACGCCATGCTGCACGTGCATTGCTATGGCGACTATCCCGGTTACTACACCGCATTTTTGCAACAGCACGGCTGGTATCCGCAGGTGGAAGACGGTGATTTTGACTATCTGCGCCAGCATGCGCCGGATTTCATCGCCTTTAACTACTATCGCACCAACGTTGCCAGCGCCTGCCCGGCAGACATCAGCGTACAGGACATTGAGCGCATCAAAGACGAAACGGGCGATCGTTTGGCGTCCGTAATCCCCGGTTACTATCAGCGTGAAAAGAACCCCTACCTGAAGGCAACAGAATATGGCTGGCAGATCGATCCGATTGGCTTTCGCCTGGCATTTCGTGAACTGCATGAACGCTATCGGCTACCGCTGATGGTGACAGAGAATGGATTGGGTACACGCGATGAACTCACGCCGGACGGTAAGGTGCACGACGACTATCGCATTGCCTATATTCGCGATCACATCGAGCAGATGCGGCTCGCCATTCAGGACGGTGCACAGGTTATCTCCTACAACCCCTGGACCTTTATCGATGTGCTCAGTTCGAGCGATGGTTTTAAGAAGCGCTACGGCTTTGTCTATATCGATCGGGGTGAGTTCGATCCCACCCCGTTGACGCGCATCAAGAAGGACAGCTTCTACTGGTATCAGGCGTTGATCCGCAATAACGGCAACGCCCCAGCGTGACGTTTATTCCCAGCGCAGGCTAGGCTGCGCCCCACTCGTCGGCTGACGGGTGGGCATTGCCTGTACGGCGTTACCCTGGCTGGCCTGCTTCACCGCCAGCCCCAGTTGCCACACGGCCATCGCATAGTGGACGCTGTGATTATAGCGGGTGATGGCGTAGAAATTCGGCAAGCCGAACCAGTATTGGAATTGGTTGCCCATATCCAAGCGCAGTAAACTGACCTCGGTATGACCAATCAGCGGTTGGGCAGTACGCAGCCCGGCCGCCGTCAGCGTCGCCACTGGATAACGCGTTTTGAAACCGCTGTCCCAGGTGTTGGGCACCTGCCCTTGTGTCGGGATGGCTACCTCGGCACCGGCGGTCCAGCCGTGCGCTTTGAAGTAGTTGGCCACGCTGCCAATGGCATCGACCGGGTCCCACAAGTTGATATGCCCGTCACCGTTGAAATCGACCGCGTACTGCTTAAACGACGATGGCATAAACTGGCCGTAGCCCATGGCACCCGCATAGGAGCCTTTGAGCGAGAGCGGATCGTCTCCCTCTTTGCGCGCCATCAGCAGGAAGGTTTCCAGCTCACCGGCAAAATAGTCGGCGCGGCGCGGGTAGGCAAACGCCAGCGTCGCCAGGGCGTCAATGATGCGGGTTTTTCCCATCACCCGGCCCCAGCGGGTTTCCACGCCAATAATGCCGACGATGATCTCGGGCGGCACACCATAGGTTTGCCAGGCGCGTTGTAATGCGTCGTTATATTGATTCCAGAACAGCACCCCATTTTGCACGTTATCCGGCGTAATGAACTTGCTGCGATAACGCACCCAAGCCCCGTTTGGCGTCGGAGGTCCACCGGCTGAGACCGGTGCTTGCTGATCCATCAAACGGATCACCCAATCGAGCTTTTTGGCCTGTATCAGGACATCGTGCAATTGCTGGCGATCGAAACCGTGCTCTTGCACCATACGTGCAACAAAACGGTCTGTTTCTTTATTGAATGCAAAATCACCCTGTTGCAGTGGCCCGGTATGTTCAGGCTGCAACAGAAAGCCACCGGCTACCGGCGGTTGGGTGGCAGGATCTGCCGCCGAAGGTGCGGGGGCATGGCTGCTACAGGCAGCCAACAGCAGGGGTAACACAACAGCCAAATAACGCATCAGAAAGCCATTTAACGCCAAATGATAGGATACAGCTATGGTAAGCCAAAGTTCGGTATGAAAAAACAGAAATATCGAAATGAAACAGCGCGATAATGGGTATGCCGTGGTAAGTGCAAAAAAAAGAAAACCCCGGCAACGTTTGCCGGGGTTTTTCACTCACATGAAAGGGTGCACTAGGCTTTGGCGCGCGCCGTGATAATCGCCTCCATCACGTTGCGCGGTGCTTCCGCGTAATGCTTGAACTCCATGGTAAAGGTAGCGCGCCCTTGGGTCATGGAACGCAGCGTGGTGGCATAGCCAAACATCTCTGACAGCGGCACCTCGGCGCGAATCACCCGGTCACCCAGCCGTTCTTCCATGCCTTGCACCATGCCACGCCGTGAGGATAAATCCCCCATCACGTTCCCGGCGTAGGGTTCTGGTGTTTCCACTTCCACCTGCATCATCGGTTCCAAAATCACCGGATGCGCGCGTTTTACTCCCTCTTTAAAACCGAAGATCGCCGCCATGCGAAACGCCATTTCTGACGAGTCCACTTCATGATAGGAACCAAACGTCAGCGTGACTTTCACATCCACCAGCGGATAACCCGCCAACACGCCGTTGCTCATCGCTTCCCGCACCCCTTTTTCCACCGAGGGGATGTACTCACGCGGCACCACGCCGCCCTTGGTGGCATCCACAAAGGTGAACCCGGCACCGGCGGCCAGCGGTTCGAGTGACAGCACCACATGACCATACTGTCCTTTACCGCCGGATTGGCGCACAAACTTGCCTTCTACGTCCGTTACCGTCTGGCGTATCGTTTCGCGATAGGTCACCTGCGGTCGACCGACATTCGCTTCCACGCCAAATTCACGTCGCATGCGATCAACGATGATCTCCAGATGCAGTTCCCCCATACCGGCAATCAGGGTTTGGCCTGACTCTTCGTCCGTTTTCAGGCGTAACGACGGGTCTTCTGCCGCCAATCGCTGCAAGGCCAGCGCCATCTTTTCCTGATCGCCTTTGGTTTTCGGTTCGATCGCCAACGCGATCACCGGTTCCGGGAAGACCATCCGTTCCAACGTGATAACCGTATCGGGATCGGACAAGGTATCACCGGTCGTGACATCCTTAAGTCCGACACAGGCGGCGATATCACCGGCGCGGATCTCATCGACCTCGTGCCGCGTATTGGCATGCATTTGTACGATACGGCCAATACGTTCCCGCTTGCCCTTCACCGGGTTATAGACGCTGTCGCCTTTGCTCAGCACGCCCGAATAAACACGCACGAAAGTCAATTGACCGACGTACGGATCGCTCATCAGTTTGAATGCCAACGCCGAGAACGCGTCATCGTCATCGGCATGGCGTTCTGCGGGTGCGCCCTGCTCATCCACCCCCTGCACCGCCGGAATATCCAGCGGTGAAGGCATCAGTTCCACAATGGCATCCAGCAGGCGCTGCACCCCTTTGTTTTTGAACGCGCTGCCGCACAGCATAGGCTGAATCTCACCGGCAATGGTGCGCAGACGCAAGCCTTGTACGATCTCCGCTTCGCTCAGATCGCCCTGCTCAAGATAGCGATCCATCAACGTCTCGGAGGCTTCCGCCGCCGCAGACACCATCTGCTCACGCCATACCTGCGCCGTTTCCACCACCTCAGCCGGGATGGGCTGGTAGCTGAAGGTCATCCCCTGAGTGGCATCATCCCAAAAAATGGCACGCATCTTCACCAAATCGACCACGCCGCTGAAATGCTCTTCGCTGCCGATGGGCACGACGATCGGCACCGGATTGGCCTTCAGGCGCTCAACCATCATCTGGCGCACGCGGAAAAAATCGGCACCGGCGCGGTCCATTTTATTCACGAACGCCAGACGCGGAACCCGGTACTTATTGGCCTGACGCCAGACGGTTTCCGATTGCGGCTGAACGCCACCCACAGCGTCATACACCATCACCGCGCCGTCGAGCACGCGCATCGAGCGCTCTACCTCGATGGTGAAATCCACGTGCCCTGGGGTGTCGATAATATTGATGCGGTGCTGGTCAAAGCGGTTGTCCATCCCCTGCCAAAAACAGGTCACTGCCGCAGAGGTAATGGTGATCCCGCGCTCCTGCTCCTGCGCCATCCAGTCAGTCGTGGCCGCACCGTCATGCACTTCACCCAGCTTATGGCTCATCCCGGTGTAAAACAGGATGCGCTCCGTGGTGGTGGTTTTCCCCGCGTCGATGTGTGCAGAGATGCCAATGTTGCGGTAACGGTCAATAGACGTTGTACGAGCCATGATGTGTCCTTAATAACGAAAGGGTTCGGACGTGGCAGTGAACTGTCGCAGGGAGAACCCGGATTGATAACGGCGACGATTATAGTACAACTGTTCGAGTATATTCGAACTATTTTTTTGAAAATGTCATTCAACAGGTTGCCCAATCGCGATCCGTTGCGCGTTGATGGACGTCTGGAGGATGGCCCACTTGCAGCCTACGCCTCAGCAACATTCCCTGCAATCGGTGATAGGTTTTGGTTACAAAAAACGGGCCTAACTCGAAACGCTTTTTATAAAAACCATAATATAAACAAAAGCGTGAATAATAACTTTTATTTATCCCTAAAAACAAAAGTGGAATATGCAAGACATGGCTATCAAAAAAAAAGATATTAATCCTTTGACTGATAGGATATCACCATGCCCTACTCCCATGTTAATGAATTAGCAGATCATCTCACGTTCACATCAGACGCCAGATGGAGTAATAGAAACCCAATCAGAGCCGGTATTTTTTTAACACGGGTCAATCGTGCACAAAACGAATATCTTCAACTACAGTATAACGCCATATATCCCGGCAATCTCTCAGAGTTAAGCCATGAAATACCCATCAGCGCCCCGCCCCGCCCTTCTGTGAATGCAGGAAATACCACGGCAGATATACTGAGAATTCTTTTCCAGCCGCAGTTAAATTACTTTCCCTCAGAGGTAAATATAAACACTGCCACAGAGGGTAGAATGTTGCTTATGGAGATCCACCATTGGTATACGCCAGAAGATCTAAACAGCAAACCTCTGGTATCACAACCACACCTAACGAAATTGGCACACTGGGAGACGCTTGCTAAAAACAGCAACAGTACATCATTTTCCCAATTCTTGAGTAAACTCAGAGCCTGTGATGTCGTTACTCACTCTTCGGAATTTAAACAGCACATCAGAACGTTTCTGGACAATATTGTTTTATCACCCTCGTTGGCAGAAACCTTGTTTGCTATCGCCTATGACGGAACCGCCAGTTGCAACGACAAGACCCTGTTTACTTACAACCAGATGCAGCAAGTGATGATTGTTGACGACATTAACAAGGGAAAATATGACAACCAACTGGATGCGTTGATTACCATAGCCAGACGCGTTTATCGCACCAGACAATTAACGATAATGGCCAATCAGCATATGAAGCGGCATCCTAACACGGATGAAGTTGAAGTTTACCTCGGTTTCCAAACCCGTTTGCACAGCGCGTTAGATTTGCAACACTTCGCGCCAGATATGCACAGTTTTATTTGCTCAAAAATTTCAGCAGAGGACCTAATCTCGGCGGAGAAAACCATTAAAAAAAATGAAAACATTCAATTTCCAGCCTGGCTCGCACAGTGGGAGCCGTTACATGCGTTGATTGAACGGCTTGCGCCAGAAAAAATACGGGCCGCTCAGGAGAAAAGATACCATATGCTGGAGTTTGAATACCAAAAAAATGTTGATGATTTGCTGCGAAAGAACATATTAAAAAATATCCCAGATGCCGAAATAAATGCGGGAAAAATAGTATTAAAAAAAATGCAGCTTGAGATTGATCGCGCGCTGATTGCTGATTTCTTTTCTCAACATCAACTCAATAGTGCCATTGAGAATGAATTCTGGAGCAAGGATAATTACAGCAAGGCGTAAAACACACGTCAGGATGACATCATCAAACACTCCCGCTATAGTGACCGCTGACGAACGGTTACGGCGACCAGACGGCGTCGTTAATAAATGGATACGGAGTACTATGATCGCTCACCATCCCGAACCTGAGCAGATTCGATTAGAGAACGTTTTACTGGCTTTGGGTAACCCGGTACGGTTAGAAGTAGTACGTATTTTAGCCCAGCAGGGGGAGCAATCCTGCGGAGCCCTTTCGCAAGGGGCAGCAAAATCCACCATGTCGCACCATTGGCGGGTATTGCGCGACAGTGGCGTGATTTGGCAACGCCCTAATGGCCGAGAAAACCTCCTTTCGCTGCGACGTGACGATCTGGATGCGCTTTTCCCCGGCCTGTTAGACACACTGTTAACCGCACTGGAGCAGCGCGGCGCATAAAAAAAGCCGGTCTGGTTGCAGACCGGCTTTCGTGCATGAGTTTTACTCAGCGTATCAAGGTAGCGTTTCACCCTACAGCGTATTCCTTAAGTTGAATGTCATTCGGTTGTGCACCCCGCAGTTTTTTCAACACCTCACCGGCTTGCAGCAAAACCTGTGCGCACTGGTTGTGGGTAATGGTTAACGGCGGTTCGATACGGACCGATTTGGCATTGTTCAGCGTACCCGCCACCAGAATGCCGCGTTTAAACAGCTCACTGGCGAAGGCGTAGCCAATTTCGTTTTCTCTGAATTCGATCGCTTGCAGCAATCCTAAACCGCGCGCCTCGACAATCAGTTCTGGATAGTCGGTGGCTAACTGCCGTAATCCATCCAGTAAAAACGCCCCTTGTTGTGCGGCTCTGTCCGCCAGATTCTGCGTGAGCAAAACGTTAATGGTCGCCAACGCCGCAGTACAGGCCAACGGGTTACCGCCAAACGTCGTGGTATGCAGGAACGGATTATCGAACAACACGGAAAAGACCGCTTCTGTCGCCACGGTCGCGCCGATGGGCATCACACCGCCACCCAGCGCTTTCGCCAAACAGAGGATATCCGGCTGCACACCATAGTGCTCACAGGCAAACATTTTACCCGTGCGCCCCATTCCGGTTTGCACTTCATCCAGAATCAGCAACGCGCCAATTTCATCGCACAGCGCGCGAACCGCCGGCAGGTAGTGAGCGGGGGGAACGATAACACCGCCTTCTCCCTGAATTGGCTCCAGGATGATAGCCGCAATGCCGTCTCCGCGTTTTTCACACAGGGCAACCTGCTGTTTCATGGCCTCAATGTCGCCAAAGGGCACATGGTGAAAACCGGGCAACAGCGGCATAAACGGTTGACGGAATGCCGGTTTGGCCGTTGCGGATAATGAACCTAACGATTTGCCGTGAAAGGCACCGTTGGTCGCGATAAAAGTGAAGCGTCCGCGCGGTGCCTGATAGGCTTTAGCCAATTTCAGCGCCGCTTCCACCGCTTCGGTGCCGCTGTTGCTGAAAAAGCTGTACTGCAAACTGCCCGGCGTAAGCGCCGCCAACGTTTTCGCCAACATGGCACGCATCGGATCGAGCAATTCCTGACTGTGCAACGGCTGCTTGGCCAACTGACTCTCTACTGCCGCAAGCACCGTCGGGTTACGATGGCCAACGTTGAAAATGCCATACCCCCCCAGACAATCGAGATATTCCTTTCCTTGCGTATCAACAAGCGTATTCGGACCGCTGGCGCGCCACTCTACGGCGCCAAAGTCCCCCCCAGAGGTGACGGATTTTCTGTAGCTCAGAAAACCCGGATTGACGTAATCGCGGAAGTTGCTCAGCACTTCCTGATTTAATGCGATGGTTTCTTCTTGCGTGAGGGTCTCTTTATGGACCCACTGTAGCGCCCGTTGAGAACACTCTAACGGGGTGAGTGTAGTGCGTAGTCTGGACAAACTGTGCTCCTTCGCAACGGATATCATGTGATATCAATTTAATTAATGCACAGAACACGCCAATTGTCTGTCAAAAGGCGCACTTTGAAACAAAATTTTTACATTGGAAGGCCAGCAAGAACAAAGCGGTGGGATTATGCGTACTTATCGGAATTAACTACCGTATCGGAAACGCTAATGGGAGTAAATATATGGAAAAACAACATGATTGCCCCATTATCGCGCATATTGCCCCACGATGGGGCATCTGAATAACCCCCTAAAAGGCGCTGGCGTCAGTGCCTCTATTGCCCCTGACGCCGGATATCAACACTGATAACAGCGGTTTACATTAACATTTACGAAACACAACCTCGCAACGATCAATGACGAATCATTATATGTCGCACGACGGTGTAATCCTCCAATCCATACATCGACATGTCTTTGCCGTAGCCGGACAGTTTCTGCCCACCGTGCGGCATTTCGCTCACCAGCATAAAGTGGGTATTGACCCAGGTGCAGCCATATTGCAGACAGGCCGCCAGACGATGCGCCCGCCCCACGTCGCGCGTCCACACCGAGGACGCCAGCCCGTAGCCGGACGCATTGGCCCAGGCGACGACTTGCGCCTCATCGTCAAACGGGGTAATCGACACCACCGGGCCAAACACCTCTTTTTGTACAATATCATCATCCTGCTGTGCGCCCGCCAGAACGGTCGGCTGGAAGTAGTACCCCGGCCCTTCAACGCGTTGCCCCCCCGTAACCACCTGAATGTGTGGCAACGCGCTGGCCTGCTCGACGAAGTGGGCGACACGCTCCAACTGTGCGGCGGTGATCAACGGCCCAAGCTCAGTATCCTCGCTGTTAGGGTCGCCCATATTGAGGCTGGCGACGGCCTGACCCAATTTGCTGACCACCTCATCATAGACGCCGCGCTGCACATACAAGCGACAGGCCGCCGTGCAATCCTGCCCGGCGTTGTAAAAACCAAAGCTGCGGATGCCGTCTACTACCTGATCGATATTGGCATCATCGAACACGATTACCGGCGCTTTGCCGCCCAGTTCCATATGCGTGCGTTTAATACTGGGGGCGGTATGCGACAAAATGTGTGCCCCGGTTGCAATCGATCCGGTGAGCGACACCATGTTCACCAGCGGATGCCCGGTTAGCGCGTCGCCGATGGCCGCTCCGGTACCGAATACCACGTTGACCACACCCGC
Organism: Candidatus Symbiopectobacterium sp. NZEC151; assembly: GCF_025962655.1. Lineage (GTDB taxonomy): Bacteria > Pseudomonadota > Gammaproteobacteria > Enterobacterales > Enterobacteriaceae > Symbiopectobacterium. Next base: position 162,897 of record NZ_JAGFPE010000001.1, on the reverse strand, counting down.
AGGGAAAATGTCGGCCAGTAAAGATGCCAGATGAAACGTGGTGAGCGGCGTTTGCTCCGCCGGCTTCAATACCACACAGTTACCGGCCGCCAGCGCGGGTGCCAGTTTCCAGGCGGCCATCATCAACGGGTAGTTCCAGGGCGCAATGGATGCCACCACGCCGATGGGATCGCGTCGAATCATTGAGGTGTGCCCTTCCAGATATTCACCGGCGGCAGAACCACTCAGACATCTTGCTGCACCGGCGAAAAAGCGGAACACGTCCGCCACGGCGGGCAGTTCGTCATTTAACGCGGCGTGGTAGGGTTTGCCACAGTTCAGCGACTCCAGACGCGCAAAGGATTCTGCGTGCTGATCGATAGCATCCGCCAGTGCCAACAGCAGCAACGAGCGGGTTTTTGGCGTGGTCTGCCCCCATTGCGCAAAAGCGCTCTCCGCAGCACGCACGGCTGCATCAACCTGGTGCAGGTCTGCCTGGGGTATACGTGCAATCTCTTCCCCCGTCGCGGGGTTGAACACCGTCAGCGCAGCGCCCTGGCCCGCTTCGAGCTTACCGTCTATCAGCAGTTTGTCGTCCATCATCGCGTCCTCGTCACCAGAAATCAGTCTGTTGTCTGCATAGGGTTTCTCTGCATTGTGGTGCTAAGTGTGCAAAAAACCTGCCACTTTCGTTCACCACCCTGCGATCAATCCGGACGTTCTTTATTAGCATTTTGCGCCGCTGCACGCGCAGCATCCGCCAACGCGTCGATCTCCTCTTCGGTTAACTGCTCTGCCGCTTCGTGCACTTTGGCTAATCCATCCCCTACCGTAACCGCTTTGGGATCGTCCGCTTGTTGCTCTGCCATATTGACCTCTTCCGCCTGTTACTGACTGCGTCTTTGACCCTTAAGTGTAGTCGAACATCTCGGCCTGCTCATCGCGGCACGACGATAACAATGGCAAATCGGCGAGCCTTGCAGGCACTGTCTGAATATTTTCTTCACGCTAACTAAAGTTATTCTTAAATCAGACAGTAAATAATTTTTTTAATAACCGATTATGCTATAAAAAAACACCGTTATCGGTTTCCACTTCTGCATCAGAAAACGCAATAAAGGTGAAAAACGATTTTAGCGAAAGCCATAACATGACAACTGGCACAATGATTGCTGCAATGGCGTAACGGTAACGAAAAAAAAACCTCTTACCACCAAAGAGGTAAAGGCATTGAAAATCATTATCATAGGTAATAAACACCGTGACAAAACACCCTGCCTTATTTTCATTATCCATTTGGCAGCAAAAAACATACTTAAGTAAAGCAATAAAACAACAAATCAAAAACAACATTGAAAAATATAATGAACATTAATTAAGATAATTAACGCAATAAATTCACCTTCTGTTTTAATTTCTCTAATATAATTATTTTTAGTGTTAAATAACTAAATAAACCAAATAATAATTATTATTGGGATCTGCTTCTTTTATTTGAATTAAAGTTTATAAATATAAAAATTTGTAGACATGGATCAAATAAATAATAATCGAATAATCCCTATAGTACCCACGACGACAGTAAGCCAACTTAATTAATTTAACTCGTCAATATTGAGCAATGGGGTACTTATGGATTTTATCTTACAATTAGTGATCGTTCTGATCTGCCTTTTTTACGGGGCAAGAAAAGGCGGTATAGCGCTCGGCCTGCTCGGTGGTATCGGGCTGGTTATTCTGGTCTTTGTGTTTAAACTCAAACCCGGCACGCCGCCCGTCGACGTTATGCTGGTGATTATCGCGGTGGTTGCTGCTTCCGCCACCCTCCAGGCCTCCGGCGGGTTGGACGTGATGCTGCAAATCGCAGAACGTCTGCTGCGCCGCAACCCGAAATATGTTTCTGTCATTGCACCGTTTGTCACCTGTATCCTGACCATTCTTTGCGGTACAGGGCATGTGGTGTATACCATCCTGCCAATTATTTATGATGTCGCCATCAAAAATAATATCCGCCCGGAACGCCCCATGGCCGCCAGTTCGATCGGCGCGCAAATGGGGATTATCGCCAGCCCGGTTTCCGTGGCGGTGGTTTCGTTGGTCGCCATGCTGGGGAATTTTACCTTTAACGGTCGCCATCTGGAATTTCTCGACCTGCTGGCCATTACCATTCCGTCCACGCTGTTAGGTATTCTGGCAATTGGTATTTTCAGTTGGTTCCGCGGTAAAGATCTGGATAAAGATGAAGACTTCCAGAAATTTATCTCCGTGCCGGAAAACAAGCATTACGTTTACGGTGATACCGCGACGCTGCTGGATAAAAAACTGCCCAAGAGCAACTGGGTCGCCATGTGGATCTTCCTGGCCGCTATCGCTGCGGTAGCGATTCTCGGTGCTGATGAAGGTTTGCGTCCAAGCTTTGGCGGCAAACCGCTCTCCATGGTGCTGGTCATCCAGATGTTCATGCTGTTCGCGGGTGCCATCATTATCATTGCCACCAAAACCAACCCAGCCAATATCTCCAAAAACGAGGTGTTCCGCTCTGGGATGATCGCCATCGTTGCGGTATATGGGATTGCCTGGATGGCAGAGACCATGTTCGGTGCGCATCTGGAGGAAATCAAGGCCACGCTGGGTACCCTGGTGAAACAGTACCCGTGGGCCTATGCCTTGATCCTGCTGCTGGTGTCGAAGTTTGTTAACTCTCAGGCGGCAGCACTGGCAGCGATCGTGCCGGTTGCGTTAGCCATCGGAGTGGATCCGGCGTATATCGTCGCCTCAGCGCCAGCCTGTTACGGCTACTATATTCTGCCAACCTACCCAAGCGATCTGGCTGCCATCCAGTTTGACCGCTCCGGGACCACCAAGATTGGTCGCTTCGTTATCAACCACAGCTTTATTCTGCCGGGGTTGATTGGCGTATCCACATCCTGTGTGTTTGGTTGGGTATTTGCCGCCATGTACGGCTTCCTCTGATTCTTGCCACACAAAAAAAACCGCCCGGTTCTCGGGCGGTTTTTTTATAGTCTGTCCAACGCGCCGATCAAACCTTGCGCTGTACCAGCGTTTCGCCAGTGCCTTTGATTTCACGCTCGTAGGCTCGGGCTTTCTCTTCATCAAACTGCCCTTCCCACTTCGCGACGACCAGTACGGCAAGCGCATTGCCCACCACGTTCAGCGCCGTGCGCGCCATGTCCATGATGCGATCCACACCGGCGATAAAGGCCAGACCCTCTAGCGGAATGCCGACACTGCCCAGGGTTGCCAGCAGCACCACAAACGAAACGCCCGGCACACCGGCAATCCCTTTGGAGGTCAGCATCAGGGTTAACACCAGCACAATCTCTTGCCACAGTGAGAGATCGATGCCGTACAGTTGAGCAATAAAAATGGCGGCAATACTTTGATAAAGCGTGGAGCCATCCAGATTAAATGAGTAGCCCGTCGGCACCACAAAACTGGTGATCGATTTTGGCGCACCGTAGGCTTCCATCTTTTCAATAATACGCGGCAACACGGTTTCTGAACTGGCGGTGGAGTAGGCCAGAATCAATTCATCTTTCAAAATACGGATCAGCATGGTGACCCGCAGACGGCACAAGCGTGCCACCATACCCAATACCACCAATGCGAAGAACAGAATGGCGACGTACACCAGAATCACCAGTTTGGCGAGCGGCCACAGCGATGCAAAACCAAAGTTGGCGACGGTCACCGAAATCAGCGCAAACACCCCAACCGGCGCATAGCACATGATCATGTGCGTGACTTTAAACATAGTTTCCGATACGCCGCGAAACACGTTCAGCAACGGATCGCGATGCGCTTTGGGCAGCGACGACAGCCCCAGCCCGAACAGGACGGAGAAGAAGATAATCGGCAACATGTCGCCTTTGGCAATCGCGGCAAAGATGTTGGGCGGGATCAGCGATAACACGGTCACCACCAAGCTGTGCGACCCGCTCTGCACCTGTTCGGTGGTCTTTTGGTATTGAGAGATGTCCACCGTGGTCAATGACGACATATCGATACCGTGACCGGGTTGGAACAGGTTTGCCAACGTGATGCCAAGGATAATGGCAAAGGTGGTGATCACTTCAAAATAGACAATGGTCTTAAGACCGATACGCCCCAGCTTCTTGGCATCCCCTACCCCAGCGATACCCACAATCAGCGTTGCGATCACAATCGGCACCACGATCATTTTGATCAGCCGGATAAAAATATCACCGGCAGGCATCAAAATGTTACTGATAAGCCACTGGCGGTCATCGGGACTTTCGTGCAGTACGGCACCGACAAGGATGCCGAGGAACAACGCAATAAGGATTTGCCAGGCAAGGCTGATTTTGACTGATTTCATAGTGAATTCCATTGCAACACCACCCGGCGCCGCGAACGCACGGCCACTGCGCCTCTCTTCCGGTTGAACGGCGCACACGGGTGACTGAGATAAAATGCGACCAATGTGAATGCCGATGCAGCACGCCTTGATAACCCTGCGCTGCGGCGCGCGCTCGAATATGCCCGCAATAGCGTTGAATGGATTGACAAGTGACTGTATCTGAAAGCAAAACATCAGACATACGTTATTGTTATGGCCGGGGATACTACTATCCCATTTCCGTGAGATCAAGCAGCCAAATCGGGTTAAAAGTCACAGTTATGTCAAAAAAATGTGATAAAACACTGAAAAACGCGTGAAAAAAGCAGTTATTCACCGTGATAAAGAAAAGATAAAGAAGATATGTCAGGCGGAGGCATAAGAAGCAGCAGGATGCATAACGGCAGCCAACAACGGTTCACTTGATCGATATCAAGCAAACCGTTAGTGCCGAGAGTTTGGGGGGTGAGAGCCTATTGGAATAGGCGCTAAATCTGATAGTCGATAACGGACTCTCCGTTATCCGAGAAGACTTTATCCTTGATCTCATCCAGCGAAAGCTCGCTGTTGCACAGTTGCAGGAATTTCCAGGCATAATTGCGCTGTAGCTGGCTTTTCTTTAGCCCAATCCACACCGTGTTACCTTCAAACAGGTGCTCAGCATTCAGGCGCACCAGCCCTTTATCACGCGCCGGTTCGTAGGAGTGATCGGCAACAATCCCCACGCCCAAGCCCAATTCAACGTAGGTTTTAATCACATCCGAATCCTGAGCACTCAGGGCAATATCCGGCGTCATGCCTGCCGCCAGAAAAGCGCGATCGACGCGAGAACGCCCGGTAATCCCTTGCCGGTAAGTGATCAACGGCACTTTGCTGAGCATATCCAGCGTCACCGTTGGCACGTCTATCAGGGGATGTTGCTGCGGCACCAGGATAGCGTGATGCCAGCGGTAGTAGGGAAATGCCGCCAGCGTGGCGTCATTCATCAATTGCTCGCTGGCAATGCCGATATCCGCTTCACCGGAGTGCAGCATGGCAACAATATCGTCCGGCGTGCCCTGGTTAAGCACCAGGCGTACTTGCGGATAGATGGCACGAAACTCTTTAATCACATTGGGCAAGCTGTAACGCGCCTGAGTATGCGTGGTGGCGATCACCAGTTGACCCACATCGTTGTTGGTGAACACATTAGCCAGACGGCGAATGTTGTTGGCGTCATTCAGAATACGTTCAGCGACCACCAGCAACTCTTTGCCCGGCTCGGTCATGCCAAGCAGTCGTTTGCCACGGCGAATAAAAATTTCGATGCCCAGCTCTTCTTCCAGTTCACGGATATGGCGACTCACGCCCGACTGAGACGTAAACAGCGAATTGGCGACTTCCGTCAGATTATAGTTACGCCGTGCCGATTCTCGAATAATCTTCAGTTGTTGAAAATTCACTTGGTTCTCCATCTCTGCATCGTTTTACCCTAACACCATATAGATACGGGGGAAAAAATGCCGCGACAAATAAGCAATCGGATGGTGTTATATTATTTTCTACTAAGAAAATAAGCAGAGACAGGTTGAGTTATTCCTTGCGGCGCATAAGCCAGTAAAACACTTAAAAATCAACACATTAATATAATTACTTTTTCTGTGGATTTAATTTTCATCGCGGAACGATAAATCTTTTTGTTATGATTTATACAAATCCAGTCTTATCCATTCAAAAAAACGTCATGGACCTGCACATGAATAACGCCCCGCTCTCATTACTGGATAAAAAAGAAGGCGTCGATCGCGAGATGTTTCAAGGTCCGTTGGATCGCGCGCAATTTCGCCATGTGCCACAGCAACCCGGCGTTGAGTTATATCAGGCGCACATTGCCCGCTGTGCTTTTGAACCCCATACCCATGACGCCTTTGGTATCGGCACCATTGACTTTGGTGCTGAGCGCTTTCGCTATCGGGGTGCTCAGCACGTGGCAGCGCAGGATACGCTGGTTTTGATGAATCCTGACGAACTGCATACCGGGCAGGCCGTCGGCGAGGAAGGGTGGCGTTACCGCATGATCTATATTGATCCTGTGCAGTTGGAGGCGCTCTCCGGTGAGCAAGGCTGGTGGTTCAACGATGTGGTGCGTCATGACCCACTGGCAGCCCGCCAACTGTCTGCTCTGCTGGCTGCGCTGTGGCGTGCTCACGACCCGCTGGCCTGCGATAGCCTGATGCTGAGCATCATCGATATTTTTCGGCCCTTTGCCCGCGTGGCACAGCCGTTGCAAACGCAAGCCCTGTCGCGTTTTGACGAGGTGAAGCACTACCTTAACGATAACTTTGCGCAGGCAGTCACGCTTAACCAGCTGGCCGCCGTCGCCGCCCTCAGCCCTTACCACTTCCTGCGGCGTTTCAAAGCGCACTACCACGTCACCCCGCACCAGATGCTGATGGCGATCCGTTTGCAGCGGGCCAAACAGCTGCTGTGCCGCGGTATGCCTGCCGCGCAGGTGGCTGCGGAGGTCGGACTGACCGATCAAGCCCATCTGACGCGCAGCTTTGCCCAACGTTACGGCATTACGCCGGTGCGCTATCAAAAACAGGTTGCGCCGCACAGCCGCCACCGCTAAAAAAAGCGCAATATCCTACAATATGTTATCCGTCTTACCGGTTAGGCTGCCGTTGATACGACAACACAAGGGCCTGGCCCTTCAAGCATAAATGGGTAACGGGTGTGATATGTTAAGCGGTATCGTTTTCGCCCTGACGGCGGGTTTGATGTGGGGGCTGATTTTCGTGGGCCCGTTGATGGTGCCGGAATATCCTGCCGCGTTGCAGTCTGCGGGTCGCTATGTAGCGTTTGGGCTGATCGCACTGCCGTTGGCATGGGCTGACAGAACACGTCTGCGCCGCTTAAGCCGGGCAGATTGGACCGAAGCGCTGAAGCTCTCGGCGGTGGGTAATCTGCTCTATTACTTTTTCCTTGCCAGCGCCATCCAGCGTACCGGCGCTCCGGTCTCTACCATGATCATCGGCACGCTGCCGGTGGTGATTGCCGTTACCGCTAATCTGCTGTACGGACGACAGGAAGGCGCGCTCTCCTGGTGGCGATTAACGCCGCCGCTGGTGCTGATTTTGCTTGGACTGTTATGTGTGAATCTGGCGGAACTGAGCGCCCAGGATGAGCAGGTCGATATGGAGCGTTATCTCGGTGGGATCGGTATGGCGGTCGTCGCCGTGATCTGCTGGACCTGGTATCCACTGCGTAATGCGCGCTGGCTGCGTCGTAATCTGGATAAAAAATCCACCACCTGGGCCACCGCACAAGGGATCGTGACGTTGCCGATGGCGTTGCTGGCCTACGTCCTTGTCAGCGGGCAACTTGCGCTGACCAAACCGGATTTTTCCCTGCCGTTTGGCCCGCGTCCGCTGGTGTTTATTGGCTTGATGCTGGCGATCGGGTTGCTTTGCTCCTGGCTTGGCACCTTCTGCTGGAACCAAGCCAGCCAACGTCTGCCGACGGTGCTGGTGGGGCCGCTGATCGTGTTCGAAACGCTGGCAGGGCTGACCTACACCTTTATGCTGCGCCAGGCATGGCCGCCGCTGCTGACGCTGTGCGGTATCTGCTGTTTGTTGGTGGGTGTGGTGGGTGCCATGCGCATCAAGCCAAAACCCGTGGTGGTGAAGGTGGAGACGGCGGCACAGGAAAAATAAACCTGACGGTGGCGCAGGGTTCCCTCTGCGCCACGCGCTAAAAGGGCATTAAGCCCCGGTGGCTAGCTGTTTGAACAACGCCGTTAGCTGCTGCTCATTGCGCGCCCCTTCATGCTGGGCTGTCACGTTGCCAGACGCGTCAATCACGAACGAGGTCGGCGTGCCCACCACCTGATAGCGCTCTTTGGTAATGCCCAGTTGGTCGCGGATGACCGGATAGCTGATGTGCTGCTGGGCCAACAGCGCGGCAATGTCCACCCCGTCAGGATCGGTATTCACCGCCACTACCACCACGTTATCCGCGTAGGTTTTGCTCAGTTTTTCCAACGTGCCCATCTCCGCCAGACATCCGCCACAGCCGGAAGACCAGAAGTTAAGATAGACCTGTTTGCCCTGCCAGCGTGCCAGTTCCACCTGTTGACCGGTCAGATCGTAGGCCGCCAGCGCAGGCGCGCGTGCGCCAACCTGTACCTGCTCTTCTTTGCAGCCCGACAGCAGTGCCAGCGCGCCCATCAGGCACCCCAGCGTTATCAGTTTACGCCACTGCATGTTGTTGAACCTCCTCACTCAGGTACTTGCCGTGCTGCAAGCGGATAATACGATCGGCAAACCGCCCCAGTTCCGGGTTATGCGTCACCATCACAATAGTACGTCCCTGATGATGAAGATCCTGCAACAACGCCAGCACGCGCTGTTCGTTCTCTTCGTCCAGATTACCGGTCGGTTCATCGGCAAAAATCACCGGCGGCTCGTTCACCAGCGCCCGAGCAATACAGACGCGCTGCTGTTCCCCACCGGAAAGCTGGCTAGGCAGGTGATCGGTGCGGTGCTCCAGCCCGACCTGCGCCAGCACCTGACGCGCCGCCGTTTCATCCACCACGCTATGGTAGTGCTGCGCCAGCATCACGTTTTCCAGCGCGGTGAGGAACGGGATCAGGTGGAACTGCTGAAACACCAGCCCGATTTTGTCCGCGCGAAAGCGTCGCCGACCTTCTTCATCCAACGCGGCAGCATCGACGCCATCCAGCAGCACCTGTCCTTCCGTCACGGTATCAAGGCAGGTGAGGATATTCATCAGCGTGGTTTTCCCCGAGCCGGATGCCCCCATGATGGCGACAAATTCACCGCGCTGAATACAAATATTGATGTTTTCCAGCGCAGTGACCTGCCCGAAGCGTTTGTACAGTTGGCGGGTTTCAATCACCGCCTCTTGCGGGTTATGTGCAACACCCATTGAATCACTCCCCTTTTAACACTTTTGCGGGCTCGACGTGGATCGCGCGCCGGGTAGGAAACACAGCGGCGGCGGCGGCCACCAGCAAGGACAGCAGCAGCGTCAGCGGCAGCACCGGCGCACGCAGCGAAATGCTGGCGTTGAACACCGTCAGTCCCAGCACCTGAGCCAACAGATAACCGAGCAGGCAACCGCAGACCACCGCTGCAAGCGCAATCACGCCAGTTTCGGCCAGCATCTGGCGCACGATATCTTTACCGCTCGCGCCCAACGCCTTCTGCAACGCAAACTCTTTGGCACGTTCGCCGACAATCGCCATCAAAGTGGTGTTCACGCACAGTGAAGAGAGCACCAGAATGACGGCAGAAACCAGTCCCATCAGCCCTTTAATCTTGTCCAGCACCTGCCCTTCCGAGGCGGAAACCTTGAGGATAGGCCGAATTTCCAGATCGGGATATTGTTGTTGCAGGCTGGCCGCAAAGCGATCTACTTGCCCCAGATCGTTACTGACGCTCAACAGGGCGTTACTGATGGTGCCTTCCTTTTGCAGCCATTTTTGCGCCAGCTCCAGATTCACGATCAGCATATTGTCGGTAGCGTCACCGGCTTCAACGATCCCTTTGATGCGCAAGCGCTGACGCTCGCTGCCATCGATCAGCGTAACGTTATCGCCGACTTTGACATGCAGTCGCTCCGCCAGCTTGACGCCGATCATCGCGTTACGATCGTCAAACTTGACGCCGATCCAGTCGCCGGTTACCTGCCAGTAGGGAGAGAGTTGACGCAGCGCGTCAAACCACACGCCCATCAAAACCACTTTCTCCAACTCGGTACGCGCCATACCGTATAAATACGGGCTGGCGGCATTGATCAACCCCGGCGGGGCGTTATCGAGAATCGGCTGAAACCCGCTTTGTGCCAGGGAGCCGCCGTGCGCCGGACCAATATAAAAGTTGGCACCAAAGGTACGCAGTTCCTGGCTCATTTTGGCATTGATATCAAAGTACACCGCCGACATGGCGGTAACGATGGCGGCACCAACGGTCAGTGCGGCAAACACCACGCTGACACGCTGCATGCGCAAGCGCAATGCGCGAATCACCAGCCGCCAGAACATACTGCCGATCCAGCGATCTGAACCCGATGGATTAACGGCCATACAGCACCTCCACCGGATAGAGACGGGCAATGCGCCGCGCCGGGAACCAGGTGCCGATGATGGCAATCAGCATGGCGATCACCAGCACGCACGGGATCACCACCCAGGCAAAGCTGAGCGGTACGCCGAACAGCATCAGGCCAATCGCGCGCGCCAATCCCCAGCCTGCAATGCAGCCCAGTGCGCCGCCGAGCAGGCCGCTCATTGCCGCTTCAAGATAGAACAGCAGCATGATCTGCCACTGCCGTGCGCCAAGCGCTTTCATCAAACCGATTTCCTTGGAACGCTCCATAATGGTACTGGTCATCAATGACGCGATGCCCATGGCAGCAGCGACCAGTGCGGCAAAGGTCACCACGCCCAGCAGCAACTGAATCTTGTCGATAACCACCCCTTCTGACGCCGCCACCTGCCAGATAGGACGAACCACCGAACCTGATATGGCTTCCTCCAACTGGTGGGCAATCGACGACACGTACGCGGTGCAGTACCACAGGTCGTACTCTTCGGCGTTAAGCGCTTCGAGATTCTCGCGCGCCCGGCGTGACAGTTCGTTTTCCGGCACCGTCAGCGCAGACACACGCACGGCCTGAATCTTCCCTTCCAGCCCCAGCATGTTCTGCACCGCCGCCAGCGGCATCACCAGACGGTTTTCTTCATCGCCACCGCTGGCGAGAATACCGCTGATACGCACCTCCAGCGCGTGTTCTGGCCCTTGCAAACGTAAGGTTTGCCCCACCTGCCAACCGTTTTGCTGTGCCAGCTGTTTTCCCGCCAACACGTCGATCCCCTGCCCGCTCTGCAAGGCGTTTTCGCTCACCGGTTCGCTCGGCCAGTTGCCGGTCACCTGCCAGTAGGGGCTAACGCTCTGTTGCCCGGTGTGGTAATCCTCTTCGTCCGGGATGGTGATCGGTTGCGAAAAGAAGGTGCCCAGCACGGAAATGTGCTTGCCGGCGACGATCACATCCCCGCTGAGCAGAGGTGCGAAGCCAACGATATTGTTACGCCAAAAGATATCCTTGATGTTGGGCAGTTCTGATTCATCAAGAAATTCCTCACTGGCCAGCGGATTGCTGTTTTCACCAAACAGCGCCGGCAGCGCCGCCTGACCGGCAGGCTCCACCAGAATATTGGCACCGTAGGATTTCAGCTCGCGCGCCATTTTGTCGCCAATATCGATCGATACCGCCAGCAGCGCCGAGATCAACCCGGCGGCCAGAAACACCGTCAATACCGCCAGCGATTTGCGCCGCACATTGCGGCTCCATGACTGACGTAGCATGCGCCATAACATGATTACTCCTCCTCGTCCGCTGCGGCGTTATCCGTCGCAGACTCGGTATTACCCGCAGAATGTGCTGTCACGAAGCTGCGGGGGTTGTCACGGAACTTGTTGTAGTTGGCTTCCGACGCAAAGAAGTAGGTCTTGCCGGCATAGCGGTATTTGTGCTCGGCTTTCAGGTTGGTCAGCTTGCTGCCGTCGACCGGATCCACCACATCCATGGATACCACCGTGGTGAAGTAGTTCGCCCCCACCGCCAGCGACGCATAGCTGATCGCCAGTTCGTTGTCGTCGTTGCTCCAGCCTTCAATCGGTACCGGGTTACATCCACCGGCTTTACCAATAGACGGAATAAAGATGCGCACACCGCAGGCGACACAAATCACCTGGTTGCCTTCCATCACATAGCCCTGATCGCCACACAGCAGACAGGCATCAAACACCACGCCGAGGCGAAGCCGGTCAGGATAGCGGTTAATCACAAAGAAGCGAACGGCTTTGCCGTCATCGGCAATCCAGACAAAGCGGTGCAGCTTGCCGTCACGCACCTGTTCGATAGGAATATGCACTTTGCCATCCGGACCGAGCGTCACGGGTTGCGCTTCCGACAAGCGCGGCGGCTGCGAGGCTACCTGATCCCAATAAAGCTGCCCCAGCGCCACCACCAGCAGCGCCACCAACGCGGCGGTAAAGGTCCGGCGCGTATTACGGTAATCGGCGGTTGCCTTGCGTTTGGCGATCGCTTCGTCAGTTGCCTGCATCTGCTGACGGGTTTTCAGTAGCGGCAGCATGAACCCCGCCGACAGCAGCGCCAGCAGCAATGCGCAAAGGTAGTTAAGCGCCGCGCCGTTATTGGTGACGCGCGCCACAAAGCTCAGGCGCGGTTTGGTCAATCCCAACGCTTGCAGCTTCATCAACAGCAACATCAGGCCGCCGCTCAGCGGCAGCACCAACAGTGCCACCAGCAGCAACAGTAGCGGCCAGCGCAGGCGCGGTAAACGCCGCACCATCATGCCGCACAGCACGGCGCTGAAAGCCACCCAGCCAAAGGCCAGGATCACCGCACTGATATTCAACAGTAAATCGGTATTCACCACGTGGGTGGTAGTCAGTGCCGTCAGATTGGGATCGTCGCCCCAATGCACTGCGGCCCCGATGATCAACAGCCCCTGCCAGAGATAGCCGAGTTTGCTACTCTGCGTTAGCTGGCTGAGCAAAAACAGCGCCAGCGCGACCAGTTGAATCAAGGTAAATATGAGTTGAACGGTTTGGCTTGAAGGCAGGCGAATTCCCACCAGGGTACCGACCAGCAGGGCCAGCAGCGTGGTCCACACCAACGGGCGCAGACGAGGGGCAGAACGGTGACTCCAGTGGAGCCCTAACAGCAGTGCAACAGGCAGAAACGCTTGTAGCACGGTAACAAAAAAATGACTCATAGCGCACACTCAGGCGAAGCCCCCCGCGCCCAGGGCGGCAGGGGGAATTTCCGTAACGGCCTTACGCAATCCAGAATCGAATTATTTGTCCAGACCAACATATTTGAAGTCGTAGCTGACATCAAACGGTTTCCACCAGCGACCAACACCCGTTTCGCCATCGGTATGGCGGTGCATACCAGCTTTTGACGGCGGCTCGATGTGGTAGGTCACTTTGTAGTTACCAACGCCCATCATTTTGATGTTGGCACCGTAGTGCGGGCCATCGCTCGCGACCATCGGCATGAAGGTCCCTTCCTGCTTGGCACCAGTATCGGTGTTCACCAGGGTGTAAGCGATGGTCAGGTACGGCATCCATTCACCTGCACCGAAGCCGTTTTTGTTGCCTTCCACGGCGTGGATATCGGCTTCCAGGTGAATATCGGATTTAGCCGCAGGCAGACCCATGCCGCGCGGTTCCATGTCGATCGGCTGCAAGTAGACCGCAGCGATCTCCAGTTCGTTAATGGTGATCGGCTCACCAGCCGGATGTTCGGTAAACGCGAACGCGGCAGGTGCCGTTAATACTCCGGCAATAATCGCGCTGGCAATCAAACTCTTTTGCATCTTCATCAAACCCATCCTCATATCATCACTATCATGTTGTTTTTGATTTTTGCTTATCATTGCTTCCCGTATTCGAACGTCTCAGCGCGCCGACGCATAATCCACAGCGCGGCCAGAGCAGCGAACACCAATACGACTTGTGGTATCAGCGTTTCTACGTAGGGGTAAATCCCCAATACGCTGATTTCCGGAACCCACGTCAACAGCGTGGGCTCGAACAGCTTGCCTTCGATTAACTCCAGTACACCTTTACCGGCAAACACAAACGCCATCAGGTACATGAAACAACCGGTAAACATAAAGAAGGGCTTCAGCGGCAGTTTGACCACGGTAAAGCGCATCACCAGATAAGCGATAAGCAAAATCACGCAGCCAATCAGGAAGCCCGCCAGAATAGAGAGGTGCCCCGCCACGTTGCTGGCATCCCCCACTAATGCAAAGTAGAACAGCACCGTTTCCGCGCCTTCGCGGTATACCGCCAGGAAACTGGTCAGCCACAACCCAATCACCGAACCGCTGCTGAGGGAGTGCGACAGTTTTCCTTCCAGGTAGGCTTTCCAGTGTCGGGCTTCGACTTTCGACAGTAGCCAATAACTCATGCTGAACAACATCACCACCGCAATCAGCATGGTGAACCCTTCCAGCAATTCGCGGCTGGCACCGGAATTGCTGAACAGCATCTGGAACAGCACGGCGGTCAATACGCTGCACACCAGCGCCACATACACCGACTGGCGGATTAACGGCAGCTTGTCATGATGATTGTTTTTCACCAGATAGGCCACGATGGCAGCCACGATCAGCAGCGCCTCCAGCCCTTCACGCACGATGATCAACAGACTGTAAATCAGCAGGCTCCAGTGCGTTTCGCTGCCGCTGCCCAGCATGGTGACCGCGTTAGCCAAATCCTGTTGCATCGCATCGGCCTGCGCGTGCAGCGCAGAAACCGGCTGTCCGGCGCTCATCATACTGACCAGACGAGTGAAGTAGCCTTCCAGCGTGGATTTGAACGCGGAATCACGCGAGCCGACCTTGTTCTCCATACCGCTGGCTTCGAACAGATCGAAGTAGGCATCCTGCACCGCCATAATGGCCGGTTTCGCCTGCCCGCTTTCATACTGAGCAATCGCTGCCGCGATAGCCTGATTGATGTTGTTCACCACGCTGGCCCAGTCCGCATCCGGGACGTCAGCGCCAGCCATGCTGTTATCCGGTGCCGCTGACACCGGCTGATCGTCACGGGTGGTGGGCAAGCCCGGCAGCACATCTTCAATATCTTGCAGCAGCGTAGTGACCCGATAAGCCACTTCGCTCATTTGATCCGGCTGAGTAGTCAGCGCAATCAGTGCACTAAATTGCTGGTTGATAGACGCGGCTTGCTGCGAGGAGCGGTTTTGGCGCACCGACATTTCCATCTCGGAGTTTTTAAATCCCTGATAGTGTGCCTGCTGTACGCTTTGACTGGCTTTTTGATAATCACCCGTCTGATAGTCAGCCACCGCTTGAGCCAACCCATCATCAATGGTCTTGAAGCTTTGCTGCCAGTAGAGGGCGATATCGCTGTTGCCATAGGCCCCATGCTGCTCCTGCGCCACCAATTTGTGACCGTCAGTCAACACCGGCAGCACGCTGTCCAGCTCGCTTTTCAGCCAGTTCACCTTGGCCTGGATGTCGGCTTGCGGCTTACCTTCGCCAATCATGCGGCGAATTTCACCAAAGGTGGCTTCCAGTTGATAGCTTTTCTGTGCGGAGATATTGATACGAATCGGCCCTTCCAGGTTTTCAAACACCTCGAAGTAGGCCATTTGAACTTCGGTACGGGCTTCATCCGGTTTCTGCTGCTGGTAGAGCTCAGCGGTCTTATCCAGGCGGCCCTGAATGTCATGGATGAAGGTGTTGTAATCCGTTGCGGCAAATGCCGACAGGCTGGAAAACACAAAACACAGTACAATCAAACACTTCTGCCATATAGACATAAATACGATGGTCATCGACAATGAGAGTTATTTTCATTATCACGTTTTAACATTTACATTTCTTGACGTAAATCACAAAATGCCTCACTGTTTCAGAAATATTGTAACATCGTGCTCTACCTCTTCCATTTGGCGCAGCGCTGCCAGCGTGTCGAGCGCCTCCTGTTCATCCAGCCGACTCATGGCAAATCCGACGTGTACCAATACCCAACTGCCGATCAGGCTGGCAGCGTCAACGCCGTCTGCCACCAGCGCGACATTCACTTCACGCTTAACGCCGCAGACATCCACCCACGCCGTATCCTGTACGTTGTCCGCTAATGCGATGACTTTTCCGGGAATGCCGAGACACATGGTGATGATCCTTGTTGATGAATATGGGCTGCCGTATACCGATTTAGCAATGTTTATGCCAACGATACAATCAATGTTTCCGCCTATATCGCTATACCCGTCATTGTCGATGCCCCAACTGGCTGAGGTTTGCTTTTTTCTTCGATGAACTTGAGAATATAATGCAAACCGCTACTGTCAATGTTGTCTCCAGGGAAATAGGAGATATCAACAGGGTAAAATTGGTTCCTTGAGGCATTGTATAAAAAGTTATTTTCCGACATATCTGTGGGAGGACAACCTTTTTCACACATTTCGTATAATAACAAAATAAAATCCTCCGCTGCATTATCATAAAAATAATCAACCTTGGACAAAGGAACACCATCAATTTTATCCAACTGAATAATTCCCTGCGCAATAATACAGGCAGAATTCTTTCCATAAAATAGCCGGAAAGAATCTGCTTGCCGCGCGACCTCATCGGCCGAAACATCATCAAAGAAAATTTTCAACACTTTCCCGGGGTTTTTGTTATCTTCGACCACAATGGCCTGCGCCCCCTCACCCAGCGTAGCTCCGATTCTACCGCTATTTTTTTCTATAAATTCAGATGTAGTGGCTGTACATGATGACGCAGAGTTCGGGATCCCTGTTCTTTGATGGCTATCCATAGAGGGTCTTCCGCAATGCGCGATAAACACCTTCAATTGCGGCCTGAGATTATCATTAGACACTTGTGCCAGTGCTTTATAGATATTATACGCCAATATTATCGACGGACCCGATGGTATAACGGGTTTATTATGTATAAAAATCCCCTTGGCATCCGACTTGGACAACTCGAAGGAAGTAGTGGCTATTTTCGCTAACTTCTTTAATGTTTTCGAGGAAAGGGTATTGTTATTGGTTTTTTTCAGCAACGCGGAATAGATTGTGTCTTTTTTAACATCAATTCGAGATTGAGTATTTATGAAAAACATCGTGCACCTCAGTAAAAACACTAATGTACACAATAATTATCGCCGACCCTTCAAGAAAACAATTTTAGGACGATTAAACACAGACAGAAATATTTTATCCCTCTTCAGTGGAAAATGATAAGGCAATTCCGGTAAGCCGGTGCGTCACGCCATCGTCACCCTTCTCGTCACTAATGTCGAAACCGACATCGTCAATGCCGTCACCGACGGACGCCGCAGCACAGCACCCGAGCAAGGACGGGCCTCTCCGGCTAACTCGCTGACGTGGCACAGAATATGCTTCACGCAGCCCAACAATAGGAGAAAGCCCCGGAGGGTATGGCTATGAATCGCTTCGTCATTGCGGAGCCCAAACGCTGTATCGGATGTAACACCTGTATGGCGGCCTGTACGCAGGTACACCGCCAGCATGGGTTGCAAACCCATCCCCGTTTGACGGTGGAGCGAGATGCCCAAGGCACCGCCCCCGTGCTGTGTCGCCACTGTGAGGATGCGCCGTGCGCACAGGTATGCCCGGTTAACGCCATCACGCAGCGCAATAATTCTGTGGTGTTGGATGAAGTGGCCTGTATCGGCTGCAAGCTGTGCGCCATCGCGTGCCCGTTCGGCGCGATAACCCCATCTGGCAGCAAACCGCTGGCCGTGCCGCAGACCTTCGCTCACCACATTCCCGTTGAAGCATTAACGGACGTGCCCGTCAGCGTTGCCTCCATCAATCCGTTCCTGTCGTGGAATGCGGGTGTGAAAAGCGTGGCGGTAAAATGCGACCTGTGTGCCTTTCAGGATAGACCGGAATGTGTGCGTGTTTGCCCAACGCAGGCACTCTTTGTAGTGGATGAGTCACATATTGCCGCCGCTACCGAGGCCAAGCGCCGTCAGGCAATGATGTGGCCGCAGGGCAATCAACCCTTTGCGGCAACGGAATGGGAGCCAAAATCATGATGACCCCCTTTGCATGGCTGGCTCTCTCACTGGCGCTCTATGTGGCGGGCGCGCTGTTATCGCTTTGTCTGGCCCGCAACGACGACTGGGCGATCAAGCTCAGTGGCGCCGCTGCATTGCTCGCCGGACTCGCTGGTGTCACCGCCGCGCTTCCGGTGCTGACCAGTGCCCAGCCGTTACTGGCGACGTTCGATGGCCCGTTTGTCGCGTTCGCGCGATTAACGCTGCGACTGGATGCACTGGCCGCCTTTATGGTACTGGTGATTTCACTGCTGGCGACCATCACCGCCCTCTATTCGTTAGCCTATCTGCAAGAGTACCGCGGACGCGCCGGGGCGATGGGGTTCTATATGAACCTGTTTATCGCCTCGATGGTGGCGCTGGTGGTGACGGATAACGCCTTCTATTTCATCATCCTGTTTGAAGTGATGTCGCTCAGTTCCTACTTCCTGGTGATCTCCGATCAGGATGACGAAGCCATCAACGCCGGGTTGCTCTACTTCCTGATCGCCCATGCCGGATCGGTGCTGATCATGGTGGCATTCTTCCTGCTTTACCGCGCCAGCGGCAGTTTGGATTTTGCCGATTTCCGTCAGGCAAAACTGCCGCCGCTACAGGCTTCCGTGGTGTTCCTGCTGGCATTCTTCGGCTTTGGCGCAAAGGCCGGGATGTTGCCGCTGCACGGCTGGCTGCCGCGCGCCCACCCCGCCGCACCGTCACACGCCTCTGCGCTGATGTCGGGCGTGATGGTGAAAATCGGCATCTTCGGCATTATCAAGGTGGGGATCGATCTGCTCGGTGCCACCGCAGCCTGGTGGGGCGTGGTGGTACTGGCATTCGGCGCGGTCTCTTCGGTGCTGGGGGTGCTGTACGCGCTGGCAGAGCACGATATCAAGCGCCTGCTGGCTTATCACACGGTAGAAAACATCGGCATCATTCTGATGGGCGTCGGCGTTGGCATGATTGGTATCGCCACGCATCAGCCGCTGCTGGCCGCGTTAGGCCTGCTGGGCGGGCTGTATCACCTGCTGAACCATGCACTGTTTAAAGGCTTGCTGTTCCTTGGCGCTGGCGCGGTGATCTACCGGCTGCACACCAAAGACATGGAAAAGATGGGCGGCCTTGCCCGCCGCATGCCTTATACCGCGCTGGCGTTTCTGGTCGGCTGTATGGCGATTTCCGCGCTGCCACCGCTCAACGGCTTTGTCAGCGAATGGTTCACCTATCAGTCGCTGTTCACCCTGAGTCATCAGGGGAGCTTTGGGTTGCGACTGATTGCCCCGATTGCCATTGTGATGCTCGCCATCACCGGTGCGCTGGCCGCCATGTGTTTCGTTAAAGTGTATGGCATCAGCTTCTCCGGTGCCGCGCGCAGTGAGAAAGCCGATCGGGCACGGGAAGTGCCCTGGCCGATGACCCTCGCCATGGGCCTGCTGGCGCTGCTGTGTGTCGCGCTGGGCGTCGGTGCCAGTCTGGTGGCACCGATTATCACCCAGGTTGCCGTCAGTCTGACCGGCACAGCTGCTCCGGTGGTGGCACACGGGCTGACACTGTTCCCCGGCAATCCGGCACAAACCTCGCTGTCGACCCCGTTGATCTTTATTTTGCTGCTGGCGCTGCCGCTGTTGCCACTGCTGCTCTACGTGGGCGCAAAAGGCGGTCGTCAGGCATTTCGCCAGCGTGGCACGCCCTGGGCATGCGGCTATGAGTACGAAGGTGCCATGGCCGCTTCGGCGGGCAGCTTTACCCAGCCGCTGCGCGTGCTGTTTGCGCCGCTCTACCGCATACGGAAAACCTTGGCACCGGGCCCGATGCTACAACGGGCGCTGGAACAGACGACGCGTGCCGCTGAAAACGCCGAGCCCATGCTGGATAACCGCGTGGTGATGCCGCTAGCCAGCGCCTTGCAGCGGGTGAGCCGTGCGATGCAGTGGATCCAACACGGCGATTTCCGGCTCTATTGCCTGTACGTGGTAGCGGCGCTGGTGGTGCTGCTGCTGATCACGATGGCATAAGGAGAATCCGATGTTTACTGAAACCACGTTATCCGGTGCCGCCCCGCTCCTCATCCGTCTGGTGTGCGCCTTGTTACAGGCGCTGGCGCTCTTCGCGCTTGCCCCGCTGTTCTCCGGGCTGGCGCGGGTGATTCGCGCCAAGATGCATTCGCGTCAAGGGCCGGGACTGTTACAGGACTACCGCGACATCATCAAGCTGCTGAAGCGGCAATCCGTCGCGCCGGAGCACGCTGGCGGCGTGTTTCGCCTGATGCCCTTTGTGCTGATCGGCTCCATGCTGTTGGTTGCCATGACGCTGCCGGCCGTGACGCTGCGTTCGCCGTTTGGTGCCGGTGGCGACATCATCACCCTGCTCTATCTGTTTGCCCTGTTTCGCTTCTTCTTTTCACTGGCAGGACTGGATTCCGGCAGCCCGTTTGCCGGTATCGGTGCCAGCCGCGAACTGACGCTCGGTATTTTGGTCGAGCCGATTTTGATTCTGTCTCTGTTGGTGGTGGCGCTGATTGCCGGTTCAACCAATATCGGCAATATCAGCCATGTGCTGGCAGAGGGGGCCTGGCTCTCGCCTACCGCGACCGGTCTGGCGCTGCTGGCCTGCGCTTTCGCCACCTTTATCGAGATGGGGAAAATTCCTTTCGACGTTGCCGAGGCTGAACAGGAGCTACAGGAAGGCCCGTTGACCGAATATTCTGGTGCCGGACTGGCTCTGGTGAAATGGGGGATCAGCCTCAAGCAGGTAGTGGTAGCGGTGCTGTTTCTCTCCATTTTCGTGCCGTTTGGCAAGGCGGACAGCTTCACCCTCGGTGCCATGCTGTGGGGCAGCATCACGCTGCTATTAAAGCTGTTGCTGGTGTTTGTCGCCGCTGCGGTGTTTGAAAACAGCCTGGCGCGCGGGCGCTTTCTGCTGACCGGGCGCGTTACCTGGCTCGGATTCGGTATCGCCGCGCTGGCCTTTGTTTTTTACCTCACCGGTCTATAGGAGCCCATCGCGATTATGGATACGTTCGTTATAGAAAGTCGCGCGCTGGCGACGCTGCTGCTGCCCTTTATCGGCGCGCTGTGGATTGCCATTGCGCCACAGCGTCACGCCAAAGTGCTGTGCAGTCTGTTTGCCCTGTTGGCGACGTTAGGTATGGCGTCGCTGGCCTGGGGCTGGCATGCGGCAGGGCAGCACGATACGGTGATTACGCTGTATCGCTACGGCGACGCCGAGCTGTTCGGCTTTGTGTTTGACCGCGTCAGCCTGCTCATTGGTTTTGCCGTGGTGTTCCTCGGCCTGCTGGTCAGCGTCTACTCCTGCGGCTATCTGACCTCAGGCAACCGGGAGCACCCGCACGAAGGCACCAATCGCTACTATGCGTTTCTGCTGGTGTTCATCGGGGCGATGGCAGGCCTGACGCTCTCCTCAACGCTGCTCGGGCAGTTGCTGTTTTTCGAAATCACCGGCGGGTGTTCCTGGGCGTTGATTGGTTACTACCAGCAACCCAAGCCGCTGCGCTCGGCGTTAAAAGCGCTGTTGATCACCCACGTGGCCTCTATCGGCCTCTACCTTGCCACCGCCTGGCTGTTTGCCAAAACCGGCACCTTTGCTCTGAGCGCCATCAGCCAGTTAGACAGTGCCGACAAAATTGTGGTGTTCGCTGGCATCATGTTCGCCGCCTGGGGGAAATCGGCCCAGTGGCCGCTGCACGTCTGGCTGCCGGATGCGATGGAAGCACCGACGCCGGTCAGTGCCTATCTGCACGCCGCCTCGATGGTGAAAGTGGGCGTGTATATTTTTGCCCGCGCCATTCTGGCGACGGACGACATCCCGCATGTGATCGGCGTGGTCGGGCTGGTAATGGCCACCTTCACGCTGGTGTACGGCTTTCTGATGTATTTACCGCAGAAGGACATGAAACGCCTGCTGGCCTACTCCACCATCACCCAACTGTCGTACATCTTTTTCGCACTGTCACTGGCGACCTTCGGCTCACGCATGGCGTTTGACGCTGGGATTGCCTACATCTTCAACCACGCGTTCGCCAAGAGCCTGTTCTTCCTGGTCGCCGGTGCGCTCAGCTACAGCTGCGGCACCCGCATGTTGCCACGACTGAAAGGATTGATGCGTAAAACGCCGTTGCTCGGCATTGGTTTTTGCGTGGCCGCGTTGGCGATTACCGGGGTGCCGCCGTTTAACGGTTTCTTCAGCAAATTCCCGCTGTTTGCCGCCGGTTTCTCGCTTTCGGCAGAGCACCTCTGGCTGTTACCGCTACTGGCGATCGCGTTAGTGGAGTCCGTCGCCAGCTTTGCCTGGTTCCTTTACTGGTTCGGACGCACGGTACCGGGTGAGCCGTCGGAAGAGGTGGCAACGGCGGCACCGCTCCCTGTCACCATGCAGGGCGTGTTGGTGGTGTTAATCATCATGTCGCTGTGTTCCAGCGTGTTTGCTGCGCTGTGGCTGCAATAGGCACGGGCGAAAGGAGAAAATGAAATGACTGGTTCGCTTATCGTCAACAATTTGGCCGGACTGTTGATCATCACCTCTCTATTGGTGATCGTCGCCAAACGGCCTACCACCTCATCGTTACTCTACGCGTTGCAATCGCTGGTGCTGGTGCTGATATTCGTCGCGCTGGCAAACCTGTTGCAAGCGCACGAGCTGTATCTCTGGTCGCTGACCGCGCTGGTCACCAAAGTGATTCTGGTGCCCGCCATCATGTATCGCGCCTTTCGTCGACTTGACGACCCCAGCGCCGACGGCGGCATTATCAGCCCGGTGGCTATCTTGCTACTGGCGGTATTGATTGTGGTGCTGAGCTACTTTGTGGTGGCCCCGGTGCAACTGCCGATGGTCAGTGCGCTCAAACCGGCGCTCGCGGTGTCGCTCGGTCACTTTATGATCGGTCTGCTGTGTATCGTCACCCAACGTAACATCCTCAAACAGGTATTTGGCTATTGCCTGATGGAGAACGGCGCGCATCTGACATTGGCGCTGCTGGCGCACCGCGCGCCGGAGCTGGTGGAGATTGGTATCGCCACCGACGCCATCTTTGCCGTTATCGTCATGGCGCTGATGGCACGCAAAATCCATCGCACCTTGCATACCTTGGATGTTCAACAACTTACGGCACTGAAGGGGTAAGCGCATGACCAGTTCGACCTTGCTTTTCACCCTGCTTGCCACGCCGTTCATCACCGCGCTGCTGGCGTTTCTCTGCCGCTGGTGCGGCGGCGCGGCGCGCACGGCGGTGAGCATTATTCACCTGTGCGGCATCAGCCTGCTGCTGGTGCTGTCGCTGTACGTGGTGGGCATGATTGCTTCTCAGGGCGAGATTCTGGCAGCACATCGCTGGCTGCATCTGGATAGCCTGAGCGCGCTGTTTCTCGCCATTCTCGGCATTATCGGCTTTCTCACCGGGCTTTACTCAGTGGGATATATGAACCATGAAGTGAACAGCGGCGAGGTCTCTGTCCCGACGTTGTGCCACTACTACGGCTTCTTCCACCTGTTTCTGTTCACCATGTTACTGGTGATCACCAGTAACAACCTGATTGTGATGTGGGCCGCGATTGAGGCCACCACGCTCAGCTCTGCATTTCTGGTTGGCCTGTACGGCCAGCGCTCGTCGCTGGAGGCCGCCTGGAAGTATGTCATCATTTGTACTGTCGGGGTCGCATTTGGGTTATACGGCACCGTATTGGTCTACGCCAACGCCGCCAACGTGATGGCAACACCGGGTGATGCCATCTTCTGGACCGACGTGCTGCAACACGCTTCCGAACTGGACAGCACGCTGATGCATCTGGCGTTTATCTTCGTCATCATCGGCTTCGGCACCAAGACCGGGTTGTTCCCGATGCACGCCTGGTTACCGGATGCCCACAGCGAAGCGCCCAGCCCGACCAGCGCCCTGCTTTCTGCCGTGCTGCTCAACTGCGCGCTGCTGGTTATCGTGCGTTATACCATGATCGTCAGCGCCGCCATCGGCCCGGTATTTCCGCAGCGACTGTTGCTGGTGTTCGGGCTGCTGTCTGTCGCGGTGGCCGCGTTTCTGATTCTGGTTCAGCGCGACATGAAACGTCTGCTCGCCTACTCCAGCGTGGAAAATATGGGATTGATTGCCGTGGCGCTCGGTATTGGTGGCCCGCTCGGCGTGCTGGCGGCACTGTTGCACACGCTGAATCACAGTCTGGCGAAAACCCTGCTGTTCTGCGGCTCCGGCAACGTGCTGCTTAAATATGGCACGCGCGATATGGATGCGGTGAAGGGCATCCTGCGTGTCACCCCGATTACCGGCGCGCTGCTGGCCGGTGGCGCACTGGCGCTGGGCGGCATGCCGCCATTCAATCTGTTTTTAAGCGAGTTTATGACCGTCACCGCCGGCATCAATGCGGGCTATCTGTGGCTGGTTATCGTGTTGCTGTTTCTGTTGACTATCGTGCTGGCTGGGTTGGTACGCATGGTCGCCAGCACCGTGTTGGGCAACAGCCCCGCTGCCGTCAGCAAAGGTGAGTTAGGCATTCTGACCACCGCACCGATGGCGATTCTGCTGGCATTAATGCTGCTGATGGGCACGCATATTCCACAACCCGTTACCCGTTTACTGGAAAGCGCCAGCGCGCTGGTGTTGCAATCGCACACCACCGAGGCCGCCACTGCCACGGCACTGTCGCCGATCGAACGCGCACCGCTTACCCTTTCTCGTCAGGAGACGTCCCGTGATGAATGAACATCCTACTCCCCCCGTGGCTGCTGCAACCAACGCCAAACGCGGCGCGGGTTATGCCGCGCAGGTGCAGCAGCGGTTCCCCCACGCCATACTGGAACAGGCGTGGCAAACCGACGACCAGTTGACGCTGACGGTGAAACTGGCAAGCCTGCCGGATGTGGTGGAGCATCTCTACTATCAGCATGGCGGTTGGCTGTCAGTCCTGTTTGGTAACGATGAGCGGACGTTGAACGGCTATTTTGCCATTTACTATGTGCTGTCGATGGAACAGGGAGAAAAATGCTGGGTGATCGTCAAGGCACTGGTAGACCCGATCAACCCTGAATTTCCCTCGGTGACGCCGCGCGTGCCTGCCGCCGTGTGGGGCGAGCGCGAAGTGCGCGATATGTATGGCCTGATCCCCGTCGGTCTGCCGGACGAACGCCGTCTGGTGTTGCCCGATGATTGGCCGGACGATCTTTACCCGCTGCGCAAAGATGCAATGGATTACCGCCAGCGCCCGGCACCGACACAGGATAATGAAACCTACTCCTTTGTGAACGAAGCCACTGGCGACACCCGCGTGGTGCCGATTGGGCCGCTGCACATCACCTCCGACGAACCCGGTCACTTCCGCCTGTTTGTCGACGGCGAGCAAATTATCGACGCCGACTACCGGCTGTTCTACGTCCACCGCGGCATGGAGAAACTGGCGGAAACCCGTATGGGCTATAACGAAGTCACCTTCCTGTCCGACCGGGTCTGTGGCATCTGCGGTTTCACCCACAGCGTGGCCTACACCACGTCGATCGAAAATGCGATGGGCATTGTGGTGCCGCCACGGGCACACGCCATTCGCAGTATTCTGCTGGAAGTGGAGCGCCTGCACAGTCACCTGCTGAACATCGGTCTGTCGAGCCACTTCGTCGGTTTTGATACCGGGTTTATGCAATTCTTTCGCATCCGCGAAAAATCCATGACCATTGCCGAAATGCTGACCGGCGCGCGTAAAACCTATGGCCTGAACCTGATTGGCGGCATTCGCCGCGATATTCTGAAAGAGGACAGGCTGAAAACCATCAAGCTGATTCGTGAGATGCGCACCGAAGTTATGCAACTCTCTGACATGCTGCTGAATACGCCTAATATGCTGCAACGCACGCAGGGCATTGGCATTTTGTCATCACAGGTGGCACGTGATTACAGCCCGGTGGGCCCGATGATTCGCGCCAGCGGCTTCCAACGCGACATGCGTATCGATCACCCCTACTCCGCCTACCTGGATTTGCCGATGGAACTGCACCACCTGAGCGCCGGGGACGTCTATTCCCGTGTGCTGGTGCGCATTCGCGAAGTGCTGACCTCGTTGGCTATCGTGGAATACGGTTTGGACAATCTGCCCGAAGGCCCGCTGTTGACCGAAGGGTTTGCGTATAAACCTTATCAGTTCGCCCTGGGGTACGCAGAAGCGCCGCGTGGCGAAGACGTGCACTGGAGCATGACCGGCGATAACCAGAAACTGTTCCGCTGGCGCTGCCGTGCCGCTACCTACGCCAACTGGCCGGTGCTGCGCTATATGCTGCGCGGTAATACGGTGTCCGACGCGCCGCTGATCATCGGCAGCCTGGACCCGTGCTACTCCTGTACCGATCGGGTGACGCTGATCGACGTGCGCAAACAGAAAATCACTACCGTGCCCTATAAAGAGATCGAGCGCTATGGGCTTGAACGCACGCGTTCGCCGCTGAAATAGAGGGATGACACCATGTTAAAACTGTTCAAAATCCTGCGCGACGCGGGCAACAGTACGGTCAAATACCCGTTTGCACCGCTCGAGGTGCCCGCCGGGTTTCGCGGCAAACCGCAGTACGACCCCGAGCAGTGCATTGCCTGTGCGGCCTGCACCGTTGCCTGTCCGGCTAATGCGCTGACCATGGAAACCGATGTGGTGAACGGCACCCGTACCTGGCAACTGTTTCTCGGACGCTGCATTTTTTGCGGACGCTGCGAGGAAGTGTGCCCGACGCGTGCGATCGTGCTGTCGCAAGAGTTTGAGATGGCTGTCGCCAATAAAGCGGATCTGTTTCAACGCGCCACCTTCCGACTGCTGGCATGCCACGAATGCCACCGCCCCTTCGCCCCGGAGAAAGAGGTGGCTTATACGGTAGCCCTGCTGCAACAGGCTGGCATGTCGGCGGAAGATGCAGAAGCCCGACGCGCGCAGTTCGAAACCTGCCCGGAATGCAAACGCAAACAGAGCATGCCGCATAAAGGTAACGTAACGCTGAGCCAGCATTTTATCACGCCGCCTGCGGCGGCTTTCAGTCAAGGGGGCCATCATGAGTGAACCACTCAACGGCGTAGATGTTCCTTCATCGGTCCATACGCGCAGCACGCCCATCCAGCTAGATGAACAGACCCAGCAGTTAAAGAAAACGTTGCTGAAAGATATCCAGCGTTCTGCCTACGTCTATCGTGTCGACTGCGGTGGCTGCAACGGCTGTGAAATCGAAATATTCTCCGCCATCACCCCGGTTTTCGATGCCGAGCGTTTTGGCATCAAGGTGGTGGCCTCGCCGCGCCATGCCGATATTCTGCTGTTTACCGGCGCGGTCACGCGGGCGATGCGCAGCCCGGCACTGCGTGCCTATGAATCTGCACCCGACCCGAAAATCTGTATCTCCTACGGTGCCTGCGGCTGCGGCGGCGGTATCTTCCACGATCTCTACTGCGTGTGGGGCGGCAGCGATACCATCGTGCCGATTGATGTGTATATCCCCGGCTGCCCCCCTACGCCAGCCGCCACGATATACGGCTTTGCCGTGGCGCTGGGGTTGCTGGAGCAGAAACTGCAGGGCGTCAGCACGCAACAAGGAGAAGATGAGCAGGCCGCGCTGCTGTTGCCTGACGCGCCGCTGGATTTACGCGTGCAGTTGGAGCGGGAAGCCAGACGCATGGCGGGCTATCGTCAGGGCCGAGAAATCAGCGACGCGTTTATCAACCTGCTGCTCCAGTCACCGCAGGAGATGCTGGAGGCGCGCGTTAACGCCTATCTGGCACACCAAAACGATCCGCGTTTGAGTGAAATCGTGCGGCGCTTACTGGCGCAATATCACGGCTGGCAGCAGGGAGTTCGGCCACTATGAGTGCAAAAGTCATCTTTTACGCGCTAAGCCAAAAGTTTCTCGACAGTAAAGAGAAGGTGCCGGAACAGGCGCAGCAAGTCATGTATTATTCGCTGGCCATCGGCCACCATGTCGGCGTGATCGACTGCCTGAAACCGGTGCTGACGTGCCCGCTCGACGACTATCAGACATGGATAGCCCAATTGCCTGCCGGTGATGCACAGCGCAAAATGGCGGGCTTGCTGAAATTTGGCGAAATTACCCTCGACAGTTCACATACCCGGTTGTTGCATCAGGCATTTAGCGCGCTGGGAAACGGCGATCGTTTTGCCGCCTGGAGCGCCACCCTGCTCGACTATCTGGTCGCCATTGAGCGCGAGTCTGCACTGTACCTGATGGTTAAACGGAGGGAGGAGTAAGCCATGGATTGGGAAACGCATCTTGCCAGTCTGGACACCCTTGATACCGATACGCAGTGCTCCGCACCCAACATGGTGCTGGCGGTAGGCAATGTGATGATGGGTGACGACGGCGCAGGCCCGTTGCTCGCCGAGCGCTTGCAACAGAGCCCGCTAGCGGGTTGGGCGGTCATCGACGGGGGTGCCATCCCGGAAAATGCGGTGCATCGCCTGCGCGCCGCGCCGCCGCAGCGCCTGTTAGTGGTAGACGCCACGGACATGGGACTCGAACCGGGAGCCATACGCATCGTCGATCCGACGCGCATTGCCGAAGATATGCTGATGAATACCCACAGCATGCCGCTCACCTTTATGATTGATACGCTGCAAACGTTTATTCCGGAAGTGATTTTTGTCGGCATTCAGCCAGCACTGGTGGCATTTTATTGCCCGGTCAACCGCGCAGTCACGCAGGCTGTAGAGCAGATTTATCAGCAGTTACCGCACTGGCACGGTGACGGCGGATTCGCGCGATTGTAAGCATTTACAGTTACGGATATCAAAAAGCAAAACGCCCCGCGATAGGCGGGGCGTTGCTATTGCGGCTTAGAATTTCTCCCAGCCGCCATGGGCCGAGTTCTGCCCGCCGGAAAGCAGCGCCGTGGGTCGAGGCGCTACGCCTGGCCGTTTGACCAGCGGTTTAATGACACTCTGTGTCGGTCGGGATGCAGGCGCTGACTCCGTCAGGTGGAACACATCGACCGCCGCCAACAAGCCGTCGGCTTCGTCTTCCAACTCGGCCGCCGCTTCGGCAGACTGCACCACCAACGCCGCATTCTGCTGTGTCACACGATCCATTTCATGCACCGTTTGGCTGATTTGCGAAATGCCGTGGCTCTGCTCCTCGGTCGCCGCAGCAATTTCACTGATCACATCATTAACGTGGCTCACTGACTCGATAATGCCACTCATGGCTTCACCGGATTGCTGCACCTGACTGGCCCCGGCTGACACACGCGTCACTGATTCCGCAATCAGCGCTTCAATCTCTTTCGCCGCCTGAGCACTGCGCTGCGCCAGACTGCGCACCTCACCGGCCACCACGGCAAAACCCTTGCCCTGTTCACCGGCCCGCGCCGCTTCTACCGCCGCATTCAGCGCCAGGATATTGGTCTGGAACGCGATACCATTAATCACGGTGTTAATATCAGAGATCTTGCGCGAACTGGCGCTGATGTCATTCATGGTTTGCATTACATTTTTGCTGATGTCACCACCGCGTTTCGCCATATTTGACGCATCCTGCGCCAAACGACGCGCCTGATGCACGTTTTCGGTATTCTGTTTTACCGTGGCGCTCATCTGTTCCATGCTGGCAGCGGTCTGCTGTAGCGCCGCCGCCTGCTGCTCGGTGCGCGAGGAAAGGCTATCGTTCCCCTCCTTGATGTTGGCCGTGCGATCCTGCACAACGCTTGCGCCTTGTCGGATAGAGGTGACGGTATCGCGCAAGGTTTTCTGTAGCAGTTTGATATCGGGAATCAGACGGCCCGCGCAGTTGCGGCCAAACTCGGTGAGTTCATAGCCCAAACGCCCCGCCGTTAATTGTGCCAGATGGGATTTCAGCACGCTGATCGGCTTCACCAGATAATTTTTCAGATAATATTCGGTGAAAAACAGTGCCAACACCCCGACAAGCAAGGCGGCAATCAGCGCATTACGGTTATTCTCGTGGTGGCCTTGCGCTTCGCCGATGGCGGGCGATGCGGCAACCTGATCGGTGTAGCGTTTGATTTCATCGCCAAAGGCATTCACCATGGGAGAGGTTTGGTTCAGACGTTGCCGTAACGCATCCGCATCATTTTGCTGCAACGCCTGCTGTAACGGTTCCAATGCAGAAGTCACCAACGCCGACCAAGTGCGAACCACGCCCTCAACCGCAGCGGATGTGACATCGCCGTGCGCGCTGTTTTTGAACGCGTCCAACGCCGATTTCACATTGGCAATCGTCGGCTGCGCCTGCGCCAGCGCCTGCCGGGCATTTTCCGCCTCACCGTTTTGCGTGTAGTTTGCCGCCCGTTCGAGCGTCGTCATGGCACGAAAAGATTGTTCAACACCGTAGAGCAGTTGCGCATGGCTCTTTTTTTGCACTTCACTTTGCGCGATAAGCTGGGTCGCCTGTTGCAGGGAGTACAGGCTATAGCCAGATGCTACGCCCCAGATTGCCAAGAGAAACGCCACAATCATCAACACCATAACTCTTATACTGATGTTCTTCAGAAAGCTCATATCACCACTCCATCATGCCTTCCCATACATCAGTGACAGGCAAGCCCAAAGGCACAACACTGCACCGAAAAACGGAAGGAGGTTGAATCGCCATCGTATAGTCAGACCCACCGACAGGAGCCAGCAGGAAACATTACCGAGTTTCAGACATGCGCCCTGAAAGCTTGCCTGCACCGGAATATCGGCCAATGAGAACACCGTTAAATAAGAAACCCTTTTTTATAAAATATGCACGCCGAGTCCATTACAGGCACCCTTTTGAAGTATAGGCAGTGAATAAGGAAACGTGAGGCAAATTACATAAAACGCTCTTTATTCCCGTCACTGCCATCGTCAAATCTGCCGAAATCCAGCTTCAGTGGTGTCGTCACCGGATGTCGACACCCAACAACATCTTATTTTTTTAATATACCAATCAACATATTACATTTTTATTATCAGGTTGGCATAAACCCTGCTTTATGTAGGGCGATCCGCCGACACCGGCAAAGTGTCGACACCTACGTTATGTACAGAGCCGAGGAAGGAGAGCCCGTCATGAACCGGTTCGTTATTGCAGATTCCAAAAGATGTATCGGTTGTCGCACCTGCGAAGTCGCTTGCGTGCTGGCCCACGGCGATGGCAATACGGCATCGCTCAGTGCAACGCAGTTTGCACCGCGTCTCACGGTGGTAAAGAGCCTTGATGTCAGCACCACCGTTCAATGCCGCCATTGTGAGGACGCCCCCTGTGCCAATGTGTGCCCCAACGGCGCCATTGTCCGCGCGCAGGACAGCATTCAGGTAAGGCAGGAAAAATGTATCGGCTGCAAGACCTGCGTGGTGGCATGTCCCTACGGTGCCATGACCGTGATCAGTAAACCGGTCGTCAGAATCAGCCATCATCAGTTGATGGGGAGTGGGATGAAAGCCGAAGCACATAAATGCGATCTGTGTCAGGAGCGCACGGCTGGCCCGGCGTGTGTTCAGGTGTGCCCCACCAAGGCGCTGCATCTGGTCAGCCGCGATGATATCGACACCATGATCCAACAAAAACAACGGCGTGCGGCACTTGATGACGCCGCAGGAATCCAGTTCTGAACGGTGCCGTCCAGGTACGTGCAAGGAGATACAACATCATGCAAAAAGTGATTACCGTCTGTCCTTACTGTGGGTCAGGCTGCAAGATCAACCTGCTGGTTGAAAACGGCAAAGTGGTTGGCGCAGAGGGTGCGAACGGCGTAACCAACGAGGGCGAACTGTGCCTGAAAGGCTACTACGGCTGGGATTTTCTCAACGACACCAAACTGCTCACCCCGCGTTTGACCCAACCGATGATCCGGCGCCAAAAAGGCGCGCCGTTTGAGGTAGTGTCCTGGGATGAAGCCATCGGTTTTGCCAGTTCTAAGCTGCTCGCCATCAAAGAAAAGTACGGCCCGGATGCCATCATGCATACCGGTTCATCACGCGGTCCCGGTAACGAAACCAACTACGTGATGCAAAAATTTGCGCGCGCAGTGACCGGCACCAACAATATCGACTGCTGCGCCCGCGTCTGCCACGGCCCTTCCGTGGCCGGATTGCAGGTGACGCTCGGCAACGGTGCCATGAGCAACTCCATTTGCGAGATTGAGAATACTGAGTGCATTCTGGTGTTTGGCTACAACGCCGCTGACTCTCACCCCATCGTGGCACGTCGCATCATCAAAGCCAAAGAGCGTGGCGCAAAAGTTATCGTGTGCGATCCGCGCCACATCGAAACAGCCCGCATCGCCGATCTCTGGCTGCCGCTGAAAAACGGCTCCAACATGGCGTTGGTTAACGCGTTTGCCAACGTATTGATCAACGAGGGACTTTACGACACCAACTTTGTTGCACAGCACACGGAAGGATTTAATGAATACCGTGCGTTGGTGGCCAAATACACTCCGGAATACGTTGCAGAAATCACCGGTCTGTCTCCGCAGTTGATTCGCGATGCCATGCGTATGTATGCCGCCGCACCGTCTGCCACCATCCTGTGGGGCATGGGCGTCACACAGTGGACGCAGGGCGTTGACGTGGTGAAAGGGCTTTCCGGTCTGGCGTTGCTCACCGGTAATCTGGGGCGTCCCAACGTCGGCGTTGGCCCGGTGCGTGGTCAAAACAACGTGCAGGGTGCGTGCGACATGGGCGCGCTGCCGAACCAATTCCCCGGCTACCAGAATGTGACCGACCCAGACGTGCGAGCCAAGTTTGCCAAAGCCTGGGGCGTGCAAGATCTGGCCGGACATGTCGGTTATTCACTGACGGATGTGCCGCACAAAATCAAGGAAGGTAAGATCAAGGCCAACTACCTGATGGGGGAAGACCCACTTCAGACGGAGCCGGATTTGTCGATGGTGCGTGAAACCTTCGCCGAATTGGAACTGCTGATCGTACAAGACATCTTTATGACCAAGACGGCGGCAATGGCGGACGTTATCTTCCCGGCGACCTCCTGGGGAGAACATGAAGGGGTGTATTCCGCTGCTGACCGTGGCTTCCAGCGCTTCTACAAAGCGGTGCAGGCAAAAGGCAACGTCAAGCCTGACTGGGAGATCATCAGCCTGATGGCAACGGCGATGGGCTACCCGATGCACTACAACAATACTCAAGAAATTTGGGACGAACTGCGCCACCTGTGCCCGCTCTACTTCGGCGCAACCTACGAGAAAATGTCCGGTTTGGGCTACATTCCCTGGCCGTGTCTGACGGAGGATAGCCCCGGCACACCGTGGCTGTATGCCGGTAACAAGTTCGACCGTCCTGGCGGCAAAGGATTGTTGTTTGCCACGGAATGGCGTCCGCCGATGGAACAAACCGACAGCGATTATCCGTTGGTGCTCTCCACGGTGCGCGAAGTGGGCCACTACTCATGCCGCTCCATGACCGGCAACTGTACTGCGCTGCAAACGCTGGCGGACGAACCGGGCTACGTACAAGTCAGCCCGGCAGACGCTGAACACCTTGGCCTGCGCGATCAGCAGTTGGCGTGGGTCTCTTCCCGTCGTGGCAAGGTGATCAGCCGCGTGATGGTCAGCGAACGCATCAATAAAGGTGCGGTATACATGACCTATCAATGGTGGATCGGTGCCTGTAACGAGCTGACGCTGGATGAAGTTGACCCCATATCCAAAACGCCAGAATACAAGCACTGCGCGGTGAAACTGGAAGCCATTGAGAATCAGGCATGGGCTGAAAACTTTGTGCAACAAGAATACAGCGCATTGAAAGCCCGCCTGCGGAAGGAAGCCGAAGTGGCGGGAGCGTAAACCCCGATTGTCAATGCGGCAGGGGTTGACGTTCCGCGTTAAATGACGCTGAGGAAAGGGTTGCCGCCAGGATGAGCGACAGGGATGTCGCGAAAGCGCTCGCCGCGTCAGGAACGCGTCGAGCGCGGTCCGTCCGGCGGCCACCATTTCTGAAGGCATCGCGCAGCGACGTCATTCCGCGCACAGCCAGGGGCCATGGGGCGACGGCGACTGAGCCGCCCCATGTCGGGCGCGTGCCACGCGGTAGGCAGAGAAATACCGCTTTTTTCGCGCACGAAACCCTACGCAATAGCACATGAAATTACCGCCGTTGAA
This sequence comes from Candidatus Symbiopectobacterium sp. NZEC151, assembly GCF_025962655.1. GTDB lineage: Bacteria > Pseudomonadota > Gammaproteobacteria > Enterobacterales > Enterobacteriaceae > Symbiopectobacterium. The sequence goes on along the minus strand of NZ_JAGFPE010000001.1, from coordinate 128,789 downwards.
AAAGCGGAGACACGCTGTCTTACTCCATCTCCTCAATATCTTTCACCGAGATCCCCATACGCTGCATCCGCGATAACAACGTGGTACGTTTCACCCCCATGCGCGCCGCTGCGCCTTTTGGCCCGGCGACGATACCGTTGGTTTCACGCAGCACGCGGATAATTTTTTGCCGCTCGGATTCCACTTCGTCGTCCTGTAACGGCTGACGGGATGGCATATCCTGTGGGGCAGCAACAGGTTTTTGAACATCGCTCGCTGACGGTGGCATCTGCTGAAACTCCGCCAGTTGCAGATTCAAGGTGGTGCCACGCGTGAGGATCACCGCGCGCTCGACGACATTTTCCAATTCCCGCACATTGCCCGGCCACGGCAGGCGGCTTAAACGACGCAGCACCTCAGAGGGAATATTGTCGATAGTGCGGTTCATCCGGCGGGCTATCTTGTGCGTGAAGAACTTCACCAGCAGCGGAATATCCTCTGGGCGCTCCCGCAACGGGGGAATGACGATGGGGAAGACATTCAACCGGTAATAGAGATCGCTGCGGTATTCTCGATCTGCCACCATCTGTTTTAAATCACGGTTGGTGGCTGCAATCAGGCGCACGTCAACAGAGATGACCTTACTGCCACCGAGTCGTTCAATTTCTCGCTCCTGCAACACGCGCAGCAGTTTGGGTTGCAACTCCAGTGGAATATCGCCCACCTCGTCGAGAAACAGCGTGCTGTTATCCGCCAGTTCAAAACGGCCCTGACGTTGCGCACTTGCCCCGGTAAAAGCCCCTTTTTCATGACCAAACAGATCACTCTCCAGAAGCCCGGAAGGGATAGCGGCACAGTTCATTTTTACCATGCGTTTGCCCTGCCTTGGGCTCAAGCGGTGTATGGCCCGGGCAATCAACTCTTTGCCGGTGCCCGTCTCGCCCAAAATCAGCACCGTGCTGTCGCTGGCGGCCACCATCTCTACTTGTTCCAACACCTGACGAATGGCCTGGCTGCAACCAATGATTTCACCAAAAGCATCGTCGCCATGCTGACGTACATGCTCGGTCAACTGTTCCGTCAGATAGAAGTTTTCATGGATCAGGCTGTCTTTCAGGCGGGTTATCTGCTCGTAGGCCACGGCGTTATCCAGCGCAATTGCGATACGTGCCGCAATTTGCCGCAACAGCCGAATATCCGCGTCGGTTACCGCCAATTCATGACGGTGGGCCAACTCCAACACCCCTAATACTCTGGTGCCAAAGGTTAGCGGCAATAGACACGCGTGGGTTAAGCCCCCGTCAAGTCGCTGCGCCAACGAACAACGCGTCGGTGTACCGGGTATCCCCTCCCCCGGTGCACTCAGCACCACGGCATTGTTTTGCATTACTTGCGCTGCCAGGGTTTCCGTCAGCGGCACTTTGCCTTGTTTGTGGTATGAGGTTTTTCCTGCGGGACTTTCTCCAGCAGGATAATGAGTGGCATAGTAGGTTAACGGCCCGTCCTCGTTCTCACCATCCCCCAGCGCCAGCGCGATAAAATCAATGCCAAAGAAACGGTGGATCTCGCGCGAGACCTCTTGCGCTAACGCCTTTAATTCCAGTTTGGAGATAACGGTATTGGTAACATCCACCAGAATGCGGTAGTGATCGCGTTCATGGCGCAGGGATTCTGTCTCTTTCTGCGACTGCTCGCGCGTCATGATATTTTCCAGTGCGCAGGTCACTACACTGGCCAATGCTTGAAAAAAAGCGATTTCACTGTCATCAAACAGGCTGCCATCCGCCTTGAGAAACTCCAGGCCACCCATCACGCGATCCGCACCCGTTCGTACCAGTGGCACCAGGCAGTAATCGCTTAACCCTAAATAGGCAGGATGTTGCGCCAGATAAGGGTAATCGCGCAAAAAATGCAAACGATCGCGCCGCTGGAGTGTGGCATAGGTCCAGCTCGCACTGCCCGGCCCTTCAGCCAGCAATGCCCCCTCTTCACTGCTCGTCACCTTGTCGGTAAGCGGATCGTAGCGGTAAAAGCGAATCTGATTATGTAGGGGGTTCAACCAGAGCAGATGGACACGCTGAAACCTCACCACCGAAAAGGAGGCCCCTTGCAAAACCTGCAACAGATCGTCGACTGTGCGTTGTTGCAACAATGATTGGGAAACCTTTAACAGCGTATCCTGCCAGAGAATAGACTGTCGGGATGGAGAATCCGTCAAATGTATCGCCATAGCCACCGCAGTTTAATCACCATAATCCTTAAGGGTAATAGTGTAAGGGCTGACCACAGGAAATGACACGATGCGATAGCCATAGCTTGATCTGAATCGTGATTCATTTTCCTGAAGACAACCAGGGTGGCCCGTATTAACGAATTTTGATATTACTCACAGAAAATTACTGCAATAAATGAATGCCGCAACAGAGAATTTGTCTGCGATCGGCGCGCTGTTGCAGCACACTTTTCCCTCAGCTCTTCATTCTATTAATTACTAAGAGCGCAGTTTTCATAAGCAAAAATGATAACCATGCATATCAATGACAACAACAACCATTAACTTATTGTTTTAAATATAAATTCAATTCAGCTCAACGAATGAACAATCACCATTTAATTCTCATTTTAGATAAAAAAACTAAAATAAATGCGTTTTTTGCATAATTGTTTCTGTCTTTGCATGGCGAGGTATAAGAAAAAAAAGGTAAAACCGTAGAATCGTTGTAATATCTTGGCCCAGGCAATATCACCCATAAAACATGACTGGTGCAGCAGGTCGTGCTTTTCGCAGGCATGGCCGCCGAGATCTGCTGACTGCCAATAACAATGTTTATTGCCTGAGTTTATTCATCAACATGAGGTCACTATGCAAAGGCAGAAGTTATTTAAGCAGATAGCGCTGGCTATCATCTTAGGGATATTGATTGGCTGGGCTTGTCATCATTTTCTGGATGGCGCACGAGCAAAAGAAGTTGCATCATACTTCAACATGGTCACCGACATCTTCTTACGCATGATCAAAATGATCATCGCACCGCTGGTGTTTGCTACCCTGGTTTCCGGGCTGGCAAGTATGGGCAACTCATCGGATGTAGGCCGTGTCGGTCTTAAAGCGATGACCTGGTTCATTACCGCTTCAGTTATTTCACTGCTGATCGGTATGCTGTTTGCCAACATTTTCCAACCAGGCGCAGGCATGAACCTGACCGCGCCAGCCACAGCGGTTGCAACTGGACTGAATACTGACGGCTTTACGTTGAAGAGCTTCATCAGCCATATCTTCCCGAAAAGCATCGTAGAAGCCATGGCGAACAACGAAATCCTCCAGATTTTAGTGTTCTCACTGTTCTTTGGTTCTGCGCTGGCCTATGTCAAAGCGAAAAACAAAGCAGCCACAGCCATCGATTCTTTGATTAATGAACTGGCTAAAGTGATGTTCCGCGTCACTGACTACGTGATGAATCTGGCACCCATCGCCGTGTTTGCTGCGTTGGCTTCTGCTATCACTACGCAAGGTCTGGGTCTGATTTATGACTTTGGTAAACTGATTGGCGAGTTCTATATTGGTCTGGCTGTGCTGTGGGCGGTATTGTTTGGCGCTGGCTATCTGTTCCTCGGCAAACCGATTTTCCACCTGGCCAAACTGATTCGCGAACCCACCATGCTGGCCTTCGCTACGGCAAGCAGCGAATCGGCTTATCCTAAAACCATGGAAGCACTGAACAAGTTTGGTGTGCCGAAAAAGATCTCCAGCTTCGTATTGCCGTTGGGTTATTCGTTCAACCTCGACGGCTCGATGATGTACCAGTCTTTTGCCATCCTGTTTATCGCGCAAGCATACAACATTGACCTGAGCATCACTCAGCAGATCCTGATTCTGTTAACGCTGATGATCACCAGTAAAGGCATGGCGGGTGTTGCACGCGCTTCTGTTGTTGTCGTGGCGGCAACGCTGCCGATGTTCAGCCTGCCGGAAGCCGGTATTCTGCTGATTATCGGTATCGACCAGTTCCTGGATATGGGCCGTACTGCCACTAACGTAGTGGGTAACAGTATCTCCACCGCAGTGGTCGCGAAGCTCGAACAGAAAAATGGATTGATTGAAGATGACGTTGACGAAGAAGTCGAATACGACGAAGTCAAAGTCAGCTAAACCATCAACATCAGTGAAATAGCACACAACTGAAAAGCGGCCGATTGGCCGCTTTTTTTATCTGCGTAACTACGCACCGCTGGCTAATGATTCAAGCTCTTCATATAGCGCCAAAATTTCTCAGACGCGACATTGAGTTTGGCATTCATTCGATACAGGTAAACCCCCATGCGCATTACCGCATCGGGCATATCCAGCACTGCAAGCTCCCGATTTTTAAGTTCCTCCCGAATGGAGTAATCCGGTAACCAGGCAATGCCGTAGCCCTGCAACGTCATACGTTTAAGCAGGTCGCTCATCGAAGAAACAAACGTTATTGAAAAACGCTCGCTGTTGGTGGCAGAAAGATAACGGTTCACCTGCCGCCCCATATAGCTGGTATCGGTGTAATTGAGCAGCGGCACCGTTTCGGATCGGGGGTTAAAAACGGGCTTTCCGGTTTTATCGCAAGCGCTGACCGGATAGAGATGGGATTCGAGGATCTTGGTGTGCATAAAAGGTTCAGACATTAGCTCTTCATTAAAGAAGGAAAAAATAAAATCACTTTTCCCCTCTTTAAGATTGAGAACAGCCTCATCGACATCGATAGATTCCACATAGAATATTTTTTCCTGTGGTTCCGGTACCGTTTTTAACAATTCAGGAAGAATAAATACCGATAGTGAATGAGCGGCGGCCAGGGTGATTTTATTTTTATAGTGGCTACCGCCGTGTAATTTATTTAACTGATAGGCCAGATCGTCTAGCGTATTACGAATATGGGCATGAAATAGCCGCCCTTGCTCCGTCAGTTTTAACGGGGTGGCATTTCTGTCAAATAATTCAATGCCGATGGCCGTTTCCAGCGCACGAATTCGACGGCTGAATGACGACTGAGAAATATTACGTTTTTCCGCAGCCAACGTAAAACTGCGATGTTCTTCCAACGCAATAAAGTCATACAGCCATTTTGTTTCAATGTTATTAAGCACACTCACCTCTATTCATCCTCAGGCCGCACAGCGCCTGACGCTACCACCACCGCTGCTGTACAGCCTGCGCAGTAGCATAACCAGGAAAAGCATAGCCACCGGGTTGGCTATGCAAATCATACATAGGGGATGGGAATTTAGCAATTCACATTCCTGCTGGTTGTGCGAAGATATTTTCAATCCTTTCATGTATTGAGGTTAATAACGTGAATAATTTAATCGGTATTCTTGGTGGAATGGGGCCAGGGGCGACGGTTGACGCCATGCAGAAATTAATTAACAACACACCGGCCAATAAAGACCAGGATCATATTCCTACCATTGCGGTATCCATCCCTGACATCCCGGATAGAACGCAATGTATTTTGAACCATGGCGCATCACCGTTGGATAAAATGGTTCAATATATGAAAATCCTCGAAAATGCCGGAGCAGAATGTATTATCATTCCTTGTAATACCGCTCATTTTTGGTTTGATGAATTAAAAAAACGCACTCATGTCGAAATGATCAGTATCATCGACACCACCTGCGAGTTGATTAAACAGCAACATTTGCACGCTGTTGGATTACTGGCAACCACCGCCACGTGCAAAGCAAAAATTTATCAGGATAACCTTAGCGCGCTGGGTGTCACCTGTCAGATCCCGGATGACACTGCACAGCAGGCGGTAATGGAAAGCATTTATGCCTACAAGGCAGGCCGCATTGCCGATGCGCATCGACTTCTGGCACCGGTCAGAGACAGATTGCTTGATGCGGGCGTGGAAAAGTTGATTCTCGGCTGTACTGAGCTGCCGTTAATTCTCCAGCACGATATGACATCAGCACCAGAACACTACATTGATGCAACGGATGCACTGATCAAGAAAACCGTTGAGTGGTATTTCGCCCACTCTCCGCGCCATCCCAGCCATCAGGGTACGCCCCATCACCCGATTGCTGCCTGAGAACGATGCCCCACCACTTTTATGCACCAAGGTTGACCGCGATAAACACCGCTGATTTGCCCTGATTTTCGCCGCAACGCAGAAAAAAAGGGCGATCTGCCTAATCTCTCAGCAAACGATCGTCCTTTGCATGTTCTTCCTTTGACATCCCCGCACCACGCCGTTATTATGCGCCCCGTTCACACGATTCCTCTGTAGTTCAGTCGGTAGAACGGCGGACTGTTAATCCGTATGTCACTGGTTCGAGTCCAGTCAGAGGAGCCAAATTCAAAAAAGCAGATGTCCTCGGGCGTCTGCTTTTTGCTTTAGATTCAAGAGAATAACGCAAGAATCTTTCCCGATGCGTGTGCGTTTTCCCCGCTGTGTCGGCAGAATGTGGTGGTCAAATTTGGGGTCAGATTGGTTCGATAATGGAGTGACTCCCAAATGGCTCTTAACGATCTAAAAATCCGCAACTTAAAAGCATCCGCCAAACCTTTCAAAGCCTCCGATTCACACGGTCTGTTTTTACTCGTCAATCCCAACGGTTCACGCAACTGATATCTCAAATATCATATCAATGGTAGTAGCAGCAATCGCTTTTCTTTCAAACCGACTATTGCGCAAATGCGCCGCACCTTGGCCGGTGCGGCGTGTATCATTATTTCAGATTGGTATTGAAGAACGATGTCAGTTTCTCAAATGGAATGAGGTCAGTACGATCATACAGATCAACATGACCCGCCCCAGGAACGATGTACAGTTCCTTCGGTTGGCCCGCGCGTTTGTAGGCATCTTCGCTAAACTCCTTCGAGTGTGCCCGATCGCCAGTAATAAACAGCATTGGGCGCGGTGAAATCGTTTCAATATCATTGAACGGATAGAAGTTCATAAATTTGCCGATGCTGCTTAACAGTGGCTTGGTGGTCAGCTCTTCTTTCTCGCCTTGCGGCGTGTAGCCGCCTCGCGCGGTACGGTAGAAATCGAAGAATTCACGCTGAATGGCCGGTGTTGAATCATCCAACGTATTCACGGTCCCTGGAATATACGCCTTCTCTGCACCTTTAAATTCTGCGAATCGCTGCTGGACAGCCGATTGAATAAGGGCCTTACGCTGCTCTGGCGTCAGGGAATGATTGAGGCCATTGCGGAACGCTGAGCCCATGTCATACATACTGACGGTGGCTATCGCCTTCATACGTGGGTCAATTTTGGCCGCGCTAATAACAAAGCTGCCACTGCCGCAGATCCCCAGCACACCGATATTGTCAGAATCAACATACGGCTGCGTGCTAAGGTAGTCGACCGCCGCGCTGAAATCGTCAGAATAAATTTCCGGTGAAACCAGATGACCCGGCTTGCCTTCACTTTCCCCCCAGAAGGAGAGGTCGATCGCCAGCGTTACAAACCCCTGCTCCGCCAGTTTTTGTGCATACAGATTTGAGCTTTGCTCTTTTACCGCGCCCATCGGGTGCCCGATAACAATCGCTGGGTTTTTAGCGTGCTGATTCAGCGTTTTCGGGATAAACAAATTGCCCACGACGTTCATCTGATACTGATTTTTAAACGTCACTTTTTGCTGGGTAACTTTATCGCTTTTATAAAAGTTGTCCGCGCCTTTTGACAGGTCCACCGCGGTGGCGGCGAATGAGCTGATGAGCAGCCCCAGCGCCAGGGTCATATTTTTCATGAAGTACTTCCTCTCGTTTACGTGGTGTGTTTCGCGGATCGGTGTGGACATTAGCGGCTACCTCTGAATATCGACCCGGCCAAATTCAGGCAAGCCTCTGCCGGGCACCATTCACGGGAATGGCGTCAAAAAAGCGCATGAATAAAACGTGCCGATCACGATGTTCTGTTGCTGAAAGTTTTACACGCCGGGTGTAGGCTGACTAGCTAATGAATACTTAATGGGCTTATAAGCCCTGATTATTAATTGGGAACGCCTGCCAGATGAAACGCAACTTGAATGACCTTCTCTATTTTGTCACCGTCGCCCGCGAAGGCAGTTTTACCCGTGCGGCAGCTCATCTTGGGGTAACGCAACCTGCGCTCAGCCAGGCGATTTCCGCGCTGGAAGAACGCATGAAAATTCGGCTCCTCACCCGAACCACCCGCAGTGTATCGCCCACCACTGCCGGAGAACGGTTGTTGCAGGCCATCGGCAACCGCCTTGATGAGATTGAAGCCGAGTTGGATATGCTCACAGAGTTGCGCGACAAACCCGCCGGTACGGTGCGCATCACCTGTGGACCAGACGTTTTGCGTTCCACGTTGTTACCCAAACTGACGCCACTACTGCGTGAATACCCGGATATCCATATCGAGTTCGATGCCAACCACGGTTTCCGCGATATCGTTGCCGACCGTTTCGATGCCGGCGTTCGCCTTGGTGACACCATCGATAAAGATATGATAGCCATACCGATTGGACCGGAATTACGCATGGCGGCCGTGGCTTCGCCGGATTATTTCTCGCGATACCCCATTCCGCAAACACCGCATGAGCTGACGCAACACTGCTGTATTAACCAGCGAATGGTCAGATCCGGCGGGCTCTACGTCTGGGATTTTGATCAGGACGGTGGTGATTTGAACGTGCGGGTCAGTGGGCAGGTTACGTTTAACACTTCGGAACATATTATTTATGCCGCGCTGGCGGGATTGGGCATCGCTTTTTTACCTGAGGAAGAATTTGGAACCCATATTGAAGAAGGACGCCTGATCCGGGTGCTTGAAGCGTGGTGTCAGCCTTTTCCTGGGTACTATTTGTATTACCCGAGTCGTAAGCAAGTGTCTCCGGCTTTCTCACTGGTGGTCGACGCCCTGCGTGTTTCCCGAAAACGACAACCGGTAAACCCGGCAAAATGACTGCGGGACACTGAAGTTTGGCGCTTTACCTCACCAGCACCGGCTTGAGTCACACATCTTGATAAAGGTTATGCTCGCTTCCAGCCAGGCAGACGGTACACATGGCATCGGTAGCGAGAGATGTGCGGAGACAGTGAACCTTTGAGCTTAGAGGTTGAAACGGATTTCCACGGCGTGTGTGCTGCGCTCTGCCTCGCCATGGTAAACCGCCTCGATATTGTTCCCATCGGGATCGATCACAAAAGCCGCGTAGTACCCAGGGTGGTAGGTTCGTTCACCAGGCGCGCCGTTGTCACGCCCCCCATGTGTCAGTGCGGTATGATAAAAAGCCTTTACGGTTTCACGATCTTTGGCCTGAAAAGCCAGATGGTGACGCCCTGTCGGTTTTCCCAGAGAACCCTCGCTTTTGACTGAACACACCACAAGTTCATCTGCCCAGAAATAATCGTCAGATGTGTTTATGATGGGGATCTCAAGAACGGCCAGTACGGCCTGATAAAACGCTTTGCTTAGCTCGAAGTCGTTTACAACGAGCTGAATATGATCGATAAGCCTACCACGATGTAGCAGATAAGTTTCCACAAGCAATTTCCTCTGTCAATGCGTCGACGGCGCCATTCTCATTCTTTTGCGATATGCATCGTGACGGTATGGAGTATGTACCATTAAAACCAACCGGATCTTCTGCTTTCATTTTTTCTCTTGCTCTACTATGAGATATATTGGGGACACTATCGTAAACACTCTCTTTATAACAGGTAACATCGGCAATGGCTCTGATTCCCAAAAACTACGCACGGCTGGAAAGCGGCTACCGTGAGAAAGCACTAAAAATTTACCCGTGGGTGTGCGGACGCTGCTCGCGGGAGTTTGTTTATTCCAACCTGCGCGAATTAACGGTGCATCATATCGATCATGACCATACCAATAACCCGGAAGATGGCAGCAACTGGGAGTTGCTGTGTCTGTATTGCCATGATCATGAACACTCGAAGTACACTGAGGCTGACCAATACGGCACAACCGTTGTGGCGGGAGAGGATGCGCAAAAAGACGTTGCGGCTGCCACCTATAATCCGTTTGCCGATTTGAAGTCGATGCTTAACAAGAAATAATATCAGCACTCTCTGCTTCTGGCATGGGCTGCTGACGCAGCCCTGACAAACGCAGACCTCAAGGGATTGCCTATTTCCAATAGCATCGACATCACTGCCACCTAGCGAACGCCGCTTGCACGTTACTTATAGCCCTGCGGTGGTGGTCAGGTCAGATGCCACCACACGTTAAGAGGCGTCGACAAACTCAAAACCATATTGCTTGTCTGACGAATCCCTTTTTGTTCCCGAGGGTTCAACAATCACAAACCCTTCGGAATTCACGGCTTCATCAACTAATGTATGACGCTCCAGCTTAGCAGGGCTTGCTTTGAGTGGTATACCATCAGGGCTGGGTGGATAAACATAAATATCAGGCTGTCTATTAATCGGTTCTACGTCATCGTTAGGGTTTGCTCCTGGCACTAGGTCTCCACACTCTAAACATGGATCGCCTTCAGGCGTTACAACAGGTGGTTTTGGCCCTTCTGGCCATTCCGGCGCCCCTTTAGGGTTTACTGCCCTGTCTTCATCCTCAAAAGCTTCATCGTCAACAGGAGGGATTGCTCCTGGCACTAAATCTTCACACTCTAAACATGGAGCTCCTTCTGGCGTTGAGACGGGTGGTTCTGGCCATTCAGGCCCCCCTGATGGGGTTGGTGTCTCCCGTGGTACCTCCCGTGGCGTCTCCCGTGGTATTTCCCGCGGCGTCTCCCGTGGTGTCTCCCGTGGTATCTCCCGCGGCGTCTCCCGCGGCGTCTCCCGTGGTATCTCCCGTGGTATCTCCCGCGGCGTCTCCCGTGGTATCTCCCGCGGCGTCTCCCGTGGTATCTCCCGTGGTGTCTCCCGTGGTATCTCCCGCGGCGTCTCCCGTGGTGTCTCCCGTGGTATCTCCCGCGGTGTCTCCCGTGGTATCTCCCGTGGTGCCTCTCGTGGTGCCTTTGGTGGTGCCTTTGGTGGTACTGGCGTTGGCGCAACGGGGGCTTTTATTACTGGTTTTTCTATCCGTTGAGAGGGCTTCTCTCGAAACGAAAGCTTTATATCGTTGTTACGATCAACAACATGATAATTTTTTGCTTTCTTTAAGTACTGGGATGCGGTGTAGGTTGGATCAAGTTGCAAAGAGAGGGGGACCCCAAATTGGTAACGAACAGAGACCCCAAAACGGTTTTCAGTCTGCTTTTGGCTACCCAATACGCGATCAATATCAAACTGTAGCAGTGGAATAGGCGCATAGCTGAGCCCTAATGATAGCGCATGTGGATTTCTGGCATCTTTCCCTTTCTTGGTAAGCGCAACGCTATCGCCAAAGTATTGCTCAAATTTCACCCGACCACTAAGCTGACGATACCCCGGTATCCACGCTTGCAAATTGACATCATAACCATGAGCGACATCCGCGTAATACCCTGGTTTTTCATCAACATCCCGGTTACGGGTTAGGCCATAATATCCATTTGCCGTAAAACGAGCATTATCAAACCATAACTCCCCGCCAACACCAAGGCGGTGGTAAATTGATTTTGACATCTGCGCATCATAGAAAATGTTATACCCCAATCCCCAGTCATTGCCAAAATGACGCTGACCTACTCCCACACTGACGCTGTTTTTATGTTTGTGATGATATCCACCGAATTGGCCGAACAACATGCGCTTTTCATTTTCTTGCAATGGCAGTAATACATTCAGCGTGGTACTCCCAGACTGGCGGCCAAACGCGCCCAAACCAGCCTGTGCCTCTCCCCGAATATTCATGTCTTCCCTTTTCATTGACGTAGCGGAATGCCTAATAGAGGTATTATCTGTGACTGATGGTGAAATCAAATGGCGTCTCGTATCCTCTTTTGTATATTTAATAACAGGCGTGTGCGTTTTCTCATCACTTTTATTCGCCTGAGAACAACTAACCAAAGCGAAAACCATCCCCAGTTGCCGAAAGAAACGACATGTTAAATTATCATTCATAACTTATTAAACACAAATGTGCCCTCAATAATAAACATAACAAAATATGATTTATAAAAATACAAAAGCGGCACACTCTATAATGTAATAAAAAATTTAAAAATAGGGTTATGACTGGATGACAATCTATTCACCTATGCACATTATGAAATTATCACCATTAATATTTTAATACCACGATACATATAAACAATCATCAAAAAACTTGAAAACAACAAGAAGATCAATTACATAATTGCATGCTTTAAAAAAACAAAACCCATATCACACGCCAAGCGTCACGTTATTCTTCGCAAAACATATAAATATTGTTTAAAAAAATACAGTGTAACTTTAAATATTAAGATGATTTTTTATGTATATTTAAGACAATTATGCCATTTCTTTAACACATTACTTCTCACACCGTTAAATAACGAAACACTACTGTCACTCACTGAGACAGTGCTATGCCTTTAATGAGGCATATTCATAATACTAATCAATACAATACGATTATCTCACTGTACATCTTCTGTTATCTTGGGCTCGCTGATGCTGCTCTGCTCCTGCATCACCGCGCGGGTTGTCTAGCATCCATTTCTGCGGAGAATCATACATGTCACACCAACACGATCGCACTCGAAGAGCGCTGCTTACCTCATTGGCCAGCTTAACTGTGGCGAAGATGGTTCTTCCTTCCTCCGCTAGCGCCAGCGCTGAGTTACCCCTAAAAGACCGACGCACTCTGGTCGCTTATTTATCCCGCAGTGGTAACACACGCGTCATCGCGGGGGTTATTCATCGCAGCCTGCAAAGCGATCTGTTTGAGATTGAGCCTGCCACGCCCTATCCGGATGATTATTTTCAGACGGTAGAGCAGGCAAAAATAGAACGCGACCGTGGCTTCAGGCCACCGTTAAAAAGCAGTGTCAGCAACATTGAACATTATCAAACGATTTATTTAGGTTTTCCTATTTGGGGGACAACCCTTCCCCCGGTGGTGCAAACCTTTCTCACTACCCACAATTTGGCAGACAAAGCGCTGGTTCCTTTTATCACCCATGGCGGATATGGCGTTGGTAACAGCGAAGCGGTATTAGCGACACTGGCACCCCATGCCAGACGAGAAAAACCGCTTATTATCGAATGCGATCAGGAGCGAAGAACCACGGAAACCGTGACCCGCTGGTTAACTACCTTCTCGCGCTAAATACCAAACGCGGGCGGTAATTAATGAATTCAGTTAATAAACCCTAGCGAATTAACGTGGCTAATCGAATTAATCGTGCTGCGCTATGCTTGCTGAATATCGGTAAAGCCGTTAACTGTAGGAGCGTAGTAATGCAAAAACGTTATTTGGGAACGTCTGGGCTTGAAGTATCTGCGCTAGGTCTGGGCTGCATGGGATTGAGCCAAGGCTACGGCCCGGCAACGGATACTCGTCAAGCCATTACACTCGTTCGCGCAGCCGTTGAGCGCGGTGTGACATTTTTTGATACCGCTGAAGTGTATGGACCCTATTTAAATGAAGACGTCGTCGGTGAAGCCTTGAAACCTTTACGCGATCGCGTGGTTATCGCTACAAAATTTGGCTTTAACATAGGCAACGACAATAAACAGCAGATGTTGAACAGTCGCCCGGAGCATATCCGTGAAGCCGTAGAAGGTTCACTACGTCGCCTTAAGACAGATGTTATCGATCTTCTCTATCAACACCGGGTTGATCCCGATGTCCCGATTGAAGATGTCGCGGGAACGGTGAAAGATCTGATAGCCGAAGGCAAGGTAAAACATTTTGGTCTTTCAGAAGCCGGTGCGCAGACCGTACGTCGTGCTCATGCAGTGCAACCCGTTGCCGCGTTACAAAGTGAATATTCCTTATGGTGGCGCGAGCCAGAACAAGAAATACTTCCACTGCTTGAAGAGCTCGGCATTGGTTTTGTGCCCTTCAGCCCGCTGGGCAGGGGCTTTCTGACTGGCACAATCAACGCCGAAACCACCTTTACAGAGAATGATTTCCGCAACGTGGTTCCCCGTTTCGCCGCAGAAGCTCTGAAAGCCAACGAAAAATTGGTGATATTACTGGCCGAACTGGCAACAGAACGCCGCACCACTCCCGCACAAATCGCACTGGCTTGGTTACTGGCGCAAAAACCCTGGATTGTTCCCATTCCAGGCACCACGAAGCTGCATCGGCTGGAGGAAAATTTGGCCGCAACAGAAATCACGCTTACGCCAGCAGACTTGCAGAAAATTACCCAGGTGCTGGAAACGGTAAAAATCGTGGGTGAACGTTATCCGGCAGCATTGCAAGCGCATGTTGGCCGTTAATTTTCATAGAGATAATAATTATGTTTAAAACCATCAAAGCCATTGGCACCGATGCGGCAACCAACCCGTTAACCACATTCAGTATTAAACGCCGCGGATTACTGAGCGATGACGTTGAGATGGAAATTCTCTACTGCGGAATTTGCCATTCCGATCTCCATCAACTCAACGATGATTTTGGTGCAGCACACTACCCTATGGTCCCCGGACACGAAATAGTGGGCCGCGTTATCGCGGTAGGCCGTGACGTAACCCGATTTAAACCAGGCGATTACGCTGCGGTGGGCTGCATTGTTGACGCATGCGGTACATGTCCCACCTGCCGCAGCGACCTCGAACAGTTCTGTGAATCCGGCACTACGCTCTCCTTTAACTCACCGGATACGCATCTGGGGGGAATGACCTACGGTGGCTTCGCACAAACCTACGTCTGTCGTGAAAAATACACGTTGAAAATGCCCGCTGCGTTGGATTTGGCATCAGCTGCGCCGCTGCTGTGTGCCGGTATTACGGTGTACTCACCGCTCAAACACTGGCAGGCCGGCGCGGGGAAAGTGGTGGGCATTCTAGGCATCGGTGGACTCGGACACGTCGCGATCAAAATTGCCAAAGCGATGGGCGCACATGTGGTGGTCTTTACCACATCGCAAGCCAAAGTGGCAGATGCCACTCGCCTTGGCGCACATCAGGCAGTGCTATCGACCGATCCACAGCAGATGGCAGCGTTTGCCAGTAAGGTCGATCTGATCCTCGATACGGTTTCCGCAAAGCATGATGTCAATGCATACCTTAACTTACTGAAAATTGATGGCTCCGTGGTGCTGGTAGGGTTGCCACCGGAGCCGATCGAAATTGGGGCATTTAATGTCGTTAAAGGACGTCGTAGTTTCTCCGGCTCGAATATCGGCGGCATTGCAGAAACCCAGGAAATGCTTGAGTTTTGCGCTGAACACGGTATTACGGCTGATATCGAATTAATCAGTGCCAGTCAGATTAATGAGGCGTTTTCTCGTCTGAAAAAAGGCGATGTGAAATATCGATTCGTGCTGGATATGTCCACGCTGCAATAACTTACGTCATCAGGGCGGACTGTCCGCCCTTAGCGTGTTTGACTCCTTGCACTCTTTACTCTGAATCAACCGTAATGCCAAATACAGGTCCGGCACCAGAATCAAATCGTGCACCTTATTGTCGGCACGGTTCATACGGAACCAGCGGGTTAATTCAGTCCGTCGTCCTGCAAGCACCAGATTAATCCCACGCTGTTTGAGCTCGCGTTTCAATTCGTCGATGGCTGCCAGCACGCTGACATCGGCATGGGTAAAGCTGGCTACCGCATCAATCACCACCCAGCGCGGCTGAGAAGTATCGCCATCCACCAGATCGGTAATGCGACGCTTAAAATAGGCAACGTTGAAATAGGTTAATGGAGAATTGAAACGGTACATGATAACGCCGTCCACCGCTCTGATATCACAATCATTGCCGTTATTTAATGAATGGATCATGCCTTCGGCATTGACGCCGAGCAAATGCTCCGTCGGTCGGAATACTGTCTGAAGGAATTGCAACAACCCCAGCAACACCGCCAATCCAATCCCCGGAATAATGCCCACCAGCAGCACACTCAGAAAAGTAAACAGAGCCAGGTAGAATGCCGGGCGATTGCGCTTCCGCAATTGGGATATACTGCGTAAATCCAGCAGCCCCCACGACGCATAAATCAAAATGACGCCGAGTACCGCAATAGGAATATATTGCAGGGGCTCACTTAACAATGCGACCACCAGAGCAATCGCCAAGGCGGCGATCACAGACACCAACTGACTTTTGCCACCGTTGGCATCGTTAACCGCCGTACGCGAATTCGCCCCGCTAATGGCAAAGCCCTGCGATAAACCAGAGACGATATTCACCAGTCCAAGTGCGCGGAATTCACTGTTTACATCCACCTCGTAACCATTTTTTGCCGCGAAACTGCGCGCCGTCAGCATCATGCTCACAAAACTGACCACCGCGAGGTTCAACGCAGGGATCACCAGTTCTCGCAGCAAGCCGGGTTTGAAATCCGGCCAGGATACGGTAGGCAAACCGCCACCGGTATAACCAGAAACCGTTTCTATCCCAAAGCGCGGCAGGTTTGCCGCCCAGGTCAGCCCTGTCGTCAATACGATGGCAAAGAGCGGTGCGGGCCAATTCGGACGAAGATAGCGCACGCCAAACAGGCATAGCAGCGTCAGCAACGAGATGCCCACCGTCGGCCAATGGCTGTTTGCCAGATTCGACGGTAGCGCATAAATACGCTCAATCAGTTCACTGGAGGGAGATGAAAAACCAAACACGTTGCTGATCTGGTTTACTATGATGGTTAGCGCAACGCCGTTGAGCAATCCACTCAATATCGGGCGGGACAACAAATCCGCAATGGCACCCAGCTTGAATCGACTGGCAATGAGACACCATGTCCCCATCATCAACGTCATTACAATCGCCAGTTGCCAGTGAAGCTCCGTATTTCCCGCCGCCAAGGGGGTGATGACCGCCGCGATAACCGCGCAGGTAGCGGCATCCGGGCCAACAATCAATTGCCGCGAAGAGCCGAAAATGGCGTAGGCGACCATCGGCAAAATACAGGAGTAGAGCCCAACGATTGCGCTTACCCCGGCCAGTTCGGCATAAGCGATCGCCACCGGCAATGCGACGGCCGCCACTGAAAGCCCCGCACGAATGTCGTGCTTTAACCAGGTGCGTTCATAAGCAAGCAGATTTGTCAGGCCAGGCGTCAGGGATTTCCACTGCATACTTCTTCCCTTTAATTATCATTTTCGCAATAAATTGCATCATGCAATCCTTTCGCTGACTGGCGACAGAACGCGCTGCACAGCGGGAATGGATTGCATACAAACAACGCACTAATGATTGGAAGTATGGCAGAGATAAAATAAAAATCAGAAGTCGCCCTGTACTGCGACATCTGATTTTTTTGGCCCAGAGCGAACGTAGGGTGTGCAGCCCCCCTTCCAACATTCAGCCTCATTACATTCTCTATACGATTGCAAAAAGCGACTATGCTTAAGCCAGAACGAACCGCGCAACACGATCATTCCGAATTTAAAAAAACTTTTTACCTTAACGGGATATGGAGCATATATGGTCAGCGATCCCAAGCCTCCCCGCACAATAAAAGCGCCCAGTTATTTTGATGCGTTGATCCCGGTAGTCACCTTGATCCTGCTGGTGGGCGCGTCTGTTGCCCTGTTCGGCCTGGATGCGGTAAATGGCCCGCTGCAAGTGGCAATTATTGTTAGCACCATGATCACCTCGATGGTCATATTAAAAAATGGCCACAGTTGGGAAGAGATTTCTGAATCAGGACGAAAAGGAATTGCCACCGTCTCCGGTGCCATCTTTATTCTTTTTTCCGTAGGTGCATTGATTGGCACCTGGAACATGTCCGGGACCATTCCAACCATGGTGTATTACGGCATCGTCATGATCATGCCGAACTGGTTTTACCCTATCGCTTTTTTGGTGTGTGTTGGCGTATCACTCAGTATCGGCAGTTCATGGACAACCGCAGGTACATTGGGTGTTGGCTTGGTCGGATTGGCCAATATGCTCGGCTTATCGCCTGAGATCACCGCCGGTGCCGTCATTTCCGGTGCTTATGTGGGTGATAAAGTATCGCCGCTCTCTGAAAGCACCGTATTGGCTGCCCAACTTAATGGCGTCGAACTGTATAAACATATTCGTACTCAGATGTGGACCACCCTACCCGCAGCAGCTATTGCCCTGATAGCGTTTATTGCGCTGGGTATTAATCAACACAGTGCCTTCGATGCCAGCGTCACGGATAATGAGTTGAAACGGTTTAACGAGCTGTTCCACATTACCCCCTGGAACCTGCTGCCCTTGT
The DNA here is from genome assembly GCF_025962655.1 of Candidatus Symbiopectobacterium sp. NZEC151. GTDB lineage: Bacteria > Pseudomonadota > Gammaproteobacteria > Enterobacterales > Enterobacteriaceae > Symbiopectobacterium. Next base: position 110,598 of record NZ_JAGFPE010000001.1, on the reverse strand, counting down.
TCTTTTTACTTACGCTCTCGGTATTAAAGGTGCCTGCGTCGTTGGCGATTATGTGCTCCGCATTACTGGCGGGCATTATGACGCCGATAATGCAACCGCAAGTGGTGCTGCGTTTTATTGCTGAGCCAGATACCGCGGCACCACTGCTTGCCATAAAAGCCATGTGGACAGCAATGGCAACCGGCTTTCAGGAGAATTCAGGGATTGAGCAGATAGATGCGTTGCTGTCGCGTGGTGGCATGGATAGCATGTTGCTAACCATTTGGCTCATCATCGGCGCGGTTACCTTTGGCATTATGGTGGATGATTTTGGTCTGCTCAACAAGCTGGTGACACCGCTGTTATTACGGGCCAGAACGGTCGGCCGCTTGATTGCTTCGGTCGTTGCTACCGCTATTGGTTTAAACATTGCAGCTGGCGACCAATACATCGCTCTGCTGTTACCCACTCGCTTATTTAAATCTGAATTTGCCCGACGAGGGTTGGCACCGGAAAACCTTTCCAGAGCAGTTTCTGACGCCGGTATTGTCACCTCACCGTTGATTCCCTGGAACTCCTGCGGTGCTTATATGGCAGCCGTGCTCGGTGTCTCGACCATGGCCTACATGCCGTTTGCCATCTTTAATATTGCTGCCCCGCTGATCACGCTGGCATTGGGCATCACCGGAATAAATATTCGGCGCATTCTCGTCACTGCGGCGAACACACCGCAAGAAAATGATGAGAAAAAGTCACTATAAGCGTCATCACCTTCCCTGCTTAACGGCGGTATGCAGGGAAGGTTATTCGGCTTACTTCTCGGGTTCCATGACAACGCATGGCCTGTTCCAGCCAATCTTATTCCAGCGTTTCACGTAACATATCCAAACGCTGCACAAATTGATTTAAACTTTCGTACAACTCATCCGCATTGTAATTCGTTTCTCGGGCCCCGCCGACGAACATGAGAATATCCGATGATTCATTTAGGCACAGCCCCCCAATCCCCGAGCGTAATGTTTCAAAACTCTCTTTGAGAGTTTTTTGATAGAAAGCGCATGGATTATCTTCATTTTTCAAATGGCGAACCATGCCATAAAAATACCATTTTCCATCATCAAGTTGCAGTGACACGGGACATTTACCATCGATTAATAATAAAACCTGTTGTTTTTCGTCTAATTTTAGATCTAATCCTAGCTTTTCACCCAAAAAATTAATTTGTCTTTCCGATCCATTTCCTGTCATTAATCCCTCTCCCGATAGAGGTACAATTTTACTTCTTCCTCTAACTTATCTGAAAGTGTGAAATCAAAATACACTACTGCTTATAATAGCTTCGCAGTTTCACTGCCGGTTAAATAGACGTCATTATCGCTATTGGATTCGTCTGATGCTGAACCATAAAGACTATCTACTTCATCGGACCGTGATGACCCATCTTGATATAAACGAAGTTCTTCTGCTGTTGGCGGTGGAGGAAAATCATCAATATCTGACAAATCACCCTGTAAAAACTTAAGTTCTTCTAGCGTTGGCGGTGGAGGAAAATCATCGATATCTGACAAGTCCCCCTGAAAAAGCTTAAGTTCTTCTGGCGTCGGCGGTAGAGGAAAATAATCACTATCCGCCCAAGATATCACTTCAGTGTTGTAGTCTTCACTGCATACCGAACTAAAAAAACTGTCAATACTTGACGTATCCGATAACGATTCTTGCAAACCATAAGGTGTTACCGGAACTGATAATGGGACCAGATGTTCAGCGCCTCCCCGTTCGACCTTCACTTTATCAATAGAGTTTCTTATAAGACCCTCATAGAACTGTTTCGCTAAATACGCATATATACCGCTACATAATAGATTTTTATCTTCACTACTTTTTAACTTTAGTTCATCATTGAGTAAAAAAACATCGCGGAGCAAGTTATCTAATACCCCCGAATCATTATTCATCGATATATTGAGTAGAGCTAACCTTTCATTCATTTTCAACGCAAACGGTTCACCAGGAACTTGGTTAAGGCTCTCTTTCTCCTTATCCGAACCAGACAAGGTATACAAATAGCATTTCAAAGCGTCCAACGGATAACTATTCCCCAATGCATTTATATTTACAAATTCCAATATGCGGGCCTTAATGACATCATAACTACTTTCAGGGACGCTAGCAGTTTGTAAAATTTTATCCACCTGAACATTTATTTCATCATGAAATTTTTTTAATACGCTATCATTTTTTTCCATGAGACAATCATAAAACTCCCTTTTAATTTCCGGGAATTTATTAACCAGCCCTTCTTTCATAACGATAAGGTTTTTTTGATTACAATATTTGGCGGTAAATGATGAAGGATTCACTGTAGATGCTAATGTTAAGTACGTAGTAACATTCCTACATTTCAGATAATCCGCTCCAGATTTAATCTTTGGCAAACGGTCAAGTGAAAACGTATTGCCAAACCCTTTATTTAAAGTTTCTAAAAAAACCATAACTGCATCGTTTTGCTGGGATTCAATTTTTTGTTTATAGCTAGATATGCATTCAAAATCAGAGAGCCATGGGATATTAGAAACAAACAATATAACACGATCAGCTATGGAGTAATTCGATGATAAACATATACCCCCATTATTATTTCTTATTAACCGGATAATATCATCAGACTCTAATTTATCACAAACACTCACAAAGTGAGAATAACCAAGATCGGTTTCTTTAAGAGTTATACAATGAGACATTTCCCCTCCAACACCGTTTAAATAATCAATGATATATTATTAATATCTAAACGAATAATAATCATCACTCACTATTTTATAATCAGGCATTAACACTATAAAATCATAAAAATAACCAAAACCATGACATGGATTGTTTTCAAATAAATGGAAACGGCGCCTCCACAAATAAACAATTATTTAAATTAATCGTTATTGATTTGTATCATTGCCAATCTTTTACCAATGATAAATCATCGCCAATACGCTAATTAAGAGAATGGAATCATGCCTTATCTTTTACTCACCTTGGCAGCCCTGTTCTGGGGGGGAAATTACGTTGTTGGTCATGTTCTGGTAGTACGCGCTGATCCTATCATCATGACACAAGCGCGCTGGGCCATCACAGCGATACTGTTGATGGCCCTTTATTTCAGGCAGGTACGGCAGCATTGGTCAACGATGCGAACGTCTCTGGGGATCCTGTTTTTCCTCTCCGTGTGTGGGCAAGTCCTGTTTCCCTTGACGCTCTATATCGGCTTGCAATATACCACATCGTTGAATGCCGCAATTTACATGTCAGCCACGCCAGCGGTAGTGTTATTGCTCAACCGCCTGGTGTTCAACGATCCTATCTCGCGTAACAATATGCTCGGAGTCATCCTCAGTACCGGTGGCGTGTTGTATCTGGTGGTAAAGGGGCAAATCCCCACCTCAGAGACCTTTAACGCGCTCAATCAGGGGGATTTATGGACCATGGGATCGGCGCTCAGTTGGGCATTCTATTGCACCTTTTTACGGAAAAAAGACAAAAGCATACCGGGCAATGCCTTCGTGGCCGTTAGCGCACTGCTCGGCGCGATACTGCTTATCCCCCTGGTGTTTGTTTATGTCGTCGATCTTCCTTCTCTCGACGTAGCACCTTACTTTCAATGGGACTTTTTAACCGGATTGGCCTATCTGGTGATATTTCCGTCCTGGCTCTCCTATGTATTTTGGAACAGAGGCATCAGTGACATTGGTGCAACGCGGGGAGAAATCTACACGCACTTGATTCCGTTATCGGGCGGGGTGTTTAGTCTGGTGTTCCTCAATACCACGCTGGAACCCTTTCATCTGGTCAGCGCACTACTGATTGTCTTTGGCATCTGGCTGTGTTCCAAAACGCCGCAACAGGCATAAAGTAAAATGCCGCTGATGCACCTGCAAAGCACCCGCGGCATGAATCTTCTACATTGGCAACAATATCAATCTAAAACAGAGTGAATCGCCTCTGCCAATTCATTAATTTCAAACTTCGCCACATAAGCATCCGCGCCCACCTTGCGCACGTGATCTTCGTTAGCGCTGCCAGACAGTGAAGAGTGAATAATCACAGGCAGTTTTTTAAGGAACTCATCACGCTTGATATTACGGGTAAGCGTGAAACCGTCCATTTCTGGCATTTCCAGGTCGGTCAGCACAAAGGAGATCTTATCCGTAATCGGGCGCCCTTCCTGCTGAGCTTCCTTTGCCATCGCTTGAATCTTGTTCCAGGCTTCCTGACCGGTAACATGCATCAACGTGGGGATCTGCATCACGCTCAAGCCTTGTTCGAGCATGGAACGTGCCACCTTGGAGTCATCTGCCACAATCGCTACCGTGCCAGGTTTCAGGCGGAACCCTTTGGTTTTCAGTTTATCTTCTTTGATGTCGCGATCGACCGGATTCATGTCGTGCAGAATCTGTTCTACATCGAGAACCAAGGCCAGGCGGTTACTGGATTTATCCGCATCCAACCGTGCGATGCTGGTAATATAGGTCGAATTAACCCCATTCTCGGCGGCAAGCACCTGGCTCCAGTCCAGACGCACAATATCATCCACCGATTCCACGGCAAAAGCCTGTGTGCTGCGCGCGTATTCGGTAATCAGAAGAATGTTCAACCCCGTGCTTGGCTCGCAGCCCAGCAATGCTGGCAGATCGATAACCGGAATGACCTGCCCGCGAATGTTAACCATACCCATCATCGGCGGTTTCATGCCCGCCGCTTTGGTCAGCGACGGCATCGGTACGATTTCGCGCAGTTTGAACACATTGATACCGTACAACTCAGACTCGGCACCCTGCGTTGCGGGGCCCAAACGGAACAACAGCAGTTCAAATTTATTGGAGGAAGTGAGATTTGTTCTCTCATCTATCTCTTTTTGAAAATTATCCATTATACCCTCAATAAGAATGCGTATTTATGTGCAGTAGCGAGGTGTCGCGCGTCGTCCGAGTTCAGATGACAAGATACAGCCCTTTCACTGTAAGCTATCCGTGGCATTCTTCAACTCCCTGTTATCCGTTATCGACCGCTATCGACAAAAACATGAGCGTTTCAGTAACAACCTCATGCTATTAAAATCAGCAAGATATAATAACACTATAATATTTATGAATTTATTTCAGTGGTTTTTGTTTTTTACTGTTCACATAGTGTTCACTCTTCAGACATAAACATCTGCCGACGTGCTGGTGTGCCAGCTATCCACCGTGTTTTGTCATCACCTACCTTGCCATAAACCACTCGACCTATCGATTTATAAATAAACATAGATCATAACTATCGTAATAGTTGCCTTTTTCGATTTTAACAATGCCCACAAGATGACTACGCTTAATGTGTCCACAGCACTGTACCGGGCGACCTTGCGCCAGGACCCATGGAACTCATCAGCAAAGGTAGATATCGCATGACAACTGAAAGCAAATGCCCATTCTCTGGTGGCGGCAGTAAGCCCACCGCCAGCAGCGGCACCACGAATCAGGATTGGTGGCCAAATCAGCTCAGTCTGAAAGTACTCCATCAACACAGCTCGCTCTCCGACCCTCTCAGTAAAAATTTCGATTACGCCGCCGCCTTTAACCGTCTCGATCTGGCGGCAGTTAAAAAAGATCTCCACGCCTTGATGACCGATTCCCAGCCCTGGTGGCCTGCGGACTTCGGCCACTATGGCCCGCTGTTTATTCGTATGGCCTGGCACAGCGCCGGGACCTACCGTACTGGCGATGGCCGCGGTGGCGCAGGTGCCGGACAGCAGCGCTTTGCGCCGCTGAACAGTTGGCCGGATAACGTAAACCTCGATAAGGCGCGGCGTTTACTGTGGCCGATCAAGCAAAAGTATGGTCAAAACATCTCCTGGGCCGATTTGATGATTCTGACCGGCAACGTGGCATTAGAATCCATGGGCTTTAAAACCTTTGGGTTTGCTGGCGGTCGCCCTGACGTGTGGGAACCTGAAGAAGACGTTTACTGGGGCGCAGAAACGACCTGGCTTGGGGATAATAAACGCTATTCTGGTGAACGGGATCTGGAAAACCCGCTGGCTGCGGTGCAAATGGGCCTGATCTACGTCAACCCGGAAGGTCCCGGTGGCAACCCCGATCCTCTCGCTGCCGCCAAAGACATTCGCGACACCTTCAGCCGCATGGCAATGGATGACGAAGAGACCGTAGCGTTGATTGCTGGCGGCCATACCTTCGGTAAAACCCACGGCGCAGGCGATGCTGCATTGGTCGGGCCCGAACCGGAAGCCGCTGGCATCGAAGAACAGGGGTTAGGATGGAACAGCCGCTTCGGCAGCGGAAAAGGTGGCGATACTATCGGCAGTGGACTGGAAGTCACCTGGACACAAACCCCGACCCAGTGGAGCAACTATTTCTTTCAAAACCTGTTTGGCTACGAGTGGGAACTGACCAAAAGCCCGGCGGGTGCACACCAGTGGCAACCCAAAAACGGCGCGGGCGCAGGAGAAATTCCCGATGCTCACGATGCGGCCAAGCGCCACGTTCCCACCATGCTGACCACCGACCTCTCCCTGCGCGTTGACCCTGTCTATGAGAAAATCTCACGCCGCTTCTATGAACATCCCGAAGCATTTGCCGACGCGTTTGCACGCGCCTGGTTCAAACTGACTCACCGCGATATGGGACCGCGTGCCCGCTACCTTGGGCCGGAAGTGCCGAGCGAGGAGCTGATTTGGCAAGACCCTATCCCCGCAGTCGATCACGAACTGATCGCGGCGCAGGATATCGCCGCGCTGAAACAGCAAATTGCGGCAACGGGGCTTAGCGTTTCGCAGTTGGTCGCCACGGCCTGGGCATCCGCATCGACGTTTCGTGGTTCAGACAAACGCGGTGGCGCTAACGGCGCACGTCTGCGTCTTGCACCACAGAATAATTGGGAAGCGAACCAGCCCGCACAGTTGGCGCAGGTGTTGAGCGTTCTGGAACGCGTGCAACACGCGTTTAATGTTGCACAATCAGGCAACAAACGCGTGTCACTGGCCGATATCATCGTGCTGGGTGGCGTCGTGGGTGTTGAACACGCTGCGCAACAAGCAGGCCATTCGATTACCGTTCCTTTTACACCGGGACGGATGGATGCCTCTCAGGCACAAACCGATGTCGCCTCGTTCGACGTACTTGAACCGATTGCCGATGGTTTCCGCAACTATCAGAAAGGGCACTACAGCACCAGCCCGGAAGCATTGTTAGTGGACAAAGCGCAACTGCTTAACTTAACCGCGCCGGAAATGACCGTACTGCTCGGCGGGTTACGCGTACTGAACATCAATACCGGGCAAACCGCGCACGGCGTCTTTACCCAACGCCCTGGTGTCTTGACCACTGATTTCTTCGTTAATCTGCTGGATATGGGTACCACCTGGCACCCGATTGATGCATCGCACACACTGTTCGAAGGGCGCGATCGCACCACGGGTCAGCCGAAATGGACGGGAACACGCGTAGATCTGATTTTTGGTTCACACTCACAGCTACGGGCGTTGGCGGAAGTTTACGCCAGTGCTGATGCGCAGGCATCGTTCGTGCACGATTTCGTGGCTGTCTGGAATAAAGTGATGAATCTGGATCGTTTCGATCTGGTATAGCGGTTATTCGGAGCTAGGGTCGTGCCATAAGACGCTTCTGGCTCCCCAATGTGGCCTTCGGGCCATGTTGGGGCATCACCACAGAGCGGATCGCCGCCAGTGGCGTAATTCCACTCATCAGTTTCACAAAGTAACAGGCAATGCCTTTTACAACCCCGCCATCCAGGAAAAAGTGCAAAGTCCAGGTTCCTGTCGTCATTAGCAGAATAGTCAGGACAAACACGCTAAACCACTTCTGTCGTTGCATAAATACCTCACGCTAAATTGGCACGCAATAAAGCGTGCCGAAATTTGATACCAAGTAAACAAGAAATACATACCAGCACATACTACAACAGAGTGATAATGGCAGAGCGAAAATATGTAGGATTTCTTATTTTTCGGAATAAGCAACTACCATACCCCGGTTGATAAGCACTATGTTCTCGCTGGACTGACGTTTCTTTTTTATGCGCAAGGTTATACCATCGACAGGATAAGCCTTCCCGTGGAGACCCGGCAATGACACTGCAAATTGGTATTTATGTTTTTGATAACGTTGAGGTATTGGATTTTGCTGGGCCTTATGAAGTCTTTACCTGCGCAACGCGTGTCGCAGGCGGACCCGAACCGCGTTTTAACGTGTTCACACTCGGTGAGAAGCGTGCGTCCGTGCGGGCTCGTGCAGGATTAAAGATCGATCCAGATTATGCTCTCGACGATCACCCGGCGCTGGATTGTCTGATCGTGCCTGGCGGGGTGGTTACCGCCGAAATGGAAAAATCATCGGTTATCGACTGGCTTGCTCGCCAAATCCCGCAAACAACCATTACTGCATCTGTTTGCACTGGCGTTTTTTTGCTCGCTAAAACCGGAAAATTCGACAGCAGTTCGGTCACCACCCATTGGGAAGACATTGCCGACTTGAAAGCACTGTTCCCGACGCTAGACGTGAAAAGCGATGTGCGCTGGGTTGATCAAGGGGCGTTGGTCTCATCGGCGGGGATTTCCGCTGGTATTGATATGAGCCTGCATCTGGTCGAGCGTTTTGCCGGGCGCGCGCTGGCAGAAAGCACCGCCAGACAGCTGGAGTTTGATTGGACAGAAAACCCTGAATGATGCGAAACAGGCTGGCTCGCCAGCCTGTTCCTGGGCTTTACTTCACTGCATCGCTCATGATTTTACCGAGAGTAACCACCAACTCCTCACCGCGTTGCATCGCTGGCGCGTAAGCTTTGTCGTTTACCATGGTGACCGGTTGGATCTCCAGCACGCGGCCCTTAAACAAGGTTGAACACACCTGGTGAACCACTTTTTCATTCATTACCGTTTGCAGGCAGCGAAATCTGGGCGCACCGGGCACCGTCAGATCTTTCATTTCCGGTTTGATACGCTGACGCAACATTTCCTTTTCAGCACTGGCGACCACTGCATCCAGATCTCGATCGCTGGAGGCCACGGGTATATTGCCCTTTGCATCTGCCGGTAACGTATAAAGCGTGACCAGCACTTTACGCATGGTGGCAGGGTCTACGTACTCCACCTGAAAAGTATGGTAATCCGAGACCACCTCAACCGAGCGCCGCTGCAAGCCATCGACCGATTTCGGCAACGCATCGGCAATCTGCTGCGTGGTGAAACCCTCGATAACGTCGGAATTAGCCGTCTGTGCAAAGCCACACAGCGGCAGCATCAGCAACAACCCACACATACCCTGTTTTATTTTCATGATGAACTCCTGACAGTGAAAAAGTATGCGCATGCCATCACGCAGTATTCAGGTTATAACACTAGCGCCTAAAAGGATTCTCCATCCTGCTATTAAGGGCTTTTTTTGCCGAAACGCCGACAATTTGCATCTACTGTGATCAAAAACAATACGTTAAAAACCAGCAGGTTTCATGCAGAGTACTGTTTGCTCTTAGGCTTACGTGTATGATTGCACGCTATTTGAGAGGCCGAGCACTATCCCGTGGAGAAATGGGCAGAGATTATGCGTGTAAACCTGACACTGTTTAAAAGTGACAATGTGCTTTTAAACAGCTTTAACGTTTTTATATTGACACTACTGGGCTGCATGTTGGGTTCTCATGCGCGGATGTCAGGCATCGATCTCTCTGTTCTCTGGCCCGTCAACATTCTGGTTGCCGCTCTGTTTTATCGTTGTCGCTATCTGAATACCCCGTGGTATTACGGCGTTGCCTATAGCGCCATGATCGCGCAAGACGGCCTGCTTTATGGTTGGGGCATCAGCGCCTTCACCATTAATAGTGCCAACCTGGTGTTTATCTTTGTGCTGGTCAAATTATTGTGTTGGCCGGGGCGATATCGTCAGCAGGAAGCTGATATTTCCACGTCATTACACCTGTTTTCCTCCTGCATGATCGCCGCCCTTAGCTGTGCACTGGTCGGTGCGTTCACGCAACACCTGGCCGAGCAAACACGACAGTCTTTTCAACAGGATGTGCTTAACTGGTTCAGCGATCAGTTTTATACCGCTGTGCTGTTTTTGCCGTTACTGCTGACACTGCGTAGCGATTTCACGTTGCGCATGCCCACAGCGGACTGGCGCAGCAGCATCCCCTTGGTGTTTCTTGTGCTGTCACTGGGATTGGGCACGCTGATTGGTCCGATTGCTATTCTGGCGTTTCCCCTGCCCGCACTCACCTGGTGCGCCATCGTGTACCCGCTGTGGGCGATACGTCTGATCACCTTGTGCACGGGCATTGTTGAGCTGATCGCCACAGCGCTTCATGTTCAGGGGATTTATGACCATCAGGACGCCCTGTTTATGCAGGAGATCACCATCGCCCGCATCAGTATCGCCGCGATCATCTTCAGCCCATTGCTGATGGCCATGAATGCCAAGACCATTCGCCAGCTTAACCAGCGCTTGTTGATGCAGGCCAGCCACGATTTCCTCACTCACCTGCTTTCGCGCTATGGCTTCAACGATGCGCTGAACCGTTACGCGAAAATTCCCCGTTATCGGCAAGCGGCCATCAACATGATGCTGGTTGATATCGATCACTTCAAAACCATCAACGACAGTTACGGGCACGATAACGGCGACATTGTCTTGAAACACGTTGCGAACCTGATTCAACAATCGATCCCGGAACCGGGTTTGGTGAGCCGTATCGGTGGAGAGGAGTTTGCGGTAGTGTGTTTTGATTTCTCAGAGCGAGACTTTTTTGCGTTAGCAGAGCAGTTGCGCACTCAAATTCACGACACGCCCTGCTTCATTAACGGCTCGCCGATATCCGTTGCGGTGAGTATCGGCATTGCCCATGCGCCCTCTTCAGCGATGGACCTGACGCAGCATGTGCACCAGCTCTTTGCTGCCGCCGATAAAAACCTGTATATCGCCAAACGGGAAGGCCGCAACCGGACGGTACAGTAAGCGCAAAGCAGGTTGCCTGATACCGCCCAAGGCAACCTGTCTTATCATACTGCCACCGTCATCAGGAGCGGGAGAAGCACTACCTTAATAGAAGCCAAGCAGCTTCCACCACAGCAGGCCCACGCTGAAGGTCAGCACCACGTTACAGGTGACCACCGCCGCGTTAATTTTATAAAAGCGCGGTCGCGTGAAATAGCCCTGAGCGAAATAAATAGGCCCCGGCCCGCCGCCATATTCAGTATTGCCCCACATCAGGTTACTGAAAATCCCGAAGCAGATAGCGACCATCATCGGTGGTGCCCCCGCCGCGATGGCCGTGGCAGCAAAAGGCACATACAGGGCAGCGACATGCCCGGAAGCCGTGGCAAACAGGTAGTGCACATAGATATAGAGCACGCCCAGCAGCACAAAGGTCTGCATGGCACCAAACCCGTGGATCAGGTTGCCCAGCAAGCCCGCCAGCCATTTGATGAACCCCAGATCGGAAAGTCCGGTAGCCAGACTGATGATCACGCTAAACCAGATAACCGTGTCCCAGGCCGCATGATCTTTCAGCAAGGCTTTCCAATCCACAGCGCCGACGGCAAACAGGTACGCCGCCAACCCTAACCCTACGGATGTCGCCGACAAACCGGTAATCAGGCTGGTTCCCCACCCAACCAATGCCAACAGAAAACCAAACGCCACTTTCTTTTCCGTTGTGGTCATCGGACCTAACTGAGACAGCGCCTCACGTCCCATCACTTTGGCTTCAGGCGTGCGCTTCAGTTCAGGATTCACCAGCTTGTACACCAATAACGGCATCAAACAAAAGCAGACCAGGGCAGGAACCACAGCGGCAATAAACCAACCGCTCCAGGTGATTTCAACGCCCAGCGAGCTTTTTGCCAGACTGCTCACTAAGGGATTCGCGGCCATACCGGTCAGGAAAATGGCACCGGTAATCGGGGTAAACTGAAAGCAGACCATGGTCAGGAAATCCCCGATCTTTTTGCCGCTTTCACCCGGAGCCGATCCCAATACGGTATTGATAGAGCGCGCGATGGGGAAGATGATTCCCCCTGAACGGGCGGTTACCGAGGGCATTGCGGGTGCCATAATCAAATCGGAAATACCCAGTGAATAGGCAATACCCAGACTGCTTCCGCCAAACAAAGAAAGCATCTTATAAGCAATACGCTTACCCAGCCCTGAAGTGACAAAGCCCAAAGACAGGATATAAGCGCAGAAAATCAACCACACGGTGCCGCTGGCAAAACCAGACAGCGCTTTTGCTTCGGTAAGCGTTTGGGTGAAGATAGCCACGCAAAGCGCGATTAGCATCACCGCCCCCGAGGGCAATGGCTGCGTCAAGATGGCTGCGATGGTAGCAGCAAAAATGGCGAACATATGCCATGCCTGGGGCGAAAGGTTGGCAGGTACGGGAGCAAGCCAGATAGCGATGCCCAACACAATGGGCACCGCTACGGCGAACACCTTTTTCCCTGTGGATGAATCCGATGACATAATCATCTCCTCATTCGTAGAGCGGGTGAACGCCGGACATTACGACCGGCTGGCAGAGCTTTTCAGCACTTGATCGACCATTTCTGGCGCCATACCCAGATAGTTGGTCGGATCGGTCAAACGCTCAATCAGTTCCGGAGCCAGACGGTCCGCCACGTTCGGCATCGCATTGAGCACATCCGCCAGTCTGCCGCCCTTCTCATTCACGATACGACAGGCGTCGTAGACAATATCGTGCGCATCCTGCCGACCAATATAAGGCGCCAGCCCCATCATGACGGCTTCTGCTACGATAAGTCCTTTGGTCATATCGAGATTACGCGCCATCGCCTGCTCGTCCACGATCAGACCGCTGAGCATAAAGTTGGCCTGATGCAGAGCACCGGCGGAGAGAATGAAGCTTTCAGGAATGGCGATCCATTCTGCATGCCACGGCCCGGTGGCGCGTTCGAGATCCTGCACCATGGCATCTAGCATCAAACCGGCTTGCTGCCGCACGCCTTTGGCACATGCCAGCATCAATTCGCTCGAAATAGGATTACGTTTTTGCGGCATGGTGCTGCTGGCACCGCGGCCTTTCACAAAGGGTTCATACAGTTCGCCAAACTCATTGGATGCCATCAACATCACGTCATAGGCAATCTTGCCCAGCGAACCGGTCATCAGCGCCAGCAGGTTAACCGCTTCGGCAAAACCATCGCGCGCCACATGCCAGGTAGAGACAGGCACACCCAATCCCAGCTCTTCCATCAGCGCTTTCTGAACCTCCAGGCCTTTATCACCCAGAGAGGCCAGCGTTCCGGCGGCACCGGCAAATTCCCCAACCAGAATGCGAGGACGCGCCTGATCCAGACGCTCCTGATGGCGATCGAACATATCCAGCCAGATAGCCGCTTTATAGCCGAAGGTTACCGGCAACGCCTGCTGCAAATGGGTGCGCCCCGCCATCGGCGTAGTACGGTAACGCTTAGCCAGACCGGCAAGCGTCCCACGCAATGTCTTGATTTCCTGCTCAATCAGCTCGAAAGCATCACGGATTTGCAACACTACAGCGGTGTCCATGATGTCCTGAGTGGTTGCCCCCCAGTGAACAAAGCCACCGGACTCACCCGCCTGTTTGGAGATTTGATGCACCAGCGGCAGAATCGGGTAACCGACAATTTCGGTCTCATGGCGCAGCAGATCGAAATCCAGCGTATCGGCATTGCAGCGCTGGGCAATTTCTTGCGCCGCTGCCTCAGGGATCACGCCACAGCGTGCCTGCGCTTTGGCAAGCGCTACCTCAACGATGACATATTTTCTAATCAGTTCGTGGTCGTCAAAAACGGCGCGCATTGCTGGCGTGCCAAAGGCATCACGAAACAGTACGGAATCAAGCACATTCGAAGCCATAAAAGCATCCTGAAATGAGAGTAAGAGTGATAAACTGCGCCTGTCATGCCGCAATGGGGTTGCCAGTAAGCCAATACTGTTAACAGGCATGACAGGCGCATCGGGTACTCACCTATCTGTACTATTGTTTATGTACAAGCACGTTTAAATGTACGAACAATTACAAATGTACGGACATTGTGAATGTACGAACAAGATAGAATGTACGGACATAAAAGCGAAAGCGCTTTAGCGCAGCTTTGTGATATTGATCAGTTATGCGGGAAAAAAACCGTTGCCTATAAAAGAATCGTTGTATCGACGCATTGCGCGTGAACTTGCACAGCAAATCCTCTCCGGACAATACCCGGTGGGTTCCCTGTTACCGACGGAAATGGCGCTGTGCGAACACTATCAGGTCAGCCGACACACCATGCGGGAGGCGCTGCGCGATTTGACCGAGCAGGGATTGATCACGCGGCGCAAGGGGTTGGGCACACAAGTGGCAGACAAAGCGCAGCATAAAGGGTTGAATCACCCGCTGGCCTGTCTGGAAGATCTGTTTTTTCTGGCGAAAAATAATCCGCGTGTCGTGAAAAGGATTGATGAAGTCGTTGCTGACTACGATCTGGCACAGACCATCGGCTGTGAGCCGGGATCTCGCTGGCTACACGTTGCCAGCATTCGGGAAGACAGTGAAAACAAAGATGCGCCCATATGTTGGACGGACAGCTACGCCAGTGCCACCTTCACCAAAGTGCGCCAATTGGTACGCAGCGATCCCTTCGCGCTGATCAGCGATCTGATCGAAACCCACTACGGCATTCAAAGCGAAGAGGTACGGCAGACCATCTCTGCGGTCACCGTGTCGGCGAAAATTGCCAAGGTGCTGGGCGTTGAGCCCGGATCGCCAGCGCTGAAGATTGTTCGCCGCTATCTGGATCGAGACGGCAATACGTTTGAAACCACCATCTCGGTGCACCCCGCCGATCGCTATGCGTGTTCTATCGTACTGACGCGGGCAAAAGGCTGAAGGCTTCACATTTCTCGTGAAACGGATATGAATCACTCACGCGTTGCAGATACGTTTATAATTCAACCGTTATAGTACGCGCAGTATAACTACGGAGAGCGTTTTTTTGGACAGTCAAAGCGATACACGTTGTGAAAACATCGTTCGTGAAAACATCGATGGTAAAAACAGAAGCAACAACAGCATTACCTCTCCGGCAAACTGACACACCCTAATGTGCGTTGCTTGCCGGTAACGGCGGGCGACGCAATCAGCATTACGATCACAATTGCATCCCTGTTAAACGTTCATCCAAGACGGCGGATATGAAAAGCCGTACACACAGGAAGCATCAGGATGCATCTCTACACTTACGCACTCTTTCCTCCCGGCCAACAGCGCCTTTATATCCAGTAATCCCTCGCTTTCAGGCAGCGGCGGAGCCGTTATGACAACGCTCACCCGTCTTACCTTCAAGCGATGATACTGAATACACGTCTGGTTTCTTCGGAGATTCCTGCGATCCCGGCGTTCCGGCATCATTACGTTCAATCTATCGCTTCTCAGCGGTTAAGGAGCCGAAATGGACGATCACCCCAGTCAGCAATCTACAACGCGTAGCAAGGGATGACACGCTAGCACGTTTGCTTCTCCGTCCTCTCTGTCACGCATAACAATTAGTCCGTTTGCACATCATGCCTTTGAAGGACGGCTTCTTTACGCCCTTAAAAAACACGGCCCTTGAAAAGACGTCCTGAAAGCGATGTGCTAAAAAATGAGTAACGGTTATGACTCAGATGTTAGAAAACTTGCCCGTTCGCCGTAAGCAGTCGGTAAAAAAAAGCTACCTTATTGCAGACGAAGCGGTAAAAAGCCTTGATAGCACCCTTTCCTCACTTTCTACCAACCTGGACGGTTTGGTTGAGGCAGAGGCCAAAGAGCGCTTACTTGAAAACGGCCCCAATCAGGTGGCACAAGAGAAAGCGCCCCCCGCGTTGACCCAGCTCATCGGCGCCTTTAATAACCCTTTTATTTTTATTTTGCTGGCGTTGGCCGCCATCGGCACGTTTACCGATTATTGGCTGCCCTTGCAGCGTGGAGAAGAGACCGATTTAACGGGCACCATTATCATTCTGGTCATGGTAACACTGAGCGGTCTGCTGCGTTTCTGGCAAGAATTCCGCACCAATCAGGCAGCAGAAGCGTTGAAATCGCTGGTGCGCACCACCGCCACCGTACTGCGCCGTGCCCATTCCAATGCCCGCGCAGAATGCCAGGAGATCCCGCTGCAAGCGTTAGTGCCTGGCGATATCATTTTGCTTTCGGCAGGGGACATGGTGCCTGCGGATGTAAAACTGGTTGAATCGCGCGATCTGTTTATCAGCCAGGCGGTCCTCACCGGTGAATCCCTTCCCGTCGAGAAATATGACACCTCAGCCCATGTGGCAGAGAAATCGTGTCAGACGCATAGCGGCCAGGAAGGAGAATCGCTGCTGGAAATGGGCAATATCTGCCTGATGGGCACCAATGTCTCCAGCGGCATCGCCAAAGCCGTGGTGGTGGCTACCGGTAATCACACCTACTTTGGTTCGTTGGCTAAATCCATCATAGGAACCCGTGCGCAAACCGCGTTCGATCGCGGTGTCAACAGCGTGAGCCGTTTGTTGATCCGCTTTATGCTGGTGATGGTGCCAGTGGTATTGCTGATTAACGGCTTTACCAAAGGTGACTGGGCCGAAGCGGCGCTTTTCGCGCTGGCCGTCGCGGTTGGGCTGACGCCAGAAATGTTGCCGATGATTGTTACCGCCAACCTGGCGAAAGGGGCAATCAGAATGTCGCGCAGCAAAGTGGTCGTCAAGCATCTGAATGCCATTCAGAACTTTGGTGCCATGGATGTGCTCTGCACCGACAAAACCGGCACATTGACGCAGGATCGCATCATTCTCGAACACCATCTGTGCGTCAACGGGAAAGAGAGCGAGCAGGTGCTGAGACTGGCCTGGTTGAACAGCTTCCACCAAAGCGGGATGAAAAATCTGATGGACAAGGCCATCATCCGCTTCGGCAAGGAAAAACCGGACATTGCGGCGCTAACCCAGCATGACAAAATCGATGAGCTGCCCTTTGATTTTATTCGCCGCCGCCTGTCCATTTTAATCAACAGCGGAAACCAGCAGTACCAGTTGATCTGTAAGGGCGCGGTAGAAGAGATGCTCACCATTGCGACCCATATCGACGATAACGGCGAAAGACTTCCACTGGATGATGCCCGTCGTAGCGCGCTGCTTGCACTGGCTGAGCGTTATAACGAGCAAGGTTTCCGTGTATTAATGATAGGAACACGTGAATTTGGTGCCAGCGATTACCACTTCCCACTCTCCGAAGCCGATGAGCGGGACCTGGTAATCCATGGCCTATTGACCTTCCTCGATCCCCCGAAGCCCTCATCCGCTTGCGCGATCACCGCACTGCGAGAAAACGGGGTGCAAGTTAAAGTGCTTACGGGTGACAATCCGGTGGTATCCCGCAAAGTGTGCAACGATGTCGGGCTTGATGCAGACCAGCCGCTGCTCGGTGCTGATATCGATAAAATGGATGATGCCACGCTGGCGCGCGAAGTGGAGCAGCGTACGCTGTTTGCCAAGCTGACGCCGATGCAAAAATCGCGCGTACTGAAAATGTTGCAGCGTAACGGCCATACCGTCGGCTTTTTAGGGGATGGCATCAACGATGCCCCGGCACTGCGTGATGCGGATGTCGGTATCTCGGTGGATACCGCTACGGATATCGCCAAAGAGTCGGCAGAAATCATTCTGCTGGAAAAAGACCTGATGGTGTTGGAACAAGGGGTGATCACTGGGCGTGAGACCTTCGGCAATATCATCAAATACCTGAACATGACTGCCAGTTCCAACTTCGGTAACGTATTTTCCGTGTTGGTTGCCAGCGCCTTTATTCCCTTTTTACCGATGCTGGCCATCCATTTGCTGCTGCAAAACCTGATGTACGATATCTCCCAGCTCAGCCTGCCGTGGGACAAAATGGATAAGTCGTTCTTGCAACGCCCGCGCAAATGGGATGCGAAGAATATTGGTCGCTTTATGCTATGGATTGGCCCAACCTCTTCGTTGTTTGACATTACCACTTTCGCTGTGATGTGGTATGTGTTCGCCGCCAACAGCGTCGAGCATCAGGCATTATTTCAGTCAGGCTGGTTTATTGAAGGATTGTTGTCGCAAACCCTGGTCGTGCATATGTTGCGCACGCAGAAAATTCCCTTTATCCAAAGCACCGCGGCCCTGCCGGTGATGCTGACCACCGCATTGGTCATGGCGCTTGGTATCTATATTCCGTTCTCTCCGCTGGGGGCGTATATCGGTTTAACGCCGCTGCCGTGGGAATATTTCCCCTGGCTGGTCGCTACCCTGCTGAGCTACTGCCTGCTCACTCAGGTGATGAAACGCATCTATATCCGACGTTTCGGCCAGTGGTTCTAAGCTGAGCAAGCGGTCACTCACGCAACATTGCTCTGCGCTGCGGCGTGAGTCGTCTTAATCGTAGAGTTTCTCTTCATCTCCGCGCGCTGGTGTTCGGCTGGCGCGCAGTCGTTTGACGGAGGCATTAAGCGCCATGGTGCCGTGCAGCAAAATGTTGCTGGCAGGGCGTAAGGGCGATGCCAGACGCTGCTGCAATAACCTGATCGCTTCTTCTCCCAATTCATCGCGCGGCACATGCAGCGAGGTCAGCGGAATATCATGCAGCGCCAACAAATTAAAACCATCAATGCTCATGATGGAGATATCCTGCGGTACGCGAATCCCCGCACGTTGCAACGCATTCATTGCCCCTAACGCCATAAAATCGCCGCCTGCCAGAATGGCGGTTGGCCGCTTTTCTTCCGGGCACTGCGCGAGAAATTCAGTCAATGCACGTTCACTTTCCGCCGCGCTGAAGCCGTTGGCCAGCAGCAGATGGCAGGTCTCATCAAAGGGGAGATTATGGGCGTTCAGCGCTTCGCGTATCCCTTGTAAACGCCACTCCATGGTATAGCGCCGCAGGCAGACCAGATTGAGGATGTTATGGTGCCCTTGCTCAATCAAATAGTGCATCGCCACCTCGCCAATCAAACGGTGATCCGGCGAGACGCTGGGTAAACGCATCTTTCTGTCATAGCTGTTAATCAGGATGCAGGGTTTGCCCAAATCCGCCGCCAGGGCGTGAATATAGGGGTCATCAATCCCAATCAGCAGGGCCGCTTCCGTCAACGGATCGTTCATCTTTTCCAGAAACAGGGCCGCATCACTGTTGTTTTCTTCCAGCCCGCAGTAGCGCAAACGCACCTCATGAGGCGTCAGCGCATTGACCAGGCCCTGGATCACTTTGTAGTAAAAGATGTCAGACCGCGAATCAAACGCTCGCGACGGCGCAAACACCATAATTCCGTTGATTAACAGGCGTCCAGAGGCGATATCATCAAGCACACCGTACTCTCGCGCACAGGCCATCACGCGCTGCTTGGCGTTTTCGCTGGTGTTAAATTTGCCTGACAACACGCGAGATACCGTACTGATAGAAAGCCCAGTTTGTGCCGCAATTTCCTTGATTTTAAGCTTTCCATTCATTTTGTGATCCCCTTCAAATTTGAAGATGAAAAAATTTTCATGCTAAAACTGCCCATATCCTAACCGTTTTTTATGCCCAACGCTAAAATAAGCCAGCCTTATGAAAATTTTTGCAAAAAAGAGCGTATCCCACATCGATTATCTCATTTAGGCTTAATTGGTAGACCAATTGAGAAAACAGCACCTCAAAAAGAGTCTTATATAACAACCTGAATTTTAATATAAATAATCAGAATATAGCGATAGGGTGAGTATTTTAGGTTACTGATGGTGTAACAGAAAGAATAACTTATCAGGCCAAATCAATCATCACCCTCTGACGGAGATTATCATGAGTCTCAATATTGACAACGCTGCACCCGCAGTGCATGGGAAACGGAAAATCAAAAACCTGCGTTGGTGGGTTTTGGGGCTGTTCCTTTTAGGCGTTACTGTTAACTACCTTACACGTAACGCGTTAGGTATCCTGGCGCCTGAACTGAAAGCCACCATGGGGATCACCACGGAGCAATACTCCTGGATCGTTGGCGCATTCCAATTGGCCTATACCATTTTCCAACCCCTGTGCGGCTGGTTGATTGATGTCATTGGCTTGAAAATCGGCTTTCTGGTGTGTGCTTCCATCTGGGCAGTGATGTGTATGCTCCATGCTGGCGCCGGCAGTTGGCTACATCTGGCGATTTTGCGCTTCTTTATGGGCGCAGCAGAAGCAGCGGCGACCCCAGCCAACGCCAAAACGCTCGGCGAATGGTTCCCGAAAAAAGAACGTCCGATCGCCGCCGGTTGGGCTGGTGTCGGCTTCTCCATCGGCGCCATGTTAGCACCGCCTATCATCGTGGTGGCACACAGCTTCCTCGGCTGGCAGGGTGCGTTCATGTTCTCTGGTGCGCTGGCCTTGCTGTGGGTGGTTCTGTGGTGGTTGTTCTATTATGACCCGGAGAAGCACCCGAACCTGAGCAAAACCGAGCTGGAATTCATCAAGCAGGATAACGAAGCGGCACCGGTCAAGCTGCCTTTCTTCACCGCACTGAAAACCGTCGGCAAAAACAAACGTTTTTACGGTATTGCGATTCCGGCCTTTATGGCAGAGCCGGCCTGGGCCGTGCTGAGCTTCTGGGTGCCGCTGTATCTGGCGAAAGAACGCGGGATGGATCTGAAACAGATCGCCATGTTCGCCTGGCTGCCCTTCCTGGCCGCTGACCTGGGCAGTATCGCCAGTGGCTATCTGACCCGCGTCTATACCCGTCTGTTTGGTTGCAGCCGCGTCAACTCCGTGGTTGCCAGCTCCGTGACCGGCGCGTTCCTGATGATTTCTCTGGCAATGGTGGCGCTGACGAAAGACCCGTACATCACCATCCTGCTGATCTCCATCGGTGGTTTTGGTCACCAGATCATCTCCTGCATGCTGAGTGCGCTGGTGGTTGAGTCGTTCGAAAAAGGCCAAATGGCAACGGTCAACGGGATGCGCGGCTCCTTTGCCTGGATCGCCAGCTTCCTGTTCTCACTGCTGATTGGTGTGACAGCAGACAAAATCGGCTACAACCCGCTGTTTATCGCGATGGGCTTCTTTGACCTGATTGGTGCCATCTTCCTGGTTACCTTCATCGCCGAGCGTCGTAACAAAGCGCGCGCTGCATAACGTGTTGTCGACAGGCCTTGTTACCACAAGGCCTGTCGTACTGTGATGTCTTCGATTGTTTAGTTTGGAACGTTGCTATGAAAATTTTGAAAAACTGGGTGCTAAACCAACAAACACAAGCGTTTGTTGAAATCAGCGTGGACAACCAGCATCTGTTTCGCCTGTATGTGCTGGAAAATGACCTGTTTCGTGTGTTGATCAAACGCAAAGGGGAACTTGCCCTGGATCGCACCTGGAGCATCGCCCCGGAAGCAGGGAAAGATGTGGCATGGGAAGGACGTGAGCGCGAAAGCACCGCGGGCTTTGCCCTGCCCGGTTTTACCCTGACCACACTTGACGACGGTCTGCAAGTCGCTACCGATAAACTGCGCGTTACCGTGCATCAACCGCTGTGGCTGTCATGGGAATACCGCGATCAACAAGGTGTTTGGCAGCCGCTGGCCGCCGACCGCCACACCAGTGCGTACCTGCTGAATGCCCACGGTGATGGCGTTGAGCACTATCAGCGTCGCCATCCGCAGGAACAGTATTACGGACTGGGTGAGAAGGCGGGCGATCTGAACCGCGCTGGCCGCCGTTACGAAATGCGTAACCTCGATGCCATGGGTTACAACGCGCAGTCAACCGATCCACTCTACAAACACGTGCCCTTCACCATCACTCGTCGCGGTGACGTCAGCTTCGGGATGTTTTACGACAACCTGAGCAGCACCCGACTGGATCTGGGTAACGAGCTGGATAACTACCACGTTGCTTACCGTCGCTACAGCGCAGAAGCAGGCGATCTCGACTACTACCTGTTCCTCGGCCCACGCGTGCTGGATGTCACCAAGAAATTCGTGCGTCTGACCGGTAAAACCCTGTTTGGCCCCAAATGGAGCCTGGGCTATAGCGGTTCGACCATGCACTACACCGACGCCCCCGATGCGCAGCAACAACTGCTGAAATTCATCGAGCTGTGTAAAGAGCATGCTATCCCGTGTGATTCGTTCCAGCTGTCATCCGGCTACACCTCGATTGGCAACAAACGTTACGTGTTTAACTGGAACTACGACAAAGTGCCGCAACCGAAGGTGCTGAGCCAATCGTTCCACGATGCCGGTCTGAAACTGGCCGCCAACATCAAGCCGTGCCTGTTACAAGACCACCCGATGTACCAACAGGTGGCAGAGCAACAACTGTTTATCCGTGATTCCGAGCAAGATGCGCCAGAACGCTCCTGTTTCTGGGACGATGAAGGCTCACACCTTGACTTCACCAACCCGGCAACGGTGAAATGGTGGCAGGATAACGTGACCTCGCAACTGCTGGAAATGGGTATCGATTCCACCTGGAACGACAACAACGAATATGAAGTGTGGGACGGCGAAGCGCGCTGCTTTGGCTTTGGCAAACCGATTGCCATCAAGCACATTCGCCCGGTAATGCCGCTGCTGATGATGCGTGCGTCGATGGAAGCGCAACAGCGCTTTGCGCCGGAAAAACGCCCTTACCTGATCTCCCGTTCCGGCTGCGCCGGGATGCAGCGTTACGTGCAGACCTGGAGCGGCGATAACCGCACCAACTGGACCACATTGCGCTATAACACCCGCATGGGTGTTGGTATGAGTCTCTCCGGTTTGTACAACGTCGGTCACGATGTCGGCGGTTTCTCTGGCGATAAGCCGGATGCGGAACTGTTCGTACGTTGGGTACAAAACGGCGTGATGCACCCACGTTTCACCATTCACTCCTGGAATGACGATCACACGGTCAACGAACCCTGGATGTACCCGGAAGTCACCCCGGCAATCCGCGACGCCATTGCGCTGCGTTATCGCCTGCTGCCTTACCTGTACACCCAATTGTGGCACGCCAGCCAGGACGATGAGCCGATGCTGCGCCCCACCTTCCTCGACCACGAACACGATGCCGTCACGTTCCAGGAAACCGACGACTTCCTGCTGGGCCGCGATCTGCTGGTTGCCAGCGTGGTTGAACAAGGTCAGCGTCAGCGTCAGGTTTACCTGCCGAAGAACGCGTCTGGCTGGTACGATTTCTACACCGGCACCTGGTTCAGCGGCGGACAAACCATCACTCTGGATGCGCAGTTGGAACGCCTGCCGTTGCTGGTCCGCGCCGGGGCGATGCTGCCGACCTCTACACGCCTGAAGCACGTCGATCACCAAACGGACGATCAGCGCGATCTGCTGCTGTTCCCACCGTGCGGCAAAGGTCAGGACAGCGGCCTGTTGTTTGAAGATGATGGCGAAACCCATGGCTGGCAGCAAGGTAATGCGCTGTGGTTGCGCTGGAACATCACCAGTGACAACTCACGCATTGATGTGACCTTCACGCAGGAAGGTGACTTTGCTCCTGCCTGGAAACGCCTGCATGTTCGCCTGCCTGCGCAGGACCAGCGTACGCTCTACATTAACGGTGAAGCTCAATCTCACTGGGATCGCGCGTAATAGTACCTCATCGACTAGGTCACTTACCCCTCGTCATCCTCGGCATCACTCTTGTCATCCTCGGCGAAAGCCGGGGATCTCTGACAGAAGGAATGCGTTTCCCCTGTAGCAGATTCCCGCCTTCGCGGGAACGACGGTGGGGGGCGGGAATGACGGTGGGGGTGGGAATGGCGCAGGGAGCTACCGAGATATTGTTCAAAGCCTCACCAAACAGAACAATGGCTATACGTTTCGTCACGTGGCTGATCTATGCTGGGTGTAACCACCGCAATCACATTGCGGGAGATAACCCAAAAAGGATGGAAGAGCGATGAAGCATTGTGGTTCCCCTGCCCCCCTCACGGCCGCACAAGCGCTGGACTTACTGAGTTCGCAGTATGATGATGCGGTCAACGCGTTACGCGCAGCCATTAGAGCCTACGTGACAGATGGCTCCTTGCCCGATGCAGAAGCTCGCCGCAACGGGTTGTTCGTCTACCCGGAATTGCGCGTAAGCTGGGATGGCGTACAGCAAGGGAAAAGCCGCACCCGCGCCTACGGGCGTTTCACGCATACCGGAAGTTACAGCACCACGGTCACGCAACCCGCACTGTTCCGCCGTTATCTTTCTGAGCAACTGACCTTACTGGTAGAAGAGTATGGCGCGCACATTGAGGTGTTCCCGTCGCAACAGGAAATCCCCTTTCCTTATGTGATTGACGGCTCTGATTTGACGCTGGAACGCTCGATGTCTGCCGGGATTTCGCAGCACTTTCCCACCACGGAACTGGCGCAAATTGGTGATGAAACCGCTGATGGTCTGTTTCACGCCACCGATACCCGTTTCCCGCTTTCGCATTTTGACGCCTTACGTACCGATTTCTCTCTGGCGCGATTACGCCATTACACGGGCACCGCCATTGAGCATTTTCAGCCTTATATCCTGTTCACCAACTACACGCGCTATGTGGATGAGTTTGTCAGTTGGGCCTGTGAACAAATCGCCGATCCGGATAGCCCTTACGAGGCGCTCGCTGCGGCTGGCGGCATCTTCCTCACCGGCAAAGACGCTACCGCCGAAGCGTGCGTTTCCGATGTTGCCTGGAAGAAACACCAGATGCCGGCTTATCACCTGATCGCCAAGCAAGGGCCGGGCATTACCCTGATCAATATTGGTGTCGGGCCGTCCAATGCCAAAACCATCTGTGACCATCTTGCCGTGCTGCGCCCGCACGCCTGGCTGATGATTGGTCACTGCGGTGGGCTGCGCGAAAGCCAAACCATTGGCGACTATGTGTTGGCGCACGCCTATCTGCGCGACGATCACGTGCTTGATGCCGTGCTCCCGCCGGATATCCCCATTCCAAGCATCGCCGAGGTGCAACGCGCGCTGTATGACGCGACCAAAATGGTGAGCGGCATGGCGGGCGAAGCGGTGAAACAGCGGCTACGTACCGGTACGGTGGTGACCACCGACGATCGTAATTGGGAACTGCGTTACTCCGTCTCCGCCCTGCGTTTCAACCTGAGCCGCGCCGTGGCCGTCGATATGGAAAGCGCGACGATTGCAGCACAAGGCTATCGCTTCCGAGTGCCTTACGGCACGCTGCTGTGCGTCTCGGACAAACCGCTACACGGTGAAATAAAGCTGCCTGGTCAGGCCAACCGTTTTTATGAAGGTGCCATCTCCGAGCATCTGCAAATCGGTATCTGCGCGATGGATCTGTTACGCGCAGAAGGCGACCATCTGCATTCACGCAAACTTCGCACGTTCAACGAGCCACCGTTTCGCTGATTGCCCGTTGTCGGGCCCTGCAGGGCCCGACAACAAGCGCCGGTTTATTATCAGAATTGCCGGACACAAACAGAAAAATAGCACTAACATTTTGTTTTATAGTCAAAAAAACTCAAAAACCCGCTGCATTCCCCCTTGATGCTCTCCCACCGTCGACAACCCTGCATGTGGCGCTACTACACTTACTGCAATTAATTACTGAAAGTTATTATCAGCACCGCCACCTGTCACGTGGCTGGCATGTCATTGACGTCCTGCACCAGGCTGCCATGGCGTCATAACCACAATAACAATGAGGTATTATTATGAGTAAGTTCGACGCTCCCGAGCCATCGCGCCGTGCAGTGATCAAGCGCACCGCCGCCCTCTCTGTTCTGGCACTCACGGGTATCAGTGGTTTTATGGTTCCCCACGTCAGCTATGCCGCGTCGTTGACCCAAGCGCAGCGTGACAGCATGACACCTGACGATGTGATCAAAAGCTTTAAAGCGGGCAATGCACGTTTTCGGGAAGGCAAGATGCAACAGCATGACTTTGTGGCGCAAAAAATCAGTAGCCAAGAGGGGCAATTCCCTGCGGCGGTGATTTTGAGCTGCATCGACTCGCGCGCTCCCGCTGAAATTTTGCTGGATACGGGCATTGGTGAGACCTTTAACGCGCGCGTAGCGGGCAACGTGCAAAATGAAGACATTCTGGGCAGTATGGAGTTCGCGTGTGCCGCAGCGGGAGCCAAAGTGGTGCTGGTGATGGGGCATACCGCGTGTGGTGCCGTGGCCGGTGCGATAGATAATGTCGAGTTGGGCAACCTGACCGGGTTGCTGAACAAGATTAAACCCGCCGTCGAGAAAACCGTTTATGAGGGTGACCGCACGGGCAAAAACATGGCGTTTGTCGATGCAGTGGCAAAAACCAACGTGGCGCTCACCGTCGAACACATTCGTGAACACAGCCCGATTCTGAAAAAACTGGAACAAGAGGGTAAAATCAAGATTGTCGGCAGTATGTACCACCTGGTTGGCGGCGAGGTTGAGTTTCTGAGTTAACGCATTCTCAAGCGAGACATGTGCTTAATCGGTATCCTGCCGTGGCAGCCACGCTGTCACGGCATATATGCATCGTTAAATGGATTTCGGGTAGCGCCCATAATAACGCCAGAACGCCACGCTAAAATTGTTGGCGTGACGATATCCCACCCGCCAGGCAACTTGCGCCACTTGTAAGCCTTGCTCCAACAAACGGTGCGCTTCTTCCATGCGCAATTGCAACAACATCTGTCCCGGTGTGGTGTTGAAATGGCGATGAAACGCCAGCTTGAGCTTGTATTCGCTTAAACCCACCGCCAACGCCAGCGCACCGAGAGAGAGGGTTTCACTCAGGTTTGCCACCATCCAATCACGGGCACGCTCCACCGCCACCACATCCTGAGGGTGTAACCGGGGTGCTTCCCGCGTCTCCTCAAACAAATAGCGATGCGCAGCCAGCAGGTTCAGCGCATGAATGTGCATGGACAGCATGTCGCCCTGCGCCTGTTGCAGTGCGTGCAGGTGCTGTTGTGCAACCGGTGCCACCCGGCTGTAGGCATGCTGACGCAATTTATAATCACCAAACAGACGCTGCGTTGCCGCACCGCCAATGTAGCGCTCCAGCATCGATTCACTCACCAACAGGCGCAACTGATCCACTTTTTGTCGTTCCGGATAATAACGCTCGCCCAGACTGTGATGAAAGCTGGCGATGGTCACATGCTGTTGACGAAACATCATGCTGGCACCCCGCTTTTCGCTGTAGTTCGACTCGCCGTTCAAACCAAAGGTCATCACCAGCACCGGCTGAGAGTGTGCGGTTTCAGCTTCCTCCACCAGCGGTTTCAGCGGCTGATAGGAGGAGGTCACCAGTGTCAACCCATCAGCAAGCGCATCCGATTGCGACCAGCACTGACCAAACTGATCCGGTAACTGGCGACGGTTACCCTCGCGCAATACCATACGCGGCATCACACGCTGCATTGATGCACCTCGCCCTTCTCCCATTTTCTCTCTCCTCCTGTCCTCAGAGAAAAACCGCCGTCACGCAGACAAACCAAGACAATAATAATTCTCATTTATAGATAACATAAGGCTATCCCTGGCGGCAACGCCCACGTTAACCAACGCGACGTGATTAACGCCGCAACCCAGCCTGCAAGGAGCCACCATGTTCCCCACCGCGTTGACCGATTTATGGGCACTGACTGCCACCAACATCAAGACAGAGGCGGTTCGACTGGCTCTGGACAGCGCACTGTTTGATCAACTGGCGCAATCCTTAACGGTTGAGCAGTGCGCGCTGCACCAACAGTGGGAACCACAGCAAGCCTCAGCGCTGTTGGAATTGCTGTGGAGCATCAAACTGCTGACGCGCGACGCAGCAGGCTATCAAACGACCGCTGAGATGCAACCTTATCTGTGCCAAACCGGCGAGCGTTATATTGGTGACAGCTGGCGTTTCCGCTATCAATCCCTGCGTGACGTCGGGCAGCAGTTGGCCGCGCTCATGCAGCAAGCCCCCGGCACGCCACCTCCCGCTGCTCGCATGGACGCTGGTTGGGCGCAAGCTGCGCAAAAGCAGATTGCTCAGGAGCAGCGCGCTATGACGGTTGACCGTGCCTGCGACATCGTGGGGGCGTTGCCGGAGTTCCCCCAGGCCAAAACGCTGCTGGATGTGGGCGGTGGCCCCGGCATGATCGCCATCGGTCTGACGCAGCGCCATCCCTCGTTGCAAGGGGTGGTGTTCGATCTGCCACAAACCGTCGCAGTGGCGCAGGAGAATATCATTGCCGCCGGTCTGCACCCGCGGTTAAGCACCGCCAGCGGCGATTTTGCCGCTCAGCCGTTTGCCGCTGGCTATGCCGATATTATCTGGTGTTCTTCCTACCTGCACTTTGTCGAGGACATTACCACCAGCATTGCGCAACTGTTCAACGCGCTGACACCGGGCGGCGTGCTGGTTGCCGTGCATGCAGAAATAGCGCCCACCCCAGAGGATGCCGCGTCAGTATTGCCCTTCTACCTGCCGTTGATGCTGCGCGGACGTCGGGTAACGCGAGAAGGGGAATTGGCATCGTTGCTGTGTGATGCCGGTTTCAGCCGTGTAGAAACACGGCGACATCAACCGTTTCCGATGTCGCCACTGACCGTTTTGATCGCACGAAAATAGGCGTTATGCGGTTGCGAACAGCTGGCGCGGAATCTTCGTCAAACGCTCGCAGCCGTTTTCCGTCACCAGCACCGTTTCGCTGATGGCGAGGCCCGCCGCATACAGATACATATGAAACACCATGCCCGCTTCCAGCAGCCATTCGGAGGTGGGCAAAAACACGTGGCTAAAATCGCTGGTGCGCGGCGTCGTCTTCGGATAATAACCGAGCGTATAGCCGGTAATGCTGGCGTAATCCTGACGCAGCCCCGCTTTCAGCACCGCGTTACGCGCCAGCGCATCAATGTCTTTAGCCACAACGCCGGGCTTCATGGCCGCAAGCTGCTTATCCTGGATAGCGATCAACTGCTGAGCAATCTCTTGCTGTGCCGGTGACGCGGTGCCGATAATCACCGAGCGCATGATCTTGGAACTGTAGCCGCGTTTAAAGGAGACCACTTCAAGATGCAGAATATCCCCCTGCTTCAGCGGCCGTTCTTGCATGTTGGCATGCAGAAAACTGTTGCCGCCGCCGGTCGTGACAATGCCACAGCGGTTGGAATCCATCCCGTGGCGAATCAGGACGCGGTGGATAATCTCTGCCGCCTGACGCTCCGTCTTACCCACCCCCATTTCGGCAACCACTTCACGGATCGCCTGATCGTTCGCCGCAGCGGACTGCTTGATGCACTCGATTTCCTGCAGATTTTTGCGGGTGCGTAATTGCTTAAGCACACCGGAAAAATCTTTTACCTGCACCTGTGGCAACATCGACTGCAAACGTTGGAAGCGGTTGATGGTCATGCAGTAAGAATCGAAATCGATGCCGAGCGTCGCGCTTTCCCAGCCGCGAGCGCGCACCGTATCGGTCAGCACCGTTAACGGATCCTGCCAGTCATGGAAGGTTACAGTGTCAGTGATCCAGCTGTTTTCGCTGAACGCACGCTCGTCCATGGCGCGGAACACCATCACCGGGTCGCCCGTCAACGGCAGCAGGCAGGCGCGGTACATGTTTTCAGAAATGCCGAATCCGGTGAGATAAAACAGGAATTCAGTCTGATCAATCAGCAACAGGGATATCTCCCTTTCTTGCATGTAAGCGCGGATCTTTGCGACGCGCTGTTGATACTCTTGGAGCGGGAAAAGCCAACTTTCATTCATAACGGTTACCTGATGTCGTTTTTTTTCTATTCACCACACTCGTAATCCCCAATGTCACTATGGTCACGCCGATCGACAGCACGCTGACGGCCGCAATAGAAGGATCGAGCTGAAACTGTACCGTGTTCCAAATCCGCACCGACAGCGTTTGACTGCCGTGATCGGAAAGAAACAGCGCAATAAGCAGTTCATCAAACGAACTGAGAAATGAGAAAATCGCTGCCGAGAACATGCCCGGTGCGGCCAGCGGCAGCGTGATACGGCGTAATACGTTGAAATGGCTGGCACCCAGACTCATTGCCGCCTGCTCCAACCGATAATCCATGCCTTGCAGCGTCGAAGACAAAATAATGGTGGCAATAGGCAGCGCAATTAGGGCATGCCCGATAACAATACGGGTGAAGCTGTTAAACAGCGCCAACTCGGAAAAGAAGAAGAACAGCGTCAGCGCAACAATCACGTTGGGCACAATCATCGGCAACACAATCAGCGCATACACCAGACTTTTACCGACAAAACGACAGCGCACCAGTGCCAGCGCAGCAAACAGCGCCAGCGCCATAGCCAACACAGTGGAAATCAGCGCAATAGTAAACGACAGGCCGATAGCCTGTAGCCACTGTGAGTCCTGCAAAATCGCGCGCATCCACTTCAAGGAGAACCCCTGCGGTGGGAACGACAAATAGCTATTGGTACTGAACGCCAGAGGGAAAATCATGGCAATAGGGACCAGCAAAAAAGCGAGGGTTAACAGCGTGATCAGCAGCGGCAGCCAGCCGGGTCGGTTTCCGTTCATCCTTTCGCCTCAAACAGTCGTTCCAATCCCACGACCCGAACATAGACCCAAAACAGCACTAAGGTGCACAGCAGCAGCAGCGCCGACAGCGCCGACGCAAAGCCCCAGTTGAAATAGACTTCCAACTGATTTTCGATAACCATGGCGATCATGGTGTCGCGCGGACTGC
Source organism: Candidatus Symbiopectobacterium sp. NZEC151 (assembly GCF_025962655.1). Taxonomy (GTDB): domain Bacteria; phylum Pseudomonadota; class Gammaproteobacteria; order Enterobacterales; family Enterobacteriaceae; genus Symbiopectobacterium. The sequence goes on along the minus strand of NZ_JAGFPE010000001.1, from coordinate 79,927 downwards.
CCATCAGCGCCGGTGTCACAAAGAAGCCGATAGACAGAATAAACACCAGCAGGCTGCCTGCGGCAACACCGGGCAGCGACAGCGGTAAAAATATGCGCCAAAAGGCCCGAAAGCGCGAAGCGCCGAGGCTATACGCTACCCGCAGCAGTTGCGGATCGATGCCGCGCATCACGCTGTAAAGCGCCAGCACCATGTAGGGCAGTAAAATATAGGTCATCCCGATCAACACGCCGAGCGGGGTATACATCAGTTTAAGCGGCGTATCGATAAGCCCCAGCGCGCGCAGCACCTGATTGACAAAGCCATCGCTGCCTAACAGCACCATCCAGGCATAGGTACGCACCAACACGCTGGTAAAATGGGGAATAATGATGATGACAATCGCAATACTGGCTAAGCGCGCAGGGATTTTGCACAACACCCAGGCCACCGGATAGCCCAACAGCAGCGTCACCAGCGTCACCAGCAGCGAAGTGCGCAACGTAATCCACAGCACGTGTAGCCAGACCGGTTCCTGCACAATGCGCGCAAAGTGCTTGCTGGTAAGCCCGGGATCGAACAGGCTGTACCCGAGCATTTTTGCCAGCGGAATCAGCAAGAAAATCGTCAGGGCCAGCAGCGTCGGTGCCAGCAACAGCCACGGTTTCCAGCGACCTACGCGCCTGTCGTCACGCCCGCTCATCGCTTAGCCTCGGAGGGAATAAACCAGAGACTTTCCGTTGCCCACCCGATACGCACGGTGGCACCCGGTCGCAGAGTTCCCTCCAGCGCCGAGTTCTGTAACTGAGCCAGCAACCTGGCGCCATCACTCAGCACCAGTGTCAATTTGAGCGTGTGCCCCAGATAGAGCATTTCCGCGATGGTGGCGGTAATCGGCAAATGTGCTGATGCCTCCCCCGGCAAACCAATGCGAATATGTTCTGGCCGCAGAACCGCTAATACCGACTCCCCTACCCTAAGGTGCGCTACGCCCTGACCGCACACGGTTTCACCGCTTGAAAGGCGCACGTCATAGCCTGGTTGCTGAATGGCGCTTATCTGGCCGTCGATAAAGTTGGACTGGCCGATAAATTCAGCCACCCAGCGATTCTTTGGTTTGGTGTAGAGATCGTGCGGGGTATCGATTTGAGCAATCCGCCCCTGTTGCATCACGGCAATGTGATCGGACAAGGTCAATGCTTCTTCCTGATCGTGGGTGACAAACACCACGGTAGAGCCGGAAGCCGCATGCAGCCGTTTTATTTCCAACTGCATGTGTTCACGCAGCTTTTTATCCAGTGCACCCAGCGGCTCGTCCATCAACAGTGCCGCCGGGGAAAAGATCAATGCGCGCGCCAACGCAACGCGCTGCTGCTGCCCACCGGACAGCTCTCGCGGCAGACGATGCCCCTTATCCTCAAGCTGGATCAACGCGAGCGCATCCGCCACTTTCTGCTTGATATCACCACGCGCAACGCCGCGCATTTCCAGCGGAAACGCCAGGTTATCCGCCACCGATAAGTGCGGAAACAGCGTGTAGTGCTGAAACACCACGCCGAGGTCGCGTTTTGCGGGTGGCAGATGCGTGATATCCCGATCGTTAATCAGCACGCGCCCTTGGCTGGGTTCGGTAAAGCCCGCCACCATCATCAGCGTGGTGGTTTTCCCTGAACCGCTGGCACCGAGCAGCGTCACAAACTCGCCTGGTGCGATCGCTAAATCCAGATTATCGACGACGGCCGCCTGTTCGTAGCGCCGGGTCAGCCCCTCAAGGCGCAGTGCAGCTCCCGGCTGACGCCGGGAGCTGTGGTGTGTTGAATCCGCTTTCATTACCCCTGACCCAAGATCCATGGTTGCCAGATTTTACCCACTTCCTCAATGTTATCTGTCCACCACTGCGCATTTTGCACAAAGGAGCGCGAGTAATACTCAGGGTTGGAAGGCAGTTTCACCAAGTCCTCTGGGCGAACGAACTGGAAGGCTTTTTTATTGGTGGGACCATAAGCGATAAACTGGGTAATTTTCGCCTGAACTTCAGGTTGCAACGCAAAATCAATCAGCAACTGCGCATTTTCCGGATTTGGCGACCCTTTCAGCACGCTCCAATACTGCAACTGCTGTTTGATCTGGTTCCACTCAATGGCTAACGGTGCGCCCTGATCGATCAACGCTTGTGCACGCCCGTTCCACAATGCGCCCAACACCGCCTCTTTGCGCTCCATCAATTGCACGGATAGCGCACCAGTATCCCACCATTTCACGACATGGGGTTTGATGCGGCTCAGAGAAGCAAACGCGCGCTTGATATCAATCGGGTAGATGTCTTTCATGTCTACGCCATCGGCAAGCAAGGCAAATTCCAGCTCAGTAGAACTGGTGCGCAGATCCGTTAAGGTACGTGGGCCGGGGAAACGCTCTGCGTCCCAAAATTCTGCCCAGGTACGCGGGTGGTTACCATCACGGAACACATCCGTGTTGTAGACCATCACGGTAGAGAAGAACAGATTACCGACCATATTGGGGCGTCGTACTTCGGGGAAAATATCGTCGGGATTGGTAAACTTCATGCCCGCGTAGTTGATTGGCATCAACGCCCCGGCCGCATTGAGGTTGGTTTGCGTGACATCGCCGATATCCAGCACATCAAGCGTCACACGATCCGCTTTGATCATTGCCATGATTTGTGCGGCAGTAGAAGGCTGAATGATCACTTTAATGCCGGTCAATTCCGTAAAAGGTTTATAGACCGCATTTTCCAGTGCTTCCTGATAGCTTCCACCAATCCCGCGAACAATCACTTCTTTGCTGGGTGCGGCAAAAACCGCAGGCGAGAAGGCCCCGAGCAAAGCCCCTGCACCAATAATCGATGTTTGTTTTATTAAGCGACGACGATCGGCATTAACCCCTTCATCAACGCTTGACGGCATGAAACCCTGTTGCTTTTCGTTTCCTTTGTTCATATGTTTTCCTTTGAGAAACAAACGGTAAGAAACTACTTTTCTCTGATGTCAGCAACATAAGACACGGTTTAATCAAAACAAGGATTAAACAAAAAATGATGTTCTAGCAACACATTGATTAGTCAAACAATGAAACGAAGGCGCGAAGGTATTTCTTTATAATGTTACAGCGGTGGCAATAACCACCGCTGTATTACTGCTTTATATTTATATCTATTTATTATTGTTGAATAATTCCCTGGTGTTGGCATTTTTCCAATGGCCCAGAAGACGCCAGGCATCATCGGAAAGTTTTAAATTCGCTTTGATTTTCTCCTCATCTTTGGTGATTACCTGCGCCATCAGCCAATCGGCGACGATCATCGGACTCACTTTAGACCACCATGCCACTGCGGATGAACTGCGCACGATATACAACATTTCATCAGCTTCATTGGCTAACGGAGAGCTGGCTCGGTCCGTCATCGCGACGACGTAGGCTCCCCGTTGCCGGGCAAAACTCATCAACTCAATGGTATAGGGGATATAACGTTCCCACCCGATACCAATAAACACATCCTGCTCATTAACCTGCAATATACGGTCTGCCACATCACCGTGACCGATATTGAACACCTCAGTGTTGCCGAGGAAATGATTCAGTTGCATCGCCAGGTAAGAGACCATGGAAAACGACGTTCCGTTACCACTCACCCAAATACGCCTTGCGGCGGCGATACGTCCGGCAACGGCTGAGACGATGCGGTCCTCATTCAGTTCTGCCGTGGCTTTCAAGAGCTGGCTGGCATTGGCAAACACGCTCTCTTTTAATTCTGTTTCACTGGGCAGCGCGGGTTCGCGATGCAAGATGCCGCTGGCGCCAGTGCGCTCAATCAAAGCATCACCCAATGATTCTTTCATGTGGGCATAGCCCTCATACCCCACTGCACGTGAAAAGCGTACAACGGCGGCATCACTGATGTTCATCACAGCGGCCAACTGACGGGCCGTCATGAACGCCACACGCTCTTTGTTGCGTTCGATGTAGCGTGCAATCATCTGCTGTGACGGGGTCAAGCGCGAGAAACGTTCCCTCAATAAAGCGGTGAACTCCATACTGCCCCCTTAAAGAATCAGTTGCTACATTTAAAATCAAAAATGTAGCAATTGCAACACTGCATTTTATTTTTTCTTATTAACGCATAAAAAAATAAGTAGCAGGCTATTAATAAACCATTCATGAAAGAATGGTTGTATTTGTTTCAGACACAAAACATTTTAGGCCAACTTGCAGACAAACGCTTGCGAATGAGGCTTCAGAAAAGCCGCTTGCAGCAGGAGACGGAATTTAGAAGAAAGCATTAGCGGTGGTGGGCTACAGTTTTAACACCCCGCCACCACAGCAATTACAAGAAGTCATCATGGTAAGCAATATTGCAACATCAACGCTGCTGCTTTCTTTTAAGGCACGTTTTACTCACAGTTTGACCTCGGCCGTCAAACTTGCTGAACAAACCAAATCCCCCAAGCACATTGCCTTTGCAGAAACGCTGCTGAAGATAAAAAGAGCAGCACCAGACACCCACCTCGAGTCATTGACGCGTTTCGACGCCTACTCAAACGGCCATTCACGCTCGTATGAAAAACGTATTCGGGAAGATAAGTATCAATATCTTGGCAATGCGCTTGATCGGGTTAAGGAGATACGGCTGTTTTTAAACGGTTTTTCACCAATAGAACCAGCGCCCCCCTCCCCGGCGGTCACGCTACGCCGTGAAGTAAACCAGCACCTGACACAATCCTATGAAAATGCAACGAGAGTTTACGCAATAAAAGCCGCTATTTACGCTATCAGTCAGAATGTCGATCAAAAAAAGCGCACAGTAAATCTAGAGAATTTCACACACCTCACCAAGGATATTCATACAATGATTGATGCGGGAAAACCCCTGGGAGAGATAACCAACCGGGTTATTGACTTCAACGTCTATCATCGGCTGAATTCGCTGCCGTAGTAAACGCCATTCATGAGGGGGAGGCGTCAGGCCACTTCCGTGCGCCCGCGACCCTTGTTTTTCGCCATATAAAGTGCGATATCCGCCGCTTTGAGCCAGTCGTGATACTGGTTCATGGTTGGGCGATATTCAGCTACGCCGACGCTGATACGAATCCCCAACTGTGGCGTTTGCGTTAAGCGCTTGGCGGCCAGGCGAGTACGAATGCGATTAATGATCTCAACCGCGTCTGTTGCTCGCGCCTCAGGCAAAATCACCGCAAACTCATCGCCACCGAAGCGACCAATCACATCGGTGGCGCGTAAACCGTTGCGCAGCTCTTCCGTCAAAAACAGGATTGCTTCATCACCCACATTGTGACCGAAGCTATCATTGATAGTTTTGAAATGATCGATATCGATCAAAGCCAATGTTGAAGGTTCATCAATATGGCGACAGATTTCATATTCATTATGCAACAACTGCTCCCAGTGATGCCGGTTATAGACGTTGGTCATGCCATCGTGGGTGCTCATCAACATCAGTTTACGCTTGTGTTCAGCCAGCTTGGTCGCCGTCACATAAGTCACATAGCCAAGCGCAATCGGATAGACGAGCAGCATGGGCAAACAGGCGTAGAGCTGAGTTGATGTAGTCACTAAATCGATGCGGTGTGCATTAAGGCCAGCAACCAAGGCAGCGCTAAGCAGTTGCAAGCTGAGCCCCTGGATAAACAAACGGATGCCGCCCCCCGCCATGCTATTCATGCCAACCATGGCGATGATAATGATACTGGGCAGCAAGTTAAGCCCCATCATGCCAATCCAGAATCCACCATAAACGACATCCACCAGCAAATTCCCTCGCTCAAAGCGCATGGGATCTGCGGAGCGCGTTGAAAGGTAATAGGCAAGGTAGGGCCATACAAACACATTGAGAAAAAGCAGCACCCACACCCAAAACGGGGTGGTTTTCGTCACCAACACGGACGCGATAAAGAGGGAGCACAACAGCGTACCGGTAATGCGCGGCAGGAAAACCCGCTTGGAAAAGCGTATCCCGGAAAGACGAGAGTCCACTGTCAATAATGTAGGCGATTTAACAGACATGACGCCTCTCCCATTCCATTGCATCAAAGGGTGTACAGTATGACCTAAATCATGCCATTCACTGCACATTAACGCAGTTAATTTCTTATTTATATCGTTACCTGAAACTCGCATAACGTCCACTGTAAGCCGACGATATTCCTTTATCAGATAAAAATAATGCGGCCTTACTCCAAAGAGTAAGGCCGCAGATTGATGTCTTCTACATATTACGACTAACGAATTTCACCCGCTACGCCATAGAGGCCGTTACGCCGTTGCAGCATCTGACCGCCATCACGCGTCAGCGGCACCCAACCGACAGCACCGCGTTTCACGGTAGGTTCGGTAAACATCAGATCGAACGGAATGGAGATATAGAAGCCCTTGGTAAAGCTGCCTTCACCGTAGTCTTTGCTGCTGACATCGGTTTTGGTGGCAAACACCCCGGCGGTGATGCCGCTGTCAAAGCGACGCGACAGATCGACGGTTACACCATAGTCTCCAGCCAAATAGCGCCCGACGCTGATTTTCGCAAACGATCCGTCAACATATGGCATTTCCCAATACGCGGTAAGGTGCCCGGTCACCACGTCATAATCCGCCGTGCGCATGATGTCATTCCAGTCACGCTGCTTGACGTAGTTGACATCCAGCCCCAGCGCCCAGCGCTCACCGAACGGACGGTACAGCACTTCAGAACCGACCCCGGCATACATCATTTCCAGATAACCGCCGTACACCTGGGTATACCAGTCTGTCGCCGGGTTATCCATACGCGTCAGTTGCAGGTTGGTCAGCAGTAGATCGGAAGAGGTTACATATTCACGAATCCAGGTTCTGACGCGCGGTAAGCTGCTGTCATTAGGCGGCGTTTTATAATTAAAGCGATCGTAGTTATTGATCAGGTTCAATGACGCGGCGCCACCGACCGACCAGTGATCGCTCAGGCGATAATCCGCGCTGCCTTTCAGCGCCACCTGATACATATAGAACGATTCCGCGCCGCCTACGGATTGCGTCAAGGTCGGCTCGATACCGTAGGTCAAGCGCGATGGCTCGCTGCGTAACACTGGTTGCCCGTTGATATCAGAGAGCGGTTCTGCGCGCTGGGTAACCGGCTCCGGCTGCCCTAACGGAATAGACGCCGATTGCACATCGCGGAATGCTTTGGTATCCACCGCCGTACTTTCTACCGGCAGACGCTGGCTGCGACGTACAATGTGGTATTCCCCTACGCTCTCCGGTACATGGTTCGCCAGCACGGTCGCCGCACGCTGAGTGGCTTCATTTTTATCGCGATACTTATCCTGATCGGCAACGATGGTCACTTGATGCCCATCGGCATAAATATCGGCATTGCTGTAACCGGCTTTTTCATCCAGCTCACGCGCCACCTGCTGCCAGTTGGTGCCGTTGGCTGAATGGACAGGAGCATATACGGGAGGAACATCTTCCGGATGCGATTGGCGTAAATCGTCAAAGTTAGTGTGCAGGCTAAAGCCCCACATCAAGGTATTGCCGCGCTGCCAGGAAAGGGTGGTATCAAAGTTATCACTGACGCGGTAGACCATGCCGATATTGAAGGGGGAGTCTTGTTTGATTTTTCCGTCAGCTTTTTTTCGGGAACCAATAGTCTCCGAAGCCTCATTACTGTAATCGTTACCGTCATATTCCAGTTTAAAGCGCAGCGGATTCCACGGAGTTTGATATTCTACCCCACCAAACAGCGCTGCCGGGCCGTGGAAAAGGTTCCCCACCTCGAATTGCCCACCGCCCGTTTTGTAGCTACCACCTCGCTGGCAGAAACTGGTTTTGAACTCACAGGCAGGGTTTTTTATATTGCCGCTCTCGGCCATATTGCCCCAACCAATGCCGAGAGTAAAATCAAACGGGCCCATGCGTTTGCTGGCCACCAGATATTCACTGTCAAACAACCCAGTGCCCGCTATATCACGTAAGCCAAAAGAGACATCCGGCATCCATGCGCTCTCTTGCCATAGCCGCGCTTTGACATCAAAGGATTTATCTTTATAACTTTGCTTGCCGCTAAAACTGGCGACATCGCTATAAGGCTGAGTACGAATATCGGTATAACGTACTGTAGTCTCCAGCCAGTCAAACAGTTGCAACGATACGGAATAACGCCGGTACTCCTCGTTATCACGGTAGTTCAGGTTGAATTCACCGCTGCGCGCCATACGTGCCGTCGGCATTTGCAGCAACCCGGTGCCACCAAAATCTGACTGGGATACGCCCGCACTGTCGAAGCGGGTATTCGAATTGGTGACATTTTTTACGATATCACTTTGCTGCGCCACGTCTTGTGCCACAGCCTGACCACTCAGTACGCCGCTGATGACCAACGACAGATACCCTATTTTAAATTTTCTGTTCTTTGTCATTAGTGCGGGATCCGGTTAGCCAGAAAATCAGCAATTTGATCGTTTAAAGAAGCGAATTCGTTGGGTAATACGCTGGGGTCGAAACCAATAAACAACGTTTCACCTGCCGCAGGCTCGATATGTTGCTGATTCCACAGCGCCAGTGGCACCTTACGCCATGCGCCTTGCCCATCAATAAGGTAACCCGCATCCCGATTGGCACCGGTCAGAAAACGACGATCCAGCACATAATCCCTAACCGTCCCGCCGGATTGCAACGCCACATCCCCCACGGTTTTCAGTTCAGCGATATCAGCATCGGTATTGATCAGCCCGGCCAGGGTAAAATGCGATGCTAGCGGTGCGATATAGAGCGCATAGTCACCCACCAGCGGGCGATTAGCGCGCGGGGTTATACGAATTCTGTCGGGATCGAGCGGCGTTGAAATTCTCCCAGCTACATCGACCTGATCCAGCATTTTACGCATCAGCCAGGCTGAAATCGCCAGATCGCCATCGCCGGAGTTGCGCCAACGGGTTTCCAACTCGGCCAGCGATTTACGCAGCGCTTCTGCCTGCGCATACACCTTTTGCGTACTGGCATAATCAGAAATCAACGCGGTGCGCCAGTTAACGTCAGCAGGAAACGCCACCTGCTGATAAAACTCAATCAATCGCGTGCCGTCTGCTTGCTTTACCACCGCCAGCGTTTGCTGCGGGGTTTTTATTGTTAACTGCGCGGCCTGTGCAGCCCCCGCCGTGAGCAGCATCAGGAGTGCCATACGGGAAAATGCCAACATGTCAGTCCCTTATTGTACGTAGGGTTTTAATACCGTGAATTTAACCAGTGCCATGTCCGGCCCCATATATTGCCAGGTTTGCACTACTTGCCCCGTGGTTGGCTCCAACCAATAGGAATTGGTGTATTCCGCGTTTAACGCAGGAACCGAAACCTGTTCGGTAAACTTCAGCAGTTGGCGCGGTTTGCCCAGAATGGTTACGGTTTCTTTACCGCGCACCTGAAACACGGATTCTACCGCATAATCACCGCGTTGCACCTGCGACCAGGCCATTTTCCCCTGCCAATGCAGCGACGTTGACGGCTTTAGCAGGCCAACGGCCAGCGGGTCCGGCGTCACGTTGATGACGTGGGCGATATCCTCACCAAAACCCTGGGTTTTAACAATGCGGCCCTGCTGCATTACCAGAAGGTTGCTGTCCGCACCGATCCATTTGAGCTGATTATTTTCTGCAAACGCCAGCACGACAAAAGCCTGAGAAGCATCACCCATTTTAAGATAAGCAGAAGCGTAAGGCGTTTTTTCAACCTGCTCAGCCGAAACCTGCACATCATCCGTTCCCCAAATCGCCAGCTTAGCGGTTTTTTGGACCGCATCCATATTTTGGGAACAACCAGTCAATGCCAGCGCGAACAGTGGCAGTAATATCAGCGCGCTGCGTTTTGCCACGAGCGTTATTTTTATCATTAGGTGAATGTCTCGCGAAACGGCCAGATGCAATAAAAGAAAGGCCACCGAAGTGGCCTTGATTGTCAAATGACCTTACTGAACAGTACCGGGAACAACTGAACCTGTAGTTCCAGTAGTGCCGTTATCGTCATTGCTGGAAACAGCAACGGCAACAGCAACACCAATCGCTGCCGCCGCGCCCACAGCGATAAGCGCAGTAGTACCAGCAGCAAAACCGGCACCGCCCGCACCTGCCGCACCCGCAGCAGCTGCGGACGTGGTGGTAGTGGTGGAGGTGCCAGCAGCAGTACTTGAGCTCACGCCATCAACAGCAAACGCACTGGAGGACATGGCGACTGCCAGGGCCAACGTAAGTAACGTCTTCTTCATTACGATTTCCTTTATTAACAAATGAAGCGCTTCAGGGAGGAATACCGTTCAGCAGAACCGCATCCCAACCTTCTTTACCGCGATGCGCGGCACAGCCCACTCCGACCGCGGCGACATCGCTCCACTGAGGAGACTCTCAGCAATAGATTATAGGACAGAGAGTCTTAACGCTCCCCATCATCTAACTCTGTTTTTTTACACAAGCTTAAAAATAGCAAGATCTCGCTACAATAAACAGAGAAATTGTAAATAACGCTTCTGTCTACGTTAACAAAAACGGGGAACAGCAAAATTGAAATCAATCATAACAGCATGATTATCTTTGATTTAATGATAAAAACAGATGCAAAACGCCGAATAGCAGTACTATTCGGCGTTTATTTAACAACGTAAATTTAAGAAATAACTTATTCCAACCACTCGGTGTGGAATACGCCTTCCTTATCCGTACGTTTATAAGTATGCGCGCCAAAGTAGTCACGCTGCGCCTGGATCAGGTTTGCAGGCAACACCGCCGAGCGATAGCTATCGTAATAAGCGATGGCCGCAGAGAAAGTCGGTGTCGGGATACCGTTTTGCACCGCATAGGCCACAACATCACGCAATGCCTGCTGGTAGTCATCGGCCGCTTTCTTAAAGTAAGGTGCCAGCAACAGGTTAGCGATGTCCGGCGTTGCCGCGTAGGCATCGGTGATTTTTTGCAGGAACTGGGCGCGGATAATGCAACCGGCACGGAAAATCTTGGCGATCTCACCGTAGTTCAGGTTCCACTGGTGTTCTTCTGAAGCCGCACGCAACTGCGAGAACCCTTGCGCATAGGAAACAATTTTACCCAGATAGAGCGCACGGCGCACATTCTCGATAAAGGTCGCTTTATCACCGCTAAACGGTTTTACCTGCGGCCCGCTCAGTACCTTGGAAGCAGCAACGCGCTGATCCTTCAGTGAAGAAATATAGCGCGCAAACACCGATTCGGTGATCAGCGACAGCGGCTCGCCGAGATCGAGCGAACTTTGGCTGGTCCATTTACCGGTGCCTTTGTTGGCTGCTTCATCCAGAATCACATCAACCAGATAGTTACCCTCTTCATCTTTCTTAGTGAAGATATCTTTGGTGATGTCGATCAGGTAGCTGCTTAGTTCCCCGGCATTCCACTCAGAGAAGGTTTTTGCCAACTCATCATTGGACAAATTCAAGCCGTGTTTCAGCAGTGAATAGGCTTCGGCAATCAGTTGCATATCACCGTATTCGATGCCGTTGTGCACCATTTTCACGTAGTGACCGGCACCGTCTGGCCCGATATAGGTAACGCAGGCTTCGCCTTCGGCGCGGGCGGCAATTTTTTCCAGAATCGGGGCAACCAGCTCATAGGCATCTTTCTGACCGCCCGGCATGATAGAGGGGCCTTTCAGTGCGCCTTCTTCACCACCGGACACGCCAGTACCAATAAAGTTAAACCCTTCAGCGGAAAGCTCACGGTTACGACGGATAGTGTCCTGGAAGAAAGTGTTGCCGCCATCAATGATGATGTCGCCTTTATCCAGATAAGGTTTCAAGGATTCGATCGCTTTGTCCGTGCCTTCGCCCGCTTTGACCATTAACAGAATACGACGCGGAGACTCGAGCGACGCCACAAATTCTTCAACGGTATAGTAAGGCACCAGTTTTTTGCCGGGGTTTTCGGCCACCACTTCTTCGGTTTTTTCACGAGAGCGGTTGAAAATGGACACGGTGTAACCACGACTTTCGATGTTAAGCGCCAGATTGCGCCCCATCACCGCCATACCCACCACGCCAATTTGCTGTTTGGACATTAAAGCAACTCCTGTCTGAAGGATAACCTGCCTGTATCACGACGACGACAGACACGCAAAAGCAGGCGGATATGGTAACTCAGCTTAAGGCATGTGGATAGTGATAGGTCTAAAGAAGAGAAAAGCCCTGCTCGATGGCAGGGCTGAACAGGGTGCCAATGCTAACTATTTATTCAGTAACTCTTTAATGCTGGCTTTAAACGCATCACCAAATTCAGGATTGCGCAAACCATAAGCGACAAAGGCCTGCATGTAACCGAGCTTACGCCCACAGTTAAAGCTGCGCCCTGCCATCTGCACCGCATCTACCTGATGGTTTTGCTCAATCAGTTCGGCGATGGCATCCGTCAGTTGGATGCGGCCCCAGGCACCCACGGATGTTTTTTCCAGAATAGACCAGGCATCAGCAGACAGCACATAACGCCCGACCGCCGACAAATCTGACCCTTCTTCCGGCGGCACTTCCGGTTTCTCGATCATGGAAGTGATTACTGCTGCGTCACGTGCGTGGTTCAATGGTTTAGCGCACTCCACCACGGAGTACTCCGGCAGCACTTCATAAGGACGATGTTTCACCAACACCTGACTGTGGCCCGTTTCTTCAAAACGCGCTATCAGCTGTGCCAGATTCTCTTTACTCTGATCGGCACTGGCTTCATCCATCACCACATCAGGCAACACCACCACAAACGGGTTGTTACCCACGATAGGACGCGCGCAGTTGATGGCATGGCCCAGCCCCAGCGTTTCGCCCTGGCGCACGTTCATAATGGTCACGCCCTTAGGACAGATGGCTTGCACATCGGCCAGCAGTTGACGCTTTTGCCGCTCTTCCAGCAAGGATTCCAGCTCGAAAGAGGTATCAAAGTGGTTTTCAATGGCGTTTTTCGAGGCGTGCGTGACCAGCACAATCTCTTTGATACCGGCATTGACGCACTCGTTAACGATTTTCTCGATTACCGGACGATCCACCAACGGCAGCATCTCTTTTGGGATCGCTTTTGTTACCGGCAGCAGGTTCATACCCAGCCCGGCGACGGGGATAATCGCTTTCAATGTTGTTGCCATGCATTAACTCTCTTGTTATCCGTTGTCATTTTCTTGCCATCATAACGTGGCTGTGAGAATAAGGTTACACCCAATTGCCCACAACGCTACCTGAACAACTTCAGATTTCTGATAGATCAGACAATTCTGCATCGATATTGTATACTCGCTGCCCTACTCTCTATCCCTGGCATACACAACGAAGGCTAGCTAATGAAAGGCATCGTATTAGCGGGTGGGTCTGGCACAAGGCTTTACCCCATCACCCGTGGTATCTCAAAACAACTCCTGCCCATTTATGACAAACCGATGGTGTATTACCCCATCTCCGTACTGATGCTGGCAGGCATTCGAGATATTCTGATTATCAGCACCCCGGAAGACCTTCCTTCTTTCCAGCGCTTGCTCGGCGATGGCAGCCACTTTGGCATCAACCTCAGCTATGCGGAGCAACCGAGCCCGGATGGACTGGCTCAAGCGTTCATCATCGGTGAAGAGTTTATTAACGGTGAGCGTTGTGCATTGATTTTGGGTGATAATATCTATTTCGGCCAAAGTTTCGGCAACAAACTAGAAAGTATAGTGGCACAGGAACGAGGTGCAACGATATTTGGCTATCAGGTAACCGACCCTGAGCGTTTTGGCGTGGTGGAATTTGATGCCAACTTCAAAGCGCTTTCGATTGAAGAGAAACCGCTTAAGCCCAAATCTAATTGGGCGGTGACCGGGCTCTATTTCTATGACAAAGATATTGTTGAAATGGCCAAACAGGTCAAGCCTTCTGCCCGTGGCGAGCTGGAAATCACTACGCTCAACCAGATGTATCTGGAGCAAGGCAAGCTTAACGTTGAACTGCTAGGGCGTGGTTTCGCCTGGCTGGATACCGGAACCCATGATAGCCTGATTGAAGCCTCACAGTTTATTCACACTATCGAGAAGCGCCAGGGGCTGAAAGTCGCGTGTCTGGAAGAGATTGCTTTCCGGAAAGGCTGGATTTCACGTGAACAGGTCGCTGAAGAAGCGCGTGTACTATGCAAAACGCAGTATGGGCAGTATCTGGCGCGATTACTTGAAGATGCTCGCCAGTAGGTTTCCCCATATTCCTCAGCGTACACCGAGGATTGCTTATGGCAGAAGCAGATAATAACCCTCACACAGATTTAACAAACACTATGCAAGTGATCGACACCCCCATTTACGGCGCAAAAATTATTCAACCCAAAGTATTTGGCGATGCGCGCGGTTTTTTTCTGGAGACTTTTGAGAAAAACCGTTATCAGCAAATGCTCAACATCGATCTGGATTTTGTGCAGGATAACCACTCTCGCTCCAGCAAAGGCGTGTTACGCGGTCTGCATTATCAAAAAACGCACCCTCAGGGCAAGTTAGTCCGTGCAGTTCGAGGTGAAGTGTATGATGTGGCAGTGGATATTCGCCGTGATTCTCCGAGCTACGGAAAATGGTTTGGCATGCTGTTAACGGAAGAGAATAAAACCCAGCTTTGGCTGCCGCCGGGGTTGGCGCATGGTTTTGCCGTGCTCTCTGACATTGCGGATTTTGAATATAAATGCACGGAATATTACCAACCTTCTGACGAAGGCTGCCTACTGTGGAACGACCCTGATTTGGGCATTGAGTGGCCGCTGGAATCCCCTCTGCTTTCAGAAAAGGATAAACTCGGTAAACGCTTCAAGGAGTTGAGCTAATGAGAGTGCTATTGACTGGTGCCAACGGCCAACTTGGGCGCTGTTTCCAGGATAGGCTGCCTGCTGGTTGGCAAATTCTTGCCACCGATTTTGCCGAATTGGATATTACCGATCTTGAACCACTCACTGCGGCTGTAGCCGCTTTCAGACCAAATGCTATTGTTAACGCAGCGGCCTACACAGCAGTGGATAAAGCAGAAAGCGAAGTAGAATTGGCGGAACGCATTAACGCTGCTGGCCCGGCTAATTTGGCAAGTGTAGCTGCACAGCACGGCATTCGTTTAGTGCACGTCTCAACCGATTACGTTTTCGATGGCAACACCACCACGCCCTACACCGAAGAGAGTCCAACCAATCCACTTAGCGTGTATGGCATCACCAAACTGGCGGGTGAGCGCGCCGTTAGCGCGGCGGCACCTGATGCGATTATCGTGCGCACCGCCTGGGTATTTAGCGAATACGGCAATAACTTTGTGAAAACCATGCTGCGTTTAGGCAAAGAGCGGGATGCGTTAAGCATTGTTGACGACCAGCGTGGCTGCCCCACTTATGCGGGTGATTTGGCACAGGCGATTATTGCACTGCTACAACAAAATGCCGCCGGGGGAATCTATCATTACGCCGGTGATAAAGAAGTCAGTTGGTTTGAATTTGCTCAGGCTATCTTTTCTGCCGCAGTGCAGAAAGCGGTTCTGAGTAAAGCACCGACGCTCACACCGATTACTACAGCGCAATATCCCACTCCTGCACACCGGCCTGCGTATTCCACGCTGGCTGGGGAAAAAATCAAAACGTTAGGTATTGCGTTATCTGACTGGCAAGGTGCATTACAGAAAACCATTCAGCCTATTGGCTAACCGAGTTTCTCTTACCCAGCCATCTACACACTACGTTTTCTGTTATGCCGTATCACCTGTCATACCGCACCTCCTGTCATTCCCGCGAAAGCGGGAATCTCCCACAGGGAAAACTTATTCCCTGTGAGGAAACCAACCTCTAACCACAGCGTTATTTTATGCAGCTCAGCATGCCTGACTGCGTCACATTAGCTTTTCATCAATATCTTTAAGCCCTTGTTCTGTTTTCAACCAACGAGGGGCTTTAAGACCAGCCGCAAAAAACCAAACCAGCTCAGCTAATAGCTCAATGACAACCGGAGTCGTTTCGGAAGATAAGTTCTGCTCGGTGAGCAGTTGCACTAAAGTTTGGCAATATTGACAGAGAGATTCATAATCAGGTTCAAAGCGCGGAGAAGTAGCAGGGAGCGCATCAACGGCAAGGCTCTCGACAAGATGAGGCGGAATGGGCGCATTCAGTGTGGATTTCAACAAATTGAGACAGGTAGCAAGTCGCCCACACAGTGCCAGCTTCAACACAGTATCATCACATTCGAGCATAGAATCTGAAAAATGCTCACAGTGATCGGCCAGCACGGTAAAATCAGTATCCGCGTTAAAAGGAAGGGTCAATAACGGGTGAGTCTGGTCGAGGATTGTAGCCATAAGGCAGCCTCCAGCGAGTATCGTATTTACCCACCACCAGAGGTTCCAATCTCTTGGGTGGTGGAACCGGACGGGGTTGGAACTACCGGCCTCACTGACACCGGCGCATCTTGCGATGCCCCCGCCCGGCCCACCATAGAAGTGCAGCTAAGCGCACGACACAAAAAAAGCGCAAACGCGCTTGGTGTCGTCAGTGATGTCCGGCAGGGTTCCAATCCTGGCACCTGATTTTGCAGGTGCACGTTAACGATACCGCCATCGGCGGTGAGTGGCAAGGGGTTTACTGCTCCAGTAGCTGAATGCGTGTTCGCAAAT
Source organism: Candidatus Symbiopectobacterium sp. NZEC151 (assembly GCF_025962655.1). Lineage (GTDB taxonomy): Bacteria > Pseudomonadota > Gammaproteobacteria > Enterobacterales > Enterobacteriaceae > Symbiopectobacterium. The sequence continues at coordinate 63,300 of NZ_JAGFPE010000001.1, read as the reverse complement.
TTGCACTTCTATTGCAAACTTAATTAATCTGAACCGAACAGATCGCGGGTATACACTTTATCCGCGACATCCGCCAATTCCGATGTCATTCGGTTAGAGATAATCACATCTGCCATTTCTTTGAATGCATCAAGGTCACGGATAACGCGGGAACGGAAGAACGTGTCTTCCTTAAGTACCGGCTCATAAACAACGACTTCAATGCCTTTGGCTTTAATACGCTTCATCACCCCTTGAATAGCTGATGCACGGAAATTATCTGAGCCCGCTTTCATCACCAAGCGGTATACCCCCACCACTTTGGGCTCACGATCGATAATGGAATCAGCGATAAAATCTTTGCGGGTACGGTTTGCTTCAACAATTGCACTGATAAGGCTATTCGGTACGCTGGCATAGTTGGCAAGCAGTTGCTTGGTATCTTTCGGCAGACAATAACCACCGTAACCAAAGGAGGGATTGTTATAGTGACTGCCGATGCGAGGATCCAGCCCCACGCCATCAATAATTTGTTTGCTATCTAAACCGTTAATCTGTGCATAGCTATCAAGCTCATTGAAATAGGCTACACGCATTGCCAAATAGGTATTAGAAAACAGCTTGATGGCTTCTGCTTCTGTTGAATCTGTGAATAAAACCGGCACATCTTTTTTGATGGCACCTTCAAGCAGCAGATTAGCGAACTGCTCTGCTCGCGCTGAGCGTTCCCCTACAACGATACGCGATGGGTAGAGATTATCGTGCAGTGCCTTGCCTTCGCGTAGGAATTCAGGGGAGAAAATTATGTTATCCACTCCGAATTTTTGGCACAGATGCTTAGTATAACCTACAGGGACAGTTGATTTAATAATAATCGACGCACCAGGGTTAAGAGTTAATGCATCATATGCTACTGCGTCAACGGAATGTGTGTTAAAAAAATTTGTTTTTGGATCATAGTCCGTAGGTGTAGCAATAATAATGAAATCAGCATTTTCATAAGCATACTTTTTGTCACTCGTAGCCGAAAAGTTTAAATAATCACATAATAAAAACCCTTCAATTTCTTTATCTTGAATAGGGGATTTTTTTTCATTAAGTAGTACGACCCTTTCCTCATCAATATCAAATGCAACAACTTGATTATTTTGAGCCAACAACATAGCGTTAGAAAGGCCTACGTAACCAGTGCCAATGATGGTTATTTTCATTTATACACCACACCTATAGGATATAAGTAATTATGATATCCCTACCTGCAATAGCAGGTTAGTTATTTAAAAACTCACTTTTGACAGTATTTTGTATACCAATAGAAAGTGCAACAGGAGCCGTAAAATCAGTGTAATCAATAAAATTAGATTTAAACTGTGTACGTGCGCAAAATTTTTTGATTCTCACACTACTTACAGAGAATTCTCTGCCTGACACCTTAGACAGAAGATCGAAACAGTAACCACCGAACAATCCGATTACATAGGGTACATGGGTGTTATTTTTTTTCTTCCCTAATGATTGACAAATAATATCTGTAAGTTCGTTCATTGTAAAATCAGGCTTGTCAACATAATTAAAAACGTGGTATCCTGAAGGAATGCTGATGGAATATTTTATAAAAGCAGCTACATTTTCAACATAAGCCATTGACTTTTGATTTTCGCCGTTACCTATCATCAAAAATCTTCCAGTTGCAATTTGTCGAAAAAGATTATAAACATTCCCTCTATTTCTCTCGCCAAAAACGACCGTAGGCCGAATAGTAATTAAACTATTTCCTTGTGTTTTAGATTGCCACTCATTGTAGACACTCTCTGCTTCGAGTTTAGATTTTCCATAATGGTTGAATGGATTATACTCACCATCCTCACCAGTCTCTTTATCTACAAAACCATAAACAGCAACTGAAGAAGTAAAGATAATTTTTTTAATTTCTAATTCATTACAAATGTCACAAACATTCTTAGCTCCAAGAACATTCACATCATAATACAAATTAACTGGAGAGACATTATCTTTATGCTCAGCAGCCAGGTTGATAACAACATTGCTATTTAACAATACTTGTCTCAAGGTTTCAGGTTTAGTCACATCACCATAGACCCACTTATCAGGATAACTTTCACTTTTCACTTTATCAATAATTGTAAAACAAATATTGTCTTCAATAAGTAAGCCAGATAGGCGAGTTCCAATGAACCCCGACCCGCCAATGATAGCAATGTTAATTGTCATTTTTTTACTCCATGTTTCTTTAAACCATAAAATATATAATTCAAAAAATAGTAACTTGATCTAAAAACGTCGAATTTCAAGTAATGGCGATAAAATAACCACTGAGTGAAAAGAATCTTAACTTTATTAGAGGACAAACTTTGATGCCCTTCCCTATATAATGCTAAACTTTCAGGGATACAATAAGCATAATCAGTCTGTTTAAGAATTTTTAGCCATAATGCCATATCCTGACGTTTGCGGATTGTCGGCATATATACTTTACCAAGCGTATGTGTATCATATAGAGCAGTGAGACAGCCAATAACATTTGATTTCAATAACCTATCATAACTTACTTTAGCAGGAGGGATAATCCTAGAGATATAATTACCATTACTATCTATTTTATCATATCCAGAGTAAACAAGCTGATAATTGTTATCTTTAATAAAAGAAATTTGCAATTCAAGTTTTTTATTTTTCCATAGATCGTCACTATCAAGAAATGCTATATACCTACCATTAGCATTTTCAATAGAATTATTACGCGATACACCTGCGCCGCTGTTTATAGCGTTCACAAAAACTTTAATTCTTTGATCATTCTTTGCGTAACTGGACACTAACGCATATGTATCATCTGATGAGCAATCATCAGTTATAATCAGCTCCCAATTAGGGTAGGTCTGTGCCAAAACAGAGTCAATACTCTCACACACAGTCTTAGATGAATTGTATGTCGGCATTATGATTGATATCAGGTCAGAATTACTATTCATTGATAACTTTAAACCTTCTTATTATATACAAGATTTTATTTTTCTTGCAGGCACACCGGCATAAATAAAACCACCATCGCAGTTCCGATTAACCACTGAGTTCGCAGCTATTAAGCACCCTGATCCAATTTTAACACCAGCACATATAGTACAATTAGCCGCAATCCAGCTCCCGAATCCTATTTGAATTAGAGACGGACTTGAAATACCAAATCTAAAGGAACCATTCAAATACGTATGGTTCCCTGAAACCACTACAGAATTAAAACCAATCATTACCTGATCCTGCAAAATAACTTGTGCATGACAATTAATCACAACATTTGGAGCTATATACACATCGCATCCAACACTCAGCAAGTCTAATCCTTTTATAATGACATTTGCTGAAACTTGAAAATTTTTACCACATGCAGGCATAGCTAGAGAATACATGAATCCTCTAAATCGCATTATCAAGGGCACATCTGGTAATATAATAAATAGGGTTCTCACAAACCACGAGTAAACAAGTAGCAATTTATGTGTCATTATTCATCTCGTAATAAAACCGAATCACCTTATAACTTCATTAATAAAATTATCTAAGGTATATTCTTGAACAATTTTTTGACAGTGAAGACCATCTAATAAACACGAATCGAAATTATTATGCACATAGAGCATGGCATCCATCAACTCGTTACTACTGTCTCTATTGATAACATAGCCATATATTTTATTTCCATCACTTAAAACACGCTTACAATAACCAACGTCTGTTGTTATGCAATACAATGAATAAGCCATGGCCTCCAATATAACTCTAGGGCCTGTTTCCGACAAAGAAGGATTAATAAACACATCTGATTTTTTATATATTTCGAACAACTCAGGTCCATTTTCAACAAATCCTTTAAAGATTATATATTTTTGTAACTCATATTGCTCCACAAGATTTTTAACATCTTGATAAATTGGACCATCACCAACAAATGTCAATGAAATATTGTGTATTTTCTTTTCATTTACTAATCTAAAAATCGCATCAACTAGTACTTCTATTCCTTTAGCTGGTACAAATCGGCAAACACATATATAATTAATTAATTTATCACCGCTATTATTTATAACTTTTTTGCTACTTAGAGCAGTGCGCATTTCCTTAGAAGTGATTGAACTTTCGATCAATATTTTTAATTTATTACGCAAGAAAAAAGGCACGTTACTTTTCACTGAATCCCCGTTCGATGAGCATAATGAAAAGTAAGCACTGAAGCAAGTTAATAAATACTCGGGATAAAAAAGCATTAACAATATAACTTTCTTAAATTTTGATATTTTTTTATTTTTTATAACTTGAATAGGATTTGATGTGAAATGATAATTAACAGAAGTTGTTTTATGATTCATCAGAAGCCAGGAAAATGGTTCTGGTGTTCTTACATATATAAAACTTGATACAGCTTGCAGTTCTTTTATTCCATTTTTAATTTCTTTAAAATATTTTATTGCGCCGACATAATTATGGAAAGAAGGTAAGGATATTACCGTTATCCTATTATAACTTAAAAAAACATCACCATCTTCTACTCCATTTTTTTTTACCTTAGAAAGCAGAGTTATTTTTTCAGACTTGTCCAAAAAGGCCAATATATACTTAGCATGAATCGCTGATATATAAAAACCATCTTTTTTTAAAACAACCCCCCAGTTACAATATAAACCAATGTTCATTAACACCTCTTATAATTATTCACCCTGGTTCTTTTGATAATATAAAAAATCACGCCAACCACGAAGATGGATTGATAGCTATCAAATAATACGGCACCTTTGAACATCATAATAAAGACATATGCAAGAATACACCATCCTAATATACACGTTTTATTTTTTTTGATTAACGTATCGAAGCCAATTAATGACACAAGAAAAAACATCCAAATAAAGAGTCCTAAATACCCAATTGAGAAAAGAACTCGATACCATCCGATATCCGTACTCATAAAATACCCACCGTAATCGCCATACCATTTTGAAAAACCTAATATATTAAAATCACTTGGTGAATATATGAACATGGATACATTGCTTTTTACAGAACCAGTCTCCATACCGGATGAAAAAAGCTCGGTGACCCAGTGAATAAAAAACGAACTAAGTTCCTGAGGTAAAATATTAATAATCCCCCACACAGATAAAAAACTTAAAAATGTGATAATGGAAATTATTTTAAATACTCTAAAAAAACTGAAATAAAAAAGCGAAATTATAGCTATAATAAATGTCCCAACTATTGCTGATCGCGCTACTGCTATCGCTGAAATGATTATCAAGCCTAACGAAATATAATAAAAAACATGAATTTTCTTTGAGGATAGATGAATGTAACAAATCATAGAAAGAGCAAGAATATTTTGTAAAAAGCCAGTTGTATAAGCTGAAAAACCAGTTATCCCGACCAAGCGCAACGACATTAAGCTATCAATTGCTTCACTGCCACCTACAAGATCAAATGTTGCGCTGTCAATTAAAGAGAGATAAAAAGACTGAAAAGGCTTAACAAAAAGCATCAGTATAATAAATATAGCATTTACAACTCCTACACCACCCAAATACAGTAATATTTCAACCTGACCTTTAAATATGCACTCCACAACAAATGGTATCAAGAACAAAATAATTATATACATAAAAGATATTTTAATCATATATAAATCCGGAGTGCCATCGGAATTATACAGATAATTAAAAAAAGATATAAAAAACAAAAAAACAGCAAAAATCAAAGGAAACTTAACATGGTTAATATTGACTTTTAAATCATTCTTTATTATGTCAATGGAACAATAAAACAATAATATCAATGCACAAATGTACGTAGTTGGAACCGAAAATGTAAATTTATAAGACACCCCATAAACAAAATATAACAGTAATAAAAAAACAAAGAACATTCTACTTTTCGGTTTGTTAAGCAAAGTCACAGTATCGGCCTCAATGTTTTTATTTTACACTGTATTATTTTTCAAATAGTCTTCGTATTCCATTAGGCTTCACAAGTAAGCATAACGAAAGCAATTTCTTTGATAAATAATTTCTTTTATTCCCAAAAATGAAAATAATTAACAATGCAAGGCGAGGCCATAGCAACTTTCTAATTTTTAGTAGTATTTTTATTTTATGTAAATCTGGAATTATAATTAACTTATCAATCAATATTAAATCTTTAACAAAAGTTTCGTTAAGCAAAAAACTTGAAGAATTCGATATAGAATCTCCGCTCATTCTATATAAAACTGTTTTTTGTGATAAAAAGGATAAGCTGTAACCTGCTTTTGCAAATTTATACCACAGAGGTAAATCTTCAATTAATTTGAAGCGCTCATCTGCATATCCGATGCGCTGCAATTTTTCTCTATTAATAAATGAACTAGGAGCTGCTCCTAAATCACCATATGATAAGTATGCTAGTTGTTCACTAGCCGACTTCATTAATATTCTTTGTTGATAAAGAGGAGGATATACACGCGTCTTAATTTTACATCCAGAGGCATCAACGCAGAAGCCATCCATTAAGGAGAACAAAACAGCAAGATCATCTTTATTTTCTACAATTTCAGAATTATCTTTTAAACAATTTGGTAGAAGTATATCATCACCTGCTATAGATTTGATCCAATTAGATGTGGCATTTTTCCATGCTTGATTACAATTTTTAACTACACCTTTATTTTCTGAGCTCTCAAGAATAACAACCTTATAAAAATCATCAGTTTTATTTTTTAACCAAGTTTTTATAATCGGTACTGTATTATCGCTTGAGCAATCATCGCTTATGATTAACTCGATATTTTTCACACCATAAGTTTGGTTATAAATACTATCCAGGGTTTCACTCACAGTCGTCCCTGAATTATATGTAATTACAGCAACAGTTATTTTATCTATTTTATTCACTAGATGGCACCAGCAACAATATTTTTAAAAAATTCATTTTGCATATCTTTCCAAATTAAGATAGAGAAATAAAAAATAAAACATATAATTAATCAAATATGCAATATTTGCACCTTGCGTATAGTAATGAGGAACTAAAATAAAGACTAATATTACAAAGGTAATAGAAAATACAATTTCCGAGGATACATACCATACCGTCGAACCTCTCGATAGCATGGGATAGGCGTACAGCCAACTCGCAATTTTTATCACATCACCAATTAATTGAATCGCGAATAATTTTCTAGCATCAGAAAATTCATTACTGAACAATATCTTTATAGCGAAATCTCTAAATAGATATACAACCAAGGCCATCAACCCTACAGCAGGAATTATCATCAATGCAGTTTTATTAATTTCAGCACGAATTTCTTTTTTATTTTTTAAAGATGAAAGCTTAGGCAAATAATATGTACTTAATGAAATTGTTATAACAGCAAGATAGGCTTCTGATATTTTCCATACAGCTTGCCAATGCCCAGCATATTCCCAACCTACATTTTCTACTAAGATGCGACGAACGAATATTAAAGCAACAGGGGCAGTTAACGCAGTAGTAACAGCCATGAGGATATACCCAGCGACTTTTTTTTTATGATATTTATCAACCCTACCCCATAAATAACAAAATTTGAACCATGGTTGTTTCAAAGCACAACACATTAATATAATGCCAATTAATGCTGCCTGAATAGTGGCTGCAAATAAAGCACCATCAATCCCTTTATATACAATTAAAAATACCATCAACACACATGAAAATATGTTTGAAAGTGCGCCTATACCAATGTAGAACTTATACTGTTGGAAGCCATTTATGATCGAATTAATCAATGTACCTACAGAAACCAAAGGCAATGCAATTGTCGCTGAGCATATGAGCCATTTATAATCGGCTGTACCAAGGAGCCATAAAGAAATCTGTTCTGAAAATACAACACCTAGGGGCATAACTACTAATTGAATGCAACAAAGCCACCAAACACTTGCTTTCCACCAAGGGCTACATGCGCTAATACCTTGCTTTTCATTTTCCGCAGTATAACGAACGATGCAACTACTGACAGGCGCATTGACTATACCATTCAAGCTAGCAACAATACTTTGGATCTGTCCCAACATAGCCATTCCACTGGGTCCAGTATAAACAGCGACCACTTTGGCGATGATAAAACCACTTCCCATTTTCACTAATGTCAGTAAAGCGCTAAAAAATGTGACTGAAAGTAGCTTTTTCATCCTCTAAACTCATTGATTACAGAAATAACCGTTTCCACTTCGTCATTCGATATAGTCGGCCCCATTGGAAGACTTAATACCTGTTGATGGATGCACTCTGTTATTGGGAACGCTCCAGACTCAAACCCAAGTTTACGATATGCTGGTTGTAAATGTGGTGGCGTGGGATAATGAATCAATGTCTCTATGCCTCTTTCAGAGAGATGGCATTTTAAATTATATCTATTTTCACATCTTATAACAAAAAGATGCCAGACATGCTCAGTGTTTGACTTTGGCAAGCTGGGTAGCGAAACCAAGTCATTTTTAATATTACCAATGTACTTATTAGCAATTTCTTGCCTTCGCAAATTAGCTTTATCCAAATGTTTCAATTTTACAGAAAGAAATGCTGCTTGTAATTCATCAAGGCGGCTATTGACACCCTGATATAAATTTTCGTATTTCCTATGTGAACCATAATTTCTAACAGCTCGGAGTACTTGGGCTAATTCATCGTCATTTGTAGTTATTGCACCAGCATCACCCAGAGCACCTAAATTTTTTCCTGGATAAAAACTAAAAGCCGCCGCATCACCCCAAGCGCCAACCTTGATCCCTTCGGACATCGCACCATGAGCCTGAGCACAATCTTCAAGAACTAATAAATCATGCTCCTTTGCCAACTCCATGATTTCCAACATCGGAGAAATCCGTCCATATAGATGAACAGGAAGGATAACACGAGTTTTTTTAGTGATTGCACTCTTAACCCCCTCATAAGATATGTTATAAGTATCAAAATCAGGTTCAACAAGTACTGGAACTAAATCGTTTTCAGTAATTGACAATATAGAAGCGATATATGTGTTTGCCTGGACAATAACTTCATCACCAGCTTTCAGCTTTCCAAGTTCTTTCCACGCACGAAGAGTGAGGATCAAAGCATCTAGCCCATTGGCTACACCGATTGCATGTTTAACGCCACAATAGTTAGAGAACTCTTTCTCAAAGAGTTCTAATTCCTTCCCGGCGATAAACCATCCAGATGAAATAATGCGTTCAGCAACAGCAATTAACTCTTCTTTGTATACTGCATTTACATCTTTTAGATTCAAAAAATCAATCATTACTTAAATCCCATTCGTAAAAATCATGAACAATACCTCTTCCACCAAACCCTTCTTTTTGGGCAATTAGGCCTTCATTCAAAAAAGTTCCACTTTGTTCTGTAGATATTCCAAAACTAAAATACTTTTTTTCTTGATACACTTGCTGAATCAACGTCGCTAGTAAGTAATCTAATGCACCTAGAGTGCGTCCCTCGGGGCTAGAAGCCAGATACTGAGTATGCACTACACATCCAAAATCAAAAACCAAGCATCCGGCAATGATTTCTTCATCTTTTTTAGCTGTGTATAAATTAATATTGTTAGGGAATCGAGAAGCTAATAGTATTAGCTCTTCAGCTGAATGTACTGGCTGCGCACCAAATTTAGCTAAAACAGAACTTAACAATAAATGGAAACTAGCAAAATCAGCAGACAAATTAATTATTACGTTATTTTTTTTTGCTTTTTGAATCGTGTTTTTCCTAGAGTCTGAAAATTTAGGTCTGTTTTTCAGCTCAATTACTGATGACAAATCTCGCCTTATCAATGAGGTCTTATTAATAAATAAAGCGTATACATCTTCATCAGACGGATAATTTCTAAAAATAGACGGAATTAACTTATAAATTATTTTCTTATAGCCCTTGTCTTTATAATACAACCGTAAGCTCTGGAATATTAATATTACATCTTTTGCATGCAGGTCCTGACCATAAACCAGCCCTCCATAAGTGAGCCCAGAGTGCGTATATAACACATCACTTATGCCATTAGCGGGGAAGATTGCGACTGGTTTATTTTTTTTATAAATAATAAGTGATTCATCATTGAATTTTTCTTCATGATACTTAAAAAAATCAATTTTGAATAGAAAGACACCATTTTTTGATGAGTCGACAACTTTATCCCAATCGCAAAAATTTACTTCCGTCAACTTCGATAATTGCATGCTCATACACCGATATACATTTTATAAATACCGTTATCCAAACCATCTACTACAAACCCGCATTTTTTATATAAAAAAAATGCTCTTTGATTTGTTGAAAAAACTTTTAAGGTTAATTTTTTCATTCCATCTCTTTGAGCTACTTGAATAATTTCTTTTATTAAAGTAGTTCCAATCCCTCTTCCCCAATAGGATTTATCCCCGATATATCCCCAATACTCTCCGGTAGTACCTTCTATATTTTTTATTCCAGCAGCCCCTATTTTATGTCCATCATAAACGACTCCATAAATTTTATAATCGCCTCGCGCACCAAGAGTATTATAAAAATTTTTTTGTTGTTCTCGAGTAAAATCCGGGGTCATTGTTAAGTTTTTTATCTCTAAATCATTCAACCAAAACCAGCTGAGTTCAAGAAATTCATCATCATATTTAACTAAACTAAGCATCCGCGCCCCCAGTATTTTTGGCGCTCCCAATATTTTCTAAAAAAACCTCATAATTACGAATATAATCAGATTCGTCATATATTTGATCAGCTAAAACCATCAAAACACAGTCTTCTGTAAATTCGTACATTTCACGCCATATAAATGATTCAATTAATAACCCTTGAGCAGGATTATCCAATAAAATATCAACTTTTTCACAGCCATCGTCTAATAAAAAACGACACGAACCTCTTACTGCCACTACTATTTGCTTCAAAACTTTATGAGCGTGAAAACCTCTGCGCACCCCTTCCTTGGTTTTGAATAAATAATAAACTCGCTTAATACTAAAAGGAATGTTTTTACCCTCTTCAAGAGAGATCAAGGCGCCACGTTCATCGCCATGTGTTTGCAATGGGATAAGTTTTATATGCATGAGAATACTCCATTACTATCAGTCAATACACTCAAGAATTAGAACTGTTATAAATTAGATGCATTACTAATTATCAGCAGTATGATGTATAAAGGATACAGTATTGATGCGCGCATCAATAAAATTATAAATTCAATAATAGAAAAGCCGGACGTCGCCCGGCCTAGAATAGTATCAACAATTATTAACGCTAATTTATTTATTTTTTTCTGATTTATAATCATAAGTATAATAATGATAATTACCATACCCATAATAACTGGCGGCACGTTTAACAATGGCGTTAAGAATCACACCTTTAATCTCAGCACCATTTTGCTCAAAGCGGCGGATACTCACTTCAATTTCTTTCACCGTATTCATTTCAAAACGTGCAACCAGCAGTGATGTTCCTGCATGGCGGCTGATAATAGCAGCATCTGTTACTGCCAGAATCGGCGGTGTATCGAGTAGCACCAAATCATAATTTTCTGCCGTCCACTTAATAAACTCAGCAAAGCGGCTATGCATTAACAACTCTGAAGGATTCGGAGGAACTTGCCCTCTAGGGATAAAATCCATGCCCTCCATATGCGTTTTTCGCACCGCATCTTTTGCTTGTATCTGCCCTGAAAGGATATCAGAAAGACCATTGTTGCTTTGCACGCCCATCAGTTCATGGGCATAGCCTTTGCGCATATCGCAGTCGATAATTAACACTCGCTGACCTGCTTGTGAAATTACCGCTCCCAGGTTAGCACTGATAAAGGTTTTACCAATGGAGGGACTAGCACCCGAGATCATCAGCACATTGTTTTTAGCTTCCATCATCGCAAAGTGCAGGCTGGTGCGCAGGCTACGGATGGCTTCAATGGCTAAGTCGGCAGGGTTGCCAATGGCTAGCAATTCAGTAGAACGGGTATTGTTTTTCTTACCCTTCGACAACAAGGCCTTATCTTTCTTCTGTTGCCATTCAGAGAGGGGGACGCTGGCATAAACGTTAATGCCCAACTCTTCAAGCTGTTCAGGGCTTTCGATGCCTTTATGTAGCAAGGTTTTCAGAATCACAAATGCAGTAGATATCATCCCACCCAAAATCATTGCTAACAGAACAATTAATGGTTTTTTAGGCTTAACAGGTTTGGGCTGAACAACGGCTTTATCGATAATACGCACATTACCAACCGTGCTGGCTTTATTAATGCTTAACTCTTGCTGCTTATTCAGCAACTGCATGTAAACTTCTTGCCCAGATTGAACATCACGTGTTAAACGCAAGACTTCTTGCTGCGTTTTCGGCATAGCCCCTACACGTTTGTTAATTTTATCGCGCTCTTGTTGTAAGGTTTTTCGTTTTTCCATCAAGGCGCGATAAGCTGGATGCTCACGGGTATATAACTTTGAAATTTCAGCTTCTTTAAACGTCAATTCATTAAGCTGAGATTCAACAGACACCATGGTGTCTAATACCGCTTTAGCTTCCAAGGATAAATCTACTGAGTCATTCTGCTGGCGGAAGGTATTTAATTTATTTTCTGCATCATTTAACTGGCCACGGATATTCGGCAATTGCTCTTTTAAAAATTCAAGGCTGCGCGCCGCCTCTTCTGATTTACGCTCTACATTCTGCTGCAAATAGTTTTGGCTAACACTGTTTAAAACTTTAGTGGTTAACGTCGGATCGGTACCTTCCAGACTTAAACCTAACACACCAGTGTCTTTCCCTTTGTCTGCGACGGTAAAATCGTCCAACAAACTATTGATGGCCGTTAAAGGATTGAGCTTTCTCATTCGGAAAACCGTCCCTTTTTCAGCTTCAATATCACTGACCAGTATTTCAATGCTGTTATGGCTTTCTACTTGACCAACTTTGCCATCAAAGCTGAGTGTGTCACCGCCCGATATACGATAACTTTGGTTATCGAGCACCTCGAGCGTAATCACTTCATCTTGCCAACTTTCAGGTACATCTAAACGTGAAATGGCGATTTTACCCGGCTCAGCACCCGTTAACCGCGCAACGCCTCGCCCAACGAGAGGAAAATACTTCTGACGTACATCAATATCCAACGCCAGATCGTTAATGGTTTTCCCCATTACCATACGCGATTTAATTAACTCAATTTCAGCAGCTGATTGTGGCTTAGCATCCGGCAACATGCTGGAGATATCTTTTATCAAAGAATCGCCACCGCTTTGCTCCACTTGAATCAGCGCATCCGCTTTATAAATCGGTGTAGCCAGCATGGCATAAGCAATACCAACAATGGTAAACAGCGCCGTCACACCAATTATTAGCCAACGATTATCTAGCAGGGTTCCAAGCAATCGCCCCAAATCAATCTCATCTGAACGATCAATTTCAGATGTTTTCACTGAATTTTTCTCTGCCATCGGTTTCTCTGAAAATTATCGATTTAAAGCCTGCGCCCATTTTTGGGCCGACTGCTCTAATTGCAAATAAACAAATTCAAAAGCCTCACGGCTTTTGCGATAAGGGTCAGCAATTTCTCGCTGGTTCAGCCAGTGGCCAAACAACATGGTCTTGCCACGCACTTCCGGAGCCATGCGCCCCACGGCATCGATGTGGCCTTTTTCCATCACCAAAATCAGGTCATATTCTCTGCACAAGGATTTGGTAAGTTGCTGGGCTGAGTGCCCTTCCAGTGAAAGGCCGTGCGCACTGGCCACGTCACTGGCGGTGTTATCCGCAGCATGCTCCACTAACGCGCCCAGCCCTGCGGAGGCAATTCTTTTGCTCGGCAATAGCTGTTTTAACAACCGCTCCCCGGTTGGGGAGCGGCAGATATTGCCTACGCATACCACTAAAATGGAATCAAACATGACGTTCTTCGCGTATCAGTGAACGGTTACGGCCAGGTGCGAATACGCAATGCGCCTTCGGTCAGGTCGTTGAAGCCGGAGATGGTCGGCACCAATTGTGTTACAACGCGGTTCCAACGCACAATCGGTGCAGTGGTAACGTAGACCACATCATAGGGCTGTAACTGGAACTCGGTACCCATCACCAGCGCAGTGGCATCAGCGGTATTGAGCTGATAAATATCAGCCAGTTTCGGGCCTTGTGAGCCACGCAGCGGACGGATAACAAACACACCGGTGGCATCAGACATGGCCTGATCCATCCCTTCCGCATTGCCTAACGCTTCGGTGAGCGTCATACCGCTGCGGTCCATCTTCAGGGTGCTTTGCTTTTTCACTTCCCCCATCACAAACACCTTCAGGCCGTCGTTACGCGGCACATAAAGGATATCGCCAGGGTAGAGAAGTTGGTTCTGAGACAGGTCGCCGTTTTGCATCAGCGCCTGGAGGGAAATGCGTTTTTCCTGCCCGTTGTGCGTCAGCACCACGTTACGCCAGTCGGCGTTTTCCGTCAGCCCACCCGCTTTATTGATGGCATCCAGAATAGTGAGCGGCACGTTAGTGACGGCCTGTTGGCCGGAAGTTGCCACTTCCCCAGAGACATACACTTTTTGCGAACGGAACGCCGCAATACTGATTTCAACCTGAGGCGATTCTATATACTGCGCCAGGCGGCCCATGATCTCCTCACGCACCTGAGTGACGGTTTTCCCCGCCACTTTCACTTTGCCAATATATGGGTAGAAGATAGTGCCATCAGAATGTACCCAGTTACCGGTGTCTGCTGCGGTGCGATACGTCCCTGCGGGTGTCGTCAATTCGGGGTGATCCCAAACGGTAACCATCAACACATCACCCACGCCAATCAGGTATTCGTAGCTTTGCAGTTCACGATCCAATGCAGAGTTAGTCTGGGCTACCAGCGGTTTTGCTCGCATTTTCTCAATCAGGTAAGGTGTCATCGGGTAAACGTTAACCAGTTTACTGATGTTGAAATCTGCATCCTGTTGTTTAATCACTTCTTTGCCGCTGGTCGTCAAATGCGAACCAGGAAAAATGGTACAACCGCTCAGCAACACGGCAGACACCATCAACGGTATCACTTTTCTTTTGTAAGCTATCATCCTGTTTATGCCATCACTTTTAATAAGTTATAAGTCGCCGCCGATCCTCTGCCTCTATCATAAAGAATTCGGGTGCTATTGATTCCATGAGTTACGGCTGTAAAAACGGGTAATTTACTTGTTCAGTGGCGTTTGGCTTACTTTGCCGTGCACATGCCCAGACTGACCGCTACCACGGCGGGTCCACGTCAGCAAGCGCCATACCCGGGTAATTGACCAGAAATAGCCGACGAATGCTAGTAAAAACAGGCTAAGCATAACAGACTCTCTGATTCCTGCACGCTCACCAATAATTCCTACCAGCGCAAACATAAACGCTACGCCAACAATGACTAACAGGGTTTGACGCGGTCCCAGCCCAGCACGCAGTAAAATATGATGAAGATGCTCGCGATCGGGCTTGAAGGGACTGTCGCCACGGCGAATGCGACGTGTCATAATGGTGACCATGTCCATCAACGGCACGGCGATAAACCATAATGCGGTCACAGGGCGTATTACAGCGTCATGCCCTTGCGTGGCAACAATCAGCAACCAGATAACGGTGAAACCAATCAAGGTGCTGCCAGCATCGCCCATAAAGACTTTGAATTTTTGTCCCCAGGGGATACCAAGATTGAGAAGAATATAAGGAATGGATGCAGCTAACAGGCATAAACTCCACTGCGCCAGTTCATGCTCACCATCCAGATAAAACATCACAGCAAGCGCACCAAAAGTGACACAAGAGAGTGCGCCCAGTAAGCCATCGATGCCATCGACCATGTTGAAAGCATTGATAGCGCCCCAGACCGCGAGCAGCGTCACCGCGTAGCCCGCCCAGCCCAGCACCAGCTCATAACCGAATAGAATGTTACCCAGGCTCGCAAGGTGAAGCCCGGAATACATCATGATGCTGGCCACCAGCGCTTGCAGGAAGATACGAGGCATAACAGGGAGATCGAAGCGGTCGTCCAGCACGCCGACGAAAAGTAATGCGCTGGCGCAGACCATATAGAGGGAAAAATCAGGGAGCCATTCAGGATGAAGGGCATAGAGGATCCAGAGGGCGAGATAAATAGAAACGCCTCCCACCAGGGGAATATGCCCGCGGTGTTTTTTGCGCGAGTTCGGTTTATCAACTAACCCTACTTTTATTGCCGTTTTTCTTGCCAGAAAAAGCGCAATAAAAGCGCTTATAAAGATAACCGTAATTTCTTGCATTTTTGCACCATCATCAACCGTGAAGTTACTTCGCACCAGGCACGCTACCGCCCTTGGCTCATAGCCGCCAACGTGCTGTTAAAATACGGAATACCACCCGTGGGCCACATTATGATTCCTGTGTACGTATTTATTTTTACGGGCTAGTCAAGAAAAAAAAACCGCGAAACTTTCAGAAAAGGACCCTATAGTGCCGCGTACGCCACTATAGTATGGAGCACATTTCACTCTGTACAGGAAGTTCGTGGATTTACAAAGATTTTCAGATTAGGCCTATCCCGCGCAACAAAACCGCAATAACCTTAAGAAATCACATGTCTTTTTATGTTTGAGTGTTTTTTAAACAAATCGGTATTATTTAATAATTCCTTACAAATGCTAGCACTCTTGCGTGTGGCTAGATACCGTTTTTTGAAAGTTAGCGATTTTAAATCAGCAGGTTATAATGCTAAATAGTTGTAAATAAAGTAATTGTGTTTGCAATGATTGTATGAAGATGTTGTCAGGCTGGTAATATCCCCACAAATGCTGGTTCAATGCGGGCTGCGCTGCTACCCTATATCGGTTCTGGTTGATACAGGTGAAAAAATTTATATGGAGTGGATCGCTGATCCCACTATCTGGGCCGGTTTGGCAACGCTTGTGGTGTTGGAACTGGTATTAGGTATCGATAATCTTGTCTTTATTGCCATTCTGGCGGAAAAACTCCCCGAAAAACTAAGAGATCGCGCCCGCGTCGTTGGCCTGTCACTCGCATTATTGATGCGTCTGGTGCTGCTTGCCTCTATGTCCTGGCTGGTTTCGCTCACTGCCCCGCTTTTCACCCTGTTTCAACAGCCGTTTAGCGCACGCGATATCATCATGGCGGTCGGCGGGCTGTTTCTGCTGTTCAAAGCCACGGTAGAACTTAATGAACGGTTGGAAGGCCGAGATCAGGAGCAGCATGGACAGCGCAAACGAGCGCGTTTTTGGGCGGTTGTAACGCAGATTGTCATTCTGGATGCCATCTTTTCGCTGGATTCGGTCATCACCGCTGTCGGCATGACCGATCACCTGCTGGTGATGATGTCTGCCGTGACCATCGCCATTGGGCTGATGCTGCTCGCCAGCAAACCATTAACCCGGTTTGTCAGCGCCCACCCTACCATTGTCATTCTTTGTCTCAGCTTTTTGCTGATGATCGGCTTTAGTCTGGTCGCGGATGGCTTTGGTTACCATATTCCCAAAGGCTACCTCTATGCAGCGATTGGTTTCTCGGTATTGATTGAGGTGCTAAACCAGGTTGCTCAGTTTAACCGCCGCCGTTTCCTCACCTCTGATGTGCCACTGCGCCAGCGTACCGCCGATGTAATCCTGAAAATTCTGCGCGGTGAGCATGAAGATGCGGAATTGAATAACCAAACCTCAGACTTGATTGGCGACAATGCGCAAAGCGGTAATGCGGTATTCAACCGTCAGGAACGGCGCATGATCGAACGCGTGCTCGGCATGGGGCAACGTAGCGTGAGCAGCATCATGACATCCCGCCACGATATCATCGCCGTAGAGCTTCAGTCGCCCCACGATGCGCTGGCAGCGCTGTTGGAAAAAAGTCCGCACACTCGGTTGGTAGTGATGGATAGCCCGACCTCGGATGAACCGGTAGGCATTGTGCACGTGGCCTCCCTGTTGCAACAACAGCTGCGCCATGAACCGCTCGATCTGCATAAGCTGGTGCGCCAGCCGCTGGTGTTCCCTGAGCAGATCTCTTTGCTACAGGCCTTGGAACAGTTCAGGGCGGCAAAAACCCACTTTGCTTTTGTGGTGGATGAATTTGGTTCGGTGGAAGGCATTGTTACGCTGAGCGATGTGATGGAAACCATCGCCGGTAATTTGCCGGTCGAGGGAGAAGATGTCGATGCGCGTCACGACATTACGCAAAACGAAGACGGGAGTTGGACGGCCAACGGCTACACACCGCTCGAAGATCTCGCGATGTACATCCCCCTTACGCTGGATGAAAAACGCGAGTATTACACGCTGGCCGGGTTGATGATGGAATATTCACAGCGCGTGCCGCAAGAAGGTGATGAACTCACCATCGATGGTTATCGCTTCAAGATATTAAGCATGGAGAGCCACCGCATTGTGAAAGTGGCAATCACTCTGGAGCACGCGCCTGAGCAGGATTATGAGGTATAATTACCGCAAAGCGGAGATATCTTATGCGTGATGCATTAATCAGTTTGATAAAAGAGGCAATACCCACTGTCAGCCTTATTTACCTGTTCGGCTCTCATGCGACAGGAAATGCTGGCCCTGACAGCGATATAGATGTTGCCGTGTTGGCACAAGACCCTCTCGATCCTGTTTATCGCTGGGAGCTTGCTGGCAAAATAGCCACCGCGTTGCATCGTGATGTCGATCTGGTTGACCTTAGACAAGCCTCAACGGTATTGCGCATGGAGATTATTCGCCACGGAGTTTGCCTGTATCAGCGCAATCAGGAAGCAGAACAATTCGAAATGACCACGCTTTCCATGTATCAACATTTACAGCAAGAGCGTGCGGAGATCTTGGCGGATTTCAAACAGAGCCTGCATCAATGACAGATATCATCATTAACAAAAGTGCAGCGATACGTCGCTGTTTGCAACGAATTAGGGAAGAGTTCAATCATGATGCAGAACACTTCACTACCGACTTTACCCGGCAAGATTCCGTTATCTTAAACCTGCTGCGCGCCTGTGAAGCCGCCATTGATTTAGCCAATCATACTATTCGCGTACATCAACTCGGTATTCCGCAAAGCAGCCGCGACAGCTTTGCCTTGCTGGCAAATCACCACATTATTACGCCGGAGTTGGCTGAGAAACTACAGAAAATGGTTGGGTTACGTAACATTTCGGTTCATGACTATCAAACGCTGAACCTGGATATCGTTATCTATGTTGTGCAGCATCACCTCATTGATTTTGAAGCGTTCATTAAGCAACTCGCCCGTTAATTGATTTTGTTTCCAAAACATCCCCCACCGAATAAACAGTGAGGGATGCCCATTTTCCTTACGCCGGAATCAAAATTTCCGTAGCAACCACCACCACAATCAGCCCGACCAATACCGGCACTGACGTGCGTTTTACCACTTCAAACGGCGAGACTTTTGCCATCCCTGCCACTGCAACCACCACGCCTGACACCGGAGAAATGGTTCTGCCAAGGTTAGAGGCTTGCAGCATCGGGATTGCCAGATAGGCTGGATTGATGCCCATTTGTGAAGCCAGCTTGGGGATCAGTTCGACAAACGCATAGAACGGCGCGTTACCTGAACCCGTGGTCATTGCCGCCAGCATGGTGATCACCACCAGTACCAGCATGATAAGCAATGCGCCGCTGCCAAAGGATTGCACCAACCCGATCAACCCACTGATAAAACCGATGGTGCTTAACCCCTGCGCAAACACACCAGCGGCAACCAGCAGCACCACTACGCTGGAAAAGGCCTCTGCCATGCCTTTGTAGGCAACATCCAGCCCGGCATAAATGGTTTTGGCGTTAAAGAAACGCAGGAATTCACACACGGCAGCCAGCAGCATGCAGATCACCAGGATGGTGATAATGTGCAATTCCGGCCCCCACTTACCATCAAAAATCAGCACACCGATGATCGGCGTAAACGGCAAAATGGCGTAAACGCGCGGCGCATTGGTTTCAATGTCTTTTGCTTCGACCATTTCGTGGCTGATGTTCTCTTTTCGGTCGATATAGCGCTGCCAGAAGAAGTGTGCAATCGCCATCGATACAATGGCGGCAATGGAGATCGGCAACGTCACCTTAAAGGCAAAATCCACCAACTTCATTTGCGAAGCCTGTGCTGCCAGCACCACATCACCGGAGGTTGGCGACAGGATCAAAGCCGCCGGCGAGGCGCAGATAGCCGCCGCCGCGCCACGACTGATGCCCACGTTCACCATGACCGGGAACAGCGTTGCCATCAGCAACACACCCAGCCCGGTGGCGGATGACACGGCCAGTGACATCAGGCAGGCAACGAAATAGGCGGCAATCATCAACAAATAAGGGGAGTTGATCACTTTCAACGGGCGTGAAACCAGTTTTACCACCACGTCATTGGCGCCAATGTGGGTCATGTAGGCGGCAAAACCGCACAGTACCATGATCATCATACCGAGGTCGCCGCCGCGGCTCATCAGCAGAATTTTGACGTATTCAACAATATCCGTTAAGCCCCACCCCGTGGATTTCGCACTGGCGGGCAGTACGCTTTTCCCCATCAGCACGCTGATCAGCAGCAACAACAACCCGCCCGCCATCAGCACGCCAGTCGCGGAATAGCCTTTAATGATGTAACGGCCCACCAGCACCGTCACAACAACACCTATAAGGAGTTCGATCATGATGTTTCTCTGTTGAAAGTGAACGTAAAAGCGCCTGACGGGCAGACATCAGATAACGCTCTGGTATAAGAAAACGCGATAAAAGCAGGGGAGTGTACTGATTTGTAGAAAAACTACAAATGGCAAAGATCAAAGAAGTAAAGTTTATTTCCCTAAACGAGGTGAGGTTAATAAACTGCCTATTGGCGTATTGAAAGAAAAAAAACCATTAACGGTCATGGTTAACGTGGCAGCCATCTCTGTCGTCCTCGGCGCAGCATGCATCCGTCATCCTCGGCGAAAGCCGGGGATCTCTGCCAGAAAGAACGCGTTTCTCCTGTAGGAGATTCCCGCCTACGCGGGAATGACGGGTGAAGTGCGGGAATGACGAATGGTGCATGGGAATGATGAATGGCGTGTTGATTGGCGGAGGGGAACGTAAATAACGAGTTCCCCCTCTTTGTCATCCTCGGTCTAAGAAAGCGTCATAGGCGATCAAAGCTTGTCGAGAAGCTGTTTTAGCCCTTTGCTGGTCTGGCTCTGTTGATTTTTATCAGCCCAATCATTGAGCCGCTTTTTCATCTCATCCTGAAGGCGTTTGCGCAGCAACTGATCGACTTGCAGTTGATAGCTCAGGTTATTGATCGGACCGTAAATACGCAGCGGTACGCTGGTGGATTTTAAAATCTCTACCAACTGCTCGTTACCACGCCAGCCGTCGGTAATGCGCACGTTAAAGTTCATGTCACATTGTTGAGCCGGAAGATCAAACTGGCTGGTGCCGGTTAACGAAAGTAAGGCGGATTGACCGGTGATATCACTCACCCGCAGTTTGCCAGCATTGAGATCGGCATTGCCGGTCAACCGAGTAATATCGGTATAGCGATCGTAGCGCTCTAACGCCTGCACATTGCTGTTGTTGCGCACCACCGCCAACTGAATCATCTGCTGGATATTCACGCCCTGAAAGCGCAGGTTGTCCACGCTCAACGCCGCGTTGCCGCGCCACTGGCGCATCAACGCATCCAGCGAGAAGGTATCGCCACTAAACTGTCCTTTTAACGACAGTTTGCCACTCACCGTTTGCGGCAACGCAAACGCTACTGTCAGCGGCTCGATCTGTACATTCTCAATAGCAGGTTGCAGGGTGATTTTCGGCGTTGCCTTTGCATCCATTTTTCCGGTCAGAGCAATACGCCCGCCGTTAAGCTCGCTCTGCAATGAGGAAAGGGTGAACACACCAGCCTGATTGACCGCGTTGAGGTTCACCTTGCTGAAGGTCAGGCCACGGTAGATAAGCGTGTCTGCCTGCAATGCCAACCGCGCGCTGAACGATTGCCATAAGGCATCCCCTTCACTCAGCCCACGTTCCGTCGATACTACCGGCGTAACGGTCTTGATCGCCACAGGCGTAGCGTTCTGCGTTTGTGACGTTGGCGCACTTCCCAGTAGTGCATCGAGATTTAGCCGCGCCGCGTTGATATCCAGCGTATATTCCGGGTGTTCACCCAGGGTTGCCGCCGCATTCCCGCTCAGTTGGCTGTCGCTCGCCGCTAACGTGAACTGACTTACCGTGACCTTTTCTGGCTGGGCCGTGCCAGCAGCCTGCTGATAACTGGCTTGAAGGCTACCGCTGCCGCTGATGCCACCAGAGGGAATACCCGCGCCTTGAAGTTGGTATTGGAATTGCTCGATGGTTGCATCTATTTGCTGTGGATAGTGCTGCATATCCAGATTTGCCTGAAGTGACACCGCAAGGTCACGCTGATCGCGATTAATGCGGCTGGTCAGTTCCAACGCTAGCTGGCGCTCGCTGCTCTGTTCCAGCGTGAGGTTGATGTCGCGCACGTTGAGCTGTTCGTCGTCACCGCGTTGCAAAATCAACAGGCTATCCACGATTTTCAACTGATTAACGGCAAGTCGCCAATTACGCGTCTCTTCCGGGGTTGACGAACCGGCTGGCGCAATCGGCGCTGTGCTGGCGCGATGCGCTTCGCTTTCGGGCGTTAAGCGCACCACGGCCCCTTTGAGCATCACCTGTTTCACTTCCAGACGATGTGACAGTAGCGGCCAGAGTTTGACATCCAGACGCATGTTTTCTGCACTGATAATCGGCGACGCCGCTCCCGGTGCGGTTAGCGACATCCCGCCGGAAAGAATGCTGAGCTGCGGCCAAACGTGCCAGCGCAGATCTCCTTCCAACTGCAAGCGGTATCCGCTGCGGGCGTCGACCTGGCTTACCATGTAAGCGCGGAAATCGTTGGGGTTTACCAGCATGACTAGCGCCGTCATACCAACAGCCAGCACCACAAGCAGAATCGCCAGCGTCGTCAACACTCTTTTCATGCCATCCTCCCAACAATCAGTGCAACAGCATTATGCACTGGCGATCAATCCTTATCGATTCGACTCGCCACAGCACCTTGTTGATCTTTGTATTTCGCATCTTCACGACGGTTGTAGGGGCGTGCGGCCGGGCCAGAGAGCGGTTCAAAACTCAATGCACCGATAATCATGCCAGGGCGTAATGCCAACGGTAGCTTACCTGAATTATAGAACTCCAGCACAATTCTACCTTGCCAGCCGGGATCGATACGGTGTGCAGTAACGTGAACCATTAATCCCAGGCGCGCCAAAGAGGAGCGACCGTCGAGCCAGCCCACCAAATTGTCCGGCAGCGTCACGGATTCCAGCGTTACCGCCAGTGCCAGTTCACCGGGATGCAGGAAAAACGCTTCGCCTTCCGGCAAGTTAATCTCGTCGCTCATCACGCGATCGAGTGCCGCGCTGACTTCATCTTTCGGGCCGCTCAAATCGATAAATGCAGCCGTATGGCCACTAAAAACGCGAAACTGATTGCCCAGCCGCACATCTAGCGTTGCGCCGTTAATTCTTTCAACCGGAGGACGGGGGGTGATAACCAGGCGTCCATCGTCTAGCCAGCTTTCTATGTCACGATCGCACAGTCTCATGTTGTTCCCTTTTCACGTTTAAGCCGTCACTGGTGAGTTATTCAAAAAACTGACTTATTTTGGCTTTCAGAATATCAATAGCAATACGGTTTTTACCGCCGCGTGGCACGATGATATCCGCATATTGCTTCGACGGTTCAATAAATTGCAAAAACATCGGGCGTACCGTTTTTTGGTACTGCTCCATGACTGAATCCATGGAACGACCGCGTTCGTTCACATCACGGCGCATACGACGCAGCAGGCAGATATCCAGCGGGGTATCGACAAAAATGGAAAAATTCAGCTCAGCGCGCAGTCGGACTTCCGTCAGTAGCAAGATACCTTCCAGAATGATTACTTTTTTCGGCAGCAAGCGTACCGTCTCTTGCTTGCGGGTATGCTCGACGTAACTGTACTGCGGCAACTCAATCGCTTGTCCGGCCTTGAGCATTTTCAGATGCGTTAACAGCAGGTCATGGTCCATGGCATTGGGGTGGTCATAGTTGGTTTTCACCCGCTCTTCCATGCTCAGATGGCTTTGATCTTTATAATAACTGTCTTCCGGGATGACCCCGATATGCTCATCCCCCACCTGATCGCGCAACTCGCGATAGAGCGTACTGGAAATAAGACTCTTGCCAGAAGCGGATGCTCCTGCAATTCCGATGATGACACACTGGTGAGACGTCGCAGCCATGACAATTAATGACCTGATAAATGAGGGAAATGCCGAATGGCATAGTAACGGGTAAACAAACAGTAACGAGCGAATTATAGGGAGTTAAGGCAGGTAGCGCCAGCCCTACTCATGGTCATTTCTGGTTTGCAAAATGATAAGCGAGCACGGTCGCTGTATTTGATGATAACGAAAGATGTCACGGTGAAGATCAGTTACAACGGGGTTCCTAATATGCCAGGTAAATAAGAATGTCGCCAAGTGTCTATATATTAACCAACAAACCAAATGGCACGCTTTATGTCGGTGTAACCAGTAATTTGATACAACGCATCTGGCAGCATAAGAATCTAAAAGCCAAAGGATTTACCCAGCGATACAATCTAAATCAGCTTTTTTATCATGAATATACTGAAAATATGCTCGTGGCGATTCAGCGGGAGAAGCAGTTAAAAAAATGGAGGCGAGCGTGGAAAACTCACTTGATCGAGGCAGCTAATCCTTTGTGGAATGACTTGTTCTTTACGCTGTTCTGAGTGCCCCTCCGTCATCTTCAGCGAAAAATGAGGCTCCCCCTAACTGTCATCCTCGGCGAATGCCGGGGATCTCTGGCTGAATGAACGCGTTTCGTCTGGTAGAGATTCCCTCCTACACGGGAATCACGAAGTAAAGGGCGGGAATGACAAATACTCATTCGTCATCCTCGGCGACAGCCGGGGATCTCTGGCAGAAGTAACTCGTTTCGTTGGTGAGAGATTCCCGCCTGCGCGGGAATGACGAAGTAAAGGGTGGGAACGCCATACGTTCCCACTCCAGTAACCGGTCACACCGCGCGGAACGAAATCTCGGTCGGAATGACTTCACCCTGCCAGTAAAGCTGCGCAGCAACTTGCCCGGCCAGTTCGCGATACAGTGAGGTGAACTCGCTGTCCGGCTTGCTGGCAACGGTGGGTTCACCGCGATCGAGATCTTCGCGCAGGGAGATATGCAACGGCAGTTGCCCCAGCAGGGCACAGTTGTATTTCTCCGCCAGTTTCTGCGCGCCGCCGGTGCCAAAAATCGGCTCCAGGTGACCACAGTGGCTGCAAATGTGCACGCTCATGTTCTCGACAATACCCAACACCGGCACGCTGACTTTCTCGAACATGGTGATGCCTTTCATGGCATCCACCAGGGCAATGTCTTGCGGCGTCGTCACCACCACGGCGCCCGTCACAGGCACATTTTGCGCCAGCGTCAATTGGATATCCCCGGTGCCCGGCGGCATATCCAATACCAGATAATCGAGATCCGGCCAGAGTGTATCTTGCAACAGTTGCAACAGCGCTTTACTCGCCATCGGGCCACGCCACACCATGGCGTTATCGTCCGTGACCAGATAACCGATAGAGTTGGTCGCCAGGCCGTAAGCCATAATCGGTGCCATGTGCTGACCATCCGGCGAGGTTGGACGCTCGCTGGCGGTGCCCAGCATGGTTGGTATGGACGGACCATAGATGTCGGCATCGAGAATACCCACCGATGCCCCCTCTGCGGCCAGCGCCAGCGCCATGTTCACCGCGGTGCTGGATTTCCCCACGCCGCCCTTGCCAGAGCTAACGGCAATAATGTTTTTGACACCTTTGACACCCGCCTGATTGTTAACGCGGCGCAGCGTGGCAATACTGTGCGTCAGGCGCCATTCCACATCTTTGGCACCGGTTAAACGCATCAACTCGGGGCTGACGGTCTCTTTTAATACTTCCAACCCACTTAACCAGGCAAACGGCATCACCAGTTCGATGCGCAGCACCTCATCCAGCAAGGCGCAGTGATGCAAGGCATTGAGCGTCGTCAGGTTATTTTTCAGCGTCGGGTGCTTAAACGTGGAGAGGACACCGGTCACCAGTGCCTTCAGCGTATCGGGGGTTTGCTCAGGGATTGTTGCGTTCATCCCGGCTCCTTATCGTTCTCATTATTTTGTGGAAAAACAGCCATAGCATAACAGAATGCCCCGCCTCGATCGTTGACCTCAGTGAAAAAATCGGCCCAAGCCACGTGAACGCCGCGTTGCCCGCGTTTGACAGGGTTTTCCGCTTACAGCGGTTTACGCCGCAAGGGGCTATCGGTTAACATCGGGATTCCCTCTCATCATCATGAAAGAAAGTAAGTTCCCCACTATGACTCAAGTCGCTAAGAAAATATTGGTAACCAGCGCGTTGCCTTATGCTAACGGATCAATCCACCTCGGCCACATGCTGGAGCATATCCAGGCTGATATCTGGGTCCGTTATCAGCGAATGCGCGGTCACCAGGTTCACTTTATCTGTGCGGATGACGCCCACGGTACGCCAATCATGTTGAAAGCACAGCAGATGGGCGTGGCACCGGAGCAGATGATTGCGGACGTGAGTCAGGAACATCAGCGGGATTTCGCTGGCTTTCAGATCAGCTACGACAATTATCACTCCACCCACAGTGAAGAGAACCGGGAGCTGTCCGGTCTTATCTATGGTCGTTTGAAAGAGAACGGTTTTATTAAAAACCGCACCATTTCTCAGCTCTACGATCCGGAAAAAGGCATGTTCCTGCCGGACCGTTTCGTCAAGGGCACCTGCCCGAAATGTAAAGCGGTCGATCAGTATGGCGATAACTGCGAAGTGTGCGGCGCGACCTATAGTCCGACAGAACTGATCGATCCAAAATCGGCGGTTTCCGGTGCTACGCCGGTGATGCGCGAGTCAGAACACTTCTTCTTCGATTTGCCTGCATTCAGTGAAATGCTGCAAGCCTGGACGCGTTCCGGTGCGTTGCAGGAGCAAGTCGCCAACAAGATGCAAGAGTGGTTTGATGCTGGCCTGCAACAGTGGGATATCACCCGTGACGCGCCCTACTTCGGCTTTGAAGTGCCGGACGCGCCGGGCAAATATTTCTATGTCTGGCTGGATGCGCCGATCGGTTACATGGGGTCGTTTAAAAACCTGTGCGACAAACGCGGTGATATCGATTTTGATGAATTCTGGGGTAAAGAGAGTCGCGCTGAGCTGTACCATTTCATCGGTAAAGACATCGTCTATTTCCACAGCCTGTTCTGGCCTGCCATGCTGGAAGGCAGCGGCTTCCGCAAACCGACCAACCTGTTTGTGCACGGCTATGTGACGGTAAACGGCGCCAAGATGTCCAAATCGCGCGGCACCTTTATCAAGGCCGAGACCTATCTGCAACACCTGGATGCCGATTGCCTGCGCTATTACTACGCGGCCAAGTTGTCGTCACGCATTGATGATATCGACCTCAATCTGGAAGATTTCGTGCAGCGCGTTAATGCCGATATCGTTAACAAAGTGGTTAACCTTGCGTCACGCAACGCCGGATTTATCAATAAGCGTTTTGGCGGCAAACTGGCAGAAACGCTGGCCGATGCCGAGCTTTATGCCACCTTCGCCAATGCGGCAGACAGCATTGCCGACGCCTTTGCCAACCGTGAATCCGGCAAAGCCATCCGTGAAATCATGGCGCTGGCCGATATCGCCAACCGCTATGTGGACGAACAGGCCCCGTGGGTAGTGGCAAAAGAAGAAGGCCGCGATGCGGACTTGCAGGCGATTTGCTCTATGGGCATCAACCTGTTCCGCGTGCTGATGACCTACCTGAAACCGGTATTGCCGTCACTGGCTGAGCGCACCGAGGCGTTCCTCAACACGACGCTGACATGGGATGCGGTAGCACAACCGCTGCTGGGTCACGACGTGAAAGCGTTCAAAGCCTTGTTCAACCGTATCGATCTCGACAAGGTCAATGCGATGGTTGACGCCTCGAAAGAGGACATGAGTGCCAAGAACGTGGTGACCGGCCCGCTGGCTGACGATCCGATTCAGGACACCATCAGCTTTGACGATTTTGCCAAAGTGGATATGCGCATAGCGCTGATCAAACAGGCAGATTTCGTGGAAGGCTCTGACAAGCTGCTGCGCCTGACGCTGGATCTCGGCGGTGAAACTCGCCAGATTTTCTCCGGCATCCGCACGGCTTATCCCGATCCGAAAGCGTTGGAAGGCCGTTTGACCATCATGGTCGCCAACCTGGCCCCGCGCAAAATGCGCTTCGGTGTGTCGGAAGGCATGGTGATGGCAGCAGGCCCTGGCGGCAAGGAAATCTTCCTGCTCAGCCCGGACAGCGGTGCTCAGCCGGGAATGCAAGTGAAATAACCCATCAAGCCGCCTTCGGGCGGCTTTTTTATCGCCCTTTTTTACCCGCAAAACATCTCACAGAGGTAGCATCTCTCCCTCTTTCCTGTTGCTCAATTGTGTCTTTTTTGTACGGCGGTTTTTTGCCGTTTTGGCTATTTTTGCAGCGAAAAAACAACCGTCAGATTACAAAACTGAAACCAAACGCTATATAATCTATTATATATCGCCATAAAAACATACCTTTAAAGGAGTAAAAAGGTGTTTTAAATACTTAAATTTTGATTTCGCGCAAAACCCCTATCGTGAGTGTTGTTAAATTGCCTGCAACAAAAAATAAACAAACCATCACCTAGGGAAACTAATGCAAATCAATAGAAGAGGTTTCTTTAAAGTTTGTGCGGGGGGTATGGCTGGCACTACCCTCGCCGCACTGGGCTTTGCCCCCACGGAAGCAATGGCATCGGTGCGTCAGTACAAGTTACTGCGCGCCAAGGAAACACGTAACAACTGCACCTACTGCTCCGTCGGGTGCGGTGTGTTGATGTACAGCCTGGGTGATGGCGCGAAAAACGCCAAACCCGCCATTTATCATATCGAGGGGGATCCGGATCATCCGGTAAGCCGTGGCTCGCTGTGCCCGAAGGGCGCGGGGCTGGTTGACTACATCCACAGTGAAGGCCGTTTAAAGCACCCCGAGTATCGCGCTCCGGGTTCCGATAAATGGCAGCGCATTAGCTGGGATGATGCCATTGACCGCATTGCGCGCCTGATGAAGGCTGACCGCGATGCCAACTTTGAGCGCGTCAACGCCAAAGGCACGGTGGTTAACCGTTGGTTGACCACCGGCATGCTGTGTTCTTCTGCCGCCAGCAATGAAACCGGTATCCTCGATCAGAAATTTGCCCGCTCACTGGGCATGGTGGCGATCGACTGTCAGGCACGTCTGTGCCACGGTCCGACCGTTGCCGCACTCGCGCCGACGTTTGGTCGCGGTGCCATGACCAACAACTGGGTGGATATCAAAAACGCCAACCTGATTATCGTGATGGGCGGTAACGCCGCAGAAGCCCATCCGGTGGGTTTTAAATGGGCCGTCGAAGCGAAAACCCATAACGACGCCAAACTGATCGTGGTGGACCCGCGCTTTAACCGCTCCGCCGCCGTGGCCGATCTTTATGCTCCGATCCGCGCTGGCTCGGATGCCGCCTTCCTGCTGGGCATCATCAACTATCTGATCACGCATGATAAAATTCATCATGAATACGTGAAGTCGTACACCAGCGCCAGCCTGATCGTGCGTGACGACTACAGTTTCGATGAAGGCCTGTTCAGCGGTTATAATGCGGATGCCCGCCAGTACGACAAGACCAGTTGGAATTACGAACTGGATGCCAACGGCTTTGCCAAACGTGACATGACGCTGACGCACCCGCGTTGCGTCTGGAACCTACTGAAAGCGCACGTTGCCCGTTATACCCCAGAGATGGTGGTCTCGCTGTGCGGCACGCCCGCGCACCATTATGAAGAGATCTGCCGCTCTCTGGCAGAAACCAGCGCCCCCGATAAAACCGCGACCTTTATGTACGCGCTGGGCTGGACGCACCACACCAACGGCGCGCAGATCATCCGTGCCGCTGCCATGATCCAGTTGCTGCTGGGCAATATCGGCATGGCCGGTGGCGGCGTTAACGCCCTGCGCGGTCACTCCAACATTCAGGGCTATACCGACCTGGGGCTGCTGAGCCTTAACCTGCCGGGCTATATGCCGTTGCCGTCCGAAAAGCAGGCTGACCTGAAAACCTACCTCAAGCAGATCACGCCGGATGCGCTGCTGCCGGATCAGGTGAACTACTGGAAAAATACGCCAAAATTCTTTATCAGCATGATGAAGAGTTTCTATGGCGACCATGCGCAAGCGGACAACCAGTGGGGCTACGAATGGCTGCCGAAGTGGGACCGCAGCTACGACGTGATGGTACAAACCGAACTGATGATTGAAGGCAAAATGCACGGCTACATCGTGCAAGGCTTCAACCCGCTCGCCGCGTTCTCCAACAAGAACAAGGCGACGCAAGCACTGTCCAAGTTGAAATACATGGTGGTTATCGATCCGCTGGCGACCGAAACCTCTACCTTCTGGCAGAACCACGGTGAATTTAACGACGTCGACAGCGCATCCATCCAGACCGAAGTGTTCCGTTTGCCTTCCAGTTGTTTCGCAGAAGAGAACGGCTCTATCGCCAACTCTGGCCGCTGGTTGCAATGGCACTGGGCGGCGGCTGAACCACCGGCAGAAGCGCTGCACGACGGGAAGATCCTCGGCAAATTGCTGATGCGCCTGCGCGAGCTGTATCGCGAAGAAGGCGGCGTATGCCCTGAGCCGCTGATGAACATCAACTGGAACTATCAGGACCCGGAAGATCCAACGCCGGAAGAGATTGCGCGCGAAAGTAACGGTATGGCGCTGGCCGATGTTTATGACGACAAAGGCACGTTGATCCTGAAAAAAGGTCAGCAACTGGCTGACTTCTCACAGCTGCGCGACGATGGCACCACGTCCAGCTTCTGCTGGATCTATGCCGGTAGCTGGACGGAAAAAGGCAACCAGATGGCTAACCGCGACAACAGCGATGCCGGTCTGGGGGCAACGCCGGGCTGGGCCTGGTGCTGGCCACAAAACCGCCGCATTCTGTACAACCGCGCCTCCGCTGACCTGCAAGGGAAACCGTGGGACAGCAAGCGCAAGCTGTTGGAGTGGAACGGCCAGAAATGGCAAGGCATTGACGTGCCCGATTTCGCGGCGACCGTGCCGCCTGGCAAAGACACCATGCCGTTTATCATGTTGCCGGAAGGCGTGGCGCGTCTGTTCTCGGTCGATAAACTGGTTGATGGTCCGTTCCCTGAACACTACGAACCGATTGAAACGCCGCTCGATACCAACCCGCTGCACCCGTCTGTGATCTCCAGCCCGGCGGCACGGCTGTTTGCGCGCGACGCCAAAACCATGGGTAAGGCGAGCGATTTCCCGTATGTCGCCACCACCTACTCCATTACCGAGCTGTTCCGTCACTGGACCAAGCATGCGCGCATTAACGCCATTATCCAACCCGAGCAGTTTGTGGAAATTGGCGAAAACCTGGCGCAGAGCAAAGGGATCAAGGCGGGGGATGAGGTGAAGGTTTCCTGTCAGCGCGGCTACATCAAAGCCAAAGCGGTGGTCACCAAGCGTATCAAGACCTTGACCGTCGCCGGTAAAGCGATTGAAACGGTCGGGATACCTTGCCACTGGGGCTTTGAAGGCACCACGCGTAAAGGCTTCCTGGCAAATACCCTCACGCCCAGCGTCGGTGACGCTAACTCGCAAACGCCAGAGTTCAAGGCGTTTTTGGTGAATGTGGAAAAGGTGTAAGGTAGCGCGCTATGTCAATGCAATCTCAAGATATTATCCAACGTTCGGCTACCAGTAGCCTGACACCGCCACCGCACGTGAGAAACGACAAAAGCGAAGTGGCGAAACTGATTGACGTCACCACCTGTATTGGCTGTAAGGCCTGTCAGGCAGCCTGCTCCGAGTGGAACGACATTCGTGACGACGTGGGCCATAACCACGGGGTGTATGACAACCCGATGGATCTGAGCGCCAAATCCTGGACCGTGATGCGCTTTTCCGAAGTGGAAAGCGCCGACCGTCTGGAGTGGCTGATCCGTAAAGATGGCTGCATGCACTGTAGCGATCCGGGCTGTTTGAAGGCGTGCCCGTCTGCCGGCGCCATCATTCAGTACGCGAACGGCATTGTCGACTTCCAGTCTGAGCACTGCATCGGCTGCGGTTACTGCATCGCTGGCTGCCCGTTCAACGTGCCGCGTCTCAATAAAGACGATAACCGGGTGTACAAATGTACCCTGTGTGTCGATCGCGTGAGCACCGGCCAGGAACCGGCCTGTGTGAAAACCTGTCCGACCGGCGCGATTCATTTCGGCACCAAGGAAGAGATGAAACTGCTGGCGGAAGAGCGTATCACGCACCTGAAAAAACGCGGTTATGACAACGCGGGCCTGTACGATCCACAAGGGGTGGGCGGCACTCACGTCATGTACGTGCTGCACCATGCCGATAAACCGTCGCTCTATAACAATCTGCCCGACAATCCGCAGATCTCCACACCGGTCAACTTGTGGAAAGGTATCCTCAAACCGCTGGCAACGCTTGGCTTTGTCGCTACCTTTGCCGGTTTGATGTTCCACTATGTTGGCATCGGGCCAAATACGGAAGAGACGGAGCACGACCACGACGAGGAGGAGAAGCAATGAGCAAGCAGAAAATGATTGTGCGCACCAAATTCGTTGACCGCATTTGTCACTGGATTGTGGTGATCAGCTTCTTCCTGGTGGCGCTTTCCGGGATTGCGCTGTTTTTCCCAACGCTGCAATGGCTGACGCAAACCTTCGGTACGCCGCAGATGGGGCGCATCATGCACCCGTTCTTCGGCATTCTGATCGTGATTTGTCTGGTGCCGATGTTTTTCCGTTTTGTGAGCCACAACATCCCGAAACGCCGCGACCTGCCCTGGTTCCTGCATATCGTTGAGGTTCTGAAAGGCAATGAACACAACGTTGCGGATGTGGGCAAATACAACCCAGGCCAGAAAATGATGTTCTGGAGCATCATGGGATTGACGCTGGTATTGCTGGTTACCGGCATCATCATGTGGCGGCCTTACTTTGCTCACCTGTTCCCGATCGATATCGTGCGCTACGCCATTCTGGTTCACGCGGCGGCGGCTATCGTGTTGATCCACGCCATCCTGATTCACATGTACATGGCGTTCTGGGTGCGCGGTTCCATCAAGGGGATGATCGAAGGCAAAGTGTCCGCCAGGTGGGCGCGTAAACACCACCCGCGTTGGGCGCGTCAGGTGCTGAACGAAGAAGAAGAGAAGAAGTAAATCTCTTCATTCCCGCACCTTCTCACGTCATTCCCGCGCAGGCGGGAATCTCTTACAGAAAGAGGCGTTCCTTCTTCAAGAGATCCCCGGTCTACGCCGGGGATGACCGAGTGGTCTTGTAAGAGATCCTCGGTCTACGGCGGGGATGACGCCTATAGTTTCCACAACGCTCAATCAAGCGCCAGAATACTCACCCACATTGGCCCCTGCCCTACCGCATAGCGCGCCAACGGTTGCAGCTTTCCGCTTTCCTGATCGATACGATACACCTCAATGTGCTGTGACTTCTGCCCGGCAGAAATCACAAACTCACCTAGATTATCGATATTGAAACCACGCGGCTGCGTCTCCGTGGGCTGATGTCCAACCAGCGTCAAGCTGCTGCCATCTTCTGACACCTGGAAAATACTCAACAGGCTGGCGGTACGATCGCAGCAATAAAGGAAGCGGCCATCTGGCGTCAAATGAATATCCGCCGCCCAACGGGTATCCGCAAAGCCCTGCGGCATGGCATCCAGTGACTGCACAGTACGTGCTTTGCCCTCTACCGAGTGCAGCTCAATCACGTCAACCGTACTGTTCAGCTCATTCACGCAGTAGGCAAAACGCTGATTTGGGTGAAAATCCATATGCCGTGGGCCTGCACCTTCCACCGCATGCAGGTCCGCTTGCGCCGCGACGGACAGCTCACCCTCGGCAGAAACGTCATACAAACGAATGCGATCTTCTTTCAAACACGGCGCCCACAGTACCCGGTTTTGGCGATCGATATTGCTGGAGTGGCAGCCTGACAAACCATCCAGTTGTTGAATCGGCTCACCCACAATGCCATCGGCATCAATCGGGCTGACGCTCAGCGTTTCACCGCTGTAGGAGGCGCTGAACAGAAAGCGCCCTTGGCGGTCTGTGGACAAATGCGTCGGGCTTCCCGGCAACGAGGCAGAACCGACCTGTGTCAGCAAACCTTGTGCATCGATACGGTAACTGATGGCCGAGAACGTCGGACGTACCCCGACGTAAAGATGCTGTTTGTTGGGTGCTATCACCATCGGCTGCACCTGACCCGGCGCATCAACAACCTGTAACAGCGTTAGCTGCCCCGAGGACGCCAACTGCCAAACGTGAATTTGCTGGCTTTCCGGACTGGCGATATAGACCACTTGCTGCATGCTTTTCTCCTTGGTTTGTCGCATTTTGCGCCATGCCACTTAGGGTGTAACATTATGGGCATTAACGCAATTCTAGACTCTCTTAATAGGACCGCTATGACGTATCGTATCATTGCTCTTGATTTGGACGGCACATTGCTTGACCGGCAAAAGAAAATTTTACCGGAATCCCTCACTGCGCTGGCGCTGGCACGCCAACAGGGTGTCAAAGTGGTGATCGTCACCGGGCGGCACCATTCCGCGATTCATCCGTTCTATCAGGCGTTGGATCTGGATACGCCGGCCATTTGCTGCAATGGCACCTACCTGTACGATTACCAGAAAAAACAGACATCGCAAGCCAATCCATTGACCGCGACCCAGGCTAAAAGCGTGCTGACCTTGTTAGGTGAATACGGCATTCACGGTCTGATGTACGCCGATGACGGCATGCTGTATCAAGAACCGACCGGCCACGTGATTCGTACCCAGGCGTGGGGCGAAACCCTACCGCCACACCAGCGCCCCACGTTCCTTCACGTTGACAGCCTGTTGAACGCCGCCGATCGGGTGCAAAATATCTGGAAATTCGCCCTTTCCCATTCGGATACGCAAGCGTTAGACAACTTTGCCAATCGGGTCATGGATGAGTTTGGCTTGACCTGTGAGTGGTCCTGGCAGGATCAGGTTGACGTGGCGCAGAGCGGAAATAACAAAGGCAAGCTGCTGAGTGAATGGGTCACGTCTCAGGGCTATGCCATGAGCGAGGTAGTGGCCTTTGGCGATAACTTCAATGACATCAGTATGCTGGAAGCCGCCGGGCTTGGCGTTGCCATGGGCAACAGTGATGACGCGGTTAAAGCGCACGCCGATCTGGTTATCGGACACAATGAAGAGCCTGCTATTGCGCAGTTAATCCGCCAGCGCGTATTGCAGTAACAACGTTATCCCCGGCGCAAGCCGGGGAATAATTAGGCCGTTATCGACACACTTTTGATCTGCGCATAAAGCCACATATCCGCATGCAGTCTCAGATCATCGCGCGCCCAGGGTGAAATTCGCGCCCACAGGATTTGCCCTCCTACCGACAGCTTCACTTCGACCTGCTCATCGACGTCGATGCATTCCAACACCTTAGCGGGCAACACGTTACGAATACTGCTCGCCGTTGACGGTTGCAACACCAAAGAGACATCGACCGCGTTGACTCGAATCCGCAGCGGCGTTTTCAACGGCATCGCAACCCGATTCACCCACAGTCGTTGTTCGCCCAGCGACAGCGCCGTCATGGCATAACGCTCGTGCTGCTCCATCACTTTCACGTTGAGAATGCTGCTTTGCTCATCGCTCGGTAGCCAGGGACGCATCGCGCTGCTCGCCCACACCTCTTCCAACCGGCCTTCCGCTTTGACCTTACCTTTATCCAGCACCACTACCCGATCGGCTAACCGCACAATCTCTTCCATGCTGTGGCTGACATACAGGATAGGAATGTTGACCTCTTTCGCCAACGTCTCCAGATACGGTAATAGCTCACGTTTGCGCGGCAAATCAAGCGATGCCAGCGGCTCATCCATCAGCAGCAGTTCCGGTGCGGTCAGCAAGGCGCGGCCAATCGCTACACGCTGCTTTTCGCCACCGGAGAGGGTGAGCGGTAAGCGGTTTAACAGTGCCTCAATGCCCAGTAGTGCCACAATGGCATCAAACTGCGATTTCATGGATGACGCCATGCCATAACGCAGATTGCCTTGCACACGGTAATGCGGAAACAGCCGCGCATCCTGAAAGACATAACCCACATGGCGCTTTTCGGGCGGCAGGCAGATACGTTTTTCGGCATCCATTAACACGCGATCGTTGAGCACAATTCGGCCAGACTGCGGGCGCGTCAGGCCCACTACCGCATTGATCAGCGACGTCTTTCCGGCGCCAGATACGCCAAACACTGCAGAAATACCTGACGCAGGCAATTGGGTATCCACACGCAAATCAAGATCGCCGAGGCGTTGATGAAAATTGAGCTCCAGCATTACACCCCCAACCGTTTACGGCCCCAGCGGGTTAACCACTCAGAGAGCAGCAACGACGCCATTGAGAGCAGAATGGCTATCACACACAGGCGCGCCGCATCGGCTTCTGCACCGGGTGTTTGAATCAATGTGTACATTGCCGACGGGATAGTGCGTGTTTCCCCCGGAATATTGGACACAAACGTAATGGTTGCACCAAACTCACCCAGCGAACGGGCAAACGCCAATACCGTGCCTGCCACAATGCCGGGAAATGAAAGTGGTAACGTGATAGTCAGGAAAACACGCCAGGGATTGGCACCCAGCGTTCGGGCAGCCAGTTCCAGCCGTGTGTCCACCGCTTCCAGCGCCAGACGAATTGCGCGCACCATCAGGGGAAATGCGATCACTGCGGAGGCCAGCGCGGCACCGCGCCAGCTGAAACTGAAGCTGAGGCCGAACCATTCATAAAGCCATTGGCCGATAATGCCCTTTCTGCCCATCCCAATCAGCAACAAATAGCCAATCACCACCGGTGGCAACACCAGCGGCAAATGGATAATGCTGTCCAACAGCGATTTACCGGGAAAACGGCAGCGTACCAACACCCATGCCGCCAGGATCCCTAGCGGCAGGCTGAATATTACAGCGGTGATGGAAACTTTAAGACTCAGTTCAATGGCTTGCCATTCGTAATCCGTGAGCATCATCCGCGCGGCGAGAAACCGTAGCGTTTGAACACATCCGTAGCGGCAGGCGTTTTCAGATACTCGTAGAAACCGGTCACCGTTGCGTTGTTATGATCTTTGATGATAGCCATCGGATATTCGACCGGCTTGTGGCTTTCTTTCGGGAAAATACTGACCACTTTGACTTTGTTGCTGGCAACCGCGTCAGAGCCATACACGATGCCCAGAGGGGCTTCTTCACGTTCTACCAGCGCCATGGCGGAGCGCACATCGTTGGCGCGCGCCATTACCGGAGAGAGTTCATCCCAGGCTTTCAGATTTTGCAGCGCTTCTTTGGCATAGATCCCGGCAGGTACATGGTCCGGATCGCCAACCGCCAGATGGCCCCCTTTCAACAGGCTCTTCCAGTCGGTTTTATCCGTGATGGCAAAATGCTTCACATCGTTGGTTTTCGGTGCAATCACCACCAGCGCGTTGCCCAGCAGGGTATAGCGGGTCGCAGTATCCGTCAGTTTTTTATCCTGAGCGTAATCCATCCACTGCTGGTCGGCAGAAATAAACAGATCCGCAGGCGCGCCTTGTTCAATCTGGCGAGCCAGTGTTGAAGAGGACGCAAAAGAGGAAACGATATCGACGTTTTTCTCTTTTTTGTATTGTGCGGCAATTTCCTGCAACGCATTGGTCAGCGAAGCGGCGGCAAACACGGTGACTTTTTGTTCTGCCGCAAAGGCAGGCATCGCCAATGTTGCGCTCAGGGTTAATGCGACACCCCATTTCATCCATTGCTGTTTCATCGGTCTCTCCCAAGAGTAATTACATCAGGACGTTATCGTTGTATTCGGAATAATATAACGATAAACCCCGCAATGTCATGCGCTTTTGCTCGCATAATCCGAAGAGAGTACATACAAAAAAATAATGCCCGGTCTGTTTGACCGGGCATCAGAAGAAATGAAAACCTAGTGGGGTTACTTTCTTACACTGCTTTCATCGGCATGGCCAATGCGGGAAAAGACGTTAAACACTTCGCCTAAACCGTAGATAGCGCCGAGGATGATCGCCATCATCACGGGCACCATGGCCACTGCAAACAGCAGGCTTTTGAGCAATTCCAACATGCTTACCTCACTTATCGGCAACGGTGCGCTGATTAATGCGCGCGACATTCATCGCGAATCTCAACGTACCGCAACGAAAAATCATTACGGGTGATGATGAATAGTGTACCGTAACTGTAAGAATTAATGCGACCATTTGTGCGGTTTGCCCACACCGCCCAAACGCGCGACAATAGCGCTGCTCCGAGCGTAATACACGCTCGTTTTTGTCTTTTTTAATCTCCCTGGACCGTGACCATGCAAGCTGAAATCCTTCTGACACTCAAATTACAACAACGTCTTTTTGCCGATCCACGACGCATTGAGCTGATCAAACAGATTCGTCACACCGGTTCAATCAGCCAAGGTGCCAAACTCGCAGGCATCAGCTACAAAAGCGCCTGGGATGCCATTAACGAAATGAATCAACTGGCAGAGCAGACCATTGTAGAACGCATGACCGGCGGCAAAGGCGGCGGCGGGGCCACGCTGACGCGCTATGGCGAACGATTGATTCAGCTCTATGATTTGCTGGCACAAATACAGCAAAAGGCCTTTGACGTTCTGCAAGATGATAATTTGCCGCTGGACAGCCTGCTGGCCGCCATCGCGCGTTTTTCACTGCAAACCAGCGCCCGCAATCAGTTCTTTGGCACGGTGCAAGCCCGCAGCCGGGATACGGTTCAACAGCACCTGAGTGTACTGCTGGCCGATGGGAAAACAGCGGTGAACGTATTGCTGACCCAACAGAGCGCCGAGCGATTGGGGCTTAATGAAGGCAAAGAAGTGCTGGTATTGATTAAAGCGCCCTGGATTGCGGTATACGATGCCGCAGCAGCCCGGCCTAAATCCGATAACGAACTGACTGGCACAGTATCATCTCTGGAAGCGGGACAAGAGAGCAGTGAAGTGCTGATCGCGCTGGCAAGCGGCGAGACGCTGTGCGCCACGGTGCCAAACGAGCAAGTTGCACAGCAAAAACTGCGCGTGGGAATGGCGGTGACAGCCTGCTTTAATGCCGATCGTGCGATTGTCGCTACCTTGTGCTGATCCCTGAACGCGCGCGACAGACATCACCCTAGGTACGGCTTGACAATGGCGGCAATGCCCTTTATTTCTGAGTGTATTACTTGCTAAAAAAGAGATAAAGAATGTCGTCGTTGCAAATTTTGCAAGGTGTTTTTCGCATAAATGACACACGCGTTTTGCGCCTTGATGCCCTGACGCTGGAAGGAAAATCGCAGTGGGCCTTTGTGGGCGCCAATGGCAGCGGAAAATCTGCGCTGGCGCGCGCATTATCGGGTGAACTCCCGTTGCTGGAGGGGTCGCAACACGGCGATTTTCCTCGCGTTGTTCGTCTGTCCTTCGAACAGTTGCAACAACTGGTCACGCAAGAGTGGCAGCGCAACAATACCGATATGCTCAGCGCTGATGAAGACGATACCGGACGGACTACCGCTGAAGTGATTCAGGATGAGATTCACGATCCTGGCCGTTGTGCCACGCTGGCCGCTCTGTTCGGCATCACTCCCCTGCTCTCGCGCCGTTTCAAATACCTGTCTACCGGTGAAACACGCAAGGTCATGCTGTGCCAGGCGTTGATGCCAAAGCCCGATCTGCTGATTCTGGACGAGCCCTTCGATGGCCTTGATGTGGCTTCCCGCGCACAGTTGGCAGAACATCTGGCTGAGTTGGCACAGCGCGGCTACACGCTGGCGATCATCGTTAACCGCTTCGATGATATTCCTGAATTTATTGATCATGTTGGCATTCTGGCTGACTGCACCCTGACACGCACTGGCACACGTGAAGCGGTACTGGCCGATGCCTTGATCGCCCAGCTTGCGTTTAGCGAAACGCTTGCCGGCACAGCATTACCAGCCCCGGAAGACCCACTACATACGCCGACACTGCCAGCCGATCAGGCACGTATTCAATTGCGAGATGGTGTGGTGCAATATAACGACAGCCCCATTCTGCATCACCTTGATTGGGAAGTGTTACCCGGTCAGCACTGGCAAATTGTCGGCCCGAACGGTGCCGGGAAATCAACATTGCTGAGCCTGATTACTGGCGATCACCCGCAGGGATACAGTAACGATTTAACGCTGTTTGGTCGCCGTCGCGGCAGTGGCGAAACCATTTGGGATATCAAGCGGCATATCGGTTACGTCAGCAGCAGCCTGCATTTGGAATATCGCGTCAGCAGCAGTGTGCGCCATGTTATTACCTCAGGCTTTTTTGATTCGATTGGCATCTATCAGGCCGTGTCCGATCGTCAGCGTTTCTTAACGCAGCAATGGCTCGAACTGCTGGGGCTGGCAGCACAAGCGGACTCCCCGTTCCACGCATTGTCATGGGGGCAGCAGCGTCTGGTACTGATTGCGCGCGCGCTGGTGAAACACCCGGCACTGTTGATTCTTGACGAACCGTTACAAGGGTTAGATCCGCTCAACCGGCAGTTGGTGCGGCGCTGGCTGGATGTGTTGATCGGCGAAGGCGAAACGCAGTTGCTGTTTGTTTCCCACCACGCAGAAGACGCACCGGAATGCATCACAAACCGCCTCACCTTTGTGGCACAAGGTGATATTTACGGATATCAGTTTGAAACGCTGGCGGGTAACCCGAAATAAATAACAAAGGCCGCTGAGCGGCCTTTGTTATTTTAACGGCTGAATGAGCGTAAGTTATAAGACACATCACCACTCGTCCAAATCGTAATTATTTTCAAACATCGCACGTTTGCATTCAAGAAATCGCCGCGGAAGGTAACGATGGTAATTTTTGTTGTGACAAAACTCAGCAAAATCATCAAAATGAGATACACCGACTTTGGTGTAAAGTCTTTGCAGGGCACTTTCAATGGTACGAGGTGAAAGGAATAATATATCGCCTATAGCTTTACAGGTTCGGCCTTGCAGTTTTAAGAAAATAATTTCACACTCTTTTTCCGTAAAAAAACCATCTGGCCGATTGAGTAATAAAGATCCGGGGCATCGTCCGTTGACAAAATCATTGGGAGTGAAGGTTTGTAGCGTCTTACCATAGGTCACTATACCGACACATTGATTATTTTTATCATAAAAGGGTATTTTTCTAACAATATAGGGATAATCAACAGCATCTGGATGAACCTCTAAAGTACTTAATGTATTTTTAGAGTCACTCACTAATTTATCTTGATATTGCCATTCTTTTACTACATCTTCATTTTCTGTCAACCTCGAATTAAACTCAAACTCAGTTTTGTGTAAGAAATCATTTGGTGTTCTAACTCCTATAAGTTTTGCCAATGAAAGATTGGCGTAAATATATCTAGAGTCTAACCCCTTAATACAATAGGGGTCATGATGCTGGTCCAACACATTTACCAATACTCGTGGAAGATAATCGTCATCGTGAATATCATCACTCATAAAACACCTCCTTTTAAACTGATAAATTCGTCAATATTTACTCAAATAAAAATCAAACAACAGAATTAATATTATCATCAAATAGGATGCTATTGCTTTCAACAAACCGCTTCGGAAGATATCTATGGTAATTGCGATGGTGGCAAAAAGCAGTAAAATCATCGAAATGTGTTACATTTGCTCTGAGGTATATTTTTTGCAAAACAATTTCCACAAAAGATATCGAGCATGAAAGTCGGTTAGCAATGCTTTCTGACGTTCGCCCTTGAAGATTTAAGAATATTATCTCACATTCATTTTCAGTGAAAAAATCATTGGGTTTAGTTAAAAGAAAAGAACCGGGACGCTGACCGTTAATAAATTCACTAGGAGAAAATGTTTCCAATGTCCGACAATTAGTTAACACACCAATGCACTGGTTATTCTCATTGTAAAAGGGGAATTTCCTAACAATATAAGGACAATCCACCGCTTTTGGATTGACCTCTAATGTAACAAGTTTTCTTCTGGAAGTAATCACATAATTATCTTGCCACTGCCACTCTTTTACAATACTCAAATCTTCAGTTAAACGTGACTGAATATTATCTTCTGTCTTATCAATTAAATCACTCGGTGAGTGCACGCCCACTTTTTTCGCAACCGATAAATTTGCATAAATAAACCTAGAATCCATCCCCTTGATAAAATAAGCATCATTATGCTGATCGAGTAACGTTATCAGCATATTAGGTAGGATAATGTTTTCCTGCATATTACTATTCATTGTCACCTCTCATTTAAAGGCAGCAGAAACAAAAATTCATAATGCAAAAGCACACTCAAAACCCTGTATATCAAAAAACATAACAAAATACATTACTACAATAAATCAACATTAAATGAGTGTATAAAAATGCTTTAAAATCATATTTTGAGAACACAACCACCTAATAGCCTTACACTTAATACATATGACCATTGAAATAAATCAACAAAATTCCGCTCTTCATTGACAAAAGTGATAACAAGTGAATTATTATAGTAATGTTTACTCTGTCAGAGCAGTAGCACTCCCCCTTAGTGAATATGGTAATATACGATTTAAAACTCAATAAAATGTTTTAACATGCTGGTCATAGCTTATCAAAAATATGTGTATCTTCGTTACACAGATATTTTATGTAGAATCTGTGTATTCGAAGGGAAAACCAAACTAAAAATATTTATGGGAGCTATCCCCTTCACTTACACCAGGGATCCTTTTGCATTTTCACGCGCGCTTCGGCGCGCTGCTTCATTTCTCATCTCCCTTTTAGCTCATCATCAAGTACCCCTCCCCCAGCAGATATGGTATTTTTTCCCCGCCTCCGCAGCACAGGAGGCGGGGTTTCTTATTGACGGATCAAAGTGATAGCGATACCACGCTTTTATCGCGTCAATATTTGATGGATTTTTCAGGTGTGAAACGGATTATTCTTCTCGGCAAGATTGATGAAAAACCTCATAATTTCAGCGAATTTCTTCGTTGCAGATCACCTTTTCACCCCACAGGCTATGCTAGTTTTATTCAACATTGGTCATCGAGGTTCTTATGAATGTTTTAGTGACAGGTGGTAGCGGTTACATCGGCAGCCATACCTGTGTTCAGCTTTTAGAAGCCGGGCATCAACCGATTATTCTGGACAATCTGTGCAACAGTAAAGCCAGCGTGGTGGAGACCCTGACCCGTCTCACTGGCAAGGCTGTGACGTTTTATCAAGGCGACATTCGTGATGGCGTTTTGTTAGACCGCATTTTCGCCACTGAAGATATCGATGCCGTGATCCACTTTGCTGCGCTAAAAGCAGTCGCAGAATCCGTCAGCAAGCCTGTTGAATACTATGACAACAACATCTATGGCACCCTGACGCTGGTTAAAGCGATGAAAAAGGCGGGTGTCAAAAACCTGATTTTCAGTTCCTCGGCAACGGTCTATGGCGATCAGCCACGCATCCCGTATCAGGAAAGCTTTCCTACCGGTATGCCTGCCAGCCCTTACGGGCGCAGCAAGTTGATCGTGGAGCAGGTCCTGACGGATTTACAGAAAGCCCATCCGGAGTGGAGCATCGCCTTGCTGCGCTATTTCAATCCGGTAGGAGCCCATCCTTCAGGAGAGATGGGCGAAGATCCGCAAGGCATCCCCAACAATTTGATGCCTTTTATCGCGCAAGTCGCCGTTGGTCGCCGTGAATCGCTGTCTGTCTTCGGTAATGATTACCCGACGGAAGACGGCACCTGCGTCAGAGATTACATTCATGTGGTCGATCTGGCCGAGGGTCACGTGGCAGCGATGAAAGCCCTGCATCAACGCCCGGGAATACACATTTACAACCTTGGCGCAGGTGTCGGCTACAGTGTATTAAACGTTGTGCAAGCATTTAGTCAGGCATGCGGCAAACCGCTGCCCTATCACTTCGCCCCGCGCCGCGAGGGCGATCTTCCTGCCTATTGGGCCGACCCGGAAAAAGCGGCCAATGAACTCCATTGGCGCGTTACCCGGACGTTA
Source organism: Candidatus Symbiopectobacterium sp. NZEC151 (assembly GCF_025962655.1). Taxonomy (GTDB): domain Bacteria; phylum Pseudomonadota; class Gammaproteobacteria; order Enterobacterales; family Enterobacteriaceae; genus Symbiopectobacterium. The sequence continues at coordinate 18,999 of NZ_JAGFPE010000001.1, read as the reverse complement.
GCGCAAATGGCGGAGGATACCTGGCGCTGGCAATCCAAACATCCCAATGGCTATCCCGACTGATACCCTGAGGAGCAGGTGTATGCTGAACGAAAAAAGTGCTGAATTGGCCCCCGATGGCCAGCCTTTTACCCTGACTACGCTACAAAACCGCGCAGGAATGCGCGTTGTGTTGATGGATTGGGGCGCAACCTGGCTCTCTTGTCAGGTCCCTCTGCCGGAGGGAGAAGTGCGCGAAGTACTGCTCGGCTGCACGACACCTGCGGATTATCTGCGCCAACAGGCCTATCTCGGTGCGTCTATCGGGCGCTATGCTAACCGCATTGACCACGCCCAATTACAGCGTAACGGCGCAACCTATGCGCTGACGCCCAACCAGGGTCAACACCAGTTGCACGGTGGGCACGACGGGTTTCATGCGCGTCGCTGGCGCATTGTGCAGCAAGATGCCACGCAAATAACCTATCTGCTGGTCTCGCCCGATGGCGATCAGGGCTACCCGGGGCAATTGACCGCGCAGGCACGCTATCGGTTAACAGAACACAATGCGCTGGAAATTGAGTATTCCGCGCTAACAGAAAAAACCTGCCCGGTATGCCTGACCAACCACGCCTATTTCAATCTGGACGGGCATGCCAGCGATGTGCGCAACCACCGTTTACAACTGTTCGCCGATCATTATTTACCCGTGAACAGCGAGGGGATCCCGGTGGGTGGCCTTGCATTGGTGAATCACACGGGTCTGGATTTCCGCCAGCCCAAGACGCTATTGCAGGATTTTTTGCGCGACGACGATCAGAAAGCGGTCAGCGGCTACGATCACGCTTATCTGCTGCATCGCACCTGCGGCTCCAGCGAGTGCCCGGCGGCAAATCTGTGGTCTGCGGATGAGAAAGTGATGATGAGCGTTTTTACCAGCGCGCCAGCCTTGCAGCTTTACAGTGGGAACTTTCTTTCAGGCACTCCCGCCCGCGGAGGCAATCTGTATGACAACTACGCCGGTGTGGCGCTAGAAAGTGAGTTTTTGCCAGACAGCCCAAATCATCCGGACTGGCCCCAGCCAGACTGTTGGCTGAAACCCGGTAAGCAGTACTGCTCCCTGACAAGTTATCAATTCTTTACATAACGCCACCACGACAGACTGGGCACGCTTTTGCACCGTAAATTTATGTCAAGAGCGTGCGCAGCGAACAATTCACGCTTTCGCTTACGCAAAATTTATTGTTATATGTAGGGCTATTCGACTACTCCGCAGGAAGCTCCGCATGTTTGGGTTGCCTTTCAGACAATTACCGCAACGCAAGCGCCGTCTATTGGCGTTTGGCGTGATTGTTTGTTGGCTGATGCTTAATACCCAACTGGCGTTGGCAGCCCATCTGTGCGATGTCCAACCGGTGGTGCAAACCACGCAAGTGGTCAGTCACCACGGCATGAACATGACGCAGACGTCTCACCACGCCTCAGCCATGGTGAAAGCGCCGCTGTGTGATAAACACTGCACGCCGGATACTGCGCAAAAGACTGCCTCACCGCTGCACCTGGATGCCATGACACATGACACCAGCACGCTGCTGGTGTTGGCGAACGATACCAACATTCCTGACCAACACACCTGGTTAACCCCACCGCGAACCGGGCCACCGGCCGAGATCGTATACTGCCGTTTCAGAGAATAAATCCAGATATAACAACATATTGATTTTCAATCATTGGTTATGTTTTATTCTGGAGATATTGATTATGCGCACGTTACTGACCGCTATAGCCCTGTTTGCTTCCATCGCTACTACAGCCCCCGCATTTGCCGAAACCTCGTCTGCCTCCGCACACGATCACAATGCCATGATGTCCATGCCGATGGATCACAGTAGCATGAACCACGGCACTCAACCCACCAGCGCCGCGACGGTGTATCACGGCACCGGTGTGGTAAAAGCCTGGTCGAACACCAGCGTCACCTTCGCTCACCAACCGATTCCCGCACTTAACTGGCCCGCCATGACCATGCGTTTTGGCCTCAGTGCCTACAAGGGCAGCCCGTTAAGCGTCGGACAAACGGTGAACTTCACCTTTATCCAAAGCGCCTCCGGCTACGATCTGATTTCAGCATCCGCTAACTGATTTCGAGGTCGATATGTTGACGCTTCGTCTACAACAGGCGGGCTATGCCCTGCCGTGGCTCTTTGGCTGCGCGATGTTTACCGCTCAGGCCACAACGCTCGATCAAACTCTGGCGGCCGCTGAACAGTATTCAGCAGAAATTTCTGCCAATCATCACCAGGTGAACGCCCTGAATAATATGGCGGATTCTGCCATGCAGTTGCCCGACCCTAAACTTAAAGTCGGGATTGAGAACTTTCCGGTCAGTGGCGCCAATGCGCATCGCTTCACCCGTTCTGACATGACCATGCAACGTGTTGGCATCATGCAGGATTATGTCAGCAGCACTAAACGCGAACGCAAGTCAGATGCCATTCGCGCAGAAGCGCGTAAAGCGGAGGCCAATCAGGACGTGATTCGCGCCACGTTGCAACGAGAAGCCTCTCTGGCCTGGTTCGCGCTGGCGCTGGGGCAACATGCGCAGCAAGCCATTGAACGCCTGCTGAACGACACTCAGCGGCAGCTTGGCATGCAAAAAGCCGGGGTCGCGAGTGGCAGCAACAGCGCCAGCAGCGTTCTGGCGCTGCAACTCACGGTCAATGAGATGAAAAACCAATTGGATAACGCCAAACGTGACGTTGAGGTGGCACGTTCCCGGCTCAAACAATTGACGGGGGCGGACATCACGCGCGTCAGCGGCGATTTCCCTACCATCACTCGGCTTCCCGCCAGTCAGAGTGCGTTGATTGATGCCATCAAGCAGCACCCCGAAATCATTCAGGCCGCACGCGAAGCGGATGCCGCCAAGGCAAAATCAGCGCAGTCCGCCGTCGCTGCCATCCCGGATGTCGGGGTGGAAGTGTACTACGGCAAGCGGGCAGATGGATTAGAGGACATGGGCGGCGTGATGTTGACGGTCGATCTGCCGTTATTCAAATCACGGCGGCAGGATAAAGATTATGCAGCCGATATGTCTCGAACCTATGAAGCCAACGATCAATTGACCTTACTGACGCGTGCACATCAGGCCGAACTGGATGCGCTTATCGCACAGTATCAGGCGGCGAAATCCATCTACGATCGTCAGGCCACTGAGGTGATCCCGCTGCAACGCTCACGGCTCAAATTGCTGGATGCCGAATATCGCACTGGCAGCAGCGGGCTGGCAGAAAACCTTGATGCCAGACGCGCACTGCTGAACAGCGAAATTGAACAGATCAACGCGCAAAAAGCGCTCGCTGCCAGTTGGGCCGCTATTCGTTATTTGATCCCTCAGGATACCAAGCTACTACCGCAGGAAACCAAACAATGAAACCGATCGTTACGTTAAGCGTCGTCGCTATTGCCGTTGCCGCTGCGCTGGCCGTGGGATACCAACTGGGAGCCTCCTCCGGCCATCGTGCTACCCCGGTTGCCAGCACAGTAACGACTGCGCCACAAGAAACACCAAGAAAAGTACTCTATTGGTATGATCCGATGACGCCAGGGCAGCGCTTTGATAAACCGGGTAAGTCCCCCTTTATGGACATGGATCTGGTGCCGCGCTACGCCGATGAAACTCAGGATGACGGTGGCATCACCATCAGCGCACGCCAACAGCAAAATCTGGGCGTGAAAACGGCTCAGGCAACGCAGCGCACGTTAGATCTGCAACTGAGCGCCTTTGGTACTGTCGCCACCGATGAACGTGGTATTGAGACTCTTTCGGCGCGCGCCAACGGGCTGGTCGAAAAACTGTATGTGAAAGCACCGCAGCAGTTTGTTCAACGTAACGATCCTCTGGCACAGCTGTGGATGCCGCAGTGGTCGGCCGCACAGCAGGAATACCTCGCCATTCGCCAATGGGGCGATGCGTCTTTGGTTACCGCCGCACGCGAACGTCTGCAATTGCAGTTTATGCCAGAAGAGATTGTTAAAGCCGTTGAGCGTTCGGGAAAACCGCAAACCCGCATCACGCTGCGCGCCCCCGCACAGGGCTATATCAATAAGCTGGACGTGCGTGAAGGCGCGCAGGTCAACGCCGCACAATCCCTGTTTGAACTGGCAACGCTCGACCCGGTATGGATTGTGGTGGATTACCCAGAAAGTCAGGCCAGCCTACTGTCGCGCGGAAGTGACATCAGTGCCAGCACGGACAGTTGGCCGGGGAAAACCTTTCATGGCAAGGTGGACGAACTGTTGCCCAATCTGGAAGCCTCAACGCGCACGCTAAAGGCCAGGCTGACACTGGAAAATCCAGAGCACTTACTCAAACCTGGCATGATCCTCAACGTGACACTGACGCATCCCATCACCACGTCTCCCGTGGTCGCTATTCCCGACGAAGCACTCATCACCACTGGCACGCACAATCGAGTACTGCTGGCTGACGGTAACGGTCACTTCACGCCGGTCGAAGTGAAAACAGGCCGTAGCCAAAATGGTTGGGTAGAAGTTACTCACGGCCTTAACGCGGGCCAGTCGGTGGTTACGTCCGGCCAATTCCTGATTGATTCAGAAGCGAGCCTGAAAAGTGCACTGCCACAAATGGCAGACGATCAACCTAAACAGGATACCCCGGCGGCCAGCGCGTCCCCCACCTACCAGGCGGAAGGGAAAATCGAGGCGATCGACGGCGACACGATTACGATTTCGCACGGCCCGGTTGCCGCACTGAACTGGGACCCGATGACCATGGACTTTGTTGCCTCTGCTGAACTACGCCCTTCACTGACCATCGGTCAACAGGTCAGCTTCACCTTTGCGCTGCCAGAAGAGGGTGCACGGTTAGTGAGTGTCATCTCCGTGTCTAACGGCAATGCCCACCACCACCAAGGACATCAACAATGATTGCAGCCATTATTCGTTGGTCGCTACGCAATCGGCTATTGGTGCTGTTGAGCGCCATGCTGATGGCGGCATGGGGATGGTGGGCAGTGCAAAAAGCGCCGCTTGATGCGTTACCCGATCTCTCCGACGTTCAGGTCATTATCAAAGTCGGCTACCCCGGTAAAGCGCCGCAAGTGGTGGAAGATCAGGTAACCTACCCACTCACCACCACCATGCTCTCCGTACCCGGTGCCAAAACGGTACGCGGCTTCTCCATGTTTGGCGATTCTTATGTCTACGTGCTGTTTGAAGACGGCACCGATCCCTACTGGGCGCGCTCGCGCGTGCTGGAGTATCTCAGTCAGGTGCAGTCAACGTTGCCGCCTCAGGCGAAGGCTTCCCTTGGCCCCGATGCTACCGGCGTCGGCTGGGTATACGAATATGCATTGGTAGACAAAACCGGCCAGCACAGCCTTGGCGACCTGCGCGCCATTCAAGACTGGATCATCAAATATGAGTTAAAGACCGTACCTAACGTTTCGGAAGTCGCGAGCGTCGGCGGCATGGTTAAACAGTACCAGATAGTGCTCAACCCAGACCGATTGCGCGCCCTAAACCTCTCCCACGAGATGGTAATGACCGCGGTACAAAACGCGAATCAGGAAGGCGGCGGTTCCGTTGTCGAGCTTGGGGAAGCAGAGTACATGGTGCGCACCTCGGGCTATCTCAAAACGCTTGATGACTTTAAGCACGTGGTGATCGCCACCCGAGACGGCATCCCCATTATGCTGTCAGATGTCGCCACCTTGCGTATCGGTCCAGAAATGCGGCGTGGCATTGCTGAACTCAATGGTGAAGGTGAGGTCGCAGGCGGCATTATCGTGATGCGATCAGGAAAAAATGCGCTGGAAACCATCGATGCGGTCAAGCTAAAGCTGAACGACATCAAGCGCAGCCTGCCCGCAGGCGTGGAAATTGTTCCGGTTTACGATCGTTCGCACTTGATTGAAAACGCCATCACCACGCTCACGCACAAGCTGATCGAAGAGTTTATTGTCGTTGCTCTGGTGTGTACGCTGTTTCTGTTCCACTTCCGTTCGGCTCTGGTCGCCATTGTGACACTGCCGCTGGGTATTCTCGGCGCTTTCATTGTCATGCACTATCAGGGGGTGAACGCCAACATCATGTCGTTGGGCGGCATCGCCATCGCCATCGGAGCCATGGTGGATGCGGCTATTGTGATGATAGAAAACATGCACAAGGTGCTGGAACAGTGGCGACATGAGCATCCAAACCAGCAACCCGCCTCTGATGACTATTGGAAGATAGCCGAAAAGGCCGCAGTGGAGGTGGGTCCCGCACTCTTCTGTAGTTTGCTGATCATTACTCTGTCGTTTATTCCGGTGTTTTCGCTCGAAGCGCAGGAAGGCAAAATGTTTGCCCCGCTCGCCTTCACCAAAACCTACGCCATGGCGGTGTCCGCCGGGCTGGGCATTACGCTGGTGCCGGTGCTGATGGGCTATTTTATTCGTGGAAAAATTCCTGATGAGCACGCCAATCCGCTCAACCGCTGGCTGATCCGTGCCTATGAGCCGCTGCTGGATCGGGTATTACAGTGGCCAAAAGTGACGCTGGCCGTAGCGGGAATGTTGCTGCTGGCGACGCTCTATCCACTTTCTCAATTGGGCAGCGAATTTATGCCCGCGTTGGATGAAGGCGACTTGCTCTACATGCCCTCCACCCTGCCGGGAATATCCGCACGGGAAGCAGGACGGTTATTGCAACAGACGGATCGGCTGATCAAAACCGTGCCGGAAGTCGACACCGTGTTCGGCAAAGCGGGTCGGGCAGAAACCGCCACCGACCCCGCACCGTTGACCATGATCGAAACCACCATACGTTTTAAGCCCAAAGATCAGTGGCGGCCCGGCATGACCATGGACAAGTTGGTCAGTGAACTCGACGGCATTGTGAAAGTACCGGGGATCGCCAATATCTGGGTCCCGCCCATCCGCAACCGGTTGGATATGCTGGCGACGGGGATCAAAAGCCCGGTGGGCATCAAAGTGAACGGCAGCAATATCGCGCAAATTGAAACCGTGGCCGAGCAGATTGAACAGGTGGTGCGCGGCGTTCCCGGCGTCACCTCTGCGCTGGCAGAGCGTCTGGCCGGTGGTCGCTATATTGATATCGATATCGATCGCGCCAAGGCGGCGCGTTATGGCGTGTCGGTCAAAGAGCTGCAATCCATCGTGTCTGTAGTGGTTGGTGGGGAAAATATTGGCGAAACCATTGAGGGGCGCGAACGTTATCCTATCAACCTGCGCTATCCGCGTGAGATCCGCGATTCGCTGCAAAAACTCAAGAATTTACCGGTCATTACCGCAAGCGGTGGGCAAATTTCGCTCTCGGAACTGGCCGATATTCGCATCAGCGACGGGCCGCCCATGCTGAAAAGTGAAAACGCACGTCTTTCGGATTGGATCTATGTCGATATTCGCGGCCGCGATCTGAAATCTGCCGTGCAGGATATGCAACGTGCGGTAGAACAGCAGGTGCAATTGCCAGAAGGCGTGTCGCTAAGCTGGTCTGGACAATTTGAGTATCTTGAGCGCGCGACTGCCAAACTCAAAGTGGTATTGCCGTTCACACTGTTGATTATCTTTATCCTGCTCTATGTGACGTTCAGCAAGGTGAAGGATGCGCTGTTGATCATGGGCACCCTGCCCTTTTCGCTGATTGGTGGCGTATGGCTGCTTTATCTGCTGGGCTATAACTTATCGGTAGCGGCGGCGGTGGGCTTTATCGCGCTTGCCGGGGTAGCGGCCGAGTTCGGCGTTATCATGGTGTTATACCTCAACCACGCCATTGAAAAACGTCAACAATCCGATGAGACGCTGGCGCTCCCTTTGCTGCGCGAGGCCATTCATGAAGGTGCCGTGTTGCGCGTGCGCCCCAAAGTGATGACAGTCGCCACCATCATGGCCGGGCTATTGCCTATTATGTGGGGCGGTGGCACGGGAGCGGAGGTGATGCAACGCATTGCCGCACCGATGGTGGGCGGCATGGTAACAGCCCCCTTGCTGTCGATGCTGGTGATCCCCGCGTTCTACTTGCTGACCCACCGTAAACGAGGCGATAGCGCCTGAGTGGCAATCCCGTGATGTCGGCCCATACTCATCTTGGGCCGACAGGCTATTGCTGTGAGCTGAAACGAGCAAGCCATAACGTGATAATGAGCAAAGTTAATGCAGATAAATCAGGTTTATCGGTGACTATTGATTGCCGTTAATTGCAGCGCAGCAATATAATGAGATCAGTTATCACTGAAATCTTAGGAATGAAGGAGTTTAGCTATGGCTGTAACTAAGCTGGTACTGGTGAGACACGGTGAAAGCCAGTGGAACAATGAAAACCGCTTCACAGGCTGGTACGATGTTGATCTGTCCGATAAGGGCCGTTCAGAAGCCAAAGCCGCTGGTACATTGCTGAAAAATGAAGGTTTCTCCTTCGATTTCGCTTATACCTCTGTGCTGAAACGCGCCATTCACACGCTGTGGAACATCCTGGACGAGCTGGATCAGGCTTGGCTGCCGGTGGAAAAGAGCTGGAAACTGAACGAACGCCACTACGGCGCGTTGCAGGGTCTGAACAAAGCAGAAACCGCAGAAAAATACGGTGATGATCAGGTTAAACAATGGCGTCGTGGTTTTGCTATCACTCCGCCTGCGCTGACCCGTGAAGATGAGCGTTTCCCTGGCCACGATCCGCGCTACGCGTCTCTGACTGACGCTGAGCTGCCGCAGACCGAAAGCCTGGCGCTGACCATTGAACGCGTTGTGCCGTTCTGGAACGAAACCATTCTGCCACGCATCAAAAGCGGTGAGCGCGTTATTATCGCTGCGCACGGTAACTCCCTGCGTGCGCTGGTGAAATACCTGGACAACATGGGCGAAGACGAAATCCTTGAGCTGAATATCCCGACTGGCGTGCCGTTGGTGTATGAGTTCGATGAAAACTTCAAGCCTATCAAACACTACTATCTGGGTGACGCTGACGAAATCGCAGCGAAAGCCGCTGCTGTTGCCAATCAGGGCAAAGCTAAATAAGTTCTGTTTGATGTGTAGTAACAAAAAACCCGGCATATGCCGGGTTTTTTTATTGCTTTAGCACCGTGCCCTCTGCGTCAGGCGAAGGCACGCCCTGTTAATTGCCAACAGGGCCTGTATAAAACGTCAACGCATCGGCTTGATAACGGCGTTCTCTGGAATGCCGATTCAAAAGTTAACAACGGGCCCAACGCCTTGATAGTGTCAGGCCTGTTCAAGGCCGTAACATCATCGCTATGACATGGCAGGAGGCTGTGTTTTGCGGAGGTGATGCCTTGAGTAAAAAAAGAAATCTGCTGTAGCGATGAAGCGCACCGCATTACCCTCGGGTTATGCCAGTATCCACAATGGTATCGTAGCGTTGCTCGATGATGCTCGCCACACCGTAGCCTACAGCGTCAATGCATTGATGACAGCGAGCTACTGGGATATTGGCCGACGCGTTATTGAGGCCGAGCAGAAGGGCAGACGTCGAGCCGGTTACGGCGAGCAATTGATTGCGCGCTTATCCAATGATCTGACAGCACGGTTTGGGCGCGGCTTCAGCGTGGATAATCTGGAAAATATGCGCCGATTCTTCCTCACCTACTCACGTTCAATGATTTCCGAGACAGTGTCTCGGAAATCTGGCAAGCAACGCGATCCGACAAATTCCGAGACACTGTCTCGGAATTTTGAACTCACTGAACTGGCACAGTTTTTCACACTGCCGTGGTCAGCCTATGTTCGTCTGTTATCGGTCAAGGATGCCTATGCCCGCCAATTCTATGAAACCGAAGCGCTACAAGGCGGCTGGAGTGTGCGACAACTCGACCGACAAATCAGTAGCCAGTTTTATGAGCGCACTGCGCTTTCCCGTGATAAAGCAGCCATGCTGGTCACTGGCTCAATACCGAAGCAACAAGACATTGTTACTCCCAATGAGGCGATCAAAGATCCTTACGTGCTGGAGTTTCTCGATCTCAAAGACGAGTATTCAGAGTCCGATCTGGAAGAAGCGTTAATCCATCGATTAGAGGACTTTCTGCTGGAACTCGGTGATGGTTTTACCTTTATCGGACGACAGCGACGACTACGCATTGATCAGACCTGGTATCGCGTTGATCTGCTATTCTTTCATCGCCAGTTGCGCTGTCTGGTCATCGTTGATTTAAAACTCGGTAGTCTGACTCATGGGGATGTAGGCCAGATGCATATGTACTGTAACTATGCCAAAGAACACTGGACCTTGCCTGACGAGAATCCTCCCGTGGGCTTAATTCTCTGTGCTGACAGAGGTCATGCTTTAGCAAGATATGCCTTGGAAGGACTCCCTACCAAGGTGATGGCAGCAAACTTTCGCACGGTGCTGCCAAATGCTGAGTTACTGCAAGAAGAGCTTGAAAATACACAACGTATGCTGGCCTCGCGCGGGGTGACACAACCCGTCTCGGATGCCAAAAAGTAAACATTCCTATTCATCAGACGTTCCTGACCCTTTCAGGGGTCAGGAACAAGCGATGTGCTCGTTAACCACTTTTTACGCGCGTCGCGTTTTAACCGCCGCAGCCAACTGTCGCAGCAGCGTTTCAGTATCTTCCCAACCGATACACGCATCTGTCACACTGCGGCCATAAACCAGCGGCTCGCCGCTTTCCAGGCTCTGATTGCCTTCCACCAGATGGCTTTCCACCATCACACCGGTGATTGCGCGTTCACCGCCAGCAATCTGCGTGCAAACATCCGTCCCCACGTCCATCTGCTTCTTGAACTGTTTGCTGCTGTTGGCATGACTGAAATCGATCATCACCTGCGGGCGCAGTCCGGCTTTTTCCAGCCCATCCTTAACGGCGCTAACGTGCTCGGCGCTGTAATTAGGCGCTTTTCCACCACGCAAAATAATGTGGCAATCGTTGTTACCACTGGTGTTGACGATGGCAGAGTGGCCCCATTTGGTCACTGACAGGAAGCAGTGCGGCGCACTCGCGGCGTTAATCGCATCGATCGCCACTTTAATCGTGCCATCGGTGCCGTTTTTGAAACCAACCGGACAAGAGAGACCAGAAGCCAGTTCGCGGTGTACCTGAGATTCCGTGGTGCGTGCGCCGATGGCACCCCAGCTCATCAAATCTGCCAGATACTGCGGCGAGATCATGTCCAGAAACTCACCCGCAGCAGGTAACCCGCTATCATTGATTTCTACCAACAGTTGACGGGCGATACGCAATCCATCGTTAATCTGATAGCTGTTATCCATGTGCGGATCGTTAATCAGCCCTTTCCAACCCACAGTAGTGCGCGGTTTCTCGAAATAGACACGCATCACCACTTCCAGTTCGTCGCTTAATTCATTGCGCAGCGTGAGCAAACGTGCGGCGTATTCTTTTGCAGCCTTGGTATCATGAATCGAGCACGGGCCAATCACCACCAGCAGACGATCGTCAGTGCCATGCAGAATCTTGTGAATTGCCGAGCGGGTAAATGAGACCGTTTCTGCCGCACGCGCGGTGGCCGGAAATTTCTCCAACAGCGCGACAGGAGGTAACAACTCTTTGATCTCTTTAATTCTTAAGTCATCATTTTGGTAATTCATCATTCATCCATCGATTCTTGCGCAGAACATGCCACATCTTGCCAATAGGAAACGGTTGCAGGGTGATTACCCTGGCGTTTAAAACGGAACTGTCCATATTGCAGTGCACAAATGATAAGTCAAGCGTATGGCGTACCCACAACAATATCGCGTAATTTTACGCGATAAAATGCTGTTAGCTTAGCGCTACGCCGCGTTTTCCAACGCGTTGGTTACGCTCGACGCTGTAGGTACGATGGCGTTGGACGCTGGCGCGCTTCCTTGATCCACAACCAGGTGCCGTTGAGGGCAATCCCCGTCAAAATCAGGTATTCCAGCGCCATCACATAAACGCCCTGATAGGTGAAGATCACCACGCTGATAATGTTAATCACAACCCACAGTATCCAATTTTCTACATACTTACGCGTCATCAGCACCATGGCGATCATGGAGAGCACCATCATGCAGGAATCCCAGAAGGGAAATGCATCCGGCTGCAATGTCGGCATGGTCACCTGAATGCCCATGCTCTGCATCACGGTCACTGCGACGCCAGTCAGCGCGGCAAACACCGCATCAATGTAGACCGTCATCAAACCAATCGCGAGTGCGCCCAGCACTGACCAGGCAAGTAATCTGGGGAGTGGCAGCCAGCGTATTTTCAAGGCGATATCCTGCTGTTCCGTGCGCCGCGTCCAGGCATACCAGCCATAGACATTCGCCACAAAGAAAAAGATTTGCAGCAGCAGGCTGGCATAGAGCTGAATCTGGAAAAAAATTACGGCAAACAACGAGACGTTGATCAAACCAAACAGGTAATTAATGGTTTTTTCCAGACTGGCAAGCCAGATGCACAACAGGCCGCACAGCGCACCAACGGCTTCAATCCAGGAAAGATCGTACCCTCCCGTACCGAACGGGATATGAATCAAAATGTTGCTGGTACTGAAAAAGTCCATCTTGCCACCCCATGTTTATCATCAAATGAGGAAATCCTGCTTCTGCCAGACTCCCAGGCGGGGTATATGGTAGCAGCCGGTTAGCAAGAAGGCACTTAAAGTTTTTCATACTAAACAAATAATGAATAATACGTTTAATTATCCTCTTTTGTTTAGCGGATATAAAACTAACCGAACCAGCGATGCCAATAAATCGACAACGGGATAATAAATAACAGCGCAGGTAGGAAATTCACCACGGCAAACATTTTGATCTGCGCAATACGCAAGCCTACCGCCATCATGATAATGCCGCCACAGGCTGCAAAATCGCCCATGGTGATGTCATTCATAAACGGCATGATCAATTGCGCGGAAAAAAACAGCAGCGCCTGAACCAGAAATTGCGGCACAGCAATTGAAATTACCGCTGCGCCGAGCGTAATGGAAAAAATCAGCGCAGTGAACACATCCAGTGCCGATTTAATAATCAGCAGTTGATAGTCCCCCGTCAGCCCTTCCGTCAGCGCGCCAACCACCCCCGTACCGCTGGCACAGAACAGCACGATTAAGGCAGTGAAATTCTGCGTATACACGTCCGTCGGCAGTTTGTGCCGGGGCGGTGGCAGAACACGACTTAACACCCGTTGGATCCAGATGCCTGCCAGCTGAATACCGTGCTCCAATCGCAACAGTTCGCCCAATGCAACACCCAGCACCACTGCCAGTGCAACAGCGGGTAATTGATGCACCTTGATAACCAAGGTTATCCCCATCGCAATAGAGATCATGGCAAACGCAGGGGGAAGACCATCGCGAAGGCGCTGGGGAATAAAACGACTCAGGGAAATGCCGAGTACGCCGCCAATAATAATGGCGGAACCGTTAATCAGAGGACCAATCATAACACTCCTTACACCCACATCTGCGTGTTACAGACAACGAGACTTCAGTGGGTTTGCCCTGGCAATCACAGGCGGGCAGAAAAATACAAAGAACCTACTATACTCCCACCAGACCCCGGCAGGATGCAATATCAGGTATAAGTCAACCAGACGCGCTTAGGTGAGTCATCATAATTGAGCACTTACGTTTATGTAAGTACTTACTAAAAGTTATTTAAGGCCTTATAGTGAGTTCTATATCAATCACGCCATCCGGCGAAGGAGTAGGATCATGACGATTGCCGTTACGGGAGCCACCGGCCAACTGGGCCAGTTAGTTATCACCAAACTCAAAGAAAAAACGGCTGGCAGTAATATTGTCGCGTTAGTGCGCAGCCCAGAAAAAGCCAAAAGCCTGGGTGTCACCGCCCGCGCAGCCGATTATGCACAACCGGCCACGCTTGAAGCCGCCTTATCCGGTATAGAAACTCTGCTGTTAATCTCAGGGAATGAAATCGGCCAGCGCGCGGTACAACACGCCAATGTAATCGCTGCGGCGAAAAAGAGCGGCGTAAAGCGCATTGTGTATACCAGCTTGTTGCACGCGGACACTTCGCCGCTCAATCTGGCACCAGAGCATGCTGAGACGGAAAAAGCGCTGAAAGCGTCTGGCATTGACTACACTATCCTGCGCAATGGCTGGTACACCGAAAACTATACCGGCTCTATCGCCCCAGCGCTGGCTAACGGTGCTTTCTATGGCAGCGCCGGAGAGGGGAAAATTGCCTCCGCCGCACGTGAAGATTTTGCTGAAGCCGCTGTGGCGGTGCTCACTCAGCCAGGTCACAGCGGGAAAACCTATGAGTTAGCTGGCGATGAACCTTATACACTGGCGCAACTGGCCGCTGAGGTCACCAAGCAGAGCGGCAAGCAGATTCCGTACAACAATATTCCTGAAGCTGATTACGCCGCAGCACTGAAAGGCGCGGGCCTGCCGGAAGGGTTCGCAGCCGCTATCGCATCGTGGGATGTGGGCGCATCACAAGGTGGGTTATATGAAGCGTCACATCAGCTCTCCGCGCTGATTGGCCGCCCAACCACGCCGCTGTCCGTTTCGGTAGCGCAGGCATTAAAAGCACTCTGATGTCACCCGCCCTGCCTTCCCGGCAGGGCTGTTCAGGTCAACTACCGGCTATTTCAACGGGTTCTCCGCTGACAGAGGCGTCTGTTCCTGCAAAATGGCCGGTAAATTGACTTCTATCCAATCAGCCAGGTCGCGCACTTTTTCCGCCGCTGCGCGTCCTAAGGGCGTCAGGGTGTACTCCACATGAGGGGGAACGGTGTTGTAGACGTGTCGATGAACCATTCCATCGGCTTCCAGCCATTGTAGCGTTTGTGACAGCATGCGCTCACTGATGCCCTCAATGCCGCGTCGTAATGCGCTAAAGCGCTGTGTGCCCGGCAGTAACACAATCATCACCAACACCCCCCAGCGGCTGGTGAGATGCTTAAGCACCTCGCGTGAAGGGCAGTTTGCCGCCAATACATCCCCGCGATCGAGTTTCTCTGAGAGCGTGAGCGTTTGCCGATCAATATCAGCGTGTGGGGTAGGAGATGTGGTCATGGTTAGCTTACCTGGATGTTCGTACTAACTAAAAGTAATTGAATGCTACGCCAGTCGCTGCCCAAACGTCAATCTGACCAGATGCGTTTATACCGCATCACCGACCAAGGCTTTTTTAGCCGACACAAGAAACGCATCAGACAATGCGTCTCCGGCAGTGGCTCGCGCCAGTGTCAACGCGCCCAACAGCAAGGATAATTGCACCAACGCGTGCTGCCTGCGCTGTTCAGCGTCTTGGCTATCGGAAACGGACTCCAGCCGCTCCAGCATTGCCATGACGCCATCACGATAGACGTCGCGCACCGGTTTATCTTCTTCCTCGCGGGCAACATCGCTGGCTAACGCCGTTATTGGACACCCATCCTTCGCCGCATCGCGGTGTGTCGGGGAAAGATAGGCCTCCACCAACGTGCGAAAATCATCATGCTGTGACTGATGCCTGATTTCCTGCCAGCGGGAGGCGGAATCATCAAGCGCCTTACGGCTGGCAATCGCGGCCAGCTCATCTTTAGAGGAAAAATGCCCATAAAAACCGCCATGCGTTAATCCCGCAGCCGCCATCAAATCATTTACGCTGACCCCATTCAGACCGCGTTCACGAAAAAGCTGCGACGAAACCTGAATAATTTCCTCGCGATTACGCGCCATCTGCTGTTTTGATACACGGGCCATGATGTTCTCCTTTTCAGTCAGGCATCATCTTAGGGGATGGAAAAACAAGACTCAATAGATGATGCCTTTCATCAATAATCCACTCAGGCTCGAGGTGCCCACCCAGAGATATAGTGAACACCCTCACCGCCCTGCGCGCGAGGCCGCGTACCGGCAATCTGTTGGTGTGGCGTTCCCAGTGAGATCGCGCTGACCTCATCCAACCGTGCGGCCTGAGCGTCGCTCAGTGTGATATCCAAGGCCAGCAGCGTGTCGTTAAGTTGCGCCAGCGTGCGCGAGCCCAGAATAGGAATCAGGCTGGTACTGGCACGGGCGGCTTTATAACGCAGCCAGGCGATAGCAACCTGCACGGGGATCGCGTTCAATTCCTGTGCAATGGCAAAGACGGTATCCAGCAAGGCCGTGTCCTGCTCCACGTGGATCAACCGTCCGCCAAACCCCTTCAATCGTCCTTCTGAACTTTGGCGATATTTTCCCGTCAGGAGCCCCCCTCCCAGCGGCGACCACGGCGTCACCGCCAGCCCCAGCGCCTCTGCCATCGGCAGCAGTTCTCGCTCGGCGGTACGTTGTACCAGGCTGTATTCCACTTGGACGCCAGCAATACGCGACCAGCCCCGCAGCTCCGCCATCGTGTCGGCGCGTGCAATACGCCATGCCGGGAAGTTGGATAATCCGGCATACTGGATTTTCCCTGCACGGATAAGATCGTCGAAAGCGCGAACGATTTCCTCAAGGGGAGTCAGTTGGTCATCGAAGTGGGCCCACAGCACATCAATGCGATCGGTATGCAGCCGTTTAAGGCTATTTTCTACCGAAGAAATCATATTCTTACGGCTGTTACCGGTGCGAGAGATACCCGCGTTGGGCAAGGCGCTCAGGGTGTATTTTGTCGCCACGACAAAATGATCGCGATCGGCAGCGATAAACTCCCCGACCATTTGCTCAGATTCGCCAAACTGATAGGCATCTGCGGTATCGACAAAGTTACCGCCGGCATCCACATAGCGATCGAAAACCTGTTTCGCCTGCTCTTTTTCAGAACCGTAGCCCCACCCCGTACCGAAGTTGCCCGTACCAAGCGCCAGTTCAGAGACGCGTAAACCCGTATTACGACCAAATGTCGTGTATTTCATGTTGGCACCTCATTTAAATGTCGATTGACATTTAAAATATATGTCATGCATCATCTATAATGCAAGCATGATATTCATCCTCTATTTATCAGACACGAGAGCCTATTTATGAACACACGCCTTTCCGTTCTCATCACTGGCGCCTCATCTGGCATTGGTGCAACCTATGCTGAACGCTTCGCCCGTCGCGGCCATAGACTTGTACTGGTCGCCCGTGATCAGACACGCATGGAAACCTTGGCCACCCGGCTGCGCCAAGAGCATGGTGTTGCCGTCGATATCCTTCCCGCAGACCTCACCCAGCCCGACGACCTTGCTGCCGTAGAAGCGCGGCTACGCGATGACGATCGCATCGGGATCCTGGTGAACAACGCCGGTATGAATATCGCGGGGAGCTTTGTTGAACAGACAACCGACGATATAGCAAAGCTTGTCACACTCAACACCACTGCCCTGGTGCGTCTTGCCAGCGCGATCGCACCTAGACTGGCGACCGTTGGCGCAGGTGCAATCATTAATATTGGTTCAGTGGTTGGATTAGCGCCGGAGTTCGGGCTGACCGTCTACGGTGCCACCAAGGCATTCGTGCTGTTTTTGTCTCAGGGACTTAGCCTCGAGCTGTCCCCGAAAGGAGTCTACGTTCAGGCCGTGCTTCCCGCTGCAACGCGCACGGAAATCTGGGAACGTTCTGGGACAGATGTGAATACGCTTCCCGCCGTGATGGAAGTCGATGAATTAGTTGATGCCGCATTAGTCGGTTTCGATCGGCGGGAATCCGTCACCATCCCGCCCCTGCATCAGGTTGAACAGTGGGAAGCCTATCAGGCAGCACGCGGAGCGATGCTGTCAGGCTTTGCGCAACAGCATGCCGCTGAACGTTATCGGACAGACCCCCACCCTGACGCCGTATAACACCAGCAAAGTGTCTCTGCCGACGTCGCCCCATCCAGCATGTCGGCAGATGTCCCTCTTCATCAAGGAGATCGCCCGACTATGAAGGCATACATCATCGATCGCTATGGCAAGAAAAATGCTGGCAGAATGGGCCAGGTTGCTGAACCGACGATGCACGACGATGACGTGCTGGTGCAGATTCATGCAGCCAGTGTCAATCTACTGGATGCTAAAATCCGCAACGGAGAATTTCGGCTAATACTGCCCTATCGCATGCCGTTAGTGTTGGGTAATGACGTTGCGGGCGTTGTTGTGCGCGTTGGACGGAATGTAAGTCGATTCAAACCCGGCGATGGGGTTTACGCTCGCCCCGATCAGGCGCGTATCGGCACTTTTGCCGAGTTCATCGCGGTGAACGAACATTCGCTGGCAGTAAAGCCCCATGGCCTCAGCATGGAGGAAGCCGCCGCCCTTCCACTGGTGGGCCTGACAGCTTGGCAGACGTTGGTGGAGACCGCGAAGCTAAAGAAAGGCCAAAAGGTGCTTATCCATGCGGGTTCCGGCGGCGTAGGTACCATTGCCATTCAGCTTGCCAAACATCTGGGCGCTTTCGTTGCCACCACCACCAGTACGCGTAATCTGGCATGGGTGAAGGCGTTAGGGGCGGATGTGGTGATTGACTACCACAAACAGGATTTTGCCACTGTCTTGCATGACTATGATGTGGTGCTCAACAGCCTTGGCAATGAGACCCTGGAGAAATCGCTACGGGTACTAAAACCCGGAGGCCAGCTTATCTCGATCTCTGGACCGCCCGATCTTGCGTTTGCCATAGAGCAAGGGCTGCCCTGGTGGCTACAGCAGGTCATACGGCTTCTCAGTTACCGTATCCGAAAGAAAGCGGCACGTTTGGGTATCAGCTATCGGTTTGTCTTTATGCGCGCCCACGCAGAGCAACTGTGCGAGATAGGTGCCCTGATTGAGTCCGGCGCAATCAAGCCGATTATTGATCGGGTATTTCCATTTGATATGACAGCAGACGCTTTGGCTTACGTCGAAACAGGGAGAGCGAAAGGTAAAGTTGTCATCAGCATGAAATAGCGTTGCTGTCGCGCTTCGCTCGGCTCGAACCTGAGCGCAGCGTCTTACCAGCCCGACAGGCGCGCATGAAAATGTGAATACGGTGAATTTCAGGAGGATATCTAAGAAATGGTGGGTCGTGCAGGATTCGAACCTGCGACCAATTGATTAAAAGTCAACTGCTCTACCGACTGAGCTAACGA
>NZ_JAGFPE010000018.1 GCF_025962655.1 Candidatus Symbiopectobacterium sp. NZEC151 | reverse complement strand
GGGAGGTGTGAATCTATTCGTTTGTTATGGCCAATTTGCATTGAATGTCCTATTCCTTGATACCTTGGGTAATAGATTGATTAGCTTGAACCTTATGTATTGGTTTGGTTCAGCTAAATGTTATATATATATAATTGCTTAGCAATGCTTAGAAACATTAGCTCACTAATGGGATGAATCATATATACTACATTATTATTTATGGTTATATTTAATGGTAGCTCACGATGGTTAATCGTGTTATGATAATTAATTGATAATTAAAATATGATTAATGGTGGGTTGTGAGCACATGGTTTTGATGGTCGTGCTCATGACAATTAAGGACCGGTTCACGAGCTACTGTTGTGAAACATTTACCGTGCCAACCACAAGCCAGCGTGGGCAACGGCTTTATCTTTTGTATAGCATGATTCATTATAGTGCGCCAGACTGAGAAGTGGCGAGAAGTCCATGGGGGTCGCTGGGGAGTCCATGCCTTGTTTATAAGGGGGTGATTATGATCCAGGAACGGTGCACTGTGGTGAATTGTGTTATGCGAGGGGTATTGTCACAACTCCTTTCCGAGGTACCGTGGTGGTATTGAGGCACATGGTGACATGATGTGGGGTTGTGTCTTGTGGGTACAGTGGTACACCTCTGATCAGAGTAAAACTATTCGAATAGCCGTGCCCGCGGTTATGGGCGGTCGACCAGATTCACCGTGATTAGTCCCATCTTAATAAATCGACCCAATACACTGTAGTTCAGGTGGGTTGGTTGGGCCTGTTCAACGTGGTGTAGCGTTGATCAGTGGAGATTTAATATTACTTTAATTACTCAACAGTTTTACTGTTTTGCTCAATAAAATGTTTTACAACCGCCTTTATGCAAATAGCCACAAACCCCTCCTTGTATCCCCTTGCACGTCTGCATCGTTGGTGTGGCTT
>NZ_JAGFPE010000017.1 GCF_025962655.1 Candidatus Symbiopectobacterium sp. NZEC151 | reverse complement strand
ATTCATGACTGGGGTGAAGTCGTAACAAGGTAACCGTAGGGGAACCTGCGGTTGGATCACCTCCTTACCTAATGATACTGATTCTGTGAAGTGTTCACACAGATTGTCTGATGAAAATGCTGAGCAAAAAGCACCTGTTGTTGGGTGTGATGATATTGCTTGTGATATCGAGTGTTAACTGCATCAGTCGCTCGGATTTGCAAGCAAATCCTCACCTCTACACAAAAATAGCGAATCAGTGATTCGCTATGCAATTTTTGTGTCCCCATCGTCTAGAGGCCTAGGACACTGCCCTTTCACGGCTGTAACAGGGGTTCGAATCCCCTTGGGGACGCCATACCGATAATGAGTGAAAGACATTATCACCGGTTCTGCCGAACCGACAATAACGTAAAGATGACTTTCGAGTCGTGTTTACGATATTTGCTCTTTAACAATCTGGAACAAGCTGAAAATTGAAACGAGCAATAGTGGCTCACTACTACTATTGTGATTCTCTCAAGCTTTCACACCCGAAACATTTTCGGGTTGTGAGGTTAAGTGAATAAGCGTACACGGTGGATGCCTAGGCAGTCAGAGGCGATGAAGGGCGTGCTAATCTGCGAAAAGCGTCGGCAAGCTGATATGAAGCGTTACAACCGACGATACCCGAATGGGGAAACCCAGTGCAATTCGTTGCACTATCATGTCATGAATACATAGTGGCATGAGGCGAACCGGGGGAACTGAAACATCTCAGTACCCCGAGGAAAAGAAATCAACCGAGATTCCCCCAGTAGCGGCGAGCGAACGGGGAAGAGCCCAGAGTCTGAATCAGCTTGTGTGTCAGTGGAAGCGTCTGGAAAGTCGCACAGTAAAGGGTGATAGTCCCGTACACGAAGATGCACAGGTTGTGAGCTCGATGAGTAGGGCGGGACACGTGACATCCTGTCTGAATATGGGGGGACCATCCTCCAAGGC
>NZ_JAGFPE010000016.1 GCF_025962655.1 Candidatus Symbiopectobacterium sp. NZEC151 | reverse complement strand
AAAAAATACATATAAATTTTTAGTTTCATATCATACACCATCCGTCAAAAAAGTGCTATGAATATAATCTCTATATTTTATGAGATTTTGTCACAGATGCAAAATGTTATTTATTTAATAAGCCTTTGTACATTATGTATGCAAGTATAAAATATGGTGGCATTATATCGACATCATGCCTGTGAGTTTTATCATTAAACTCTACTTTATGTGAATGCCCTTTACTGCCACCGACAGACTCAGTAATAGGAGCTACACGATTATTCTTTGTATTATTCAGTGCTCCACCATTTATCCAGCTATCTTTTAATGGAACGTTCCAATAACCAAAACCGAATGCATAATTTATATCATAGATGTCTCCCTGCTTATGATTATGATTAGGAAGTTCGCTAATAGATAAGCTATGTTCTAAAACTTCCACACTTATATTTGACTCTGAAAATTCAGTGTATTGTTTTATTCTGTATACGCCGTCCGATGCATTCTTTATTATTTCTTTTTCACTTCCAGCACCCACATTATTTATTCCTCCACCTAATATGAATTTATCTATAAGATTAGGGGTTCCATTTTTACCATCGCACAATAGCCACCCATCAGGTATTTCATTTCCGAAAAAAATAATAATAGTTCCGATAGGTAAAGTTGTTGTTAATGTCATAGTTTCTCTATCCCTTTAAAAGGTTAATTTAACAGTAACTAACTAATAAGGTTGTTTACTCTGTGTTACGGTAAGTGACAAATTAGTTGGTACTCTGGTTAATTTAGGCTGCCTGTATTTCCCATTACGTGTTCAGCATGACTTCACCTATCGGTTGCCAGTTTAGTGCCCTGCCTAACCGACGTTCAATTAGGAACTTCTTTCTCGAAAAAAGAATAACCTTTCCAATTGGAAAATTATTTCTGTACTATATATTACCGTATTTTTTAATAGGCCAAACTCACAACACCCAACCAACGTGAGCATTAACCAAATTTTACTTGTAACATTATTGATAATAGCAGAGATTCCAGAATTATCTGCATGCGTATAAAAACAGATG
>NZ_JAGFPE010000015.1 GCF_025962655.1 Candidatus Symbiopectobacterium sp. NZEC151 | reverse complement strand
CTTCGGCGTTGTAAGGTTAAGCCTCACAGGTCATTAGTACTGGTTAGCTCAATGCATCGCTGCACTTACACACCCAGCCTATCTACGTCGTCGTCTTCAACGGCCTTTCAGCGTCCTCTAGGGACAAGGGAGAACTCATCTCGGGGCAAGTTTCGTGCTTAGATGCTTTCAGCACTTATCTCTTCCGCACGTAGCTACCGGGCAATGCCATTGGCATGACAACCCGAACACCAGTGGTGCGTTCACTCCGGTCCTCTCGTACTAGGAGCAACCCCCCTCAATTCTCCAACGCCCACGGCAGATAGGGACCGAACTGTCTCACGACGTTCTAAACCCAGCTCGCGTACCACTTTAAATGGCGAACAGCCATACCCTTGGGACCTACTTCAGCCCCAGGATGTGATGAGCCGACATCGAGGTGCCAAACACCGCCGTCGATATGAACTCTTGGGCGGTATCAGCCTGTTATCCCCGGAGTACCTTTTATCCGTTGAGCGATGGCCCTTCCATTCAGAACCACCGGATCACTAAGACCTACTTTCGTACCTGCTCGAGCCGTCACTCTCGCAGTCAAGCTAGCTTATGCCTTTGCACTAACCTCCTGATGTCCGACCAGGATTAGCTAACCTTCGTGCTCCTCCGTTACTCTTTGGGAGGAGACCGCCCCAGTCAAACTACCCACCAGACACTGTCCCCAGTCCGGATTACGGACCCAGGTTAGAACATCAAACATTAAAGGGTGGTATTTCAAGGTTGGCTCCATGCAGACTGGCGTCCACACTTCAAAGCCTCCCACCTATCCTACACATCAAGGCTCAAGGTTCAGTGTCAAGCTATAGTAAAGGTTCACGGGGTCTTTCCGTCTTGCCGCGGGTACACTGCATCTTCACAGCGAGTTCAATTTCACTGAGTCTCGGGTGGAGACAGCCTGGCCATCATTACGCCATTCGTGCAGGTCGGAACTTACCCGACAAGGAATTTCGCTACCTTAGGACCGTTATAGTTACGGCCGCCGTTTACTGGGGCTTCGATCAAGAGCTTCTCCTTGCGGATAACCCCATCAATTAACCTTCCAGCACCGGGCAGGCGTCACACCGTATACGTCCACTTTCGTGTTTGCACAGTGCTGTGTTTTTATTAAACAGTTGCAGCCAGCTGGTATCTGCGACTGCGCAAAGCT
>NZ_JAGFPE010000014.1 GCF_025962655.1 Candidatus Symbiopectobacterium sp. NZEC151 | reverse complement strand
GTGGTAGACGGAAAATGGAGTACCAGCGCCGATCTGAGCAGTCTGGCGGAAGGCAAGGTGGAAGCCAAAGCCACGGCTACTGACCCGGCCGGCAATCAGGCGCACGACACCGCCAACTCCACCCTGGATGTGACCGGACCGAGCGTCGATATCGAGCATTTTGCCGGCGATGATGGCTATATCAATACCAGCGAGTCCACCGCCACGCCAGTCAGCGGCACCAGCAGTGAGAAGACGGTTGATCTGGTGTTTACCGACGTCAACGGCAAAACCGTGGAAGTGAAAAACGTCTCGGTAGTGGACGGCAAGTGGAGCACCACGGCCGATCTGAGCAGCCTGGCGGAGGGCAAGGTGGAAGCCAAAGCCACCGCCACTGACCCGGCAGGCAATCAGGCGCATGACACCGCCAACTCGACGCTGGATGTCACTGGTCCAACCGTCGATATCGAGCACTTTGCCGGCGATGACGGCTTTATCAATACCAGCGAGTCCACCGCCACGCCGGTCAGCGGCACCAGCAGCGAAAAAACCGTCGATCTGGTGTTTACCGATATCAATGGCAAGACGGTGGAAGTGAAAAACGTCTCGGTAGTGGACGGCAAGTGGAGCACCACGGCCGATCTGAGCAGTCTGGCGGAGGGCAAGGTGGAAGCCAAGGCCACCGCCACTGACCCGGCCGGCAATCAGGCGCACGACACTGCCAACTCGACGCTGGATGTCACTGGTCCAACCGTCGATATCGAGCACTTTGCCGGCGATGATGGCTTTATCAATACTGCGGAATCCACCGCCACGCCGGTCAGTGGCACCAGCAGCGAGAAGACGGTTGATCTGGTGTTTACCGATGTTAATGGCAAGACGGTAGAGGTCAAGAACGTATCGGTAGTGGACGGCAAGTGGAGCACCAACGCCGATCTGAGCAGCCTGGCGGAAGGCAAGGTGGAAGCCAAAGCCACGGCTACGGATCCGGCAGGCAATCAGGCGCATGACAGCGCCAACTCGACGCTGGATGTCACTGGTCCGACGGTAGATATCGAGCACTTTGCCGGTGATGATGGCTATATCAATACTGCGGAATCCACCGCCACGCCGGTCAGCGGCACCAGCAGCGAAAAAACCGTGGATCTGGTGTTTACCGACGTCAACGGCAAGACCGTGGAAGTGAAAAACGTCTCGGTAGTGGACGGCAAGTGGAGCACCACGGCCGATCTGAGCAGCCTGGCCGAGGGCAAGGTGGAAGCCAAAGCCACGGCTACTGACCCGGCCGGCAATCAGGCGCATGACACCGCCAGTTCTACGCTGGACGTGACCGGCCCGAGTGTGGATATCGAGCACTTTGCCGGTGACGACGGTTATATCAATACCGCGGAATCCAAAGCCACGCCGGTCAGCGGCACCAGCAGCGAAAAAACCGTCGATTTGGTGTTTACCGACGTTAATGGCAAAACCGTTGAGGTCAAGAACGTATCGGTAGTGGACGGCAAGTGGAGCACCACGGCCGATCTGAGCAGCCTGGCGGAAGGCAAGGTGGAAGCCAAAGCCACCGCCACTGACCCGGCCGGTAATCAGGCGCATGACACCGCCAATTCCACCCTGGATGTGACTGGTCCAACCGTCGATATCGAGCACTTTGCCGGCGATGACGGCTATATCAATACCAGCGAGTCGACGGCGACGCCGGTGAGCGGCACCAGCAGTGAGAAGACGGTCGATCTGGTGTTTACCGACGTTAATGGCAAGACGGTAGAGGTCAAGAATGTCAGCGTGGTGGACGGCAAGTGGAGCACCACGGCCGATCTGAGCGGTCTGGCGGAAGGCAAGGTGGAAGCCAAAGCCACCGCCACTGACCCGGCCGGTAATCAGGCGCACGACACCGCCAACTCGACGCTGGATGTCACTGGTCCGGCGGTAGATATCGAGCACTTTGCCGGCGATGACGGCTATATCAATACCAGCGAATCCACCGCCACGCCAGTGAGCGGGACCAGCAGCGAAAAAACCGTTGATCTGGTGTTTACCGACGTTAATGGCAAAACCGTTGAGGTCAAGAACGTATCGGTAGTGGACGGCAAGTGGAGCACCACGGCCGATCTGAGCAGCCTGGCGGAGGGCAAGGTGGAAGCCAAAGCCACGGCTACGGACCCGGCGGGTAATCAGGCGCACGACACCGCCAATTCCACGCTGGATGTGACTGGTCCGACGGTCGATATCGAGCACTTCGCCGGTGATGACGGTTATATCAATACCAGCGAGTCGACGGCGACGCCGGTCAGCGGCACCAGCAGTGAGAAGACCGTTGATCTGGTGTTTACCGACGTTAATGGCAAAACCGTTGAGGTCAAGAACGTATCGGTAGTGGACGGCAAATGGAGCACCACGGTCGATCTGAGCAGTCTGGCGGAAGGCAAGGTGGAAGCCAAAGCCACGGCGACGGACCCGGCGGGTAATCAGGCGCACGACACCGCCAACTCCACCCTGGACGTCACCGGCCCGAGTGTCGATATCGAGCACTTTGCCGGCGATGACGGCTATATCAATACCAGCGAGTCCACCGCCACCCCGGTCAGTGGTACCAGCAGCGAAAAGACCGTGGATCTGGTGTTTACCGACGTCAACGGCAAGACGGTAGAGGTCAAGAATGTCAGCGTGGTGGACGGCAAGTGGAGCACCACGGCCGATCTGAGCAGCCTGGCGGAAGGCAAGGTGGAAGCCAAAGCCACGGCTACTGACCTGGCCGGTAATCAGGCGCACGATACCGCCAACTCGACGCTGGATGTCACTGGTCCGGCGGTAGATATCGAGCACTTTGCCGGCGATGACGGCTATATCAATACCAGCGAGTCGACGGCGACGCCAGTGAGCGGCACCAGCAGTGAGAAGACGGTCGATCTGGTGTTTACCGACGTCAATGGCAAAACCGTTGAGGTCAAGAACGTCTCGGTAGTGGACGGCAAGTGGAGCACCACGGCCGATCTGAGCAGCCTGGCCGAGGGCAAGGTGGAAGCCAAAGCCAC
>NZ_JAGFPE010000013.1 GCF_025962655.1 Candidatus Symbiopectobacterium sp. NZEC151 | reverse complement strand
AAATAAGTGGTATTATAACCATGTTACGAGCAAATATAGATGGATATTGTCACTGTATGGTTACTTATCTCACAAGAAATGCTGATGCTAGGTATGATAACACTGTAGAGCAATTAGGAATATGGAAATGTAATAGCTATTCTGGGTTGGCTATGTTTAATATAGCTATGGAGTCGATGACGACGAGAACTCGCGTTGATGTTTTATTTGACAAATCCGACGATAATCCAAAAGAGATAAAAGCTATTACGTTAGATCAAGAAAAACCGTAAAAATAATAAATCCATTGAGTGTGCTTATATACTATTTTTTGTGATCTAAATCAACAATGCTTTTTTAGGTTAATTACGATATTACTTTAATATAGGTTACATTGTTCATATTGATTTTTAAAATTATGTAATTTTTTGGTTGAGCGTTTTTGGTTATTAGTGTCTGTGTTTGTTTGGTATCAATTAGCTATTCTTATGAGATGGTATTTGATTGAATTATTATTTAATAAAATAAAAATGGAAATTTCTAAATACACCTTAGTGAATTCACATATACATATAATGAGGTTACACATGAAAGCACTAAAAAAAATACTATTTTTATTTTTAATAGCAATGTTTTCATCATTGGTATACTCCCTCCCAGTGAAAAAGGTTTATAGAGGTGATAATCGACCTCCCGAAGAGGTTTTTAAGAATGGTTTTTCTTCATGGTCAGAGAGTGGAGATAATGGTGTAAATATTAACTTCAATGCTCATGTTCTTGGCTTATCTGGAAGAAGGGCCGCTATTGGAACCAGAAATGATGCATTTATACCTACAAGTTCCAATCCACAAATAGCCAGAGGTTTTTCATATGATCTAATGGATATAGCGGAAAATAATGTTGCTTATCTTTACACAATAAGAGCTACCGAAGATTTCTATTCAGTTTCAGATACGATGTATCATAATTATGATGCATCTGGAATTAATATGTCACATGACGTAAGAGCCGTTGTAATGCGGGAACACGAATACGCTGCATATAGACATATTCCTAGTGAACTAATTGAATCCGTGACCGTTTATACTCGTCTGTCTAATAACGGAGGTGTTTTAGTACAAAACTTCCAAAACGGAAATTATGTAAATGCTGACACTCACTCTAATGACTCGCCTTTTACTTTTGGAAATCAAACGCCAATAACTAGCTCACCTATTTTATTAATGGGCTCATCATTGACAAATATTAATAACTCTCAACCAGATGACTCATCAACATTACCCTCGCCTCAGTATAACCCACAATCTTTATTTTCTTGTTTTCATTGTTTTTTTGTAAGCATTAAGTGAGCGCCGTATTGACTATTATTTATTGGTGAGATCTACGTTCCATGGCAGCAGTTCTGCCACTTTGTTGCTGGGCCACTCCGGGTGACCGTAAGGATTCGTTAATTTCTGGCAATAAGCCTGAAAGTTATATCTAAATATTTTATATAACCATTAGGCTGCATCTTTTGCTAAAGATACGTACCTGAAGAATGTCGCCCGGGAAATTTTTAACGTTTCACAAATCTCATTGATACTTAAAGATTTATCATGATACATATGCCTGGCCATCATCACTTTCGGTGCGCTTTTGCTGACTGCCCTGCGTCCTCCTTTTCGCCCCCGGGCGCGTGCAGCCGCGAGGCCTGCCCTGGTTCGCTCCTGGAGGAGGCGTCTCTCAAACTGGGCCAGGGACGAAAAAATGTTAAGCACCAGTTCACCCGATGCGGGTGTCAACGCCACGATCTTTGACCGTTTTTCACCATTTTTAATGTCCGCTATTCATCAACCAGGTTGACCGCTTTTCTCCAGCGATGCCTCATTGTTTTCTGGCGCTAGATTCTTGCTCAGCACGCCTGCTTTTCGTTTCTCTCTTAGCTGGTAGCTCTCCCCCTTGATATTCAGCGTCGTTGAGTGATGCAGCAACCTGTCCAGGATCGCCGTTGCCAGCACGTTGTCGCCGAACATCTCTCCCCAGTCCGCCAAACCCCTTGTTCGACGTCAGGATGATGCTTGCCTTCTCGTAACGCCGATTCAGCAGCCTGAAGAACAGGTTTGCCTCCTCACGGTTCATCGGCAGGTAGCCGACTTCATCAAGGATCAGCACTCGTGCATAACTCAGTTGCTGCAGTTGGCGCTCCAGCCGGTTTTCCTGCCGCGCCTTCATCAGCATCGCTATCAGCCTGTCAAGCGGCATGAACAGCACCCGATGCCCTGCATCAGCCGCTTTCACGCCCAGCGCCACCGCCAGATGCGTTTTGCCCACGCCCGGTGGGCCCAGCAGGATCACGTTTTCGCTTCGCTCCACGAACGCCAGGCCGGCAAGCTCTCTCACCACTTTACGGTCGATGCCCGGCTGGAAGCTGAAGTCGAACTGCTCCAGCGTTTTCACCCAAGGGAGCCGGGCTTGCTTCAGCCGGGACTCCATGCCGCGTTGATGGCGCCCGCTCCATTCCTGTTGCAGCGCTCGGCACAGGAACTCGCGGTAGTTGAGTTCTTCCTTCGCCGCCTGCTCCAGCAGGCTTTCCACCTGGTACCCCAGATGCTCCATTTTCAGGCGACTCAGCAGCGTTTCCAGTTCATGCATCACAGCAACTCCTCATAAGCACTCAACGGTCGGTGTTCTAGCATGCTCACCTGTTGCCACAGCAGCGCGTGGTGCTCCGGAACGGTCTGCCACCCGGCACCACGGTTGTTCAGGCGATGAGTGGCCACAAGCTGCTCATTGCCGTAGATCCTCAGCTCATCATACAGCATGATCCGGATGGAGACTGGGCGGCCGCACCAGGCCTCCGGCACGGAGTAACGATTACCTCGCACCTCGATATAGCCGTCCCAGGCCACATGACGGATGTCGAAGTAGCTGGTATCGAAGTCCGTTGCCGGCAACGCCTGCAGGTGCGCTTTTTCTTCCTCGAAGCGGGTCGCCGGTGTTTGCCGGAACTGGCGCAGCTCACGCTGGTCCGCGACCTCGGCAAGCCACTGCTCCAACAACTGATTAACGTGCGCGAAGCTGTCGAACTGCGTGTAACGGACGAAGAAGTTGTATTTCAGGTATTCAACCATGCGTTCAACCTTGCCCTTGGTTCGCGCGCGGCGGGGGCGACAAGCCCGGGGCTGGAAGTCATAGTGCTGTGCCAGTTGCAGGAAGCCGGCGTTGAACACCACATTGCCGTTGTGATTTTTCAGCACGGCCGCTTTCTGGTTATCGACCAGCACGGTTTTCACGCCGCCACCGAAGTAGCGCAAGGCCCGCACCAGGGACTCATAGGTGTGTTCCGCGTCCTGGCTCGACGCCGCAAAGACATGGAGGCGACGCGAGTAGCCCAGCGTGTTAACGGCGAAGTTGATTTTGCAGCGCTCACTGGCCACTTCCGCGTCGATTTCTCCCCAGTCATGCTGCAACTGGTAGCCTGGCTGGGTTTCGAAGCGCACGGTCTTTTTACCCGGCCGCATTTTGCGTTTGGGCTGGATGTAAGCCCGAAGCGTGGAGCGTCCGCCGGGATAGCCCATCTTTCTGATTTCATGGAATATCACTTCGGCGTTCCAGACGTTTTCGGTCAGACGCATATCGATGTACTCCATAAAAGGGCGGAGTTTTTCCATTCGCAGTCGGGCCTTGCGCGCCGGCGGTGACGGATAACGCAGGTACCGTCTGACGGTACGTTGGGAACAACCGATTTGGGTGGCAATATCGACAATGTAAGCGCCCTGATGGCGCATTTGCTTTATCATGAAAAAGTCCTCTCTGCTCAGCATGTTGATATCCTTTTCGGTGTCGGAACCATCAGGAAACAACATGTTGGGTGGAGCGGACAAATCAAATGGTGATTTAGGGACTTATATCACTGGTGCTGACAAAAGCGACAATAGAAGGGCTCAGAGAGCTATTATTGCGCTATGACCAGCTTTCCAGGCTGAGCAGTAACATCTGTATTCTGGAAGATATCCCCGAGATCAAACGCAAACAATTAGCGCTGGAAGGAATGAGCCTGGATGCAGCCAGTATGGTCGATATGGAGGCCAAAAAGCGATATGTGGTAACACTATCCTTGATACAGCGGCAACTGGCCAGAATCACTGATGATCTGTGTAATGTATTCTGCAAACAAATGGCTAAAGTACAGCACCGTGCTGCAGAAGAACTTGGTGGATACCTCTCCGCGAACCAGGACAAGACTGACGAAATTATTCGCCGGTTTGCCCAGCTTGACACTGTACTGAAGTCAGAGCAGTCGATTGAAGAGCAAATCGCCTGCATCTCCCAACTGGTATCGGCCCGCCAGGATTTATGTGAATTTTCCCAGATTCATGCTGAACACGGGGGTAAAAACGAAAGCCGCTTCATGTGGCGCCATTTCAAGACTCGCCGGACTCAAATTTTTCGTATTCTGAGCAAACTGACATTTGTGGCAACCAGACAGGATCAAAGTTTTGTTCAGGTCCTTGCATTCGTTCTGGCCAATAAACACCGGCACAGTGACTGGTTGCGTCTCGGGAGTAAGGAAAATGGCATACTGACCGCCCGGGATCTTGACAGGATCCCTGATAAATGGTGGGGACTGGTTACCGGAGAAACAAAGCGTAATAACACTCCACACAGGCTGAATCGACGAGCTCTTGAGGTTTGCGTTTGCCGCCAGCTGGTATCCGCAGATATTTGCGTACCCGGAGGGGATAGTTATTCCGATACCCGTACTCAGCTTTTACCTATGGAAAAATGCACAGAAATACGGGCTGAATATGGTGAACTGGTCGGCCTGCCAGTGGAGGGTAAATCCTTCGTCGGGCATTTACAGACGCGACTGAAAGAGGTGGCTGACAGCGTTGACCGGGGTTATATGGCCAATTCGTACTTCACCATAATCAACGACCGGCCTGTTCTGACAAAACTGGTCAAAAAACCGTTACCAGCAGGATTTAATGCCGTCAATAAAACCCTGACCACAAAATTACAGGCTCTCAATTTGTCAGTTCTTGATGCACTTGGCGACACAATGCACTGGCTGAAATGGGGACAGCATTTCGGTCCACTCAGTGGTCATGAAAGTAAAAGAGGTGATGAAGAATATCGGCAAATTCTGACGACCTTTGCCTATGGAACAGGACTGGGGACTGCGCAACTGGCAAGAAATATTACAGGCGTCGGAGAACGCCAGATTTCTTTTCTGAATCAACGGCATGTTACAGAAGAAAAGCTGGATGCAGCAATACGTTATACGGTCAACGGATACAAGCGATTCTGGCTGCCCGGCCTCTGGGGCGATCCCGGACGGGCCGCAGCCGATGGAACCAAATGGGATATTTATGAAAACAACATATTATCAGAATATCACATCCGTTATGGTGGCTGGGGCGGAGTTGCTTATTATCACGTCAGTGATACCGACATAGCTCTTTTCTCACATTTTATTCCCTGTGGCGTATGGGAAGCCATTTACATCCTCGATGGCCTGATATCGGATATCCAGCCAGATACTGTACATGGTGACACTCAGGCGCAAAATGCAGTGGTGTTTTGGCTGGCGTATCTGCTGGGGATCAGACTCATGTCCAGAATTCGTAACTGGAAGGATTTGAAATGCTATAAATCGTCATCTGAACAGACTTACCAGCATATTCAGGCGCTTTTCAGCAAGGATAATATCGACAGGGCGTTAATAGAACGACATTTACCCGATATGTTGCAGGTGGCTCAGTCTGTTAAAGCCGGCTACATTGCCCCGTCGACGATCCTGCGCAAACTGGGAACAGCCAGTCGTAAAAATAAATTGTATTTTGCCTTTCGGGAGCTTGGACGTGTAATCCGGACATTGTTTCTTCTGGAGTATGTCAGCAGTGAAGAGTTACGCAGAATGATCCAGGGGCAACAAATAAATGTGAAAGTTTTAATAAATTTGTGCAGTGGGTTTATTTTGCAGCCAGTACACTCGAAGAAAATGTACGGGATAAGCAAGTTGAAGATTATTAAATACAATCACCTCATTGCCAATTTGCTGATTTTTCATAATTGCCACTCAATGACAAAGGCACTTAAAGAACTACAAAGTGAAGGAATGGAACTTGCCAGGTCCCTTGCGTATCTTACGAACTCATTTATCCGGACATTATCCAGTACATTATATAAACATGGATATGCCCTTGCGGCCACGTTGTTGCGACGTCTTCTGGTGGAAGACGCGATTAATCAGGCGAAAAGCAAATATTACAGCTATGCCGTTTCCGATATGAAAAAAGCGATTGATTACAGTGAAGATCTGGAAGATGGCCCGCAGTTCCCGGGAACTGAAAGCTACCTCAGGACACTCTACGAACAACACAAGCGTAAAACGTCACTCTGGCCGTTGATGGCAGAGAAAATTCAGGGATTATCGGTGGGGAAAGACGGAATTTGCTACAAAAGGAGCCAGTCATGACCAGACAGGAATTATATGACTATGCGGTGTCATTGCTGGCAAAAAAGAATTACGCATCTGGTGATATGTACCGGCAGTTGACCCGACTGACCGAAAAAACAGAAGACGCGGAACGTGTTTTACGGCTTCTGACTGATAATCATTATCTTAATGATGTTCAATTTTCTGCTTATCTTTTTGACAAACATGTTAAGAAACTACATGGCCCCACACGGATAAAGCAGGAGCTTCGGCAGAAAGGATTTTCACAAGCGCTGATAGAGCAGGAACTCGAAAAGAGCAATATTGACTGGTATGCATTAGCAAAAGAAGCCAGAGTCAGGATGTTTGGTGAAATGTTACCCACTGACCGAAGGATAAAAACAAACAAATCAGGAACCTTCAGTACAAGGGGTTTGCGATGGATATGATATTTGAAGCGTTAAGCTAATCACAGCTGCAAATGCATGTTTCTCTCGTGCGGGGCGGAGCATGCATTTGTGTCAATAAATAGTTATAACCACTGGTAACTATATAACTTTTAGGCTTATTGCCAAATATTAACGAATCCTTACGGTCATCCAAAATCAGAGGTCATGCACGATAAGATCATCGGTTGGTATCTGACGATCCATCACTACCACTAAATCTGCGTCACGACCCAATTTTGGAAATAAGCCCCCTTATTTGCTAACAATGAATGTGGAATAAAATAAAACTGTCTTTATTCTGTACGGCTCAGTAAAGTAACAGCCATCACCTGATTCTTTTTGACTAGTAGGTTTGGGGCAATATGTAGTTGCAGACATACAAAGAAGAACGAACGGAATAAAATTCGCTATATAAGAATTTATTCCGGGCATGCGTTCTCGGGAGTAAATAAACTCATCATTAATCACAGGGGGGGCGTATATATAATTGGGGTTAGCGATAATTGGTGGTGTACTGTTCGTTGTGTACCTTCTGACTCCTCTAATAGAACTGGCAGGAATAGGACCATGTGATATCCACTCAGATTGTCTCATTGCATCATTCACTCCGGCGGTATAATTACTCGCAATTAGGGAATCTGCCATATTATAAAAATGCTCTCCAGAGTCAATAATATAGACATATGTAACTCTTTGAGTTGGACTCAGGAGCCGTTGGGCATAATGTTCTGCATATTCTGAATCTGTACTGACAGAAATAAAAGAACTATTTCCTTGTCCATGTCGACAACTAATCCCCCGAGAATGGTCTCTAATACTCGTGTTATTACCAAGATTTGAAAATCCATTGGCAAATATTTCCGTTTCATTCCGTGTGTCTACTCGATAAAATACTCCTTTATTTGGCACATTATAAGCAAGTAGATTGTTAGAAGAAAAAACCAAAATTAATGTAATTAATGTCTTTGTCTTTGTCTTTGTCTTTGTCTTTGTCTTTGTCTTTGTCTTTGTCTTTGTCTTTGTCATTTTAAAACCTTTTTATATAAAATATATGATAGGTTGTTTTTTTTTGATGAACCATGAATGCAAGTGAAATGGCTTTATTTATATTATTTAAATGAAAAACAGGAGAAGCAAGAAAATAGAGACTGTGGATTGTACTGAGGTGAGGGTAATGTTGATGAATCCTCTGGTTGAGAATTGTTAATATTTATTAATGATGAGCCAATTAATAAGTTAGGTAAGTTGCTAACATACAAGGCTGAATGGTCTGGTCGTTCTGTCGTTGCCATCGATCAGTTTTTCCCCTCGTCTAAAAGGTGTCACTGTTGCGGGTATACATTGCCTAAATTGGCGTTAAATGTTCGGTCTTGGGTATGCCCTGAGCGCAATGCTGACCATGACCGTGATATTAACGCCGCCAAGAATATAAAAGCCGCTGGTCTAGCGGTGTTAGCCTTTGGAGAGTCTGTAAATCCTAAACTGCATCAAGCGGCTTAGGTTGGACTCTGTGAATTGGGACTCCTCGCCGTTTACGGCGGGAATTCCCAATTCACATGATTTACCATTTCTCTTTACCAAGGGTAATTGCCTTTATTTCTTTTTGATTCTCTTCACCTCCAACAAATAAAACATCAACGGTGTATCTCGTCACCATAGATTGCATAGCTAAATGAAACATAGCCAGTCCAGAATAGGAGTTACACTTCCATACACCTAATTGCTCTACCTGGTTATCATACCTAGTATCAGCATCAGCATCTCTTGTTAAATAAGTAACCATGCAATGACAATATCCATCTACGTTTGCTCGCAGCATGGTTATAATACCACTCTGTACGTAATTTCCTCTTGTCTCATAAGAAGAATCAGATGGTGGCGTAAGTTTTTCTTCCATTTCTTAGCCCTCTATTTTAAAAAATTCATCTTATTATTGTCATGTTAATTAGTCTAAGCTTTTTATTTTGGTCTGATGATATATTGCATGCGGTTAATTCTCCTTCATTAGCTGAAGAAAAGAAAAAACCTTCTAACCTTGAACATGCATCTTGATCTTGTGAATATATCTCCTCATTTATTGTTGTTTTTTTGTCTTGGATTGTTACCTTACAAGCAGAAACAATATCTCCATTCAAAGCTAAATGACCAAATTTATAAACTGATATTC
>NZ_JAGFPE010000012.1 GCF_025962655.1 Candidatus Symbiopectobacterium sp. NZEC151 | reverse complement strand
TGTGGGGCTTCCCCATGTGAGAGTAGGGAACTGCCAGGCTTTTATATCAGTTATCAGACGACGTCTGATGATGAAAAGTAGCGAAGGGGCTGTCCGAAAGGACAGCCCTTTTTGCTGTGCGTGGTTTTTAGCGTCAGTCATTTATCATCAGGAATGATTCGCCTTTTATTGCTCACTCAAGGATTGAAGATGCCCGTGGACCGTAGAGATTTGGCGTTCGGGATCGGGTAAACTACGGCGTATTCAATCTGGAGAGTACGTTCTGATGACGAGCAGTGCCATATCCCTTAAGCCTTACCACACCTTCTCTTTGCCCGTTTATGCCGATGAGGTAGTCTTCGCCGATACCCCTGATGCGTTAGTCGCTTCCTGGCGTCATGCG
Source organism: Candidatus Symbiopectobacterium sp. NZEC151 (assembly GCF_025962655.1). Lineage (GTDB taxonomy): Bacteria > Pseudomonadota > Gammaproteobacteria > Enterobacterales > Enterobacteriaceae > Symbiopectobacterium. Next base: position 38,850 of record NZ_JAGFPE010000012.1, on the reverse strand, counting down.
AACGCGCAGAGCAGGCCGGTGTTGATGTTGGGGGAAGGTAGCAATGTCCTGTTTTTGGCTGATTTTGCAGGAACAGTCATTGCTAACCGCATAAAAGGGATTGAGATTGCTGAGGATGATGGCGGATGGCATCTGCACGTTGGTGCCGGTGAGAACTGGCATCATCTGGTCGAGTACACGCTGCAACAAGGCGTGCCGGGCCTGGAAAATCTGGCGCTGATCCCAGGCTGTGTTGGCTCGGCACCTATCCAAAATATTGGCGCTTATGGCGCTGAGTTCAAGCAGTTTTGCGCATATGTCGATGTCTTGGATCTTACCCTCAATCAGGTGACCCGCCTCAGTGCGGAGCAGTGCCAGTTTGGCTATCGTGAAAGTATCTTCAAGCATGAATACCGCCAGGGGTTTGCCATTATTGCGGTAGGTCTGCATCTGACCAAGTCCTGGGTTCCTGTATTGGGCTATGGTGATTTGGCGCAGCTCGATCCTGCAACTGCGACGCCTGATGCTATCTTTACTACGGTATGTGCCATGCGGCGTAAGAAATTACCCGATCCCGCGCTGATGGGAAATGCGGGCAGCTTTTTCAAAAATCCGGTGGTTAGCGCCGAGCAGGCCCAGGCTATTCTGATGCGTTACCCCACTGCGCCATACTATCCACAGCCCGACGGTACGGTTAAATTTGCTGCTGGCTGGCTTATCGATCAGTGCCAGTTAAAGGGGCACCGCATTGGCGGCGCGGCGGTCCATCAGCAGCAGGCTTTGGTGCTGGTTAACCTTGATGAGGCGACGAGCGACGATATCGTTGCACTGGCGCGTTATGTGCGTGATAACGTTGCAGAGACATTTGCACTCTGGCTTGAGCCGGAAGTGCGCTTTATTGCGGCACAGGGTGAAGTAAGCGCAACAGAGGTGCTGTCATGAAAGATATCCGAGTCCCTTTAACGCTAATCCAGATTCTTTCCGACGGTGAGTTTTACTCGGGTGAATACCTGGGTGAGCTGTTGGGAATGAGCCGAGCCGGTATCAACAAACATATCCAAACCATCAGAGAATGGGGGCTGGATGTGTTTCCCGTTACGGGGAAAGGGTACAGCCTGCCTGAACCGATGCAATTGCTGGATGAAAATGTCATTCGTGCCGCACTCCCCGGAAATAACGTTGCGGTACTGCCCGTTATTGATTCAACCAATCAGTATCTGCTAGACCGGCTGGAGAGCTTGCACTCTGGCGATGCCTGTGTGGCAGAGTACCAGCACGCGGGCCGCGGTCGTCGTGGGCGGCAATGGCAATCACCGTTTGGTGCCAATCTCTATCTCTCCATGTTCTGGCGGTTGGAACAGGGGCCTGCGGCAGCGGTGGGCGTGAGCCTGGCGATTGGTATCGTGATTGCAGAAGTGCTGCATCGCCTCGGTGCACATGATGTCAAAGTAAAATGGCCCAATGACCTCTATATGCACGATCGCAAACTGGCCGGTATTCTGGTTGAGTTGCTGGGAAAAACAGGAGACGCGGCACAGTTAGTGATCGGTATTGGCATCAACTTGCGGATGCGGCCTTCCTCTGGGCAAGGCGTCACGCAGGAATGGATCAATTTGCAAGAGGCTGGGATCGATATCGATCGTAATATCCTGGCCGCTACGCTGATTACTGAATTGAGTAACGCGTTGGAAGTGTTTGAACAAGGTGGACTGCGTTCGTTCATCCCTCGCTGGCAAGCCATCGATAATTACTATAATCGGCCAGTGAAATTGATCATGGGTGAGCGCGAGATCCACGGGATCGAACGTGGAATTGATGAGCAGGGCGCGCTGTTACTCGAAGAGAACGGCGAGATTAAGGCCTATATTGGTGGCGAAATATCACTGCGTGGCAAGTAGTCAGTAGGGGGGGATTACCCCCTACTGTCTTGTAATTCTGCTATTTTCTCAAACGCACATAGTCAACGGCATGATTAGCGCTTTTGGTCATAATCAAGCTGGCGCGCTCACGGGTGGGCAAAATATTTTGGTGTAAGTTAGGTTCATTTATATCGCGCCAAATTTTGGTTGCGATTGTCACCGCTTGCTCTTCCGTTAATTTTGCATACTCATGAAAATAAGAATTAGGATCGGAGAATGCCCCCAGGCGGAATTTTAAAAACCGGTTGATATACCAGGATTTTAATAATGCTTCCGAAGCGTCAACATATATAGAAAAATCAATAAAATCAGAAACAAAGGCGCGTGGTTGTGCGTGTGGGTAATCCATTCCGCTTTGCAGGACGTTTAATCCTTCGAGGATAAGAATATCCGGCTGTTCCACCACTTTATTGCTATTTGGCACAATATCGTAAGTCAAATGCGAATATATTGGCGCAGTGACTTTTTTAGCCCCTGATTTTATATCCGACACAAATTTCATCAGGCTATGAATATCGTAAGATTCAGGGAACCCTTTTTTCTGCATCAGGTTTCTGTCTTTAAGCACCTGTTTGGAATGTAAAAAACCATCAGTGGTGATCAATTCAACCCGACGATGCTCGGGCCAACGGCTTAGCAATGCCTGTAATACGCGCGCGGTGGTGCTTTTACCAACGGCGACACTGCCTGCGATGCCGATAATATAGGGAATGCGTTGCCCGTTCGTGCCGAGAAACTGCTCCAATACCGCCTGGCGTCTCAGGTTTGAGCTGATATAAAAATTAAGCAGACGTGATAAAGGCAGATAGATTTCGGCAACTTCATCGAGCGACAACTCGTCATTGATCCCTTTCAACCGGATGATTTCTTCTTCTGTCAGCGTTAATGGTACTGAATTGCGCAATGCAGCCCATTGACGGCGATCGAAGTGTAGGTAGGGTGTTACCAAAGGTTGCTCGCTGTCTCTCATCTGTCCAATTTATCCTATAGACCATCCTGCCTGGAGGCGAAACTGCCCACGCGTTGTGTGAGCTGGGAGTATAAGCCGCGGGTGGTCATACACGGTAATGTTGTGATTCGATTAGTAGATGTCAGGCAGGTTACACGTTGGGCACGCAGAAAAGAAGACAACAGTATGATATTTCCTGACGCAATGGCGTCAGGAAACGGTTAACTTGCCAAAGCATGTGTCATCCGATTGGCGACAAACAGGCGCTTGTAGTAGATGGCGGTCGGGTGATAGCTACCATCGGGCGCACTGGCATAATCAGGGATTTCTCCCAGATAACGATACCCTTGCGTGCGGTAAAAGGCCTCTGCTGGAGAGCCCGCCTGAGTATCCAGATACAGCAAGCCGCGATTGAGCTCAAAAGCGGTTGTTTCTAGCACCGACAGCAGTTTACGGCCAATCCCCTGACGACGTGCGCGGCTGTGTACCAGCAGTTTTTGCACTTCCGCCCGGTTCAAACCATTACTTTTTTGGCACAGCTCAAGCTGCACGCTTCCGACAATGCCTTGAGTGTCACGAGCGATCCACAGCAAACGTGCCCCCTCCGCCAGAGAGGTGCGTAATCCGTGAAAATAGCTGGCTGCAGTTTCGTGCGACAAAGGCATCTCATAGCCAACAGAGGCGCCGTGCATGACCGCATCTAGCAGCAGGTCTGCCAGCTCCGTGCGGTAAACCGGAAGGGTTGTGTCATTGAGTAAAACGATTTTCATCATGCAGTCTCCAGCGAAATGAGCCCTCTCTGACCCGCTTTACCGAAATAAAGCAAGATACATGCCAGGCCAGATTCAGGTCATTAATGCGGTTAAACACGCATTTATGGCGAAGACGGTGCGTTACCTTGGAGCAAAAGGTCATTGTTGGTGCAGCACCGCGCTGAAGCCATGCTGAAAAAAGAGTGCACCACCGGGGGGGATTGTGCGGGATTGGTCGTGAATTTGGATGTTCTTTAGGCATTTTATCGCGAGGTACGTGAATTCATGCTCGAATTTGGATAAAATCTAAGCGATAGCGCATTTTAAGCAATTTTTTTGTTGCATAGGTGGCTCGCTCTACCTAGAATGCGCAGCACTTGATGCCGGCTTAGCTCAGTTGGTAGAGCAACTGACTTGTAATCAGTAGGTCGCCAGTTCGATTCCGGCAGCCGGCACCATCAAGTACACAATTAGGTGGGGTTCCCGAGCGGCCAAAGGGAGCAGACTGTAAATCTGCCGTCACAGACTTCGAAGGTTCGAATCCTTCCCCCACCACCAAATTCAAGCCATACACGTTGTGGCTGAACCAACGCGATGAGGCAATCACCGTGTTGGTGAAGGCGGAAGCTTTCAACAGAGAAATCAGGTAGCCGAGTTCAGGATGCGGGCATCGTATAATGGCTATTACCTCAGCCTTCCAAGCTGATGATGTGGGTTCGATTCCCACTGCCCGCTCCAATAAGTGCTGATATAGCTCAGTTGGTAGAGCGCACCCTTGGTAAGGGTGAGGTCGGCAGTTCGAATCTGCCTATCAGCACCACTTCTTTTTCATCTCCTGATTTCCTTTCTGTAAAAAAATCGTCAAGCGTTAGCTTGGTTAATGTGGTGCTATCACCGATTTATCCGTGTCTTAGAGGGACAGTCGATGTCTAAAGAAAAGTTTGAACGTACTAAACCGCACGTTAACGTCGGTACTATCGGCCACGTTGACCATGGTAAAACCACGCTGACCGCAGCGATCACTACCGTACTGGCTAAAACCTACGGCGGTAGCGCGCGTGCATTCGATCAGATCGATAACGCACCGGAAGAAAAAGCGCGTGGTATCACCATCAATACCTCTCACGTTGAATACGACACCCCGACCCGTCACTACGCACACGTTGACTGCCCGGGACACGCCGACTACGTGAAAAACATGATCACCGGTGCTGCCCAGATGGACGGCGCGATCCTGGTAGTTGCTGCGACTGACGGCCCGATGCCGCAGACGCGTGAGCACATCCTGCTGGGTCGTCAGGTAGGCGTTCCGTACATCATCGTGTTCCTGAACAAATGTGACATGGTTGATGACGAAGAGCTGCTGGAACTGGTTGAGATGGAAGTGCGTGAGCTGCTGTCTCAGTACGACTTCCCGGGTGATGATACCCCAATCGTTCGTGGTTCAGCGCTGAAAGCCCTGGAAGGCGAAGCAGAGTGGGAAGCAAAAATCATCGAACTGGCTGGCTACCTGGATTCCTACATCCCAGAACCAGAGCGTGCGATTGACCGTCCGTTCCTGCTGCCTATCGAAGACGTATTCTCCATCTCCGGCCGTGGTACTGTAGTAACCGGTCGTGTAGAGCGCGGTATCGTTAAAGTCGGTGAAGAAGTTGAAATCGTTGGTATCAAGGATACTGCGAAATCTACTTGTACTGGCGTTGAAATGTTCCGCAAACTGCTGGACGAAGGCCGTGCGGGTGAGAACGTTGGTGTTCTGCTGCGTGGTATCAAACGTGAAGAAATCGAACGTGGTCAGGTACTGGCTAAGCCGGGTTCCATCAAGCCGCACACCCAGTTCGAATCTGAAGTGTATATCCTGAGCAAAGATGAAGGTGGCCGTCATACGCCGTTCTTCAAAGGCTACCGTCCTCAGTTCTACTTCCGTACCACTGACGTAACGGGCACCATCGAACTGCCGGAAGGCGTGGAAATGGTAATGCCGGGCGACAACATCAAAATGGTTGTTACCCTGATCCACCCGATCGCGATGGACGACGGTTTGCGTTTCGCAATCCGTGAAGGCGGCCGTACCGTTGGTGCAGGTGTTGTTGCTAAAGTTATCGCTTAATCGCCGATAAATTTGACTCAACATGCAGTAAAAGGGCATCATTTGATGCCCTTTTTCTACGCTGCCCTCAGTAGAACCTATCTCATCACGGATTGTGGCGTATAATCCTGCTAATCTGTGGTGAGATAGGCTCTGTAGATTACAGCGTAAATGCCGAGTTTCGCTGCGAGCGAAACATCATGTCGGTTTGGTTTGCCCTGCGTTGCGGGGCAAAGTTATTTGTCTGATTCATGAGTGACAGGTTGGTTTATGAGTGCAAATACCGAGACCCAGGGTAGTGGGCGTGGCCTGGAAGTGATCAAGTGGCTGGTTGTGGCGGCCTTACTCGTTGTTGCCATAGTGGGTAACTATTACTACCGCGGGTACAGTCTGCCGCTTCGCGCATTGGCCGTTGTTATCCTGATTGCTGCCGCAGGCGGTGTTGCACTGTTAACCGCCAAAGGCAAAGCAACGGTGACCTTTGCCCGCGAAGCGCGCACTGAAGTGCGTAAAGTGATTTGGCCAACCCGCCAGGAAACGCTGCATACCACGTTGATCGTTGCCGCGGTAACAGCCGTGATGTCACTGATTCTGTGGGGGCTGGATGGTATTCTGGTCCGTTTGATATCATTTATCACAGGCCTGAGGTTCTAAGATGTCTGAAGCTCCAAAAAAACGTTGGTACGTCGTTCAGGCGTTTTCCGGCTTTGAAGGCCGCGTTGCACAATCGCTGCGCGAGCACATCAAATTGCACAACATGGAAGAGCTGTTTGGCGACGTCATGGTGCCGACCGAGGAAGTAGTTGAGATTCGTGGCGGCCAACGCCGCAAAAGCGAACGTAAATTCTTCCCCGGCTACGTGTTGGTACAGATGGTAATGGAAGACGCCAGCTGGCACTTGGTGCGTAGCGTTCCGCGTGTGATGGGCTTTATCGGCGGTACGTCCGATCGTCCTGCGCCGATCAGCGACAAAGAAGTTGACGCTATCATGAACCGCCTGCAACAGGTGGGTGATAAGCCGCGTCCGAAAACGCTGTTCGAACCGGGCGAAATGGTGCGCGTCAACGACGGCCCGTTTGCCGACTTCAACGGCGTCGTGGAAGAAGTGGATTACGAAAAAAGCCGCCTGAAAGTGTCGGTCTCTATCTTCGGACGTGCTACGCCCGTTGAACTGGATTTCGGCCAGGTGGAGAAAGGCTGATACAGTCTCTCATCTGTAAATAATCTCTTGTAATTGGCGCGAAATTAATCTATTATTTCGCGCCTTTTGTTTTTAGGTGCCACGGCGCCTAAAGAAATAAATATCACGGGGAGCCTTTTTAAGGCGCTATTACCCATTAGAGGAAAGTTAAATGGCCAAGAAAGTACAAGCCTACGTCAAGCTGCAAGTTGCAGCTGGTATGGCTAACCCGAGCCCGCCGGTTGGTCCTGCTCTGGGTCAGCAGGGTGTGAACATCATGGAATTCTGTAAGGCATTCAATGCTAAAACAGAAAGCCTGGAAAAAGGTCTGCCGACTCCGGTCGTTATCACCGTTTACTCCGACCGTTCTTTCACCTTCGTTACCAAAACGCCTCCGGCAGCGGTTCTGCTGAAGAAAGCGGCGGGTATCAAGTCTGGTTCTGGCAAGCCGAACAAAGACAAAGTAGGTAAAGTGACCCACGCTCAGGTTCTGGAAATTGCCCAGACCAAAGCGGCGGATATGACGGGTGCCGACGTGGACGCCATGGCGCGCTCCATCGCGGGTACTGCTCGTTCCATGGGCCTGGTAGTGGAGGACTAAGAAATGGCTAAGCTGACCAAGCGCATGCGCGTGATCCGTGAGAAAGTTGATGTTACCAAACAATATGACATCAACGAAGCTGTTGCCCTGCTCAAAGAGCTGGCCACTGCTAAGTTTGTTGAAAGCGTTGACGTTGCCGTAAACCTGGGCATCGACGCTCGTAAATCTGACCAGAACGTTCGTGGCGCGACTGTACTGCCGCACGGTACTGGCCGTTCCGTTCGCGTTGCCGTATTTACCCAAGGCGCAAACGCTGAAGCTGCTAAAGCAGCTGGCGCAGAGCTGGTAGGTATGGAAGATCTGGCTGACCAGATCAAAAAAGGCGAAATGAACTTTGACGTGGTTATTGCTTCTCCGGATGCAATGCGCGTTGTTGGCCAGTTGGGTCAGGTTCTGGGTCCGCGTGGCCTGATGCCGAACCCGAAAGTCGGTACTGTAACGCCGAACGTTGCTGAAGCGGTTAAAAACGCCAAAGCCGGTCAGGTTCGTTATCGCAACGACAAAAACGGCATCATCCACACCACCATCGGTAAGGTTGATTTCGACGCTGACAAACTGAAAGAAAACCTGGAATCTCTGCTGGTTGCGCTGAAAAAAGCCAAACCTGCTCAGGCGAAAGGCGTGTACATCAAGAAAGTTAGCCTCTCCACCACCATGGGTGCTGGCGTTGCTGTAGATCAGAGTGGCCTGAACGCGGTCGCTAACTGATAGCTTTACCTGGGCGAAATTTATACGTATAATCTTTCGCCCATTGTCCGTTAACGGACAAACAGATTTTTTCGGTTGGAGCCTGGCCTCATCCAGGCCTCCGTCCAAGACCGCAGGTGCTTCAACGTTTTCAGGTTTACCTGAAAAAAGAGACGCTTAATTTTCCTGCGTAGACGGTGACAGAGCCTAAAGAAAATTTTCTTTTACTGGATTCTGCTCACCGTGTTTTGACGCCTGTTTTCCATGTGGTTGCAGGTGAAGTGAGTTCCGGAAATGTATTCCGGCTATATCCAGGAGCACAAGCTAATGGCATTAAATCTTCAAGACAAACAAGCGATTGTTGCTGAAGTCAGCGAAGTGGCCAAAGGCGCGCTGTCTGCGGTCGTTGCGGATTCTCGTGGCGTAACCGTAGATAAAATGACTGAACTGCGTAAAGCAGGTCGTGAAGCTGGCGTATACATGCGTGTTGTTCGCAACACCCTGCTGCGTCGCGTCGTTGAAGGCACTCAGTTCGAATGCCTGAAAGACACGTTTGTTGGTCCGACCTTGATTGCATATTCTATGGAACACCCGGGCGCTGCTGCTCGTCTGTTCAAAGAATTCGCGAAAGCGAATGCAAAATTTGAGGTTAAAGCTGCGGCCTTTGAAGGTGAGTTGATCACAGCGGCCAATATTGACCGTCTGGCAACGCTGCCGACTTACGAAGAAGCAATTGCACGCCTGATGGCGACCATGAAAGAAGCCTCTGCAGGCAAACTGGTCCGCACTCTGGCAGCTGTTCGCGATCAGAAAGAAGCGGCGTAATCGCCCTTTTCCTGTTATCGCATTTGCTTACGTATAAACTATTTCTGATTGTTAGGAACACTTGTCATGTCTATCACTAAAGATCAAATTATCGAAGCAGTTGCCGCTATGTCCGTAATGGACGTTGTTGAGCTGATCTCTGCAATGGAAGAAAAATTCGGCGTTTCTGCTGCTGCTGCTGTAGCTGTTGCTGCTGGCCCGGTTGAAGCTGCTGAAGAAAAAACTGAATTCGACGTTATCCTGAAAGCTATCGGCGCTAACAAAGTTGCCGTAATCAAAGCTGTTCGTGGCGCAACTGGCCTGGGTCTGAAAGAAGCGAAAGACCTGGTTGAGTCTGCACCTGCTGCGCTGAAAGAAGGCGTGAGCAAAGATGACGCTGAGTCTCTGAAGAAATCTCTGGAAGAAGCTGGCGCTGAAGTTGAAGTTAAATAAGCCAACCCTTCCGGTTGCAGCCTGAGTTTTCAGGCTGATGGCTGGTGACTTTTTGGTCACCAGCCTTTTTGCGCTGTAGGGGCTCTGTGGTATTTCGCACTGTTTGACCACGGATTATCCCAATATTTTTTTCTATCGACGCCTTAATATATTGCTTTCCAGCGTAGGTTCCCTGCCTGTGCAAAAGCGATGAAATGATTTAAGAGTGATAGAAAGACGTATTCACGAAGGGCGGATTGCCTTTCGATCAACAAAATCGTGTTGCAATGAACCGTCCTGTCAGGACGAGCAAGTGGTTCTTACTTTTCAGCGAGCTGAGGAACCCCATGGTTTACTCCTATACCGAGAAAAAACGCATTCGTAAGGATTTTGGTAAACGTCCGCAAGTGTTGGACATACCTTATCTCCTTTCTATCCAGCTTGACTCGTTTCAGAAGTTCATCGAGCAAGATCCGGAAGGTCAGTACGGTCTGGAAGCCGCATTCCGTTCCGTATTCCCAATTTCAAGCTACAGCGGTAGCTCTGAACTGCAATACGTAAGCTACCGTTTGGGTGAGCCCGTATTTGACGTCAAAGAGTGTCAGATTCGCGGGGTGACCTTCTCAGCACCGCTGCGCGTCAAGCTGCGTCTGGTGATCTACGAGCGCGAAGCGCCGGAAGGCACCGTAAAAGACATTAAAGAACAAGAAGTGTACATGGGCGAAATTCCGCTCATGACCGAAAACGGGACCTTTGTTATCAACGGGACTGAGCGCGTTATCGTTTCTCAGTTGCACCGTAGCCCGGGCGTGTTCTTTGACAGCGACAAGGGTAAAACTCACTCCTCCGGTAAAGTGCTGTATAACGCACGTATCATCCCTTACCGTGGTTCCTGGCTGGATTTCGAGTTCGATCCGAAAGATAACCTGTTTGTGCGTATCGACCGCCGCCGTAAACTGCCGGCGACCATCGTTTTGCGTGCGCTGAGTTTCTCTGCCGAACAAATTCTGGATCTGTTCTTCGATAAAATTGTCTATGAAATCAATGGCAATAAGTTGCAGATGGACCTGGTGCCAGATCGCTTGCGCGGCGAAACTGCCTCGTTCGACATCGAAGCCAACGGCAAAGTGTACATTGAAAAAGGCCGCCGTATTACTGCGCGCCACATTCGCCAGCTAGAAAAAGATAACGTAGATCGCATTGAAGTACCGGTTGAATACATCGCTGGGAAAGTGCTGGCGAAAGACTATGTGGATGCAAGCACCGGTGAACTGATCGGTGTGGCGAACATGGAGCTGTCGCTGGATCTGCTGGCTAAACTGAGTCAGGCAGGCCATAAGCGCATCGAAACCCTGTTCACCAACGATCTGGATCACGGCCCGTATATCTCCGAAACGCTGCGTGTTGACCCGACCAACGATCGCCTGAGCGCGCTGGTTGAAATCTACCGCATGATGCGTCCGGGCGAGCCGCCAACACGTGAAGCCGCAGAAACGCTGTTCGAGAACCTGTTCTTCTCTGAAGATCGTTACGATCTGTCCGCTGTGGGCCGCATGAAGTTTAACCGCTCCCTGCTGCGTGACGAGATTGAAGGTTCCGGTATCCTGAGCAAAGACGACATCATTCAGGTGATGAAGAAGCTCATCGATATCCGTAACGGTTCCGGCGAAGTCGATGATATCGACCACCTGGGCAACCGTCGTATCCGTTCTGTGGGCGAAATGGCGGAAAACCAATTCCGCGTTGGCCTGGTGCGCGTAGAGCGTGCGGTGAAAGAGCGTCTGTCTCTGGGCGATCTGGATACCCTGATGCCGCAGGACATGATCAACGCCAAGCCGATTTCGGCGGCGGTGAAAGAGTTCTTCGGCTCCAGCCAGCTGTCCCAGTTTATGGACCAGAACAACCCGCTGTCCGAAATTACGCACAAACGCCGTATCTCCGCGTTGGGCCCAGGCGGTCTGACCCGTGAACGTGCTGGCTTTGAAGTGCGTGACGTACACCCGACCCACTACGGTCGCGTATGTCCTATCGAAACGCCGGAAGGTCCGAACATCGGTCTTATCAACTCGCTGTCCGTGTACGCACAGACCAACGAATACGGTTTCCTTGAAACCCCGTATCGTCTGGTGCGTGACGGTGTGGTAACGGATGAAATCCATTACCTGTCCGCGATTGAAGAAGGCAACTACGTTATTGCACAGGCGAACACCAACCTCGACGAAGAAGGGCATTTCGTTGACGATCTGGTGACCTGCCGTAGCAAAGGCGAATCCAGCTTGTTCAGCCGCGATCAGGTTGACTACATGGACGTTTCCACCCAACAGGTGGTTTCTGTCGGTGCATCCCTGATCCCGTTCCTGGAACACGATGACGCCAACCGCGCCCTGATGGGTGCGAACATGCAACGTCAGGCAGTACCTACCCTGCGTGCTGACAAGCCGCTGGTCGGTACCGGTATGGAACGCGCTGTGGCCGTTGACTCCGGTGTAACTGCCGTTGCCAAACGTGGCGGTACCGTACAGTACGTCGACGCATCCCGTATCGTTATCAAAGTTAACGAAGACGAGATGTATCCGGGCGAAGCGGGCATCGACATCTACAACCTGACCAAATACACCCGTTCTAACCAGAACACCTGTATCAACCAGATGCCGTGCGTATCTCTGGGTGAGCCGGTTGAACGCGGTGATGTTCTGGCTGACGGCCCGTCCACCGATCTGGGTGAACTGGCGCTGGGTCAGAACATGCGCGTCGCGTTCATGCCTTGGAACGGTTACAACTTCGAAGACTCCATCCTCGTTTCCGAACGTGTGGTGCAGGAAGACCGTTTCACCTCTATCCACATTCAGGAACTGGCGTGCGTGTCCCGTGACACCAAGCTGGGGCCAGAAGAGATCACTGCCGACATCCCGAACGTGGGTGAAGCAGCGCTCTCCAAACTGGATGAGTCCGGTATCGTGTATATCGGTGCTGAAGTGACGGGCGGCGACATTCTGGTCGGTAAAGTGACGCCGAAAGGCGAAACTCAACTGACGCCGGAAGAAAAACTGCTGCGCGCGATCTTTGGTGAGAAAGCGTCTGACGTTAAAGACTCTTCCCTGCGCGTGCCGAACGGCGTGTCCGGTACGGTTATCGACGTTCAGGTCTTCACCCGCGATGGCGTGGAAAAAGACAAACGTGCGCTGGAAATCGAAGAGATGCAACTGAAGCAGGCCAAAAAAGACCTGACGGAAGAATTGCAGATCCTCGAAGCCGGTCTGTTTGCCCGTATTCACGCCGTGCTGGTTTCCGGCGGTGTGGAAGCGGACAAACTGGACAAGCTGCCGCGTGAGCGTTGGTTGGAACTGGGTCTGACTGATGAAGAGAAACAGAATCAGTTGGAACAGCTGGCCGAGCAGTACGACGAGTTGAAACACGAATTCGAGAAAAAACTCGAAGCGAAACGCCGCAAGATCACGCAAGGCGACGATCTGGCTCCGGGCGTGCTGAAGATCGTCAAGGTGTATCTGGCCGTTAAACGTCAGATTCAACCGGGTGATAAGATGGCAGGTCGCCATGGTAACAAGGGTGTTATCTCCAAGATCAACCCGATCGAGGATATGCCTTACGATGAGAACGGTACGCCGGTCGATATCGTATTGAACCCGCTGGGCGTTCCATCGCGTATGAACATCGGTCAGATTCTGGAAACCCACCTGGGTATGGCGGCTAAAGGTATCGGCGAGAAGATCAACGCCATGCTGAAGCGTCAGGAAGAAGTGGCTAAACTGCGCGAATTCATCCAGAAAGCCTACGATCTGGGCAACGACGTGCGTCAAAAAGTCGACCTGAACACCTTCACCGATGATGAAGTGTTGCGTCTGGCGGACAACCTGAAGAAAGGGATGCCGCTGGCAACGCCAGTGTTCGACGGTGCCAAAGAGTCTGAGATCAAAGAACTGCTGACGCTGGGTGGTCTGCCGACCTCTGGTCAGATCACGCTGTTTGATGGTCGTACCGGTGAACAGTTTGAGCGTTCAGTAACCGTAGGTTACATGTACATGCTGAAACTGAACCACTTGGTTGACGACAAGATGCACGCGCGTTCTACCGGTTCTTACAGCCTGGTAACCCAGCAACCGTTGGGTGGTAAAGCCCAGTTCGGTGGTCAACGCTTCGGTGAGATGGAAGTGTGGGCGCTGGAAGCGTACGGCGCAGCGTATACCCTTCAGGAAATGCTGACGGTGAAATCCGATGACGTCAACGGCCGTACCAAGATGTATAAAAACATCGTGGATGGCGACCATCGTATGGAACCGGGCATGCCGGAATCCTTCAACGTACTGTTGAAAGAAATCCGCTCGCTGGGTATCAACATCGAGCTGGAAGAAGGTTAATCCTGCTCGCTGGTACGCTTTGCTCGTGTAAAGGAGTGCCTGAGCTTCGGCTCAGGCATCCAACAGGTCTAACTCCGACGGGAGCCAATCCGTGAAAGACTTATTAAAGTTTCTGAAAGCGCAAACCAAGACCGAAGAGTTTGATGCGATCAAAATTGCGCTGGCATCGCCAGACATGATTCGTTCCTGGTCTTTCGGTGAAGTTAAAAAGCCGGAAACCATTAACTACCGTACGTTCAAACCTGAACGTGACGGTCTGTTCTGCGCCCGTATCTTTGGGCCAGTGAAAGACTATGAGTGCCTGTGCGGTAAGTACAAGCGCTTGAAACACCGTGGCGTAATCTGCGAGAAGTGCGGCGTTGAAGTGACCCAAACCAAAGTGCGCCGTGAGCGCATGGGCCACATCGAGCTGGCGTCTCCGACCGCTCACATCTGGTTCCTGAAATCGCTGCCGTCCCGTATCGGCTTGCTGCTGGATATGCCGCTGCGCGATATCGAACGCGTGCTGTACTTCGAATCCTACGTGGTGGTTGAAGGCGGCATGACCAACCTGGAAAAACGTCAGATCCTGACTGAAGAGCAGTATCTGGACGCGTTGGAAGAGTTCGGTGACGAATTCGACGCCAAGATGGGCGCCGAAGCGATCCAGGCCCTGTTGAAAAACATGGATCTGGAACAGGAATGCGAACAGCTGCGCGAAGAGTTGAATGAAACCAACTCTGAAACCAAGCGTAAAAAGCTGACCAAGCGCATCAAGCTGCTGGAAGCGTTCGTCCAGTCTGGCAACAAGCCGGAGTGGATGATCCTGACCGTGCTGCCGGTGCTGCCGCCGGATCTGCGTCCGCTGGTTCCGCTGGACGGTGGTCGTTTCGCAACCTCAGATCTGAACGATCTGTATCGTCGCGTGATCAACCGTAACAACCGTTTGAAACGTCTACTGGATCTGGCTGCGCCGGATATCATCGTACGTAACGAAAAACGTATGCTGCAAGAAGCGGTAGATGCCCTGCTGGATAACGGTCGTCGCGGTCGTGCGATCACCGGTTCCAACAAGCGTCCGCTGAAATCTTTGGCCGACATGATCAAAGGTAAGCAGGGTCGTTTCCGTCAGAACCTGCTCGGTAAGCGCGTGGACTACTCTGGTCGTTCCGTTATTACCGTAGGTCCGTACCTGCGTCTGCATCAGTGCGGTCTGCCGAAGAAAATGGCACTCGAACTGTTCAAACCGTTCATCTACGGCAAGCTGGAACTGCGTGGTCTTGCTACCACCATCAAAGCCGCCAAGAAAATGGTTGAGCGTGAAGAAGCGGTAGTTTGGGATATCCTGGATGAAGTTATCCGCGAACACCCGGTACTGCTGAACCGTGCGCCGACGCTGCACCGTTTGGGTATCCAGGCATTCGAACCGGTTCTGATCGAAGGTAAAGCCATTCAGCTGCACCCGCTGGTGTGTGCGGCGTATAACGCCGACTTCGACGGTGACCAGATGGCTGTTCACGTACCGCTGACGCTGGAAGCCCAGTTGGAAGCGCGTGCGCTGATGATGTCCACCAACAACATTCTGTCTCCGGCGAACGGCGAGCCTATCATCGTTCCGTCTCAGGACGTGGTGTTGGGTCTGTACTACATGACCCGCGACTGTGTTAACGCCAAAGGCGAAGGCATGGTGCTGACCGGTCCGAAAGAAGCAGAACGTATCTACCGTGCGGGTCTGGCCTCTCTGCATGCGCGCGTTAAAGTGCGTATCACCGAGCACGAGAAAAACGCGCAGGGTGAGTGGGTTGCTAAAACCAGCATCATCGATACCACTGTAGGCCGTTCCATCCTGTGGATGATCGTGCCGAAAGGTCTGCCGTACTCTATCGTCAACCAGGCGCTGGGTAAAAAAGCCATCTCCAAGATGCTTAATACCTGCTACCGCGTGTTGGGGCTGAAGCCGACCGTTATCTTTGCTGACCAGATCATGTACACCGGTTTCGCCTATGCGGCGCGTTCCGGTTCTTCTGTTGGTATCGACGATATGGTCATCCCGGCGAAGAAAGTGGAAATCATCAATGAAGCGGAAGCCGAAGTTGCTGAAATCCAGGAACAGTTCCAGTCTGGTCTGGTAACCGCCGGCGAACGTTACAACAAAGTCATCGACATTTGGGCCGCTGCTAACGAGCGCGTGGCCAAAGCGATGATGGAAAACCTCTCCACCGAAGTGGTTATCAACCGCGATGGTGTAGAAGAACGCCAGGTTTCCTTTAACAGCATCTTTATGATGGCCGACTCCGGTGCGCGTGGTTCTGCGGCACAGATTCGTCAGCTGGCCGGTATGCGTGGTCTGATGGCGAAGCCGGATGGCTCCATCATCGAAACGCCGATCACCGCGAACTTCCGTGAAGGCCTGAACGTACTCCAGTACTTCATCTCCACGCACGGTGCGCGTAAAGGTCTGGCGGATACCGCGTTGAAGACAGCGAACTCCGGTTACCTGACCCGTCGTTTGGTTGACGTGGCACAGGATCTGGTAGTGACCGAGGACGATTGCGGCACGCACGAAGGCATCATGATGACCCCGGTTATCGAAGGTGGCGACGTTAAAGAGCCGCTGCGTGAGCGCGTACTGGGTCGTGTAACGGCTGAAGACGTGATCAAGCCGGGCACCGCTGACATTCTGGTAGCGCGTAACACGCTGCTGGACGAGCAATGGTGTGACCTGCTGGAAGAAAACTCCGTCGACGCCGTTAAAGTTCGCTCTGTGGTAAGTTGTGAAACCGACTTCGGCGTGTGCGCCAAGTGCTATGGTCGCGACCTGGCACGTGGTCACATCATCAACAAAGGTGAGGCCATCGGGGTTATCGCAGCACAGTCCATCGGTGAACCGGGTACTCAGCTGACCATGCGTACGTTCCACATCGGTGGTGCGGCATCGCGTGCGGCGGCTGAATCCAGCATTCAGGTGAAAAACAAAGGTAGCCTGAAACTGTCCAACGCCAAGTTCGTTAAGAACGCCGCGGGCAAGCTGGTTATCACCTCGCGTAACACCGAGCTGAAACTGATCGACGAATTCGGCCGTACCAAAGAAAGCTATAAAGTGCCTTATGGTGCGGTAATGGGCAAAGGCAACGGTGACGACGTGACCGGCGGTGAAACCGTCGCAAACTGGGATCCGCATACCATGCCGGTTATCACCGAAGTGGGCGGTAGCATCCGCTTCACCGACATGATCGACGGTCAGACGATTACTCGTCAGACTGACGAACTGACCGGTCTGTCCTCCATCGTGGTTCTGGACAGTGCAGAACGTACCGGTGGCGGTAAAGATCTGCGTCCGGCACTGAAAATCGTTGATGCCAAAGGTAACGATGTACTGATCCCGGGCACCGACATGCCGGCACAGTACTTCCTGCCGGGCAAAGCGATCGTTCAGTTGGAAGATGGCACTCAGATCGGTGCGGGTGACACCCTGGCGCGTATTCCGCAGGAATCCGGCGGTACCAAGGACATCACCGGTGGTCTGCCGCGCGTTGCCGACCTGTTCGAAGCGCGTCGTCCGAAAGAACCGGCTATCCTGGCTGAAATCACCGGTATCATTTCCTTCGGTAAAGAAACCAAAGGCAAACGTCGTCTGGTGATCTCTCCGTTGGATGGCAGCGATGCTTACGAAGAGATGATCCCGAAATGGCGTCAGCTCAACGTGTTTGAAGGTGAACGCGTAGAACGTGGCGATGTGGTTTCCGACGGTCCGGAATCGGCGCACGATATCCTGCGTTTGCGTGGTGTGCATGCGGTAACCCGTTACATCACCAACGAAGTGCAAGAAGTTTACCGTCTGCAAGGCGTTAAGATTAACGATAAACACATCGAAGTTATCGTTCGTCAGATGCTGCGTAAAGGGACTATTGCCAGCGCGGGTAGCTCCGAATTCCTGGAAGGCGAGCAGGCAGAAGTGTCACGCATCAAGATCGCCAACCGTCAGTTGGAAGCGGATGGCAAGATCGCGGCTACGTACCACCGTGACCTGCTGGGTATCACCAAAGCTTCTCTGGCAACCGAATCCTTCATCTCTGCGGCATCGTTCCAGGAAACGACGCGCGTGTTGACGGAAGCAGCCGTGGCGGGTAAACGCGACGAACTGCGCGGTCTGAAAGAGAACGTCATCGTGGGTCGTTTGATCCCGGCCGGTACCGGTTATGCGTACCACCAGGATCGCATGCGTCGCCGCCATGTCGGCGAAGTGCCAGCAGTGGCTCCAGTGAGTGCAGATGAAGCCTCTGCAAACCTGGCTGAACTGCTGAACGCAGGCTTTGGTAGCAGCGACGACGAATAAGCTATCTACCGATAACGCTTAAACGTCTAAACCCCGGCCCGTTGGCCGGGGTTTTTTTTATCTCTCAGCGCGAGCAATATAGAAAAAAGCAGACGTGTTCCCCTGCGACACGCATACTCCTTAATCATATTGTCACCGCGATGATATGAATTTCTTCTGAGTAATATTTAGTGTACAGTTGTGTAAATTTAAAATAACGAGACAGACATGAATAGCACAAGCACACCAATGTCGCCGCAGAGTGACAGCGCAATAAACCACAACAGCTCACCATCCCTGCCTGAAAGCCACCCACACAACCGGGCGCGCCGTGCAGCCTTGGGAAGTTTTGTCGGCGCCGTTGTCGACTGGTATGATTTTTTACTGTACGGAATAGTTGCCGCTTTGGTGTTTAACACTGAATTTTTCCCACAGATAAGCCCGACCATGGGAACGTTGGCGGCATTCGGGACTTTTGGCGTTGGCTTTTTGTTCCGCCCGCTGGGCGGCATGGTGTTTGGGCACTTTGGCGATCGCCTGGGCCGTAAACGCATGCTGATGATCACCGTGTGGATGATGGGTATTGCTACCGCGCTAATCGGCCTGTTACCTTCATTCGCTTCTATCGGCTGGTGGGCCCCGGTGTTGCTGGTCACCCTGCGCGCCATTCAAGGGTTTGCTGTCGGTGGCGAGTGGGGCGGCGCGGCGCTGTTAGCGGTGGAAAGCGCGCCCAAGAAAAGAAAAGCGTTTTACAGCAGCGGGGTACAGGTCGGCTTTGGCGTTGGCTTGCTGCTGGCAACCGGGTCGGTATCGGTGGTGAGTCATTTAACCAGCAACCAAGAGTTTGTCACCTGGGGTTGGCGCTTGCCGTTCCTGTTCAGCCTGATTCTGGTCGCTATCGCCTGGTGGGTGCGTAACGGCATGGATGAATCGCAGGAGTTTGAGGCGAATAAAACGCTGGAAGATCGCGCCAATAAGCTCCGCTCCTTCCCGATTTTCGAAGCGCTGCGTCAACACCCTAAAGCCTTCCTGTTGATTATTGCACTGCGCCTCGGCGAACTGTTGACGATGTATATCGTTACCGCATTCGCGCTTAACTACTCGACCACCCATTTAGGCCTGTCGCGCGATATGTTCCTGAATATCGGTCTGCTGGTAGGTGCGATCAGCTGTTTTTCTATCCCTTCCTTTGCCTGGCTTGCGGACAGCTTTGGCCGTCGTCGTATTTATGTCACCGGGGCGCTGATCGGTGCAGCCAGTGCGGTGCCGTTCTTTATCGCGCTGGAGAATCACAACACGGCGCTGATCCTGCTGTTCGCCATTCTGCTGGCGAATATTGCACACGATATGATTGTCAGCGTACAGCAACCGATGTTTACCGAACTGTTTGGCACTGCCTACCGTTACAGCGGTGCGGGCGTCGGCTATCAGGTCGCGAGCGTGGTGGGTGGCGGCTTTACGCCGTTTATCGCCGTGCTGCTGGTGGAGCTCTTCTCCGGTGCCTGGTATGGCGTAGCGGGTTATCTGGCGATGGGATGCCTGATTTCTGCCGTGGTGGGGATGAGTATGAAGCCGCAATCAACCGACTAAGAGAAAATAAAGACCGTAACGCCACGCCGGGTGCTGTAGGTTACGGTCTCTCCGGTTATTTTGCGCTGAGTTGCCCTTTAGCTGCATCCAGCGCATCCAGCGCACACTGCTGGTCGATGCTGCCCGAGGGCGCACCGCCAATGCCAATCGCCCCAATGGTTTGATCCCCCACTTTCACCGGCACGCCGCCCGCCAGTAATAAAAAGCCCGGAATATCACGCAGATTTTGCGCTTCCGCATTGGCCTGGGCGTTCTTCATCACGTTTTCGGTGGGCGCTTTGGTGGTGAGTGCGGTAAACGCCTTCATCCGGCTGGCTTCAAGGGTATGCGGGCCGGCGTTGTCCATGCGTTTGGCCAGTTTCACTACGCCAGCACGATCGACGATGGTCACAGCCACGTTCACATTCTTGGCGCTGCACGACTGGATGGCATGCTGTGCCAACTGTTCGGCCAGCGCCAAAGAAAGGTTTTTCTCGCTTAACACGCCATTGGCAAAGCTGGGAAAGGCGGTAATGCCGCTGAAAAGCAGGGTGGTGATAAGAAGACGTTTCATGGTGTTCTGGCTCCTGTGGTCCTTGGAAGGTATTCGACAAGGACAGCGTAACCAGAGACGGTGGGCGCAACCATTCGCTTGATTACTCAAGCCACTGCGTAATTTTACGGAGTTTTATCGATAAGCGACTGCCCGCCATACAGTTTTATCAATTTTGCCAGCGAGTTTATCTCCAGTTTAGCGAACAGGTTGGCGCGGTGTGCTTCCACGGTGCGGGCGGAGAGTTGCAGGTGTTTGGCGATCTCTTTGTTCGATTTCCCCTCCATCATCAGAGCCATCACTTCATGCTCGCGCGCAGAGAGCGCGTTGAGCTTATCCCGTAACTGTGTGGCTTGTTGGCGCTGGTTGGCCTGGGTTTGAAACTGTGTCATCGCGCCAGAAACCGTTTCGAGCAGCAGATCCGCATCGATGGGTTTGGTCAAAAACTCGAAGGCTCCACTTTTAAAGGCGCGTCGGCACAAATTGATATTGCCATGGCCTGTCATGATGATAACGGGGATATCCATGCCCCGTTGTTGCCACTCCTCCAACAGGGTTAACCCTGTTTTGCCTGGCATACGAATATCGAGCAGCAAACAGCCGTGCAGTGAGCGCCAGTCGCTGTGCTGCTGTTCAAAATCGGCAATGCTGGCATAGGGTTGTGTTTGCCACCCGACGGTAGCCAGCAACGCGCTGAGTGAGTCGCGGATAGCGTCATCATCGTCAATCAGATACACACACCCTGTCATTGACCCTGCTCCTCTGCGTTGAAAGGAAACCACAGTGTGAATCGGGCACCGCTGCCAGCGACATTTTCTGCGCTGATATCGCCGTTAAGACCCTGAACCAAGGTTTGGGTCAGCGCCATCCCGAGTCCTAATCCCCCTTGTCGGGTGGTGAAAAAGGGCAGAAAGACATGCTGTAGCGCCTGCTCCGATAAACCCGGCCCGCCGTCCGTTAGGGTTAGTGTAATGCCCTTTTCTGTTGGCTGCGCGGCGATCTCAACCCAGGCCGATGTGGGCGCATTATCTTGCTGTGCCTGGATGGCATTGAGCAGCAGGTTATGCAGAATTTGCTCGACCCACTGCGGTGCGGCGAGAAACGGCGGCAGATCATCGGGGATGTGGTTGATGATTTTCACTTTTCCCGCCAGCAACTCGTTTTCCAGCAGCATCAGCACCCGTGACCAAACTGGTTTCAGATTGACCGGCTGTAAGGGCACCTGGTCGCTGTGCATTTTTTGGCGTAGATCGGTGAGCAGGGCACTGATGCGCTTGGTTTGCACCACGGCGGCGTCGAGCAGTGGGGCGATCTCCGCACTCCTTTCCTGTTTCAACAAACTCAGGGCGGTTTGGTTATAACTCAGAATTGCAGTAAGTGGTTGATTCAACTCATGTACCATGCCGGCGGTAATCTCTCCCATGGTATTGAGTCGGGTGAGTTCGGAAAACTGTGCACGTAAATCCGCCAGCACACGTTGACGTTTATACATCAGATAGCGGCTGACAAACTCCACCACGACCGCCCAGAGTAGGGCAAACAACAGCATGCTGATCCAGGGCAGATGACGCCAGTCGGGATCGTTTCCTGCCGAAAGCTCGAACGGCTGCGAATCGCCCACCAGCGCTTTACTCCACTGCCAGTAAGGCGCGGTAGCGCTATCACCGAGTACCACCAGCGGGGTGTCATGCAAGTACAACCCCAGCGTGCGGAATGCATTGCTTTGCGGCAGCGTGCTGAGTACCTGCTTAAGATCGATCAGCAACGAGAAGTGCTGGCCGTTTAGCCAATAGGTGCCATTGCCCGCCAGTTGTGGTTCGCTAGCACTGTATTCCAGCGAACGTGTTTTTAAGATAAGAATTTGGGGAAAGGCTTTTTTGACAACCTCGGGATCGCTGGTGGTGGAAAGCAGCGTCAGGATGACATCATGCTGAGACAGTTTGAGGGCCACATCGCGATAAAGGATGCGGAACTCGGCGCTGTGTTCTTCATACTGCTGTTGCAGCGTATGAACGCTAAGACCAAGAGCGGATAGGGCCGTCAAGAGTAACCAAATGGCGAACTTACGCATGATGATGTCATTCAGGTTGAGTTAACGCCATGCGCATGGCTGAGAGAGTAACGCCGGGACATAGAACCATACTGGATGGATGTTGTAAACCCGACCGAACTCAACCTGTCCGGCCGGAACCTCTGTTTAGCGAAAGCGGTCAACATCGTGTGACGTAAGGCCAATGTCTTTGAGCTGAGCGTCATTGAGTCGACGCAGTTCGCGCAGTGTGGTGCGGCGTTTGCGCCAGTGACACCACCACCGAACCGGGGTGCGGATCGTGATATCAATACTCCGCGTTATTGCTGTTTTACAACCGCTTCTCCACTGGCTCATTGCGCTCTCCTTCACCTCAAGATACTGTTTATGATGAAGGTGAACGCGATGAGGATACAGCCTCAGAAAATCGCTTTTTCAAGCATACAGATTGTGTCATATTGCAACTGAATGGCCGGTTTTCCCTTAATCTGTACTGGTTTTTTCGCTGACGCACGGCGCAGCAAGGATACTTATGACGCGTTACCAGCATCTCGCGGCGCTTTTGGCGCAACGCATTGAGCAGGGGTTGTACCAAAACGGTGAGCGTCTGCCCTCCGTGCGCACGCTCAGTCAGGAACACGGTGTGAGCATCAGCACCGTACAGCAGGCCTACCATGTGCTGGAATCCCAACAGCTTATTTTGCCGCAGCCCCGCTCTGGCTATTACGTTGCGCCGCGCAAAGCGCACCCGCCGGTGCCGGGGTTAACCCGCCCGGTGCAGCGCCCGGTAGAAATCAGCCAATGGGACTCGGTGCGTGAGCTGTTTAACCCCAACCCGGAGCGTAACCTGTACAACCTGGGTGGCGGCGGGCCGGATGTCAGCCAGTCTTCGATTAAACCCTTATGGAAATCCCTGACGCGCTTTTGTCAGCGACAAGACGTGCGAATATTGAATTACGGCAATATGTATGGCGCGCCGGAACTGCGTGAGCAAATTGCGCGATTGGCGCTGGACAGTAATTGCCAACTGTCGGCAGAAGATATCGTGATCACCACCGGCTGTCAGGAGGCGTTGTTCACCGCATTACGTTCCCTGTGTCGAGAAGGGGATATTGTGGCGGTGGAGTCACCCACCTTTCCCGGTACGCTGCAAACGCTGCGTGGTTTGGGGATCAAGGTAGTGGAAATTCCCACCGATGCTGTGACGGGCATCAGCCTGGAAGCCTTGCAGTTGGCGCTGGAACAGTGGCCGATTAAAGCCGTTATGCTGGTGCCAAGCTGCAATAATCCACTCGGCTTTTATATGCCGGATGCGCGTAAGAAGGCGCTGATCGTGCTGGCACAACAGTTTGATATTGCCATCATTGAAGATGACGCTTACGGTGAGCTGGCTTACGAGTATCCGCGGCCACGCACCATCAAATCCTTTGATAACGATGGCAGAGTGCTGCTGTGCAGCTCATTTTCCAAAAGTTTGGCACCGGGACTGCGTGTGGGATGGATTGCTCCCGGACGCTATCTGGAACGCGTGCTGCACACCAAATACACCAGCACAGGCTATGCCGTTACCCATACCCAGTTAGCCGTGGCGGAGTTTATTCGTCAGGGCCACTATCAGCCCCATGTACGCCGGATGCGCGCCTACTACAAAAGCAATCTTGATACGTTCACCTGCTGGGTGCGGCGCTATTTTCCCTGCGGGATTTGCGTTAGCCGACCGCAGGGCGGGTTTATGATGTGGATTGAGTTTCCGGAAACCTTCGATACGTTGCGACTCAACAGCCTGCTGCGCCAGTCCGGTATCCAGATAGCCTCCGGATCGTTGTTCTCTGCGTCGGGTAAATATCGCAACTGTATGCGCGTGCACTACGGTCTGCCGTTAACCGATGAAATGCAGCAGATGCTACGCGTGATTGGGGAGCAGGCGGAACACCTGCTGCATGAAGATACGTTGAGCGGCCACTAAGCGCGTGCCGAAGAAGGACCGATACAGGGCGATAGGGCCACCCTGTATCGGCAGAGGGGGCGAAACCGAATGAAACAATCCGGTTTCGGTTGGCGAATCGAGGTCGTCAACAGCATCACTTTACGTAGTGAAAGATAAACAGAGGGTGCATGATCTGGCCGTTTTATCGTCCGATAATGGCACGTTTCGCCCCTTTATCCCGCATTATGTCGATGATGCGACTGCCTTCCCAAATACCCATCCCAGTCTTTCCATACCGGTTGCAGCCCAGCCTGCGTGATTGCCTGTGCGACGGCCTCCGGGCGGCGATTATCATGGGGGGCAAACTGCTCCAATTCGGAACGATCCTCTGCGTAGCCCCCAGGCTGCGTTTTGGAAAATGCGCTGACGCTGTTGATAGCAATAGGCACCACGTTATCGCGAAAATAGGGCGATTCTCGGGTAGATAGCGACAACTCCACCTCGGGAGCCAGCAATCGGAATGCGCAAATCACTTGCAGTAACTGCGCTTCGTCCATTATCGACGCCGGTGTGATGCCGCCTGCACAGGGCCGCAGACGCGGAAAGGAGATGGAGTAACGGCTCTGCCAGTAGGTTTGCTGCAAATACAGCAGATGCTCCGCCACCATATAGCAGTCGGTGCGCCAACTGTCCGATAAGCCGATCAATGCACCGAGCCCGATCTTGTCGATCCCGGCGCGGCCCAAACGATCCGGTGTCTCCAGGCGCCAATGGAAATCCTGTTTGTTGCCGCGCAGGTGATGTTGCTGATAGGTCACAGGATGGTAGGTTTCCTGATAGACCATGACGCCGTCCAGCCCCAGCGTTTTTAGCTCCGCATAATCCTCTTGCGCCATCGGCTGCACTTCCATCATCAGCGCACTGAAGTGTGGCCGAATCAGGGGCAACATGTCGCGAAAATACGCCATGCCGACTTTACGTTGATGTTCTCCCGTGACCAGCAGCAGGTTATCAAACCCCAGCGCTTTGATGGCGGCAATCTCGCGCAGGATTTCCTCTTGGTTCAAGGTTTTGCGCTTGATGTGGTTGCTCATGGAGAAACCACAGTAGGTGCAGTCATTGGCACACAGGTTCGACAGATAGAGCGGAACATAAAAACCCACGGTATTGCCAAAACGTTGCCGGGTAAGCTGCTGAGCCCGCGCGGCCAACGGCTCCAGACAGTGCAGCGCTGCCGGGGAAAGCAGCGCCATCATATCGTCACGGGAGAGCGTGGTCGACGTCAGTGCCCGTTCCACATCGCGTGCGGTTTTGCTATTGATGTCGAGGGTGATGCCATCCCAATCGAGCTGCTCCCAGCGGGTGCGAAACGCGCGGGTCATGATTGCGCCTCCGGCGTTATCTGCTGAAGAAAGCCGGTCAGCGGGCTGGTGGCGCTTGCCACGAACTGGCGTTGGCCTAATCCGGCCTGACGTGCCCGTTCGCCCGCGTCTACCGCTAAACGAAAGGCGTGAGCCATCTGTACCGGATCGCGTGCCACGGCAATCGCCGTGTTAACCAGCACCGCATCGGCCCCCATCTCCAGCGCCTCGGTGGCGTGGCTGGGTGCACCAATGCCTGCGTCAACCACCACCGGCACCGTGGCTTGCTCGATAATGATGCGCAGGAAATCGCGCGTTTGCAGCCCCTGATTGGAGCCGATGGGCGCGCCCAGCGGCATCACGGCGGCGCAACCCACCTCTTCCAGCCGTTTGCACAGCACCGGGTCCGCGCCGCAGTAGGGCAACACCACAAAACCCTCTTTAACCAGGCGCTCAGCGGCGCGCAGGGTTTCGATTGGGTCGGGCAACAGGTATTTGGCGTCGGGATGAATTTCCAGTTTGAGCCAGTGCGTGCCCAGCGCTTCGCGCGCCAACCGTGCGGCGAACACCGCTTCATCTGCGGTTTTCGCCCCTGAGGTGTTGGGCAGCAGTTTCACACCTAGCTGCTTGAGCGGCGCGAAAATGGCGTCATTACCGGTTTTCAGGTCAACGCGCTTCATGGCCAGCGTGACTAACTGAGAACCCGATGCCTGCAACGCCGCGTGCATCAGCTCGGCAGTGGCGAATTTACCCGTTCCGGTTAATAACCGGGAAGAAAAACGTGTATCGGCAATCTGCAACATATCAACCCCCTGCGATAGCCTGAAAAAGAAGAATATCGTCGCCTGAGCAAACGGGTCGTGTCGCCCATTCGTCACGCGGCACAATGGTCTGGTTTATCGCCAGCGCGGTGCCGGGCTGTAAGCGATCCAACCCCGCCAGCAGGGTTTCCACCGTGATGGCCTCATCGCACGCCATCGGGGTGTCGTTCAGCGTAATGTTCATGCCGCGATATCCTTACAGACCGGACAGCGCGTCGAGCGGCTTAACTGAAAGGTTTGCCAGCTCTGTTGCTTGCCATCAAACAGGCGCAGCTTGCCGCTGAGTGCCGAAGGCAACCCCGCCAGTAGTTTGATGGCTTCCAGTGCCTGAAGCGTGCCGATGACCCCGACCACCGGGCCGAGTACACCGGCGGTGCGGCAGTTGCGTTGTGGTTCCGTCGCTTCCGGGTAGAGACAGGCGTAACA
This sequence comes from Candidatus Symbiopectobacterium sp. NZEC151, assembly GCF_025962655.1. Classification (GTDB taxonomy): domain Bacteria; phylum Pseudomonadota; class Gammaproteobacteria; order Enterobacterales; family Enterobacteriaceae; genus Symbiopectobacterium. The sequence continues at coordinate 12,102 of NZ_JAGFPE010000012.1, read as the reverse complement.
GCCGTGCGCGTAGGGGGGCGTTAGCACCAGCAACTGTCCGCTAAAGCCCACCGCACTGCCGCTGACCAACGGCGTGTGCTGCTGAACGCAAGCGGCATTAACCGCGTGGCGTGTGACCATGTTGTCGCTGCAATCCAGCACCAGATCGGCCTGTTGCACCGCGTGGTGTAATGCCGCTCCCGCCAGACGCTCGGTGAGCGTCACCACCTCGGTTAACGGGTTGAGCGCCAAGAGTTGCTGCTTGGCGAGCGTGGCCTTGGGGCGAGAAATATCCTGCGTGCGATAGAGGATCTGCCGTTGCAGATTGGAGATATGCAGTTGGTCATCATCGGCGATCGTCAAGGTACCAACCCCCGCGGCGGCGAGGTAGAGCGCGGCGGGTGCGCCTAGCCCACCCATGCCGACCAGCAGTACGCGGGATTTCTTCAGCTTTTCTTGCCCTTCCGGGCCGATGTCTTCCAGCAGCAATTGACGGCTGTAGCGCAAGAACTCTTGATCGCTCAGTACCGGATCGTTATGCATCGGAGGCCTCCTGATGTTCAATCAGGCTGAGCAATGTGGCAGTTGCCTGACGCCAGTCGGCGGCCTGCGTTATCGCGCTGACCACCGCAATGCTGCCGACGCCGGTTGCCAGCACGCTCGGTACGCGGTCAATGCTGATGCCACCGATGGCTACGGTAGGGAAACGCCCTTGCAGCGCATCAATGTGACGCTTCAATTCGCTCACCCCCTGCGGCGCGGAGGGCATCTCTTTGGTTTGCGTCGGGAAGATATGCCCGAGGGCGATATACGACGGCTTGAGTGCCACGGCGCGTGCCAGTTCCACGTCGTCGTGGGTTGAAATACCCAAGCGCAGCCCCGCATCACGGATCGTATGCAGATCGGCGGTATCCAGATCCTCCTGACCCAAGTGCACGCCGTATGCCCGATGCTTGACGGCCAGTTGCCAAAAATCGTTAATAAACAAGCGAGCCTGATAATCCTGCCCGAGCGCGATGGCCTGCATGATGGCGGCCTCGGCCTGTGCTGCGGTTTTATCCTTGATGCGTAACTGGATGGTTTTTACGCCAGCGCTGAGCAGGCGCTCGATCCAGGTCACGCGGTCCACTACCGGGTAAAGCCCGAGCCGTGGCGCGGTCGCGGGGAATGCCGGATTCATTTGGTTTCCTCCCCGAGCAGCGTCGTGGCACTGTGGTAGAGCTCGCTGCCGCGTGCACGAAACTGGGCCGACATCTCTGCCATGCCGACTTCAATCGGCTGCGCTTCCAGGGCGGGGACCGGATTTTTCGCCGCGTACTCACGCACTTCCTGCGAAATTTTCATCGAACAGAATTTGGGCCCGCACATGGAACAGAAATGTGCGACTTTGCCTGATTCTTGCGGCAGGGTTTCATCGTGATAGGCGCGCGCGGTGGTCGGATCGAGCGCCAGATTGAACTGGTCTTCCCAACGAAACTCAAAGCGTGCTTTGGACATGGCGTTATCGCGGATCTGCGCGCCGGGATGCCCTTTCGCCAGATCGGCCGCATGCGCGGCGATCTTGTAGGTGATAAGCCCCTGCTTCACATCCTCTTTGTTGGGCAGCCCGAGGTGTTCTTTCGGCGTGACGTAGCAGAGCATGGCGCAACCGAACCAGCCAATCATCGCGGCCCCGATACCGGAGGTGAAATGGTCATAACCGGGGGCGATATCGGTGGTCAGCGGCCCCAGGGTATAGAACGGCGCTTCGTGGCAGTGCTCCAGCTCTTCGGTCATGTTGCGGCGAATCATCTGCATCGGCACATGTCCCGGCCCTTCAATCATTACCTGCACGTCATACTCCCAGGCGATTTTGGTCAGCTCGCCCAGGGTATGCAGTTCGGCAAACTGCGCCTGATCGTTGGCATCCTGAATGGAGCCGGGACGCAAGCCATCGCCCAGCGACAGGGCAACGTCGTAGGCGGCACAAATCTCACAGATTTCACGGAAGTGGACGTAGAGGAAATTCTCCTGATGATGCGACAGGCACCACTTCGCCATGATGGAACCGCCGCGCGATACAATGCCGGTCAGACGCTGTGCGGTCATCGGCACATAGCGCAGCAGCACACCCGCATGAATGGTGAAGTAATCCACCCCTTGTTCAGCCTGTTCGAGCAATGTATCGCGGAACATTTCCCACGTGAGGTTTTCCGCTATGCCGTTGACCTTCTCCAGCGCCTGATAAATGGGAACGGTACCAATCGGCACCGGGCTGTTGCGCAGGATCCATTCACGGGTTTCGTGAATATAGCGTCCGGTGGAGAGATCCATCACCGTATCGGCCCCCCACAGCGTAGACCAGACCAGCTTTTCCACCTCTTCTTCGATAGATGAGGTGACCGCTGAGTTGCCGATATTGGCGTTCACCTTGACCAGAAAATTGCGCCCGATAATCATCGGTTCAGATTCAGGGTGATTGATGTTGGACGGGATGATGGCACGGCCTGCGGCGACTTCCTGACGCACAAATTCCGGGGTGATGTTGTCCGGCAGGATCGCGCCAAAGCTTTGTCCCGGATGCTGGTGGCGCAACACTTCACTGCGAATGCGCTCGCGTCCCATGTTTTCGCGGATGGCGATAAACTCCATTTCCGGCGTGACGATCCCTTGGCGCGCATAGTGCAATTGCGTGACGCACTTGCCCGACTGGGCGCGTTTGGGCTGCGGCAACTGTTCAAAGCGCAGGTGATCCAACCCGGCATCCGCCAGTCGCTGCTGGGTAAAACGGGAGCTGACGCCGGAGAGCGGCTCGGTATCGCTACGTTCTGCAATCCAGTCAGCACGCAGTTTCGCCAGCCCAGTACGCACGTCCGGCCGCGCATCGGGATCGCCATACGGCCCCGCGGTGTCATACACCGGCACGGCTTCGTTAGGTTCATAGTGAGGGTTATCTTTGCCACCACCCACCAGCGTTGGGCTGAGGGCGATTTCCCGCATCGGCACGCGGATATCGCTGCGCGACCCGGCAAGGTAGATGCGCGTGGAGTTAGGAAAGGCAGTGCCGCGCAGATTATGAATAAATGCCTCGGCTGCTTCGCGCTTTTCGCGACGGCCAGACGGGGTTTTAGGCGTTGTAGCGGGTGATTGAGACATAGCATGTTCCTGATTATGGTTAAGGAAAAATGCTTGTCTGGAGCTCGCAGGGAGTAATTATGGTTGCCTTGCCCCGATTTTACGCGCTATGCCGGTAACAACATGGCGATGACAACGGTGACAAAACAGAGTGGATTACTCTTGTTCCCTTCGCAGGTTTTAACCTGATCAGGTTCCGCGGATCCCGAATAAACGGTCTCAGCCTGCGGTTTATGTATCACATAAACACGCTAGGCACTCCGACAAGATACGCCCGATAGTCAGCTCAGAGGCTGTTTACCAAGCAATAACCCCATTACCATGAGGTTAATAAAACGCTAACACTTTAGGACGTCTGAGAGACACTGTCAAAATGTAAGGTGGGGCGATGGCGTTATTCTTTATCAATCGCCAGACGAATCAGGCGATCTTCCAGTGCAAAGCGTTCCGCCATGGCTTCGCCGACGCTCGACAGCGCTTGCTGAAACTCAATGCAGTTGTCGTGATCGATGGCGGTCGCCAGACTACTGTCGTAGAAATCCATAATGAATTGGGTGTTGGCCTGCAACGCCAGCGCCAGACGGTGCGTTTGCGCCAGCTTTTGATCGCTCAGTGCAACCGCCTCTTGCAGGATGCGCTCATAAACATGGAAATGGCAGGCGGAAAGATAGTCCACAAGGTTGTGGCAAAAATCATCCAAGGCCTGCTCATCGAGCGGGGTGTGTTTATCTTTGTTTGGCTTAATGCCGACCAGATGGTAATAGGCAACCAGAAGTTGCTTGCGCGCTTGTAGCCATTGGTCGATTAACGCATTATTGCCACCAACGTACTCAGTCAGACTTTGTAATTGGTTTAACATTGTTGACTCCGTGCATTGATAAGAAAGAACAATCGGTGACGATGAAATTCTGCCATATCCCTGACAGTTAAAATGCCAGTGAAGTGTCTGTGGAGCAATAGAAAAGATATGGAACAAACATTAAAAGGTGATGAGCATGGATGGTGGGTGGTCAGCCATGATAATCAAGTGTGGCTGCCCGAAGGGAAACTCCCGCATGGCACGGCGGCGCAGTGCGGATTGGAAGGCATTGTTGGACGCCAGATAGGGGAGTGGCAGGGCGAGTGCGTGTGGTTGGTCAGTCACCAGAAAACCTCGCAGATGGACTCCGTGCGCCAACTGCTGGATGAAGACGTGGCGCTGTTTCAACTGGCAGGGCGCGGTGTGCAACTGGTCGAATTCTATCGCTCGCATCAGTTTTGCGGCTATTGCGGGCAGAAAATGGTGCACAGCAAAACGGAACTGGCCTGCTTGTGCCCGCAGTGTAAAGAGCGTTATTACCCGCAAATCGCCCCGTGCGTGATCGTGGCGATCCGGCGCGGTGAGGAGATCTTGCTGGCGCAGCATCAACGCCACCGCGGTAATATGTATACCGTGCTGGCGGGGTTCGTGGAAGTGGGCGAAACGCTCGAGCAAGCGGTTGCCCGCGAGGTGATGGAAGAGAGCAACATTCGTATTAAAAATCTGCGCTACATCAGCTCGCAGCCGTGGCCGTTCCCGCATTCGCTGATGATGGCGTTTATGGCCGAGTATGCCGACGGCGATCTGCGCCACGATCCCAAAGAACTCAGAGATGCGGGCTGGTTCCGCTACGATCAACTGCCGATTCTCCCGCCGCCGGGTACGGTCGCGCGACGTTTGATTGAAGACACCGTGGTACTGTGCCGCGATGGGCAGGAATAGCGCCGCTGGCGTGCTACACTTCGCGCCACTCGTTTCGTTATCGCGTTTTGACCCTCTCTCAGGATGACAAAAGGACACCGCATGCCAGACCTGAAAAATGATCGCTATCTGCGCGCGCTACTGCGCCAGCCCGTTGACGTGACGCCGGTGTGGATGATGCGCCAGGCCGGCCGCTATCTGCCGGAGTACAAAGCGACGCGCGCTCAAGCCGGTGATTTTATGTCGCTGTGCAAAAATCCAGAGCTGGCTTGCGAAGTCACGCTGCAACCGCTTCGGCGCTATGCGCTGGATGCCGCCATCCTGTTTTCCGATATTCTCACCGTGCCGGATGCCATGGGATTGGGGCTCTATTTTGAAACCGGGGAAGGGCCGCGTTTTGCCCATCCGGTGCGAACCGCTGCGGATGTGGCGCGCTTGCCCATTCCCGATCCCGAGCAGGAACTGGGCTACGTGATGGATGCGGTTCGCACCATTCGCCGCGAACTGGCCGGTGCGGTGCCATTGATCGGTTTTTCCGGCAGTCCCTGGACGCTGGCAACCTATATGGTGGAAGGCGGCAGCAGTAAAGCGTTTACGGTTATCAAGAAAATGCTGTTTGCCGAGCCGCAGACGCTCCACCTGCTGCTGGATAAGCTGGCTGACAGCGTGATTCTCTACCTCAATGCGCAGATCAAGGCCGGTGCCCAATCGGTGATGATTTTCGATACCTGGGGCGGCGCGCTGAGCGGTCGCGATTACCGTGAGTTTTCACTGCACTACATGCACAAAATCGTGGATGGCCTGCTGCGTGAGCATGAGGGTCGGCGCGTACCGGTAACGCTGTTTACCAAAGGCGGCGGGCAATGGCTGGAAGCGATGGCTGCGACGGGGTGCGATGCGCTGGGTCTGGACTGGACCACGGATATTGCTGAGGCGCGCGCGCGGGTTGGGGACACGGTGGCGCTGCAAGGCAATATGGACCCTTCAATGCTCTATGCGTCGCCAGCGCGTATTGAGCAAGAGGTTGAGACGATTTTAACCGCGTTCGGTCCGGGGGAGGGTCACGTGTTCAATTTGGGGCACGGGATTCATCAGGATGTGCCACCGGAACATGCCGGTGCGTTTGTTGATGCGGTGCACCGGTTGTCGCGCCCGTTCCATCAATAATCGCCATCATCAGGATTGAAGGTGCCTTAAGGAGTAGGCTGATGGATACGCAAGCATTGAAGGCGGAACAGAAACGGCGGGCGCAGGACATTGTGCGTGTTGACAGCCTGCCCTTTGTCGAGCCCACGTTTATCGGCGGGGCTGATGTCGGATTCGAGCAAGAGGGCGCGGTGACGCGTGCGGCGATCGCGATATTGCACTACCCTTCACTTCAGTTGGTTGAGTACCAGATTGCCCGTATCCCGACGGTCATGCCCTATGTGCCGGGGTTGCTCTCTTTTCGTGAGTGTCCTGGCCTGTTGGCTGCCTGGCAACAACTGGCGCAAAAGCCTGAGTTGCTGTTCGTTGACGGTCACGGCATTTCGCACCCCAGGCGATTGGGCGTTGCCAGCCATTTTGGGTTATTGGTGGATGTCCCGACCATTGGCGTGGCTAAAAAACGGCTGTGCGGTCAGATTGCTCCGCTTTCTGATGCGCCCGGCAGCCAAAGCGCGCTGATGGACCATGACGAACAGATTGGCTGGGTGTGGCGCAGCAAGGCGCGCTGTAATCCGCTGTTTATCTCCACCGGCCATCGGGTGAGCCTGAACAGCGCACTGATGTGGGTAAAACGCTGCCAGCAGGGCTACCGTTTACCCGAACCTACGCGTTGGGCGGACGCCGTTGCCTCACAGCGGCCGGCCTTTCAACGCTGGCTGCGAGAAAATCCACAGTAACGCAGGCGGGATGCGGTAAGTTTAAGAATTCAGGCATAGGGCAAGGCAAAATTTTCAGGTACACTGCCTGCCATTAAAAATAATGAGCGTCGACGATGTTACGTAATCCGATTCACCTGCGGCTGGAGAAGCTGGAAAGCTGGCAGCACGTGACTTTTATGGCTTGCCTTTGCGAGCGGATGTATCCGAACTATTATGAATTTTGTCGCCAGACCGAGTTTGGTGATGCGCAACTGTATCGCCGCATCCTCGACCTGGTGTGGGAAGTGCTGGTGGTGAAAGAGGCCAAGGTCAATTTCGACAGCCAGTTGGAGAAATGGGAGGACGCCATTCCCTCCGCCGATGATTACGATTTATACGGTGTCTATCCGGCCATTGACGCGTGCATTGCATTGGGTGAACTGCTGCATTCGCAACTGAGTGGTGCCACGCTCGAGCATGCGATTGCCATTAGCGAGACCTCCATTCGCACGGTAGCGATGCTGGAAATGACGCAAGCCGGCCGTGAAATGACGGACGAAGAACTCTACACGCTGCCCGCGATCGAAGAAGAATGGGACATTCAGTGGGAGATTTTTCGGTTGCTGGCGGCGTGTGAAGAGCGTGATTTGGAATTGATTAAAGGGCTGCGTGCCGACCTGCGGGAAGCGGGGAGCAGCAATATTGGCATAAATTTAGGTCAATAAGGCGATAAAACGTGATTTAAGGCCCTAAATGACAAGTTGAAGGGCTTCACATCCGCCCCCTGTCTGGTCTACATTTGGGGGGCGTAAAAAAAGTGGCTGTCGGTGCGTGTATGCAGGAGAGTGCTTTTGAGCATATCCGTCGCACTCGATGCTAAGCAAGCGATAAACACACTGTAAGGATAACTTATGAATAAGACTCAACTGATTGATGTGATTGCAGACAAAGCTGACCTGTCCAAGGCTCAGGCTAAAACAGCGTTAGAAGCCACTCTGGCCGCGGTAACTGAGTCTCTGAAAGCAGGCGATGCAGTACAATTAGTGGGTTTTGGTACGTTTAAAGTGAACCATCGTAACGAGCGCACTGGCCGCAACCCGCAAACGGGTAAAGAAATCAAAATCGCTGCGGCGAATGTCCCGGCATTTGTCGCGGGCAAAGCACTGAAAGACGCTGTTAAATAAGCGAATGTCAGTGAAGGATTCAAGCAAAGGGGCGTTAGCGCCCCTTTTGCTTTTGTGGCGCAGGTTGGGCACGGTGGCTCTTGCCGGATTGCTCACTGCCTGTTCCAGCCATTCGCCACCGCCAACGACCTTCGCCACCGGCTATGTTGGCGATCGTGCGGTGGTGCGCGTGTGGCGCAAGGATGACAGCCAACAGAACAGCACGCAGTTGGTGACGCTCTCCAATGCGTTGCAGGATGATAACCTGTGGCCCGATCGCCACGGGGTGGAAACGCGCTACCTGTTTGTTCAGGACCACCTGCGTGAAATAAAGCGCAGTTATCGCGGTGCCCATCCTGAAAGTCTCCATCTTCGTTTTGCTGACGACGGGACAGTGAGCTTTATGCAACGGCAACTCGACGATCGGCGTGAAAGCGTTTCTGAAGACGAGATTGCGCTGTTTCAGTTTGATGCCAAGCGGGTGCTGGAACTCAGCGAGGTGTTGCGCACTGGCAGTGTGAAACTGCGTCAGGGGATGCTACAGGGCAATCGCGTGCTGACTTGTGAGGGGCAAAATGTCAGCCCTGATTTTGATAGGCTCTCGCTGAGATGGATTGCGGAACAGCGACAGCATCGTCCTGACGTCACGCAGCGCGTGGCGTGGTTGGATGCCCCTGCGGGAACGCAACTGCTGCTGGTCGCTGAGGAAGATTTGTGTCAGTGGAAGCCCTTTGCCAGTGAGTAGGGTGAAATCCATCCGTCATTCCCACAAACCTCTGCCATTCCCGCCCACTACCTGTCATTCCCGCACAGGCGGGAATCTCCTACAGGCTTAACGCGTTCTTTCTGTCAGGGGTCCCCGGCTTTCGCCGAGGACGACGAGGGGCGTTCTTCCTATCAGAGGTCCCCGGCCTACGCCGAGGACGACGAACTACCTATCATTACTGCTTCTGCTCACGAGCAATAGCGCGATAGCCGATATCATTGCGGTAGAAACTGCCGTTCCAGCGGATATCTTTGGCAACCTGATACGCGTTCTGCTGCGCCAGTGCGACAGTGCGACCCAAGGCGGTCACGCACAGCACGCGTCCACCGCTGGTCACTACGTCATCGCCACGCAGTGCGGTGCCAGCCTGGAACACCTTGCTGTCTTCCGCTTCTTGCTGCGGTAAGCCGCTGATGACATCGCCGGAAGCGTAGTCGCCGGGGTAACCGCCCGCCGCGATCACCACGCCTAACGCCGGGCGCTCATCCCAGACCGACGTTGTCTGATCCAGTTTGCCTTCACAGCCCGCCAGACACATCTCCACCAGATCGGAGCGCAGGCGCATCATGATCGGTTGCGTTTCCGGATCGCCAAAACGGCAGTTGAATTCGATCACCTTCGGTTGGCCCGCGTCATCGATCATCAACCCGGCATACAGGAAGCCGGTGTAGGTATTTCCTTCCGCCTTCATGCCGCGCACTGTCGGCCAAATCACCTGATCCATCACGCGCTGGTGAATCTCATCGGTCACCACCGGGGCAGGAGAGTATGCGCCCATACCGCCGGTGTTCGGGCCGGTGTCTTTATCGCCCACACGTTTGTGGTCCTGGCTGGTGGCCATGGGCAATACGTTATCGCCATCGACCATGACGATAAAGCTGGCCTCTTCCCCTTCCAGAAACTCTTCGATGACGATGCGGTGTCCGGCATCGCCAAATGCATTGCCCGCCAGCATATCCTGAACCGCGTTTTCCGCTTCTTCCTGCGTCATGGCAACGATAACGCCTTTGCCCGCCGCCAGGCCGTCAGCCTTTACAACGATAGGCGCGCCGTGCTTGCGCACATAGGCCAGTGCAGGCTCAACCTCGGTGAAATTCTGATAGAACGCGGTGGGGATCTGCTGACGCGCCAGGAAATCTTTGGTAAAGGCCTTGGAACCTTCCAACTGCGCTGCGGCCTGCGTTGGGCCAAAAATCGTCAGGCCCGCGGCGCGGAAAGCATCAACCACGCCAATCACCAGCGGTGCTTCCGGACCGACGATGGTTAAACCAATCTGTTTTTCCTGGGCAAAAGCAACCAGCGCCGGAATATCGGTAGCGGAGATCGCCACGTTGTGCAGCGCAGGTTCGCGTGCCGTACCCGCATTACCGGGCGCGACATACACATTATCTGCCAGCGGCGACTGGGCGGCTTTCCACGCCAGCGCGTGTTCGCGCCCGCCATTACCAATGATTAAAATGTTCATCTGTGTCATATCCTGAATTAGTGGCGGAAATGGCGCATGTCGGTGAAGATCATGGCAATGCCGTGTTCGTTGGCGGCGGTGATAACCTCGTCATCACGAATGGAACCCCCCGGCTGAATCACACAGGTAATGCCAACGGCGGCGGCGGCATCGATACCGTCACGGAACGGGAAGAACGCATCGGAAGCCATCACGGAGCCTTCAACTTGCAATCCTTCGTCACCGGCTTTAATACCCGCGATTTTTGCGGAATAGACGCGGCTCATTTGTCCTGCACCGATGCCGACCGTCATATTATCACGGGCATAGACGATGGCATTGGATTTGACGAACTTCGCGACTTTCCAGCAGAACAGTGCATCGCGCAGTTCGGTTTCTGTCGGTTGACGCTCAGTGACAACGCGCAGTTGACTCGCATCAACCATGCCCAGATCGCGGTCCTGCACCAGCAGGCCACCGTTGACGCGTTTGAAATCCAACCCGGAAACGCGTTGCTGCCACTGACCGCAAGTAAGGACACGCACGTTCTGTTTTGCCGCTGTCACTTTCAATGCCGCTGCACTGGCTGAGGGGGCGATGATCACTTCCACAAACTGACGGCTGATGATCGCTTGCGCGGTGGCTTCGTCCAGTTCGCGGTTAAACGCGATGATGCCGCCAAACGCAGAGGTGGGGTCGGTTTTGTAGGCGCGCTCGTAGGCCGCCAGAATCGACTCGCCAATAGCCACGCCACAGGGGTTGGCGTGTTTCACGATAACGCAGGCCGGTTCGGCGAACTCTTTTACGCACTCCAACGCCGCATCGGTGTCGGCAATGTTGTTGTAAGACAGCGCTTTGCCCTGCAACTGTTCTGCTGTCGCAACCGAGGCCTCTTTCAGCGTCTCTTCTATATAGAAGGCGGCCTGCTGGTGGCTGTTCTCGCCGTAACGCATATCCTGCTTCTTGATGAAGTTCAGGTTCAGCGTACGCGGGAAGTGGCCGGCCGGCTTCTCTGTCTCACCGTGGTAAGGAGGAACCATGGTGCCAAAGTAGTTGGCGATCATGCTGTCGTAGGCCGCGGTATGTTCAAAGGCTTTAATCGCCAGATTGAAGCGGGTTTCCAACGTCAGAGAGTGCGCATTGCCATCCATTTCATTGATGATGTCAGTGTAGTCACTGCTTTTTACTACGATGGCGACATCGTTATGGTTCTTGGCGGCGGAACGCACCATGGTCGGGCCGCCAATATCGATATTCTCGACGGCATCAGCCAGTGAGCAATCGGGGCGAGCCACCGTTTGCGCGAAGGGATACAGGTTTACCACCACCATATCGATGGGGCTGATGTCATGTTCTGCCATGATGGCGTCATCCGTGCCGCGACGACCCAGGATCCCGCCGTGTACTTTCGGGTGCAGGGTTTTAACGCGACCATCCATCATCTCTGGGAAGCCCGTGTAGTCGGACACTTCAGTGACGGGTAAGCCCGCATCAGCCAACAGGCGGGCAGTACCGCCAGTGGATAGCAGCTCCACGCCACGTTGAGAAAGCGCCTGAGCAAATTCGACAATACCGGCTTTGTCAGAAACGCTGAGTAAAGCGCGGCGGATAGGACGAGGTTGTGACATGGTGATGTATCCCTTGGCTTTGGATAGGCATAAAAGAACAGTATATGAATGCAGTTTTGCTGTTTTTATCCTTTATCTGGATAAAACCGCATTCCTATTCTGTTCTTGTGCGGTAATTTTGCGCGGGAGAATTGTAGCGAAAACGTTTGCGTGATGCTCGTCTAATTTTAGGGAGAATCTCATTTGTGGATAACATTGTGCAAAAGTGGGTATAAAGCGGGGTTTTGCTGTGGAATTCAGCAAACAGTCAATTTTATTCAAAATACCTATTGCAGGCTGCGCGGAAATCCCTATACTGCGCCTCCACTGACACGGCAACAGCGACACGCGGTTGTGGTAACGGTAAGAAGTAAAACAGGAAAGCCGAACGCGAAATTGAAAAATTAACGTTGACTTTTCAGCGGTGCAGCGTAATATACGCCTCCCGCGCCACGGTAGATGTGG
>NZ_JAGFPE010000011.1 GCF_025962655.1 Candidatus Symbiopectobacterium sp. NZEC151 | reverse complement strand
AGAAGTGAAACGCCGTAGCGCCGATGGTAGTGTGGGGCTTCCCCATGTGAGAGTAGGGAACTGCCAGGTTTTTATATCGATTATCAGACGATGTCTGGTAATGAAAAAGTATAGGTGGAGCGGTAGTTCAGTCGGTTAGAATACCTGCCTGTCACGCAGGGGGTCGCGGGTTCGAGTCCCGTCCGTTCCGCCACTAAAAAGAAAAGCCCTGAGCATTTGCTCAGGGCTTTTTACTGTGTGCTATAGTCTGCTCACTCTGTAAAGATCTGTTATGCAGTGCAAGTCTTGCCGAATATCCCTGTCACTCAGGACGTTCTTTGCTTAAAGTAATAGCGTGTAGCACTGAAGAGACAAGCAGGTTCGTTGTGCGAAAGAAAACCTATGCGGTGAGGTACAGTGCGGGGCAACCCGTAGAGAGAATTTTTTCCTCTGGTATACAGTATCCTGTTATGCAGGCACTGCCAGAGGCGCCGCTGCTTGAAAAAAACGACGTACTGCGTGTGTTGGTGTGGAATATCTACAAACAGCAGCGTCTGCATTGGCTTTCGGTATTACAAAACTTTGGTAAAGATGCACATCTCGTTTTACTGCAAGAGGCGCAAAGTACGCCTGAGCTGATTCGCTTTGCAACGGCGAACTACGTTGCGACCGATCAGGTTCCCGCCATTATTCTCCCCCAACACCCTTCTGGTGTGATGACGCTCTCCGCGGCTCAACCGTTATATTGCTGCCCTCTGAGAGAGAGAGAGCCTCTGCTGCGCCTGTCTAAATCGGCGCTGATAACGGTTTATGCATTGCAGAGCACTCAGCAACTGATGGTGATTAATATCCACGCCATTAATTTCAGCATCGGTGTTGAAGTGTATGGCAAACAGCTGGATGCGATTGGTGAGCAGGTGAAACGTCATACCGGGCCAGTGATCATGGCGGGAGATTTTAATGCCTGGAGCCGGCAGCGTATCAATGCGCTTTATCAATTTGCCAGTGAGATTGCCTTGCGTGAGGTTCGCTTTGTTGACGACCAGCGGCGTCGAACGTTCGGCCGCCCGTTAGATTTTGTTTTTTACCGTGGTTTGCACGTCATGCAATCTTCCGTTCTGGTTACTCAGGCTTCTGACCATAATCCATTATTGGTTGAATTTCAGTTGCCAGCATGACGATAAAACAGCATACGAAAAAAAGCCACGGTCGTTATCAACAACCGTGGCTTTTTTATAGGCTATGCAGTACTTAAGAGTCTGGCGCTGTTGCCGTATTCACGAACAACGTCAAACGATCTCCAGGCTGAATATTCGCCTTTTTATTGATGACTGAATTCCACCGCATGACATCTGCGATATCTACCCCGTGACGTTTGGCGATACTCGCAAGAGAGTCTCCTTTACGCACCTGATAGGTAATGGAATTACTGTTACCCTTCTTACTGCCCGCAGCGGTTTGTGCTACCTGAAGCGATTGACCAATCTTCAGCGCGTTAGCGCTGGACAGATTGTTCCACTTACGCAGATCCTGCGCACTGACCTTCAGTTTCGCCGCAATACCTGACAACGTGTCGCCTGAACGAACCTTGTATTCCGTAGTTGCGGATAGCTGCGCCAGTTTAGTGGGTTGTACAGCGGCGATATCGCCATCTGCCAACGAATCCTTCAACTGCTCAACGTGTGCCTTAGGCACCATTATGTAATGTGGCCCGTTCGGAGCGGTCACATCACGTTTGTAGCCTGTGTTGTAGCTCTTCAGTTTTGTTAGCGACAAGCCTGCCATTTCAGCCGCTTGCGTCAACTCCATCTGTTGACCCAGGTCTACCTGCGCCAGTGCCCGACTTTCGTTGGGCTTGGGTAACTCAATGCCGTATTTTTTGCTATTCTTAAGAATATCGCTTAAGGCTAGCATTTTGGGGACATAAAGTGACGTTTCACGTGGTAACGCCAATGCCCAGTAACTCGTTGACCTGCCTTTTGCCTTATTTGCTTTTACCGCTTGCAAGACACGTCCTTCACCGCTGTTATAAGCGGCGATGGTAAGTAGCCAGTCACCATCAAACATCGTGTTGAGGCGCTGCATCATGTCTAAGGCAGCCGTCGTTGATGCAACAACATCGCGACGACCATCATACCACTGGTTTTGTTTCAAACCGTAGTTACGCCCAGTGCCTGGCACAATCTGCCAGAGCCCTGCGGCATTGGCGGATGATGTGGCCTTGGGATCAAAAGCGCTCTCCACTATGGGTAGCAGTACCAGTTCCATCGGCATTTTGCGCTGCTTAATCTGCTCGACTATCCAGTACATGTACGGCTCTGCCCGTAATGTTACATCGTGGAGATAGCTCTTATTTTTTAAGTATCGTGTTTTTTGCTCGCGGATCCGGACATTATCCGGAACCTCCATCTTCAGCTCGTCGCTAATGAAGTTCCACAGGTCGCGCTGCGCTAGGCCATTATTATCCAACCAGCGCGCGGATGTCTCTCGACTTCCTGTGTACTTTCCTGCTTCACCTTGACCTGCTGAAGACAGACTCTGCCCATGTTGTTTCGGTTGTGAGGTGTCCTGGTAGACCCCTTGGCAACCTGCCAACAAGACTGAGGCGATAATAATCGCTTGAGCCTTCATATGTGTGTCAATAGTTTGCTTAAAAGACGAGCAATAATACTTTGATTAGCCGATCAGCACAACAAAAACCTTCAGAAGCAATCTTTCTTACCACGTAATTGGGCGAAAACTTGCCAATCCGCTATGTTACCGGGTTTTATTTTTAATTTTTCTTTTAAATCAATGTCATGGCATCTAAGGAAAAGGTTGATTTTTCGTTCAAGACCCAGGGTGGTTGGCAACGATGATTGAGATTTATCGCGTAATAGCCTGATTTCAGAAAGGTAAGCGGTAATATTGCACTCTTCAGGCCAGATAGTGTGAGCAAACTCAAGATTTGACAGCGTGTACTCGTGCGCGCAGCAAATGCGTGTGTCATCGGGTAATTTTGATATTTTTTCTATAGATTCATACATTTGTTTTGGTGTTCCTTCAAAAATTCGTCCGCATCCAGCAGAAAACAGCGTATCTCCGCAGAACAAATACGGCGCGGAGTAGTACGAAATATGACCTAAAGTGTGACCCGGCACAGAAAACACGGAGAAATCCGAATTGAGTAACTGAATGTGATCTCCGTCGCGCAAAATGCGTGTTGCACCATGCTGCGCCGTCTCCTCGGGTCCATAAACCGGCAAGTCAGGATAAGCCTTCAGAATTTCAGGAACCCCCGCCACATGGTCACTATGATGGTGGGTGAGCAAGACCGCTACCGGTGTGAGTTGGTGTTTACCTAGCGCTTGTAATACTGGTTCCGCTTCACCGGGATCGACAATCACACAACGGTGCTGTGTGTCATGTAATAGCCAAATGTAGTTGTCTGAAAGTGCTGCAATACTGATAAGATTCATGCGATACCCCATTTATTACCTGGTCTGAGATAGCTATTGGGTCTGAGGGAGAATACTAAGATATGAAGCCAGCGCATACGCCCCAGGCTTACTCTACGCCAACGTGTTGGGAGGATATCCCTTGGGGCACACATTACCAGCAGACGCTTGAACATGCACTGGCTGCATGGTGGCCGCGTGTGTTCGGCTTCCACTTACTGAAAGTCGGCGCGCTCAGCAACGCTATCGCGACGGACACGTGTGCCATTTCTCATCAGGTCAACATCAACCCGTATGCGGCTGATGATGTGCATGTCTTGGCCGATCCTTATCAACTGCCCTTTTCTGAGAAGTCTATAGATGCCTGTTTGCTGGCGCATACGCTCTCTTATTCGTCGGACCCACACCGTATTTTACGCGAAGTGGATCGGGTACTGATCAATGACGGATGGCTATTGCTGAGTGGTTTTAATCCTATAAGCCTGCTCGGGGCTGGGAAGCTGACGCCCGGTCTTCGTCAATGCCAACCCTATTGCGCACGTATGTTCACGCAGATGCGTATGATCGATTGGCTCAGCTTGCTCAATTATGAAGTGTTGTATCAGGGGACCTTCCACGTGGTGCCGTGGAAGATACCGCAGATGACAACAACATCAGCACCTCACTCTGCTCTCTTAGGCTGCCTGATGCTCCTGGTTGCGCGCAAACGTACCATTCCGCTCACCATGTCCCCTATGCGCCAGAAGTTCAATAAGGTACCGGTGCGCAGAGCGGTGGGGGCAACCAAGAGTTACCGTAAAGGATACAAGCCATTCTGAGCCGATTATTCCGGATGATACCCGGTATCGTCCTGCGTCGGGTGTGAGGCCGCCTGGCGTGCCAGTTCATCGCATTTCTCGTTCTCTGGATGACCCGCGTGACCTTTAACCCACTCCCAACGCATCGTATGCCGCTGAATAGCGGCATCCAGTCGCTGCCAGAGATCGATATTCTTGACCGGTTTTTTGTCAGCAGTTTTCCAGCCTTTAAGTTTCCAATTGTGGATCCAGCGCGTGATACCCTGCCGCACATATTGGCTATCGGTACTCAGTACCACCGTACATGGGGTCGTCAATGCTTCCAGCGCGGCAATCGCCGCCATTAATTCCATGCGGTTATTGGTCGTCAGATGATAACCTGCACTCATGGTTTTTTCGTGCTGCTTGTAGCGCAGCACAACACCATAACCACCCGGGCCGGGATTTCCCAGACAAGAACCATCGGTGAAAATTTCTACCTGCTTTGTCATCTCTGGTAGACTCTGCCTTAATCATAAAAACCGTAAGTCTGACATAAAACGAAAGCGATGAGCACTGCAATTACACGACAGATCGTTCTGGATACCGAAACCACGGGGATGAACAGGCTCGGTGTTCATTATGAAGGCCATAAAATCATTGAGATCGGTGCGGTGGAGGTCATCAATCGCCGCCTGACGGGGCGCCATTATCATGTGTATATCAAGCCTGATAGATTGGTTGACCCGGAAGCCTTCATGGTCCACGGCATCAGCGATGAATTTTTACAAGATAAACCCGCCTACGCTGAGGTAGCCGAAGAGTTTATTGAGTTCATTCGCGGTGCGGAGCTGGTTATTCATAATGCCGCGTTTGATATCGGCTTTATGGACTATGAATTCCGGATGCTGAATCGGGATATCCCGAAGACAGAAACCTTTTGCAAGATCACCGATAGCCTTATGGTCGCGCGTAAGCTGTTTCCCGGTAAAAGAAACAGCCTGGACGCACTGTGCGACCGTTATCAGATAGATAACAGCAAACGAACGCTGCACGGGGCGTTACTCGACGCCGAAATCTTGGCAGATGTCTATCTGGCCATGACGGGGGGACAAACCTCTTTGGCGTTTGCCATGGAGAGTGAGAACCAGCAAGTGAGTGCAGAAAGTGAGAGCGTGCAGCGAATTACGCGCCAGGCGTCTGCTTTGCCCATCGTTTATGCCAGCACGGAAGAACTGGCTGCGCATGAAACGCGCCTCGATCTGATTGCCAAAAAGGGGGGCAGTTGCCTGTGGCGCCAGTAATCACCACCCGATTGATGATGATTGCAGCATGACGCTGTAATTATAAACAAACAGTATGAATTGATTATAAAAAGCATTGACGCCATACCCAGATCACCTTAGTATTCATCCCGCTCGCAAGGGCATGTTAATGGGGAGCGGTAGTTCAGTCGGTTAGAATACCTGCCTGTCACGCAGGGGGTCGCGGGTTCGAGTCCCGTCCGTTCCGCCAATAACTAAAGAATGCTGATATAAGTTCGCTTATATCAGCATTTTTTTTTGCTTTTTCGATGGTTGATGAATTTATCAACAGCAAAGAAAACGAAATTGTGTAGTAATTCCTGTGCTGAAAATGCTAAGTATTAACCTTGCAGCACGCTTTGGAAGCTGGTTAGATGAAATCCGGTCATAAAATTACGTAAGTGAATCGGTCCGCTTGCTGTGTTAGATATTATCGGTTATAGGAATTTTGATCAGATAATTCATATTTTATTTTCTTGGTTTGAGCCATACCACCTTTACTGAAGGTAATGTGTATTACCCTCTGTCTGCGTTTGTTATTACTTTTGAATACTAATAAATTCACAATAAAACAATGTACTGTCTCTGTGAAAGTGACCTGATATCACATGGGCTGCATGTGTGCGTGAGGTTAGCAATCTCATTTTTAAGGCTGTGTCGCTTATTTTAATTGATTGTTTCATTGTGAATGTCGATATTTTATTTTTTTTATCTTTGAATGTTTGGCGCAAAATGCTAAATGTTGATTTATCATTCATTTTTTTGATGGCTCGATGTAGATATGCCGTTTTTTTAATGTTCTTATGAATGAACATCTGTCCAATTTATTTAGGTTAGTTATTCTTAAGGCGTGTTTAAAGAAAGGTTATATTCGCTGATGTTTATTTTAAGGGGTGGGGTTAATAAGTAAGAAAATTCTTATTATTTTTTTAATTTTGCTAGTGTTTTGTTAATTGATAGGTTTTAACAATCGTTATTGTGTTTTTTTTTGACAATATAACCATTGTTAATGGCGAAAAAGAGATGCTATAAAATCCCCGCAAAATAATGAGTGTGAATATTACCAAGTCGAAAGTAGGACGCGGTGAAATAATAGCATCAATAAATGGAGGTGATTGGATATGTATTCTTTAGTAAGCTACGTTCAGGGGAAGTCTATCGCGAGTTATGTGTATTTTACTGAGACTGTGCGTCGCTTTGGAAAAGACAAGCGGGGTGTGACTGCTGTTGAATATGCTATTGTAGCGGCGGGCGTTGCTGCGGTGGTTACGGTTATTTTCGGCGATGAAGGTCCGGTTAAAGGAATGTTGACTGCTGTCTTTGAAAAAATCAAAACCACGGTCGAGTCGTCTATACCTGGAAAATAGAGTTGAGGCTAATAATTACCCTCTGAAAGGTATTAGCGATAGGTGAATATGAAATTAGGTACTTTATATATGCATGTATATATAGGGTGCCTATTTCAACCGTATTTATTGTATTAATGCGCATGCGGTAGCTATATGTTAAAAGTAAGAGTGCGCTTTATAATTTGTGTTATACCTTATAATTATTTTATAACATTAGCGAGAGCGGATTAGCGTTGAAATGAAAAAGAGCGCACTGATTATTTATATATTAATGATCCTGACTGGTGGTATAGGTATTTTATTCTATATAAAATCCGCACATACGCCAGCATCAGGAGCGAGTGAAATGCAGGCGCATTCTTTAACAGAAACCATTATCGTGGCCGTCGCCCAGCGCGATCTGGCTGCCAACAGTATTCTGAAGAAAGATGATTTTCAATTGAAAAATATATCTGTATCACCTGAAAGCACAGAGATGCAGTTCAATATAATGGAAAATGACCTGACGCATTGGGCACTTAAAAGTGCGGTAGCCAAAGACAGTTATCTTCAGCCAACCGCGTTGGTTGAACCCGGAAGCGATGATTATATTGCCATGTTTATCACACCAGGGAATGTGCTTTATCCTTTTGAGTTAGATGCTTCTGATAATTATCTGCTAAACAATGTAAAGTCAGGTGCCAGTGTGGATATCTATCTCGCATATGGACTCCGCCAAGACGATAACGGAAGTGAGGACATCATCTCTCCCGCAAAATCTATTCGTGATACACGACTTAAACCCCTTATGGTCAACAGGCGTGTATTGGCAATCCGTCGGGTAAACCGGGATGAAAAAGAGAAGGCTCAAGAAAGCAGAAGTCAACTGCTGGTGGAACTGAGAGATGCAGAGCTCAAGCTGCTGAAAGGATTAGAAGGAAACGCCAGGATACTGCTATTTCCCTCAATCAGAGGCCCTATTGACTTGCGTTCAAGAGGCAGTGAAACGCTATCCGGCAAAGAGGCGACATGGCCAGTCAGCAGCGCGCCCCTGTTTGATGAACCCCGCTCGCGGCCCACACATGAGTGGCGCGGTTAACAGGTCTTGTCTATTAGGGCTGATAGGGAAATTTTAACAGAGGAAAAAAGTTTGATTATGAAGCGCTTCTCATTTCACGTTAGCCTGATGCTAACGCTGATTTTAGTGTATCCGTTAGCGGCAATGGCCGATCAACTCTTTTTAAAGCCAGGCCAGTCAAAAACATTACGGACCAAAGGCCGTGTTAATACGGTATTTATCTCAGATCCTACGGTAGCAGACTATAAAGTATTGAATGAAAATACCATCGTATTGTATGCGAAAGCGCCCGGTATTTCAGAGGTCACAGCCTATGATGCTGACACAAGAATTTTGGCTGATTTACAGATAAATGTTGATTCTTTTCTCGGTGATATCAATCAGCGCATTGCGCTGGAGTTTCCCGGAAGCCAAGTAGTGGTTAAAAGTTTCATCAGTGGTGAAAATAAATCTTATATTCTGACCGGAACGGTGCCCGATGAGGAAACCCGAGGGGCAGTATATCAGCTGGTGGGCAGTGTTGTTGGAAAAGAAAGTCGAGAACTTAAGGTGAAAAATGATTCTGAGGATCAGAAAAGTTCAGAAGTTTTCTTTATGACAAAGAGAGTTTATAGCAATGTAATAAATAGATTGCAATTGCCCTCATCAAATCAAGTTAATGTTAAGCTTAGCGTTGTTGAGGTAAGTAAAAAATTCACAGACACATTAGGGATTGAATGGAGTAATTTAACGCTGAGTGGGCTGATTAAAGGCAATGGCGCTGTTAATGACCCAGGGGTTTTCAGTTTGATTGGCCTCAAACATGGGTTTGATGCAGAAAATATCAGTACCACAATCAGTGCCGTTAATAATGACAGTTTGGCTAGAGTGCTTGCGCAACCCAATCTCACGGTGTTGTCCGGTGAGGTAGCCAGCTTTTTAGTTGGTGGAGAAATCCCGCTTTTAGTGCAAAGCAAAGAGGGGACTACCGTACAATATAAAGAGTATGGTATTCGGTTAAATGTTGCTGCCAAAGTTGAAAAGAAACAGAAAATAAAATTGTTGATCTCGAATGAGATCAGCAGCGTTGCTGGGAGTTATGCGTACAATAATTACAATATACCTCAGATAAAAACGCGGCGTTCCAGTTCGACGATCGAACTGGCAGATGGCGATAGTTTTGTGATTGGGGGCCTACTCAATGAAGAGGATGTGGAATCATTGACGAAAATCCCTTTCATTGGCGACATTCCCATTCTTGGGGCGCTGGCGCGTAAATCGCACACAGCGCGAAATAAAACAGAGTTGGTGGTTTTTGCTACCGTCGATCTTGTAAAGCCGGTATCCGCGGCATCACGACAGCAAATTAAGTTGCCTGATTATCATCGTAGCTCTTCCGTTCAATTATTTTTTAATAGCGGAGTAGATAAAAATACCCTTGAAGGACGGCTTGCCAGTGATGCACGCAGTTTTATGGACCGCGGTGGATTTTCCAAATAGTCGCGATAAGCCAGTACATTGAACATTGGAGTTTCGCATGAAATTATTTTTTGATACCAAATCGAATAATAAGAATACAGCGGTGAAGTCGCAGAAGAAAAAATTCGCACAGCCCATTTTAATTATTTCACCTCGTCCTGATGTGATGTCTGATATTGTCAGCCAACTGCTGATGCATCATTTGGCTGATGTCATACCGCATGAAGCGGATTTTTTTACCATGAGTGATAATCCAGGCGCCAGCGATGCCATCGCGGTCATTGTTGATATTAACGATGTGGATAATGTTGAACTTATTATGCAGATGGTTGCGCTACTCATCCCGGTTTCGGCAAAACCGATTCTCGTGGGTAATAATGACTCAATCCGCTTTGCTCATGCGTTGATGATAGCAGGCGCTAACTATTTACATATTGGCTCGCAGTTACCGCAACTGCCCGATCTGATTCGTGACCCTATTCCGGCTGCACATAACCGAGCAACAATGAAAATCAGCATTCTGGGATGCAAGGGAGGGGCAGGAGCATCCACCGTGGCGCATCAGCTTTTTAAGGCTGCGGGAATGCTGACCTCAATACCCATGCTGTTGGTGCAGGGTTGCAGTGGCAGCCGGGATTTGGATTTATTGTTAGCTAAAGCGTTACCCAGCGACGGCAGCATTGCCGATCTTACCGCTCATCAGTCGGTAAAAATGGAAACGTGCGACGCTGCATGGCTGTATGAGGATACCGCGTTTAATCGTTATAACCTGGTTTTCTTTGATCATGGAATTCACACACACGTCGAACAGCAGCTGGAACAGGTATTCATGCAGTCCCATGTCATTGTGTTGGTCATTTCACGGGCGTTAGCCTCACTGCGTGTGGCGAAAAATATACTTGAAGAACATAAACGTTTCTTGTTGGCAAACCCACTGAAAGAAGTACGTATTTTGCTGTGTTTAAACGAGAGTCATCCCAAAAATACGGATGAGCTTGTTAACGCTGATATTGAAGAGTATCTCGGGCTCGATATTTTTAGCGTGAATGCCTACAACGTTCATCATAATCCACTCTCCTCAGAGAGTGCGCTCTATCGACTTGCTGCTCACCTGTTAGGCAAACCATTGGGCCCTCCGTCCTCTCGTAAAACCCTGTTTACTCTACCGACTTTTCTTCGCCCCGCGCGTCAAAATGCGGTTGTGTGATTTTTGGTCTGTTTGATATCAGGGAGGTGGGAAATGGAACAGGTGATAGGGGGAAACGGCGATGAATTTTGAAACTGAAATGAACAGCACGCTGCTCTATTTTCGCGAGCAGGTGCTCAAAAATATCGATTTAGAACGCATTGATGAGTTGAAGAATCAGCGCGATGCGCTGCTGCGAGAAGTTAACGACGCCATTCAACGCGTGATGAATAGCACAGGACAATATCTTTCAAGCCGGGTTTGCAACTGCTTAAGCGAGCTTATTGCCGATGAGATTACGGGGTATGGGCCGCTGCGTGAGTTGATGGAGGATGAAAGTGTCAGCGACATTCTGGTCAATGGGCCCGAACGTATTTTTGTGGAGCGCGCGGGGAAATTGGAATTAGTCGATAAGCGTTTTATCAGCAACGAGCAGTTGATTGATATTGCGCGCCGACTGGTTGCGCGGGTGGGGCGCCGCGTTGATGACTCGCAACCGTTGGTCGATGCGCGCATGCCTGACGGGAGTCGCCTGAACGTGGTCATTGCGCCTGTTGCACTGGATGGGGCTTCGATCTCTATTCGTAAGTTTGGCTCCGGGCAGAGAACGCTGGCCAATCTGATTGAGTACGGCAGTATGAATGAAATGATGGCTAATTTCCTGGTCATCGCGAGTCGCTGTCGCGTCAACATTATTGTTTCTGGCGGGACCGGGTCAGGGAAAACAACCCTATTAAATGCCATGTCCCATTATATCGATGAAGGGGAGCGGGTACTGACACTGGAAGATGCGGCTGAGCTACGTTTACAGCAACCGCACGTTGTCAGGCTGGAAACCCGTATGGCCGGTGCTGAGAACCAAGGCCAGATTACAATGCGTCATCTCGTGGTCAATGCACTGCGTATGAGACCCGATCGCATCATTATCGGAGAGTGCCGGGGAGAAGAAGCGTTCGAAATGTTGCAGGCAATGAACACCGGCCATGATGGCTCCATGTCAACCTTGCATGCCAACTCCCCACGCGATGCCTTGGCGCGTCTGGAAAGTATGGTCATGATGTCAAGCGCGGCGCTTCCCCTTACAGCAATCCGCCGCAATATCGTATCGGCCATCCATATTGTTGTTCAGGTATCGCGTTTGCCTGATGGCTCACGAAAAGTCATCAATATTACAGAAGTGATGGGGATGGAGGGCGATAACATTATCTTGCAAGATATTTTCAGCTATTCCGCGCAGGCAGAACGCTCTGAAACGGGGGAAATTCAGGGAAGTTTTACCTCTTACGGTCTATTACAGCGCTCAGCCGTGTACCAACAGGCAATAATCCATGATATGCAAGAACCCTTGAAGCAACTGTTCGGAAATAAATTACCATGATCGTTATCTTCACAAGCATGCTCCTGCTTGGCTTGCTCCAACTCGTGCTCGAGCATCGGAAGAAAAAAAACATTCAACGATTACGTCACGTTGCTACCGTGCCGAAAACCAACAAATTAACCCACCAACTTAAACAGCACATATTATGGCAACATCTGGTGACGCTTTTCAGTGATATTTCCCGGTATTTGCTGGGTAAAAAGTATGACCTGGCGTTAAAAAATGGTTTGATTGTCTTCGCTGTTCAAGGGGCAAGCATTTATAGTAGCCTGGAGTATTTACAACTTGATGTGCTTATTGTATCACCGCTCATGTTGTTGTTGACATTGTATATACTTTTTCAACGGAGTAAAAAAGAGGCACGAATAGCCTTTGAAACCGCATTTTCGGAAGCGTTGAATATAATTAACAGCGTTATTAGCGCTGGGAATTCAGTGATGCTCGGCATTGAACAGTGTGGTGAGAAAGTTGCAGGTATTGTTGGTGAAGAGTTTAGAAAAATATCTCAGCGCCTTGAAATCGGTGAGGATATTGAAAGTGTTTTGATGGATTCGTATCGACGTTTACCTTATAGAGAATATTATTTTTTTATTGTCACTGTCTTGGTGAATATGAAGGGGGGAGGGCAAATCAAGGACGTCATGACGCGGTTAGCAGCCATGATCTCCAATGGAAGAATTATTGATAGAAAAAAGTTGGCCATGACATCTGAAGTAAGAATGTCTGTAAAAATATTAACAGCCATCCCGATTTTTTTCTTCTTTTTTATAAAATACAGTTCTCCAGACAGTTTTGCTATATTGCTTTATGATCCAATGGGTAAAGTCATACTTTATTATGCGATAGGTAGCATTTCCTCAGGCATTTTTATTCTTTGGTTAATGATGAATAAGCTATAGGTGAGTTATGTTTTATCTATTTTCACTGCTCATGATAGTATTGGGCCTGGGTGGACTTCTCATCCATTTTTTTAAAGACAAGAATAAAAACAGGTCATTAGGGTTGTTGAATGTACATAAGCATTCATTGAGTGAGGCTGCAAACCAGGATGACGCATCGCATGTTGAAACGATTTTGATAAAATCAAGTCGTTTAATTTCGATTGCATCATTGTTAGATAAAAATGTGCTACTAAAAATGTTAACCGTCGTTACGCTTGGCGGCATATTATTTTTACTGAGCATCAGTGGTGTGCTTCAGGTGTCGATGAATGTTTTACTCATCTGTCTTTTAATACTGAGTGTGGTAGTCATTATTTTACCTGATATGGTAAAAAAACGTATCATTGGAAAACGCTTAAAAAGCATATCAAATGATTTACCTTTTATTATTGATATGATGGCGGTTTGTATTCAGTCTGGAATGACTGTTGAAAAATCTATGCGATATATTAGTGATAACACTAAACATGTTAATAAGGATATTGCCAGAATTCTGGAACGTGTGATGCTAAAAACAGAGGTGAGTGGAATCAATGCTGCGTTGGAACAACTTTATCAAGAGATGGCCAGTAATGAAGTGAGAATGTTCTGTACTACATTGCAGCAGAGCATAAATTTTGGCTCATCCATTTATAAAGTGTTAATCGCTTTAGGCAAGGAAATGAGAGATATACAGTTACTCGATATGGAAGAAAAAGTGGCAAGCTTATCTGCCAAAATGACCATGCCGATGATTGGCTTTATTATGTTTCCATTGTTGGCAATAATTGTCGGACCAGGTTTGATAGGGATGATGGCATTATGGGGAAGTTAGTTAATATTTTATTATTACTTTCAGGGTTGTTGCTCGGCGGGTGTGTTACGAAAGCCGGAGATCACGATGCTATCGATGAGGAACAGAAGGAGTTTATTCTTACCAAGATGAATGATTTCCAAGGACTCATTAAGTTATATCGTGAAAAACTAAATCGAAAAGAGGATGCAAAAACACGGTATATTTTGGCAAATCATTACCACTCTGCCATGGATTATGAATCATCAAGGCATTATTTAGCGCCTTTGCTGGTCGATAATCCCGATGAAGATATTCTGTTGCTTGAAGGCAAGAATTTGCTGGAACAGGGACAGATCGCGCAAGCGCTTGGTTGCGTCAGGGCGGCTTTAAGTAAAAATCCTGAACACGGGGAAGCGTTAAACACACAAGGCGTGTTGCTGGCGCAGCAGGGCGATTATCTTGCTGCCAAGGCATCGTTCGATAAAGCTCGGACGCATTTTGTTGATGAAGATAAGGTCATTAACAACCTGGCGATGCTGGCCATCATGCAGGAGGATTATCCTACCGCGAGGGATTATCTGGCACCCTTATATGCGCGAGGGTATACGGGTGAAAACCTATTACATAATTTAGTGTTTGTGCTGGTGAAAATGCGGGATTTTGAGGGCGCGGAAGCGGTGCTGCATCGAGCAAAGAACGTTGATGTCAGTGATGGTTTGCTTGAATCGTTATCAAAAATCAAGCCCCGCTCTCAACTCCAGTTACAGCAACGCGAATTGCTGGCTAAGCAAGAGGTATTGATAAAAAAAGGCCAAGGTGATGAAGACGCTACGCCCGCTTTACCGTTATCGAAAGAACATAATAACGAGATTATTGCGGTCCGGGCGGGACAACATGAAAAGTATTTCCGCATGGCAATGGCATCTCGGGAACGAATTGCAATTAAACAACTTGGTGATCGGACACTGAACCAGGTAGTCTATGAATTACGAGGCGTGACGGCAAGTGATGACATATTACGCATAGGAAACAGCTTGATGGTAGATGGTAATGTACGGTCAATTTCAATTGCGCATAAAGATAATAACACTATTCTTGTTAAGTTCATATTAAAGAAAAAACTGGATAAGTTGAAAGTATTCCACCTTGCGGCTGAAAAATCAGAACCGGAAAGATTGGTGTTTGATTTCTATCACGGCTAATCTTTTTTGGGCTCCTTTTATTTATTTTCTCTGAGCTGGTGTTGTTAGGCGGTTTATAATTGTATTACGTTGATTACCGTATCGCCTGTCGATTGCATACACCATACTATTCAGTGGATTATAAACGCTTCTGGCATGTTTAAGGGACAACTAAAAGTGAAAGTAGAAGGGATGCTGGCAATAGCTATCAGTGTAATATTGATATTCGTTTGTTATACAGATATTCGTTTTAGACAAATTACCAATGTGACAACATTGCTTATCTTTTTGCTTTCACTTTTATTAGCTTTTCACCATGTTGACGATCTCTCATTAATTATATTGTCGCTATTGTTTTGTGTCGGTTTTGTTTTCTCTGTAGCAGGAGTAATAGGTGCAGGTGATATTAAACTGGTATGTGCATTATCAACGGGGCTTTCAACGCCACATATAGGGGATTTTCTCTTATTGACGGGAATGGCAGGGATCCCACTCACGTTGCTTACGTGTTTATATTACCGAGTGTTCTCAAAACAGAATGTCATCACCGTACCCTACGGTGTTGCTATCTGCTGTGGCTATTGGCTGTTGTGGGCTGTGTAAGTAAGAAGGATTAAAAATTGAACAACAAAAGGAAATATGTGCTTTTATGGTACCGTTCGAGTACTGGAAGTGCCGCGCTTGAGTTTTCTTTGATCCTTATCCCTTTTATTATGGCACTTCTTTTTCTCGCAGAACTGTGTCGGGTGGTTTATATTTCATCTGCCCTGGATTTGATTCTGGCCGAATCCAGCTATCGTACATCGCTTCGTCAGCCTGATAGTGATTACCGCGCTTATTTCAAGAAAGCCTTTAATGAGCGTTTAGATGTATGGCCGTTATTTACCCAAAAAAATACGATACGTGTATCTGCACAATATTGTAATGACATTGCTGCGTTAATTGAGAATGGCAAACATTGCTCATCTACCCATGCGGTTGGAAAACCGTTGGCGCTGTATGATGTTAACATTCATTATCAACCTCTCTTCTTTATATTTCCAACGGTGATGGTTGAACAGCGATGGAAGCGAAAGATTGCTTTTGTTCAGGAATTTCAGCGAGGAGAATTGTAATATGTCTTCGCGTTACAGAAAAAGAAAATTGCTGTTTGGGATAGAAAGTGAGAAAGGAAGTGTAGTGATTGAGTTTATTTTCTATTTTTTTTCTATTATGCTGCTTTGTTTTTTATTAATTGATTACAGTCGATATTTTTTAAACAAAGGATATATGGAACGTGTCAGTCAGTCTCTTGCCAGTGTGTTGCGTGAGCGCACAGCACTTTATCAAGGAAAAGAAGTTTTGACACAGGATGATGTCGATCAGTTAGATATGTTGGCGGCGATGCTCTTGGCTGAAACTCACCTCGGAAAAAAGTACAATCTCTACGTGGATGCCATCTATTTCGATGATGCTGCCAAATCAGAGAAAAAATTAAAAGGAAGCCCGATAGCGTTTACTGTTGATAATGTTAAGGATGACTATTGTCCAAAGTCTGACTTTGCCAAGGATTTTACTAAACGAATTCCGCTTTCCCCTTTTTCTCATGCTGATACTGCATCAGTGCAGGGGGGGCGTTGGCTACCTGTTTATCAAGTCACCCTCTGTACTCAAGGTCAGTATAGTTTATTAATAAGAATGTTAAATGCTATTGGACTATCTATTGGAAATATCTCGGTTAGTAATGCGGTAATTCCTCGGTGAGTTTTTTGGCGTTCGATAATCATCTCAGGGAGAGTCATGAAGATAAAACATGCTGTTGATTTCTTTCTCTTGGTTTTCCGCAGAGAGTCTGGGGCAACGACATTGTTGTTTGCTATTATGTTTCCAATGCTGCTGATGTTTTTTTCTTTAGCACTTGATGGAGCTCATTTTCAGGCAAACCGCGCCCGATTGGCTGATGCGATGAATCAGGGGGTGTTAGCCATTGCGATAAACGATCGCTGCGATTACGTTGCGGATAAAGAATGTGGTATCAAGCATGGCAACAAGGAGGCGAATGAAAAGCTTCTGAGCCGCTATCTGAATTATTATCTGCCCAACGTAGCCTTTAATGATAACGATCTGGACGTTATGGTCAGTTTAAACCGTGATAATGCAAAAAAGTTAACCTCAATTGATTATAATGCATCAGGGATCGCAATATTACATCCTATTTTCAAGAAATATAACGAGGTGGGATTTAGCGATAATGTCCTTATTCGTGCTGACAGTTCTGCCGGTACAGTCAGAAAATCGATGGAACAGAAAAGTCTCCCTACGGATTTTGTTTTTGTTGTAGATATTTCTTCTTCTATGGGCGGTGAGATTAATGGGCTGAAATCTGGTATTAAATATGATATTTTAAAAGATGCAGTAGTGAATTTCTCTCAAACTATTCTTAATAGTAACGAGAAAAACACCATTGGCATTGTCCCTTTTAACATTGGCGTTCCTGTTAAATTGAGTAAAAAAAATGTTTTTGGTGGAAAAGAAACAGGCTGTTCTTTTGTTGGAAAACTTAAAAAAGAGTATGCGGAGTTTAAAAATAAAAGGGTTGATTTCGATTTTTGGTATAACAAAAACTTTGCTTTGAAAAATAAGGATATCAACCAGCAGGATGAGATCATCACCTCTTATTATAAATCAATCGTCTCACCTGGTTTGGGGCTTACTATGGCGAAAATGGTTGATGATAAAAAATGGTGTGCTGAAATTTCAAAAATGAATGGAAATTCATTTCCTTTTTATAGCTGTGATGCTGATCCTCGTGCCAATTTGCGGGCACATCCTGAAGAGTTTACTCTTCATTATCATAAGGCTGATAAATTATCCACACTGGCAAAAAATTATTTAAATGTGGTAAATGTTGAAACTATTGATTTCGATGAAACGTTGAAGGATGACTATTTGTTTTCTGAAAACTCAGTTACTACTTATACCTACTTTCCTTATCATGATAAAGATGGCATGTTTAACAATATGTGTTTTGATCATTGGCATACAATAAAGTTACCACGCGAATCTGATGTAAAGAAGATAACTGATTATGCCGAATTTTCGCGAAACAGAGAGTCTCCGACCTCATATTTGATTGAATTAACCTCGAAGGCTGATGTCATCTCTCATTTTAAAACAATGAAGATACAAGGAGGAAATACAGACAGTAGCAGTGGTTTGTTGCGATCGCTACCTGTGATTGCTAAGGGTATTAACCCTAAAAAAGTTATTATCATGGTTACTGATGGGGAAGATAGCGGTAGGCCGAAAGAATTGGCTACAGCGCTTCATAAGGAATACCATATTTGCAAACGCATAAAAGAGGGTTTGTTAAATTATAATAAAATCCATAAAACAGTGGAGGTGGATATTTTTTTTATTTCCTTGGCTAAGGACGGTCTTGATGGTAAAAATATTAAGTTTTGGAAGGAATTCTGTGTCGGCAATGATAATGCATTTGTGGTGGATAATTACTTAAGTTTGGTAAATATTTTGGCAAAAATATCCAAAAAAGAAAAAATTAATTTTATCGATAAAAGTGGTTTTAATCGATAAGTTGTTTCCATGTTTGGGGGGGGTATGAGAACAATAGTTATTGCGGATACACTCTATTATCGTTATATAGGGTTGAGCGATCTTTTTTATAAAAAATTCGATGGCAATCCTGATGTGGATGTATTCGATCACTACAACGAGAAAAAGCTAACACGTAGGGGGGAATACCGTAATGCGTTGGTTATAGGTAATCAAACCTTTCATGAGATGGAGAAAACAAATCAGTTATTACTTGCTAATAACAGCGATATCATTGTCTATCGTATCTTTTTTTCTGATGTAATTAAGCTACGGCGGTTGAAGCGACATTTGGTGCTGAGTCCTTATTGTATCGTGGTATCTTCAGATATCGCCAATCGTGATTTATTTATGCTAAGCCACTCTTGGTTGGGATCGCTAGACAAAGAGAAATGCGCCTATGTCAGGTTTAACTCACACGAGCGACAACTGTTAAAGTACTGGGAGGAGATAACGCATGGCCGTATTCCTGCCGGGCTTAAGGATATAGCCTACTCCGTTATTAGTCGTTTAAAGCGAAAAATGGATATTCGCAGTGAATACTCCCTTTATCTGCTGTGGCGGATAACGCATAGAGGGATTTTTTCTTTAAACAATTTTTCGATGGACAGTAACCGCAGCAGGGTCAGAACGCCCGTACCGCGAAAAGTATCGGCTACGCCGCCCATTCCCCACGGCTATTTTTTTCTGCGTTAACGCGGTTACGTCGTGCTGAGAGGAAGGTGGGCCCGGGATGCATTGCTTCCGGGCCGCATTTTGTCGCTTAAAAATCCCAATCGTCATCTTCGGTATTCACCGCCTTGCCGATGACGTAGGAAGAGCCCGATCCGGAGAAGAAATCGTGATTTTCATCCGCGTTGGGTGACAATGCGGAAAGAATTGCCGGATTAACATCGGTCATGTTGGCAGGGAACAGGGCTTCATAACCAAGGTTCATCAACGCTTTATTGGCGTTATAATGCAGAAACTTTTTCACATCCTCGGTCCAGCCCACACCGTCGTACAGCGCTTCCGTGTAGAGGATTTCGTTGTCATAAAGATCCTGCATTAAATCGAAGGCGTAGTCCTTTATCTGCTGTTGCCTTGCTGTGTCAACGGTGGCGAGGCTCTGTTGGAATTTATAGCCAATGTAATACCCGTGCACGGCTTCATCACGGATAATCAGACGAATCAGATCGGCGGTGTTGGTCAGCTTGGCACGGCTGGACCAATACATCGGCAGATAAAAGCCGGAATAGAACAGAAAAGATTCGAGAAATACGCTGGCGACCTTTTTCATTAAGGGATCGTTGCTGCGGTATTGTTCAAGAATCAGTGTGGCTTTTTTTTGCAGCGTGGCGTTTTCTTCACTCCAGCGATAGGCATCATCCACTTCGCTGGTGAGACAGAGTGTCGAGAAAATAGAACTGTACGACCGGGCGTGCACCGCTTCCATAAAGCTGATGTTGGACAACACCGCTTCCTCATGCGGGGTGACGGCGTCTGGCATCAAGGTGGGGGCGCCCACGGTGTTTTGTATCGTGTCCAGCAACGTGAGGCCAGTAAAAACGCGAATGGTCAACTGGCGCTCTTGAGGGGTTAGCGTGCCCCAGGAGGGAATGTCGTTCGACAGCGGTACTTTCTCCGGCAGCCAGAAGTTACTGGTCAGACGATTCCATACTTCCAAATCCTTGTCGTCTTCGATTTTATTCCAGTTGATCGCTTTTACGCGTGTGAGCAGAGTCATCGTTAAATTCCTTCGAGAAACCTATCAGAGCGCACAGGAGACACAGCCTTGCACTTCGGTGCCTTCCAGCGCCATCTGGCGTATGCGCACGTAATAAATGGTTTTAATGCCTTGTTTCCAGGCATAAATCTGTGCCTTGTTGATATCCCGGGTGGTGGCGGTATCGCGGAAAAACAGGGTTAACGACAGCCCTTGGTCGACGTGCTGGGTGGCGGCGGCATAGGTGTCGATGATTTTTTCCGGGCCTATTTCGTAAGCGTCCTGGTAGTAATCCAGATTGTCATTGGTCATATAGGGGGCAGGGTAGTACACGCGACCAATCTTGCCCTCTTTTCGGATCTCAATACGCGACACGATGGGATGAATGCTGGAGGTTGCATGGTTGATGTAAGAGATCGATCCGGTGGGCGGCACGGCCTGTAAATTCTGGTTATACAGCCCGTGCGCCATCACGGAATCGCGCAACTCAGCCCATGCTTGCTGGGAAGGAATAACAATCTGCGCCGCCTCGAACAGTTCACGCACGCGTTGCGTTTCCGGCTGCCAGGTACGTTCGATGTATTTGGTAAAATAGTCGCCGGACGCATAGGTCGATTGTGCAAACCCGGCAAAGGTGCGCCCACGCTCAATCGCCAGTTGGTTAGAGGCGCGCAGTGCATGATATGCCACGGTGTAGAAGTAGATGTTAGTAAAATCGATGCCTTCCAGTGAGCCATAGAAAATCCGTTCCCGCGCCAGATAACCGTGCAGGTTCATTTGTCCGAGGCCAATGGCATGAGAGTCATCATTGCCTTTGGCGATGGAGGGCACAGACCCGATGTGGCTCATGTCAGAAACCGCCGTCAAGGCGCGAATAGCGGTTTCCACCGTATTGCCGAAATCAGGTGAATCCATGGTTTTGGCGATGTTCAGCGATCCCAGATTACACGAGATATCCTTGCCGATATGGCGATAGCCCAGGTCGTCATCGTAAAGACTGGCTTCGTTGACCTGAAGGATCTCCGAACACAGGTTGCTCATGGTGATTCGGCCATGAATCGGGTTGGCGCGATTCACCGTATCTTCAAACATCATGTAGGGGTAGCCAGACTCAAACTGTATTTCGGCCAGAATCTGGAAAAACTCGCGCGCCTTGATCTGCGATTTGCGAATGCGTTTATCGTTTACCATCTCATGGTACTTCTCGCTCACGCTGATTTCCGAGAAGGGTACGCCATACACCTGTTCCACATCGTAGGGAGAGAACAGGTACATCACCTGATTGGTTTTCGCCAATTGGAAGGTGATATCCGGGATCACTACGCCAAGAGAGAGCGTTTTGATGCGGATTTTTTCATCGGCGTTTTCACGCTTGGTGTCGAGAAAACGCAAAATGTCAGGATGGTGCGCGTTGAGGTAGACCGCGCCTGCACCTTGCCGTGCACCCAGTTGATTGGCATAGGAAAACGCATCCTCAAGCATCTTCATGATGGGGATGATTCCGGAAGACTGGTTTTCAATACGTTTGATCGGCGCGCCGGTTTCACGAATGTTGGTCAAGGTAAAGGCAACGCCACCGCCACGCTTGGAGAGCTGCAACGCCGAGTTGATGGCACGCCCGATAGATTCCATGTTGTCTTCGATACGCAACAGAAAACAGGAGACCAACTCACCGCGCTGTTTTTTACCGCAGTTGAGAAAGGTTGGCGTGGCGGGTTGAAAACGTCCGCTGATGATCTCGTCGACCAGGGCGCTTGCTAGTTGGGTATCGCCTTTGGCTAGCGCCAAGGCAACCAGACAGACCCGATCCTCATAGCGTTCCAGATAGCGTTTGCCATCAAAGGTTTTCAGCGTATAGCTGGTGTAATATTTGAACGCACCAAGGAAGGTTTGGAAACGGAATTTGTGCGCATAGGCTTGCTGAAACAGGCTCTTGATAAAACTGAATTGATACTGTTCCAATACCTCAGCTTCATAGTAGCCTTCCTCCACCAGATAGCGCAGCTTCTCCTCCAGATTGTGGAAAAACACCGTGTTCTGGTTTACGTGCTGGAGGAAATAGCGTCGTGCCGCCAGCCGGTCTTTTTCAAACTGAATGTGCCCGTCAGCATCATAGAGATTCAGCATGGCATTGAGCGCATGGTAATCAAGCGCGTTATCGCTTTTTCCCTGCACGGGGGTGTTGATTACGGATGTTGTTGCCAAAATTGGGTTACTCCTTTGCGCACATTGATGACGTCTTCCGGTGTGCCGAGCAGTTCAAAGCGGTACAGGTACGGCACCTGGCATTTCTGCGCGATAATGTCACCCGCCAGACAATACGCTGTGCCGAAGTTCATATTGCCTGCGGCAATCACGCCGCGCAGACCGGCCCGGTTGTTGGCGTCGTTAAGGAAGCGAATCACCTGGTGCGGCACGGCACCTTTGCTGCTTCCTCCGCCGTAGCTGGGCACCACCAGAATGAACGGTTGTGCCACGTTGAGTACCGGCTGGTCTTCTGCTATCGGAATGCGCAGGGCGGGCAGACCCACACGAGCGATAAACCGATGCGTGTTTTCCGACTGACTGGAAAAATAGACCAGTGGATTCATTACGCCCCCTTACTGCAACTGCGCTGAGCGCAACGCGCCGAGTTTATCCGGGCGAAAACCGCTCCAGTGGTCATCTTCTGTCATCACGACCGGCACCTGTTGATAACCCAATGCCCTTACCCGCTGTAACGCCTGCTCGTCTTCCGTCAGGTCGATAAGCTGATAAGCGATACCTTGTTTATCCAAAGCACGGCACGTCGCATTGCACTGAACACAGTGCGGTTTAGTGAAAATAGTAATGCGCATGATTCGTATTTACCTTTTGGGTTAAAGTCAGTATGGTGAAGCAGCCTTGTGACACCCTTCCGCTGCCGCCTTTCTGCGAAACGCGCCTCATCGATAACCGTGGCGTGTTTAAATACTAGATGTAGATGTTTTTAATTTCAACCATACAATATATGGTGTTTAGTGCGAATGGGTTCAGGTCGACACCTGAATGGGGGGAAGAGGGCTGCACTACCAAGCGGAAAACGGGGACAGCCTTGAGAATAAAAAAAACGGGCCGCTGTGGGCCCGTCGGTGCATCGTCTACAAAACCGGAAGATTCCTACCGTAGTAGATCTCTCGCATCTCATGATAGAGCAGATCGGTGATCCTTTTACGTTCGGCCGCTTGCAGATTTTCCGGCGCGGCGTTGAACAGGTAGTGCCGCAGATCGAAATCCTTGAGCAGCATTTTGGTGTGAAACATATTCTCCTGATACACATTCACATCCATCATGTGATACAGCGACTTCATATCTTCCGACATAAAGTTTTGAATGGAATTGATCTGATGGTCGATGAAATGTTTCACCCCGTTGATATCACGTGTAAAGCCGCGCACGCGGTAGTCAATGGTGACAATATCGGATTCCAACTGGTGAATCAGGTAATTCAGCGCTTTTAGTGGGGAAATCACGCCGCAGGTTGACACTTCAATGTCGGCGCGAAAGGTGCACAGGCCACCTTCGGGATGGCTTTCCGGGTAGGTATGTACACAAATATGGCTTTTGTCCAGATGCGCAACCACGGAATGGGGCAGCGGTCCGGGATGTTCGGAGTTATCGACATCGCGCGGATCCATCGGTTCCTCGCTGACCAGAATGGTCACGCTGGCGCCCTGAGGATCGTAGTCCTGCCGTGCGATGTTCAGCACATTAGCACCAATGATCGCGCAGGTTTCTGTCAGGATCTCCGTCAAACGATTGGCGTTGTACTGTTCGTCAATATAGGCGATATAGCCGTCGCGATCGTCAGCGGTTTTGGCATAGCAGATATCGTAGATACAAAAACTCAGGCTTTTGGTCAGGTTGTTAAAGCCGTGCAGTTTCAGCTTGTGCAATTTTCGTCACCTCCTGATGGCTGCAAGCGTCAGGCTAATGCATTCAGTAGATATTGTGGCAGCGCAAAGCTACCGGTATGGACTGCCGGCGTATAGTAACGGCAGGTAATGCCAGAGGCATGATAGCGTGCGGCAAGCGTCTCCTGCGCTACCTGGCGCAATGCCGGATCGTTACTGGCCCAGGCAAAGGTCATGATGCCACCGTAATAGGTGGGGATCGCCGCCTGATAGAAGGTGACATCCGAAAAGGAACGGTTAAGTAAGCGATGGCTGTTGATGGCCTCATCCTGTTGCAGGAAACAGACGCCATTTTGCGCCACAAACAGGCCGCCAGGATTCAGGCTGCGCGCACAGCCATCGTAAAACGCAGAGCTGAAAAGGCTTTCTCCGGGGCCGATGGGATCGGTGCAGTCAGAAATGATCACATCAAACCTGTCGCGGTTTTGGCTGACAAAATCAACGCCGTCGGCGATCACCAGCGTTAAACGCGGATCGTCATAAGCTCCGGCACTGTGGTTGGGAAGATACTGGCGACAGAAACTGACCACACCCGCATCAATCTCCACCATGGTGATGTGTTCTACTTCCGGATGGCGACACACCTCGCGCAGGATGCCGCCATCGCCGCCGCCGACGATCAGCACACGCTTGGCATTGCCATGGGCCAGCAGAGGGACATGGGTCAGCATTTCATGGTAGATAAATTCGTCGCGTTCGGTGGTTTGCACCACGCCATCCAGGGCCATCACGCGCCCCAGCGCCGCATTTTCGAAGATAATCAGATCCTGATGTGCAGTTTTTTCATGAAACAGCACCCGGTCAATAGAAAAATACTGGCCGAAGCTGGCATGTAACGTTTCATGCCACATCTCTTTTCGGGACATGTCAGGGCTTCCTCTGCGATAACTGCCGTGAAAATGAGCGCGCCATCATAGCTAACTCGCTGATGGCATGCACGGCGAAATTTCAGGCAGTGCGGGAAACGTTACGCGAGCATTATTTTGCGTAAGCGAGCAGGCCGAGTGAGTTTTGTGCCAGTGATTGACACTTTTTGGGGGTCGGGATGGGGATATTACTCAGATCGCGGTAGCTATCCTCACCCAGGCGGGTCATATCAAAGTCACTGTAATTGTTGAGATTCCAACGGTTTTGTTGCGCGAAAGAGATCAGCACGCGTCGAATATGATCGTTGGGAATGTCTTGATAGCCACAGTTGTTTTTCAAATAGACGAAAATGGCCGTCAAGTCAGCGAGATCTTCTGCCTCAAATTCATTCAGTGCGTTACTGGCTGACGAAAATCCCATCAGACTCATAAGCAGCAGTGCCAGCGCAGAGCGTTTCATGATTAAACCTGTATCAACAATCGTAAAATGACGTTATCACAGATGGGGTAAGTGGGTTCAAGGTTTATTTTACGCGTTCAGGTTAGTAAAACCGGTTATTTCCTGATGTGCCACTCTGTACGCTTGAGTGCAATGGCCGGATTAAGCCCCATTTATTCCGTGTTGATAACATGACGTCGCGCGCAGCCTCTGTTATTAATAGATGATGGTCAATAGGATTTACCGTTGCTGGTGTGATGATAGTGGGTCTCTGGCGTATCAGTTTTTGGGTGATTAACGGAGCATTTTTGCTTCCCGTGGGGATCGTCTTTGCGCTGGCATTTTGGCCCGAGGCTGGCGGCCTGCTGGCACTGTGGCAGCAGGGGATGCCGCTTTATCTGCTGCATACGACGATTCTGGTCTGTGGTGCGGTGGCGCTGAGCCTGTTGATTGGGCTGCCTGCCGCCTGGGTCATGGCCTATTACCGTTTTCCCGGCAAACGCGGTGTTGCCTGGGCCTTGTGCTTGCCGCTGGCGATGCCCGCCTTTCTCATGGCTGATTTTTATGCCGATATGCTGGGGCAACATGGTGTGCTGTGGTCCCTGTTTGATCTCCCTGCGTTCAACGAGGAAAGCGCGCACCGCCTAACGCTGTCGGGCGCTTGCGTCGCGCTGGCGCTGGCTTTTTACCCGTATGTTTATCTGCCGGTCCGTCATGCGCTGGAATCCCAACCTCCGCACTGGTTGCAGGCTGCGCAGCTACTCAAACTGACGCCGCGTCAGGTATTCTGGCGTTTATCTTTCCCGCTGGTGCGCCCGGTTATCGGGATGGGGGCCATGCTGGTGGCCGTCGAGGCCTTGAATGATTATGGTACCGCGCGCTTGCTGGCACTGCCGACGCTGACAACGCGTCTGATCGATGCTGGCGTGTTGCAAGGGGATACTCAGGCCGTCGCCCATTGGACGCTCTCTCTGTTGCCTTTCGTTGTACTGTTTACCTGGCTTGGGCTGCGCTTTGCCCGGCAGCAGCGGCAAAATACCTTTCCGGGTAGCACGGATTACGTCGCCAAGCCGGTGCTGACGGCAGGCAAAGCGCGCTTGGTCACGCTGGTATGCTGGGGGCTGGCGCTGTTGGCTTTCGGCTTGCCGCTCGGGCGTTTGCTGTATTGGCAATTAGCGAATATCAGCGACGGCTGGAACGCAACGCTGCTCGACGCGCTGTTGAACAGTCTGACCATGGCATCGCTTGCCGCCATTATTCTGTGCCTGATGATGATTCCTTTTCTGTTGTTTATTCGTCTTGCGGGCTTGCGTGCCGGACGCGTTTCTTTCGCGCTGGCGCAGTGGGGGTATGTGTTTCCGGGGGCCGCGCTGGCGACGGGCATTGCCATTCCGCTGATTGCGCTCGATAACGGGCTCCGTTCTCTGGCGATGCTGGCGGAGATACCGTTTTCTCCCCCGCTGTTTTCCTGCGTCTGGTTGATCATGGTGCTGGTTTACTGCGCCAAATTCAGTCGTTTTGTGCTGGAGCCACTCAGTGTGCGTATGGCGAGCATTCCGAGCCTGCTCGATCGGGCCAGCGAGGCTGCGGGTCTTTCGCTCTGGCAACGCGGGGTGCGCGTTTACTTCCCGTTACTGAAACCACAGGTGATGATGGGCGCGGTGATTCTGTTTTTCGAAGGCATGAAAGAGTTAAATGCCGCATTTTTGTTCCGCACGTTCGGATGGGAAACGTTGCCGACGTATGTTTTTCGTCTTGCTGCCGATAACCTGTTGCAGTGGGGTGCACTGCCTGCGCTGTGTCTCGTGGTGATTGGTGGTGTGCCGATGTTGTGGTTTCAATGGCTTTGGAAGGGAAATAATCGATGACGCCCACCACGGTTTTGGCGGTGCAAAGCGTGTCTTGTCATCTCAGGCAGCAGCCCGTGCTGGACGCGGTAACCTTTTCAGTGCGCGAGCAGGAACTGATTTGCGTATTGGGTCCGCACGACAGCGGAAAGACCACGCTGTTGCAAGCGATCGCTGGCTTGTTGCCGGTGAGCAAAGGGGAGATCGCGCTTGTCGGTGAGCGCATGAGCACCCCGATGGTCTCTGTTCCTGCACATCAGCGTCCTGTTGGGCTGGTGTTTCAAGACTATGCTCTGTTTCCGCATCTGAGCGCGCAGGAGAATCTGGCCTTTGCCTGCCCGGTGCCCATCACGCCAGCACATAAAGATGCGGTGCAGGAGATGTTGATGCTGTTGGGATTGACCGAGTGCGCGGCGCGCTATCCTCGCGATCTCTCTGCCGAGCAGCAGCTGCGCGTGGCGTTGGGGCGCGCGTTATTGTGTAAGCCGCGTCTGTTGCTGCTGGATGCGCCGTTCCCGGCGATGGATAGTCAGCAGCGCGATCGGCTGATTGCGGAAATTCGCGATTTGCTCAAACAGCGCCAGATTGCCGCCATTCTGGCGACGGTCAGTCGCGAAGAAGCGTTTGCCTGGTCAGATCATGTGGTGTTATTGCATGAAGGCAAGGTGATACAACAAGGCAATCCTTACGAACTCTATTACCGACCGGTGCAGCGCGTGGTGGCTGATTTTCTGGGCAACACCAACTATCTGCCGATCACCGTGCTGAGCGAACATCAGTGGCAAAGCCCGATGGGGGATTTTCATGCCAACTATCCGCTGGGTTTCCCGACTGGCAGCCAGTGCGACTGGTTGGTGCGGCCGCAAGAAATTGCGCTGGCGCTCGATCCGGATGGCGCAGCGCTGATTGAAGATCGCGTGTTTCTGGGAACCTCAAACGTCTACCGGGTTCGGCTGGCGGAACGCGTGCTTACGGTGCAAACCAGCAACTGGTTTGAACCGGGGCAGCAGGTCAGGATCAGTATCCGACCGGATCAGCCGATCCTGTATCCTGCCTTGCCGCCTGAGCCCGTTGCTGAAGAGAACGCGCCCTGAGGGGCTATTTGTCGGTTTTTTTTACCTCAGAAGGCGGTGCCGGCAGTTCGCGAATCATCACCCTCACTTCATAGTTTTTGTTCTCCGCCTGCGGGGCGTTGGCAATCAGTTTGTTGAGCGCTTCCGCGGGCTGGTGGGTTTGCATCGAGGCCTGGTAAAGCGGCGGTGTGGGAGGTGGGGGAAGCTCGCCTTTGGCAAAGGGCGGGGCATCCATCGGCTGTGGCCGCGGTGTGTCTGGCGCTGCCTGCGCTATCCAGGATATCCCTAACAGCAGGGCAAACAAAAGAGCAGGGTGCGGATGTGTGATGTTCATAAAGACCTTTCTCGCTGGCTGAATTCAGGCCCTATCAAAGCCGCTCTGGCAGGGGGGCGCAATGCGTTTTACCCAGTTTTATGCTGCGATAACGCTTCACTTACACTCCTGTCATTTTGCGATCGTCTGGCGATGAACGGCACATAAGCCTTTCCCTGTATCATTGAGAACCCTGTCCTGTGGCGTTATACTGCGCGCCTCAACGAGACCGTAAACAGGCTGCGAAAAAGCGGCGTAGTGCTTGCGTAGTGCTGTGGTGTCGCCCTTTTTAAAAACGAGTGATGTGTATGATGAAACATACTGTGGACGTCATGATTGCCGAGGCAGACGTTCGCGCGCGCGTGAGCGCATTGGGCCAGGAAATCAGCCAGCACTATCGTGGCAGTGACAGTGATCTGGTGCTGGTCGGGCTGCTGCGCGGTTCGTTTATTTTCATGGCCGATTTGTGCCGCGCGATCGATGTCTCCCACGAAGTGGACTTCATGACGGCGTCCAGCTACGGCAGCGGTACCAGTTCCACGCGAGACGTCAAGATCCTCAAAGATCTGGATGAAGATATTCGCGGTAAACATGTGCTGATCGTGGAAGACATCATTGATTCCGGTAACACCCTGAGCAAAGTGCGCGAAATCCTACGCCTGCGTGAGCCCGCGTCGCTGGCTATCTGCACGCTGCTGGATAAGCCGGAGCGTCGGGAAGTCGAAGTGAAAGTTGAGTGGGTTGGTTTCTCTATTCCTGACGAATTTGTGGTGGGATACGGTATCGACTACGCCCAGCACTATCGGCATTTGCCTTATGTTGGCAAAGTGATTCCGCAGGAATAAGTCGTCGCGTCAGATGCAGGGGCACAAAACGTGCCCCTGTAAAATCAGATCAGGGAAGAGATGGCGCGGCGATAGCGCTGTTCCAGCGTTTCGCGGCTGGTGGCGGTAACCTCCAGATCGCTTAACAAACCGTCCTTGATGCCATACACCCAACCGTGAATCGTGACCTTTTGGCCGCGTTTCCAGGCGGATTGCATGATGGTGGAGTGGCCCAGGTTGTAGACTTGTTCTACGACATTG
The DNA here is from genome assembly GCF_025962655.1 of Candidatus Symbiopectobacterium sp. NZEC151. Lineage (GTDB taxonomy): Bacteria > Pseudomonadota > Gammaproteobacteria > Enterobacterales > Enterobacteriaceae > Symbiopectobacterium. The sequence continues at coordinate 70,496 of NZ_JAGFPE010000011.1, read as the reverse complement.
ATTTCACACAGTTTGTTAAAGCGCTCTTCGGGCGGCAATTCTCCCAGCAGCGAGCTATGCTTGTACCACAAATCACGGATGTGCAGCAGCCAGTTGTTGATAAGCCCCAATTCAGGGTTTTCTACCGCCGCTTGCACGCCACCGCAACCGTAATGCCCGCAAATGATGATGTGTTCGACTTCGAGCACTTCAACGGCATACTGCACCACGGAAAGACAGTTTAAATCGGTATGGATAACCAGGTTTGCCACATTGCGGTGAACGAACAGTTCGCCGGGCGCAAGGCTGGTCAAGCTTTCAGCCGGGACGCGACTGTCAGAGCAGCCAATCCACAAAAAACGGGGTTTTTGCGCCAACGCCAGACGTTCAAAGTAACCCGGATCTTCTTCAACCATGGTGTCTGACCAGCGCTGGTTGTTGGCGATGAGCGTTTCAATATCTTTCATGAAAGTAAATGGCCTGTGACAAAAAAAGGGCAGTGAAAGGTAATATAAGGCAAGCGTGAATGTTTTAAAATCGAAACTGAGTCACTCATTGATAATAGGGCTAGTTAACTTGTTATGACATATGCACTTGAACTGGAGAAACTGACCAAAACGTACCCAGGGGGCGTCAAGGCAGTGCGCGGTATCGATCTGCGCGTGGAGGCCGGGGATTTTTATGCGCTTCTGGGACCGAACGGCGCAGGAAAATCGACCACCATTGGCATCATCAGCTCACTGGTAAACAAATCTTCCGGTAAGGTGCGCGTTTTCGGCTACGATTTGGATCGCGACATCGTTAACGCCAAGCGCCAACTCGGGCTGGTGCCTCAAGAGTTTAACTTCAACCCGTTTGAAACGGTGCTGCAAATCGTTACCCATCAGGCGGGATACTATGGCGTATCTCGTCAGGACGCCCTGCAACGGGCGGAAAAATACCTCAAGCAGCTCGATCTGTGGGAAAAGCGCCAGGAAAAGGCACGCATGCTTTCCGGCGGCATGAAGCGCCGTTTGATGATTGCGCGCGCCTTGATGCACGAGCCCAAGCTGTTGATCCTCGATGAGCCGACCGCCGGGGTGGATATTGAACTGCGTCGTTCCATGTGGGGGTTTCTCAAGGCGCTGAACGCGCAGGGCACTACCATCATTCTCACCACGCACTACCTGGAAGAAGCGGAAATGCTGTGCCGCAATATCGGCATTATTCAGAATGGTGAACTGGTGGAAAACACCTCGATGAAGGCGTTGCTTGCCAACGTGCAATCGGAAACCTTTATCTTTGATTTAGCGCCGAAAAGTCCGCTGCCCAAGCTGGAGGGGTATGCCCACCGTCTGACGGATACCTCAACGCTGGAAGTGGACGTGATGCGTGAGCAGGGACTCAATAGTGTTTTCAGCCAACTAAGCACGCAAGGGATTCAAATATTGAGTATGCGTAACAAGGCGAACCGTCTGGAAGAGCTGTTCGTCTCCATGGTTAACGGTGAAAAGATGAAGCGAGTGAAGGCCAGCGGGGAGGCAAAAAAAGCATGACGCAGTTATATTGGGTCGCCCTGAAAAGTATCTGGACCAAAGAGATCAACCGCTTCAGCCGCATCTGGATACAAACGCTGGTGCCGCCAGTGATCACCATGACGCTCTATTTCATCATCTTCGGTAGCCTGATTGGCTCCCGCATCGGTGAAATGCACGGTTTCGACTACATGCAGTTTATCGTTCCTGGGCTCATCATGATGTCGGTGATCACCAACGCCTATGCTAACGTCGCGGCGTCTTTCTTCAGCGCCAAATTTCAGCGCAATATTGAAGAGCTGCTGGTGGCACCCGTTCCGACATACATCATTATTGCCGGCTACGTGGGGGGCGGGGTAGCCCGCGGCGTGTGTGTGGGCGTGCTGGTTACCGCGGTGTCGCTGTTTTTTGTTCCGCTGCATGTGCACGCCTGGTGGGTAGTGGTGGTTACGCTGCTGCTGACGGCAGTACTGTTCTCACTGGCCGGCTTGCTGAATGCGGTATTTGCCAAAACCTTTGATGACATCAGCCTTATCCCGACGTTTGTGCTGACGCCGTTAACCTACCTTGGCGGCGTGTTTTATTCATTGACGCTGCTGCCGCCATTCTGGCAAGCGGTGTCCAAGCTCAATCCCGTGGTGTACATGATAAGCGGCTTCCGCTACGGCTTTCTCGGCATTCAGGATGTACCGCTGGTCTTCACCATGACGGTGTTGCTGGTGTTTATTCTGGTGTTTTACGTGCTGGCGTGGTGGCTGATTGAACGCGGGCGCGGTCTGCGCAGTTGAGAGAAAAACGGGGCCATGATGGCCCCGTTGCTGTTAGGCGACCTGAACCGGAATCGCCTTCGCCTGGCGTGACATCATGTTATCACCGGAGAAATAGGCGACTTTCGGGTGATGCGTGCGCGCCTCTTCGTCTGACATCTGTACATAGGAGCAGATAATCAGTTTGTCGCCGACGCAGGCGCAGCGTGCCGCCGCACCGTTGACAGAAATAATGCGTGATCCTCTTTCTGCCGCAATGGCATAGGTAGAGAAACGCGCCCCGTTATCCACGTTGTAGATATCGATGGCTTCATATTCCAGAATGCCCGCCGCATCCATGAAATCCTGATCGATGGCGCAAGAGCCTTCATAGTGCAGATCTGCCTGGGTGACTTTTACCCGGTGCAGCTTACCTTGTAGCATGGTGCGTATCACTGTCGGTTACCTCGGTTTATGTCTGTCATGCCAGTCAGTCGACCAGAACGACCTGCTGATTATCAATCAAACGGGCCTTACCCAGCCAGGCTGCCATCAATACCACCGCGCGCGTGCTAGCCACGGTCAGTGCTTGCAGCGTATCCGCGTCGCGAATATAGAGCTCATCGGGCGTGAACCCGGCTTCGCGCAATGCTTCTGCGGCACTGGTTACTATTTCCTCAAGCTGGCGATCGCCGTTGCTGAGTTTATCTACCATCTGATCCATGATGCGTTTAAGCGCGGGCGCAGACTGGCGCTCTTCCGGGCTAAGATAACCGTTGCGCGAGCTGAGTGCCAGCCCGTCCGGTGCACGGACAATCGGCACACCGACGATATCAATGTCGTAGCCCATATCGCGCACCATTTGGCGAATCAGCGCTAACTGTTGGTAATCCTTTTCACCAAAGCAGGCGATATCGGGTTGTACCATGTTAAACAGCTTGCTGACAATGGTTGCCACACCGCGAAAATGGCCCGGACGGCTGGCACCTTCCAGCATGGCAGACAGTCCCGGCACCTCGACAAACGTCTGCTGACCCAGCCCATGGGGATAGACTGTCTCAGGCGAGGGGGAAAACACCAGATCCACATTACGCCGGGTTAACTTCTCGCAATCTTCTTGCAAGGTGCGTGGATAACGTTTCAGATCGTCAGGCTTATCGAACTGCATCGGGTTGACGAAAATGGAGACGATAACAATATCGGCGCGTGCCCGCGCCTCGTCTACCAGCGTCATGTGTCCGTCATGCAGATTGCCCATGGTGGGCACCAATGCAATGCGTTTCCCCTCTTGACGCCAGCGGCGAATCTCACGGCGTAATAGCAAAGGGGTTTCAAGAATCAACACGGTCTTGCTCCTTTGTACCCGTCATACTTCAAGTTGCAGATGCGTTGGCTGCGTTCACTCACCCGAATCACTTACCTGAGTAAGCTCATCGGGATTCCTTCACTTGCCGCCTTCCTGCAACTCGAATTATTTAGGGTAATGTTCATTATATTTTCAATATCTGCTGTGGCAGCGAAAACGCTAATTTAACGGAACGAATGTTCCTCGGCAGGGTAGAGTCCCTGCTCAACTTCCTGCACATAAAGACGCGCGGCGGCGGGGATATCGGCGCTCTGTGCCAAAAAGTTTTTGGCAAATTTTGGGGTGTTCTCGCCGGTAATGCCGAACGCATCGTGCATCACCAGAATTTGACCATCGGTGACGTTGCCCGCACCGATGCCGATAACCGGGATCGACAATGCCTCGGTGACACGCTGTGCCAGCGGCACGGGCACGCATTCCAGTACCAGTAACTGAGCACCCGCCGCCTCCAGCACTAACGCGTCATCCAGTAATTGCGCCGCCGCAGCCTCATCGCGTCCCTGCACCTTGTAGCCGCCGAAAATATTCACCGACTGCGGCGTCAAGCCCAGATGGCCGCATACCGGTACCGCGCGCTCGGTCAGCATCTTCACCGTGGGAGCCAGCCATTGGCCGCCTTCCAGTTTCACCATGTTAGCACCGGCGCGCATCACTTCCGCCGCGTTAGTAAACGTTTGCTCTGGCGTGGTGTAAGCCATAAACGGCAGGTCGGCAAGCAGCAGACAGAGCGGTGCACCGCGCCGTACACAGCGGGTATGATAGGCAATGTCACTGACGGTGACTGGCAGCGTGGAATCGTGGCCTTGTAACGTCATGCCCAGCGAATCACCCACCAGCATCACGCGAATGCCATTTTCGTAGAATAAGCGGGCAAAACTGGCGTCATAGGCGGTAATGGTCGCGAATTTACGCTTCTCCTGCTTACATTTGCGAAGGTAGGTCAGGGTTGTCGGTTTCATAGGCAGCCTCCCAGAATCAAAAAGTCAGGAGAGCATCTTAAAGGAAGCCTGGCTTAAGGCATAGCCGTTGAAGGGGGAAATGTAACGTCGGTGATGTTAGCCTTGCTGATCCCACAGCGTCATGCCGTTGCGCGGCACGACGGACAGGCGTAATGCCAGCGCTTCACCGTCAGGAAAGTGCAAGTCCGGGGCGATATCGGCCAGCGGATACAGCATGAATTCCCGGTTTTTCATGTCGTAGTGAGGCACGGTTAGCCGCGCGGTGTGGAGGGTTTCATTGCCATACAGCAGAATATCCAGATCCAGCGTGCGCGGCCCCCAGCGGTGTGCTTTACGCTCGCGCCCATGTTGCTGCTCAATGGCTTGGGTGTGATCGAGCAGAATTTCCGGCGCGAGCGTGGTGTCCAATGCCACCACCGCATTGAGATAGTCGGGCTGATCTTGCGGGCCCAATGGGCGGCTGCGATAAAACGGTGAACAGCGCAGTACGCGGGTGTGCGGCACGGCATCCAACGCCGCCAGCGCAGAGTTAACCTGTTGCAGCGGGTGCGCCAGGTTGCTACCCAGCGCCAGATAAACGCGTGTCACGAGGTTCTTTCTCTGCGCGGCGCGCTTGGCTTACGGCGGCGGGAGTGGCGATGCGCCGTAGGCCCGTCATCCAGCGTGCTGAGCATGGCTTGCTGGCGTGGCACCGTGGCGACTTGAAATTCTCCCCACCATTGAGAGAGACGTTGCAACTCTGGCTGACGCTCTATTTCGGCGCGCAGGCTCAACAAATCGTAGGCAGCCCGGAATTTCGGGTGTTCCATCAGCTTGTAAGCGCGTTTGCCCTGACGCCGTGACAGGCGCAGTTGCAACTGCCAGATATCACGCACTAACGAGGTGATGCGTTTGGGAATGGCAAGGGAGCGGCACTGTTCGTCCAGAATATCGTTCATGGCAAGGGCGAAGGAGTCGAAGTAGGTTAATCCACTCTCCTGTGCCAGTTTTTGCGCATGCTCGATCAACGGATACCACAGCATGGCAGCAAACAGAAACGCCGGGTTAACGCGCATATCATTTTGCAGCCGCTGGTCGGTGTTCTTTAACACCAGCGCCACCATGTTTTCCAGATGGCTATCGCCGTTAGGCGTAAAGTAGCGGCTGATCAACGGGAACAGCGGCTGAAACAGTTGATATTCGCACAGCAGGCGGTAAGTCGGGTAACCGTAGCCCGCTTGCAACAGCTTCAGCGATTCCTCAAACATACGTGCAGCGGGGATATCGTGCAGCAGTGCCGCCAGACGCGGAATCGGCTCAGCCGTCTCCGGGCTGATGGTCATGTTCAGCTTGGCGGCGAAACGCACAGCACGCAGCATGCGTACCGGATCTTCCCGATAACGGGTTTCCGGATCGCCAATCAACCGAATCACACCCTGATGCAGATCGTTTAACCCGCCGGTGTAATCACGTACGCTGAAATCGGCGACGCTGTAATAGAGGCTGTTAATGGAGAAATCGCGGCGTTGCGCATCTTCTTCAATGCTGCCGAAAATATTATCGCGCAACAGCATGCCACTCTGTGCCTGCTGAGACGTGGTTTTTAGCTGCTGCTCCTGATGTTGCTCGTGATGGCCGCGAAAGGTCGCGACTTCGATCACTTCAGGGCCAAACATCACGTGAGCGAGGCGGAAGCGGCGGCCAACCAGGCGGCAATTGCGAAATAGTTTACGCACCTGCTCCGGCGTTGCATTGGTAGTGATATCGAAATCTTTCGGCTTTTTCCCCAGCAGCAGATCTCTGACGCCGCCGCCAACCAGATAGGCTTCATAGCCCGACTTGTTCAGGCGATAGAGTACCTTCAGCGCATTTTCGCTGATATCACTGCGCGAAAGGGTATGCTGGTCGCGCGGAATCACGGTCATGGCCTGACGCACGGGCTCCGCGGTGGCCACGTCATTGTCGCGGCTGAGTACCTTACGACAGAAATTAGCGACTCGGGTAAAGATGGTACACCTCGATAGTGATGAAAAAATAACGGCACAACAAAAAATAGCGGCTAATCATAGCTCACCGCGCCACCTTTGAGAATGCCGATGTTGCCTTAGCCACATCGGATGCCCCGATTAACGGAATATATCCGTCATACTTCAAGCCGCAGGTGCGTTGGCTACACGCTTTCACCCGAATCACTTACTTGAGTAAGCTCATCGGGATTCACTCGCTTGCCGCCTTCCTGCAACTCGAATTATTTAGGATATAGACGCGAGTGACCAATGGCTAACGGCCCACTGCAAAAGCGCAGGCAACGCCATATCCTGCCAGTGCTCCGGCACCGGTTGGTTAAGAAAACGCAGCGCGCTCAACAGCACCGGACGCGGATCGCCATCCGGTAGCGCTGGCGCGTGGTTCTGCTTGGAAAGCTTATTGCCCTGCGCGTTGAGCGCCAGCGGTAAGTGGATGTAATCCGGCACCGGATAGTGTAGCTGATGATAGAGCGCAATCTGTCGGACGGTGGGGGCTATCAGATCGGCACCGCGCACAATTTCTGTTACTCCTTGATCGTGGTCATCCACCACAACGGCAAGATTATAGGCGAATAATCCATCGCGGCGATGAATGATGAAATCTTCCTGCGCCAACGCCGGGTCGGCATATAACTCTCCGCGCAGTCTGTCGTGAAAGTGCAGCACCGGGTTGTCTTGTCGCAAACGCAGCGCGGCGTCGGTTGGCCCCAGTTGGCGCGTACGGCAATGGCCGTCATACTGCCCACCCAGCAAATGAATGCGCTGGCGCGTGCAATCGCAGTAATAGCACAGATGGCGGGCTTTCAGCGCGTCCAGCACCTCCAGATAGCGGGTATGCCGTTGGGATTGATAAAGCACCGGGCCATCCCACAGCAACCCATAGTGTTCCAACTGTGAAAGAATGCGGCTTGCCGCGCCGGCGACTTCGCGCGGCGGATCGATGTCTTCGATGCGCACCAGCCAGCGGCCACGATGAGCACGTGCCTGCAAAAAGCTGCCTAATGCTGCGATCAGGGAACCAAAATGAAGATCGCCGGAAGGCGATGGGGCAAAGCGGCCGGTATAACGATGGGTATCAGGCATACGGGTGAACAAAGCCAGCACGTCACTCCCGCATTCGGTGCCGGGAGATGACGCTACGGCAAAAACGTAAAGCGGAACAGCTTTTCCGCCCTACTGTGGGATTTATCCCGCCATCTGTTTCTCGCGGATTTCCGCCAGCGTTTTGCAGTCAATGCATAAATCGGCGGTGGGTCGCGCTTCCAGGCGGCGGATACCAATTTCAACACCACAAGAATCACAGTAGCCGAAGTCCTCGTCTTCGATTTTCTGTAGTGTTTTAGAAATCTTTTTGATCAACTTGCGTTCCCGATCGCGGTTACGCAGTTCCAAACTGAACTCTTCTTCCTGTGCGGCGCGATCGACCGGATCCGGGAAGTTGGCTGCTTCATCGCGCATATGGGAAACGGTGCGATCCACTTCATCCCTGAGTTGATTGCGCCATGCTTCAAGAATACGCTTGAAATGAGCCAATTGGGCGTCGTTCATGTACTCTTCGCCCGGCTTTTCCTGGTACGGCTCCACTCCGGCAATTGCGAGAATGCTCAGAGAAGATGTCTTACGGTTTTGCTCTTCTTGCATGTTGCTTCTCCTACATAACACGACACGCACTATCGATCCCTAAGGGGGAGAAAAACAGGCCGCTATAAATAGCAGATGGAACTGGGGTTGGCAATAATTCCTGTCACAGGCCTGATAACGTGTCAGGAACCTCGTCGTCACATCCGATAATAAACAACAGGTAAAGCCTCCTGCCGCTTCTATCGCGTTACGGTTAACGGCAACGGGTACGTGAGCGTAATACCGTCAGGGCATAATGTGGTGGCATAGCAAAAAATTTCAACCCCCTTTTGCCGCGCTTCGCAAAATAATTCTGCATAGCGGGCATCGATGTGGTGCGCAGGCGCGACCTCGGCAATGCCAGAGTGCAGGACCGCGAAAAACAGCACCGCACGTTCGCCGTTTTCGACCACCTGCATCAATTCGCGCAGGTGCTTTTGTCCGCGCTGTGTCACGGCGTCGGGAAAAAATCCCTGGTGAGGCGACAAATGCAACGGCGTTTGTTGCAATAATGTAACTGACTTCACCTCAATATAGCAGTTAATCCGCCCAGGTGCCTGTAACAGCAGGTCAATGCGGCTGTTCTCCGTGCCGTACTTCACTTCGGGGGTGATTTGGCTGTAACCGGCCAACTCAGGAATGCGTTGTGCCAGCAGCGCTTCATGCACCAGATGATTGGCGCGCAGCGTATTGACACCAATCCAGTGACCCTGCGCCGTTTCCGTCAGTTCCCAACTGTGCGCGTATTTCCGCTTGGGATGATCCGAGGTGGAGTACCACACCGTATCGCCCGGCGTGGCGCACCCGGTCATCGCGCCGGTGTTGGCGCAGTGCAGCGTAAAGGTTTCTCCTTCGGGCGTAACCACATCAGCAAGGAAACGTTTGTAACGCTTAATCAACCGTGCCGGTTTGAGCGGCGGTGTAAAGTTCATCGGGCTATCCTGCGTTGTGCTGAGCTAACGACCATTCTGCTAACTGTTGATAGCAGGTTTTTCCCTGCTCCCAGCGAGATTCATACAGGGCAAAGCGCTCGGCAGACAACGTCCAGTCAAAATGGGCGGGGGGAAGCGCCACGGGGCGCGTGGCACCGCGCAACAATGTGATGTGCGGGTGAAAGGGTTGCGGGCTTTGGTAGCAACCGCTGCGTGCCGCTTGCGATCGTAGCAGTGCGGCCAATTGCAGCAGGCCGCGCGGTGCCTGACGGCAGCCCAGCCATACCACGCCGGGACGCGGCCACTGGCCTGCATCATTAAGATGCAACTGAAACGCAGGCTGGCGGATCCTGTCGGCCAGCAGCCGAAGGGCGCGCTCTTTTTGCTCACTCACCTCACCCAAAAAGGCCAGCGTCAAATGCATATTGGCGGCAGCGACCGGGCGTCCCGCCTCTGGGGTAAAGTGCTGCGCACGCCACTGAACCAGCGTTTGCGCCAGCGAATCAGGCAAGGACAAGGCAAAAAACAGGCGACGTGTGGTTAGCATGGCTCTCTCTCTACGCAGATAACCGAGGATGCTACAATGCCCGCTCTAAGGCGACAACCACCGCTTTCGCGCAATACCCTATTTTGTGCGAACATGCATTGCGTCAGGAACGCGCCGTTTTGTCCGAGATCCAAGTGGCTCTCACGATGCTATAGAGGAGAATGCTGTGAGTTTACCGCCGGTCAGCGCCGTGCTGAATGAGGTGATTGACGCGTTAGGCCATGCGCCCCAGGTGCTGCTGCACGCCCCCACCGGAGCGGGAAAATCCACCTGGCTGCCGTTAAAATTACTGGAAATGGGCGGGTTCTCTGGCCGGATCATTCTGCTCGAGCCGCGTCGGTTGGCGGCTAAAAACGTGGCGTGGCGCCTAGCGGAACAGTTAGGTGAAACTCCGGGCGGCACCGTCGGGTACCGTATGCGCGCTGAAACGCGCGTCGGCCCCCAGACGCGCATCGAAGTGGTCACCGAAGGGGTGCTGACACGCATGCTGCAACGGGATGCCGAACTGACGGGCGTGTCGCTGGTGATTCTGGATGAATTTCACGAGCGCAGTTTGCAGGCAGATTTGGCATTGGCGTTGCTGCTCGATGTACAGCAAGGGCTGCGTGAGGATCTGGCGCTGCTCATCATGTCCGCCACGCTGGATAACGCGCGTCTGGCCGCGCTGTTACCGATGGCGGAGACGGTGGTGTCACAGGGGCGGGCTTTCCCAGTGGATCGCAATTATCAGCCGTTGGGCAGCCAGGAGCGGTTGGAAGAGGGCATTGCCCGGCAGATTCGCCGTTTGCTGATGGAACAGTCCGGATCCGCGTTGGTGTTTTTGCCCGGCGTGGCCGAGATCAAACGGGTTGAAGCCATGCTGCAAGAGACGCTTGCCAGCGATGTGGACATCTGCCCACTGTATGGCGCACTGACGCTGGCCGATCAACAGAAAGCGATTCACCCTGCCGCGTCGGGGCGGCGTAAAGTGGTGTTGTCCACCAATATTGCAGAAACCAGCCTGACGATTGAAGGTATCCGGCTGGTGGTCGATAGTGGACTGGAGCGCGTGGCCCGTTTTGATGTGAAAAGCGGGCTGACGCGCCTGGTGACGCAGCGCATCAGTCAGGCGTCGATGACGCAACGGGCAGGGCGTGCCGGACGACTGGAAGCGGGCCTGTGCGTGCACCTGTGCGCGAAAGAGCAGGCGGAGCGTGCCGCCGCACAGAGCAGCCCGGAGATTCTGAACAGCGACTTGAGCAGCGTCTGGCTTGAACTGCTGCAATGGGGCTGCACCTCCGTTGAGTCGCTCACCTGGCTCGATACCCCGCCGTTGCCCGCGTTTGATGCCGCGCGTCGTTTGCTGACGCAGTTGCAGGTCACCGACAACGCGGGGAAACTCACGACCCGCGGACGCCATATTGCCCGACTGGGCATTGAGCCACGTTTGGCAGCGATGCTGCACAGCACCGCGCAGCAGGATGCGCAAACGCAGGCTACCGCCTGTCTGTTGGCGGCACTGCTGGAAGAGCCGCCGCGCACGGGGGCATTGGATATTGAGCGTTTGCTTGCGCGGCCGTCGCCCTCCTGGCGGCAGCGTGCCACGCAGTTGATGACGCGTCTGGCGGGAAAATCGGCAAGCTGGCGCGAGCCACAGCACTTCGCCACATTGCCTGCGCTGCTGGCGTTTGCCTATCCCGATCGCATTGCCCAACGGCGCAGTGCCGATGGGCGTTATCAACTGGCGAGCGGGCTGGGCGCACGCCTGCCATTGGATGAGCCGCTGGCGGCGCAGGAGTGGCTGATTGCGCCCGCGCTGATGTTGGCAGAAGGGACGCAGAGCGCTGATGCGCGCATTACGCTGGCGCTGCCCGTGGATATTGAGGCGCTTATCGCGCAGCGCCCCGACCTGGTGTCAGAACAGAACATCGTGCACTGGGATGAAGAAAAAGGTACCCTGCGCGCCAGTCGACGTGAGGGGATCGGTTGTCTGACGCTGCGCCAACAGCCGCTGAATAAACCCTCTGCGGAGGCCATGCAGCAGGCGCTGCTCAACTGGGTGCGCGAGCAGGGTCTGTCCGCACTCAACTGGCAAACCGACGCGGAACAACTGCGGATACGCGTGGCCTGCGCCCAGCGTTGGCTCGCCGAGGGCAACTGGCCCGCCATGGACGATGAGGCTTTGCTGGCAACGCTGGATACCTGGTTGCTGCCTTCGCTGAACGGCGTGCGCGATGTGCGGACTCTGCGAAACCTTGACCTTTACGACGCGCTGCTGCGCCTGCTGGATTGGCCAATGTGGCAGCGGCTGGAAAGTGCGCTGCCGCGCCATTATACCGCACCGGGCGGCAGCCATCTGCCGTTGCGCTATCATCACGATCGGCCGCCAGCGCTGGCGGTGCGCATGCAGGAGATGTTTGGCGAGCGGCAAAACCCCACGGTGGCAGAAGGGCGCGTTGCCGTGGTGCTGGAACTGCTCTCTCCGGCGCACCGGCCTTTGCAGATCACTCGCGATCTGGCCGCCTTCTGGCAAGGGGCGTATCGTGAGGTGCAAAAAGAGATGAAAGGGCGCTATCCCAAACACGTATGGCCGGACGATCCTGCCAATACCGCGCCGACGCGGCGCACGAAGAAATACCAAGCGCCCTGATACGTTATCGCAACGTATTTCGGACGGTTCTGCTTTTCTGAAACCGGGCGGAACAACAGAGTAAGCGACGACAGTCAGCGCCAACGTCTATAGTGGTGCTGTTATTGTCATTAACCTGACGGAGAAGTAACCGCAATGTCACAGGACGATCGTGAACCTATCGGACGCAAAGGAAGAGCGTCAGGACGAAAACCGCCGCGCCCTCAGGCGACCCGGCGTCGTAGTAGAAAGGATGACTATGAAGAAGAGGATGACGTCTATCAGGATGACATTGATGAAGACGATGACGAGTACGACGATGAGGACGAGATGAGCAAAAAACCGCGTAAAAAAAGACGCTGGCTTGGGTTGTTCATTAAGCTATCGCTGGTCTTCGCCGTGGTGCTGGCGCTGTATGGCGTCTATCTCGACAGCCAGATTCGCAGCCGAATCGAAGGCAAAGTGTGGCAACTGCCTGCGGCGGTGTATGGCCGGATGGTGAACCTCGAGCCGGGCATGTCCTACAGCCAGAAAGAGATGATAAACCTGCTGGAAGGGATGCAATACCGTCAGGTATCGCGCATCACCCGGCCGGGCGAATTCAGCGTGCGTGGCAACACCATTGATATACTTCGTCGCCCGTTTGATTTCCCCGATGGCAAGGAAGGGCAGATCAACGCCCGACTGATCTTTACCAACGATCGTTTGGCTCAGATCCAAAATCTGGAGAACCAACGCAATTTTGGTTTCTTCCGCCTCGATCCGCGTCTGATCACCATGATGCAATCCCCCAACGGGGAGCAGCGACTGTTTGTGCAGCGCTCCGGTTTCCCTGATTTACTGGTCGACACGCTGGTCGCGACCGAAGACCGCCATTTCTATCAGCATGACGGCATCAGCTTCCTTTCTATTGGCCGTGCTTTTCTGGCGAACATCACGGCAGGCCGTGCGGTGCAGGGCGGGAGTACCCTGACGCAGCAGTTGGTGAAAAACCTGTTTCTCACCAATGAACGATCCCTGTGGCGTAAGGCGAACGAAGCCTACATGGCGTTGATCATGGATTACCGCTACAGCAAGGATCGCATTCTTGAGCTGTACCTGAACGAAGTGTATCTCGGCCAGAGTGGCAACGATCAGATTCGCGGTTTCCCGCTTGCCAGCCTTTACTACTTCGGTCGTCCGGTCAATGAACTGAGTCTGGATCAGCAGGCGCTGTTGGTCGGCATGGTAAAAGGCGCTTCGCTGTATAACCCGTGGCGTAACCCGCAACTGACATTAGAGCGCCGTAATCTGGTGCTGCGTTTGCTGCAAAACCAGCAGATTATTGACGAAGACCTCTACAACATGCTGAGCGCTCGCCCGTTAGGGGTGCAGCCGAAAGGGGGGGTGATCACACCGCAGCCCGCCTTTATGCAACTGGTGCGCCAAGAGTTGCAGCAGCGCCTGGGGGATAAGGTAAAGGATCTTTCTGGCGTGAAGATTTTCACCACGCTGGATCCGGTGTCGCAGGATGCGGCTGAAAAAGCGGTGGAGGAGGGGATTCCGGCGTTGCGCGCGGCGCGTAACGTTAACGATCTGGAATCGGCCATGGTGGTTGTCGATCGTTTCAGCGGTGAAATTCGCGCCATGGTGGGCGGTGCTCAAACCCAATACGCCGGTTTTAACCGTGCGATGCAGGCGCGTCGTCCTGTGGGTTCACTGGCAAAACCCCCGACTTACCTGACCGCGTTGAGTCAGCCCGACACCTTCCGTCTCAACACCTGGTTAGCGGATGAGCCGCTCTCGCTCAAGCAACCGAACGGGCAGGTGTGGCAGCCGAACAACTACGATCGTCAGTTCCGTGGACGTGTGATGTTGGTGGATGCATTAGCCAACTCGCTTAACGTGCCGACGGTCAATCTGGGGATGAAGGTCGGTCTGGATCAGATCAGCATCACGCTCCAACGCCTCGGGATCCCGAAAGAAGTGATCCAACCGGTGCCCGCCATGCTGCTGGGGGCCATCAGCCTGACGCCGATGGAAGTGGCGCAGGAGTATCAAACCATCGCCAGCGGCGGTAATCGCGCGTCGTTGTCGGCGCTGCGTTCGGTGATTGCGGAAGACGGCAGCGTGCTGTATCAAAGCTTCCCGCAGGCCGAGCGTGCGGTGCCAGCCCAGGCGGCGTACCTGACGCTGTATGGCATGCAGCAAGTGGTTGAGCGCGGTACCTCACGCTCATTGGCGGTGAAGTTCCCCAATTACCATCTGGCGGCGAAAACCGGGACCACCAACGACCTGCGCGACAGTTGGTTTGCCGGTATTGATGGCAAAGAAGTGGCGATCGCCTGGGTGGGGCGTGATAACAACGGTCCGGCAAAACTGACCGGTGCCAACGGTGCGTTAACCCTTTATCGCCGCTATCTGGAAAACCAGACGCCGCTGGCGCTGATGCTGACGCCGCCGGAAGGCATCGCCACCATGACCGTTGACGGTGGTGGTCAGTTTATCTGTAATGGCAGCGCAGGCCGGGCATTGCCGGTGTGGACGGAGAATCCGCAGGCGCTGTGCCAGAGTTCCCAACAGCAACAACAGGCGCCTGCCCAGCAAAACGACAGCGGTGTCGCTGACTGGATCAAAGAGATGTTTGGTCAGTAACCACGTGGTTTAGGTTGATGAACAACGCCCCGACGCGACCTGCGCCGGGGCGTTGTGCTTTTTGGGTTTAAAACTCTTGCGAGAGGGATCCTGTCCGCCTATCATTCCCGCTCTTGATAATAATCATTATCGTTCTCTTTTGCGTCGGTAGCGCCACGGTGAAAAGCGCCGCTACCTGACGAACGGCGGACAGCAACAACGGGTTACGACGGTTATGCAAAATCCAGACACGTCTTTTCATGAATCGGTGCGGGCTGATAATGGGCCGGATACCACCTTTCGTCTCGACGATGTCAGCTTCTCTGTGCCTGGTCGCACCCTGCTGCATCCGCTTTCTCTGACATTTCCCATCGGTAAAGTGTGCGGGTTGATTGGTCACAACGGCTCAGGCAAATCAACGTTGTTGAAGATGCTGGGGCGTCATCAAACGCCGAGTACCGGGGTGATATCGGTCAAGGACACGCCGTTGCCCGGCTGGGACAGCAAATCCTTTGCCCGACAGGTTGCTTATCTGCCCCAACAGCTCCCGGCTGCGGAAGGCATGACGGTGCGTGAGCTAGTGGCGCTAGGGCGTTATCCGTGGCACGGCGCGCTCGGGCGCTTTGGCAGTACCGATCGCGAAAAGGTGGAAAATGCTATCGCCGTCGTGGGGCTGAAGCCGTTCGCTCACCGTCTGGTGGACAGCCTGTCCGGCGGTGAACGTCAACGCGCCTGGCTGGCAATGACGGTGGCGCAGGACAGCCGTTGTCTGCTGCTGGATGAGCCGACATCGGCGTTAGACATTGCGCATCAGGTTGAGGTACTGGCCCTGATTCAACGTATGAGCCGTGAGCAGGGGCTGACGGTGATCGCCGTGCTGCACGATATCAATATGGCGGCGCGCTACTGCGATTATCTGGTAGCGCTGCGCGGTGGGGAAATGATTGCACAGGGGACGCCTGATGCCATCATGACGCCGCAGGTGCTTGAGGCGGTGTACGGCATTCCGATGGGGATCCTGCCGCATCCTGGCGGCGGTGCGCCAGTCAGCTTTGTGTGCTAAACATGGCTTCGTTATCCCATCACATTAATCACGATCGCCGTCGCGTGCTGACGGCGCTGTTGCTTTCCCCTCTGTGCTTCTCTGCCTGGGCAAAAACCGAGACACCGCCAGATCTGCGTCGTATCGTGGCGCTAGAGTGGTTGCCTGCTGAGCTGCTGCTGGCGCTGGGCATTACGCCGCTGGGTGTGGCTGAAATCCCGAATTATCGGCTGTGGGTTGCGGAGCCGCAACTGCCCGAGTCGGTGATTGATGTCGGCTTCCGTACTGAACCTAATATGGAACTGTTGGCGCAGTTGCGGCCTTCGTTGATGGTCTACTCTGCGGGCTACGGCCCGTCGGTAGAGAAAATGTCGCGTATTGCCCCGACCATGGGGTTCACCTTTAACAACGACGCCGGGCGGCCGTTGACTATGGCAAAAGCGTCGCTGCGCCAACTGGCGCAGCGGTTAGCCATCCCTGATGCCGCAGAGCAGCATCTGCACACCTTCTCAACGTTTATGCAGCAGGCCAAGGTGCAGTTGCAGTCCTACACCCGTCGTCCGCTGCTGCTGTTCTCTTTTATCGACAGCACGCACGTCTTGATTATCGCGAAGAACAGCCTGTTTCAGGAAGTGATGGATGAACTTGGCATTGAAAATGCCTGGCGTGAAGAAACCAGTTTCTGGGGCAGCGTGGTGGTGGGCGTTGAGCGTCTGGCAGACATTCAGGATGCCAACGCCATCTGTTTTGGTCACGGCGACGAGGCCATGATGGCGCAGGTAGAACGCAGCCCGTTATGGCAGGCGCTGCCGTTTGTGCGCCAACAGCGCTGGCAGCGGGTGCCCGCGGTGTGGTTGTATGGCAGCACGCTGTCTGCAATGCGTTTTTGTCAGGTATTGCAGGATGCGCAGGAGGCTCGCCATGATGCCAGCGTCTAAGCGCTCTGGCGCGGTGCTGACGGTTGCCAGCCTGCTGGCGTTGCTGCTGTTGATGATGGCTGTCAATCTGCGCCAGGCATTGCCAACGGCGACGTGGTGGCAGGCCGTGACAAACCCTGAACCGGAGGATTTGCGCCAACTGCTGTTCCATTACAGCCTGTTGCCGCGTGTGGCACTCTCGCTGCTGGTCGGTGCGGGGCTGGGGTTAGCGGGGCTGCTGTTTCAGCAGGTGCTGCGCAACCCGCTCGCGGAACCGGCTACGCTGGGCATTGCCACCGGCGCTCAACTCGGGGTGACGGTTGCAACCTTATGGATGCTGCCGGGCGGCGAAGCGGCGCAGCAGTGGATGGCGATGGCGGGGGCGCTCGGTATCGGCGTACTGGTGTTTGGCCTTTCATGGGGCAAGCAGATGTCACCGATTACGTTGCTGCTCGCTGGGCTGGTGCTGAGTTTTTACTGTGCTGCCGTCAATCAACTGCTGGTGTTGTTTAACCATGAGCAGCTACAAAACCTGTTTTTGTGGAGCAGCGGCATGCTGAACCAGCAGGATTGGAGCCGCGTGGCGTTTCTGCTTCCCCGGTTGCTGGTGTGCTTTGCGCTAGCGTTGCTGCTGTTGCGCCCGCTGACCCTGCTGGGGCTGGATGATGGCGTGGCACGTAATCTGGGATTGGGATTGGTGCTGGCGCGCTTAACCACGCTCGGCGTCGCGATTTTCCTCAGCGCACAACTGGTGAACGTGGCGGGGATTATCGGCTTTGTTGGCCTGTTTGCCCCGTTGCTGGCCCGCATGCTGGGCGCTCGCCGCGTGTGGCAACGGCTCTGGCTGGCGCCATTGTTAGGGGCGTTGTTGCTGGGATTGACCGATCAAACCGTGCTGTGGCTGACCCGCGTCTGGCGTGAAGTACCGACTGGCGCGGTGACGGCGCTGATTGGTGCTCCACTGCTGCTATGGCTGCTGCCGCGCTTACGCACCACGCACCAGCCTGCGCTGGTGCCATCTGGAGAGATTAACGCCGCCGCACCCCGTTGGGGACGCTGGCTGCTGGCAGGGATAGTGTTGTTGCTGGGCGCTTTGGCAATAGCGCTGATGCTGGGTAAAGGCGCACAAGGCTGGCAATGGAGCCACGGTGAGGAGCTGGCACAGCTGTTGCCCTGGCGCTGGCCGCGCGCGGTGGCGGCACTGACGGCGGGCATGATGCTGGCGATGGCAGGCACACTGATTCAGAAACTGACGGCTAACCCGATGGGCAGCCCGGAAGTGTTGGGCATCAGTGCGGGTGCCGCGACCGGGGTCATTCTATTGCTGTTCCTGATACCGGGAGACACCAGCGCATGGCAGTTGCCAGCGGGCAGCGCGGGCGCGGCGTTGACATTGCTGGTGATGATCACCATCGCCAGTCGCGGTGGGTTTTCTACGCAGCGCATGCTATTGGCCGGGATTGCTCTGAGTACCGCATTTTCCACCGTGCTTACGCTGCTGTTAGCGAGCGGCGATCCGCGCATGAGCGGTGTCATCACCTGGATTTCCGGTTCAACCTACGGCGTTGAATCTGAACAGGCGATCAACACCGCGGGTGTGGCACTGGTGTTAGCCCTTATGGTGCCATTGTGCCAGCGTTGGTTGCGCATTTTGCCGTTGGGCAGCGTGACGGCTCAGGCGTTGGGCGTTGCTGTCACGCCAGTGCGCTTGCTGATTTTGCTGTTGGCATCGGTGTTGACCGCGATGGCAACCCTGACGGTGGGACCACTCAGCTTTGTCGGGTTGATGGCGCCGCATCTGGCGCGCATGATGGGATTTTCCCGCGTGATCCCTCAGCTTTGCTGCTCGGCATTGATTGGCGGCATATTGATGCTGTTGGCCGATTGGGCGGGCCGCATGATCCTGTTTCCTAATCAGGTGCCCGCTGGCCTGCTGGCGACCTTTATCGGCGCGCCTTACTTTATTTATCTGCTGCGTAAACACACCCATTAACCCCCTGTTGGCAGGAAAAACCGTGCCAACAGGTAAATCCTATTTACATATCAAATGCAAATCCTTCTCACTGTGATTCCCATTATCTAATATTATGTAGGCTCAATATGTAGATTGGTGCTTCAGGGGCACGACCATTGTCGGGCGTTAAACCGATGATAGCCAGGTAACACGGTGTCGTGTCAGCATGATGTACGCTTAAGGGATCGTTATGAAAGGAAAAGGGTTTGGCTGTGCGAAGTCGGTTCAGGCAATGGAATCGGTAAGCGGTTTTTCTGTTTTGGCGCTGTGTGTGGGCGCTGCACTGTGGCCCGCTCTGGCGGGGGCGGCACAGACCAGCACTGCGGTGGGTGACAACACCCATCAGAGCGCTGCACAATCTGCCTCATCACCGGGTAAAAAAAGTGGCGACACGCTGGTGGTCACCGCCACCGGGGGGGCTGCGGGGCAGGATGTGCCCGGCGACTACAGCACCAAATTGACCTCGGCGGGGACGCGCTTGCTGTTAAGTCCGCGTGATATTCCGCAATCCATCACCATCGTGAATAAACAGCGCATGCAGGATCAGAACCTGCAAACGGTGGGCGACGTGTTGGATAACGTGGTTGGTGTCACCGGCAACTATACCGACAGTGAACGCATTGGCTACTATGCGCGCGGTTTCTACATCAACAATTTCGTCATTGACGATATCCCCACTTCGGTATCCGAAGCCTGGAATTTTGGTGACGCGCTGGGAGATACCGCGATCTATGACCGCATCGAAGTGGTGCGCGGTGCCAACGGCCTGCTAACCGGAACCGGTAATCCCTCCGCAACGGTGAATATGGTGCGCAAACACGCCACCAGCAAGGAAGTGACCGGCAATGTTTCCGCCAGTTACGGCTCGTGGAATAACCAACGCTATGTGACCGATCTTTCCGCGCCCTTGACCGAATCCGGCAACGTGCGCGGGCGTATTATTGCCGGCTATCAGGATCAGGATAGCTGGCTCGATCGTTACCATAAGCGCAAAAAATTTATTTCCGGCATTGTCGATGCGGATCTGGCCAATAATTCCACGCTGTCATTCGGCTACGATTATCAGGAAAGCAAAACCCCCGGTTCAACCTGGGGCGGCTTGCCGACCTGGTTCAGTAACGGCAACCGTACCCACTTCGATCGCAGCTTCAATCCCGCCCCAAACTGGGCCTATTACAACATCGAGACCAACAAGGTTTTCGCCCAGTTCAGCCATATGTTTGATAACGGCTGGGACTGGCATATCAACAGTACCCATGCGGAAACCAAGTTTGATGACAAGCTGATGTACGCTTCACCTTATGATTATTATGATGCTAATGGCGTGAAAGATCCTGCCAAATCAGGCACCTTCCCCGATCAAACCACCGGCGAGGGCTTGGCGGGCGGTGCTGGCTGGTTTACTGGCACACGCAAACTGGACGCGTTGGAAACTTACGTGCGCGGTCCGTTCGAACTGCTGGGGCGCCAGCATGAGCTGGTTACCGGGGTAGGTTTCAGTCGCCAGCGCAACTACTACTACGCCTCGAACGATGCGGTGACGGTTGCGGATATGGGCAATTACTACAACTGGAACGGCAGTGCGCCGGAACCGAACTGGCAGGCGCAGATCAAAAGTTCGGATGATACCGTGCATCAACGGTCGGTCTACAGTGCGGCCCGTTTTTCGCTGGCCGACCCGCTGGCGCTGGTGGCTGGTGCGCGCTATACCGAATGGAGCACGGGCGGCATGACCTCCAGCTTCAGCAAAGACAAGGTGTCGCCCTATGCCGGGTTGATTTACGACATCAATGACACCCTCTCTGCCTATGTCAGCTACACCTCTATCTTCCAGCCGCAAGATAACCGCAGTGTTAACGGCAACTACCTGGCACCGATTGAAGGCAAAAACTATGAAACCGGTCTGAAATCCGACTGGTTTGATGGTCGCCTGACGGCATCCATGGCGCTGTTCCGCATCGAGCAGGATAATCTGGCGCAGACCGATGGCAGTAACAAGGTCACTGGGTCGAGCGATCAGGCTTACTACGGTGCGCAAGGCGTAACCAGTAAAGGCGTGGAGCTGGAACTGAACGGTGCCCTGACGGATAACTGGCAGATGACGTTCGGTGCCGCACGTTACGTTGCCAAAGACGCGGCGGATAACCGGGTAAACAGCCAGCTACCGCAAACCTCGTTGAAATGGTTTACGCGCTACCAGTTGCCGATGCTGCCGGAACTGACGCTGGGTGGCGGGGTAAACTGGCAGAACGGCACCTTTGTGGATACCTCGGGGCCGAATGGGGCAACGCGTGTGCATCAGGGAAGCTATCCGTTGGTTAACCTGTTTGGTCGCTACCAGATCAACAAACAGCTGGCGGTGCAGGCCAACGTCAACAATCTGTTGGATAAGAACTATTACAGCGCCCTCAGTGACAACTATGCCTATGGCGCGCCGCGCAGCGTGTCGATGAGTGTGAATTACAACTTCTGATGCGCAGACGCCCCGATCGTGCAATCGGGGCGTTTCTCTTGGCTGCGATTACAACTGGGCAAAGCAGCGGCGTGCTGCCGCGATAGTGTTCTCAATATCCTGCTGGCTGTGTGCCAGTGACATAAAGCCCGCTTCAAACGCTGACGGCGCCAGATAAACGCCTTCGGCCAGCATCAGGTGGAAGAAACGCTTAAAGCGCTCCACATCACACTGCGTCACATCCTGATAGCAGGTTACGCTCGGTGCGTCGGTGAAAAACAGACCGAACATGCCGCCCACGTGATTCACCACCAGAGGAATATTCTGCGCTTTAGCCGCGGCCTCCAGCCCCTGTGCCAACTGTGTGGTCAAGGCGGTAAGGGTGTCGTGCACACCGGGCTTAGCCACTTCGCTCAGGCAGGCAAAGCCCGCTGCCATGGCAATTGGGTTACCGGACAGCGTCCCCGCCTGATACACCGGGCCGGTCGGTGCCAGCGCCTGCATCACATCACGCCGTCCGCCAAACGCGCCCACCGGCATGCCACCGCCAATGATTTTACCCAGGCAGGTCAGGTCGGGCACCACGCCGTAATGCGCTTGCGCGCCGCCCAATGCCACGCGAAAGCCTGTCATCACTTCATCAATGATCAGCAGCGCGCCAAATTCATCGCACAATGCGCGCAATCCCGGCAGAAACGCTGGCAGCGGCGGAATACAGTTCATGTTGCCCGCTACCGGCTCAACGATAATCGCTGCAATGTCATCTGGGTATTGCTCAAAAGCCTGACGGACTGAATCCACATCGTTGTAGATGCAGGTCAGTGTGTGGCGTGCGAAATCAGCGGGTACGCCGGGGGAGTTGGGCTGGCCCAGCGTCAATGCGCCTGAGCCCGCCTTGACCAGCAGGCAGTCCGCGTGGCCGTGGTAGCAGCCTTCAAATTTGATGATTTTGTCACGGCTGGTGAAGCCGCGCGCCAGACGGATGGCGCTCATGGTGGCTTCAGTGCCCGAATTCACCATGCGCACCATGTCCATTGACGGTACCAGTGAGGTCACCAACCGTGCCATGTGCACTTCCATTTCGGTTGGCGCACCAAAGCTCAATCCGCGCTCTGCGGCGGCGATCACCGCCTGACGAATGGCCGGGTGGTTATGCCCCAACACCATCGGTCCCCAGGAGCCGACATAATCGATATAGGCGTTACCGTCTGCATCGTAGAGACGCGATCCTTCCGCCCGCTCGATAAACAACGGCACGCCGCCGACGCCGTTGAACGCGCGTACCGGCGAGTTGACGCCGCCTGGAATAAGCTGCTGTGCCGCAGCGTAGAGACTTTCTGATTTATTCATGGAAAGGGTCCTGAAAAGAGAGCGGAGTTTTGCCTATTGTAAACAACGCTGTCGCGTTATCAAATTCGATGCTGAAGTGAACAAAATGTGTCACATCTTGAACCTTGTTTCCCGCTGTTGGATAATGAGCGTATGATTGGGATAAGGCAAACGGCGTGCGCCGCCCAATAAAAGACAAGCTGGGAGTACGACAATGAGCGATGAAGTAATGGCTGTGCCGCTGCAATTCACTGATGCGGCGGCAAAAAAGGTGAAAGTCCTGATTGCTGATGAAGAGAATCCGGAGCTGAAGCTCCGCGTCTACATCACCGGGGGCGGCTGTAGCGGCTTCCAATACGGTTTCACTTTTGACGATAAGATTAACGACGGCGACATGACCATTGAAAAACAGGGCGTGGCGCTGGTGGTAGACCCGATGAGTCTGCAATATCTGGTCGGTGGCGCGGTGGATTACACCGAAGGCCTGGAAGGTTCGCGCTTCGTGGTCACTAACCCGAATGCGAAAAGCACCTGCGGCTGCGGCTCTTCTTTCAGCATCTGATTATCCAGCCACCTAATGGCGAGAAAAAACCGCGCTGCTTGCAACGCGGTTTTTTGTTTTAACGGGCCGAATAAACCAACCATCACCATTCAATGGTGATCAGCCGCTGTTCCTGATGGGTTACCGTACGAGCCCCTGCGCTGAGAGACGTTTGCGTAATCTTCGGCATCAACGCTTTTGCGGCCGGGCACTCGACGCGGGCTGATGTTGCGGTTTCCTTGACTTCACAGGCAGGAACCACGCTCAACCCCACATTGATTTGCCCGCTGGTGCTTGCTGCACACGCAGTATTGCAGGCCAGCATCAGCAGGCCCGCAGTAAGCAGACTTATTTTTATCACTTTTTCTACCTGGTGTTAAAAAGAGCCGTTACCGGCTCAGTGCACAATAGTGCGTTATCAAATCGTTATGTTTTGGTTTGTTTCTTGTCTAAACATGGTTGCATTTTGACCATTACCGACATGATAACCGGTTTTTTTCTGGATGAAAAGCATGCAGTAATGCCTGCATGAGCGCAGGCATTACCCTGTGATTTACTGGGCGGGGAGGGCGGAGAGTTGCTGGCAAATGTACTGGGCTGCCAGCAGCAGGCGCGGGCTGCTGCGATTAAACCAATCTTCCTCTACCGTAATGATCGGCACGGACAACTGCGGCGACCAAAAATCACGGGTGGCGGCCGCATCGGCGGCAGTACCCGTAGTAATGATCACCTGTGGTTTGCGCCGCAACACCTGTTCACGACTGACCTGTGGCCAGGGCACTTTGCTGTCGTCAAAAACATTGACGCCGCCACACAGGGCCAGCACCTGGTTTTGCAACGACTGCTTGCCTGAGGTAAACAGCGGGTGTGTACCAAATTGCAAAAACACCTGATGTTTCGGCGCATCGGCGTAGCGCGCTTTCAAATCGGCCAACTGCTGGCGCAGGGCCTGTGCATTTTGCCGCGCTACGTCAGGGTGCGCGCTGTATTGCCCAAGCTGTTCCAGCATGGTCGGTATCGCATCCAGCGAGGTGGGATCCAGATAGACCACTGGGATGCCAAAGGCAGAGAGCTGTTCAAGCGGTCGCTGCGGGTTTCCTTCACGCCAGGCCAGAATTAAGTCCGGTTTCAGCGCCAGCACCCGTTCCAGATTGATACCTTGCCAGGACGCAACCTGTTCTCGCTGCTCTGCTTCGGGCGGGTAGTTTGACCAGGCACTTACACCAATCACCTGATCGCCCATGCCAGCGGCGAAGGCCAACTCCGTAGCGTGCGGGGCCAGGCTGATAATGCGCTGAGCGACAGCGTCTGCGCTGACCCGCCCGCTAATGAGCAGGCACAGTATTGCCAGAAGAGCGAACCCGCGAACGCGCATCAGGCTTTTCCGGCAAGCTCTTGCAGCATGGCACTCACCATGCGCGACGATTGCTGGGCCGCCACGGCCAGAAACTCATCAAAACTCAGGTGCGACGCTTTGTCAGCCACATCGGAGATAGCGCGTACTACCACGAAAGGCACGCCGAACTGATGGCAAACGTGAGCAATTGCGGTGGCTTCCATTTCGACCGCGACGGCCTGCGGGAAGGTGCGACGGATGCGGGCCAGCGGCTCGGCACCGTTGATAAACGCATCACCACTGACGATAAGCCCCTGCACGGCATTCAGTTGCAGAGACACAATGGCGCGCTCGGCCAGCGCAATCAGGGACGCATCGGCGGGAAACGCCGCTGGACAACCTGCCATCTGACCTGCTTCATAACCGAAAGCGGTGACATCGGCATCGTGATAGCGCGCTTCACCGGATACCACGATATCGCCGACGTTCAGGGTCGGTGCCAGACCACCCGCAGAGCCGGTGTTGATGATGAGGTCCGGTTGAGCGTGTTCCAGCAGTAGCGTGGTGCCCATTGCCGCAGAAACCTTGCCAATACCCGATTTTAACAGCGCCACGTCGACGCCGTTCAGCGATCCGCTGTAGATTTCGCACCCGGCGCGCGTGAAGGTTTTGAGGTTTTCGATGCGATCGCGCAGAAGCGTCACTTCTTGTTCCATGGCCCCGATAATGCCGACTTTCATAAGATTCCCCACAAAATTTCGAATAGTATTTCGAATAGTTAGCCGTAGTGTGTGTTGTGTAGTCTATCATGGCTAACGGGGGGAAATGGAACCCAGGCGTGATTTTGGCGGCGGTAAAGGAGGAAGGGGATGTCCGATATCGATTTTTCAAAGAAGTTCAGCGTTCAGCGGCCGCTGAGCAAACCGATTACGGCTGAGAGTGAATATGACATCGTGCGCCTGTTCGAAAGCGACAGGGGGCGTATCATCAACTCTGCCGCGATCCGCCGTTTACAACAGAAGACGCAGGTGTTTCCTCTGGAGCGTAACGCCGCGGTGCGTTCGCGACTGACACACTCTATGGAAGTGCAGCAGGTCGGTCGTTACATCGCCAAAGATATTCTGGTGCGGATAAAAGGCGAAAATCGACTGGATGCCCTCGGCCTGTCTCTCTGGCAAACCCCCTTTGAAAGCATGGTGGAAATGGCCTGCCTGATGCATGACATCGGTAACCCACCCTTTGGCCATTTTGGTGAATCCGCCATCAATAACTGGTTTAGAAAACGGTTGGATGCCGCTTATATTCAGGATGAGGCATTGCCGCGTGATGATGCCTGCCAGGCTGAAGCCCTGCGCCTGAAAGGCGATGCCCATGATGCATTGCGGCGTCAGGTGCGGCAGGACCTCAGCCATTTTGAAGGCAATGCGCAGGCGATTCGGTTGGTGCATACGTTGCTTAAACTGAATCTTACCTACAGCCAGGTGGGCTGTATTCTCAAATATACCCGGCCAGCGTATTGGGTCGGCGAGGTGCCTGACAACTACCGCTATCTGATGAAAAAGCCGGGCTACTATCTTTCCGAACAGGATTTTGTTGCCGATTTGCGCCAGGCGTTGTCGCTGGACGAATACCACCGCTTCCCGCTCACCTACATCATGGAAGCCGCTGACGACATCTCCTACTGCGTCGCCGATCTGGAGGATGCGGTAGAAAAAGAGATCCTCAGCACCGAACAGCTTTATCTGTACCTGCGCCAGACCTGGGGTACCGTCGATCCTTCGGATCTGTTTGCCAAAACCGTAGAGCAGGCTTACGAAAGCCGAAAACGGCACCGTTGGCGCAGCACCGACGATCAATTTTTTATGCAGTTGCGCGTCAATACCGTGGCAAGGCTGGTGCCTTACGCGGCACACCGTTTTCTCAAAAATCTGCCTGCAATTTACGCTGGCGCTTTTGATGAAGCGTTGCTGGAGGACAAGGGTGCGCAGGCCAAGCTGTTGCGGGTATTCAAAGAGGTGGCGCGCAAGTATGTGTTTAATAACGCAGAAGTCGAAAAGCTGGAGCTGCAAGGCTATCGCGTTATCGGGGGGCTATTGGATATCTACCATCCGCTGCTGGAAATGTCTTATGACGCCTTCAGCCTGATGGTGAATGACGATACGCATCCGCACTATCCCATCGAAACCCGGCTGTACCACAAACTGTCCAGCAAACATTGCCTGGCCTATCGTGAAGCCACGCTCCGGCTCTCCTCCCTGTCTCGCGACGAACAGGAGATATGGGAATACTATTATCGGGCACGATTGATTCAAGATTATATCAGCGGAATGACAGATCTTTACGCTTACGACGAATACCGGCGGCTGATGGCGGCGGAATAACAATTTATGTAAAGCGGCTCCATACTTGCTTACGTTTGGGCCAGCGCGCGGCGATGAACTTTGTGCTTTCTTGTTTATCTGATATAGCGCGAACGCCAATTGAGCCTGTTTACGAACCCGCCAGCGCGACATCGAGAGGGTGGGATGGTAAACAGGTTCGGCGACGTGGGATTCACCTGTTGATACGACGAGATAAGAGATCATGAAAAGAAAATCATTGGTTCTGAGTGCATTGGCGCTGAGCCTGGCAATGAGCATGGGGCAGGTCTTTGCGGCGACTGAGGCGGTAGTATCGACATCCAGCCAGATGCCAAGTCTGGCTCCGATGCTCGAGAAAGTGATGCCTTCCGTCGTCAGCATCTCCATTGAAGGGCATACCGACGTCAAGCGCAGCAATATTCCGCAGCAGATGCAGCCTTTCTTCGGTGAGAATTCGCCATTCTGTCAGGAGGGTTCCCCCTTCCAAAATTCCCCGATTTGTCAGGGGGCCGAAGATGAAGGGGAAGAAGGCGCGCCTGCAAAGCGTGAGAACTTCCAGGCATTGGGTTCAGGCGTGGTGATCAACGCGGAGAAAGGCTATGTGGTAACCAATAACCACGTGGTCGACAACGCCGACAAGATTCAGGTGCGGCTCTATGACGGGCGTAAGTACGATGCCAAAGTGATTGGCAAAGACCCGCGTACCGATGTCGCGTTGATTCAACTGATTGATTTTAAAAATCTTACCGCCATCAAGATCGCTGATTCCGATCAGTTGCGCGTGGGTGACTACACTGTGGCAATCGGTAACCCCTATGGTTTGGGTCAAACGGCCACGTCCGGTATTGTTTCAGCGCTGGGGCGCAGCGGGCTCAATATCGAAAACTATGAAAACTTTATCCAGACCGATGCGGCGATCAACCGAGGCAACTCCGGCGGCGCGCTGGTTAACCTCAACGGTGAACTAATCGGCCTGAACACCGCGATTCTGGCACCGGATGGCGGAAACATCGGTATCGGTTTTGCCATTCCGAGTAACATGGTGAAAAACCTCACGGCGCAATTGGTTGAGTTTGGCGACGTGAAACGCGGCGAACTGGGCATTACCGGCACCGAGCTGAATTCCGATCTGGCGCAAGCGATGAAAGTGGATGCGCAGCGCGGGGCATTTGTCAGCCAGGTCAGGCCGAAATCCGCTGCGGACGAAGCAGGCATCAAAGCCGGTGACGTTATTTTGACGCTGAACGACAAGCCGATAAGTAGCTTTGCGGCACTGCGTGCCCAGGTTGGGTCCTTGCCGGTTGGTAGCAAGGTCAAACTGGGGCTGCTGCGTGAAGGTAAACCGTTAACGGTAGAAGTCACTTTGCAGCAGACCAGTCAGACACAGGTCGCATCCGGCAATCTCTACACCGGCATCAGCGGCGCATCGCTCAGCAACACCGAAATCGACGGTCAGAAAGGCGTCAAGGTGGACGAGGTGAAAGCCGGTTCGGCGGCGGCGAAAATCGGCTTGAAGAAGGATGACGTGATCCTCGGGGTCAATCAGCAGTCGGTGCAGAACCTCGGTGAACTGCGTAAAATTCTGGACAGCAAACCTCCGGTGTTGGCGCTGAATGTGTTGCGCGGTAATACCACGCTTTATCTGTTGGCACAATAAACGCTAGCGGTTTCAGACTGAAAGGAGCGTATTCTTGACGCTCCTTTTTTATTTCCGCTTTTGCCCTGCGCCGCCTCGCTCTTATTTTGTGATATTTCCCGCAATTCTAATGAATTGGGCTGATGTTTGTGAAATTGCACAATGTCCAGCTTTCAGGGCAACGCTATGATAGTGCAATTGTCACTTTCTCTTTCCAGGGGCGGGAATGGCGTCATATCATCTCAACGCAAAGCTGGCGCAGGACATCGTTGCGCGCACCATGCAAATTATTGATAGTAATATCAACGTGATGGATGCACGTGGACGAATCATAGGCAGTGGCGATCGGGAACGTGTCGGGGAATTGCATGAAGGTGCGCTGCTGGCCTTGTCACAGGGGCGTGTGGTCGATATCGACGATGCGGTTGCCCGCCATCTGCACGGCGTGCGGCCCGGTATCAACTTGCCGCTGCGCATTGACGGTGAAATCGTCGGCGTCATCGGCCTGACCGGTAATCCCGCCCATTTGCGCCAGTTTGGTGAACTGGTGTGCATGACCGCAGAGATGATGCTGGAACAGGCCCGACTGTTGCACATGCTGGCGCAGGATAGCCGTTTGCGTGAAGAGCTGGTGCTCAACCTGATTCGTACCGACGAGCTGTCGCCTGCGCTGATGGAGTGGGCACAACGTTTGGGGATCGATCTCAATACGCCGCGCGTGGTGGCGGTTGTCGAAGTCGATAGCGGCCAATTGGGCGTAGACAGTGCCATGGCAGAATTGCAGCAGTTGCAAACGCTGTTGACCACGCCCGAACGCAACAACCTGATCGCTATCGTGTCTCTGACCGAAATGGTAGTGCTGAAACCCGCGCTGAACAGCCATGGCCGCTGGGATGCCGAAGAGCATCGGCGTCGAGTGGATAACCTGTTTTCTCGCATGACCGAAAGCGGCCGCCTGCGGGTACGGATGGCGTTGGGCAACTATTTTACCGGACCTGGCAGCATTGCGCGTTCTTATCGTACTGCGCGCACCACCATGAGCGTTGGGAAACAGCGTATGCCTAGCCAGCGTTGCTACTATTATCAGGATCTCATGCTGCCGGTGCTGCTCGATAGCCTGCGCGGTGGCTGGCAGGCCAATGAACTGGTTCGTCCGCTGGCAAAACTGAAAGCGATGGACGGCAATGGCTTGCTGCGACGCACGCTTAACGCCTGGTTTCGCAATAATGTTCAACCGGGGGCCACGGCTAAAGCGCTGTTTATCCATCGTAATACGCTCGAATATCGCCTGAACCGTATCTCCGAGCTGACCGGACTGGATTTGGGCAACTTCGATGACCGCTTGCTGCTCTATGTGGCATTGCAGCTGGATGAAGAAGAATAAGTTGCTATCTGATTGATCCAAGGGGCCTATGGCCCCTTTTTGCTGCCTGCGAGCCGGCAATCTGCTTAGATTTAAAAAAATGAATAAGGTCAAAGAATATAACGCGAGAGCATAAATTATCGCGAAACAATATTTTTGCCCCCACCCCCTATCCTCTATTGTCACTCCATGTTGTGAGCCCATTGCCCGCACTACGCCAAACACACTACACAAATTACGAGAAATGTTGAGGGAGTGATAATAATGTCAATACGCCGTCTGGGAGTATCTCTTGCAGCAGCAACGGTATTATTTGCGGGTGCTGCGTCTGCGGCAACGGAATTGTTGAACGTGTCTTATGACCCAACGCGTGAGTTGTATCAGGAATATAACGCTGCCTTCATCAAACATTGGAAAGAAACCACCGGTGAAACACTTTCCATTAAAAACTCCCACGGTGGCTCCGGCAAACAGGCGCGTTCGGTCATCGATGGTTTGCAGGCGGACGTGGTGACGCTGGCGCTGGCGGGGGATATTGATGCCCTGAACCTGAATCAGCCGCTGATCGATCCCAAATGGCAGGCACGCCTGCCGGATAACAGCACGCCTTACACCTCTACCATTGTGTTCCTGGTGCGCAAAGGCAACCCGAAAAACATCAAAGACTGGGGCGATCTGGTGAAACCGGGCGTGGAAGTGATTACGCCGAACCCGAAAACCTCCGGCGGTGCGCGTTGGAACTTCCTGGCGGCCTGGGCTTATGCCAAGCACCTGCCGGGTGGGAGTGATGCGACTGCACTGAAATTCGTGACTGAACTTTATCGCCATGCGCCGGTATTAGACACCGGTGCGCGCGGTGCCACCATCAGCTTCGTACAACGCCAACTGGGCGATGTGCTGCTGGCGTGGGAAAACGAAGCCTATCTCTCACTGAAAGAGCAGGGCGGCGATCAGTTGGAAATCGTCACACCGTCGCTGTCTATTCTGGCTGAGCCACCGGTTGCCGTTGTGGACAAAGTGGTTGAACGCAAAGGCACACAAAAACAGGCTGAAGCCTACCTGAAATACCTCTACAGCGACGATGCGCAGCGCATTATCGGTAAGAACTTCTACCGTCCGCGCAATGCCAAGATTGCTGAAGAATTTAAAGGTCAATTTGCACCGGTGAAACTGGTGACCATCGATGAAGAGTTTGGCGGCTGGACCAAAGTGCAGGACCAATACTTTAACGACGGTGGCGTTTTTGACAAGATTTTCAATGAAATCAATAAATAATTTTTAAAATTCCTGCTGGCTGGCCGCTACGTCGATAGCGGCTTTGCCATGTGGATGGGGCTGGTTCACTGGACTATTGCATTAAGAAAGGCTTGGTATGTCACGACGCATTTCTCCCGTCATTCCTGGTTTTGGCCTTACCTTAGGGTTTAGCCTCAGCTACTTAAGTTTGATTGTGTTGATCCCGCTGGCGGGCATGTTTGTCTACGCCAGTCAGCTTACACTCACGCAATTCTGGACGTTGATCACCAGCCGCCAGGTGCTGTTTTCACTGCAACTCTCTTTTGGCACGGCGCTGGCGGCGGCTTTTGTTAATGGCATTCTGGGAACCTTGCTGGCCTGGGTGTTGGTGCGCTATCAGTTTCCGGGCCGTAAGGTGATCGATGCCATGATCGACATGCCTTTTGCGCTGCCCACGGCGGTGGCGGGCATTGCACTCACGGCGCTGTATGCACCGAATGGGCTGATTGGCGGACTGTTTCCTTTCAAGATTGCCTACACCAGCTTGGGTATCACGCTGGCGTTGATTTTTGTCACCTTGCCCTTTGTGGTGCGAACGCTGCAACCGGTACTGGCTGATATTCCTCGCGAAGTGGAGGAAGCGGCGGCCTGTCTGGGCGCAAAACCGGCTCAGGTGTTCTGGCATGTACTGCTACCTGCTCTGCTGCCGGCCTGGTTGACGGGGTTTGCACTGGCGTTTGCACGTGGGGTAGGTGAATACGGATCGGTGGTGTTTATTGCGGGCAACATTCCCTTTAAAACCGAAATACTGCCGCTGCTGATTGTCTCCAAGCTCGATCAGTATGACTACAAAGGCGCTACCGGTATCGGCGTATTTATGCTGTTGGTCTCTTTCATTATGCTGCTGCTGATTAACCTGTTGCAGCGTCGTATTCAGCCCAAACTGTAAGGCGGTGACAATGGAACAGGTAATTGCTACCGCTGCGCGTGCTCCTAAGAGCAAAAAACGCGCAACGACCTATTACGTACTGGTGACGCTGGCCTGGCTGGTATTCTTTCTGGTGCTGGTACTGCCGCTATTGATGGTGCTGACGCAGGGGTTGGCGAAAGGCGTAGGTGCATTTTGGCAGGCGATTTCGGAACCAGATGCGATTTCTGCGCTGAAATTGACGCTGCTGGCGACGGTTATCTCCGTACCGCTTAACGTGGTGTTTGGTTTGGCGACAGCCTGGAGCGTGACCAAATTTGAATTTCGCGGCAAAACCTTACTGCTGGCACTGATTGACTTGCCTTTCTCGGTATCGCCGGTGGTGGTGGGGTTGGTGTATGTGCTGCTGTTTGGTGCACAAAGCTACTTTTACCCTTTCCTGACCGCGCACCATCTTGAAATCGTCTATGCCGTGCCGGGGATCGTGCTGGCAACCATTTTTGTCACCTTGCCTTATGTGGCGCGCGAGCTGATTCCTTTGATGGAGCAGCAGGGCACTCAGGAGGAGGAGGCGGCCCGTTTGCTGGGCGCCAACGGCTGGCAGATGTTCTGGCACATCACGCTGCCCAATGTGAAATGGGCGCTGATTTACGGCGTGGTGCTTTGTACGGCACGAGCGATGGGCGAGTTTGGCGCGGTATCCGTGGTATCTGGCCATATTCGTGGTTTGACCAACACCTTACCGTTGCACATTGAGATCCTTTACAACGAATACAACATTGTAGCCGCTTTTAGCGTGGCGATTTTATTGTTGCTGATGTCGTTAGTGGTATTGCTGCTGCGCCAATGGAGTGAAGGGCGTCTGGCAAAACAGGTTGAGAAACACCAACAGGAGCTGGCTCCAAATGAGCATTGATATCCGTAATATAAACAAACAGTTTGGCCAGTTCCGGGCCTTGAATGAAATCAATCTGGCGATCAACAGCGGCGAGCTGGTGGCACTGCTCGGGCCGTCGGGCTGTGGCAAAACCACCTTGCTGCGCATTATTGCTGGCCTGGAAAAGCCGGACAGCGGACAGATTGTTTTTCACGGTGAAGATGTGTCGGTGCACGATGTGCGCGATCGCAACGTGGGATTTGTGTTCCAGCACTATGCGCTGTTTCGTCACATGACCGTCTTTGACAACGTGGCCTTTGGCTTACGCATGAAACCGCGCAGTATCCGTCCTTCCAAGCGCGATATTGAAACGAAAGTGCATGAGCTGCTGAACATGGTGCAGTTAGACTGGCTCGCGGATCGTTATCCTGAGCAGCTTTCTGGCGGTCAGCGCCAGCGTATTGCGCTGGCGCGTGCGCTGATTGTTGAACCGCGTATTTTGCTGCTGGATGAGCCGTTTGGTGCGTTAGATGCCAAAGTGCGTAAAGAGCTGCGCCGTTGGCTGTCACGGTTACACGAGAACATCAACCTGACATCGGTGTTTGTGACGCACGATCAGGAAGAGGCGATGGAAGTTGCTGACCGTATTGTGCTGATGAATAAAGGGGTTATCGAGCAGATTGGCTCGCCTGCTGAGGTGTATAACCACCCGGCCAGTGAGTTTGTCTATCACTTCCTGGGTGACAGTAATCGCCTGAAAGTGGCGCACAGTGAGAAACCTATCCTGTTCCGCCCTCATGAAGTGGCGATCGCTTCCGAAGCGCGAGAAGGGTTTCAGCCGGTGGTAGTGCGAGATATTCGTCCATTGGGGGCATTGACCCGTCTGTCGCTGAAAGTTGAAGGTGAACCCGAACTGATCGAAGCCGAAGTGGCACAGGATGATATCAACCTCAACGGCTTGAAACGTGGCGATGTTATCCAGTTCAAACCCAAAGTGTATAACCACGATTGGGAAATCTAAACGACAGCTACCGTTTCGAAAAAAAGACCAAACGGTTCATAAAAAAACGCCCGCAATCGCGGGCGTTTTTCATTCAATTTCTTTGACGGTAAAATCAGCGGTAATCTGGGTTTGATACCACAGAGTAACGGCCACTGCCTACCAGCGTGATGATCAGGCCACCGAAGAAGTACAGTGCTTCCACTTCCAGCGCCCAGGCACCGACTTTGGTCAGGGTAAAGAAATTACCGATACCGACCATCAGCGTAGCAACCACCAGTGTTAACGCAGCAATCAGGCCGGAAACGCGAGTAAAGACACCCAAAATAATCAGGATCGGGGCAACCACTTCACCGATGTATACGCCGTAAGCGATAAAGCCCGGCAGGCCAGCTGCTTGCAGCATCTGCACAATCCAACCCACACCGTGCTCTATTTTGGCGACACCGTGAAACAGCAACAAAATACCAATGGTCAGACGCAGTAGCAGAATACCGGCATCCTGATGGTCTGCGAGGCGATTGAATGACCGATTGAGCTGAGCAATCATAATAATTAACCCTATGTATGTTCACAAAAATGGTGGGAAGGACAACAGGACGTAGTGTCGCCATTTTAGTGACGCAGTGAAAACAAATTTATTTGACATAGCTAATCAAAAAAATTGCTGAGGTATCAGCGAGTGGCAGTGTGACCGCGATGTTGAAATGAATATAGTAGGGGTACGGATAGGCGTAGATTTGGGCTGGACGGCGGTTGAGTGTTGGATGTTGGTCCGCTGTATGAAGGATGATGTCGGTAAGCTACTACCGACATTAATTTTCAGCCACTGTTCGCTATTTGTTGTACTGGCCGTCGCCGTTATTTGACCATTTTGACGGCGTCGAACAGACCTGAGGGCATTTTTTTATAATACCAGTATTCATCATTGACGGTTGCTTTGGTAAATGTTCCCAGCGCATAACTCACTTTGCTGCCATTGATTGTTATCGCTATCTCTCCCTCTAGTGGTTGAGTGCTCACCAACATAAAATCACCAGACTGATTGGTGTAGTAAGCGGTGTGGTCATCCAAAACCCCTTTTTGGCCACTGTACATGACTGAATAGTCAAATTTGACAATGGTTTTAAAAATCTCTTTCGCACCAAAATATCGTCCGTAAAGATTTGGAGCATGAAACAGGCCGAAATGCCCTCCGCTGTTCTGGAGTTTGGAGAAATAGAACTCTGGAATGGAAAAGCTCTCTTGATTCTTGGCTATTTCATCCGCAATGATCTTCATTCTGACTTTGTCTTGCACATAAACACGTGTGTAAGCGCTATACATTAGCGAATAAGACCATAGGAAGGTTGCCAGACAAAGAAAGGTAACAATGCTGATATTTAAAATATTTCTTCTTTCAGCCGTTTCCAGGATGCCATGGCCAAGGAATGATATTGCAAAGAGAAGAAACATCAATGTTCCATTGACAACCCTATCGGGGTAAGAGGGGGAGATGAACATGATAAAGCTTGTCCCCACCGCAATAGCTATCATCAGGTAAGTAGCGTAGATTCTCTTTCTGGAAACAGCGGTTCCTTTGCGAGCGCTTATCACTGCAATCAAAGCAAGCAATGCTAAAACAACATAGCTAATCCATATCAGTGCAAGATGTCCAGAGAGTCGTTCTGTAAAATGAAATACAATTTTTTCTAAAAATGATTTACCTAACCAAACCGGGGTTTCTTTTGCTCTGATAAAATTTCCAGGTGCAAGGATGAGTATGCAAGCACCCACTATTGTCATAAAGGCGTAAATTACTTTGTTGATATCAGTGCTTTTTCTTTTCCAAAAATCGTAACAAATCGCCAATAAGGATAATCCGATAACGAATGGAGCCACGCTTTCATTAGAGCATCCGGCTAACAGACTGATGATTATCATCAATATGCGGATCTTTTTATCATTATTTTGAAGCGTATGGCTTATTCCATATATCCATGCAGCAACAAAAAGATTTGTCCAGTGATAGTTGGCGCTACCAACCACCCAAAATATTGTCTCTCCAATATTAGGATTGGCTATCCAATAGGTAAGAAATACTAACAAAATGACTATACTGTCATTTTTATTCCATTTGAACGAACCCGATGGGGTCTTTGCAATGAAAAGGCAAAAAGACAATACGGCTGTTGCAATTGAAATAGAGTAGATAATACGAGAGTTGATATATAGTAACAATGTGCTGATGTAATCAGCGACCACTCTCCCACTCCATGTCATGTAGTGTTGGTAGTGAGTGTCTAAAGATATGCCTAACAGTGTGTAGTGATAATCATCTGAATGAATAGGTGTATACCACTCAATTAAAAATATTGCTAAAAAAATAGCAGCTGATATTGATATTGTCAGTGTCTTGTTCATCTTTTTGATCTATCTCATTTTGGTGCTTGTTTTTTAATGATGTATCTTGGTCTTTGTTTTACTTCTACATAGATCCTTCCGATATATTCACCTAAAATCCCAATGCCGATAAGTTGAATACCACCGAGAAACAAAATAGAAACTAAAAGGGAAGGATAACCGCGCACCGGGTTCCCAAAAACCAGAGTGTTAAAAACCATCCAGGAACCGTAAAGGAAGGATAGCCCTGCTACAAACAGGCCAATATAGGTCCACACCCTTAACGGGATCGTTGAAAAACTGGTAATACCTTCGAGGGCGAGGTTCCAGAGTTTCCAACCATTAAACTTGGTGTTTCCTGCAATGCGTTCTGCACGGGTGTATTCAACAATGTCTGTTTTACCCCCGGCCCAAGAGAGTATCCCTTTCATGAAAAGGTTACGCTCCGGCATAAGCTTGATATCTTCAACAATCCCACGAGACATTAAGCGAAAGTCACCCACGTTTTCTTCGATCTTAGGTGTGCTAATTTTGTTGTGAAGTTTATAGAACCATTCTGCCGTTTTTCGCTTTAAGTGACCATCCGTAGAGCGATCCGAGCGCTTAGCCAGCACCATGTCTGCGCCGCGTTGCCATTTTTCAATAAGTGCAGGGATTATTTCAATTGGATCCTGAAGGTCAACGTCAATGGGAATAATGACATCACCGGTTGCATTCTCCAATCCTGCAAAAATAGCAGGCTCTTTACCAAAATTACGGGTAAACGACAGCGGATAAATCAATTCATCCGACACGGCGAGTGCATTGATGATTGACTCTGTGGCATCGGTGCTGCCATCGTTAATGAAAAGAATTTCTACTTGGTACTGTTTGAGAGATTCCATCTCTCTAACCGCTTTATAAAAGATTGGTATGGTATCTGCCTCATTAAAGACAGGAACTACCAGTGAGATTTTCATTTCTCTTTCCTAAAGACAATGAGCTTCGAGTAGAAAAAACCGCAGATCAGGCTAATTGCAGAAAATTCAATCATTGTGATCAAGGGGGGGATATTATAATGGTCTGATAATTGACCTGAAATAAAACTCAGTATCCCCATGAACGTGATGAAAAGGAAATATCTTCTGCCAGAAGCTCTGGCTTGAAAGGTGAATTTTGCATTGGCAAAAAATGAAAATGTGACTGCAACCAAAAATGCAATCAGGTTTCCTACCGATTGATCGTATGCGGCAAGATAAACCAGCGCGCCGAATACAGCCCAGTGAATAACCGTATTGATAATCCCGATGCTCACATATTTAGTGAATAATTTAAGCATTCAATAATCGTTTTTTATTAAGTTTTTGATATTTTATCACTGATTCTGACTATGATCTACACAACA
This sequence comes from Candidatus Symbiopectobacterium sp. NZEC151, assembly GCF_025962655.1. GTDB lineage: Bacteria > Pseudomonadota > Gammaproteobacteria > Enterobacterales > Enterobacteriaceae > Symbiopectobacterium. Next base: position 32,809 of record NZ_JAGFPE010000011.1, on the reverse strand, counting down.
GTAACGCTTCTTGCCTAAACGAAGGGTGATGTTTCGACTTGAAAAAGGTGCTACTAAAACGGCGGGAGGCAAGGTTAATCGGGATTAGGTTATCTTTTGCGATCGACGCTAACGCGCTTTTGGCTCAAGCCTAAACACAGACCGGTGTTTGTTGCGATGTTTCATGCAGATGAGAAAGTACGGATAAGAAAACATCAGAGGAAAAAGGAGAGATCTGCGGAAATGGTGGGTCGTGCAGGATTCGAACCTGCGACCAATTGATTAAAAGTCAACTGCTCTACCGACTGAGCTAACGACCCGCAGAAGTGGTGGGTGATGACGGGATCGAACCGCCGACCCCCTCCTTGTAAGGGAGGTGCTCTCCCAGCTGAGCTAATCACCCACTTCTAAATTGTCTGTAAGAAAAATCAGCTGGCTGAAATTGGTGGGTGATGACGGGATCGAACCGCCGACCCCCTCCTTGTAAGGGAGGTGCTCTCCCAGCTGAGCTAATCACCCAATTTCACTTTTTCTTACATCGTACTTCCGTGCTAACACAGTCGTACTTCATACCGTGATACTTCACACAACGGGCACTCAAAGTGAGTGGTGGGTGATGACGGGATCGAACCGCCGACCCCCTCCTTGTAAGGGAGGTGCTCTCCCAGCTGAGCTAATCACCCTCGCTGTGTGGAGTCGCATTATAGGGATAGTTGAAAGTGAGTCAACGGTTTTTAAATGCAAAATGCGTGTTCGTTGTAAAATTAGGCAACACGTCGTTTTTCTGGGCATTCCTGGTCAATAATTCGGCGTATTATTAACCCTATTCCACGCGCAATGCGGTTACAGCGTTGAGGAATCAGGGCAGAGTGATAGAATATCGCCAACGTTTGACTGGAACCGTTGCTGGTGTCTGCCAGTCGCCCTTAAGTAACAAGGCTTATTATCCCAATGAAAATCAAAACTCGTTTCGCGCCAAGCCCCACTGGCTATTTGCATGTCGGCGGCGCTCGTACTGCGCTCTACTCCTGGCTGTTTTCCCGTCACCATCAGGGTGAGTTTGTTTTACGTATCGAAGACACGGACCTGGAGCGTTCAACGCAGGAGGCCATCGATGCCATTATGGACGGCATGAACTGGCTGAACCTGGATTGGGATGAGGGTCCGTACTACCAGACTAAACGTTTTGACCGCTACAACGCGGTGATTGATGAAATGCTGGTGCAGGGCACCGCCTATAAATGCTATTGCAGTCGTGAGCGTCTGGAAGCGCTGCGTGAAGATCAAATGGCGAAGGGTGAAAAACCGCGCTATGACGGCTGCTGCCGCGATTCTCATGCGCACCATGCCGATGATGAGCCTCACGTGGTGCGTTTTCGTAACCCGCAAGACGGTTCAGTGATTTTCAACGACCGTATTCGTGGCCCGATCGAATTCAGTAATCAGGAACTGGACGATCTGATCATTCGCCGCACTGATGGTTCGCCGACCTACAACTTCTGCGTGGTGATCGACGACTGGGATATGGAAATCACGCACGTTATTCGCGGTGAAGATCATATCAACAACACCCCGCGCCAAATCAATATTTTGAAAGCGTTGGGTGCGCCGGTGCCGGAATATGCCCATGTGTCGATGATTTTGGGTGATGATGGCAAGAAACTGTCCAAACGCCACGGTGCCGTGGGCGTGATGCAGTATCGTGATGATGGTTATCTGCCGGAGGCGCTTCTCAACTATCTGGTCCGTTTGGGCTGGTCACATGGCGATCAGGAAATTTTCTCCATCGACGAAATGACGCAGTTGTTTACGCTGGACGCCGTAAGCAAATCGGCCAGCGCTTTCAATACTGAGAAATTGCAGTGGCTCAACCACCACTATATCAATCATCTGCCGGCTGAATATGTAGCAACGCACCTGTCATGGCACATTGAGCAGGCGGGGATTGACACCCGCACCGGGCCGCAACTGTGCGAACTGGTGACGCTGCTGGGTGAGCGCTGCAAGACGCTGAAAGAAATTGCGGCGTCCTGCCGTTATTTCTATGAAGACTTTGCCGAGTTCGATGCCGATGCTGCCAAGAAACACTTGCGCCCGGTCGCTCGCCAGCCGCTGGAGTTGGTGCGTGAGAAACTTGCTGCCATCAGTGACTGGACTGCGGAAAACATTCATCACGCGATTCAGGGCACGGCGGACGAACTGCAACAGGGGATGGGTAAAGTGGGCATGCCGCTGCGTGTGGCGGTAACCGGCGCGGGCCAATCACCGGGCGTCGATGTCACGGTGCATGCGGTGGGTCAGCAACGTGCATTGGCACGCATCGATAAAGCGCTGGCCTTTATCACCGAGCGTGAAGCACAGCAATAATCGCGTAACCCAGCGATCGATTAACGCCCCGTGTGGCCCTCCTTTTAAGGAGCACGCTGCACGGGGCGTTTTTTATTCACGGCTTCGGGGCAATCTTGATCTCACTGTGGCTGAATGGTCACTTCTACCGCCTTTGCCATCGCATCGGGGATCACGCTGCCATGGTGTTTGCCTTCGAACAGGATAAAGCTGGCCGCAGGGTTTTCTGTGTGCAATTGCGCCGCCAGATCGCGCGCTTTGGTCACCATGGTGCGCTGTGCCTGACGCTTGGCGCGTTTTGGATCGACCGGTTGGTTGGGGTCGGCCTTTGGCGGCTTCTCTTCATATTCGCCTACGCTTATCGTGATTGAGGTCGGTTGCGCGGTAAGCAGCGGTGAACGTTTGGGGATGACCACACCGTCTCCCCACCAGATAGACGGGCTGGCGGCCAGATAGCGCTGGAAGGATTCCCCATGGTTAAACAGGGTATACAGTACGAATAACCCGCCAAAGGAGTGGCCGGCGAGTGTTTGCTGCTGTGGATTAACGGGGGCTTGTGTTTCTACCCACGGTTTCACACTGTGTTGGATAAACTGATAAAATAGCTCCGCTTCTCCTCCCGCACCAAAATCCGGATCGGGTGTCGGGGCGGGGGGCGTGTAGTCGCGGGTGCGGGCAGGAATGTCATAACCCTGATCGATACGATAGCCGATGCCGACAATCACCGGCGCAGGCCCCTGCGCGGGGGTGTAACTGTTGACCGCCAGCGGGAACTGGGCGTTGGCGTCCAGCACGTAGAGCACCGGACGTTTCTCCTGTGCGGCAATATCGCGTGGCGTGGCGATGAAGATACGGTACTGAAGCTGGCGCGTGCTTTCCATATCGTGTTGCTCAATGCTGAAGTAGCGCTTTGCGTTTTCAGAGAGCGTGGCGACAGGGGGTTGTGCCCGCGCGGGCAACAGGCTGGAGGCGATCAGAGTAATAAGCACAACGGGCAAATAGCGCATAACGACCTGTTAAGGTTCTTAAGTGTCAGTAGATGGATGATAATAAAACCCGTTATCATTGCCAGCGTTTTTTCTGTCTTTATGCAGCGCATTGCGTCAGAAGCGTTGATAAAATCGGCGCGCTGGCGGCTTTTTCAGCGGTTGACGGCAGAAAGAGATTTAGCCGTTGACACACCTGAGCGGGTTGCATATTATTCGGGCCGTTCACACAGACAATCAGCGTCACTGTCTGATGGAATGGGGCTATAGCTCAGCTGGGAGAGCGCTTGCATGGCATGCAAGAGGTCAGCGGTTCGATCCCGCTTAGCTCCACCACTTCAACCTTGTTGCGGTGGCTGTGGTAAACAGATGCAATAGAACATATCCAGCATTGTGGGGCTATAGCTCAGCTGGGAGAGCGCTTGCATGGCATGCAAGAGGTCAGCGGTTCGATCCCGCTTAGCTCCACCACCTCCTTCTCATTTCAGCGCTTGTTTTCCTGTTTATATCCCTTAAGCCATCGCTATCACGTATTTAATTCTCGTATCGGGTTCAGTTCGCAAGCGATTTGCATCGCTGTAGCGCTGCGCTGCTTGCGAACTGATGGCATTACTGATCGGCTGAACCCGGTAGCTGTGGCATCCAATCAATCGGCGACTGCCCCTGCTGCTGCAGTAATTGATTCGTCTTGGAAAAATGGTGGCAACCCAGAAAGCCACGGTGTGCTGACAGCGGTGACGGATGTGGTGATTTCAGCACATGATGGCGCTGCGTATCGATAATGCTGCCTTTTTTCTGCGCATGAGCTCCCCATAACAGAAACACGATACCATCGCGTTTTTCATTTAACGCGCCGATTACGCGATCGGTAAATGTTTCCCAGCCGAGGTTCGCGTGGGAATGTGCCTGACCGGCCTCTACCGTTAACACGGTGTTTAACAGCAGCACACCTTGCTCCGCCCAGCTTTGCAGACAACCATGCTGGGGAATTGTAAAGCCGGGAATATCGTTCGCCAGCTCTTTATACATGTTCATTAATGACGGCGGCGCAGGAACGCCCGGGCGGACGGAGAATGACAGGCCGTGCGCTTGGTTTGGCCCGTGGTAGGGATCTTGTCCCAGTATCACCACCTTGACCTGATTGAACTCGGTATAGCGAAAGGCGTTAAACACATCTTTCTGCGGGGGATAAATTACCTTTCCTTCGGCGCGGGCATTGCCGACAAACGCCAACGTCTGCACAAAATAAGGCTGCTCTTTTTCCTGTGCCAAAACGTCATGCCACGTTAGTTCGGTTGTCATCCTGTCCTCGATGCGGGTGTTGTGAAAGAGGGCTGTAGCTTACCGATCTCTGCTCGCAAGGTAAAACACTGTGGCGGAAAAGTTGATGATAGCGAAGGGTAAATTATAAAAAAGTTGAAAATTTACAAAAAAAATTGCATTGTGGGTTTTGATTAAAATTGATGTAAAACAATTAATTGCTATCAGTTGTGTTTTTCGCACCCTGAATTAATTGATTTAAATCAAAGATTGGCGGCTAAGGTACTGGTATATAACTACACAAGGTAAGTGAATTTCATTTTGTGGTTAAAACCTCGTGTTGGTGAGTACTGCAACCCTTCCCAGGTTCAGACACGATTCTGCTGTTTTACGGAGGCAATTATGGTTACTGGCATTCAAATTACTAAAGCTAACAATAACGCTCTGGTTAACTCTTTCTGGCTGCTCGATGAAGAAAAATCAGAAGCACGCTGCGTTTGCGCAAAAGCGGATTACAGCGAAGATCAAATCGTTCCAGTGAGCGATCTGGGGCAGTTTGAATATCGTGAAGTTCCGTTGGAAATCAAACCGGAAGTGCGCGTGGAAGGGGGTCAACACCTGAACGTCAACGTTCTGCGCCGTGAAACGCTGGAAGATGCGGTAAAACATCCTGAAAAATACCCGCAGTTGACCATCCGTGTTTCTGGTTATGCAGTGCGTTTCAACTCACTGACCCCGGAACAGCAACGTGACGTGATTACGCGTACTTTCACTGAAAGCCTGTAATCGCACGGTTGCGGTAATAAAAAAGGAGCGAAAGCTCCTTTTTTTTGTGCTCGATTTTTGTTCCCGGCGCTAGTGCCGGGAGACGGTATCGAAACGGAATTACTCTGCGCCTGAAGGCGTATCGTCCGCTTTCTGCGCAGGCTGGCGGCGTTTGCCGACGTTCTTGCTGTCGCGGTGGCGCACTTTAACCTTGGTTTTTTCTTTCTCTTTCTTCTTTTTCTTATCTTCAGCACGCTTAGCCAACACTTTTTTCGACGGCTTGCCGTTGGTTTTTTCGCTTGGCGCTTTGGTTTTCGGACGCAGTTCATCAATGACGCGCGCTTTTAGCGGCTCATTTAAGTAACGGCTGATCTTGCCAAGCAGCAAGTGATCGTGGGCTTCCACCAGTGAGATGGCACACCCTTTTTTGCCGGCGCGTCCGGTACGCCCAATACGGTGCAAGTAAATATCGGCCGTGAGCGGCAAGTCAAAGTTGAATACGTGGCTGACATCGTTAATGTCCAACCCGCGTGCGGCAATGTCAGTGGCAATCAACACATTGACCAGTCCCTCACTCAGACGTGTGATGGCCTGATTACGCTTGGCTTGCACCATTTCGCCTTCCAGATGGCAACTGTTGATCCCCGCTTCGCGCAGCCAGGCGGCGAGTTCATGCACGCGCTCGCGCTTACGTACAAAGATGATGGCGCGGGTGGTTTCCGGCTGTTTCAGCAAATGTGCCAGCAGCGCGGTTTTGTGTTCGGTATCATCGGCGCGGTAAAACCATTGCAGAATCTTTTTACGCTCACGCCGTGAAGGGTCGGCTTCTATCTCTACCGGTTCTTTCAACAGTCGCTCTGCGAAATCCTTGACGGCATTGCCTTCCAGCGTGGCGGAAAACAGCAAGGTTTGTGTGCGCCAGCGGGTTTCACCGGCAATATGCTCAATATCCTGGGCAAATCCCATGTCGAGCATACGATCCGCTTCGTCCAGAATCAGCGTTTCCACCGCGCGGCAGTCAAAGTTTTCTTCTTTGATGTATTGCAGCAGACGGCCCGTTGTCGCTACCACAATATCCTGATTCTCGCTGAAGACTTCAGCGTGGTTCATGTACGCCACGCCGCCCGTGATGGTTGCCACGTCCAGATGGGTGTGCGCCGCCAAGGCTTTGGCCTGATCGGCTACCTGCATCGCCAGTTCACGCGTGGGCGTTACGATCAGAATACGCGGTGGCCCTGATTTTTTACGAGGAAAGTCAATCAGATGCTGCAACACCGGCAGCAAATAGGCTGCTGTTTTTCCTGTTCCTGTTGGCGCAGATCCAAGGACATCTATCCCGTCCATTGCAGGTGGGATCGCCGCCAGTTGAATAGCGGTGGGGCGCTCATAGCCCATATCGCGCAAGGCATCTAGCAGGCTTTCATCAAGATCAAGATCGGAAAATTGGGTTGCAGTCATGGTCTACCTCTGTTTGGGGCGCTGATTATAGACGCATTACGCGTGCACTTCATCATCTGTTTACACACCCTCTGTGTCATGTCGCCGGGGTTGCCCGGCGGGGTGCTTTCCCTGTTGCAGGGATTCCCTTATGCTACGGCGGTTTTCAGGAGGAGCAGCACATCATGCATCAGCACGCAGCGCGAGCACAAACATTGCGGCGCAACGGGTTCACGTTTAAACAATTTTTTGTCGCGCACGATCGTTGTGCGATGAAAGTGGGTACGGATGCCATTTTGCTCGGTGCCTGGGCGCCGGTGCCACAAACCGGCTGTGTGCTGGATATCGGCAGCGGTTCCGGCGTTATCACCCTGATGTTGGCGCAGCGCAGCCCAGACGCGGTGACGATCGATGCGGTTGAGCTAGAGCCTGAGGCCAGTGCGCAGGCACAAGAGAATCGGCAGGCTTCACCGTGGGCATCACGTATTACTGTGGTGAACCGTGATATTGAGACGTTTACGGCACAAACGGCATCAGGTTACGCGTTGATCGTGAGTAATCCTCCTTATTTTGCACCCGGCAGTGCGTGCCGGAGCGAGGCGCGCAGCAAAGCCCGCTATACCGAGAGCTTGTCCCATGAAACGTTGCTCCAGTGTGCCGCCAGGCTGCTGGAACCGGAAGGGCGTTTCTGTGTGGTGCTACCGAGTCAGGTAGCCAGTGATTTTTGCATCACGGCCTGTCAACAGGGGTGGTCGATACGTCAGCGGCTGGCGGTGCGTGAGCGGGAGGAGGGCAAACCGCATCGGGAACTGTTGACCCTCTCGAAGCAGACTGGCCCCTGCGAGAGGCAGACGCTGACGGTGCGCGCAGCAGATGGTAGCTACTCTTGTGATTTCCGCGCATTGACTCAGGATTTCTATTTATTTATGTAGGATATTCCCTATCGTTAACAATGGCGCGGGTACCCTCAGAGGCTAACGGTGCTATTGAACGCTTTTTCGCGTATGATCCCCTGACTGTCCCAGCTAAATAACAGAAAGCTGCGCGACGTGTACGGATGTAAACGCCGACGCGCGAAGAGATATGGGGCAGGCTGAGCAACATAAAAGAAGAAGGAACAAACGCCGTCGGGAACTTTTCTTGTCCGATGATGTCCGACTTATCAGCTTGCTCCGATTATTTAATAACGACATGGCTGGCAGTACTATTTTACGTGTGGAGAACGGTTTGAGGAGACATTACCTCGGATGAGCGAGCAGCTAGCGGATCGCATTCTGGTCGAACGTGTCCAGAAAGGCGACCAGAAATCTTTTAATTTGCTGGTGGTGCGCTACCAGCACAAAGTGGCGAACCTGGTGTCACGGTACGTTCCCCCTGGGGATGTGCCGGATGTGGTGCAGGAGTCGTTTATCAAAGCCTATCGCGCGTTGGAGTCTTTTCGCGGCGATAGTGCGTTCTACACCTGGCTGTATCGCATTGCGGTCAATACGGCCAAAAACTATCTGGTTGCTCAGGGGCGGCGACCACCGTCGAGCGACGTTGATGCCAATGACGCTGAAAATTACGAAACCGCCAGCGCATTAAAAGAAATATCGAACCCTGAGAACTTAATGTTGTCAGAGGAATTGAGAAGTATCGTTTTTCGAACCATTGAAGCGTTGCCAGAAGATTTACGGATGGCGATTACGCTACGCGAACTTGATGGCCTGAGTTATGAAGAAATAGCCGCCATTATGGATTGCCCGGTCGGCACTGTTCGTTCTCGCATATTCCGTGCGCGAGAAGCGATCGATAACAAAGTACAACCGCTAATTCAACGTTAACCCGGTTTTCGCGTTAACCATGATGGATTTGACAAGGTAAGGGTATGGGTATGCAGAAAGAGAAACTTTCCGCTTTAATGGACGGCGAGGCAGCGGATACCGAACTGCTTAACACATTGGGGCGGGATGCTGAACTGCAAAAAAGTTGGCAAAGCTACCATTTGATTCGCGATACGCTGCGTGGTGACGTGGCGCAGAGTGTTATTGACATCGATATTGCCGCGCGCGTGGCGCAGGCGATTGCCGAAGAGCCGGTGCGCATTGCGCCCCAGGCTATTCCCGAAGCACAGCCTCATCCCGATACCTGGTCGCGTTTGTCGTTCTGGGACAAAGTGCGTCCCTGGGCAAGCCAGTTGACTCAGGTTGGGGTGGCCGCCTGTGTCTCGTTGGCAGTGATCGTCGGCGTGCAAATGCAACGCGCCCCGGATCAAGCCCCGGAAGCACAGAACGATATGCCCGCGTTTAGTACGCTTCCCGCCATGGGCACTGCCTCTCCGGTAAGCCTGGGTGTACCGTCTGAAAACGTGGTGTCGCACGGTGGTCAACGTCAGGTTGAAGCACAGCGCAACCGCATTAATGTCATGTTGCAGGACTATGAGTTGCAGCGCCGCCTCCATTCGGAGCCGTTGCAAGGTCAGCAAGATGAAGAACAGCAGGCCGCTATTCAGGTGCCTGGCACTCAATCTTTAGGAACGCAATCTCGTTAATGAAGCGTGTTGGGTTTGCTTTTTGCATTCTGCTCGGTTGCTTACCCTATTCAACAACCGTCCTGGCGCAGCCTGCGTCAGGTACGGTGTTGCAGCCTCAGCCCTCGTCCTCGCTGCAACAGATGGGCAATGCTATCCGGGCATTGAATTATGAAATACATTTCATCAATATCTCACGGCAGGGCATCGAATCTCTGCGCTATCGGCATGCCCGTATAGACAACCGTCCCGTGGCACAGTTGCTGTTTATGGATGGGCCTCGCCGGGAAATCGTGCAGCGAGACCGGGACATCAGTTACTTTGATGCCGATCTCGAACCCTTCTCGCTCTCCAGCGATCACATCATCGATTCGTTCCCCAGCCTGGTTTATGCCGATCATCAATCGCTTTCCGCGTTCTATGATTTCATTCCGGCGGCAGGCAGAGTGCGTATTGCCGATCGCCTGTGTGAAGGGATGCGTATTATTTCCCGGGATGGGACTCGTTATAGTTACAGCGTATGGTTTGATGTTGCCACCAAACTGCCGTTGCGTATTGATTTGCAGGATCGCAACGGGGAACGGCTGGAGCAATTTCTGGTGACATCGCTGGTGGTCAGTGATGACATCCGTGAAACGTTGCGCCCATTATTAACCGAAGGCTTACCGCCATTGCTGACGACACCGTCGGCCGAAACGGTTAACCTGAGCTGGATCCCTGAATGGCTGCCGCAGGGCATGAAGGAGATCTCGCGTACCCGCAGAACGCTGCCCGGAATAAGCATCCCGGTGGAGTCGCGTCTGTTCAGTGATGGTTTATTCAGCTTTTCTGTTAATATTACGCCATCGTCGGAATCCCGTGCCGAGCAGTATGTCACCACGGGACGGCGCAGCGTACACACAGAAATCCGCAATGGTTATGAAATCACCGTAGTCGGCGAATTGCCCCCTACGACGGCCAAACGCATTGCGGATAATGTCATTTTTCAATCGCAGTAAATTCGCAAGATGTAGGGCGCAGGTATGATCAAAGAATGGGCGACCGTGGTTTCCTGGCACAATGGCGTGGCCGTGCTGCACTGTGAGCAGCGTTCCGGGTGCAGTGGTTGTCAGTCGCGTAAAACCTGTGGCACTGGGCTTCTGAGTGAATTAGGGCTGTCCGCCGAGCAGGCGTTGCACGTTCCGTGCGAGCAGCCCTTGCTGCCGGGTCAACGTGTTGAATTGGGTATTTCCGAAAGTAGCCTGCTGCGTTCCGCCATGCTGGTTTATCTGGTGCCGTTGTTGGGGTTGTTCACGGGGGCGGGATTGTTGCAGTCGCTGTTCGCCAACGATCTGGCGGCGGTGCTGGGCGCGGTGCTGGGCGCCGCGTTGGCGTTTATTCTGGTACGCGGCTGGTCACTTAAATTAGGCGAGAAACGTCATTACCGCCCGGTTATTTTGCAGATAGCCCTGCCGGGACAGCCGCTGCAAATCGAATCTTAAGCCTCATTTAACCGGGCGAGCCGCTGTGCCACCCGGTAGCTTCTCACCGAACTATTCTCTGTCCAACGCGCGCGTGCTTGCCCTTAAACGTCTTCTTTTTCCCGGTTGTCTGCCATGATGGAATAAAAGCGCCATAATCAAAGGGAATACGGGTTGATGACTAGGTTTTCCGGCGTCTGACATGTAGAATGCATCGGTTCTGGTGAAAGGGGAAGGCATTGCCGCCATTTTCATCGCATGCGCATGCCAGACGGCAAGAATTTCAGAAATACCAAGGTAGAAAAACTTTCATAATGAAGCATATACGAAATTTCTCCATTATTGCCCATATCGACCACGGTAAGTCGACGCTTTCTGACCGCATCATTCAACTCTGCGGCGGTTTATCTGACCGTGAAATGGCGGCGCAGGTGCTGGACTCCATGGATCTGGAACGTGAACGCGGCATCACCATCAAAGCGCAAAGTGTAACGTTGGATTACCATGCGAAAGATGGCGAAACCTACCAACTGAATTTTATCGACACACCGGGACACGTTGACTTCTCCTATGAAGTTTCTCGTTCTCTGGCGGCGTGCGAAGGTGCGCTGCTGGTGGTGGATGCAGGGCAAGGCGTAGAGGCGCAAACGCTCGCCAACTGCTATACCGCGATGGAAATGGACCTTCAAGTGGTCCCGGTGCTCAACAAGATTGACCTGCCCGCCGCCGATCCCGAGCGCGTGGCCGAAGAGATTGAAGATATCGTCGGCATTGATGCTACCGATGCGGTGCGCTGCTCGGCGAAAACCGGGGTTGGCGTTCCTGATGTGCTTGAGCGTCTGGTGAAAGAAATTCCACCGCCCGAGGGCGATCCTAACGCGCCGCTTCAGGCGCTGATCATCGACTCCTGGTTCGACAACTACCTTGGTGTGGTCTCACTGATTCGTATCAAAAACGGATCGTTGCGCAAGGGCGACAAAGTGAAGGTCATCAGTACCGGTCAGGTGTACAACGCCGATCGTCTGGGGATTTTCACGCCGAAGCAGGTCGATCGTGATGTGCTTAACTGCGGTGAAGTGGGTTGGCTGGTGTGCGCCATCAAGGACATTCTTGGTGCCCCGGTGGGGGATACTCTGACACTGGCTCGTCAACCGGCCGACAAAGCGCTGCCGGGCTTCAAAAAGGTTAAACCTCAGGTTTATGCCGGTTTATTCCCGGTCAGCTCTGATGATTACGAGAACTTCCGTGATGCGTTAGGCAAGCTGAGCCTCAATGACGCCTCACTGTTCTACGAACCGGAAACCTCAACCGCGTTGGGCTTTGGTTTTCGCTGCGGCTTCCTGGGCCTCCTGCACATGGAGATCATTCAGGAACGTCTGGAGCGTGAATACGATCTGGATCTGATCACCACGGCACCGACCGTTATTTACGAAGTGAAGACCACGCGTCAGGAAATTGTCTACGTTGACAGCCCTTCCAAGCTGCCGCCGCTCAACAACATCGAAGAGTTGCGGGAACCTATCGCGGAATGCCATATGCTGTTGCCGCAGGAATACCTGGGTAACGTGATCACTTTGTGCATCGAGAAACGCGGTGTGCAGACCAACATGGTTTACCACGGTAATCAGGTGTCGTTGACCTATGAAATTCCGATGGCGGAAGTGGTGCTCGATTTCTTCGACCGACTGAAATCGACCTCGCGCGGTTACGCATCGCTGGATTACAGTTTCAAACGTTTCCAACCCTCTGACATGGTACGGGTCGATGTCATGATCAACGCCGAACGTGTTGATGCGTTGGCGCTGATTACTCACCGCGATAACTCACAGTATCGTGGCCGTGAGTTGGTGGAAAAAATGAAAGAGCTGATCCCGCGCCAGCAATTTGATATTGCCATTCAGGCGGCCATTGGCAACCACATTATCGCGCGTTCAACCGTGAAACAGCTGCGTAAAAACGTATTGGCGAAATGTTATGGCGGTGACGTGAGCCGTAAGAAAAAGCTGTTGCAGAAACAGAAAGACGGTAAGAAGCGCATGAAACAGGTCGGCAACGTTGAATTGCCGCAAGAAGCCTTCCTCGCCATTCTGCACGTTGGCAAAGAGAGCAAATAAACCCTGAGGAGTTGGCATGGCCAATATGTTTGCCTTGGTTTTAGCGCTGGCGACGCTTGTCACCGGCATTGTCTGGTGTTTTGAACGCTTTAAATGGGCACCGGCACGCAAGGCGAGAGCAGAGGCGGCGCTAAGTGCGCAGCAGGATGGCGGCACGGGCGTTGTAACCATCAAACAGCCCGGTTGGATTGAAACCTGCGCGTCAGTGTTTCCGGTATTGGCGCTGGTGTTCGTTGTTCGCTCCTTTATTTACGAACCGTTCCAGATACCGTCGGGCTCAATGATGCCGACACTGCTGATTGGTGATTTTATTCTGGTGGAGAAATTTGCCTACGGCATCAAAGATCCTATCACGCAGACCACGCTGATCCCGACTGGGCATCCGCGACGCGGGGATGTTGCGGTATTTAAATATCCTGAAAATCCGCGTTTGGATTATATCAAACGCGTGATTGGTCTGCCGGGCGACAAGGTTTCTTACGATCCGCTCAGCAAACAGGTTACGGTGCGTCCCGCGTGTGAAGGCTCGGCGTGCGACAGCGCCGTCGCGGTGACGTACAGCAACCTCGAAGCCAGTGATTTCGTGCAAACGTTCGGCCGTCCTGGTTCGGAATCGAGCAGCGGTTTCTACGCGCTGCCACGCGGTGAGGAGAAGCCGGGCGGCGTGCGTATGGGCGTTCGTCAGGAGACGCTGGGCGACGTTTCGCACCGCATTCTGGTGGTGCCCGGTAGCCAGGATCAACTGGGGATGTACTACCAGCAGTCTCGCCAGCCGCTGGCTACGTGGGTGGTGCCAAACGGGCACTATTTCATGATGGGTGATAACCGTGATAACAGCGCCGATAGCCGTTTTTGGGGCTTTGTGCCGGAAAAGAATCTGGTCGGCCGCGCAACGGCAATCTGGATGAGCTTTGAGAAACAAGAAGGTGAATGGCCAACGGGCGTACGTTTAAGCCGAATTGGTCGAATTCATTAATCACCGTGATAAACCCGCAGCATTATTTTCGGGTACGTTGTAGAATTGTTGTATCTCGAACTGCATTCCCGTTGCAGGTAGCCTCTTGCAACGGTGAATGTCACGAGAATAAACGAAAAACGCAGGCTCCGTTCGGAGCCAATGCAAACGAAACAGCTTTGTTCCCCCTGTCGTGCGTAAGTGCGACCCGAACAGCGCTGTTCCGTATGCTGCGGTAAATAGGTATTGTTGATCTATTGGTAACACATGAATCCCATCTTAATAAATCGGTTACAAAGAAAGCTGGGCTATACTTTCCAGCAGTACGACCTGTTATTGCAGGCGTTAACGCACCGCAGTGCCAACAGCAAACACAATGAGCGTCTGGAGTTTCTTGGTGACTCCATCCTGAGTTTTGTGATTGCCAATGCACTTTACCATCGCTTTCCCCGTGTCGATGAAGGGGATATGAGCCGTATGCGCGCCACGCTGGTGCGCGGCAATACGCTGGCGGAAATTGCGCGTGAATTCGAATTAGGTGAATGCCTGCGCCTTGGCCCCGGGGAATTGAAAAGCGGCGGCTTCCGCCGTGAGTCTATTTTGGCAGACACGGTCGAAGCGCTGATTGGCGGTATTTTTCTGGACAGCGATATCCAGAACATCGAAAGACTGATTCTGAATTGGTATCAGACCCGATTGGATGAAATCAGTCCAGGGGATAAACAGAAAGATCCCAAAACCCGGTTGCAGGAGTATCTGCAAGGGCGTCATCTGCCGTTGCCTACCTATCTGGTGGTGCAGGTGCGCGGTGAAGCACACGATCAGGAATTCACCATTCATTGTATGATCAGCGGTTTTAATGAACCGGTGATTGGTACGGGCTCCAGCCGACGCAAGGCGGAGCAGGCAGCAGCGGAACAAGCGTTGAAAATACTGGAGATTGAATGAGCGAAGAACAAACCTACTGCGGTTTCGTCGCGATAGTTGGGCGACCCAACGTGGGCAAATCCACGTTGTTGAACGAACTGCTGGGGCAAAAAGTCTCCATTACTTCGCGCAAGCCGCAAACCACGCGCCACCGCATTATGGGGATCCACACCGAAGGCGTCTATCAAGCCATTTACGTGGATACGCCGGGGCTGCACATTGAAGAAAAACGGGCGATCAACCGCCTGATGAACCGTGCAGCCAGCAGTTCCATCGGCGACGTTGAGCTGATCATCTTTGTGGTGGAAGGGACGCACTGGACTGACGACGATGAAATGGTCGTGGGCAAGCTGCGCGATCAAAAACATCCGGTACTGTTGGCAATCAACAAGATTGACAATGTGACGGATAAAACCAAGCTGCTGCCGCATATCCAGTTTTTAAGTGAAAAAATGAACTTCCTCGACGTGGTTCCTCTTTCTGCGGAAAAGGGCACCAACGTTGACACCATTGCCAGCATTGTGCGCAAACACCTGCCCGTGGCCGAGCATCACTTCCCGGAAGATTACATCACCGATCGTTCACAGCGCTTTATGGCGGCTGAGATTATTCGTGAAAAGCTGATGCGTTTTCTCGGTGAAGAGTTGCCCTATTCGGTGACTGTCGAGATCGAACGCTTCGTGACCAACGAACGCGGCGGCTATGACATCAATGGGTTGATTCTGGTTGAGCGCGAGGGTCAGAAGAAAATGGTGATCGGTAACAAAGGCGCAAAAATCAAGACGATTGGTATTGAAGCGCGTCAGGATATGGAAGCCATGTTCGAAGCCAAGGTGCACCTGGAACTGTGGGTGAAAGTGAAATCCGGCTGGGCGGATGACGAACGGGCACTGCGCAGCCTGGGCTACATCGACGATTTATAAGGTCAACGCCGATGGAAGGCTGGCAGCGCGCGTTTGTCTTGCATGGGCGACCTTACAGTGAAACCAGCCTGCTGCTGGATCTTTTCACGGAAGACGAAGGGCGTGTCCGCGTTTTAGCCAAAGGCGCGCGTGCACGCCGCTCTCCGCTAAAAGGGTGTTTGCAACCGTTCACGCCGTTGCTGGTGCGCTGGGGCGGACGCGGTGAAATAAAAACTTTGCGTAACGCTGAACCGGTATCCCTGGCATTACCGCTCACTGGCATCATGTTGTACAGCGGCCTCTACGTCAATGAATTGCTTGCCCGCGTGCTGGAGCACGAAACCAACTTTTCCGCACTCTTCTTCGATTACCTGCATTGCTTGCAACAACTGGCGGCGTTGAGCTCCTCACCGGAACCGGCACTGCGCCGTTTTGAGCTGGCGCTGTTGGGCTATCTCGGTTATGGCGTTGATTTTCTGCACTGTGCAGGCAGCGGGGAGCCGGTTGCCGATACCATGACCTACCGCTACCGCGAAGAAAAAGGGTTTATCGCCAGTATGATTGTGGATCAGCGCAGTTTTACCGGCTATGAGCTGCGCGCGCTGGCGGCGCGGGAGTTTCCTGATGTGCAAACCCTGCGGGCTGCGAAACGCTTTACGCGTATGGCGCTCAAACCCTATCTGGGCGGCAAGCCCTTAAAGAGCCGTGAACTGTTTCAGAAATCTGCCGTTTTACGTACCCGCACGCCTCCTGTGGCAAAAGAATAATGACCTGAACGGTAAACCTTTCCGTCTTACCGTACCCAATGATTACCGCAGTGGTAACAACCCGAAAGGCCGGTGTACACTGGTCGCCTAACGGTGATTTTTTTGAGGACTGGTTTCATGGCAGAGCTTTTGCTGGGTGTAAATATCGATCATGTGGCGACCCTGCGCAATGCGCGCGGCACAGCGTACCCCGATCCGGTGCAGGCTGCGTTTGTTGCCGAGCAAGCTGGGGCGGACGGTATAACGGTTCATCTGCGTGAAGATCGTCGTCATATCACCGATCGCGATGTGCGTTTGTTACGCCAAACGTTGCAGACGCGCATGAATCTTGAAATGGCAGTGACGGAAGAGATGCTGACGATTGCCTGCGAGCTGCGCCCTCACTTTTGTTGTCTGGTGCCTGAGAAACGCCAGGAAGTGACAACGGAAGGCGGGTTGGACGTCGCGGGTCAACTGCCGCGCATGACATCCGCCGTGGCGCGTTTGCACGAGGCGGGGATTCTGGTATCCCTGTTTATCGATCCCGAACGTGTGCAAATTGATGCCGCTGTAGCCGTTGGCGCGCCTTATATCGAAATCCATACCGGTGCTTATGCTGATGCACAGGACGACACGCTGCGCCAGCAAGAGTGGGCGCGTATTCGCGATGCGGCGGTTTATGCTGCCAGCAAAGGACTCAAGGTAAATGCCGGGCACGGCCTGACCTACCACAACGTGCAGGCTATCGCAGCCCTGCCTGAAATTCATGAGCTTAATATCGGGCATGCGATTATCGGTCGCGCCGTCATGAGTGGCTTGGCAGAGGCCGTCGCGGAGATGAAAGCATTGCTGCGGGAAGCCCGTCGTTAATGGCTATTCTGGGACTTGGTTCGGACATTGTGGAGATCGCCCGTATCGAGGCGATTATCGCGCGATCCGGCGATCGCCTGGCGCGCCGGGTATTATCCGCGCAAGAGTGGTTGCACTATGAAAAACACCCGCAATCCGCCCGTTATCTTGCCAAGCGCTTTGCTGTCAAAGAAGCGGCGGCGAAAGCTTTAGGCACCGGCATTAGCCAAGGGCTGGCTTTCGATCAATTCGACGTGTTTAACGATGCGTTGGGTAAACCTTGCTTACGACTCTGGGGGCGCGCGCAATCAATGGCGGAAAACTTAGGGGTAGCGGAGATACACGTGACCATCGCCGATGAACGGCACTATGCCTGCGCCACGGTGATCCTTGAGGGGGAGCGAAAACGCCCGCTCACAGACGATCGGCGTGATGCATAACGACAAATTTTTCCCATAATTGATCCCGCGTTTCCACTTGTTGCGGGTCACGAATGATTGTATTGTCAATCGGGCATACCTTTTGGCAGGTAGGCACATCGTAGTGGCCCACACATTCCGTGCAACGCAGCGGGTCTATTTCATAGGTATCCAACCCCATGGAAATTGCCTGATTGGGACATTCAGGCTCGCACATGTCGCAGTTAATGCATTTAGGGGTGATCAGTAATGCCATTTCTCTATACCTTGCAAAACCAGCTGCGGATTATACCCGTAACGGCGTAGCCGAGCACTCTCTTTCCCAGACATCTCTCGCATAAAATAGCGTAATAAGCCAAATAACCAATAAAGTTTTCTGTGGCTTTGCCGATATCCATTTTTCTAAGTATGAGCAAGCTAACAACGTATCACATCAGGTCTTATGACAAAATGTATCGGGCAGCAGGGGAATTTAGGGGTTATACAGGCGCTGCCTTCTGAACTTGGGGATGCGGCAGCTTTTGAACGCCATTATTGGCATCACTGTCAAAGACGCTACAACTTTCAGCCTATTTACCGCACCAGCGGCAAGCTGTTAGCCATAGAGCTGCTTACCGCTGTGTTTTCGCCAGCGTTTCCGCAGCGGTTTGTTTCACCTGAAACCTATTTTGCCAGTATCAATGTGGGCGAGCGGTTACAGGTGGTGATTGAGCAAATGCAGCTTCTGTCCCGTTGGCATCCGCGTTTTATTCAGGATGGCATTCTGGCGTCAGTCAATGTGGACGGGCAAACGTTGCACGCGTTACAACAGAGCCATGAAGCGAAGCAGTTGATCGCCTCCATGCCCTGGCTGCGATTTGAAATCGTGGAAAATCAGGGAGCACTCTCGCAAGAAGTCTTGACGATGTTTCCCGAAATGCAGCATCTGTGGCTGGATGATTTCGGGGCGGGCGTCGCCAATTTTTCATCGCTGATGCAGGCGCAATACGACTGTATCAAAGTGGCGCGCGAGCTGTTTATTTTGCTGCAAAAAAGTGAAGAGGGGCGTCAGTTGTTCCCGTCACTGGTGGCGCTTCTGTCCCGCTTTTGTAATCACGTAGTGGTTGAAGGGGTCGAAACGCAGGAAGAGTGGGGCATGGTAACGCAAACGCGGGCTGACGCGGTACAAGGGTATTTTCTTTCGCGCCCCCAGCCTTTTGAGAATTTTAGCGAGCTGAAATCTACGTTGTAACGATGTGCAGGATCAGGTAAATCTGATGCACCTGTATCACTGTTAGCGCGTGGTTACTTGACACGATAATTTACATTTTATTTTTTCCTTTCTTCGCGCGCTGCTTTTTCGCCGTTTGCTGTCCTGCCTGACGCCTAAACGTTAAAAATGGTGATTCATTTTGTTAGATAGGCTCTTTTCATTGTTTAATTCTTGTAATTTTTTCAGCGATGGTGTTTTATATTGTTAATGATTGGTGGAGTGAACCTTGCCGCTCCTAATCCTCATCGGGGTTCAAGAGGTGCAGATGATAAGTGAAACGATTTTGCATTGATGGTAACTTTATGAATATAATGAGAAAAAGGGTTTTTTATTTAATGAGAACGATCAATTACCGTGTGGTGATAGATTTTATTGATTAAAACAGTGATACCTATTGGTATAATTGATTTGCTTACAGAATTTTGATGTTCAAAATACGTAACATTGGAATTCGTAAGTTTTTTATTTCATTAGATAAACTTATAACACTAGTTATTATTCATCACCTTAACGCTAATTAAAGATACTCTGTTTGGACTTGTTATTTTTATTTACACACAGTGATAGATGGGGGCTTTATGCTGATGTTCCTATGTTTTTGAGTTTATCTGAACACAGGAGCGTTTTTTTATCCCTCCCTCCCGCTCTCCGGAAAACTGCCGATCCCGAATCTGTATGGGAGAGCGGCGCTTTGTCTGTGTGTTTCACTATCCGTGATGTGGTTTGCATGACCAGTCCTTTCGAGGACTGAGGGGCGTGTTATTGTGTATGAGATAATAATAACCATACTTATAATACTGTTGTTAGTTTCTGTTATCAGAAACAGGGGAAGTAAGCAAAAATTTAAGCAGGATCGCGAAAAGCAAGACTTCCTCGATACGATTTTTTATGCCACAGAATATAGCCCGGCCTCGATCATTATTGCGAATGAGAATTGTGAAATTCTTTATGTAAATCGTCAGTTTGTAACCATGTCTGGTTATCTGCCAGATGAGGTGATTGGCAAAAAAACCAATATAATGAACTCGGGAATGACCAACCCCAGCGTCTATGAAGATCTCTGGTCAACGCTCGATCGTGGTGAGATCTGGAGCGGTGAATTTATTAACCGTCGCAAAGACGGCCAGCTCTATTGGGAAAAAGCCAATATTTCGAAGATGTATAACAAGGTAACAGATTCAACCAATTATGTTGGCGTGAAGCTGGATATCACGGAGCGTAAAGCCAAGGAACACCACGATAACTCCTACAACCGTGCGTTAGAACTTCTCTCCAGCGGTGCACCGTTGAAAGATATCCTTGATGCCATCGTGTTTAGCGTGGAGGAAAAAAACCCGGGCCGGATCGTCTGCTCCGTGTTGTTGGTGGATAAAGAGAAGAAATGCCTGACACTGGCTTCTGCACCCAGCTTGCCCGGCTTTTATAAAAATGCCATCCATAACGTTAAAATCGCTGACGGTGCAGCCTCTTTTGGTACGGCGGCATATACCGGTAAGCGCGTGATTGCGGAAGATATTTCCATTCATCCTGATTGGTCCTTGTATAAAGGGCTCGCACTCTATGCCGGGTTACGTTCTTGCTGGTCTGAGCCCGTTATCGGCCAGAATAAAGAGATCCTCGGTGTGCTCAGTGTTTACCACCGCAAGCCTTATGTGCCAAACGAAGAAGAGACGTTCTCCATTGAGAAATCTGCGCAATTGGTTGGCATTGCCATTGAACGCTACAGTGCCATTGATATGCTGCGTCGCAGTGAAGAGCATTATCGCCAACTGGCGCATTATGATTCACTGACATCACTGGCAAACGGCCTGACATTTGCGGAACAGATGGAACAGGCTATTTTGCTGTCAAAACAGACGGGACGCCGTATCGCCCTGATGTTTCTCGATTTGGATAAATTCAAACAGATCAATGACACCTTTGGCCATGCCATCGGTGACTTGTTGTTGAAAGAAGCCGCTGCACGCATGCGCAGTTCAGTACGTGATACTGACACTGTCTATCGCCGTAGCGGCGATGAATTTATTATCTTGCTGCAAGGCATTAAAGAAGAAGCTAACACCATCTATGTCGCGGACAAGATTCATAATGCCATGAATAAACCGTTTGAGATTGAAGGGAAAAAGCTCGAAGTATCGTGCAGTATCGGTATTGCGCTCTATCCCGAGCACGGCACTGATTCACTGACGTTAGCCATCAACGCGGACTCTGCCATGTACCAGGCAAAAGCGATGGGGCGTAGTCAAACGCAAATCTACGTCGTACAAAACGGTCATCAGTGATAATGGCAGGGACGTTAGGGAAATGAACAACACAAACTGTCATTAACAGGGCAGGTTGTGTTGTTCAATGAAAGTCTTGAATAGCACTGCGTGATAATTAGCGTTCCCGCAGTGCTTCGGCATTTGCTCGGATGATGGGTTTAAGCAAATAACTCAGAATGGTTTTCTTTCCGGTAATAATATCCACGGATGCTACCATGCCGGGAATAATCACCAGGGGTTTATCCTCAGTGCCCAAGTAATTTTTATCCGTGCGCAACCGAACGATATAAAAGCTATTGCCTTCTTTATCCGTCATGGTGTCAGGGCTAATTTGCTCAACTTTCCCTTTTAATCCACCATAGATCGTATAATCGTAGGCCGTCAGTTTGATTATTGCATTCTGACCGGCATGTAGAAAGGCAATATCTCGCGGTGAGATTTTTGCTTCAACCAGTAAATTTTCATCCAACGGAACTATTTCCACGATGTCGTTGCCCGGTTGGATAACGCCACCAATGGTATTGACCATCATCTGCTGCACAATGCCTTTCACCGGCGAGACCACCAGCGTGCGGTTTACGCGATCTTCCAGCGCCTTACCCGTGGCGGCTATCTTGTTCAGACTGGTTTGTGCTTCAGTCAACTGGGTCAGTGCATCGCTTTTATAGCGTCCGCGCGCTTCCTGAACCTTGTTTTCAATTTCCTTGATGGCAGAGTCAGCGCGAGGAATAGCCAGCGTCATGGATTCCAACTGCCCCTGCGTTTCCACTTCAGCCCGTTTCAACCGCAACACTTCGACTTTAGATATTGCACCCTCTGCAATCAATGGCTCTGACATTCTTATTTCTTGTTGCAGCAAATTGAGGCTATTACGAAATTGTGCCTGCTTGGCCACATAATCGCGCTGCTCCTGCTTTTTCTGCACCAGTTGCTCTTCCAGACCCGAGATCTCATTACGAAATTGTTGGCGTCTGCTGTTGTACAGGTCCATCTCGCCCTTGGCGATGGCAGGGGCTTTTTCTTTGATTTCTGCTGCGAAGTCTAATTCGCGATCGTTGATTTCAGCCGTTAACCGTTCGATACGCGAGAGCAGCCCCAGCCTGTCAGCCTCCGTCTCGCCAACGTTTGAGGCGAAGCGGGTGTCATCGAGTCGCAGTAACGGATCGCCCTGATTGACGATTTGCCCCTCGTGAACGTAAACCTCAGTGACGATACCGCCTTCCAGGTTCTGGATTTTTTGCAGACGGGATGACGGAATGGCCTTACCGTCGCCGCGCGTGACTTCATCAATACTGGCAAACGCGGCCCACAAGATGAAAAACAGGAAAAAAAAGAAAATCGCCCACAGCGTAATACGGATAGCTTTGGGAGAATCTTCCAGCATCGCGCGGCTGACCTCAGGAATTGCCTGAAGCGTTTCTCGATCCCTGCGGGAGAAATAGCGAAGGAAATCCGCGGTGCGTTTAGCGAGATGCATTGATCTGTCCTTTCTTTAACGCATCCATCACGATAGCCTTTGGACCATCGGCAATAATGCGGCCTTTATCGATAATGATTAAACGATCTACCAGGGCCAGCATGGAAACGCGGTGCGTCACCAACAGCAGGGTTTTATTTTGCAACACCGGCTGTAATGCCTGTTTTAAGCGGTCTTCGCTGGTGTTGTCCATTGAACTGGTGGGTTCATCTAACACCATGATCGGCGGATCGAGCAACAGCGCACGCGCGATGGCGACGGCCTGGCGCTGACCGCCAGAGAGTTGCAGGCCGCGCTCTCCCACCTGCAAGTTATAGCCATCCGCATGCAGGCGGGCGAATTCGTTGACGCCGGCGATTTCAGCGGCGCGCAGCATGGATTCATCATCAATATAGCGAGCACCGCTGATCAGGTTATCGCGCAGGGTGCCGCTGATCAGTTGAATATCCTGCGGTACATAGCCAATGTTGTGGCGCAAATCGCTGACATCCAACTGACGTGTGTCCACGCCGTCGATCAAAATATTCCCTTCGCTTGGCGGATAAAGATTGACGATCAGTTTTTCCAGCGAACTTTTGCCTGAACCACTTCGGCCAATGATGCCGACTTTTTCACCTGCGGCGATAGCGAGGTTGATGTTGTGCAAAGAGCGGTGCTTCTGTTCGGGATAGCTGAAGGTCACATCGCGGAATTCCAGGCTGCCCTGAATACGTTCGCGTTTAAGCGGCCGCTCATTTTCCTGGCGCTCTTGCGGCAACTGCATCATCTCTTCCGTGGTGGTCATGGTTATCTTGGCCTGCTGGTAACGCGCGACCAGACCCGATAGCTGACCAAGGGGCATGAGTGCGCGGCCACTGAGCATGTAGCTGGCAATCAATCCCCCCATACTGAGTTTGCCATCAATCAACAGGTAGACGCCTGCGATAATCATCACCACCCCGGCGATTTGCTGGAACCCCATCGTCAGGTTGACGGCAAGAGAAGAAAGCGCTTTAGCGCGCATTTCCAATCGGCTGAGGCTTCCCAACGTTTGTTCCCAACTGTGCTGGCGCTCGCTCTGGGCATTATTGACCTTCAGCGCATCCAGGCTGCTGAGTGTTTCTATCAGGGTGGCTTGGCGCTCGCTTGCCAGTTCCATCGTCTTGCTGATGGTATCAACCAGCGGTTTTTGCAGCGCCCAACTGACGGCTAAGGCAATGGGATAGGTGAGTATGGGCACCCACACCAACGGACCGCCAATCAGGCCAATCACCAGCAATAGCAGCAGCGTGAACGGGAAATCGATCAGCGTGGTCAGGGTCAGCGAGGAGAGGAAATCCCTCAACGATTGAAATTCATGAATATTTTGCGCGAAGCTGCCGACGCGGGCCGGGCGCGCAACCATCGACATCCCGATGATGCGTTCAAACAGCGAGGCGGAGATGATCAGGTCGGTCTTTTTTCCTGCCATATCGAGGCAAATGCCACGCAGCGTTTTCAGGATAAGATCGAAAATAAACGCACCAATAACGCCAATGGCCAGCACCCAAAGGGTTGCCGTTGCTTGATTGGGCACCACTCTGTCATACACATTCATCACGAACAGCGGCGTGGCGAGTGCGATGATATTGATAACAAAACTGGCCAGCACCGCATCGGCATACAGGAAGCGCGACAGCCTCAGCGTGTCCTTGAACCAGGATTTGGTGTGTGGGATAAGCGATTCGTTTTGGATATCAAAGGCGTGTCTGGGTTGTGCAAACAGCACCAGACCAAGATAATTCTCCTGAAGCGTGTTGCGATCGACGCGTATCTCGCCGCCTTCCGTCTCACTCGGCATGATGCGTGCGGAACCATCGTCGTTCCAGCCAAGCAGTACCGCCGAGCGACCTTCCCGCAGCAATAACATCGCAGGTAGCGACATGTCGGGAATGCCATCCAGCGGGCGTTTTAATACCCGGCCTTGCAGCCCTGCGCGGCTGGCCGCGCGTGGCAGCAATGGCACCGTCAGGCGCTGTTTTGCCAAAGGAAGACCCGCAGTAAGCGTCGCACGACTCGCAGACTTGCCCTGTAGCGCGCACAAAATCAACAAACCATCCAGTAACGGATCGTCATGACGGGTGCGAGGATCGTTGTGTTCATGCGCAACGGGCGCTTCCGGAGTATCGATATCCTCGACGGAATGTAACTTCATCTCACTGATCTTCCCTTACATAACACAGTCTGCCGTGCTTACCACACGCTTGATAGGTGCGATAAAACACGGCAGACAAACGAGCCACGGCCTCGTGCAACCCACTGTCGTTTCCGACGCAGATGCTAGTTTAACGAAGGCAAATCCACATCTGCCGTGACGTTATCCAAACTTTGTCCCGCTGTTGGGCTCTGGATTGAGAGATTGCGCAGCAGGTCTCCCATTCTGGCCTTGATACGATACTCGGTAAACCTCTCAATGAATTGAATCTCTACCAGACGACGCTGTGCGGTGAGAAGTTCATTTTCACTGTCCAGCAAATCCAGCAGCGTACGTTCGCCAATGCTGAATTGCTTTTGGTAGGCGGTGCGAACTTTCGTGCTGCGATCGGCATACTCGGCTGCGATGGGGATTTGCTGGCGGGCGTTATTCAGCGCCGTCCAGGCAAGACGCAGTTCTTCGTTCAACTGACGCAGCGTGTTGTTGCGAATATCCTGTGCCTCTTTGATTTGATACGCTTTTGCATCCGCGTTGGCCTTATTGCTTCCTCCCTGATAGAGGTTGTAACGCATTCTGACCATCGCCTGCCACTCGTTGCTTTGTCCGCGTACGCCGTCCACGTTGTTATTCATATTGCGGTCGAGCTCGACGTTGACACGAGGATAATAGGAGGACTTTGCAGCCTCATATTGTTGTTGTGTCGCTGTGATGTCAGATTCGGCGGATTTGAGGATCGGGCTGTTGGTCAGCATGACGCGCCGGGCCTCTGCCAGCGAGGCGGGAATGGTTAACAATGCGGTATCTGGCAGTATCAGGTTATCGGGCTCGATACCTGTAACGCTAAAGTAGTTGGTCTTTGCGTCATCCAGATTGGTCTGCTCGGTAAGCAGATTGTTCCTGGCCTGTGCCAAACGCGCTTCTGCCTGCTCGAGATCTGCCAGACGCGCAACGCCTTGCTGGCTGCGCAGCCGGATCTGATCGTAGATACGCTCGTGATTAGCGAGATTGTTTTGTGCCAGTTTGACAAATTCTGCCCGTTGCAGCACATCAAGGTAAACCTGGACCGTATTCAAGGCCACGTTCTCAGACGTGTTCAGTACTTTATAGGCGCGAGAATTAACGGTAGCGCGCTGCCGACCGACTTCACTCGACGTAGCAAACCCGTCAAACAGCGTTTGTTGTAAAGTGATACTGGATTCACGGCGTTGCAGTTCTGTTTTGCCGCCGCTGGCGCGCGTAGAAACGGTATCCGTTTGCTCACGACCGGTCCCTGCGTTCATATTGATTGACGGCAAGTATCCGCCCTTGGCGGAGCGTAAATCATGATCGGCGGAGAGCCGACTGTTCACCGACGCACTGACTTCGGGATGCGTGGCAAGAGTTTGTTTGATTACATCCTGTAAAGTCGCGGCGCTGGAGGGCTGTGCGACCATAATCCCTAAAGGTAAAAAAGCGTATCGAAATACAGGTAGCATAATGCTGTTTTCCTTTATGGCATGTAAACGCTGTGATTAATTTGAATGCTTGGTTTTTTTTGTGATTATTCTTAATTTACCCTCACGCCTTTTTTTCTCAATAGCACACCGCGAGAGTTTTGAAACTCCTTTATGATCAGTTGATTGTATTGTTATCTCATTCTGATTCAAGGTCTGAGAAATATTTGATGCTCTTTTGTATTAAAGTTTGTAGCAAGAATATTCCGAATTTTTTATGATTATGCTGAGCGAGTCAAGTGATTGACGCTTATACCGTCATTTTTTGCTCCGGCAAACCGGTTTTCTCCATCATGGTTAACTCATTAGTACGCTAAGTGGTTAACATTTCTGGAGCGCCGTTTTTTTGCTTAAGCAAGTGTACGGTCAACGCGCGTTGATTGATGACTGCACAGTTTCAAGGCCAGGAGAGCAAATCGCAGATTTACCCATCAGGATGATGTTGATATCCCCTTACAACAACTCAATATCTGTATAAAAATAATTATAGATATCAAGGAGAAGCCGTAGTGAATAGCGTAATCGGTATCATTAAATTCGTTATCGGGCAAGTCTTCGTCATTTCTCTTGATGGCACACAGCGGTTATTAACGGCAGGTGACAAAATTTATCGTGGCGAAGAAATCGTCACGGGCGGTGACGGCTCGGTGTCTATCACGTTGCCGGACGGAAAAACCCTGGATGTTGGGAGAAACAGCCAGTGGAGTGACACTACCAGCGTAGTGCCGCAAGCTACCGCACAAGACGCTCAGGATGTGGCGGCATTACAGGATGCCATCGCACAAGGCGCTGACCCGACTCAAGTGCTGGAAGCGCCAGCCGCGGGTAATACTGACGTTGGCGAAGCGGGCGACGGTGGTGGCAGTCACGTCAATGCTGCCGACATGGTCTTTGGCTTGACAGGGCAGGTGGTTGAGGCTACTGCGGGTTATGATACCCAAGGGCTGGCATTTGCCGCGACGTCTACCGACGATCTGACAGGCGCTGATGTTGCCAATCGCGCCGCCGCAGCCAGCAGCGAAACGACACCGGATACTACGCCTCCTGCGTTGACCATTGTTATCAATCCTGATGGCTCGGTGACCTTCACCTTTACCAAGCCGCCAGTCGGTTTTGATGCCAGTGATGTGAGCGTGAGCAACGGTACGCTCACCAATCTGGTTCAGGATCCCACCGACCCTACCCGCTGGACGGGTACGCTCACCCCAAATCCCAATTTTGAAGGGACGGTCACTGTCACCGTGCCTGATGGTTCATATAGCGATGAAAACGGCATTCCTGGTACGGGCGGGCAGGATTCGGTAACCGTAGATACGTTGCCCCCTGATGCAGGCATTGCGATCGATCTCATTGCCAATGACGATGTTGTTAACGCAGAAGAGGCCGGACAAAGTCAAACCATTGGTGGAACGGTCTCGGGTGACGTGAAGGCGGGTGATACCGTCACGCTGACGATTGGTAATGAACGTTATACCACCACGGTGAATGCGGATGGAAAAACGTGGAGCGTGAGCGGCGTGCCGGGTAGCGTGCTGGCAAGTAACAGCGCTGTTAATGCCTCTGTGACCACTTCCGATGAGGCGGGTAACCAGACTACTGCCAATGCTACACGCCCTTACGGGGTCGATACCTCTGCCCCAGACGTTGCGATTACCCACTTCGCGGGTGACGACGGCTTTATTAATAGCGCTGAGTCGACAGCGACCGTTATCAGCGGGACCAGCAGTGAGTCTTCCGTAGACCTGACGTTCACGGACGTTAACGGCAAGGTAGTCACGATCGTTGGCGTGCCGGTGGTGAACGGCCAGTGGAGCACCTCTGTTGATCTGAGCGGTCTGGCGGAAGGCAAGATCGACGCCAAAGCCACCGCCACCGATCCCGCCGGTAATCAGGCGCACGACACCGCCAACTCGACGCTGGATGTGACTGGCCCGAGCGTCGATATCGAGCACTTTGCCGGCGATGACGGATTTATCAATACCAGCGAGTCGACGGCGACGCCGGTGAGCGGCACCAGCAGCGAAAAAACCGTGGATCTGGTGTTTACCGACGTCAATGGCAAGACGGTAGAGGTCAAGAACGTCTCGGTAGTGGACGGCAAGTGGAGCACCACGGCGGATCTGAGCAGCCTGGCGGAAGGCAAGGTGGAAGCCAAAGCCACCGCCACGGACCCGGCCGGCAATCAGGCGCACGACACCGCCAACTCGACGCTGGACGTGACTGGCCCGAGCGTCGATATCGAGCACTTTGCCGGTGACGACGGCTATATCAATACTGCGGAATCCACCGCCACCCCGGTCAGCGGCACCAGCAGTGAGAAGACGGTTGATCTGGTGTTTACCGACGTCAACGGCAAGACCGTTGAAGTGAAAAATGTCAGCGTGGTGGACGGCAAGTGGAGCACCACGGCGGATCTGAGCAGCCTGGCGGAAGGCAAGGTGGAAGCCAAAGCCACGGCGACTGACCCGGCGGGCAATCAGGCGCACGATACCGCCAACTCGACGCTGGATGTGACTGGTCCAACGGTCGATATCGAGCACTTTGCCGGCGATGATGGCTTTATCAATACCAGCGAGTCCACCGCCACGCCGGTCAGTGGGACCAGCAGCGAAAAAACCGTGGATCTGGTGTTTACCGACGTTAATGGCAAAACCGTTGAGGTCAAGAACGTATCGGTAGTGGACGGCAAGTGGAGCACCACGGCGGATCTGAGCAGCCTGGCCGAGGGCAAGGTGGAAGCCAAAGCCACGGCGACGGACCCGGCCGGCAATCAGGCGCACGATACCGCCAACTCGACGCTGGATGTGACTGGTCCGACGGTCGATATCGAGCACTTTGCCGGCGATGATGGCTATATCAATACCAGCGAGTCGACGGCGACGCCAGTCAGCGGCACCAGCAGCGAGAAAACCGTGGATCTGGTGTTTACCGACGTCAACGGCAAGACCGTGGAAGTGAAAAATGTCAGCGTGGTGGACGGCAAGTGGAGCACCACGGCCGATCTGAGCAGCCTGGCGGAAGGCAAGGTGGAGGCCAAAGCCACCGCCACTGACCCGGCCGGCAATCAGGCGCACGATACCGCCAACTCCACCCTGGACGTCACCGGACCGAGCGTGGATATCGAGCACTTTGCCGGCGATGACGGCTTTATCAATACCAGCGAGTCGACGGCGACGCCGGTCAGTGGGACCAGCAGCGAGAAGACGGTTGACCTGACGTTCACGGACGTCAACGGCAAGGTTGTCACGGTAACTGGTGTGACCGTGGTAGACGGAAAATGGAGCACCACGGCCGATCTGAGCAGTCTGGCGGAAGGCAAGGTGGAAGCCAGGGCTACCGCCACTGACCCGGCGGGCAATCAGGCGCATGACACCGCCAATTCCACCCTGGATGTGACTGGTCCAACCGTCGATATCGAGCACTTTGCCGGCGATGATGGCTATATCAATACCAGCGAGTCGACGGCGACCCCGGTGAGTGGTACCAGCAGCGAGAAGACGGTCGATCTGGTGTTTACCGACGTTAACGGCAAAACCGTTGAGGTCAAGAACGTCTCGGTAGTGGACGGCAAGTGGAGCACCACGGCCGATCTGAGCAGTCTGGCGGAAGGCAAGGTGGAAGCCAAAGCCACCGCTACGGACCCGGCGGGTAATCAGGCGCACGACACCGCCAACTCGACGCTGGATGTCACTGGTCCGAGCGTGGATATCGAGCATTTTGCCGGTGACGACGGCTTTATCAATACCAGCGAGTCGACGGCGACGCCGGTCAGCGGCACCAGCAGCGAGAAGACGGTTGATCTGGTGTTTACCGACGTTAATGGCAAGACGGTAGAGGTCAAGAATGTCAGCGTGGTGGACGGCAAGTGGAGCACCAGCGCCGATCTGAGCAGCCTGGCGGAAGGCAAGGTGGAGGCCAAAGCCACCGCCACTGACCCGGCGGGCAATCAGGCGCATGACACCGCCAACTCGACGCTGGACGTCACCGGCCCGAGCGTCGATATCGAGCACTTTGCCGGTGATGACGGCTTTATCAATACCAGTGAATCCACCGCCACGCCGGTGAGCGGCACCAGCAGTGAGAAGACCGTGGATCTGGTGTTTACCGACGTCAACGGCAAGACGGTTGAGGTCAAGAACGTATCGGTAGTGGACGGCAAGTGGAGCACCACGGCCGATCTGAGCAGCCTGGCCGAGGGCAAGGTGGAAGCCAAAGCCACCGCCACTGACCCGGCGGGCAATCAGGCGCACGACACCGCCAACTCGACGCTGGATGTCACCGGTCCGAGTGTCGATATCGAGCACTTTGCCGGCGACGACGGTTATATCAATACCGCGGAATCCAAAGCCACGCCAGTCAGCGGCACCAGCAGTGAGAAGACGGTTGATCTGGTGTTTACCGACGTCAATGGCAAGACGGTAGAGGTCAAGAACGTCTCGGTAGTGGACGGCAAGTGGAGCACCACGGCGGATCTGAGCAGTCTGGCGGAAGGCAAGGTGGAAGCCAAAGCTACCGCTACGGACCCGGCCGGTAATCAGGCGCACGACACCGCCAACTCGACGCTGGACGTGACCGGCCCGAGCGTCGATATCGAGCACTTTGCCGGTGACGACGGCTATATCAATACCAGCGAGTCGACGGCGACCCCGGTCAGCGGCACCAGCAGCGAAAAAACCGTCGATCTGGTGTTTACCGACGTCAACGGCAAAACCGTTGAGGTCAAGAACGTATCGGTAGTGGACGGCAAGTGGAACATCACGGCCGATCTGAGCAGTCTGGCGGAAGGCAAGATCGACGCCAAAGCTACCGCCACGGATCCGGCCGGTAATCAGGCGCACGACACTGCCAACTCGACGCTGGATGTGACTGGTCCGAGCGTCGATATCGAGCACTTCGCCGGCGACGATGGCTATATCAATACCAGCGAGTCCACCGCCACGCCAGTCAGCGGCACCAGCAGCGAAAAAACCGTGGATCTGGTGTTTACCGACGTCAACGGCAAAACCGTTGAGGTCAAGAACGTATCGGTAGTGGACGGCAAGTGGAGCACCAGCGCCGATCTGAGCGATCTGGCGGAAGGCAAGGTGGAAGCCAAAGCCACCGCCACGGACCCGGCGGGTAATCAGGCGCATGACACCGCCAATTCCACCCTGGATGTCACCGGTCCAACGGTCGATATCGAGCACTTTGCCGGCGACGACGGCTATATCAATACCAGCGAGTCGACGGCGACGCCGGTGAGCGGTACCAGCAGCGAGAAGACGGTTGACCTGACGTTCACGGACGTGAACGGCAAGGTTGTCACGGTAACTGGTGTGACCGTGGTAGACGGAAAATGGAGTACCAGCGCCGATCTGAGCAGTCTGGCGGAAGGCAAGGTGGAAGCCAAAGCCACGGCGACGGACCCGGCGGGTAATCAGGCGCACGACACCGCCAACTCGACGCTGGATGTCACCGGACCGAGCGTGGATATCGAGCACTTTGCCGGCGATGACGGCTATATCAATACCAGCGAGTCGACGGCGACGCCAGTCAGCGGCACCAGCAGCGAGAAGACCGTTGATCTGGTGTTTACCGACGTTAATGGCAAAACCGTTGAAGTGAAAAACGTCTCGGTAGTGGACGGCAAGTGGAGCACCAGCGCCGATCTGAGCAGCCTGGCGGAAGGCAAGGTGGAAGCCAAAGCCACGGCCACGGACCCGGCCGGCAATCAGGCGCACGACACCGCCAACTCGACGCTGGACGTCACCGGACCGAGCGTCGATATCGAGCACTTTGCCGGTGATGACGGCTTTATCAATACCAGCGAGTCGACGGCGACGCCAGTGAGCGGCACCAGCAGTGAGAAGACCGTGGATCTGGTGTTTACCGACGTCAACGGCAAGACCGTTGAAGTGAAAAACGTCTCGGTAGTGGACGGCAAGTGGAGCACCAGCGCCGATCTGAGCAGCCTGGCGGAAGGCAAGGTGGAAGCCAAAGCCACGGCGACGGACCCGGCGGGTAATCAGGCGCACGACACCGCCAACTCTACGCTGGATGTCACCGGACCGAGCGTGGATATCGAGCACTTTGCCGGCGACGACGGCTTTATCAATACCAGTGAATCCACCGCCACGCCGGTGAGCGGCACCAGCAGTGAGAAGACCGTGGATCTGGTGTTTACCGACGTCAACGGCAAGACGGTTGAGGTCAAGAACGTATCGGTAGTGGACGGCAAGTGGAGCACCACGGCCGATCTGAGCAGCCTGGCCGAGGGCAAGGTGGAAGCCAAAGCTACCGCCACTGACCCGGCGGGCAATCAGGCGCATGACACCGCCAACTCGACGCTGGACGTCACCGGTCCTGCGGTAGATATCGAGCACTTTGCCGGCGATGACGGCTATATCAATACTGCAGAATCCACCGCGACGCCGGTCAGCGGCACCAGCAGTGAGAAGACGGTCGATCTGACGTTCACGGACGTGAACGGCAAGGTCGTTACGGTAACCGGTGTGAC
>NZ_JAGFPE010000010.1 GCF_025962655.1 Candidatus Symbiopectobacterium sp. NZEC151 | reverse complement strand
GAAGTGAAACGCCGTAGCGCCGATGGTAGTGTGGGGCTTCCCCATGTGAGAGTAGGGAACTGCCAGGCTTTTATATCGATTATCAGACGGTGTCTGATGATAAAAGTAGCGAAGGGGCTGTCCGAAAGGACAGCCCTTTTTGCTGTGCGTAATATTCATTTTCCCCGTTATTTTGCGGAAAAAAGGAGCATTCAGACACGCTTTATATCCCGTTTTATTAATGTAATAACCTTTCTCTTACTCTCTGTTTGTGACAACATCGAGAATAACTCGTTTCCACCACACGCTTTTGCACGTTGTTTTCACTGCGTTTTACCAAATTATAACAATTTACTTGTGCCGTATGCATGAGCATGCCGCTGCACGCATTTATAACTCTTATAGGGATTTTTACTATGGCAGATGTAACACCACCGCTTGCGCAGCAACACCTAGACCCCCATGATACACGCAAGCGGATTTTCGCCATTGTGGGAGCCTCATCCGGTAACCTGGTGGAATGGTTCGATTTTTATGTCTATTCGTTCTGCGCACTCTATTTTGCCTCTGCGTTTTTCCCCAGTGGTGATACCACGACGCAACTCCTGCAAACCGCTGGCGTGTTTGCCGTCGGGTTTCTGATGCGTCCGATCGGTGGTTGGCTTTTTGGCTATATTGCTGATAAGCACGGTCGCCGCACCTCGATGCTTATCTCTGTTTGTATGATGTGCTGTGGCTCATTCGTTATCGCCTGTTTGCCGACTTATAGCGTGATTGGCCATTGGGCACCGGCTTTGTTGCTGCTGGCCCGTTTGTTTCAGGGACTCTCTGTTGGCGGCGAGTATGGCACCAGCGCAACCTACATGAGTGAAGTTGCCGTTGAGGGCAAGCGCGGGTTTTATGCCTCCTTTCAATATGTCACGTTGATCGGTGGGCAGTTATTGGCGCTGTTGGTGTTGGTTATCCTGCAACAGTGGCTCAGCACTGAAGAACTGAAAGCCTGGGGATGGCGTATTCCTTTTGCATTGGGTGGACTGCTGGCGATTGTGGCGCTATACCTGCGGCGTTCGCTGCATGAAACAGCGAGCACCACCTCTCGCCAGCGCAAAGATGCGGGAACGCTTTCTGGTTTGTGGCGCAATCGGCGTGCTTTTATGATTGTGCTGGGCTTTACCGCCGCAGGGTCGTTGAGCTTTTATACCTACACCACCTACATGCAGAAGTATCTGGTGAATACGGCGGGTATGGATGCAAAAACCGCAAGTGGAGTGATGACGGGCGCTTTGGTGATATTCATGTTGCTACAACCGCTGTTTGGCGCGTTGTCGGATAAAATCGGGCGCCGTACCATGATGATCATTTTTGGTTCGATGGCCGCGTTGTTTACCGTTCCGATCCTCAGCGCTTTGCAGAATGTGACAAACCCCTATGCGGCGTTTGGCATTATCGTGATGGCGTTGATGATCATCAGTTTTTACACCTCGATCAGCGGTGTGCTGAAAGCAGAAATGTTTCCGCCAGAGGTGCGTGCGCTGGGCGTGGGACTGTCCTATGCGATAGGCAACGCGTTGTTTGGCGGTTCGGCTGAGTATGTCGCGCTGTCGCTGAAATCAGCGGGTATCGAAACAACGTTCTTCTGGTATGTCTCTGCCATGTGCCTGATGGCGATGTTTGTTTCTCTGCTGCTGCACAGAAAAGGGAAAGAAGTACAGATGTAAACGGCGCTGCACGGGGCACAGGATGAAGATTATTCAACTTCGGCCTGTGCGCTGTACAAGCAAGGGAAAACTGGTTATCTTCATGCATCTGGATGTCTAAACGTATAAACGTATAAACGGTTGCAGTGAGGTGTAGTGTCATGCCAATTCGGATCCCTGATGAGTTACCTGCGGTAAGTTTTTTGCGCAATGAGAATGTGTTCGTCATGACCACTTCTCGTGCCAGCACTCAGGAGATTCGTCCGCTGAAGGTGTTAGTGTTGAACCTTATGCCGAAGAAGATTGAGACAGAAAACCAGTTCCTGCGCCTGCTCTCCAACTCGCCGTTGCAGATCGATATCCAACTGCTGCGCATTGATAGCCGTGAGTCCAAAAACACGCCTACTGAACATCTCAATAACTTTTACTGTGACTTCGAGGATATTGAGAACGAGAACTTCGATGGTCTGATTGTCACCGGTGCGCCGCTGGGTCTGGTGGATTTCTGCGATGTGGTTTACTGGCCACAGATAGCAAAAGTGATTGATTGGGCAAAGGATCATGTGACGTCTACCTTGTTTGTCTGTTGGGCGGTGCAGGCTGGATTAAATCTGCTGTATGGCATTCCGAAAATGACCCGCAGCAAGAAGCTTTCTGGCGTGTATACGCATCACACGGTGCAGCAGCATGCGTTGCTTACCCGTGGTTTTGATGAAACCTTCCTGGCCCCCCATTCGCGCTACGCTGATTTCCCCACGGATATTATTCGTCAGTACGCCGATTTAGATATTCTGGTTGAGTCTGATGAGGCCGGTGCTTATCTGTTTGCCAGTAAAGATAAGCGTCAGGTGTTCGTCACCGGACACCCTGAATATGATGCGCATACCCTTGCCAGCGAATTCTTTCGTGACCGCGATGCGGGCTTGAACCCGACCGTACCGTTGAATTATTTCCCTGACGACAATCCTGAGAACGCGCCAAAAGCGAGCTGGCGCAGCCACGGGCATTTGTTGTTTGCTAACTGGCTCAACTATTGCGTCTATCAGATCACACCGTTCGATCTGCGTCGTATGAATCCAACGCTGGACTAAGAACCTCCTGCCGTTTTACTCAGGGTGCCTATTGGCACCCTTTTTTATGCTTGCTCGTTTCTGTTGAAAATCATTTCCCTGATTTTTTCATGTTTTTATTCATGTAAATCAGAATGATAAATTGTTTATTTAATAAAAATGGAAATCGTTTTTGATTTTTAATGTAATTGGATTACGCTTAATTCTGTTGGTTGAAAATTTCGCCCCTTGATAACCCCTCTCTGTTAACAGGGAGCGTGGCCCTGAGAAAAGGAACCCGAGAGATGACACAGCAGACAATAAGCCGTGAGTTGGCATTCAGTGAACGTTTTGGCATGGCAGAGCAGAGCATTCTGACAGAAGAGGCCACCGATTTTTTGGCGGGGTTGGTCAACCGTTTCTTGTTGCCAAGGAACGGATTGCTGTTGGAAAGACAGCTACAGCAGCAGAAGATCGATGCAGGTGAATTGCCAGATTTTATTTCGGAAACGGCTTCCATTCGCAATGCGGACTGGACTATTCGAGGTATCCCGGCGGATTTACAGGATCGCCGCGTGGAGATCACCGGGCCTGTCGAACGGAAGATGATCATCAATGCCCTGAACGCGAACGTGAAAGTGTTTATGGCGGATTTTGAAGATTCGCTGTCTCCTTCATGGGAAAAGGTGATCGACGGCCAGCTCAATTTGCGCGATGCGGTGCGAGGCACCATCTCTTACGTCAATGATGAAGGCAAGATTTATCAGCTTAAACCGAATCCAGCCGTGCTGATTTGTCGGGTGCGCGGTCTGCACCTGCCGGAAAAACATGTCACCTGGCAGGGCGAAGCGATTCCCGGTGGGTTGTTCGATTTCGCGCTCTACTTTTACCATAACTATCAAGCCTTGCTGGCAAAAGGCAGTGGCCCCTATTTTTATCTGCCTAAGCTGCAATCCTGGCGCGAAGCGGCCTGGTGGAGCGAGGTATTCAGCTATACCGAAGATCGCTTTGATTTGCCGCGCGGCACCATCAAGGCCACGGTGCTGATTGAAACGCTGCCAGCGGTGTTCCAGATGGATGAGATTCTGCATGCGCTGCGCGACCACATTGTCGGGCTGAATTGCGGCCGTTGGGATTACATCTTCAGCTATATCAAGACATTGAAAAACCATGCCGATCGCGTATTGCCTGACCGGCAGTCCGTCACCATGGATAAGCCCTTCCTCAATGCCTATTCACGTTTGCTCATCAAAACCTGTCACCGTCGTGGCGCTTTCGCGATGGGCGGGATGGCCGCGTTTATTCCCAGCAAAGAGCCGGCGCGTCATCAGTGGGTGTTGGAAAAAGTGCGTCAGGACAAGGCGTTAGAAGCGAAAAATGGCCATGACGGCACCTGGATTGCACACCCCGGCCTGGCGGATACCGTGATGGCGGTTTTTGACGATGCGTTGGGTGAACGCGTCAATCAGCTTGAGGTGAGCCGGGAGAACGATGCGCCGATTGGCGCCGCAGAATTGCTGGCACCTTGCCCCGGTGAGCGCACCGAAGCGGGGATGCGCGCCAATATTCGCGTCGCAGTGCAGTACATCGAAGCCTGGATCTCTGGCAATGGCTGCGTACCGATTTACGGGCTGATGGAGGATGCGGCGACGGCAGAAATTTCCCGCACCTCGATTTGGCAGTGGATCCACCACGGCAAAACGTTGAGCGATGGACAAGTGGTTACCAAAGCCCTGTTCCAGCGCATGCTGGCAGAAGAGATGCTGGTGATTCAGGAGGAATTAGGCGAGGCGCGTTTTAGCGGTGGACGCTTTGACGAAGCGGCGCGTCTGATGGATCAGATAACCACACAAGACAAACTGATCGATTTCCTGACGTTGCCAGGTTACACCCTGCTCGACTAACCGTGCTTGATAAATAGGACACCTCATAATGACAACCTCTCGTACTCAACAAATTGAACAACTGCAACAAGAATGGAAAAGCGAACGTTGGGCCGGTATTAAACGTCCCTACAGTGCCGAGGATGTGATCACCCTGCGCGGTTCGTTGAATCCGGAATCGACGCTGGCCCAGCACGGTGCCGCCAAACTGTGGGCGCTGTTGCACGGCAGCGCGCGCAAAGGCTATGTGAATTGCCTCGGCGCTTTGACCGGTGGGCAGGCGTTACAGCAGGCGAAAGCGGGTATTGAAGCGATCTATCTTTCTGGCTGGCAGGTGGCGGCGGATGCGAATTTAGCCTCCAGCATGTATCCGGATCAGTCGCTCTATCCGGCGAACTCGGTGCCTGCGGTGGTGGCACGTATCAACAACACGTTCCGCCGTGCCGATCAGATTCAATGGGCCAACCGTATTGAACCCAATGACGCTCGCCATGTGGATTATTTCCTGCCGATCGTCGCGGATGCGGAAGCCGGTTTCGGCGGGGTGCTGAATGCCTTTGAGCTGATGAAATCGATGATTGAAGCCGGGGCGGCGGCGGTCCATTTTGAGGACCAACTGGCCTCGGTGAAGAAGTGCGGGCATATGGGTGGCAAAGTGCTGGTGCCGACGCAGGAGGCGATTCAGAAACTGGTGGCCGCGCGTCTCGCGGCGGACGTCATGGGCGTCCCGACATTAGTGGTCGCACGCACCGACGCCGATGCCGCCGATCTGCTGACGTCAGACTGCGACCCTTACGATCGCGAGTTCGTGACTGGTGAGCGCACCGTGGAGGGATTCTACCGCACCCACGCCGGTATCGAGCAGGCCATCAGCCGCGGTTTGGCCTACGCGCCCTACGCCGATCTGGTGTGGTGTGAAACCTCAACGCCGGATTTGGCGCTGGCACAGCGCTTTGCCGACGCCATTCATCGTCAATATCCCGGCAAGTTGCTGGCCTACAACTGTTCTCCCTCCTTCAACTGGAAGAAGAATCTGGATGATGCCACCATCGCGCGCTTCCAGGATGCACTGTCGGAAATGGGCTACAAATACCAGTTTATTACGCTGGCGGGCATTCACAGCATGTGGTTCAACATGTTCGATCTGGCCCATGCGTATGCGCAGGGCGAGGGGATGAAACACTACGTGGAAAAAGTCCAGCAGCCGGAATTTGCCGCTATCAACCGGGGCTACACCTTCTCCTCTCACCAGCAGGAAGTGGGGACTGGCTACTTTGACAAAGTGACCACCATTATTCAGGGCGGGGCTTCGTCAGTGACCGCGTTGACCGGTTCGACGGAAGAACAGCAATTCTGATCCTCATCGGCCAGCCAACAGGCTGGCGTTGAGATACCGGATATGCTTTTTCTGTATGCCCGAGTTTCCTGGCGAATCGCGCCGAGGGGCGCTCCGACGGCCAAGGCCGTTACGACCCCATCGCCGCACTTCACCTAACAACGGGCTTCGTCATCAGTCTGACGGCCAGTCAACAGGCTGGCCGTTGTTGCGGAGCACATCATGAGGCGTAATCTGGAGCAACTGGTGGCACAGACCATTCTGCAAGGATTCGATGCGCAGTATGGCCGCTTTTTAGAGGTGACCGCCGGCGCGCAGCAGCGTTTCGAACAGGCTGACTGGCAGGCGGTGCAGCAGGCGATGAAGCAGCGTATCCACCTTTACGACCACCACGTTGGGCTGGTGGTGGAGCAGTTGCGCTGTATCACCGGGCCACGCTGTTACGACGCGACGTTTCTCGCCAGCGTGAAAACTGTGTACACCACCTTGTTGCCGGACTATCCCCGTTTCGAGATTGCTGAAAGTTTCTTTAATTCCGTCTACTGCCGATTGTTCAATCATCGCGAACTCACGACGGATAAGCTGTTTGTGTTCAGTTCGCAGCCTGAGCGGCGTATGTGCGAGATATCGCGCCCGCTGTGCCGCGATATTACGCTGCGTGAAGGCTGGCATGCTACGTTGGATAAACTGCTGTCGGAATTGCCACTGCGCCTGCCGTGGGAGGATCTGACACGGGATATCGGCAATATCGTCACCAGCCTGACGCAGGCGTTTAGCGCGCAGCAGTTAGCCGAGGCGCGCTTACAGGTGGCTAACGAACTGTTTTACCGTAACAAGGCGGCGTGGCTGGTGGGCAAGCTGATATTGCCTGATGAGACGCTGCCGTTTCTGCTGCCCCTTCACCAAACCGAACAGGGCGCGTTGTTTATCGATACTTGCCTTATCAGTAAAGCGGAAGCCAGCATCGTGTTTGGTTTCGCTCGCTCCTACTTTATGGTGTATGCCCCGCAGCCGGGGGCGCTGGTGGCTTGGCTGCGGGATATCTTGCCGGGGAAAACCACGGCGGAGCTTTATTGCGCCATTGGCTGCCAAAAGCACGGCAAAACCGAGTACTACCGCGAATACCTCAACCATGTCGCCGCCTCTCATGAGCAATTCATTATTGCTCCGGGCGTTAAGGGAATGGTGATGTTGGTGTTCACTCTGCCGTCGTTCGATCGGGTATTTAAGGTGATCAAAGATCGCTTTGCGCCGCAGAAAGAGGTCAGCGCCGCGCGGGTAAGGTCCTGCTATCAGTTGGTGAAAGAACACGACCGGGTGGGGCGCATGGCGGATACCCAGGAGTATGAGAATTTCGTGATTGATAAGCGCCAGATTAGTGCAGAACTACTGGAAGAACTTTACCGTGAAGTGCCTGAAAAACTGGAGGATGTAGGCGATCAGCTCCTGATCAACCATCTCTATATGGAACGCCGTATGACGCCGCTGAACCTGTACCTGGATTGTGCATCGGTGCAGCAGCAGCGTGATGCAATTGAAGAGTATGGTAATGCTATCAAGCAGTTGGCGGCGGCCAATATCTTTCCCGGTGACATGCTGTTCAAGAATTTCGGCGTAACGCGCCACGGGCGGGTGGTGTTTTATGATTACGATGAAATTTGCTATATGACCGAGGTGAATTTCCGCGATATTCCCGCGCCGCGCTACCCGGAGGATGAGTTGGCGAGCGAGCCCTGGTACAGCGTAGCGCCGAACGATGTGTTTCCCGAGGAGTTTCGCCAATTCCTGTTTGCCGACAAGGCGCAGTTGGCGATGTTTGAGGAGATGCACCGCGAGCTGTTTTCCGCCGATTACTGGCGTCATTTGCAGGCGCGCATTCGTGACGGCTATGTGGAGGATGTCTACGCCTACCGCAGGCGGCAACGCTTTTGCGTGCGCTACGGTAAGCGTCAACAGGCCAGCTAATGCCGCTCTGGCTATAGCGCTTAGCTATAAAAATAGCGTACCACGTGGAAGAACACCGGGGCGGCGAAGCACAGCGAATCGATGCGATCCATCATGCCGCCGTGGCCTTCCAGCATAGCGCCGAAATCTTTCACGCCGCGATCGCGTTTGATGGCTGACATGCATAAGCCACCTGCAAAGCCCAACAGGGTGATCAACAGCGAGATGAAGAAGGCTGCGACCGGGCTAAACGGCGTAACCCAGAACAGCGCGGCACCGATCAGGCTGGCGCTGAGAATGCCGCCGACAAACCCTTCCACTGTTTTATTCGGGCTCAGCTTAGGCACGATAGCGCGTTTGCCCCACAGCTTGCCGAACACGTACTGCAATACATCCGAAATCTGCACCACAATCATCATGAACAGCACCAGCTTGATATTCTCACCTTCAAAGCCAGGAATGGAGATCATCAGGAGCGCAGGGGCATGACTGACGCAGTAGACGGCGATCATCAGGCTCCACTGGATCTTGGCACAGCGTTCGAGGAAGTGCGTGGTGTCGCTCGCCAGTGCCACGCGGGCGGGAATAAACAGAAAGGCGTACACCGGAATGAAAATCACAAACAGGTTGTACCATTCAATCCCCACCAGCAGATATTGCAGCGGCAGAATGATAAAGAAGCACCAGAACAGCGCTTCATGATCGCCCCGACGCGTGGGCGTCAACGTCACGCATTCGCGCAGCGCGTAAAACGACATCAGCGCAAATAACACCACGGAGCCTATCGGACCGATCAGCATGGCGATCACCGAGATGGTACACATCACCCACCAGGCGCGGATTCTGGCGTTGAGGTTGGCAATGGTGTCATTTTGCTTGCGGCGTGAAAGCATAAACCCGATCAGGCTGGCGACCATCAGCAGAATAAATAAACCGCCTAACAGCAGGAGCAATTCATTGTCGACTTTACGCATGTGACAGCGCCTCCAGCGCCTGTTTCGCCCGGTTCAGAAACTCGATTTTGGTTTCATCCTGTGCGGGGCCAGAGAGGGCCTCGCCGAAGGTGGCGCTACAAATGATGGGAACGACCAGCCTCGAGCCTTTTGGCAGCACGCGATTCAGGTTTTCTAACCAGACTGGCACCAGACGCGCATCGGGGTAACGTTGCAGCAGATGAAACAGCCCGCTCTTGAATTCGCCCAATTCGTCGCCACCACCGCGCGTGCCTTCGGGGAAAAATATCAATGACTCCTGCTTTTCCAGCACCGTTACCAGCGGGGCCAACAGATCCTCACTGGAGAACGGTGCCCCGGATTTGCGCTTACGCTCAATCAGCACCGCACCGAAGATGCGCGCAGAGAGATAGCGGCGCAGCGCGGATTTCTGCCAGTAATCGGCGGCGGCGACGGGGTGTACCCGATCGCGCATTGTTGCTGGCAGGCTGGCCCAGATCACCAAACCATCGAGATGGCTGCTGTGATTGGCGTAATAAATGGTCGGTTGTTCTACCTGCGGGGTGGCGCGCCAGC
Organism: Candidatus Symbiopectobacterium sp. NZEC151; assembly: GCF_025962655.1. Lineage (GTDB taxonomy): Bacteria > Pseudomonadota > Gammaproteobacteria > Enterobacterales > Enterobacteriaceae > Symbiopectobacterium. Next base: position 115,290 of record NZ_JAGFPE010000010.1, on the reverse strand, counting down.
GTGCTTTGATACCGGTCAGCAAGCGACACACGGTTACCAGCAGCGCACGTACCAGCGTTTTATCGGGGCTGAATGTCATGACGGTTCTCCTGATGACAGGTCGCGGATAATCTGGCGAGTACGATGAATGCAGGTTGCTCCGGCACCCAGCAGTATCGCGGCAAGGAGGAGGGTAAAAATAGACTGTCCCCACTGTGGCACTATTGCGGCCACAATGGCACCTGCGGTGAGCAGTGCCATGCGGTGCTGTTTCGCCATGGGGCCGCTGAAGCGCTGCGCCAATTCGCAGGTGCCGCCCAGCAGGCGAATATACGCGGTTGCCAGCGCCAGCAGTGCCGCCCCCCAGCCCAGCAGCGGCGCGTAAGGGTGTTGCAGTATGCCGTAGCCGATGCCCAACAACAGCAAGGTATCGGATACGCGGTCGGGCAATTCGTTATACACCGCCCCCGCCGGACTGCGCATTCCTCCCTCAACCGCGACCATGCCGTCAAGCAGGTTACACAGTAAGCGCCCCTGAATACCGAGCGCGCCAGCGATCAACAAACCCCGTTGCAGGCCTTCGCTGTCACAGCGCCACACGATGAGAAAACAGAGCGCGCCAAGGGCGGCGAACAGAATACTGAAGAGTGAGATAGCATTGGGCGTATAACCTTTACGGCGTAAATAGCGTGCTGTCGCCGTTGCCCATCGTGTCTCGCGCGCCCGAATCGGACGGCGATCCTGGATGTCCTTTTCCATAACCCTGTGCTCGTGAAGTGAAATCGAGAGCGCACATTATAGCCAAGTTTGCAGAAATATTAACGGATTCCACCATAAGCCAGCGTGACTTCTTTGGCTGCACCGATCGCCAACGCCCCGAGTTCGGTTACGCGATCGTCCGTGATGCGGGAGATCGGGCCAGAGATGGAGATGGCGGCAAACGGTTCGCGGTGCTCGTCGAACAGACAGGCTGCGATGCAGCGTAGCCCGAGCGCGTGTTCTTCATCGTCAAAGGAGTAACCGCGTCGGCGGATTTGCGCCAAATCTTCTTTCAGATGCACCGGCGAAACCAGCGTGGCGTGAGTATAGGCATGCAATCCTTTGCGATGCAGCAGGCTGCTGACCTGATCGTCGCTCAGGTTTGCCAGAAAGGCTTTTCCCGCGCCGGAGGCGTGCATCGGAAGCTTTCCGCCAATCGGCGCAGACATGCGCATCAGCGCAGTGCACTGCACCTGGTCGATAATAATCGCCTGGTGATCGCTGTTGTCCAACACCGCCAGATTGACGGTTTCGCCCGAGGCTTCCATCAATTTACGCAACATGGGGTGCACCATGGCCAGCAGGTTGCGGCTTTGCAAAAAGCTGCTGCCGACGATAAAAGCGTGGGAGCCGATGGTCCAGAATCCCAAATCCCCCACCTGACGCACAAAGCCCTGCTGTTGCATGGTGGTCAATAAACGGTGAGTGGTGGAGTTGGGCAGACCGGCCTGCTGCGCCAGATCGGTAAGCGCGACGCTGCCGTTGGCTTGGGCAATCAGTTCCAGCAGCGTTAGCCCACGCGTCAGTGACTGCACCTGGCCTGTCGCCTGTACGTTGGTGCTGACAGCACCCCGTGGTTTTTTGCCGCGTTTGGCGGGCTCCGGTGGCGTCATATTTCGGCTCCTTTCTGTATGGTGGAATTAGTTTTCATTTTTTCCTTCGGGATTGCAACTATTCTTTAGGTTTCAGGCAGGTTAGTAGCGAAAGGCGCAAAAAAGGGGGGAAAGACTGAAAAACTCTCATGTGACGCGGAACGGGCAGATTGTTACGATAAGCAATCATAATTTGAATAATGCTAACAAGTTCGGTGGGGTCAGGGTGGCAGAGCAAAAACAGGTAACGGCGGTGAATCGGGTTGCAGCATTGCGTGAGCAACTGGCGCAGCGCATTTTGGTGCTGGATGGCGGTATGGGCACCATGATCCAAGGCTACCGGTTGCAGGAAGCCGACTATCGCGGTGAACGCTTTGCCGATTGGCACAGCGACCTGAAAGGTAACAATGACCTGCTGGTGATTACCCAACCTGCGATTATTGCTGCGATCCACGATGCCTATTTTGAGGCTGGCGCGGATATTATCGAAACCAACACCTTTAACGCTACGCCGATCGCGATGGCCGATTACGACATGGCCTCGCTGTCGGCGGAGATTAACCTGGCGGCGGCACGCCTGGCCCGCGCCAGTGCGGACAAATGGACGGCGCAAAACCCGGGCAAACCGCGCTATGTGGCAGGCGTGTTGGGCCCGACCAACCGCACGGCGTCTATCTCGCCGGATGTGAACGACCCTGCTTACCGTAATATCAGTTTCGATCAATTGGTCGATGCTTACCGGGAATCAACCCGCGCGTTGGTTGAGGGCGGTGTCGACCTCATCATGATCGAAACCATCTTTGATACCCTGAACGCTAAAGCCGCGGTGTATGCGGTAGAAACCGAATTCGAGGCGCTCGGCATTGAACTGCCGGTGATGATCTCCGGCACCATTACCGATGCCTCTGGCCGCACCCTGTCAGGGCAGACCACGGAAGCGTTTTACAACTCACTGCGCCATGCGCGCCCACTCTCTTTTGGCTTGAACTGTGCGTTGGGGCCGGATGAGCTGCGTCAATACGTGGCGGAACTGTCTCGTATCGCCGAGTGCTATGTCTCTGCTCACCCTAACGCCGGCCTGCCGAACGCGTTCGGTGAATACGATCTCGATGCCGCCGACATGGCGGTACATATTGGGGAGTGGGCGCGTGCCGGCTTCCTCAATATTGTTGGCGGGTGCTGCGGTACCACACCGCAACACATTGCTGCCATTGCCCAGGTGGTTGAAGGCGTTGCGCCGCGCCCGCTGCCGGAGATCCCGGTGGCGTGCCGCCTTGCCGGGCTGGAGCCGTTGACCATTGATGCAGCAACGCTGTTTGTTAACGTGGGTGAACGGACTAACGTAACCGGGTCGGCACGTTTCAAACGCCTGATCAAAGAGGAAAAATACGGCGAAGCGCTGGATGTTGCCCGCCAGCAGGTGGAGAGCGGCGCGCAGATTATCGACATCAACATGGACGAAGGCATGTTGGATGCCGAAGCGGCCATGGTGCGCTTTCTCAATCTGATTGCCGGTGAGCCGGATATCGCCCGCGTGCCGATCATGATCGACTCCTCCAAGTGGGAGGTGATTGAAAAAGGGCTTAAGTGCATTCAGGGCAAGGGCATCGTGAACTCCATCTCGATGAAAGAGGGGCTCGACGTCTTTATCGATCACGCGCGTCAGGTGCGGCGTTACGGTGCTGCCATGGTGGTGATGGCGTTCGATGAAGTGGGGCAGGCGGATACCCGCGCGCGCAAGATCGAGATCTGTCGCCGTGCCTACCAGATCCTGACGCAAGAGGTTGGTTTCCCGCCGGAAGACATCATCTTTGACCCGAATATTTTTGCCGTCGCCACCGGCATTGATGAGCATAACAACTACGCCGTGGACTTCATCGAAGCCTGCGCGGATATCAAGGAACAGTTGCCGCACGCGATGATCTCCGGCGGCGTCTCGAACGTGTCGTTCTCCTTTCGCGGTAACGAACCGGTGCGCGAAGCGATTCACGCCGTGTTCCTCTATTACGCGATTCGCAACGGGATGGACATGGGGATCGTCAACGCCGGTCAGTTGGCTATCTACGATGACTTGCCCGCCGAACTGCGAGATGCCGTGGAGGATGTGGTGCTCAACCGCCGTGACGATGGCACCGAGCGACTGCTGGAGATGGCAGAACGCTATCGCGGCAGCAAAACCGACGATGAGAGCAACAAAACGCAGGCGGAATGGCGCGGCTGGCCGGTGAAAAAACGGCTGGAATACGCGTTGGTTAAAGGCATTACCGAGTTTATCGAACAGGATACCGAAGAAGCGCGTCAGGAGGCTGCTCGCCCTATCGAAGTGATTGAAGGGCCGTTGATGGACGGGATGAACGTGGTGGGCGACCTGTTTGGCGCGGGGAAAATGTTCCTGCCGCAGGTGGTGAAATCTGCGCGGGTGATGAAGCAGGCGGTGGCTTACCTGCAACCCTATATTGAAGCGAGTAAAGAGAAAGGCAGCAGTGCAGGCAAGATCCTGTTAGCCACGGTCAAAGGCGATGTGCATGACATCGGCAAAAACATCGTCGGCGTGGTGTTGCAGTGCAACAACTACGAGATTATCGATCTTGGCGTGATGGTGCCGACCGAGAAAATCCTGAAGACCGCCCGCGAAGAGAACGTCGATATTATCGGCCTGTCTGGGCTGATTACCCCGTCGCTGGATGAAATGGTCAACGTGGCGAAAGAGATGCAGCGTCAGGGGTTCACGCTGCCGTTGCTGATTGGCGGCGCGACCACCTCCAAAGCGCACACTGCGGTGAAGATCGAACAGAATTACAGCGGCGCAACGGTCTATGTGCAAAACGCCTCACGTTCGGTCGGCGTGGTGTCGGCGCTGTTGTCGGATAGCCAGCGCGACGAGTTTGTGGCGCGTACCCGCAAAGAGTATGAAACCGTGCGCATTCAGCACGGACGTAAGAAACCGCGTACTCCACCGGTGACGCTGGCGGCGGCACGCGCTAACCACAATCCGCTTGATTGGGATGACTATACGCCGCCGGTCGCGCACCGCGTTGGTGTGCAGGCCGTCACCGCCAGCATTGAAACCTTGCGCAACTATATCGACTGGACGCCGTTCTTTATGACCTGGTCGCTGGCGGGCAAGTATCCGCGCATTCTGGAAGATGAGGTGGTCGGCGAAGAAGCCAAGCGCCTGTTTGCCGATGCGAATGTCATGCTTGATACCCTCAGTGAGCAGGGGACGCTGAATCCGCGCGGCGTGGTGGGCCTGTTCCCCGCTAATCGGGTAGGGGATGATGTTGAGGTGTATACCGATGAGCGTCGCGACGAGGTGCTGTTGGTGACGCATCACCTGCGTCAGCAAACGGAAAAAACGGATTTCCCCAACTACTGTCTGGCGGATTTTGTTGCGCCTAAAACCTGTGGCAAGCCGGACTATCTCGGTGCATTTGCGGTAACCGGTGGATTAGAGGAAGACGCACTGGCGGAGGCCTGGGAAGCCCAGCACGATGATTACAACAAGATCATGGTGAAAGCGCTGTCAGATCGTCTGGCAGAGGCGTTTGCGGAATATCTGCATGAGCGAGTACGCAAGGTGTATTGGGGCTATGCCACTAACGAAAACCTCAGCAACGACGAGCTGATTCGCGAGAATTACCAGGGTATTCGCCCGGCACCGGGTTATCCCGCCTGCCCGGATCACACGGAAAAAGCGCAAATCTGGCAACTGCTTGATGTGGAAACGCACACCGGCATGAAACTGACGGAATCCTACGCCATGTGGCCGGGGGCCTCGGTTTCGGGCTGGTATTTCAGTCACCCGGAAAGCAAATATTACGCCGTGGCACAGGTTCAGCGCGATCAGGTGGAAGACTACGCCGCGCGCAAAGGCATGTCAGTGGCCGATGTCGAACGCTGGCTGGCACCCAATCTGGGGTATGATGCGGATTAACGCAGTGGGTTAGGATCTTCACGGTCAGCATGCATACTGTTTGTTGGCCGTGGGACGATTTCCCAACGATGCTATCTCAATAGTGGTAGCGGCAGGCGGCAATAAGAATGGCACCCTCTGCAATGGCATAAACCAGGCGATGTTCTTCGGTTATGCGCCGGGACCAAAAACCGGACAAGTTATGTTTCAAAGGCTCTGGTTTACCCTTGCCTTCAAAAGGGGTTCTCAAGACATCTTTAATGAGTGCGTTGATCTTCTTAACCATGCGCTTATCTGCATCCTGCCAGTACAGATAATCCTCCCATGCTTCCTCAGACCACGTTAGCTTCATTCAATGATGTCCTTTTCTGTTCCTTCACCTGCTTTCAAACTTTCTATGGCGTTCATGAGCCTTTTGGCATTTGCCGGCGAGCGTAACAGATAGGCGGTTTCTTCCAGAGAGTTATACTCTTCAAGGGACATGAGAACACAGGCCTCACCGTTTTGCCGGGTAATCAATATGGGGGCGTGATCTTCCACCGTTTTCATCATGGTTGCTGATAAATTCTGGCGGGCTTCGCTGTAACTGATAGTTCTCATCATGTTCTCCTCTTTGCACCTCATCATTGTACAATGATGAGGTTTTTTTCACTAGTACTAAATAGGGTATGCACTACGTTCCGGTTTTGTGTATCTAACACCTTGATGCCCACAGCGATCCACGTGTTATATTATTTAATGAGAATTGTTATCATCTTTGTTGAAGCAGTCTCCTGTGAGTGTTAAGGTAAAGCCCTGTGGTATTCCCCCTCGACCATTTTCCCAGCCGCGCAGGCCTGATGGTGGACCCCTGACGATGATGAACGCCTACTCTCCCTCACTGCCTGAACGCCAGTTTTCCGTTGATGATTTCTTTGCCTTTGGCGAACGCTACGGGATCGACTACCGCTTCCCTGAGCTAGTCTCCAGCCGCGATCGGCGCAAAGCGCAGCGCGTGGTGGTGCAAGGCCATGTGGAAGAGATGATTCTCTCTTCTGGCATCAGCCTGACCAGTTCCGATGTGCGCGTGATGCAACCCTATGAGTCCACGTCGCTGCAAGGTTCACCGCTCTATACACTGGTGGTGCTGGGCGGCTGCATCAACCTGCGAGTGAACCAGCGAGAGTTTGTGGTGCGTGCAGGCATGGCCTTCAGCACCCGCCTTGGGGAGCAGGAGGTGATGCATGTGCGTCACGCGGTCGATCATCCGTTGCGAACTCTGGCACTGGGTATTCATCCCGGTCAACTGCAACTTCCCCCGCTGCTTGCTGCGTTACTGCATCAGTGGGAATGCCGTGACAACGCGGCCTTTCTATGGCCTGTGCCCGATTACCTGCTGGCGGGCTTGCAGCAGGCGTTATCGCCTTCGCGTGAAAATCTGGCGCGTCAGTTGATGCTGGAAGGGACGATGCTGCAACTGCTGGGTCATGGCCTGGCGCTTGACCCTGCGGGGCAGCAAGGGCGCATGATTGCGCCACCCAGTGAGCGGCGGCGGCTGGATGCGCTGCGCGATCAGTTACAGTTGCACCCGGAAAAGCCTTACACCCTGACGGCGTTAGCGCAACAGGCCGCGATGAGTCCGACCAGCCTGCGCAATAAATTCCGCCAAGCCTACGGGATCTCGGTATTTGATTTCCTACGCAACAGCCGGCTGGCGCTGGCTTATCGTTTGCTGGAACAGGGCCATCCGGTCCAGCAGGCTGCCTGGATGTCGGGATATCAACATGCCACCAATCTTGCCACCGCCTTTCGACGTCACTACGGCATCGCTCCCAGCGATGTCCCTTTCTCCCCGCGGCGCACATAGCGTTTAAGTCTGGTTTATTCCACCCCAGGTTCCCTGCCGCGCGCACCTTTGTCATGGCGCATACATAACCCGTCAGCGCGCATAGCTTGCTCTTGCATGAAAACGGTAATAATTCGCATTTACAAGTTCAGGTGAGGCGGAGAAGGGCATGTTGAGAAAAACACAGTTAGCGCTGATGGTCGGCTATCTGGCAAGCGGGTTTGCCGGAAGCGTTCTCGCGCAGGATAGCGTTAATTCAGCAACGGACAATTCGACAACGAACAGTGCGGCAACGAATAAACCGGATACGCTGATTGTCAGCTCTCAGGTGCAAAGCGGGGCCACCAAGCTGGCTACGCCCGATATTGAAACGCCGCAGTCTGTTTCAATTATTACGCGCGAACAGATGCTACAGCAGGGCGCAACCAATGTGCGTCAGGCGCTGGGCTATACGCCGGGTGTCTACAACAATCAGGTGGGTGGCACCAACCGCTTTGACTACATCGTGATGCGCGGTTTTTCCGACGGCAGCCTGGATAACGTGTTCCTCGACGGGCTGAAAATCATGGGGGATACCAACTCGCACAGCTCGCTGGTGGTTGACCCCTGGTTCCTTGAAAGTATGGAAGTGGTGCGCGGTCCGGCCTCGGTGCTGTATGGGCGCGCCTCTCCGGGGGGCATCGTGGCGCTGAGTTCACGCCGCCCGGCCTTTGAGCAAAGCGGACAAATCAAACTGTTCGCCGGTAACAATGCACAGCGCGGTGCCGCCTTTGATGTGACTGGGCCCCTGGACGATGACGATCGCGTGGCATTCCGCCTCGGCGGGATCGTGCGTAAAGCGGATACGCAGTTCACTACCAAAGAAGAGCGCTACGCCCTGATGCCCAGTTTGACCTGGCGCATCAGCGATAAAACCCGTCTGGATCTGATGGCGTATCTGCATCGCGATCCGGAAGGGGGCAGCCACTCGGGTGTACCGTATGAAGGTTCGGTGGTGCCGCACAATGGTCGCTATATCTCAAACGGCTTCTACGATGGCGAGAAGAACGTCGAGAAATACGATCGTCGCCAGAATATGGTCGGTTACAACATTGAGCACAATTTTGACAGCGGCTGGTCGGTGCGCCAGAAAGTGCGTTATCTGCAAAGCCGGGTGCATCTGGATCAGGTCTATGGCTACGGTTGGTCGGGAAATAGCGATGAACTGATCCGCTACTACCAAGGCGCGCGTGAAAAACTTAAAGCCTGGACCTTGGATAACCAACTGGATGGCAGCGTCGATACTGGGGTGCTGAATCACCGTTTGTTAGTGGGGATGGATTATCAGCAGCGTCAAAATGACGTCAACTGGCCGACAGGTGTTTTCCCTAACCTTGATGCCTTCAATCCGGTGTACGGCGCGGGCGCGCTAGGCTGGGATGCTCCTACCCGTGAAAAGCACAAGCTGCAACAAACCGGCTTCTACGCGCAGGATCAGATTTCCCTGGATCGCTGGCGTCTGACGCTGGGTGGCCGTTATGACACGGTTAAAATCTCAAGCACCAACCAAACCACCGAGGCGCGTAGCGAACTGGACCAAGGGCATTTCAGCGAACGTGCGGCGCTGCTTTACCTGTTTGATAACGGCGTTGCCCCTTACGTCAGCTACTCCACGGCATTTACGCCCACCAACTTTACCGATGCCAGCGGTAACCTGCTCAAGCCGATGGAAGGCAAACAGTGGGAAACCGGGCTGAAATATCAACCCGTCGGTACGCAGGATCAGTACAGCGTCTCCCTGTATCGCATCAACCAGACCAACGTGGCGACGAAAACCCAGCCGAGCGATCCTTACCGGGCCATTGGTGAGATTGAATCGGAAGGGATAGAGCTGGAAGCGTTAACCCATATCACCGATAACCTCAGCGTTCAGGCGGCCTACAGCTATAACGACATTCGCTACAAGAAAAGCGGCATCGCCAGTGAGCAAGGCCAGCGCGCCGTGTATGCGCCGCGCAACCAGCTCAGTGCCTGGGTGAGCTATGACGTCACGAACGGCGTATTGGACGGCTTAACGCTGGGAAGCGGCGTGCGCTACGTGAACGGCGTGGTGAGCGATCGTGCCAACACCCATACCTTGCCGTCTTACACGCTGGTGGATATGGCGGTGGGTTACGATCTCTCCAAGGTTGGCTTAAAAGGGCTGAGCGCGCAGTTGAACGTCAACAACCTGACGGACAAACGCTATGTTGGTGCCTGTAACTCACTGGATTACTGCTACTTTGGCGCAGAGCGCAGCGTGGTAGGCAGCCTGTCTTACGCTTTCTGATTGCTTTCTCTGATAGCTTCCTTCCCCGACGTTCGTCGGGGAGTTTCGAATTCCGCGCTTTCTCAGAGGTATAACTCTTATCACGCATATGTTGTGATATTTTATTCCGCTTTTTTGATGTATTTGCAAATAAAACGGAATTTTATGAACGTAACCTCAATTAACGATACGCCCCATTATTATCGGCACACTGATAACTGCATCAATGTTGAAATGGGTAAGGTGGGATGTGCAACGGACAGCGCGTCCGTATTACATACCCACAGGCTGACGCATTGCTGCGCGTTGGCCGTGCTGTCGAAATGGAATGGAAGGTGGTATCAACAGCGCACACTGCTGCACATCACCGGTGGAAATTTGTTTTACGGGATAACGTCAGAGAGCGATCGTCGACCCGATCTCGCCAGTCGATGGTTAGCGAAACTCAAGTCAGAGCTGGTTGACGGCGGGAAGCTTATTTTTGTCGGGGGCATAGATTGCGCCTCGGACATGGCGCTTAGCATGAGCATTCACCAAATAGACGATGAGGGGCAAAAACCGCTACACGAACTGCTCACCCTGCCGGGAACCGAGATTATGATGGCGGTAGCGCTGGGTTTAAAGGTTCATCCCAATGGGGAGGTGGTATTCGATGTGGCGGGTAGCCGGGGTGAACTCAACCAACAGGAGTGTCTGTCAATATTACGCGAAGAGGGATAGCGCGGTTCAGCGGATGTTCCCTGCCACGTTATGTGGCAGGGAAGCAATTCAACTAATAAAGCCCGACGACTTTCCACCACAGCAATCCCGCGGTCATAAATACCGCCTGATTGACCAGACTGATAATAAACCCGGAGCGCCACCACACAGCGGTGGGCACATAACCCGCGCCGAACAGAATGGGGCCGCGTGCATGGGTATATTGCGTCAGCGAGCAGTACAGGCTGCTGGTGAATGCCAGCATCAGCGCCATCGGCACGGGCGGAATTCCTAAATTGATCCCCACGCTAAGAAATACGGCATAGAGCGCGGCGATCTGCGCATTGCCGCTGGCAAAGAAATAGTGGGTATAGAAGTAGGCGGCGTTCAGCAGCAGTAGAACCAGCACCCAGCTGGTTCCGGCCATCAAATGACCGACGCTGCCGCCAATCAGATCGCCAAACCAGGTGGTGAAGCCCAGCTTTTTAAGCTGGTTAGCCATCATCAGCAGCGCAGCGAACCAGATCAACGTATCCCAGGCCCCTTTTTCGCTTTTGATGTCCTCCCAGCGCAGCACGCCGCTCAACAGCAGGAAGGAGAGGCCGACAAAGGACGCGGTGGTGGCATCTACGCCCAGCGTGTCGCCAAAAATCCACAGCACCAACAGCAGCAGTACGGTGACGGCCATCAGCCATTCACCACGCGCCATCGGTCCCATTTTTTCCAGTTCGCTGATTGCCAGCTTAGGTGCATCAGGCGTGTGGCGGATTTCCGGTTTGGTCAACCACAGCACCAACGGTGGAACGATCATCAGGGAGATCAGGCAAGGCACCACGGCGGCCAGAAACCAACTGCCCCAGGTGATGTGCACGCCCGCGTTGGCAGCCAGTTTGACTGCCAGCAGGTTGCCGGTATAGGCGGTCATAAACAGCGCGGCGGTAATATCGTTGACGTTGCCGATGCAGACCACCAGAAATGTCCCGATCTTACTGCGCGAGGCATCTTCCGGCTTGGAGTCGAAACTGCGCGCCAGTGAGTCAGCAATCGGGTAGATCACACCGCCGCAGCGTGCCGTATTGCTTGGCATGGCGGGGGATAACACCAGATCGGCAAAGGCCAGGCCGTAGGCCAGCCCCAGCGTTCTCTTCCCCAGCAGGCGAATCATCTGCAATGCGATGCGTCGGCCCAGCCCGGTTTTGATAAAGCCGCGCGCGATCATAAAGGCTACGACGATCAGCCAAATCAGGGAGCTATTCAGATCGCTCAATGCGGTTTGAATCGCGCCGCTGGCGCTGGTATCGCCTGCGGCGGCCGTCAGCGCGAACAGCGTCATGCTGATGATACCGATGGCACCAATGGGTAACACGTTAGCCACAATCGAGACGATGGTGGCGACAAAAATCACCGCCGAGTGCCAGGCGGGCGCGCTGAGACCGGTGGGTGGAGACAAGTGCCAAAAAAAGGCGGCGACAAGCAGAATAATCGCCAAAGCAAGCCAGTTTAGGCCATACGACGTTTTGGTCTTCATCCGTTTTCCTTACAACTTGATAGGTGTCTGAAGGGGGAGCTGTAATCAGTGTAATCCCTATGGGTTACAGGGTTATCAGCGATCATAGCCTCACTGATAAAAAACGCGGGATGAAAATGACACGCTTATTGATTTGAATCGGTTTTTCTAAATATTGTTAGTTAAATAATTATGTGAATCGCCTCACATTTTAAGTGTGACAAAATATGACAAAGGCAGGTGCCGTGCGGGGTGAGTGAAAAAGATACGAAGTATGTGAGAATGGTGTCGTTAACCATGGTGTAAATCATTTTCACCATTTATTTAACACATTGACCAACCAACGCCCTGTCAGGCGCTGGTTGGTGGGTAAATCGGTTACTGCTTCTCTTTTTCCAGCGATTTTCCTGACCAGTAGCCCGCCAGCAGCGAGCCAGAAAGGTTGTGCCAGACCGAGAACAGCGCGCCGGGCAGGGCGGCGAGTGGCGAGAAGTACATCTTGCCCAGCGTGGCAGCAAGGCCGGAGTTCTGCATGCCGACTTCGATAGCCAACGTGCGGCAGGTAGACTCGTCAAAGCCGAACAGCCGACCGCCCCAATAGCCACCCAGCAGGCCAATGCCGTTGTGCAGAATAACGGCAATAATCACCATAAAACCGACGGATGCGATATGGCTCTGACTGCCTGCGACCACGGCGCTGATAATTGCCAGAATAAACACCATCGACAGCGTTGGCAGATAGGGCTCGATGCGCTTTACCATACCGCTGAACAGGTGGTGAACAATCAGGCCAGCGCCGATCGGGATCACCACGATCTTCAGGATGCTGAGCAACATGCCCATCACGTCCACGCTGATGGCGGCATCAACATACAGCCGGGTCAGCAGCGGTGTGGCAAACACACCAACCAGCGTCGAGATGGATGAAATGGTGACTGACAGGGCGACATCGCCTTTAGACAGGTAGATCATCACGTTCGACGCCGTGCCGCTGGCAACGCTGCCTACCAGCACCATACCCGCCGAGAGGTCAGGCGGCATGTTAAATGCGCGCGCCAACACCCAGGCGGCGAGTGGCATCACCAGATAGTGCAGGAATATCCCAGCGGCAACCGGGGCAGGGCGGGTGAGCACCCGTTTAAAATCCCCAATATTCAGGGTCACGCCCATGGCGAACATGATGAGCATCAGCAGCGTGCTGATATGGGGGCTGATGCCGGTAAAGGTGTCTGGTGAGGCATAGGCGGCAACGGAGAGTAAAACGGCCCATAACGGAAACAGCCTAGTCAAAATGGCGAGCATGAAATTTCTATCCTTATCACTATGAAGGTCCAGATAAAAAAACCGGCTAAAGAGCCGGTTTTTTGGGTGCCGTGGCTGGGCGCTATTCAAACAGGCTGTGGTGTAGCGTCTGCACCACGCGCTCCGCGTCATTGCCAGGCACCAGGAAACACAGGTTATGGCTGCTGGCACCGTAGCAAATTAAGCGAATGTTAAACGGCTCCAGCACGCCAAACACCTCTTTGCCGACGCCGCATGCTTGAGAAAGCTGATTACCGATCAGTGCGACCAGCGACAGGTTCTCTTCCACCTCGACGCGGCACAGGGAAGAGAGCTCGGTCAGCATGGCGCTGGAGAGCAGGCCGTCACCCGCAGAGGTGGAGCCGGTGGTGTCCAGCGTCAGAGCCACGTTCACTTCAGAGGTCGTTATCAGATCCACCGAAATATTGTGGCGCGCCAGAATGCTAAACACTTCCGCCAGGAAGCCGCGTGCGTGCAGCATATTCAGGCTATGCAGCGTGATCAGCGTTTGTTTACGACGCAACGCCAGCGCGCGGAACAGCGGCGGGTTTTCTGTTTTATTGCACACCAAGGTGCCACCGGCAGAAGGATCCTTGCTGGAGCCAACGAATACAGGAATATCGCTGCGCACGGCGGGCAACAGCGTCGCCGGGTGCAGCACCTTGGCACCAAAGGTGGCCATTTCCGCCGCTTCTTCAAAGGTTATCTGGTCGATACGGTGTGCCGTGGGCACCACGCGAGGATCGGTGGTGTAGATACCGGGGACATCGGTCCAGATATCGATGCGATCAACGTTCAACGCCTCGCCCAGCAGCGCGGCGGTGTAATCGCTGCCGCCGCGGCCCAACGTGGTGGTGCGGCCTTTGGCCTCGCTGCCGATAAACCCTTGAGTAATGATCAGACTTTCTGCCAGACGCGGCTGCAACTGGCTGCGCGTCAATGCGCTCAGCGTGTCGCAATCCGGCTCTGCGCGGCCAAAGCGATCGTTGGTACGCATGATTTTACGCACATCGAACCACTCGGCGCTGACCTGACGTTGACGCAGGATCTCAACGAACAGCAGCGTTGACATCAATTCGCCGTGGCTGACCAGCTCATCGGTCAAGGCGTTAGAGGTGGCGAGTGCAGCGGCTTCAGACAGGCGCGCCACGTTTTCCAGCATGCGATCGATCTCTTCACGGATCACTTGCGGATGGCTCAGACGATCGATAATGGCATATTGGATGTGACGAATTTTTTCCAGGTGGACATCGCGCTGCTCTTGCGCCACGCCTTCCGCTAAGGCAACCAGCAGGTTGGTGATGCCCGCAGAGGCGGAAAGCACGACAATGCGCACCGCAGGATCGGCCAGCACAATATCTGCGCTGCGGTTCATGGCGTCGAAATCGGCGACGCTGGTGCCGCCAAATTTAGCGATTCTCAGAGAAGTGGTTGTAGACATAACTAAAAAAACCTCGTGTCAGGGGCGCTGTGGCGATAGTTGTCGCACATCAGCCGTCCATAAAATCAGCCTTGGCACAAGGGAAGAGCGGTAAGCAGGGAGCAGGCGTAGATAAGTAAGCGTCACTACGGTACACCCAGAAGCGCTCCACCTTGCTGAACGTGCAGTTTGTATTAATAACCGGCACGTTGCTGGTGACAACCCAGAGGATTCAGCCCCTGTAGTCGATGATGGCATTCCCGTATTGCCTATCATCTCGGCGCCGCTCCCCCTGGTTTATCGTCACTGGATTTACGGATCCTCGGATAAATTACCTGGGCGGCGCTCCTCTTCTGGCTTATGCAACCGCCTTCGGCGTGGCTGCATAAGTTCACGCCTACAAATAACGGGTTATCTTGCGGCTGTCAACCGGCAAACTCGCAGTTGACGCGTAATTGTAAGAAAAGGGAGCGCAAGTGGTGATTTAAGGGATACAATCGATTCAGCCTTAGCGATTTTATTATCGGAGACAAGAGTGTTGTTATGAAAAATATCAATCCCAGCCAAACTGCCGCATGGCGCGCTCTGCAACAGCATTTTTCCACGATGGAACAGGTGCAAATCAGCGAACTGTTTGCTCAGGACCCGGATCGTTTCTCACGCTTTTCCGCCACGTTTGATGACCTGATGCTGGTGGACTACTCCAAGAACCGCATTACTCAGGAAACGCTGGATAAGTTGCTCAGCCTGGCGCGCGAAACGCAGTTGAGCGAGGCCATTGCCTCGATGTTTTCTGGTGAGAAGATTAACCGCACCGAAGATCGCGCCGTTCTGCACGTTGCGCTGCGTAACCGTAGAAACACACCGATTGTGGTGGATGGCAAAGATGTGATGCCAGAGGTCAATGCGGTATTGCAGAAGATGAAAGGCTTTAGCGAGCGTATCATCAGCGGTAGCTGGAAAGGCTATACCGGCAAAGCGATCACCGATGTGGTGAATATCGGCATCGGCGGTTCGGATCTCGGCCCCTTCATGGTGACGGAAGCGCTACGGCCGTTCAAGAACCACCTTAACATGCACTTTGTGTCCAACGTCGACGGCACGCACATCGCTGAAACCCTGAAAACGCTGAACCCGGAAACCACGCTGGTGCTGGTGGCCTCAAAAACCTTCACCACGCAGGAAACCATGACCAACGCCCATTCGGCGCGCGACTGGTTCCTGAAAACCGCGCAGGATGAGCAGCATATTGCCAAGCATTTCGCCGCGCTCTCCACCAATGCCAGCGCGGTTAGCGCATTCGGTATTGATACCGCCAACATGTTTGAATTTTGGGATTGGGTCGGCGGTCGCTACTCGCTGTGGTCTGCCATCGGCTTGTCAATTATCCTCTCCATCGGTTTTGACCACTTTGAGCAATTGCTGAGCGGCGCGCACGCCATGGATCAGCACTTTGCCACCACGCCTATCGAGAAAAACCTGCCGGTGCTGCTGGCGCTGATCGGGATTTGGTACAACAATTTCTTTGGCGCGGAAACCGAGGCGATCCTGCCTTACGATCAGTACATGCACCGTTTTGCTGCCTACTTCCAGCAGGGCAACATGGAGTCCAACGGTAAGTATGTCGATCGTGACGGTAATCCGGTGACTTACCAAACCGGGCCGATTATCTGGGGTGAGCCGGGCACTAACGGACAGCATGCGTTTTATCAGTTGATTCACCAAGGGACCAAACTGGTGCCGTGTGATTTCATCGCACCGGCCGTGAGTCACAACCCGCTGGGCGATCATCACGGTAAGCTGCTCTCCAACTTCTTCGCCCAGACCGAAGCGCTGGCCTTTGGTAAATCCCGTGAGGTGGTGGAAGCCGAGTTTGCCGCGCAGGGAAAAACGGCGCAGCAGGTTGAGCATGTGGCACCGTTCAAAGTGTTTGAAGGCAATCGCCCAACCAACTCCATCCTGTTGCGTGAAATAACGCCTTACAGCCTGGGAGCGCTTATCGCGCTGTATGAACACAAAATCTTCACCCAGGGCGCGATTCTGAATATCTATACTTTCGATCAGTGGGGCGTCGAGTTGGGCAAGCAGCTGGCCAACCGTATTTTGCCGGAATTGGAAAATGACCAGCCGATAAGCAGCCACGACAGTTCGACCAACGGTTTGATTAACCGCTTTAAAAACTGGCGCGCCTGAGTCGTGGACGCCGAGAGAGGGTGGCAGTGACCACCCTTTTGTCACCAACATGGAGGGACGTATGCAGAAACGTGTTTTACTGGGCATCGCCGTGGCGGTTTTACTGGCAGGATGCAGCACCAGCACAGAATTGAGCTCCGCCGGGCAGTCGGTCAAGTTTACCGATAAGCAACCCGGCAGCGAATGTCGTCTGGTGGGTCAGGTGACAGGCGCGCAATCCACCTGGTTAACGGGTCACGATGAAGGCAACGCGCAGCGCGGCGCGGCCAACGATCTGCGTAACAAGGCAGCGGCGCTCGGCGGCAACGTTATCTATGGGGCCACCAGCTCCAGCGAAAGCTTCTGGTCGAGCTTCGCGCCGCTGGATAGCAAGCTGGTCGGGCAGGTTTACCACTGTCCCTAAGCGACAGGCATCCACAGGCGGATGATAACCGAGCCGCCTGTGAATGCTTTCTGCTAGCTGTGCTTTAGTAGCTGTAAATCCAGCAGCGTTTTGCTGGCTTCCCCGCCAATCTCGCGCGTCAAACGCGGCACCAGATAGCCGGATACCTGCGACAGCAGCGTTTTCATGATATCTCGCGCTTCTTCATCGCTAACCAGAAAATGCGCTGCGCCTTGCACTTTATCCAGCACGTGCAGGTAGTAGGGCAACACGCCCGCGTTAAACAGCGCGTTGCTTAGCGCAGCAAGCGTCGCGGCGTTATCATTCACGCCGCGCAGCAGTACGCTTTGGTTCAGCAGCGTAACGCCAGCCTGACGCAAACGTGCCATACTTTCACTCAGTTCGCTGTCTATCTCGTTGGCATGGTTGATGTGTGTCACCAGCAGCACGCGCAGGCGCGTTTGCGATAAGCGCTGGCACAGCGTCTCGGTAATACGCGCCGGGATCACCACTGGCAACCGGCTGTGAATGCGCAGGCGCTGCACGTGGGGAATGGTCTCCAGTTCGCTGATAAGCCAGTCCAGCTCATGGTCTTTTGCCATCAGCGGATCGCCACCGGAGAAGATAATTTCATCCAGTTCAGGATGCTGGCGAATATAGTCCAGCGCCTGACGCCAGTTGCCCTTGTTGCCCTGATTGTCCTGATAGGGAAAGTGGCGACGGAAGCAATAGCGGCAGTTGACCGCACAGCCGCCTTTGACCAGCAACAAGGCGCGGTTGTGGTATTTATGCAGTAATCCCGGCACCACGCTGTGCTGTTCATCGAGCGGATCGACGCTGAACCCGGGGGTCACCACGAATTCGTCCTGCGCGGTCAGCACTTGCAGCAATAGCGGATCGAGAGGGTCTCCTTTGCGCATCCGCGCGGCAAAGGACCAGGGTACGCGCAGCGGAAACAGCGTGCGCGCTTCTGCCCCTTTGCATAGCAGAGGGTGCTCATCCAGCGCCAAAAAGTGCAAAAGTTGGAGAGGATCGGTAATGACATCCGCAAGTTGATGCAACCAATCTTCTCTGGGATGGGGTTTTAGGGTTACAATGTGTGCCATTTTTTGGCTGAGTACCAGTATCAAATAATAGAGGGCCTTTATGGCGACTTATTTTAGCAACGATTTTCGTTCCGGTCTTAAAATCATGTTTGAAGGTGAGCCTTACGCTGTCGAATCCAGTGAATTCGTTAAGCCAGGTAAAGGGCAGGCTTTCGCGCGCGTGAAAATGCGCCGTTTGCTGACCGGCAAACTGATTGAAAAAACCTTCAAATCCACCGACAGCGCCGAAGGTGCTGATGTGGTCGATATGAACCTGACCTACCTGTATAACGACGGTGAGTTCTGGCATTTCATGAACAATGAAACGTTTGAACAACTGGCCGCTGATTCCAAAGCTGTTGGCGATAACGCCAAATGGCTGCTGGATCAGGCTGAATGTATCGTTACGTTGTGGAACGGCCAACCGATCACGGTAACGCCGCCAAACTTCGTGGAACTGGAGATCGTGGAAACCGATCCAGGTCTGAAGGGCGATACAGCAGGGACTGGCGGTAAGCCGGCAACCTTGACCACCGGTGCCGTGGTAAAAGTGCCGTTGTTTGTTCAGATTGGCGAAGTGATTAAAGTGGATACGCGTTCTGGCGAATACGTCTCCCGCGTGAAATAAGCACTTCCCTGCCAAAAAACACCGTCGGCTTTTGCTGGCGGTTTTTTTTGTCCCGCATCCGGCCAACGCTAATGTCTGGGCTTACGAACCGGGAAACACCCGCTCGCTCAGAAAGTCTACCAGTACGCGCACCTTGGGCGATGGATGCTTGCTCGCGGGCCACAGCACGTGAAAAACGCCTGTGCGCTCCACATAATCGACCAGGATGGGCTGTAATCGGCCACTGGCCAGCAGGTCGCGGATAGAGAAGTCCGGCAAATAGGCGATGCCCAGCCCTTGCAGCGCAAAGCACACGCGTGTCTCTATGTTGTTGCAGATCATCGCTGTAGGCAGTTGCAACGGCGGTTCTCCGGGGGCAAGCCGTAGCGCCCACGGTTCCAGCTTGCCACTGTGGGGAAAGCGATAGTGCAGGCAGCGGTGTCGCAGCAGGTCGGCAGGCACCTGCGGTGTGCCATGCTGCGCCAGATAGTCTGGAGAGGCGACCAGCAACGAGCGGAAGGCACCAAGCCGACGAGCGGTGAGACGCGAGTCATGTGGCTCACCGGTGCGTACCACCGCATCAAAGCCTTCTTCGATCACGTTGACGATCTGATCGGTGAAATCGAGATCTAACACGATCTCAGGATAAGTATGCATAAATTCACTGAGCACTGGCAGTACCAGCGAGCTGACCAGCGGCAGGCTCACTCGCAAGCGCCCACGCGGTGTGCTGCTGGCCTGTAGATCCAACTCTGCGGCTTCGATCTCGGCCAGAATGCGCCGACAGCGTTCCAGAAACAGGGTACCCTCAGCCGTCAGGGTGATGTTACGCGTGCTGCGATGGAACAGGCGCACGCCCAGTTTTTCTTCCAGACGTGCCACGCTCTTGCCGATGGCCGAGGCTGACACCCCCAGCAGTCGTCCTGCTGCCACAAAGCTGCGCGTTTCCGCCACCTGTACGAACACCACAAAGCCGTTAAGGCTGTCCATATCGCTCTCCAATTGCGGACAGTTTATTCCGCATAGCAAGGAACTGTATCCACCTTTTTCTTGAGTCACAAGTTCTCTATCGTCAAGGCATGCCTGATTTAACAACCGATGACATCAAGGACTTTACCGTGACGACTCCTCTCTCTCCCTTGCGCTCAGGCGTTCCCTCTGCGCATCGCTTCACCCGCATTCAGGATGTTATCCAGCAGGCGCTGGATAGCCATCGTCTGGTGGGTAGCGTTGTCTTGGTGGCGCACTACGGCGCGTTGATTTACCAGCAGGCGGCCGGATGGGCCGATCGTGAACACGCACAGCCGATGACGTTGGACACGATCTTTCGGCTGGCGTCAGTGAGTAAACCCATAGTATCGACGGCGGCGCTGGTGCTGGTGGCTCAGGGAAAACTCGGTCTGGATGACGATATCTCTCGCTGGCTGCCCGAGTTTCAGCCTCGGTTGGCCGATGGATCAGCCGTGGCGATCGCGGTGCGGCAGTTGCTCAGCCATACCGCAGGACTGAGCTACCGCTTCTTCGAGGCGGATGCCTATGGTCCCTATGCGCAGGCTGGAGTATCGGATGGTATGGATGATTCCGGCATCACGCTGGATGAGAATTTGCGTCGCCTCGCCAGCGTGCCGCTGCTGTATGCGCCGGGCAGCGCCTGGGGGTACTCGCTGGCGACGGATGTGCTGGGCGCCTTGATTGCGCGTGTCCACGGCACGTCACTGGACAAGGCGGTATGTGAACTCGTGACCGGCCCGCTGGGCATGGTGGATACCGGCTTCGTCGTGGACAATGCGCAACGCGTGGCGACGGCCTATGTGAGTGATACCACACAGCCCCATCGGTTGGCTGAAGGCGAAACCGTTTCTTCCTTTGAGGGCGCTGTCGGTATTACCTATAGCCCGGCGCGCATCTTCGATGTTGAAGCCTTCCCTTCAGGCGGCGCAGGCATGGCCGGCACCGCCAGAGATCTCCTTTACCTGCTCGAAGCCCTGCGTCAGGGCGGCGGTGCGCTATTGCCCGATGCCCTGATTGAGGAGATGGGGCGCGACCAAACCCACGGACTGGAGCTGCCCAATGCGCCGGGGTTCGGCTTTGGCCTGGGGTTTTCGGTGTTACGCGATCCCCGGTTGGCGGATTCGCCAGAATCACCGGGAACCTGGCGTTGGGGGGGCGCTTACGGCCATGCCTGGTTTGTCGATCGTGCGCGGGGTCTGAGCGTTGTGGCATTTACCAATACGCTGTACGAAGGCATGTCGGGCCGTTTCGTGGCCGATCTGCGTGATGCGGTGTACGGGGCGCTGGGGGAAGCACAATGACACCCCGCAAACCTGAGCGCTTACCGCTGGCCTCACTGTTGGCGTTGGCCACGGCAGCGTTCATCACTATTCTGACCGAAGCCCTGCCTGCGGGGCTATTACCACAAATGGCACAAGGCCTTGCGGTGTCCGAAGCCTGGGTGGGCCAGACCGTCACCTTCTATGCCATCGGTTCTCTGGTTGCCGCTATCCCTCTGACGGCGGCCACGCAAGGTATGCGGCGGCGTCCATTACTGTTGTCGGCGCTTGCAGGCTTCGCGATTGCCAATACCGTCACGACATTTTCCGGCAGCTATCCCCTGACGATGGTGGCACGCTTTCTGGCGGGCGTGTCCGCCGGGCTCTTGTGGGCATTGCTGGCCGGTTACGCCGCACGTATGGTACCGGACCACCAGAAGGGACGCGCCATTGCGATTGCCATGGTCGGCACGCCCTTGGCGCTGTCGCTCGGCGTGCCGGCAGGAACGTTTTTAGGCCAACTGGTGGGCTGGCGAATGTGTTTCGGCCTCATGAGCGTATTGGCGCTACTGCTTATGCTGTGGGTGCGTGTTCAGGTTCCCGACTTTGCCGGGCAGCCAGCGGGCAAACGGTTGTCGTTAGGCGCGGTGTTTGTCATGGCCGGGGTGCGTCCGGTGCTGTTTGTGGTATTGGCCTTTGTGTTGGCGCACAACATCCTTTACACCTATATCGCCCCGTTTTTGGCGGCAGCAGGCATGGCCGAACGCACGGACGTGATACTGCTGGTGTTTGGCGTGGCTTCGTTGCTGGGTATCTGGATCGTCGGCGTGCTGATTGACCGACATCTGCGTGCATTGACGCTGACCAGCACGCTATTGTTTGGTCTGTCTGCGCTGGCGCTTGGCGTGGCCGGTGATAGGCCTATCGTGGTGTATACGGCCGTGGCAGTGTGGGGGCTGGCATTCGGCGGTGCGGCGACGCTGTTTCAAACCGCCATCGCCAAAACCGCCGGAGAGGCGGCCGATGTGGCGCAATCGATGCTGGTGACGGCCTGGAACCTGGCGATCGCTGGCGGCGGTATTTTGGGTGGGCTGTTGCTGGAGAGTCTGGGCGTTGCGGCATTCTCTCCGACGCTTTTGCTGCTGCTAACGGCAACGCTGATCGTGGCTTGGGCTGCCCGGCAGCAGGGTTTCCGCGCGATGCCGTGTTAACACGCCAGTCAGGCCTGCACCCTCAGCCACTGTCAAACCCCTTCGCGCTCTGTGCTACAGGGAGGTTCTTTCTTGCGGCGTAGCCACTGCGCAGGTTTCAGCTCGCTGACCAGCACCCCGATAACAATCAGCGCGGCCCCCACAATCGCCAAGCCGGGCAAACGATCACCGGCCATACGACCAACAATGCCTGCCCACACCGGTTCGCTGGCGTAGATGACGGTGGCGCGCGTGGGGGATACCGCCTTTTGTGCCCAGTTCATGGTCAGTTGAATCACAATGCTGGCGGCACCGAGGCCGATGCCGCCCAGCAGCCAGGCCCAGGAGAAGGCGGGCAGCGATTCACCGGTTACTGGCATCAGCAGCAGTGATAGCAGCCCCGCCGTCAGCAACTGTACGGTAGTCACCCGGCGCACATCGACCTTTCCGGCGAAATGACCAATCAGAATGATCTCGGCCGCAATCGCCAGCGCACTGAGCAGCGTGGCCCATTCGCCCTGACTCATGCTGAGATGACCCGCATCCGGTCCGGCTAGCAGCATCAGGCCGACAAACGCGAAAACAATCCCCACCAGACTCATGACGCCGGGGCGTCGCCGCAGCACCAGCCATTGCAGCAGCGGCACCAGAGGAACATACAGTGCGGTAATAAACGCCGATTGGCTGCTGGTGATGGTTTGCAGACCATAGGTTTGTAAACCGTAGCCCAGTAGGATGCTCGCCCCGATGGCAAAACCCGCATAGCATTCCTGAAGCGTCAGCCCCGCCAATGCGCGCCGAAAGACCAGAAGGCTGATGACACCGGCCGTGGTAAAGCGCAGCCCAACAAAAAACAGCGGACCACTGTGCTGCATGGCCAGATGAACCACTAAAAAGGTGGTTCCCCACACCAGAGTGATCAGGATTAGCGCCCACTCCTGGGGTTTGATGCCCAAGATGGGGTGGGGGATGGCAGAGAAGTAACGTTGCATTGCAGGTTCAGACAAAAGAGATCAGTTTTCCATCATAGGGGGAATGTTGTCGATAAGCCATCCCCTCATACGGCTAGCGTAACGTACAGGCGACCTCTTCCAATTGGCTGATAGCGGTGTTCCATCCTTCGAAAAAACCTGATTTTTCATGCTGTTCACGCGTAATTTCGTCCTGATGGATAACCTGAACGGTATAGCAGCTTCCCAGCGCGTAGTCAGACAACGAAATGAGCGTGGTAAAGGCCAATCCGGGCATGGCCGGTCGCCAGCCTGCGGCCAGCATCGACGTGAACACAATACGGGCGTGGGGAATCACCTCTAAAAAGCATCCGATGTGTTCACTGCGACAGTCGCCCGGTCCTTGAATCCGGGTATGAAATGCGCCTCCGGGTTGCAGGTCGAGGGCGATAACGTCGGTTGTTCCCGGTTTGGGGGTCCACCAGACTTTGAGCCACTCGGGATCTGACCAGGCACGCCATATTGCATGTCGCGGGGCGTCCAGCACTCGGGTAATCACAAGATTGCGGGTATCTGCATGATGGGGTGTTGACAGTGTCATAGCGTGGCTCCTGATAAGCGTGAATGCCAGTGTGCCGCCTATTTTCAGTGACACCGGAACAAAAAACGCTTATCGCGTCAGGATTGACTACGCTTACAGAAGGCGATGGAAATCGCCTTGATAGTATTACTTTCCCTTTTACCTCTCCCTTGAGAAGGAAAATAACCATGTTCAAAAAAAGCGTGCTTATTCTTGCCTCATTGCTGATGCTCTCCGCGTTGACCGCTTGCAATACCACCCGTGGTATTGGTCAGGATGTCGAGGCAGGTGGGAAAGCCATTCAACGCAGTGCGCAGTAGTAAACGGTTCAGGCATTGTGCTCAGTGACGATCCTGAGCCATGTGTTTATGACATTCGCCGGGTATGGTCATTTGCGTTATTTCAGTGGCCGTACCTTACACCACTTTCCGCACTACAGCCGTCGCTGGCATTAACACAGAACCATCCTCGGCATGCGGCGCCATGTAGGGAATCGGGTTGCCTGTGCGCGTGTCGATCAGGTCTGAGTGCCGCTCACCGGGTTTGAACCGGTGCTGTTCTCCCCATTGCCGTAGCGCCACTATCACCGGAAACAGCTTTTCTCCCTCAGACGTCAGCACGTACTCCTGATAAGCCGTACCGTCCGAGGCGTCCTGCATCTCAAGAATACCTGCATTAACCAGCTTGCGCAGACGATCGGAAAGGATGTTGCGCGCCACGCTCAGGCTGCGTTGAAAATCACCGAAACGGCGCACGCCATCGAAGGCATCACGCACAATCAGCAGCGACCAGCGATCGCCAACCACATCGACACAGCGGGCAACGGGACAAGGTTCATGGTTGATGGTTTCGTGGTTTGGCATGGCATTTCCTGACCGTTTGGTGTGGAACAGTAATCAAGTTGCATTTTAAAACCAGATGACCTAGCATTCAATCAGTTTCATTTTGCAACTGGAGTTCGTGGCGTTATATGATGAAGCGTTCCCTCACATCACCGTTGAGTCAAAACAGTTCGCTGGCTCAGCCTGCGGATATGCCCCGCAGCCTGCTAGTGCTGTTTGCTATCGCCAGTGGCTTGAGCGTGGCAAATGTCTATTACGCCCAGCCTCTGCTTGATGCGCTGGCGACAGATTTCGGCATCAGTCAGGCCAGGGTTGGCGGCGTTGTCACGGCTACCCAGGTTGGCTGCGCCCTGGCACTGTTACTGCTGGTGCCATTGGGCGATCGCGTTGAGCGTCGTCGCTTGATGGTCATGCAACTCGTGGCGTTGGTGACAGCCTTGCTCATCGTTAGCATGGCATCGTCTGCACCGGTGCTGCTGCTGGGGATGTTGGCTATCGGTCTGCTAGGAACCGCGATGACGCAGGGGTTAATCGCCTACGCTGCCAGCACCGCCTCCTCCCATGAGCGGGGGCGCGTTGTTGGCGCAACCCAAAGTGGGGTGTTTATTGGCCTGTTGCTGGCGCGGGTGTTTGCGGGAGGCGTGAGCGATCTGGCGGGCTGGCGAGGCGTGTACTGCTGTGCCGCGGTGCTGATGCTAGCGATAGCGCTACCGTTATGGTTACGGCTACCGGTTTTGCCTCCCTCACCGCAGCGCATCAGCTATCCACGGCTGATCGCGTCGATGTTGACGCTTCTGCTGCAAGAGAGGGTACTGCAAATCCGTGGCCTGTTGGCGTTGCTGATGTTTGCCGCTTTCAACATCTTCTGGAGTGCGCTCGTGCTGCCGCTGAGCGCGCCGCCGTATGGGTTCTCGCACACGGTGATTGGTGCGTTTGGGCTGGTGGGCGTGGCTGGCGCGCTGGCTGCCTCGCGCGCCGGACGATGGGCCGACCGGGGATATGCCCAGCACACCAGTGCGTTTGCGCTGGTGACATTACTGCTGGCATGGTGGCCGCTGTCGTTGATGGATGCATCGCTGTGGGCGCTGGTTGTGGGGATTGTGCTGCTCGATCTGGGCGGGCAAGCGCTGCATGTGACCAACCAAAGCCTGATATTCCGTGCCCGACCGGAGGCTCATAGTCGTTTGGTCGCTCTCTACATGCTGTTTTACGCGCTGGGCAGCGGGATTGGCGCGTTCAGCACCACCCTCACCTATGCACATGCGGGTTGGCAAGGCGTGTGTTTGCTGGGTGCGGCAGTCAGCCTGTTGGCGCTGTTGTTGTGGTGGATGACGCGCCGGGTTGTTACGCCAGAATAAAAAAACGGCCCGCGAGTGCGGGCCGTAGCAGAGGATACCTGATGGCGAATTACAGAGTGACGACACCAATCACGGTAACCACACTCAGGATGGCCGCCAGGCCGTAGAACACCCATTTCCCTGCCGGAACGTGGATTTTCAGGTCATGCATCAGGTGATGCAGACGGTGCAAACCACACCAGATCGGCAGAATGATCATCAGCAGCAGAAACAGCCGCCCGATAAGGCTATGGGAGAAAGCGGCGATGCGCTCATAGCTCAGGGCGTCGGGGAACATCCCCAGCGGCAGCAGCACCCCGACCAGCAGGATAATCACCGGTGAGAAAATGGCGGTCCACATCCCACCGGCACCGAACAGTCCCCAAAAGGGAGGCTCATCGGAACGTTTTGGCGTTGGATTAATCACGTTGTTCCCCTCCAATCAGAATAGTAACGCGATGGCGAGAATAGCCAGCGTGACGATGACGGTTACAGCCCACAGCCCTTTGATAACCGGCTCTGGCCCCATTTTTTCATCTTTGACGATGATGATGCTGGCTTTGGGCGCCAGTTCAAACCAGGATTTGGTGTGAATGGCCGCTGCCACCAGTGCGATGATGTTGATCAGCAGCACCAGCGGGTTTTGCAGGAAGCCGACAAATCCGGCCCAGCCCTCTGCGCCGTGTTTCAACGAAAATACGCCGTAGATCAGCACAATGCTGAACCATACCGCGGGAGCGGCGGTCATTTCGCGCAGCATGTAAAAGCGATAGAACCCGAGCCGTTGCCACCAGCTTGCAGGCATGCTGCGAACGTATGCTTTACGCTTGGTTGTCATTGTTGCCTCCCTCATTGCGGTTTCAGCATAGCGATCATGAAGTCCTTGGCGCTTTCGACCTTACCTTGCTGAATGGCAGCGGCAGGATCGACATGCTTCGGACACACTTCTGAGCAGTAACCGACAAAGGTACAACTCCAGACACCGTTTTTACCGTTCAGTTGCGGCATGCGCTCTTTCTTACCGTGGTCGCGGTTATCCAGGTTGTAACGGTGTGCCAGCGTGATGGCTGCCGGGCCGATAAACTCAGGATTAAGACCAAACTGCGGGCATGCGGCGTAGCACAAGCCACAGTTGATGCAGCCGGAGAACTGATGGTATTTCGCCATCTGCGCCGGGGTCTGCTTGTTGGCACCGTCCGCCGGCGTTTTGTTGTTGCCAATGATGTAAGGCTTGATGGCTTCCAGACTCTCGATAAAGTGGGTCATATCGACCACCAGATCGCGTTCGATCGGGAAGTTGCCCAGCGCTTCCACCTTCATGCCGCTGGTGGCGTACTCGCGCAAAAAGGTTTTGCACGCCAGCTTCGGCACGTTATTCACCATCATGCCGCAGGAGCCGCAGATAGCCATACGGCAGGACCAACGGTAAGAGAGGTCCGGCGCCAGGTTATCTTTGATGTAACCCAGCGCATCCAGCAGGGACGTTTCCCGGCTGTAAGGCACGTCGAACGTCTCGAAGTGCGGTGCCTTGTCGGTTTCCGGGTTATAGCGCATGACTTCCATTTTCAGGGTAGCTAACTCAGCCATTCGCTTGCTCCTTCTTGCTCTTTTCCTGCGCTTCCGCTTCGCCACCGTACACGCGTTTTGCCGGTGGCAGCGTGGTGATCTTCACGTCGCCATAAGCCAGACGCGGTGCGCCGTTCGGGTTGTAATACGCCAGCGTATGCTTCAGGAAATTAACGTCATCACGCTCAGTGCAACCTTCGTCCAGACGCTGGTGTGCGCCGCGTGATTCTTTACGGTTGATAGCAGAGTGCGCCATACATTCAGCGACATCCAGGCTGTGGCCCAGTTCGATGTTGTAAAGCAGGTCGGTGTTGAACACGCTGGAATGGTCGTGAATTTTCACGCGTTTGAAGCGCTCTTTCAGCTCAGCGAGTTTGTCCACGGTTTTCTGCATCAGGTCGGTGGTGCGATAAATACCGCAGCCCTCTTCCATCGACATGCCCATTTCATCGCGGATTTTCGCCCAGCTTTCCGTGCCTTCCTGATTCATCAGGTCATGCAGACGCTGCTCGATATCGCGCGTTTGCGCATCCAGCGCGCTGCCGTTGGCGGGTGCCGCTTCTTGTGCGCGGCGCACCGCATTTTCCCCGGCCATACGACCAAACACCACCAGTTCTGCCAGTGAGTTGGATCCAAGACGGTTCGCGCCGTGCAGGCCCACTGAGGAACATTCGCCCGCAGCAAACAGCCCTTTGATGGTGGTTTCGCAATCCTGATTGGTTTCGATACCGCCCATGGTGTAGTGCGCTGTCGGACGAATCGGAATCGGCTCTTTCACCGGGTCGACGCCGACGTAGGCTTTTGCCAGTTCGCAGATAAACGGCAGACGCTCTTTCAGCTTTTTCTCGCCCAGGTGACGCAGGTCGAGGTAAACCACGTCGCCCAACGGGGTGGACACCGTGCGGCCTGCACGCCATTCGTGCCAGAAGGCTTGCGACACTTTGTCACGCGGGCCCAGTTCCATGTATTTGTTTTTCGGCTCGCCGAGCGGCGTTTCGGGTCCCATGCCGTAATCTTGCAGATAGCGGTAGCCATCTTTGTTGACCATGATACCGCCTTCACCGCGGCAGCCTTCGGTCATCAGGATGCCGGAGCCCGGCAGACCGGTCGGGTGGTATTGCACGAATTCCATATCGCGCAGCGCCACGCCGTGGCGGAACGCCATGCCCATGCCGTCACCGGTGACGATGCCACCGTTGGTGTTGTAACGGTAAACGCGGCCCGCGCCGCCGGTCGCCAGCACCACCGCGTTAGCGCGGATTTGCACCAGCGAGCCTTCCATCATATTGATGGCGACAAGACCACGCGCCTGACCGTCATCGACCAGAATATCCAACACAAAGTGCTCATCAAAGCGTTGGATTTGCGGGTATTTCAGTGAGGTCTGGAACAGGGTATGCAGCATGTGGAAGCCGGTTTTATCTGCGGCAAACCAGGTGCGCTCAATTTTCATACCGCCAAAACGACGTACGTTGACGGAACCGTCGGGTTTACGGCTCCAAGGGCAACCCCATTGTTCTAGCTGGATCATCTCCTGTGGACATTGGTGAACAAAATGTTCAACGACATCTTGCTCGCAGAGCCAGTCGCCACCGGCAACGGTGTCGTGGAAGTGGAAATCAAAACTATCGTGATCCTGAGTGACTGCTGCTGAACCACCCTCGGCGGCCACGGTGTGGCTACGCATCGGGTAGACTTTTGATATCAGCGCAATTTTCAGTTGGGGATTAGCTTCAGCGGCAGCGATTGCCGCACGTAAACCAGCGCCCCCGGCCCCGATAATGGCCAAATCGGCATTAAAGGTTTGCACTGCACTCCTCCAGTTACTAAAGTTAATTAAGTTAAATTAAAAATAATATATTCGATTCGTTAATCTCTATTTCCCACCGAACGCTTTCTGTAATTCATCGATATTTAAAGCAATTCGTGGACACATATTAAGAATAGCTAAACCTATATTTTTTGTGTGGAAATGATTATACCGAATTATGAGTAGGTGAAATTTGATGTGATCCAGCATTTTGTTTTTTTTATTGTGTTTTGGTTTTGGCAATAACAGCATGATGGTTAACGCTATTGCCGGATAAATAACACTTTTATTTCTTTAATAAGGAACTGGCTCACGGTAATTGCACATAATGTTCTGGAGAGCGGTAGCAAAGGGAGTAGGCAGGGGGCAAAACGGAGCACGAGAAGCGACGGGGAGGACCGCGCGTGATTGTAGCGTCGTTGAATTGTTTGCAGGCGAATATGCGGGTAGACTGCACCCCCTGTTTGCGTTAGGAGTAAAGAAACATGTGCGAAGGCGCACTCTGGCAGCCCACCGCCACTATTGAAAATTTATTGAAGCGTGCAGCCATTGTCTCTGAAATTCGGCGGTTTTTCTCCGATCGCGGCGTATTGGAAGTGGAAACACCTGCCATGAGTCAGGCAACGGTGACGGATGTGCACATGGTACCGTTCCAAACGCGTTTTGTTGGACCTGGCGTCTCTGAAGGGATGACGCTCTACCTGATGACCAGCCCCGAATACCATATGAAGCGCTTGCTCGCCGCAGGCAGTGGACCTGTCTTTCAACTGTGCCGTAGTTTCCGTAATGAAGAGTCTGGGCGATACCATAACCCAGAGTTCACCATGCTCGAGTGGTATCGCCCCCACTACGATATGTATCGCTTGATGGACGAAGTCGACGATTTATTACAGCAAGTACTGGAGTGTGAAAGCGCAGAGCGTCTCTCGTACCAGCAGGCTTTTCAGCGTCATATTGAGCTGGACCCGCTCTCTGCGGACAAAGCGCAGCTGCGAGAAGCGGCCGATAAACTCGGCATGGGCGATCTTGCCAGCCGTGAAGAGGATCGCGACACGCTGTTGCAAATGCTGTTCACCTTCGGCGTGGAACCGCATATCGGGCACGACAAACCGGCCTTTGTTTATCATTTCCCTGCGTCACAGGCCTCGCTGGCGGAAATCAGCTCGGAGGATCACCGGGTGGCGGAACGCTTTGAGGCCTATTTCAAAGGCATCGAGCTGGCAAACGGTTTCCGTGAATTGACGGACAGCGATGAGCAGCGCCAGCGTTTTGAACAGGATAACCGCAAACGTGCCGCTAACGGGCTTTCTCAGCAACCGATCGATGAGTATCTGCTGGCGGCGTTGAAACAGGGAATGCCTGCCTGTTCTGGCGTCGCGTTAGGCGTGGATCGTCTGATCATGCTGGCGTTAAAAGCGGAAACCATTGGTGAGGTGATGGCCTTCACCGTCGGACGGTCGTAATCGCCCCCTAGCCGTGCCTCCGCGTGAGCGGAGGAAGGCACCGCCTGTTTTATTCTCTTTGACGCTATCAGTCTGCTACAACCCACCTTCCGGCCGATTGGCGGAATTCGGGCTGCGTCCATCAATACGCACCGAGCTCATTTGCACCTGGAACGGCGGGAACGGCATCTCCATGTTGTTCTCGCGGTAGGCTTCCAGAATCAACTGGTGAATCTCATGGCGCAGCGGCATGCGATGCCCCATTTCTGCGGCAAAGATACGCAATTCGAAAATCTGGATACCCTGACGTAAATCCACCAGAAAGGCTTCTGGCGGCGGGTTTTCCAGTACCAACGGACAGCGTTTCACCGCATTGAGCAGCATCTCGGTGACTTTTTGGCTATCGGCGTCGACCGGCGCTGGAATGGTCAGCACCACGCGCGTCACGGAATCCGACAGTGACCAGTTGATAAACTGTTCGGTGATAAAGGCCTTGTTGGGCACAATGATCTCTTTTCTGTCCCAATCGGTGATCGTGGTGGCCCGGGTATTGATGCGCATAATGCTGCCGGTGAGATCGCGAATGGTCACGGTGTCGCCAATGCGGATCGGTTTTTCAAACAGGATGATCAGGCCGGAGATAAAGTTGGCGAAAATTTCCTGTAGCCCAAACCCTAACCCTACCGAGAGAGCCGCAACCAGCCACTGGAGTTGCGACCATTCAATTCCAATAAACGAGAAACCGACCAGACAGCCGATCAGCATCAGCATGTATTTACTGATGGTAATAATGGCATAGCCGGAGCCGGGGGATAAATCGAGATGCTGTAGCAAGGCCAGCTCCAGCAACGCGGGCAGGTTGCGCACCACCTGCGTGGTGATACTGAAAATCAAGATAGAAATCAGCACGGCACCGAGGGTAATGGGCTGAATCTTATCCACCCCTTTCACCGTGCTGGTGACTTCCCACAGATTGATGTTTTCTAAAAAGCCGAACGCGGAGTGGATTTCTGACCACAGGGCTATCACCGACACCAAGGCTATCAGCGTCAGAATGGATCGCACCAGTTGCAGCGATTTGGCGCTGATGGTATCCAGATCGACCACTGGCTCCTCGATGGTGTCTGAGGTGGTTTCCACAAAGGTAACCGATTCTTCTTCACCGCGGGCACGCTGCGCCAAGATTTCGGCACGCCGCTGCTTGGCCCTGTCAAACGCGATGCGTCGGCGTTGGATTAGCATCCAGCGGCGTATCACGTGGTACACCACCAGCAGGAAAAACCAGATGGCGACCGAGGTTTCCAACCGCGCGAGCAAGGCTTTCGACGTGGCCAGATAACCCACACACGATGCCAGCGCGGCAATCAGGGGGGCGCTGATCATCAAGTTCCACAGCGCACGGTTGATGGTGTTTTCCCCTGAGCCTTCCTTGTTCAGGTAGAGCGGAATACCGGCCCGTTTCAGGCTGGTCGTCACCAGGCTCAACGCCAGACACAGCAAAATAAAGCACAGACGCCCCAGCGTGCTGGAAAACTCGCGTTCGTTGAGGTTTTCAAACGTGATGATCGCCATGATCAGCGGCACAATAAAAGCGATCGACAATCGGTAGTAGCGCATGGCGCGCGCGACGCGCTCGGGTGACCAGCGCAAGTGGGCAATAAACAGCCCATTCGAATGCGCGAAGGCGGCGCTGACCATCACCAACCACATCAACGGGACGGTGGCGGTCACGCTGTCACCAATCGCGACCGCGATGGGGTAGGGCCAGGCGTTTTGCAAGCCGTATCCCAATGCCGCCCACAGCACGGGCAGCGGGAGCGCAATCAGTAGCGAATAGAACAGGGTACGTAGCGTCAGCGAAAAATGATCGAGGGTAACTTTGCCGATACGGCTGCTGGCGCGCTCTAAAAAGGCGTTGTAGTGACGGCGCGAGCTGATGCCGAAACCGACCAAAATCAGCGCGCCCATCAGGGGGAACGCGGTTTCCCGGCTGGTCACCACCATGATGACGGCGCTGCTGAGCTGAGTAAAGGTATCTAGCGAGAGCAGGTGGTACAGCGCCTGCACCACCTGTACCGGGAAGGAGAAGGAAATAGGATTCACATCTGCCACCCAGAACAGATAGCGGTGAACCGCCTCGCGGATTTCCAGCAGTGCTTCTTCCAGTTGGCTGGTCGCCACTTTGAGCTTGGTCAGTTCAAGGATCTGCGCATCAGTGCCGGAAATCAGCGATGTGAGTAAATCACGTTGGGTACGAATTTGATCGCCGAGCACGCATTGCTGACTGTTACTGTTGGGCGTGCAATTTTCTAATCTCGGGCGTTCTGCGGTGCGGGCGGCACTGAGCAGGTTTTCATAGCGTAACCGCTGTACGCGCAACTGGGCCATGTCGGTGTCCAGGCGTTGCGGTTGCGGCATGTCCGGCAGGCGCGCCACCTGTGCACGCAACGCTTCGCCCAGCACGGTGGATGCCCCAATCCACTGGGCCTGCTCACGTAACGTGCTGAGTGCTTGCCGCACTTGCTGCGTTTGGGTGGTGGCCTGACGCTGCTGTGAGGCGATCAGATCGAGATGTTGTGCCTGCTGATTCAGTTCCTGGGACAGTTCGCGGTTAAGCTGTAGCTGCTCGCTGATAACCGCGGGCAAATCATCACCGCGTTCCACCAACTGCTCGGTGCGTTCGAGCACTTTCTCCGCTTCACGCTGGCGCAGATTGTTGATGCTGGAACGTAATGCTTGTAGCTGTTGGTCAAGCTTGTCGTGGCGCAACTGGTAGAGTTCCACGCGTAAGCGGGAGAGCTCCTGGCGATTACTGGCGGAAAGCTGGGCCAGTTCCAGTTCATCAACCCGGCTTTGGCGCAGCGCCTGCTGGGCTTGCAATAACACTAACTGTGCCTGAACCAGTGGCGTCACCGGATTGCCGAGCGATTGGATTTGACGATCAATTTCGTTCAATACCCGGCTGGCTTCGGTTTGCTGCTGCGGCAGTTGGGCCAGAGAATCGATCACTTCACGCAGTCGTTCTCGTTCCTGTTGCAGTTGGCGCGATTGATCCAGCAACTGGCTGCTGGTTTGCACCACTTTTTGCTCCAGATCGACAACCGAGAGCTTGTCGTTAACGGCGGTGGTTTTATTTTCTTCCGCTGTCAGCAGACGGCGCAGTTCCTGCGTCAGTTTAGGGAAATCGTCAATAGCTTGTTGATATTGCTCTGTGCGTGCCAGAGACTCTTTGCGTTCCTGCAAGATGTTTAACGCAAGGCGAAACTGCTCGACAATATCAGCCTGATCGGGGGTATTTTTATTGGCTTCTGCCTGTTCCAACTGTTGGCGCACCAGCGCCTCGTTAGGTACGGGTGCCGCCAGCGCGGTGACAGAGAGCAGAACAGCAGCAAAGAAAATCACGAGTTGACGCACGATGGTTCTCCCTCTCTCACGCAGGTTCGCTGGCATACAGGTTATTTAAGGCGTGTGGTGCGTTGCGTCATCGCCATGGTTATCGCCGTGGTCTGCCACATCCGACACGGATTCTGCGGCAACCGGTGCTTCATCTGCGGAATCCACCTGTTTTGACTCGGCAAAGGGTTCACCCACACGGGTAACGCTCAGGGGATTAAGGTGCGCGGCAAACTGAAGCGTGTTGGGCGCAAACAGGTTGATCACCGTAGAGCCCAGTTTGAAACGACCCATCTCTTCGCCCTTTTGCAGGGCAATGGCACCTTGCTCACCCGCAGCAGGGTAGGTCCAACGCTTGATGATACCTTCACGTGGCGGTGTCACGGTGCCAGACCAGACGGTCTCAATGCTACCGACAATGGTCGCACCCACCAGAATTTGCACCATCGGGCCAAAATCGGTATCGAACAGGCAGATAACGCGCTCGTTGCGGGCAAAAAGATTGGGCACGTTGTCAGCGGTAAACAGATTGACGGAAAACAGCTCGCCCGGCACGTAGATCATTTCACGCAGCACGCCGTCACAGGGCATGTGCACACGGTGATAATCGCGCGGCGAGAGGTAGGTGGTGGCGAACAGGCCATCGCGAAAACGCTCGGCCATAACGTAGTTGCCTGCCAGCAGCGCTTCCAGCGAGTAGTCGTGACCTTTGGCCTGAATCAACTTGCCGTCGACGATGGTGCCCATTTGCGATAACACGCCATCAGCCGGTTGCACCACGCGGTGCGCGTGCGGATCAATGGGACGCACGTCCGAGCGCAGTGGGCGCACGAAAAAGTCATTGAACGTCCGATAGGTGGCCGTATCCGGGTGTTGCGCTTCCTGCATGTTCACGTTGTAGTAGCGAACGAAAAGATCGATAACCCCTTTGGTCAGCCTGCCGGCCTGCTTGTCTGCACCCCAGCCTGCTAACCGTGTCAGTGCGATTTTCGGTAGCCAGTATTGTAAGGCGATTTTCAGTTTATCCAGCACAGTGAGCCCCTTAGGTTTTTATGCGCCCATCTAAAAAGGGGCGCATTGTAGCGATGGATGCGGTAAAAGTCAGCGGTCCGTATCAGAATCAGAGAAGGTTTTACGCGTTTTTACCTGCGCCATGCTCTCCAGAATACGGTGATAGTTATCGAAACGTTGTTCGGCAATATCGCCGCGCTCGACGGCAGCACGCAGCGCGCAACCGGGATCGTTATCGTGGCGGCAATCGCGGAATTTACAGGTGCCGAGGTAAGGCCGGAAATCAATAAAGCCCTGTGTGACCTGCTCCGGCTCCAGATGCCACAGACCAAATTCGCGCACGCCGGGGGAGTCAATGACATGGCCGCCGTGCGGGAAGTGATACAAGCGGGCTGCCGTGGTGGTGTGTTGGCCCAGTCCGGACGCATCGGACACGTCGTTGACCAGAATTTTGGCGGCGTCAGGATAGAGCAATGCGTTCAGCAGGCTGGATTTTCCCACCCCGGATTGACCGGCAAAAATGCTGATCCTGTCCGTTAAAGCGTGCTCCAGTATTTCCATCCCTTGCTGGGTGTGGCTCGACACCATGATGACCGGATAGTGCAGCGCACGGTAGATGTCCATCTGTTCATCCACAAACGCGCGACCTTTATCATCCAACAGGTCGGTTTTGTTCAAGACGATCAATGGCGTGACTTCCAACGTTTCGCAAGCCACCAGATAGCGGTCGATAATGTTCAGCGACAGTTCAGGCAAAATCGCGGAAACAATCACCACCTGATCGATATTGGCGGCAATGGGTTTAACGCCATCATAGAAGTCCGGGCGCGTCAGCACTGACTCGCGCGGATGCACCGCTTCGACGATACCGCTGATACCCGCTTGCGTCTCTTTACCGGCGCGCCATACCACGCGATCGCCCGTCACCAGTGATTTGATGGTACGACGAATATTACAGCGGTGGATAATGCCACCCTGGGCTTCCACGTCCGCATGCATACCAAAACGGCTGATAATGATGCCTTCTTGCGGCTCTTCCAACTGGTTGTCATCCCATTCGATTTTACTTTCTCTATGCTTAAGACGACGTTGGTGGTTCGCTGTTACCCGACGTTGCTGTCCTTTAGACAGTTTATTTTTGCTCACTGAGCCTCGCTTGAACTGTGGTTATCGCCCACGATGGCTGAAGAGACTATAATACACGCTATTTGATTTTAATTAACTGATGCCTGTTATTCCTGCTTCTCTGGGGATAGCTGGAAAAGGAAGTAAATGTATGTCTGTTGAAAATAGTCAGGTAAGCGAAAACAATCTTATTTGGATCGACCTGGAGATGACCGGGTTGGACCCGGAGCAGGATCGCATTATCGAAATCGCGACGCTGGTGACCGATGCCAATCTCAACGTGTTGGCCGAAGGACCGACGATCGCGGTACATCAATCCGATGCTCAGTTAGCGCTTATGGATGACTGGAACGTGCGTACCCACGGTGCCAGCGGCCTGACCGAACGGGTTAAAGCCAGTGCCTATGATGAACATGCGGCTGAATTACAAACCATTGCGTTTTTGCAGCAGTGGGTGCCCGCCGGGAAATCCCCGATTTGCGGCAACAGCATCGGGCAGGATCGCCGTTTCCTGTTTCGTTATATGCCTGCGCTCGAAGCCTATTTCCACTATCGCTATCTGGATGTCAGCACGCTGAAAGAGCTGGCACGGCGCTGGAAACCCGAGATTATGGCCGGGCTGAAAAAACAGGGAACACATCAGGCGATGGACGATATTCGTGACTCTGTGGCCGAACTGGCTTACTACCGCGAGCATTTTATCCGTCTGTAGTCGTTATGGGCGTTTTTTTGCCCGGCTGATGGCGAAATTGCTGTTTTTATCGGCAGTCAGTCATTTTTTCGCGGTAAGGGGCTTGCGGCGGCAACGATTTCTCGTATAATTCGCACCCCGTACCGCAGCAGATTTGTGGTGCGTGTGAAGATGGTTATTCCTGCGGGAATAGCTCAGTTGGTAGAGCACGACCTTGCCAAGGTCGGGGTCGCGAGTTCGAGTCTCGTTTCCCGCTCCAAACTTTCCAGCGTGAAAGTTTAGGTAACCAGCTTCACGATCGGTTTTCACAGCAGCGCTTGCTGGTGTGGCCTTCCTAAGCGGGAATAGCTCAGTTGGTAGAGCACGACCTTGCCAAGGTCGGGGTCGCGAGTTCGAGTCTCGTTTCCCGCTCCAAGTTTTTCTTCTGTTTGTCTCATTGTTTTCTGTTCTGTCTACATCCCCGTTTTTTCGCCTGATTGTTGCTGATTGCAGCTAATATTCTGTTTTTCCTTATTTTTCTCATATCCCTATTGCCTATGAGGCATCCTATGGATCGTTTCGTCATCCTTTCCGGGTGTTCTGGCGGTGGCAAAACCACGCTGCTGGCAGAACTGCACCGGCGTGGTTATGCCGTTGTTGAGGAGCCCGGCCAGCGCATCGTGCGTGAAGCAACGTCTTCGGGCGATGATGCGGTGCCGTGGAACAACATGGAAGCGTTTTTACGCCGGGCGGTAACGCTCTCTATGGATGACCATGCTCAGGTGAGAAGCGATGGGCGGTCATGGGTATTTTTTGATCGCGGATTAATCGATGCAGCGGCAGCGCTTCAGGCAATAACCGGTGAACCGGTACTCACTACGCTTGCATCACGCTATCGTTATCACTCACGGGTGTTTCTTGTTCCCCCCTGGCCTGAGATTTATGTGCAGAACGGCGACCGACGTCACAGTATGGATGCTGCCGTGGCTGAATTTGAGCGATTGCAAGAGGTCTACCCGACGCTAGGCTATGCGGTGTCGCTGCTGCCTAAAGCCAGCGTGAATGCGCGTGCTGATTTTGTTCTGCGAACCTTGGCGTGCACAACGGTGTTGTGACAGGAAGCCTTTTTCGAGCACCAATCCAAATCCAATCATATTGATTGGTTTTGGCAGTGTATTGATTGGATAAGGCACCTCGGGGGCAACCAAATCCACTATTATGATCTTACTGCGCACCGGTAAAGTGGCCGGTGCGGTATTTCATTACTCCACAGGACGAGGTTTTCCATGCAACTCATCAGTCAAAGCTTTCAGGATGGTCAGGCGATACCGGGTGAATTCGCGTTTGCCGTGCCAGACCGCGCAGCACACGTTGCGTTGTCATCGAACCGCAACCCGCATCTCGCCTGGCGCGATGTTCCACCGGGCACGCAATCCTTCGTGATTGTGTGTCACGATCCCGATGTGCCGAGCAAAGGCGATGATGTTAATCAGGAAGGCCGAGAAGTGTCTGCGTCCTTGCCGCGCATCGATTTTTTCCACTGGTTGCTGCTTGATGTTCCGGCAACCGTGACGGAGATTGCGGCGGGGGCGCATTCAAACGGCGTTACGCCGCGTGGAAAACCGGGCCCTGTTGCACCCGGTGAAGGCCAACACGGTATTAATGATTACACGGCCTGGTTTGCCGGGGATGAGCAGATGAAGGGCGACTATTACGGGTATGACGGCCCGTGCCCGCCGTGGAATGATGCGCTAGTGCATCACTATATTTTCACTGTTTATGCGTTGGCCGTCCCTGCGCTGGGCGTGAACGGACCGCTGGATGGCGCGAACGTGCGCGCGGCGCTGGCGACGGCACCGGTATTGGCGAAAGCCAGCCTGACCGGGCTTTACAGTTTGAATCCTGCGGTGCCTGTGGCGTGAACCACACCGGGCAAGCGCTGACACTACCGGTGTTTCAGGGGGAGGGGCGTGAGCGCTGGCGGCTGCCCTCGTCCTCGCCCGTAGTGCGACACGGCTTGTGCGCACTGGCGCAGCCTTGCCTGCGGCAGCCGCAGCAAACGGCCCGTTTCCAGTTTCATGAGGCAACCGTGCTACTGGTGGTATCAGGGCAGATGCGTTTAGCATTCGAGGGACATCAGGTCTTGGTGGATGCTACGCGGCCTGCGTTGGTGCTGGTCGAAGCCGGTTCCTGTGTGGACGTGGTGAAAACCCCGGGAGGGGTTGAGCACTGTTTCCGTTCGGTATTCATGACGATAGCAAACGCGCTATTGGAAAACTACTCAGCGGCCTCTTCTGCTGTGGCGGGCGGTGATAGCACCGCTGCTGCGCCTTTTCAGGGGATGCCATTGGATGACGATGTGGCATCGACGTTATGGCATCTGATTGAAAGCGTAGCGATCAGGCCGGTGAGCGATGAGCGGCTCACCTACCGGTTACTGGAACTGCTGAGTGCCTTGGCTGAGCGCGGTCATCTATTCCGCCTGCCACGGCACAATGATACGGTAGCGCGTCTGCAAGCGCTGATGGGCGGTGCGCCGCATCGGCACTGGACAGCGCGAGAAGCCGGGCGAGAGCTGGCGATGAGCGAAGCCACCCTACGGCGGCGTCTTGCTGCAGAGCAACAGCGCTTTGAAACGATCCTGAGCGATATTCGTATGCACCACGGCATGATGCTGCTGCAAACCACCGCCTGGAGCATTCCGCGTATCGCCGAGGCCTGCGGATATCAATCGCGGGCGCGCTTTTCTGAGCGCTTCCGCACCCGCTTTGGCTGCTTGCCTTCCGCCATTCGCTGACGGGCGAGACGGGCTATGATGAGGTGAGACCCGAAGGTGAGGACGGGTTATGCCCTGTTTTCGGGGTAGCACGACGTTCCTCATTCAGGCAGCCTTCGATGGTTGCCAACAGTTTACCCGTGCCGCAGCAGTTATCCTGATAACCAGCCACGTGCCGTCGATTAATCACGCGATCGTGTGGACATCCCCCATGGCAGAGGGAAAACCAACGACACTGGCGCATTTTTTTGAAGGCTTCCTGCTCCTCACGCTTTGCCGCCTGATTATGGGCCGAATAGGCCAGCAGCTCTGCCAAATCCGTTTTCATCAACGAGCCGTAATGACTCCCCGCATCGCCCACATATTTGTCGCACGGTGAGACGTCTCCATTGGGTTCCAGGGTAATGACCTCCTGAGAACAATTTTCTGACCAGTAGCAGGCGGCCAGTTTCGTTCCTGGGTTCTTGATGGCTCGAATAAAATCGCTGAACTGTGGAATATGTAAAACGGTGCGATAGCCGTCCCACCAAAGCGTAAATGCCCGATCCAGAAACGCGATAAACTCGGCATAAGTGATGTAACTTTCGTCGATTTCCCCTCCGGCAGGGATGCGATTATCAGGAACGATGTTAAGAAATTCGATGTCATTAAGACCTATCTTGCCGAAGTAATCGAACATGTCTCGCAGATCCGTTTGATAGACGTGGCGGTCAACTACGATCAGTGCGCCATAGGGAATGGCATGTTGTTTGAGCTTTTTGATTCCCTCAGCGACGCGTTGTGCGGTTCCTCTACCGCGATAATCGACGCGACGTGAGTCATGAACGGCAGGAATACCGTCCAGACTAATACCAACGTGCATGCCGATTCCTTTGATAAAGGCTAACCATTCATCAGAGATATTCACCGCGTTTGATTGCATTGAGTTGGTAATGTGCTGTTCTGGTTGTTTGAATTGTTGCTGTAGCCAGAGTAGCTTTTGAAAAAAAAGAGGATTAAGCAGCGTCACTTCGCCACCGTGCCAAACGAACTCAAAGCGCTTGATGTTGGGGATGGCTAATATTTTACGCACAGTTCGCGCCAATATATCAAACCGCATCGTTTGGTTTGGCCCCTCGGCCCAAGAGTGGCAATAAGTGCAACGCAAGTTACACAGGCGAGTGGCTTTCAATACCACCACCAACTTCTTGGCAGCCACGGGCTGGGCGGTGGCTTTTTGCTGCTGCTCGGTGTGGAAAATATGCAACTCTTCGCTACTGAGTAACGCGTCTGCCGGGATTTTGCCAATCAGGTAGGCGCTCATCTGCCGATAGTCTTGAGTGGCGATTTTTTCGAGATCGTCGGTACTCAGTGCTGATGTTATATCGGTATCAATCTGCATAATGGGTATGATTCCATTCATGATGTCTCTCCTTGCTATGTCATGTGAGATAACCGTCCTTCATCATTAAGTGTCGTTTGGCATAGGCTGATGCCTCGGGGGAATGTGTGACCATGACAACGGTAGTACCGGCCTGATTAATCTCTTTTAACTGCTTCAACACGGTGTTGCTGTTATTGCTATCCAGATTGCCCGTTGGCTCATCGGCCAAAATCAATGTCGGCCGCGAAATCATGGCGCGGGCGATGGCAACCCGCTGCTGCTGACCGCCTGAAAGTTGGGCAGGATAGTGTGCGCTTCTGCCGGATAAACCAAACTGCTCAAGGGTTTGTTTGATGCGTGCCTTTCGTTCAGATTTGGCGACGTTACGGTACTTGAGCGGCAGCTCGATATTTTCATATACCGACATAAAATCGATCAGATTGAATGACTGGAAGATGTAACCGATCAACTGACGGCGCAGTGCTATTTTTTGGCCGTGGTTCATCCGTGTAATGTCGTGCTGCGCCAGTTGCAATCGGCCTGCATCAAGCGGCTCAAACATGCCGAGTACGTTGAGCAGCGTAGTTTTTCCCGAACCTGATGGCCCCATAATGGAGACAAACTCTCCCGCCGCTATACCAAGATTGATGTCGCGCAACGCCAGCGTTTTCAGGGTTCGAGTGGTGTAAAATTTTTCTGCGCTTTCCAGTTGTATCATCTTATTCAAACTCGATAATGTTGGATTTTTCAACGTTGCTGCCGGTAAAGACCACAACCTGTTGACCAGCAGACAGCCCATTCAGTACTTCCGATTGCGTTTCCCCCTGACGTTTTATCGCCACGGGTGTTTTGAGCGCGCGATGGTGTTTTTCATCATAGCGGTACACCCACGTCTCATCGGTCTCTAAAAAGACGGCTTTTGTGGGAATCAGTAATGCATCTGGCTGAGTTCCGAGCGAAACGCGCAGATCGAGGGATTGACCGCGTTTCAATGAAAGTTGTTGTGGGTGAGCAAGTGTCAATGTGGCAATGAACTTACCGTTTTCCACCACGGACGAGACGGAGGCGATGATCAGGGGAATATCAATGTCTGCATAGTGTGCGGTGACACGATCGTGCGGCCGGATTTTATCCAGATAATATTCGCTAAACGAGGCTTCAAAATAATAGCTATGCGGGTTGTCTACGTTGGCAACTTTTTCACCGGGTTTGATTTGCTGGCCCATCTTGATGGTCAGCGGTGACAGGATGCCGTCAATCGGGGCGGTAATCACCAGCTTGTCCAGGCCGCTCTCAATTAAACGCGTCAAGGTATCCAGGTGCTTGACCGAGGCCGCGATTTCAGCAAGCTCGCTCGGTAGCATACGGTCTTGCCGTTCCTGATACGTGGTTAAAATAGCGTAGCGTGTTTTCCAATGCGCCAGTTCATCCAGCAGTTGTTCATAGGTGGCTTTTTCCAGGATGCCGCGCTCGTATAATGTCTTTTTACGCGCCGCTTCTTTATCGGTTTTCTCCAGATGAAAACGTGAATCTTGCCGTGCCAGACGCGTATCGAGGTCATCCTTCTCAAGTAATCTGCGCATATTGCGCAGGTTGTTGGTCTGTTCAGTCACATCGGCAATACGCGAGGTGACCTGCAATACGAAGTCGTCGTTCGACAATCGGGCAATGACATCTCCCTTTTTTACGTCGCTGGACGCGCTTTGGCGCACCTCAATAACCGTACCGCCGCGTTCAGAGGCGATAATCACGCTTTCACGCGGGATAGCCACCGCCCGTGTCGCCAGCGTATCGGTAAATGTGC
The DNA here is from genome assembly GCF_025962655.1 of Candidatus Symbiopectobacterium sp. NZEC151. Taxonomy (GTDB): domain Bacteria; phylum Pseudomonadota; class Gammaproteobacteria; order Enterobacterales; family Enterobacteriaceae; genus Symbiopectobacterium. The sequence continues at coordinate 72,331 of NZ_JAGFPE010000010.1, read as the reverse complement.
CGCGCTGGGCGACGTGCAGCGTCACCTGGGCAAACGGCATTCGCGTTACCTTTTCTGCGGTAGCCAGGTTGAAAAGCCATAGGCATAACAGGCCGAAAATCACCAGTGCCAGGCCGACGATCCCTTTGGCAGCGCGATGTCGCGTGGATTTAGGGTCTAATTGAATGTCCATAGCGGCTTACCCTCGCCTTAACCACGGGCGAGTCACCCTGCCATCGTGCAACACCAGTGACAGTGCCATAATGGCCGTCACCGTGAGTCCCAGCAACAGCAGCGCCGCAAACGCATTGACATAGACCAGTCCGGCAACGGTGTCATACTGCTGTAGCCAGCGCCCGAGCAGCAGGTATCCCAAGGCCAGCGCCGCCAGCAAAGAGAACACTATGGGCAGCACATGTTGTTGCAGAAAAAACACCATATTTGTCGCAAGAGAACCTCCCACCGCTTCCATGATTTTCAGTGTGCCGTCTAGCCGCTGAGCGTCTGATAGGCTGATCACCAAGGTGCTGATAACCATTAATATCAACGCCAACAGCGCGGTGAGTGTAATGACGTTGAGCATCTGTGAATCGTTATGAAAATGACGATCATGAAGCGCCTGTACCGTTTGCAGAGATAAGTTCGGTGGAGCATGGCGTTTGATCAGTGCGACAAGAGGGGCCTCCTGTTGAACGTTCGAATAGGCCACTGTGGCGAATTTTTCCAGGCGATCGTTGATAAAGATAAGCAAAGGTTGGGGCGAAGGGAGGTGTTCTCCAAGGTCGACGTTTTCCACTACCCGTAACACCCGAAGTTCTTTTTGTCCTTCCGGAAAGGGAATGTAGTAGCGGGTATTCAGCACTTCATCGACGGTTTTCTGCCCCATCGCATCCACGAAGGCGCGGGTGACGATGGCGTGGCATACGCCGTCATCGGTGCTGGCCCATAGCGTATTCTCCTGGCCTGCCAGCGTTTTTAATCCCCAGACCTCCGCAAAGTATTTGTCGGCAGACAGGGTATTGATAACGGTAAATTGGTCTTGTACCTGTTGTTGCGCGTGCTGCACGTTGAGTATGTGGCGCGACCTATCAAACGGTTGCCAACTGCTCAAACTGAAAGCCGATGTGCCTAGGTTTTCCTGAAGTTGATGTTGTAACTTGCGTATGCTGCTGAGTGTATAAAACCCTTCATCAAGCGCGAACGTCAGGCGGTGTGCTTTTTGGTAACCCACCTCTGCATGCAGCGCCTTATGCTGTTGCGTCATCACACCCGCCCACAGATAAACGGTGGTACCGGCTACCAGCAGTTGTACCACCAGCATCATGCGGTTGAGGTAATAAATACTCAGCGTTTCATAGCGATTTGGGGTCTGTGAGGCCGGGTTGCCGAACAGGAAGAAACAGAGGCTCAGCAGGTGTGAGAGTAGCATCATCACGCCAATGAACAGCGCGACGCCAAAAAATACCGTCAGCATGCGTGTCATTGGTTGATGAAGGAGCAACTCGCTCACGTCGACTGACAGCGGTAACAGGGCACCAAGCAGTAAGGTCGCCAGAGCCACCGTTGTCAGGAACTGCGGCAAGAACACGCTCAGTGATTCTGTCAGGATCTGCGCACCTGAAGCGCCGAGACTGCGTTTGATATGCAGGCTGGGGCGTTTGGCGGCATTGAGAATACCGTTGATGTTGAAAAAATTGGCTACTGTGGTGAACAGAACAAACAGTGCCGCGGTGTACAGCGTATGCAGCAATGACTTGTCACGCGTCTTGACGAATTCATCGGCGTAGCCATCGTCGTAGTGCATATCGAGGATATTCTTGGCGCTGAACGTCAGAAACGACGAGGGCGTAAAAGGTGCTCCGGGTATCTGCGGTGCATGATTGGCGACAATGTTAGCCAGCAGGTGTTGATCAAAATGCGGTTGGGAGGGGGGGAGGCGAGCAAAAGCATAGACATGGCTGTCGTACCAGTCCAAACGTTTGTCGGGGTATCCCGCTACCCGTTCGGGGGTGAAGGCGATCGTGGCGGGCAGTTGCAGACTGCTGTCTGGGTGGGGTTCCACGATAGCCTTGATGGTGAACTGGCCGCTTTCTCCCAAGTCCACGGTTTTGCCAAGTGGATCATCCCATCCAAGATAGTGGCGATTGAAATCGGCAGTGATGTAGATGTCATGGGGGCCTGGTGCTGGCAAATCTTCACGGTAGGGATGCAGTTGTGCCATAAACGTTGGAGTAACGGCAAATACCGCAACGCGGGGAATAACGCTTCCTTTGCGGCGTAGGTGGGTATGCAACCGGTAAGCGTATCCGACGCTTTCGATATTGGGATGTTTCTGTAATGCCTCCATCAGCGGAAAAGGAACCTGCGCTGAGCGAACAATATCGCCATTAGGGAGATTGAATTGACTTTCAATGCGATATAAACGCTGATGCTCCGGCAATCCCCGTTCAATATCACGATCTGTAACATAGAGCATAACGATAAGAAATGTCGTCACCAAACTAATAGCAGTAATTATAATGGCTAAAAGTGCCGCTGCTGGTTTTTGCTTTATATCGTTGGTGAACGCATTTAAGATCATCGGCAACGGATTCCAGCGTAAAGTTGAGGTATTAACGGTATTGGATGTACATCAGAATTAATGAACCTCATCCCTGAGGTTCACCCTGTGGGCCATAAAAAACTATTTAACTATTTTTTATTAGGGAATCAAGGGGTCACTACATCATTGTGGTCGGTAGTTGAATCCTTTCGACCAATTCCAAGCCAGTGCCATTGGAGAAATAGTTAACTGCAATATATCATTGACGTGTGTGGCCGAAATGCCAGGGATTATTCCTTTTACGCTTTTGCTTAACGCCATTAAATTTTCATGTAACTGTATTGATGGCGTTATTACTTTTTCATTAGCGACTCTTTCATCAGCGATTGCATGCATAAAACCTCCGGTTTTTTCATACGGCATGATTAACGTAGATATGGCAAGTTTCATATCCCCGCAGCGTGCAATCACTACTTTAAAGTTGATTTGGTTTTCGTCAACCCTTGTCGATTTTATTTTAGGTTTTATTTATCTGTTGTTTCGTTTTTTGCTTGGGTATTGGCTATTTTAAATGTAACTTTAATTATAAATATATAATATTTCGATAGTGGTTTAAATAATCTTTCCACCGGCAATATCAGCGCTCATCAGCACTGATATTGCCGTTATGGTGTTATCTGCCAACCGTTGACGTCACGACAACCTCGGCCCAGCCGCACCAAACCCGTGGGCGGTTGCCGTCATCATGCTCATCAGCGAGACGCAATCGGTCAGGTTGCGGCGTGAGGCGATCATCAGCGGTGTTTCCCCGGCGGCATTGGCCCGATTGGGGTCCGCGCCGGCGGTGAGCAGGCTGGTGACCATCTGGATGACGTCCTCTTCTTCAACCTCGTCTTCATCGAAGAATAACGCGGTATGCAGCGGCGTATTTTCACCGTCGTCTGGCGCATTGACGTCAAACCCTTGCTCACAGCAGAGTGTCACAATCGCCTGATGCCCGAGATAGCAGGCATAGTGCAGCGGTGTGATACGCCGCTCGTTAGCCTGATAGGCAACCTCACCGTGTAGCAGCACGGTTCTGAACTGGGCTTGTGCCGTGTCGCTATGACGCCGCAGACAGATGGCGTGCAGCAGGTTATCGCCGTTGTTGGCGCGTTGGTGGCGGATTGTTGACGTGGATTGGCGCGCCCACAGCAGGTCAAAATAAGGGGCAGCGCAGTATTGTGCGGCCAGCATCAACGGGGTTCGACCAAGCTTATCGGGCTGCTGCGCGTCGGCACCGCGCTCCAGCAGCAGGTGGACAATCGATTCCCGGTTGGCGCGTAGAGCGAAGATCAGCGGCGTGTCGCCATCCTCATCGGCGGCATTGATATCCGCGCCATGATCGAGCAGACGCTTGACGATCTCGCCTTTGAGTTCCGGATCGAAGCTGTGCTCTGCCTCCGTCTCTTCGTCATCGGGGTAGGTGTCGTAACTGTAGGCGCGTGCTATCGCCTCATGCAGGGCGGTGCGCCCTTGCGCATTCGCCTGACGGGTGTCAACGCCGTGCGCCAATAGCGCTTCTAGCCCGGCCAGGCTCCCGTACCCGGCGGCGCACATCAAAGGATAGTCGCCATCGGGATCGACCCAATGACAGTCGGCTCCGGCCGCTAACAGCAGCTCTACGGTTTCGCGGCGCGAGACTTTATCTACCCACCCCCAGTTGCTCAGTGCGCGGTGCAAGGCGGCGGAATTATCGAAGCCGCCGACGGCGTTAGGGTTTGCGCCACGCTCAAGGAAATAGCGCACCAGCGGCGTTTGGCATTTGGACACCGCCATCAGCAGCGGCGTCGCCTCGGTGCCGCTTCTCGCTTCAAGGTCCAGCAGCCCACGCCGTTCCAGCTCATCAAGGTACGGGGTCACGGTCGATTCCGCTCTGCCGCTCAGCCGGGTGCAGGCAAAATGGACGAACTGCTCTTGCTTGATACAGGTGCGGCGAGCCGGATCGGCACCGTGATCCAGCAGCAGGGTAAAGATGTCGAAGTAATCCTGCATGATAGCCCATTCAAGCGCACTGTTTTCTAACCGCATCACCCCGTTGCGATGATCGAACTCAGGCGTGAAGCGACGCTTCGCGGTACAGTTGGGATCGGCACCCGCCGTCAGCAGCATGTTGCACACGGCATAGGCGTATTCCGGTGTGATCTTATCACTGTTGCCACTCACACGATCCATCGAGTAGATCAGCAACGGTTGTTCAGCATAAACGATGCTATTGTTCTTGATCTCTCTGCCGATAATGCGATTCGGATCGTTACCGACGATCAGGCGCTTGACGGTTTCCAGCGCCACGCGGGAACCGATGGCGCGCTGTAGCGGGTCGCCAGAGATCTCGCTGGTAACATCAAGGGGTTCTGGCAGGTTATCGAGCAGCGGGCTGATATCCTCGCCGGCTTTGGCATATTCCAGGCAATAGGCGATCATATTGCCGTTGAAATGTTCGTCTCTGATCTCGGCATTCAGCGGCCACCCGATATCCAACAAGGTGCGCGCCAATGGAATAAAATACTCGGCATCGTACAGCGCAATGCACGCGGCAAGCGTGTGGGTGGTGCTCAGCGGCGCGTAGTCATGCGAGTTATAATTAAACGGCTCTGCGAGTGGCAATGACAGCCCTTTGCTGCGGTAGATCCCCTGTAAACGGCGCAGCACGGCGGAGACCTTGCTCAGGCGCATCCGTTCTCCGTTGGGGTTCTGGGTAAAGAGGTAAGAGAACACCGTGCCCTGTTTACAATCGATCCAGGTGAGATTGGCACCGCGCGTTGCCAGTAAATTGGCGGTCTCCATGTGGCCGAACCACACCGCCAGATAAAACGCTGACAGGCCGTGACATTCAATGGCTGCACCGCGCTCCAGCAGCCAGCTCAGCAGGGCCTGACTATGTTCCACGTTGTCAGGCCAACCGGTGACGATGTGCAGCGCGCTGATTTGAAAATGGGACCACGCCCCCGAGGTGTTGATATCGGCACCTTTGTCCAGCAGGGTGCCCAGCAGGGATAGTTTTTCATCCCGCCGCAGACCGGTTGCGGTGACGATATCGATAAACATGGTGTTGATATCGGGGGCATCATGCGGCAATTCGTCAATGATCTGCCGGATGGTTCGCGAATCATGGATCAGGATACTGAGGGGAAGCTCATGCCCTTGGCTCTGGTTCAACTCGAAAATCAGTTTTACCTGCTTTGGCCGGAAGTTTTTGCTGGTGAGATAATCGATGAGTTCCGCTTTCTCATCGTCAGGAATCGTGATCCCGGCTTGCAGCAGCCGGATAAAACCGGCGAAGTGTCCGCGTTTGAGTGCTTCCAGCCCGAGACCGGCATAATGGCAGCTGTCCAAATCCAGGTCGTGTTGCAGCCCGCCTTTTTCCAACTCATCCAGTACGCTGGTGAAGGTGGTAATACTGAGTTTATCCTGGGTGTTGTACAACGTAGCGTTGGTCAGTGCTGAATAGAGCGGCGTCGCCCATGGCTGCTCTGCCCGGTTGACGTCAGCGCCCAGGCGAATAAGCCAACGCAGACGCAGGGTATCAATGGTGATTTCTTCCTGACTCAGGTAGTAGGCAAGCACCGTTTTACCGCTGGCCCGGGTATCGATCGTGTTGAGATCCAAGCCCTGTTGCAGAAAGAACGCGACGTGTTTCTCTTTAAGATCCTTACGTCGCACCATATGGTGCAGCAGCGGTAAGCCATCGATATATTCTGGCAGGAAGATGCCGGAATCGAGAAACGCTTCAATCAGCGGCAAACAGAGTGAATTGACGACCTCGTTTATCGCGGGGAGGTGTCTGCCCTGTTCACCGATCACCGGCTCGCTCCCCTGCGACAGCAGGTAGCGTGCAATCTTCGCTTCGCGGTAGGTGACGGCATAGTGCAGCGGCGCGTAGCCGTGCTCATCAGGCTGATTGCAGTTGGCAGCATCGATACGCTGCTGGATTTTTTTAAGGCTGCCTGATTTGATCAGGTCGCCGAGGGTCTTGGGGCGGCTGAAAAACATCGATTTGATTTCGCGTATCCTTACGTAACAGCATGATATCACGACATCGTTAACACCGCATCGGTGAAAAAACTAGCGATAAAACGGTCCTGTCGTCACCGAGTCGCGCAGGATCAGTGATGCCGGATAGGCTTTGCGTTGGCTCAGCGTCCCGCCATCCAGCATGGACAGCAGCCGATTGATCATCTCTTGAATCATCTCACCCAACGGCATTTTCACGCTGGAGAGCGAAGGGATGGTAAACGCGGCCGTGGGCAAGTCATCAAAACCAATCACCGACACCTGCTCGGGCACACCAACCCCGCGCGTATACAGCTGTTTTAGCGCGCCGATGGCCATATCATCATTGCTGGCGACCAACGCGGAAAAGCTGACCTGATTGTCGAGCAGAGTATTGACGGCTTCCACACCATTGGTAAGTGCCCACTTACCGATAACGATACGGCGTTCATCCACGGGAATAGCGTGCTGTTCCAGCGCCGCTTTGTAGCCTGCGAGGCGCTCCATACCGGTGGGCGAATCCAACGCGCCGGTGATAAAGGCAATCTCACGATGCCCTTGATCGATCAGGTGGTTGACGGCATTGCGGCAGGATTCATGCTGATCGGAGTAGATGCAGTAGCTGTCATTCACCCGTAACCGGCGGTTCAGCACCATGATGGGCTGTTTATGCTGGCTGATGATCTGATCCATTTCATCAATGGTGAGAAAACGCGGATAGATGATGATGGCATCGCAGCGTAAATCGATCAGGAATTGAATCGCGGCGCGCTCTTCTTCCGCACTGTGTTTGCCGTCCACCAGCAGCAGCTGGCGACCGTGTGCCTCGGTCATTTTTGCCGCTTGAAACAGCAACTCGCTGAAGTACGTGCCGTGATACAAGGTATTGGTGATCACCAGCCCAATGGTTTGTGATTTCTGCGCGGCGAGGTTACGTGCCAACAGATTGGGGCGATAGCCACTCTCTTCTATCGCTTTGAATACACGCTCTTTTGTTTCCTGGCTGACGTAACCGTTACCTGACAACACCCGCGATACCGTCGATTTGGCGACCCCGGCCTTCTTTGCCACCTCAAGTATGGTTGTCATGTGCTGTTACCCGCTGAATGGTTATCTTGCGACAGTCTACTCATTTTGCCGTTGCTTTTCAGTAGCTTCGTTGAGGCTGCCCTGTTAACGGTAGGTGATCATTATCACGAAAAGGAAAATTAATCGTTTTCCTCTCTTGTTTGGCGCTGTGAAACGTTTCATGATTTTGTGGAACCGGTTCCCTATGGCGATTTTTTCCGCACCGACACCAAGAGATAACTAACCTATGTCTAAGAATTATGAAACTGTCTCTCGCGCTATTGTGGATGCGCTGGGGGGACTGGATAACATTGAAGCGGTGACGCACTGCATGACGCGTTTGCGCTTCGTGGTAAAAGATAAAACGCAGGTGGATAACCCGACACTCAAAGCCATCAGCGGCGTGATGGGCGTGGTAAACACGGAAACGCAGTGTCAGGTGATTATTGGCAACAACGTTGCCAAAGCCTATCAGGAAGTGTTGAAGCTTGGCCCGGCGGGCGCCGCGGGCACGCAACCCGATGCCAAACGTAAAATCACCTTAAAAAGCATCGGCGCAGGCATTCTGGACGCGTTGATTGGCACCATGTCGCCGCTGATCCCGGCAATTATCGGCGGTTCAATGGTGAAACTGCTGGCGATGATCCTCGACATGTTCGGCGTGTTCGAGAAGGGATCTTCGACGCTGGTGATCCTGAATGTGATCGGTGACGGTGCGTTTTTCTTCCTGCCTATCATGGTGGCGGCCTCGGCGGCACTTAAATTCAAAACCAACATGTCGCTGGCTATTGCCATTGCGGGCGTGCTGGTGCATCCCAACTTTATCGATTTGATGGCGAAAGCGGCGCAAGGGCAGGTGGTCGAGTTGGCGTTTATCCCCGTCACGGCGGTGAAATATACCTATACGGTTATTCCGGCGCTGTGCATGACCTGGATCCTGTCGTACATCGAAAAGGGCATCGATCGCATTACGCCGGCGGTGACGAAGAACTTCCTGAAACCGATGCTGATCGTGCTGGTATCTGCGCCGATCGCCATTGTGATTATCGGCCCGCTGGGGATCTGGATCGGCAGCGGTATCTCTTCCATCGTTTACACCATCCACGGCTATCTGGGCTGGTTATCGGTGGCGATCATGGGTGCGCTGTGGCCGCTGCTGGTAATGACCGGTATGCACCGGGTATTTACCCCGACCATCATTCAAACCATTGCGGAAACCGGCAAAGAGGGCATGGTGATGCCTTCCGAAATCGGTGCCAACCTGTCGCTCGGCGGCTCCTCGCTGGCGGTGGCGTTCCGCACCAAAAACCGTGAACTGCGCCAGACGGCGCTGGCGGCAGCGGCCTCCGCCATTGTGGCCGGGATCTCCGAACCTGCGCTGTACGGCGTGGCGGTGCGGCTGAAACGTCCGCTGATTGCCAGCCTGATCAGCGGCTTTATTTGCGGCGCGGTAGCCGGAATTGGCGGCCTTGCCAGCCACTCCATGGCGTCGCCCGGACTGTTTACCAGCGTGCAGTTCTTCGATCCGACCAACCCGATGAGCATTGTGTGGGTGGTGGCCGTGATGATTTTGGCGGTGGTATTGTCGTTTGTGCTGACACTTATCCTTGGCTTTGAGGATATTCCTGAAACCGAAGAGGAATCGCGTCCGGCTAACGCCAAAGCGAGTGAACCGGTGCAAGCTACCAGCGTTAGTTAATCGATATTGGTATAGAGAAAAGGTGATTCATGTCAGCAGCGACATTTCCAGACGGATTTTTATGGGGGGGCGCCCTGGCGGCAAACCAGTCAGAAGGCGCTTATCGGGAAGGTGGCAAAGGGCTGACCACCGTGGATATGATCCCGCACGGCCCCGCCCGTTTGCCGGTAAAGCTGGGGCAAGAGAAGCGTTTTACGCTGCGTGACGACGAGTTCTATCCCAGCCATCAGGCGATCGATTTCTATCATCGCTACAAGGAAGACATCGCGCTGATGGCCGAGATGGGGTTTACCGTGTTCCGCACCTCTATCGCCTGGAGCCGCCTCTACCCGAAGGGCGATGAACTGACGCCGAACCCGGACGGTATCGCCTTTTATCATGCGGTGTTCAGTGAATGCCGCAAATACGGTATTGAACCGCTGGTGACGCTGTGCCATTTCGATGTGCCGATGCATCTGGTTACCGAGTATGGCTCGTGGCGTAACCGCAAGATGGTGGAGTTTTTCACCCGCTATGCGCGCACCTGCTTCGAAGCGTTCGATGGTCTGGTGAAATACTGGCTGACGTTCAACGAGATCAATATCCTGCTGCACAGTCCGTTCTCCGGTGCCGGTCTGGTGTTCGAGCCGGGTGAAAATCAGGATCAGGTGAAGTATCAGGCAACGCACCATGAACTGATTGCCAGCGCGCTGGCAACCCGGATCGCGCACGAGGTGAATCCTGAAAATCAGGTGGGCTGCATGCTGGCTGGGGGAAACTTTTATCCGTGGTCCTGTAAGCCCGAAGATGTGTGGGCGGCACTGGAAAAAGATCGGGAAAACCTGTTCTTTATCGATGTGCAGGCGCGCGGCGCTTACCCGTCCTATTCCGCGCGGGTGTTCCGCGAGAAAGGTGTCCATATCGAGATGCAGGACGGCGACGCTGACATTCTGAAAAACACCGTTGATTTTGTCTCTTTCAGCTACTACGCCTCACGTTGTGCCTCGGCGGAGATGAATGAGCACAACAGCAGCGCGGCCAATATCGTTAAATCCCTTACCAATCCGCATATTACTCGCAGTGAATGGGGCTGGGGCATCGATCCGCTTGGCCTGCGCATCACCATGAACATGATGTATGACCGTTACCAGAAGCCGCTGTTTCTGGTGGAAAACGGTCTGGGCGCACGTGATGAGATCAATGCCAACGGCGAGATTGAGGATGATTACCGCATCAGCTACCTGCGTGAACACATCCGCGCCATGGGCGATGCGATCGATGACGGTATCCCGGTCATCGGCTACACCACCTGGGGCTGCATCGATCTGGTCGCGGCGTCGACCGGGGAAATGAGCAAGCGATACGGTTTTGTCTATGTCGATCGTGACGATCTTGGCAACGGCACGCTGGAACGGCGCAAGAAAAAATCCTTTGCCTGGTACCAGAAAGTGATCGCCAGCAACGGGCAAGATCTGGATTAACAAAAAACGGTATCACCCGAGTATCGCGTCTGATACTGCAAAAAAGCTGCGCCTGGCGTTAATACTGTCGGGAGCGGCTTTTTTAATAAACCAATCGTAAACAAACATAGGGTGGGGTTGCTTCCTGAAAGATGATTGCATAACGGTTTAGCCAACGACTGATAGAGATAGGGGTCTGTTTCCAAATCAACACTATTATCTCTTATGGCACTTGCAACCTTTGATGAAATATCATCTCCGATGAACCGCTGGCAGTTACTGAGTCATCTGCTGCGCGGTGATATTCACCCTGATGAGAAGAGCGTTTGGCTAAAGCCCGCCTACCGTCTTAAATTTCTGGCGCGCTCGCTCCTTCACCCTATTTTGACACTTAACTGGCTCGACTACATTGCCAGCCATCCGCAGCGGGCGCAGATGCTGTATGCCCAAATGGCGCTGCCCGATAAACTTCAACGGCCGTACCTCTCCAGCCGTTTTTCTGCACGCCACGCCTTGGCCGCGCTGTGTTATCACTATGATGCCGTTGCCTGTGCCAACCCAACGTTACGTCGCCTGATGCTGACGCCCGGCGGTGTCCCTATCGTCAATTTGCAGGGCAAAAGCGGTGACGCTTACGCGTTGCTATTAGGTTCCCACTCATCACTGGATAAAGAGGGAGAGATAACGCTTCAGTTGTGTACTGAAGGGATGCCACTGGCGCGCATGACCATGACGGTAGTGCAGTTCGAAGGAAAGAGAGCGTTATTTATCGGTGGGTTACAAGGGCCAACGCGGCACTTGCAACAGCAGAAGGCGCGCATCTCGCAGGTGACGCGTGATTGCCATGGGTTGTTCCCCAAACGACTGGTACTGGAAACGGCCTGCGCACTGGGCGAGTTGTTGGGGGTGGAGTGCATGGTGGCGGTGGGAAATCATACCCATGTTTATCAGAATTGGCGCTACTGGCGTAAAAAGAAAACCAGTTTTCATGCCGATTATGACAACTTTTGGCTCTCCGTGGGGGGGCAATTGCGACCCGATGGCGTATGTCAGTTGCCGCTGCGTATCGCGCGCAAAAGTCTCGACGACGTCGCCAGTAAAAAACGGGCAGAGTATCAGCGTGCGAACGGCGTGTTGGCGGAGATCCATCAACAGCTGCATGCCTTGAAATGAGACCTTGATGCCTGTCTGGCATGAGAATGACGAGGTTGAGCACGGTGAGAATGGCTGCCGGTGACCTGTTTGCATTGCTTGACTTTTAATATATGAATAGCTATTCATATATTAAATTATCTAAAGGCAGGAGAGGTACAATGTCCCATTCTCACCATGATCATGCTCACGACCATGCGCCGACGGTAACGCGGTCGAATGAGCGCAAGGTCCTGATCGCTTTTGTGATTACTTTTACCTTTATGCTGGTGGAAGTTGTGGGCGGAGTGCTTTCCGGTTCGTTGGCGCTGCTGGCGGATGCGGGACATATGCTGACGGATGCCGCTGCACTGGCGTTGTCCTATGCAGCCTTTCGTTTTGGCCGTCGTAATGCAGACACCAAGCGCACCTTTGGCTATTTGCGTTTCGAAGTCATTGCCGGTTTTATCAATGCGCTGACGCTGTTTGCTATCGTCATCTGGATAGCTTATGAAGCGTGGCTGCGTTTTCGCCAGCCGCATGAGGTGCTGGCGGGCCCGATGCTGGTCGTGGCAGCGATCGGGCTGCTGGTGAATATTGTGGTGTTCTGGATATTGACGCGCGGCGACAGCGAGCATGTCAATATCAAAGGCGCTGCACTGCATGTGATGGGCGATCTGCTCGGTTCCATCGGTGCTATCGCGGCGGCTATTGTGGTCTATTTTACCGGCTGGACCCCCATCGACCCTATCCTGTCGCTGGTGGTGTCCGTGCTGATTTTGCGCAGCGCATGGGCGTTATTGAAAAAATCGCTGCACATACTCTTGGAAGGGGCACCCGCCAATGCTATGCCGCAAGAGATTGAACGCTACCTTAAAGACAACGTAGCGGGAGTGGCAGATATCCACCATGTGCACGTGTGGATGATCACGTCGGGGCGCACCCTGGCCACATTGCATGTACGCGCCAAAGAGGGGGCGGACGTGCGTCAGGTGGTTCGGCAGGTCGAGCGCGAGCTTTATGACCGTTTTCACGTAGAACACGCAACGGTTGCCATTGACTGGGGTGATGAAGATGAGGCGGCCTGTAAGTGCAGCCTGTCACCCTTCAAGGAAACACATCAACATCATGGCGATCAATCTCATCATCATGATACGGACACATCTGTTACGCGAGGGCACGCACATTGAGTCGTCATGCCATGCTTTCTCTGCATGAAACTACCATCCTGTCAGAAACGTTTCGTCTGATGGGCGATCCTACCCGTTTGCGCATTTTGCATTTCTGCCTGACGGGACCACATGCAGTCGGTGATATTGCGCAAAATCTGGCGCTTTCGCCGTCACTGGTGAGCCACCATTTACGTCTGCTACGCGGAGCGCGCTTGGTGAAGCGGGAGCGCCGGTCACGCCAGATTTTTTATACCGTGGCGGATCACCATGTCACCACCATGTTGCTGGACATGGTCAACCACATTGGCGAATCACAAGAAGAAGAGTGACGTCTGTCAGAAAACGAGCCTGCATGCTGAAAGGGTTGCCACAGACTTCTCGCTACGGGTAGGGTAGTTGTGGTTTTTTTACGGCTACCGTTGATAACGCGAGGGGGAGAAATGGGGGCGATTCTTTTATTGGAATCTCGGGCAGAGGAGCTGCGTGCGCTGTTAAGCACCAAAGCGTCGGGGTTGGCCTATTGCCTTCCTGATGACGGAGAAGATGCCGTCGCACGCTGTGACATTTGGCTTGGTGAGCCGGACCGGGCGGTATCGTTGCTGACTGCTGGGCATCGCCCGGCATGGCTGCAATCTACCTGGGCTGGCTTCAAGCCGCTGCTTGCAGCGAATCTCCCGCAAGACTACCGGTTGAGTCGCGCCGTCGGGGTGTTTGGTCAGCCGATTGCACAATACATCCTGGCGCATCTGTTGGCCCATGAGCAGCGCTTGTTCGCATTGCAGGCACAGCAGCAACGTCAGGAGTGGGATCGCCACCTGTCCGGGCTATTGACGGGAAAAACCTTATTGATCGTTGGCGCGGGCGATATTGGCGCCGAGGTGGCCGCCATGTTGCGGTCGTTTGGTGTAACGCTACATGGCATTGTCAATACACCGCGGGCGTTGCCCGGTTTTGCGCGTGTGTCGGGGATTGACGCGCTGGCGCACGACGTGGCGCAGGCTGACTATGTGGTGAATCTGCTGCCGGATACGCCGAAAACGCAGAACCTGTATAACGCAGAGTTGTTCGCATGCATGAAATCCTCCACGGTATTTATCAACGTGGGGCGCGGCTCGTCGGTAGTGGATGACGATCTGGTGGCGGCGCTGCGTGCCGGAAAACTGGCAAGAGCGGTGCTGGATGTTTTTCGTCAGGAGCCGCTGCCGCCGGAACACCCTTTCTGGCTAACGCCCCAACTGACCTTGACGCCGCATATTGCAGGACCGATGGTGCCTGCGCTGATGGCGGATCTGTTCCTGGATAACTTGCAACGTTACTCTCAGGGTGTGGCGCTGCGCGGCGAGGTTGATTTTTCACGCGAGTATTGAGTTAGCAGGCGTTGAGCACTAGCGCGCAGGGAATGACCACTTGCGCGCATTTTCACTGAAAAGGGCTTGCCAGCCTGAAATGATTGGTACATAATGCTCACCGCTAGCACGAAATATTGAATAAGTTTAGTATATTCAATGTGTTACGATTAGTAGAAATGCACTTCCTAAGCGGGAATAGCTCAGTTGGTAGAGCACGACCTTGCCAAGGTCGGGGTCGCGAGTTCGAGTCTCGTTTCCCGCTCCAAAATGTGATGTGTAGAATGTACTATCATTCTGCAACGCGTTAAAAAACAGACCGAAAGGTCTTTTTTTTTGCCCGTAATCCTGGCATGAGCCATCCACGGGCATGATGTCATTACCTACGCTGCTCCCCCTCCACGTGTTCGCACCCTAAACTTTTACGCATTTGAGCTTTAAGCGGCTCCTATGCCTTCTTTTCTTGTTGTATGCCATCACTTTCATACAACTGCAAAATGCGTTCCGCGAAGTCATCATCGACGGTGTAAAAGTAGCTTTCCGGCACGCCAAGTACGCGGGCAAAGGCGCACATCATCTCGAAGGTGGGGCGATAGGTGCCGCTTTCATACTGAGAGACGCGCGACCGTGCGGTCGCTTCTTCGATACCCGCGAGGACTCCGAGTTTTTCCTGAGTCAACTTGGCATGCAGGCGGGCGGATTTAAGGCGAGCAGGTAGCATCATGGCACCATCGATAATCGATATTGACTTAGTGTTTAGCATTACTTAACATCGCCGTTGTTTAGATATGCTGAACATTTGCACATAATAACATCGGGGGATGGTAATGGACGGTAAGGACTGGCACCCGGCAGATATTATTGCTGCGCTGAAAAAGCAAGGTACAACACTGTCTGCACTTTCCCGAGAGGCGGGATTGGCGTCATCAACACTGGCAAACGCGTTGGCGCGACGTTGGCCCAAAGGCGAACGGTTGATTGCTAAGGCGTTGAGTAAACGGCCTGAGGAGATTTGGCCTTCACGCTATTAGTCCGCATAGAGGAAATGGTATACGCCTTAATTTTCCACCAAAAAGCGCTTCATGCCTCCCCTGTCGAGGAGTAGCCTTGCATTATCCCTGACGCAATACATGGAATTTGCAATGAGTGTGATTTATGTGGTGGTACTGACGTATGTGCAGCCGCTTGAGGCGATTGATAAACAGATTCCTGCCCATGTTGAATGGTTGAAACAGGGCTATGCCGACGGTATTTTTCTCGCATCAGGCCGCCGCATTCCGCGCACTGGCGGTGTCATTTTGGCAAAGAGCGACAGCCTCGAACAGTTGCAGGCGCGCCTTAGCCAGGATCCGTTTCAGAAACTGGGGCTGGCCAACGCAGACATCATCCCGTTTGATGCCAGTATGACGGCGCCTGCGCTGCAAGGCCTGCTGTGATTTCTTGGTGCTAAAGTGACCGGCTCATCGATGCTGATTGAGCGGGTTGTGCCTCCTGCATTTTTATACCTTTTTTACACCCCCGCCTGAGATATTAACGACATTTTTACACCCCACTTCCTACACTCGAGCCACATTCAATAAACGCGGGGAGATAAACCGTGAATGTGGGACTGATGACCGGCATCGTGCTGGTATTTCTGTTACTGGGCTATCTGTTTTATGCCCTGTTTCGGGCGGAGGAATTCTAATGGCGGCCAATGCGTTTTTACTTCTGGCCAGCTTTCTGGCCGTATTATTGCTGCTGGCCCAGCCGTTAGGTCGGTTGATGACGGGGATGGTGCTCGATCGCGCTTTACCCGGCGTGGCGGCGTTCGAACGCGGGATATGGCGCGTGTGCGGCGTGTCAGACAGCGAGATGAACTGGCGTCAGTATCTGTGCGCCATTCTGCTGTTTAACGCCCTTGGGTTGTGCTTTCTGGTAGCACTGTTGATGGCGCAGGGGAGCTTGCCCTATAACCCGCAGCAGTTGCCCGGTTTGTCCTGGCATTTGGCGCTGAACACCGCCATCAGTTTTGTCAGTAACACCAACTGGCAATCCTACGCCGGGGAATCCACCCTGAGCTATTTCAGCCAGATGGTGGGGCTTGCAGTACAGAATTTCTTATCGGCAGCGACCGGGATTGCGGTGCTGTTTGCGTTGATGCGTGGCTTTTCCCGTCAGAGCACCGATGAACTCGGTAATGTCTGGCGCGATCTGACGCGTATTACGCTGTTTGTACTGCTGCCGCTGTCGCTGCTGATGGCGTTATTTCTGGTCAGCCAAGGGGTGATTCAGAATGTTAACCCCTACCTTACGCTCACCACGCTTGAAGGCGTGCAGCAGACGCTGCCGATGGGGCCGGTGGCGTCGCAGGAAGCGATCAAAATGCTCGGCACCAACGGCGGCGGCTTTTTCAATGCCAACTCCGCTCACCCGTTCGAAAACCCCACCGCGTTAACCAATTTTGTGCAGATGCTGGCGATTTTCCTAATTCCGGCCGCGCTGTGTTTCACCTTTGGCGAAACGGTACGCAACCGGGCGCAGGGACGCACCCTGTTGTGGGCCATGACGTTGATGTTTGTGGTGGCGGCGGTGTTGGTCATGATGGCGGAAGTGAAGGGCAACCCGCATTTGACGCTGCTTGGCGCCGACAGCGCGATGAACTGGGAAGGGAAAGAGAGCCGCTTCGGTATTCTCAATTCCAGCCTGTTTGCGGTGATCACCACGGCGGCATCGTGCGGGGCGGTCAACGCCATGCATGACTCCTTTACCGCACTGGGGGGGATGATTCCGCTGTGGTTGATGCAACTGGGTGAAGTGGTGTTTGGCGGCGTGGGTTCAGGGCTGTACGGCATGCTGATGAACGTGCTGCTGGCAGTGTTTATTGCCGGATTGATGATTGGTCGCACGCCGGAATATTTGGGCAAGAAAATCGGCGTGCCGGAAATGAAGATGGCGGCGATTTATATCCTGATTACCCCGTCTCTGGTGCTGTTGGGTACGGCGCTGGCGATGATGACCGATGCCGGGCGCGCCGGAATCTTTAACCCGGGACCGCACGGTTTTAGCGAAGTGCTCTATGCGCTCTCTTCTGCGGCCAACAACAACGGCAGCGCGTTTGCCGGGCTTTCTGCCAATACGCCGTTCTGGAACCTGCTGCTGGGCGCGGCGATGTTGATGGGACGCTTTGCCCCTTTCATCCCACTGCTGGCCATTGCCGGTTCACTGGCGGCGCGCAAGACCCAGCCTGCCAGCCCCGGTACCTTGCCGACGCACGGCGCACTGTTTGTCGCGCTGATTATCGGCACCGTGCTGCTGATTGGCGCACTGACCTTTATCCCTGCGCTGGCGCTGGGGCCTGTTATCGAACATTTGCAGTTACTGGCGCGCTAATCGCCGGAGAATTCTATGACACATCAAATCGCGTCTTCGCAACGCGGCACACTGTGGCGTGCCGCGCTGGCTGAATCATTGACCAAGCTTAGCCCCCGCGTGCAATACCGTAACCCGGTGATGTTTGTGGTGTATCTGGGCAGCATTCTCACCACGCTGTTGGCCGTGAGCATGGCGCTGGGCTGGAGTGAGGGACAGCTGGGTTTCACTGCTGCCATTAGCCTGTGGCTGTGGTTCACCGTGCTGTTTGCTAATGTTGCCGAAGCGCTGGCGGAAGGGCGCAGTAAGGCGCAGGCCGAGAGTTTAAAAGGCATTACGCGCACCAATTGGGCGAAAAAGCTCTCTGGTCCTGAGCCTGAATCCACCCAGCAAAAGGTTGCCGCAGACAGCGTGCGCAAAGGCGATTATGTGCGGGTGGATGCGGGTGACATTATCCCGTGTGACGGCGAAGTACTGGCCGGGGGGGCTTCCGTGGATGAAAGCGCGATTACCGGTGAGTCTGCGCCAGTGATTCGTGAGGCCGGGGGCGATTTTGCCTCAGTCACCGGGGGCACGCGCATTCTCTCTGACTGGCTGGTGATTCGATGCAGTGTCAATCCCGGTGAAACCTTTCTGGATCGCATGATCGCCATGGTGGAAGGGGCCAAACGGCGTAAAACGCCGAATGAAGTGGCACTGACCATTTTGCTGATTTCACTGACGATTGTGTTTTTGCTGGCAACGGCGACGCTGTACCCGTTTTCTGCCTGGAGCGGTACACCGGTCAGCATTACGGTGCTGGTGGCGCTGTTGGTCTGTTTGATTCCTACCACCATTGGTGCACTGCTCTCGGCGATTGGTATTGCGGGCATGAGTCGTATGCTGGGTGCGAATGTGATCGCCACCAGCGGACGCGCGGTGGAGGCCGCTGGCGATGTGGATGTGCTGCTGCTGGATAAAACCGGCACCATCACGCTGGGTAACCGCCAGGCCAGCGCGTTCCTGCCTGCCAGCGGCATCAGTGAATCCGCGTTGGCGAACGCCGCACAGTTGGCCTCGCTGGCCGATGAAACGCCGGAAGGGCGCAGTATCGTGGTGCTGGCTAAGCAGAAATTCAATCTGCGCGAGCGTGATTTGCAGAGTCTGAACGCCACCTTTATTCCTTTTTCGGCGCAAACCCGCATGAGCGGCGTCAATGTCGGGCCGAAAATGTTACGCAAAGGCGCGGCGGACGCGATTCGTCGGCACGTTGAAAGCAACGGCGGGCGCTTCCCTGCGGATGTGGTGGCGCTGGTGGAGTCGGTGGCGCGCAAAGGCGGTACGCCGCTGGTGGTGGCGGAAGATAATACCGTGATGGGCGTGGTGGCGCTCAAGGATATCGTCAAAGGCGGTATCAAAGAGCGCTTTGCTGAACTGCGCCGTATGGGGATCAAAACGGTGATGGTCACGGGGGATAACCCACTGACCGCCGCCGCCATTGCTGCCGAAGCGGGTGTCGATGACTTTTTGTCGGAGGCCACGCCCGAAGCCAAGCTGGCGCTGATTCGTCAATATCAGGCAGAAGGACGCATGGTGGCTATGACGGGGGATGGCACCAACGACGCCCCCGCGCTGGCGCAGGCGGATGTGGCGGTGGCGATGAACTCCGGTACGCAAGCGGCGAAAGAGGCGGGCAACATGGTGGATCTGGATTCCAACCCGACCAAGCTGCTCGAGGTGGTGCATATCGGTAAGCAGATGCTGATGACGCGCGGATCGTTAACCACCTTCAGCATCGCCAACGATGTCGCCAAATATTTTGCCATTATCCCCGCCGCCTTTGCGGTGACCTATCCCCCGCTGAATGCCCTTAACGTGATGGGGCTGCATTCGCCCGCCTCGGCCATTTTGTCAGCGGTGATTTTTAACGCCTTGATTATCGTACTGCTGATTCCACTGGCATTGAAAGGGGTGAGCTACCGCCCGATGCCGGCGGCTGCGCTGCTGCGCCGCAACCTGTGGATTTACGGCGTGGGGGGGCTGGTGGTGCCATTTATTGGCATCAAAGCCATTGATCTGATACTGACCGCGCTGGGTTGGGTTTAAGGAGAATATCAATGAACCTGTTACGTCCCGCACTTTCGCTTTTTATCCTGCTGACACTGATTGTCGGGGCGGTCTATCCGTTACTGACAACCGGATTGGCGCAGTGGTGGTTTCCCGTACAGGCTAACGGCTCGCTGGTGATGCTGGAAGGCAAGGTACGCGGTTCGGCCCTGATCGGTCAGTCCTTTACCCGCCCGGATTATTTTCAGGGGCGGCCCTCGGCGACGGCCGACTCGCCCTATAATGCGCTGGCCTCCTCTGGCAGTAATCTGGCGCCCAGCAATCCGGCACTGGATGAAGCTATAACGCAGCGCGTTGCCGAATGGCGTAAGGTGAATCCCCAGGCCAATGCGTTCGTCCCGGTGGAGCTGGTGACGGCCTCTGCCAGCGGATTGGATCCGCACATTTCTCCGGCAGCGGCGGCGTGGCAGATTCCGCGCGTGGCACAAGCACGCCATCTGCCAGAAGCAACGTTGCGCCAGTTGGTGCTGGCGAACACGCGCCGTCCGCTGCTGCCGTTTATCGGGGAGCCGGTGGTCAATGTGCTGGCGTTGAACATGGCGTTGGATGCCGTGCCGAAACCGTAAGGCTTCGCTATCCTGAACGAAGGATGACTTGAAAGGTATTGTGATGACGGAAGAACCCCTGCGTCCCGATCCGGATGCGCTGCTGGCTCAGTCGGACCGTGAAGGGCGCGGCAAACTGAAAATCTATTTCGGTGCCTGTGCGGGCGTCGGGAAAACCTGGGCCATGCTGCAAGAGGCGCGACGATTGCGCGCGCAGGGGTTGGATGTGCTGGTAGGCGTGGTGGAAACCCATGGTCGACAGGAGACCGCCACGCTGCTGGACGGGTTGGAAACCCTTGCCCGACGTGCCACGGGGCGACATCGTCATCTGGAGTTCAATCTGGATGCCGCCCTGGCGCGGCGTCCAGCCGTTATTCTGATGGATGAGCTGGCGCATTCCAACGCACCGGGGTCGCGCCATCCCAAGCGCTGGCAGGATATCGATGAGCTGCTGGACGCTGGCATTGATGTGCTGACCACGGTGAACGTGCAGCATCTGGAAAGCCTCAATGATGTGGTCAGCGGCGTCACGGGGATTCGGGTGCAGGAAACCGTCCCCGATCCTTTTTTTGACTCGGCCACCGAAGTGGTGCTGGTGGATTTGCCGCCGGACGATCTGCGGCAACGGTTGAAAGAGGGCAAGGTGTACGTCGGCGATCGTGCCGAGCGCGCCATCGAGAACTTTTTTCGTAAGAGCAATCTGTTTGCGCTGCGGGAACTGGCGTTGCGCCGCACGGCGGATCGCGTCGACGATCAGATGCGCGCCTGGCGCGATGCCAGTGGACGAGAGGAACGCGTCTGGCACACCCGCGATGCGATCCTGCTGTGCATTGGCGCTAACACCGGCAGTGAGAAACTGGTGCGCATTGCCGCCCGACTGGCCGCCAAGCTCGGCAGCGAATGGCATGCGGTAACGGTGGAGACGCCAACGCTGCATCGGCAGGGCGAAGCGCGTCGGCGTGGCATTCTGCGTACCTTGCAGTTGGCGCAAAAGCTGGGTGCCGTTACTGCCACCCTGTCGGAGCCGGATGAAGCGAAAGCGGTGCTGCGCTACGCGCGCGAGCACAATCTCGGCAAGATCATTGTGGGGAGGCCACCGCAGCGACGTTGGGCGTTGCCTAATCGCTTTGCGCGACGGCTAAGCCGCCTTGGGCCGGAGCTCGACTTGATGATTGTTGCCCTGGATGATGCGCCGGACGTGCATGCTGCACCGCTGATAGACACACACCTCAGCCCGGAAAAGTTGCGCCAGAAAGCGCGCGGCTGTCTGGCTGCGACGGCGCTGTGTGCATTGATAACGTTGGTAAGCAAAGGGGTTTTGCCCGACTTTTCGCCGATCAATCTGGTGATGGTCTATTTGTTGGGCGTGGTGCTGATTGCCATTGGTTTTGGCCGTTTGCCCTCGGTGGTGGCGGCAATACTCAATATCGTGGCGTTCGATCTGTTTTTTGTCGCGCCGGAAGGCACCTTTGCCGTCAGTGATGCGCAGTATCTGGTGACCTTTGCGGTGATGCTGATCGTGGGTGCGATCACCGGCAACCTGACGGCGGGCGTACGCTATCAGGCGCGGGTTGCCCGACATCGAGAGCAGCGCGCGCGTTATCTGTACGAAATGGCCGATGGGCTGAGCCGGGTGCGAGCCCCGAACGACATTGCGCCGATTTGCCAGCGGGTGATGGGCAGCGCACTGTTTGCCCGCTGTGAAATCTGGCTGCCAGACGCGCAGGGGAAACTGATCGCGCCCGCCGAGCGTTTGCTGCATACCATTCCCGATCCCGCCATCGTCAAATGGAGCTTTGAGAAAGGGCATGTGGCGGGCGCAGGAACCGATACGCTGCCCGGCGTGCCTTATAAAGTGCTGCCGCTGATGTCCTCCGAGGATACGTTAGGGTTGCTGATTATTGAGCCAAGCAACCTGCGCCACCTGCTGATACCCGAACAGCAGCGGCTGCTGGAGACGTTTGTGATGCTGATTTCAGGTGCGTTGCTGCGTCTGGCACTGACGCGGCGCGAGCAGCAGTCGCGTCTGGTGGCGGAGCGGGAGGAGCTGCGCAACTCCTTGCTGGCTGCGCTGTCTCACGATCTGCGCACACCGCTGACGGTGCTGTTTGGTCAGGCGGAGATCCTGCTGCTCGATCTTTCCACGGAAGGATCGCCGCATGCGCCGCAAGCCGGTGCGCTTCGCCTGCAAACGCTGAGTACCATTCGTCTGGTGAACAACATGCTGGATATGGCGCGTATTGAAGGAGAAGGCTTTCGCCTGCAAACCGATTGGGTCGCGCTGGATGAGGTTATTGGCGGCGCGCTGAAATCCCTCGAGGCGCTCCTGCCCGCCGAGGCGGTGCAATTGGATCTTCCGCAGGAGATGGTGTTGCTTCAGGCCGATGGCGCGCTGCTGGAGCGTGTATTCGCAAACTTGCTGGAAAACGCATTGAAATATGCGGGCAGAGCGCGGGCGATAGGCATTCGGGCACGCGCGTTGCCGGGGAAAATCAGGATCGACGTCTGGGATGACGGCCCCGGTCTTACCTCGGGCAGCGAACAGCATATTTTTGAGAAATTTACCCGTGGTAATGAGGAGTCTGCCATTCCCGGCGTCGGGATGGGATTGGCGATTTGTCGCGCGATTGTCACTCTGCATCAGGGGGAAATCAGTGCCGCCAACCGTCCGCAAGGGGGCGCCTGTTTTACGGTTCAACTTCCTTTGTCGCCGGTGCCGGAAATGATGGAATCTTCCGAATAAATGGCCTGTAAATCCATGTAAAATACTTGAAATCATCCAACATTGTCGGTAAAAAGAGGATGGGTGTTAGCCACATGTTGTGGTGAGACAGGTTTGTGCGTTGGTCGGGCCGCCACGCGGAGTGATAACAACCATGAATCGACACCTGTCCCCGCAGAGCATCCCTCGTGCTCAGCGTTTGGCGGAACGCGCTTTCGCCACCCTTGAACGTTTTCTCCATATTGAAGCGGTAAGTGGCATTGTGCTGCTTGTGTCCGCGGCGGCTGCGTTGATATGGGCCAATTCGCCGTGGGCGGAAAGCTACCATGCGCTGTGGCATCTGCCATTCTCTTTTAGCATTGGCGATACGGAAATCGAGTACTCCCTGCATTTCTGGATCAACGACGCCTTTATGACCCTGTTCTTCTTAGTGGTCGGCATGGAGATCCGCCGTGAAATTCACGAAGGTGCGTTGAGCAGCCTGCGGCAAGCCATGCTGCCGATCGCTGCCGCCGTGGGCGGCGTGATAGTACCCGCGTTGATTTATCTGAGCATGAACAGCGCGCCGTTGCAGCAACAAGGCTGGGCGGTACCGACGGCAACGGATATCGCCTTTGCCGTGGGGGTACTGGCACTGTTGGGCAAAGGCATTCCCGGCAATATACGGGTGTTTTTGCTGGCGTTAGCCATTATCGATGACATTATCGCCGTCTTGATCATTGCGTTCTTCTACTCCGGTGGGCTTGAATACCACGGCTTGCTCCCCGTGCTGGTGGGCGTGCTGCTGGTGTTCGGGCTACAGAAGATAGGCATCGGCTCGGCGTGGGCCTATGTCATTCCCGGCATCATCGTGTGGTTGGGCTTTCTGCTCACGGGAGCGCACCCGACATTAGCGGGTGTCGTCTTGGGGCTGATTACCCCGGTGGCCTCCGTGCAGGTGATGAAGGAGCGTCCATTGGAGCGTCTTTCGCACATTGTGCGCGACCTGATGCACCAACAGGATACGCACGCTGTGGATCAGTTGGCTGCGCCGCTTAAGCAACTGCGCCGTGCTCAGCGTGAAGTGCTGCCGCCTGTCACTCGCGTGCAGATGGCATTGCACCCTTGGGTGGCTTATGGTGTGATGCCGCTGTTCGCCCTGGCGAACGCGGGGGTGAGCGTGAATGGCATCGATTTGTCGGGCGCAGGGCCACTCGGGGTGATGATGGGCGTTACGCTGGCGCTGGTCGCCGGTAAGTTGCTGGGTGTGGTCGGCGTCAGTTGGCTGATGGTGCGTTTTGGCGGGTGCCAATTACCGCCAGAGGTATCCTGGCGCGGTGTGTTTTTGATTGGGCTGCTCGCCGGTATCGGCTTTACCATGTCGATATTTATCGCCATGCTGGCCTTTGACGATCCGCAACTGCTGGGCGCGGCCAAGCTAGGGGTATTGCTGGGCTCGCTGATTGCGGCCACGCTGGGCCTGCTGTGGGGCCGGTATTACGCGCGTCGCCGCCGTGTGCAGCAGGTTGGTCAACCGACTTAATCCAAACCAAACAGGTCGCGGGTATAGACTTTATCCGCGACATCCTCCAACTCCGGTGCCATGCGGTTTGAGATGATCAAATCAGCCTGGTGCTTGAACGTTGTCAGATCGTTGATTACCGGTGAGCGGAAAAATGTCGCTTCTGTCAGTACCGGTTCATAAACCACCACGTCAACACCCTTGGCTTTGAGCCGTTTCATGATGCCTTGAATGGCCGATGCGCGGTAGTTATCGGAGCCGGTTTTCATCACCAGACGATAAACGCCTACCACGCTGGGATTCTGTTTGAGAATATCATCGGCAATGAAATCTTTGCGCGTGCGATTCGCCTCGACGATGGCACAAATCAGCCGGTTAGGCACTTTGGCATAATTGGCCAACAGCTGCTTGGTGTCTTTGGGCAAACAGTAGCCGCCATAACCAAATGACGGGTTGTTGTAATGCGAACCGATACGCGGATCTAACCCGACCCCCTCAATAATCTGCCTGCTATCCAACGTGTGCATCTGTGCATAGCTATCGAGCTCGTTGAAATAGGCGACGCGCATGGCGAGATAGGTATTGGCGAACAGCTTGATGGCCTCCGCTTCCGTTGCATCGGTGTAGAGCACCGGCGCCGTTTTCTTGATCGCACCTTGCAGCAGCAAGGCGGCAAAACGTTCTGCGCGCGGCGAGCGTTCCCCAATCACAATGCGTGAAGGGTAGAGATTGTCGTGCAGCGCTTTTCCCTCACGCAGAAATTCGGGGGAGAAAATAATGTTATCCGTGGCAAAGGTGCGTCGCAGTTGCTGGGTATATCCCACGGGAACCGTTGATTTTATGACAATAAGCGCACCGGGATTGATGGACAACACATCCTGCACCACGGATTCAATCGACTGGGTATCGAACGCATTGGTGATCGGATCGTAGTTGGTTGGCGTGGCAATAATCACGATATCCGCATCCTGATAGGCCAGCTGTTTGTCCGTTGTCGCCACCAGATTGAGCGGTTTTTCCTTGAGATAATGGTCAATATCTTTATCAACAATCGGCGACAGGTTCTGGTTCAACAGCGCCACCCGCTGTTCGACAACGTCGAGAGCCACCACCTGATTATGCTGGGCCAACAGCACGGCGTTCGACAACCCGACGTAACCGGTGCCCGCAATAGTACATTTCATCATGTTAAATCCACCTGAAAAATCCGGGGACAGTATAGAGAGCGTGGGTGCATGAATTTTAAACATTGCCCAAACGATGCGGTGCTCGTTGCCTCATTTCAGATTCGCCGGAAGCGGTTTTGCTAGCAATAAGGTAAATGGCGGATCCTTGCTATCAAAAAACGTTATCCGGTGTGATTTGTTCACTTTTTCGCTTATTGCTGAACCGCCTTGGTGCCTGTTTTTTTAACTCATTGTTTTTAAATGCAATGTTTTTAAATGCAATGTTTTTATTCTTCTGTCTTTCTCCGCTAAATATGTGATCGGCTCTTCAATGTGAAGATTGATATCTGTGTTTTACAGATTTAATGTTGACTTCAAATGTGTAATAGCGAACTATGGCCCGACTGATTTACAGATAAACCTAATGAGGAATGTCATGAAAGCACTCGCGCGTTTCGGTAAGGCATTTGGTGGGTACAAGATGATTGAGGTACCGGAGCCGGTTTGTGGTCCGGAGGATGTGGTTATCGAGATCAAAGCGGCCGCCATTTGTGGCGCTGATATGAAGCACTACAAGGTTGATAGCGGATCTGATGAATTTAACTCGGTACGCGGTCACGAATTTGCCGGTCAGATCGTGGCGGTGGGCCAGCAGGTAAAAGGGTGGAAGGTTGGACAACGCGTTGTGTCGGACAACAGCGGCCATGTCTGTGGTGTTTGCCCGGCCTGTGAACAAGGCGATTTTCTGTGTTGTACAGAAAAAGTGAACCTGGGGTTGGATAACAATAAATGGGGTGGCGGTTTTTCAAAATACTGCCTTGTGCCCGGCGAAATTCTCAGAATCCATCGCCATGCCCTGTGGGAAATCCCGGAAGGCGTGGATTACGAAGAAGCTGCGGTACTCGATCCCATCTGTAATGCCTATAAAGCGATTGCTCAGCAATCTAAATTCCTTCCTGGTCAGGATGTTGTGGTTTTTGGTACCGGGCCGCTCGGGCTGTTTGCCGTCCAGATGGCGCGCATTATGGGCGCGGTCAATATCGTGATGGTTGGGTTGGAAGAGGACGTAAGCGTGCGTTTTGGCGTGGCAAAAGCGCTGGGGGCAACGGCAACCGTCAATGCATCCACCGAAGACGTGGTCGCGCGTTGCCACGAAATTTGTGGAAAAGACAATCTGGGCCTGGTGATTGAATGTTCCGGTGCCAATATTGCCTTGAAACAATCGATTGAGATGCTGCGCCCGAATGGTGAAGTGGTGCGCGTTGGTATGGGATTCAAACCGCTGGATTTCTCCATTAACGACATTACTGCATGGAATAAAAGCATTATTGGTCATATGGCCTATGACTCGACCTCATGGCGCAATGCGATTCGCTTATTGGCCTCGGGTGCGATTCAGGTCAAACCGATGATTACCCACCGCATTGGACTTTCTCAATGGCAGGAAGGTTTCGAGGCGATGGCAAATAAAACGGCGATTAAAGTTATTATGACCTATGACTTTACGCATTAATCTGGCGTGAATTCCCTTATTCTTTAAGGATAGAATCACATGAATACGATAATAGCACCTCATTGTGGGGCGAGGCTCGATCGCTTGCCGGACAGTCGATGGCATTATTCCATGTTTGGCATGGTGGCATTTGGATTATTAGTTTGCTGGAGTAATGCCGTCGGTGGAATAATATTGGCTCAGTTGAAATCACTGGGATGGGCTGATAATTCAATTACCGCGACCTTTTCTGCCATTACCACCGCTGGGATGTTTGCCGGTGCATTAATTGGCGGCATCATTGGTGATAAAATAGGGCGAAAGAAAGGGGTTGTCCTGTTCGAACTGATTCATATTATCTCAATGGTGGTTGGGGCATTCTCGCCCAATATGGATTTTTTGATCGCCTGCCGTTTTGTTATGGGATTTGGTCTGGGTGCTTTGTTGGTCACGCTGTTCGCCGGGTATACGGAATATATGCCGGGGCGAAATCGCGGTACCTGGTCTAGCCGTGTCTCTTTTATTGGTAACTGGTCCTATCCTATTTGTTCCCTGATTGCTATGGCACTCACCACGGTCATTAGTGCCGAGTGGAACTGGCGTGTGCAATTGCTGATTCCTGCCGGACTGTCGTTGATTGCCACCTGGTTTGCCTACCGCCATTTCCCTGAATCACCGCGCTGGCTGGAGGCTCAAGGGCGCTATCAGGAGGCGGAAGCCATCATGAAAGCGATCGAACAACGCGTGGAGCAGCAGACCGGCAAACCGCTGCCGCCGCCAGTGCAGGTTGAAGATACGCACGTGCGGGCCGCCAGCGTTCCTTATTCGGCGCTGCTCAAAGGCGCCTTGCTCAAACGGGTTATTCTTGGTTCTTTCGTGCTTATCGCAATGAACGTAGTGCAGTACACCTTGATTAATTGGTTACCCACTATCTTTATGACGCAGGGAATAAACTTAAAGGATTCTATTGTTCTTAACACCATGAGTATGTTCGGCGCACCGTTTGGCATTTTTATTGCCATGCTGGTGATGGACCGAATTCCCAGAAAAGTCATGGGGGTCGGACTGCTGTTATTGATTGCCGGGCTGGGTTATTTCTACTCGCTGCAAACCAGCATGATGATGATTACCCTGATTGGTTTCTTCCTGATTACCTTTGTGTATATGTACGTTTGCTATGCCTCTGCGGTGTATGTACCGGAAATCTGGCCGACGGAAGCCAAATTAAGAGGTTCAGGACTGGCAAATGCGGTAGGTCGCATCAGCGGTATTGCCGCGCCTTACGCGGTGGCGAGCTTATTGAGTGGATACGGTGTAACCGGCGTGTTTGTTTTACTCGGCGGCGTGTCAATTATTGTGGCGGGTGCTATTGCGGTGATTGGTATTGAAACCAAAGGCGCATCGGTTGAAAGCATTGGCATGAATGTGGTTACCAGTAAATAACACCAATAAATAAACGACGTTTTTCCATCAATACGTTTTACCGATAAATAAGTTATCCTACAGGAATTAATGATGAAAAATTCAAAAGCTGTATTAAAAACGCCTGGGACAATGAATATTATTCCCGCTGCGGTTCCGACACCAAAGGATGATGAAGTATTAATTAACGTTGAGTATGTCGGGATCTGCGGTTCTGACGTGCACGGGTTTGAATCTGGCCCTTTTATTCCGCCGAAAGATCCTAATCAAGAGATTGGATTGGGGCACGAATGTGCCGGTACGGTCGCAGCGGTAGGCAGTAAAGTAAAAAAATTCAAAATTGGCGACCGGGTAAATATTGAACCCGGCGTACCCTGCGGTAAATGTCGCTATTGCCTGGAAGGCAAATACAACATTTGTCCTGACGTTGACTTTATGGCGACACAGCCCAATTACCGCGGTGCGTTGACTCACTATTTGTGTCACCCGGAAAGCTTCACCTACAAGCTGCCCGACAATATGGACACCCTGGAAGGTGCCCTGGTTGAACCGGCGGCGGTGGGGATTCATGCCGCGATGCTGGCCGACGTTAAGCCCGGCAAAAAGATTGTCATTCTCGGGGCCGGCTGTATTGGTTTGATGACATTGCAGGCGTGCCGTTATATGGGCGCATCGGAAATTGTCGTGGTCGACGTTTTGGAAAAACGCCTTGAGATGGCAGGCAAACTTGGCGCGATGGCGGTCATCAACGGTGCCGCTGAAGACACGGTTGAGCGCGCCAAAACGTTATTGGGTGAGGCGGGCGCTGACATCGTGTTTGAAACCGCCGGTTCGCAAGTGACGGTAAAACAAGCCCCCTATCTGGTTATGCGCGGCGGAAAAATCATGATTGTCGGCACGGTGCCCGGCGATTCTCCGATTAATTTCCTGAAAATTAATCGCGAAGTGTCCATTCAAACCGTATTCCGCTATGCCAACCGCTATCCGGTAACGATTGAGGCCATCTCATCGGGCAAGTTCGATGTGAAATCTATGGTGACGCATATCTATGACTATCAGGATGTGCAGCGTGCTTTTGATGAATCCGTAAATATGAAAAAGGACATCATCAAAGGCGTAATTAAGATTGGTGCGTAAATTCACAAGGGAGACATAACTATGCTGGCAGATATTAAATATTGGGAAACACAGGCGCAGGCGGGAAAATATGCAATTGCACATTTTAACGTATGGAATGCGGAAATGCTGATGGGCGTTATTGATGCTGCCGAGGAGTCGAAATCGCCGGTCATTATTTCTTTTGGTACCGGGTTTGTGGGAAATACCTCATTTGAAGATTTTTCCCACATGATGGTCTCCATGGCGAAAAAAGCCACGGTGCCGGTGATTACCCATTGGGATCACGGGCGCAGCATGGAAATTATCCATAACGCCTGGACCCACGGCATGAATTCATTAATGCGTGATGCCTCTGCGTTCGACTTTGAAGAGAACATTCGCCTGACCAAAGAAGCCGTGGATTATTTCCATCCGCTGGGCATTCCGGTAGAGGCAGAATTGGGCCATGTGGGTAATGAAACCGTGTATGAAGAAGCGCTGGCAAGCTATCACTACACGGATCCCAGCCAGGCCGCAGAATTTGTGGAAAGAACCGGCTGTGATTCGCTGGCGGTGGCGATCGGTAATCAGCACGGTGTCTACACCTCTGAGCCAAAATTGAATTTTGAGGTGGTTGAAAAAGTGCGCGCGGCGGTTTCTGTGCCGCTGGTGCTGCACGGTGCCTCTGGCATTAGCGATGCTGATATTCGTAAAGCGATTTCGTTAGGTATCGCCAAGATCAATATTCACACCGAGTTATGTCTGGCGGCGATGGTGGCGGTAAAAGAAAACCAGCAGCAACCCTTCCTGCATCTTGAACGTGAAGTGCGTAAAGCGGTGAAAGAAAGGGCGCTGGAGAAAATTTACCTGTTTGGCTCTGACGGAAAGGCGAACTAGCCATGGCGCAACCTATCGATGTTATTTGCATTGGTGCCGCCATTGTCGATATCCCGTTACAGCCGGTGAGTAAAAATATCTTTGATGTTGACTCTTATCCTCTGGAGCGGATTGCCATGACGACCGGGGGGGATGCGATTAATGAAGCGACCATCCTTTCCCGGTTAGGGCATAAAACGGCGTTAAATAGCCGTATTGGTGACGATGCGCCGGGGCATTTTATTCTGGCTGCCTGCCGTCGGGAAAATATTGATATTCAGAGTTTGATGCTGGATACGCACATCGACACGTCGATTAATGTCGGCCTGGTGACGGAGGATGGTGAGCGCACCTTTGTCACCAACTGTAACGGCAGCTTGTGGAAGTTGAATATTGACGATGTGGATTTCTCCCGTTTTCCCGAGGCGAAATTACTGTCACTGGCCAGTATTTTTAATAGCCCGCTGTTGGAGGGTCAATCGCTGGTAAAAATCTTCCAGCAGGCCAAAGCGCATCATCTGACCCTCTGCGCGGATATGATTAAGCCGCGTCTGGGCGAGCGGCTGGAGGATATTCAGGACGCGCTGAGCTACGTGGATTACCTGTTTCCCAATTATGACGAAGCGCGGCTATTAACCGGGGAAAGCTCGCTGGACAGCATTGCCGATCGTTTTCTGGCGTGTGGCGTGAAAAACGTGGTGATTAAACACGGTAAAAACGGCTGCTTTATTAAAACGCGCACGGAATCGCTCTCGGTGCCAGCGGTGAAAGGCATTACGGCCATCGACACCATTGGTGCGGGTGACAACTTCGTTTCCGGGTTTATTTCCGGTGTGCTGGAAGGAAAAACCTTGCTGGAATGCGCGCGTTTTGCCAACGCCACGGCGGCGATTTCTGTATTAAGCGTCGGCGCAACAACCGGCGTGAAAAATCGAAAACTGGTTGAGCAATTGCTTGAAGAATATGAAGGGTAAGCAGTAATGAAAATGATACCGTTGGGTCGGACAGGGCTGGATATTTCACAAATCGGGTTGGGGACGTGGGCCATCGGTGGCGGCCCTGCGTGGAATGGCGACCTGGATTTACAGGTCTGTATCGATACCATTATTGAAGCGAATCGCTGCGGCATTAATTTGATCGATACCGCGCCGGGTTACAACTTTGGCAACAGTGAAACCATCGTTGGCAAAGCGCTGGGTTACCTGAAACGCGATCAAGTGATTGTCGAAACCAAATGCGGCATCGTGTGGGAGCGCGAAGGCAGCCTGTTTAATAAAGTGGGCGATCGGCAACTGTATAAAAACCTGTCGCCGGAATCTATCCGTGAGGAAATTGAGGCCAGCCTGCGGCGCTTAAACATTGAGGCTGTCGATATCTACATGACGCACTGGCAATCGGTGCCGCCGTATTTTACCCCGATCGCTGAAACCATGGACGCGCTCAATGCGTTGAAGAAAGAAGGGAAAATCAAGGCCATTGGTGCTGCCAATGTCGATGCCAGCCATATCGAAAGCTATTTGAAATATGGCGATCTCGATATTGTTCAGGCGAAATACAGCCTGCTGGACAGAGCGGTGGAACAGGATCTGCTGCCGCTGTGCCGCCATCATGGCATTGTGTTGCAGGTTTACTCTCCGTTAGAGCAAGGGCTGCTGACCGGGACCATTGCGCGCGATTATGTTCCCACCGGTGCGCGGGCCAACAAGCTGTGGTTCCAGCCGGGCAATATGACGCGAGTCATTGCTATGTTGGAACAATGGCAACCGTTGTGCCAGAAGTATCAGTGCTCCGTTCCCACACTGGCGCTGGCCTGGATCTTGGCTCAAAGCAACCTGATTTCTATTTTAAGCGGGGCCACATCACCGCAGCAGGTGCGTGAAAATGTGGAAGCGGCGAATATTCACCTCGAAGAGGGGGATGTGGCGCTGATGCGGGAAATGGCTGAAGCGTTGGATAAGTCACATTAATCGCGACAGTTACCTCTGTTTCAATATAAAAAGACATGATTTTTCTGTGATTCAGACATGTTTTTTTGAAAGTACATATGGTATGTGACATAATACGCAAATATCATGTTGTTAACGGAAACAGGGGTATTACTGTGGCAGCAAAAGATCGACTTCAATCGATAAAACAGATGGTCGCAAATGACAAGAAAGTCACCGTGACCCATTTGAGTCATCTTTTTCAAGTAACGGAAGAAACCATTCGTCGGGATCTCGAGAAATTAGAAGGTGAGGGATATCTCACCCGAACCTATGGCGGTGCGGTATTAAACGCCAGCAGCCTGACGGAGAATGTGCACTTCTATAAGAGAGCGAAATCTTTTATTGAAGAAAAACAGGCTATCGCATTAAACGCGCTGCCGTTTACCGAACACAAAACAACCATGGCTGCGGATTCCAGCACTACCGTGGTGGAATTATTAAAGCTGTTAAAGGAAAGGAACGACCTGACACTACTGACCAATTCAACAGAGGCCTTTCATGAATTGGCGCAGTCAGAAATCAATGTCGTTTCGACAGGCGGTGAGCTGAATAAAAATACGCTGTCGTTACAAGGACGCATTACCAAAGAAGTGATTGGAAAATATCACGTCGATATTATGGTGATGAGCTGTAAAGGATTGGATATGAACAGCGGTGCGCTTGATTCGAATGAAGCGGAAGCCGAAATCAAAAAGGCGATGATTCAGCAAGCCACCGAAGTGGCGCTGCTTATCGATCATTCGAAGTTTGATAAAAAGGCGTTCGTCAAGTTAGTGGATTTTAGTCATATAAATTACATTATAACCGATAAGACACCGGGCGATGAATGGGTTGATTTTTGCCATAAGAATAATATAAAACTGATATTTTGAATGTGTAAAATACGCATTCATTGAGCACATCGAGTGAATGTTATCTTATGCCTTGCGCATTGCCTGAGTGATTATTAATAAAAATAAGGCGATATACCCTACAGCGACAGAAATACTGATTGTCAGTTCTGACATCTTCTCTGTCGTTATACCCTAAATAATTCGAGTTGCAAGAAGGCGGCAAGTGAGTGAGTCCCGATGAGCTTACTCAGGTAAGTGATTCGGGTGAACGAACGCAGCCAACGCACAGGCAACTTGAAGTATGACGGTTATATCAGCCTTATATGACCAGGCAATGCACTGAGGCAATAACATGAAACATCATGATGGCATTGGCACGAGATTAGATCGTTTACCGGTATCTACGTTTCATTATCGTATTTTTGGCATTATTGGTTTTAGTTTATTACTGACCGGTTTTCTCAGTTATTCAGGCAATGTGGTGTTAGCCAAACTGGTTAGTAACGGTTGGTCTAACAACTACCTGAATGCGGCATTCACGTCCGCATTGATGCTGGGGTATTTTCTAGGTTCATTGTTGGGCGGTTTTATTGGCGACTGTCTTGGCAGACGCAAAGCGTTCCGCATGAATTTATTGATTGTCGGTATATCGGCGACGGCAGCAGCCTTTGTGCCGGATATGTATTGGTTGATTGTGTTTCGTTGTTTGATGGGGATTGGCATGGGGGCGTTGATTATGGTCGGCTATGCCTCTTTTGCCGAGTTTATTCCTGCCAGTATTCGCGGAAAATGGTCTGCTCGCCTCTCCTTTGTGGGCAATTGGGCCCCGATGTTGTCGGCGGCAATTGGGGTGGTGGTGATCTCCTACTTGAGCTGGCGCGTGATGTTTTTGATCGGCGGGTTAGGCATGCTGGCTGCCTGGTTCCTTTCGCGCGTCTATTTTATTGAATCACCGCGCTGGCTGGCGGGGAAGGGACACACCGATCTGGCGGAGAACAGTCTGCGCGATATTGAAAAAAGTATCGAGAATGAAAAGAAGATTAGCCTCAGACAACTCCCTACGGTAAATGCTGCTGATACCCCGATAAGTGAAGCGGGATCGTTTTGGGATCTGTTTAAAGGCACAATGTTAAGGCGAACCTGTGTCGCAATTACCGTACTGATTGCCATGAACATCTCTCTGTATACCATTACCGTGTGGATCCCCACCATATTTGTTAACTCCGGTATTGACGTCACTAAATCGATATTTATGACCGCTGTCATTATGATTGGCGCGCCTGTGGGGATTTTTTTCGCAACGTTGGTGATTGATAAGTTCCCACGCCGCCTGTTTGGTTCCGGCTTGCTAATTTTGATTGCGCTGCTGGGGTATTACTACTCCTTGCAGAAGAGCGAGTTTGGGATTATTTCCTGTGGGCTGGTGATGATTTTTTTCCTGTACATGTATGTCTGTTTTTCCTCCGCCGTTTATATTCCTGAGCTATGGCCTACCCATATGCGGCTGCGCGGCTCCGGTTTTGTCAATGCGGTGGGGCGCATCGTCGCGGTCTTTACCCCTTATGGCGTAGCAAGCTTATTAACGCACTATGGCTCAACCACGGTGTTTATCGTACTCGGGGTGCTGCTGGCTTGCTGCGCACTGATACTTTTCGTGTTTGGTATTGAAACGCGCATGGTATCGCTGGAAGAGATCACGCAGCTGTGAAGAGGGGCTCGCCCGGCGACGCCGGGCAAAGCACGGTAGGCGTTAATAGAAGGTTTTCTGCCCGGTGAAATGTCCCACCCATCCTGTCGGATTAGTGAAAATACGGATGGCGGTGAAGTCCGGTTGTGCGCCGCAGTCAAACCAGTGGCGGGTGTTGGCCGGAACGCGCAGCAGATCACCCGCTTCACAGGTTAAACGAAACACCTTGTCGCCCAGCGGAACGAAGAACGTGCCGCTACCCGTGACAAAAAAGCGCACCTCGTCTTCGCTGTGGGTATGTTCCTGCAAAAACTTCTCGCGCAGCGCCTGTTTGTCGGGGTGATCCGGCGTAATGCGGATCACATCGGCGGCGGTGTAACCCTCTTGCAGTTTGAGGCGCTCAATATCCTGCTGAAAATGAGTGAGCAGTGTGTCACTGTCCACCGTTGCGGGCAGCGAGCCAATCTCCCAGCGTTCGAGCTGGATTCCGGCACCCGCCAGCAGCTCGGCGATATCGCCGAAGGCGGCCAGTTGCTCAGCGGGCTGTGCCGTGTGCGGCAGTTGAAATATGGATAATGTGGTCATGGGCGTTCTCCGCAAAAGAGGTAGACCATAACCATTCTCTTTACAGGGATAAATCGCAAGACGAATTATTTATAACTTATGCAGTCAGGTTGTTTATTATTATGATTTTGTTAATTTTATTTCGCTTTGGTTAACCGCGGGATGAACGTTAGTACGATGGCCAGCGTCGCCAGCGTCAAGATCACGCCACCGTATACATAGGTGGTGGCGATCAACCCCAGATGCTGCGTCAGGTAGCCTGCAATGATGGCGGGTACGCTGTTTGCCAAATAGCTTTCGATGTAGAACACGGCGGTGAGGCCGGCGCGTTCGTGTGGCTTTGCCAGCGGAAGCACGCTACGCAGCGCACCGAGGAATGCCATGCCAAACCCCAACCCGGTGATACATGCCCCCGCCAGCAGCCAACCGGTGCTGGCGCGATGGACCGCGAACAGCATCAGCGTCATGCCGACAATCAGGCAGAGCGCGCCCGCGCGCAGTGTCGGTGTGGCGGCAGTGCGCCGCGCCAGCAGAATCGCCACCGCACCGCTTAGCGTCAGGGCTGCGACGGATATGCCGCTCAGCCAAGGGGAAACCGCAGGCGTATTTTGCGCCAGCAACGAGGGCATCAGCGAGAGATAGAACCCGCCCACCATCCACACCGCGACGTTGCCCGGCATCACGCGCCAAAAAGCGGTTCTGGCCTGCGGCGGCACGGCAACGCTCGGGCGCAGGCTGGCCCAGGCACCGCTGCGACGTAGGCCGGTTTCCGGCGTGCACGCCAGACCGATCAACAGCAGCACAAATACGCCGAGCAGCAGCAGATAGCCGCTGTGGAGCGGTGCCAGTTGATACGCCAGCAGGGCGCAACTCAGCATTGCACCGGCGGCCATACCGGTCAGCGGTGCAATGCTGTTGACCAGCGATCCGCGTTCGGGATGCACATCCAGCAGAGCGGCACCCACCGCAGCGGTTGCCAGCCCGGTGGCAAAGCCCTGTACGATGCGTGCGGCGACGAGCCCATAAGGATGCGATGCAAAGAGAAAACAGAGCATGGCGGCGATGTTAAGCAGCAGCGCGGCGGCAATCACCGGGCGTCGCCCCACGTGATCGGAAAGTCGGCCAGCGATCAACAGGGCGAACAGCAGGGCAAAGGCATAGGCTGCGAAGATGACGGTAAGCAGCGTCGCGGAAAATCCCCAATCGTGCTGATACAGTCGGTAGAGCGGCGTCGGCACGCTGGAGGCCGCCATAAAAGCGATCAGCGTGAGGCTATGTAATGCGAGCGTGAGTGCATCGCGCCGGGTTGTGGCGCGTATCACGGTATTGCTGATCACCGTCATGGCGTGTCCTGTGGTATAAAAGCTAAGATTATGCGTTAACAACGCTACAGCGATTTCCCCACTAAAGCAAATATTTTGCTTTAGTGGTATCAATAAACGTTTTTTGTTCGATCTGGGAGCAACAGATGGCGATCACACAAGGTGTGCGGCCGGGGGGGCGCAGCGCGCGAGTACAGGCGGCGATTCACCAGGCGGTGCGCGAATTGGAGCAGGAGATGGGGCGTCAGGCGCTCACTATTCCCGCCATTGCGACACGCGCGGGGGTAACACCGTCTACGCTTTATCGGCGCTGGGGGGATTTGCCCCAACTGCTGGCCGATGTGGCGGTGGAGAAACTGCGTCCGGATGCCGAGCCGCAGGATACCGGTTCTTTCACCGGCGATCTTGAGATCTGGCTGAATACCTACATCGAAGAGATGGCTTCGGAGCCGGGCCGGGCGATGCTGCGCGATGTGTTGGGCACGCCGGGGCATGAAAGCTCGGGCAAGTGCGCCGGTTTCACCGCGCAGCAGTTGGAGGTGATGCGTGAGCGCGCACTGGCGCGACACGAAGCGCCAGCCAGCGCACAACAGATAATTGAGCGCATCATTGCGCCCCTGATGTACCGCATTTTATTCACCTGCGAGACGCCCACGCCGCAGGATATTCAGCGATTGCTGGTGGCATTGGCTACGCCGTCGGAACAGGCGTAGCCGTGCGACATCAGGCGTTGTCTCCCGATAGCGCCTGATGCAGATCGGCGATCAGATCCTCTGCATTCTCGATGCCGACCGAGAGGCGAATCAGCTGTGGTGTAATGCCTTTCTCCAAGCGTTTTTCCAACGGCACCGATGCATGAGTCATGGCGTAGGGTTGGCTGATTAAGCTCTCCACGCCGCCGAGGCTCTCCGCCAGCGTAAAGATTTTAGTGCGCTGAATCACTCGGCGGGCGCGATCTTCATCCCCTTTCAGACGCACCGAGATCATGCCGCCAGGCGCTGCCATCTGGCGCTGGGCCAGTTCGTACTGCGGATGACTGAGCAATCCCGGATAATAAACCTGTTCGACCTGCGGCTGCTGTTCCAGCCAGCGTGCCAGCGTGAGGGCATTCTCACTGTGACGTTGAATGCGTAGCGCCAGGGTGCGGATACCGCGCAGCGTGAGAAAGCTGCTGAAGGGATCGAGCACGCCGCCAACCGCATTGTGCAGGTAGGCCAGTCTGGCTGCCAGCTCGCGGTTGTTGCCCACCACGGCCAGCCCGGCGATCACGTCGGAGTGACCGTTCAAATACTTGGTGGCAGAATGCACCACAATGTCGAACCCCAGATCGAGCGGGCGTTGCAGCACCGGTGAGGCAAAGGTGTTATCGGCAACGCTAATCAGGTTGTGGCGCTGGGCAATCGCGGCGATCGCGGCCAGATCGGCCAGCTTTAGCAGCGGGTTGGTGGGGGTTTCCACCCAAATAAGCCGGGTTTGCGGCGTAACCGCGCGCTCCAGCGCTGCGCTGTCGCCCGGTTCCACATAGCTTACGCTCAGGCCAGCGCTGCGCTTACGCACGTTTTCCAGCAGACGCCAGGTGCCGCCGTACAGATCGTCCACGGCGACGATATGGCTGCCGTGATCGAGCAATTCCAATACCGTGGCGCTGGCGGCCAGGCCGGAGGCAAAGGCATAGCCCTGCGTGCCGTTCTCCAGGCTGGCAATGGCGGACTCCAGTGCGGCGCGAGTCGGGTTGCCACTGCGCGAGTATTCATAGCCAGCGTGCTCTCCGGGCGCGGTCTGGGCAAAGGTCGAGGTGGCATAGATGGCTGGCATCACGGCGCCGGTAGCGTCGGGCGTGTAGCCTGCGTGTACGGTCAGGGTATCAAAACGGCTCATGGTAAATTCCTTAGCAGCGGGCAAATATCAGTTCAGGGTGTGACGCCAATGGTTCAGCACATCGGTACGGGTGATCAGGCCGAGAAAGCGATCGCCATCCACGATCACTGCGACGTGGCCGCGATCGAAGGTGCTTAACAAGGCATCGTGAGACGCGGTATAAGCCAGCGTCTGCACGTGGCGCGACATCGCATCGCGCACGCGGCGTGCGAAAGGACGGCTGTCCTGTTTGACGCTGTTGAGCAGATCCCACTCGTCGAGAATGCCGACCAGATGATCGTTCTCCAGCACGGGCAACTGTGAAATGTCGTACAGACGCATACGCGCGTGAGCCACTGCCAGCGTATCGTCGGGCGTGACAGCGACGGTTGCGCGATCGTCGTGGCGATAGGTAATGAGATCGCGCAGATCGCCAAGGTGTGGGCGTTGGATCAGCCCTTGCTCCAGCAGCCAATAGTCGTTAAACATTTTCGACAGGTATTTGTTGCCGCTGTCGCACACCAGCGTTGCCACGCGTTTCGGCTCAGACTGTGCCTGACAGTAGCGCAATGCGGCAGACAGCAAGGTGCCGCTGGAGGAGCCAGCCAGAACACCTTCCAAACGCAGCAGATCGCGGGCGCTGGCAAAGGCGTCTGCATCGCTGATGGCGTAGGCGTGTCTGACCTGCCGAAAATCCGCCAGTGGCGGCACGAAGTCTTCACCGATACCTTCCACGCGCCAGCTTCCTGCTTCGCCGTAATCACCGCGCTGCACATAGTCTGTCAGGATCGAACCTTGTGGATCGGCCAGCACAAATTCGGTATCGGGAGAAACGTCTGCAAAATAGCGTGCCAGCCCGCCCAGGGTGCCGCCGGACCCAACGCCGACCACCACGGCATCGACCTGCTCATCCATTTGTCGCCACAGTTCCGGTCCGGTACTGCGATAGTGAGCTAACGGGTTGGCCGGATTGTTGAATTGATCGATGTAGTACGCATCAGGCTGGCTGTGCGCCAGACGCTGTGCATAGTCCTGATAGTAGTCGGGATGTCCCTTGGCGACATCGGAACGGGTTAACAGCACTTCGGCCCCGAGTGCACGCAGGTGGAAAATCTTCTCGCGGCTCATTTTGTCCGGCACCACCAGCACCAGACGATACCCTTTTTGCGCGGCGACCAGTGCCAGCCCCAGACCAGTATTGCCCGCGGTGGCCTCAATGATGGTCGCACCCGGTTTCAACCTGCCTTGCTGTTCTGCCTCTTCGATCATTGCCAGCGCCACGCGATCCTTGATGGATCCACCTGGATTTTGATTTTCCAGCTTGACGAACAGGCGGCACGGGCCGGTATCAAATTGGGTCAGTTCCAGCAGCGGCGTATTGCCAATAAGCGAGAGTACGGACGTTGGCGCAGCCATCGTTTATCTCCTCAATCCTGAAAGCTGCATCTTACTTTCTGCGTTAAAGGGGAATTAAATAAATAAAAATCCCATGAATATGCACTTTCCTGATATAAAACTCTGTTTTGGCCGTAAGGATGTGTGAAAGGATAGCGGTGTAGACGGATATACCGTTGTTTTTCTGCGGGTGTTATCCCAAAGCTAAAGCGCTGCTTAACTTTGCCACTCTTTGTATTTTACCCGTCGCTACAATTCAGGATTAATAGCATCAGATGTCGAAAAATATCTCAGACTGATGACAATGTCCGTTGTTAGGTGAAGTGCGGCGATGGGGTCGTAGCGGCGTAAGCCGCCGGAGTGCCCCTCGTTGCGATTCGCCGGGAAACTCGGACATGCCTAAAAGGGATTGTCTGCAATCTCAGATGTCGAAAAACATCAGTTTCTTTACTTTGTGCTGATAGGGGCGTTGCGCTGGTACCGGTGAACGCTCTGCAATCACTCCGCTTCCTGATGAGGTGAACCATGACGGGCTATCGCTGTTGTTGCTGCTCCTGCATTTATTTTCCGGTTGAGCATGGAATAATTAATGGAGTACGCAATGAGTACCATAAACAGATTACCTCTCCTTGATTTATCACACCTGCACGGCAACCCCGAGCAGCGGCGGGCTTTTTTAACCTCGCTCAATGAAGCCGCCCGCGATGTCGGTTTCTTTTATCTCACCCACCACGGTATTCCCGAAACGCTACAGCAGCAGTTGCAGCAGCAGGCACGCGCTTTCTTTGCCTTGCCTGATGATGAAAAACAGCACGTTGCCATGATCCATTCTCCCCATTTTCGCGGCTACAACCGTGCCGGGGCAGAATTGACGCGCAACCAGCCCGACTGGCGCGAGCAGTTTGACATTGGCGCTGAGCGCGCCGCCCTGCAATTGACCCCACAGGATCCACGCTGGTGGCAGTTACAAGGTCCCAATTTGTGGCCGGAAGCGCAGCCTGCACTGAAAACCACGCTGCTGACCTGGCAACAAGCGATGACCGCTATGGCCCAGCAGTTACTGCGTGCTTTTGCTGAGGCGCTGGCGTTAGCGCCACACACCTTTGATGCACTGTACGGTGAAAAGCCCAACGAACACATCAAGCTGATTCGTTATCCGGGGCAATCGGCGCAGGGCAGCCAGCAAGGTGTGGGCGCACACAAGGATTCAGGCTTCCTGAGCTTCCTGTTGCAGGATGAGCAGGCCGGTTTACAGGTCGAGGTGGCTCCCGATCGCTGGATTGATGCGCCGCCGCTGCCGGGTTCTTTCGTCGTGAATATTGGCGAACTGCTGGAACTGGCAACCAATGGCTATTTGCGTGCCACGGTGCACCGTGTGGTCTCACCGCCAGCCGGGCAGGAGCGCCTCTCCATTGCGTTCTTCCTCGGCGCACAGTTGGATGCGGTGGTACCGGTGTATCAACTGCCTCCACAGGTGGCGCGTCTGGCGCAAGGGCCTACCAGCGATCCACACAATCCGTTGTTGCGTGATGTGGGCTGGAACTACCTAAAAGGGCGGCTGCGTTCGCACCCTGATGTTGCACAGCGTTATTACGCCGATGTGGTAGCGAAAGCGGAACTCGCCGCTCACTGACGCTTTTCTATACCCCAATACTTAAAACGAAGCGATAAAAGGAAGCCTGTATGAATAAGCGTGTCGCATTTTTTGTCAGCAGTGTTGCATTGGCCGTTAGCGTGACCTTCTCTGCCTCCGCGTCGCAGGCGCTGCGCGTGGCTGCCGATCCGGTGCCCCACAGTGAGATCCTGGCACAGGTGCAGAAAATTGATCCCCAAAACTCACTGAAAGTGATCGAGCTGACCAGCGGCGTTAACGCCAACGAACTGCTGGCGCATGGTGATGTGGATGCCAACTATTTCCAACACGTGCCCTATCTGCGCGATCAGGAAAAAGCGTTAGGGAAACAGTTTGTGGTTGCCGCTACCGTGCACGTGGAGCCGTTGGGCGTTTACTCACGTAAGCACAAAAGCTTTAGCGACGTGCCAGAAGGCGGCACGGTAGCCGTACCGAACAATGTCACCAACCTCAGCCGCGCGCTCTATCTATTACAAAGCCAGGGGCTGGTGAAACTGAAACCGGGCTACAGCGATCCCGCCAAGGATAAGGCAACACCGAAAGATATCGCGGAAAATCCGAAGAAGC
Source organism: Candidatus Symbiopectobacterium sp. NZEC151 (assembly GCF_025962655.1). GTDB lineage: Bacteria > Pseudomonadota > Gammaproteobacteria > Enterobacterales > Enterobacteriaceae > Symbiopectobacterium. The sequence goes on along the minus strand of NZ_JAGFPE010000010.1, from coordinate 29,798 downwards.
TGAAGATCAAAGAAGTGGAAGCGGCGCAGATCCCGCGCTCGCTGGACGATGTCGATCTGGCGGTGATCAACGGCAACTATGCGCTGGAAGCGGGGCTGGTTCCGGCCAAGGATGCGTTGGGATTAGAACGCGCAGAGCATAACCCGTATGCCAACATATTGGTGACGACGCCCGCCCTGCAAAACGATCCGCGCATTAAAAAGCTGGCGGCCGATCTGGAATCCAAAGCCATCGCAGATTTTATTACGCAGCGCTATAACGGCTCGGTGATCCCGGTGGCGAGCAAGCAGCCATGATCGTCATCGAACAATTGGGAAAACGTTATCCAGGGTGCGATCGTCCGGCATTGGATGACGTGTCGCTGACGATTCCCGAGGGTTCTGTTTATGGCATTTTGGGGCGTAGCGGTGCGGGCAAAAGCTCGCTGCTGCGCTGTCTTAATCTGCTAGAACGGCCCTCATCGGGCCGGATTGTGGTGGATGGCGAAGACATTACGTCACTCTCTTCACGGGCGTTGCGCCAGCACCGGCTGCGCACCAGCATGATTTTTCAGCACTTCAACCTGCTGCATGCGCGTAATGTGCATGACAACGTCGCCGTTCCGCTTGAGATAGCCGGGGTGGCGCGCCACGAGCGTGAAACGCGGGTAAGCGCATTGCTGGAATGGGTGGGGCTCAGTGACAAAGCGCGCGCCTTTCCCTCGCAGTTATCCGGTGGGCAGCAACAGCGTGTCGGTATTGCGCGTGCGTTGGCGGCAAAGCCGAGGTATTTGCTGTGTGACGAGGCGACCAGCGCGCTCGATCCTGAAACCACAGCATCGGTGTTGGCGCTACTGGCAGATATCAACCGTCAGTTGGGTGTGACGATCGTGTTGATCACGCACGAACTGGCGGTGGTAAAAGCCATTTGCGATCACGCTGCGCTGATGGAGCAAGGCCAGATCGTGGAAAGCGGGGCGCTGTCGACGCTGCTCGCGACGCCGGATTCACAGCTACGCAGAGCGTTGCTGCCTGATTATGCGGCAGAACAGGCATTTCTTCGCCGTCACGGCGTCGTCGAGGGGAGTACCTTATGCAGGGTCGCCTGAGTTGGGATGAATTTATTGCGCTGATGTGGGATGCCACATTAGAGACTGGGTACATGGTGGGTGTGGCAGCGCTGTTTACCGTGCTGATTGGCCTGCCGTTGGGCGTGGTGCTGTTTATCACGCGACCTGACGGGGTTGCGCCATTGCCCTGGCTAAACCGGGGGCTGGGCGCGGTGATCAACGTTGGCCGATCGTTACCGTTTGTGGTGTTGTTGATTGCGCTGATCCCGTTGACCCGTCTGATCGTGGGCACCACGCTTGGGAGTACGGCGGCGATCGTACCGATCACCATCGGGGCTTTTCCCTTTTTTGCCCGTGTAGTGGAAAATGCGCTGGATGAGGTTGAGCGTGGGCGTATCGAGGCGATCCAGTCAATGGGCGGATCGCTCTGGCACGTGATCGGCAAAGTGTTGCTGCCAGAAGCGCTGCCAACCCTCCTGGCAGGCGTGACCTTAACGGTGGTGTTGTTGATCGGATTCTCTTCCATGGCGGGCGTGATCGGCGGCGGCGGGTTGGGCGATCTGGCGATCCGCTACGGCTATCAGCGTTTTAACGATCAGGTAATGGTGGGTACGGTGGTGGTATTGGTGATTTTGGTACAAGGCGTACAATCGATCGGCGATCGTCTGGTGCGTGCCTTGGCGCATCGACGATGATCCGATCGTTGGTGTGGCGCAAGATCGTTTCTGTGATTATATTTTAGGCGTTTAATCGCAGATGAAAGATAAATCGCTTGTGCTCCGAGACTAACCAGTCCACAATTGCGTCCCGCTCGCGTAGTAGGCTATTTTTTGTGCAGCGTATTTTCAGGCGTCAAAGTGTTTACTCCTCTCTTTTGCGTTTCATGTAATATAAAATCTCATAATTTTCTTAACAGACTTATCCACAGGCTGCGCTTTGCTTGCATAAAATGATCTGTGGCAAGATTGTCAAAAGTATATTTATATCTTATTGATATTTATTGATAAAAATAACTTATCAAAATGTTAAGGCGATCACTTGCACTTTCTTCATGGATTGATTGGCAAGGAGTTTTATATTTATGCACAGGGCGGGCCAGGATGATATGACCGGCTGGAAACACCTCAGGCATCGCGCGGTAGTCCTTTTTCAATAGCACGAATAAGCCGTTTTTTCTGCGGCAACTGCACGTCGATAGATTGAGCGGCACGGCGTGCCAATTGCTGCTCAATCGCCCAGTGAATATGCTCATCGATCAGCGCGCTCTGCCCGAGTCGCGCTTGTAAGGCTAGCACAACATTTTCCTCATAGGGGGCATTCCCCAGCGCCACGGCGATATTGCGCAACCAGCGCTCGTGGCCGATGCGGCGGATGGCTGAACCTTCCGTGATGCGCAGAAATTTTGCCTCATCCCACCCAAACAGATCCAGTAACGCAGGCGTATGCAGCGCGGCGCGCGGGCTAAAATCATCTTCATCGGTAAGCTGGGAAAAACGGTTCCAGGGGCAAATCAGTTGGCAATCATCACAACCGTAGATACGGTTGCCCATCAGCGGGCGAAATGCTTCGGGGATAACGCCTTCCAGCTCAATGGTCAGGTAGGAGATGCAGCGTCGGGCATCTACGGTGTAAGGCGCGACGATGGCCCCGGTCGGGCAGGTTGTCATGCAAGCAACGCAGCGTCCGCACTGTTCTTCCAGCGGTTGATCGACCGGCAATGGCAGATCGATAAGCAGTTCCCCGAGGAAAAACCAGGAGCCCGCTTCGCGATTGAGGATCAGTGAGTGTTTACCCACCCAACCCAGCCCAGCCTTGGCCGCCAACGGGCGTTCCATAATCGGTGCAGAATCGACGAAGGGGCGAAATTGCAGGCTGCCGCAATGTTCCTGTATCCGCTCACCCAACTTTTTCAGCCGCTGGCGCAACAGTTTGTGGTAATCACGCCCCAGCGCGTAACGGCTAACGTAACCGAGCGTCGGGTTGTTCAGGGTTTTGGCGAAGGCCGCTTTGGCGGGCAGATAGTTCATGCGCACGCTGATAACGCGCAGCGTGCCGGGCAACAGCTCATGAGGGCGCGCACGCAGCATACCGTGGCGCGCCATCCACGCCATTTCACCGTGGTACTGCTTATCCAGCCACGCCTGAAGCCGTGGCTCTTCGTGGGAAAGGTCGGTATCGCAGATCCCTACCTGCTGAAAGCCCAATTCACGTCCCCACTGTTTGATGTGCTGGGCGAGTTGGTTAAGGTCGTAGGGATAAGTCATGAGGAACCGTATCGAAGAGATAAACGGTCTTATTTTATCACATCGTCTGACGGACGTCTGTGCGCTGAAAGCACCGGTGCCATGCGACATTTATCCTATCGGTTTCTGGCAGCCGGTTTCAGACCTTGCTAAGTTGAGACATAAAGATAACCATGCGTTATCCGTTTTTGCGACAAGCGCTTATGTTGCCCGGGAGGAACTCATGCCGCATACCATACCTGCGCATCAGCGAAGGCTACCAGACTGCGTTTATCCACCCGACTGGCTGCGTCGTGAAGAACCTGACGCCGCGCGGCAAACGGGAACCACGCTTTATGCGTTGATGCAACGTGCCGGAGAGGCCGCTTACCAATACGCCCGTCACCGTTACCCGAATGCGCGCCGCTGGCTGGTGTTGTGTGGGCATGGCAACAACGGCGGCGATGGCTATGTGGTAGCCACGCTTGCGCGCGCTGCTGGGATTGAAACCACCGTGGTCGCGTGCAGGGCGGCACGCCCTCTGCCAGAGGAAGCACAGTGTGCTTACGCGACATGGCAGAAGGAGGGCGATATGGCATTGACGCCCGACGCCCCCTGGCCTGACGGAATCGATTTGATTATCGACGGCCTGCTCGGGACTGGGTTATCCTCCGCGCCGCGTGCTCCTTATGATGCGCTGATCGCACGCGCTAATGCCCACGGTGCGCCGGTGCTGGCGCTGGATATCCCTTCTGGATTGAATGCGCAAACCGGTGCCTGTGCCGGAGAGACGATCGTCGCTGCCTGCACAGTCACCTTTATTGCGCTAAAACCGGGGTTGCTGACGGGCAGGGCACGCGCTTGTGTCGGCACGCTACGTTATGCGGATTTGGGCCTGTCCAGTTGGTTACAGCAGCATTCCGCGCCGATGCGACGTTTATCCCGTGAACATTTACCGGGCTGGCTGACGCCCCGTTCACCGCTGGCACACAAAGGCGATCATGGCCGAGTGCTGCTGGTGGGGGGCAATGCCGGCATGGGGGGCGCGATTGCGATGGCGGGAGAAGCCGCATTGCGCAGCGGGGCGGGGTTGGTGCGAGTACTCACTCACATGCAGTACGCGGCGGCGCTGCTGATGGCGCGCCCTGAACTGATGGTGCAAGCGCTGAGTGATGCCAGCCTGCGTGAAGGGCTTGACTGGGCTGATGTGGTGGTGATTGGTCCGGGACTGGGGCAAGATGGCTGGGCGAAAAGTGCACTGCGCGCCGTGGAAAATTGTAACAAACCCATGCTATGGGACGCGGATGCGCTAAACCTGCTGGCAATGAGCCCTTTTAAACGTCAAAATCGTATTTTAACCCCACATCCAGGGGAAGCAGCGCGCCTGCTGAATTGCCGAGTGGCGGAGATTGAAAGCGATCGCTTACTTGCTGCCCAGAGACTGGTACAACGCTATGGCGGCACGGTGGTGCTAAAAGGGGCGGGTACTGTGATTGCCGATGAGTCTGATGCGCTGGCGCTGGTTGATGTCGGTAATCCGGGCATGGCGAGTGGCGGCATGGGCGACGTGTTGTCTGGTATTATTGGTGCATTGCTTGGACAAAAATTGTCACGCTATGCAGCGGCTTGCGCCGGATGTGTGGTGCACGGCGCGGCGGCCGATGCGCTGGCCGAGCAGCGCGGCACGCGAGGGATGTTGGCAACTGATTTGATGCCAGTATTGTCCCGCTATGTTAATCCTGAGTGGATACCCTTAGAAAAGACAGAATGAAAAAAGTAGATTTTCCGCTGCCGGATGAGGCAGCTACCATCGCATTAGGGGCATCGTTGGCGCACGCCTGCGACAGCGCGTGCAGCATTTATCTTTTTGGCGATCTGGGCGCGGGTAAAACCACGTTCAGTCGCGGCTTCCTTCAGGCGCGCGGCCATCAGGGCAACGTGAAAAGCCCCACCTATACGCTGGTGGAGCCTTACGCGCTGTCACCGTTGGCGGTGTATCATTTCGACCTTTACCGTCTGGCCGATCCTGAAGAGCTGGAGTTTATGGGGATCCGCGACTACGTGACGCAGGATGCCATCTGCCTGATTGAGTGGCCTCAGCAGGGCGAAGGCATTCTTCCTGGCGCCGATCTCGAAGTGCATCTGAACTATGAAGCGCAAGGGCGGCACGCGCAGTTGATCGCCATATCGGCGCTGGGTGAACGTATCCTGACGCAGATCTCTTCTCTGCCGGAGAGTGAAACGCCATGATGAAACGCGTGCTCGCTCTGGTGATGTGGGCTGGGCTGCTGCTGGCCAGTACGGGTTGGGCTGCCAACCTCTCTGATATCAAGGTGGAAAACGGCGATAATCAGGCGACGGTCAGCCTGAATTTTAGCGGACAACCGATCTATGCCTTTTTCCCGCTCAACAACCCGGATCGGGTGGTGATAGACATCCGCCAGACCGGTGTGGTTCAAGGGTTACCGCTCGAGTTCAGCGGGCAAAACATTATCAAACGCATTCGTACCAGTCAGGCGAAAGATGCACAGAGCCTGCGACTGGTGCTGGATTTGACCCAACCGGCCAAAACGCGCGCTTCGACACAGAAAGCTGGCGCGGGGTTTAACGTGGTGTTTACCGTTGCTGGGCAACAGAAAGCGAAGGTGGCAAAAGCGCCATCGTCGACTCCCGCAACGCGTGAAACCCGTAACACGGCCCCGGTTGAATCGGGTGGCAATCCGTTTAATAACAAACCTACCGTGGTGGTGAACAGCAATGCCTCCGCGCGTGCAGCAACGCCACGTTCCAGCGGTGCCAGCGAACCGGTGGTCGTCGCCATTGATGCCGGGCATGGTGGGCAGGACCCCGGTGCCATTGGGCCTTCTGGCTTGCGCGAGAAAAACGTGACGCTGGCGATTGGGCGCAAATTGCATACCTTGCTCAATAGCGATCCTAATTTTAAAGGGGTGATGACGCGTGACGGCGATTACTTTATCTCTGTCATGGGGCGCTCCGACGTGGCGCGTAAGCAAGGTGCCAACCTGCTGGTCTCCATTCACGCGGATGCGGCACCAAACCGTGGGGCCTCCGGTGCTTCTGTATGGGTGCTCTCCAATCGGCGCGCGAATAGCGAAATGGCTAACTGGCTGGAACAGCACGAGAAACAGTCGGAACTGCTCGGTGGGGCAGGCGATCTGCTGGCAAACAACAGTGCAGACCCTTACCTGAGCCAAGCGGTGCTGGATTTGCAGTTTGGTCACTCTCAGCGCGTCGGTTATGACGTGGCAGTCAAAGTGTTGCAGGAAATGCAGCGCGTCGGGTCGTTGCACAAACGCCGCCCGGAACACGCCAGCCTGGGCGTGCTGCGATCGCCGGATATTCCCTCGTTGCTGGTGGAAACCGGCTTTATCAGCAACCTGACTGAAGAGCGCCTGCTGGGAAGCAGCGATTATCAGGATAAAATCGCCACGGCGATCTACCGGGGGTTGCGCAGCTATTTCCAGTCGCATCCAGTACAATCCGTCCCAAAGCAGGAAAATCGACCGGTCGTACAGCCGGTCAACCGTAAGGCCGCGACGCCCACCACGTCGGCATCCAGCAGCACATCAGCATCCGGTAGAACCGAGGCCACGCGCCATACCGTGGCGCGCGGTGAGTCACTTTCAGGGATTGCCGCGCGTTATGGCGTCAGCATGGCGGCGTTGCGCAGTGAGAATAATCTGAAAAAAGACGGCGTATGGGTGGGGCAGAAACTGCGTATTCCGGCGGGGGTTCGCACATCGACGGCACCGGCCGCAGTGACGCGCACCGCCGTTCCGGTCAAGCATAAAGTGGTAAAAGGAGATAGCCTGAGTGCCATCGCCATGCGATATGGTGTAAGTATGAAGGAGATCCAACGTGCCAATGACATGACGTCCGGCACGGTACAACTTGGGCAGACGCTGATCATCCCGTCAGCCTGATGCCGTTCGCGACGCTGGTGCGTCCATAACAGAGGAACTCGCATGCCGATTCAGGTTCTGCCTCCCCAACTGGCTAACCAGATTGCCGCCGGAGAAGTGGTGGAACGCCCCGCTTCCGTGGTGAAGGAACTGGTGGAGAACAGTCTCGATGCCGGGGCGACCCGAATTGATATCGATATCGATCGCGGCGGGGCAAAACGCATTCGGATTCGTGATAACGGCACGGGAATCGGCAAAGACGATCTGGCCTTGGCGCTGGCGCGTCATGCAACCAGCAAAATTGCCACGTTGGACGATCTCGAAGCCATTATCAGCTTAGGTTTTCGCGGTGAGGCGCTGGCGAGTATCAGTTCCGTTTCACGCTTAACGTTGACGTCTCGTACGGCGGAGCAGAACGAAGCCTGGCAGGCCTACGCGGAAGGCCGTGATATGGCGGTGACGGTAAAACCGGCAGCGCATCCGGTGGGCACCACGCTGGAAGTGCTCGATCTGTTCTACAACACCCCCGCGCGGCGCAAATTCATGCGCACAGAAAAGACAGAATTCGCGCATATTGATGAAGTGGTGCGACGCATTGCGCTGGCGCGCTTCGATGTGGCGATCACCCTCAACCATAATGGTAAAACGATCCGCCAATACCGTGCCGCGCTGGACGCCTCGCAGCATGAGCGCCGCGTTGGCAACATTTGCGGGCCGCTGTTTTTGCAGCACGCGCTGCGGATTTCCTGGCAGCACGGTGATTTGTCCATCCACGGCTGGGTGGTTGAGCCCGAGGGCGCAAAACAACTGACCGACATGCAGTATTGCTATGTCAATCAGCGCATGATGCGCGATCGGTTGATCAATCACGCTATCCGTCAGGCTTATCAAGACAGTTTGCACGGTGAGCAGCAGCCCGCCTACCTGCTGTTTCTTGAAGTGGACCCGCACCAGGTTGACGTCAACGTGCATCCGGCCAAGCATGAAGTGCGTTTCCATCAGTCGCGGCTGGTGCATGATTTTATCTATCAGGCGGTGGTGAGCGTATTACAGCAGGCGTCTGAGCTGCCGTTGGCGACCGTGGCCCCTGACGCCGCAACCGGGACCATCGCATGGCAGCCGGAAAATCGCATCGCCGCAGGGGAAAATCAATTTGCGCAGCCCGCACGCACGGTGGAGCATGCGCCAGCGAAAACTGCAGACATTTCGGTGCGCCAGATGAAGGAGAGTGTCCCGGCCTATCCGTCGCGCGGCTCTCAAACGCAAGGGCGAGGGCCTATGCCCCTCACTGGCGCACCCTACCAGAAAAAACAGGGTGAGCTTTACCAGACTTTATTGAAACCGGCGTCCGTAGCGGAAACCGTTCAAGAACCTGGCGATACGGCCGTGCCAGCGGCTGTGCCGGATGTGGATCCGGTCAGCGTGACTCAAGGCTTCGGCCGTCTGTTAACCGTGTTTGCGCCCAGTTTCGCGCTGGTGGAGTATCAGCACGGATTGGCGGTGGTGTCATTGACGCACGCCGAGCGTTACCTTAAGCGCACGCAACTGTTGCCGCCGGAACAAGGATTACGTCCGCAACCGCTGCTGATTCCACAACGCTTGACGGTGGAAAAAAATGAACGCGAAGCGCTGCTTCATCATCAGGCACTATTGGCGCAGTTTGGTATCGATATCGCGTTGGAATCCCAGAGAGCGCTACTGCGCGCTGTACCTTTACCATTGCGCCAACAAAATTTACAAAACTTGATCTCTGAACTGTTAGGCTATCTTGCGTTGCAACCTGCGTGCACGCCTGAGCAACTGGCGACCTGGTTGTCGGAGCAACTGCACAGCGACCACGAACGTTGGAGCCAGGCGCAGGCGATACAACTGTTAACAGAAATAGAGCGCCTTTGTCCGGAACTGCCAAAACAGCCGCCCGCATCGCTGTTGCAGCGGGTTAGCGTGGAAGATGCCATTAAGGCTTTGAAAGTATGACTGAATTAGTGAACGCGGCCCTTCCCCCGGCGATTTTTATCATGGGGCCGACCGCGTCAGGAAAAACCGCGCTGGCGATGGCGTTGCGACAATCGTTGCCCGTTGAGTTGATTAGTGTAGACTCTGCCCTTATCTATAAAGGTATGGATATTGGCAGCGCCAAACCCAGCGCCGAAGAGTTGGCTCAGGCTCCACACCGTCTGATTGATATTCTCGATCCGACGCAGGCGTATTCCGCCGCGGATTTCCGCCGCGATGCGTTACGGGAGATGGCGGAGATTACCGCTGCCGGGCGCATTCCCCTGCTGGTGGGGGGAACCATGTTGTACTTTAAGGCGCTGCTGGAGGGATTGTCACCGCTGCCGTCAGCCGACATGGCCGTGCGTGAGCGCATCGAAGCGCAGGCGCGTGAGCAAGGGTGGGAAGCACTGCACCGCCAATTGTGTGAGATTGATCCCGTTGCAGCGGCTCGGATTCATCCAAATGATCCGCAGAGACTGTGTCGGGCACTGGAAGTTTTTTTCGTTTCAGGTAACACTTTAACCGAGCTGACAAAAACAGCGGGTGAGGCGTTGCCTTACCGTGTGCATCAGTTTGCCATCGCACCGGTGACGCGCGAGTTGTTGCACGAGCGTATCGCGCTGCGTTTTCAGCAGATGCTGGCGGCAGGATTTGAGGCGGAAGTCCGTTCGCTCTTTGCCCGGGGCGATTTACATCAGGATTTGCCGTCTGTTCGTTGTGTTGGTTATCGCCAGATGTGGTCATATTTATCCGGCGAGTTTGATTACGATGAGATGGTGTTCCGGGGTATCTGTGCGACACGTCAGTTGGCGAAACGTCAAATGACCTGGTTGCGCGGTTGGGACGGCGTTCATTGGTTGGACAGTGAAAAACCGCAGGATGCGTTTGAACGTGTGATGGCGGTGGTACAGGCACCTTGATGTGCGGGTTTATTATGCGCGCATAGTTAGTGCATAGGGTGGCCGATTGTGTACAATTGGCGAGTCTCAGCGCACAACTTTTTTACATCATTATTTTAGAGCCTTGGGGTTCTTTGTTACAAACAACAAGCAAATAAGGAAAATATAGAATGGCTAAGGGGCAATCTTTGCAAGACCCGTTCCTGAACGCGCTGCGTCGCGAACGTGTTCCGGTTTCTATTTATTTGGTGAATGGTATCAAGTTGCAGGGCCAGATCGAGTCTTTCGATCAGTTCGTTATCTTGTTGAAAAACACGGTTAGCCAGATGGTGTATAAGCACGCTATCTCCACCGTGGTGCCGTCTCGTCCGGTTTCTCATCACAGCAATAACCCTGGCACCAGCAACTACCATGGTGGTTCGTCTGCAAATCAGCAGTCGTCGGCGCAGGAAAGTGATGACGCGGAATAACGCGTATTGCGCTTTCACCCCGGTGGGGAGCTTGTACACATCGCTAACGCTTTCCACCAGGGTGTTTTTCGTTTGTTTGAGAGGTCGCACGTTTGTTTGACCGTTATGAAGCCGGTGAACGGGCCGTATTGGTTCATATTTATTTTTCGCAAGACAGAGATACGGACGATTTGCTGGAGTTTGAATCTCTGGTTTCCTCCGCCGGTATCGAGTCATTGCAGGTGATCACCGGTAGCCGTAAGGCACCGCACTCCAAATATTTTGTGGGTGAAGGCAAGGCGGAAGAAATTGCGCAGGCGGTGAAAGCCACCGATGCCTTTGTTGTGCTGTTCAATCATGCGCTGACGCCTGCTCAGGAGCGTAACCTTGAGCGTTTGTGCGAATGCCGTGTTATCGACAGAACCGGATTGATTCTGGATATTTTTGCCCAGCGTGCGCGTACTCACGAGGGGAAATTGCAGGTTGAACTGGCGCAGTTGCGTCACCTTGCCACGCGTTTGGTAAGGGGATGGACGCACCTTGAGCGTCAGAAAGGGGGGATTGGCCTGCGTGGGCCGGGTGAAACCCAGCTCGAAACTGACCGTCGCTTGTTGCGTAACCGTATCAGCCAAATCCTCTCTCGCCTTGAGCGCGTGGAGAAGCAGCGTGAACAAGGGCGTCGCGCCAGAACGCGCGCGGATGTGCCCACGGTTGCACTGGTGGGCTACACCAACGCCGGAAAATCCACCCTGTTTAACGAAATGACAGCGGCAGGCGTTTATGCTGCCGATCAGCTGTTTGCCACACTGGATCCTACGCTGCGACGGATTAATGTTGTGGATGTCGGGGATACGGTGTTGGCCGACACCGTGGGATTTATTCGTCACTTGCCGCACGATTTGGTGGCGGCGTTTAAAGCGACATTACAGGAAACGCGTCAGGCGTCGTTGCTGTTGCACTTAGTGGATGCTGCCGATCCTCGTATTAACGAGAATATCGTGGCGGTAAATGACGTGCTGGCGGAAATCGAGGCTGATGAGATTCCTGTGCTGCTCGTGATGAACAAAATCGACATGTTGGACGGTTTCGTTCCGCGTATCGATCGCAACGAAGAGAATGTGCCGGTCAGGGTATGGCTTTCTGCCCAGACGGGTGACGGAATTTCGTTGTTATTTCAGGCATTGACGGAGCGGCTATCAGGGGACATCGCACATTATTCTCTGAGCCTTCCTCCGCAGGCAGGACGCCTTCGTAGTCGTTTTTACCAGCTTCAGGCAATAGAAAAAGAATGGATTGAGGAAGACGGTCGCGTGGGTCTTATCGTGCGTATGCCGATGGTGGACTGGCGTCGTCTTTGCAAACAAGAGCAAGAACTCGCGGATTATGTGGTTTGAGACTGACTTGTTGGTCGATATCGGCATCGTTCTGCGGACTCTGGGATATTGAACCTGAAGAACACCAATCATAAAAGAATGGAGCTAAAACATGGCGTGGAATCAGCCCGGTAATAACGGACAGGACCGCGACCCGTGGGGGAGCAGCAATAATCAAGGCGGCAACTCTGGCGGAAACAATAATAAAGGCGGCCGGGATCAAGGTCCTCCCGATCTGGATGATATCTTCCGCAAGCTGAGCAAAAAGCTGGGCGAACTGGGCGGAAGCAGGAATTCAGGTAACGGCGGCGGCACCTCTGGCAGCGGCCTGGGCGGCCGTGTCGTGGGTATTGTCGCGGTGGCGGCAGTGGTGATTTGGGCCGCGAGCGGCTTTTACACCATCCGAGAAGCCGAGCGCGGCGTAGTAACACGCTTTGGCAAGTTCAGCCACCTGGTAGGGCCGGGTCTGAACTGGAAACCGACATTTATCGACTCGGTTCGTGCGGTAAACGTGGAGTCTGTGCGTGAATTGGCCACATCGGGCGTGATGTTGACGTCGGATGAAAACGTGGTGCGCGTGGAGATGAACGTTCAGTATCGTGTCACGGAGCCGGAGCGCTATCTGTTTAGCGTCACCAATGCTGACGACAGTCTGCGTCAGGCGACGGACAGCGCCCTGCGCGGGGTTATCGGTAAATACACCATGGACAAAATCCTCACTGAGGGGCGCTCCATCGTGCGTACTGACACGCAACGCGTATTGGAAGAGACCATTCGTCCGTACAACATGGGGTTAACCCTGTTGGACGTTAACTTCCAGGCGGCGCGTCCGCCGGAGGAAGTGAAAGCTGCGTTTGATGACGCGATTGCTGCTCGTGAGAACGAACAGCAATACATCCGTGAAGCAGAAGCCTATGCCAACGAAGTGCAGCCGCGTGCCAACGGCCAGGCACAGCGTGTGCTGGAAGAGGCGCGCGCTTATCGCGCTCGTATCACGCTTGAAGCGCAGGGTGAAGTGGCGCGTTTTGCCAAGATTCTGCCGGAATACAAAGCCGCGCCAGAAATTACCCGCGAACGTCTCTATATCGAAAGCATGGAGCGCGTACTGGGACATACCCGGAAAGTGTTGGTTAATGACAAAGGCAACAGCCTGATGGTGCTGCCGTTGGATCAACTGATGCGCGGTCAGACTGGCAATGCCAGCGGTAACGCGACCAGTAACACCACGGCTGCGCCGATGCGTCTGCCGTCTGCACCGAATAACAACGGAGCAACCACCGGACAAACCCGTACCAGCACGGGTGGAACTGTCATGGACCAGCGTCGTGCAAACGCGCAGCGTGATTTTGGGAGAGAATAATAATGCGTAAGTCTATCGTTTTTATCCTCGCCCTAGTGCTGATGGTGCTCTATGCCTCAGTGTTTGTGGTGCAGGAAGGCCAGCGTGGGATCGTGATGCGCTTTGGCAAAGTATTGCGCGATGGCGAGAACAAACCCGTTATTTACTCGCCGGGCTTGCAGTTCAAAGTCCCGTTTATTGATACCGTGAAGACGTTGGATGCGCGTATCCAAACCATGGAAAATCAGGCCGATCGCTTCATTACTTCGGAGCAGAAAGACCTGATCGTGGATTCTTACATCAAATGGCGCATCAGTGATTTCAGCCGCTACTACCTGGCGACAGGCGGCGGTGACATTTCTCAGGCTGAAGTGCTGCTCAAACGTAAGTTCAGCGACCGCTTGCGTTCTGAAATCGGCCGTTTAGACGTGCGTGGTATTGTTACCGATTCTCGTGGCCGACTGATGTTGGACGTGCGTGATGCGCTGAATACCGGTACCGGTGAAACCACGGAAGCGGATAGCGCCATTGCCTCTGCTGCTGCGCGCGTGGAGCAAGAGACCAAGGGTGCGCAACCGCACATCAACCCGAACAGTATGGCGGCTCTCGGTATCGAAGTGATCGATGTGCGTATCAAGCAGATCAACCTGCCGACGGAAGTGTCGGATGCGATCTTCGCCCGTATGCGTGCAGAACGTGAAGCGGTTGCCCGTCGTCACCGTTCTCAAGGTCAGGAACAGGCTGAGAAACTGAAAGCGGCGGCAGATTATCTGGTGACCCGCACTCTGGCCGAAGCGGAACGTGAAGCGCTGATCATGCGCGGTGAAGGGGATGCGGAAGCGGCCAAGCTGTTTGCCAACGCGTTTAGCGAAGATCCGAACTTCTATGCCTTTATCCGTAGCCTGCGTGCCTATGAAGCCAGCTTCAACGACAATCAGGACGTGATGGTGCTCAGCCCGGATAGCGACTTCTTCCGCTATATGCGTTCACCCACGACCTCGCTTGCACGCTGATTAGCGTTACCGTTTTTCACCAAAAGCCCGTATGGTTATACGGGCTTTTTTAATGGCAAAATTTTTCATCGGAGTGGGTATGAGTATCACTATTTGGCTGGCGCTGGGCCTGGTCTTGATTGTGGAAGGGCTGGGGCCGCTGCTGTTTCCACGGATTTGGCGTCGTATGATCCTGGCGATGGCGCAGCAGCCAGATACAATTTTACGCCGTTTTGGCGGCGGATTAGTGGTTGCTGGCATTGTGATCTACTACATGTTGCGTCATCGCGCGGGAAGCTAAATTGCCTCAAAAAATGTGCGCAAACGTATGCTAAAAGTACTGAAAGCAACCAAGTGAGATGATAGAATCCATTTTTAAGCAACCTGGTGATTCTTGAAATGGGTAAGAACGTCGTCGTACTGGGCACCCAATGGGGTGACGAAGGTAAAGGCAAGGTCGTTGACCTGCTGACTGAACGGGCTAAGTATGTTGTGCGCTACCAGGGTGGTCACAATGCTGGTCACACTCTGGTTATCAACGGTGAGAAAACCGTCCTCCACTTAATCCCCTCTGGCATCCTGCGTGAAAACGTGGTTAGCATCATCGGTAACGGTGTTGTGCTGGCACCTGATGCGCTGATGAAAGAGATGACCGCATTGGAAGCGCGCGGTGTTCCGGTACGCGAACGTCTGCTGCTTTCTGAAGCTTGTCCGCTGATTCTGCCTTATCACGTCGCGTTGGATAACGCGCGCGAAAAAGCGCGTGGCGCGAAAGCTATCGGTACTACCGGTCGTGGTATCGGCCCTGCGTATGAAGATAAAGTGGCGCGTCGTGGTTTGCGCGTGGGCGATCTGTTCGATAAGCAGACGTTTGCCGTCAAACTGAAAGAGATCGTCGAGTACCACAACTTCCAACTGGTTAACTATTACAAAGTGGAAGCGGTGGACTATCAGAAAGTGCTGGATGACGTGCTGGCGATTGCCGACATTCTCACTGCCATGGTGGTAGATGTCTCCGATCTGCTGTTCAAAGCGCATCAGCGCGGCGATCTGGTGATGTTCGAAGGCGCGCAAGGCACGCTGCTGGATATCGACCACGGTACCTATCCGTACGTAACCTCCTCTAACACCACGGCGGGCGGCGTTGCCACCGGTTCTGGTCTGGGTCCGCGTTACGTAGACTATGTGCTGGGTATCGTTAAAGCCTACTCTACCCGCGTGGGTGCTGGTCCGTTCCCTACCGAACTGTTTGATGATGTTGGTGAACATCTGTCGCAGAAAGGCAATGAGTTTGGTGCAACCACCGGCCGTCGTCGCCGTACCGGTTGGCTGGATGCGGTTGCCGTGCGCCGTGCCGTACAGATCAACTCCCTGTCCGGTTTCTGCATGACCAAACTGGACGTGCTGGATGGACTGAAAGAAGTGAAGATCTGCGTCGGCTATCGTATGCCGAACGGTGACGAAGTGGATGTGACGCCGCTGGCGGCTGAAGGTTGGGAAGGCATCGAGCCTATCTATGAAACCCTGCCGGGCTGGACGGAAAGCACCTTTGGTGTGCAGGACCACAGCAAACTGCCGCAGGCTGCGCTGGACTACATCAAGCGCGTGGAAGAAGTCACCGGCGTGCCGGTTGATATTATCTCCACCGGCCCTGATCGTAGCGAAACCATGATCCTGCGCGATCCGTTCGATGCGTAATGTGTAAACCATACTAAACGCATCAACGAAAAAAGGACGGGAAACCGTCCTTTTTGACGTTCTGTCATTCCCGCGAAGGCGGGAATCTCTTGCAGGTGAAACGCGTTTCTTCTGGCAGAGATCCCCGGCTTGCGCCGAGGATGACAGAGAGAGGTGAGTGTCGCTGTTTTAGGTCGGTTTATCAGCAACCTCGAAGGACGAAAAGCCGTCCTTTTGGCTTTAGTTCTGTTTTACCGCTCGTCGCTTTCATCCTGCGCGGATGCTGCTTTCTTCTCCAACGCCGCCAGCAGCGTGTTGTGAATATTGCCGAACCCGCCGTTACTCATCACCAGAATATGGTCACCCGGTTGAGCGGTTTTGGCGATCATCTCTACCAGCGTGTCGATATCCGCGCTCCAGTGCGCCGGCTGCACACAGGCATCAGCCACTTCAACCACCTGCCACGGAATGTGCTGCGGCTGGAACAGGAACACCTCGTCTGCACGGCCTAATGACGGGGCTAGCTCATTCTTGATAACGCCCATTTTCATGGTGTTAGAGCGTGGCTCCAGCACGGCCAAAATGCGTGCCGTTCCGCCCACTTTGCTGCGTAATGCGGCCAACGTGGCAAGGATCGCCGTTGGGTGGTGTGCAAAATCGTCGTAGACGCTAATGTTGTTGACGGTGCCGCGTAGTTCAAGGCGGCGACGGGCGTTGATAAATCCGCCCAGCGCACGGCAGGCTTCTTCTGCGGGCACGCCGACATGGCGCGCCGCCGCGATGGCCATCAGGGCGTTATGCATGTTGTGCTCGCCCACCAGCTTCCAACGTACTTCGCCGACCCACTCATCGTTCAGATAAACCTGAAATTCGCTGGCATCGGTCGTGACTTTTTTCGCTTTCCAGACACCGTCGTCACCCACTAACTCCTGCTCGCTCCAACAGCCCATACCCATCACCTGTTTAAGGTGTAAATCATTGTCTGGCAATATGATTTTACCGGTTCCCGGCACCAGACGAACCAGATGGTGGAACTGTTTCTGGATGGCTTTCAGATCGTCAAAAATATCCGCATGATCGAATTCGAGGTTGTTCAGGATCAGCGTGCGCGGCGCATAGTGCACGAATTTTGAACGTTTGTCGAAGAACGCACAGTCATATTCGTCGGCTTCCACTACCATAAAGGTGCCGCCACCCAAGCGGGCAGAAACGGTAAAGTTGCCGGGAACACCACCGATGACGAATCCGGGTTGGTAGCCGCAGGCTTCCAGAATCCAGGTTACCATCCCGGCGGTGGTGGTTTTACCGTGTGTGCCCGCAACGGCAATCACCCAGCGTTCACGCAGCACCGCGTCATGCAGCCACTGTGGCCCGGAGACGTAGGGAATGTTTTTTTCCAGCACCGCCTCGACGCAAGGGTTGCCGCGACTCATGGCGTTGCCAATGATCACCAGGTCCGGCGCGGGGTCTAACTGCGACGGGTCATAGCCCTGAATGAGGCTGATGCCTTGTTCTTCCAGCAACGTGCTCATCGGAGGATAGACGTTGGCATCCGAACCGGTAACCTCATGTCCCAATGAACGAGCGAGCAGTGCCAAACCGCCCATAAAGGTGCCACAGATGCCCAAAATATGAATACGCATACATTTTCCATCAGTTCCTGAAAGTCTTCGCGTATTCTAGCGCCTGGATTACGCATAAGAAATGGATTTGACTAGGTGCGGCTTTCTGTTTGGGCTACACTGCATGCGCAAACATGAGCGGTGAAAACTGAAACCGCTTTTCATTCGTAGATTCTGGAATAGTGTTATGAAAACGTTAGGCGAATTTATCGTCGAAAAACAGCACGATTTCTCTCACGCAACCGGTGAACTGACCGCGCTGTTGTCCGCACTCAAACTGGGCGCCAAAATTATTCACCGTGATATCAACAAGGCTGGACTGGTTGATATCCTGGGAACCAGCGGCGTGTCGAACGTTCAGGGCGAAGTGCAGATGAAGCTGGATCTGTATGCCAATGAAAAACTGAAAGCGGCACTGAAAGCGCGTGGTGAAGTAGCGGGGATTGCCTCCGAAGAAGAAGATGAGATCGTCGTTTTTGAAGGCGACCGCGGTCTAAACGCCAAATATGTGGTGTTAATGGACCCGCTGGATGGTTCTTCCAACATTGATGTTAACGTATCTGTTGGCACCATTTTCTCCATTTACCGTCGTATTACCCCGTTGGGTACGCCGGTCACGGAAGCGGATTTCCTGCAACCGGGTAACAAGCAGGTGGCGGCGGGTTATATCGTATACGGCTCCTCGACCATGCTGGTGTACACCACCGGTCACGGCGTGCATGCCTTTACTTACGATCCTTCCCTGGGCGTTTTCTGCCTGTCGCACGAACGCGTGCATTTCCCGGAAAAAGGGAACATGTACTCGATTAACGAAGGGAACTACATCAAATTCCCGCAGGGCGTGAAGAAGTACATCAAGTACTGTCAGGAACAGGATGAGGCAACGCAGCGTCCTTACACCTCGCGCTATATCGGCTCACTGGTGGCGGATTTTCACCGTAACCTGCTGAAAGGCGGCATCTACTTGTACCCGAGCACCGCAAGCTATCCGAAAGGAAAATTGCGTTTGCTGTACGAATGCAACCCGATGGCATTCCTGGCGGAACAAGCAGGCGGTAAAGCCAGCGATGGCGCACGCCGTATTCTCGATATTACGCCGGAAAAATTGCACCAGCGCTGCCCGTTCTTTGTCGGCACCGAATCCATGGTGAACGACGTGGAACATTTCATCGCTGAGTTCCCGGACGAATAGCGACGGTTTGCACCAACGCCGCTGAGAGGTATTGCCATATACCCTAACGACTTCGCGTGGCCGACCTACCCGCTACGTGAAAGAGGATGGGTATCCCTTTACTGCCCCGGCGTTTGACGACTAAACCAGCTTTCCAGAATAATGACGGCCGAGGTGGCATCCACCTGGCCTTTATTCAATGCGCGAAACCCACCGCGTTCAAACAGGTCAGCCCGTGCTTCTACGGTGCTCAGACGTTCATCCTGTAGTTCCACCGGTTTGCCGAAACGCCCGTGTAAACGGTTGGCGAACTTGCGCGCTCTTGCGGTCAGCTCCTGCTCGGTGCCATCCATGTTCAGCGGCAACCCCACCACCAGTAAATCAGGCTGCCACTCGTTGAGTATTTTCTCTACCTGGTTCCAGTCAGGCACGCCGTCCTGCGCCTTGAACGCCGTAAGCGGTCGCGCAGTGCCGGTGACTTCCTGGCCGATGGCAACACCGATGCTTTTGGTGCCAAAATCGAAGGCCATCAGGGTTCGGTTGGTCATCAGGCATGCCCCGCATCGGCCACGATATTGTGGATATCGATACCAATCCTTTTCGCCGCCATGCGCCAGCGCTCTGCGATCGGGGTATGGAACAGGATATCGGCTTCTGCGGGGGCGGTGAGCCACACGTTCTCCAGCAGTTCTGTTTCCAATTGTCCCTGTTCCCAGCCGGAATACCCCAAGGCCACCATCGTTTCCCGTGGCTGTGTCGGTGTGCCCAGCGTCTCCAGCACATCTTTTGACGTGGTAACCATGACATCGCTGGAAATACTGATGCTGGAACCAAAACCCGACTGCGGCGTGTGCAGAATAAAACCGCGATCGTCCGCCAGCGGACCACCGGAGAACACCGGCTTATCCAGACGAATGTCGGGATCGCGAGGCGTCGGCTCGATACGCAGCTTGCTCAGGATGTCTTCTACCGAAAATTGGTCCATCGGTTTGTTGACGATAAGCCCCATTGCACCGTCTTCATTGTGCTCGAAAATATAGATCAGGGCGCGTTTGAATACCGGATCCTGAACGGCTGGCATGGCGATAAGAAAATGATGCTGTAAATTCATTGTGCGTGGTTATTCGCTCTGGTCAGGGGGAAGGGGAAGCCCGTGTTGCCACGGGCGGGTATCGGTGGGTATCCCTCATGCTGGGCACCGTAATGCAGGATACCTTAACGCGAAGTACATTAACGTAAAGCACATTAATGCCAAGAACCTTTACACCAACCACCTTAACGCTGGCGATCTGCCAGGCGGCGCTCAATGGCATCCATCAGCATACCGGTAATGGAAACGTCAGGAAATGCCGCTTCGATTTCCCGCGCGCAGGTAGGGCTGGTCACGTTGATCTCTGTCAGTCGATCGCCGATGACGTCAAGACCGACAAAAATCAGCCCTTTCTGTTTCAACGTCGGTGCCACCGCGCGCGCGATTTGCCAATCGCTTTCCGTCAGCGGGCGCGCTTCACCGCGTCCACCGGCAGCCAGATTACCGCGCGTTTCACCGCTTTTCGGGATACGCGCCAGGCAATAGGGCACGGGTTCGCCATCCACCACCAGAATACGCTTGTCACCGTCTTTGATGGCGGGCAGATAGTTTTGCGCCATGCAGTAGCGCTGGCCGTGTTCGGTCAGGGTTTCGATGATAACCGAAACGTTAGCGTCATCCTGTTTCAGCCGGAAAATCGACGCGCCGCCCATACCATCCAGCGGTTTGAGGATCACATCACCATGCTGCTGGTGGAACTGACGCAGCTTGTCGGCGCGGCGCGTGACCAGCGTATCCGGCGTCAGGTGCGGGAACCAGGCGGTAAAGAGCTTCTCGTTACAGTCACGCAGGCTTTGCGGCTTGTTGACGATCAGCGTGCCTTTTTCTTCCGCCCGCTCCAGGATATAGGTGGCATAGATGAATTCGGTATCGAACGGCGGATCCTTACGCATCAGGACCGCATCCAGTTCGTGCAGGGCGATATCCTGCTCGCCGTGGAAATCGTACCAGCCATCATAGTCGTACTGTACGCTGAGGCGACGCGTGGTGGCACGGGCTTCACCAGCATGAAGATAGAGGTCGTTCATCTCCATGTAATGCAGCTCATAACCGCGGCGTTGCGCTTCCAGCAGCATGGCAAAGCTGGTGTCTTTCTTGATGTTGATGGAATCGATGGGATCCATCACGATGCCGAGCTTGATCATGGTTTTTCTCCTTTACCCCACATCGCCGAAACGCACCTGTAAGGCGGTGATGGCGGTAAGTGCAGTCGTTTCAGTACGTAAAACGCGCGGCCCCAACAGAATGTCGGTGAAATGGTGCTGGGCCGTCATGGCTATTTCATCGGCAGACAGGCCCCCTTCGGGACCAATGAGTAACCGAACGCGCGCAAGCGGTACAGGCAGCGTGTTGATGCTGTGCGTCGCGCGCGGGTGTAAATTCAGTTTCAGGGCTTCATCGTGCTCGGCGCACCAATCCTCAAGCGTCATGGCGGGCCGGATTTCGGGGATACGGTTACGGCCACACTGCTCACAGGCGGCGATAGCGATTTTTTGCCACTGCGCGATTTTTTTCTCCAATCGCTCACCGTCCAGTTTCACGCCGCAACGCTCAGAAAACAGCGGTGTGATGACATTGACCCCGAGTTCAATGGATTTTTGCACGGTGAACTCCATCTTCTCGCCGCGCGACATCACCTGACCCAGGTGCAGATGGAGCGGTGACTCTTTGTCTTCCCCAACGCCGGGTTGCGTGCGGACGATAAGCTGCTTTTTACTGACCGACAGGATCTCGGCTGCAAAAACGTGGTTGCTGCCGTCAAAAAGCTGCAACGCGTCGCCCGGATTCATGCGCAGCACGCGGCCCACATGGTTGGCGGCATCCTCACTCAATTCGATGTCACCCCCCGTGAGCGGCACGGTCTCGGGGTGAAAAATACGCGGTATTCGCATAGGTCTATCTTGGCCTTTGGTGATTCACAAGCGCGTGTCCGGCGGCGATGTTTACGGTATCGCCGCAGTACATGTCGTGATCAGCGGCGTTGGTTGAACGCTCTATAGTAGGTAGTGGAACTAGCGCTGGCAAGCCTGCTGAACGTAAGGATTATGATTCCCCTGCTGCTCGGCAATGCGCTGGTCACGGGTGCATTCCCAGGAAGTCACGGGGTAGAGCTTGTCCCATGCGGTAAACAGCTGGGTTTGCTGGCTGGAAAGCTGCAGTTGGTAGCGATCGCGCATGTAAAAATAGGTCCGGGCGATGGCACCGCGTGCCCGCTCGGGCGGTTCTGCCAGCTTGTTTTTGAAATCAATCTTCATCGCGCATTGGCCGTACTGGCCTTCACCGCCGTTCCATTGACCATACATGAAGTTGCCGCGATCGCCATTCACCTCACCAATGCTGGGTTGCAGGTTGTGCAGATCGGTTTCCATGTCGCGATACACCTCATCGCCTGTGCAGTTTTTTCTGCCGCCGTCTTGCCAGCATTGACGTTGATGGCCGAACTGCCAGGCAGGCACCACGTGTTCCCACTCAATGCGCTGTGCGCGATCGGCGTTTTTGCGCACGGTATAACCGCAGGAGGCGAGATCGGGGGTGCCTTTTTTGCCTTCCCAGGAGATACGGCATCCGCAATAGAAGGAGCCGGGTGCATCCTGATGAATACGCACGGCAACGGCTTTGGCCTGAGTGAAATTATTGATGGTTTGCGCTGCGGCAAACGCCGAAAACAGTGCACCACTCAGTGTGGAAATAACAAGAATGTTGCGAAGCATATTCCAAATTTACCCCTTGGCGTAAAACGCGCAGAGTAGCGAACGTCGACGTATCGCGCAAATGGATACTGTACGTTTTATCGCGCCGTGAGGAGGAACGGCTTAGGTCTGTGGCGCGGCGTCGAGCTGTAGCGGCGTACCGCACTTCAGACAGCGATAAGTGGCATCGCCGCGTTGGGCCCGATAGTGGCGACGCACGCTCAACTGGTGCTGCTGGCAGGCGCAACGATAAGGATAGGTTTTGCCCTGCACGGAGGCAGTGGCGAAACGGTGGGTGCGTTTCGCCGGGGTTTGCAGAATCTGTTCCATCATCCAGCGCCACTCTTTGCCATGGGGCGCAACGCGGCCGAAGCGGGCATACACCAGCAGATGAGCCAGTTCGTGGGGAACCACCTCATCGATGAACGCTTGTTGGTTTTCCAGCAACAGCACCGGGTTCAGACGGATTTCCCATTGCTGTAGCCAGGCGGTCCCGGCGGTTGCACCGCGCTGCTGATAGCTGACGCTGGGCTCCGAGTACTGGCTGCCTAAGGCTTGATTAGCAAATTGCAGGCGTTCACGCAGACAGTGCATGACAGCGTGATGGAGAGCGATAGGAATGCGAGGCGTGTTCATGGCGTTGAGGATAGAACGAGGCAAAACGGGATGCAACTGAAAGGCGCATTCCTCTCCCGCCTTTGACCGGAGAGGAATGCCCTGTGGTGGTTACAGACCGGCAGACGCGCGCAGTTGTGCGGCCTTGTCGGTTTTCTCCCACGGGAAATGCTCGCGGCCAAAGTGGCCATAAGCGGCAGTTTCCTGATAAATCGGGTGCAGCAGGTCGAGCATCTGAATCAATCCGTAAGGACGCAGATCGAAGAACTCGCGTACCAACTGAGTGAGGCGCTCTGCCGGGATTTTTTCTGTGCCAAAGGTTTCGATCATGATTGAGGTCGGTTCGGCCACGCCGATGGCGTAGGACACCTGGATCTCACAGCGATCGGCCAAACCCGCAGCGACGATGTTTTTCGCCACGTAGCGCGCGGCATAGGCCGCAGAGCGGTCAACCTTGGACGGGTCTTTGCCGGAAAACGCACCGCCGCCGTGACGCGCTGCACCGCCGTAGGTATCCACGATAATCTTGCGACCGGTCAAACCGCAGTCACCCATCGGGCCACCGATAACGAAACGGCCTGTCGGGTTGATAAAGAATTTGGTGCTGGCAGAGAGCCATTCAGACGGCAGAACCGGCTTGATGATCTCTTCCATCACTGCTTCATGCAAATCGCTTTGCGCAATATCTTCCGCGTGCTGTGTCGACAGGACCACCGCGTCAATACCGACGATCTTGCCGTCATCATATTGGAAAGTGACCTGGCTTTTTGCATCCGGACGCAGCCACGGCAGCGTGCCGTTCTTGCGCACTTCAGCCTGACGCTGTACCAAACGGTGAGCGTAGGTGATGGGAGCTGGCATCAGCACGTCGGTTTCATTGGTGGCATAACCGAACATCAGACCCTGGTCGCCCGCGCCTTGTTCCAGGGGATTGCTGCGATCGACGCCCTGATTGATATCCGGCGACTGTTTACCGATGGCGCTTAACACAGCGCATGAGTTGGCATCAAACCCCATCTCAGAGTTGACGTAGCCAATCTCACGTACCGTACGACGCGTGATTTCTTCAATATCTACCCAGGCGCTGGTGGTGATCTCACCGCCCACTAACACCATACCGGTTTTCACGTAAGTCTCACAGGCGACGCGCGCCTTGGGATCTTGTTCCAAAATGGCGTCAAGAACCGCATCAGAGATCTGGTCTGCAATCTTGTCCGGATGCCCTTCAGAAACGGATTCCGACGTAAAAAGGTGTTTAGCCATGCGTTTTATACCTTCAAAGCAAATGCTGTAGTAGTCGCGGTGTGTCAGTAAAACAGTATAGATGGATTAACATCTGGATGGCTATTCTAGGTCACTTGGCGGACGGATTACCAGCAGTTTTTTGTTTCTGGACGGCTATCATCGAAATATTGTATTGCCGTTTTCCCCGTCATACTTCAAGCTGCAGATGCGTTGGCTGCGTTCGTTATTCGGCCCATCCCTGGGCCTCACCTCTGACGAGGCCGCCGCAAGCGGCGTTCAAATCTGCTCCCGGCAGATTTGTCACCCGAATCACTTACTTGAGTAAGCTCATCGGGATTCCCTTACTTGCCGCCTTCCTGCAACTCGAATTATTTAGGGTACAAAAGGTTGAAAAGTGATTTTCATTTTGCTTTTACCCCCACATATCGGTATAAACGGCGAGCGGTTGCAGTGTCCCGTAACGCGTAGCGGAAAGCGTATATGCTCCCTGTTTTGACCCATAGCCTGACCGCAATCGTTGCGGCGGCACGGAGGTGATAGGTTTAATGATCCACGGTTTGCCGAGTCCGTTGCATTTGCAACAGGTTTCTTTTGACGTATCGGCGTCAAATACTCAGCCTTTCTTTTTTTCTTCTCACTCTGCTGTTTCCCGAAGTCGCGTGTCCACGAGCTTAACGCAGGACTCCCGGGCAGGCTGATACGCCTATGTTCAGGGTTTTTGCCGCGTTTGCGTGCGTTGTCTTTCTACTATTTTTTAGCTGTGTAACCCAACGCGTGTGCTGCCGCCTTTGTTGCGCAGGCACGGATTGTTACGTTTTCTTTCGCGGGTGCGACGGAGTCTGATAGCGTGTTTTACTACACTAATAAAGGTCACATAACGGCGGCATACTGCATGCAGCCAGTTTTTTCACCGCTGTCGCCATCAACGTGGGTGGAAGTGACACAGCGTTTTGGGACAGGTCGTAATGTGATGAGTGGAATGAATAAAGAGGTGCGTTATGTCTGACGATATGATTGAAAATGGCTCGTCAGCGACGGGTAAACGTGAACATTTACGCTCTATGCAAGAGGTGGCCATGAATGACCGCAATGCCAGCGAGATGCTACGGACGTACAACATTGCCTGGTGGGGCAACAACTATTACGACGTGAACGAGTTGGGGCATATCAGCGTTTGCCCGGATCCGGACGTGCCGGAAGCCCGCGTTGATTTGGCGCGGCTGGTGAAAGAGATGCAGCAGGACCACCAGCGTTTGCCTGCGCTGTTCTGTTTTCCGCAAATTCTGCAACACCGTTTGCGTTCGATTAACGCCGCGTTTCGTCGTGCGCGGGAGTCCTTCGGCTACGAAGGCGGCTATTTCCTGGTGTACCCCATCAAGGTTAACCAGCATCGGCGCGTGATTGAATCGCTGGTGAATTCGGGTGAACCGCTGGGGCTGGAGGCGGGCTCAAAAGCTGAATTGATGGCGGTGCTGGGACACGCGGGTATGACGCGCACTGTGATCGTGTGTAACGGTTACAAGGATCGCGAATACATCCGTCTGGCGCTGATCGGCGAGAAATTGGGGCACAAGGTGTATCTGGTCATCGAGAAGATGTCCGAGATTAAACTGGTGCTGGAAGAGGCTGAGCAGCTCAACGTGGTGCCGCGCCTTGGCGTGCGTGCGCGTCTGGCCTCGCAGGGCTCAGGCAAGTGGCAATCCAGCGGCGGTGAAAAGTCCAAGTTTGGTCTGGCTGCGGTGCAGGTTCTGCAACTGGTCGAGATGCTGCGCGAAGCGGGGCGTTTGGACAGCCTGCAACTGTTGCACTTCCATCTCGGCTCCCAGTTGGCCAATATTCGCGATATTGCCACGGGTGTGCGCGAATCCGCCCGTTTCTATGTGGAACTGCACAAGCTGGGCGTCAATATTCAGTGTTTCGACGTCGGCGGTGGGCTGGGCGTAGATTATGAAGGCACCCGCTCTCAATCTGACTGTTCGGTCAACTATGGCCTGAATGAATACGCGAATAACGTGATTTGGGGCATTGGCGATGCCTGTAATGAACACGGTCTGCCGCACCCGATGGTGATCACCGAATCCGGGCGTGCGGTTACCGCACACCACACGGTGCTGGTGTCCAACATTATCGGGGTGGAGCGCAACGAGTTCAGCGAGCCGATGCCGCCGGAAGAGGACGATCCCCGCGCGCTGGAAAGCCTGTGGTCAACCTGGCAGGAGATCAAAATGCCGGGAACGCGGCGTTCCTTGCGTGAATGGTTGCACGACAGCCAGATGGATTTGCATGATGTGCATACCCAATATACGCACGGGATGTTAAATCTGACGCAGCGTGCGAAAGCGGAGCAGCTCTATCTCAGCATCTGCCAGCAGATTCAGCAGCAGCTTGATCCCAGCAACCGCGCGCACCGTCCGATCATTGACGAGTTGCAGGAACGCATGGCGGATAAATTGTATGTGAATTTTTCGTTGTTCCAGTCGATGCCGGATGCCTGGGGGATCGATCAGCTGTTCCCGGTGATGCCGCTGGAAGGTTTGGACAAACTGCCTGAGCGCCGTGCCGTGCTGCTGGATATTACCTGTGACTCGGACGGAACCATCGACCATTACATCGATGGTGATGGTATCGCGACCACCATGCCGATGCCGCCTTATGACCCGGAAAATCCGCCGCTGCTGGGCTTCTTTATGATTGGGGCCTATCAGGAGATCCTGGGCAACATGCATAACCTGTTTGGCGATACGGCGACGGTGGATGTCTACGTGTTCCAGGACGGCTCCATCGAACTGGAAGAGTCCGATGAAGGCAATACGGTGGCAGACATGCTGGAGTACGTGCAACTGGATCCCGAAGTCCTGATGTCGCGTTTCCGCGATCAGGTGAAAGAGACCAACCTGCCTGCTGACATTCAGTCGCAGTTTCTGGATGAGTTCGAAAGCGGCCTGTATGGCTACACTTACCTGGAAGATGCCTAGTTTGAAGGCATAAAAAAGGGAGGCAATAGCCTCCCTTTTTATCTCTGTTTAATACAGGCAACACGCTTAAGGCGCATTGGCGCTGCCTTCACCCAGTTTAATGATTTGTCGTTTAAACAGAATGGTGGCAATCAGCAGCAGGGAATTCTTGTCGTGCACGCCGTATTTGTTTAACAGCCTTGCTTTGCTGTTCAGTACTGACTTTTTATTAATCCCCACCCGTTCGGCGATCACTTCCGGCGAATACCCCTCGCTCCAGTACCGAAATACCGCATGCTCGGATTTGGAGAGTTTAACCGGCTGGGCGGCACCACTTTCATGGATCTCTTCTATATTCAATATGTTAGAGAAGTATCCGATCGACGTTGATTTAGGGATAAGCACCGTTTTTTCATCAATGCAAACGGGTTCGTGGTTTGAGTTATTAATAATGATGAAAACGGAAACAATGTCATAAAAGTGACATTTTATCGACGCGTAGTATTCCTCGAAGCCTTCACTTGCGCCATCGATGATAAAAATGCATTTTTTTCTTCCCTGGGGTATCAATGTAAATCGATTTGCAGACTTTACATGCAACGCGGGGACACGTGAAAAAATTTCACGTAAGCCGACAAGCGTAAAGTTGCATTTGCTAAAAATTCTCACATCCATGGTGTTTTGACTTTATGAGTTTATTCAAAAAAAACATATCTCAAATATTGTTGTCAATATTGCGCTCGTCGGGTTAGTCGTCCAAAAACCACTTTGAAATAATTTGAAATATTTATCTGTCTTACGAATCCGCTATCTCAAAAATAGGACTAACGAAAATAATTAGTCTATCTCAATGATAAAATTGACAAATTTTTACAACTCTCGCGTGACTATCATATCAAATTTAGGGAATTTTCCTATTAAAAAATATAATGTATTGAAAATACATGGTGTTACGCTATCGAATTAATAGGTATTAGCGAGAAGATTAATTACTATAATTGATTGAAATTATGTAATTAATTACTTTTATTTATTTAAGTGATAACGGAACATGGATGAAGGCGAAAAACTTTTATTTATCGTGCCATCAGAGGGTGCGCCATCGTTATTATAAATTATCCATACAAATAAAATGACTTCTCTGTTAAGGGAAGATTAATAGCGTGGGGTAATTCCTTTAGCCGATAATTACAGCGACGTACCGATTCGATACATCGCTGCGGTGAGGGTATCTGTCGGGTTACTTGCCTGCGGCGATACGATCGCGAATATGTTGCGCGCGTTCTTCGGCGGCAGGGTGTGAATCAAACATGCTGCTTTGTCGGCCCGCATCCAGTTTGGCCAGTTTCTCAAAGCTGCTGGCTAATCCTTGTTGATCGATACCGCGCCGTTTTAGCAAGTCGAAAGAGTAGTCGTCGGCCTGACGCTCTTGCGTCTGCGAAAACTGGGCATTCACCAGTTTTTCTCCCATATCCGCCAATTGGGATTGTGATAATGAGGTCGCCACGCCGCCCGCCGAGGCGACGGCAGTGCGGGCCGCGCTGGTGGCATAGGCTACCTGCATCGCCTTACGGCTATGACCCAAGGCCACATGCCCCATTTCATGCCCCAATACGCCTTCGACTTCATTGTCCGTCATGATATCCATTAACCCGCTGTAGACGCGGATGCAGCCATTGGCCATGGCCCAGGCATTCACGTCTTTGGTCAGGTACACCTTGTAGTTGGCGGGGGTGCCATTGATATCGTGGCCGAGCGCATCGGCGATGTTGTTCAGCCGTTTTGTATAGCTGCTGTCGGCGGGCGCGATTTTGGCCTCTTTATCCATTTGTGCACAAGACTGTTCGCTGAGCGTTTTTACCTGCGCGTCGCTCAGCGTCGCCGCCTGAAACGCTTGCACCCCTGATTGCATCAAGGTGTTGTTATCCAGATTTTGACAGCCGCTCAGTAGGCTGGTGATAGTCAGAGCTAACAGCGGTGTTCTGATCCTCATACCCTTATCTTCCTCACTGGTTTTCAGGCTCATGCAGATTCTGCTCACGGTAAGGCAGAAAAGATGTTCCTTTTTATCGACCACTATGATGAAACCCGGTTTCAAAATAGAGGAAAGCGAATGGTCTTAATATCGGAAAACGGCGAATTCACTCGCACTTTCAGCAGGCTTTGCTGCATGTAGGATAGCTAAAATCCTGTTTGGCGCAAAATAGCCATGAAATCCTGTTATTTCGCCAATGGTTCCATGTGCAATCGCCAGCATTTTCATGTACATTTATAGCCATCTCTCTTTGGTCTTCCTGGCTAACGTATTGATTATTAAACGTATGTTTGGCAAGACATCTGTTCAATCCGATCTGGAGTAAAGCATGTCCTCTCGTAAAGAACTTGCCAACGCTATCCGCGCACTCAGCATGGACGGCGTGCAAAAAGCCAAATCCGGTCACCCGGGCGCACCCATGGGTATGGCAGATATCGCCGAAGTCCTGTGGCGCGA